>NZ_CP009451.1 GCF_000757825.1 Cedecea neteri
CATTAAGTCTTATTGAATCTCGAAAGTGTTTTTTACTTAACTCAAAGTAAGCATGATTAAAAAAAGCTAAAAGCTCTCAGCTCTCAGCTCTCAGCTCTCAGCTCTCAGCTCTCAGGGGATCGGGGAGGCGTCTACGGCATTATACCGCCGGCCGATTGATACCGGCCAAAACGCGCCTGTTTATTGATTATCTTCTGGCAGGAAATGCGGGAAACCAGGTCGGTCGCGTAAGGGAAAATGAACTGCCCGGCGTAACCGGGCAGGAGAGTTACTAGGCTTGAGGTATGGCGCGAGGTTTGCCCGCTTATCCACGGCGACGTATAAAAAATGGCCTCGGTGGCTTTGTAGCGCTGGCCGATAGGCTCGGAAGAGACCTTTTTCACCCCACACTTCCACATTGATGGTGATGGACGTTGTGCCGCGCTTAACGCAGCGCGCGTAGCAGCAGACCACGTCGCCCACCGCCACCGGCTTCAGGAAAGGTCATCCCGTCCACGCGCACGGTGACAACGCGGCCGTGGGCAATTTCTTTGGCCTGGATGGCACCGCCCATGTCCATTTGAGCCATCAGCCAGCCGCCAAAAATATCGCCGTTGGCGTTAGTATCCGCGGCATTGCCAGGGTACGCAGGACTAATTCACCTTGCGGTAATTCGTTCGACATTACTTCTCTTCCTGCGGCATATGACGATAGATATACACCCCACTCAGCAGGGTGAATACCAGCGTGAGGGCGGTGAGTCCGAAGACTTTAAAGTTAATCCAGATACTTTCCGGGAGCCAGAACGCCACGTAAATATTCAGCAAACCGCAGGCGATGAAGAACAGCGCCCAGGCGATGTTAAGGCGAAACCCAGACCACCGTAGGGAGTGAGATCTCTTTGCCCAGCATGCTCTGAATCAGCAGCTTGTTCATGCCGAACTGCATAAACAGCAGCGCGGCGGCAAACAGCCCGTAAATCAGCGTCACTTTCCACTTAATGAATTCCGCGTTGTGGAAGTAAAGCGTCAGGCCACCAAACACGGCAACCATCACAAAGGTGACCAGCGTGGTTTTTTCCAGCTTGCGGTATTTGATCCAGCTGTAAACCAGCGCGAGGGCGGTGGCGATGATCAGCGCCCAGGTGCCAACAAAAATGTCGTACATTTGTAGAAAGCAAAGAAGACAATCAGGGGCAGGAAGTCGAGAAACTGCTTCATAATCTGTTCCGTAAAGAGGTGGCTCCTGACTATAACTCGCGTCAGGAGCCGGGAAGGTTATTGACGTATCAACATGTACAGGCGGAATAAGTAGATAAGCAGTACGGCCGAAATCAGGTTGCTTATGGTGTTTGCTATCACTGCCCCAACTTCTGGCGACAGTGCGGCAAAGCTTGAGGCCAGCAGCAGTAACGCCGTTTTTGCCGCCAGCCACGCGACGACCGCCGGGGCGACAAGGCGCATGTTTGACCAGACCAAACGCAGGCTGCTGCGCATGGAGCGCGGAAATGCCCGTTTTACCTGCACCAGCATTACCGGAGCGAGGGAAAGCAGGATGGCCAGCAGCACGCCAGGCACCACGACGAGCATAATGCCGATTTGCACCAGCAGCGTGGTCAGGAAGATCAGAATGAACATTTTTGGCAGCACCGGCGCCGAGGCACCAATCGCGCGCAGGGCGCTGACGCGCTGGCCTGCAGAGACGATTGCATCAGCACCATCATGCTGGCTGCCAGAATGGCGTTGCCAATCAGGCCTGAAAACGTTGAGGCAGCAGACGCTTTCAGTAACACTTGCTGCTGCTCCAGCGACATATTCTGCACCAAATCAAACAACCCAACGCTACCCGCCAGGTTATCTCCCTCACTCAAAATCGCCATTTGTTCTTCGCTGGGCGAGAACGCACGGCCAATAATCACCGAAATTAAGGCGCAAAGTAACGCAATCAGCAATATGGTAATGAACTGATTACGAAAAAAATTTCCCGTGTCACGGTATACCGAACCCGCCGTGATAGACATGCACTCTCCTTGGTGTTGCTAGCGGTTATCAATCTGCGGGCAATTGTACCCTGGATGCAGGCGTCGTGGCACCACAAAGACTTTCTCTAAGCGGTTGAATAGCGTCGATTAGCCTGCAGGTTGTACAGATATGACAGAAATTTACGAAAACTGATAATTCAATAAAATTGATCTGGTTTCGCTTTGTTGTTTTCATGTCGTCACTAAAAATTAATCCAGATCATTGAATGTTAAATTAGAAGGCAAAGTGTGATCGGTGTTAGATCACTTTGTACTTCTTTCTGAGTATATTCAGCCCGCTGTTAAAAACCATAACAAGGAAGGGCTATGAAAAAAACTCACTCTGGCATTACTGGCGATGGGGTGTCTGTCCGGTGCGGCTTCGGCGCATCAGGCGGGGGAATTCTTTATGCGTGCGGGTACCGCGACGGTTCGACCAACCGCCGGTTCGGACGACGTGCTCAAGATGGGGAGTTTTAAGGTTGATAACAATACCCAACTGGGGCTGACCTTTGACTACATGGTCACCGACAACATCGGTATTGAACTGCTGGCAGCCACGCCGTTCCGCCACAAGGTTGGGCTTGGGCCAACCGGCGACCTGGCGACCGTGCATCAGTTGCCGCCGACGCTGATGGCGCAGTGGTATTTTGGCGATGGGGTAGCAAAGTGCGTCCTTATGTGGGCGTCGGCGTGAACTACACGACTTTCTTTGATGCAAGCTTCAACGACACCGGCAAAAGCGCGGGTCTGAGCGATCTGAAAGTGAAAGATTCCTGGGGGGCGGCAGGCCAGGTCGGGCTGGATTATATGGTGAATGACGACTGGCTGCTGAACATGTCCGTCTGGTATATGGACATCGACACTACGGTGAAATTTAAAGCCGCGGGTGAGCAGCAAAGTATTAAGACGCGCATTGACCCGTGGGTATTTATGTTCTCCGCAGGTTACCGCTTCTAAGAAAAAAGGCCGGGTCTCCCCGGCCTTTTACCGATCAACCGCGAGTCGCGGCTTTCATATTCTGTACAAAGACCTTCAGTTCGCTGAGCATCACCTCTGGCTGTGCCAGATTCTTCTCAATGATTTTCACCACCGCAGAGCCTGAAATTGCCCCCGCGCGCCAGCGGAAATCGCATCGCGAACCTGAGAAGGTTCAGAAATACCAAAACCTTGCAGAGGTGGCGCGGCATGATACTCGCCCAGTTTCTCAATCAGATGGTTAAGAGGCAGCTGAGCACGAGTTTCAGTGCCGGTAACCCCTGCGCGGGAAAGCAGGTAAGTATACCCCGGCCGTGGACGAAATTCACGCAGCAGCGCATCGTCGGCGTTGGCGGACAGATGAAGATAGGCGCTACACCGTGGCGCATGGCGGCGTTACGGAACTCGCTGACTCTTCAACCGGTACGTCGGCTACCAGTACCGAATCCACGCCCACTTTGGCACACCAGCGCGTAAAACTCGTCGATACCGCGGTTAAAAACACAGGTTGGCATACATCAGCAGGCCAATCGGATTTCGGGTACTTTTGGCGGATCGCGGGCGAGCATTTCAAAGCACTGAGTTGGCGTCACGTCAGAGGCGAAGGCACGCAGCGCTGCGCCCTGAATCGTTGGACCATCCGCCAGCGGATCGGAGAACGGAATACCCAGCTCCAGCGCATCCGCCCCGCCTTCAATCAGCGCGTCGATGATTTTCAGCGAAAGCTCCGGTTCGGGTCGCCCAGCGTCACAAAGGGAACGAATGCGCCTTCCTTGCGGGCCTGCAGCTGTTCAAACAGATGATGATAACGTTCCATTACATTTCCCCCTCGTGCTTTCAGAATATCGTGGACGGTGAAGATGTCTTTGTCGCCGCGGCCAGAGAGGTTCACTACCAACAGCTGTTCTTTTTCAGGATTCTCGCGGATCATTTTCAAGGCATGGGCGAGGGCGTGGGAAGACTCCAGCGCAGGAATAAATGCCTTCGCTGCGGCACAGCGTTTTAAAGGCGTCCAGCGCTTCGTCATCGGTAATGGACACGTAATCGGCGCGCCCGGTGCTGTTCAGATAAGCGTGCTGTGGCCCAACGGACGGGAAGTCGAGCCCGGCAGAGATAGAGTAAGACTCTTCAATCTGGCCTTCGTCGGTCTGCATCATCGGCGACTTCATGCCGAAGTAAATGCCCACGCGGCCGTGCTTCAACGGCGCACCGTGTTCGCCGGTTTCGATCCCGTGCCCGGCAGGTTCGACGCCAATCAGGCCCACGCTGGTTTCGTCGATAAAGTCGGCAAACATGCGATGGCGTTGGCGCCGCCGCCACGCAGGCGATCACCGCGTCAGGCAGGCGGCCTTCTTTCTCCAGAATCTGCGCTTTGGTTTCTTCACCGATCATGCCGCTGGAACTCACGGACGATGGTTGGAACGGGTGCGGGCCGGCGGCAGTGCCGAGCATGTAGTGCGCGTGTCATAGCTTGCAGACCAGTCCGCGCAGCGCCTCGTTACAGGCATCTTTCAGGGTGGATGAACCGCTGTGTACCGGAATCACTTCGGCACCCATCAGGCGCATGCGGAAGACGTTTGGCGACTGGCGCTCAACGTCTTTGGCCCCCATATAGATGCGGCATTTCAGGCCGAGCAGGGCGCTGGCGAGCGCAGAGGCTACGCCGTGCTGACCCGCGCCGGTTTCGGCGATGATCTCGGTTTTACCCCATGCGTTTGGCGAGCAGGGCCTGGCCCAGTACCTGGTTAGTTTTGTGCGCGCCGCCGTGCAGCAGATCTTCACGCTTGAGGTACAGCGTAGTGTTGGTGCCTGCCGTCAGGTTACGGCATTTCGTCAGGGCTGTTGGGCGCCCCGGCGTAGTTTTTCAGCAGGTCGGTAAACTCGGCCTGGAACTCCGCATCGCTTTGCGCCGCCACGAAAGCTTCTTCAAGCTGGCGCAGGGCAGGCATCAGGATCTGCGGCACATACATGCCGCCAAATTCACCAAAATAAGGGTTCAGTAAAGTCATGGTATCTCTTCCTTAGTAAGCCCGCCAGGGTCTGAAAGACCGCAGCCAGCTTGTTAGCATCTTTTATTCCCGGCGCGCTTTCCACGCCGGAGTTGAAATCCAGTCCCGCGCAGCCGGCTTTTGCCGCTTCCACGCAGTTATCCGCTCCGAGGCCGCCCGCCAGAATCACGTTTTCCAGCTTTTGTCCGGCTAACAGTCGCCAGTCAAAGCTTTGCCCGGTGCCGCCCTGGCCGTTATCGAACACGTACTTATCCACGTGTTGTAGATTGCGCTCGGGCAGCGTGTCAGCCACGCTCAATGCTTTCCAGATCTGTGTATTCGCCGGCAGCAGGGCTCGTAGCTCAGTAATGTAATCCTGGTTTCAGCGCCGTGGAGGCTGAACCGCACTGAGCGAGAATTTCTCTGCTTTCGCCACGACTTCCGCTACCGGCGTGTTTCTGAAAACGCCCACGTAGCGAAGCGAGGCGGCGGCAATCACCGCTGCGGCTTTATCATCGGTGACAAAGCGAGGTGAAGCAGGCACGAAGATCAGACCACCGTAAATAGCTCCGGCTTCCTGAGCTGCACGAGCATCTTCGCCACGCGTAAGGCCGCAGACTTTGTTCTCCCCAAACAGCACGCGGCCGTACCGCAGCGTTCAGGTCATCTTCACTCATCAGCGCAGAGCCAATCAGGAAGCCGTTCGCGTAGTGGCTAAGCTCGCGAACCTGAGCGTAATTATTGATGCCAGATTCACTGATAACCGTCACGCCGTGGGTCAGGCGCGGCGCCAGCTGCCGGGTGCGATCCAGATCGATGGACAGGTCGCGCAGGTCGCGGTTGTTGATGCCGACGACTTTGGCGCCGAGCGTGATAGCACGCTCCAGCTCTTCTTCGTTGCTCACTTCGGTCAGCACGCCCATATTCAGGCTGTGGGCAACCGCGGCCAGTTGGCGATACTGTTCGTCGTCCAGCACCGAGAGCATCAGCAGGCAAGCATCTGCCTGGTAAAAACGCGCCAGATGAATCTGATAGGCGTCGATAATAAAGTCTTTGCACAGCACCGGCTGGCTGACAATCCCGCTGACGACAGGCAGAAAATCAAAGCTGCCCTGGAAGTATTTCTCGTCGGTCAGCACCGATATCGCAGAAGCATAATGCTTATAAACGCCTGCAATTCGGGCCGGATCGAAATCGTCGCGGATAACCCCTTTAGACGGGGACGCTTTTTTGCACTCAAGAATGAAGACGGTGCGGGCCCCCTGCAGCGCGTGATAGAAGTTGCGCGTGGCTGGCACTATCTCATTCTGGAAGCTCGCCAGCGGCTGCTGCTGTTTGCGGGCTTCGACCCACAGCGCTTTGTCAGCCACGATGCGGTTTAATACGGTCTCCTGCATTGCCTTATCCTCTCCCCGCGAGCGCGGTCACGCGGTCGTATGCCGCACCGCTACGTAATACATCCAGCACTTTCTGTGCGTTAGCTTTCAGGTCTTCATGGCCGTGCAGTCGCATCAGCATGGCCACGTTTGCCGCGACGGCAGACTCGTGCGCTGTCTCACCTTTACCTTGTAGCAGGCGGGTCAGAATGTCACGGTTTTCTTCCGGCGTGCCGCCCGCCAGCGCTTCCTGGTGGTAGGCAGGCAGGTCGAAATCGGCGGCGGTCAGCTGGTAGCTTTTGATTTCGCCGTGGTTCAGTTCGGCAACCAGCGTTGGCGCGTGAAGCGAAACTTCATCCATGCCGCCGCTGTGAACAACTGCCGCGCGTTTGTAGCCGAGGACGCGCAGTGTTTCAGCAATCGGCAGTACCAGCTCAGGGCTGTAAACACCGATCAGCGCCAGCGGCGGGTGTGCCGGGTTAATCAGCGGGCCTAACACGTTGAACAGGGTGCGCGTTTTCAGCTGCTGGCGAACCGGCATCGCGTGGCGGAAACCCGTGTGATACTTAGGCGCAAACAGGAAGCAGACGCCCAGCTCGTCCAGCGCTTTGCGGGAAGCGTCGGCATTCATTTCAAGGTTGATGCCAAATGCTGCCAGCAGGTCGGATGAACCGGACTTGCTGGACACGCTGCGGTTACCGTGTTTGGCGACCTTAAGCCCTACCGCTGCGGCGACAAAGGCGCTGGCGGTGGAGATATTAATGCTGTTGCTGCCGTCGCCGCCGGTACCGACGATGTCGGCAAACTCGTAACTCGGGCTTGGGAACGGCGCGGCGTGTTCGAGCAGGGCGGATGCGGCCCCGGCGATTTCGTTCGGATGTTCACCGCGCACCTTCATGCTGACCAGCGCGGCCGCCAGCTGTTCTGGCTTCAACTCACCGCGAACGATGGCGGAAAACAGCTGGTGGCTCTCTTCGCGGCTCAGGGTTTGTGCCTGATAAAGTTTGTCGAGGATCGGCTGCAGCGTATTGGCCTGCTTCAGCTTGAGCAGCGCCCAGTCGAGCGTCTGCTCAAGCAGGCGAGCCCCGTGGCTGGTCAGGATGGATTCCGGATGGAACTGGAAGCCAACAACCCGGTCAGCTTCATGACGAACCGCCATCACCATGCCCTCGAAATGCGCGTTGATGGTCAGCCCGGCAGGAATATTGCTGCCAACCAGCGAGTGGTAACGCGCCACCGGCAGCGGGTTAGGCAGCCCGGCAAACATCGCTTCGCCGTCGTGGGAAATAGAAGACGCTTTACCGTGCAGGATTTCTCCGGCCTGGCCTACGTAGCCGCCGTAAGCTTCAACGATGGCCTGGTGGCCCAGGCAGATACCGATAATCGGCAGCTTGCCGCGCATGCGGGTCAGCAATTCAGGCATACAGCCCGCTTCGCTTGGCGCTCCTGGGCCAGGTGAAAGCATCAGTACCGGGTTATCCATGGTGGCCAGGCGTTCAATCAAGGTCTGCGCCGGAACATGGTTACGGTAAATCACCACGTTGTGGCCGCTCGCGCGGAGCTGATCTGCCAGGTTATAGGTGAATGAGTCGATATTATCGAGCAGCAGAATGTCAGCCATTAGAAAGTCTCCTTCGCGTGATGCGCTGTAGCAATGGCGCGCAAAACGGCGCGGGCTTTGTTGCGGGTTTCGTCGGCTTCTGACTGCGGGTCTGAATCCAGGACAACGCCGGCCCCAGCCTGAACAGTGGCGATCCCGTCTTCAACATAGGCAGAGCGGATAACGATGCAGGTGTCGAGGTCGCCGTGGGCGGTGAAATAACCCACCGCGCCACCGTAGCTGCCGCGACGCACGCCTTCGGCACCGGCTATCAGCTGCATGGCACGCACTTTAGGTGCGCCGCTCAGGGTGCCCATATTCATGCAGGCGCGATAGGCGTGCAGCACGTCCAGGTCATGACGCAGCTCGCCAACAACGCGCGACACCAGGTGCATCACGAAGGAGTAGCGGTCGACTTTGGTTAAATCAGCCACGTAGCGGCTGCCCGGCGTACAGATGCGGGCCAGGTCGTTACGCGCCAGGTCAACCAACATCAGGTGTTCAGAGAGTTCTTTGTGATCGGTGCGCATTTCCAGCTCGATGCGGCTGTCTAAATCACGGTCCAGCGAACCGTCCGCGCGGCGACCGCGAGGCCGGGTACCGGCAATCGGGTAGATCTCAATCTGGCGGTTCGTCGCATCGTATTTCAGCGAGCTTTCCGGAGAAGCCCCGAACAGCGTGAAATCGTTATCCTGCATAAAGAACATGTACGGGCTTGGGTTGCTCTTCTTCAGCGTCTGATAGGCGGCCAGCGGCGACGGGCAGGGCAGCGAGAAGCGGCGGGACGGCACCACCTGGAAGATTTCGCCGATGCGAATAGCTTTTTGCATCTGGCGGACAACCGCGCCGAATTCTTCATCGCTCTGGTTAACGTCGCAGCTCATGTGTTCGACTTTCTGTACCGGCAGCTCGGCTGGCTGCTCGCTAATTTGCTGGCGAAGCTGTTCGGTACGTTTTATCAGGCGCTGTTTTTCGCTTTCTGACGGCGTAAAGAGGCTGGCCTGAATGCGGGTCTGCTTTTTCTGGTGATCGATAGTCAATAATGTCTCGGCCAGGTAGAAGCAGTAATCCGGGCAGCGGTTGTCCTGTTTCAGCTGCGGCAGATCTTCAAAGCCGGCCACCAGGTCATAAGCGAACAGGCCGCCGAAGAACATCGCGTTACGTTCGTCAGCAGGCACGCTCACCAGTTCCTGCATGATGCGGAAAGCGTCAAAGACCGACAGCGAACACAGGCGCGCGTCTTCATCTAATAACGAGCTGACGCCCGGAAAGCGCAAGATACGGCCATCGGGGAAGTGTTCATTTTCGACCCCAGCCGGTAAGGCTGCGTCCAGCAGCGGCAGTAAAGAGGCGCCGTTCGCTGACAGAGCCTGTAAAGTGACGGTGTCACCCAACGCCGTAATGCGCATGGCGCTGTCTACCAGCAGCAGGCTTTTTAAATCGTTTTTGCTGTCGATGTCGGCGGACTCCAGCAGCAGCGTCGCAGGGCGTGCGCCGCACAGCTGGTGGAAAAGGGCCGTTGGGTTTTCACGGTAGGCAGCTTCGCTGCTCAGGAGTTCAAGTGCTGGTTTTTGTGTTTGCATGTCAGTTCTCAAATTTTGTTCAAAAAAAAGCCCGCATCGTTGGCGGGCCTGGTATCTGCGCTGTTAAACAGCGTACGCGATCGCACCGCCCGAGTTCAGGGAGTACGCCACCAACCGTGCAGGGAATTCATCGCTTTCATTTCAGATACCTCGTTATGTGAACTTGCGTACTAGTAAACTGGTTCGGGCGTGTGTTGTCAATACTGATTTTTTAAAATAGCCGAATATCGCTATCATAGGCCGCTAAATTTCTGTTTATCCATTCTGGAGCCATTTTGAGCGAGCCCACCCTGGCCACGATCCACGATTTACACAGCCACACTACCGCCTCGGACGGCCTGTTGTCTCCTGAAGCTCTTGTCAGCCGCGCGGTGGATATGCGCGTGACGGTTCTGGCTATTACCGATCACGATACCGTTGCCGGCCTGCCCGCCGCGCGTGCAGAAATCGAACGTCTGAATTTACCGCTACAGTTAATCAGCGGAGTAGAAATATCAACCGTGTGGGAAAACCACGAGATTCATATCGTGGGGCTGGGCGTTGATGAGCAGCATCCGGCGCTGAAGCTGTTTCTTGAGCAGCAGAGTGAACGCCGCAGCCAGCGCGCAGTGATGATTGCCGAGCGTCTGGATAAAGCGCGTATTCCCGATGCGTTAGAAGGCGCAATGCGGCATGCCAGCGGCGGGGCGATCACCCGCGGTCATTTTGCTCGTTTTCTGGTCGAGCAGGGCAAAGCCAGCAATATGGGCGACGTCTTCAAGAAGTATCTGGCGAAAGGGAAAACCGGATATGTTCCGCCTCAGTGGTGTACAATAGAACAAGCTATTGATGTCATTCATCATTCTGGCGGGCAGGCGGTACTGGCGCATCCAGGGCGCTACGGCCTGACCGCAAAATGGCTAAAACGACTGCTGGCGCACTTTGCCGAACACGGTGGCGATGCCATGGAAGTTGCGCAGTGCCAGCAGGCTCCCAACGAACGAACCCAGCTTGCGAGCTACGCGAAGCAGTTTAATCTGCTGGCGTCGCAGGGATCAGACTTTCATCTGCCCTGCGCCTGGATTGAGCTGGGACGCAAGCTGTGGCTTCCTGCGGGCGTTGAGCCCGTCTGGCAGCACTGGGAGCAGAGCCACATCGCGAAAGAGAGGGCAGTATGAGTCAGTTTTTTTATATCCACCCGGATAACCCGCAGCCGCGCCTGATTAACCAGGCAGTGGACATTATTCGTAAAGGTGGGGTGATTGTTTACCCTACGGATTCCGGCTATGCGCTGGGCTGTAAGCTGGAAGATAAATCGGCGATGGAGCGCATTTGCCGCATCCGTCAGCTTCCCGATGGCCACAACTTCACCCTGATGTGCCGGGATTTATCTGAGCTGTCGACCTATGCGTTTGTCGATAACGTCGCGTTCCGCCTGATTAAAAACAACACGCCTGGGAACTATACTTTCATCCTCAAGGGTACCAAAGAGGTGCCGCGCCGCCTGCTGCAGGAAAAACGTAAAACCATCGGCCTGCGCGTGCCGTCAAACCCGATTGCGCTGGCGCTGCTGGAAACGCTGGATGAGCCGATGCTGTCAACTTCGCTGATGCTGCCGGGCAATGAGTTTACCGAGTCCGACCCTGAAGAGATTAAAGATCGTCTGGAGAAGGTCGTGGATCTGGTCATCCACGGCGGTTATCTGGGCCAGCAGCCCACCACGGTTATCGACCTGACGGAAGATGCGCCAGTGGTGATGCGCGAGGGCGTCGGGGACGTTAAACCTTTCCTGTAAGGAGATGGCTATGGCCCGATTTAACATTGATGTTCTGGCTTCTCAGTGCGGCGTGACGCCAGCCAATATTCGCAGCTGGCAGCGTTACGGTTTAATCAAACCGCAGGTGGATGAGAACGGGCACCGTTTTTTCAATTTTACCCACTGTTCACGGGTCGCAGCGATTGTAGGCTGGCTTGAAAAGGGCGCCGCGTTGCCGGATATGCTGGCGCTGCTGAACGGTGAGGAAACCGGCGCTCCTTCCGGCTGGCTTGAGGTTCAGGAAGCCCTGTTGGCGCAGTGCGAGGCGATGCAGCCCACGAAGCTGCGGGGGCTTATCTGGCGCTACGGCCGCGAAGTGCCTCCGGCTATTTTTATTGATGAAATTGTCCGGCCGCTGAGGCTGTGGCTCGACGCCGATGTGCAGCAGGAAATGGCCATGAGCCGCGCTATGCTGGACACCGCCCTGATTGAATACGCCACGTTCGTGCTGGCCAGCGGGCGAAAACGCCCCGGCGACAGGCTGTTTATTCTGGCGCTTTCGCTGAAAGATCCCCTTGAGCTGTGGCTGGAAGGGATTCGTTTTGCCAGCGACGGTTTCTTCGTTGAGGTGCTGGATCGTGAAATTCCGTTCCCGGACCTCAGCCGCATCAGCGCCGATCACATTATGATTTGGACGGATAAAGCGCTGACGAGCAGCCAGCAGGCGCTGTATCAGCGGTGGCTGAGTAGCGGATTACCCGTCTTTCTTGCGGGCAGTGAAGCCGCACAGGCACAAAGAGATGTGGCAACAAGCGCTGACTGTTTACCCGTCGACCGTGCCTCGCTGCTTGCCAGCCTGAATCATTAGTATGAGTAAAACCCGGTAGACGGGTTTTAACTCCATTTGCGCTAAAATTCGTGTACTATGTGCGGCCACGAAGCTGCCCTCAGCATTTGACTGCGACCGGGCGGCGGTCCGAATCCGTATTTATACTTCATCAGGCCCATGCCTTTTGATTTCAAAGTATCTGAGACGCCTGTGAAGGCGACACCCGAGGAAGCTCAATGAGCGAAAAGTTACAAAAAGTGCTGGCTCGCGCTGGCCATGGTTCCCGTCGTGAGATTGAAACCATTATCTCTGCTGGTCGCGTAAGCGTTGATGGCAAAATTGCCACGCTGGGCGATCGGGTTGAAATTACCCAGTCGCTTAAAATTCGCATCGATGGTCATTTGATCTCGATTCGTGAGTCTGCGGAACAAATCTGCCGCGTGCTGGCCTATTACAAACCGGAAGGTGAGCTGTGTACCCGCAGCGATCCGGAAGGGCGCCCGACGGTGTTTGATCGTCTGCCGAAGCTGCGCGGTGCTCGCTGGATTGCCGTAGGGCGTCTGGACGTCAACACCTGCGGTTTACTGCTGTTCACTACCGACGGCGAGCTGGCTAACCGCCTGATGCACCCGAGCCGTGAAGTGGAGCGTGAATACTCCGTTCGCGTCTTTGGTCAAATAGATGACGATAAAGTAAAGCAGCTTTCTCGCGGCGTGCAGCTTGAGGATGGCCCTGCGGCATTCAAAACTATCAAGTTCACCGGTGGCGAAGGCATTAACCAGTGGTACAACGTGACCCTGACCGAAGGCCGTAACCGTGAGGTTCGTCGCCTGTGGGAAGCGGTTGGCGTGCAGGTTAGCCGCCTTATTCGCGTTCGTTATGGCGATATCAAACTGCCTAAAGGCTTGCCGCGTGGCGGTTACACTGAGCTCGATCTGGCCCAGACAAACTACCTGCGTACGCTTGTCGAGCTGCCGGAAGAAACCAGCAGCAAGGTGGCGGTAGAAAAAGATCGTCGCCGTATGAAGGCGAACCAGATTCGCCGTGCCGTTAAGCGTCACACTCAGACCACCGGCGGCAATCGTCGTTCCGGCGGTCGCAGTAACGGTTAATCCCCTTCATTCCCGGTGAATCCTCGCCGGGAATGTCTCTCCTGATATTCCTGTTTGAGACAACTCTCACACTTTCGCACAAAGACAAAAAACAGGAAATAGCTCGACAAATAACGCAAAGTAATGGTTTTGCACCCTCCTTATACTGGCTGAACATTGTGTAATGTGCGGAGGGGAACATGAATTCTGTGCAGAAGTTATCGGCAAGCTATGTGGCGATCGGCTTAAAAGAAAAAGTCGGTTATGGGTTAGGGGATTTTGCCTCTAATTTATCATTTGGGTTTGTATCACTATTCTTGCTTTTCTTTTATACCAATATATATGGGATTAGCGCCGCGCAGGCCAGCGTGATATTTGTTGTGGCTCGCATCATTGATGCCATTTTTAATGTGGTCATTGGGTTTGCTATTGATAAGACGCACAGCCGCTACGGGAAGCTAAGGCCCTGGATATGCTACGGCGCGATTCCCTTAGGTTTGCTGACCGTATTGTGTTTTTTCCCCTTCGGCGGCGGCGCAAAATTCTATTTTGCCTTTATCTCTTATACGCTTTACTGCCTCGCATATACGGCAGTAAATACGCCATATTCGGCGTTAACGAACCGCATCACGCAGCATGAAGCCTCGCGTGCCTCGCTTTCGGTCTATCGATTTGTGTTGGCGATCCTGGGTTACCTGATTGTATCAACCACGGCCGACTGGATTATATCGCCTTTTACCGATAAGCAGTACGGCTATGTCTTTGCCGTGTCATGCTTCGCACTGCTGGCTACCTTCATGTTTATGCTGTGTTTTGGCATGACGAAGGAAAGGGTCACGGAAGAGAGCACACATTCACCTGGGCTGCGTGAAATGCTCAGGGCCGTCACCGGGAATAAACCGCTTATTCACCTGTCATTGTTCACCGTATTTTTCTACATTGCCTATACGGTGTGGATGGCGATTGCTATCTATTTTATAAAATACATTATTGGTAACCAAGGGTTTACCGCGACTTTTTTCATTATTCAGTCGGCCGCTTATATTGTGGGGACGGTTTTGTGCGAAAAATTAATTACCCTAATGGGGAAAAAGAAAATGACTCTGTCAGCATTGCTACTCGGTGTGTTGGGTGTGCTAATGCAATATTTCATCGCCGGAGATAATATTTGGTTAATTATGACCGGTGTCTGCTTATACAGCATTACGCTGGGTATCGGATTTGTTGCAATGTGGTCGATGATAGCCGACACGGTTGAATATGCCGAATGGCATCATGGCGTTCGTACTGAAGGTGCTATATATGGTTTCTATAATTTTATCACCAAAATTGCGATGGCCATCGGCGGTGGCTGTGCAGGGTGGATGCTTGATTATTACCACTATGATGCCGGTAATATTAGTGCCAGCGCTATCAACGGTATCAATATTATGATGACGTTATTTCCAGGGGCGATGTTCGCACTCAGCGCGATTTTTGTTGCCTGTTATTCCCTTGATGAAAATAAATACCGCGATATCGTTCATAAACTGAGTCTGCGCAAGCAGGAAACGCTTTAACTTCTGGGGATTAGCAAAATGAATGCTGACTTTCACGCAATGCTTGCGGCAATGACGACCAATGAAAAAGTGACCTTACTGAGCGGTAGCGGCCTGTGGCGCACAGCCTCTCTGCCACAGCACGGCATCCCAGATATCGTCATGACTGATGGCACTTATGGCGTACGTTACAGCAGCGCTCAAATCGACGGCCAGCAGAAGTGGAGCATGGATGATTTTATCTCCGTGATCACGCAAACGGCCGACCGGGCAGGTGCGGTAGAGGATGAACAGAAAGGAGGAAGCGAGGCCTTATTCAGCGCTTCTTTGCCTGCTACCTGCTTCCCTAACGGCTCAAGCCTGGCGTGCAGCTGGGATATTGACCTGGTGCAAATAATGGGGCAAGCGTTAGGGCTTGAGTGCCAGAAAATGGGCGTGGGGATTTTGTTAGGACCGGGAATTAATATTCGACGTACTCCGCTTGCTGGTCGGGGATATGAGTATTACTCCGAGGATCCGGTTGTCAGCGGCGACATCGCAGCGGCCCTGATTAATGGCCTGCAGGCAGAGGGCGTGGGCGCCAGCCTCAAGCATTTCGCCGCCAATAATTCAGAGTTTCGCCGTACCGAAATGGACTCAATAGTAGACGAACGTGCGCTACGAGAAATTTATCTGGCAGGATTTCAGAGAGCGATTGCCAAATCGAATCCGTGGACCGTGATGTCCTCCTATAATCGGCTAAATGGCGTTCAAACCTCTCAGGATCCTTTCTTGCTCACTAAAGTCCTTCGAGATGAATGGGGCTATAGCGGCCTGGTGATGTCGGACTGGTACGGAATTAAAGACCGTCCCGCCTCGCTGATGGCAGGCAATGATTTAGCCATGCCGGAAACGGCACGGGATAAGAAAACATTGCTGGCGGCTATCGAGGCCGGTGAAGTGCCGCTAAGCGTGGTTGACAGCGCCTGTCTGAGAATGCTCGAACTCATTGATAAAGTAGAACGCCATCGGCGCAGAGATGCCGTTGCTGATTTCCCCGCACACCACGCCCTTTCGCAGAGGCTGGCGGCAGAGTCGATTGTATTATTGAAAAACGAAGACGACCTGCTTCCGTTACGGCCCGATAAAACTCCCCGTATAGCGGTGCTGGGCAAACCAGCACAACAGCCTGTTATTCAAGGATCAGGTTGCGCCACTACGGTGCCGTATTTCCTCGATCGCCCTCTCGATGAGATCTTCGCGTTGGCGGGAGAGGCGTTTACGGTTTCGTGGGCTGAAGGCACACCGGACGATATACAGGCAGATGCGCAGGCGCTTCAGGAAGCGATAACCGTCGCACGAGAAGCGGATGTCGCGGTCGTCTTTGTCAGTACTGCCGTCGGCGAAGATGGTGAAAACGGCGACCGTCAGGATCTGAATATTCTTGCTGTCCACGAGCAGCTTATCCGCGAGGTTGCTGCTGTGCAGCGCAACGTCGTGGTCGTGCTGGCCAACAGCGATGCGGTGGTGATGCCGTGGCTGAGCGAATGCAAAGCCTTGTTGGAGACCTTTTTTGCCGGGCAGGGAATGGGGGGCGCCGTGGCGGAAATTTTGTTTGGCAAGCGTAATCCCTGCGGCAAGCTCACTGTCACCGTTCCGAATACGCTGGAAGAGACGCCGGCCTGGCTGCATTATCCAGGGGAAAATCTGCAGCACCATTACAGTGAGGGATTATTTGTCGGTTATCGATATTATGACAAACGCCGCCTGACGCCGCTGTTTCCTTTTGGCTTCGGCCTGAGCTACACGCGTTTTGCGTATGACAGGATTGAACTTTCTACTGAGCAATTGGGTGATAATGAGACCTTAACGGTTAGCGTGGATGTGACGAACTGCGGCAACTACGCGGGTAAAGAAATCGTGCAGCTTTACGTCCGTGCGCCAAAAGGGGAACTGATTCGTGAGGAAAGGGCGCTGAAAGCCTTTAGTAAAATCCTCCTTGAGCCAGGAGAAACGCGGCGTGTGAACCTCCAACTGCCTGTTGCCGAGCTGAGCTGCTATCATCCGGGTCTGGCAAAATGGCTAATAACGCCCGGCCGCTGGCAGGTGTATGTTGGCGGGTCGTCACGCGATTTACCGCTGAGTGCCGGGTTTAATGTTGACTGCGAGGAGCAATACATGACGCTTCGTGATGATAACTCGCTGCAGCAGTTGATTCAGCAGCCGGAAGTCTTCGATCGCGTAGTGGCGTTGGTTGCCGGGAAAAGCCTTGTGCCGCCAGAGGTTGTGCGGGAGAAGCTGACCAGGGTTGCACCGGACCTCTTTTGCGGCTTATTCATCGCGCTTACCGAGTTTCTTGGGCTGGATATTGAGCGAGATGAGTTAAACGCCGTGCTCGCCGGGGAATAATAATGAACAGCCACAGGGGGCGCCGTGTTTTCTTTTTCAGCTATTCATGCCGGGTCGGCAATAACAGAAGGGCGGCAGCTCAACGCGAGTGGCTATGAGCTGATTGCTTTCGACGCCGAAAAGCTGAATGTCTTTGCCGCTGAGGTGCGTTACTGCGAGCCTCACTGGCACCCGGCACCTGAGCTTGTCACCGTC
Organism: Cedecea neteri; assembly: GCF_000757825.1. Taxonomy (GTDB): domain Bacteria; phylum Pseudomonadota; class Gammaproteobacteria; order Enterobacterales; family Enterobacteriaceae; genus Cedecea; species Cedecea selenatireducens. Next base: position 17,301 of record NZ_CP009451.1, read on the forward strand.
CTTGCGGGGCGTTTTACCCTGTCCGTAGGCATGCAGTCTATTGAACTGAATAAGGGCGGAATGCTCTATATTAATGCCCAGGAGGTCCACTCGCTATGTGCGGAGGAAGAGGGCAGTACGCTGGTCACGGTGCAGTTTTCCTCGGGTCTGTTCGACGAATTACATCCGGCACCGGACATTGACTGGTGTCGCCCGGATGGGGTTACGGACAGCGCTGACAGGGTCGTTCATCAGCGACTAAAAACGCTGATTGAACACCTGATAGACGACCGTGCGCCTTTCCAGCGTATTGCTGCAATTTATTTGCTGCTGGATGCGCTTGTAACGGCAGGAAAGCCGGTGGGTCGAGTCGAGAGCGCGCAGCGTGAAGTGGCGATGATCAAGAAAGGGATTGAGTTTATTAACCAGCGATTTGATCAGCCCCTCAGCCTCGCCGAGGTCGCCAGCTATATCGGGGTCAGCTATTCATGGTTTTCGCGGCAGTTTAAGAAAGTGAGCCGCCATAACTTTAAAGAATACCTGACCCTGGTAAGGTTAAATAAAGCCCGCACGCTGCTCAAAGACACGCGTTCGCCTATCACCACCATTAGCCACGCCTGCGGTTTTCAGGAGCATAAATACCTGATTGCCGCGTTTAATAAGTATTGCGGTTTGACGCCAACGGAGTACCGAAAACGCTTTGTTTCCCGGCAAAGCGCCATCGACAGCAAGCTGGCTCTGGGGGAGGATTGTCTCTGCCTGCCGCTGAATGCGGAGCTGCTTAAGCGACTGGAATTTCAGTAATCAATACCGGGTTGCGCTTTGACCCCGGCGTCAAACGCATGCTTCACCGGGCGAAGTTCGCTTACCGTGTCGGCGATGTCCAGAATCTCGCGATGACATCCGCGTCCGGTGATAATCACCGTCTGGTTTGCCGGACGGCTAGCCAGCGCGCTTAAGACTTCTTCCAGCGGCAGATAATCATAGGCCACCATATAGGTAAGTTCGTCGAGGATAACCATATCCAGCGCAGCGTCCGCCAGCATGCGTTTACCCTGCTCCCATACCGCCAGGCACGCGGCCGTATCGGTTTCACGGTTCTGTGTCTCCCAGGTAAAGCCGGTTGCCATCACCTGAAACTCCACGCCGTGCGGCTCCAGCAGATTACGCTCGCCGTTCGGCCATTGGCCTTTGATAAACTGAATTACTCCGACTTTTTTGCCGTGGCCTACTGCACGGGTGGCGGTGCCAAATGCAGCGGTTGTTTTACCTTTGCCGTTGCCGGTAAAGACTATCAGGATCCCTCGCTCTTCCTGAGCATCCGCAATGCGGGCATCAACCTTTTCTTTTTGCCGCTGCTGTCGCTGCTGGTAACGATCCTCACTCATTCTGAAATCCCCGGTTTGCGGTTAGGCTGGGCGTCAAAACTCATGCCGGTTTTTCGGCGGCTATCGTCGCCCATCAGCCACAGATAAAGCGGCATTAAATCTCGCGGCGTTTTTAGTTTTGACGGATCTTCTGTTGGGAAGGCGCTGGCGCGCATCGCCGTACGCGTGCCGCCGGGGTTAATGCAGTTCACGCGCAGGTTGTGTTGCTTATATTCCTCGGCCAGCACCTGCATCATGCCTTCTGTGGCAAACTTCGATGCAGCATAAGCTCCCCATCCAGCGCGGCCCTGGCGGCCAACGCTGGAAGTGGTGAAGACCAGCGAGCCGGATTCGGATTTGAGTAATAAAGGAAGCAAAGCCTGAGTCAGGAAAAAGGTGGCGTTAACGTTCACCTGCATCACGGCCTGCCAGGTTTCCGGGTTCTGCTTATCCATCGGCACCACGTCGCCAAGAATACCTGCGTTATGCAGTACGCCATCGAGGCGCGGAACCAGCGTAGCGAGCTTGTTTGCCAGGCCGTGGCACTCTTCCGGGGTGGCCGTGGCCAGGTCGAGCGTGAACCAGTGCGCTGGCAGCAGGCCGTGGGACTGGATTTCGCCGGCGACGGCGCGAAGCTTCTGTTCGTTGCGTCCCAGCAGAATGACCGAAGCACCGAAGCGAGCGTAGGTGAGTGCGGCGACACGGCCGATGCCATCGCTGGCGCCGGTGACTAAAATAATTCGGTTTTGCAGTAAGTTATCTTGCGGCTGGTAGTGCACGGTTTTGCTCCTCGCGTGATGCAATATGCTCACGTCTTATTTCTCATTGGGTTACCGGGCTTTATGCCTCAAAGGCGGGCGCATTTCAATCAGCCTGACGGAGACAATGCTCAGGATTAACATTTTGCAAAAGTTTCCCTGCGCCAAACCCTTTAAGGAAGCGCTCTTCCTGCCTTTATAGTTACTTACAGACGAACGTGTACCCGCTCGGGTACACTGGCAGACATTAACAATGCTTAGTGATAAAGGCGGTAAATGTGGATCTGATTGCTAACTATGGGCTTTTTCTGGCTAAAGCGGTAACCCTCGTGGTTGCGATTGCCGCCGTGGCCATTATTTTGGTGAACGTTGCGCAACGTAAGAAACAGGCGCGCGGTGAACTACGCCTGACGAATCTGAGCGAGCAGTATCAGGACGTCAAGCAGGAAATGCAGGTCGCTATGCTCGATCCGCACCAGCAGAAACTGTGGCATAAAGAAGAAAAGAAAAAACTCAAGCTTGAAGCTAAGCAGGCTAAAGCGCGGGCAAAACGTGGCGAAAAAACCAGTTCGGGCAAGCCAACGCTTTACGTGCTCGACTTTAAAGGCAGCATGGATGCTCACGAAGTGAGTTCCCTGCGCGAAGAGGTTACCGCCGTGCTGTCCGTGGTGAAGCCGAAAGATGAGGTTCTGCTGCGGCTTGAAAGCCCCGGCGGCGTGGTTCATGGCTATGGGCTTGCGGCATCGCAGCTTCAGCGTTTACGTGACAAAGACGTCCCGCTAACGGTTGCGGTAGACAAAGTCGCGGCCAGCGGCGGTTATATGATGGCGTGTGTGGCTCAGCGTATTGTTGCCGCGCCATTCTCCATCATCGGTTCGATTGGCGTCGTGGCCCAAATTCCTAACTTCCACCGCCTGCTCAAACGTAATGACATCGACGTTGAGCTGCACACCGCGGGGCAGTACAAACGTACCCTGACGCTGCTGGGCGAAAATACCGAACAGGGACGTGAGAAATTCAGGGAAGATCTGAACGAAACGCATCATCTTTTCAAGCAGTTTGTCAGCAGCATGCGTCCCGCGCTTGATATTGAAGCGGTGGCTACGGGCGAGCACTGGTACGGTACTCAGGCGAAGGAAAAGGGCCTGGTGGATGACGTGGCGACCAGCGATGACCTGCTGTTGGGCATGATGAAAGATTTTGACGCCGTAAATGTCCGATATCTGCAGCGTAAAAAAGTAATGGATCGTTTCACCGGAAGCGCGGCGAACAGCGTTGACCGCCTGCTGCTGCGCTGGTGGCAGCGGGGAGAAAAGCCGCTGCTCTAAAACAATTATTTTCTAAAACAAGGCTGTTCTAAGACCAAAAAAGCGAGGCCCTGAGCCTCGCTTTTCGTTTAGTCCTGCAGCGAATACTTTTCAGACAGGACGTGGGCCAGGTGCTTAAACATATTAAACACCGCCGTGCTCTTCGGCGTCGGCAAGCCCTGTTCGTCCAGGAAGTATTCTCCACTAAAGACCAGCACGCCGTTTTTCGGGGCCACGCCGGTGGCTTCCATCCCGTGCAGGAAATCCTCATGTTCACGAATGATTTTGTTCGCCTCAACGAGGAGGGATTCGCGGTCAATAGGCTGAGTTGTCTCTTGCATGATGTTCTCCTTAAAAAACTGGCGCTAGTTTACGTCCGCTTGAGGGGAAAGGGCAAATTTTCCCTGTAAACCCTGTGGCCTTAAAAAAGTTAACCGTGCTGGCGGGATCCGGTATTGCATGCTAATAAAGTTGCGTAACATATTTTATCAGGTAGAGTGTGACGCTTTCGCAAATCTGGCAACAGAATTGCTTGACATTCGACCAAACTTCCGTCGTGCTATGCCACTTGCGCGAGACTTCTGGCCTTCAATAACCGGCGAGTGAGCCGCCTGTGATGCAGGTTATTGAAAAAAAGAGTTGATCTCCTTCCACACTGCCGCAATATAAAAAAGCGCGTCGCCAGTGGAAGGTGAAAATTTGCGACGTATTCCTGGAAGAATTAAATAGGTAAAGGTGAAAATGGGTAAAGCTCTCGTCATCGTTGAGTCCCCGGCAAAAGCCAAAACGATCAACAAATATCTCGGTAATGACTACGTGGTTAAATCCAGCGTCGGTCACATCCGTGATTTGCCGACCAGTGGATCAACCACCAAGAAGAGCGCTGACTCTGCCGCCGCCAAAGGGACCAAAAAGGTCAAAAAGGATGAACGCGGAGCGCTCGTCAATCGCATGGGTGTTGATCCATGGCATAACTGGGACGCTCGCTACGAAGTGCTGCCGGGCAAGGAGAAAGTGGTCTCCGAGCTGAAATCTCTGGCAGAAAAAGCAGACCACATCTATCTCGCAACCGACCTTGACCGCGAAGGGGAAGCCATTGCATGGCACCTGCGGGAAGTTATCGGCGGCGATGAAACGCGCTATAGCCGCGTGGTCTTTAACGAAATCACTAAAAATGCGATTCGCCAGGCGTTTGAAAAGCCGGGTGAACTGAACATCGACCGTGTTAACGCCCAGCAGGCGCGCCGCTTTATGGACCGCGTAGTGGGTTACATGGTGTCACCGCTGCTGTGGAAAAAGATTGCGCGTGGCCTGTCCGCAGGGCGCGTGCAGTCCGTAGCGGTTCGCCTGGTTGTCGAGCGTGAGCGCGAAATCAAAGCGTTCGTGCCGGAAGAGTACTGGGAAATCGACGCTAACCTGTCGACGCCGAAGGGCAATGCGCTCCCGGTGCAGGTGAGCCATCATAAAGACAAGCCTTTCCGGCCGGTTAACCGCGAGCAAACTATGGCGGCGGTTAGCCTGCTAGAAAAAGCTCGCTACACCGTTCTGGATCGTGAAGACAAGCCAACCAGCAGCAAGCCGGGTGCGCCGTTCATTACCTCCACGCTGCAGCAGGCCGCCAGTACGCGTCTTGGCTTCGGCGTGAAGAAAACGATGATGATGGCACAGCGTCTTTACGAAGCGGGCCACATTACCTATATGCGTACCGACTCCACCAACCTGAGCCAGGATGCGGTGAGCATGGTGCGCGGCTATATCGAAGAGAGCTTCGGTAAGAAATACCTGCCTGCGGACGCGAACCAGTACGCCAGCAAGGACAACTCTCAGGAAGCGCACGAAGCGATTCGTCCTTCTGACGTGTCCGTGCAGGCCGAGTCGTTGAAAGACATGGAAGCGGATGCCCAGAAGCTTTATCAGCTGATCTGGCGCCAGTTCGTGGCCTGCCAGATGACGCCTGCGAAATACGATTCCACCACGCTGACGGTGGAAGCCGGTGAATACCGCCTGAAGACGCGTGGTCGTACGCTGCGCTTTGATGGCTGGACGAAGGTGATGCCTGCGCTGCGTAAGGGCGATGAAGACCGCACTTTACCGGCGGTTAATCCGGGTGAGGAACTGACGCTGGTTGAGCTGCTTCCTGCCCAGCACTTTACCAAGCCGCCAGCACGTTTCAGTGAAGCATCGCTGGTTAAAGAGCTGGAAAAACGCGGTATTGGTCGTCCATCTACCTACGCTTCTATCATCTCCACCATTCAGGATCGTGGCTACGTGCGCGTCGAGAACCGCCGTTTCTACGCTGAAAAAATGGGCGAGATCGTGACCGACCGTCTGGAAGAAAACTTCCGCGAGCTGATGAATTACGACTTCACCGCGCAAATGGAAAACAGCCTGGACCAGGTCGCAAACAATCAGGCCGAGTGGAAAGGCGTGCTGGATAACTTCTTCAGCGATTTCAGCGGCCAGCTTGAGAAAGCCGAGCAGGATCCGGAAGAAGGCGGCATGCGCCCGAATCAGATGGTCCTGACCAGCATCGATTGCCCAACCTGCGGCCGTAAAATGGGGATCCGTACCGCGAGTACCGGCGTGTTCCTCGGCTGTTCCGGCTATGCGTTACCGCCGAAAGAGCGCTGCAAAACCACCATCAACCTGGTGCCGGAGAACGAAGTTCTTAACGTGCTGGAAGGGGATGACGCGGAAACAAACGCCCTGCGCGCCAAGCGTCGCTGCCAGAAATGCGGCACGGCGATGGACAGCTATCTCATCGATCCGAAGCGTAAGCTGCACGTTTGTGGTAACAACCCGACCTGCGACGGCTACGAAATCGAAGAGGGTGAGTTCCGCATCAAAGGTTATGACGGCCCGATCGTTGAGTGCGAGAAGTGTGGCTCAGAAATGCACCTGAGAATGGGGCGTTTCGGGAAGTACATGGCCTGTACCAACGACGAGTGTAAGAATACCCGTAAGATCCTGCGTAACGGCGAAGTCGCGCCGCCGAAGGAAGACCCGGTGCCGTTGCCTGAGCTGCCGTGCGAGAAATCCGACGCCTATTTCGTGCTGCGTGATGGTGCGGCTGGGGTATTCCTGGCGGCAAACACCTTCCCGAAATCTCGTGAAACGCGTGCGCCGCTGGTTGAAGAGCTTCACCGCTTCCGCGATCGTTTACCGGAGAAACTGCGCTACCTGGCCGATGCTCCTCAGGAAGATCCTGAAGGGAATAAAGCTTTCGTACGCTTTAGCCGTAAAACGAAGCAGCAGTATGTCGCTTCTGAGAAAGAGGGCAAAGCGACCGGCTGGTCCGCCTTCTTCGTCGACGGTAAGTGGGTTGTCGGCAAGAAATAAGCCTGCCTGCAAATGAGAAAACCGGAGCCTGTCTCCGGTTTTTTTATGCCGCTTTATATAACTCGTTTATTATCTTTTCATCCCATCTATACAAAGTAGCTATAACTGATATAGTAAGTAAAGCAATGTCAATTTTCGTATTTTCTGCGTCGTAACCCCTGCCATTGAGTGCCGGGGCCTTTGACCCTGGACGGTAAGTCATGAAATTACAGCAGCTTCGTTATATCGTTGAAGTCGTTAACCACAACCTGAATGTGTCCTCCACGGCGGAAGGGCTTTATACCTCTCAGCCGGGGATCAGTAAGCAAGTTCGTATGCTGGAAGATGAGCTTGGGATCCAAATTTTCGCCCGCAGCGGGAAACATCTGACTCAGGTGACGCCGGCAGGGCAGGAAATTATCCGTATCGCCCGGGAAGTGCTTTCTAAAGTCGACGCCATTAAATCCGTTGCCGGGGAGCATACCTGGCCTGACAAAGGCTCGCTGTATGTGGCCACCACGCATACCCAGGCTCGTTACGCGTTGCCCGGCGTGATAAAAGGCTTTATTGAGCGTTATCCGCGTGTTTCTTTGCACATGCATCAGGGCTCGCCGACGCAGATTGCAGAGGCCGTGTCTAAAGGCAATGCAGACTTTGCGATTGCCACCGAAGCGCTGCATCTTTATGACGACCTGGTCATGCTGCCGTGCTACCACTGGAACCGTTCAATCGTGGTCACGCCGGATCATCCGCTGGCCTCAAAAGAGTCGGTCACCATTGAAGAGCTGGCGCAGTATCCGCTGGTTACCTACACCTTTGGTTTTACCGGCCGTTCAGAGCTGGACACCGCCTTTAACCGAGCCGGATTAACGCCGCGTATCGTCTTTACGGCGACCGATGCTGACGTTATCAAAACGTACGTGCGTCTGGGCCTTGGCGTGGGGGTTATCGCGAGCATGGCGGTGGATCCGATTTCCGACCCCGATTTAGTCCGCATTGAAGCGCAGGGCGTATTTAGCCACAGCACCACGAAAATTGGTTTCCGTCGTAGCACTTTCCTTCGCAGTTATATGTATGATTTCATTCAGCGTTTTGCGCCGCATTTAACGCGAGATGTGGTCGATACCGCAGTGGCATTACGCTCAAATGAAGATATTGAAGCGATGTTTAAAGATATAAAATTACCGGCCAAATAATTTCCCAGGGTATCTTCGGTGAATCCGGAGATACCCACTTCATTATTAAATAAGAATTAAACGCATTTCTTCATCTATTCCCATTCCCGCCTAATAAGCCACATCGTGACAATGGTTATTGTGTCGCAATAAAGAGACACAGCTAGTAAATAAGTCGTAGTTGCGCAAATTTGGTGTTTCGATTATTTATTTCAGGTCAAAAGATTAAATCTTTTCTCTTCCCCATAGCGCAATTTTTCTGGCTTTTGAGCTAGAGTTTCTTTAGGATTAATCCCAACTGGCGATTAGTTATACCGATTGTTTGGAAATATTACGATAAGTGGTGTCGATTGTATGAGGCTAGCAATGTCATCAGGAAGTGAGCAACCGCAAAGGGATCCGGCGCTGAAACGCAAGGCGTGGACTGCGGTGTTTTTGGTGTCAGCCTTGTTCTGGCTGGTCGTGGCGCTGGTTGCCTGGAAATTTTGGGGGTAGCTATGTCTACTCGGGATAGGGTTCCTGCACCCAAAGTCGTGGCCCGCACCCGCGGCAAAACGCGAAAAGAAGTAAAAAAAGAGGAAAGCACATCGACTGAAGGCTGGGCGCTGACAAAACAGCAGCAGGCTTTTATCGATTTGTTTTCCGAAGACGACAGCAAAAAACAATAATTTCGTTATTAAACCGTTTATTTTCTCTGCGGCAAAGAAATGCATTTTATTTACCGTAGGGCAACGAATCGTTTACTGATAATTACACACAGCAATACATTCTGGTGACTGCTTAATTAAGCAGTCTTATTGCATATCGCAACATTGAGCAAAACTTATGAATAATCAACGCGCCGTGAAATACTGGTCCTGGATGGGCGCCTTTACGCTGTCTGCTGTCTTTTGGGTAGAAATGTTCCGCGCCTTCGTTAATTAATCATCGCCACGTGCGGCTTACCGCCGCTGCTCTGCCGCACCAAAGACTCCTCTCTGCTTTAAATCTCGCCCTGGCTAACGCCGGGGCGTTTGTTTACTCACGGCTTATTCCCTTCGCGTCATTTATCAATTTGGGTTGTTATCAAATCGTTACGGCAGGTTTGTGTTATCTTTAATAGTGACCCTGCTGATAATCAGGGCACTCGCTATCCCTGTCATAAAGGAGGAGCTATGTCGTTAACCCTACGCGAAGCCAGTAAGGACACTTTACAAGCGCTAAACAAAACCTGGCACTACTACAGCCTGCCGCTGGCCGCAAAAGAGCTTGGGGATATCAGCCGTTTACCTAAGTCGCTAAAAGTTTTACTGGAAAACCTGCTGCGCTGGCAGGATGAAGACTCCGTCACCCGGGAAGATATTCAGGCGCTGGCCGACTGGCTAAAACAGGCCCACGCCGACCGCGAAATTGCCTATCGTCCTGCCCGTGTACTGATGCAGGATTTCACCGGCGTTCCCGCAGTCGTTGACCTCGCCGCGATGCGTGAAGCCGTGAAACGCCTTGGCGGAGATGTGGCAAAAGTGAATCCACTCTCCCCGGTTGACCTCGTAATTGACCACTCCGTGACGGTCGACCATTTTGGCGATAAAGACGCCTTCGAAGAAAACGTTCGCCTGGAAATGGAACGTAACCACGAGCGCTATGTCTTTTTACGCTGGGGGCAGCAGGCCTTTAGCCGCTTCAGCGTCGTCCCGCCGGGCACCGGTATTTGCCACCAGGTCAACCTTGAGTATCTGGGTAAAGCAGTCTGGAGCGAAGAGCAGAACGGTGAGTTTATCGCTTATCCTGACACGCTGGTGGGCACCGACTCCCACACGACGATGATTAACGGTCTGGGTGTACTTGGCTGGGGCGTAGGCGGTATTGAAGCCGAGGCCGCAATGCTTGGCCAGCCCGTTTCCATGCTGATCCCGGATGTCGTCGGCTTTAAGCTCGACGGCAAATTACGGGAAGGGATCACCGCCACTGACCTGGTGCTGACCGTCACCCAGATGCTGCGCAAGCACGGTGTAGTGGGTAAATTTGTTGAATTTTATGGCGATGGCCTTGATTCGCTGCCGCTTGCCGACCGTGCGACTATCGCCAATATGTCACCTGAATACGGCGCCACCTGCGGCTTCTTCCCGATTGATGGCGTAACTCTCGACTATATGCGTCTCAGCGGGCGCAGCGAAGAGCAGGTTGCCCTGGTAGAAGCCTACGCTAAGGCGCAGGGCATGTGGCGTAATACGGGGGATGAACCCGTGTTTACCAGCACGCTGGCGTTAAACATGAACGACGTTGAGGCCAGCCTGGCCGGGCCAAAACGTCCACAGGACCGCGTCCCGCTCGGCGGCGTACCGCAAGCATTTGCCGCCAGCAACGAGCTTGAAGTCAACGCTTCACACAAAGACCGCAACCCGGTTAGCTATACGCTTGCTGGCCGTGAGCACCAGCTGCCGGATGGCGCAGTCGTGATAGCGGCCATTACCTCCTGTACCAACACCTCAAACCCTAGCGTGCTGATGGCGGCCGGGTTGCTGGCTAAAAAGGCCGTCAGCCTGGGGCTGAAGCCACAGCCTTGGGTGAAAGCGTCGCTTGCGCCGGGCTCTAAAGTTGTGTCTGACTACCTGGCAAAGGCGAAGTTAACGCCTTACCTCGATGAGCTTGGCTTTAACCTGGTGGGCTACGGCTGTACTACCTGTATCGGTAACTCGGGCCCGCTGCCGGATCCTATCGAACAGGCGATTAAAAAAGGCGATCTCACCGTGGGCGCGGTGCTTTCAGGGAACCGTAACTTCGAAGGTCGTATTCACCCGCTGGTCAAAACTAACTGGCTGGCATCGCCGCCGCTTGTTGTGGCCTATGCGCTGGCCGGGAACATGAACATCGACCTGACCAAAGAGCCGCTGGGGCACGATAAAAAAGGTGACCCGGTTTACCTGAAAGATATCTGGCCGAGCAGCCAGGAGATTGCTGCCGCCGTGGCGCAGGTGACCACCGATATGTTCCGCAAAGAGTACGCGGAGGTGTTCGAAGGCACTGAGGAGTGGCGCAATATTAAGGTGGAACGCTCGGCTACCTACGGCTGGCAAGATGACTCGACCTATATCCGGCTGTCGCCGTTCTTTGATGATATGGGCATAGAGCCTAAACCTGTGGAAGATATCCACGGTGCTAAGGTACTGGCGATGCTCGGGGACTCGGTAACCACCGACCACATTTCCCCGGCTGGGAGTATTAAACCTGACAGCCCGGCAGGGCGTTATCTGCAAGGGCATGGCGTTGAGCGCGGGGATTTTAACTCCTACGGCTCGCGGCGCGGTAACCACGAAGTGATGATGCGCGGGACGTTTGCCAACATTCGTATTCGCAACGAAATGGTGCCGGGCGTGGAAGGAGGCATGACGCGGCTATTGCCGGGCGAAGAAGTGCTTTCAATTTACGACGCAGCGATGCGTTACAAAGAGCAGGGCACGCCGCTGGCGGTGATTGCCGGGAAAGAATATGGCTCCGGCTCAAGCCGTGACTGGGCTGCCAAAGGTCCCCGGCTGTTAGGCGTTCGGGTGGTGATTGCCGAATCGTTCGAGCGAATTCACCGCTCTAACCTTATCGGCATGGGCATTTTGCCGCTGGAATTCCCGCAGGGCGTCACGCGTAAAACGCTTGGCTTAACGGGCGAAGAGAAGCTGGACATCAGCGGGCTTAATCAGCTCCAGCCGGGTACAGATGTCCCGGTTACGCTGACCTTCGCCGACGGGCGTAAGCAGGTGGTTGATTGCCGCTGCCGTATTGATACCGGCAATGAGCTTACCTATTTCCGTAACGATGGCATCCTGCATTATGTGATCAGGAATATGCTGAAGTAAGAAACGAAAAAGCCCCTGAAAAGGGGCTTTGAGACGGCTGACAAAGTTCATTGTTCTAAAAAAGTCCGAACCCAGGTCTACTAAAAACAATGAGTAATGTTCTCTGGTTTGCCCCAAACAGTCGAAAACCACGTTTTTCGGCTGTTTGTCATCAATCTAAAGCCCCTGAAATGGACTGACCCCATAAAGTTGGACAGTTCATGTTAAGCGGCTATCGGGGTCTGGGTTCGGTATTCTACCGGACTCAGGCCTTTTAATTTCAGACTGATCCGCTCGTTGTTATAGTAATGGATATAGTCCTCTATCGCCTTCCTCAGTTCATTCAGATCGCTGAACCTGTTCAGGTAAAAACACTCCGATTTCAGTGTGCCGAAGAAGTTCTCCATCACCGCATTATCCAGACAGTTTCCTTTGCGCGACATACTTTGTGTCATGCCCTGTGCCTTTAACCTTGCCTGATAGCCTGCCATTCGATATTGCCAGCCCTGATCCGTGTGCAGCAAGGGGCTATCTTCCGGGCTGAGCTTCAGGAACGCATCGCGCAGCATGCTATTAACCATCTCCATCACCGGCCTTTCCGACAGGCTGTAGGAGATAATCTCCCGGTTAAACAGATCGAGAACCGGCGACAGATACAGCTTTTTACCCTGTACTGAGAACTCGGTGACATCCGTGACCCATTTTTCGTTGGCTTTCGATGCCCCGAAGTTCCGGCCCAGGATATTGGGTGCAGCCTTGCCCACTTCCCCTTTCCAGGCACGATATTTCTTCACCCTTATCAGAGAGCGGAGCGACAGTTCTGCCATCAGCCGCTGTACAGTTTTATGGTTCACCAGCAGACCCTGCCTTCTCAGCGAGAGCGTGATCCTGCGGTAGCCATAACGCCCTTTGTGATAGTGATAAATCTCTCTGATTTTGGCTTTCAGCCCGGCATGCCTGTCTGCTCGCTTCAGCGCATTGATATTGTGATACCACGTACTGCGGGACATGCCCGCTGCACGAAGAAGATCACTGAGCGCATACTCCAGCCTTAGTTCGTTGATTATTGCGGCTTTCCGCCGTTTTTCTCGCTTTGAACTAAGGCCTTCAGCTTTTTTAGATAGGCATTCTCTGCTCGCAGGTAACGAAGTTCAGCCCGCAACTCTTCGGGAGATAACTTATCCAGCGCAGCATCGGTAAGTGGAGGTGTTTTTTTGGGTTTTGTCATGTCCTTGCTCCGGCCAGGTTTTATGCTCAGAAGTCCTTTTTCACCTGCGTCTTTGTAGACATTCACCCAGTGCCGGACAACGGTTTCAGTGGAGATATTAAACCGTGCGGCAGCTTCGCGCATCGAAAGTTCTTCAGCGAGAACCGTGCGTACGACAGCAATCCGGAACGCCGGAGAATGGCGGTCATTTTTCCAGGTAATGCCATCAATACCGTGGAGTTGCCAGGCTCTTACCCAGCGTCGCACTGATGTTCTTTCAACACCAAAACGTTCAGCGGTACGATGTGTTCCATCTTTTCCGGCAAGGTAGTGTTTGACTACAGCTAATCTGGTTTCGAGGGAATATTTTGGCTTTGCCATAAAAAACTGCACCTTACTCAGTTGGGTGTCCAACTTTTGGGGTGCAGTCCAAAAAGGGGCTTTTCTGTAACAGGAACTCGATTACTCTGACAGCAGATGGCCCATTTTGGCCGCTTTGGTGTCCAGGTAGTGCGCGTTCTTCGGATTACGGCCGACGATTAGCGGCACTCGCTCAACGATGTTGATCCCGGCTTCGGTCAGGATCTCGACTTTTTTCGGGTTGTTGGTCAGCAAACGCACGGCATCAACGCCCAGCAGTTTGAACATATCGGCGCACAGCGTAAAGTCACGCTCATCGGCGGCAAAACCGAGCTGATGGTTAGCTTCTACCGTGTCGTAGCCTTTATCCTGCAGCGCATAGGCGCGGATTTTATTCAGCAGACCAATATTACGGCCTTCCTGACGATGGTAAAGCAGAACGCCACGGCCCTGTTCGGCAATCTGAGTCAGCGCTGCTTCAAGCTGGAAGCCGCAGTCGCAGCGCAGGCTGAACAGGGCGTCACCGGTTAAGCACTCGGAGTGAACGCGCGCCAGAACAGGATCTTCTCCGCTGATATCACCGTAAACCAGAGCAACATGATCCTGCCCCGTTGCCACTTCTTCAAAACCCACCATCAGGAAATCGCCCCATGGGGTTGGCAGTTTGGCTTCTGCCACACGTTTAAGCTGCATGTGATTCTCCAGGTACTTATTTCGACACCGAGGTGTCTGCCAGAACTCTGGCCTGTACGTTAATGCCGGATATTTTGCCATAACGCGAGGTACTTCGCTTCATTGGCGGGTGAAAAAGCCATTTTTGCCAATTACTCCCACGCGGTTTAGCCATCTCTAACGTTTTTCGGTTATTCTTTAAGGGCTTTCACTACCATGAGGTCTTCATGCAGGCAATAGCAAAACGCATCACAGCGGGCACAATTCTTCTTTTAATCATGCCGTTAAGCGTCTGGTTCAGCGGCTGGCAATGGGCACCGGGTGGCAATGAAAGCGTGTTAAAAATGCTTTATTGGGTCACTGAAACCGTGACTCAACCCTGGGGAGTCATTACCCATGTTGTTCTTTTCGCCTGGTTTCTGTGGTGCCTGCGTTACCGCCTGAAGCCTGCGCTGATGTTATTTGCTATCCTTGCGGCAGCTATCCTTATAGGTCAGGGCATTAAGTCCGTTATTAAGAATAAAGTGCAGGAACCCCGGCCGTTTGTCGTATGGCTCGAAAAAACTCACCATATCCCCACTGACGAGTTCTACAATTTAAAGCGTACGCAGCGTGCGGAGTTAGTCAAAGCGCAGCTAGAAGGGCAGCAAGAAATTCCCGGCTGGTTACGCCAACACTGGCAGTTTGAAACCGGCTTTGCTTTTCCTTCAGGCCATACGATGTTCGCGGCAAGCTGGGCGCTTTTGGGCGTAGGATTGCTTTGGCCACGCAGGCGGAAAGTTACGTTGGCCGTTTTGCTGCTATGGGCAACCGGCGTCATGGGCAGCCGTTTACTGCTGGGCATGCACTGGCCGCGTGACTTAGCCGTAGCCACGGTTATCTCCGCGCTGTTAGTGACTCTGGCTACCTGGCTTGCTCAGCGCTGGTGTGGACCGCTTACACCTCCGGCTGAAGAAGACCAGGAAATAGCCGAACGAAGCGAAAAAACTTGAGAATAGTGTTTTAACCCCCATTTCTTATGAATTGGCGGTGGTTTTTGGATTCCCCGGTTTCGCCTGAAATGGTAGTTTATACCTCCGGGATTCATTTTTGGCCTGGCTGAGTCCTCTGTGACCACATAACGGGATGTAATGTGAAATATTTATTCATTTTCTTACTGGTACTTGCCATCTTCGTGGTGTCCGTCACGCTGGGCGCGCAAAACGATCAGGTGGTGAACTTTAACTACCTGCTGGCGCAGGGCGAGTATCGTGTTTCAACTCTGCTGGCCATACTGTTTGCCGCAGGGTTTATCATTGGATGGCTGATCTGCGGTCTGTTCTGGCTGCGAGTCCGCGTTTCGCTGGCCCGTGCCGAGCGCAAAATTAAACGTCTTGAGCAGCAGGTAACTCCCGCCGCTGATGTTTCGGCACCCGTTGTGCCGGCTGTGAAGGAATAATCCTCTATGTTGGAACTGCTGTTTCTGCTGTTACCCGTTGCGGCCGCTTATGGCTGGTACATGGGGCGCAGAAGTGCGTTACAAGACAAACAGCAGGAAGCCAGCCGCCTTTCTCGCGACTACGTGGCAGGGGTGAACTTCCTGCTGGCCAACCAGCAGGACAAAGCGGTCGATCTGTTCCTCGATATGCTCAAAGAGGACACCGGCACCGTCGAAGCCCACCTTACTCTAGGCAACCTCTTCCGCCAGCGTGGCGAAGTTGATCGCGCCATTCGTATCCACCAGTCCTTGATGGAAAGCGCGTCGCTGAACTATGACCAGCGCCTGCTTGCCGTTCAGCAGCTTGGCAAAGACTACATGGCCGCCGGGCTTTATGATCGCGCGGAAGACATGTTCAGCCAGCTTATCGACGAGACCGACTTCCGGGTTAGCGCGCTGCAGCAGCTGCTGCAAATTCACCAGGCGACCAGTGACTGGCAGAAGGCTATTGACGTTGCTGAAAGGCTGGTCAAGCTCGGTAAAGATAAGCAGCGTGTGGAAATCGCTCACTTCTACTGCGAACTTGCGCTGCAAAATATCGGCAATGACGAGTCTGACAAAGCGATGTCGTTGCTGAAAAAAGGTGCCGCAGCAGACAAAAACTGTGCCCGTGTTTCCATCATGATGGGGCGCATTTTTATGGAAAAGGGCGAGTATGCCAAAGCGGTAGACTCGTTGAAGCGCGTGATTGAGCAGGACAGCGAACTGGTGAGCGAAACGCTGGAGATGCTCCAGGTCTGCTATCAACAGCTGGGTAAACCTGATGAGTGGGAAGCTTTCCTCCGGCGCTGTGTGGAAGAGAACAGCGGGGCAGTGGCCGAACTCATGCTGGCAAGCATTCTCGAACAGCGAGAGGGCGCCGAAACGGCCCAGCTGTATATCAACCGTCAGCTTCAGCGCCACCCGACGATGCGCGTGTTCCATCGCCTGATGGACTACCACCTGCATGAAGCGGAAGAAGGGCGTGCGAAAGAGAGCCTGATGGTCCTGCGGGACATGGTTGGTGAACAAATTCGTACCAAACCACGTTACCGCTGCCAGAAATGCGGCTTCACCGCCTACACCATGTACTGGCATTGTCCGTCGTGCCGCGCGTGGTCAACGGTGAAACCTATCCGCGGGCTGGACGGGCAATAGCCTGCGGCACTTTTTAAAAAAGCGTACTTTAGTTACAACATACTAAACGCGTTAATTCATTTCTATACTTCAACCCGGTGCAATTATCGCTTAGCAGGGCGCAATCGCGGCTGTGAATTTGTCGGTCTGACGAGTAGAATGCTGCCGTTTAACTTTTTGCGCCGCGCCGGTGCCCAACAGTCAGAAGGTTTTGCCATGAACTCAACTGCGTCATCCTCCTCCCGTGTTGCCACTGAATCACCGATTGTCGTTGCCCTTGATTACGATAACCGCGATAGCGCGCTGGCCTTCGTTGACCGTATCGATCCCCGCGATTGCCGCCTGAAGGTGGGCAAAGAGATGTTCACTCTGTTTGGCCCGCAGCTGGTGGGGGATTTGCATCAGCGTGGTTTTGACGTTTTCCTGGATTTGAAATTCCACGATATCCCTAACACCACCGCGCGTGCGGTTGCCGCTGCGGCAGAAATGGGTGTCTGGATGGTAAACGTTCATGCAACAGGTGGGGCACGTATGATGCGTGCTGCAAAAGAAGCGCTGGCGCCTTTCGGGAAAGATGCGCCATTGCTGATTGCCGTTACCGTTCTCACCAGCATGGAAGCCAGCGATCTGGCTGATTTAGGCATTAATGCCAGCCCGGCGGATTATGCTCAGCGCCTGGCTACCCTGACAAAAGAGTGCGGTCTGGATGGGGTAGTGTGTTCCGCGCAGGAAGCCGTTCGCTTCAAGGCTGCATTAGGTCACGAGTTTAAGCTGGTCACGCCGGGGATCCGTCCTGTCGGCAGTGATGCCGGCGATCAGCGCCGTATTATGACGCCGCAGCAGGCTCAGCAGTCCGGAGTAGACTTTATGGTAATTGGACGCCCGATCACCCAATCGTCCGATCCGGCGCAAACGCTGCGTGAAATCCGTGCGTCGCTGGTGCAGGAGGCGTAATGAAAGACACTAATAGCCGCCTGGTGTACTCCACCGAAACCGGCCGTATTGATGAGCCTAAAACCGAAGTACAGCGCCCAAAGGGTGACGGTATCGTTCGCATCCAGAAGCAAACGAGCGGACGTAAGGGGAAAGGGGTCTGTCTGATTACCGGCATTGATGCCGATGATGCGACACTCGCGGGCATAGCGGCCGAGCTTAAGAAGAAGTGCGGCTGCGGCGGAGCGGTAAAAGACGGCGTAATCGAAATCCAGGGCGACAAGCGTGATTTGATAAAGTCACTGCTGGAAGCGAAGGGCATGAAGGTTAAACTCGCCGGCGGTTAAACCGTTTAAAATATTAATTAATGGGCCACGGTAAATGCCGTGGCCTTTTATTTTAACTGCTGTTAGTCAGACCTGAAAAATTAACACGTAATGAATTCGTCAAAGCGGGTTAGCTTTTGCTGGCGTCCTGCCTTATTTACCCACCTGGTGACCGATAATACCGCCTACCGCCGCACCGCCAAGTGTCCCCAGCGTGCTGCCGTCGGTCAGCACTGCGCCGCCCAGCGCACCGGCACCTGCGCCGATTGCCGTGTTGCGGTCACGCTTAGACCAGTTAGAACATGCACTTAAGGACATTGCGAGGGTAATAGCCAGCATTGCAGCGGCCACTTTTTTGTTATTTAAGGTCATCATACTTTCTCCAGAATAATTGATTCACGGAAGCCAGTCTCAGTTAAGTATAGTAACAATTCACCACTTTACCGGGCGGGTCGTGAAACGATGTCGCGATATAAGCTCGAAAAACAGCAGGTGCGTTTATTACTCCATGTTATATCGCTAAATTCTATTCTAATTTTCCCACATGATTAACACAGGTAAAAACTCTTAATTGCAGCGTGGGAATATTCTGAGAGAGGAAAAGCCCGTGTCCGACACGGGCAAAAGGCTTTAAACGGCGGCGTAAGGATCGACGATATCGACCTGAAGATTGGCCGCTTTAAGCTGCGCCAGGGTTTCCTCGCTAATCGCCGCGTCGGTAATCACCCGGTTGAAGCGTGCAATTGGGCCTAGCGTATAAGGGTGCATGTTGCCAAACTTGCTGCTGTCCGTCAGCACGATAGCCTCGCTGCCTTTCTCCAGCACCGAATTCACCACATCTGTACGTAGCATATCGCGCCCGGTAAAGCCGGTTTCAGGCAAGAAACCGTCGATGCCGATAAAGGCTTTACTGAAATGCAGCTGCTGGATGAACTGGCGGGTGAGCGGGCCGACCATACTTTCGCTTTTCTTCTGATAGATACCGCCGACCAGAATCACTTCGCAGTCGGTGTCTTTCAGCAAGTGGGCGATGTAGCTGCTGACGGTGATCAGCGTGACCTTTTTCTGCTCTGCCAGAGTACGGGCGAGAAGAGCGTTGCTGCTGCCGTTTTCGATAAACACGGTTTCACCGTCGTTCACCAGCGAAGCGGCATACTGCGCAAGCTGAAGTTTGAGGGTGTAATTGTTCATCATACGGGTTTCAACGTCGTCGCTATCCAGCGGGACGGCAAAACCATGGGTGCGACGCAGGTAATTATTTTTTTCCAGCAGGTTTAAATCCTGGCGAATGGTGACTTCTGAAACGCCGGTTGTTTTCGCCAGAGAGGCGACGCTAACCCGGCCCTGATCGATAACCATCTGCAGAATAATTTGTTGTCTTGAGTTCATGTCAGCCAGTAGTCAGGCGGCGGGATTAACCGCCGCCTTCTCGTCAAAGAGTATGTTCCGTGCGGGCTATAATATCATCCTGAGCGTCAGGAGATAAGGCAGTAAAGAAGGCCGAGTATCCTGCTACCCTGACCACTAAATCACGGTATTTATCAGGGTTTTGTTTTGCCTCAAGCAGCGTTTCGCGGGAAACAATGTTGTATTGAACGTGCCAGCCCTTGTGTGCTTCAAAGAAGGTGCGCAGCATAAACATTAATTTTTCCCGGTCGCGCGGGTTATCCAGCGTTGAAGGGTTTAACTTTTGATTGAGTAAAACGCCGCCGAGGATTTTATTGGTTGGCAGTTTGCCCACGGAGCTGATAACCGCCGTCGGGCCAAGGTGGTCGGTGCCTGACGCCGGGCTTGCTCCTTCTGCCAGCGGCGTGTTGGCCTTGCGCCCGTCAGGTGTCGCCATCGTTGCGGCACCAAACGGCACGTTAGCGGAGATAGAGGATGTTCCCGCGTAGTAGGTCCCGCCAATCGGGCCCCGGCCAAAGCGCGTGTTGTGGTACTGCTTCAGCTCGTCGATATAAGTTTGGTAAGCACGAGCCAGCAGCATATCCACTTCGTCATCGTCATTACCGTACTTCGGCGCGCCGTTGATTAACCGCTGCCGGAGCTGCTCGCCGCTCAGCCCGGCAAAGTCGTTGGCGAGGGCATCCGCCAGCTGTTGTTGGCCAATAATTCCCTGTTCGAAGACCAGTTTCCGCACCGCTGAAAGGCTGTTTCCGAGGTTAGCAATCCCAACCTGAAGCCCTGAAACCCAGTCATATCTGGCGCCACCTTGCTTAATGCTTTTGCCACGTTCAATGCAATCATCCACCAGCGCGGAACACAGAATGTCATGCGCGTTTTCTTCCAAAACCGTGTCGACAACGCACTCGATTTCGATGGATTTTTGCGTGTAGTAGCGAATTTGCCGATCCCAGGCAGCCAGCACTTCGTCAAACGAGGTGAAGTTGCCTTCGGACAGCGCCTTTTGCTGAGGAAG
Source organism: Cedecea neteri (assembly GCF_000757825.1). Lineage (GTDB taxonomy): Bacteria > Pseudomonadota > Gammaproteobacteria > Enterobacterales > Enterobacteriaceae > Cedecea > Cedecea selenatireducens. The sequence continues at coordinate 37,524 of NZ_CP009451.1, forward strand.
AAACACCTTACCGCTGGTGGCATCGCGGCCATGTTCAAGGCTGGCCAGCATTACGCGGGCAAAGTTAATGAAGCTCATGCCGGTACAGCGGTAGCCCCATTTCCCGCCGACTGCCGTTTCAATACAGCCGATAGCCGCGTAGTCATAGGCATCTTCCCGGCTGACGCCGATCTTTATGAATTCGTCGATGACAATCTCATCGTTATTAAACGCCGGCATCCCGAACCCGCAGCGAATAACCTGCACGCACGCATCGAGGAAGTCGTTGCTCATGCCTGCATGGTAGCGAACGCTGAGGTTAGGCTGTGTGGAACGCAGGCGGCCACAGGACTCAAGAATCGCGTAGGAGAGCGGGTTGACGGCATCCACCGCTACGCCGTGGATAAGCGTCTGTCCACCGATGGTGACGTTCTGGTAAAGCGGGCTGCCAGCGGAGGCTTTTGAGTGCGAGCCGGAGCGAATTTTATTCACCTCAAGCAGCTTCAACCAACAGCTTTGCAGCAGCTCAATCGCCTGTTCCCGACTGGTTGTTTGCTGCAGTTCAACGTCCCGGCGATACCATGGATAAAGGTACTGATCCAAACGCCCGAATGAAACGGAGTGGCCGTTGGACTCAATCTGCAGCACCAGCTGAATGAAGTAGCTCAGCTGCAGGGCCTGCCAGAAGGTGACCGGCGGATTGCTGGCGATATGCTCGCAGTTATCCGCAATCGCCAGCAGCTCATCTCTGCGTGCCTCACGTGTTTCGTCTGCGGCCATTTTCTTCGCCAGCTCTGCGTAGCGCAGGATATGGTCGCCCAGGGCGACAAAGGTCATGTCGATAGCCTTGAGGAACTGCTCTTTATGCAGATCGTCCCAGTCGGTCAGCTGCAGTCGCCCACGCCGCTCCGCGACTTTCTCGCGCAGGCCACTGATACCAAGCTCCAGCAGCAGCGGGAAGTTAACCGCCAGATGAGCATCGCCTGAAGTCATGTTGCCTTCGGCTTTAACGATCCCGGTGGCCAGCAGCGCTTTTTGTTCGTCGGTAAACATCCCGTAGCAGCGATCCTGTACCGTCTGGCCGCGCCACCACGGGCAAATTTCATGCATCACGGCTTTATCCGCTGCGGAAATAGAGAATCCGGCCCCGGGACGATCGCCAAGCTCGTCTATTTCGCTCTCAATCCAGCCAACGGTATATTCCGGGAAGAAGGGCGCACCTCGCACGTGGCTTGCCTGGTTCCCGACGATAAGCTCGTCGTGCTTGATCCAGATAGTTCGCTCGGCCAGGTGATGAGCCAGCGCCATCGCGCGCCGAACCGGCAGCGGCTTGTCCTGATGTTGCTGATAAACGGTGGTGTAATGGCTCGCTCGTTCGGTGCAAACCGGCGGTTTAACGATATGGATCAGCGCTTCTTTATGCGCCTTGATGCGTGGGCTGAGCAAATTCAGGTTCAGTTCGGTCATGATGATTATCCTCTAATCCAGGCGGTCATGCCTTTTTGGCTGGCGTACTGTTCGGCAAATTGAAGAAGTTCGGGCGCATCGAGCGGTTTGCTGGCGGCCAGATAGGGCTGACCCAGCAGATGGTATTTATTGATTCCTAAGGTGTGATAGGGCAGAAAATGGATGGACTTCGCGCCAATCTCGTCGGCGGCAAAATCGCTGATGGCGCGAATAGAGCCTTCATCAGCATTAAAGTCGGGAATCAGCGGTACGCGTATGGTCATTTCTACATTGCGAGCCGCGAGCCTGCGGAAATTATCCATTACGCGTTCAGCATTGCCGTCGGTCCATTGCTGAAAGCGTGCTTTGTCTACGTGTTTGAGGTCGGCCAGCAGCAGATCCAAAAAGGGCAGCGAAGGCTCAATGTATTTCCACGGTACGTGCAGGCAGGACTCCACGGCGGTATTCAGGCCGGCAGCTTTGCTGAGCTTCAACAAATTTTTTGCCAGCGCGGGCTGCATAAAAGGTTCACCGCCGGACAGCGTAATACCGCCGCCGCTTCGGGCGTAAAAAGGCTTGTCGCGCAGCACGGTAGCCATGATGGCCTCCGCCGTTTTTTCTTCTCCACAGACGGTTAAAGCCTGCGTTGGGCAGCAGTCCCGGAGCGCGTTTACCGTGCCTTCGTTAAGCCTGCCGCGAGCGATGATCAACTCATCTCCAACACGAGAAACGGCATCTGGTGCGGCCTGCTGGCAAAGATCGCAGCCGGAAAGGCATAAGCGGCGGTCCAGCAGGACGTCGCATTCCCGGGCGCGACTTTCAGGATTCTGACACCAGCGGCAGCCCAGAGAGCATCCTTTCAGGAAGACAACCGTGCGGATCCCCGGGCCATCGTGGGTGGAGTAACGCTGAATATTGAACAGCATGAGGTCTTCTCTTTTTGCTTTCTTTCGTAAATTAAATTACTTTCGAATGAAAGTTATATTGATATTGATCAGCTAAACAATCGACAGTCAGGTTATGATGCCGGCAGTGAGAGATGACTCTAATTCTGGAGAGCGTAATGGAACTGTATTTAGATACCGCTGATGTTGCCGCCGTTAAGCGTCTGGCCCGGGTTCTGCCGCTGCAGGGCGTAACCACCAACCCTTCCATCGTTGCCAAAGCCGGGATTTCCCTGTGGGAAGTCCTTCCTGCCTTACAGGATGCGCTGGGCGGCGAAGGCAAACTGTTCGCGCAGGTAATTGCCAGCCAGGCTGATGAAATGGTGAAAGAGGCGCAGCTGTTAACGACGCGGGTGCCGGGGCTGGTGGTGAAGGTGCCGACCACGCCGGAAGGTCTTGTGGCGCTTAAGCAGCTGAAGTTACTGGGTATTCCAACGCTGGGTACGGCAGTTTATGGCGCGGCGCAGGGGCTGCTGGCCGCGCTGGCGGGAGCTGAATATGTTGCGCCGTATGTGAACCGTCTGGATGCGCAGGGCGGAGACGGCATTCAGATGGTGCAGGATTTGCAGCAGCTTTTAACGCTGCATGCGCCCGACTCGAAGGTGCTGGCGGCCAGCTTCCGCACGCCGCACCAGGCGATGTCATGCCTTCTGGCCGGCTGTGAAGCTATTACGCTGCCTCTTGATGTGGTCGAACAAATCCTGGTCACCCCGGCGGTAACGGCGGCGATTGGCGGGTTTGAAAAGGACTGGCAGGGCGCGTTTGGATCGCTAACGCTGTAGTCTGAAAAGCCACCGTCCTGCGCTGGCTTTTACGCAGTTGGCGTTCGTCAGATGGCAAAACGCTGGAGCGGATTCGGCGCTGATGTATGAAAGTGAAAAGCAGCCTTTGTGACGGGCTGCTTTTATTTCTTAACGCGTTAGATTTCCCAGGGCGATTTTTTTTGCTCGCCGTCGCTTTTATTCCCGTCGTTATTTACGCTCAGCAATTCGGCTTTGAGGATCTCAAGGTTATTTATCGCGGAGGCATAATCTTTAGCGACCAAAATATCCAGCACGGTATCAATACGTTTGGCAAGCTGCTGCGGATCCAGTGTTGGCATTGTTAATCCTGTCGGTAATGGCGAGTGAATCATTCGTCCATAATGCAAAAAATAGCCGCTAAAGAGAAGGGCAGACGGTGAAATCCTCGCCTTATTCTTCAATAAATTATTGCACAACATATAAGCATTAATTATTAATCTCGGCTCCACATTCATCAAACAACAGCCGTGGATTAGTCTGATCCTGCGATTACCGCACATTCATTTTATGAGGATCTGGCTATGACAGTTATCAACCAACCAACCTGCAAACTCTTCACCGATACTGCACGTTTCACACAACTGTCTGGATATTACGAAGAAGAACGCCGTACCGTCTGGATGATGCTTCGTGCCCGCCCGCGCCCCTGCTTCAATCACGGACTAATAGAGGAAATTATGAATCTGGGATATATCGTCCAGAAGGCCGGATTTAAAGTTGATTTCTGGGTCACCGGCTCGCTGGTCCCCGGAATGTACAATACCGGCGGCGATTTGGGCTTTTTTGTTGAAACGATTCGGAACGGGCGTCGTGAAGCGCTGCGTGCCTACGCACGGGCCTGCGTTGACTGCGTACACGCTGCGTCCCGTGGTTTTGATACCGGTGCCATCAGCCTGGCGATGGTGGAGGGCAGCGCGCTTGGTGGAGGATTTGAGGCGGCGTTAGCACACCATTTCCTGCTGGCACAGCGTGATGCCAGACTGGGTTTCCCGGAAATTGCCTTCAACCTGTTTCCCGGCATGGGCGCTTATTCTCTGGTGGCGCGCCGTTCCGGGATGAAGCTTGCTGAAGAGCTGATTTATAAAGGTGAGTCACACACGGCAGAATGGTACCACCAGCATGGCCTGGTGGATCAGCTGTTTGAGCCGGGTCAGGGATACCTGGCCACGCGCACCTTCATCGATACCCTGCAGCCTAAGCTAAACGGCGTGAAGGCGATGCTGCGCGCGCGGCAGCGTGTTTTGCAGCTGCCGCGTTCGGAGCTGATGGATATCACCGAAGACTGGGTGGACGCCGCATTTTGCCTTGAGGCCAAAGATCTCGCCTATATGGAACGACTGGTGCAGCTTCAAAACCGCCACACCTCGACGGCTTTGCGTAAAGCAGGCTAGCGCTTTGTTCTGGCCTGATAGCGCTTAAACCATCGCTCGAATACGGCTGCGGGCATTGGTTTGGCAAACAGAAAACCCTGCCGTTCGTTGACGCCGTTCTTGGTAAGAAAGGCGTCTTCTTTTTGGTTCTCCACGCCTTCGGCGATCACCTGCAAATTCAGCGCCTGCGCCACGGCAACAATGGCTCTCACCAGCGACTGGGACACTGAATGCTTATGCACGTCGCGCACAAAAGACTGATCCAACTTGATGGCATCGATAGGGAAGCGGGCCAGCTGCGATAACGACGAATAGCCGGTGCCGAAGTCGTCAAGGTGAACCTGCGCGCCCAGCTGGCTGAACTGCTTAATCACCGACAGCGCCAGCACCTCGTTTTCGATGAGGCAGCTTTCGGTCAGCTCAACGTCAATCGGGCAGTATTCAAAATTCAGATCCTTCAGCGCCTGCTTAAGATCGCTAAAGATGGTCTGGTCGGCAAGCTGACGGGCGGAAACGTTGACCGCCACGCGCAAATTAATGCCTTTATCCCGCCATTTTGCCACCTGCTGCACGACGCTAACCATCACCCAGCGCCCAAGGGGCACAATCAGGCCAGATTCTTCGGCGTAGGAGATAAAGCCCTGGGGAGGGATCAGCCCGCGTTCCGGTGATTGCCAGCGCACCAGGGCTTCCAGGCTACGGATTTCACCGCGCCAGGTCATTTTCGGCTGGTAATGAATAACCAGCTGATCGTTATCCAGCGCTTTACGTAAATTGGTGTCCAGCCACAGATACTCAAAGACCCGCTGGTTCATCTCCGGAGAGAACACGCAAAACTTGCCGCGGCCGCTCTCTTTGGCGGTGTACATCGCCGTATCGGCATTGCGAATCAGATTTTCGCGCTCGTCGCCGTGCTGCGGAGCCAGGGAAATACCCAGTGAGCAGCCGCTGTAGACCTCAATCAGGCCAATCCTGAACGGCTGTTTCAGGCGAGTTAAAATGCGGGAAGACATCGCCTCGAGCGAGCCCTGCGAGGTGTTGGTCGCCAGCACGATAAATTCATCCCCGCCGAGGCGAGCCAGCACCTGGCCTTCTTCAAGGCAGCTTAAAATCGCCAGCGAAACGGCCTGCAGCAGCTGATCGCCAAACATGTGGCCGTAGGCATCGTTCACTTTTTTAAAGTTGTCGAGATCCAGATAAACGATGCCGACCTGGGTATCCCCACGTTTTTCTATGGCGTCGGTTATCAGGTCATAAATTGCGTTGCGGTTAGGCAAGCCGGTGATGGTATCGGTGTTGGCCAACACCCGCAGGCGCTCCTGAGCCCGACGCTCTTCGGTGATGTCGGTGCCGGAGCAAATCAGATAGATTTCGTTTTTGCCGCTGCCGCTGTGCACAAACTTATTGCGGAACAAAAACAGCCGCTGGCCCTTGCGGGTTTTTACCCAGCGCTCAACCTCATAGGAGCTGCCGTTGCGAAAAAATCCGCTGATATTGCGCCTGGAGGCGGCGGCTTCACTGCGGCTCATAAACAGCTTAAAAACGTTCTGACCGATAACTTCATGCTCTTTCATCCCGGTGTACTCTTCGCTTAGCCGGTTGAAACGCTGAATATTTCCCTGCTTATCAAGAATGACTATCACTGAATTGGCTTCAGAGACGACCTGTTCGGCAAAAGAGAGGCCCTGCACCAGGTCTCGTGCCACCGAATGGGTATCGTGCCAGGCCGAGGCGGTGCCTGCCCATTCACGTTTAGACACTTTGCGGCCAACCATATGCACCGGCACCTCAATGCCGAATAGCGACAGAGACATGGTCAGGCTGGAGGTGATCACCGTCATCTGCCGAATCTCGTCGGCCTGGGCGGCTTCCAGCGCCACGACCTGACCGGTGTCTGAATCCTCGCTGGCCGCCAGCTGTAGGGCATTACTGTCAGCCGGTAAACGCCAGTATGGGCTGGTAGTCCCCAGATAACGATAAAGCAGGTTCTGCTCCAAATCGTCTTTCATTCTTGCTCCTGAGCCTCAGGGAAAAATATCACCTAAATCTACTATTTATAGTAGCAACAGAAAGCCGATGTTAAAGCCCCGTTAAAGAGGAAAAGATCTTGTTTTTGCAGAGGATGTCCAATATATCGGCACAATGAGATCGCGGATATGAAAAAGCCGGGCAGAGCGCCCGGCTTTGTGGGGTTAAATCAGTCTCAGGCAGCAGGGCGAGCGATAACGCTGCGGGTTTCCATGCGAACTTCCGCGATGGTCACGTCGATAACGTCGGTCACTTTATAAACGGCTTCGCCTTTGATTTGCACGGTGCCGTTTTCCTGGCTGCAAACCAGCTCATCACGCACCGCGTGGATGAATGGCGCAGGGATAAACGCAACCGCCCCGTTCTCAACCAGGCGGACGCGCATCCCGCCACGGCTGACGTCGATAATCTCCGCCGCAAAGCGTGTATCGGTGCCGGCTTTAGGGCTCAGATAGCGGGCGTACAGCCAGTCTCCAACGTCACGTTCTGCCATGCGGTTCAGGCGGCGACGTTCTGCCATCTGAATTGTTGTTTCTTCCGCCGGGCGAGCCGCGGTTTCGCCTTTAATAATGGCTTTCAGCAGGCGATGGTTAACCATGTCGCCGAACTTACGAATCGGTGAAGTCCACGTCGCGTAAGCTTCAAGGCCAAGGCCGAAGTGCGGGCCAGGCTCGGTGCTGATTTCGGCGAACGACTGATAGCGGCGAATGCGGCTGTCGAGGAACCCGGTTGGCTGTGCGTCCAGCTCGCGACGCAGCTTGCAGAAGCCGTCCAGGGTCAGCACTTCCTGCGCGTCCACGGTGATGCCGTGAGTTTGCAGCATAGCGGCCAGCTGTTCAGTACTGGCAGGATCGAAGCCGGTATGAACGTTATAAACGCCGAAGCCCAGCTTTTCACGCAGCACGATGGCGGCACAGACGTTAGCCGCAATCATCGACTCTTCAACAATACGGTTCGCGATGCGGCGAGGCTCGGCCACGATATCCAACACTTCGCCTTTTTCACCAAGAATAAAGCGGTAGTCCGGGCGGTCTTTGAAGACCAGGGCGTGGGTATGACGCCATTCCCCGCGAGCCAGGCAAACGCGCTGCAGCAGGCGAATTTGATTCGCAACTGCTTCGCTCTGCGGCTGCCAGTCACCTTTCTCTTCCAGCCAGTCAGACACTTCGTCATAAACCAGTTTGGCTTTAGACTCGATGTTGGCGGCGAAGAAATGAATGTCGCTGGCAATCGCGCCGTCCTGCTCAATCGTCATGCGGCAGGCGAGGACAGGGCGGACAACGTTGGCGCGCAGCGAGCAAAGATCGTCTGACAGCTCGCGCGGCAGCATTGGGATATTGAAGCCAGGCAGATAGTTGGTAAAAGCACGCACTTTAGCGATGCCGTCGAGCTTGCTGCCTTCGGCAATCCACGCCGTTGGGTCGGCGATGGCGACGGTCAGCTGCAGCTTGCCGTCGGCCAGTTCTTCAACGTACAGCGCATCGTCCATATCTTCGGTGCTGGCGCTGTCGATGGTGACGAAGTCCAGCGCGGTTAAATCTTCACGCACCAGGCCATCATCAAGCATTTCGGTTGCCACGCCGTCCGGCGCTTCACGTTCCAGGTTATGGCGTGACAGTGTCACCCACCACGGCGCAAGATGATCGTCGCCGAAGGTAATAAATTGGGTTAATTCCGCGTAAAAACCGCGGTCGCCTTTCAGCGGATGGCGGCGCATCTCAGCCACCGCCCAGTCACCGTTTTGGAAGTCATGGCTGACGTCACGTGCGGCGCGGCACTGAATCGCATCTCTTAACAGCGGATGATCCGGCACAATCGACAGGCGATCGTCTTTTTTCTGGACGCGGCCAACAAAACGCGTCAGGAAGGGCTCGATAAGCGTCTCCGGCTCGGCAGACTCACGGTCCTTATCGGTGTGAATGACGGCGCTGATACGGTCGCCGTGCATCACTTTTTTCATCTGCGGCGGCGGAATAAAGTAGCTTTTATTGGCGTCGACTTCGAGGAAGCCGAACCCTTTTTCCGTGCCTTTTACCACACCTTCAGCGCGTGGAGTCTGGGAATGCAGTTGCTGTTTTAGCTGCGCGAGCAGCGGGTTATCCTGAAGCATATCGTTTCGTTTTCGTGGCCAAAAGAGCGGCTGACAGTTTTACGCGAAACCGTTCCTTGCGGCAAGCGATGATTGCCGCAAAGGCTTACGGAGTCAGCGCTGGGGCGGTATTTCCCAGACCAATTTTCAGGCGGTTTATCCAGCCTGCAAGCCCGGCACCGACCAGTAATCTCAGGGCCTCCTGTTCGCTAAAACCCTGCTCATACAAAGGTTGAAGCTGGGCTGCGCTGAATCTGTCCGGCGCGCGGGTTATTAACTGCACGGCCTGGATGATCGCCTTTTCGCGAGGATGGTTATGGCTCCAGGCGTTAAGCGCGCGCTCGCCGTTACGCATCGCATCCGGCAGGCCAGCATCTCCCTGCCAGGACGCTACCGCATCGCTAAAACAGGCCGCGCTGCCGTTAATTCTCGCCGTGAGCATAATAACCAGCAGCGCGTCATTAGACAGCTGTGAGGTGGCCTGCCAGAACAGGCGGGTTAGCTGACTGAGATAAGAGAGCGCCCGATCGTCATGGGCCAGCAGCCAGGCAATGTCGCGCAGCGTGCGCAGCGGCTGGCTGATGCTTAACGCTTCCAGCTGCTCCGGGCGAGCGTATCGCATCTCAACGGGCGCCAGCCCCGGCTGCCAGCTAGCCGAATGCGGCGTAAACAGCTCGGGTTCTGCGTCCTGCTGCCCGTTAATACCCGGCAACCAGCGAGCGGGCAGGCCCTGCTGAGCCTGCCAGACGGCGATGGCGCGCGCCTGGAAGCCAACAAAGCCGATAATCTGGGTAAATGAGACGATATCGTCCACGGAGAGACCACACTCTTCCAGTTGGGCGAGCGCGGCGTCGTCGATAAGCGTCGGCTGGCTGGCAAGCTGGCGGGCAAACTGGGTGATTTGGGTCAGGCGGCGGTTACTTTCACGAGAGGAATCCGGGCCGGGCTGTGGTGCCAGGCGAGCGGCGTAGTGGTTACAAAGTCGCTGTACGCCGTAAACCTGCGCGACGGTCAGCGCCGTGCTCAGGCGGTCATAGCTGCTGAGAGTATGCAGGCGCGTGACGTGGATGCTGTCCGGGAGCAGCACGTCGGAAGCGGCTCGGGCTGCATCGAGCCACGGGGCTTCGACAATCAGATGCGCTTCAGAGAGCGTTAAATCAAGCAGAAAGCGGTCTTCAACCTGCGCCGCTTCGGGAACTAAAGGCAGCACATCCGCCGGGCACAGACTGGACTGGGTTTCATGATACCAGTGGCTTTTACCAGAAAAGCGGCGTTGTTCCATGGTCGTTCCTTGGTCAAAAAGTTTGCAGACCCGGATACAACGTGGATGCCGGGCCTGGTTCGCTGTTTTATCCTGGCGCAAGCACGGGAGGTGACAAAAGAATGATCGGTGATAATAAATATCGGAAAGGTATAACTAATTAGGAGAAAGGCGGGAAATACAGAGTGAAATAGCGAAACGGGCCGTAGCCCGCTTCACTCTGAAGCTGAAATTAGTCTTTCAGTTCCAGCTCGTTCATGGCAGCGATGCTGAAGCCGCCGTCAACGTGAACCACTTCACCGGAGATACCGGCAGACAGGTCGGAACACAGGAAGGCTGCGGAGTTACCCACGTCTTCGGTGGTTACGGTACGGCGAATTGGGGTAACCGCTTCGCAGTGGGCCAGCATTTTACGGAAATCTTTGATGCCGGAGGCAGCCAGAGTACGGATTGGGCCAGCGGAGATGGCGTTTACGCGCACGCCTTCTGGGCCCATAGCGTTAGCCATGTAGCGAACGTTAGCTTCCAGAGACGCTTTTGCCAGACCCATAACGTTGTAGTTAGGGATAGCACGCTCTGCGCCCAGGTAGGAAAGGGTCAGCAGGGCGGAGCCAGGGTTCAGCATTTCACGGCACACTTTAGCCATTGCCACGAAGCTGTAGGCGCTGATGTCGTGGGCAATTTTAAAGCCTTCGCGGGTCACGGCGTTCACATAGTCGCCATCCAGCTGGTCGGCTGGGGCGAAGCCGATGGAGTGAACGAAACCGTCAAATTTCGGCCAGCTTTTCGCCAGTTCGGTAAACAGCGCTTCGATGCTCTCATCTTCAGCCACGTCACATGGCAGCACGAGGCTTGAGCCCAGCTCTGCAGCAAAACCTTCCACACGGCCTTTCAGCTTTTCGTTCTGGTAGGTGAAAGCCAGCTCGGCGCCTTCGCGATGCATCGCCTGTGCGATACCGTAGGCAATGGAGAGTTTACTGGCGACGCCAGTGATCAGAATGCGTTTACCGGTAAGAAAACCCATAGCTTTAATCCTTAATAGTCATTGTTGTTGCGGCCAGCAGGTGAAAAAACAAGCAGGCCGACGTTAAGACCGGGCGATTCTAACATGACTCCCACGCAAGCGTTAATCCGACCACTTTTCCGTTAGGAAAAGTGCGAATTAACGATCCCTGCGCCAGGCGTCAGCGGTTAAAGCCTCGCCGAAGTGGCTGTTAATCAGCCGCTTAGTCAGTTCATGCAGCGGGGAGGCCAGCACGTCAGCCGTACTGCCGCGCTCCACCACTTCGCCTTCGTGCATCACCATCACCTGGTCGCTGATGTGCTTCATCATGCCAATGTGTTGGGTCACGTAAATATAAGAGATACCTTGTTTTTCCTGCAGCTCAAGCATCAGGTTAATCAGCTGTGAGCGCATGGACATATCCAGCGAGGCCAGCGCTTCGTCGGCAATAATCACCTTCGGCCTCAGAATCAGCGCGCGGGCGAGGCCCAGACGCTGTTTTTGCCCCGGAGCGAGCATATGCGGATAGTAGCTGGCGTGATCCGGCAACAGGCCGACCATACGCAGCGTCTCCAGAATGCGTTTCTGGCGCAGCTCAGACTCAAGCTCGGTATTCAGCCGCAGCGGGAAGTCCAGAATCTGCGAGATGCGCTGGCGCGGGTTCAGCGAGGTGCTCGGATCCTGAAATATCATGCGGATCCGCTGGCTGCGCCAGGAGTAGTCGCCGAAGTGAAGAGGGTGATCGTCAATCATCAGCTCGCCGGTGGTAGGTTCAATCATCCCCGCCAGCATTTTCGCCAGCGTAGACTTACCCGACCCGTTTTCGCCGATAATGGCGAGCGTTTGCTTCTCGCGCAGCGTAAAGTTAAGCGGCTTGACCGCCTCGACGTGCTGGCGGCGGAACAGGCCGGTACGGTAGCGAAACGTCTTACTTAAATTGCGAACTTCCAGCAGCGTTTCGACCATTACTGACTCTCCATATTCAGCGGGAAGTGGCAGGCATACAGGTGGTTCTTAGCCCCTTCAAGCCTTGGCGCTTCAATGCATTTTCGCTGGGCGTAAGGGCAGCGGGGGCCAAGACGGCAGCCCATTGGCAGCTGTTCCAGCAAAGGAATGGCCCCCGGCATGGTATTTAACCGGCTCTTGTGCGGCATCGGGCTACCAAAATCAGGAATAGCGCGGATGAGTGCCTGGGTATACGGATGATGAGGCACGGTTACCAGCTCTTCGCTGGTGGCGCTCTCCACGGTTTGCCCGCAGTACATAACGTTAATTTTATCCGCCCAATGGCTCAGCATCTGCAGGTCGTGGCTAATCAGCAGGATCGTGGTGTTGTTATTCTGGTTCAGCCGGGTCAACAGGCGGAAGATTTGCGATTGCGTCGTCGGCTCCATGGCGTTAGTCGGCTCGTCGGCAATCAGCAGGCGCGGCTGGTTTGCCAGCGCAATGGCAATCATCACCTTCTGGCATTCGCCTTCCGTCAGCTCGTACGGGTAGCTGCTCATGGCGTCTTTATGATCTTTAATTCCCACGCGGTGCAGCAGTTCGATAGCGCGGCGTTTTCGCCAGCCAAAGCGCTGCCACCAGCGGCCTTTGTAGGTCCAGCCGGGGATGTTCTGGGTCAGCTGACGGCCAATCCTTTCTGAAGGATCCAGGCAAGACTGTGGCTCCTGGAAAATCATCGACACGTTATGGCCGACGAGGCGGCGGCGTTCGCGTGGGGAGAGCCGCAGCAGGTCAATATCATCAAAGCGCATGCGGTCGGCGGTCACGCGCCAGTTATCTTTGGTTACGCCGCAGATAGCCTTGGCGATGAGGCTTTTCCCCGAGCCGGACTCGCCGACCAGGCCGCGAATTTCCCCTTCGGCAAGCGTCATGCTGATGCGGTCGACGGCCTTTACCCAGCCTTCAGACGTCATAAATTCGATGGTCAGATTGCGGATATCAAGTAACGGCATTATTGCACCCCCGCATTAATCGCGCGGCGCAGGCCGTCGCCAAGCAGGTTAACCAGCAGCACGCTTATCATGATGGCGGCACCCGGCAGCATAACCGTCCACGGCGCAACGTAAATCAGCTCCAGGGCGTCGCCCAGCATCGCGCCCCATTCCGGAGAAGGCAGCTGCGCGCCAAGATCGAGAAAGCCCAGCGCGGCAATATCCAGAATAGCCATAGACAGCGCGCGCGTGGTTTCGGTGACCAGCGTGGCGGTGATATTAGGCATGACGGCAAACCACAGAATATTCAGCGTAGAGGCGCCGTCAAGGCGGGCGGCAACCACGTACTCTTTTTCCAGCTCGTCGTGGACCGCGCTGTACACCGAGCGCACCATGCGGGGCAGCAGCGCCAGCCAGACGGCAAACATCGCGTGGCTCAGATGCGGGCCGGCAAAAGCCACAACAATAATCGCCAGCAGCAGGGAAGGAATAGAAAGCAACGTATCAAGGATATGGTTCAGCACCGCCGAACGCAGGCCGTGGCTTGAGCCGGCGATAACGCCGAGCACGATGCCGCAGACTGTCGCCGCAAGGGTAACGACAAACGCGCCTCCTACCGTTGGTGCAGCGCCGCTCAGCAGACGGCTCAGCACGTCACGGCCGAGATCGTCGGTACCGAGGAAGAACGACACCTCGCCGTAGCGGGACCAGGACGGCGGCAGAAGCTGATAGCCCAGGAACTGCTGATCAATCTGATAAGGGGCAAAAAGGCTGCCAAACAGGCACAGTATCGCCAGGCCGCCGCAGCCGTAGAGACCAATCATCGCGGTGGTGTCGCCATAAAATTTCCGCCACGTCAGGCGCAGCGTGCTTGGCGGCCGCTTTTCGCGGTAGACGCTATCGTAAGGCATACCATTCCTTATGCTTCAGTGGGTTGGCCATAGCGCCCAAAATATCGGAAATCACGTTAACGATAATCACCAGCGAGCCAATGACCATCACCCCGGCGGAAATAGCCATATAGTCCTGCTGGCGAATGGCGTTGATCAGCCAGCGGCCAAGGCCCGGCCAGCTGAAGACCACTTCGGTGATCATCGCCAGCGTCAGCATGGTTGAAAACTGCAGGCCCAGACGTGGGATCACCGGCGGCAGCGCGTTATGCAGCACGTGGCGATGCAAAATGGTAAAGCGCGAAAGCCCACGCGTGGCGGCCGCTTTGACATAGTTCTGATCGAACACTTCGATGGTGCTGATACGCATCAGGCGAATGACTTCGGTGGTCGGGGCGACGGCGAGCGCGGCTACCGGCAACACCATATGACGCAGGGCACTGACGATCATTTCGCTACGGTAAGGGGAATCAGAGAGCCACGCATCCACCAGCGCAAACCCGGTGACGGACTTCACCTCGTAAAGTAAATCAAAGCGGCCGGACACGGGGAACCAGCCCAGCGTCAGCGAGAAGAACAGCGTCAGCAGCAGCGCCAGCCAGAACACCGGAATCGAAAAGCCCACCAGCGCAAGGGCGCTGATCAGCTTATCCTGCCACTTATTGCGCATAATGCCCGCCAGCATGCCCACCGGAATGCCAATCAGCAGCGCCAGGCCAAAGGCCAGAATGCACAGCTCCATGGTTGCCGGGAATACATCGCGTAACTGTTCGTTGATCGACTGGCCGTTAATGCTGGACACGCCAAAGTCCCAGTGCAGCAGGCTTTCAAACCAGAACACCCAGGCGTTCCACATCGAGGCGCCCTGCAGCGGCGCGTGCGGGGTGAAATAGTTGAGGCTAAAGCCGACCACCGCCAGGAACAGCAGGGTGATCAGCAGCAGCAAAAGGCGGCGTAAAGTAAAGATGATCATTATTTTTTCACCTCAACATTTTCCCTGGACACGCCCGCAAACGAGGCGTTGCCGAACGGGCTCAGCACCAGGCCTTTCATATCATAGCGGTAGGCCTGTAGCCTTAACGAAGAGGCCAGCGGCAGCACCGGCAGCTCGGCAGAGAGAATATCCTGCGCTTCGTTATAGGCTTCAATTCGGGCGGAAAGCTGCTGGGAAGAAAGCGCTTTTTGCAGCACGCTGTCGAACTGCGGGTTACACCAGCGCGCATAGTTGGTTTGCGAGCCAATCGCCGCGCAGCTCAGCATCGGGCGGAAGAAACTGTCCGGGTCGTTACTGTCCGTTGCCCAGCCGGCAAGCGTCAGGTCGTGATTCATGTCCATCAGGCGCGCTTCCTGGAAGCGGCCTTCCATCGGCACGATGATCACCTTCACGCCAATCTGCGCCATATCGGCCTGAATAAGCTCGGCGGTTTTCAGCGGGCTTGGGTTCCAGGCCTGAGAGCTGGTGGGCACCCACAGGCGCAGCTCCAGGTTATTCACGCCCAGCGCTTTCAGCTGTTCGCGGGCCTTAGCCGGATTGTACTCGGTGATTTTTGCGTCGTTATCGTAGGCCCAGGAAGCGCGGGGCAGAATAGACGCCGCGGTTTCAGCGGTGCCGTAATAAATAGACTGCATCAGGCGCTGGTTATTGATCGCCAGCGCGAGGGCATGACGCACGGCCGGGTTATTCAGCGGCGGCTTATTGGTGTTAAACGCCAAATAGGCGATGTTCATGCCGGGGCGCAGCGTCAGGCGTAAACGCGGATCGTCACGCAGGATAGTCAACTGGCTTGCCGCAGGCCAGGCCAGCACGTCGCATTCGCCGGTCAGCAGCTTGGAAAGTCGCCCCGTGCCGCCGGAACCGAGGTCAACCACTACCTGCGGCATCAGCGGCACGCCGCGCCAGAAGTGCTGGTTACGGGCAAGGCGAATGTACTGCCCCGCGCGGTATTCGCTCAGCAGGAACGGGCCGGTGCCGACCGGCTGCCTGTCCATCAGTTCCTGACGATCGGCTTTGGTCAACTGCTCGGCATATTCGGCGGACATCACCGAGGCGTAATGCGTAGCCAGGTGCCAGAGGAAAGAGGCGTCCGGCTTATTGAGGCGGAATTCAACGGTATTGTCATCCAGCTTGCGAACGCTTTTCACCGTTTCCGGGAACTGGAGGCTGTCGAAATAGGGATAGCTGCCGCCGTTAACGTTATGCCACGGGTGGTTGCGGTCGAAAATACGCTCGAAGGTAAACACCACATCATCGGCATTCAGCGTGCGGCCGGGTTTAAACCATGCGGTGGTCTGGAACTGGACATTGCGGCGCAGGTGGAAACGATAGGTCGCGCCGTTATCCAGCACTTCCCAGCTTTCCGCCAGCTCAGGCACCAGGCGATAGGTATAAGGATCTACGTCCAGCAGGCGGTCGTAAAGCTGTGCCGCCAGCGTGTCGACGGTCAGGCCGCCGCTGGTCATCTGTGGGTTAAAGGTGTTGACCTGCCCGTTGACGCAATAAACGAACCCACTGCGGCGAATATCTGCCGGTTTTTCAGCGGGCGCTGCGGCATGTGCCGCGCCGCTCAGGCAGCATAAACCCAGTAACAGGGAGGAGAGCATTCCGCGCATAAGTTTTTGAGTTATCTCAGGTGATAGGCAAAGTGTATCGCACTCTTGCCTTCTCCCCAAAATTACTGGTGACGATCGGCAATTTTCTGCGCAGGACGATGAAAAAAACGCCGTTCAGTCGGGCGTTGGGCTGGTTAACTGATGCTTTTTCAGCATCGCACGTAGCTGATGATAACTCACGCCCAGCAGTTCTGCAGCCCGACGTTGGTTAAATACCGCCTGTTTCAGGCTTTGCTCCAGCAGGCTTTTCTCCTGCTCGTTTTGCCAGTTTCGCAGGTCGAGCGGCAGGGCGGGCAGCGCAGCATCGGTCTGCTTTTGCGCCGGGTAAAGCGGGGCGGGGCGGCGGGTAAAGGGATTGAGAATAATAGTGTCCAGCGCTTCATCGCTCGAACCGTGGCGATACACCGAGCGTTCGACCACGTTTTTCAGCTCGCGGATGTTGCCCGGCCAGCCATAGTTCAGCAGCGTCTCGCAGGCGCGATCGGTAAAGCCAGGGAACAGCTGTAGATTGAGTTCCCGGCACATTTGAATCGCAAAGTGATCCGCTAGCAGCAGGATATCAGAGCGCCGTTCGCGCAGGGGCGGCAGCATCACCACGTCAAACGCCAGCCTGTCGAGCAGGTCGGCGCGGAATTTCCCCTGTTCGGCCAGCTCCGGCAAATCGGCGTTGGTGGCGCAAACCAGCCGGGTATTAACCTGCAGCGGCTGGCTGCCGCCAACGCGCTCAAGTTCGCCGTACTCCACCACGCGCAGCAGCTTTTCCTGCACCAGCATCGGGGCCGTGGCCAGCTCATCAAGGAACAGGGTCCCGCCTTCCGCGCGTTCGAAACGCCCCTGATGACGCTTCTGCGCGCCGGTAAATGCGCCCGCTTCATGGCCAAACAGCTCGCTGTCGAGCAGGTTTTCGTTAAGCGCCGCACAGTTGAGGGAGATAAAAGGCCCTTGCCAGCGCTGTGACAGGAAGTGCAGGCGGTTGGCTATCAGCTCTTTACCTGTACCGCGCTCGCCGATAACCAGCACGGGTTTGTTCAGCGGCGCCAGGCGGGAAACCTGTTCCATGACCTCGAGGAAGCTGTTGGCTTCTCCGATCAGGCTATCCTTGTTTTCTGACATGGCTAAATTCCCTAATAGTTAGTTAATTTAACCACTATAGCGGTTTTTGTATTGACGTCAAATTCACGTGAATGCTGATAAATCAATGAATTAAAAAGTTGGCACGGATGCTGCAATATCTTTTGCGAGCAGAGTATCTGGCACCCGAAGAGAGTCAGGCACCTGAAATAATGACTTAAGAGGATTGAATAATGGGTATTTTTTCTCGTTTTGCCGACATCGTGAATGCGAACATCAACTCCCTGCTGGAGAAAGCGGAAGACCCGCAAAAGCTGGTGCGTCTGATGATTCAGGAAATGGAAGACACGCTGGTGGAAGTTCGCTCCACTTCAGCTCGCGCGCTGGCCGAGAAGAAACAGCTGAGCCGCCGCGTTGAACAAGCTACCGCGCAGCAGGCCGAATGGCAGGAAAAAGCCGAGCTGGCGCTGCGTAAAGAAAAAGAAGATCTGGCTCGTGCCGCGCTGATTGAAAAACAGAAGCTGACCGACCTGATTGTGACGCTGGAAAATGAAGTGGTTCACGTGGATGAAACCCTGGCGCGCATGAAGAAAGAAATTGGTGAGCTGGAAAACAAACTGAGCGAAACTCGTGCTCGCCAGCAGGCACTGACCCTGCGTCACCAGGCTGCGTCTTCTTCTCGCGACGTTCGCCGCCAGCTGGACAGCGGTAAACTGGACGAAGCCATGGCGCGTTTCGAATCTTTCGAACGCCGCATCGACCAGATGGAGTCCGAGGCGGAAAGCCACGGGTTTGGCAAACAGAAGTCGCTGGACACCCAGTTTGCCGAACTGAAAGCCGATGATGAAATCAGCGCCCAGATAGCTGCGCTGAAAGCTAAAATGAACCAGGATCGTCAATAATAATCCAGGCCGCGGTGCGCAGGGCGTACCGCGATTCAAGCCTGACCTGTAAGGAGTACACATGACCGCGCTTTTTCTTGCTATCCCGCTGACCATCTTTGTGCTGTTTGTGGCGCCGATTTGGCTGTGGCTTCACTACAGCAACCGTCCTAACGGGGAGCAGCTTTCACAGAGTGAACAGCAGCGCCTCGCCCAGTTGACCGATGAGGCGCGACAGATGCGGGAGCGTATTCAGTCTCTGGAACAGATCCTTGATGCAGAACACCCGAACTGGAGAAACAACTAATGGTGAATTCATTTTCCGGTCGTAAGCTGTGGCGCATCCCTGAAAAAGGGATGGTGAAAGGCGTTTGCGCGGGCATTGCTCAGTATCTTGATGTCCCGGTAAAGCTGGTCCGCGCGATTGCCATTTTGTCGATATTCTTTGGCCTGTCGTTTTTTGTGCTGGTGGCCTACATCGTGATGACCTTTGTCCTCGATCCGATGCCCCAAGGCGCAGATGAAAAAAACGCCCAGCCCACCAGCCGTGATTTGCTGAACGAGGTGGATGCGGAGCTGGCAGCGGGTGAACAACGTTTGCGTTCTATGGAACGTTACATCACCTCTGACACCTTTACGCTTCGCAGCCGTTTCCGTCAGCTTTAAAAACAACCCTCACCCTAACCCTCTCCCTGAGGGCGAGGGGATAAACAGGTTTTCTCCCTCTCCTGGGAGGAGAGGGCCGGGGTGAGGGCGCCCAGGTTCAATGCCCACCGCACACCGCAATTAACCACTTTTGGAGAGACAATGACTACATTCCATACCGTCAGTCAGAAAGCCAAACCAGGCCTGAAACTCGCCGGTAAGCTGGCTCTGCTTGCCGCCCTGCGATTCGGCCCGGCCGGTTTTGCCGCGTGGGCAATAAAATCCGTTGCCCGTCGCCCGCTTAAAATGGTGCTGGCCGTGGTGCTGGAGCCGTTGCTGACCCGCATCCTGCGTAACGTCTCCGATCGTTACGACCGCCGTATGGCAAAATAACCCTCCTGCAACGGTAAGAATTCTCGCCATAACGCTTTGATTCGTGGCATTTCGCCCCATTTGATATTATCAATGAAGGTATTTCCCGAAACGGAAGGCAATCAGGACGCTTATGAACCGAATCAAAAACGAACTTAACGCCCTGGTGAACCGGGGCGTCGATCGTCATTTACGCCTGGCGGTGACCGGGCTGAGCCGCAGCGGTAAAACGGCGTTTATCACCGCGATGGTCAACCAGCTGCTGGGTATTCATACCGGCGCACGGCTGCCGATGCTTAGCGCCGCGCGCGAAGAGCGACTGCTGGGCGTTAAGCGCGTTCCCCAGCGTGATCTGGGCATTCAACGCTTCACCTATGATGAAGGTATGGCGCAGCTTTTCGGCACGCCTCCGGCCTGGCCGACGCCGACTCGCGGCGTGAGCGAAATGCGCCTGGCGCTGCGCTACCGTTCCAACGACTCGCTGCTGCGCCACTTCAAAGACACTTCAACGCTGTACCTGGAAATCGTGGATTATCCGGGCGAGTGGCTGCTCGACCTGCCCATGTTAGCGCAGGATTACCTCAGCTGGTCGCGACAGATGACCGGCCTGCTGCAGGGGCAGCGCGCCGAATGGTCTGCCCAATGGCGTCGTCTTTGTGAAGGGCTGGATCCTCTTGCACCCGCGGATGAAAACCGCCTCGCCGCTATCTCTGAGGCGTGGACCGACTACCTGATGCGCTGCAAAAAAGAAGGGCTGCACTTTATTCAGCCGGGGCGTTTTGTCCTGCCCGGAGATATGGCCGGAGCTCCGGCCCTGCAGTTCTTCCCGTGGCCGGACGTCGACGATTACGGCGAGTCGAAACTTGCGCAGGCGGATAAAAACAGCAACATCGGTATGCTGCGTGCGCGCTTTGATTACTACTGTGAAAAAGTGGTGAAAGGGTTCTATAAGAATCACTTCCTGCGCTTCGACCGCCAGATCGTGCTGGTGGACTGCCTGCAGCCGCTCAACAGCGGGCCGCAGGCGTTTAACGACATGCGGCTGGCGTTAACCCAGCTAATGCAAAGCTTCCATTACGGGCAGCGCACGCTGTTCCGCCGCCTGTTTTCACCGGTTATCGATAAGCTGCTGTTTGCCGCGACCAAAGCCGATCACGTTACTGTCGATCAGCATGCCAACATGGTCTCTCTGCTGCAGCAGCTGGTGCAGGACGCCTGGCAAAATGCGGCCTTCGAAGGTATCACTATGGACTGCATGGGGCTGGCTTCGGTTCAGGCCACGCAGAGCGGCATGGTTGAAGTTCAGGGCGAGCAAATTCCGGCGCTGCGCGGCAACCGCCTTAGCGATGGTGAACCGCTGACGGTCTATCCGGGTGAAGTCCCTTCGCGCCTGCCCGGCAATGCTTTCTGGCAGAACCAGGGCTTTCAGTTTGAACAATTCCGCCCGCAGGTGATGGACGTTGACCGTCCGCTGCCGCACATTCGAATGGACGCGGCGCTGGAATTCCTGATTGGAGATAAATTGCGATGAGCGATCCTATTAAACCGCGCATCGATTTTGCGCAGCCGCTGGAGGCGGACAAAGAGCAGGACTGGAAAGCGGCTCATGCGTTCAGTGAACCAGAGGCTCAAAAGTTTACGCCGGTCGTGACCAGCCCTGAAACGCTTGCCGAAGAAGAAGGGCAGGCTGAGGCGGTTATTGACGCTGCGCTGAGGCCGAAACGCAGCCTGTGGCGTAAAATGGTCACCGCCGGGCTGGCGCTGTTTGGCGTTAGCGTCGTCGCGCAGGGCGTGCAGTGGACCCACAACGCTTTTGTTAATCAAGACTGGATAGCGCTCGGCGGCGGCATAGCCGGTGGGCTTATCGTTGCGGCCGGCGTCGGCTCCATTGCCGGCGAATGGCGGCGTTTATGGCGTTTACGCCAGCGCGCAGAGGAGCGCGACGAGGCCCGCGAGCTGCTTGCCAGCCACGGAACCGGGAAAGGGCGAGCGTTCTGCGAAAAATTAGCCAGCCAGGCCGGGCTGGATAAAGGCCATCCGGCGCTGCAGCGCTGGTACGCCTCCATTCACGAAACCCATAACGACCGGGAGGTTGTGGCGCTCTACGCCCAGCTGGTTCAGCCGATGCTGGACGCGCAGGCCAGACGTGAAATCAGCCGCTCGGCCGCCGAATCCACGCTGATGATCGCCGTCAGCCCGCTGGCGCTGGTGGACATGGCGTTTATCGCCTGGCGAAACCTGCGCCTGATTAACCGCATTGCCACGCTGTACGGCATCGAGCTGGGCTACTTTAGCCGTATTCGCCTGTTCCGCCTGGTATTGCTGAATATCGCTTTTGCCGGGGCCAGCGAGCTGGTGCGTGAAGTCGGTATGGACTGGATGTCGCAGGATATCGCCGCCCGGCTTTCGGCTCGTGCCGCGCAGGGCATAGGCGCCGGGTTGCTGACCGCGCGTTTGGGGATCAAGGCCATGGAACTGTGCCGTCCGCTGCCGTGGCTGGAGGGTGACAAACCCCGGCTGGGCGATTTCCGCAAACAGCTTCTGGTCCAGCTCAAAGAAACCCTGGCTTCCGGGAAAAACAAACCGGCCAGCTGAGTCCGTGCTATTGACGAAAGGGCAGCTCCGGCTGCCTTTTGTCGTTTACAGCCCCGGAAGAATTTCGCGCTTGTTGACCAGTGGTTTGCCTTTTAGTGTCAACATTTCATGACAGGTATCTTCTTGCTAACGGCTAACTGAGTTATCATCCTTCCAACTCTATGAGGTCCTTCAGCCTGGCTGAGGGTCATATAGGCCGTTTACCGTAAAATAAGGTCACCTGCATGCGTCTGGAAGTCTTTTGTCAGGACCGCCTTGGTCTCACTCGTGAACTGCTCGATCTGTTAGTGCTGCGCGGCATTGATTTGCGCGGTATCGAAATTGATCCGATTGGGCGTATTTACCTTAATTTTTCATCCCTTGATTTTGAATCCTTCAGCAGCCTGATGGCTGAAATCCGCCGCATTCCTGACGTCACGGACGTGCGTAAGGTGCCGTGGATGCCTTCTGAGCGCGAACATCGTGCGTTGAGCGCATTGCTTGAAGCGCTGCCGGAGCCGGTGCTGTCGCTGGATATGCGTAGTAAAGTTGAGCTGGCTAACCCGGCAAGCTGCACGCTGTTCGGGCAGAGCGAAGACCGCCTTCGTAACCATAATGCGGGCACGCTGATTAGCGGTTTTAACTTCACCCGCTGGCTGGAGAGCGAACCGCACGACTCGCATACCGAGCATGTGGTGATCCACGGGCAAAACTTCCTGCTGGAGATCACCCCGGTTCACCTGGACGGCGAAGATAAGCAGCCGCTGCTGGTTGGTGCGGTTGTTATGCTGCGTTCTACGGTGCGCATGGGGCGTCAGTTGCAAAACCTCTCCAGCAGCGATTTCAGCGCCTTTGACCAGATTGTTGCCGTCAGTCAGAAAATGCGTCACGTAGTTGAGCAGGCCCGCAAACTGGCGCTGCTGAATGCGCCATTATTGATTGTGGGTGATACCGGCACAGGTAAAGATCTTCTGGCGAATGCCTGCCACCTGAGCAGCCCGCGGGCGCAGAAGCCTTATCTGGCGCTTAACTGCGGTTCTATTCCCGATGACGTTATCGAAAGCGAGCTGTTTGGCCATGCCGCCGGTGCCTATGCCAACGCCGTCGAAGGCAAAAAAGGCTTCTTCGAGCAGGCTAACGGCGGCTCGGTTCTGCTGGATGAAATCGGCGAAATGTCGCCGCGCATGCAAACCAAGCTGCTGCGCTTCCTGAACGACGGGACTTTCCGTCGCGTAGGCGAAGAGCATGAGGTGCATGTCGACGTTCGCGTAATTTGTGCGACGCAGAAAAATCTGGTGGAGCTGGTGCAGAAAGGTGAGTTCCGCGAGGATCTTTATTACCGCCTGAACGTGCTGACCCTTAACCTGCCGCCGCTGCGCGATCGTCCGCAGGACATCATGCCGCTGACCGAACTGTTCGTGGCGCGCTTTGCCGACGAACAGGGCGTGCCACGGCCTAAGCTGTCTCACGATTTAAGCAGCGTGCTGACCCGCTACGGCTGGCCGGGTAACGTTCGCCAGCTCAAAAACGCTATTTATCGTGCTTTAACCCAGCTGGAAGGCTACGAGCTTCGTCCGCAGGACATCCTGCTGCCGGACTTTGACGCGGCCAGCCTGGCTGTGGGGGAAGAAGCGATGGAAGGATCGCTGGATGATATTACCAGCCGCTTTGAGCGCTCGGTATTAACGCAGCTTTACCGGAGTTATCCAAGTACCCGTAAGCTGGCAAAACGGCTGGGAGTTTCCCATACCGCGATTGCCAACAAGCTGCGCGAATACGGTCTGAGCCAGAAGAAAAGCGAAGAGTAAAAATAAAAAACCCCGGAGATCCGGGGTTTTCTTTTGATACAGGCCCTGAGTCTTAAGCCTTCAGCACTTCCAGTGCCGCAGCGTAGTCCGGCTCGGTGGTGATTTCATTCACCAGCTCGCTGAACACCACTTCATCGTTCTCATTGATAACCACTACCGCACGTGCGGTCAGGCCTTTCAGCGCGCCTTCGGCAATGCTGACGCCGTAAGCCTGCTGGAACTCAGGGTTACGCAGGGTCGACAGGGTAACGACGTTGTTCAACCCTTCAGCCCCGCAGAAACGGGACTGAGCGAACGGCAGGTCGGCAGAGATACACAGCACAACGGTGTTATCCAGCTCGGTTGCCAGTTGGTTAAATTTACGCACGGATGCGGCACACACGCCGGTATCGATGCTTGGGAAAATATTCAGCACTTTACGTTTGCCGGCGAACTGGCTCAGCGCAACGTCAGAAAGATCTTTAGCGACCAGGGTGAATGCAGTGGCTTTGCTGCCGGTCTGTGGGATCT
Source organism: Cedecea neteri (assembly GCF_000757825.1). Taxonomy (GTDB): domain Bacteria; phylum Pseudomonadota; class Gammaproteobacteria; order Enterobacterales; family Enterobacteriaceae; genus Cedecea; species Cedecea selenatireducens. The sequence goes on from NZ_CP009451.1 coordinate 61,745, forward strand.
GACCTGCAACCTTGACCGGGTTGCCCTGGAAATGAACGGTTTGTGACATGTTTAATCTTCCTTTTACATAAAATTAACGCCCGGGACAGTGTATTCCAGGAAATCCGTGATGAACATAAAAAACTGAAAGTGCACGTAAAAGCCTGGGCTCGCTATACTCAGGCGATAACCCCAGGGGAGGATGACGATGAGAACAGTGAAAGTTTACCAGGAAGCATGGCCGCTCCATACGCCATTTGTGATATCGAGGGGAACGCGCAGCGAAGCGGTTGTCGTGGTGGTTGAGCTGGAAGAGGACGGTGTGAAAGGCGTCGGCGAATGCACGCCATACCCGCGCTATGGTGAAAGCGATGCTTCGGTTCTGGCTCAGGTAACAACGGTACTTTCACTGCTTGAACGCGGTATGACGCGCGCTGAATTGCAGCAGGCTCTGCCGCCGGGGGCGGCGCGCAATGCAATCGACAGCGCGCTGTGGGACTTAGAAGCCCGGATGAAACATACCAGCGTATCAGCCCTGAATTCGGTTGAATTACCTGAAATGGTGACCACGGCTCAAACGGTCACGATTGCCGCCCCGGAACAAATGGCTGCATCTGCTGCTTTGTTATGGGAGAAAGGCGCCCGCCTGCTTAAGGTCAAACTTGACGATCGTCTTATTACCGAGCGTATGGTTGCCATCAGGGCGGCGGTACCCGAAGCTATTTTGATTGTGGATGCCAACGAGTCCTGGCGCAGCGATGGCCTGGCCGCGCGCTGCCAGCTGCTGGCAGACCTCAACGTGGCGATGCTGGAACAGCCGCTTCCGGCGGGGGACGACGGCGCCCTGGCCAATTTTATCCACCCGCTACCGATTTGCGCCGACGAAAGTTGCCACACGCGTAGCAGCCTGCCTGCGCTTGCCGGGCGTTACGAAATGGTGAACGTTAAGCTCGATAAAACCGGCGGCCTGACGGAGGCGTTGCTGCTGGCTAAGGCCGCGCGGGAACAGGGATTTGACGTCATGCTCGGCTGTATGCTTTGCACGTCACGGGCGATTGCTGCCGCGTTACCGCTGGCGGCCAGAGTACGTTTTGCCGATCTGGATGGCCCCACCTGGCTTGCCGTAGACGTGGAGCCATCGCTGCATTTTGAAACCGGAAAACTCTACCCTTGAGCTTACCTGTGCCAGTGCAAAAGATCGGTCATTGCGCGCAGGTAGCGCTCGCTGGCTTCATCCGCTGAGATCGGCGGAAATTCAGCCGTGATACAGGGCAGGCCCAGGTCGGCGCACCAGCTGCCGAACGACCCCGGCGTTTCATACCCGACGGTGGTCACCAGCGGGAGCGCAAACGCCTCGGCCAGCCAGTGCCCCAGGGCTGAACTGTGGGGATCTTCAATGCAGCCCAGCGGATCGTGAAAAGAGACAACCCACGCGGGCTGCAGCTGATGGATAAGCTGGCACAGCGCGGTAGTTTCTGGTTCAGATCCCGGCGTCTGGCCGGTAGACAACACCACGTCACGTTTATCCGCGCTGCTGTTCCAGCGGTAAACCGTGTCACCCGCTTTCCAGTTGGCGGCCGGGAAGTTGCGGTTCAGGTCGACGCCGTGCGCATTTGCACGCAGGCCAAGCTGGCAGCCGTCCGGATTCACCGCCAGCACCACATGATGCCGCCTGAACTGCGGTTCGAGCGTCCTTAAAGCGCAGGAAAGCGCCACCATCGCGGCGTTCTCATCGCCGTGTGTGCCGGCAATGATTAGCCCGCTGCGCTCTTCCGTTTTTATTGCCGGAAAATAGAGCAGCGGCGCGCCTAATGCTGATTTTCCGTAGCGTTCACAGCCCGGCGGCAAATGGCCGCGCTGGGGGCGAGGGCGGGTCACAGGCATGATGTTCCTCTCACTGAATAAGACGGCTATGAACGTCATTAATAGCAATCTTTTAGGGAAAACTCACCTTAATCCGCAGATGTGAGCTTTTTCCTGGAATCAAAAGAATAAATTACGCTACAGTAACTTACACAAATCTCCTGAATGCAAAAACACGGAAGGAAAGCGATGAAAAAAAGCCTCAGTTTTAGCTGTTGTGCGTTGGCCGTTGCCGCCATGCTGCAAAGCGCCTGGGCGGCGGATGTGCCTGCAGGGACAAAGCTTGCAAGCAGTCAGGAGTTGGTCAGACATATTAAAGACGAGCCCGCGAGTCTGGACCCGATCAAAGCGGTCGGCCTGCCGGAAATTCAGGTTATTCGCGATCTTTTTGAAGGGCTGGTTAACCAAAACGAAAAAGGCGAGCTGGTCCCTGGCGTGGCGACCAAATGGCAAAGCAACGACAATCGCGTCTGGACGTTTACATTGCGGGATAACGCCCGCTGGTCCGACGGCTCACCGGTCACGGCGCAGGACTTTGTTTACAGCTGGCAGCGCCTGGTTGACCCGAAAAATACCTCTTCCTTTGCCTGGTTCGCCGCGCTCGCGGGTATCACCAACGCCCAGGCCATTATCGACGGAAAAATGCCTGCCGATAAGCTCGGCGTAACGGCCGTGGATGCCAAAACATTGCGCGTTCAGCTTGATAAACCCGTGCCGTTCTTCCCAGGCCTGGCGGCAAACTTTGCCTTCTATCCAACGCCTAAAGCGGTCGTTGAAAAATTAGGTAATGAGTGGACGAAACCCGGCAACCTCGTGGGCAACGGCGCATTTACGCTGCAGGACCGCGTGGTGAACGAGAAGCTGGTTGTGGTGCCGAATAAAAATTATTGGGATAACGGGAAAACGGTGCTGACCAAAGTGACCTTTATTCCTATTAACCAGGAGTCGGCGGCAACCAAGCGTTATCTGGCCGGCGATATCGACATCACCGAGTCTTTCCCGAAAAACCTCTATCAGAAGCTGCTGAAAGACATTCCGGGGCAGGTCTACACGCCGCCGCAGCTTGGCACCTATTATTACGCGTTTAATACGCAAAAAGGGCCGACAGCGGACCCACGAGTGCGCCTTGCATTAAGCATGACTATCGATCGCCGCCTTATGGCAGACAAAGTTCTGGGCACGGGAGAAAAACCGGCCTGGCGTTTTACGCCTGACGTCACCGCTGGCTTCGAGCCGGACTCTTCATCGTTTGAAGAGATGAGCCAACAGGAGCTTAACGCTCAGGCGAAAATGCTGCTGCGGGCCGCAGGCTACGGCGATGCCAAACCGTTGAAGCTGACCCTGCTGTACAACACGTCCGAAAACCACCAGAAAATAGCGATTGCCGTTGCCTCAATGTGGAAGAAAAATCTGGGCGTTGACGTGAAGCTGCAAAACCAGGAATGGAAAACGTACATCGATAGCCGCAATACCGGTAACTTCGACGTGATTCGTGCCTCATGGGTGGGGGACTACAATGAACCTTCGACCTTCCTGTCGCTGTTAACCTCGACCCACAGCGGCAATATTTCACGCTTTAACTCCCCGGCATACGACAAGCTGCTGTCCCAGGCGGCGCTGGAAACCACCGATAAAGCGCGCAATACGGATTACAACGCAGCGGAAAAAATCATTCAGGAAAAAGCGCCTATTGCGCCTATCTACCAGTACACCAATGGTCGCCTGATTAAACCCTGGCTGAAAGGTTACCCGATTAACAACCCGGAAGACGTGGCTTACAGCCGGACGATGTACATTATCAAGCATTAGTGCTGGCTAAAATTTGTGCGGTAAAAGTGTTATTATAGTCACCTCAGACATAGCGATTGCGGAGGTGACTAAATGGCATCAGGTTGGGCCAATGACGACGCCGTTCAGGAGCAAATCGACAGCACCGTGGACGACGCCGTTGCCAGAGCGCGCAGTGAGTTGCCGAAAGGCGAAAGTTTGTTGTACTGCGAGGAGTGCGGGGAACGCATTCCAGACGCGCGGCGCAGGGCGATTCAGGGTGTGCGGCTGTGCATCCGCTGCCAGCAGGCGGAGGATGTGCACCGGGCCACGTTCTCAGGTTATAACCGCCGCGGCTCGAAAGACAGCCAGCTACGTTAGCAAAAACCGGGCAATAGCCCGGTTTTTTTTCGCCTGCCATTAAGGTTTATTTACGCTTTTCTCTGCAATTTCAGCGCGTTTGATAACTTCTTGCGGTTGCCTTCGTATCAGAGATGGCTAGACTGACAGAAAGAACTGACTCAGCTTGAGGATTGCGCAGTGGATGTAATTAAAGGCAGCGAGCTGCACGTGCCGGACGCGGTATTTGCCTGGCAACTGGACGGGAAGGGCGGCGTAAAGCCCATCGACAGCAACGAAATCATCGACAGCGAGCATCCCTGCTGGCTGCATCTCAATTACACCAACGCCGACAGCGCGGACTGGCTGGCAAACACGCCGCTGTTGCCCAACTATGTCAGAGACGCATTAGCCGGTGAGAGCATGCGTCCACGCGTTTCTCGTGTCGGTGACGGCACGCTGATTACCCTGCGCTGCATCAACGGCAGTAGCGACGAACGTCCGGACCAATTGGTGGCCGTGCGGCTTTACATCGATGAACGGCTCATTGTTTCAACCCGCAGGCGGCAGGTGCTGGCGCTGGACGATGTGGTTAACGATCTGAATGAAGGCACCGGCCCGACCGACTGCGGCAGCTGGCTGGTGGATGCCTGTGATGCGCTCACCGATCACGCCAGTGAATTTATCGAGCAAATGCACGACAAAATCATCGACCTGGAAGACAATTTGCTCGACCAGCAGGTTCCGCCTCGCGGCGCGCTGGCGCTGCTGCGTAAGCAACTGATCGTAATGCGTCGCTACATGTCTCCGCAGCGGGATGTTTACGCGCGACTGTCCAGCGAGCGGCTTAGCTGGATGAACGACGATCAGCGCCGCCGTATGCAGGACATTGCCGACAGGCTGGGCAGGGGGCTGGACGAAATCGACTCCTGCATCGCCCGCACGGGTGTGATGACCGATGAGATCTCCCAGGTGATGCAAGAATCCTTAAACCGCCGGACTTACACCATGTCGCTGATGGCCATGGTATTTTTACCCAGCACGTTTTTAACCGGGCTGTTTGGCGTTAACCTTGGGGGCATTCCCGGGGGCGGCTGGGCGTTTGGCTTTGCGCTGTTCTGCATTATGTTGGTGGTTTTGATCGGCGGTGTTGCCTGGTGGTTACATCGCAGTAGATGGCTGTAAAATCGCATCATTTTAATGGGATCAACCGCTGAAAACGGCGCTGTTCTTGAGCAAAATCAAGAAACCAAATGCCGCATAGGGGCAAACTCTCTCTCGCAGGTGAATGCAACGTCAAGCGATGGGCGTTGCGCTCCATATTGTCTTACTTCCTTTTTTTAGAATTACTGCATAGCACAATTGATTCGTACAATGCCGACTTTAAGAGTCGGCTTTTTTTTGTCCGTCATTTGTGGACTACGCTTTAAAGGGCGAATTCACCCACGCAGGAGATGACGATGCTGTATCGCAACAGCCTGATGATGAGCGACCCGGCTTTTCCCACCGAACCCGTGCCGGTACCTGACCCGATCCCTAAACCGCAGCCCATTCCAGACCCGCCGACCGACCCGGACCCGAGGCCAATCATCGACCCACCGGCGCATCACTGAAGTTTTCCCTCTCCGGGCGGAGAGGGAAGTAAGATTATTTGATTTCCAGAATATCCAGACGCTGCAGAGCGGCGTCCGCGCCGTCTTCTTCCGGCTGCCAGCCAACCGGCTGCATCGGAATGTCTTCACGATCGAACGCCAGATCGCCGCCGTTCACGACTTCTGAACCGTGAGTAATATTGGCGAAATCAAACAGTTCGGTATCGCACATGTGTGACGGCACCACGTTCTGCATCGCCGTAAACATGGTTTCGATGCGCCCCGGATAGCGTTTATCCCAGTCGCGCAGCATATCGGCAATCACCTGGCGCTGCAGGTTTGGCTGCGAGCCGCACAGGTTACACGGAATAATCGGATATTCGCGGGCAATCGCAAAACGCTCAATGTCTTTCTCGCGGCAGTAGGCCAGCGGGCGAATAACGATGTGTTTGCCGTCGTCGCTCATCAGCTTCGGTGGCATACCCTTCATCTTGCCGCCATAGAACATATTCAGGAACAGCGTCTGCAGAATATCGTCGCGATGGTGGCCCAGCGCGATTTTGGTACAGCCCAATTCGGTCGCGGTGCGATACAGAATGCCGCGGCGCAGGCGCGAGCACAGAGAGCAGGTGGTTTTGCCTTCCGGGATCTTCTCTTTAACGATACCGTAGGTGTTCTCTTCTACAATCTTGTATTCAACGCCGATGCTGTCCAGATAAGCCGGCAGAATATGCTCAGGGAAGCCCGGCTGTTTCTGGTCGAGGTTGACCGCCACGAGGCTAAAGCTGATTGGCGCGCTCTGCTGAAGGTTGCGCAGAATCTCCAGCATGGTGTAGCTGTCTTTGCCGCCGGAAAGGCAAACCATAATGCGGTCGCCGTCTTCAATCATGTTGTAATCGGCAATTGCTTCACCCACGTTGCGACGCAGGCGTTTCTGTAACTTGTTCAGGTTGTACTGTTCTTTTTGAGTGGTCATGAAAGTCTCGGGCTCTGAATCCAACACGCACAGCGTGTCATGCTGGCGTGTATGGTACGGATTGCGGCGGCGAATGCCAGCAGGATTTACGGACATGCCACACCCATCGACTATGCTTTACTGGGTTAAACGCAATTCATAGCGACGAGGAGTGAGGTTTATGACCTTCGTAAAGACGAAAGATGGCGTCAACATCTTCTATAAAGACTGGGGGCCGAAAGAGGCTCAGCCGATTGTTTTTCATCACGGTTGGCCGTTAAGCGCCGATGACTGGGATAACCAGATGCTGTTTTTCTTAGGCGAAGGCTTCCGGGTTATCGCGTTCGACCGTCGCGGGCACGGCCGTTCAGACCAGGTCAGTGAAGGGCATGATATGGATCATTATGCTGCGGATGCCTCGGCGGTAGCGGAACATCTGGATCTGAAAAATGCCGTGCACGTGGGGCACTCAACCGGCGGTGGGCAGGTAGCTCGCTATGTGGCCAAATACGGGCAGCCTCAGGGGCGCGTGGCGAAAGCCGTTTTAGTCAGTGCAGTTCCGCCGCTGATGGTGAAAACGGCGAACAATCCGGGCGGAACGCCGCTCGACGTTTTCGACGGCTTCCGTAAAGCGCTGGCGGCAAACCGGGCGCAGTTTTACCTTGATGTCGCCTCTGGCCCGTTCTACGGCTTTAACCGCCAGGGGGCAGAAGTCGCCGAGGGCAGCATCCGGAACTGGTGGCGGCAGGGCATGACCGGCAGCGCAAAAGCGCACTATGACGGTATTAAAGCGTTTTCAGAAACCGATCAGACCGACGATCTGAAAGCCATCACCGTTCCCGTCTTAGTGCTGCAGGGCGATGACGATCAGATTGTGCCTTATAAAAATGCTGCCATTCTGCAGGACAAGCTGCTCAGCAACGGCACGCTGCATATCTATCCCGGCTATCCTCACGGAATGCATACCACGCATGCCGATACCATCAATGCGGATATCCTGAAATTTATCCGCAGCTAATAGCCTGTTGTCAGGGGAGGCGAAAGGCCCCCCTTATTTATTTGCCTGCTTATATAGCCGATGACAAAGACGATAATGCCGCCATCGCCGATTCGGTGTCTTTATGAGCCACGAAAATATGGTCGTGGTAATAACCTGCCACCACGTTACAGCTGATGCCTTTATTTGCCAGCGCGCGTGAAAACGCGGCGGTAAGGCCCACGGCGGCGAGGGACGAGTGAATTTTCAGGGTTACCCAACTGGCGACATAGTCGTAGCTAACGGCATGTTTATCCGCCAGATCCTGCGGCAGAACCAGCGTCACGCCCTCAGCCTCGCGAACGGTCACAATGGCGGCATCTTTTATTTCCGCAGAAGGTGAGGCTAAAGTGCAAAAGACATATTTCCCGGGATTAAGCTCGGGAGCGGCATTGCTCAGCAGGATTTCAAGGTTATTTTCGCCAGACATGTATCGGTCTCCTTCAGGTGATTGAAGACGGATTAAATAGCGTTTGAACGATAAATAAAAATTAAAAAATATGCTTATGGATTAGTACATCTAATGAAAAGGCGGTGCGCCCTTTATGCACCGCCCTGGCTTATTTATTTCCCGCTCAGCATCTGCCAGAGAAACTCTTCTATCATCGCCTGATGAGACGCCGTCTGGCTATTTTCCGGCGCGCTGCCGTGGCCCGCATCGGTTTCCTCATACAGCCAGACATTGTCGTGCCCTTGCTGCTGCATACGCGCCACCATCCTGCGGGCGTGCGCCGGGCTGACTCTGTCATCCTGAGTGCCGGTGGTAAACAGCGTGGGGGGATAATCCACGTCGGCGGACACCTTGTCGAACGGCGAGTAGCGCAGCAGCCACTCTCGCTCTTCGGCAACTTCCGGGTCGCCATATTCGGCAATCCATGAAGCGCCTGCCAGCCAGTTGTGGTAGTTCAGCATATCCAGAAGCGGGACTTCGCACACCAGCGCGCCGAAGAGCGTGGGATAGTCGGTGAGCATATTGCCAATCAGCAGGCCGCCGTTGCTGCCGCCCTGGGCCGCAAGCCTGGCGGGGCTGGTGATTTTGCGCGCCACCAGGTCGGCTGCGACGGCAGTGAAATCTTCCCAGGCTCGGTGGCGGTGCTGTTTGAGCGCGGCCTGGTGCCACGCCGGGCCATATTCACCGCCGCCGCGAATATTAGCGACAACGTAGACGCCGCCTTTTTGCAGCCACGTCACGCCTTTCGAACCGAGGTAATGAGGCGTTAAAGAGACCTCAAACCCGCCGTAACCGTACAGCAGCGTTGGGTTATCACCGGAAAGCGTTAGCGCTTTGGCTGAGACCTGGAAGTAGGGAATACGCGTGCCGTCCTCAGACAGGGCGAAGTGCTGAGTCACGCTAAATTCCGCTGCGTCAAAGCAGGTCGGATCCTGTTTGACGAGGCCGAGCGTATCGTTGTCCAGATCGCCATAGCTCAGGCTATTCGGCTGTAAAAAACCGTGGCTGACCAGCCGGTAGCGATTGCTTTCGTCATCAATACCGCCGGCGGAGACATTGGTAAAATCAGGCAGCTCCAGCGTTTTCACGCAGTGGCGTTGCCCGTTTTCGATTTTTATAAAATCGACTTTTTCGACAGCATCCTGGCTCAGGTTAAGCAGGAGGTAATCACGGGTCGAGCCGTAGCCTTGCAGCGTGGTGCGGGAGTTGGGCGTGAAGAGTGGAATGAAATTGCGCTCACCTCGCTGAAAATCAGCTAAATCAATAGCCAGCAGGGCACCTGCGGGCCAGGTTGTCTCAGCTATTGTCCAGTCGGAGGTTAGCGTGACCAGCAGCCAGTCTTTAAAAAATCCGCAGGAGGCATCCTCCGGGACGGCGATAAGCGTCAGCGTGTCCTGCCCGGTCAATAGCCAGGTCTGCCCGCGGTAGAAGTCTTTGCTGCAGTGCACCAGATCGCGCTCAAAACCGGGGGTATCGTCATGCCAGGCTGAAACGGCCATATCCGTAGCTTCGCCAGCGTAAATCAGCGCGGCATCCTGCGGCGATGTGCCACGAACCCAGCGGTAAGCGCAGCGTGGATAGCCGGAGGTGGTGAGCGTGTCGTCACCCGCGTCCAGCGCCAGCAGCAGGGTATTTTCATCCACCCAGCTTGCCGAGCTTTTGCTTTCCGGCAGGAAAAAACCGTCGCGAATAAACGTTTTATTCACCAGATCGAATTCACGTATTTCACAGGCATCGCCGCCGCTGGATAAAAAGATCAGCGCCCGCGAGTAGCCAGGATGAAGCAGATCTGCGCCGTGGTAGCTCCAGTTCGCGTCTTCGTCTTCATTCAGGCGATCGATATCCAGCACCGTTTCCCATTCCGGCGTGGCCGTCAGATAAGAGGCTTCAGACGTCCGGCGCCAGATGCCCCGAGGATGCTCGTCATCCTGCCAGAAGTTATAGACCTTTTCGCGGTAATGGCTTCCCCAGGGAATGTTGGTTTTATCGTCAAGCGACCGCAGAATGGCGCCCCGCATCTGTTGAAAACGTTCTCCTTTGGCGAACCTGTCCGTGGTGCGCTGGTTTTGTTTTTCCACCCAGCTTAGCGCCGCGGCATCTTCCGGGGTTTCGAGCTGGTTAAGCAAATCCTGAATCTCTGGCTGTGTCATCACGCATCCTTTTGTTGGGTAACGGGCCTGCTGTTGACCATATCACTATGCTCTTTTTCATTACACCTTAAGGCTTTTATGGATTCTGTCTGCGGGCTAGAGTTTTTTCGTTTGCAAAACAAATGGCTTAGCAAAAGTGCGTGTTTTCTTGCTTGAAGTGTCTTTTTTACCTGATACTGTATATATAAACAGTATTTGCATTGGCGGTATCATGAACCTTCTCAAACCTGCGGCGCATTGCCCTGACTCTTCTTTACCTCTTTTTGGCGACCTGGTGCAGTGCGGGTTTCCGTCACCGGCTCAGGACTATGTTGAGCAGCGTATCGATCTCAATAAGCTGCTGGTGCGCAATCCCGGCGCGACCTACTTCGTGAAGGCGGCGGGGGACTCGATGGTGGAAGGGGGAATCGGCGAAGGAGATTTGCTTATCGTTGACAGCTCAAGAACGGCGTCGCAGGGCGATATTGTGATTGCGGCCATTGACGGTGCCTTCACCGTGAAGCGCCTGCAGCTTCGCCCGACGGTGATGCTGTTGCCGATGAACAGCGCCTGGTCCCCGATTCCCGTGACCGATGACGTCCCGCTCGATATCTTTGGCGTCGTCACTTTTATCATCAAAGCGGCGAGCTAGATATGTTTGCGCTGGTGGATGTGAACAGCTTTTACGCCTCGTGTGAAACGGCCTTTCGCCCCGATCTCGCGGGAAAGCCGATTGTCGTTTTGTCTAATAACGACGGATGTGTGATCTCGCGCTCCGCCGAAGCCAAGCCCTTTGTGAAAATGGGCGAACCCTTTTTTAAGCAGAAAGAGTCGCTCAGACGGCAGGGCGTGCTGACGTTTAGCAGCAACTACGAGCTGTATGCTGACATGAGCCAACGGGTGATGGGCGTGCTCGAAGAGCTATTGCCCAGGGTTGAGGTTTACTCCATTGACGAAGCATTTTGCGATTTAACGGGCGTCAGCAATTGCTGCAACCTGAAGGCGTTTGGGCTGTCTGTCCGCGCGGCGATTCTCCAGCGCACTCGCCTGACGGTGGGGGTCGGCATTGCGCCGACAAAAACGCTGGCCAAGCTGGCTAACCACGCCGCAAAAACGTGGCAGGAAAAGACCGGTGGCGTGGTGGATTTATCTCGCCCTGAGCACCAGCGCTGGCTTATGGCAAAGCTTGCCGTGGGCGAGGTCTGGGGCGTGGGTCGGCGAATGTCGAAAAAGCTCGAAGGCATGGGCATAAACACGGTTTTGCAGCTTGCCGATGCGGACATCCGTTTTATTCGCCGGCACTTCAGCGTGGTGCTGGAAAGAACGGTGCGCGAGCTGCGCGGCGAGTCATGCCTTGAAATGGGGGAATTTGCGTCTGCTAAGCAGGAAATCATCTGCAGTCGCTCGTTTGGGGAACGTATTACCGAGTTTGAAGATATGCGTCAGGCCGTCAGCAGCTATGCAAGCAGAGCGGCGGAAAAGCTGCGTGCCGAACACCAGTATTGCCGGGTTATCTCCGCCTTTGTGAAGAGCAGCCCGTTTGCGACAAATGAGCCTTATTACGGCAACTGTTCATCCGTTTCGTTGCTTATCCCAACGCAGGACAGCCGGGATATTATCCAGGCCGCGATGCAGAGTCTGGAAGCTATCTGGCAGGAAGGGCATCGCTACCAGAAAGCGGGCGTCATGCTGGGGGATTTCTTCAGCCAGGGCGTGGCGCAGTTCGATCTCTTCGACAGCAGCGTGCCGCGGCTTAACGGCGAAAAGCTGATGACCGTTCTGGATCGCCTGAATAAAGAACAGGGCAAAGGAACACTCTATTTTGCCGGGCAGGGAATACAGCAGCCGTGGGCGATGAAGCGTGAAATGCTGTCGCCGCGCTATACCACGCGTTATGCTGATCTGCCCGTGGCGCGAGTTTGCTGATTTTCGCATGGCAGTGAGATAGTCACTCTGCGGAACTTTTTTTTACCCGGTCTGTCAATATCACAGCTTGAGTTATTGGAGAGTGTTACGAAGTGAAAGGATTTTTGACGGCATTAATACTGATTGCCAGCTTCCTGATTGGCTGCGCGATGTACTACAAAGTGGGTTGTTGGTTTGAGGATGACATCATCAATTTCTATGCCGGGGACGAAGGGTAAAGACCAGGGTAACAACGCAATGTGCCCGCATTATTACCCGGCGGCTTAGCCTTTAAAGACCGAAAACTTTTTGGTCACAGGCTTGAGCTTCTCGGTTTCACCGTAGAGCGCAATGCCCACGAAGTCGAGATCGGCGAAGGGCGTTTCGAGCGTATCTTTGATTTGTTGTTCGGAAGAGTGCGAAAGCATTGTGGTGGTGAAGAAGTTATACAGCACGCCTTCTTCCCGGCATTTCTCAAGCGCCGTCGCCAGCTGGCTGCTGTTCTTAGACTGAAGCACCACCACCGGATAATGGTTCATATAAGCACTGAAGCCGCTTTCCTGGTTGGGATAATCATGAAATTTAGGCTCATCCGCTTTGAGCATAATACCGCCGCAAAGGTGGCCCACGGCATTCATTTGCACGCTGACGTCGGCGGTGCGGTTCACGATGACATAAAGCTTATAGTCATTATCTTCGAACATTCTGGCTCCTTATCTGCCATTAAGCGCGTCCTCTGATTTAGCTTAGGACGCAAAGCCAAAGCATAGTAATCATTTTTTTATCTGGCTTCCTGTTTACGATCAATCTTTAAGCCGCGTTTTATCTGCTAGCTGGAATTCTCTCTTACGGAAAAACGGCACCTTATCGAAAGGGGCCGTTTATTATTGTTTAGCCCGCTAACGCAGCAAAATTGATAAACTCACGCCTGAATCACGCGAATCTGCTAGCATACGCGCCTGCCCGTTATTATTAAGAGATGACCATTGTGACCGCTTTTTCCGCACTGAACGCTTTACCTGAAGCACAACTCGCCAACCTTAGCGAACTGGGGTATCACGAAATGACGCCCGTTCAGGAAGCGGCCTTGCCCGCCATTCTGGCCGGAAAAGACGTCCGTGCGCAGGCAAAAACCGGCAGCGGCAAAACGGCTGCTTTCGGCCTTGGCCTGCTGCAGCACATTGATGCCAGTCAGTTTTTAACCCAGTCGCTGGTGCTGTGCCCGACGCGTGAGCTGGCCGACCAGGTTGCTAAAGAGCTGCGTCGCCTGGCACGCTACATGCCAAATATTAAAATCCTGACCCTGTGCGGCGGCCAGCCGTTCGGCGTACAGCGCGACTCGCTGCAGCATGCGCCGCACATTATCGTTGCCACGCCAGGCCGCCTGCTGGATCACCTGAAAAAAGAAACGGTGAAGCTGAATGCCCTGCAAACGCTGGTGCTGGACGAAGCCGACCGTATGCTGGATATGGGCTTTGCCGACGCTATCGACGAGGTTATCGCCCACGCGCCGGTAAAACGCCAGACCCTGCTTTTCTCCGCCACGTGGCCAACAGCCATTGCTGCGATCAGCGGCCGGGTTCAGCGCGACCCGCAAACTATCGAAATTGATACCGTCGATGAACTTCCGTCCGTAGAGCAGCAGTTTTATGAAGTTTCGCGCGGCGGCAAGATTGGCCTGCTGCTGGCGCTGCTGAGCAAACATCAGCCCGCGTCCTGCGTAGTGTTTTGTAATACCAAAAAAGATTGCCAGGCCGTTTGTGATGCGCTGAATGAACGCCACCAAAGCGCGTTAGCGCTGCATGGTGATATGGAACAGCGTGACCGTGACCAGACGCTGGTGCGTTTTGCTAACGGCAGCAGCCGCGTGCTGGTGGCGACCGACGTTGCCGCTCGTGGGCTGGACATTAAAGCTCTGGAAATGGTCATTAACTACGAGCTGTCGTGGGATCCGGAAGTGCACGTCCACCGCATTGGTCGTACCGCGCGAGCGGGGCAAAGCGGGCTGGCTATTAGCTTCTGTGCGCCGGAAGAGGCGCAGCGTGCGAGCGTGCTGGCAGAGATGCTGAATCTTTCGCTGAAATGGCAGCAGGTGCCGTCCGGCGTCTCCGTGAAGCCGCTGGAAGCAGAAATGGCGACGCTGTGCATTGACGGCGGCAAGAAAGCCAAAATGCGTCCGGGCGATATTCTGGGCGCGTTAACCGGGGATATGGGGCTGGAAGGGGCGGACATCGGTAAAATCGACGTCCACCCAATCCATGTTTACGTTGCGGTGCGCCAGTCCGTGGCGCGTCACGCGTGGAAGCAGCTGCAACAAGGGAAGATTAAGGGCAAGTCGGTGAAGGTTCGCCTGCTGAAGTAAACGAATTTTCCCCTCATCCTGACCGTTTCCCCACCATCATTCCCCCTCTCCCCACGGGGGAGAGGGGATAAAAAGAACGCCAATCTATGTTTTCCCCCTCTCCCTTCCAGGGAGAGGGCCGGGGTGAGGGGCATTCCCCCCGATTACTCGCTAACCTTCTCCGCTTTACCCGCCAGCTGTGCCAGGAAATCATACCGCTTCTGCAAATCTGCCGCAGCGTCTTTCCAGAGCTGCTCGGCGACTTCCGGCTGCTGGGCATTCAGGCGACGGAAACGCTGCTCTTTCATCAACGTATCGGCCAGCGCATCGGACGGTGGACGGGAGTCCAGCGCCAGCGGCAGCTTGCCTTCGTCCGCACGGCGCGGGTCAAAGCGGTAGAGCGGCCAGAAGCCGGTGGCGGTCAGCTGACGCATCTGGTCATGGCTCAGCGCCAGATCGTAACCGTGCTCTTCGCAAGGACTGTAGGCGATGATCAACGACGGGCCAGGATAGGCTTCCGCTTCCTGAATCGCCTTCATCGTCTGGTTAAGCTGTGCGCCCAGCGAAATCTGCGCCACATACACGTGGCCGTACATCATCATGCTGACGCCCAGGTCTTTACGCGCCTTGCGCTTGCCGTGCTCGCCGAACTTGGTAACCGCGCCCAGCGGCGTAGCCTTAGAGGCCTGGCCCCCGGTGTTGGAATAACACTGCGTATCCAGCACCAGAATATTGACGTTCTCGGTCAGGCTCAGCACGTGGTCGAGGCCGCCAAAGCCGATGTCGTAAGCCCAGCCGTCGCCGCCAATCAGCCAGATGGATTTCTCCACCAGCGCGTCGGCGTCGGTGACCAGCTGACGAGCATCCGCATCGTCTACGTTAGCCAGATGCTTGCGCAGCTCAGCAACCTGTTCGCGGCGAACTTCCGGTGTGGCTTCGGCGTGAAGCTGCTCGTTAAGCTCAGCCGGGAGTTTATCGGCAAACTGCCCCAGCAGGCGCATGACGCGGGCGCGGTGCTGATCCACCGTCAGGCGGAAGCCCAGGCCAAACTCGGCGTTATCCTCAAACAGCGAGTTTGCCCATGCAGGCCCGCGGCCGTTGGCGTCGGTGGTGTACGGCGTGGACGGCAGGTTACCGCCGTAAATAGACGAGCAGCCGGTAGCGTTCGCGATAAGCATACGGTCGCCGAACAGCTGGGTCAGAATTTTAATATACGGCGTTTCACCGCAGCCGGAGCAGGCGCCAGAGTACTCAAACAGCGGCGTTAACAGCTGAGAAGTACGAATGTCGATGCGCTCCAGGCTGGCACGATCGATTTCCGGCAGCGCGAGGAAGAAGTCATAGTTTTCTTTCTCTTCTTCAACATGCTCAAGGCGGGACATCATATTGATGGCCTTGATTTCCGGGTTCTGACGGTCTTTTGCCGGGCAAACTTCCACGCACAGGTTACAGCCGGTGCAGTCTTCCGGGGCCACCTGCAGCACATATTTCTGGCCGCGCATATCGCGGGACTTCACGTCCAGAGACTGCAGGGCTTCCGGGGCGCCATCCATTGCCTCCGGCTGAACCACTTTGGCACGAATAGCCGAGTGCGGGCAGGCCGCCACGCAGTGGTTGCACTGGGTACAGATATCCGGCTTCCAGATAGGGATTTCTTCGGCAATGTTGCGTTTTTCCCACTGGGTAGTGCCCATCGGCCAGGTGCCGTCAGGCGGCAGCGCGGAAACCGGCAGGGCATCGCCAAGCCCGGCGAGCATGGCGGCGGTGACGGTTTTCACAAAGTCAGGGGCGGCGTCGGATACCACTGGAGGGCGCATCGCGCTTTCCGGGTTAACCGCCAGCAGAGGTACTTCGGCCAGGGAATCACGAGCCAGCGCCAGCGCCTGCCAGTTACGCTCGACGATTTCTGTCCCTTTGCTGCTGTAACTTTTGGCAATCGCGCCCTGCAGCTCCGCCAGCGCGGTGTCGCCCGGCAGGATCTGCGTCAGGTGGAAGAACGCCATCTGCATCACGGTGTTGATGCGGGCGCCCAGATGGCATTCACGGGCGATTTTCGCCGCGTTAATGACGTACAGTCTGGCCTGTTTCTGGTTGAGTACTGCCTGAACTTCCTGCGGCAGGCGGCTCCAGACTTCGTCGGCGGCGTAAGGCGTGTTCAGCAGGAAAATACCGCCGGGCTTCAGGCGCTCGGCCATCTGGTACTTGTCGATAAACTGCAGCTGGTGACAGCCGACGAAATCGGCTTTCTCAATCAGGTAGGTAGAGTTGATTGGCTGTTCGCTGACGCGCAGATGCGAAACCGTCAGGCCACCGGCCTTTTTGGAGTCATAAACGAAGTAGCCCTGGGTAAACCACGGCGTGGAGTTCCCGATAATTTTGATGTTGTTCTTGGTGGCCGAGACGCTGCCGTCGCTGCCCAGACCATAAAACAGCGCTTCCAGTTTGGCGCGGTTAGGCAGGGTGTTTTCCGGTAACGGCAGCGAAAGGTTGGTTACATCGTCGTAAATTCCGACGGTGAAGCGCGGGCGTGGTTTGGCTTCGCTCAACTCGTTAAAGATAGCCAGCACGCATTCCGGGCCGAACTCTTTAGACGACAGCCCATAGCGGCCGCCGATGACGCGAGGCAGCGTTTCACGGTCGCCGCGGCTCACGGCTTCGGCAAGCGCGGTCATCACGTCGAGATACAGCGGTTCAGCGAGGGCGCCTGGCTCTTTGGTTCGGTCAAGCACCGCCACCTGGCGCGCGGTTTGCGGCAGAACCGCCAGCAAATGTTCGGCGGAGAAGGGGCGGTACAGGCGAACCTTCAGTACGCCGACTTTCTCGCCCCGGGTCAGAAGCTCATCCACGACCTCTTCGCAGGTGCCGACGGCGGAGCCCATCACGATAATCACGCGTTCGGCTTCAGGATGGCCGTAATATTCGAACGGACGGTAGCTGCGGCCTGTCGTCGCAGCAAAGTCGTTCATCGCCTGTTCAACGTGAGCATAAACCGCGTTGTGCCAGGGGTTGGTCGCTTCACGAGACTGGAAATAGGTATCCGGGTTAGCCGAGGTCCCGCGAATCACCGGATGTTCCGGGTTCAGGGCACGAGCGCGATGCTCGTCGATCTCTTTTTGCGGCAGCAGGCTGCGGAGGGTGTCATCCGCCAGCGGCACGATTTTGTTAATTTCGTGCGAGGTGCGGAAGCCGTCGAAGAAGTGAATAAACGGCACGCGGCTTTTCAGGGTCGCAATGTGCGAAATCAGCGCGAAGTCTTGAGCTTCCTGGACGCTGCTGGCGCACAGCATCGCACAGCCGGTCTGACGCACGGCCATCACGTCCGAGTGGTCGCCAAAAATGGACAGCGCGTGGGTTGCCACGGTACGCGCGGCAACGTGGAGAACAAAAGGCGTCAGCTGGCCAGCAAGCTTGTACAGCGTCGGGATCATCAGCAGTAAACCCTGCGACGAGGTAAACGACGTGGAAAGCGCGCCGGTTTGTAGCGCCCCGTGCACCGCCCCGATCGCGCCGGCTTCCGACTGCATCTCGACTACGCGAGGCGTATCACCCCAGACGTTTTTTCTGCCGTCGCCGGACCAGGCATCGGCCTGTTCGGCCATCGTTGAGCTGGGGGTAATAGGATAGATGGCAATTACTTCGCTGGCACGAAACGCCACGGAGGCGACTGCACCGTTGCCGTCGATAGTGATCATAAGACACCCTTACATTGCGCAAAATAAAGGGACCCGCCTGCCTGCCTTGAGTCCCGTAATAACCCCCAATTATAGTACGTCCATCTATCTGCTTGAAGTTGCTGAGCCTCCGAGTGCACAAATTGATCCAGGCCTGGCGTGACGCGTGAGTGAAATGTGTTACCTGAATATCTTATGGTGATTAAGAATTTGTAACGCGGGCAAGATGCGGTATGGATAACGCTTTCTCAGAAGAAGGCGACAAAATGTCTACAGGATCGTTAACAACGCTGGCAGGAGCGCTATCGGATGTCTGGCGTTCACGGCTGCTTGGGCAGGTCGGCCAGGCCAATATCAAGCTGATCAAAATGGGCGGCGAGGGGATTCCCGATGAGTCCCATATCGGGTTTGAAGAATTACTGGTGGTGATTGAAGGGCAGATGACGCTGGTGGTGGACGACAAAACCTTCTCGCTCGAAGCCGGGGATTATTATCTGGTGCCCAAAGAGGCGGTGCATCGCGTGCTGCCCGGCAGCCACGGCACGCTGTTACTCATCGATGCAGAGCCGCATTGAACGCCGGGGCGCTCAGAAAACTCTGATGTTTTAGTTTGAAAGGTGATCTAAGCCACATAAAACAACACACTTTATTGCTTTGTGCTCTCGACGCAGCGGGAGCCATGCGCCATTATGCAAAGGTTTTGCATATTCAGACGGGAGAGAGAAGCCATGCGCGCTGCGTTTTTAGCCGGTTGTGCCGCACTGTTATTATCAGCATGCAGTAATGAACCCCCTCAACAGGCCACTGCGGCCCACGTACCCCCCGGCCTCAGGGCGGCGATGTCCAGCCAGGGCGAAGCGAACTGTGCGATGATTGGCGGCACGATGAGCGTTGCGCGTCAGCTGGACGGCAGTGCGATGGGCATGTGTGCTATGCCGAACGGCAAACGCTGTAGCGAGAACTCGCTTGCCGCTGGCACCTGTGGAAGCTACTGATTAATTAACCAGATCGGCCAGTTTGTACGTCAGCGTGTGCTGGCCGCTTTTCAACACCAGCTGCTGGTTTGCCAGAGAAACGTTAGCCCCGGCGGTCAGCATCTCATTAATACGGTGATCCAGGTCGTTAAGCTGTGGCTCAACGCAAAGCATCATAGTCATGCCCAGCCCTTTCACCTTCAGCGTATTGTTCTCAAGCGTAGCCTGGCCCATAAAGCGGTTACACATCGCGCCAGAAATATGCATGTTCTCACCGAAGCTCAGCTCAGGCGCGCGTTTGGTGTTTTTAACGACCAGAGGCTTGCCGTCAACGCTCTCCAGCACAAAACGGTGGTGCTGCAAATCTTGTGCAGTCACGGAACCTTTATCCGCCGGTTGGGCACAGCCCGCCAGAACAACGCTTGCCAGCATCAGTGAAGCAAACTTTTTCATCTCTTCTCCCTAAGGTTTATGTGTCATCAATGAAAGGGCGCCACTTTCGCAGGATGTGGCGCATGAATCAGTAAGGATATTCTTAAAATAAACCCTCTTCCTGCGAGAAGAGGGTGTGAAATCAATTAATTTGGTTCGGGCAGGGCTCGCCTTTTTCTAACTGACGCAGGTTCTCAAGCGTAGTTTCAGAAATGCTGATCAACGCTTCAGCCGTCAGAAACGCCTGGTGGCCGGTAAACAGCACGTTATGGCAGGCGGAAAGACGGCGGAACACGTCGTCCTGAATCACGTCGTTAGACTTATCTTCAAAGAACAGATCGCGTTCGTTCTCGTACACGTCCATGCCCAGCGCGCCGATTTTCTGATGCTTCAGGGCGTCAATCGCGGCCTGGGAATCAATCAGTCCACCGCGGCTGGTGTTAATCACCATCACGCCGTCTTTCATTTGATCAAACGCGCTTTGGTTCAGCAGATGATAGTTTTCCGGCGTCAGCGGGCAGTGCAGGGAGATAATATCGGACTGCGCGAACAGCGTTTCGAGGTCGACATACTCCACGCCTAAATCCAGCGCCGCGGCGCTTGGGTACGGATCAAATGCCAGCAGGCGCAGGCCAAACCCCTTCAGGATACGCAACGCGGCAATGCCGATTTTACCGGTGCCGATGACCCCGGCGGTTTTGCCGTGCATGGTAAACCCGGTTAATCCTTCCAGAGAGAAGTTGGCGTCGCGGGTACGCTGATAGGCGCGATGGATGCGGCGATTAAGGCACATCATCATCCCGATAGCGTGTTCAGCCACGGCTTCCGGCGAGTAGGCAGGCACGCGAACAACCGGCATACCAAGCTCTTTTGCCGCGTCTAAATCTACGTTGTTAAAGCCGGCACAGCGCAGCGCGATAAACTTAACGCCATGTTTTTTTAGCTCTTCCAGCACCGGGCGACTACCATCATCATTAACGAAAATGCACACGCCGTCACAGCCGTTGGCGGTTTTGGCCGTTTTTTCGCTCAGCAGGAAGTCAAAAAATTCAAGATCAAAGCCATACTCCTGGTTAACCTGCTCCAGATACTTTTTGTCGTACTGTTTTGTGCTATAAACCGCAAGTTTCATAAGACTTATCTCCAGAAAGGGTTGGTTCTAAAATTATCATGCTTAAAATAATCATACAATTTATAAACTGAAATTTTAACGGCAGGTGACTATTTCACTTTCCGGGCAGACTATGCTTAATGCAGCCGCTGCCTTCACGCCCGGCCTGAATCGTGCCAGAATAATGACATATTTCGGCTTAAATTGTCGCTGAATCAGGATATTAACCACCCATGAAGGGTAAATACAAACCCGCTCTAGCCCTGCTGCTTGCGCTCATTCTATTGCCGCTGTCGCTGCTGCTCACGGTGGCCCACTGGCTGCCAACGCTCGCCGGTATCTGGCTGCCTCAGGGGACGCGTATCGCCATGGAGGCCAGCCCACGCCTGCACAACGGCGCGATTGTGATTCCCGATCTTCGCTATCTTGCCGGGGAGTGCGAGCTTGCAAGCCTTAAGGATGCGACCCTCAGCCATCCGAGCCGCTGGCGGCTGCATCTCGCCGCGCTCAACCTGAACCCCGACTGCATCAGCAAAATCCCGGCGGAGGACTCTGCGCCTGCCGCGCCGCGTACCCTTGAAGAATGGCAGAAAATGCTGCCGAACACCTGGCTGACTATCGACCAGCTTAACGTTACCCCGTGGCTGCAATACGCGGGAGCGCTGCATCTCTCGCTCACGCCGCGGCAGCAACGGCTGGATTATCAGGGCAAATTGCTCACGCTTTCTGCCACCCTCAAAGGGCAAAACCTGCGGGTCAGTGAACTGAAAGTTGGAGCGTTTGAAGGGCTTCCTCCGCTTGAGCTGGTCGGCGACTTAACGCTGCCGTTAGTGCCAGATGGCCTGCCAACGGACGGCCAGGTTGCGACCCAGCTGCAAATTCCGCAGGAGCCGGACAGGCTGAACGTCGCCCTTAACTGGCACACAAATGCAGGGACTTTGACGGTCAAAAAATCTCAAGGCGACGAGGCGCCGCTGCTGAACATTCCCTGGCGTCTGAGTGAAAAGGCCTTTGACATTGACGCCGGGCAGTGGCGCTGGCCTTATGAAGGTTTCCCGCTGGGCGGCGGGCTGACGCTGAAAGTTGAAAACTGGCAGGACGGGCTGGATAACGCGGTATTTACCGGGCGCATGAACGTGCTGACCCAGGGCGCAGCCGGGAAGGGCAACGCCGTGTTAAACTTCGGCCCCGGCAAACTCAGCCTGACCGACAGCGCCTTGCCGCTGCAGCTTACCGGCGAGGCGAAGCAGGATCGGCTGATTTTTTACGCAGTGCTGCCGGGGCAGCTAACGGGTGCCTTGACCGACCCGGCGCTGTTGTTCCAGCCCGGCGCGCTGCTGCGTTCTCGCGGGCGCCTCATTGAAACCCTGAACATCGACGACGTGCGCTGGCCGCTGGCGGGCGTACGCGTTTCCAGTAAAGGCGTGGACGGCAGGCTGCAGGCTATTCTTCGTGCCCACGATAATGAAATGGGAGCCGTTGAGCTTCACCTTGACGGCAGGGCGAACGACTTCCTGCCGGACGCCGGGCTGTGGCAGTGGCGTTACTGGGGTAAGGGCAGCTTCAGGCCGATGCAGGCTAAATGGGACGTGCGCGGGCTTGGCGAGTGGCGGGACAGCGCCATCGAGCTGAGTTCGCTGTCAACCGGCTTCGACAAACTTCAGTACGGCTCGATGCTGATGTCCAAACCTCGCCTGGTGTTGGACAAGCCGCTGCGCTGGGAGCGTGACGAACAAAAAGAGACCTTTAACGGCGACTTCTCGCTTGATGCAGGCGCCACCACCTTTAGCGGCGGCAGCACCTTGCCGCCTTCAACGCTTAAGTTCAGCGTAGATGGGCAAAACCCGACCTCTTTCCTGTTCAAAGGCAATCTGCATGCCGGGAAGATTGGCCCGGTGCGCGTAGTGGGGCGCTGGGACGGAGAGCGCCTGCGCGGCAATGCCTGGTGGCCAAAACAAACGCTCACCGTGTTCCAGCCTTTGCTGCCGGCTGACTGGAAAATGGATCTCAAGGGCGGCGATCTGTACGCCCAGGTTGCCTTCTCCGCCGCCGCAGAACAAGGCTTCGAGGCCGGAGGCCACGGCGTGGTGAAAAGCGGCAGCGTCTGGATGCCCGACAACCAGATTAACGGCGTCGACTTTGTGCTGCCGTTCCGCTTTAGCGATTCTACCTGGCACCTTGGCACCCGCGGGCCGGTGACGTTGCGTATCGCCGAAGTGCGCAACCAGATAGCGGCGCAGAACATTACCGCCGATCTGGAAGGCTGGTATCCGTGGAGCGAGCAACAGCCGCTGCTGCTGACCAACGTCAGTGCGGATGTGCTCGGGGGCAAAATTTCAATGCAGCAATTGCGCATGCCGCAGCGTGACGCGGCGCTCTTGCGCCTGACAGGGCTGTCTTCCAGCCAGCTGGTAACGGCGATTAACCCTAAACAGTTCAGCATGTCCGGGCGCTTCAACGGCGCGCTGCCGCTGTGGCTCAACCATCCGCAGTGGATTATCAAAGACGGCTGGCTGACCAACCCGGGGCCGATGACCTTCCGCATGGATAAAGACATGGCGGACGCCATCGTCGACAACAACATGGCGGCGGGCGCGGCCATCAACTGGCTGCGCTATATGGAAATATCACGCTCCTGGACCCAAATCGATCTGGATAACCTCGGCGTCGTCAGGATGCGTTCAAGCGTGACCGGCATTAGCCACGTCGAGGGCAAAACCAACACCGTCAATCTCAACTATACCCATCAGGAAAACCTGTTTACCCTGTGGCGCAGTTTACGCTTTGGCGATAATTTACAAACCTGGCTGGAAGAGAACGCCGCGCTGCCAACAGCTCGCTGCGCCCGACCCGGTGAAGCCTGTGAGGAACCCAAATGAAATACTTTACCGCCGCGCTGCTGGCATCGATGGCCCTGATGCTGGCGGGGTGCACGCCGCGCATCGAAGTGGCCGCGCCCAAAGAGCCGATAACCATCAATATGAACGTCAAAATAGAACACGAGATCCGCATCAAGGTGGATAAAGACGTCGAAAGCCTGCTTAAAAACCGTAGCGATTTGTTCTGATTAGGGGAACGGCGATGAAATCAATGATTAAAGGCGTGCTGCTGGCCGGCCT
The DNA here is from genome assembly GCF_000757825.1 of Cedecea neteri. Classification (GTDB taxonomy): domain Bacteria; phylum Pseudomonadota; class Gammaproteobacteria; order Enterobacterales; family Enterobacteriaceae; genus Cedecea; species Cedecea selenatireducens. The sequence goes on from NZ_CP009451.1 coordinate 85,409, forward strand.
GTTCTTCAGCGCGTCAGCGATGGCGCTCACCCTGAGCGAAGCTCGTGAACAAGGCCGGGTAGGCGAAACGCTCAGCGGCTATATCGCGCCGATTAAGCAGGACCCGGACACGCTTGCGCTGGTGAAAAGCATCAATGAAGGCCGCGCCCGGCATTATCAGCAGCTGGCGGACACCAATAATGTCTCAATCAACGAAGTCGCGCGGCTGGCGGGGCAAAAACTGGTGGACAGAGCGCCCGCCGGTGAATACGTGCGCGGCCTGAACGGGCAGTGGATGAAGAAATAGCTTTATGTCTATTCCCCCTCTCCCTGGAAGGGAGAGGGAATAAACAATGTTCACCATCGTCTATTTTCCCCCTCGCCCCTCTGGGAGAGGGCCGGGGTGAGGGTTACCTTTCAGGCCGCCTGAAAGCGCTTGCGATACTCCCCCGGAGATACACCAAACCTGCCTTTGAACGCCGTTGAAAAATGGCTGTGATCGGCAAATCCCCAGCTGTAGCCAATGCCTGCCAGCTTCTCGCTGTGGCTCGCCGTACGTAGCGCCTGGGCGCAGAGATCGAGCCGCCGGTTTTTGATGTACTGAGCCACCACCAGGCCTTTATCGGCAAACAGGCGATAGAGGCTTCTTACCGACATCCCGGACTCGGCGGCAATCCACTCCGGGCGCAGGGTTTCCGACTGAATATGTTCGTCAATCAGCGTCATTACTTTTTGCAGATGGCGATCGCGCTTTGAATGCGGCAGGCTGTGCCGGGTCAGCGCCGGAGCAAGCAGACAGGCAATCGCCTCAAGCGTGGCTTCACTTTCTCCGCCGGTCAGGCCGTCGCTGCCCATGCTTTCACGCAGCAGGCCGTGGCTGAGGCGAACCATCGGCATTTCGGCCGGGAGCCTTTGCGCGCAGGGGATTTCCCCCAGACGCAGGTGCTGCTCCAGCAGGTGGCGGGGCAGCAACAGCGAAACCTGCTTCGCCCCGTGGGTATAGGTAAAACAGCTGGGGCGTGAGGCGTCGATAAGCGTGATATCTCCCTGGCCGAGCACGGCCTGGTTTTCCCCTTGCTCCATCACGGCTTCGCCCTCCATCTGGAAGACGGTATAGAACCAGGCGTCGTTACTTTGGGCGACTTCGCGGCTTGTTCTGAGCAAACGAGCCTGGTTAATCTCTACCACGCTGAGTTTAATAGCATGGGCAAGATGCTCCCTCAGGCTGCCGTGAAACCCTTGCTCAAGCGCCGCGCCCGAGAAACGACCACATGCGACATTCACCTTCTCCAGCCATCTTTCGAATCGCTCGTTATGTTGTCTTTCCGCCATAGATCCTCACTTATCGCCGCCCGAAGCCAATAACTATAGGTAAACGTGATTCAAAAAAAGAATCATCATCAACATTTGTGTAGCGTGTCACAGCCAACAAAGCGAATGTCAGCCGCAGAAAACCCTAACCTCAACATAACGCCTAGAATGAAGGGGGGCTACACGATAATGACCTTGATAAGGAGATGCTATGACTGAGCCAGAAACGGTAAGCGTGCTGGGCAATGTGCGCCAGTTTCTTCAGCGTTCTCATGGGCTTTACATTGACGGCGGCTGGCAGGAGTCTGACAGCGAAGCGCGTCTACCGGTTTTTAACCCTGCAGACGGGCAACAGATTTCCAGCAGCGCCGATGCCAGTGTGGCGGATGTTGACCGGGCGGTAACGTCTGCCTGGCGTGCGTTTAGCCGCGGCGTATGGGCTAATATGCTGCCTGCCGGGCGAGAAAGAGTCCTGCTGCGTTTCGCAGATCTGCTTGAGCAAAATACGGAAGAGCTGGCGCAGCTTGAGACGCTTGAACAGGGCAAGTCCATCAACATTTCCCGCGCGTTTGAGGTTGGCTGCACGCTGAACTGGATGCGTTATACCGCAGGCCTGACGACGAAAATCAGCGGCCAGACGCTCGATGTGTCTATTCCTATGCCGGAAGGCGCACGCTATCAGGCGTGGACGCGCAAAGAGCCGGTTGGCGTTGTGGCGGGCATAGTACCGTGGAACTTCCCGCTGCTGATTGGCATGTGGAAAGTGATGCCGGCCCTGGCCGCAGGCTGTTCTATTGTCGTTAAGCCTTCGGAAACCACGCCGCTGACGCTGCTGCGCATGGCGGAGCTGGCGACCGAGGCTGGCGTACCGGACGGCGTATTCAACGTGGTGACCGGCAGCGGCGCGGGCTGTGGTAAAGCGCTGACCGAACATCCGCTGATTGCCAAGGTCAGCTTTACCGGTTCGACCGCGACGGGAAAGGGCATCGCCAGAGCGGCGGCAGACAGGTTAACGCGCGTAACGCTGGAGCTGGGGGGCAAAAACCCGGCTATCGTGCTGAAAGATGCCGACCCGGCAATGGTCATTGAAGGCTTAATGGCGGGCAGTTTCCTCAATCAAGGGCAGGTGTGTGCCGCCAGCTCGCGGATTTATATCGAGGCGCCGCTGTTCGACACGCTGGTGAGTGGTTTTGAGCAGGCGGTGAAATCACTGCAGGTAGGGGCGGGCATGGATCCGGCCGCCCATATCAACCCGTTAGTTTCGAAGGTTCAGCAGCAAAAAGTCGCCGGTTATCTGGCCCAGGCAGAGGAGCAGCGGGCTGAACTTATCTCCGGCAATCCAGGCCCGCAGGGCAGCGGCTACTACATTGCGCCGACGCTGGTGGTAAACCCTTCAGCCAGCCTGCGGCTCACCAAAGAAGAGGTCTTTGGCCCGGTGGTCAACCTCGTGCGGGTGGCGGATGCGGAAGAAGCGTTGCGGCTGGCTAACGACAGCGACTACGGCCTTACGGCGAGCCTGTGGACCAACAGCCTGCAGGCGGCAATGCAGTATACCGGGCGCATTCAGGCCGGTACGGTTTGGGTAAACAGCCACACGCTTATCGATGCCAACATGCCCTTCGGTGGCATGAAGCAGTCAGGCACAGGCCGCGATTTTGGCCCCCACTGGCTCGACGCCTATACCGAAACCAAAACGGTTTGCGTGCGTTACTGAATGTGAGCACATTTCGGCGCTTATCACGGCCCGGAATTATCTGTCGCTGGTAATCTGATGGTCCCCCTCCCGCGAGGGGAGATCGTTGTCCGATCTTGACCATTAATCATGATAATAAATGTTGCTACCTTCAGACCGGGTTTTCCCGGTCTTTTTTTTGCATTTTTTTGTCAAGAAGGCGCTATTTTAGTCATGAAGTATTTGCGTTAAGTGACTATCTCTTCGGGCACACATTTGTCCATGCGACCTTATTTTGCGTAAAACTTACGGCAATGTAACATTTATGGAAAAACAACCAAAAATGAGCAGCCCGGATTTATCGGCATATTTCCCCGAAATGTAAAATTGATGTAAATCAAAGCCTGTTCCATAACCTTATGAATTATAACTGTTAGCTATTTGTGTTTATGTATTCATTCGTCGGGGTTATCGATCGCTATGCCCCGGCCCCTTCCTTTTAAGTAACACACTGTTAACAATAAATGATTGGTGAGGTTAAATTTTCTTTGGTAGGATTTTTCTTACAAACGATTCGGGAAAAGGATGGGGCCAGTTTGATCCCCCGAATTAAATAAGTCATATTGCGTGTCGCCTTTATATTAAGAGGCAGTGAAATTGTGACCTTCATTTTTTAAGAAGAAACGAAAGCGAAGGATAGTTTTCTACCTCTTTTTAGTCAGAACGTATTGTTTCATGAAATTAATGCAAAACCACGCTGTGAGTATTTAAATTTAAATATTACAGCCGTTTAAAAGAAATAATTTATCGAGCCGTGCCTGTTTATATCCAATACAGGACGGCACAACATCATCCAGATTATTACGTTGGATAAGGATATCGCCGTCTATGCTTCAGTCTTATTCCCTGCCAGCCATGATCCTTGCCGTTCTTTGCCTCGGCAGCGGCATGCAGGTGAATGCCGCGCCGACACCGGCCTGGGCCACGGCACCCGGCATTGCGCAGGCGTCAACCCTGACGCTGGGGGAAAGTATTCTGTTCGCGCTCGACCGCGATCCGTCCGTCTCTCAGCAGGCGGCGCAGTTCGGTATTGGGCAGGCGCAGATTGATCAAGCCCGAAGCGCCTGGATGCCGCAGATTTCTCTCAACGGCAGTACCGGTCACTCACGTACCACGGACTCAAGCGGCTCGCTCAAGAACTCGGCGGCCTACGGACTGAGCCTGACTCAGCTGGTGTATGACTTTGGTAAAACCAACAGCAACATCAGCCAGCAGCAAAGCCAGCGCGAAAGCTACCGCTATCAGCTGATGGCGACGCTAACCGGCGTGGCGGAAAAAACCGCCCAGGCGTATGTCGACCTGAAGCGTAACGAGGCGCTGGTCGCGGCGACGGAAGAGAGTATCGCCGCGCTGCAAAACGTGAACACCATGGCAAAGCTGCGCGCTGATGCCGGGCTGAGTTCAAGTTCAGACGTGCTGCAAACCCAGACGCGCATCGCCGGGATGCGCTCGACGCTGGAGCAGTACCTGGCCGCGGGGCAGAGTGCAAAGGCCAGGCTGGCGGTGCTAACCGGCGTAAGCGCCGCGAACTATCAGGCCATGCCCGCGCGCCTGGCGCTGGAGCAGGCACCGCTCGACAACATCGATTACTCGCTGATCCCCAGCGTGCTGGCTGCTGAGGCGATGCGTGAATCCTCGGGATATGCCGTAGAGAAAGCAAAATCAGGCCACTGGCCGACGCTAAGCCTGCGGGGCGGGCGTACGCGCTACCAGTCCAACAATAGCGCGTACTGGGACGACCAGATTCAGCTTAACGTGGATGCGCCTATCTATCAGGGCGGCGCGGTTTCCGCCCAGGTCGAGCAGGCACAGGGCGCAAGGCGCATTGCGGCCTCTCAGGTCGAACAGGCCAAATTCGACGTGCTGCAGAAGGCGTCGGTGGCGATGGCCGACTGGAACGGGGCCAAAGGCCGTGAGACGGCGGGAAAGCTGCAGCTAGAGAACGCCCGGCGCGCCCGCGAAGTTTATAAAAATGAATATAAGCTCAGCAAACGCAGCCTTAATGATTTATTAAGCGTAGAGCAGGATGTTTTTCAGGCCGCCTATGCGCAAATTAATGCTGATTTTGACGGCTGGCAGGCCGCGGTAATTTACGCTGCTGCCGTGGATAATTTATTACCCCTGACAGGAGTAGAAAAAAATGCCGCGTCGAAATTACCTGATTTGAAATAAAGAGAGTCAGGGCAGTGGGTTAGCCTCACTCGCCTGAAAATAAGTTGATGTGAAATGAGAGCTGGATTTCTCAGGGATACCCACATCCAAAAAATAAGAACATATGCCTCGTTTCGGCATATTTAAGGAGAAGTGCTATGAATAAGATTCTGGACGTTATTTCCCGTAAAGATGCAGAGAAAACCCTGGTAACCGGCGACGGGAATCTCTCTGTTTCGCTCTCTTCCCCCTCCATCATTCAGATTCACGGCAGTGCCAAAGACGTGGCGCACTATGTGCGTCAGGGCAACGATCTGCTGGTGTACATGAAAGACGGCAGCGTCATTCGCTGTAACGGCTATTTCGTGGAGGAAGAAGGGCGGGCGGGGCACCACTCAGAGTTGGTGTTTGATGACGGGAAAGAACTGACCCATATCACTTTTGACGAAGCGGGCGCGGCCGTAGGGACGCAGGGCACTGAATTAACCGCTACCGCAGTGCCGATCGAATCCATCGAGCCGTTCATGGACGGCTCGCTGCTGAGCGACATGCCGTGGGGCTGGGTTGCCGGTGCCGTGGCGGGCGGGGTGGGCATTGGCGCACTGCTGGCACACGGCGGCGGCAAGTCACACACCGAAGTTATCGACAACACCAACGAGGTGGAAAGCGCCCGGCCGACCTTTACGGTCACCGACAACAAAGGTGACAGCAAAGGGCTGTTGAGCAGCAACGCGGTTACCGATGATTCAACGCCAACCTTCAGCGGTTCCGGGCAGCCGGGCGCCACGATTCAGGTTAAAGACGGTAATGGCAACACCATTGCCAGCACCATGGTCGACGGCAACGGCAACTGGAAGGTTCTGCTGAGCGAGCAGCCAGACGGCACGCACACCTACAGCGTGGTGCAAATTGACGGCAATAAAATCACCTCCGCCGGGGAGATAACCCTCAACGTCGTCACCGCCCAGGCCTCACTGACCGTCGCGACGATCGCAGGCGACAATATGCTCAACGCGGCGGAGCAGGCAAATGACGTCGTCATCAGCGGCAGCGCAAAAGAGCTGGCGAGCGGCACCGCGCTTACCATCACCCTGAACGGCAAAACCTATGCGACTACCGTGGGCAGCGACGGCAGCTGGAGCGTAACCGTGCCGGCGGCCGAGGCTAAAAACCTGGCCGACGGCAGCTGGACGGTGGCCGTCAGCGGCAAAGACGCTGCGGGCAATAATATTTCTGCCAGTGAAACGCTGGTAGTAGACACCAAAGCCCCGACTCTGACGCTGGATACCCTCGCGGGCGATAACATTATCAACGCCGCTGAACATAACGCGGCGGTCACCGTCAGCGGTAAAACCGACGCCGAAGCCGGGCAGGTCGTTACCCTTAAGCTGAACGGCAAAACCTATACCGCGACCGTGGGCGCAGACGGCAGCTGGAGCATGGAGGTTCCGGCGGCCGACGTGCAGGCTATGGCGGACAACAGCTACACGCTGAACCTCAGCGTCAGCGACAAAGCGGGCAACGCTACGACGACAACCTCTTCCCTGCTGGTGGACACCACACCGCCGGAAGCCAGCGTCAATACCGTGGCCGGGGATGATATTCTCAGCGTCAGCGAACAAGGGCAGGCGCAGGTTATTTCCGGCACCAGCCGTGGCGCAGCGCCAGGCGATAAAATCACCGTTTCCATTGGGGGCGAAACCTACCAAACCACCGTGCAGGCGAACGGCACCTGGAGCATCGGCGTGCCTAAAGAGGTTATCTCTTCGCTGCCGGAAGGCCAGAACACCATTACCGTGGCCATCACCGATGCCGCCGGCAATACGGGCTCCACCACGCACGACATCACCGTCAGCTCCACCCCGCCGAACGTGGCTTTCAACGCGATTAGCCAGGACAACGTGCTGAACGCCATTGAAGCGACCCAGCCTTTAACCCTAAGCGGCACCAGCAATTTGCCGGACGGCAGCACCGTCACCGTGACGCTGAATAGCGTAAATTATACCGCGCAAGTTCAGGGCGGCGTCTGGCAGGTGCAGGTTCCTGTCAGCGACGTGGTTAAGCTAGGGGACACTACCTACACGCTTAGCGTGAGCGGCACGGATACCACCGGCAATACCGGGACGGCAACGGCCACGTTGCAGGTAGATACGGCCCTGCCAACGGTTATTGTGTCCACTTTTGCGGGCGATAACCGCGTTAATAACAGCGAAATCGCTAACGATCAGACGCTGAGCGGGCGCGTCACCGGGGCGCATCAGGGCGACACCGTCACCATTAACATTGGCGGTCAAAACTACACCGCCACCGTACAAAGCGATTTGACCTGGAGCACCACTGTTCCTGCGGCTGACCTGCAGGCGCTGGGCGACGGCGATGTTTCAATCGTCGCCTCCGTGACCAACGGCCACGGCAATACCGGCTCCGGCAGTCGTGACATCAATATCAACGCCCAGCTTCCGGGGCTGCGCATCAATACCGTCTCCGGCGATGACGTGATTAACGCCATCGAGCAGCATCAGGATCTGACCGTGACGGGGACCAGCACGCACCTCAATGCTGGCACGATTATCACCGTGCGCATTAATGGCGTGGACTATCAGGCGGCAGTGAGCGCCACGGGAAGCTGGCAAATTGGTATTCCGGCAGGCGATCTGGCTGGCTGGCCGAACGGCAAGCTGGAGATGGTTGCCAGCTCCGCCGACGAATCAGGTAATCCGGTAGCGGCCTCCCGCCCGGTGGACGTTGACCTGAACTCCGTCGCTATCTCCATCAACAGCGTGACCAGCGACGACATGCTGAATGCGGTTGAAAAAGCTGCAGATCTCACCCTGAGCGGAAAAACCCTGGGCGTGGAAGCCGGGCAAACGGTGGTCATTAAGTTTGCCGGGCACACCTACACCACAACCGTTAACGAAAACGGGGACTGGACGTATACCGTCCCGGCGGCGGATATGCGCGACATGATTGACGGCCGCGCCGACGTCTCCGTCAGCGTCACCAACGTCAGCGGGAACAGCGCCAGCGGCTCGCGTGAAGTGCTGGTCGATACCCAGCCCCCGGCCATCACGCTGAACAGCATCACGGCCGACAATATTCTTAACCATGCCGAAGCGGCACAGGATCTGGTGATAACCGGGACCAGCACCGCCCAGCCGGGACAAACGGTCACCGTAAGCCTCAACAACCAAAGCTACACCGGACTGGTGCTGGCCGACGGCACCTGGAGCGTTACCGTACCGGTTGCCGACCTGGCTAACCTGACCGACGGGAGCTGGTCGGTTAGCGCCAGCGTCAGCGACGTAGCGGGCAACCCGGTCAGCACCAGCCACGGAATGCTGGTCGATACCACCGTGCCGGTTGTCACCATCAATACTTTCGCCGGCGACAACATCGTTAACCGCTCCGAGCATGCTCAGGCGCAGGTATTGTCCGGGAAGGCCACCGGCGCCGCCGTGGGCGACAGCGTGAAAATCACCGTTAACGGCGTGGAATACTCAACGGTGCTGGACGCCAGCGGCAACTGGAGCCTTGGCCTGCCCGCAGAGGTGATAAGCGGCCTGGCGGACGGCAAATACACCGCAACTGTCGTGGTGACGGACAAAGCAGGCAACGTCGGCGGCAGCTCGCTGGCGTTTGACGTTGCTACCGGACTGCCGCAAATCACCATCAATGCCATCGCCCAGGATGATGTGATTAACGCGGCTGAAAAGAGCGCGGAAGTCACCATTAGCGGCACCAGCAATCAGCCAGACGGGACGCAAATCACCGTCAATCTGAACGGCGTGGACTACGCGGCCGTCGTCAACGGCAATGCGTGGAGCGTGAAGATCCCGGCGCTGGACGTCGCCAGGCTGGGTGAAGCCAGCTATACCGTGAACGCTTCCGTCACGGACGCCAGCGGCAACGGCAATTCTGCCAGCCACAGCGTGCTGGTCGACAGTTCTCTGCCGATTATCACCATTAACACCGTCGCGGGCGATAACATCATTAACCTCGCGGAGGTTAACGCCGGGCAGGTACTCAGCGGCAGCGTGATCAACGCGGCGGCAGGCGATGAAGTTACCGTCATTCTTGGCGGCAAAAGCTATACCGTTATCGTACAGAGCGACCTGAGCTGGAATTTGCCGCTGAGCAAAGAAATGCTCACCGCGCTGGGCGATGGCGAGCTTACCGTCCACGCCTCCGTCACCAACGGGCGGGGCAACACCGGCAGCACGGAACATGACATTACCATCGATGCCCAACTGCCGGGCCTGCGCATCGATACGATCGCGGGCGACGATGTTATCAACCTGGCGGAGCATAGCCAGGACCTGATCGTCAGCGGTACCAGCAGCGGTCTGAACGCAGGCAGCGTAGTTACCGTCACGCTGAACGGCAAAGACTATCTGGCAACGGTTAACGCCGATGGAACCTGGAGCGCTGCGATACCGGGCGTGGATGTCAACGGCTGGCCTGACGGCGTACTGACGGTAACGGCTAAAGCAGAAGATAGCGCCAAAAACCCGGTCAGCATCGACGGTATCGTCGATGTCGATTTAGCGCCGGTGTCCATCAGCGTAAACAGCGTCACGGCGGATAACGTGCTGAACGCGGCAGAAAAAGGCACCGATCTGGTACTTTCCGGCCTCACCACCAACGTTGAGCCGGGCCAGACCGTTACTATTACGTTTGCGGGGCATCGCTATACCACCACCGTCAATGACGACGGGAGCTGGAGCTACACCGTGCCTGCCGCCGATATGGCGAAGCTGAAGGACGGGGATGCCCAGGTGACCGTCAGCGTCAGCAATGCTAACGGCAACCCGGCGAATGCCGCCCAGGAATACGGCGTGGACGCCAGCGCGCCTGCGTTAATTATCGATCCGCTGAGCGGGAATAACCTGCTTAACGCCGCAGAGGCGAAACAGCCTTTGATTGTCAGCGGCAGCAGCAGCGCTGAGCCGGGGCAGGAAGTGACGGTCACGCTGAATAACGTCAACTATACCGCGACGGTCGGCCCTGACGGCCGCTGGAGCGTCAGCGTGCCGGCTAACGACCTCGCCGCGCTCAAGGACGGCATCATCACCGTCAGCGCGTCTGTCGCTGACAAAGCCGGTAACCCGGCAAATGCCGATCGCGGCATGCTGGTGGATATCACCGAGCCGAAGCTGACCATCGACCCCGTTGCCGGGGATGACACTATTAACGCCAGCGAGCATAACCAGGCTCATACCGTGAGCGGCACCAGCACAGGGGCGGCCGCAGGGGATGTGGTTACCGTCGTGGTGACCAACGGGCAGGGAACGTCGTTCACCTTCACCACCACGCTGGACGCTAACGGCAACTGGAATGTCGGTATCCCGGCGTCGGTCATTCATGGCCTCGCGGACGGCAGCTACACCATTACTGCCAGCGTCACCGATGCGGCAGGCAACAGCGGCAGCGTCGATCATGCCCTGACCGTCAACACCGCGCTGCCGGTTATTACGGTTGCCACTATCGCGGTAGATGACGTCATTAACGCGACGGAAAAGGGCGATGATCTGGTGCTCTCAGGCACCAGCAATCAGCCAGCGGGCACCCTTATCACCGTCACCCTGAACGGGATTAATTATCAGGCCGTGGCCGGAACCGACGGCAGCTGGAGCACAACGGTCCCGGCTTCCGCCGTCAGCAAGCTGGGCGAAGCTAACTACACGGTGACCGCGTCAGTGACCGACGCCCACGGCAATAGCAACAGCGACAGCCACAACGTGCAGGTCGACAGCGCCTTGCCGACCGTCACTATCAACAGCGTCACCGGCGACAACATTCTCAACGTCACGGAAATCGCCAGCGGCCAGACGCTGAGCGGCACCGTCACCGGGGCGATAAAAGGTGACATTGTCACTATTAATCTCGGCGGCAAGCTGTATCAGGCGACCGTCCAGGACGATTTGAGCTGGAGCCTGCCGGTTTCCAAAGAAATCCTCACCGCGCTGGGCAACGGCGAGTTGACCATCACCGCTTCTGTGACCAACGGGCACGGCAACACCGGCAGCGGCAGCCGGGATATCGTTATCGACGCGAACCTGCCGGGGCTGCGCGTGGACACCGTCGCGGGTGACGACGTGATTAACGCCATCGAACATAACCAGAACCTGATTATCAACGGCACCAGCACCGGCCTCAGCGCGGGCAGCGCGGTGACCGTAACGATCAACGGCAAAGACTATGCGGCAACCGTCCGCGCGGACGGCAGCTGGCAGGCCGCCGTACCAGGGGAAGATGTCGCCCGTTGGGCTGAAGGTGCCGTCACCCTTGAGGTGAAGGGCAGCAGCGGCGCGGGCAACGATGTGGCTATCCAGCATCAGGTGACCGTCGATCTCAGCGAAGTGGTCATCAGCATTAACGCAATAACCGGCGATAACGTGCTGAATGCCGCCGAAAAAGGCGCCAATCTCGAACTCTCCGGCATGACGCAAAACGTAGAGCCGGGGCAGACCGTCAACATTACCTTTGCCGGGCACACTTACACCGCCACGGTTCAGGCGGACGGCAGCTGGAAATACACCGTTCCGGCGGCAGATATGGTGAACCTGAAAGAGGGTGACACCGCCGTGCAGGTGAGCGTCACCAACAAAAATGGCAACAGCACCGAAGCGGCGCAAAACGTCAGCGTCGACAGCCTTGTCCCGGCGCTGACCGTTGACCCAGTCAGCCAGGATAACCTGCTGAATGCCGCAGAGGCGAAGCAGGATCTGATTATCAGCGGAACGAGCACCGCAGAGGCGGGCCAGACCGTGACCGTCCAGCTGAACGGCGAAAGCTATCAGGCAACGGTCAAAGCAGACGGCAGCTGGAGCCTGAGCGTACCTGCAGCGGACGTCGGCAAGCTGGTCGACGGTAACATCACCGTTACCGCAAGCGTAGAAGACCGCGCCGGTAACCCAGGCAGCGCCAGCCGCGACGTGCTGGTAGACGTAACCGTGCCTAAAGTGACCATCGGCACCATCGCTACCGACGATGTTATTAACCAGACCGAGCACGGCCAGGCGCAGGTGATTTCCGGCACCAGCAGCGGCGCGCAGGCTGGCGACATTGTTACCGTCACGCTGGGAAATAAAAGCTATACCGGCGTGGTGGACGCGAACGGCAACTGGAGCGTGGGCGTGCCGCGGGCTGATATCAGCGCGCTGGGCGACAATACTTACACGGTGACCGCCTCTATTACCGACAAAGCGGGCAATACCGGCGATGCTTCGCATACCGTTAAGGTGGATACCGTCGCGCCAACCCTGAGCATCGACACCATTGCGGGGGATAACATCCTCAACGCCGATGAGAAAACGGGGGATGTGGTAATTAGCGGCTCGTCTACCGGTCTTGCTGCCGGGACGTCGGTGACGGTGAATCTGAACGGTAAAAACTATGCGGCCACCGTGGGTGACGACGGTAAATGGACCACTACCGTCCCTGCGGGCGACGTTGGCAAGCTTGGCGAGGCCTTCTATGACGTTTCCGTCAGCGCCAGCAACGGCGTGGGCAACGCTGGCAGCCAGAGCAGCACCCTGGAAGTCGCCTCTACGCTGCCGGGCGTTATCATCAATGCCGTGGCGATCGACGACATTATCAATGCCGCAGAGCTGGCGGCTGGTCAGACGATTACCGGGCGCGTGACCGGCGTGCAGGCCGGGGCGGACGTGACCATTAACATTGGCGGCGTGAACTACACCGCTAAGGTGCAAAGCGATCTTACCTGGAGCCTGACCCTTGGCAAGGACGTGCTGACCGCGCTCGGCGACGGCTCGCTTAAAATTAACGCCTCCGTGACGGACGGGGCGGGTAACACCGGCACCGGTTCGCGCGACGTCACCATCGATGCGGCACTACCGGGCATCCGGATTAATACCATTGCGGGCGATGACGTTATCAACGCCATTGAACATGGCCTGAACCTGGTGATCAACGGCACCAGCAGCGGCCTGAACGAAGGCAGCACGGTAACCGTAACCATCAACGGTAAAGACTATGCCGCAACGGTGCGGGCCGACGGCAGCTGGCAGACCGTGGTGCCAGGAAACGAAGTCAGCCAGTGGCAGGCCGGAGATATCACCGTTTCTGCAGGCGGAACCAGCAGTTCAGGTAACCCAGTCTCCATCGATCATACCGTCAATGTAGATCTCAACGCGGTGGCGATAACCATCGGCCAGATTGCCGGAGACGACGTGCTGAACGCCGCCGAGAAAGGCGCTGATTTATTGCTCTCCGGGGTAACACAGAATGTGGAAGCCGGGCAGACAATCACCATTACCTTTGCGGGGCACACCTACACCACTCAGGTAGAGAGCGACGGCAGCTGGAAATTCACCGTCCCGGCTAATGATATGCAAGGTCTGAAAGACGGCGAAACTTCCGTGGAAGTCAGCGTCGCTAACGTGAGCGGCAACGGGGCATCGGCCGGGCGTGAAATCAGCGTGGATACCGCAGCCCCGACTCTGCAAATCAACACCCTCGCCGGGGATAACGTGCTCAATGCCGCCGAGGCCGGGCAGCCGCTGGTGATTACCGGCACCAGCGACGCGGAGCCGGGCCAGACCGTGACCGTGAAGCTGAACAATGAAACTTATACCGGCACCGTGCAGGCCGACGGCAGCTGGAGCGTAACCGTTCCGGTTGACAAAGCCTCCGCGCTTGGCGACGGCGTGTATACCGTTGAAGCCAGCGTCAGCGATGCCGCAGGCAACGGATCCTCCGCGAGCCATAACCTGAGCGTGGACGTCACCGTGCCGTCCATTTCGTTTGGCGTGGTCGCCGGCGACGACGTGATTAACCTCGCCGAACACGGGCAGGCACAGATTATCTCCGGTTCCAGCCGCGGCGCTGCTGCCGGGGATAAAATCACCGTGACTATTGGCGCAAACAGCTGGACCACCACCGTGGATGCGGCGGGCAACTGGAGCATCGGCGTCCCGGCCGGCGTGGTAAGCCAGCTTGCGGACGGTAAAGTCACCATCAACGCCAGCCTGACGGACAGCGCCGGCAATACCGGCAGCGGCAGCCATGAAGTGACGGTTAATACCGGCCTGCCGTCGCTAAACTTCAATGCTATCAGCGGCGATAACGTGCTGAACGCCATTGAAAAAGGCGAAGTACTGACGCTGAGCGGCACCAGCGCTAATCTGGCGCCGGGCACCGCCGTCATCGTCACCCTGAACGGCAAAAACTACACCGCCACCACCGACGCCAGCGGCAACTGGCGCGTGGACGTTCAGCCGGGCGACCTGGCCGGACTGGGTGAAGCAAACTATACGCTGACAGCCACCGCAACCAGCGCTATCGGCAACAGCGCCAGCGCCAACGCTAATCTGCTGGTGGACACTGCCGCCCCGGGCGTCACGATTAACCCGGTTACCGCAGACAACGTCCTTAATGCTGCGGAAATCGCGGCAGGCCAGACCCTGAGCGGAAAAGTCAGCAATGCCGCCGTAGGTGACACTGTCACTATAAAACTGAGTGGGAAAACCTACACCGCGACGGTGCAGAGTGATTTGAGCTGGAGCCTCGACCTGCCGGCCGACGTGCTGAGCGCCCTGGGTAACGGAAAATTAACCGTCACGGCTTCGGTCACCAACGGCCACGGCAACAGCGGCACGGCAGACCGTGAGTTTACGATTGACGCCAGCCTGCCGGGCATCCGCATCAACACCGTGGCCGGCGATGACGTCGTCAACGCCATCGAGCACAATCAGAACCTGATCATCAGCGGCAGCGCCAGCGGCATGAACGAAGGCAGCACCGTCACCGTCACCATTAACGGCAAGAACTACCTGGCGACGGTTAGCGCGAGCGGCACATGGTCGGCAGCCGTTCCGGCGCAAGATGTCGGCCTGTGGGCAGCGGGTAATATCACCGTGACGGCGGCGGGCAGCAGCAGCTCGGGCAATCCGATCTCTATCGATCGCTCCGTGACGGTCGATCTCACTCCGGTCGCGGTCAGCGTTGAAGCTATCACCGCAGATAACGTGCTTAATGCCGCCGAGAAAGGGGCAGACCTGGTGCTTTCCGGTAAAACCCAAAACGTTGAGGCGGGGCAAACCGTCACGATTATCTTCGGCGGCCACACCTACACGGCCCAGGTTGAGTCCGACGGCAGCTGGCACTACAGCGTGCCGGCAAGCGATATGGCCGGACTGAGGGACGGCGATGCGACGGTGAAAGTTAGCGTCACTAACGTGAACGGGAACGGCGCCAGCGCGGAGCGTGAGTTCAGCGTTGACGCCACGGCACCGGGGCTGACTATCGACCCGATCGCCACGGACAACGTGATTAACGCTGCAGAAGCAGGCGCAGGCGTGACCGTTACCGGGACGTCAAATGCGGAGGCTGGGCAGACGGTTACCCTGACCCTGGACGGAAAAACCTACACCGGCGTAGTGAAAGCGGACGGCACCTGGAGCATTACGCTTGATTCAACCGCCCTGGGCGCGCTTGCGGATAACCAGTATGCGGTAAAAGTTGACGTCAGCGATGCGGCAGGCAACAAAACCACCGGCAGCCAGAACATGACGCTGGACACCACCGCGCCGACCGTCAGCTTTAACGTCGTGGCGGGTGACGACATCATCAACCTTGAAGAGCACGCTCAGGCGCAAATTATCTCTGGCTCAAGCACTGGCGCGGCGGCAGGGAACAAAATCGTCATCACCCTCGACGGGATTCAGTACGTTACTCAGGTGGATGCCAACGGCAACTGGAGCGTGGGCGTGCCGGCCTCGGCGGTTTCAGCGCTGAAAAACGGCACGGCGACGATTACCGCCACGCTGACCGACAGCGCCGGAAACGAGGGAACGAACTCCCACACGGTTGAGGTTAACGCCGCCCGCATCGGGCTGACCATCGACACCATTAGCCAGGATGACGTGATTAACGCTGCGGAAGCTCAGCAGGATCTGGTGATTAGCGGCGGCAGCACCGAGCTGGCCGTGGGCACTCAGGTCACGGTCACGTTAAACGGCATTCAGTACAGCGCCACTATTCAGCAGGGCGGCGGCTGGAGCTTAACCGTCCCGGCAAACCAGGTGCAGAATCTGGCGCACGGCAGCGGCTACACGGTGATGGCCTCGGCGACAGACAGCGCGAATAACGCGACGTCGGCGACCCACAATATCAGCGTCGACACAGCTGCGCCGATAGTCACCATTGCCGACATCTCCGGCGACAACGTGATCAACGCGGCCGAACAGCAGCAGCCGTTAACGATTCGCGGCACCAGCAGCGCAGAAGCCGGGCAAAAAGTCACCGTTAAGCTGGGCAGCGAAAGCTATGAAGCCACGGTTCAGGCAGATGGCTCCTGGAGCCTCACCGTGGCCGCTGAAGATTTGGCAAAGCTCGCTGACGGCGACTTCTCCGTTCATGCCGCAGTGAGTGACAAAGCCGGGAACCCGGGCAGCGCGGACCGTACTTTGACGGTGGACACGACCGCGCCGACCATCACCTTCGACAAGGTGGCCGGGGACGACATCATCAACAGCGCCGAGCAGCAGGCAGGCCAGGTTATCAGCGGGACGACCAGCGCCCAGCCTGGGCAGACGATTACCGTGACCTTCAATAATCACGCTTACAAGGCGGTGGTTAGCGATACCGGGACCTGGTCTGTGACCGTGCCTGCTCAGGATTTCCTGGGCGCGGCGGACGGCAGCTATCAAATCTCTGCGAGCGTCAGCGATAAAGCGGGCAACGGCAGCAGCGCGGACAAGCAGGTCACCCTGAGTGGTGAAGTGCCTACCATCAGCATTAACACCTTTGCCGGGGACGATATCGTCAGCGCGGCGGAGCACGGCACGCCGCTGGTGCTGAGCGGAGTCACCAATGCTCCTGCGGGGCAAACCGTGACCATTACGCTGAACGGGCAGAAATACACCACGACGGTGAACGGCGACGGGACCTGGAGCTACACCCTTGGCAGCAGCGCGGTATCCGCCCTTGCGGACGGCGACGCATACGTTATTCACGCCAGCGTCAGCAACAGCATCGGCAACAGTGCGGGGGCCGACCGTACCATCACGGTGGATACCACGCCACCGCAGATGACCATCACCATTGACTCGCTGCAAAACGATACCGGGCTGAGCGCCAGCGACTTTATTACTGCCGACAACAAGGTCGTCGTAAAAGGTTCCCTGAGCGGGGCGCTGGGTAACAATGAGAAGGCGCAAATTAGCTTTGACGGTGGGGCAAGCTGGATTGATCTGGTGGTTAACGGCAAATCATGGAGCTATGCCGACGGGCGCACTCTGCCGGACGGCATCGTGACCTATAACGTGCGCGTCATCGACAATGCGGGCAACGTTGGCTCGACGGCAACGCAGAATGTGACCATCGATACCGTGGCGCCGGACGCCAGTAAGACCATTACTGTCGAAGCTATTAGCCAGGATACAGGTCTGGACGCGCACGACTTTATTACCAACGACAATACCCTGACCCTCAGCGGCAAGCTCGGCGCTCCGCTGGCGGCGGGCGAACACGCCCAAATCAGCATTGACGGTGGGAAAACCTGGATTGACGTGAGTATTAGCGGTACCACGTGGAGCTACATTGATAAGCGTACGCTGGCAGACGGTGATTATCTCTATCAGCTGCGCGTTGTCGACGAGGCGGGCAATGTCGGTGCAACCACCAGCCAGCTGGTAACGGTAGATACCGTGGCACCGGACGCGAGTAAAACCGTCTCGATTGACAGCATCAGCAACGATACGGGGCTGAGCAGCACTGACTTTGTCACCAGCGATACCTCGCTGACGGTGAACGGTTCGCTGGGCGCGTCGCTGCTGGCGGGGGAATACGTGCAGATAAGCCTGGACGGCGGGAAGACCTGGCAGACGGTAGTCACGGTTGGCACAACCTGGTACTTCAACGACGGCAGAACCCTCAGCGACGGCACTTATCAGTACCTGGTTCGCGTGGTTGACGATGCCGGCAACGTTGGGCAAAGCGCCTCTAAGAACGTCACTGTGGATACCACGCCGCCGGACGCATCCATCACCGTGACCGTCGACAGCATCACCACCGACAGCGGCTTCAGCAACAGCGATTTTATCACCAACGATAATACGCTGACGCTGAACGGTACTCTGGGGTCGGCGCTCGGCAACAATGAATTCGTCCAGATTAGCTTCGACGGCGGAGTCAGTTGGGTTTACGCCACCTCGGTGAACGGCACCAGCTGGAGCTATACCGACGGACGCCAGCTGGCGGACGGCGACCATACCTGGCAGGTTCGCGTCGTCGACCTTGCCGGAAACGTGGGCGCAACCACCAGCCAGACGGTGACGGTGGATACCGTCGCGCCAAACTATGGCATCACCATTGACGGTATCTCTGACGATACCGGGCAGAGCGCCAGCGACTTTATCACCATGGATACCACGCTGACGCTGAACGGCACGCTCGGCCATGCGCTGGCGAGCGATGAGCGCGTACAGGTAAGCCTCGACGGCGGTAAAACCTGGGTCGATGCCGTGGTGAACGGGACCGCCTGGCACTACGTTGATGGCCGCACCCTGGCCGATGGCGACTATGTCTACCAGGTTCGCATTGTCGACCAGGCCGGAAACGTCGGATCAACCGCAAACCAGCTGGTAACCGTTGACACCGTGGCTCCGGACACCGTGGGGAGCATCGTCAGCTATACCGACAACGACGGCGAACGTACCGGTAATTTCGACAGCAGCTATTCTACCGACGACACCTCGCCGGTGCTAAACGGCACGCTGAACCAGGCGCTGGCCGACGGCGAAATCGCACAGATCTTCCGCGACGGCGTGCTGGTGGGCAAAGTGACCATCACCGGCGGCACCAACTGGACGTTCGCGGACTCCGGCCTGCTGGACGGAAACTATCATTACGTTCTGCGAGTGACGGACAAAGCGGGGAACTACACCGAATCTAACGACTTTAGCCTGACGGTCGACACCTCGGTGCCGACCACCAAAGCGCTGGTTGACGGTTTAAACACCACTGACACCACGCCAATTATCACCGGCAGCGTGGATGCAAGCCTGGTGCACGGCGAGTTCGTGGTGGTGACGGTGAACGGCAAGACCTACACCTCCGATCGCGGAGGTGCGGTGGTGGTCGATCCTTCTTCTAACACCTGGTATCTGCAAATCCCGGACGCCGATGTGCTTTCGTTAAAGAGCTATGACGTTACGGCGCAGGTGAAAAGCAGCGCGGGCAACGGCAACAGCGTAGATGTCACGCACGGCACGGTGGTGGTAGGTGCAGAAGCGTCGATGTCGCCAGCCTGGTCCTTTACCAGCGCCACCAACGCCATTGCCGCCAGCTTTATGCTCGACGAAAACGGCATGTGGACGTTTGCCAGCAACCAGCAGTTCGCCACCTCGAGCGACCGCAACACTTACAAAGTGAGCGGAAACTTCACGATGAACGGGAGCTACACCACCGGTGCCTATGCGGACATCAACCGCGACGGCCACGCGGATATGCTGGTGGAAAGCACCAACTACAGCTACATCGCCCAGTTGATGAACAACGGGGATGGAACCTACACCTCAACCAGCCCCGGCAGCAGCGCCTCGGTCGGCGCGCTGTTGTGGTATGGCGCGGTCGTATCTATCGACTTCCAGGGTGACGGCTACGTCGACTTTGTGATGGGCGATGCTGGCGGGCCGGACTCCAGCACCTTTGTGAATAACAACGCCGGCAAGCTGGTAGGGACCTCCGGCGCCGGAACGTACATCAACTTTGTCTCCGGGGCTAAAGTCGGCAACTACAACAGCCTGATTGAAGCTTCAGGCGTGGATTTGAACAACGACGGCATGGTGGATATTGCTCAGCACACCACCAACGGCAACAACTACTATGCGCTGTCCACCATGTTTAACAAAGGTGATGGCACCTTTACCTGGGGCCAGAACTTCATCAACACCATGTACAGCGCAACGGGTTCTGCCGCCGCCAACAACTCGGTGAGCATGACCTGGGCTGACTTCGACGGTGACGGCTACATGGACCTCTACATGGGGATGTCACGGGCAGGCACCGGCGGCCTGCTGATGACGAACGACGGCAAAGGCAATCTGCTAGCGGGCACGGCGGTTGGCACCGAGAAGTACAACGGTACGGTCAGCGTGGCGGTGGACTGGAACATGGACGGCCGGATGGACATCATCAAGCTGGCCAACAGCGGGCAGTCGTATATGTACACCAACGACGGGCTGAAGGGCGTGGCAAGCTTCACCTCGTCGAAGTTCGGCTCGGCGACCACCAGCCAGGTCTCCGGCGCGGCGCTGGTCGACTACGACTGGGACGGCGCGCAGGACCTGCTGATCTTCCGCCAAAACGGCAGCGTGACGCTGGAGCGGAACACCAACGCCGTGGCACCGGGCACGGCGATTCACCTGAAAATTGTCGACAGCCAGGGCATTAACGTGTTCTTCGGCAACACGGTGAAGCTCTATAACGCGGCGGGTGAACTGGTGGCAAGCCAGGTGATTAACGCCCAGTCGGGGATCGGCATCAACGACGCTTCGGCGCTGGTGAGCTTCTACGGCCTCAACCCGAATGAAACCTACCATGCCGAGCTGGTGCGGGCGATCAACGGCGTCTCCAGCAACACGACCTGGAACGGACTCACCGCTGGCGATGGCAGAGAAAGCTATGCCCTGACGGCAGATGCCGCGACCGGCGTACACGGAGGCACGCTCACCGGCACCGGCTACAACGATACGTTTATCGCCGAGCAGGGCACTTATGTCTACAACGGCGGCGGCGGCTGGGAAACGTCTTCCGAACACCAGACCTGGAGCTCGACGGGTGGAATGGATGTGGTTGATTTCCGTAACTCGAGCGTGGGCGTCACCGTCGATTTGGGTAAAACCGGGGCGCAGAACACCGGGTTTAATACCGCCACCTTTAGCAATATCGAAGGGATCGTCGGCTCCAGCCATGACGATGTGATTACCGGCAATAGCGGGAATAACACCTTCGAAGGCGGCGGCGGTAACGACACCTTCAACATCGGCAGCGGCGGGCACGATACGCTGCTCTACAAGCTGCTGAACGGGTCGGATGCCACCGGCGGTAACGGCCATGACGTCGTCAATGGCTTCAGCGTCGGGACCTGGGAAGGCACCGCAGACAGCGACCGCATTGACCTGCGCGAGCTGCTGCAGGGCAGCGGTTACGCCGGAGATGCTTCCGCACACTACATCAATGGTGTCGCACAGCTGGGTGCCGGGGCAGGCAACATCGGCGACTACATCAAAGTGGTACAAAACGGCAGCAGCACCGAGATTCAGATTGACCGCGACGGTAAGGGCGGCGTCTTTGACCCAACCACCGTGGTGACGCTGAACGGGGTACAGACCGACCTCGCCACGCTGCTGGCGAACCACCAGCTGGTGGTTATTTAACGTTAGTGCTGCCGGGCTTTAAGTCCGGCGGCATTCTGGCCGCTTATCTTTATTACCCGGTATAAAACATGTTTATGAAACAAGCCGCAGAAAGGGCAACACCGGCACTTTTTGCCACTTTCGCAGGACGTGAGACACGATGACTTCAACGCATACCCGCTATGAACCCTGGCTGCAGGCCATGCTGGCCGTAGCGCGCCACTATCGGCTGGACTTCTCGGAAGAGCACGTGCGCGTGGTGGTTAACCAGGAAAGCCAAAGTCCCCATCATCTGGTGCTGGAAGATATGGCTCGTCAGCTTGGATTAGCCCTGCGCAGCGTCCCGGCGGATGTCACGCTTATCGATCCGTGGCGTTTGCCGCTGGTCGCGGAGCTTAATGACGGCCAGATGGCGGTGCTGACCCACATGGATAAGCACGGGCAGCTCAGCATACAGCTTAGCGGCGACGGCGGCCTGGAAACCGTGGTCAGCCGTGAAGCGCTGTCGCAGAGGCTGAAAGGCCTGTTTTTGCTGCGCCCGCTGAACTCTATCCCCGACGCGCGAGTGGACGACTACGTCAAGCCGTACCAAAAAAACTGGTTCTGGACGCTGGCGCTGAAAGACTGGAAACGCTACGGCGACATCATGCTGGTGGCGATGGCGGCTAACGTGCTGGCGCTGGCGGGGATGATCTTCTCCATGCAGGTGTATGACCGGGTGGTGCCTTCACAATCTGTCCCCACGCTGTGGGTACTGTTTGGCGGCGTGATGCTGGCGATTCTCTTTGAATTTACCATGCGTATGCTGCGCGTCCACATAGCCGACGTCGTCGGCAAGCGGGCCGATTTGCGCATTTCCGACCGGGTTTTCGCCAGGGCATTGCGCATTAAAAACAGCGCACGGCCTAAATCAACCGGCTCGTTTATCTCGCAGATTCGCGAGCTGGAGTCGGTTCGCGAGCTTATCACCTCCACCACCATCGGCACGGTGTCGGACATTCCGTTCTTCCTGCTGTTTGTCTTTATTCTCTGGCTGATTGGCGGCCCGCTGGTGTTTGTGGTGCTGCTGGCGATCCCTCTGCTGCTGATCCCCGGCCTGCTGGTGCAGCGTCCGTTGGCGCACCTCTCGAACGAGGGCATGCGTGAGTCGGCCATCCGCAACGCCACGCTGGTGGAGGCCGTTCAGTCCATCGAAGACATCAAACTGCTGCGCGCCGAGCAGCGGTTCCAGAACCAGTGGAATAACACCAACGACGTGGCGGCCGGGGTTGGCATGAAGCAGCGCTGGCTGACCAGCCTGCTGATGACCTGGACCCAGGAAGTTCAGTCTATCGTCTACGCCGTGGTGCTGCTGGTAGGGTGTTACCTGGTGATTAACGGCGATATGACCACCGGGGCGCTGGTTGGTACCTCCATTCTGGCTTCCCGCACTATTGCTCCGCTGGCGCAGATATCCGGCGTGCTATCGCGCTGGCAGCAGGCGAAGGTGGCGCGTAAAGGGCTGGACGACCTGATGCAGCGCCCGCTGGACGATCCGGAGCAGGGCAAAAAAGTGCATAAAGCGCATTTGCAGGGGAACTACCAGTTTAACTATGCGGCGTTTTACTACGACGAAGAAGAAAAGGTTAACGACCTGGACATTGCGCGGCTGACCATCACCGCCGGGGAGAAAATCGCGGTGCTGGGACGGAACGGCTCCGGCAAAAGCACGCTCTTACAGCTGCTGGCGGGGATGCAAACGCCGCAGCACGGGCAGATCCTGCTGGATGATATCAGCCTCGGCCAGCTCGACACCGCCGATCTGCGTCGTGATATGACCCTGCTCAGCCAGCAGGCTCGGTTATTCTTCGGCTCGATCCGCGACAACCTGACCATGGGCCGTCCGCTGGCAAGTGACGAAGAGATCCACCGCGCCCTGGCGCTTAGCGGCGCGCTGGGCTTTGTTCAGAAGCAGAAAAATGGCCTCAACTATTTGATTACCGAAGGGGGCGCAGGCCTGTCCGGCGGCCAGCGGCAGGCGCTGCTGCTGGCGCGAACCCTCATCCTGCAACCGCAGATCCTGCTGCTGGATGAGCCGACGGCCTGGCTGGATGAAATCAGCGAACAGCAGCTCATCGCTAACCTGGCTCCGTGGCTGGGCAACCGCACGCTGGTGGTCGCCACGCACCGGATGCCCATCCTGCAGCTGGTAGACCGAATCATCGTGCTGGATAACGGCCGCATTGTCATGGACGGCCCACGAGACAAAATTTTACAGCTGCACGGGATGGAGAATAAAGCCGCCCCGCGTAGGACGGCGACGCTTAAGCCTGACATCGGGCCGGAGGTGCAGGGATGAACGACATCACACGCTATAACAGCCGCCTGAAAGAGCCTGCGCTGCCGCGATCGAGCCTGGTAGCCTGGGCGCTGGGGCTGATGCTGCTGGTTTTTGTGCTTTGGGCTAATTTCTTTAGCCTGGATGAGGTTACGACCGGCTCGGGGAAAGTTGTGCCGTCGTCACGGGAGCAGGTTATTCAGTCCCTCGAGGGCGGGATCCTCTACAAGCTGGACGTTCATGAGGGGGACATCGTTGAGCGGGGCCAGGTGCTGGCGCAGCTTGACCGCACGAAAACCGAGTCCGGCGTGCAGGAAAGTGAATCACGCCTCCACGCGGCGATGGCCACCGCCGCACGCCTGAAGGCCGAAGTCGGCGCTACGGCGCTGGTCTTCCCCGACATGCTGGCCGGTGATAGCGACCTGGTGCGCCAGGAGACGGCGCTCTACGAATCACGCCGTAGCAGCCTTGAAAAAGGCGTCGCCGGGCTGCGTGAGGCCGTCTCGCTGGTGCAGCGCGAACTGGCGATGACCCAGCCGCTGGTCAAGCAGGGTGCCGCCAGCAGCGTGGAAGTTCTGCGCCTGCAGCGGCAAAAAAATGAGCTGGAAAACAAAATCACCGAAATGCAAAACCAGTACTACGTGCGCGCTCGTGAAGAACTGGCAAAAACCAACGAGGAAATTGAAACTCAGCGCTCGGTGATGCGGGGGCGGACAGACTCGCTGACGCGCCTGAAGTTTACCTCACCGGTGCGGGCGATTGTGAAAGGCATTGAGGTCACCACCGTGGGCGGGGTGATTCCTCCTAACGGCAAGCTGATGACGCTGGTACCGCTGGATGACCAGATGCTGATCGAAGCAAAAATCTCGCCGCGCGACGTCGCCTTTATTCACCCAGGGCAAAAGGCGTTGGTGAAAATTACCGCCTACGACTATTCCATCTATGGCGGGCTGAAAGGGGTGGTGACCACCATTTCGCCGGATACGCTGCAGGATGAGGTGAAGCGTGACGTTTACTACTACCGGGTCTACATCCGTACCGATGCCAGCCAGCTGGAAAACCGGGAGGGAAAATCGTTCCCCATCTTCCCCGGCATGATTGCTACCGTGGACATTAAAACCGGCAGTAAATCGGTACTCGATTACCTGTTGAAACCGTTGAATAAAGCCAGCGAAGCGCTGCGAGAAAGATAAAAAAAAGCCGGCGAAAGCCGGCATTTTTATACGTTGGTTGGGTCGATATTAAGCCCGTACAGAATAAACGAGAAATAAAAGCCAAAGTAGGACTCAGCCATTTCCATAAAGCCGTTGTGTATTTCTAATACGCCTGCGCTATCTTCGCTAAATAATCCCGCCATGATACCGCAATTAACGATGCGTCTCAGGTGCATTCTCGACACTGACAGATCTTTCGCCGTTTTGTTGTAATTGGGACGTAGCCACCATTTGCCATCTTCACTCTGTGCAGCCATCAGGTATATTCTGAGGATAATAATATGTCCGGCGTCTTTATCGACAAACATCGCGCTATTAGGCACCAGTCTACTCAATATGACCTCATCAAATAACAGGTTGGCGCTGCGGCGAAAAAAATTTTCAAAGGTGTTGTTATCGTCAAGAGCGTGAATAGAAAGCACGTTCTCCGGCAGCAGCATTTTCAGTGAAGGAATAGAAATCTGCATATAGCTGCGGGTTTCATTGAGGCCTTTCACGCTGGGGTTATACAGCAGCACCCGGCGGTCATCCTCACTTTTTTCCAGCGACATTCTGCCGGTAATGCGCAGCAGTGTGACCAGAGAATTCACCGTGTTGAGGCTGGTTAGCTCCATTTTTACGCAGAACTCTTTGATATCCGCCAGCACGGCCTTGCGATCGCCGTAGTGAAAACACAGCAGCGCCAGCACCACATGAAAGCGGGAGCTTTGCAGAATTGTTTTATAAAAGAGCGGCTGTTTTTTATAGGTTACCAGCAGGGAGTCATAATGATGTCGAATGGCCTCGCGAAAGCAGGGATGCTTTTTTAATTGCTGACTGTAGCGGGCGATGGTGTCCTGGAGTTGGTGTTGCGTCATATTATTTTCTCGGTATTCAGCTACGGGGTTATTTCCCGTAAAATGAGTGTCTGAGGCCAGTGATAAAAGGCAGGTGACACGTTATTTTATTTATTTGAATGCAGAGTAAGTCCGCTGCCAATTATATCATTGTTCACATATAATGAAATGGGATCCTCGGAACTTTATCGATCTTTACTTTTTTCGTAACGAAAGATGCTTGTTGTTACCTGATGTCATGTTTTGTTTCATTTACGGGAAGTAAGACTTCCTTTATTGGAAGATTTATTTCCTGTATATCGTTTCGAACAAAAATGTCATCAGGAAAATAATTTAAGATTACTTATAAATATAATTCGACTCAACAAGATGTGAAGCGTACGAAAAGGAAACAATTTTTAAAGTTTCATTTCATGTGTTATCGTAAGTTACATGAGTTTATTGGGTGTTTATTGCCCAGTTTTCCACCGAAAATCCATCAGAGGCGATGTGATGCACGATACAAATGACATTTTCAACGCGGCGTTTTCCCGCCAGTACGACGCCAGTAGCGAACGCCTGAAAGACATTGCAAACAATCTGCATTCGTTGATAGCGCTGTTGTTAAGGGGCCTTGCGGAGAATGCGCAGGTGCTCTGCGTCGGCGTCGGCACCGGGACGGAAATCGTCAGGCTGGCACATCAGCATCCTGGGTGGCGGTTTAGCGGCGTGGATCCTTCTCCCGATATGCTTGCCGTTTGTGCAGAAAAGCTTGAGCGAGAAGGGCTGAGCGACCGCTGCACGCTGATTGAAGGCCACGTTATCGACGTTGCAGAACGGGAAAAATACGACGCCGCTTTGTGTTTGCTGGTGGCGCACTTTATTCAGCACCCGCAGCGCGGTGGTATTTACCAGCACATTGCCGACAGGCTAAAACCGACAGGGCTGCTGATTGCCGCTGAAATAGCGGGAGACATGGCGGATCCCGATTTTGACGGGCAATTAAAAAATTGGGTTGCGCTGCAGCAGGCTTATACCCAACGCGAGCGCGACATTTCTGAGGTGAAAGCTGAGCTTAGCCAGCGTTTGCTTTTGCTACCGCCTCGTCAAACCGAAGCGTTACTTCTTGACGCGGGATTTACCAGCACACAGCCGTTCTTCCAGTCGCTGCTCATTCACGGCTGGCAGGCTATTAAGCCCTGAATTAAAAAGGCGGCGCGCTGAAATAGCGCGCCGCAAACCGATTATTTACTGGTAATGTCCTCTGACTTTACCAGCGTTGGCGTTTCGTTAAAGAAGTTCCACGGCTTCAGCAGGGCATGTACCCACTCGGTCGGCATAATGGGCCACTCTTCTGCGCGGGCAATATGCGTGGTGCCGGTGGTTAACCAGACGACGTTGTCCGTGTTTTCCAGCGACTGATTATCTTTGCTGTATGCTCCCAGACCGGTGTCGTGCGCGGAGCGGTTCGGGTATTTCCCTTCGGAATAGCGTTCATCCGGGTTATAGCGAGTCACCCACAGCTGCTTATCCATAAAGCTCAGGCGGTGGTAAATCCACTCGTCCGGGGCAAACTTAGCGCCGGTTGCGACGGGGTGAGTCCCTCCTGCGTAAGGGATCAGCTGGTAGGAAACCGGGTTGCCCATGCGGTTTTCTTTGTTCGGATTGCTGAGTAAACGGACGGTGCCCGGATCAAATTTCTGCGCCGCGTCCTGCTCGTTTTTAATCGCATATTCATTGGTTTGCATCGTACTTGTGCGCGGCCCGCCGCTGGTGTTCGGCTTCACTACCGGGTCGATAGCGGTCAGGCTGTTGTTTTCGCCGTCGACGTCCAGATCCAGGCGGAAGTTATAAATATGCTGATGGGTTGTGCCAACAATATTGTGGTCGATAAGCGTGCCGTAGCGGGTATCTTCTTTCGCGGTGGCGTCGTGCATGGTTTTGGCCTTCACGCCTTTTACCGCTTCGATGCCGGTCGCGCCTGCGTCAATACCGATGGTGCCGTTCTGGTGGAAGACCCAGTCAAAAATATAGTCGTAGTTGCCGACGGTGCTTATCCAGCGGATCACCAGCTCGCGGCGTTCGCTGCTGACGTTCGGCTGGCCCATCTCCTGGTGCTTATACTCCGGCCCGGCGTAGCGTTCGAAAACCGCAATGGCGCGCGGAATAGTGGTTGGCTTGCCGGTGTAATCGGCCAGAGTTTCGTCCAGCAGGACGGCGTTGCCCGGCGCGTCTTTACCGCGCACGATAGGGGAAGTCAGCGTGCCCATGCCGTAATCACCGGCATCCAGATAGGCCTTAAAATACCAGCCGATATCCGGG
Source organism: Cedecea neteri (assembly GCF_000757825.1). Taxonomy (GTDB): domain Bacteria; phylum Pseudomonadota; class Gammaproteobacteria; order Enterobacterales; family Enterobacteriaceae; genus Cedecea; species Cedecea selenatireducens. Next base: position 113,632 of record NZ_CP009451.1, read on the forward strand.
TCGCCATACGGCACGATCATCCCGCCGAGCGACCCCTCATACATGATCTTTCGTTTGGTGCCGTTGTCGTTCCAGGTCACGGTGGAGATGATTGGGCCCACGCGTGAGTCCAGCCGCAGGTGCAAATCCCAGTTTTGCCAACGGATCGTGTCGCCGGTAATGGTGTAATTTTTCCCTTCTGGCTCAATGATATTCAGCGGTTTCAGGTTGGCAGCCTGCCGGTCACGGCCATCATAAGGGCGCGGGGTCATCGGCACTGGAATGACCGGACCTTCCTCAATCTTGATGATTTTTTTCTGCTCGAGATCGACCACCGCCACCAGGTTTTCAATCGGGTGCGCCCAATAGTTGCCGTCGCCGACGTCAAGATAGCTCACCACTTTTAGCAGGCGCTGATCCTGCTTCAGGCCGTCTTTGCCGTCGAAATAGCCGACGGTAAGCGGGGTAGTGACCACTTTTGACGGATCGCTGATGCCGCGTTTCTTCACCGCTTCGGCGAACTCTTTGCTGTTGTTGATTATCGACTGTACGCTGGCAAAATCGTCCAGCAGCACCATGCCCTGAGCGCCTTCAATCGGTTTCCAGCTTTTCACCTTTCCGGCGGCCAAATCTACCGTGGCTTCAATAATATGCCGGCCGTCAAGCATGATGACGTCCGCCTCACGCGGCTGGCTGACGCTGGTGCCGTCCATCACAAACTTCCAGACTTGCTCCTTCGGCGGCTCGCGCAGGGAAATCTCGGTAAAGCGAATATTCGGCTTGTAGCCCGCCGCGGCTTTGATTATCTCCACCGTTTGATTAATTTCGTCGGCGCTCAGGGAGTTCAGCGGGTGCGGTTTTTTCTCGACCGCAAAGGTTTGATCCAGCCCGGACTGGAACACTTCATTGATAAACCCTTCGGAGATAAACGCCGTTTTGTCTTTAAAGGTAACCGGGACTTCAAGCTTGAGCGTTTTGCCATTCACGATGGCGGAGGTGGCGTTGGGCTTCACCTTCACGTAGGCACCGTCTTTGACGATGGTAAACATCTGCGCGTAATCGTCCCACTGGACGTCGGCGCCAAAATCCGCGAGCGTTTTTTGCATTGGCACCATATGTGCCTCGCCGCCGTGGGCAAAAGCAGGGGCGTTAATCCCCGCCGAGGTCAGGAGCGCAATAGCCAGCGCCAGCGTTTTTTTTTCCAGTTTTCATTGTCATCGCTTTCTCACCTTAAAAGTGCGTTGTGTTGTTATGTGCGTGCTGGATAAAGTCTGTCGGATTCAACATAACAACTTCCGCCGGGGCTTCCCTTGTATTCCCTGCCAAGCGTTTTGCTGTGGTTGCCAGAATGTGGGATTGGGAGATTTATTCCTCTGGGTAAATGAGCGTCGGGTTAAATTCAGCCCTCACCCCGGCCCTTATGTCTTGAACTTCCCCGCCAGTGCGGGGAAGATCCCCGACTGATCATCGGGAGGTTGCCGGTGAGCATCCCCTGGCCCTGGTGCTTCCGAGCCCGTGGGAGAGATTATGCCCCGGCAACCTTATTCCCTGTCGCCTCAAGACCGAACGGTATCCTGTGCCTCTGAGCACCCACATATAAGGATGGTCTGGCGATATTATTCATAAGGTTACGGAGAATCAGATGACCCTCACTTCTGTCGGCGTTGATATTGCTAAGCTAAAATTTGATGTCGCTGTCCTGCTGCCTGGTCAGAAATACAAAACTAAAAAGTTTGCTAACACGCCTGCGGGATGTCGTGAGTTTATTCACTGGCTGACCCGCTTTGGGGACTGTCATGTCTGTATGGAAGCGACGGGCAGCTACAGCACGGAACTCGCCACGGCATTGTCCGATGGCGGCTATCGCGTCAGCCTGGAAAACCCTGCCCGCATTCATGCCTTCAGTAACACCGAACTGACCCGAAACAAAACGGATAAAAGCGATGCCGCCCTGATAGCACGGTATTGTGCCCTGTATCAGCCAGCCCAATGGCATCCGGCTCCTCTCAGCCAGCGACAGCTGACCGCGCTGGTGCGGCATCTTAAAAATCTTGAAGAGATGCGTCAGATGGAAGAGAACAGGCTGGAGGCCGCAGATAAGGTCATCACTGGCTCGTTAAAAGAGCACATCGCCACGCTGGATGAACTGATAAAAGAAACCAAAAAGAAAATCAGACAGCACATTGATGATGACCCGGACCTGAGAAAAGACAAAGCGCTGCTGGAGAGTATCCCGGGAGTGGGAGATGTGCTGAGTACGAGTCTTCTGGCCTTCGCGGGAAACCTGAGGCGGTTCAGGAGCAGTAAGGCTCTGGTGGCTTATGCAGGGCTGAACCCACGACGTTGTGAGTCCGGGATGTGGAAGGGAAAGAGCAGGTTGTCAAAAGTGGGGAGCCGTGAGCTGCGTAGCGTGCTGTATATGCCTACGGTAGTGGCGGGAAGATGTAATGAAGTGGTGAAAGACCTGATGACCCGGATGGCGAGCAGGGGGAAGACAGGCAAAGAACGCGTGTGTGCAGGAATGAGAAAGCTGCTACAGCTGGCTTATGGGGTGGTGAAATCAGGGCGTGAATTTAACGCTGAAATACCGCTTGCCGGATAACCGACAAGACGGTATCTCTCCCAGAGGGAGAGGGGGAAAACAACCTATGGGGGGATTTGTTTGTTCCCTCTCCCTTTTAGGGAGAGGGTTAGGGTGAGGGTAAACCAGAGGCGATGACTTGCCTGTCTGGCATTTAAGACTCAAGCGGTAAAATCACCGTTCAGGCGGGCAACGAGGGTGAGGATCGAGTAGCGGGCAACGGTCTGCTGATGCTGGTTGGTGATATCCACCGCCCATTCCACCACGCCAACCGGCTTATCTTCCGCCGTTTTCTGCGGTTTGGCGGTTTTACGTTTGCAGGTCAGGCGCACCTGAATCGTATCGTCGATTTTTACCGGTTCGATAAAGCGCAGGTTTTCCATGCCATAGTTGGCAATCACCGGCCCGACACCGGGGTCAACAAACAGTCCGGCGGCGGCGGACACCACAAAGTAGCCGTGCGCCACGCGTTCGCCAAAGAAAGATTCTGCTGCGCCAATTTTATCGGTATGGGCATAGAAACGGTCGCCGCTCAGGTTGGCAAAGTTAGCGATGTCGGCTTCGGTCACGGTACGGCGGGCGGTGAGAATGCTTTCCCCGATACGCAGCTCCTCAAAATGTTTGCGGAACGGATGCACGGCATCTTCGTGAACTTTAGCGCCGTAGTTCCATTGTCCGCTAACGGCGGCAAGCATCGTCGGGCTGCCCTGAATGGCGGTGCGCTGCATATAGTGTTTCACCGCACGCAGGCCGCCCAGCTCTTCGCCGCCGCCCGCACGGCCTGGGCCGCCGTGAACCAGCATTGGGAGCGGCGATCCGTGCCCGGTGGACTCCACCGAGGACTCCTCGTTCAGCACCTGAATACGTCCATGAGCGCGAGCCGCACCGAGAATAAATTCACGTGCAGTTTGCTCATCGGCGGTGACCAGCGTCCCGGCAAGGCTGCCCTGGCCGGCGCGAGCCAGCGCCATAGCGTGTTCAGCATCCCGGTACGGCATCACGGTGGCAACCGGGCCGAAGGCCTCAAGCTCGTGCACCGCAGGCGTTTCATCCGGCTGCTGGCAAAGCAAAAGAGTAGGCGGGAAGAACGCGCCCGGCTGAGCGAGATCTGCTTTACCGCCAAGCACGGCTTCGCATCCGGCGGCAATCAATTGGTCAACTTTACGCTGCACGTCATCCCGCTGTTCAAGGCTGACCAGCGCCCCCATGCGCACGCCTTCCACCGCCGGGTCGCCTGGCTGTATTTTTTCAAGTTTTGCCTTCAGCGCTTCAATCACCGAACCTAGTCGGTTTTGCGGCACGATAATCCGCCGAATCGCGGTACATTTTTGCCCGGCCTTGGCGGTCATTTCACGCACGACTTCGCGCACAAATAGCGCAAATTCAGGCTGCTCAGGCGTCACATCTTCTGCCAGCACGCAGCAGTTCAGCGAATCCGCTTCCATGGTAAATGGAATAGAACGGGCAACGATATTTGAGTGACAACGTAACTTTTGTCCGGTGCTGGCCGAGCCGGTAAACGTCACCACATCCTGCTCATCTAAATGCTCGAACAGGTCACCCACGCCGCCGCAAATCAGGCCGATCGCCCCATCCGGCACCAGGCCGGATTCAACTATCGCTTTGACCATCGCCTGGGTTAACTGCGCGCTGGCCGTGCCGGGTTTAACGATCGCGGGCATACCGGCCAGCCAGGTCGGGGCCAGCTTCTCGAGCATCCCCCAGCAAGGGAAGTTAAACGCGTTGATGTGCAGCGCCACGCCGGACTTCGAGGTGAGCACGTGGCGGGCGGCGAATCCGCCCTGTCTGGAGAGCGGAATCAACTCGTCTTCCGGCCACAGCGTGTCATCCGGCAGCTCGCGGTTGCCCATTCCGGCGTAGGCAAACAGCGTACCGATCCCGCCTTCAATGTCTACCCAGCTATCGGCGCGGGTCGCCCCGGTTTGGTACGAAACCTCGTAGAACGTCTCTTTCTGCGCCAGCAAATGCTTCGCCACGGCTTTTAACATTGCGGCGCGCTGGATAAACGTCATCGCCTGCAGTGCCTTGCCCCCTTGTTCAACGGCGAAGCGTTTTGCCGCCGCCATATCCGCGCCTTCGCTGGTCACCTGCCACAGCGGCTCGCCGCTAACGGCATGAAAAATAGTTCTTTCTTTACCCTGGCCGCTAAACCACGTCCCGGACAGATAGCTGGTTAACTTTTGCATCTCACTCTCCATTACATGCTGCATTTAATGCTTACAGTGTTTGTTTTGTGAATCATAAAAATCAAGCTGTAATTTAATAAATTATTAACAACGTGATGGGGTGTGATTTTTGTTATTGATTTATATCAATGATAAATAGGGTTTTAGCGAAATTTTACGTGATAAGCCTCACAAACATGCGGTGTAATCTTTGCGATCTTCGTTAACTTATCTGTAACTTTTAATCATGATGTGATTCGTTATATCGCAATGTGTAGGTTTAAATTGAATCATAAGGTGATGCCGTGACAGAACAAGAACGCTTTGACGAGCGCATCCAGCAGGAAACCGCCATAGAGCCGCAGGACTGGATGCCGGAGGCTTACCGCAAAACGCTGATCCGCCAGATAGGCCAGCATGCGCACTCGGAAATTGTCGGCATGCTGCCGGAAGGCAACTGGATAACGCGTGCGCCCAGCCTGCGCCGCAAGGCCATTCTGCTGGCTAAAGTGCAGGATGAAGCCGGGCACGGCCTGTATCTCTACAGCGCCGCCGAAACCCTGGGCTGCGCCCGGGAAGATATCTACCAGAAGATGCTCGACGGCAAGATGAAGTACTCCTCCATCTTTAACTACCCGACGCTCAACTGGGCCGACATTGGGGTTATTGGCTGGCTGGTTGACGGAGCCGCTATCGTCAACCAGGTCGCGCTCTGCCGGACTTCTTACGGCCCTTACGCCCGTGCGATGGTGAAAATCTGTAAAGAAGAAAGCTTCCACCAGCGTCAAGGGTTTGAAGCCTGCACCGTGCTGGCGAAGGGCAGCCCGGAACAGCGCCAGATGCTGCAGGACGCCATTAACCGCTTCTGGTGGCCGGCGCTGATGATGTTCGGGCCCAACGACGACAACTCGCCGAACAGCGCCCAAAGCCTCGCCTGGAAAATCAAACGCTTCGGTAACGACGAGCTGCGCCAGCGCTTTGTCGACAACACGGTGCCGCAGGTAGAGCTGCTGGGCATGACCGTGCCGGATCCCGATCTGCATCTGGATGAGGCTACCGGCCACTACCGCTTTGGCGACATTGACTGGCAGGAATTTAACGAAGTAGTGGCCGGGCGCGGCTTATGCAACGAAGAGCGCCTTGCCGCCAAGCGTAAAGCCTGGGAAGAGGGGGCATGGGTGCGCGAAGCCGCCCTTGCGTATGCCGAAAAACAACAGGCCCGCACCGCCGCCTGAAGGAGTAAGAGATGAGCAAAATTTACTGGCCGCTGTACGAAGTGTTTATCCGTAATAAAAAGGGGCTGTCCCACCGCCATGTCGGCAGCCTGCACGCGGCCGACGACCAGATGGCGCTGGAAAACGCCCGCGACGCGTACACCCGTCGCAGCGAAGGCTGCTCCATCTGGGTGGTGAAAGCGAGCGAAATCGTGGCCTCGCAGCCGGAAGAACGCCCGGAATTTTTCGACCCGGCAGACAGCAAAGTCTACCGCCACCCGACGTTTTACACGCTGCCTGACGGCATCGAGCACATGTGAGGCCGCCAATGACACTCGATCCTGTAGCGACCTACAGCCTGCGCCTCGGCGACACCTGCCTTGTCCTCGCCCAGCGCCTGAGCGCCTGGTGCGGTCATGCGCCGGAGCTGGAAATTGACCTCGCGCTGGCCAACATTGGCCTCGACCTGCTCGGCCAGGCACGCAACTTCCTGACCTATGCCGCCGGGCGGGAAGGTGAGCACCTCGATGAAGACAGGCTGGCCTTTGGGCGTGATGAACGTGAATACCGCAACCTGCTGCTGGCGGAACAGCCCAACGGTGATTTTGCCGAAACGCTGGTGCGACAGTATCTGCTGGATGCGTGGCACGTCTCGCTGTTCAGCCGCCTGGTAGAAAGCAAAGATCCGCAGCTGGCGGCCATCGCAGCTAAAGCGATTAAAGAAGTGCGCTATCACCTGCGTTTCAGCCGCGGCTGGCTGGTTCGTTTGGGCAACGGCACCGAGCTTTCGCAGGCAAAAGCGCAAAGCGCTGTGAACAAACTGTGGCGCTTCAGCGGCGAAATGTTCGTCGCCGATGAGCTGGAAACGACGCTGGCAGAGCAGGGGATCGCGGTCGATCCGCGTGGCCTCAAAGCTGAATGGCTGCAAGAAGTGACCGCCGGACTGAGCGATGCCTCGCTGCAGGCCCCGGCAGAACAGCCATACCGCACCGGCGGTAAGCAAGGCTTACACACCGAACACCTCGGCCCGCTGCTGGCTGAAATGCAGTACCTGCAGCGCGCTTACCCGAACCAGCAGTGGTAAGGAGAAGAGAATGCAAACCGCCACGCTTCAGCCCGCCGCCGTCCGCGACGTCTGGCGTCTGCTGAGTGAAATCAGCGACCCGGAAATCCCGGTGCTGACCATCACCGACCTTGGCATGGTACGCAGCGTAGAACACGGCGCGGACGGCTGGCATATCGGCTTCACGCCGACGTATTCAGGTTGCCCGGCGACCGAGTTCTTGCTCGCCGCCATCCGGGAAGCGATGGAGGGTGCAGCCCTAAGCCCGGTGCATATCAAGCTGGTTTTGCATCCCGCCTGGACGACGGACTGGATGTCGTCGGAGGCCAAAACCAGGCTGCGCGAATACGGCATCAGCCCACCGCAGGGGCATGCCTGCCACGCGACTGTCGCCGCCCAGGTGACCTGCCCGCGCTGCGGGAGCGAACACACTTCGCTCATCAGTGAATTCGGCTCCACGGCCTGTAAAGCGCTTTATCGCTGCAACACCTGCCGGGAACCCTTTGATTACTTTAAATGTATTTGAGGATGCCATGACGACGTTTCATTCCCTGAAAGTGGCACGTATCGAACCAGAAACCGCAGAGGCGGTAGCCATTACGTTTGCGGTGCCGGACGCGCTGCGTGGGCAATATCGATTTCGCCCCGGCCAGCATCTCACGCTGAAAGCCCGCCTGGGCGATGAAGAGCTGCGCCGCTGTTATTCCATCTGTCGCTCGGACAATCCGGGTGAGATCTGCGTCGCGGTCAAAGCCATTGAAGGCGGCCGTTTCTCGCAGTACGCGGTCAGTGATTTAACCGCCGGCATGTCGCTGGAAGTGATGGTGCCGCAGGGGACGTTTGGCTATCAGCCGGAAGCGGAAACTCGCGGGAACTATCTGGCGCTGGCGGTGGGCTCAGGCATTACGCCAATGCTGGCGATTATCGGCGCCACGCTTGCCACGGAGCCACAAAGCAGCGTGACGCTGGTCTACGGCAACCGCAGCAGCGCCAGCATGATGTTCCGCCAGGCGCTGGCCGACCTGAAAGACCGTTACCCCCAGCGTCTGCAGCTGATTTACCTGTTCAGCCAGGAAAAATCGGACAGCGAATTGCTCAGTGGCCGCCTGGACGGCGCGAAGCTAAAACAGCTCGGCGACCATCTGCTGGACGTCAAAGGCTTTGACCGCACCTTTATCTGTGGCCCGCAAAGCATGATGCAGGCAGCCGAAGCCACGCTGAAAGAGATGGGCGTGGCGCAGCAGGATATTTACCTCGAGCACTTCAACACGCCTGGCGTGACGCCGGGCGCTCGTTCACGTGCTCAGGCTGCGGGTAAAACCGTGATTCTGCGCCAGGACGGCGTGGATCGCCAGATTACCCTGACCGCCGGGGACGAAAGCATTCTCGACGCGGCGCTGCGCCAGGGCGCGGATCTGCCGTATGCCTGCAAAGGCGGCGTCTGCGCCACCTGCCGCTGCAAGGTACTGCGCGGCGAAGTGGAAATGGGCGTCAACTACAGCCTCGAGCCGGATCAGCTGGCCGCAGGCTACGTGCTGAGCTGCCAGGCGCTGCCGAAGGGCGACGACGTGGTGCTCGATTTTGACGCGCAGGGGCTGTGATGAGCGAACTTCTAAGCCAACAGAGCGGCCGGGTGCTGACCCTGACGCTGAACCGCCCGCAGGCTCGCAATGCGCTCAACAACGCGCTGCTGACGCAGATCGCCGAAGCGCTGGAAGCCGCGCAGCAGGACGAATCCATCGGTGCCGTCGTTATCACCGGCAATGAGCGCTTTTTTGCCGCCGGAGCGGACTTAAAAGAGATGGCGAGCCGGGATATGCCCGCCACGCTGAACGATCCCCGGCCCCAGCTTTGGGCGCGCATTGAACGCTTTCCCAAACCGCTGATGACCGCCGTCAACGGCTATGCGCTCGGCGCAGGCTGCGAGCTGGCGCTGCTGAGCGACATTATCGTTGCCGGGGATAACGCACGCTTCGGCCTGCCGGAAATCATGCTGGGGATTATGCCCGGCGCGGGCGGCACCCAGCGGCTTATCCGCAGCGTAGGCAAGGCGCTGGCTTACCGCATGGTGCTGAGCGGTGAAGCTATCGACGCACCGCAGGCTTTACGTGCCGGGCTGGTTGCCGAAGTACATCCTGCCGCGCTGACGCTTGAATACGCGCAGAAACTTGCCGCAAGCATCGCTCGACATGCACCCCTTGCGCTGCAGGCTGCGAAAAACGCGCTTCAACAGGCGCAGAACACGGGCCTGAGCCAGGGCCTGCTGCAGGAACGTCAGCTGTTTACGCTGCTCGCCGCCACCGAAGATCGTCAGGAAGGCATCGCAGCTTTTCTGGAAAAGCGACCTGCTGAATTCAAAGGACGTTAATCATGAGTTTTATTGTTAGCGATGTGCAAAACGGGGTGATGACCCTGACCCTGAACCGCCCGGAGCGGCTGAACAGCTTTAACGACGAGATGCATCGCCAGCTGGCGGAAATCCTGACCCAGGCCGAAAGGGATGAAACCATCCGCTGCCTGCTGATCACCGGGGCGGGGCGTGGCTTCTGCGCCGGGCAGGATCTCAACGACCGTAACGTCGACCCAAGCGGCGACGCGCCGGATCTGGGCTATTCCGTTGAAACCTTTTACAACCCGCTGCTGCGCCGCCTGGCGAAGTTGCCGAAGCCGGTGATTGCTGCGGTCAACGGCGTTGCGGCTGGAGCCGGTGCCACGCTGGCGCTGGGCTGTGACATGGTTATCGCCGCGCGTTCGGCAAAATTCATTATGTCTTTCAGCAAGCTGGGGCTGGTGCCCGACTGCGGCGGCACCTGGTTCTTACCCCGCCTGACCGGGCGGGCACGCGCTATGGGGCTGGCATTACTTGGCGACACGCTGAGCGCGGAACAGGCGCACGAGTGGGGCATGATCTGGCAGGTGGTGGATGACGAACAGCTAGGCGATACCGCCCGCCAGCTGGCTCAACACTTTGCTACCCAGCCGACCTTTGGCCTGGGCCTTATCAAAAAAGCGCTTTATGCCTCGGAAACCAACACTCTGGATGCCCAGCTAGACCTGGAGCGCGATTATCAGCGCCTGGCCGGCCGCAGCGAAGACTATCGCGAAGGGGTTTCTGCTTTTCTGGCGAAGCGCCCGGCGACCTTTAAGGGGAAATGAGCATGCTGACACCTGATGCTGTTATAGCGGTGATAGGCAGCGGCACCATGGGCGCAGGTATTGCGCAGGTGGCCGCCAGCGCGGGCCATGCCGTCTGGCTGTATGACATTCAGCCCGGCGCGGCAAAGCGCGCAATTGACGGCATTGACACCGCGCTAAGCGCCCGCGTTGCCAAAGGTAAGCTGGATGATGCCAGCCGTCAGTCAACGCTTGCCCGGCTGCATCCGGCAGAAACGCTGGCAGATTTGGCTCAGGCTGAGCTGGCGATTGAGGCGGCGGCCGAACAAATTGATATCAAGCAGGCGATCTTCCGCGATTTAGCGGCGGTGTGCGGCGCTGATACCGTCTTTGCCAGCAATACCTCCTCCATTTCCATCACCGCTATTGCCAGCGGAATCAGCCACCCGGCACGCGTGGTCGGGCTGCATTTCTTTAACCCTGCGCCGGTGATGAAGCTGGTGGAGGTGGTCAGCGGCCTGGAAACCTCGCCGGAAATTGCCGAGCGGCTTTGTGAACTGGCGCTGCGCTGGGGAAAACAGCCGGTACGTTGCCATTCCACGCCCGGCTTTATCGTTAACCGCGTGGCGCGGCCGTTTTATGCCGAAGCCTGGCGTGCGCTGGAGGAGCAGGTGGCTCCGGCTGCGGCCATCGATGCGGCTTTACGCGACGGTGCGGGCTTCCCGATGGGGCCGCTGGCGTTAACCGATCTGATTGGCCAGGACGTCAACTTCGCCGTGACCTGCTCGGTGTTTAACGCTTTCTGGCAGGAGCGCCGCTTCCTGCCTTCCTTAACCCAGCAGGAGCTGGTGCTGGGCAAGCGCCTGGGCAAGAAAACCGGGCAGGGCGTTTACCGCTGGCCGCTTGAGGCGAAGCCGGAGTACCAGCCCCAGATGTCCGAAGAATTTGCCGCAAAACAGGTTACGCAGTCCGGCAAAACGCTTGAGCTTGACGGCATTGTGGTCGCCATTACCAGCGGTATGACCGCCACTGCCATGTCAGCCGAACTGAAACGTCCGGTGGTGCTGCGGGACAGGCTGGCCGAGTCCGCTCTGGAAGTGCTGGCGCCTTCGGCTTCAGTGACGCCGCAGCAGTTGGCAAAGGTGACCCATTACTTCCAGCGGCAGGGTAAGCAGGTGCTGGTGATTAACGACTACCCAGGCATGCTGGCCTGGCGCACGGTGGCGATGCTGGCCAACGAGGCGCTGGACGCGCTGCAGAAAGGCGTGGCCGGAGAAGCGGATATCGATACCGCCATGCAGCTCGGCGTTAACTATCCGCAGGGGCCACTGGCCTGGGGAGCGCGGCTGGGCTGGCAAAATGTCTTAACGCTGCTGGAAAACCTCCAGCGCCACTACGGCGAAGAGCGTTACCGCCCGACGTCTTTACTGCGCCAGCGCGCGCTGCTGGAGAACCAACATGAGCACTAATGCCTGGGATAACGCTCGCCTGATGTACGCGCGCGACAACTGCGCCAAACAAATGGGGATTGAAGTTATTGAGATGGGCGACGGTTTTGCGCTGCTCACCATGACCATCACCGAAGCGATGCTCAACGGGCACCAGACCTGCCACGGCGGGCAGCTGTTTACCCTGGCCGATACCGCCTTTGCCTACGCCTGCAACAGCCAGGGGCTGGCGGCCGTAGCATCCGGTTGCAGCATTGAATTTCTGCGCCCCGGCAAGGCGGGCGATCGGCTAAAAGCGGTGGCGCATGTTCGTCAGCAGGGACGCCAGACCGGCGTCTACGACATCGAAATTATTAATCAGGATGAGAAGACGCTGGCGCTGTTCCGCGGCCGCGCCCATCGCATCGGTACGACGCTTTCAGGAGAAAAATTATGAGTCAGGCTTTTATTTGCGATGGCGTGCGTACTCCGATTGGCCGCTACGGCGGGGCGCTTTCTGGCGTGCGGGCGGATGACCTCGCCGCGTTGCCGTTAAAAGCGCTGCTGGCACGTTACCCAAATCTGGACTGGAGCGCCGTGGACGACGTGATCTTCGGCTGCGCGAACCAGGCCGGGGAAGATAACCGCGACGTGGCGCGCATGGCAACGCTGCTGGCGGGTATACCTGTTGAAGTTCCAGGCACAACCATTAACCGCCTGTGCGGTTCCGGGCTGGATGCCGTGGGCTTTGCCGCTCGCGCCATTAAAGCCGGTGATGCGCAGCTGATGCTGGCGGGCGGCGTGGAATCCATGTCCCGTGCGCCGTTTGTGATGGGCAAAGCCAGCTCGCCGTTCCAGCGTCAGGCGGAGATGTTTGACACCACCATCGGCTGGCGTTTTGTGAACCCGCTCATGGCCGCGCAATTTGGTACTGACAGCATGCCGGAAACGGCAGAGAATGTAGCGGAATTGTTAAAAATAAGCCGCGAAGACCAGGACCGATTTGCCTTTCGCAGCCAGCAGCGTACCGCCCGCGCGCAGCAAAAGGGCATTCTGGCCGAAGAGATCGTGCCGGTCACGCTCAGCGGGCGCAAAGGGGCTGTGACCGAAATGCGTGATGACGAGCATCCGCGCGCAGAAACCACGCTTGAGCAGCTGGCGGCGCTAAAAACGCCGTTCCGCGCCAACGGCGTAGTGACGGCGGGCAATGCTTCCGGCGTGAACGACGGGGCGGCGGCGCTGATTATCGCCAGCGAAGCCGCCGCGCTGCGGCACGGGCTGACGCCCAGGACGCGTATTGTCGCCATGGCGACGGCGGGCGTAGAGCCGCGTTTGATGGGGCTGGGGCCGGTTCCGGCGGTGCGAAAAGTGCTGGAAATTGCCGGGCTAAGCATCCACGACATGGACTTAATTGAACTAAACGAAGCCTTCGCCGCGCAGGCGCTCGGCGTGCTTCGCCAACTGGGGCTCCCGGATGATGCCCCGCATGTGAATCCTAACGGCGGCGCGATTGCGTTAGGACACCCGCTGGGGATGAGCGGAGCCAGACTGACGTTAACGGCCAGCCTGGAGCTGCACCGGCGCGGCGGGCGGTATGCCCTTTGCACCATGTGTATCGGTGTGGGTCAGGGCATTGCCCTGATCCTTGAGCGTGTGAGCTAGTCAAACCTGCGAGTACCCTAATAATGATAACCTCTGAAACCAAGCTGGAACCGATTGAAACCGCGTCGCTGGATGAGCTGCAGGCCCTGCAAACGCAGCGCCTGAAATGGACGCTTAACCACGCTTATAACAACGTCCCGATGTATAAGCGCAAATTTGACGCCGTGGGCGTGCACCCTGACGATTTTAAAGAGCTGAAAGACATTCGCCTGTTCCCTTGCACCACCAAGCAGGATCTGCGCGATAACTATCCTTTTGATACTTTCGCCGTGCCGATGGAGCAGGTCGTTCGTATTCACGCTTCTTCCGGGACGACGGGCAAACCTACGGTTGTGGGTTACACCCAAAACGACATTGATAACTGGGCTAACCTGGTGGCGCGTTCGCTGCGAGCCGCAGGCGGTACGCCAAAAGATAAAATTCACGTTTCCTACGGCTACGGCCTGTTTACCGGCGGGCTGGGCGCGCACTACGGCGCAGAGCGCCTTGGGGCGACCGTTATCCCGATGTCCGGCGGCCAGACTGAAAAACAGGCGCAGCTGATCCGCGATTTTCAGCCGGACATGATCATGGTCACGCCGTCCTGGTGCCTGAACCTGATTGAAGAGCTGGAACGCCAGATGGGCGGTGACGCCAGCGGCTGCTCGCTGCGCGTGGGCGTTTTTGGCGCGGAGCCGTGGACCAAAGCCATGCGGGCAGAAATTGAACGCCGCTTGGGCATCACCGCGCTGGATATTTACGGCCTGTCAGAAGTGATGGGGCCGGGCGTGGCGATGGAGTGCCTGGAGTCGCGTGATGGCCCGACGATCTGGGAAGACCATTTCTACCCGGAAATCGTAGATCCGCAGGGCGGCGTGCCGCTGGAAGACGGCGAGCACGGCGAGCTGCTATTCACCACGTTAACCAAGGAAGCGCTGCCGGTTATCCGCTACCGCACCCGCGACTTAACTCGCCTGCTGCCCGGCAGCTCACGTACCATGCGCCGTATGGACCAGATTACCGGCCGTTCCGACGACATGCTGATCATTCGCGGCGTGAACGTATTCCCGTCCCAGCTGGAAGAAGAGATCCTGAAATTCCAGCACCTGGCGCCGCATTACCAGCTGGAAGTGCATCGTCGTGGGCATCTTGACACTCTGGCGATCAAGGTAGAGCTGAAGGAGAGCAGCCTGTATCTCAGTCACGAACAGCGCTGTGGGGTTTGCCACGAGCTGCGGCATCGCATTAAGTCTATGGTAGGGATTTCAACGGATATCACCATCGTGAACTGCGGCAGCCTGCCTCGTTCTGAAGGCAAAGCAATCCGGGTTTGCGACCTGCGTCAGGCGGCTAATCATTAACTAAACGTGACATTGTCACTAATGACGGGCCGATGGATAACCTTCCACGGCCCGTATTTCTTCCCGGCCGCAGTAATTGTAAATCTTTTTGTCTTCTTACATGAGATCGGAAAGCCTTTGTACCGGTGCAAAGGCTTTCACCGTTGGGCAGGAACTGGTGACGCACACAGATTGATTTAACTTATTGTTTTTAATAATGTATTTATCGACTAAAGTTATTCCGTTCACCTATAGTTCGATTTTCCCTGCACGTTAAGAGCACGGTGAACGTGTCCGGGGGACGAATCTTCCCCTCACCCCAGCCCTCTCCCCAAAGGGGCGAGGGAGAAAAAAAGCTATGGGAAACATTGTTTATCACCTCTCCCCAAAGGGGCGAGGGAGAAAGTTAGTTAAACGGCTCGCCCAGCGTCAGCATCAGACGGTTTGCCCAGGCGAAAAAGGCCGTGGACTGCACCAAATCCAGCAGCTCAAGCTCGCTTAATCCCAGTTCTCTCAGGGCTTGTATCTGTTGAGCATTGGCGCTCGCTGGGGTGGAGGATAACGCCGTAGAAAAGTTAATTTCGGCCTGCCAGCGAGGGGACTGTCCATCGCTCAGCGTCCCGCCCGGTTCGATGGCGAGCAAACGTTCGATGGCTTCGTTATGTTTTGAAAGCTGGCTGGCCTTGCGGGCGTGAACCGACGCGCAGTAAATGCAGCCGTTTACCTTGCTGGCAACCGTGGCGGCAAGCTCGCGTTCGGCTCGGGGCAAACCGCCCGGCGTGTAGAAAATCCCTTTGTCGGTAAGGGTACGCTGCTCCAGCACCGGCAGGTTGCGTCCCAGCAGACGGAAATAATCCGAGTCCTGGTGCCCGAAGCGCTTGAGCGTTTCCTGCTGCTCCGGGCCGTATTCCGCATAAGGCAGGGCGGCTATCCACGGTTCCCAGTTAAGCTCGGCCTGGGTAAACGCCACCGGGGCGGATTTGCCGCTGGCGGTGAGCGGCTGTCGGTGCCACTCTCCGGCAGCCGGAATGCGCACCTGTTCGCCGTCTACCGGCTGGCCGCCAATCAGGCGCAGCCCGCGTAGCAGGCGGCTCTGAAAGGCCACGAAGCCAATAATTTGTGACAGCGTCACCACTTCTTCTTCGCTAAAACCCGCCTGAGTCAGGGCGTTGACGTCCTGCGAGCCAGCCTGTACCGGCTGAAAACTTAGCCTCTCAGCATGATTGAGCAGCGTGCTAAAGCGTTCGCTGGCGGGTTTGCCTGCCAGACGCCGGGTATAATGGTCCGCGAGCCGGGCATCGTCGTGCCATTCCGCCACTCGCCTGGCGAGATGAAGCCTTTCCACTAACGTCAGGCCACTTGCGCTGGTCTCGCCGAAAAGCGCCTCATAACTGCCCTGCGCGTGGCTTGTTGCGGCTTCGCGAATTTCCCGAGCCTCAGCAAGCGAGGTGCCGGGGATAATGTCTGCCAGCTGATTAAGCAGGTCCGAATGACTCATAATGACTCCTTAGACAGTGAAGATGTAGCGGTTGGGTGGGCGCTGCTGCGAACCCAGCCGAGCGCCGGGGCAACCTGCTGCGCGAGCAGTTCGATGGAACGCAAAATGTAGGCGTGCGGCGGATCGATGGAATGCACCTGGAACGAAAGATCGGTCACGCGCTGGAGCGTGCTGTCGCGGAGCAGTGAGGCAATAACCTGCTGCGGCGTGCCCAGGTGAACGTCAAACGCGGCAATATGGCTATCCAGCGTGTCGCCCAAAACCGGGTGTCCCTGCGCCCGGTGCTGTTCTGCCTGCTGGCGCAGTCCTCTTGCCGCGAGCTGTCTCGCCAGTTCGGCGTCGTCAGTGACAAAACCGGTTCTTGAGCCCAGGATGCGCGGCTCAACACCTTCGGGCAAGGCGTCCAGATAGGCATCAATGATTGGGTTTTGAATCTCATCCAGCGGGGTATCCAGCGCGTCGACCGGACGAGGTTGGGTGCGGGAAAGCATCAGCCCGTCACCCGCTTTTCCCGCTCGCGCACCGCCATCGACGGAAAACGTCGCCTGCCAGATACGGCTTTTTAGCTGCGGTGAGGCCGGGTAAAGGTGGTTATCCGTGCCCGCAAGCGGCTCATCGTTCAGGGCCGAGCGCAGTATTGCGAGATTGTCGGCGTAAATTTTTCCCCTTTCCGCGCTCAGTAGTCCAAACGCCGGGAAAGAACCCGGCGTGCCGCCTGAACCGACGCCAAGCTCAAAGCGCCCGCCGCTGAGCAGATCCAGCACGACCGCGTCTTCCGCCACGCGTAGCGCAGACTCCATTGGCAGGGTAATAATGCCCGTGCCAAGCCGTATGCGCCGGGTGTGAGCCGCCACGTGGCTCAGAAAAACCAGCGGGGCAGGCAGGCCACCCTCGGCTTCGTGAAAGTGGTGCTGTGCTACCCAGGCGGCGTCGAAACCGTGCCATTCGGCGTGAATAATTTGCTCCGTTGCCAGCCGATAGCGTTCGGCGGCCGGGGCGTGGTCAAGCAGGCGAGTAAAAAAGCCCAGTCGTTTAATGGTCATGCAACGTCCTTATGGCCGGAGCCAATATCGGGAATAGCGTTAAGCAGCTGCCAGGTATAATCGCTGGCCGGGGCGTTAAATACGTCGGCAATCGGGCCGTTATCCACCAGCTCACCGGCGCGCAGAACAGAAACGCTGTGCGCCAGCTGGCGGACGGTGGCGAGGTCGTGAGAAATAAACAGGTAAGTCAGGCCGAGCTGCCGCTGTAAGTCGTCGAGCAGGCGTAAAATTTGCGCCTGCACCGTCACATCCAGTGCAGAGGTGGCCTCATCCAGCACCAGAATTTGTGGCTCCAGAATCAGCGCGCGAGCAATGGCGACGCGCTGGCGTTGCCCGCCAGAAAGCTCGCGAGGTTTACGGGTTAATGCCTCAAGCGGGAGCGCAACGCGTTCGGTGATGGCTTCAACTTTGGCGCGCCGCTCGGCCTTCGACAGCTTGCCGAAGTTAAGCAGCGGCTCTTCAATGATGCGAAATAGCGTCTGGCTCGGATCCAGCGAGGCAAAAGGGTTCTGATAAACCAGCTGAATTTTTTGCCGGAGCTGTCGGCGGGCCTCCGGGCTGAGATCGGTGGTGTCGATGCCGTCAATCAGCACTTTCCCTGCGTCCGGCTTCTGGAAGCCAAGCAGAATACGCGCCAGCGTCGATTTACCGGAACCGGACTCGCCGACCAGCGCGTGGGTGGTGCCTTTGGCCACGGTAAATGAAACGTCGTCCAGCGCCCGCAGCGTCTGGGCGCTGTCTTTGCCAAGCGAAAAATGCTGACTCAGATTACGGATCTCAATTGCGGCGGTTTGCGGGGCGCGTAGCGGCCAGGGGCGCAGCGTGCGCGACAGGCCAGGCGCATCGGCAAACAGCTGGCGGGTATAAGGATTTTTAGGGTACTTCACCACTTCAGCGGTCGGGCCGGACTCCTGGATTCGCCCGTCACGGAACACCAGAATACGGTCGGAACGCTGGGCGGCCAGCGCCAGGTCGTGCGTCACGAACAGCACCGCCGTGCCGGATTCACGGCGCAGAGTATCCAGCAAATCAAGAATGCGCTTCTGCACCGTAACGTCCAGCGCGCTGGTCGGCTCATCGGCAATAATCAGCGCGGGTTTAAGCGCGATAGCCATGGCGATCAGCACCCGCTGTTTCATGCCGCCGGAAAGCTGATGTGGGTATTGGTTGGCCCGCTGCGCAGGGTGGCTGAGCCCCACTTTTTCGAGCAGCGCAACCACCTGGCTTTCTCGCTCGGCTTTAGGCTGGCGGGTATGAAGCTTCAGCACCTCGGCCACCTGCTGGCCGATGGTTTTTACCGGGTTTAACGAACTGCCCGGATCCTGCGGGATCAGGCTGATGCTGGCCCCGCGCAGGGCGTCGAGCTGACGCTCTGACCAGCGGCTGACTGGCTCGCCGTTGAGCTGGATTTCGCCAGATTCGATAATGCCGTTTTCACCCAGCAGCCCAATAATCGACTGGGCAAGGGTCGTTTTCCCTGAGCCAGATTCGCCGACTATCGCCAGCACTTCTCCGGCGTGCAGGCTAAAAGAAGCGTTGTGCACTACGCGCCTGCTGCCACCACGTTGACGCCAGGCGATGCTCAGATTAGTAATTTTTAACAGCGGTGTATTCATGACGACCTCCGGGCAAAATGGTGGCTTAGTCGGTTAACGGCCAACACCACGGCTACGACTACAACGCCTGGGAACGTGGAGAGCCACCAGGCCGTCGCCAGATAGTTCCGGCCTTCGGCAATCAGTAAACCCCATTCCGGCGTCGGCGGCGGGGTGCCGTAACCCAGAAAACTCAGCGTAGAGAGCGCCAGAATAGCGGAGCCAAACTGCAGCGCGGCAAAGGCGAACACCGAGGTCAGCGCATTCGGCAAAATATGGCGCCAAAGCACCTGCAGGAATGTGCCGCCGCTGCCGACGGCAGCCTCGACGTAATCGCTGTGACGAATACGAACCACTTCCGCACGGGCCAGGCGGGTAAAGTTGGCAATCGACGTAATCCCGACGGCGATGGCCGCATTCACCGTGCCGAAACCAAGCAGAATAATAACGCTGAGCGAAAGCAGCAGGCCGGGGATCGCCAGCAGCACGTCGACGCCGCGCATTAGCGCGTGTTCAGTCTTGCCTCCGGTTGCCCCGGCCAGGACGCCAAGTGCGGTCCCGACCACCAGGCCAAGCGCCACGGCCACCAGCGCGCCGGAAAGCGAGTGAGAAGCCCCCCAGACGATTCGCGCGTAGAGATCGCGCCCAAGCTGGTCGGTGCCCAGCCAGTGCCCGGCCTGGGGGGCAAGGCGCTGCGCACCCGGCACGCCTTCGGTAGGGCTCCACTGAGTAAACAGCGACGGGAACAGCGCCCAAAGTGCGACAATAATCAGCGTTAACCATGCCAGCCAAAGGCCGGGCTGAATGCTGGCGCGGAAGCCGGAGAACCGGCGCTCCGTCCGGCGCGGCAGCGGGGTATTGATATCAACGGTCGTCATGCGGTTACTCCCCGAATAGACTTCAGGCGCGGATCGAGCAGGGGATAAATCACATCCACCAGCAGGTTAATGACCACGAAGCTCAGGGCGGAAATCATCACCACCGCCTGCAGCACGGCGACGTCCTGATTATTCACCGCCCGCTGCGTCAGCTGTCCCAGGCCGTTAAGGCCAAAAACGGTTTCGGTGATAAGCGCCCCGGCAATCAGTTCACCCAGCAGCAAACCGGCCACGGTCAGCACCGGCAGCAGAGCGTTACGGGCAACGTGTCGCCACAGGACACCCGCGCGGCTGCCGCCTTTTGCGCGGGCAACGGCCACATAAGGCTGAGTCAGCACCTGGTCGATATTCCTCATCAGCAACTGGGCAAGCGGGGCGCTGATTGGCACAGCGAGCGTGGCGACCGGCAAAATGAGCCCCTGCCAGAAGCCGGGATTGATTACCGGAATCAGCCGCCAGTGGAAGGAAAACAGCTGGATTAACGCAATGCCGAGCCAGAAGGTCGGCACGGCGATAAACAGGGCCGGAAGGTTGGCAAACAACGTTCGAAGCCAGCGAAGCGGTGCGAGCGTGGAGGCCGCTGAAATACCGACGGCGAGAATAATCGCGGCGGCAAAACCCAGCCCGGCTAAGCGCAGCGTCGAAGGCAGATTGGCGGTAATCAGCTGGCTGACCGAAACGCCAGCCTCGATGGAATAGCCAAAATCACCGCGCAGCATATGGCCAAGCGTTGTCAGATACTGCTGCCACAGCGGGGTGCTTTCGCCGTAGATAACGCGCATCTCCTGAATCTGTTCCGCGCTAAGCCCAAGGTCAGGGTTCTGGAATTTGATCAGGATGGCGTCTCCTGGCAATAGCTGCAGAAGAATGAACGACACGCTATAGGCCGCCCACAGTACCAGCAACGCCTGGGCAGTGCGCCCGGCCAGATAACGTGTCATGGCTACCCCTTAGTGTTTTTCAAGCCAGGCGGCGTAGAACGAAGGGCGGCCCACGGCTTCAAAGGCAACGCCCTTCAGCCACGGCGCACCGGCAAAGACCTGTGGCTCTTCAAAAATCGGGATCACGTAGGCCTGGTCAATCAGATAACGCTGGGCGTCACCTGCCAGCACGAGACGCTTTTGCGGATCGACTTCGGACGAAATCCCGACGAGCAGGGCGTTCAGCTTGTCATCGCTAAACTGCGAGGTAGCGCTGAGCCCGCCTTTTTGCAGCAGGGCATCGCGGTTGGCCGGATGGAACTGACTTTTAATCACGTCCGGATCGGCACGGCCCACTTCGATAACGTTAACCCCGGTTTTCTGCGGATTGTTGGTATCCAGCACCCGGCTACCGGCATCCCCGGCGCGCACGCTAAGGCCAACGCCGATTTGCTTCCACTGCTGGGCAACCAGCTGTAAAACCTCTTTATTCTGCGGCTGCGGTAGGGATTCATAGATGGTCAGCGCCAGCGGTTTACCGTCTTTCTCGCGAATACCGTTGCTGCCTTTTTTCCAGCCGGCGTCATCAAGCAGCTTATTCGCCAGCGTCGGGTCATATTTCAGCTTATCGCGCAGGTCAACGTACCCGGCGGCGGTGCTGGCAATCACCGAGGTGGCCACCGGATAGTTAGCTGAGAACAGGGTGTCAACAACCTGCTGAGCGTTGGTGCCGTGCAGCAGCGCCTGGCGGACTTTGACGTCGGCTACCAACGGGTTATCCGGGCGCAGCGCAATGCCGTCGTTCACGCCCCGGGTGGGTGCCGCGTAGACAGGGAACTTCTGGTCGGTGGCCTGCTTCTCATCGTAGGCCTGTACCTGACGAATAAAGTCGGCCTGGCCCGCCAGCAGCGCGCCAATGCGCACGCTGTCTTCAGGCGTGACCAGGATCTTGATGCCGTCGAGGTTGGCTGGCCCCTGCTGCGGACTGTTTTTCGGCCCCCACTGGTAGTCTTTGCGGGCAACTAAATCCACTTCGCGGCCCAGGGTTTCGTTTTGCACCACGAACGGCCCGGAGCCGATGATATTGCGGGCATCGCCCAGTTCATCAAAGTTACGTGCCAGCGTTTTCAGCGAAACCAGGCCTGAGCCGATGGTCGCGGTGCCCTGTAAAAAGCCCGGAGACGGCTTTTTAAAGAAGAACTTCACCGTCAGAGGGTCGATAACTTCGCTGTGGTCATAGTTGTTGATGACTTCGGAAACCGGCAGGCGCAGGGCTTTATTGCCGAGGCCGTAGGTATCAAAGTTTTTGGCTACCGCGTTGGCGTCCAGCGGGGTACCGTCGGAGAACGTTACGCCCGGCCGCAGTTTGAAGGTGTATTCGGTTTTATCCGCGTTGCTGGTCCACGATTCGGCAATCCACGGCTCAACTTCCAGCGTTTTAGGGTTCTGCCAGGTCAATTTGTCGGTGACCTGGTTCAGGATCCCGCCGTTGGGGTAGAAGCCTCCGGCCGGAGGGTAAAGGTTGGTGTGAGCCTGTTGTTCCAGGTAGACCAATTCGCCGCCTTTGATCGGGGCGGCGCTGGTGCTGAAAGCAGCAAAGGCTGCTGCTAATGCCAGCCCGCGAGCGATAGCGGTCTGGCGAGGCGATGATGGCATGGTGTTATCCTTTATTGTCTGATTGTTAGTAGCGCACGCAGCGCCTTGAAACTCATAACAACTCAGGCAATAAAGGATGAGAACGAAGAAAATCTACTAACGATTGTTGAAAATCGACTTAACGCAAATAGGTGGCTGGCCGTCTGTGGGTGACCGCATGATGGTGTTCCCGGAAATCATCAGCGGAATCTTCTGCCGCCTGGCGCAGTTCATCGCTGTCTGCCTGGTGGCTAAGCTGAATATCGATATCTTTCACCACGAAGTATTCGTGCCCGTGACGCTCGGCCAGGGTCTGTCCGGAGAAAAGTGCGGTCACAATTAATAACAGGATAATGCTCAGCTGATTTTTTAGTGCCATCTTGTCGCGCCTCGTGTGTGTTTTTCCTTGTACGGAACGTGGCTACTCTAGCGATAATCCCGTCGCGGAACTATTCGACTTATCAAAAGTGAGTTAAAGGTTTGTCAGCAAGGTAAAAGCGGGAAAGGAAGTTGTTTTGTTGCGCTGCGGTTAACCTGAGGTGTGCAGGGAGGCCGCCGTAAAGGCGGCAGCCCGATCAGTGAATACCCGCCAGACGCAGGAGCGCCGTCACCAGCGCGGCGGCAATAATCACGAAGATCAGCGGTACCTTGCGCCAGGCGAGGAACACCGCCACGGCCACGCCTGCAAACCTGGCGTACCCTGCGAAATGAGAGCCTTCAAAAAACGTGGTCGCCAGGGCGACGGAAAACAGCAGGGTGGTCGCCCCGTCGTTAAGCAGCTTTTGTGCACGGTCGGACAGCGCCATCTTGTTGCCAAGCTTCGCGCCGGTAAAACGCATCAGCCACGTTCCCGCAGACAGCACGGCCAGCCCGGCAAGCACGGTAAGGGTATAGGTCATTATTTTTTCCTCGCCAGCAGGCCTAACATGGAAAGCAGCACCGGCAGCCCAACGGGAGCAAAAGGCGTGGCGGCCAGTGAAATAGCTGCCCCGGTTGAGGCGCGAACCAGCGTGGTACGGCTTTTAAAGGCCGGAATAACCAGCGCCAGCAGAATAGCCGGGAAAACCGCGTCCAGCCCGATAACTTCCGGCGAAGGAAGCAGGCTGCCTACCGCCGCGCCGAGCAGGGTTCCCGCAGGCCAGAAAAGTGCGACACCCGCGCCGCAGAGCCAGTAGGCGGCTTTGCGTTTTTCAGGCGTGGCCTGAGACAGGCCGAAAACGACGCTCTCGTCGTTCATGATATGGCAGCCCAGGAGGCTTAGCAGGCGTGTGCCCACCAGTTCCCGTACGGCGACGCCAAACGGAATATGCCTGGCGTTAACCAGCAGGCCAGCCATCGCGGCCGCAAAAGGATTACCGCCGCTGGCGATAATGCCGATAAACATAAATTCGGATGCCCCCGCCAGCACCACAAAAGAGGCCAGCACCGGCAGCCAGAGCGGGAAGCCGTAGGCCATCGCGAGTGAGCCGTAAGAAACGCCCACGACGCCGACGGCGAGGCAGACGAGGAAAATGGCTTTTTTGGTGTCTCCGGGCAGGGTGCGGAGGTGGGCGCGCATCATGTAATGGTTTCCATATCGAACGAAATCGCCATTATAATGACCGCAATCTGCTACCATATCAAGCGAACGAATCGTTCATTTTATCGAACAGTGGGGAGTTTAATGACTCAGCCAATAGACACTATAGCCAGAAGCCTGGCACGGGAGCGCGGGCGCGCAGGGCTGTCGCTGGCGGAAGTGGCCCGCAGGGCCGGTATTGCAAAATCCACGCTCTCGCAGCTGGAAGCGGGAAACGGTAATCCTAGCCTGGAGACGCTATGGGCGCTGTGCGTGGCGCTGAATATTCCCTTTGCCACGCTGCTGGAGCCACAAAGCGCCAGAACGCAGATTATTCGCCGGGGAGAAGGCAGCCGCATTTCCGCCGAGCAGGCCAACTATGTGGCTATTTTACTGGCAAGCTGCCCGCCGGGCGTGCGTCGGGATATCTATCTGGTTGAAGCGCAGCCGGGCACACCGAGGCTTTCGGAGCCGCATCCGCCGGGCTCGGTGGAGCATATGATTGTGACGCAGGGGCGGGCGCTGGTCGGCCTGACCGAGTCGGCAGAAGAGCTGGCGGTTGGCGACTATATTTGTTACCCGGCGGACCAGCCGCATATTTTTCGCGCGCTGGAGCCGGACACGATGGCCATCATGGTGGCGGAGCAGAATTAACGCCGGACGCGGGCTGCCTCTTTAGGACAGCCCGTTTTCATTAATGGGCCACGGATTTGGAGAAGAGGTTAATCACCAGCACGCCAAGAATAATCAGCGCCAAGCCCGCCAGCGCAGGCCAGTCGAGCTTTTGCCCGAGGAAAAGCCAGCCAATCATGCCGATTAACACGATCCCCGCGCCGGACCAGATGGCGTAAATGATCCCGGTTGGGATAGTGCGCATGGTTATCGACAGCGCATAAAAAGCGACCGCATAGAACAGGACGGTGACGACGCTGGGCCACAGTCGGCTGAAACCATCGGAAAGTTTTAAAGCGGTGGTAGCAATCACTTCGGCAACGATTGCGAGAATAAGCCAGCTGTAGGTCATGTTCGGTTGTATCCAGTGGTGAACGGCGGTTGCGGAGCGCTATTTTGACCTGGCGCCGATTTTTTCGAAAGACAGGAAAACGAAAAGGTTTATAGATACTCCCGCTGTGTTTATGGGCTGTTTAATTTGTTAAATGTCGAGTGTTATGCTGGTTAAAAGGTTAAGTGCCAGTTTATTTATGGTTTAAATCATAAATAAATAAAATATTGCGCTTTATAGGAATATTCTGTTCGCCTATGATACCGGTAACATCGACGGTAGCGGCGGAAAGTGAGCGGCGCCATGAATGATAATTAACCCCTGGGGTGAGGCATGGATTGGTGGGTAGATTACTTCTCAGGCTATCTGTATGGCGTAAAAGTAATCGCGATTGGGTTGGCTATTTTGATGTTTATCAGTGGAATAGACGATCTGTTTATTGATGCTGTGTACTGGTTTCGTCGCGTCTGGCGCGCCTGTACCGTATACCGCCGTCACCCACATTTAGGTTACAAGGCGCTTTATCAGCCTGCGGAAAAGCCGCTTGCAATAATGGTGCCGGCCTGGAATGAAAACGGCGTAATAGGCAAAATGGTGAGTCTTGCGGCCGCCTCGATCGATTACGAAAACTATCATATTTTTATTGGCACCTATCCAAACGACCCGAATACCCAGCGCGACGTGGATGAGGTGTGTGCGCGTTATCCCAACGTGCATAAGGTGGTTTGCGCGCGCCCAGGCCCAACCAGCAAAGCTGACTGTCTGAATAACATCCTCGATGCTATTTTGCAGTTTGAACGCAGCGCCCGTTTTTCCTTCTCAGGCTTTATTCTGCACGATGCCGAAGACGTTATTTCACCGCTGGAGCTTCGGCTTTTCAACTATCTGGTTGGCCGTAAAGATCTGATTCAACTTCCTGTCTACCCGCTTGAGCGCGGCTGGACACACTTTACCAGCTTGAGCTATCTGGACGAGTTCTCCGAGCTGCACGGTAAAGATGTGCCGGTTCGTGAGGCGCTGGCGGGCCAGGTCCCCAGCGCAGGCGTGGGAACCTGTTTCAGCCGCAGGGCCGTGCTCGCGCTGCTGGCAGACGGGGACGGCATCGCCTTTGACGTGCAAAGCCTGACCGAGGAATACGACATCGGTTTTCGCCTGCGTCAAAAGGGCATGACCGAGATTTTCTGTCGCTTTCCGGTAGTGGACGGTGCAGAACTGTCCGGCAAACCGTTCGGCCAGCGTCGACGTACCTCTACCGTGCTTTCCGTGCGCAAATATTTTCCGGATACCTTTGGCGCGGCGGTACGGCAGAAGTCACGCTGGATAATCGGCATTGTTTTTCAGGGTTTCAAAACGCAACGCTGGAGTACGAGCCGGACGCTGAACTATTTCCTGTGGCGCGACAGAAAGGGCGGCATTGCCAACTTTCTTGCTTTTGGCGCCATGCTGGTAGCGATGCAACTCGGGGCGCTGTGGGTTTATCAGCATACCGTGGATGACGCCTGGCAGTTTATGTCGATATTCTGCTGCGACGAGTGGTTCACCGTGCTGCTGTGGGCCAACGTCTGCCTGTTAGCTAATCGCGTTGTGCAGAGGATTATTTTTGTCAGCGGGTATTACGGGCTGTGGCAGGGACTGATGTGCGTGCCGCGCCTGTTCTGGGGTTGTCTTATCAATTTTGCGGCTAACTGCCGGGCCATTCGGTTGGTGATTCAGCACGGCGATCCGCGCCGCGTGGCGTGGCATAAAACAACCCATGACTTCCCTCGCGTGGTCACCCGGAATGCAGCCCTGCGTCCGCTGGGCGAGATTCTGGTGGCGCGGGGAATGATTAGCCAGACGCAGCTTGATGAAGCCATCCAGCAGCGCATCCCAGGGCTAAAGCTCGGCGGCAGCCTGGTGAAGAGCGGCGTCATCAATACCCTGCAGCTTGCCGAGGCGCTGGCCGAACAGGCGGGAGTGCCGATGGTGCGCATGGACAGCCGTTGCCTCGATAAGCGACTTATTGCCGGGCTGCCTTCTGGGGTAGCCCGACACTACGCCGTGCTGCCGCTGCGCGAAGAGCCTGACAGGCTGGTGCTTGCTAGTGAGAGCCCTCTGGATCCCGTTTCACTGGCGGCGCTGGCGCGTAAGGCTGGACGGCCGGTGCGCTACGTTATCGTCCCGCGAGGTGAGGTTGTGGTTGGGCTCCGGCACTGGTACGGCGACCCGCAAAACAACGAGCAGTTTGCTTTGCTTTCCCGCGCGGCGGCGGCAGGAATGTTGACCCCGCAGCGGGCCGAAGCGCTGTGGCATGAATATGTTTCCGGGCAGATTCTGTTTGCTGAAGTGCTGATAACCGAAAGTTATCTGGATGACGCGGTGCTGAAAGCGGTGCTGCTGCGCCATGAGCGCAGTGAGATGCAGTTTGGAGAATTCCTGGTGCAGGAAGGCGTGGTCAGCCAGCGGGTGGTCGATCATGCACTGAAACAGCAAAAAAAGCTGCAGCCTTCGCTGAACAGGCTGATGCACAACGCCGGGCTGAGCAGTCTGCAGATCTCCAGCCTTATTGGAGAATTAACGTGAAGCTTCGCCTAAAAACGCTGTGCTTAGCCTTTAGCCTGCTTATCGTTGGCTATGCACAGGCCGTAACCGAAGGGTCAAGAGAAGATCTCGGGTTAAGCGATTACCGCTACTTTAAGGTTTATCCGCACATCACGCGGGCGCAAAAAGCGCTTTCCTCCAATAATGAACAGCGGGCTATTCACAGTTTTCAGCATGCCCACGAGCTGGCTCCGGAGAGCATCCGCCTGACGCTCTGGCTTGCCGGGGCCTATCGACATTTTCGACACGACGACAAAGCGATTGCGCTGCTGAGCCAGCAGCTTCGTCAAACGCCGGGCAATGTGCCGATTCGTCAGGCGCTCGACGCTATCCCACGGCCGGCTAAAAAAATAACCAGCCGAAAGGAGCTTGTTGCGCTTCATGAGGAATGCGGCGCTTCCCCGTCGGTCGTCTGCCGGGCTGAAGTAGGAGAGTATGCCGTCAGGCTGGGGGAGCTGGATATCGCGCTGATGCAGCTGAATGACGAAGCGTTTCGCGTATCGGCCGAAGGGCAGATGTTGATCAATGATTTGACCCAGAGCGCTATCGCTTTGCAGAAGTGGCACATGGCCGATCGCGGCTTTGCCCTCCACGATCGGCTGGTAACGTTGGGCGAGGAGCAGTACCAGCAGTGGTTCGCTATTTTGCTACACCTTGAGCGCGACCGTCGCATTCTTGATCTGCAGCAGCAGGGCGTGATGAATACGCCAGGTATGCAGCTGGCCTACGCCCAGTCTCTGGCTGAAAGAAAAAAATATCCCGCACTGAAGGCTTATCTGGCCAGCCATCATCCTCAGTTCACCGCCGACAGTGAAAAGCATAACTGGCGATATTTAATGGTCACCTGGGGTGGTATGAAAGCGGCAGAGCATTATTCTGGAGGGTGGCAGAAGTAACCAGCATAATAAAAATGGCCCTTTATTAAGGGCCGTCTGGTTATTTATTTCTTGAAGACTTCAATATTGACATTTTTATGATTAGATTCGTCACCCGTGGCGGCGACAATCACATAAAAGCAGTCGGCAGGCTTCACGTTGGACTCTTCGCATTTTTGATTTACCTCTTTAGATAAATCCTTATGCCCGACGGTCGGCGTGCCGTCCTGAGTCAGGGAAAGATCGCCAATTTTGGTATAACCAGGTGATTGTTCATGAGTAATTTGTTTTGCCGCAAAAACAGGTGACGAAACTAACAGCGTTAAAGCCAGGGCAGGTAGCAGATATTTCATCTTGGTCATCCTCTGAATGTTTCATTGAAATAGTTAACTGTTTTTCCTCATTAACGCATTAAAGAATTAGCACAGTTTTAAGGAAAATCAACTTCGTCACCTTTTACGGATCAATCAAAACTGGAGAGGGTAAGCCTGTTTTATCCTCTCCGCTTATTGGCTCAGTAAATTAAGATTTAAATCCTGCGGCGGTCATCAGCAGGCGGAACCCCATGCCTACGGCCGCCAGGGCTAATACGCTGGCGCTCCATAAAATAACCAACCACATCACTCTTTTAGCCGCCTGTTTCATCAATGGTAGCCCTCGCCATGCTGCACCTTCCCGCGAAACACGTAGTAGCTCCAGAAGGTGTAAACCAGGATTATCGGAATAATAAACAGCGCCCCAACCAGCATAAAGCCCTGGCTTTGCGGCGGCGCGGCGGCCTGCCACAGCGTGATGCCGGGCGGGATAATGTTTGGCCAGATGCTGATGCCCAGCCCGCTAAAGCCCAGGAAAATCAGCCCCAGCGTCAGCACAAACGGCGTGGCGTGAAGGCTGTTCGCCGTGCGGACGCTGCGCCAAAGCCACAGGCTGCACAGCACTACCAGCAGCGGTACGGGCAACAGGAACAGCAGGTTTGGCAGGCTGAACCAGCGTTCGGCAATGTTCGGGTGGCGCAGCGGCGTCCAGACGCTAATCACCGCTATCACCACCAAAAGTGCCAGCAGCAACGCTGGGGTGAGGGCCCGCATCCTTTTCTGCAGCGGATCTTCGCTTTTCATCACCAGCCAGGTAGCGCCCAGCAGGGCGTAGGCAATCACCAGCCCCAGGCCGCAGAACAGGTTGAACGGCGTCAACCAGTCGAGTTGGCTGCCGGAAAACTGGCGACCGGTCACTGAGAAACCAGAAATGACCGCGCCAACGGCAATGCCCTGGCAGAACGTGGCCAGAATCGAGCCGCCCAGAAAAGCTTTATCCCAGAAAGGACGATGCGCGGGCGTGGCTTTGAAGCGGAATTCAAATGCCACGCCGCGAAAAATCAGCCCGATCAGCATCAGCGTCAGGGGGATCGTGAGCGCGTCGACGATCACCGCGTAAGCCAGCGGGAAAGCGCCAAACAGCCCGGCACCGCCCAGCACCAGCCAGGTTTCGTTCCCGTCCCAGACCGGGGCTACGCTGTTGACCATCACGTCGCGGTCCTCCCCGCTGCGGATAAACGGAAACAGGATGCCAATGCCCAGATCAAAACCGTCCATCACGATATACATCAGGGTGGCGAAGACGATAATCACAAACCAAATAACGGATAAATCGATGCCCATTAGCGCGGCTCCTCAAGCGATTCGGTGACCGCAGAAAGCGGGCGGGACGGGGTTCCTTCGGCGGGATGGTCGTCAAACGGCTGCGGGCCTTTTTTGATAAGCCTGACCATGTAGCCGTAGCCGACGCCGAACACCGACATATACACCACGAAAAAGGCGGCAAGGCTGATGCTCATTTGCAGCGTGCCGTGCGCAGAAACGGCGTCTTTGGTGCGCAGCAGGCCGTAGACCACCCACGGCTGGCGGCCCACCTCCGTCGTTATCCATCCGGCGAGAATGGCAATCAGCCCCGACGGCCCCATCCACAGCGCAAAATGCAGGAACGGGCGGCTGTCGAACAGTCGATCACGGTAGCGCAGCCACAGGCTGGCGACGCCGAGCAGGATCATTAGCATCCCTAATCCAGCCATCACGCGGAACGACCAAAAAACAATCGGCGAATTAGGGCGGTCCTCTTTCGGAAACTCTTTTAGCGCAGGGACCTGTTTATCCAGGCTGTGGGTGAGGATAAGGCTGCCCAGTGCCGGGATTTCCAGGCCAAAGCGGGTGCGTTCCTGCTCCATGTCCGGCAGGCCAAACAGCAGCAGCGGCGTCGGCTCACCGGGGCGATTTTCCCAGTGCCCTTCAATGGCGGCAATTTTGGCCGGCTGATGCTTCAGCGTGTTCAGGCCGTGCATGTCGCCGATCATCGCCTGGATTGGGGCGACGATAACCGCCATCCACAGCGCCATTGAAAACATGGTGCGAATGGCCGGCGTACTGTTGCCACGAAGCAGATGCCAGGCGGCAGATGCCCCGACGAAGAAGGCGCTGCTGAGAAACGCCGCGACCGACATATGCAGCAGGCGATAGGGGAAGGAAGGATTAAACACCACCGCCAGCCAGTCCACCGGCACCACCTGGCCGTTGTGGATCTCAAAGCCCTGTGGGGTTTGCATCCAGCTGTTGGAGGCGAGGATCCAGAAGGTGGAAATAATAGTGCCCAGCGCCACCATGCAGGTGGCAAAAAAGTGCAGGCCTGGGCCAACACGGCTCCAGCCGAACAGCATCACGCCAAGGAAACCGGCCTCAAGGAAGAAGGCCGTCAGCACTTCGTAGGTCAGCAGCGGGCCGGTGATGCTGCCGGCAAACTGGGAAAACCCACTCCAGTTAGTGCCGAACTGGTAGGCCATGACCAGCCCGGAGACCACGCCCATGCCAAAGTTGACGGCAAAAATCTTCGACCAGAAGTGATAAAGCGAGCGGTAAACCGGGTTTTTGGACTTTAACCAGAGCCCCTCAAGTACCGCGAGGTAGCTGGCAAGCCCGATAGTGATGGCGGGAAAAATAATGTGGAAGGAGACAGTGAAAGCAAACTGAATCCTCGCCAGGTGAAAAGCGTCTAAACCGAACATGCAGAACTCCGCATAGCAAATTATTCGGCTCGATTGTAGGCCGCGCCACGTCTGGGGTGTAGAAACAGACTGGCAGGAAAAAGGGATAACAGTTGGCCTGAGGGGCTTTATGTGTCTGGCATAGCGCAGCTAAGAGTGGGGCTATTTCTATTTTGTAGGACTATGGGCAGCACTTTACAAACGTAGGTTGAGTTGTCCGGGATGTCAGTCAGTACCAGGGACATCGCGCCAATGTTGACATGATGACCAATTTTAACCCCACCAAGAATGCAAACGCCTGCACCTATAACAGCATGGTGGCCAATGTTTGCCACGGCTTTAGATAGGCCATCTTTTACACCAATGGTCACATTTTGGTGAATTACCGCATGGTCGCCAATGACCGCCCGTCCAGAAATGACTACGCCAGTTAGATGCATGAAGGTCGGTTTAATACCAATACTGGCAGTCAGCCCAATGTCCGAGGCGTATTTCATCTGCAGTGCCCAGCCTATTTTTTTCGCCGTTTTCCTTTGGCGTTTGCTGCCAACCAGCGTCATCTGGTTGGCTAAGCGCCACCACAGGAGAAAGTGCCTGTCGCGGCATTTGTGGGCGATGTGCAGGCGAAAAGGGTTAATTCTACCGTTGGAGGAGATTTCCGCCCGCCAGAATGCTTTCAGTTGACCGCTCTTTTTTGAAAGAAGAAAAAAAATGATATGTAAGAGTTTCACTAAATAATTACGGCATGTTGTAAGAACATAATATGTCTATGGTAATTGATTTTATGCGTGGAATTCATGTGTTTTATGAGTAACAGGTGAGTTCTGTCACTAAATGCGCCAGCGAAGAAATCAACGCTATCGCTGAGATAACGATGATCTAACACTATGAATTGACGAAAAACATAAGCCAGCACTTTGAAAAGATAACCGTTTTCCCGAGAACCAACCTTAAACGCACTGGTCTATATCGTGAGCGTTCTTTTCCGGAGAAAACGATGTTGTCACCCAGGTTTAGCGTATTTTTACTGGTCGGCCTTAGCCTGGCGTCTCAGGCATCCGCCGAGGATCTGCTTTCTCCCGCAAAAAGAGAGATTGCTATGCAACTTGTTTCCAGCGCGGAAAACTCCTCGCTCGACTGGCGAAAACAGTATGCCTATATAGAGGATATCGACGACGATCGCGGTTATACCGCCGGACTTATCGGGTTTACCTCCGCTAACGGAGATATGCTGGACGTTGTGGCACGCTATACGTCGATGCGGGCGGGAAACCCGCTCTCTGATTATCTGCCCGCACTGAAAGCACTCGCGGCAGAAGGCGATAGCGCCCATACCGGGCTTGACCCTGATTTTGTGGATGCCTGGAAACAGGCTGCACAAGATCCCGCGTTTAGAGCGTCGCAGGATCAGATCCTCACTGAACAGTATTTGAAGCCTGCGGTTGAGCAAGCGAAAAAAGATGGGCTGAGCACGCTGGGGCAATTTATTTACTACGATGCGCTGGTCATGCATGGGCCGGGTAGCCAGCGAGTGACGTTTGGCGGCATTCGTGCGGCGGCCAATGCAGTCGCCAAAACGCCCGCACAGGGCGGCAGTGAGAAAGCCTGGCTGAATGCGTTTTTAGATGCGCGAGTGAAGATCATGCGGGAAGAAAAGGCTCACGAAGAGACGTCGCGGGTTGAGCTTGAGCAGCGCCGTTTTCTCAAGGAAGGTCACTACAGCCTGTCGCCACCTCTGCGCTGGCGAACCAATGATGAAGATTTTGTCATCGAGCGCTAACGGTAGAAAACCCGCAGCTTCAGGCTACGGGTCTTACGGTTTAAGCTTCCAGCAGCACCATTAACCTTTCCTGCACGCTGGTGCAGCCTGCCAGTACCAGATTACCTTTCAACAGGCCGCCGTCGGCGAGAAATGCGTTGCTGGTGCCGCCGGCTTCGGTTATCAGCAGCAGCCCGGCCAGCGCATCCCAGCTGTTCATATGTTCTTCGTAGTAGGCGTGAACCTGGCCCGCGGCAACGTGCGCCAGCATCAATGCGCCCGCGCCGAAACGGCGGTACTCCATGCCGTCATTGAGCACATCTTCGATGGTGCGGGCATAAAGAGGAACCGGCGCACGGCTTGAGCGGCCCAGGCCAATGACCACGCTTTCCGGAGACGGATCGTGAAGCTTTAACGGCCTGTTATTAAGAAAGGCTCCCGCA
Organism: Cedecea neteri; assembly: GCF_000757825.1. GTDB lineage: Bacteria > Pseudomonadota > Gammaproteobacteria > Enterobacterales > Enterobacteriaceae > Cedecea > Cedecea selenatireducens. Next base: position 146,995 of record NZ_CP009451.1, read on the forward strand.
CCGTGCCGGGCAAAAAAGAACTCATCGCGGTCGGGCGCATAAATAATCCCCAGCTCAATCACGCTTTGCCTGACGTAAGCGAGGGAAATGCACCAATAGTCCATGCCAAGAATAAAGTTAGTGGTGCCGTCAACCGGGTCAAGCACCCAGACGCCGCGCTCACCCTCAACAAGGCCGCTTTCTTCACCGAGGAAACCGTCCTGCGGGCAATGGACCTTCAGCCAGCTTTTAATCTCTTGTTCAACCAGAACGTCCGCCTGTGAGACGAAATCCTGACGACCTTTTTTCTCAACTTTCAAACCTGCATCGCGCAGCGCCTGGGCGCGGGCGCCGGCTTCGCGGATTAACGTGCATAACGCCTGCTGCTGTTGTTCTGTCATGTTTTGCTCTTAGGTAAGGGAAAGCGACGTGTGCCGATGGATCAAATCAACCTTCACCCAACTGGTGCGTGAAGGTTGCGAAGGGGTGCGAGCGCGCTCCAGCAGATGCATCAGCGCCAGGCGTGAGATCTCTGCCACGTCCTGATTAAGGGTGGTGAGGCGGTAGCTGTACTGCGCCGTCTGCGGCGTATTGTCGAAGCCAATAAGCTGGAAATCCTGCGGGGCGTTTTTGCCGCGCTGGCGCATGCCGTCGAGAAAGCCACAGGCTAGCTGGGCATTGGCGCAGAAAATGCCCTGTGGGATCTGTTCGAGTTCAGCCGCTGCCTGCCAGCCACCTTCGTAACCTTCTTCAGAGGAAAGCAGCGTCACGAGGCTTTTATCGACGTCTACACCGCGTTCGCTCAGGGCGAGAAGGAAAGCCTCGCCGCGCATTCTACCGGCCCAGGTCGACTGGTTATTGTTGAGCCAGCCAAAGCGCCGGCAGCCGCTGTTGACCAGCTGTTCGGCGGCGAGCACCGCGCCCGCGGCGTTATCGGAGCAAACATAATCCACGCCGGGAATATCCGGCTGGCGGTTGATGCCGACCACCGGGATCTGCTGCTGGACGCATTCGTTCACCAGCGATTCGGGCGGTTTGCCTGAGGTGACAATCACGCCGGAGACGCGAAACTGGGTGAAATGGCGCAGCGTTTTCGCCAGCTCCTGCTCCGAGCGGATTTCGGTCACCAGCGCCTGGAAACCGTTACGCTGAATTTCGCCGAGCAGGCCGTCCAGCAGGCTGCTGCGAAACGGATCGTGGATGCGCGAGACGATAACGCCAATCAGATGGCTGCGTCGGCGGTTAAGCCCCTGAGCAAGAAAATTGACCTGATAGCCAAGCTCTTCGGCTACCTGTAGCACCCGCTCGCGGGTAGCCGGAGAGATGCTGCCGTTATTACTTAGCGCTCGGGAAACCACAGCGCGAGACACGCCCGCACGGCGGGCAACGTCTTCGGCGGTGACGCTCTGTTTATGCATCGGCGAACTCAAGGCAAAAAATCCTCAGTGTAAAAACGCTGCTGATGGAAGTCATACTGCAGGCCGTCATGGCTGACGAACAGTCCGGCATAGGGACGGCAGGCCAGCTTCAGCGCGGGTAAAATCGCATCGTTGCAGTGATACAACCCCAGAGACGGCAGCGCCAGTGATTTAAACAGCTTCAGGCAGCCGGGAAAATCACCGTGGGAGGCATCATCGGCAAGTTCAGACAGCGAGGCGCACTCCTGAAAAGCCAGATCGGCTCCGGCCATCAGCGCGATTGAGCTTTCGGTGGGCCTGCCGTCGCCGCTGTAGAACAGGCCGTGTTCACGGATATCAATGCGCACGGCAAGATTGGCCATTTCATGGCGGGTTGGGGCGGTGCGAATGTGCCAGTTCTGCCAGCGGAAATCTGCTTCGCTGTCTCGCCATTCTATCGGGAAACAGAGCGTTGCATCAGGCCAGTTGGCGAGCAGCGCCAGCTGCATCAGCACCTGTCGCTGTTCCGGCTGGCTGTAAATCACCAGCGGCTTTTGGCGGGCAAAACTTTTCCAGTGATTAAGCAGGGCGGTTAAGCCGGTGCAGTGATCCGGGTGCACATGGGTAAAAAACAGCACGTCGATATCATTGATGTTGCCGCCGCGCTGCCATAGTGCGCGAGGCACGGTTGGGCCACAGTCGATAAGCCACTGCCGGTTCTCGTCGTCAATCACCCGCAGTGCGGAAGTATTTTGCCAGCGGGAGAAGGCGCTGCCGCAGCCAAGCACGTCGATTTTCATTATCCCTCGCTAAAAATTTTTCGCGGTTAATTAAAGTGTCACAAAGACAGGCCACAGTAGGCGCACATCATCTCTGACTAGCGTTTCATTTTTTTTACAGCGAAATGAACACGTGTTCATTCAGGGCAAAAAAGACGTAAACAGACATTTCGGATACCGTTATGAGCTACCTGCAAATGGCGCACCTTAAAATTAATTATGGCGATAAGGTGGTGCTGAAAGATATTAATCTGGCCGTGAATAAAGGCGAGATGATTGCTTTACTTGGCCCGTCCGGCTGTGGAAAGACGACATTATTAAACGCTTTGTGTGGGTTTATTCCCGTCAAAGAGGGCCGCATTGTTGTCGCCGGAAATGAAATAACCCAAAGCCCACCGGAACAGCGCAATATCACCATGGTCTTTCAAAGCTACGCGCTGTGGCCGCATTTAACGGTAGAGCAAAATATTGGCTACGGCTTAAAGCTGCGTAAGTGGCGACGGGACGCTATTCAGGCCAGGGTGCTCGAGCTATTGCAGATGGTGAATCTTAACGGCCTTGCCACAGCGAAAATCACCGAGCTTTCCGGCGGGCAGCGGCAGCGTGTGGCGCTGGCACGGGCGTTAGCGATTGAGCCGGACGTGCTGGTGCTGGATGAGCCGCTGTCCAACCTTGACGCAAAGGTGCGGTTAAATGTCCGCCATGAAATCAAGCAGCTACAGAAAAAGCTCGGCTTTACCTCGGTGATTGTGACCCACGACCAGCAGGAAGCATTGGTCATGGCTGACCGCATCGTGGTGCTGAATAACGGGCAAATAGAACAAACGGGGACCCCGGAAGAAATTTATCAGCAGCCTGCCACGCCTTTTGTCGCCGACTTTATGGGCGCCGATAACCATATTACGGCAGAAGAAATGACAGTCCTGGGGTTATCTTCGTTAAAAAATGATAACCAACAGGTTATTTATTTCAGAAGTTCAGACGCTGCACTCTCATCTTTAAATAAAGAGGCGCCAGAAAGTGGATTAACGCTGGAAGGCGTAGTTGAGCAAAATGCCTTTATTGGCCACAACTACCGTTACGCAATTCGCTGCCGGGAGCGCCTTTTCCATGCTGATTCTACCGATAATTTACCGCTGAATTCTGCGGTCAGGCTGCACGTGCCCGAGTCCGCTCTACATATTTTTAATTCGTCCCATACGGCTTGAACCATTCTATTTCTCTGAGGGGTAATTATGTTTGCTAAAACCAGACTTGCCGCCGTCACGGCGCTGTTTTTAAGTTATGGCGCACAGGCGGAAACTGTTTTAAACGTGGCCACCGCGGGTGACCAAAATATGGTGGATTACGTTAAAACCTGGCTGGGGCCGAAGTTTGAGGCCGCGCATCCGGGCGTAAAAGTGCGCGTGGTCGGCACCGGGCCGGGGGACGCAGGCTCGAATAAAATCATCGAAAAACTGAGCGCACAGCAGCAGAGCGGGGCGAAAACCTGGGATATCGACGTGGCCGTGGTGCACCAGAAGGCGGGCGGTGAACTGGTGGAAAAAGGGCTGCTGGAGAAATATCGTCAGCAGATCAAAACGGGCAGCATGGTCACGGCGGACAACGCCAAAAACGCGCTGGGCGTGAACGTCGACGGCTATGTAATGCCGATGTTCCTGAGCCAGACGGCCATCGCCTGGAACAGCGAAACCATGAAAGCGCCGCCGGCCTCTTACGACGAGCTGGTGGCGTGGGCGGCGAAGCACCCGCAGGCGTTCGGCTACAACGGCATTAAAAACGGCATGTCCGGCGTCAGCTTTGTCGTCGGCTGGATTTACGCCTACGGCACCGACGCCCGGCGTTTATCCGCCTTGCCGTATGACAAGAGCGTAGAGAAAAACTGGTCGCAGGCGTTTGAGAAGCTGAAAGCGTTTAATAAAAACGTGACCTTTACGCCGGGTAACGCCGGGACGCTGGACATGCTGACGCGCGGTGAGATCGCCATGGGGCCAGTTTGGGTGGATATGTTCTACACCTGGAAAGATCAGGGCAAGCTGCCGCCGTCCATCAAGCTGGCCTTGCTTTCGCCGGGAATGCCGGGGCAGCCGATGTACTACGTTACGCCAGCTAAAGCAGCGCAGCCCGAACTGGCGCGTGAGTTTATCGCGCTGGCAACCAGCCCGGAAGTGCAGGCCGACGGGATCGTGAAGCAGTTTAACTGGTATCCGGGCATCGACGCGCAGTACGTCAAGCCGAAGCTGGACGACGCCACCTGGAGCAAGCTATTCGCCGAGATCTCCCCGAAAGCGCTCGCCGATTACGGCAAGAGCTTCCCGATAGCCCCTTACTTTGACGACATCAAAGAAGGGTACGAAAGCCAGGTTTCTAACTAATCTTTTTCCGGTGCCCGGCTCCGGCTGGGCACCGCGCTTAAGTGCTAAGGTTTGTTATGCGCGTTTCGCTAAACTATCTGCTGCTGGTGAGTCCCGCCGCGCTGATGATTGTGGTGCTGTTTCTCTATCCGCTTGGATTTTCGCTGGTTGCCGCTTTTACCTCGGACGCCGGAGCGCTGACCCTGCAGCATTTTGCCAAAGTGCTGTCGCTTTACTCGAACGATATTTTGTTTACGGTTTTCATCGTGCTGGTGTCGGTTGCGCTGCTGGCGGTGCTGTCGATTACGATTTCTGCGGTGATTACGCTGTCTGCCTGTCGCCTGATTGTCCGGCTGCTGGGCGTGCTATACCGGCTGCCGCTGTTTATTCCGTTTATCGTTGCCGCACAGATGATGCGCACGTTTCTCGCCAAAAACGGCCTGATGAATAACATGCTGGTTGCCAGCGATCTTGTGCAGCCGCTGGACACGATTTCCTGGCTCGGCTGGAAGGGGATCATCATTACCTTTGTCTGGAAGCAGCTGGCGTTTGCGACCTTGCTTATTTGCGGGGCGATGGCGGCGCTGGAGCCTTCGCAGGTGCTGGCGGCCAGAAATTTAGGGGCTTCGCGCATGCGCATTCTGTTCGATATTATTTTGCCCCAGGTGCTGCCGGCCATTGGCGTCGCGCTGGTGCTTTCTACGGTGGTGATGATGTCCGTTCTGTCCGTGCCGCTGATGATTGGCGCCGGGACGCCAACGATGTTGACCGTGGACATGGCGTTCCGCGTCAACTCCTACAGTGACTACGCGGTGGCTAATGCGCTGGGCGTGATTTCGTTAGTGATTTGCGGGGCGCTGTCCTGGTTTTATCTGCGCCACAGCCTGCGCCAGAAAGGAGGGGAGGCATGAAACTGTTGAAAGGACGATTCGGCCTGCCGCTGCAGGCGCTGCTGCTGGCCTTTATGCTGTTTGCGATGTTCGGCCCGCTGCTGAACCTGCTGATTTGGACGGTGGCGGAAAGCTGGTTTTACCCGCATACCTTGCCGAGCCAGTGGGGATTAAAGTACTGGTATCAGGTGTTTAGCCCGTACAGCGATGTGTCCGGCTCGCTGTTGACCAGCGTGTTTATTGCCGTGCTGTCGGTGCTGGTTTGCCTGCTGATTTCTATTCCCGCAGGCTATGCGCTGTCCCGCCGGGCAATGCCGCTGCGGGTGATGTTCATGCTGCTGTTTTTGATTCCGCAGGCATTTCCAAACCTGACGGTATATATGAACATCGCCCGGCTTTTCTATCAGTGGGGGTTGAACGGCACCGTGGCGGGCGTGGTGCTCGTGCACAGCGTGCATGGCCTGATGTATTCGATATGGATCTGCGTGGCCGCGTTTTCGGCTATCGATCCGCTGCAGGCGCGGGCCTCCCGCAATCTCGGTGCCGGGCCGCTGTTTACCTTCTGGCATATCGTGCTGCCGCAGGCGTCTGCGGGGATCATGGCCGCCGGGATCTTCGTGTTCCTCGAGTCGCTGGATGAATTTACCGGCACCTTCTTCGTCGGCGCCCCGGACATCACCACGCTGCCGCTGCTGCTGTATAACGCCAGCATGTCAGGGAATTACCAGGCGTCGTCCATTACCGCATTGATTTTACTGGTGCCTTCGCTGCTGTTTATGCTGGTCATCCATAAATTCATGCGGCCGGAAATGCTGTCGAAGATGGGCAAGTGAACTTCCGCTCATATTGGCATTTACCCAGTATGGGCGGGAGCATTTATGGATTTTTACGATGTAACTCAATCGTAAAATCGCAGTAATCGCTAAGGCACCAGGTTTGGGTATATTCAACGGGCCGATCGTTATGAGTAAAACCTGTTCTCGTAACCAGTAAAACGGGCTCATGCTCATTTGTATTCAGGTAGTGAGCCAGTTTACTGTCCGTCACAGCTGCGCTGAATTGCTGGGTTGCCCGTAATATCGGCGCTCCCTTACTTTCCAGATGCCAGTACAAAGACTCACTAAGCTCACTGATGTTGTTCAAAAATTGAGCTGGTAAAGTTGCAATCTGAAGGGAAACAGTAATACCGTTGATCTTCCTGATTCTGGTCAGCTCCACGACTTCGCCACTATCCTGTTTCATTTGCAAGATTCTATGTTCATCCGGTGTGCATGGTCGCCGCAGGTATCCCACCAGTTCACTTTGCGCCTGGCCTCCGCTGGCCGTAGCCATCTCACTAAAGCTCTCTAGCAGCGGTAATGACTGGCGTATATGTGGCGCAATAAATGTACCCACTCCTTGATTGCGCACAAGAACACCTTCTTTAAGCAGCTGTAGTAAGGCTTTACGAACCGTTCCACGCGCAATGTCCATCATTTCTGCCAGTTCTCGTTCCGGTGGCAGAACATCACCTGCATGTAAACGCGCCTCAGTAATTGCAGATTTTATAGAATTAACTAGCTGCAAATAGAGCGGCAGCCTACTGGATTTATCAAGGTGAAATTCCGGTACTGGAGATGTCTTCATCAGACTTAGTGGATTTCCTGTCTGGTTTATGATGAGTGAACCAATTGTGATCCAGCAGGCTGCAATTGTCATCCTTAAAATGACGGAACAATACCTTTAAATAAACTCAGATCACAAAATAACCAAATGGAGCTGCGGGGTACAGGTAATTTTAATGTAAGGTCCTTTATAGGTTCACCATTGGTATAATTAAAGGTTCTATGAGGGAAATATCGTTATGATCAAAAAACGTTTACTGGATTGCAGTGCTTCCGATTTTTCATCAATGGATAAGAATGAATTCTTGTATGCCATTCGCGCCAGCGAAGGCCGGGTTATGGTCAGTGAAACCATCGCCGTTACTCAGCCATTACTGAACAATGTTACAAATGCAGAACTTGCGGCATCACAGGGGGCAGACATCTTACTGCTTAACATGTTCGACAGTGAAAATCCCATGATTCAGGGAATGCCGACAGACATCGCACCTATGGATATGCTTCATGAGTTGCAGCGTCTGACAGGCCGTGTCATTGGTGTGAATCTTGAAGCCGTTGACCCTGAGTTTTCAGTCGCTCATGACGATATCTGGACAATGAAACCTGGACGCGCAGCAACCGCGGAAAATGCCCGTAAGTTGGTCGATATGGGTGCAAAAATTCTTGTATTGACAGGAAATCCTAATAATGGCGTCAGTAATCGCGCTCTGGGAGTGGCTGTCAGAGACATTCGTGATGCAATTAAAGACGAAGCTGTGATTATCACCGGTAAAATGCACGGTGCGGGGGTTGTGCAAGAAAGCGGTAGTAGCATTGTCAGCGAAGAGGATGTTATCTGGTTCGCCTCACAGGGAGCCGATATAGTTTTAATTCCTGCGCCGGGAACGGTATCAGGAATGAGTCAGCAGCGCGTAGCATCGCTGGTTGATACTGCTCATGCTCATGGCGTACTGGCAATGACCGCGATAGGCACCTCTCAAGAAGGTTCTGACGTCCAAACAATCCGCCAGATAGCACTGATGAGTAAAATGACCGGTGCCGATTTACATCATGTAGGTGATACGGGTTACATGGGAATAGCATTACCGGAGAATATTCTTGCCTACAGTATAGTGATTCGAGGGGTAAGGCATACCTATGCCAGAATTGCACGGTCAATTAATAGGTGATTTTCCTTAAGCAAGGACGATAAAAATGATTAATGAGTGTTGTTCGAACAGAATATCTTCATTGCCGCAACAAAGCACAGTCGATAACAACAGAATAGACTTGACGTGAGATGTTTTTCGTTTTCGAGGCAGACCACTAGTGAACCTAAGCGTTAACAACAATACAGATAATTCCGGGCTGATATTGCTATAGATTATCAGCCTGATGACGCTGATATGTACGTATTCCTTTGTTTCGAGGTCACTATGAAAAAGCGATTTATACTCGCGGCAATTCCTGTCTTACTCACCACCTTTAGCAGCCTGGCTTCTTCGGAGGCAGCCTGGCAGCAGTTGGACAAAGACGTGCAAAAAAGCTGCCTTGCCATCAGCGCGCTGCAGGAGAAAAAGATTGCAGGGAAGCGCACCGATTTTGGCGACGACGTTGGCTATTCGGCGGTGGTAATTTCAGGCAACTACAAGTTTAAGAACAGCAACCCGGTGCCGGGCAAAGAGCTGTGCCTTTATAACCGCAAGAGCAAAAAAGCCAGCCTGGCGCAAATGCAGTAGCGTTTTCCTTGCCTGAAGAATATATCCCTGTAAAGACAATCTCTTTGAGCGACAGGCAGTTATCTCCCCACCGGAGCGCTGCCTGTTTTCTATACCGCCAAACTGCCATTTCCCGGTAACGTTTCTGCCATAAATCCCTCCCATACTGTCTGACTTCTGACCCCCGACAGGTTTTCGGACAATGGCAAAACGACCCTGGCTTCCCTGGCTGATTCTCACGCCGTCTTTACTCTTTTTACTGCTATTCACCTGGTTTCCGCTGGTGCGCTCCGTGTACGACAGCCTGTTTGATACGCGTATGGCGGGCGACGCTGGCGCTTACGTGGGCATAGGTAATTATGTGCGCCTGTTCGCCGACGCGGTGTTCTGGAAATCGCTGGTGAATAACCTGTTTTATATCGTGCTGACCGTCATTCCGGGCGTTGTCCTGGCGCTGCTGTTGGCGGTCGCGCTGTGGGAAAACCACTGCATTAACCGCTGGCTGCGCACGGCCTTCTTTTTCCCGATGATTATCCCGATGGTCAGCGCGGCGGCGCTGTGGCTGTTTATCTTTATGCCGGGCATGGGCATGCTGGATTACTACCTGGCGAAGCTGTTTGGGCCGATGAACAACAACTGGCTCGGGCGCAGCAACAGTGCGCTGTACGCGCTGGCGCTGATTGGCGTGTGGAAGTTTGCCGGTTATTACATGCTGTTTTTCCTCGCAGGGTTACAAAGCCTGCCCGCCTCGGCGCGTGAAGCGGCGATCATGGAAGGCGCGACCTCATCGCAGGTGTTCTTTAAGGTCACGCTGCCGCTGCTGCGCCCGACGTTGAGCTTTGTCATTACCACCGCGCTTATCTATTCGATCACGCAAATCGACCACGTGGCGGTAATGACGCGCGGCGGGCCGGATAACGCCACGACCGTGCTGCTGTATTACATCCAGAGTCTCGCCTGGGACACGCATGATTTGGGCAAAGCCTCCGCCGCCACTTTCCTGACGCTGGCCGGCCTGTTTGTCTTCTCGTTCGTTAACCTCAAGTTGCTGGAAAGGGGCGCCCACCATGAGCGTTGAGTTTTCTGGACCCGTTGTCAACGCGCGTAGCGTGCCGCAGCCGCTGTGGTTGCGCCTGCGTAAATCAAAGGGCATCACCCTCACAGTGCTGATGTGCTGCCTGGCGTTGCTGTGGGTGAGTCCGTTTCTCTGGATGCTGTCCTCGGCCTTTAGCGCCAGCACCTTTAGCGAAGGCATGGCTTCCGTGCTGCCGCGTTTCCCGCTGACGCTGGATAACTTTCGTGATGCCTGGCAGAGCGCCGACTGGCTGAGCCTGTACGCCAACACGCTGATTTTTAGCTTCGGCACTTTCTTCGTGCAGCTCGTCACCATTACCACCGCCGGATACGTTTTCGCCTGCCATGAATTCCGCGGCAAACAGACGCTGTTTCTGCTGTTCCTGGTGCAGCTGATGATCATGCCGGTGGTGATGATGGTGCCGAACATGATGACGCTCAAAGCGCTGGGGCTGCTCAACACGCTGACCGGGGTGATGATGCCTTATTTCACCTCTGCGTTTGGCGTGTTCCTGATGCGTCAGGCGTTTCTCGCCATCCCGAAAGAGCTGGAGGAGGCCGCGCTGATGGAGGGTTGCCGCTGGTGGCAGGTGCTGTACCGCGTGCTGTTGCCGATGTGCTGGCCGTCGGTGCTGGCGTTCGCCACCGTGAGCATTACCTACCACTGGAACGAATATCTGTGGCCGCTGATGATGCTCAACGACCCGGACAAACAGGTGCTGACTGTTGGCCTGGTTTCGTTTGCTATGGGCGCCGAGTCCGGCGGCCAGTGGGGCACCATCAGCGCGGGCACCATTATGGTCTGCCTGCCGCTGATGCTCGCCTTTATCGCCTTCCAGAAGCAGTTTCTGCGAAGTTTTGGTTTTTCAGGCATCAAGTAAGGAGTTGAGTGATGTTATTGGCCCATATTTCCGACACCCATTTCCGCAGTCAGAACCAGAAGCTGTACGGCTTTATCGATATTAACGGCGGCAATGCCGACGTGGCCTCGCAGCTGAATGCGCTACGCGAACGCCCCGACGCGGTGATCGTCAGCGGGGACATCGTCAACTGCGGCCGCCCGGATGAGTACCAGGTCGCTCGCCAGGTGCTCGGCACCATCAAGTCGCCGCTTTATCTGATCCCCGGCAACCACGACGACAAAGCGCATTTCCTGGAGTACCTGCGCCCGCTTTGCCCGCAGCTGGGGCACGATCCGCAAAACATTCATTATGCGGTGGACGATTTCGCTACCCGGCTGCTGTTTATCGACTCAAGCCTGGCGGGGCACTCCAAAGGGTGGCTGACGGACAACACCGTAGCCTGGCTTGAGGCGCAGCTTACGGCGGGCGGCGACAGGCCAACGGCTGTGTTTATGCACCATCCTCCGCTGCCGCTGGGGAATGCGCAAATGGACAAAATCGCCTGCGAAAACGGCCATCTGCTGCTGGAATTAGTGGCGCGTTTCCCGTCGCTGGTGCGTATTTTCTGCGGCCATAACCACTGCCTGACAATGACACAATATCGACAGGCGACCATCGCCACCATTCCAGGCACGGTGCACCAGGTGCCATACCACTTTGAAGACAGCCGCCCGTATTACGATCTGTCGCCGCCGTCCTGCCTGATGCACCGCCAGGTGGGTGAGCAGTGGGTGAGCTACCAGCATTCGCTGGCTCACTATGCAGGCCCGTGGCTGTATGACGCGGCGATCAGCTGCCCGACGGATGAGCGCTAACGGCCATGTTAAGACTGAATCACGTAAGCAAGCAGTTCGAAGGCAAAGCGGCGCTGAATGCGCTGTCGCTCAGCATCGAAGAAGGTGAATTTGTGGTGCTGGTAGGGCCTTCCGGCTGCGGCAAAAGTACGCTGTTACGGATGCTGGCCGGGCTGGAAGAGGTCAGCAGCGGTGAGATTTGGCTCCACGGCGAGAACATCACCTCGATGTCGCCGCGCGAGCGCAACTTCGCGATGATTTTCCAGAACTATGCGCTGTTTCCGCACCTGACCGTGCGCGACAACATCACGTTTGGCATGAAGATCCGCAAAGAAGACAAGGCCAGCTGGCAGCCTCGTCTCGAGCAGGTGGCCGCGATGCTACAGCTCGGCGAACTGCTCGACCGCAAACCGGCCAAACTCTCCGGCGGGCAGCGTCAACGCGTGGCGATGGCGAGAGCTATTGTGCGTAATCCACGCCTGTTCCTGATGGATGAGCCGCTCTCAAACCTGGATGCTCGCCTGCGTACCGAAGTGCGCGACAGCATCATGGCGCTGCATCATCAGCTCAAAACCAGCACCATTTACGTCACCCATGACCAGACGGAAGCCATGTCGATGGCGGACCGTATTGTGGTGATGAACGGGGGCGTGGTGCAGCAGGTGGGCAAGCCGGAGCATCTCTATGCCCGGCCAGCCAACCTGTTTGTTGCCGGTTTTATCGGCTCGCCCGCAATGAATTTGGTTTCTCTGCCCTGTGAAGACGGCCGCATCCTGCCCGCGACGCTGAACCTGCCTTTGCCGTCTCCGGCGAGCGCGGAAAAGAGCGTCTGGCTCGGTATTCGTCCTGAGCATCTTACCGACAGGCCAGAGGAAGGGCACCTGACGCTGAGCGCGACGGTGCTGCAACGAGAACTGATGGGCGCAGATTACCTGCTCCATGTCAGCACACACCTGGGGACGTTACGCTACACCCGCCGCCATCGCGGGGCGGTACCAGAAAAAGGCGATACGCTCACCCTCGGTTTTTCCTCATCGGATATTCACCTTTTCCACACAGACCTTCACCACAACTTACACCAGGAGATTGACCATGTTTAACCCCCTGATGCATAAATGGCGGGCGCTTGCCGTTTGCTGTTCGCTGGCCGTGAGCGGCGCGGCATTGGCAAAAGAGAAAATTGATTTTATGTTCCCGGCGCCGGTCGACGGCAAGCTGACGATGGAGATGACGCGCGTCATCAAAGCGTTTAACGACTCGCAGCAGGACGTTGAGGTGCGCGGGATTTTTACCGGCAGCTACGACACCACCAAAATTAAAGCTGAATCCGCACAGAAGGCCGGGCAGCCGCCGGCGTTGGTGATCATGTCGGCCAACTTCACCACCGACCTGGCGCTGAAGGACGAGATCCTGCCGATGGACGAGCTGTTTAAATACGGCCCCCGCAAGGCGGGTGATTTCCTGATGAACGACTTCTGGCCGGCGATGCATAAAAATGCCCAGGTTATGGGCGTCACCTACGCGATCCCGTTTCATAACTCCACGCCAATTCTTTATTACAACAAAACGATGTTTGACCAGGCGGGTATCAAGCAGCCTCCGCAGACCTGGGCCGAAATGCTGGCCGATGCGAAGAAGCTGACCGACGCCAGCAAAGGGCAGTGGGGCATTATGCTGCCGTCCACCAACGACGACTACGGCGGCTGGATCTTCTCCTCGCTGGTTCGCGCCAACGGCGGCAACTACTTCAACGAAAACTATCCGGGCGAAGTGTATTACGATTCACCGACCACCATCGGCGCGCTGCGCTTCTGGCAGAATATGGTTTACCGCGACAAAGTGATGCCGTCTGGCGTGCTGAACTCCAAACAAATCAGCGCCGCCTTCTTTAGCGGCAAGCTGGGCATGGCGATGCTGAGCACCGGCGCGCTGGGCTTTATGCGCGAAAACAGCAAAGACTTTGATATGGAAGTGGCGATGATGCCCGCCCAGGAACAGCGCGCGGTGCCTATCGGCGGCGCGAGCCTTGTGAGCTTCAAAGGTATTTCCGATGCGCAGAAAAAAGCGGCTTACCAGTTCCTGACTTATCTGGTTAGCCCGCAGGTTAACGGCGCGTGGAGCCGCTTCACCGGCTACTTCTCGCCGCTGAAAGCCTCTTATGACACGCCGGAAATGAAAGAGTACCTGCAGAAAGATCCTCGCGCGCAAATCGCGCTGGATCAGCTGCAATATGCCCATCCGTGGTACTCGACCTATGAAACGGTTGCCGTGCGCCAGGCGATGGAAAACCAGCTGGCGGCGGTGGTGAACGATCAGAAAGTGACGCCGGAAGCCGCAGCGAAATCTGCGCAGCAAACGGCAGATAGCCTGATGAAGCCTTACGTTGAGAAAACGGCGCTGGCCGAGGTGAAGTAAAATACTTTAGTTCGCATCCCCACGGGCGGTTATTCCGCCCGTTACCCTCATGTTAAAAAATCACTTTCTGACTATAACAGTTGTACAAAACAGCGTATTTTTAGCGCTGTGATATAGACAGGGAGCAGCGCATGAAAAAGTACCAGCAGCTGGCACAGCAGATCCTCGATCAGATTGCCCTCGGCGTCTGGCAGCCGGGCGACCGTTTGCCGTCGCTGCGCGAGCAGGTTGGCCACAGCGGGATGAGCTTTATGACCGTCGGCCACGCCTACCAGATGCTTGAGAGCCAGGGGGCAATCGTTGCCCGGCCACAGTCTGGCTACTACGTTGCGCCCCGGCCCGTGGCACGTACCACGCCGCCGGCGGTGCAGGTGACCCGCGCCGAAACCGTCGATATCAACACCTATATTTTTGATGTCCTGCAGGCGAGCACGGATGCTTCGGTGGTGCCGTTTGGCTCCGCGTTTCCGGATCCGCGTCTTTTCCCGCTCCAGCAGCTCAACCGCTCGATGTCCGCGGTCAGCAAAACTGCCACCGCCATCAGCGTGATTGAAAGCCTGCCGCCCGGTAACGAAGCCCTACGTCACGCCATCGCCCAGCGCTATGCCCAGCAGGGAATGCAGGTTTCCCCGGATGAGATTGTGATAACCGCAGGGGCGCTTGAGGCGCTCAATCTCAGCCTGCAGGCCGTCACCGAGCCGGGCGACTGGGTGATTGTCGAAAACCCTTGTTTCTACGGCGCGCTGCAGGCGCTGGAACGCCTGCGGCTTAAAGCGTTGTCGGTTGCAACCGACCCTGTGAGTGGAATCGATCTCGACGCGCTGGCCCAGGCTCTGGCGGAATATCCGGTCAAGGCCTGTTGGCTAATGACCAACAGCCAGAACCCGCTGGGGGTGACGCTGCCGCCGGAGAAAAAAGCGCAGCTGGTGAAACTGCTGCAGGCGCATAACGTCACGCTGATTGAGGACGACGTCTACAGCGAGCTTTATTATGGCCGGGAAAGGCCGCTGCCTGCGCGGGCATACGATAATCAGGGCATGACCCTGCATTGTTCTTCGTTTTCGAAATGCCTGGTGGCCGGGTTTCGCATCGGCTGGGTGGCAGCCGGAAAACACGCCCGCCGCATTCAGCAATTGCAGCTGATGAGCACCTTATCGACGAGTTCGCCGATGCAGCTGGCGTTGGTCGATTTCCTCGCGACCCGCCGCTATGACACGCATTTGCGAAAACTGCGCAGGATGCTGGCCGAGCGGAAACAGCAGGCGTGGCAGACGCTGAACGATCTCTTCCCGCCGGAGGTAAAAATCCACCGCAGCGAAAGCGGCTATTTCCTGTGGATCGAGCTGCCGGAAGGGCTGGACGCCAGCCTGCTTAACGAGCGGGCGCTGGCGCACAAGATAAGCATCGCGCCGGGCAAAATGTTCACCACCGGCCGCGCGTGGGACAACTACTTCCGCTTCAATGCCTCGTGGGCGTGGGGCGACAGAGAACATCAGGCGGCAGTGACGTTGTCACGTTTAATTAAGACCTTAATTAAGGAGTTTCAAGGTGTACCAGACTGAAAGATTGCTGCTGCGGCCGTGGCGCGATGACGATGCAGCGCCGTTTGCTGAGATGAATGCTGATCCCGAAGTCATGCGCTATTTCTTGCAGCCATTAACGCCGGAAGAAAGCCGTAACTATCTGGAGGCATTTCGCGAGCGTATGGCGCAAAACGGCTTTGGTTTTTGGGCGGTGGAAGAACGGCACAGCGGCGAGCTGGCGGGATTTGTGGGCTTAAATCGCCCGATGTACGAGCTGCCGTTTTCCCCGTGCGTTGAGGTCGGCTGGCGGCTTCGTAGCGCGTTCTGGGGAAAAGGCTATGCCCCAGAAGCTGCGAGAGAGGCGCTGCGCGTGGGTTTTGAAGAGTACAGCCTCGAAAGCATTGTCGCTTTTACCGCGTTACCGAACCTGCCGTCACAGCGGGTGATGGAAAAATCAGGCATGCGCCGATGCGGTGAGTTTGACCATCCGATGGTGC
The DNA here is from genome assembly GCF_000757825.1 of Cedecea neteri. Classification (GTDB taxonomy): domain Bacteria; phylum Pseudomonadota; class Gammaproteobacteria; order Enterobacterales; family Enterobacteriaceae; genus Cedecea; species Cedecea selenatireducens. The sequence continues at coordinate 162,900 of NZ_CP009451.1, forward strand.
CGGCGGAGCATCCGCTGCGGCGGCATGTCTGGTATCAGATTCACCGGCAGGAGGTTTAAAAGCCGGCGAACCGGCCTGTAGCACGGCTACTCTGTCGGCTGGAAGACGTAATGGTCGCCTTTGGCCACGATGTGACCGACGCCAGGGAACGGGAAGTGCGGGGCAAAAATCAGCTCGCGATCGGCGGCCAGCTTCGCCAGCAGCGCTTTGCGGTTGGCTATTCCTTCCTGGCGGTCGTTATCATAGGCAATCGCCCATTCCGGCTTCGTCAGCGACACAATCGAGCTGTGCGCCGAGTCGCCAATATCTAACAGACGCTGCTTGCCGGAGACAATCTGATAGCCAACGTGCCCCGGCGTATGCCCCGGCAGCGGTACAGAGGTAATCCCCGGCAGCACCTGGTCGCCAGGCTTAAAGGTTTTCACCTGCGGCTGGATAGCTTCCGCCAGCGCCTTCATCTTCGGCAACGTTTGCAGCCAGGCCCAGTCCGGAGCGGAGATTTGCACCGTGGCGTGGGGGAACGCCGGTTTGCCGCCCGCCGTCAGCAGCCCACCAACATGGTCGCCGTGAACGTGGGTGATCAGCACATCGGTAATCTGTTCTGGCTTATAGCCCGCCTTTGCGAGGCTCGAAATCAGCTGCCCCTGAGCGTTGGGGCCAAGCCCGGTATCCAGCAAAATGACTTTGCTGCCGTCTTTGACCAGCAGTGCATCGACGCTGAGCTTAATATTGTCCGTCGGGGCGCCCGCCGCAGACAGCACTTCGGCCACTGCTTTTTCTCCCACGTCGACGCCCATCACTTTGCCATCGTTAGGCAGGGCGTTGTTTTTATCGTGCAGCGCCGTGACCTCAAGCTTGCCGAGCGGAAAAGTTTTAAACGCTGCACCCGCGTTATCCGCCAGCGCGAAGGCGGAGTAGCTGGCTGCAAACAGCGCCGAAACGAGCAGTTTTTTGATCATCAATATTCCCTTTATGCATCAGGTTAAGAACCGGAAACCCATTGTTACCACTGAAATGCCACAGCAACAGATTTTAAGTAAAGCATCTACGCTGATTAATGGTTAGCTGAGCGGGCGGGTTTACATTTTGCGTTGGGGTAAAAGATGAAGGGTAAAACAGTAGGTTACGCAGTGCCGGTAGGCCTGCTTTTGGTGACGTTGAGCGCCAGCGCATGGGCTGAAAACGGGCAGAACTTGCCGGGGGAAAATTATCCGGTGCTGACAAAGGACTATTTGCTGCAATCCTTTGACGGCAGTGAAAAACCTAACGAGGTCAAGATAACGCCGGAGCTACATAACCGGTACTTCTACAGCAACTGCGGCGGTTCAAAAGGCTGTGATTCTGCTATTCCGGCGGGGGCGATGATGTTTAAGGCGCCGTCAGGTTTTGGCTCTACGCCGCACAGTGAGTTTCCCCGGGTTGAGCTGCGGGCAACCCATAATTTTGTTAACGGCAGTGATTTTGAGAATCAGCAAAGCGGCTCGGTGTTTGTTGTGAAGAACCCGGCCACCCGGTCGATCATTTTTGCGCAAATCCACGGCGACAAACCCGGCGGCTCTGAAATGCTGAAGCTGCGCTGGGAGGACGGCGCGATAGTCGCGGGCGTGAAAGAGAATTACGGCGACGCGGAGAAACGCACCACGCTGCTTTCGGGCGTGGGGCTTAAGGAAAAAATCGACTACAGCATTAAAGCCAAAGGCACTGATAGCGGGATGAAAGTAACGGTTGAAGCCACCGCCGGAGGACGAACGGTCAGCAAAACCTTCAGTTATCCGAAACAGGGTTGGGCAGACATCCAGCTTTACTTCAAGGCGGGGAACTACAACCAGGACAAAAACAAGGACGGTTCAGAAGCGGTGGTAGCCTACAGTAAGCTTGACGTGCGCTATCGGTAAGCTTGTCAAACCCGGCAGCCTAAGGGCTGCCGGAAGCGTAATTTTTACTTCTTCAACGCAATCAGCACCGAAGAGGCTTTCACCAGCGCCAGCTTGCCGCCGCCGTTCAGGCTTAATTCGATTTCGTCGTTGACGGCGCCGGCCGTGACGTTGCTGATGGTGCCGGTTAACTGATTACGGGCAGAAATGGTCACAGTGCCTCCCGGCGATTAATTAATAAAAGGGCTGACTAAAGCATAGGGCGCGCTGCTTTCTTTTCATATTAATTTTCAATAGATACCTAATTTTCTATCCCGCCTGTTATACCAAAGAGAGCGAAGCCGTTTCACCGACTTACTGCGCAGTGCATCACAACCTGGTGAAAATCCCTACGCTGTGTCGCAGGCGACGTACCGCCGGAACTATGCTTTTTACTCAGTCCTTTTACGCTAATGCGCCGCTGCAGGCCTTATTATCAGAACGAGAAAGGAGATCGGGATGCAAAGCCAGTTATTGATTAACGGCCAGCTTGTGGATGGCCTCGGGGAAAAACAACCGGTCTACAATCCGGCAACCGGTCAGCTGCTGCTGGAGGTGGCAGAAGCCACTGTTCAGCAGGTCAACGATGCCGTGCTGGCGGCAGATAAAGCGTTTGCCGAATGGGGGCAGACGACGCCGAAGGAGCGGGCGGAGCATCTTCTGGCGCTGGCCGATGCCATAGAGCAACACGGTGAAGCCTTTGCGCGCCTTGAATCGCAAAACTGCGGCAAACCTTTCCACTGCGTGCTGAATGATGAGATCCCGGCCGTTGTCGACGTTTTCCGCTTTTTTGCCGGGGCAAGCCGCTGCCTGAGCGGCCTGGCCGCCGGGGAATATCTGAGCGGGCACACCTCGATGATCCGTCGGGATCCTGTAGGGGTGGTCGCTTCTATCGCGCCCTGGAACTATCCGCTAATGATGGCCGCCTGGAAGCTGGCGCCGGCGCTAGCCGCCGGGAACTGCGTGGTTATCAAACCTTCCGAAATTACGCCTCTTACCGCGTTTAAGCTCGCCGAGCTGGCAAAAGATATTTTCCCTGCGGGCGTGATTAACGTGCTGTTCGGGCGTGGGCAAACCGTGGGTGATGTGCTGACCGGGCATGACAAAGTGCGGATGGTGTCGTTGACCGGCTCTATCGCCACTGGAGAACACATTATTAGCCACACCGCGCCGTCGATTAAACGCACCCACATGGAACTGGGTGGCAAAGCGCCGGTTATCGTGTTTGACGATGCGGACCTGCAGGCGGTGGTCGAAGGCGTGCGAACGTTCGGTTTTTACAATGCCGGGCAGGATTGCACGGCCGCGTGTCGGATCTATGCCCAAAGCGGCATTTACGACAGGCTGGTTGAGCAGCTTGGCAAAGCCGTTGCCAGCCTCAAATATGGGCCGCCCGAGGACGAAAGCACTGAGCTGGGGCCGCTGAGTTCAAAGGCACATCTTGAACGCGTGAGCAAAGCCGTGGAGGACGCTAAAGCTTTGGCTCATATCAACGTGGTGACGGGCGGCAGCAAGGTGGCAGGCGACGGTTATTACTATCAGCCAACGCTGTTGGCCGGTGCGAAGCAGGGCGATGCGATCGTGCAAAAAGAGGTGTTTGGCCCGGTGGTCAGCGTCACAAAGTTTGACGATGAGCAGCAGGTGCTTGAGTGGGCCAATGACTCCAGCTACGGCCTGGCATCCTCGGTATGGACGCAGGACGTTGGCCGGGCGCATCGCCTGAGCGCGAGGCTGCAGTACGGCTGCACCTGGGTCAACACGCACTTTATGCTGGTCAGTGAGATGCCGCACGGTGGGCAAAAGCTCTCCGGCTACGGCAAAGATATGTCGCTGTACGGGCTGGAGGATTACACCGTGATTCGGCATGTGATGATTAAACACTGACCTGCTGAAACGGGCGACTGGCGGATTCCTCTGTTTTTGCCAGGCTTACTGGGACCAGTAAACAGGAGGAAAAACCATGGGATTATTTGATTTTGTCAAAGACGCGGGTGCGAAACTGTGGGACTCGCTGAAAGGAAACGAAGACGATCGGGGCAGCAAGCTTGAGGAGCATTTGAAAAACAGCGGCATTCCCGGTGCCGAAAAGGTAAATGTCACCGTTGAAAACGGCAAAGCGGTGATCTCCGGCGGGGACGGGCTGACCCAGGCGCTGAAAGAAAAAATTCAGGTGGCGGTCGGTAACGTGGCCGGTATCAGCAGCGTGGAAAACAATATTCAGGCAACGGATGCGGTGCAGGAGGCGACTTACTATACGGTGAAATCGGGCGACACGCTGAGCGCCATTTCTAAACATGTTTACGGCGATGCCAACAAGTACAACACTATCTTTGAAGCGAATAAACCGATGCTAAGCCACCCGGATAAAATTTACCCCGGACAGGTGCTGATCATTCCTAAGCTGTAAGTGCCCTGCAAACCCACTTCGGTGGGTTTTGTCTGGCAGATCGCGTAAAGTGTTCCGCTAAAACCTCTTTAACCCTCTGCTTAATTAAAGCTCCCGGCATCCACGCGTAAACGGCGGACAATTTCTGCCTGCGTTCAAGGAAGATGTATGACATTAAAAGGTTATGTTTTGCTGGGGATGACGCTGCTTTTCAGTCCTTTTTCCCATGCCCAGACGACAAGAAACCCGGCCATCGCCAACCTGGCAACGATGTTTGATTTTAACGCCCCGTCCGGAAACGTGCGCGAAATGCATACCGTGATGAAGCATCCCTCCGGCGAAATAAACTATGAAAATAAACTGGTGGTGGACCGTGCCGGGTGCGTTACCAGCCTGGATATCAGGGATTCGGCGCAAAAAATGGTCCTGCAGCTTCGCCGTGAAGGGAACGCGCTTATTGGCACCCAGAACGGTAAACCTTTATCCCTCAAGCTGAATGATAAATGCCTGGTGCAAAAGAGAAAGGATGATCTTGGCGAGGTGAAGTACGCCTATTGGCCGAACGGCTTGCTGAAAGAGATCTTTTTCATGCCGGGCGGCCAGCGCATTGCTCATCATGAATACAACACCAGTGGGCTGCCTCAGCAGGTGGATTTCTATCTGAATGACAAAGTGGCCTCGCAGACCAAAGTCAGCTACGAAGATGCCGCAAAGCGGCCTTTCGACTACAAATTAGTGACCGAAACGATGGGCGTGGCGTTTTTAACCGCCGAAAGCCACTGCCGTTATGACGAACAACTAACGCCCGTTGCCTGCGACATAACGCTGGTCACCGGCCTGGGAAACACGCAGCAAACCCAGCATCAGCATGCGACGACGGCAGTCAGCTATTACTGAGTAAAGTAAGTTTCTAAACTTGATCTGCGTCATAAAAAAGAGCATATTTTGCAAAATTTTTTAACAAGTAGTAATGCTTTGTATGACGCTTTATCAACACATGTTGGTTTTTTACGCCGTAATGTCGTTAATCTGCGCCGGGATCACCTGGCTGCTCGCCAAAGACTCCAAACGTATTAAGCTGCTTTGCTCCGTCCTTGTCGGGGCGACCTGGCCGATGAGCTTCCCGGTCGCGCTATTGTTCTCGCTGTTCTGATCGAGCAGGCTTTCGTGAAAGTCAAAGCTTGCCGACGGAATTACGCGTGCGGGTAACTCCCGGGAACAAGACCAAATGAATAAGCTATCAGCAAATCATCTTGTGGTGCCTGGGCAGATATTATAGTCTCAAAAATCACGATGTTAGCTCTCGTCTGGAACCCTTATGGCCGCTCAAAACCCGCTGTTAGCCGTTAACTCGCTTTGCATCAGTACGCTCGAGGGAAAGCCCCTCGTGCAGGAGGCATCGTTCAGCGTTGAAAGCCGGGAGATCGTGGCGCTGGTGGGGGAGTCTGGCTCCGGGAAAACCTTAACCTCGCTGGCGGTGATGGGGCTGCTTCCAACTGGGGTTCGGCAAACGGGCGGTGAGGTTATTTTTAACGGGCAGATCGTGTCGGCCGTCGGTCAAAAATATCCGCGCGAGCTTCGCGGGCAGCAGATTGCCACGATTTTTCAGGAACCGATGAGCAGCATGAATCCGGTGTTGAAGGTGGGGGAGCAGATTGCAGAAGTGCTGGTTCGCCACCAAAAACTCAGCTGGAAGCAGGCGCATCGTGAGGCGGTCGCGCTGCTGGACAGGGTCGGAATTGTGAACCCGGCGCAGCGGGCAAAACAGTATATTCATCAGCTTTCCGGCGGCATGCGCCAGCGGGTGATGATTGCCAGCGCCATTAGCTGCAAGCCCGCGCTGCTGATTGCCGACGAGCCTACCACCGCGCTCGACGTCACCATTCAGGCACAAATCCTGGCCCTGCTGCAGGAGTTGCAGCAGGAAATGGCGATGGGCATTCTCTTTATTACCCACGATTTAAGCGTGGTTGCCCGCTATGCGGACCGCGCCTGCGTGCTGTATCAGGGCAATATTGTTGAGCAGGGCGATGTGCCAACGCTGCTAACCCATCCGCAGGCCGACTATACCCGCAGGCTGATTGCCGCTTCCCAGCCGGAACCGCAGGCCGCCAGGCGCAAAGACGTGACCCGTTCACCGCTGGTACAGCTGTCGCAGCTGACCAAAAGCTATCCCCAGGCGCATGCGCTGCCGTTTTTCCCTGCCAGCCGGCAAACCGTGCTCAAGCCTACCAGTCTTGAAATTGAGCGGGGCGAGATCGTCGGGCTGATTGGCGAGTCAGGTTCGGGCAAGACCACGCTGGGCAGGGCGGCAATAGGCTTAATTCCGGCAGACAGCGGCACCATTATTTTGATGGGCTGGACGTGCGTCGCGCCAGCCGTGAGCAGCAATTGGGGATGCGCCGCCGGGCGCAGATTATCTTCCAGGATCCTTACGCCAGCCTGGATCCGAAAATGGCGGTAGGCGAGCAGATTGCCGAACCGCTGCGAGTTCATAAATTAAGACCAGCAGGGGAAATTCAAAGCCGGGTGAATGAATTACTGGAGCTTGTCGGGCTGGACGCCGGTGCAGCAGGGCGTTTGCCTGCGGCTTTCTCCGGCGGGCAGCGTCAGCGTATTGCCATCGCCCGCGCGCTGGCGCTTGAGCCTGAACTGCTGGTGGCCGACGAGGCCGTTTCGGCGCTGGACCTCTCCGTACGAGGGCAGATCCTGGCGCTGCTCGCCGATCTGCGTGACCGCCTGGGCTTAACCGTTCTGTTTATCAGCCACGACCTCGGCGCCGTCCGCCAGGCCTGCGATCGGGTTGTGGTGCTGTATCGGGGTGAAATAGTAGAAACCGGGGCCACGAAGCAGGTGCTCGATCGGCCGCAGCATGAATACACGAAGCAGCTGATTGCCGCCGCGCCGGATATTCAGCAGGCGCTGAAACTGCGAAAGGTGGGGTGACAAAGCCCTGCCTAATAACGGCCCGCAGCTAGAGGTCGATGATCACTGCAAGAGATAAATCGAAGATAGAGCCTCGTGTTCTGTTTGTTATTAAGTAAATTTCACTTAAGTCCACTTTTTGTTGTGCCTATAGCGATTGGCTGTAAAATGACCGCCGGGAAAATACACGCAATGAATAGAGGGATTTATGGCAACAGGTTATTACCTCCGGGTTGGGGATCGCACCACCTGCGGTGGAAAAATACTCACTGGAGACCCCACAGTTACATGGTACGACGCTAATGCTGCTCGTGAAGGTGATTTAGTCTCCTGCGGAAAAAATCCAGGTGTCACCTATAAGATTTTAGGTGGCACGGATAGTTTTATGGATGAAACGCAGCGATTAGCGGGAACACTTGACAGTATCAGTTCATGTCCCTGTAAAGCCAGGTTCACGCCATCTATACCTGACTGCTATGTAAAAGAAACCGTTTCTTCGACAAAGTACTCAAAGGCAGTGGCAAGTTCCGCTTCAGCTAAACAAACGCCTAATGATAACTCAGGTGCAGAGCCTGAACAGCGTGCGCAGACCGCGAAGAAGAAGCGTGAAATCACGCTGACCATCGGCGTGTTTTTTGATGGTACAGGCAATAACGCGAACAACAGCGGCGCCCGGCAGGCCGCCTGTACCGGTGAACATTTTGGGATGAATGATGCGGAGTCTACATCTGCGTTAGAACAATGTATCCGGCTCAAGCGTGGAGTCAGTGGCACCGCGGCCGGAAGCTATATCGGCTACTACAGTAACGTACACTGGCTCAATACGCTGTATAACCAGAAGATTACCCCTGATACTGGAGCAGGTCAGTACGCTATTTATATCGAAGGTATCGGTACGGAGGACGGGGCAGGAGACAGCACTTTCGGAATGGGCACCGGCCAGGGCGATACTGGCGTGGTGGGCAAAACCGATAAAGCAGTTGCGGCGCTTGCCGCCGGTATTCAGGGCTATTTAGACAGACACGCCGATGCCCGGTTCTGCACCATTAAAGAGCTGCAGTTTGATATTTTTGGCTTCAGCCGAGGCGCAGCGGCAGCGCGCCACTTTGCCAACCGGGTCTTCAGTCAGGAACGTGCGGTCATCGCGGCGCTTAAGTTGGGGCTGGATGGCGTGGAATTTTCCGGGACGCCGGGAGGCAAAACGCGCTTTCTGGGAATATTTGATACCGTCGCAGCCATCGGGACGCCGGTTAACGGCCTCAACCCTCACAGCGCCGATACCGGAGATGTGAGGGTTGAGGCCGGGCGTGGCAGAGAAGGTGTTCCATATTACCGCACAGCACGAATGCCGGTTTAACTTCGCGCTGAACAGCGTGAAACCGGCGTGGCCGGAGCTGGCGCTGCCTGGGGCACACTCCGACATTGGCGGTGGCTACAATCCTGTTGAGCATGAAGTTTACTTCCTGACCCGGCCAGAATTTGAAACCGTTCCCCTTTCTACACCAGATACTGAAACACAAATTTATCAGCAGACCTGCGAACAGCTCAAAGCGATGGACGGCTATCCGGCGATAGCGCCACTGCTGAACGCTGTGGAGGTCAGTATAGATACCTGGCATGACAACAAAATGCCAGCAGACCGCCACGGCACGTTGCAAAAGCGTAGCGGGGCTGCACTGGTAATCGACCGCCAGACGAATAACGACTGGTCGAAGGTAGTGCTGAGGGTGATGCTCGATGCGGCGCAGGATGCAGGGGTGGTGTTTGATCCTATTGATGAAACTGTGCCAGATTTTGCGTTAACTGCAGATCTAAATGCTTTATGTGAAAAAGCGATGGTAATGGGCCGTGCCGTCCGGAAAGGGCAACTTGCCCCCGGCTTTACCACGCCGGAAATCCTGACGTTGGCCGAAAAATATATCCACTGTTCGGCCAACTGGAACAGCCTGGTGCGAGACGACCAGGGGATGATCCGTGGCGCAGTTAAACCGGCGAAGCTGGTGACATTCACCAACCGGCCGGACGAACGCTGGCAGAGAACAATTTACGATATGGACGGGAATAAAATATGGAAATAACTCGCACAGCCTGGTTGTTACCGCTGCTTCTGCTGACGGCCTGCCAGGGAAAACCTTTATCCGACGCGGCCACGCAAAAAGGTGTGCCGACCAAGTGGACCTTTGACTTTTTCACGCCCAAAGCGTTGCCCGCCCTTGTGACATACGCCGTTGTTCAGGATGCCAATGGCAAAATTTATGAATTTAATACCCTGAACAGTACACCCGACCTGCCTAAAGTGATCGGTGAGTGGAATGATAAGGATCGTGCACCCGGAGGTTACTGGAATCACGTTGAGCGCCCACCCCGGCATATTATTTTTTGCTGGGACTCGATTATCGATAAGAAGGTGTATGAAACTGCACTGACTATTCCTAAACCTGTCCTGGAAAAAATGCTCAGGCCAAGCGAGTTCCCCGGTTACCGGGGAAGAACGGTGTATTACGACCGAGTGCAAATTGGCCTGGCTCCAGAGGGGAAAGTGGCCGTCTGGTTACAGGGAAGTGGTTCTGAGCCTAATTACCGCGTGACGCCGTCCGTCCTGAAAACCGTATCAGGGGATAAGTTAGATATTTGCCGAGGGATAACGAAACATCCCGACGGGTATAAATATTATGGAGACACGCCTGAGTTTATTAAAGGCAAAGTATATCCATATGGTGACTGGTGATATTCACCAATTAGTTACGGGCAATTTACGATATAGGCGGGAATAAGATATGGAAATAACTCGCACAGCCTGGTTTTTACCGCTGCTTCTGCTGACGGCCTGCCAGGGAAAACCTTTATCCGACGCGGCCACACAAAACGGTGTGCCGACCAAATGGTGGTTTAATTTTTTTACACCCAAGTCTCTACCGGCAGTGGTGACATACGCTGTAGTTCAGGATGCGGAGGGGAAGGTCTATGAGTTTAATACCCTCGATAGCACAAAAGCCCTGCATGGTGTTGTTGCTGAATGGAACGAGAACGCCAGAACGCTTAATGGCCACTGGAATCACGTTGAGCGTCCGCCCCGGCATATTATTTTCTGCTGGGACTCGGTAATCGATAAAAAAGTGTACGAGACTTCGTTAACCATTCCGAAACCGATTTTGGACAAAATGCTCATCCCGCGCGTAAACCAGGCCCCTCAGGGGGCTAATGAATATTATAACGCTGTGCAGGTTGGACTGGCTCCGGAAGGGAAAGTGTCCATCTGGTTAAGCGGTGTTGCCCGGGGAGAACCTAATTATCGCGTGACGCCATCGATCCTGAAAACCGTATCCGGAGATAAATTAGATATTTGCCGAGGGATAACGAAACATCCCAACGGGTATAAATATTATGGAGATACACCTGAGTTTATCAAAGATAAAAAATATCCCTATGGCCGCTGGTAGCCTGAATCACTGACACTACAAATTGACCTTAATAGCCTCTGCTAAGCAACGGTAATTCCCGGTGGCTAGCCCATTCGTGCCAGGAGCCGACGTAAACGGCCACATCCTGGTAGCCCGCAAGCTTAAGCGCGACAAGCACCGTGGCGGCGCGAGCACCACGGTGGCACCAGATGATAACCCTTTTTGACGGCGTAAATCCGGCCTCGGCGGCAAGATGGGCCAGGGCTTCGGTGGATTTAAACCGGCCATGCTCGACCACGTCTTCCCAGAACAAGAGTTTTGAACCGGGAATACGTCCGGCCCGGGCGCAGCATTCGTGCACGAAACTGCCGTCATATTCCGTTGGCCTGCGGGCATCAAGCAGCTGCGTTGAGGCCTGATCGGCATCGATCGTTTCGCAGCGGGTAGCGGCCAGCTGCTGCATGGCTGGCTGGCAGATGGGCGCTCCAGCGGCAGAGACAACCGCCTGTGCGCCGTGGCCCGGCGTTAGTTTCCCGCCTGCAGCGGCCCAGGCATCCACGCCGCCGTCTAAAATCAGCCCGTCAGCACCGAGGGCAAACCACAAGAACCATAGCCCACGCGGAGAACGCATCCCCACGCTTTGCTCGAAGAACACCGGCGTGGCTCCGCTCGTCACGCTGAGCTGCTGCCAGGCATGAACAAAGGCCCCGGCCATTGCGGCGTAGCCTTCCGGCGTGGAGTCGGGAACAAAATAGTCGTAGACGTTCAGGCTGAGCGCGCCCGGTAACGAAGCGGTTTGCCACTGTTCCAGTTCACGCACGTCGAGTAACGCAAATTGCTCCCCGCCAGCCATGCGCTTTTGCAATTCACTGGCGCTAATCAGCATCGGCAGCTTCCCAGCCAAAAGGTAGATTGCTGCCCTGGCCCTGGTCTACGGCAGCCTGCAGCACGCGAGCGGCAAGGGCGATATCAAACACGTTAAGGCCGAAAGAGGAAAAATAAACTCTGTCGGTTGCCGAAGGACGCCAGCCATCCACCAGCAAATTGGTTAAATCTGCCGCCACGTTTTGCTCGTCAAAAAGCCCGGCACGGTACATCTGGAACAGGCTTTTGGCGCTGGTTAGCTTGAAGTCGCCCCAAAGATCTACCACCACTTTGTCGGCGGCGGCGATCGTTTCAAAAGCCACTTCGTGGTAGCCAATTTGCAGCACCAGCGTCCCCGCACGCCAGATGCCAGGGCGTAAAAACGGCTCGCTGGCGCTGGTGCAGGTTATCAGTACGTCCCAGTGCTGACGCAACGCATCGCTCAGTGTTTCAAACTGCGTAACGGGCCAGGGCAGGTCGCCAGAATGGCTGAGCATGTCGGCGAGCGGCTCCGGCGTTTTATTCCAGCAGTAGACCATTTCCAGATCGGGAAAATGTGCGGCCAACATATCGAGATGGGCGCGGGCCTGAACGCCTGCGCCAAGCAATAAGACGCGTGAAGGTCGCAGAGGTGCCGCCAGCTTGAGGGCGAGGGCAGACACCGCCGCCGTGCGGGTTGCTGTCAGGCTGCCACTTTCCACCAGGCCAACCGGTAAGCCGTTATCCGCCCGGTTGAGCAACGTCGTTGCCATAGCCTGCGGATAGCCGTCAGCGGCGCGAGGGCGATGGGCCGTCCATTTCACGCCTGTGGCGTTGAACCGTCCGCCAACCCTTGCCGGGAGGGCGTAAACTTTGCCCAGCGGCGTGTCCAGATCGACATGGGTTTCCGCCGGCATCACCGCCTCGCCGTTTCTTAGCAGCCGCACGGTGTCCTCAACGTCCTGCAACGCCTTGATCGGGTCGTTGCCGCCGAGTTCAGCGACCTGCTGACGGTTCACTATCTGCATACTCAGTGCTCCAGGAGTTTTTGAGCGAACGGGTAGAGCGCCGGAGAGCCCCCGCAGTGCATGAAAATAACAGAGCTGCCGGCAGGAATACGGCCTTCTTCCGCCAACTCAATTAAACCGTGCATCGCTTTACCAGTGTAAACCGGATCCAGCAGGACGCCTTCCTGTTGAGCAACCTGATAAATGGCCTCAATGCCGCCTTCAGAAGGTACGCCGTAGGCGCTGCCGACGAAGCCATCTTCAATCCAGATATCCTGCGGCTGCCAGCTTTGATCCCAGTCCAGCAGGCTGGCGCAGTCACCGGCCATCGCCGAGATACGGGCCTGGAACCAGTCGGCTTTGGCGCTCACGCTGACGCCGATAATTTTGGTTTTGGGCCAGTAGCGACGGGCGCCGACGTACAGCCCGGCGAGTGTTCCGCCGGAGCCTGTTGGGGCCACGATAATGTCCGGCGCGGATTCGCCCGCGGCGCGAAGCTGGGCGTCCATTTCCTCAACTGCACGAACGTAGCCCAGCGCGCCCAGCGCCGTTGCGCCGCCAAGAGGAATGATCATCGGCTTTTCACCGCGCGCCGCTGCCGCGTCTGCATGCGCCTGCATCGCGCCTTCAATCTGCGTGAAGTAACCTTCCGGGTCGAGGAACTGCAGCTCCGCGCCAAACAGCTTATCCAGCAGGAGATTGCCCTGGTAAGTTTGCGGCTCGTCACCGCGAAGCACCAGCACCGGCTTCATGCCAAATTTACGCGCGGCGGCGGCGACCATTCGCGCATGGTTAGACTGGTGCCCGCCGGTGGTGATCACCACTTTGACGCCTTCGCGGCAGGCTTCGGCCATCAGGTACTCCAGCTTGCGGACTTTGTTGCCGCCGCCGCCAAAGCCGCTGTAGTCGTCGCGCTTAATCTTTACGTTCAGGCCCAGCGTTTCGCTAAGGCGAGGTAAAGATTCCAGCGGCGTGGGGAAGAATCCTAGCGTAACACGTTCAAAATCATTCACATTTTTCATGCATTATCCTGTCTGGTTCCCGAGTGCTGGCCGTGGTTTAAAAGGCGAGTAGCCAGTCATTGAGCGACTGTTGGTAGCGTTGTAGGCCTCTGAGCGTGACGAATTCATTCACGCCGTGGGCGTTGCCGCCGTAGCCCAGGCCGCCTATCAAAAAGGCAGGGGCAACGGCGGCGAAAGCGTAAGCTGGCGCGCAGCCGGGGGCCCAGGGCCAGATTTGCGGTTTTGCCTGCTGCTGGTGATAGCTGGTCATTAGTTCAAGCACGCCCTCGTCATCAATGCTGAAACGGTAGCCCGGATAGCTGTCGCCCGGTTCGAGCACGGCACCGGCCAGCGCCGGGCTGGCAAGCTGCTCCTTCATGCGCTGCATCAGGCGTTCGCCATCGACGATGGGCGGTGTTCTTAGTACCAAATCGGCGAAGGCTTCGGGAGGAATGACGCCCTGAGCCCCGTGCGGCAGGCTGGCTATTTCTGAAATATTCAGCACCGCGCTGCCCAGCAGATAAGCCAGATGGCTGAAGCTGTCGCCGCTGATGGAGAACTTCTCGCTGCGACGGAAAGTCAGTTCGTCCGCCAGGTTAAAATCGAGCGCAAGGTCGTCGAGAATCGAACTGGCTTCTTCATCCAGTTCGCCCGTTTCGAGTACGCCATTAGCGTGAGGGGGCGCAAGGGTGCTTAACGCCTGCACAAGCCGCCAGACGGGGTTATCGATCCACGCCGCGTTGCTGGCGTGAATAGCCGCTTTAGGGCCGCCCCAGCTGCCGCCTTTTACCACCAGACGGCCACCGCTGCGGCCGGTGAAGCCAAGGTAAATTCGCGGGGCACCGCCGCCGTATTCGCACAGAGAAGGGAAAAGCACCGCTTCGGCGGGAGCTACCGGACAAGGCTGGCGGGCGAGGTAGCGCCGCAGGTTGCCGCTGCCAATCTCCTCTTCGCCTTCCAGCAGAATTTCAATGTTGGTGTGCAGGCGGCCGGAGTGATAGAGGTCGCGCACCACCATCAGCATGCCTGCCAGCGGGCCTTTGTTGTTCTCTGCGCCGCGGGAAATAAAAACGTCGCCTTTGTCCGACCAGTGTTTAATGCCGCCGACAAACGGATCGACCTCCCAGCCTTCTTCGTCAGCGGGCATCACGTCGTACATGTTGTACAGCACGAGGGTACGCGGCGAACCGATGTCAATGCGCACGTGAACCAGCGGCGGCGCACCATCCTGAAGCTGTTGGCTCACCGGATACAGCACTTCGGCGTCGGTTTCTTCAATCAGCCACCGCTCAAGCCATAGCGCGAGGTTACGCTGCTGGTCGATATAGCCCGCCACGCTGCGGAAGGGTGTGAGCTGGTGCAGGAGGTCCAGCGTTGCATCGAGAGGCTTCATAGCCGGATCCTCGGGTTGAGTACCACGTACAGCAAATCAATGATCAGGTTCACCACCACGAACACCAGCGCGGCCAGCAGGACAATCGCCTGCACCAGCGGGAAGTCGCGGTTCTGAATCGCCTGCACCGCAAGGCGGCCGATGCCGGGCCAGGCGAAGATAATCTCGGTGACCAGCGCGCCGCCGAGCAGAGAAGCAAAATACATTCCCTGGACGGTGACCACCGGGATCAGCGCATTGCGCAGGCCGTGGCGAATCAGGATCCGCCACGAACTTAGTCCCTTGGCCTGCGCAGTGCGGATGTAATCCTGGGCCAGGACATCAATCAGGCTGGCGCGCACCAGACGGGCGATGGCGCTCATGTAATAGGCCCCAAGGCTGATGGCGGGCATGATCAGATGGCTGAAAGTGCCGTAGCCGCTGGAGGGTAGCCAGCGCAGATGCAGGCTGAACCAGATAATCATCAGCAGACCTAGCCAGAATACCGGCACGGCCTGGCCGCTAAAGGCGAACAGGCGAGCGAGTAAATCCCAGAAGCTGTTACGCCAGACGGCGCTGACAAGGCCGAGCAGCAGGCCGATCGCGGTACTCCACGCCAGAGCAGAAACCGCCAGTAGCAGCGTGGCGGGCACGCGCTGGGCGATAAGCTCTGTCACCGGCTGCTCATAGCGCAGCGACAGGCCAAGATCGCCATGCAGCAGGCCGGTAAGGTAATGGCCGTATTGCCAGAGCAGCGGGCGGTCAAAGCCCATCGCATGGCGGAAGTTATCAATTTCCTGCTGGGAAGAACCGGGCGGCATCATCACCGCAGCCGGGTCGCCGGTCAGGTGCAGGCTGTAAAAGATAAGCAGCGAGACGCCAAACATCACCAGCACGGCCTGAGCAAAGCGAGAGAGAATGTAGCGCAGCATCAGTCAAGCCTCGTGTGGGTTTTACGCAGCAGGCTATCGCCGAGCAGGTTACAGCCGACCACCAGGGCCGCAATAATCAACCCCGGCCACAGGACAAGCCATTCCGCCAGCAGCATGTAGGAGCGCCCTTCGCCAATCAGGTTGCCGAGGGTGGGCGTAGGCGGCTGTATCCCCATACCAAGGAAGCCGATAGAGGCTTCGAGCACGATAAGTCTTGGGATATCCAGCGTCAGCAGCACAACCAGCGGCGTGGCGAGGTTAGGAAGAATGTGGCGCAGCAGAATGCGCGGCGTGGAAAAGCCCATAGCGCGCACCGCTTCGATGTATTCCAGCTCGCGCAGTTCGAGCGTTTTGGCTCGCGCCACGCGGGCGTAAATCGCCCAGCTGGTCACGCCCATGATCAGAATAATGTTTTCCAGTGAGGTGCCAAATAGCGCCATCACCAGCAAAATCAACAAAATAAACGGCACCGCCAGCTGGATATCCATCAGGCGCATGATGACCGCATCCAGCCAGCCGCCAATGTAGCCTGCCAGCATCCCCAGCAGCGTGCCGATAACGGCGGCAATTGCCGCCGCCAGTAACACCACCGTCAGGGAAAGGCGGGTACCCGCCAGGATCCTTGCCAGCAAATCGCGCCCGAGCTGATCGGTGCCAAGCCAGTGCATGCCGCTCGTCGTCTCGCTGCCCGGCGGCAGGAACGTATCCGCCAGGTTATTGATTAACGGATCAGGCAATGGCAGCCACGGGGCTACCAGCGCCAGCAGGATCACCGTGCCTAGCAATAAGCCCCCCAGCACGCCGTCGCCTGAAATCAGGCGACGAGGGCGACGGGTCAGGGCGCGTCCGGGGAAAATCATTTCAGCCTCAGGTCATACAGCGGGATACGCGCGTCGGCACGGCCGGTAAAGGTCAGGTTATCGCTATTGGCATACAAAGAATCCTCGCGGTACAGCGGGATAAGCGGCTGTTCTTTGGCGACAACTTTCTGAATGTCCTGCAGGATAACTTCACGCTTTTTCGCATCCACCGTGGAGCGGCTGGCGTTCAGCAGCTTATCCAGCTCAGGATTGCTGACCGTGGAGTACGGCTCGCCGGAGTGCAGGATAGGGTACAGCGCGGCATCGGCATCCAGCGTTTGGGTCGAACCCCACGCCAGCATGTACATCTCAGCCTGTTTGCCGGAGGCCACCTGCTGGGTGTAAACCGACCATTCAGGGACTTCAAGCTGCGCCTTCACCCCGATAGCGGCTAAATCCTGAACGATGGCCTGGGCGACTTCAGCGCTGGCGATATAGCGACGCGGCGCCTGGAATTTCAGCGTAAAGCCGTCCGGGTAACCCGCTTCCTTAAGCAAAGCTTTAGCTTTGGCGACATCCTGCTCAGGTGCCGGAACATTGAGGTAGCCAAAGTCCTTCGCACCAGCCATGGTGCCGGTTGGCGTACCAAAACCATGCAGCAGCTGGCTGGTGTAGGCTTGACGATTCAGCGCCAGCGACAGTGCCTGGCGAACGCGGGCATCACTTAACGGTTTCTCACCATTCTTCAGGCCGAGGTAAATCGTCAGACCACCGCCTTTCACCTGCTCAAGGTGAATGCCGGGCTTGTTTTTGAGCGCTGAAACCAGGTCGGCAGGAACGCTGTCAACCAGCTGCACTTCCCCTGTTAACAGGGCGGTAATGCGAGCGGTCGCTTCTGGAATTGGGCGCCAGGTGACCTGGTCAATTGTCGGTTTTCCACGCCAATAATGTGGATTAGCCTGCATAACCACACGTTCATCTGGTATAAATTCTTTTAATGTATATGCTCCACTACCAATAGGTTTTCGTGCAAATTCCGCAGCACCGACTTTACTTACATAAGCAGGCGGTACGATATAGGTCGGATAGCGGCTCATGCGCGTAGGCAGAAGCGGGTCAGGGCCGTCGGTGTGAATGCGAACCTGGTAGTCCCCGGTGACCTCTACGGACTTGATCGTGCGGATGTAGGAAATGGTTGGCGCGTGGTTCGCCGGGTCAAGGATGCGGTCGATGGAGAATTTCACCGCCGCAGCGTTAACCGGTTCGCCGTTGGTGAAGGTGACGCCAGGGCGCAGGTCGAACTGCCATGTCGTTTCATCCAGCGCTTTCCAGGCTGTGGCAAGGCCAGGCTGAAGCTGCATGTTTTTATCACGCAGGACCAGAGTATCGAAAATATTGTCCACCAGGGTGGCGGCTTCTTTAAGAAAACCCGGATCCATCGCGGTGGCGGAAGCAGGTTGGGCTATAACTAATTCACTTGCGTAGCTAAAGGGGGTTACCAGGCTAATTAATACAGCCAGAGTTGCGAGTTTACGGCCGGATGCTTTCATTTGTAGTCAATCCCTATACGTTACCGTCTAAATTATTGACGGATATCGAATGTTTCGTCAGGTTAATTCGCATGGTGGTATAAATTTGTGGTAAGAGTACATGATATATCCTATATACTCCATTGATGACAAGCCAGTTATTAAACTGCAAATACAAAGTAGTTATTTTGCTATAGGAAATAAACATGCTTGACTTAGAAAAAGCGCAAAGAATGAGTTTAACCATGCAAGTTGAGGCAAGGTTAAAGGGTGCGTTGATTGTGGGAACCTTAAAACCCGGCGCAAGATTAGTAACCAAAGAGATTGCCGAACAGCTTGGCACCAGCATTACGCCGGTGCGTGAGGCGCTTTTGCGTCTGGTCTCTTCCGGAGCGCTGGATGCCACGCCGGCGCAGGCATTTTTGGTGCCTGAAATTTCTCTGGGGCGTTACCATGAAATCACCACCATCCGTAAAAATCTCGAAGGGATGGCGGTAGAGCAGGCTGCGCGCTACATGGACAAAACCAGGCTGGCCCGCCTGAAGCAGCTTTGTGATGCGTTTCTTGAAGCGAAGCACGTCAGCGTTGAGGCCGCGCTGCAGGCTAATCGGGAGTTTCGTTTCCAGCTGTTTGAGTACGCAGAGATGCCAACGCTCACCGTGTTAATTGAGCAGCTTTGGGTGCGCATCGGGCCGTGCTTTAATTATCTGTACCCGCAGTCGGAAGAAATGAGTCAGGGGCATCATAATTACGACGATTTGCTGGAAGCTTTAGCGGAAAAGGACGAGAAGCGCAGCGTGAAAGCAATTCATAAGGCGATTGACGACGGGGCCGATATTTTACGTCGTCAGTACTTTGGCTAAATAATAAACAGACTTAATTTATTAACGCACAGCAAATAAATGGCCTTTTGTCTTGCTCTGGATGTACTCCAGGTTTGCAAACAAAAGGCCATTATTTATATTTATGACAGTATTTCTTCCTGCGCTTTAGCGAATTAATCGCTAACCCAGCGCCTGCGCGAGATCGGCCTGCAAATCTCCGGCATCTTCAATCCCGACCGACAAACGAATCAGCTGCGGCACGATGCCGTTACTCAACCGCTGTTCGAGCGGAATAGAAGCGTGAGTCATGCTATAAGGCTGGCTGACCAGGCTCTCTACGCCGCCGAGGCTTTCCGCCAGGGTAAACAGCTTCAGCTTACGGATCACCTCTTCTGCACGTTTTTCATCGCCACGAACCACAATCGAAATCATGCCGCCGGGCTGCGACATCTGCTGGCGGGCAAGGTGATATTGCGGGTGAGTCTCCAGCCACGGGAAATACACTTTCTCCACTGCTGGATGTGTCTCTAACCACTGAGCGAGCTGGAACGCGTTACCGCTGTGTTTTTCCATACGCAGGGCCAGAGTGCGGATGCCACGCAGCGTCAGGAAGCTGCTGAACGGGTCAAGCACGCCGCCGACCGCGTTTTGTAAATAGCCCAGCTGCTGCGCCAGTTCGTCATTAGCGCCTACAACCGCCAGCCCGGCCACCACATCAGAATGGCCGTTCAGGTATTTGGTTGCCGAATGCACCACGATGTCAAAGCCGGATTCCAGCGGACGCTGGAGCGCGGGAGAGGCGAAAGTGTTATCGGCCACGCTAATCAGGCGATGGCGCTTCGCGATGTCGGCAATAGCGGCAAGATCTGCCAGCTTAAGCAGCGGGTTTGTCGGCGTTTCTACCCAAATCATCCGCGTTTCAGGGCGAATCGCGGCCTGCAGGCCGTCGAGATCGTCAGGCTTCACCCAGCTAACCTGCAGGGCGGCGCTGCGTTTGCGCACGTTCTCAATCAGCCGCCAGGTGCCGCCATACACGTCGTCAACGGCGATAATATGGCTGCCGCTGTCTAACAGTTCTAGCACGGTTGAGATAGCCGCCAGGCCGGAGGCAAACGCATATCCGCGCTGGCCGCCTTCGAGTTCGGCAATCGCCGTTTCCAGCGCCTGCCGGGTTGGGTTCCCGCTGCGCGAGTATTCGAAGCCGGTATGCTGGCCCGGTGCCGGCTGGGCAAAAGTGGAAGTGGCGTAAATGGGCGGCATTACCGCGCCGTGTGCATCATCAAAAGTGCCGCTGTGCACGCTCTGGGTAGCAAATTTATTCATGAATTATCCTTAATAGTTACGCCAGGTTTTGCTGGCTGAGCCATTGATCGTTAAACATTTTCGATAAATATTTATTGCCGCTGTCGCAGGCAAAAGTGACCACGCGTTTGGGCGTGTTTTGTGCCTGGCTGTAGCGCAGGGCGGCGGCAAGCAGGGTGCCCGTTGAGGAGCCCGCGAGAATGCCTTCGTGGGTTAATAGCGCCCGGGCGGTAGTAAAAGCTTCCCGGTCGCTGATGCGGTAGGCGTGCTGCACGCGTTCAAAGTCGGCAAGCGGTGGCACAAAGTCTTCGCCGATGCCTTCCACCAGCCAGCTGCCGACTTCGCCGTGTCGGCCGTGCTCAACCACGTCGGCAAGAATAGATCCGCAGGGATCGGCCAGCACAAATTCGGTTTGCGGTGAGTGTTGGTGGAAGAATTGCTGCAGGCCGCCCAGCGTGCCGCCAGAGCCCACGCCGACAACGATGGCGTCGATGTGCCCCCCGGTTTGCTCCCAAAGCTCAACGGCGGTTCCCGTGGCGTGCGCCAGCGGGTTGGCCGGGTTTGAAAACTGATCGATATAGAAACTGCCCGGAATGTCCGCCGCCAGCCGCAGGGCATAATCCTGGTAATAATCAGGATGGCCTTTGGTGACATCGGAGCGGGTGAGGCGCACGTCAACGCCCAGCGCCCGCAGGTGGAAAATTTTCTCCTGGCTCATTTTGTCCGGCACCACCAGAATCAGCGGGTAGCCTTTTTGCGTGGCAATCAGCGCCAGCCCCAGCCCGGTATTGCCCGCCGTCGCTTCGATAATCGTGCCGCCGGGCCGCAGCCTGCCGCTACGTTCGGCCTGCTCAATCATTGACAGGGCAACGCGATCTTTAATCGAACCGCCAGGATTTTGGTTTTCCAGCTTAAGCAAAAGCTCACAGCAGCCGGTATCAAGGTGGTTGAGCCGCAGCAGCGGGGTGTGACCTATCAGGTACAGGACGGAATCGGCAATCATCGTTCTCTCACAACATGAAAAGTGTTCATGTCTGGGATGATAGGGCGGCAAATTGCCGCATCTAAAGAACATAAACCCGTCGTTTAGATCTGAAAGTAATATAATGTGCTGTTTTGGCGGTAGGGAAGGAAAGCCGTTCGGATGTCTGGAGTGGGGGATGGCTAAATAACGTCATTGCTGGCTATTTCTGACGCTTTTTTAAACAAAAAAGCCAGCGACTTATACGCTGGCTGGGTTTAAATTTGCAAAATTGTACTAAGCGAGAGGCTAGCTGCTGCGGCGGTCGCGGATCCAGTCCTGCACCTCGATAACAAACTCATCCGGTGCCTTACGGTACATACGGCGAGCCAGATCCAGCACGGTATGCTGGGCCAGCGCCTCTTCCATACGCTGCTGGGCGATGTTCATCACGGCACGCACCCCGCAAATCCCTTCACAGGCCCATTCGGGCGGCGTTTCTTCAAAAACCGCCAGCCGCTGACGAATCTCTTTGCAGTCGAAAATGCTTTTCTCACCGTCGATGGCTTCCACGATATCCAGCACGCTGATTTGGTCAGGCGGGCGAGAAAGGGTAAAGCCGCCGCCTTTGCCTTCGCTGCTGATGACGAGTCCGGCTCTGGACAGTTTGGTGAAAATTTTACCGAGATAGTCGTAGGGCACGCCCTGCAGCTCGGCGATTTCACGCACGTTCATTTCGCGACCTTCGCCTTTGCCATCCACCATGCATATCAGGCTGTGAATGCCGTACTCCACGCCCGAACTGTAAAACGCCATGCTGCCTCCGACTCATTTAATCCAGGTAATGTAGGGATTTTATACGCGCTATGCAATCTATAACCCCTAAAACAGTGGAATGAAAATAAACTACGAAAGATCTTGTCGCAGTTAACTGCGACAAGTATAGTCGCAGTCGTTGGCCACTGACGGCCTTTATCGGAGTAGAACCATGCAACAGAAGATCCTTATCCTTGGCGCCGGCTTTGCCGGTATGTGGGCGGCCCTGAGCGCGGCCAGACTTGCGGCGATGTACGATCGCGAAGACATTGAGATTACCGTGCTGGCCCCTCAGCCGGAGCTGCGCGTGCGCCCACGTTTCTACGAAACCGAGGTGGCTTCGCTGGTCGCTCCGCTTCAGCCGTTGTTCGACGTTACAGGCGTGACCTTTGTGAAAGGCGAAGCGCAGCGCATCGACAGCGTAAATCAGTGCGTCTGGTATCGGGATGAGCAGGGCAACAGCACGCCTCGCCAGTACGATCGTCTGGTTCTGGCGACGGGCAGCAACCTGAAACGTGATCTGATTAAAGGTGCGGCGGAACATGCGTTCGACCTCGACCAGCTTGAGAGCGCGCTACGTCTGGAACAGCATATCTCTGCTTTAGCGCAGCAGGCAGAGAGCGAAGCCCGTAATACGGTCATCGTCTGCGGCGGCGGATTTACCGGCATTGAGATGGCCACTGAGCTGCCCGGCAGGTTACGCGCAGTGCTTGGCGCCGATACGCAAACTCGCGTCATTGTGGTTGAGCGGGGCGATAAAATCGGCGGGCGCTACAGCAGCGAGCTGCGTGACGTGATTGCAACCGCCAGCGAAGAGCTCGGCGTGGAGTGGCGTCTGAATGCCGACGTCCTTGAAGTTGATGCCGAGGGCATTGTGCTGGCCGACGGCGAGCGTATTGCCTCCAGCACGGTGATTCTGACCGCTGGCGTGCAGGCCAGTCCGTTAACGGAGCAGATTAGCGCCCCGCGTGATAAACAGGGTCGTCTGCACGTGGATGCATTTTTACGAGTGGAAGGGCAGCCAGCCATTTTTGCCACCGGTGACGTTGCACGTGCCGAGACGGATGATTTGGGCAACCTGGCGCTGATGACCTGCCAGCATGCCATCATGTTGGGGCGTTTTGTGGGGTACAACGTCGCGGCAAGCCTGCTGGACGTGGCGCCGTTACCTTATCGCCAGATTAACTACGTCACCTGCCTCGACCTCGGTAACTGGGGCGCGGTGTTTACCGAAGGCTGGGAGCAGAAGGTGACCCACGTGCGCGAGGAAGCGAAGAAAATTAAGCTGTCGATTACCCAGGAACTGATTTACCCGCCGGTGGCAGACAGAAAAATCGCTTTTGAAACCGCAGATCCGTTAGCGCCGTTCGTCTAAGCGCTTTATCATGCTGCCGAATGTTTATCAGGAGGCAGCATGGCTAACGACATCACTTTTTTCCGCCGCTTTGAGCACGACATTGTCGCCGGGCTTAAAACCATCACCCTGCGCGACAGCAGTGAGTCACATTTTGAGCCAGGGCAGCGTTTACGCGTCGGCCGCTATGAAGATGACGTCTATTTCTGCACTATCGATGTGATCGGCGTGACGCCGGTACTGCTTGACGATCTGGACGATGAGCACGCCCGCCAGGAGAATATGACGCTGGCAGAGCTTAAACAGGTTATTGGTGAGATTTATCCGGGATTAAATGCGCTGTACGAAATTTCTTTCCGCCTGGTGAGCGTGCCTTGATAAAACACGGGCTTTTTTCAGGGCATTACCGGGGATAAGCAGGATGTGTGAGTGGTTATTGCACGATAGCCTTTCGTCACTCAATGATAGGATCGTGAATTAATTTATTTCAATCACGCAAATGTCATCATGCAAAATCACTTTTTGAAACAGATTCAGCATTACCTGAAGGATTTTGAAAACCCGGCGCTGGTGGCTCAGGTGCCTCAGTCACTTGCCGATTACCTTTTCTCAAACCAGGCGTTGCTTGATGACAGCCGTATCACGCTGGACTTAATCAACGCGTTAGGCGACAGCCTTGAAGGCAAGCCGCAGAACCTCAACCAACTTTATCTGGCTCTTTATCTCTTCTGGTTGAACGCTATGGCGCATAGCGGCATCGATATCTTTTATTTTGGCGAATTAAGTAAGCTGCAAATGCTTGGCTCGCGATTCAGAGCTTCCGCCATTAATAATCTCTATTATCTGAATGCCGAAGAGCAAAATCAGCAGGAAATTGATGCTTTTGATGCAAAGATCGCAGCAAGTACCGCCCCTTTTATCCTTTACGATCCTCAGGGGCTAAAACTGGCTCTGGCGGTTGAGCATCCTCAGGCCATCGCCTGCATTTCATATTATGATTTGCTGATCGATAATTTCATCCCCTTAAGTACAAATGCCATCCAGCACACGCATTTGCTGGCGCAGCAATACGCTGCGCTGGCTGACCCGGACGTTAAAACGGTTATTATTGGTAACTCTTACAGCTTCTATGGCTTCCCTGAGGCGTGGCTGGAACACAGCGTCAATATCTCTACCCACAGTTTGGGACTTAAGCAGGCGCAGCAGCTGACGGCACATATCCTTGAGCGTTACCCGCAGGTACAGAACTTTGTTTATTGCCTGGGTTTTTTTGATCTGTACAGCGATCTGCTAAAAACAAAAGACGACTTTAACCAGCAGATTATTCATGCCTGGAGCCAGCTCAACAGCCATTATCTGATAAAGGGCGCCAGCGAATCCGCCTCGGACGATATTCAGGTCTTTAGCCGCCTGGTGATGCCATTTCCAGCGCAGGGGCAGCCCATTACCGGGCTGGATGATGTCATCTTCAGGGAGCAAATTTGCGAATCCACACGAAATTTAACGGGCAATCTTACTTCTCTGCCTCCGGCCCGGCAGCAGCAGATGGCGCAGCAGCGTGGCATAGCTCACTCTAAATCGGTTCATCATCAGGTCACACTGAATGAAAATACGCGGCGGGTGGCCGAAATGGACGTTCTGTTAGCGAAGCACGGCAGGAAGGTTGTCTGGCTGACGCCACCGTTCCCGGCAGCTTATGTAGACAATCTGGACGTCAGGATGAAATATACGCATCGCAGCTGCTTCTCCGGGCTGGAGGCTGCACATTCGCGGTTTATCGATCTCTCAGAAAGCCCGGTATTTGTCGGGGAGGATTTCCGCGATGGTGACCATCTGAATTTTGCTGGTGCCAGAAAAATGGCTGAAGTTCTACGAGAACTGAACGTGGTTATATAGCCGTTTTATGCAACAAGGGAAGGGCAAACCCTTCCCCGGTTTCAATGCTATCAGGCCGGCTGGCTGGCCTGTTTCAACATCTGGTAAAGCTCTTGTTTTACCCTCAGTTTTTCTTTCTTCATCTGCACGACTTCATCGTTGTATCCCGTCCCTTGCGGCCCCTCCTTGCGCATAATCTCGCTATCGAGACGGTTGTGTTTATTACACAGGCTGAGAAAGCGGGGGTTTTCGGACTTCAGGTGGGAAATCAAATCACGGTACTCAGGAAACATGTCAGGCCTCCCTGGTCAGATGGTAGGTGAGTGGATGAACAACTGGCTGATGCCAACCTCAGTGTAGAACCTGATTTGCGATAAGGGAAAGGACAAAAAAGTATCGTTTTGTCAATTTGCGATCGCGGTAGCGCCGTACTGAAATGCATGTCATTCTCATTTTTACGCCGGCAGGTTAACGCCGCAAAATGATAAAGACAGGCGGTATGGCGTGCTCTAAGATATGTCTATGATATATCTTACATACCTAAAAGGCACGCTATGACCACACAAAACAATGCCAAAAAAATGCCGGTTCGGGTTCGTAATGAACTGAAGTTTCGTGAATTAACGGTAAAAACTAAAAGCTTTATCGCCGATACGTTTTACCGCCTCGTGTTCAGCAGCCCGCAGCTGGCAGACTTTTCCTCACAGGGGTTCGACGACCACATTAAAGTGTTCTTCCCGGCAGAAAACGGAGAGTTTACCCCGCCGCAGATAACCAGCGAGGGCATTGTCTGGGGTGAGGGCGCGCGGCCACAGTCGCGGGACTATACGCCGCTGGACTTCGACGCGGAGCGCTGCGAATTAACGATTGATTTCTACCTGCACGACGGCGGGGTCGCCAGCAGCTGGGCGAAAGAAGCGCAGCCGGGAGATAAGCTGTTTATCGGTGGGCCACGCGGCTCTCTGGTCACGCCAACGGACTATCACTGGCAGCTTTACGTGACAGATGAAAGCGGCCTGCCTGCCGTTCGCCGCCGTCTCCAGTCGCTGAGTAAGGAAGTGCAGGTTCAGGTGCTGGTCAACTGCCACAATACCGACAGTCTGAACTATCTGAGCGAATTTCCAGCGGCAAAAGTGCAGGCGTTAACATATGGGGAAATCGCTGAGTACCTGAAGCACGCGGAGATCCCGGCTGACGACTACTACATCTGGATTGTGGGCGAAGGAAAGCAGGCGAAAGCGCTGGGTGATTACCTGCTGGAAGAGCGTGGCCTGGATGCGGACCTGGTCCGCGCCGTTGCCTACTGGCATGACAAATAAGGCGACCGATGGTGCGTATTCATCCTGAACAAAACCACCCGGAAGGGCGCGCCCGCCATCGCCGTGAACGTCTGTTTGACGCCAACGACATCCGCCTGCTGATTCTGCATCTTTTGGCTGGCGGCCCGGCGCACGGTTATGAGCTTATAAAGTCCATTGAAAGCCTGGCGAAAGGGGAATATGTGCCGAGCCCCGGCATTATTTATCCTAACCTGACGCTGATGGAGGAAATGGGCTTAATCACGGTGGGCGAAGGGCAAAGTGGGAAAAAATCCTTCACGCTGACGGCAGAAGGAAAAGCCTCGCTTGAACAGCATCCATCCGAACTGGAAGCGGTGACCACCAGGCTGGCCACCCTCGGCGTTCTCGGCGGCAACCGCCGTTTACCCGAGGTACAGCGCGCAATTCATAATTTCAAAACGGCGCTGCACGCTAAACTGGGCAGCACTGAGCTTTCGAAAGAGACGCTGTACAAAATCATCGACACGCTGGATCAGGCGGCTAAAGATATCGAGCGTAGTTAGCGTCAGCCAGGGCGTGAACGTTCAACGCCCTGACTTGCTATTTGATCCCTGCGGCGTACCATACCGTTTTCAAAGTCGGAAAAGATGTGCCGCAGTGAACAATCCCGATAGCGTTTTTCAGCGCCTTACACGCTCCCCGTTTCGCCAGCGTTTCCAGCTCGGCCCAAAAGAACGCCAGTACTGCATCGATAAAGGCCCGGAAACCGTCACCCGCCATGCAGAAGAGTTTATCGCCCTCCGCCTGGCACCTGCCGAACCAAAAAATGACGGCAAACAAACGCCTATGCGCGGCCATCCGGTCTTTATTGCTCAGCACGCCACGGCAACCTGCTGCAGAGGTTGCCTGGCAAAATGGCACGCAATACCGGCGGGAAGACCGCTGACTGATGCGGAACAGCGCTACGTGGTGGGCATTTTATATCGTTGGCTGACGGCACAAATGACGGGGCAAAAACCTTAAGTACGTGCGGTAAGGGAACTACGGTTTCGCAACTGTGGGGCGTGATTTTTCGAAGCGAATATCTTCGCTATCTTGCTCACCCACAGGCAGCCAGCCGTTACGCTGATAAAATGATGCGGCGCGGCTGTTTGCCGCCGTTTCAAGCCAGATGGTGGGCTGTTGGGCAAACAGAAACGCCTCGGCTTTTTTCAGCAGTAATTTCCCGAGGCCCAGGCCTTCAAACTGCGGCAGGACGAACATCGCAAACAGGCAGGCCTCTTCGGCAATAGCCATGGCAAAACCCGCGGGCTCATCATCAACCTCGACCAGCCAGATGCATGGGGATTCGGCAATAATATCGGCAATAGTCTGTGGGGTAATGCCCATTTCGGCCATTTCTTCGCGTGAAAGATGGTTCTCTTTAACGCTGGTTCGGATGGTGAAAATCGTCTCGATATCGGCCAGCACCGCATCTCGAAGGGTCAGGATAGGTGACATAAAATTCCTTTTTAAATGTCCCTCCGGCTTAGCCGGAGGGAAAACGCTTACTGGAAGCTATAGCTGACGTTGACGCCCACGCCGTAGTTACGGCCAGGCGCTGGCTCAAAATAGCGGCCATTGCCTTCATTGACAATCACCGAACCGACGTAATCGCGGTCGAACAGATTATCAACCCGCCCCCAGATGTCCAGCAGCCAGTTTTGCTGCAGCTGAAGCTTGTAGCCGGTGTTCAATCCCACGGTGGTGTAGGTTGACGCTTTGGCGTCGTTTTGGTCATCGGCCTGAATATCACTCATGTAGCGAACATCCGCGCCCGCATACCAGCCGTCTTCAGGCACGTAGCCCAACGACGCGTAACCCATATTGCGGGCGATGCCCGGCATCCGGTTGCCGTTGCAGTCGTTTGTGCCACAAACGTTGCTGCGGTAGGTGGCATCGAGGTACGTCCAGGCCATTTTCAACCGCCAGTCTGCGGCGAACTGCTGATCGAGAGAAAGCTCAAGTCCACGGCGGCGAGTTTCACCGGCATTTTTATAGGTCGTGCGCCCGCCGTTGCTTTGATCGACCACGATCTCGTTATCGGTGTCGGTCTGGAACAGGGCGGCGGTAAACAGGCCGTTGCCGATGCGGTTTTTACTGCCAACCTCAACCGTGGTGCTGGTCGAGGGCTGCAGAGCAAAGTTCAGCCCGGACGCGCCGTTGTCGCGGTAAGAAAGCTCGTTGATGGTTGGCGTTTCAAACCCACGGCCTGCGGAAGTGTAAACATTCCAGCCATTGTTGACGGCATATTTTAACGAGGCGGCAGGCAACCATTTGTGATAGCTGGCGTTGCCGCTGTCGTCGCCGTTTTTCCCCACGATGTAATAGTCGTTTGAATCAAAGTAGACCGAGCTGTAGCGCACGCCCGCATCCAGGCTGAGTTTGTCGGTCAACTGCCACGTGGTTTGCAGGTACGGGTCGAGGTTCCACATCAGGTTGCGCTCGTTACGGCGCAGGTTGCCTTGCTCGCCCAGCACCGTGGCGCCGTTCACCGTCACAAAGTTCTCGTAGCCTTTGCGCTTCTCGGTCATCGTCTCGTAGTCCAGCCCGGTGGTGAAGCTGACCGGCACGCTGCCGAGTTCGCCGTTGTGCGTCCAGCGTGTATCAATACCCTGGTAATGTCTTGCCAGTTGGATCACGCCGCCGGGATGAGTGGGGCTTTTCTGGACTGCCGCCGGAATGGACTGGAACTGCGTAGTCTCACGCACGCCCGCGTACATCATCACGCTTAAATCATCGTGTTCGCTGAGCTGGCGGTCATAGCGCAGCCCGCCCTGAGTTTGCTTCGTCGTTTTACGCGTATTGTACTGATCGGCCCGTGGCGCTTGTTTGGGATTGTCCCGCCACTCCTGCTCGGTCAGGCCGCCGGGATCGTTGGCGTCAATGTCCACGCTGTTGAACAGCAAAGTCAGCTTGCTGACGTCGTTCAGGCGAACGCCAAGCTTTGCATTGCCGAGGTTTTTCTGCGCGCTGCTGTGGTCACGGTAGCCGTGCGTGGTAAAGCGCGAGGCGGATACGGCATAGTCCACGTCACCGGCATGGGTGCCGTCGCCGGTTGAGCCGGTGGCCTTCACGCTGTTGCGCCAGCTACCGAAGCTGCCGTAATAGCTGCTGGCTTCGAACGTAGGCGGCTGACGGCCGGTTTCCGTTGTGACGTTAACGACCCCGCCCGAGGAGTTGCCGTACAGCGCGGAAAACGGGCCACGAAGCACCTCGATGCTCTCCACGCTATTAAGATCGATATTTGACGTTTGCCCCTGACCATCGGGCATCGTGGCCGGGATCCCGTCCACATACATGCGCACGCCTCTTACACCGTACATTGACCGCGAACCAAAACCGCGCACCGAAAGCTGTAAATCCTGGGCGTAGTTCTGGCGGTTCTGAATTTGCAGCCCAGGGACGCTGCCGAGATTTTCCGAAAGATTTATCCGCGGCGCGGCCTGGCGCAGGTCATCGCCTGAAACAACGCTCACTGCAGCAGGCGTATCCAGTTCGGAAACCGTCGTGGGCTTAGCGGTCACCAGCAGCGTGGTTTCATCGGTTTGCGTTGTGTCGGCGGCTTGCGTAAAGCAGGGGGTGAAGGCCGGGATCAGGAGAAGGGAAAGGGCGGTTTTGCTGCTATGGGGTTTGTTTTTCTGGGTTGTTTTCATCAGGGGGTGTTTACGGCATGCGCCAATTGTCAGGATCGTGAGCTTTATATGTTAGTTCTTGTGTTTAAATTTTGAAAACCATTAACGCACGTAACGTTAACAATGGGTTGCGAGTGGTGAAAGAAGCGGCGAAATATTTTTTATTTTTACTGCATCCAGCGGCGCATCCTCACCCGTATATCAGAATGTGAGCAACTCTCTTGCTCCCTACAATTGAGGAATTCAACATGAACAAGTATTTTGCTTCCGCCGTGTGCGCCTCCGCTTTTTTCAGTACTTTGAGCATTGCCTCAATGACGAATGATTCCGTGATGGTCGGCGGTGCAGCGATGTATCCGTCAAAAAATATTGTTGAGAACGCCGTGAATTCCAAAGATCACACTACGCTGGTCGCGGCGGTGAAGGCCGCCGGTTTAGTGGATACGCTGCAGAGCAAAGGGCCGTTTACCGTCTTTGCCCCAACCGATGCAGCGTTTGCCAAACTGCCTGCGGGCACGGTCAGTAATTTGATCAAGCCGGAAAATAAAGCCACGCTGACCAGTATCCTGACCTATCACGTGGTAGCCGGAAAATACGATATGAAAGCGCTGGAGAAAAAAATCCAGCAGGGCGGCGGGAGCGCAGAATTAAAAACCGTGAACGGCCAACCGCTGTGGTTCATGAATAACGGGCCACACAATATTCAAATTAAAGATGCGAAGGGCAACCTCGCGAATATCAGTACTTATGATGTGAACCAGAAAAATGGCGTTATTGACGTCATTGATACCGTACTGATGCCGAAGTGAGTGTCTATACTCGATTCAGGCTTGTCGCCTGGTCGAGAAAAATATGGATAAAACTCTGGTAGAACAGCAGGTAAAACTGATGCAGGCGGTTGCTGAAGGCGACCGCCGCGCATTTGAACAACTCTATCGTCTGACTTCGCCCCATCTTTTTGCCGTCGCGCTGCGCACCGTTCAGCGGCGGGCGTGGGCAGAAGAAATTCTGCATGATGCATTTCTTACGGTGTGGAACCGGGCATCAGGCTACGATCCCGCGTTAAGTGCTCCCGTGACCTGGCTGACCCATATTGTTCGCAATCGCTGCATCGACTGGCTCCGCAGCGGGCAATCCCGCGCCGCAAACCAGGAAGAAGAACTCAGCGACAACGCCGCCGATATGGAAAGCGAAGCAGACAACGGCTGGTGTGACGAACAGCAGGCAGGGCGCCTGCGTGGCTGCCTGGAAGGACTCAGCAGCGAACAGCGGCAGAGCGTGGTGCTGGCCTACTATCAGGGCATGTCCCACGGTGATATCGCCGACTGGCTGCAGCAGCCGCTCGGCACGGTAAAAAGTTGGATCCGCAGGGCGCTGGATCACCTTAAGGATTGCGTCGGACTATGAACAGCAGCCAACCAAGAGATAACGCACTGGCCTCTGAATACGCGCTGGGTACGCTGCGCGGCAGGGCGCGTTTGCGCTTCGAAAAACGTCTCCAGGCCGAGCCGGAGCTTGCCGCGCTCGTGGGCCGCTGGCAAACCCTGCTTGGTGGGCTGGACAGTCAGCTCCAGGCGCAACAACCGCCGGAAACCGTCTGGAAGAAAATTCAGCTTAGCCTGCCGCCTGAGCGTAACGTCGTCGTGCCTTCCCGCTGGAGCTGGAACTACCTCGGCTGGGCGCTCGCCGCCGGGCTTGCCGCCGTTACTCTGGTGCCGTATTTCAGCCCCAAAGCGCCTGAACTTGCGCCGCTTATGGTGCTTAACGGCAGCGGCCAGCAGGGGCAGTGGCTGGTTAGCGCCGACGGCGACCGTAAAACGCTGCGCCTGACGCCGCTGCAGCTGGCCTCCGTCTCCGCCAGTAATAGCCTGCAGCTGTGGGCTATCCCGGTTGGCGCGAAGCCGGTTTCTCTGGGGCTGTTGGACAGTAAAGCGGTGACGCAATTGAGTAACGGTAACGTGACGTTGTCACGAGGTGTGACGATCGCTATCAGCCTTGAGCCGCAGGGCGGCTCGCCGACCGGGCAGCCAACGGGGCCGGTGGTGTATAGCGGGGTACTGTAGGGTCTGTTTCCCCTGCACGTTCAGAGCACGGTGAACGTGTGAGGGGGATAACGCCATCCCCCGAACAGCCCCGGCGCCCGACAGCTCAACCCCGCCTGAGTTGGGTCATAACCGGGGGCGATGAGAGCCGGGAACAAGGGCGTGGCTTTGAGACTTGCAGCGACTGTGACTTTCAACGTGGCCGCACGCTAAAAGCGAGGCACGGTTCCGGCTTAAATCGCCTCGGTTTTCTCTCCGACTGGCCAGGGTCCGGACGTCGGGAACGCATCTCAGCCGACCCAGGACTGGGAGATAAAACGGAGGTCTGCCGCTTTAGCGGTCGATTTATTTGGCCGGGAGTCCGGGGTCTCGGGGGAATGACGGTGATTCTCCCGAGACGTTCACGAGTTTGATGGCTGCATATAAAACAGGACTGGAGGTGAACGGAATGTTTGCCGTCCCTACATAATCGTGGGAATTTGTGACTAAGGGATGCCAAAGAGTGAAATCTGAGACTTGATCCCCTCTCCCCGGCGGGGAGAGGGTCAGGGTGAGGGGCACTACTCGTGGTGGTCGTGAACCTGTTGGGCCACTTCATGCACGCGCTTACGTGCGCCAAACCAGCCCAGCGTCAGCAGAATCGCCAGCACCGGAATAGAGGCAATGGTGAAGGTCCCATTCGGGTAGTCCATCGCCATCAGCACCAGTACGCCGAGCAGGAACAGCAGCGTCAACCATGAGGTAAACGGCGCGCCCGGCAGCTTGAAGCTCACGTCGTCAGCTTTCCCTTCTTTAATCGCCTTGCGCAGACGAATCTGGCACAGCACGATAAACGCCCAGGAGGTGATGATGCCCAGTGACGCCATATTCAATACAATCTCAAACACCTGAGATGGCACCAGATAGTTGAGGAACACGCCAAGCACGTACACGCCGCTGGTGACCAGAATCCCGGCATACGGCACCTGATTCTTGCTCATCTTCGACATGAACAGCGGCGCGGAACCGCCCATCGACATTGAACGCAGAATACGCCCGGTGCAGTACAGGCCAGAGTTCAGACTAGAGAGCGCGGCTGTCAGCACCACGATGTTCATCACGTCGCCGATGTAAGGCACGCCGAGCTTCGAGAAGAAGGTCACAAACGGGCTTTGTCCCGCCTGATAGGCGTTCCACGGCAGCAACAGCACCAGCAGCACGACGGAGCCGACATAGAACAGGCCGATACGCCAGATAACGCTGTTGATCGCCTTTGGCACCATGGTTTTCGGGTCTTTACATTCCCCGGCCGCGGTGCCGACTAATTCAATAGAGGCGAAAGCGAAGACTACGCCCTGAATCAGCACCAGCGCGGGCAGCAGGCCGTGGGGGAAGAAGCCGCCGTTATCGGTTATCAGGTG
This sequence comes from Cedecea neteri, assembly GCF_000757825.1. Lineage (GTDB taxonomy): Bacteria > Pseudomonadota > Gammaproteobacteria > Enterobacterales > Enterobacteriaceae > Cedecea > Cedecea selenatireducens. The sequence goes on from NZ_CP009451.1 coordinate 196,537, forward strand.
GAAGCCGGTGCTGTTGCCGTCAATCGGTTTCCCTGTGCCGAGGAAAATGGTCCCGACAATCAGGAAGGCGACGATCGCCAACACTTTGACCAGCGCAAACCAGAACTCCATTTCGGCGAACCACTTCACGCCAATCATGTTCATTGCCGCGACCACGGCCAGCGCACCGAGCGCGAAGACCCACTGCGGCACGTCCCCGAACGCGCCCCAATAGTGCATGTAGAGCGCAACGGCGGTGATGTCCACGATCCCGGTCATCGCCCAGTTGACGAAGTACATCCAGCCACAAACGTAGGCGGCCTTTTCCCCGAGAAACTCACGGGTGTATGAAACGAAGCTGCCGCTGGAAGGGCGATGGATAACCAGCTCGCCCAAAGCGCGAAGGATGAAGAAAGAGAAAATACCGCAAACCAGATAGATTAACGCCAGCGCGGGCCCTGCGGCCTGCAGGCGAGCACCTGCGCCGAGGAACAGGCCGGTACCGATGGCGCCGCCGATGGCAATCATCTGCACGTGGCGGTTGCCCATTGCCTGGTGATACCCCGAGTCCTGAGAATTCAACCAGCGCCGTTTGGCGGCGCGGTGTTCCGCTTCAGTCTTTGTTTTCATTGAGATTCCTGTCTGCCTTTGAGTTAAAAAGCGCCGTCCTTTTCCGCCCGTTAATTCTGGCTGCGGGGGCCGTAAAAAAGAGGGCGAGGAATCCTGCCAGAAAATTGAATGAGAATCAAAATTACAAACTTGTCATTTTAGTGGCGGCGTTCTGTTGGTGTGACGGGCGTAACATTCCTGATATACCAGGACTCTGAGAAGGGCTGCATCATGAACATTAAATGGTCAAAAAAACGGCTCGCGGCAGCCTTGCGCAACCGGGCAGCACCTTGCCGATGGTCAGCATTAATCAGTTTGACCCTATTGGCGCCGGCAGCACGCCGGACGTTGTCGTCTTACCGCCGCAGGCGGTGCAGGATGGCCCGGGCGCGGCAGTACGTTTACGCTCTCGTTGCCGCGACACGAAACGCTTAAATAACGCAGAATAATCTCTCCTTGCAGGAACGAAATTAAGCGCAATGAGTCTCAGTGACGTAAACAGGTAGCCCTTTGTCCTCTTCAGGATAAAATCTAAACTGATGCGTCGTGTTTAGCTCCAGTAGAGACTGGGGCGTTCACTATGAGGCCCTGGATCACCGCTTTAATCGTTATGGAAAACCTGCACAATGCTAACGAAATTCCTCTCGCGCCGCGCCGTCGCCCTGGCCGTGGTGCTACTCACCGTTCTTATCATCGCGTTGTTCTTCTTTCTGAGAAGCCCGGATGTGCCCGACTATGTCACGGCCCCCGTGCGCAAGGGGGATATAGAAAATTCCGTCCTGGCGACCGGCCGCATCGACGCCATTGAACGCGTTAACGTCGGGGCGCAGGTTTCAGGCCAGGTCAAGTCGCTTAAAGTGAAGCTGGGCGACCACGTGACCAAAGGGCAGTCGATTGCCGACATTGATGACGTGCCGCAGCGGAACGACCTGCGTAACGCCGAAGCAGCGCTAAACGTGGTCAAAGCCGATCTGCAGGCTAAGCAAGCGCTCCTGAAACAATCTGAACTGCGATTTAAACGCCAGCGCCAGATGCTGAGTGAAGATGCCAGCTCGCGCGAAGATTTTGAATCTGCCGAGGCAACGCTTGCCACCACGCGCGCTGAATTACTGTCACTGAATGCCAAACTTGTTCAGGCGCAGATAGAGGTTGATAAGAAAAAGGTCGACCTTGGCTATACGCGAGTCCTGGCGCCGATGGACGGCATTGTTATCGCCGTTGTCACGCAGCAGGGGCAGACCGTAAACTCCAGCCAGAGCGCGCCGACCATTATTAAGCTGGCCCGTCTCGACGTCATGACCATCAAGGCGCAGATCTCTGAGGCCGATATCACCAAAATTTCTGCCGGTCAAAAAGCCCGCTTCACGATTTTCTCCGAGCCGGACAAACACTATGACGCGACGCTGCGCACCGTTGAGCTGGCGCCGGAGTCGGTAATGAAAGATGACTCTCTTGCCGGCAGCAGCACGGCATCCGGTTCTGGCACTTCCAATGCGTCCGTCTATTACAACGCTCTGCTCGACGTTCCAAACCCAGAGAATCGTCTCCGTATAGCGATGACCGCTCAGGTCACGCTGCTAGCCGGAGAAGCCAAAGATACGCTGTTGGTGCCGATCCAGGCCGTGCGTAAAGCCGAAGAAAATAAGCAGCAGGTTCAGGTGCTCACGGCTAACGGCAAGCTGGAAACCCGGGAGGTGAAAACCGGGATTACCAACAACGTGGATATTCAGATCCTCGAGGGCTTAAACGTCGGGGAAAATGTGGTGCTGTCGCAGCCGGGTGAGAAAGCGCCTGGGGAAGGGTTTGTGCTGTGAGCAACATCATTGAGCTGAAGGGTATCAGCCGGACCTATGGCAACGGCGGCCAGGCGCTGACCGTCCTGAAAAACGTGAGTCTGACCATCGCGGCGGGAGAAATGGTGGCCATCATTGGCGCCTCGGGTTCGGGTAAATCGACCCTGATGAACATTATGGGCTGCCTTGACGTGCCCGACCGCGGGGATTACTTCATCGGCGGGCAAAACGCCGCTCAACTTTCGCCGGATGAGCTGGCCAGGGTGCGCCGGGAACATATCGGCTTTATCTTCCAGCGCTACCATTTGATGCCCGACCTTAGCGCCCTGGGCAACGTTGAGATCCCGGCCATTTACGCCAACAGCGAGCGCGACAAACGTCGGCTGCGGGCGGCGGCTTTGCTTGGCAGGCTTGGGCTGGAAGGCCGCGAGCACCATAAGCCCGGCGAGCTTTCCGGCGGCCAGCAGCAGCGCGTGAGTATTGCCCGCTCGCTGATTAACGGTGGGGAGATAATTCTGGCGGATGAGCCGACCGGCGCGCTGGATTCTCAGTCCGGGCAGGAAGTGTTAGCCATCCTGAGCGAGCTTAACCAGCGCGGCCATACGGTGGTGATGGTGACCCACGATATGAAAGTGGCACAGCACGCACGGCGTATTATCGAGCTGCGCGACGGCGAAATTATCGCCGATAGCGGCAGTTGCGTAACCGCCACGGAAACGCTGCCGCCGCCCAACCGTACCCGGCAAAGCCGCTGGCAAAGCTTGCTCGACCGTACGCGTGAATCGCTGCAAATGGCGCTCAAAGCGATGAACGCGCACCGTTTACGTACCACGCTAACCATGACCGGGATAATTTTCGGTATTGCCGCCGTGGTCACCGTTGTGGCGCTGGGCGAGGGGGCGAAGCAGAAGACGCTGGAGAATATTAAGGATCTGGGTACCAACGTGGTCAGCATCTATCCCGGCCGGGATTTCTTTGATGACAGCATCGAGGGCATTCGAACGCTGGTGCCGGCAGACGCTGAGGCGCTGGCGAAGCAGGGCTTTGTCGACAGCGTAAGCCCGGAGGTTAGCGCCTCAGACAACATTCGTTTTCTCGGTAAATCCGCAACCGCTTCGATCAACGGCGTCGGGCGAGATCACTTCCGCGTAAACGGCATTCAGCTTCTGCAAGGGGCTACCTTCAGGGACGATCGTAACGCGCTGCAGGAAGTGATTATCGATGAGAACGCCCGCAAAGCGCTATTCGACGACGCCGGGCTGCAGGCGCTGGGGCAAATCGTTTTTCTGGGTTCCGTTCCGGCACGCGTGGTGGGCATCGCCCAAAGTAACAACCGGAGCTACGCGCCTAACCGCATTACCGTGTGGATGCCCTACAGCACGGTGATGTACCGCATGGTAGGCAAACCGGTTTTGAGCAGCATCAGCGTCCGACTCAAAGACAATGTGGCTAACGAGGCGGCGGTAAGCGCCATTTCTCAGCTGCTAACCCAGCGCCACGGCGTGAAAGATTTCCAGCTCTATAACTTCGAACAGATCAGAAAATCTATCGAACGCACCTCGATGACCTTTAGCATTTTGATTCTGATGGTCGCCTGCATCTCGCTGATGATCGGCAGTATCGGGGTGATGAACATCATGCTGGTCTCCGTGACCGAAAGAACCCATGAAATCGGCGTGCGCATGGCGGTAGGTGCGCGACGGAGCGACATCATGCAGCAGTTTATGATTGAAGCCGTACTGGTTTGCCTGATTGGCGGGGCGCTGGGCATTGCGCTTTCTTATGCCGCAGGCGCGTTATTTACCGCCCTGGCGGGCGGAATGTTCACGGCTATTTATTCGTGGCAGGCCGCTGCCGCCGCGTTCTGTTGTTCAACATTAATCGGCATGATCTTCGGTTATCTCCCCGCCCGCAAAGCGGCAAGGATGGACCCGGTCGTTTCACTGGCCAGCGAGTAACCTATGAAAATTTTATCACCTTTGGCTATATGCCTTGCCGCCGCGTTCAGCGCAGGCTGCGCAAATACGCTTAAAAGCGATTATCACGCGCCCGAAGTGAGCTATCCCGCCAGCTGGAACAAGAGCGAGCCGGTCGGAAACATTGCCCCGTTTGACTGGAAAGCGTTTAACGATCCCCAGCTCGATAGCTGGCTGCGCCAGGTCATGGCAAGCAATAACGACGTGGCTATCGCCGTGCTGCGGGTGTACCGGGCGCGACTGGACGCGGAAAGAGTCGGTATCGCCAACGATCCTGGGCTAAAAGCTTCGCTGGGCGTAGACGGAAAAACCCCGCTGAATAACTCGTCCGGCTGGACAAAAGGCAGCTCTGCCAGCCTCAGCACCAGCTATGAGCTGGATCTCTGGGGGAAAATAGCCCGCCAGCGCGATGCGGCGGAGTGGGCAAGTCATGCCAGCGAAGAAGATTTACGCGCCGCACGCCTGACGCTGCTTTCAGAGACCAGCAATAATTACTGGCGCATCGGCTTTGTGAACCAACAAATCGACGTGCTCCAGCAGAGCATCGGCTATGCAAAAGAGACGCTGCGTCTGGCGGAGGCTCGCTATCGTGCAGGTGGAGCTTCAGCCCTGGATGTCGTTGACGCTCAACAAAGCCTGCTGGCGCAGGAAAATCGACTCACCGGGCTGCAGAGGGAACGCCTGCTGGGGCTTAACCAACAGGCAGTATTGCTCGGTACCGCGCCGGGCAGCGCTGTTGTGGAGCCAACAAAACTGCCAAAAGGAACCCTGCCGCAGGTTAACGCGAACATTCCTGCCAGCGTGCTGATGCATCGGCCTGATATCAGCGCGCAAGAGTGGCGGGTGCGTGAAGCGCTGGCCAATGTTGATATCCGGCGTACCGAATACTATCCCGCGTTCAGCCTGACGGGATCTCTTGGCACCGGCAGCAGCTCGCTGCTGAAAGTGCTGCATAACCCAATCGGTTCCGTTGGCGCGAGCCTGACGCTACCGTTCCTCGAGTGGCGGCAGCGGGGCGTGGAGGTGAAAATCGCCCGTAACGATTACGAGCAGCGAGTGCTGGCGTTTAAACAGTCGCTTTATAAAGCAATGAGCAGCATTGAAGACGAACTCTCCCTGCGCAATCAGCTGTTGGCGCAGGAATTAAGGCTCCGGGAGGGGCTGGCGCTTGCGCGTAAGTCAGAGCGGCTGAATGAAGTGCGCTACCGTCAGGGGGCAGCGCGTATTTCATTCTGGCTCGATGCCCAGGAAAAACGTCGCCAGGCGGAACTGTTGCTGGATGAAAATCGCTTTAATCAGCTGCAAAATCTGGCAAAAATTTATCTCGAGTTTGGCGGGTCGTCTAAATTCCCCTAAATCTTGCTAACTCATTCTCCACAAACAGAAAACGGTTTTTCTTTCTCGGGCGCTCGTTTAAAGTCTGGCTGGCTTAACGTGTTTAAGCGAACAAAATGATAAACGAGCGCTTATTTTATGGGGAAGGGTGAAGGCATGCGTGTGTCAGATTATATCAGGCTGTTATTTCTTGCCGCGGTGTGGGGAGCCAGCTTCCTTTTTATGAAAATAGCGGCGCCGGAGTTCGGGGCGGTAAACACGGCATTTTTAAGGGTATTTTTTGGTTTTGTAGGGCTGGCGGTGATTCTTTTCACCCTTAGGTCTTCTTTTCGCTTTGAAGGAAAATTCCGTTCGGCGCTTATTTTAGGCGCGATTAACTCCGGGCTGCCTTTCTTTATGTATTGCCTGGCCGCAAAATGGCTACCGGCCGGGTACTCCGCTATTTTAAACGCAACCACGCCGCTAATGGGCGCCATTATTGGGTTCTCTTTCTTTGGTGAAAAATTAACGGCACGAAAATGGCTGGGCGTAGTGCTGGGCCTGGCGGGGATTATGGTGATTACCTCGGTCGGTGACGCACAGTCAAACGAGGACAAAATTGCCGGGATTATTGCCTGCCTGGTAGCCACGAGCTGCTACGGCGTGGCGGGCTTTTTAACCCGCCGCTGGATCTCCAACAAGGGCGGACTTGACCCTAAAATCGTCGCTTTCGGCAGCCAAATTGGTGCCACGCTTTTCCTGCTGCCGTTCTTTGCCTGGAGCGTGGCGACGGGGCCTTCAATCAACTGGCTGCAGGGCAATGTCTGGTTCAGCGTGCTGGGCCTGGGTATTCTGTGCACCGCCGTGGCCTATATTTTCTATTTCCGTTTAATTGCCGATATCGGGCCATTACGCAGCCTCACTGTGACCTTTTTAATTCCACCGTTTGGCGTGCTGTGGGGATATCTCATTTTGCATGAAACCATCAGCGAAGCGTTTATTATCGGCGCGGTGATTGTTTGTTTCTCCGTCTGGCTGGTGATAAGCCCGGACAAGAAAATGCTTGCCGTAAAAAGTTAAGCCGGCACCCGGCAACGAATAATTGTAGTTATACTAGCCGCGAGCCCGGATAAGGTTTCCGGGTTACGCGGTTAAGGAAAAACGATGAAACGAGAAGCGCTGTTCGCTGCGGTGTTTGACAAGTATCAGGTCGAGCCGGACTATCCGTGGGACAAGTTTAAGGACTACGCCGTGCTGCGGCACCGCTACAAGCGCAAATGGTTTGGCGTGGTGCTAAGCATTTCATCCGCAAAACTGGGGCTGGAAAGCGATGTGATCGTCGATATTCTCAACGTAAAAGTGATGCCTGGCGCCGTAGGCTCACTGAGAATGCAGCCGGGTATTTTACCCGCTTACCATATGAACAAAGAACATTGGGTGACGGTGCTAATTGACAAGGTGCCGGATGAACTGATCCTGGGCCTTATCGATGAAAGCTTTGGCCTGACGCGCTAATCGTTTCGTGCCCCGAATGCCAAAAGAGACCACGGCATCCGGGGAACCCTTTAACTCAGAACCAGGTTTCCAACTGCGTACCGAACATTAGCGAGCCACCGCTGTGATAGCCTGAATTGCCGAAGGTATCGGTCAAGGAATAGTTATCCAGATTTTTGTCCCAGTTCATCCAGCTGACGAAGAAACGGATCTCCGGGCGCTCGAAGAAGTCGGTGACGTTCTGCATTTTAAAGGTCGGCGCGAAGGTCAGCTTGTAGAAGCTGCCGGATACCGGCTTATTGCCATTGAAGCCCTTCGGGTCGATGTCCATATACTGATAGCTGGCCTCGTACTGCAGGGCAAAGTTCTGATTAACCTCCTGGATCAGCCGTGAGTTGAGTGTCACCCAGTCATAGTGGTCGGATTCGATGTAGCGACTGTTGCTGCTTTGCGCCACCAATAGCGGGGCGATGCTCATTCGGTCGCTCAACTGGGTTATGCCGTAGGTGGCAAATTTCACTGTCCATGCATCGTCGATCAGATAGCCATCCGATCCCGGCCCCCGCACTTCAGCCCCCAGCGCTTTGCCGTAAAGCAGCACGGTTTTGGTCGAACCTTTATTGAGACCGTAGAAACTGTCGCCGTGCCACGCTAACATGGTATTGAAGCCGTGCGAGGCGGCATTATCCTTTGCCAGGCCATCGTTGATCCGCTTGTCATTTTCCTTAGAATAGAGGCCGTTCAGCATCCACTGCCAGTTGCCGATGCGGTTGTTCAGCGAGAGGGTGTAATTCTGGATAAAGGTATTCTCCGCGCCGGTCATGTTGTTGTATTCAACGTTCTCCATTGCATCTATATCGTTGAAGTTACGCCCATACACAGCCAGGTTGGTTTTAACATCGCCGAAGAACTTCACATCGTAAATCCCCGCACCGGTGCCGACCAGGTTCATCATATCCGAGTCCAGCCAGTGGATATCGAAGTTATCACGGTCCTCTCGCTTGCCCGCCCACAGCGTTGACCCGCTAAACGCACCGGTGAAGGCAGGGAGGTTGCTCATCTCTACAAACGCCTGGCGCAGATTCATCTGGCCGTTAAACGCGCTGTCGGTGTTGTAGGTTTTGTCCCATTCGGCAATTTTCATGTAGTAGCGGAAGCTCGAGTCGTTGGCGTAATGGCGTTTATAGTCGAAGTCGGCGGTGACGTAGGTGTCGGCCTCGTTGCCCAGGCGACCAACGCTGCCGCCAGTGCTGCCCGCCGGCGTCAGTGATGGACCGACGGTGGTGGTGGTGCCTTGTTTTCCGCTCAGGATGCCGGTGCGGGCGTAGCCGCCAAATTTAATTTCGGTATCGTCATTAATAATATCGCTCTTGCTGTTTTTATTTTTTAATTCTGCGTCGCTGGCTCTTTTCTCCGCTACGGCAATTTTATTTTCGGCCAGCGTTAATTTATTTTGTGAAAGCTTAAGTTCCGCCTCCACTTTTTCCAGTCTGGCGTTAATTTCTGCCAGGGTTAATTCCGCTGCATGCGCAGGTAAAGCACAGGCCAGGGTACAGAAAGTTAGAAATGTTATTTTCATCATTAATACCTGTGATCGCCCCTGCTCTGAATAGATATACTCAGGGCATACGGGTGTCCTTAATAAGGTGAAACATGCTTTTACAGTACAGGGTTTACTGTATTATTTATCTTTTTTTATTATCCACGTTGACCAACAACAGCGTGCAGATAAAGGCAAAGACTGCAACGGCCACGCCGACGGTGATATAGGTAATAAACTGATAGCGATCGTACAAATACATCAGCGGTGACAGCAGCACCGCCAGCCCATAGGCGTTGGCTTTAATTGACAGTAGGGAGAGCACCATGCCGCCCAGCGCCGAGCTGCACAGCATTACGGCAATCGCCCGCATACCGGACTGCATGACGATACCGAACAGCGCAGGTTCCGAAACGCCCAGCAGCTGGGTAACGGTTGCCGAGATCCCGGCGGTCTTAAACGCTACGGTTTTCGACTTCAGGGAAATAGCCAGGCACACGGCGGCATTGGCGAAACCGTACATCGCGCAGACGGTAATCAGCGGGTTGAAGCCGGTACCGGCGATCAGCGAGGTCTCAATCATAATGAACATATGATGCATCCCGGTCATCACCGCAATTGGATAAATAAAGCCGATCAGCAGGCCGCCGATACCGGCAGGCAGCGCGAGGAACTGCTGGATAGCCATCACCGCATAGTGCTCAAAGCCGTGAACCAGCGGGCCGAGCGCCAGCAGCGCAATCGCCACGGCGCAGAGGATCACCAGGAACGGGGTGAAGATCAGATCCATCGAGTCAGGCATAATCCGACGGAAAACCTTCTCCAGCTTCGCTCCGATAATGCCGGTGATAAGCGCGGTCAGGATCGATCCCTGATAGCCGACCAGTGGAATAAAATCGAAGAGATAGATCGGCTGCGCATTGCCGTAAGCCACCGAATAGGCGTTAGGCAGGGCGGGGGAAACCAGCATCAGCCCGATCAGAAAACCGATAATCGGCGTGCCGCCAAACTTCTTAAACGCCGACCAGCAGATAAACGCCGCCAGGAAAGCAAAGGCCGTATCGCACAGCACGGTCATCAGGGTGGTCACCGACGCCGGCAGGGCGAGGGTGCTGGCGCCAAACGTCGCCAGCACCGTATCGTTAAACAGCACGCCCTTCAGCCCAAGGAACAGGCCCGTTGCACCCAGCACCGGCACGATCGGCACAAACACATCCGAGAGGTGGCGAATTCCCGCCTGTAACGAGCTGCTGCCCTGGCGGCTCATTTCATCCTTGCTGACTTCGCTGATATTAAACGCCTGCATAAACTCGGCGTAAACTTTATTCACAATCCCGGTTCCGAGAATCACCTGATACTGCCCTGAGTTAAAAAATACGCCTTTCACTTCATCGACGTTTCTTATTTTCTCATCTTCTATCAGGCCGCGATCTTTTACCTGTAATCGCAGGCGGGTAGCACAGTGGGTGGCGGAAATAATATTTTCCCGGCCAATGATATTCACCAGTTCAACGGCAATGTTTTTATATTTATTCATGTTGGGTTGTTCCCTTGATAAGAATGCTTTGATAAGGCTCTAATGATGAACTGAGCTGCGGATAGTTATTAACGATAATATCGCCCTCCGGTATTTTATAATAAACCGTGTGGTTACTGAGGTTAGTGACAGAAGTAAAGTATTCACTCGCCGTGCGGCGTTGATAGCTGATGATTTCCGGCGAGGCGGTTTCCAGCGGGATAAAATCACCGTAGATCAATGTGTCAGGATAATCATTGTTGCGCAGGCGAATAAGGTGCTGGTAAAAGGCAAAGACTGAATGCGCATCCTGCTGCTGTGCGGCGGCGTTAATCAGCGCGTCCTCTGCCGACAGCGCCAGCCAGGGTTTCGCCCCCTGATTAAATCCGCTGTTCACCGTGTTGTCCCACGGGAACGGCGTGCGCGAGTTGTCACGCGAGCGGTGATTGACGAACGCCAGCGACTGCCGCGCGGAGAAGCCTTCCGCCAGCGCGCGATGATAGTTATCAATGCTGGAAATATCGTCGAATTCGCTGATATCGCTGCGGCAGAAGTTAGCCATGCCCAGTTCCTGCCCCTGATAGATGTACGGCGTGCCGCGCAGGAAGAAGTACATTGCCGCCAGGCACTTGGCACCAGTCGCATTCTGGTAATCGGGGTGAACCAGTTTCGACAGCGCTCGCGGCTGGTCGTGATTCTCGATAAAGCTGGTGCCCCAGCCGCACTGCGCAAAGGCGTTCTGGCTGTCGAACAGCGCCTCGCGGAACTCGGCCACCGTCCAGTCGCGGCGGCGGAACCACTCCGAGCCGTTTTCCACATCAATATCCGCCGCGTGGAAGTCAAAAATCATATCGAAGTAGCCGTTTTCGCCGATAAACTGGCCGTACTCCGCATAGGGAACGCCCGGCGCTTCGCCGACGGTGACGCAGGCATATTTATCAAAGGTGTTTTCCTTCAGCTCGTTCAGAAACACGTCAATGCCGGGGCGGTTGCGCGCCTTGCTTTTGATCGACCCCAGCCCGTCAACGCCGTCGACCGGCACGGAGGCGTAGTCGGCATCTTTCTTGATAAAGGTAATCGCATCCACGCGGAATCCGGCCACGCCTTTCTCCAGCCACCAGTTAATCATCCGGTAAATCGCCTCGCGCATCTGCGGATTTTCCCAGTTCAGGTCAGGCTGCTTTTTATGGAACACGTGCAGGTAATACGTCTCTTCCCCCGGCACTTTTTCCCACGCGCTGCCGCCGAAAATCGAGCGCCAGTTATTCGGCGGCAGGCCGTTGACCGCCGGGCGGAACAGATAATAATCGCGATAGGGGGAATCCGCATCGGCCAGCGCCTGCTGGAACCACTGATGCTCATCGCTGGTGTGATTCACCACCAGATCGATCATGATTTTAATCCCCAGCACTGCGGCTTTGTCGATCAGCGTATCCACATCGCGCATCTCGCCGAACTCCGGGTTCACCGCGTAGTAATCGGCGATGTCATAGCCGTTATCGGCCATCGGCGACAGATAAAACGGCGAAATCCACAACATAGTCACGCCCAGCGACTGCAGGTAGGGCAGCTTTTCGATAATCCCCGGCAGATCGCCAATCCCGTCGTTATTACTGTCCTTAAAGCTCCTTGGATAGATTTGGTAAATCACGGATTCTTTCCACCAGGCGTTATCCTGGCCTGCTTGCTGCTTTAACATGTCCACCTCCATGATGTGGTATCGATACCACATTGTGATAAAAAAATTTACGCCGACTTTCTAAGCACCAGTTCCGCTTTCAGATCGTCACTGTTGTAGCGGTAGGGTTTACCGGCGATAAGGGCAATCAAATATTCCACCGAGAACTGACCCAGCTTGTCCACAGGCTGGTTCACCGTGGTAATCGGCACGCTGACCATTTCGGAAACCGGCAGGTTATCGAAGCCGACGACCGCGATATCCTGCGGCACCCGAATGTCATGGTTGGTCAGCCAGGTGACCAGGCCGCAGGCCACATCGTCACTGCCGGTAAACACCACGTCGGGCCGTGCGGAAGGAAGCCGCGCCGCCAGCTGTTCCGCCAGGCGGATACCGTCTTTGTAGGTGTGCAGCCTGCGAAAAATCAGCGCGTTATCAATGGTTCTGCCCACGGCTGTCATCGCCTTCTGGAAGCCCCGGTTACGGCGCTCGCCGTGGCCTTTTTGCAGGAAATCACCGCCGGTGCAGTAGGCGATTTTCTGATAACCCTGTTCCAGCAGATAGCCAATCGCGTTAAACGTTGCCTCTTCATCATCCACCCGTACCACCGGCAGCTCAGCGCCGTCCACGCTGGTGTTGCACAGCAGGATAGGGCCGTGCTGCTGATATTTTTCCAGCACCGCTTTATCGCTCTCAACCGAGCAGAGGATCAGGCCATCAATAATCTTTTTCTTCAGCAGGTCGAGGCAGTTGGCTTCTTCCCCCACGCTGTCGTGGTTCTGCACGATCAGCACCGAATAGCCGTTTTTACGCGCCGTGACTTCCAGCGCATCCACCAGATTGGCGAAGAAGGGGTTGGTGATCCGCGACACCAGAATGCCGATGCGGTGCGACTTCACCCCGCGCATTTGCTGTGCGGCGGTGCTTGGCTCATAGTCCAGCGCCTTCATCGCCGCGTGGATACGTGCTTTTTTATCTTCAGAGATGTAAGGGTGGTTGTTCAGAAAGCGCGAAACGGTCGATACCGACAGTCCGGCGTGTTCTGCCACATCTTTAATGGTTGCAGTCATAATGTATGAAATCGATATCAGAATGGCGCTACGCTATTTCTCTCCAGAAAAATTGTCAATCACAGTCTTTCAGAGTTTGATCGTAATCACATGAAATCCGTCGAGAATTCCAGATGGCGGGGAGGCCGCCTGGGTAACAGACGGCCTTTACCATTACCTTTTCTTCCAGCTCACGGCGTAGTGATAATGCGACCCGGAGAGTAAAAACTCCGGCGAGACGCTCGGGCTCCACGAGTCATCACCGCCCACGCCCATGTGATAGCCGTCGATATTCAGCCAGCTTCCAGCTTCTGCTTTCAATAAGTGCCGATGAGTAGCTTCCCGGAGCTGTTTCTGGCCGTAGCGGCTGATATTGAAGTGAAACTTGCCGCGCCACTGATTACTACCGTACTCAAGCCGAGAAGTGTCACAGCGCAGCCCGTTTTCACTCGGAAAAACGTAAGGCGTGTACATGTCGGCCAGCGCCAGCGTCCATCGGTCAAACAATGCAGAGCTTTTGCGGTCGGGGTAGTTTTCATGCGGCCCGCGCCCAAACCAACTGACCTCTGGCTCCAGATCCGCAAGCTGGCAGCTGAGGCCAATACGCGCCGGAGCCGGTGCGCCGGACGCAATCTCCACGTCTACCGTAATATTCAGCTCACCCTCGCTGTCGATCAGGTAATTTTTACGGCTGATAAACAGCGTATTGCCATTGCCTTGCCAGCCGTGGACGGTGCGAACCAGCACGGCGTTGCTCAATGCGTCGGCGTCAAAACTAAGCAATACGGGCGTCAGGTTGTACATGCCCGCGGCCTTCCAGCGTTCCACCCAGGCATCAGGGTCGATGTGCGCGGCTTCGCTGATGCCGATGTCATTGTCCAGCGGCGCGCGGGTGAAATTATCCTGCAGGGGCGTGAGAAGCGTTGGATTCTGATGGTTAAACCACTGGCAGAGCAGACCGCTTCTACGCTCAAAACGCCAGTGCTGTTCGCCGTGGAACACGTCAACGTGTCTGTCGTCCGCCTGCAGCAAAGGCGCTGAGCCGGAATGGCTGAGACCCGGCAACCTTAAATTCGACGCCAGCGGCCATTGTGCCCGAGCGGAGCTATGCCCGGCTTCACTCCATGACGTCGAGGCCGTCTGTAGCACTTCAACATGCAGCCAGACCTGGCCCGCGCTGATTACCTCCGGCAGCTCAAGCGGAAACACTCGGGTTTCTTCCGGCGCAAGGTGCAGCGAGAGTTCACCGCTGACCAGCACTTCGCCTTCGCTTTTTAACGCCCACACCAACCGTTCGTTATCGCTATGGCGGAACAGATATTCGCTGGTGACCTCCAGCCGGTTTTCGGGCAGCAGGCGGAACTGGAAGAACTGCTGGGCCTGCTTAGCTTCGAATAAGGCGGGATGCGGCGTGCGGTCTGCAAAGACCAGGCCGTTCATGCAGAACTGACGGTCGTTAGGCTTATCGCCAAAATCGCCACCGTACGCGGACCACGGCTGGCCATTTTCATCATATTTTACCAGCGACTGGTCGACCCAGTCCCAGACAAAACCGCCCTGCAGGCGAGGGTGTTGGCGAAACACCGCCCAATACTTGCTGAAGCCGCCGAAGCTGTTGCCCATCGCGTGGGCATATTCGCACAGAATCAGCGGCCGGTGCTCTTCAGGCAGCCCAATCCATTTCTTAATCGACCACTTTGGCACCTGCGGGAAGGGCTGATCCTGATCGACCCGGGCGTACATCGGGCAAATAATATCGGTGGCCGCCGTATCCGCGCCGCCGCCTTCGTACTGCACTGGTCGGGTGGGATCGTTGGATTTTATCCAGCGGTATAGGGCATCGTGATTGCTGCCGTGCCCGGACTCGTTGCCCAAAGACCAGATGATAATGGACGGATGATTGCGATCGCGCTGCACCATGCGGGTGACTCGCTCGGTCATCGCCGGAAGCCAGAGTGGGTCGTCGCTCAGGCGATTCATCGGCACCATGCCGTGGGTTTCAATATTGGCTTCATCCACGACATAAAGGCCGTAAAAATCACACAGCCGATACCACAGCGGGTGGTTTGGATAGTGCGAGCAGCGCACGGCATTAAAATTGTTCTGCTTCATCAACAGAATGTCGCGCCGCATTGTCTCTTCATCCATCACCTGGCCGTTTACCGGGTGATGTTCATGGCGGTTTGTGCCGCGCAGCAGCAGCGGTTTGCCGTTGAGCTTCAGCAGCCCGCCGGTAATTTCCACTTTGCGGAAGCCAACGTCATAGCCTTCAGCCTCGACAACATGTTCACCCTGGAGCAAAACAGCCACGACACGATAGAGATGGGGGGCTTCGGCGCTCCACAGCAGCGGCCGTTCAACCGGCAGGCGCAGGGTAGTGCGGTCGTGCCAGGCCCCACGTTCGTCAATGATTTGGCTGCCGACAGGCTGCTGCTTTTCTTGCAACAACGTTTCGCCATGCCAGAGCTGAATCAACACTTCACAGGCGCTAACGTTCTTACCTTCCAGTACTACCAGGGCCTGTAGCTCGCCGCGTGAAAAATCTTCGTTAAGCCCGGTCCGTAATTGCACGTCTGCGAGGCGCGTATCCGGCTTATGCAGCAGCGTAACATCCCGGAAAATACCGCTCATCCGCCACATATCCTGATCTTCCAGATACGTGCCGTCACTCCAGCGCAGGACCATCACCGCAATGCGGTTGCTTCCCGCTTTCAGCGCCGCGCTCAGGTCGAATTCTGAGGGCAGGCGGCTGTCCTGGGCGTAGCCCATCCAGAGGCCGTTGCACCACAGATGAAAAGCAGAGTTTACGCCATCAAAGATAATGCGCGTTTGCCCGCTCTCCAGCCAGGCGTCATCAATATCAAATGTGAGCGAGTAACAACCGGTTGGGTTCTCTGCTGGTACAAAAGGCGGGTTGACCGGAATTGGGTAGGTGATGTTGGTATAAATGGGCGCATCGTACCCCAGCATTTGCCAGTTCGACGGCACGGGAATGGCGTCTGCATCGGGGAGATCGTCGCTGAGCCAGCTTTCAGGCACCGCTTCCGGGCGAAGGAAATAGCTAAACGCCCAATCGCCGTTAAGGGAGTGCCGCGACGGTGAGCGCTTATCATCTCTGGCATCTTCCAGCGAACGCCAGCTAGAAAACGGTGGATGAGCCGCCAGGGTGTTTAGCTGAGTTACGGCCGGAGTTTCCCAGTCGCGGCGGGCCAGAGTGGCCTGGAGTGAAGATGACGTGTTGGTCATAATGATGCGCCCGTGAGATAATTGTTATTCGCTCACAATTTAGCGTCAGTTGTTCAGGAGTAAAGCCATCTCACCGTATTCGGTGATGAGCTTCACAAACAATTCAGGCTTTATTTCAGGCGAGAAATCTGGTGCGCGAGGCGTGAAAGCTCGTCGGCCAGCTGCGTCGCCGTGGGCTGCATCAGGCTACCTGGTGCGGCGGTCGTCTTACGCTCCACAAGGCTTACCGGCTGCAGCGCCGTGAATGTATCTTCATGCTGAATGAGCGCCAGGATGCCGTTTACGCTCGCTTCACCGAGCTGCCTGAAATCCTGCCGGATGGTGGTCAGCGGGGGAAGAAAACAGGCGCTGTCTGCGGTGTCATCAAAGCCAATAACGGAAACATCCTGCGGCACCGCAAACCCGGCTTCGTGAATGGCTCGGAGCGCGCCCAGCGCCATCTGATCGTTAGCCACAAGGATCGCCGTCGGCTTCTGCTCATCGCGTAAAAGCTGGCTAACCTGCTGGTAGCCAGAAAGGGAACTCCAGTCCCCCCGCATAAACGCCACAGGTGCAAGCTGATGCTGCGCCAGAGAGCGCTGCCAGCCTTCAAGCCGCAGCCGGGCGGAGACTGAATTTTCGGGGCCGGCAAGCAAGGCAATATGGCGATGACCCAGCGTGACCAGATGTGCCACAGCAATGTCAGCGCCTGACGCGGAGTCGGTAACGATATGGTTAGCCGAAACGTCCGGTGAAACGTCCAGGAACAGAACAGGAACGCTGCCGCAGGCAGTCTGCACGGCTTCTACTTCAGCCGTTTCCAGCGGGATGTTCACAATCAGGCCGTCAACGCGCTGGGCAAGTAAACTCTGCACGGCGGCGCTGGCCGCAGCTGCACCGGGCTGCTCAACCATCGAAATCATCACATTGAACTGCAGCTCGCCGGCTTTGGATTTTATCGCCGCCGCGATCTGAGAAGGGGCATGCAGGGAAAGGGTGGTGGTCGCCAGGCCAAGCGTCTGGCTGAGTTTCCCCGCCAGCTGCTGCGCCACGCGGTTCGGCACGTAGTTCAGCGCTTTCATCGCGTCTTCTACTTTTTGCCGGGTCTTCTCTGAAACGTGTGAAGCCTGATTGATCACGCGTGAGACCGTCTGGTACGAGACGCCAGCCGACTCGGCAACATCGTACAGTGTCACAGATTTCGCTTTCATTGCAGGCTTCCTTCTCGCAGACGCTGATAGGGCGGCTATTCTACACATAACGCGAAAGCCGGGAGAAACTTATGTACAAACTGTATGGCGTGCCGGGCAGAAACGGCATGCTCTAAAGCACTAACGATCATCTGTCTTGCGGTCTGCGGATTTATAGTGACGCCATTCATTATCAGCATGGAATCGGAAAAATGGCATTAGATCTGGCGCTTTATTTCGACCGTATCAACTACCAGGAGGCGCGTACTGCGACGTTAGAAACCCTGCGTGGGCTGCACCTGGCGCACACCTGCGCTATTCCGTTTGAAAACCTGGATGTTCTGCTTCGCAGAACGATCCATATCGACGACGACAGCGTTTTTGAAAAGCTGGTGGTGGCCGGGCGCGGCGGCTGGTGTTTTGAGCAAAACGGCCTGTTCCGTAACGTGCTCGCTGAGCTGGGGTTTGAGGTGGAAAACTTAGCGGCCCGCGTGCTGCTGGCCAACCCGCCGCAGATGCCCGCCAGAACGCATCGGCTCACGAAAGTGACTATCGACGGCCAGGCCTGGGTAGCCGACGTCGGCTTCGGCGGTAAAACGTTACCCGAGCCGGTTCGTCTTGTGGAAGGCGAAATGCAGCCGACGACGCATGGCGTTTATAGTTTCGAACGGGTTGAGCACGACTGGCTGCTGAAATTCCATGCCGCCGACAAGGCGATTAACCTCTATCGCTTTAGCCTCGAACCGCAGTACGACTCTGATTACGAAGCCGGGAACCACTACGTTTCGACCTGGCCTGAATCCCACTTCCGTTATTGCCTGGCGCTGAGCCTTTACCATGCGGACGGCACTAAAAATACGCTTTCAAGCGTAGGGGAAAATGCCCCGGTGTTTACCCGAGCGCAAGAGGTCTATGACCTTCTGCAGAAAAACTTCAATTTACGTTTCGACCACCCGAACCACGGCATCAGCCTTGATGATTTTTCAGCGATGCTGGTGCGTATTGGCGTGATAAAACCGGCCTGATTTTTCCCCATCACCGCCGCAGCTCGTGCCAGCGAGAGGCGGCGATCCGCAGCGATCGTAAATATTCCGCGAAAAATACAAAATTAAATATTAACCGTGAGCCCCCGGGGGGTGGATATATCTTGTTTTCGGCCGGACGCAAGGGCAAAAAGTGGAATAATATGAGGAATATTCAAAAACTGACGTTTCTTTGAAAATTTCCTTTATCAATTTGAGCCTTTTTCTTTTAGCATAGCGGCGGTCCTAATCAGTGCGGCAAGCGGTTAACACACGTTATGAAAAACATCTTTCTGGCAATCGTACTTTCTCTTATGGTCATTGGCGCTTTTGCTCACGATCCACAGCCGGGTACCGGGCTTGATACCATCGCCGCCGTACAGGGCAGGTGACAGTTAAGTCACCCGCCTGAGGTTGCTTAACCAGCCCAGCGGGAAGCACGAATAATGCTGCAGAAGTTCAGCGGTTCGAACCCAGGTTCTTTATCCTGAATGACATCGGCCTTCACGTTGCCAAACGTGGTGGCCGGTTTGTTATTAATCCCGTCGTAAAATGCCTGAATAATCTCTTCTTTAAATGCCGCCGGGCGAGGGTGCTGCTTCACCACCTGCTCGCGCTGTTCGTCGCTGAATTTATCGTAATCAATCCCCAGCACATCCATTTCTACGCCTGCCGTCACCAGCGCAATTTCCGGGGCCATAAATTCCGGGATTCCCGGCGTGGTATGCAGCGCAATCGCCGTCCACACTTTGTCGATATCGGCCTGATTGACGCCGTACTGGCGCATAAAATCCTGCGCGGCAAACGCGCCGTCCACTTCAAAGCGCTTGTCGCAGCTGCAGTGTTCGTGGGTCAGCCCCATGTCGTGGAACATGCAGCCGATGTACAGCAGCTCGTGGTCAACCTTCAGTTCACGGCGTTGCCCGGCCAGCGCGGCCCAGTAATAAACCCGGCTGGAGTGGTGGAACAGCAAATCTGATTCGGTATCACGTACCAGCTGCGTGGCTTCACGGGCCATTTTGCTGTCCGGAATGGCAATGCCGTTAATTTTTAAGCTCATCTCTTTCTCCTCACGTTGGGGTTGGAGTAGCATAGGCCGCAGTTGAGATGTCTTAAATGATCGCATTGCGACGATTTAAGACTTATGCCGTACTTCGCGACGTGGAGAAAAGAATGGCGCATCAAATCCTGATCCTGGCGGTGCCCGGCGTACAGCTGCTGGATGTATCAGGTCCGCTGGACGTATTTGCCGAGGCAAATCGCGTGCTGCATCGCGAGGTTTACCAATCCCGCATTATTGCGCTGGAAGCAGCGACAGTTGTGGCTTCTTCCGGCGTCAAAATGCTGGCTGATGATGTGCTTGAAACGGCGGTTAGCGGCCGGGAAACTACATTTTTGGTCGCCGGTGCGCCGGATGCGGCAGACAGAACGCTTAGCGATAAACAGCGCCAGATAATGACCGGACTTTGCGAGCAGAGCCGCCGTTTTGGCTCCGTCTGCACCGGCGCGCTTTTGCTGGCGCAAACAGGATTGTTAAGCGGCAAGAAGGTGACCACCCACTGGTCGGCTTCATCGCTTTTAGCGGCCCGCTATCCAGACACCGATGTTACCGCCGATGCGCTGTACGTCATGGACGGTCCGCTACGCACGGCAGCGGGCGTGACCTCTGGGTTAGACCTTGCCCTGCGGCTGGTGGAGGAGGATCTTGGCCGGGAAGTGGCGCAGGAGGTTGCCGCCAGGCTGGTGATGTTCTTTAAGCGGCCAGTGAACCAAAACCACTTTATCCGCGAGCAAAAAACTTCGCTCAGCGGGCGCAGCGCGCTGCAGGATCTCCAGCGCTGGACAATCGCCAACATAGCGGAGGTGACCACCGTACGGCAAATGGCGGCGCATATACACCTCAGCGTGCGGCATCTAACGCGCCTGTTTCATCACGAACTGCAGGTCACGCCGGGAGACTGGCTGGAAGCGGAGAAGGTGGCGAAGGCAAGACAGTTGCTGGAGTCCGGCAAGCTGCCGGTGAAGGCGATCCCCGCCGCCAGCGGGTTTTCTGGGGTAGATACGCTGCGGCGGGCTTTTGTGCGCCGGATGGGCATCACGCCCGCCGCGTATAAGAGGATTTGTTAGACGCTACACGTTCGGGAACGTAATGCTGTTGCCCGGCGCTTCACGGTGCAGATGGATAAAGTTCAGGTGGCGTTCGTACTGGTCGAGAATGTCGATGATCACCTGTTCTTTGCTGTAATCCATCAGGTCATTGCCCTGGCTGCCCTCCAGCAGGAAGGTTTCCAGCCGGTAATAGGTTGATTTACCGCTGCGGGCGCGGTAGGTAAAGCCCGGCACCGAGTATTTCTGCGGCCAGATCTGGTAGACGAAGTTTTGCTCGTCGCCCATATGTACCCGCAGCTCCAGGTGCCCCAGTTTTTCATCCGGCAGCGGCGGCTCGACGGAAAGCTCGACCTTCGCACCACGCAGCTCCAGCTCCTGAGAAACCTCTTCCATTGCCGGGTAGCAAACGGTGTCCATCATCTTCTGGGTATAGCGCGTGCCGGGGTAGTTCATCAGCCGGGACAGGCGTTTTTTCCAGCCGAGGCGGTCCTGCGCGGTCATCATGTACGGCGCGGTGTCGCGGCTGGCGCTGACGCGGCGGTAATCCTCTATCTTCAGGGATTTATACAATCCGGCCATCACGAAGAAGATCACGAAGCTGAACGGCAGCCCCATAATCACCGTCATGTTCTGCAGCGCGGAAATACCGTTGGTCATCAGCATCCCCATGGTCAGCAGGCCAATAGCAATGGACCAGAAAATGCGCAGCCAGTTGGGCGCATCGCTGTTGATATCCTTCAGCTTAGAGGTGAAGTTCCCCAGCACCAGCGCGCCGGAGTCCGCCGAAGTGACGTAGAACAGCAGCCCGGTAATCGTCGCTACGGATGCGCTAAAGGTAAAGCCGGGATACTGCGCCAGCAGGCTGTAGAAGCCGCGTTCCGGGTGGGCCATCGCTTCCTGAGCAAAGGTGCCGTCGCCGTGAATAATTTCGTAGAGCGCGCTGTTGCCGAACACTGAAAGCCACAGCAGGGTAAAGGTGAAAGGAATAATCAGCGTGCCGAGCACAAACTCACGAATGG
This sequence comes from Cedecea neteri, assembly GCF_000757825.1. Lineage (GTDB taxonomy): Bacteria > Pseudomonadota > Gammaproteobacteria > Enterobacterales > Enterobacteriaceae > Cedecea > Cedecea selenatireducens. The sequence goes on from NZ_CP009451.1 coordinate 218,050, forward strand.
TGCGGCCACGGGAGATTCGGGCGAGGAACAGGCCGACAAACGGCGACCACGCCACCCACCAGGCCCAGAAGAACAGGGTCCAGTTGTTCATCCATTCCACCGGGCGGTCAAACGCAAAGCTGTTTAATGTCATGCCCATAAAGCGGTTGATGTAATCGCCCACGTTCAGCACCAGCGCGTTGAGCAGGAATTCGGTGTTGCCCATAAACAGCACGAACAGGATTAACCCCAGCGCTAACGCCACGTTCAGCTCGGAAAGGATTCGAATGCCTTTATCGACGCCGGAGGTCACCGAAATAGTGGCGATAACCACCGACAGCACGATCAATGCCGCTTTGGCACCCAGGCTATCCGGGATATCAAACAGCACGTTCAGCCCGTAGTTCAGCTGCACAACGCCAATCCCAAGCGTAGTGGCGATACCGAAAATCGTACCAATCACCGCCGCGATATCCACCGTGTGGCCGATCGGGCCGTTAATTTTCTTGCCGAAAATGGGGTACAGCGCCGAGCGAATCGTCAGCGGCAGGTTATAGCGATAGCTGAAGTAGCCCAGCGCGATGCCCATCAGCGCATACATCGACCAGCCGGTTAGCCCGTAGTGGAACAGCGTCCAGACCATCGCCTGGCGCGCGGCCTCGATGGTTTGCCCGGCACCTTCCGGCGGCTGCATATACTGCGTCACCGGCTCGGCAACGGAAAAGAACATCAGGTCGATGCCTATCCCGGCGGCAAACAGCATAGCCGCCCAGCTCAGTACGCTAAATTCGGGCTTGGATTGTTCCGGCCCGAGCTTGATGGAGCCGAAACGGGAGCAGGCGATAAACACCACAAAAACGATATAGAGCGTGGCGGCGAGCAGGTAATACCAGCCGAAACGGGAAGAGACCCAGTTCAGGGTGTGGCTAATCAGATTTGCGGAGAAATCGCTGTAGAAAATGGTCATCAGGGAAAAGCACAAAATCAGCCCGGCGGACGTGTAGAACACCACCGGGTTGATTTTGTCTTTTTCGCTGGTTTCAGGGGCAGTAACGGGCTTCGTCATCGATTACCTCAGGTTAAGTAACGGTGACTACTCAGATGAGCAGTTAAGTTTTTCTTGTAAGTTGAAGAGAGGGGGATTTTTAACAAATCCGCAATCAATGTTGGGTTTCTATAAAACATAAAACGTTATCATGTTGATTTTTAGCATGTTAATTCCTGTTTTTTGTTTTTGAAATGCGAATAATTCGCGTCTTCCTTACCTTTGCATAACAATTAATACACATTTTATATTGAACGTTCAATCAATAAAAGCTTAAATAGATAACAAGAATTGATGAATGGAGCGGGGGCCATGCCCAAAAAAGGTATGCAGCCGATACGGCGGCGGCAGCTGATTGACGCCACCCTAAGCGCAATAAATGAAGTGGGTATGCATGATGCGACGGTGGCGCAAATCGCCCGCCGGGCCGGGGTATCAACCGGTATCATCAGCCACTACTTCCAGGACAAAAACGGCCTGCTGGAAGCCACCATGCGTGATGTGACGACCCAGCTTCGCGATGCGGTCGTCGGCAGACTTAAGGCATTGCCAGGCGCTTCTGCTGAACGGCGGCTGTGCGCCATCGTTGACGGAAATTTTGACGAGACGCAGACCCACAGTGCGGCGATGAAAGCCTGGCTGGCATTTTGGGCCAGCAGCATGCACCAGCCGATGCTATATCGCTTACAGCAGGTCAGCAGCCGTCGCCTGCTTTCCACGCTCACCGCCGAGTTCAGACGCGAGCTGCCGAAGCAGGAAGCCAGGCTGGCGGGCTACGGCCTCGCTGCGCTGATAGACGGCCTTTGGCTGCGCGCGGCCTTAAGCGGCAAACCATTTAACCGCAAAGCGGCGAGCGTGCTGACCACGCAATTCATTAATCAGCATCTTGCTGCAGCGAAAACCTAATTTAGCGAGGAGAGAATATGTCCCGATTTGGTGAACAACAGCTTTATATCGACGGAGGTTACGTTGCCGCGCAAAGCGGTAAAACCTTCGACACCATTAACCCGGCCAATGGCGAAGTGCTGGCGGTAGTTCAGGCCGCAGGCCGGGAAGACGTCGAGCGCGCCGTTGCTGCCGCGAAGAAAGGGCAGAAGATTTGGGCGGCGAAAACGCCCGTTGAGCGTGCACGCATTTTGCGCCGCGCGGTCGACATTCTGCGCGAGCGTAACGATGAGCTGGCCGAGCTGGAAACGCTCGATACCGGCAAAGCTTTCAGCGAAACCTCCAGCGTGGACATCGTTACCGGTGCAGACGTGCTCGAGTATTACGCTGGGTTGACGACGACGCTGGAAGGCCAGCAGATCCCGCTGCGGGACAGCTCGTTTGTTTACACCCGCCGGGAGCCTTTGGGCGTGGTGGCCGGCATTGGCGCGTGGAATTACCCGATTCAGATTGCGCTTTGGAAGTCCGCCCCCGCGCTGGCGGCAGGTAACGCGATGATCTTCAAACCGAGCGAAGTGACGCCGCTTACCACGCTTAAGCTGGCAGAGATCTACACCGAAGCGGGCGTGCCGGCCGGCGTCTTTAACGTTCTGCCGGGGCTTGGCGCGGAAACTGGCCAACTGCTGACGGAACATCCTGGCATCGCCAAAGTTTCCTTCACCGGCGGCGTAGTCAGCGGTAAGAAGGTGATGGCGAACGCGGCGGGCTCAACGCTGAAGCAGGTCACGATGGAACTGGGCGGCAAGTCTCCGCTGGTTATTTTCGACGACGCGGACCTCAACCGGGCGGCGGACATCGCGATGATGGCCAACTTCTACAGCTCCGGGCAGGTCTGCACCAACGGCACCCGCGTGTTTATTCCCGCCGCGCTGAAAGCCGAATTTGAGCAGAAAATTATTGAACGCGTCGGCTGTGTTCGCGCCGGTGACGTCATGGACCCGCAAACTAACTTTGGCCCGCTGGTCAGCTTCCCGCACCGTGAAAACGTCCTGCGTTACATCGAGTCCGGTCGTGAAGAGGGCGCCACGCTGCTATGCGGCGGCGACAAACTGCGCGGCGGAGATTTTGATAACGGCGCCTGGGTTGCCCCCACCGTCTTCACCGACTGCCGCGATGAAATGAAAATCGTCCGCGAAGAGATCTTCGGACCGGTGATGTCGATCCTCAGCTATGAAACAGAAGAAGAAGTGATTCGCCGCGCCAACGACACGGATTACGGCCTGGCGGCTGGCGTGGTCACCAACGACCTCACTCGGGCGCACCGCGTTATCCATCAGCTTGAAGCCGGGATTTGCTGGATCAACACCTGGGGCGAGTCGGCGGCAGAAATGCCTGTTGGCGGCTACAAGCATTCCGGCATCGGGCGTGAAAACGGCCTGATGACCCTGCAAAGCTACACGCAAGTTAAGTCAATCCAACTGGAGATGGGCACCTGGCAGTCAATCTTTTAATCCCATCTGAGGAGGATGAATGGAATTTGATTACATCATTATTGGAGCGGGTTCCGCAGGTAATGTTTTAGCTGCACGTTTAACGGAAGATCCCGACACCACCGTCCTGCTGCTTGAGGCCGGCGGCCCGGATTACCGCTTTGATTTTCGCACTCAAATGCCTGCGGCGCTGGCATTTCCGCTGCAGGGTAAGCGCTATAACTGGGCGTATGAAACCGAGCCGGAGCCGTTTATGAATAACCGCCGCATGGAGTGCGGGCGCGGCAAAGGGCTGGGCGGCTCATCCCTGATTAACGGCATGTGCTACATCCGTGGCAACGCGATGGATCTCGACAACTGGGCGTCGATGCCGGGGCTGGAGAACTGGAGCTATCTGGACTGCCTGCCGTACTACCGTAAAGCGGAAACCCGCGATATCGGGCCGAACGATTACCACGGCGGCGAAGGCCCTGTGTCCGTCACCACGCCTAAGCAGGGTAACAATCCGCTGTTTCACGCGATGATCGAGGCGGGCGTCGAGGCGGGCTATCCGCGTACCGACGATCTGAACGGTTACCAGCAGGAAGGCTTCGGGCCGATGGACCGCACCGTGACGCCAAAAGGCCGCCGCGCCAGCACCGCCCGTGGCTATCTCGATGAGGCAAAGAAGCGTGAAAACCTGACCATCGTGACGCATGCCACCACCGACCGCATCATCTTTGATAATTTGCGCGCGGTTGGCGTGGAATATCTGGTGAACGACAGCCCCGTGCATTCCGTGGCGAAAGCACGTAAAGAAGTTCTGCTGAGCGCAGGCGCGATTGCTTCGCCGCAGATCCTGCAGCGTTCCGGGGTAGGTGATGCCGAATTCCTGGCAAGCCTGGAAATCCCAGTGGTTCACGACTTACCGGGCGTAGGCGAGAACCTTCAGGATCACCTGGAAATGTACCTGCAGTACGAATGCAAAGAGCCGGTGTCGCTTTACCCGGCGCTGCAATGGTACAACCAGCCCAAAATCGGCGCGGAGTGGCTGTTTAACGGCACCGGCGTTGGCGCGAGTAACCAGTTTGAAGCGGGCGGGTTTATCCGCAGCCGCGAAGAGTTCAGCTGGCCGAACATTCAGTACCACTTCCTGCCGGTGGCGATTAACTACAACGGCTCGAACGCGGTGAAAGAGCACGGCTTCCAGTGCCACGTGGGGTCTATGCGTTCCCCAAGCCGGGGCCGCGTGAAGCTGAAATCGCGCGATCCGCACGAGCACCCAGGCATTCTGTTCAACTACATGTCTCACGAACAGGACTGGCAGGAGTTCCGCGACGCCATTCGTATTACCCGCGAGATCATGCAGCAGCCTGCGCTGGATAAATACCGTGGGCGCGAAATCAGTCCGGGTCTTGACTGTCAGACGGACGAACAGCTGGATGAGTTTGTGCGTAACCATGCGGAAACCGCGTTCCACCCGTGCGGCAGCTGTAAAATGGGCCACGACGAAATGGCCGTGGTGGACGAGCAGGGCCGGGTTCACGGCCTGCAGGGGCTGCGTGTGGTCGATGCTTCCATCATGCCGCAAATCATCACCGGCAACCTGAACGCCACCACCATTATGATTGGCGAAAAAATTGCCGATGCTATTCGCGGCAAGGCCGCGCTGCCGCGCAGCACCGCCAGCTATTACAAAGCGGAACAGGCACCGGTGAGAAAAGAGCCGGTTCGCAAAATTCAGTAACCATTAAAGGCCAGTAAAACTGGCCTTTCTTTTGCCCGCCGCTTGCCCGATCCCCTTGTGAAGCAGTAAAACTACTGTTCAACAACAAAAAGGAGAATCACCGTGCCGCATATCGAAATCAAATGTTTCCCACGTGACCTTACCGAAGAGCAAAAGCAGGCCGTTGCCAGCGAAATGTGTGACGTGCTGAAAAAGCACTTCGGCTCGAAGGACGAATCGCTGTCCGTGGCGCTAAAGATGATTGAACAGTCGCGCTGGAAAGAAGAAGTCTGGGACACCCAGATCGCGCCCGAGATGGACGCGCTGCTTAAGAAGCCGGGCTACAGTCTGTAAGTGAGATAAAAGGTGACAATGTCACCTTATGCATAGCGGATTATCGTAAAACCTTCGCTTTCATCCGGCGCAACGAAGTAGCGGGTAATCAAATCAAACTGCGCGTCCGTAGCGGCAAAATCGTGAGTTCCGCTGCTGTTGCGGGCGCGCAATCTCTCCCGACAAACGTCATCAGGCACGTCCAGATAGTGCAGGCGGTTATCCACCCCAGCCTGGTCAATCAGCGTTTTCATCCACTGCCGGTTTGCCAGCGTATTGGCTGGGAAATCGAGCACCACCGACAGCCCGCTCCTCAACAGGGAAACGAGATGCGGCGTCAGCGCGTTTTTCAGCTTGCCGGAGCACGCCACGTAGTCCGCCACGCTCTGCATCTGCTCGCCATAAAGCGCGGCAAGCCAGCTGTCTTCACTGACCAGAATGGTGCTGGGCGCTGCCATAAGCTTTGCGCTTAGCGTGGATTTACCGGCGGCGATTTTGCCGCAAAGCAGGTGAAGAGTGGGTTTATCGGGGAAAGTCGACATCAATACCTCAGGGTCAGAAACATGTCTGCACTAATCTCTACCTGCGGGGCGACAGATACAACTGGTAAAAATGGCGGGCCAGGCGTTGACCCGCCCAGGCTTTACTTCAGCTTCGTCCAGTAAGTTCCCGCTTCCTTCACCGTCAGGAACTGCTGGTTCATTTCATCCAGCGTTTGCTGCGGATCCATATCCTCAAACAGCTGAGGGTGGAAGGTTTTGGCAAAGAACTCAACGTCCAGCAGGTGCCACGGCGAGAGATAAAAATTGTGCCATATCGCCAGCGCTTTACCGCTGTGAACCGCGTTCAGGTTGGAAACCACTTTCTGCTGCCCAAGAACTTGCGCGAAACTTTGCTGAGCCTGAGCCGCCGAAACCTCGGAGCCAAGCTGTAGCCTGCCTTTTTGATCCGGCCCGGCGCTGCCGGTCGCAATGTAAATATCCGGGTTAACCGTCAGCAGCGCCTCTGGGGAAATTTTGCCGTAAACGCCGGGGAAGCGGCTCGCGGCAATATTATCCCCTCCAGCAAAGGCCAGCAGATCGGCAAGATTTCCACGCCCGACGGTGGTACAGCAGTCGCTTTTATCACCCAAATGCAGCTGCAGCATTACCGTGGGCTTAACGGGTTTGGCGTCAGCTAAGCGTTGGGCAATCTTCTCCATATGCTGCCGATAAAAGGCGATAAACTTCTCCGTTTTCGGCTGGTCGTTGAGCGCTTCGCCAAGAATACGCAGGCTCGGGACGGTGTTATTCAGCTGATCGACGCGGAAATCGACATAGATAACCGGGATATGCGCCTGCGTTAGCTGGTTTAGAAAGCTGTCATGATTGCTCTCTTTTTTGGCGTAGATCGGCAAAATCACCAGGTCCGGGTGCAGGGCGATAACTTTCTCGACGCTTATCTGCGAGAAGTTGTTGTTGCCGATAATCGGGATATTGGCGATCTCCGGGAAGGCCGCGGTGTAGCGGTTCCAGGTCTGCGGGTCCAGACGCTGTAGATCCGCAGGCCAGCCGACTACGCGCTTCGCCGGGTTACCGTCTTCTACCAGCGCAAGGGTGTAGATCATCCGGCTTTCGCCAACGACAAGGCGCCGCGGGTTATCCGGCACCTCAACCTTACGCTGCAGGATATCGGTAATCGTTTTGGCCTGACTGCCGGCGCTGAGCGCCAGCAGGGCCGCCAGTAACAGCGACTTTCTCATCTCAGAAATCCACGCTGGCGGAGAGGTAAACGGTGCGAGGCTCGCCTTCGATAACGCGCAGGTTACCGGCGCTGGACTCATAGTACTCGCGGTCAAACAGGTTTTTGACGTTCAGCTTCAGCTCGGTGTTTTTGCCAACCAGCTTGCTGTCCCAGGCAATGAACGCATCCGCCACGGTGTAAGCCGGCATGGTGAAGCTGTTTTCCGGGTCACCCGCACGGCTGCCAACATAGCGTCCGCCGCCGCCCAGGCGTAATTCACCCGGCAGCCAGGAGAAACGCAGGGTATGGCTGAGGTAGAGGCCGCCCATGGTCGTCGGGGCGTTCACCAGACGGTTGCCGACGTTTACCGGGTTAATATCGTCTTCGACGATCTCGGTTTTGTCGTAGCTGTAGTTCGCCGTCAGGTTCCAGTCCTCGGCAATTTCGCCGTTGAGCTCTAATTCTGCGCCGGTAGAGCGCGCTTTCGGGATGTTGCGCGTAACGCCATTGATAAACACCGACATGTCTTTTTCATCAATGCGGTAGAGCGCCAGGCTGCTGGTAAGGCGTGGTGACATTTGCCATTTCGCGCCCACTTCCCAGGTGGTGCCTTTTTCGGTGGAGGCGACGTTGCCGTTATCGTCGGTCTGTGTCGAGGGCGTAAATGATTTGCTGTAGCTGCCGTACAGCGAAACGTCCGGAATGATTTTGTACACCAGGCCCATCTGCGGCAGAAAGGCATCGCCTCTGTCTTCAAGCGTGGTTTGCGGCTTTACCCAGCCCGAGCTGGAAGTTTGAGTGTAGCGCTGCAGGCGGCCACCCAGCACGGCTATCCACTGGTCGGTCAGATGAATGCTGTCTTTCGCAAACACGGAGCGGCTGTAGAGATTAGTGCGCAGGTTACTGTTGGCGTCGCTGTAGGTGCTGCTGTTGGTTACCGGCGCTTCGCCGTACACCGGGTTATTCATATTGAAGGTTTTTGACACCTTCCCACGGTACGAATACTTTTTGTAGGTTTCGTTTTGCTCGTAGTCCGCGCCCAGCGTGATGTCGTGGGTCATCCCCAGCAGTTCCGGACTGCCGTTAATATCCCATGACGCGTAATCGGTCTGATGGTTAAAGCCGCGGTTGGCGTCCGCGCGGCGGGAGACGATACCGCTGTTTGGATCGACCGCCGTGGCGCGCACTTCGTTGCTGTCGTAGCGGCGCTGCATCCAGGCGTAGTTCAGATTGGTTTCCCAGGTGTCATCCAGCTTGTACGAGTAATTGGTCGTCAGGCGTTTGTTCTTGCCCCAGGCGTGGTTGGCGTAATCGTCGATGCGGCGATCGTAAGGGATGTTCAGCGGTTTACCGTTGATAAACGCCGTGCCGCGGTCATAAGGAATGTCGAACTTATATTCCACGTAGCTGATGTTGAAGGAGGCTTTATCGCCATACCAGCTCAGGGACGGGGCAATCAACGTGTGTTCATCGGTGCCGAAGTTGCGCCAGTAGTCTTCGTGCTGGCGTTCAGCCACCAGGCGGAAGGCGAAACCGTTGCCGAGCGGGCCGGTCACGTCGACCATGCCGGAACCGCCGCCGTTACTGCTGCTTGTGCCGCTGACGTGGGTGTTCCAGGTGTACTGTGGTTTCTTGCTGACGAGGTTAATTACGCCGCCGGGGTTCAGGATGCCGTAGAGCAGGGAGGCCGAGCCTTTCAACACTTCAACATGATCGATGCTGGAGTCCATCGCCAGGCCCTGGTTGCTGCGCACGCCGTCGATAAACACCGAGCCGTCGCTGTTCGAACCAAACCCGCGTTTGACAAAGCCGTCCTCGATGCCGCCGAGGGTATTACTCTGCGCGACGCCGCTGACGAACTTCATCGCGTCGTTGACCGAAGTGACCGCGTAATCGTCAATCACCTGAGGTGTGACAACGCTAACGGACTGCGGAATTTCGCTGCGCGGCGTTTTGCTGCGCGAGGCGATGGCAGAGTCATCCTGGGTATAGCTGGTTGACGAGCCGTCCGGGTTAGCGTTGGCCACGACCGTCAGCGTGTCTTCTTTGGGCTTATCGGCCGCAAAAGCCGGGGCCCCCACGATGAAGGTTGAAATGATTAATAATTTTGAATTAAGAAGCGCCTGGCGAACGAAAGTAGAACCAAATGAAATGCGAGTCATGTTGTTTATTGTCTGTGCTGAAGCGATTTTATAATGGGAATTAAGATGATAATGACAATAATTAGCATTTACAATATTAACTCTGCTTACATAATTACTGGTTTTTTATCCAAAATCCTGATGATTTAGCGGGGAATAAGCAGGAAAAGAGGGGATCGCGGGACGAGCGTCCCGCGTGAATGCGAAGGGGGTTATCCGACTTCCGGCAGCAGGCCAACGGCAATCAGACCCTGAATCACGATAACCGCGATACCGCAGGCGAAGACCAGCGCGAGCAGGGGTTTGCCGCCCGCAACTCGCCAGGCTGCATCGACGTGCTGCTTACGGCTCTGCCACACCAGCATGGAAGGCACCAGCAGGGCAAGCACCGCCAGCGCAACGCCCGCATAGCCCAGCGCCATCACAAAGCCCTGCGGGTAAAACAGCGCAAAGACCAGCGGCGGCAGGAAGGTCATCAGCCCGGTTTGCAGGCGGCCAGAAGCCTTGCGGTTGCGGGCAAAGAGGTCACCCAGGTAGTCGAACAGCCCCAGGGAAACCCCAAGGAACGACGTGGCTAGCGCGAAATCGGCAAACAGATGCACCGCCAGCTCCACGTGCGGGGTGGCCACAACCTGACGAACAACCTGCAGGAACCCGTTAAGTCCCGAGTGTTCGGCCATCAGCCCGGTAAAGGTAGCGGAGTCAATCGCGCCGAGGGTGGCGAGCTGCCAGAAGATATAGGCCACCAGCGGAATGGCGCTGCCGACGATAAACACCCAGCGCAGCTTACGAATATTGCCGTTCATGTAGCTAACGATGCTCGGCACGCTGCCGTGGAAGCCAAAAGAGGTGAAAATTACCGGAATAGCGGAGAGCGCCAGCCCTTTTTCAATCGGCATCGTCAGCAGGTTGGTATGATGAATATGCGGCATCATCAGCGCCAGCATCACCACCAGTAAAATGATTTTGGCGCTAAACAACACGCGGTTAAACATGTCCACCATGTGAGTGCCGACGCAGACAATCCCGCCCGCGACCAGGGTAAACATTAATACGCCGGAGGTGGCTGAAATTGAGGTCGAAAGCCATTGACTCAGGCTTGCGGCCAGCAGTTCACCCGCCCCGCTGATGTAGGCCGCCGTAAGAGCGTACATCAGGAACAGCATGCTAAAACCGGTTAACCACTGCCCGGGGCGACCAAGATAGCGCCGGGCGAGGGTGCCAAGGCCGGTGTCCGCAGAGACGTGCTGATAAACTTCAACCAGCAGCAGCGCGGTATAACACATCAATGCCCAAAGGCCGACGAGCATCAGCAGCGTGACGCCAAAACCTACCCCCGCCGAAGCCAGCGGCATCGCCAGCATTCCTGCGCCAATTGTGGTTCCCGCCACGATGAAAACACTGCCAAGAGTCCTGTTCTTCACGCTTCCCTCTGAATTTACGAAGAGCTGTATGCAATTATGCCGCGCAGGGTAAGGGAAAATCTCAGGTGCGTCAAATGAGGATTACGGTGTGTGTATCGTTATGTTTACAATCCAAATGGAGTTTAAGTGACGTTGTCACGTAATAAAATTAAACCAATGAGCGCTTGCCATGCCGGGGAGAATTAAGGCTTTATTAATATAAATAGTAATAATAACTAATCTCTTTCTCATGGAGAGCATCAATCAATGAAAGCAAATTTTGTCCTGACAGGGTTACTGCTCGCTTCGGCAGGCTGCGGTGCAACAACGTATCCCATCACGGTTACCGACATGGATAACCAGCGCATTACTATCAAAAAAGAACCGCAGCACGTCATTTTGCAGGACGGACGCGACATTCTTTCCCTCGCACTGCTCGACCGCGAAGATCCGTTCAAGCGCGTCGTGGCCTGGAATAACCTGCCGAAAAAGCAGGATACCCAAACCTGGGACGTACTGAAGCGCAAATGGCCAGAGGCCACGAAGATTATTGATATGGGCTTTAGCGATCAGGGCGAGGTTAACCTTGAGAGCGTGCTGGCCCAGCAGCCGGACATCATGATTGCGCAACTGCGAGCCAAGCCCGCGCTCGAGCAAACCGGCGTCATTAAGTCACTTAAGAAACTGAATATTCCCGTAGTGTTTGTTGATTATGAGCTGCACCCGGTGGAAAACACCGCCAACAGCGTGAAGCTGCTCGGCACCGTGCTTAATCAGGAAAAACGAGCGAAAGAGTACACCGATTATTATCAGCAGCACCTGACCCATATCCAGCAGGTTACCGCCGACGTTAAAAATAAACCGACCGTATTTATTGAGCCGATTGCCGGCAACACCGAAAACTGCTGTTTCACCCACGGGCATAACGGTTGGGGGGCGCTGGTCGAAGCCGTAGGCGGGAAGAATATTGGCTCTACGCTGCTGCCGGGCAGCGCAGGATTTGTGTCGATGGAGCAGATAATCGCCATGAAGCCTGACGTCTATATTATGTCTGGCTCCAAACGCCCGAACCCAAGCGTACTGCCGTTTGGCTATGGCGGCACGCCGCAGGAAGTGAATGCGACCTTTGATAAGCTGCTGGCTCGTACCACGTTCCAGAGCATTGAGCCGGTAAAAGAGGGCAAAGTGTATGGCGTTTACCACCACTTCTATAATCACCCGTATAACATCATCGGGATGGAGATTTTAGCCAAAGACCTGTATCCGCAAAAATTGCAGGATCTTGACCCTACGGCGGATTACCACCAGATAATTACGCAGTTTACGCAGATTCCTGACGATCCGATTCTGTTGAGCTATTCGTATAAGAAACCGTGATTTCAAGAACCGCAGGCATCCCTCCGCCGCTTTCCGTGCTTTGTGGACTTCATTAAAGTGCGGAATCAAAAGTAAAAAACCCGCCAAAAGGCGGGTTTGAAAGGCTTTCACGATGACTTCGTTAAATAGACGTCCGGCGGTAATCGCGGTATTCCGGCTGCCAGAAGTTCTCATCAATCGCCTGCTTCAGGGCTTCGGCAGAGGTCACCACCGCCACGCCTTGCTGCTGGGCAATTTTCGCCACCGCAAAAGCGATCGCACGGGACACTTTCTGGATATCCTTCAGCTCAGGCAGCACCATGCCTTCACCGTCGTTCAGCAGCGGAGAGTGCTGCGCCAGGGACTCGCTGGCCGCCATCAGCATTTCGTCGGTAATGCGTGACGCACCGGAGGCAATCACCCCCAGGCCAATGCCCGGGAAGATGTAGGCGTTGTTACACTGGGCGATAGGATAGGTTTTGTCTTTCCAGCTCACCGGCGCAAACGGGCTGCCGGTGGCCACCAGCGCGGCGCCGTCGGTCCAGGTGATGATATCCTGCGGAGTTGCTTCCACGCGGGAGGTTGGGTTGGACAGCGGCATCACGATTGGGCGGGCACAGTGCTTGTGCATTTCGCGGATGATCTCTTCGGTGAACAGGCCGGTCTGGCCAGAAACGCCGATAAGAATATTTGGCTTCGCGTTACGCACCACGTCCAGCAGCGAAATCGCTTCGTTTTCCAGATCCCACGCAGACAGGCTTTCGCGACTCTGCACCAGTTTAGTCTGGAAGGAGAGCAGGTTAGGCATGTTGTCGGTCAGCAGGCCGAAGCGGTCGACCATGAACACGTTACTGCGGGCGGCTTCTTCGCTCAGCCCTTCGCGCTGCATCTGAGCGATGATTTGCTCGGCGATGCCACAGCCTGCAGAGCCTGCGCCCAGGAAGACGATTTTCTGCTGGTTGAGCTGGCTGCCTGCCGCACGGCTGGCGGCGATCAGCGTGCCGACGGTTACCGCCGCGGTGCCCTGAATGTCGTCGTTAAACGAACAGATTTCGTCCCGGTAACGGGTCAGCAGCGGCATGGCGTTTTTCTGCGCGAAGTCTTCGAACTGCAGCAGCACGTCCGGCCAGCGGTGGCGCACGGCCTGAATAAATTCATCCACGAATTCGTAGTAGTCGTCGCCGGTAATACGCGGGTGGCGAGAGCCCATATACAGCGGGTCATTCAGCAGTTGCTGATTATTGGTCCCTACGTCCAGCACCACCGGCAGGGTGTAAGCCGGGCTGATGCCGCCACAGGCGGTGTAGAGCGAAAGCTTACCGATCGGAATGCCCATGCCGCCGATGCCCTGATCGCCGAGGCCGAGAATACGCTCGCCGTCGGTCACCACGATCACTTTAATGTTGTGGTTAGGCACGTTCTGCAGAATATCGTCCATGTGGTGACGATTTTCATAGTTGATGAACACGCCACGGGAACGACGATAAATTTCGGAGAAGCGTTCGCAGGCCGCGCCGACGGTCGGGGTGTAAATCACCGGCATCATCTCTTCCAGATGATTTTCAACCAGGCGGTAGAACAGCGTTTCGTTGGTGTCCTGAATGTTGCGCAGGTAGATGTGCTTGTCGATTTCGGTTTTGAAGCCCTGGTATTGGATCCAGGCGCGTTCCGCTTGTTCTTCGATGGTTTCAACCACTTCCGGCAGCAGGCCAAGCAGGTTGAAGTTGCGGCGCTCTTCGATGCTAAAAGCGCTGCCTTTATTCAGCAGGGGGAATTCAAGTAAAACGGGTCCGGCGTAAGGGATGTAAAGCGAACGATGTTTTTTAGGTTTGATGTCCATGTGCATACTCTTTTTTCGACGTAACGTCTTGCCAATAAGGCTCATTCGGTGAGTTGTCGCGCGATATTATGGCACAGCGGTTTGGCATCTGACACAGCCAGACTAAGAACTTTGGTTACACAAGTCCCCCAAATCATCAGGAATTTTGTTTCAGCGCGTTCTCCGAGTGTGTTTAAATAGCTAAACCAGTTTAGCAAATTTTAGCTTGAGAATGGAGATACCATGAGCGTACAGGTTTGGGTTCTTGGAGACGCGGTTGTCGACCTGCTTCCGGACGGCAACGGCCGACTATTGCAATGCCCGGGTGGCGCGCCGGCCAACGTCGCCGTAGGCATTGCTCGCCTCGGCGGCAGCAGCGGATTTATCGGCCGCGTAGGGGACGATCCCTTTGGTCGTTTTATGCGGCAAACCCTTAAAGACGAAAACGTAAACATCGATTTTATGCGTCTGGATGCAGACCATAGAACCTCCACCGTGGTGGTCGATCTTGACGAGCACGGCGAACGAACGTTCACCTTCATGGTTCGCCCCGGTGCGGATTTATTCCTTGAATCGGGCGATATCCCGTCCTTCAGGCACCACCAGTGGCTGCACGTCTGCTCGATAGCCCTTAGCGCAGAGCCCAGCCGAAGCACCACGTTTTCAGCGATGGAGCAGATTAAAAAAGCCGGCGGCCAGGTGAGCTTTGACCCCAATATCCGCACCGATCTGTGGCACAACGCCGCCGAGCTTCAGGCATGCCTGATCAGAGCCTTGCTGCTGGCCGATGTCGTGAAGCTTTCCGTTGAAGAGCTGATTTTTATCAGCGGCAAAGCTGACCTTCGGGAAGGTATTACCGAGCTGGCCGGTCGCTATCAGATGAGCCTCCTGCTGGTGACGCAGGGCAAGGATGGCGTGCTGGTCTACTACCGGGGGGAAATCTATCACTTTGACGCCAGGCCCGTAGTTTGCGTGGACACCACCGGCGCGGGTGATGCCTTCGTCGCCGGGCTGCTCAGCGGCCTGGCGGCTCAGGGATTACCCGAAAGCGAACGGCAGCTGGCCGAGATTGTCGCTCAGGCGCAGCTTTGCGGCGCGCTGGCGACGACGGCGAAAGGCGCGATGACCGCCTTACCGCGTCGCGAGGAAGTCGAGCAGTCGCTGTAGCCGGGTAAAATATATTCTGATTGTCGTGCCTGTCACATTTACTAAATCGGTTTAGCCAAATTCATTGCTTTCAGCATTCGGGCCTGGTTACCCTTTTTTGACTAAACCGGTTTAGCAAAATAACTGACATTAGCCTCTCAGGGACACGACGAACATGTATCAGAAAAGCAAACTGGCGGTGATGATAGCGCTGCTGGTCGGCACGGCCTCCGTACAGGCCGCCACGGATTTAAGCAGCATCGAATCACGCCTTGCGGCGATGGAACAGCGATTACAGGATGCGGAAAGCCGCGCACAGGCGGCCGAGAAACGCGCAACCGTGGCTGAAAACAAAGCTCAACAGCTCGCTTCTCAGCAGCAACAAACTCAGGCGACGACCAAAGAAGTTGCTGAACGCACCGCCAGGCTGGAATCTAAAGCGGATAAACAAAATGGCTTTGAGTTCCACGGGTACGCGCGTTCAGGCCTGCTAATGAACGATTCTGCTTCCAGCAGCAAAAGCGGCCCTTATTTAACCCCCGCAGGGGAAACCGGCGGCGCGGTAGGGCGCCTGGGTAACGAAGCGGATACCTACGTTGAGCTAAATCTGGAGCATCGCCAGACGCTCGACAACGGCACAACCACCCGCTTTAAGGCCATGCTGGCTGACGGGCAAAAAACCTATAACGACTGGTCGGCAGACTCAAGCGACCTGAACATTCGCCAGGCTTTTGCCGAGCTGGGCAACCTGCCCGGTTTCGACGGCCCGCTTAAAGGCAGTACCTGGTGGGCAGGTAAGCGCTTTGACCGGGACAACTTCGACATTCACTGGCTCGACTCGGACGTGGTGTTCCTCGCGGGTACCGGCGGCGGCGTGTATGACGTGAAATGGAATGACGGCCTGCGCAGTAACTTTGCGGTCTATGGCCGTAACTTCGGCAACCTCGAGGACACCGGCAACACCGTCCAGAACTATATGCTGACCATGAATCACTTTGCCGGGCCGTTCCAGCTGATGGTGACGGGGCTGCGGGCGAAAGACAACGACGACCGCAAAGATGCAAACGGCGATCTGATTCAAAAAGAAGCGGCGAATACCGGCGTGCATACCCTGGTGGGGCTGCATAATGACAGCTTCTACGGCCTGCGCGAAGGTAGCGCCAAAACCGCGCTGCTTTACGGCCACGGCCTTGGGGCAGAGGTGAAGGGCATTGGCTCAGACGGCGCGCTGCTGTCGGAGGCAAATACCTGGCGCTTTGCGAGCTTTGGCGTGACGCCTATTGGCGGCGGCTGGCATATTGCCCCGGCATTGCTGGCACAAAGCAGTAAAGATCGCTACGTGAAGGGCGACAGCTATCAGTGGGCGACGGTCAACGCGCGGCTTATTAAAGAGGTGACGCAAAACTTTGCCCTGGCCTTCGAGGGCAGCTATCAGTACATGGATCTTAAACCTGAAGGTTACAAAGACCGCAACGCGGTCAACGGCAGCTTCTACAAGCTTACTTTCGCCCCAACGCTGAAGGCCGGCAGCATCGGCGACTTCTTCAGCCGCCCTGAACTGCGCCTGTTTGCAACCTGGATGGACTGGAGCAGCAAGCTGGACAAATACGCCGGCAATGACGCCTTCGGCAGCAGCGGCTTTAACGCCGGCGGAGAATGGAACTTTGGCGTTCAGATGGAAACCTGGTTTTAACGAACTTGCCTCCCGCCGCGGCGGGAGAGCCACGAAATAACAATAAAGCGTTTAAGAGGTGTCTATGGATTTCAATCACATTGCCCGCGAGCTGATTCCGCTGCTGGGCGGTAAAGAAAACATCGCCAGTGCGGCACACTGCGCCACCCGGCTGCGGCTGGTGCTGGTTGACGATGCGCTCGCAGACCAGCAGGCGATCGGCAAAATTGACGGGGTGAAGGGGTGTTTTCGCAACGCAGGGCAGATGCAGGTCATCTTCGGCACCGGCGTGGTCAACAAGGTGTATGCCGCGTTTATTCAGGCCGCAGGGATCGCGGAGTCCAGCAAGTCAGAGGCGGCAAATCTGGCGGCGAAAAAGCTGAACCCGTTCCAGCGCATAGCGCGTTTGCTGTCGAACATTTTTGTTCCCATCATCCCGGCCATTGTAGCCTCTGGTTTGCTGATGGGGCTGCTGGGGATGGTGAAAACCTACGGCTGGGTTAGCCCGGACAACGCGCTCTATATCATGCTGGATATGTGCAGCTCCGCCGCGTTTATTATCCTGCCTATTCTGATTGGCTTTACGGCCGCCCGCGAATTCGGCGGCAACCCTTATCTGGGCGCGACGCTGGGCGGGATTTTAACGCACCCGGCGTTAACCAACGCCTGGGGCGTGGCCGCCGGGTTCCACACCATGAACTTCTTCGGGCTGGAAGTGGCGATGATTGGCTACCAGGGCACGGTCTTCCCGGTGCTGCTGGCGGTGTGGTTTATGAGTATTGTTGAAAAACAGCTCCGCCGCGTTATTCCCGATGCGTTAGACCTGATCCTGACCCCGTTCCTCACCGTCATTATTTCCGGTTTTATTGCGCTGCTGATCATCGGCCCGGCCGGACGGGCGCTGGGTGACGGCATCTCGCTGGTACTCAGCACGCTCATAGCTCATGCGGGCTGGCTCGCCGGTTTGCTCTTTGGCGGGCTGTATTCGGTGATTGTGATAACGGGCATCCACCACAGCTTCCACGCCATTGAGGCCGGGCTGCTGGGCAACCCGGCTATTGGCGTCAACTTCCTTCTGCCAATCTGGGCAATGGCGAACGTCGCGCAGGGCGGTGCCTGCCTGGCGGTGTGGTTTAAAACCCGGGACGCGAAAATCAAGGCCATCACGCTGCCCTCGGCGTTTTCGGCCATGTTAGGCATTACCGAGGCGGCCATCTTCGGTATCAACCTTCGCTTTGTTAAACCCTTTATTGCAGCGCTTATCGGTGGCGCCGCGGGCGGGGCCTGGGTGGTCTCCGTGCATGTCTACATGACGGCTGTGGGCTTAACCGCGCTGCCGGGCATGGCCATCGTGCAGGCCAGTTCGCTGGTGAACTACATTATCGGCATGGTTATCGCCTTTGGCGTGGCGTTTGCTCTCTCGCTGCTGCTGAAATACAAAGCGGAGTCTGAATAATGACGTTAGCTTCCCGCCTGCCCGCCATCTTACAGGCGGTAATGAAAGGCCTGCCAAAGGCCCTGCAGGATACCCACTACCCGCAGTGGCACCACGCCCCGGTGACCGGGTTAATGAACGATCCCAACGGATTCACCTGGTTTGCCGGGCGCTGGCACCTGTTTTATCAGTGGAACCCGCTGGCGGCCGACCACAAGTACAAGTGCTGGGGCCACTGGAGTTCGGCAGATTTAGTGCAGTGGCGGCACGAGCCGCTGGCGCTGATGCCGGATGAAGATTACGACCGCAACGGCTGCTACTCAGGCAGCGCCGTTGATAACGCAGGCAGGCTGACGCTGTGCTACACCGGCAACGTTAAGTTTGACGACGGCAGCCGCACGGCCTGGCAGTGCCTCGCCGTAGAAAACAGCGACGGCGGTTTTGACAAAGTGGGCCCGGTTTTGCCGCTGCCTGCGGGCTACAGCGGCCACGTGCGTGACCCGAAGGTCTGGCAGCACGAAGGCGTCTGGTACATGGTGCTGGGCGCTCAGGATCTGCACAAGCAAGGCAAGGTTTTGCTGTTTTCCTCTGCCAACCTGCATGACTGGGAGAGCAGGGGGGAAATCGCCGGTCACGGCGTCAACGGGCTTACGGATGCAGGCTATATGTGGGAATGCCCCGATCTTTTCCCGCTGGACGGTAAACACCTGCTGCTGTGCTGCCCACAGGGGCTTGCCCGCCGGGCTGAACGTTTTCTTAACGTTTACCCGGCGGCATATCTGGTCGGCGACTTTGATTACGCTTCGGCCAAATTTAACCACGGCGAGCTGAACGAGCTGGACGCCGGCTTTGAGTTTTACGCCCCGCAAACGGCGCTGGCTCCGGACGGACGGCGTTTGCTTGTTGGCTGGATGGGCGTACCGGATGGGGAAGAGATGCTGCAGCCAACGCGGGAGCATGGCTGGATCCACCAGATGACCTGCCTGCGGGAGCTGACGCTTAAAAACGGCAAGCTTTATCAACAGCCGATTGCGGAACTGGCTCAGCTTCGCGAAGCAGAACAGCGCTGGCAGGGCGAAGCCAGCCTGGCACCGGGGCTGGAGGCAAAACGTCTTGAGCTACAGATAGAGCTGAGCGGCGAGCTGGGCATCCATTTTGGCGGCGGCCTGACGCTAGAAGTTACCGGGCAGGGCATTACGCTTCAGCGTCCGGGCCTGGCGACGGGTGAGCCACTATACCGCTACTGGCACGGCAAGGTTTCTTCCCTGCAGATCCTCTGCGACAGCTCGAGCGTAGAGATTTTTATCAATCACGGGGAAGGCGTGATGAGCAGCCGCTATTTTCCACAATCTTCAGAGCGGCTCTCTTTCAACGGTGAGTCGGAGGTCACGTTGCGCTACTGGTCGCTGCGTTCCTGCATGATAGAATGAGGGTTTGGACTAACTGCCACGGTTGCGCTGTGAAAAAAACCAAACGCGTCACGATTAAAGATATTGCCGAACTGGCGGGCGTTTCAAAGGCGACCGCCAGCCTGGTGCTCAATGGACGAGGCAAAGAGCTGAGGGTGGCGCAGGCTACCCGCGAGCGCATCATGACGATTGCGCAACAGCAGCACTACCAGCCGAGCATTCACGCGCGTTCGCTGCGCGACGATCGCAGCCACACCATTGGTCTCGTGGTGCCGGAGATAACCAACTACGGCTTCGCCGTTTTCTCCCACGAGCTGGAAATGCTCTGCCGCGAGGCGGGCGTTCAGCTGCTTATCTCCTGCACGGATGAAAACCCGGGGCAGGAAAACATGGTGGTCAGCAATATGATTGCGCGCCAGGTAGACGGCCTGATTGTTGCTTCGAGCATGCTGAGTGCGGTGGATTACCACAAGCTGAGCGAACAGCTGCCGGTGGTTCTGTTCGACAGGCACATGAACGACACCACGCTGCCTCTGGTTATCACCGATTCTGTGCAACCTACCGCCGAACTGATTGAGCCTATTGCCCGCCAACATGCGGATGAATTTTACTTTCTGGGCGGGCAGTCAAGATTATCGCCAACGAGGGATCGCCTGGAAGGATTCACTCAGGGACTTACCCGCGCAGGCGTTGCGTTGCGCCCGGAGTGGATTATTCACGGCAGCTACCATCCGAGTGCCGGCTATGAGTCTTTTGCCGCACTTTGCGCGCAGCTTGGCCGCCCGCCAAAGGCGCTGTTCACCGCCGCCTGCGGCCTGCTTGAAGGCGTGCTGCGCTACATGAGCCAGCACAACCTGCTGGAAAGCGATATCCATCTGGCAAGCTTTGACGATCACTATCTCTACGACTCGCTGTCGGTGCGAATCGACACCATTCAGCAGGATAACCGCCAGCTGGCTTTTCATTGCTATGAGCTGATTAGCAACCTGATTGACGGGCAGTCGCCGGAGCCTTTGCAGCGCTATCTTCCGGCCAAAATAGTGCGCCGACACCCATAAACCACGCGGTTCATCGTCCACCAGCGCTACTGATGGCCAGGAAACCATAAGCCAAACCGGGTTACGCCAGCCTGACTTTCAACCCGGCAGCGGCCCTGATGCAGCTGCATGATGGAGTTAACGATGGATAACCCAAGCCCGCTCGAGTGCGCCGAGTCGTTACGGGAAGGATCCGCGCGGTAAAAACGATCGAAAATCCTTTCCTGATGCGCAGGGGAAATCGTCTCTCCGCGGTTAATCACCTCGATAGACAGACCTTTATCTGCTGGCGTCGCCTCAATGAGAATCTCGCTACCAGGCTGTGCAAAGCGCACCGCGTTAGAAAGCAGGTTCGCCAGAGCGCGGCGCAGCAGCAGGGCATCGGCATATACCGTTCCGCTGGCGCGAATTTGAATCGTTACGTCACGGTCGGCGGCCAGGTCCTCAAAATACTCACCGATACGATGGACCTCTTCGGCAACCTCAATATGAAGCCGCTGGATCTCCTGGTCAGGCTGCTCCGCCTGGGCCAGAAACAGCATGTTGTCGATCATCCGCGACATGCGCTGCAGCTCTTCAAAATTCGAGCCCAGCAGCCGCTGGTAATAAGCGTTGTCCCTCGCGGTGCCCAGGCCGACTTCCGTCTGGCCGAGCAGGGTGGTTATCGGCGTGCGCAGGTCGTGGGCCATATCGGCGCTGACCTGTTTTAACTGCTGGAACCCGCGTTCCAGGCGTTCGAGCATGGCATTAATCTGGTCGATCAGCGTATCAAGTTCGGTCGGAACATCCTGCTTATCAAGCCGTGAAGAGAGCGTTTTGGTGCCGATTTTTGCCGTGCGGTCGGCCAGCCTGCGCAAAGGGGAAATGCCACGACGGGCAAAAATCACCGCCAGCACAACGGAGATTGCCGCCATCATCGAGGCAAAGAGAATAATCTTGTTGCGGTACTCTTCCAGGATATGAGTTCTGTCGCTCAGTACGCGCGCCGAGATAATCTCCAGCGGTGGTAAATCGTTGGCAGAAGGGCTAATCGCGGCCATATACACCATCGGCGTGCCGTCCGCGTTATTGGCGTGATGCACGGCCTCAAGCGTCAGCCGCTGGTTGGCAGCAACTGCCGTAACGCCGGGAATCGCGCGCTGCATGGGGTTCACTTCCAGCAGCGTAGCGCCGCCCACATAGCGGATCACCAGCAACGATTCGGTATTGCCCAGCATATTGGCAAACAAATGGGGCTTTTCGCGGATCAGCTGCCGCGCGTCAAGATCCCTCAGCAGCGTGCTGATCTGGTCCACGCGGGAAACCAGCGCGGCATCGTCGCGTATCGACAGCTGCTGGCGGAGGGCGTAATAAAGCACGCTGCCCATCACGGTAAAAGCAACGAACGAGAACGCCGCCAGCAGGACGGCCAGGCGAAAGGTCAGCGAGACGCGCTTCATGACTCTTGCTCGCAGCGGTAGCCCACGCCGTGCACGGTATGGATCAGCCGCACAGGAAAGGGATCGTCCACTTTTTGCCGCAGCCTGCGCACCGCGACGTCCACAACGTTGGTGTCGCTATCGAAGTTCATATCCCAGACGCGGGAAGCCAGAAACGTTCTCGACAAAACCTGTCCCGGATGCTGCAGAAAGCACACCAGCAGCTTGAACTCTTTGTTGGTCAAGGTGATGCGTTTACCTTCTCGCTCGCAGCGGAACTTCGCAACGTCCACCACCAGATCCGCCAGCGACAGCACTTCTTCGGCTTCAGCCAGCGGCTGGCCACGGCGTAAAATAATGCGGATCCTTGCCAGCAGTTCGGCAAAGGAGAAAGGTTTCACCAGGTACTCATCGGCGCCCAGCCCAAGCCCGCGTAAACGGTCTTCGAGCGTGCCGCGCGCGCTGAGAAACAGCACCGGCGTCTGGCTGTGGGCGCGTAAACGCTCCATCACCGTCCAGCCGTTCATTTCCGGCAGCATAACGTCCAGCAGAATCAGGTCATAACTTTCTTCCCGCGCCAGATGCAGGCCGTCGATGCCGTTGGCCGCCCAGTCCGCGGTATAGCCCGCTTCGTTCAGCCCGCTGACCAGATAGGAGGCGGTTTTGGCTTCGTCTTCAATGATGAGGATTTTCAAACGGCGGGATCCTGTTAAAAGGAGAGAAAAGGGCGTGCAGGGCGCCCCAGTCTCGTCAGTATAAGATGCGTGAACCTTAGTATCCAGGCACGTGTGCGGCTTTCATGATCAGGTTAGCGACCGCTTCTGGCTGAGAAATCAGCGACACGTGGCTGGACTTCAGCTCAATGGTCTGAGCGTGCATACGCTTCGCCATGAAACGCTCCAGATCCGGGTTAATGGTGCGGTCTTCGGTAGAGACCGCATACCAGGTTGGTTTGTTGTGCCAGGCGGCAACCGTGGTTTTTGCCGTGGTGATGGCTTTACCGATCGGCTGCTGTACTGCGTAATACGCTTCGGCTTCTTTCACCGGCAGGTCACCGGCGAAATCATGCACAAACGCAGACTCGCTCAGCGCACCGTAGCCTTCATCGCTCCACTTCAGGCCAGCAGAAGCCGGAGCCGCAGGGTATTTTTTGGTGAGCGCCGGGTAGTCTTCACCCGCTTCTGGCGCGCGGGCGGCGATATACACCAGGCCTTTAACTTCAGGCTCATCGCCAGCCTGACTAATGACCATGCCGCCGTAAGAGTGTGCCACCAGAATAACCGGGCCGTCTTGCTGCGCCAGCGTGCGTTTCACTGCGGCAACATCGTTATCCAGAGAGGTAGTTGGGTTCTGTACCGCAGTCACGTGCAGGCCTTTGGCCTGCAGCCGCGGGATAACTTTGCCCCAGCTAGAGCCATCGGCAAACAGGCCGTGCACCAGCACGATATTCTTCACTTCCTGGGGGGCTGGCGTGGTGTCGGCATGAGCGACGGAGCTGCCCAGCGCGGCAAGCACGAGAGAGGCGATAGCAGAGAGATGGCTTAATTTCATGGTGTATCCTCAGGATTCAACAAAGGGGGTCACGGCTAATTTAGCGAGCGGAGGCCAACAAAGTGCTGACCTGGAAATGACAAAAAAATGACAAACGGAAAGCCAGGGCTATCAGCCACCACGGGCTTTGTTTTCACGGGTGACCATCACGGCGAGCAACCCGGCCAGCGCAAAAGCGGCGGCAACATAGGGAATGGGGCGAGGCCCGGTCAGGTTTATCAGCAGGCCGCCTGTCAAAGAGCCCAGCCCGATGGCTGCGTTAAAGACCGACACGTTGACCGAGGTTGCGGCATCGGCTCCGCCTTCCAGGCGAGAAGCTTCTTTAAACACCAGGGTTTGCAACAGTACCGGCAATGCGCCGTAGGCCGCGCCCCACAGCGCAATGGTGATGAAGATGGCCGTATGGCTGACGGCTGCCGCATTAAGACAGGCAAGGCTGGCGGTGAACAGGGCGGCAACAATTCCCAGACTTGTGCGTGGCGCACGGGCGGCAAATGGCCCGACGGCGAAGTTGGTGATAACGCCCGCTGCGCCATAAACCAGCAGCAGCATGCTGATTTGCCCGCCGCTCTGGCCGGCCATTTGCTCAAGGAACGGCGTAATGTAGGTGTAGGCCAGGAAGTTAGCGGTGACCACCAGCGCGGTGATGCCGAAAATACCCAGCAAGGCGCCACTTTTAAACACCGCGGAAATAGCCCCGCGTTTGGCAGATTTGGCGATCCTCACCGCAGGAACTGACCAGGCGATAAGCGTGAAAACCACCAGGCACAAGATACACAGCGCGGCGAACACGGAACGCCAGCCGTAGAAATCACCCAGCATGGTGCCCGCAGGCACGCCCAGCACCGTTGCCAGAGAAACACCGCCAAAAACAACCGACGTTGCCCGCACGGCATTGCGTGAAGCCACCAGATGCACGGCGGTGACCACGGCGGTTGACCAAAATACGCCGATAGCCGCAGCCACCAGAATACGGCCAATGAATACCACAAAGTAATCCGTTGCCAGCCAGGTAATCAGGTTCCCGGCAAAGCAGGCGGCCAGCAGGCCAGCCATCAGCGTTTTGCGGTTAATGTGCCCCAGCAGCCCGGTGAGCGGGGCGGCGGTGAGGGCCACCATAAAAGCAAAAATGGTGACCAGATAACCGGCCACGCCCAGAGAAACGTTGAGTCCGGCGGCCATGCCCGGCAGTACGCCAACCGGCATCAGCTCGGTGCTGACAAAGGTGAAACAGCCGAGGCTGAGCGCCAGCACCGCCGCGATACTGCGGGCCCGGGACACATGCGCGCCATGCGGCGCAGCAATATTTGTACTGCTTGATTGCATAAAACCATCCTGAAAAGGTGAACAGATCGAAATGACGAGCAAATTGTGGCGTCGCGAAGGGCAGAATGCGATAGCATGAAAGGCATAAGACTTATGACCCGGAGTCACCAATGAGAGCATTAAGTTCGCAGTTGCTGGAAGGCGTGGACGTGATGGCGGCGGTTGTCGATACCCTGAGTTTTGGCGCTGCCGCAGAGATGCTGGATATGTCGCAGTCCGGCGTGAGCAGGGCGATTGCCCGCCTTGAAACAAGGCTTGGGATCCGCGTATTTGAGAGAACCACGCGTTCGGTCAGGCTGACCGATGAAGGGCGTGAGTTCTACGAACAGGTAATGCCGCTGATTGCCGCCCTGGCCGACGTTACCGGCGAGGCCGCAGGGGGCAGGCAAAAAATTCGGGGCAGGCTGAGGGTTAACGTTGACCCGCTGTTTGCCAGCCAGGTTTTGGGGCCGCGCCTCGGCACCTTTATGGATGAAAACCCCGATCTGGAAATTGAGCTGCGCAGCCGCGATGAACTGGGCGATCTTATCTCGGACGGCTTTGACCTTGCGCTGCGCTTTGGTCATCCGCAGTCTTCGTCACTGATAGCAAGAAAGCTGTTCGACACGCGGGTTTTTGCCATGGCCTCGCCCGAATATTTGCAGCGCTTTGGTCACCCGAAAACGCCTCAGGAGCTTCAGAACGAGCCGCACCGCTGCATTTTATTCCGCGAGCCGCTGACGGGGAAACCGTTCGCCTGGGAGTTTCACCAGGGGAAAAAGAAGCTGATGATCCAGCCCAGAGGCATGCTGACGGTCAACGATGCGGAAACCGCATTCAGCACCTGCCTGGCCGGACTCGGCGTGGTGCAGATTTTTGAACTCGGCAGCGAGGAATACGTTTCTTCGGGGCGCCTGGTGCCGCTCTTCCCGGCGTGGTCAGATCACCGTTTTCCGCTCTACGCCTATTACCCGTCACGGCACCACGTTCCGGCGAAAACCCGCGCCTTGCTGGACTTTGTCAGCGGGCTGGTGGGTTGAACTTCTTAGGCAAATCAGGCAAAACGGAAATAGATATTTCGTTGGGAAGGAAAAGTGCATATGCAAATACCAGAACTCCATACAGAACGCTTGCTATTAAAGCCATTAGCCGCCGAAGATGCCTCACAGAAAAGAAAGAGTATGTCGTGTGTGATAATCTGATGTCGGTAAAATTCTAATCGGAGGAAATATGCACGGACCAAATCCAATGAACAAACATCCAATGGAAGGATTTCCTCAGGTTTGTTTCATTAAAAATACAGTGACAAATCCAAACATAATTGTGGGTGATTTCACCTATTATGATGATCCTGAGGGGGCTGAGAATTTTGAACGAAATGTTCTCTATCACTTCCCATTCATAGGCGATAAATTGGTTATTGGTAAGTTTTGCGCTATCGCAAAAGGCGTCCAGTTCATCATGAACGGCGCTAACCACAAACTATCAGGCTTCTCTACCTTCCCGTTTTATATCTTCGGAAATGGATGGGAAAAAGCTATGCCGCAATCCGGCGATCTGCCCTACAAAGGCGACACGGTTATCGGGAACGATGTGTGGATAGGGTATGAAGCACTTATCATGCCTGGCGTAAAAATTGGTAACGGCGCAATTATTTCCTCGCGATCAGTTGTCACAACTGATGTGTCTGCCTATACAGTCGTGGGGGGGAATCCAGCAAAAGTGATAAAGAAACGATTTTCTGATGAAATAGTATCCGAACTGGAAAAATTAGCGTGGTGGGATTGGCCTGTAGAACGGATTACTGAATACCTCACTGCAATAATGTCTAATGATCTTGAAGCACTTCGCAATACCGAATGAATTGGTTTACGGTTGCCATCTTATATTTGGCAACTTCCGCTCCTCGCTCAAAGCAGCGAAACATACAGCCGCCGGGCCTTTCTGGCATTGATGCAGGCTATCGAGGAGTCTGACGAGTAACCCCCAGGATTAACGCTCGACCAGCCACAGCAGCGGAATCACCGGCAGGGCGAAAATGATAAGGAAAATCGTCAGCTCTTCACCCCAGCCGTAGCCCACTTTAATAACACCGATCAGCATATTGACCGCCGTAATAAGGCACCACAGCACCGCAAAGCCTCTGGCGATAATCGCCTGGGCTGGCGGGTAGTCCGGGGTAAAAAGTCGAATCAGCAGATAACACCCGCTGGCGAGTAAAAATCCGCTCAACAGAAAGAGAAACGTGCGCATCAAACACTCCAGGAAATGGCCTGCGGCTTAGCTTTTGCCAGATGCAAGATAAGCCGCAGGCAGGGGTTTTACCGTCGGGGAGTAAGCAGGTCGCCTAAGCCAATACGTTGCAAAAACTCTTTGCGGATGCGGTCGGCCACCGCGTTCACCACTTCGGCGCCGTCGTCGGAGGGATCAACGTGCACCCGGAACGGGCGTTTGCCGTCCGGCGCATTCACGATGTCCACCATCGCCGCGGCCACGTCTGCTACATCTGCATCTTCCGGCTCGCAGGTCGCCAGGCCTTTCAGCGCTTCATCCTCCAGGCCGGCCGTTGGGCCATGTTTTGTGTACGCCTGTTCGCGTTCGGTATCCGCAGGCTTGCCGGAATGCAGGAAATGGTTGGTGCCTTTGGTAAAGGCGCCCGGCACCAGAATCGAGCTTTCAATTCCCCAGCGGCTTAGCTCGGCGGCATAGCTCACGGCCACGGCGTCCATTGCGGCTTTGGCGGCAAAATAAGGGGCCAGATAGGGCGGAGTGCCTCCCCTGGTACTGCTGCTGCCGACCCAAAGCACGAGGCCCTTTCTCTGCTGGCGCAAATAAGGCAGAGCCGCCCGGTTAACGCGCTGGGTGCCCAGCACGTTAATGTCAAACAGCTGGCTGAACTGCTCCGGCAGGAAGGCTTCAGCGGGGCCGTAGGACATATGTCCGGCGTTATGAACCACGACGTCGAGCCTGCCGAGTTCCGCAATAATCAGCGCGATGGCCGCATTCGCAGAATCCTGAGACTGCACGTCAAGCTCAACGGCACGGAGATCGACCTCGTGCTGCCGCGCATAATCCTTAAGGCTTTCAACCTGAGGGGCATTGCGGCCCGCGATGTCCCGCATACTGGCGTAGACGGTATGTCCGGCATGGGCGAGGGCGCGAGCGGATAACGCCCCAAAGCCGCTGGACGCCCCGGTTATCAGAATGATTTGCTGCATGGTTTTCTCCAGTTTGCCGCGAAATTTAAGCAAAGCCGCCGTTGACGCGGATAACCTGAGAATTCACCCAGCTGCCGTCCGGACCAGCCAGCGTGGCAACAATGCTGGCAATTTCGTCAGGTGTGCCGATGCGCCCGAGCGGGGCGAGGTTGGCGATGGCCTGGATTTGCTCTTCGGTTTTACCGTTCAGGAATAGATCCGTGCCGGTTGGCCCAGGCGCTACGGCGTTAACGGTAATATTGCGGCCGCGCAGCTCGTTGGCGAGAACGTGAACCAGGCCTTCAACACCGGCCTTAGAGGCAATGTAAGGGCCGTATGCCGGGAAGGATTTCGCGATAACGCTGGTTGAAAGGGCAATAATGCGGCCGCCTTCGTTCAGTGATTCGGCGGCATTAGCCAGCACCATAAACGCGCCGCGCAGGTTTGTGTTGATGACTTTGTCAAACTCAGCGAGGCCGGCTGGCGTGATTTTCACCATCGGCATAATCCCTGCGCTGTGCACCACTACATCGAGCTGGTTATTAACGGCTTTCGCTTCGGCAAACAGGCGAGCGACATCGCTTTCGGATGAGACATCGGCCTGAATCGCCACGGCTTCACCGCCGCTGGCCTTAATCGCCTGCACCGTTTCATCGGCGCTGGCTTTGTTACCGGCATAGTTGACGATGACGGTGAAGCCGTCGCGAGCCAGTCTTTCGGCAATAGCCCGGCCAATCCCACGGGAAGCGCCGGTCACCAGGGCAGTTTTCTTTGCAGTTGTCATGTTGTTCTCCAGATGCTGTGAGTGGGTCGCCCCGAGTGGGCGTGGGTGCATTGTTAATGTTTTTGAATTCGGGATAAATGGTGCTAATTTGATAAGATAATTCCGTTTTGGTTAATAATAGATGGATAAATTCGATACGTTGCAGCTGTTCACCCGCATTGTTGAGCTGGGCAGTTTCAGCCAGGCCGCCGACCAGCTTGGCATCCCCAGAGCCACGGCCAGTAATGCGATTAAAGAGCTCGAGAGCCAGCTTGGCTGCCGCCTGCTGGAACGGACTACCCGCCACGTGCGTGCTTCCCAGGACGGCAAAGCGTATTACCAGCGCTGCGTATATATTCTGGCAGAGCTGAATGATGCAGAGGCCGCGCTGCGACCGGTGGTCACCAGGCCTCGTGGAATTTTGCGCATCGACCTGCAGGGAACGCATGCGTCACAGATAGTTCTTCCGCTGCTGGATGAGTTTCATCGCCGTTACCCGGACATCGAGCTGATTATCAGCAGCGGCGACAGGCTGGTTGATCTGGTTCGTGAGGGGATCGACTGCGTGGTGCGAGCCGGTAAGCTGCAGGATTCTTCGCTGGTTGCGCGCCACCTGGCGGATTTGCCGCAAATTGTGTGCGCCAGCCCGGATTATCTGGCGTCATTTGGTGTACCTGAGCATCCGGACGATCTCGAGCATCACCAGTGTGTAAACTTCTTCTCGACCACGGGCGGCCTGAATTATCCCTTCGAATTCATCATTGATAACGAGCGGCGAGCCTTCTCGCCCAAAGGCTGGGTGACGGTCAACGAAGCGGAAAATTATGTTATCTGCGCGCTGCGGGGCTGCGGCCTGGTTCAGATCCCGCGTTACCACGTCGAACAGGCGCTGACTGAAGGTCGGCTGGTAGAGGTCATGGCTGACTGGCAAAGTCCGGCCATCGCTGTTTCTGCGGTGTATACCCAAAACCGGCAGCTTTCTCCGCGAGTACGCGTGTTTATCGACTGGTTGAAAGAGATTTACAGCGCGAGGTTTCCTGCGGTGGGTTAGTGCCTGGCTGGCCAGGCACTGAGTACCGGCTAAATAGGTTCAAACGGCAGGCCCAGCGAGTGAACGAACGTTTTCACCTGCGGGTACCACAGTCTGACGCCGGCCTTGCTGTCGGCAAAGTCATGGGAGTTTTTTCCGAAGGTACCGATATCAACCATTCGGGCTCGGTTTGCAGCCCCGGAGGCCTGGCTTGTGTAGGCGCTGAACATCTGCTGCGGCAGCGGCCGCGGCCAAAGTTCATCGTTATCGCCGTAGAACCAAAGCGACGGGTAACGCGCCCGTTGCCCGATACTGCCGTAGGCGTTCACCAGGTTTTGCTGCCAGCCAGCACAGGTCTTCATGCGTAGCCCGCCGGAAAAGTTAATCACGCCCAGTACGCCGGGGATTTGTCGGGTACTCAGCGCCATGGTCACCAGCCCGCCATCAGACTGACCGGCAACCACGATGCGTGTGCGATCGACATACGGCAAGTTTACCAGCGCACTGAGGGCGGCGGCAGAATCTTTGGCCTCGTCAAACGCGTGGCGGCGAACGTCACACCCGTCGCGCGGATACTGCCCGCCTGATGCCGCAAAACCTTCCCGCATAGGTATGGCGACCACAAACCCGCGGTGAACAAATACCGAGGCAATTTCAAGGTGACGTGAACGAGGCTGCGTGCGGGCGTTGCCGGGATTTTTGCCGTGATTCATTAACAGCAGAGGGAAAGGACCGTTGCCCGGAGGCTTGTAGAGCGTGGTTTGCAGCTCAACGATTTTCCCGTCAGTTTCGACCGGCAGCATCACAACCTGTTCGTTGAGTCGGCGATCCAGCCGCATTGATGAAGCAGAAGCGTCAGGGGCAGAGCGGCAGCCGCTGAGGGTGAGGGTGAGGAATAGCACCGAAACTGTGATGCTTTTGAGAGCCATTCCGGAGCGCTTTGGCTCCTGGGGTAAAGACGCTATCAGCCACTTCAAAGAACCCATCTGTCTGTCCTGGCAAAAAAATCGCGGTTGAATTACGCCGTGTCGTCCACGGTCGGCTGTTGTTTTGCATACAGATAAACCGACGCCCGCGAAACGCCCAGATGCTGCGCCACGGTTTCCATCGATTTACGGATATCCAGTAATCCTTCTTTTTTCAGCGTCTGCAACAGCTCAATTCTTTCCGAAGTTTTCAGCGCGCGCGGCGTCGTCGCCAGCCCGGCAGCATACTGGTCGATTCTCAGCCTTATGGCCTCAGAACCTACGGGTTCAATGTGCTCTTCCACCGGACCCGCGTGGGTTTCAGTGAAGCGCGACAGCATGCTTTGCATCCCTCTGAACAAGGTCATATCCAGATTCAGGCACAGCGCGGCGACGTACTCCCCGGAGGCATCTTTCAGCCCGATGGAGGTACTTTTTACCGGGCGACCATCGGCAAACTGGTTGGCGTAATTGGCAACCACTGCCGGAAAATCCGGGGAGGCAATGCGAGCCAGCCCCATTTCGGTTGCGGCCTGGCCGACTTTTCGGCCCGACAGATTGTTATGTATGGAGAGAATAGAGTGTTGCGGCTGTTGCAGGTCATGCACTACCACCTCACAAAACGGCGCGAAGGTCTCGCTTATCCCCTGGGCAATATTGTCGAGCTGCTCTAGCAGGGTATTGTCTGCTGGTTTTGTCACGCTATTCTCTCCTGATGTTTAACGCTGTGCGGCCCTGGCGAGTAACTCGCCGTAGCGGCTGATGTCGACGTTACCGCCGCTAAGGATGATGCCCACACGCTTGCCGCGAAGGCTCTCTTTCATCCCGCGTGCGGCAGCAAAACCAAGGCAACCCGTCGGCTCGACGACCATTTTCATGCGCTCGGCGAAAAACTTCATCGAGTCGATCAGTTCGTCATCGCTGGCGGTAAAGATATCGTCCACGTTCTGGCGAATCATCTCGAAGGTATAGTCGCCCAGGAAGGTGGTCTGCGCGCCGTCTGCTATCGTTTTTGGCGTATCGATGCGCACAATCTTACCGCGTCGGAAGGACTGTTGCGCGTCATTCCCCGCCTCCGGCTCAACGCCATAAACCTTACAGTGGGGAGAAAGCCTGCGTGCCGCCAGCGAGCAGCCGGAAATTAAGCCACCGCCCCCCAGGCAGACAAACAGCGCGTCCAGTTCGCCGACCTCGTCAAACAGCTCTTTTGCCGCCGTCCCCTGGCCCGCAATCACGTGTGGATGATCGTAAGGAGGGATCAGGGTCAGGCCGTATTTCTCAGCCAGATCGTTGCCGATCTGCTGGCGATCTTCGGTGTAGCGGTTATAGAGAATGACTTTCCCGCCGTATTCACGCGTCGCGGCTATTTTGGCCGCCGGGGCATCTTCCGGCATCACGATAGTGGCCGGAATACCCAACAGCCTGGCGGCCAGCGCAATCGCCTGGGCGTGGTTCCCGGAGGAGAAGGCCACCACGCCAGCTTCTTTCTGCGCGGGCGTGAACTGGGCGAGGGCGTTCATTGCGCCGCGAAACTTAAAAGCGCCCATGCGCTGGTAATTTTCACATTTGAAAAAGACTTCTGCGCCAAACTCTTCATTCACGGTGCGGGAAGTCATCACCGGCGTGCGGTTGGCATGGTCTTTAATACGCTGAGCTGCGGCCACCACATCGTCATAAACGGGAAGAACTAGTTCACTCATTATGCCTCCTTCAATCGGTTGTCTTATTCAGAGAGCGCCACGGCTTCAACTTCAAGCGCTGCGCCGTAATGGAGCTGTGAAACGCCGGCTACCGCGCGGGAAGGGCGATGCTCGCCAATCCACTCCGCGTAGATTTTGTTAAATAGCGGCCAGAGATTGATATCCGTGATGTACACCCGCACGGAAACAAGGTGCTGCTTTGTTACGCCCGCGCAGCCGAGGCAGGATTCTATGTTCTGCAGCACCAGCCGGGCCTGCTCCTCAAAAGGCGCATCGCAGCGTGGGCTGCCGTCAGCGGCAACGGGTAGCTGCCCGGAAATAAACACCAATCCGCCTGCGGTAGTGGTGTGCGAATAGTGCCCGACGGGAGCAGGCACGTGCTCGATATTGCGCAGCGTGATATCCGGGGTCATATTTTCTCTCAAGCGCGTTCAGATTTAGACAAATAATCTATATCTGGACTAAATGTTGATCAAGTAGTTTTCAACATGGAAAGCAGCAAGGGAGGTAGTGGTGAGCTGGAAGGGAGGAGAAAGTCAGGATCGTGGTCGTTAGAGCGGGAAATGGCAATGTGTTACTATAATAAAAACGGGGTCTTAAGTGTTTAGGGATTAAAACTATATGAGATTTTATGGCATCGACTATCTACAAACGCAGTCTAATATTAATGATTATTTAAAATACATCATTATATTTAGTGCTTTATTTATCCTGATCGTTTTTTTTAGCCTCTACATGCGTCATCGCTTACAAACTAAATATCGAGACCTAACAATAATCGTATTTTTATTTTTACTGTTCATTTCTGGTGTTCAGTATGCAGATTATACTGATAGTCAAAATATACACTCTCAATCATCACAAATGGTGAGCTTTGTTAAATTGTTATCAAAAGAAAAAGAAGTGGGTATGGATTCTATATTTTCAAATTCAGTACAGCTCTCGGATGGCATTATCGTTAAAATTAATGATCTTTACTATCGCGTTAATTTAAGTCCGGATCAAAAAACATATAGTTTAGTTGAGGTGTCGTTAGTAAACCCAGGCATAGAAATCATAAAAAACTGAGGAACAGAAATGATAATTTATACGCCAATCATGATAAAATTGGGTCTGGGGATACTGTGCCTGATTATTCAAATAAATCTCATGGGGAAGGGTAATCTGGCTCCTTCATCCGCAATGGACCAGGTTCAGAACTATGTGCTCGGGGGGATTATCGGTGGCGTAATTTATAATGAATCGATAACAGTACTACAGTTTGTTTTGGTGTTAATTATATGGACCTTCCTCGTTTTTGTCCTTAAATTTTTAAAAGAGAACAATCGTCTAGTTAAAAGGATTATTGATGGCAAGCCTATCACCCTGGTACATAATGGCAGTGTCAATGTTAAGGAGTGTTTACGCAATGGTGTTTCTGCAAATGATTTGATGTTCAAGTTAAGGGCGAATGGCATTTATGAAATAGAACAATTGAAGCGCGTAGTTCTCGAACAGAATGGGCAATTAACCATTATACAAAGTGGTGATGAAAATATACGCTATCCAATTATAGTTGATGGTTTAGCTAATCATGATCTGCTCGAAATCCTTAACAAGGACAATGACTGGTTAGAAAATGAAGTTATCAAGCAAGGCTTTAATAAAATCAGCGAAGTATATTTAGGTGAGTATCTCTCGGGCAGGATTAATTTATACGGATATGAAAGATAATATCTAAAACCAAGCGTCTGACCTATTAGGTTATAGATAAAAAAGGAATGCACTTAATCTCTTATATGTCACTTTCCAAGGGGAGCCTTGAGGTCTTCCCAGGATTTTCGGCTTAAAGGAGGGCTCTCTCGTCGAGGCAGTGTTGTACTGATGATGATGCCGCCCATCGCTGGCTTAGAGATAGCTTCAGTCCAGCATGACGGCATAAAAACCCCACCGCAAGGGTGGGGCGAGACAGTTTATTTCCCGGACCAGCCACGCAGCGCATTTTCACGCGCTTCTGCCTGCTGGGCCGTGTTCAGCTTGAAGTAGTTTGGCGCTAAGGCACCTTCCCAGTCGCCGTACATTGGGTTAGGCAGCACGATGAACTGGGTGCCGAACTTGCTGCGGTTGTCGCTGGCAAACTGCTGACGCTGCGCCTGATCTTTATGGTAAGTCGCTTTGCCAAAGTCATTCAGGTTGTCGCCGATGTACATCACCACGTCATAACCTTCGGCCTTGATCGCATCAAAGCGAGCCTGCTTGTTGGAGCTGTCGGTTTTCAGGCGCACGGTTTTGTCGCTCACGCCGGTAAAGCCCAACGTTTTCATGTTGGCGACGGTCGCGTCAAAGTCTTTGCTGTCGCGGTTTGACACATAGAACATGGTGCCGCCGTGGCTGTTAACATAGTTAGCAAAATCCACCGCGCCGGGGACGGCCAGCGCCTGGCGAGCCTGGGTCCACTGGGACCAGGTTTTGTCGTCAAACGCTTTGTTATTTTTCGCCTGCCATGCGCTGTAGGCGCTGTTGTCGAGCATGGTTTCATCCAGATCGACAATCACCGCGCGCTTAGCGTTACCCTGTTTGGCCGACCGATCCCAGGCCAGGCGAGCGCTGTTAAACGACTGATACGCCAGCGCACGGTATTCGCCGGACTGCTGGAACCAGTCAACCGCCATCACCGTCTGGCTGGCCAGTTTTTGATCGGCCGCCTGCTGCTGATTTGCACAGCCCGTCAGGCTGACCAGCACCAGCGCCATCGCGCCACTCAATAAACTTTTCTTCATCTTTTTATCCTTACCCTTGCTTATCATTAACGCCATTGATACCTGCCGGCCCCTGTACTGAACAATGCAGCGACTTTTTCTAACAAAATCAGCAGGTATTATTAAAAAGTGTTTTACCGAATATTAAAGCTACGTTATCAATAGCTTTTTAATGGATCGACACTGGATACTCAATATGACAAAAATATTTCGACGCAATTTTTTTCCCCTGATGGTGGTGGCGGCCTTACCCGGCGTGAGCTTTGCGGCCCATGCCGCTGGCTGTGAAGAGACTCGCGCGGGCATCGACATGGGCTCCGGCACCACCAAGCTGGTGGTCGCCAAAGTGGATACCTGCAAACAGCGCATCAACAAAGTGCTGTTCGAGGATCAGCGCCCAATCGCTTTTAACGAAGATCTGTCCAAATCTGCGGACAACACCCTCAGCCCGGCGATACAGCGGCAGGGCCAGGCTGCGCTGCAGGAGCTGACGGCGGAAGCCGCTCGCTATCATCCAACACGTTTTAACGGCGTTGCGACCGCTGTTTTCCGCAGCGCCTCTAACGCACAGCAGGTTATCGATGCGTTTAACCGCTCCGCGCAGGTTAACTTAAAAATTATATCCCAGGCGCAGGAAGCCGAGCTGGGCTTCCTGTCCGCCAAAGCCTCGATGCCGGTGCCGCTGGCAGACGATCAGATGGTGGTCTGGGACATCGGCGGTGGGTCGATGCAGATGACCACCTGGCTGCAAAAGCACGACAAATGGCAGCCGGAGATTTACCAGGGCAAGTTGGCTTCCGTCACGCTGAAGAACTACATCATCGACGTGGTGAAAAACAAAGACCTGCATGAGGTCAGTTCGCCAAATCCGATTGGTTCTCTGCGCGACGGCGTGCTGCGTTTTGTTCGCTTCTATGCCACAACCCACGTCAGCCCGGAGATGAAACAGGCGCTGGCAAAGCGTACCGTTGTGGGCATTGGCGGGGTGCATGATTTCTCCGTCAGCAAGCAGTTGAACGAAAAAGTTTACACCCTCGCCGATCTGCAAAAAGCCTCCGCCGGCCAGGTGTGGAAAGGGGACTCAGAGCTGCGCGGTGATTACCGGGCTACGGACGTCAGCAACCTGCTGCTGGTTCAGGGCTACATGGAAGCGCTGAAAATTCCACAGGTGACCGTGGTAAAAGCTAACCTGGTGCAGGGCGTGTTGATTCAATAGCGCCCTTTGAAATCTGCGGCGGCCGTTCTGGCGTGCCGCCGCCTTTCACATCAGCCGCGCTTTCTTCGCCCAATCATATGGATAAGTAGCCCGGCGAGGCTCAACAGGCCGCCCAGCAGCGAGGCCATTTCCCAGCCTCCCAGTCGCCATACCAGGCTTGCTCCCCATGAGCCCAGCGCCCCGCCGATAAACATCCCGCTCATAAACACGGTATTAATGCGGCTCCGGGCTTCCGGACGCAGGGCATAAATCACGTGCTGATTGGAAATAAGCGCCGACTGTTCGCCAAGATCCATCAGGATAATGCCGATCACCAGCCCGGTTAGCGACGTCCACAGGCCAAGCACCGCAAACGAAATAACCATCACCAGCGCGCCAAGTCCGATCACCGCATAAGGTCCCCGGCGGTCGGCAATTCGCCCGGCAAGCGGAGCAATCAGGATCCCGACGGCACCGACAATGCCCATCATGCCGGCAACGTCTGCGCCGAGGTGGAACGCGGCGTGCAGCTGCAGCGCCAGAATCGTCCACAGGCCTATAAACGATCCGAACAGGGCGGCCTGAATCCACGTTGCCCGGCGTAGCAAAGGTTCTTCGCGCCATAGCGAAACCAGCGATCGCATCAGGCTCATATAGGTCTGCTTGTTGCGAGGCGTATGGTGCGGCAGGGTGAAGAACAGCATGAGCCAGCCGCAGGCGGTAGCCACACAACCCAGCCAGAATGTGGCTCGCCATCCCCAGTGCTCGCCGCTAAAACCGCCGACGGCCCGGCCCAGCAGAATGCCGCAGAGCACGCCGCTCATCACCGTGCCGACCACCTGCCCACGGCGTTCCGGTTTGGCGAGTTCGGCGGCAAACGGCACAATCTGCTGCGCCACGGAGCCCGTCACGCCTACCGCCGCAGATGCAATAATAATGGTCACGACGTTGGGCGCTAATGCCAGGCAGGCCAGCGCCACCGCAAGCCCCGCCGACTGGCAAAGGATAAGCGTCCGGCGGTTAATTTTGTCGCCAAGGGGAACGAGTAAAAACAGCCCACAGGCAAAACCCAGCTGGGTTGCCGTGGGCGCGAGGCTCACCAGGGCTAACTGCCGGGGAAAAGCCTGTTGCAGCAGCTCCAGCAGCGGCTGGTTGTAGTAAACGTTGGCGACAAAAACGCCGCAGGCCAGCGCCATGATCAGCAGCAAAGTGGAGGTTAAAGGCGAGTGTTCTTCGGCCTCGGGCAGGCGTTTAAGGGTAACGTCGAGCGGGTTATCCGACATGATTATTTCTCACAGGTGATGACGAACCCTGATGCTGAACGATTGTCCACCAGCAATCTTTGCCCTAAAATTTCAGACTTCTGAAATTACCTGAAAGCGACCGCACCGATGCCTGTCGACAACGCCCAAACCCGCCCGGAAAGAGATGACGATATGGTGGTCTTTGGCCGCTACCAGCTGTTTCCTGACCTTGGCCTGCTGCTGAGGGACGGCGTTCGCCTTGAGCCGGGCGAGCGGGCGATGGCGGTGTTAAAGCTGCTGGTCAGCGAGGCCGGGCAGGTGGTGGCGAAAGAGACGCTGCTGGAAACCGTCTGGCCAAAAGAGATCGTTGAAGAAAACAACCTGCAGGCGCAAATTTCCGCGTTGCGCAAAATTTTCGGCGCTGACCGCAATCTGATAACGACCGTTTTTGGGCGCGGTTACTGCTTTACCGCCGCGGTCAATAAGCTGCAGGCGGCTACTTCATCATTGCCGGTCAGCCCCACATCAACCAGTCTGCCTCGCCCACGTTCGCCGCTGATTGGCCGCGAAAGAGAGCTGGGTGAGATAAGAAAACTGCTGCTCGAAAATACTCTTTGTACTCTGGCCGGGCCCGCCGGTATTGGCAAAACCAGGCTGCTGCTGGAGGTTGTGCGCGAAGCCGCCGGGCTTTATCCAGACGGCATATTTTTTGCTGATTTATCCAGCCTGAACGGCGGCTCAGATCCGGTTCCGGTCCTGCGCGCGGCAGTAGCCGGCATTCGCGGAGCGGGGAGACAGCATTCTCACCCGGCGCTGCTTGTTATCGATAACTGTGAGCATCTGGCAACCGCCTGTGCGCAGGAAATTGAACGCCTGCTGCAGGCGAATGAATTGCTCAGCGTTTTGCTAACCAGTCAGACTCCGCTGGGCATTGAGGGCGAACAGGTGTATCGCATTGGGCCGCTGGC
Source organism: Cedecea neteri (assembly GCF_000757825.1). Taxonomy (GTDB): domain Bacteria; phylum Pseudomonadota; class Gammaproteobacteria; order Enterobacterales; family Enterobacteriaceae; genus Cedecea; species Cedecea selenatireducens. Next base: position 256,701 of record NZ_CP009451.1, read on the forward strand.
TCTACCGTCTGCGCAGGTGAACGTCAGCGAGGCACAAAGTTACAGCGCGGTTGAGTTTCTCGTCCAGCGCATTCAGGCGGCGGATTACCAGTTTCGCCTGACGGAAGAAAACGTGCGGCCCGTAGCGGCGCTTTGCCGGCTGCTTGATGCGGTCCCGCTGGCGCTGGAGATTGTGGCCGCCAGGGTTGCCAGCCTGGGGCCGGAAGCGGTGCTGGCCGACCTTGCGGGGCGAGAATCGCTGCCTGACGCTCCCAGTCTCACCAGGACCTCACGCCACAGAACGTTAGCCGACGCGTTGGACTGGAGTTACCGGCTGCTGACGGCAGACGAGCAGCGAGTCTTTCAGGCTTTGGCTATTTTTCCCGGCGAGTTCGACCTCGCGGCAGCGAAAGGGCTGTTAAACCAGGAGCACACCAGTGACGTTGTAGCGAAAATGGTCGCGAAATCATTGCTGGTATTTCAAGCGGGTGCCAGACCGGCAAGGTATCGCTATCTCACGATTGTGCGCACCTACGCTCGCGGGCTGCTGGCAGGCGATAGCGAGCCGCTTTCTCTCAGCCATGCGCATCTGACCGCAGACAACCTGGTGCAGGCAAAGGAAGCCTGGACGGAAGCATCCAGCCCGCACTGGCGTCGTCAGTATGGTTATTTGATTGACGATCTTCGGGCCGCGGCTGACTGGTGTTTTGGCGCAGGTCAAAACGCGCCGCTTGGCCGCAGTATTCTCGCTAACGCCACGCCTTTTTGGATCCAGCTTTCGCTGCACGGCGAATGCCGCCAGCGTATCACCGCGGCCATTAACAATCCGCAAAACGGGCACGCCACGCAGCGTGAAGAGATGCTGATGCAGGCGGCTTTAGGTTCTGCCCTGGGCTGGGCGCAGGGGCCGGTTGAGGAAAACGGCCAGGCCTGGCGGCGGGCCGGAGAGCTTGCCGGCACGCTCGGGGACCGAGAAATACAGCTGCAGGCAGAATACGGACTGTGGCTGTATCACCTGCGCAGCGGCCGCTATCAGCAGGCCGGGAACAACGGCAAAAAAATGGCCGCGCTTGCCGCCGAAATCGGTGACTATGGCGCTTTATTGACCGCCCGGCGTCTGGTGGGTACCGCGCTGCATTTTTCCGGCGATCAGCAGGCTGCGATCGGCGAAATTCAGGCATTGCTGGATCGCGCCGTGGATGATGACAGCCAGAGAGCGCCATTCCGTTTTGGACTGGATCAGCGCGTGGCTGGCTGGGCTTTCCTGGTCCGCACGCTGTGGGTGACCGGCGATATCGCCAAAGCCAGAAGAGCGGCGCAATTGGCGGTGGAGGAAGCAAGGGAGCTCGATCATGCCTGCTCGCTGTGTGCCGCGCTCGCGGAAGGCAGCTGCACGCTGGCGGCCTTAACCGGCGATATAGACCAGGTGCTGCTGATTGCCTCGCAGATCGAGACAATTGCCGTTGAGCATGGCCTGGGATTCTGGCGGCTTTATGCCTCGGCGTTTACGTTCTGGGGCAGGTTACGCAGGCAGCCAGAAGCTATTCTCCCGCCACAAATTCACGCGATGCTCGCCACCTTACGTGCCAATGGCTTTGATCCGGCTTATTCGATTTTTCTCTCTGATTTTGCCGCTGCTTTGGCGCAGAAAGGTCAGCGGGAGGCGGCGGATACGCTTCTCAGCGAACCCCTGTCCGTGCTCGACGTGAACCAGTCGCTGTGGAACCTGCCCGAACTGATGCGGGTGCAGGCGCAAATCCGCTATTCCGACAGGCCAGAACATGTTCTGGAGTACAGCCTGGCGTTACAGGCCGCGCTGCTACTGGCGCAGAGCCAAACGGCCAAAGGCTGGATTCAGCGCATAGAGGCCGACATGCGCACTTCTGGTTAATCAACGACAAATCTCAGTCGGCAAAGAAGTCGCTTGCCTGTCATCTTCATCACCATTAATCTCAAAATAAGATTTAAATTAAAAAACATTTCCATTACGAGATTAAAGGTGAGGCGTCATGACAATGCATTTCAGGCCAGAAATACGCGCGCTGCTGCTGGCGCTTGCGGGCGCGGTCGTGCTGGCTATCGGCATGGGCTACGGGCGTTTTTCCTATACCGGGATCCTGCCGGTAATGCTGAAAGAAGGGCTGCTGTCGCTGCACCAGGGGAACCTGGCCGCCTCGGCTAATTACGCAGGTTATCTTTTAGGGGCGCTGCTGCTGGCAAAGGCGAAGCCTGGCGATGCCCGGCGATTAAACATGGTCTCCGTGGGGTTAACGATTGGCTTCCTGCTTCTGCTGGCATGGACGAGATCGCCGTGGGCGGTTGTGGCGGTGCGCGGCTTTGCCGGGCTGTTAAGCGCGGTATCGCTGATTGCGGCTTCGCTGTGGCTCCTGCAGCACATGAAACACCAGGCCGGCGCGCCGGTACTCTATTCCGGCGTAGGGCTGGGGATCTTTTTGTCCGCCGAATTTATCGCGCTCGGCAAGGCGTACGGCTATTCCAGCCAACAGATTTGGCTGCTGTGCGGCATTACCGCGCTGCTGCTTTTTGTGCTGGTGTTTCGGCTGTTGCTCAGCCCGCCGGATTACCTGGTGGACTACCAGCCCCAGGCGGTGGGTCAGGTTGAGCAAGTCAAAGGGCCAGTGAGAGACGCCTGGCGGCTGCTGGCTATTTACGGCCTGGCCGGATTTGGCTACATCATTACCGCCACCTATTTGCCGCTTTTTCTCTCCGGGCAGCTTAGCTCGCTGGATCCGGTGCAGCTTTGGGCTATCTTTGGCCTGGCCGCCGTGCCGTCCTGTTTTGTCTGGCACAAGGTCGTGCTGAAGTACGGCTATCGCCGCGCGTTTACCGCGAATCTTCTGGTGCAGGCCGCTGGCGTGGTACTTCCGGCTTTTAGCCAGTCGCTGCTGTTTTGCCTGTTGAGCGCTCTGCTGGTGGGCTTTACCTTTACCGGCACGGTCACCATTGCTTTGCCGGAAGCCAAAAGGCTGGCACACCTTGTCCGCTTCAATATGATTGCGGCAATGACCGCTATTTATGGCATCGGGCAGATTATTGGCCCGCTGGTCGCCGGGGAACTTTACGGTATTACCGGCAGTTTTAACGGAGCGCTGATGGCAGCCACCGGCGCGCTGCTGCTGGCCGGTGGGCTGGTGATGGCAGGGCGTTCAAAGGTTACTGGCTGAGGCAAGTACCTGCTTCATTGCCTCCAGCGCGGGGGAGCTGTAACCCTTACGCCAGACCAGCTGGGTGAGGGCCTGCGTTACAAACTGCTGCCGGGTGTCCTGCGGCAGGACAAGGGTTGCGGCCACGCTTTCCGGCAGCACGCAGCTGCAGCGCCCGGCGGCAAGGTTGGCGACCATCGAATGGTAAGAACTGACGTCCTGCACCTCAGCGGCCTGGATGTTGAGCAAAGCTTCGCCGCGTGCACGGTAAGAACAGCCTTTAGGGAAAGCGGCAAGACGAACTTCGTCGTGGCTGACGGAAGCTGGCGTGAGCAAAACCAGGCTTTCGTTAAAAACGTTAACGAATTCGAGATCCGGAGGGCATTCGATAATGCCTTCCGCGTCAGGCAGCAGGCTAACCAGGGCACAGTCCAGCGAGGCATTGCGAACGCGCTCCAGCAGCTGCTGTGTCGGCAAGGTCTTTAAGCTCAGACTGACCTCCGGACACTGACCGTGAAACTGCTGAAAGACCGGCATCAGGCGGCTAGCGGCCGTCGCCTCCATTGAACCGATTTTCAGTGCGCCAGCGGGCTTACCCGGGTGCAGCGCCTGCCTGGCTTCTTCGGCCAGGCTAAGAATTTTTTGGGCATAGGAGAGGAAGCTTACCCCCTCCGGCGAAAGCGTCATTTTTTTGCTGTCGCGCATGAACAGGGCCACGCCAAGCTCTTCTTCCAGCTGCTGAATGCGGGTGGTGATGTTCGACTGCACGCGGCCAAGCCTTTTCGCCGCTTTGGTCACGCTTTGCTCTTCGGCGACGATTTTGAACATCTGCAGTGTGGTGTGGTTCATATTTTTAATTCTCAATATGACAATAATGTTGATCTTATCATCTTCAAATAAGATGTTAAGCCATCAATCTCTTCCATCATACAGGCCCCCATGGCGGGCGTCTCCACCCGGCGCGGACATGACTCATGCTATCTCCGGCCGCGCGGCCAGCTGAATTACTGCGAACGCTGGTGCGCGAGGCGGGGCTGTAGAGTGCCCCCTATTTTAACAGCGCCATCAGGATGGCGGCGACATGCTGCAGGGCGATATCCTGGCTACGGCGCTTGTGCCAGGCCAGGTGCAGCGAAAACCCTGCCAGTTTTATCGGTGAGGGGAAGGCAACAAGCCCCTGAGTGAAGGGCATTACGCGGGAGGGCAGCAGCGCCAGCAGATCTGATGCGGCCAGCAGCTGCGGCACCATCTGGAAATTAGGCAATACCAGGCCGACCCGGCGGCTTAACCCATGCCTGGCAAGTTCAGCATCAACGGGCGTTACGCTTTCACCTTTGCCGGAGGTAATGATATGTGGAAATGCCAGCCAACGATGGAGGTCAAACTCTTCTGCCGCCGGATGACCTTTCCGCATCGCCACCACATAATGCTCATTCATCAGCAGCTCGCTGTGGATGTCCGCTGCGGGCTGGGGAAAAACGGAAATGGCGATGTCCGTCGTGCCGTTCAGCAGCGCGGTTTCCGCCTGCTCAGCGCCGCTCCACGCCTGCACGACAGGATCAATGCCCGGGGCCGACAGCTGTAGCTTTTGCATCAGCGGCACCAGCACGAATAGCGCCGGATAATCCGCCATGGTGATCCGCAGCTTCTGGCTAATTTGGTGCAGTGGAATCGCCGGAGGGTCGATAAGCTCGGTGATACCGCCCAGGACAGATTTCAGCGGCGCGCGCAGGGACTGGGCCAAAGGCGTTAGCCTCATGGTTCCTCGCCCACGTTCGAGAAGCTCATCGTGGAAAAGGTCGCGGCAGCGGGCAAGCGCGGCAGAAGTGGCCGACTGCGACAGGCACAGCCTGTCCGCAGCGCGGGTGACGTGCGCTTCGTCGAGCAGGGCGTCCAGCACGACCAGGAGGTTGAGATCCAACGTTCTTAAATTCATGTCATAGATAATAGATTATCTCTATTATCTGTTGGAGTAATTTCTCAGGCCTCGCCATTCTCGTCTCATCAATCCAAGGAGACGACATCATGCACAAAACCCTGATCCTGCTGTTCCACCCGGACCTGTCCCGCTCAAACGCCAACGCCGCGCTGGGGCAGGAGGCGGCAAACCTGGATAACGTTGAAGTGGTCGATATCCAGGCACTGTATCCTGAAGGCATCGACATTTACCGCGACGGCGAGCGTGAAGCCGCAAGGCTGCTGGGTGCCGACCGCATTGTGCTGCAGTTTCCGATTCACTGGTACTCCATGCCCGCGATTATGCGTCAGTGGCAGGACGCGGTACTGACCAGAATGTTCTACCTGAATTACGAAGAGGAAGGGCAAAAGCTGGAAGGGACGCCGCTGTTTGTGGCGGTGACCGCAGGCAACGTTGAAGAGTCTTACCGGCCCGATGGGCGCAATCTCTTTACCATTGAATCACTGCTGGCTCCACTTCGTGCCACCGCACATCGCTGTGGTCTCATCTGGCGTTCACCGTTTGTGGTCTACACTGCCGATAAGCTTGAGCCCGTGGGCCTGAAAGCAAAGGCCGAAGAGTACGTTATGGCCCTTCATCTGTGGCGTGAGGAAAAAATTTGAGGATTTTTCATTTTTTTTAGCAATATTTCTCACGCTGATTCGTCTACCTCATCACCAGTGATTATCTGTAACCGTAACGAGGTAAACATAATGAGAGATTTTGATATGCACCGACATGACCATCATCGCCGCGGATTCTGTGGCCACAGAATGGGCAAACCAATTTTGCTGTGCGTGGCGCTTTTTGTTGTGCTCGGCCTGGTCGTAATGACGCTATGGAATGCGGTGTTACCGGGGCTGCTGGGCGTTAAGGCCATCGGTTTTTGGCAATCTTTAGGCCTGCTGGCGCTATGCCGGATCCTGTTCGGTGGCCTGGGCTTCCGTCCCGGCATGTTTGGTAAAGCCCGTCGCCGCATGCACGAACGCTGGATGCAAATGACGCCGGAGCAGCGCGAAGAGTTCATGCAGCATCGCCGCGAGAAGTTTGGTTTTGGCCATCGTGACCGCTGCGGCTGGCATGCTCGCGGGGATGAAAGAATGGATCCACGTCCGCAGCAGCCATCGCCGGAAGAAAACAGCGCCAAAAAACCGGACGCTGAGTGACGCCGATGAAAGCCGGAATGGCAGGGGAATCTCTGCTGGTGACAGCGCTGAACGGCTGCCGGACCCGACTTAAAGCTTTTATTCGCGGGCGAACGGCGAGGCGTGAAGATGCCGACGATATCCTGCAGGAGGTCAGCTACCAGCTGATGAAAGTGGAGCAGCCGGTGGAGAACGTCGCCGCCTGGCTGTTCCGCGCCGCCCGCAACGAAATGACCGACCGGGCGAGGAAAAAGCGCGAGCTGCCTCTGGCAGGCTGGTTCGGTGGCGAAGACGAGGATGATTATCCGGAAGATGAGCTGGCCGAAACGCTTTTTGGCACTCCGCAAACGCCGGAGGACGAATACCTGAAGCAGCTGCTATGGGAAGAGCTGGAAACGGCGCTGTCCGAGCTGCCTCCGGCTCAGCGGGACGTATTTATCAAAACCGAGCTGCAAGACTATAGCGTAAAAGACCTTGCTGGCGAGAGCGGCGACACCGTGCAGGCGCTGCTCTCCCGCAAACACAAAGCCGTTCTGTATCTGCGCACCCGGCTGCGCAACTTGTATGACGACCTGGCTGGTCACTGACACAGCCCCCGGATCTGCCCAGGGACGGGCGATCCGGTTTTTTTTAGCCAATCATTCCCCCCAACGCTCCTTGATGTAATTCACCGCCTGCCGGGTCTGTGGCTGGTTCAGGTAGTTTTCCCTGAACAGGATCGTGCCGTTAATGTGCGGCAGGGATTCGTTCAAATCGAGCTGCTTTTTCAGCTCTGGAACGCCGCCGTTAACCGTCCAGTCAGGCTCATTCTTTGAAGGTTCCCCGACTTTGTACAGCGCAATGCCAATATAGAGGCGCGTATGGGTCGGCTTCACGACGTCCGCCCACCATTTCGCCAGCACGTCATAGCGTGCAGCGCTGCGCGAGAAGGGCCAGTAGATCTGCGGGGCGATATAGTCCAGCAGGCCTTTTTGTACCCAAAGCCGTGTATCCGCAAACGACTCGTCATAGGCCGCCGCGCCGCGAGTCTGCGACCCGGCGGGATCGTGGGAAATATTGCGCCATACGCCAGCGGGGCTGACGCCAAACTCAACGCCGGGTTTTAGCTGCCTGATAGTGCGGGAAACCTGCTCAATCAGCAGTTGGGTATTATGCCGCCGCCAGTCGGCTTTCGACGCGTAGCCCTGGCCGTAAGTTCTGTAGGTTTGATTATCGTTAAGCGTGGAGCCCGGGGATTCGGTATAGAAGTAATCATCAAACTGCACGCCGTCGATGGCATACGTTGAAACGACTTCGGCGACGATGCTGGTTATCCAGTCACGGACTTCCGGAATACCGGGGTCGAGTACGAAGCGGTCGCCAGAGGTTCTTATCCAGTCACGGTGCAGCACAAAGACGCTGGCGGGCTGGAGAGAAAGCGTGCGGTTCAATGCTGCAACAGTGCCGGGCGTGGTGTTCGTGGAAACGCGGTAGGGGTTAAACCATGCGTGCACCTTCATGCCGCGTTTGTGTGCTTCGTCGAGCATAAACTGCAACGGGTCGTAACCGGGATCTTCGCCAATGTTGCCCGTCAGCATATCTGACCACGGCAATATCTTTGAATGCCAAAGGGCGGTACCGTCAGGTTTAACCTGGAAGAACACGGTGTTAATCCCGAGCGACTTCAGCTTATCCAGTTTGTCTTTCAAGGCCTGCTGCTGTTGGTTAATGCGCCCCGATGCGCTACTGCCGTTAACGGAAGAAACCGGCGGCCAGTCCAGCCGGGAAACCGTTGCCAGCCAGACGCCACGCATTGGCTGATTGTTCTGCGCAGGCTGCGGGACATTCGGCTTACCCGATGGAAAGGGCGTCACCAGAGAAACCGGCGGTTTAGAGGCGCAGCTGGCAAGAAACAGCGCGGCGGCAAGCATGGCAGCAGGCTTTTTAATCTTCATAACAGAGAGAAAGCGGCGTGAAGAGGCGATGATGTGCTCCAGATTTTTGCCGATCGTTAGATGACATGCATTTTCTTACTATTCAATATCAAGTCAATCTCTAACGCCTTTAAGTAAAGCAGACCCTGACTAACCTTGCTTACGATCAAAATCCTTATTTATCATCACAATAAATAGAACACATTTCGTGTTTTATCCTATTACGATTGTGCACCATGCCTTTGCTGACAGCTTAATCGCCCGATTGCTACTATCCCTTCGTTAATTGCTCATTTTTTATCTGCGTGTCCGCACGCCGTTATTTTTTGCTGTAGAGAAGCAAGGTGACCCGTAATGAAGCCTAAAACGCTGTACGATAAAATCATCGATACCCACGTCATCCGCCCTCTGGACGATCAGGGCAATGTCCTGCTGTATATCGACCGCTCTATCCTCAATGAATACACCAGCCCACAGGCCTTTAGCGGCCTGCGTGACGCTAATCGTCAGGTCTGGCAGCCAAAGAGTATTCTGCTCAACGTCGACCACGTTAACCCGACACGGCCCGAGCGCACGCCAGAGATGACTGACCCTGGCGGTGAGCTTCAGGTTCGCTACTTTGAGTCCAACAGCCGTGATTTTGGCCTCGAACTGTTTGACGTTATGGACCCCCGGCAGGGTATCGAGCACGTGGTTGCGCACGAGCAGGGGATCGTCCTGCCGGGCATGGTGATTGCCGCAGGCGACAGCCATACCACAACCTACGGCGCCTTCGGCGCGTTTGGATTCGGCATCGGCACCTCAGAAATAGAACATATGCTGGCGACTCAGACGCTGGCTTACAAAAAGCTAAAAACGCTGCGCGTGACGGTGAACGGTGAGCTGCCGTTTGCCACGACGGCGAAAGACATTGTGATGCTGCTTATCGCCGAAATAGGCGCAGATGGCGCGACAGGTTTTGCCATTGAGTTTTGCGGCAGCGCGATTGACGCGCTGAGCGTGGAAGGGCGTATGACCATTTGTAATATGGCGGTTGAAGCCGGGGCGCGCGGCGCTTTTATGGCGCCGGATGAGAAAGTTTATGCCTATATCAAACCAGCACCTCGCGTGCCTGAAGGCGAGATGTGGGAGCTGGCGCTCAAGTACTGGCGCACGCTGCGCAGCGATGCCGACGCGGTCTTCGATAAAGAAGTCGTGCTCGACTGCGCGAACTTAACGCCTCGCGTGACGTGGGGCACAAGCCCGGACCAGGGCGGAAGTATTACGGACCTGGTGCCCGATCCCGCCGCTGAGCCCACAGCGGCAAAACGCCGTGACGTTGAAAATGCGCTGAGCTATATGGGCCTTACGCCCGGCACGCCGCTCAGCCAGATCCCCATTACCCATGCATTTATTGGTTCCTGTACTAACGGGCGTATTGAAGATCTCAGGGCCGTGGCGCAGGTGCTGCGTCACAGGAAAATCGCGCCGGGTGTAAGAGGTATTATCGTGCCGGGGTCAACGCAGGTTCGTGCGCGTGCCGAGCAGGAAGGATTAGCCAAAATCTTTATCGACGCAGGTTTTGAGTGGAGGCAGTCAGGCTGCTCAATGTGCCTCGCCATGAACGAGGACGTGCTGCAACCGGGCGACCGCTGCGCTTCGAGCACAAACCGTAACTTCGCGGGGCGGCAGGGGGCCGGGGCAAGAACCCACTTAATGAGCCCGGCGATGGTCGCGGCGGCGGCAGTGGCAGGCCATCTGACGGATGTCCGTCCGTTTTTACTTCAGGGGGAAGCGTAAATGGAACCCTTTAACCGTGTGACCGGCGTGGCCGCGCCGATGATGGCAGCCAACATTGATACCGATGTGATCATGCCGAAGCAGTTCCTGAAGGGCATTGACCGCAACAACCTGGACCGGGGCGTTTTCTTTGACCAGCGTTTCCAGACTGATGGCTCGCCGAACCCGGATTTTATCCTTAACAAACCCGCATGGCAGGGCGCTCAGTTTCTTATTGTCGGCCCTAACTTTGGCTGTGGCTCCAGCCGCGAACATGCGGTGTGGGGATTACGTCAGCTTGGCATCCGCGCGCTTATCGGCACCAGCTTTGCCGGTATTTTTAACGATAACTGCCAGCGTAACGGCGTGCTGACCCTGACGCTGCCGACGGCGGATATTGACCAACTGGCGCAGGCCGCAGGCAACCCGGAGACCAACCGCATTATTGTCGATCTTGCTCAGCAGCAGATTAGCGTGGGGGAGAATCATCTTGCCTTTACGGTCGATGAGCTGAAAAAGCATATGCTGCTGGAAGGCCATGATGCCATTAGCTATACGATGCAATACCAGCAGGAGATTCGGGACTTCGAACAGCGCCACTTTGCCGCGCATCCGTGGCTACTGACCCAGGACTAACATTCAATGATGAAAGATAACGCTGACTTTGTTTGTGACCGGGGGGAGTCTCCTTTTATTCCTGGTTTCCAGTTAATGGACGTGACGCTGGATAACGGTATTTCACTTCGCGCCGCCGTAGGAGGCCAGGGCGAACCGCTGGTTTTACTGCACGGTCACCCGCAAAACCACGTCACCTGGCGTAAAATTGCGCCGGTTCTGGCACGGCATTTTACCGTCATCATGCCGGATATTCGCGGCTACGGAGACAGCGCTAAACCCGCCAGCGACGAAGATCACCGCAGCTATTCCAAGCGTGAGATGGCGAAAGATATCGTTCTGCTGGTGGCACGGCTGGGGTTCCATGCAGGCTTTGCTTTTATGGGGCACGACCGGGGGGCTCGCGTTGGGCATCGTCTGGCGCTGGATTATCCTGAGCAGGTTAAACGCAGTATCTTTATTGACATCGCCCCGACGGCAACCATGTATGCGCTGACCGACAAGACGTTTGCCACCCGCTATTTCTGGTGGTTCTTCCTGATCCAGCCTGCGCCGATGCCGGAGAAAATGATCGCCGCAGATCCGGCATTTTTCCTGCGTAAGCACATCGATGGCCAGCTTAAAACGCCCGGCGCTACGGAACCGGAGGTGTTCGCCGAATATCTGCGTTGTTATCAGAGTGCCGATACGCTACGGGCTATATGTGAGGATTACCGCGCCTCGGCCACCCTCGACCTTGAGGATGACGACGCCGATAAGCATCTGCGCATCACCAGCCCTTTGCTGGTGCTTTGGGGGGAGAAAGGCACCGTGGGCCAGCTTTACGATGTCATCGCAACGTGGCAGGAAAAGGCGCTGGACGTGCGCGGCAAAGCTATGCCTTGCGGACACAGCCCACAAGAAGAGTGTCCTGATGCGCTGCTCGGCGCTATCATGCCGTTCTTAACCTGACTCCAGACGATGGCATAACGATGAGCCCCAATGAAAATCCGCGCGCCCCGTGGCCGCTTATTGAAGACCTGAACGTGTTTGTCACCGTGGTTCGCAAAGAAAGCTTTGCCAACGCGGCGGCGGAGCTGGGGCTCTCACCGTCTTACGTCAGTAAACGCATTGCTCTACTGGAAAAAAGCCTCGGCATGCGGCTGTTTCACCGCAGCGCACGCGCCATTCATTTAACGGCAGACGGCCATAAGGCGATGACGGGGGCGCTGTCGGTTCTGGAGAGCATGGGCGATTTTGTTTCGGGGCTTGCCGCCTGGAGAGAGACCCTTGAGGGTAATATCCAGATGAGCTGTTCGTTTGGTTTTGGCTCAACCTATATGCCCGATGCACTGTCGGCGCTGGCGGAACGTTATCCGGCGTTAAACATTAAGCTGACGCTGACCGACAGGGTCGTTGATTTGATAGAAGAGGGCGTTGACGTTGAAATTCGCGTCGGCGACGATATTAAAGATCTGTATATCACCCGCCAGCTCTCTGCTAACCAGCGTGTACTTTGCGCCTCCGCGGACTACCTCACACAGCACGGCACGCCGCAGCAGATAGCCGATCTCCGGCACCATAAATGCCTGGTGATTCAGGAACGCAGCTCGCAGTTCGGCGTATGGCCGTTAACCAATGGCATAGAAACTCAGCAGACCCACGTCAGTAGCCAGCTCTCATCCAATAACGGCAGCGTAGTCCTGAAATGGGCGTTGAAAGGGCACGGAATTATTCTGCGCTCGCAGTGGGAAGTGCAGCACTATATTGCCCGCGGCGAGCTGGTGCAGGTTTTGCCGGAGTGGTACCAGGCCGCGAATATCTGGGCGGTGTATTCCAACCGCACCAGCGGTTCGGCGAAGCTAAAAGTCTGTATCGATTTTCTGCTGGACTATTTTCAACAGTTTCCGCCGGTGGAAGCGTCAGGCATGGCTAAATAATTTCAGCGCCTGAATGCGAGAGATCCCCGTCCAGATGCATCGATGAGCTGAGATAGACCAGGCGTTAAACCTGAAAGATCCATTCATCGGGCTGTTTTTATTGCTATAAAACGCTATGATTTCCCTGGTAATAATTCGCGGCGTTGCGTGAAAAACAGGAGAGATAAAAATTGAGTAAAACGTCATTACAGGTCAAGCGGGTGCCTCTTGTCAGCCTTCTTAAAATTTTTGGTATCGGTTTATCTATACCCATGACCATACTTGGCCTTATCAGCGGGATCATGGGCTTTTTAGGATTTAACGGCGTAATGCTGAACGGGCAGCAGGTGTACGGTTTTTCCGCCCTGGTGGCAGGCCCACTTATTAGCATTATTGTTACGTTATTTTTGGTCTTATTTTTCGGTTTTATTTCATGGCTGGGGTTGAGAGTCTTCTGTAAATTCCGCGTGCTTAACCTAAGCATTCATCTGGATAAAATAGAGCCAGCCCGGGAGTAACAAATTTGCTGACGCTTATCTAATGCGCACAAATGTAATAACCACGCCGGTTTCCGCCAGCCTTTGTCGTGGGTTTTTACTTCTGGGAATATTTATGCTGGTGGGCTGCGCCCGCTCCGACGCGCTGTGGGGCGTGGTCGATAAGGTGTGCATGACCAACTATCAGCAAACGAGCAGTCCGGCACCTTGCCAACAGATCTACATGCCGGAGGGGAAGGCTCACGGTTTTAGCGTTATCCAGAACCCGCGTTATCCCTACCATTTTATTCTGGTGCCCACGGAGAAGTTGAGCGGCATTGAAAGCCCGGAACTGGCGGCAGAAGGCCGCACGGATTACTTTGGCTACGCCTGGCTTATGCGCCGTCTTTTGGCGTACCAGTACGGAGCCCCTGTGCCGGACGACAGGCTAGGCCTGGCCATTAACTCGGCCTACGGTCGTAGCCAAAATCAGCTGCATATCCACCTGACTTGTCTGCGTGAGGACGTCAGGCGTCAAATGCTGGCAGAACGCCCCTTTATAACGGAAGAATGGCAACCGTTGCCCGATAAGCTCCTGCGTTACACCTGGTACGCGCGGCGGGTGATGCAGCCGACCGTCATGGGTATTGACCCGATTAACAGCGTCGCGAGTCATTTCCATTTAACGCCTGAACAGCTGGCGGAGTGGGGCGTGGCCGTCATTCCCACAACCTACGGTAAGCAAAAAGGGTTTATTTTGCTTACCACTAAGCGGGGCTGGGACCGTAATAATCGTGCCTCGGTGGAAGCATTGCTGGATAAAGAGTGTGCTATTTTGCCGTCGCGAAGCAGTGATTAAATATTGCGTCCCCGCTATCGGCAATGTACACGGCGTCAGACTTTTTTATACATAGGTTATGTCTTTTTCTTATTTGCCAGTATTAGTGCAGTTTGAAAAACTCTTCCGGCCGCACCTGAACGGTGGGTAATTTCAAATTTGTTATTTTTATTGGTTTAAGGAAGACGTAATTTATGCGCTCGGCGATAAAACATACTGTAAAAATTTCTCTGCTGGCTGCTTCAATGGCAGGGGTTATGCTGCTTGCAGGCTGTGGGCCTAAGCAGGACGCGAACCATATTAAAGTAGGCATCAGCGCAGGTATCGATCAACCGCTTTGGGATACCGTCAAAAAGGTCGCCAAAGAAAAATACAATCTTGACGTAGAAGTGGTGACCTTCACCGACTATGTGCTGCCTAACTCTGCGCTGAGCAGCGGCGATATCGACGCTAACTCCTTCCAGCACGGCCCTTATCTGGATAAGCAAATAAAAGAACGTGGCTATAAGCTGGCCGCCGTGGGCAATACTTTTGTTTATCCTATCGCCGGTTATTCCCGCAAAATTAAAGCCGTATCAGAACTGAAGAATGGGGCGCAGGTGGCCGTACCCAATGATCCAACAAACCTTGGCCGCTCGCTGCTGCTGCTCCAGACGCAGGGACTTATCAAGCTCAAGGATAACGTCGGGCTGCTGCCAACCTCTCTCGATATCGTCGAAAACCCTAAGCAGCTGAAAATTGTTGAGGTAGAAGCGGCTCAACTTACCCGAGCTATTGATGATGATAAAATCGATCTCGCGATTATCAATACCAACTATTCAAGCCAGATTGGGCTGACTCCCGCAAAAAATGGCCTGTTTGTTGAAGATAAAAACTCGCCCTACGTGAACATTATCGTTGCCCGGGAAGATAATAAAGACAGCGAAAATGTGAAAAACCTTGTGAAGGCATACCAGACCGATGAAGTGGCCGCCGCCGCTGATAAGATTTATCACGGTGATGCCGTAAAAGGGTGGTAAATGCTATGTCAGGATCCCGATATTCGGGATCCTAAGTACTCAAGATGAATATCATGAAATTTTTTATGGTGATAACCTCACCCTGATGCAATAGCAGTACGCTAAAACAACGTGATGAAGAACAGGGCAGAGTAATTTTTCGCTCAGGCGCGTTCATCGATGAAAGGGCATTGCAGCCAGGGTCAAACTTCACCTGATGATTGACTAAAATAACCTCAGACACTCCATATCCTCCAGCATCCCCGATCTCATTTACGTTCGTTCATTTTTAAGAACATGTTACGAGCATGTAATTAAAGACATAGAATAAATTAATATTTCATAGATATCATTAAATTAACCATTAATTCAGATGCGGATAAACACATAATATTTTAACAACACTAAATAAAAATAATGTCTGGTATATCAGGGTGGAAATAGCCACTACGTCCTCGTAAGATAATTCCCAGGCAAGCAAGAAAGCGAGCAGAAATAAGTTTAAAACCTCAAATCGAATTAGAGCCATTAAACGATCGGTTATTCTCATCTGAACGTTAAAAAAGGAGAACACCATGAACACATCACCGTTCAGCAACACCCCGACCATCACGGTCCTCGACAACCGCGGCCTGACCGTGCGCGACATCGCGTACCACCGCCACCCGGATACCCCGGACGTCACCAGCGGGCGCATCACCCGCCACCGGTACGACGCCCGCGGCTTTCTGATGCAGAGCGCTGACCCGCGCCTGCATGAAACGGGGTTGGCAAACTTCAGCTACCTCACGGACCTGGCCGGCAGCGTCCTGCGTACCGTCAGCGTAGACGCCGGAACCACCGTGGCACTGAACGACGCCGCAGGCCGCCCCTTTATCGCAGTCAGCAATATCCGCACCGCAGGTGACGGTACGGAAGACTTAAGCCAGGCGGTGACCCACACCTGGCAGTATGAGGACACAGCGCTGCCGGGCCGTACGGTAAGCATCACGGAGCAGCTCACCGGCGAAGCCGCCCGCATCACGGAGCGCTTCGTGTATGCCGGCCACACAGCCGAGGAGAAGGCACTGAACCTGGCGGGTGCGTGCGTCAGCCACTACGACACGGCCGGCCTGACACGGACCGAGGGCGTGGCCCTGATCGGCGTCCCGCTCTCCGTCACCCGACGTCTGCTGAAGGACGCGGATAACCCTGACGTCGTGGCCGACTGGCAGGGCGGGGATACCCCGGCCTGGAATGACCTGCTCGTTGGGGAGAGTGAGGGGCATACCAGCCTGACCACCGCCGACGCCACTGGCACGGTGCTGACCACCACGGATGCACGGGGTAATATGCAGCGGGTGGCGTACGACGTGGCCGGGCAACTGTCGGGCAGTTGGCTGACCCTGAAGGATGGTACGGAGCAGGTTATCGTGGCCTCCCTAACCTATTCGGCCGCCGGACAGAAGCTGCGCGAGGAGCACGGCAACGGCATGGTGACCACCTACACGTATGAAGCAGAGACACAGCGCCTGACTGGAATTAAAACGGCGCGTAAGGCCGGGCATGTCTCTGGCGCGAGGGTACTACAGGACCTGCGCTATAAGTACGACCCGGTGGGCAATGTATTAAAAATTACTAACGATGCGGAAGAGACCCGCTTCTGGCGCAACCAGAAAGTGGTGCCGGAGAACACGTACGTCTACGACAGCCTGTACCAACTGGTCAGCGCCACCGGGCGCGAGATGGCAAACGCCGGCCAGCAGGGTAGCCGGTTACCATCAGCCACTGTTCCCCTTCCCGCCGACGACGCCGCATACACAAACTACACCCGCACATACACCTACGACGAAGCCGGCAACATGACGCAAATCCGCCACAGCGCGCCGGCCACAGGCAACAGTTACACCACAAACATTACGGTGAGCAGCTGCAGCAACCGGGGCGTGCTCAGCACGCTGACGAAAAAACCTGACGACGTCGACGCCTTTTTCACCGCCGGCGGGCAGCAGAAACAGCTGCAGCCGGGGCAGGACCTGGTCTGGACGCCGCGTAATGAACTGCAGACGGTGGCGCCGGTGGTGCGTGACGGAGGCACAGATGACAGTGAAAACTACTGCTATGACGCGGGCAGTCAGCGCGTGCTGAAGATGAGCGTGCAGGAAACGAAAACCAGCACCCAAAAGCAGCAGGTGCTGTATCTGCCGGGGCTGGAGCTGCGTAGCACACAGAGCGGTAACACGGAGACGGAGAGTCTGGAGGTGATTACAGTGGGAGAGGCGGGCCGGGCGCAGGTGCGGGTGCTGCACTGGACATCCGGCAGGCCGGCAGAAATCACCGGCGACCAGATAAGGTACAGTTACGATAACCTGACGGGCAGCAGCGGGCTGGAGCTGGACGGTGACGGCAACATTATCAGCGCGGAGGAGTACTACCCGTACGGAGGCACGGCGGTGTGGACGGCGCGCAACGCGGTGGAGGCGGACTACAAAACCCTCCGCTACTCGGGCAAGGAGCGTGATGCGACCGGGCTGTACTACTACGGTTACCGGTACTACCAGCCGTGGGCTGGTAGGTGGCTCTCTACCGATCCTGCTGGCACAATAGACGGTATTAACTTGTTCAGGATGGTACGAAATAATCCCGTGACGCTAAGAGATAACGATGGCCTTTCTCCCGAAAGTATCGCCAGACGCTGGCTGGAAATAAGTAGAAAAAAACGTGCTGATAACAGTTTTCTACGAATGCAAAATAATGGCTCATTATTGAGAGATGGCTTTTTATCTGAGGCTGCATCCATGCCTGGATTCTCAGGGGGGGCGTTTTATCTCACGTCGAGTCTGCTATTTAAATTTCCTAATGCCTTCGGTTCAGAGCGGGACATTAAGGGGCAAGCATTACAAAATCAGAATTCCTTGCGTGCCAGTGAATTCAATACACAAGAAGTTGATTTTATTAAAAACCTCATCAAAGAAGATTTTTATTTGGCACACGCCACAAATGCAAACATCGAAAGTGAAAATGGAAACATAAATTTCTATTCAAGGAAAATGCTGCAAGATAAAAAAATTATTTTCAACGAGTCTAACTCCGATTTGGATGATGTTTATGGGTTAGGTAACGATGATTATGCGTTCTTCTCTCTGGAGATAGGCCCTGCTTTGAAAAAACAGAAAAGTCGGTTTGGCAACACCGTTTATAAAGTTTCAGCATCAAATGGCGCATTTAAGTTCGCATCACTATCACTCGTCGATCAGCTAACTATGGAACTCCCAGAGCCAAAAATACCCGGATTGTCATCTGAAGGTAGTGTTCAATTAGCTGGACGTCCTTCCTTAAAAAGAGAAGAGGTTTTTTTCCATGGTCTGGATGATTCAATTCTATCTCTGGCGAGACATATCGCTCTTTCCACAAGAGTTCTTTCTAAGCAGTCGGATAGAGATGTGATACTTAATGAGCGTAACCCGGACAAACTGGATCGCATAACGAACTATTTATTCAGGCCGGAGGTACGAGTTCCAAGAATGGCGGGGATCAAGAATGGAGGATATTTCAAGTACCGATTTGGAAATAGATAACCATCCCTGAACCAGCTTTATCTTCTCCAGGGCACGTCCCAGCCGCTTGTTATCGATGATGGCGCCCTGGTCAAGTTCTCCCAGACGGTCGTAAGTGATAAAGGGCAGGGAAGTGCCACTGGCCCGGAGCTCGATAGTGCCGTCCGGATACTGACAGACATCGATGTATTTCCCCTGAAAACGATGGTTTTCTTCATTAGCAGCTCCTTAGTATCTGTTTCTGTCATGTATCCAATAAAGAATGCCACAGCCGATTATTAAAATTGCGAAAAATACGATGGTTTGAGCTGTACTTGTTCCATACCACGCCACTTCTGGTTGAAAAGAATTTTCAGGTCGCCATCCTGCTTTGTAATCGAGAATTGGAGTGAAGCATGCCCAAAGTGTTGCTAGTGCAATTGGTATAACTGAGCGTAAAAAACCGCTATAGGTAATCAAGCCAAAAACAACAAGCCATACTAATGTCTGTCTGAGATCTCCAGCCGGCTGGCTGCAAGGCGTGTTGTCAGACGCCGGTCAATAACGTCCTGAAGGATCCTGAGTCGGTTCACATCGTTCATCGAGAAAAACTCCGTTCCGTATGCCGTCATGAGTCTCATCCTTTGGAAGCAGCGATCGCTGTGGTGAGACTGTAGCGCGGACATGTCTATTTGGTCAGAGACGGACATCTCAATTTAGCTACCACATCCTTGGTGCGCATAATGTATATTATGTTAAATTGAATACGCACCAGTCCTGTCCATATCCGATGCATACCTCCTCCTGGCATTATGACCTTACCTTATGCTGTAGCTTCTATTCCTCGAACCGTAATGGAAGATCGTTGATCGGCGGACGCACTTCGATTTCGACCGGCAGTAATACCCTGCCTTGGTAGACCTGCGCCAGGCGTGGCTGTGGCTGGGGGCTTCCGGGTTTTGCTCCATCACAACGCCTGATACACCGGTGATTCACTTAACACTTTTTATTCAAAAGTGGCCGGCATGGCAAAGAAGATGAAGAACCGATCAATATGCCGCCGTTAATGCCATGATTATAAAGGAATTAGTGGATTACCCGTGCGCTACGTGAATTCTGGTATTTTGGCAGTACCACAATGCGTCAGAATTCACATATGGAATGCAAACTCATGTTCAAGAAAACGCCCCCTCATTATCTGAAGCTGTAGAGCATTGTGCTATTAAGCTTCCTCGTATGTTCTTGAACCTATGCGATATTAAGGTCATATTTTTTTATCTTGCGGTACAGCGTAGCAATCCCAATGCCTAGTTCGTCTGCCGCCTGTTTTTTGTTGCTATACCGGGTTAAGGCATCGCGAATCATCTGCCGCTCCATCTCCTCCAGCCCGGTAACGCCCTCCTCTTCTTTTGCGGTCATGACGCGGGCAAGTGGCGTTGTCGGCTCAATGCGCTCATTCAATTTTCCGCTGTTGATCAGATTTGGTGGCAACAAAGACACGTCAATCACTTCACCAGACGGCACGACATGCACCAAATACTCCATCAAGTTGCTCAGCTCGCGGATATTGCCCGGCCACCGATACTGCTTCAGCAGCGTTATCACTTCAGGCGCAACGCCGGGATACACCAGCTCAAGTCGTCGGGTATGCAAATGAAGAAAATAATGAATCAGAAGCTCAATATCATCTTGTCGCTCCCGCAGCGGCGGCAGCCGGAGCGGAATAACGTTCAGCCGGTAGTAAAGATCCTCGCGAAATTTGCCGTCGGTGATAAATTGGTTAAGGTTTTGGTTGGTCGCCGAAATAATACGAATATCCACCGGTACGGGGTGGCTGGCACCCACCGGTTGAATTTCACGAGATTCAATTGCGCGCAGCAGTTTCGCCTGGAGCGTTAACGGCATATCGCCAATTTCATCGAGAAATAAAGTACCGTTATTTGCCGCCTGAATAAGCCCGATTTTGCCGTTAGCCGAAGCGCCGGTAAACGCCCCTTTTACGTAGCCAAAAAGCTCACTTTCCAGCAGCTGCTCTGGAATCGCAGCACAGTTAATAGCGATAAACGGCTTATCTTTACGGTCGCTGAGCGTATGTACCGCCCTGGCGACAACTTCTTTGCCGGTACCGCTTTCCCCTGCAATCATCACGCTGGTAGGGCTTGGTGCTATACGGCTAATTAACTTTTTTAGCTGCCGCATTGGCCGGCACTCTCCCACCATTTGCTCAATCTGCGGCCCCTCCTGCGGCGTCGAAATATCGGCTGAAGTATGTGACTGATGAAACGCCATGAGAAACAGCCATTGATCCTGGACAGCATGAAGCTGGCCAATGATCAGTTCTTTTTTATCATCGATAGAAATAACGTGCTGCATATGACCACGAATAAAATTTTGAGCAAAAGTCAGAGGGCGAAAATTAATCGCTTTACCCATTATACTGTCCTGACTTACCCCAAGTATTTTTAACGCCGCTTGATTGACGAACTTGATATTTTGCTCCTGACTGACGACCAATACTCCCTGATCCATGTTATCAATCATCGTTAAAAACATTTTTTGGATATTATCACCGCCACTTTGATCTTCAAGTAAGCGCGAAACAAATATAGAGGATACGTGACGAACGTAATCGGAAAACTCGGTGATGTTATCGTTTATTCTTTCTTGCTGATCGCACGTTAATGCGACCAGACTAATCACGCCTACGCACTGCTCTTGATAAATAATGGGAGTGCCGAGGAAGGCTTTTTCTTTACAGGTTTCTTTACTCTCACAACCTTTACACAGTGGATCAAAGCGTGAGTGGGCGACTACCTTTTCCTTTTTTGTTTCGATAATGTAACGAAGAAGTCGCGAGTCTGTATTTAATTTTCGCCCAAGAAACTTTCCGTAAGTTCCCGTGCCGGCAACCCGGCACAGCGCATTGTCGACAATTTCAACCTCAAGTTGAAGTACGCTCGAGAGCATACGGGCAAAGCGTTGAATAGTAGGCTGAATTTGCATCAAAATGGATGGTGTATTCGAAGGTATCATAATATCACTCACTGAAAGCAATGCCGGGTGAACAACCGTACGTGTGGTTTTTGATGATACTACCTCAGCGCCAGGCAATAATTGATTCAGGCAGACTCTCTTTTGTACACTTAAAGGAAATATGGAATTCGCATCACACTTTATTATCAATATGATAATTGATGATGCTATTTTATCAATTATGTAAATTTCTCGCCCGGCATGTAATCCCCTCCCCCCTTAATCGGTATGCAAATATATACATAACGATTCCGGACATTAAACCTACGACAAAAAACCTCATTCGATTGTCTTGATTTCGTGACGCCCCTCTCATAACTCCGTCATTTTCACGTTCAAAACCGAATTAATCAGCAGTTGGCATGTTTATTGTTAGTTGAATTACAGCGCTGGCCTTAATACACCGCCACCAACAATTAACAAGCTGCTTCACTACCAGGATTGAAAAATGAAAACTGTTAACGAACTGATTAAGGATATCAACAAGCTTAATTCCAGCCTGCATGAGAAAGACTTTCTGCTAACGTGGGAACAGTCTCCTGACGAACTGAAACAGGTACTGGACGTGGCTGAGGCGTTAAAGACCCTGCGAGCCGAAAATATTGCCACCAAAGTGTTTAACAGCGGTCTGGGAATTTCCGTGTTCCGGGATAACTCAACCCGCACCCGTTTCTCTTATGCCTCCGCGTTGAACCTGCTGGGGCTGGCACAGCAGGATTTAGACGAAGGAAAGTCACAGATTGCACACGGTGAAACGGTGCGTGAAACCGCCAATATGATTTCCTTCTGCGCCGATGCCATTGGGATCCGTGATGATATGTTCCTGGGGGCCGGTAACGCCTATATGCGTGAAGTGGGTGAAGCGTTGGACGATGGCCACAAACAGGGCGTTCTGCCTCAACGCCCTGCGCTGATTAACCTGCAGTGTGATATCGACCATCCTACGCAATCCATGGCCGACCTTGCCTGGCTCAGTGAACATTTCGGCTCGCTGGAAAACCTCAAAGGCAAAAAAATCGCCATGACCTGGGCGTATTCACCAAGCTACGGCAAGCCACTCTCTGTACCACAGGGCATTATCGGCCTGATGACTCGTTTTGGGATGGACGTCACCTTAGCGCATCCGGAAGGCTATGACCTGATCCCGGATGTGATTGAGGTGGCTAAAAACAATGCTAAAGCTTCCGGCGGAAGCTTCCGTCAGGTGACCGATATGGCCGAAGCCTTTAAAGATGCGGATATCGTCTATCCGAAGTCCTGGGCGCCTTATCAGGTGATGGAACAGCGTACCGAACTGCTCCGTGCCAATGACCATGAAGGCCTTAAAGCGCTGGAAAAAGCCTGTCTGGCGCAAAACGCGCAGCACAAAGACTGGCATTGCACCGAAGAGATGATGGCAAAAACGCGCGACGGTGAAGCGCTGTATATGCACTGCCTGCCTGCCGATATCAGCGGCGTTTCCTGTGAAGAAGGTGAAGTGGCCGATACCGTGTTCGAAAAATACCGTATCGCAACCTACAAAGAAGCCAGCTGGAAGCCCTACATCATCGCCGCCATGATCCTCTGCCGTAAATATGCCCAACCTGGACAACTGCTCGAAGAGCTGCTCAGCGAAGCGCAAAAGCGCATCAAATAACCTCTCCGGCTGGCCTACGGGCCAGCTCTACAGTTTCATCATCATGACGAATAAGGACAGAACATGTCTGCTTTCTCACTGAAAATGGATATCGCCGATAATCAGTTTTTCACAGGTGAAACCTCGCCGCTGTTTTCCCGCGGACAGGCACAACAGGCGCGGCATTTTCATCAAAAAATAGCGGGTTATAAACCGACGCCGCTGTATGCACTGAACGAATTGGCCGCGCTGTTTGGCGTGCGAAAAATCCTGGTTAAAGATGAGTCACAGCGCTTTGGCCTCAACGCTTTCAAGATGCTTGGAGGCTCCTATGCTATCGCCCGGCTGCTGTGCGAAAAGTATCAGCTGAATATCGATGATCTGTCGCTCGAAGATCTTAAAACGCGCATTACCGAAAAGATGACCTTTGCCACTACCACCGATGGCAACCACGGACGTGGCGTTGCATGGGCCGCTAAACAGCTTGGGCAAAACGCGGTGGTGTATATGCCTAAAGGCTCGGCACAAGAACGCGTTGACGCCATTGTGCGTCTGGGTGCCGAGTGCATCGTCACCGACATGAACTACGACGATACCGTACGTTTCACCCTGCAAACCGCGCAGAAAAACGGCTGGGAAGTCGTGCAGGACACGGCCTGGGATGGCTACACCAAAATTCCAACCTGGATTATGCAGGGTTACGCCACGTTAGCCGATGAGGCCGTCGAACAAATGGCTGCAATGGGCATTCCCCACCCTACTCACGTGTTCTTACAGGCAGGCGTTGGTGCTATGGCCGGCGGCGTGCTGGGCTATCTGGCTGATGTATACGGCGCCCGTAACCTGCATTCGGTGATTGTCGAGCCGGAACTGGCCGACTGTATCTATCGCTCCGGCATTAAAGGTCAGATCGTTAACGTCGGTGGTGATATGGCCACCATTATGGCCGGTCTGGCCTGCGGTGAACCAAATCCGCTCGGCTGGGAACTGCTGCGCAACTGCTCTACACAATTTATCTCCTGTCAGGACTCGGTCGCCGCTCTGGGAATGCGTGTGCTGGGTAACCCGCTCGGCCAGGACCCTCGCGTTATTTCCGGTGAATCCGGCGCAGTCGGCCTGGGCATATTGACTGCTATCCACTACCACCCTCAGCGCGAAGCGCTCATGAACAAACTGCAGCTGGGCAGCGACTCCGTCGTGCTGGTTATCAGCACCGAAGGCGACACCGACGTGAAACACTATCGGGAAGTCGTCTGGGCGGGTAAGTACCCGGCCGCACTGTAATGCACAACAAATTCAGAACTGGAGAACATATTCATGGCTAAGCATATTCCGTTTAAATTGATTCTTGAAAAAGCAAACCACTACCAGCAGGACATGACCCGTTTCCTGCGCGATATGATTGCCATTCCGAGCGAAAGCAGCGACGAAAAACGCGTCGTTCACCGTATAAAAGAAGAGATGGAGAAAGTCGGCTTCGACAAAGTAGAAATTGACCCAATGGGCAACGTACTGGGCTATATCGGTCACGGCCCGCGCCTGGTGGCAATGGATGCGCATATTGATACCGTAGGTATCGGCAACGTCAAAAACTGGAGCTTTGATCCGTATCAGGGGATGGAAACCGATGAGCTGATTGGCGGTCGCGGCGCGTCTGACCAGGAAGGCGGAATGGCATCGATGGTTTATGCCGGGAAAATCATCAAAGATCTCGGTCTGGAAGACGAATATACACTGCTGGTTACCGGCACGGTGCAGGAAGAAGACTGCGACGGCCTGTGCTGGCAGTACATCATTGAACAGTCCGGTATCCGCCCGGAATTTGTCGTCAGTACCGAGCCAACCGACTGTCAAATCTATCGCGGGCATCGCGGGCGTATGGAAATTCGCGTCGATGTCCAGGGCGTCAGCTGCCACGGCTCTGCGCCAGAACGCGGTGATAATGCCATTTTCAAAATGGGCCCAATCCTTAACGAGTTGCAGGGGCTTTCACAGAATCTGGGTAATGACGAGTTCCTCGGCAAAGGTACCCTGACCGTTTCCGAAATTTTCTTTACCTCCCCAAGTCGTTGTGCGGTGGCTGACAGCTGTGCGGTGTCTATCGACCGTCGTCTGACATGGGGGGAAACATGGGAAGGGGCGCTGGAAGAAATACGCGCCCTGCCGGCGGTACAAAACGCGGGGGCAGCCGTGTCGATGTATCACTACGATCGCCCGTCATGGACTGGCCTTGTGTACCCAACCGAATGCTACTTCCCAACCTGGAAAGTTGAAGAAAACCACTTCACCGTCCGGGCGTTGAGCAATGCCTACGAAGGTCTGTTCGGCAAAGCGCCGGTGGTTGATAAATGGACATTCTCCACCAACGGCGTGTCTATCATGGGCCGCCACGGTATTCCGGTCATCGGTTTTGGCCCTGGCAAAGAGCCTGAAGCCCATGCGCCAAATGAAAAAACCTGGAAATCACATCTGGTGACCTGTGCTGCGATGTATGCCTCCATCCCTCTGAGCTGGCTGGCAACCGAGTAGCTCTGCCCCGTCATTCCTCCCGTCGTTCGCGGCGGGAGTCTGGAGTTCTCTATGCGCGTATTGATTAAAAACGGCATTGTGGTCAACGCTGACGGCCAGGCAAAACAGGACCTCCTGATTGAGAATGGCCTGGTCAGCCAGCTTGCCGATGATATAGACGAAATCACCGTGGAGCAGCCCTGCGAAATTATCGATGCCAGCGGATGTTATGTGATGCCCGGCGGCGTTGATGTTCACACTCACTTCAATATTGATACCGGGCTGGCCCGCAGCTGCGACGACTTCTTTACCGGCACTCGCGCAGCGGCCTGCGGTGGCACGACCACTATTGTTGATCATATGGGCTTTGGTCCGGTGGGCTGCAGGTTGCGCCATCAGCTTGAAACCTACCATGGTTACGCAGCCTACAAAGCGGTTATCGATTACAGCTTTCACGGCGTGATTCAGCATATTAACCACGCCATCCTCGATGAAATTCCAATGATGGTTGAAGCGGGGATCAGCAGCTTCAAGCTCTATCTCACCTACCAGTACAAACTCAACGATGATGAAGTACTTCAGGCGTTGCGGCATCTGCATCGCGCCGGAGCTCTGGCCACCGTTCACCCTGAAAATGATGCCGCAATAGCCCGCAAACGCGCTGAGTTTTTAGCAGCAGGTAACACCGCCCCCCGCTATCACGCTCTTAGCCGTCCGTTAGAATGTGAAGCGGAAGCCATTGCCCGCATGATCAATCTCGCCCAGCTCGCGGGTAATGCACCGCTGTATATCGTGCATCTCTCTAACGGTCTGGGGCTGGAATATCTGCGTCTTGCCCGTTCGCGCCACCAGCCGGTGTGGGTCGAAACCTGCCCGCAGTACCTTCTGCTGGATGACCGCTGCTACGAACGTGAAGATGCGTTGAAGTATCTGCTCAGCCCACCACTGCGCAATGCCAGCAATAACGATGCGCTGTGGTGCGGCATTGCCGAGGGCCAAATTGACGTGCTGGCGACCGACCACTGTGCGTTTTCTATGGCGCAGCGGCTGCATCTTTCCGGCGGTGATTTTAGCCGCTGTCCGAATGGCCTGCCGGGCGTAGAAAACCGCCTGCTGCTGCTGTTTTCGCACGGCGTGATGACCGGGCGAATAACGCCTGAGCATTTTGTCTCGCTCACCAGTGCTAACCCGGCAAAACTCTTTGGCCTGTGGCCGCAAAAAGGTCGACTTGCTCCCGGAGCCGATGGCGATGTGGTGATTATCGATCCGCGTCGAACCACGACCATTCGCCACGAAATGCTGCACGACAACGCAGATTATTCACCGTGGGAAGGCTTTGTCTGTCAGGGCTCTATTCGCCAGACTTTGTCTCACGGTCGGATAATTTTTAATAACGGCAGCTTCACCGGCATCGCAGGTCAGGGGCGTTTTATCCGCCGAGCCCCCTTTTCCGCCGCCCATTTACCAATGCGCGGCAATGCATCCTAAAGTGAGGAATCCATGAGTAAAAGAATTGTGCTCGCCCTCGGCGGCAACGCCTTAGGCGAGGATCTGGCCGGGCAAATGCAGGCCGTAAAACAAACATCGCAAGCTATCGTCGACCTGATTGCTCAAGGCCATCAGGTAGTCGTCACCCACGGCAATGGGCCGCAGGTAGGGATGATTAACCTGGCTTTCGAAGCCGCCGCCAAAACCGATGCACATACGCCAATGCTGCCGATGTCGGTCTGTGTGGCACTCAGCCAGGGCTATATTGGTTACGATCTCCAAAACGCTCTGCGTGAAGAGTTACTGTCTCGCAATATGCATATTCCCGTGGCGACGCTGATTACTCAGGTGGAAGTGGATGCCAACGATCCGGCGTTCAATAATCCAACCAAACCTATCGGTTCGTTTTTCAACAAGGAAGAGGCAGACCAGCTTTCCCTTAAGGGGTATGTGCTGAAAGAAGATGCCGGACGTGGCTACCGCCGGGTCGTCGCCTCGCCAAAACCGATTGATATCATTGAAAAAGAAACGGTTAAAGCGATGATGGATGCCTGCCACGTAGTGATCACCGCCGGCGGCGGCGGGATCCCGGTGATCCGCGAAGGTAACCATCTGCGGGGCGCTAGCGCGGTTATCGACAAAGACTGGGCCAGTGCCAGGCTGGCGGCGATGATTGACGCAGATATGCTGATAATCCTTACGGCGGTGGAAAAAGTGGCCATCAACTTCGGTAAACCAAACGAACAGTGGCTGGATAATTTGTCGCTGAGCGATGCCGAGCGATTTATTGCTGCAGGCCATTTCGCCAAAGGTTCAATGTTGCCGAAGGTGGAGGCCGCCGCTTCTTTTGCCCGTTCACGCCCTGGTCGCAAAGCGCTGATCACCGTATTGAGCAAAGCAAAAGAAGGTATTGAGGGTAAAACAGGGACCGTCATTCAGGGGTAGGTTAACTAATCTGGCCAACACATTACACATCGTGTCGGCCAAATTAACAAAGCGAGATCAGGCCATCGTCAGTAACGTTTTATTCTTCTTCACGTTTTGATTCATTAAGGTCATCAATGCCTCAAGCACCCCACCGCCTATCGCACGGGCTTTATCCGACACGCTGGTGTAATCCGCCTTCTCGCCCCGAGGATCGATATCACTAATCTTAAAACCGGTATCCACCACCAGCCCGTCGTTCAATAAGCCTCGAACCATGCCGCTTAACGGTGCCAGGATCTCTACATCGCCTACGGTAGCAATCACCTCACCTTCACTGACAATATCCCCCAGCTGCACTCGGGAACACATTACGCCCGCACCCGGCGAGCGAATCACCCGCCTTGAGGTGTGCCCCATGATATTCCCCGGTACGCCAGTATTTTCCTGCGACCGGCCCTCATATATGACCTTCCCCAGCCAGTGACCGCGATTCGTTTCAATCACTGCGTGACAGTCCTGCCCGGCGTTAAAGCCAGGACCAAGCGCGATAACCGCTGGCGCCAGTTCCCGGTGCGTGCCCAGATTTTCTTTCGCCAGGATAGCATCCACCACACAGCCTGGCTGCAGTTCCTGAAGGGATTCGCATAGCGGGTCGACAAGCACCGGAATCGCGCCATTATCCGCTAGTCGCAGCGCTTCCTGCACCGTAGAGACACGTTTCGCTTTTACCCCTTCAACCGTCATTTCACCGTCAAATACCGCCTGAGCAAACGCAACGGTACGGCGGATAACCGTGGGTTTTTCAACTTCCAGCATGATGACCTTAAAGCCCGCGTGCCATAGCCGCAGCGCCACGCCGGTGGCGATATCGCCAGCGCCACGGATCGCAACCCGCAGCGGCCGGGACGGTATTTCCGTGCTCATCATCAGCCCGCCTGGAGCCTTGTTTTTAACCTGTAAAATCTCGGCCAGCACGCTTATGGCAATCTCATTCGGCGTTTCTGCGCCAATGTTATAGCCCACCGGGGCATGTAATCGGGCAATTTTCTCTTCCGCCACGCCGTTTTCACGCAGCTGGCGCAAAAAGACCTGCACCTTACGTTGGCTCGCCAGCAGCCCCAGCCAGGCGCCTGGCAGCGCTATAAGCCGGTCTAAGGCTTCACGATCTTTATTATTGGTGGCAATCAGCACAAAATTATCGGGGCGAATTGCCAGTTTCTCTACCGCAGCACTGAAGGTGTCCGCATGTAGTAGCTGCGTTAGCGGCGGAAAAAATGCGGGGTTAAGACTTTCCGGATAGATATCCGCCACTGAGATTTCAAATCCCAGCAGTGCGGCACTTTGGGCGACTGCACGGTTAACGTGCCCTGCGCCAATAAGTACCAGCCGCGGGCGCAGGCCGTGAACGCTGATATATACCGACATCGCACCGCCGCAGTCAGAGCCCACGGCGTCGTTGCCGTTTCTCACCATACGGCCATGAAACATTCTTGCGGCTTTTTCATTAATCGCTTCAAGCGCTTCATCAATGACCCTGCGCTCCACCATGCCGCCTCCGATAGTTCCCAGGATACTGCCATCATCGAGGATCAACATTTGAGCGGAATGCCGTGGCGTGGAACCTCTGCTATCGACAATCTGAGCCAAAGCAAAGGGACGGTTTTGTTCTTCCAGTCTTGCAGCTTCTGAGAAAATATTCATAACAACCTCAAATGGATATCCTTTCATTACCCCGAAATGGAGTCACTTTCTCACTCGTCTGCGCGTAATGGCCTGGTTCTCCTGTACCGACCCGGCCCATATCACGTCTACCGCACCGCCTGTCAACAGATCACCTTCCTGTAAATTCTCATTTTGAGAAAGTTGGTTAAGCAGCCAGATGCGTCGACAACCCGGCGGTGTTCCTTTGAACGCGCCCTGTGGATGTTGAATCAGGCGATGCAGCATGGGCCAATTCAGCCTGTCACCCTCGGAGGAACCGGTTATGCGGGAAAAAAAGGGCCAGCGATGCACTGTCGCTGGCCCAAGGGCTTTTCCAAGCATACCAGCGCCCGTGATAGCAACTACGCAACAACAGGATAATGGGATGCAAGGTTCATGCTCATTTGGCGCTTTTATGGCAAAACCGTGAGCACCGTCCGCTTCTACCAGCACAACGTCAACATTACCTGCAGCCAGCAAGGCATCAAGCTGCGCGGGCGTAAAACCTTTGACCTTGCCCACGTTCGGCAACCAGGCTGAAAAACAAGCTTGCAGAGGGCTTTGCCATACCTCTGCGGGTAAAGCCAGGGGATCGCGACAGAAGGTAACCGGCAGGTGCCGCGGCAGGAACATATGAGTGGTGGTTGTTAGCAGAACTCGTCGCCCTGCCTGCTGCAATACCCTCGCCAGCCATAATAAAGTACTGGTTTTCCCTCCCGCCCCAACGGCAGAAATTAGCAACGGGCCGACGGTGACGTTTAAATCACAAAAAAGTACGCCTGCATGAGGTATATTTTCCATTGTGTTTTGACGACTCCATAATGTTGAAGGGGATATGAAACAAGTCGACTGTATTATTCCTGCTGCAGGCCTTTCTTCACGCATGGGCCAATGGAAAATGATGTTACCCTGGCACAGTGGCACAATACTTGACGCAAGCATTAAAAATGCGCAGCAATTTTGTTCGCATATCATTCTGGTGACAGGTCATCGCCATGAAGAGCTTGAAGCTCGATATTTTCGACAACCCGGCATTACCCTTGTTCATAATCCAGATTATCAACAAGGGCTTTTTTCATCGGTATCCGTGGGCGTAAATAAGGCCGCGGCAGATTATTGCTTCATTAGCCTGGGAGATTTGCCCTGCCTGCATCGGAACGTATTCGACTCACTGTGGGAACAACGAATTAATGGCGCATTACTGCCTCAGTACCAGGGGACGCCGGGCCACCCAATTCTGGCGAAACGTGATATTTTGCAGAAATGTTTACAACACTATAGCGGGCAGTCAGTTCGTTGCGCCCTGCTGGCCAACAAGCATAAAATTATAGCGCTGGATTATCCTGAAATTATTTTTGATGTCGACACACCAGAAGACTTCAGCCGCCTGCAGCATTATCAAAAGCCCCCCAACCGTCAGTGAAATTATCATATTGATAGGTAAGTATTGTTTTTGAGAAATAGGGGAAAAAGATTTTATTAAGTGATTTTAATTCGTATTTCCGCGCCCCGCTCTGGTTCACAAACCCCAAACAACATTAGATCTCACTCACAATATTTTGCCGTCTCAATCATATAAAAAATACCTGGTGTGATTGTTGCTACTCCTCTCCCTAACCGCCGGTTCTCCGGCTTATTCGATTTAACAGGTCAGCCTAAGGAGAGGATTATGGGAGATATCATGCGCCCCATTCCGTTTGAGGATTTATTGACGCGCATTTTTGATGAATACCACAATCACCAGTCTATCTTCGGTATTCCAGAACAGCAGTTTTATTCCCCCGCCAGCCAACAGCGCCTGAGTGTTTTTGGCGAGACGTGTGTAACCCCTGTCGGCCCTGCTGCCGGGCCGCACACTCAGCTGGCGCAAAACATTATTACCGCCTGGCTGACCGGCGGGAGGTTTATTGAGCTGAAAACGGTTCAAATCCTCGACCGGCTGGAACTGGAAAAACCTTGTATCGATGCGGAAGATGAATGCTTTAACACCGAATGGTCGACGGAATTCACGCTTCTGAAGGCGTGGGATGAATATCTGAAAGCCTGGTTTATCCTGCATCTGCTGGAGAAAGTGCTGCCGCTAACGCCGGTGAAAGAAGGTAAATCGTTTATTTTCAATATGAGCGTCGGCTACAACCTGGACGGCATTAAACAACCTGCGATGCGGCAGTTTATCGATAACATGATGAACGCCGCCGGCCATCCAAAATTTGAGCAATACCGTGAAACGCTCAACCGTTGGCTGCACAATACCGACTTCTGCGCCCGTTATCCGCAGCCTGAACTAAAGACGCTGAGCCAGTGTATCCCGGCAGATATGGTTCATGGCGTTACGCTATCGACAATGCACGGCTGCCCGCCGGACGAAATCGAAGCGATTTGCCGCTATATGCTGGAAGACAAACAGCTTAATACCTTTGTGAAGCTCAACCCAACGCTGCTGGGCTATCCACGTGTGCGTGAAATACTCGATAGCTGCGGCTTTGATTACATTGGCCTTAATGAAGAATCATTTGATCATGACCTGAAAATTGGCCAGGCGCTGGAGATGCTGCAACGCCTGATGCAGTTAGCGAAAACGAAGAACCTTGGCTTCGGCGTGAAGCTGACCAACACGCTGGGCACGGTGAACAACAAAGGCGCGCTGCCGGGCGATGAAATGTATATGTCCGGGCGAGCCCTGTTCCCACTCTCTATCAACGTCGCTGCCCTGCTTTCCCGCGAATTTGACGGCAAACTGCCTATTTCCTATTCCGGGGGGGCGAACCAGCTTAATATCCGCGAAATTTTCGAAACCGGTATTCGCCCCATCACAATGGCAACGGATCTGCTTAAACCGGGCGGTTATCTGCGCCTGAGCGAGTGTCTGCGTGAGCTGGAGCAGTCCGATGGCTGGAATATGACGCAGGTTGATGTTGTCCGACTGAATGCGCTGGCAGAGAAAGCCGTTAGCATGGCGTATACCCAGAAACAGTGGAAACCGGACGACCGCATCGACGTGGGCGAAAAATTACCGGTGACCGACTGTTATGTCGCCCCCTGCGTTACCGCCTGCGCCATCAAGCAGGACATTCCGGAATACATTCGGCTGATGGGTGAACAACGCTATGCCGATGCCCTGGAGCTTATCTACCAGCGTAACGCGCTGCCGGCGATCACCGGCCATATTTGCGATCACCAGTGCCAGTACAACTGTACCCGCCTGGATTACGATAGCGCACTGAACATCCGCGAGATGAAAAAAATCGCCCTCGAAAAAGGCTGGAATGAATACCGGCAGCGCTGGCATAAACCTGCGGGCTCCGGGATGCGGCACCCGGTGGCGGTGATTGGGGCGGGCCCGGCCGGGCTGGCCGCGGGGTACTTCCTCGCCCGCTCAGGTTACAGTGTCACATTATTTGAGAGGGAAACTAATGCCGGTGGCGTAGTACGTAATATCATTCCGCAATTCCGTATTCCCGGCGAACTAATCCAGCAAGATATTGATTTTGTTGTGAACCACGGCGTTAACATCGTTTACGGATGCGACCCACACCTGAGTGTCGAAAAGCTTCAACAACAGGGGTTCCGCTACGTACTGATCGGCACAGGAACCGATAAAAACAGCGGCGTGAAGCTACACGGCGATAACCAGAACGTGCATAAGTCGCTTCAGTTCCTGCGTGAATTTAACCGTGGAGATAACCTCCATCTCGGCAAACATGTCGCTGTCGTTGGCGCCGGGAATACCGCGATGGACTGTGCCCGTGCTGCGCTCCGCGTACCCGGCGTAGAAAAAGCGACCGTGATTTACCGCCGCTCTCAGCAAGAGATGCCCGCGTGGCGCGAAGAGTACGAAGAAGCGGTACATGATGGCGTAGCGTTCCGGTTCCTCAATAACCCGGAACAGTTCGACGCCGACGGTACGCTGACCGTGCGCGTTATGGCTTTGGGTGAAATGGACGACAAAGGTCGCCGTCGCCCGGTTGAAACCGAAGAAACCTGTACCCTGCAGGTCGACACGTTGATTACTGCCGTAGGCGAACAGCAGGACGGCGAAGCGCTGGCTGCGATGGGCATTCCGCTGGATGAACACGGCTGGCCAGAAGTTAACGCCGACGGTGAAACTCGTCATTCTGGCGTATTCCTGATTGGCGACGTCCAGCGCGGCCCTTCCTCCATTGTTTCCGCCATCGGCAATGCTCGTCGCGCCACCGACACCATTCTGGCCCGGGAGAACATTCGCAGCCATCACGGTGAAAAGCGCTGGAATAACGTCGATCCTGCGGAAGTCTATCGTCGCAAAGGCACCATCGTCGTGGCGCAGGCGGATAAAGACGACCGCGATGCCTTTGCCGCCCAGGAGGCTGCACGCTGCCTGGAATGTAATTATGTGTGCAGCAAATGTGTCGACGTTTGCCCGAACCGCGCCAATGTTTCTATTGCCGTACCCGGCTTCCAGAACAGGTATCAAACTCTACACCTCGATGCTTACTGCAACGAATGCGGCAACTGCGCTCAGTTCTGTCCGTGGCAAGGCAAGCCATACAAAGACAAAATTACCGTCTTTAGCCTGCCTCAGGACTTCAACAACAGCAGCAATCCGGGGTTCCTGGTTGAAGGCAACCGCGTGCATATCCGCCAGGAGGAACGGACCTGGCTGTTAACTCTTGATGAACGAGGGCAGTTTACCAGGATACCGCCTCAGTTGGATGATATGTGCCGCATCATCAGCCACATCCACCGTCACCATCATTACCTGCTGGGAGTCGTTGAAGCATGAGTATCTTAATTCTGAAAAACGCCACAGCTGCACAGATTTATCCGGCGATGGTGCGTGAGAATATCGACATCGCCATCGAAAACGATGAAATTATCGCCGTAGGGAGCAACCTCAGGAGTACATTTCCACAGGCCAATATTAAAGACATGCATGGTCGCTTAGTGATGCCGGGAATGGTCTGTTCCCATAACCACTTCTACTCAGGATTATCGCGTGGTATTCAGGCAAATATTGCCCCCAGCCCGGACTTTATCTCGACGCTGAAAAACCTGTGGTGGCGGCTGGACCGTGCGTTAGATGAGGAGTCGCTATACTACAGCGGGCTGATTTGCGCCCTCGAAGCAATTCGCAGTGGCTGCACGGCGGTAATAGACCATCATGCATCCCCTGACTATATCGCCGGATCTCTCAGCCAACTGCGCAATGCCTTTCTGAAGACAGGATTACGCGGCATGACCTGTTTTGAAACCACTGACCGCAACGGCGGCTCGCAAGAGCTGCAGGCAGGCGTGGAGGAGAACATGCGTTTTGCATGTGAGATTGACCGGGCGCGTGAGGCAGGACTTGAGCCCTATCTGGTCGAAGCACATATTGGCGCACATGCCCCGTTCACCCTCAGTAATGAGGGGCTTTCGATGCTTGGTGAGGCCATAAAAGCAACCGGCCGCGGGTTACATATTCACGCGGCGGAAGACCGTTATGACGTGTCCCATAGTCACCATCATTACGGAAAAGATTTACTGGTACGGCTGGCCGAATATGATCTGCTTAACAGTAAAACGCTGGTCGCGCACGGTCTCTATCTTTCCGATGCCGACATCGCGCTACTCAATGAGTGTGATGGTTTCCTGGTACACAACGCACGCTCTAATATGAACAACCATGTGGGCTACAACCAAAAGCTTGGCGCCTGGCGGAATCTGGCATTGGGTACGGATGGTATTGGTTCAGATATGTTTGAGGAGATGAAATTTGCCTTCTTCAAACATCGCGATGCCGGCGGCCCTCTTTGGCCAGACAGTTTTGCCCGTGCCCTCAGCAACGGAAACGCCCTGCTTAGCCGCAACTTCAACGCCAAATTTGGCCGCATTGAGGCTGGCTACAAGGCCGACCTGACGATTATCGATTACCTGCCACCAACGCCGCTCATCGCAGAAAACATCGCCGGGCATATTGCCTTTGGCATGGGCTCAAACCATGTCCACAGCGTGATGGTTAACGGTGAGATGGTGTATGAAGACCGACAGTTCATGTTTGACTGCGCACCTGTTTTTGCTGAAGCACAAAAAGTGGCGGCGAAAATGTGGCGGCGAATGGACTCCCTGCCTTGATTAAGCGTTATTTACCCGGTGCCTGAGGCGCCGGATCATGCGCCCGGAACGGATATTGTTCCGGGCATAACTCACTACCGAAGAAACAGACTCGCCGCAGCACACTCGCGCTGCTTTTGCATTTCCCTCAGTTGCTGCTCCCCCATCTTACTTAATGCCGATGTCGGACAAACATCAATGCACGCCGGACCACGCTCGCGGCCGTTGCACAGGTCGCACTTGAGTATAGTTGCCGTCTTTTGCTCGGGATTAACGCCCACGCTGATTACCCCGAACGGACACGCTACCACACAGCTTTGGCAGCCAATACAGCGTGAATCTTCGGCTTCGACACGCTCACTTCCCATCGTTAACGCTGCCACCGGGCAGGCGCTTACACAGGGGGCATTTTCACATTGATGGCACATCACCGGCACGCTTACGGTATCGAGGCGTAGCACTTTGAGTCGCGGCCGAAACGCCGCGTCCTCAGTAACGTGCTCCATAGCGCAGGCGATCTCACAGGTACGGCAGCCAATACAGGATGCCGAATCGGCCAGAATAAAGCTGGTCATGCTCCCTCCTTGCCCTTAAACATCGCCAGCATTTCACTGGCCGCCTGCCGGCCGGCAACCATCGCCGTGACCACCAGGTCCGCACCATGTACCGCATCGCCACCAGCATAGATTTTGTCATTACTGGTTTGCGTTGTGCCGCGCCCTTTCCCGCCGGTGCAAATCTGCCCCCAACGGTCAAGCTGCACGCCGTGACCACGCAGCCACGGCATATCATGCGCCTGAAAACCGAATGCCATAATGAGTACGTCAACGGGTAGCTCAAAGTCGGAACCCGCCACAGGCCGCGGACGACGGCGGCCATCAGGACCCGGGTCACCCATCTCGGTACGGATCATGCCGATCGCCGTTACCTTGCCTTTGCGATCGCGCTGGATGTATTGAGGCTGCACGTTAAACTGGAACTCAACGCCTTCTTCTCTGGCGTTAACTACCTCTTTTTTCGAGCCCGGCATGCTCAGCTCATCGCGACGGTAGGCGCAGGTGACGCTCGCAGCCCCACGGCGTATTGCGGTACGCAGGCAGTCCATTGCGGTATCACCACCGCCAAGCACCACAACGTGTTTATCTTTAATGTTGATCATCGGGTATTCCTCGTTCTCCTCCAGCCCCATCACTTCGCGAGTGCTGGCAATCAGAAATGGCAACGCCTGAATTACGCCGGGAGCATCTTCACCCTCCAGTCCCGCCGCCATAAGGCCGTAGGTACCTACGCCAAGGAATACCGCGTCATAGTTCACCATCAGGTCGTTAAATTGTATATTGCGCCCAACTTCATGATTAAGGTGAAAACGGATGCCCATTTCACTGAAAATGCTTCGTCTGACGCCCAGAATACCTTTGTCCAGTTTGAACGGTGGAATACCGAAAGTGAGTAATCCTCCAATTTCTGGATGTTTGTCAAAGACATCAACCTGAACGCCAGCGCGAGCCAAAATATCAGCACATCCCAGCCCGGCAGGACCCGCACCGACAATCGCCACACGTTCTTTACGCGGCACAATATCACTTATCTGAGGTCGCCAGCCCGACGCCAGCGCGGTGTCGGTGATATAGCGCTCCAGGTTGCCAATGGTCACCGAACCACCCTCATTTTTCAGCGTACAAGCCCCTTCGCACAGGCGATCCTGCGGGCAAACGCGGCCACAGATTTCCGGCAAAGAACTTGTTTGATGGCACAATTCAGCCGCCTCGATAATCTTCTCTTCATTTACGAGCCTGATGAAGTCGGGAATAGAGTTATGCAGCGGGCATGTCCAGTTACACCAGGCTTTTTGTGCGCAGTGCAGGCAGCGATCGCTTTCATACTCAGCATCACGACTGCCAAGCCCGTAATAGATCTCTTCGAATTGCGTTTTGCGAATGCCGGCTTCTACTTTTTTTGCTCCCACGCGAGGTGGTTTGCTGATAAATGTTTCCCGGCGACCAGGTTGACGAACCTGCGCCGCCTGCCCTTGTACGCTTCGGATTTGCCGCTTACTGCGTAGGTTTTCTAATTCGGCATCGTCCATCAGGCGCAGCGCTTGTGTTGGGCAAACGCTGACGCAGGCAGGTTTTCCTGTGGGATGTTCGCTGCACAAGTCACATTTTTGCGCCAGCTGCGGGGCGCTGTCATCGGCAGACACCATCTCGATGGCGCCAAAGGGACAGGCGATCGCGCAACTCTTACAGCCAATGCATTTCTCTTGCTTTAATTGAATGCTGTTATTAACAAAAGAGAGCGCGTCGGTTGGGCAGGATGCGACACATGGCGCATCGTTACAGTGGTGACAGGTTGTCGCATTGCTCTCTTTACGGTGGAAAACAACGTGGATCCGCGGCTGAAAATCCGCCCGCTTCAACGGCCATCTGTCCTGGTGATGAGCCGTCACGCAGGCAACCTCGCAGGCATGGCAGCCAATACAGCTCGTGGCATCGGCAACAATAAATCTGTTCATTTGCTTCCCTTTTATTATTCAATAAATACCTCAAGGGATACGATGCAATTTTCAGACGCATTTGTTGCTTTTAAGAAGAATGGATTTATTTTTGAGAGATGTGTCAACAAAATGATTAACAACAAAAAAATCAGTATATTGAGATCCCCCCGTGCTCTTTAGATTATCGCCCCGATATTAACTGACTACCAATATGAGAGATAAATTATCTCAATGTGATATTCCACGCGTCGCCTGTGTTTACCCCTCATTGCCTGCCCATCCTTTATAGCTCATCCGCCGTGATTTAATTCACAAATATATTCATCTGCAACCAAACCCTGCATTTTTGGCACAGCTTACGCATAGATAACGTCGTGTGCGCAATTTGCTGATGGCGACATCAGCTCAGGGAGGCATCTGCCTTCGAATCGTAACTTCCTCTCCGCCTATACGAACGAGAGCCGAAGTCGTACAGGAGATAATTACTTCATGAAAGACTCTGCCATTCCTGCCTCAAACGCTACGACATCAACCGAGCCAGTCGATGAGGTTCTACCTATTACACAAATGGTTCTTTATGGCCTGCAGCACGTACTGGTGATGTACGCCGGTGCCGTGGCCGTGCCATTAGTGGTCGGTAATGCCGTCGGTTTACCCGCTGAACATATTATCTTGCTGATAAGCGCCGATCTGTTTATCTGCGGGGCTGCCACTATCGTGCAATCGTTAGGAATTCGCCCCTGGCTGGGCTGTCGATTACCGTTAATTCAGGGGTGTACCTTTGCCGCACTGATTCCAATGGTGCTGATCGGAAAAGAGTACGGAATCGGCACTATTTCAGGCTCGGTTATCGTCTCCGGGATCTTTATTTTATGCTGTGCTCCGTGGATAAGCCGTCTTATACGCTTCTTCCCCAAAGTCGTCATGGGCGGCATTGTTACCCTGATTGGCCTGTCGATTATGCCCGTTGCCGGTGGCTGGATTGGCGGCGGCAACAGCAACATGAACGGGTTTGGAGATCTTTTTTCACTGCTGATGGCCGCTATTACGCTAATCATCATTCTTAATCTTTATACCTTCGCAACCGGCGTTGTAAAAAATACCGCCGTGCTCGTGGGGCTGATCATTGGCACAATTTTATGGAGCTTTTTTAAGCCGCTCGATTTCCATCTGGTTAACGTCACCCCGTGGATTCACTTTCCACAGCTGATGCAGTTTGCGCGCCCGGAATTCCATATTGTGCCGGTTGCCCTGCTGTCGATGGTCATGGTGGTAGTTATGGTTGAAACCATGTCTTCCATGATGGCCACCGGCGACATTGTCGGTAAGAAAGTGGACTCAGGCATGCTACGCAACGGCCTTAATACCTGCGGCTTAGCTACTACAATCTGCGGCTTCTTCAATCTCTTTCCTTACGCAGCCTTTGCCCAGAACGTCGGGCTTATCGGCTTAACCGGCGTACGTAGCCGTTTTGTGGTATCGGTCTCCGGAGTAATTCTCATTTTGATGGGCGTATTTTCCAAACTCGCCGCGCTGGTGGTGCTTATCCCTAAGCCAGTGCTTGGTGGCGCGGGGATCGTGATGTTCGGCATGGTGGCGGTATCCGGCATTCGTACCCTTGGCCAGGTCAACTATCGAAATAACAACAACGGAATGGTGGTGGCATTAACGCTTGGCCTCGGCATGATGCCGGTGCTGGTGCCGAACCTGTTTAGCCAGTTCCCCCCCATGATGCAGCTGTTTTTACACAGCGGGATAACTATCGGCACCTTGACCGCCATTGTTGCCAACTTAACGCTCAACGGTAGCGTACCACTCCGAGTCTCCCACGATGCCCTGGAACCCGATCCGGCTCCGCCTAGCGCCGCAGCGCGCAATATGGCCGTGCGTACTGTACGCATGTGGCTCCTGCTACGCAAAGTACAGAGGGAGCAACAGCCCCAGCAAAACGTGGGGAAATAATGCCAGGCCGGATCTTACTCGCCCTGCTGGCGCTGGCATTGATGGCAATCCCCGCCGTGCAGCAGGCCATCGCCTTTGGCGTCAGCAGCCGTTTTAGCTTTGGGCTGTTGTTTTAGATTTACCGTTAACTGGAGGGCCATGATGAAAAAAGTGACCACCGTATGCCCATACTGTGCCGCAGGCTGCAAGCTGCAGCTGGTGGTAGAGAATGGGAAGATCGTGCGCGCTGAAGCGGCGATGGGCAAAAATAACCAAGGTACGCTGTGCCTGAAAGGCTATTACGGCTGGGACTTTGTCCACGATACCCGCATTTTGACGCCGCGCCTGCAAACCCCAATGATCCGCCGCCGCCGAGGCGGCAAGCTGGAGTCCGTACCCTGGGATGAGGCGCTTGATTATGTGGCTACTCGCCTCACCGAGATTAAAGAAAAGTATGGTCCGGATGCTATCCAGACCACCGGTTCTTCCCGAGGTACGGGCAATGAAACCAATTACGTGATGCAAAAATTCGCCCGGGCGGTGATTGGCACCAATAACGTGGATTGCTGCGCGCGCGTCTGACACGGCCCTTCGGTTGCAGGTCTGCACCAGTCGGTCGGTAACGGCGCAATGAGCAATGCCATCACTGAGATTGATAACAGCGATTTAGTGTTTATCTTCGGCTATAACCCGGCAGATTCACACCCTATCGTGGCAAATCACGTCCTGAATGCTAAACGCAACGGCGCTAAGATTATTGTCTGCGATCCCCGGCGAATTGAAACCGCTCGCATCGCGGATATGCACCTGGCGCTGAACAACGGCTCTAACATTGCGCTCCTTAATGCGCTTGGGCACGTCATTATTGCTGAGGCTCTCTACGACAACGCGTTTGTTGCCCAGCGTTCTGAAGGTTTTGATGAATATCGTAAAATCGTGGCGGGCTATACGCCGGAATCCGTTGAGGCTATTACCGGAGTCAGCGCGCAAGAAATTCGCACCTGCGCTCGACTGTACGCCACGGCTAAGTCCGCCACCATTCTATGGGGAATGGGGGTGACCCAGTTTTATCAAGGTGTTGAAACAGTAAGATCGTTAACAAGCCTGGCTATTTTAACCGGCAATCTCGGTAAACCGGGCGTGGGCGTTAACCCTGTGCGTGGGCAGAATAACGTTCAGGGCGCCTGCGATATGGGCGCGTTACCTGATACTTTCCCTGGCTATCAGTTCGTTAAGGTTCCGGAAAACAGAGAAAAGTTTGCCCGGGCATGGGGAGTAGAAAGCTTACCTGCCCATACGGGCTATCGCATCAGTGAACTGCCGCATCGCGC
Organism: Cedecea neteri; assembly: GCF_000757825.1. Taxonomy (GTDB): domain Bacteria; phylum Pseudomonadota; class Gammaproteobacteria; order Enterobacterales; family Enterobacteriaceae; genus Cedecea; species Cedecea selenatireducens. The sequence continues at coordinate 298,067 of NZ_CP009451.1, forward strand.
TGAACACGGCGAAGTGCGAGCAGCCTACATTATGGGGGAAGATCCGCTGCAAACCGACGCCGAACTTTCGGCGGTGCGTAAGGCGTTTGAGACGCTGGAGCTGGTCATCGTACAGGATATTTTCATGACTAAAACGGCAGCGGCGGCCGATGTTATTCTGCCCTCCACGTCCTGGGGCGAGCATGAAGGTGTCTACACTGCGGCGGACAGAGGCTTTCAGCGCTTCTTTAAGGCGGTGGAGCCAGAGTGGGATCTCAAAACCGACTGGCAGATTATCAGTGAAATTGCCACCCGGATGGGCTACCCGATGCAGTACAACAATACTCAGGAAATCTGGGATGAGCTGCGGCATCTGTGCCCGGATTTCTACGGTGCTACCTACGAGAAAATGGGCGAACTTGGCTACCTGCAGTGGCCATGCCGTGATGAGTCGGATACGGACCAGGGGACGTCTTATCTGTTTAAAGAGGCATTTTCGACGCCGAACGGCCTGGCGCAGTTCTTTACCTGCGACTGGGTTGCGCCCCTCGATAAACTTAGCGACGAGTTTCCGATGGTGCTTTCAACGGTGCGTGAGGTTGGCCACTACTCTTGCCGTTCGATGACCGGCAACTGTTCTGCACTGTCGACCCTGGCCGATGAGCCAGGCTATGCGCAAATCAACACCCTGGATGCCGCACGGCTGGGTATTGTTGATGAAGCGCTAGTGTGGGTGAACTCTCGCAAGGGGCGCATTATCACCCGTGCAAAAGTCAGCGAGCGGCCCAATAAAGGCGCAATTTACATGACATACCAATGGTGGATTGGTGCCTGTAATGAGCTGGTAACGGAGAATCTTAGCCCGATAACCAAAACGCCGGAGTACAAGTATTGCGCCGTTCGCGTTGAGCCGATTGCTGACCAACAGGCCGCCGAGCAGTACGTAGTGGATGAGTATCGCAAATTGAAGGCGCGGCTGCGGGAAAGCGCGGTGGGCTAAGCGTTGGGGAACTTCTTGTCGCGTTGGGGTGGGCCGGGCGGTGTGATACCGCCCGGCGTTTTTATTTCGTTCAGGATTTTAACGCGTGGTGAATGGAGTCGAGAATAGGCTGATAGCCGGTACAGCGGCAGATATTTCCTTCCAGTACATCTTTAAGCTGTTCGTCGCTGGGCTGCGGTTCTTTTTCCAGCAGCGCGGTGGTGCTGACCAGCACACCCGGCGTACAAAAGCCGCACTGTACACCGCCTTTTTCAACAAATGCCTCCTGCAATTTCTGCGTGACAGGATTATCGTTCAGCCCCTCCAGGGTGGTGATTTCCGCCTCATCGCACTGCTCTGCCAGTACCAGGCAGGAGCAGACCGCGTTACCGTCCATAATGACCGTACACGCGCCGCATTCCCCAATGGAGCAGCCTTCTTTTGTGGCTGTCAGCCGCAATGTATTGCGGACCAGATCCAACAGGCGCATATTGCCCTCCACTTTGGCTTCAACCAGCTTGCCGTTGACCTTTACTTTAATTGTGCTCATGGCTCAGTCCCTGCAGGACGCCTTCGCGCCCTGTCCTCATGGTTATTTTTCCAACGCTTGCGCCATCATGTCGCGGAACATGCTGATAAACACCGGCTGCTTATAGGCCGCAGACCAGCGTTTACCGATAGCGGCGTAAATCAGCTTGTCGAGTACCTCGCAGGCACTGTCGATAGTGGCCGGGTTTAGCCGTTGGCCCAGCAGGCAGCGTTCAACATCAATAAGTCGCTGAGGCTTGCTGAACAGCGCACCATCAACCAGCCGGCAGTAGCTCACCGTGCCGTCGTCGGCAATTTCCAGCAGCATGGTCAGGCTTTGACGAGTAATATTCAGCGCGTTTCGGCGACCCAGCTGATGGTAAAAGCCTTTAGCGTCAGGTTTTGTCGGCGGCGGCAGAATAAGACGGGTTAATAGCTCATCAGGCTCTCGCTGAGTTTTGTACCCCGAGATCAGAAACTCACCCAGCGACATCCGGCGCACGCCGCGATGAGACTGCAGCTCAATGCTGCCGTCGTAGAGGATGGCCGGTGGAATGGAATCACCACAAGGTGCGGCGTTGACGATATTGCCGCCGATGGTCGCCCGGTTACGAATCTGGTGCGAGCCCACCGTGTGGCAAGCCTGTACCAACAGCGGATAACGTTCTCGAAGCAGCGTATTTTCGGTAATGCGGTTGAACGTTACTGCCGCACCAATAGAAATTTCATGCGATTGTGTATCTTCGATCACCTGCGTCAGCTCGCCGAGGCGCGAAATATCCACCAGCTTCATGGCCCGGGTTTGCATGCGCCCCTGCACAATCACGTCCGTGCCGCCGGCAATAGCCGTGACACCGTCACTTTTTAGCAGTTCCAGGGCCTCACTTAGCGTTCCAGGCCGCGTCACGGTGACATCCGTCAGACGTAATACCTGTTTCTTATTCCCAGGCTCGATCATCAATTCACTCTGACGAGCCGGTTTTTTCAGGTTATAACCCAGAATCACCTGCTCCAGGGTTAACGGCAGCTTGTTGAAACGAGTCCCCAGCGCAAAGCTCACCGCGTTATTGATGGCCGCGGCGACTAACTCCGTGGCAGGCTCGCCAATCCCTTTCGCGCCTAGCGGGCCGGCCTTGTCCGGGTTCTCAACGCCGATAACGGTAATCGGGGGAATATCTTTGATCGTCGGCAGCAGATAGCTGTCAAAGTTCTCGGACTTCACCTGCCCGTGCTCAATGTTGAAATCCTCTAACAGAGCATAGCCAAAGCCCTGTGCCACGCCGCCACAGACCTGCCCCTCAAACCCGACCGGGTTAAGAACCTGGCCGACATCGTGGGCGGCAGTAACATGCAGCAAGTCAGTTTTACCGGTGCTGATATTCACCCGCACCTCGGCCACCTGGCAGCCGTAAACCCAGGTAAAATACGGGCTGCCACAGCCTTTTTCTTCATCCCAGTGAATGGGCGGCGGCACAAACCAACCGTATTCAGTCAGGCTCACGCTGGCCCACTTAGTTTTATTCACCGCCGATTTGAAGTCGATACGCTGGCTATTATCATGTTTGTTGATAATAAAGCCGCCCTGCCACAGCGTATCCTCAAGATGAGCTACCCCGATGCTCTCACCGACGACGCCGAGAATGCGCCGTTTGATCTTCTGCGCAGCATCAATAATCGCTCCGCCGCCGACCATTGTTCCGCGCGTCGCCGCCGTGGAGCCCCCGTCGCCGATGACCGAAGTTGGCGGCTCCATAAAATGAAACTCGCTCATTTCGATGCCAAACGCTTCGGCGGCAATCAACGTCATCGTGGTTTGCAGCCCCTGTCCGTTTTCCGACACCGACGTCGAAAGGCTGACGCTACCGTCTTCGTTGACCTGAATCAGCGCCGTTGAGGTATCAACCCCTTCAGCACCGATCGAGCACCCGCGATAGCTCAACGCCAGGCCAATACCGTAACGGTAGACGCCGCCCTTCTCGTTAAGCGCCTGATAATGTTTTCGTTTCGCCATAAACTCGGCCGAATCGGTAGCCTTTGCCAGCACTTCATGCGCGGAAACCGTATGTTGGTCAAACACCTGGCCGGTAATCGACGCATCGCCCTGGCGTAAGGCGTTAATTTCGCGCACCGTGACAGGCGACATCTTCAGATACTCAGCAATCTCATCCATTAGTGATTCGTGAGCGTAAACCACCTGCGGAGAACCGAAGCCGCGCATCGCGGAGGTGTAACTGTTGTTGGTGTACACCGCCGTGACGTCGATATGCACGTTTGGGATGGCGTATGGGCCTGCGGCCTGCACTGACGAACGCCAGGTGACAAACGGTGACGAAGCCGCATAGCCACCGCTGTCGGCCAGGATATCAACTTTAATGGCCTGGATACGGCCGCTGTCGTCCAGCCCGACCTTGTATTTCATTTTATATGGATGGCGTTTGCAGCTTTCGATAATTGACTGTTCGCGCGTGTAGGCAAATTTCACCGGTTTCCCGGTCAGATGCGTCAGCAGAGCCGAACGGCAGGCCAGATGGTCAATAACATCATCTTTGCCGCCGAACGAGCCCCCCATAACGGCGCGTTTTACGTTGATCATGCTTTGCGGGCAGCCCATGAACTTAGCGACGAAACCGCGAACGCGGTGCGGGTTTTGCACCGAGCCAGAAATAATCAGGCTGCCGTCGGTCGGGTCAAGCCAGGTTAGCACCACCTCGGGTTCAATATAAGCATGCTCCTGAAAACCCACTTCATATTCGCGCTCGAGGATATGACGCGACTGCGCGAAGCCTTTTTCAACATCACCTTTGAGGGTGTGATGATGCGCGGCAATATTGTCGCTGCGTTCCGGATGAATGCAGCGCGCGTCTGGCGCAAGCGCAGCTTCAACATCGGTCAATGGCGTGTATGGCGTATAGCGTACGTGGATTTTGTCGGCCGCTGTGCAGGCCGCTTCATAGGTAGTAGCGGCAACTACCGCAATAACGTCGCCGTGAAAAACCACCTCATCCTTAATAATTGGCAGGTAATCTTTGACGATAACACCAACAACCGGCGTGCCGGGGATGTCCTGCCAGGTGGCAATTTTAACCACCCCCTCGACCGCCAGCGCTTCGCTTAAGTCGAGCTGATCTATTTTCCCTGCCGGAATATCCGCATAACGACAGACGCCGTATAACATATCCGGCAAAGTAATATCATCGCCGTAGATGGCCGTTCCTTTGACCTTTGCCACTCCATCCACGCGTCCTGGCGACGCTGAACGCAAAGCACACATAACGTTCCCCTTATTATCAAATCAGTAAGTCACTCACGGGAAAAACTCATCGTGCTAACAAATCCAAGATTTGTGCCAAAAATCAATGAGGTGGTGCCCGATGTGCATTTCTGTGATTAGACGTGCGAAAAAAAACGCTCAGGGAGCGAGAGCGGTTGTTCTGAGGAGAAAAGAGAATGGTTTTTAAACCTTATGCTGCGGAAATTCTCAAAGTAATAATTACGAATTATCAAAATAATAATGCACGGATTGACGGGTTGCCCGCCCGGCAAATTGATTATCTGCGAGAAGCAGGTCCTTAGCTTTTCCCTCGTCTACAGTTAACTTATCCAACCCTCGTCGAATAAATTATCCCATGAGCTTTTCGCTAAGGACTCACCTCTTCGCCCGTCTGCGATTATTGATTTCGGTTGCTGCCGGGATCGTTTGTTATTACGTTCTGCCGGCCCAGCTCGGCACGCTTCAGCGACTGTTAATCAGCTGGAATGTCCTGGCCTGGCTCTACCTGACGTTTATCTGGTTTCGCATGCTGCGCACTGATGTGAGCGAGATTCAGCGAATTGCCAGAATACAGGACCAAAGCGCGGCGCTGGTATTAAGCATGGTTATCTTTGCCTGTATGGCCAGCATTGTGGCTATCCTGAGCGAGCTGCCGTCGTTACGTTCACTTTCTGGCACTCCACTCGTGTTGCACATTGTTCTGACCGCAATCACGCTGCTGGCGTCCTGGACATTACTGCCCAGTTCGTTTGCCATGCATTACGCCCATCATCATTATCTGCACCGCAGCAAAGACGTCACGCCGATGATCTTCCCTGAAAAACCAAAAGATCCCGGATATTGGGATTTTCTTTATTTTTCATTCACCATCGCCGTTGCGTCACAGACTGCCGACGTGGCGACGGGAACCACCGGGATGCGCAAAATTACGCTTTTGCAGTCGGTTATCTCGTTTCTCTTCAACCTGGCGATACTGGGATTATCCGTTAACGTGGGTGCCGGACTGCTGAGTTAACGAGTTTGATATTTCGACGGCGAAAACAGAATAGACTATAATTTAACCAGCAAAGCTGCGCGGTAAAGGTGAAACACGATGCCTAATCCATTTGATGCCTGCATGTCTATCCTGCTTATCCTGGGCGCTCTACATGAAATGGGGCTGATCCCCTGGTAATGCCTGACTCAAACAGGCGGTTCTCTGTTCTAAAAAGAACGACGCTCAAGGGAAATTGACAGCCAGCCAAATCTCATTATGGTGAGAGGCGTGCTTACGCTATGTCTCAGGGAAACCATGAACTCATCGCTTCTGAATTTTGCTGGCAGTTTGCTTCAGGACGAGAAAACGCTCGTCGCCTCCTACGATCTTGAGTCCTTGTGCCCTACTCAGCGGAACGCTCTGCAACTGCAGGCGCTGCATCAGCCGGGAATTTATAACTACGCCTTGCAGCCCTTTTCTCTCGACTACCGTAACGTTAAGCGGCTTTGTATTATCAATGGCATGGGCGTCACGCTGGGCGATTCACTGATTGGCATTGCGGCGTTGCAGGCTATTAAGGCCATCAACCCAAAACTTCACCTGACGGTGCTGCGCCCTCACACCTGCCAGGCCTATGTGGAAGAGATTTATCGGCTGGCGGGTAACGTCATCGATGAACTGCGCTATATGCCTGTGGAGCTTGCTGCGCTTGAGGGATTTGATGCGGTGATTGATGCCGGGAACCAGCTCTTCAGGGAGGATTTCGCCACTCTGGAAATGCATGACTTTTTCCTGCGCCACCTTGGCATTGCCCCTGAATCCGTTGCCGATGATATTAAAACAAACCGCTGGCTTCGGGACGAAATGCCGAAGCAATCCCCTCCTCTGGAAGGCCGTTACGTACTGTTTAATCACCGCGCCAGCACCCCACTTCGCAACATCCCGGATGCCGTACTGGTAGAATTTGTCGAGCATCTCTTTAAGCGACACGGTATACCGGTTGCAGGATTCGGCGAGATAGACCACCCGCAGTTTATCGATTTGTCTTCACGTTCAAGAAATACCGCAGACTTTATTGCCATTATCCGGCATGCCAGCAAAGTCTATACCTGCGACTCATCGGCTCTGCACATTGCCGCCGCGTTTGGAGTACCCACGATGGGATACTTTAATGCCATCAAACCTGCGCTGCGGGCGGCCTGTTACCCATTATGTGAAAGTGTGGATATGGGTACGGAGAGTTCAGCCCTGCTTCATCAGAGCGACGATAACACCCTGCTGAGCGTTATTGAGGAGAATTATCGCCGCTATCTTAACCTTTTGCCCTGACGCTGACCTTACCGGTCGATAAAACCGCAGACATTCCCTTCGCGAGAGCATATATGATATAATTTTGACCAATTCATTGATTTTAAATAAAAGTAAAAAAATCGTATTAATATGAAACAACTCATCCTGGCACTCAGTATTCTGATGCCGTTCAAAATTTCAATGGCCTCAGTCAACGGCACTTTTGACGTGAGAATGACCATTCTTTCGAAACCCTTGCCGCCTAAAGTGACTAAAATTAAACTTTCAGACGAAAGCGTGATGATTATTAATGAATGGTAGTGTTTTCATTCACCTGACAATCCCTATGGCGACAATTCGCGCCCACTAAAAAGCCGCTGAGGGGATCCACCAGCGGTTTTTTTATCGGCTGGAGCCCTTTTCCCCATACTTATTACGCTTATGCTGATACAGCAGTTCATCCGCCTTAAGAAGCGCGGTTTCTAACGTATCACCGGCTGCCATCTGATAGCTTCCGTAGGAAAACCCGACCAGTTTGTCTTCATCGATGGTCAGAAGGTAATCATGAATACGCGTGATAACTTCGTTAGATTTTGTCAGGCTGTAATCAATCAGAATCAAACTGAACTCATCCCCGCCAAGGCGAATGCCGTAGTCGCTTTTGCGAATGGATTGCGCGAGCGCCCTGCCCAGGTACTGTATGGCCCGGTCACCCATGTGATGCCCGAGCGTATCGTTAATCTTCTTCAGCCCGTCGCTATCAATAGAAATAACCGTTACGGCAATGTTATTACTCAGCAGCGCGTGAATCTTCTGCTCAAGCGAAGAAGTCAGCACTTTACGGTTATACAGGCCGGTCATCGCATCGGTCATATTATCGTGAGACAGCGACCGGTTACGGTCGAGCTGTTTTTTGGCATAGCGGCAAAGTAGCCAGGTCCCGAACAAATAGAGGGCGACTAACCAGAGAATAGAGATCAGGAAGTAAATCCCGTCCAGCTGGATGTGCAGCGTATAGTAGCCGGTGATTTTTTCCGCGTAAGAAATGGGCGTAAACGACTTCAGCACAGGATGGTGGAAGCTGATCTTAGCGCCGGTAACATTGTCCGTAACGTAAAGGGAAAGAAAACGCCATAACAGCGGCCTTTCCGCCGTATAAAAGGACGTTGCGAGATCGTCGATATTAATATCGGTAATGAATATCCCTTTTATTTCCTCGCGTTGAAATACCGGCGTAATCATGCTGATAATATTTTTGTGGGTATACCCATCTTTATAAATATGGGAGACAATGCTTTCTCCCTGGCGCAGATCGGTTAACGCGGAGCCGTCAATATTAATGGTCTTCGCGCTACGGTCGATATCTATACGGCCATTTTCACTCACCAGCCAGTTATTAAAGGTATAATGCTTGCTGTCGACGATCTTATTGATATAAATATAGCTATTTTTCAGATCTATATAGTAGCGGATATTGTTAAAAACATAGCCACTGTAGTTGGAAAAACTGTATTTAGACACGGCATTGGCGGCGTTTTCTTGCCCAACGATCAGCGACGCCGCATCGTTCTTCCAGCTGGCGCAGGATGGATTGCGAGTTTGCAACGTTCCCTTAAGTGTCGCTAATTTTTGGCCAGCGAGATTTAAACCATAAACACCATTTAATGATTCGGCATATTTACAAATATCAATATCTTTATTCGCAGCGGTTGTTATCCCTGACGGCGCAGAGGAGAAAGCACGAGACAGCCGGAAAGCCGTGTTCTGGTTAATATACTCTTCATGAAACAGCGCGGATTTTCCGTTTTCTGCAATGTACCCCATGTAGCTTTTCAGATCCCGGTATTCCCGAAATACAAACCCGGCAAAAATTAACGTTGTCAGAATAACGATCAGGATAATGGTGTTGATGTATTTTAGCAGCGACAAGATGGTGTAATCCCTTGAAAAATCCCACTTGTTAGATAGGCTGGAGTATAGCATATCGACAGAACCGAGATTACCCGAAACGCAGAAAATTCCTGGTTGCAGCGTGTCAACTAAGGCACCAGGGTGCGGCATACGTCCAGTATAAGGTGCCGCAGCCAGCGGTGTGCGAGGTCAGCTTCTGAGCGCGGGTGCCACATTTGAGAAACGGTGATGGTTCTCGTATCCACCGGCAGCTCGAACATTGCCAGCCTGGCATTGTCTCCCTCAACCTCACTAACAGATTGATTAAGCAAGAAAGAAGATGGCACCAGGGCAATCAGATCGGACGCCTGCGCCACCTTTAACGACGCCGGAAACCCCGGCACTACGGCGGCAATTTTTCGCGTCAGTCCCCTTTTAGCCAGCGCATCATCTACGGGCCCGGGCGTTGAGCGTATGCGACGGGAAGCAACCACATGCCCATACGAAAGATACTGTTCTACGGTGACTTCCGGTATCCCGGCAAGAGGATGACCGGCCCGAACCACGCCGACAAAACGATCGCGAAACAACGCCTGCAGCCGTATTTCCGGGCCCATTTCACCCACAACGCCGATTTCAAGGTCGACCAGGCCTTCGCGCAGATGCCGGGGCCCTTTTTCTGGCTTCGAAGTAAAACACAGCTGAACTCCCGGCGCTTGTGCTGCGGCAGCGGCGATCAGCGACGGTGCAAATGCCTCGATAAAGCCGTCATTGGCTCTGATAATAAACACGCACTCCAGCGTGGAAAGGGACAGCTCTGCCGTGGAGGGGCTCAGTAAGGCGCGAGCCTCAAGCGCGGCGTTTCTCGCCCGGTCACGAATCGCTTCGGCATAGGGCGTCAGCACCATATTTCTTCCCGCTCTGACCAGAAGAGGATCGCCGGTTGCAGCCCGCAGGCGGCTGAGCGTACGGCTCATCGCCGATGAGCTTAACCCCAGGCGCCGGGCAGCGCCGGCCACGCTGCCCTCAGCCAGAAAGGTATCCAGCGCAAGCAGCAAATTCAGATCGGGTTCGTTCATTCTGGCATCCTGTAAAGAGATATGGCGTTTGGTGCAACTATTTAGTGCACATCATGCGTCTTCCGCCTGTCTTTAAGTATCACTATATTTGCTGCACTGACAACCTGATACTGATTGCCGCCCAACGGTAAGGAACCATTATGGAATTATTTTCAACCCAGCCAGGCGATGAAGGTTTACCCGGTCGCCAGCGCCTGATGGCGATGCTTGCCGTGATGACGACCGTGACGATGGCCGTATTCGATGGTTCAATGGTGAATATCGCATTACCCACTATAGCCAAAGCGCTCGGCGTGTCTGCCAGCGATGCCGTTTGGGTGGCTAACGGCTACCTGCTTGCCGCCGCGATGACGCTGGCGATTTTCGCCGCGCTGGCTACCCGGCTGGGCTTCAGGCAAATATTTGTTTTCGGGCTGGGCCTGTTTACCCTGGCATCCGCGGGCTGTGCGCTGTCTTCTTCACTCGATATGTTAGTGATAATGCGGATCTTACAGGGAGTCGGTGGCGCAGCGGTGCTGAGCATTTCCCCGGCAATCCTTCGTTCGATATTCCCAAACCGCCTGCTGGGCAGGATCCTGGGGCTTAACGCCTTTTTAATCGCCACCAGCACGGCCATTGCCCCGCTGCTTGGCGGGACGCTGCTTTCCACGCTGGGTTGGGAATGGCTTTTTGCGGTGAATATACCGTTAGGTATTGTGGCGCTCGTCCTGAGCCTGCGGGTGCTGCCTGGTGCAGCAGTTATCAATCCTAAGCCCTTCGATTATGCAGGGGCACTTCTTTCAGCTCTCCTGCTAGGCTCGCTGATCATGGCCGCCGACAGCTTTACCAAAAGTGAAGGCATAATTTCGGCAATAAATTACAGCGTCATCTCATTATTTGCCGGGGTGGCCTTTGTCTGGCGTGAGTGTCGTGCCGCACAGCCCCTGCTTCCGCTGACGCTGTTCGCCTCTTCGAGATTTTCGCTGGCGGCCATGACCTCGCTGGCTTCGTTCATCGGGCAAGGGATAACGTTTGTTGCCCTGCCGTTTTTATTCCAGAACGTTTATGGCTACAGCGCCTTTGCTTCAGCCCTGCTCTTTACGCCCTGGCCGGTCGGTATCATGCTCGCGGCGCCGCGTGCCGGGCGACTTGCCGACAAGCATTCACCGGCGCTTATCGCCACCACGGGTTTAGGCGTGTTTACGGTTGGCCTGGTGCTTTTAGCCCTGCTGCCTGCCCACGCTCAGGCATGGGACATTGGTTTACGTAGCCTGGTGTGCGGCATTGGTTTCGGCATTTTCCAGAGTCCTAATAATCGGGAAATGATGGCGAACGCCTCGCGGGAAAACAGCGGTTACGCCTCGGGCATACTGGCCATTATGCGGACTTTCGGCCAATGCCTGGGCGCGGCGATCGTAGGGGTTATCCTGGCGTTTTACGGCAACGCAATATGGCAGGAGCCGCAGGCGATTCGACTCAGCCTTTGGGTTGCTGCTGGTGCGACGCTGCTGGCCATTAGCTTAAGTGGCCTGCGCACAAGGAAGCTAAAACAGCCGGGTTTCTGAGGGACCAGGATCGCCGTTAGCTACTTTCCCTACCGTGCGATTTCAGGGTTTAAGCTATAGGTCGGGATTGTTCTGGTGGTGCCCGTCAGGCTATCGAAAACGTTGCGTTCCGCCGTGGCTATTGCCATGCCGGACTGCCTCAGAACGGAAATATCGGCCGCGATACGCTGCAGCCCAAGCCAGAACAGGCCGTCCAGGGCGTTGACCTGCAGCCCGGACTCTAGGGCAATTTTCAGCCGCTCTCTAGGGTTTCTGACCTGCAGCGCAATCTGCTGGTAAGCCGTCGCCGGGGTTCCGCCCGGCTCAATCCGGCGTATGCGGTTAGAAAAACGGTAGCGGAAGGCATCTGGCACGGCGCTAAGATCCGCCTTTATGCTGTAGACCTCACCGCGTTTATTGTCGTTAATGACCACGCTTTTCTGACTTAACTGCAGCTCATCGCGCAGCTTGTCGATTAACTGGGGCGCCCGCAGAAGCAACAGGCGAAAAGGCAGTTCAAAGCTGGTGACGTAATCCACGTTGAGCAGCGCCAGGCGCAGGCGCTGCTCCGCATCCTGAGGCTCTCTGTGGTATTCCTCCCTGACCTCTTCCCACTGCCGACTGAGGCGCGGCGTCTCTTCAATTTCCGTAAAACTGTACTTTTCAATCTGATAATCGATACGGTCGCTCATGAGGGCACCTTTTACGTTTTTAGTTTTCAGGCTAAATGTCGCAACTCATTTCAAAGCAGCGCAGAGATGCCCCGGCCAGTGCCGAAGGGTAAAGGCTTTCTTTTACGATGCTAAATCCCTGCGTCAGGTAAAAATCGCGGGCGTTCGGCGTGGCAGACAGCGTTAACGTGGTCATGCCCCGTGTTTTCGCCTCCTGCTTTATAGCGCCCATAATCTGCTTTGCCAGACCTTTGCCTGTATATGCTGGCAAGGTAAATACCGCTTCTACAGCACAATTTTCCAAATCCAGATAACCCGTCGCGACCGGCTCGCCGTTTTCATTCTCGGCCACAAAAAAAGGGTTATTAATTATCTCGTGAAGGTAACCCGCAGGCATTAGCTCCGGCGTCCAGGCCTGCAGCACATCTTCGGGATAAACATCCCGGCAGCCGAAGCGAATAGCCTCGTTTCTTATCACCCACAGCGCCTGCGCCTCATCGGGTATGGCTCGTCTGATTGTCACCGGCTGGCCTCCGAAATGCCCGGTTACTTAAAGGAAAGTAAGTCTGATGACTTCACGTAAAAAGGAATGCTACCCTTTGATGAAAATAGCATTTAATCAAGGACTGCTCGATGAAAAAAATCTCCGCCGTGTCCGTTTCGCTGGCCCTGCTTTTTAACGCCACGGCGTTTGCCGCCGACGGTAAATTGCCTGCCCCCATTGAAGCATTAGAGAAACAGGGCTTCGAAATAAAAGGGGAATTTAAAGCGCCCGGCGATCTACAGGGCTATGCGATGCAGTACCAGGGGCAAGGCACAACCGTTTATCTGACGCCGGACAAACAGCACGCCATCATGGGTAACCTGGTAGATGCCGCAGGCAAAAACCTGAGCGACGCGGAAGTCGAGAAGTTTGTCTATGCCCCGATGGCGAAAGAGATGTGGCAGAGCCTCGAAAAGCACCGCTGGATAGCCGCCGGGGATGCAAAAGCGTCGCGCATTGTTTACGTGTTTGCCGATCCGTACTGCCCGTACTGCACCCAATTCTGGGAACAGGCTCAGCCCTGGCTGAAGTCCGGTAAAGTTCAGCTGCGCGTGCTGTTAGTCGGCATGCTGCGCCCGGACAGCGGCCAGAAAGCCGCGGCGATCCTCATGTCGAAAGATCCGGCGAAAACGCTGGCCGACTATGAGAACAGCAAAGGCAAGCTGGCGCTGCAAAAGCCGGAGAAGATCGACCCGGTTATCGGGGAAGCGTTAAAAGATAACCTTACGCTGATGGATGACCTGGGCGGCAACGCCACGCCTGCCATTTACTACCTCAACGCCGAAGGTCGCCTGCAGCAGCATCAGGGCATGCCGGATGCCGAAACGCTCAACACCATTTTGGGCGATAAATAACGTCTACAGTTTTAACAGCGGTTTGCGCTGGCGGCCGGGTTCACGGAACAGCGCCAGCGCAAGCCGCCACTCCTCCAGCTTATAAACCTCTGCTTCTGGCTGCTGAGTCTCGCGCAGCAGTTGCCACAGGGAAGAAAACCAACCCTGCCATTCCTCAACCGGCGTTACCGCCAGCGTATCCCGCAGATGAAATCGCTGCGCCGTGATATGCCTTCCACGCGGAGAGAAGCCCTTACCGCTGAGCAGGCCGTAAGAAATCATTACCGCCCGGCTATTGAGGTGATCGAGCATCAAAGTGGCTAATTCGCCCCCTACCGCGTCATAAACGACATCGACCTGCCTTGCCACTTCAGCGATTGCTCTGCTGTCGCCGCTGTCCAGAGGAATGATGCCCAGCTTGAGTAGCGCCGGAAGATGATCTGGCGAACGGTAAATACCATAAACTTCTGTCGCGCCCTGTCGTTTCGCCCACTGAGCCAGCAAGCCAGCACAGGCCGAGCCAGCGGCGGTCACCAGCACTCGTTTTCCCATAACCGGCCATCTTTCCAGCATCAGCCAGGCAGCCAGCGGATTGATATAGCCTCGCGCCGCAAGCTCATCTGGAATACTGTCCGGTACAGGCACCGCCCACTGAGTCGGGCAATCAACCCAGCGCTGCCAGGTCCCTTCACCGCGCAGAGGTAACACTCGCCGGCCGATCCATTGCGCAGAGTCAGCCTGTTCGACGACGCCGACGCCTTCATAGCCGACAATCCGCGGCGGAAAAACCCGGTGACGATAGGCGCCGGTAATGGGGATCAGGTCGGAGGGATTAACCGGCGCATAGTGCATGCGCACTCGTAGCGTACCGGGAATAAACGGTGCCAGCGGAGCGTGTTCGAGGGTCAGAACCTGTTCAGGCTCACCAAACTGCCGGAACCAGAGCGCTGTGTTTTCCATACTAAAGTGCCTGCAACTGCCATATTGCGGGCACTATAGCATGCCTGAAGGGGGTTAAAAGCGACGATCAAGTGACACTGTCACTTGTTAAATCACAAGTTCCGGTAATAAATCGTGGTAGAACACGGGCTGCCGTCCGGCATCAGCGCATAGTTTGGCAGATCGCCAACGCGCTGCCAGCCCATGCCCTGATAGAAAATTTCGGCATCGCTGCCGGTGGCGGTATCCAGCACCAGAACCGACTTGCCATGGGTCGTGGCCACGGCTTCAAGATAGCCCATCAGCCGCTGAGCAATGCCTCTCCGCCGCGCCGCTCGGTGAACCAGCAGCTTGGAAACGTCCGCCCGGTGCGGCTGGTTTTCCGGCTGGCTGGTGATAAGCTGCACGGTGCCGACAATGCGCCCTTGCCCGTCTTCGGCGACAATCACCGTTCTCTCTCCCCGACTTACGCTTTGCCCGACATCGTCCCAAAAAGCAGCCGCTTTCTCCGGCGACAAAGGATGTAAAAAGCTGACCGAAGCCCCGCCTTCCACGCAGTCAATTAATACGTCCGTTAATTCTGCCGTAACGTCTGCAAACTCACAGGCCTTGAGGGAACGAATCCGATACTCGGGCACAGCGACTCCTGAATGTTAGTTTAAGTTGTCGGGACGGTTGATGTAGAAATAACAATGGGCCAGATTACTGGCTAATGCGGGCAACTACTATTAAGAAGGTATACGGAATTGTTATTACAGTTGATTTCGTGACGGTGTTCTGACGCTTCTTGCCTGACGCATGGCCTGATCGACCTCGTTGACCAGATCCTCAAGGCTGAGATGCCGTTGAGGGGCATACTCCACGCATCCCCAGTTAAAACCCAGCGCCCAGGGGTGTTCTGCCCGCTGGTTAAACGCCGAAACCTTGCCCTCAAGATGCTGCATCGCGATAAACGCGCCCTCTTCGCTGGTGCCGTTAAACAGCAGGATAAACTCATCGACGCCCTGGCGGGCTATGAGGTCGATTTCGCGGAAGGAGGACTTCATCAGTTCGGAGAAAACGATCAGCGCACGATCGCCCTGTTCATGCCCATGGCCGTCATTAATTTGCCCGAAGTGGTCAAAAACAACAAACACTACGGAAAGATGCTCCGCCCGACGATGCGCGCCGCTCGTGGCGTACTGCCCCAGAAACATAAAACCCTGACGGTTCAACAGGCCAGTCAGTTCATCGGTCATCGCGGTATTCAGCATGTCATCTCCCCGGCGCAGACAAATAACCTACTCTGCATACAGTTTAGATGAACATTTCTCAGGCCGCGTAAATACGGTTTTTACCGGCGCGCTTGGCGTTGTAAAGGGCATCATCCGCCGCTCTCAGCCACTCGACGGCATCCGGCATCTCTTTAGTCGCACAGGCAATGCCGATGCTTAGGGTACAGAAGGCGTTTTTTTCCGGCAGCACGCGAACGTTAATGGACTCCAGAAGGATCCGCTGCGCAATGCCCTCGGCTTCTTCCAGCGAAGTATTCGGCATCAGAACCACAAACTCGTCGCCGCCGAGGCGGGCCGGGGTATCGCTTGAACGCGTAACCACGCGCAGCACGTCGGACACCGCCATCAGGATTGAATCACCGACTTTATGTCCGAAACGATCGTTCACTTCTTTGAAATTGTCGATGTCGATAAACATCAGCGCCGAACTTCCGCAGGCAATCCGTAATCGCGCCAGCTCATTGCCAATTTTACGCTCCAGCAGGCGACGGTTTGCGATCCCGAGCAGAGGGTCCATCATGGCGATATTTTCCAGCTCACGGCTTTTTTGCCGCAGCTTCAGCGAGATGGAAGCGGTTAGCATGCTGAGCGCGATGGTGTAAATGGCGATAAGCGGCAGCGTGGCGTACATCGTGCGGGCAGAAACCGCCGGGTTGAACGGCATTCCGTGGCTTATCCAGGTGAGTGAAAACGCCAGCAGCATTGCCACCATCGCCCTGACCATCAGCGGTTTTCCTCCAGCGGCCAGCCTGTCGGAGACCAGAATGGTGACAATCGCCACTGAAGGCAGCGCACTTAGCGACATCATGGCAATCCAGAAGCCCCCCGCCGCCGCATCTATGACCAGATTCTGCTTTTCACCGGTGACCGGAGAGGAGGAAAAACGCGCTTTCAACAGCGCCACGTGTGGCCAGACAAAAGCGTTGACCGCTAACAGGGCGATAATCGCCAGAGAAGCCTGTTGCTCGTGCAGCACCGAAAAGATAGGCAAAAAGCACAGCAGCGTGCCCAACATCCGCATGATATACATACGATTAATGAAACGAGAGCCCTGCGTTCTGGCTTTTTTGTGAGGATCGGGTGTACTCATAAATTTCTCAGGCAAACGAACCAGCAACGACGAACTGAGCGGTAATACTACTCGATAATAAAGGATCGAAAATGAACATGCTTATTATGAATCGCTAATATGCGATGCCGGTAGCTCATCGGCATTTTGGCTGCTCGAGCTGGTCTTATTGCGTCCCTGCCGTTTCGACAGATACAGATTTTTATCTGCTTCAGGGATCAGCTGATTAAACGTTGCTTCCAGCGTGTTATTGCCCAGCGTGGCCTCAGCCAGGCCGATACTCACGGTAATAAACAGCGACCGCTGCTCGTAATGGAAGCTGCTTGCTTCAATGGTTTTTCGAATCTGCTCGGCTATCTCAAAACCCTGCTTCGGATCCCGGGTTCGGCACACCACCACAAACTCTTCCCCGCCAATACGTGCCACCATTCCCCGATTGCCCACGGTATCCAGCACCCTGGCAGCAAAAGAGGCCAACACCATATCGCCGCACTCGTGACCCCAGCTGTCGTTTATACGCTTGAAGAAATCAATATCCAGCAGCATGACGCACAGCAGCGGCTGCCCGATATCTGGCTGCTGGCGCGCGCTACGTTTGAGCGCTTCAAACAGGCCTGAGCGCGAATAAACGCCGGTCAGGTAGTCATAATCCGCCCGCAGCGACGTTTGCTTGATCAGTTGGTTAATGGCATCCACGCTGATGGAAACAATCAGCGGGCAAATGGCGATGGTGGCGATGCCCAGACGGGCGGAGAACATCTGATCCACCAGCAACAGCGGCTGCTCGGAGTGAAGATTGATCGCCGCATGGGCCACCAGCACAATTTCCACCGCCCCGGTAATCAACGTTAATAGCGCGGTGACCGGGAGCGGATAGCGTATGGCACACCAGATAAGCGCCGGCAATGGAAACGCCAGGCTGCCCGCGCCACCGATAATCATCGCCGTGAAGACGGCAATCACGACGGCAAAAAGCGGATACATGTCGGATGGCACAATGCCGGACAGCTTACGCCAGGAAGGCCAGCTTGCGGTCAGCAAGCACGGCAGCATCAGCACGCCGGTTGAAAACTGCTCGCTGACCCAGTCGGCATACAGCGGCATAAACTTTTCATGGTAATCACCACTAATACCCAGCGAGCCCACCGCGCCAAATAACGAAGATAATATGGCGGCAATCAGCGAGAAATTAAAAATATTAAACGCATTTAGCGCCCAATTGCTCTCGTCCATATTGCGTGAATAACGCAACAATAAACGCGCGGCGGTGACAATAAAGACCATATTGGAAAAGTTAATGATCGTCGACTGCCAGCCCCACTGCGTGGTGAAAGCGTCGTAAACCAACATCGCCGCATAGCAAATAAAATAGTAAACGGCTTTATTCAGCCACGGATTGCGGACAAAGATGGCCGCCAGCACCGCATTCAGCGGCCAAAATAGCGACAGATCGTTAACCAGGCGTAGCGAAGCGCCAAAAAAGTAAAACAGCGTGGTCAGAGCAAAAACACTGATGGCATTTAACAGCATTTTTTCTGGGGAAAAGAATAAAAACTTGGATCGATTAACCATGCTATCCTGGTTCATACTTATTCATCACCGCTGAAAATAAATAGCGCCATCAGGTGATTGCGAAAATAAGCATTAGCTTAGCATGTTTACCCAGCTAACAACCCCCGGGCATTGAGAGAAAGAGGAAAATTCACTCAACCTGCCAGCGCACAGCATCAACTATCAGCCATAAGCTAAATTTTTGCCACCTTCTGCAGACCACTGCATTCAGGGCAGGATTTGCGACTAACAATTCACACTTATCGCCAATGAATAATTAGCAGACTCAGGTTTAACCGATGTTTAAAGTGACTGGCTTATAGTCCCTGAACGAAGGATTTCCCGGAGTCAAAATGCGTAAAACCCCCTGGGCGGAGCGATTGCTTATCACCGCCATTATGATAGCCGTGCTGGCCACCGTTAGCCTGGTTGGCGTGCTATGGTTGCGCATACCGGGATTGTTGCTGCTGTAATGCCAGAACAGTTTAAAAAATAGAACGCCCAATGCGCTGAGAAAGAATTTCCAGCGCGGCAGTCCCCGCCAGAGAGTTACCGGAAGCGTCCAGCTCCGGGCACCACACGGCGATAGACATCTCGTTCGGCACGTTGGCGATAATACCGCCGCCCACGCCCGATTTCCCCGGCAGACCTACGCGATAAGCAAATTCACCCGCACCGTCATACATGCCGCTGGTTATCATCAGCGCATTAATTTGCCGTGCGTGCTGGGCGGAAATCACCGGCTCATCGAGATCCAATGCCCGTCCCTGATTTGCCAGGAATAAAAACGTTTTGGCTAATTCGAGGCAGCTCATTTCCAGAGAACAAAAATGGAAATAGGCTTGTAGCACCGCAATCACGTCATTTTCGAAATTGCCAAAAGACTTCATCAGCCAGGCAATAGCGGCATTTCGCGCCGAATGCTCGAATTCGGAACGCGCCACGCGCGTGTTATAGACCAGATCCTCAGCGCCGGAAAGCTGACGAACCACCTCGAGCATGCGCTGCTTAGGCGCACTGAGGCGGGTTTGCAGCATATCGCAAACGACCAGCGCACCTGCGTTAATAAACGGGTTACGGGGCTTGCCCTGCTCAAGCTCAAGCTGCAAAAGGGAATTAAAAGGCTGCCCGGAGGGCTCTTTGCCTACGCGCTGCCAGATTTCATGCTCTTCATAGCGCCCCATTGCCAGCGTCAGGCTTAGTACTTTAGAGATCGACTGAATGGAAAAGCGTTCTGTGGCATCTCCGGCGCTAAAGAATTCACCGTCAACGGTACAGATAGCAATGCCCAGCTTATTGCCGGAGACTTCTTCCAGGGCTGGAATATAGTTCGCCACTTTCCCTTTTCCCAGCAAAGGGCGAACCTGGTCGAGGATCTCTTCCAGTAACTGATTGTCTAATTGAACCGGCACCGTGCTCTCCTGAGCGATATATTTAGCGGCGCAAGTATATCAGAGCCACGGGCCGATAATAAAACGAACTCAGGCAGTCATCTGAAAGCGGGCAACGGCTTTTTCAAGGCGCTGCGATTCATCCAGCAAACGCTGAGAAGTGTTTGCCGAAGCTTTTATCAGCTGCCCCGTTTGATTCACCGCCTGATTCAGCGTGGTTATCCGCGCCGTAACATGATGCACGCTGGCCCCCTGGTCTACGGACGCGCTGGAAATTTCATTCAGCAGGCCGCTAAGACGCGTAACCAGCGCGATAACATTCTTCAACTGCGTCTCAAGTTCAGACACCGCCTCGCTGCCCTGCTCGATACCCTGCAGCGAGTTATTGATTAACGCCTGAATGTTTCTGGTCGACTGACTGCTCTGCTTAGCAAGCAGGCCCACCTCGCGAGCAACCACGGCGAAACCACGCCCCTGATTGCCCGCATGAGCGGCTTCAATCGCGGCGTTCAACGCCAGAATATTGGTCTGGAACGCCACGTTATCAATCATTGCCACGATGCCGCGCATCTCTGATGAACGGGCGACAATATCCTGCATAGACATATTTACCGTGTGCATCATCCGATCGCCCCCGGCCACCATCTCACGCGCTTCATCTGCGCGCTGGTTCGCCTGAATAGCGTACTGGCTATTTTCCTGTACGCGGGACTCCAGCTCGGTAATATGCAGCGTAACCTTCTCCAGCTCCTGCTCCTGCTGAGAAGACTGGCTGGACAACTCATTGTTACCTTCGGCAAGCTGACCGATGTTGCTCAACAACGTCGCGGACGATTCACGAACCTCCAGCACCAGTTGCTGAATGCCCTGCTGCATTTCCAGTACGCTGCCGTGTAGCTGCTTCACTTCACGGTTCACCAGTTTTCTTTCGGCGGGCAAACGGGACAAGTCACCGGCAGCCAAAACATGCAGATGCTCAATCAGGCCGCGCAGCGGACGAATCACCCAGCGGGCCACGCCCAGCCAGACGGTAATCGCCACCGCCAATAAAATGCCCAGCGCGATGATGAACAGCGTTTGCGCCTGGCTCAGGCTACCCAGTAAAGCATGGCCGGCCTGCGCGGTTTGTTTCTCACCGTCGGTCTGGTAATGCGCATACTGTTCGTTGAAGTCAGACTGAAACGCCTGAATGGGTACTTCGAAAAACGCATCGATTGAGGCATGTTTTTGCATGCCATCCAGCTGCTCTTTTAACCCGCCTGAGAACAGCTGATAGCTATTGGCCAGCGCCTCGCTGCCTTGCGGATGCAGCTGTTGCCAGGCGGCAAAGTTTTGCTGCGACACCTTCAGCGCCGCGTCAGCTTCATCTACCAGGCTATTCCAACTGCCAACGGAGCCGGTTTCTTTGTCCTGCATAAAGTAAACGCCCGCCCGGTTTAACAGGTCGCTGGTCATTAACAAAGATGTTCTGGCTTTCTCCATGACGACCTGCTGCCGATGAAGCTGATTGCTTTCAAGCACGCTCTGGCGGGTTTCATGCAGGATATTAGAAAGGGAGACGGTGGAGAGAATTTGCAGCATGGAAAAGAGTGCGATAACGCCAACCACCCCGCTCAGTAACCCAAACTCGCGAGGACGTCGGGCGAAAAGTTTGAAGGGGTTTAAACGGCGAAAAATTTGGCTTATGTTCATGATTTTCTTCAGTAACACAACGATGCGGCGAGTGTACTGAGCGAAAATGACAGAATTATTTCATTTCAATGACAAACAGGGCCACCTGCGCGGTGGCCCCCTCATAGAAAACTACCGGCGATCCTTCCACACGGTCTGAATATTACAGAACTCATGCAGGCCAAAGTGGGAAAGCTCACGGCCAAACCCACTCTTTTTCACCCCGCCAAACGCCACGCGCGGGTCGCTGGCGCTGTAGCCGTTGATGAACACGCCGCCGCACTCAAGGCGAGCCGCCATCTCCAGCGCAAGCTGCTCATTGGCGGTATAAACCGTGGCAGAAAGCCCGTAATCACTGTCGTTCGCCAGTGCAAGAGCGTGCTCGCTGTCACGGGCAACGGTAATGGCGGCTACAGGGCCAAACAGCTCCTGACGGAACGCGGTCATTTCCGGCGTGACATTGGTCAGCACGGTTGGCGCATAGTAGTTGCCCTCGCCGGGCAGCTTATCCCCGCCGGTCAACAGTTTTGCACCCTGCTTAAGTGACGTTGTCACCTGCTCGTGCAGCTCATCACGCAGATCGTAGCGCGCCATCGGCCCGATGCGGTTAGCCTCTTCCACCGGCGAACCTAACTGATAGCTTTTCAGCTCGGCAACAAAGCGGTCGGTAAAGGCTGCGGCGATCCCGGCTTCAACAATAAAGCGTTTCGCCGCCGCACAAACCTGCCCGGTATTCTGGAAACGCCCGGCCACCGCGGCCTTAACGGCTTCGTCCAGATCTGCGTCGTTGAGCACGATAAACGGATCGGAACCGCCCAGCTCCAGCACGCATTTTTTCAGCGCTGCACCCGCCTGAGCGCCAATCGCTGCCCCGGCTCTGCCGCTGCCGGTTACCGTCACGGCGGCAACACGCGGGTCGTTAATCGCCTGGCTTACCCCTTCCGGCGTGACGTTCAGCAGCTCGAACAGCGACGACGGCAGCCCGGCATCCGTGAACATCTGGCGGATAATGTCGGCGCAGCCCATCACGTTTGGCGCATGCTTCAGAATATAGCTGTTCCCGGCCAGCAGAATCGGCACAGCGCCGCGCAAAACCTGCCATAGCGGGAAGTTCCAAGGCATCACCGCCAGAATTGGCCCAAGCGGACGGTACTCGATAACCGCGTTGTTATTTTCAACCTGAGTCGTTTCCGCGCCTAACATCGCCGGGCCATGCTCTGCGTACCAGTCGCAAAGATTGGCTGACTTAGCCACTTCGGCACGCGCCTGCAAAATCGGCTTGCCCATTTCGGCGGTAATCATTTGCGCCATGGCCTCGGCATGTTTACGCACCGCAGCACCTAAATCACGCAGCTTCTGCGCTCTCTCGCTCAGCGGCGTAGCCCGCCATGCATTAAACGCCTGATGGTTGCGGGCCAGCGCGGCATCAATCTGTGCTGCGTTCTCAAAAGGATAAACCGCAATGCGCTCACCGGTGGCGGGATTGCGTGAAATGGCGTGGGTTTGCCCGGTTACTGATTGCATGGTGGTGCCTCGACAGGTGAATGAGATGTTAACAGTAGCCTTGAGGCGTAAAGTTTAAAAATGAATAATACTAAGCAAACCCTTCACGATTTGAGAAAGCTATGGATCTGACCCAGCTGGAAATGTTCAACGCCGTCGCAGAAACCGGCAGCATCAGCGCCGCCGCACAGCAGGTGCATCGCGTCCCGTCGAATCTCACGACCCGCATCAAGCAGTTGGAGGCCGACCTGGGCGTGGCGCTGTTTATCCGCGAGAACCAGCGCCTGAAGCTCTCGCCGTCCGGCCACAGTTTTCTGGCCTACAGTAAACGCATCCTGGCGCTGGTGGATGAAGCGCGAATGGTGGTATCCGGCGATGAGCCTCAGGGACCGCTCGCGCTCGGTTCGCTGGAAAGCACGGCGGCGGTACGCATTCCCGGCCTGCTGGCAAGCTTCAACCAGCGCTACCCGAAAATTCACCTTTCGCTGGCTACCGGCCCCTCAGGTGACCAGATTGACGGCGTACTCGAAGGCCGGCTTTCTGCCGCCTTTGTTGACGGCCCGGTGCTGCATCCTTCCCTTGAGGGCGTGGCGGTGTATCGCGAAGAGATGACCATCGTCGCGCCTGCAGACCATGCCCCGATTCACAGCGGCGCGGACGTTAACGGCGCGAGTATTTATGCCTTTCGGGCCAACTGCTCTTACCGCCGCCATTTTGAAAGCTGGTTCCACGACAGCCAGGCCATGCCGGGCAAGATCCATGAAATGGAGTCTTACCACGGGATGCTGGCCTGCGTTATTGCCGGGGCGGGGCTGGCGCTGATGCCAAGAAGTATGCTGGAGAGTATGCCGGGTAGCCATCAGGTGAGTACCTGGCCGCTGCCGGAGGATAAGCGTTATCTGGATACCTGGCTGCTGTGGCGCAGAGACGCCAAAACCCGCCAGCTTGAAGCCTTTATTTCCCTGCTGGAATAGCTCCCGCGGGCGGGGGCAAACGCCATCAGCCCTTTTTAACGGTGATGCTCCAGCTGGCATCAATGTACAAAGGCTAGCATGGACGGGTTCAACAATAATCGCGCCTGATCAGCTAGCCTTTATGAGCTGAATTCATCAATCCCGGATAACTATAATCATGAATAGCTATGCTGGAATATTCTAACGCAGCAGCACTTTACCAATCAGATAGGTGACCGCTTTGCCGCCGATCAGCACACGCTCGCCTTTATACTGGCAGCGCAAATCGCCGCCGCGATAAGAGACCTGCCGCGCCAGCAGATGCGTTTTGTTCAGTTTATCCGCCCAGTAAGGGATCAGCATGCTGTGGGTAGAACCGGTGACGGGATCTTCCGGCACTGACTCTCCTGGGCAGAAAAAGCGGCTGACAAAATCATATTCACCCTCGCCTTTCGCGGTGATACAGACCATTTTTTCCAGCGGGATCATGGCGTTGATATCAGGCTGAATAGCTTCTACTTCCGCCTGGCTTTCCAGCACCACCAGATAATCACGCCCGACGCGCATCTCTTTGCACTCGCTGATGCCAAGCGTTGCCAGCAGCTCAGGCAGCGGCGCCATCTGTTGCGTTTCCCAGGCGGGGAAATCCAGCGTCAGCCATTCGCCGTTGCGGGTAACGGTCAGCGGGCCAACAAAACGCGTGCTGAAATGAATCACCGATTCAGGGTAATCGAGATGCTCAAAGATGACGTGTGAAGCGGCAAGCGTGGCGTGCCCACAAAGGTTGATTTCTCCCTGCGTGGTAAACCAACGCAGCTCAAAGCCCTCGTCTGTGGTGACAAAGAAAGCCGTTTCCGACTGATTATGCTGTTGGGACATTTTCAGCAGCGTGTCATCCGGCAGCCATTCACTGAGCGGGCAAACGGCGGCGGCGTTACCGCCAAAGGTGGCGTCGGCGAAGGCATCTACCATATAAAAGTCAATTGCTTGCATCGTGATAACTCCTGCTTTTCATTGTTATTTTCTCACCGCCTACCATGACACACTCGCCTGCACCGCGCTGCTTTTTTCTTGCTCAGGTCTGGCAGAATCGTAAATGAGACATAAATCACAAAATCGGTTGTGCCGCCGATCTGATGGTTTTATGATCCATCCATTCCTACCGCTTATTTACCTGCCTGGCTCCTTATGACAATCACTACCGTCTCACGCAAAACGGCGTGGCTACGGGTGGTAACCCTTGCAGTTGCCGCTTTTATTTTTAACACCACCGAGTTTGTGCCGGTTGGCCTGCTGTCAGATATAGCCCAGAGTTTTGGCATGGAAACCGCGCAGGTCGGCATCATGCTGACCATTTATGCCTGGGTGGTGGCCCTGATGTCGCTGCCCTTTATGCTGATGACCAGCCAGGTTGAGCGCCGTCGGCTGCTGATTAGCATTTTCCTGCTGTTTATCGCCAGCCACGTGCTGTCGTTCCTTGCCTGGAACTTTACCGTGCTGGTGATGAGCCGAATTGGTATCGCTTTCGCTCACGCGATTTTCTGGTCGATCACCGCTTCACTTGCCATTCGTATGGCGCCTGCGGGCAAAAAGGCCCAGGCGCTGAGTTTACTCGCGACCGGCACGGCGCTGGCGATGGTGCTGGGCTTACCGCTGGGCCGCATCGTCGGGCAGTATTTTGGCTGGCGTACCACCTTCTTCGCCATTGGCGTGGTGGCGGCCGTGACGCTGTTCTGCCTGATTAAGCTGCTGCCTAAACTGCCTAGCGAGCATTCGGGTTCGCTGTCCAGCGTGCCTGAGCTGTTCCGTCGGCCCGCGCTGGTCAACATTTATGCGTTAATCGCCGTGGTGGTCACCGCGCACTACACCGCCTACAGCTATATCGAGCCTTTCGTGCAGCAGGTCGTGGGGCTTAGCGCCAATTTTGCAACGCTGCTTTTACTGTTGTTTGGCGGCGCGGGCATCATCGGCAGCGTGCTGTTTGGCAAATGGGGAAATAAATACGCTTCAGGGCTGGTTTCCGGGGCGATTGCCCTGCTGGCGGCCAGCCTGATACTCCTGTTACCCGCTGCAGGAAACGAGCTGACCCTCGCCGGGCTGAGCCTGTTCTGGGGCATTTCAATCATGATTATTGCCCTCGGGATGCAGGTGAAGGTTCTGGCCCTTGCGCCGGATGCCACCGACGTGGCGATGTCGCTGTTCTCAGGTATTTTTAATATCGGCATCGGCGCGGGCGCGCTGGTGGGCAATCAGGTCAGCCTGCATATTTCTATGGCGGATATCGGCTTTATTGGCGCAATTCCGGCGCTTGTCGCGCTGTTCTGGTCAATAATTGTGTTTCGCCGCTGGCCGGTGGCGCTGGACGAGCAGCCCCGGCCGACGCATTAACAAAAATGCCCTCATTTGGACTGACCCCATAAAGTTGGACAGTTCATGTTAAGCGGCTATCGGGGTCTGGGTTCGGTATTCTACCGGACTCAGGCCTTTTAATTTCAGACTGATCCGCTCGTTGTTATAGTAATGGATATAGTCCTCTATCGCCTTCCTCAGTTCATTCAGATCGCTGAACCTGTTCAGGTAAAAACACTCCGATTTCAGTGTGCCGAAGAAGTTCTCCATCACCGCATTATCCAGACAGTTTCCTTTGCGCGACATACTTTGTGTCATGCCCTGTGCCTTTAACCTTGCCTGATAGCCTGCCATTCGATATTGCCAGCCCTGATCCGTGTGCAGCAAGGGGCTATCTTCCGGGCTGAGCTTCAGGAACGCATCGCGCAGCATGCTATTAACCATCTCCATCACCGGCCTTTCCGACAGGCTGTAGGAGATAATCTCCCGGTTAAACAGATCGAGAACCGGCGACAGATACAGCTTTTTACCCTGTACTGAGAACTCGGTGACATCCGTGACCCATTTTTCGTTGGCTTTCGATGCCCCGAAGTTCCGGCCCAGGATATTGGGTGCAGCCTTGCCCACTTCCCCTTTCCAGGCACGATATTTCTTCACCCTTATCAGAGAACGGAGCGACAGTTCTGCCATCAGCCGCTGTACAGTTTTATGGTTCACCAGCAGACCCTGCCTTCTCAGCGAGAGCGTGAT
Organism: Cedecea neteri; assembly: GCF_000757825.1. GTDB lineage: Bacteria > Pseudomonadota > Gammaproteobacteria > Enterobacterales > Enterobacteriaceae > Cedecea > Cedecea selenatireducens. The sequence continues at coordinate 325,080 of NZ_CP009451.1, forward strand.
CCTGCGGTAGCCATAACGCCCTTTGTGATAGTGATAAATCTCTCTGATTTTGGCTTTCAGCCCGGCATGCCTGTCTGCTCGCTTCAGCGCATTGATATTGTGATACCACGTACTGCGGGACATGCCCGCTGCACGAAGAAGATCACTGAGCGCATACTCCAGCCTTAGTTCGTTGATTATTGCGGCTTTCCGCCGTTTTTCTCGCTTTGAACTAAGGCCTTCAGCTTTTTTAGATAGGCATTCTCTGCTCGCAGGTAACGAAGTTCAGCCCGCAACTCTTCGGGAGATAACTTATCCAGCGCAGCATCGGTAAGTGGAGGTGTTTTTTTGGGTTTTGTCATGTCCTTGCTCCGGCCAGGTTTTATGCTCAGAAGTCCTTTTTCACCTGCGTCTTTGTAGACATTCACCCAGTGCCGGACAACGGTTTCAGTGGAGATATTAAACCGTGCGGCAGCTTCGCGCATCGAAAGTTCTTCAGCGAGAACCGTGCGTACGACAGCAATCCGGAACGCCGGAGAATGGCGGTCATTTTTCCAGGTAATGCCATCAATACCGTGGAGTTGCCAGGCTCTTACCCAGCGTCGCACTGATGTTCTTTCAACACCAAAACGTTCAGCGGTACGATGTGTTCCATCTTTTCCGGCAAGGTAGTGTTTGACTACAGCTAATCTGGTTTCGAGGGAATATTTTGGCTTTGCCATAAAAAACTGCACCTTACTCAGTTGGGTGTCCAACTTTTGGGGTGCAGTCCAATTGAGAGGGCATTTCTCTTTGCATCACGCTCAAATCAGGCCGGGTAAGTCTTAATAATTTCCAGCACGCCGTTAATAATAAACTGCACGCCCATACACACCAGCAGGAAGCCCATCAGGCGGGAAATGGCCTCAATGCCGCTTTTACCGACTATGCGCATAATCGCCCCTGAACTGCGCAGGCTAGCCCAAAGAATCAGGCCTACGGCGAGGAAAATCAGCGGCGGCGCCACGGTTATCACCCAGTTGGGGAAATCAGAACCTGCGCGCACGGTGGACGCCGAACTGATGATCATCGCGATGGTACCCGGCCCGGCCGTACTTGGCATCGCCAGCGGCACAAAGGCGATATTCGCCTCGGGCTCTTCGCTCAGCTCTTCCGACTTGCTTCTCGACTCCGGTGATTCATGCGCCTTTTGCTGCGGGAACAGCATGCGGAAACCGATAAAGGCGACGATCAGTCCCCCGGCAATACGCAGGCCCGGAATTGAAATCCCGAAGGTATTCATCACCACCTGACCGGCGTAATACGCCACCATCATAATGACAAACACATTCACCGAAGCCATCAGTGCGGTGCGGTTACGCTGCCGGCTATTCATGTCTCCGGAAAGCCCAAGGAACAGCGCCACGGTGGTCAGTGGGTTAGCTAACGGCAGCAACACCACCAGGCCAAGGCCTATGGCCCTGAGTAAATCCATCATATTTTAATCCTTTTTGGTCCTTTATCGAGCGGGCTTAGCAGGTTTGAGTATAGCAGCACGGAGTTTACCGACGGTGGGTGAAGCGTTTTAGCTTTTCGTGGCATCGGCTAAACCATCACGTTGACTTATACTTGCCTCGGCAATAATATCTGCCGTGACTAATCTACTTGCCTGGGCAAACATAGTGAAAAGCACCTGTGATCTGTTTAACGAAATCATTCCCCTCGGGCGATTGATCCACATGGTGAATCAGCACAAAGACCGCCTGTTAAACGACTCGCTCTCCCCGCTGGATATTACCGCTACCCAGTTTAAGGTGCTGTGCTCTATTCACTACCAAGTTTGCATCACCCCAGTCGAGCTGAAAAAAGTGCTTTCCGTTGACCTCGGTGCATTAACCCGAATGCTGGACCGCCTGCTGTGCAAAGGCTGGATCGAGCGTTTGCCGAACCCCAACGATAAGCGCGGCGTTCTGATCAAGCTGACGCCGGAAGGCGTTGCGCTGTGTGAAGAGTGCCGAAGCCTGGTGGGGCTAAGCCTCCACAAAGAACTCACAAAAAACCTGACCGACGACGAAGTCGACACGCTTTATCGCCTGTTAACAAAGGTATTGCCGTAAAACCTGCAAAGAGGTGAAACGATGTCCAGACGCAACAATGATGCGATTACGATTCAGAGCATTTTGGGGTGGATCGAAGAAAACCTGGAAACCCCGCTCTCGCTGGAGAAGGTTTCTCAGCGGTCTGGCTACTCCAAGTGGCATCTGCAGCGGATGTTTAAGAAAGAAACCGGCCACTCGATGGGCCAGTACATCCGTAACCGTAAGCTGACAGAAATCGCGCTTAAGCTCAAAGAAAGCAACGAACCGATTCTTTACCTGGCCGAGCGCTATGGATTTGAGTCGCAGCAGACGTTAACCCGCACCTTTAAGAACTACTTTTCGGTGCCGCCGCACAAGTACCGGGTGACCCGTCTTGCCGTAGAAGGCAAGTATCTGCATCCGTACAATCAGTATTGTAGTTTGTGTAATTAATGCATCACCGCCTGTTTTACAGGCGTAATCGAGGAAATATGAAATTCATCTCCGCAGCCACCCTTCTTCTGGCCCTGGCATCGACAAACGCTCTTGCGGAGCAATCCGGCAGCTTCAACGCCACCCAGGCCAACTACGGCAACATGATCTCCTGCTCCGGCGGTCAGCTGTCTAAAGGCCCGCAGCAAACCGCTGCAGAAAAATCTGAAGAACTGGGTTCCCCTTACTATCACGGTAACGTTCGTTCATAAGATGCAGGCTAACCCGCCCGATGCTGGGCGGGTGCCGCGAACGTCAGGAAGAGACTCGTTTCACCGAACGCCTGAAGCGCAAACCAAAGACGTTGATATACAGCCCCCCCATAATCAGTACCGCCCCTAACAGCTGCATTACCGTTAGCGTCTCCCCGAGCATCAGCGCGGCGCTTGCCATACCGACCACCGGCACCAAAAGCGACAGCGGCGCCACTCGCCAGGTTTCATAGCGCCCAAGCAGCGTGCCCCAAATACCGTAGCCCACAATGGTCGAGATAAACGCCAGATAGATAAGCGACAGAATGGTCGTACCGTCTATATTCACCAGGCTTTGCAGCATGGTTTCTGGCCCATCCAGCAGCCAGCTTGCGGCAAAGAACGGCAGCACCGGAATAAGCGCGCTCCAGACGATAAGCGACATGATGGCCGGACGCGGCTCGTGCTGCATGATCTTCTTGTTGAAGATATTGCCGAAAGCCCAGCTCAGGCCTGCCGCCAGCGTCAGCATAAATCCGAGCAGCGCCACGTGCTGCCCTGCAAAACTGCCTTCAATCAGCACCAGCACGCCGAATACCGCGAGGGTAATCCCCGCCAGCTGTTTGGCCTGAAGGCGTTCGCCAAAGAAAAACGTGCCCAGAATGATGGTGAAAAACGCCTGAGACTGCAGCACCAGAGAAGCCAGCCCGGCGGGCATACCAAACTTAATCGCGGTAAACAGGAAGGCGAACTGCCCGAAGCTGATGGTCAGCGCATAGGCCGCCAGCAGGCGAAAAGGCAGCTTCGGGCGGGCAACGAACAACATCGCCGGGAACGCCACCAGTAAAAAGCGCAGCCCCGCCAGCATCAGCGGCGGCATGTTGTGCAGCCCCAGCTTGATTGCCACAAAATTCACGCCCCAAATCACCACCACCAGCAACGCCAGCAGTCCATCTTTACGCGTCATAACCCTGCCTCTGTATTTATTATCGATTTGTAAAAAAATAAACCTTATCCGCCTGAGCAAACAGATACAGATCCCACTTTTTGCCGGGGATACAGATGTGTTGTATCGTGCCTTCGCCAAAACTGGTCGCTATACCAGGCTGATTTTTCGTGATAAATCTTTCACCCTCTTATCTCATCACAATTAAAACATGCCGCCATGACCGCCCTCAGTAAACTGTTCTCAGGCAAACAACTTGCAACAACTGTGTTACTTATTTCTTCGCTGCTGCTGACCATTGGCCGGGGACTTACGCTGCCGTTTATGACCATTTATCTGTCGCGCGAGTACCATATGGCGCTGAAGGATATTGGCCTGGCGATTACCGTCGCGCTGGTCGCCGGGGTGATATTCAGCCTTTGGTTTGGCATCCTTGCAGACAAATTCGATAAGAAAAAAGCCATGCTGTTGGCTATCGTCATCTTCCTCGGCGGCTTTGCGGTCATCCCGCTGGTGCATAACGCGGGACTGGTGGTGCTGTTTTACTCGATCATCAACTGCTCTTACACGGTGTTTTCCGTGGTGGTTAAGGCATGGTTCTCCGACACGCTGGACGTTAGCCTGAAACCCAAAATATTCTCCCTCAACTATACCTTCGTTAACGTCGGCTGGACGGTCGGCCCGCCGATAGGCACCTTTGTGGTGATGTACAGCACCAACCTGCCGTTCTGGCTCTCCGCCATGACCGCCCTGCTGCCAATTCTGATGATTGGGCGCTATGTAAAAAGCCAGCCGGTCAGCGCCAGCAGCGTCACTGATACTGAAGATAAGGTGCTGCCGTCGCCGCGCATGATGCTGCGCGATAAACAGCTTATGTGGTTCACCACTTCGGCTTTTTTAGGCTCGATGGTTTACGGCGCCTTCGCCGGCTGCCTGTCGCAGTACGCAATTGTTATCGGTGATACCGGGCTGGCTGAAAAAGTCGTCAGCGTCGTGCTGTCGGTAAACGCCATTGTTGTCGTCGCTTTCCAGTACTTCCTGGGGAAAAACATTCGCCCCGATAACATCAAAAAGATGATGTTCTTCGGTACGATCTTTTTCGTCTTCGGCCTTGGCGGCTTTATGATTTCAGGCACGAACCTGTGGCTGTGGGGGCTGTCTTCGCTGGTGTTTACCCTTGGCGAGCTTATCTATGCGCCGGGGGAATATATGCTTATCGACAATATCGCGCCGCCGGGGCTGAAATCCAGCTACTTTGCCGCGCAGCAGCTTGGCTGGCTCGGCGGGGCCTGTAACCCACTGGTCACCGGCCTGCTGCTGAGCTGGCTGCCGTCTTACATGCTGTTTGTGGTGCTGATGGGCACGATTTTACTGGCTTACTACGCCATCGTGATTGGCATGAATACGCCGCCCCGCCAGCCTCTCACGGCCTGACGAGGCATCATTCAACTAAACGGCTTTTTCGTATTTGATAAAGCCGGACTTCTGCGCCACTTTGTCGTACAGGGTTTGCGCCGTGGCGTTGGTTTCATGGGTATGCCAGTAAAGGCGCGAGCTGTTGTTGGCCTCTGCGTGCTGGCGTACCGCTTCAATCAGCGCCCGGCCAACGCCTTTGCCTCTTGCCTGCGGGGCCGCAAACAGATCCTCGAGATAGCAGTACTGGGTTGCTGACCAGGTGCTGCGGTGATAGAGGAAGTGGGTGAATCCCAGCATGTTCCCCTGCTCGTCGAAGGCGCCCAGGCCCCGTACCGGCTCTTGCTCATTCAGCATGCGCTGCCAGGTTAAATCCGTGACGTTGTCACTTATTTGTGCGTCGTAGAAGGTCAGGTAGCCCTGCCAGAGTGCTTGCCACGCTTCGCGGTCGTCCGCCGTTAACGGGCGCACGTCTACCCGACGAGCGGGTTCGCTTTTCTGGCGGCTAAGTGCATCGCGAATAGCCGCCAGCCCTGTACGCTGCACGCCGTTGGTCATATTTTCCGGGGACAGCCAGCTCTCAAAAGCGAGCTTCACCAGCGGCCATTCACCATCGGTGATGGAGAACCAGGCCGTATCGCGAGTGCGCCCTTTGTAAATCCCCATCTGGCGGAATACGCCCTCAAAGCGGAAACCAAACCGCAGCGCGGCACGACGGGAAGGTCCGTTCAGGCTATCGCACTTCCACTCGTAGCGGCGGTAACCCAACACTTCAAAGGCATACTTCATCAGTAAGAAATGCGCTTCCGTAGCCTGAACGGTACGCTGTAGCAGCGGGGAGAACACCACAAACCCGACTTCAATACTGCCGTTCGCCGGGTCAATACGCATCAGCGACAGCGTGCCAAGCGCTTTGCCGCTGGCGTTATCCACGACGGCAAAATGGAAAGGATCTGCACTTTGCCCGGCGCCGGTGATGTAGCTGATAAAATCGGCCTCGTTATCAAACGGCCCAACGCTCAGGTAAGTCCAGCCACGCGAATCTTCGGCCTGGCTCCAGGCCTGCCAAAGCTGTGCCCCATGCCGCTCCACGCTCAACGGTTCGAGGCGGCAAAACTGCCCGTTTAAGGTGACGCGTTCCGGCAGCGGGCGTCGCTGCCAGTCAGGGAGAGATAAGCCAATCGGCTGCTGGAAACTGTTGACGGTAAAAGACATGCTAACCTCTGGAATTCGATAGTGAATATCAAAAACTATAGGCGCGTAGAGGTTCAGCCGAAAGGGCCACAATCATTAAATTTTGGCAGACCACTTATATCGCCACCAGTCCCCGGACGCCGTCCTGTTCCATCGCGCTGCCGTCGCCACGCTGGACTATCTCCCCCCGCGACATCACCAGGTACTGGTCGGCAAGCTCTGCGGCAAAATCATAAAACTGTTCCACCAGCAGAATAGCCATATCGCCCCGCCCGGCGAGATGCCGAATCACCTGGCCAATCTCTTTAATGATCGACGGCTGTATCCCTTCCGTGGGCTCATCCAGAATCAGCAACTGCGGCCTACAGGCCAGCGCCCGGCCAATCGCCAGCTGCTGTTGCTGCCCGCCGGAGAGATCGCCCCCGCGCCTGAGCCTCATCTCTTTCAACACCGGAAATAGCTGGTAAATCTCGTCCGGCACGGCCTTTGCTTCGCCCCCGGAAAAGCGCGACAGCCCCATCAGCAGGTTTTCTTCCACCGTCAGCCGGGGAAAGATATCTCGCCCTTGAGGAACGTAGGCGATGCCCGCCTGAACGCGCTGGTGCGGCCTGCGCTGGGTTATTGTCTGCCCCTGCCAGCTGATGCTGCCGCCCTTCACAGGCACAAGCCCCATCAGGCATTTCAGCAGCGTGGTTTTCCCCACGCCGTTACGCCCGAGCAGGCAGGTCACTTCCCCCACGCGCACCTCAAAGCTGACGCCGCGCAAAATATGGCTGCCGCCGTAATACTGGTTAAGCTCATTCACCTGCAGCATGTTTGCTCCTTAGCGCCCAAGATAGACCTCGATAACCTGCTCATTCGCCTGCACCTCACGCAGAGATCCTTCCGCCAGCACCTGGCCCTGATGCAGCACGGTGACGTGGTCAGCGATAGTTTCGACAAAGCCCATATCGTGCTCAACCACCATCAGCGAGTGCTTGCCCGCCAGGCTGCGGAACAGCTCCGCCGTGTACTCTGTTTCGGCATCCGTCATGCCCGCTGCAGGCTCGTCCAGCAGCAGCAAATGCGGCTCCTGTACCAGCAGCATGCCGATTTCCAGAAACTGTTTTTGCCCGTGAGAAAGCAGCCCCGCCCCGCGATGGCGTTCTCCCGTCAGCCGGAGCGTGATTAACATTTCGTCGATACGATCGCGCTGTTCGCCGCTGAGCTTTGCCCGCAGGCTTGCCCACACGGATTTATCGTTTTTCTGCGCAATTTCCAGATTTTCAAAGACCGTGAGCGCCTCAAAGACCGTTGGCTTTTGAAACTTACGGCCAATGCCCCTCCGGGCGATTTCAATGGGTTCCAGCCGCATCAGGTCGATGGACTGATCGTAAAAAGCTTTGCCGCTTTGGGGTTTGGTTTTGCCGGTGATCACGTCCATCAGCGTAGTTTTGCCCGCGCCGTTAGGGCCAATCACGCAGCGCAGCTCGCCCACGCCGATGTTCAGCGACAAATTGGTCAGCGCCTGGAAGCCGTCAAAGTTAACGTTGATATTTTCCAGCGCCAGCACCGGGTCGGTTTGCTCGCGAAAGCGGTCCGTAGGATGCTGGCGGGTAAACAGGGATTCGGCGGGCTGCATCATTTCTCTCCTTTGCGCAGCAGGCCAATGACCCCGCGCGGTAAAAATAGCGTCACCAGAATAAATATCAGGCCGAGAAACAGCTGCCAGTACTCCGGCACCGCCATGGTGAAGTAGCTTTTAGCCCCGTTCACCAGCCCTGCGCCCAATACCGGGCCAATTAGCGTGCCGCGCCCGCCCAGCGCCACCCAGATGGCGGCCTCAATCGAGTTGGTCGGTGACATCTCACCGGGGTTAATAATGCCGACCTGCGGAACATACAGCGCCCCGGCCAGCCCGCAAAGCACGGCGGAAAGCGTCCACACCAGCAGCTTGAAGCCTTTCGGATCGTAGCCGCAGTAGGTCAGCCGGTTTTCCGCATCACGCACCGCAGTCAGAATGCGGCCAAACTTGCTGCGTGCCAGCCAAAAGCCTAGCCCGACGCTTGCCACCAACAGCAAAACGGTGGCGATAAACAGCCCGATTCGCGTGCCGGTTGCCGTCACCGGCATCCGCAACAGCGTGGTAAACCCGGTGAAGCCGTTATTGCCGCCAAAGCCGGTTTCATTGCGGAAAAACAGCAGCATCCCCGCGTATGTCAGCGCCTGGGTCATGATCGAGAAGTAAACGCCCTTAATCTTTGAGCGAAAGGCGAAATAGCCGAAAACAAACGCCAGCAGCCCCGGAATCGCCATTGCCAGCAGCAGAGCCCAGGCGAAGTGCTGCGTCCCCCACCAGTACCACGGCAGCTCGCTCCACGAGAGAAACGACATAAAACCGGGCAGCCCGTCACCTGCGGCCTGGCGCATCAGGTACATCCCCATGGCGTAGCCGCCGAGGGCAAAAAACAGGCCGTGACCGAGGGAGAGTAACCCGGCATAGCCCCAGACTAAATCCAGCGCCACTGCCACGGTGGCATAGCAGAGGATCTTGCCGACAAGCGTCATAGTGTAGGTCGACAGGCTGAACGGATTGCTGCCGGGCAACAGCGTCAGGAACGGCAGCGTCAGCAGCAAAACCACCAGCAGCGTGCCCAAAACCAAAGTCAGGCGCGGCGCTTTACGTCCGAGCGTTAAAGTCAGCGGCATAGTCATCAGTCAATGACCCTCCCTTTGAGCGCGAACAGCCCCTGAGGACGTTTCTGAATAAACAGCACGATCAGCCCCAGAATAAGAATCTTACCCAGCACCGCGCCGATTTGCGGCTCGAGTATTTTGTTAAAGATGCCCAGCCCGAACGCCGCCGCCACGCTACCGGCAAGCTGCCCCACGCCGCCGAGCACCACCACCAGGAAGGAGTCGATGATGTAGCCCTGCCCAAGCTCCGGGCCAACGTTACCCAGTTGAGAAAGCGCCACGCCGCCCAAACCTGCAATGCCTGACCCAAGCCCGAATGCGAGCATATCCACGCGCCCGGTGGACACGCCGCAGCAGGCCGCCATCGCGCGATTTTGCGTCACGGCGCGCACGTTCATCCCCAGCCGCGTTTTGTTCAGCAACAGCCAGGTAAACAGCAGCACCAGCAGCACAAAACCCAGCACCACCAGGCGATTCCACGGCAGGATCAGGTTCGGTAGCACCTGCAGGCCGCCCGACAGCCAGGCCGGATTAGCCACTTCCACGTTCTGAGCGCCAAACAGCATGCGCACGATCTGGATCAGCATCAGGCTGATGCCCCATGTCGCCAGCAGCGTTTCCAGCGGGCGACCGTACAAATGACGAATAATCGTGCGCTCAAGCGCCATGCCGATCCCGGCGGTGACGGCAAAAGCCACCGGCAGCGCGACCAGCGGATAAAACGCCAGCCACGCCGGAGCAAACTGCTGGAACCCGGCCTGAACAAGCCAGGCAGAGTACGCGCCAAGCATCAGCATTTCGCCGTGAGCCATGTTGATCACGCCCAGCAGGCCGTAGGTAATTGCCAGGCCGAGCGCGGCCAGCAGCAGAATCGAGCCAAGGGAAAGCCCCATAAACGCCTGACCAAGGATTTCACCCAGCCTCTGGCGATGCTCAATTTTACGCAGACCCTCTGTGGCGGCCTGGCGCACCTCCGCATTCGGCTCCGCGCTTGCGTCGGTTAATGGTTTGAGCAAAGCCTCAGTTTCCGGGTCGCTGGACTGGCTCAGAAGCTTTACCGCATCCAGACGCACTTCTGCCTGCGGACTTGTCAGCTCCAGACGGGCAATCGCCAGCCCAAGCGCTGCCCGCACGCTTTGCTCTTTTTCTGCGTTTATACGCTGCTGAAGAATCGGGAGTAATTCCGGCGGAGCCTCTTTCTGCAAGGCTTTAGCCGCATTTAAACGCATAGAGACGTTGTCACTTATTAATTGATGGCTCGCCAGCGCCCCGGCGACCAGCACACGAAGCCTGTTGGTCAGCCGCAGCTTTTTTGTCTCGCCCTGCGGTTGGGCCTCATCCCCTAATGGAGTCAGGCCTGCGTCGGTCTGGTTAAAGGCCGAGTGCCCGTCGGTGACCAGCGTTTCCTGCTTAAGCGCGTTGAGCAGCGGCAAGCGAGCGGGATCGGGCGATAGCGTCCAGTTCTGGAGCAGCTCCGCCTGAGCCGTACGATTCGCGGTCGAAAACGTCTCCGCGTCACCGGCGGCGGCAAGCCCCGGCAATAAAGCGGCCACAACCAGCAGCAGCCGGGCCAGTGTTGCTAACGTCATGGCGTTCTCCTGTTTGATTTCACCCTGTTGCCCCTCACCCTAACCCTCTCCCCAGAGGGGCGAGGGAGTAAAGAATTTAACCCTCTCCCCAGAGGGGCGAGGGAGTAAAGAATTTCACCCTCTCCCTTCCAAAAAGAGGGCATTCACGCTTTTCCCCCTCTCCCTTCCAGGGAGAGGGCCGGGGTGAGGGTAAAATCAGCTAAGGGTATAAATTAGTTGCTGACGGTCTTTACCGGCAGCTCTGATTTCTTATCGTTCCCCGGAATAAACGGACTCCACGGCTGGGCGCGCACAGGTTTGTCGGTCTGCCACACCACGTTGAACTGGCCGTTACTTTCGATCTCGCCGATCATCACCGGCTTGTGCAGATGGTGGTTGGTGGCATCCATCGTCAGGGTAAAGCCAGACGGCGCTTTAAAGGTCTGCCCGGCCATCGCCGCGCGGACTTTATCCACGTCCGTCGTGCCCGCTTTCTCAACGGCCTGCGCCCACATATGAATGCCAACGTAGGTCGCTTCCATCGGGTCATTGGTCACGACGGTATTGGCGTTCGGCAGATTGTGGGCTTTGGCATAGGCCTTCCACTCGTTAACAAATTGCTTGTTGGTCGGGTTATCGACGGACTCGAAGTAGTTCCAGGCCGCGAGGTTGCCCACCAGCGGTTTAGTGTCGATGCCGCGCAGCTCTTCTTCACCCACGGAGAAGGCCACCACCGGCACGTCGGTCGCCTTCAGCCCCTGGTTCGCCAGCTCTTTGTAGAACGGCACGTTAGAGTCACCGTTAATGGTGGAGATCACCGCCGTTTTACCGCCAGCGGAGAATTTTTTGATATTGGCCACGATGGTCTGGTAGTCGCTGTGGCCAAACGGCGTGTAGACCTCTTCAATGTCTTTATCCTGAACGCCCTTAGAGTGCAGGAAGGCGCGCAGGATCTTATTGGTGGTGCGCGGATAAACGTAGTCCGTCCCCAACAGGAAGAAGCGCTTCGCCGCCCCGCCGTCTTCGCTCATCAGGTATTCCACCGCCGGAATCGCCTGCTGGTTAGGTGCCGCCCCGGTATAAAACACGTTCGGCGACATCTCTTCCCCTTCGTACTGCACCGGATAGAACAGCAGGCCGTTCAGCTCTTCAAACACCGGCAGCACGGATTTACGCGACACGGACGTCCAGCAGCCGAACACCACGGCCACCTTATCCTGGCTCAGCAACTGGCGGGCTTTTTCGGCAAACAGCGGCCAGTTTGACGCCGGGTCAACCACCACCGGCTCCAGCTTTTTGCCGAGTACGCCGCCCTTCGCGTTAATGTCGTCGATGGTCATCAACGCCACGTCTTTAAGCGGCGTCTCTGAAATGGCCATGGTGCCCGACAGCGAGTGCATGATCCCAACTTTGATGGTATCTGCCGCCTGGGCGGCAAACGCCAGCCCGAAGCTGACAACCGAAGCGGAAAGCGCGAAAGCTTTAACAAAGGTACGACGTTGCATAAGTCTGACTCCCCTGAAGAAACGATAAATGGTTAACTCAGCTTGAGTTGCCGAGCCTGGTGCAGCATATGAAGCGTTATCTGACGAACCTCTTTCTGACTTGCGGCGATGTGGTCGTGTAATCGGGTCTGTGCCTCCTCAAGGTTGCGGTCCCACACGGCGAGCAGGATTTGCCCATGTTCGGCGTACGTCGCACTGACGCGAGGCTGACGGGTAAAGTCCAGCCTGCGCACAATACGGATTTTCTCGGTGATATCCCGGTGAACCCTGGCCATTTCAGGGTTGCCCGCCGCAGACACCAGCGTCATGTGAAAAGCCTCGTCATACGGCGCGACGTTGATGCCCTCGTCGAGCGGCGGTTCCTCCAGCCAGAACTGCTTCAACGCCTGCAGTGGCAGCGGGCATACGGAGTCAGCCCGCTGGCAAAGCCGTTTCACCGCCTCCAGCTCCAGCACGATGCGCAGATCGTAAAGCGATTCGAGATGATCGAAGTCCACCGCCCGGATCTGCCAGCCGCTGCGGGGCTGCACGTCGACATAACCTTCCTGCTGCAGGGCATAAAGCGCCTGGCGAACCGGCGTGCGGCTGGCGCTCATGCGGTCGGCAATTTCGTTTTCGCTAAAGCGGTCGCCCGGCAGCAGGAGAAAGTCGAAGATTTCCTGCTTTAGCTGCTGGTATATGCGTTCGGCTACGGCTTCTGGTCGCTTTGGCATAGGCCTACACCGCCTCCAGCCACAGCAGCGCATCCCCCGGCCCCACCGGTCGGCCCTGCTGGCACTGAATGCGCACGACTTTGCCGTCGCACGGCGCGCTGACTAATAGCTCCATCTTCATCGCCTCCACGACGATCAGCGGTTCGCCCTGCTTTACGCTCTGGCCCGGCTCAACGAGGATTTTCCAGATATTGCCGTTCAGGTCGGCGCTGACGAGTTGGCCGGCCTGTTCTTCCTCCGGCATAGCCGTCGCCATCAGCGCGCTCTCCACCGCCGCGCTTTCCTGTTCCTTCCAGTGCGCCACTTCGCTCAGGAAGGCCTCCTGCTGGCGGCTACGGAAAGCGGTAATATCGTCGGCATTGTCCGCAAGGAAGCGGCTATATTCGGCAAAATCGAAATCAACCTCTTCGATCTCCACCTGCGCACGCCCTTCACGAAATGCCGTGCGGAACGTGGTCAGCTCTTCTTCACTCACCGGGTAGAAACGCACCTGGTCGAAGAACTTGAGCAGCCACGGCTCGTCGCCAAACTGTTCGTTTTTGAGGAATTTGTTCCAGATAGGCAGCGTGCGCCCCACCAGCTGATAACCTCCTGGAGAGTCCATGCCGTAGATGCACATATACATGCCGCCGATGCCCACCGTGCCTTCTGCGGTCCAGGTACGCGCCGGGTTGTACTTCGAACTCAGCAGGCGGTGACGCGGGTCAAGCGGCACGGCACAAGGCGCGCCGAGATAGACATCGCCCAGCCCGAGCACCAGGTAGCTGGCATCAAACAGGATCTGCTTCACCTCGTCACGGCTTTGCAGCCCGTTGGTGCGCTGAATAAAGTCCACGTTGTTCGGCAGCCACGGGGCGTCTTCCCGCACCGTTTGCTGGTAGCGCTCCACCGCCGCCAGCGTGGCGCTGTCTTCAAAAGCCAGCGGCAGATGCACAATGCGCGAAGGAATTTTCAGGCGAGTCACATCGCCAAGCTGTTTCTCAACGCTCAGCAGCAGAGTCAGCAGCTGGTTTTGGGAGATACGCTGGCTGTCATAACGGATCTGCAGCGAGCGAACGCCGGGAGAAAGCTCCTCAACACCCGTTTGCGCCGCCTGGTTAATCGCCTTCATCAGCAGATAAATACGCAGGCGCAGCGCCAGGTCGAGCACGTTATCGCCGTATTCGATCAACACATAGTTGTCGCCCGCCTGACGGTAAACCACCGCCGGCAGGGCTCCCTGAGCAGGGATTTCCGCCAGGATCGCCGCGCTGGTCGTCGCGCCTGGTGCAATAGAAGGATGCAGGTCCGGCAGGCTTGCCCCGGCACACAGGTTGGTCACCGCCACCTGTTGGGCGATTTCCAGAGACTGCGCGTGTTCAAAGCTAATGGCGTGAAAACGAATCCGGTCACCCGGCTTCACCTGCCCGACTTTCCACAATTCCGCTTTGGCAATAGTCACCGGGCAGACAAACCCGCCGAGGCTTGGGCCGTCACGCGTCAGGATCACCGGGAAGTCGCCGGTAAAGTTCACCGCGCCGATGGCGTATTCACAGTCGTGCACGTTGGAAGGATGCAGCCCGGCCTCACCGCCGTCGGCTCTGGTCCACTCCGGCTTGGGCCCGACAAGGCGCACCCCGAGGCGGTTAGAGTTGTAGTGAACCTGCCATTCGGCGTTGAAAAAGGTTTCCATCGACTCAGGCGTAAAGAAGTCCGGCGCGCCGTGCGGCCCGTAGAGCACGCCAATCTCCCATATCTCGCCGTACTGCGGGATCAGCGCGGGTTCCGGCGCCTGCGGCAGGCTAATCGGCGCAGGCGTAGTGCAGGCTGGCAGGCAAGGCTGAGAGATGGGCAGCACGTCCGCGACGCGCAATGTGCGCCCCGCATGTCCGCCAAACTGGCCGAGCGCAAAGGTAGAGCGACTGCCGAGATACACCGGCACGTCAAAACCGTTGCGTACCGCCAGATAGGTGCGGCAGCCGCTGCTGGCTCTGCCCAGGGTGAGGATCTGCCCCGCTTTCACCACCGTTGGCTGCCAGAAGGTCACCGGCTGGTCATCAAGCCGTGCCGGGCAAGGTGCGCCGGTCAGCGCGATGGTGGCTTCGCTGTGGAAGCGCAGCGTCGGCCCCTGCAGGGTAAACTCCAGCCCGGCGGCGGAAGGATGGTTACCGACGATGCGGTTCGCCAGACGGAAGGCAAAATCATCCATCGGCCCCGACGGCGGCACGCCGATATCCCAATATCCGAGGCGGCCAGGGCTGTCCTGAATGCTGCTCCAGGTGCCAGGCTCCAGCACTTCCACGGCCTGCGCCTGATAGCTCACGCTATCGAGCAGGCGCGTCCACATCACCCCGGCCTTAAACTCCGGCAGACGAACTATCTGCCGCAGATAATCCAGATTGGTGGCGATCCCGTGCAGCCTCGTCGCCGCCAGCGCGTCGTTCAGTATACTTAACGCCTGCAGGCGGTCTGCACCGTAAACGATGATCTTGGCGATCATCGGATCGTAGAAAGCGCTAACTTCGCTACCGGTGCTGACCCAGCCGTCAACCCGTACGCCCTCTGGAAAATAAACGTCGGTCAATACGCCCGGCGAAGGCTGGAAGTTTTTCAGCGCGTCTTCGGCGTAAATGCGAACTTCGATAGCCGCGCCCTGCGGCGCTGCGGCCATTTTTTGCCAGTCCGGGGAAGCCTCTGCCGCCACCAGCACCATGCATTCGATCAGATCCAGGCCGGTTACGCACTCGGTCACCGGGTGCTCAACCTGCAGCCGCGTGTTGACTTCCAGGAAGTAGAAAGCATCGCGTGCCGCGTCATAAATAAACTCTACGGTTCCCGCGCTGCGGTAGTTAACGGATTCACCCAGCGCCACCGCCGCACGATGCAGCGCCTCACGCGTTGCCTGTGGAAGATTGGGCGCGGGCGTTTCCTCGACCACTTTCTGGTTACGGCGCTGCAGCGAGCAGTCACGTTCTCCGAGGGCCACAACCTTGCCCTTCCCGTCGCCAAAGATTTGCACTTCCAGGTGGCGAGCTTTGTCGACAAAGCGCTCGATAAACACGCCATCGTCGCTGAAAAACTGCGCCCCCATGCGCTTGACGCTTTCCCAGGCTTCAAGCAATGCCGTTTCGCTGTCGCAGCGGGTCAGGCCAATCCCTCCCCCGCCCGCCGTGGTTTTTAGCATCACCGGATAACCAATTTCCGCCGCCGCCAGCTGCGCATCTGCAAGCGATGTCAGCAGCCCGGTGCCCGGCGTCATCGGCACGTCCACGCCGGAGGCCAGCTCACGAGCCCGGTGTTTGAGGCCGAAATCGCTGATTTGCTGCGCCGTTGGTCCGATAAATACGATCCCAGCCGCTTCGCAGGCCTCGGCAAATTCGGCGCGTTCTGAAAGAAAACCGTAGCCGGGGAAAATTGCCTCCGCGCCGCTCTCTTTTGCCGCCGCCAGTATTTTTTCGATATTCAGATAGGTGTCGCTGGCTTTATCTCCACCAAGCGCCATCGCCATATCGGCGTCAATGACGTGCTGCGCGCTGGCGTCCGCGTCGGAATAAACGGCCACGCTGGTAATGCTCATTTTTTTCAGCGTGCGGATAGCACGACAGGCAATTTCGCCGCGGTTGGCAATTAAGACTTTGCTAAACATATTCCTCTCCTTAAGCGCCAGGTTGACGAGCCAGCCAGGCTTTCCAGCCGCCCCATGGGGTAATGTCCGTGGCGCCTTCTGTCGCGCACGGTTCACAAATAAAGCCCTTCACGCTGCGCCCGTCCTGCAAGGCCAGCGTGCCGATCCCCAACGGCGCGGGAATTTCAGCAACAAACTCACCGAAGCGTGCGAGCGGGATATCCCAAAGCTCAACGGCAATCGGCTGCCCTTCAGTGGCGCGAACCAGGCCAGGCTTCGGCGGCTGGGTATTGGCCAGGGCATACAGGCGATAGGTATCCGCCGTGTGGGTTTCTTCGACAAACACGGCATTGCGGCTGGTTAACTGATGATTGAGCGGCATACCACGCAGATGAGCGCCCACCACCGCTACGCGCACGTAACCATCGGCAGGCGTGCAGGTCTGAGCGGCGGGCAGTTTCAGCGCTGTTGCTCCGGCGGGGAGATCAAGCTGAGTCTGCCATTGCGCGCCAAAGTGGCTAAGCGCGGCATCATGCCAGGCAGGCGCGATAAGCGTAATTCCCGCTGGCAGGCCATCAGCACGGAAATCCGCCGGCAGCGCCAGTGCGCTCAGGTCAGCAAGGTTGGTAAAGTTGGTGTAGGTGCCAAACTGCGAGTTGTAGCGTACGGGCTCGTCGCGCATTTCGGCCAGCGTATGGATCGTTGGCGACGTCGGCACCACAAGGGCGTCAAACAACGCAAGCTGCTGGTTAATACGGCGAGCCAGTTCGGCGCGGGTATATTCGGCCTGCCACGCATCGCAGGCCGTGAAGCTCAGGCCGCTGGCGACGATGCCGCGCACGGTGGGGTCCATGGCATCAGGATGTTTTTCGAGGATCTCTTTCACCGCGACGGTGCGCTCGGCCACCCACGCCCCGTTATAAAGCTGTTCTGCAAGACGGGTAAAATCACTGAAATCCACGGCGACCAGCTCTGCCCCCATCGCCATTAATCTTTCCAGCGCCCGCTGAAAAGCCTCCTCGCTGTGTTTGTCGCCAAAGAAGTTCAGTCGGTCTGGAATAGCAAAGCGCAGGCGCGGGCTAAAGCGAGCCGGGGCGGTATTAGGATTGCTGCGGGAATAAGGATCGAGCGGATCGTACCCCCCGGCTACATTTGCGAGCAGGGCTGCATCCGCCGCCGAGTGGGCAAAAATCGAAACACAGTCGTTGAGGCGGCAGGCCGGGACGACACCAGCGGTAGAGAGCCAGCCTTTGGTGGGTTTTAAACCGACGATATTATTGAACCCGGCAGGAACGCGCCCGGAGCCTGCGGTGTCCGTCCCCAAAGAGAAACAAACCAGCCCGCGAGCCACCACGGAAGCGGAGCCTGAACTCGAGCCGCCGCTGACGTAATCCGGGTTGAAGCTGTTAACCACCGCGCCATAGGGAGAGCGAGTGCCGACCAGGCCAGTCGCAAACTGGTCGAGATTAGTTTTGCCCACCACAATAGCCCCGGCGGCGCGAAGGCGCGCAATTACCGTGGCATCGTCAGTGGGATGATAAGTAAATACCGGGCAGGCTGCGCTGGTGGGCATCCCGGCCACATCAATATTGTCTTTAACCGCAAACGGCACGCCAAATAACGGGAAATCCGCCGGTGTTTTATCCTCGTCATTAATGGCCTGCAATAATGAATTTATTTGCGCAGTTATTTGCTGTTCGCTGGCGATATATATCCAGGCATTATCCTGCCGTGAGATATTGGCCATTAATTGCTGATAAGCCCCCAGGAGCAAATGAGGCTGTTGCTGGTAATCGGTAATCCACTGCGACAAGAGAGCGACTGGCATAAGCTGGAATCCCACCTGGTATACAAGATGGAATAGATAAAGCAATTACGATGCCATGTTTAGTTAGCTAATGATTAGCAAGGAGTTTTAATCAATAAATAAGATTTTGTTATATTTAACGCACCGTGGCGGCGCATTGTTTTAGTGCGAGTGAATAATTAAGGGGATATATTTAGCGGCGAATGCAATGCGTTCGCCACCAATAAAACTTATTGCCCGCTACGGCGAGCGGACACCGTGGCTAAAGCCGCCCAGTCGAGCTGTTCATCACCGTGGGCAAGAGCATCAAGATAGTTATCTCGCAATACGCCCGCAAAACCCATCGGCACATTTTTACTTTCTGCCGCCTGCTGCGCCAGACGCACGTCTTTCAGCCCAAGTTTCATGGTAAAACCTGCCGGGCTGTAGCGTGACTCGGCAATCATCGCCCCATAGTTTTTATAGGCCGGGGCGGCAAACAAGGTGCTGGTCAACATGCCGAGGAAATCCCCCGCTGTAACGTCATAAGCGCCGACCAGAGCAGATGATTCCCCCATCGCTTCAATGGCGCTGGCCAGCATAAAGTTAGCCGCCAGTTTCACCGCCGCTGCCTGCTCCGGCCTGTCGCCAAAGCGCCAGGTTTTCTGCCCCAGAACATCAAAGATCGGCTGCACGCTGTCCAGCAGTTCCGCTGGCCCGGCGGTAAGAATGTTCAGGTTACCCGCAGCTGCCACGTCCACGCGCCCCAGCACAGGCGCAGCGATATAACGCTGCCCGCCAGCGTCGGCCTTTTCAGCCATTTCATTGGTAAAGGCAACGGAAACGGTGGCCATGTTGATCCAGATAGCGCCCTTCGGCAGCGCGGCAAGCGCGCCCTGATCGATAATCACGCGGCGGCTGGTATCGTCGTCGGCCAGCATAGTTATCAGCACTTCGCTGTCGGTAAACTCAGCCGGCGTGGCTACAACTGTCGCCCCTTTTGCTTTTAAAGCTTCCGCAGGCGCCTGAGAACGGTTCCACACGGCAACCTGATGCCCGGCTTTCAGCAGATTTTCTGCCATCGGCTGGCCCATTCCGCCCAGCCCGATAAATCCAATACGCATAATAACTCCCGGCTAGATAATGGTGCCGCTGCGCGTTAACTGCTCGCGGCGCTCTTCGGTTTCTTCTCTGTGGTGATTGCCCTTGTGGGCAATGGCGATGCGCAGCCGCTGCTGTTGGGCATAGCGGTCTTCCCGCGTCAGCTCTGCGTCGTCGCTAAGTTCAATCAACAGTTCGTTCATGTGGGTGATGACGTCTGCGGCAATCGCCGCGTCTACGCGGCTGATAACGTCTGAAAGATGGGTCATGGCGTGTTCCTTATCATGTTTTTCCCCTCACCCTAACCCTCTCCCCAGAGGGGAGAGGGAATAAGAAGAGAAACCCTTTCCTCATGGGGAGAGGGAATAAAAAGAGAAAGCATCCGTATTCCCCCTCTCCCTTCCAGGGAGAGGGCCGGGGTGAGGGTTGGTACTGGTTAATCCAGCTTCGCTTTGGAGAAATCACTCCCGGCGAGGCTAACGGTATAACCGCTCACGTTGCTGCGGGTCGCGTAGAAGGTTTTACCGTTCGCCAGCGCAATCCACGGCGCCTGCTGATAGTAAATTTCCTGCGCCTGCACATAGAGCTTCGCACGGGCGGCCGGGTCGCTGGTTAGCTTCGCCTTCTGCACCAGGGCGTCGTAGTTTTTGTCGCACCAGCGGGCAACGTTCGACCCACTGGCTACGCTGCCGCAGCCCAGCAGGGTATCGGCAAAGTTATCCGGGTCGCCGTTATCGGACATCCAGCCAAACAGCGCCGAGGAGTGCTCCCCTTTACGCATCCCGGCCAGATACTCGCCCCACTCAAAGGTAACGATTTTGGCGTTCACGCCCACTTTCGCCCAGTCGCTCTGAATCATCTCCGCAATGCGGCGCGAGTTAGGATTATACGGACGCTGCACCGGCATGGACCAGAGATCGGTATCAAAGCCCTTCTCCAGCCCGGCCTGCTTCAGCAGCGCTTTGGCTTTTTCCGGATCGTAGCCGTAGTCTTTCAGATCCTTGTCGTAGCCCAGCATGGTCGGCGGGATCGGTGATTTTGCCACCGAGCCGGAGCCCATAAAGATGGCGTTAACGATAGCTTTTTTGTCCACCGCGTAGTTCAGCGCCTGGCGAACCAGCGCGTTATCGAACGGCTTTTTGCTGGTGTTAAACGCCAGATAACCGACGTTCAGACCGTCAATGCTGTGCAGCGCCAGGTCTTTATTCGCCTTGATGGCGTCGAACTGTACCGGGCTTGGGGCCGGAATAATCTGGCATTCATTCTTCTGCAGCTTCGCCAGGCGGGTTTGCACGTTCGGGGTGATAGAGAAGATCAGATGTTTGGTCGGCACCTCGCCTTTCCAGTAGTCTGGGTTGGCGACGTAGCGAATCACGGAGTCAATTTTATAGTCCTGCAGCGCGTAAGGCCCGGTGCCGATTGGGTTGTTGTCCACCCGCTCAGGCGTGCCGGCTTTCAGCATCGCATCCGCGTACTCTGCAGACAGAATAGAGGCAAAGTCCATGCCCCAGTCGGCCAGGAACGCCGCGTTCGGCTCGCTCAGGGTGAACTGGACGTGGTAATCATCCAGCTTTTTAACGTCCACGATGAGCTTATCGAGGCCCACATCGTTAAAGTATTCGTAGTTCGCCTGCGACACCTTGTGATACGGGTTGTTGGCGTCTTTCTGGCGCATGACCGAGAACACCACGTCATCGGCGTTAAAGTCTCGCGTTGGCTTAAAGAACTTGTTGCTGTTGAACTTCACGCCCTGGCGCAGGGTAAAGGTATAAGTTTTACCGTCCGGGCTGATTTTCCATTCCGTCGCCAGCGACGGTACCGGCGTATTGTCGGCCGGGTTGAAATCAATCAGGCGGTTATAAAGCGTTTGCGAGCTGGCAACAAAGCTTGGGCCGGAGCTGGCAATCTGCGGGTTAAAGGATTCAGGAGAGGCTTCGGAGCAGTAAACCAGCGTGCTGTTTGCCGCCGCCATCGCGCTTCCTGCCGGGAGGAGCGCGCTCAGCAGCAGGCCGAGGAGTGTTTTCCCTGTAGACATATCGTTTGCCTTTTATTTGCTTGCCAAATGGTTGAGCTACTTATTATTACTCACAGTAATAACAGCACAGCCTGTAGCGACAAGCAAATGGCAAGCCTTCCCTTCTCTATACAATAGTGGCGGTTAACATGGGAGACTCAACCCATAACCTTCACACCCTGCCCGGCAAAATCACGCCACAGACAGGTCAGCACCGCAATAATCATCAGCGCCAGAGAGGCCAGCGAGAGAGCGGTAAAACCATGGTCGGTATAAAGCGGCCCGTAGCTGCTGCTGCCGGCAAACACCGCCAGATAAGTCACCGCGCTATTTAGCCCCATCAGCGTGCCACGCTTAGCCGGGTCGATGGCCGTCAGGCGCTGAATCAATAAGTTCACCCCCAGGTGGTTCACCAGGCCCAGCACAAACAGCAGGCAGATAACCCCCACCAGCATGCTGCCGAACAGCGCCAGCCCAAGATAAACCGCAGCAGCAACCAGAAGAACAGGCGGCATCAGGCGTTTAGGGCCAAACCGGTCCACCATCCCGCTGAGCAATGCCGCACAGCCAAACCCTGCCCCATAGGCAATCGCCACCCCGCCGTTCGCCGTCACCGGCAGGCCGAGATCCTGATGAAGATGGTCGCCCAGATAGGCATACAGGCCGTAAAACGCGGTCATAAATGCGCCGCACACCACCAGCAATGACTTGATCCCCGGCAGGCCCAGCGCAGAAAGCGGTGACGGGGCAATGCCCGCCGCCGGGCGATCCTGCATGTTCAGCCTGAACAAAGCGATCAGCGCCAGAGCGGCCAGACAGCTGACCGACACATACACCGCGCGCCAGCTGAACAGTTCGGCCAGCACCACGGAAAACGACACGCCGGCGATCATGCTCAGCGTCCAGCCGGTCAGCACTTTGCCGATGGTCCGACTTTCACGCCCCGGCTCCGCGATGGCGGCCGCGCTGGCGTAAATCGCGGGCAGCGCGATACCCGAAGCAATCCCGGCAATCAGCTGGGCGGCAATAAACATCGCCACGGAAGGCGAAGCCGCGCAAAGCAGCAGCGCCACGCCCAGCAGCGTCATGGTGAATTTGAGCATCCGGGCAGAGCCGACTAAGTCGATAAGCCTTGCCAAAAACAGCGCACTTGTCGCCGTGCCGAGCCCGAAGGCCGCTGCGGCCATCATCACCGTCGGCACTGTCGCGCCTATGGATGACGCCACTGCCGGAGCGATTGGCCCCAGCACCATCGAGTTAGCGCCGATAACGCCGACGCAGCCGGTTAACACATATACAGCTTTGGCGGGAGACAGAGACGGCTCTGGATGCAGCTCCAGACACTGGCTATTTTTCATTTCACTTCCTGAATAATGATTAAACTTGACTTACATTCGATAAAAACCAATTTTATCCGAATGAAATTCAGCGTCATTAGCGAGAGTCGATATGAAAAAAGAAACAGACGGTATTAAGCAGAACGGTGCGGCAGAACGAGTTCTCGATGCCGCAGACCGAAGAATATTAGGCGCGCTGGTGGAGGATGCGACCATCAGCTATGCCGAACTCGGCGAAAAAGTGGCGCTTTCTGCGCCAGCGGTACATGAACGCGTTAAGCGCCTGAAGCGATCGGGCGTGATCCAGCAGACGGCGGCGCTGCTCGACCCAAAGGCCATCAACAAATCCCTGCTGGCATTCGTCCACATTGATACCAAAGGCTGGGGAAAAACGCCGGATCTGCTGCGCATTTCCGCCTACCCGGAAGTGGAGGAGATCCATTCCGTGGCCGGGGACACCTCCATGCTGCTCAAGGTGCGCACCGAGGACTCAAGAGCGCTTGAGGCCCTCCTCGCCCATCTGTATGAGATAAACGGCGTGGTGGCGACCAGAACCTATATCGTGCTGTCGACCTATCTTGAGCGCCCTGTCCAGCCGGGCATTACCCGCGACTGGCCGGAGCAGGACTAGCGTCATTTCACGATATAGCGCGTTGAGGCAAAGTTATTCAGTATCTTATGGATAATAAAGGTGACGGCCAGCGTGCCGACAATCGCCACCGATACCGATGAGATACGGTACAGCGCGCTAAAAACGATATCCTGGTTCGGGTGCATGTATTGCCCGAACATCAGCGCCAGAGTGGTCAGAATAGAAAAGCCCACGCCCGGCCCGACCTTCTCAAAAACGTGAATTCGCGCGGCCAGCAGCAGGCCGAGGCTAATCAACGGCATCAGCAGGATCAGGTGGCGGCTAAAATCGTAGATAACCAGCTGGACCAGAATCGCATAGAGACACCCGGCTATTACCCCGACGATGCGCCACCAGGACGAAAGAATCGCCCCCCGGAAGTGCATGGGGAACAGAGCAAAAATCCCGGCCATCAGCGCGGCCAGGGAGTCATTCAGCGTGTAGACCTGGAACACGGTGAATAAGATGGTCGCCGTTAACGAGGCCAGCAGCGTTTCATGCATCACCCTTGGCCCGTCTTTTTGGATAGCAGGCGGCGGCTTGCGCGGCTCGACGTCCGGCAGCAGATAGCAGCTGAGCGCCGACAGCCCTACCGCCAGCAGGCTGCCGATGATGTTAGAAAACATCAGGTCGCTCATGTCGGTGGTCGGGTAGCTCAGGAAGTTTGCCATCACGCTTAAGCAGACCACGCCCATTGAGCCAAACAGGAAGAGTGGCCCCCGGCTCATCAGGTAGAAGCGCGTCATGTACATCAGGAAGACAATCAGCGTCATCGGTAGCGGGTAATTCACCAGCACCGCAAACAGCAGCGTCATTTCTACGCAATTCAGTAGCGCATTGGCAATCATCTGCCGGGCGATATGGCCGTTGAAAACAGGCACCAGGCCGGTAAGCATGATGGGGTAAACCACATAGAACACCCCATACTGCGTATTGACCCAGCTGTAGACAAACATCCCCACGCAGCCCGCCATGACGATGCGCAGCATATGGCGGAAGTCATTGCCGCTGAACGGCGTCGGCGCGTTACGCTTCAGCGGGCCAAGAATAAATTTAATAAACATAATGCAGGTAGCTCACCAGCCTGATTTGCATCCCGCCGATAAACGAAGCGAAAGCGGAAGGTGAATTGTAGAGCTGCACCGTGGCCCGCGCGCCCGCCGGCAAATCAGGCGTTTTCCCGTCTTCAAGCAGCAAATGAATGCGCATGCGCTGCGCGTCCCTCACCCAGCGGTTTGAGGTTTCCGGGGCGGAAAGCTGGCCGTTAATAGCCTGCTGCCCCTGCAGGACCCCCGCATCTTTGCTGGTCACCCGGGCTTTGAAAACCTGCCCCGGAAGCCCGTCAAAAACGATATCCGCCGTGGTCTCTGGCCGGGTTTTGCTCAGGCTTTTCTCCCGGAAGTCGGCCACGATATCGAGCCTGTCGTTGACCAGCGCCAGCGCGGGTGCGCCCGCCCCGGCATACCAGCCCTCTTTCAGCTGCAAATTACTGATAATGCCGTCGCTGCTGGCCACCACGCGGGTGTAATCCAGGTTTAGCCGGGCGTCGTTCAGCAGGTTACGGTATTTTTGCAGCGTGACGTTTTGCTCCCCGCGTTCACCCCGCGAAATCACCAGCTGCGCCAGCGACGCCTGGAGGTTGTTAACGTTTTGCACCGCGCTTTGCCAGCGCGTAAAGGCCGCATCCAGATCCTGTTTTGAGATCAGATTCCCGCTGCTCAGGCCGTTGTAACGGTGATAGCTGCGCCCGGCATTGTCGGCATCCAACTGGGCGGCTTTGATTTTCGCCCGCGCGGCGCTGATTTGGGCATCAATTTGCTGGTTGTCGAGTATCGCTTGCTGATAAGCAATCTCCGCGCGTTCCAGCTGATTTTGGTAGGGCTTATTATCTATCTCGAACAGCACATCCCCTTTCTTCACCACGCTGTTATTGCTGACGTAGATATGCGTCACGTAGCCCGACACGCGGGATGAAACCGGGGTCACCACGCGCATCACGGTGGAGTCTGGGGTTTGCGGCACCCAGATATCGGCGGCCAGAAAATAGCAAAACATTGCGGCAAACAGCGCCAGCGTGACTTTTACCCAACGGGTAAATCGTTGTTCAGGGGTCATAACTACTCGCTAAATGAGAAATACGCCTGAATACCAGGCGTAAAAAAACTACCGAATTTTGATCATGTTGGCGGCCAGCAGATTTACCGTCTGGCTGAACTGTTCTATTTGCTGCGCCGGAATGCCCTGCGCGACCTGCGCCTGACAGCGCTCCACCGTTTCACTTACCGCTTTAATCGCTTTTTGGCCTGCGGGCGTCAGCGAGATAAATTTCACCCGCCTGTCTTTTTCGTCCGGCGTGCGGGTGACATACCCTTCTTTCTCAAGCTGTGCCAGCGTGCGCGTCAGAGGCGGCAGGTCGATGCCCTGCGCCCGGGCCAGATCCGTGACGGTGATTTTCTCTCCCGCCACGCTGAGCTGCATCAGCGTCGTCCAGCTGCTTTGGGTCAGGCCGGTAAAGGCGACGGCATCATCCACGATGCCGCGCCACAGGCGTACCAGCATCGCCAGGCGCATCCCTAGCGGGCGTTCGGGAAAATCGACAATGTCGTACTTATCGTCATGCATGAGGTACTTCCCAGATAAATAGTCACCAAGATAATTATCATGATAAGTATTTATCTGGTGAATACAACCGACAATAACCAGGGGTAATTACCTAAGGGATGAGAAAGTAACGGAAAAAAAGCGCCCGCAGGCGCTTTAGCAAAGAAAAGAAACCTTAGCTCAGGCGGGCGGCAATATCGGCCACGCGGGCGCCATATTTCACGGCGGTGTCCAGGTCACCCTGGGCAATTTGCTCGGCGCTGGCATCGGCCGGGGACTGCACCAGCAGGCCTACGGAGCCACCCAGATTGTTCGCGTCTTCACGGGTTGCCGCCAGGGTGTTAGCAGGCAGTTGCCCCAGGCTAACCCAAATGCCGCCGTGCTGGGAGGCCAGGGTTTGCATCCACTGCAGGCTAACCTGCTTGTCGCCGTTCAGGCTGGCGCTGTTGGTAAAGCCGCCGAACACTTTGTCCTGCCAGCCGCGGGTAAACCACACTTTAGACGAGGCGTCGGCAAACTTCTTAAACTGCCACGGCACGCTGCCCATGTAGGTCGGGGCCCCAAAGATAATTCCTTTGGCGTCGTTCAGTTTTTGCCAGTCCGCTTCCTGAATATCACCGTTGCTGTCTACGGCAATCAGTTCGGCGTTTGCCCCCTGGGCAACGTGCTCTGCCACACGTTTAGTGTGACCGTATCCGGAAAAGTAAATAACAACGATTTTAGCCATAATGTTTCTCGACATGGTTAGAGGAAAAGCTCCGGCCTGCTGGCCGTGAAAACGGAGCCCATCGTGTCTGTCTTTTTCTTTCTGGTCAAGAAGTTACCCGCCGGTAAGTGACTTACCTGCGGGTAAGTATAGCCGCCTCATTTTATCTAATAGCCAGATAATTTACCCATTTTGCCGTCTCTTCAGCCGTTTGACTTAGGGCCGCTTCGTTAAACTGTAAAGCGTGAAGATGGCTCTCGGGTGAGCCGTTAACAGCAGGATTGATGACGTGGCAAAAACATTATTGCGCAGCGGATGCCTGGATGACTTTCTCGCGCTGGGCGAAAACGGTCAGGCGGTATTTGATTCGGCGTTTCAGATACGTGAAACCTTACGCCTTCGTAAACAGCAGGCGGTCGCCGATGCCCTGGCCATTCCCCAGCCTAACGACGAAGGTGACCGGGTAGACTGGTACGCGCCTCAGGAAGGCAGCGTCACCAGCTGGGCCGCCGCCAGCGACGAAGAGCGTCGCACCGCCCTTCGCTATCTGGATAATTGCTTATCTAACGTAGCCTCGCTCAGCGCCCGCTGCCAGCAGGCGGATAAAACTTCGATTCGCCTGTTTGGCGCGCTGCTGGAAAAAGCCCTGCAGTTCCCCGGCAGTCAGCACGTCTATCTGGTGAACGGCAAGCCGGTTATCACCTTCTGGGGTTTTGTGAACCTCAACCAGGGCGCACGGGATGACGTGCTGGAGTGCCTGCGCGTTGTTGAGCCGCGCGAGCCGGAAATCGCCTTTATCCCAGAAGAAGCCATGCCGGAGCCTGAACCGCTGCCGGTAGAAATCAGCGAGCCGGAAAAACCGCTGCTTGAAACCCCGCGAGCCGTTCAGGTATCCGAAGATTCTCCTGTTTACAGCCTCTCGACAGCCGCCATTAAGGCAGCGTCGGTTGAAGAAGAAAAAACCGCGCCACCTCCGGAACCCGTCGTCATAGCGAAAAAACCACGTCGCCGCTGGCTGCTGCCGGTCGCCGCCGTGATTGCCGTGGCCGTTGCGGCACCAGTTAGTTATCTGTTGCTTAGCAGCAACCAGGCCGAACCTGTGGCAATGGCCCAGGCCGAAGTTCAGCCTCAGCCTATTGCGCCTGCGCCAATCCAGGCCGTAGACGCGGTAAAAACCACCCTGCCGCTGACGCCTGCCGAGGTTGTAGCCCCGGCAAAACCAGAGCCAGAACCTGCCGCAGCACCTGAGCCAGAGGCCATTGCCGTTGCGGCAGACGTGCCGAAGAATGCGTTAATTCTACCGGCTGAGGCGCTGAAAATGGGCTCCACTAAATTCCTCAACGGCACCTGGCGTGCGCAAATTAATTTCAGCGACCCAATCACCGGCAAAGCCCCAAGCCTGCGCTACCAGATTGCCAACAACAAAGGCACGGTGCGCCTGGTGCACGGCGATAACATTGTCTGTAAAGCAGAGATGTTTTCCGGCCTGCATCAGAACGGCGCGCTGATGATTAAAACCCGCGGCAGCGCTCGCTGCAGCGACGGCAGCCGCTACCCGATGCCGGAAGTGACCTGTAAAACCGGCAGCAACGGCGCCGCCGTTTGCACCGGGCGCTATGATGGCGACAAGGTCATCCCCATCACCTTCCGCAAAGTGAGTAACTGAGAATGCTGGCGACCCTTTTTCACTACAAGCCGAGCGTCACGCTCATCAAAGACAGCGGCATTCAGTTCCTGGATTTCGGCCTTGCGCCGCAGACTAACGCCGCCCACGCCGGGCGCTTTGTACGCCAGACGGCCAACGGCCCGCTGCTGCGTCTGGACTACGACGTTGTGCCGGGGAAATTTACCCTGCCGGGAGAAAACGGCGCCGCGCCAGAAGTGGTGAAACCCGAAAGCACCATTACGCTTGGCCACTCCCTGCGGGTGATGGATAAGACCTGGCTGCCGCTGCCTTTCCTGCGTTTTAACCCGCCCCGTACCTTTGTTGGTGGCCCCGATAACTGGGCGCGCGTTCAGGTTCGGGTGCTGGAAACGCCAGACCCTGCGGGCAACACCGTGCGCATTAGCATCGCCCTGGACAGCAAAATCTACGCGGATGACCACCCGGCCGCGCACCTTGCGCCAACCGAAAGCGACGTGCGTAACGGCGCTCGTTTTGCCCTTGCCTGGCATAACCACGAGATCAAAGAGTTTCTCGATCAGACCTGGGTGGACGGCTGGCTGCGCGAAACCTTTGCCCAGTTCGCCACCCGTGTTGAAGAACGCTCGGAGCGCGACCTCACCGCGGCGATGAAAGCCTTTGAGTACCAGGCTCACTACCTGAATATTCTTGAGCTTATCGGCAATCAACTGGCGGTGCCGGAAGTGAAAATTGTCACGGCGACCCTGCAATCCCCGCCGATTGACGTAGATTTAGTGCTCGACGTCGGCAACACCCATACCTGCGGCGTGCTGATTGAAGATCACGGCGAAGAGAACGATGGCCTGCGCCAGACCGCCGAGCTGCAAATCCGCTCCCTGAGCGAGCCACAGCTGATCAACGACGCGATGTTCACCAGCCGCCTTGAATTCAGCGAGGCGAAGTTCGGCAAGCAGCATTTC
This sequence comes from Cedecea neteri, assembly GCF_000757825.1. GTDB lineage: Bacteria > Pseudomonadota > Gammaproteobacteria > Enterobacterales > Enterobacteriaceae > Cedecea > Cedecea selenatireducens. Next base: position 354,198 of record NZ_CP009451.1, read on the forward strand.
TCCGTCGAAAGCGGGCGTGACGACGCTTTTGTCTGGCCTTCTATTGCCCGCGTCGGCGATGAAGCCCGCCGCATGGCCTGCGCTCGCCTCGGCACCGAAGGCGCCAGCGGGATCTCCAGCCCGCGCCGCTACCTGTGGGATGTCACGCCAGCCAGCCAGGACTGGCGCTTCAGCCAGATGGGCGTCAAAACCCAACGCGAGCCGCTGGCAACCGCCTTCCCGCTGATGAACCTGATGAACGATGACGGGCAGCCGCTGTACGCCCTGCCGATGGACGAGCGTCTGCCGGTGTTTTCGCCGCAGTACAGCCGCAGTTCGCTGATGACGCTGATGCTGTGCGAGCTGCTCTCTCAGGCGCTGATGCAGATCAACAGTATTGGCTCCCGCCAGAGCATGGGGCACCCGACCTCACCTCGCCAGCTGCGTAACCTGATCCTGACGCTACCTTCCGCCATGCCGAAGCCGGAGCGCGAGCTGTTCCGCCAGCGTATGCAGGAGGCTGTAGGCCTGGTGTGGAAGGCGATGGACTGGCACCCGACCGACGACGGGTTCACCCTCGAGCGTGACAAAAAGAAAAGCATCGTGCCGGTGCCAGAAGTGCAGATGGAGTGGGACGAAGCGACCTGCGGCCAGCTGGTCTGGCTGTATAACGAAGCGCTGGTTAACTATGCCGGGCAAACCGGGCGCTTCTTTGAGAGCCTCGCCCGCCCTGACCGCGCCCTGACGCCGGACGAACCTGTCGGTAAAACCCTGCGCGTAGCCTCGATTGACATCGGCGGCGGTACCACCGACATGGCCATCACCCAGTACCAGCTGGATGACGGCGTAGGCAGCAACGTGAAAATCGCCCCGCGCCTGCTATTCCGCGAAGGTTTTAAGGTCGCCGGGGACGATATTTTGCTGGACGTGATTCAGCGCTGCGTGCTGCCCGCTTTACAGGCCCACATCCATAAAGCAGGCGTAGCCGACGCGCCAGGCCTGATGACCACGCTGTTCGGGGAGTCCGGCCGCATGGATACCCGCGCCACGCTGCGCCAGCAAACCGCGTTGCAGCTGTTTATTCCGCTTGGGCATGCGGTGCTGTCATTCTGGGAAGAGAGCGACCCGGAAGAGCCGAATGCCGTCCTTGAAGCCACCTTTGGCGAGCTGCTGAGCCAGCTGCCAACCCGCAACGTGATCAATTACGTTCAGCAGGCCGTGCAGCATGAGCTACCGGCCGATGCGCCGCAGTTCGACATCATGAGCGTGCCGCTGCAGGCAGAAATTGCCGCGCTGCAGGATGCCCTACTGGCGGGCCAGTTTACCCTCACCGCGCCGCTGCAGGCGTTGTGCGAGGTTATCAACCATTACTGTTGTGACGTGCTGTTAGTCACCGGTCGGCCTGGCTGCCTGCCGGGCGTGCAGGCGCTGCTGCGCCATCTCCAGCCGGTGCCGGTTAACCGCATCGTCTGGCTCGATAACTACCAGACCCACGAGTGGTATCCGTTCAGCCAGCAGGGCCGCATCGGCAACCCGAAATCTACCGCCGCGGTGGGCGCGATGCTGTGCAGCCTGGCGATGGACCTGCGTCTGCCGAGCTTTAACTTTAAGGCCGCCGATATTCAGGCCTATTCCACCGTGCGCTATCTGGGCATGCTGGACGGCAACGACCGGCTGCTGGAAGACAACGTCTGGTACCGGGATATCGATCTCGACAGCCCGCAGGCGAGCCTGGACACCCGAGTCCACTTCCCGCTGCGCGGCAACGCCTGCCTGGGCTTCCGCCAGCTGGATAACGCCCGCTGGCCGGCCACGCCGCTCTACACGCTGGCGATTAACTCGCCGCAGCTGGCGAAATCTATCGCCGGAGACGGCGTGCTGAACGTACGCCTGAAACAAACCCGCGAGGCCGAGTCGTTTCACCTCGCCGAAGCCTGGCTGTCGGACGGCAGCAAAGTCCCTCTCGAACAGCTTAGTTTTAAACTGAATACCCTCGCTGGCAGCTACAGCGGGGCGACGCATTACTGGATAGACAGCGGGAGCGTTTACCAAAAATGAAGCAGCTAACTACCTCGCTCAGCCCTCTGGTGACCTGGGTTCAGATGACCCGAACTTTCTCTCCGCTGCTGGATAACGAAGCAGACAGCCTGCTGGCACGCCTGCAGCAGTTGAGCGAACGCCAGCGCCGAATCAGCGCGCTGGAAGACGCTCCGCTGACGCTGGGAATTTATGGTCACGCTCTGGACGGCAAAAACCACCTGCTGAATACCCTGCAGGGCAGCCCGAACGGGCGCATTGATATTCAGCTCGGCGATAAGCGCCTGGACTACCTGACGCACATCAATCCGGGGCATACGCCAGCCACCATGGCGGTGCGTTTTAGCGCGCAGCACGCGCCGGAAGTGGATAATTACCCGCTGCTGTTGACGCTGTTTAGCGAAGCCGAACTGGCACAGCAGTTTATCAACCGTTATCACGCCTCTGACGCGCCTCGCCTGGCGACGTCCAGCGCGGTTGCCCTGCGCCTGACCGAACTTGAGTCCCGCCGTCAGCCCGTGCAAACGCCAGGCTTAACCAGCGAAGAAACTGCCGATCTGCTGCACGGCTACCACCGCCTTCAGCGTCGCCAGAATCACCTGGACGAGCACGTTGGTTACCAAATGGCGCAGCTTGCACCTTACCTCTGCGTAGAAGATCGGGCCGCGCTGTTCGCCCTGCTGTGGGGGGAAGATAGCGCCCTGACGGAAACCTGGCAGCGGCTGGCGCTGGCGCTGCTGCATCTCGGCAGCGTGGAGCAAGTGCTGGCCCCGGCAAGCCTGGTCGTCGACAGCTTCCTGCTCCCGACAGAGGGTTTTCTGATCCCGGCTGGCCCGGAAGACGTGCCTGAACAGGCTGACGTGATGGTTTGCCCGCTGGTGGATAATCTGCCTGGCTCCCATCTGAGCCTGCCGCAAAACGATCTCGCCCAGCTGTGCGCGGAAGTCATTTTTACCCTCAGCCAGCCGTCGGCGCTGGCTAACGTAGATTTACTGGATATCCCACCCCAGTTGCTGACCTGGTACACAACTCGCCTGCAGCCGGACACTTTGCTTGTTTGCAACGCCGTCAATGAGCGCGGTGAAGTGCAGGCGGCGGGCAAAGCGCTGGCGTGGTGGGTGGACAGCACCCAAAGTCCGGGACACAGTGCGCTGCCGGGCCTGGTCTGGGCGATTACCCCGTTTGATGCCCGCTTTACCCTGGGTACCAGCCTTGATGACGGCGTTCAGCGTCTGGTCGGCTATCCGGGTAAACGTTGGGGCACGCTACAGGCGCTGGACAGTAGAAACATGCATCGCCTGCTGGAATGGTTGACCGATGCGCTCAATACCACCCGCCGGGAGCAGCGTATTGCCGCACTGCGCAACGACCTGGACACGCAAACCGTCGCGCTGTTCCAGCGCTTTATTGACGCGCAGCAGGTTACGCCCCAGCAGGCACGCCAGCAGGCCGAAGATCTTGTGCGCGCCCTGCAGGCGAGAGCCACCCAGCATGGAAATTTGCTGGCAAGCCTTATACCGTCTCGCGATGCGCTTCAGCAGCGCTGGCTGCGGCATCAACAGCAGCATCAGCCTAAGCCGGAAGGCTTTGCGCTGGAAATAGACCTTTTTGCCGACGGCACCGAGCATGAAGCCTCGCAGAGCGAGGGCATTAGCTATGCCCGTGCCGTGCATCAGCTTTGGGTTAACCACCTGCGCCTGCTGGGGCATCGCCGCGAGGCAGCGCACCAGTTTGGCCTGGACAGCGTGCAGCTTCAGGCTTTGTGCGATGTGCTGATCGTCGCCAGCTATCGGCTGGATGTGCCGCTGATGCTGGAACGCAGTATGCAAAACGGTGATTCAGGGCTTGAGCTGGATATCTCCCGCGCCAGCACGGTGCTGGGTGATTTCATTGCCTGGCTGGGCTACGCCAGCGTGCCCGTTTCTGGCCGCCCGGCAAGCCGCGTGAACAAGGGCCTGGCGGTGTTTGCCCCTCCCGCACAGGCGGATATCAGCCGCCGACTGACGCAGCTCGGCGAGCAGCCCACACGCGGCAACGCCAGCTATGTTTATGACTGGCTGGTCGCGCTGTATACCCGAGCCACGGAAAATATCGGTTACCAGAACCCGCTGGATATTAACGATAAGCAGCGGCAAACGCTGTTGAAGCTGCTGGGGTAAATTAGAGCGTTTGCCCCTCACCCCGGCCCTCTCCCCAAAGGGGCGAGGGGGGGAAAACAGACGATGGGGAACATTGTTTATTCCCTCTCCCTTCCAGGGAGAGATACCGTCTTGTCGGTTATCCGGCAAGCGGTATTTCAGCGTTAAATTCACGCCCTGATTTCACCACCCCATAAGCCAGCTGTAGCAGCTTTCTCATTCCTGCACACACGCGTTCTTTGCCTGTCTTCCCCCTGCTCGCCATCCGGGTCATCAGGTCTTTCACCACTTCATTACATCTTCCCGCCACTACCGTAGGCATATACAGCACGCTACGCAGCTCACGGCTCCCCACTTTTGACAACCTGCTCTTTCCCTTCCACATCCCGGACTCACAACGTCGTGGGTTCAGCCCTGCATAAGCCACCAGAGCCTTACTGCTCCTGAACCGCCTCAGGTTTCCCGCGAAGGCCAGAAGACTCGTACTCAGCACATCTCCCACTCCCGGGATACTCTCCAGCAGCGCTTTGTCTTTTCTCAGGTCCGGGTCATCATCAATGTGCTGTCTGATTTTCTTTTTGGTTTCTTTTATCAGTTCATCCAGCGTGGCGATGTGCTCTTTTAACGAGCCAGTGATGACCTCATCTGCGGCCTCCAGCCTGTTCTCTTCCATCTGACGCATCTCTTCAAGATTTTTAAGATGCCGCACCAGCGCGGTCAGCTGTCGCTGGCTGAGAGGAGCCGGATGCCATTGGGCTGGCTGATACAGGGCACAATACCGTGCTATCAGGGCGGCATCGCTTTTATCCGTTTTGTTTCGGGTCAGTTCGGTGTTACTGAAGGCATGAATGCGGGCAGGGTTTTCCAGGCTGACGCGATAGCCGCCATCGGACAATGCCGTGGCGAGTTCCGTGCTGTAGCTGCCCGTCGCTTCCATACAGACATGACAGTCCCCAAAGCGGGTCAGCCAGTGAATAAACTCACGACATCCCGCAGGCGTGTTAGCAAACTTTTTAGTTTTGTATTTCTGACCAGGCAGCAGGACAGCGACATCAAATTTTAGCTTAGCAATATCAACGCCGACAGAAGTGAGGGTCATCTGATTCTCCGTAACCTTATGAATAATATCGCCAGACCATCCTTATATGTGGGTGCTCAGAGGCACAGGATACCGTTCGGTCTTGAGGCGACAGGGAATAAGGTTGCCGGGGCATAATCTCTCCCACGGGCTCGGAAGCACCAGGGCCAGGGGATGCTCACCGGCAACCTCCCGATGATCAGTCGGGGATCTTCCCCGCACTGGCGGGGAAGTTCAAGACATAAGGGCTAGGGTGAGGGTAAAAAAAAAGCGAGGCTCGGTTCCGGCTTAAATCGCCTCCGTTTTATCTCCCAGTCCGGGGTCTCGGGGGAGTGACGGTGACTCCACCGAGTCGTTCACAAGTCCGGTGGCTGCATATAAAGCAGGGCTGGAAGTGAACGGAATCTTAACCGAACCTTCATAGAGTGTATTTGTGACTAAACATCGCGGCTCTATTAGACAAGGCCGCACAACAATTTCTGGCAGGTGGCAACCCGTTAACTTTCCCGCTACAATCCGCCTACCCATTCACTCAACGAATATAAGGAGGATCCCCATGATGTCTTGTGAGCGCTTTAACCGTTCGCATACTTTTGGCGATCGTCTCTGCTCAAGCGTTATCGGTTCCGTGCTGCGATAACTTCGGCTTGAGCGAAGAAACTTACTGAATCCCTTCCCTCGGGTTTACCGGGTTATCGTCAGCGTTATACGACGAGGCGTTTGTACGCCATAACTCTTGAGTAAGCACCTATGAGCACTTTATTAACCGCCCAATCTCTGCACCTCGACACCGCTTTCGGTTCGCTGCTGGAGTCCATCACTTTTACCCTGAAAAAAGGCGACCGCATTGGCCTGATTGGTCATAACGGCTGTGGCAAAAGCACCCTGCTGAAACTGCTGGACGGCACCCTTTCGCCCACCAGCGGCTCGGTTACGCGCGCGGCCACCTGCCTGATGGCAAGGGTTGAGCAGCATCTGCCGGAAAGCCTTAACGCGATGACCATGCTAGATGCGGTACTGGCGCAAATTGAGGATAACCTGCGAGATAGCGAACGCTGGCGTGCGGAAGCACTGCTGGCGAGCATGGGCTTTAGCGAAACGGACTGGCAGCTGACCTCCGGCACGCTGAGCGGCGGGCAGCATACCCGCCTGCTGCTGGCGCGAGCGCTGATAAGCGAGCCTGACCTGCTGTTACTGGATGAACCCAGCAACCACCTCGACCTGCCCACGCTTCTGTGGCTGGAGCAGTTCCTGCGCGGCTGGAGCGGCAGCTTTGTGCTGGTTTCCCATGACCGCAGCCTGCTGGATAACGTCACCAACGGCAGCTGGATTTTGCGCGATCGTTCACTGCATTTCTTTGCGCTGCCGTGTACTCAGGCACGCAGCGCGCTGGAAGAGCGCGACAGGACCGATGCCCACCGCCATCAGGCGGAGCAAAAGGAAATTGACCGCATTACCGCCAGCGCCAAACGCCTGGCCATTTGGGGCCGGGTCTACGACAACGAAGACCTTTCCCGAAAGGCCAAGCAGATGGAGAAGCGCATCGACCGGCTGAAGGACGAGCAAACCGAGCTCACGGCCGGCAGCCAGTGGCAGTTTAAGCTGAAAGGCGAAGCGCTGATTGCCGACAGGCTGCTGGAGCTGGAAGCACTGAAGGTTCGGCCTGCGCCGCAGTGTGAGCCTCTGTTCACTCTGCCTTTGCAGAGAGTGAAAAGCGGAGACCGCGTGGCGGTGATAGGCCGTAACGGCTGCGGCAAGTCATCTCTGCTGCGCCTGCTTTGGCAGCAATATCAGCAGCCAGAACGCGAGGAAGGCATTCACCTGCATCCTCGCGTGCATCTGGGATATTACGACCAGACGCTGCATCAGCTTCACGACGGTGACTCGCTGCTGGCGGCGCTGGAGCCTTTTGCCCCGCTCAGCGAGCAGGACAGGAAAATGGCGTTAATCAGCGCCGGATTCCCGTGGCTGCGGCATCAACAAGCCGTCAGTACGCTGAGCGGCGGTGAACGTTCACGGCTATTGTTTGTGGGGCTGACGCTGGCCCGTTATTCCCTGCTGATGCTGGACGAACCGACCAACCACCTGGACATGGAAGGCAAAGAGGCGCTGGCGGAAACGTTGCAAACCTTTGAAGGCGGCGTGCTGCTGGTGACCCACGATCGTGAGCTGATAGCCAAAAGCTGTAACCGCTTCTGGCTGGTAGATAACGGCGTGTTAAGCGAATGGCACGACCTGGACGCGCTGTACGCTTTGTTGACCGCAGAGGAAACCGGGCAACCGGTGGCCGACGAGAGCCCACAGCCCGAGCAAACCGTAGCTCAGCCCTCGGGTGAAAGTGATGTGCTACTGGAGCGGCTTATCGATCTGGAGGAAAAGCTGGCGGAGGACACAGCCCGCAAGCAGAAGCACCAGAAACCGGCGCTGCAAAAACAGTGGCGGGCGGAGATAGAGGCGCTAAATAAACAGTTAGCGATTTAAACCTAAAGCCATCCTTCGGGATGGCTTTTTGGATAGAGATTACTTCAGGGGTTCGGGCAGCTTAATTACCCAGAAATCGTTCTGCGATTCAGGTTTTTCCAGCGGTTTCAGCTCGATTTTGGTCGCCACTGCCGTGCCGTCTTTCAACAGATGACCTTTCCCGTCAACCTGGTAGTCATCGGCGTTTTGCAGCACAGCCTGCAGGCCAAAGTCGTTGTCGTTGATCACGGCAATCGTCTGGTTATCAATCAGCGCCATACCTTCGGCTTTTTCCTGCTGCCAGCCCAGCTTGCGCAGGTCGACGACCTCTTTTTTGCTCGCCAGCTTGATGCCGCGCGCCTTCAGTTGCTCAGCATCATCAAACTCAGGGGCTTTTTCTTTATCGAACCCAGCCAGGTCGGACGCGCCGTTCAGATCGACCACATACACCAGGTTGCGCATCTGCTTGTTCTTGTCGCCGCCTTGCTCAATCAGCAACAGCCGGTGGTTATCCAGCGCCACGATGTCGCCAATTTTGGCATCTTTGGCTTTTTTATAGACGCCCACGTCTATCGGGTAGCCGTACATTTCTGTTTTACCGGTCGCCGGGTCGAGACTCACCAGGCGGGTAAACTGCGCGCTGTTTTTGGTTTTGCCGTCAATATCCAGCGTGCTTTGCACCGCTGCAATAATACGGCCATCCGGCATACGGGTTATGCCTTCGAACCCACGGTTAGGCTGGCGCCATTTGACAATATTTGGCAATCCGCCCGCCACGCCCTGTTCACCTTGCTCAGCCTGCGGACCATATTTTTTCAGGATTTTGCCGTCAGCATCCACATGGATAACGAACGGACCGTACTCGTCGCACAGCCAGTAACCGCCTTTGCCGTCCGGCGTTACGCCTTCGGTATCCAGCCCGCGCTTGTCGCTCTTCAACTGCTGTAACGTATCGCTCAGGGCAATTTCATTGGTAGCACCAATCAACCCTTCCGGCAGCGGCAGCCCGCTAACTGGCCCTTGCTCATCATGCAGCGGCTTCGCGTCTATAGCTTCGGCCTTGCCTTTGCCAACGCGGAGGGTCATCAGCAGCGGCGTGAAATCAGGATTTGCAAAAATCTTGGACTCTTTTTTCCCTGCTTTCGGCGAATCGGCGTTTGGCCCGCGATCCGTCACGGTGGTAAAGATCAGGTCGTCGCCCTGCTTGCCCATAAAGGTCAGGCCGGAACCTACGCCTACCGGCAATCCATGAGGGAAGTTAGCGGCGTATTCTCCTTTGTAGGCCACGCTATCCCCTTGAGGAAAAGTGACAATGTAACGTTCTACCTGCGCATCTGCAGCGTGAACAGCCAGAGGGAAAACGGTACTGCAAAGTAAGGCAAGTGTTTTTAATTTCATGGTTTTTATACATATCGGTGGTTGAGGTACCGGAGTTATAAAATAGCCAGATGACAGTAAGATTACACTTTGTGCTCTATATTCGCCGTTTGGTAAATATCCCCTTCGCGCTGCCGATAACCTTACAGCCAGCAGTGTTGAACTTCTTAGCGGCTGGCTGGGATGAGAATATTTTACCGAATTAAGGATGTACTATGTCAGTCAGGCGTTTTTCGATTTTGGTTTTCAGCACGCTGTTGCTTATTTTTCTCGCCAGTACGGCGTCCAACATTTGGTCCCTTACCCGCAGCAATCACGCCCTCAATGACGTAAACAGTGAAATCCGCGTCGTGTTATCCGTAATTGACCCGATTAACCACAGCCGCACGATGCGCGTTCGCGCCATGCAGGCGATTCAGGAGATGGATTCAGGCAACGCCTCAGGGGCAAGCCAGAGTCTGGAAGGTGCAAAGGAAGCGCTGGGCAAAGCCGACTCAAGTTTCCAGGGTTACCAGGCGGCGGTGAAGCAGCCCGGAGAACAGGCGCTGGCGGATGAGTATAAAGCTGCCTGGCTTGCCTATCGTGACGGTGGCCTGCAGCTCCTGCTGGACGCCGCCAAAGCCAATGACAAAACCCGCAGCGCTGAACTGGTCACGACCACCATCCCGGCGCTCGATCGCGGGTTCGAAATCACGCTGGATAAGCTGCTGGCGTTCAGAGAACAGCACGCGCGTCAGCTAAATGAAGATGCACAGGCTGGCTTCCACTCCAGCTTTGTTGCCATCGGCCTGTTTGCCGCGCTGTTTATCGCGATCCTCGCCGCCGTGTTTATTTTGCTGAAGGTTCGCGTTCTTAAAGAGCTGGATACCGCGAAGTCGCACTGCGCTGAAATCGCCAACGGCCTGCTGCATCACTCGATTGATATCAAATCCAATGATGAAATCGGCCAGATGATGCACAGCCTTGAGCAAATGCGCCTGTCGCTGACCGACATCATTGGCCAGGTGCGTGACTCCAGTACCACCGTGGCTTATGCCGCAGAAGAGATAGCGGCAGGCAATACCGACCTGTCTGCCCGCACCGAAGAACAAGCGGCCTCTCTGGGCGAAACGGCGGCCAGTATGGAACAGCTTACCGTCACGGTTAAACGGACGTCGGAAAGCTCGCATCAGGCCAATACGCTGGCTAACGGTATGCGCGCGGCGGCGAGCGAAGGTCAGCAAATCGTCGACCAGGTGATAGGCTCCATGCGCAATATCGAAACCAGTTCCGGCAAAATCGACAGCATTATCTCCATCATTGAAGACATTGCTTTCCAGACCAATATTCTTGCCCTTAACGCGGCGGTAGAAGCCGCACGAGCGGGTGAACAAGGCCGTGGTTTTGCGGTGGTCGCCTCCGAGGTGCGCAACCTTGCCCAGCGCTCCTCCGTGGCGGCAAAAGAGATTAAAGATCTGATTGAGCTGTCCGGCCAGCAGGTTATCAACGGCAGCGAGCTGGTTAACCGCGCGGGGGAAAGCATGAAGCGCATCTCATCTTCCATAACGCAAGTCACCACGCTAATGGCGGAAATTGCCGTGTCTACCGACGAGCAAAGCCGCGGCATCGAGCAAATTAACCAGGCCGTGCTGCAAATGGACGTGGTTACGCAGCAAAACGCCGCGCTGGTTGAGCAAGCTTCTGCCGCCGCTCTTTCTCTGAAGGATCAGTCTCAGCGGCTCAACGAAGCCGTCTCGGTGTTCAAACTCGCCTGATAGCCTCTTCAGGCCACCTTCTGCCGTTCTGGGGTGGCCTGTTGTTAAGATTCTGTAGTGATAAATGTTGATCTGCGTCACGGTCTGCCGTTAAATACAGGCTCTTGTTACTATTCTGTTACTCATCATGATCGTTCGCCCGCATCAACACTGGTTGGCTCGCCTGTTCGTCTGGCACGGCTCAGTTCTGGAAAAAATCTATTCCCGCCTGCTGCTGAATCTTGCTCTTTCGATTAGCGTTATTTTCTTTCTGCCGTGGTATGAAACCCTCGGGATTAAGCTCACCATCGCGCCGTTCAGCATCCTCGGCGTGGCCATCGCTATTTTCCTCGGGTTCCGCAACAGCGCCTGTTACGCGCGTTTTAACGAAGCGCGTTTGCTGTGGGGGCAACTGGCTATCACCTCCCGCTCTTTGCTGCGAGAAGTGAAAACGCTGACGGGCGACCAGCCTGAAGCCGTGCAGCATTTTGTGAATTTGCAGGTGGCCTTTTGCCACAGCCTGCGCATGACGTTGCGCAAAAAGCCGCAGCAGGAGACGCTTAGCCGCTACCTGAGCCCACAAGATCTGGCCTGGGTCAGCGAAAGCCACGCCCCGTGCAACCGTATTCTGATGCTGATGGGCAGCTGGCTGAACCAGCAGCGCGAACGAGGCGTTATTTCTGACGTGCTGTGGCGCAGTCTGGACAACCACCTGAACGAACTGTCGGCGGTTTCCGGCGGCTGCGAACGTATTATTTCTACCCCGATGCCGTTCGCCTACAGCCTTATCCAGCACCGCACGGTGTATATCTTCTGCATCATGCTGCCGTTTGCCCTGGTGACCGACCTGCACTACATGACGCCGTTTGTTTCGGTGTTTGTTTCCTACACCTTTATCTCTCTCGACTCGCTGGCCGAAGAGCTGGAAGATCCGTTTGGTACCGAGGATAACGACCTGCCGCTGGATGCAATTTGCGTGGCGATTGAGCGTGATTTGCGGGATATGAACGACGAGGCGGAGAAGCCCGAGGCGCTGAAGCCTAACAGGCATTATCGGTTGAGCTAGATTACCCTCACCCTCTCCCTGGAAGGGAGAGGGGAAACAACCAAGTGCCAGACAGTCTGTCAAAACGCCACTCCAAATATCCCCGCCAGCCTGCGCTTACCGCTCGCCGACACGTGCAGCTCGCGGCTGACTAAATCCCGCCGCATCCACCCTTTCTCTTCGCAGGCGTGCAGCAACGCTTTCCCTAACTGCCCGCCCAGGTGTTCACGCCTTTCGCTCCAGTCCAGACAGCCGCAGGCATAGCGACGGCGGGACGAACCGGCCTCCGCGCTTACCCCAAGAAGCAACAGTTGCTCTTTACCGTGAGCGGTGACCGCATACTCTTCACCTTCCAGCCAGTTAAGACGAAACAGCGCGTCGTGCAGCGCCACCGCAATTTCACCCGCCATATGGTCGTAGCAGGTTCTGGCGTAGCGAAGGTTGCTGGGCGTTTTAGTGCGTAATGCGGCGTCATCGCGGCCAACCAGCCCCATTAATCCCTCCAGCGCGCTGGCAATTTGGCTGCTATAAAGCCGATAGTAGCGGTGCCGCCCCTGCTGTACGCAGGCAATAAGCGATTGCTCCATCAGCTTTGCCAGATGGCTACTGGCGGTCGATGGCGCCACATCAGCCATAATGCTTAATTCGGTTGCGGTCCATGCCCGGCCATCCATGAGTGCACAAAGCATGCTGGCGCGGGTTTTATCTGCAATGGCGGCGGCAACGCCGGCAAGGCGGGATTCCAGAAAATGTGTTTCCATATTTCGATGCTCAGCGAAGCGTCCTGTCTGACGATGAATTAGGGTTAGCAGGAGATAACCATAAGGAGCAACCTGATGATCGCCGTAATCTTTGAAGTCCTGCCTGCAGAAGGTCACTATAGCCGCTATCTTGAGCTGGCGGCAGAGCTTAAGCCGCTGCTGGCAGAAATTGAGGGGTTTATCTCCATTGAGCGTTTTCAGAGCCTTAGCGAGCCGGGGAAAATTCTCTCGCTTTCGTTCTGGCGCGATGAGGCCGCCGTGCAGCAATGGCGCACCCAGGAACTGCATCGCAGCGTCCAGCAACAGGGCCGCAGCGCGGTCTTTACCGATTACCGGCTAAGGGTCGCAGGCGTGATTCGGGATTATGGCATGTTCGACCGTGAACAAGCGCCGCAGGACAGCCGTGACGCGCACAAGGAAAACGCTGATGAGTGATATCACGCTAAGCCTGGCGATTGCCGCCACGTTTGTTCTCGCAGGAACCGTGAAGGGCGTCACCGGGATGGGTTTACCCACCGTGGCGATGGGCATTTTAGGATCGCTGATTTCCCCGGTTGCGGCGGCCGGCATGCTGCTTCTGCCCTCTTTCCTGACCAATATTTTCCAGCTCTATGAAGGCGGTAACCTGGCCGCATTGCTCAGGCGCCTGTGGCCGATGATGCTGACCATCGTGCTGGGTACCATCGCCAGCAGCAGCCTGTTAGCTTCGGGCAGCAGCCACGCGACCACAATTTCGCTGGGCATCGCGCTGATTATCTATGCGTTATGGACGCTTTTTGCCAGACCGCTGCACGTGCCTGCCCGCCATGAACGCTGGCTTTCACCGCTGACAGGCTTGCTCACAGGGTTGTTGACCGGCGGGACCGGCGTGTTTGTGATCCCCGCCGTGCCGTATATTCAGTCGCTTGGCCTCGAGCGCGATGAACTGGTTCAGGCGCTCGGGCTTTCCTTCACCTTTTCTACCCTGGCGCTGGCGGCCGGGCTTTGGTGGCACGGCGCGCTGCAGGAAATCGCTATCAGCACGTCAGTCATGGCGGTGGTCGCCGCGCTTATCGGCCTGTTTGCAGGCCAGCGTATCCGCAAATGCATCAGCCCATTAGCCTTCAAACGCGGCTTCCTGGTTTGCCTGGTTCTGCTCGGCGGCGATATGGTTATCCGGGCGCTGATTTAGCCGAACGCCAGGCCTTCATTTGCCCAGCCGGTAATGCCACCGGGCATAACCTTCACTAACCTGCCGAGCTGCGCAAGTTTCAATGCGGCGCGGTCGGCACCGTTGCAGTGTGGCCCTGCGCAGTACACCACAAACAGCGTGTCTGCGGGCCATTCGGCCATGCGGGCTTCGGTGATAAGCCGGTGCGGTAAATGAATAGCGCCCGGCAGGTGCCGACGAGCAAATGCCTCGTCAGACCCCACCACGTGAAGCAAAACAAAGTCGATATCACCGCTGTGAATCGCCGCGTTGACGTCTGCACAGTCGGTTTCAAGCGACAGTTTTTGCAGGTAATGCGCCGCGACGATTTCTGGCGTAGCCGCAGGGTAATCAGTGACATAGCTCATATGCTTCTCCTTTTGGTTTGAGCTTTGATTCTGAAGCAGCCGAGGCGACTTGACAGCTGGCATAAATGACGATTAGCGTAAAGATTATGACAAAATTATCCGTTACCTCTGATTCTCCGCTCGTTGTGGCGCTCGCCTACGACGGCCTTTGTACGTTTGAATTCGGCGTGGCCGTCGAGGTTTTTGGCCTGCCGCGCCCGGAGATGGGCGAAAATTGGTACCGGTTTGCCGTGGCCGGTATCGAGTCCGGCGAGCTTCGGGCGATGGGCGGTATTCGGCTGGCCGTTGACGGCGGGCTGGATTTGCTGGCTGAAGCCAGCCTGATTGTCATCCCCGGCTGGCGCGGTATTGATGCACCTGTCCCGGAGGCGCTGATCGAAGCCCTGAGGGCAGCGCACATGCGCGGTGCCCGCATTATGTCCATCTGTTCTGGCGTATTTGTTCTGGCCGCGGCTGGCTTGCTTAATGGCAAACGGGCAACCACCCACTGGCGCTACACGGCTGCGCTGCAGGCGCGTTATCCGGACATCGACGTTATTCCGGACGTGCTTTACCTCGACAACGGTGACGTTTTAACCTCTGCAGGCAGCGCCGCGGGCATCGACCTCTGCCTGCATCTGGTGCGCCGTGATTTCGGCGCAGCGGCCGCGAACAGCGTTGCGCGCCGATTGGTCGTACAGCCGCATCGCGACGGCGGGCAGGCTCAGTTTATTGAACAGGCCGTCCCCGTAGAATACGAAGGCGAACGATTCGCGCCGCTGTTTGATTATCTTCAGCGCACGCTTAGCGGCCAGCATTCCGTGGCAAGCCTCGCCGCTTTTGTCGGCATGAGCCCGAGGACTTTTTTACGCCGCTTTGAGGCCGCAACGGGCGTGACGCCTGCCCGCTGGCTGCTACAAACTCGCCTCAAGCGCTGCCGGGAACTGCTGGAAAACAGCGCGTTGTCGGTAGAGCTTATTGCCGAACAAACGGGATTTGGTTCAGCGGCAACGCTGCGGCATCACTTTCGGAAACACCTGCGTACTTCTCCCGGCGCTTATCGAAATTCATTTACTTCACAAAACGAATAATTTACCTGCGGTTAGTCATTGTTTAAGTTGTGTACGGTATGATGGCGTCACTCATCTGAGTAAACCCTTTTTTATCACGCGAGGTATTTCTATAGAAATGCAGTAATCTGGAGGATTAACTATGTTAGGGAACATGAACGTATTTATGGCAGTACTCGGATTCATCTTGTTTTCCGGTTTTCTTGCCGCCTGGTTTAGCCACAAATGGGATGACTAATGAACGGTGACCTTCCCCCACCTACCACGCCTCTCGCGAAATACACTTTCCGGGAGGCGTTTTCTTTTCTGCCGCCGGTTACGGTGGAGGATTTGCTAACAAAAAAATACAGCGCGAAATGAGTAAATCGGCACAATTTGTTGTCTTCCTATTCGGGACCAACAAAAGCAGACTGGATTCACTCTGGAGAATTTATGCGCAAGTCAACAAAAGTAGCGGTATTAATGGCGGTATGGCTCGCGGGCGCGCTGCCCTCTCTGGCCTTTGCCTATTCAGGGGATAAGCAGCTGAAAGCGACTGCGCCCGGCACGTCTACGCAGTCCTATGAACTAAAAGAATTCTCCTCAGATTTCAAAATGTACAAAATCGGCGACATCGCGCCGGACATCTACCGCACGGAACCCTATAACATCAAAAGCTGGCAGCTTCGCCATCTTCCTGCGCCACAGGCCGGCAGCCACTGGACCTATATGGGCGGCAATTACGTATTAATTACCGACGCCGAAGGAAAAATTCTTCAGGCACTGGCCGGCGATATATTTTATCAGCACTAAGGATAATCCAACCCTGAGGCTGGATTTCCTTAAGACCTTCAGGGTTTAATTTAATAAGTTTCTCAGGGGATCGATTTCGGCATAGTGATTATCGATCTCCAGTTGCCCTGCAATATCCAATACCTGCCTGTACTCTTCAGGGCTAATGCGCACCTGATAATTTGCGATATGTCCACACAGCGTTTCAAAAGCCAGTACGTTCTCTGAAAAGTCGATATATTCCAGCGCGAAGTCAATAAGCGATGAATCGAGCCGGTTTTTAAGAGCCTCACCAAAGGTTTTAATTTTTTCGTTGATATCCATGTTGACCACGTAAAGTTAATTGTTATTTGCGTGCCATCATTGCGTATAGAGTCGGCATCCTGCCGAAATACATCCCTTTGGATATCGGATTGCGAGGAAATTTCTTGAGGGGTAAGCGTAATAGTTATTTTAAATGGCTACCTGGCGCTAACTTTTTGCCAGCCATTTCGCGTAATGCTCGGGCCATTTCACCGTGGGTGTCCCCGGTTTACCCATGCCGAAACCGTGGCCGCCGCTGCTGTAGCGGTGCATTTCTACCGGAACATGCTGCTGTTCGCAGGCTGCCGCCATAATCAGCGTGTTTTGCGGGTCAGAAACCGGATCGTCTTCCGCCTGAACCAGGAAGAACGGCGGCGAATGCGGCGTGAGGTAATTCTGCACCGACCATGCGGCGTTTTCGGCAGACGAAGCGTCTTTGCCGACAAGAATCTTATGGGTGGAGGTATGCTCGTAAGGTTTTTCCAGCGTAATGACCGGATAAATTAGAGCGGCACGGTCGGCGAATGCCGGTTTGTCGTCTAAGCGATCCTGCTTTGGATAGGAACGATAGTCGGTACGCGTGGCGGCCAGGCCAAGCAGATGCCCCCCGGCGGAAAACCCCAGCACGCTAACGTTGTTTGCTCGCTCACGAACAAGTCTCAACGCGCGTTGCGCATCCTGGAATCCAACCAGATTACCGTCAACCCATCCTTCCGACGGCAAACGGTAACTCAGCACATACGCGGTATAACCTCTCTCCACCAGCCATTCTGCCGCCGGCCAGGCCTCTGACCCCATTTCAATGCGCTTATAGCCGCCGCCCGCGGCCACCAGCACGGCGTGGCCATTAGGTGACTCTGGTTCAATCACGGTCAGAATGGGAAACGCAATATTGCTTTGCGCCCCTCGGGCCGAGGTCTGAATACTCCCGGCTGGTCCACCGCCGCCGGGAGGCGTGCCTTTCCACAGCGGAATAACCGAACGCTTAACGCCTGCGGAAGCAAAAGAAACGCCCGCCTTCGCGGCAAGTAGCCCGGCGGTAACACAGGTAATAAAATGGCGACGATCCATAGTAAACTCCTGACAGCACAGGCTAATCAATATGCCAAAAGAGTGTGTCTAAACTAGTCGTCCAGCTCACCCAGAGCGTAACTAACCGTTTCGCTTCTGATAATTATGGAGAGAAATAGCGGAGTGGAAAGATTGAAGCAGCGTCGTGAAAAAATTACCCGGCCTGGTGCCGGGTAACTGATGTTATTTACGCAGTGCCCTGACCTGCGAAAAACCGTGTTCAAACACGCTATCTGCGGCACAGATAATGACGATAACGTCGCCCCCGGACGCTTCTTCCAGCAAACGCGCCAGCTCCGAGTCCAGCTCTCGGTTCATCTTCGGCATCGCAAGGTGCATTTCACCCGGATAATCCTCGTCTTCGTCAGGCGGCATATCTTCAATGCGGCTACCTTTGACCACATAAATCAGCAGGTCATTGTCATTATGGGTGAGCTCTAGTCTCAAATATTTGCCAACCGGATGTTTAGCCATGCGTTACCTTCAATAGCGTATAAAATAATTTGTCGGCAATGTTAGCAAAGCAACGAGGATAAAACGATGCAGGACTGGAACCCCGCTCTCTATTTGCAGTTTGAAGCTGAACGTACCCGCCCGGCCGCCGAATTGGTTGCCCGAATCAACCACCCCGGCGCAACGACCCTTACCGATTTAGGCTGCGGCCCCGGCAACTCCACGGCCCTGCTGCGCAATCTGGCGCCGAAAGCCACCATTACCGGGCTTGATAATTCTCCTGCGATGCTGCAAAAAGCCAGCACCGCGCTACCCGACTGCCGTTTTGAAGAGGCGGATATCGCCACATGGCAACCCGAGGTCAGGCAGGACGTGATTTTTGCTAACGCTTCACTGCAGTGGATTGCTAACCATAAGCAGGTCTTCCCGCATCTCGCCGCGCAGCTGGCCGATGGCGGCGTGCTCGCGGTGCAAATGCCCGACAACTGGCAGGAACCCACGCATACTTTGATGCGCCAGGTTGCAGACGAACTGGGGATCTCGCGCTCAAGCCGCGAAGCCTTGTTGACGGCTCAGGAGTATTACGATCTGCTGGCCGAAAGCGGCTGTACGGTCGATATCTGGCGCACAACCTATTTCCACGTCATGCCGTCTGCCCGCGCGATTATCGAATGGCTAAGCTCAACCGGCCTTCGTCCTTACCTGAACGGGCTCGACGCGGTTCAGCATGAGGCGTTTATTGAGCGCTATCACCAGCTGCTGCAACGCGCCTACCGCAAGCAGCATGACGGCAACGTATTGATGCCGTTCCCACGCCTGTTTATCGTGGCGCGGAAAACGGCCTAAAGCGAAGTGCCCTGCTGGCGCAGGGCGTCAATGTCCTGCAGCGGAGAAGCGCCAAACGCGAGGCGGTACTCCCGATTAAACTGGGAGGGGGAATCATAGCCCACCTTCCAGGCAACGCTTGCCACATCCCCTTCACGGCTTAATAAGCGACGGCGTGCCTCCAGCAGGCGAATTTGTTTTTGGTACTGTAGCGGGCTCATGATAGTTAGGGCTTTAAAGCGGTGATGCAGGCTGGATGCGCTCATGCCAACTCGTTTTGCCAGCTCGTCGATGACCAGCGGCTCGGCGTAGTTTTCTTTTATCCAACTGATGGCTTCCCCCACGCCTTTGCCCTGCGCCCAGCCTAATGCCTGTTTCCAGAAAGATGCCCCGGCGGGGGCAATAACCAGCCGGTAAAGAATTTCTTGTTTGATCAGCGGCGCGAGGGCATGCAGATGCTGCGGGCTGTCCAGCAGCGTGACCAGGCGCAGGAACGCGGCCTGGAGTTCTTCTTCGGCGGCGGCCACCCAGGCCCCGGTTTTCTCGCCGTTGCCGTCCGGCAGCACGACGTTCATGTTCACTACCAGGTCGGCTATTTCTTTGCCGTCGAGATCGATGCGCACCCCGTAGTAAGGTTGTTCTTCGCAGGCCTGAGTAACCTGGCCGGAAACGGGCATATCCACGGCCGCCAGCGAATAGCTGCCCGGCCCGTATTCCGTGACGTTGTCACCTATCAGCATCTTTTTGCTGCCCTGCAGCACCATGCACATCGACGGTGAAAGCATGCCCCGGTTCAGCAATGTAGGCTGGTCTATGCGGATAAAGCTGAGCCACGGTAAGGCGCAGCTGAGCTCTTTCACGCCGCTGCCGCCCGCCGTGTAGCGACGGGCCACGCGCTGGCACAGCTCTTCGATAATGCGGCCCGCAGGCCGCTCAGGTTGTTGCATATTACAGTCCCATAATGGCTTTGGGTTCAAGATACGCTTCCAGCCCGTAGGTGCCAAATTCACGGCCAAGACCGGACTGTTTAAAACCGCCAAACGGCGCGAGCGGCTCATCGTAAACGCCGTTCACAAACACGCGCCCGGCAATAAGCTGACGGGCAACGGCGGCGGTTCGTTCGGCGTTTTTACCGCTGACGTAGGCCTGTAGCCCGTAAACCGTATCGTTGGCAATCTGGACCGCTTCGGCATCATCGCGGTAGGTAATCACCGACAGCACCGGGCCAAAGATTTCCTGCTGGGCGATGGTCATCTCATTGCGAACGTTAACAAACACCGTCGGTTTAACAAAGTAGCCGCTTTCAAGCCCCTCAGGACGCCCTTCACCGCCGCACAGAAGCTCCGCGCCTTCGGCAAGCCCGGTACGAATATAATCCTGCACTCGCTCGTACTGACGCGCTGTCACAGCCGCCCCAATCGTCGTTTTTGCGTCTCGCGGGTTGCCCGGGACCAGAATAGCCAGGTGTTTAAGGATCTGCGCTTTCACGGCCTCCAGCTTGTCTGCCTGCACTAACAGGCGCGTACCGGCTATACAAGCCTGGCCGCTGTTCCAGCTCATCACCTGCAGCGCCAGCGGAATGGCGGTCTCGAGATCGACATCATCGAGCAGCACGTTGGCAGACTTGCCGCCAAGTTCAAGGGTTACGCGCTTCATGGTTGCCGCCCCGTCGCGGGCGATAGTTTTGCCCACCGCCGTTGAGCCTGTGAAAGAGATTTTAGCCACGTCCGGGTGGCGGGTGATTTCTGCCCCAACTACGTTACCCAGGCCGGTGACAATGTTAATCACCCCGTTTGGCAGACCGGCATCGTGCAAACATTCGGTAATGATAGCCGTCTGGCGCGCACTCAGTTCGCTTGGTTTAATAACTGCGGTACTGCCGGAGGCAATCACCATCGACAGCTTACCGGCGATGAAGCCATAGTTAGCGTTCCACGGCGTAATCAGGCCGACCACGCCCAGCGGCTCCATGACCACTTTCGCCATCCCCACCTGGGTTTCAAACGAGTAGTCCTTTAGCAGATCGATCGCCTGCAGGAAGCTGTTGTAGGCGCGAGTCACGGTGCTCCGGGCAAAAGCCAGCGGGCAGCCGTATTCGTCCACCATGGTTTCAACCAGCTCTTCTTCGCGTGCTTTGACGGCATCGTGCAGGTGTTGTAGCCAGAGAATCCTTTGCTCGCGGCTGGAAAGACGCATTTGCGGGAAAGCCGTTTTGGCGGCGGCAATGGCGAGGCGGGTGTCTTCTTCGTCCGCCAGGCGAACCTGTGCGACGGGCTGCTCGCTGATCGGATGAATTAAGGTCAGCACTTCGGTGCCGTGAGGCGTGACGTGCTGACCGTTAATATAAAGCGTGTCGAGGGTTTTCATTTTTTGCGCTCCAGGGGGTTGTGTCTGACGCTTAAAGTGTCGGCGAACACGCCCGGTTTCCTGTAGCGCAATCCTGTTTGATGCTTGCACAATCCTGCAAATCAGGACTGTTTTTTCATCTCTCTGCTGGTTGCGCTTTGAAAGCGTTTGGCGCGCAGCCAGTCGTAGCACCAGTTATAAACCACGGTGTACGGCAGGAAGAACAGGAAGAAGCCAATCTCTACCATCAGCGCCTGCAGCAGCGTGACGTTCAGCATCCACGCGGCGAGCGGCAGGCCAATCAGAATAAAGCCGCCTTCGAAGCCCAGCGCGTGAGCAATACGCAGCGGCATCGTGCGCTTGCGTGACGGCGGGTAAAATTTATCAAACCCGGTGTTATAAATAATGTTCCAGACCATCGCGACGGTGGACAGCATGATGGCCAGAGCGCCCATCTGGAACAGCGGTTTGTTCATCAGCCAGGCGGCGGTTGGCGCACAGATACCAATGGCGATGACTTCGAAGCCGACGGCATGCACGATGCGCTCAGACAGGCTTCTGTTGTTTTGCGATTTCATTTTGATGACTCCTTTTTCACAAGGTCGCCATTATCATCGCAATTATTGATATAATATAGCTAACAGCCATCGATAAAAGCGATAGTTTATGCGTTACTCTCCGGAATCACTGGAAGCCTTTTTGCAGGCCGTTGAAACGGGCTCTTTTTCCGCCGCCGCGCGCAAGCTGAAAAAGAGCCAGTCAACTATCAGCAGCGCCATTGCCAATCTGGAGGCAGATCTTGGCGTGACGCTGTTTGACCGCCACGCGCGGCAGCCGACGCTGACCCCACACGGACAGCGAGTTTTGCCCTACGTGCAGGCAATTTTTGCCGCCAGCGAGCGGCTGGATGAAGTTTCCGTCAGGCTGGCGGACAACGTCGAGCCTCTGCTGACTTTTGTCTTGTCTGACATGTGGCAAACCGCCCATCACGAATCCATCCTGAAGCAGTTTTCCGAGCGCTACCCGGATATTGAGTTCGAGTGCATCATCGCCGAAGATGAAGACGTGATTGATAGCCTGCAGATTGGTCGTGCCCACGTCGGCGTGCTGCGGGTTCAGGAGAGTTATCCGCCGGATATCACCGTCGCCCGCCTCCAGGTTGGCGCAGAAATGACGATATTCATCCATCGCGACCATAGGCTTGCAAAACAAAAAGAGGTCCGCATGGATGAGCTGCATACCGTGCGCCAGCTGGTGCTTAAAACCTTTGTCCGCCCTGGCAACGTGGCGGCACACGGCCCCGTCTGGTCGTCCCCTTCTTTACTGCTGCTGCTTGAGATGGCGGAGCAGGGATTTGGCTGGGGCATTTTACCGAGCTGGCTGGTTGAACAGTTCGGGCACGGCGTGCTTAAGCCGCTGAATGTAGACGGCTGGCCGCAAATGCTTGAGGTGGACGTGGCGTGGTCGAACAAAACGCCGCCAGGGCCAGCGGGCCGATGGATGATCGACAGGCTGCGAGAGCGGCGGTAATAAATCGGCACACACTTGCGGTTGTCACCCTGTGCGCTTTCAGGTTAAAAAATTGTTTTCCAACCAACAGGATCCCGTAGATGAGCGCCATCACCACCCTTTTCGCTATCACCGCCACCGTTACCCTGGGCGCAATGAGCCCCGGCCCAAGTTTTGTTTATGTCGCCCAAAATGCCGTGGCACGCTCCCGGGCGCACGGGCTGGTGACCGCGCTGGGCACCGGCGTAGGTGCGGCCGCTTTCTCACTGATGGCGCTGCTAGGGCTACAGGCCTTTTTGCTGGCGGTGCCGGTGGCGTATACCGGGATCAAGATAGCCGGGGGGCTTTATCTGCTGTGGCTGGCTTATAAGATAATCAAGCACTCGCGCGAGCCGCTGCACGTAGGCGCGGTGGGGAAAAGCGATAAAAGCATGATGGCGACGTTCCGCGACGGGCTGTTCACCCAGCTAAGCAACCCGAAAACCGCCGTGGTGTTTGCCAGTATTTTTACCGCACTGCTGCCGCGCGAAATCCCGGCGTTTTATTACGTCGTGCTGCCGGTGCTGTGCTTTGTGATTGATGCGGGATGGTATTCGATTGTGACGCTGGTTCTTTCTTCGGAAAGACCGCGCAACGCCTACCTGCGCTTTAAAACCGTGATTGACCGCTTAGCGGGCGGCGTGATGGGGATTTTGGGGCTAAAGCTGATTTTCTTTTCACGCTAAAAACAGAAAGCCACCGCGAAGGGTGGCTCTTAAGCAGCACTGCTGACAGAGAGGGATCAGTGAATCCCCAACCGGTGCGCATGGGAGATTTCTTCACGCAGCTCAAGGTGGGTTAAACCCAGCAGATCGGCAAACTCCAGCTTTAACTGCTGCAGGCGGATCAGGAATTGTGCGGGGGTTAACTGCTCTTGTTCGCGGCGGAGAAATTCAAACGCTAAGGTGGCTGGGGTTATCTCGGTATCCATGGTATTCCTCTGTTTGGTTGTGAAATCAGGGCTATTGTACCACTAACGCACTGTGCAAAAAACAGCCAGAGCAGCGTTTTCTGGCTGGCAAAACTTTTTACCTACATAACATCAGGACAGCTATATGTTTTCTAAGCATTATGAAGTTGATGAAAGCCATATCGATTTTCAGGGCGTGGTAGACGGCCTGTACTATCCGTTTTACATGGAGTGGACTCGCCACGCCTACATGCGTGAGGCGCTGGGTATTGATATCGAGGAAGAGTTCCGCCAGGGCAAGCTTTATATGGTGCTGGAGTACTCCCTGCGCTTTCGTAAAAGCCTGCAAAAGGGCGACAACGTTGAGGTCACCTGCCAGCTTGAGCGCAACGAAAAACGCAATCGCGTAAACTTCGCCCAGCAGATCAAGGTCGACGGCGTGGTTTATGCCGAAGCAACGTTTGTGGCAACCTGCCTGGCTAACGGCCGCCCTTCCATGCCGGAAGCCGTGCTGAACGAGCTGGAAAAACTCTAAATCCCATTAGCGAAGGGCAAACCTGCTCTTCGCTACTCATTCCCACGCCCTGCTTCCCCCTCCCAAACATCAGTATCTTTACTTATTTATGGTGATTCCACGCCCTTAATCCTGCTACCCTTTGGCAAAAAATAAGTACGTTTCAGGAATATCGCTATGCAAGAATTTATCCGGCCAGTTTTACAACTGCCTAATAACGAAAAGAAACTCCTGCTGCACTCCTGCTGCGCCCCCTGCTCGGGCGAAGTCATGGAAGCCATACACGCGTCCGGTATCGAATACACCGTATTCTTTTACAACCCTAATATTCATCCTCAGAAAGAGTACCTGCTGCGCAAGGATGAAAACATTCGTTTTGCGGAACAGCACGGCGTGCCGTTTATCGACGCGGATTACGACTCCGACAACTGGTTCGAGCGGGCGAAAGGCATGGAGTGGGAACCGGAGCGCGGCGTCAGATGCACGATGTGCTTCGATATGCGTTTCGAACGCACCGCGCTGTACGCGCACGAAAACGGGTTTAACGTCATCAGCAGCTCGCTGGGTATTTCGCGCTGGAAGAACATGCAGCAGATTAACGACTGCGGGCATCGCGCCGCGGCGCCTTATGAAGGCATGAGCTACTGGGATTATAACTGGCGTAAACAGGGCGGCTCCTCGCGGATGATAGAGATCAGCAAGCGCGAACAGTTTTACCAGCAGGAGTACTGCGGCTGCGTCTATTCCCTGCGCGACACCAACCTGCACAGAAAAGCGAATGACCGCCCGCTGATCAAAATTGGCAAGCTTTTCTACGGCAAAGACGACGAGTCAACGGAAGCGTAACGCGGAGGGTGAAAATCCGGGAGCCTGCCGACATCGATCAGGCCCCGTAATTATTCAAAGTAACCCAGAAGCACCCTGCGTTTTCCCGAGCAGGTTAGAAATTTATAGCCATCAACCCTGCACAATGCACGGATATATTCTGTTTGATTTTTAAGGCACTTAACGCAAATCAGGGCTTTGCAGTTTGCGTTAAGTGCGATTTCACTGTGGCTACACTAGTGAGAGCGCTTTCTTCGACATTATTCCTCGGCCAGACCTCGATTTTTCAGCATCGGCTCACTGCGCGGATCGTATCCTCGCCAGTCACGGTATAACGCTTCCAGATCGCTACTGTTACCGCGTGAGAGAATCGCTTCGCGGAAGCGCTGGCCGTTTTCAGCCGTGAGCCCGCCCTGCTCCACAAACCACCGATAGCCGTCATCCGCCAGCATTTGCGTCCAGATATAGGCGTAATAACCCGCCGCGTAGCCGCCGCCGAAAATGTGGGCAAAATAGCTGCTGCGGTAGCGTGGCGGGACTTCTGCCAGATTAATATGTTCTTTTTCCAGCGCTTCGGCTTCAAAACGCGTCACGTCGTCAATATCCGCATCTGGCGCCAGGCTGTGCCAGTTCATGTCCAGCAGCGCCGCCGCCAGCAGTTCGGTCATGTCGTAGCCTTTGTTGAACTGCGCGGAGCGGAACAGCTTGCCGCGCAGCGACTCGGGCATCGATTCGCCGGTCTGGTAATGACGGGCATAGTTAGCAAAGACCTCTGGATGGCTCGCCCAGTGCTCGTTGATTTGCGACGGGAACTCCACAAAATCACGCGGCGTGTTGGTGCCTGAAAGACTCGCATAACGCTGCGTAGCAAACAGGCCGTGCAGCGTATGGCCGAACTCGTGGAACAGCGTCACTACGTCATCCCAGGAAATCAGCGCGGCCTCGCCGGAAGCGGGTTTCGTATAGTTGCAGACGTTGTAGATAACCGGCATCGCGTCAAACAGCGTGGACTGTTCAACAAAATTCCCCATCCACGCCCCGCCGCCTTTGCTGTCGCGGGCAAAGAAATCGCCGTAAAACAGCGCCATTCCACGGCCGTCTTTGTCGAAAATTTCCCAGGTACGCACATCCGGGTGATAAGTCGGGATATCAAAGCGCTCCACAAAACGCAGCCCGAAGAGCTTACTGGCGGCCCAGAAGACGCCGTTGGTCAGCACGCCGTTAAGTTCAAAGTAGGGTTTGATTTGCCCTTCGTCGAGATCGTACTTCGCGCTACGCACCTGTTCGGCATAGAACTGCCAGTCCCATGTCGCAGCCTGGAAGCCCCCTTTTTGAGCGTCAATCACGTCCTGAATGTCTTTCAGCTCGCGGCGAGCGCGCCCGGTTGCGGCAGGCACGATGTTCCGCATAAAGCGTAACGCCGCGTCAGGCGTTTTCGCCATCTGGTCGGCCATTTTCCATGCGGCATAGTTTTCAAAGCCTAAGAGGTTTGCCTGAGCGGCTCGCAGCGTGGCCAGACGGGCGACAATAGCGCGAGTATCGTGGGCATCATTACGCTGGGAACGCGTCCAGCCAGCCTCAAAAAGCGCCTGTCGCGTTGCCCGATTGCTCAGGCTTTGCAGCGCCGGCTGCTGGGTAAAGTTGAGCAATGGAAGTAACCATTTCCCCTCGAGACCTTTGTCGGCAGCGGCCTGCGCCGCCGCCGCAATTTCCGCGCTGCTTAAGCCTTCAAGCGCCTCAACGCTTTCAACTACCAGCCCACCGGCTTTATCTGCCGCATGCAGGCGGTTATTAAACTGGCTTGTCAGCTGTGCGCTCTCTTTATTCAGCGCTTTCAGGCGGGTTTTGTCCTGCTCGCCGAGCGTAGCGCCCGCCAGCTTGAAATATTGCCAGGTAACTTCCACCAGCCGCAGGGATTCTGCCTCAAGATTAAGATCGTGGCGCTGCTCATAAACGCGATTAAGACGAGAGAATAAGACGTCGTTCAGGCGAATTTCATCCGCCAGCTCGGCCAGTTCGGTGGAGAATTCTTCGTCCAGCTGCTGGAGGAAATCATTGGTGTGCGCCGAAGTCATCGCGTAGAAAACGGTGGTGACACGCCCGAGCATCGCGCCGGTTTTCTCCAGAGCCAGGTAAGTATTGTCAAACGTCGGGGCTGCCGGGTTACCGGCGATGGCGGCAACTTCTTCACGCTTGATTCGCTTACCTTCGTCGAAGGCCGGGCGGTAATGCTCGTGGGTGATCTCATCGAAATGCGGCGCCTGATAAGGCAATAAGCTCGGCTGGAAAAACGGGTTGCTGTGCAACATCCTCTACTCCCGGTAACCTGAAATGTGGGTTAGTTATAGCGTATTTCGACACGTTTCTTAAAAGAAAACTAAGATTACCGAGGCCCGTTAGCGTGCTAAGGTAGTGCAGGACAAAAGCGTTGAGGAACAGAGAGATGATTGTACTGGTTACGGGTGCTACCGCGGGCTTTGGCGAAAGCATTACCCGCCGTTTCGTTAAAAATGGCCACAAGGTTATTGCCACCGGCCGCCGTCAGGAACGCCTGCTTGAGCTTAAAGAAGAGCTGGGCGACAACCTGCTTACGCTGCAGCTGGATGTACGCAACCGCGCCGCTATAGAAGAAGCGCTGGCTAGCCTGCCTGCCCAATGGCAGCAGATTGATATTCTGGTCAATAACGCCGGGCTGGCGCTGGGCATGGAGCCTGCGCATAAAGCCAACGTCGACGACTGGGAAAACATGATCGATACCAACAACAAGGGCCTGGTCTACATGACCCGCGCCGTATTGCCGGGGATGGTCGAGCGTAATCGCGGCCATATTATTAACATCGGTTCTACGGCGGGAAGCTGGCCTTACGCTGGCGGCAACGTGTACGGAGCAACCAAAGCATTTGTGCGTCAGTTCAGCCTTAACCTGCGTACCGACCTGCACAAAACCGCCGTTCGCGTGACCGATATCGAACCGGGCATGGTCGGCGGCACCGAGTTTTCCAACGTGCGCTTTAAAGGCGACGATGACAAAGCCGGGAAAACCTACGAGAACGCCAACGCGCTGACGCCGGAAGACGTTACCGAGGCGGTCTGGTGGGTGGCAACATTACCGAAACACGTCAATATTAATACCCTGGAAATGATGCCGGTTAGCCAGTCGTTTGCCGGATTGAGCGTGCACCGCGAAGGATAATTCTTGCGGTATAAATAGAAACGGAGCCGTTGCAGCTCCGTTTTTTTATTCTCTTTTTTGCTATTCGCGGCGAATAAATTCAGGCCCGGCCCCAGCCCGCAACGATGATAAGCATGCCGCAGAAGGCAATTGCGGCTCCGGTCCAGTCATAGATACTCAGCTTCACGCCGTCCACAACTCTCAACCAAAGCAGCGCGGTGACAACATATACCCCGCCATAGGCAGCATAGACCCGCCCGCTGGCGGCAGGATGCAGCGTCAGCAGCCAGACAAACATCGCCAGCGACAGCGCTGCCGGCAGCAATAACAGCGGCGAGCCGTTACGCTTTAGCCATAGCCACGGCAGGAAGCAGCCAATAATCTCCGCCAGCGCGGTGGCAAAAAATAGCAGCGTTGTTTTGATCATATTGTGTTTTCTTCAGTAATAATGGTGTCCATGAAAGGCGCAATTAGGCGCTAATCAAGCCCAATGATATGATTAGTAGCGTTAAACCTAAAAGGAAATCTTAATGAACTCAATCCTTCGTAAGTCTCTGTCATGGATGCCGTTAGCCTTGCTGGGTGCCGCATTCATTGTTTCCGTACCGGTTCAGGCAGACACCAACGTTGTCGTTGTTCAGGGGGCCGGGAACGGCGTCGGGGGACAAGAGAACTCTCTGACCCGCCAGCGTGCGGCGGAAGAAAAAGAGCAGTGGAACGACACCCGCGGCCTGCGCCAGAAAATCAATCGCCATAACGAAAAGGTCTTTGACCGTGAATCTGCACGTGGCGATAAAAACTGGGATAAACAGGATGCCGCGCAGGATACCTTCGACAAATGCCAGCAGAGCGCCAACGTGAACGCCTACTGGGAGCCGAACACCCTGCGCTGCCTGGATCGTCGCACCGGCCGCGCCGTTAATCCATAATCATCCCTACCTCTACGAGGCTTCTGCATAAGAAGCCTCGCCACCATCTGCGCAAGGATTTGCTATGAGTAACCCACCGCCTATCCGACTTCGCCCCCTTGAGCGCGAAGATCTTCGTTTCGTCCATCAGTTAGACAATAACGCCAGCGTCATGCGCTACTGGTTTGAAGAGCCTTACGAAGCATTCGTTGAGCTTTCGGACCTGTATGATAAACACATCCACGATCAGAGCGAACGTCGCTTTGTTATCGACTGCAACGGCGTGAACGCGGGCCTGGTTGAGCTGGTAGAAATCGACCATATTCACCGCCGGGCTGAGTTTCAGATAATCATCACCCCGGAGTTTCAGGGCAAAGGGCTCGCCTCTCGCGCCGCCAGGCTGGCGATGGACTACGGCTTTACCGTGCTCAACCTCTACAAGCTGTACCTGATTGTCGACAAAGAGAACGAGAAAGCGGTCCATATCTACAAAAAGCTGGGCTTTATCGTCGAAGGCGAGCTGATCCACGAATTCTTTATCAACGGTCAGTACCGCGATGCCATTCGGATGTGCATTTTCCAGCAGCAATTCCTGGCGCAGAAAACCCCGGAGAATACCCTGCTGAAACCGACTGCTCAGTAACCGCTCTCCACGGATGAGCGCCACCCTGGGTGTGCGTTCATCTGTCCCCTCTTACCTCTCCAGCCAGCACGTTTCCGCTTCGTTTATTTTCCAGACAATCAGACGGGTTTTTCCTGCAAATCAACCAATCAGAACTAAAATTATAGGGTCGTAAAATTTTGCGTTTAAAAGGTAATGGCTATCAAATTCGTAGGCCCATCCAGATATTAATTATCGATCGTACAGACTATCGTTAGCGGGCATACATATAACGGAGAGCAAAATGAGCAATTCTACTGACTTACACGACGCTTCCTCAGCGGGCGCAGGAAAGTGCCCATTTCACCACGGCCAGAGCACGGATATCGCCGGCGAAGGGACCAGCAATCAGGACTGGTGGCCGCATCAGCTGCGCGTCGACCTGTTGAACCAACATTCCAACCGCTCTAACCCGCTGGACGGCAACTTCAGCTACCGCAAAGAATTTAGCAAACTCGATTACTATGCCCTGAAAGGCGACATCAAAGCAGTGTTGACAGATTCTCAGTCCTGGTGGCCTGCCGACTGGGGCAGCTATATCGGTCTCTTTATCCGTATGGCGTGGCACAGCGCGGGCACCTATCGCTCCCGCGACGGCCGCGGTGGTTCCGGCCGCGGTCAACAGCGTTTTGCTCCGCTGAACTCCTGGCCAGATAACGTCAGCCTCGATAAATCCCGCCGCCTGCTGTGGCCTGTTAAACAAAAATACGGCCAGAAAATTTCCTGGGCTGACCTGATTATTCTTGCCGGTAACGTGGCGCTGGAAAACGCGGGCTTCCGTACCTTTGGCTTCGGTGCCGGTCGTGAAGACGTGTGGGAACCAGACCTCGACGTGAACTGGGGCAGCGAGAAAGAGTGGCTGGAGCACCGCCACCCGGAATCTCTGGCTCAGGCCCCGCTGGGCGCCACCGAAATGGGCCTGATTTACGTGAACCCGGAGGGCCCTGAGCACAGCGGCGATCCGCTTTCTGCGGCGCCTGCTATCCGCGCCACCTTTGGCAACATGGGCATGGACGACGAAGAGATCGTCGCGCTGATTGCCGGCGGCCATACTTTAGGTAAAACGCACGGCTCTGCCGCCGCCACCCACGTGGGCGCAGATCCGGAAGCTTCCCCGCTCGAATCGCAGGGTCTTGGCTGGGCAAGCAGCTACAACAGCGGCGTCGGCGCAGATGCCATCACTTCCGGCCTGGAAGTGGTCTGGACGCAAACGCCAACCCAGTGGAGCAACTACTTCTTTGAAAACCTGTTCGGCTATGACTGGGTGCAAACCCGCAGCCCGGCAGGCGCCATTCAGTTTGAGGCGACCAACGGCCCGGATATCATTCCCGATCCGTTTGACCCGGCTAAAAAACGTAAACCAACGATGCTGGTGACCGACCTTACGCTACGCTTCGATCCGGAGTTCGAGAAAATTTCTCGCCGCTTCCTGAACGACCCACAGGCCTTCAACGAAGCCTTCGCCCGCGCCTGGTATAAACTGACGCACCGCGATATGGGGCCAAAAGCACGTTACATCGGGCCGGAAGTACCAAAAGAAGATCTGATTTGGCAGGATCCGTTACCGCAAGCCACCCACGCACCGTCCAGCGCAGACATTGACTCGCTCAAGAACGCTATTGCTGATTCAGGCCTGTCCGTCAGCGAACTGGTGTCTGTCGCGTGGGCTTCAGCCTCAACCTTCCGTGGCGGCGACAAACGCGGTGGCGCGAACGGTGCCCGACTAGCTCTGGCTCCACAGCGTGGTTGGGAAGTAAACGCCGTTGCGGCTCGCGCCCTGCCGGTGCTGGAAGCGATTCAAAAGGCCTCCGGTAAAGCGTCTCTGGCCGATGTTATCGTGCTGGCCGGCGTGGTGGGTATTGAGAAGGCCAGCCACAGCAAAGTGCCGTTTACGCCGGGTCGCGTTGACGCCACTCAGGAGCAGACCGACATCGAATCCTTTGAGCTGCTGAAACCGGCCGCCGATGGCTTCAGAAACTATCGGCGCGTCGCCAACGCTACGTCAACCGAAGCGCTGCTGATCGACAAAGCACAGCAGCTGACGCTGACCGCGCCTGAGCTGACGGTGCTGATTGGTGGTTTGCGTGCGCTGGGGGTTAACTACGATGAAAGCCAGCACGGCGGGCTAACTTCTCGTCCGGGCGAGCTGACCAACGATTTCTTCGTCAATCTGCTGGATATGCGCACCGAGTGGAAAGCCACCGACGCAAGTTCTGAACTGTTTGAGGGCCGCGACCGCCTCAGCGGGGAAGTGAAATACACCGGCACCCGTGCCGATCTGGTCTTTGGCTCTAACGCCGTGCTGCGCTCGCTGGCCGAAGTTTATGCCAGCCAGGATGCGGAAGAGAAATTCACCAAAGACTTTATCGCCGCGTGGACGAAAGTCATGAATCTTGACCGTTTCGACCTGCAGCAATAAACAAAAGGGAGGCTTTTAGCCTCCCAATGTTGTCGCTCAATACGGGAAGGCACTAAGCCTTCCCTTTTTACTGCTTACTCTTCACCGAAGTGGATCACGGTGCGAATAGATTTGCCTTCGTGCATCAGATCAAACGCTTCGTTGATCTTATCCAGCGGCATACGGTGAGTGATGAACGGGTCGAGATTGATTTTACCCGCCATGGTGTCTTCCACCATGCCCGGCAGCTGAGTACGGCCTTTAACGCCACCGAACGCCGAGCCACGCCATACGCGGCCGGTCACCAGCTGGAATGGACGGGTTTTAATTTCCTGACCTGCGCCCGCCACGCCGATAATCACGCTCTCACCCCAGCCTTTATGGCAGCATTCCAGCGCGGAACGCATCACGTTCACGTTGCCGATACATTCGAAGCTGTAATCCACCCCGCCGTCGGTCAGCTCGACGATCACATCCTGAATTGGCTGCTCGTGATCTTTCGGGTTGATGCAGTCGGTCGCGCCCATTTCGCGGGCGAGAGTAAATTTCTCCGGGTTGGTATCAATGGCAATAATGCGCCCGGCCTTTGCCTGCACCGCGCCCTGAATCACCGCCAGGCCGATCCCGCCGAGGCCAAATACCGCGACGGTATCCCCCTCTTTCACTTTCGCCGTATTGTGCACCGCGCCAATGCCGGTAGTTACGCCGCAGCCAAGCAGACACACTTTATCCAGCGGCGCCTGAGGGTTTACTTTCGCCAGAGAGATCTCCGCCACCACGGTATATTCGCTGAAGGTGCTGGTGCCCATGTAGTGATAAATTGGCTCGCCCTTGTAGGAGAAGCGGGTCGTGCCATCCGGCATCAGCCCTTTCCCCTGGGTGGCGCGCACGGCCTGGCAAAGGTTGGTTTTGCCGGACTTACAGAACTTACACTCGCGGCATTCTGCGGTATAAAGCGGAATGACGTGGTCGCCCGGCTTCAGGCTGGTCACGCCCTCGCCCACTTCAACCACGATGCCGCCGCCTTCGTGGCCCAGCACCGCCGGGAACACGCCTTCCGGATCATCGCCGGACAGCGTAAAGGCATCGGTATGGCAAACGCCGGTATGGGTGATTTTCACCAGCACTTCACCTTTTTGCGGTGGCGCGACGTCGATTTCAACTATTTCTAAAGGTTTACCCGGCCCAAAGGCCACCGCAGCACGTGATTTCATCGTTTTCTTCCTTTTGGTGGGGGTGTTTTTATTTTAGATAAGAGCGCAGCAAATTCCCGACTTCCGCCATCCGCAGCGCACGCTGCTCTTCAGACGTGTCGCCGCTGACCAGCTCATCTTTAAGGTGAATTTCCATCATTTCGCCCATCAGGCCGTTGGCCGCGCCGCGAACGGCGGCGATCTGCTGCAAAATGGCGAGGCACGGATCGCCGTTTTCCAGCGCGCGCTCAAGCGCCTCCGCCTGGCCGCGAATGCGCCTGACGCGGGTCAAAATGCGTTTTTTGTCTTCCGGAGAGTGTGGCATAACCGCCCCTTTGGTACTGTAGGGGGGTATAGTACCGTAATTTTTAGGTTATTGATAATCTTATATTTTATATAATTATCAGCCACTTGAAAGGAACTAAAAACAGACACCTGGGGACATATACAGTCATTGACATGCCCCCAAATCTGCCCCCAAACGCGATTTTGCCCCCAAATTTGCCCCCAAAATCGGACCTAAATCGGATTTGAAAAGGCACTTTTTTTGACAGGAAATTGACACCAGGATGATTTTTTTCGATACTCGCCGTGCACCAGCAAAATCTGGTGCCGGGATTGGCGTCCCGGACTACATCACGACGCATAGCCGCGTTTGCGGTTTTTTTATGCGCTAAGCACAGCCGCACCCAAATTATGGTGGGGTGTGCAAGGGAGCCGAAAGGCTCGCCGGGTTTCGTGATGACCGGTTACGCCAACCTTGTACGCCTCACCACCCACTGATTGGCGTCAGTAGTGGTGATTATCCTTACTTACAAGGAATTTCATCATGAGCGATCTTCTATCTTCAGTAACACCTGAAATCACCGTCAACAATAACCGCGCCGTTACCACCTCGATCGCCGTTGCCAACTTCTTTGGCAAAGAGCATAAAAACGTTTTACAGAAAATTAGGCTGCTTGATTGCTCGGCAAACTTCACGACGGCTAACTTTTCAGCCGTCGTAGTAAATGCCCAGGCAGGCTTTGACGAACGCGAGATCGAAGCCTACGAAATGACACGTAACGGCTTCTTCTTCCTGGTGATGGGATTTACTGGCAAAAAGGCAGCGGCATTTAAAGAAGCCTACATTGCCGAGTTCGATCGCATGGAGAACCAGCTGAGAGAATATACCGCGCCACCTTCCCTTCCCACTCTGCCAATGTTCCCTGCCGGCAGCGCCTTTCGCTATATCACTGATGTGAACGATCGGGGCCAGGTGGTAGCAATGAACGCATTACGCCCTGAAGAGCTTGTGGCCACCGTTGATGGTCACACGGAAATGCTGCGTCGGTGTGGTTATGTGGTGATCGGGCATGACAATCTTAAAAACCTGACCATTGAAGAGATCATGAGGCTGGGAGAGGTGGCGCGGCAAGAGAGCTTACGCTGGGAAAAAGATTGCCGATGCATGGCGTCATTAGCTTAAAATTTACCGCCCTGTTACGGCGGGGCAGCTTAGCTCTTATGTAGCTATCACCCTCACATAACTTCGTTTAGTTACAGCCGGTTACATTACGGCGAGCTAGTTCCTACTTTGATGGCAGGACAGGCGGTCAGATAACGAAGTGAGTTGATTGTGAGTAGATATGAGAGAGTCCGCTGAGATAAAAACCCCCAGCCAAGCTGGCCGGGGGATTTTAGTTATCTTCAGCAGTTCGGGTAAGAACGGAAGTGTTGACGAACATTTTCGAGTTCACCGAAACGGACGCGGCAGTAGCTGCGGACATAAACCGGCTTGTCGTGTTCGTAGATGAAGTCATTACGATTTGCATCATGAGCCATGATTTTTCTCCTGTTTTTGTATACAGCCTGTTTACCCGTACAGGTTGTAGTTTATTTGGAGAACCGCTATCCTAATTCCGTTGATATATAGGTGTAGCGGTGGGCAATCCTCCATACACTCCGGAAATATTTGCAGTATTTCCGACCCTAAAAGCCCCGTTTGCAGCGGGGCTTTTTTACTATTTGATGGCAAATGACTTGATGATAGTAGCTATGCGTTCGGCCTCATCAAAGCTCAAATCCATTGGCATATTTTCAATTCTAAGAATCAACCCATCGCGAATAGGTATAGGGAGCGCAAATGTTTTTATCGCTTCCAAAGCATTCTCGTGTTTACCATCTACTCGTTTGCGACGCTTTGGTTTAACTGATTCTTCTTGAGGAATGCTCTCCATCACTACCCCATATTTTAATTGTTGGAATTCAACGAATTTCTGAATGGCGGAAAGTAATCGGCTTTTATATGACTGAATAGTTGCACGTGAAACATCCACTGACGAAAACATTTTATAATCTCCCACCACTTCGTTAACGTCTAAGTCGCGAATATCAGTTTCAGGAAGTGGCGAGGTGACATTAAACAACCGAAGGGACGATTCTTTCAAGTTTCGGGCAGTCGCCTCAGGAACAATACCCAAGTCCGGTAGAGCCTGGAGGAAGCCATAAAACTCTGCGTAACTAAAGATATTTTTCGACATTGGCTTACCTCAATCTGGTGATGATCAGAATATACAATGATCGACAGAACCAATCAAGAAAAATCAAACGATCGGCTCAAGCTATGGATTTTCCTTGATTACGCCCCCTAAAAACTTGATTTTTTTTCTACCTAATTTCTTGATGCGCTTGAGTTCCAACCGGACAAAATACACCATAACCGATTGTATGTAATATATATTTCATCCCAACCACCGAGCCGTTTTTTTTGTTGTCTGCGATAAGATGTGGGGTACTGTGCAGCATTGTTAATAAAGTTATGAGGACAAAACTGGAACACACGTCAGCCACGGCAACGCAGCCTTGAAACAGTACATCGATGGGTCAGAGAAGGGCGCATTTTCCCGCCATCGATTAAGGATGGTCGAGGGCACGTATTCCGGGATAACACCGTAAAGGTAGATATCAATCAACCAGCGACAGGAGGGCTTTTGAAGAGGATTCGAGATGGGCGGATGACGAACTTATACCCCTAACTAAACTATCCAAATGTTGATGCCCAGATAAAAGTCCAAACCATCATTTGACTTAGAGATTTATTGGGGAGAAATGGGGAAATCACTGCCAGCACATAGCAACATTATTTTACCTTAGGCAAGTCAACAAAACGTGTAGTGTAATGAGGTGAAAGCATATCTCTCTTCATCCTCCATGCCTGCTGGACACCCTGCCCGGCGAAGTACAACGTCCCTCTTCCGTCCTTCGCATTAAGATGGTCCAGCACCTTCATCAGTTGCTCGCTGTTGGGCCTGGGTGCGTTATCGTCGAACAGGTTTAACTGAGCCACGCCCTGGCTGAAAAAATCTCCCAGCATGATCCCTGCTTTCTGAAATCGGTGACCATCCTGCCAGATAGCATCCAGGCACCTGCAGGCGGCCGCGATAATATCCCGCGTGTCCTGCGTTGGCGTGAGTAATTTCGTTGATGCATGGTTGCCGTAATATTGTTCATTCACTGCAAACGGACTCGTTTTTACGAATGCTGAAACATACCTGCAGTATTGATGCTCACCGCGAAGCTTTTCTGCACCCCGGGCAGCATAACTGCATATAGCCTGGCGCATCTGTTCGTACTCTGTGACGCGTTCACCAAAGGAACGGGAACACACAATTTCCTGCTTCGTCGGGGCGAACTCTTCCAGCCCGAGGCAAGGCTCACCACGTAGCTCGCGAACCGTACGCTCCAGTACCACATTGAAGTGCTTCCGGACAAATCGAATGTCGGTGTCCGCAAGCTGGAGAACGGTATTGATGCCCATAGTTTCCAGCTTTTTTGATATGCGCCGGCCGACGCCCCAAACCTCGCTAACCGGCAGCGCAGCCATCAGCTTCCGCTGCCTGTCCGTGTTAGATAAATCAACCACGCCTCCCGTCTGCTTTTGCCATTGCTTCGCAGCATGATTCGCCAGCTTGGCCAGGGTTTTTGTTTGCGCTATGCCTACGCCGACCGTCATTCGCGTACGCTGCAAAACTGCCGCACGAATCTCCCTTCCGAAGTCGGTTAAATCCCGGCAGTTTCTGACTCCGGCCAGGTCGCAGAAAGCCTCATCGATGGAGTAAATCTCACAGCGGGGAGACATATCTTCCAGCGTAGTCATCACGCGGTTGCTCATATCAGCATACAGCTCATAGTTGCTGCTGAAGCACACCACGCCGTAGCGCTGGAACAAATCCCGCTGTTTGAAATACGGTTCTCCCATCTTGATACCGAGCACTTTGGCTTCCGCACTCCGGGCAATCACACAGCCGTCGTTATTCGACAAAACAACGACAGGTTTACCCCGCAGATCTGGCCTGAATACTGTCTCGCACGAGGCGTAAAACGAATTAACATCAACTAGCGCAAACATCGACGATTCACATACACGGGTTATCATCAAACTCGTCGGTTCGCGCATCATTGATGATGTACGTCACGACGCCAAACACCTCTACGCCCTCTCCGTAATGCTCCCTCACTCCGGTATCCATCCGCTCCAGGCATTTCCGCGGATAGAGACGTAAGCGCCGCAGTTGGAACCCACCTTCCAGCTCGCAGACCAGAATTGAACCATCACATGCTGTTACCGAGTTATCGATAACGAGCAATGCGCCCTTCACTATCCCTGCCCGCAAATGCGTTTCCATAGCCCGCATGAAGTAAGTCGCTGCAGGATGGCTGATCAGCTGCCGATCGAGAGAAATACGGCTTTCGGCGTAATCAGCAGCTGGGGATGGGAACGCCATAAAACCTCCAATAAATACTGTTTATACATACAGTATATTTTGGAATTTTCGGGAATCAATAGAAGAACTGCGGCGATCCGCTAAGGCTTTGGTGGAGGGTGAATTTATTTTTTGCTGCCAAAAGAAGGGAAAGACGACCTGTCCATCTACAAAATCATCGAAGGGACACTCCGTTTATACTGAGTGGCATGCTGTAACTCTATGAAAAATAATCCGGCCCCGATTTCTTTTCTTCCTTCCCTTTTTTTCCCTGCGGCTTGATATCCGTCGCCAGGCTAAAATCCACGGTCATGCCGCCAGTGCTGAGCGAAAAGCTCACAGATTCAGTCAGCCAGGTATGATCCTCTCGAACACCAAAACCGCGGGTAGTGACTCTCGACTCTGCAGTAATGGGCAGTAATGACGGCCTGCAGGGCATCGTGATAGACATTTTCCGACCGTTGCGCTTCATCTGTGTAGCCTTAGCCTTTGCGCTCGCCTGCGCTGCATCCTTGCTCGGCTGCGTGTACGGATGCTGCTTATCTGAGCC
Organism: Cedecea neteri; assembly: GCF_000757825.1. Lineage (GTDB taxonomy): Bacteria > Pseudomonadota > Gammaproteobacteria > Enterobacterales > Enterobacteriaceae > Cedecea > Cedecea selenatireducens. The sequence continues at coordinate 392,605 of NZ_CP009451.1, forward strand.
GCCGGGATGTTCCGTCTGTGTCGTTTTTGTCTCGCCGGTTGAAGGGTCAAAGTAATTCACGCTGACTTTACCTGATTTGCTGCCCTTCGCAGCGCCGTCTCGCTCTCCCTCGATATAGTTCCAACGGCCGCCCTTATCTGGCGTTATCGTTATCGATGCCAGCTGCTTGCCGCTGACCGTCGTTCCATCGCCCTGCGGCAGGAAAAGCCAGTATCCCCCGCTCGGCTTACTCACGGCGTCATATTGTTTCGCGAGGCGGCTCAGCAACGCCGCGTCCGACTCCCGGACCTGGTCAATATGGGCGATTTTAATGTCGCTCAGTGCTTCCGCTATCTTCGCCTGCAGGCCATTGTCGGTGGCCAGCGTTTTTACGATATCCCCCAGAGTTACATCGTCGAATGACCGCGTTTTTTGGCTTGTTACATCACCACTTTGCTTTGCACTGTTCATCGGCGCGGCAGTGGCGCTGATCGTTATTTGTCGGGGCGGGCCACTGCTCTGCACCTTGCTCACAACAAACCAGCCTTTGTCCTGCATTTTGTCATTAAATCCCAGCCCCAGACGCAGCCGGGCGCCCTTTTTCGGGAGCGTCAGTGTTTCGGAATAAAGCGTGATATCAAGAGTATCGCTCTTGCCCGTGGCGCCGCCGTAGTCCGTCAGTTTGATATTACTGAGCCCCCGCGCTATGGCCTGCGTAATATCTTTACCTTCAGCTGTAAGGGTGAATGTCGGTTTATATTCCATGCCTTAATCCCATAAACTCACGCTGCTTTCCTCTGCTTCTGCGGTCCATGCCGGCAGCGTAATTTCAACGCCAGCAGGATAAATAGCCCCCAAATCAGCCAGCCCCGGATTCGCATCGAGTACCGCCGCCAGCGACTGATTAAGCCCTGCATCGCCGTAATTTTTCACACAAATTGCGTCTAAAACATCGCCGTCAGAGGTTGTCCAGATCGTCGCCATAATGTTGTATTGTCACCGAAAAAGTTTTATGCCGCGCCGCGCCGCCCGGCAGAAGGCTGGTTATCGTGTCCGTAAATTCTTTTACTACCCAATAGCCCATCACATCCCCTTCACTCGTCACTAAAAGCTGAGGCTCGGCGAGGTCACCCAGGTCATAAAGATCGTCGATAGCCTCTACGCCGTTTCTAAACGAACAGTGCGCCTCGCCTTCCAGTTTTACTGTGCGCCCCGGCTTGCCAGTGTATTGCAAGAGGTCTTGCTTGCCCGTTCGTTGCTGCTCAGCCCATCGCCAGCTCGCCTCTCGCGTCAGCGTCTTGTATGCTGCGGTATCTATAGAGAACTCAAACGAGCCAAAGCTAAGCATAATGCGCGGCGCATCGCTGGGGGCCGGGCCAGTGTTTGCGGAGTCGGCTTGATAAAAGGCATCCAGAATTTCGCTCATTAGCCCCAGCCCTCGATCATGTCGCCCATAATGTTATGGCCGTTATACATATCCTGGCTTCTGTTCGTTTCGGCAATGCGCTGCGCAAGTGCATCCTGCGACTCGCCCGGCTGCTGATAGATTTCAATGGTCGTTTTGTTGTCCTGATTTAACTGCATGGTGCCACGCCCGCCCGTGCCGCTTGTTCCTTCCAGCGCATCGCCGAGCGATGGGCCTTTCCCCTGATTTAAGAGCGCATCAAAGCCACCGCTGCCGCCTGCTGCAGGATCGACAATATCCATCAATTTTTGCTGTTCTTCAGCTGAAGCCGTTCCGCCAGTCGTGCTCTTGCTCAACTGCCACTGCGCGCGGAGCTGTCGAGTCTTTTCCGGTGTAATCGTTTTTTTGTACCAGTCGCCGAGGTCCATATCCTCTGCCATCGCGCCGATCATCTCCGGGGATGAGTTGCCGGCCGCTACCTGCGTGAGCAGCTTTTGCTTTTTATCCTGAATTTCTTTCTCATCCGGCAGCAGCCAGGATAACTTTTCAGCAACGGCGTAAATCACTTTCCCGACATAAATAACGCCTTTAATAAAGCTCGCAATCGCTGGATAAATATCTTCCATCAGCATCGTTTTAACTTTATTTATTCCCCCGCCTTTAAACCATGCCGCGAGGTCGTCGCTCACCTCGCGGATTTTTGGCGACAATTCCCCGCCAATGGCGCCGGCAATTTCCTGCGCGCCGGTGGTGAATACGGTCCAAAGATTGTTGAAAGCCATATTCCCTTCAACGGCACCATCGGCGCCTTCCTGCGTCACCATGTTGTAGCGGTGCTGCTCGTCCATCAGGTCTTTATATGATTTCCCGGAAAGCCGCATAAACGTCAAAAGCTTGTTACCTTCTCCACCAAAAATGGCATCGGCCAGCCCGGCTGAACGTTGCTCGTCTTTCATGTTCATCAGGCGCTTTATGACCTCTTCACCTTGCTGCTGGTTATTCATGCCGGCTAAGTCGCCGGCTTTAAACCCCAGCGCCGGCAGCGCATCATGCAGGGCGCCTTTGGTGGGGTCCTCCATATAGTCAGAAACCTTGTTTTTATATTCTTCGAACAAGTCCCCGACGTTTTCACCGTTTAAGCCCGCCTGCTTTCCTATACCGTCCCACGCCTTATAGGTCCCGATATCCACCCCGTAGGACCGGGCCAGCCCGGCCTGTTCGGCCGTTTCCTGGTTCAGCGCGATCGGCGATGCCAGCGCGCCAGCTGCGCCGGCAATCAGCCCGGCGGAGCCCCAGCGAGCAAGCCCGCCCATCATGCCACCTGCTTTTCCTGCTGCAGCACGCCCCCGTCCCTTCCAGCGGTCCATTCGTTCGGCGCGCTGCAGCGCTTTGTTCATCCCTTCCTGTTCGGTGGTGGCCCGCTGAATTTGCCGGGTGAGCTTGTCGTACTGCTTGCGCATTTCGGCCACGTTTTTGCCGGCCAGCACGCCCTCTTTGATTTTTTTTGCAAGCTTCTCCTGCTGGCCCGTGAGTGTTTTTGATTGTTTTTCGACACCCTTCAGACCGTCTTTAAGCCCGGAAACCGATTTGCTCCAGCTCGGATCGATATTGCCGCCAAATTTGATGTTTGCCTGCAGGTTTTGCCCTACCGTTGCCATATTTACCGCCTTCCCTTTCTGGCCTGAGCCAGCTTTATGCGCTCCTGCTGCTCATCGAAAATGAGCTGCACGAATGTTTCAAACGGCATCGCGAGGATTTGATCCGGCTGCCAGCCAAACCAACCCCCGAGCCGCCGGAAGCCGGTCAGGATTTCGCTTTCTTCCGCGCGATGACCGGTGTTAAAAAAACATTGAACTGGCGCTCCAGACGCAGGTAATCGCACCCTTCCATGTTCATCAGATCCTCTGATTCCAGTCCGCACATGTTGGCAATCATATGGATATCCGCCTCCATGTCGTCGCGTTTATCTTTTTTGCGCAGCAGACGATCGCGCACAGTCGGCGAGCGCATCACGATTTTTTCAATTTCAACGCCGGCAAGGGTGGTGTATGGAAAATCGAGGGTAATTTCAATTTTGTTATCTGGAAATGACATAAAAACTCCAATAAAAAAGGCACCGCATGGGTGCCTTGTCAGGGAAAATTGATGGGGTTAAATACGAACTTTACTGCGCAGGCCGGCAAGCACATCCACGCCGTTTACGCGCCGCACAAACTGATCCGGGATAATCTCGAAAAGCTCCCGGCCGTCGAGCGTGGAACGGTAATAATTGAGGCTCATTTCCACATTTAACGACGCGTCACCCAGGTTGCTGTTTGGCCGGGCATCAGGCGTGATTTTAGTTATGATCCCTTCCATCTCATCAATACGCCCGTACTCTCCGCCGGTGTACTGATAACCCTCATATGCAGTAAGGCGCGGGAAACTGCTGCCGCTGGTCATGCCAAACGACGCCAGGACGTTAGTATCCATGCCATAAAGCTTAAAGGAGCACATCATCGGTTCCATGCCGTCGTCGACCGGCGCGGCCATGTCCATGCCACCGGTGCGCATATCGATTTTGATAATCGACAGTTCTGTCGGCGTGTACTCATGCGAGCTGGGCAGGCGGAGCCCGCCGTTCAGAAACAGAGTCCAGGCGCGTAACATGTTTTTATTCATTTAGTAACCATCTCCACCACAGCGTATGTGTTGTTAATCTTCACGCGCATCACCAGGTGCTCAAGCGGCGATTTTGGCCCGAAGTCATAATCGATATAGAGCACGCCGGCGGCGATCGTTTCGGCCGTGTTCAGCTCTTCATCAAGCCATGCCTTACCGCCGAAAATAGCCCCCAGCCCTTTAAGCTTACGCATGTAAGAATTAATCGTGCCGATGATGTCATCGGCCACCTGCTTATCGAGCGGGCGGTCAATGTAGAGCATCATCGTTTGCTCGATAGAGTCCTCGATAACATCCGCGGAACGGCGGACCGACTCAAAGCGCAGCTGGGGGTCGGTGGTGCAGAGGCGGTTCCCCCAGTGCCTGAAACCGTCGTAACGAATAATCGTTGAAACGTTATCCATGTTCAGCAAGTTGGCCACGCAGTTCGGGTCATTCAGCTCGAAGCTGTCCACCTGCTCGACGCCCAGGATGTTCATGATTTCCTGATTCGACTTGCTCCACCACCAGCCGTTCTCGCGGTCGATGCGAGCGCGCAGCCCGGCGGCACATGCGGAATAAGGGCGATAGATGATTTCGCCGGTAGTAGCCGCTTGTGCAACGTGCGGGCGCAGCAGCTCAACGCGGGCGCCGAACATGCTACGACGCAGCACAACATCTTGCGCCGTCGCCATCGATGCCGAATCAACATACGCCACGCCGCGCAGCTTATTGGCCGTCGTTTCCAGTTGTTTAGCCACCGCGCCATCATCCGAAAAATCGGGCGCGATCAGGATACGCGGCTGATACGTCGTAATGGATTTGCTGTCCTGCAGCGCCGCCACGGCCGCGATGATATTCGCGCGCTGCGTCTCTTCTTTTTCGTCAGCTTCGGCGCGCACAATGACAACCAGCGCCCCTTCCTGATCGAAAATGTCAGCCAGTGCCGCCGGCAGGCTGCCGGTAGCCCCCAGCTTTTTAGCCTGCGAAATGCCGCCGGCGACAACGACCGGCACGTTGAGCGGATAGGGCTCATCAGTGCCGCCGGCTAGTGCTTCAGAGAACGGCAGCACAATGCCGGTGGCCTCTCCTGTGACCGCCGCGGTGATATCCGAATCAGCGAGCGCATTCACAAGTGTCATCACCTCTGCAGCGGTGGTCGTAACTTCGCCCTTATCATCAATACCCAGCGTGATATCGAGCACACCGTCCACGTATTTTATAGCCGGCATAATCTCTTTCGAGTCGGCCGGATCAAGAATGGCCGCAGCCGCCGTGACCGAGTATTTATTTCCCACCACACCGGCTTTCTTCGCGCTAAATACCAGCAGACTATCCAGCAATGCGGAGCCTGTTTGTAATGCCGCAACGGTCCCCGTGGCGGCATCCGGAGCAGTACCGGCCAGCCCAATTACCGCCGTTCGGATTGTCGTTACAGCAACCGTTCCTTGCGTGAGTTCAATCGTCTCAACGCCGTGAAGTTCGGACATATTATTTATCTCCAGATATAAAAAAACCGCCGGGCGGCGGTCATGGGACTTTTGAATAAAAATGGATTAAGCGGTTTCGGGCCATGCAGGGTTTTCGAGAGTCAAATCAATATCACGCAGAGTGATAATTTCTTTGTGCAATGCTGCAAGCTTCTCAGTATCGCCGGAGCGGGATGCTTTCATCGTTGCACTAATCTGAAGCATGTTCAGTTGCGCCATAGCTGCCATTACTTTTTTATCGCGTATTTTCGTGTTGCGTCGAATTGCCAGCAGCTCGACCAGCTTTTCATCACGAATGATTTCGCCGCCCATCACGCTCCACGCACCATCAGCACAACACCCCACAGGGAAATCGGCCGGGGCAACTTCCATCACTGACATGTTGCGCGGCCAAAGTGCGCCAGCGCACAGCGTATCGCCCATGCCGGGTATGGGCTCATCTACTATCGCTAAAATAATATTGTTACTGTCGTACATGATTTTTATCGTGTCGTCTGCGAATAGCTTCTGACACTCGAACCAGCATTCGCTATTTTCAGATGCTAAGAATTCCATGCGTCGAGCTGCTTCTTTGCCGAATCGCTTAATCTGCGCTGCGGTCGGCTCTACTTTTTTGAAATTTTTATAATGTTTCATATTCATATCACCCTGGGATATTCGCCCAGACACCATTTATATATTGCAGAATCGGTTTAAAGCGAGCGTAGGACTGGTCATCACCATAATCCCCGCCCGTCAGTACATGCCCCGGCCATGCATCCCCGCCGCTGCCAGGCCACCACTCTGTTACCGCCGCGCCAAACTGAACGCCGAGCACGAAATACTGCTGTACCCACGCCTGCACCTGCGCAAGTCGCTGCTCCATGTAAGTTCCCGTGACTGTATTTGCACCCAACCACGCACTGAGCCAGCCACCCCACGTCGGACCGTAAACATCACCGAGCGCTCCAATGGTCGCATCACCAAAGTGAGCCTCACCGGGGACTGATAGCGAGCCGTCATTGGGGTTATAAATGAGCGTACTATCAAGAAACGAGCCGTCGCCCTGCTCTTGGCTGATGTGAATACAATAACTGGGGTAATCACTATTACCCGAAACTAACACCCCGTGGCTGATTGTTGCGCGATACCCCAGGCCATTAGTTACCACGGTCGCTTTCGTCATCGGCAAATAAACATTGCCGTTAGCAACATAATTAGCTGAATAAAAGAGAGCCCTCGGGTCGTTCATTTGGTTCTGAAATGAACCGACGCCAGGCCACACATTATCTTTGATGTTGTAATGCTCAGCGTTATTGAGATAACCCACCTCACCGCCAGCGGTTGGCACCGCACCAACATTCTCTGCCGTTGCCCGGCCCGCAAGCAATGCTCGCCCCTCGATCTCATCGCCAATAATTTCTTGCACTTCAACAAAAGCCGCTGATTTAAGCCCGAGATTTTCGCAAGCCTCGGCGGCGTCCTTAACGTCGGCCAGATTCGCGTCTTGTCGTAAAAACAGGCCATCACCCGTGGTGGCCACAAGCACAATGTCAGATGTGGGAGACACGGCCAGCCGGAAATTTATGATGACATTTACGCCACTGGCGGGTTTCTCAATTGCCGCTGTACTCCCTACAGCATAAAGCTCCCCGGCATCGGTCAGAATGCCTATCCCCCGGACCGTGAATTCATCTACACCGGCGGGCAGCTCTGCAGGCAGTACCAGTTGCAGTACAATTTGGGACAACTGTTCCTGTGAAACCGATTTGCCCGAAATTGCACCCCGGTAGACTTCATTCGGCAGCGCTGTTAATGCCGGGTCTGGATTAAAAAGCTGGCCGCCACCGTCGGTAATCACAAACTGTGTGAGATTAACGGTTGTGCCGTTCGCCACTGCAGCCGCTTCAAGCTCCGCACCTTTTTCCGTTATCGTGCTGTAATAATCAGTCATTAAATCGCTCCTGCTGGTATATCCACTTCAATAAATGCCGTGCTGGCGCCGCCCACGTAAAATTCGCCGTCACTGCCCACTTCACCGATGATGTCTATCGACGCGAGAAAGCTGCGTAAATTTTTGGCCTTGTTCACCTGTCGCCGGATCTGCTCATAAAGCGCGGCATTGATGCCTTCCGTGCTGTAAACCTCAACACGAAATGTATAAGGCTCAGCCCGCGGCGCATCTTCAAACCACTCAACAACTTTGGTGGGATAACCGACTGCGCCGAGCGCGCGCCGCACCGCACCGGCGGTGCCGCGGTGCTGATGCACATAAGCCGCATCTTTCACCACCTGCCGTTTTTGGGCTTCAGTCCATGCCGGGTCCCAAAAATCGACGGCATACTCCCAGGCAAGCCACGGCAGCAAGTGCAGCGGGCAGGTATCAGGATTTTTTACATCGCGGATAGTGAGCGGAACGGCAAGAACCAGCGAATTATTCGCCGCTTCCAGTGCGCGCTCTGCCGGCAAGGCATTAGGCGGTAGCAGGCTGTTATACGGCATCGAGAACATCCCTCATCGTGACGTTGTTAGCGCTGCAATACGGCGCGGCGCCCACGACAGGCGGTATGTCGGCCGTCGGCTGCGTCAAAATCACGCGAACAACACCGGGCTGATGTAACGCATGATAAATGCCGGAGATCGGGACCATGGAATCGATGGTATGCAGACCGGCCTGGTACTCTGTGAGATTGTTAAGCGCGTTTTCAAGGATCGTGCTGGCGTCCGGGCCGGCGGGGATCTCGAGCACGGCTTCAACGGTGTAGGCGTTTAACGTCGCGCTATAAGTCTGCACATAATCAGTGAGCGGCCGGATATCATCCGGGTTTAGCGCGCGGTCTACTTTCGCGATCAAATCCGCACTGGCCGTCCCATCCCCGGTCCTTGAAAGAACATAAACATCAACCTCGCCTTTGCGCCCGTGCGTTTCCGGCCCGTATGCTTCCACGTCCAGCACGTCAGCATCCGCTGATTTACCGTGAAACAGATACGCGTTATATGCCCCGGCCGTATTCAGTCGCGCCCAGCTCAGCTGGATACGCTCCCGATAGGCATCATCGCTTTCATAGACCGCCTCGACCGGCGGAATGGCGTCAGGATCGGCCGCGGTAATCACCAGGCGTTTTACGTTAAAGTTAGCCCCTAGCTGATCCAGGTCGGCACCGCCAGCGCTGGCCAGCAGCACCGCCCGCACAGCGTCATTGACTTTTTGATAAAGCAGAACGGTGTTATACGTAACCACTTCGCCCTGTTTCCACGCCGGATCAGATGCCACCAGCGCATCATAAATCGCGTCGGCTTCTTTGAGTTTTGCGAGCCACTGAGCAAACAGTGCATCACTGTCCGGAACAACCACGGCATCCGGCACCGGGAGTTCGGATAAATCAATTGTTGATGTATTTGTTGCCATTAAAATTTAGCCCCGTAAGCCTCAGCGCCTCGCCCGTTTCGCGATTTTTGCCGTTTATCGCCAGCTCGAATTCGCCAAATTTGATGAAAAAAACCTCCACTTTTTGCACCTGCAGGCGGGGTTCCCAGATAGCCAGCGCACCGGCGGTGTCGGCGATAATTCGCACCCTGGTAACGTTGTCCTGCGGATTGTCGAGCCGGCTCGGTAACTTGCTGCCGTAGAGACGGTTAAGTACACGGCTGCCGATCGGCGTGCTTAAAATGTCGCCTACCGACTGCTGCAGGTGCTCATCACCCGAGAGCGCTTTGCCGTTTTTCGCATTCACTCCGTTCATCCAATTTCGCCCGTAAAAAAACCGCCTAAGCGGTTACATTTGTTGGTTAGGTTTCTGTGTTTGCCCGCCGGAATCGCCGATATGATCGTGTCCGTTGAATACTTCGCGAACTTTGCCCATAGAGCTTGTACCGTCTGACACTTCGCCGCCGGCGCCCACGTTGCCCACAGCATTAACGTTGGCATTAAACTGGCCATCACCTTCGACGGTGAGCTTTTTCGTTACGGTCACCGTCCCGTCGAGCGTTCCCTCACCCACGATTTTGTAAGTACCGCCAGCGGCAAGCGTAATCGTGAGTGCGTGGGCGCCCTGGTCGTAGCGAATTTCGGTCCCGTCGGCGTACTTCGTGAGATGCGTGTTTTCGTCGCCCTCCGGCGCGGCTACGGCGTCAGTATTCCAGCCGGGAAACACACGGCCGTTATTCAGATCCCCGGCTTCAGAAAGCACGGTAACGGCATCGCCCACGGCGTAAGGATGGAAGTCTTGCTTCTGCTGGCTGGCGGCCCACTGGCAAATCGGCAGCCAGCCGGTGGTATTTTGTCCGAGACGCACCCGGCACGAAGGCCGCGGCGGCGCAAGATTCACGGCAGCGATAACGCCACGCCGCACCATGTTGGCAATGCGCTTCTGCAGGTCGGCCAGATCACTCATCAGGTTTTTCCCTCTGGCCATAAATCTGCCGGTAGTCGTCCACGTGCGCGCTGCCAATGTCCGGCGCTTTACCGAGAAAAATGCCTTTGAATGGCCCGCCCTTTGACTCAAACGGATCGGCGCCCATTACCGCGCCCTGGCTATAGTCGATGCGCCACACCAGGTAATCATCAAGGTTCGGGTCAAAAGCATCCGGCTCTGCGCCTTTAAACACGGCACCCTCCAGCCCTTCAATGCCGAATTGATGCCCGGCTATCCACTGCGTTAAATCGGCGGCGCAGCTCTGCACAAACACCGCGGGCCGCGTGATATCCGTTGTCGCGGACCGGTCGCAGACGATATACAGCTCGCATTCCAGCGCTATTGACGATTGGCCGGTCGTCACCCCGTCGCCTGGCGACCAGTTCGCTATAGACAGAAACACCGCCGGCGTTGTCAGTTGCGTTTTTTCTTCCGGATAACTGTCGGCATTCCGCACCCAGGATATGCCCCGCAGCGCATCGAGCACGCTTTCATAATAATTGGGAATCGAAACAGGTTGCGGCATCGCACAAACTCCTTAAAGATTAATCTTCTGCTTCACACGGCCGCGCAGGTCGGATTCGAAGTGATGCATAAAAATGTCCACCGTCTCACCAAACACGTTGTCTTCTATACGGTCCAGCATCGCGGCATAAATCGGCACTTCGGCTTCCCGGATGCGTTTTCCCGACTTCTGAAAAATGGTACGCCGGCCTTTCCGGGTTTTACTGATAAATGCCCCGTCATACGTTTGTGCCGGCATATCCCCGGCGGGCGTGAACGACGGCGGAGCGACAGCGCGCCGCCTGTCCTCCCCGGCAATATACCGCCCCGTTACAGGGTCACGCAGTTCGTGATGCGGCAATACCTTTCCTTTGATTCGCCCCTTCAAATCCTTAACTTTGATGGCATTCAGACCGAAAAAGAGCTTTATCTCTTCCATCGTCTTTCCCGATCGTCCATGTCGGAAATGCATCAGACGCCGGCGAACTAAGTTCATGCTGCGCGGGGAAATGCCGGCTTTCATTTCTGCTCGAGCACGCTTCTGCAGCGTGACTGCAGTACGCTTCAGCGCGCGGGAATAGGCCATCTCGAATTGCTTCTGCGTGGCACCCAATACGCCCTGAATTTGCTTAAGCGCGGAAAGGTCGATATCGATCGGGAGGTCGCGGGATAAGCGTCTTTCGCGAGCCATTATTTTTTACTCCATCCGCTCGGGCCGGCCGCCGCTTTCCCCGGTTCTCCGCGCGCCAGGCGGACGACGGTGCTGCCGGTGTCGTCCTCGCCCACGTGCAGCACCCAGTACATTTGCGGCCCAATTTTTACCCGGTCATATTTTTTTAGCCCGGCAATCAACGCCGTTTTTACAAACAGCGTTGGGTCCACAATATCCGCCAGCGCAGCGCCGCCGGGTAACGCGGCAACGGCGTCCGGATCATCGAAAACCGCACTGACCGGCTCGGGGCTCCAGATGCCGTTTATCTGCAAATAAACGGCAGTTCCCATCGTCTCGATAATCGCGGAATCCGCCCGGAATAGCGCGTCATCGAAAAGATTGTCGAACGCGTCCACGGCTTATACCTCTCGTACCAGGCCTTTTAGCGCCTGCAGGTCGGTAGAGGCCACCAGTACCACGCTATCCTGCACAACAACACGCACCATGCGCCGGGTTTTCGGATCCTGGCCTTTCACGTGCAACGTGCGCAGCGCGCGAACCAGCACAACCTTTTCACGGTCTTCAACAGGCGGTTTCGGGGTGTCGTTCGTTGACTCCCCGGCGCCCGCCCCCTGCCCGCCATCGCCTTCGTTACTGTCTTCGTTACCGTCCCCGTCGTCGCTCAGCGCGTCGAGTTCCTCCTGCACCTCGCGAACGCGAAGTTTCAAATCCTCCACCGAGCCATCGGTGCTGATAGTGCGCCCCAGCTGCTTGCCCATGTCGTTTAGCTGTTTAATCAAATCGTCTTTAAGTGCCATCTTTTTTCTCCTGGGTATTCAGGGCCGAAGCCCTGAAAAAATTAGCCGCCGGTCAGGCGATGGTGATAACCACAAATTCATCGGCATCTGCCAGAACCATCAGCGGGGCGCTTTGTGTCATGGTGAATTCGCGGGCCGGGTCGCCCTTCTGGATCCAGTTCTTCGGATAGCGACTGGCTTTAGTAATGCCCTCGTTAATCGCTTCGATATCCTGAATCGCGCCGTAGGTACTGATGCCGCGCGCCTGCGTATTGCCCATGATGATGGTGTTATCCGGGAGGTAGTTTTCCTTAGCACCTGTTTTCGGGTTGATGTGTTGCCCGTAGTAAACGACGATGACCACATCGCCATAATTCCCTTTCACCGATACCACTTTGCCCAGGTCTTTGAGCGCCGTTTCAAGCACGGAAACCGAACCACGGCGGCTATCCAGCTTTTTCTCAACCTTGTCAAACGAGCTGAATTCCGCCCAGGCCAGCGGGTCCATAATGGCAATATTGATAACCCCTGATGCGTTCAACGCGTAGGCGATGAGGTCGGCCGTAGGGTCATAAGTGGCTTTATCCTGCTGCGACCATGCCGCCGCGCCGGCCTGAATAATGTTGTTAGCCGGGTTGCGCTGCAGGTCCACTTCCACGGGTTCAAACTGATCCCCGGTCATCATGTATTTGCCGAATACAACGGCATCCACACACTGCTTTTCTTCGACCTGCTGGATGGCCAGCTCTTCATCTTTCAGGTTCTGCAGCACCAGGCGGCGGTGACGGTAAGCCGGATCTTTCAATGCCTGCGGGTCTTCATCCGGAAGACGGCGCAGCACCATGTTGGGGTTTACCTCGTGTTTTGGTTTAACGTAACCCGGCTGCAGCTGGGTAGTCAGCCCCCCGCGGGTTCGCAGTACTTCGCCGGCGACGGTCGGCGAGACATAAACCGCCATCGCAACGTTGCCAGGAATTTTCGCCAAATCGACTTTTTCGGTGTCAAACTCGTAGGACTCTACGAAAAACAGCTTTTTGAAAAACTGCTCAAATTTGAATTTTTTTTGCGTGACCGCGATGAGGCGAGTGGTTGAATAAGAAGAATCAGACATAGATTTTTTCCATTAAAAAAAGGCCGCTTAGCGGCCTTTGCACGGTGATTTTGATTAGTTGACGCTGACGGCGCTGCCCACAAAGGCGTTTTGCTTCTGCTCCGCGCTAAGGCCAGCTGGCCAGAGCAAATCAGAGGTGCGGAAGGTCCCGGACTTGTAGTAAGTCACGCTGGCCTGCCCGGCGGTAACATTCAGCGCCAGCACGCCAATTGCCGTTCCTGCGTTGGCACCGTCCCAGGGCATCAAAAGTCCTTTTGTTGCATCGAGCATCAGCGGCGTTAGCGCCGGGGTGTCAGCCGCGATTTCTGCAGCACCGATCGCTGTGTTGGCATCATCGCTGCCGCCCAGCGGCTGGTGATGTACAAACTCTTCAATGTGAGCCATTGCTCGTGTCCTCTTTGTTAAACGGGAATATCGTCCCAGCCATCGTCTTCTGCTGCCGATGCCTGCGCACCGGTTGCCCCACTTACCGCCGCCGGAGTGTCATCCAGCAGCGCGTCAAACCCGGTTTCCGTGCGGGCTTGCGCACTTAGCGGCACGGTCGCCAGGATAGATTGAGCACTTTCGACGCTCATATTTTCCGTGCCCGCCAGCGCCCGTGCGGTGGCCTCACGCCCTTTCGCTTCCTCGCAATTCAAAATGCCCATGATCCGCTGATTCTCCGACTGCACCGCGGCTGCTACGCTGGACGCTGACGCCGTGGCAACATCAGCTGCAGGCGTTGTTGTTGTGGCTGATGTGCCCGCGGTAACAGCGGCAGCCGTGGTGCCCGTAGCGGCAGCATCGCCCGCCGTGGCGGTTGTGGTGGTTGTGGTCGTTGCCATTACTTCTCCGATAATTACGTGGTTTTTTTGTTTATCCAGGTGCTCACGCATCACGCCCAGGGCATCTGCGTTGATCACCACTTCATTAGCCAGGCCAGCCTTAACGGCTTCCTGTCCGTCGTACACGGCGGCCTCGGTCGCCAGCACGGCTTTAACGCTCATGCCGGTGTAAGTCGCTACCTTCCCCGCGAATCTTTTGCGCTGGCCGTCGATTTTTTCCTGAAAACTCACCCGCACGTCTTCCGGCAGCTTGTTGTACGGATTCCCGTCAACTTTATGGCTGCCGCTGAATATCAGCGTGATATCGATGCCTTCCTGCTCCAGCATCCCGGAATAGTTGCTGTGCGCCATCAGCACGCCGATCGAACCCGTGCGCGCCGTTTGGGTGACCAGGCGATGACTGCAGGCGCTCGAAAGCAGCTGGCCGGCACTGCAGCTCATATCGTTGGCCAGCGACCAGATCGGCTTTTCGCTTCGCATCCGGGCAATCAAATCAGCGGCATCAAATGCGCCGGCCACCATGCCGCCGGGGGTGTCCATGTCCAGCAGCAGGCCGTCCACGCCCGGATCGGCTATCGCCTGCATTACCCGGCTAACAATCCCGTTGTAGCCCGTCATACCGGAATACGGCCGTACAGCAGCCATCTTGCTGACCAGCGTTCCGGAAACCGGGATGACGGCGATCCGGTCTTTCACTTCGTAGCTGCGGGCCGTGGCGCTTTCACGCCCATCACCAAACAGCGACATTGTTTCGCCCATCGCCTCCCGGCTGATAATTGTGCCGCTGACGGCATCCACCAGCCGGCTGGCGCCGATTTCTTGCCCCAGCGCGCAAAAGAAAACCCGCGCGTAGGCGGGTTCCAGTAGTAAGGGTTGGTTAAACGCCATTCCGGCGATATGCGATAAATTACGCGGCACGCTGGCCCCCTGTTTCTTTGTTGTTGGCGGAGTTTTGCAACTGCGCATTGAATGCCGTTGCAATCCAGGCAGGCTGAGTGAGTCCGGCTTCGCGGCGTTCTTGCGCTTCACGGACCTGCTGGCGGAATACCTCCTGGTAATCCTCGCCGAGCTTGCCGCACTCTTTTTCGTAAGTGCTGAGTCCGGCTTCAATCAACATGACCGACTCCTGCACTTCCTTCAGCCCATCGATGGCCATACGGCCGGCGCCGATCCACTCCGAGTTACTCCACGCCCCGCGGGCTTCTTGGTATGAGTAACGGGCTTTTGCCGGCATCCGGATAATGCCACGGGCAAATGCCTCTTCCAGCCAGCAGCCGAACATCATGCTGGCCTGTCGCGCGGCGATGAATTTGCGACGGCCGAGGAAATAGCGCCAGGACTCGTTAGCCGAAGCACGCGCGCTCGAGTAACTGACTTGCGAATAATCGCGGGACAGCTGCTCATAAGAGACGCCAAGCCCGGCGGCGATGTAGCGCAGCAGGGATTGCTCAAACACGGAATAGCCGTTATCCGTGTCCTGCGCAGTCTGCAGATTGAGTGAGTCACCGGGGAACAGGTGCGGCACCTTAGCGCCACCGAACTTAACCTGCGCCGCCTGGTAGTACACGATGTACTGCTGCAGCAGCTTAGATATCCCGCTATTGTTTTGCGCTGTCTTGTCGTCGCCGGCGCCGAGAATGAATTCAAACGCCTTTTCTGTATCGAGTTCGGATTCTATCGTCGCCGCGTACATCGCTTTCACAATCGCGGACTGCAGCTGCGTGTTTTGCAGCGTATCGAGCATTTTCATCTGCTCCATCACGCTGTAAAACTGGTTGGCGCCGCGCGTCTGGCCATCCTCCAGCGGCTCGAAAATATGAATCATGCCCGGACGACCGTTCGCCAGCTCGCGCGGGATGTAACGCCACTTCCGACCGCCCCACAGAGGATAAGTGTCTTCCGAAACGTTATAGCCCACGGCCGCGCCATTGCGATCAATAACAACGCCTGCGCGCTGTGTGGCGGAATCCATCACCCCGTTATTGTTGCTGACGCGTTTGGGGCTCACCATCTTGAACTGTGTGCGGAAAATTCGGCCTGCAGAGCGTGCCGCCGCCGCCGGCTGCGTGAACAATTCCCCGTTGAAGGCGTGCATGGCCACGCCCTCACGGATCATCATCGTGAACGTGCGCTTTCGCTCCACGTCCATATAGCAATGATGATCCTCGGCGTATTCGCGCCAGGCAGCTTCGACATCATCGGCCATCGCCCGCGAATCATCTTCCGAAATTCCCAGCCGCTGCCAGTTGGGCCGGTAGCTGAGTCGGAAAAATGAGCCAACAATGTGATCCTGGTGGAGCTGCACGCCATTCGCCGCATAACCGTTGTTGCGTACCAGGTCGTCGGCGCGGGCGTTGCCCCGCTCAAACTGCGGCAGCAAGGCCGCATCGGCGCTTTGGGACGATGGCAGCCACTGCGCCAGCTGTCCGCCGAAACCCGCCCCGCCGCCGCTGTATGATGCGTATTCACGCAGCGGCGTTTTGCCGTCCGGGGCCAGCAATTGCCCGCCGTTATTCATAATCCGAACCTCGCTGGGCGACGGCGAACCGATACAATCCCCAATTCACTCTCAAGATTTGCGATATACGTGCGCAGCTCGCTGAGCGTTGCGGAGGTAAACGTTACACTCCGCCCGTCTTTTTGTACCGATGCCACACGCTTGCCGGTCAGCAAGTCATGCAGCGCCTTGCGTGCCTCGTCCAGCTCCGCTTTTGTCGCCACTGTTATTCTCCAGCAAGTTGCGCCGCCAGGGCGGCAAAGGATTTATCCTGATCAACCTGTCCTGAATGCGCCCGACTCTCGGCCAGAGCATTCAGATCCAGTTGCCAGCGTGATTTACTGATGCGTAACGCCGCCAGCGCATAGACAAAGCAGTCCAGCGCCTCGTTTCGTCGTTTTTTACTGTCCCACAGCAGTTTTATCCGCCCTTTCTCGTACTTCTCGATCAGCTCTTCAGCCACCAGCTGCTGGGCTTCGACTAAATCGAAAATCTCCGGGTTGTTCGGGACGTGGATTAAGCCCTCTACCGGCGAACCATCAGCCGGCCGCTCGAGCTTGTAGCGGGCATAAATCACCTCTTTCGCGGTGTCGCTGCCCACTTCGGTGAGGTACACCCCTTTAGCGTTGCGCTTGCGGGGCATATTCGCCACCGGCTTGCCGTAGATGCTGGCACCCTTGATCGGGATAACGCGGAACATGCCGAGCTTTCGCGAACGCTTGTAAACGATGTCCGGATCAATGCCGCCGGTATCCCAGCAGACGCGGGCAATACTCATCATGTCGCCGCTTTCGCTGAGGTACTGACCAGCAATCGCCGCATCAACACGCAGCAGCGTGGCCTCTTCATCGTGACGGCCCATGATGATTAGCCGATCGATGAGATAAGCCTCTTCACCGGGCGCCCAACCCCAGACGCGCATCTCGTAGCGGTCGAGCTGGGAGTCGATACCGGCAGTGAGATACACAACGCGCAACGGAACCTGCGCGGCGTAAAGCTCGCCCCAGCTAAACACCAGCTCCGGCAACGGTCGCTCGCCCACTTCTTCGGACCAGGTTTCGCCCAGCGTGGTGTTAGTGAAGGTTTTAAGCTTGCCGGGGTCGCCTTTCGTCTTGAAATAGTCTTTGACGATCTGCACCCAGGTTGTGAACGGGCTGTACGCAGTCCAGATGTGAAACGACACGGCGTCCGGAGGGTCAATTTCCTCGCCGTCAGACGCGAACCACGCCAGCCCATCTTCGGTATAGATGCCGGTGTTATCGCAGATGTAGCGCGCGCCGGTGTAGTCCAGCTCGTTCTGATGAATCACGCAGCCGGAATGCTCACAAAGATAAAATACGGTTTTCGCGTCGTGGTTTTCCCACTTGAAGCCATAGGGCTCCTCTTTGCCGCCCCATTTCAGGTACTGCTCGCCGCCGCAATGCGGGCATTTGAGATGAAAGCGCATCAGGTGGCCGGACTCGCTGGCCGCGCGCTCGATCTGGCATACGCCCTTTATCTTCGGCGATGAGCCACGAATTGATTTTGGCCACACTGAGCCCTCGATACGCTTATCGCCGAGGAATGTTGGCGAGCCTTCTTTCTCGATATCCTCATCGAACGCGGCCAGCTCGTCATAGCCCACAAAATCGACTGACTTTTCGCGATAGTTTTTCGCCGCTTTACCACCCAGGCACCAGAATCCGCGGCCGTTCGAAAAGCGTTTCATGGAAAGCGTGTTATCGCGGTGCTTCTTGCCATACCACGGCGCCATCTCGCGTAGTCCTGGCACATCGCGGATCGTCGGCTCGACGTGCGATTTCATGAAGTTTTCGGCATCACCATCGGTCGGTTGCCATAGCAAGCCATTACGCTGCTTGTGCTGCAGGAAATAGCTGAAAACGCCCAGCAGCATCTTGGAATAACCCACGCGGGCCGATTTGATGAGATTCACTTCGCGGATATCGTCGCTGCCCATCGCGTTCATTATCGCTACCTGAAAAGGCAACGTTTCCCAGCGTCCCTCGGTGTACGCAGATTCTTTCGGGAGGTAATAATGTTCGTTGGCCCATTCAACGGCCGTGACCGGCATCGGGCGAAACAGCGATTTAAGCCCGGCGGCTATCCACCGGCCAAGACTCTTAATCTGTTTTTTCGAGATACTCACTCAGCAACCCCGGCAGCTTTTCATCCAGCGCCGCCGCTTTGTTCATCGCCTTCACCACATCACGCTTTAGAAATTCGATGTAGCGATGATCAAGCGCGGGGAAACGTCGCTGCATCGACAACGGGATCCCGTCCAGAATGCCGGATATTTCCCCGGCAATTTTGGACAGGACGAACATGCAAAATGCGGTTTCGACAACCTCGGCAGCTTCTTTGGCGTTCTTCAGCTCCTGCCCGTCGGCCTGCGCGCGGGTCAGTCGGTGCCGTTCGTAATCGATAGTGCCTGGTACAAGCTCTGATTCGACCGTGGTCTGCAGCTCGTTTAGCTCTTTTCGCAGCACCTCGTTTTCAAGATCGGTTTCCCGCTTGCAGTACCAGTCAATGACAGCTTTTAGCGAATACGCATTATCCCCGCCACGCCCGCCGCTGCCGTCGCCGTTTTCAACCGGACAGCCTTGCGCCTGCCAGGTTGTAATTGTTCGTGCCGAAACTTCGAAGATCCCGGCCAGCTGAGTTTTGTTCACAATCATGCCCGGACCTCCCCGGAGAGAAAGTTGATTAAAAATTAAACTGGGAAGTGAAAAGGCTAAAAACACGGAAAAAAGGATCACGCCACTTCCCGGTTAAAGGGGTAGCGATTCTATGTAAAACAGAGAGTTAGCTTTAACTAAGTAGGAAGTGGGATCTGCCCCGAAAAATCTCGTAAATAGCGCGTTTTCGCGCGTCTTACGCCCGTCGGTGTTTCAGGTTCTGGAAAGTACCTTTTGAAATCGGACTTGAATAGATGACCGTTGAAATACTATCCACCTGATATTTCTAGGTTTTATAGCGAAATAAAAAAGAAATTGTCGTAACGCTAGCTATTCATAGGTCAAGGCAATTGAAAAAACACTCACCTCTCATATATCAAATAGAGTTCGCTCTATGTTTGCATGCTATAAAAAATGGGCCACTACCAATTTAGGTAGTTTGAAAAACGTTGATAACAAGAGGATAAAAAAATACTATAATATGGACATATATATATTACTCAGTAAAATAACTTCACTTATGAAATGGATAAGGAGATCTCATGACAGATCATGGTTTATATAAAAAAATAATATTAAAAAGCAAAAATATCGATGACACCTACAACATTAGCCCTTATACAACCTTCAGAGATATAACGATTCAGGTAGCCAAAAAAATCGGCTTAGAAACCTATACCACTGATAATAAAGAGTATTTTTTCTCACACCCAATTCCTTCCGCAAATAGCGACCATTACCCAGAGGTGATGATCGCAACATTGGATGGTATAAAACTACAAATTTTTGAAGACAACTTTTACACTAATATTAACAATGTATTTAAAATAAAGCTAAGGCAAATAAAAATAATCCCAAGCGTCAAATTACATCCTTCAACGTCAGCGCACTATCAACAAATGTCGCTTCCAGAAAAAAAAGTTATTGCAGAATCAGAAAACATCTTGATATTTGACAGGGAAAATAAAAAAATAACACTAAAAGCCAAAGGAAAATACGATAACTCATACGCAGATAAACACTTCCCGCTAGAAAACAAAACCAATTTTAATATCGATGAAATTGCCGACGCTGTAATCTCACTATTCAAAGAAGAATTCGAAATTAACGATTAAAAATTGTAATCACTCGACTGATGCGTTCATTTATATAAGTAAACGCATCAGGTTTTATGTGCTATAACACTTTAGATAATCATAACTCAGTATATTTTTTCGCATTACCGCAGCTTAAATTTATAGGGTATTTTTCAGCATTAGAAGCCAACTTAACCCTGGCAACTTCAATTAAATCAACATTCAACTTATCAGCAATTCTCAGCAAATACAGGAAAACATCAGCCACTTCTTCTTCAGCCCTGGATTGTTGTTTTTTCGATAAGTTTCTACTTTCATCATCAGTTAGCCATTGAAAAATCTCAACTAACTCGCCAGCTTCAACAGACATAGCCATCGATAAATTTTTCGGCGAATGAAATTTATCCCAGTCACGAGCAGCAGCAAATTCGGCTAAATCATTTTGCAGTTGGTAAAGCTCTTTGCTCTTCATATATTTTCTTCAAACTCTCAACAGATAGCCATGGGCGACGGTGATGAAGCATTCTATGACAATTGGCACAAACAATTGCCAAATCATCAAGCTCAGTTTTCTGATTTTGTTCACGAAGACTCAAAGGATTTTTATGATGGCATTCGGCAAATCCATTACCAAGCTCACCGTAAACCTTTCCAAAATCTATCGCACAAACTTCGCAAGCCAGAATACCAACATCATCAATTACTGATAGTTTCTTCTTTTTAATCAGACCAGAATCTCGCTCACGTGAAAGATGAAGTCTAAGAATTGGACGACCTTCAATCCCAAAAACAGTATCGTCTGGTTCACCAGTATTATCTATATCGGCCGAAACAATATCACTAACGCTCGAGATATTAAGTGCCTGAGCCACAGAACCTTGGGTACAAGCTGAATAGCGTACTGCCTCAACAAAGTCGGTATTGAAGAACTCGGTACCGAAAAGAACGTCTGTACCGAACGTTTCCACATCATCGAATCCAAACCGATGTGGATAATCATCATCTGGCCAAACCTCAAGACTAGAGGTGTAATAAGACCTGTTCACCCGAGCTAAAGTGATGCTCTGAACCACGCCCCGGAACTGCTCAATATTTTCTTTACTAACCCTAGAAAACCCATTTGGTGGAGGACCTTCGGCTTTTAGCCAAGAAATGGCATAGACAAATGCAACCAAATCACCTTCAGCGACCTTGTCAATCGTTTCTTTTTTGGTCTCTTTGACACCCCACACCTTTTGATTAAGGCCAATTGTGAAGTTTTTCTTAGAGTGTGGTTTATCTGATACGTAGATGACCCAAATCATACAACTGCCCTATGATACAAGAATAACGAACTCAATATAACACTATGAAAGTCAGAACAAAACATCATTTATAGTTAAGTTGGGTATATTAACAAACCTTGATATATTAAAAAATGAACATCACCATTAAAAAACCAATAATACCTTAGAGTTAATTTTGATTGTCATTTAAAAAATGAATTACAATAAAAATATCAAACACTGATAACTAAAAATGAAATGCTCTAATGCTTAACCAGTCTGATATGAAAAACACACAATCAAAACTTACTCAACTACAAGACGCCACTGATATACATTCACATCAAAAAACGATATATCACATATAAAAAAACCATGCTCATTATAAATAAATGGCCACCTTTCAGCGGCCATTTTTAAAATTTTAATTTTCAGAATCTTTAAGTGCTTTATAAGTTGCAATTTCATCAGCCTCAGCATCACGGAAATGCTGTTCTACACGTTCATCGTAATCCGGGATGAAATCAAAACCATCATCATCATTTTTAGACATTCTTACTCCTTCTTACTAAAGATTTTCTGACTATAGCATCCTCAAGCTCGCAATCAAGGGTCCTCAAACAGATGGCGGACAAAAAAAATTATTATGAAGCGTTTTTTACCTCAGACACTGTTGACTTATGTAGCGTTGCATCCCAACTATCTGCTGATTTCGATTCGCTCCCTGAGACGGAAATAGTCCCGTTCAGCGGCGTCAATAAGTCGGGGGCCGGCGTCAGCATCCAGGCGGGGGATCCCCCGGCGTTGAGTAGCGAGGTCAGGAGGCGTTGATGCGCTGGCGTAGTTCAGCCCCTGCGCTTCGCACCAGTCTTTCGGTGAGATACCTTTTTGGCATGTTCGGTGAGGAACTGGTCTTGCCGCGCTCCCCAGTCCGGTTTTGCCATAGTGTTTTCTTTGCCTTAATTAAAGTTGAGTAAAAATTTGCCGATAAGATATTGCTTATATATGTATTTGAATTCCAGAACGGTAAACAAATTTTTGAAGGAGTAAAAATGACCTCTCAACCAAGCTCTAGCCGTACATTAGTAGAGCAATTACTTGGGCAATATCTTCTCATTGCTGGTGAAATTGATATGTTCATCACAGTGTCTAAAGCTAGTTATACATTGACTACTTTAAGCACAACATGGGTTGAAAAAAGTCTTGCTGATAAATTGAAATGGTATGTGAACAATCTTGATAAAAATGTAAAAGAACACCAAGAGTTAATAGACATCCATAACATATTTGATCGTGACCACCGCCCATTTAGAAATGTTTTAGCCCACTCGGGTTTATCCTTTAACGTTAACGAAGACAGGTTCGAGGTCATGAGCGCCGACGGTTCAGCGGAATCAATTTCTACTGATGAATTAAAGCAGAAAGTTGCAGATCTAGATTCACTTAATAAAAAATTCAACTCAGCTATTGCTAAGTCTTTATCTATTTATCACAAAGCTGCGAATAAATAGTTTTCCATAAATATCGCCATGATAATGAGAACACCCATCATCATGGCAATAAAAACAGCCCGGAGGCGATTGAAGTGACACGTTCTGTTATTTCTTCAAGGCCGATTGAATGGCATCAGCCAGTTTGTCGATTTCATTTGCTGTTTTAGATAAGTCCTCATTAACCCTAGAAACTGTAGACTGATGCCAATTGCCTACACTTTGTTTTGCAATTTCGAGAGCTGCTTGCACAGCAAGGAGTCGCTGATTAAGCTCAATGGCCTCTTCTGAGTTTTTCGGTACATTTGCAAAGTAACCTTCCAGCATTTCATTTTCCTCTTATACTCCTGCCGAAATAGCAGGTAACCGGATCTAAGTAAGGATGAAATCGAGAGTATTCAAGGGGTCTTCTCTGTCATTTACGTTCAGCATCAATTTTCCTGATTCCTGCCAGCTGATTGTTCGCCTTGCCGATGGTTGCCAATAACGGCTTAATCCACAGAACAGCCTGGCAATAAGTCATGCCGCTGGCGGCAGCGGGGGCAGTATTGGCTGCGTCAGGCTCGCCGGAATCGGGGTGCATTGCGCTGGCACGTAAACGGTTCGTGTAGTCGAGCAGCCCACCAGCAATGTCAGGAGGAACAAGCAGATCACAGGTTTTCTCACGGCGTAAAATCTCCCAGTATTCGATTACCGTTTCCTCGGCTCCCGCATCAATCAGTGAATTGTGTCGGTCGGTGTAGTCGGCAATTTGGTTAAAGCGGTTCATGTTGAAAGCCTGTGTGGCAATAACCTGCCGCTGGCCATCGATTTCCTTTTCAGCTGCATCCGCACGCTTTTGCTCAGCCAAATACATGCCGTGGTAGTGATTTGCCGACCAGATAAGGCCACCAGCCAGGCTCAGTACAAAAAGTGCCAGTAGAGCTCGGAATGGCCAGTTCATCAGAATACCCCCGGTGCTGCTGTCGGCGTTCCTGCGTTTAACAGACCAAAGCTATCATCTGCTTTCTGAGGATTTTCTCCCCGCATGCAGACTTCCCGCTCAACATCCCGGCGATTCATCAAACCTTTCCACTGTTTGCCACCGGCGTATGTCCACTGACGCAGCCCATCACACGCGGCCTGATAATTTCCAGCGTTAAGCTGGCGCAGCAGCGAAGAACGTTCGAACGCCGTTACACCCACGTTGTAGCTGAAACTGATTAACGCCGCTTTTTGATACTCGGTTGTCGGAACCTTCACCGAGCGCTCAACAGAACGAGCAAAAGGCACCAAGTCTTTGTCCAGCATCACCTGGCACTCTGCCGCAGTGTACGTTTTGGTTTTGATGATGTCGGCGCCTGTGTGGCCATAACAAACCGTGAGCACCCCGGCGACGTCGTAGTACGGTGTAAAGCGAATGCCCTCAAAGTCGGTAAGCATTGTCCCTGCGATTGCAATGGCGCCCGCCCCGGACATTACAAGCAGCCTATTCCGCAGAACTGGAGACATAGCCATTTAATCTGTCCTCCCGTTCTTTTCGGCGGTAGTGCCAGTTAACACCGCAGGTGATTACCGTGCAGGCAATACCAATGATGATTGCCCAGTCGCTGAGGCTTAATCCCGCTAGTCTGTCAGCCAACATCCACGCCCCTGCTTTTGTTGTGTCTGCATACGCCTTTGCCGAAACACCGCACCCTGCCAGAGTGGTGCCGGTTCCGTATGAGAGCCTGCTGTATATTGTGCTCATTCTCGCCATAGCCTCACCTCCGTTAGTCGGACGGTGCTGTGTGAAAGGAATAAAAAAGGCCACTCGAAAGTGGCCTTATAAATGAAGAGTTATTTATTGAGGATACAGCCTGTGGTTAGAACCTTTATCGAAGCAAGCCTCAAATCGACGAGAGGGATTCTTAACCTCTTTAATTTCAAACGGTCGACCGTCGATAATCATATAACCAGTCTCGACATTGGCGCTTACTACGCCAAGCTCGTCTCCCTTGCGGTTAAAAATAACTACTTTTTTGATGCCCATACAAACCTCCTGTAGTGTACCGGCGCCACGAGAAAACGTGACATGAATCACACTACGTTATGTTTGTTTTTTGATCAACAATAAAAACCCGCCGTAGTGAGGTTTCAATGATTGATTTTGTAGGCTTTACGACGCTGCCATCGTGGTGCAGCTCTGCTAAGCATGAACCGATTATCTAACTTTTTGACTCGTTTTCAATACTTAAATGAATTTACTTTCCCGCAACATAATATGCATTGCGATAACTTAAACATTGCTTTTTAGGCTCCCTCGCCCGGAATCTGGGAAATATCTCATTACTTGATCGCTTTGAACGATCAATCCCAGGTTATTGATCTACAGTACCAATTTTAACTGTATGGTTATTAGCACTAAACTTATCCCGCACACTCTAAATGGAATTAGTAATGACCATATATTTAGCTACTTATTTCGTAGGTTTTGTTGGGATGTGGGTGCTGTCATTGCGTGGAGATAAAAGAAACGAAATTGAGTTTAACTTTTTTGAAACGCTGATTACCGCCACGCTATGGCCGTTCTTTGCAATAGTTATTCCATGTATTACCGTTTATACATTTCTTGCCCAAAGACTTACCGCGAAAAAATAACACACCAGCTAGTTAAGGCTGGGACACGTTGAAATTGCATCAAATTTTGAGCAACACCAATCCTCATTAAACCCCAGGCCATCAATCTGGGGTTTTCTATATAAGCAATCAAATCAAGGCTAGCTTCTGCCCGCGGGTTTTCGACACCGCATATTGTCAATCAACTGCGGATTCTCTGCGAACCGCCAGAAAAACCTTCGCCTCAAATATCTGCACGCACCAGCGACAACGCCGGCGGGCCTCATGCTCTGCCAGCCAAGGCGCCACGCTTTGCAGTTCTCGGGCGATGTCCGCAATCTTCGCCCTGCTCGTGTAATACTGCAGGCCAATGAGCAGCACCGGATCATCGCTCTTGAATGCTGCCAGTACAGCACACTCAACGAGATCGGCGTCCTCCCGACGGTTTGTCTCGTCTATCATCTCGCTTAGCGATTTAGCCCACAAAATTGTATGCGCTCGAGCAACGGCCCTGCGGCCTGTAAACCCCTCTTTCTTTGCCTTTGCTAACGCTTCGGTAATGCGTTGAAGTTGAGCATCGGACCACTCATCACTTTTAGCCGAGACGATGAACCGGTTGCAGTTCTCGAGTCGATATTCTGCCGGAGTCTTACCGCCTACGTACTCGCCCCATGCTATGAGCAACGATTTTATCCAGCCGGACTGGATTCCTGTAAGCGGAGTAAACCGGCCCAAATAGCTTTTTCGTGGCGCGCCGGCAACGTGACGAATGGCAGAATGATGTGCGCGGCGTTGACGTGATGTCATGCTGATCCCCCCAGCTCTAAGTTTGTTTGCAGCAGCTCGAGTTCGGCGCCGAAGATTTGCTCCCATGTCTGTCTCCCGGCGTGAATAGCAACGCCGTGGCCGCCGTTCCGATGGTGCTGGTGGCAAAGAGGAATTACTGAGAAGTTGTCAGCGCGCTGCGCTATGCCGCGCCCGCTCCGGACGTGATGAAGTTCCGCCGGCGTTTCTCCATGGCCCAGCTGCCTGCAGACAATGCAGCCCAGGGCAACAACACGGGATAGATGCTCTCGCTCTGCTTTAGTCATTGTTCACCGCCAGGGTAAACGCAGAGCATGAAAAAAGACCGGTCACCGTGGGTGCCAGCTGATGAGTGTATTCAGATTGATAGTGCGCCATCGTGATCTCCGGTGGCGCGATAGATTTACGGGTGTTCAGCCCTATGGAGTATTCTAAATCACTTCTTCGCTGTCTGCACTGCTTAGCTCCGCGTGCGCAGGTAGCGTAATCATTACCTGCTCCCTTATCAGGGGTAGAACAATGAAACAGCCACTACCATCTGAATAAACTTGGTAGCGCCCTGCAACCTTAAGATAATTCAATAAGTTTTCTTCATTCATACTCACCAACCAAAACAAAATAACAATCTGATTTTACTATAAAAATCAGGATGGATTTAAGTCATGGCTCTGTATTTTTCTCTGATTCCTTCCCGTTGTAAATTGACTTAAATCAAATAAAGTCACTCGGTGTAACTATTACACCGAAACGGCCAAAAATGCATTTTATCGGGCGAGATCATCAGTTTTTTTACACCAAGAACTGAAAATATATTTTCCTTAAATACCAAAACGACGAGTGAAATTTATGCATCCCGCTGTTAAGTTAATGAAAAATGAAATGAACAATCAGAAGATGTCGTTAAAAACGTTGCAACGCTTAAGCGGAATATCATATGAGAGACTAAAAAATATCATGGCAGCCAGATCAGCAATGACACTCAAAGAGTGGGACGAAATATCGGCAACTCTCGGTGTATCACCGGTCAACTTCTTTGTGAACCGGCCAGACCTGCACAATGAAGAAAACAATCTGTTTCTCGACATTAGCTGGATGCCGCCAGGGTTACGCGCAACGGCAATTCAGTATCATAAGCACTTAAGAGAGATCTTTGATAGCAATATCTAGCCTCTTATGCGCATGGACGCGCGGTGTGAAAATGATATTGCACTTCCTTACCTGGTTGTTTTAAGAATAATTGGGGCTTATATTTAATTTAGTCAACACTCAAACCATCATTACACATATACTCGCTCACATTTGAAGTAAAATAAGCCCTGCTCATGTGGGAAAGTCAATTTCTAGATAAAACCAGAAAAACAACCCACAGAAAAACCGAGCTTTGCGTAAACATATGCACATATTATTATTTAATAGCGCTCATCATTTTTTTGCAAGATACTTTTGCTTTCTTTCCTCTTCTTTATCCCCTAAAGCAAAATCAATAATATAAGTCCATTCTAGAGGATCCTTACCTTTTAAAATGTGTTCCCTTGTCATAATTATGATATCTCTTACAGATTTCTTATCTTTATCACCATGCAAAAGTTTTGATAACTCAATAGCAATATCACTAGGCAACCAAATAAATGCCTTATATGACAAAGCTCTTATTCGTGCAGTATCATCTGGAAAGGATTGCCACTCACCTAGTAGCTCGGCAACTAACTCAGCCTTAACACGTGCGTCCGCGACCTCTTTCTCTGCAGCTAACTTCCTAGAAAAGCCAAGATTTATTTTCCCTTTGAAAAAGGTCTCGAACCCAACAGTTATTAAATATATTAAAAAATTAACAATCAAAACTATCAATGTTATTTTTAAAGTATCTGACATTACATTTCCTTTTGAAAATTTCACTTTAGGGAGAATGGTTTACTTAAGAGATTATCACTAGGTGGCATATTGAGTCGATTGACAAGTTAAGGATGTATGCTCTTAACACTTCTCGCACGACAAAACTCGCATAAAATACCATGCCACCTAGTTTTAAACTAATTTTAATAGTGTAAAATTAAAAAAACTTCATGAGGTACAATAGAATGGGTCGAGTAAAAGATTGGGCACTTAACAATGAATTGCGTGAAAGAGAAATCAGTTTTTTACGAGCTGAAGCATCGTACGAGCTCGAACAACTTAAGAATGGTTTGCCTAAGACAGTGAATGAGTGTCATGAAATGATTACAAACCTAGCTAGCAAAAACGCCGAACTATTCGAAATGCTCTCAGATTTGAACAAAGCAAGTGAAAAAAATAATTCTTTCTGGTCGAAGGTACGATCTCAAACTTTGGGTTTTGTGCTAGGTATTATAGCGTCAATTATTGCAGGATTTTTTTAGCACCATCAGATAGATTATTAGCCCCTCACGGGGCTTCTTAACATTATTTACAGCCCGAAATTAGTCCTTCTTGCTTTCTCATTCCATTCGGCGAAAATCCCATCACGAATCCGTTGTTTCATCCCCGAGCTTTCGCTGTAAGACTTCGCTACACGCAAGCAACCGCAGTTACATTTCAGGACGTAGTTACGGCCGTACTGCCCAATTCACCGCGTTTGTTCGTAAGGCCTGGTACCTTTAGGGCAGCACGCAATCCCACTTTCGTCTTTCGCTTGCTCAGTCATTCGCCTGGTCCTTTTGCAGTGTTAGCTTTTTCGCATACACGTAAGCGCTTCGGTTGCCGCTGCGCGATAACCGCCCTTCCCTGAACGCATTACAAAGCGCGGTTGAAACCGCTTTACGGCTTGCGTTAATTTCGTCGGCCAGATCACATGCTTTGATCGGCCCTCGCTCTTCCACAAGCTTCACCAGCGCCGGCAGGCTTACTTTGGCGATATCCCCGCTGCGGCGCTGGCGTGGATTGCTATGCGTGCAGAAATGCCAGAATCCGTTGCGCTGCCAAACACGGCCGGTGCTTTCGAGTCTCAGCAGGGTTGCAATCGCCTGTCGCGGTTCAACCGCGCAGAGTTTTGCCAACTCTGATGCTGTGCCTTTTTCGTGTTGCTGCAGTGTAGCCAGAATTATTCCCATCAAATTTCCCTCTCGATTTTTCGTGATTCGGCTTGCATGGCTTTGGCGTTCTCAAGCCACAGCCGATCCCATTCCCGTTTTGCAGCGTCTGCCGGCTTCTGCCCGATATTTGCCAGGCCTGCAGCTTTTCTAACTCGGATTTCAAGTGGCGTTTTAAATGCCGCCCTTGCCCACAGTCGCAGGTATGCAGCATCACGCTCAGCGGCATCGATATCCGGGGCTCGTATCGACGGGCGCCCATCGTCATCCCATTTACGCGCCAGCGGCAGGTAGCGTTCGAAGTTTTCAAAGCTGAAAAGTGTTTTAGGGTTCAGGTATTGGGACATTTTTGGATCGCCGCCCCAGTGCTCGACCCGGTGATCAACAACGAGGTTCAGCTCGTCAGCGACGTATTCGCCAGTTAGCAGCCCATTGATAAACCCGAGTGTGGTTTTGCCGTCCCGGAACTTCGCACCAGTGGCCAGATTTAGATGGTTTAAAACCCGCAAAGCCGGATCGGCGAAATCGTCGGGCAGTTCGTCTGCCTGACAATCTCTCTGTGTATTCTCTGTGTAATCACCTGATAGAAAGTTTGCGGGATCCCCGCAGGCTTGTTGGGTGGGTTCCCGCAAGCTTGTTTGCGGGGATACCGCATTCTTGTTTGGGCAGTTCCCGCAATCTGGTTTGGGGGAATGCCGCAATCTAGTTTGCGGGGTTGCCGTAATCTGGCGCGTTTGCTGGACTGAGAGCAATAAAAGCTCTTCCAGCCGCTCGGCGTTAACACGGTAATGAAGTGTGGCCGGCACACCGCGCAACTCTTCCTCTACGACGCCCAGGGCAACCAATCTTCGCCGGGCTGTTTCCTGCTCATCCCGGCTCAGCCCTGTTTCCCTGTTTATCTCCGACTGAGTTTTGTAGATCCAGCCACCGTCCATGCGGTTGTGCCAGTAGACAAACTGTGAGAGCAATACAGCCGCTGACGGACCTGCTTTAACCTTGCCGGCGCGCAGCTGCGCGAACGACGGCTGATATGCGATCGGCCTGTCCAGCAGTTGGATTAGTGCGGACATGAAGCCCCCTTAATAACAAACATATTTAGCGCAGGCTCTGCGGCAGCCGTGCTTTCTGAATTGGCCCGTGGCGCTCGGGCGATGCCGGACGCTTATTGTGTCGGGCAAAGAATTTCGCTTTTTCGATGAGAGTGAGCGTGCTGGTGTTTGGATTTGAACGGCGATAATCCAGTGCCTGAGTCACCGCGGCGCCAGCCTGGTTCTCGTCGTATTTGCCGTCGGCCAACAGCATGCCGCGTAGCTGCTTCGCTAAGAAATCTTCATGCAACATATCGGCCTCGCTTAGTGCAGAACGACGGAAGCACTGGTGCTGCCGGTGATGTGATTAACAAGATCTACGACAGTCGCAGCGACGTATGCATCAGCTGCTTCGTCAAGAGCTGCACGCGCCTGCTGCAGAGCTCTGTACTCCATGGAATTGGCAAGTACCAAGCGGGCGCTCAACTGGCGTGGCAATGCGCTGAGGATTGCCGGCAGCAGCTGGCGCACCTTTGCCTTTGATTGCGCTGAGTCACTGTCTAACCAGCGGAATAGGTTTTGCTGGTTTACGTGGTCGGCGTTCTGCGCATCTGCAGGCAGCAGTCGAAGCGCCCCGCCCCCCATGCGGAAATACTCGATGGATACTGCACGGCCAACATTTTCTCGGTTAATTTCCACGGCCCAGGCGCGAACAACGTCGCGGATCAATTCATGTTTGATTTGCATTGTTCAGTCCTCAAACCACAGGGGTGTTATTGTTTTTCTCAACTGGTAGGCCAGATGTTGGATTTGGATGAATATCAGGCCGTAACTCATGAGGCGTAACTCCAGTTAACTCATGAATTTTTTGGAGATACTTAGGTGGAATTTTCCCGGCATATTTATTCACGACTTTGTTTAGAGTTGGTGCGCTAATACCCAATGCGCGAGCCAGCTTTCGTTGCCCACCAAATGCGTGAATGGCTTTATCTAAGCCTGTTTTTAAATCGGACATTTATTGCTCCCGTTAACTTAACGAAAGCAAATGTAAGCACAAAGCTAACGAATGTCAACACAATGCATCAGGCACTTATATTGTTGGGGTGTTAGCCTCTGGCTTATAATGTTGGAATGGAAAATGAGAACCTTTCTGATCTGCCGCTGGTCACACAGCGCTTAAATGAGATCATTGATACCAAACACGTATCCAAAGCAGACCTGGCAAGAATTACTGGGGTCAGCCGCGCTTCTGTTAACGGATGGTTCAAGCGAGGAAGCATAAGCAAAGAAGCCGCCGCCAAGCTTGCAAGCCACACGGGCGTATCCATGGCTTGGATCTTGGGTGAAGATGAGGAAATTCATAGTCAATACAGCGAGGATGAAAGAAAGCTGATCGAGATTTACCGTGAGCTTCCTAGCGTAGAACGCACTAATATGCTTGCTGTCTTTGAAATGCGCCTTAATGAACTTAAAAAATTCTACGGAAAGTTTTTCGACTCAAACAAATAGTAATCAATAAGATACAGTAACTATTCTCCTTTAAAGGTCGCCATCAAGGCGGCCTTTTTTTGTTTTCCCAAAACTATTTTGCATGCCTTATGTTGACACACGTTAGCTTAATGCTAGCATGTGTGCATCTTAGCAACGCATGACCATAGCAGCGCGATAGATTTCAAACGTTCAGCCGGCCAGGCTCAATGGCACCGTTGTAGTAACAAAAAAGCGCCCTGGTGGACGCTTCGCTCTTTAAAAACTGGATATTTCTAAATCTTTTAACTTGATTGCTGATCATTGCTTGCCGGAACTGGTTCAAACTTCCTAATTGATAGTGAGCAAAAAAGAAGGAGTAATATTAAGTATACTAACGCAACCCAATAAAATGCCGTCAAATGATCCATCCCAACATTTATTTTAGAGAAGCAATCAAATATTAATGAACATAGAATTCCGATAACTATATATTGAGCACCTAGAATTATATTGGCAACATTCGGATAATACCAAATTTTACCAATTGAAAAAACAACTCTGTTTGGAGTGGTTAGACTTCTACGCCATAAAACGAAGCTAATAATTATCCAAGCGTGTACTACTAAAAACTCACCACCCATTAACTCCTTTAAGGTCAGAGGAGTAATCATTAACGCGGTAAAATAAACCCCCAGCATAGAATAAAATGTACCACTTAACATCCCACGCAAGCCATCGTAATAACACTTATTGCGCTTTAGTGGCACTATTATTTTTTCTCTTTCCATTCAACCCTATACTCCTGTATTTAGAAATAGCCCAGAAAATGAATCTTTGCACTAGCTAATGGCAAGGATAGCACCAATCATAAAGTGAATATGACCTACTAAATATTGTAGTGCGGTCAATCCGACTATGTTCACCAGTCTTCAAACTGCAAAACCTGTGTTAAAGGAGACATCAGAAGATGGTACAACAATACGTTTCACAGGAGGTAATTAGGGGATGCGTCAGGCCAGGTATGTTCGTACGTCATAAGGGCATAACCTGGAAAGCATCCGCTAACACTCGTGGAAAATTGGTAATTTCCACCCTCCGTGACAGCGCGGTGATCAGGGACGTGTTTGTAGAAATCCTCTTAGACAGTCATGGGGATCCACTAGGGGAGTTTAACAAGGCCGAACATGGACTTATTCACTCTAGTCATATTAATCATTTCATTACTGATAACGATGTCATTCGCATTACTGATTTTCATCGGTTCTCTGCTACTGAGTTTTCTCATTAACATCAGAGACTAATAAATACAGAACATAAAGTCACACCATTAATTTGGCGGGGATACCCATAACCATTTCATGAAGGATGTACAATGAACTTCAATATAAATCAATGTTCAGTTAATTTAATCTCACCAGAAGTTGCCGAAGTAATAGTTGATGAATCTGTATTCGCTTATACACGCCTTGAGGAAAACCAAGAAGTAACAGTCATTTTCCCCGGCGCGATAATTCATGAATCATTCAACTCTCACGCAGATGCATTAGAAGAGATTGGCCGTATATGGCACCTCATTCGGGAAGCGGAAATTGGCATGCAGTTGTTATTCAGGAGCAGAAACAGAGAATGTCACACTGTTCAAATTGCCTCAAGCCATTAAACGACGAAACGAAAATAGAGCGACGGGAAGGATATAAGCAAAGACACACTGTTTTTTATTGTGATGATGACTGCGCGCGCAAGGCAGCAGAGCGCCAACAGGCAAAAATGAATCTTCGCAAATTCCATCGTTCCAGAATGAATTATAAATAAAAGGATACTAATCGTGAGTGATAAAGTTTTTGGCGGCTATAAAGAGCCGAAAAAAGGGAAAGAGAAAGAACTTAATCTCGAGCATTTGGTTATCGCCATCGAGGCTCCGAATCCGAAGGCCGCGGCAGTACTGATTGAGGCAGAATTCATCAAGCAGCATCTGGATTTGTCAGAGCACTACTTTGCTGTGAAGGTTTTCGAAGATCGCCCCGGCCTACCACGTGGCCCGCTTAACGAGTTCATCGGTGACTTTTTCGAGCGCGGTGTGCGTTGGAATAAAGAGCTGAAAGATATGGAACCTGTAAACCCGCCAGCCGGCACGAAAAAAAGTAGTCCCGATCCTGAATTTATAGAGGTGTCTAAATTGCCGGCTGATGTCCGCTCCGC
Source organism: Cedecea neteri (assembly GCF_000757825.1). GTDB lineage: Bacteria > Pseudomonadota > Gammaproteobacteria > Enterobacterales > Enterobacteriaceae > Cedecea > Cedecea selenatireducens. Next base: position 426,526 of record NZ_CP009451.1, read on the forward strand.
CCTTCTCGCTCTATTCAGCCGTACGTCTCACATAACGAAGCATGAATATGGCCAGGCCTTAGATCTTGTTAACGATACCGAAAGCAGTTACGCAAAAGAACTTGCCGAGGCTATATCCCGCTCGCCGTGGATTCTGGCGCTCTACGAAGAGAAAGCCCTGCAACTCATTACTGCCGTTCGCACCAACATCCCGACCGGGAGCCAATGGCCGGTGTTCAAAAAGTACTTTGACGTCTGGAATAACGCACCCGTCGAGAAACGCGAGGGAGTGGAACGCAAAGCCCCGTTTTACTACAAACGCCCTGACACCGACGAATTCGGTGACCTCTTTACCCTGGATAAACTCAATGAGCTGTGCGCTGGTGGATGCGTGGAGATCACTAAAGTCGAGTTTCTACAGCTTACAGAGGCGCGAAAAGCCAAAGAGCTAAGTGATGCATCATTGCAGGCTGACGCCGAAGAAAAACCCGGCAGAACAGTGTTCAGTGTTGAAGAGCTAATCAATACCCCAGCCTGCTGCACCTGCAGATAGCCGCAAAGAGCTTAGCCCCCGCCAGGTAGAGATTTGTTTCCTGTTAAACGAGCTTTTATCAGGCCAGACTGATGTGATTGACCAGGACGGCGCGGAGGATCTTCTTTTACGCGCAGGCCAAACAATATCTGAAATTTATCCCCTTCTCATTTCAGATATTGAATCAGCAGAGTTTCTGCTTTCTCCTGATTTTTCTGATGAAGAAATTCACTGCGTAGCGACAACATTGCTTGAACGTTGGAGCAATGATGTTTCGGTGCGTCAGAAGATAGCAATGGAAGACATAATCTTTTGGCGTAAAGAAGCTATTCAAAGTAACAAAGGCCCGGCACCAGATCCGGCGGATTTGCCACCGCTTGATAAACCGGTGCCATCTACTGCCTTATCTTTCAAGCAGCAGCTGATGCTGGCCGCCGTGCAGGGACTGTGCGCCAACCCAGCGCATGCTACCAGCTTTGATGAACTGTCATCGATGGCACTACATCTGGCCGAAACACTGGATCAAGAGGAGGCATAGCTGATGATAATTTCAAGCAGACACGATGTTGCCCTCGCCTTCCTGATCCACCTCGCTGGCGAAAACAAATCCGTGGCCAAAATCGCCCATAACACTGGTTCTTCTCTAAGCAATATGGAACACACAGCGACAGTACTTCGGCATGCAGGCCTTATCACTTCAATCAGGGGAAAGACAGGGGGTTATGCGCTAACTCGTTCACTGGAACAAATCACTGTCGGTGATATTTTTGATGCTGTGGGTACCGAAACAAAGCGCCGGGGTTACGGACTCTTTGATGAGATACACCGGCGCCTGAAGGATGTTGCTGTCAGTGATTTATTGGCGAGACGGTCGTGTACAAAATAACTGCAGTAGTGAAAAAGCCGGGCGGAGGTCCTGTGGACTGGATGCGCTTTTCCGAGAAAAGGCTCACGCGAGAGCAGTGCGAAAAGATGTTATCGCGAAGCAAAGAAGCCGGGAGAACCTCTGAGGAAAAAGTAACCGTCTCAAAATTTAACTGCGTCTGCATAAAGCAATCGGCAAAGACCAAAAAATAATACCAGGGCGCCGCACTGGCGCCTGATTTTCAATAATCATTTTCAAATCGACTCCCACAGTATTGTGTAAGCCGTTCTGAGGTTTTACATGCCACAGGTCATTTTCAACGATAAATGGATGGTCGCTGCTGCCCTCACTGGACGCACAGGTTTAAGTGAGCGGCAGATCAAAGCTCTTCGTGATGGGGTCTGGATCGAAGGGATTCACTACAAGCGGCAGTCCGTTACCGGCGGCAAAACTAAAAGAGGATTGCTCTGGTACAACCTTTCGCAAATCAACCAACTTATAGAGGAGTTGTAATGGTGTTCCCGACAGGTGTTGAACTGCACAACGGCAAGATCCGCATTTCTTTTACTTATCGCGGCATCCGCTGCCGTGAAGTACTGAAAGGCTGGACCGTGAGCAGCTCTAACATCAAAAAGGCGGGAAATCTTCGAGCAGTCATTGTCAGTGAGATCCAGCTTGGCGAGTTTGATTATACCCTGCGCTTCCCCGAGTCCAGTTCAGTTAAAAAATTCACTTCGGCCCGGGTAGCTCGTTCGTGGGGAGAGCTTGTTGAATTGTGGATGGATGCCAAAGAGGAAGAGGTTTACAAAAATACGATGGCCAGGATGAAGGCCCAGCTTAAAAGCATAGCTATCATCATTGGCGAGAGAACGCCCATCGATAAGATCACGCACAGCGACATGATGCAGTACAGGAAGAAATTATTGAGGGGAGAGACATTTTATAAGGAAGGAAGTAAACGGAATAGAACTGGCCGGAGCGTTAACACCGTCAATGACTATATCTCGCTAGTCTGCCAGATCCTGCGGTTTGCTTACCGCAGCAAATTTATACGTAGCAAGCCCTTTGAGCACGTCACCAAATTACACAAGGCCCGTACTAAACCCGATCCGCTACTGCGTGATGAATATGCCGCAATGATGCTGGCTAACGCCGGGCAGGACCGGAATATGTGGCAACTGGCCATCAACGCCGGTCCGCGGCATGGGGAGCTCGCCGCGCTGTCGTGGGCTGATGTGGATTTTGAAAAAGGCACGCTTCACATCTGCAGGAACCTGACAAGCCTGGGTGATTTTGTTCCGCCAAAAACGCTGGCCGGCGACCGGGTAATCACTCTGCTCTCTCCAGCTCTCGATGCCCTGCGAGCACAATTTTTATTAACGGGGAATTTACCACCAGTGGAGATCCGCCAGCAATTCAGAGAGTACGGTAAAAGCGAACTGCAGCAGCATAGATTTGTCTTTGTCTCTGGCTTATCACGTAACATGCCAGGCAAATTTTTTACGCCTCAGTCAATCGCCGATCGCTGGGATGCCGCAATAAAAAAATCTGGCATCCGCCGGAGGACGCCTTATCAATCCCGACATACCTTCGCCTGCTGGGCTTTATCCGTCGGCGCAAACCCGTCGTTTATTGCCAGCCAGCTCGGGCATGAAGATGCTGAAATGGTTTTTCGTGTTTATTCGTCGTGGATCAAGGAGTTCGATGGTGAGCAGGTCAGCATGCTAAATCAGAAATTAGGTGTTGCCCCCACAGTGCCCCCGAATAAAAAAATAACGAAAAATACCAAATAAAAACAGGTGGTTAAGGATGGTTTACTTTACTGTAGGGGGGTATAGTACCGTAATTTTTAGGTTATTGATATTTTAATGTTTTATATAATTATCAATGAATTGAGATAAAAGAATGCCTGCGCAACGATAAACGCCCCCGAATCACGAGGGCGTTGATGTACTCGCCCGGCCTTATTGTGACATAGAGACAGGTGAGGCTCTTCTGCCCCCGCCGAATGAACTGTTCAGGCGATCGATCTCACTGAAAAGCACCATCAGATCGTTGCTGTCTACTCCGATCAGGCCAAGTTCGTGAACCAGAGACTCAAGGAGCAGATGCTTACGGGCATCAGGAGAACCAGAGGAGAGTACCGCCTCAATCAGCACGAAGTTAGCGCTACGCGGGGATTCCAGGTCAGGATAAGTTGGGTCCACATAAAGCGAGTCATCGTCGAGGCTTATAAAGCGCTGGAACAGATCGTTATGGGGGTAGCCGGTGGTAATCGTGGCGGCGTGAATGGCGGCCGAAATTCTTTTTTTATCTAAAGTACCGGTGCTTCGCAGCGTAACAGTAAATACGGGCATGGTCAGACTCCTCAGGATAGTCAAAGGAGTCTACTGTCTTCCATTCTAATAGATAGCCTGAAAACTGTTTCGTGCTGTAACCAAAATGATGACTTGCGCATACATCGTTTTTTTATCCCACCACCACATCACAAACCATCTCAACAGCCCCACTTTTCAGCACCTTCTGCGTGACTGGCCTGAGGCTCAACGGTTTACTCACCGGTAACAACGGTATCCCCGCCCCGATAACCACGGGAATCTGGGTGATAAACAGGCGCTGCAGCTCGCCGGCTGCTGCAAACAGGGCGGCGGTTTTGCCTCCGCCAACCAGCCAGACATCTTTGCCTTTGGCGGCTGTGCGAGCCTGTGCCGCAATTACGGAGGCCGTATCCTGCACCAGGGTGATGTTTTTCCCCTCAGGAATGGAGAGCGAACGATGCGTGACGATAAATGCCGGAACGTCGGCATAAGGCCAGCCTTCCGGAGAGTTTTCGAGAATCCAGGTGTAGGTTTCCGCCCCCATAATCACCGCGCCGACTGTCTGATAAAACTCATCGTATGGCGTTGCGTCATCCCCCAGATGGAAGGTCATGAGCCAGTCGAGCTTGTGGTGGCTGTCGGCAATGTAACCATCCAGCGTGGCCGCCACGTAATAAACGATGTTCGCCATCCTTTTCCCTCTCAGTCAGACAATTATGCGCCTGATAATACAGGGATAAAAATACCTCGCCACTGCCAGTTTTAGGCTTGCAGTTCTTCATCGCCCCGTGCCTGGCGGCGTATAACCTGCGGCGGCTGGCCGTAGGCACGAAGAAACGCCCGGCGCATTCTGTCCCGCTCGCCAAACCCGGTTTGCCGGGCAACTTCGTCGATAGAACGGGCGCTGGTTTCAAGCAGCATGCGGGCGGACTCAAGGCGCAAATACTCTATCGCACGAGCGGGTGACTGCCCGGTTTCTGCCTGAAAGCTGCGGCTAAACTGCCGGGGTGATAAACTGGCCACCGCGGCCAGTTCCTCAACGCTGAGCGCGTTTTCCAGATGGGCACGGGCGTAAGTCATCACTTTCTGAATGCGGTCCGATTTAGGCTCCAGCTCAAGCAGTGAGGAAAACTGTGACTGGCCGCCGGAACGGCGATGGTAGAGCACCAGTTTACGGGCAATGGTGCGGGCGATGTCAGGCCCAAGATCGTCCTCAATCAGCGCCAAAGCCAGATCGATAGCCGCCGTCATGCCTGCCGAAGTCCAGTAAGGCCCGTCGCAAATAAAAATCTTGTCTTCTTCCACGCTTATTCCGGGAAAACGCTGCTGTAGATCGCGCGCATACATCCAGTGCGTGGTAGCTCGCCTGCCCTCCAGCAACCCGGCTTCCGCCAATAAAAATGTCCCCAGGCAGGCGGCGGCCACGCGGCGAGCATAGGCCGCAGCCTGGCGCACAAACTCGATGGTCGCGGCAGAAGCCTGCTCCATAGTGGCGCCAAACAGCAGGAGATCGTACTGCGTATCGGCCATTGACTCGGTCATTACGTCAAACCCAGCCGACGTTTGCACCCTGCCGCCGTGCTCTGACAGCAAATGCAGCTCATAAACCGGTGCTTCCGCCATCAGGTTAGCGACTTCAAACGCCGTAATGACGGCAAAGCCCATGGTCGAATAACCGGGAGTCACGACAAAACCTACTTTCTGCATGATGAGCACCGCCGCATTTAATAATGTCATAAAAAGACGGTTATATGACATTTGAGACGTAAAAAGCCAGTGTTAATGTTGCGTTCGTTAACCCATCCCTTCTGCAGGAGTCACACAATGAGCAACGCATCTAAAGGCACCGCCCTGGTCACAGGCGCATCCGGCGGCATCGGCGCAGTCTATGCGGACCGTCTCGCTAAACGCGGCTATGATCTGATTCTGGTCGCCCGTAATACTGACCGCCTAAACCAGGTTGCCGAACGTCTCCGCCAGGAAAGCGGCCGGTCAGTCCAGATAGTTACCGCCGATCTCGGCAACGCGACGGAGCTGCTGCAGCTGGAAACGCGGCTCAAAGACGATGAGTCGATTTCGCTGCTGGTTAACAACGCCGGTTTTGGCTCGAAGGAAAGCATTCTGGAAGCCAACGTGGACGAAATGACGGCGATGATCGACCTGAACGTGACGGCGCTTACTCGTCTGACCTATGCCGCTGCCCCGGCAATGGCAGCCCGGAAGCACGGCACCATCATCAATATCGCCTCGATTGTGGCCATCGCGCCTGAATTGCTGAACGGCGTTTACGGCGCCAGCAAAGCTTTTGTGCTGGCATTGAGCCACTCTTTGCAGCATGAACTGACGGGTTCAGGCGTGCGTGTTCAGGCCGTGCTGCCGGGCGCAACCGCCACGAACTTCTGGAACATCACCGGCGTCGGCGGCCATGAAAACCTGCCGCAAAGCTGGGTGATGAGCACCGAAGATATGGTCGATGCCTCACTGGCCGGCCTGGACGCTGGCGAGAAAGTGACGATACCTGCGCTGCAGGAAGGCAGCGACTGGGATAACTGGGAAGCTGAGCGCCGGGCGGTTAGCACCCGCCTGAGCGCGGCCCAACCAGCCCCGCGTTACGTCAGATAGTCTTTCTCGCTATTTTATCCCGCAAGATGCCGCCTTCTGGCGGCATTATCGCTACGATTAATGAGATCGGCAGCGCATATCATACCCTTACTAATTAAATGCAAATGATAATGAGTATCATTTGATCGCATTGTTTGTTAACATCCCGCCCGCTATACATCATCGATATCAATATAAACAGCCAGTGAAGGCTACCTCCGGGCAAAAGATATGCGTAAAAAATTGATCCTTGCGTCTTTGATAGCGTTAGCCAGCCTGGGCCTCAGCGCCTGCAGCCAAACCACTCACACTCCCCCAGCGGCCAGCCAGGCCGCCATTGCTCGCGGGCAAATCATTGATTTGCACAGCGGCGAAACCCTAACCGATCGGCAGCTGCTGGTTAAGCTCGCTGGCGCTCAACGGCTTATCGTCGGCGAAAAACACGATAACGCCGAACATCATCAGATTGAGCTCTGGCTGATGCAAAACCTGGCTCGGGAACGCCCACAGGGCAGCGTGCTGCTGGAGATGCTAACGGCAGGCCAGCAGCCGCGCGTCACCAGGGTTAAAAGCTGGCTGAAGGAAGACCCGCTGGTGCGGGATGGCCGTATCCAGGAACTGCTTAGCTGGCAAAAAGGCTGGCCGTGGGAGATGTACGGCGGCGTTGTCACCGAGGCGCTGCGTGCCCCTTACCCTCTGCTCAATGCGAATATCAACCGCGACGAGATAATGCGTCTTTATAAAGAGCCGCGTTTCCCTGAAGGCAAACTTTCGACGGCCCCTGCCGTGCAGGCCGCGCTGAAGGAAACCATTATTGCGATGCACGAGGGGAATATTGAAGGCCCACAACTGACGTCAATGCTGGCGATTCAGCAGCAGCGTGACCGCTATATGGCGCAACAATTACTGAATGCCCCCGCTCCGGCGCTATTGATTGCCGGCGGCTACCACGCGTCTAAAAGCTTCGGCGTTCCGCTGCATATGGAAGATCTCTCCCCTTCATCACGGCCGGTTGTGCTGATGCTGGCGGAAAAAGGCATGAACGTCACCGAGGCTCAGGCTGATTACGTCTGGTTTGTCGCCCCGGCCGCAGCAAAACGGTAAGCCGGGAATGACAGATACATTTTATGCGCATCCGACAAGCGGAAAAGGCGTGTGGTTTACCGTTTCTTTGCTCCTGCACGGCCTGCTTTTTTTAGCCCTGATTTGGCAGGCAACGGAGGTGCAGCCTGCCTTACAGCCTGCACCCGCCGTGATGCTGCAGTGGTCGGATAACATCGAAGCACCGGCATCTCCGCTGCCGCTTCCCGTGGGGATTGCACAGCAGGAGTCTGCGGCCGCAGAGGAAAAACAGCAGGCCGAAGACAAGCAGCAGAGGCCGCTGCCGGAGGATAAAAACGCGGTGATTGAAGTCACCCGGCAGAAAAAAGCTGCCGAAGGCGAGAAGAAAAAACCGCGTCCGCCGCGCAACGTCAGGGAGCAAACCAGCGACAGCAGCCAGGCGTCCGTCTCGACCAATGCCGCGCCTCAGGCCAGCGTTGTTTCATCCCGCATTGCCGCGCCGTACAACAGCGATGCCGCGAAACAAAACAGCCTTGAAGACTCCTGGGAGAGCCGCGTAAAAGGCCATCTTAACCGCTTTAAACGCTACCCTGCTGACGCCCGCAAACGCGCCCGTACGGGCATCTCGGTCGTGACGTTTACCGTGAACGCTGCGGGAGAGGTTATTGGAAGTTCGCTGAGCAGCTCGTCGGGAACACGCTCGCTTGACCGCGAAGCGATTGAGGTTTTAGAGCGCGCCCGGCCGCTGCCCAAACCACCCACCGAACGCTTAAAGGGAGGCGTTTATAGCGTGATGATGCCAATAAGCTTTGACCTGACGGAGCTGAGCCAAAGCTAGCGCCACGCTCCCCGCTACCTGATTTTATTTTTATGCTGACTATTTCGGCAGGATGCCCTGTCGCCTGACGCTAAGGACGTATTATGGAAAAACTATGGAAAGCTACGCCGCTGTTCATCGCCTGTTCGCTTTACGCGAGCTGCGCTGCCGCCGACATGCCCCGGCCACCCGCTACGGAAAAAATCCCCCACCAGCTGATTGAACATGGCGATATCCGCGTGGATAACTATTTTTGGCTCAGGGACGACAGCCGCAGTGACGTAAAGGTACTGCGTCACCTGGAAGATGAAAATAACTATGCCCGTCAGGCTCTCCAGCCCGCCGCTGAATTAACGGAGAAGTTGTACCAGGAGATGGTCGCGCGGATGAGCCCGGAAAATCGCTCGGTCCCCTTCCAGCGCAATGGCTACCTTTATCAGGATGTTTATCTGGCCGGACAGGATTATGCCGTCAGCCAGCGCCAGCCAGCAGGAAGTAAAAAGGAATGGCAGACGCTGGTTGACGGGAATCAACGCGCCAAAGGTCAGGCCTATTATCAGCTAAGCGGCCTGGTGGTCAGCCAGGATAACCAGATGATGGCTATCGCGGAAGACACCGCCGGTAGCCGCCAATACCGCCTCTCGCTGCGTGATTTACAAAGCGGAAAATGGCTCGCCGAAACTATCGACAACACCTCCGGGAATATGGTCTGGTCAAACGATGGTCACTATCTGTTCTACGTGCGCAACGATCCGCAAACGCTGGTGCCCTCGCAGGTCTGGCGGCACCGGCCAGGAACGCCGGTTGCAGAAGATAAATTAGTCTATCAGGAGAAAGATGGCGGCTTTTATCTCGGTCTCTCCCGCTCCTCGTCCGATCGTTATTTGATTATCACGCTCAGCGCCAGCACGTCGTCAGAAGTACGCCTGCTGGATGCCGACAGGCCGGAAGCGCCGCCGGTGCTGTTCGCCGTTCGCAGCCCCGGAATTGAGTATTATCTTGACCATTTTGGCGACGATTTCTACCTGCGCGCGAATCAGGAAAGTGCCAATTTCGGGCTGTATAAAAGCCACGCCCCGGGTGACAAATGGCGGCCCGTTGTCGCGCCTCAACCGGGAAAAATGGTGGAAGGATTCACCCTGTTTAAGGACTGGCTGGTGGTGTCTGAACGCCAGGACGGGCTGAGCCAGATCCGCAAGATTAACTGGCTGAACCACGGTGAGCAGACGCTGAAATTCGATGATGCCAGCTATATGGCCTGGCTCGGCTACAACCCGGACCCACAGTCCGGCAAGCTGCGCTACGGTTACTCCTCGATGACGACCCCAACCAGCACTTACGAATGGGATTTAGCCAGCGGGGAACGTACCCTGCTTAAACGGCAGGAGGTGAATAACACCGACCCGCAGGACTACCATAGCGAACGGATTTGGACCACGGCACGCGACGGCGTGAAGGTGCCCGTTTCGCTGGTCTATAACAAAAAAATGTTCAAACCGGGCCACAGCCCGCTGCTGGTGTATGGCTATGGCGCTTACGGAATGAGCATGGATCCGGCCTTCAGCGCCAGCCGCCTGAGCCTGCTGGATCGCGGGTTTGTCTTTGCTATCGTTCACGTGCGCGGCGGCGGCGAGCTGGGCCAGCAGTGGTATCAGCAGGGGAAACTGGAGAACAAACAGAACAGCTTCAACGATTTTCTTGATGCCACGCATAGCCTGGTTAAACAGGGCTTCGGCCAGGCCGGCAGGCTCTATGCCATGGGCGGAAGCGCGGGCGGCCTGCTGGTTGGCAACGTCATCAACCAGCAGCCGGCCCTCTTTAACGCCGTGGTCGCGCAGGTGCCGTTTGTGGATGTAGTGACAACCATGCTGGATGAATCACTGCCGCTCACGGTGGGCGAATATGACGAATGGGGTAACCCACACCGGAAAGCAGACTATCTGCGACTCAAATCCTGGAGCCCGTACGACAACGTGAAGCCTTCGCACTACCCTAATCTGCTTGTGACCAGCGGCCTCAATGACTCGCAGGTGCAGTACTGGGAACCCGCCAAATGGGTCGCTAAGCTGCGGGAAAACCAGCAAGGCCCCGGCAAAATACTTCTGCTGACCGATATGCAGGCCGGACATGGCGGTAAATCAGGCCGAATAAAACGCCTGGAAAATACCGCACTGGAATACAGTTTTATTCTGGAGGCAGATAAACAGCGCTAACCGGAAACCCCTCCCTTATCGGGGAGGGTTCGTTAAAGCGACATAATTATAAAAATAACTTTTATTTTATTACGATACTTCAAGGACACGTATGAACGTAAATAAACTGGCCGTTGCCCTCGGCTCGGGCATGCTATTGCTCAGCGCCAGCGGGGCGGCACAAGAAAATAATGATAAAAGCAGCGGGGATAAAAAAGGTTCGGCGGTATTTAGCCCGCTTAACGTTTCCGCCGGGAATATTACCAGCGAACAAGAAGCGCTGGAAAAACCAGGCGCCACCAGCTCTCGCTCCACGGGAAAAAACCTGCAGTCCCTGGACGCCACGCTGCGGAGCATGCCCGGCACCTATACCCAAATCGATCCCGGTCAGGGCACGGTGAGCATCAATATTCGTGGCATGAGCGGCTTTGGCCGGGTTAACACCATGGTAGACGGAATTACCCAAAGCTTTTACGGCACCACCACGTCAGGCACGACCGCTCACGGTTCCACCAACAACCAGGCTGGCGTGCTCATCGACCCTAACTTTTTAGTCGGTGTGGACGTCACGCGCGGCGACAGCAGCGGCTCTGCGGGGATTAACGCCCTGGCGGGAAGCGCAAATATGCGTACCCTTGGCGTGGATGACGTTATTTTTAAGGGCAATGATTACGGACTGAGATCGCGATTCTCGGTAGGCAGCAACGGTATCGGGCGCAGCGGGATGATTGCCGCCGCAGGGAAAACCGACGCCTTCACCGATACCGGGAGCTTCGGCGCCATGGCCGCCATCAGCGGCAGCTCTATTTATTCGAATTTCTCCAACGGCTCCGGCATTAATAGCGAAGAGTTTGGTTATGATAAATTCATGAAGCAGAACCCAAAGTCTCAGCTTTATAAAATGGACATCAAGCCCGATGAATTTAATAGCTTTGAGCTGTCTGCCCGAACTTATGAAAATAGGTTTTCGCGCCGCGACATCACCAGCGACGATTATTATATTAAGTATCACTACGCCCCATTCTCTGAGCTGATTGATTTTAACGTCACGGCCAGCACCAGCCGTGGCAATCAGAAATACCGCGATGAGTCGCTGTACACCTTTTACAGCACCTCCGCGCAAAACCGTTCCGATGCCCTGGACATGAGTAACGTCAGCCGTTTCAGCCTGGGTGATAATGACCTGGCGTTTACGCTGGGCGGCAAGCTGATGCGCACCCGCTACACCAAGCTCATTAATTCCGCCGCAGGCGATGAGAAAACCAACCAGGAGTCGATCGAAAACAATCCGTTCGCCCCTTCCGGGCGGCAGGATATTTCGGCGTTATATACCGGGCTGCAGGTGAAGCGCGGTATCTGGCAGGCAGACTTGAACCTCAACTACACGCAAAACAGAATCACCGGCCACAAGCCGCCCTGCGACGAGCGCGTTATCTGCGTCCCGCAGGGAAGTTACGACGTCGATGAGCGAGAAAGCGGCTTTAACCCGTCGGCCCAGCTGTCGGCTCAGGTCACCCCCTGGCTTCAGCCGTTTGTCGGCTACAGTAAGTCGATGCGTGCGCCAAATATTCAGGAGATGTTTTTCTCCAACTCCGGCGGGGCTTCCATGAACCCCTTCTTAAAGCCTGAACTCGCCGAAACCTGGCAGGTCGGTTTTAATATCGACACCAAAGACCTTATCGCTAAGCAAGATTCGTTGCGCTTTAAAATGCTGGGCTACCGCAGCAGGATCCAGAACTATATTTTCAGCGAATCTTACCAGGTCTGCTCCAGCGGGAGAAAATGCAGCATGTCCGAAGTCATTGGCAACGACTGGGCGGACATGAGCGACGACTACAGCGACAATATGTACATCTACGTGAACTCTGCCACCGGCGTCACCGCCCAGGGCGTTGAGCTGGAGATGGACTACGACGCAGGGTTCGCCTTCACCCGCCTCTCCTTCAGCCAGCAGCTGACCGACCAGCCAACGTCCATCGCCAGCACCTACTTCGGCGCCGGGGATATTACCGAGCTGCCAAGAAAATATATGACGCTGGATGCCGGGGTGCGTTTCTTCGATGAATCGCTGACCCTCGGGACGATCGTCAAATACACCGGGAAAGCCCGCCGGCTGTCGCCTGATTTTGAAACCGATGAGCATACGGGCGCCATCATTAAAGAGGATTTGCCGCAGATCCCGACGATTATCGATCTCTACGGCACCTACGAGGTGAACCGCAATCTGATGCTGAAGCTGACGGTGCAAAACCTGATGAACCGGGATTACTCAGAGGCGCTGAACAAGCTCAATATGATGCCTGGGCCGGGCGATGATGCTAGCCGGGCCAATACCGCGCGCGGCAGAACCTGGATCTTTGGCGGCGAAGTTCGCTTTTGATCGTCACCTCATCGCCCGGAAGCATCCGGGCGATGTACGTCTAGCGGTACTGCATGTGCCGCAAATCCTCAATCAGCCCTGGGCCAACGGGCCGCCAGCCCGTTTTCTGCTGCGTCTCAAGGCTTGAGGCCGACATATCATGCGCGGCAAAGTTACCGAGCCAGCCAAAGTGGTCGCTGGCTTTGTCGGCGTCAATGCTGCGCACAGGTACACCAAGCCCCTGGCCAATCACGTCGGCGATATCTTTAGTGGTGATACCTTCTTCGGCAACAGCGTTATAGCGCGCTCCGGCAATCCCTCTTTCTACCGCCAGAACATAAAGACGCACCGCGTCGCTCACGTGCACCGCCGACCAGCGGTTTTTGCCTTCGCCGATATAAGCCGCCACGCCCTTCTCCCTTGCCAGTTCAATCAGCGGAGTGATAAGCCCTTGCCTGACGGTGTCATGCACCTGCGGCAGGCGAACAAACGAGGCGTTAACGCCCCGCTCAAGCAGGCTTACTCCGGCGATTTCCGTGGCTTTACGCGGGTTCGGCGTCAGGACGTTATAGCCCGCCTCCGTGGCTGGTTTGCCCGGCTCCGTTGTCCCCATGGCAACAAAAGAGGTGATAACCATTGGCCGGGATGAGCCTGCGAGCGCTTTCCCCATCGCACCAATCACTTTGCCGTCAGCCTCGCAGTTGGCGACAAACGTAGAAAAGTCATGATTGAAAGCCGTGTGGATCACCGCGTCCGCAAGATCCGCCCCATGCTGCAGGCTGGCAAAATCATCCAGATCGCCGAAATGTGCTTTCGCTCCCCAGGACTCCAGAGCTGTGGCCCCGCGCTCGGAGCGCGTTAGCCCCAGCACCTGATGCCCCGCCGCCAGCAGCTGTTGCACGATAGCCGAGCCAAGAAAACCGGTCGCACCGGTCACAAAAATACGCATAGTCATTATCCCAAACCGTAACCAAGGACTGAGTTGCCGCCCGACGGGATTTACTGTAAACAGGAAGAGTTATACGAACAATGTTCAAAAGTCGCCATTTTTGGTCTCATCGTCCGGAGTTGATATGGATCCGCTTTCAGAGCTGCTTTCCCTGCTTAAACCCCAGAGCTATGCCTCGGGCGGCGTTGCCCTGCACGAAACGATGGCGATTCAGTGGCCAGCACACGCCGGAATTAAGTGCTATGCCGTGGTGTCCGGGCGCTGCTGGCTCTCCGTTGAGGGAATGAACGAGCCGCTGCTGCTGCAGGCCGGCGACTGTTATCTTCTGCCGCCTGGGCCACCGTTTTGCCTGGCGACTGAACCTGACGCCACGCCGGTGGACTTCTACACCCTGCGCGAGGCGGGCAAGCTCGGGCCTGACGTTGTCCCCGGCCAGCAGGAAAGCTGCTTCCTGGTCGGCGGCCATTTTGTGCTGAGCGGGGAAGCGGCCGACCTGCTGCTGAGCTCTCTGCCGCCTGTGGTCTGCATTCAGCAGCCGGACAGTAAAGCGGCGATGCGCTGGGCGCTGGATCAAATGACCGACGAAGTGCGCCAGCTTCGCCCCGGCGGCGCGCTGATTATCCAGCAGCTGGCGTGGATGATGCTCATTCAGGCACTGAGGCTGCACTTAGCCCATCAGCCCGCCGTAGGCTGGCTTTATGCGCTGGCGGATAAACAGCTGAGTCTGGCCCTGACCTGCATGCATAAAGATCCCGCGTTTGGCTGGACGCTGGAAAAACTGGCGGAGCGCGTGGGGATGTCACGTTCGACGTTTGCAGCACGGTTTAAGGCGATAACGGGCGCTTCGGCTATCGACTATCTGACGCGCTGGCGCATGATGCTCGCCTGCGACAGGCTGCGCCAGCCAGGGGATTCACTGGCGCGTATTGCAGCGGATTTAGGCTACGAGTCGGAAAGTGCGTTCGGGAAAGCGTTCAAGCGGGTGATGGGCTGCTCGCCCCGGCAGTATTCAAAAAGCTAGCGGCTGCGCGGCACGGAGGCCACCGCCGCTAAGCGATTATTCTTGTTCTCGTTTGCCCGGCATCATTCGCAGCAGCGTATTGTCTTTCCAGACGTAATGATGGAACAGCGCACCAAAGGCGTGAAGACCGATAACGAAATAGCCGGTATTGGCGATAAGCTCGTGCCAGGACTTGAGGCTGAACTCCAGGTCTTCGTCCGGCACCGCCGCCACCGGCATTTGTAGCCCGAAGGCCACCCAGTCAGTACCGCGATAGTACATCGCCAGGAAGCCCAGCACCGGCAGCGCAATAAACATCAGATAGACAATCGTATGGACCAGATGAGAGATGCCGGTCACCGCCGGATGCGGCCTGGGCACAATGGCCGGCGCGCGATACCTGATACGAACCAGCAGGCGGGCCACCATCAGTACCAGGACGGAAATACCGCAGGTGAAATGGATAGAGTTGATGAGCGGCCGGTAGCTACGCGGCGCAAAGCCACGCAGTTCCATGGCGCAGTAGGCTCCCACCACCAGCAGAAAGACCAGCCAGTGGATCGAAATCTGTAACGAGGTGTATTTAGTGCGCATGAAAGACCCTGCCCTGAAAAAACGTTAAATGCCAGGATACCGAAGAAACATTAAAAGAGCATTAACATCAACGTATTATGGACGTTAATTTGTTTCAGCGTGTAATTTTTAAGCCTTAACGTTGTTCAGGGCAAAGCCCGGGGTTTACAGCCCGCGTTCGCGGATCATTGCGCTCAGCGCCATATCCTGCTGGAGAGCATGCCAGGCGGCCATCACCTGCGGCGGAATATCAACGTGAACGATGAAGTCTCGCCCCTGTGGACCATAGCCGGTTGCATCGTCGCGCAGGCGAGGAATTTCACCCAGCGCCAGCGAAACATAACGCTCGAGCGGCCACAGGGCCTCTTCCTCTCCGGCAAAAACGGTGCCCTGCTCGCCTGCAGTTAACTCCGGCACTACGCCCGGCCAGCTCAGCAATTCCGGTGCCTGCGCATCACCTTGCCAGACTCGGGAGAAGGCCGCGACGGTTCGGCGCTGCATGGTCGGGTCCTGAACAATCAATACGCGCGTTGGGCTCAGGCCCAGTTCGGCCATCTTCGCCACGCTAAAGCGTGCATTTTCACCGCAGTTGGTTGATTTCTCTTCGATAATGATTTTTTCGTTCGGGACTTTCCAGAACTGATGGGCAATATCTTTCAGGATTGCCGCTTCGGAACGCCCGGTAGTGGGAATGGTGTTATAACGCGGATGTCGGGCTATTTCGGCGTAGAGATACGTCGTGGAATGGCCTATTCCACCGGTGATCAACAGCGGTTTTTCGCCGTTAGCGGCAAACTCGCAGGCGGCGTCAATAGTAGGGATCACGGCGTTACCGGCCAGGATAATCAGCTCGGCATCCTGTGCCTGCGGCGCACCTGTAAAATCGCTTTGCGCCAGCCACTGGCCCAGCGTGTTAACAGCCTGAACTGTCGGCTGGCTCAAGGTTGCGGATGTCATCATTAGCGGGATCCTCCCTGTTAAAAACCAGTGTCTAGCCTAACCCGGTCAATCCGCCGGGCCTATCAGATGCCGCTGAAAAGGCTCAATCAGACGGAAAGCGGCTTTTGCAGCCGCAGGCGGTGCTCGTCTGGTTCGCCCTGGGGCTCAAGCTCTACCAGCTGGTAGCCATTTTTAAGCAGCATCATCAGCATGCCACGGAACCTGTTGCGGGTTTTCACGCTAAGCGTGCGGTAACCCTGTTCCATCGCCCATTTTTCCTGGGCAATCAGCAAGGCCTGCGCGACGCCATCCCGTCTGAATTCTGGTAAAACGCCGCCCAGCCAGCTGTAAAATTCTGTTTCGCTCAGCGCATAGCCAAGCTTGAACCCGGCTGGAATGCCATTCACGCAGGCGATGAGCTGGCTGGTCTGGTTTGTCGCCAGGCGAGCCTGAAGATCTGCGACGCTTCGACTGTCGTCAAACTCCGGCAAACGATGATAAAGCTCGAGGATCTCCGCCAGAGAGGCCTGCCGCACGGTAATGCCCGTCTCCTGGAACGTCATCCCAGAGTAAGGCTTTTCCCTGCAGGCCGCCAGGCGGCTGGCTAAATCCCCCACGTGCAGCTCAAGCTGGTGGTTATCCGGGTCAAGAAAGTAGAAAGAATGCCCTTCGCTGCGGTTGTCTTTCCAGATCCGAACGCCGCGCTGCTCCAGCGCTTTAACAAGCTGAGGAAATGCCTCTGTGCTTATGCTGAAGGCATAGTGAGTGTAATGAACCGGGCGCTCACCGGCCTTTGCATCCAGAGAAAGGCAAAGCCACAAATCACCGCAGGAAAGATACGCCCCGGACTCCCAACGCGCGTGCAGCCTGACGCCCGGCAAGCTTTGGTAAAACGCCAGGCTCCGCGCCAGGTCGCGCACCGCAAGCGTCAGGTGGTTCAGGCCGGTTAGCATGATTATTCCTTATTCTTAGCCTGATTCTTAGCCTGCCAGTTGGCCCACGGGCTTTCTGCCTGCGCGTCACTTTCATCAGGCTCGTCGAGTGAGGCGATATACATCTCTTCCACTTCTTTACGCGCCCACGGCGTGCGGCGTAAAAACTTCAGGCTGGACTTAACGCTGGGGTCGCTTTTAAAGCAGTTAATGTTCACCTGCCGCGCCATTTCCGCCCAGCCATAGCGCTCAACCAGCGCGGTCAGCAGCGCCTCAAGCGTAATGCCGTGCAGCGGATCTTTTGAACTCATGATTATTCCGGATATTTTGATAATTTGCGCACACCTTACTGATTCTGCCAGCGAGGCGCAACAAGGTGCGGGCGACGATCCCGAAGAAGTGAAAAGAAGTGAGAGGCGGCCCATCGCTGAGCCGCAGAAGGGGTTAAATCAGAAGGTTTCCCAGTTATCGGCAGAAACCGCAACCGGCCGCGCCGATGTGGACGCAGGAGAAGGAACGACATAACGACTTTTCGGTGCTGCAGAAGAGCCGGCTTTCAGGCGGAACGTGCCTACAGCCTCCGTCAGCCGTGCAGCCTGTTCTTCCAGGGAAACGGCGGCGGCTGAAGCCTCTTCTACCAGCGAAGCATTCTGCTGGGTAACGTTATCCATCTCGTGAATAGCCTGCCCGACTTGCTGAATGCCCCGGCTTTGCTCGTCAGACGCCGCGGCGATTTCCAGCATAATATCGGTCACGCGGCGAACGGCCTCCACAATCCCCGTCACCGTGGTGCCCGCCTGTGCAACCTGGCGGGAGCCGGAATCAATCAGCGACACGGACTCGCTGATAAGCCCTTCAATCTCTTTTGCCGCCTGGGCGCTGCGCTGCGCCAGGGTGCGCACCTCGCTTGCCACAACCGCAAATCCTCGACCTTGCTCCCCGGCCCTGGCGGCCTCAACGGCAGCGTTCAGCGCCAGAATGTTGGTCTGGAAAGCGATGCTGTTGATTACCGCCGTTATCTCAGAGATTTTCTTCGAGCTGGCGGAAATATTGTCCATTGTGCTGACCACGCCAGAGACAATACGCCCGCCGTCGCTGGCCTTCTGCGAAGCATCTTCCGCAAGCTTTGTCGCGTGATGCGCGTTGTCGGCGTTTTGTTTCACCGTGGCGGTAAGCTGCTCCATGCTGGCGGCGGTTTGCTCGATGGCCGCCGCCTGCTGCTCGGTTCGGGATGAGAGGTCGGTATTACCGGCAGAAATTTCGCTCGAGCCCTGGTAGATAGCCTCGGCCCCTTCGCGCACGGTGCTCACGGTGCTGACCAACTGCTGCTGCATATGCTGCAGGTGCTGGCTGAGCTTGCCAATTTCGCTGTTGCCGGTTGCTTCCGCCGACAGGGTTAAATCCCCTTCGGAGATATGTTCGATGCGCTTCGCCGCTCGCTGCAGCGGGCCAATCACCACGCGGCGCAGCATGATGAAGGTAAATACCGTCATGAAAAGCGCCAGCGCAAAGGCCCCGGCCATCAGCGCCACGCTGGTTCTGGTGCGGTTATCAGCCTGCTCCCTCAGCGCATTCGCCCGTTCGGTTCGAATGCTGACTGCTTTTTGCAGGTTGGCGCCGTAGTCGCTGTCCAGCTTGCGCCCGACCTCGCTTTCATGGGTGATGATCGCCTCAAACATGCCGTTTTTGGCGAACTTCAGCATCGGCTTCATGCCTTTTTCGAGATAGGCCGCAAACTCATCCTGCAGCCCTTTGTCCAGGGCCTGGTCTTCGGGCGTTTTTACCTTACGGGCCATATAGGCGTTGAAACCAGCCTGCGCCTGCTTGATGAGTCCTTCGGCATTGGCGACGTTCTGTTTAACCTGATCCATATCCGCCACGCGGCTTGCCGCCCCGGCGTTGATCAGGTTGATACGTGCGGTACGCAAATGGTTGGCGCTGTCCGCCAGCCCCATACGCACCTGAATTTCTTCCGTGACGTCCTGAAGCGCGCGGTCGCTCTGGATAAGAAAGTAGCTGGCAAAACCGATGCAGAGCGCAAACAGCAGCAGAATGCCGCCGAGAATGGAGGAAAACAGCGGCACCAGCCTGATGTGATGCCAGAAGCGCACGCCGTTTTGTGGGGTCAGAGTTTTTATCGACATGTCCGTGACTCTCTTTGTATGGGGAATTCCCTTCAGAAGTCATCGGCCCCGGCGCGTAAAAACATTACGCGCCATGTCACAAATTTGCGTTAACGACGCTAAAGATATGACAAAAAGTTAAGTGGATCACAGGTTTGGCTTAGCGCTGCTCCGCCTGCTGCTTTATCAGCGCATAGCGGTTCAGCAACTGCCTGATTTGCATGTTGGTTTGCGTCAGCTGCGCGTCGGGTAGCGGCGTGCCTGCCGGGGACAGGCTCAGTGAATACAGGCGCTCTTCCAGAGGCGTGCTGCGTGAGAAATGTTGGGTGATGGTAAAGACCATAGATTTAAGCTCAGAGCCGGTCAGGTATTTGCCTTTACGTTCGTCCAGCGCGTTGAGCCGACGGGTCAGGTCGCTCAGGCCCGCCATGCCCTGATGCCAGCCTGAAAGCTGCTCAGGCGGCAAAGCGTTGCCGGTCAGGTAACGTGCCCATTGCGCCTTCAGGCCTTCAACCTGCTCCGGCCTGGCGCGCCCGGCCAGCTCATAGCCATAATCCTGCAGCAGCAACGGCGGCAGTCGGCCAAGCTCAACGAGAGATGCCTCACTTGCCGCCACCGGCAGCGGACTTGTCGGCTGCGGGTAAATTTTTTGCCAGCCCCAAAAGCCTGCACTCCCCACGGCCAGCATAACCAACATCCCTGCCGCAAAGCTTCGCCAGAGCGGCGCCGATGAAGGCTTAGGCACAAAGTTCACAACGCCGGGCGTGGCCGGGTCTTCACGTGCGACATAGATCAGCTGCTCGCTGCCGGAAGGTATTTGATTTTCCAGGATCGGAGAAGAAAAAGGCACGACAACGGCAGCGCCAGAGCCTGCGTCCATATTCTCCAACCTGATTGCAGCATTGTGCATAAAGGTGCAGAGCTCGCCCATCTGGCTGGCATTTTTTAGCTCCAGCTGCTGCAGCACATCGCGCAGCGTATTCAGGTGCTGTTCTGCCTGATAGACCAGCGGTAAATCAGCGTAATTAAGGGTGAGCGTGCGCAGCGTTGACTGTAGACGATGGCTAAACCCGGCCATAATTTCCATGCGGGCATGCACCGGCTGCGGCCACATAATGCCCCACTGCCGGCTCAGCAGAACTTCCATTATCGCCAGCCCTTCATTAAGGCCAGCCATGCCGGCAAGTCGCGTTCGGGCCAGCGTATACCAGCAAAGCGTTTGAAGCTCCACGCCATTCTGGCGAAACAGCGACAGGCTTAGCTGCTCTACAAGCGCCCAGTTCACATCCGGGCGCGCCGGATGGTTCAACTTAGCGAGCTCATCACGCAGGGAAGCATATTCCGGCAACGCGCGCGGGTCGCTGCCGGTTTTAATTTGATTAGCGTTATTCACGGAGATTTTCCGTCAGTTAGAGTGTGGGAGTAAGAATGAAGACGGTTAGCGTTTTAAATTCTGGTTTGGGTATCGAGATATTGCTGCTGTTTTAGATGGCGCAGCAAGACTCTGCCTTCGGGCATAAATTCGGTGCCGTATCGGACCAGGCCAAGGCCTTTAAGCTCGGCGTCAATCGCGTAACGCAGCTCGCCGGGCTGCGTTTGTTCGAGCAACAGCACGTTAATGCTCTTCAGGCGTGGTTCATATTTCAGCAATACGCTGCTCAGGGCGCCTTTCAACTGATGGGCCGTGCCCGGCATTCCCTGCAGGATTTTGGTCATGTCCGGCAGGCCGTAATCCGGCAGGTGCGCCAGCGTCCCGGCGCGGCAGTTGAGAATACGCTGCATGTTATCCAGCACGGAAAGAATGACCTGATTTTCTTCACTGACCTGATGCAGCGCGAGCTCCCCGGAGAAATTACCGAGCAGCATGTCATACAGCGACGGGGTGTGATGCGACTGTGGCATGGTTACTCCTTCACGGGGATCAGCGTCAGGCGGTTTTTCCCGGCTTCAATCACGCGGGGCTTATCCGGGTCCAGCGCCTCACGATCGAGGGTTAGCTTCCACGTTTCCTTCTCGCTATCCGGGGCGCGGAACAGCCCAACAACGGCGACAAAACGGGTATCTGCCTCCATCGGCATATCAAGGCTGACGTCCCCGCCCGGCTTGAGTACCACATCACGGCTGGCCAGCAGATCGGCGCCAAGCAGGCTTTCTCCGTCCTTTAGCAGCTGCTGATAGACCATTTTGTCGAAGGTTTTATTGTCTTTGAGCTGGTAAATACGCAGCAGCACCGGCGCCGAAAATGAGTGGTTTTCGCGTGCGTCGGTGTTCAGCTCTTCACGCGCGGTGAAATCCAGATGCAACACCTTAATCTTCTTATAGAACACAGAGGTGAAGGCCGATTTCGTGCCATCGCTGACGCTTTGCGTCAGGCCACAGCCCGCCAGGCTTAACGCTAACAGGGGCAGCAGCCAGCGTTGGGGCTTAATTAAACTTGTACGTAACACGTCGGTTTCCTTGTTGTATTCTCGCGGGCTGAAGGCCGCTGTAATAACCCAATTCCGTGGTAAAACGCTCGGGCAGATCGTCGGGGAGCCTTTCCTCTTCGGCGCCCAGCACACCGTTCATACCTAGCCAGAAAGGTCCCTCGCCCAGCGGGGGAGCCGCCAGCAGCCGGGTATCGGTGGTGAGGGTAATTTTGGCCTTAAACCGCCAGCCAAGATAAACCCGCAGCATCACCAGAAAGTCCTGATACAGCAGACCGTCCGGCTTCCAGCCCAGCGACTCCTGCGCGTTGTCCGTGAACAGGGCGATCAGCAGTTGGCTGTTGGCTTCCAT
Organism: Cedecea neteri; assembly: GCF_000757825.1. GTDB lineage: Bacteria > Pseudomonadota > Gammaproteobacteria > Enterobacterales > Enterobacteriaceae > Cedecea > Cedecea selenatireducens. The sequence goes on from NZ_CP009451.1 coordinate 448,545, forward strand.
CGCCTCATCCCCGAGCGGCATATTGCCATCCAGTAAAAAATCCCGATCGCCGTGAAAACCCAGCGGCTGGCTGATTTCCACCGGCCGCAGGCAGTACGGGCTGACCTGCACCGTGGTCTCCGGGGCCAGCAGGCTCACCAGCGCCTGTATCCCTTCCTGCGTTTTTCCCGGCTGACGTAATACGCCGAGCAAAGCCAGAAAGCGCGATACCGGCGTGGCGATATGGTTTGCCGTGCCGGGTATCCCCAGCCCGACCAGGCCCAGCAAGGACTGAGAGATACCGTCTGTTCCGCCAGGTTCAAAGGTGGCCGGGTAAGAATACTTTCGCCAGATGCGGTAAAACTGGGTCAGGATGCGATGGCTAAAAATATCCAGAAAGCCCTGCAGCGCCTCGTGCCCTTCCCGGCGCTGGGTGATGTCGTCGAGATACGCGGTCGGCAGCGGGGAATCCACCCCGTACATCCCCATAAAAGTGGTCCGGATACGCGGGGGCTGAGCGTCATCGTCTGCGTCGTATTCAACGGATTTCAGCTCGCTGGCCGGAAACCCCATTCCCGGATGAGGCGCAAAACGCACGGGATCGTCCGCCGGATGACTGGTCGATCCCAGCGGCGGTTTATCGTTGTGACGCTTTTCCAGCAACTGGCAGAAACGATAAAAGTTAATCCGCTGGAGACTGGCCTCCAGCCGGGGTGTCAGCCGGGAATACGGCGGCTGTGCTTCTCTTCCCATTCCAGGCGTTCTCCGGTTGGTTGCAGGATGATAATCAGGCGGTTAAACAGGTAGATATCGGTGTAAAGCGCGAAAAAGCGGCTCAGCATCTCGCCAAACAGGCAAACATCGCCTCGTCCGGCAAAGCCGTGACCGTCGAGGGTGACTTCAATCTGCACGCCGCGCACCAGGAACCCCTGCTCAAAGCGCTCGGTTTCGCCGTGCTTCACGTCAATGATGGCTTCCAGGCGACGGCGGTTCATTTCGCTGTCGGTCCATTCATACAGCGCCAGGGTACCGCGCAATACATCGGCGTTGTCCATCATCGACAGGAACCCGCTGCCGAGGTGGCTCAGCACGCGCCAGTGGAAACGGTCCTGCGCCGGGGGGTAACAAGGCAACGTCGGGGCGCAGAGATTACGTACCGTCATGCTGGTCGTGGGGGTTTTCACCGCCGTATCCAGCACGGTGCTTTGCAGCGCCCGCCGCGGCAGCTGCCCGTTAGTGCCGGTCAGCGTCAACGAAAGGCTTTCGTCTTCCGGCACGGTGTGGCTATCAAAGGCTTCACCGCCCAGGATCAGCCAGGTGTTATGCAGCCCGGACGGGCCACGCCGCACGCGGGTATGGTAGTAATATTCCGGGGCTTCGTGGCGCATCATGCCGCCTTTATGCCGGAAGCTGGAGAACGGGACATAAACATGCTGATTCGATGACATCACCGAATCCACGGCATAAATCTCGGTGTGACCATCCTGGACGCGCATCGGGCGCAGCATATACTCCGTTTGCAGGGAGTCCAGGGTCAGCGGGTCGGACTCCAGCGGGAACAGGTTAATCACCGGCACGCAGTTCAGACGCAGATGTTTTTCGTTAAAGCTGAAGTCATGCTCCCAGCGCTCGGCCAGTACCACGTCGATTTCAAACCACGGCAGCGCCGCCGGAAAATCGACGGTTTCCAGCCCTCGCAGGCCGGTAAACATGAATTTCTCGCGGAAGGTAAAGTACTCCAGCAGCAGTTGGTAACCACTGAAACTGCTGTTGCTCTTCGGCCACAGGGCGTCGTCATCGCCAAAGCCCTGGGCAGTGAAATGCCCGTCGAACGGCCTGCTGTCCACATCGCCGGGCATGCGCAGCCACATGCGGGCCACGTTCTGGGTAAAAGCTTCGTGCATAGCGCAGGCCAGAGGCGCATCGGCGTTGAAGTACAGCGCAAGAGCGCTGAGGTCGAGCTGGCTCCAGTCCGCCAGTTTGCCACAGCTAAAGCGCAGGGTGACCACCGAGCGCCCCTCAGCGTTGGTTGCCAGCCGGACATGCTCCAGCGCCAGCGGCTGAAGGTGGATCTCCCGGGTGGTGGTGTACCGGCAGCGCGTGCCTTTGTCGCCGATCGGCCGGGAGTTAACCTCGAAACCTTTGACGATGCGCATCGGCTCTTTCATTTCGAGCCAGTCCGGGGTGAATTCCACCACCGACATCGACGGAATGGTACGCAGATAATGCGGCCACAGCAGGCTAACCAGCCCTTCGGTCAGCTCCGGCAGGTCGTCATCAAGCTTTTCACGCAGCCGCCCCATCATGAAGGCAAAGCCTTCAAACAGGCGTTCCACATACGGGTCGCGCGCGCCCGCTTTATCGAGATTAAGCATCGCCGCCTGGTCAGGATGAGCGCGGGCAAATTCTTCACCGGCTTCCAGCAGGTAGCGCATTTCAGCGTCGTAATAACGCAGGGTTAAATCGTCCATAAATACCTGATTATTTTTTGTTTTAGTGGCGGCTGTAACAGGCAATTACCCGCACAGTACCGCGCTGCTGGCCGGGTCGATGGCAATCAGACCGGCCAGCAGCTGGTCCATCTCCGACTGGAGCCGTGATTTGTCGGTTTCGCTTCGTGAGGCTTTCATGCGTAGCAGCCTGAGACGCCGTGATTTGACTTCAAACAGCAACGACGGCGTCCACTGCGTGAGGGTGATGGTCCGCGCGAGGCTGTCCAGCTCCCCCAGCAGGTGCAGGGCCAGCTCATTCTTGCCCTTCTGCTCCGCCACCCGTGCCATCAGCAGGCGCAGCAGCCATTTATCTTTAGCTGAGCCCACGCCCGGGCGTCCCTGGAGCCACTGGAACGTTGCATCAAGGCCTTCGCGGTCCGCCTTCTCCAGCGCTTCCGGTTCAAGGGCCAGAATGTCGTTCTCAGCCATGCCAACGGGACTTTTTGACTCGTCGTGCCAGCCGGACAGGTCGTCCAGCACCCGCGTATTAATCCAGTTGAGCGTCACCTCATCGGCAAACGGCGTGCCGTCATTAAACGCCAGCGTTTCAAGCCCGGTGAGACGCCGGAGAAACCCTTTCAAATCCGCAATGATGACGTCGGCGGTCACGTCCTGCCCCAGCTTCATCAACGCTTCGTGGATGTACCATTGCAGGTCAAACCACAGGTGGTTGGCACCGCGTGAAAAGGCGCTGTCCGCCTGCTCAAGGATTTCTGACCAGCTCTGCTGCAGATACAGGCGTTTTAGCATGGCCCGCTGGTCGGCACGCGGGGGTTCGATACGCGTTTTCCCCTCTGCGTCCGGGGCCGGGATCTCTCGCAGGGTGTCATGGCGCAAACTCTTCATCAGCCGATGCGCCGCCAGCCAGCCATCAGGCTGTTCGCGAAGGTAGCTCGTCAGCGTTCGGGCCTGGGCCAGCAAATCCTGCCCCGAGGTGATGCGGGTCAGCGTCGGTGCCTGGCTGTCAGGCGATCCTGAGAGATGAGAAGGTTGCGTTGCGTCACTGGCATTTTGTGGTACCACGGCATCCACGCCGCCGGCCTTCACCAGACGAGACTCCAGCGCGCTATAAAGGGCGTTCAGATCCGGCCATGACGCCTCCGGCTCTGCTTCCAGACCGTCACGAATGAGGAGCAACGCTCCAACGGTGCGTTGTGCATCGTCGCGCGTCACTTCCGGATAAAGCGACAGGCTGGCAAGCACCCGAGAACCAGCCAGCCATTCCAGCGAAGCCTTTCGGCTACGATCTCGCTGCGGGTGAAGCTGAGTGCCGAAGCGTTGCAGCATGCCTGCCAGCAGTTCAAGCCCTTCGGCAAAGCCTGCTTCTCCGTCCTGATGCAAACGTGCCCAGCAATAGTAGGTGGCAACCCGGATATCTTTGGCGGTGGTGGTCAGTAGTTTTTCCGCGAGCTGGCAAATCAGGCCGGTATCGATGCCGGAAAGCTGGTTAACTTCTTCCCGGACACGCTGAAAATCATCGTCATAGCCGGGATCCTCCCCCGTGGGGCATGCATCACTTATTGGGATAAGCCACTGCCCCCAGTTTTCCGTGCGGGCTTGCGCCTGCTGACGCAGTAAAGTTTCATCCGCCAGGCAGGCAGAGACGAGATTCTGTAGTGAGCTCATTATTCCGTTCCATCCATGTCATCATCTCCTGCTCCGGGAGTCAGGGCCTGAGCCGTGGCCACGCTGTCGACGCTAAAGATCCGATCCGGCAGCGTGAAACCTCGCAGCGCCAGCAGCGTCAGCGGCCCCTTACCCAGCTGCGAGCGCAGCACCCATTGCAGCGTTCGCCCGTCCGGGGCGGTAAAACTCATCATCCACTCGCTGCTATCCAGCTGTTGCCGTTTGCCCTCTTCCAGCCAGCGGATGAACCCCCAGGTCCCGCTGTAATCGCCAAACAGCCGTGCCCCGGCGCTGGTTGAGGTCCAGGTCAGCTGGGTGCCTGGTTTATACGTTACCCCCGGCCAGCGGAAGGCCTGCCAGTCGGCCATCTGGTTGAAATAATGCAGTTTTTGCCCGTCAATAGTGAGTTGCGTTTCCACCACCTGCGGCGCAGGCCGGGCCTGCAGTTCAAAGCTGATGCCCTGGCCGCCGTCGGTAAACAGAATGTCCGACAGCTGGCTCAGCTGGTTAACCGCCTGGAGAAAGGCCGGATTAAAGGTCAGCCCCTGGCCGTGCATCTTGTCTGGTACCCACTGGCTGCCTTCTTTATGCAGCACGCCGTTCAGCTCCGTGGTGAGGAAGCGTTCTATACGCCCGCTGTCCTTACGCACAAATTCAGCCAGCATCGGCAACGAAGCTTCACTTTTGCTGATGGTAAACGGATAGCGACCGTTGAACGCCGTGTGCCAGTTGGCGGCCACCGAGCGACGCCACTTGTCATTGAGGCTCGCGGCCGACGGCTGGAGCACGGTTTCCCAGGCCTGCGTCAGCGGCTGCACAAACATCGTATGACCAAAGCTGCTCCACTCTTCCCCAAGGCTGGCCGCCACAAGGCCACCGTACTGCTGAGTGTCCGTCAGATCGATGCTTTTGCCCTGGAAGACGGTCTGCGCCAGGGTTTGCATCATCTCCTGCGGGTCAGACGCGCTGGCTACCTGCTGCAAACGCAGCCGCACGCGAGTGATGCGGGTCAGGTACGTTTGCAGGCTCAGCGAACTGTCTGCAGACATCACGTTGCTGGCCTCGTTTTTCCCCATCATCGTCAATAACGGCCCAAAGGTGTCATCGAGAGGCCCCTGAGGGCCTGCCGCCGTCTGGTCAATCACCGGTTTGTCCTTGTTGCTGACCAGCTCTTTTGCAGATTTGATGATCGACTCAGAAAACTTTTCGGCTTTCTGGCCGGTCTCACCCTGCCAGGCCAGCGTGTTCATCAGGGCAATCAGCGGAGACTGGCGCACATCGCTCATGAGCGTCAGCTGGTCGGTCACATCGGCAATGTTACTGGCCGGATTAAGCCGTAAACTGTTGAGAAAGTTCAGCCAGCTGCCGGCAAAATCGGTGAAGTAACGCTCGGTCAGACGCGCCTTAAGCGCCTCTGGCGAAATCTCGCCAGACACGCTTTGTTGGCTGTCGCTCAGCACCCAGTCAATCTCTTCCCGGCGAGAGTTAGCCGCCTTCGCAATCGCCTGTTGAATACCGCCCTCCCACGCCTGGCGGGTGAACATCCCCGGCACCACTTCATCCGTGGTAAACAGGCGGCGGGCATCGGTGCCGCTGGTCATGTCTTCCAGGGAGACATCCGCAAAGTTACGCCGCACGGATTTGAGCATGTTTTCATACAGCGTGCTTTCCGCGTTGCGGCGGCCAATCTGCTGCAGCAGCACCTGCCGGCTCTGGCTGACGAGCTGTGCGTCTGGCGTAATTTTCCACTGAGGCTGGTTTGGTAGCCCGGTGATATAGAACGCCCACAGGTCCGGGGATAAACTTTGCCACAGCCCCGGGGATATCCCTGCGCGCGTGGGCTGTACGCTCTGCATGGTCTGCGAGTAGAACGCGCCATCGGTTTTATCCGGGCGCGACATCATCAGCCAGGCTTTCAGCTGGTCATAACCGGGTTTCGCCAGCTGTGCACGCCTGTCGCTGTTGGGCGCCGAGTTAGCCAGCGCGGCGAGTTTTTGCATCAGGGCCTCGTTGGCCGGGTCACGAATCAGGCGGTTGTTCGCCACACCGTACCAGGGCAGCATCGCATTCAGCAGCTGCTGCCCGTGGTCAAGCCCAAAGCGTTGGTACCACGGCGAACCGTCCTGGACATGATGCTGCAGGCGACCGGCGTCGTTACGCAGATCGTGCAGGGCGGTGAGCTGCCGGTCAGAGACGGCGCGATTTTTAACAAGATCGTGTGATTTGCCGGCGACAGAAGAAATCTGCCCGTAGTTCAGCGCAAAGGAAAGCAGCAGCCCGGCGGCCCAAAATCCCACCACGACCATGATGCCTATAGCCAGCGTTTGCTCCCAGGCCATACCCACCCGGCGGCCCCGGACGCGGGTACAGTCCGCCGTAATGCCCTGCCAGATGGCAGGCAGCGTCAGGGCATGGCGCTGTGATTCCGGGATGAACTTCTCCGCACCAGTATGCGTCGCCGCTACGGCGTTTTGTGCTGATTTGCCTGGCGGGAGGCTGAACATCACGCCCCGCAGGGGGATACGTGATTGCGAGGCATACAGCCACGGCGTCAGTAGCTCAACCCAGCGGCGGATGCCGCCCTCTTTCAGGTGCTGGCTCAGCCGCAACAGAAAATCGTGGCTGTTATTTTCGATGACCTGGCTAACGCCCTGCGTCGTGAGGCGTGGCAACAGGTTTTCCATCTGACGAACGACATCATCCGGATTTGCGCGGAGCGGGAAACTTGCCCCGACTGCCTGCTCCGTGCGCTTTGCCTGCGACCAGGCGCTGTCGCACAGCTGCCATAGCCAGACTGGTGCGGAATAACGCAGCAGTTCACTGATTTTTTCCAGGCCGCGCAGGTCTGTATCACTTATCTGCGGCGTGAGTTCTGACGAGTGCGGTAGCACGCGAATAATGCTGTCCAGCGGGCGGCCACGGCGCAGTTTGCGCAGCGCGGTATATTTTTCCTTGCCGGGCTCAGCAGTCAGACTACCGCCGTAAATCAGTACGGTACGGTTACCTTCGAGCCATTGATTTTTCTGCAGGCCGGGAACCAGCTGTTCAATCGCGGCTTCGTCGCCGGTGATGAGCAGCAGGCGGACTTTATGGCGCCAGAGGAAGGTGTATCGCGCGCGGAGATGGTTACGCAATTCATGATAGTTACAGGTAATTGTTTCTTTATCGGCATTATCCAGGTGACCATCGGCCGGGGCAACAGGAGTGTTATGATTTTTCCCTGAGAGCAGAAAGAAAAGTATCGTGACCAGTAATCCTGTTAAAAAAACCACGCCAACAACGGAGTTCCAGGATCTATTTTCAGCCGGTGGCGATTCTGTCTGAGAAAATACAAAAAGAAGAATGATTGCAATAGCAACAACAAGCAGCACAACACCCAGGCTGTGCAATATCTTTTTCATACCGGTGATTCCTTTCCGGACTGACTTGCAGCCTTTCTGAATTGTGAGCGCTGCAGGTGTGCAATGACATATCGCAGTAAAAAAGCGACACCGGGCAGAGTCACTGCGAGGGACAATATCAGAACCATCACCCCGCTCCATGAATGCGCAACAACAGGTGAAAATTTAAGCATCAGAGAATAAAGGCCAGCGTTAAAGAGCAATGCCAGCATCAGTGATCCAAGCGGGAAAGGGGATGAAAGCGGGTTAATATCAGCACTTGCTACCGGTGAGCTTTTCCCCAAAACGATTGCCCATGCTGCATCTTCATCTTCACAAAGTAGCAATTGGCTTTCAGAGTGGTAACTCGCCATTTCCGCTGCGGCAGCAGTCATGGCCCAACCAGTCAACCCCCTATAAGCAGCAAACTTTTGGTCATAATCAATAATCCCACCGGTTCCAATATCGTCTTCAAGTGGAAATGAAAGCTCGTTTAATACTTTCCCGGCTATCTGTCGGGGCACATTAGCAAGGCCGCTATGCCAAACGACATACTTATTTTTTACTGGCTGTTGCCCCATTGTCTTTAAATCTGCCAGCTCAGACTTCAGGGATGCTGTATTCAGCGACATAGCCCGGAACAAACGTATTTCTTTGTGAGATTTTGCAGAATGCAATAAAGCCTGAGGCATCAACAGTAATGCACTTACAAACTCAGGCAGTAATTCCTCAGGCTGGCGATAATGCAGGGCCAGAACCAGAACAGGGATACGGCTGGTTACGACATTTTTATTCCAGTCGTCAAACGGTAACCCTGCGGATAAAACGTGAATATCTGCATTCCAGGGCAAACTCGCGGCAGCCCAGAGCTGATTAAAGGATTGTAACTCCTCAGACTTATCGGCCCCAGACGACTGAACCAGCACCCTTAAATTCCCTGAAGAATATTGTCTCAATAAAGGCTGTTTTAATTCATTCAGCATCACCTGGCATAATTGTTCAAAACGTATAATTCCAGGCGTAATTGGCTTATCTGGCAGAAGATTTAAAAACATTTTTTCATTATCATTATCTTGTCCAACTCCCGCGATGCGGGTCAGTTGCTGAGGGTCGGCAGACTGGAAAAGATGGTGGGCAATAAATAGATGCTGATGCGCTCTTTTTCGCCACAGAATATTCATATTTCGACGCCATGTATTCCAGTTCCAGACGACGACAGACTGAATCTCCCACCACAGGCTATAAAATGTAATTGTTACTGCAATTCCTGTAAATGTTGTCACCGTCAGCGGCAGCCAATATCCACTGGACAGTGATGGCAGTTCACCTGAAGGTGGGTTTAAGACGACATAAAATAGAGCAAAGAACACACCGGTGAATATGATGAACAGACACACCCAGGGAGACCAGCAACGAGCCGGTTCTTTAGCCGCGACATTCGGTAGTAACCATCCCATCAATCAATTTCCATATCCTGAAAACCTGCAATAACAATTGATCCGCACAATGTTTTACAGCCATGGACGACAATTCCACGGCCATTTTCTTCATAGGCTGAAATATCACACTCAATAATTTTATTTATTCCATGTTCTGGGCAGGTGACCGAGTCATTTAATAAGGCTACATTCTTCCCTGAAATGTCGAAACTGGATGAGGCGGAGGAGACTTTTCCACCGTGTGAGGTGGCATCACCCAACACCACCACGAATTTTCCCATTGTTAACTCCTTGGATAACGCGACTGGTACAGGAAGCTATTTTGTCTTTCAACAGACGAACACTAACGACGCCAAAAGAAAAGCGAACACGGTGCACTCTATTGATTCACATGATTCTTAAAAAATTATTTCCCGCTAATAAATCGGCTGATAAGACAACAGGTTTATATTCAGCATCAGGGATGCCTGCCCCGGTTGTCCATTGCCCGGATTTCCGCCATCTCTTCAGGACTGATGCCTCCTGCACTCTCCGCATCAACTTCCGCTGGCCGGCTATATTGCGGATGAACACCGGTACGGAAATAGCTGTCGCTCTGTTGCCAGTCAGCCATCCGGCGCAACTGCGCCAGGAAGCTCTTATCATTTGAACTGTCGCAGAGCCCTATTGGTAAATCATAAGCCACGACTCGGCTCATGAATTGAGGATTAGAAGGCAAGGAGCTGTGATCGCTGGGCTGGGAGACAAACGTCCGTAACCGCGCCTCTTTCTCTTCCTGGGTTTCACGTCTGCGATTCATACGCTCATCTTTGCTGGCCGGGCTCCAGTCCATGCCGTCAGTTTCACTCTTCCACTGCTCCGGATACAGCGAGGCGTAGTAAGGAAAGGTATCGTCATGCCAGATTTTCTTTCCCTTGGAATTTGTAGAGTATTGCCCCCAACCGTAGCCCTCCTGTTCTATATTTGTCTTGTTCTTTTCCTGTAATCCGACACGGGTAGCATCAAAACCGGAAAGTTCATGAGCGGTAATAGGTTCAGGTACCTTTTCACCATTGATATACAGCGTCTGATTGAGTGGCGGGTTATCGTATACGCCAAACTGACCGCCATCATCCCAGAAAGGTGAACCAGATGGGAGCAGGCGTCCGAAAGGGGTGTCCTGGCGGGGGTTATCGCCGCAGGGTGTTTCCCGCGCCAGCATCCGCTGAAATAAATGCCCTTTATTATTCACCAGCAACTCCGGCATTTTCCCTTCCGGTGTGTTTGGCAGCCCCTGCCAGCCAATGCTGAGCAGCGCACTCATCCCCATCACCCGATCGTGCGGGTTGCAGTAAATCCAGGTGCGCCCGTGATTATCCCGTTCAGGTATCCCGTTATCAGCCATGCCCGTAGGTTTCCAGCTGCGCTTATCTGCATCGGCACCCACAACCATCCGGCCATAGTCAGCCTCGGCGAGGTGGCTCGCCTGCTGAGCGACTTTTTTTACAATTGTCTCCAGCGTCTGGTGCCGTGCCTGAGTTGAGATACATTCAGCAAACGGGTAGGAGAAGCGATCCACCTTTTTGTGCTCCATCGCATACGGCGAGTTCATCACAAACAGAGCATCAGGCGCTTTATCCGCCAGCAACGTTGCAGCCATGGCAATCATCGTGCCCTGGCTATGAGAAATCAGCGTCACGGTATCTTTCGGATAGGTGCTACGGATAGTATTCAGCAAATCTGCCAGTCGGCGAGCGGCATGCGCGTAGTAATGCCGGGCGGGTGCTTTTGCCAGCAGGCGATCCAGTTCACTGTTCACAAACTGTACGCTAAACGGGATGGGTGACTGCCTGACCCACTTATTAAATCCTTCATCACTCCACAGAGAAACCAGCTGGTTGCAGCCGTTTTGAAACGGACCGCCGCCCCAGTACCACGGGCCTTTCGCCGCAAGCGTACTCTGCGGAAGCTTTTTATATTTTTTCAGATTGTGATAATCCTCGCCTGCCAGATTACGCAGCGGAACCTGATAGTCATCTTCCGTTCCCGGTTTTGCGGTGTAACCCCAGTAGAAACGGATCACCGGTGAACGACTTGAATCAGAGTCGATAATACCCCGGCCTAAAACTGCATCGGCTTTATAAATATTTTTTGCCAACCACTCTTTTTGAGGTAAATTTAATCGCTTATTTAAACCGATACATAAATTTTCCTCTGCGATATCATACCATTCCCCCTCAGAGTTAACGCCGTGGACAAAGATAATTAATCCAGGCAGTTGAACAGGATGATAGCAGGCTGAGCGCACCTTAATATTTTTGTGCGAGCACATGCCACGCCAGGATGGTTTGCCATTATCATCATAATGCACGGGAGCGTCACGCAGAGGCTCGGATTGTTGATTACTCATACTTAGGTACCTCCGTGGCATCAACTGCATAAACCTGATCAGGCGACACCCTGACGCTTACAGGTTTTATTGTATTATCACAAGTAAACCGGGTCGTTCTTAAAGGGGTTTGAACAAGAGGCCATGCATCTCCTTCTGCTGATTTAGGACCATCTTCCGATATATCGAAGGAATTTGTATTTGTCACAGGCAAGGTAAATAATAAATTTTGCGCACCTGGAGACTTTAAATACAAAGCAGAGTTCGTAACAAGAATAGTTTTCCTCAACCCTGATTCGTAATCCGCCCCAACATTAATCAGCCCATATTTACCACCAATTTCATAAGCAAAAAAAACCCCACTATGGGTATCTCGATCACTCATGCGAGGAAACCTTTCAATATATGCAACAACATTATCAGATGCAGCATAAATAAAATCCCCCTTCCATGACATTAGTGGATTCGCACTTAAGATAGCGTTACTGTCTGAGCCACCGCCTACGTACTTTTTAATTTTGTTTTTTGTGTCATTGTAATAGGCAAGACCACCATGATCGCAGTCTTTATAGTTTTCCAGGGTAAAGAACCGATGATCGTCAATGCGATAAATAACCTGCGGCGGTACATCAAAAACATAATAGTTAAAATCATGCCCGACGCCTTTGGCCACCATCGCACCCGACGCAGCCCCAAACGCAGCTCCCGATGTGGTGACACACCCCGACAGAGAACCACAAGCAAGTAACAACCCTATAAAACCAGCCAGCCACCATATTAACTTTTTCATACCCTCACTCTCCCTTCAGAAGTTCAAACGTGACATCATCCATCGATATCCCTTTCAACAATTGAGTCTTGCCCTGTGCATCGGTTACCCCATCCTGCACAGTTCCATCTGGCAGCCTGAGCCTGAAATGTTGCCCTGATATTGGCTCACCACTAATGGGATGAAGCAATGCAAAACTTTCATCAAACGTTGATGGCTCAAACGACTTCATCACACCCTGCATACTGCCGGTACCTGCCTTCTTTATTCCCGTGTTCTTAACCAGCAACTTACCCGGGCCGCCTATCTCAATATTCCCACCCTTAATTTTGATATAGCCGCCCCCGCAGATCAGCGTCAGCTCATCCTGTGCCGTCACCACCAGTTTCTTCCCGCTCGAGATATGCGTGTCCTGCGTGGACCAGGTGGTGATATTTCCCCCCTGCGCCTGAATATCTATATCGTTATGCGAGCTGAACAACTTCGCCCCTTCCCGGCTGTACAGGCTGAGCTGCTTCCCCGCCGACAGGGTGACGTTCTTTTGTGCCCCCACATCCAGCTGTCTGCCCGCCGTCAGCATCAGATTGTCACCCGCCGACAGTTGCATGTCCTCGCCACTCACCAGGGCCATGCCTTTCGGCGCACTGCCCAGGATGACTTCTGCCTGCAGCTGTTCGATGTTCTCCTTCAGGAGCTTTTGCTGCCGGCTGACATCGGCCGCCAGCGCCCGGGCCTGCTGTGCGCTGGCCGCCAGGGATTCCATTTCAACTAACGCCGCGGACAACCGCGCGAGCGCCGCCCCCATCTCCAGCACATCCCCCTGCGCCTTCGCCTGCCCGTCGGCCGAGATGAAGATGCCCTTCTGCGCCCGGATGGCGCCCCAGCTGTCCGTCCGGAGCTCAAAGCCCTCACCGCGTTGTTGCTGCTCGCTGTCGACGAGATGGCCGAGGTTCAGCTGGCTCTTGCCGCCGTATTCGGTGGAGACCTTGATGTGCTCCTTGCCGCGCTCGTCGTCGAGGCGGATTTTGTTGTTCGCCGGTGTGCGCAGGACGTTACGTTTGTAGTTGCGGATGGTGACGTGGTCGCCGTGGGCCGAGTCGTGCAGTACGCCGGCGATGTAGGGCCTGTCCGGGTTGCCGGCCTCAAAACCAATCGCCACTTCGGTGCCTGCCAGCAGCGGCAGGTGCAGGCCGTAGGTGTCCCCGGCATACGGCCGGGCCTGGCGCACCCACAGGCTTTCAAAGCCGGTTTCCCAGCCGTCGCGGTCAAACAGCATGTTGACCCGGTAACGGCCGTCTTTGTCGATATGCCCGTAGGTATCGTTTTCGGTGGTACTGGTGACGCGGGCGGGCAGCGTGCCCGCCATCACCGGCCGGTCGCCGGGCTCCGGGCGGAAGCCAAAGTCCGTGCTGTCCGGGATGCCGTCAAAATGCACCACAAAATCCCGGTCACGCCGGGCATGGCTGGTCATTCTGGTGATGACCACGCCCTGCACAAACACCGCCGCGACTTCATCCCCGCCGGTGACTTTCAGCACCTGGCCCGGGGAGAGCGTCGGGCAGGTGGTCGTGGCCCGGGTCTGCGTCTGCCCGTTCAGGTAGCGTTCATGCCGCAGCCGGGCGTAATACGCGCCCGATTCCGGGGCCGGATTGTGGTCATAAGCGCTGCCCGGCGTCAGGTAGTTGTCGGCGTAGTGATACGCCTCACCGTAGGTGGTGGTATCTCCCCGGGTCACGTCCACCTGCGTGTTCATGTCCTCCGCCGCCTGGCGGTAATTGTAATCGCGGGTGCTGACCTGCTTTGGCACCACACTGTGGTGGCACGTCATCTCCCACACCGAGTCCGCCCCTTTCGCATGCTGCCCGGAAGGCGGCACCGACGGCAAAGTCAGGCCTTTCTCATAGCCCTGCTGGCCGTCATAAAACTCCACCACGTCGATGTTGAGCCGCGTGTCGGTGGTGAAGCGGAACCAGATGCCAACTTCACCCAACAGGCGGGTGATGAAGCGCAGGTCGTCCTCGCCGTACTGCATCACCTGCTCGCGACGCGGGTATTCTTTTGAGAGTGAAAACACGAAGTCCTGGCCGCGCATACCGTGGCGCTCGCGCAGGATTTTTTCCACAATCTGCGGCACCGACATATCCTGGTAAATAGCGTTCTGCCGGGAGCGGTCGAGCAGCGCCAGCCGGGGCTGCAGCGTCAGGGCGTAGAGGCTCTCGTCGGCAGAGGTGCTGAGGCGTTCAAAGCCCGTCACCAGCCCCTGGATCACCCGCACCGGCTGCTGCATTTTAATGCCGTAACCCTGGTCGACCGGCGCCTGCAGCGTCAGCGAGGCGGCCTTCAGCAACATCATCTCTTTGCCAACGGCATGGTCGGCGCAGGTGAACTCTATCCGGTAACTGAACGGCTTGCTGAGGGCTTCATCGCCCTGAAAGGCCAGCACGTCGAGGGCGGGCTCACAGCCCTTCACCGCCAGCAGATGGTGGTTATGGCTGAAATCTATCGGGGGATTATTGCTCATACGTGCTCTCCTTGGGTACGGTCAAATTCCAGCCCGATCCCCTCATCCTCCGTCCAGCTTAGCGTCAGCGTCCGGGGCTTCTGTCGGGCTGCCATATGCATCAGCAATTGTTGACTCAGCACCGGTAAAATCTGCTGATTGAGCAGGCTGTCGACGTTGCGGGCCCCGCTATCCGGCAGCAGGCAGGCGGCGGTCAGCGCGTCGTACAGATTTCCTTCGATATGGGTCGACAGGCCGTAATGACGTTGCAGGCGCTGGCTGACCTGGGCGAGTTTCATTTCCACGATGGTGCGCATTGCGGCAGAGGCCAGCGGCCGGTAAATCACGGTCTGGAAGCGGGCCAGCAGCGCGGGCTGGAAGTGGTCGCGCAGGATCGGGCGCAGCAGTTCGTGCAAATCGCCTTCCGTTGCCTCTGGCTGTTCCTCCAGCAGCTGCATGATAGGGTCGCTGCCGAGGTTAGAAGTCATCAGAATAACCGTGTTACGGAAGTCAATTTCCCGCCCTTCGCCGTCGCGCATAAAACCCCGGTCGAAGACCTGATAGAACAGGTTCATCACCTCGCGGTGGGCTTTTTCAACTTCATCCAGCAGCACAATGCTGTATGGACGTTTGCGGACGGCTTCGGTGAGGATCCCGCCCTGTCCGTAGCCGACGTAGCCCGGAGGTGAGCCTTTCAACTGGGAAACAGTGTGCGGCTCCTGGTACTCCGACAGGTTGATGGTGATGAGTGACTTCTCGCCGCCGTACAGCGCATCGGCGAGCGCCAGCGCGGTTTCGGTTTTGCCCACTCCGCTCGGGCCAACCAGCAGGAACACGCCCTGCGGGCCGTTTTCAGACGTCAGCCCGGTTTTCGCGGCGCGAAGGCGCTGAGCAAGCGCGTTAAGCGCAACTTCCTGCCCTACAACCCGCTTACCAATGGCATTCTCCAGCGTCAGAAGCTCCGCCTGCTCATCTTTCATCAATGAAGACAGCGGCACGCCGGTCCAGTCGGCAATCACGTTAGCCACGGTGCGAGTTTCTACGTCAATCTGTACCAGCGCGTCCCCCTGCTGCATCGCCGCCAGCTGGCGCTGCAGGTCGACAAGCTCCGCCTGACGGCTGATGTCCTGGCGGCATTCCATCACCTGCTGCGCAAGGGACTTCTCCAGTTCAAAGCGACCTTCCAGCGCCTCAAGCGTGCTTTCCAGCTTGTTGCTCTGAGTATCAATCCGTTCAATCCGCTCGCCGGGCAGATGGCAGCCGGTGGCGATGTCTTCAAGCAGCGCCTGTTCTTCAAGCTCCAGCGCGGTGAGCTGCGCTTTCAGGACCACAATCTCTTCAGGCAGCGTATCCAGACTCATGCGTACACGCGCCGCCGCGGTGTCCAGCAGGTCGACGGCCTTGTCCGGCAACTGGCGGCCCGTAAGATAACGACGTGACAGTGTAACTGCGGCGCGCACGGCGTCATCGGTAATATGCACGCCGTGATGCTCCGCGTAGCGTGACTTCAGGCCTCGCAGCATCAGGCAGGCGGTTTCATCGTCCGGCTCGTCCACTTTTACCATCTGGAAGCGGCGCTCCAGCGCGGCATCGCGTTCGAAATACTGTTTGTACTCAGACCAGGTGGTGGCCGCGATGGTGCGCAGTTCGCCACGGGCCAGTGCCGGTTTCAGCAGGTTGGCCGCATCAGCTCCGCCAGCCTGATTACCCGCCCCAATAATCGTATGGGCTTCGTCGATAAACAGCAGCACCGGGTCAGGCGACTGCTGCACCGCCTCAATAATGTTTTTCAGGCGTTGCTCAAACTCGCCCTTCACGCCGGCTCCCGCCTGCAAAAGCCCCAGGTCGAGGGTACGCAAGGTGACAGGCTGGAGGCTGACAGGGACGTTACCTTCGGCAATACGTAGCGCCAGGCCTTCTACCAGCGCGGTTTTCCCCACGCCGGGTTCACCCACCAGGATCGGGTTGTTCTTACGCCTGCGGGAAAGGATATCCACCATCTGGCGGATTTCCGTGTCACGACCAAAAACCGGATCGATTTTCCCTTCACGCGCTTTGGCCGTAACGTCGAGAGTGAATTTATCCAGCGCGTTTTGCAGCGCCGGATCCAGGTCACCTTCTTTCGTCGCCCCCACCGGGCGGCCAATAAACTCAACTTCACTGCCGTGAGCGTGTGCCAGCTCAGCTTCCTGCTGCGCTTCCGGGCGTTCGTCAGACTGCGCGTCGAGCAGCGGACGCAGGCGCTCCAGCTGGCCCTGCCCGAGCGTCAAAAACGGCCACAGGCCGTCACAGCGCAGCAGGTTCTGTTTATCCACCAGCGCCATCATCAGGTGTACGCTCCGGATGTGTTCTTCCCCGGCAAGCGAAGCAATCAGCCACGCCTCCTGCAGCAGTTTCTGAACGCTGTCTGAAAGCTGAGGACGGCCGCGCACGGAACGCGGCAGTGCATCCAGCCATGCCAAAAGATCCTGCCAGACCGAGTCCATATTCCATTCGTAGCGGCGCGCCAGCACCGTCAGGTCACCTTCACCCTGCTCCAGCAGCTTCAGCAGCCAGTGCTCCGGCAGAATTTCCGCATGGGCGCGGGTCTGGCACAGAGAAGCCGCCCCTTCCATCGCACGGGCGCAGTAAGGGTTAAGACGACGCAGCAGGATGGCTGGATTTTCCATGTTGTATTCTCTCCTGAATGGGGCCTGGACACGCTACCGCCCCTCGCTGTTTCCTGTTGTACAGGAGACCAAAGCGCACAAGGTCGGGCGGGCAGATTGTGGGTTTCTTTGCTCAACGCCCGCCACGCAGACGTTCAGCAAAATAGAAAAGCGGGCAGAATGGGCTGCCCGTCGGGCCGTTGCTCTAAAGAGTTCGCGTTGAAGCAAGGCGGCAGGCGAGTGCAGCCCCGGGAGCTTACTGAAGTAAGTGACCGGGGTGCATGAACGCAGCCAACGCCGCTACAGCGCGAAATATGACGAGCAATTACGCGGTGGCGCGTTCGTTCCAGCTATCGGAATGAATGATGTTGCCGTCTTTGTAGGTCCAGGTGATTTTTTCGTAGCGCAGCTCTACGCGCTCAAGATGGTTGTGTTTTTCTTTCGACGGATCTTTGACGTCGTACATTTCAGGATTGACCTTCACCACCTTCACGTTTTCCAGTTTGGTGTTGAAGTACTCCACTTCCTGGCCTGCGTCGTTGATTTTGTACCACTTGAATTCAGCCGATTTCAGGGTCTGGCCGGTGGTCACCGCCTTGTACAGGTACGGGCTGGAGGAATCGATTTCCTTGGTGAACATGAACGGCGTGTGAATACGGGTGCCGGTCAGCTTGCCGGTATTGTTGTCCGTAGGGATGTACAGATTATGTTCCTGCGCCACAATTTCGATGCTGCCTTCGCGGTTCTCAACGTCAACAGACCCTTTGATGTCCGCGCCGCCGTCGTCTTTCAGCCAAAGATAAACAGGGATTGCCATGGTTTACTTCTCCTTTTCATTGTGTAGAACGCCATCATCCTGCGATGACGCTGGGATTTCGCCCGGTAGCAAGCAGGCGTTGGCCTGCGGTACCAGACTGATTTCGACACGACGGTTAAGCGCGCGGCCTTCCGGCGTGTCATTGTTTGCAATGGGGCGGCTCTGGCCATAACCCTGCACCGCAAAACAACTTTCCGGCACGTCGCCGGTGTCGTGCATCCAGTCGCGTACCGCTTCTGCACGCTTCAGGGACAATGTTTGGTTCAGCCGGGGGTTGCCGGTGTTATCCGTGTGCCCGGCGACCACAATCAGCCAGCCCGGCTTCGCTTTGATCCCCACCAGGGAATTGACCAGCAGCTTGGTAGATCCCGTTTTCAGCGCGGCTTTTCCGGAGTCAAACAGCGACATGCTGTCGAGGCGTACGGTTTTAGGTGCCGGTTTTAACTTAGGCTGTGGTTTAGGTGGCGGAGCGGGCACGTACGAGCGGATAGCCTCCAGCAGAGGCATACGCAGGCGCTCCCCCTGATATAACCCCAGGCTCATCCGGGCAGGAATACCGTTACGGGCCCAGTCGTCCAGCTGTTCGGCATCTTCACGCAGAACCGCGACAGCCTCGGCCTTCGGGCCGTAATCCTTCATCGGGATACGGTCATAACGGGCAATATCAAAACTCACGCGGTGTAACAATTGGGCATTGTTCCAGCCGCTGCTGAGCAACGCCGTCATCGCCGCCAGCGTGAAGATCCCGAGTGCGCATCGCCAGGCTCGGCCTCGCGCCGTCAGCCCTTTTCCCTCAGGTAACAGCGGCAGAACAAAATCCGGGAGCGGCGAAATCACCGTGCTGTCCGTGCCGACAGGCTGCCAGCCAGAGACCTGATGCATCGCGGTGTGTCGGGACAGCCACGCCGTCCAGAGCGAGGATGCGAGACTCCCGGCAAGAATCGGGCCCATTCCCCAAAGCACCGCGATGGGCGCAATGGCCGGCATATCGGGATTTTCATCCATAAACACGGCTTTGACGTGCAGCTGATACCAGCTCATAAAGCTGTTCATCAGTACCTGCTGCTGCATCGCCATCGCGCCACCCGTGGTCACCCACGCGGCAATCGAACAGGGCGAGGAAGATTCACGCCAGACGCGCACTCCTTCGCCGGGAATCGCCGCCTGCCAGAGCATGTCGTTCACCATCCCGCTGCCTGTCTGGCCATTCAACACCAGCGGCACGGCATGACCTGTTTCTTTGCGCAGCTGGCCTATTTGCCAGCGCAGGGCCAGCAGATGGCTGGTCAGGGCTTCCGCATCAGCGTGTTTCTGCGGGCAAACGCTGACCATAATCGACAGCTGACGCCCCCAGTCAGGGCGCTGCTGTAGCACCAGGCGAACCACCTGTTGAAGATCCTGATGCTCTGCAACTCTTATCCAGCAGCCCTGCGTGACGGTCAACACCGGTGAAGAACGCGGCCAGGCCAGCGGCAGGTCGCCACAAACCAGTACCACGGGCTGGCGGTATGTGGCTTCCGGCAGGTCATCCAGGCACAGCGAGATATCTTGCTCAGCACGGCGACTCACGACGTACCACACCGCCGTAATCATCCCCAGGATTACCAGAAGGATGAGTACGGAAAACGCGCCGGAAACAGGCAGAAAGCCCAGGCAGACCACAAGGCTCAGCATCGCGGCCCACAGCGCTAAACCTCGCTGCTGCGCTGGGCTCATTTCACGACCTCAGGCAATAGGGTTAACAATGTCCGATCGAGCCAGAGATCCAGTCCCCACCACAGGGCTGCGACGGCAAAAACGCTTAGGCCAATACGCACAGGCCACGATGCCAGCCAGCCGCCCATGGCTCGTCCTGCAGGGCTTTCGGCCAGTACAGGATGAGTCTGTGGATAGCTGAACGGAAGGACATGTTCACTGAGATCCTGCACGAGCTGCTGGCGCGCAGGATCGTTCAGCGAACGGAAACTGCCGAGAAACCCAAGCATCATGATCCGCTGGAAGCAGGTCACCACGGCATTGTTGGGTTCGGGCTGGCGCAAAACATCGCGCATCCGGTCACACAACGTGTCACCGGCGTCCATGGTGCCGAGAAAGTGCCCCAGCAGGGGAATGTGATACCACTGCACGCAGGCGTCGTCCTCCGCGCTGCGCCCTTTTACCGTTTCATCCAGCAACGCACACTGCGCGGTGAGGATAAGCAGACAGCTGGCTTCATCGAGATCGTTCGCTTTCAGCTCGCGCTGCACGCGTTCTACATCAGCAATACAGCGTTCCCACAGTTTTTTGCCATCGCCATCCTGGAATGTCGGGCCGTGCCGCAGGCTAATAACCTGCAGCCAGGTATTCTGCAGCAGCGCATCGATATCAATGCCCGCGGCGTTACCGCGTTTATGCTCATTCATGTTCTCAGTACCGCAAAGAGTTCAAGTTCAGGCTCACCGAGCATTCCCGGGACGTAAAACATGCAGGTGCCGCTTTGAAGCATTTCCGCCCCCAGCGCGTGGGAGACATCGAGGCTGAAATACTGGTTTTCCAGGCGAAGCGGAATGGCGGCGGGGACATGGCGCAGCGGCGTCAATGGCACCCCCACTCTGGACGAATTAACGATGCCCCGAACGTGATCCGGGCTGCCCACTTTGCACTGCCGTGGGAACTGCTCCTGCAGCTGCGCCACCGGCATCGGCGAACGTACAGAAAGGTAGTAATCCGCGCCTTCGCGCAGCCGGGGGTCATGCAGACGGGCCTGCCAGAAGTGCAGCCGGGGATCGTATTCAAGCTCAATGGACACCACCCTGGACGGCAGGCTGGCCTCCAGCAGGTCCCCTAACAATTCAAACAACGGCGGAAAAACGGCATTCAACCGATCATGTTGATAAGCCGGGATCGCGCTGGCCTGGTGCTCCAGAGAGAATGTCAGCAGGCTGCCTGCCAGGCGGGCAAGCTCAGGGTACAAACGCTCAGGCGGGCTTTGCAGGCTACGCTCGAACTGCCCCAGCACCGGCTCTGCGCTGTTCAGGGCGTTAAGCAGCCAGAAAAGCGAGACGTCGGCCACGGCAAAATCGGCCATCCGCTCATTGCTTTCACGGCGCATGGCCATCAGGCGGGCCAGCCTGGCGCGCAGCTGCGTCATCAGCTGTTCTAACTGGGTGACCAGCCAGCGGCTGCTCTGTACCGCCAGCAGCGGAGGAAGATAAGTCTCGTCCACACGCCAGGCGCCCTGAGAGTCCCGCTGCAAACGTGCGATCGGGCAGGTCAAATAGTCACTGTTGTCCTGCCCGGCAAAACGCAGCGTTAATTCCGGCTGCATCACCGCAATCTGGCGAGTGTCGTCCCCGAAGGTATTTCGGACATCCCGCCAGCGTTGGCGAAAACGCACCGGACGCTCGGCCACTTCATCAGGCTTCAGGCAGTTGCCGCCGTTGGCCCTCAGCAGCGGGAGCGCCAGAACCACCACCGCGTCCTGAGAGACATCCTCAAGCGAAATCGCCGGAGGCAGCGCGTCGGCGTTATCCGTATCAATCAGCGTCCCGTCCTGGAAACGGATATGCAGATGGCGGGCCTGAAGCCGGCCCAGCTTTAGCAAATCAGGTTCGAAAGCGGCGCTAATCATTCCCCACGGGTGGGACAGGCCCAACTGGGCGATACATTCAGCGGACCAGGCCGCATAGGCGACCTGTTGCTGGAAGTGCTGGGGAGAGACCATCTGGCACCTGCCCCATAACGGTTGTTCCGTTTTCATCGGCTTCCTGCCTTACGTTACGCTTTCGCCTTCGGCATCTGGGAAACCAGAGACAGATTGACGTCCATTCCTTCCACCTGGAAGTGCGGCACGGCGTACAGCTTGACGCGGAAAAAGCCCGGATTGTCTTCGATGTCTTCTACCGTCACTTTGGCATCACGCAGCGGGTGGGAAGCCTGCAGTTCGTCGCCCGGATCGGTCATTTCAGTGACCAGACTGCGAACCCAGGTGTTCAGCTCCAGCTCAAGCAAGCGACGATCTTTGGTGGTGCCGATGTTTTCACGCTGAATAAGCTTCAGGTAATGCGCAATGCGGGAGAGCAGGAAGATGTACGGCAGACGGGCGTTGATCCGGCTGTTCGCTGTCGCATCGGCGGTATCGTAAAGCGCCGGTTTCTGCGTGGAGTTTGCGGAGAAGAAGCACGCGTAATCGCGGTTTTTGTAGTAGGAAAGCGGAATAAAGCCCAGGTTGGCGAATTCGAATTCACGCGTTTCCGGGATCATCACCTCGGACGGGATTTTCACCTGGTTGCCGGTGCCGAGATCGTACAGGTGAATCGGCAGGTCCTGAACCGCACCGCCCGCCTGTGGGCCACGAATTTGCACGCACCAGCCGTTGTTGATAAAGCTGCGCACCATGTTGGAGGCAAAGGCAAACGACGCGTTATTCCACAGGTATTTATCGTGATCCGGGCCCTTCACCTCTTCCACGTAATTGAAGCTGCGGACCGGTACCGTGTCCGGCCCGTAAGGCAAACGCCCCAGCACGCGTGGCATCACCAGCCCGATGTAGCGGGAATCATCGGTATCACGGAAGGATTTCCACTTGATGTACTCGGCGCGATCGAAATAGTTGCCAATGTCTTTGATGGCGGCCACCTCTTCCATCGAGTCTTTCAGGAAGAATTTTGGGCCAGCAGAGCCAATAAACGGCATATGCGCCGCCGCAGAAACTTTCGAGATATTACGCAACAGGGCGACATCCTGGGCGGAGGCGTCGAACTCATAAGCGGAAATCAGCGCACCAATCGGTTCTCCGCCCGGCGTGTCGTACTCTGCCACGTATGTCTGCAGGTACAGTCCGCTCTGAATGATTTCAGGTGCATCTTCAAAGTCCTGACGCAGATCCTCCTTGGACAGGTCCAGAAGTTCAATTTTAACGTTCTGACGGAAGTCGGTTTTATCCACCAGCGATTTCAGACCGCGCCACAAAGACTCAACCGTCTGGAATTCTTCGTGATGCATCACGGCGTCCAGCTGGCGGCTGATCTGATAATCCAGGTCGGCGATGTGGTGGTCAATCAGCGTTTTATCGAGCTTCTCAACTTTTGAACCTGCTTTGCTCAGGCATTCCAGAAAGACCTGCATTCCGGCGGTCAGTCGTTCATCAGCGGTGGCATCTGACATCGCCTGACTGTCCTGCCAGATATCCAGCGCGCTTAATTCAGAAACCGGGCTGAGATTAATTTTTTCAAACAGCGAGGCATAAACACTCTCTGCCCCCTGGCGTTCAAGGACGATACTCTCACTACCGGCGTTGTTTTCATTTTGTACAGACATCAGCATTCCTCAATTAATCCATTAAATATCGTGACGACTTATGCCTGTTTTGGCGCAAGGGCAGACAGTTCCGCGCGGAGTTCGGCGCTCAGCGCCGGATTAATTAGAATTTTTTCCAGTTCTTTCCGGAAAGACTGGTTATCAAGAAGGTTAGCTTTGAGATCGCGAAGTAAATTACGCATCGCCAGCATGGCTTTCAATTGAGGTATTTGGCGAGCAACCTCTTCTGGCGTGAAGTCTTTCATATCGCGGAATACAAGACTGACATTCTCTTCGCTGCCGTCGGCAGCAAGCGTATTCACTACGGTAAGATTAACTTTTGGGGAATATTCAGAAAGAACACTGTTAAAATTATTTTTATTAACGTCTGTCTTTACTCGCTCAGATAAAATCGCAGTTTCGGCTCCGTGGCTGAAATCACCAGTAACCAGGAGCTTTAACGGCAGCTCTGTTTTTTTCTGCGCTCCCCCCGTGTGTAAATCCAGTTTTAAGTTGATACGTGCTTTGGGCACCTCGCCCTGGAAACTGTCAGCCATCTTCTCATCCCTCTGTTATCGCTGCATGGTATTTTTGGCGCTACATTACACCGCGCAGAATAATAGAACAATGCACAAAGTTAGATCAATTTTTTATGGAAATTAAAAACGCACAATTATTTATAGGAATTTTCCATAAGAAAGCGCCAGTCTGTCAGAATAAACTTAACAGGGAAGGTAAATAACTTAACTCTTGCGTGAGACACCGAATTAAAAACTGTCTGAAATGATAAATTATAATATTCATACAAAAAGAGAAATAAAATTGATGTACGTCAAAGCGGAAATGCAACCAGATGAAAAAATTAACAAAATCCAACACGCCAGGGCGCTGAATAAGTCTTAATTTAACCCAACACATTCATCTGCATTATCAAATGGGACAAAAGCAAAAGCAGAATCAACATATACAGCTATAATACCGCACCGGTATTATCACCATATAAAACACCGACACCTTAGAATAATCCGGCGTAAAAAACATCCAGCCGTAGGTTAAAACAACACCCCATAAAGTAAAGACAGGCCAGCCATTGCTTACAACACAGGCAGTGTACGGCCGCACACTGCCGTGTTTTTAACGATGAATATTTTTGATATCTACCGGTTGGCCAAAAAGGAACCCCTGAATCTCGGTACATCCTTCTTCTTCGAGAATACGCAATTGCTCTTTTGTCTCAACGCCTTCGGCGATAAGCGGCGTATTGATGGAGTTGCCGAGTGAAATGATCGCCCGTACAAAGGAGCGGGCCTGGAAATTACTTTCAACGTTAGTCAGGAAGCTACGGTCCAGCTTGATGACGTCGAAGTGGAACTCACGCAGCGTGCTAAGGGATGAATAGCCGGTACCAAAGTCATCCAGCGCAATGCTGATCCCCATTTTCTGGAACTGGTGCAAAATGTTAAACGTCAGCTTTTTATTGATGATAAAAGCGGTTTCCGTCACCTCAAATTCCAGCAGCGTTATCGGCCACGCGGTACGCATTAAAATGTCACGCACATTGTCGATAAAGCTAAGATTACGCAGCTGCACCGGGGAAATATTTATCGAGACTTTTTTGTCGAGTTTGTTGGCGAGCGACTCTTTACACACCGTTTCAATCACCCAATAACCCAGCGGAACAATCGCCCCGCTTTCCTCGGCAATAGGGATAAACTCATCCGGCGGGATAAGCCCCTGCTCCGGGTGATTCCAGCGCAGCAGGGCTTCGTAACCGGTAATGGCTTTGTCTTTGAGCGAGCGTTTTTCCTGATAGTGAATGAAGAACTGCCCTTCTTTGATACCGCGGCGAATATCCGCCGCCATAAGGTTTCGCAGGCGCGTTTTTTCATCCATGTCTTTTTCATACCAGCAAATCTTATTATCCAGGTTCGCTTTAGCGCGGTACATCGCCAGGTCTGAATTACTGATAAGCGTATTGATATCCGTGGCGTCATCGGGATAAACCGCCACGCCGATGCTGGCACTCACGGTAATTTCGCTGTGGGCGAAAAACTGTTTCCCCACAAAACAGCCATGCAGGCGTTCGGTAAAATTGCGAAGTTCGTCATCGTGGTTATAAGGTTTTGCCGCGACAAATTCATCGCCGCCAAAGCGGGCCACGATTTCATCTTTTTCAATCGCCTTAAGTACCGAGGAAGAAACCCGCTGTAAAAGCTGGTCGCCAACCAGATGCCCTTCGATATCGTTTATTTCTTTGAATTTATCGAGATCCACAGTGCAAATGGCAATGCGGTTATAATCAGACTCGGTAAAAAGTTTTTCCACGAAGCTAAAAAATTCGACGCGGTTAGGTAGCCCGGTCAGCGCATCATAGCGAGCGAGCCATGATATTTTATCGATAACCACCTTCTGCTCGCTAATGTCGCGGGTAATTTTGGCAAAGCCAAGCAGCGTCTGGTGCTCATCATAAATGGCGTCGATCACCACGTGCGCCCAAAAGCGGGTCCCGTCTTTACGGTAACGCCAGCCTTCGCCTTCAAATTTGCCGTTTTTCAGCGCGATATTCAGGTTGCGCTCGGGCAGGCCGCTTTTTTGCTCGGCGTCGCTATAGAAAGCGCCAAAGTACTGCCCCACAATTTCCTCACGCCGATATCCCTTCGCCCGCAGCGCCCCCTCATTCCAGGTGGCTACCGTGCCATCTACGTTCAGCATGTAGATGGCGTAATCTTTTACGCTTTCAACAAAGTGACGATAGGCGATATCAGTTAAACTTTCAGTACGCATCTTGCCCTTGGGATGATTGTGGTTTTTCATTAATAAAAAGAGTAATTTATCGTATTATCGGCGGCGTAGCTATGAAGCTTTAAGCCCGCTTTAGAGTTCATGAGATCGCTTTTTCCGCTTTACCCGCAGCAGATAATTTTCCAGCTGCTGAGTCACTTCCCGACTAAGGGCATACTGATCGTCGCCAACATGATAAACATAGTTGCTAAGTCGCCGGAGATCCCGGTAAATCGTGCGTTCACTGACGCCAAATTTACTGGCCAGTTGGTGACGGGACACGCGCTCGCAGCTCAGCATTTCACAAAAGATCCCGGCAATACGGTCTGCCAGCAGCGTGCTTTTTTCGGGGGGGGTCATGAGTGTTTCTCCTGCAAGTAGGTGTCAGGAATGTTAACGCGAACAGATGACAGGTCGTGTCAGCCATTGGCAGAATATATCGCACGACAGCAAGCTAATTATTACGCAACGTTATGACAAGATTAGCTTTTTCTTGAATAAAAATGGGCACCCGTGGAGATCGGACGACATATCGACGGCTTTGCGGGGTATAATCGCGCCTTACTATAAGTTGGCAGACTATGACCGTGAGCAAACATCGGGTAACAAGACCAGATGAAATTGAGATGAAACGCCGGGCCTGGTATCAGGCGCGACGAGCCATCCTGAGCGGCAGGCCGGATGTTGCGCCGCTTACGCCCCCGACGACGCTGTACGAAGAGCTGGCGATCGGCTATCACATCCGGCAGCTTACCCGGCTACGGAAGTGGTTTATCGACAGAGATCTCCCCCTCCCCGAGTAAATAACGCATTGCGCACCGGGGTAAAACCATAAGCCCGGCGTCACGCTGGTACGCTAAACAGCAAGTCAGTTCCGGCGTAAGCTGCGAATCCACAATAATCTCAAAGCCGTGACGCCGATACCAGGGGCCATTCCAGGCCACGTCCCGGTAAGTGGTGAGCGTAATCTGGCTCACGCCGAGCGCCTGCGCTTTACGCTTCACCTCGGCCAGAAGTAAGCTCCCTACGCCCTGACGCTGAAAATCCGGATGGGTAGAAATCTCGGCCAGATACAGCGCATCATCATGGCGTTCGCAATAGCAAAATCCTTTGATCCTGCCGTCGCTTCCCGTCACCTTCCAGGCCTGCCCATCTTCGATTGCTGCGGCATGCGTGGCTGCATCCGTTACTCCGAAATCCGCTAAAAACGCGAGTTCAGGCACGCTAAGAAAACGACGAGCCGCCGCCGCTTCAACACGCTGAAGTTCTTCTATATCCCTGCGGCAACTGATGGATACGGTCATTATCCCTTCCTTTTATGACGGTGAAGCAGTGCAGTCTTGCGGGCTATTTTACTCGACCCTGGCCGTTTCGTTGACCGCCGATTGACGTTAGCGCTTCCACAAATGTTAATCAGGAGTAAACTAAAGGTAAGCAACTCATCTGTGTTATTGCGCAATCAACCATAACAAGTGACACCTGCCATATGAAATTCAAATCGGCTATCAAGCCTTACCAGGCCGCAGCGGGCGGCTGGGGTTCTCTCGAAGCGACCACCCGCTTCGTCATCGACAGCAAACATGCTCTGAAAAACCTGCGCAACCTGATGCGCATGAACAAGGCTAAAGGCTTTGACTGCCCGGGCTGTGCCTGGGGTGACGATAACAAAAGCACCTTTAGCTTCTGCGAAAATGGCGCTAAAGCCGTCACCTGGGAAGCCACTCGCCGTTTTATCGACAGCGAGTTTTTTGCTCAACACAGCGTCAGTAAACTTTATCAACAAAGCGACTATTTCCTCGAATACCAGGGCCGCCTTACCGAACCGCTTAGCTACAATCCGCAAACTGACCGCTACGAACCCATCAGCTGGGCCAGCGCGTATAGCCTGATTGCGCAACATATCAAGGCAATGGATAACCCGGATCAGATTGAACTCTACACCTCCGGTCGCGCCAGCAATGAAGCCTCTTACCTTTATCAGCTTTTTGGCCGCATGCTGGGCACCAATAACTTTCCGGACTGCTCAAACATGTGCCATGAAGCCAGCGGCAGCGGGCTGAAGCGCAGCATCGGCGTAGGAAAAGGCACCATCAGACTGGATGATTTTGATAAAGCCGACGCCATTTTTGTCTTTGGGCAGAATCCCGGCACCAACCATCCGCGAATGCTGCACAGCCTGCGTCATGCGGCGGAAAACGGTGCCCAGATAGTCACCTTTAATACGCTGCGTGAGCGCGGCCTGGAACGCTTTGCCGATCCGCAAAAGCCGCTGGAAGTTATCACCCCGCTGGCGGGCACCATCAGCACCAACTATTACCAACCGAATCTGGGCGGCGACATGGCCGCCGTTCGCGGTATGGCCAAAGCACTGCTGGAAGCCCATCGCCGCCGTATTACCGAAGGCGAAGAAGGCGTATTCGATCTGGCATTTATCGACGCCAATACCCAGGGCGTGGACGCCTGGTTTACCGCCATCGATGAAACCAGCTGGGAGAAAATCACCCAGCAGTCCGGCCTGAGCGAACTGCAGCTCCGCGACGCCGCAGCAATCTGGCAGCATTCAAAACGGGTCATTTTTACCTGGGCCATGGGCATCACTCAACATAAACACTCGCTGAATACCGTGCGTGAAATCGTTAACCTGCAGCTGCTCGGAGGGCATTTAGGCCGCCCTGGCGCTGGCCTGTGCCCGGTGCGTGGTCACAGCAACGTGCAGGGCAACCGCACGATGGGGATTGACGAGAAGCCGCCGGTAAGCCTGCTGGATAACCTGGCCAACCACTTTGATTTTGAGCCTCCGCGCGAGCACGGCCACAACACCGTTGAAGCTCTGGCCGCCATGCTGCGCGATGAAATAAAAGTGCTGGTTGCGCTGGGCGGAAACCTTGCCGCTGCGGCACCGGACAGCCCAAGAACGGAAGAAGCCATTAGCCGCTGCGGCCTGACCGTGTTCATCAGCACCAAGCTTAACCGCAGCCACCTCGTGCCGGGCAAAGCCTCGCTGATTCTGCCCACTCTGGGCCGCACTGAAGAAGATATGCAGGCTACCGGGCGGCAGTTTGTCACCGTCGAAGACTCCTTCAGCATGGTGCACGCCTCCGAAGGCATCGGTAAGCCGATTGCGGATACGCAGCGTTCGGAAACCGCCATTGTGGCCGGCATTGCCGATGCGGTTTTAGGCCGAAACAAACTCGACTGGCTCGAGCTTGCCGACGACTACAACCTTATTCGCGATCATATTGCCGCCACCCTGCCCGGCTTTAAAGACTTCAATCAGCGCTGCGAAGAACCCGGCGGATTTTATCTGGGGAATGCGGCAGCTGAACTACGGTTTAATACGCCGAGCGGTAAAGCGGAATTCAGCCATGCCCCACTGCCTGACTCGTTGTGGGAAGGCGTAACGGCCCCCTTCACGCTGCAAACGCTGCGTTCTCACGATCAGTACAACACCACGATTTATGGCCTGGACGATCGCTATCGCGGCGTTTACGGCCAGCGTGATGTCCTGTTTATTCATCCTGATGATATGGGTGAGCTGGGTCTGAACGACGGTGATAAAGTCGATATTGAAACCGTCTGGCACGACGGGATTACCCGTAAAGTCAGAGGTTTTAAGCTGGTCGCGTATGACATTCCGCGCGGTAACCTCGCGGCCTATTACCCGGAAACCAACCCGCTGGTGCCGCTTGGCAGCGTTGGGGACGGCACCGGCACGCCGACGTCAAAATCCGTTCCGGTGAAAATTACCCGTAGCGAAGCGGAAGATAAGCGCCGAATCGCCTGAATTTGTTATGGAATGAACTTACCCTGGCCCTCTCCTACTGGAGAGGGAAATCTTACCCCGCCCCAAGGAGTTAGTGATGCAGCAGTGGTCCGATGTAGATGAATACCTCGTCAGTGCTTTGATCCCTTCCGATACCGTTTTCCAACAAATCCTCGACAATAATCATGCCGCTGGGCTACCCGCCCACGATGTAGCCCCTAACCAGGGGAAATTCCTTCAGCTGCTGGTGGAGATAACCGGCGCGCGCAAAATCCTCGAGATTGGTACGTTGGGAGCGTACAGTTCCGTCTGGATGGCGCGAGCCCTGCCCGCTGACGGC
Organism: Cedecea neteri; assembly: GCF_000757825.1. Lineage (GTDB taxonomy): Bacteria > Pseudomonadota > Gammaproteobacteria > Enterobacterales > Enterobacteriaceae > Cedecea > Cedecea selenatireducens. The sequence continues at coordinate 478,724 of NZ_CP009451.1, forward strand.
AAGCTGGTTACGCTTGAAGCCGACCCTCGTCACGCCGAAGTTGCGCAAAAAAATATTAAGCTCGCAGGATTGGAAAAAACTATTGAATTGCATATCGGCCCGGCGGCACAAACGCTCGCCCATCTGGGTAATGAAGCGCCGTTCGATTTGATTTTTATCGATGCCGATAAGCCTAATAACCCGGTTTATCTGGAATGGGCATTAAAATATTCGCGCCCTGGCACGCTAATTATCGGGGACAACGTGGTGCGTGACGGTGAGGTTGCCAACCCCAACAGCGACGACGATCGCGTTCAGGGCGTGAGAACCTTTATCGAAATGATGGGAAACCACACAGGCCTTTCTGTAACCGCGCTACAAACGGTCGGCAGTAAAGGCTGGGATGGTTTTACACTGGCAAGAGTGAAATGAGCCAACCCCTTTCCAGCTGGAAAGGGATTGATATCAGAGCGCTACCTGCTCCATCGCCTGCAAAATACGCTTATCGGAAATCGGATACGGGGTTCCCAGCTGCTGGGCAAAATAGCTGACGCGCAGCTCTTCTATCATCCAGCGGATCTCCTGCACCTCTTCGTTTTCGCGGCTGGCTGGCGGTAGCTTGTTCAACCACTGCTGCCATGCCTGCTGCACGCTTTCCACTTTCAGCATTTGCGCACGATCGCGGTGAGGATCGATAGCCATTTTTTCCAGCCGCTTCTCGATAGCCTGCAGGTAACGCAGCGTGTCGCCGAGGCGCTTATAGCCGTTGCCGGTCACAAAACCTCGATAAACCAGGCCGCTCATCTGCGCCTTAACATCCGACAGGCCAAGCGCCATGGTCATATCCACACGCCCTTTCAGCCGTTTGTTGATGTTAAATACCGCAGTAAGGATCTGCTCGACCTGTTTGGCAATCTCAACCACCGTGTCGTTCAGCTCTGCGCGTACTTTTTCATGCAGCACGGCAAACCCTTCTTCGCTCCAGACCGGCCCGCCATTTTGCGCAATCAGCTTATCAATACCGCAGGAAATGCAGTCGTCGATAAGCTCCAGCACTTTGCCGTACGGGTTAAAGTAGAGGCCAAGCTTGGCTTTATTCGGCAGCTTTTCATGCAGGTATTTCACCGGCGACGGAATGTTCAGCAGCAGCAGACGGCGCAGCCCACGCCACATTGCCTGTTGCTGTTCAAGCGGATTATCAAACAGCTTAATCGCCACGCTCTCTTTTTCATCCACCAACGCCGGGAAGGCCTTCATCCGGTAGTTGCCGCGTTTCTGCTCATAGCTTTCAGGCAGCGAACCAAAACTCCAGATGTGCAGTCCGCTCTGCTCGATGCCGTCGTCCGCCACGGCGGACAGCGTCTGCTGAACCTTATCTTTCAGGCCGCCCTTCAGCTCGCTAAGGTCTTTACCCTCTTTCAGCTTTTTGTTGTGCTCGTCCACTACGCGGAAGGTCATTTTCAGGTGATCGGGCACCTGATCCCAGTGCCAGTCTTCCCGGTCAATGGTCACGCCCGCCATACGGCGGAATTCGCGCTCAAGGCTGTCCAGCAGCGGGAGTTCCAGCGGCGTAGCCCGGCCTAAAAACGCTTCCGCATAGTTAGGGGCCGGGACAAAGTTGCGTCGCACCGGCTTCGGCAGAGACTTGATCAGGGCGATAATCAGTTCACGGCGCACGCCAGGGATCTGCCACTCAAAACCGGCCTCCTCAACCTGGTTAAGCAACGGCAGAGGGATATGAACCGTTACGCCGTCGGCGTCCGCGCCAGGCTCAAACTGATAGGTCAGGCGCAGCTTCAGGTTGCCCTGATGCCAGAAGTTCGGGTAGTCCAGCTTGCTGACCTGCTCCGCGCCTTCCCTGATCAGCATATTTTTTTCGAAATTCAGCAGATCCGGCGTTTCGCGGCCAGTTTTTTTCCACCAGCTATCGAAATGGCGCGCGGAAATCACCTCATGAGAGATGCGCTGGTCATAAAACTCAAACAGCGTTTCGTCGTCCACCAGGATGTCACGGCGGCGAGATTTATGCTCAAGATCTTCGATTTCTGCCCGCAGCTTGAGGTTATCGCGGAAGAAAGCGTGACGGGTTTGCCAGTCGCCCTCCACCAGGGCGTGGCGGATAAACAGCTCGCGGCACAGCGCCGGGTCAATGTCGCTGTAGTTCACCTTACGCGCCGCCACAATAGGCAGGCCATAAAGCGTGACTTTTTCCTGCGCCATCACCGCGCCCTGGGCTTTCTCCCAGTGCGGCTCGCTGTAGGAGCGCTTAATCAGATGCTGCGCCAGCGGCTCAATCCATTCTGGATCGATACGGGCAGCGATGCGCCCCCACAGGCGGCTGGTTTCCACCAGCTCGGCCACCATCGTCCACTTCGGTGGTTTTTTAAATAAGCCGGAGCCAGGGAAGATGGAGAAACGAGCGTTTCGCGCCCCGGTATACTCCTGTTTTTCCGTATCTTTCTGCCCGATGTGGGACAAAAGTCCCGTCAGCAACGCCGAGTGTACCGCGCGGAAGTCGCCGGGTTCACTGTTCACCGGCAGGCCAAGCTCTTTCACCACCTGCCGCAGCTGGGTATAAATATCCTGCCATTCGCGAACGCGGAGGTAGTTCAGGAAATCCAGCTTGCACTGGCGGCGGAACTGATTCGACGAGAGCGCTTTTTGCTGCTCGCCGAGGTAGTTCCACAGGTTCACGTAAGCCAGGAAGTCTGACTCTTTGTCGTGGAAACGGCGATGTTTCTCGTCCGACGCCTGTTGCTTGTCCATCGGGCGCTCGCGCGGGTCCTGAATAGACAACGCGGAGGTAATGATCATCACCTCACGCACGCAGCCAAACCTCTGCGCTTCCAGCACCATTTTGGCGAGGCGCGGGTCGACCGGCAGCTGTGAAAGCTGGCGACCAGATGGCGTCAGTTTATAAACGCTGTGATCTTCATCGCTGGTAATGGCGCCCAGCTCTTCCAGCAGGCGTACGCCGTCCTGGATATTGCGCTTATCCGGCGCTTCAACGAACGGAAACGCCTGAATATCGCCCAGCCCCAGCGCCGTCATCTGCAAAATGACCGACGCGAGGTTGGTTCGCAGAATCTCCGGGTCGGTAAACTCAGGGCGCGACAGGAAGTCGTCTTCGGAGTAAAGACGAATACAGATCCCTTCCGACACGCGACCGCAACGGCCTTTACGCTGGTTGGCCGAAGCCTGAGAAACCGGCTCAATCGGCAGGCGCTGGACTTTGGTTCGGTAGCTGTAGCGGCTAATACGCGCCGTACCCGGGTCGATAACGTACTTAATACCCGGCACGGTCAGCGAGGTTTCTGCGACGTTGGTCGCCAGCACAATACGCCGCCCGACGTGGGCCTGGAAAACGCGGTTCTGCTCGCTGTTGGACAGGCGAGCATAGAGCGGCAGGATTTCCGTATGCGGCAAATTAAGCTTCGTCAGCGCGTCTGCGGTATCGCGAATTTCCCGCTCGCCGCTCATGAAGATCAGAATATCGCCCGCGCTTTCATGGCCAAGCTCGTCAACGGCATCGAAAATCGCCTGCAGCTGATCGCGGTCGGTATCGTCGTTGTCTTCGACCATCGGGCGGTAGCGCACTTCCACCGGATAAGTACGGCCCGAAACTTCGATAATCGGCGCGTTATTAAAGTGGCGCGAGAAGCGTTCCGGGTCGATAGTTGCCGAGGTAATAATTATCTTCAGATCGGGGCGCTTCGGCAGCAGCTCGCGCAGGTAGCCGAGCAGGAAGTCGATATTCAGGCTGCGTTCGTGGGCTTCATCGATGATGATGGTGTCGTACTGCATCAGCAGCCTGTCCTGCTGAATTTCAGCCAGCAGGATCCCGTCCGTCATCAGCTTGACCATGGTGTTATCGCCGACGTGGTCGGAGAAACGTACCTTGTAGCCTACGCAGCCGCCGGGTTCGGTTTGCAGCTCTTCCGCAATACGGTTTGCCACGGTACGCGCCGCCAGGCGGCGAGGCTGAGTGTGGCCAATCAGGCCTTTAACACCGCGCCCCAGCTCCATGCAGATTTTTGGCAACTGGGTGGTTTTGCCCGAGCCGGTTTCACCCGCCACGATCACCACCTGGTTTTCGCGCACGGCATTAAGAATGTCCTGTTTTTTCTGGCTGACGGGCAGGTTTTCAGGATAGGTAATCGCCGGCCGCGCGGCTTCGCGCAGCAGCACTTTAGCCGCCGCGGCGTCTATTTCTGCGGCCAGCGTGTCGAATAAGGCCTGCTGAGAATCAGCGTTTTTAATTTTCTTCGCGCCGTGAAGACGGCGAGAAAAGCGTTGTCTGTCGCGGAGCATCAGCCCGTCAAGACGGGCAAACAAAGAGGACAGCGAGGGTTTAGTCATTTCCATTTTATCTATCGTTATTTCGCTACCGGGCACAACCGGATAAGTCACGGCGTTGATTTCAGCTATTTTACCACACCCCGATTTTTAGCGCCTTGTTCAATAAATTCGAATATAGGGTTCGATATATTGCGCTATCTCTGTAATCGGATTGTGAATACATTAAGTCCTAGCGAACGGGCACATTGTCCGACTGACCAAACACTAAGGAATCACCCCATGAGCAAAGTATTAGTTCTGAAATCCAGCATCCTGGCAGGTTACTCTCAGTCCAACCAGCTGTCCGACTATTTTGTTGAACAATGGCGTGAAAAACACAGCGCTGACGAAATCACCGTTCGTGACCTGGCAGCAAACCCAATTCCGGTGCTGGATGGCGAACTGGTCGGTGCTCTGCGCCCTTCTGATGCGGCACTGACGCCGCGCCAGCAGGAAGCTCTGGCGCTGTCTGATGAGCTGATTGCCGAACTGAAAGCGCACGACGTGATTGTGTTCAACGCGCCGATGTACAACTTCAACATCCCTACCCAGTTGAAGAACTACTTCGACCTGGTGGCTCGCGCTGGCGTCACCTTCCGTTACACCGAGAAAGGCCCTGAAGGCCTGGTGACCGGCAAACGTGCCCTGGTTGTGACCAGCCGCGGCGGGATCCACAAAGACACCCCAACCGACCTGCTGGTGCCATACCTGAACGTGTTCCTGGGCTTCATCGGGATCACCGACGTGAACTACGTGTTTGCTGAAGGTTTTGGTTACGGCCCGGAAGTGGCTGCTAAAGCACAAACTGACGCGAAAGCCGCTATCGACAGCATCGTTGCTGCGTAAGATTTGTTCCTGGAGTGACTAACCCTCACCCTAACCCTTATGTCTTGAACTTCCCCGCCAGTGCGGGGAAGATCCCCGACTGATCATCGGGAGGTTGCCGGTGAGCATCCCCTGGCCCTGGTGCTTCCGAGCCCGTGGGAGAGATTATGCCCCGGCAACCTTATTCCCTGTCGCCTCAAGACCGAACGGTATCCTGTGCCTCTGAGCACCCACATATAAGGATGGTCTGGCGATATTATTCATAAGGTTACGGAGAATCAGATGACCCTCACTTCTGTCGGCGTTGATATTGCTAAGCTAAAATTTGATGTCGCTGTCCTGCTGCCTGGTCAGAAATACAAAACTAAAAAGTTTGCTAACACGCCTGCGGGATGTCGTGAGTTTATTCACTGGCTGACCCGCTTTGGGGACTGTCATGTCTGTATGGAAGCGACGGGCAGCTACAGCACGGAACTCGCCACGGCATTGTCCGATGGCGGCTATCGCGTCAGCCTGGAAAACCCTGCCCGCATTCATGCCTTCAGTAACACCGAACTGACCCGAAACAAAACGGATAAAAGCGATGCCGCCCTGATAGCACGGTATTGTGCCCTGTATCAGCCAGCCCAATGGCATCCGGCTCCTCTCAGCCAGCGACAGCTGACCGCGCTGGTGCGGCATCTTAAAAATCTTGAAGAGATGCGTCAGATGGAAGAGAACAGGCTGGAGGCCGCAGATGAGGTCATCACTGGCTCGTTAAAAGAGCACATCGCCACGCTGGATGAACTGATAAAAGAAACCAAAAAGAAAATCAGACAGCACATTGATGATGACCCGGACCTGAGAAAAGACAAAGCGCTGCTGGAGAGTATCCCGGGAGTGGGAGATGTGCTGAGTACGAGTCTTCTGGCCTTCGCGGGAAACCTGAGGCGGTTCAGGAGCAGTAAGGCTCTGGTGGCTTATGCAGGGCTGAACCCACGACGTTGTGAGTCCGGGATGTGGAAGGGAAAGAGCAGGTTGTCAAAAGTGGGGAGCCGTGAGCTGCGTAGCGTGCTGTATATGCCTACGGTAGTGGCGGGAAGATGTAATGAAGTGGTGAAAGACCTGATGACCCGGATGGCGAGCAGGGGGAAGACAGGCAAAGAACGCGTGTGTGCAGGAATGAGAAAGCTGCTACAGCTGGCTTATGGGGTGGTGAAATCAGGGCGTGAATTTAACGCTGAAATACCGCTTGCCGGATAACCGACAAGACGGTATCTCTCCCTGGAAGGGAGAGGGGATAAACAATGTTTCCCATAGCTTTTGTTTTCTCCCTCGCCCCTTTGGGGAGAGGGCCGGGGTGAGGGGAATTAACCGCTTTTCTTAGGCTGGTGCAAATCCTCAAACACCAGACGTTTACGCCCCGCCTCTACCTCACGCAGCGGCTCAACCTGATGCATCGTTTGCTGACAGCGAATCACCAAATCCTGATACTCCTTCGTCCCCTGTTTTTTCCAGGCCAGCTCTTCCGGTCTTAACTCACGGATCGCTTTCGCCGGGCTGCCAATAATCATCGTATTCGCCGGAAACTCGGCTTTGCCTTTGACAAAGGCCGCCGCGCCGACAATTGAGTTTTCGCCAATTTGCGCGCCGTCCAGAATGACCGCGTTCATGCCAATCAACGCATTTTTGCCGATGCGGCAGCCATGAAGAATTGCGCCGTGGCCGATATGGCCGTCCTGCTCCACAACCGTATCCTGCTCCGGAAATCCGTGCATTACGCAGTTATCCTGCACGTTCGCCCCATCTTCTACAATGATGCGCCCAAAGTCGCCGCGCAGGCTGGCATTAGGGCCGATGTAGACGCGGTGGCCGAGGATAACATCGCCAATCAGCACCGCCGTGGGATGCACATAGCTGTCTTCCGGGACAACCGGCGTCAGGCCATCAATCTGATAAATGGACATACGGGCTCCTTATTTTAGGGTGTGAGTCCGCCGAATCGCGTGTGGTAGCCGCTTACCGGGGCAGGCAAATCACCCACCGAAGTTTCGCCCAGTTCGCTGAGGTAAGCCAGTGAACCGGCGGCAACCCGCTGATAGATATTGATGCACAGCTGACGGGCGCTCTGCCCCAGCCAGTGCGGCGGCAGCAGTTCGTCCGGCAACAGCGGATCTTTCAGCACAACACGACGGTAGAAATGGATCAACAGCAGCTGAATCTGGAAACAGCGCTGCGGCGTCAGTTCATCGCTTCCCGCCTCGCGCAGCAGCGGCAGCAGCGGGCGGAAGGAGTGAATAAACTCGGCGTAGCGTTCGTTTTTATCGGTCAAAAGCCAGCACTCTTCGACGCGGGACTTTAGCGCCGCGCGCGATGTTTGCAGCGGGGATTCGGCCTCAAAACAGATAACCTGCTCGGCCACGCCCGCCTCGTGCAGCAGGCTTTGAATGTCCGCCAGATTTTGTGAGGGAGAAGCCATCAGGTTTGGCGCCAGCGCCCCAAAGCCCTGCCAGATAAGCTGTTTTTTCACCTGCTGCAGCGTGGTTTTTTCCAGACCTTCAGAAAGCAGCAGCAGCCACTTCCCGTCCCAGGCCGGCTGGCCGGCACGGTAAATTTTGGACTCCGCACGGCGGGTCATTCTCTGGCCCATGTCCGTCAGGCGATAAAAACTGCGTCGCCCCACCCGCTCCACGTCGAGCCAGCCCTCTTTATTAAGGCGGAAAAGCGACGTCCGGACAAAACGCTCGCCAAATCCTAAAGGCTCCAGCATCGCCGCCAGGCTGCCCAGCCAGATCTCGCCGCCGCGATGGGCCAGCGCATCGCCGTATAAAGAAACAATCAGCGAAGTGCCGCTGATGGGCACCGCGCTGACGGCCTGCTGAATAAACTGATCGAGTTTGCTGCTCATCCTGCCTCATTGCCGCTATGGGAATTCCTGAGAAAAAACATAGCATAATAAAGCCATAGAGCATGACTGAATTAGTCATTATGATTCAAAATACCCATCAACTGGCATTAGTGCGTAACGCTTAACTCATCGCGTGGGTGATGCCAGCCGGCGGCTTATCGGCTCAAACTCGGGCGTGGCATGGCGCGGTAAAGTATCTCGCTTATGCGCATCAATCGCCTTCCAGTACGACCAGGGCACTTTGCTTTTCCCGAGTTCGTAATCCATGCCGTCCCAGGCATCTTCGCGGAAGCTGTAAAATGCCCAGTGGGCCTGCGTTTTATCCATGACGCGGAGGACATCTTCGAGATACTGACGGCACCCGGCCAGCTGCCGCATACAGCCAAACTCACCGGCCACCATGCGATTCTCTGCCACGCCGCGCTGCTTAGCCCACGAAAACGGCTGCTGCAAATAGCCGGCCACGCGTTCACCGTCCCATTTTTCCTGTTTGCCGCCGAAAGGGACGACGCCGGGATAGGCATAGGGCTTCAGACGTTTAAGGTTGGGTGCGCTGGTCGCGTCGTAGGGTTCGTACATATGGAAGCTGTAGAGCACGCGATTGTCGTCCAGGGCTGAAGGCCAGTAGCTGAAGCTGTCGGCGGCGGCATACCAGCCGCTATCTACCATTACAGGCGTGGTCTTATCGACTTCACGTATCGCTTTAATAACGGTTTGATAGAACTCAGGCAGGTCTCTCGCCGTACCCTGCTGTTTTTTATACCAGGCCTTCATTTCCTCCGGTGAGGCGTGTTCCGGCAGCCCCGCCCGCTTCTCTGGCGCAGGCTCGTTGATCAGGTTGTACGCGGCAACAGCCGGGTTATCTTTTAGCTGTGCGGCCAGATCGCGCCAGAACTTCGCGCTTTGCTGCCAGTAGCGTTTGTCCTGCCACAGCCGGTCGTCAAACCGGCCATTATTGTTTTGTGCCCAGCGCATACCGGGCAGCGAAAGCGGCGTAATCACCACTTTAAGCCCGGCGGCATGGGCGCGGGCCAGCGTGTCTTTGAGCGTTTGCAGATCCTGCTTCATCAGCCCCTGATAGTTGTCGGCATTCCCCAACAAAAAATCACGCTGCTCCGGCTGCCATTTATCCCAGGACAGCCTTACCCAGGTGGCGCCGTAGCCCTTAAGAGCAGAAAAATAGGCCTGGTCAGGCGGCAGGCGGTTAAAGCTGTTGCCGCCGTGCTGCGGCAAATCCCAGAAAGCGAGGCTGTCAGCGGCAAAAGATGAGGCAGAGATCAGGGCCAGCCCTGCCAGGAGTACTTTAAGTTTCATGGCAAATGTCTCGGTAACAAAAGAGACTGCAGTATTGCTGGTTAGTAGAGGGGGATTGTCAGAGGAATGTCAGAAAAGCGCTGCGAGCGTTAATTTTGTAGCATCACCAGCGGCCCGGCCAGGCGATGCTCGATTCTCACCGCCACGCTTCCCCTGTTTTCAGCGCTCACCACTGCAACGGTTGCCCATACGCTGTCAGGCAGCTTAGAAGGCCAGGGAACCAGCGACAATTTATCGCTCCTTGCCCACCAAATCTGGCTGTAGTCTGTCCGGTTAAGCAGCGTCTGCTCAAGCCACGGCTCAGGACATGAGGAAGCTACCTGCGGTGCATTAAGCGTAATTTCACGATCGTGAAGCTGGATGCGGCTAAGTCCCGCAATACCCTGCAACGCCAGAGGCTGCTGCCATTGCTGCCCGCCGCTTGAGACGGTCAGCAAATAGACGCCCTCGCTCAGCGGCTGGTTAAACTCCTGACTCTCAACGCGATATTCATTTTCCGGTTCGTGCTGTATTGGCGCGGTGGAAAGTACCTCTTTACCGTCAGGCAGCACCAGGGAAACCTTCAGATCGTGGCGGAGGCTTTTGCCGCTCAGGGTAATGCGATAAATACGATTAAGCGGCATATCCCGCTGCATCAGCGTTAACGTTGTATCGTCCAGCCACTCAGGCGCTGCGGGAGGCAGATCTTTGCCACACTGCTTGCTGACCAGGGCGTAAAGCGCGTCTTTCCATGCCGTGCGCTGTGCCTCGCTGTTCAGCTGAGGCCAGACATTAATCAACTGGCTATTGGCAAGATCGCTGCGCTCGTTAAACAGTTGATGATAAAACGGCTCCAGCGGCGTTTGCGGCAGCGTCGCGCCGGCGGTGACAGACGAGATCATGAGGGCAAAAAGACACCGTTTCATGACGATATCTCCAGCCGATAACCAACGCCACGCACGCTCGCAATAGGCAGGCCGGGAAGCTTTTGCCGTAATTGCAGAATATGAGTATCAACCGTTCTGGTCGACGGAAAATGTTGATAGCCCCAGACCTGATTAAGCAGTTCATCACGGGTAAATACGCGCCCTGCCATCTGCATTAGCATTGCCAGCAGCGCAAACTCTGTTGCCGTCAGTGCAACCTCTTTCTGCTGCCAGTTCGCCACCTGCCGCGCCGGAAGTAAGCTGAGCTCACCGCAAATCAGCAGGCCATCCCCTAACGGGCGAAGCTGGGCCCGGATCCGCGCCAGCAGTTCGACATGGGCAAAAGGCTTGCTCAGGTAATCCCGCGCCCCTGCCTCAAGCCCTGCCACCCGTTCTTCAACGCTCACTTTTGCCGTCAAAACTATCACCGGCAGGGCTTTCTTAGCCAACCACTGCGGCAGTAGCCGGAGGCTGTCACCCTCGGGAAGCTGGCGATCGAGAATCGCTAAATCGACCTGATACCAATATTCAAGAACATGCTCAGTACTACGCAACCAGCGGCAGATAAACCCTTCCTGTTCCAGAAATGCCGCCAGCCCCTCGCCCAGCGCAATATCATCTTCAATTAACAATAAAGAGTGCGCTTTATTCGTGGTCATAAGGCAACTCCAGGGTGAAAGTGGTTGGTCCGGGGCTGAACGTCAACCTGCCGTTGAGCCGATGAGAAACGCGCTGAACAATGGTTAACCCCAGGCCAAGACTGCTGTTTGACCAGCGCAAGCGGCGGGTCTTCAGCAGAGGATTGTGGCTTATGTTCCCGCGATCGCTCACCTGAAATATAAGGTGTGTTTTATTTTTGCAGACCGTCAAATGCACGGGAGCAGCACCGTGACGAAGAGCATTATCCAGTAAATTCGTCATACAAAGGCTGCTCCAGTACAGCGAGACGCCAACGGTAGCGTCCTCTTCCAGGCAGTAATTCACTCCGTCTCTGCCTGCACAAAGATGATCAAGCCAGTCGCTAATCTGCACCTGGGTTAGTGTTTCCAGCGCTTCCTTCTGGTGCTCAGCAATAAGGTAATGTTTGCTGGTTTCAGCCATCTGACGCATGCGTTGCAGCGTGTCGGCAAGCGCCACAAAATTGAGCTGTGCGCCTTCGGGGAGCTGGTCAAAGTCACGGCGAAAATGCTCGACAACATTGCTTAACTGGGCGATGGGCGTACGCAGCTCGTGCGTCAGCATCTGCGTGATAAATCTCTGCCGTTCGCGTAGCTGGTGCCGTTGCCAGCCCATCCACATCAGGCCTGCAGTAGTCAATATCGCCAGCAGGCCAAACAACCAGCGCCAGACATCGCGGTACCCTTCACGAGCATTGACGCACAGCGCCCCTGCGCGCAAATCGCAGCGCCCTCCTGTATTCACGAGTTCGAGGCCGGACTGCCGGGCCAACGGCTGCCAGACCTTAGGGGCATAGCGCCGCCACTGCTGGTGATTAAGCTGCCAGAGTTCACCGTTCTGCAACAGCCAACGTTGGCCACCCAGCAGCGCATTGAGATTGTCATCGGACAAAGTACCTATGCCCGCAAGGTCGTCGGGTCTTTCCCTCACATGGAGCGAGTTTCTTAGCGCAGCGGCTGCCTCCGGGTGACGCAAAATATACTGCCGGGCGCTGCTTCCGCCTAAAGGGTAGATGGGATTCGCGTTGAACCAGGACGCAGAAGGTATGTTCGGCTGGCATAACGCCGCAATGAATGATTTCACTGCGGCGGATAGCCCGATCTCGCTGGCACAGCGCTTGTCCAGGTGATAAAACGCCGTGAGTTCCGGCAACGACCAGGCCTGAAACTGTGGATACATGGATTCGGGCTTGAGCAGCGTAGCATCTAGCTGTTGCAGGGTTTGCAGCGAGACCTGCGCCGAGGGCGTGGACTGGTTTAACGCCGCGCTAAACTCAGCCAAATGCTCGTCGACGGCCGCCGCACGGGCCGCACTTGCCTGCAGCCAAAAGACGCCGCACAGCCAGAGCAAGGCGTAACGCAAAAAAGTGGCATATCGCTGAGTCACGACAACGGCCTTAATTGAGAGGGTTCGCAAAGCGGCTCTGTTGCCAGCATAGTTATCTCGCAGATTGCGCCGCAAGAAAGGCTTCGATTTGCGAACGGGTGGATGTCCCTTCCATCGGGCCTCGCTGCGAAATCGCCAGCGAACCGCTGGCATTGGCCCAGTTCAGGGCTTCCTCAGGCTGCACCCCGGACAAAAACAGGCTGACAAACGTAGCACCAAAGCAGTCGCCAGCCCCGGTAGGATCAACAACCGAAACGGCGAAACCAGGCACATGCCAGGTTTGCTGGTCACTGAAATAACTCGCCCCTCGCGGCCCTCGCTTGATCACAACGTGTTTCACCCCACGCCTGAGCAGATTGTCCACCAGCAGTTGCTCATCCTCTCCCTGATGCCGCCCGAAATAATCGAGCTCCCCGTCACTTGGCAGGAAAATATCTGTATAATCAAGTATGTATTCAAAAGCCTGTGACATTTCCGGGATATTAAGCATCTCTTTACGAATGTTAGGATCGAAAGAGACCGTGCCGCCGCGCGACTTCACGTTTTCAATCGCTTTTCGCATGGCATCAATGATACGAAACGAAAACAGCGACGAGCCCATAATATGAAAATGATTGCACTGGTTAAGCAGGGTTTCGTCAATATGGTCGGCAGTAAGCAAGCCGCAGGCGCTGTTCGGCAGATTAAAAATAAAATCTCGCTGTGACTGGTTGCGATAACTCACAAAGGCGCTGCCGGTAGTGGCCTTTTGCAGGACGGTAATGCCGTTCACGATGACCCCGTCTCTTTCCAGCCGGGCAACGTTCATCTCACCGAAGGCATCGCTGCCGACGCAGCTGAACAGCACCGAACCAAAACCTAACTTTGCTACCTGATCGGCAAAGATTGCCGGAGCACCGCTGGGGTAAGGCCCCCAGAACTCCCCCGGCTGCGAAAAGCCCTGATTTTCTTTCTTGGCCAAAAACTCCACCAACAGCTCACCGATAGTACATATCGTCACGTTCATCACCGCTCCTTCATTTTGCTTTTTGCAACGCAGTGTTAAGCCACGTCAGGCACTCATTGTTGGTGTAGCTATTGGTCAGCCCCACGTTGAGAAAGCGAGAATGGTATTCTGCCGCGACCACCTGTGGCGTAATGATGCCGCTAATCTGTGCAAGCTCGCCGACGGCATAGCGTTTTTCACCATAAACGGGGCGATTGGCGACGACAGCTATAACCTGCTCGCTTTGCGTGACGGCTTCACTCATCAAACTCGCGCTTGCCGCATTTCTCACGCTTAACGTGCCATCCTCGGCAATATGATCGACGGCAATGAGCGCGCGCGATGGGCGATAATGGCGAAGCGCAGTTAACGCCAGATCGCCTTCAACCAGGTTTCCTTCGCTGCTTAATACCCCCCCCAGCAGCACCGTTTCTCCTGTAAGAAACTCTTTTGCAAAAGGGACATGCGCCAAATCATTGATCAGCAGAGACAGGTCGCTAAAGCCCGCAATGAAAGGAATTACCTTCCGTAAGATTGCGCCAGAACCTAAAAATACCGTTTCACCTTCATCAATGAGCGCCGCAACCTGACGCGCCATTTCGGTTTCCAGCTCTTTATCTACCCCTACCGACTGTTCCCTCGGCGGTGCCGCTGACGCCCCCTGCTGTGCGGTATAAATTGCGCCACCAAACGAGCGTTTCAGATAGCCTTGCTGCTCCAGATAATTGAGGTCGTTTCGAATGGTGACCCCTGACACGGCAAGCATCTCCGCCAGATCATCCACTTTAATTTCGCCGTTTTTACGAACGATCTCTGCAATATCTAAGCGTCTTTTCAGCAGGCTGGTTGAGGGTTTTGCCACAATAAAGTGCCTTTTAAGTCATTCGAGTAATAACTTTCATTTTTAAATTTATCTTTTCCCTTGTCAAACACACACCCCTCTCGCGTCAAACAAAAAGACATAAAATCACTGTTTTTCAATGCATTAATAGATACCTTCGCGCCAACAGCACGTTTAAAAACGAAGAATATTAACGCCAGAAAACTTTCATTTGGTAAATAAAATCGTCGTTGTGTGGTTTCGATCACAGCGATTAAGCCATGCGATCGTTAAATTACTTTCAAAACGTAAGGCATTAATCGTTAATTTTTTATATTTTGAAACCAAAAGGAGCGGATATGTATATTATTTCCAGTAAAAACATGTTGTTAAAAGCCCAGCACCAGGGGTACGCCGTGCCGGCATTTAACATTCACAATCTGGAAACGATGCAGGTGGTGGTGGAAACGGCCGCTGAAATGCGTTCGCCGCTTATCCTGGCCGGCACGCCGGGGACCTATAGCTACGCGGGAACGGGCAACGTTGTAGCAATAGCCAGAGACCTGGCAAAACATTGGGATCATCCCCTGGCGCTGCACCTCGATCACCACGAAGATCTCCCGGACATTACCCGCAAAGTGCAGGCCGGGATCCGTTCAGTAATGATTGACGGTTCACATCATGCTTTTGAAGAGAACGTTGAGCTGGTGAAAAGCGTCGTTGAACTGAGCCATCGCTATGATGCCAGCGTAGAGGCGGAGCTTGGTCGACTTGGCGGCGTAGAGGACGATTTGGTCGTTGACGCGAAAGATGCGTTGTATACCAACCCGCAGCAGGCTCGTGAATTTGTCTCCCGCACCGGCATCGATTCGCTGGCGGTAGCTATCGGGACGGCTCACGGGCTGTATGCCGCCGAGCCGAAGCTCGATTTCGATCGCCTGGCCGCTATCCGTGAATGCGTGGATGTTCCGCTGGTGTTACACGGCGCTTCCGGTCTGCCTGAGGGGGATATTCGCCGGGCAATTTCGCTCGGCGTCTGTAAGGTTAACGTCGCCACCGAACTTAAAATCGCGTTCTCAGACGCGCTGAAACAGTACTTCATTGAGCAGCCTGGGGCGAACGATCCCCGACATTACATGCAGCCCGCCAAAGAGGCGATGAAAGAAGTCGTCCGTAAAGTCATTCATGTCTGTGGTTGTGAAGGGCAACTCTAACCAACGGCGCAAGGAGCAATGTCGTGATCCATACTCTGACTTTAAACACCGCCATTGATATGAATATTTTTTGTGGCTCTCTACAACCTTCTACCGTGAACCGCACCCAGCGCACGGAATACTGTCCTAACGGCAAAGGCGTTAACGTTTCTTTAGTCCTTAATCACTTTCGACAGCCGACCCACGTCATGGGCATATTTGGCGGATTTACCGGGCGCTATATTGTGGAGGAACTTAAAAAACAAAAAATCAACGTGACGCCTTCCTGGGTGCAGGCAGCTACACGGATTAATGTTTTTATTAATGACGGCAGCAATGAATATAAATTGGTAAACACCGGTGCCCCTATCGATGATGAATGTAAACAACAGATCATCCAGCATCTGGACTGCATCCGCCCCGGGGATTATTTAGTGATTAGCGGCAGCTTGCCGCCGGGTATTGAAAGCCTGTTTTATGCGGAAGTTATGTCGCTGTGTGAACAGCGCGGGGGAGAAGTCATTCTTGATATCAGCCATCCTGCACTGCGGAAATTACTTGAGCTTAATCCCCTGCTGATCAAACCCAATGACGATGAATTAAAAGAAATATTCAATCTTCAGGTGGAAAATACCCAGCAGGTACGCAACGCGATGCAGACATTGCATCAGTTGGGTGCGCGAAATGTGTTATTAACCCTCGGCGCAAAAGGACTCTATTTTTCCAACGGCAACGATCTGTGGTTTGCTTCCGCGCCGGAAGTGGAACTTGTCAGTTCAGCCTGCGCAGGGGACGCCGCGCTCGGGGCATTTCTCAGTCAATGGTTGAAGGGTGGAGACATCTCTGAGGCGTTGGCCCTTGCCAGCGCCACCGGTGCGGACGTCGCCGCGTCTGCCGGTCTGGGGAAACTCAATCGTCTGAAAGAATTATTACAACAGGTTCAAATCGTCCAATTATAAAGGCCCGATTATGAAAAAGATCATTGCCGTTACCGGCTGCCCTACAGGTATTGCCCACACATTTATGGCTGAAGAAGCCTTAAAAACTGCAGCAAAAAAATTAAACCTTGAAATAAAAATAGAAACAAACGGTGCTTCCGGCGTAGAAAATGAAATCACGCCAGACGATCTGAATGATATTTACGGGGTTATCATTGCCGCAGATAAAGACGTAAACGCCGAACGTTTTAATGGGCTCCCGGTTATTGAAGTGCCGGTTAAAGAAGCCATTCACCATCCGGTCGAGTTAATCAATAAAGTCGTCAGCGGGCAACTTTCCCTTCGTCAGGGAATATCCACCGTCCCCGCAGCAGAAAAGAAGAAATATGAACAAGAATCGTTCGGCAGACAGATTTATAAACATCTGATGAGCGGCGTGTCCAATATGCTGCCTTTCGTGGTCGCAGGCGGCATTCTGATTGCTATCTCCTTCCTGTGGGGGATTTACTCTGCTGACCCGAATTCCCCGCAGTATAACGCTATCGCGGCGACCTTAATGCAGGTCGGGCAGCAGGCGTTCTCAATCATGGTGCCGGTCTTTACGGCCTACATTGCGTGGTCGATTTCCGGGCGCGCGGGCATGGTAGCCGGGTTCGTTGGCGGCCTGCTGGCAAACGCGACGGGAGCGGGCTTTCTCGGCGGGATTATCGCCGGTTTCGCCGCCGGTTACTTTATGCTGCTTGTCCGCCGCCTGCTCGACGGGCTACCGCGCCAGTATGAAGGTCTAAAATCGATCTTCATCATGCCGCTCATTGGTGTGTTGGTGATTGGCGTGCTGATGGTGCTGCTCGGCAAACCCGTCGCGGCCATCAACAACGGCATGATGGGCTGGTTAAGCTCGCTGCAGCAGGCCAACCCTATCCTTCTCGGCATAGTTGTCGGGGCGATGTGTTCTTTCGACTTTGGTGGCCCGGTCAACAAAGCGGCGTACGTCACTGGAACATTGCTACTTGGCCAGGGGAATTTCTTCTTTATGGCCGGTGTTTCTGCGGCCTGTATTACTCCACCGCTGGTTATCGCTCTGGCGACAACCTTCTTTCCCAAAGGCTTTAGCGAAGAAGAACGCGCGGCCGGGATGGTGAACTACATTCTTGGCTGCACGCATATTACCGAGGGGGCAATCCCCTTTGCGGCGAAAGATCCGCTCCGCGTTATTCCAATGATGATGATCGCCTCTTCCATCTCAGCCGTGCTCAGCTACAGCTTGCACATTGAAGTGCCAGCCCCGCACGGCGGCTTCTTGATTCTTCCGCTGGTCAGCAAACCGCTCACGTGGGTGCTCTGTATTCTGGCGGGCTCCGCCTGCGGGGCAGTAATGCTGGGATCATGGCGGTTGTGGAATAGCCGCAAGCAACCCACCGCAGCTCTTCAGGCAGGAGGTCAGAATGCAACTCTGTGAACAGGATATTTTCATCAGCCATGAGCGCGTCGATAAGCTTACGGCGCTCCAGTTCGTCTGCGAAAAGTTAGTGGCGGCAGGCAATACAACGCCGGAATATTTGCAGGGAATGCTGGCTCGTGAAGCGCAGATTTCCACTTACCTGGGTCACGGCATTGCCATTCCCCACGGCACAGCGGACACCCGCCATGCGGTGCTCAACACTGGCGTAAAAGTGATTGTTTTCCCGCAGGGCGTGGACTGGGAAGAAGGTAATGTTGCGTTCATGGTAGCCGGGATTGCCGCAAGGTCGAACGAGCATCTCGATATTCTGCGCCAGCTAACCCGCGCATTGAGCGACGAGAGCGTGCCGCACGCGTTGGCGCAGGCAGCTACGCCAGCGGAGGTTTTAGCGATTCTGACCGGCAACAGCGCCGAAAACGCACCACACGAATCCCCCAGAGAAGGTGAACAGGCCACGTTTGTGATCCGTAATCCTCATGGGCTGCATGCCCGACCGAGCGCCGTGCTGGTGAAACTGATCAAGCAGTTTCAAAGTCGTGTCATCGTTGAAAATATCGACAACGCTGCCGGGCCCGTTGATGGCAAGAATCTGATGAAGGTGGTTTCGTTAGGGGCAAAAATGGGCCACCGTATGCGGTTTACCGCGAGTGGTACCGACGCCCGCCGGGTACTTGCTGCCATTGAGCAAGGCATTGACAAGGGACTGGGAGAAACGCCCTCCACCCGACCAGAACAACCGAAACGCAGCTGGTTAGCCCGTTTGTTTAGTTAATTTCACATGCCGGAGGTCGCTGGACGTCCGGCACTTCGTGATACCCGCGAGATCAATAATACTCCACCGTGTTTTTGATGGTGTAATGCGTGACGGTTGGCGGCGTGACGGAGTCATCCGTCATTTCCAGGTCACAGGACAGCGAGTTGAAATGGCTGTCGTAATCACAGGTTTGCTTCGCTACGCCGATGATTTTGCCGTTCAGGCTGGTGGTTGCGCTGTAATCCAACTTTTTCTTTTTATCGACCCCGGCTGTTGCCACGATGGCAAGCTCGCTGTCTTTTGATTTAGTCACCTTTCCCAGCGGATAGCCTTCGCTGTCGTATTTGTAGGTCACCAGCACGTCTTTGCCCTTCGCGGCTATCACAAAATCATTGTCGTCGGTGTCGTAGCTGATGCCTGCGGCGGGCAACTCTGCAAGCTGGCATTTGCCCTGCAGCCTCACCCGTTTTTCACGGCTGACTTGATCAACATAGTAGTTAGCGTCGAGCGCTAGCGAAGCGCCGCTGTTGTTTTCAAGATCGTGAAATTCCAGGCTGTCGAAGCACCCTTCCTCAGACAGCGAGCCGCTGACCCTTTTCAGCACCTGCCCCTGCTCATTCATCAAGGTCTGGCTAAAGTCTTTGACCGGGCCGCGCATAGGATCGAAATCGAACTCGTTAGAAAAACTGGCCATTTCCGGCGTGAACGCCTGCGGTGACGTCGAGTTGTCGCACCCGACAAGCCCTAAAGCCAGCGTACCGAGGATAATGATTTTCTTCACGTTTTGCCGCTCTCTTGTTTTCATGTCATAACATGATATAAGCAAATACAACACTTTACACTAGAAGCGCTATTCTTATAGAAAGGGTAACGGCAATGTTCATTGTTTCTTTAAGTCCGGCTTATGGTCTGATAAAAACAATGAATAATGTTTTCTGGTTTGCCCCAAACGGCCGAAAACCACGTTTTTCGGCCGTTTGACATCAAGCTTATAGTTCGCCTCAACATAAGGAAGAGATGATGAAACGTACCGTTTGGTTAAGCACGATACTGCTGATCGCTGCCGCCCCGGCGTTGGCCGCACAGGGCAGTTGCGAAAAGGTAAAAGCTGACATTCAGCAGAAAATTATCAATAACGGCGTACCGGAGTCAGGCTTCTCGCTCACCATCGTCCCGAACGATCAGGCGGATAAAGCCGGCGGTCAGGTCGTTGGTCACTGCGCTAACGATACGCAAAAAATTGTCTATACCCGCATTGCCGGCGGCGCCGCGCCGGAAAATGAACCGCAATAAACGTTGGCAGGGTGCCTGGCGCCCTGCTTCCCCCTGTATACCTGCCTATTTGCCTTCAACAGCCGCAACTTTGATTGGCGTTAATAACCTCTACTCCTAAATAAGTAACACTCTTCCCCCGAAAGAGCCCGTTAGCGGGCAGCCTTAGCAATCACCAAAACTCAAAACACAAATAATAACGTCTTCCACACGACAAAAAGTCATGGAGAGAGCGATGTCGAACCTCAATAATCCAGGCGGGATCAGCCGCCGTAGCCTGGTAAAATCTTCTGCAATTGGCGGCCTGGCGCTCGCCGCTGGCGGCATTTCTCTGCCTTTTGGCATGCGTAGCGCGGCAGCCGCGGTCGCTGACGCCCTGTCGCCGGAGAGCAAAGACAAAGTTGTCTGGGGAGCCTGTTCGGTAAACTGCGGCAGCCGCTGCGCCCTGCGGTTGCACGTTCGTGACGAGGAAGTCTTCTGGGTTGAAACGGATAATACCGGGCTGGACACCTACGGCGACCACCAGGTCCGTGCCTGCCTGCGCGGGCGCTCTATTCGCCGCAGGATCAACCATCCGGAACGCCTGAATTACCCGATGAAGCGCGTAGGCGCCCGAGGCGAAGGCAAGTTTGAACGCATCAGTTGGGACGAAGCGCTGGACATCGTCAGCGCCAGCCTGAAACAAACCGTCGAAAAATACGGCAACGAAGCGGTTTACATTAACTACTCTTCCGGCGTAGTCGGCGGGAACATTACCCGCTCGTCCCCTTACGCCTCATTGGTGGCTCGCCTGATGAACTGCTACGGCGGTTTTCTGAGCCATTACGGCACCTACAGCACCGCTCAAATCGCCTGCGCGATGCCGTATACCTACGGCAGCAATGACGGCAACAGCACGTCGGATATCGAAAACAGCAAGCTGGTCGTTCTGTTCGGCAATAATCCGGCGGAAACACGCATGAGCGGCGGCGGCATCACCTATTACCTTGAACAAGCCCGCGAGCGTTCAAACGCCAGAATGATCGTTATCGACCCGCGCTACACCGACACGGCCGCCGGTCGCGAAGATGAATGGATCCCCATTCGTCCCGGCACCGACGCGGCGCTTGTGGCGGGTCTCGCCCACGTAATGATTAGCGAAAATCTGGTCGATCGGCCCTTCCTGGATAAATACTGCGTCGGCTACGACGAGAACACCCTGCCGGCAAATGCCCCGCGTAACGGGCACTATAAGGCCTATATTCTGGGCGAAGGCGACGACGGCGTGGAGAAAACCCCGCGGTGGGCCTCCGCAATTACCGGCATTCCTGCTGACAGAATCATCAAGCTGGCGCGTGAAATTGCCGGTACAAAACCGGCCTACATTGCCCAGGGCTGGGGTCCGCAGCGCCAGGCTAACGGTGAGCTGACCTCACGCGCCATCGCTATGCTGCCGATTCTGACCGGCAACGTGGGCGTTAACGGCGGCAACAGCGGAGCTCGCGAATCCACCTACACCATTACCATCGAACGCATGCCGGTGCTGGAAAACCCGATCAAAACGCAAATCTCCTGCTTTAGCTGGACCGATGCCATCACCCGCGGCCCGGAAATGACCGCCAAACGCGACGGCGTGCGTGGCAAAGATAAGCTGGACGTGCCGATTAAGTTCATCTGGAACTACGCGGGCAATACCATCATCAACCAGCATTCCGACATTAATAAGACCCACGCCATTCTGCAGGACGACAAGCAGTGCGAGATGATTGTGGTGATCGAGAACTTTATGACCTCTTCGGCGAAATACGCCGACATTCTGCTGCCGGACCTGATGACCGTTGAGCAGGAGGACATCATTCCTAACGATTATGCGGGCAATATGGGCTACCTGATTTTCATCCAGCCCGCCACCGCGCCTAAGTTCGAACGCAAGCCTATTTACTGGATGATGAGCGAGGTTGCAAAACGGCTGGGCGGCGATGTGCATCAGGCCTTTACGGAAGGCAGAACCCAGCGCGAGTGGCTGCAATATCTGTACGCGAAAATGCTGGCAAAAGACCCGGCACTGCCCGCCTATGAGGCCCTGCGTGAGATGGGCATTTACAAGCGTAAAGATCCGGCGGGTCATTTCGTGGCTTACAAAAAATTCCGTGAAGATCCGCAGGCCAATCCGCTCAAAACGCCGTCCGGCAAAATTGAAATTTACTCCAGCAAGCTGGCCGATATTGCCGCCAACTGGGAGCTGGAAAAAGACGAAACCATCAGCCCGCTGCCGGTATATGCCTCAACGTTTGAAGGCTGGGACTCTCCGCAACGCAGCGAGTTTCCGCTCCAGCTGTTTGGCTTCCACTACAAATCCAGAACACACTCAACCTATGGCAATATTGACGTCCTGCAGGCCGCAGCGCGTCAGGAAGTCTGGATTAACCCGCTCGACGCCAAACGGCGCGGAATAACCAACGGCGACAAGGTCAGCGTGTTTAACGGGCGCGGTGAGGTGCGTATTGAGGCCAAAGTCACTCCGCGCATCATGCCTGGGGTTGCGGCGATGGGCCAGGGTGCCTGGCATAATGCCGATATGGGGGGCGATCGAATCGACCACGGGGCCTGCATCAATACGCTGACAACGCATCGCCCGTCGCCGCTGGCAAAGGGCAACCCGCAGCACACCAATCTCGTTGAGATTAAAAAGATCTAAGAAGGAATCAATCATGACCTCTGAACAACAACGCCTGTCGGCGGTAGCCCTTAGCGGCCGGGTGCTCGGAGCCCTGTTTTACCATGCGCCGAACCACCCGGACTGCGCCTCGCTTCTCGGGATGCTCTCAGCCCCTGAGTGGGTAAAAGAATGGCCGGTACAGGCTCCCGAACTTGCGGAAATAGCCTCGATGATGGCCGCAGGCCTGGCGGACAGCGACACGTCGGTAGGCGAAGAATATCAGCGCCTGTTTATTGGCCCGTACGCGCTGCCCGCGCCGCCCTGGGGTTCCGTCTATCTGGATAAAGAAAACGTGCTGTTTGGCGACTCGATGCTTGAGTTGCGCCAGTGGATGCGCGCGCAGGGCTTTGCCCCGCAAACGGAGCAAAACGAGCCAGAAGATCATTTTGGCTTAATGCTGATGCTGGCGGCCTGGCTTGCCGACCAGGGGCAACAGCCGCAGCTTGACGAGCTGCTTGCCTGGCACCTGCTGCCCTGGGCCGATCGTTATCTGAACCTGTTTACCGAAAACGCGGCGAATGATTTCTATCGTGGACTAGGTTTACTGGCCAGAATGACGCTTTCAGGCTGGCAGCAAGGCATGCT
The DNA here is from genome assembly GCF_000757825.1 of Cedecea neteri. Classification (GTDB taxonomy): domain Bacteria; phylum Pseudomonadota; class Gammaproteobacteria; order Enterobacterales; family Enterobacteriaceae; genus Cedecea; species Cedecea selenatireducens. Next base: position 501,743 of record NZ_CP009451.1, read on the forward strand.
GATGCCCGTTGCCCGCAAAGAACTGCACTTCTAAGAATCCTGGACTTTCAGGAGGCCGGGCGCGACCGGTTTCCTGAAAAATCGCTGATTTCCTCACACCACAAATGTGACAACGTCACTTCACGTTAACATTTTTAAGACAAATCTTTACTTTTCTCCCTCAGACCAGAAGCCATAAGGCCTGGGCATTACTTTATCCGCTAAACCATTAGCCACTTAATTGTCCCCAAAGCTGGAATCCTTCCCGCTGCGTTGCTATAGCTCCAGACACCCTGCCGACACATGGCATAACAACAGGCCGCCCCTCCGGCGGCGATAACGCGTGCACCCAGGGAGACACACTGCAATGCAAAACGCATCCTTCGCAACACGGTTCCTGCTCGGACTGCTTGCGCTTTTTTTAGTGCTCGGTCTACTGGTTTGGGGCATCGGCCTCGACACCCTTAAAGCCCGCCAGGTCGATTTACTCTACCTCGGGCAGCAACACCTGATTCTGGTCTTCAGCTCTATGGCTCTCGCCCTGCTGGTCGGTATTCCCAGCGGGATTTTGCTCAGCCGACCTGCGGCTCGCCGCTGGGCAGAGTACGTCATGCAAATTTTCAACATTGGCAACACGCTGCCGCCGCTTGCGGTGCTGGCGCTGGCGATGGTTATCATTGGCATCGGCGACAAGCCGGCCATTATCGCCCTGTTCCTCGCCTCGCTGCTTCCCATCGTACGCAATACCTATGCCGGACTTTGCAGCGTTCCCCCCTCGCTAATAGAGGCCGCCAACGGGATTGGCATGACCAAAATGCAGCGACTGCGTCAGGTAGAAATCCCCAACGCCTGGCCGGTAATTCTTTCCGGCGTGCGTATTGCCACCGCCATTAACGTCGGTACCGCGCCGCTGGCCTTTCTTATCGGCGCGAGCAGCTACGGCGAGCTTATCTTCCCGGGGATTTACCTGAACGACTTCCCGACGCTGATACTCGGCGCCGTGGCAACGGCTCTGTTTGCCTTGATTCTTGACCTGGCGCTGGCCAGCCTGGGCCGGGTGCTCAGCCCCCACACAGCTCAATAACAACAATAAGGAGCGTTTATGAGACTGCTTTCACGCGTGCTGACGGCGGCGTTTGCCGCAGCATCACTTATCGCCTCACAGGCCCAGGCCGCGCCGCTGATTCTGGCGACCAAGAGCTTTACCGAGCAGCATATTTTGTCGGCCATGACCACCCAGTATCTGGCTAAAAAAGGGTTTCAGGTTACGCCCCAGACCAACATCGCGACGGTGATTTCTCGTAATGCGATGATCAATAAACAGATTGATATGACCTGGGAGTACACCGGTACTTCGCTGATTATCTTCAACCATATTAATAAGCGCATGACGCCCGAAGAGTCGTACAACACGGTCAAAAAGCTGGATGCAAAACTTGGCCTCGTCTGGCTTAAACCGGCCGAAATGAATAACACCTACGCCTTCGCCATGAAGCGCGAGCGGGCAGAAAAAGAAGGCATCACCACGATGTCGCAGCTGGTAGAACGCATCGAGCATATTCGCCAGACCGACCCGAAACATAACTGGATGCTCGGCCTTGATCTCGAATTCGCCGGACGCAGCGACGGCCTGAAGCCTCTGCAACAGGTTTACAACATGCCGCTGGACCGCCCGCAGATCCGCCAGATGGACCCAGGCCTGGTCTATAACGCCATCCGCGACGGTTTTGTCGATGCCGGTCTGATCTACACCACCGACGGCCGGATGAAGGGCTTTGACCTGAAAGCGCTGGTTGACGATAAGGGCTTCTTCCCAAGTTACGCTGTCACGCCCGTCGTGCGTAAAGACGTACTGGACTCTCATCCCGGGCTTGAAGAAGCGCTGAACACCCTTTCGTCCGAGCTGAACAATGAGGTGATAACAACCCTGAACGCCAAAGTTGATATCGACCATGAAACCCCGCAGCAGGTCGCTCGAGAATTCCTGCAGCAGAAAGGCTTGCTCTAAGGAGGTATCGTGGAAACGTTACACTATATGATTGATAACGCGGGGTATATTGGTTCCCTTACCCTGCACCACCTTTGGTTAGTCCTGATTGCCGTCGGCCTGGCCATCATCATTGGCGTGCCGCTGGGTATTCTCATCGTGCGTCATAAATGGCTTGCTACGCCGGTTCTGGGCTTTGCCACGATTTTGCTCACCATTCCGTCCGTGGCGCTGTTTGGCCTGATGATCCCCCTGTTTTCGCTGATCGGTCAGGGTATTGGCGTGGTGCCTGCCGTCACGGCGGTATTCCTCTATTCCCTGCTGCCGATTGTGCGCAACACTCACACCGCGCTGGACAGCCTGCCGCCGGGGCTGCGTGAAGCCGGACGCGGCATCGGCATGACGTTCTGGCAGCGCTTGCGCTGGGTGGAAATTCCCATGGCGCTGCCGGTGATTTTTGGCGGCATCCGCACCGCCGTAGTCATGAACATTGGCGTCATGGCGATTGCCGCCGTCATCGGCGCGGGCGGCCTGGGCCTGCTGTTGCTCAACGGCATCGGCGGGAGTGACATCCGCATGCTGATTGCCGGCGCGGTGATGATCTGCCTGTTAGCCATCGTACTTGACTGGCTGCTGCATCGCCTGCAGCTGCATTTCACTAAGTGGTAGCCCCACCGTGAAGCCGTATTCAAAGGAGAGTTAATAATGATAAAACTTGAAAATCTCACGCGACAATTTGTGCAGAAAAACGGCCAGACCTTTAACGCCGTCGACAACATCAGCCTGAACGTGCCCGAAGGAGAAATGTGTGTCCTGCTCGGCCCTTCCGGCTGTGGCAAGACCACCACGCTGAAAATGATCAATCGCCTGATAAAACCGACCGGCGGCAAAATCTTAATCAACGGCCAGGACACCAACGATCTGGATACCGTCACCCTGCGCCGTAATATCGGCTACGTTATCCAGCAAATCGGCCTGTTCCCGAACATGACGATCGAAGAAAACATTACCGTCGTGCCGCGCATGCTGGGCTGGGACAAAGCCCGCTGTAAAGAGCGCGCCAGCGAGCTAATGAGCATGGTGGCGCTCGACCCCAACCGCTTCCTTAACCGCTACCCGCGTGAAATGTCGGGCGGCCAGCAGCAGCGAATTGGCGTGATCCGCGCCCTCGCGGCGGATCCTCCGGTGCTGCTGATGGATGAGCCGTTTGGCGCGGTCGACCCGATTAACCGCGAAACCATCCAGAACGAGTTTCTGGATATGCAGCGCCAGCTCAAAAAGACGGTGATGCTGGTCAGCCACGATATTGATGAAGCGCTGAAGCTGGGCGACCGGATTGCGGTCTTCCGCCAGGGCAAAATCGTCCAGTGTGCCAGCCCGGATGAGCTGCTGGCGAAACCGGCCAATGACTTCGTCGGCTCGTTTGTCGGACAGGACCGCACGCTGAAGCGCCTGCTGCTGGTGCAGGCCGGGGACGTCACCGACCAGCAGCCTACCATTACGGCGCGAGAATCCACGCCTCTGGCGGAAGCATTCGCCACCATGGACGATAACGACATGCGTTCAATAACCGTGGTTGACGCCGACGGCAAACCCCTGGGCTTCGTTAAGCGTCGCGAAGCTCGAGGCACAACCGGCAGCTGTATCGACCTGCTTCATCCGTTCCGTGTAACAGGCCGCGCGGAGGAAAACCTGCGCATCGTGCTTTCTAAGCTGTATGAGCACAACATGGTCTGGATGCCGATCACCGATGAAGATGGCCGCTACAGTGGGGAAATTTCGCAGGATTATATTGCCGATTATCTCAGCTCGGGCCGAACGCGCCGGGCGCTGAATATTCAGCAGAGCTAAGCAACTTCATGCGCTGCCTCCCGGTGGCGCATTTTCTTTTTGAGCTTATCGGCGTTCTCCCCCACAATAGCGCCATTCCCCCGCCACCTTTTGCGCTATGCACCGTTTACACGCCTTTCCGGACATCAGAGAAATGCTTCGCCGCCTGGTGATTGCGATCTTTATTGGCCTGGCCTCCGCGCTGGTTGTGTGGCTATTTCGTCAGGCTATGTATCTGCTGGAAAACGTCTTCCTGGGCGACCACGGCGGCAGCCTTGTTGCGGCGGCGTCCGCGCTCGCGCCATGGCGACGCGTATTAACACCTGCGGCAGGCGGCCTGCTGGCCGGGCTTCTGCTATGGGGCTGGCAGAGAGCTACCCGCCAGCGCCCTTCTGCGCCAACCGACTATATGGAAGCCATTGAAACAGGCGACGGCAGGCTGGACGTTCCTTCCAGCCTGGTCAAATCCGCCGCATCGCTGATCGTCGTGTCAAGCGGCAGCGCCATCGGCCGTGAAGGGGCGATGATCCTGCTGGCAACGGTTTTTGCCTCCGTATTTGCGCAGCGCTTTACCCCAGACAAAGAATGGAAGCTATGGGTGGCCTGCGGAGCCGCCGCCGGGATGGCAAGCGCCTACCATGCGCCGCTGGCGGGCAGCCTGTTTATCGCGGAGATTTTATTTGGCTCGCTGATGCTTGCCTCGCTGGGGCCGGTGGTGATTGCCGCCGTCAGCGCCCTGCTGATGACCCACCTGCTGAACGGCGGCCAGGCCCCGCTGTACATCGTCACCCTGCTCGATCCGCCTTTGCCTGCCCATTACGGGCTTATGGCGCTGCTCGGGTTAACGGCGGGTGTCGCCGGGCCGCTCATGCTGTGGCTGCTGGCCAAAAGCAGCGCGCTATTTCGCGGTCTTCGGCTGTCGCCGCCGCTGCAGCTGGCGCTCGGCGGGCTGATTGTCGGCCTGCTCTCGCTGGTGACGCCAACCGCCTGGGGCAACGGGTACAGCGTGGTGCAGTCGTTTCTTTCCAGCCCGCCCGCGCTGCTGTTTGTGGCGGGCGTATTGCTGTGCAAGCTGCTGGCGGTGATGGCAAGCAGCGGCTCCGGGGCACCGGGCGGCGTCTTTACGCCAACGTTGTTTATGGGCGCGGCGCTGGGCATGCTGTTTGGGCAGATTTGCGGGCTTTGGGGTGGCGGCGAACCGCTGATTATCCTGCTGGGGCTAACGGGAATGGCGTCTTTGCTGGCGGCGACCACGCATGCGCCGATTATGGCGACGCTGATGATTTGCGAAATGACAGGGGAGTTTACGCTGCTCCCCGGTTTACTGCTGACCTGCGTTATCGCCTCAACGCTGTCGCGCTGGTTACGCCCGCAGTCGGTCTACCGTCAGAGCGTTGCGCAGCCTGGATAAATCGATATACGCGCCCAGCTCGCGCTGTTCTGCTCGGGGTAGATACGGTAGCTCACCGACCAGCGGCCCTGGCAGTTTCTTACTCAGCACCTCGATGATTTCCGCGTAGTGCGCCAGGCCTGGGTTAATGCGGTTAGCCACCCAGCCAATGAACGGCAGCCCGTCATTAGCAATCGCCTGCGCGGTCAGTAAAGCGTGATTGATGCAGCCTTCCTGAATGCCCACCACCAGCAGCACCGGCAGTTGCTCCTGAACAACCCAGTCAGACAGCGGGCGCAGATCGTTCATCAGGCTACGCCAGCCGCCCGTGCCTTCCACCACGACGTGGTCCATTTGGTCGGAAAGCCTTTGCAGCCCGCTCGACAGCAGCGAATAGTTAATCGGCCCGTGATGGCTGATGCTGCTCTCTTCTTCGCTCAGCGCAATGGGGTTAATGGCTTCGTAAGGCAGTTTGATCGTCGAGACGCTTTGCAGTACCAACGCATCCCTGTTGCGCAGCCCCTCTGGCGTCTCTTTACTGCCCTTCGCGACCGGTTTGTAACCGACGACGCTTTTCCCGCTGGCCGACAACGCCTGCAGCAAGGCTCGTGAAACCACCGTCTTCCCCACGGCGGTATCGGTACCTGTTATAAAGAAACGCTTAAGCATGACTGTCTCCCGAGGTAATGCTAGCCATATAAGTAAAGAGAAAAATTAACTCGGGAAGTCTAAAAGAATGGCGCTTTAGCCAGATTGAGATAGCGCAATTTTTGGTGAATCAGGGCCTAAGATTAGCCCTGCAGCAGGCGAATTAGTAAAGAGCCGTTATACATTGCGTCTTTAACCAGCGCCGCCCCGGCCATGGTGCCGCGGTTATTAAACTGTGTGCCTTCCACCACGGTGTGGCTGCTGTAGGCGGGTAAGGCCTGCTGGCGGATACAGTCGGTGATGGCCGGATGAAGGATCGCGGCGGCGCGATTAAGTGGCGAACCGATAAGGATCTTTTGCGGGTTAAACAGGTTAACCATGATGGCCAGAATGCGCCCAACGTTTTGCCCGACGCCGGTGATAATGTCTTTGGCCAGCAGATCACCGTTCAGCGCGGCGTCGCACAGCGATTCCACGCTCAGCGGCTGGCCGTGCAACATCGAGCCCATAGACTGGCTCATACGCTGCTGCGCCAGTTCCAGCACGCTTTCCACGCTGGCGATAGTTTCCAGACAGCCGTGGTTGCCGCAGTAACAGCGTTTGCCATACGGGTCGACCTGCGTATGGCCAATTTCCACCAGGCTGCTGCTGCCGGCGTGAAGCAGGCGGCCATCGGTGATAACCCCGGCCCCCACGTTATGATCAATCACTACCTGAATGACGTCTCTGGCTCCCTGAGAGGCGCCAAAAAGCCCTTCTGCCATGGTCCACGCGCTGATGTCGTGCTGGATAAATACCGGCACGCCGGTGTGCTTCTCCAGCGCCTCGCCCAGCGGCATATCGCAGATGTCGTAGAACGGCATGCGATGAATAATGCCGTGCACGGTATCAATAATACCAGGGAGCGTGATAGCGATGGCGGTAAGACGTTCGAGCTTATGCTGATGGCGAATAAAGAACTGGTCAACCTGGTAAACGATGCGTTCCAGCAGAGGCTGCTGGTCATCCGTCGGGAGGTCCACCGAGTCTTCTACCACCAGCTTGCTGCTGAGGTCGCGCAGGCCAAGGGAGATTTCGCCCCGGCTCAGGCGTATGGAGAGGTAATGCCACGCTTCGGTTTCCAGCATCAGGCCGACCGCAGGGCGGCCCCGGCTGCCGGGATCCTGGATTTCCGTTTCCTGTACCAGATGCGCCTCAATCATTTCTCGCACAATCTTGGTGATACTGGCCGGGGCCAGCTGCGCCAGGCGGGAAAGATCGATCCGCGACACCGGGCCGTGGGTATCAATCAAGCGATAAACAACGCCGGCATTGGTTTGTTTAATCTGATCGATATGGCCCGGTTGACTATCAGCAACCACGTGGTACTCCCTTTATTTTCGCGCTTCGAAATAAACTTTCAGGCTATGGTGAAACACTTCCCGCAGGGTCGTCAAATATTTAGGTAGGGATGTGATTTACCGCACATAATCCCGCCACATTAGGCCTATTTTAACGCCCAGGAGGCTTCGGTTAACAGCGCCGAGATACGCTTTGCCGCCTCCGACAGCTCCCGGTGCTTCGGCCAGACCAGCCAAAGTTCCGACTGCGCTTCCTGTTCGTCAATGGGCAGCCACACCACATCGCTCAGGCGAATGCGTTGAAACGAAGCAGGAAGAATCGATACCCCCAGCCCGGCAGAAACCAGACCAATGATGGTCATCGCCTCACCGACCTCCTGAGTGATGTACGGCACGATATGATGACGTCGGAGTAAGCCGATAATGTCGTCGTACAGCCCGGTACCAACGTGCGGGTCAAAGAAAACAAACGGCTCCTGCGCAAGCTGCTTAAGCGATACCGAGCGGCTGCTGGCCAGCGGATGGTCGCGATGAACCATCGCCAGCAGCGGTTCACGCAAAATCAGCGTCCAGTTCAGGGTATCCGGCAGGCGCGTATTACGCATTAGCCCCAGCTCAAGCTCGCCCTCATTCAAAGGGGCAATTTGCTCGCGGGTATTCACCTCACGCATCTGGAGATGCACGTCAGGGTAACGCTTGCGAAAGCGGGACAGGCTGTCTGAAACTGCTTTAATAAACGGCGCGGAGGACGTAAAACCGATACGCAGTTCGCCGGTTTCCCCCTGATGCAGGCGTGCGGCACGTGCGGCAGAGGCATCAACCTGACTGAGAATTTGCCGGGCATCGCTGAGAAACTGCTGCCCCGCCGCGGTGAGGTTAACGCTACGATTGGTGCGCGCCAGCAGTCGGGCACCGATTTGCTCTTCGAGGATTTGAATTTGCTGGCTAAGCGGCGGCTGGGAGATCCGCAGCCGGGCAGCCGCCCGGCCAAAATGCAGCTCTTCGGCGACGGCGACAAAATAGCGAAGATGGCGCAGCTCAATATTCATATGTTTAAAGTATCATTTGAGATTATTAATATATTAGACAGAACATTTACACTTTTCTACTCTGTAAAGAATAAGTTAACGCCCGCGTAAGGATTTATCTTGAGTCGTACAACTACCGTCAGCACCGCCCCGACAGAGGATGCCGACGAAAGCCCTGCATCTCACTCTGTCAGCTATATCAAACGAGGTACTCCCCAGTTTATGCGCGTCACGCTGGCGCTGTTTTCCGCCGGCCTTGCTACCTTCGCCCTGCTTTATTGCGTGCAGCCTATTTTGCCGGTGCTATCCCATGAGTTTGGCGTCAGCCCGGCGAGCAGCAGTATCTCGCTCTCGGTCTCTACCGCCATGCTGGCCATTGGCCTGCTGTTTACCGGCCCACTTTCGGACGCCATCGGCCGTAAACAGGTGATGGTGACCGCGCTGCTGCTGGCCTCCTGCTGTACCCTGCTGTCGACGCTGATGACCAGCTGGCACGGCATTCTTATTATGCGCGCCCTTATCGGCCTCTCTTTAAGCGGCGTTGCGGCAGTCGGCATGACCTACCTTAGCGAGGAGATGCACCCCAGCGTGGTGGCCTTCTCGATGGGCTTATACATTAGCGGGAACTCCATCGGCGGTATGAGCGGCCGCCTTATCACCGGCGTCCTGACCGATTTCTTTACCTGGCGCGTGGCGGTGGCGGCTATCGGCTGTTTTGCCCTCGCCTCGGCGCTGATGTTCTGGAAAATATTGCCCCAGTCCCGGCATTTCCGCGCATCCAGCCTGCGGCCAAAAACGCTGTTTATTAACTTCCGCCTGCACTGGCGTGATGAAGGGCTGCCGCTGCTGTTTGCCGAGGGCTTCCTGCTGATGGGGGCGTTTGTCACGCTGTTTAACTACATTGGCTATCGGATGATGGAAGCGCCGTGGTTCCTCAGCCAGGCCATTGTGGGCCTGCTCTCCGTGGCCTACCTCACCGGCACCTGGAGCTCGCCAAAAGCGGGCGCCATGACCGCGAAATATGGCCGTGGCCCGGTGCTGATTGGCTTCACCGCCATTATGTTTCTTGGCCTGACGCTGACCGTCTTCTCCTCGCTGATCGTCATTTTTGCCGGGATGCTGCTGTTCTCTGCGGGATTTTTTGCTGCCCACTCGGTTGCCAGCAGCTGGATTGGCCCACGCGCCCGGCGGGCAAAAGGCCAGGCCTCCTCGCTTTATCTGTTTAGCTATTATCTTGGCTCCAGCCTCGCGGGCACCCTCGGCGGCGTGTTCTGGCACCAGTTTGGCTGGAACGGCGTAGCGGCATTTATCGGCTCGCTGCTGCTGGTGGCTTTGCTGGTCGCCACGCGTTTGCACCACAAGGCACACTAACCTGCTGCCGCTCTCGTGTTCAGGTAAGCTTAATGCTATTTTCTTTGGCGTTAACAACCTGTTCACGAGGCCATATGGAAAAGCAAAACTATAATCACCTGACCCGAACCTTCCAGCGTCTGTCCCGTTTTGATCACCTGTCTGCCATTGCAGGCTGGGATATGTCCACCATGATGCCGGCCAACGGCAGTCAGGCTCGCGGCGAGGCCCTCGCTGAACTTAGCGTGCTTAAGCACCAGATCCTGACCGACAAGAAAATTGCCACCCTGCTACAGGCCGCCGCTCAGGAAGATCTTAATGACGTTGAGCGCGCCAACCTGCGCGAAATGACCCGCCATTATCAGGAAGCCGTGCTGCTGCCTGACGCGCTGGTGGAAGAAAAGTCGCTGGTCGGCACCCGCTGTGAACACGGCTGGCGCACCCAGCGCCCGGCCAACGACTGGCAGAGTTTCTCCACGAACCTGAAAGAAGTGGTTCGCGTTAGTCGCGAAGAAGCTCGCCTGCGTGCGGAGGCCAAAGGTATTTCCCGCTACGATGCGCTGCTGGATATCTACGAGCCGGGCATGACCAGCGCCAAGCTCGACGTATTGTTTGGCGATCTGCGTGACTGGCTGCCGGACCTGCTACAGAAGGTCGTCGACAAGCAGTCCAAAGAAAAAACGCTGACCCCGCAGGGGCCTTTTGCCACCGAAACTCAACGTCAACTGGGCCTTGATACCATGGCGCTGCTGGGCTTTGACTTCAACGGCGGGCGTCTGGACGTTAGCGCGCACCCGTTCTGCGGCGGCGTGCCTGAAGACGTGCGCATCACCACGCGCTATAACGAAGAAGAGTTGTTCAGCTCGCTGTTTGGCGTGATTCACGAAACCGGCCACGCGCGCTACGAGCAAAACCTGCCGCGTGAATGGCTGGGCCAGCCGGTTTCCCTTGCCCGTTCTACCGCCATCCATGAATCGCAGAGCCTGTTCTTTGAAATGCAGCTTGGCCGCAGCGCGCCTTTCCTGAAGCTGCTTCTGCCGAAGGTTATTGAGCGTTTTGGTCCGCAGCCGGCGTTTGAACTAAACAACTTTATCAACGTTAACCAGCAGGTTGAGCGAGGCTATATTCGCGTTGATGCTGATGAGGTGAGCTACCCGGCGCACGTTGTTCTGCGCTATGAGATTGAACGGGCCCTGATCGACGGCGATATCGAAGTCGACGACATCCCTGCGCTGTGGAATGAGAAAATGCAGTCCTGGCTCGGCCTGTCCACCGAAGGCAACTACCGCAACGGCTGCATGCAGGATATTCACTGGACCGACGGCGCTTTCGGCTACTTCCCGTCTTATACGCTCGGCGCGATGTACGCGGCCCAGCTGTTCAGCACGGCTTCACGGGCGCTGCCAAACCTGGAGCAGGAGATAGCCGGGGGTAATTTCGGCGCGTTATTTGACTGGTTAAAACAAAATATCTGGCAGCACGGCAGCCGTTTCACCACCTCACAGCTGATAACCAATGCTACCGGAGAAGACCTTAACCCATTGTATTTCCGCAAACATTTAGAGTCTCGCTACCTGTAAACCTCTCGCGCCGGGTCGTCCGTACCCGGCGTTGTACATTACGTTACACGCCGATACCAATCACTCACTGAAGACTTTGATCCACAAGCCTATAGTTCATTTCAACGGCCCCGCAGTGGGGTTGACACACAAACAAATTCGAGGATGTCGAAATGAAAAAAGTATTAGCTCTGGTTGTTGCCGCTGCTATGGGTCTGTCTTCTGCTGCTTTCGCTGCTGACACTACCGCTACCGCGCCAGCTGCTGCTCCAGCAACCACCGCTGCTGCACCTGCTGCTAAAGCTCCAGCTGCAAAAGTAACTCATCATAAAAAACACAAAAAAGCTGCCGCTCAGAAAGCTCAGGCTGCTAAAAAGCACCACAAAAAAGCCGCTAAGCCAGCGACCGAGCAGAAAGCTCAGGCTGCCAAAAAGCACCACAAAAAAGCAACCAAACCAGCTGCTCAGAAAGCCCAGGCTGCTAAAAAACACCACAAAAAAGCCGCTAAGCCAGCGACCGAGCAGAAAGCTCAGGCTGCCAAAAAGCACCACAAAAAAGCAACCAAACCAGCTGCTCAGAAAGCCCAGGCTGCTAAAAAACACCACAAAAAAGCAGTAAAACCAGCTGCTCAGAAAGCTCAGGCTGCTAAAAAACACGTGAAAAAACATCACAAAGCCGCTGCTAAACCAGCTGCACAGCCAGCAGCATAAGCCAGACGGGGTAACCCGTTAGCTTAAAGCGTTTACAAAGACACCCGGCTTGCCGGGTGTTTTCTTAGGAATAAGGCACAGCCTTTAGTACGTACTTATTTCTGGAGTGCGGATAATGTTGCGACGCTACAGTTTCGAGTTAATCCTCGCCCTGCTGATCATCTGCGGTATTATTACGCTGAGCTTTTGGCTCTGAAAGCGTAGTCTGCTGTTTTCACTCCCACTTTCGGCCCGTTCCGACTATAGTTACTGCATCTATAAAAACCATAATTATTAGCCCCTTCAGAGAAAGCTATGCGCAAAAGTGTTGTGTTGTTTTTAGGAGCTTTGATCCTTTTACCTCAACTCGGTCATGCGGATGATGACGATAGCCCGGCTAACGTTAAAACGCTATTCTTCGGTAAAGATGACCGTGTTCGCGTCACCAATCCTCAGGATGCCCCCTGGGATGCCATCGGCCAGTTGGAAACAGCCAGCGGCAATTTATGCACTGCCACCCTTATTTCGCCGCACCTGGCCTTGACCGCCGGGCACTGCCTGTTACAGCCGCCGCGTGGCAAAGCCGACAAGGCTATCGCGCTGCGCTTTATTTCCCATAAAGGGCAATGGCGCTATGAGATCCATGACATTGAAGGCCGGGTGGATAAATCACTGGGTCACCGTCTTAAGCCGGACGGCGACGGCTGGCTTGTGCCGTCTAACGCGGCGCCTTATGACTTTGGCCTGATTATTATTCGTAATCCGCCGTCAGGCATCACGCCGTTGCCGCTTTTTAACGGCGACAAAGACGCGCTGACCGAAGCGTTAAAGGCACAGGATCGCAAAGTCACGCAATCCGGCTACCCGCTGGATCACCTGGACGACCTGTATACCCATAACAACTGCCTGGTCACGGGCTGGGCACAGGCTTCCGTGCTGTCGCACCAGTGCGATACCCTGCCCGGCGACAGCGGCTCCCCGCTGCTGTTGAAAACGGACCAGGGCTGGCAGCTAATTGCGGTGCAAAGTTCAGCCCCGGCGGCAAAAGACCGTTACCGGGCAGATAACCGTGCGATTTCTGTCACCGGCTTTCGCGACAGGCTGGAAGCGCTGGCCCAGTAAGCGTTATACCTGATGCCGCTGACGCAGCGATAATACTGCGTCCAGCGGCACCGGCTGGCTAAAGTAGTACCCCTGCAGCCGGTCACATCCCGCAAGGCACAGCAGCTTAAGCTGATATTCGTTTTCCACCCCTTCTGCTGTGACCGCCATGCCCAGCGCGCTGGCAATGCGCACCGTGCCGCTGACCAGCGCCAGCGCTTGCTCATCGCTGTCCACCAGCCCGGCCAGGGATTTGTCTATTTTGATGGTGTCGAAATTAAAGCGGCGCAGATAGCCAATGCTCGAATAGCCGTTGCCGAAGTCGTCGAGCGCCACCGCCATCCCCTGAGATTTAAGATTACGGATGGCCGCCAGCGCACGTTCCGGGTTTTCCAGCACGTAGCTTTCGGTGACCTCAAGCTCCAGCCGCTGCGCCGAAAACTGCGTATCCTGCAATACCCGGGCAACCTTATCTTCAAACTCCGGATCGCGGAACTGCGCCGGAGAGATGTTCACCGACAGCCGTAAATCCTCATAAGGTTCTAAATCCCGGCACGCGCGACGAAGCACAAACTGCCCCAGGGCGTAAATCAGGCCGCTGGTTTCGGCCACGGTGACAAACTCATCCGGGAACAGTTCGCCTTCCGGGCGACGTGGCCAGCGCACCAGCGCTTCAACGCCGGTCATCACCTGACTACGCGCATCAATAATGGGTTGATACCAGACCTCAAACTCATCCCGCGCAAGGCCCGCACGGATATCATTTTCGATAATCAACCGACGTTCGCGCACGTTGTTTAGCGCCGCATCATAGTAGGTGGTGCGCCCTTTACCGGTAATTTTAGAATGGTACATGGCGATATCGGCGCGACGGAAAAGCTCAGAGCTGCTGCAGTCCACCAGCGACCCGGAAGCAATACCGATGCTGGCGCTGATGTGGATGGTGCTTTCCCCCACGGGGATCGGCTGGCTAAGATAATCCAGCACCGACCCGGCAAAGGCCGAAGAGTGTTCCCCGGCGTGCTCTCCGCCGAGCATCATGGCAAATTCATCTCCACCCATACGAACCAGCATGCCGTTTTCCGGCACCCTGTCGCGAAGCTCATGAGCAATGGTGACGATCAGCTTGTCACCAATGTCGTGCCCGTAGATATCGTTCACGTCCTTAAAGCCGTCGAGATCGATAAACACCACGCTTTTCTCATCGGTATCACCGCGCTTACTGATGGTTTCCAGCCGCTCGATCAACGCCCGGCGGTTAGGCAAATGGCTGAGCCAGTCGGTCAGCGCGATAGTTCTGGCCTGCTTTTCGCCACGAGCAAGCTTGTACAACCCCAGGCTGCTGATGGCGATAAATACCAGAATCAATACTGCTGCAAGCACGGCAATGCGCATAATGTCGGCCGACGCCGCTTGTGCCGCCTCCGCGCCCGGCAGCCTTGGCCGCCAGCTCAGGTAGCCCAGCGTCTCGCCTGACGTACTGTTTAACGGTACGCTGGCCGACGTCGACGGGCCGGGCATTAAGCGCAGATTTTCAATCTGAAACGTGTTACCCAGCTCTTTAAGCATGCCGCTATTAATCTGGCGGCCAATCACCAGATAACGCCGCGTGGCGTCGCGCACCTGAAGCCGCCCCAGCATCGGGCGAATCAGGCCAATGCCGATAAACGACACGCCGTACTCTGTCTGGGTGATACCGGCGAAAATCTTTTTATCGTCCCTCAGCGTTTGAGCATTCTGATGAACCAGAGCTTCAAAACCCTTACCCAGCTGGCTGATATCCCGCCCCGCCACTCGCTGGCCGCGAAAAGAACCCCAGAGGATGTTGAAGCTCTCATCCAGGACGTAAACGCCGTCATAAAGGTTATTGATTTTATAGCCCGCGCCCCAGGTGTTATACAGCCAGTTCACGTCCAGTACCGGGCGATAAACCTGATTCACGGCGTCATCCCAGACGGCGTTGTCGATGACCAACGCCCACACGCGGTTTACCGAGGTCTGAATTGCCCCCTGCACCGACAGCGCGCTGCGGTGTTCATCTATCTCATTGGTTTTGCTGCTGATAAGGTGAAGTGACAGGTAGAGTAGCGCGAGGGTAGAAACGATCAGCCCGATCCCTGCCATAAAAACCATGGCAAACAGGGTTCCGGCAACGGGCGTACTTTTCCAGCTAAGAGGATTACGCAATTTCATCTCTCTTCTCAGTGAAATAATATGGAGATTTCCGGCTTTTTAATTTAGAGAATTTCTATTGCCGTTAAATAAGCGTAATACACCTTGAGGAAAGCGCTGCCCGATAATTAACGGGCAGCGTGATAGATCAGGCAATTTTGATAATAATCATCCCGACCAGCAGTAAAGCAAGGCCAACCCAACCTTTGCGGTTGAGGCGCTGGCCGAAGAGGATCCAGCCCGCCGCCACGGTCGCGGCGATACCAAAGCCGCCCCACAGCGCGTAAGCCACGGATAATTCGATGCCTTTAACCGCCTGTGCCAGGGCACTGAATGCTGCCAGAACCGCCAGCAGAGACAGGACGCCGTACAGCGGGCGACGGAAACCGTCCGAATGTTTTAATAATATATTGGCGGCGATTTCCAGAACGATTGCCAGCAGCAGCCACAGAGCGTGAACCCACTCAAACGACGGCATGATGATCCCCCTTCTCTGACGTCACCGGACGAGATTTTTTCGCTCGCGTACCCGATTTAATCAGCGCAATACCGACAACCAGCGTGGTCAGGCCGAGTATTTTCAGCGGCGAAATGGACTCATCAAACAGCAGAACGCTGAATAAGGTAATAAACAGAATACCAATCCCTTCCCACATGGCATAGGCCACGCCAAGGGCGATTTTTTTCACCGAAAACGACAGTAAAATATAAGAAAGCGCGATCATGACCAGCATGAAAATATAACCTGTGTTATTTTCGCTGACGCTTGACCATTTCATGGATAAGGTGCCGGTAATTTCGGCGACGATAGCTAATCCCAGTAAAATCCAGTAAATCATGATTTCTCTCCTGACAGAGAAAATAGTGCTGCACAAAGCCTGCAAGACACGTCAAACGACGAGCAAGGGCAAATTAAAAAACCAGAAAAATTGTCAGAAGAAAGGGACTAAAGCGCGTTGCGCCAGTGCTGCTCACCAGAGAGTGAAGAAGTAGAAGTGATAAAAATAGAATGCTGATTTAATGAAGTGCTGAACATATTGTCCATAATATTTCCAACTTATCCGCGTTGTTGCTTCTCGTCAGTTGCGGATAGAAAATTGTCCTCGGTAGTTAAACACGCCGATTTTATACCATAATTCGGTATGTTAGCGCCTGACATTTACACTCCTTTACGCTGCGCATCGCCCATGCCGTAATGTATTAAACTGTTTTCAACGGTTAAAATAGCGTAATTAATGGATGAACTTTTTACTGGCGGTGTATTATTTTTTTTGCCCCGTCACACTGGAGAATCAGCAACAATGGCAAAACCGATCATTACTCTCAAGGCGTTGAAGGCCGTGATTATGCTGGGCATGCTGGTCATTATTCTGGTGGGAATAAAAGCCGCAGCGGATATCATTGTGCCTTTTATTCTGGCACTGTTTATTGCCGTTATTCTTAACCCGCTGATTCGTCGCCTCGAACGACTGCGGGTGCCACGCGTACTGGCAATTAGCCTCGTTATCGTGGTGATTATTCTGAGCATGGTGCTGCTGCTGGCCTATCTTGGCACCTCGCTTAACGAGCTGGCGAGAACCCTGCCGCAATATCGTTCTTCGCTGGTGGTGCCGTTAAAGACGATTGAGCCCTGGTTGCAGCGCGTGGGGATCTCAGTTTCCGTCGACGAATTAATGAAGTATGTCGATCCTAACGCCCTGATGACGCTGGTGACCAGCCTGCTGACCCAGCTTTCCAACGCGATGTCTTCCATCTTCCTGCTGCTGCTCACCGTGGTGTTTATGCTGATTGAAGTCCCTCAACTGCCGCGCAAACTGCAACAGCTGATGTCTCGTCCCGAAGAAGGGATGGGCGCCATTCAGCGAGCGCTGGACAGCGTCAGCCATTATTTGGTGCTGAAAACGGCGATCAGCATCGTGACCGGGCTGGTGGTCTGGGGCATGCTCGCCGCGCTCGACGTTCGTTTTGCCTTTATCTGGGGTCTGCTGGCCTTTGCGCTGAACTACATTCCAAACATCGGCTCAGTGCTGGCCGCTATCCCGCCCGTGGTGCAGGTCCTGGTATTTAGCGGACTGTATGAAACCCTGATCGTCGTGGCGGGTTATCTGCTGATTAATCTGGTGTTCGGCAACATTCTCGAGCCGCGAATGATGGGCCGCGGGCTTGGGCTGTCGACGCTGGTGGTGTTTCTGTCGTTAATCTTCTGGGGCTGGCTGCTCGGCCCGGTGGGAATGCTGCTTTCCGTTCCGCTGACCATTGCGGTGAAAATTGCGCTTGAGCAAACGGAAGGCGGCAAGAGTATTGCGGTGCTGCTGAGTGATATGAGTAAATCTTGAAGGTTGTGACCCTCACCCCGGCCCTCTCCCAAAGGGAGAGGGGGAAAACAGACGATGGGGAACATTGTTTGTTCCCTCTCCCAGAGGGAGAGGGGGAAAACAGCCAACGTGAAACATTGTTTATTCCCTCTCCCTCTGGGAGAGGGTTAGGGTGAGGGTAAAAACTACTCCGGATCTAACTCAAAACGCTCCGCAATATACCCCAGCGCCTGAGACACCCCATCCGCACTGATGGTATGCACCACGCCCGGCTCAAACAGCGTTTCGACCTCTGCCCCGGCCTCCGTCAGCGCAGCGGCCGCCGCTTCACTTTCAGACCACGGAATAACCTGGTCGGCCATACCGTGAATCAGCAGCGCCGATGCATCTGCCGCGACTTGATACGGTTTTGGCGACGCCAGACGTCCTGAAAATGCTACCACGCCCGCCAGTGGGAACCGGGAAGTGGCCAGCACATCCAGAGCCATGATAGAACCTTGCGAAAAACCGAGCAGGATGACCTGATCTTTACCCGGCGTCACATCATGTTGTTCAAAAATCGCCTGCAGCTTAGCGTCAAACGCGGCGCGGGCGTCAACCACGCGCTGCGGCCGGTTCTGCTCGGTAACGTCCGCAAGGCTGAACCACTGCCAGGCATCGCCGCCGCCGTCAAACGGCTCGCTGCCGTTCGGTGAGGCGAATAATACTTCCGGCATCACCTGCTGAACGAAGAGCCCCAGCCCTTCCAGATCCGCCCCTGAACTTCCTACGCCGTGCAACATAACGATCAGTTTTTTCATGTCCCTGCCTTCTGCTAAAACCGGTATTGACTGCTTCTCAGGCGCTTACCTTATCCTGGTCACACCCCACGGAACAAGTAAACCGCAGCTAACCGGGTGCCAGAACCGCACTTGCCTTTGAGCAACTGCTCAAGTATATTTCGCGCTTGAGCAACCGCTCAAATTTGTTTTTTTAGAGGCATTAACCATGCGCTTCACTAATCGCTGGCTGATTCTGGCGATCCTGACCAGCACCCTGTTTCTTATCATTATTGATATGACGGTGCTCTATACCGCGCTGCCGCGGCTCACCCAGGCTTTAAACGCAACCGCGTCAGAAAAGCTGTGGATCATTAACGCCTATCCGCTTGTGGCGGCGGGCCTCCTGCCGGGCGCGGGAATGCTGAGCGATCGTCTCGGCCACAAACTGATGTTTATGTCCGGGCTGCCGGTTTTCGGCATAGCTTCGCTTTGCGCGGCTTATTCGCCCACGGCCGAGCTGCTGATCGCTTCACGCGTATTTCTGGCTATTGGCGCAACCATGATGATGCCCGCCACGCTTGCCATCGTGCGTCAGGTCTTTACCAACGAGCGCGAGCGCGCGCTGGCTATCGGCATCTGGTCTGCCGTCGCCTCGGCGGCTGCCGCGCTTGGCCCGGTTATCGGCGGCGTGCTGCTGGAATACTTCTGGTGGGGCTCGGTCTTCCTCATCAACGTGCCGGTCGTGTTGCTGGTTATCGTCTTTGCCTGGTTCCTGATCCCACGTGACGCCGGGAACGCGAGCCGCCCGTGCGATTTCACCGCTTCGCTGCTGATTATGCTTGGCCTGGTGGGCGTAATTTATGCCCTGAAGGAACTCAGCAAAATGGACGCCTCGCTGCTTATCGCGGTGGGTTCCCTGCTGGCTGGCGTGGTATTTTTAACGCTGTTTGTTCGCCGCCAGCAGCGTTCGGCGCAGCCGATGATCGACTTCTCTCTGTTCCGTAACCGCATGTTTGCCAGCGGCATTAGCGTGGCGATTATCACCATGATCGCGTTAACGGGCATTGAGCTGGTGCTGACCCAGCGCCTGCAGCTCGTTCTGGGCATGACGCCGCTTTTAGCGGGACTGTCAATTTTACCCATCCCGATTGGCTCCGCCCTTGCCTCACCGCTGGCGGGCGTCATGCTGCCGCGCTGGGGAGGTGCAAAATTAATGGTCTTTGGCCTGCTGGTCACGACGATTGGCATGAGCGGCATGGCTTTGCTGGCCGATTACAGCCTGACGCCGCAGCTCGGCGCGCTGTTTGTCATCGGGCTTGGGCTTGGCGTGGCGTTTACCGCCGCTTCGACCTCAATCATGCTCAACGCGCCGGAAGAGAAAGCCGGCATGGTCGCCGCGATTGAAGACGTGTCCTGGGAAATGGGCGGCGTGCTCGGCGTCACCCTGCTGGGCGGCCTGATGACCGCGGTCTACAGCGCAAGCCTGGTGCTGCCGGAAGGGTTAGTCGCCGGGAACAGCGCCTACGACAGCCTCGATGAAGCATTGCATCTTGCAGGCTCAATGAGCACGGCGAGCGCCCAAATGCTGACGGAGCTGGCGCGTATCGCGTTCAGCCAGGCCTATCTCACCGTGGTTATCTGCGCTGCGGTCCTGGTCGCGGCGAGTACCTTGGTCTTGAAATATGTGCTGCGTCAGTCAGGAAAGCAATCCAGCCAGATCGCTAAAAGCTGATAAGATGCCCCGCTAGCGTTCAGATAACCGTGGATACGTCATGAAAGAAGCACCGGACACGCTGAGAAGCAAAATCCTGAGCGGGGCCATTGAGCTGTTCATTGAGAAAGGCATCGAGAAAGTCACCACCCGCGAACTCACCGAGCGGGTGGGCATCTCGCGCAGCCATATCTATCACTACTTTCGCGACTGGCAAACGCTGTGCATCGAGGCGATGACCGAGTTTTTAATGGCCGACCTGCACAGGTTTACCGCTGAGACCGACTCGCTTTCCCCAGCAGATAAACTGCAGCGGCTGATCCACACCTATCTTCCTCATGCTCCGGACGCGGTCTGGCAGCTCTACGGCACACTCTGGCACCAGGCGGCACACAGTACCCTCTGGGCCGAACTGGCGCTGGTGATGACGCAGAAATGGGAAAAAGTGCTGGCCGATATCGTCGATGACGGTATTGCCGCCGGGGTGTTTAAAGCGGTGGATGCGGCAAGAATTACGCGCCAGTTTAGCGCCCTGCTAAACGGCTATGCCGACAAACTGCTGGTCGCCTCAGCGCCCGCCGACAGGCAGCTGGCGCTGGACGATATTGACGATTTTATCCGCCTGCTGCTTCGCGCGGGCTAAATCGCTATCCTGCGGCTTATCTCTACCACCCGATCGCCTGGCAGACGATAATAATGCGTCACGTGCGTGGCGTTTCTCACCATAAAGGCAAAGCACTTCCGCTGCCAGCTCGCCATGCCCTGCCCGTCCTCACGGGCAACAATGGTTTCGTGCCCAAGGTAATACGTTACGTCCTCAACGCTAAAGTCGCAGGCCATTTCCCCTAACCTCGACATCAGCTCCGGAATGTCCGGGCGCTCCATAAAACCGTACTGGGCGATGCCGCGCCAGTAGCCCGCCGCCTGTTCCACGATTACAAGCCTTTCACCCGCCGGCACGCGCGGCACGTTCATGATTGAAATCGTCAGCGACAGCACCTGCTGCTGTAGCGCGTGGTTGCGGGCCACGTGCCAGCGCATCACCGGGGGAATACCGTTACGGGTTTTGGTCAGGAACACCGCCGAGCCCTGCACGCGCGGCACCTCACGCTCTTTTAGTGCGGCAAAGAACGTGTTCACGTCGATAACTTTTTCGTTCACCGCGTTGGACGCCGCCGCCGCGCCACGGTGCCAGACCAGCATCGTCGTGCAGACCACCGCCGCCAGCAGCAGCGGAATATAACCGCCTTCCAGGACTTTGATCAGGTTCGCTATCAGGAAGCAGGTATCGACAATTAAAAAGCCCCCCGCCACCAGCGCGCTGGTCAGCCGCCGCCACTGCCAGATATGGCGCATCGCGACATACAGCAGCCCGGAGGTCATCAGCATGGTGAGGGAAACGGCAATCCCGTAGGCAGCCGCCAGATTTTCAGAGGACTTAAAGAACACCGTCAGGAACAGCGTAACGCCCATCAACAGCCAGTTGATTGTGCCGATATAAATTTGCCCGTAGCTCTCCGCTGCCGTCTGGCGAATACGCAGGCGCGGCAGCCAGCCCAGCTGTATTGCCTGCCGGGTCATCGAAAATGCCCCGGTGATAATCGCCTGGCTGGCAATAATCGTGGCCAGCGTGGCCAGAATCACCAGCGGGATCAGCAACACAGGTGGGCAAAGGCGGAAGAAGATATTCTGGGTGATATCGGCCCCGGAAAGGATCAGCGCCGACTGCCCGGCATAGTTGAGCAGCAGGCTCGGAAACACCACGCCGTACCACGCCAGCCAGATAGGCTTTTTGCCAAAATGCCCCATGTCGGCATACAGCGCCTCCGCCCCGGTAACGCACAGAAACACGCCGCCCAGCACCATAAAGCTGACAAAACCATTGGAGACGAGAAACTGCAGGCCGTACCACGGATTGATAGCCAGCAGCACGGCAGGATGCTGCGCGATGCCCCAAATCCCCAGCCCGGCGATAGAAATAAACCACAGCGCCATAATCGGCCCGAAGACTTTGCCGATCTTCGCCGTCCCGAAAGGCTGTACGGCAAACAGCAGCACCAGAATGGTCACCGCAATCGGCAGCACCCAGGTTTCTGCCTCCGGCAGGATCATGTTCAGCCCTTCGATTGCGGAGAGCACCGAAATCGCCGGCGTAATCGCCCCGTCGCCATAAATCAGCGCCGCCCCTAACAAAGCCGCCAACACCACCCAGCGTGAGCCTTTATCTCGAGCCACCAGCAGCGACATCAGCGCCATGATCCCGCCCTCGCCGTGGTTGTCGATGCGCATGGCGAACATCGCATACTTCACCGAGGTAATAAGGATAAGCGTCCAGATAATCAGCGACAGCAGCCCCAATATCACCGACGGGGTTGGGTTGTTCCCGGAAAGCAGCAGTACCGTTTTCAGGGTATAAAGCGGGCTGGTGCCGATATCGCCGAACACCACGCCGAGCGCGCTCCCGGCGAGAATAAACTGATGCGGCGTTGTCCCGGAGGCTTCCGCGCCGGCCGTCTGCGGCTGGTTTGTCATGCACAATCCTTTCGGTGATTTTTCTGGCAGTTGCCATGACAAAGTATAGAGGTGGATAAAAAACTTCAGATAAACAGCGGCAAATAAAAAAGGCCCAACGGTTCCCCGCCAGGCCAAAAGGTACTCCACATTAAAACTCTTTTTTAATTAAAGACCATCCCGCCGTCGATAAGCAGCGACTGGCCGGTCATATAGTTGGAGTCGGCGCTGGCCAGGTAAGACACGCAGGCGGCGACGTCTTCTGGTTCAGACAGACGGCCCAGGGTGATGCGTTTTGCGAACTCAGCGGTGCCGTAGCCCAGCGGTTTGCCTGCAGCTTCGGAGACCTGGCGGTCGATTTCAGCCCACATCGGGGTTTTAACGATCCCCGGGCAGTAGCCGTTAACGGTAATACCGAGCGGAGCCAGGTCACGGGCGGCGGTTTGGGTCAGGCCGCGAACGGCAAATTTGCTGGAGCTGTAAACGGCCAGTTCCGGGTTGCCCACGTGCCCTGCCTGGGAACAGGCGTTAATGATTTTCCCGCCGTGGCCTTCCGCTTTGAAGGCTTTAACCGCCGCCTGAATGCCCCAAATCACGCCCTTCACGTTGATGTTGTAAACCTTGTCGACGATTTCCGGGGTAATGTCTTCGATCGGCGTAGAAGGCGCCACGCCCGCGTTATTCACGATAACGTCAAACCCACCCAGTCCTTTACGGGCAGCTTCAACGGCGGCAAACACCTGGTCGCGGTCGGAAACGTCTGCGGTCACTTCCAGCGCGCGGCCACCGTTGCGGTTAATTTCGTCCGCCACTTCTTTGGCTGTTTTCGCGTTAAAGTCAGCCACGGCGACGGCAAAACCGTCTTTGGCCAGACGCAGCGCGATAGCTTTACCGATCCCCTGACCGGCACCGGTAACCAATGCTACTTTTTTCATCACAATATCCTTCTGTCATTTAAAGAATTTGGCTGAGATGCAGCTGACTCATCAGCAGATGGTTGTCGCTGTAATCAACCGGAATCGCTACCACCGCCGGGCCGTTAACGTCCATTGCGGCGCGTAAAGTCGGCTCCAGCGCCTCGGCGCTTTCCACCGCAAAGCCTCGTGCGCCAAAGGCGTCCGCGTAAGCTTTGAAATCCACCGGCCCGAAGTTAACGCCCGACAGGCGCTGGTATTTTTTCTCTTCCTGAATCGCCACCATGTTGTAGGCGTTGTCCACCCAGATGATGTGCAGCACGTTTGCCCCCAGGCGCACCGCCGTTTCAAGCTCCATGCTGGACTGCAGGAAACCGCCGTCGCCGGAAACCGAAACCACCTTGCGGCCGGGGTTCACCAGCCAGGCACCGATGGCCCACGGCAGCGCCACGCCCATGGTTTGCTGGCCGTTAGAAATCATTAACTGACGGGCACGGAAGCTATACAGGTAACGGGCGATCCAGATATGGAAGCTGCCCATGTCGACGGTTAAGGTCACGTCGTCGTTCACGATGTCCTGCATCGCACGCACGATACGCAGAGGGTGCAGCGCAAACTGGTTTAGCTGTGCGCCACGGCGGCTCAACAGCTCGCGCTGATGCTGCCTGTCGACGAGAATTTCGGACGCCCGCGGGCTAAGAATCAGCGGTTTATCGATGCGAGCGGTGAGTTTGTCCAGCGTGCTGGCAATATCGCCAACCAGCTCAACGTCCGGCACGTAATTACGTTCTTCATAGGCGGGCAACACGTCGATATGCACCAGCGTGGCATCGCCGGTATTCCACATCGCCGGCTCATATTCTACCGGGCTATAGCCGATACAAATCACCAGGTCGGCAAGCTGCAGCAGTCGGTCACCGGCCTGATTGTTAAACAGCCCTACACGCCCGGCGAAGCGAGCAAAGTGCTGCTGATTCACCGCGCCAGCGGCCTGGTAGGTGCTGGTCACCGGGATATGGCTTTTTTCCAGCAGATGGAACAGCGCGGCGCTGTTTTCGTCCTGGCTTGCCATCAGGCCCAGCAGGAAAATCGGGTTTTTAGCGCCAGCGATAAGCTTCGCAACTTCTGCAATGCCGGCATCAGGCGCGGCACCGGCTTTAACTGAGCCGTTAGCAGGCAGGATATTGCCGGTTGCCGGGCCGTCACTGATGTCCTGCGGCAGGCTGACAAAGGCGCTGCCGGGGCGACCGTGCTCGGCGGCGCGGAAAGCATTCGACACCACCTCAGCAATCGCATCCGAAGAAGAAACCTCTACCGAGTATTTGGTGACCGGGCTGAACATCGCCACCGTGTCCATGCTTTGATGCACCAGCTTGGCTTTATCCGAACGTTTGACCGCCCCACCCAGCGCCACAACCGGGTCGCCTTCGCTGTTGGCGGTCGCCATGCCGGTAATCAGGTTTGAACAGCCAGGGCCGGACGTCACCAGCGCAACGCCCGCTTTTCCGGTGATGCGCCCAACCGCCGCGGCCATAAAGGCGGCGTTGGCCTCATGGCGCACCGGAATAAGCTCAATCGGCGAATCATTCAGTGAGTCAAAAACCTTATCAATCTTCGCCCCAGGGATCCCAAAGACGTGCTTCACGCCCTGCGCTTCCAGCTGGCCGACCACCATGTCTGCGCCATGCGCCCACTGACGCAAAGGTTTTTTATTATTCATTGCTCACATCTCCTTCAGGGAACGCTAGTTTTCGACCGCACGAATCGCGGCGTCGAGATTTTCGGGGTGCAGGTTGGCGTTAAGAAACGCCTTGTCTGCGGGGAGGTCGATCATCAGTTTGTGGATCTCGCCGAAGGTCAGCACGCCATGCTCCAGCTGATAATCGAGCAGGTGTCCGCCGCCCTGGCGGTCATCGGTAATAAAGTGTTCGTGATAGCCCGCGACGTTAATACCCTGCATATGCTGCGGCGTGCGGAACCCTACCAGGACGCCTTCCCGACCGTTAAAACGGAACACCGGCTGGTCGTCCAGCACGTCCGTCATGGCGCGATAAGGTGGCTTCTGGCGAGGAACCGTGCGGGTGTGGGCATGGCGGAAGTGACCGTCGATGCGCAGCGCACAAAACAGGTTATCGGAAGGGATTTTTGCATCGATAATCTCGTGCAGCTTCTGGCGGCTGGTGGTGCTGTCAATCTGCAGGCGGTGCTGCGGCTTAAACCAGGTCATCACCGCAAACGGCGTTTTCTGCTGCGGGCTGGCCGCCCTGGCGCTGCCGTCTGAACGTAGCTGGTAAACCTGACTATTAAAGGCGATCATCTCGCCGTCCAGCTCGTTAAACGTCCCCAGGCCAAAGTCACCGCGCTTCAGCAGGTCGGCCATGGTGGTTTCTCCTTCATAGACGCCGCTCAGCAGAGCGCTCATCAATGAAGTCTGATATATCATATTTTCTTTATTGGCTTTGCCGAAGGTCTCGACCATTTCCAATAGACTTTCTTCACAGGAACATAGAGTTAGATCGCTCATGGCGTCCGCCCTCTCTTGCTAAAGGTTAAGAAACATTAATTAAATGTTGACGTGATCAAGCTCACAGTTCCAATATAAAAGCCCTTCTGGTTTGAGACGTTTTTGATATGGAACTTCGCTATCTCCGCTACTTCGTCGCCGTCGCGCAGACGCACAACTTCACCCGAGCCGCCGAATTATTGGGTATTTCCCAGCCTCCTCTTAGCCAGCAAATTCAAAGGCTTGAACGTGAAGTAGGCACCCCACTGCTGCATCGCCTAACGCGCGGCGTGGAGCTGACCGATGCGGGAGAAGCGTTTTACCAGGATGCCTGCCAGATTCTGGCCCACAGCGATGCGGCGCTAGAAAAAGCGCGCGGTATTGCACGCGGTATTAACGGCAAGCTGTCGCTGGGTATCGCCAGCTCTAACGCTTTTCATCCGAAGATCTTTTCCCTGCTGCGCCAGTTTCAGGCGCATTACCCTGCCATTGAGCTGCGCCAGCGGGAAACCAATATGGCCGGGTTAATGCAGGAACTGGATGAAGGGTTGCTGGACGTGGCGTTTGTGCGCCTGCCCTGTGAAAGCAGCAAAAGATTCAATCTCAAGCCGATCGCCGAAGAGCCGATGACGATCGCCCTGCATAAAGATCATCCGCTGTCCGGGGAGAGCGAACTCGCGCTACAGGCGCTGGTTGATGTTCCACCGATACTTTTCCCTCAGGAAGTCGCCCCGGGGCTTTATGAATTGATGTACAACGCCTGCCTGCGGGCCGGCATTAACCTGAAGAACGCTCGCCAGGCTTCACAAATCTCCTCCTCTCTGAGCATGGTGGCCGCAGGCTTCGGCTTTGCTTTAGTGCCACAGTCCATGACCTGTATCGGCAGCCCGAACGTGACTTTTCATGCGATTCGCGGTGACCAGGTGAAAACGGACGTCGCCCTCGCCTGGCGGCAGTTTGAGCGCTCGCCGTCGGTGAAACGTTTTATACAGCTGTTCGGCCACTAGCGGGTATGACGCTGCTGTTCCTGCCCGCAATGTATGCCATTTGGTTCAAAATTCGCCCATAAAAGGCCAAAAGCTAACCTATTCCCTCAGCCCGTTGAACCTCTCTGCGGGCCATATTCCAAATCATGAACGGCGCTCATGTTCTAATGAAATTAAATCACTTTTACTAAAACTGTGACTCAGGCATAAAAGATGCAATATTGTTAACAACACGCAAATTGTTAATGACATGCGATATGAAGATTACTGACAGGTAAAACCACAGCTAACCAAAGGTTATCTGTGTGAAATCAAGCAGTAGAACAGGCCAAAAAACAGAATTAAGGTGCCGGATTACCATGACTAAAGCGTTTACTTTTACTCTTAAGAGCATTGTTTTTGATGAGAATTACAACCCATCAGGGAATACGCGCATCACAACCAATTTTGCTAACCTGGCCCGCGGCGAGAAGCGTCAGGAGAACCTGCGTAACGCTTTGATCATGATGAATAACCGCTTCAATTCGCTGGCAAGCTGGGAAAACCCAACGTCCGATCGCTACGCCGTTGAACTTGAAATTGTTTCCGTTGAGCTGGATATCGAAGGCCAGGGTAAAACCTTCCCGGCGATTGAAATCCTTAAAACACATGTTCTGGATAAAAAAACTAATCAGCGCATCGAAGGTATCGTGGGGAACAACTTCTCTTCCTACGTGCGCGACTACGACTTCAGCGTTCTGCTGCCGGCGTACAACCAGGATCGCGCTGAGTTCAGCATCCCGGAGAACTACGGCGACCTGCACGGGAACCTGTTCAGACACTTCGTCAGCTCGGACACTTACAAAGAAAACTTCAACAAAGCGCCGGTGATTTGCCTGAGCGTATCCAGCAAGAACGTCTACCGTCAGACGGGTAATCGCCACCCGGTGCTCGGCATCGAATACGAGCAGGATGCGTCTTCCCTGACCGATATCTATTTCAACAAAATGGGGCTGAAGGCTCGCTACTTCATGCCGCCAAACAGCGTGGCGCCTTTCGCGTTCTACCACACGGGCGACCTGGTGAATGATTACTCGAATCTCGAGCTTATCAGCACCATCAGCACCATGGAGACGTTCCAGAAGATTTATCGCCCTGAGATTTACAACGCGAATTCCCCGGCCGGGCTGTGCTACCAGCCGAGCCTGAACCACCAGGATCATTCATTTACTCAAATTGTTTACGATCGAGAAGAACGCAGCCGGTTGGCCATCGAACAAGGGAAGTTTACTGAAGAGCACTTCATCAAACCGTACCAAACAATTTTAGAGCAGTGGTCTGCTAACTACCCTCTTTGAGACACCAAATACAAGGTCATCCGTCATGAAAAGATTATTGCCTACGTCCACCGCCGGCAGCCTGCCTAAACCATCCTGGCTGGCTCAGCCTGAAACGCTGTGGTCGCCGTGGAAACTGCAGGATCAGGAATTAATTGAGGGTAAACAGGACGCCCTGCGCCTGTCGCTGCACGAACAACAGCTGGCCGATATCGATATCGTCAGCGACGGCGAGCAGACTCGTCAGCACTTCGTCACCACCTTCATCGAGCACCTGGACGGCGTGGATTTTGAGAAGCGCGAAACCGTGCGTATTCGTAACCGCTACGATGCCAGCGTCCCGACCGTTGTCGGCGCCGTGGCTCGCCAGAAGCCGGTATTTGTGGAAGACGCTAAGTATCTTCGCAAGCTGACCAAACAGCCGATCAAGTGGGCGCTGCCTGGGCCGATGACCATGATCGACACGCTGTATGACAACCACTACAAAAGCCGTGAAAAGCTGGCCTGGGAATTCGCCAAGATCCTGAACCAGGAGGCGAAAGAGCTGGAAGCCGCCGGGGTGGACATCATTCAGTTCGATGAGCCAGCCTTCAACGTGTTCTTCGACGAAGTTAACGAGTGGGGCATTGCCACGCTGGAACGCGCCATCGAAGGTCTGAAGTGCGAAACCGCCGTGCACATCTGCTACGGCTACGGCATCAAAGCCAACACCGACTGGAAAAAGACGCTGGGCTCCGAGTGGCGTCAGTACGAAGAGGCGTTTCCAAAGCTGCAGACTTCGAACATCGATATCATCTCGCTGGAGTGCCACAACTCTCACGTGCCGATGGATCTGCTCGAGCTGATCCGTGGCAAGAAAGTGATGGTTGGCGCTATCGACGTGGCAAACCACGCCATTGAGACGCCGGAAGAAGTCGCCAACACGCTGCGTAAAGCGCTGCAGTTCGTCGATGCCGAAAATCTCTACCCTTCCACCAACTGCGGCATGGCTCCGCTGCCGCGTCAGGTAGCCAGAGGCAAACTACACGCGCTAAGCGCAGGGGCCGAGATCGTTCGCAGAGAGATTCTGGGTAAATAACCGGAAGTTTATGTTGTCAGCCTGGCGGTTGAAAAATCGCCAGGCTTTTTTCGCCCTGCCAGCGCCCTATCCCGTCAATGCCCGCCCTGGCAAGTGATTTAATGCTCCAATACGCAACCCATCAAACTATTCAGACATGTATTATTAATCTGCTAACATGCAGCATTACTTGTATAAATATATTATAAATTAGCCGAGCAAATATTTTAAATATGTTGCATTCTATATTCCACGTTTCATCTTTGAGATTTAAAAAACCAGCCCACACCAAAATAAGATAAATATCACTCTTATTTTGTTCATGTCAGCACAAAAAATCAGCCAAAAATAATTTAACCCTACAAGACTGCCGTCAAGGCCATTAACGCTACAAATCCGCATAAAATAGCCTCTGTGTTTTATAAGGAATATATTCCCACATCAAAAATAGTGGTTTTGACAAAAAAACAGTACCACTCTAACTTTCTAACTCACTCAGCAATTCTCTCGCCTTTTAGGTTTGCTCTGCCGGCTATTTAATTAGCTGGCTTTTAATGAGGAGTAGAAATATGGCCTGGACCTTTTATCTAACAATAACGAATGCCACGGACAGGGTGCTTGAAGTCGACAGTAGTTCTATCGAATGGGGAACCTGGTACCGGAACTCCGTAGATGGCCGGGGCCCCATTAGCATTGAACCTAACGCTACCGTTCAGGCCCTGGGTATCCGTGCGGCCAGGGGAACATGGACGGGGTATGAATGCCACGCGCAATGGAAAGACAAAGTACCTCCCGGGCAAAAAGGCTATGGCGCAGTTTCTCTCATGATCGATGTTCCTTTTAGCGGCTCTAACGACTCAAGCCTGGTTGCAGGCGGAGCCCTGACCGCAAGCGGATGGACGGATTTACCCGGCGGAGGCCATGACTTTAGTCGTTCTATAACGATCCGAGCCGGGCGAGACAAGAAATTGTTGATACTGGATGAAGGAGTAATCCCGGTGAAAGTACAAAAGACTGATGCTGTCGAGGAAGAATATCGTACCTGGCTGCTTGAGCTGGCGGCAAAAAACCCGGACGTTCGCAACTGGAGCGACGTCGAGAAAGATTTACAGGCCATTGATGATTTCAACCCGCTGCAGTACATCCCTGACGGACCTTACCTGACGAAGCGACTGCTGGCTCGCTCAGAGCCTCTGGTGGTAGAACCCGCGCTTTGGGAAGGTATTGGCGATGTGGATTACCCCACGCCCTATGCGCAAGACCTGTTTATCGACGAATATTTTGCCGTGGCAATTTACAGCGTGGGAAATAACCCACGTACCTTTATTAACGTTCCTGCTGGATCAACACGCAGCACCAGTGAGAAAGTTACGGTCACTTCAGCCATTAAAAATGTTCTGACCGTCAACTGGTCACTCAAGACTTCTCTTTCCGAAAAAGCCGCAGACCCTATTACAGGATCAGAAGTGGCTTCCAGTATGGATATGGAATTCGGCGTGACCAATGTGCTGGAAGTAAGCCGTGAATCCGTAACCGAAAAAATCGTAGAAGAGTCCTTCACCGCGCCGCCAGACAGCGATGTACTGATTGTTCCCTGGGTATTTAGTACAGCGGTAGTGATTTATCGCCGCACTAAAAAAGGTAACGTCAGCCTGGTCGCCGTCTCCGAATGGGCGCAAATGCAATTCTTTAAAAGCTACAGAGTACAAACACTGTTTAAACTTGAATCTGGAGATGCGTCATGAAAACACTCGTTATGGCAATACTCACCGCTATTCTATTCCAGGGCATGGCCCTGGCGGATACGCAAAACCCGGCACCCGGAGCTTTGCCTGCTAATGAAAAACCACCTCTTGTTCAGACAGACGACGAACATAAAGCCAGCAAGGCAAATGCCGATCGTAATGAATGCTGGTCAGCCAGAAATTGTAGCGGCAAGATCCTTAATAATAAGGATGCGCATAACTGCAAAAACTCCGGGGGTAAATCCTGGCGGGGTAAAAACTCCAGCCAATGCACTAATCTTTAATTTATAGATACCGAAGAAACTATCCTGTCTTTAGATATTATGGACAGGATAGTTTTGGCGAGTGATATAGCTTCATTCATCTACTGATGAATCCAGATACCGCTCAGATTTCAAGTGCAGCAACGATCGCAGCTTCCATTTTCTCCGGAGTCGTAAGCGGTGCAAAACGCTTGAGCGGCTTCCCGTCACGCCCAATCAGGAACTTGGTGAAGTTCCACTTGATTCGTCCCCCCAACACGCCCGGCAATTCATTTTTCAGATAACGAAACACCGGATGCGCTGCGGTTCCGTTGACCTCGACTTTTGCAAACATCGGGAAGCTAACACCGTAGTTAATATGGCAGGTCCGCGCGATGTCATCGGCGTCGCCGGGTTCCTGCTTACCAAACTGATTACAGGGGAAACCAAACACCACCAGCCCCTGCGCGGCGTACTTCTTATAGAGCGCTTCAAGGCCCGCGTATTGCGGCGTAAAGCCACACTGGCTGGCGGTGTTCACCACCAGAACCAGCTTGCCCGCATAATCAGACATGGAAATCTGTTGGCCGGTGAGGCTGGTGGCCGTCAGTTGATGAAAAGGGTTCATGTTGGAGTCCTTAGAGCTTGTCGACATTGCCACGCAGCGCGGGCCGTAATTCTTCTATCGCTAACTTAGCAACGCACAATGCGGTGGGGTTATTGTTTTCACTTTCAAGTGACCACACCGCAGACAGTCCGCACCAGGCAATGATCCATTTGAGCAGACGTTCCCTGTCCAATTTTGCCATCTCGCTAACGTTACGCAACCTGCGCCTGAATATCTCCGGAACAGTAGCGACTTCCGGTACGGGATTATCAAGATCCGGATTAGTAAAAATATTAGCAAAATCGAATCCCCGCTCCCCTATGACTCCTTTAGGATCGATCGCCAGCCAGCCCGAGGATGCAAAATCAAGCACATTGCCGTGGTGTAAATCACCATGCAAGGCCACAACATCCTGTGGAGAGGTGAGCAGTTCTTGCGAGATATCTGAACAAAATGCCAGCAAGCCGTCCCGCTGCTGCGCCACTGCTTTTAGCGGAGAAAACCAATCATCCAGCGAAGGCAACTGGGGCAAAGGCTTTTGCCGAACGCGATGCAGCCTGTTTGCCGTGGCACATAAAATACGGCAAGCTTCGAGATCCTGACCTTCTCTGGACATTATGGCTAATGACGCGGGGCCTGTGGCCCGGCCGAGGAGAATGGCTTCATTTTCATGGGCAATAACCTGTGCTGCACCATCACCTTCCCACCATACCATCAGTGAGTTACCCGCTTGTTCATCCCGGTCATCCGTAACTTTCAGCATGGCTTCTATACCATGAGCTGCGGTTTTAACCAGAACTAACTGTGACGTATGAGTTTTAAAAGGAGTACCGTCCGGAATAAGATCCCAGCGATTTATCCAAGAGGTTAATTTGTCTTTATCCATGATTCGTCCTTTTATCGCTCACTGCGCAACTTTGACGGTTTAGTGTTTATTGTCCGACAGGACGAGGAAACCACCAAACTTCGTATTAATGGGTTAACCATAACCTGATGCCTTCTGAGTTACGTTTGATTTGCCCTCTTCCTACCAGGGCTTTCGCGCTCTGACAGTTAGTGTCTAATTAAATTTGAAGTCAAATCTTAAAGAGAAAGATTTACTTATATACGAGTTATTTTAACTTAAGCTTCTTTTTAAGTTCAGGTTTGTAATAGAATGATAATGGGATGACTGAGCAAGTGTTACCATCTCCAACCGCTAAAACGTGTCGTTGAAAATAGCCCGTACCATTACTACCACCTTCGTCATCAATCTTAAAAGCTGTAAAGTCTTCTGCATATTTTACAAGTTCATCTTTTGTCATTCCTGTTTCAAATAAGCCACTCGATAATTCTAGTGATGTTTCAACCTCAAAATATCTTGCGCATCGTAAGGTCAATAATTTCCCATTATTTAATTCACCACCAATAATAAAGTGAAATTTAGCGCGCGGGTCGTTCAGAAATGCCTTCGCTGCGTTATCAAGACCTTGCTTACCAAGTAAAAACTTCTTGTATTCATCTTTGAAATGATCGAGTGTTTTTTTGAATTCAATTATAAAATATTTACTATCCTTACCAACAACCGCATCAGAAATAGACTCTGTAGGCCCTGCCAAAGGAGATACAAGGTTAAGCGCACAGTCTCTAAAGGCTCTTAAGATGAAAGTATACTCGACATGCTTTTCCCACCATGATACTTCTTTAATTGCGTTATCACTCATTACACGCTCCTTATTAAATTGTAAAACTGTATTTACCATGCCAAACTATAGTGCAGTTTAAATCCCTAAATAATGATACGGCTTGAAACTTCTGATTCAAATTACAGTTACTTTAACCGACGGTGAATTATGCCATTTCACTCGACTTAACGATTCACTTTTTGATCTACTAATATTAAGACTCATCCCATGGCCTCCCCGCAATCCGAGCCTTAAGCAGCTCGATAAACTTCTGCGCCCTTGGACTTCTTTCTGCCTGTGAGGCGCCGCTCAGCGCCACGATGTCGGCATCCGGCAGCGTATATTCCGGCAGCAGTCTCACCAGCTCGCCGCGGTGAATTTGCGGCAGCACGTCCCACTCGGAGCGCATGATGATTCCCCTGCCCGCCAGCGCCCACTCTTTTACCACCCGTCCCTCATTGCTTGCCAGCTTTGGCGAAATACGCTGCGGGCAGTCCCCTTGTGGACCGGAGAAACGCCACAGCGTGACGTCTTCGCTGTTTTCCCGCAGCGCAATACAGTCGTGATCTACAAGCTGTTCCGGCGTCAGCGGCGTACCTTTTCGGTTCAGGTATTCCGGGGAAGCGCAGATAAAGCGTTGGTTCGGCGCAAGCTTAATGCAGTGCATACTTGAGTCGCGCAGCTCACCGATGAAAATCACCAGATCCCATTTGTGCAGCGTCGCCCAGTGCGGGTCATCGGACAGCGTCAGCTCTATTTCGAGGTTTTCATGCTGCGCGGCATATTCCCCCAGCAGTGGAGCAATATAATCGTTGCCAAACCCCAGCGGAGCCAGCACGCGCAGTTTGCCTCTTACCTGCTGCCGCCTGTCGTCCAGCGTCGACTGCAGGCCAGCCAGCTCGGCAAGAATTTTCTCCGCCCGGCTTAGCAGCAGCGAGCCTTCATCGGTGAGCGATACCTGCCGCGAGGGGCGCAGAATAAGATCGACGCCAAGCTTGCGCTCCAGCCCGCGAAGCCGCTGGGTGACCGAGGGTGGCGTGACGTTCAGCGCCCTTGCGGCGGCGGCCAGCGTGCTGTGGGTGGCGATGGTGCGGAAGAAAGAGAGATCGTCGCTGCTTATCATTAACTTGAAACCTAATCATTCATTGCTTTTATATTAATTTATACCTAATCAGCCGGATGGCAACATGGCCTTTCCCACGACAGGAGACACCCTATGCCCGCTAACTGGATGACCACCCTTGATACCCCTTTTTTGCTGATCGAGAAAAGCAAATACCTGCGCAATATTGAGCGGCTTTACTCCCGCATTCACGCCTTAGGAAGCGTGGTCCGGCCGCATCTGAAAACGCTGCGCTCTATTGAGGCCGCCAGCTATCTGCTTGCACAAGGCGATTCTCCGTCCACGGTTTCGACGCTTGCCGAGGCTGAGGCATTTGCCGCCGCGGGCTACACCAATCTGCTCTACGCCGTCGGCATCGCCCCCCATAAACTTGCTCGCGTTGCGGCGCTGATGGCTAAAGGCGTGAACCTGCATATTCTGCTCGACAGCGAGCCGCAGGCCGACGCCATAGCCGCATTTGGCAAAGAGCATGGCCTCAAATTTTCGGTATTTATTGAAGTTGACTGCGACGGTCATCGCGGCGGTTTGCCGCCGCACAGCGACGAACTTTTGACGCTGGCCCGCCTAATTGAGGCAAGTGGTTCAACGCTGACCGGGCTGCTGGCTCACGCCGGGGAATCCTATAGCTGCCGCACCGACGAAGCTATTTTAGCCGCCGCCAGAGCCGAATGCGCCGCGATCAAAACCGCCGGTGACCGCCTACGAGCACACGGTTACGCCTGCCCGATATTAAGCGTTGGCGCGACGCCGACCGCACACTTTGCGGACGATCTTTCCGGCATAACCGAAGTCAGAGCCGGGGTGTTTACCACCTTCGACCTGGTGATGAAAAACGTCGGCGTCTGCCGCCTGGAGGATATTGCGATTAGCATCGTCACCACGGTTATCGGGCACAATAAAGAAAAAGGCTGGGTATTTATCGATGCCGGATGGATGGCGCTTTCCCGTGACAGGGGTACGGCAGGCCAAAGCCAGGACTACGGCTATGGGCTGGTGTGCAGCCTGAGCGGCGATCACTACGAAAACCTGCTGGTTACCACCACCAACCAGGAACACGGGATTATTGCCCTGCCGCCAAACGCTGCCTTTACCGTCGAGAATTTCCCCGTCGGCAGCCGGGTACGTATTCTGCCCAACCACGCGTGTGCCACCGCCGCTATGCATCTGCAATATCAGGTTTTGAGCGACGATGGTCAGGGGCACGAGGTCTGGCAGCGGATCGTCGGCTGGTAAAGTGACGGCAGGCCATTGACAATGCGATGGCCTGCGCACTTTTTAATCACACGTGGTAGGATAGAAAACATTCATTGAAAGGTTGATCATCATGTCTTTTATCGATTACGCAATGAAGCTCCTCGCCGGGGGGTCGTCAACAGCTACGGTAACCTGCCCTGTATGCGGCTTTAAATCTACGCAACCCGTTCAAAAATTCGTTTGAAGCAGGCCATGCTTTGCCCTGGATGTAAGTCCTTATTTGTCGCGCCTCGCTGATCTTCAGGCTCGTTTTATTACAAAATTCGTGTTCTATACTTAAAGATTGATACAGCAGCTGTAAAATCCCTGATGCCTCACGCCCATCCTGAGAGAACGTTTCTGAACTGATTTCGCAACTGCTCCTGCGCGTTTACGTCGCATCAGAGCAAACCTATGAAAATGAATCCTAAGGCGTGGCTTAGCCGCACCCGTGCCCAGCCACCAGCAGCCGGCCTCGTCCCGTTCCCGGCCAACGACCCTACGGTTGAATCCGAACTTTTTTCCACGCCGCAAATGGAGCGCTACGGGCAGAAGCTAGCCCGTTCACATAAGTTATCTCCTGACAGACAGCCTTACTACCTGCTTAAACGGCTTGGCGACAATGAGACAATCATTACGCAAAACTGCTATCTGCTAAATGCCGGGAAAAAAGCCAGCGTAATGCCCGCCGGAGAGTGGCTGCTGGACAATTACTATCTGATTGAGGAACAGATCCGCATCGTACGCCAGCATCTGCCGAATAACTTTGGTAAAGGGCTACCGGCGCTGGCTCCGCCGCATCATTGCCCGCGTATTTATGATATCGCCGCCGAAGCCATTGCCCACGGAGATGGGCGCTGGGACACAGCCAGCCTGACCGGCTATATCACTGCCTACCAGCAGGAAACGCCCCTTACGCTTGGAGAGATCTGGGCGTTACCCGGCATGCTTAGGCTGGCCTTAATTGAGAACCTCCGCCGGGTAAGTATCGATGTGGTAAAAGCCCAGCAGGAACGCAACCTGGCCGACAGTTGGGTAAGCAAAATCTTCGAGTGTGCAGAGAATGCTCCTGCGGACGTGATCATGGTTGTTGCCGACATGGCGCGTTCCCAGCCGCCGCTGAGCAGCGCCTTTGTCGCCGAGCTGGTACGTCGCCTGCAGGGACACGGCAATATGCTGGCGCTGCCCCTGAGCTGGATTGAGCAACGACTTGCCGCACAAGGTGTCACTCCCGATATTTTGATCCATAACTTTAATCAGCAGCTTGCCGCCAGTCAGCTCTCTGTCAGCAACAGTATTGCCGGTTTGCGTTTACTCAGCGAAACCAACTGGGAGGATTTTGCCGAGACCATGAGCATCGTGGAACAGACCCTGCGCCAGGATCCCGCCGCTATCTATCCCCTGATGCATTTTGATACCCGCGACAATTATCGCCATGTGGTTGAGATCCTCGCCAGGGATAGCCGTTTCAGCGAACAGGAAGTCGCTCAGCTTGTACTTGACCTGTCCCGCCAGGCTTCGGCCAACATGTCAGGCCATCATATTGGCTACTATCTGGTGGGTGAAGGCCGACAGCACCTTGAAAGACAACTGTCTGCAGATACCTCACTCCTCATCCGCCTACGGCATAGCTTCACCCAAATCCCTCTGCTTTCGTGGCTTGGCAGCCTGAGTTTATTGACCACCGCGGCGGTGGCCGAAATTTTGTACCAGACCTCAGAACAGGGAACAGGTTGGCTACTGATACCGCTGGCCGCACCGCTTATCGTCGCGGTAAGCCAGGTAATGAGTGACCTGCTCAGTGAAATGACTACCCGCTTTCGTACGCCCCGGCCGCTACCGCGAATGGATTATTCTGCCGGGATCCCTGCGGATTCGGCGACCATGGTCGTTATTCCCTGCCTGTTGACCAGTCGGCAAGGCATCAGCAAACTCGTGACCAGCCTGGAGGTTTGCCAGATCGGTAATCCCAGCGAAAACCTCTGCTTTGCCCTGTTGACCGACTTTGCAGATTCGACGCATGAAGACTCGCCGGAAAACGCAGCCTTCCTTGAGCTTGCTCGCTCACAGATAGCGGATCTCAACCGGCGCTATCCGGCCAGCCGCCCACGCTTTTATTTGCTTCACCGGGCGCCGGAGTGGAACCCGCAGCAAAAGGTGTGGATGGGCTATGAGCGCAAACGAGGCAAGCTGGCGTTGCTGAACAGTTGGTTACGCCACCCCGATGCACAATTCTCCAGCGTGGCCGGTATGCCTGCCCACCTGCTACCGGAGAGCGTCAAATATGTCATTACGCTGGACAGCGACACACTCCTGCCCCGTGACACGGCGCATAAGCTGGTCGCCACGATGAGTCACCCGCTGAACCGCCCGCAGTATGATCCTCAGCGCCAGCGGGTGGTTAAAGGCTACGGCATTTTACAACCAGGGCTGGCGGAAGAAATGCCTCGCAATGGCCAGGGGCGCTATGCCGCAATGTGCAGCAGCATACCGGGTAATAACCCTTATTCGATGATGTCATCAGATATCTACCAGGATCTGTTCGGGGAGGGTTCGTTCGTTGGCAAGGGCATTTACGACGTCGATATTTTTGTGCTAGCCACACAAAATACCTGCCCCGAAAATCTGGTACTCAGCCATGATTTACTGGAAGGCTGCTATGCCCGTTCGGGGCTGCTGAGCGAAGTGTTGCTGTATGAGCAGTATCCGAATAACTATCTGTCGGACGTCATGCGTCGTACCCGATGGATCCGCGGCGACTGGCAATTGCTGAACTGGCTGAAGCTCCATGTTAAAAAAGCGGATGGCACCCGCGATAAAAACCAATTATCCGCCCTCTCTTACTGGAAATTATTCGATAACCTGCGCCGCAGTCTGGTGGCCCCCTCGTTTCTGGCGTTGCTGTTTTGCACATTGTTATGGGTACCCAATCCTCTGTACTGGCTGGGCGTACTGGCGCTGGCGTGGCTACTGCCAACGGCATTGGTCGTTAGCCAGGATCTGATCGCCAAGCCGGCCCAACGATCTTTAAGCCGGCACCTGCTGCAGGTCGCAGGCGGAGCACAGAGGCGGCTTTCCCGTAGCGGCCTAAGTATCGTCACGCTGCCGCATGAGGCCGGGTACTCGCTGTACGCTATTGCAGTCACCCTGTGGCGGCTGGGGTTCAGCAAGCGTAATTTGAACCAATGGGCCAGTTTCAACCCGGACAATGAACCGTCAAAAATCTCCCCGATCCGCTTTTACCGTGCCATGTGGCTAAACCTGGCGAGCGGCGTGGCCTTAACGGTGCTGACGGCCCATTTTTCTCCCTCTCTCTCGGTCATCTCGCTGCCGCTCAGCATTGCCTGGTGTCTCGCGCCGCTGCTTCTGAGCTGGATGAGCCGGCAGCCTGTACGCCAGGCATTTTCAGCAAATAAAGAACAAACGCTGTTGCTACGTCAGACCAGTCGTGAAATCTGGGCCTTTTTTGAAACCTTCGCCACTGAGGAGGAAAACTGGCTGCCGCCGGACAACTATCAGGAAATTCCACAGCCGCAAGTAGCACACCGCACCTCACCCACCAATATTGGCCTCTCATTGCTGGCCAACCTTACCGCCTGGGATTTTGGTTATCTACCGTCCGGGGATGTTCTGCAGCGCATAACCCTTACCCTCGACTCGCTGGATAAGATGGAGCATTTTCGCGGCCATTTGTATAACTGGTATGACACCCAAACCCTTGCCCCGCTCAATCCTCGCTATGTTTCAAGCGTAGACAGCGGCAATATGGCAGGCCACTTACTGACCCTGCGTGAAGGACTCTCCGCCCTGCGCGATATGCCTGTATTAAATGCGTCACGGCTGCTGGCGGGGCTTGACGACACGCTAGGAATTCTTGAAAAACACTGGGGCCAGCATGCCCCAACTGAATTGAGACTACTGCGTAAGCACTGCCTGAGCGCGGCCTTACTGCCACCGGCGCGTCTGTTAGCCGAGCTTAAAAACATGCGCAGTCAAAGCAATCACCTGTCTGCGTCGTATCATCAGGACAACAAGCTGGTGCTCCGCTGGCTCGAACATTTAAAGCGCCAGCTCGTACAACACTGCCAGGAATGGTCACATCTTCTGGCCTGGTTACCGCAGAGTTATAGCGACCCTACGCTGCCGTCTCTGAACTGGCTTGCCCGTGCGAAATTTGCCGGTGAAGGCACGCCCCCCGCCTCGGCTATCGCCCTGGCACGTCTGCGGCTGGACATCATCACCGAGCTTGAACAGCGGCTGAGCGAGCATGCGCGAATGGACTTTACCTTCCTCTATAGCAAAGTCACCAATCAGCTCAGCATCGGCTACAACAGCGACGGTAATTCGCTGGATAAAAGCCAGTACGACCTGCTGCCATCTGAAATTCGCCTGACCAGTTTTGTTGCCATCGCCACTAACCAGCTCCCGCTTAAAAGCTGGTATGCGCTCGGGAGGCTATTCACCACCATTGATAACGATACCGCGTTGATGTCCTGGAGCGGCTCAATGTTTGAGTATCTGATGCCCAATCTGGTGATGCCGGCCTGGTCCGGCAGTCTGCTAGAAAAAATGAGCCAGTCGGCAGTGATGCGCCAGATCCACTGGGGAAAAGAGCGTGGCGTGCCCTGGGGCGTGTCAGAGTCCGGCTATCATGCATTTGATGTTCAACAAAACTATCAATATCAGGCATTTGGCGTTCCCGGCCTGGGCCTGCGTCGCGGGCTGGCAGACGATATGGTGATTGCCCCTTACGCCACGCTACTGGCGCTGATGGTTTCCCCGCAAAAAGCCTGCGAAAATCTGGCTGCACTGGAAAAAAACGGCGCCCGCGGAGAATACGGTTTCTATGAGGCGCTGGACTATACCGCGTCCCGGCTGGCAACCGGCCAGCTGTACGCCGTGGTGCAGTCATGGATGGCACACCACCAGGGTATGGCGTTTCAGGCGCTGGCTCACGTGCTGCTGGATGCCCCGATGGCGGACCGCTTTATGTCCAGTCCCGCCTTTCGCTCTGCCAGCCTTCTCCTCCAGGAGCGGGTACCGGATTCAGTCGATCTTTACAGCCCGCGCCGCCACTTTGAGTCCCACGAAGGCAGAGTGAAGCCTGTTCGCTATGAACCCCGCTGTTTCACCGCGGCTGAGGGCCCTGCGCCCGAGGTTCAGCTGTTATCCAACGGACATTATCACCTGATGATAACCCCCGCGGGAGGAGGCTACAGCCGTTGGAACGACATCGCCCTTACCCGCTGGCGTAGCGATAGCACAAGCGACTGCTGGGGAACGTTCTGTTATATCAGCGATCCGCAAACCGGCGAGATATGGAGTAACACCTGCCAGCCTAAGGACGAAGCATATGCCGGTGATGAAGCGATCTTTACCGATGCTGGCGCGGAATTTAAACGAACCCTCGGTACGCTTGGCGTCCGGACGCAGGTGGTTGTGTCACCCGAAGACAATATAGA
Source organism: Cedecea neteri (assembly GCF_000757825.1). Classification (GTDB taxonomy): domain Bacteria; phylum Pseudomonadota; class Gammaproteobacteria; order Enterobacterales; family Enterobacteriaceae; genus Cedecea; species Cedecea selenatireducens. The sequence continues at coordinate 542,966 of NZ_CP009451.1, forward strand.
ATTAAGGAGGATCACGCTGCAGCATCGGGGGCGTCAGCCACGTACCCTGGAGCTGACGACCTACGCAGAAGTGGTATTGGCTCCTGCCGACAGCGACCTGGCACACCCTGCGTTCAGCAATCTGTTTATCCAAACGGAGCTGATTCCCGCGCAGGACGCCATTTTGTGCCATCGCAGACCGCGCTCTCAGAACGAAAAAAGCCCGGTCCTGTTCCACATGATGGTGGTGCATGGCGGCAGCCGCAAGAGCGCCTCGTTTGAAACCGACAGGGCAAAATTCCTCGGGCGCGGCAGGGATGCAGCCAATGCCCTGGCTGCCGAAGAAAACGGCCCTCTCAGCAACACCTCCGGGCCTGTACTTGATCCCATCCTGGCTATCCGGCAGTCCATCATTCTGCAGCCAGGGCAGCAGGTAACCGTTGATATCATCTACGGTATCAGCGAAAACCGTCAGCAAAGCCTGGCCCTCCTGGAAAAATATCGCGATCGCCGTATTGCGGACCGTGTTTTTGAGCTGGCGTGGTCCCACAGTCGGGTAGTATTACGGCAAATTAACGCCAACGAAGATGATGCCGCACTGTTTAACCGTCTTGCGAGCGCCGTGCTTTTCCCCTGCCCGGAACTGCGTGCTGACGGCCAGATCCTCTGCCGTAACCGACGCGGTCAGTCTGGCCTGTGGGGGTGGACAATTTCTGGCGATCTGCCGATTGTGTTGCTCAACGTCACCAGCGAGGAGAGTATTCTCTCCATCACCACGCTTATTCAGGCCCACCGCTACTGGCGACTAAAAGGACTGGCAGTAGACCTGGTTATTCTAAATGACGGCCCCGGTGGCTATCAGCAAGTGTTGCAAAATCAGATTATGGACCTGATTTATGCCGGGTCCGAAGCCAGCCTGCTCGATAAGTCGGGCGGTATTTTTGTCCGTAATGCCGAGCACCTTTCCGCAGAAGACAAGCTGCTGCTTATGAGCGTGGCACACCTGTATCTGGACGATCGCGCAGGCGAGCTTAACGAGCAGCTCGATCGCCGTATTCATATTGTTAAAACGGCCCCGAGGGCGTTTGTTCCGCATATGGCGCCCGGCGTGAATCAGCATACTCCATGGTCACCAGATACCAGCCAACTGCTTCATTTCAATGGGTTCGGTGGTTTTTCTCAGGATGGCCGGGAGTACCAAATTGTACTCAGGGAAAATTCGCCTACGCCCGCCCCCTGGTCCAACGTATTGGCAAACCGAGACTTTGGTAGCGTGCTGTCAGAGGCAGGGCAAGCCTACAGCTGGTATGAAAATGCGCATGAATATCGCCTGACCCCGTGGGAAAACGATCCCGTCAGCGACCGCAGCGGCGAAGCTTTTTATCTACGCGATGAAGAAACCGGCGCGTGCTGGTCACCGACCCCACTGCCGATACGCGGCCAGGGAGACTATCTGACCCGCCATGGTTTTGGCTACAGCGTATTTGCCCATCGCGAGAAAGGCATAGACAGTGAGCTCACGGTGCTGGTCGCCGGGCAGGCCCCGGTTAAGCTCGCAATCCTGACGCTCAGTAACAACTCAGGACGCACTCGTAAACTCTCCGTCACCGGTTATGTAGAGTGGACGTTAGGCGAGTCGCGCACCCGCTCCGCTCTTCATATCGTTACCCAGCCGACTGGCCTCGCGGGCGTTTGCGGCATCATGGCAAATAACTTTTACGGCGGTAATGGTGCAGAACGAACCGCATTTTTTGCCGTTACCGGCCCACACTGCTCGCTAACGGGCGATCGCCGCGAGTTTATTGGCCGCAATGGCTCCCTGAAAAATCCCGCCGCAATGCACATGCGCAGGCTGTCTGATAAAACCGGTGCCGGCCTGGATCCTTGCGGTGCGGTGCAATCTGCAGCGACGTTAATCGATGGCGATCAGAAGACATTTGTTTTCGTGCTGGGCATTGGCGAGGATCAAACGCAGGCCCGGGCGACACTCACCCGCTATTTGCATGAAGATACGGCCCGGGAAGAGCTGAACAACGTTCACCGATACTGGCACAATGTGCTCGATAAAATCGTTGTCCATACCCCGGACAGCGGCGTTAATTTACTGGTCAACGGCTGGTTGCTGTACCAGACCATAGCCTGTCGCCTGATGGCGCGCAGCGGTTACTACCAGTCAGGCGGCGCATTTGGTTTCCGCGATCAGTTGCAGGATACGTTGGCTCTGAGTCATGCTGCGCCGGAACGGCTGCGCGAACAAATCGTACTGTGTGCCTCGAGGCAGTTTATCGAGGGCGACGTCCAGCACTGGTGGCACCCTCCTCACGGCAACGGCGTTCGTACACGCTGTTCGGATGATTACCTCTGGCTCCCTTTGGCCGTCTGCCACTATGTGACAACCACGGGAGATAACGTCGTGCTGGAACAACGCATCCCTTATCTGGAAGGCCGCCAGCTCCAGCCTGGCGAAGAGTCCGTGTACGATAGGCCTGTGACCAGCACCTGCGAAGAAACGCTGTGGTTGCACTGCGTAAAAGCCATTAAGCACGGGCTGCGGTTTGGCCCGCATGGCCTGCCGCTAATGGGCGCAGGTGACTGGAATGACGGCATGAACCTGGTGGGCATTGAAGGCAGAGGTGAAAGCGTCTGGCTTGGGTTCTTCCTGTATGACATTTTACAGCGCTTCGCGGACCTTGCAGAGCAGCGTCGGGACGCTGATATTGCTTCACTGTGCCGCACGCAAGCGCTACGTTTGCAGCAACAGCTTGAGGCCACCGCCTGGGACGGAGAATGGTACCGGCGAGGATATTTTGACGAGGGCACCCCTCTTGGCTCTAAAGCCTCACAGGACTGCCGAATTGACGCTATCGCACAGAGCTGGTCGGTGCTGTCCGGAGCCGCCAGTCCGGCACGCAGCGAGCAAGCCATGCAGGCCCTGGACAAGTACCTTGTGGATGAAGATGCCGGGTTGATTAAACTGTTAACGCCGCCGTTCGACGGCCATGGGCCTAACCCTGGCTATATCCAGGGTTATCTGCCGGGCGTGAGGGAAAACGGCGGGCAATATACGCACGGAGCTATCTGGGCAGTTATGGCGTTTGCCAGAATGGGCAATGCAGAGCGAGCCTGGCGGCTGTGGTCGCTTATCAGTCCGATAAATCACACAGGAAACTCCGCCTCAGTCGGCATATATAAAGCGGAACCTTATGTAATGAGCGCGGATGTTTATAGCGTCAAGCCACATACAGGGCGGGCGGGATGGAGCTGGTATACCGGTTCCGCTGGCTGGGCATATCGGCTCCTTACGGAGGAGCTACTGGGGATTACATGTTACGCCACCACCTTTACTGTTCACGCTCGGCTGCCGCATCACTGGCCGTCTATTTTTATGAATTACCAATACAAATCAAGCAAGTATGAGATAACGATTACTCGAGATGGTGAAGGTTACCAGGTTGCCCTTGACGGTGTGACGCTGCCGGACGACAACATTCCGCTACTTGATGACGGGCAAAACCACCGGGTTGATATTATTCAGCGCTGAGGTGGAACTCAGCTACACGCATGGGCGGAAGTGAAGCGAAGCAGCTGTTCAAATGTTCATCGGCATTCTTTTATTGATTAGCCGCTATACCTCGCCCGCAGGTGAGTTAAGCCTCACCTGTTCCGTTGAAAGGTATAAAACCAGCAGCGCCTGCGCCTCGGCGAGCACCGCCTTACGCTCCTTTTCATTCTGAAGATTGGCCGCCGCCGCGCCTTTGAGCATTTGCAGAATCACAATAGTCATCAGGCCGGCTCGTTCGGCGGATAAACCAGGGATAACAATCTGGAGCGCGCTGGAAAACCCGCCACGCATGGCATCCCTGAACTGAAGTCGGGCCGCTTGATGCTCGCCGCGCTCTTCCACCAGCCTGAGGGCAAAGGTGCGCTGTGACTGAAGCGAGAGCACAAAGCGGGTGAACAGGTCTGCCGCCTTCGGAATTTCCACCCCGGTCACGCTGGCCTCCAGCACCTCCAGCCGGTCAATCACCTCACGGGTGTACTCCAGCAGCAGCGCATCGGCCAGCGACTCTTTGTTCGGGAAAAACCGATACAGCGAACCGATTGCCGTGCCGGAGCTGGCGGCGATTTCGGTCATAGTCACGGCATCAAAGCCCTTTTCGGCGAAGAGCCGGGTTGCCGCTTCGGTGATAGCCGCCACGCGAAGATGGCCACGCAGGCGTTTAGGCGGTGTGGGCGTTAAGAGAGCTGGTTTTGTCATAAAAGTATTTCGTTTCCATCCGCTAACATTTAATCGCATGCATCGATTGAGATATGCGAGGACATCCTCTAGAATCCTGAGTTATGCGAGGACTCCCTCGCATAATGTAACTTCCCATGAGTTTAAGCCACGGCTCTGGCGCGAGCCAGCTTAAACCGAATATTCTTCCGCGCTGCGGGCGGCTATGGAACGATGAAGAAACAAGATCCTGCTCAACCCAACGGTAATCGCCTGCTGTCACCCCAGCGTATGCAGTGGAGCACGCTGATTATTGCCACCGTGCTTTGCGGGGGACTGCTGACCTGGCTGAACATTCCTGCCGCCCTGCTGCTGGGGCCGATGATAGCCGGGATCGTTATCTCCCTTAACGGCGCCAGAATTCAGCCCAACGGCACGCTGTTTCTCATCGCCCAGGGCATCATCGGCTGCATGATTGCCAGCAAAATGCCCCACAGCCTCGCCGACACCTTTGGCGCTCACTGGCTGCTGTTTATCGTCTGCGTCTTTTCGGTGATTTTTATCTGTATGATGCTCGGCTGGATATTAACCCGCATGCGTATCCTGCCCGGCACCACCGCGTTCTGGGGATTAAGCCCCGGCGCCGCAACGGCCATGACGCTGATGGCCGAAGCCAACGGCGCGGACACACAGCTTGTCGCCGCCATGCAATATCTGCGCGTGATCATGGTGGCAAGCGTCGCTTCCGTGCTGATGAAAGTCTCAGGCGAGCACGTCCCTGCCACATCGGCGGCGATAGATCTTTTTGCACACGGCTCTTACGTTGCGATGGCAGAAACCTTCGGGCTTATCGCCTTCGCCTGTATTGCGGCCAGACTGCTACGCCTCCCCGCCGGGGCGCTACTGATAACCCTGGTGGCTGGCGTGGTGCTCTCACAAAATAACTGGATAGAGATAGCCCTGCCGCAGTGGGTGCTGGTCCTCGCGTACACCATTGTCGGCTGGCGTATTGGGCTGAAATTCACCCGCCCGCTGCTAAAACATGCCGCCCAGGTACTGCCCCGCATCGCGATCAGCATTGTGATTCTGATTGCCCTTTGCGGGGTGATGGCGGCGGTGCTGGTGAAAGTTACCGATATCGACCCGCTCACCGCTTATTTAGCCATGAGCCCCGGCGGCGCGGATTCCATAGCGATTATTGCCGCCTCCAGCAAGCACATTGACATCGCCTTTGTGATGTCGATGCAGATGACCCGCTTTATTATTCTGGTCGCCTTCGGGCCGATCATCGGCAATATCATGAGGCGGCAGGCGAAGAGGTAAAACTCAATTCCTGGCTGAACCCCGTTTCATCGCATCTTCAATATAGCTTTCGATATGAATGTTGTGCTCCTTGCTCACTCGCTGAATAAACTCTGGGAGGAAATCGGACGAAGCGTGAAGCGTATTCGCGACAGGGGCGTCAAAATCACGCAGAGTGAAACGAATATTTCCCCTCAATGTCGAATGCTGCAACAAACCGTGTGCAATCATCTCGAAGACAGCACGTCTGTCATCATCCCTATGCAGAGCATCCAGATCGGCAAGGTGAATCTCAAAGTCGAAAGAGTAGCCCATAAAACCTGACTCAACCGGTTGCGAGTAAATCAGTCGCTCACCTTCCTGGTTCGCATAAGGTTCCAACCCATCACCCAATAATCGAGCTGGCTGCACAACTTCTTCTATCTGATGTTGATTCTTTCTTATCAACGGAAGAGCGGCATGGGCTGCAGCTTTTAATGTTGTATTATCTTACTTCCCAAAAAGACGCTCAACCTGGCCATTCGTATGTCATCATACCTGATTGTATTATTTTTCCAACACCTACTATTTAATTAACAAACCTTACCAGGGTATGCACAAAATATAAAGATATCTGTTTGAAGGCTCATCGGAATTGGTCACAAGATACGCAAGTAAACATACTGTCGCGCCGCAAGACTACGCCTGGTTATGCATGGCATATAGCAATATCAGTTCCGTAACGACTCTATAGTGCAGGGGTCGGAAAATGACACATATAATGGCTGCCCGATATCCCTCACCTGAGGATAAGAACAGTAATAATTAATAAGAAACCCTTATCAACCTACGCTGCGGGTTGCTGGTAACGCGGCTAACATGTACAAATCCACATCGTTTTCCGGCATTGCCAAATAACAATTGAACACATACTTTCAACATATTTTCAAAAAACAATTTACCCACTAACTCATTCGTATTTATAAATGCACAATATTACACAACCGAGCACAATAAAACATAAGAAAAACTAGTGCAATTATTCAATGTATGCGCATAAACGCAGTAATATGGGCCTAAAACTTAAGAAACTCTGATTTAAATGTTGTATTTATCTCTTGCACAATGTAAAAAAAAACATAAACAAAAATGTATGATTACACATTGTAATCAAATAAGAATGTGCTAATTTAGTCATTACAAGGGAAGTTAAAAACGCTAAAAAAACATCTACACTGCCTTCTTTTATTTAAACTTCACACGGTGATCACCCATAAATTCGATACAAGCACCTATTAGAAATGGAGTTATTATGTCAAGCACAATACCTTATCAAGCCGTGTCTCGTTTAGGGAATAAGATTAAAAATCACAAAAACACTTTAAAACTTTCTGTAGGTTCAAATAAAAACATCAACTTCGAGCCCTTTGGAAAAAAATGCATTATTTACTTAGACGAAGGTAGCATTAGCTTACATCGTAAAAAAGACAGCGTATTACTTTTTAAGTTTGACTCGCCATTCATCGTCGGTCTTGACCAGTTGTTTTTTAGCACGGAATATTATTACATCACTCCAAATGATAATGTTTCACTGTATTTGTTATCACATGAGGACGCTATTGAGATATTTGATAAAGATAAGTCGTGGAAGGATATAGCACAATTAATGAGCTATTTCATGGGGCTTAATGAACATCGTAGCCACAATCTGGCAGAAAACAGAAGCGTTTATGACATAATTAAAATTCATCTGGAGATAATTTGGGCATTACCTGAGGCTGAGCGAGAAAAAACCTCAGTATTTGATTATATTCTCAAAAGACATAAGATATCCAGAAGCTCGATCGCTAAAATAATAAAAGAATTAAACAATGGAAATTATATCACAACAAAACGCGGCGTATTAATTAACTTCAATAAGCTACCATCAAAATTCTAAATCATCCATTTCCATAAAACGCAGAAACTCATGTTTCAATAAAGGTTTCGATAGAAAAAAGCCTTGAAACAAACATGGGTTTCTTTTAAGAAGTGAGTATTGAGCATCAGTTTCTATATTCTCAATCACTGCAATGGCATTAATACTGGCTATTAAAGACAAACACCCCGTTACAATGGATAGCGATCTTTCATTTGAGTCAATTTCATTTAGCAAATCACCAGATAACTTCACATAGTCAAAATGATATTTTGAAAGAGTATCAATGTTACTGTAGCCGGAACCAAAATCATCAAGGGACAATGCCAGTCCCATAACTTTCAATCGATTGAACAACTGCACCATTTGTTTATGATTGGGCAAAGGATAACGCTCGGTAAGCTCCAGGATAAAATTAATATTTTTCGGCATTCCCTGCACTAACGAAAAGATATCGTTAATAAAAAACTGACTTTGAAAGTGTAAACCAGACACATTCAAGCTAATGCTAATATCTTTCATTACTGACCATGACTTAACATCATCCCTGACCAAATGAAAAAGATGTAAAGTCAAAGGAATTATACAGCCAGATGATTCCGCCTGAGAAATAAATTCAAGCGGGTTTATTTCCACGCCTGCATTATTTCTCCAACGTAAAAAAACCTCTACGCAGTCAAACAACTGCGTCACATTATTATATATAGGCTGATACATAACATAAAACTCACCGTTATTAATAGCTGAGTAAATCTTTCTTTTTGATAAAAAACTCATTGCATAACCTCGACAAAACTTTTAACTAAATCTACATGCTGCTCGCTAGCGACTAAGTTAAAAAAATCCGCATATTTCTTATTTGCTGAACTTTATTATACATACCAACAACGTTGCTAACGTTTAGTTTCCTCATAATTTCAGAGCGACAATAATAAACACTCTTCATCGAAATATTAAGAATCGTTGATATAGAAGAAAAAGAATAATTTTCCATAATTAATGTTATTAACATTGTCTCTCGATGAGAAAAAAAATCCTTGTACATGCAGTTATGTATTAGCGAACCCCCCTCATCACTATTAGTAAAAGCCACTTTAAGATCATCATACAACTGTTCACAAGATCCTTTAGCGACAACATATATTGCACGACTACTCCCCCCTGGTATTTGGAACAATTTAAAATCATTTTTATGATCCATTAAAATAACGATCAAAGCATCATCATCGAATTTCTGTGCCTTACTTATTTGATAACAATTTTCAGGTTCGACTAGAATAACTACGGAATATCTCTCTGGTATAAGGTGTTCAAGATTATTTATAATAGTAGCTACACCTTTGGCTAAAAAAAAATTTGCGCCAACGAATATAATTTCCTTTAACATATCACTCTGTCCCTAAGATATATATTTTACCACCCGCCGCATCTACCTTCCCGCCATAGATGCTTATAGAAATGTTTTTATTAGGCACATCCTTATCCAACAAGACATTTCTCACCGCCATAATTCGCAAATAAGTTAATCGGTTTGAAACGGCAGAACTCGCCGATGAAACACCCCAAATGAGAACTTTTTGGTTATTGGCAAAACTTTGCGAAAACAAACTATTCAGTTCAGACTTCACTTCATCATCAATTACAACAGTATCTTTAGGGTATAAAATAGCAAGCAGTTTATCTCTTTCCTTTTTCACAATAACTTTATCTATTACATTTTCGTTCTGAACGACTGGATCGCTAGTGACATTTACAATCAGAGTTTTTCCAGATGATGCTGAAGGTTTATCATTTTTTTGGTTAGATAAAGCCAGGTTATTTACATCATTAATTGCTGCACCTAAGGATGCCTTGGCTGGATCACCGTCCGCCCCTGCCTCGGATGAGGATTCATTCTTTGCCTCTACGCTACGGTCTTTGTTAATCATAAGGTCAACTCGACTTTTGTAAGGTTCTTTATTCACCGCTGCATTTTCCAGCGAAGATTTGTTTTTATTATCCGCATTAATCACGCGTAGCCTCGAAGACTCCATACCTAATACAAAGATAGCGATAGCGAATATCGCTGAGAGGAAGAGTAAATTTAAGACTAAATTCATTAGCGCATCAACATACCCTGGCCAGAAATCTATTTCTTCCTGCTTACTCATGATGCCTCACAAAAAATTAAAAAATCACTCTATCGTGGGTTTATCATCCCTGATGAATTTAATCTTAACCGCATTTTGATTACTAACATCGGGAGACACGGGGATTAATTTGACAATGACTTTTTCCCGCTCGTAACCACTGTCAAGAAAATAATTACGTACTGCAAGTATGCGTATATAAGCAATACGCGATGCAGTTTCAACATCAACCGAAGCTGATGCAGAGATGGTGACGCGATACCCCACGAGGTGTTGTTCAACTATGGTAGTTGACATTTTTTTTGCTGCCTCACTCAGCTTGTAGATCCCATCGGAAAACTGATACGTGATATCTGAATCATCTTCACTTTTTCTTTCAGACAGCACTTTTCGATCGTTTTCAATAACTACGTGATTATTAATTGAACCTTCATTGCCCGGCATGTCTAGCAAAGGATTAGAACCCTTTTTTTGCAGGCCATTACTGCTCTCTTGCACTATGGAAAGTACGCGAACCGCTTCGCTACTCTTTAAATTCAACGCCGCATCACTGTTCCCTATATCTGCCACAGCAGTCGTTTTTTCTCCTTCGGATGCCGCCAGCTCTTTTTTATCATTTTGAACCGCACCTCCTACCGGAGAGGTTAATTTTATGTCACCGTCGATGTTTGGCTTAAACCCCTGGACTATTTTCTCATGAATGCTTGCACCAATTTGAAAAATCCCCAGACCAAGTACGGCGATAAGAAGCAACAAACTAATCCCCAGGCCGGCGACAGCTGCAACATAACCGGGCCAAACATTTGGCCCCCCACCAGATGTTTTCATATGATGTCTTTAAACAATAATCGTACCGTTGCTAATTAATGTATGGATATCCGTGGGCAGCGTATTAACATTTGTTAAAAATATAGTTTGGCTATTCGTGCCCGGACCATTGCCATCTACGTCAATAATAATCGCTGTCCCTGTTTTTCCACTATCCCAACCCAGTGTGCCAGCCTGAGTTGTGTTATTACGAATACTGACGATCCATTGGCTGATGTCACTAGTGTCTTTGTTATATCCTTCCAGTAATTGTGAAATATCTATGCGGTCACCGTTAGTACCATCCCAAACCTGGAAGTCACGGATCACATCAACAGAACTCCCCGTAGCATCGCCACGTTTCCAAACGAATAAATCATTATCGTTTACGTTAGTAAGATTTTGACCATTAAACCAGCCAGTGCCGCCGCGACCATACATAATATCGTTGCCCCGGCCTCCGGTAATAATATCGTTACCCCCGCCACCCATGATGTAATCATTACCTGCGCCACCATTTATAATATCATTACCCCGCCCCATATCCTGGGTAAACATGAGTCCGGTGCCACTGAGAAACTGGCTTCGTGCATCCGCAACGGTGGAGCTTACAACGCCGCTGTTGTTAAAAGTTGAGGAACCATTCGCACCGACGTCCGTTTCAGCGACATAGTCATTTATACTGCTATTTTGGACCCCCCAGCCGCCGCCATTACCTCCTCCGGGATTTCGAGTTGGGCCTAAGGTTGTTCCGCTACTACCAACGGTATTCCCCCCCCCGGCCGCTGCGCCAAGCCCACCCGCGAAACCGCCGCTGCCACCATACACGCCGCCGCCGCCGCCGCCGCCATATCCGCCAATACCATTCGAACCACTCCAACCGGAGAAACCATCACCGAATATAATATCGTCTCCCTCTCCGGCATCTATGTAATCATCTCCACCTCCGGCAAGGCCACCTCGGGAGTTCCCACTCGGATCACCGGCATAAGGGTGTCTCCCGCCGCCTCCGCCAGAACCATCGCCAAATATCAGATCGCCTTGTGCGGTACCGACAATATTATCGTTACTGCCGCCGCCATTTCCTCCAGCATAGGAACTGCCGCTTGTCCATTTTGAACTGCTCCCGCCATTACCAGACCCGTCGGCCCAAATAATCATTGCGTTATCACTGGACTTAAACGACAGAGAATCATTGATTTTGAATTCGGACTCGCTCCTTACTGAAGGCTGCGTAATGCTGTAATCCACGCGCGCGAAGCTCCCCTGCTGGTTAGCATCAGTCTGCGTATAAGCAATAGTCACTCTGCCCAGCATAATATCTTCAAGTGTTACGCTGTTCGCCAGTACACCTTCTTTATAAACTAAGGTATTCGTTAAATTATAGAATGTTATTGTAATATTTTTAGGGAAATCGCTGGCCAGTCCAAAGTGGCCTGCTGTTAACGTTTCCGTAGCCCGCGAAGAGTTTATTAAAATATTATTATCCATCGCATCAATGCTGCTTCCGCTGGATAATAACAGCGCGACTTTATCAATAAACACTGGGGGATTAACATCAGCAATAATCACTAAGGGTTGCGTTGACCCCTGCTGGTTTCCAGCAACATCGGTAACGATCACTTGTAACCTGTTGGTGTCATTGGCACGAAGATTAACAGAGATATCCTGTTTATCTCCGGTCATTGTAAAGTTAGCCAACTCCTCCCCGGCATCGAATTTATTATTATTATTTAAATCATTAAAAACAATCGCCTGGCTTCCTTTTTCGCCACTTACCGTCACCGTGACCTTAGTATTATAAGTAATATTATCATTATTAATGCCGCTATCACTCCCAGGTGTTAATGTTACCTGAGAATCAGGCACGGTATTATCAATCGTAATATCCGCCAGCTTTGTCGAAGCACTTTGATTACCTGTAATATCTTCTTGTAAGACTTTCAGATTGTTATATTCACCTTGTGCAAGATATGCAACATCCACAACGCCTTGCGCACTCCCTTTTAGGGTTGTTTGTCCAATCAACTCACCTTCATCTAACTTGTTATTATTGTTGCTGTCATTATATATTTTAACTGTTGCTCCTAGCTCTCCTTTCACGTTAAAGGAGAGGTTATTTTTTGCCGTGATAAAATCATCATTTTTCACACCAGAATCTGATTTCTTATCAAGTAGTGCTTCAGCCACGTCGGGCGCAATGGTATCTAACAAAAAATTTACCGCAGGCAAAACCTGTCCGGATGAAGTAGACCCCGTAACCACAATATTGCCTTGTCCCAATTGAGCAAGCTCTTCTGCCGTCAAAGTAATAGCAACGGGAAGCTCCGCGCCTGCCCCTGTTACCTGACGAGTTACAGTCCCATTGGTACCGGCAAATGAAAGTGATACGACGGTCCCTGAAGCTGCAACGACACTGACAACCCCGTCTGTCGACTGAGCCTCAATTGCATTCACACCGTCTATGCTTGCTTTGGTCAAATCCAATTTTGTCGGCACAGGCGTTGATGTTGGAGGAAGAGTAGTTGTTGTTGTTGCACCGCCGCTTTCGCCCCCTCCACCTCCGCCACCCAAGAAAACTCCCGCTACAGCCCCTACCGCTCCGATGATAGTTGCTGTTGGAGCCCATTTAAGTATCGTCGCAAAAATACCATCTGGTGCCACTGCCGTGGACGTGGCATTCTCACTCACAGCGCTTGCAGATCCCGCAGTCTTATTGTCCGAAGCACCACTGTCACTGACCAGTACATCCTCATTAGATTGATCCGCACTCGCAACAGCCACATCACTTAATTCACTAACTTCCATTTTACCGGCCATGCGTAACAGCGCTGCGCCTTCGATCTCTTTGTCAGTAAATTGAATTTTAAATTGGCTATCAATCATTGACCTTAGCGCACCATCCTTGATTACTGCACGTTTCCCAGACCTTAAGGTAATAACAAGGTCGGTATCTGCTACTTTTATTTCTTTAACATCACTTAGGGCAATATTATTTAATGTAATTTTCGTATCTGCGGTGGCCATATTGTTTAATCTCTATCTACTGACATTGAAACAATTGTACGTAATTTAGCTGATACACCCTCAAAGGAGTAACGGCAGGCATTTAGCCCGTCGAGAATCATCGAAACTTCATTCCCAACAGAAAATACCTTCCCCTCTGATGCATCTAATGCTTCGGCTAACAAGGTATTGAACAACGCCATTTTTTCGCTTGAGGTGTTAATAGCTTTTAATATGTCATTATTTGAAAGTAACAATTTTGTATTTTGCCCTTGCTGCTCAGAACGCAAACTAGTGAGTTGCTCATTTATTTGCTGCCATGAATCAATCCAGTGGGAGCCAGAACTCAATACAGTTGTGAATTTTTTATCGATGAGGTTACGCTCATTGAGCGCCTTTGCGGTCGCAGTCATTGCCTCTGTGACTGCACTAAGCTGCTGGGTAACATTAAAGAATTTTGATAGTAAATCATCCTTGATCATTACCAACTGAACCATCTCTGAATCGCTCACCTGCGTTTTTTCATTTACCACCTGCAGAGCAGCATAATTCATGGATAACTTATCGAAGGTATCGAATGCCGTATCGTGAACCCGCCCCAGTAATGTGGTGGCAGTTTTCCCCACGGAGAGTACAACAGCGCCGAGTATCAAAGATCCCAACAAGCCATAAAGTGAAGCAACGAATGCAGTACCCATGCTCTTCATCGGAGCCTGAAGTTGCACAAGCATGGCACTAAACATTGCCGTTGGGTCACTATTATCCCCCCCGCCGGTTAACGCGGCGAAAAGTTTGCCCAAATCCTCAAGTGCGCCAAGCAGGCCGATAAACGTTCCCACCAGCCCAATGCCAACCAATGCTCCTGCAATAAAGCCCGGGAAAGAAAGTCTCTCGCCGATCTCTTTTTCAGCATGCTCGACCTGACGCTGCAATTCATTTCGGTGATGATTTAAAGGATTTTCGACATAGCTGACTAATAAACCAAAGGCCTCTTTATAGGGCATCGCATGTGATAAACCATTGACCAGGGTGGCATATTGAGAACTATCGCTTCTACGCCATTTTCTGGCAAAAGAATCGTAGAAAAATAATTTTATTAATGTCCACCCAGCCAAAACAATACCCATGATTAAAAAAGCAAAAATAGTATATACCAATGCCGGATGCGGCGTGGATTTTATAGATGAAACGATGTCATCAAGAAAAAGGAAAACACCGCCAGCAACCAACAAAATCACTGACCAGAAGGCCTTTATAAAATAAATAAAATATCTAACCCCAACACTAGCACATGCATAAAAAGCATCGAATCTCTTGAAAGAGAAGGTTTTCATCTTCTTAGCCCCAGCGAATACAAAGTAAAATAAAATGACAGGCACACTAACAACGCCGGCAGCCATAATTAGGCAAGCTCATCAGACACTGATATATGTGATACTTAACAACACCCGCAATCACGATTATAACTTTGCAAGCAAGAAAATTCCTAGTCAGCTCGGGATGGATGAGTAATATTACACAAAACCCAATTACGCCCACGCAAAAAAAACACACCTCAGGAAGAGCATAACACCATGTTAAGAAAGGTTTTTTAATTTAAATAAACACTGCATTAGTACACATAACTTAAGACAAAAAGGCCGATCGCCAGAATGATCACTGATTCATTAATTGTTTAACATTTGTTTTGAGTTAGAATGAATAAATAATACTTTGGATTTATGCAACATCTACAACTCCAAACATTTACCAACTTCTCTCTAATCATATAGAAGTGTATTTTTCTATGAAGAAAACATATTCAGCCCGCCATAAAGAATCAATTGAAAAACCCACTAAGAATAGCCAGGAACAGATCATATCAGGTCCGGGGGCAGGACAAACCACCGTTACCCCTGGCTCTCATCTGATAACCCGTGAAGCAAAAAAAAACGTTGAGAATAAAGATGATCACGAGGGCTATAAAAAACTTGGATGGTGGGCTCTGGGTATTGGCGCGCTGGGTGGCGTTACGGCAGCGATATTGGGTGGTCATAGTTCAGGAGATGAACCACGCCCTGACTTGCCAGCCAGGCCAACGCCGCCTGAAGGTGTGATGGCGATACCCAGCGCAGAAATAACCGCGATCAATGATAATGTTGGCCCCATTATCGGGAATATTACAAGAGGTGGGATTTCAGATGATGCAAATCCTATATTAACAGGCAAAACCACAGCCCCCCTCACCGCCAGACAAACCATAAACATATTCGACAACGGTAATTTCCTCGGCAATGCCACTTTCGATGCTGCCACCCTGACCTGGCGTTATGCTGATACCAGATCGTTGAAGAATGGTGTTAATCCGTCCTATACCGCTCAGGTTATCGATAGTGATGGCAGAGCGTCGCAGGTGAGTGAGTCTTATGAGATTCATATTGTCATTCTCCCCACCACGACCGCCAACATTAACAGTGTGGTGACTCATACTGGCACCGTCATGGAGAATGGCGGAGCAACGAATGAGACAAGTTTACAGCTCTCTGGCTCGCTAAGCGCCCCACTGAAAGACGGTGAAACTGTTCGCATCTATGACGGCAAAACCTTCCTGGGAACGGCTATCGTGGACAACATCGGGCAGACCTGGCGTTATACCGATGCCCGTACACTGAGCGACGGCGACAAACCATCTTACAACGCCCAGGTTGCCGATTCTGATGGGAATTTTAATTCATCCGGTGCGTCATGGAGTGTGTCTATAGATACATCCCCGCCTACGACAACGGCAACCGTGACCGGAGTTGAAGATGACGTTGGGATTATTACCGGCAATGTTACGAGCGGCAATACAACCGATGACTCGCATTTATTTATCTCCGGGACGCTTAACGGCCCCCTTGTGGCGGGTGATACCATCCGCGTATATGACGGCACGACGTTTCTTGGTATGGCCAGCGTTGACAGGGTAAATCAAACCTGGACATATACTGACTCCCGTACCTTGGTTAACGGTGCCATCCCCTCCTATACCGCGCGAGTCACCGATGCCGCAGGAAATCAGTCCGCTGCAGGTGTGCCCTATAGCGTAACCATTGATACTTCTGTCCCAACTACCTCAGCAATAGTCACCGGCGTAGCTGACGACGCTGGGGTCATCACGGGTAATGTTGCTAGCGGGGGAACAACTGACGACACCAGTTTGGTTATTTCAGGTACGCTTAGCGCCGCAGCAGCAAACGGAGAGACCATTCGCATTTATGATGGCGCCACCTTCCTGGGCATTGCTACCGTTGATTTAAGCCACAATACCTGGCGTTATGCAGACACGCGAAGCCTGAAAAACGGCGCAGCGCCTTCTTATACAGCAAGAGTTGCTGATGCAGCGGGAAATATGTCTGACGCAGGTACGCCCTATAGCGTCACCATAGATACGACTGTCCCTGCCACGACAGCTACTGTTACCGGAGTAACGGATAACGTGGGTGCTGTCACCGGCAACGTGGCAAACGGCGGTACTACCGATGACACCAATCTGGTTATTTCAGGCACGCTTAGCAAAGTCCCCGCCTTACAGGAAACTGTGCGTATATATGACGGTACGACATACCTCGGCAATGCCACGATTAATGTCAGCACTAGCACATGGAGTTACACCGATACACGAACTCTGACGAATGGCACGTCTCCCTCCTATACCGCACGGGTTGCAAACAGTATTGGCGCTCAGTCAGATGCAGGTGATGCTTACAGCGTCACGATTGAAACCAATATAGCCGAAGTCACTGCGGTAACTGACAATGTAGGTATTGTCACAGGCGAGGTCGCTGCTGGCGGCACAACTGATGACCAGAGCCTCGAAATAAGCGGCACGCTGCACAAGGCACTGGAGACCGGAGAAAGCGTGCGTGTTTATGATGGCTCTACCTTCCTGGGTACCGCTACCGTTGATAACGTAAATAAAACCTGGCATTACACCGACACCAGAATCCTGGATGATGGTGCAACACCTTCTTTTACGGCACAAGTTTCTGATGCTGCTGGTAATCTCTCTACGGCTGGAACAGCATGGAACGTGACCATTGTGACCTCCGTGCCGGAGACGACAGCTAGCGTCACTGGCGTTGCCGATGATACGGGAATTATCACCGGCAACGTTGAAAATGGCACAACGACTGATGACACCAGACTGGTCATCACCGGGACGTTTAACGCAACCCCAGCAACTGGCGAAACGGTCCGAATCTATGACGGCACGGTATTTCTTGGCGTGGCTACAATTAACCCCAGCGCCAACAACTGGAGTTATACCGACACTCGTACCCTACTCAACGGTGCAATCACTTCTTATACCGCACGGGTTGCAGATACAGCCGGCAATATGTCAGCGTCAGGCACGGCTTATAGTGTGACTATTGATACCACTGCCCCGACAACCACGGCTAGTGTTACCGGAGTAGCCGACAATGTTGGTATAGTTACGGGGAATGTTGCTAACGGAGGGACAACTGACGACACCCAGTTGGTCATTTCCGGTACTCTCAGCACATCTCTGGCTAACGGTGAAGTCGTGCGTATCTATGACGGCGTTACTTTCCTCGGAATTGCTTCCGTTAATAATGCTACAAACAGTTGGAGCTATACGGAAACACGCACTCTGGCAAATGGTGCAACCCCTTTTTATACCGCACAGGTGGCAGACGCAGCAGGTAATCTTTCAACAGCGGGTTCTGCCTACCATGTGAATGTGGTAACCACAGGTCCGACAACTGTCGCAGCGGTGACCGGAGTAACGGATAGCGTGGGGCCCGTTACCGGCAACGTCCCCAATGGAGGCACAACTGACGACACAAGTCTGGTAATTTCGGGCACATTGAGTGCAACACTTGCTACAGGTGAAAGTGTGCGTATCTATGACGGTTTGGTTTTCCTCGGCACCGCCACCATCAATACAGCCGGTGGAACCTGGAGCTACACCGATACCAGAACGCTCTCGAGCGGAGATAAACCCTCCTATACCGCCCGCGTAACTGACTCATTAGGTACACAATCCGCCGCCGGAACCGCTTATACCGTGACGGTATATACAGGAACTACACCTATCACGCCCTCAACGCCTACGCTTGATCTCAGTGCGTCCTCCGATAGCGGTACATCCGATACGGATAATGTGACTAACGTTACAACAATGACCTTTAATCTCACAGGAACCGATGGTTCTGCCGTTCGCGTATTCAATGATGTTAATAACAATGGTGTGGTAGATGCAGGGGAATTACTGGGGAGCGGAACCCTCGGTGCTAATGGTACAACCAGTATTACAACCACGGTTATGGCCAGCGGGACTTACAATAATATTAAGGCAATCGCGAATAATACCGCCGGAAATAGCTCCTCCGCATCTGCGGCACATAGCCCAATAATTCTTGATACCAGCTCGGTCATTACGGCAAAATTAAATAGCGGCGCTAACGACGATGGTATTATCAGTACAGCACCCCAACTAACAGGTACTGGTGAAGTATCATCCACCATTATCTTTTTTAACGACACAAACAATAATGGTGTCGTTGATACTGGCGAGCAACTAGCGACATTTACCACCAACGCCGCCACGGCAACATTGGATCAATGGGTAAATATTCCTGCTGGCAACTATACCAATTTAAAAATTCAGCAGGTCGACCTCGCGGGTAACCGCGCTGTGATATCACTTGGCAGCCAGCTTGTGGATGCTTCTGGCCCTCTTGCCAGCCTGCAGACACAAACAGCCCTTCAACTCAATCGCTCTACTAGCAGTTCCGATCAACCATCAGATGGATTTTTAGTCAATGGCTCATCCAATGGAGAAATACTGACATTGGCTCATTTTGGCTTACAGCCGGATGCTCGCCCCGATAAGATATTCATCACCTTTGACATCCTCACTAATGCCACTGTTTATCTGAACGGTAACGTCACAACCCGAATCACTATGCAAGATATCGTGTCCGGTAAAGTGCGCATTACCTATAACCAAACCCCCTCATCGCTTATTGAAAATGGTACTGCAGCTGAAGTTTCTTATACCATTTCTGAACCTGATGCATGGGGCCGTCAATATGATATTCATGGCAATCTCCAATTTAATATAGGAAATTCACAGGCTGTTATTTGGGGAGATGAATCAGGAAAAGGAGGAAAAGGTGCAATAAGTGTCTCATCGGGAACCGGTGAAGCCGGTAGCGCCGGCATTGGCCTCGCCGATACTTTAATTGGTACCACAGAGAACGATCTTATTTTCGGCGATGGTTCTGGCGGTGGGGGTGGCGGTGGAGCGTCAGGAACACGCACCGGTGCACCTGGCGCAGGCGGCGGTGGCGATGACCGAATCTTTGGCGGGGCTGGGAACGATATTATTTTTGGTGATGGATTCTCTGGTTCTAACGTCAATAACACCATGAACGGCTCAGCAGGTGGATATGGTGGCGGTGGTGGCGGCGGCGGTGGTTTTTATGTTGGAGGGTCAACAGGTGCCGTGGGTGGAGTCGGCGCCGGTAATGGAGGCAATGGTGGCACAAATACAACCAGCATTTCTTCAGGCAGCACTCTGGGTGCAGCCGTTAGCAGTTCAGCCGGATATGGACCTGATGGTAGCAACAGAACCTCCGGCGGTGGCGGTGCAGCCGTTGACGCAGATTCAGATAATATGACGAATAAAGGCGCGGCTATCATTGAATCTGATGGAAAAAATATTGCTGGCGCCACAGACAATACCGGAACTACTGCAGATGCGTACAACACTACCCTGAATGCTCTAAGAGATGGACCCGGCGGCAGTAACACAGAAAACCGGATGTTTGAGCAAGTAATGGGTGGTGGCAATGATTATATCGACGCAGGGGACGGCAATGACTGGATAATGGGCGGTTATGGTAATGACACTATTATTGGTGGCCGCGGCAATGACACTATGTGGGGTCGGGGCGGAGGTATCGGAGGCACAGCCACGGATAACGATTTATTTGTCTGGCGTGCGGGAGATGCCACTGGCAACGCCACCGATATCATCAAGGATTTTGAGGCGTGGAATGGCACAAGCGGCGACAAACTAGATATCGGCGACTTACTGGTTGGCTTAAAAGGAAGTAGCGGATCTAACATAGCCGATTGGGTAACCATAACCACCGGGGGTGGTAATACCAACATTACGATTGATATCGATGGAAAAGGTACAGGCACTACAATGCAAAATATTATTTTGCAAGGTACAGTACTGAATACTACAGATGTTACGACCCTGATAAACAGCCATGTAATCATCATTTAAAACGCAGACCGATCGATTTAGTTTAATGAAGTGGCCGATTATAAAAACCTGATAAAATCGGCCTCTCCTTACACGTGCTAAAGTATTATCAAGCGATACTTCACCCTTCATCACACTCCAACTACACAAGCAAAAATACACATATGTAAAGTTACACAATAAAATAAACACAAAAAACCAATCCAAATCAAGTTAAAAACATAATTCATTGTTTTTATTGATTTTTAACAAACTGACAAACACATAGCGGCGGATAAAAATTAAAATATAAAAATAACGCATCAATACTCTAATCTATTGTACATACAGTGATTCTGGTTAAAATAAAAAAAGAAAATTAAAAAGGGAGTGCATTACCCTTCGCTTGCTCATTCTCATTTCAGTGGAAATCAATTAAATATGAAGCCGAAAACACCATTAAGTAACACCCCTTCACCAGCGCTCAATATAAAAGATAATAACCAGCCGGTTATAACAGAGTTAAACAGCGCCAGGAATACTATTGCTCAGGCAAAAGCCGAAGTGACGAAGGACGCTAAAAAAACGGTTGATAAAAACGATGATGACGACGATAAAAAAGTCGCATGGTGGTGGGCCCTGGGTGCCAGCGCTGTAGGCGGCGCTATGGCTATTTTATTTAATAATCATCATTCAGATCATGACTCCAAACCCAGCGCCCCTACCAACCCCATATCTCCGGAGGTAACTGAACTTCCAGTCCCTGATATTACTGGAATCAATGATAATATCGGCACTATTATCGGGAATATTGCAAGAGGTGGTACATCCGACGCGACAAATCCGGTGCTATCGGGCTCAATCAGCGCCCCCCTTACCGCCAGTCAGAGCATAAAAATATTCGATAACGGTAATTTGTTGGGCAATGCGATTTATGATAGCGCCACCAATACCTGGCATTATACGGATACCCGATCGCTAAAAAATGGTGATAATCCGTCTTATACTGTGTTGGTTTCCGACAGTGAAGGAAGACAGTCACCGCCCAGTACACCTTATGTTATTCATATCTCTACCCTGCCACCAACAGCTACGGCAGCCATCACCTCTGTTATTGACGATGTTGGCGCAATAACCGGTGAGGTCGTCAACGGGGGCAACACCGACGATACACACCTGCAGATTTCAGGGAATTTGAGTGGTTCACTTGCTGATGGCGAGACGGTCCGTATTTATGACGGCGGCGTCTTCCTGGGAACAGCTACCGTTGATAATACCAGCAATACCTGGAGCTATAATGATACCCGAACGCTGGTAAATGGTGATAAACCTTCCTATACCGCACAGGTCATCAATTCCACGGGCATAGAGTCGGCTGCTGGGGTTGCCTACAAAGTAAATATTGTTGATCTTTTGCCGGCGGCGACAGCTAGCATTAGCCGTGTGCAAGATGACTCAGGACAAGTCGCACGTGGTGCAGTAACGAATGATACCACTCTAGAACTGCAAGGAACGCTGGACAAGGCGCTCGAGGCTGGCGATACCGTACGCATTTACGACGGTACGTTGTTTCTGGGCACTGCCGTTATTGATAATCTCAATCTTACCTGGAACTTCACGGATCCCCGAACGCTCGACGATGGTGCTAAACCATTCTATACAGCTAAAGTCACTAATGCCCTCGGTAGCGAGTCGAATGCCCAGCCTGGGTATAATGTTATTGTGGACATCACTCCCCCATCAACTACGGCATCGGTCACGGGCGTTGCGGATGATGTGGGTATTGTGACCGGCAACGTGGCCCGGGATGGCAGCACCGATGACACCAGCCCGGTCGTCTCCGGCACACTCAGTTCAGCCCTGGTAACCGGCGAAACCGTGAAGGTCTATGACGGTACCACGCTCCTGGGAACCGCTACCGTTGACAGCGTCAACAATACCTGGAGCTATGCCGACACCAGAACGCTGGCCAATGGCTCAACGCCCTCCTACACCGCTCGCGTGGCCGATGCCGCCGGTAATCAGTCCGCGGCCGGAACAGCTTATACGGTAACCATCGACACAACGGCGCCGACAACAACTGCCGCCGTCACGGGCGTTGCGGATGATGTGGGTATTGTGACCGGCAACGTAGCCCGCGGTGGCAGCACCGATGACACCAGCCCGGTTGTCTCCGGCACACTCAGTTCAGCCCTGGTAACCGGCGAGACCGTGAAGGTCTATGACGGTACCACGCTCCTGGGAACCGCTAACGTTGACAGCGTCAACAATACCTGGAGCTATGCCGACACCAGAACGCTGGCCAATGGCTCAACGCCCTCCTACACCGCTCGCGTGGCCGATGCCGCCGGTAATCAGTCCGCGGCCGGAACAGCTTATACGCTAACCATAGACACAACGGCGCCGATAACAACCGCCTCCGTCACGGGCGTTGCGGATGATGTGGGTACTGTGACCGGCAACGTAGCCCGCGGTGGCAGCACCGATGACACCAGCCCGGTCGTCTCCGGCACACTCAATTCAGCCCTGGTAACCGGCGAGACCGTGAAGATCTATGACGGTACCACGCTCCTGGGAACCGCTACCGTTAACAGCGTCAACAATACCTGGAGCTATGCCGACACCAGAACGCTGGCCAATGGCTCAACGCCCTCCTACACCGCTCGCGTGGCCGATGCCGCCGGTAATCAGTCCGCGGCCGGAACAGCTTATGCAGTTACTATTGAGACAGCGGCGCCCACAACGACCGCGAATATCACCGGAGTTGCAGATAATGTTGGGGTAACGACCGGAAACGTAAGTAATAACAGTTCGACCGATGATTCCAGTCTGGTTATTTCAGGGACAATCAGCGCAACGCTAAGAAGTGGCGAAACGCTGGCCATATATGACGGCAATACAAGACTGGGAACAGCAACAATTTCCCAGGGAACATCATGGTCATATACAGCCTCATCTCTGAGTACCGGCACCCATAGTTTCACCGCCAGGGTAGAAAAAGATACCGGATTAAATGGCGCTGATTCAGCATCGTTCAATACCAATATTACGAGTTTATCCACCCTTAGCGCTTCAGATAATGTTGGTGCATCCACTGGAGTGCTCACCAGCAGAAGTAGTACCGATGACGCAACGCCAACGTTGAGTGGTACATTAACAGCGCAACTTCTAAGCGGTGAAAAAGTGGGCATTTATGATGGCACTACACGTTTGGGATACGCCACCGTTAACGCATCAGGAACAGGGTGGGAATATACGCCAACAACAGGCCTGAGTTCAGGTGAGCATACGTTCTCGGCAAAAATTGAAAAAGCAGACGGTACCATTCTAATTGCCAGCGACGATTTCACGCTAACATTCGTGCCTTACCAGACGGTTGAGATAACTACCGTTAACGATAATGCTGGAGGATCTCAGGGAAACATAGCGAATAATGGTGTTACCGATGATATCACCCCCCTTATCGGCGGAACACTTTCTGCCACTCTGGGCTCGGGGGATAGCATAGTGGTATACGATGGTACAACCAGACTAGGTACTGCAACAGTAGACAGCAGTAACCCGAGCGCACTCACCTGGTCACTGGCAGTAGGTCCACTCAGCGGCGGCACTCATAATTTGACTGCCAGGGTTGAAAACACCAGCGGGCAAAATGGTGCAACATCCGGTGAGCGAATGTTTATTGTTTCTGGATTAACCTTAGATACATTTTACGATGATACTGCCACGTCATCAGGACCTGCATTTAACATGGGCAATCTACCTCTGATAAATGAAACCCGCTTCATTCGCATTTCAGGTCTAAGCTCGTACACCACATTGATAATTGGAGAAGTTTACGTTTATTCCATAGTTAATGGGGTTCTGGTAAATGTGGCAGCAGGAAAAGCAGGTAAATTAACGGATAACAATGTTGGTTGGGGAGGATTTGCCTCAACAGGAAATACGGATAGACAGGCGTGGTTTGAAATTGATCTAGGTGGAATTTATAACATCAACTCGGTGCAAGTCAGACAAGGATTCGCATCTTTTGACGATTATGGGGTTTATGGCTCCAATATTGTTGTTTCGACATCTAAAACGTCAATGAATAGTTACACCAATGAGCAATTAGCTCAACAGAACATTAACGATGTCTATTCTTATTTTCACCCTGGTGTTCTTAGAAACTTCACCATTAATGCACCAGCTGTGGTGTCAGATGACCACACTCCGATTTTATCCGGGAATATTGCAACAGCACTCACAGCAGAACAGCATTTATATATATATCAAGGAACAACCAGATTAGGGGAGGCATCCATTGATGCAGCAACCGGTCGATGGAGCTTTGTTCTCAATGAGCTTAACTCAGGTACATATTCATTCCAGGCAAAAGTTGAAAACAGCTCAACAGTAATCTTATCCAGTGACAACATCAATGTAACGATTTCTCCAGACCAGCGAATCCAAATTTTAGGAGCAAGGGATAGTGAAGGTAGAAACATTATTCTTAGTAGCGGGGAACTGGGCTATGATAACACACCTTCGTTTACTGGAACCCTTTCAGGGGCATTGAGGTTAGGTGAACAGCTTTCTGTTTACAATAATGGAGTTAGAGTCGGAGTTGCTACAGTTGATAATTCAACATTGACCTGGAGTTATCAGAGCGACACGCTAACTAAATCTCTTAATAGATTTAGTTTCCGCGTAGAACATACCACATATGGATATACAATAAATGGTATATCTACAGATTTCAATTATAACTACCTAACATCATCAATGAATGCAAGCGATAATTTTGGGAATTTAACTGGAAAGATCAATAATGGTGACGTTACCGACGACACCACTCCTTTATTAAGTGGTGTTTTAAGTCAACCATTAGCCAGCGGTGAACAATTAGCAATTTACGACAAAACTCTCGGTCGAATTGGTTATGCTGTAGTCGATGCTGTAACACGAACCTGGTCGTTTACACCAACGTTAACTAGCGGCTTATACAATCTAAGTGCTGTTGTAGAGAACAGTGCTGGAACGGTTATTAGCTCACCATCTGATTATCAGATTAATGTTGTAGATCCAGGTTATGTACCAACTCAAGTTGTCGCTATTACAACAGTGACAAACGGAGGTGTCATTGTACCCGACGGGCACTCAATTGCTATTCCCTCTAACAGCACAGCAGTTGTACTTAACGGCACACTATCAACACAGCTAAAACCTGGTGATGTGATACGTATTTATGCCAGTGGTACTTTATTGAATGGTTATGCAACTGTAGACAGTACTGGATTAGCGTGGTCATATACTTATTACTCAGCAGGCCTGAAAAATGTCACCGCCGAAGTTTATAACCAGGCGACCGGTAGAGTATCAGTATCATCAGCGGCTAAAGTAGTGAATGAAATAATCACCACTAATGCATTCGGAGGCACTTACGGAGATGATGTAGGCAGCGTTACCGGGGAAACACTATTTAGAAACACTTCCTCTACAGCAAGACTAAATACAGATGATAATGAACCTGAGATCAAACTTTATTTTACTTCTGCAGTGTTAAGCGTAGAGCAGATATCAGTATATCTTGATGGTGTGAAAGTCGGCATGGCAACATTAAATGCTGCCAGAACCGTTGCCACATACGCATTTTTAACGCCACTCGCATTGGGTCAGCACAGTATAGAGCTTAAAGTAGAAAATCAGGACGGCACCTTATCCAATATTTCCGTTAGCGGTTATGTTAATATCATTGTACCAAGTACAGGAGCATTATTAACAACGACTGACATTACCGGTTATACCGATAATCAGGGGGTCAATCAGGGGACAGTGACTACGCCTGTTTCTACAGATGACAATACCCCCACACTGAGAGGTACCATCAGCAACGCGCTTCGGCCAGGAGAAAGCGTGGTCATATACCGTAATGGTACAAAATTAGGTTCCGCAATCGTCGATGCTTCAGGACTAACGTGGAGCTATACTCCGAGCCTTGCAGCAGGTGAAAGTAACATCACAGCCCGAGTTGAGAACAGCGGCACCGGGGATCTAGGGAATTTCTCACCAAGGTTCACCTATAACTATGCGGTAACCAGTATCACTTCTTTAAACGATGACTCTGGATTCCACACGGGCTTATTTGCGAGTGGATCAAGTAGTGATGATACAAGCCCTGATTTAAGGGGCACGCTTACATCGCCTCTTCTCGCTGGTGAGCATGTGGCGATATATGTTGATACAACAAAGCTGGCTGGTTATGCCACCGTTGATCCTATCACCAATACATGGACTTATTCTGCACCTGGCTTAACTGTAGGAAACCACAATATAACAGCTAAAATTGTAGCTGCAGATGATACTATTCTCAGTTCCTCCAGTGTCTATACAATTAATATAGTTACAAACGAACAGTTGAATATTGTTGTACAGACTTCTCTTAACGGCTCGGCTATCGGTAATAATAGTGCCTTACCAGGTGTGCAGGTTACCAATGGAAGGCAAATAGATTTTACCCAACTCTCCTCACATGGAAAAGTTGCTCGCGTTGATTTGGGAGATGATAAAAGTGCGCTGACACTATCCCTGTCGGATGTATTGCAGTCGGACAGTAACATCTTTGATGATAAAATTTTTGCAGGTTTAAATACTGCCAATGGCCAACATCAAATGGTGATCACTTCAGCTAGCGTAAATGCAGGTACATTAACCATCACCAGCGGTACCTGGGTTTATAGCAATGATGTCACTGCCGGAGGACAAACTTATCATGTTTATAACACAGCTAACAATTCAGCACAGCTGATAGTAGACACCGATATTAAAAACTCAATAACCTCTGTAATCTAACCGTAAAGGCCTGATACGGTTTTTTATTTCCGTGTCAGGCCTTTAAAATAAGGAAATGACAATTGAAAGATTTTACTATCTTCATCTCGTTTCCAATAACAGTAAACCAGTAGCCCTCTATTTCACTTCGCCCCGCATCATATAAAAAACAAGAACCGCCATTAGAATATATAAATTTACACATAAAAAAATGCCAGGCCTAGTGATTGAAAAATAACCTCAGAAAAAAAATGCAATAAAATCAGTCAATTGAAAACAAAGGCAAATCTCACAAACGGTAATCCGAATCAATAAAAATCTCATGTAGATTATATTGCATTGGACATCAGCATTGCGAAAAATGCAATTCACCCTAAAATAAAAAATAATCATAAATTTGACTGATTTATATCATCAGTAGCATTAAAGCTATTCACTATTATTTTATAAAAATCAAAAAAATTATTTCAATTTCAAGGATTAAGTATGTTCAGCAAGCCAAGGGTTAATTTCTTGAGAAAGTATCTGACAATAGTATTATTAAGCGCTTCAGGCTCTACCTTATCGATAGCATCACCAAACACCGAAAGCCTTCACGTTTCGGAAACAAAAAATATTTCTGTAGAAGACATGATTGCTATTGCTTTTCAATACAATCCCAACGTTACATCCAGTCAATTCAACGTCGATGCAGCGCAGTCAGAAGTCAGCGCTGCAAGAAATCAGTTTCTTCCTACCCCCAGTATATCGTACGGTAATGCGAATAAAGGACGTGATAATTTTAGTGCTAGTTTAACCCAGCCGTTATGGACAGGTGGCAAACTTACATCGGGTCTTGAATATGCACAAGCCAGAGTCCGATCGGCCGAGGATGGCGTTTACGAAGTCAAATATAAATTAGCATTGAGTATCATCGATCTCTGGCGAACCTATCAAAGTAAAGTAGCAGAGGAAAAAGTCACATTACAAACTCTCACACGCTATCAGCGCTATCAAAATATCATCGAAAATCGCATAGCAGGCGGTCGGTCAAGTGAAGCAGATCTGACCTTTATCCGATCCCGAGTAATGCAAGCGGAGAGCGATCTTGCCACTATTAACGCAGATAAGATAACTGCGTTAAACAATCTTTCACGTGTTGTTGGTATTGGTCTTGATTCCAAATACCTTGCATTCTCCTTCCCATTGAATGATAAAAGTTATCCGCTGGAGAAATACCTGGAACGCTCTGTTGAACACTCACCTACTCTCAAAAGGCTTCATAGTGATATTCTGGTAGCCAGTCGTCAAGCAGATGTCAAAAGGGCTAATTTATTCCCCAACATTAACCTTGTGGCCTCACGGGAGCAGTATAAAAATAATAATAGCGGCACACTCACTGACAATAAAATCATGGTCAATATCCAGTATACTCCAGGGGCTGGATTTACCAGTTATTATGATTATAGTAATTCAACACAGCGTGTCGACGCCCTGAAATATAACCTTGAGAGTGAAAAAATTTATCTTCAAAATGATATTTACAGTACAGTCGTTAGCCTTAACTCTGCATTATCGAGAATCAACCTCATCAAAAACCAAACTACTGAAAATAATAAAGTACTTGAATCCTATACGCGACAGTTTGAGTTTGGACAAAAAACATGGATTGACCTGTTGAACGCAGCCCGAGAGCTTAGCGCCTCTGAAATATCCTATGCCCAGCTACAATCTTCTATTGCCGCTTATGAGTGGAAGTTAAAAATATATACTGGGGAATATAAAAAGGAAGGTTTTTCCACCCATGAATAAAAAAAAAGCAAATAATGAACACAAAAAAACAATGTCAGTTAAAAAACTCGTTACCGGGCTATTAAATGATAAGAAATCCATATGGCTTTATGTTTTCCTTGCTGGCTCCACTATCAATTTAATTGCCATTGGTACTGCGTTGTATAGCATGCAGGTATATGACAGAGTTTTACCAAGACAAGGTACTGACACATTAATTGTTTTGACCATTGGCGTTTTACTGGCCTACTGCTTCCAGTATACATTACAAAAATTACGCAGCAGAATTGTTGAGCATATCGTGTCCTATTTGGACAAAACGATTTCAGTTTATATTTATGATTCATTGATGAAAGTCCGCCTTGACGTCATTCCAGTCAATTCTGGGACCTTCTCTTCACAACTACAAGGTTATGAAGCAATAAGAGGTTTTTTTGTCACTCTATTTTCATTTGGCATTGTTGATGCCCCCTACGCCATTCTATTTTTATTTGCCCTCTTCCTTCTTTCCGGCCCTCTGGTAGCGTCTATACCAGCAGTGATCTTCCT
Organism: Cedecea neteri; assembly: GCF_000757825.1. GTDB lineage: Bacteria > Pseudomonadota > Gammaproteobacteria > Enterobacterales > Enterobacteriaceae > Cedecea > Cedecea selenatireducens. The sequence goes on from NZ_CP009451.1 coordinate 572,674, forward strand.
TATGATGGTTTTGTATGGTGTATTACAGCATTACAGAATAAGAACTTATTCAAGAAAGAAATTTACCACTCAGAACCGTAAACAAGGATTGCTTCTGGAAACCATTCAAGGGTTGGAAACCATTAAAGCAAATAACATATTTACGGCATTATCTTCTCGCTGGAATAAGATGTCAGTTGAAGCGTTGGAAAACGATATGGGTATCAGACATATTTCCGAATCAACCGCCTATACTGCACAATTCTTCCAACAAGTAGGCTATGCGCTTGTCGTAGCCGCAGGTGCAGCATTGGCTGCCACGACAACCAATATCACTAGCGGAGCCATTCTTGCCAGCTCAATTATTGCCGGACGAATATTGGCTCCCGTTGCAAGCATTCCTATGCTGTTAGTTCAGGCCGCTCAGGCAAAAGTTGCTGAGAATGCATTAAACCAGTTTCTGAAAATGGAAACAGAAAACCAACTAGAAAGTAACACCCTTTCTCCCGATATTTTAAATGGCGAGTGGTGGATTGATAGTATGACTTATGAGTTTCCAGGTCGCCATCACCCCTTACAGGTTCCGCGTCTGAAAATTGAAAAAGGTGAAAGAGTAGGGATCATCGGTTCGGTCGGTGCAGGAAAATCAACCCTACTGAAACTGCTGATCGGCCTTTACCCTCAAACTTCAGGTCAGATACATCTTGATGGCCTTGATATCAGGCACATATCGCGTGAGTCACTAAGCAACTCCATCGCTTATCTTCCGCAGTCTCCGACCCTTTTTGCCGGTACCTTGCGCTCTAATTTCCAGGTAATCTGCCCTGAGGCAACTGAGCAAGAGATTATAAATATTAGTAAAACAACCGGGCTTATAGATCTTATCGCCAATAATCCAAAAGGCCTTGACCTGCCTATTGGAGAAAAAGGAGATGGTTTATCGGCGGGACAGCAGCAGCTAATATCTTTGTCTATGGTATTGCTAAGAAACAAAAATATATGGCTTTTCGATGAACCAACCTCTTCTCTTGACCCGGAAACAGAAAGGCGAGCAATCACAGCAATTAATAATGTTCTAACTGAGAATAGCGTAATGATCATGGTGACACATAAATTTAGCACTCTCGAACTGGTAAATCGACTCATTATCATTACGGCTGACGGTCGATTTATTGATGGCCAAAAAAATGATGTCCTCGAATATCTTAAGAGCAATAATAAATAGGCAATAATAATGAGAACAAAATTTGATTATATTCGCGTAAGTCTATTAATACTGATAATTGTTACTCTACTTGCCTGCTTAATTGTATGGGCATCAGTTAGCAAGATTGAATCGGTTGCACGAGCTCGAGGCAATGTTATAGCAGCCCAGCGTACCCAAGTAATACAGGCATCTACAGATGGTGTTATATCACAAATAAACATCAGCGAAGGTCAGCACGTAAAAAAAGGGCAAGTGCTTGTTAATATGGAACAAGAACAAGCTCAGGCTGCATTACAAGATCTTGAAGGAAAAGTTGCTGCACTACGCACTTCACTTTCCCGTTTACAAGCAGAGGTTTATGGCAGGCCTTTGCAGTTTCCAGAGTCTACCCAAAAATATGATGTTTTTATCTCGAACCAGACCGAACTTTATAACCGTAGGAAAGAAGCACTGTCTGCCGAAATTAATGCGTTAACAAAAAGCAAAAATTTGGTTTCACGTGAAAGAGAGTTAGCAAGCCGGTTGCTTAAAACCGGTGATATTGGTCAGGCTGATGTACTGCGATTGGAGCGACAGCAGGTTGATCTAGAGGGACAAATAACGGCTAAGCAAAATAAATTCTTCCAGGATGCGCAAGCTGAACTAACAAAAGTTGATGAAGAACTATCCACTCAGGAACAGGTCCTGGCAGATCGCGAAATTAACTTCTCACGCACTCGTATCATCTCACCTGTGGACGGCATAGTTTCAAAAATAGAAATTAATACTGCAGGTGCCAGAGTGCGTCCTGGAGATATTATAATGAACATACTACCTACCTCTTCAAAGTTAATTATTGAGGTTAAAATGCCACCTGCTGACATTGGGAATATTCGAGTTAACCTTCCAGCATCAGTTAAACTAGATGCTTATGATTACACTATATATGGCACACTCCCCGGCACGGTATCTTATATAAGCCCAGATGCCCTGGTGGACAAGACAGCTAAAGGTGACGAATTTTACTATCGCGTACACATCGTGATTGATTATGCATTCCTTCTCGAACACAACAGAGAAAAACCATCTCAAAAAATTGATTTACAACCCGGAATGACCAGTACAGTAGAGGTTTTTACTGGAGAACGAACTATTTTAGAGTATATGGCAAAACCGCTTATAAAAACCTTTTCCGAGTCTTTAGGCGAAAAATAATAACAATCAACCAGCTCATTAGAAAAATTCACCAACAAAGGGAGAATACCAAAATGAAACCACATATATTCATCTTTTTAGCTTGCACTACTTCTATAGGTGCATTGCATGCATCAACAAACAAAGTAATGAAAAGTTTTTCAGCTGATGGTCAATTACTTAGCCAAATCCCTGTAGGTTCAGGCCCTATTGGCTTTGGAAAAGACTGCAAGCAATCACAGTGTTTTTACGTCGGAAAAGAGTCTGATAATTTTAATTTCACTAATGAGAAAAATTTACAACAACAAAGACGACATGACCCATCAGCAAAATATAGTATGGACGATGGTGATGGTAGCCCCCCATCAATCGGCTTTGGTTACACCTGGAGCCTTGACGATTAATTAACAACAAAAGTCCTGCAAGATACTTTCTTGCAGGACTTATAAATTTAAAGCTATACAGTAACTCACCCATCATTATACTCAATCACTAATGATTATCTCATCCCATCCACGGCTATACATGCAGTTTCTGATCAAGACTTCTCGATATTGGCTGTTAGCATCATCAATATCATTTTTTATCCACACGTCATAATTTTCTTTTTCCCATTTACCATTCCCTTTCTTATCTTTTTTTTCATAACTGTAACCATGAGAGCTACTATTAAAAATTTTGTTATCCGGCGGTAAATTTTCCAGAGCCATTGCATGGCAAGAAGTATACTCCTTACTCATATCCAGGTCATTCTTACCTGGTTTCACCCACTTGTATTGAGTGCAGGAAGAAACAGAAAATACAATAAGAAAAAATATAACAATCTTCATACTTACACCTTAAAATTAAGAACTGTGAATTAGTACGCAAAAACTCTATTACTAGCATCGCATTGAGGTAGTCAACACTTATGTTACAATGCATCCGCTACATATCAAAACCACTGGGATATGTAAAAAAATACAATTGAGGATAATAGTGAGTTAAACACAAAACTCTAACTCCGGTATGGATTAGGATTTTTTCCAGATATGATGAATTAATCTTATTTTCGAATAAAACACTACCATTCCCTTTAATTATAAATTAAAATTTGATCACATTGTGTTGACTTTCACCTTGTTAGAATTGGCATCATATTAAATACGCGCTCCGTCAGGGGCGTTTTTTTTATGCTTTATTCATACGTAAAAATCAAGGCATCAAGAATAAAAACCGCGTACCCCACATTATATACATTGCATATAGAATCTGGCACATCTCCACGTGATCTGTAAAACAACAGCTAACGCGGAGATGTGCCGTATCGATGAAGCACTTACGTCCGTTCTGCAGTTTCCTCACTTCTTTTTAAATGAATTATCTGCCCAATCTGGTCGTGATAAACCGTGAGCTGGTTGTACTGGCTCATCTCCGAAACGAGCTGCGTCGACAGGTTAAAACTGCGGGCCAGCTCGCTAAGCTGAAGCGGGCTATGCTCGTCGTGGTATCGGTCGCTGTACCGGCGCAGGCTGTACTGATACCAGAGGATCAGCAGCCAGCCGTTTATTGCGGCAATCAGCAAATACAGCAGCACGGAATTGAGCGACTGCGCGAATATTTCCCCGCGCTGGCCGGGCAGCAGCATCAGCTGAAGCAGCAGATTTTTCCACACAAAGAACAGAAAGCCGGCCCAGGCAATCGCGGTTAACAGGCCGTCGAACAGGCGCGGCCCCAGTCGGTCTTCGGTCAATATCAGCGTGTTGGTCTGCATCATATTCTTCCTTTTCCACGGTCAGGACTTACCCAGCGCGCGCGGGCGCGGCGGCGTTTAAGCATTACTTTCGGGAATGACACCAGGGTGGTTAACAGGCCTATCATCCAGTACATCAGCGGGAACCAGACGATCCAGAACAGCGATCCGGCTATCCGCTTTTCATAACGCCGCTCGATGAACAGGCTGACCAGGAACTGCATCAGGCACATCACCCCCAGCAGCAGCCCGGTAAACTCCGGCGGAAAGAGCGTTTCAACCACCAGATTGGCGGGCAGCGTAGCCAGGTGGCTGGCAATAAACAGCAGGATGGTTATCGCGTAGGCGAAGGCCCACACCGTCGAAAGCACGTACTCCATAAACAGCGGCCACATCCGGCGATGCTGCCAGCGAAACAACCGACGCAGGTTGACCAGGAACACTTCCGCCCCGCCCTGCGCCCAGCGCAACCGCTGCTTCCACAGCCCTTTGAGCGTTTCGGGCATCAGGATCCAGCAAAGCGCGCGCGGCTCAAAATAGAGCGTCCAGTGATGCAGCTGTAGCTTCCAGCTAATATCAATGTCTTCGGTGATCATATCCGGGCTCCAGTAGCCCACATCCGCCAGCGCCTGGCGGCGAAAGGCGGCAATCACGCCGGAAACGGTAAACACGCGGCCATAAATGCGCTGAGTGCGTTTAATCAGCCCGATAATCGAAGAGAATTCACCGACCTGGATACGGCCAATCAGATTCGAGCGGGTGCGGATTCGAGGATTTCCGGTAACGGCGCCCACGTTTGGGTGCCGAATCAGCGGCATCACAAGGTAAGCCGCAGTGTCCCGCTCCAATAACGCATCGCCGTCAATACACACCAGCAGATCCCCGCGCGCGGCGGCGGCACCGGCTTTAAGCGCCACAGCTTTGCCCTGATTTGCGGCCAGATGAATCACCCGCAGCTTCGGGTATTCCTGCGCAAGCTGGTTCAGGATCTCAGCGGTGTTATCCCGCGATCCATCGTTGATGGCGATAACCTCGATATTGCTATAGCGCTGGGCCAGCGCGGCCTCTATCGTTTCGCGGGCATTTTTGCCTTCGTTAAAACAAGGGATAAGGATAGAGATCAGCGGATTGCCTTCCAGCTGCGGCGGCGGCACGTCTTTGCCCCACGGCCAGTGGCGCTCCAGCCGGAACCAGAAATAGAGCCCACCGGTCATCCACAGCACCGACATGAACAGCGGCCAGAAGAACACGAAGTCGAGCAAGATTTTTCCGGTAAACACCGCCGCCATGCCGAGCGGCAGCCCAAAGACCAGGCCCAGAATCAGCAAGGAGAGAAGACGATCAGTCATTGTTTGGGTACCAGTAAGAGGAAATTTCAGGCCTGATGTGCGAGATATCGGGCTGGTTATTGATGAAGTCATCCGGGTAGTAGCCATAATGCTTCACGCCGTTCAGCTGCAGCAGCTGCATCCACTCCACCAGCTGTTTATCGGCTATGCCTTTCTGCGCTTTGTGGTTCCAGTCGCGGGCCTGAAGTTCAAAAATGGTTTTATTCATTCCCGAAGGCTTCACCGCCACGGCCTTGATCAGTCGTTCCAGCCAGCTATTGCTCTCTTCCAGCAGCACCGACTCCATCAGCGGCATCGCCATCGGCACCGTCCAGTCGTAGGCAGCCAGAAAATCGTCAATGTTCTGGGCGAACCACGCCTCGCTCTCTGGCTCCAGAATCGGCAGCGCAAAGATATTTCGGGCAGTTTTTATCTGCGGGCCACGAATATTCCGCACCGCGGCGGTCAGCGTGCGGGTGAACTCAATCAGCGTCTGGCTTTTAAAGCGCGTCCAGCGCTGAAGTTCAGCCGGGTTTTGATGAATGTCGCCGATGTTTCCCTGAAACCCCGCCTGCCGGTAAGCGGTCATAGCGTCCGGCCCGGCATCTTCAAAGTCCGTGAGCAGCGCATCGTCGTGGAAAAGAATGCCGTCAAACACCGCATGCCGGGCGAGATCTTCATAGATGTCGACAATCTGATGCCGAACCTGCCGGTTCCACGGAGAAAGCCGCAAATAAGGGCTGGTGGCCCGATGCGTTTTCCCGCTGGCGGCGTCCCAGCTTTGCACCCTGGGCAGCGCGGCGTTCAGGTCAAAAGAGAGCACCGGCAGCCAGGCGAACACTTTGGCATCCCCCCGCGTGCGAAGCTGCCAGGCGACGAAGTTAAACAGATCGGCGCGCATCGGCAGCCAGCGGTTAGGGAAATAGAGCGACCTGATATTGCCGTCGCCGAGCGGGTCAGAGAACGCCTGCAAAAAGACATGGCTGATTTTCATGTCATACACCCGCTGCACCAGAGCATCGATGTTCTTGGTCTGCTGCGTCGGGTTTGGGTCATAGACGTAATCAAGATCCACATGCATAACGCGCACCGGATCCGGCTCCCGGACGCGGCTCACGATATTGGCAAACGCCTTGAGCGTTGGGTTACCGGCTATCAGAACGCGTGGAATATTATCCAGGTCGCGCACGTCGGCCAGGCCATCGTTGAGCGTGAACGCCATCTGGTAGCCTTGCTTTTTGATGACGCCCAGCGAGGTGCCGTTGGCCGCGCCATAGGGCCAGACCCAGGTGCGTGGAGCCTTGCCGCTGACCTGCTCTATTTTTCGACTGATTTGGCGCACGTCGTCGTCAATACGCCGGGTAAATTGCTCGTCGCTTTCATACTGGCCGGTGAGTTTATTCCACGCCCGGTTGGCTACAGCTGGCTCACGGCTGCCCTGGGGATTCGCCGGAATACCGTAATGTGAAGCCCAGGTGTGCGAACCGATCTCAACCAGCGGGGACTGGCTTAGCTCGCGCACCATATCCCAGGTGGCAAACTTATCGCGGGCGGTCATCAGCCCGCCGAAATCCACGTTCTTCCCAGGCGGAGTGTCCACCCAGCTGCCGACAGGTGCCCAGAGCGCGGGCACATTATAAGCCTTGAGCAGCGGCCAGACGCGGGTGTAAAAACTGCTGTACCCGTCATCGAAGGTGAGCAAAAACGCCTTTGGCGGCAGCGGGGTTCCCCCCCGATGGGCATCCAGAATCGCCTGCACGCTTACCGGCCGGTAGCCGTTCTGCAACAGCCAGCTGATTTGCTCGTTAAGGGCGCTGGTGCGCACCGCCAGATAGCGCTGATCGGGGTCGCTGTCTTCGACGTCATGGTAAGCCAGCACCAGAAAATGGTTCTTCGGCCAGGGTTTATTGGCTTCAAGCTCTGGCCGCTCTTTTGGCGGCAGAAAATGAATCTCCTGCGCGTGCAGGCCAGAAAAGGTCAATAACCAGCCAAAAACGATCAGGCCGAGACGAAAACTGTTGGTCAGCATGTTTGTCCTTAAAATCGTAAATTCGCATCAAAAGCGACGGCGAGATGAGTTTCCCGCTTGCCGTCCCAGGGCCGCTTTTCCCAGTTCAGCATGGCCCCGGTGTCGAGGACGTTGTTCCACTGGATACGCTGGCCATATCCCAGCGACGTCATCGCCCCTGCTCCATAGTTTTTTTGCCGGTAAATACCCGCCCCGGCGCTAATCTGCTGGCTCCAGACGGTGTCATAGCGCTGATACATCACGTGGTTAGCGACGAGCGTGGGCGCGGCAGATAAGTCCCATTTCGGGCTGTAATACACCGTGTCGGTCTGGCTGTTGGTGCTGTAAGCCACGCCGGGCTGCAGGTCGAGCGCGATCCGCGCCGTCTGCCACAGCCGCTCTTTGCCCTGCAAGGTGTATTCCTGGCGGTGGTTATGGTCTGAGAACCAGCTGGTCGCGGTCGCCAGCTGATATTCACGCCGTTCGCTTTGATGCCAGCGCAGCCACAGGTTGGCCTGATTGGCGCTTACCCCGTTGCGCAAAGCCCGCAGCGGAGTTGCCCGTGCAAGACGTTCAACCTCGCCCCCCACGCGCCAGCCGTCGCTGAAGCTGTGCCAGGCCGAGACGCGGCCGCCCGGCTTATTGCCGCCGTTGAAGTTGTTGTTCGCCAGTTCAAGCTCGACCCAGCTATTGCGCGGCCGCCACTCGATTCCCCCAAACACGCTGCGGCTGGATCCCTTGCCTTCTTCAAAGCGCCCGCTGTTAAAACGGTGGCCACCAAACAGCCGCCAGCTGTCGGCCACGGGTGGGCCATAGACGGCCATATCCCAGTTAAAATCGTGCGCCCCGCTGACGGGCGTATCAGAGTGGATCCCCTGCTGGCCGTTAATGCGCAGTTCGGACATCCGGTGAACATCCCGCGAGCGGTTCAGCCGCTGAGAACCGATCTCCAGCGGGTCGCGCAGCATCACATCGTCGGTCAACAAATCCATTTGCCGCCACTCGTGAAGATCCTGCGCGACATAAGCCTGCTGCCGCTCAAGCTCAAGGTTGGACGGCTCGAGCACTTCCGCTTTTTTTAGCTCTCGCTCGGCGGCCAGCGGCAACCCACGCGCCTGCAAAACCCTGGCATAATCGATACTTAATCCCTGATTCCCCGGCGCGGTTCTGGCCAGACGTTGAGACAGCGCCTGTGCTTCTGGCAGCGCGTCAGTGGCTAAAAGATATTGAACAGCGAGCGTTTGCGCCTCCAACCAGCGGTCATTCGGCTGGGGTGCCGGGAAGCCCGACACATAGCGACGATAGGGCGTTACCTGAGTCAGGTTTTGCAAATATCGACCGGCGGCGTCGTACTGGCCGCTGTCCAGCAAGGCATAAAACATCGCCTGCTCGTTCTCATTCGCCGCGCCGCTGAACAGCTGCGGCGTTAGCGCCTGCGCGCTTTCTACCTGTTTTTCTGCCAGGTAAGAAGCAATCAACCAGCGTAAAGCCCAGGGCGGAACCCGCACGTTTTCTGAGGCCAGGGCTTCATATTCCTGAATGACCTTTGGGTAATAATTGTGGGCGTAGAGCGCGCCAAGCCTGTCTATTCGCGCCCGCGAGATGTCCTGCTGAGCCTGCGGATCGCTGCGCCATTTGGTGAGTAAGGCGTGGTAGCGATCCAACGCCCGCTGCGCGACGGTAAAGCGCGCTTTTTCCTCCCCCGGAGGAATTTCAGCGATACGCACCATTTCGGCCGCCGCATTCACCTCCAGATTTCTGCGGTCGGATGCCGGAAGTTCCGCTTCGTTGGCTAACGCCAGCGCCGCAGTATTCACCCTGTTCACGGTCAGGCTGGCTATCAGGTTTTGCAGCGCGGTTTTATCCCCTGGCGCAAGTGCCAGGGCTCGCGTGTCGCTTAGCAACAGGTCCCAGGTCATCCCTTGCCGCAGATAGACATAAGAGAGCGTCTGTAAATGTGCGAGGTCGGGCTTTTCCTCGACCAGACGCAGCGCCTCTTCCCTCGCCTGCCAGCGCTGTTGGCCGTCGGCCAGCGTTTTAATTTGCCCCATGCGGTAATCATCATTGCCGGGTGAAAGCCTGAGCGCTTCTTCCCAGAGAGAAAGTGACTCCGTCCAGCGCTTTAAATTACGCAGAGATTGCGCGGTAGCGGCCAGGCCGCGAGCCGGGATGGACATTCGCCGCTGATAACGCTGCCAGACGCTGACGACCTCATCATCAAGTCCTGCCCAGGAGGCGACCTGAAGCCAGTCTGCCACCTGCTCCGGGTTAAGCATCCTGACCTGCTCCTCATGCTTAAGCGCGTCCAGCAGAGGGCGATAATCTCCGCCGCGAGCCTGTAATACCTGCCTGTCATATGACGATGTTGCCCCCATTCCTTGCACCGAAAAAAAACCTGGTATGACTAAAAATAGCGATAGCTTCACGCCACGATAAAAGAATAACTTATTGATACTCCGCCGTTGTCCCATAAATATCTATTATTCCATTATGAATGAGCATGGTTCATGCTCCGCATTTGAATGCCGGAATTCGGCATCAGCGGAAAAAACTGGCACAGTAAAATGCCCTCTGACGTTCAAAGTGTTTTATTGCAATAGCGTCGACGACAGGAATGATAAGTTACTGACAATAATTTTGTGAATACAGCACACAGGCTGCAAAGATGCTTTTAAGAATACTCTGCATTGGATTTTCAATAATGAAAAAACCATACCATGACATCATGTAATGCATTGATTTTAAATATAAATAAAATCACAAGCCTGCTTGCGAATGAGCTTCATGTTGCGATTCCCGGTATTTCACGGTGTATTTCCCTGTACCGATCAGGAGCTTTCCTGGCAAAGAATCCTAATTTCCATTTCAGCGCCTTTTTTCTTATTTCTTTTTATTTATAATTCTTCCCGCTGATAATAAAGAAGGACGCCCCTGCATTTACACCTCATTCATAAAAAGACTTCCCGCCTAACTTACCTAAAAGTTAGTTAGCTCATTTTTAAATGAAATAGTGGGAATACGCTGTATTCGCGCATGCCCCAGGCTCAATGGATATGCATTCAGGATTTAAGTGATATTAAAGGGATATGCTGCGGTGAATGCGACAATTTTGATAACCCAGGATCGCTATCTTTACCAGGGAATAAAAGGCTATTTTCCCGACCCCATTCTGTTGTGCTCCGTGGAAAGAAGGAGTTTCAGCTTTGGCTACGAAGAGTACGCCGTGCTGGTCGATAGCCGCCTGCCGCTGGTGCAGTGGGAAAACATCATTACCAGCGCAGAAAAGGCCGACGCGCCCGTGCTCTGCATCATGCTTGATATGCGCCACAGCGAACTCTCCCCGCTCAGGCTCAAGTGGAGTCTCGACATGTCTATGTCGCACAAGGACGTGGAAGCTCTGTTCACGCTGCTGCAAAAGGTGAAAATCGACCGCCAGGCCAGGGAATGGTTTTACGACATGCGCCTTAGCGTAAACGAACGCACAATGATGGCCTTGCTTAGGAAGGGGTTACCCATGGAGGCCGTGGCCGCAAAACTCACTACGTCGCTTAAAAGCCTGTATCGCAGGCGAAGCGAGCTTTACGAAAGGCTTGGGCTGAGCAATTTTAACGAGGCCTGCCTGCTTATGTTTACCGATGAAGAAAACAACTATCCGTGATTCAGGCAGCGGTTACGTTTAGGTAGCCGCCACCATTGGGGCTCAGGATTGCTGCAGCGGCAATGTAGTCATGCAGGTTTGGCTGTCATCAAAGGTGGCAAAAGCGGAGTGCGCGGCGCGGCCCTGATAGCTGACGCTCACCGTCCCTTCGGTATTGCGCGGCAGCCACACGCCGATGAAGCCGTTTGGCTGGCTGGTAAGCGTTTTATTCAGGATAACGTTGCCCGCTTTATCGGTAATTTTGACCTCAAAAGGCGTATTGGCCATTTCACCCTGGCAGCCGGAAAGGCTGTGATTGAAGCAAGGATGCGTTTGCTGCAGGTATGGCGCAAACGACAGATAGAACTTGTCCCCCAACGGATAGCTAAACTTCTGCTGCCCGTCCGAAAGCACCAGCTCGCGGCTGGTGATCCCGGCGCTAAAGCCCAGCGGGCGAGCCTGCGGGGACTGGTCGATAGCCTCAACCATTTGCTCGGTGGTTTTTCCCGCCAGCCCATGTTTCGCCAGAAAGGCATTTGCCTCAGGCGTTGATGCCAGAGCGGTGCCGCTGAGAGTCAGCGCCAGTAACGCCGTCATGATACGTGTTTTCATTCTGTTTCCTTTTCCAGAGTAAGGTTTAACCATCACTGACGCGGACGTTACACCTTCCCCCAGGGGGAAGGTCAAAGGTGTGACGGTAAAGAAAGGTAAGGCGATGTATTTATGGCGTTTTAATTGATTTTTATCAAATTTCCTGACACCTCTGGCTGAAGTGAATATCCACTTTATTCCCGGTGACGAAAGCTTCACTCAGGGCGCCCCTGGACTTCATCTGCCCATCCACGCAATGGGATCTAAATCACAATTTTCAGGGAGTTAGCGTCGGGTAAAAACCGCTTAGCCTGCCCCACAACCGCTTATCCCTGAATACGACCACTCGGCCACTCTTTTTCCCCTCTTGCCGCGAAAATCGCCACGCTATAGCTGGCCTATTTTTATGCCCTTCTTTTACACCAACCAGGTTCAGCGAGACGGCAAACAGGCATGACGCCGGGGCTGACAAACGGATGAATTATGAATAAAAATAAATTTCTCAAACATATACCCTGGGTGATTCTGGGGATCATCGGGGCCTGCTGTCTGGCCGTCGTCGCCCTACGGCGGGGGGAACACATCAGCGCCCTGTGGATAGTGGTAGCCTCGGTGTCGGTCTATCTGGTGGCCTACCGCTACTACAGCCTCTACATCGCCCAGAAGGTGATGAAGCTCGACCCAACGCGAGCGACCCCGGCGGTCATTAATAACGACGGCCTGAACTATGTTCCCACTAACCGTAATGTCCTGTTTGGTCACCACTTCGCGGCAATAGCCGGGGCGGGACCGCTGGTCGGCCCGGTACTGGCAGCGCAGATGGGCTATTTGCCCGGCGTGCTGTGGCTGCTGGCGGGCGTCGTGCTGGCCGGGGCGGTGCAGGACTTTATGGTGCTGTTTATCTCCTCACGCCGAAACGGGGCTTCCCTTGGCGAGATGATCAAAGAAGAGATGGGGCCGGTGCCGGGCACCATTGCCCTGTTCGGCTGCTTCCTGATCATGATAATTATCCTGGCCGTGCTGGCGCTTATCGTGGTGAAAGCGCTGGCCGAAAGCCCGTGGGGCGTATTTACCGTTTGCTCGACGGTGCCGATTGCGCTGTTTATGGGCATTTATATGCGCTTTATTCGTCCGGGTCGGGTCGGCGAAGTATCCGTTATCGGGATTGTGCTGCTGGTCGCCTCGATTTACTTCGGCGGTGTTATTGCCCACGACCCTTACTGGGGCCCGGCGCTAACCTTTAAAGACACCACCATAACCTTTACCCTGATTGGCTATGCATTTGTTTCTGCTTTGCTGCCGGTGTGGCTGATCCTTGCCCCACGCGATTACCTGGCCACCTTCCTGAAAATTGGCGTTATCGTCGGCCTGGCGATTGGGATTGTTATCCTCAATCCTGAGCTGAAAATGCCGGCGATTACCCAGTACGTGGACGGCACCGGCCCGCTGTGGAAAGGCGCTCTGTTCCCGTTCCTGTTTATCACCATTGCCTGCGGGGCAGTGTCCGGTTTCCACGCGCTTATCGCCTCCGGCACGACGCCAAAACTGCTGGCCTGTGAAACCGACGCTCGCTTTATCGGCTACGGCGCGATGCTGATGGAGTCCTTTGTGGCGGTGATGGCGCTGGTTGCGGCCTCCATTATCGAACCGGGCCTCTACTTCGCGATGAACACGCCCCCGGCGGGCCTGGGTATTACCATGCCAAACCTGCACGAGCTGGGTGGTGAAAACGCGCCGATGATTCTGGCGCAGCTGAAAGATGTCACCGCTCATGCGGCGGCAACCGTCAGCTCCTGGGGCTTCGTGATTTCGCCGGAGCAGATCCTGCAAACGGCGAAAGATATCGGTGAACCTTCCGTGCTCAACCGCGCAGGCGGTGCCCCTACGCTTGCCGTCGGTATTGCGCACGTGTTCCACAAAATCGTGCCGGTAGCCGACATGGGGTTCTGGTATCACTTCGGTATTCTGTTTGAGGCGCTGTTTATTCTTACCGCGCTGGATGCCGGTACCCGCTCCGGCCGCTTTATGCTGCAGGATCTGCTGGGTAACTTTATCCCGTTCCTGAAGAAAACCGACTCGCTGGTCGCAGGTATCATCGGCACCGCTGGCTGCGTAGGCCTCTGGGGCTACCTGCTTTATCAGGGCGTGGTCGATCCTTTGGGCGGCGTCAAAAGCCTGTGGCCGCTGTTCGGCATCTCCAACCAGATGCTTGCCGCCGTCGCGTTAGTGCTGGCAACCGTGGTACTGGTGAAGATGAAGCGTACTCAATACATCTGGGTAACCGTCGTCCCTGCCGTCTGGCTACTTATCTGCACCACCTGGGCGCTGGGCCTGAAGCTGTTTAGCAGCAACCCGCAGATGGAAGGCTTCTTCTTCATGGCCAACCAGTATAAGGCGCGCATCGCCGCAGGTGGAGCCGATCTCACGGCCCAGGAAATCGCCAATATGAACCACATTGTGGTCAACAACTACACCAACGCTGGCCTGAGTATTCTGTTCCTGGTGGTGGTTTACAGCATCATTTTCTACGGCATTAAGGCCTGGAAAGAGGCGCGTAAAATCGATCGCCCGACGGACAAAGAAACGCCGTACCAGCCGGTGCCTGAAGAAGGTATTAAGATTTCTTCCGGCCACTGATCGCAACATTTTACAGCCCCACATTAGTGGGGCTCAGATTGATGACAAACAGCCGAAAAACGTGGTTTTCGACTGTTTGGGGCAAACCAGAGAACATTATTCATTGTTTTTAGTAGACCTGGGGTCTGACTTTTTTAGAGCAATGAACTTTGTCAGCAGTCTCAGCCCCACATTAGTGGGGCTTTAATCACTTAAGGAGCGGCGGATGTTTGATAACTTAGGCGCTGCAAAAAAATATCTCGGCCAGGCGGCACGAATGCTCGTTGGCATCCCGGACTACGACACTTACGTGCTGCATATGCAGACGAACCATCCGGACCAGCCGCCCATGACCTATAAAGAATTCTTCCGCGAGCGCCAGCAGGCACGCTACGGCGGAGATGGCAAAGGCGGCATGCGCTGCTGTTAACAGGAAAGACGCGATGACACAGATTGCAGTGACCGTATTAACCGGCTTTCTCGGCGCAGGGAAAACCACCCTGTTACGCCATATCCTGCATACCCAGCAGGATGAGAAAATCGCCGTTATTGAAAATGAATTTGGCGAAACGCCTATCGACAGCCAGCTGATTGGCGACCGCGCCACCCGCATCACGACCCTGAGCAACGGCTGCATCTGCTGCACGCGGTCGAGCGAGCTGGAAGATGCCCTGCTGGACCTGCTTGAAAGTCGGGACAAAGGTGAAATTCACTTCGACAGGCTGATTGTCGAATGCACGGGGATGGCCGATCCAGGCCCAATACTTCAGGCCTTTTTCGCCCATGAAATCATCTGCGAGCGCTACCTGCTGGACGGCGTAATTACGCTGGTGGATGCGGTACACGCGGCTTCGCAGCTGGATCAGTTCCCGCTGGCGCAGTCGCAGATTGGCTACGCCGATCGCATTCTGCTCACCAAAACCGATGTCGCTGGTGAGTCCGCTGATTTACTGGAACGCCTGCAGCGCATTAACGCTCGCGCCCCGGTTTACCCTATCCTGCACGGCAATATCGATATTGCGCTGCTGTTTAACACCCGCGGCTTTATGCTGGAAGAAAACGTCGTGGCGACAAAACCTCGCTTCCACCGCATTGCCCCGCAGCAAAATGAAGTCTCATCCATTGTGGTGACGCTGGATTATCCGGTGGCGCTGTCCGCCGTTTCCTCCGTAATGGAAAACCTGCTTTCCGGCTTTGCCGATAACCTGCTCCGCTACAAAGGAATGCTGTGGATTGAAGACCAGCCCTGTCGCCTGCTGTTCCAGGGCGTGCAGCGCCTTTACAGCGCCGACTGGGACCGTGAGTGGCAGGCGGATGAAACGCCGGGCAGCACGCTGGTGTTTATCGGCGTCTCGCTCCCGGAAGCCGAGATCCGCGACGCCTTTGCAGGATTAAAACAAACCGCATAACACAGCAGCATTACAGCCCGACCGCCTCTTTCAGTGACTTCAGGTAGCGGCGGCTCACCGGCACGGTGCGGCCATCCCGCAGCAGCAGCTCCGCCTGGCTGTTATCCTCCAGGCGGATCTCCTGTAAATAATTCATATTGACCAGATATTGCCGGTGGCAGCGCAGCAGCGGCGTGCGGCTTTCCAGAGTGCGCAGCGTTAGCTCGGTAAACCCTTCTTTGCCGTCACGGCTGGTGACATACACCCCGCTCATCCGGCTGCTGACGTAGGCCACCTCTTCCATTTGCAGCAGCCAGATTCGGCTGTGGCCGCTGCACGGGATAAATTTCAGCGGCAGCTGGCTGTCCGGCAGGCGGGAAACATCCTGCGCTTCGTTTTCCTGATGCAGGCGAGCCAGCGTTTTTTGCAGCCGCTGCGCCTCTATCGGCTTGAGCAGATAGTCAAAAGCGCACTCCTCAAAAGCCTGCACGGCGTATTCATCAAAAGCGGTGAGAAACACAATACGCGGCCGGTGGCGTTCATCCAGCATGCCCACCATTTCCAGGCCGCTAATGCGCGGCATCTGGATATCGAGAAACAGCACGTCCGGGCGCAGCTTGTGCACGGCGCTAATCGCCTCTATCGCGTTGGCACATTCCCCGACTATCTCAATCTCACCGTCGCTCTCAAGCAGGACGCGCAGGTTCTCACGCGCCAGCGGCTCATCATCAACAATCAACGCTCTCAACATACCAACTCCTCGGCGGGCAGGCGCACGGTGATGCAGGTAAAACGATCGGGCTCACAGCTCACGGCCAGGCCATAATCCTCACCAAACTTCGCGCGCAGCCGCTTGTCTACCAGATTCATCCCCAGCCCGTTACCGTTCTCATTTGGCCGGTACAAACCGGCATTGTCCTCAACGTCAACAAAGACGTTTTGCCCTTCTCCGCGTGCGCGAATGGTAATAATCCCGCAGCCCAGCAGCTGAGAGGTGCCGTGTTTAATCGCGTTTTCCACAATCGGCTGCAGGGTAAAAGCCGGCAAATGGTGATGAGCCAACGCTTCCGGCACCTGCAGTTCAACCGTCAGCCGAGTCTGGAAGCGAGCCAGCTCAATTTGCAGGTAGGCGTTCACGTGCTCAATTTCGTCGGACAGCGTGACGATTTCCGACGGGCGTTTCAGATTTTTGCGGAAAAAACGTCGAGAGGTACTGCACCAGCTGCCCGGCTTTGTCACCGTCGTGACGGATAACCGCTTTCAGCGTATTCAGCGCGTTAAATAAGAAGTGTGGGTTCACCTGCGCATGCAGCAGCTTGATCTCTGACTGCGCCAGCAGCGCTTTTTGCTGCTCGTATTTGCCCGCCAGGATTTGCGCCGAAAGCAGCTGCGCAATCCCTTCGCCGAGCGTACGGTTGATCGAGCTAAACAGCCTGTTACGTGCTTCGTAGAGTTTTATCGTGCCGATCACCCGCTGGTTTTCGCCCCGCAGCGGGATAACCAGCGTCGACCCCAGCTTGCAGTTTGGGTGTAGCGAGCAGCGGTAAGGCACCTCATTACCGTCGGCGTAAACCACTTCATTATTTTCGATGGCCTGCCAGGTGTAACCCGACGAAATTGGCTTGCCCGCCAGGTGGTGATCGGCCCCGGTGCCGATAAACGCCAGCAGCTTTTCTCGATCGGTGATCGCCACGGCGCTGATGTCCAGCTCCTGATGCAGCACTTTCGCTACCTTCAAGCTGTTTTGCTCGTTGAAACCCTGTCGGAGAATACCCTCGGTCGAGGCGGCTACTTTTAGCGCGGTGGCGGAGAACGCCGAGGTGTACTTTTCAAACATCGCGCGTTTATCCAGCAGGATGCGCATAAACATCGCCGCCCCCAGCGTGTTGGTGACCATCATCGGCGCGGCGATGCTTTCTACCAGGTGAAGCGCGTCTTCAAACGGCCTCGCGATCAGCAAAATGATCATCATCTGCACCAGCTCGGCCACAAAGGTCACCCCTCCGGCCACCAGCGGGTTAAACAGCTTATCCGTTCTGCCGCGCTTGATTAAAAAGCTGTGGATCAACCCGCCAATCAGCCCTTCGGCGATGGTAGAGATCATGCAGCTTAGCGCCGTCATTCCGCCGAGTGAATAGCGATGCAGCCCGCCAGTTAGCCCCACCAACCCGCCAACCACCGGCCCGCCCAGCAGGCCGCCCATCACCGCGCCGATGGCACGCGTATTGGCAATGGAGCCTTCAATATGCAGGCCAAAGTAGGTGCCCATGATGCAGAATACCGAGAAAGTGATGTAGCAAAGCAGCTTGTGGGGTAGCCGCACGGTGACCTGCATCAGCGGTATAAACAGCCGGGTTTTGCTCATCAGCCAGGCAATGACCAGGAACACGCACATCTGCTGCAATAGCAGCAGGACCAAATTGAACTCGTACATCTGCAGACACTCTCCGTTCTCAACGGCGGGAAAGATACAGCGAGCAGAATATAATTTCCGGGGCATAGCTCAGATTTGTTAAATTTGAATTCCAAAATAAGTCAGATTGTTGCGGCTGACAGCCCGGATATAAAACTAAAAAAAGCAAAACGAACAATTATCGAGCAACAAAAAGGACAGCCGATAAAACGCATTCATATACAGGTTTTTATTTATAATCGTCGCCCTCAGGACCCACCCCGCCGAATGTTATTTAACGTTTTTAATTAACCGCATTGAATATAAGCAATGCCATATTTCAGCTAAAGGATATTCTCACCAGGCAGAAAAAGCCGATGGATTATTTATATTTCTTATCGCTATAAGTCATATTTTTATATTCTTCTGGCAAACAGTATTAGCAGGTAGTATCGACCAAATACAGACGACTCAACGCCCAGAACGCGGCACGCGTGCGGCTATTGCCAGCAGAACATGCTGTTGCCGTGGGGAAGTTTCAGCAGTTAAGGAATAGAATAATGATCGTTCTTTCGGGCGTATCAAAAGTATTTGCCAGCAAACATGGGGCGATTACCGCCGTAGATAATATTCACCTGTCCGTAAATAAGGGCCAAATATACGGCATTATCGGCTACAGCGGGGCAGGTAAAAGTACGTTAATCAGATTATTAAACGGGCTTGAAGCGCCCTCTTCCGGATCGATTATCGTGGCCGGGCAGGACATTGCGAAAGCCAACGGCGAGCGGCCTCCGCCAGGCCCGCTTAAAAGTCAGCATGGTCTTCCAGCACTTTAACCTGCTGTGGTCGCGCACGGTTGCCGAGAATATTGCGTTTCCCCTACAAATTGCCGGCGCGAACAAACGTCAGATTCAGCAGCGTGTTGGTGAGCTGATCAAACTGGTTGGCCTTGAGGGCCGCGAAAATGCCTGGCCATCCCAGCTTAGCGGCGGCCAGAAGCAGCGCGTTGGCATTGCCCGCGCCCTGGCAAATAACCCGGACGTGCTGCTTTGCGACGAGGCCACTTCAGCGCTGGATCCGCAAACCACCGACGCCATTCTCGATCTGCTGCTCGACATTAACCGCCAGCTCAACTTAACCATCGTACTCATCACCCATGAGATGCACGTGGTACGCAAAATTTGCCAGCGCGTGGCGGTGATGGAAAACGGCAGAATCGTTGAAGAAGGCCCGGTACTGGAGATTTTTACCCACCCTAAACAGCCCATCACACAAACCTTTGTGCGCCAGGTGACTAACCACGGTGCGGCCAGCGAACCGTTCAACCCGCATTGGGTTCAGGGCTTAAACGGCAGCATTCTGAAACTGATTTTCCCCGGCGGAGAAGCTCAGCAGCCGGTGATAGCCGACGTTATTCAGCACTTTCACGTGGCGCTGAACATTCTGCACGGCAACATTACCCAGACGGCAGACGGCGCGTTTGGCGAGCTGTACGTCCACGTGGATGACGCCAGCCAGCTAGAAAATATTGTGCAATACCTGAATCAAAAGCGGGTAGAAACTGAGGTTATTCGACATGCTTGAGCAATACTTCCCGCATTTAAAACTCGACAAGCTATGGGCCGCCACGGGCGAAACGCTCTACATGACGGCCTGGTCCGGGCTGGCAACGCTGGTCTTTGGTATTGCGCTAGGCGTGCTGCTGTTTCTGACCTCTCGCGGCCAGCTGCTGCAAAACCGCCTGGTTTATTCAGTGGTCACCGTGCTGGTAAACGTCTTCCGTTCGATCCCGTTCATCATTCTGATCGTCCTGCTGATCCCGTTCACTAAAACGCTGGTCGGCACCATTTTGGGCACCAATGCCGCGCTTCCGGCGCTGATCGTCGGCGCCGCACCTTTCTACGCACGGCTGGTAGAAATTGCGCTGCGCGAAGTCGACAAAGGGGTTATCGAAGCCACGCGTTCGATGGGGGCGAAAACCCACACGCTGATTTTCCGCGTACTCCTGCCTGAATCTTCTCCGGCTCTGGTTTCCGGCATCACCGTCACCCTGATCGCGCTGGTGAGCTACAGCGCTATGGCCGGGGTTATCGGCGCGGGCGGGCTGGGCAACCTCGCCTATCTGGAAGGGTTCCAGCGTAACCATAACGACGTCACGCTGGTGGCCACGGCCATGATATTAGCGATCGTTTTTATTATTCAGTTTATCGGCGACCGAATTACGCGCCGGCTCGATAAGCGCTAACGGTTCTTCAGCTTTCGGGCGGCAGAGATGCATTCTGGCGCCCGGAGTTCCACGGCAATGCACTTCTAATCACTAATGACGACTGGACGAAATAATGAAAAAACAGTTTATGATGTTAGCTCTGGCTTCTTTAACCGCCTTAAGCCTCCAGGCCAACGCCGCTGAAAAGCTGGTTGTGGGCGCTTCCAACGTGCCGCACGCGGAAATTCTCGAGCAGGCGAAGCCGATTCTGGCGAAAGAAGGTATCGACCTTGAGATCAAAACCTTCCAGGACTATATCCTGCCGAACACCGCGCTTGCCGAGCGTGAAATTGACGCCAACTACTTCCAGCACCAGCCGTATCTGGACTCGGTTCTGCAGGATCATAAAGGCGATAAAAACTACGATTTCGTCAGCGCCGGGGCTATCCACGTGGAGCCCATCGGCATCTACTCAAAGAAATACAAAAGCCTGAAAGATCTGCCGCAAAACGGCAAGGTGATTATGCGTGACTCGGTGGCCGAAGAAGGCCGCATTCTGGCTATCTTCCAGCGCGAAGGCGTGATCGCCCTGAAGCCGGGCATCAAGCCGGTTAATGCCCGTATCAGCGACATCGCCAGCAACCCGAAAAATCTGCAGTTCAAAGCGGATATTGAAGCCGCCCTGCTGCCGCAGATGTACGCCAATAACGAAGGCGATGCGGTGGTTATCAACGCCAACTACGCGCTTGATGCGGGCCTGAACCCAATCAAAGATCCTATTGCCGTAGAAAGCACCGAAGGTAACCCGTATGCCAACATCATCACCGTGCACAGCGCCGACGTTAAAAAACATGACATCGTCGAGCTGGTGAAGGTCCTGCACTCTAAGCAGATTCAGGCCTGGATCAACGAGAAGTATCACGGCGCGGTTGTGCCGGTTAACCAGTAATCCTGAAAACGGGGCGCAATGCGCCCCTCTTCTTAGCCGCGAGTTAGCGCCGCGTACTCTTCCGGGCTAAGGTAAAGCTCGCGGTACTTGTCATCAACCTGCTGCCACATCCTCTGGGAGAAATAGAGCGCCGCAGGCAGCGGATGGTGATGAATCATCAGCGAATCCGCCTGCCCTTGCTCATTGATATGCACCCACACGGCACACTCTACGGCCACGCCGTCAACGCTTGCGCGGTAAGACTCCATAAATAACCGTTCGCTAACATAATCCCGGTAGGTAAAGCGCTGGAAGTCATACAGCGGAATGGCCGCTTTCAGGATCTCCAGAATCGCCGTTTTGCCGTGAACCGACGCTTTTAGCACCACGCCTTGCAGGCTCGCGTCATCGGCGAGTATTGCCAGCCAGGGTGGCGGCCCCTGCACGTCGAGAATGGGGGATGCGGTATCATTAAATAACATAGAACTCTCCTGAGCGATCGGTGGCGTGATGGTCCCGTATAAGGTGCAGAGTAGCGGGTGTTTTTCAGTGAAAAAAATGATAAAACGCCCGAACATTACGGACCAAAACGCTCGAATAGAGGTATGACTATGGATCGCCTGTCCAGCCTGACCTATTTTGTTCGCACCGCAGAGTTGGGCAGTTTTGTCCGCGCCGGGCAAGCCCTGGGGCTTTCCGCTTCGGCGGTGGGAAAAGGGATTACGAGACTTGAGGAGCAGCTTGGCGTGCGACTTTTTCACCGCACCACCCGCAGCCTGCAGATGACCTCCGAAGGCCGGGTTTACTTTGAGCGCTGCCGGCGCATTCTGCAGGATTTGGATGAGGCGGATGCCCTGCTTTCCCATGTCAGTGAAACGCCCCGGGGCCGCCTGCGAGTTAGCCTGCCCGCCGCCAGCCATATCCTGTTTGAAGCAGCCATTATCGCTTTCGTTCGCCGTTATCCGGACATCGATCTCGATCTGGATTTCATCGACAGGCTGGTGAACCTGATTGATGAAGACGTGGATATTGCTATCCGAACCGGCGAGCTCCCGGATTCTCGCTTGATGCGTCGCGCATTGCCCTCTTTGCAGCTTATTCTCTGTGCTTCCCCGGCCTATCTTGCCCGGCATGGGGTACCTCAA
The DNA here is from genome assembly GCF_000757825.1 of Cedecea neteri. Classification (GTDB taxonomy): domain Bacteria; phylum Pseudomonadota; class Gammaproteobacteria; order Enterobacterales; family Enterobacteriaceae; genus Cedecea; species Cedecea selenatireducens. The sequence goes on from NZ_CP009451.1 coordinate 595,004, forward strand.
TCGCCCCGGGAACTGGAGGGACATTGCGGAATTCGATTCCGCTATGTGAACACCGGCAAGCTGCAGGCCTGGCCGCTGCGCGATCTGTCAGAGCTTGCGGATATTCGCACCCGCACCGTGTTCAGTTCGAACAATATGGAAATGGTACGCAGCGCGATCGTTAACGGCCTGGGCGTTGGAGCCGTGCCTGATTTTATGATTGAACCCCAGCTGGCGAGCGGTGTTGTGCAACCGCTGCTGGGTGAGTATTTGAAAGCACCGGGGCAATTCCAGATGGTCTGGACTTCGGGGAAACAGCTTTCGTCAAAGATCCGCGTTTTTGTCGACTTTATCAGCGACTTTGTCACCCGGCAGCGGCAAAATGGTGTTCATGGAGTAGCCGCCAGGTGAACGTGCAGATGGCAGATTTTGTTTTTCTTATTGGCCCCGGTGGCGCGGGTAAAAGCACTGTGGGGACCTTACTGGCCGCCAGGCTAGGCTATGAGTGCACCGATCTCGACGATGAGTTTTGTACCCACCTCATGAATATTCGCGAATTTATTGGCCTTTTTGGCTATGAGCGCTACCTCGAGGAAAATGCGAAATTACTCGAAACATTACTGGCAAAAACCGACGTCAGTACCGTTTTCATTCTCTCTTCCGGCTTTCTTGCAACGGATATTCGGCCTGACATCGTGGAGCAAAACAGAGATCGAGTACAGCGTGCAGGCACGTCGGTGCTGCTCTTGCCCTCTCGTGACTACCGTGAGGCGCTCAGCTGCATTGTTGAACGCCAGTTAAGGCGGGGTTTTGGTCTGAAAAGAGAAAGCGAAATCGCTAAGTTCGGCCAGCGTTTTAGTCAGTATCTCTGCCTGGGTGATGTACAGATATTTTCTATGGACGCCCCTGAGATCGTTGCCGCCCACGTCGCGAATGTAATAAGCGCCCGTGAGCCGCGTATGAACCGCTATATTGACTAACACAAGCCCGACACCACCGAAGGTAACACCACGATGCGGCTGACTACTGCCCTCCGCCTGATGAGCATTTGTCTTATCTGCCTCACCGTCTTGCTGCAGGCTCAGCCGGCCTTCTCTGCGCCGTTATCGCTGGCCGATCCTCTGGCGTTAACCCCGCAAGAGCGTGACTGGGTTGCGGCTCATCCCCTTGTACCGGTGCTGGTGGTTAACACCCATATCCCGCTGACCTTTATTAACCAGGAAGGCGAGCAAAGTGGCTATGCCGTGGCGCTGCTGAACAGCATTGGCCGGCAAACCGGGCTGCGGTTTACCTGGCATCCCTTCAATAACCTGGTCGAGATGCGCGAGCAGCTCAAAAAAGCCCCCGACTCGCTCATTGCCGCAGCGGATGCTTCCGCCACGGGGCCAGACGCCGGGCTGATCTATACCCGCCCAATACAGGTGACCGACTGGGTGCTGGTCACGCGCAAGAAGTTTCCCGTCGTCACCACCCTTGCCGACATGAAGGGCAAAAAGGTTGCGGTCTTTACCGGCAGCTATTACCTGCCGGAGCTGCGCAGGCAATTCCCGCAGGTCGAGTTTGTTGAGCAGGACTTTTCGCTGGAAACCGCGCTGGCGCTGTTTGTTCACAATCTGGACGGCGCCATCGTGCCGCAAACCGCCGCCAGCTTCGTGCTAAAAAGCTATCTTGAGGATCGTTTCCGCATCGCCATGACGGTGCCCGTTCCCCCGCTACGGCTGGCGATGGCTTCCGGCGAGCAAAATCGCCCGCTGCTGTCGATAATCGATAAAGCCCTGGAGCGGCTCCCGCCGCACGAAATGGAGGAGCAGCTCAACGGCTGGCAGATGCGCTACGCCCTGGAGCGCTTCGAAGTTTGGGGGCATTACCGTACCGGTATCATGATAGCTATTGTTATCCTCAGCCTGGCAGCGATGCTGCTGGTGTTCTATTTCTGGCGCAACCGCCTGCTGAGGCGCACGCTGGCAACCCAGCAGGCGCTGCAAAATGAACTTCGGGCTTCGCAGGCGCGGCTGCAAAAAGCCAGCGAGTCGAAAAGCCAGTTTCTGGCGCAAATGAGCCACGAAATACGCACCCCGATGAATGCCCTGATTGGCCTGCTGGAGCTGGAAAACGCCGGGCGCAGTACCCCCGAACAGCGGCGAAATAACATTGCCGTCGCCTACGAATCCTCGAAGTCATTATTGATGCTGGTTGGGGATATTCTTGATATGGCAAAAATCGAATCCGGCACCTTTACCGTGCGTAGCGTGCCGCTTTCTCTGAGCGAGATGATCAACAGCGTCAGCACCCTGTTCCGCTACAGCGCGGAGGAAAAGCACCTTGCGCTAAGTGCCAGCGTTGAGGTGCAGGACGACCGGATCCTGTTCGACCCGGTGATGCTCAAACAGATAGTCTCTAACCTGGTGAGCAACGCCATCAAATTTACTGCCCAGGGCGAAGTTGAAATCATTATCTACCAGGCCAAAAAGCAGGCTGCTGAAACAGGCGATTACGTACTGGAGGTCTGTGATACCGGCGTGGGGATGAGCGAGGAGCAGCAAAACGCGATATTCGAACCGTTTGTGCAGCTGGATGCCGCGCAAAGAGAGCACCACGGCAGCGGGCTGGGGCTTAGTATTTGCCGCCAGCTAGCGGCGCTGTTGCACGGCAGCCTTGAGGTTGAAAGTTCGCCTGGCGAAGGCACCATTTTTATCTTCCGGTTCTCTGCACCTGTGGCACCGCCTGAACAGGCCAACGCCTCTACGGAGGTCAGCCCGCGCCGCTCGCGCAAAATTTTAGTGGTGGACGACCACCCTGCAAACCGGCTGCTGCTGGTGCAGCAACTGGAATTTGCCGGCCATCGCAGCGTGGCGGCAGAAAACGGCGTCCAGGCGCTGCGGCTGTGGGAAAAAGAAAATCCACCGTTTGACGTCGTCATTACCGACTGCAATATGCCGGACTTAAGCGGCTTTGAGCTGGTAAGGCAGCTGCGTGAGAAAGAAAAGTTGATGGCAAGAGAACCTCAGCCGATGTTTGGCCTGACCGCCATGGCGGAGCAGCAGGTGCGCGACCGGGGAATACAGGCCGGGATGACCGACTGCCTGTTCAAGCCTGTGGAGCTGGAAAAGTTACTTGCCCGTATCGATAAACACTCAGAGCACACAGCTGAACCTTCATCACGCCCGCTGCTTTCGCTCAGCAGGCTGGCCGAGTCTCAGCCGGAGGCCTTCCGTGCATTAGTTAAGACCGTGATTGAGCAAAACCAGCTGGATATGGCCGCGCTAAAAAGCGGCATCGCCAGCGGAGATTTCGGGCTTATCAAAAGCAGCGCTCATCGCCTTGCCGGCAGCGCAAGGCTGGCCGATGCTCCCAAGCTGTCTGCTATTTGCGGGCAAATTGAAGCGGCGGCAGAGGCGCAGGACAGCGAGGCCGTTCACACTTTAGCGGCTGACGGCGAACGGCATGTGAAAGAGCTGGAGAATGCGCTGAGCCACCTTGCTATACTGCCTTAACCAGTTGAAACCTAACCTTCGGGCCGCCCTTTTATGAGTAAGATTTATATCGTCGACGATCACCCTGTTTCACAGCTTGCGGTCAGAGTAGTCGCGGAAAATAACGGCTACGAAGTGGCGGGGATCAGCGACAACGGGCGTGACGCGATTAACGTCCTGCGTGACAACGCGGAGGTGACGCTGGTGGTTATCGACATTGAAATTCCACCGCCTAACGGCCTGGAAGTGATTAAGCGGCTTCGTCAGTACGGCTTTAGCGGCGGCATATTGGTGCTCACCGGCTATAACGACAGCCACTTTGTGGACCGCGCCCGCCGGGCGGGTGCCAACGGGTTTATCAGCAAGAATAACCATCTCGATCAGTTGGTGGACGCCTTCAAGGCCATTCTTAGCGGCTATGAGTTCTTCCCCCAGAGACCGCAGGCGGTGAATGTCTCAGCCGGCGTACAGTCTGAAAGCGAACTGCTCGGCACGCTGTCTAACCGCGAACTTGAGGTGCTGGGGCTTATCTCTCGCGGCGAGATGCTGATTGATATCGCCGCGCAGCTGCACGTTAGCAATAAATCCATCAGCACCTATAAACGCCGCATCATGGCCAAGCTCGGGTTCAGCAAAACGCTGGAAATGATCGAATTCGCCAGGCGCAACAACCTCGCCTGAGTCAGGCTCACTGATAAGTCATCGTGAAGGTAGCATTAGCATCGGCCCTGCCGGGCGTGACGTTAGCCTGAGTCTGGTAATAACGTGCCGCCAGCGGAAGCGAATAAGCACCGTCCGAGCTAGTGGTAGCGATACTCATCATGTTGCCCAGCTCAAGCGGCGCGTTGTTATACAGCACCTGAATCCCCACGCCGGTCGCCGTCTGCCCTGCCTGGGCAGCGTCCAGATTAAGAATGCCCCTGCTGCTATCCAAAGCCCCGCCGCTGCCAGGCGCCAGCGTCAGCCTGATCTTCGTTTCGGCGTCACAGTTCAGCTTAATGGCGAAATCAGCATCGCCGCTGGTGCTGCCTGGGCCGGAGAAATCGGTGTTTTTCGCCTTACCCATCCGCACCGTTATTGCGCTATTGAGGACGGAGCAGGCGACGGTTTGCACGCTGCCGCTGCCGATGGTGTAGTCCATAACGTTGGTTTCACCCACCACCTGAGCCTGAGTAATGGAACCCATTGTTATCGGGCCTGAGCCGGTCACCGGGGCAATTTTCACCAGCTGTAACCGGTAGTTACCCCAGGTGCCGCCGCACAGCCGCCACCAGTCGGCAGACCAGGTACAGGCGGTGTTAGCAATCTGCCGGGGCAAAGGTCCGGTGCCGTAGCGACCGGCGGTTGATCCAGCGCCGCTGGTGACCACCCGAAACGCCAGGCCTGGCACGCCCGACTGATACAGCGTTTGTCCGTTATAGCTGACCGGCAGAAAGCCTCCGCTACCCTGAGCCCAGCGGGTTACAAAGCCCGAGCTATCGCACTGAATAAAGCTGTTACGGTTGCCCAAACGGGAGTCATTGAACGTGGCTACCACCGTGCCCACAGGGGCATCTCGCTGCACGACTATATGCCCGAGATCCAGCGTCACCGAATCGTTGGCGTTAAAGCGGCTGTCCATAAACGTACAGCTTGCCTGGGCGCTTTTAGCTGCCCCGAGCAGCAATATGCCGCCCCAGATAACTTTGCTTAATAATGTCGTCATATTCGCGACTTTGCCTACTGGTATGTCAGGGTAAACGTGGCGTTGGCGTTGGCCTTGCCCGGCGTCACCGAAGGCTGAGTCTGATAATAACGGGCCTTCAGCGGGATGGCGTAGCTGCCGTCAGCGGTCGTAGTGGCCACCGCAATTCTGCTGTTCAAGGCCAGAGGCGCGTTGTTATACATCACCTGCACGCCAACGCCGCTGGCGGTTTGCCCCGCCCCCGCGTTGTCGATATTAAGAATGCCCTTCGCCGCATCTGCCGCGCCCGAACTGCCCGGTGCGAGGGTGAGGTTAATTTTGGTCGAGGCGTCGCAGTTCAGGTCAATGGAAAAATCAGCGTCGCCGCTGGTGCTGCCGGGGCTGCCGAAGTCGGTGTTTTTCGCTTTGCCCATCGTGACGCTGATATTGCTGTTGGTGACCGAGCAGGCGACCGTCTGCACCACGGCGTTGCCGATGGTGTAGTCGATAACGTTGGTATCACCCACCACCAGCGCCTGAGCAATCAGGCCGGTGGTCATCGGTCCCGAACCGGTTGTCGGAGCAATCTTTATCAGGTGGAGGACAAGGTTACCCCACGTGCCGCCGCACAGCCGCCACCAGTTTCCCCCAGTCAAACAAGATACGTTCGAAATCTGGCGCGGCAGCGGGCCGGTGCCGTAGCGCCCGCCGGTCGTACCTGCTCCGGATGTCACAATGCGGATTGCCAACCCAGGTACGCCTGACTGATAAAGCGTTTGTCCGCCGTAGATAACAGGTGCAAACCCAGGCCCTACGGCCCATTGCGTGGTAAAGCCGGTGGCATTGCATTGCATAAAGTTGTTACGACCGCCGAGCGTGCTATCGCTGGTTCTGGCAACTATGGTTCCCACCGGCGTATCCCGTTGTACGACTATCGTGCCCCAGTCCAGCGCAACCGAATCGTTAGGCCCAAATCGGCCGTCCATAAACGTGCAGGTGGCCAGCGCGCCTTTTGACGCCATCAGCAGCAGTGCACAGGCCATCACGCGCGGGCGAAATACTTTTTTCATAACTCTGTTCATCGTCATCTCTTTTTCCGAAGCCGCGCTTAGCGACACTGTGCGTCAAGGGAGGAAATAGCCGCCGTCGTCTCATCATGGGTCAGGCTGTAACTCACCCGGCACTGGCGATCCGCACCTTTGCCCCACTGCACCAGCAGCGTACCTTTAGGCTGCAAACCGGCGAGATAAACCTGGCCGCCGTCCCCGACGATACCGCTGCCGCCGCTGCGGTCGGCTTCATTGGCAACCGTGGCGCCAAACGGTACGGCTTTGCCGTTCGGGCGAATCAGCGTCATCAGCACCCGCAGCCCGACCTGGGCGCGGTAATCGGCGCGCACTACGGCCCCGCGCGTGGGCACCACGGTGCGGCTGGTTTGCTCGAGGTCGACGTTTTCTTTCAGGCTTTCGGTGCTCAGCGTGACGTCGTTATGGCGGTACGGCATTAAGTTCGGCACCAACGCGTAGCCGCGATAGTCGGTTTTAACCCCGGTCTGGTTATTCACCGCCACACCTGAAGCGCCCGGCACTTTCACCAGGCCGAACGTCTCGCCAAGCTGCTGCCCGGCGGTGATGCCGTCCGCGTGGGCCACAATCGAACCCTGCACGCCATAGTTCAGGTTGCGCTGCCCGCTGGCGTAGCTGTAAGCCCCGTTCACTTCGCCGTAGGTGCCGCGATAGTTGAGGCTGGTGTAGCCGGAGTTTTCACGCTCACGCGAGGCATAACCCTGGGTCACGTTCCAGTTAAGGTTTTTGCCTTCCAGCGCGGTGCCGTTCAGGCCAACGCTATTCACCGTTCCGCGCGACTTGCTGCTGCTGACGCCGTAGCTGGCGTAGCTGTTGCTCAGCCAACGGCCCAGCGGCAGGCTGATATTCAACGACACAACCTGGTCACGTTCGTAGGTTTTGCCGTACCCGGTCGTCGCCCCCGCCTGGGACGTGTTGCGGTTCAGGGCATAGTTCAGGCTATAGCTGATGCCGTTCCAGCTGTTGTTGTAGCCCACGTTCCACGAAGAGGTTTTCCGGGCGCCGTTCCAGTAGTCTTCGCTGATAGCCCCGACGGATAAATACCCGCGATCGCCGCCGAGATCCTGGCTCAGCGTCAGCTCCGCACGGTTGCGCTTTCTGTCGTTTCTCAGGGCATAGGCATTATCACGGTAGGTTTCCAGCACATCCGACAGCGAGGTAAAGCCTTCGGTTGAGTAGCGATAGCCGGCGATGGCGACGTGCGTGCCCGTCTCGGCGAGGCTTTTGCTGTAGCGCACCCGCCACGACGGCCCCTGGCTGGCCGCCTGTTCCTTCGGCTGGCCCCAGGACTGGGTCAGATCGGCAGAAATCGCCCCGAGGGTACCGAGATTCTGCCCGACGCCCGCGGCGAACGAGCGATAATGCTCCGCCAGCTGAGCGCCGCCGTAAACGGTCATGCCTTTTCCAACGCCGTAAATGGCGGTTCCCTGGCTGAACGGGGTCTTTTCGACGCTGCTGTCATAGGCACGGTATTCGCCGCCGGTCAGGCTGAAGCGCAGCCTTCCTTCTCGCTGTAATACCGGCAGGGATGCAAATGGCACCACCATGCTCTGCTCGCTACCGTCGGCTTCTTTTACCGTCACGTACAGGTCGCCGCTGCCTCCGGTCGGGAACATGTCGGTAATTTCGAACGGGCCTGCGGGGACCGTGGTCTGGTAAATCACGTAGCCATTCTGGCGAACGATCACCTGAGCGCTGTTGCTGCGGGCAATGCCGCGTACCACGGGAGCATAACCGCGCTGGCTTTCCGGCAGCATTTCATCGTCGGAGGCCAGCTGCGCGCCACGGAACGGCACGCTGTCGAACACGTCAGACGGTGCAAGGCTTTCGCCGAGCGTAAGCTGGCTTTTCAGCGAAGCAATACTGCGCTGAGCATAGCTATAAACGGTGCTCCATTTATCCCCTTCGCCGTTGCTCCGCGACCACGTGGAGTAGTTGCGCAGCCGCCACGGACCGAAGTTAACGCCCGGCCGCAGGTTCAGATACTGGCTGCTGCCCGCCCCGCCGTGCTGGCCTTCAAGATCGCTCATGCCGTTAAAGCTGTAGTTCAGCAGCGCGGCATTGATGCCCTCATCCCACTGAGAAGGAGGCACATAGCCGCGAATGCGCGGGCTAACCGCTGCCTGGGGAATAGAGAGATCGAGACGTTGGGCGCTAAAAACAAATTCAGCATTCCCTTCGGGGATCGCAGCCAGCGAAGCACAGTTTTCGCCTGGCGTTTGCAGCTCGGGATATAAATCCACCCGCACGCCATACTGTGCCAGCTCCGCCGCGGTCAGGCACGGCTGCAGCCCTTTATCCTCGGTCTGGAAAAACGTCACCGCCCTGCTGTCCACCTGCTCGCCGTTGAGGTAGATATCCACCGGGTAGCTGCCCGGAAGCTGACCGCCGTTTTCAAACGCCGAGAGATCGGGCGCGGTGCCGGCGTCACCCGTGTGCTGGAGCAGCGCAGGATTAAAGTAATCCTTTGCCTCCACGGACAGCGAAGCCAGAAGCAGTGCGATAGTGGTGGCCAGACAGGTTGGCCGCGTTTTTCCGAAGCAAGCAAAAAAGGGCATAGTTTTATTCCAGCGAATTCGATTCTTTAAAGGGCGGCTTTGTGCGCTGCGCCAACGGCGCCGTAGTCGCTGATGACCTTCCATTCGACCTGGCCGCCGCGTACGTCAGCAGGCAGTTCAATCCGGGTCGAGGAGCGTGGTGCCACGTAGGTGGCCTTATCAAGCGGGCGGCCACCGAAGCTGACCGACTGGAAGTTGATGTAATAAGGCGTCGGGTTGGTGACCGACAGAGCCTGGCCCTGACGTGCCCATTTAAGCTGGCTGCTGGCGTTGTCCGGCGTTTCGCCCTTCAGCGCAGCCGGGCGATAAATCAGCTTGATGCGGGTGTTGATAGCCAGCTGCAAGGTATTTTCAGCCACCGAAGCGTCGGTCGCGGGAATCGATTTAATATTCAGCCAGAACAGCGTTTCGCGGTCCGCCGGCAAACCGGCCCCGGTCTGCATAATACGCAGGGTGTTCTTTTGTTTGGCGTCGAGGCGGAACAGCGGCGGCGTGACGATAAAGCTGCGTTTATCGCTGTTGCCCGCTTCGTTCTCCACCCACGACTGAATCAGGTATGGCGAGGCATCGGGGTTGTCGAGACCGATTGCCGCTTCTTTTTTCTCACCGTCGTAAATAACTCGCGTGCCGCCCACGACAACGCCAGCGTGAGCAAGACCGCTTCCTGCGAGTAAACCTGCTAACAGCAGAGAAGAGAGTGTTGTCTTCACAATAGAGACTCCAGAGAGAGGGAATAAAAGCCGGCCCGCTGGCCGGCTGGAGTAATTGCGTCAGGCAATCAGTTGTAAACCACGCTGAAGGTAGCGGTGGCGTTTGCCGGACCGGCGGTCACAGTTGCCGCTTTAGCCACATAGGCCGCGTTAAATTTCAGCGTGTTGGTGCCAGTCTGAGCCAGAGTGATGCTCTGAGAAGGCGTGAACAGCGGCAGCACGGTGTTGTCCGCGTTACGGATCTGAATGCCTACGCCGGTTGCCACGCCAGCCCCTTGGGTCAGTTCCAGCGCAGAGTTATCGCCCTGGTATGCGGTACCGTCGAATTTCACGGTAGCGCTGGTCACGGTTGCCGGGCAGCTGGTCAGGTCAATCTGGAAGGCCGTTGCGCCCGCAGTGTCACCCTGTGCGGCGAACGCTTTATCGCTCACCTGCCCCAACGTAACGGTCTGGCTGGCGCTAGCAGGGGAGACGGTGCAGGCCGCATCGATAATTTCGCCGTTAAACTGAATGGTGCCGTCGGCCGCGTTAGCCGTTGAAACTGCCGCCCCGCTGATAACGGAAAGTAATGCCAGAGCGTGTAATTGTTTTTTCATAAAATGTAATTCCTGTGAATAAATGAAGTTCAACGCCGGACACCGTATTAACCTTCCTGCATAACCGTATGGGTTTATGAAAGATACGCATGCGAAACTTTTCGATAAAGAAAAGGCAGTGAGTTATCGGTCATTCCTGTATTAAGTTAGCAAGGCGAGTCATATTGTGAACATTCATAAATGTCGCATTCACACACGAACCATTAATTAATTTTCACTTTACATGAACCAACGCATATCCTTTGCAGCCTGTGGTGAATATACGCTCCGGTATATCCCCGCCTTGTGGAACTCACTATACCCCGGCTAAAGAAATAAACATTCAGAATGGCGTCAGACCGTTGTCATCATAATCATCAATCTCTGTCATCCCAGGACTACAAAATCACCACAAACCCTCGCCACCCGCACCAGGCAAGGTGCCAGCGATCAATGGGAAAAACAAACAACCCCGACATCCATTATTTTTGTATTGATATAAACGCCTGTTTTATGTCAGCCTTTATAGAGAAAACAAAACCGAGAGAAAATAATGGCGACCCTGTTGATAATAGACGACCATCCCATGGCGCGGCTGGCTATTCGCATGCTGCTTGAAAAAGATGGTCATCACGTCCTGGCAGAATCCGGCGACGGCTCCGAGGCTTTTAAATTAATTCAAAAACTAACCCCGGAAATTGTCGTGGTGGATTTAGACATCCCGGGACTGAGCGGTGTGGAATTAATAGAGAAATTAAGAATTCATGATTTCTCTGGCCGTTTATTAGTGCTGACCGGGCGCGACGACGAGCATTATTTAAGCCGCTGCATGAACAGCGGTGCGGACGGCTTTGTCGGTAAAGGAAATAATCTGGATGAATTACAGGATGCGGTCCGCGCGGTCGAGCGTGGTTATGGCTATTTTCCGCTACGGCGCCAGACCAGCACCAAAAACGCCAGACCCGCCGGTGAGGTTGAGGCCGTCAAGCGGCTGTCAAACCGCGAGTTACAGGTGCTGCGCTATCTGAGCCGGGGCGTCAAGGTCATGGATATCTCCGAAAAAATGCACATCAGCAACAAGACGGTCAGCACCTATAAAACTCGCCTCATGACCAAGCTGCAGGTCAGTAACACCATGGAGTTGATTGACTTTGCCCGCCGCCACAGCCTGGACTAAGCCGATGTACAACCTGTTGATTCTGCTTCTGGGCCTGATTATTTTTTCCCCGGCGTATGCTGACCGCGCTACAAAGCCGGAACGGCTGCATATTCTAAGCCGTGAAAGCTATCAGCCTAAAGCCTTCACCCTTGATGACAAAGACTGGCGCTGGTTAGGCAATAAACGCGAGCTGCATGTTGCCGTCTGGCAGCCCGAAATCCCCCCGCTTTATCTCTACACCGGCAACAGCCGCTACGAAGGGATGATCGCCGACTACATCCACCTGATAGCGCAATATCTGGGGCTACGCGTCAACGTACAGATGTTTGCGGACCGCGACGCTGCGCTAAGCGCGCTGGCTCAGCATAAAGTGGATATGGTCGCCGATCCTTCTGGCAAAGTGCTGCCGCAGCACGCCAGGCTCGTCCCCTCCAACAATTTTATTAGCGACCATCCGGTGCTGGTACATCGAAAAAGCAGCAACGGCGCTCCCTTTCGCTACCAGCCAGGCATGCGGCTGGCCATCGCCCGCTGGTACGTGGATGACAGCTGGATAGAGCAGAATTTTCCCGGCGTGACCCTCCGCCATTTCGCTACCGACGAACAGGCCATGGCCTCGGTTGCCTTCGAAGAAAATGACTTTTATATCGGCAACCTGGTGACCACGTCTTACCTGCTGGAGCGTAACTACTCGCATTTTCTCGCCTTTCAGCGGGTCTATCCTGAGCGGGAAACCGGCAGCCATTTTGTGCTGCGCAGCGAAGATTTACCGCTGATGCGGGCGGTTAATCGCGCGCTCGACGCCATCCCCCGCATTCAGCATCAGGTTATTCTCCAGCAGTGGAGCGAGCGGGCTAACCTCTGGCGCGTCAGCAAGCAGGTTGAGTTCTCCGGGGCTGAAAAAAAATGGCTGGCGCGGCACCCCTCGGTGAAAGTGTCGGTCAACGCTTTTTACGCGCCCTTCACCATGATCGATGCCAACGGCAATTTTTATGGCGTCACCGACGATATTTTGCGGCTGATTCGGCTGCGTACCGGCCTGCATTTCGAACCGGCCCCGGCGGATTCGGTCAGCGCAATGGAGCAGCAAATTGACGACAAAAAAGCCATGTTCATCGGCGCGGTCAGCCATAGCGAGGAGCGGAATCAGAACCTGTTATTTTCCCGGGCTTACTTCACCTCACCCTTTGTTATGGTTCAGGCCAAAGGTAAAAACTACGCCTCCCCGCTCCCTGCCGGCACGCGCGTTGCCATCGTCAGCAAAAACAGCCTGATCCCGGAGCTGCGACAGCTTAATCCCGACGTGCGCATTATTGAAACCGCCAACGCCAGCATTGCGATGCAGATGGTCGACGACGGCAAAGCCGATATCGCCATTCACTCCCTGTTTGGCGCCAGCTATATGATTGACCGCTATTTTCGCGACCGCCTGAAGATTGGCGGCCACGTGGGCGGCCAGACCGCCGGGATCGCCTTTGCCGTCTCGCGCGATCAGCCTGAACTGCTCAGCATCCTGAATAAGTCGCTGGAGAACATTTCCCCGGCGGATATCAACAGCATCATCAATAAATGGCAAACCCGGCCCGACGTTCGGCTGGATACCTGGGAGCTGTATAAAACCCAGTTTTGGCTGGTATTCAGCGTGGCCGGAGTGTTGATCCTCACCTCGCTGATTTGGGTCTATTACCTGCACAGGGAAGTCAGAGCCCGCCTGCTGGCGCAACAAAAGCTCCAGGCGCAGCTGGAATACAATGAAACCCTGACCCACGCGCTGTCGGAGGAGCGAGAGCGCGCCGAACAGGCTAACCGGGCTAAAAGCACTTTTCTGGCGACGATGAGCCATGAAATTCGTACCCCGGTAAGCGCCATCATTGGGCTGCTTGAGCTGTCCGTAAAAGCCAATGAAAGCTTGCCGGAAGAAGAAGATCCGATCCGCGTCGCCTGGGAATCTGCCCGTACCCTGATGGGGCTTATCGGCGACATCCTGGATATGGCGAGAATTGAGTCCGGCCGTCTTGAGCTTGCGCCTGAATGGGTAAAAACCACCGATCTGCTGCCGCCCGTAGTCCGCGTATTTGAAGGTCTGGCCCGGCAAAAAAGCCTGCGCCTGCGCTGCATTCTTTCCCCGCCGCTGCCTTATCAGGTCTATATCGACCCGCTGCGTTTTCGCCAGGTACTCTCAAACCTGGTGAGCAACGCCATCAAGTTCACCGAGCGGGGCTGTGTCAACGTGGATATCACCGCGCTGGAGAGCCCCCCTGCCGATAGCGTGCTGCTGAGGATAAGCGTCGTGGATACCGGCAAAGGGATTAGTCCCGAGGAGCAGGAAGATATTTTCTCCCCGTGGGTGCAGGCAAAAAATGGCCGAGGGCAAAGCGGCTCAGGGCTTGGGCTGGCTATTTGTGCCCAGCTTGTAGAGATGATGGGGGGCAACATTATGATGAAAAGCCTTCCGGGCCACGGCACCGAAGTCAGCTTTACCGTACCGGTGGCACAAAGCCAGCGTCGGCCGGAACAGGTGGTTCAGAAAAACCAGCCGCAGGCGGTACAGCATTATCCCCTGAGTATTCTGGCGGTGGATGACCACCCGGCCAACCGGCTGCTGCTGCGTAGCCAGCTGGTTCACCTGGGCCACAAAGTTACGGAAGCCCGTGACGGCGAAGAGGCCTGGGCGCTATGGCACGATAACGCCTTCGATGTGGTGATAACCGACTGCAGCATGCCGGGGATGGACGGACCGGCGCTGACGCGGCTTATCCGCCAGCATCAATCCGAGCCGGTGATTATCCTTGGGCTGACGGCCAATGCCTGGCCAGAAGAGCGCACCCGCTGCAAGATGGCGGGCATGGACGATTGCCTGTTTAAGCCGTTACAGCTGCCCCAGCTGGAAGCGATTTTAACCAGCGTGATGAAAAGCAAACAGGCAGCCCTGGCGGAGCCCGCAGGCCTTGATAAGCTGGTGAACATCGAGAAACTTAAGGCGATGAGCAGCCATGACGGCAGCATGCTCGGTGAACTGCTCAGGCTGACGCTGCAAAGCAATGAGGAGGACTTACGCCTGGCAGAAGATCTGTTTAGCCTGCAGGATTGGCCTGAACTCGCCTCCTGCGTGCACCGCATCTCCGGGGCAGTACAAATATGCGGGGCAGAACGGGCGGAAAGCGCCTGCCGTAACCTGGAGGCCGCCTGCCGTGAAGCCGTCGCCGATGAGGTCGAAATCGAGGATTTGTGGCTGAAGTGTTCCAGCGCTGTGGAAGAGTTTAACCAGGCGATTCATGCCTGGCTAAACGACGAGGAATTTAGTCCATAACCTTCTCTAAATCGATCAGCTCTTCCAGCGTCAGCATGTTGCCCTGCGTCACCGCCAGGGCATCGTCCAGCCCTTTATTGTAGAGGGCTGGCGCCATTCTTTTGACCAGCTCATCGAGGAAAAACTCGGATTCGAACTGGCCAATTTGCAGGTCGTGTTTGTCGGCCAGCCAGTCGGTGATGAAGTCGCTCAGCTTGCGGTAATCCTCGGCGGGTAATTCAATCTTTTTCATTACGCCTCCACGTCCGGCACCACCAGCGACTCGCCGATGGCGTAGAACTGACCGCCGGCAATGTAATGCAGGCTGCGCAATTCAGGGGCCGAAGTTTCAAACGACCAGTGGCCGTTCTGGAAAACGCGGTTGTCCGCCCATGCGCCAATAATCTCGCCGATAAACAGATCGTGCGCCTGGTGGTTGTGGGGTTCAGGAATGAGCTTACAGACCATCCAGGCAGTGCAACCTGCGACAAGCGGCACGCTGTGCCCCGGCGCGCGGAACAGCTCCACGCCGGACTGCTCGAGCTTGTCGGGCATCTCTTTCAGGCTGTGGGTACCCAGAAAATGGGTCATTTTGATCTGGGCGGCGCAGGGCACCTGGATAACAAAGGTGCCGCTCTCTTCGATAAGCGCGCGGGTGGCGGTGATTTTATCCAGCACCACCATCAGTTTTGAGGGGGTAAAATCCAGCGCACAGGCCCAGGCGGCGGTCATCACGTCGTCTACGCCATTGTGATGGGCAGACACCAGCACCGTTGGGCCGTGATTGATCAGGCGGTATGACTTTTCTAACGGAACTTCAATGATATGTGGGTCCATACTTCGCATCCAGTTTTCATCAGGTTGCCGTCAGTTTGCCTGAACAATTAGCGCATTACTTTTCCTTTTTGTGGCTTAGCTTATGGGGCAGGCAAATCAGCACCAGGCCGACAAAAATAGCCGCCACGCCGATAAGCTTTTCCGGACTAAACTCTTCGTTGAGCCACGGCAGATTAATGGCTGCAAACCACACCAGCACGTAGCTCAGGCTTAAAAGCGGATAAGCCTTGCTGAGCGGAATACGCTTCAGCGCCATATACCAGCAGCCCATGGAGAACGCATAGGCGGCCAGGCCGCAAATCAGCGCCAGCAGGCCGTAGCCGCCAAACAGCACCGACATAGCAAACTCGAGGCTCAGCGAAGCGGGCGGGAACTGAATCATCGCCCATTTCATGCTGAGCTGCGCCCCGCTCACCAGCAATACGCTCATTAACGCCCAGATATACCCCATCAGGCGTGCCCTCCCAGCGCGATGATGCCCAGGATAATCAAAATCACCCCCAGCCAGTGGTGAGCGGAAATTCTCTCTTTCCAGATCCACCGCGCGGCAAGGGTGATAAAGATAAAGTTCAGGCTGAGCATCGGGTAAGCAATGCTCACTTCGACGTGCTGGAGCACCAGCAGCCAGACGAGCATGCCCAGCCCCAGCAGCAAGATGCTAAGCCCGAGCCACAGCATCAGGTGGCGGCGCCCCGCCCCCTGTGCCGCTTGCTTCTGGCACAGCTGCCCGCCGCAGCTAAGCAGGCTGGCCAGAATAATCAGCGCAATATTCATGGCTGAGCGTCGTACTCAAACAGAACAAAGCGTCCGCTGTTTGCCCGATGATCTGGCGTCGGAAGTTTCAGGTCATTAAGATCGCTGTTATTGGATACCAACAGCAGCAGCGAGACTTTGCCCTGCTTGCGGTGTTCCGCCAGCCAGGACTCGAACTGCTCAGAGCCAACGTAGCGATCTTTTACATCCGGATAGTCGAGACCGTAACGCAGTTCGCCCGCCTGACTATAGAGGTTGATATCGCTGCGCTTCATCTCCCACGCAACCCCGGCGGCGATGCCTACGTTGTTGGTGAAGATGTAGCGGCTGTCTTCCAGCTGCGGACGCATTGCGTGAATAAACGCCTGCGGCTGCTTGGAGTTCTCCACCTTCGATGGGATCACCACGCCGACCAGCAGCGCCAGACCCAGCGGGCACAGCGCCGCCCAGTACCAGCGTTTCGCCGTCTGGCTCAGGGTCAGAAGGCCAAACAGCCCCCAGACCGCAAACGCCAGGCACGCAAGAACGACTTTGAGGCTTTCATTGGCGGCATAAACCGGATGTCTTGCCAGCCCCCACGGCGCGAGGAAGAAGGCCACGGTAATCACACAGGCCGAACCGAACGCCAGGTTTATCCAGCCGTTGACGCGCAAAACGGCAGACCCGCTTTTCGCCAGCTCAACCGCATGACGCGCCATCAGGATAGCCAGCGGCGCAAAGCACGGCAGAATATAGGTGGGCAGCTTGCCCTTCGCGATGCTGAAGAACAAGAATGGCATCACTATCCAGCCCAGCAGGTAAAAGGCTCCGCCCTGCTCAGCACGGCCTTTCCAGCCGCTTTTCAGCGCGCCGGGCAACAGCGCCAGCCACGGCAGGCTACCGGCAATCAGGAACGGAATGTAATACCAGAATGGGGCTTTGTGCTGCGCGTCTTTCTCGGCGAAGCGCTGAATATGCTCTACCCAGAAGAAATAGTGCCAGAAGTCAGGTTCCGCTTTAGCGATCGCCACGGCCCAGGGCAGCGTGATCAGCACCGCGCTCAGCACCGCAATCGGCCCGAACAGCAGAACTTCTTTCCAGCGTTTCTGGGCAATCACCCACGGCAGGACGCCAATCACCGGCACCGCCAGCGCCAGGAAGCCTTTGGTCATCACGCCCATGCCGCAGGCCAGGCCCAGCAGAACATAGCCGCCAATCCTGCCGCCGGTGGTTTTGGCCGTACTGGCTAACCAGAAGCTGCACATCGCCGCCGTCATCCACAGGGTGATCATCGGGTCGAGAACGGAATAAGTCCCGATGCCATAGACCAGCAGACAGGTGAGGAAGATAACCCCCGCCAGCACCGCGACCGTTTTATCACGCCACAGGCGGAACGCCAGCCAGCCGGTCAACAGCGCGCTCAGGGTCACCGAGAAAACGGAGCCAAAACGCACGGCAAAGTTGTTCTGCCCGAAGATAAACTGGCTGATGTTGTTGATCCAATACCCCGCGACAGGCTTTTCGAAATAACGCAGATCGAGGAAATGGGGAACAACCCAGTTGCCGGACTGCAGCATTTCACGGCTGATTTCCGCATAACGCGTTTCATCCGGCTGCCACAGGTGGCGGAACTCCAGCGGTACAAGGTAAAGCAAGGCAAAACAGACCAGAAGGGCCATTCCATATTTTGCTGTTTTCATCGGTTTACGACTCTATAAGTTGTTGGCAACCCAGCCAGCCTTCCCGGCCTGGAATTGTCCCGCGCACAATTTTGCCTTTCGGCAGCGTGGATAAATCGTCCGGCAGAAGCTCGCTGAGCGGGCAGAACTGAATCCCCTCCGCCGCGGCCATTGCCAGCAATTCACTAAAGGAATCTCGCATCACCATCCCTTCGACTTCCGCATGGATGGTGTAAACCGGTGTGCCGCTGTCCTGGTGAATTTTATCCAGGATAAAGCGGTTAAAGCTCTCTTTACTGACCTCAGTCCCAATCACTTCGTCCCAGGTGGGCAACGTCACGGGGATTTGCACCGCCGCCTCCCTGCCGTCAGACAGGACAGGGATAAACGGCGTGGTGCCGCGACAGTCGCTGTTGTACCGGAACGGGAAAGCAGACTTCGCTTTCACCACGCGCTGGTCAGCACGCCAGCCGGCCACCGCCGAACAGCTTACCGGCTGGCCGACAATTTTCTGCAGCGCGTCCAGCCCAAGGCGAATCTGGTGTTCGAGCTTGTCCTGCTCCCAGACCCCCGCCCAGGCCTGCCAGGCATGGTGATCCCAGGCGTGGAGTCCCACTTCATGGTGGTCCGCCGTCGCCGCAATAACCTCAGCGTTGCCCGCGCCAATCTGGCGGCCCGGCCACGCGGTGCCCGCGAGCAGAATATCCCAGCCGTACAGCGATGCCGCGTTAGAACGCAGCATCTTCCACAGGAATTTAGGCTTGATCAGGCGCCACAGGTGGCGCCCCATATTGTCTGGCCCAACGCTGAAGAAAAAGGTTGCCTGAGTCGAGTGTAAACTCAGCGTCTCCAGAAGGTTTGGCACCCCTTCACGGGTGCCTCGCCAGGTGTCGACATCAATACGCAGGCCGACTTTTCTCATGAAGCGGGATCCGTCAGCTCAACGGTTTTCAGGAAGAAGTCCAGCGTTTCGTCGATGGTTTTCTCCATGTGCACTTCAGGCGTCCAGTCCAGCAGGCGCTGCGCGTTGCGGATGCTTGGCTTACGGTGCTCAACGTCCTGGTAGCCTTTGCCGTAGTACGCGCTGCTTTCCACTTCACGGAAACCGGCAAACGGCGGGAACTGGCTGCGCAGCGGGTGACGCTCGAAGCTTTCCAGCAGCATTTCTGCCAGCTGTTTGATGCTCGCTTCGTTATCCGGGCTACCGATGTTGATTATCTGTCCGTCGCAGTTATTGTTTTTGTTTTCAATAATGCGGAACAGCGCTTCGATGCCGTCGCCGATGTCGGTGAAGCAGCGTTTCTGCTTGCCGCCGTCGATAAGCTTGATCGGCGAACCTTCTACCAGGTTAAGGATCAGCTGGGTGATGGCACGGGAGCTACCGATACGCGCGGCGTTCAGGTTGTCCAGACGCGGGCCCATCCAGTTAAACGGACGGAACAGCGTGAAGCGCAACCCTTCTTTTTCGCCGTATGCCCAGATAACGCGGTCAAGCAGCTGCTTGGACACGGAGTAGATCCAGCGCTGTTTGTTGATTGGGCCAACGATCAACGGGGAGTTATCTTCGTCAAACGAGGCGTCGGTACACATGCCGTACACTTCGGAGGTGGACGGGAAGATAATGCGTTTTTTGTACTTCACGCAGTCGCGGATGATTTTCAGGTTCTCTTCGAAGTCGAGTTCGAAAACGCGCAGCGGGTTACGGGTGTATTCGATTGGGGTAGCAATCGCCACCAGCGGCAGCACAACGTCACATTTCTTAATGTGGTACTCGATCCACTCGGAGTGAATGCTGATGTCGCCTTCAACGAAGTGGAAACGCTCGTTACCGATGAAGCGAGAGATAGCGTCGGAACCGATATCCAGGCCGAAGATCTCAAAGTTGTCATCACGCAGCAGGCGTTCGGTCAGGTGGTTACCGATAAAGCCGTTCACGCCGAGGATAAGCACGCGGGTACGACGCTTAATGGCGGAAACAGGTTTGCTGTTCAGGATTGCACCGCTGACCAGACCCAGGGACTGTGCAAGCTGGGAGCCCTGCATGTAGACGCCGTTTTCAGCCTGGCCGGTGACCACTTCCAGAGCGCCGGTGCCGCAGGCAATAACCAGCGGGTTCACGGAGAGAATGGTGCCCGCTTTCGCGCCGTTGTTGCTTTCCAGCACGCGGCTTTTCCAGATAATAAATTTGCTGCCGCCCACGTAGCTGAACGCGCCCGGCCACGGTTCGGTTACCGCACGCACCAGGTTGTTGGCTTCAGCTGCGGTGGCTTCCCAGCTGATTGCGCCATCTTTTGGTGAACGGCCGCCGAAATAGGTGGCTTTAGCTTCGTCCTGCGCGGCCTGCGGGAAGTGACCGGTTTTGATCACCGGCAGGCTTTTCGCCAGCAGGGATTTCGCGGTTTCACACAGTTTGTGATGCAGGGTCAGCGCGGTATCTTCTGCGGCGATTGCCACGCGTTCCTGGGCAACGATGTCGCCGGCGTCTGCGCGTTTCACCATGCGGTGCAGGGTTACGCCGGTTTCGGTTTCACCTTTCACCAGCACCCAGTTCAGCGGTGCGCGGCCGCGGAATTTCGGCAGCAGAGATCCGTGCAGGTTAAACGCGCCTACGGAAGCGCAGTTCAGGACTTCTTCGCTCAGCAGATTGCGGTAGTAGAATGAGAAAATCACGTCAGGCTGAGCGTCTTTAATGCGGTCAACCCACAGCGGGTGGTTCACATCTTCAGGAGCAAAGACCGGAATACCGAATTCTGCCGCCGTGCGGGCCACAGAACCAAAGAAGTTATTCTCAGCCGCGTTATCCGGGTGAGTATAAATTGCTGCAATGTCATAGCCTGCTTCAACCAGGGCACGAACACCCACACAGCCCATATCGTGATAGGCGAAAACAACTGCTTTCATTATTGATTTTCCTCTGAAGATAAAGCGGTTTCACTGCTAACTACGCGTTGAATAAAGTAACGAGGGCGAGCCCGCACGTCGTTATAGATACGGCCAATGTACTCACCCAGCAGCCCCATACCGATAAACTGGGCGCCAATAAAGGTGAAGAGCACGGCGAAGAGCATGAACACCCCATCCGCCGCCCACTGTGGGCCAAGAGCCAGACGTAACACCACCAGCAGCACGGCCAGCGCGAAGCCAGACAGCGCGATAATGCTGCCCACAACGCTCAGCAAACGCAGCGGCGTGGTGGTCAGGCAGGTGATCAGGTCATACATCAGGTTGATGAGGCGCATAAAGCTGTACTTCGAGTCGCCAAACTGGCGCTCGTCGTGATGCACCGGGATCTCCACCGCGCGACGGGCAAAGGTATTTGCCAGGATCGGGATAAAGGTGCTGCGTTCGTGACAGTGCAGCATCGCGTCGATGATGTGGCGGCGGTAGGCGCGCAGCATACAGCCGTAGTCGCCCATCGCTTTGCCGGTGGTACGCTGGATCAGGTGGTTGATCATCTTAGAGGCGCGTTTGCGGAACCAGCTGTCCTGGCGGTTCTGGCGCACGGTGCCTACCACGTCATAGCCTTCGTCGGCTTTCTCAACCAGCCGCGGAATTTCTTCCGGCGGGTTTTGCAGGTCGGCATCCAGGGTGACAATCAGGTCACCGGTGACGTGGCTAAAGCCGGCCATAATGGCCGAGTGCTGGCCATAGTTACGGTTCAACAGCACCGCGACGATGTGGCTACCGGGCTCTTCTGCCGCGCGGGTCAGCATAGCGGCGGAGTCGTCGCTGCTGCCGTCATCGATAAGGAGGATTTCGTAATCGCGGTTCAGCTTTTGGCAAGCTTCCGTGGTACGACGAAGCAGCTCAGGCAGGCTGTCCTGTTCGTTGTACACCGGGATCACAACGGATACTTTTTTGATGGTTTCCGGGGTCGTCATCTTAGAGTCCTGCTATTTCACGTAAGGCGGTAATGACTCGGGAAGTGTCATCGTCGGTCATGGTAGGGAACAGTGGGATCGAGCAAATGCGCTCGCTATTCCAGTCGCTGTTCGGCAGCTGAAGCTGCGGATAGCGTTCACGGTAATATTTCTGGGTGTGGGCCGCGCGGAAATGCAGGCCGGTGCCGATGCCGCGCTCTTTCAGGGCTTCCATCAGGCCGCTACGGGAAATGCCGCAGGTGGCTTCGTCCACGCGGATGATAAACAGGTGCCAGGCGTGGCGGTGCTGCCATTCTGGAACGGAAAGCGGCAGGAATGGCGTATCGGCCAGCTCTTTGAGATAGCGTTCGGCAATTTCCTGGCGACGGATATTGATCTGTTCAAGTTTGCCCAGCTGCACCAGCGCGATAGCCGCGTTGATGTCCGCGAGGTTGTATTTGAACCCCGGAGAAATCACCTCCGCCTGCGGCGCGCGGCCGTGGGTCTGGCGGTCAAAGGCGTCGACGCCCAGACCGTGGAATTTCAGGCTACGAATGCGGTTTGCCAACTGGTCGTCGTCGGTGACGATCAGGCCGCCTTCGGCGCAGGTCATGTTCTTGATGGCGTGGAAAGAGAAGATAGCGGTTCCCTGAGAACCTACGTGCTTGCCTTTGTATTCCGTGCCGGCCGCGTGGGCAGCATCTTCAATCACCGGAATACCGTGGCGTTCGCCAATCGCGCGGATAGCGTCGATGTCGGCAGGCGCGCCCGCGTAGTGCACGGGAATAATCGCTTTGGTGCGAGGAGTAATTGCCGCCTCGATGGCTTCTGGCGTGACCATCAGCGTGTCGCGATCGACGTCAATCATCACCGGCTCTGCGCCCAGCAGAACAATCATGTTCAGCGTGGAAACCCACGTCAGTGAGGGTGTGATAACCTCGTCACCGGCCTGCAGCCCAAGGGCCATCAGGGTTACGTGCATCCCGCCCGTCGCGGAACTTACTGCAATCGCATGTTTATTGCCCGTTAACTCGCAAAATGCCTTCTCAAGCGCCTGGTTTTTCGGCCCGGTGGTTATCCAGCCGGATTGCATGACTTCCGTTACCGCTGCAATTTCTTCCGCACCTAACGCTGGACGTGAAAAAGGCAGAAAATCACTCATTACGTGGATTCCTTATTAAATCTCTGAACGCCAAAAGCTGACGGGATAATGAATCAGGCTAATTAAATAAAAGTACAACATTCAGGAAGTACGGCCTGCTTTGCTAAACGACTAATCAATGAAAAGAATTTAACAAAGAAATCTTAGAACAGTATTAAGAAAGTGGGATATAACGAAAAATCGTGAAGTTAAGCATTGCTAGCTGGAAAGCGTTCTTAGAAAGAGGAAAATTGTCACCTAAAAATCACGATTATTGCGTCATTGTTTAATCATGGAATAATTCCGTGTGTGACAATTTATATTTAGCGCCCTTACGGTTGATTAAAAAAAAACCGCCTGAGAAATAGACGGTTTTTAATAATCAACGATGCAATTAACGCTTCGATTTACCCGGTAACGTTTTCATCAGCTCATCCGGGCTGATGGACGCCACCACGCTGCCCGGCAGCGGCATCTTCAGAATATGGTTCTTCATCTTGCCGACGACGTGCATTTCGCACGGGCGGCAGTCGAACTTCAGGGTCAACACTTCATCGCCGTGTACCAGCTGCATCGGGGTAGCCTTCCAGCTCTTGATGTTGCCCTTCGCCTGTTTCGGGCAGAGGTTAAACGCAAACCGCAGGCAGTGCTTGGTGATCATCACCGGTACGTCACCCTTCTCTTCATGTGCTTCATAAGCGGCATCAATCAGCTGCACGCCATAGCGATGATAGAACTCACGCGCCTTATGGTTGTAAACGTTCGCCAGGAAGCTTAAATGGCTGTCCGGGTAGACCGGAGGCGGCACGCTGACCGCTTTACGGCTGCCGCGCTGATAGCTTTGCAGACGCGCTTCGGTCAGCGCCTCGATGGCGTCACGGCGCAGCTGGTTAAGCTGGGCGTTAGGCACGAACAGCGCCTCTTCCAGCAGAATGTTCACCTTACGGGCGGAATACATGGTCTGGCCCAGTTTGGTCAGACCGTCACGCAGGCTGTCGAAGGCTTTCTGCGGGTTATTCGCCACGTCAAACTGGCCCGTAAGCGTTTGGCTGACGCTGACGCCCTCTTCGCTGGTCGCGGTCATCACCAGCTGCTGCTGACTGCCGCTCAGCTCGATATCCACCGCCACGCGGCGTTCGCTGGAGGTCTTCAGCAGCGCCTGCTGCCAGTTGTGGTCCAGATTACGGTTAAGCGGATGGTTCGGACGTACATTTTTCAGCGTTTCCGGCATTTCATTCGGCCAGACGCGATACTGATTTTTCCCGGTTTTTTCTACCGTATTGGCGCGAAAACCGACGATTTCACGCTTGATCAGCACGTTCAGGCCGTCGCCGTTGGTCAACGTGTTAGTGGTGGTAACGTCCAGATGGTCTTTGCTCACTTTCAGCACCTCACCCACCGGCAGGCCCACGAATTTCGGCGAGTCAAACGCGCCGATGTCGATTTTACGCTCGTTAACAAAGTAGTCGGTGCTGCCGCGGTGGAACGTTTTGTCCGGCGACGGAATAAAGTAGTGCGAGGTGACGCCGGCAGAGGCGCGGGTCAGATCGCTGCGCCCGTCCATCAGCTCGTCCAAAAGTTGACGGTAATACGCGGTGATGTTTTTTACATAGCTCATGTCTTTGTAGCGCCCTTCAATTTTGAAGGAACGCACGCCCGCGTCCACCAGCGCCGCCAGGTTGGCGCTCTGGTCGTTGTCTTTCATCGACAGCAGGTGTTTTTCATAAGCCACTACGCGCCCCTGGTCGTCTTTCAGGGTGTAAGGCAGGCGGCAGGCCTGCGAGCAGTCGCCACGGTTGGCGCTGCGCCCGGTATGCGCGTGGGAAATGTTGCACTGCCCGGAGTACGCCACGCACAGCGCGCCGTGAATAAAGAACTCGATCGTCGCGTCAACGTTCTGATGAATAGCGGCAATTTGCTGCAGGTTCAGCTCGCGCGCCAGCACGATTTGCGAGAAGCCCGCATCTGACAGAAACTTCGCTTTTTCCGCACTACGAATGTCGCACTGGGTGCTGGCGTGCAGCTCAATCGGCGGCAGGTCCATTTCCAGCACGCCCATATCCTGCACGATAAGCGCGTCAATACCGGCTTCGTACAGGTCGATAATCATCGAGCGCGCGGGCTCCAGCTCGTCGTCGTGCAGAATGGTGTTCAGCGTGACGAAAATCTTCGCCCCATAGCGATGGGCAAACGGCACCAGCTCGGCCAGGTCTTGCAGGCTGTTGCCGGCGTTATGGCGAGCGCCAAAGCCAGGCCCGCCGATGTAGACCGCATCCGCGCCATGGAGAATGGCTTCGCGGGCGATGGCGGTATCACGGGCAGGGCTGAGTAATTCAAGTTGATTCGCGTGCAGGCGCATAGTTTGTCGTGTTCTGTAATGGGCGAAAGGCGGCTATTGTAGTCACTTCCCCCGCGCAAAAACAGGGGGATTATGCGGTCGTCGCGGGATAGTGGATCAGCGAGTGAAAATGCGTCTCATCGGCACCTGAATTGCGGTAGGCGTGGGGGCGATCGCCGTGGAATTTCAGGCCTTCTCCGGCCGTCAAAATCAGCCATTCGCCGTCGACATTCATCTCCAGCGTACCGCTTATCACCACCACATGCTCAATCACGCCCGCGTCGTGCGCCGAAGACTCGCTCAGCGCGCCGGATGCCAGGCGAATAGAAAAATGGTCAAAACGCAGCTGTGGATCGTAAGGAAACAGCGGCACCACCACCATTTCGCTGTGCTGCGGGTCGAAGACCGGACGTACGGGTTCAACGCCGGCTTCCAGAAACACCGAAAACGGCACGTTAAAGCCGGTGGCAATTTTCCACAAGGTCGCCACCGTCGGGCTGGACTCGTTGCGTTCGATTTGCCCGAGCATGGCCTTCGACACGCCGGTCTGCTCCGCCGCAAATGTCAGGCTCCAGCCTCTGGCCTGGCGCAGGCTTTTCAGGGTGTTCGCCAGATGTAGCGCAATGTCCATTTTCTTCCTCCTGTTGACGGCGAAGTATAGCGCCTTGTGCGCTATAACGCACGATGCTATATTTCGCGGACGTTATAACGCACAACGAGTTTATTATGCGCCTTTCTTTGCTGCCGTTTCCCACCGTTCTGGCCGGTTTTGTTGCCGTGCTGGTCGGCTATGCCAGCTCCGCCGCCATTATCTGGCAGGCCGCAGATGCCGCCGGGGCCACGTCCCACCAAATAGCCGGCTGGCTGACGATGCTGGGCATTGCCATGGGCATCAGCACGCTGGGACTGACGCTGTGGTATCGCGCACCGATCCTGACGGCCTGGTCAACGCCGGGAGCCGCGCTGCTGGCCACCAGCCTGCCGGGGCATAGCCTGAGTGAAGCCATTGGCATTTTTATTTTTGCTTCGCTGCTGATCCTGATTTGCGGCGTGACCGGGCTGTTTGCCAGGCTGATGCGCCTGATCCCCCCTACGCTCTCCGCCGCCATGCTGGCCGGGGTTCTGCTCAGGTTTGGCCTAGATACTTTCACCTCGTTACAGGGTCACTTTTTGCTGAGCGGGAGCATGCTGCTTGGCTGGCTGCTGGCGAAGGTCTTTGCCCCGCGCTATGCCGTCGTCGTCGCCATGCTGATCGGCCTGCTGATTTGCCTCGTCACCGGCGAGCTTCACACGGGGAGCGTTCCGGTTTCTGTGGCGGTCCCCGAGTTCACTTCCCCGTCGTTGAGCGTGGCCAGCCTGTTGGGCATCGGCGTGCCTTTTTTCCTGGTAACGATGGCGTCACAAAATGCCCCCGGCATCGCCACGCTGGCGGCCTCCGGCTATAAAGTGCCGGTTTCACCGCTGATTGTCGTGACCGCCTTAATTGCCCTGTTGCTGGCGCCGTTCGGCGTGTTTTCGGTTTGTATCGCCGCCATTACCGCCGCCATTTGCCAGGGGGCAGAAGCCCATCCGGACAAGGACAAGCGCTGGCTTGCCGCCGCCGCTGCGGGCGTGTTTTATTTGATTGCCGGCGTTTTCGGCGGGTCGATTTCAACGCTGCTGACCGCCCTGCCGCTGGCCTGGATCCACACCCTTGCCGGGCTGGCCCTGCTGGGCACGATTGCCGGCAGCCTGCACCAGGCGCTGAATCACGAGCGGGACAGGGACGCGGCTATCGTCACGTTCCTGGTTACTGCCTCGGGGGTGAATCTGCTGGGCGTCAGCTCTGCGTTTTGGGGGGTAATTGCCGGAGGGATTTGCTATACCGCGTTTTCACGCCTTAAGCGCGCGTAGCTGCGACGGCGTGGCGCCAAAGACGCTTTTGAAGCGGTTGCTGAAATGACTGGGCGAGCTAAATCCGCAGGCCATGGCGATATCCGTTAACGGTAACCGCCCCTGGCGTACCAGCGTTTCTGCCTTCGCCATTCTGCGCTGCATAACGAACTGATGCGGCGCCTGGCCGGTCGACTGCTTGAACATGCGTGCAAAGTGGTACTCGCTGAGATCTGCCAGCCGGGCAAGCTCGCTGAGCGTCAGCGCTTCGCTGAGGTTCTGTTCGATGTATGCCTGCACGTTTCGCAGCACCGCAGGCGCAAGCCCGCCGCGCACCGTCGGCAGCTTCCACTGCACGCTGCTGTAATGCTGCACCAGGTGCGTCAGCAGCAGCGTGGAAGCCGTGCTTAGCGTCAGGTGATTCGCCCGCTGCTGCCAGTCGCTGCTGAGCAAGAAATGGCGATAAAGCTGGGTGATCCGTGCATCGTCGGCAAAGGTTTTTTCATCGAGGTTGATGGCCGCCGGGCTACGATCCCAAATCTGCGCGGCAATCTCTTTGAGGTGTTCGTCGGTGCAGTACAGATGCACAAACGAGAAGTCATCCCGTACGTCCCACGTCGATTCACTGTCTTCCGGCATGATACAGAAGCGATCCGGGCCGCCGCCGTTGCGCCAGCCTGAAGCCGTTTTTTGGTAGGTTTCGTACCCTTCGGTAACGTAAAGGCTGAGCGTGTGGTGATCGCAACGCTGGGTAATACAGTCGTTACCGTTTGACCAGGCGGCGAGCTGAACCCCTGAGCCAAGCTGAACGCTGCCGTTCAGGCGGGCTTTGTGCTGCTGCAGGTTTTCAAAGGCGTGATATGGCGTGGTCATAGGGGACGTTGGCTTCTGGAACATACTGGCTAGTGTAAGGACTGCGTTCGGCCATCGCCACTGCCGCCGTGAAAAAAAACCGCAAGAATATGTAAGTCGGCCCCCCGGATGAAAGCCGAAAGCAAAGCAAAAACGGATACTCGTGGTCTGATTTTGGCTGAAGAGAACAACAATGAACGCTTTGCTTTATATTCTGGTGGTGGTGATTTGGGGGACTACGTGGATTGCCATTTATATGCAACAGGGGGTGGTTTCGGTTCCGGTGTCTATCTTCTGGCGCTTTGCCGTGGCGGCGGTGGTGATGCTGGTTGCCCTTCTGGCGCTGGGTCGCCTGAAGCGCATCGGGCTCAAAGACCACCTGTTTTGCGTGCTGCAGGGCGCGTGTGTGTTCGGTTTCAACTTCTTCTGCTTCTATCACGCCGCCGCGTATATCAGCTCCGGGCTGGAGTCGGTGATTTTCTCGATGGCGGTCTTGTTTAACGCCTTCAACAACCTGCTGTTCTTCCGCAAGAAGCCTTCTCCGCGCGTATTGCCCGCTGCGGCGCTCGGGATTGCCGGGATCGTCGCTCTGTTCTGGCACGATCTGGTTGCGACCCAAATGGCACCTTCGCTGCTCATCGGCATCGGCCTCAGCGCACTCGGCACGTTTGGCTTCTCTTTGGGGAATATGATCAGCGCCCGTCACCAAAGCCGGGGCCTGGAAACGCTGTCGACCAATACCTATGCGATGTTCTACGGCACCGCGATTATGGGCGTGGTGGCGCTGGCGAGCGGCGAGTCGTTTATGCCTGACTTCACCGCGCGCTACATCGGTTCGCTGCTTTATCTCGCGATCTTTGGCTCGGTGATTGCTTTTGGCGCCTATTTCACGCTGGTTGGCCGTATCGGCGCAAGCCAGGCTGCCTACAGCACGCTGCTCTTCCCGCTGGTTGCGCTGACGCTGTCGACGGTTTACGAAGGCTACATCTGGCACGCGAATGCGGTGCTGGGGCTGGTGATGATTCTGCTGGGCAACCTGGTGATGTTTGCGAAACCCGAGCAGTGGCTGCCGTGGCGTAGAAAACTGGCGTAATAAAAAACCGCAGCTTTTTCAGGGCTGCGGTTTTTGCCTGCATGACCGGCGTTATTTATTCGGCACGTCAAACATCGTGGCGTCGGTGGCTAAATCATCCACCACCTGTTTCAGGGTATCAACGGTGACTTTGGCATTCTCATTGCTCAGCGTTTTCCCCTCGCCCTTACGCACCACGCGCAAAACGGGTTTATTGGTGGACGCGTCAATCAGCTCACCTTCGAAGTAGAGATCGGTATTCATGGTGCGGTGGCCTGTGGCCATTTGCGTGCCCGCCACCACCATCGCAATCGGGATCACCTCGTAGTACTGCAGGCCTTCTTTACTGCTGTCCACGCCGGTAATCGCCCCACGGAAAATTAAACTGCGTGGGCCAGGCGTCGTCACCAAAGGCTTGCGCTGTTGTGCCGCGGCCTTCAGCTTAGTGTTAGTATAGGCCAGCAGGCCATCCAGCGTTTGCTGGCCAATCTGAGTCGTCGGTTTAGGCGTCGGATAATAAACTACCGGGTTATACACCAGGCTGTCGTAGTTGCTGGGTTTAAAGTTCGGGTCAACCCAGCGCATAACGGTTTTGCCGGTCGCCGATTTTGTTTCCTGCAGGCCGGAGTAATCTTTTAGAAATCCAGAGTATTTTTCCGGTGAGGTGGTTTTTGAAGCACACCCCGCCAGCGCTAATAAACCTGCCAGACAAGCCACTTTAAAATACGTTGTGGTACGCATCGTTTGTTCCTGTTAGTTTGTGTAAGCCTTTCAGGTATAGCAAAAAACGACACTTCCTGTAGGGATAAAGCTGCTTTGATGCAAAAACTCAGATCTGCCGCTCATCTCCTGCGGCGGCGACGCCATCGCACAGCAGGTCGATAATCAATAACGCACCATATTGCCCCTCTCCGGGAGAAAGCCAGACGTCTCCGGCCTGCGCCGCGCTGGTGGGATCTTTGGTCACCATGATTATCGCCGCGCCCTGCCGCCTGGCCTGCTGCACCGCCGCAAGCAGCGCGCTGTCCGGCGTTGAGCTGGCGAAGACAATCATCGCCTGCCCCGCATTCAGCATCGAGGCGGTGAAGCTCATCAGCGCCGGGTCATAGCAGACGCTGGCGGGCTGCCCCAGCGTCAGTAAGCGATACTGCAGCAGGCTGGCAAAAGGCGTGTCCGCCGCACCGGCGCTAAAAATATGAATCGCATTGGCTCGCCTGAGCAGCGCCACGGCACGGGTGACGCTCGCCTCAGGCAACGTTTCCAGCTGCTGACTCAGCGACTGCTGGATGCTGCCCAAACGCTGCTGCCAGGCAGCAGACAGCTCGCTGCCCGGCATGGCGGTACTGGCCTGCGCCAGCTTCATGCGTAAATCACGAATATCATCGCAGCCGGCGGCTCGGGCAAAACGGGTGATCGTCGCCGGACTCACGCCCGCCGCCTGCGCCAACTGGTCAATGGTGGCCGAGGAGGCAAAACCCGGATCGTGCAGAATAGCCTGCGCTACCCTGGACTCCTGCTGGCTGAACTCCGCCAGCTTCTGCCGAATGCGGCTGATAATATCGCCGTCCGTATCCCGCCCGATGGAGTGTGAAAAACGCGCCAGCACGTCTTTAGCCACGCCGCCACGACAGGCCAGAAATTGCAGCGTCTCGTTATCTACCCATGCCGCATCCCCCAGTACCTGAGACGGCGCGGCTAACGCTGCCTGTACCCGGCTGTCGTGCCGCTGGTGGCGAACCTGACCGAGGAAATCATTCATGTCGCTGCAGCCTATGGTGCGGGCAAACTGCTGCAAGGTCGCCTGGCTCACGCCCGCACGGGCGGCCAGCTGCTCCATCGTCGCATCCGGTAGCTGGAAAAAATTCTCAAGAAAAAAGCGTGCCAGCCGGGTCTCCTGCGGAGAAGAGTCCGCTAACCCATGGACCAGGTGATAAACAATATCCATCGCTGAAAGATTCCTTGCGTCTGCGTCACGGGCGAATAAACCATCATAATTCCTTGAAATTATTTTTCAATTACCATTGCCGTCATGCCTCTCACTTTCGCTATACCAGCCCGACAACCTCCTGACTCCCCTTTAATATTCGGGAAACCAATAATCCAACGCAGATCACGGTCATGAAAATAATTTTCATACATGCTGAATAAACGCGCTGTTGTTTGAAACACGTTTTCAATTTGAAGGATAAAGGTAATGAAGAAGATCATGTTGTGTTGCGCCGCGGGAATGTCCACCAGCATGCTGGTGCAAAAGATGCGTGCCGAGGCCACAAAGCGCGCGCTGGACGTGCAGATTGACGCCGTCTCCGTCGCAGAAATTGAAAGCCATCTCCAGAGCGCCGACGTGGTGCTGCTTGGCCCTCAGGTGCAGTTTGAGCTGGCCCGTCTGGCCGAGCTTTCTGCCCCGTCAGGTAAGCCGGTGGCGGTTATCGACATGATGGATTACGGCACCATGCGCGGCGACCGCGTGCTGGATAAAGCTCTTACCCTGATGGCCTGATACGCGGGAGAAAACGATGAAAATTACCGTTGTGGGCGGGGGCAGCAGCTATACCCCTGAACTGATTGAAGGCCTGATTCTTCGCCATGCCGCCCTGCCGATGACGGAGCTGGCGCTGGTGGACGTGGAAGCCGGGCGCCAGAAGGTTGAGATTATCGCCGCGCTGGCCCGCCGCATGTTCGACAGCAAATGCCTGGAGCAGGTCAAGGTGTCGGTGCATTACGATCCTGACGCGGCGATTGCGGGCTCCAGCTTTGTGCTGACCCAGCTTCGCGTTGGGCAGCTACCCGCTCGTGCCGCCGATGAACGCCTCGGCCTCAGCCATGAGCTGCTGGGCCAGGAGACAACCGGCGTCGGCGGTTTTGCCAAGGCGTTGCGTACCATTCCGGTGATGCTTGATATTGCGAAGCGCGTCGAACGCCTCGCGCCGAATGCGTGGATTATTAACTTCACCAACCCGGCAGGCATCGTCACCGAGGCCGTGTCCCGCTACAGTGCAGCCAACATCGTTGGTTTGTGTAACGTGCCGGTGACCATGCACCATACCATCGCCGACATGCTCAAACTGCCTTACGACAAAGTCACGCTGCGCTTTGCCGGACTTAACCATATGGTCTGGGTACATGAAGTGATTGCCGATGGCCGTGACGCGACCGCCGAGGTGATTGAAATGCTATGCGACGGCGAGCAGCTTTCAATGAACAACATCAAAGCGATTCCGTGGCCGCCTGCCCTGCTGCGCGCCCTGAAAGCGATTCCTTGCCCGTATCATCGTTACTTCTGGCAAACCCGCACCATGCTGAAGGATGAGCTGGCCGACGCCGCGAACGGAAAAGGCACCCGCGCCGAGCAGGTAATGAAAGTGGAGGCCGAACTGTTTGAGCTGTACGCCAACCCACAGCTCGACAAAAAGCCGGAGCAGCTCAGCCAGCGCGGCGGCTCATTCTATTCTGAAGTCGCCCTGGAGCTTATTGACGCCCTGCACAACAACCTCGGCAAGCAGATGGTGGTGAATACCGCTAACAACGGCGCCATCCAGGGGCTACCGGACGATGCAGTTATCGAAACCAACTGCGTGATAGATGCACTGGGCGCCCACCCGCTGGCGTTCGGCAAACTTCCTCCTCTGATGAACGGCCTGACGCAGCAGGTGAAAGATTTTGAACGCCTGACGATTGAGGCGGCGGTTCACGGCGATAAGCAGCAGGCGCTCCTGGCGCTGATAGCGAACCCGCTGGTGGCCGACGTGAATATTGCTCAGGCGCTGCTAGACGAAGTGCTTGAGAGTAACAAGGCGTGGCTGCCGCAGTTTAAATAGCGCCGATTACCGGTGGGCGCAGCTATGCCGCCCATCCCATTACAGAAACCAATAACAATAATGCCCGGCCATGCGCCGGGACAGGGGTAACCGTGTCCGCAAAGAAATCGTTTCTTGAAAAATATGTGCTGCCCGTCGCGCTGAAAATCGCCGGGCAAAAGCACGTGCTCTCCGTCCGTGACGGGATCATCCTGAATATGCCATTCATGCTGATTGGCTCATTCTTCCTGATTTTCGCCTATCTGCCGGTGCCGGGTTACCCCCAGCTAATGACCGATTTATTCGGCGCAACGTGGCAAAGCAAGCTGCTTTATCCGGTCAAAGCGACCTATGACATCATGGCGATTATCTCCAGCTTCGGCATCGCCTATCGCCTGGCCGAGAAATACCGCACCCTCGATCCGCTTACCTCTGGGGCGGTGTCGCTGGTGGCCTTTATTATGACGATTCCGCAGAACATTATGTTTACCCCGCCGTCCGGTGGGCCTGCCGAGTTCGTGAAAGGCGTGCTGCCGATGGGACAAATCGGCAGCCAGGGACTGTTCGTTGCGATTCTGATTGCATTGCTCTCGACCGAGATTTACCGCTTTATCAGCAACCGTAATCTGGTTATTCGTATGCCGGAAGGCGTCCCGCCGGCGGTGGCAAAGTCGTTCCTCGCGCTGGTGCCGGGCTTCTGCGTGCTGGCGGTAGTGCTGGCGCTGCGTCTGCTGGTGGAAGCCACGCCGTTTGGCGACATCAACACCATGATTACTGACCTGGTGGGCATCCCAATGAGCCATATCGGCGGCTCACTACCGGGGATGATTGTTTCGGTGATCCTGATTGGCATTCTGTGGACGCTGGGCCTGCACGGCGACACCATCGTGCTGGTGTTTATCCGCCCGGTCTGGCTGACGAACATGTCCGAAAACCTGGCGGCGTTCCAGAATGGCCTGCCTATTCCGCACATCATTACCCAGCAGTTCTATGACCTGTGGATTGCCCCAGGCGGTACCGGCGCGCTGTTAGGTCTGGTTATCTTTATGCTGATCCGCAGCCGCAGCGTGCAGATGAAACAGCTGGGTAAAATTGCCGCGCCGGGCAGCCTGTTTAACATCAGCGAGCCGATGGTGTTTGGCATTCCGCTGGTGATGAACCCGTACCTGGTGGTGCCGTTTATCCTGACGCCGGTGGTGCTGGTGATTGTGTCCTGGACGGCGATGGCAACCGGCCTGGTTGCGCCCCCTGCCGGGATTGCGCTGCCGTTCACTACGCCAATTATCGTCAGCGGCTATTTAGCGACGGGCGGCCACGTTTCCGGCTCGATTCTGCAGATTGTGAACCTGGCTATCTCGCTGGTGATGTATTACCCGTTCTTCCGGGTCTGGGATAACCTGAAGTTCCGCGAAGAGCAGCAGGCAAATCAGACGGCGGTCAGCGCCCCGGCAGAGGCGGTGAGTGAGAGGAGTACAGTCTGATACTTGTTTTGTCTCAATATGTTATTAGGTGAACACCCAGGACGTTTGACCTCTGCAAATTTGGGTATCGTTCCGTTCACCCGTAGAGCTATTTCCCCTGCACGTTCAGATAACGGTGAACGTGTTCGGGAGATAACTCCATCCCCCGAACAGCCCCGGCGCCCGGCGAGCTCATCGCCGCTGAAGCGGTAAACCCACCGGCTATCACCCAAACATTCGGGGTCGTTCGCGATTCGTTCCCGACGATCGCTCTCTTTCGCTGCTCCCGGCAGCTCAACCCCGCCTGAGTTGGGTCATAACCGGGGGCGATGAGAGCCGGGAACAAGGGCATGGCTTTGGGACTTGTAGCAACTTTTATGTTCAGTGTGGCTATGAGCCTGAAGCGAGGCACGGTTCCGGCTTAAATCGCCTCCGTTTTCTCTCCGACTGGCCAGGGTCCGGACGTCGGGAACGGCCGGAGGCTGAGAGCGTCGGGAACGCATCTCAGCCGACCCAGGACTGGGAGATAAAACGGAGGTCTGCCGCTTTAGCGGTCGATTTATTTGGCCGGGAGTCCGGGGTCTCGGGGGAATGACGGTGATTCTCCCGAGACGTTCACCGGTACGGTGGCTGCATATAAAACAGGACTAGAAGTGAACGGAACTAACAATGAATAGCATAGATATCCGTTAATCCCGGAGCCCTCCCGAATTACTTCTTCACCTCTACCTGATAAAAAATATGCTTCCCGAACGGGTCAATCTCATACCCGGTCACCTCTTTGCGCACCGGCTCGAAAATCGTGGAGTGGGCAATCATCACCGCCGGCATCTGGTCGTGCATCATCTGCTGCGCTTCTTTATATAACTCAACTCGTTTATCGTGATTGCCTTCCGCGCGGGCTTCAAGAATCAGCTTATCAAACGGCTGGTAGCACCATTTTGACGAGTTAGAGCCGCCGTTAGCCGAGGTACAGGTAAACAGTGGCCCAAAGAAGTTATCCGGGTCGCCGGTGGCCGTGGTCCAGCCCATCAGCGCCGCCTGGTGTTCACCGCCCTTCACCCGTTTGAGATACTCGCCCCATTCATAGGTGACGATTTTCGCCGTGACGCCAACTTTCGCCCAGTCGGCCTGGATCATTTCCGCCATGCGTTTGGCGTTCGGGTTATACGGCCGCTGAACCGGCATCGCCCACAGGTCGATGCTCATGCCGTTGGCAAAGCCGGCCTCTTTGAGCAGCTCTTTGGCTTTTTCAGGATCGTAATTATAGTCTTTGAGCTTATCGTCCGCGCTCCACACGCCCGGCGGCAGCAGGTTTTTCGCCTCAATACCCGTGCCGTGGAACACCGCTTCGATAATGGCCGGTTTATTGATAGCCATCGCCAGCGCCTGGCGCACCTTCACGTTGTCCAGCGGCGGCTTCTGGGTGTTAAACGCGAGGAAGCCGGTATTCAGCCCTGCTTTTTGCATCAGGTTGATGTCTTTGTTTTCCTTCATGCGCGGCAGGTCCGCCGGGTTCGGGAACGGCATCACCTGGCATTCGTTTTTCTCAAGCTTTGCATAGCGAATAGAAGCATCCGGCGTGATGGAGAAGACCAGGCGGTCAATCTTCGATTTGCCCTGCCAGTACTCAGGGAAAGCGGTGTAAAGAATGCGTGAATCTTTTTGATACTGCTTCAGCTCAAACGGCCCGGTGCCGATAGGGTCAGAATCAACGCGCTCGGGCGTGCCCGCCTTCATCATTACGTCCGCATATTCTGAGGACAGAATCGAGGCAAAATACCAGCCCAAATCGGCGACAAACGGCGCTTCCGGGTGCGCCAGCGTGAAGCGCACGGTGTTGTCATCCACTTTGTCGATGGCGGTAATCAGCTTGCCGAACTCCAGGCTTTCAAAGTTGGAGTAATTGCCGTTGGAAACGTTGTGGTACGGATGCTTTGGGTCTTTCTGACGCATAAACGAGAAAATCACGTCGTCCGCGTTGAAGTCCCTGGTGGGCTTAAAGTATTTGTTGCTCTGGAACTTCACGCCTTTGCGCAGATGGAAGGTATAGACTTTGCCGTCTTCGCTGACGTCCCAGCTTTCCGCCAGGCTGGGCTGCAGCTCGGTGGTGCCGACCTTAAAATCCACCAGCCGGTTGTAGACCGGCACCGCGCTGGCATCCACGCTGGTGCCGGAGGTGTAAAGCTGCGGGTTGAAGTTTTCCGGCGAACCTTCGGAGCAATAAACCAACGTGCTGGCCGCCACGCTGGTACTGAGGGAAAGCGCCGCTACGGCAAGTGCAAGCGTTGTAATCTTTGTTTTCATCGCTGTCTTCCTGTGGTGTTTATCCTGACCCTGAATGAATAAAGCTTGTGCAAAGCGCCTTAATAAATAACATTAAATTTACATTGCCAACAAACAACATCGAACAATAAGGAAACACTATGCCTTCGTCGCTCAGCGAGCAGCTCACCCAACGTTTCTTCCGTTATCTGGCGGTCACCAGCCAAAGCGACGCGCGGGTAAATGCCCTGCCCAGCACGCCCGGGCAACATGAAATGGCCAGCATGCTGGCGGAAGAACTGCGTACGCTCGGCCTTGAAGATATCGTTATCGACGAGCACGCCACGGTTACCGCCGTGAAGAGAGGCAATGTGGCCGCCGCGCCGCGCGTGGGCTTTATTACGCACATCGATACCGTTGACGTTGGCCTGTCGCCGGACATTCACCCGCAGATCCTGCGCTTTACCGGGGAAGACCTGTGCCTGAACGCCAAAGAGGACATCTGGCTGCGCACGGCGGAGCACCCGGAAATCAACGCCTGGCCCGGCGAGGAGATAATCTTCAGCGACGGCACCAGCGTGCTGGGCGCGGATAATAAAGCCGCCGTCACGGTGGTGATGACGCTGCTGGAAAACCTGACGGCAGAACATCGCCACGGCGACATCGTTGTGGCCTTCGTCCCGGATGAAGAAATTGGCCTGTGTGGTGCGAAGGCGTTGGATCTGGCTCGTTTTGATGTGGATTTCGCCTGGACCATCGACTGCTGCGAGCTGGGCGAAGTCGTTTATGAAAACTTCAATGCCGCCCATGCGGAGCTGAAGTTTACCGGCGTAACCAGCCACCCAATGTCCTCCAAAGGCGTGCTGGTCAACCCGCTGTTGATGGCAATGGATTACATCAGCCACTTTGACCGCAAGCAGACGCCAGAGCACACCGAAGGCCGTGAAGGCTACGTCTGGTTTAACGGGATCCAGGCCTCACAAAGCGAAGCGCTGCTGAAAGCGAATATTCGCGACTTCGACCTCGCAAGCTTTGAGCGCCGTAAGCAGCAGATTGGAGAAGTTGCGCAAAAAATTGCCGCGCAGCACCCCACCGCACGCGTGGAGTACAGCCTCAGCGATACCTACAGCAACATCAGTAATGCCATTACCGACGATCGCCGGGCGATTGATTTGATTTTTGCCGCCCTGGATGAGCTGGGCATTGAGCCGAAGGTGATTCCGATGCGCGGCGGCACGGACGGGGCTGCGCTTTCGGCTAAAGGGCTGCTAACGCCGAACTTCTTTACCGGCGCGCACAATTTCCATTCACGGTTTGAGTTTTTACCGCTGCGGGCGTTTGAGGCTTCGTATAACGTGGCGCTGAAGCTTTGTCTGCTGGCGGCGAAGTAATTTCCCCTCACCCTAACCCTCTCCCCAAAGGGGCGAGGGGACCAGAACAGGGAGTTTAACCCTCTCCCCAAAGGGGCGAGGGGATTCATACAGAGAACGCTTGAATTCCCCCTCTCCCTTCCAGGGAGAGGGCCGGGGTGAGGGTTAACCTTTACTTCTTCCGCGCCAGCATCGTGGCGAAACGCAGCTTAATACGGTTGCCGTTTTCATCGGTCTTATGCAGCTGGCCCACGTCTTCGTTGTACTTCACCAGCTCCCAGCCTGCATAGTAGTCACGCAGCTCGCCCTCTTTAAAGGCAAACGGGAACCCTACCGTGCAAGGGAAGTCTTCGGTATCCATCGCCGCTACGATCAGATTGTAACCCCCGGGTTTGGTGCAGCGCTGCATATTGGCGATAAGTCCCGGGATCGTGCCGCGCTCAAGGAACATCATCACCACGGTTGAGAGAATAAAATCATACTCACCGTCAAAGCTCAGCTGGTTAAGGTCAACCTGCGCAGTCACGATGTTTTTCAGCCCTTCGGCCTCAATAATTTCGTTCAGCCGGGCGATGCTCATCGGGTTTTTATCCCACGCGGTGACGTCGAACCCTTTCTGATTCAGGTACAGGCTGTTGCGCCCGCCCCCACAGCCAAGATCCAGCGTTTTACCTGGCGCTACGTACTTCACGGCGTGCAGCACGTCAGAATGGGTGGCGGTCAGGCCATATTTTTCGCTGTAGTAGCTTTCAGACTTCTCGGTCATGACAGATCCTTTTTTTCTGGCCTCGCGGTACGCAAAATCAATTTCCCCTGCATGAGCAGGATGAAAGTGCGAGCCAGCAGCAGGCCAATAATCACATTAGTAAAAATAAAGAGCGGTACCGCGATGAGGTGAAACAGGCCGTCGCCGCTGCCCGCGCTCAGGTGCAGCGCGGTGGTCGCCAGCGCGGAAATACCGAATGAGAAGCTCCAGAAGGAGGCGTTAAACGGCTGCGCCAGGTACCAGGGCATTAAGCGCAGCATAAAAATCAGCTGTAGCAGGCCATAGCCAAACAGCATTTTGGCAAAGAAATCCGTCACGCCGCCGTTTACAGCCAGATAAGCGCTGCAGGCCACCAGCGCGGGCGCCAGCTGAATGCCCAGCGAAGTGCGCACCGGCGTCGGAAGCTCCCCGACGCTGCGCATGCGGTGCAGTATCGCCGGCTCGAGACTCAGCCAGGAAAAAACGCCCGCACCAAGGAACAGGATCCCCAGGTCGTGATAGCCCAGCGCGCCGCAGGCCATCGCGCTAATAAAGTTATTCGCCACGGTCGGCAGGTAAAGCCCTGGCGTCGTGGCATCCTGCGGGTGCGTCCCTCGCCATAACCCGGCCGACTGCCAGGCGGCATAACATAGCTGAACCACGGCGCCAAAGCCAAACATCGCCACGGCAAGCGGGCGCAGATAAGGCGCCACGCCGATGGCAACCAGCATGGTTGTCGCCGGGAACAGGCTGACAAAGCTGCTCATCAAGGGATGATGGATTTCCGCAACAACGCTGTGCGGGTAGCGAACCAGGCGTGTGATAAATGCCAAAGCCAGCAGCAGCCAGATAACACCTGCGAGCGCGACCAGCGCCTCGCCCACGGCCGACGGCACCGGCCAAATGATAGCGGCATAGCGCCAAGCAAATCCCATGCCGATGATGCCCAGCACCATGCCAAAGTAGCCTGCGGGAAGGTTGATAAAGCTACCGGGGGTCGGTTTATTCATTTTGTTTATTTTTTAAAATGTATTTTAAATGCATTTTATGCGATTACGCCGCCGAACGCTATGCCGGTGAATTACCTGCTACGTTTATCAGCAGGACACAGCGAGAAACGGCGATGAAAAAATACCGGTTAACGGAAAATTCACGGCTTCATGATTATCAGCACGACGGCGAACTGCGGCAAGTCCGGCTCTGGCAAATTGAGGCGCTTTGCGATTTTAGCGACGTAGAAACCGGGCAAAGCGGCGGCTGGGTTGAAGAAGAAGCTAATCTGAGCCAGTCGGGAAGCTGCTGGCTTGAGCCTGACGCTTTTGTCTGGGGCGGTGCGAGCGTCGAGGACAACGCGATAATCCTCGGCGAGTCAGAAATTTGCCACCAGGCGAGGGTGAGCGGTCACGCCCGCGTTGAGCATTCTCGTATCAGCGGCGAGTGCCATATCTATGGATTGGCTCGCGTGCTGCATCA
The DNA here is from genome assembly GCF_000757825.1 of Cedecea neteri. Lineage (GTDB taxonomy): Bacteria > Pseudomonadota > Gammaproteobacteria > Enterobacterales > Enterobacteriaceae > Cedecea > Cedecea selenatireducens. The sequence goes on from NZ_CP009451.1 coordinate 634,988, forward strand.
CAGCGAGGTGATTGCAGTGCTGGGGCTGACCGAAGACGCCGAAATGCGGCTGCAAATCTACGGGAACGCCATGGTCAGCGCCTCCCGCATCATTCATCAGGCGCAGATTTACGGCGATGCGCGGGTGAGTAATGCCTTTGTCGAGCACCGCTCGGCCATTTTCGGCCACGCGATTATCGAAGGAAATGAGGAGAACAACGTGTGGATCTGCGACTGTGCGCAGGTGTCCGACAACGCACGTATTATTGCCGGCAGCGGCGACAGTCAGATCCCTACGATTCGCTATTCTTCACGGGTTTACGGCAACGCCATCATCGAGGGCGACTGCGTGCTGAAGCATCGCGTTCAGGTTTACGGCGACGCGGTGCTCATCGGCGGCCCTGTCCTGATGGACAACAACGTGCAGGTATACGGCCAGGCTAAAGTGACGGGCAACGTGCTAATCGAAAATAACGTGCAGATTTATGACGAGGCAGCGGTGGAAGGTATTGATGGCGAACTCATTCACCTTCGCGGCATGAAGGATATTAACGGCGAGCAGCGCATCACCCGCACGCCGTTTTATGGGGTGTTTTAATCGGCGATACGCCCGTAAATATTCTGGTCGTGGTACTCGCCGTTCAGGAATTCGGCCTGTTTCAGGCAACCTTCGACCGTGAAGCCGTTGCGCTGTGCCACCCGGTTGCTGGCCTGGTTAGTGACGATGCATTTGATAACAAACCGGCGCACCGTCCCTGCCTGCGCGTACCTGCTAATTACAGCCTCGATCACGGCAGAAATTATGCCCTGCCCCTGCCTGTCCTCGCTCAGCCAGTAGCCGATGTAGGCCGTTTTGTTGGTCGGTTCTATCTGGTTAAAGGAAAACACGCCCACCAGCTCGCCGCGATGGAGGATCATAAACATCTTCGCGTAGCCCTTATGATGTAAGACATAGTTACCCTGCACCGTTTTGCGCGTGTCGTCCTCGGAAACAACATACTGCGGCCAGTTCATGGCTTTTTGCAGCCAGCTTTTGTTGCGCTGCACCAGCGCGAAAACAGGCTGAACGAACCGCTCGCTAACCGAATGCAGCTCGATTTCATCGTTGACCGTAATCACTTCATCCTGCCATTCCTGATGCTGCTCCACACGCGGCTCCCGTTTTTGCTTAGAGGTGACAGCCATCTTATGTCACTTTTACCAGGAAGTTGACTCCAATTTATACCGACAGAACAGTAATGAATAAAAATTCATTATGGATAAATGCAAAATCAATACTAAAAACCAATACCCCGCTCATTCCTTGCATTAATTTTCATCAAAATATGGAATGCTTCGCGAAAAATGACTTCAAATATTGAAGTCAAAAAACGATATGCTACGATGACATTGCACGTCGAATCATGGAAGGAATCATGGGATATGGACAGGAATACCTAAGAAACAAACATCGTCAAACGCTAATTCAAATTTTCATCAAGCCCGTTCCCTCCGGAGTGAAATGGCAGGATATAGAAAGGCTGGTGCTTGCCCTCGGCGGAGAGGTCAACCCCGGCCGCGGTTCACGTATACGCTTCCAGCTTAACGGCAGCATCGCCCATTTTCATCGCCCCCATCCTTCTCCTGAGACCGATAAAGGGGCCATAGCCAACCTGAAAGAATGGTTTGAGAGTATCGGAGTCACACCATGACCACTGCGGAAGCACTGCCAAACATTATGATCATCAGCGGCCAGCCAGCGTTGATCACCTGGGTTCCCGAAATAAACCTCTTTCGCGGGAAATTTCTCGGCTTAACCGGATACTGTGACTTCGTCGCCGACAGCGCGGCGGGGCTTATTCGTGAGGGTGAAACCGCCTTACGGTACTACCTGGAGGACTGCCATTCTGCGGGTATTGAACCTTTTGAAAAAGAAGAGAAAATGAAGACGTTCACGCTGCGCTATCCTGAATCCTTTGGCGAACGACTGAGTGTTGCTGCGGCCGAGCAGCAAATGTCGGTTAACAGTTACATCATTGATGTACTGACAAAACATTTGAGAAATCGATAAAAAAGCCCCGCGGCTTATACGCGGCGGGGCTGGGGTGATTAACGCATTTCGCGATCGTCGACGTATTTACGCTTATCCGCCGGCGGCGGGAAGTACTGGTACAGCCAGGTTTCACTGATGGCTTTCCCCTGGCAGCGCAGGAACATACGCATCTCGACCGGGTCGGTGGAGTCGTTGGTCGGGTACCAGTCAAACAGAATGCGGTAGCCGTCAAACGGTTCGACGTAGAGGATCTCAACCTGCTTCGCTTCGCCGTTGGAGAGCGTTATCACCGGTTCAATGCCTTTCGGCGCGGCGGCTTTCAGGTCGCCGCCGACAAAATCAATAGCAAAGCGGCGGGACCATTTGTCCGGGAAGTGTTCGCCCGGCGCCCAGCCTTCCGGGAAGCTGCCCATGCCGGTACGGGTGGCGTAAACGCGGGCCAGATCCGTGGTGACAGGCGGCAGGCCGCTCCAGTAGAGACGGTATTTAAACTCGAACTCATCCCCGGCTTTGACCGGTTTTTCCGGCTGCCAAAAGCAGACGATATTGTCGAGGGTTTCGCCGGTGGTCGGGATTTCCATCAGGCCAACGGAGCCTTTGCCCCACTTGTTGCGCGGCTCCACCCACAGGCTTGGGCGCTTGTTGTACCAGCCCATGATGTCCTGGTAGCTGGCAAAATCGTGGTCCAGCTGCAGCAGGCCGAAGCCTTTCGGGTTTTCGTCCATGAAAGCGTTGAACTGCAGCTTTTGCGGGTTATTCAACGGGCGGCAAATCCACTCGCCGTTACCGCGCCACATGGCCAGGCGGTCGGAGTCGTGAATTTGCGGGTGAATGGTGTCGCAGGTGCGGCGTTCGTTGGTGCCGCAGGCAAACATACTGGTCATCGGTGCAATACCCAGCTGCTTGACGTCTTTACGGGCGTAAAGATGGTTGTCCACCTCCATCACCACCCGTTCGGCTTCGCAGTTGATGGTAAATTTGTAGGCACCGGTCACGCTTGGGCTGTCCAGCAGCGCGTAGACCACAAAAGTGGTGTCGGAAGCTTTTGGCGTTTCAAACCAGAACGAGGTGAAGTCCGGGAACTCTTCCGGCGTGTCGGTGAAAGTGTCCACCGCCAGGCCACGTGCGGACAAGCCGTACTGGTAAGTGCTGTCTACGGCGCGGAAGTAGCTGGCACCGAGGAATGACACCACGTCACGGCGCGCCAGTTCAGGCGCCTTAAAGACCTTCAGACCGGCAAAGCCGAGATCGGTCTGGCCTTCGAGCTGTTTGGTGTCCACGCCCGCGTCGTTGTAGTTAAACAATTCCGGACGGAAGTGAATTTCACGCGCCTGGTGGGTGGCAGAGTCCAGAGAAAACATTCTGACGCGGCGGCGGAACCCCATGCCGACGTGGAAGAACTGAACGTCGAGCTGGCGATTATCTATGTTGTTCCACAGCGAATGATTAGCATCATACTGGATGGCGTTGTAAGCCTGAGGCGTCAGGTTAGCAAGCGTGTTCGGCAGCGCTCTCGGCGCGCCTCCCCACGGTTTTTTCGACAGGTCATGCGCCATGCCCTGGAGCACTGCAAAATCGAAGGCAGTGGAGTGCCCGTCCGCAATGCCGGACTCGGCTGCAAAGGCGCTTCGGGAGAACAGCGTGGCAAGGGTCGGCGTGCCGCAGGCAGCGGCGAGAGCCATAGAGGCCTGGATAAAACGTCTGCGATTCATGCCTGAGAAATCGTCCTTATATGTCGATGTGTTTCGTCCCGCCCTCGGGCAGAACAGCGGCAAGAGACTGCTACCTGTACGACCGCACACTCTAGACAAAATTCACAATGAATCCAATGGGCGGTGAAGGCGTTTGAGGGAGGAACGAAGGTTTTTTTCAGGAAACCAGATATTGCCGAAAAATGGACAATACTCTGGCGAAAAAAGCGCTAAAAATTTTAGCTGGCGGCCCGTCGGCGAGCCGCCAGAAAGGTTACTTCACGCTAACGTCGATGCCCGGAAAGAACTTCTGCGCAAGCCTGGTGACGGTGCCGTCGGCTTTGACTTTATCAATCGCCGCGTCCAGCTCTTTTTTAGTGACAGCGTCACCTTTACGCAGACCAAAGCCGATCCCGCTGCCGAGAATGGTATCGTCGCTCACCGGCTTGCCGATAAAACCAAAGCCTTTGCCCTGCGGCGTGCTCAGGAAGCCCGCCTGACCCGCAGCGGACATCACCAGCGAGGCGTCAATGCGGCCGTTCAGCAAATCGGCCCAGGCCATGTTCTGATCTTTATACGACACGACGCTTACGCCCTGCTTCTCCCAATGTTCTTTGGCGTAGGTTTCCTGAATAGAGCCCTGCAGCACGCCGATGGTTTTACCCTTCAGCCCTTCCGCCGTCGCTTGCAGGCCGCTGCCTTCTTTGCCGACCAGTTGAGAAGGAATGCGGTAGATTGGCTGGGTGAAATCAATGCTTTTTTGCCGCTGGGCGGTGATGTTCATCGCCGAGTTGATGGCGTCGAATTTCTTCGCGGCGAGCCCTGGGATCAGCGAGTCAAACGAGGTTTCAACCCAGCTACACTTGAGGCTGGCCGCCTGGCAAATCGCCTTGCCCAGCTCAATATCAAATCCTTCCAGCTCGCCCGCGCTGTTGCGGCTCTCAAACGGAGGATATTCCGCTTCCAGACCATAACGCAGCTCGCCGGCCGCCAGCGCAGAAAACGAAGAGCACAGCCCAAGAAGCAAACTTAGCGCATAAACTTTTTTCATCATGACCTCTATCAGCGTGGCTTAACCCGGCACAGCGCCTGTGCGCCCGCCCGTAATGTGGCTTCATCTTTAGCAAATGAGAGCCGGATAATGTTGTTATCGGTACCGTCGGTATAAAACGCGGAAAGCGGAATCGTCGCCACGCCATAGTCGGTGATCAATCGCTTCACCATTTCGCTGTCGGACTCATCGCTGAAGTGCCCGAAGCGGGCCAGCAGGAAGAATGACCCGCCGCTCGGCAACAGTTCAAACGGTGATTCGGCCAGCAGAGACTGCATTAAATCACGCTTGCGCTGATAAAACGCCGCCAGCGAGAGATAAGTTTGCGGGTCGCTCATATAGTCAGCAAAGGCGTACTGCATCGGCGTATCGGCAGAGAACATCAGGAACTGATGCACCTTGCAGATTTCATCCATTAACGCCGCTGGCGCCAGGCAATAACCCACGCGCCAGCCGGTCACGTGGAAGGTTTTGCCGAAGGACGACACAATCACGCTGCGCTCGGCAAGCTGCGGGTGAGTCGCCATGCCGTGATGCTTTTTGCCGTCAAACACGATGTGTTCGTACACTTCATCAGACAGGATAACGATGTCGGTGTGACGGGTTAGTGCCGCCAGCATCTCGAGGTCATGGGCGCTGAACACCTGCCCGCTTGGGTTATGCGGCGTGTTGACGATAATCATGCGCGTGCGCGGCGTGATAGCCGCCCGGACTTCATCCCAGTTAATGGTGAAATCCGGCAGGTTCAGCTTCAGCGCAACCGGCGTGGCGCCCTGCAGGCGAACTATTGGCGCGTAGCTGTCAAAAGAAGGCTCAAAGTAGATAACCTCGTCGCCGGGATGCACCAGCCCGCCAATGGCGGAATAGAGTCCTTCGCTGGCGCTGGCGGTCACCAGCACTTCATCGGCGGGGTTATAGCTTGAGCCGTATAGGCTCAGCACTTTTTCAGCAATAAGCTGCTTCAGGGAGGCCAGGCCGGTCATTGGGGCGTACTGGTTATGCCCTTCCTGCATCGCTTTGGTGACGCCGGCAATTAATTTCGGGTCGCAGGGAAAGTTTGGCGCGCCCTGAGAAAGGTTTATCGCCTGGTGCTGCGCGGAAAGCTGGCCGATCACCGTGAAAATCGTGGTTCCTACGTCCGGTAATTTTGAACGATGTTGTACCGGGGTTTGCATGGCCATAGCCGCTCCTGAACATTATGCGATGTGCATAACTATTCAATCCGGATGCGATTGCCACGACAATCGAATTGTTGTCATAATAGCTATGCAAAAAATGCATAGCTCAGCGGAGAGCGTTATGACCCGGCGTAATTTCCCCCTTAATACCCTCGATGCTTTCCTGGTCACCGCCAGGCACCTGAACCTCACCAGAGCGGCGAAAGAGCTGTGCCTGACGCAAGGCGCGGTCAGCCGAAAAATTGCCGCGCTGGAACAGTGGTTTGGCTTTGCGCTTTTTGAACGCCACGCGCGCGGACTACGTCTTACGCCTCAGGGCAGCGCCCTACTCCCCGATCTGCAGAGCGCCTTCAACAGGCTGCTGGACGTGGCAGACCGCGCCTGTCATAAGCCTGAAATTATCCGGCTCAAGGCCCCCACCTGCGCCATGCGCTGGCTGGTGCCCAGACTCATCCAGCTCGAACAGCGAATGCCGGAAATACAGGTGGCGCTGACCACCACCGTTGAGCACGGCATCAATTTCAAAAATGAGCCGTTTGACGCCGCAATTGTGTTTGGGCAGCAGGCAAAGAGCGGCACGCTGCTGTTTGAAGAAGCCCTGACCCCGGTCATCAGCCAGGGACTGCTGCCGCAACACGCGAGTGGCTGGGAGCGATTAACCTTTTTGCACCCAACCCGCGATCGTACCGACTGGTCGCTGTGGCTTTCAGATAACCCCGCGCCGTGGCAGGCCATGACTAAAAATCAGCACTTCGACACGATGGATCTTGCCATCAGCGCGGCCATTCAGGGGTTTGGCATTGCGATAGCCGACGAAACGCTGGTTGCCGAAGATATTCGGACCGGACGGCTGGTGCGACCGTTTGCCGGTAGCGTGAAAACCGGCGCAGGTTACCGGCTGGCGGTAAAACCCGACAGCGAACATGCCGCCGGGCTCGAGGGGTTTTGCAATGAGCTGCTCAGTCCAGGCTGACGTGGTGCTTCATCACCCGCTTAAACAGCTGCATCCTCATGCGCATAAAGCGATTTTCCACCTTAAATTTCGCCCGCAGGTGCACGCCCAGACGCAGCGTGCGATCCCGCCCTTTGATGCTGGCGGGCCAGCTTACCGGCCCGGGTAGCGATTTGCTGTGCGCTCCGGCACTGCGGGCAAAACTTACCCAGTAGTCACCGACGTGCGCCGCAAACTGCAGGTCCCGTTCATTCACATATTCGCTGGCCGGCGGGGAGAGCTGCAGCGTGTTAAAGACATACGCCACTTCGTTGCCGTGCCAGGTGCCGTTGGCGTAGGTTTCTCGCTCGGCCTCTGCCACGTAGTCAAAATAGTAGCGCCAGCAGGGCTGACCGACGCGCTGCTGCGCCTGCATCACCACAAATCCTGACGTCGTAAACGCCATATCCCGGCATACCTGCCGCCCCAGTTCAGCGTCCCCTTTAACGCCCGGATAAAGCAATTTTATCAGGCCCAGGCCAAAACGCTTTTCCCGACGCAGCAGCTCAACCTGCCCGGCGGGATCTATGCCGAAGTAGCTCAGCACGCTCGCTTCGTCGCTGTTGCTGCCGACCATCAGCGGCATGCGGTGCTGTCGCCCGGCAAAGAAAACATCCAGCATCGGTTCGGGCAGAACGATATCGCCGCTAATGGGCGTCGGGCCGATGTTCAGCGGAGCCTCCAGAGCCCACAGCTCGTCGGCGGGAAGCGAGCGCAGCGCTTCGGCGCTGGCATTTTGCAGCCCAAAATGTTCAGCCACCGCCACCCCACGTCTGAGGGCCTTGCGGCGATCGACGTCCGGCAAGGTATAGGCGCTTTGAACTATGCCTTTGTGGAAAAGCCCGCTGGCTAATGGCGAAGCCAGCAGCGAGAGCACGCTGCGTGCCCCCGCTGATTCGCCAAACAGCGTCACGCTGGCGGCATCACCGCCAAAAGCGGCAATATTTTCTTTCACCCATTTCAGCGCGGCTATCTGATCGAGTAAGGCGAAATTATGAACCGGGCCATCCGGGTTTTCTTCGTCCAGCGCTGGGTGCGCAAAAAAACCCAGGTGCCCGAGGCGATAGTTCACCGTCACTAATACAACGCCGCGCGAGGCCAGCGCCGCGCCATCGTAAGGCGGCAGCGAACCGGCCCCGATGGTGTAACCGCCGCCGTGCAGCCAGACCATGACGGGCAGCGGTTTGTCGTCGCGTCGGGCTGGCGTCCAGATATTGAGGTAGAGGCAATCTTCCGAGAACTGGCCGGGATCGCCGCCGCCGACCGCCTTGCAGTACTCCAGGCTTTGCCAACAGGCCGGGGCGAAGGTATCGGCGACGCGAACGCCAGGCCAGCTCTCAGGCGGCTGTGGCGCTCGCCAGCGCAGGTTTTCGGTGGGAGGAGCGGCAAAGGGAATACCGCGATACACCGCAATATCCCCCTGCAGGACGCCGCTCAGTTGACCCTGAGCAACGTTAACAACGTGTTCCATCTGCTGTTCCTTGTAACTGACATCCCAGCAGGGTAACGCGTTTACAGCAAACCGCAACGCCGTTTACTGCGATCTTCCGCCTGTTGATAAAGGCTAAATTCGTCGGTAACCGCCGTGCCGAGCGCCTCTTCGAATTCCTGCCGGCTGGAATGACCGTGCTGCCGGTGCCCGCCGTCGCTGCCCAGGTTCGACTGGAAAATGCCCGCAGCGCTGACCGGCAGGAAGTCTTCATAAACTATCGGCTGCGCGACAAGCCACCCGCGCTCGATAAGCAGCTGCGGATCGTCGCCCGGTTTGATGGACTGGCGGTGCATGTCGCCCACCGGCGTCAGGCGATAGCGAAAATAGGCCAGCCCCTGACGGCGCAGCAGCGCATCGCTGTCCGGGAAGCGGCTGAATACTTCCTGCAGGTGATGCTGATGGCTAAGGTTGTCGGTGCCGTTGCCTGCTTCCAGCAGCAGCTCGTCGTACAGCGCCCGGCCTTTAGGCGTCAGCGCGACGCCACGCTGCTCGATTTCCCCAAAACGCGCGGTGTGCGTACCGTGGTGCTCGCCGGCAAACAAAATAGGCTCTTCCAGCGCTTTAAAGCTGGTCTGGCGAAGCAGAATGGGTCGCTCACGGCGAGGCGGGCCTTCAATAATGGCTTTTGGCGTGATGCCGCGTTCCGGCATCAGGGACTGCACGCGATCGATGTCCAGCGTGCGGGGCGTGAGATGGTTGATGTGGCAGCCACGGAAGCAAACTACGTCGGCAATCAGGCGATGTTCGTCGTGCAGAGCGCGATAGGTGTCGGCATCCACCGTGGCGTGCTGATGCCAGCGGAAGGTTTCCAGCGCTTCGGCCACGAATATATTGGCCTCATCTTCGCTAAAACTGCCCTGCTTATCATGAAGATCCAGCATCTCACGGCAGCGTGGAGTAAAAATGTCACGTTGAGCCAGAATCGCGGCGGCACGCGCCCTGAGTTCCGGGTTATCAATCAGCTCGAGGCGCAGCAGAGAGGTAAACACGCGGAAGGGGTTGCGGGCCAGCGCCTGATCATCAATCGGGCGGAAGGCGGTAGAATGCACCGGCACCCCGGCCTGGGACAGGTCATAGTAGCCCACCGGATGCATGCCCATGACCGCAAAAATCCGCTTTAATACCGCCAGCTCTTCGGCTTTGCCAACGCGAATGGCACCGTGACGTTCCACGCTAAGCCTGGCCAGCTCGTCGGCGTTTTCCAGTTGCTGATGCAGTTCAGGATCGTGTTCCAGCACCGCCAGGTTCACATCGGCCACAAGCTCCAGTAAGGTGCCGTACTGCGGAACTTCTTGCTGGTACATCGCCGACATAGCTTGCGAAAATTTGTCCCGAATCTCATCGGCCGTGAGGGTGTTCGCCATGATGTCATGCCTCCAGTGGATAGTGCTGAAAGCGTAGAGCCTGGTGGATCACTTATCAGGAAGAATTTCCATTTTGTGATCTGCTTTGCAGCGCCTAAAAAGTAATTTTTTCAGCACATTACATAACATCGTGTTATGAAGAATGGCCATCCCCACGAGTATAAATTAACAAAAAATTAACTAAAACAGGCAACGCGCAAATCTGCCGATCGGCGTCACTTTTCAGAGCATTAGCTGCACCCGCACCGGAAAAATCTCCTCTGATTTAAATCTGTTATGCGCTTAGTCATAGCCAAATGTTAATGATATTTTGCAATCAGGTTATCAAAATTCAACACCAAAGCTTGTCAGCGAAGCCGGACTGTTTTTAACATCGGCTATGGAAAAAAACGGTCTCTTCAATCAGCGCATTCGCTTGCGCCATTTGCATACTTTCGTAGCCGTCGCTCAGCAGGGAACCCTGGGTCGCGCGGCTGAAACCCTTAACCTGAGCCAGCCGGCTCTCTCCAAAACCCTCAACGAGCTGGAACAGCTGACCGGTACCCGCCTGTTCGAACGCGGGCGGCTGGGGGCCCAGCTAACCCTGACGGGCGAGCAGTTTTTAACCCATGCGGTAAAAGTGCTTGATGCCCTGAACCATGCCGGACAGTCGTTTATTAGAAAAGAGGACAGGCCTTCTGATGTCGTGCGCATTGGCGCGCTTCCTACTGCGGCCCTGGGCATTTTACCGGCGGTTATCGGAGAGTTTCATAAGCATCAGAGCGACGTCACGCTCCAGGTTGGCACGATGAATAACACCATGCTGCTGGCGGGGCTGAAGTCCGGCGAGCTGGACCTGGGGATTGGGCGAATGTCCGATCCTGAGCTGATGACCGGCCTTAACTATGAACTGCTGTTCCTCGAGTCCCTCAAGCTGGTCGTGCGCCCTAATCACCCGCTGCTGCATGAAAATATTACCCTGAGCCGGGTGATGGAATGGCCTGCGGTGGTTTCACCTCAGGGCACGGTGCCGCGCGACAACGCGGAGTCTTTGCTTGCTTCACAGGGCTGTAAGCTGCCCGCGACCTGCGTTGAGACGCTTTCCGCTTCTCTCTCACGCCAGCTCACCGTGGAGTACAACTACGTCTGGTTTGTGCCGTCAGGTGCGGTGAAGGATGATTTGCGACAGGGCACGCTGACTGCCCTCCCCGTCCCCATTCCGGGCGTCGGAGAGCCTATCGGTATTCTGACGCGCGTGGACACCCCGCTTTCAACGGCCGCACAGATTTTGCTGTCTTCAATTCGTAAATCGATGCCGGCCTGAGAACCGTAGCCGCAATCTCTGCGGCTACAGCCTTAACGGCTGCGTTTGGCGTGTTTTTCCCACGTTTCCAGTTTAGCCTGCTCTGATTTTTTTAAAGCAACATAGCAGGCCCCGCTGCCGCCGTGGTGCGGCATCGCCACGCAAAAAGCCTGAACCTCGTCAAACTCGGCCAGCCAGCGCCCAAGGAAACTGCGCACCACGTTGGCATGGGATTTATCTTCTCGCCCTTTGCCGTGAACGATCAGCAGATTACGCAGGCCATCCTGTTTCGCCTGCATGACGTAGGAAAAGAGCAGTTGTCGACAGCGTTCAACGGGCTGGCGAATCAGATTGAGACTGGCCTGCTGGCCGTATTTTCCGAGCCTGAGCTTGTCCAGCACGCCGTTCTGTAAGCCTTCACGCTTGTACTCAAGCGGCGTGTCGAGGGGGATGATTTCCAAAAAATCGGTGGTGAGAAAGTTGTCGAGCTGGGTGGGATCCGGCTTTGCAGCAACGTTCTCTTTCTGAGGTTTGATCCACTGGCTGTCTGCGCAGTTTTTCAGCGGTTTGACATCCTCCATGGCGTCAAGAAACAGCGATTTGTCGTCAAGGTTCACGGTCAATCCTCCGGTGTTATCTGCGGCTACTATAACCTCGCCCTGCGTAGGGCTCAACGGGGATAATGCCAGGCTTCATTTCGTAAACCCGGCGCATTATTTGCGCCACTGTTTTTTTAAAAAATAAATACTTTGCATTTGCGTTAAAAAAACGTGAATCAAATAACCGCAATAGCAATTATTATTATCTGCATTGGAAAATAATCACCGCCGCAATCAGGCTGCCCGGATGACGCTATTTCGGCTCAACGGTCGGTCAGGAGATAATGGGTTTTCCGATGCCATTGATCGTTATTATCGTTGGATTCTTTTTCTGCCTGCATATTACTCCGCAGCGTTAATCCTTTTGGGGTCTGGCTGCTATCGTTGAACGCATGCTATCTTTTCAGCCTGCAAAGGGGCCGGACATCGGCCTGAACCCGCAATAAAAACGGAGTTATGCCGTGCTGACGATATTGGAAGATAAAATTGACACGCCTGTTGGGCCGCTGTGGATCCTGTGCGATGAGCAGTTCAGGCTTCGGGCCGTGGAGTGGGAAGAACATAGCGATCGCATGGCACAGCTGCTCAACATTCATTATGGTGCGCAAGGTTTTCAACGCGTTAGCAGCCGAAACCCGAATGGACTGAGCGATAAGCTACGCGATTACTTTGCGGGCGACCTGGCGGTAATTGATGCTCTGCCTACGGCCACCGCAGGCACGGATTTCCAGCGTCAGGTTTGGCAAGCTCTGCGTGATATTCCCTGCGGGCGAGTGATGCATTACGGGCAGCTTGCGGAGCAGCTGGGCCGGGCCGGAGCGGCACGCGCTGTCGGCGCCGCTAACGGCTCAAACCCGGTCAGTATCGTGGTGCCCTGCCATCGCGTTATCGGCCGTAACGGGACGATGACTGGCTACGCGGGCGGCGTGGCGCGGAAAGAGTGGCTGCTGCGCCACGAAGGCTATTTATTACTGTAGAAGTTGCCAAAAGTGCGGCTATTTATTCCGAAACGGAGTCGCTGCACTTTAATGTTTTAGTGAATTCAACAAGATGACGGCCTTTTTTTAGCCCCCTACCTTTATTATTGTCCGGATAGCGTTCTGCCAGACTTACCTGATCGCAAAAAAGATGTTAAAATTGACCAATATCAATTACGGTCCGAGCATATCTATGATCCCTGAAAAGCGTATTATTCGACGAATTCAGTCTGGCGGTTGTGCTATCCATTGCCAGGATTGCAGCATCAGCCAATTATGCATCCCCTTCACGCTTAATGAGCATGAACTCGATCAGCTTGATAATATCATCGAGCGTAAAAAGCCGATTCAAAAGGGACAAACCCTGTTTAAAGCGGGTGATGAACTGAAATCGCTGTACGCTATTCGCTCCGGCACCATCAAAAGCTACACCATTACCGAGCAGGGCGATGAGCAAATCACCGGTTTCCACCTGGCGGGTGACCTGGTTGGCTTCGACGCCATCGGCACCGGCCATCACCCGAGCTTCGCTCAGGCGCTGGAAACTTCTATGGTGTGTGAAATCCCGTTTGAGACCCTCGACGATCTGTCCGGTAAAATGCCAAGCCTGCGTCAGCAGATGATGCGCCTGATGAGCGGCGAAATTAAAGGCGACCAGGACATGATTTTGCTGCTGTCGAAAAAGAATGCCGAAGAGCGCCTGGCGGCGTTTATCTACAATCTTTCTCGCCGCTTCGCCCAGCGTGGCTTCTCGCCGCGTGAGTTCCGCCTGACCATGACCCGTGGCGATATCGGTAACTACCTCGGCCTGACGGTGGAAACCATCAGTCGCCTGCTGGGTCGCTTCCAGAAGAGCGGTATGCTGGCGGTGAAAGGCAAGTACATCACCATCGAGAACATCGACCTGTTGTCAGACCTTGCGGGCCAGTCACGTAACGTCGCCTGATAACCCCCTCCTTTGCCGGATCGCCTTTTATTCCATTTATTGATCCGGCAGGGGCTCTCCACCTGTTTCATTCCTTTCTTATGGGTTAATCTTACTTCACAGACTGTGGTTAAGCAGTTGTAAGGAGACCTGTATGGCAAACTACCAAAACATGCTTGTCGCGATTGACCCGAACCAGGACGATCAACCTGCCCTGCGGCGTGCTGTTTATTTGCATCAACGGATTGGCGGCAGGATCAAAGCCTTCCTGCCTATCTATGACTTTTCCTACGAAATGACCACGCTTCTGTCGCCTGATGAACGCACCGCCATGCGCAAAGGGGTTATCAGCCAGCGTACGGCCTGGATTAAACAGCAGGCGCAGTACTACATTGAAGCCGGCATTCCTATTGATATCAAAGTGGTGTGGCACAACCGCCCGTTTGAAGCCATCATCCAGGAAGTGATCGCCGGCGGGCACGACCTGCTGCTGAAAATGGCCCACCAGCACGACAGGCTGGAAGCGGTAATATTCACCCCAACCGACTGGCATCTGCTGCGTAAATGCCCTTGTCCGGTGTGGATGGTGAAAGACCAGCCGTGGCCTGAAGGCGGTAAAGCGCTGGTGGCGGTCAATCTTGCCAGCGAAGAGCTTTACCACAATGCGCTGAATGAAAAGCTGGTGAAGGAAACCCTGAAGCTGGCGGATGATGTCAACCATACCGAAGTCCATTTGATAGGCGCCTACCCGGTCACGCCAATCAACATTGCCATTGAGCTGCCTGATTTTGACCCGAGCGTGTATAACGACGCGATTCGCGGCCAGCACCTTGTCGCCATGAAGGCGCTGCGCCAGAAATACGCCATCGACGAGAAGATGACCCACGTTGAGAAAGGGCTGCCTGAAGAAGTGATCCCGGACATGGCCGAGCATCTGCAGGCCGGGATTGTGGTACTTGGTACGGTGGGCCGCACCGGGCTGTCTGCGGCATTTCTGGGCAATACCGCAGAGCAGGTCATCGACCATCTGCGCTGTGATTTACTGGTCATAAAGCCGGATGATTACCAGACGCCGGTCGAAATGGACGATCCGGAAGACGACTGATGTCGCCAGGCCCTTAAGCAGAAATCCCGCTGAATACCGGCGGGATTTTTATTTGTCGCTCAGGCGTTATCATCGAGGCGAATGATGATGCCCCGCAGGTAATCGAGCACCATTCGCTCACTCTCCGCCAGCGGTTTCCCCTGCAGCAGCACGGCGCCAACATCCATATAGGTTGCGCTATCCTCTATCGTTTTTCTCATCACCCGCAGCCCCTCAAGCGACCAGGGACGATAAACCAGATCGGACAGAATGGTGACGCCCCTTCCCTTGGCCACCAGGCTGCGCACGGTTTCAAAAGACGTGGTGGTAAAAGTAACGTTGGGCTGCCCGCCTTTCGCCTGCCAGTGCTGGCAAATCACGTCCGGGTATTTGTCCGTATCCAGCATGATAAACGGCACGCCTGCGATATCGGCCAGCTTTATCGCGGGCTGGTTCAACAGCGGATGCCCCTGCGAAACCCACAGGCGGCGCTGCGAGCGGATAAATGTCTCAACGTTCAGCCCTGCGTCGTGGATGATATTCGACGTCAGCACCAGGGCAAACGCCAGCATTTTGTCCCGAAGCTGTTGGATAAGCTCAGCGGGATCGTCTTCAACAAAGCGGAGGGTCATCAGCGGGAAGTGCTGTTCAACCTCGCTGATAATTGCCGGCAGCAGGTAGGCGGCAAGCGTCTTCGCAATGCCGATGGTCAGCTCTCCGGCTGCCAGCTCAGGCTGGTACTGCAGGTCTTCTATGGCATGCTGGCTGTCGCTGATGATTTTGCGGGCATGAAGTAAAAAGCGCTCGCCGGACGGCGTGAGCTGCACGCCCCTGGGCTTACGCAGGAAAAGCTGACTGTTCAGGGCCTCTTCCAGATTGCGCATGGCCACCGTCATTGATGACTGCGAAATATGGCAGCGGGTTGCCGCTTTAGAGATCTGTTTCGTCTGTGCTAAGGCGATGAAAAACTCCAGTTGCCGCAGAGTAAACTTCATAGATAAAAACGATACCTTGAAATGGAAAAGATGAATTCGCTTTACACCAGGCGGATGTTTATCCTTTTCCTGTCGACTAAAAAGCGTTACACGCCTTTAAAATCAAGCCATCAGGCGCCTGAGCAGACGTTAATTTACCGAGCTGGCCGCATGCCTCATCGTAATTATAGATAAAAGCGATATCTACACGGCATCCTGCCAGCATCATATGATGGAAATCAATCTATGCCGTATTTATTACTCAGCCTCGCCGCCCTGTTCTGGGGAGGTAACTATGTTGTCGGGCATTTACTGGTGGCTCAGGCCGATCCAATTGTTCTCTCAGAAGCCCGCTGGTTGCTGACCGCGCTGCTGTTAATGGCGCTTTACGGGGCGCAGGTTAAAAAACAGTGGCCGGAGATGATGCAGGCCAGGGGCACGGTCTTTTTTCTGGCGCTTTGTGGCCAGGTGCTGTTTCCGGTGACGTTGTATGTGGGACTGCAGTACACCTCCTCGCTCAACGCCGCCATTTACCTGTCGACCACGCCAGCGCTGGTGCTGCTTATCAATAAGCTAGTGTTCAGGGAGGTCATCTCGCGCCGCAACATTCTGGGCGTTATTTTGAGTTCCGCAGGCGTGATCTATCTGGTAATGCAGGGGGATTTGCTGCATCTCGACACGTTGAAAAACCTGAACCGGGGCGATGCATGGACGATGGGATCGGCGGCAAGCTGGGCGCTCTATTGTGCATTTTTACGGCTTAAGCCCAAAACCATCGGCGGTAATGCCTTTGTCGCCGTCAGCGCCGTGATTGGTGCCCTGGTGCTAATTCCGCTGCTTGTTTTTACGCTTATGCACCAGCCGCAGCCGTTTAAAGGCCAGTATCTGAACACTGGTTTTTTAGCCGGGCTGGGCTACCTGGTTATCTTCCCTTCATGGCTGGCTTATCTGCTTTGGAACAAAGGGATTTTAGCGATTGGCGCAACGCGGGGAGAGATCTATTCGCACCTGATCCCGCTCAGCGGCGGCGCGTTCAGCATTCTGTTTTTGAATGTCCCGCTGCACGCTTTTCATTTGATAAGCGCGTTGTTGATTACTGCCGGGATAGCCCTTTGCTCAGGACAGGCAAAAAAAAGCCGCCCTTTCGGACGGCTTTCGCGAGACAGTTGACGCTTAAAGCGCTTTCAGAATCGCTTCGACGCTGGCTTTGGCATCGCCAAACAGCATCTGAGTGTTTTCTTTAAAGAACAGCGGGTTCTGAACGCCTGCGTAGCCGGTATTCATCGAACGTTTAAACACAATGACGTTCTGCGCTTTCCAGACTTCCAGTACCGGCATGCCGGCAATTGGGCTGCGCGGATCGTCCTGGGCAGCAGGGTTAACGGTGTCGTTAGCCCCGATCACCAGCACGGTGTCGGTATCGGTAAAGTCGTCGTTGATTTCGTCCATTTCCAGCACGACATCATAAGGCACGCGGGCTTCCGCCAGCAGTACGTTCATGTGCCCCGGCAAACGACCGGCTACGGGATGAATACCAAAGCGAACTTTGATCCCACGCGCACGCAGCTTCTCGGTAATTTCCGCGACCGGATACTGTGCCTGAGCCACCGCCATGCCGTAGCCCGGGGTGATGATCACCGAGGTCGAGTTTTTCAGCATCTCAGCGGTTTCTTCCGCGCTGATTTCACGGTGCTCACCGGCTTCTTCTGTTTCACCGCTAGAGGAACCATCGGTGCCAAAGCCACCTGCGATAACGCTGAAGAATGAACGGTTCATTGCCTTACACATGATGTAAGACAGGATGGCACCGGATGAACCAACCAGCGCACCGGTGACGATAAGCAGGTCGTTGCTGAGCATAAAGCCCGCCGCCGCCGCTGCCCAACCGGAGTAGGAGTTAAGCATTGACACCACAACCGGCATGTCTGCCCCACCGATGGAGGCCACCAGATGCCAGCCAAACGCCAGCGCGATAACGGTCATAATCAGTACCGCCAGCACCTGCATGCCGACGCTTTCGGTACGCACGAATACCAGCAACAGCGCAAAGGAAACCACCAGCGCTGCGAGGTTGAGCTTATGGCGGTTTGGCAGCATCAGCGGTTTAGACGAAATTTTACCGCGCAGCTTACCGAAGGCCACGATAGACCCGGTGAAGGTCACCGCCCCGATAAAGATCCCGATGAAGACCTCCGTCAGGTGGATGTTCTCCATGATCGGCTCAAGACCCGGACCGTGATCCAGGTAGCTGTTAAAGCCCACCAGCACCGCCGCCAGGCCCACAAAGCTGTGCAGCACGGCAACCAGCTCAGGCATTTCGGTCATTTCGACCTTTTTCGCCAGGTGAATACCAATCGCGCCACCAATAACCATGGCGATGATAATCCACACCACGTTACCGGTTTCCGGGCCAAAAATGGTCGCCACCAGCGCAATCGCCATCCCCGCCATACCGAACAGGTTGCCCTGCTTTGAGGTTTCGTGTTTGGACAGGCCAGCCAGGCTAAAAATAAACAGGATCGCGGCAACAATGTATGCAGCTGTAACTAATCCTCCAGACATTTGTTACCCCTTAGTTCTTCCGGAACATTTTCAGCATGCGCTGAGTGACGGTGAAACCACCAAAAATATTGATACTGGCGATCAGTACCGCAATGAAGCTCAGGAAGCTGACCCAGCCGCCGTGACCAATCTGCAGCAGCGCGCCGACGACGATAATCCCTGAAATAGCGTTGGTCACCGACATCAGCGGCGTGTGCAGCGCATGAGAGACGTTCCATACAACGTAATAGCCGACGACGCAGGCCAGAGCAAACACGGTGAAGTGGCCGAGGAACTCTTTTGGCGCAACGCTCGCAAACCAGCCGAACAGAATAATCGCCAGCGCCATCAGGCCGTATTTAAACCACGGCGAGGTGGTTTTTTTCTCTGGCACCGGTTCTGCTGCAGGTTTTGCCTTCGCCTGAGGCTGGGCAGAAACCTGAATCGGAGGTGCAGGCCAGGTGACTTCGCCCTCGCGAATAACCGTCACACCACGTACCACAACGTCATCAAAATCGACGGTAATGTTGCCGTCTTTTTCTTTGCACAGCAGCTTAAGCAGGTTAACGAGGTTGGTACCGTAAAGCTGGGAAGACTGCGTTGGCAGGCGACCTGGCAAATCGGTATAGCCGATGACCTTCACGCCGTTCGCGGTGACGGTGACCTGGTTCGCAACGGTATATTCGCAGTTGCCGCCGTTTTGCGCGGCGAGATCGACGATAACGCTCCCCGCCTGCATGGAGTCCACCATTTCACGGGTGATCAGCTTCGGGGCCGGTTTGCCTGGGATTAACGCGGTGGTGACAATGATGTCGACCTCTTTCGCCTGGGCCGCAAACAGCGCCATTTCCGCGTCAATAAAGGCCTTTGACATCACCTTCGCATAGCCGTCCCCGCTGCCGGCTTCTTCTTTGAAGTCCAGCTCCAGGAATTCGGCGCCCATGCTTTGCACCTGCTCTTTTACTTCCGGGCGGGTATCAAACGCACGCACAATGGCGCCGAGGCTGTTGGCCGCGCCGATGGCAGCGAGCCCCGCAACGCCCGCACCAATCACCATGACTTTGGCAGGCGGTACTTTCCCTGCGGCGGTAATTTGCCCGGTAAAGAAGCGGCCAAATTCATGTGCGGCTTCGACGATGGCACGATAGCCGGCGATGTTCGCCATGGAGCTAAGCGCATCCAAAGATTGCGCGCGCGAAATACGCGGCACAGAGTCCATCGCCATCACGGTGATGTTCCGCGCCGCGAGCTTTTCAAGCAGTTCGGGGTTTTGCGCTGGCCAGATAAAGCTCACCAGCGTTGACCCTTCGCGGGCAAGCTCAATTTCGTTTTCCAGCGGTGCGTTCACTTTAAGAATAATGTCCGACTGCCAGACATCTGCGCTGTCGGTGATGCTCGCACCCGCGCGTTCAAACGCTTCGTCATCAAAGCTTGCCAGTTTTCCGGCATCACTTTCAATGGCGACCGTGAACCCCAATTTTATCAGCTGCTCTACCGTTTTCGGCGTGGCTGCCACGCGGGATTCATTGGTCAACCGCTCTCTTGGTACACCAATACGCATAGTATTCCCTTCCACCTGTTTTTGATGATGGTTTGCCAGACCTTGCCATGGCCAGACGCAAGCATCCGCCCGCACTCTGCCGGCAGATATCTGTTCCATTACCACTTCAACAAAAAATACATCTGTAACAAACTTTTTATAACCTACTGAAAATAACGACTGTGATCTAGATCCGCATCCGGGTATTTGTATTTTTATCGCAAAAATTCAGCTATCGCGTGGCCAGGCAGCTATTTTTATCTCTATTTACGCGCCAGGGCCTGATAATACGCTTAAGCGAAGCGGTAAGACATGATTCTACGCCGCAGCAAAACCCATTTTTAACAACGCATTAACTAAATAAGTCATAAGCTTTATCAGTTTTACCGGTGAATGCCTCTTTTTTTAACTTAATAACGATTGCTGCCGTCGTTCGTCGTCGGGAAGGCACAAGGCGTGAAAAATGGCGCAGACAAGGACGTTATTTCAAGCCATAATCGGCGACTAATCGGTCTTTATCAGAGAACGCAGTACTAGTACTCATTTTGCGCAAGGCGAAGGATTATTTTTATGAATCTCAAGAACACCCTTCTGGCGTCGGCTCTTATTTCCGTGACTTCGCTGTCCGCTCAGGCGGCGACCGAACTGACCCCAGAGCAGGCGGCCGCACTTAAGCCGTACGATCGTATTACCGTAACGGGCCGTTTTAATGCTATCGGCGACGCTGTTGCTGCCGTTTCTCGCCGCGCAGATGCCATAGGCGCCGCTTCATTCTACGTGCTGGACACCAGCGCAATGGGCGAAAGCGGTAACTCCCGCGTAGTGGCTGACGTTTATAAAAATGATGCCGCTAAAGCCGATGCGCCTAAAAATCGTGTCATCAACGGCTTGATGGAACTGCCGAAGGATCAGGCCTATAAGCTTGAACCTTTTGATACGGTGACCGTTCAGGGCTTCTTCCGTACCCAGCCCGATGTCAACGACGCGATCACTAAAGCCGCGCGTGACAAAGGTGCCGCGTCCTTCTTCATCGTACGCCAGGTTGATACCAACCAGGGCGGCAACCAGCGCGTAACCGCCTTTATTTATAAAGCGGATGCTAAAAAACGTGTTGTTCAGAGCCCGGACCTGCTGCCGGCCAATTCCGAAGCGGGCAAAGCCGCGTTAGCTGCGGGCGGCGCAGCCGCGAAGAACGTGGAAATTCCGGGCGTTGCTTCCTCTGAAACCCCGTCCTCTGACGTTGGCCGTTTCTTCGAAACGCAATCTTCACAGGGTACGCGCTACACCGTAACGTTACCTGACGGCACCAAAGTTCAGGAAGTGAATAAGATTACGGCTGCCCAGATGGTACCGTTTGACAGCATCAAGTTCACCGGCAACTTCAGCAGCATGACCGACGTCTCCTACCAGGTGGCGAAGCGTGCGGCAGCTAAAGGGGCTAAGTTCTACCACGTCACCCGCCAGTGGCAGGAACGTGGCAACAACTTAACCGTTAGCGCTGACCTGTTTAAATAAGATACACCATCAATGCAAGGGCAGCTTACGCTGCCTTTGTTTGAAGGCAAGTAAATCACAGAATGTAATTCATTGTTTTTATTTAAAAAATGTAAGTTTTTTGAAGGGCAATGAATCATCTCAGTCATGAAAGGGCAGCTTACGCTGCCTTTTTTTTTGCACTCAAGTCATTTTATCGCACCACGCGCATTGCAAGCAGTGTGCACACTCCGTAAAATCCCGCGCCTTAGAGCGATCCTCCATTTATATGCGAAAAAGCAAAATAATTATGCGGGATCCTTTCCGACCTCAACAGGATACCTATGGAAAAGAAACTTGGCCTCGCAGCGCTAACCGCGCTGGTATTAAGCTCCATGCTCGGCGCTGGCGTATTCAGCCTGCCGCAGAATATGGCAAGCGTAGCGAGTCCGGCAGCGTTACTGATCGGCTGGGCGATCACTGGCGTTGGTATTCTTTTACTGGCTGTGGCGATGCTGGTACTTACCCGACTGCGTCCCGATCTTGATGGTGGAATATTCACCTACGCGCGCGAAGGCTTTGGCGAGTTAATCGGCTTTTTCTCCGCCTGGGGTTACTGGCTCTGCGCGGTGATAGCCAACGTGTCTTACCTGGTGATTGTCTTCTCGGCGCTGAGTTTCTTTACCGATACGCCGGAACTGCGCCTGTTTGGCGACGGTAATACATGGCAGTCGATCGTCGGTGCCTCCGTGCTGTTATGGATGGTGCACTGGCTGGTTCTGCGAGGCGTACAGACGGCGGCCAGCATCAACCTGGTCGCTACGCTGGCTAAGCTGCTGCCTTTAGGGATGTTCGTGGTGCTGGCGGCCATAGGCTTTAAACTCTCGACCTTCTCCCTCGATTTCACCGGCATCAAGCTTGGCGTTCCCGTTTGGGAACAGGTGAAAAATACCATGCTTATCACCCTGTGGGTGTTTATCGGCGTGGAAGGTGCGGTTGTGGTATCCGCACGTGCGCGAAATAAAAAGGATGTTGGTAGGGCAACGCTGCTGGCGGTGGTTGCCGCGCTGAGCGTCTATCTGCTGGTCACGCTGCTTTCGCTTGGCGTTGTGGCTCGCCCTGAACTGGCGGCAATGCGTAACCCGTCGATGGCCGGCCTGATGGTTGAAATGATGGGGCCATGGGGCGAAGTCATTATCGCTGCCGGGCTGATTGTCTCGGTATGCGGCGCGTACCTGAGCTGGACGATTATGGCGGCTGAGGTGCCACTTCTGGCGGCGACCCATAAAGCCTTCCCGGGAATGTTCGCTCGACAGAATAAAAATAACGCCCCGTCGGCCTCCCTTTGGCTCACGAATATCAGCGTGCAGGTGTGCCTGGTGCTGATCTGGCTCACCGGGTCTGACTACAACACGCTGCTGACCATTGCTTCAGAAATGATTCTGGTGCCTTATTTCCTGGTCGGTGCTTATCTGCTCAAAATCGCCACTCGTCCGTTGCATAAGGCGATTGGCATCGGGGCCTGTCTTTACGGCCTGTGGCTCCTTTACGCGTCAGGGCCGATGCATCTGCTGCTCTCGGTGGTGCTGTATGCCCCTGGATTATTAGTGTTTCTTTACGCGCGTCATACCCATACGCACGAAAAGTCGCTAAATTTAAAAGAAAGAACCATTATTGGCCTGATGCTGCTGGCAGCATTTCCGGCGACCTGGATGCTGGTGGGCTAATCGACACCCTCCCCGGCCGCGATGTAGATTAGGGGAGCATGACTATTAATCGTCCAATTCTTATTACCGGTGCCGGGCAACGTATTGGCCTGGCGCTGGCTCAGCATTTTCTGGCTAAGTCTCAGCCATTAATCATTAGCTACCGCACGCGGCATTCTGCCGTCGACATGCTCGAACAGGCAGGGGCCGTTTGCCTTCACGCTGATTTTTCGAGCAATGAAGGCATCCTTGAATTCGCCGCAAGAGTGAAGTCGCTTACGCCTTCGCTGCGAGCCCTCATTCATAATGCCAGTGAATGGCAGCCGGAGAGTCGCGACACCGCGCTCGGCGATACATTGCAGGCAATGATGCAGATCCACGTTGCGGCCCCCTACTTGCTTAACCACGAGCTTGAAACATTGCTGCGCGGCCACGGACAGGCGGGGAGCGATATTATTCACCTCACCGATTACGTCGCTGAGCGCGGCAACGATAAGTATATTGCCTACGCCGCCAGCAAAGCCGCACTTGAAAACATGACGCTTTCGTTTGCCTCGAAGCTGGCTCCCGAAGTCAAGGTCAACGCCATCGCGCCGGCGCTAATCATGTTTAACGCCGGAGACGATGCAGACTATCGTCAGCGCTCGCTGAATAAATCGCTAATGAAGATCGCGCCAGGCGAACAAGAGATTGTCAGCCTCGTTGAGTACCTGCTGGCCAGCCGCTATGTCACCGGCAGAAGCCACGCGGTGGACGGTGGACGCCACCTACGCTAACGCTGTTTACCAACCATTAATGGTGTAATCTATTGCATCATTGTATGTTAAATTTTTAACAGCCGACGCGGCGGATTATGAGCAAAATAGTTTACGTGGAAGACGACCCGGAAGTCGGTAGCCTGATTGCCGCCTATCTCGGGAAACACGACATTGACGTTATTGTTGAAACACGCGGCGATCGCGCCGAGGCGGTTATCCAGCAACAGCAGCCGGACCTGGTCCTGCTTGATATTATGCTCCCGGGAAAAGACGGGATGACGCTGTGTCGGGATTTGCGCCCACAGTGGGATGGCCCGATTGTTTTGCTGACCTCATTAGACAGTGATATGAACCATATTCTCTCGCTTGAGATGGGTGCTAATGACTATATTTTGAAAACAACGCCGCCTGCCGTGCTTCTGGCACGGTTGCGACTGCATTTGCGCCAACGCGTTTCAGCCCAACAAACGGCTGACACCACCGCCAGTAACCTCAAGCCGCACAAAGCCATTCGTTTTGGCACGCTTTGTATCGACCCGCTCAACCGCCAGGTAACGCTTGGTGATGAAAACGTCGTGCTGTCGACGGCCGATTTCGATCTGCTGTGGGAACTGGCAACGCACGCGGGCCAGATAATGGACCGTGACGCTCTGTTGAAAAATCTACGTGGCGTGACCTACGATGGGATGGATCGCAGCGTGGACGTGGCCATTTCTCGCCTGCGTAAAAAGCTGCTTGATAACGCCACTGAGCCTTTCCGCATTAAAACCGTACGCAATAAAGGCTATTTGTTTGCGCCCCATGCCTGGGAAAGTGAAGCTTAATGGTAGGTGTACCAGGCGAATAAACCCGCTAACGCGGGTTTTTAGATAAACGCCTACTTCACCGGCGTTTTTATATCCAGGAAAGTAAGCAGATCGACGTTCTCTGTGTTCCTGGCCATCTCGTTCAGTGCGGTGAGGGTAAAGCCATAGGCTTTATCACTGGTGTCATCAACGCTGTATACAAACTGACGTGAGCCATCCTCAGTAGCACAGCTAATACTCCACTCTCCATTCTGTTGTTTATTATTTGAACAACGCTGAGGGCCAAAACTGTAGGAAAGATAGGACTCAAGCCTGTCTTGTGCAGTAGAGACAAACGGAGGAACAGAAGAGTTGAAACCGGAAAGAACAATCACCCCACCAGCCAAAAGAAGTACAGCAGCAGCAGAACCCCATTTTTTTGTCATTGCCAAAATCCCTATGAATTTACATCTAAAAATTATTTACGCATATTAGCCCGTTAAAATAGCACGTAGATTTTAGACAAAGATGAACCTGATACGAGAAAATTCTTAAATACCGACGCGGTTTTCAGAAAAAGTTCATCAGTGCCTGACCAAAAACTCGGGACTGGAGATTGAAAACAATATTATATTGGATTGAATACTGCTTTCGACGTAACGCTGGATATAATGCTGTAATAGCGGCAGGAGAAACCTGAAGCACATACGTATGTCATTAATTTACGGTAATATTTAATGAAAAAGCTGTTCGTGCAGTTTTACCTTCTGCTGTTTGTCTGCTTCCTGGTGATGACCATGCTGGTCGGCCTGGTGTATAAATTCACCGCCGAACGCGCGGGCCGCCAGTCGCTGGATGATTTAATGAAAAGCTCGCTGTACCTGATGCGAAGCGAGCTGCGTGAAATCCCGCCGCGTGACTGGAATAAAACCATCAACGATCTCGACCTGAACCTCTCTTTTAAGCTCAATATCGAGCCGATGAGCAAGTTCAAGCTAGATGACGTTGCCGCCCGTCATCTGCGGGAGGGTGAAATCGTGGCGCTGGATGAGGAGTACACCTTTATCCAACGCATTCCGCGCAGCCACTATGTGCTTGCGGTGGGCCCGATTCCTTACCTGTTTTATCTGCACCAAATGAGGCTGCTGGACATAGGCCTGATTGCCTTTATTGCCATCTCACTCGCCTTCCCGGTGTTTATCTGGATGCGCCCACACTGGCAGGACATGCTCAGGCTGGAAAGCGCTGCTCAACGCTTTGGTAAAGGGCATCTCGATGAGCACATACATTTTGATAATGCCTCAAGCTTTGAACGATTAGGCATCGCCTTTAACCAAATGGCCGATAATATTAATGCCCTGATTGCCAGCAAAAAGCAGCTAATCGACGGGATTGCGCATGAGCTCAGAACGCCGCTGGTTCGCCTGCGTTACCGCCTTGAAATGAGCGATAACCTCAGCACAGAAGAGTCGCAGGCGCTCAATCGTGATATTGGCCAGCTAGAGGCGCTGATCGACGAGCTGCTCACCTATGCACGCCTTGACCGCCCGCAGACCGAACTTCATCTTGCACACGTGAAATTTGCCAGTTGGATGGAAACGCACATTGCCGACGTACAGCTCATCCACCGTCAGCGTCAGATAGCCCTCGAGATAGATACCGTCACCGCTATCGACTATGGGGCGCTGGATCTTCGCCTGATGGAGCGAGTCACCGACAACCTGATCAACAACGCCCTGCGCTACAGCCAGCAGCAGCTGCGCATCAGCCTGTGGCGTGAAGGTGATATTGCGAATCTGCAGGTTGAAGATGACGGCCCGGGTATTCCGGAAGAAGAACGCGCCCGCGTATTCGAGCCTTTTGTTCGCCTCGACCCGAGCCGCGATCGCGCCACCGGTGGCTGCGGCCTTGGCCTGGCGATAGTGCACTCCATCGCCGTTGCCATGGGCGGGCAAGTCACTATTGATAGCAGCCCGCTGGGCGGCGCCAGCTTCCGTTTTTCGTGGCCGGTCAACACCACTTACCTCTCCTGACTCTCTGGCCCGAACACCTGTCGGGCCCGTTTTTCCCTGCTGAACACAAACGACGCTATTGCTGAAGTGTGCACCTGCTGCTACAGTTCTTTAGTATGTTGTAACTAAAGAGAGCCCTCATGCCACGCTACGATATTATTGAACGATTGACGTCCACCTGCCGCGAGCTGGAACAACAGCTGATTGTGCTGCGTGAACAGCTCGGGCAATTCAGGCTGTTGAGCGGGAGAGTTTTTACGCTGCCAACGATTGAAAAAAGCAAAGAACACGATCCGCTCTCGGCTATAGAAGTGACGCAACGCGTGGGCCAGGAAGCGCACCAGGCTGCCGTCGCCCACTTTACGCGGCTGTTTATCCAGCAGCAGTCGGAAAAAACCAGCACCAAGGCCGCCGTGCGTTTGCCTGGTGCGCTCTGCTATTCAGTGACCGAAGATCAATTCCAACAAACCAGCGTGCTTCTGGAACATATCAACCAGCTAAAGTACTCACTGGAGCACATTATCAGCGTCGAGTCTGAGCTGCCCTCTGCCCAGCGTTTTGAGTGGGTGCACCGCCACATTCCCGGCCTGCTTACCCTGAACGCCTACCGCGCTATCACCCTGCTTGAAACGCCGGATACCGTGCGCTTCGGCTGGGCCAATAAGCAGATAGTCAAAAACCTTAGCCGCCAGCAGGTGCTGGAGATGCTTGAGAAAAGCCTTAACGCCGGGCGGGCCGTGCCGCCATGGACGAAAGAGCAGTGGGCTGAACGCGTCGCGCAGGAAATCAATGATGTTCAAAGGCTGCCGGAAAATACCCGGCTGAAAATCAAACGCCCGGTCAAGGTCCAGCCCGTGGCGCGCGTCTGGTACCAGGCGCAGCAAAAACAGGTGCAGTATGCCTGCCCTACTCCGCTGATCGTGTTATGCCGACAGGAAAGCGGTGAAACACCGCCCGATTTAGGGGAACTGCTGAATTATGACGCGGAAAATATTCGCCATCGCTACAAGCCGGAAGCGCAGCCGCTGAGACTGATTATCCCGCGGCTGCACCTTTACAGTGAAAGGTAAAACTTACGACTTCATGCTGCCGACCATATCCTCCGGGCGAACCCAGGCATCGAACTCTTCTTCGGTCAGGTAACCGAGCTTGAGCGCCGATGCCTTAAGGGTCAGTCCCTCTTTATGGGCTTTTTTGGCAATTTCTGCCGCTTTGTCATAGCCGATATGGGTGTTGAGCGCGGTCACCAACATCAGCGACTCGTTCAGCAACTGGCTGATGCGGTCACGGTTAGGCTCGATGCCCACCGCACAATGTTCGTTGAAGCTTTCCATGCCATCGGCCAGCAGGCGAACGGACTGCAGGAAGTTATGGATAACCATCGGGCGGTAAACGTTCAGCTCGAAGTTACCGGACGCGCCGCCGATGTTCACCGCCACGTCATTGCCCAGCACCTGGCAGCACAGCATGGTCACGGCTTCGCACTGGGTCGGGTTCACTTTCCCCGGCATGATGGAGCTGCCCGGCTCGTTCTCAGGGATAGATAGCTCGCCGATACCGCAGCGCGGCCCGGAAGCCAGCCAGCGAACGTCGTTTGCGATTTTCATCATCGAAGAGGCCAGCCCCTTCAGCGCGCCATGCGCGTGTACCAGCGCATCGCAGGTGGCGAGCGCTTCAAACTTGTTTGGCGCAGTGACGAACGGCTGCTTCGTGAAGTCAGCCAGCTCTTTTGCCACGCGAACGGCATACTCAGGATGGGTGTTCAGCCCGGTCCCCACCGCCGTGCCGCCCAGCGCCAGCTCCGCCAGATGCGGCAGGCTGTGGTCGATATGCTTCAGGTTATGCTCAAGCATCGCCACCCAGCCGGAGATCTCTTGCCCAAGCGTCAGCGGCGTGGCGTCCTGCAGGTGGGTACGGCCGATTTTGACGATATCTTTAAAGGCATCCGCCTTTTTCGCCAGCGTTTGTTTGAGCACGTTTAGCTGCGGCAGCAGATGCTCGCGTACCGCGATAATGGCCGCCACGTGCATGGCGGTCGGGAAAACGTCGTTCGAACTCTGACTTTTGTTAACGTCGTCGTTCGGGTGCACCAGTCGCTCCATCCCACGCACGCCGCCCAGAATTTCACTGGCACGGTTCGCCAGCACCTCATTCATGTTCATGTTGCTTTGGGTGCCAGAGCCGGTCTGCCAGATAGCCAGCGGGAACTCACCGGGATGCTTCCCGGCCAGCACTTCATCGGCGGCGGCGATAATGGCCGTGCCGCGCTCTGCGGGCAGCAGGCCAAGGTCAACGTTGACTTTGGCCGCCGCACGCTTGGTGAGCGCCAGCGCCCGAATCAGCTCGGTCGGCATTTTCTCGGTAGAGATGCGGAAGTGCTCAAGTGAACGCTGAGTCTGCGCCCCCCACAGTTTATCTGCAGGTACGTCGATCGGGCCCATTGAGTCTTTTTCACTGCGACTGGATGTCATGCCTTTCTCCTTTGCGATAAAAAAAGCCGCCGTTTTACGGCGGCTCGAGTATTACTTAACGCATCGAGAACACTGTGAGAGCTGAATTTTCTGGAAGAAGTCGTTGCCTTTGTCATCCACCAGGATAAACGCCGGGAAATCTTCCACTTCAATTTTCCAGATGGCTTCCATACCCAGTTCCGGGTACTCCACACACTCCAGGCTCTTGATGCTGTTTTGCGCCAGCACCGCCGCCGGCCCCCCAATACTGCCCAGGTAGAAACCACCGTGTTTGTGACAGGCGTCCGTCACCTGCTGGCTGCGGTTGCCTTTTGCCAGCATTACCATGCTGCCGCCGTTGGCCTGCAGCTGATCCACGTAGGAGTCCATGCGGCCCGCGGTCGTCGGCCCTAAGGAGCCGGAAGCGTAACCGTCCGGCGTTTTGGCCGGGCCTGCGTAATAAATAGGGTGATCTTTCACGTACTGCGGCAGATCTTCCCCGTTATCGAGACGTTCTTTCAGTTTAGCGTGAGCGATGTCACGCGCCACAATAATGGTGCCGGTTAACGACAGACGGGTGGACACCGGGAAGTCGGACAGCTGGGCGAGGATCTCTTTCATCGGGCGGTTCAGGTTAACCTTAACGGCTTCCCCTTCCCCCGCCTGACGCAGCTCTTCCGGAATGTATTTGCCCGGGTTGTGCTCCAGCTTCTCAAGCCAGATGCCGTCTTTGTTGATTTTTGCCTTGATGTTGCGGTCTGCAGAGCATGACACGCCCATGCCGACCGGGCAGGAAGCCCCGTGGCGCGGCAGGCGAACGACACGGATATCGTGCGCGAAGTATTTGCCGCCGAACTGCGCACCCAGGCCAAGGTTCTGGGCTTCTTTCAGTAACTCTTCTTCCAACTGCACATCGCGGAACGCCTGGCCGTATTCATTACCTTCGGTTGGCAGACCGTCGTAGTACTTGGTTGAGGCAAGTTTCACTGTTTTCAGCGTGGCTTCGGCAGACGTACCGCCGATAACAAACGCCACGTGGTACGGCGGACAGGCCGCGGTGCCCAGAGTGCGCATCTTCTCAACCAGGTAGTCTTTCAGCTTCGCCGGCGTTATCAGCGCCTTGGTTTCCTGATAGAGGTAGGTTTTGTTGGCCGAACCGCCGCCTTTGGCAATACACAGGAACTTATATTCATCCCCGTCCACGCTGTAGAGGTCAATCTGTGCCGGCAGATTGGTGCCGGTGTTCACCTCTTTATACATATCCAGCGCAGCGTTCTGGGAATAGCGCAGGTTATCTTCAATAAAGGTGTTGTAAACGCCGCGAGACAGCGCTTCTTCGTCGCCGCCGCCGGTCCAGACTCGCTGGCCTTTTTTGCCCATGATGATGGCGGTGCCGGTGTCCTGGCAGGTTGGCAGAATGCCTTTGGCGGCAATGTCGGAGTTACGCAGGAACTGCAGCGCAACATACTTATCGTTTTCGCTGGCCTCCGGGTCGCTCAGAATGTCCGCCACCTGCTGCTGATGCGCCGGGCGCAGCATAAACGAAGCGTCGTGGAAAGCGTGCTGGGCGAGCAGCGTCAGGGCCTGAGGGTCAACCTTGAGGATTTGCTGGCCGTCAAACTCGGCGACGGAGACATGGTCGGAGCTCAGGAGGTAATATTCGGTCGGATCTTTTTGGAGCGGGAAAGGCTCCTGGTAATGGAAGGGTTTATTCGACATATTTTTCTCACTTGCGACAACAGTAACGTTAATTTTTATATTTCAGCGCAGGATCTTACGCTGCATTCCAAAAACAATTCATAACATGCTACACAATTTTTTAACAGAAACTGAGACTAATACGACTTTTTGTTGCCCTGGTTACTTCACGGCGGATAATTGGTTTAATAACTGAAACTTCGACTCAATGATGACAGGGACCTGAGATGCAAAAATTGATCAATGCGGTACAAAATTATGCCTGGGGAAGTGAAACGGCGTTAACGGAACTGTACGGCATCGCCAACCCGCAGCACAAGCCCATGGCCGAACTGTGGATGGGCGCTCACCCAAAGAGTAGCTCAAAAGTGCTCGATGCTAACGGGCAACAGCACGCATTGCGCGATGTAATTGACGCTGACCAGCCAGCATTGCTGGGGAAAGCCGTTGCCGGGCGTTTTGGCGAGCTGCCTTTCCTGTTCAAAGTGCTTTGCGCCGCCCAGCCGCTATCGATTCAGGTTCACCCGAATAAAAAAGCTTCTGAAATCGGTTTTGCTAAAGAAAACGCCGCCGGTATTCCGTTAGATGCCGCAGA
The DNA here is from genome assembly GCF_000757825.1 of Cedecea neteri. Lineage (GTDB taxonomy): Bacteria > Pseudomonadota > Gammaproteobacteria > Enterobacterales > Enterobacteriaceae > Cedecea > Cedecea selenatireducens. The sequence continues at coordinate 666,165 of NZ_CP009451.1, forward strand.
GCGCAACTACAAAGACCCCAACCACAAGCCCGAGCTGGTGTTTGCCCTTACGCCATTCCTCGCGATGAACGCCTTCCGCGAGTTCTCCGACATTGTGTCGCTGCTGCAGCCGGTTTCCGGTGCGCATCCGCTGATTGCTCATTTCCTGCAGAAGCCCGGCGCAGAAAGCCTGGCACAGCTGTTCGCCGGCCTGCTGAATATGCAGGGTGAAGAGAAATCCCTGGCACTTGGCGTACTGAAAGCTGCCCTGAATAACCAGCAGGGTGAGCCGTGGGAAACCATTCGCGTGATTTCCGAATTTTACCCGGACGACAGCGGCCTCTTCTCTCCGCTGCTGCTGAATGTAGTTAAGCTTGAACCCGGCGAAGCGATGTTCCTGTTCGCCGAAACGCCACATGCCTATCTGAACGGCGTGGCGCTGGAAGTAATGGCCAACTCTGACAACGTGCTGCGTGCCGGGTTAACGCCGAAGTACATTGATATTCCTGAGCTGGTTGCCAACGTTAAATTTGAGCCAAAACCGGCCAGCCAGCTGCTGACTCAGCCACAGAAAAACGGCAGCGAGCTGGACTTCCCTATCCCTGTTGACGACTTTGCCTTCTCGCTGCATGACCTGAGCACGCAGGAAGCCACGCTCGCTCAGCAAAGCGCGGCCATTGTGTTCTGCGTTGAAGGTGAAGCCGTGCTAACCAAAGACGCCCAACGCCTGGTGTTGAAGCCGGGTGAGTCAGCCTTTATTAGCGCCGCAGAATCCCCGATTGCCGTCAGCGGCGTAGGCCGGGTAGCGCGAGTGTTTAATAAACTTTAACTTACTGATCTTTTTAGCGCGTATTGCTAAGCTAGTAAGCACGTTTCCGAAAGCGCCTGTTATCAGGCGTTTTTCTTTCGCCCGGTGGGGGACGGCTACCGGCTTCTAAACATGGATAATGACACGATGAAAAAATCTCTGGTTGCGGTTGGGGTAATTGTTGCGCTGGGAGTGGTGTGGACCGGCGGAGCCTGGTTTACGGGCAAACAGCTCGAAGGCCGTATGGCCGAAATGATTGATAACGCCAATGCGGAAATCAAAAATTCTGCGCCGGAATCAGGCCTGGTCCTCAGCTATCAGGACTATAAGCGTGGGCTTTTCCACAGTACGGTGCAGCTGGTTGTTAAGCAGGTAGCCGGCACGAAAAATGCGCTGCTCACGCCGGAACAAAACGTCTTATTCAACGAAACCATCGACCATGGTCCTTTCCCGTTCGCCCAGTTGAAGAAATTCAACCCGATCCCGAGCATGGCGTCTATCCACACCGAGCTTGTGAATAACGAGACGACCAAACATCTCTTTACGCTGACCAAAGATAAGCCGCTGATTAGCGTGGACACCCGTGTAGGCTACGGCGGCGCAACCTCCTCCGACATCGCGCTGGCGGCCATTGACGCCACTGAAGGGGAAAACAAACTCAGCTTCAGCGGCGGCAAATTGACGGCCGACGTTGACGGTTCAGGCAATGAAATCGCGATTTCTGGCACCGCAGACAGCGGGTTGGTTAATACCGTTAACGAATACGGCCAGCGCGTACAAATCTCCTTCAACGGCATTAAAACCGACGGCGACAGCAAACGCAGCCTGTTTGACCAGCGCGTTGGCTCGCAAAAAGCAACCGTTGATAAGCTCTCAATGGTGGTTGACGGTAAAGAGATTGCCGTCGTGGAAGGCTTCAACCTGAACGCAAAATCTGACGTTCAGGACGATAAAAAGCACTTTGCCGGCCAGTTCGACTACAGCCTGGACGCGCTGAAAGTGCAGAACCAGAACATGGGCAGCGGCAAGCTGACGCTTAAGCTCGGCAATATTGATGCCGCCGCGCTGCGCGAGTTTACGCAGAAATATAACGCCGGCGTACAGCAGCTGATGGCAGACCCCGCCCTGCAGCAAAACCCTGAGCTCTACCAGCAGAAATCGGTCGAGCTTATCAGCGCCAACCTGCCGCTGCTGCTGAAGGGCAATCCGACCATTACCGTCGCCCCACTAAGCTGGAAGAACGCGAAAGGTGAATCAACCTTCAACCTGTCGCTGTTCATGAAAGATCCGCAGGGCGTCACCGGCCCGGCCAATACGCCGGAAGAGCAACTGGACCGCTATGTGAAGTCTCTCGATGCGAAGCTGACGATCCCGATGCCGATGGCAACGGAAATGATGTCTCAGGTGGCGCAGCTTGAGGGCTATAACGCCGAAGAGTCACAGAAACTCGCCAGCCAGCAGATCAAAGGCCTGGCCGCGATGGGCCAGATGTTCCGCGTCACCAAAGTGGACGGCGATAACATCACCACCAGCCTGCAGTATGGTAATGGCAAAGCCGCCCTGAACGGCGAGCAGATGTCGCTGGGTGAGCTGTTCAGCATGTTCGCTCTGCCGGCAGGTATGGGTGGCCCGGCGCTGCAGGATAACGACAGTGATGCCGTGCCCCAGCCGCAGGACGACGCGCCTGGGGATGATGCTTCTCCGGACGCCGAACCGGCTCCTCAGCAGTAACTCTTACATAAACCCCGCCAGCCGGCGGGGTTTTTAGTTTCTGGCGGCCATCAGGCACGATCCGCTCAAGCTGTTCCTGAAAAGTTAGTTTTTAATGGTTATCAGGCGCGCGGGCATAATCTGGTTGCTGAAAACGATGTCGCTTTCCTGGACCCGCTGAAGAATACGCTGCGCCGCGCTGCGGCCAATTTCCCTCGCGGGCGTTGTTACCCAGGTCATCGGCACGTCGTCTAACTCCTCTTCGGTGACCTCGGCAAAAGCCGCCAGCGCGATATGCCTGTCGTAATAGCTGTCGACGCTGCCGCCCCCCATCTGCCAGCCCGCCCTTGTCAGGCCGAACCACGCCCCCATGGCCACGGTGCTGTTGTGGCAGACAACCGCGCTGAGGGTCGGGAAATTATGCAGCAGCTCGGTAATCGCGTCCGCCGCCTGCTTCTGGCTCGGCTCGCACTCGAGGATCCAGTCGCTATGAAAAGGCAGTCCGTGCTGCATCAGCGTGGCGCAGAAACCGCCCAACCGTTCAGCACGAGTCAGAGAGGAGCTGCGCCCGCCTAGCCAGGCAATACGCTGATGCCCACGCTTAATCAGGTGCTCGGTCACCAGCTGCGCCGCCTGCATATTATCCGGCCGGATAATATCCACTTCATCCAGATAGCTCGCCCGTGAGGCAAACACCAGCGGCAGTTTATTCTGCGCCGCCATTTCCCGCAGGTCGGCACCCTGTCCTGCTGCCCCGGCAATAATAATACCGTCCACGCCCTGCGATACCAGCATGTCAAAACAGCGCTGCATATGCTGGCCGTTGCTTCCGCTTTGGGTCAGAAATAAAAGCTGCCCCTGCTGCTCCAGCGCTTCCGTCAGCCCGGCGGTGAGCTCCGCGTAAAAAGGATTGCAAAGGTCGCGCACGATAAGGCCAATCACGCCGCTTTGCCCGCCGCGAAGCGACACGGCCTGGCGATTACGCACAAACCCTAACTTTTCGATGGCCTCATTTACCCGCTGACCGGTGGCGGTTGAAATTCTGCCCTTGCCGCTGAGCACCAGCGATACCGTGGTCACCGATACGCCTGCAGCCTCGGCAACCTCGTTGATAGTGATTCTTTTGGTCAGCGTCGACATCGTCAGGTCAGATCCTCCGTGAATCGATAAATATAAAGATAAAACGTTTTACTTATGCTGGCATATTCAACTTCATTATGCGCGGTAATTCTGAGATCGTCCTCACGATAAAATTGGGTAAAACGTTTTATCATCACCAAACTTTAGTTACTCAACATCTCATTTTAACCGGGTTAAGGAGTCGTGATGGCGGCTAATACACCACAAAAAAAATCGCTGTGGGAATTTTTTCAAAACCTTGGCAAAACCTTTATGTTGCCGGTGGCGCTGCTCTCTTTCTGCGGCATCATGCTGGGGATCGGCAGCTCGCTGAGCAGCCATGACGTCGTCACGGAGATCCCGTGGCTGGGTAATCCGGTGCTGCAGCTGATCTTCACTTGGATGAGCAAAATGGGCTCGTTCGCCTTCAGCTTCCTGCCGGTGATGTTCTGTATTGCGATTCCGCTGGGCCTGGCGCGTGAGAACAAAGGCGTTGCGGCCTTTGCCGGTTTTGTCGGCTATATGGTGATGAACCTGGCGGTTAACTTCTGGCTCACCGCTAAAGGCATCCTGCCGACTACCGATGCGGCAATTCTCAAAGCCAACAACATTCAAAGCGTGCTCGGCGTTCAGTCAATTGATACCGGTATTCTCGGTGCGGTCATTGCCGGGATCATCGTTTATCTGCTGCACGAGCGTTTCCACAACATTCGCCTGCCGGACGCGCTGGCCTTCTTCGGCGGCACCCGCTTTGTGCCGATCGTTACGACCCTGGTGATGGGGCTGGTTGGCCTGGTCATCCCGCTGATTTGGCCAATTTTTGCTGCCGGGATCAACGCCCTGGGCTACATGATCCACAGCGCAGGCATTTTTGGCCCGATGATCTTCGGCACCGGCGAACGTCTGCTGCTGCCTTTTGGCCTGCAGCACATTCTGGTGGCCCTGATTCGCTTCACCGAGGCGGGCGGCACCATGGACGTTTGCGGCCATACCGTGAGCGGCGCGCTGACCATCTTCCAGGCGCAGCTGAGCTGCCCGACCACCCACGGTTTCTCTGAGAGCGCAACGCAGTTCCTGTCACAGGGTAAAATGCCGGCGTTCCTCGGCGGCCTGCCTGGCGCTGCGTTGGCGATGTACCACTGCGCCCGTCCAGAAAACCGTCATAAAATTAAAGGGCTGCTGATCTCCGGCGTGATTGCCTGCGTCGTGGGCGGTACCACAGAGCCGATCGAGTTCCTGTTCCTGTTCGTGGCTCCGGTACTGTACCTCATTCACGCCGTGCTGACGGGTATTGGCTTTACCATGATGTCCGTGCTGGGCGTCACCATCGGTAACACCGACGGCAACATTATCGACTTCTTCGTCTTCGGCGTGCTGCACGGCCTGTCCACCAAATGGTATATGGTGCCGGTCGTGGCCGCGGTGTGGTTTGCTGGCTACTATGCTATCTTCCGCTTCGCCATCACCCGCTTCAATATCAAAACCCCTGGTCGTGATATTGAAACCACCACCGCAGAAAAACCCGTCGGCGGCCACACGGGCAAATCCGGCTATAACGTGCCGGCTATTCTGGCGGCGCTGGGCGGCAGCGACAACATTTCGACGCTGGATAACTGCATCACCCGTCTGCGCCTGTCGGTCAAAGATATGTCGCTGGTGGATACCGCAGCCCTGAAGGCCAACCGCGCCATCGGCGTCGTGAAGCTTAACGAGCACAACCTGCAGGTGGTCATCGGGCCACAGGTTCAGTCGGTCAAAGATGAGATGGTCGGCCTGATGCGAACCGTCGAGGCTTAATTCACAAACGGGCGCTGCGGCGCCCTTTTTGCCGTGAGGTTTTATGTTTGATTTTTCTGTTCCGGTAGACCGCCACGGGACCTGGTGCACCCAGTGGGATTACGTGGCCGATCGCTTCGGCGCCGCCGACCTGCTGCCCTTTACTATCTCCGATATGGACTTCCCTACCGCGCCCTGCATCCTTGAAGCCCTGCAAAAACGGCTGGCTCACGGCGTGCTCGGCTACAGCCGCTGGAAGAACGACGATTTTCTCTCCGCTATCGCCCACTGGTATCAGCAACGCTTCGGCAGCACCATCGACCCTGAAAGCGTAGTCTACGGGCCTTCCGTGATTTACATGGTTTCACAGCTCATTCGCCAGTGGTCACAGCCGGGCGACGGCGTGCTTATTCATACCCCGGCCTACGATGCGTTCTACAAGGCAATTGAAGGCAACAAGCGTCAGGTATTGAGCGCTTCGCTGCAAAAAACGGCGGACGGCTGGCAGTGTGATATGGCGGAGCTGGAGGCGTTGCTCGCCCGCCCTGAATGCAAAGTTATGCTGCTGTGCAGCCCGCACAACCCAACCGGCAAGGTCTGGACTCGCGCAGAGCTGGAGCTGATGGCTGAACTCTGCGAACGCCACGGCGTGCGCGTTATCAGCGACGAAATCCATATGGATATGGTGTGGGGCGAAAATCAGCATATTCCGTGGTGCGACATCGGCCGCGGCGGCTGGGCGCTGTTCACTTCGGGCTCTAAAAGCTTCAACATCCCGGCGCTCACCGGCGCCTACGGGCTGATAAATGATGCAGAAGATCGCCAGCAGTATCTGAGCGTGCTCAAAGGGCAGGACGGCCTCTCTTCTCCGGCGGTGCTAGCAATCGTCGCCCATATTGCCGCCTACCGTGAAGGCGAATCCTGGCTTGATGCGCTGCGAGACTATCTGCAGGATAATTTGCAGTTCGTGGCCGACAGGTTGAACCAGGCATTCCCGGCGCTTAACTGGCAGCCGCCGCAGTCCACCTATCTGGCCTGGGTCGATTTACGCCCGCTGGGGCTGGACGATCGCGCCCTGCAGAAAGCGCTTATTGAGCAGCAAAAAGTCGCCATCATGCCCGGCTACACCTACGGCGTTGAAGGCAATGGCTTTATTCGCCTGAACGCCGGGTGCCCGCGCGTCAAGCTTGAGGCCGGCGTCGAGCGGCTTATCGCCGGGATCCAGTCCCTGCTGTAGCCATTAAGGGGAGCCTGCTCCCCTTCTCCACCCTGCTCATTCATCCTTTCGTCATCTTTCCGACACCTAACCGACACACTATCTTCACCCGCTCACCTTAAGCTCTTGTCCATTAAAAACAGGAGCAAATCATGCACGTTTTTTCCGGTGAAATTCCCTTCGGTCATGCTGTCCATTCCTTCCATGTTGCCCCAAATACTCCGGCGATTAGCCTGACGGGCACCACGCTGCGTACCGGGCATCTTTATTGTTATCTGTACGACAGCCGCCGGCAGCTGCGGGCCTCCGTGATGCTGCAAAAGCCTGAAAAAGTGCTGACGGTTTGCCCTGACTGGGCCTCCGTCGGCGCACTGCCAGGGGAACTCCCGCCGGGAGAGTGGCAGCTGCATGTCTATAACGTCATTGGGGAAAGCCGCTCGCCGCAGCCGATGAGCTACCGGCTGGACGTCAGCTTTGACGCGCTGGCCGCCCCGGTAGACTTTGACAAGCTGGGCGTGCTGCGCCCCGATCATCAGGTGATTTTTGACTACCAGCGCACGCTGAGCGACCGCCCGGGCTGGTACCGTGGCGACCTCCACGGCCATACCACTTTGTCCGACGGCAACAATACGCTGCTGCAGGCGCTGGACATCATGGCCGAACAGGGCCTGGATTTCTTCTTCCTGACCGAACACAACCTGTCGCACGCCTGCCTGCCGCGCCATGACAGCGTGCTGATGCTGCCGGGCATTGAGGTCACCGCCGACAAAGGCCACCTGAACGTGCACGGCCCGGCCGCCACGCTGAATATGTTCAATGCTGATTACAGCAGCCGCGGCCTGATTACTCAGGGCATTGCGCTCAAGCGCCCGGAAAGCGTCCTGAGCGTGAACCACGCCATGCTGCATCCGTGGAGCTGGCTGTACGACGAGATGCCGCTGGCAGACGTTGACGTGCTGGAAGTGCTCAACGATCCGACCTGGAAAAACGCTACCACCGCCAACGAACAGGTCGTGGAGATTTTCAATACGCTGTGGAACGCCGGGCACCGTATTTATGCCGTAGGAGGCAGCGACTGCCATATGCAGCCTCACGAGCGTTACCCGCAGGCTACGGAGCCGTCAATTTACGGCGATCCGGCAACCTGGGTTTATGCTCAGGCGCTCAGCGGGGAGGCCATTCTTGCGGCCATCAAAAAGGGACATTGTTATTTTGAACGCCGCTGTGGCCTGAACTTCAGCCTGAACGACGGGGCGCTGCTGCCCGGCGATGCCGCCGATGGTAGACAGGTCGTGCTGACCGTTGCGGTAAAAGATACCGGGCAGCGCTACACGCTTCAGGTGGTGTCCGACACGGGTATTCTGGCGGAACACGCGCTGGAAACCACGCCGCAGGATATCCGCTGCGACATGGCTGAACATGCCTGGATTCGCTGGGATATTCGCCGCAGCAACGGCACGCTAGAGGGGATGATCAATCCGGTTTACTGCGCGCAGCACCCGCTGTTCCTGTCGCCCATTGGCACCACCTGGGGCGACGTTACCGGCCATCTTGAGTTCCCTCGCAGCACGGATGAAGAATAATTTCCTGGCAGTTTTGTCTGGTTATTTCTTTGGTTTGTAAAATTTTGAAATTATTTAATATGAATATTTAGTCGTTGTGCTTTGCATAAATCCGCTAAAAACGACGAAAATGCTCTCTCATCATAGTCATAGAAATCAGACCCGGTGACGCGCTGCCTCCCGGGTCTTTTGTTGTACAGAGAGAGACAATATGAGTTTATCTTCCGGCCATGCTTCTCATCAGGCGATCCCCCCCGGCTCGGGCGCACTGTTCTTCATTCAGATGTTCGCCACGCTTGGTTTTGCGGTGCTGTATTCAACTCTGGTGCTCTACGTCACTAAGCGGCTGGGCTTTAGCGAAGGCCAGGCCGACGCCATGATGGGTATTTTCGGGGCGTTCAACTACGGGCTGCACCTGTTCGGAGGCTGTCTCGGGGGCCGCTATCTTAGCAACCGTAATCTGTTTGTGCTGGGGATGCTGCTGCAGGTTGCGGGCTGCTATCTTATTGCCGAGGCGGGCCTGACCGGCCTGTGGTGGGGGCTGGCCATGTTCCTGAGCGGCAGCGGGCTGAACGTCACCTGCCTGAACATGATGCTGACCCAGCGTTTTGCGCCGGATGACGATCGCCGCGAAGCCGCCTTCCTGTGGAACTACGCCGGGATGAACCTGGGCTTCTTTATCGGCTTTACCGTGGCGGGCTACTACCAGCTGACCGAAAGCTATCGGGCGCTGTTCCTTTTTGCCACCCTCGGTAACGTTGCCGCCGTGGTGATAACCCTGCTCCGCTGGCCGGTGCTGGCCGACATCAGCACGCCGCTGCAGCACGTCAAGGGCAAAGGCTTTTATCTGCGCATGGCTTTTGGCCTGCTGGTGCTGATTCTTCTGGTGCCCGTCCTGCGCCTCCTGCTCGGCCATACCGAATTTAGCGGCACGTTCGTCATCGTGCTGGGCGCGCTGATCTTCCTGATGCTCTGCGTGATGACCGTTCGCCGACCTAATAAACATGAACGTCGCCGCATGGCGGCCTACCTGCTGCTGGCCGTGGGTTCACTGGTCTTCTGGTCGCTGTACCAGCTGGCACCGATGGGGCTGACGCTGTTCGCCGAACATAACGTGACCCTGAGCGCTTTCGGCTGGCAGGTTTCGCCGCAGTGGCTGCAAAACATCAACACCATGGTGATTGTGATTGGTGGCCCGCTGATGGCCTGGCTGTTCAAGCGCCTGCGCGATCGCGGCGTGCGTATCGATATTCCGGCGCAGTTTGCCTCCTCGTTATTCTGCATGGGCGTTGGCATGCTGGTGCTGCCTTTGGGGATTACCATGGCCGGCGCGGACGGCATGGTTGCCCTGAAATGGATCGTGCTTAGCTACATTCTGCAAAGCATCGGTGAGCTGCTGATTTCCCCGGTCGGCTACTCGATGATCGGTAAACTGGCCCCCGCCAACCTGCAGGGGCTGATGATGGGCTGCTGGATGATGGTGACCGGCGTAGCCTCCGTGCTGGCGGGCTATGTTTCAGGCCGTATGCCGCAAAATAGCGGCAGCACGCCGGTATTGACCGACCCGGGCTACAGCAAGGTCTTTAGCCAACTGGGCTGGGGCTCCGTCGCGACCGGCGTTATTTTGCTGCTGCTTATCCCACTGCTGCGCCGCCTGATCGAGCAAAAAAATACCGCTCAGGCCTGATTCACAGGGCGCGGCCAGATTGAGGCGGTGCGAATTGCGCGATCGCAGAGAGGGACCGGGTTTGGCAAACAGATGTTTGCGTGGGCTGTAGAACAGTGCAAAGCGCGAGGCTGCCATTTCGTCCAGCTGACGACAGATAAAACGCGAACTGATGCGCACCGCTTTTACGACAGGCTGGGCTTTGAGGCCAGCCACCTCGGCTACAAGCTGACGCTGCAGTAGTTTTTCATCCGTGAGCGCACGACAGGGACGTTTGCGCAACAAAGTTTTCACGGCCGTAGCAATTGCCCCCGATTTCTTTTTATAATACGCCGCACTTTAATCAAAAAAGAGTGCGACCATGATTGATACCACCCTGCCGTTAACCGATTTGCACCGCCACCTTGATGGCAATATTCGTGCGCAAACCATCCTCGATCTCGGCCGCCAGTTTAATTTATCTTTGCCTGCCAATACTCTCGATACCCTGCGCCCACACGTTCAGGTCGTGGAAACCGCGCCGGACCTCGTCAGCTTCCTGCAGAAACTGGACTGGGGCGTGAAGGTACTGGGCGATCTCGATGCCTGCCGTCGCGTAGCCTGGGAAAACATTGAAGATGCCGCCCGCAACGGCCTGCACTATGTCGAACTGCGCTTCTCTCCGGGCTATATGGCGATGAGCCATAACCTGCCGGTGGCGGGCGTAGTCGAGGCGGTTATCGAAGGCGTTCGCCAGGGCTGCCGTGACTTTGGCGTTGAAGCGCGCCTGATTGGCATCATGAGCCGTACTTTTGGTGAAGCCGCCTGTGAGGCCGAGCTGAACGCCCTGCTCGCCCACCGCGACAGCATTACCGCGCTGGACTTAGCCGGCGACGAACTCGGCTTTCCGGGAAGTCTGTTCCTGAATCACTTTAACCGCGCGCGTGATGCGGGCTGGCGCATTACCGTTCACGCAGGCGAAGCCGCCGGGCCAGAAAGCATCTGGCAGGCGATTCGTGAGCTGGGCGCGGAGCGTATCGGGCACGGCGTGAAGGCGGTAGAGGATCCGGCGCTGATGGATTTCCTGGCCGAACATAAAATCGGGATCGAATCCTGCCTGACGTCAAACATCCAGACCAGCACCGTAGCCGCGCTGGACAAGCACCCGCTGATAACCTTCCTGGATCACGGTGTGCTGGCGACCATTAATACCGATGACCCGGCGGTTCAGGGCATCGATATTATTCACGAGTACACCGTGGCCGCACCTCAGGCCGGCCTCAGCGCGGCGCATATTCGCACCGCGCAGGAGAATGGCCTGAAGATAGCCTTCCTGAGCGAAGCCGAAAAACAGGCGCTTATCGCTAAGGTTCAGGCCGCGTAACGAGTACCGGCAGCCGGCGTCAGGACGCTGATTCCAGCTGCCGTTTTTCTTCCGCCGTTTTGCGGGCATAGCGCTGGGCCAGGACCGCACAAACCATCAGCTGGATCTGGTGGAAAATCATCAGCGGCAGCACCATCATCCCCACAGCGCTGGCCGGGAAGAGCACGTTCGCCATCGGCACGCCGTTGGCCAGGCTTTTCTTCGAACCACAGAAAACGATGGTTATCTCATCGGCCGTATTAAATCCTGACAGCCGGGCCGCCAGGGTGTTCACCACCAGCACAATCGCCAGCAGTACCAGCGAGCAAACCAGAACCATCAGCAGCGAGAAGCCGTTCACCTGGTGCCAAATTCCCTCGACTACCGCTTCGCTGAACGCCACGTAAACCACCAGCAGAATGGACGAGCGATCGGTCAGGCCAATCAGCTTTTTATGACGATCCACCCATTTGCCGATCAGCGGTCGGGAGAGATGGCCGATAACAAACGGCACCATCAGCTGCATGATAATTTTGCCAATGGCGTGCAGCGTATCGGTAGAGCCTTCCTGAGTCTGCATAAGCGCGCCGACCAGGACTGGCGAGAGGAAAATACCCAGGATGCTCGAGGCAGACGCGCTACACACCGCTGCGGCCACATTGCCCCCGGCAACGGAGGTAAAGGCAATGGCCGATTGCACCGTGGCTGGTAACGCACAAAGATACAGGAAGCCCATATAAAGCGGCTGACTGAGGATCGCAGGCGAGAGAAAGCCCATCGCCAGCCCCAGCAGCGGGAACAGCGCAAAGGTACTGAGGAAAACCACTAAATGGAGTTTCCAGTGCCCCATCCCCGCCATGATGGCATCGCGGGAGAGCTTTGCCCCATGCATAAAGAAGAGAAGCGCAATCGCAAAGGTCGTCAGGTATTCAAACCCGGTCTTCACAATCCCCTCACAGGGGAATAGCGACGCCACGATCACCACGCCAATCATTACCAGTAAAAAGTTATCAATTTTTAGTTTTTGCAGCCAACCCATCCTGTCCTCTGTCTGTGTAACGTCATTTTGGCTTTTACTTTGCAACAAATTGGCCGCGCTGGCGAGCTAACAATTCTGCAACGTGCCAAAAAATAAGCTGAAGCCGCGTGATTATTTATCAAAAAGCGAAACGCCGGAGATGTAGCACAACTAAAACTAAATTAAGAATGCAGTCACGCTTAATTTAAAACTATTTAAAGAAGACAAAACAGCGTAAATCAAGGTGAATTTATTATTTATATTTTTACCTGATGGTAAAAATATAAATAATTGATAAACATCAGCTTAACCCTTTTAATATTAGCCAGCAAAGCATAAAAATAAGACGAAACTCTCATTTGGAAATTTAAATTCATATTAAATGACCAGTGATGTGGCAGCGATTCAAATACGCCATACACTTATTAATACGCCGTCCGGCGTGCTAATAGTGGAGTATTGCTATGCGCTCAAATAACATTGGCCGCCTCAGCGCAATTGCGATGGCGGTACTTCTCGCATTCTCCCTGTCCGCCTGTAGCGGCGGCGGCGGCAGTTCGCACAATACGGCGAAAACGGCCGGGTCTGCCGGTACCACTGGCACCGACACTGCAAACAACGGCGGTGGCGGTTCTGGTTCTGGCGGTAACGGTGGCGGTTCAGGCTCCGGTGGAGGAACCGGAACTGGCGGTGGGGGCTCTGGCGGCGGTACTGGCGGTGGCGGTACCGGCGGCGGAGGAACTGGCGGCGGCACAACCGTTTCTAACAGCGCCGGGAATAACGTCGTCAAAGACGTGGGCGGTGCAGTAGGCGGCGTAGGCAGCACGGTCAGCGGCGTAGCGTCTCAGCTACCGGTTAATAATCCAGTAACCTCAACGGTTGCCGTGGCCGTCGGCGGCGCGGGAACTGCAATTTCAACCGTCGGTAGTGGCGTAGCCAACGGACTTGGCAATGCGAACAACCCTAACGGACTGGGCACTACGCTGACGGGTTCTACCACCGCCGTGTCAGGGCTTGGCACCACGGTTTCCGCAATAGGATCAAACCTGGCAAGCTCAACCGCCAATACGCCAGCGGGTGGATTGACCGGCGCGGCAGGCGGGCTGGTTAATACCACAGGACAGGTTGTCACCGGCGCGGGCAACGCCCTTACCCAAACGGTGCAGAGTCCAGGTGTTTCTAATTTGACAACCGGCGCGACGGGTCTGGTTAACACCACGCTCGCCGACACCCAGAAAGCGACTCAGGCCGTTGGCGGCGCAACCGGTTTAGGCACGCCGGTGAGCAACCTGCTGACTTCCGCTGGCGGTACAGTGAGCGGACTGGGGAGTAACATCAGCGGCAGTAACCCTTCTCTCGGCGGCCTGGGTCAGGTGGTGCAAAACACCGGACAGGCAGTCACGGATAGCGGCGCATTGGTGAAACCGGTGCAAACCGGCGGCAGCGGTAGCTCAGGCTCCGTTTCGGCGGGCGCATCCGGTTCGCTCGGGATCGGCGGTAATGGTCTGGTGACTAACCTCGGCACCACCGTTAACGGCCTGACCTCTTCGTTAACCACCAACGTTAGCGCCAGCGCGACAGGGAGCAACACAAGTTCAGGCCAGCAGGCCGGGATTACCGGCGCGGTCGGCGGCCTTCTGAAAACTAAATAGTGCTTTCCAGGGCACACGTGCTCCCGCGTTAACGGCGGGAGCACTTTTTTCACAGCAATTTCTTCGCTGCGCAGTTAAGGGAGCTCACTATGGACAATCGTCTGGGTATACTGCTGCTGTACGGAGCAACTCTGAGTATCAGCTACGCTGATATGTCCCCCACGCTAATCGACCCTAATAACCCTGCTAAAGCCGCTCGCTCGCTTGCCGTCCCGGTTGCTCAACAAAAGCAGCCCGAGGTGAAAACCGCCCTGCCGGTGCCACAGCTCACTCCACAGACGCCAATTACGGTGAACCATCTGCAATTTATTGGCGGTACTCGCTACAAGCTTGACTCGCTGGTTCAGCCGTTTATGCCGCTGGTAGGTAAAACAGTGCCGCTGTCGCAGCTGGTGGCATTAACCAACGGCATTACCCAACGCTATCAGCAGGACGGCCTGCCGCTTTCCTACGCTTACCTGCCGAGCGATAACTTCCACGATGGCACGGTGCGTATTGTGCTGGTTGAGGGATACATCGCGCACAGCAATATCAACAGCGACAACGCCAGTACCAGCGAGCGCTTAAGCCGCCTGTCGGCTTTAATGATGAACGAAAAGCCGCTCAGCCAGGCGACGTTCGATCGCTACAGCCTGCTAATGCAGCGCACGCCGGCCACCAAAGTCGAGGCTAACGTCGCGTTGCCAGATAACATTTATGGCGCGGCCGATATGAAAGTTGACACCACGCAGCCTCATATCTGGGATATCTCCTCCACGATAGATACCCGTAAAGGTTCAAATCTGGCGCTGATTAACGGCACGCTCAGCAACCTCACCAGCCACGGCGATCAGTTGGGGCTTGCCACGCTTGTTCCGTTGGATAGCGGCACCAAAAAAACCTACTTTGGCGCCAACTATCAGCAATATCTCACCGATAACGGGTTACTCATGCAGCTAAAAGGCAGCTTCTATCGCGAAGATCCACGCGATTACACCCCGCTGCTTTATCTGCCGCAGAACATTTCTATCGATGCAAAGGAAAAAACCACCCAGTACACCGGGGGGATAGCCTTCAGCTACCCGCTGCTGCTTGAGCGCAAGAAGCAATTTTCGGTCAGCGGCGGGCTGGATTATGTCGATAAGCGCGACGATTATGCGCTGCGCGCCAGCGGCTTCGGCAACACAATTGATTTGCCTACCGTCACCCAGCGTGCACGCTACCCGGCAGCAGAGTTTTCGGCCTGGGGCTACCGCGAATACGAGAAAGCTAACTGGAGCGCGCGTCTGACCCTGCGCAAAGGTATTGACTCCCTGGGGGCAAGCGTGACCCAGGGTTCTAATACCAATCTTAACTTCACCCGCTGGAAGGCGAATACCGATGCGGCATGGATGGTGGCCGAACGCTGGAAATTAAGCACCTCGCTTGAGGGGGACTGGTCTAATAATAATTTGCCCGAAGCCGAGCGGGTTAGCTTTGGCGCCCAGCGTTATGGCCGGGGCTACCCTGACGGTGAGGCAAGCGGGGATTATGGCTACGGCGGGCAGATTGAAATGCGCTATCTCCACAACCTCGATAAGGGCGTCTGGATTAACACGGTGCAGCCTTATGTCGTCGCCGACACCGCCCAGACCTGGTTCAATCAGCGAGGTTTCCGCCACCAGCGTCTGGCTTCTATCGCCACCGGGGTAATGGTGGGCGACAGCCGCCACTACTCCGTGTCCGTTGAGGCGGCCAGGCCGCTGGCGGATTTACCCAGCGACAGCAGCCGCCGGGACGTTCGCTTTAGCCTGACCTTTACCTACAACTTTAATAATCTGCGTTAAAGATAAAACCCTCACATCTACGGTGAGGGTTATTTTCAGGCAAGGTTAAGCGTCGCGCGCTTTTTCGCGGACTCCATGCCCAGTTCAATTAGCTCCATGACCTGAATCGCCTGGGCCGCCGGGACAGGGTTTTCCCCTTTGCCGGTGAGCGCATCGCGGATGCCCGCGTAGTAAGCCGGATAGTTGCCGGGAACCGTCAGCAGCGTTTGCTCGTCCATAAGTTCGCCCTGCGCCAGCGTCAGCACGCCGTCGCGCATGTCGTAGCCCCAGTCCTCCTGTGGCAGACGCTCTCCGGCCTTCAGGCGATCCTCCTGCGGATCGAGGCCGTACTTAATGTAGCTGCCGCGAGTGCCGTGCACGATATAGCGTGCGGTTTCCGCCGCCGCCAGCAACGTGCCGTGCAACACCACACGACGCTGCGGGTAAGCCAGCACGGCATGGAAGTAGTCGGTCGCCTGCGCCCCGGCCCGGAGCTGAGCGAGGTCAACGGTCAGGCTGACGGGAAGCCCAAACAGGTTGATGGCCTGGTCCAGCAGGTGCGGCCCAAGATCGTACCAGATGCCGCTGCCGACGCCCGCCTGCTCGCGCCAGCGGTTACGGACCTGCGGGCGGTAGCGGTCAAAGTGGGATTCAAAATAAGCCACTTCGCCAAGCGTTCCTTCGGTCAGCAGATTTTTCACCGTCAGGAAATCGCTATCCCAGCGGCGATTGTGGAACACGGAGAGCAGCAGGCCTGTTTTTTTGGCCAGCGCGTCCAGCTCCCTTGCCTGCGAAAGCGTCACGGTAAACGGCTTGTCGACAACCACATGCTTCCCGGCTTCAAGCGCCGCTTTGGCTAGCGGAAAGTGGGTATCATTCGGGGTAGGAATGACAATGAGATCGATAGAGGGGTCCTTAAACAGGTGCTGAGGATCGGAAACGACCGTCATACCCGGCCAGTCAGCGTGCACCTTTTCGGCATCGCTGCTGGATACTGCTGCGAGGATCATTCCTGGCGTACCGGAAATCAGCGGCGCATGAAAAGTCTTACTGGCATAACCGTAACCGATAAGCCCGACGCGGATGGTATCACTCATTTGTCTTCCTCTCTGTAATGAACTCCGGCATTTCACCTTATCCCCCGCCCGGCGACAACCGCAAGTTTCTGGATTGCGTATTTGCCAGGCAAAAGACCGCCATTATTGCTAATTAGCCTGATATTTATTGTGGCTTTAAATAAAGCATTTATTTAAACTAGTAAATTAAAAGCAAGGAGGATTTATGTGTTCCCTGCCGTGATATTCCTGGCAAATGCAAAGAAAACTCCTAATTATTCCGTCGGTTAATAATAGCGCTAAGCCGCTGCCTCATTTGCGCTTATCATCGCTTCTCCCTTACCCGAACATTATTTATTATTTATACACTCTATGGAAAATGTATCCCCGCTCAGTGCCCTGGATTACCTGATGAAATTCCGCAAAATCAGCTCTCAGGAAAATCTGGAAAAGCTGTTTGACCACCTGAATTACACCCTCACGGACAGCCATGAGATCATGAATATGTACCGGGCGGCGGATCACCGCAGGGCTGAACTGGCCTCCGGCGGAAGACTTTTCGACCTGGGATGCGTGCCTAAAACGGTCTGGCGTTACGTTCAATAGCCGCTGCGAGTAGCATTAGCGGCAAAATCCCTTATAATCCCCCCGCTTTATTCACCATATTCTTAAATCGGGAGGAAACATGACGACGACCCAACCCCCGCGTATTGCTGGCTGGCTGCTTGCCCCGCTGGCCTGGCTGCTGATGTCGTTGCTCAGCAGCTCCGTGGCGCTGCTAAGTTTCCTGATGATGATTCTTTCCCCGGAAGCCCGTCAGGCTCTGGGCAGCGCGGACGCCAAAACAACGCTGTTGTTCAGCCTGTCCGTTGGCTGCGCGATGGCGATGTGGGCCTACACGCTCTGGCTGACCATCGCCTTCTTTAAACGCCGCAAAAACGTAGTGCGCCATTATATTCTCTGGCTGCTGCTTACCGTCCTGCTGGCGATTAAATCTTTTGCGTTTTCACCGGTCAGTGACAAGGTTGCCGTACAGCTGCTGCTGCCTTCCCTGCTCGCCGCCGCATTACTGGTGCCTTATTTGAAGCGTTCTAAGCGAGTGAAGCAGACCTTCATTAACCCGTAATAACCCTATAGATAGCCCGTTGTCGCCGCCCGCCGATTAGTCGATAATAGGCGGCTTTTTTTGTTTCAGGTCGAATCATGTCAGATTACTTGCTGCTCTTCGTTGGTACCGTCCTCGTCAATAACTTCGTGTTAGTGAAGTTCCTTGGCCTGTGTCCGTTTATGGGGGTTTCCAAAAAGCTGGAAAGTGCCATCGGGATGGGGCTTGCCACGACCTTCGTGATGACGCTCGCCTCTATTTTTGCCTGGATCATTGACGAACTTATCCTCGTGCCGCTGGACTTGATTTATCTGCGCACGCTGGCCTTTATTCTGGTTATCGCGGTCGTCGTTCAGTTCACCGAGATGGTGGTGCGCAAGACCAGCCCGGCGCTTTATCGCCTGCTGGGTATCTTCCTGCCGCTGATTACCACCAACTGCGCCGTGCTCGGCGTGGCGCTGCTGAATATTAACCTCGGCCATAACTTCCTGCAGTCTGCGGTGTACGGCTTTTCCGCCGCGCTGGGCTTCTCGCTGGTGATGGTGCTGTTTGCCGCTATTCGCGAGCGTATGGTCGTGGCCGATATTCCGGCGCCGTTTCGCGGTAACGCTATCGCGCTGGTCACCGCAGGCCTGATGGCCCTCGCCTTTATGGGCTTTAGCGGGCTGGTGAAGTTCTGATGACAACGTTGTGGATGGCTATTATCTCGGTCACGCTGATGGGGCTGCTGTTCGGCCTGATCCTTGGCTATGCCTCTCGCCGCTTCGAAGTGGAAGAAGACCCCATTGTCGACCGCATTGACGAACTGCTGCCGCAAAGCCAGTGCGGCCAGTGTGGCTATCCCGGCTGCCGCCCTTATGCGGAAGCCGTAGGTAATCAGGGAGCGAAAATCAATTTATGCGCGCCCGGCGGCGAAGCCGTGATGCTGAAAATTGCTACCGCCCTGAACGTAGAACCTCAGCCAATTGACGGCGACGCCACCGCCGCAGAGCCGGTGCGAATGCTGGCCGTGATTGACGAAGCGAACTGCATCGGCTGCACAAAATGCATTCAGGCCTGCCCCGTTGACGCCATCGTCGGCGCGACCCGCGCCATGCACACCGTGATTAGCGACCAGTGCACGGGCTGTAACCTCTGTGTCGATCCTTGCCCTACCCGCTGCATCGAACTGATTCCCGTCAGCCCCACGACCGAAAGCTGGAAATGGGATTTGCAGACCATCCCGGTGCGTATGATCCCGGCGGACAATCATGCTTAATATCTTCAATCGTTTTAAAAAAGACAGGATTTGGGACTTTGACGGCGGCATTCATCCGCCAGAGATGAAGACCCAGTCTAACGGCACGCCTTTGCGCCAGGTACCGCTGCCGTCCCAGCTCGTGATCCCGCTGAAGCAGCATATCGGTGCGGAAGGCGAACTGTGCGTGAAGCCCGGTGATTATGTGCTGCGCGGCCAGCCGCTGACTCGCGGTCGCGGGCGTATGCTGCCGGTGCATGCCCCAACCTCCGGCACCGTTAAAGATATTGCGCCGCATTCCACCGCGCACCCTTCTGCCCTTGCAGAACTTAGCGTTATTCTCGATGCAGACGGCGAGGACCGCTGGATAGAGCGAGATGGCTGGAGCGATTACCGCTGCCAGACGCGTGAAGCGCTTATCGAACGTATTCACCAGTTCGGCGTAGCCGGGCTCGGCGGCGCAGGCTTCCCTACCGGCAGTAAACTGCAGGGCGGCGGCGACAAAATAGATACTCTCATTATTAACGCCGCAGAGTGCGAGCCTTACATCACCGCCGACGATCGCCTGATGCAGGATTGTGCCGCTCAAATCGTCGAAGGCGTTCGCATCCTGGCCCATATTCTTAAGCCGCAGCGCATTCTTATCGGCATCGAGGACAACAAGCCTCAGGCCATCTCGATGATGCGTGCGGTGCTGGCAGACAGCCACGATATGCAACTGCGGGTGATCCCGACGAAATATCCGTCCGGTGGCGCCAAGCAGCTCACGCAAATTCTGACCGGCAAGCAGGTTCCTCACGGCGGCCGTTCGTCCGACATCGGTATTCTGATGCAAAACGTCGGCACCGCATATGCTATCAAGCGCGCGGTGATAGACGGTGAACCTCTGACCGAGCGCGTTGTGACCTTAACCGGTGAATCTATTACCCAACCGGGTAACGTCTGGGCGCGTCTGGGTACGCCGGTAAGCCACCTGCTGACTTTTGCAGGCTTCCGCCCGAGCCAGGATCAGAAGGTCATTATGGGCGGCCCGCTGATGGGCTTCACCCTGCCGTGGCTGGACGTGCCGGTGGTAAAAATCACCAACTGCCTGCTGGCGCCTTCTCCGAGTGAGATGGGCGAGCAGGAAGAAGAACAAGGCTGTATTCGCTGCAGCGCCTGCGCGGACTCCTGCCCGGCGGACCTGCTGCCGCAGCAGCTTTACTGGTATAGCAAAGGCCAACAGCACGACAAAGCTACCGCGCATAACCTGGCGGACTGCATCGAATGCGGCGCCTGCGCTTACGTTTGCCCGAGTAATATCCCGCTGGTGCAGTATTTCCGTCAGGAAAAAGCCGAGATCCGTGAGATAGAACTGGAAGCAAAACGCACTCTTGAAGCCAAAGCTCGTTTTGAAGCTCGTCAAGAAAGGCTGGAGCGCGAGAAAGCCGCCCGCCTTGAACGCCACAAAAATGCGGCAGTTCAGCCGACGGCGAAGGACAATGACGCTATTCAGGCTGCCCTTGCCCGCGTGAAGAGCAAAAAAGCCCAGGCCAGCGAAGAACCTATTATCGTTCAAGCCGGCAGCGTGCCGGACAACAGCGAAGTAATTGCTGCTCGCGAAGCCCGTAAGGCTGAAGCGCGTGCTCGCCAGGCGGAGAAAGCACAACAGGCAGAATCGACGGTCAGCGCAGAGGTGGACCCGCGCAAAGCCGCTGTCGAAGCCGCCATCGCTCGCGCTAAAGCTCGTAAAGCTGCGCAGAATGCCGAAAGCGCGGAGCCTGTGGCCGCTGAGCAGGAAGCCGTCGATCCGCGCAAAGCCGCTGTCGAAGCCGCTATCGCTCGCGCTAAAGCTCGTAAAGCAGCGCAGAATGCTGAAAACGCCGAGCCGGTGGCCGCTGAGCACGAAACCGTTGATCCGCGTAAAGCCGCTGTCGAAGCCGCTATCGCTCGCGCTAAAGCTCGTAAAGCAGCGCAGAAGGCAGAAAGCGAACAACCTGCACCACAAGAAGAACAAGACCCACGCAAAGCTGCAGTGGCTGCGGCAATTGCCCGCGTTCAGGCACGTAAAGCCGCTCAGATGTCTCCAGAGGAATAAATGGTTTTTAAAATCGCAAGCTCCCCGTTCACCCATAACCAGCGCAGCACCGCGCGGATTATGATGCTGGTTTCTCTCGCGGCCCTGCCCGGCATTGCGATGCAGTGGTACTGGTTTGGCTGGGGAACGCTGATTCAGGTTGTGCTGGGGATCGTCAGCGCGATGGCCGCAGAGGCGCTGGTATTACGCCTGCGCAAAAGACCGGTGCAAACCTATCTGGGGGATAACTCTGCGCTGCTGACCGGCCTGCTGCTGGGGATCAGTATTCCCCCTCTCGCACCGTGGTGGATGGTGGTGCTCGGGATGGTGTTTGCCATCATCATTGCCAAGCAGCTTTACGGCGGCCTCGGCAATAACCCGTTCAACCCGGCCATGATTGGCTATGTTGTGCTGCTCATTGCTTTCCCGGTGCAGATGACTTCGTGGCTGCCTCCGCAGTCCATCGCCGCCACCGTGCCTGGTTTTGTAGACAGCCTGCAAATAATTTTCCACGGCGCAACCACCGCGGGCGGCACCATGGATACGCTACGCATGGGCGTAGACGGCATCAGCCAGGCGACGCCGCTGGACACGTTTAAAACCGGCCTGCATGCGGGCCACTCCGCTGAGCAACTGCTGAGCGCGCCAATCTACGGCGGTGCACTGGCGGGTCTCGGCTGGCAGTGGGTTAACCTGGCTTATCTGGCCGGCGGCCTGTTCCTGCTGTGGCGCGGCACCATTCGCTGGCATATCCCGGCGGGCTTCCTGGTTGCTTTAGCCGTCTGCGCCACGCTCGGCTGGCTTATCTCCCCGGAAAAATGCCTGTCGCCGATGGTGCACCTGTTCTCAGGCGCGACCATGCTTGGCGCGTTCTTTATCCTGACCGATCCGGTCACCGCCTCGACCACCAATCGCGGTCGGCTGATTTTTGGGGCGCTGGTTGGCCTGCTGGTTTGGCTGATTCGTACCTACGGCGGCTATCCGGACGGCGTGGCGTTTGCCGTGCTGCTGGGCAACATCACCGTGCCGCTGATTGACTACTACACGCGCCCTCGCGCTTACGGCCATCGCTAAGGAGACGCTATGTTTAAAACAATGCAAAAGCATGGCATCGCCCTGGCGCTGTTTGCCGCCCTGTTTACCGGACTTACGGCACTGGTCAACGAACTCACCAAACCCACCATCGCGCAGCAGTCTGCGCTGCAGCAAAAGATGTTGTTCGATCAGGTGATTTCAGATGACGTTTACGATAACCGCATTCAGGACAGCTGCCTGCGGGTAAAGGACTCCCCTCTCGGCAAGGGCACACGGCACATCTACGTGGCGCGCAAAGGCGATAAGCCGGTTGCCGTGGTCATGGAAGCTACCGCGCCGGACGGCTATTCTGGTGCTATACAAATTCTGGTTGCCGCTGATTTTAACGGCACCATACTCGGCACACGCGTCACCGAGCACCATGAAACGCCGGGCCTTGGCGACAAGATTGAACTGCGTCTGAGCGACTGGATAACGCATTTTGCCAACAAGCGCATTCAGGGCAGCAATGACCCGGCCTGGGCGGTGCAAAAAGACGGCGGTCAGTTTACCCAATTTACCGGGGCGACCATTACCCCGCGCGCGGTGGTCAACGCCGTTAAGCGTGCAGGCATGTTCGCACAGACCCTGCCAGCGCAGCTCAACGAACTGCCTGCCTGTGGAGATCAACAATGAGCGAAACAAAACGTGTCCTGATAAACGGGCTATGGAAAAACAACTCGGCGCTGGTTCAGCTGCTGGGCCTTTGTCCACTGCTTGCCGTCACCTCCACGGCAACCAATGCCCTGGGCCTTGGGCTTGCCACAACGCTGGTGCTGACGCTAACTAACGGCACAATCTCCGCGCTGCGTCGCTGGGTGCCCGCTGAGATTCGTATTCCGGTTTATGTGCTGATCATCGCCTCGGTGGTGAGCATCGTGCAGATGCTGATTAACGCCTACGCGTTTGGGCTCTACCAGTCGCTGGGGATCTTTATCCCGCTTATCGTGACCAACTGTATCGTCGTAGGGCGAGCCGAAGCTTATGCGGCAAAAGCCAGCGTGCCTTATGCCGCTCTGGACGGCTTTGCTACCGGCCTTGGCGCCACCAGCGCGATGTTCGTGCTGGGCTCTCTGCGCGAAATCATTGGCAACGGCACGCTGTTTGACGGCGCAGACGGCCTGCTTGGCAACTGGGCAAAAGTACTGCGCATTGAAGTCTTCCACACCGACACGCCTTTCCTGCTCGCCATGTTACCGCCGGGCGCCTTTATTGGCCTTGGCATGCTGTTGGCGATAAAATACCTCATTGATGAAAAAATGAAGGCCCGCCGCGCTCGTGAAAGCGCCGCCGTGGAAGGCACTGCAGAGAAGGCTTAATGAACAACAGCAAGCGCGTTGAGATCCTCACCCGCCTGAGAGATAACAATCCTCACCCCACGACAGAACTCAACTTCAGCAGCCCCTTTGAGCTGCTGATTGCCGTTCTGCTCTCCGCTCAGGCCACCGACGTCAGCGTCAATAAAGCGACGGCAAAGCTTTACCCTGTCGCCAATACTCCGGCCGCCATGCTGGCGCTTGGCGTGGACGGCGTGAAGGAGTACATCAAAACCATCGGCCTGTTTAACAGCAAAGCGGAAAACGTCATCAAAACCTGCCGGATGCTGTTGGAGCTGCACGGTGGAGAAGTGCCGGAAGACAGAGCGGCGCTGGAAGCCCTGCCCGGCGTGGGCCGTAAAACGGCAAACGTGGTGCTTAATACCGCCTTTGGCTGGCCGACTATTGCCGTTGATACCCATATCTTCCGGGTTTGTAACCGCACCCAGTTCGCCGCAGGGAAAAACGTCGAGCAGGTAGAGGAAAAACTGCTTAAGGTCGTTCCCGCAGAATTTAAGGTCGATTGCCACCACTGGCTTATCCTTCACGGGCGCTACACCTGCATTGCCCGCAAGCCTCGCTGTGGCTCATGCATTATCGAAGACCTCTGCGAATTCAAAGAGAAAGTAGACGTCTGAACTCAGGCGCTCGCGTTACCGCCGGGCGCTTTATAACCCCCCTGCCTGTTAAAAACCCCGAAAGCACGCTTTTATTCCGTTAAATCCGCCGGCAGATTTTATATTGTGCGCTCTATAATCGGCTCACCAGGTTAATCGTTTTTTTGCGATAAGAAATTTCTATAAATTTGTGATCTATATCACTTTGATAACTCAAGGTTGCGAAAAGGTAATCAAAACATCTCTAAGGCCTTGCTATCGTTAGGATTAATGGATCTATTGCAATACAATAGGCCATGCATATTGAATAATATGGTTATTAACACTGCATTTAAGGCGAAAAAGCAGAACATATAACTGCAATGTTAAAAAATCGCTTTTAAAAAAGACAAAAAATCGTTAATAAATGAATTGGTAAAATTTAACGCTGAATAACAATTCACCTTATGGCGTATTATCTTGTCATGGTTATATGTAACAGATTATTACAAACCCCTTGCCTGAGCCCCCTGGATAGTGAACATTACCTCCCGTTTTTCCTTCCTTATAACAAGAAAAATGCTTACCAATGCGGTAAGGCATGAGCAAGCCCCTTATTAAAGCGGGATGTAAAAAAAGAGGTATATGTGTCGACTGCAAACAAAGAACCAGCAGAAAACGTGAGTCTTAACGCGTTCAAGCAACCTAAATCGTTCTACCTGATTTTCTCCATCGAGCTCTGGGAGCGTTTCGGCTATTACGGCCTGCAGGGCATCATGGCCGTTTACCTGGTCAAAATGCTGGGCATGTCCGAAGCGGACTCCATCACGCTGTTCTCCTCCTTTAGCGCCCTGGTCTATGGCCTGGTTGCCATTGGCGGCTGGCTGGGTGACAAAGTACTTGGCACAAAACGCGTCATCATGCTCGGTACCGTGGTACTGGCTATCGGTTACGCCCTTGTTGCCTACTCCGGCCACGATGTAAGCGTGGTTTATATCGGTATGGCCACCATCGCGGTAGGTAACGGCCTGTTCAAGGCTAACCCTTCCTCGCTGCTTTCTACCTGCTATGAGAAAGACGACCCGCGTCTGGACGGTGCATTCACCATGTACTACATGTCCATCAACATCGGTTCCTTCTTCTCTATGCTCGCCACCCCGTGGCTGGCTGCGCAGTACGGCTGGAGCACCGCGTTCTCCCTGAGCTTCGTGGGTATGCTGATTACCCTCGTGAACTTCATCTTCTGCAAAAAGTGGGTGAAGAACTACGGCTCCAAACCTGACTTCGCGCCGGTACACTTCGGTAAGCTGATGGCGACCATCGCCGGCGTCGTGGTGCTGGTTGCGGTTGCTACCTGGCTGCTGCACAACCAGGGCATTGCTCGCGCCGTACTGGGCGTTGTTGCCCTGGGTATCGTCCTTATCTTCGCTAAAGAAGCCTTTGCGATGAAAGGCGCAGCTCGCCGCAAGATGATCGTGGCCTTCATCCTGATGGTTGAAGCTATCGTCTTCTTCGTGCTGTACAGCCAGATGCCGACTTCCCTGAACTTCTTCGCTATTCGTAACGTGGGCCATGAAATTCTCGGCATCACCTTCGAGGCAGAGCAGTTCCAGGCGCTGAACCCGTTCTGGATCATGATTGGTAGCCCGATTCTGGCCGCAATCTACAACAAGATGGGTGACCGCCTGCCTATGCCGCACAAGTTTGCTATCGGTATGGTGCTGTGCTCCTTCGCCTTCCTGGTGCTGCCGGTCGGCACGAAGTTTGCCAGCGACGCGGGTATGGTTTCCGTGAACTGGCTGATTCTGAGCTACGCGCTGCAGAGTATCGGTGAGCTGATGATTTCCGGCCTGGGCCTTGCCATGGTTGCACAGCTGGTGCCACAGCGCCTGATGGGCTTCATTATGGGTAGCTGGTTCCTGACCACCGCAGGTGCGGCCATCATCGCCGGTAAAGTTGCTGGCCTGATGGCGGTACCGGAAAACGTTACCGACCCGCTGCTGTCTCTGGAAGTGTACGGTCGTGTCTTCATGCAGATTGGTATCGTCACCGGCGTGATTGCCGTGCTGATGCTGCTGACAGCGCCTAAGCTGAACCGCATGACGCTGAGTGAAGACAAAGCGGAAAAGGCTAACGAAACCGCTACGGCGTAACTTTCCCCGGAAAAATGATAATTTAGCCGCCGGCCTCACAGCCGGCGGCTTTTTTTTTCACCGAGTCCGCACTACCATAGGTTATCTTAGCGCCCTAAAGGAGTTAGTCATGAAACTGTATTTCAAGCCCGGTGCCTGTTCCCTCTCCCCGCACATTATCCTGCGTGAGTCAGGTCTGGACTTTTCACTGGTAAAAGTTGACCTGGCGACCAAACGCACCGAAAACGGTGACGATTTCCTCGCCATTAACCCGAAAGGCCAGGTGCCTGCGCTGGTGCTGGATGACGGCTCTTTGCTGACCGAGGGCGTGGCTATCGTCCAGTATCTGGCAGATAAGGTTCCCGACCGCCAGCTGCTGGCACCGGCGGGCAGCATGACCCGCTACCACACGCTGGAGTGGCTGAACTATGTGGCGACCGAGCTGCATAAAGGCTTTTCTCCGCTGTTCAACCCGGCTACGCCAGAAGAGTTCAAGGCCGTGGTTCGCAAACAGCTGGAGAAGAAATTCCAGTACGTGAACGAAGAGCTGAAGGACAAACAGTGGCTGATGGGCTCGCGCTTCACGGTGGTAGATGCCTACCTGTTCACCGTGCTGCGCTGGGCGTACGGCCTGAAGCTGGATCTGGCTGGCCTGACGAATATCGAAGCCTATGTTGAACGCATGAAGGCGCGCCCGGCAGTTTCTGCGGCGCTGACCGCCGAAGGGATTTAAGTCATCCCTTAAAAGCAAAACGCCCTCAGCTGAGGGCGTTTCTGTTTCAGAGCTTCACCGCGGTGAAGTAATGCTCAGGTTTGGCGATGCCGTCCTGAGCGGCAACGAGCTGGAGCTCGTATTCCGCCATGCGTTTGGTGACGATCATGATGTCGTACACCGCCGCCGTGACGTGCTCCAGCGCTTCACGCAGCGTCGCACCCTGCAGCAGCTTAACCAGCAGCAGGCCGCTGGTCACATCGCCTACGCCAACCGGCTGACGTTCGCCGAAGTCCACCAGCGGGCGATGAATGTGCCACGCCTCTTCAGCCGTCACCAGCAGCATTTCAAAACGATCCTGCTGATAGCCCGCCCGGGCCAGGTGTTTCACCAGCACGATTTCTGGCCCCTGAGCGATAAGCTCGCGGGCCGTCGCGACGGCCTCGGCCACGTTGTTCACGCTGTGGCCGCTCAGAATTTCCAGCTCAATCAGGTTCGGCGCGATGATATCGCTGGCAGGCATGGCGTAGCGCGTGTGGTATTCCGCCACGCCAGGCGCCACGATGCAGCCTTTTTCCGGATGGCCCATCACCGGGTCACAGAAGTATTTGGCGTTCGGGTTAGCCGCCTTCACCTGACGCACGATAGAGAGAATATGTTCGCCCTGCTCCGCCGAGCCCAGATAACCACTCAGCACCGCGTCACAACGCTGCAGCTGCCCTATATCCGCAATCCCCTGCACAATCTCGCTCAGGTGGCTGGCGGGCATTACGCTGCCGGTCCATTTCCCGTACTGAGTGTGGTTAGAGAACTGCACCGTGTTCAGCGGCCAGACGTTAGCGCCCAGGCGGCGCATCGGGAATTCGGCGGCGCTGTTGCCGGCATGACCAAATACCACATGGGACTGGATAGCAAGAATGTTTTTCATTTTTCTACTCGGGTATCGCCAGGTGTTGTGCTTGCTAAAAAAAAACACGGCGTAAGCCGTGCTTTTCTATTCCGATAACTTATTTCCAGCAGACGAGGCAGTAGTTCTTTTTACCGCGACGCAGCAGGGTGTAACGGTTAAAGAGAATATCGCCTTCGGTGAAGGTGTATTCCGGGTCAGACTGTTTTTCACCGTTAATGGTAATGGCATTCTGAGAGATGGTTTTACGGGCCTGGCCACGGGATGGCTGCAGCTCGGAGTCCACCAGCGCCTGTTGCAGGTCGGCACCGCGTTCAATTTCAACCATCGGGACGCCGTCCTGAGCCAGCTGTTCGAAGTCTGCTTCGCTCAGGTCGCTCAGGTTGCCGTTAAACAGGCTGGCGGTAATACGTTTGGCGGCGGTCAGGCCTTCTTCGCCGTGAACCAGACGAGTCACCTGCTCTGCCAGCACGTACTGAGCACGAGGCGCAGCGCCGCTGTTCTTGTCTTCTTCTTCCAGGGCATTGATTTCCGCAATGTCCATAAAGGTGAAGAACTTCAGGAAGCGATAAACGTCGGCGTCCGCGGTGTTTATCCAGAACTGGTAGAATTTGTACGGGCTGGTTTTCTTCGGATCGAGCCAGACCGCGCCACCTTCGGTTTTTCCGAACTTGGTGCCGTCAGATTTAGTGATCAGCGGCACGGTCAGGCCGAAAGCCTGCTGCTGGTGCAGACGACGGGTCAGGTCGATACCGGAGGTAATGTTGCCCCACTGATCGGAACCGCCAATCTGCAGCACCACGCCGTGCAGTTTATTCAGGCAGGCAAAATCGTAGCCCTGCAGCAGGTTGTAGGAGAACTCGGTAAAGGAAATCCCCACATCATCACGGTTCAGGCGCTGTTTTACGGCCTCTTTGTTAATCATCTGGTTAACAGAGAAGTGTTTGCCGATGTCGCGCAGGAAGGTCAGCACGTTCATGCCGCCAAACCAGTCATAGTTGTTAGCCGCGACGGCGGAGTTTTCACCGCAGTCAAAGTCGAGGAACGGCGCAACCTGGCGGCGAATTTTTTCCACCCACTCCTGCACGGTATCTTCGGTGTTCAGTTTGCGCTCAACGGCTTTAAAGCTTGGATCGCCGATAAGACCGGTCGCGCCGCCCACGAGGGCAACCGGCTTGTGGCCTGCTTCCTGAAAGCGTTTCAGGCACAGCAGCGGAACCAGATGGCCCAAATGCAAGCTGTCGGCGGTAGGATCGAAGCCGCAATAGAGTGCAATTGGCCCCTGCGCCAGTCGCTCTGCTAACGCATCCTCATCCGTCACCTGGGCCACCAGGCCCCGCTCTTGCAATTGTTTTATCAAATTGATGTTCGACATCAAATTCTCCATCTCTATACGACTGCACCTTTGCCGGTACACGGCTTTTCGCCCACTGGCGAAAGAATTCATTTTTAGGGCACATAGAATAAAGGGCTGGCGCAGTTAGCACCAGCCCTTAAGCTGAAAATCCTGGCTTTACGGCGCGAGGCGGTCTATTTTCCAGGCAGCTCCGTCGCGCTGGTAAAGGAAGCGGTCGTGCAGGCGGTGTTCGCCCCCCTGCCAGAACTCCATCTGTTCGATGCTGACGCGGTAGCCGCCCCAAAAACTCGGCAGCGGCACTTCGCCCTGCTGGAATTTCTGCTTCAGCTCAAGGAATTTGCTTTCAAGCACGCCGCGCGCGGAAATACGGCTCGACTGCTTCGACACCCAGGCGCCTATCTGGCTGTCCTTCGGGCGGCTGTGGAAGTATTTCAGTACCTCAAGCGTGGAAAGACGCTCGGCGGTGCCCTGTACCATCACCTGCCTGTCCAGCATATGCCACGGGAAGTGCAGGCTAATGCGCGGGTTCGTTTCAAGGTGATGCGCCTTACGCGAGCCAAGGTTGGTGTAAAACACCAGGCCTTTTTCATCAAAATGTTTCAGCAGCACGATGCGTTGATAGGGCTGGCCGTTTTCATCGACCGTCGCGACAACCATCGCGGTAGGGTCAACGAGCTTCGCCTCACAGGCCTGGGCCAGCCAGCGTTCAAACAGCGGCAGCGGCGTGTCGGTGAGATCGTGGCGTCGCAGGCCACCTTTGGTGTATTCGCGGCGCAAATGTGCAATCTGTTGCAAAGAGTCGTTATCAGACATGGCGTTACGTCAGGCTATCCTCGGGTGGAGCTATTGTGCTCTCCACCCTAAGAAATCTCAACGTTTGGCCGTTTGCAACTGGCAATTATTCAGCACGATGTTGTCTTTACGATAGACCGTCGCGCCTTCACCCTTGGACCAGAAAACGTAAACGCCGTCGGTATAACGCGCCCCGGAGGCGGAAAGTCCCTGAGTCAGGGTCAATAGCTGGTTGTCGTAGACAAAGCTCACCTGCTGTTTGTCGTTATTCAGCTTCACGGTCAACGGCTTTTCGTCGCACTGGTAGACCAGCGTATCGGTATGCATTTTTTCGAGAAAGGCGTTGTAGTAGCTGCAGCCGGCGAGCAGCAGTGGAAGGGTGACAGCAAGCAGTTTTTTCATCTGAGTATCCTGAAGATCTTCTTATCCCTGGAGGGCCTGCGCCCTCCTTTACGCCTTCAGTTTAGCGGCTACGGGAAGAAAATAATTTCAGTTAACTCTGATTATGGCGAGGATTTGCCGGATAAATGGCGCCAAGTATCGTTGGCTCAGAGGCGCCGGTCACCGAAGGAAGATTCCCCGGCAGGCCGGACATCGTGCGATACGCCAGCCAGGCAAAGGCCAGAGCTTCCATATCGTCCCCGCTGATCCCGGCCTCGTCGGTTGTCGTGACTTCAATTCCCGGCAACAGCGCGGCAAGACGGGCCATCAGCAGCGGGTTACGGCTGCCACCACCGCACACCATTACGCGCTCACAGCCGCCGCTCAATAACACCTGCTCGGCGATGGTTGTGGCGGTCAATTCAGTGAGCGTGGCCTGCACATCTTCCCCGGCAAGCGCGGGGAACCTGGCCAGCTGGCGCTCAAGCCAGCCATAGTTAAAGTATTCACGTCCGGTGCTTTTAGGCGCGGGGGCAGAGAAATAAGGGTCGCTGAGCATCTGCTGCAGTAACGGAATGATGACTTTTCCGCTGCTCGCCCACTCGGCGTCTTTATCGTAGCCTTTCCCCCGCTGCCGCCAGATCCAGGCATCCATCAGCATGTTGCCAGGGCCCGTATCGTAACCTCTGACCGGTTGGTCGGGGATCAGCAACGAGAGGTTGGCAATGCCGCCAATATTGAGCACCATCCGGCGTTCTACCGGATGAGCCAGCAGCGCCTGATGGAACGCGGGCACCAGCGGCGCGCCCTGCCCGCCCAGCGCCATGTCGCGACGGCGGAAATCCCCCACCACGGTGATGCCGGTCAACGCGGCGATTTGGTTATTATCGCCAATCTGCAGCGTGTGGGCAGCTTCGCCGTGCGGTTCGTGCCAGACGGTTTGCCCGTGACAGCCAATGGCCGTCACGTCTTCAGGCCGGAGCCCTTCGCGTTTTACCAGGATTTGAACCGCCTCGGCGAACAATTTTCCAAGCCGATTGTCCAATTGCCCGAACTGGGACAGCGTGAGCTGCTGCCCCTGACACACGGCAAGAACGGCGTTTTTGATGGCCAGCGGCATCGGGTGACTGTAGCTCGCCTGCTGGACGACCAGGTGTTCGTCGATAGCGGCCAGCACCACATCGATGCCATCCAGACTGGTGCCTGACATCACGCCAATATAGCGACCTGATTTCATCGTCACTCCTTATTCTCGCCGGGGCGGTAAATTAATGCGCTTAAATTAGCACGCAATATCATGATTTATTAATAATTTTTATTAATAATCTGTGTCAGCTGCCGTAACAGGCGGGCTGCGCCTTAAGCCAAATTAGCAAAGCGCAGCGGTTTAATTGTTGTTAAAGACGTTTGATTTACTATTTTTACAGGATTGTTGTAGAACAAACATGAACTATGGCCAGGAATTGCCATATAATTTAGCCATAACGGATGCTCACCGAGCGTTGATGGGTTCACAGGAGAGGTACAAATGATTTCACGTATTTTGGCAGTTTCACTGGTTGCTCTGACCCTGGCTGGCTGTGCCAACGAAGGGCTGTCCGGCGATGTTTACGACGCGTCCGAAGCTAAACAGGTAAGAACCGTGACTTACGGTACCATTACCCACGTTCGCGCCGTCACCATTAAAGGCAGCGACGGCAACAGCACTATCGGTGCCATCGGTGGTGCAGTACTGGGCGGTCTGTTGGGTAACACCGTCGGCGGCGGCACCGGGCGCACCCTGGCTACCGCTGGCGGCGCCGTAGCAGGCGGCCTGGCTGGCGACGCCATCGGCGGCGCAGCGGGCAACAGCAAAGGCGTTGAGCTGGAAATCCGTAAAGATGATGGTCAAACCATCATGGCCGTGCAGAAACAGGGTGATACCCGTTACTCCGTTGGCCAGCGTGTTGCCATCTCCGGCAGCGGCAACAGCATCACCGTTGCGCCACGCTAAGACAACGCAAAATGATTTAAGGCCCGCATTGCGGGCCTTTTCTGTTAGTAAGTAATGCCGGGTGGATTCACCTCCGACTGAGTAACGGCTTCTCCCTGCTCTCCCCACCTCGCCAGAACCTGCTGATATTCCCCACGTTGAATTGCGCCATCCAGCGCCGCCTGCAGCGCATATACCAGCCCGTTTCCCTTCTTCGTTGTTGTCGCCACATAAGCCTTTTTCGGCCCCAGCCCAACCACCCGCGTTGTCCCGGTTAGGGCAGCTTTATACGCCGTAATGGACTGCGGGCCAAAAAACACTTCGGCCCGGCCAGATTGAATATAAAGGTTCGCGGAAGCGTCGTCGGTAACGTAGACGGGCAAGGCAGGTTCACGCCCGGCGCGTTCGTTTTCCGCATTCCAGCCGAGCAGAATGCGCTCCTGATTGGTTCCAGCGCCCACGATGACTTTGCGCCCGGCGAGATCTTCTGCCTTACCAATCACCTGAATCGGGCTGCTGGCCTTCACCGCAAAAGAGAGCGAGTCCACGCGATAGGTCGCAAAATCAAATTTCTCTTTACGCTGCTCGGTTACGGCAATATTCACCAGCGCTACGTCATAACGTCCGGAGGTAATGCCCAGCGGCCAGTCCTCCCACGCGGTGGGCACCAGCTTTAGCTTCAGGCCCAGGCTATTCGCCAGCAGGCGGGCAATATCCGGGTCGCTGCCTATACGCGTGCGGTTATCGCTTGCCAGCAGCGCCAGCGGCGGAGAGTTAAGTGCGGAAATAGCCACCGTCAGCGTACCCGGCTCAACAAAATGATAGCCAGCAGGAATTTTGGCGATGGCCTGCTCGTCCCGTGCGACGCTGAGCGGTTTTTCATTGGCGGCCAGGTTGATAT
Organism: Cedecea neteri; assembly: GCF_000757825.1. GTDB lineage: Bacteria > Pseudomonadota > Gammaproteobacteria > Enterobacterales > Enterobacteriaceae > Cedecea > Cedecea selenatireducens. The sequence continues at coordinate 699,390 of NZ_CP009451.1, forward strand.
CCGCCTGCGCCGATGTCACTGAAGCACAGGCTAACAGCGCAATTAATCGATATTTCATGTCACAGCACCTTCGATAAAAACTGCCGGGTACGTGGATGCTGCGGGCGATTCAACACTTCGTCGCTGCTGCCCTGCTCAACAATTTTGCCGTCCACCATAAACACCACCTGGTCGGCCACCTCGCGCGCAAACCCTATTTCGTGGGTGACCACCACCAGCGTGGTGCCCGAACTCGCCAGCCTTTTAATCACGTCCAGTACTTCGCCTACCAGCTCGGGATCGAGCGCGGAGGTGGGTTCATCAAACAGCATTACGCGCGGGCTAAGCGCCAGAGCGCGGGCAATGGCAATACGCTGTTGCTGGCCGCCGGATAAATGCCGCGACCACGCGTCAGCTTTATTCCGCAGCCCGACCACATCGAGCAGCTCATACGCGCGCTCAACCGCCTCTTTGCGGCTCAGCTGTTTATGGGCCACCGGCGCTTCAATCAGGTTTTCCAGCACCGTCATATGGGGGAAAAGGTTGAAGTTCTGAAAGACATAGCCGACGTTGGCTCGCTGGCGCAGGATCTCCTTTTCTTTAAGCTCATACAGCTTGTCTCCTTTAAGGCGATAGCCAATGTAATCGCCGTCAATCTGGATAAAGCCCTCATCCACGCGCTCAAGGTGGTTGATGCTGCGCAGCAGCGTAGATTTCCCGGAGCCCGATGGGCCGAGAATGACGGTTACCGTGCCCGGCGGTATCTCCAGCGAAACATCGTCCAGCGCCTTATGGCGTCCAAAGTATTTGCTGACGCCGGTAATAGAGATGTGGCCATTATGAGAGGTTGGCATGAATCGGCTCCTGCGATACGACGGCTGTGGACGGCGCCGCGCTGCGGGCGGTACGCGTTTGGTTGATGGCCGAACGACGCTCGCTGCGGGCCAGGGAACGCTCCACCAGATACTGAATGAGCGACAGCACGCTGGTAATCACCAGGTACCAGACGGCCGCCACCATCAGCAGCGGGATAACCTGCTGGGTGCGGTTGTAGATCATCTGGATGGTATAAAACAGCTCAGGCATCGCCAGCACGTAAACCATCGCCGTACCTTTGGCCAGGCTGATGATTTCATTGAACCCGGCGGGCAGGATCGTACGCAGCGCCTGGGGCAGAATAATCCTCACGGTACGCCGCCAGGCGGGCAACCCCAGCGCGGCAGCAGCTTCATATTGCCCGTGGTCCACGCCCAAAAAACCGCCGCGTACGATCTCTGCCGTGTAGGCGCTTTGTACCAGCGTCAGCCCGACAACCGCCGTCGAAAATTGCCCCAGCACGTTAATCGTGTCGTAGCTACCCCAGACAATGCTGGTGAAGGGAATGCCAAGCGAAAGCTTGTCGTACAGATAGGAGAAGTTGTAGAGCACGATCAGCACCACAATCAGCGGCAGCGAGCGGAACAGCCAGATGTAGCTCCAGGCCAGGCTGTTCAACAGCCAGGAAGACGAAAGCCTGGCCAGCGCGAGCAGGCCGCCAAGTATGACGCTCAGTACCGTGCCCAGCAGCGTCAGCAGTAAGGTTTGCCCCAGCCCCTCAAGGATAACCGGGTTAAAAAACCATTGCGCAAAAACGCCCCATTCCCAGCGAGGATTAAACGCGACGGATTGCACCACCACCGCCAGCACGAACAGCGCTATTAAAGCGCCCACGGTACGTAACGGGTAACGCGCGGGCACCACTTTGATGGTTTCAGAAGGTTTCATCGTTATTCCTCATGCCGTTTTGCTCAGGCTTTCCAGCGATAAAATTTTGGTGAACCGCAGCCGTCCGTCGTGGGGAGGCTGGCTGAACGTTTCCGGGTCAACCTCCAGGCTGAACTGCGGATCGTAGCCTTCGCTCAGGTAAAGCCTGACCGCCTCCGGCTGGCGAAAACCGGTGGTCAGATAGATGCGACCATAGCCCGCCTGAAGCGCAAAGCGTTCCAGCTCTCGCACGACACGCCCGGCCAGCCCCTGCTTTCGCAGCGTGCTTTTTGTCCAGATGCGCTTAATCTCTGCGGTTTGCGGGTCGTAAGGCTTGTAGGCACCGGTGGCAATAATTTCGCCTTCCCGCTCAAGCACGATAAAAATGCCCTGCGGGGGGAGATACCACTCGGTAAGCTCGACCTCCGCATCGCGCGAGAAAAAATCCCCGTAGCGGGCAGCGTATTCGCCAAAGAGCCCGCTAATAATGGGCTGCAGCTCAGGCGCTTCCGGGGACAAAACGCGAAAACGTTCGCTCATATCTGCCTCCTCAGTCGCCTAAACCGGCGGGATTAATTTCCGAGGCAGGAATACTTTCCACGCCCTCGCCCCAGCGGTTCAGCACCCTGGCGTAGTCGCCCTGCTGAATAGCGCCGTTGAGCGCCGTTTGTACTGGCTCAACCAGGCCGCTGCCTTTTTTCAGCGTCACCGCAATGTGCGCAGCCTTCGGCCAGCCGCCGTCGACGCTGCCCACCAGCTTCGTCTGCCCGGTCAGCGCCGCTTTCCAGGCCCCGGTGACGTTTGGCCCAAACCAGGCATCCGCCCGGCCGGACTGCAGTGCAAGCGTTAGTGCCGCATCATCTTTGGTGTACACCGGGGTAAAAGGCTTCAGGCCTTTCTTCTGGTTTTCAGCGTTCCATGCCAGCAGGATAGCTTCCTGATTGGTGCCTGAACCCACGACGACGCGCAGCCCGGCAATCTCTTGCGCACGGCTGATGGATTTTATCGGGCTGTTGGCTTTGACGTAAAAGCCCAGGGAGTCTTTGCGATAGGTAGCGAAATCGAACTTCTCTTTGCGATCTTTGGTGACGGTAATATTGCTGATCGCGGCATCATATTTCCCGGAAACCACGCCCAGCGGCCAGTCTTCCCAGGACGTGGGCACCACGTTAAGCTCAAGTCCGAGGCTGTCGGCCACCAGGCGTGCAATATCCACCTCGCTGCCGAGCAGGGTTTTATTATCATCAGAAAAAACCGTCAGCGGCGGCGAGTTCAGCGCCGCCACTGCCACGGTAAACTTACCGGGAACGGCAAAATGGTAGTCTTTGGGTAACTGCGCGATGGCCTGCGGGTTTTTAGCGGTATTTACCGGCGCTTTGTTCGCCTCAAGGCTCACGCCGGTTCCGTTGATGGTGACGTCGTTCGCCCAGGCAAGCGGGGTCCATGCCAGCGCAATGGCCAGCAACAGCGATGTTTTTTGCATAGTCGTTTCTCTTTATTTGCCGTAGCGATTGTCGGGCAGCGCTAAGCCGAAGCTCTCGCGCAGCGTGGTGCCGGGGTAATCCGTGCGGAAAAGGCCTCGCGCCTGCAGCACAGGCACAACCTGTTCAACAAAGCGGGGGAAGGTATCAGGCGTGCCGCCCTGGATGATAAAACCGTCGGCCGCGCGGGCTTCAAACCATTGCTGCAGGCCGTCCACCACCTGTTCCGGCGAACCGGAAAAACGCGGTCTTGGGCTGGCGGCTTCAAGCGCGACCTGCCGCAGGGTCAGCCCACGCTCGCGGGCATTACGTTTGATTTCGTCGGTGGTACTGCGGAAGCTGTTCTGCCCCAGATCGCCGATGTCGGGGAAAGGTTCGTCCAGCGGGTACTGGCTGAAGTCATGATGCTCAAAGTAGCGACCAAGGTAGTTCAGGGCATCGGGCACCGACACCAGCGCGGCGGTGGTTTGGTACTGCTGTTCTGCGTCTGCTTCATCCTTGCCGACAATGACGCTGACGCCCTGGAAGATGTGCAAGGAGTCTGCCTCACGGCCTTGCCCTTCGAGCTGGCTTTTCACGTCACGGTAAAAAGCTTTCGCTTCGGCGAGCGTTTCATGGTGGGTAAAAATGGCATCCGCATGTTTAGCCGCCAGCTTTTTGCCATCTTCTGAGGCACCGGCCTGGAACACAATCGGCCGCCCCTGCGGTGTACGGCCAATATTCAGCGGCCCGGCCACCTGGAAGAAATCCCCTTGATGGTTTAGCGCATGCAGTTTTTCAGGCGCAAAAAACTGCCCGCTCTCTTTGTTGCGCACGAAAGCGTCCTCTTCCCACGAATCCCATAGCCCCTTCACGACGTCCAGATACTCATCGGCGATGCGGTAGCGCAGCGCATGCTCGGGGTGCTGCGTTCTGGAGAAATTTTTGGCAGAACCTTCAAGGGGTGAAGTGACCACGTTCCAGCCCGCACGGCCATTACTCAGGTGATCGAGGCTGGCAAACTGGCGAGCCGTAGTAAAAGGATCGCTGTAAGAGGTGGATAAGGTCCCCACCAGGCCTAAATGTTGGGTCAAGGCTGCGAGCGCGGATAATACCGTCAGCGGTTCAAACCGATTTAAAAAGTGTGGGATAGATTTTTCGTTAATATACAGCCCATCGGCAACAAATATAAAATCCAGCTTCCCTTCTTCCGCTTTCAAAGCCGTTTGTGTGACAAACTCAAAATTAATGCTGGCATCTGCTATCGCGGCAGGATGACGCCAGGCCGACATATTTCCCGAAGCGCCATGTAATATCGTACCCAGTCGTAACTGTCGTTTTCCAGACATGCCTCATCCTTATGCGGATCGTTAAAATCCGCCATCGCTGATTAGAATTAAAATTGTTGTAGCGCCGATTGTGCTAAGCGGGCGAAATAGCGAGCCGCAGGTTCAATCAATCGTTCATCAGGGTCGAAGCCCGGATGATGAAGTCCGTAGCGGCTTTCGCTGCCGATGCTGACAAAAGCGCCGGGAATATGCTGGAGATAAACCGCAAAATCTTCGCCGCCCATGTGCAGCTCCGCAGGGTGGGTTGCATAACCTTCCACCGCGGCCACCTCGCTGGAAAACGCCGCCCAGCGCTCATCGTTAACCAGCGCGTCCGGCCCCAGATGCCAGGTGACCTCTATTTCTGCCCCAAAGGCGCTGGCAAGACCGGCAGCAATCTCCAGAACCCGCTTTTTTACCGCTTCCCGCACGCTGGCGCTGTGGGTCCGCAGGGTGCCTTCCAGCTCGACGTTTTCCGGCAGCACGTTCCAGGTATTGCCGCCCGCAATTCGCGTTATGCTCAGCACCGCCGACTCAAGCGTATTGACCTCCCGGCTGGTGATGCTTTGCAGCAGGCTAACCAGCTGGCTGGCAAGCAAAATCGCGTCTTTGCCCTCATGGGGACGGGCGGCATGCGCACCTTTGCCGCGCACCTGAATAACCAGGCGATCGACGTTGGCATAAAACGCACCGCCGCGAGTGGCAAATGCCCCCACCGGCAGGTTAGGCTCATTGTGCATGCCAAAAATAGCCGAAATCCCCTGCAGAACGCCGGCTTTTACCAGCGTGGTTGCGCCGCCAAAACGTTCTTCTGCGGGCTGAAACAGAATACGTACTCGTCCGTTAAGCTGCGCTTCGTTCTGCTTAAGCAGCAGCGCCGCCCCTAGCATCACGCTGCTGTGAACGTCATGTCCGCAGGCGTGCATTACGCCAGCATTTTGCGAGCTAAAGGCCACGCCGCTGGTTTCTTCAATCGGCAATGCGTCAATGTCGGCCCGCAGGGCAACGGCCTTTTCACCATCGCCAATCTCTGCCACTACGCCGGTTTTTAGCGAATAAGGCAGCAGGCGAATGCCGGCACTTTGCAGCCAGTCACGGATGCGCGAGGTTGTTTCCACTTCCTCGAGTGAAAGCTCCGGGAAGCGATGCAGTTCTCGCCGCCAGTCGATCAGTTGCTGAGCGAAAGTCATAGTGCCGCCTCCGTAATCGCGTGGGCTTCGGCCAACAAACGCAGTGAAGCGATGCGTTCAGCGCCCTCGGCAATTGGCGTATCAATGATGAATTCATCAATACCGTAAGCTTCGTGCAGCGCCTGCAGCCCTTCCCTGACCGTTTCTGGCGTGCCTTTTAGCAGCGAAGGTTCACGGCGCGTCAGGCTTCGGAGCGCACTGCCTGACTGGCGGGCAAAGCTGTGCGCTTGCTGTTCGCTGGCCACGCTCACCCGCTGGCCGTTTTCCAGCTCCACGCCCCAAATCTCAACCTGCCCGGCAAGCTCGTCCGCACGTTCGGCGTCCTGCGCCACGATAACCTGCACGGCCACCAGCACGTCGCGTCGGCTGTTTGCCCGCCAGTCGTTCAGCACGTCACGCAGCAGCGTTTTATCGCCGTTCAGATGGGCAGCAAAAACAAAATTCCAGTCAAGGCTTGCGGCCAGCCTCGCACTTTGCAGGCTCGCACCCAGCAAAAAACCGTCCGGGCGCTGGGCCGGCAGCGGCGTGGCGCGAATCCCTTCTTCTTCCGCAGGATCGTTCAGTGAAAGCCAGCCGTCGAGCTGGGTAAGCTGCTCATCAAAAGTGCCTTTTGCGGCCGGCGAGAACCCTTGCTGCAGCGCCTGCGTCGAAAGGGGTAAGCCGCCGGGCGCTTTCCCCACGCCCAGATCGATGCGCCCTGGCGCAAGGGAAGACAGCAGGTGAAAGTTCTCGGCGACTTTATAGGGGCTGTAATGCTGCAGCATGACGCCGCCGGAGCCCACGCGAATACGGCTGGTTTGCCCGACAATCCAGGCAATCAGCACTTCCGGCGAGGGGCTGGCAAGCTGGGGCGTGTTGTGGTGCTCCGCCAGCCAGAAACGGTGATAGCCCCAGGCTTCCGCCTGCTGCGCAAGGTGCAGCGTGCGCGTCAGGGCATCCGTCGCGCTGTCGTTTGGCGCAAGCGGGCTTTTATCCAGGATACTGATGCGATAAGACATAATGCAGGCTCGTTTTTAAAAACATGCCTGCATTATTAAAAGCGGGAGACGGCGGAGAGAAACAATTAATTTACATTTAGTCTTCTGAAAAAGAGATAAACAAAGTTCAGCGTTATTCTCACTGTTTGCTACCGGAGCAAAAAATCGCCGATTGATTCACCTTCGGGCATAAAAAAAGCCCCGCCGTATAACCCGCGAGGCTTTTTCTCAACCGCCAATATTAATCGCGATTTTGCAGTTCAATAATATTTTGCTCGAGCCGGCTAATCAGGTTGCTTAACAGCGCCTGCTCTTCGCGAGTAATCCCCGTCAGGATCTCTCCCCGCGTTTCGTTTATCACACCTTCCATCTTTTCGATGATAGGCGTGGCTTGCTCGGTCAATTTAATCCGTTTTGCCCGACGGTCGTTTGCACAGGTTTTACGCGAGATTAACCCTTTTTCTTCGAGTTGATCGAGCGTACGAACCAGTGACGGCTGCTCAATGCCGATCGCTTTAGCCAACTGAATCTGTGACTGATCTGGCGGCAGCTGATGAATATTATGCAGCGTTACCCAGTGTGTCTGTGTCAATTCCAGAGGTTTCAGGCGATGGTCAATTAGCGCACGCCAGATGCGTACCAGGCGGGCCAGATCCGAACCTAATGGCGATGGCGATTCCAATTTCATCTCCTTATAATTAGCTTGCTAACTTATTATACTGATTTTAGACTATTGTGCAGGCATTAATTGTTAAAAACAAATCCCTTACTTTCACTGAAGTTATGCAACCAGCTATACTTTTATTCTACATCTAAGTGAGGGGAAACGGCAGTCATCCCCGTGTTTTAAAGGATTATCACTACGTGCGTCTCACTTTTAGCCCGTCCGGCTTCCCGCTTCAGGATCTTGTGGTTGGAGCGTCGATTTACTTTCCTCCACTGTTTAAGGCCGTGTTTGTCGGTTTTTTCATTTGGCTAGTCGTCCATCGCCTGCTGCGGGACTGGATCTATTCTGGTGAAATCTGGCACCCCACGTTGATGGATTTATCCCTTTTCGCGCTGTCCGTCAGCGCCGGCATGGCTCTTTTGGTGATGTGGTAACACAATGAATCTCAAAACAATAAAATACTTTTCCACCCTCATTGTTCTTGCCGCTGCGCTGCTGGCGGGCTGGCTGTTATGGAACTACTACATGCAGTCTCCCTGGACGCGGGACGGCAAAGTGCGTGCCGAACAGGTGAGCATTACGCCGCAGGTTTCCGGCACCATCGTTAGCCTGAACGTGAAGGATAATCAGTTTGTCAGTAAAGGCACTCCGCTGTTTACCCTGGATGCAACGCCCTATCACATTGCGGTGCTGAACGCAGAGGCGCAGCTGGCAAAGGCACAGTCCGATCTGGCCAAAGCCAGCAACGAAGCGAACCGCCGCCATAACCTGCCGCGCAACTATATTTCCGCCGAGGACATGGATACCGCCAATATCAACGTCAAAGCTATGCAGGCGGCGGTTAAGGTCGCTCAGGCAACGCTCGAACAGGCCCAGTGGCAGCTTTCACAAACCACGGTGACCGCGCCGGTCGACGGCTGGGTCACCAATCTCACCTCCCGTACCGGCAACTATGCCACCGAAGGCAAGCCGGTCTTTGCGCTGGTCGACAGCCACTCGTTTTACGTTGTCGGCTACTTCGAAGAAACCAAGCTGCGCCGCATTCAGCCAGGCAATACCGTGCAGATTGTGCTGTACAACGGTAACCAAAAGTTGAGCGGTAAAGTAGAAAGTATCGGCCGAGCCATTTACGACCAAAGCATTGAAAGCGATAGCGATTTGGTGCCTGACATCAAGCCTAACGTGCCGTGGGTTCGCCTGGCGCAACGCGTGCCGGTGCGCATTAGCCTGGACGCCATTCCCAAGGACGTGACGCTGGTTTCCGGCACCACCTGCACCGTTAGCGTTCAGCCTTGATGAACCTCAGTTTTCTGGAGTGGCGCAACACGCCGTGGGGAAAAGCCACCGGCGGGCAATGGCGCTATGCCTTGCGCAACGCTATCGCCATGGGCATGGCGCTGGCTATCGCCTATGGCCTGAATCTGGACGAACCCTACTGGGCGATGACTTCAGCGGCGGTGGTGAGCTTCCCTACCGTCGGCGGGGTGATCAGCAAGAGCCTGGGCCGCATCGCGGGCAGTTTTATCGGGGCGGCAGCGTCGTTAATGATTGCCGGCAACGCGCTGAACGATCCCTGGCTGTTTACCTTCGCCATGGCAAGCTGGCTGGCGCTTTGTACGTGGGCCTCCAGCCATTTTCAGAATAACGTTGCCTACGCTTTTATGCTGGCAGGTTATACCGCCGCGATTATCGCCTTCCCGATGGTCAATACCGTAGAGTCGACGGAGCTGTGGGACATCGCCCAGGCCCGCGTGTGCGAAGTTGTCGTCGGGATCTTGTGCGGCGGCTTCATGATGATGGTATTGCCCAGTACCTCGGACGGCAGCGCGCTGGTCACCGCGCTGAAAAACATGCATGCCCGGCTGCTCGAGCACGCCAGCCTGCTTTGGCAGCCGGAAACTACCGACGCTATTCGCACCGCGCACGAAGGCATTATCGGCCAGATCCTGACCATGAACCTGCTGCGCATTCAGGCTTTCTGGAGCCACTACCGCTTTCGCCGTCAAAACAACCTGCTGAACTACCTGCTCCACCAGCAATTGCGCCTGACCAGCGTTATCTCCGGCCTGCGGCGGATGCTGCTTAACTGGCCCGAAGCCCCCGCCAATATCTGGTCAGTGCTCGACAGCCTGCTGCGGGAGTTGGCAAAACCGGATGCCGATAAATACACCGTAGCCCGACTGCTGCAGCAGATCGCGCCCCATTCGCAGGATGACTACCGCCACCAGGCATTCTGGCACCGCCTGCGCTATTTCAGCTGGCTATACCTCAACAGCAGCCGCTGGCTAAGGGAGCTGGAAAACGCCACGCCCGTGTCGGTGATTACGCCACCGGAGGCCCCGCCGCTCGCTCGTCATACCGACAGTGCCGAAGCGCTGTGGAGCGCCCTGCGTACCTTTGCCACCATCACCCTGACCGGGGCATGGTGCATCGGCACCCAATGGGAGTCAGGCGGCGGCGCGCTTTCGCTGGCCGCTATTAGCTGCGTGCTTTACTCCTCGGTCGCCTCCCCGCTCGGCTCGCTAACCCTGCTAATGCGCACCTTGCTGTGGCTCTCACTGTTCAGCTTCCTGGTGAAGTTCGGCCTGATGATTCAGGTCACCCAGCTGTGGCAGTTCCTGCTTTTCCTGCTGCCGCTGCTGCTCACCATGCAGTTGCTGAAGCTCCAGCAGCCTAAACGAGCCGCGCTCTGGGGGCAACTCATCGTGTTTATGGGATCGTTTCTCGCGGTGAGTAACCCGCCGGTTTACGACTTCGCCGGATTTATGAATGACAACCTGGCCAAAGTGCTCGGGGTGGGGATTTCATGGCTGGCTTTTTCGGTGCTGCGCCCAAGCTCGGACACCCGGCGCAGCCGGCGGCATATCCGGGCGCTGCGGCGCGGATTTATCGACCAGCTAAGCCGCAAACCGCAGCACAGCGAAAGCCAGTTTGAGTCGCTGGTTTATCATCACATCAGCCAGCTTAGTAACAGCAAAGAAGAAGCGGCCCGCCGCTGGCTGCTGCGCTGGGGCGTGGTGCTGCTCAACTGCTCGCACGTTGTCTGGCAGCTTCGCGGCTGGGAAACCCGCTCCGACCCGTTGTCGATGGTCAGGGATGTTTGCCTGCATACGCTGCGTGACGTGATGAGCGAGCGCGGCGTGCTGCAAAGGCCGCTGGCGGAATCACTGAAAGAACTGCAAAGAATGTGCGACACGCTGGCGCATCATCATGACCCGGCGGCGCGGGAACTGGCGGGGATTATCTGGCGACTTTATTGCTCGCTGTCGCAGCTGGAACAGGCACCGCCTGCCGGAACGCTGGCAGGCGGTCGGTAACGATTAAGGCACGTCGTAACCGAGCGCGGCCTTACGAATGCGGAACCACTGCTGGCGAGTCATGTTCAGCGACAGCGAGTGGATGGCAGAGCGTACGCGCTCGATTTTGCCCGAGCCGATGATTGGCAGCGGGGAGGACGGCAGGCGCATGACCCAGGCATAAACCACCTGCTCGATGGTTTCGGCGCCGATCTCTTCCGCTACTTTCTGCAGCTCGGCGCGCAGAGGCTGGAATTCATCGTCATTGAACAGACGACCGCCGCCGAGGCAGGACCACGCCATCGGGCGAATGCGCAGCTGCTGGAGCTGATCCAGCGTGCCGTCCAGCAGCAGCGGCTGGTGCACCGGCGAAAGCTCAACCTGGTTGGTCGCCAGGGTAAACGGCAGACGAGACTGCAGCAGCGCAAACTGCGCCGGGGTGAAGTTAGACACGCCAAAATGACGAACCTTGCCGCTGTGGTGCAGCGCGGTAAACGCTTCAGCCACTTCATCGGCATCCATCAGCGGATCCGGGCGGTGGATAAGCAGCAGGTCAATGTAGTCAGTCGCCAGTTTTTTCAGCGAGCCTTCCGCACTGCTGATGATGTAGTCGCGGTCGGTAATGTAATGGCCGATGGCGTTTTCTGCTTTAGCGGTGGTGGCGATGCCGCACTTGGTGACAATCTCCATTTTGCTGCGCAGATGAGGCACCAGGCGCATGGCATCGCCGAAAGCAGCTTCACAGGCGTAACCGCCGTAAATATCCGCGTGATCCGCCGTGGTAATGCCCAGCTCAACGTGTTCTTCAATAAAGCTCGCCAGCTCGCGCGGCGACATATTCCATTCCATCAAACGCCAGTAGCCCATCACCAGGCGTGAAAATTCCGGTCCCTGCGGGGCAATCGTAATGCGTTGTACCATAAAAAATGACCTCAAATAAGGAAAGAAACTGCCCCAAGTATAACGGCCCTGAATGATTAAAACAGTGAGGGCTGCTCGGGTTCTTCAGGAGAATTTGGCTTGTTTGCTCGTAACTTGCGCAATAAGCGTTGACGGCAGAGGCGCAGCACGTCCTGTTTTTGCACGTCGCTCATTTGCTGCCACTGGAAGCGTTCATCGCGGCTGCGCATACAGCCACGACAAAACCCGCGTTCATCCGACTGGCAGATACCGCGACAGGGACTTTGAATGGGGAAGAACTCTAACTGCTCAGACACCAGCCCACCTCATTAACGACTTTGCATCAATTGAAGCCTGACTCCGTTCGGGATGCAAGCGGGACGGCTAAAAAATCGCCTGCCGGCGAAAAGCTTTCGAAAATTAAGGTTCAGCTAATCTTCTCTCTCCAGAATAGCGGATATTCTGTTTAGTATTCACGGCTTATATGAACTTCTTAAAAAAGTTACAGTGTAACGATGCGCAATTTAACCTGTGCTGCGCTTTCTTCTTTACGCTGATCAACTCTCTCTTTATTCACCGCAGCTGGCAGCTGATTGCCCCGGACTCTTTCCATAGCTGGCTGTTTGCCGCCTCAGTGCCGGTGGTGCTGTTCTGCGCGTGGCTGACCATTTTCAGCGTGGTTAATCTGCCCTGGCTGCGTAAGCCCGTGCTGGTGCTGCTGGTTATCGGCTGCGCGGCCAGCAACTATTTTATGTTTACCTACGGGGCCGTCATCGATAAAAACATGATGGTCAACGTGTTTGAAACTGACTCACAGGAAGCCGCCGCGCTGGTCACGCCTCAGCTGGTTAGCTGGCTGGCTCTGGCGGGGATCGTACCCGCCCTGCTGCTTGCGCTGGTGAAAGTCCAGCCCGCGCGCTGGTGGCATACCGTGCTGACTCGCCTGGTTAGCGTGCTGGCCGGGCTGCTGGTCATCATCCTCGTCGCCGCCGTGTTTTATAAGGACTATGCTTCGCTGTTCCGCAACAACAAAGGCGTGGTGAAAATGGTCACGCCGGCAAACTACATCAGCGCCCTCAGCCGCTACAGCAAAGAACGCTGGTTTGCCGGGGACCAGACGCTGATCAAAATTGGTACGGACGCGCAAAAAGGCCCATTAATTAAGCAGCAGCCAAAGAAAACGCTGGTGGTGCTGGTGGTTGGCGAAGCCTCAAGAGCCGAGAACTACTCGCTGGGGGGCTATGCCCGTGAAACGAACCCACAGCTGAAAAAACAGGATGTGATTTACTTCCAGAACGCGTCCTCCTGCGGGACGGAAACCGCGGTTTCTGTGCCCTGTATGTTCTCCAACATGCCGCGCAAATCCTACGATGCCGATCTTGCCCATCATCAGGAAGGGCTGCTTGACGTGCTGGCCCACGGCGGGGTTAACGTGCTGTGGCGGGATAACGACGGCGGCTGCAAAGGTGCCTGCGACCGAATACCGCATACGGACATGACGCAGTGGAAGCTGGACGTTTACTGTAAAGACGGCGCCTGTCTTGACGATGTTCTGCTCCATCGCCTGGATAACGTGATTGACGGCCTGCAGCAGGATACGGTCATCGTGCTGCACCTGATGGGTAGCCACGGCCCCGCTTACTATCAGCGCTACCCGGACGCTTTCCGCCGCTTCACGCCAACCTGCGACAGCAACCAGATTCAGGACTGCGATCGCCAGGCGCTGATTAACACCTATGACAACACTATCCTGCACACGGACGATGTGCTGAGCCGCACAATCGACAAGCTGAAGCAGCATCAGGCCAGGCTCAATACCGCGCTGGTCTATCTGGCCGATCACGGCGAGTCGCTGGGCGAAAGCGGCATCTACCTGCACGGCACGCCGTATATGCTGGCACCTGGTCAGCAAACGCATATTCCGCTGCTGTTCTGGCTGTCGCAGGATTACCAGCAAAACTTTGCCCTGGACAGAGACTGCCTGGCGCACAAAGCCGACAGTGACCCTGTATCACAGGATAATCTCTTCTCGACGGTGCTGGGCATGATGAACATCAATAGCCAGGTTTATCAGAAAGATATGGATATTCTGGCGGAGTGCCGGAAGCGTTAATCGTGTGGCGGCCATTAAAATTTGGCCGCCCCTCTTGCATTAGACCGACTGGTCTACTACATTGAGCGCATGAATCGACATCCTGAACACGACACTCGCGAACACCTTCTCGCCACCGGCGAGCGGTTGTGCCTTGCCCGGGGTTTTACCGGCATGGGCTTAAGCGAATTGTTACGCACCGCAGAAGTGCCCAAAGGCTCTTTCTACCACTACTTTCGCTCTAAAGAAGCGTTTGGCGTGGCCATGCTTGAGCGCTATTACCAGGCGTCCAATCTGCGCGTAGCGGATCACTTTTTACGCGGTGAAGGCAATTTTCGCCAACGCCTGCTGAAGTGGTACCAGGATATGCTGAGCTACTTCTGCCAGAGCGGGAATTTGAGCAACTGCCTGATAGTGAAGCTTTCGGCAGAGGTCTGTGACCTTTCGGAAGATATGCGCGGGGCGCTGAACAACGGTGGCTCACAGCTTGTCTCCCTGCTGGCAGATACGCTTGAGAAAGGACGCAGTGAAAAAAGCCTGCGCTTTGACGGCGAAGCGTTCGATCAGGCCATGGTGCTATACGCACTCTGGCTGGGCGCCAGCCTGCAGGCAAAGATTTCCCGCAGCGCGCTGCCCCTTGAAAGCGCGTTAGCACACGTACAAACCCTATTGGCAGAACCTGTCGCCTGACGGGTTTTTTATTTACTGAATTACTAGACGACCGGTCTACTTGAGGAAACACCATGTCAGCAGATAAACTGTTTACGCCGCTCAAAGTTGGCGCAATCACCGTTCCAAACCGTATCTTTATGGCTCCGCTGACGCGCCTGCGCAGCATCGAGCCGGGTGATATCCCAACGCCGCTGATGGGGGAATATTACCGTCAGCGTGCCAGCGCCGGGCTTATCATCAGCGAAGCAACTCAGATTTCTGCCCAGGCCAAAGGCTATGCGGGCGCGCCAGGCCTGCACAGCGAAGAGCAAATCGCCGCGTGGAAAAAAATCACCGCGGGCGTTCATGCAGAAAAAGGCCATATCGCCGTTCAGCTGTGGCACACCGGCCGTATCTCCCACTTCACGCTTCAGCCAGGCCAGCAGGCTCCGGTCGCGCCTTCCGCGCTGAGCGCCGGGACTCGTACCTCGCTGCGTGACGAAAACGGTCACGCCGTTCGTGAAGATACCTCTATGCCGCGCGCGCTGGAACTCAGCGAGATTCCGGGCATCGTAAACGATTTCCGTCAGGCTATCGGTAACGCTCGCGACGCAGGGTTTGACCTGGTTGAGCTGCACTCCGCGCACGGCTACCTGCTGCACCAGTTCCTGTCTCCGTCTTCTAACCACCGCACCGACGAATACGGCGGCAGCCGCGAGAACCGCGCTCGCCTGGTGCTGGAAGTGGTTGATGCCGGGATCAAAGAATGGGGTGCCGATCGCATCGGGATCCGCGTTTCGCCGATTGGCTCGTTCCAGAACGTAGACAACGGCCCGAACGAAGAGTCTGACGCGCTGTACCTGATTGAAGAGCTGGGTAAACGCGGCATTGCCTATCTGCACATGTCCGAGCCGGACTGGGCCGGTGGCGAACCGTACACCGAAGCATTCCGTGAAAAAGTTCGCGAGCGTTTCAGCGGCGTTATCGTTGGCGCAGGGGCATATACCCCGGAGAAAGCGGAAGATCTGATCGGCAAAGGCCTGATTGACGCGGTAGCTTTTGGCCGTTCGTTCATCGCGAACCCTGACCTGGTCGCTCGTCTGCACAAAAATGCCGAGCTGAACCCGCAGCGCCCTGAATCCTTCTACGGCGGCGGCGCGGAAGGTTATACCGACTACCCAAGCCTGTAACTCCGCAGTACCTTTCATTGATAGCGGCGCGTAAACGCCGCTATACTCAACGACTCCAGAAATAACTGTCTTATTCGACGAGGATTTTATGCGTCTACTTCATACCATGCTGCGCGTTGGCGACCTGCAACGCTCCATCGAGTTCTACACCAAAGTACTGGGCATGAAACTGCTGCGTACCAGCGAAAACACGGAGTACAAATACTCTCTGGCGTTTGTTGGCTATGGCGATGAAAGCGACACGGCGGTTATCGAGCTGACCTACAACTGGGGCGTGGACAGCTATGAGCTGGGTACCGCTTACGGCCACATCGCGCTGAGCGTGGATAACGCCGCAGACGCCTGTGAGCGTATTCGCCACAACGGCGGCAACGTGACTCGCGAAGCCGGCCCGGTAAAAGGCGGCACTACCGTTATCGCTTTCGTTGAAGATCCGGACGGTTACAAAATCGAACTGATCGAAGAAAAACACGCGGGCAAAGGCCTGGGTAACTGATTTTCAGACGATTAGCGTCAAACAAGGGGCGTGTTGTACGCCCCTTACTGCAACACTCCCCGAAATTTGCCATAATGCGCGCTGCATTTTCCCCGTATTAAGAGAAGCTGATGTCAGACAACACGCAATTGAATGGCCTGTGCGACCGTTTTCGTGGTTTTTATCCGGTAGTTATCGATGTTGAAACCGCAGGTTTTAACGCAAAAACCGATGCGTTACTGGAAATCGCCGCCGTTACCCTGAAGATGGATGAAGACGGCTGGTTATCCCTCGACGAAACGCTGCACTTCCATGTCGATCCGTTTGAGGGCGCGAACCTTCAGCCAGAAGCTCTGGCATTCAACGGTATTGACCCGCATAACCCACTGCGTGGTGCCGTCAGCGAATATGATGCGCTGCACGCCATTTTCAAAACCGTGCGTAAAGGCATTAAAGACAGCGGCTGTAGCCGGGCGATTATGGTGGCGCACAACGCCACGTTCGATCACAGCTTTATGATGGCAGCGGCAGAGCGAGCTTCTTTGAAGCGCAATCCGTTCCATCCGTTTGTGACGTTTGATACTGCGGCCCTGAGCGGCCTGGTGCTGGGGCAAACGGTGCTGGCCAAAGCCTGCATCGCCGCTGGCCAGAAGTTTGACAGCTCGCAGGCCCACTCCGCCCTGTATGACACCGAACAGACCGCCCTGCTGTTTTGCGAAATAGTGAACCGCTGGAAGCGCCTCGGCGGCTGGCCGCTGCCCCCGGCGGATGAGCCAGAATCTGAAGCATAAAAAAGCGCCCCTCGGGTTAATGCCGGTCCCTTAAGATGACCGGCATTGTTTTTTAGGGGATATTTTGACCTTTTCTCCCTCACTTCTCTCGCATACTCCCGCTCCTGTCTTGAGGGCAGTTTCAGCATCGCTGCATTGCTGTAAAAGTGTTTCAGATGACCCGGGATCGCTCCCGGAGATGACCACGGCAGTCTGATTAATAAACGTAATAACTTAGCGATACCCCAACTCGGTTTCCCAGCGATGCTTATAAAGCTCCGCCACGCTGGCGGCCGGATAACGCATCGCATCGGTCATTGACGTCAGCACCTGCCGCTCCACGCCATTGACCCTGCGACGGATTAGCCGCCCGGTCAGTTCTTCCGGCAGACCTTCCCACTGTTTTCTGGCCTGTGGCGCGGTTTTCAGTCGTATCAGCTCGTCCTGTTTACCGAGTTTACGGCCGACTTCTTACTGCGTGTTTTTTCAGCGGCGTTAACCAGTGGCGATTTTCGCCCGCACTATGCCAGGGCTGCAACAGCCACAAAGAGTAAAACCCCTTATCGAACAGCGTAATACTGTTATCCGGAGCGCTTTCTGCCAGTTGCGCCGCCAGGCGCATTTCGTTTATGTCATAGCGGCCTGACACACTCGCGCGCAGCAGGTGACTGCTGAGTTCCATCAGACGGACCATGCGAACCTGCGGATATCCTCCCCTGACTTTATCTCTCGCCTGAGGAAGTGGTGGTAATTCAGCGCTGAAACGCGACTTCGTCGATATCACCCTCGTGAACGTTGATACCCTGGCCGGTTAGCCGTACGTCCGCCAGTCCTTCTATCTCCATCATTCATTTTCCTCATCCCCCCGCAGGAACGCGGGGGGGGGGATCAAAAACATAATTAAAAATAAAAAACTAAACGTTAAAGTCTGAAAACTAAACGCTAAAGATCCCGACGACACGCCACAGAGTACCTTCCGGTGTCGAAGCTTAAGTAGATGTCGCCATTTTTCAGGCCGACGTCGTAGTGCTTGTCGGTGCCTGCTTCCATCCGCCGCTCCGACGACTGGACGTAAGAGCCGTGGAAAAGACTGCCCCACTCGTTCCACAGCGCGCCCGTGCCGCGCCTTTGGGTTGCGTTGTAATTTCTGTGCAGGCTCATCTGTGCGACGGTTGGCAAACGGTAACCCTGCGATGCGCAGTAGTTGCCCGCGTCGAGCCAGTCCATTGACACTGAATCGTTCTTTATGAACCAGCCCTCAAGGGTGAAACTGTACTTAATGATTTTTCCATAACCGTTGGATGGGGTCCCCGTGATGGTCACTTTGTCTCCCGTCCCCGGGCCGGTGAACTTCACCACCCCGTCCGTCACTGTTACCCAGCTGGCATCAGACGTCCAGGTAAAGTACGAAGCTGAACCATCCGTTACATTCAGAGTAAAGGTTGCGCCTGTGAATCCCGTGGTCGGGAATCCGGCGTCTTTTGCAAACGTGTAGTTATTTACGGTGACATCCTTCAGAACGACCGCCGTGATTTCAAACGGAGCAGACTCCACCGTACCGTCAGACACCGTCATTGTGGCCTTCAGGCCCGGAGCGGCGGTGGTGGCGGTGAACACGCCGCTGTAGGTACCGTCCTGATTGTCGGTCCAGCTCCCCTTCAGCATCGCCCCGGGCATCGCGGTGGTCTGCACCACGGCGGCCTGCCCGGCCACCGGGTTATGCTGTGCATCCTGCAGCGTCGCCACCACCTGTATGTCGTCGCCGGTCACGTAGCTGGCCTTGTCCAGCCCGAGGGTCGAGTTCGCCTTCACCGGCGCCGAGGCCGTGATGTCGTAGGCGGCAGAGGTCACCTCCCCGTCAGACACCGTCAGCGTGGCCTTCAGGCCAGTGCCGGCGGTGGTGGCGGTAAACACGCCGCTGTAAGTGCCGTCCTGATTGTCGGTCCAGTTACCTTTGATGACTGCCCCGGCTACCGCGGTGGTCTGCACCACCGCATCCTGCCCGGCCACCGGATTATGCTGCGCGTCCTGCAGCGTCACCGTCACCTGCATGTCCGACCCGGCCACGTAGCTGTTCTTGTCCAGCACAAGGGTGGAGTTCGCCTTCACCGGCGCAGCGGCCGTGATGTCAAACGGAGCAGACTCTACTTTGCCGTCAGACACCGTCATCGTGGCCTTCAGACCCGGGCCGGCGATCTGCGCCGTCCAGGTCGATGTGTAAGTGCCGTCCTGATTGTCGGTCCAGTTACCTTTGATGACTGCCCCGGCTACCGTGGTGGTCTGCACCACGGCATCCTGCCCGGCCACCGGATTATGCTGCGCGTCCTTCAGTTGGACCCTCACCTGCATGTCGTCGCCGGCCACGTAGCTGGTCTTGTTCAGCCCGAGGGTGGAGTTCGCCTTCACCGGCGCCGAGGCCGTGATGGCGTAGGCGGTGGAGGTCACCTCTCCATCTGCCAGCGTCAGCGTGGCCTTCAGGCCTGTGCCGGCGGTGGTGGCGGTGAACACGGCGCTGTAGTTGCCGTCCTGATTGTCAGTCCAGCTACCCTTGATGACTGCCCCGGCGACCGCGGTGGTCTGCACCACGGCGGCCTGCCCGGCCACCGGATTATGCTGCGCGTCCTTCAACTGGACCTTCACCTGCATGTCGTCGCCGGCCACGTAGCTGGTCTTGTCCAGCCCGAGGGTGGAGTTCGCCACCACCGGTGCCGAGGCCGTGATGTCAAACGGAGCAGACTCAACATCCCCGTCAGACACCGTCATCGTGGCCTTCAGGCCCGTGCCGGCGGTGGTGGCGGTGAACACGCCGCTGTAAGTGCCGTCCTGATTGTCAGTCCAGATCCCCTTCAGCGTCGCCCCGGCGACCGCGGTGGTCTGCACCACGGCATCCTGCCCGGCCACCGGGTTATGCTGCGCGTCCTGCAGCGTCACCTTCACCTGCATGTCGTCGCCAGCCACATAGCTGGCCTTGTCCAGCCCGAGGGTGGAGTTCGCCTTCACCGGCGCCGCGGCCGTGATGTCAAACGGAGCAGACTCCACATCCCCGTCAGACACCATCATTGTGGCCTTCAGGCCTGTGCCGGCGGTGGTGGCGGTAAAAGTAGCGCTGTAAGTGCCGTCCTGATTGTCGGTCCAGTTACCTTTGATGACTGCCCCACCCACTGCGGTGGTCTGCACCACGGCATCCTGCCCGGCCACCGGGTTATGCTGCGCGTCCTTCAGCGTCACCTTCACCTGCATGTCGTCGCTGGCCACGTAGCGGGTCTTGTCCAGGGTGATACCCGAGTTTACCTTCACCGGCGCCGAGGCCGTGATGTCGTAGGCGGCAGAGGTCACCTCCCCGTCAGAGACCGTCAGCGTGGCCTTCAGGCCTGTGCCGGCGGTGGCGGCGGTGAACACGGCGCTGTAGTTGCCGTCCTGATTGTCGGTCCAGCTCCCCTTGAGCGTCGCCCCGCCCACCGCGGTGGTCTGCACCACGGCGGCCTGCCCGGCCACCGGGTTATTTTGCGCGTCCTTCAGCGTCACCTTCACCTGCATGTCCGACCCGGCCACATAGCTGGCCTTGTCCAGCCCGAGGGTGGAGTTTGCCTTCACCGGCGCCGCGGCCGTGATGTCGTAGGCGGCAGAGGTCACCTCCCCGTCAGAGACCGTCAGCGTGGCCTTCAGGCCCGGGCCGGCGGTGGTGGCGGTGAACACGCCGCTGTAAGTGCCGTCCTGATTGTCGGTCCAGTTACCTTTGATGACTGCCCCGGCGACCGCGGTGGTTTTCACCACGGCATCCTGCCCGGCCACCGGGTTATGCTGCGCGTCCTGCAGCGTCACCTTCACCTGCATGTCGTCGCCGGCCACATAGCTGGCCTTGTCCAGCCCGAGGGTGGAGTTTGCCTTCACCGGCGCCGCGGCCGTGATGTCGTAGGCGGCAGAGGTCACCTCCCCGTCAGAGACCGTCAGCGTGGCCTTCAGGCCCGGGCCGGCGGTGGTGGCGGTAAAAGTAGCACCCCAGGTGCCGTCCTGATTGTCGGTCCAGTCGCCCCTGATGACCGCCCCGCCCACCGCGGTGGTATTCACCACGGCGGCCTGCCCGGTCACCACCGGGTTATTATGCGCGTCCTGCAGCGTCACCTTCACCTGCATGTCGTCGCCGGCCACATAGCGGGTCTTGTCCAGGGTGATATCCGAGTTTGCCTTCACCGGCGCGGCGGCCGTGATGGCGTAGGCTCCAGAGGTCACCTCCCCGTCAGACACCGTCAGCGTGGCCTTCAGGCCCGTGCCGGCAGTGGTGGCGGTGAACACGCCGCTGTAAGTGCCGTCCTGATTGTCGGTCCAGCTACCTTTGATGACTGCCCCGGCTACCACGGTGGTCTGCACCACGGCATCCTGCCCGATCACCGGGTTATGCTGCGCGTCCTGCAGCGTCGCAACCACCTGCATATCGTCGCCGGCCACATAGCGGGCCTTGTCCAGCCCGAGGGTGGAGTTCGCCTTCACCGGCGCGGCGGCCGTGATGTCAAACGGAGCAGACTCCACCGTACCGTCAGACACCGTCAGCGTGGCCTTCAGGCCCGTACCGGCGATCTGCGCCGTCCAGGTCGACGTGTAAGTGCCGTCCTGATTGTCAGTCCAGTTACCTTTGATGACTGCCCCGGCTACCGTGGTGGTCTGCACCACGGCATCCTGCCCGGCCACCGGGTTATGCTGCGCGTCCTGCAGCGTCACCTTCACCTGCATGTCGTCGCCGGCCACATAGCCGGTCTTGTCCAGCGCGAGGGTGGAGTTCGCCTTCACCGGCGCGGCAGCCGTGATGTCAAACGGAGCAGACTCCACATCCCCGTCCGACACCGTCAGCGTGGCCTTCAGGCCCGGGCCGGCGATCTGCGCTGTCCAGGTCGATGTGTAAGTGCCGTCCTGATTGTCGGTCCAGTTACCTTTGATGACTGCCCCGGCTACCACGGTGGTCTGCACCACGGCATCCTGCCCGGCCACCGGATTATGCTGCGCGTCCTGCAGCGTCGCCGTCACCTGCATGTCGTCGCCGGCCACGTAGCCGGCCTTGTCCAGCGCGAGGATCGAATTCGCCACCACCGGCGCGGCGGCCGTGATGGCGTAGGCGGTGGAGGTCACCTCTCCATCTGCCAGCGTCAGCGTGGCCTTCAGGCCTGTGCCGGCGGTGGTGGCGGTGAACACGGCGCTGTAGTTGCCGTCCTGATTGTCAGTCCAGCTACCCTTGATGACTGCCCCGGCGACCGCGGTGGTCTGCACCACGGCGGCCTGCCCGGCCACCGGATTATGCTGCGCGTCCTTCAACTGGACCTTCACCTGCATGTCGTCGCCGGCCACGTAGCTGGTCTTGTCCAGCACGAGGGTCGAGTTCGCCTTCACCGGCGCGGCGGAACTGATTTTCACCACCGCCGGTGTCAGTCCCACCCCCCTTACCTCGGGAGTCAGTGTCACAACGGCTTCCCTCGTGCCGGAGGTGACAATCACTTCATACACGCCGGCCTCTTTTCTGACGACCTCCGATACCACGCTAATCTTTCCTGCCTTACCCGTCCTGCCTTTGTCCGGGACGACATCGCGCGTGACCCCGATGGTGATGTCCCTGGCGTCCACATCCACGATCCCCTGCTGCACGTCATTTATCTGCAACGTCAGCGCCTGCCGGTCTTTTCCGTTGGCCGATAACGTGCTGAAAGCGGGCTCAAAGGGGCTGTTGGCATCGATACCCGGAGGCTGAACCGTTATCGTCGTCTCACTCCTGTTCGAGCGGTTACCCTTCGTGTCTACCGCCACGCCGCTGATAACGTAGGTATTCGTGCCCTGTGCCTGCCATGCCGGCAGGACCACGCTGTATGCCCCGACGCCGTCCTGTTCGACCCGTCCCCCGGCGGCCAGAAGGGATGAAGCCGACCAGTTAACCTGTGCCAGCCCGTATTTCCCCGTCACTGACACCGCCAGTGACTTTCGTTCCCCCGGATAGCCGTCAACCCGCGCCGCGGTGTGCAGGCTAATCACCTGCTTCTTACGGTATTCCAGAATGATATTGTTATTACGCTCCACGAGATCGTAGCGGCTGCCCGCCAGGCTCCGCAGGGATTTTACCGTCGACGGGTCGATCTGCTGCCGCCATGGCACCCCCAGCTGGTAGTTGAATTCAATACCAAACCGGGTGTCATTTTTCCCCGATCCCCCGTTCCGCTGTTCGGCACTGAATGTCAGCAACGGAATGGGGGTATAGCTCAGCCCCGCGGTGATCGCATGAGGATTGCGCTGCCGTGTATCCTTCCCGAACAGCGCCACTTCCCTGCCGTAGTACTGCTCATACGCCAGCTTACCGCCCAGCTGCGGCAGCGACGGTAGCCAGGCCTGCGCGCGGACGTCCCAGCCACTGGCGGGCCGCTCTTCGTAATCGGTCAGATCCGGGGAATCCTTCCAGTTTGTCAGGCGCAAATAGCCGTTGACCCCCAGCTTCAGAAAATCACGCCAGTACTCTGCGCCGCCCCCCAGACGGGCATGATCGCGCGACAGGTCGTAGTCCAGAAACGTGTTTCCGCCGAGCATCCATCCGGCATTAAACCACCGCGCCCCCAGCCCCAGGTTAGACTGAGTACGACCGTCCGTCCGGTGCACGCTGCCCTGGGTGAATACCAGTCGATTCCCCTGCTCAGATAAGGGCACAAGTAAATCAAACTGAGAATTTTTCAGGGAGAATTTATTATCCATATCCAGCTGGATCCGGGCCGTACCGAACTGACTCATCCATCGCTGGATCTGGCTGTTGACCTCCCCTGTAGCCACCCCTCTGGCCATCGATGCAGCGGCGTTACCGTCTGGCCTTCCCGCCAGAAAGCTGCCCATCTGAGAAGAGAAGCCGGCCACCTTGTTCTCCCTCCCTGCGCTGTCATCCTGTTGCGGGACCGGCGTGCTCCGGCCCTCATCCCACAGCACCGGGGGTAAAGGGGAAACGGGTACATCCAGCTCATCCCCCGGCTGCAGGTGGTCAAACCCCCGGGCAAAGGTCCGGAACTGGTTAAGCCTGCGGAGGTCGTTCGGGCTCATGTTGTATTTTTTTGCCAGCATGGCGACGGACTCCCCTTCCCGGAGGGTGTACACCTGTGTTTGCAGGGAGCTTAGCGCGGCAGGTTCAGTCAGAAGGCGGGAATTATTAGCGGCAGCTATCGAGGGTGTGAACGTAATTAACAAAGGCAACATACTCTGGATAAATATATTCACCCAGGTGATTACCACCATAATCTTTTTTTTACACATCACGTTACGTTCAATTCCAAATTTCATCCGATAAACCGTCCCTGACTGAATGATAAGCAGGCATACTAAAGCGAACTCGATATTTCGTAATATCCGAACCATCATAATGAAAAGTGCGCTGACACCCCCATCGGGCCCGGAACATCCGGGCACGCATTTATTGATGATTAATATATATTTCACATCATACAGGATTTGACCACTGCATTAATGCGCCTGCATGCGCCTGCAAATAGCCAATTGATCGTCAGAAGCTATCGTCAACAAAAAAACCATCGTTAAGAACGATCGAAAAACAGATAACCAATTGATACATAAGACAGTTGTATTTTATGGCGCCATCATCAGGCTGAATTCATTAAGCGGGAAAGCAAAGGCAATAATTAAACATTCACAGCAAGATAACCACATACCCTCAGTGCCAGGAGACATAAATTTCCAGAAAAAATATTATCCCCGTCTGTAAACATTATTTTGTCACGACAAAAAAGAATAAAACTCATCCACCCATGAATATTTATCAGCCTCCACCTTTCCCGACAATCGTATGGTTATCACCCTGAATGCTGTTACCGATATTTTCATTTCTGCCGATTATGTCCCCCGGCGCCGCGGGGAATACCAGTGCCATATATAACCGAAAGGACTGTCTATGAGTCAGAATATTACAGAGAAAGAAGCCTTCAGCCCGGACCATAACGGAGACGACAGGCCGGCCAGCAGAGTGACACCCCTGGTGGATATCACAACTTCGTCCATTGCGACAGACGAAGCAAGCTACGAGGCCGGGACGGACATGCGGGTGACGGTGAGGCTGAAAGATGCACAGGGAGATGCGCTAGCCGGCCAGCTTAGCGAAGTGACAAAAAAAGTCGTGGTGGAAAACGCGGAGCTAAAAGGTAGCTGGACCGATAATAAAGACGGCACTTATACCGGTATATTCGCCGCAAAAACGGCAGGTACCGGGCTAAAGGCCATGCTGAAGTTTGCGGGCAGCCTGTCCGAAGTGAACAAAAAACTCTCAACCTCCCGCTTCCCCAATGCTTTCCCTTTTGATTTCGGTCATGTGCAGATTCAGGCCTCTCAGGATGAAATCAATACCTCCCTGCAGGCGCTCGTGGAGACGCTGACGCCAGATATGCCCGCCGCATGGCTGTCACCCGCGTCGCCGGCAAACGGTATCTTTACCGACCTGAAGCGCCTGCAGGTGATGGCCTCGGGTCTGGGGCCGGAACAGCAGCATATTCTTCTGGAGGATTTTTCAGAATCCTGGGCCGATTTTTATCGAAAAAATTATGACATCACCGACGGTGACGCTTCGACTTATCAACGCTTCCTGGATATGTCGTACTTTACCGCCATGCATAATGTGACCGTCCCTCGTGTTGAGGCCCTGCTGTGCACCACCGCCAGCAGCGCCGGAGCTCCGGAGCAGCATACCGTCATTCAGTCCGCCAACTGGATCAACCCGGACGCCTCCGCAAAAGCGCTGCCTTTTCTCTACGGTGCCCGCTTTATCAATAAAACTGATGATAATACGCCCCCACTCAGCATCAGACGGAATGCAGACGGTGCACTCACTGTCAGCAACCTGCCAACCGGGTGGCGGCTCACGTCCATTAACACCATGGTTCGTCTGCAAAAGTGGCTGAATTTACCCTATGAGGATGTCGATGCGCTACTGATGCTGACCCGTAGCAACAGCTCTGACAAACCGCTATCTGACGACACCCTGCGCACGCTAGGCCTGTTCAGGCACTACCAGCGCCGCTACGGCACCACGGTTAAGCAGTTTGCCGCCTGGCTGCATCAGGTCACCCCGTACGCCATTACGCCGGCCACCCCGTTCTTTGACCAGATATTTAACGCCGACAGCACGTTTGATGCCCCCTTCCAGGCGGACAATACCGTGTTCAGCTACCGTGCCACCGACGGCGCGGATGGCCTGCGCGGGAAACAAATCATGGCGGCGCTGGGGCTTAACCAGCGTCAGTTCCTGCTGATGGCCGGTAAGGTTGCTGCACATCAGAGCAACGGCGATGCGGCGAAGGGCACCCTGACGTGTCATCTGGGCACCGTCACCGCCTTCTACCGCATCACCTCACTGGCGAAAACGCTGGATCTCGGCGTCGACGAATTCTGCGCGCTGGCCGATATGCTGGATGCGGAAAGCGGCGCCGTCTGGAAACAGCTGGCCGGCAGCCCGAAAATCTCTCAACTGGCCGACGGGGACGCCCCGGCGGACGATATCCTCTGCCTGCTGCAGGCGCTGTCCTGGCTGACGGGCTGGCAGAAGCAGGCGAAACTGCCGGTGGCCACGACGGCGCTGCTGTGCGCGCCGCTGCCTCCGACCCCCGGTACCGAAGCCCAGCTGAGCTTCATTCAGCAAATCTGGCAGCGACTGCCGGCCACCTTCGTGAACGCGGGGATGCTGGCCCGCAGCGGGGCCCCGCTGAAGGAAGATATTGATGATGAACATCACGCCGGTATTGACTGGTTTGCGCTGCTCGGCGCAGCCGGGCTGATTGATATCGCCGGGCTGGTGACCGATGCCTTTACGCCGGACGCCGTCACTGACGTTGTGAATCAGCAACACCTGGCCGGGGACGGCAAAGCGGCCGCCATCACCGCCCTGTCGGCGGCCCTGAAGCAGGCGCAGGGCACCCAGCACGGTATTGCCATGACCGGGCTGGCGCAGGCCCTGAACGTGTCGCAGTCCCTGCCGGCGCTGCTGCTGCACTGGGCAGGCGTCACGCCTTATCAGTGGCTTCAGGAAACCTGGGGAATGTCGCCCGACGCCCCCGTGGGCGAATATCTACCGCCTGAAGGGCACATCGGCGCCACCACGACCGAGAAAGACTATAACCTGCTGGCCGCCGACTGGCGTGATGCGGCGTGGAACCCTGTCACCGGAAACCTGACCCTCACCCTGCGGTTGTCGTTCAGTTTGAGCGATAATGGGGGCAGTCTGTCTATTTCCGACAACTGGCTTAAACTGCCGGCGGGTCTGTCTGTCGACGGGGCCCCGACCCTGGCCTCCGGTAACTGGCCTGATGGCTTAAAGGGTAATACGGATTATAAAGGTGCGGGCGCAGTATGGCTGCCCACCGGGAATGACGCTGCGTATAAATACTTCGAAGTCAACACCACCTACGTGCTGGAAGTCCCCCTGAAGGGCACCTTCAGCGATGCCAGCGCGCTGGCGGAGTTAACATCGATGGACCTGAGATTCGGCATGCACCGCTACTATGGTTCTTCCGATACCCTTAGCACTCCCCTGACGCTTAAAACCACCGTCACCACTGCCGACACCCTCCCGCTCGTCTGGCTGGCCACGCTGCGCGACATTGCCCGCCGCGGTATGGCGTGCAGCCAGCTTCAGCTCAGCCCGGCCGGCCTGCAGGCCATGCTGGATAACCCTCAGTGGTTCAGCATGAACCTGCCAGAAACCGCGAAGAATATCACCCTGCAGACCCTGTACCGCCTGAGTCGCTACGTTGCCCTGCTGACCCAGCCCGGTGATGCAGGCTACGCCGAGGATGACCTGCTGGCCTATCTGCGCGACATGCACGCCACCCCGCCGCTGGCCGACGACGTCGCCGCTGCCACGCTGGCCACGCTGCTGGGCTGGGAAGCCAGTGAAACGTCCGCAGCCTTTGCGGACGGCGCGCTGGGTCATGCGGCGGCTACGCTGGACGACCTTGACGTGGTGATGAACCTGCGGCAGAGCACACAGGCATCAGGGATGACGGTTGAGGCCCTGGCCCAGGGCTTTGCCCTGAGCCGCGACGATAGCTATGCAGCCTGGTCCCGCACGGGGCAGGCCATGGTAGCCGGGGTCGGGCATCTCGCCAACCGGTAACGGCGTGCTCCCGCCACGGCGTTGACGTTTTGTGGCAGGTGCGCCTGCCACTCATACTCTCATTAAGGTGAACAGATATGACGACCACTCTTGATAATTTTCTGGCACAGGCGCAGCGCGATGCGCTCGTCACGGGATATAAAACCTTCGTGGCCCCGACGCTGAAGGGCGGGACCACCGCGCTCAGCGACGAGGACATGTATGAATACCTGCTGCTGGATGTGAACATGTCGGCGGACAGCATGACCAGCCGCCTGGCCTCGGCCATTGACAGCCTGCAGACCTATAATTCGCGCATCATTAACAACACGGAGCCGGGGCACACGCCGCCGGTGCCGTCCGTGGTGGACGACTGGCGCGACTTTTACTGCCGTTACGACGTCTGGTCGGCCGGCACCGCCGTGGTGAACTACCCGAACAACTATCTCCTGCCGGTGACCCGTCAGGACAGCAGCCGGTATTTTGATAACCTGAAAAACACCCTCAACCAGAACCGGCTGGACAGCGACCGCGTGATGGACGCCGCCCTCACCTATCTCAACGAGTTTGAGGGTGTCAGCAACCTGGAGGTCATTAACGGCTATATCACCCAGACCGGCATGGCGGGTGGTGAAAACCTTATCAATGACGCACAGTTCTACTTTATTGGCCGCACCACCACCAAGCCTTACCAGTATTACTGGCGCATGATGGACCTGAGTAAAAACCAGGGCAATCCCGGCGGAAAAGCGGTGACCCCGAACTGCTGGAACGACTGGGCGGCGATTGACCTGCCGCTCTCCGGCGACGGCATCCTGGAGCACACCATCCGCCCGGCCTTCTACAACAACCGCCTGTATATCTGCTGGGCAACCCGTGATGCCACCCCGCGCGTGGGTGATGGTACGGAGTTTCTGGCTAGCGGCAACGGCAACCTTAAGATGGATGGCTCGGAGTACTATGCCTACGGCCTGTCCTACGCCTATCTGCGCTTTGACGGGAAGTGGACGGCTCCGAATACCGCCGATATGGTGACTAACGGCGCACTAACCGATGACAACAAAAACAAAATTGAGATAGAAGACAATGACAATATTGCCCTGAGCGGCCAGTTGCTGGTTCAGGGGAAAGATGAGGGCAAAAACCAAGAGTGCGTGGCCTCACTTTTTGCACGGGACAGCTCCGTGATAGATAGCCCCTCGCGCAATGCTGGCGTAAGAGAAGACAGCGAATACGGCCGCCTGTTTATGGCGCTGATGGTATATTCCGGCAAAGATAGTGACGGTAAAATAAAACCGGCCACTTATGCCTACCGCTACAGCGATTCGGCCTTCAATCGCCGCCCCCTAAAATCCCTGGTCCGCGACCTGCTGTTCAACAAATTCAAGCCACAAGCATGGGAAAGCGGTAGATACGACAATCCGTTGCAGTACGCCATGAACACACTCATCTATCGGATTAAGTCGGTGAGCTATCAATCGACACTGGACCACAAGGACAAGAACGACGCGGGGGATTTGTGGCTGAACGCGCTGAAACCGCTGGATGACCGCAACCTGACCGTCGCCGGTGACGGGCGTACGCTGAAAATCAGCGCATCCACTCAGAATAAGATCACGCGCGTTGCTGGTCTTGGTTCATGCAATATCACCGCTGAAAAGTATGATATTCAAAATACAGAGACCGGCAAGTCACAGCTAACCTTCAGATATGATTCCGACGCGGATAAGTGGTACTTCCATAATACAAAACTTGTCACCAAGACCTCCTTATTTGATGGGGTTTACGAATTTCTTTTACAGCCTGCTGTTCCCGGGGGTGATCTGTTTCCGTTAACTTCACCTGGTACAATTGAAGTTAACTTTTCCGAGGGGATGAAATGGCCATCTGGAGAAACCTTTGACTCAGAACTGAATTTGAGCGGTATTGAGTTCATTCCTGACATCATAAAAGCAGTGCCAAATGTTGATGACGTATATCTCTATATGTACAGCAATAATTTTTACTATCCAATCTTAACTATACATGGCCTGGGTAAAGCCGCGGCCGACGCGCAACGCACTGAACCTGACTGGCGGGGACAGATGGCGATTGAACTTTGCAAGCCTGATAAAACGGCTATACAGAGCTGGCAGGATTCACCTCAGAATATCGTTGAGGCGAACCACACCTTCAGCGCCTCCCGGGCCATTGTTTCCGATGACTTTAGCGTCGGGGCAAAAGAGCTTCAGTACCTGGTAGTCAATTACTATCTCTGGAATAAGCAGGGTGACATACCTAGTGGATGGGTCGGAAGATACTCTTTAGTCACTCTGGAAACCATTGAACACGCCGGGGACTTCACGCCACCGTCGCTGGTCAAACGCTATGACTCGAAAAAAGGCATGGTGCAGAAACTGGCGTTTAACGCCGGCGTGCTGCCGGCGGACACCCGCCTGAACACCACCTTCGTGCGCGAGCTGATTGCGCAGGCGAACAACGGGCTGGGCAGCCTGCTGAACTACACCCTGCAGGCACAGAAGCTGGAAGCGGACCTGGACCACGACGGAGAGAGCGTTCATATCGACTTCGACGGCGCCAACGGTCTCTACTTCTGGGAGTTGTTCTTCCACCTGCCGTTCATGGTGGCCTGGCGCTTCAACAGCGAACAGCAGCTGGACGAGGCCCAGGCCTGGCTGCACTATATCTTTGACCCGTCGGTAAAGGGCAAAGATAATGGCGCGCCGGATTACTGGAACTGCTACCCGCTAACGCGCCGTCAGGTCAATGGCCTGGCCCTGTCCCGTCTGAGCGCGGACCCGATTAACCCGGATACCCAGGCCTATGCGGACCCTGAGCTCTACCAGAAAGCCGTATTCACGGCGTACGTCAACAACCTGGTGGCGCAGGGCGATGCCTGGTACCGCCAGCTGACCCGGGACGCTCTGGCCCAGGCCCGCATCATGTACAACCAGGCCGCCACCCTGCTGGGTCCGCGTCCGGACACCGCCATCAGCCGCAGCTGGACTCCCCGGACGCTGAGCGAGCTGGTCTCATCCCCATCGTCACTGCGTGCCTTTGAGCGCCGGATGTCATTGCGCAACACCGCCGCGCTACCGGCGCTGCGTGCCGCCAACCATGGCTCCCTGCGCGATGCGGATAACGCGGCCTTCACCGCGCCGCTGAACGACGTCCTGCTGGGATACTGGGACGCGCTGGACGCCCGTCTGTACAACCTGCGCCACAACCTGACCGTGGACGGCAAGCCGATGAGCCTGCCGCTGTACGCCCCGCCGGCCGACCCGACAACCCTGCTGACCCAGCGCGCCCCGGGCGGCACCCTGAGCGGCGGCGGGAACGGGGCACAACTGGTGGTGCCACCGTATCGCTTCAGCGCCGTACTGCCGCGCGCATTTAACGCCGTGTCCACCCTCAGCCGCTTCGGCGAGTCCCTGCTCAGCCTGCTGGAGCGCGGCGAGCGCGCCGGTCAGGAAGAGCTGGCGCAACAGCAGATGCTGGACATGTCCAGCTACGTGCTGACCCTGCAGCAGCAGTCCATTGACGGTCTTAAGGCCGACCGCACCGCGCTGCTGGCCAGCCAGGCTACGGCGACGCAGCGCCGGGACTACTACGGCGAGCGCTATGACGAAAATATCTCGGCGGGCGAACAGCGTGCCATGGACCTGAACATTGAGTCCCGCGACGCCAGCCTGGCCGCCCAGGCGTTCCATACGCTGGGCGGTGCCCTGCAGCTGGCACCGACCGTCTTTGGTATGGCATGCGGGAACCTCGACCCGGGCGCCCCGGCCAACGCCATCGGCACGCTCCTGTCCCTGAAGGCTACGGCCACCGGTCACGACGCCATGCGCCTGGAGCAGACGGAGAACTACCGTCGCCGCCGCCAGGAGTGGGGTCATATACGCGACCAGGCCGGGGGCGAGATTCAGGCGCTGAACAGGCAACTGGAGGCACTTGATGTGCGCCTCCGCTCGGCGCAGACCGCCCTGGAACAGGAGAAAACCCGCCAGGCCCAGACGCAGGCCATGCTGACCTGGCTCAAAAGCCGCTTCACCCAGGCCACTCTCTATCAGTGGCTCAGCGGTCAGCTGTCTGCCCTGTACTATCAGGCCTACGACGCCGTAGTGTCCCTGTGCCTGTCCGCGCAGGCCTGCTGGCAGTATGAGCTCGGGGACTTCACCACCACCTTCATCCAGACCGGCGCCTGGAACGACCACTACCGCGGCCTGCTGGTCGGGGAAACGCTGCAGCTCAACCTGCAGCAGATGGAGTCAGCCTGGCTGACGCGCAACGAACGCCGGCTGGATATTGTGCGCACCGTCTCGCTGAAAAACCGGGTGGATGAAAAGGACTGGAATAAGTTTAAGGCGTCCGGCTCCCTGGACTTCAGCCTGACGGAGAAACTGTTTGACGACGACTATGCCGGCCACTACCTGCGCACCCTGAAAACGGTCACAGTCACCCTGCCGACCCTGCTGGGGCCTTATCAGGACGTGAAGGCAACGCTGACCCAGACCGGCAGCACCACCGTGCTTCGTGCAAATGCCGGCGCCGTGGCGGCGCTGATTAACGGCAAGGTCAGCGACGCACCTGCCGGCACGCTGGTGCAGAACCTGCGCGCCAGCCAGCAGGTGGCGCTGTCGGGCGGGATGAACGACGCCGGCGTCTTTGAGCTGCAGTTCAGCGACGAGCGCTATCTGCCGTTTGAGGGTACCGGCGCGGTATCCCGATGGACGCTGAGTTTCCCGCGGGCGACAGAGGAAACGCTGAACGGAGGCAAAAAGCTTGCAGCTGATGATGGGCAGACTGCCCTGCTGGCGGCGCTGGACGATGTTATCGTCCGGGTACACTACACCGCCTGCGACGGTGGAACCTCGTTTGCCAGCGAAGTAAAGCCTCTGCTTGTAAAAGCATAGGTCATCCCGCTCTCCGGTACGCCGGGGAGCGGCTCACAAAGCGTGATTCCTTTCCCATATAACTAACTGACCGGGCCACCTGTGGGTGGCCCGCTAAGGAACCCTTTATGCCACATTCAGACACCCTGGCCCTGAATGCCCCCTCCCTGCCCAAAGGCGGCGGTGCCCTGACCGGCCTCAGCGGCCAGGCCGGTGCGGCCGGTCCTGACGGGGCGTACACCCTTTCCCGCAACACCTTGCTGGATACAACACTTGCGGCCACCTACGACGTCAGTACCTGGCGCCCCCGCGTGGAGCAGGACTTCAGCCGCTGCGAATACTGGCAGCCTGCCCCGGAGGCTGAAGGGGCTAACGCGACCGACTTCTGGGTGGTGTACCCCCCTGACGGTCAGGTGCAGCTGCTGGGCTATGAAGCGGCCGCCGGGCTGACAGACGCCCCGGCGTTACGCTGGCACGCCCCTGTCCTTCAGGCTATGCAGGAATGGCATATCGCGCAGCCAGAGGACCAGGCGATGTTCATCGCTCAGATCGGACATGAGAGCGGCGGGTTCAGGACTCTGCGGGAAAGTTTTAAATACAGCTCCCGGGGGCTTGATATTTTTGTCCAGGCCGGACGACTGACGGCGGAGGAGGCCCTGCGACTGGGGCGGCATCCGGACGAAAAGGTTCTCCCTGAGGTAAGACAGCGGGCGATTGCCGGTCGGGTCTACGGTGGCAGGATGGGTAATGAAGGCCCCGATGACGGCTGGAACTACCGCGGCCGCGGACTTATTCAGATAACCGGACGCAGCAACTACCGGGACTGTGGATTTGCGCTGGGTGAGGACCTGGTTCGCTTTCCGGAACGCCTGGAGAGTGACACCGGGGCAGCCCGCTCTGCCGCATGGTTTTTCGCCTCTCGCGGTTGCCTGAAGCATACGGGCAACCTACTTAAGGTGACCCGTATTATTAACGGCGGCAGCCACGGCCTGGCCGGGCGCCAGAGTCGCTATACGCTGGCGCTCGCCGCCTTTAAGGCAATCTGAACAGATCCTTTAACTAACAACTGGCATGTAAAATATATGATAATCAATTCACTAAAAGATTTTTATAATACCCCGACGGTCACGGTCCTCGACAACCGCGGCCTGAGCGTGCGCGACATCGCGTACCACCGCCATCCGGATACCCCGGACGTCACCCGGGAGCGCATCGCCCGCCACCGGTACGACGCCCGCGGCTTCCTGGCCCTGAGCGCCAACCCGCGTCTGCACGCCGCCGGCCGGGCGAACTTCAGCTATCTCACCGGCCTGACCGGCAGCGTCCTGCGCACGCAGGGTGCCGACAACGGCACCACCGTGGCGCTCAGCGACGCCGCCGGCCGGCCGTTTATTGCCGTCAGCAACATCTGTCCCGCCGGAGACGGGACCCCGGACCTCCGCCAGGCCCTCACCCGCACCTGGCAGTATGAGGCCGCCGCGCTGCCGGGCCGCCCGGTCAGCATCACCGAGCAGGTCCCCGGCGACGCCGCCCGCATCACGGAGCGCTTCGTGTATGCCGGCCACTCGCCGGCGGACAAAGCCCTGAACCTCGCCGGCGCCTGCGTCAGCCACTACGACCCCGCCGGCCTGGCGCAGACCGACAGCATGGCGCTGACCGGCGTCCCGCTGGCCGTCACCCGCCGCCTGCTGAAGGATGCGGATAACCCCGATGTGGCAGCCGACTGGCAGGGGACTGACGTCTCCGCCTGGAATGCCCGGCTCGATACTGAAACATACACCACCCGCACCACCGCCGACGCCACCGGGGCCGTGCTGACCACCACGGATGCACAGGGTAATATGCAGCGGGTGGCGTACGACGTGGCTGGGATGCTTTCGGGCAGCTGGCTGACCCTGCAGGGCGGCAGGGAGCAGGTCATCGTGAGGTCGCGGACGTACTCGGCCGCCGGGCAGACGCTGCGCGAGGTGCACGGCAACGGCGTGGTGACCACGTACACGTATGAGGCCGGGACGCAGCGCCTGACCGGGATTAAAACGGCGCGTCCGGCCGGGCATGCCGCCGGCGCAAGGGTCCTGCTGGACCTGCGCTACGACTATGACCCGGTGGGGAACGTGCTCCGCGTGCGCAACGACGTGGAAGAGACCCGCTTCTGGCGTAACCAGAAAGTGGTGCCGGAAAACACCTACGTCTACGACAGCCTGTACCAGCTGGTCAGCGCCACCGGGCGCGAGATGGCGAACGCCGGACAACAGGGCAGCCATCTCCCCTCAGCGACCATTCCCCTGCCCACCGACGGCTCTGCATACACGAACTACACCCGCACCTACCGCTACGACGAAGCCGGTAACCTGACGCAGATATGCCACCGCGCCCCGGCCACGAACAACACTTACACCACAAATATCACCATAAGCGACCGCAGCAACCGGGGCGTGCTGAGCACCCTGACGGCCAGCCCGGCAGAGGTGGAGGCCCTGTTCACGGCGGGCGGGCAGCAGACGCGGCTGCAGCCGGGGCAGCACCTGGCCTGGACGCCGCGCAACGAGCTGCGGCAGGTGACGCCGGTGGGGCGTGAGGGCGGGACGGATGACCGGGAGAGCTATCGCTATGACAGCCAGAGCCAGCGGGTGCTGAAGGTCAGCGTGCAGCAAACCGGCCGCAGCTGGCAGACGCAGCGGGTGACGTATCTGCCGGGGCTGGAGCTGCGCCGCACAAGGGCGGGCGACACGGAGACGGAGCGCCTGCAGGTGATTACCGTGGGCGAGGCGGGCCGGGCGCAGGTGCGGGTGCTGCACTGGGAGAGCGGCAGGCCGGCGGGCATCGACCACGACCAGCTGCGTTACAGCCACGATAACCTGACGGGGAGCGGTGGGCTGGAGCTGGACGCCGACGGCCAGGTCATCAGCCGGGAGGAGTACTACCCGTACGGCGGCACGGCCATCCTGACGGCGCGCAGCCAGACCGAAGCGGACTACAAAACCATCCGCTACTCGGGCAAGGAGCGTGACGCGACGGGGCTGTACTATTACGGCTACCGGTACTATCAGCCGTGGGCAGGCCGCTGGCTCAGCGCGGACCCGGCGGGGACGGTGGACGGGATGAACCTGTTCCGCATGTGCCGGAATAACCCCGGTTCAGGTATTGATAGTAACGGAAAAATGTTCAAAAGAATGACCAGCATCAGGCCGCAGAGATCTACCGCGTCGTTAGCTACTCTTCCTGACTATCCTCTGCCTGAAAGTGAAAGAGTAAACGCCGATGATGTCTCCCTTAGTCCGTCAGAAATCAGACAGCATAAAAAAGCGATTTCTGAGGGGCAATATCCACAAAATCTTATCAGACATAATTTTTTGCACGGAAAAGAGCATTTACCCGAGCCAGTTAACATTCCGCAGGAATTTAATAAAGCAGGTATGAATAGAGAAACCATGACAGGTAATTTTCTGCAGGCAGTAGATAAACTAACATCCTATGCCGGAGGTAAGGTGATATATCGTGGTGCTTTGGTCCCTGATGAGCATTTCGGGGATCTGAAAGCCGGGGCTATGCTGCAATCCCATCAGTTTTCTTTTTTCAGCGAAAGCGATCTGGTATCGAGGTCATTTATTGACTCTTCCGAGGAAAGAAGGCTCCATCCAGTTCTTTTTAAAGTTAAAGACGTCCCGGCCGATGTTTTCAAAGAAGGCCTCTTATCACCGTTGGCTTATGATGATCTCAAAAATCGCCTGCTAAAAATAGGTGTCGATGCTAAAAAACTTAAAGGCATTGGTTCCACAGTCAAAGAGGTAATTTCATTGCCAGGCACATTATTTGAGGTGGTTCAGGTGAAAAAAATAAAGAGTGATATACATAAATATGAGCTAACACAAGTAAAATTAAAATTCTCTGGAAAAAGTCATGGGGTACATAATCGAGCAATGTTTTAGTTGCTAATTATGAGCGGGATGCCGGTAGCGGTGATGGTGGCCCCTCCACTACTCAGGATTTTCACGCCAGCGGCCCTAATCAGAAGCGGTCCGGTGACATTACGGATGACGGCACAACTGACCAGCGATGCGTTGCAGCTGGTCAGTTGTGTTGGCGTAAGTGTTTTCCGGCACCACTTTCTGGTTGCGCCAGAAGCGGGTCTCTTCGGCGTCGTTGCGCACGCGGAGCACGTTGCCCACCGGGTCGTACCCGTAGCGCAGGTCCTGCAGCACCCTTGCCCCGGCGGTACAGATGTTGCTGACGGCAATAAACGGCCGGCCGGCGGCGTGCAGACGCGGGTCGGCGCTCTGGGTCAGGAAGCCGCGGGCGTCGTACCGGTGGCGGGCGATGCGCTCCCGAGTAACGTTCGGGGTATCCGGATGGCGGTGGTACGCGATATCGCGCACGCTCAGGCCGCGGTTGTCGAGGACCGTGGCCGAAGGGGTGTGGCTGAAAACAGACATCATCGGGAACTCCTTTAAGAGCTACGGGGATATTATTCTCCCTGAGCCCGGGCGGTCACGCAGGGTAAAGCGTTACCCGGGATAAATATGCGTCGCCAGGGGGCATTCCGGGCATGGCAAAAAAGGGAGGGTGGAGGGTTAATGCCGGTCACTTAATATGACCGACATTGTTTTTTAAGGGATGTTTTGACCTTTTCTCCCTCACTTCTCTCACATACTCCCGCTCCTGTCTCGAGGGCAGTTTCAGCATCGCTGCATTGCTGTAAAAGTGTTTCAGATGACCCGGGATCGCTCCCGGAGATGACCACGGCAGTCCGATTAATAAACGTAATAACTTCGCGATACCCCAACTCGATTTCCCAGCGATGCTTATAAAGCTCCGCCATGCTGGCGGCCGGGATAACGCATCGCATCGGTCATTGACGTCAGCACCTGCCGCTCCACGCCATTGACCCTGCGACGGATTAGCCGCCCGGTCAGTTCTTCCGGCAGACCTTCCCACTGTTTTCTGGCCTGTGGCGTGGTTTTCAGTCGTATCAGCTCGTCCTGTTTGCCGAGTTTACGGCCGACTTCGTACTGCGTGTTTTTTTTCAGCGGCGTTAACCAGTGGCGATTTTCGCCCGCACTATGCCAGGGCTGCAACAGCCCCAAAGAGTAAAACCCCTTATCGAACAGCGTAATACTGTTATCCGGAGCGCTTTCTGCCAGTTGCGCCGCCAGGCGCATTTCGTTTATGTCATAGCGGCCTGACACACTCGCGCGCAGCAGGTGACTGCTGAGCTCCATCAGACAGACCATGCGAACCTGCGGATATCCGCGATCACCATGCTGGTTGGAGGCCTTGCCGAAAGCCTCTGCATTTTCAGGCGTGTCCTGCGTATGCCAGACCACGCCGTCGACGGCATTGAGTGTCAGCCCGTGCCAGAGAGGATGTATTGCTTCTTTATGCCAGTGTCACTGAGTGATATCAAACAGCGCCCGGATGGCATCCTCACCCAACTTTTTTCTGCGGGTGCGGTGAAGGAACGTCCGGTACGGTCAACAATATCCAGCAGATTAACGATATGACTCATGGGTATATTGTTGAAGATGGCCATATCGATAACCAGCCAGACCATGGACTCAAGAGGGAGTTTCCGCTAGCGCAGGGTGACGGTATCAGTGAAGGTAAAAGCCTGCTGGATGAGGTCGGGGGAAGGCAGGTCAGCGAGGCTCTGAACCTCGTCGGGTGCAGTAAGATTGATAATGCCGAGAGCGTGTAAAAGTTCCATTTAAAAAGGGTCCATGATGAACATGAACCCTTTTTACACCAGCCACCGGATCGGTCAACCAATCCTTAAACGATCGGCCTTAGCCTCCGGGCCGCTTTTTAGTGCCTGACGAGATTACTCTGCGCCTGGCTCTTCAGATTTATGTTTTTCTGCGGTTTCTTTGATCAGCGCCTGCAATTCGCCGCGCTGGTACATCTCGATGATGATGTCGCAGCCGCCGACCAGCTCACCGTCCACCCACAGCTGTGGGAACGTTGGCCAGTTAGCGTATTTAGGCAGCTCGGCGCGGATGTCCGGGTTCTGCAGAATATCCACGTAGGCGAAGCGCTCGCCGCAGGCAGACAGTGCCTGAACGGCCTGAGCGGAGAAGCCGCAGCTCGGCAGCTTCGGGGAGCCTTTCATATACAGAAGAATTGGGTTCTCAGCGATCTGGCGTTGAATTTTTTCAATAGTGCTCATTGTCTTGCTTCCTCAAACCTTGATACGGCAATAGCCTGTCATTGTAGCCAGTTGCACCCCGGCCAGAAAACACCATTTTTAGCAGGGTTTTT
This sequence comes from Cedecea neteri, assembly GCF_000757825.1. Classification (GTDB taxonomy): domain Bacteria; phylum Pseudomonadota; class Gammaproteobacteria; order Enterobacterales; family Enterobacteriaceae; genus Cedecea; species Cedecea selenatireducens. The sequence continues at coordinate 738,362 of NZ_CP009451.1, forward strand.
CTGAACTGCCGGGGCATGCAAACATGCTTTAAGAATAACACTTTTACGGTGCTCGAAAATGAGCAATTTGCCTCATCCGCGATCAATAAAACAGCCGATAACGCCCGGTAATGATTAATTTTCTAGCTATAGCTTCCACTTTTGACCGTTAAATAGTATTTGCCTATTAACATTATCGGCTTTTATGCATTAGAATCGTCGGGTTTCGCAAAAATCATACGCAGGCATGATGGTTAGCATCTTGCCTTCATTTATCAGGGGATTGACGAGTGGCGCGGATAAATAAAATCTCTATCACGCTATGTGCTCTGCTATTTGCTTTGCCCTATACACCTTTGACGCAGGCGTCCGAGCACGTCCGCCACCCTGTTGCACAGAAAAGCCACACGGCGAAAACAACTTCCGGTAAAAGCAACAAGGGCAAAGAGAAAACAAAGGCCAAACAAAAAAGCAGCACAGCCTCCACAAAGAAGTCCGGTAAAAAAGACGCATCGCCGGTAAAAGCCAAAGTTGCAAAACGCAGCGCCTCAGGCAAAAGCACCACCCTCGCTAAAACCAGCAGCAAAAAAACCTCTCAGAAAATAGCCGTACAGCCAGCCGCAGCCACCCTTGCCTACACTGAAAAATGCACCCATCGTAAAGGGCATAAAAAGCAGTGCGTGAAGGTGAAGTCTGAAAAGAATCTGACCATCGCTCAGGCGCATAAGGTGAGAGTGCAGAAAGCGCAAAAAACGGCCATGAATAAGCTGATGGGGCAAATTGGCAAACCATACCGCTGGGGTGGCACTTCTCCCCGCACGGGCTTCGACTGCAGCGGGCTAATTTATTACGCTTATAAAGATTTGGTGAACATCCGTATTCCACGCACCGCCAACGAAATGTATCACCTACGTGATGCCTCTTCCGTTGACCGCGGCGAACTGGAAAGCGGCGACCTGGTCTTCTTCCGTACTCAGGGCCGCGGCACGGCTGACCACGTTGGCGTTTACGTCGGCAACGGTAAATTTATTCAGTCTCCTCGCAGCGGCCGCGATATCCAAATTACTTCTTTGAGCGAAGATTACTGGCAGCGCCATTATGTGGGTGCCCGCCGGGTCATGACGCCAAAAACCATTCGTTAATCTTATCCGCATCAAACTGATTTAAACGTTAACAGCCCGGCAACGGGCTGTTTTATTTTGTTGTTTCATTTCGCTTTTTCGCACTCCCGTAATTTGTTAACCTTATATCCACACAAAATGTAGTTATATTGTGAAGCAAAATAACAAGGAGTGAAGCAATGTCGTTCGAACTACCCGCCCTGCCCTATGCCAAAGATGCGCTGGCCCCGCATATCTCGGCCGAAACCCTCGAGTACCATTACGGCAAGCATCATCAGACCTACGTCACTAACCTGAACAACCTCGTCAAAGGCAGCCCGTTTGAAGGGAAATCGCTGGAAGAGATCGTGCAAGAGTCTGACGGCGGTATTTTCAATAATGCCGCTCAGGTCTGGAACCATACGTTCTATTGGCACTGCCTGGCGCCAAACGCCGGGGGAGAGCCTGACGGGGAAGTGTTGGCCGCCATCAATAACGCGTTTGGCAGCGTGGAAGCATTTAAAAAACAGTTCACCGAAGCGGCTATCAAAAACTTCGGCTCCGGCTGGACCTGGCTTGTGAAGAACAGCGACGGTAGCCTGGCTATCGTCTCGACCTCTAACGCAGGAACTCCGCTCACAACCGGGGCAAAACCGCTGTTGACAGTGGACGTCTGGGAACACGCTTACTACATCGACTACCGCAACGCGCGCCCGGTTTATCTGGACCAATTCTGGGCGCTGGTTAACTGGAACTTTGTTGCGCAAAACCTGGCAGGCTGATTTTCAGTGATGTTTTGACCTGTATTAAGGGCCGCTTTTTGCGGCCCTTATTAAATCAGTGCAGTACGGCGGTTAACGCCCCGGCAACAATCAGACTCAGTACGATAACCGTAGTCACTACGGAAAACTTCAGATCGGTACTCATCGTAAGCTCCTTTTATTTCCCTACAAAGCGTAAGTGGGATGATTTTCCCACAATTAACGATAAAAATCCTGCTGGTTTTGCACAGATATCGGTTTTCCCTCTTCCACTTTGCCCCGGGATAAGCCAAAATCCTTCGCTAATTTACCGCGTATCGCCCGGCAACGCCCTCCTCCCGCTGTATGTCGCATCCCCGACAGGCCTGCAACCAACGTGTTGCCCCAGGAGTTAGCGAAGGCAAACGTTTAACACATGAGTTATCAGGAGTTTACGATATGGTCTGGAGTGACATCTAATGGCAACCATTAAGGACGTAGCGAAGCGCGCAAACGTTTCCACTACCACTGTGTCACATGTCATTAACAAGACCCGTTTTGTGGCGGAAGAGACGCGCAACGCCGTCTGGGCAGCTATCAAAGAGCTGCACTATTCGCCGAGCGCCGTGGCGCGCAGCCTGAAGGTCAACCACACCAAATCGATTGGCCTGCTCGCGACCTCCAGCGAAGCGCCCTATTTTGCTGAAATTATCGAGTCGGTTGAGAACAGCTGCTTCGCCAAAGGCTACACCCTGATCCTCGGCAACGCGCACAACAACTTTGAGAAGCAGCAAGCCTACCTGTCGATGATGGCGCAAAAACGCGTCGATGGCCTGCTGGTCATGTGCTCCGAATATCCACAGACCCTGCTCTCTACGCTGGAAGAGTACCGTCATATTCCTATGGTGGTGATGGACTGGGGCGAAGCCCGCGCCGATTTTACCGACTCCGTGGTCGATAACGCCTTCCACGGCGGTTATCTCGCAGGCCGTTACCTGATTGAGCGCGGACACCGCGACATCGGCGCGATCCCGGGCCAGCTGGAGCGTAACACCGGCGGTGGTCGTCACGCTGGCTTCCTGAAAGCGCTTGAAGAAGCCAATATCAAAGTGCCGGAAAATTGGGTGGTTCAGGGCGACTTCGAGCCGGAATCTGGCTATCGCGCCATGCAGCAGCTGCTTAATCAACCACATCGTCCTACTGCGGTCTTCTGCGGCGGCGATATTATGGCAATGGGTGCGATTTGCGCAGCGGATGAGATGGGGCTGCGCGTGCCGCAGGATATCTCGATTATCGGCTACGATAACGTGCGCAACGCCCGCTATTTCTCTCCGGCGCTGACCACTATCCATCAGCCAAAAGAACGCCTCGGTGAAACGGCCTTTAACATGCTGCTCGACCGCATTATCAACAAACGGGAAGAGTCGCAGACCATAGAAGTCCATCCGCGCCTCATCGAACGCCGCTCGGTGGCCGACGGCCCGTTCCGCGATTACCGCCGCTAAGCCTCTTCAGGAGCCCGGGATTCAGTCCCTGGCTCCTGGAGCCATTCCTGATTCATCGTCTCACTGTCCCCTAAATAGTCCAGCAGCCAGCTCAACGCAGGCGAGGCGTCATCCTGCCGCCACGTCAGGCAACAGGCCGCATCCGGGAACGGGTTCTCCAGCCTCAACTCTTTCCAGTCGCCACGTTCGAGCCACGGTTTCGCAATGTGCGTGGGCACCATGCCAATGCATAATCCTGCCGTCAGGCAATCGGCGCCCGACGCCCAGTCCGGCACCACCACGCGGCGCTGGTTGTCCAGAAGCCAGGTAATGCGCTTGGGCAACGAGCGGGACGTGTCCTCCAGCACCAGCGACGGCCAGGGCCGAATTTCATCATCAAGGATGATCTCCTCGTGTTGCGCAAGCGGATGATCGGCCGCCACCACGCAGCGCCAGCTCAGTGCGCCCATGTCCCGAAACGCGTAGCGCCCTCCGACGGGGATCGCCTGCGTTGCGCCTATCGCCGCCTCAACGCGCCCGTCCGCCAGCGCATCCCACACGCCGTTGAAAACCTCCTGAAACACCCTCAGCTCGATGTCCGGGAAATGACGATAAAAATCGAGCACTAGCTGGCGAGTACGCTCCGGCTTCACGATATTATCTACCGCGATGGAGAGATGCCCGCGCCAGCCGTTGGCTATCTGCTGGCACTGCTGGCGCGTTGCCATCATTTTTTTGATAACAGAACGCCCTTCTTTAAGAAAGAAAGCCCCAGCGGCGGTCAGCTCAACGTCCCGATGACGTCGTTCAAACAGCGGTACGGCCAGCCACTCTTCAAGTTGGCGCACGGTATAGCTGATGGCAGAAGGCACACGATGCAACTCCTGCGCTGCCCCGCTGAAACTACCGTTGCGCGCCACGGCATCCACGACTTCGAGAGAATATTCAGACCACATGTTTTTTGCCTGCAAAAAATTTGAATGCAACGCGCAAATATTAGCGTTTCACAAGCGGTTTTGCACTCCGTAGACTCCTGCCCCGTTAACCTGCTATCAAAATCAAGAGTGAAATATGCAACCATCAAAGGGATTTCTTATCTGGCTGGCTGGCCTGAGCGTACTCGGCTTTCTCGCCACAGACATGTACCTGCCCGCCTTTGCGGCCATTCAGCAAGACCTGGGGACTAACGCCTCGGCGGTGAGCGCCAGCCTGAGCCTGTTCCTGGCGGGCTTTGCCTTTGCCCAGCTTGTCTGGGGGCCGCTTTCCGATCGTTTCGGGCGTAAACCCGTGCTGCTGATTGGCCTGGCGATGTTTGCCGTCGGCTGCATCGGGATGCTTTGGGTGCGGGATGCAACGTCGCTTCTGGTCCTGCGTTTTATCCAGGCCGTGGGCGTTTGTTCCGCCGCGGTCAGCTGGCAGGCGCTGGTAACCGACTATTACCCGGCCAACCGTGCAGGCCGTATCTTTGCCACGATTATGCCGCTGGTAGGGCTTTCTCCGGCGCTGGCACCGCTGCTGGGAAGCTGGCTGCTGAACCATTTTGAATGGCAGGCCATTTTTGCCGTACTGTTTGCCATCGCTTTGCTGCTGATGATCCCTACGCTACGCCTCAAGCCTCGTACTCAGCACCACGAGCAAACCGCAGACAACAAGGTCAGCTTCTTCTCTTTATTACGCTCTCGTATTTACGGCGGTAACGTGCTGATTTACGCCGCCTGCTCCGCCAGCTTCTTCGCCTGGCTGACCGGCTCGCCGTTTATCCTGAATGAGATGGGCTACGGCCCGGCAGCGATTGGCCTGAGCTATATGCCGCAGACGGTCGCTTTCCTGGTGGGCGGCTATGGCTGCCGCAGCGCGCTGCAAAAATGGAACGGCAAGCAACTGCTGCCGTGGCTGCTAGCGCTTTATGCCCTGAGCGTTGTGGCGACGTGGGGCGTGGCGGTCAGCGGCTATGCTGACCTGACGCTGTTGCTGATCCCGTTCTGCATCATGGCTGCGGCAAACGGTGCCATCTACCCGATCGTTGTCGCCTCTGCGCTGCTGCCGTTCCCGCAGGCAACCGGGAAAGCAGCAGCGCTGCAAAACACCCTTCAGCTTGGGCTTTGCTTCCTCGCAAGCCTGATGGTTTCCTGGCTGGTGACGACCCCGCTTATCACCACCACCAGCGTGATGCTGGCGACTATCCTGCTTGCCGCGCTGGGGTATGCCCTGCAGAAAACGGCCGGTCGTGAGGCTGAAAGCGAGACTCGCCGTGAGTTTTCTAACGCACAGTAACAGCAGCGATAATGTGAATATTGTGTGATTAGCTTGCTAACAATATTCCGTTGAACCCTCAATAAAACGGGCTTATAGTAATGGCGGTTCTGCTATAAGCCTTATCAATTTTATTTTTGCGGAAGCCGGAGCGCTTCCGTTTTTCCATGGATGGCCTTTCAGTAAGGGAGAATCCTTCCTTTCTCTGTTCTACGTCGGATATCAGGCACGCGGATTTTTCCGTGAGAGTTCTCACAAGCCGTGAATAGCGTCTACGCTGTTTTAAGGTTCTGATCACAACAAGGTGATGGAGAAGCTATGAGTTCATCGTGTATAGAAGAAGTGAGCGTACGAGATAACGAATGGTATCGTATCGCAAATGAAATGCTGAGTCGGGCAGGTATTACGCTCAACGGCTCAAACCCTTTCGATATTCAGGTTAAAAACCCGGATTTTTTTAAACGCGTTCTGCAGGAAGGTTCCCTCGGCCTTGGCGAAAGCTATATGGACGGCTGGTGGGAATGCGAACGGCTGGATATCTTTTTCACCAAAGTCCTGCGCGCCGGGCTGGAAAATCAACTGCCCCATCATTTCAAAGATACCCTGCGTATCGCGGCGGCAAGGCTGGTTAACCTGCAGTCGAAGAAACGCGCCTGGATAGTCGGCAAAGAACATTACGATCTCGGCAACGACCTGTTCAACCGAATGCTCGACAAGCACATGCAGTATTCCTGCGGCTACTGGAAAGAAGCCACCAATCTCAGCGAAGCGCAGGACGCCAAGCTCAAAATGATCTGCGAAAAACTTCAGCTTAAACCCGGCATGAAGCTGCTGGACATCGGCTGCGGTTGGGGCGGTCTTGCCGAGTATGCCGCACGAAACTACGACGTTTCAGTCTTCGGCGTCACCATCTCTGCGGAACAACAAAAAATGGCGCAGGCGCGCTGCAAAGGCCTGGATGTGACCATCCTTCTGCAGGATTACCGCGACCTGAATGAGCAATTTGACCGCATTGTCTCCGTCGGGATGTTTGAGCACGTTGGGCCAAAAAATTATGCCACCTACTTTGAGGTTGCCGACCGCAATCTCAAACCAGACGGTATTTTCCTGCTGCACACGATAGGTTCTAAAAAGACCGACAACAACGTCGATCCGTGGATTAATAAGTACATTTTCCCTAACGGTTGCCTGCCTTCTGTGCGTCAGATTGCCGACGCCAGCGAGCCGCATTTTGTGATGGAAGACTGGCACAACTTCGGCGCCGACTATGACAAAACGCTGATGGCCTGGCACGAACGTTTTCTCGCCAGCTGGCCGGAAATCGCCGATAACTACTCTGAACGCTTTAAAAGGATGTTTAGCTACTACCTGAACGCCTGCGCCGGTGCTTTCCGGGCACGCGATATCCAACTTTGGCAGGTAGTCTTCAGCCGCGGCATCGAGCACGGTCTGCGCGTTCCTCGCTAAAACCAGCCCGGCGTTTGCCGGGTTTTTTCATTTTCAATTGTCTCTCCTTGCGCACCAATGTGATTAGCCTCACAGGTTTAGGCCTGTCTGAGCGTGGCGGCTTGATCTGCTTAACAGATATCGTTTCCTGCCATAGAAACCGGTTTCATCAATCACAGACAATCACGACATTGACCGAATAAATGATTGCCTGTCGGAGATGACAGGCCTGACCGTGAGGATAACGATGAAATACGCATTTCCTGAGCATTTCTGGTGGGGCAGCGCCGCTTCCGGCCCACAAACCGAAGGTGAAGCGCTGAATTTTGGCAAGTCTGAAACCATCTGGGATCGATGGTTCGCCGAGCAGCCGAACCGTTTCCACCACGGCGTCGGGCCGCAAAATACCTCCACGTTCTATCAGCGCTGGAAGCAGGACATCGCCCTGCTGAAAAAGCTCAACCATAATACCTTCCGCACCTCGATTTCCTGGGCTCGCCTGATCCCGGACGGCACCGGCGAAGTCAACCCGCTGGCGGTGGAGTTCTACAATAAGGTGATAGACGAGCTGCTAGCCCAGGGCATTAAGCCGTTTATTAACCTGTACCATTTTGATATGCCAATGGTGATGCAGGAAAAAGGTGGCTGGGAAAGCCGTGAAGTGGTTGACGCTTATGCCGCCTACGCCAATACCTGCTTTGAACTGTTCGGCGACCGCGTGAAACACTGGTTTACCTTTAATGAGCCGGTTGTGCCGGTTGAATGCGGCTACCTCTATGACTACCACTATCCTAACGTGGTGGATTTCAACCGCGCGGTAACCGTGGCCTACCACACCATGATTGCCCATGCGAAAGCGGTTAAGGCTTACCACGCGCGTAATGACGACGGCCAGATTGGCATCATTCTTAACTTAACGCCTTCTTACCCGCGCTCGCAGAACCCTGCAGACGTGAAGGCGGCAAACCTGGCTGACCTGATGTTCAACCGCAGCTTCCTCGACCCGGCGCTGCGTGGCGAATACCCTGCAGAGCTTATTGCCTTCCTGAAAGAGCACGATAAGCTGCCGGCCTGCCAGCCGGAAGATAAAGCCCTGCTTGCCGCAGGCGTCGTAGACCTGCTCGGCATTAACTACTACCAGCCGCGCCGCATTAAATGCCGCGACACGCTGGTTAACCCGGAGAGTCCGTTTATGCCGGAGTGGTTCTTTGAGTCCTATGAGATGCCTGGGCGCAAAATGAACCCTTATCGCGGCTGGGAGATTTACGAGCGTGGGATCTACGATATCCTGACCAATCTGCGCGAAAACTACGGCAACCCGGCCTGCTATATTTCAGAAAATGGCATGGGCGTGGAAAACGAGCAGCGCTTTATCAAGGCCGGGCAGATAGACGATGATTACCGCATCGATTTCGTCCGCGACCATCTGAAGTGGCTGCATAAAGGCATCAGCGAGGGCAGCAACTGTCTTGGCTACCATATGTGGACCTTTATTGATAACTGGTCCTGGTGCAACGCCTACAAAAACCGCTATGGATTTGTCTCGCTGGATCTCAATACCCAGCAGCGTACCATCAAGAAAAGCGGCGAATGGTTTATGAAAACCGCCGCAGAAAACGGGTTTAACGAGCAGGACTAACAAACAAAAACGGGGCCAAATGGCCCCGTTTTGTTATGGCTTGAAACGTTTATTCGCCGGCAGGAATTGCCGCCACCAGCGCCGCCTCGCGGCTGGCCAACACGCGCTCAACGGTGTCGACAATCGCCTGGGTCTGCGGGTCGATTTCAATGTTCACGCGCTGCCCCAGCTTTTTAGCGCCGAGAGTAGTACGCTCCAGCGTTTCTGGGATCAGGTGTACACAAAAACGCGTTGCGGTCACCTCGCCCACCGTCAGGCTAATACCGTCGATGCCCACGTATCCTTTATAAAGGATGTATTTCATCAGGGCTTTATCCTGAATCTTAAACCAGATTTGGCGGTTATTTTCTGAGGTCAGAATTTTAGAAATTTCTGCCGTGGTCATAATATGGCCCGACATTAAATGGCCGCCGATTTCATCGTTAAATTTGGCCGCACGCTCTACGTTAACGCTGTCGCCCACGTTTAACTCACCGAGGTTGGTAATACGCAGCGTCTCTTTCATCAGGTCAAAGCTGACGTGATTCCCGTTAATTTCGGTCACCGTCAGGCAGCAGCCGTTGTGCGCTACCGAAGCACCGGTTTCAAGGTCTGGCAGCATTTCAGTTGGCATATCAATAACGTGGGTGCGGAAATTCGGTTTCTCATCGATGGAAACCAGGGTAGCCGTGCCCTGCACAATACCTGTAAACATCTAAAAACTCCTGGTAAATCACATGCGGTAACGCTACCGCCTTTAACAGACATTTTCGCACTTTAGCAGTTGGAAAATAAGCTTGCCAGCGCTCCTCGTGCTCACGCTATATTTTTGACTGGCGTATAAATAAACTCTCGCTACAATAGACTGGCTATCTCCCCTGTTCATCTTCTTGCTGCCTGTTTTGGCGGCTTTTTTAGTCTCTAATACATATAAAAATAATCAGGTGTAAATATGCAGAAGTACCTCACCGAAGCTCGCCAGCTCCTTGCCCTGGCGATACCTGTCATCATCGCGCAGGTCGCTCAAACCGCAATGGGATTCGTCGATACCGTCATGGCCGGTGGCTACAGCGCTACCGACATGGCGGCCGTTGCCATCGGCACCTCTATCTGGCTGCCCGCAATTCTCTTTGGCCACGGGCTGCTATTGGCCTTAACGCCAACCGTGGCGCAACTTAACGGCTCGGGCCGACGCGAGCGCATTGCACACCAGGTTCGCCAGGGATTCTGGCTGGCCGGCATGGTCTCCGTGCTGGTGATGGTGGTGCTCTGGAACGCGGGCTATATCATTCATGCCATGCACAACATCGATCCGGAACTGGCGGATAAAGCCGTACGTTACCTGCGCGCGCTGCTTTGGGGGGCACCGGGTTATCTGTTCTTCCAGGTAGGACGTAACCAGTGCGAAGGCCTGGCAAAAACCAAGCCTGGCATGGTGATGGGCTTTATTGGCCTGCTGGTGAACATTCCGGTTAACTATATCTTTATTTACGGCCATTTCGGCATGCCGGAATTGGGCGGCGTGGGCTGCGGTGTGGCAACGGCGGCGGTTTACTGGGTGATGTTCTTCAGCATGCTTTCCTATATCAAGAAAGCCCGCTCGATGCGCGACATTAAAAACCCGGACGATTTCAGTAAACCGGACTGGGCGGTGCTTAAACGTTTAAGCCAGCTTGGGCTGCCGATTGCGCTGGCGTTATTCTTCGAAGTGACGCTGTTCGCCGTCGTCGCCCTGCTTGTGTCTCCACTCGGCATTACCGACGTTGCCGGCCACCAGATTGCGCTTAACTTTAGCTCGCTGATGTTTGTGTTACCGCTTTCATTAGGCGCAGCGGTGACCATCCGGGTTGGCTTCCGCCTTGGCCAGGGCTCAACCCTGGACGCGCAGGTCGCCGCCCGCACCGGCGTTGGCGTGGCGATTTGCCTGGCGATGTGTACGGCGCTGTTTACCGTCACCTTCCGCGAGCACATCGCACTGCTTTATAACGACAACCCGGCGGTTGTGGCGCTGGCTGCGCACCTGATGCTGCTGGCGGCGATTTATCAAATCTCCGACTCGATTCAGGTTATCGGCAGCGGCGTGCTGCGCGGCTATAAAGATACGCGTTCGATCTTCTTTATCACCTTTATCGCCTATTGGGTGCTCGGTCTGCCGAGCGGCTATGTGCTGGCGCTTACCGACTGGGTGGTTGAACCGATGGGGCCGGCAGGGTTCTGGATTGGCTTTATTGTCGGCCTGACCTCCGCCGCTATTCTGATGATGCTGCGCATGCGCTGGCTGCAACGTCAGCCTTCCGTCACTATCCTGCAGCGTGCTGCACGTTAATTAAACAGAAGTGGCCGCGTCAGCGGCTACTTTCTCAACACTCTGCGCAGATGCTCGGCAATTGCGTGAAATCTGGAATAAAATTGCGAGTTTCCCCTTGCAAGCCCCGAGGTGTATCGCTAATATTCGTCCCCGCTGTCGCCAAGACAACAATGCGTTCATAGCTCAGTTGGTTAGAGCACCACCTTGACATGGTGGGGGTCGTTGGTTCGAGTCCAATTGAACGCACCATTTTCAGATATTCAGTGCGTCCGTAGCTCAGTTGGTTAGAGCACCACCTTGACATGGTGGGGGTCGGTGGTTCGAGTCCACTCGGACGCACCATATTTGCTAAAGCAGTTCCCTTCTGTATTCGCTTTTCTTCAACCTGATAAACTCCAAATTTCATTTTTACACGCAAGCCGTAGCGCATGAAAACGTCAATTTTAGCGTTTTGAGCGTCCGGCGGTGTTTTGGGATGCGAAAGCCCGAAAGGTTGCATATCATAAAGCGAGTTATTCACTAAACCACGACAGGTGACCTATGGAAATCGATCTCGATAATCTGGTTTTTTCCGGATTAGATGAAGCCGAAGCGCGCAACGCCGAGCGCCAGGAAGACGCAGACAAAAAAGCTCAGTCCGTAGTGGCCGATGACGACTGCGGCGACGCCTGCAAAATCTGATAAAAAGACCGGCTTACTCAGCCGGTTTTTTTATGCTACGCCAATCTTCTCACAGCAATACATTTCACTTCTACCAGCAGCCCCGGGCGAGCCAGTTCGGACACCCCGACGCAAGTCCAGGCACAGTGCCCTCTCGGGAATAGGGCATCTTTCACCTCCCGAAAAACATCCATATGTTCCTTCATGTCTACGTGGTAAGTCGTCATCTCCACGACATCCTCAAAGCTGCAGCCCGCTGCCTGCAGGACCAGACGCAGGTTTTCCCAACAGGCCATAAATTGCGCCCTTGGGTCAGTGATTACCTGTAAATCAGGCGAGCGCCCCACCTGACCCGCGCAATAAACCGTGTTGCCTACCACCACCGCGGGCGCATAACCCGCCCGCTCAGCAAGCACTTGCATGGACGGTGGCATAATAATTTCTCTGTCTGACACGACTTTCTCTCCCCATTATTCAAAGGCGCGCAATCCGCACGCCCGCAGATGAATCATTTTTATCTCACCCGATATTGCCCGGGTTTAGCGCATCTTCCAGGAATCTTATCGCGTTTCTCAGCGCCTGGTCTGCCTCCGGCAATATCCCGGCAAACAAATGCCAGACGTGAAACATTTCCGGCCAAACTTCCAGCGTGGTGCGAACCCGGCTTTCGCTCATGTGGGACGCAAGGCGAATGGCGTCGCTCAGCATCACCTCGTTTTCACCAACCTGTATCAGCGTGGGAGAAAGTCCTTGTACATCGGCAAAAACCGGAGAGGCGTCCGGATGTGTGGGCAGCTCTCCGGCAAGAAAACTTCGGGCCAGTTGGTTCAGGAAAGCTACGCTGCATAAAGGATCCAGCCCATCCCGAACCGTTGCAGATGCGCCGCTATGCGTTAAGTTAGCCCACGGCGAAATCGCCACGGCGGCGGCGGGTAATGCAAGGCCCGCATCGCGCGCTTTACGCATCAGCGTGACAACCATCGCGCCACCGGCAGAATCCCCCGAGATAGTCAGCGAGCGCGGATTTATACCCTGCTCAAGCAAGGTTCGGTAGGCCTGAAATACGTCATCAATTGGCGTCGGGAAAGGAAACTCAGGCGCCTGACGATAATCAACCGCAAACACTTTAGCCTTCAGGCCGCAAGCATAACGTCCGGTTAATCCCCGATAGGCTTCTACCCCACCGTGAACGTAGCCACCGCCATGAATGTAAAGCATCACCCGGCCATCAATGACCTCCGCAGGCGTGACCAACATTGTCCCAACGCCGCCCAGGCTGACGTGAGCAAAGGTTGCACCCTCCACGGCAGGGAACAATTTATCAAGCTGTTTCACATACTCAGCCCGAACCTCTTTCCAGTCGGTATCAGACTGGCCATACACCTTCTTCACAACCGGCCCGGCGGCTTTTATCCAGCCCTTAAGGGCTGCCTGGGCGTTATCAGGAAGCATTTATTTCTCCATTGTCTACTGTGATTAAACAAAAAAGATTATGCTCAATGATTTGACGAAAAGGGTTCACCAATGCCGATCCGCTCAGGCGCTAAAAACCATTCAGAACTCGATCTCGGCAGCCTGCGTGTTTTCGTGGCCATCGCGGAAAGCGGGAGCTTTGTCGCCGGAGGAAAAGCGCTGGGATTAACCCGTTCCGCCGCGGGTAAAGCGATTGCACGCCTCGAAGCACAGCTGGAAACACGACTATTTAACCGCACAACGCGAAGCGTCGCTCTGACCCGCGATGGCTACGGTTTTTATGAGCGCTGTGCGCAGATTTTGCAGGATATTGAAGAAGCAGAAGCCAGCATCCGGCAGAATTTTTCCAGCCCCAGCGGAGTGCTTCGGCTCAGCGTCCCGGAAACGTGGGGCAAAGTTGTGCTACTGCCCTTTCTGAAACACACCCTGGCGACGTGGCCCCGGCTGGATATTGAAGTCAACTTCACCGACCGCGTGGTGGACCTCGTCGCAGAGGGGTTCGATCTCAGCCTACGACTGGGCAATTTGCCGAAAGATTCGCAGCTTATTGCACGAACCGTGCAGCGCATTCGCCCTCATCTTTTTGCCTCTCCGGACTATCTGGCCAGCTCTGGCGTGCCGGGCGTGCCGGAAGATCTTCGCCTGCACCAGCGCCTGATTTACGGCCTGAGCCCGCAAACGGCTGACTGGACGCTGTTCACGGCCGGCAATGAAAACGTGGTGGTTGAAGGGCACAGCAGGATCCGCTTCGACAGTGGAGAAGCTATTTGCGCCGCCGCTGTTGCAGGCTTAGGCATCGCTTTTCTGCCTGCTTTTCTGGTGGCCCGGTATGTCGCAGAGGGCACTCTGGTGCCTGTGCTGCCAGAATCAGGCGGCGCGCCTCTGAGCATGAACGTGGTGTACCCTAATCGAAAACATCTGCCGGCCAAAGTCAGGCTGTTTATCGACAGCCTGGTGGAGCATCTAGCCACACGCTGACAGACAGAAAATGCGGCGCCCATAATGGTCCTCATGAGATTGTCCCCCGCGTTTGCCTGATACACGTTTTGGCGGCCGCGGCGCGAATAAAGCCAGCCAGAACAATAACTAAAAAGCTCAAACATTCATCAGACGGCAAAAACAGGGCTTGTCAACGCCCAAATCGCCAGTCATAATAATGTCACTTCCCGCTGTGGAAGTTAAAAAAGTAACAAACTCAATGACTTACTTTTTTATCAGTCATACCCAGTGCGTTCATAGCTCAGTTGGTTAGAGCACCACCTTGACATGGTGGGGGTCGTTGGTTCGAGTCCAATTGAACGCACCATTTCTTTTTCTTTTCATTACTTCCGAAACCCCACAAACATCTTGCAACGCCCCGATAACAACTCGCTGTAAAACTGTGCACTCCGTCGCTGAATCAGCGGTTTTGGTTCCTTTTCCACTCAACTTTATCTATACTACGCGCGTTCTTAACTTGAATGGTTTCAGCTCATTGGACTCCTTTTTTATACAACAACATTGTCTGACGCTTTCCCCGGCTGAACCACAAGCACACTTTCCTCTGCACGCTTTATTTCTGTCACCTATCCTTACCAGGTGCCACGTTCAACACCACAGTATTCTTTTAAGCTCCGGCAGCCCTGTCTTCCGGAACCGAGTTTTAACAATCCTCCTCAACTTATAGATAAGACTGTCATGAAAAAGACTAAAATCGTTTGCACCATCGGTCCAAAAACCGAATCTGAAGAGATGCTGACCAAAATGCTCGACGCGGGCATGAACGTAATGCGTCTGAACTTCTCCCACGGTGACTATGAAGAACACGGTCAGCGCATCAAAAACCTGCGCAATGTAGTCGCTAAAACCGGTAAAAAAGCCGCTATCCTGCTGGACACCAAAGGCCCAGAAATCCGTACCATCAAGCTGGAAGGCGGTAACGACGTTGCGCTGAAAGCCGGTCAAACCTTTACCTTCACCACCGACAAATCCGTAGTCGGTAACAGCGAAATCGTTGCGGTAACCTACGAAGGTTTCACCAACGATCTGTCCGTTGGCAACACCGTACTGGTCGATGATGGCCTGATTGGCATGGAAGTTACCGCCATCGAAGGTAACAAAGTAATTTGTAAAGTGCTGAACAACGGCGACCTGGGCGAGAACAAAGGCGTTAACCTGCCGGGCGTGTCCATCGCGCTGCCAGCGCTGGCTGAAAAAGACAAACAAGACCTGATCTTCGGCTGCGAGCAGGGCGTTGACTTCGTGGCTGCTTCCTTCATCCGTAAGCGTTCTGACGTGGTTGAAATTCGTGAGCACCTGAAGGCTCACGGCGGCGAGAAGATCCAGATCATCTCCAAAATTGAAAACCAGGAAGGCCTGAACAACTTCGACGAAATCCTCGAAGCGTCTGACGGCATCATGGTTGCTCGTGGCGACCTGGGCGTTGAAATCCCGGTTGAAGAAGTTATCTTCGCGCAGAAGATGATGATCGAGAAATGTGTTCGTGCACGTAAAGTGGTTATCACCGCGACCCAGATGCTCGACTCTATGATCAAAAACCCACGCCCTACCCGTGCGGAAGCCGGTGACGTTGCTAACGCCATCATCGACGGCACCGACGCAGTTATGCTGTCCGGTGAGTCTGCAAAAGGTAAATACCCGCTGGAAGCTGTGACCATCATGGCAACCATCTGCGAACGTACCGACCGCGTGATGAGCAGCCGTCTGGACAACAACAACGACAGCCGTAAACTGCGCATCACCGAAGCCGTTTGCCGTGGCGCTGTTGAAACCGCAGAGAAGCTGGAAGCGCCGCTGATCGTGGTTGCCACCCAGGGCGGTAAATCCGCGAAGGCCGTGCGTAAATACTTCCCTAACGCGACCATCCTGGCGCTGACCACCAACGAAGTGACCGCGCGTCAGCTGGTGCTGAGCAAAGGCGTTGTGACGCAGATGGTGAAAGAAATTGCCTCTACCGACGACTTCTATCGTATGGGTAAAGAAGTGGCGCTGGAAAGCGGCCTGGCTCGCAAAGGCGACATCGTGGTGATGGTTTCTGGCGCGCTGGTCCCAAGCGGCACCACCAACACCGCGTCGGTACATGTTCTGTAATTGACTTGTTAACAAGTTTAATTGCCAAAAAGCGCCTTCGGGCGCTTTTTTTATATCCGCAGCAAACAGATCTTAATAAAAAAGCAAATCGAATTTTACTATTTAAGCCTGCTTTTTATTAAGATGAATCCGATGAAACTCCCCTGTTTTCTCTGTTTTTTTTAACTTTCCGGCTCGGTTCGGTGCTTCTTTGAGCGAACGATCAAATTTAAGGGTATTCCCAACAAAAATTTATTCTCATCACAAAAAAGTTTGTGTAATACTTGTAACGCTACATGGAGATTAACTCAATCTAGAGGGTATTAATAATGAATCGTACTAAACTGGTACTGGGCGCGGTAATCCTGGCTTCTACTATGCTGGCAGGTTGTTCTTCTAACGCTAAAATCGATCAACTGTCTTCTGACGTTCAGACTCTGAACGCTAAAGTTGATCAGCTGAGCAACGACGTGAACGCAGTGCGTTCTGACGTTCAGGCTGCTAAAGACGACGCAGCTCGCGCTAACCAGCGTCTGGACAACCAGGCTCACTCTTACCGTAAGTAAGAGTCACTGGTATAAAATGGCGCACAATGTGCGCCATTTTTTTTGCCTGTCGTTTTACCTCTTATCGCTACTGCGTGGCGCTCGTCGCCTCTTCCGCATTCACCACCCCATTCTTAGCCGACTGCACGGCTGTCGCCGCCGCAGGCGTTTGCCCGGCTGACACAACCACCGGATAGCCTGCACGCCTGTACAGCGCCTTCTCCACTAAAGGTTTATCCACGCCGTCACCGCCACGGAATTCGCTAAAGCCGGCCGGCAGCACGTAAGGCATGGTTTGGGTATTCTGCTGCTCATCATGGGAAAGCGGCCGATGCACTTCGACATAGCGCACGCCGTTTGGCTCAACGGAGAATTTAACCGGATCGTTAATCACCCGTACCGGCGTCCCCGTTCTTGCCTGCTCGAACAGCGCCTTAATATCAGGCGCGTTCATCCTGATGCACCCTGAACTCACGCGCAGCCCAACGCTGTCCGGGGCACTGGTGCCGTGGATCAGATATTCCCCGTTACCATATGCCAGACGCATGGCAAAACGCCCCAGCGGGTTATTTGGCCCCGCGGGCACGACAGGCGGCAGCTTGATCCCTCTCTCCAGCGAACGTTGGCGAATACCCGCCGTCGGGGTCCAGGTTGGATTAGGGATTTTTTGCCCGATTTTCGTGGTCATCAGCGGCGTTTCCAGCCCCTGCAGGCCGATGCCAATCGGGTAAACCTGCACGATATTCTGGCCCGGCGGGAAGTAATAGAGTCGCAGTTCGGCCAGATTCACCACGATGCCTTCACGCGGGACATCGGGCAACAGAAGCTGACTGGGAATGGTCAGCACCGTGCCGGACCTGGGCACCGGCGCGATGGTGTTATTCGCCTCAAGCAGCAGCATCGCGCCGGTGTCAAAACGCCGGGCAATGGCCTGCAGGTTACGATCGCCTTCCTGGACGGTATAAGTCTGGTTTTGACCAATCAGGCGGCTGCCTTCTGGCGGTAAGGGATAATCAAGGGCTAAAGCGGGTTGAATGGCGCTAAGCGCGCCGATGATGGCGAGTGTGAGTAAAGACGCGTATTTCATACTTTTTATTCCTGTAGTCGCGCTGGCGGGCGCCAGCAGGCTGAAAACAAGCGAGGCGGAAAACCACCTCGCAAAACAGGACCATAGGTATGATTAAGTTTAGCTAAACTTAGCTGAGAGTGGAGGCTTTGTTGCGAATTGAGCGAATCATCGCTTCCAGCCCCTGGGAACGGGACGGCGTCAGGTGCTGAGCGAGCGCCATTTTTTCAAACCACGGTCGCACATCAAAGGCCACGATATCCTGCGGCGTCATCTGCTGATAGAGAATAAACACGATAGCGATAAGCCCCTTAACAATAGCGGCATCGCTGTCACCTTCCAGCATAATCACCCCGTCAGGCTGCTGGTGCATGACTATCCACACCTGACTCTGGCAGCCCTGAATAATGTTCTCCGGCTTGTGCTGGTCCGCCGCCAGTTCCGGCAGGCGGCTACCCAGTTCAATAATGTAGAGATACTTCTCTTCCCAGTTCGCACAGCGGCTGAAGTTTTTTAGCAGTTTTTCTTTATCCGGCAGCGTGGCCATGACCGTCTCCGTTATCCTAACAGGCTGTGGATACGCTGCAGGCCAGCGACCAGGCGATCCACTTCTTGCTCGGTATTGTACATGGCAAAAGCGGCACGGCACATGGCAGGCACGTTGTAAAACGCCATCAACGGCATCGCGCAATGGTGACCGGTACGCACCGCAATGCCGTAGTTGTCGAGAAAGCTGCCGACGTCATAGGCATGGTGTTTACCGAGATTGAATGCGAGCACGCCACGGCGTTCGTCAGGGCCATAAACGACCAGGTCAGGAACGGCCTTGAGCGCGTTTTGAGCGTAGCGCATTAACGAGCGCTCATACTCGCCAATCGCCTCCATACCGAGCCCCTCAACGTAGCTCAGCGCGGCACCCAGCCCGATGATACCGGCCGTGTTTGGCGTACCCGCTTCAAAGCGCCACGGCGCTGCGGCGTAGGTTGTGCCTTCGGTCAGGCTGACCGTGGCAATCATCGAACCCCCGCCTTCCCACGGCGGCATATCCTGCAGAATGCTCTCCCTGACATAGAGCACGCCGATGCCGGTCGGCCCATAAATTTTGTGCCCGGAGAAGAGATAAAAATCACAGTCCAGCGCCGCCACGTCGGTCACGTGGTGCATTACGGCCTGCGCGCCGTCCACCAGCACTTTAACGCCAGCCTGATGAGCCGTGGCTATCATCTCTTTGACCGGATTCTCGGTGCCAAGCACGTTAGAAACGTGCGTAATGGCCAATAGCTTTGTGCGCTCGTCGATAAGCGTCGGGAAAACCTCAAGCTGCAGCGTACCGTCCTGGTTCAGCGGGATAACGCGCAGATCCGCGCCGGTACGTTCACACAGCATCTGCCACGGCACGATGTTAGCGTGATGCTCCATGGCGCTAATGATGATGTTATCCCCAGCCTGCACGTTGGCGTTGCCCCAGCTGTTGGCCACGAGGTTTATCCCCTCTGTGGTGCCACGGACAAAGACAATTTCTTCCGGTTTAGCAGCGTTGATGAACCGTGCCGTCTGGCTACGCACGTTTTCCATCAGCGTGGTAGCTTCTGCACTCAGCGTGTGAATGCCGCGATGCACCGCAGCGTAGCCGTTGCGGTAAAACTCAAGCTCGGCGTCAATCACCGCCTGTGGTTTCTGCGCGCTGGCAGCGCTGTCGAGGTAGGCCAGCGGCTGCCCGTTGACCTCGCGGCTCAGGATAGGGAAATCCGCCCTGACCTGCTCAATTGAAAAACTCATGCCTTGCCCCCTGCAAAGCGCCGGGCGATACGCGCCAGCACCTGCTGTTTTAAGGCCTCGTCGCGAATACTTTCGGTAAGCTCTGCGGCAAAGGCGAAGATAATCATCTGCTGCGCGGCCCGTTCGCTAATACCGCGCGAGCGCAGGTAGAACATCTGCTCGTCGTCAATACGCCCAATGGTCGCACCGTGGCTGCACTTCACGTCATCGGCGTAGATTTCCAGCTGCGGCTTGGTGTCCACTTCCGCAAGACGGCCAAGCAGCAGGTTGTTGTTGGTCATCTGTCCGTCGGTTTTAATCGCGTGCTGGGCCACTTTGATCATGCCGTTAAACACCGCGCGGCCTTTATCACGCACGATAGTTTTATGCAGCTGACGGCTGTTGCAATAACCCTTGTTGTGCTCAAGCCAGGTTCGGGTATCGCACACTTCGTTATTCACCGGCAGCGCAAGGCTGTTGATGTGCAGCTGGTTGTTCTCGCCGTTAAGCTGCGTGCTGGTGTTGTGCCGCAGTACCGCCGCCCCCAACAAGAAGCTGTTACTGTGAACCGTCGAGTCCTGCTCAATCAGCAGATCGTTGTGGGCAAAGTGGTAGCTGGCCGCATTTTCAAACGCCAGTTTATAGTGGTTGAGCTGCGCGTTGGCGGCCACTTCGACGGTAAATCGCGAGCCGGTAAAATGTGCCGCATCGTCAAGGCTGACAAAGTGCTCTATCACCGTGGCCTGAGCACCCTGCTCAAGCACCAGATGGTGACGATAATGCGCCGTCGCCATCTCCTGCCCTGCGCTACCGCGAGTAACGTGCATCAGCAGCAGCGTTTTCGCAGGTTGGGTGTTACGCGCCACGCGGATATGCGTCACCGTCTCCGCCAGGCTTTCCGTAAGATGCAGGAAAACTTCACCCTGTACCGGCGCCGGCAGCGTTTGCCTGTCATCGTCGATGCTAATCGCAAAGCCGCTGTCTGCCGCGTTATCGCTCAGCTCAGCGCTGAAATGCCCGTCAACAAACACCAGCCGCAGCGCATCTACCGGCAAAGCCAGGTCATCACGCTGCTGCGCGCTCAATGGCGACTGTGGCGCGAGCACAAACTGGTTGTTCAGCAGGCCGTCGAGCGGCGTGTATTTCCAGTTTTCATGCTTGCGCGTCGGCAGCCCCAGACGCAGCAGCTGCTGCATATGCTGCTGGGCTACCTGCGAGCGCCCGGTCCCCTGTGCCTCAAACAGATGATGCCACTGCTGGAGGGCGTTGCCGTTACTGCTGTTCGGTAAGCCAGCCATAACCCTGCTCCTCCAGTTGTTTCACCAGGCTGAAATCGCCAGATTTAACGATGCGCCCCTGATACAGCACGTGAACAAAGTCAGGCTTGATGTAGTCCAGAATGCGCTGGTAGTGGGTGACCACGATGAATGAGCGTTTGCCGTCGCGCAGCGAGTTAACGCCCTCGGCGACAATCTTCAGGGCATCGATGTCCAGCCCGGAGTCGGTTTCATCGAGAATGCACAGCTCCGGCTCCAGCACCGCCATCTGCAGAATATCGTTACGCTTCTTCTCCCCGCCGGAGAAGCCGACGTTCACCGAGCGGGTGAGCAAATCTTCCGGCATTTGCAGCAGCTTGATTTTCTCTTCCATCAAATCCTGGAAGTCGAAACGGTCCAGCGACTCCAGGCCACGGTATTCACGCACCGCATTCAGAGCGGTTTGCAGGAAGAACTGGTTGCTGACGCCGGGAATTTCCACCGGATACTGGAAGGCCATAAAGATGCCTTCACCGGAACGGTCTTCCGGCGACAGCTCCAGCAAATCTTTGCCCTTGAACTGAACCGAGCCGCCGGTCACCTCGTAGTCTTCACGCCCGGCAAGCGTGGCGGACAGGGTACTTTTGCCGGAGCCGTTCGGCCCCATGATGGCGTGGACTTCGCCAGGCTTCACTTCGAGGTTTAAGCCACGCAGGATCTCTTTGTCCTCAACGCTGACCTGTAAATCTTTAATGCTTAACATAGTTTTCCCTTAATCCTTAACCGACGCTGTGTTCGAGGCTGATGGCTAATAATTTTTGTGCTTCCACCGCGAATTCGAGCGGTAACTCTGAGAACACGTCTTTGCAGAACCCGTTGACGATCATTGAGATGGCGTCATCTTCGCTGATCCCGCGCTGCAGGCAGTAGAACAGCTGATCTTCACCAATGCGTGACGTGGTAGCTTCGTGCTCCAGCTGCGCCGTGTTGTTCCGACACTCCACGTACGGGAAGGTATGCGCCCCGCTGTCCGGCCCGATCAACATTGAGTCGCACTGGGTGAAGTTACGGGCGTTGGTGGCCGTCGGCATAATTTTCACCAGGCCACGGTAGCTGTTCTGGCTACGACCGGCGGAGATCCCTTTCGAAATGATCGTCGATTTGGTGTTCTTGCCGATGTGGATCATTTTGGTGCCGGTATCCGCCTGCTGATGGCCGGAGGTCAGCGCCACGGAGAAGAACTCGCCGATGGAGTTGTCGCCACGCAGGATCACGCTCGGGTATTTCCAGGTGATGGCTGAACCGGTTTCCGACTGCGTCCAGGACATCTTGCTGTTCTCACCTTCGCACAGGGCGCGCTTGGTGACGAAGTTCAGGATGCCGCCGGTGTTGTTATCGCCCGGGAACCAGTTTTGCACCGTGGAGTACTTCACTTCGGCATCGCGGTGAATAATGACTTCCACCACCGCGGCGTGCAGCTGATAGCTGTCACGAACCGGCGCGGAACAGCCTTCGATGTAGCTCACGTAGCTGCCTTCATCTGCCACTAAAATCGTGCGTTCGAACTGGCCGGTTTTTTCCGCGTTAATGCGGAAGTAGGTGGACAGTTCCATCGGGCAGCCCACACCTTTCGGGATGTAGATAAAGGTGCCGTCGGAAGCGACTGCGGCGTTAAGCGCGGCGAAGAAGTTGTCGTTTGACGGCACCACGGTACCCAGGTATTTTTTCACCAGCTCCGGGTAATCGTGAATGGCCTCGCCGAAGGAGCAGAAGATAATCCCCTGCCCGGAGAGTTTTTCGCGGTAGGTCGTCGCCACGGAAACGGAGTCAAAAATGGCGTCGACGGCCACTTCACTGCCTTCCCGCACCGGGACGCCCAGTTGTTTAAACGCCTCTTCCACTTCGTTAGTCAGGAAGGCATTAGGCGGCTGCTGAACCGCGCCAGGCTGCGAGGCACAGGTATCGTCACAGCTGCCGCAGGACGGCGCGGAGTAGTAGCTGTAATCCTGATAGTTAAGCTTGTCGTAATTGGCCTTCAGCCAGTGCGGCTCTTCCATTTTCAGCCACGCATGGAACGCGTTCAGGCGAAACTCCAGCATCCACTCCGGCTCGTTACGACGGGCAGAAATTGCCCGAACCACCTCTTCGTTTATGCCCTTCGCCAGCTGCTCGGTTTGCAGCTGGGTGAAAAAGCCCTCTTTATAATTGAGGTTTCCGGTCCAGGTTTTGACATCGTCAGTTGCTTCAGTATTACGAGACATAGTACCGCCTATACCCCAAAGCTTTCGCCGCAGCCGCACTCGTGCTGCGCTTTCGGGTTATTAAATTTAAAGATCTGATTCAGGCCTTCGCGCACGTAATCCACTTCGGTGCCGTCAATAAAAGGCATGGCGGAGAGCGGCACCCACAGGCGCGCGCCGTCGAACTCATAAACCAGGTCGTCCGGCTTTGGCTCGGTGACCGTGTCCAGTACGTAGCCAAAACCTGCGCAGCCCGTCTGTTTGATGCTCAGGCGTATGCCCTGTAGCTCGGGTTGTTTTGCAGCCAGGTCGCGAATATGCGCGCTGGCGGCCGGGGTCAGGGTCAGCCCCTGCCAGGCAAAATCGTTGGGATCAAAGGAACCGGTTTGCACATCCATTCTTCACCTCATCATTCTCTGCGCCCGAAGGCCGATACCCTTATGTTAATGATAACAATTATCAATACAACGTTATGAAAACAGGGGTATTCGCGAAACGCTGGTTTTTTGCGCGTCTTTACTAAGGATAGACCGTCGGCAAACTCTTGCAGATGGCGAAAAGAGCTGTTTAAACCACTGGTGTAAAAGGAAATATCAAAGAAGAAAAGCGCCTGAAGCCGGCAAGGGAAAAGATGTATCGAAAATAACTATTTATGTGATTGGAAACGCACTGAATGAGAAATCGCACCAACAAAGTACCAGTAATTTTCAGTCTTCCAGCGGCAAAATCCCCGACCTCGATTTATCAGCTATCCTCCTGATAAGGAAAAAGGGAGTTTAGCCAGATGCTGAAAATGATAATGGTCACCGCCCGCGATCGCGTGAGGCTGCAGGAAATCACCGGCGTTCTTATCCGCTATGGCTTGCAGGACATCGTAAAACTGCTGGGGTTATCCTCGCTGCATAACAAAATCCGCGGCAGCAATGCCCATGATGCATTGCCAATGCCGCAACGCCTTTGCGCCGCGCTCGAAGAATTGGGTCCGACGTTCGTGAAGCTCGGGCAAATTCTTTCTACACGCAGCGATCTGCTGGATCCGGCATGGACTGAAGCGTTGAGCCAGCTGAATTCCAGCGCCAATCCACTTCCGTGGTCACAGCTTGAACCTCAGGTCATCGCGACGCTTGGCGCTGCGCCTGCCGACGTTTTTGCCTCATTCGATGAAACTCCGCTCGCCAGCGGTTCAGTGGCGCAAATCCACAGAGCGCGTCTGCGAACGGGCGATGAGGTGATTGTTAAAATTCAACGCCCCGGCATTGAAACCACCCTCAAAGCAGACCTGCGGCTGCTGCGTTATCTTGCCGAAAGCCTCGAGCAGCAGAGCCCGGCATTGGCCCGCTTTCAGCCTGTGATGCTGGTGCGTTATCTGGAGAATGCGCTGTATCAGGAGCTGGATTTTTGCCATGAAGCGGCCAACGGTGAAAAATTCTATCAATTCTTCGCCGGTTCCGACGATATCGTGATTCCGAAGATCTACCCGGAGTGGTGCAGCCCCACGTTAATGGTGCAGGCATTTTTGCCGGGCATTGCTCCGGTCGACGGCGCCCAGCTTGCCGCTGCAGGGTTTGACGGCCAGCTTCTGGCACAGACTGGCGCCAAGGCATTTATCGATATGCTCTTTAAGTTACGGATTTACCATGCAGACCCCCATCCGGGTAACGTGATGGCGCTGGAGGGTAACCGGGTTGGTTTTATTGACTTCGGGATGGTCGGCAACCTGAGCGAGGAGCGCCGCGATGAGCTGCTGTCGCTGATTTACGCCATTAGCGAGCGAGACACCGGCGGTATTGTCGACGCGCTTATCGTCTGGAGCGACCAGGACTCATTAAATCTCACCGATCTGGAGCTTGCCGCCGGTTATTTCCTGCAAAAACAGGGCAATCTCAGGCTACAGCTGGGGAAAGCGCTGACGGATATGCTTTCCACCGCCCGCGAATTCCGCCTGACCTTACCGCCCGATCTGGTTTTGCTCTTTAAGGCGCTGATTACCGCCGACGGCGTGCTGCTGAGAATGGATCCGCAGTTCGATATCATCAGCATTCTTCGTCCGGTGATTAAAAAGGAGATATTGAAACGCTATGCCCGCGCAGGAAGCCGCAGGCATCTGCTCAGGCTCGGCAACCGCCTGCTCGACGGTGGAGATGCACTCCCGCAAACTTTGCGTCTGGTCATGCAGAGGCTGCGCCACGGCAAATTACACGCGGATATCAACGTAGAGAATATCAATCAGCTGGGAAAGTCGCTTGGACGTGCGGCATCCACGCTGGCTCTCGCCCTTGTTTTAGCCGCCCTGATGATAGTGGTGACGCCGTGGCTGTTTGGCCTGAAGGTAACGCTATTGGGCATTCCACTGTTCCCTGCTCTCGCTTTATTGTGCGCCGTCGCAGGAAGCGTGTGGTTGATATTCAGATTGTTGAGGCGGTGAGCTTAGCCCCAGCAGAATAGCACCGAATAACAGTTATAGCTCCGCAAGACGGAGCTTCATTATTTTTCCAATGGTTATTTAATACAGGCTTGTAATCCAGGCATTAATTGGGACAGGTAAAAGATCCTGAGGGTGATCGCCACCAAATGTGGCCCACTTGCTTTTCCCACTAATAATGGTCGAGGCAACTCTGGCATTGGTCTCAGCATTATAAACAGAAATTTTGATTTCGATTCTGTCTGGAATACCGGACCACTGGGTAGCCCTGTCTTCCCAATGAAGGATCTGTGGAACCACATAGTAACCACGGCTAAGCGTATGCTTGTCTTTTAAACACATCAGATCTTCACAATCAGAATATACGCTAACGCTATCGGAGTGGCGCAAAATTGCTGCTTTAACGACTGTGGCGGTGGTTTCGCCAGACCCTGCGTAGCTGTGGGTTTCATAGACCCCATCAGTAGGTTTTGCTACCGCGACGGGTAAATCCTTGACTAACAGCTCAGTGCTCTTTTGAACATTATTGGTACTGTATTTAGCGGAGCAACCAGCAAGTAATACAACAGCAAAAACAAACAACAACCGTTTCATTATAATTCCTTATCGTTTAAAAGCTGGCGATAGTAGCAACGTTGTTGATGTTTAACTTAAATGTATATCAATAAAATAAGTGTTATAGCGGCAATGATTAAGCAAGAGGACTTGCCAGCCCATTGCCGCGACGAATTAATGCACAGTATGCCGCAGCACCGGATAGGTAAACAGCAATAAATGAGTGATATTTAGCCCGACGTGAAACGCGACGGCAACCCACAGTCGCCCACTCCACATCCATGCCAGACCATAAATAAGCCCGGCTAGCGTAGCGAAAATAATCAGCAGTGGCCCCCCGGCAAAATGGAGTCCACCGAATATTGCAGCTGAAATAATCAGTGCGGCAACCGGAGGCATAAAACCGGATAAACGCTGCTGGAGATAACCCCGGAATAATACCTCTTCCGCCAGGGAAACAAAGAAGATATTGGCGAACAGGAACGGCAATAGCCACTGCGGGAAATGCGGTTCAATCTTCAATCCACCCAGCGCCACCGCCAGCAACAGCAAGCCGGGGATCAATGCAACCAGCAGGAACCACCCGGGCCTCGCAGGCTGATATTTCGGCTCGCTAACAAACAGCGATTTCATCACCACCAGCAGAATAAAGGGCACCAGTGCCTTATCGAAGTTGTAATACATGGAGAACGGTGCGCTTTGCGGCCCGGCAATAACCGAGTCCAGCACCTTTGGATTATGGAAACCGGGAACAGCATGGATTGTCATCCCCACGGCAGCGGCTACCAGCAAAAACTCAAGCACATATCTGACCGACTTTCTGTTATCAGCTTTCAGATAAGCCAGCGCAAGAAGCGCAATTGCCGTGAGTGAAACAAGCGCCCGCCAGTCGAGTACGCCCTCAAAGGCGCCCCACACCACCGTCGCCAATAATAAGCCGAGAGAAATCTTTTTATTAAATTGTAAAACCAATAGGGCCGCAGCCAGTAATATCCACATAGTTTGTCCTTAAATTTATAAACATCCTGCGGCGGGCTTTGTAGCAAAATTAGCTGCGGATATATAGTTTTTTAAGAAAATTATCACATGAAGAAATTACAAATGGACAACCCACGCCCCTGATGGCCGGGCGTGGGCTTATTTCAGCTATTGATTTACACCACCGCCGTCGTCAGGCGAGAAGTGCAACACAGCTGGTCTTGCTGATCGTAAATATCAATTTGCCACACCTGATGACGACGGCCGGCGTGTACCGCCCGGCAAACGCCGCGCACAATGCCGTCGCGTGCTGAACGGATGTGGTTGGCATTTACCTCAAGGCCAACCACCTTCTGTTCGCCTTCGGTGCACAGGTATCCTGCCACCGAACCCAGCGTTTCCGCCAGCACCACCGACGCACCGCCGTGCAGCAGGCCAAACGGCTGCCGGGTGCGCTCGTCCACCGGCATGGTGGCCTCTATTTCGTTGTCATCAAAACGCGTAAATTCGATACCTACATGGCCGACCATATTGTTCGCGCCCATTTTATTGAGCGCGACAAGCGTGGCTTCACGTCGCCAAATCATCCGATAATCTCCAGAAGAGCCTGTAATGGATGCCGTACGCCGTTGCCCTCAACGCGCTTGACCTGGCTGCGGCAGGAGTAGCCGGTTGCCAGACAGCGGTTGCGCGGCAGGCGCTGCATCGCCTGGTGCCAGGATAGTTCATAGATGCCCAATGAATTGGCGAGATTCTTCACCTCGTGACCGTAAGTGCCAGCCATGCCGCAACAGCCAACGCTGACGTTTTCGAGCTTCGCGCCAAAACGAGCAAAAATACCGGCCCACTGGTTCGGGGCCGTCGGTAAAGCAGTCACTTCGGTACAGTGGCCG
The DNA here is from genome assembly GCF_000757825.1 of Cedecea neteri. Lineage (GTDB taxonomy): Bacteria > Pseudomonadota > Gammaproteobacteria > Enterobacterales > Enterobacteriaceae > Cedecea > Cedecea selenatireducens. The sequence continues at coordinate 766,205 of NZ_CP009451.1, forward strand.
AACAGGTACCAGGCTTCGCCCGGTGCGTCCTGTACCTCCCGTTCTTTCAGCACGGCCTGGAGCCACTCGTGCACCAGCTGAACCTGAAAATCACCGCGTTCTTCACCTAATGTCTGTTTATATTCATCGCGGTAGCACAGCACCAGCGCCGGGTCGACGCCGACCATCGGCATGCCGAGCTTCGCAATGCGATTAAGAAACTCAGAGGTTTTGCTCGCCGTGCGTGCAAAACGCTGCAGGAAGCCTTTAATGTGCTGCGCTTTGCCGTTCGGCGAGAAAGGCAGCACCACGGGCTCATAGCCCAGCTTATCCGCAAGCTTGATAAAGTCAGCCACAACCTGAGCATCGTAATAGCTGGTGAACGGGTCCTGCACTACCAGCACCGTTTTCGCCCGCTGCTCGTCGGAATAGCGCTCCAGCTGTTCCAGCGTCGTGTTGGCGGAGCGGTGGCCGACCATTTGCTGCTGCAACGTCGGCGTGGACAGCATCGGCAGGTCAACCATGCCGATATGCCGGCGGGACAGGTTCTGCACCCACGGCTGGCTCATAAAGAAGTTAAAGGTTTTCGGCGCCCGCGCCATCAGCGGCGCATAGCTTTCAACCGAGGCCACCACGTGGTCCCGCAGCGGGCGCAGATAACGCGTGTGGTAAAGCTGCAGGAAGCGAGAGCGGAATTCCGGCACGTCGATTTTGATCGGGCACTGGGTGGAGCAGGCTTTACAGGCCAGGCAGCCGGACATCGCCTCTTTCACTTCATGCGAAAAATCGTACTCGCCCTTGCTGGCATGCCACGAGTTGCGGGTACGCTCAATCAGCCCACGCAGGCTGGCGCGTGCCTCCGGCAGCTGTTTCTCAAGCTGCAGCGGGTCTACGCCGCGCTCGGCCAGCAGGCGCAGCCATTCGCGGGTCAGCGTGGCTCGCCCCTTCGGCGAGTGAATGCGATTGCTTGAGATCTTCATCGACGGGCACATCGGGCTTTTCACGTCGAAGTTAAAGCACAGGCCGTTGCCGTTACACTCCATCGCGCCGCGCCATGAGGTACGAACCGCGATGGGGATTTGCCGGTCGAACGTCCCGCGTTTTACGGCATCAACCTGCATCATCGGGTCATCTACGCCGAGCGGCGGGCAGATTTTGCCGGGGTTGAGGCGGTTTTCCGGATCGAAAGCGGCCTTAATGCGGCGCAGCTCTTCATACAGCGTTTCACCGAAGAAAGCAGGGCTGTATTCGGCACGGAACCCTTTGCCGTGTTCACCCCAAAGCAGACCGCCGTATTTTGCCGTCAGCGCCACCACGTCGTCGGAGATGCTTTTCATCAACATTTCCTGCTGCGGGTCACACATATCCAGCGCCGGGCGAACGTGAAGCACGCCCGCATCAACGTGGCCAAACATCCCATAGCTGAGGTTATGGCTATCCAGCAGCGCACGGAATTCAACAATGTAGTCCGCGAGGTGCTGCGGCGGTACGCAGGTATCTTCGGCAAACGGAATCGGTTTTGCCTGCCCCTTTGCGTTCCCCAAAAGACCAACGGCTTTTTTACGCATGCCGTAAATTTTTTCGATACCAGCAAGTTCATCGCAAACCTGCCAGCCAATCACCCCGCCTTCGCCTGCGGCTATCAGGGCATCAAGGCGAGCGCATAATTCGGTCACCTGGCCGTCGATAAGCGGCTGGTCATCGCCGGCAAACTCGACGATGTTCAGGCCTAGCATCTCTTTATCCGGCACGTCGGTAATCAACTCGCTGACCGAGTGCCAGACGATATCTTCCCGCGCCAGGTTCAGCACTTTGGAATCGACGGTTTCTACCGACAGCGCCCGGGCATCGACCATGAAAGGCGCATTACGCAGCGCTGAGTCAAAAGAGTCGTACTTGACGTTCACCAGGCGGCGCACTTTCGGCAGGCGGGTAATATCCAGCTTCGCCTCGGTGATAAACGCCAGCGTCCCCTCGGAGCCGGTCAGGATACGCGTTAAATCGAACTTACTCAGATCGTCATTAAACACGTGCCGCAGGTCGTAGCCGGTGAGGAAGCGGTTCAGCCTGGGAAATTTATCGATTATCAGCTGGCGCCGTTCGCGGCATCGCTCAAGCACGGTGCGGTAGATTTTTCCGCTCGTTGTCTCTTCGCGGGCCAGCTCTTCGGCAAGCGGCGTGGCCATCTGGTGCGTGTCAAGAATTTCGCCGTCCATCAACACGGCACGCACGCCCAGCACGTGGTCTGAGGTTTTGCCGTACACCAGCGACCCTTGCCCGGAGGCGTCGGTATTGATCATCCCGCCCAGCGTGGCGCGGTTACTGGTGGAAAGCTCAGGGGCAAAGAAATAACCATGCGGCTTCAGGAACTGGTTGAGCCGATCTTTGATGACGCCAACTTCTACCCGCACCCAACCCTGTTCAGGATTGATTTCGATGATGCGATTCATGTAGCGGGACATGTCCACGACTATACCGCCGTTCAGCGACTGGCCGTTGGTGCCGGTACCGCCGCCGCGAGGGGTAAAGACCAGCGATTTAAAGCGCTCTTCGGACGCCACTCGGGTGATAAGCGTCACGTCGGCGGTTGACCGGGGGAAAACCACCGCATCCGGCAGCAGCTGATAAATACTATTGTCGGTCGCCATGGTCAGGCGGTCTGCGTAGCTGGTGGCGGTGTCGCCGGTAAAGCCCTGTTGCTCCAGTGATGCTAAATAGCTGAGCACCAGCTGAACGACGCCAGGTGCCTGAGAAATTTGTGGGATCATTGACGGGTAGACCCTGTGTTGCGTGTAAGAGTTATCGTTTGCGTGTCTGTCTTGTTTTTATCATATTCCGCCACGATTTGCGGCTGTTATTTCAGATAACGCGAAGCGAATTGCGCCTGTCAAAAATCAGGGAAATACATCATCATTAAATTATCGCCATGCGAATTTAGCGCGGGTGCATTTTATTGAGGTGATTCTTCCTATGGTTAAAGTCAGTCAGCCAAAGGATCTGCTGCAGATCCTGCTGTCCGTGCTGTTTATTTCGGTGATGATTATCGCCTGTCTGTGGATCGTACGTCCCTTTGTTTTAGGCTTTGCCTGGGCCGGGACTATCGTGATCGCCACCTGGCCGCTGCTCATCAAACTGCAAAACCTGCTGTGGGGAAAACGTTCGCTCGCTGTGCTGGTCATGACGCTGCTCCTGCTGATGCTGTTCGTTATTCCGATTGCCATGCTGGTGAACAGCCTGGTGGACAACAGCGGCCCGGTCATTAACTGGGCGACGAAAGGACATATGGAGCTGCCGACCTTTGAGTGGCTGCACAGCATTCCCCTCATCGGCGACAAACTTTACAGCGGCTGGAATACGCTGGTAAACAGCGGCGGCAGCGCGATTATGGAAAAGGTTCGGCCGTATATCGGCTCGACCACCAGCTGGTTCCTCGGCCAGGCCGTGCACATCGGTACCCTGCTGATGCACCTCGGCCTGATGCTGCTGTTCAGCGTGCTGCTCTACGCGAAGGGTGAAACGCTGGGGAACGGTATTCGCCACTTCGCCTTCCGCTTAGCGGACAAACGAGGTGATGCCGCCGTGCTGCTGGCAGGCCAGGCTATCCGCGCCGTCGCGCTCGGCGTCGTCGTCACCGCGCTGGTTCAGGGCGTGCTGGGCGGCATTGGCCTGGCCGTCTCCGGTATTCCTTACGCAGCCCTGCTCACGGTGCTGATGGTGCTTAGCTGCCTTATTCAGCTTGGCCCGCTGGTGATTCTGGTGCCCGCCATTATCTGGCTGTACTGGAGCGGCGATACCACCTGGGGTACGGTGCTGCTGGTCTGGAGCTGCGTCGTGGGGACGATGGATAACGTGATTCGCCCGATGCTGATTCGCATGGGCGCAGATTTGCCGATGATCCTGATTCTTTCCGGCGTTATCGGCGGGCTGATTGCGTTCGGGATGATTGGCCTGTTCATCGGTCCGGTGCTGCTGGCCGTCTCTTACCGTCTGATTTCGGTCTGGATGCATGAGGCTCCCGCCCCGCAGGACGATCCGCACGAGGTGGTGGAGCTGTTAGAAGAGCAGGAAACGCTGGACGTGAAGAAATAAAGGATGTGGGGGAGTTTGTGGTGTTCCTTAGCCAAAGCTCCCTTTGCTACTTTCTGGGAATGATATTTACAAGCCCCAGATTTTCCGTTCACCTTGCGAGCCGTTTTCCCTGCACGATCAGAAAACGGTGAACGTGTCCGGGGGCGATGAGGGCCGGAGAGCAATTCCACCCTCACCCCGGCCCTCTCCCAAGGGGAGAGGGGGAAAAAGACGATGGGGAACATTGTTTATTCCATCTCCCTTCCAGGGAGAGGGCTAGGGTGAGGGTAAAAATAAGAGGCGAGGCACGGTTCCGGCTTAAATCGCCTCGGTTTTCTCTCCGACTGGCCAGGGTCCGGACGTCGGGAACGGCCGGAGGCTGAGAGCGTCGGGAACGCATCTCAGCCGACCCAGGACTGGGAGATAAAACGGAGGTCTGCCGCTTTAGCGGTCGATTTATTTGGCCGGGAGTCCGGGGTCTCGGGGGAATGACGGTGATTCTCCCGAGACGTTCACCGGTGCGGTGGCTGCATATAAATCTGTACTTGAGGTGAACGGAGATTAATCCGGCCAGCATAATATGGCCAGGCGAGAACTAACACCTGACACAGTGACTTAACGCAAATGATTAATAAATCTAATCATTAACGGGTTTTTCCCTCGTTATTCCAGCCATTGAACCGCCTTCACTCCGCTATTCTGACGTAAGTTCTTTACCTTTCGTTAACGATTGAGACGAATCTGAGAGACGCCACTTAGCCAGATGCCTACTATTTAACTCACGGTTATGAATCAACACGTTGATTTATAAGCATCGAAATCCCCTGAGTGAAACAACGAATTGCTGTGTGTAGTCTTTGCCCATCTTGATGATGGGCTTTTTTTTATTCTGATTTCGCAAAGTGATTAATAAGCACACCATGCAGAACCAGCGGGGCAACGGTCAGGTGGCTCTGCCCTTCTACCAGCGTAAAATCCACCCGGTGCGGCGCTTTAGCGATTAACGCGTTGGCCATTTCTCGGTTGCCGTCGACCATTGCCCTCTGCCCGCGATGTTTTAACAGTCCGGCGCGTTTCGCCTCCGGCAACCTGGCTTCCTGGGGCTGCAGCGACTGCTCATATCCCCCAACCGAAATCGAGAGCTGAGTATGCCCCTCATCCGATTGCCAGTTTTGTGCCATCCGCAGCAGATAACGATCATTCCACCATACCGAAGGGCTTGACGCGTAAAAGTGCTGGAAAGCGTCCGGCGAGGTCATAAACAGCCAGGTGGTAAACAGGCCGCCATACGAGTGACCAAAAAGCGCCTGCCGCTGCGGGTTGATTTTCCAGTGCTGTGCGACCCAGGGTCGGAGCTCAGCGTCAATAAACCGCCAGAACTTTTGTGCCTCGCCTGGTGCACCGGGCGGGTAAGTGCCGCCTGCCGGGTTAGGTTCCAGCGCGACTTTATCTACCGTTGGCCGGTAGTCTCGCTCCCGGCGGCTGTCGCCCGGGTAGTCAATAGCGACCACGACGCCGGGCGTGAGCGGACAGCGCTCACAGGTCAGGCGCTGCATCAGCGATACCGCCCCGGGGAAGACGGATTCGCCGTCCAGCAGATAAATAACCGGCCAACCTTCTGGCGGCGCTTTACCTTCAGGCCAGGAAACCATGATTTTATACTCGCCGTTCTCCGGCGAATTCAGGCTATGTACCAGAGTATTAGCCAGCGTGTAGGGCTTATCCTGCGTGACTGCCGCCCCCGAAGGGGCAGCGAGTGCGATAAGCGCCAAAAGCAGATAGCGCAAAAAAATTCTCCTTACCAGCGATAGCTGACGGTTGCGGTCAGGGTGCGGCCAATGCCGTAGAAGCACGCCGAATCAGACGCGCAGGAAGCCACATATTTTGTGTCCGCCAGGTTGTTGACGTTGAACTGCACGGCGGCGCCCTTCAGCTGAGGACTCACTTCGCCCAGCTCGTAGCGCAGCATCGCGTCATACAAATCCACGGCGGGTACTTTAAACGTATTTTTCGCATCGCCATAGCTGGTACCGATATAACGAACCCCGACGCCGGCGGTCAGGTTTTTCAGCACGCCATCAGGAATGGTGTAACTGCCCCATGCAGACGCCATATGCGTTGGAATGCGTGCCGGCACTTTCCCTTCGGTTCCGGCTACGGTGGTGCTCGCGGTTTCCGCATCCGTCCACGTATAGGAGCCTATCAGGTTGAGGCTGTTAAACAGCGTGGAGTGAACCTCCGCTTCAAGCCCTTTGGAGCGGATCTCACCGGCGTTTTCGAACCAACCCAGCGCGCTGTTGTACGTCCCCACGTTTGTCTGGCGAAGATCAAACAGCGCCAGCGTCATGAACGTCTCTTTCAGCGGCTGATATTTCAGGCCCACTTCGGTTTGCTTACCCAGGCTTGGGTCGAACGGCGCGGTACCCGGCGCACGGTTAGTCTGCAGGTTGGGTTCAAAGGAAGTGCTGTAGCTGATATAGGGCGACAGGCCAAAATCAAAGGCATAAAGCAGGCCGGTGCGCCAGGTGAACTTGCTGTCATTCTGCTGCGTGCTTTTGCCTTTAAGGCGGTCCGTCGTTCGCACCTCGGCCCAGTCGTAGCGCCCGGACAGCAGCAGCTGCCAGCGGTTCCAGCTCAGCTGATCCTGCAGATAAACGCCGGTTTGATCGAGATTTTGTTGGTCGTCGCTGACCGCGCTAAAAGTGCTTTCATCAACGTTGAGGCCGTATACCGGACGAGGCCAGTAGATATCGTATTTCGCTCCCATGCCTCGGCTAAGCTGCTGCCGGTCGTGGTTGGACTTGTAATCCAGGCCGCCCAACAGCGTGTGCCCTAACGTGCCTGTATCGAACTGCGCCTCGAGCTGGTTATCTACGCCAAACTCATCGGTATCACGCGTTTCTCGCTGCGCACGGCGCGAAAGTAACGTGTCGCTCTTCGAGGTGGAATACACGAGGTAACGATACTTCTGTTTGATGCTGGCGTAGCGAGCATTCTGGCGGAAGGTAAAGATGTCGTTGAAGCTATGCTCGAACTCATAGCCAACCATCGTTTGCTCGCGCCACGACTGGTCGTAATTAGGATCGCTGACGTTAAAGTCCCGCGGGATATACCCTGCGGCCGTTTCGGTCACCAGCCCTGCGGCAGGCAGGAAGTTACGATAGCCAGCCTTCGGATCTTTCTGGTAGCTGGTCAGCAAAGTAAAACGCGTCTGCTCATTGGGATACCAGGTCAGCGCGGGTGCAATCGCCATCCGCTGCTCTTTGTAGTCGGCCACCTGGCTGTGCTGCGTTCGTGCAATCCCGTTTAAGCGGTAAAGCACACGGTCGTCGTCGCTTAGCGATCCGCCAAAATCAAAAGCCCCCTCGGCCAGATGCTGGTTGCCTGAGCGAAACTGCACTTCATGTATCGCTTCCCTTGTCGGCCGCTTGCTGGTCATACTGATAAGCCCGCCGGGGTTCACCTGGCCAAACAGCACCGACGCCGGGCCGCGCACCAGCTCCACGCGCTCAAGCAGCCACGGGTCAAACGTCCCGGTCTGCGATGAAGCCGTTGCGCCGTAGCTCAGCCCGTCGAGATATTTTGGCACGTAGCTGAAGCCACGCACAAAAACCTCGTCGTTCCGGTTCGAACTTCCCCGATACTCCGTAAAAACGCCCGCCGAATAGCGCAAAGCCTGCGATACGGATGTCACATCCTGGGCGTTCATCTGGTCGCGGGTGATAACCGACACCGACTGCGGCGTTTTCACCAGGTCGGCCGCGGTTTTCGTCGCGGAAAGCGTTTTAGTCGCCACCATCCCCTTCAGCGGCGCCGAAGGATCTTCGCTCACCGAGCCGGTCACAACGAGAGTCTCCTCGCTGCCCTGCCGTTCCTGCGCCTGAACGCCGCCAACCATCCCCATGGTACTGAAGCCCATCAGCCAAAGGCTGTGGGTCACCTTATTGTTTTTAAAATGCATTACCGTAACGTCCCCTGTGATGAGGTGAAATAGCTTCGCCTTTCTCTCCTGTTACGTTTTGTCGTAAAACGCAACGACTCGCAATGTTATTGCAAATCAATCTCATTTGCATTAGCGTGTATGCACTTTTTTATCAGGAATGATGGACGCCATGAGAGCCGCGTGGAGCGCATTAATGTTGGGACTTTGTTCAGCGTCGGCGGTGGCCGCGACCTGCACCTTTACCGGCAGCCAGGGAGAGCAGGAGGGAAAGTTCGATGCCAGCGGTGAAATCTGCTTTGGGCTTCCGGCCCTGCGGGAGAATTACGCTAACGTCCGGCTGAGCGGCGTGACCGACGCCAGCCTGATTGACAGCAAAGGCAGGCTCTGGCGCGCGCTGGTGGAAAACGGGCCGGTGGACGGTAAACATAACCCGCTTTTTGCCCTGCCCGTCGGCCAGGCGTCAACGCTGGTGCTTCGCGGCGAGCCCGGTAAGCGCTGGCAGTTCCGCTGGCAGATTCGTGAGACGGTTCCGCTCAAACGCAATGAAATGCAATCCCCGGAAAGCCCTGCGCTGCTGGCGCTTGAGCAGGCGCTGAGCCGTGGCGCAGGCACGGACACGTTCTGGCAGGAAAGACGCGAGCAAGGTACGCCGCTGGTCGAAACGATAGACGCCAACAACAAGCGCGTTACCTTCCTGTGGCGTGGCGCGCAGGGCAACGTTTTTGTGCTCGGCTCACCGGCAGGCGATCACGACCCGATGTTTCGCCTGGGGCAGTCCGATGTCTGGTATCGCAGCTATGTAGTGCCGGCTGATACACTGATGCAGTACAAGCTTGCGCCTGATGTCCCTCTTACCGAAGGCACCGCTCGCGAGCAGCGCCGCGCAATTCTGGTCACGGCTCAGGCTGACCCGCTTAATCCGCAATCCAGCCCGTCGGGCCAGGGGGATCGCTGGAGCCGTTTCTCGCTTTTAGACCTCACCGCCCGCCGCTATTTTACGCCGCAGGCTACCTCGGAACCCATCCGCCATGGCTCGCTGGTTCGTTACCAGGTTGAGAGCAAAAAGCTCAATAACCGCCGTGAAGTGACGGTTTACCGGCCGCGAGGCAGCCAGCCCGCACGCTGGACGCTGATGCTGTTTGACGGCCGCATGTATCAGGATCGTTATCATCTCGCCAACGTGCTGGACGGCCTGATTGCCCGCCATGCCCTGCCGCCGGTTAACGCTGTGTTTATCGACAGCCTGGACGGCGAACGCCGTGAGAAAGAGCTGCCGCCCAATCCGGACTTTGCCGATTTTATGGCCCAGGAGCTGACGCCGTGGCTTAACCGCCAGGGCATCACCACTACGGCGCGGAAAACCATTGTGGCGGGTTCAAGCTACGGCGGGCTTGCCTCTGCCTGGGTTGCCCTGCGTCATCCCGAGACGTTTGGTAACGTGCTGAGCTTGTCCGGCTCTTACTGGTGGGCGCCCGAGGGTGAAATGCCGGGCTGGCTAACCCGGCAGTATCAGGCGTCACCGCGCTTACCCGTTCGTTTCTGGCTGCAGGCAGGCCGCTTCGAAAGCAAAGGCGCGGACGGGGGTATTTACCGTAATACACAACAGCTTGAAGCCGTCCTGCGTGAAAAGGGCTACGAGGTGAGCTTTACCCCCTGGTCGAGCGGGCATGATTATGCGGCGTGGTGCGAGGCCATTATTACCGGCATGAAGGATTTGATTAAGCGGGGATGATAGCCGCCCCGGTGTGCTTCCCAATGCACGGCTGGAAGACACCGGAGCGGTTCCCTTTCTTTTTAATGAGAGAGGGGCGTTACTTGTTCAGTTCGGCGAGGCTTAGCCAGGTTTGCACCACGGTGTCCGGGTTCAGGGACAGACTGTCAATCCCCTCTTCCATCAGCCAGGCCGCGAAGTCTTCGTGATCGGAAGGCCCCTGACCGCAGATCCCCACGTATTTACCCTGTTTCTTCGCCGCTTTGATGGCCATCGACAGCAGCGCTTTCACCGCATCGTTACGCTCGTCAAACAGCTCGGAAACCACGCCAGAGTCGCGGTCCAGGCCCAGCGCAAGCTGCGTCATATCGTTAGAGCCGATGGAGAAGCCGTCGAAGTATTGCAGGAATTCGTCCGCCAGCAGGGCGTTGGACGGGATCTCACACATCATGATGATTTTCAGCCCGTTCTCACCGCGCTTCAGGCCCTGACGCCCCAGCTCTTCAACAACCGCTTTCGCCTGGGCGACGGTACGCACAAACGGCACCATCACTTCGACGTTGGTCAGGCCCATTTCGTTACGCACGCGCTTCATGGCCGCACATTCCAGCGCGAAACAGTTACGGAAGCTGTCCGCCACGTAGCGACCTGCACCACGGAAGCCCAGCATTGGGTTCTCTTCTTCCGGCTCATAACGCTCGCCGCCCACGAGGTTGGCGTATTCGTTAGATTTGAAGTCGGACAGACGCACGATCACACGCTTCGGCCAGAACGCCGCGCCCAGGGTCGCGATCCCCTCGGTCAGGCGACCAACGTAGAACTCAACCGGATCGTCATAGCCTTTCATCATCGTGCGGATTTCAGCCTGCAGAGCGGGCTCCTGCTGGTCGAACTCCAGCAGCGCGCGCGGGTGCACGCCAATCATGCGGTTGATGATAAATTCCAGACGCGCCAGGCCAACGCCTTCGTTCGGCAGGCAGGCGAAGTCGAAAGCACGGTCCGGGTTACCGACGTTCATCATGATTTTCAGCGGCAGATCCGGCATTGCATCCACCGTGGAGCTTTTCACGGTGAAGTCGAGGATTTCAGCGTAAACGTAGCCGGTATCACCCTCGGCACAGGATACGGTGACGTTCTGGCCGTCTTTCATGCGCTCGGTTGCGTCGCCGCAGCCCACAACGGCCGGGATGCCAAGCTCACGGGCGATGATTGCCGCGTGACAGGTTCGCCCACCGCGGTTGGTGACGATCGCCGCCGCTTTTTTCATGATCGGCTCCCAGTCAGGGTCGGTCATGTCGGTGACCAGCACGTCGCCCGGCTGAATGCGGTTCATTTCGCTGATGTCGTGAATAACTTTTACCGGGCCTGCACCGATGCGGTGACCAATCGCGCGACCTTCCGCCACGATTTGCCCCTGGGCGTGCAGCTGGTAGCGCTCCATGACCTGGCCCTGAGAACGCACGGTTTCCGGACGAGCCTGAACGATAAACAGCTTGCCGGTGTGGCCGTCTTTCGCCCACTCGATGTCCATCGGGCGGCCATAATGTTTTTCGATCTGTACCGCCTGCTTAGCCAGTTCCTGAATTTCTTCCTGGGTAATACAGAAACGGTCGCGGTCGGCTTCCGGCACGTCTTCAATCCGCACCTGCTTGCCGTGTTCCTGAGTCGGGGCGTAAACCATACGGATTTTTTTCGAGCCCATGGTGCGACGCACGATAGCCGGATTACCCGCTGCAAGCGTTGGCTTGTGCACGTAGAATTCATCCGGGTTCACTGCGCCCTGCACCACCATTTCACCCAGACCCCACGCGGCGGTGATAAACACCACCTGATCGAAACCAGATTCGGTATCGATGGAGAACATGACCCCGGAAGAAGCCAGGTCGGAGCGCACCATGCGCTGTACGCCAGCGGAGAGCGCCACGCCACGGTGGTCATAGCCCTGATGCACGCGGTAGGAGATTGCACGGTCGTTAAACAGCGAGGCGAAAACGTGTTTCACCGCCACCAGCACGGCATCATAGCCCTGCACGTTGAGGAAGGTTTCTTGTTGCCCGGCAAAGGAAGCGTCCGGCATGTCTTCGGCAGTGGCGGAAGAGCGCACCGCAAAGGAGGCTTCGGCATCATCGGCAGAGAGCGTTTGATAGGCTTCGCGGATAGCGTCTTCCAGCTCGGGCTGGAAAGGCGTGTCAATAATCCACTGGCGAATCTGCGCCCCGGCTTTTGCCAGTTCGCTAACGTCGTCAATGTCGGTTTTATCCAGCAGCTCATAAATACGCTGGTTCACGCCGCTCTGGTCGAGAAAAAGGTTAAACGCCTCGGCGGTAGTGGCAAAACCGTTCGGGACGGAAACGCCCATACCCGAAAGATTGGTAATCATTTCACCCAGGGAGGCATTTTTGCCCCCGACCCTGTCTACATCATTCATGCCGAGTTGGTTATACCAAAGCACCAGCGATGACGAGCCGTTATTGGACATCGAAACAATCCTTTTTTAAATGAATGGGTACAAGAAACACCAGACTTCGTATTTAGCTTTGCATATTCTGGGGGGAGAATGAAACCGGTGAATCGTTCAAGCAAAATAAAATATGACATTTTCGGATAGATCCGCTCACTTCATAAACCATTGATTATCATATAATCCTTACAATACCAATGGTTATAGTGTTGATTTGAATATATTTCCGATGGTTTATTAAATTTAAAAACGCTATTTCACTTTTTAAATTAAGATTAGCGCTACTCGGAATGCCTTGTTTTACTTTATGCTTTGGGTAAACCGGTTCCCCGTTCAGGAATAAAAATGGATAACTTAGTCGATCGTCAGGTATTTTGTATTTCCGATGGCACGGCAATTACCGCCGAGGTACTTGGCCACGCGGTGATGTCACAATTCCCGGTATCTATCAACAGTATTACCCTGCCGTTTGTTGAAAACGAAAGTCGGGCAAAAGCGGTCAAAGAGCAGATTGATGCGATTTACCAGCAGACAGGTGTGCGCCCGCTGGTGTTTTATTCCATCGTGATGCCCACTATCCGCGACATCATTATGCAGAGCGAAGGCTTCTGTCAGGACATCGTGCAGACCCTGGTCGCCCCGCTGCAGCAGGAGCTGAAGCTCGACCCGACGCCCGTTGCCCACAGAACTCACGGCCTTAACCCCGGCAACCTGATGAAGTATGACGCGCGCATTGCCGCCATTGACTACACGCTGGCGCACGATGACGGCATTTCGATGCGCAATCTCGATCAGGCTCAGGTGATTCTGCTGGGCGTGTCCCGCTGTGGAAAAACCCCTACCAGCCTCTATCTCGCCATGCAGTTTGGCATTCGCGCCGCCAACTACCCTTTTATTGCCGATGACATGGACAACATTCAGCTTCCCGCGGTGCTTAAACCGCTGCAGCACAAGCTGTTTGGCCTGACTATCAACCCCGAACGACTGGCCGCTATCCGCGAAGAGCGCCGTGAAAACAGCCGCTATGCTTCCCTGCGCCAGTGCCGTCTGGAGGTCGCCGAAGTCGAGGCGCTGTTCCGTAAAAACCAGATTCGCTACCTCAACAGTACCAACTATTCGGTGGAAGAAATGGCGACCAAAATTCTCGATATTATGGGACTGAATCGCCGGATGTACTAAGAAACTAGTACAAAAGACCAATCGTGTATGCTAGGGTGTACAGACTGCGGTGGGGTAATCCCTTTGCCAAAGCGGGCAGAATGTTGAAATCGGTCAGCTTTGGTTTATTGTGATCCCCATCACTTCCCGGTAAATCTGCCGCAGAGAAGACAAAATTTCTGAGACACCCAATGAACAAAACAGATGAATTGCGAACCGCGCGCATCGACAGTCTGGTGACCCCGGCCGAGCTGACAGAGCGTTTCCCGGTTTCCGCTGACGTTGCGCAGCACGTAACCACCGCCCGCCGCAGGATAGAAAAGATCCTTACCGGGGAAGATAAGCGCCTGCTGGTTATCGTCGGGCCATGCTCTATCCATGACCTTGATGCGGCAATGGACTACGCTCGCCGTCTCAAAACGCTGCGAGAAAAACATCAGGATCGCCTTGAGATCGTGATGCGCACCTACTTCGAGAAACCCCGCACCGTCGTCGGCTGGAAAGGGTTGATTTCCGATCCCGACCTGAACGGCAGCTACCGCATTAATTACGGTATCGAACAGGCTCGCCGCCTGCTGCTGCAGGTGAATGAGCTTGGCGTGCCTACCGCGACAGAATTCCTGGATATGGTGACCGGGCAGTATATCGCCGACCTGATTAGCTGGGGTGCGATTGGCGCGCGCACGACCGAAAGCCAGATCCACCGTGAGATGGCGTCCGCGCTCTCCTGCCCGGTCGGCTTTAAGAACGGCACCGACGGCAATACCCGCATTGCGGTAGACGCCATTCGCGCCGCACGTGCCAGCCATATGTTCCTCTCCCCGGATAAAAAAGGGCAGATGACGATTTACCAGACCAGCGGCAACCCTTATGGACACATTATTATGCGCGGCGGCAAACAGCCGAATTACCACGCGGAAGACATTGCCGCGGCCTGCGATACGCTGAGCGCATTCGACCTGCCGGAGCATCTGGTGATTGATTTCAGCCACGGTAACTGCCAGAAGCAGCACCGCCGCCAGTTAGACGTCTGCGAAGATGTTTGCACGCAAATTCGCAACGGCTCCAGGGCGATCGCCGGGATCATGGCGGAAAGCTTCCTGCAAGAAGGGACGCAGCAAATCGTCGCCGGCCAGCCGCTGACCTACGGCCAGTCGATCACCGATCCTTGCCTTAACTGGGAAGATACGGAAACCCTGGTCGCCATGCTGGCCCAGGCAATCGACAGACGCTTCTGACCCAACCTTCCGGCGGGGAGCCCAATAACCCGCCGGATATCATAGCATTACGCTTCGCGACAACGTGCCCACAGAGAAATTCCCTGATTCACAGAATTATTACAAATAATGCTTGCTGCCGATCCTGCTTTTTCTGATAATGATTCTCATTGTTACACTGATTGTCATTTGTAAACAGAGTGAAGCGTATGGACAAACCATTCACCCCCGCCCGCCCGCAGACAGGGACAGAACCGCGTCAGGTTGACAGCAAAACGCTGCTCGGCGCCGATGGCCGTGTCGTTATCGTGCACGAAGGGCAGCAGTATCTGTTACGCCAGACTCAGGCCGGGAAGCTCATCCTGACCAAATAAATTAAACAAACCGTTCCCCAAATCCAAAAGGGGAAATTAGCCAGCCACCCAGGTCATCCCCAGGCAGCCAGCGCTTTCGTTATTCTTATGGAGAGTTGCGCTATGCCTTGCACCAACACAGCAGGTTTTCGTCTGTCTGTACTCACGTTAGCCGTTTTTACTGCCCTGCCCGCCTTTGCTAAAGATGAGCAGATGACCGTGGTTGCCACCGGTAACCAGCGCAGTACCTTCGAAGCCCCGATGATGGTCAGCGTTATCGACGCGAATTCGCCGGAGAGCCAGACGTCCACCTCTGCCGCTGACATGCTGCGTAAAGTGCCGGGGATAACTATCGATGGCACCGGGCGCACCAACGGCCAGGACATCAACATGCGCGGCTACGACCGCCGCGGCGTGCTGACTCTGGTGGACGGCATTCGCCAGGGCACCGACACCGGCCACCTGAACAGCACGTTCCTCGACCCCGCGCTGATTAAACGCATTGAAGTGGTCCGTGGCCCTGCAGCCCTGCTGTACGGCAGCGGCGCCCTGGGCGGCGTCATCTCCTATGAAACCGCAGACGCGGCAGATCTGTTATTTGCAGGCCAAAATAGCGGCTACCGCGTATTCGGCACCGGCGGCACCGGCGACCACAGCATCGGCATGGGCGCCAGCGCCTTTGGCCGCACCGACAACCTGGACGGCGTTGTCGCCTGGTCCAGCCGCGACCGCGGTAACCTGCGTCAGAGCAATGGCGAAACAGCACCTAATGACGAAAACATTGGCAACCTGCTGACCAAAGGCACCTGGTATATCGATTCCGCTCAGTCTCTGTCCGGCTCCCTGCGTTATTACAACAACAGCGCGCGCGAACCGAAGAATCCGCAGACGCCGGATGCCACCGCCTCCAGCAACCCGATGACCAACCGCTCAACCATCCAGCGCGATGCACAGCTGAAGTACCATCTCGGCCCGCAGGATAACGACTGGCTGAACGCCACCGCGACGGCCTACTGGTCAGAGGCACGCATTAACGCAGAAACCCCTAACCAGGGCGGCGAGTTCCGCAAACAGACCACGAAGGGCGGCAAGCTCGAAAACCGCAGCCGCCTGTTTAACGACAGCTTCGCGGCTAACCTGCTGACCTACGGCGGTGAATATTACCGTCAGGAACAGGCTCCAGGCGGCCTGACAACCGGTTTCCCGCAGGCGAAAATCAACTTCGGTTCAGGCTGGCTGCAGGATGAGATCACCCTGCGCGACCTGCCGATTTCTATTCTGGCCGGCACGCGCTACGACAACTACAGCGGCAGCAGCCAGGGCTATAAAGACGTAGACGCCGATAAATGGTCATCCCGTGGGGCAGTTTCCGTAACCCCAACCGACTGGCTGATGCTGTTTGGTTCCTATGCGCAGGCGTTCCGTGCCCCGACCATGGGCGAGATGTATAACGACGCCAAGCACTTCTCCATCGGCACCCGCTACACCAACTACTGGGTACCAAACCCGAACCTGCGTCCGGAAACCAACGAAACTCAGGAATACGGCTTCGGTCTGCGCTTCGACAACCTGGCGATGGCCAACGATGGCCTGGAGTTCAAAGCCAGCTACTTCGACACCAAAGCGAAAGATTACATCTCCACCACCGTGGACTTCGCCAAAGCGACCACCATGTCCTATAACGTACCGAAAGCCAAAATCTGGGGCTGGGACGTGACCGCGAAGTACACCGCCGATCTGTTCAGCCTGGATACCGCCTATAACCGCACCCGCGGTAAAGATGAAGACACCGGCGAGTACATTTCCAGCCTGAACCCGGACACCGTCACTACCACCCTGGACATCCCCGTTGCGCACAGCGGCTTCTCCGTGGGCTGGGTCGGCACCTTCGCCGAGCGTTCCACCCACATCAGCAGCTCCTATGCACAGCAGCCGGGCTACGCGGTCAGCGATTTCTATGTCAGCTATAAAGGGCAGCAGCAGCTGCGCGGTTTAACCACCACGCTGGTGTTTGGCAACGCCTTCGATAAAGAGTACTGGTCACCGCAGGGTCTCCCGCAGGATGGCCGTAACGGTAAAATTTTCGTGAGCTATCAATGGTAAAGGAGTTATTCATGAGTCAGCGTTACGACAGCTGGATCCAGCTTAAGCAAGAACACCCGAAGAAATACGCCCGGGATATCGCCAAACTGATGCACATCAGCGAAGCGGAACTGACCCATGCCCGAGTCGGGCACGACGCATGGCGCCTGAACGGCGATGTCAAAGAGATTTTCGCCGCGCTGGAAGCCGTGGGGGAAACGAAGTGCATCTGCCGTAACGAATATGCGGTTCACGAGCAGGTTGGCCGCTTCGAGAACCAGCACCTGAACGGCCACGCCGGGCTGGTACTGAACCCGCGTGCGCTGGATCTGCGCCTGTTCCTGAACCAGTGGGCAAGCGTGTTCCACGTCCGTGAAGAGACGGCTCGCGGTGAACGCCAGAGCATCCAGTTCTTCGACCATCAGGGCGATGCGCTGCTGAAGGTGTACACCACCGACAACACGGATGTTGAAGCCTGGAGCCAGGTGCTGACCCGCTTTATCCATACCGACAACCCGGCTCTGGATATTAAAGCCGTTGAAGAAGCGGTGATGACCCCAACCGTCGAAGCCGACAAAGTGGATGCCGAATGGCGCGCGATGACCGATGTGCACCAGTTCTTCCAGCTGCTGAAACGCCACCAGTTGACGCGCCAGCAGGCTTTCCGCCTGGTGAAAGACGACCTGGCCTGCCGCGTGGATAACGAAGCCCTCTCTCATTTGCTGAATCAGGCGAAAGAAGACGGCAACGAAATCATGATTTTCGTCGGCAACCGTGGCTGCGTGCAGATCTTCACCGGTGAAATTCGCAAGGTGGTGCCGATGGAGAACTGGGTCAACGTCTTCAACCCGGAATTCACCCTGCACCTGATGGGTGACACCATTGCCGAGAGCTGGGTAACCCGCAAACCAACCGCCGACGGCCACGTTACCAGCCTCGAGCTGTTTGCCGCCGACGGCACGCAAATCGCACAGCTGTACGGCCAGCGTACCGAAGGCCAGCCGGAGCAAGAGCAGTGGCGCACGCAGATTGAAGCGCTGATCGGCAAAGGGTTAGCGGCATGAAACGCCTGCTGCTCGCCATCCTCGCCCTGCCGTTAATGGCAGGTGCGGCCGAGCGCGTGGTAACCATCGGTGGCGACGTCACCGAGATTGCCTGGGCTCTGGGTGCGGGTCAGGATGTGGTGGCTCGTGATAGCACGAGCCTTCATCCCGATGCCGTGAAAAAGCTGCCGGATGTTGGCTACCTGCGCCAGCTTAACGCCGAAGGTATTCTGGCTATGCGCCCGACGCTGGTACTCGTCAGCGCGCAGGCTCAGCCCTCAATGGCGTTGAAACAGGTTGAGTCCAGCAAGGTGAAGGTTGTTACCGTCCCGGCCGAAAACAGCCTGGACAGCATTGACGCCAAAGTGGCAGCCGTGGCTAACGCGCTGGGTAAAACCGCCGAAGGCGACAAGCTGCGTAAGGAGCTTCACGACCAGTTGGCGGCGATCCCAGCCCAGCCGCTTGGTAAAAAAGTGTTGTTCATTATGAGCCACGGCGGCATGACCGCTATGGCGGCAGGACAGGAAACCGCTGCGGATGCCGCGATTCACGCTGCGGGCCTGGACAACGCCATGCAGGGCTTTAAGCGCTATCAGCCGCTGTCCCAGGAGGGCGTCATCGCCAGCAAGCCTGACCTGATTCTGGTCACCACCGACGGGGTGAAAACCCTCGGCGGCGAGGACAAGGTCTGGGCATTACCGGGCCTTGCACAGACCCCTGCGGGAAAAAACAAACGGCTGATGGTGGTGGATGACATGGCGCTGCTCGGCTTTGGCATTGATACCCCGCAGACGATCCTCGCCCTGCGCAAGAAAGCGGAGCAATTACCGTGATACGCCGCCCTTTGCCTCACCACGCCCTGTGTTTGATGGGGCTGGTTCTGCTGGCAATGGCGCTTATTGCCGCGAATCTCGGTGCCATGCGGCTGTCGGTTGCCGTGCTTTGGCAGGCGCATGACGACACGCTGCGCGATATCTGGCTCAACATTCGCCTGCCTCGCGTGCTGCTGGCGGCGCTGATTGGCGGCGCCCTGGCGCTGTCCGGCTGCGTGATGCAGGGGCTGTTCCGTAACCCGCTGGCTGACCCTGGTTTACTGGGGATCAGCAGCGGGGCCGCGCTGGCGGTGGGTCTGTCTATCGTGATGCCGCTGGCCCTGCCGGCGGTTTTGGCACTTTATGCTCCCATGTTAGCTGCATTTGTCGGCAGCCTGGCGGTGACGCTGGCGATTTTCCTGCTTAGCCGTAAGGGTGCCAACAGTTTGTCTCGCCTGCTGCTGGTGGGTATCGCTATCAACGCCCTGTGCGGCGCGGCGGTTGGCGTATTGTCGTGGATCAGCAACGACACCCAGCTCCGCCAGCTTTCACTTTGGGGTATGGGCAGCCTGGGCCAGGCACAGTGGTCAACGCTGCTCGCCACCGCCTCTCTTATCCTGCCCGCAGCCGCAGGGATCTGGCTGCTGTCTAAGCGCCTTAATCTGCTCCAGCTTGGCGATGAAGAAGCGCACTATCTTGGCGTTGATGTCAAAACAACCCAGCGCCATCTGCTGATCCTGAGCGCGCTGTTGGTTGCCGCCTCGGTGGCGATCAGCGGCGTTATCGGCTTTGTCGGGCTGGTGGTGCCACACCTGGTACGCATGTGGCTTGGGTCCGATCATCGCTGGCTGGTGCCTGGCTCAGTGCTGGCAGGGGCGATGCTTTTGCTGGTGGCCGATACATTGGCGCGCACGGTTGTCGCCCCCGCTGAAATGCCGGTGGGTCTGCTGACCAGCCTGATTGGCGGGCCATGGTTTCTGGCGATGATTTTCCGCAGCAAGGAGAGAGCGTGATGGACGAAATTCTGCAGACGCATCATGTTTCGCTGAAAATGGGGCATCGTTATCTCATTGACGACGTTAACGTCAGCCTGAAGCCGGGCGAAGTGGTCGCACTGATTGGCCCAAACGGCGCGGGGAAATCCACGCTGTTGCGGCTGTTAACCGGGTTTCAACAACCGGACAGCGGGCGGGTCGCCCTGGCGGGGCATGATTTAAGCCAGTGGTCCAACGACGCCCTTTCCCGCAAACGGGCGGTGATGCGCCAGCAAAGCAATATGGCGTTTAGCTGGACGGTAGAAGACGTGATCGCCATGGGCCGGGCGCCCTGGCCGCAGGAGTCAACGGCCAGCGTCGTGGCGGAAGTCATGGCGCTAACCGGCTGTGATGACCTGAGCGGCAGAGATTTTTGTCGCCTGTCCGGCGGCGAACAGCAGCGGGTGCAGCTTGCCCGGGCGCTGGCACAGCTCTGGTGCGACGGACAGCCCCACGGCTGGCTGTTTCTGGATGAACCAACGTCCGCGCTGGATCTCTACCACCAGCAGCACGTGCTGCGCCTGCTGCGACGTCTGGCCCAAATGGGCACGCTGTCGGTTTGCGTTGTGCTGCACGATTTAAACCTGGCCGCGCTGTGGGCCGATCGCATTGTTCTGCTGCATAAGGGCAGGATGGTCGCGGACGGCACGCCTGATGAAGTGCTGGACGAGCAAATTTTACAGCGCTGGTATCAGGCGGACCTGCGGGTATTCCGGCATCCGGAACACCCGGTTCCTCAGGTAGGTCTGCGCCAGTAATCAGCTGGAACAGCTGACTTCCAGCCGTTTTCCCCAGTCAGGCGGGCGCTGCGTCATGTCGTCCTGACGGTCGGTAAACGGCTGGAGCAATGCCTGATGCAGCTTAGCCAGTTCACGAGTATCGCCCTGCTCCGCAGCTTCTATTGCCCGTTGCGCCAGCCAGTTTCTCAACACCAGGGCCGGGTTCACCGCCTGCATTTTCTGCTGGCGTTCTGCATCACTCACCTGCTCGACCTGAAGCCTTTCGCGATAACGTCCAAACCACGCGTCAAAACTTGCCCGGTCGATAAACTCATCGCGCAGCGGCGAGGCGGCGCTGAGCTGTTCCGTCTCGCTAAGCATGCGGAAGGTGCGGGTGTAATCGCTCCCTTCTTTGCTCATCAAAGCAAACAGTTCGCTGAGGATTTGGTTGTCGGCCGACTGCTCTGTGCATAGCCCAAGTTTGGCCCGCATCTGCTGGCCAAAGGCACGCATAATGGCCGGCTGATAGCCATCCAGAATAGCGTTCAGCTTATCGGCAGTAATAAACGGAGACAGCGTTTGCGCCAGCCGCTGCAGGTTCCAGAGCCCTACGGCAGGTTGGTTATCAAAAGCATATCGCCCCTGATAATCCGAATGGTTGCAGATAAACTCAGGCTGGTAATCGTCGAGGAAGCCATACGGGCCGTAGTCCATGGTCAGGCCAAGAATCGACATGTTATCCGTGTTCATCACCCCGTGCGCAAACCCCACGGTTTGCCAGCTGGCAATTAACGCGGCGGTGCGCGTCACGACGTCGCTGAACCACAGCTCATAGCGTTCTTCAAGCCCCTGCAAATGCGGCCAGTGGTGGCGAATGGCGTAATCGGCGAGCTGCTGCACTTTCTCCGGCTCGCGGCGGTAATAGAAGTGCTCAAAGTGACCAAAACGCAGGTGGCTCTCAGACACCCGGAGCAGCATCGCCCCCTGCTCAACCGTTTCGCGCTGCACGGGCGTGTCGCTGGTGACAATCGTTAAGGCTCGCGTAGTTGGGACCCCGAGGGCATGCATAGCTTCACTGGCAAGAAACTCTCGAATAGTGGAGCGCAGTACCGCCCTGCCGTCTCCCATCCGCGAGTAAGGCGTTAAGCCAGCACCTTTCAGGTGCCAGTCAACTTTGCGCCCGTCGGCTAGCTGTTGCTCACCCAGTAAAATACCGCGACCGTCACCCAGTTGCCCGGCCCAGACGCCGAACTGGTGCCCGCTGTAGACCTGGGCCAGCGGCTGCATGCCGGGCAGTAGCGTTTCGCCACTCCAGACACCCTGATACTGTGCATCAAAAAGAGAACGTTCGAGACCCAGCTCATCGGCCAGCGGCTGGCTGTGATAAAGCAGCCGCGCATTTTTCAGCGGCGTTGGGTTTAATTCGTTGTAGAAACCCGGCAGCTCGTCGTGCCAGGTATTCAGAAAAGTTAAAGTGTTGGTCATGGTTCCTCCGCCCGACAGTGTAGCCCCGGTAATGGATTTTAAACACGGTGACGCAGCAGGGACTTTAGTGAATCAGACCTTCATGAGGAGGAAAAAGTGACGCCAGATATTCCGGCTGAACAAGCGGCCACAGTTTGCCCTGCATCGCGGCAAAGCCCAGCGCCTGCACTTTGCGCCGCGCGTTAGCGGAGTCTATTCCGGCCACCAGCAACGATTCACAAAACGGGGAAACCTGCCCAATGATGGCCAGCATAAAAGGCGTAAAGGTGCGGCCCGACAGCAGTTTTTGAATAAAAAAACGATCCATAATAACGCGCCTGAACAGGCCGTCGAACACCGGTTTGGTCGTGGCATGGCCGGCACCAAAGTCTGCCAGCACCAGCGGAAAACGTTCCACTGCCCAGGCCAGCCTTAAATTAGTTTTCCCGCTATTTAAATCCAAAAAACTTTCGCTGAGGGTTAATTCAATAAACGGCAAAGCCTTTAAGCGAATATATAAATTCTGGTTATTAATTAACGCATCAATAATAGTTTCATTAATATGAATCCAGACCACAAGCTGCCGGGTGATAAAGAAATCCTGCTGTGCTTCTATTACCGTTAATTTTTCTCTGAACAGCTCAAGGTGCTGCTCAGGGGCAAGATGAGGGATTAACAGCTCGGTTGGAATACGTACTGGCGCGTCAGCCCCGACGAAGTTTGCGACGATTTCGACACCCATAATACTGTCATCCGGCCGTACGGCCGGACGATAATAGAGATGAGAACAATAAACACTATCAAGTGAAACAATCATTTTGCCAGCCCTGCGGATTTCTGGTTGGACGGCAGAGAGATACAGCGCCAATCCGAAAATAGTCGGATAGCTGCTATCGCTGTGAATTTCACACTCATCCCTGAAACGTTTAAGCTTATCTTTTAATAACTTTGAGCTTATCCTGGATATCCGTACATAGCCAGTTTTTAACGCAAATTGCGCACGGAGTCCCGGGCAATGATGCAGGGTAAAAAAGATTCATCCTCACAATGTTCATTAAGTAATTTACGCGTTGCGTAGCGTGCCATATCCCCTATCGGAAAATAAACGCTGGTTAACGCCGGGCGTACAAACGCCGCCCGATCTCCACTGTCATAACAAATAAGGGATATATCCAGAGGAATGCGTAAACCTCGTTCGGTAATGGCCAGCATTGCCCCGACGGCCATTTCTTCATTGCAGCAGTACAGCGCGCTGATTTTGTACTTCTCTAACAGCATCGCGGTTTGCCGGTAGCCGCTTGGCATATCGTATTCGCCTTCTACCACCGCCACCGGCGTAACATCCCTCTCCTCCATGGCATCAAGAAAACCCTGACGACGTAAAAGGCTGGAGGTTCGCTGGGTTGGACCATGCAGGCAGGCTATCGCCAGATGGCCGGCATCCAGCAAATAGCGGGTGGCCATGTGGCTGGCAAGACGGTGATCGAAGACCACGCAGCGCGCGTTTAAAGCAGGCACCTCTCTGTCGAGGATGATAAACCTGTTGCCGCGTTCGGCCAGCTGAATTAGCGCCTCATCGGCTATCGCACGCACGTGCAGGATCAGACCGTCGCAGCGTAGGTTATAGAGCCGCTGAATGGCATTGCGCTCGTTCTCTTCTACGCCCCGACCCTGCGTCACCAGCAGCTGCTTTCCGTTAGATTCAGCTTCGGTTTGCACCGTATCCATCAGCGAGCCGAAGAAGCCCCCGGTATAGGATGTCGTGACCAGCCCAATCGAATGGCTCTGGCTGGATGCCAGCGCTCTGGCAGCGGGATTGGGGGAATAGCCCAGTTCGGCAATCGCGGCTTCTACCTTGATGCGGGTTTGCGCTTTGACCTTAGTGTCGCCGTTAACCACGCGTGAGACGGTGGCGCGGGAGACGCCGGCGTGGGCAGCAACATCTTCGAGGGTGACCATGAAACAATCCTTAACGGGAAAAGCACAATGCATCCCGATATTACCTGATATTGTAAACCGCGTTGACGTTGCCCGCAGATTTGCGGGAACGGTCACGATTTTTCACTTCAGATAAAGTCAGAAAAGACTATATACGGCGGGCTTGCCAGAATTTTTTGCGCCAGTAGACGTTATCCAGAGAGGAACGCATTACGCCCCGGCTGGTGGAGGCGTGAATAAACGTGTTGTCGGTATCATAAATACCAACGTGCAGGCCGCTTTCCCCGGAGCCGGTTTTAAAGAACACCAGATCGCCCGGCAGCAGGTCATCTTTATCGATTTTGGTGCCGATTTCTGCCTGCTCGCTGGTCATGCGCGGCAGCATCAGCTCAAATTTGTCGCGGAAGGTCATCAGTACAAAGCCGGAACAGTCCACGCCGCGCCGGCTCATGCCGCCGTATGTGTACGGCGTTCCGTGCCAGCTGCGCAGCTGATCGTTTAGCTGAGCGATAACGGTGATGGAATCGGAAAGCCGGGCGTTCGGATGAGGGGCATTATGACTACACCCCACCAACACTATGCATGCCACTGCAATAAGCCACAAACGCATTTTCAGACAACTCCCGGTCTTACTGTTTCCAGTAATTTAGCCTGTCGCCCGGAATTATTGCAAGCTTTCCGCGATGTTATAGCGGGCTTATCAGCATACTGTGCCCTTCGATCCGTAATAATCGAAACGGCATCTGGTAGGCAGCGGCCAAATTCTTCGGCGTCAACACGTCATCCCGATGCCCCTGAGCCACCATTTTACCCTCACGCAATAGCCACACTTTGTGCGCATGCCGCAGGCTATGGTTCAAATCATGGCTGCTCATCACCACCGCTATACCGGCTTCACAAAATGAGAGCAGCAGGCGATCCAGCGCCGCCTGCTGGGCAACGTCGAGGCTGTTCATCGGCTCGTCGAGCAGCAACAGCTGGCCTTCAGGATTGACCGAAGGATCAACCTGTAACAGTACTGCGGCCAGCCTTACCCGCTGCCATTCGCCGCCGGAAAGCTGATTGACCGCGCGCGTCAGCTTGTCGGTTAACCACAGCGATTCGGCCAGGCGTAGCATGGCGGCCTCCGCCTCTGGCGATGGCTGATGAAGCTGCAGATAATGCCAGACGGGCATAGCGAAAGGAGGCAGCTGCTGCTGGCTGAGCCACGCACGGCGGCGGGAAAGCGCAGCGGGAAGCCATTCTTCAACCGGCCGCTGGTTAAGCAGAAGACGTCCCGGCCCTGAGCTTAACCCTGCCATTCGGGTGAGCAACGTGCTCTTACCCGCGCCGTTAGGCCCGACAAGATGAATTAGCTCACCCGGTTCCACCGCCGCGCTAATCGGCCCAAGCCGATCGGCGACGGTGACGCCTGCAAGTTGCAAAATGGACAAGTTATTTTGCCAAAGCCTGTTTAATCGCTTCCAGTACAACCGGATCTTCCGGGGTCATATCCGGAGAGAAACGCTGAATCACTTTGCCATCACGGCCAATCAGGAATTTCTCGAAGTTCCACAGGATATCGTCAGGGTAAAGCGGGCCGCGCCCTTTGCTGCTCATACGCTCCAGAAAACCGCTGCCTTCCGGCGCCACGGCGGCTGGACGAGCGTCAATCAGCTTCTGATAAAACGGGTGACGATGCTCCCCATTGACGTCGATTTTGCTGAACAGCGGGAAAGTGACGCCGTAGGTGGTGCTGCAGAAAGTTTTAATCTCTTCACTGCTGCCCGGCTCCTGGCCCAGGAACTGGTTGCACGGGAAGCCCAGCACGCTGAAGCCCTGTGCCTCAAAGTCTTTCTGCAGGTTTTCGAGCTGTTCGTACTGCGGCGTAAGGCCGCATTTGGAAGCGACGTTAACAATCAGCAGGACTTTACCCTGCCAGTTTTCAAGCGTGGTGCTTTCCCCGTCAATGGTGGTGACTTCGGTATTCAGAACATTGCTTTGCATATCATCCCCTTCCTAAGTGAGCCGAATTAACGTCCGGCTTTCAATAATAGCCAGATAAACACCGGCGCGCCGAGCGTAGCGGTCACTACGCCAATCGGCAGCTCGGCAGAGCTTAATGCGAGCCTCGCCACAACATCTGCCCCGGTTAATACTGCCGCCCCGGCCAGCGCACTGGCCGGCAGTAAAACGCGATGATCGGTTAACCCTGTGAGCCGCAGCATGTGCGGGATAACCAGGCCAACAAATCCGATAGCGCCGGCAAGCGCCACGCTGACGCCTACCAGCCAGCCGGTGGCGACAACCAGAATGTTGCGCCAAAGCCAGACGGGCAGCCCCAGCTGACAAGCAGAGTTTTCGCCCAGCGCCATCAGGTTAAGCGGGGCATGCTGACGGCATAGCCAGACCACCACCGGCAACAGCGTCACCATCAGCCAGCCCTGCCGCCAGTCCACGCCGCCAAACCCGCCCATCATCCAGTACATGAGCTGACGTAAATCCAGGCTTGAGCTGAAGTAGACCGCCCAGGTCATCAGCGCGCTACAGATAATACCGAGCGCGACTCCTGCAAGTAATAGACGACTGGTGGAAAGATGACGACGGGAAAAACGTAACAGAATAAGAGTGATCGTTAAGGCCCCGAGGATGGCGCACAGCCCGAGCACCCAGCCTGGTAGCGAGCCCTGCCCGAGCAACAAGGCAATAACCAGCGCCACGCCCGCGCCGTTGGAGACGCCAAGCAGGCCGGGTTCAGCCAGAGGGTTTTCAAACAGGGATTGCATAATGGTGCCGGTAACCGCCAGCGCGGCTCCTACCAGCAGCACGGCAAGCGTACGCGGCAGTCGGATTTGCCAGATGAAGAGCCTTGCCTCATCGCTCCACCACGAGAGCGGCGAAAACCAGACGTCGCCCGCACACAGGCTTAACGCCAGCATAACCCCCGCCGAAAACGACAGCGCTATCAGCCAGCGGCGCTCAAACCGGCGTTGTCTGGTTACAAAACTCAGCATTCCGTAAAGGCTCCACCTGACACATTTATGCGCCTGATTTTACGGGGAGTTTGCGGGTGAGAACAAGAAAAGAAAAAGGTCGCACAGGCGACCTTTCCCCTGTTATCTGGCAATGAGGGTTTTTCGCGTGAACTGCTGCTCCAGCATTGAGCTTCCCCATTGCTCGCCCTGCCATTCCCGGGTTAACTCAAACCCCATCGATTCATAAAGATGGCGGGCAGCATTCAGCCCGCTAACGGTCCACAGCTGCACGGCAGAGAAACCATACTCATCGCAAAAGCGCATAGCCTCGCTCAGCAGCGTTCTCCCAATACCGCTGCCGCGGCAGTCGTCATCCAGAATAAACCAGCGTAGATGGGCTTCGTTGTGGCCGAGATCCTCTCCGTCAATGGATACGGAACCCACGATTTTCCCCCTGCGACAGACAACCCAGAGGCGATTGCATGGCTGCTCAAGACGGCCGCTGAACTCCGCCAGCTCTGAAGCGACTTTACCTTCGAAGAAATGGCCAAAGTTATAGTGTTTCGAGTAGTAGTTGGCGTGCATTTCCGCTACCCGGCCGATAACGCCCGGTCGATAGCCCGTCAGGATTTCAAACGTCTTTTCTGCTGTCCGATCGCCTGAAAGCTCACCACGACAGGCTTTAAGTGCCTGGGCATAGTTAAGCAAGCCATCGGCCACAGACCTTTGCTGCCCGGAATTCAGATGCTCAAGCGCTTTCTCTACGCGCATTCTCCCGTACCGGTGAATCTCCCGGACGGTTTGTGTGCCCTGCTCCGTGAGCTGAAGCTGCCGGGCTCTGGCATCTTCATCAGAAATTGTTTCATACAGCTCCCCTGCCTGGCGCAGTTTGCCCAGCATGCGGCTAACGCTCGATTTTTCAAGCCCAAGGACCTGAACCAGATCGGCCGCCGTAACCGCCTTCCGGGTATCAATCTCCAGTAAAGCATGCACCGCCGAAGCGGAGTAATTCGTTGCGGCCAGGGTTGAATTCAGGAAACCAAGCTCGCGCACAACCTGCCGCGAAGAGGCTCGTATCGCTTCGATGATATTGTTGTCTGGCATGGGACGCTACCGTTGATGCATAGTTGTACAATACAACCATTTTGATAAAAGCTTTGTCAAGCGGCGAGTCCGGCGGGCGGAACAGAAAAAGAAAAAGGCCGCGTTAGCGGCCTTTTGTTAACTCAGGTTACTCGTCTTTTGGCGACGCGCTTTCAACCCGACTCTTTAGTTTCTGACCAGGTCGGAAGGTCACCACACGGCGTGCCGTGATGGGAATATCTTCACCGGTCTTCGGGTTGCGCCCGGGACGTTGGTTTTTATCGCGTAAGTCAAAATTACCAAAGCCCGAGAGTTTAACCTGCTCACCGTTTTCCAGAGCGCGACGGATCTCTTCGAAAAACAGCTCTACCAGCTCTTTGGCATCTCGTTTGCTAAGCCCA
This sequence comes from Cedecea neteri, assembly GCF_000757825.1. GTDB lineage: Bacteria > Pseudomonadota > Gammaproteobacteria > Enterobacterales > Enterobacteriaceae > Cedecea > Cedecea selenatireducens. Next base: position 794,625 of record NZ_CP009451.1, read on the forward strand.
AGCTTATCAAACAGATATTCTGACATTTCAGCTTTTGTAAGCGCCATACGTTCAATCCCTCAATGATGCCTGGAATCGCTCTTTTAATGCCTCTACACATTTTGCAACGGTAGCGGCCATCTCCTCTTCTTCGAGTGTACGGCCCGTATCCTGAAGGATAAGGCTTATGGCCAGGCTCTTATAGCCATCGGCTACGCCCTTGCCACGGTACACGTCAAATAAGTTTACGCCAACTACCTGATTTGCGCCAACTTTCTTACACTCGACCAAAATATCTGCTGCCGGGACGTTTTCAGCCACTACAACAGCGATATCTCGGCGGTTTGCCGGGAAGCGAGAAACCTCCTGAGCTTCAGGCACCACGCGGTCTGCGAGCTTGCTCCACAGCACCTCGAACACCACCGTGCGGCCGTTAAGATCCAGTTTACGCTCCAGCTCCGGGTGAACAACACCAATGAAACCAATGCATTCACCTGCTAAATAAATGGCAGCACTTTGGCCTGGATGCAAGGCCGGATTTGCTTGCGCTCTGAATTCGATGTCCGAAAGTTTGCCGGTCAGGGCCAGAACGGACTCCAGATCGCCTTTCAGATCATAGAAGTCAACGGTGTTACGCGCCAGATCCCAGTGCTCTTCGTAGCGGTTACCGCAGATAGCACCTGCCAGCATAAGATCCTGGCGGATGCCAAGGTCTGCCTGAGTATCAGGCACAAAGCGCAGGCCAGACTCGAAAATACGCACGCGGCTTTGCTGGCGGTTCTGGTTATAAACCACGGTTGTCAGCAGACCACTCCACAGCGACAGACGCATGGCGGACATGTCGGTAGAGATCGGATTAGGAAGAATCAGATTTTCTTCGCCCGGATGCAGAAGCTGCTGAATTTTCGGGTCGACGAAGCTGTAGGTGATAACTTCCTGGTAGCCTTTGTCCACCAGCATGGTTTTCACACGCTTGAGGGAGAGGTCGGCTTCGCGATGGGTGCCCATCACCAGGCCGGCCTGCACCGGGCTGTTTGGAATGCTGTTGTAGCCGTAAACGCGAGCCACTTCTTCCACCAGGTCTTCTTCAATTTCCATATCGAAACGCCAGCCTGGCGCAACCGCAGTCCATTGATCCTGGCCTTCGGTCACTTCACAGCCCAGACGGCGCAGAATGTCGCTAACCTGTGCATCTTCGATATGGTGACCAATCAGGCGATCCAGCTTGCTGCGGCGAAGGGTAATAGTGGCGCGCTTCGCCAGATTCGCTTCGCTGGTCACGTCGATAACCGGGCCAGGTTGGCCGCCGCAGATATCCACCAGCAGGCGAGTAGCACGTTCCATCGCTTTATACTGCAGCGCAGGATCGACGCCACGCTCGTAGCGATGAGAGGCGTCAGTATGCAGGCCGTGACGGCGCGCGCGACCGGTGATGGACAGCGGGCTAAAGAAAGCACACTCCAGCAGGACGTTCTGAGTTTCGTCGTTAACGCCTGAATGTTCGCCGCCGAAGATGCCGCCCATTGCCAGCGCTTTGCCGTGATCGGCAATCACCAGGGTGTCGGCGTTCAGCTTAGCTTCGTTGCCGTCCAGCAGAACCAGGGTTTCGCCCTCTTCCGCCATACGCACCACGATCCCACCTTCAATACGGTTCAGGTCGAAGGCGTGCATCGGCTGGCCAAGCTCCAGCAGCACGTAGTTGGTGACGTCAACAACCGCATCGATGGAGCGGATGCCGCAGCGACGCAGCTTCTCTTTCATCCACAGCGGCGTTGGCGCCTTAACGTTGATGCCTTTCACAACGCGGCCCAGGTAGCGCGGACATGCCTCTGGAGCGTCTACGCGAATGGGCAGCGTGTCATTGATAGTTGCGGCAACGGCGGTAATTTCTGGCTCAGCCAGCGGCAGCTTATTTACCACCGCAACGTCGCGAGCTACGCCGATAATACCCAGGCAGTCGGCACGGTTTGGCGTGACGCTGATTTCGATGGTGTTGTCGTCAAGCTTCAGGTATTCGCGGATATCGGTGCCGACTGGCGCATCCGCTGGCAGCTCGATGATACCGTTATGATCATCGGAAATACCCAGCTCGGAGAAGGAGCACAGCATCCCTTCGGACGGCTCACCGCGCAGCTTAGCGGCCTTGATTTTGAAATCGCCCGGCAGAACGGCACCGACGGTAGCCACGGCCACTTTCAGGCCCTGACGGCAGTTTGGCGCGCCACATACGATGTCCAGCAGACGATCGCCGCCGACGTTAACTTTTGTTACGCGCAGCTTGTCGGCGTTCGGGTGCTGGCCGCACTCGACGACTTCACCGACCACGACGCCGTGGAAAGCACCTGCCACGGCCTCAACGCCGTCAACTTCAAGCCCTGCCATAGTTATCTGGCTGGAAAGTTCGTCACTGCTGTTGGCTGGGTTTACCCATTCGCGTAACCAGAGTTCACTGAATTTCATTGGATATCCCGCCTTTATTTGAACTGTTTGAGGAAACGTAAATCATTTTCGAAGAATGCACGCAGATCGGTCACGCCGTAGCGCAGCATGGTCAGACGCTCCATGCCCATGCCGAAGGCGAAGCCGGAATAAACTTCCGGGTCAATGCCGACGTTACGCAGGACGTTCGGATGCACCATGCCGCAGCCCAGCACTTCCAGCCACTTGCCGTTTTTGCCCATCACGTCCACTTCCGCAGACGGTTCGGTGAACGGGAAGTAGGACGGGCGGAAGCGAATCTGCAGGTCTTCTTCGAAGAAGTTATTCAGGAAATCGTGCAGCGTGCCCTTCAGGTTGGTGAAGTTGATATTGGTATCAACGATCAGGCCTTCCATCTGGTGGAACATCGGGGTGTGGGTCTGATCGTAGTCGTTACGATAGACGCGGCCCGGGGCGATAATGCGAATTGGCGGCTGTTTGTCTTTCATGGTGCGGATCTGCACGCCGGAAGTCTGGGTACGCAGCAGGCGGGTTGCATCGAACCAGAAGGTGTCGTGATCGGCACGCGCCGGGTGGTGACCAGGAATGTTCAGTGCATCGAAGTTATGATAGTCATCTTCGATTTCAGGCCCGGTCGCCACGGTAAAGCCCAGTTCACCAAAGAAGCTTTCGATACGATCGATGGTGCGGGTCACCGGGTGCAAACCACCGTTCTCGATACGGCGACCAGGCAGAGAAACGTCGATAGTTTCCGCGGCCAGACGCTCGTTCAGCGCAGCGCTTTCCAGGTCAGCTTTACGGGCATTCAGGGCTTCCTGAACCTGCTCTTTGGCAACGTTTATCACCGCGCCCGCTGCCGGACGTTCTTCCGGAGGCAGTTCACGCAGGGTGGTCATCTGGAGGGTCAGGTGCCCCTTCTTCCCTAAATATTCGACGCGTACATTATCTAACGCGGCAACATCCTGGGCATCGTTTATGGCTGCTTTGGCACTGGCAACCAGCTCTGCGAGATGTGGCATGGTATTCCTCTTATGCCGGCATAACTGCCGGGGTAGTTGGTCTGATTCGAAAATAAAACGCAAAAAAAAAGCCTCCAGACAGGAGGCTTTCGGCGCTTTTTTTCGTTTCTTTTCTTACGCGCAAAGCCCCCTGAGTCAGGCGCTAAAGTAAAAAAAGAAGCGGAAAATAGCAGCATTCATGCTTGCAGTTACCTTGTTTTGACGAGTTTTGCATTGGCTATTGAACGAGCTACGGCGTTAAAAGTCAATAAATTGATTCTGTTATGCCCCAATAATTCGATTTGTAGTAAGGCGACAAGCTCGATTATCCCCGGGAGCTTACTTAAGTAAGTGACTGGGGTCAGTGAGTGCAGTTAACGCAGCTACAGATGAAGTATGACGGGGATAAATTAAAAGAGGGAGCAAGCTCCCTCTTATAACTGGCTTATGCCAGAGCTGCTTTCGCTTTTTCAACCAGGGCAGTGAATGCCACTTTGTCGAATACGGCGATGTCAGCCAGGATCTTACGGTCGATTTCAACAGAGGCTTTTTTCAGGCCGTTGATGAATTTGCTGTAAGAGATACCGTTCTGACGAGCTGCAGCGTTGATACGTGCAATCCACAGCTGGCGGAACTGACGTTTACGTTGACGACGGTCGCGGTAAGCGTACTGACCAGCTTTGATAACAGCCTGGAAGGCAACGCGGTATACGCGAGAACGCGCACCATAGTAGCCTTTAGCTTGTTTGAGGATTTTTTTGTGACGAGCACGTGCGATTACACCACGTTTTACGCGAGCCATTTAGCTCTCCTGTTTCTATATTCTGAATTAATTAAAAAAAGTTTACTTATGCGTACGGCAGACAAGCGACAACCAGGCCCAGATCCCCTTTGGAGACCATGCCTTTCGGACGCAGATGACGTTTACGTTTGGTAGACTTTTTAGTCAGAATGTGACGCAGGTTAGCGTGCTTGCGCTTAAAACCGCCACCGGCGGTCTTTTTGAAGCGCTTAGCGGCGCCGCGTACTGTTTTGATCTTTGGCATTTCAATTTCCACTTCGCATTGTTAATAAAACGAACCAGTAGGCGAACAAAATCCGCGAGGCCGAAGCCCCGCGGCATGTTACTTGATGGCCTTACTGTTTCTTCTTCGGAGCAAGCACCATGATCATCTGGCGGCCTTCGATCTTCGTAGGGAAGGATTCGACCACTGCCAGTTCACTCAGATCGTCACGGACGCGGTTAAGCACTTCCATACCAATCTGTTGGTGAGCCATCTCACGACCGCGGAAACGCAGCGTGATCTTAGCTTTATCTCCCTCTTCCAGAAAGCGAACCAGGCTGCGGAGTTTTACCTGGTAGTCGCCATCATCGGTGCCAGGTCGGAATTTAATTTCCTTAACCTGAATAACTTTTTGCTTTTTCTTCTGTTCCTTAGAAGATTTGCTTTTCTCGTAGAGGAACTTGCCGTAGTCCATGATGCGGCAAACAGGCGGTTCGGCGTTTGGACTGATTTCTACTAAATCAACCCCGGCCTCTTCGGCTTTTTCCAAAGCTTCATTCAGACTGACAATACCAATCTGCTCGCCATCAATACCGGTCAGACGAACCTCAGTGGCACGAATCTCTCTGTTAATGCGATTAGGACGCGCCGGTTGAACTCTTTTTCCGCCTTTAATACTTTATTCCTCCAGTTGATGAAGATTGCGGCTGCGAATCTCTTGCTGCAGCTTTTCAATCAATTCGTTGACGTCCATGCTCCCCAGGTCTTTGCCGCGGCGGGTACGAACGGCAACTTTGCCTGCTTCGACCTCTTTATCGCCACAAACCAGCATATAAGGGACACGACGTAACGTGTGTTCACGGATTTTAAAGCCTATCTTCTCATTTCTCAAGTCTGCTTTTACGCGAATGCCCGCATTTTGAAGTTTACGAGTCAATTCGTTAACGTATTCTGCCTGGCCGTCAGTGATATTCATCACCACCGCCTGTACCGGAGCAAGCCATGTTGGGAAGAACCCAGCAAACTCTTCGGTCAGAATACCGATAAAGCGTTCCATTGAGCCTAAAATGGCGCGGTGAATCATTACCGGCACCAAACGCTCGTTATTTTCGCCAATATAGGAGGCGTTCAAGCGGGTTGGCAGGGAGAAGTCAAGCTGAACGGTACCACACTGCCACGCACGATCCAGGCAGTCATACAGCGTGAACTCAATTTTAGGGCCGTAGAATGCACCCTCACCCGGCTGATAGTCAAACGGGATATTGTTTTCCTGCAGCGCAACGGCCAGATCCGCTTCCGCGCGATCCCACATTTCGTCGCTACCAATGCGCTTTTCCGGACGGGTAGACAGCTTCACCACGATTTTTTCGAAACCGAAGGTGCTGTACATGTCGTACACCATACGAATGCAGCTATCGACTTCATCGCGAACCTGCTCTTCAGTACAGAAGACGTGAGCATCGTCCTGAGTAAATCCACGTACACGCATCAGGCCATGCAGCGCGCCCGACGGTTCGTTACGGTGGCAGCTACCGAATTCGGCCATGCGCAGCGGCAGGTCGCGGTAGGATTTCAGACCCTGGTTGAAGATCTGCACGTGACCCGGGCAGTTCATCGGCTTGATGCAGTATTCACGGTTCTCGGAAGAGGTGGTGAACATCGCATCTTTGTAGTTGTCCCAGTGCCCGGTTTTTTCCCACAGCACGCGGTCCATCATGAACGGACCTTTCACTTCCTGATACTGGTACTCTTTCAGCTTGGAGCGCACGAACACTTCCAGCTCGCGGAAGATTGTCCAGCCGTCGTTGTGCCAGAACACCATACCCGGCGCTTCTTCCTGCATATGGTACAGGTCAAGCTGCTTGCCGATTTTACGGTGGTCACGCTTGGAAGCTTCTTCCAGGCGCTGCAGATAAGCATTCAACTGCTTTTTGTCTGCCCAGGCGGTGCCGTAGATACGCTGCAGCATTTTGTTGCTGCTGTCACCGCGCCAGTAAGCACCGGAGGTTTTCTGCAGCTTGAAGTGATGGCAGAAACGCATATTCGGTACGTGTGGCCCGCGGCACATATCCACGTATTCTTCATGATGATACAAACCTGGTTTGTCATCATGGCTGATGTTTTCGTCAAGAATGGCGACTTTATAGCTTTCACCGCGGTTGACGAAAGTCTCACGCGCTTCCTGCCAGCTCACCTTCTTCTTGATAACGTCGTAATCTTTCTCAGCCAGCTCGTGCATACGCTTTTCGAGCAGCTCAAGATCTTCCTGCGTCAGGGTGTGGTCCAGGTCGACGTCGTAGTAGAAACCGTTGTCAATAACCGGGCCAATCGCCATTTTGGTGTGGGGCCACAGCTGCTTGATAGCATGACCCAGCAGGTGAGCACAGGAGTGGCGAAGAATTTCCAGACCCGCTTCGTCTTTGGCGGTGATTATCGCAAGCTTCGCATCGTTTTCGATAATATCGGAAGCATCAACCAGTTCACCGTCTACGCGGCCAGCGATACACGCTTTGGCAAGACCTGGACCAATATCCAGCGCAACATCCATCGGGCTAACGGGTTTGTCGTAATGGCGTTGGCTGCCATCAGGAAGAGTAATAACAGGCATGTTAAGTCCTTATCTGCAGTGGTGACCCGCACGAAAGATCACATACAGTAGAGAAATTGATTTTAGAACAAGTCGTTGCGTAACCATTTGACCAACAATCGCCGAATTGGTACGCAGTCGGATGCACAAATGAAAAATGGCATCGCTGCCATTCCACCTGTGGGCATGATGGTAACACTAACGAAAAGGGGAATACATCTCTTGTTGCCAGGTTTGCGCCTGATAAATAAGGCCATCCCTGCCCTTTTCAATAAGCGCTATGCCGCTTTGTCCTTCTCTTCCACCAGCACCAGCGGGCATTTCTTCACCCTACACGCCTGAGAGTAAGCCAGCTCGCACACAGCACAAAGGTCTCTTAATTCCGACTCATATTCGTATTCCATGAAATAGCGAAAAGTCCCGCCGCCGGATTCAGTACGCCAGAATCGCTGCGGCTCCAGAATTTCATCAAGCTGCCTGAAGGTCAGGGCTGAAGGGTTATGAAACCCCACTCGTACGCGATAGGTAGTCATGCACGATTATTCTCAGGGCACGATGCATTTTACCAGGCGGTTTTGGTTCTCAAAAAGATAGGAAAAAACGAAGATCGGCAGCGCGAGGAAAAACAAAGCCGGACATCATCCGGCTTCTTAGTCTTACATCTTATACCCGAGCGTAATTTGCGTACGTCTGTCGGTATGGTTTGGTGCAGAAGACGGCGGATCGGAGTTCCAGGTCACGTTATAGCCCACTTTCAGGCCAAAGTGTTCACTGATAGCCACGTCCAGCGCCGTTTCGGAGTTGACCGTGGTGTCGTTACTGCCCAGCACGGACACGCCCTGAATAAACTTGGCGTTGTCGGTCAGCTGCCAGTTATAAGTCGCAGACGCATAGCCCAGCGCCTGAGTCTCATTCCCGCCATCGACAAATTCGTCATAACGCACACCAGGACCGAATTCCACACGCAGACTGTGAACCGGGCCGTTCAGCAACTGACGACCATAACCCGCGGTGAAGACATCGCGCGCATGATAGCCGTTGTATCGGTCGGTCAACCAGCTTGCCTGACCAAAGAGATAGTCATAGTCAGTCATGTTGTAACGACCACGCCCACCCGCTGAGTATTTCTCAGAAGAACGCACGTCGTTGGAAGAGGTGTTACTGGCGTTACCCCAAATTGACCAGGCGGTAGCCGTGTTGTACCAGGTCATATTGGTGTTAGCAGTCAAGTTGGAACTTTTGGTATTGCCTGCCTGCGCAAGATAGCCTGCATTCAGATTACCTTCGAAGGGTTTCTTCGCGGTAGTCGGGTCATCCATGACAGTAAATACTGAGTCATCTGCCACTGCGAAGTGGCTAAAGAACGCTCCACCGGTGAGTAAAACCGCAACCGGCACTGTCTTTAAAAGCTTCATTTATTAATCCGTACAACACAAAAAAGAAACCATCAAGGTTCCGGAATCTTTCCTCGGGATCAAATCTAAATCGCCCCGGAAAGGTTACAAATTATAAAAACTCCGCAATAACATAGCAATGGATTCTTGTTTCATTTTTTGTATAAGAACGCTCTTAAAACATCTTTATTTTCATAAGGATACGAAGATTGTGGTTTTAGGGTAATCATTTGATAAATCATGATTTTAATTAACATTTCAATCACCGCTTCGGTGCTACGCTTTAGGACAATAGCTAAAAAAGGAGGAGACATGACCGCTATCTTTACACTCACCCTAGCCCCTTCCCTCGACAGCGCCACCGTCACGGAGCAAATTTATCCAGAAGGGAAACTGCGCTGCAGCTCGCCCGTATTTGAACCCGGTGGGGGCGGTATCAATGTCGCCCGCGCTATAGCCCATCTGGGAGGTCACGCCACGGCGATATTCCCGGTCGGCGGCGCAACAGGGCACCATTTACGCGCGCTGCTGATTGAAGAGCAGGTAACTGTCGATACCGCTGAGACAAAAGACTGGACCCGTCAGAACCTGCACGTCCACACGGAATCTACCGGCGAACAGTATCGGTTTGTGATGCCAGGCGCAGCGCTGTCGGATGAAGAATTCGGGCAACTCGAACAAAAAGCCCTTGCCATTCCCAAAGGCGATATCCTGGTCATCAGCGGAAGCTTGCCGCCGGGCGTTGCCGTTAAAAAGCTTTGCCAACTGGTCAAAGCCGCGCAGGAAAAAGGCATTCGCTGCATCGTGGACAGCTCGGGCGAAGCGCTGGCCGCCACGCTGAAATTAGGCAATATTGAGCTGGTGAAGCCCAATCAAAAAGAGCTCAGCGCATTAGTCCAGCGTGAGCTTACGCAGCCTGACGACGTTCGCGCCGCCGCTCAGCATCTTGTCGACAGTGGCCAGGCAAAACGCGTTGTTGTTTCGCTCGGGCCACAGGGGGCGCTGGCGGTGGATGCACACGAGTGCGTGCACGTCGTGCCCCCGCCGGTAAAAAGCCAAAGTACCGTTGGTGCCGGAGACAGCATGGTCGGCGCCATGACGCTGAAGCTGGCTGAACGCGCACCGCTGCTGGATATCGTCCGCTATGGCGTTGCCGCCGGCAGCGCGGCTACGCTTAATAAAGGCACCCGTCTCTGCTCGCTTGAAAATACGCAGAAGATCTATACATGGCTGCAAGGCTAACGTTTCGTTGCACAATAAACGGGCTGCCGCAGGGCGCAAACATCGCCATTCCGGCAGCATGGACTATGCTAAAACCTTCAGGATAACAAGGGGGTGACTATGAGCGATGTTGAACGCTATGTGATAACGGTACAATTTGAAGATCGAAGCCTTGCCGACATCAACGAGCTGAACAACCAGCTAACCCTGGGCGGCTTCTCACCTACCCTCACCGATGACGAAGGGAAAATACACGAACTTGGGCCAGGCAGTTTTGGGCTAATCAGTACGCTGGATGAACGTGAGGTGGAAACGCTGGCCAAAGGACTGGGCAACGTGGCGCTGGGAACAGAACCTGACGTCATAGTCAGCCGTTGGGAAGTCTGGCAGAAACAAAAGCCATAAGGTTTTGAGTACCGGCCGGGGTTGTGCGTCAGCGCGTGTTTTTGACCGGCAAACGGCGATAAGCTATTGATTGCAGTGTCTACCAGCCAACCTGGGGAGAAAAGTCATGTGGCAAGCCATCCGTCATTTGTTAAGCGAGCAGTTGGGCGACGCAGAAATCGAGCAACGCACTGAGCTACCCGGCGGCGAAATTCATGCAGCCTGGCATATTCGTTATGCCGGTCATGAGATTTTCGTCAAATGCGATGAGCGGGAAATGCTGCCCATCTTTACCGCCGAAGCAGACCAGCTGGAGCTGCTGTCGCGCAGTAAAACGGTCAGAGTGCCCAAAGTTTGGGGGCTGGGCAGCGACAGGGATTACAGTTTTTTGCTGCTGGAATACCTGCCGGCTAAGCCGCTGGACGCCCATAACGCTTTTCTTCTCGGCCAACAGCTGGCCCGGCTTCATCAATGGAGCGACCAGCCACAGTTTGGTCTCGACTTTGACAACGACCTTTCCACCACCCCGCAGCCCAACGCCTGGCAGCGCCGCTGGTCAACTTTCTTCGCCGAACAGCGCATTGGCTGGCAGCTGGAAATGGCGGCAGAAAAAGGCATCGACTACGGCGATATCGATCTGATTGTTGATTTCGTTCAGCAGGCGCTGGCCTCGCACCAGCCGCAGCCTTCGCTGCTGCACGGTGACCTGTGGTCAGGTAATTGTGCGCTGGGGCCTGACGGACCGTTTATTTACGATCCGGCCTGTTATTGGGGCGACCGCGAGTGCGACCTGGCCATGCTGCCGCTGCACAGCGACCAGCCGCCACAAATCTACGACGGATATCAATCGGTCTCGCCGCTGCCTTCGGGCTTCCTCGAGCGTCAGCCCATTTACCAGCTTTACACCCTGCTTAACCGGGCAATTCTGTTTGGCGGGCAGCATCTGGTCACGGCGCAAAAAGCGCTGGAACGCGTGTTAGCAGCCTGAGAGTGAGCCACTCCAACCCGGAGTGGCTCGTTATCTTATAAAAAGCCGAGCAGCTTAAAGAAGAAGTAGCCCACCACGATAATAATCACCGGCAGGATATAGAGCGGGAAAATCTGCAGCAAGATGGTGTGGTGGGGAACAATCACCTTCGCGTCGAGCTGCGCTTTGCTGAGCCCATCCGGCCCTTTGGCCTGTTCGAGGATCAGCTGATCCTGCACGCCCTCACGCAGGAATTTTGCCTGGCGACTCATACGAGCCCCTGAATCCTGCAGCGCCAGCCCGATGAAAATTAACGCGTAAATCAGCCAAAAGAAGAGGTTTATCTGGCCGTTAAAGTCCGGCTGCGGCGAGTTGTACCAGAAAAGATTCAGGAACGGCGTATTAAACCGCATCATCTCGATCATCACGTGGGCAAAATCCATCATCACGGCGTCAATGCCCGGCTGTTTTTCGCTGTGCTGATACATAAACTTCAGGACCGAAATCACGGTCGACAGCAGCGCCGGGATAAAAATCACCCAGCCCGCCACGCGCTTTAAAATCGCAATGCGTCCAGCTTGTTGATACGTCATGCACTCCCCTTTATTAGGACGTAACGTTATACGCTCAAAGTCTACCCCGTATGGCGCTATTTCGCCTGAGCTTTGCGGGCTAATTTTGCAAAAGCGGTAGCTTCGGGCTTCGTTTCCGGCTAAAGATACACAAACATTTCTTTTAGACGAACAGAAAGGAGTCACTTTATGGCCGAAACGCGCCAGATTCTTGCGGCAATTTTTGATATGGATGGACTACTGATTGATTCCGAGCCGCTTTGGGATCGTGCGGAGCTGGACGTGCTGAAAAGCATCGGCGTCGACATTACTCGTCGTAACGAACTGCCCGACACGCTGGGATTGCGCATCGACCTGGTGGTCGAACTGTGGTATTCACGTCAGCCCTGGAACGGGCCCTCACGTGAGGAAGTCACCGCGCGCGTTATCGAGCGTGCAATTTCGCTGGTTGAAGAAGAACGCCCTCTGCTGCCGGGCGTGGTCGAAGCGGTAAAACTGTGCAAAGAACAGGGCCTTAAGGTTGGCCTCGCCTCCGCCTCCCCGCTGCACATGCTGGAAAAAGTGCTTGAGATGTTCGATTTACGCCAGTACTTCGACGCTATCGCCTCCGCTGAACATCTGCCCTACAGCAAACCACATCCGCAAGTTTACCTGGACGCTGCCGCAAAACTGGGTGTCGATCCGCTTTGTTGCGTCACGCTTGAAGACTCGGTCAACGGCATGATCGCGAGCAAAGCCGCGCGCATGCGCTCTATCGTCGTGCCTGCCGACGAAAACTTTGCCGACCCGCGTTGGTGCCTGGCGGACGTCAAGCTCCCTTCTTTGGTTGAGCTCACCGCGACAGGCCTGAAAGGCTAAATCTCTCGGGCGGCTAATGTCGCCCATCTCCCTGACAAAATGTTACACCGTCACCACTTCCGAATACTGTACAAAAACCCTATACTGGATGAATCGACAGTTTCTTCATTCGGGTTGTATCATGACGGCGGAAGGCCACCTGCTCTTTTCTATTGCCTGCGCAGTTTTTGCCAAAAACGCCGAGCTGACGCCCGTCCTTGCCCAGGGTGACTGGTGGCACATCGTGCCGTCTGCCATTCTGACCTGCCTGCTGCCGGACATTGACCACCCGAAATCCTTCCTGGGCCAGCGGTTAAGCTGGATCTCAAAGCCCGTGGCACGAATGTGCGGCCACCGGGGGTTCACCCACAGCCTGTTTGCGGTGTTTGCCGGGCTGGCGCTGTTTTATCTCAAAGTGCCGGAAAGCTGGGTTATCCCAGCCGATGCGCTGCAGGGCATGGTTTTAGGCTACCTGAGCCACATTCTCGCCGACATGCTGACGCCCGCTGGCGTTCCGCTGCTGTGGCCCTGCCGCTGGCGCTTTCGTTTCCCCGTAGTCCGGCCGCAAAAAGGCAATCAACTTGAGCGAGCCTTATGCATGGCGCTGTTCGGCCTGGCGGTCTGGATGCCACAAAGCCTGCCCGAAAACGGTGCAGTGCGCTGGTCTTCGCAGATGATAAATTCGCTGCAAACCACCTTTAATAGCTTTATTACCCATCAATCCGGACACTAATTCACCGAAAAATCCTATTTAGTAATAATCAATTCCTTTTGTATATAAGAAGAATCCCCGCCATCTGTTACGCTTTGCAACATAACGGCGGCCCATGCGCTGCCGCATGACAATAAATCAGGAGATATGGGGATGAATTTTCCACTGGTAGCGAACATCGTGGTGTTCGTCGTATTGCTATTGCTGCTGGCGCAAACCCGCCATAAACAATGGAGCCTCGCCAAAAAAGTATTGGCGGGTCTGGTACTGGGCGTCATTTTCGGTCTGGTACTGCACACAATTTATGGCTCCGACAGCGTGGTGCTGAAAGATTCCATTCAGTGGTTTAACGTGGTCGGCAACGGCTATGTACAGCTGCTGCAAATGATCGTTATGCCGCTGGTCTTCGCCTCTATTCTGAGCGCCGTGGCTAAACTGCACAACGCCTCTTCGCTGGGGAAAATCAGCATTCTGTCCATCGGTACGCTGCTGTTCACCACGCTGATTGCCGCGCTGGTCGGGGTACTGGTCACCAACCTGTTCGGTCTGACCGCAGAAGGTCTGGTTCAGGGCAATGCGGAAAACGCGCGTCTGGCGGCGATTCAATCCAACTACATTGGTAAAGTCGCAGACCTGACCGTACCGCAGCTGATCCTCTCCTTCGTACCGAAGAACCCGTTCGCCGATCTGACCGGGGCAAACCCAACGTCTATCATCAGCGTGGTTATCTTCGCCGCCTTCCTGGGCGTCGCGGCGCTGAAACTGCTGAAAGACGATGCGCCGAAAGGCGAGCGTGTTCTGGTTGCTATTGACACCCTGCAAAGCTGGGTGATGAAGCTGGTTCGCCTGGTTATGCAGCTGACGCCATACGGCGTGCTGGCGCTGATGACCAAAGTGGTTGCGGGCTCAAACCTGCAGGACATCATCAAGCTGGGCAGCTTCGTGGTGGCGTCTTACCTTGGCCTGGCGATTATGTTTGGCGTCCACGCTATTCTGCTGGCGTTCAACGGCGTTAGCCCGGTGAAATACTTCCGCAAAGTCTGGCCGGTACTGACCTTCGCGTTTACCAGCCGCTCCAGCGCAGCAAGTATTCCGCTGAACGTCGAAGCGCAAACCCGCCGTCTTGGCGTGCCTGAGTCTATCGCCAGCTTCTCCGCGTCCTTCGGCGCAACCATCGGCCAGAACGGCTGCGCGGGCCTTTACCCGGCAATGCTGGCCGTTATGGTGGCACCAACCGTGGGTATCAACCCGCTGGATCCGGTCTGGATTGCAACCCTGGTGGGTATTGTGACCGTTAGCTCCGCAGGCGTTGCGGGCGTGGGCGGGGGTGCAACCTTCGCCGCGCTGATCGTCCTACCAGCCATGGGGCTGCCGGTAACGCTGGTCGCGCTGCTGATTTCCGTCGAGCCGCTGATTGATATGGGTCGTACCGCGCTGAACGTCAGCGGTTCAATGACCGCCGGGACCATCACCAGCCAATTGATGAAGCAGACCGACAAAGAGATTCTGAACAGTGAAGAAGAAGTGGAATTAGCCCACCGTTAATCCGAACTGAAATAAAAAGAGGCCGCTATCACTAGCGGCTTTTTTTATACTTCGTTTTCCTGACGCACCTGCCTGGCCCAACGCTGCGCCGACTCCGGTAGGGTAAACGGCGGAGACTGACGGAAGGCATCGCCCAACAAGACAAATGCCACATACTGCCCGCGCAGCAGGTAGACATCTTTAAACCCGTCCACGCGCCATGCATGCGCGGGTGGCGCAGGCTCCACGCGAGGCTTATAGGTAATGACAGGTCGGGTGTTCGGTTGACGTAGTGGTTTCATAGGCAACGGGATTTAAACTGGATTAGTGAACAACTTCACCATGATAACGGATTTAACCCGCTTTCGTCGCCCCCTTATCGGCCAGCCTTAGCGGGGCAAAAAAAAGCCCGGCGACAGAAAACTGCAGCCGGGCGCTCTGGTACAGATCCTTAGGCTTTTGGAGCCTGCGGATCGGTGTCGTATTCAGCACAGCTTTGATAGCCGGAGTTAATCACGCGGCCCGCATCATCCAGCGCGACGAAATAGGTCTCAGCCTTGCCGTTACGCTGACCAAGAATGTAGGTCTGGCAGGTGCCCTTCGCGTGGATCATGGTTACTTCAGAAGAAGGTTTGCCGGCAATCTGCTGAACCTGGGCACGGGTCATGCCTTTTTTCACGTCTTTCACTACCGGTTCAGTCACCAGGTCTTTGGTACGATCGTAAGCCGTACACCCTGCCAGCATAGTCATGACCGCTGCCGCGCCTAAAAATCCTGCAAATTTATTATTCATAATTGTCCTCATCAATGATGGTATTGATCCTGCGTGTTAGATAAGCCTGGAATATAAAAGAACATTTTTCAACTCGTTAGCCTGAATGTCTTAAAATTCGGAATAAATGAGTATCCATAAGTTTAATCGCTGGTTTGCAGGAAAAGTCGCCGCCCGTCGGCCCGGTAACCCTTTGAGCCTTGTCGTTTTAACCGCAACAGGGTAAGTTTTAAGGCAGTAAAATTTTGCGGCCTGCGCGTGGCAGGCAGATGGTTATTGGAGGGGTTAAATGGCTCTGCAACAAGAGATTATTCAGGCACTGGGCGTTAGGCCGCAGGTTGATGCCGCCCAGGAGATCCGCGTCAGCGTTGATTTCCTCAAAGCGTACCTAAAAACTTACCCGTTTATTAAATCTCTGGTGCTGGGGATAAGCGGCGGCCAGGACTCCACCCTGACGGGCAAACTCTGCCAGCTAGCCATCAACGAACTGCGTGCAGAAAGCGGCGATGAGAGCTACCAGTTCATCGCCGTCCGCCTGCCGTTTGGCGTTCAGGCCGACGAGCAGGACTGCCAGGATGCCATCACGTTTATCCAGCCTGACCGCGTATTAACGGTGAACATCAAAGGGGCCGTACTTGCCAGCGAGCAGGCTCTGCGTGAAGCGGGTATCGAACTCAGCGATTTTGTTCGCGGCAATGAAAAAGCCCGCGAGCGCATGAAGGCGCAGTACAGCATCGCCGGGATGACCAAAGGCGTGGTGGTTGGCACCGACCATGCGGCGGAAGCCGTCACCGGCTTCTTCACCAAATACGGCGATGGCGGCACCGACATTAACCCAATTTTCCGTCTCAATAAGCGCCAGGGGAAACTGCTGTTGAAAACCCTGGGTTGCCCGGAGCATTTGTACCTGAAGGCCCCGACCGCCGACCTCGAGGACGATCGCCCTTCTCTGCCGGACGAAGCTGCTCTGGGCGTGACCTATACGCAAATCGACGACTACCTGGAAGGCAAAATGCTTCCGGCCGACACCGCGAAAATCATCGAAGGCTGGTATCTGAAAACGGAACACAAACGCCGGCCGCCAATTACCGTGTTTGATGATTTCTGGAAAAAATAGTCGTCAATAGCTTCAGATAAACAATGCTTCAGGGCGGCGCTTGCCGCCCTTTTTACAGGATTGACATGGACACCTCTTCGCAGCGCGCCACGCTTATCGGCCTTATCGCAATCCTGCTCTGGAGCACTTCCGTTGGCCTGCTGCGCAGCATCAGCGAGCATTTTGGCGCGATCGGCGGCGCGGCCCTGCTCTACACCGTCAGCGCGCTATGCCTTTGCATCGTCCGCGGCCTGCCAAAAATACGCGAGCTTCCCCCCCGATATCTATGGTCTGGCGGGCTGCTTTTTGTCAGCTACGAGATAAGCCTGGCGCTTTCAATCGGGTTCGCACACACCCGCACCCAATCCCTTGAGCTGGGCATGATCAACTACCTCTGGCCCTGCCTGACCGTCTTTTTTGCCCTGTTTATTAACGGCCAGCGCAGCAACCTGTGGCTATGGCCGGGGCTCGCACTTTCCCTTGCGGGGATTGTTCAGGTTATGAAAGGTGACGGCGACTGGTCCCCGCTCGTAATGTGGCACAACATTCTCGATAACCCTCTGGCCTACGGTCTGGCCTTTGCTGCCGCCATTATCTGGGCGCTTTACTGCAACCTGACGCGGCGCTGGAGCGAAGGCAAAAGCGGCGTCAGCCTGTTTTTCTGCGCCACCGCGCTGGTGCTGTGGGTAAAGTTCGCCTTTGTTCAGCAGGCAGAAATGCACTTCACACTGTCCGGCACCGCGCAGCTGTTGTTTATGGGAATATCCACCGCCGTGGCCTATTCCGCGTGGAACTTTGGCATTCAGCGGGGAAACATGACGCTGCTCGCCACGGCCTCGTACTTCACGCCGGTGTTATCGGCCCTGCTCGCCACGCTGTGGCTGGGCCTGCATCCGGGCTTTGCCTTCTGGCAGGGCGTGCTAATGGTGGTGGGTGGCTCCCTGCTCTGCTGGCTTGCCACCCGGCGCTACGGTTAACGGCGATTTCCTCTCCATATTATCGGCTGCTATACTGTGCAAATAAACAGTAATAAGGAGTCAAATGTGGTAAGGCGTGCAGGCGCGTCGCGGCTGGAGTTTGAAGCTGCGGCAGTCTATGAATATCCGGAACATCTCCGACCGTGGCTCGAAGGGCTGCCCAAAGCGCCTGGCGTCTACGTTTTTCACGGTGAAAGCGACGTCATGCCGCTGTATATCGGCAAAAGCGTCAATATTCGCACGCGCGTCATGTCCCATTTTCGTACGCCTGATGAAGCCGCGCTCTTAAGGCAGTCCCGCCGTATTACGTTTATCCGCACAGCCGGAGAGCTTGGTGCATTGCTGCTCGAGGCGCAAATGATCAAGGAGCAGCAGCCGCTGTTCAACAAGCGCCTGCGCCGCAACCGCCAGCTTTGTTCCCTGCTACTGCAGGGTGAAACGCCGCAGGTGGTGTACGCCAAAGATGTCGATTTCTCAAGCCAGCCCGGTCTCTACGGGCTGTATGCCAATCGCCGGGCCGCGCTGCAAACGCTGCAGGGGCTGGCAGACGAACACCGACTCTGCTACGGCCTGCTGGGCCTGGAGTCTCTGAGCAGGGGCCGGGCCTGTTTTCGCTCGGCGCTAAAACGCTGCGCCGGGGCCTGCTGCGGCAAAGAAACGCAGGCCGAGCATCACGCCCGCCTTGTCGCCGCACTCGAACAAGTACGCCTGATTTGCTGGCCGTGGAAAAACGCGGTTGTCATCGTGGAGCGCAGCCCGGAGATAACCCAGTACCATCTGATCGATCACTGGTTTTATCTTGGATCCGTGCCGCGGCTGGAGGATGCCCGGCAGCGCCGCCAGCCGCCGGACGGCTTTGATAACGATGGCTACAAAATTCTCTGTAAGCTGATGCTGAGCGGGGAATATGAAGTGATTGAGCTGGAATAGACTCCCCTCGAAGAGAGGAGTCAGAAAGGCTTACGCCGCCGAAGAAGGCAGAAGCTTCACGATAACCTGCGGCCAGCCGTCGCTGCAGCCCCAAAGGCGCATTTGCTCAATATCCGGAGCCAGCAGGCGATCTTTTTCCAGGAACGCGACGCGCTCGCGAATATCCCCGAAGACCTTTTCAAGCAGCGGGGAACTGCGCAGCGGCCTGTGGAATTCAATGCCCTGAGCAGCCGCCATCGCCTCTATACCCACCACCGCAGCGGTGTTAAAGCACATCTCGCCCAGCCGGCGTGCCGCATACGTTGCCATGGAAACGTGATCTTCCTGATTAGCCGACGTGGGCAGGCTGTCGACGCTGCCCGGATGAGCGAGCGACTTATTTTCTGAGGCCAGCGCCGCGGCCGTGACCTGGGCAATCATAAAGCCGGAGTTAATTCCGCCCTCTTTCACGAGGAACGGCGGCAGGCCAGACAGCCCGGTATCCAGCAGCAGCGCCAGGCGACGCTCTGAAATAGCCCCAATTTCTGCCACCGCCAGCGCGATGATATCGGCCGCAAAGGCGACCGGCTCCGCGTGGAAATTACCGCCGGAAATCACCTCTCCGGTGTCGCTGAATACCAGCGGGTTATCCGAAGCCGCGTTGGCTTCTATCTGCAGGACACGCGCGGCATGGCGCAGGTTGTCGAGGCAGGCGCCCATCACCTGGGGAACGCAGCGGATAGAATATGGGTCCTGAACGCGCCCGCAGTGGACGTGAGAATCTACAATTTTACTGTCGGCAAGCAGCCCGGTCACCGCCGCCGCCACATCAATTTGTCCAGCCTGACCGCGAGCCTGGTGGATACGCGCATCAAACGGCTTCACGGAACCTTTGATTGCCTCCAGCGACAGCGCCCCCGCCACCAGCCCGGCAGCAAAAACCTTCTCGCCTTCAAACAGGCCCCGCAGCGCAAGCGCCGTAGAAACCTGCGTCCCGTTCAGCAGCGCCAGGCCTTCTTTTGGCCCCAGCACCAGCGGCTCAACGCCCGCCAGCTTCAGCCCGTCGACGGCAGGGATCTGCTCGCCGTTAACCCTTACGTTCCCCTCGCCCAGCAGCATCAGCGACAAATGCGCCAGCGGGGCCAGGTCACCGGAGGCGCCCACGGAACCTTTCTCCGGGATGACCGGCATCACGCCCGCGTTGAACAGCGCAATAAGGCTGTCAATCACCAGCAGGCGAACGCCCGAATGCCCGCGTGACAGGCTAATAATTTTGCTGGCCATCACCAGGCGAACAACGTCATCAGGCAAAGCTTCACCAAGCCCGACGCTGTGGGAAAGCACCAGATTACGCTGGAGTTCGGCAAGGTGATCGGTGGCGATGGTCGTTTGCGCCAGCTTGCCAAAACCAGTGTTAATGCCATAGACCACGTCACCGTGGGCAACGATAGCCTCTACGGTACCCAGCGCGCGCTCAACGGCGGCGACCGCGCCGGGATCGAGCCTCAGCAACACGTTGCCGTGATAAATTTCGCGCAGGGTGGCCAGTGAAACGGAACCTGGAGTGAGACTGCATAGCTTCTTTTGCGTTGACATGTCGGCATCCTGTTTGCATCGGATTTTTGTCTATATTTGTATATACAACTTAACTAATAAACCAAATAATCCGCCAGCGGGTCATAGGACTTTTTTATCGAACGGTGAGCAGGATCGCGCTTGTGAAATTTATCCAGCACGGGATGCTGTGAAGCATTTACAGGAAAGGGAGTTGGATAGCGCAACCGCGCCTGAGCAGCACGTTCTGATGATAATCAGCAAGAAGAGAGACTATTGCCCGGTACTGAGGCCGGGCATCCGGCTACAAATAGGTGATTTCGCTGAATAGCAGCTGGCCTTCATTTTTTAACAACCGCAGCGTGTGGCTGCCCTCCTGCCACCAGGCGCCCTGGTCGGGTGAAAGCAGTTTATCTTCCAGCTGCCACTCGCCGCTCAGGACATACACTACCCCGCCTCGGGTACCAAAAGTGGTAAAGGTTCTGTCCGCCACGCGCACCTGCGCCCGGCAGCGGTCACGGTGCGTCATGACGTTAAAATCCATCGACATTCCGCGAGTCAGCTCCGCTTTTACCGGCTGCTCGCCAGCAAAGGTAAACGGCTGGTAGCGCTTGAGCGTATGCCGAAACGCTTTTCCTCCGTCGAGCACCACCTCACTGCCTTCCAGCAGCGTCATCACCCGGTCGACCTGCGGGAAGACGGGAAACTCGCCGTTGTGGGCCAAAGAGGCGATGCTGGCCCGCCAGTTGAAGTCGCGCGTGGCGGGTGGAAAGCAGCATATTTCGCGAGTTTCCCCGGCGCCGTTACGCCAAAGGTTGACCGGCACCTTTCGTATATCAAAGAATTCCATCACCACTCCTGAGGACGCGCGAGATCCGCCCGCCCTGGCAATTGCTCTTTAAATTGAGCGGCACGCCGGACGGAGATTTCCGTTCTCAGCGGCCCGCTCATCTGTTCTCTGTTTTGTTCGCCGGATCTTTGTCAGGCTCCAGTGTTATCGGCAGCCGCAGACGGTTGCTGTAGCCCTGGTTCTATTTTTGTGACAATGATTTAGCGACTTTTTTGTCAGGAAGCAAAGCAAATTTCTTCCCCCAGGCGTCGGACGGCAAAAACTGCGGAGTCAGCTGCAATTTTCTTTGTAAGTTGCTGAAATTGAGTATTTAAAATGATTTGTGTTACCGGTCTGCCCGGCACTGAAGCGGCATCTTACAGATAAGGTGAGGTGTATCATCGGGGAAATAAGGCGATAAAACGAGAAAACCGCCGGTCCTGTTCACAGCGTACATCGCTATTGTGAACAAGACCGGCGGTCTTAATTTAGTTGCTCAGGCTTACTGAGCAGCTGGCATTTTACCTTCATGCGTAGGACGTTCTGTCAGACGCTTCTCAAAATTCGCATTAAACTGTTTTTTCTGATCCGGGGTCAGGATGTTGTAGATTTTGTTCTGGGTTTGCAGATGCGCCAGCATGCGCGTTTTGTTCTGCTCTGCCATTTTATCTACCTGCGCCTGAGCTTTAGCCTGGTCGAAGCTGTCGCTGGCAATCAGGTCGTGCATCGCCCGGCGTTCGTCAGCAGACGGGCGCTGCATTTTGCCGCGCTGCTCTTTCATGATGTCTTTGATTTGCTGTTTCTGCGCATCGGTCAGGTTCAGGTCTTTGAACATCATCTCATGCATCGGGCCGCGCATCATTTTATGGTGCATCATCGGCGCATCGGTTTTTGCATCAGCAGCCGGAGTCGCATCTGCAGCGTGGGCCAGGTTAGCGGCGCCCAGAGCCAGGGTGGAAGCGACGAACAGTGCAGTTAATTTACGCATATTTTTTAACCTTCTCTTTTCATTAAATTGACGGCTCGCTTAAAACACGGTGCCGTGTTGACGAGAATGAGTTTACGAGCCTTATCGTCAAGGTGGCGGTGGCATTGGTAAATCATTGAAAGGGTATAAAACAATAATGCGTCAATTATGGAGGAAATAAGAATTAAGGCTGGAAAGAGTGCAACAAAATATAACAACACGATGATTTAAAAGATAATATGGAGAGTGTACAGTAATCACTCTGGTGAAGGAACCCTGTTTCCAGGAATTGTCTGTAAATAAATGCACAACACGAAATGATTAAGCAGCTCAATTATTAAGAGCTGCTTAAAATTTAAATGACTTCCAGCATTAATCCCGCCCGCAGCCCCAGCGCAACGTCCGGGTTGGGGAATAAAACGTACTCTTTTTCCCCCGCGACGACATAACGTTTGTCGCCATCTTCAGCCAGCAGAGTCCCCTTTGGAAATGCGGTAAAATTCTGCGTCTGCCCGGACATATGCAGCACAAACTTCTCTGACTGTCGGGTGATTTGCTGCGCCACCCGGTAGCGCAGCGGCTCGGCCTCCGTGGCGGGCGATTCTGCGCCGCTTAGCAAAGCTGAAATCGCCTCCTGGGTTACCGCAAACTGGCTCAAATCGTTCTGGCCAAACGGCTGCGCTTTTCCCAGCTCCAGCGTGCAGCTCAGGGCGCCAAAATGCTCGCTGCTGAAGTGGCTAAAAGTCCCGCCCGGTTTTTGATGGAACACCAGCGCCTGTAGCCCGGCACAGCCCAGCCACCTTAAAAACGTCTCGCTATATGGCAGAGGCCTCGCCGGAAGCACCCCAAACCGTGGATGATAAGAACTGCGAATCGCGGTGTGCATATCCAGGTGCCAGCGGGTTTGCTCTTCACTTCGCGACCAAAATTGCTCGAGGGCATGCTCAAGCCTTGCCGCTCGCTGTGTCTCAACGCTTTCCGGGAACTGCTGCCAGCGCCCGCCAAACATGCGGTTCATGTCGCTGTGGGTATAACGCTTACCGGCCCGCAGGGCCGCCGGATTACCGAAGATAATCATCGTGCGCCACTGCAGCGGCAACTGCCCCGCGATCAACCTGTCGGTCAACTGGCTGAGGATCTCCACCGGCGCCGTTTCGTTGCCGTGGATCCCGGCGGAAATCACCAGCGCCTTGCCCGTCGCCTCGTGCGGCGTCAGGGTCAGAATGCCCTCATCCCACCAGCGCCAGCTGAGGTGAACATTTTTGCCGGAAGTTTGTTCAGGCGCCTTGCCGGCCAGCGTCTGCGCCAGAAAATCCATCATTCTTTCTCCTCTATTGCTGGAACGGGTACACCGAGCCTAAATCCAGAATACGCGTCAGTTCATCAAGCGCTTCTCGCCCCTCGCGCAGCAGCAGCGGGTCGGCTAAATCCGCCTGCGTCAGGCGGTCGCGATACCAGCGATCGACCCAGCCATTTAACGTCATAAACAGCGTATCGTTCATCATCACCGCCGGGTTAACCGCCTTTAACTCTTCGTCCGTCAGCACCACCCGCAGGCGCAGGCACGCCGGGCCGCCGCCGTTGGCCATGCTTTCCCGCAGGTCAAAGACCTGCAGTTCGCTGATGGGGTTATCCGCCTCCAGCAGCTGATTAAGGTAACGCCAGACGCCGGGATGCTGACGAGATTCTTCCGGCAGCACCAGCGTCATGCCGCCGTCAGCGCGGCTCAGCAGCTGGCTGTTAAACAGATAGGTTGAGACGGCATCGGCAACCGAAACCAGGTTGTCCGGCACTTCAATAGCCTTGAAACCGGGGACATGTTTACCCAATTGCTGATAAAGCCCCGGCTGGTCAACAAACGCATGCTGATGGCAGAACAGCACCTCGCGGTTAGACACCGCGATGACATCGTTGTGGAATACACCCTGGTCGATAACCGCCGGGTTCTGCTGAGCATAAATCACCTGTTCAGGCCGTACCTGATTCAAACGTGCCACGGCCTGGCTGGCTTCCAGCGTCTGCCGGGCAGGATAGCGAGCGGGCGCCTGACCACTTTTTGAATCTTCACGGCCATAAACAAACAGCTGCACGCCGGGGTCACCATATTCACCGCCCAGGCGATTGTGGTTTGCCGCGCCCTCGTCGCCAAATAACGCCACCTGCGGTAGCGCGCCGTGTACGGCAAAACGCCCGGTATCACGGAACATCGCCCGCAGCACGTTTTCCGTCGTCGGCGCTTCGCTGGCGCGATGAAATTTATTATTCAGGTTGGCGACGGTGAGGTGCACTTTCCCGTCCAGCGTATCGGCCGAAGGCGCCACCGTAGCAGCGTTCGCCACCCACATAGATGAAGCCGAGCTGGCGGCCGACAGCAGCTGCGGAGCCTGGCGAGCCGCGCGTTCAACAACCTGCTCATCGCTGCCGCTGAAGCCTATCTGCCGCAAAACGCCGATATTAGGGCGCTTCTGCGGAGCAATGACGCCCTGCGGATAACCCGCATCCGCCAGCGCTTTCATTTTCAGCAGCCCCTGCTTCGCCGCCAGCTTCGGGTTAGACACGCGAAACTGGTGCTTAGTCGACGCTTCATTGCCAAACGACAGGCCGGCGTAATGGTGGGTCAGCCCCACCAGTCCGTCGAAGTTGGCTTCACGAGCTCGCTTCATGGCTGCTCCTCGCGGCTAAAATCAAGGCCCGGACTTAACGTTTGCGGCAGCGCAAAGCTCGTGCTTTCCAGCGAGGCCATCGGCCAGGCGCAATAGTCAGCCGCATACCAGGCGCTCGCGCGGTGGTTGCCCGAAGCGCCCACGCCGCCAAAAGGCGCGGTACTGGCGGCACCGGTTAACGGCTTATTCCAGTTCACGATCCCGGCCCGCGCTTCCAGCAGCAGCTGGTCAAACTGCTCGCGGGACGGCGAGATAAGCCCGCTTGCCAGGCCATAACGCGTGTCGTTGGCCATACGGATAGCGTCGTCAAAGCTGTTATAGCGGTAGATAGCCAGCAGCGGGCCAAACACTTCTTCATCCGGCACGTCGGCCACGCCGCTAAGCTCGACGATCCCCGGCGTCAGTAATGACGTTCCAGGGCGAATCATTTTCGGTTCCAGCAGTGGCTTACCGCCGCGCACGACGTGCTCCTGAAACGCGGTCAGCACACGCTCGGCGGCCTGCACGGAAATAAGCCCGCCGATGAACGGCTGTGGAATGGCATCCCATTCGCCCGGCTGCAGGCGAGCAGAAACTTCAACCAGGCGGCGAATAAATTCATCCCCCTGCTCGCCCTGCTTCACCAGCAGGCGACGGGCGCAGGTACAGCGCTGCCCGGCGGTGATAAACGCAGACTGGATCGCCACGTGAACGGCCCCGTCGATATCCTGCGGATCTTCGACGATCAGCGGGTTGTTGCCCCCCATTTCGAGGGCGAGG
Source organism: Cedecea neteri (assembly GCF_000757825.1). Taxonomy (GTDB): domain Bacteria; phylum Pseudomonadota; class Gammaproteobacteria; order Enterobacterales; family Enterobacteriaceae; genus Cedecea; species Cedecea selenatireducens. Next base: position 819,769 of record NZ_CP009451.1, read on the forward strand.
ATCTTCTCCGGCTGCCCGGCGAACTGGCGGTGAAGGTGGTAACCGGTGCCCGCGCTGCCGGTAAACAACAGGCCGTCGAGATCTGACTGCTGCGACAGCGCCTGCCCGGTTTCGCGCCCGCCCTGTACCAGGTTAAGCACGCCGGCAGGAATACCGGCCTCTTCCCACAGTTTCATCACCTGTTCACCGATGCGCGGCGTGAGCTCGCTCGGCTTAAAAATGATGGTGTTCCCGGCCAGCAGCCCCGGCACGATATGGCCGTTAGGTAAATGGCCGGGCAGATTGTACGGGCCGAAGACCGCCAGCACGCCGTGAGGACGATGGCGTAAAGTTGCCGCGCCGTCCGGCATCGCGGTCTGCGTTTCGCCGGTTCTGGTATGGTAAGACTTGATTGAAATGGCAATCTTGTTAACCATCGCGGCCGCTTCGGTCGCGGCCTCCCAGCGCGGTTTCCCGGTTTCCTGGGCGATGGTCTCGGTGAGTGCGGCTTTATTCGCTTCCAGCAGCCCGGCAAAACGCTCGACAATCTCCTGGCGTTCGGCAAACGGGCGCTTCGCCCAGCCAGGAAACGCCGCGCGTGCGGCACGGCAGGCCTCATCTACCTGATCTTTATCCGCCACCAGCCCTTCCCACAGCAGCGAGCCGTTCACCGGGTTATGCTTTAACAGCGCTTCGCCGCGCCCTGGAACCCATTGTCCGTTAATCCAGTTAGTCATACTTTTTTCTCCTCGGGGCACAGGCGCACCACGCGCACGGTGTCTCCGCTGGCGCACTTCAGCGCGTCGGCGGTGGCGGCATCAAGAACCAGTTTCTCGCCTTTCGGGTCAGCTTTGATCAGCATGACGCGGAACTGGTGGTAATTTTCATTGGCGACCAGGCAGATCGGCAGCTCGTCGGTAGCGGGCTGGCCGATAGCCACGGTCTGCAGGCGGCTTTTACGGATAGCACGTACGCGGTCGATATCACATTCCAGCGTAGGGCCGCCGTCGAAAATGTCGACATAGTTCCGGTAGCGGAACCCTTCTGCTTCAAGCACGGTGCGCGCAGGCGCCGTTTGCGGATGCACCTGGCCGATAACCGCCTGCGCCTCTTTGGAGAGGAAGTCGGTATAAATCGGATGTTTTGGCATCAGTTCGGCAATAAAAGCTTTCTGCCCTGTGCCGCACAAATAGTCGGCGCGGGCAAACTCCATCGAGAAGAAACGATTGCCGAGGCTTTCCCAGAACGGAGAATGCCCGTGCTCGTCGATCACGCCGCGCATCTCGGCAACCACTTTGTCGTTAAAGCGCTCGCGGAAGGCCGCCATAAACAGGAAGCGGGATTTCGACAGCAGGTAACCGTTCCCCTCTTTACGCCAGGCCGGATCGAGGAACAGCGTACAAAGCTCGCTGCTCCCGGTATGGTCGTGGCTCAAAAACAGCGTCGGCAGCGCGTTGTAAATATTTAACTCTTTGGAGGCGTGAACCAGCGTGCCAACCCGGTAGTTGTACCAGGGATCGTTCAGCCCCACCGCCACTTCGATGGCGCAAATCCCCACCACCTGGCCGCAGCTGGAATCCTCCAGCACAAATACATAGCCCTGGTCGCCTTTCGGCAGCCCGCCCTGCCAGGTTTGCAGCGAGCGTTCGATGCGGTCGGCCAGCGTTTTTTCATCGGCGGGCAGCGAGGTCAGCCCGCCGCCGGTTTTCCCGGCAAGCGCGAGCAGCCCCGACAGATCGCCTCGTTCAACCGGGCGGATAACCATCATGATGAGACTCCAGCGAGGAAGCGTTCACAGGCGCGTTCAAAGCGATCCAGACCGAGCTGAACTTCCGCCTCGCTGACGATGAGCGCAGGCGCAAAACGCAGCACGTTAGCCCCGGCAATCAGCATCATCAGACCTTCCTGCGCGGCGGCCTGCAGAATAAGTTTAGCTTTACCTGCATGTTCCGGGCGCAACGCACAGCCGATGAGCAGCCCTAAGCCACGAACTTCGCTGAACAGCTGATGTTTCTGGTTGATGTGGTTCAGGCGCTCAACGAACCAGTCATGGCGCTGCTTCACGCCGTTCAGGACTTCTGGCGTATTGATAATTTCCAGCACTCGCCCGGCAACCGCTGAGGCCAGCGGGTTACCGCCGTAGGTAGTGCCGTGGGTGCCGACAACCATCACTTTGGCAAAGCGATCGGTGGTCAGCAGCGCGCCGATAGGGAAGCCACCGCCCAGCGCTTTGGCCGTAGAAAGAACGTCCGGCGTCACGCCATAGTGCATATAGGCATACAGCGAGCCGGTGCGGCCCACGCCGGTTTGCACTTCATCAAAAATCAGCACCGCGTTGTGTTTGTCACACAGCTCGCGCAGCCCCTGCAGGAATTCAGGCGTGGCGGGCACTACGCCGCCTTCACCTTGCATAGGCTCAACAATGACCGCGCAGGTTTCATCGTTGATCAGCTCACGGGCGGACGGCAAATCGTTAAATACCGCGTGGTTGATTTGCGGAGGCAGCGGCGCAAAATCCTGGGAATAGGCAGGCTGGCCACCGGCCGTGACGGTAAACAGCGTACGGCCGTGAAACGCATTCTTGAACGCTACAATACCGCTTTTCTGCGTGCCAAAATTATCATGAGCGTATTTACGCGCCAGCTTCAGCGCGGCTTCGTTTGCTTCTGCGCCCGAGTTACAGAAGAACACTTTCTCGGCAAAGGTGGCGTCAATCAGCTGCTTTGCCAGCTTCAGCACCGGCTCGTTGGTGTAGCCGTTACCGGTATGCCAAAATTTTGCAGCCTGCTCTTCCAGCGCTTTGCGCATTTCAGGATGGGCGTGCCCCAGAGCGTTAACCGCGATGCCGCCGGCAAAGTCGATATAGTCTTTTCCCTGCTGGTCCCACAGGGTGGAACCCTCGCCGCGAACCGGAATAAAAGGCGCAGGGGCATAAACCGGCATCATCCATTCGTCGAAATGTTGGCGTGTAATTGACTGCGACATAGTGACCCCTCACGGTAAACAAAAAGTTTATTAAATGTTAAATAATTGAGTGTTTGCGCTGTAAATGTAGATTGCAGACATCGTGCCAGCCAGCGATAAAAATGCATAAACCGGTGAGGGAAACGAAAAATCAATAACTTAAAAACACCCCTCATTCACTAAAAGTGAATAATAAGTGCATAGTTTTAACGTAGCGCCTGATTCGCGACACGAAAACAAGAAATATTATGCAGTGGTAAAATATAATGCTGGAATTGTGATCGCCTTCGGGATTTGCCTGCCGTTTTCGCCCCCTTTTTGCGCATTGAGATCAATTTTGGTGCAAATGTTGCTTTATTTCTGCCCGTCAGGCGCGCCTATGGCAGCGATTAGCTTCGGCGCAGCAACCTGCGCCGTTTTCTGCTACCATCCTGCAACAATTAACCTGACAACCTGGCAGCGACTATGAAATTTGTCTCTTTTAATATCAACGGCCTGCGCGCCCGTCCTCACCAGCTGGAAGCCATCGTAGAACAGCATCAGCCGGACGTTATCGGTCTGCAGGAAACCAAAGTGCATGACGATATGTTCCCGCTCGAAGATGTGGCGAAACTCGGCTATCACGTGTTTTATCACGGCCAGAAGGGCCACTACGGCGTGGCGCTGCTGACCAAAGAGAAGCCGATTACGGTACGTAAGGGCTTCCCTGGCGACGACGAAGACGCCCAGCGCCGCATTATCATGGCGGAAATCCCTTCGGAGTTCGGCAACCTCACGGTGATCAACGGCTACTTCCCGCAGGGCGAAAGCCGCGATCATGAAACCAAGTTCCCGGCTAAAACCAAGTTTTACCAGGATCTGCAGGACTTCCTGCAGGGTGAGCTGCGCCCGGAAAACCCGGTACTGATCATGGGTGACATGAACATCAGCCCGACCGATCTGGACATCGGCATTGGGGAAGAAAACCGCAAGCGCTGGCTGCGTACCGGGAAATGCTCGTTCCTGCCGGAAGAGCGCGAATGGATGGCTCGCCTGCTCGGCTGGGGCCTGGTAGACACCTGGCGCCACGCCAACCCTGAAGCGCAGGACAAATTCTCGTGGTTTGACTACCGTTCAAAAGGCTTCGACGATAACCGCGGCCTGCGTATAGATCTGCTGCTGGCAAGCCAGGGGCTGGCGCCGCACTGCGTGGCAACAGGGATCGACTATGAGATCCGCGGCATGGAAAAACCGTCCGACCACGCACCTGTTTGGGCGCAGTTTAAGCGCTAAGAGAAATACTGAAGGTCGACATATCTTCAGAAAAGGACGGCGAGATGCGGTTTTTCCCCCTGACGAGGAGCAAACAGAATGCGTAAGATCCTGTTTTTGCTGCTGGCCACGCTGGTCATCTCGCTGTTAGTCCTGCTGCCGCCGGGCACCCTTAGCCTGGCGACGCTGCAGAAATACCATGCCCAGCTCTCGCTCTGGCACGCCGAGCGCCCGCTGCAGGTAATGGGGGCTTTTTTCATCGGCTATTTCCTGATTTCCGCCCTTTCTATTCCCGGCACGCGCATCATGACGCTGATGGGCGGCGCGCTGTTTGGGCTGATTGAAGGCACCGTTCTGGTCGCTACCGCGGCCGCCAGTGGCGCAACTGTGGCGATGCTGCTCAGCCGCTATCTGCTGCACGACTGGGTGCAGCGGCGCTTTGCCGCGAGAATGGCGAAGATTAACGAAAGCATTAAGAACAATATTACGCAGTGCCTGTTTGCCCTGCGCCTTGTGCCCGTATTGCCCTTCTCCATCATCAACCTGCTAATGGGCCTGACGTCCATTTCCACCCTTCGTTTTGCGGTGATAACGCTACTCGGCCTGCTGCCGTCCATCGTGCTGTACATCAGCACCGGCCGCCAGCTTAGCCAGATAGAAAGCCTGCGGGACATTATTTCTCCCGCCATGCTGCTGCTGTTTGCGCTGATTGGCCTGCTGCCGCTGGTTTCCCACTGGCTGATAAAAAGAGCCCGGCTCAAAAACTAAACGCCCCCGGCGAGCGAAGGCGTTTTGTCATTACCCTTGCGAAAGCAACGTCACCTCGATATTGCCGGTAATCGCCCGCGAATAGGGGCAGGTTGCATGGGCCGCTGCCAGTAAAGTTTCGCGCTGGGCTTCGCTTATCCCCGGCAGCTTAACGTTGAGCGTGACGGCGAGAGCAAAGTGGCTGTCGTTATCCACTTTACCCAGCGAGACGCTGGCCTCGACAGCGGTCTCCTTCGGCACACGGATCGCCAGTTTTTTCCCCGCCAGACCTATCGCGCCCATAAAACAGGCCGAATAGCCGACGGCAAAAAGCTGCTCCGGGTTGGTGCCTGGTTTCCCGGAGCCCGGCGTGCTGAGCTGCACGTCCAGGCTGCCGTCGTCCGAACGCCCGTGCCCGCCGCGGGCACCAACGGTGGTGGTATGGGCGGTATACAGCACTTTTTCGAGTCTGGCGGTCATGGTGATTCCTCAATCGTGGGTGGCAAGAGCCGCCATTTAACCGCCGCCGTGTATCTGCCATGTGTCCAGCTTCGGGCCAAAATGTATAAGCCTGTATCCACTTCATGACCTGGCTCAAGCACGCTGTCACTGCCCCTCCGCTATACTCCACGCCTTTACGGAAGTGGGATCGACATGACGATGGGCAAGCAAAAGAAAAGGATTACGCGTGCGTAAGATAATCTTCGCCCTGCTGGTGATAGCCGTGGCGCTCTTTCTTTTCCTGCTGCCACCGGGAACCCTGAGCCTGCAGGCGCTTCAGCATTCTCAGGCACAGCTTGTTCACTGGCACGCACAGCATCCCATGTTGGCGGCAGGCGCTTTTTTCTTCTGCTATTTTCTTACTGCGGCTTTTTCCATTCCGGGTGCCACATTGCTGACGCTGTTGGGCGGCGCGATGTTTGGTCTTGTGCAGGGCACGCTGCTGGTTGCTGTCGCTGCCACCGGAGGCGCCACTGTGGCCATGCTCATCAGCCGTTATCTGCTTCGGGACTGGGTGCAGCGCCGCTTCTCGCGCATGATGGAGAAGGTGAACCAGGGCGTACAGCGAGACGGCGGTCATTACCTTTTTGCCCTGCGGCTCGCGCCGGTCTTCCCGTTCGTGCTGGTGAATTTATTAATGGGGCTGACGCCGATGGGCGTGGTTCGCTATGCCGTAATTAGCCTGTTGGGCATGCTGCCCGCCATCGTGGTGTACATCAACACCGGCAGGCAGTTGAGCCAGCTGCAAAGCCTGAGCGATATTCTCTCGCCCGGCATGATGCTGATGTTTGCCCTGCTGGGGCTGCTGCCGCTGGCCTCGCGCTGGCTGGTCAGGCTCACCGCTAAATAACGTTTTAAGGACACTCTCTTGCAACGCTTTATTCCTGGTATGCGGGCGCTGATGTTTGCCCTGTCACTGGTCGGCTTTAGCGCCGTCTCACAAGCCCAAAGCTGGCAGGAGATTCGCCAGCAGGCGAACGGCCAGACGGTTTACTTCAACGCCTGGGGCGGCGATCCAGCCGTCAACGCATACCTTGCCTGGGTCAGCCAGGAGGTAAAAAACCACTACGGCGTGACGCTCAAGCTTGTGAAGCTGGCGGACGCAGCCGATGCGGTCAGGCGTATTCAAAACGAAGCGGCGGCGGGCAGAAAAAATGGCGGCTCCGTAGACCTGCTTTGGGTCAACGGCGAAAACTTTAGCGTGCTCAAGCAGGTGGGTTTACTCAGCGAAAGTTGGGCCGAAAGCCTGCCAAACTGGCGGTATGTCGACCTTAATAAACCGGTGCGCGAGGATTTTTCGGTGCCGGTTAACGGCGCGGAAGCGCCCTGGGGGAGCGCGCAGCTGATGTTTATCGGCGATAAGCAACGCACGCCCGAGTTCCCGCAGAATGCACAGCAGCTACTGGAGTTCGCCAGGGCTAATCCCGGCAAGCTCAGCTACCCGCGCCCGCCGGATTTTACCGGCACGGCGTTTCTGGAGCAGTTGCTGATTGTGCTGACCGAACGGCCGGAGGCGTTGAAAATCGCGCCTAACCCGGCGAGCTTTGAACAGGTTACCGCCCCGCTCTGGCGCTATCTCGACCAGCTGCAGCCTTACCTTTGGCAGAAAGGAAAAGCCTTCCCGCCGACGCCAGCGAGAATGGATCGCATGCTGGCCGACGGCGAGCTGTTAGTTTCCATGACGTTCAATCCGGCGCACGTGGACAATCTGATTGCCCGCCGCCAGCTTCCTGCGTCGGCAGTCTCCTTTGGCTTCCGGGAAGGTATGCTGGGTAACGTGCATTTTGTGGCTATCCCGGCGAACAGCAGCGCCAAAGCCGGTGCGCAGGTGGTAGCCAACTTCCTGATATCCCCGGCAGCGCAAATTCGCAAAGCTGACCCGGCGGTATGGGGAGATGCAAGCGTGCTGAACGGCGATGCGCTGCCCCAGCGTCAAAAAGTACAGCTGCAGGAACTGATGCCCAAAAGTCAGCGCCCGGTACCCTTCCTTGCCGAACCGCACGCCGCCTGGGTCACCGCCATTGAACAAGCCTGGCTGCAACGCTACGGATCCCGATGAGCCGCAGCTTTGCGCTTGCCGGATGGCTGGCGGCAGGCCTGGTGTTTATCCCCGTGCTGCCGGGGCTCGCCCTGATGATTCCGCCCTTATTGAGCGGAGAAACCTGGCTTGCCCTCTGGCAGGACTCGCAGTGGCCCGAAGCCTTACTTGCCACGCTGGTATCAACCCTTATCAGCGCCGGCGGCGCATTGCTGCTGACGTTGATAATTATCTGCGGCCTGTTTCCCGGCGAGCGCTGGCAGCGCTATCTTCGGCGTCTGCCGCTGCTGCTGGCTCTGCCGCACGTCGCCTTTGCCAGCGGCTTTTTCTTTCTATTTTCAGACAGCGGCTGGCTGGCTCGCCTGCTTAACCTCTCGCTGCCGCCGGATAGCTACGGCGTAGCCCTCGGGATTATGCTGGCGTTGAAGGAAGCCTGGTTCTTGCTGTGGTTCTCGGCCGCGCAGCTGCCAGGCGAACGGCTGAGCCAACAGCTAACGCTCGCCAGAACGCTCGGCTACGGCGAGCTTCAATCTCGCCTGTTTGTGCTCGTGCCGCAGCTTCTGCCTCGCCTGGGCTGGGCGCTGGTGGCGATAGTTGCCTACAGCCTGTCCGTGGTGGACGCCGCGCTGATACTGGGCCCCGGTAACCCACCAACGTTTGCCGTGCTGGCCTGGCAGTGGCTAACCGACAGCGATATCTCCCGCCAGCACATGGGGCTTGCCGCGTCCGGCGTCTTGTTGCTGATGCTCGGAGGCATTGTTATTGGCGGGCGTGTAACGTGGAAACTGATCGAGCCGCGCAGCATAAAATTTTCAGGCAAACGTCATCAACTGAGCATTATCTTTATGGGCGAAGGGATAAGCCGCGCGCTCTCACTGCTTGCTCTCGCGGCTATCCTGATGCTCGCCATCTGGTCCTTCGCTGAAGGCTGGTTCTATCCCGCCCTGCTTCCGGAGAACTTTACCCTTAGCGGCTGGCGGCAGGCAGAACTTGCGCCGCTTTGGACAGGCCTTATTGCGGGGCTTATCAGCGCCTTTCTCGCGCTGCCCATTGTGCTGCTTTGGCTGCAGGGCTGCCCTCGCCGCTACGATGGCTGGCTTTTTCTTCCGCTTTTGCTTCCCGCGCTGCCGCTGGCCGCCGGGCAGTATCAGCTGCTGCTCAGGCTGGAGCTGGAAGGGACATGGCTCGTGCTTATCTGGAGCCATCTTTTATGGGTCGTGCCCTACACGCTGCTGATCCTGAAGCCCGCCTGGCAGCAAATCGATCCGCGCCTGGTGCTCATGGCGCAAACTTTCGGCTGGTCGTCTGGAAAAATTCTCTGCCTCACCAAAGTCCCACTGCTTGTGCGCCCGCTGCTGGCGGCGATGGCGGTTGGTTTTTCGGTGAGCATTGCGCAATATTTACCTACGCTTTATGCCGGAGCGGGCCGCTTTACGACCGTGACCACGGAAGCCGTAGCGCTCAGCAGCGGCGGGGATCCGCCACAGTTTGCCCTCCAGGCGCTGCTGCAAACGCTGCTGCCGATGGGGATGTTTATCATCACGACCTGGCTTAGCCGCCTGGCCGGTGCCTACAGAAAAGGATTATGTTAATGCTCAGCGTGAGGAACTGTTCAATACTGCGCGACGGCAAGCCGCTGCTGGAAAATATCAGCTTCGACGTTCCGCCCGGAGGCGTAGTGACGCTGATGGGGCCATCTGGCGCGGGAAAATCAACATTTTTGAACTGGACGATCGGTGATTTGCCGGCAGCGTTCACCGCAGGCGGAACGCTGGAGCTTAACCAGCGCCGTCTGGAATCGCTGCCCGTTGAACAGCGCCGCATCGGCATGCTGTTTCAGGACGCCCTGCTGTTCCCGCATCTCGACGTGGGGCAAAACCTGCTGATGGCGGCCCCGGCCAACATCAAGGGGCGCTCGCAGCGGCAGCGGCTTGTCGCAGAGGTGCTGAAAAATGCAGGGCTGGCAAACTATGAACGCAGAGATCCTGCGACGCTTTCCGGCGGCGAGCGCGCGCGAATCAGCGTGCTCCGCGCCCTGGTTGCCGAGCCTGAAGCCTTACTGCTGGATGAGCCATTTTCCAGGCTGGATCTGCCGCTACGCCAAAATTTCCGGGAATTTGTCTGGCAAAAAACCCACCAGCTCGGGCTGCCGGTGGTCATGGTAACCCACGATGAACAGGATATTCCCGCTGGCAGCCAGGTTATTTGGCTTTAGCCCACCGAACATGAGATATCGCAAAGAAGCCAGAACCTACGGTGACTAAACTGGCGGCTCTTTTGCTATCTTTCAGGTTATTAGATGAAACGTGTTTCTCCGTTAACCACCGCCCTGCTGCTTGCCGGGCTGTCCCATGCCACCTTTGCCGCCGCGATGCCTGCTGAAATGAACCTTTCTAGCGTAAAAGCCGAAAATGGCGTGGTGATCGACACCCGTCCGAGCGCGTTTTACAACGGCTGGCCGCAGGCCGTGAACACCGTCGGCGGCCATGAACCCGCCGCGCTGAACCTTTCTGCCTCGTGGCTGACGCTGATGAGCGACGAGCAGCTTGGCGAGTGGGCTAAACAACATCAATTAAATAAAACCGGGCTGATTGCGCTCTACGGCGACGACGCTCAGGCCGTTAAGACTCGTTTAGAAAAGCTGGGCTTTACTCAGGTTTCAATGCTGAAAGACGGGCTGCAGGATCCTTCCCGTCTACAGAAACTGGCGCATTTTGAGCAGCTGGTTTACCCGCAGTGGATCCACGATTTACAGAATAAAAAGCCGGTTACCGCCGCGCCTGCCGGCGACTGGAAGGTCATCGAAGCCGGCTGGGGCGCGCCGAAGAAATATCTTCTCAGCCACATTCCCGGCGCGGGCTACATCAACACCGAAGAAGTTGAAAGCGAGCCGCTGTGGAATAAAGTGTCCGACGACAAGCTGAAAGCCATGCTGGCGAAGCACGGCATCCGGCACGATACTACGGTCATTTTGTATGGTCGTGACGTCTATGCTGCGGCACGTGTGGCGGCGATTATGCTGTATGCCGGAGTGAAAGATGTACGCCTGCTGGACGGCGGCTGGGCAACCTGGAGCGCGTCTGAGCTGCCCGTGGAGCGTGGCCTGCCGCCACAGCCTGCTCCGGCTGACGATTTTGGCGCAACAATTCCCGGCCAGCCGCAGCTGATGCTGGACATGGAACAGGCGCGCGCGCTGCTGCACCGCAAAGATGCCTCTCTGGTCAGCATTCGTTCCTGGCCAGAGTTTATCGGCACCACCAGCGGCTACAGCTACATCAAGCCCAAAGGCGAAATTGCGGGCGCTCGCTGGGGCCACGCGGGATCTGACTCCACGCATATGGAAGACTTCCACAACCCGGACGGCACCATGCGCACCGGGGACGATATCGCCGCCATGTGGAAAAGCTGGAATATCACTCCCGATCAGCAGGTTGCCTTTTACTGCGGCACAGGCTGGCGCGCCTCAGAAACGCTGATGTATGCGCGGGCCATGGGCTGGAAGAACGTCGGCCTGTACGACGGCGGCTGGTATGAATGGAGCGCCGATCCGAAGAACCCTGTGGTGAGCGGCGAGCGCAAGCCAAACTGATCCCGGATTGAGGATTACGCCCCTCACCCTGCCCCTCTCCCCAAAGTGGAGAGGGTTAGGGTGAGGGGGCTTAATCTGCGGATTTCCCCAGCCGTTTTAACGTCTTATACCCGCCCCAGATGCGGTTCAGCGTCGTCAGCCAGCACAGCCCGCCGAAGATCCACGCCAGCCAGGCAAACCAGCCGGGGAACAGGCAGCCCAACACAAACAGCAGAATAGTCTCGGTACCTTCGGTCAGCCCGCCCAGATAGTAAAACGACTTATGGGCATAGCCCGGGTTGGCGATGTCGTGCTTCTGCGCCAGGGCAGCGAACGCCAGAAAACTGCTGCCGGTGCCGATAAACGAAAACAGCAGCCACGCGCCGGCGAGCGCATTTTGCGCGGGGTCAGCGAGAATAAAACCAAACGGCACGAGGGCGTAAAACAGAAAATCCAGCGCGATATCGAGAAAACCGCCCGCATCGGTTAACCCTCTTCGCCTTGCCAGCGCGCCGTCCAGGCCATCAAGCAGGCGGTTAAGCACAATCGCGACCAGCGCCAGGCTATACCACTGCAGCGCCAAAAAAGGCAGCGCCAGCACGCCCAGGGCAAAGCCCGCCAGCGTCAGGCGATCCGGCGTGATGGCAGGTTTGTCCAGCGCGGCGGCGAGGCAGTTAAGAGCGGGTTTGATACGCGGGTGAAGATAGCTGTCGAACATTTATTTTTTCCCGTTCGTCGGGCACAGCCCCTGGGAGGGGATATCCAGCGCGGCGTTAAAGCGGGCAGAAAGATTTTGAAAAGCAATCAGGGCGGTAAGCTCGGTCATCGCCTGGTCGTCGAAATGCTGCTTAAGCGTCTGTTTGAGTTCGTCAGATACCCGCGGCGGCGTGGCGGTCATCGCTTCGGCGTAGGCCAGCGCGGCCTGCTCTTTCTCACTGAAACCCGGTTCGCTGCGCCAGTTGGCTACCGCCAGAACTTTCGCCATCGACCCGCTGCGTTCAGCCAGGCGCAGGCTGTTCGCGTCGATACAAAATTCACAGCTGCACTGCTGCGACACCCTGGTCATCACCAGCGAGCGGGTTACCGGGTCGATTTTTGCCCGACGTCTTTCCAGAAAACCGACAAATAGCGCCACCAGCCAGAATAAATAGGGCAGCCTGCCCCACCAGCGGGTCGGGTTCAGCACAGCGCCAAAATGCTTTTCCTGCATCGCCACAATCGGACGCAGGCTTTTGGGCAAAGTTTTCAAAGGCGCAATCCAGGGCGCGCGTTTCGTTTCCATTGTTCAGTCACTCTTCTGATCGGCTGTGATGGCGGTTATTATGCCACGCCTGCCCCACAGAGAATGGACACCGATGCTAAAAAACCTTGATGTTGTCGCGGCTATTATCGAGCGTGAAGGAAAAATTTTGCTGGCCCGCCGCCCGGAAGAAGGCGATCAGCCCGGCCTGTGGGAGTTTCCCGGTGGGAAAGTGGAAGCGGGAGAAACGCAGCCGGAAGCGCTGGCGCGAGAGTTACGGGAAGAACTGGGGATTACGGCGCAAATCGGCGGCTACGTTGCCAGCCATCGGCGCGAGGTTTCCGCCAGGATGATTAATTTGCACGCCTGGCACGTCGCAACATTTCAAGGCGAGTTAACCGCCCATTGTCACAGCGAGCTGGCGTGGTGCGAGCCGCCGGAAGCGTTTGGCTATGCCCTCGCCCCGGCGGATATCCCGCTGCTTGAAGCGTTTATGGCTTCACGCGACGCCAGACCAGCGGATTAGTCCCTAAGACTTTTTCATCGCGCTGGCACTGCAGCAGAATACCTTCGCTTTTCACTACCGCCCCTTCCGAGTAGTTTTTATTCTCATAAATACAGCACTGGTTGCAGGGCGGCGTCTGCGGCTGATTGCTGTTGGTAAACACTTCCGGCGGCACCACCACGTCAACGTCAGGCTGACGGTGCTGAACCGCCATCGCCGGCAGACTCATCATTAGCATCGCGGCGGCGGCGGCGAGCAGGCTTTTTACTGGCATCATCACTTCCCTCTTTTTTGGCCCAACGTTTCGCTTTTTTTCCGTCATCCTGGGCTTTGATGCCCTTAAAGGCGTGGCGCACCGGCGTGGTTCGCGCCTGATGAATCAGGTCATAAAGCGTTTGCACCAGCGGCTGCATAAAGTCCTGATAGCGGCACTGCTTTTCGCTGATTTGCGTCAGCGTCGACTCCCAGTGCGCGGTCATATCCGGCCTTGCGGCCAGTTCCGGCAGCGAGTGGATCAGCGCCCGCCCGGCGTCCGTAGAATGAATATAGCGCCCTTTCTTGACCAGGAAGGCGCGTTTAAATAACAGTTCGATGATCCCGGCTCGCGTTGCTTCGGTGCCTAATCCGTCCGTCGCGCGCAGGATCTTTTTCAGATCTTTATCCTGCACAAAGCGCGCAATCCCGGTCATCGCCGACAGCAAAGTCGCGTCCGTAAAATGGCGCGGCGGCTGAGTTTGTCGTTCCACGACTTCACCGTGCTCACACAGCAGTTCGTCACCCTTCGCCACCACCGGCAGCGGGGTGCCGTCGTTCTCTTCATCACGCTCTTTGTTACCCAGCAGCGTGCGCCAGCCTGCTTCCGCAAGGAAACGCGCTTTGGCAATAAATTTGCCTCCGGCGATATCCAGATCGATGGTGCATTTGCGGAACACCGCATCGGCGCAGAACTGCATTAAGTATTGACGGGCGATCAGGCCATAAACTTTAGCCTCATTTTCACTTAATGAAATAGAAGAGCTGCGGGCGGTAGGAATTATGGCGTGGTGCGCGTCGACTTTTTTGTCATCCCAGCAGCGATTACGCAGGTCGGCATCTACCGCGGGCTGCGGCAGTAAATCCGGCTGATGCACGCTGATAGCGTTCAAAACCGCATGGCGCCCGGCAAAATGCTCTTCGGGCAGGTAGCGGCAGTCGGAACGCGGGTAGGTAATCAGCTTGTGGGTTTCGTACAGCTTCTGGCAGATATCCAGCACGTTCTGGGCGCTCAGCCCAAAGCGTTTTGCCGCTTCAATTTGCAGGCTCGACAGCGAAAACGGCAGCGGTGCGATTTCCGATTCCCGTTTATCGTTATAGGCGGTCACCAGCGCAGGGTGGCCGTTGATACGCGCCACCACGTGCTCTGCCAGCTTGCGGTTCAGCAGGCGTCCTTCTTCGTCCTGATGCGGCTCGCAGGATTCGCTGGGTTGCCATACGGCGACAAATCGCTCGTCGGCAGGCGTCACGATATGAGCTTTCACTTCAAAATAATCTTTGGCGACGAAGTTCTCGATCTCTTCATCGCGGCGTACCACCAGGCCCAGTACCGGCGTCTGTACGCGGCCAACGGAGAGCACGCCCTGGTAGCCCGCATTGCGCCCGAGAATGGTGTAGGCGCGGGTCATGTTAATCCCGTAAAGCCAGTCGGCGCGGGCGCGGGCCAGGGCTGAAACGCAAAGCGGAATAAATTCACTGTTGGCACGGAGGCGGGAAATCGCCCGCTCCACCGCCTGCGGGTTGAGATCGTTTATCAGGCAGCGCTGCACCTGCTGGCGTTTTTCAGGTGCCAGTTGGAGATAGTCCAGCACCTCATCCACCAGCAGTTGCCCTTCACGATCCGGGTCACCGGCGTGAACTACTTCGGTTGCCTGAGTCAGCAGCTTTTTAATGGCGTTAAGCTGTTTTGTCACCGAAGGGCGCGGCTGTAGCTGCCATTTTTCCGGCACAATGGGCAAGTCCGCCAGGTTCCAACGGGCGTAACGCCCGTCGTAGGCGTCCGGCTGCGCCTGCTCGAGCAGGTGGCCTATACACCAGGTCACCACCTGGCCGTTGCCGCATTCAATGAACCCGTCGCCTCTGCGATGAGGTTTAGGCAGCACGTCGGCAATCGCTCGTGCGAGGCTTGGTTTTTCCGCAATAAACAGCCGCATCGACTTAACGAATCTCAATCATTGGGCGACCCGCGCGAGCGTCTCTGAGTTCCCCGATTGGGCTGAGCTGAATCCCGTTCCGCTCGGCAGCCGCGAAGACTTCGGCTTCTGCGTCAGCGCGCACCGCCAGCAGCAGGCCGCCGGAAGTTTGCGGATCGCACAGCAGATTGCGCCATGCCTCCGGCATCTCGCCCACAAGCTGGCCGTAGCTTGCAAAGTTGCGCGAGGTGCCGCCCGGCACGCAGCCCTGCTCAATGTAGCTTTCAACGCCCGGCAGTTTCGGCACGCATTCGTACCACACTTCCGCCTGAACGCCCGCGCCTTCACACATTTCGCTCAGGTGGCCAAGCAGGCCAAAACCGGTCACGTCGGTCATCGCCGTCACGCCGGTAATATCGGCAAATTCCGCGCCGACTTTGTTCAACTGGCACATGGTTTCTGCCGCCAGGCCTTTGTGCTCAGGCTTCAGCAATGATTTTTTCTCGGCGGTGGTCAGCACGCCAATGCCGAGTGGTTTGGTGAGGAACAGCTTACAGCCAGCTTCGGCGGAGCTGTTTTTCTTCACTCGCTCAGTAGGCACCACGCCGGTCACGGCAAGGCCAAAAATAGGTTCAGGGGCGTCAATCGAGTGGCCTCCGGCCAGCGAAATACCCGCCTGCTGGCAGACGTAACGCCCGCCCTCAATCACTTCACGGGCGATTTCCGGCGCCAGCGTATTAATCGGCCAGCCGAGAATAGCGATCGCCATGATCGGTTTGCCGCCCATCGCGTAGATGTCGCTGATGGCGTTAGTCGCCGCGATGCGGCCAAAGTCGAAAGGATCGTCCACAATCGGCATGAAGAAGTCGGTGGTGCTGATGATACCGGTGCCGTTGCCCAGGTCGTAAACCGCCGCGTCATCGCGCGTTTCGTTCCCCACCAGCAGATTCGGATCGACAAACTTCGCCTGCTCGCTGTGCAAGATGGTTTCTAAAACCTTCGGGGAAATTTTGCAGCCGCATCCTGCGCCGTGGCTGTACTGGGTCAAACGAACGGTTTGCTTCATGGACATCTCCTGTCGTTAGGCATTTCTACTCTAAATAATTCAAGCTGCAGCCTGAACTATGACGAGTATATGGTAGCGCTCAAACGCCCCGGTAGTAAGTCTGACTGTCCTAAATCGCGTGTCGTTGCTCACTATGCAGGCAAAGCGGAAGTTTTGTGAAGCCAGGCGGCATTTTGCCGATGCGCTCTTTTACTCGAATATGACAGAAATGTTACAACCATCAGGCAACTATCTGGACAACCCACGCCTGTAAGGAATAACAATGAAAAAACGCGTAATGGCTTTCTGTATTGCCGGCCTGTTCTCCTCTGCGGCCTTTGCCCTCGCCCCGCCAGGAAATGATTCCACCACTAAACCCGATCTCTATTACCTGACCAACGCTCAGGCCATCGACAGCCTGGCGCTGCTGCCACCTCCGCCGGAAATCGGCAGCATTGCGTTCTTAAATGACCAGGCGATGTATGAGAAAGGCCGCCTGCTGCGCTCGACCGAACGCGGCAAGTTAGCCGAGGAAGATGCCAACTTGAGCGGCGGCGGCGTGGCTAACGCCTTCTCCGGCGCGTTTGGGTCGCCGATTACCGAAAAAGATTCGCCCGAGCTGCATAAGCTGCTGACCAACATGATTGAGGATGCAGGTGACCTCGCCACTCGCGGCGCGAAAGAAAAGTACATGCGAATTCGCCCGTTTGCCTTCTACGGCGTGCCGACCTGCAATACCAAAGAGCAGGACAAGCTGTCGAAAAACGGCTCTTATCCTTCCGGGCATACTTCAATTGGCTGGGCAACCGCGCTGGTGCTGGCTGAGATCAACCCGCAGCGTCAGAACGACATCCTGAAGCGTGGGTTCGAGCTGGGCCAAAGCCGGGTGATTTGCGGCTACCACTGGCAGAGCGATATTGACGCCGCGCGCGTCGTGGGCTCCGCCGTAGTGGCCACGCTGCATACCAACGCGGCTTTCCAGCAGCAGCTACAGAAAGCGAAAGATGAGTTTGCGAAACAGCAGAAGAAATAAGAAGTGAAATCCCTGCCGGGTAGATGCCCGGCAGGATAGCGCTCAATCAGAAGCGAGACACGAACGCTGACGTGTCCGGGGTGCTAATGGTCGTGGAAGCTTTAAGCTGCGGGGTACCGAGATAAAGGAAGCCCACCACTTTATCCTGCTCACGGCCGCCCAGCCCTTCACGAACCATGTCGTTTTCGGTCCATGCGCCGCTGCGCCAGATGCCGTTAAAACCCTGGGCAACCGCCGCCATCTGCATCGCCATTACCGCACAGCCTGCGGAAACCACCTGCTCCCACACCGGCACTTTATGATTAGCATCGCAATGCGCGACGACGGCGATGATTTGCGGGGCGCGGAACGGTGAAGTACGAGCCTTCTCAACGCTCTTTTCATCCATGCCGGCGGCAAGTGCCGCTTTTTCCAGCAGTTGGGCAAAGCGCTCACGGCCTTCGCCTTCGATAACGATGAAGCGCCACGGCTGGAGCGTACCGTGGTCCGGGGCGCGCATACCGGCGCGCAGGATATTCTCCAGCACTTCACCTGCCGGGGCGGGTTCGGCCAGGCGGGACGCGCTGCGGCGGTTAATCAAAAGTTCAAGTGCATCCATTTTAAAGCCCCTTACTTACAGGAAATAGCTGGCGAAGCGCGGAGGTTGCCCCAGCCCGTTAAATGATTTTCATTCACAAAATTAACACAGCCGTAGTTTTTGTTACAGCGTCGCCCCGATTTCCTGCTGACATTTCCTCGCCCTCTCTTTAGGATAGCCTTTACTTTCGCCGCTTTAGCCAGCTCATTGCGGCGTGCGGGTAATACCCCTATTGAAGGTTATGGAGAAAACATGCGCACCATTGGGCGATTTATTAGCGGCTTTTTTAAGTGGACCTGGCGTCTGCTTAACTTTATTCGGGAATTCATTCTCAACTTGTTCCTGATCCTGCTGATCCTGGTCGGGGTTGGTATCTGGATGCAGGTAAAAAGCACGCCAGCAGAGCCTGTGCGCGGTGCGCTGCTGTTGGACATCACCGGCGTGGTGGTCGACAAACCGTCGGTCAGCAATAAGCTGGGCGTGATTGGCCGTCAGCTGGTGGGCGCCAGCTCCGATCGCCTGCAGGAAAACTCGCTGTTTGATATCGTCGACGCTATTCGTCAGGCGAAGGACGACCGCAATATCACCGGCATCGTGCTGGACCTGAAAGATTTCGCCGGGGGCGATCAGCCGTCCATGCAGTACATCGGCAAAGCGCTGCGCGAGTTCCGCGACGGCGGCAAGCCGGTTTATGCCATGGGCGACAGCTACAACCAGAGCCAGTACTATCTGGCGAGCTTTGCCAACAAGATTTGGCTCTCGCCGCAGGGCATGGTTGACCTGCACGGTTTCGCCACCAACGCCCTGTATTACAAAACCCTGCTGGATAAGCTGAAGGTTTCTACTCACGTCTTCCGCGTCGGCACCTATAAGTCTGCCGTCGAGCCGTATATCCGCGACGATATGTCCCCTGCCGCGCGCGATGCGGACGGCCGCTGGATTGGCGAGCTGTGGCAAAACTACCTGAATACCATCGCGGCCAACCGCCAGATAACCGCTCAGCAGGCGTTCCCTGGCGCTCAGGCGCTGTTGGATAACCTGCAAAAACTGGGTGGCGATACCGCGAAATATGCCCTGGACAACAAGCTGGTCGACGAGCTGGCAAGCAGCGCGGTGGTAGATAAGGCGCTGGTGAAACAGTTCGGCTGGAGCAAGGCGAACAAAGATTTCAGCTACACCAGTATCTACGACTACAGCGTGAAAAAACCGGCTGAACAAGGTGACGCCATCGCGGTTATCTTCGCCAACGGCGCCATCATGGACGGCGAAGAAACCCCGGGCCAGGTCGGCGGCGACACTACGGCGATGCAGATTCGTGAAGCGCGTCTGGATCCGAAGGTGAAAGCTATCGTCTTGCGCGTGAACAGCCCTGGCGGCAGCGTGACCGCTTCGGAAACGATTCGTGAAGAGCTGGTTGCCGCACGTGAGGCCGGGAAACCTATCGTGGTGTCGATGGGCGGCATGGCGGCATCCGGCGGCTACTGGATTTCCACCCCGGCGAACTACATCATCGCCAACCCAAGCACCCTGACCGGCTCGATTGGTATTTTCGGCGTCATTAACACCGTAGAAAATACGCTTGATGCGATTGGCGTACATACCGACGGCGTGTCAACGTCGCCGCTGGCTGACGTGGCCGTGACCAAAAAGCTGCCGCCGGAAGTTCAGCAGATGATGCAGCTCAGCATCGACAACGGCTACAAGCGCTTTATCGGCCTGGTGGCTGCTTCCCGTAACAAAACGCCTGAGCAAATCGACCAGATTGCCCAGGGCCACGTCTGGACCGGCGAAGATGCGAAGGCTAACGGCCTGGTAGACAGCCTGGGTGACTTTGACGATGCCGTCGCCAAAGCCGCCGAGCTGGCGAAGCTGAAGAGCTGGCACCTGGCGTTCTGGCAGGATGACGCGACCTTTACCGACATGGTCTTTAACGCCATGACCGGTTCCGTCCGCGCTGCGCTGCCGCAGGCTATTCAGGCTTATCTGCCAGCCCCGCTGGCCGACGCCGCGCTGGCGGTCAAAGCTCAGAATGATAAGTTCGGCACCATGAACGATCCGCAAAACCGTTACGCCTTCTGCCTGACCTGCGGCGACGTGCGTTAATTTACTCCAATGAAGCAAAGCCCGGTTAATGGACTGACCCCATTAAACCGGGCTTTTTTTTTCCGTCATCCTCTCTATACTCTGCCGCAAATACAGTAAGCGTTGAGCAAAACTATGCCAAAGAAATCCATCTACGTTGCCTACACCGGCGGTACCATCGGGATGCAGCGTTCCGAGCACGGCTATATTCCCGTTTCCGGCCACCTGCAGCGCCAGCTGGCACTGATGCCCGAGTTCCATCGCCCGGAAATGCCGGACTTCACGATCCACGAGTACGAGCCGCTGATGGACTCTTCGGACATGACGCCCGAAGACTGGCAGCACATTGCCGACGACATTAAGGCCCATTACGACGAATACGACGGCTTTGTGATCCTGCACGGCACGGATACCATGGCGTTTACCGCCTCGGCCCTCTCCTTCATGCTGGAGAACCTCAGCAAACCGGTTATCGTCACCGGCTCTCAGATCCCGCTGGCGGAGCTACGCTCTGACGGGCAAATAAATCTGCTCAATTCGCTGTACGTGGCGGCCAATTACCCGATCAACGAAGTCACGCTGTTCTTCAACAACCGTCTGTACCGTGGGAACCGCACCACCAAGGCCCATGCAGACGGCTTTGACGCCTTTGCTTCCCCTAACCTTGCGCCGCTGCTGGAAGCCGGGATCCACATCCGCAAGCTGAACACGCCACCCGCCCCGCACGGTGAAGGCGAGCTGATTGTCCACCCGATCACACCGCAGCCGATTGGCGTGGTGACTATCTATCCTGGAATTTCTGCCGATGTGGTAGGCAACTTCCTGCGCCAGCCGGTAAAAGCCCTGATCCTGCGATCCTACGGCGTGGGCAATGCCCCACAGCAGGGCGCGTTCATTAAAGAGTTGCAGGAAGCGAGCGCGCGCGGCATCGTGGTGGTTAACCTCACGCAGTGCATGTCCGGCAAAGTGAACATGGGTGGTTACGCCACGGGCAACGCGCTGGCACAGGCCGGCGTTATCAGCGGGTTCGATATGACGGTGGAAGCCACGCTAACCAAGCTTCACTATCTGCTGAGCCAGGGCCTGGACGCCCAGGCGATTCGTGATGCGATGTCGCATAACCTGCGTGGTGAACTCACTCCCGACGAATAAGGAAACGCCAATGGCGCAACGTGCTTTGCTGTTGATTGATTTGCAGAACGATTTTTGTGCCGGTGGCACGCTTGCCGTCCCGGAGGGCGACAGCACGGTTGACGTGGCGAATGAGCTTATCGGGCTGTTTAAAGCGCGTGGTGAGAGCGTGATAGCGAGCCAGGACTGGCACCCGGCCGGGCACGGCAGCTTCGCCAGCGTGCAGGGCGCAGAACCTTTTTCACAAGGGACTCTCGACGGGTTGGCGCAAACCTTGTGGCCCGATCACTGCGTGCAGGACAGCGAAGGCGCAAAACTTCATCCGCTGCTGAATGCCTCAGGCATCGATAAAATCGTCTACAAAGGCCAGAATCCGGCTATCGACAGCTACAGCGCGTTTTTTGACAACGAGCACCGGCAAAAGACCGACCTTGATGGCTGGCTGCACGAACACGGCATTCATCACCTTGTTGTGCTGGGGCTGGCCACGGATTACTGCGTGAAGTTTACCGTGCTGGATGCCCTTCAGCTGGGCTATGAGGTGACCGTTATCACCGACGGCTGTCGCGGCGTAAACCTGCAGCCGCAGAACAGCCTGCTGGCGTTTCAGGATATGGCCGTCGCCGGCGCCACGCCGGTGACCCTCGCCGACTTTACCTGCCAGTAGATTTTACCTGCCAATAATTGTAGGGGCGGCCACCCGCCCCGCACTTTTGTATCGATTCCGCTCACAATCTACGCTTTTTTTGCTCGCCCTCGCCTGGGAGCGCTCTCATAATCACATTCAATGAATTTATTCAGCACTTTAGCTGATTTCGCTTTCCGCCGTTTTCGTCAGTTATGCGTGGCCGGGGAGCTTTTATGTTGTGCCCGTCAAAGAGGAATCATTATGTCATTCACACGTAAAATGTTACCGCTGGTGGCCGCGGTGACGCTAGCCTGCAGCGGCGTTGTGCAGGCTGAATCTTTGCTTTCCGTGGGTTACTTCAACGGCGGCGGCGACGTCACAGCCGGGCCCGGTGGGGATATCAATAAGCTTGATGTTCGCCAGATAACCCACCTCAACTACTCCTTTGGCCTGATTTATAACGACGAAAAAGCCGAAACCAACGAAGCCCTGAAGGACTCGTCAAAACTTCACCAGATCTACCTTTCTCCGAAAGTCATCTCTGACCTCGAAACCCTCCCGACGCTGCGCAAACAGAACCCGCAGCTGAAAATTTTGCTGTCCGTGGGCGGCTGGGGTGCGCGTGGTTTCTCTGCCGCAGCGGCAACGCCAGAGAATCGCGCGGTGTTTATCCGCTCCGTGCAGGAAGTGATGGATAAATATGGCCTGGACGGGATCGATCTCGACTGGGAGTTCCCGGTGAACGGCGCATGGGGGCTGGTAGATAAGCTGGACGCTGACCGCGACAACTTCACCGCCCTGCTGAAAGAGCTGCGTACAGCCGTCGGCGATAAAAAACTGGTGACCATCGCCGTCGGGGCCAACGCCGAAAGCCCGAAAAGCTGGGTTGACGTGAAGGCCATCGCGCCGGTGCTGAACTACATCAATCTGATGACCTACGACATGGCATACGGCACTCAGTACTTCAACGCCAACCTGTACGATTCGAAAAAATGGCCTACCGTAGCCGAAGCCGACAAGTACAGCGCTGACTTCGTGGTGAATAACTATCTCGCCGCCGGGCTGAAGCCGCAGCAGATGAACCTCGGTATCGGCTTCTATGGCCGCGTGCCTAAACGCGCCGTTGAGCCAGGCATCGACTGGTCAAAACCTGACGCACAGAAAAACCCCGTGACGCAGCCGTACTTCGGCGAACGTGAGCTGGCGCTGTTTAAAACCGCGCTGGGCGTAGATCTGACCAAAGACACCTACGTCAAATACAACGACCTTGTGAAGAAAATGCTGAACGATCCGCAGAAGCGCTTTACCGAGGAGTGGGATGAGGACGCGAAGGTGCCTTACCTGACGCTGAAGTCTGCTGAAGGTAAACCGCTGTTCGCGATTTCTTACGAGAACCCGCGCTCGGTGAAGATCAAAGCCGAGTACATCAAGGAGAAAGGCCTGGGCGGCGCGATGTTCTGGGAGTATGGCGCGGATGACAACAATCAGCTGGCGAAGCAGCTCGCCGAGTCGCTGGGCATTGACCACGCTAAATAATCAGTAACACTGATAAAAATAAGGGAGACCAGCGAGTCTCCCTTTTTACTTACTACAGCTTCATGGTCACAAACGGCGCGGGCTCGATGCCAAACTCCGCTTTCAGCTGCTGCTTGCTCTTCATCACCATCTGGCCGTTGGTGTCGATGGTCATGTGCTGCGCATCCGTGTTGTGGCGCGCCTGCCACAGCATCACCAGCTGCAGGCTATTGTCCTTCTGCTCCGGGGTTAACGCCACGCCGTCGGGCCATTTCCCCAGTTCGACAGCCGTCGTCAGACGCTGATAAATCTCAGGCGTCATCACGCTCAACATCTCATCCAGATTGCTCATGTTACGCTCCGTCGAGGAATAATTAGCTGAATCGATTTTTCAACCATCAACCTGATCGCCATTTTGCCCGTCGGTGAAGCTCAGGGAAGCCGAGTTGACGCAATAACGCTCGCCGGTGGGCTGAGGGCCGTCCGGGAACACATGTCCCAGGTGCGCATCACAGCTGCCGCAGCGAATTTCAACGCGTTCCATACCGTGGGAATTGTCGGTCAGATAGCGAATGGCGTCGGGGCCGACAGGCTCGTAGAAGCTAGGCCAGCCGCAGCCTGAGTCGTATTTGCTTTCCGAAAGAAACAGCGGCGCGTCGCACACCAGGCAGTGATAAATCCCGTCGCGCTTGTTATGCAGCAGACGCCCGGAATACGGCGGTTCAGTACCGTGCTTCTGGGTCACATAATATTGCATTTCGCTGAGGTTTTTCTTATTTGAATCAGGGGGTAATTGATTAGACATAGGCGTACATCTCGGTCAGTTCAATTGGGACAGCTCACGGCACCATTCTAACAAAAAATTAACAACACCGTGCTGGTTTTTGTTCTAAACTTAGCCCTGAAATTCTGGCACGGCACAAAGCGTGACGTGAATCACATTATTGCTTGAACTGGCGTTTAAAATCCCCCGCATCGTCCCCATTTGGATTTAAGCCCAAAAGGAAGCGTGAGGCGTTCAGTCGTACAAACCCTGTTCACAGGATTGATTTGTCGCAATGATTGACACGATTCCGCTTGACGCTGCGTAAGGTTTTTGTAATTTTACAGCCAACCTTTTATTCACTAAAAAATAGCTGGTGGAATACTATGACTATCAAAGTAGGTATCAACGGTTTTGGTCGTATCGGCCGTATCGTTTTCCGTGCTGCTCAGGAACGTTCTGACATCGAAATCGTTGCAATCAACGACCTGTTAGACGCTGACTATATGGCTTACATGCTGAAGTACGACTCAACTCACGGTCGTTTCAACGGTACTGTAGAAGTTAAAGACGGCCACCTGGTTGTTAACGGTAAAACTATCCGTGTTACCGCAGAACGTGACCCGGCTAACCTGAAGTGGAACGAAGTGAACGTTGACGTTGTTGCTGAAGCAACAGGTCTGTTCCTGACTGACGAAACCGCTCGTAAGCACATCGCTGCTGGCGCGAAAAAAGTGGTTCTGACTGGTCCATCCAAAGACAAAACGCCTATGTTCGTTAAAGGCGCTAACTTTGAAAAATATGCTGGCCAGGACATCGTTTCCAACGCATCCTGCACCACCAACTGCCTGGCACCACTGGCTAAAGTTATCAACGACAACTTCGGTATCGTTGAAGGCCTGATGACCACCGTTCACGCTACCACCGCTACTCAGAAAACCGTTGATGGCCCGTCTCACAAAGACTGGCGCGGCGGCCGCGGCGCAGCTCAGAACATCATCCCTTCTTCTACCGGTGCTGCTAAAGCAGTAGGCGTTGTTCTGCCAGAGCTGAACGGTAAAATTACCGGTATGGCGTTCCGCGTTCCTACCCCTAACGTATCCGTTGTTGACCTGACCGTTCGTCTGGAAAAACCAGCAACTTACGAGCAGATCAAAGCAGCAATCAAAACTGCTTCAGAAACCACCATGAAAGGTGTTCTGGGCTACACCGAAGATGACGTAGTTTCTACCGACTTCAACGGCGAAATCTGCACTTCCGTGTTCGATGCTAAAGCTGGTATCGCACTGAACGACAACTTTGTGAAACTGGTTTCCTGGTACGACAACGAAACTGGCTACTCCAACAAAGTACTGGATCTGATTGCTCACATCTCCAAATAAGTTGAGATGAGAACCTGATCCTAAAGGGCGACTTCGGTCGCCCTTTTTTTAAGGCTGCTGACAAAGCGTCATTATCCTTAAAAAAAGTCTGAGCATTGATATAAAAACAAATGATGTTCTCTGGTTTGCCCCAGGCAGCCGAAAACCACGTTTTTTGGCTGCCTGTCATCAATCTGAAAGGGCGACTTCGGTCGCTCTTTTTTTTGCCTGAAAGACCCAGGACTGAGGAAATAAGAAATGATTAATAAAATTTTTGCACTTCCGGTCGTCGAACAAATTACCCCTTCCCTGACCCGCCGCATAAACGATGAGCTGGACGTCATCGTGGTCGATCACCCGCAGGTTCGAGCGTCTTTCGCGCTCCAGGGTGCTCACCTGCTCTCCTGGCAACCCGCCGGTGAAGATGAAGTGCTGTGGCTGAGCGACATTACGCCTTTCCATAAAGGAAAAGCGCTGCGCGGCGGCGTACCGATTTGCTGGCCGTGGTTTGGCCCGGCGGAACAGGCTGGCCTTCCGGCTCACGGCTTTGCCCGTAACCTGCCGTGGACGCTGAGCGCTCACAACGAAGACGCCAACGGCGTGGTCCTGACCTTTGAGCTGCATAACAACGAAGAAACGCTGAAGCTGTGGCCGCATGAGTTCACGCTGTATGCCCGCTTCAAGCTGGGGAAAACCTGCGAGATTGAGCTGGAAGCCCACGGAGAGTTTGAAACCACGTCTGCCCTGCACACCTACTTCAACGTCGGCGACATCGCGGAGGTGAAAGTCAGCGGCCTCGGCAATCCGTACATCGACAAAGTGCTGAATGAAACGGCAGGCCAGCTTACCGACGGCGTGCAGACCTTCCCGGACCGGACCGATCGCCTCTACCTGGAGCCGGAAGAGTGCAGCGTCATTCACGATGCAAGCAGCCTGAAACGCACGCTAAATGTGGTTCATCATCACCATTTCAACGTCGTGGGCTGGAACCCGGGCCCTGCCCTGTCCGTTTCGATGGGCGATATGCCGGATGACGGCTACAAAACCTTCGTCTGTGTGGAAACCGCCTGCGCGTCTAAAAAGCAGAAAGCCAGCGCGGAGAAACCAACCCGCCTGAGCCAGACCATCAGCGTGGCGAAAAAAGGCTAAGCGAGTTTCACCCGCCAGGTGCAAAACGATAAGTCACTGCACCACAGATAAGCAAAAGGGGCGCCAGCGCCCCTTTTTAGTGCGTGTGTTGCACCAATCAGAAGCTGTAGTTCACACCCGTCAGCAGCACGCCGGTCCAGTTGCTATCGACCATTGGGCTGTCGGTCACTTCTTTCGACAGGCGCATGTAGCGACCCATACCGAATACGTTCCAGTCTGCGTTCAGCTTGTAGTTAACGGACAGCTCAACGTATGGCGACCAGCTGTTGCCCGCGTCGTACTCGTTCAGGCCGCTGCGGTTCGCTTCCTTGCCGCTTACGCCGTAGTAATAGTCGTTCTGTTTCTTGCTGTCCCAGACAACACCCACGCCCGGCGTCAGCGTCAGGCTGTCGGCATTGTAGCGGTACAGCCAGGCGGTGTCCCAGGTAATGCCGTTGCTGTTGTCGAGGATATCCCCGGCCAGCACGGTACGCAGGAAACCATATTCCGTGTTATGCACCCAGGAAAGACCAGCCATCACGGTAGAATGGCGGTAATCCAGCGCGCGCATACTGTCGTAGTTGCTGTCTTTCGGCCTGAAATGCAGCGGCGAGTAATAGGCGGTCACGGAGAGCTTGTCGGCTTCGTCATTCCACAGGTAGTAACCGGCGTTGAAGCCGCGGAAGTAGAAATTGTCACCTTCATAGCCAAGCAGAGGAGCCGGATAAACGCGGTTCTGGTCGCCTTTATAAGGGTTTGGCGAGACCAACGCACCGGCCCCAATAGACCATGGGCCCTCCGCGTGTACGGCAGTAACGGAGGAGGCAAGCAGTACGCCTAATGCGAGAAGTTTGAATTTGGTCACAATCCTTTCAGTCCTTTAATCAAATAATCAGCGCAAGAAGTGTAACCGCCCTTGGCTCTCATCCCAAATAATTTACTTAATCACAACCTTCAGCCAACTCATTAGCATCCCGCCGCCAGATGACGACGGATTTTCATCTTTATGTCAGCCATGTGAAAGCGAACTCTGCCGCTTATCTCAAAAGCGAAATTTTTAGGATGAGTTATTGATATGTCATTGAAATTGAGTTCTGGCCGTATGCAAGTTTTGCAAATGCCATCTACGCTTTATTTTAGGAAGATGAACCGCTGTGCGGCAGCATTGGCGCCGGGTATCAACCTGGCACAAGGGTTGCTGTTTATTTAGCAGACGTCTTCCGGGGAGCCCCCACTACACATACCAACGGCTCTTTAACCTGTGCTAAAAACGAAAGGACGGCATGCCATGAATATATTCGATCACTATCGCCAGCGTTATGAAGCTGCCAAGGACGAAGAGTTCACACTGCAGGAATTTCTTGCTATCTGTAAACAAGATCGCAGTGCCTACGCGAATGCGGCAGAACGGCTATTGACGGCCATTGGTGAACCAGTGATGGTTGACACTGCCACAGAGCCCCGGCTGTCCCGTCTCTTTTCAAACCGTGTGGTGGCACGCTACCCGGCGTTTGAAGAGTTTTATGGCATGGAAGAAGCTATCGAGCAGATCGTGGCTTACCTGAAACACGCTGCTCAAGGGCTGGAAGAGAAGAAACAAATTCTGTACCTGCTGGGCCCGGTAGGCGGCGGTAAATCGTCGCTGGCCGAACGCCTGAAAGCATTAATGCAGCGCGTGCCTATTTATGCGCTGAGCGCCAACGGCGAGCGTAGCCCGGTCAACGATCATCCGCTGTGCCTGTTTAACCCGCAGGAAGACGCCAATATTCTGGAAAAAGAGTATGGCATTCCTGACCGCTATCTCGGCACGATCATGTCGCCGTGGGCGGCAAAACGCCTGCACGAATTTGGCGGCGACATTACCAAATTCCGCGTAGTGAAAGTCTGGCCGTCTATTCTGGCGCAAATCGCGATAGCGAAAACCGAACCGGGTGACGAGAACAACCAGGATATCTCCGCGCTGGTCGGTAAAGTGGACATCCGCAAGCTGGAACACCACGCGCAAAACGACCCGGATGCTTACGGCTATTCCGGTGCACTGTGCCGCGCGAACCAGGGCATCATGGAATTCGTTGAGATGTTTAAGGCGCCAATCAAGGTGCTGCACCCGCTGCTGACCGCGACCCAGGAAGGAAACTACAACGGCACCGAAGGCATCTCTGCCCTGCCGTTTAACGGCATTATCCTTGCGCACTCGAACGAATCCGAGTGGGTCACCTTCCGCAATAACAAAAACAACGAGGCCTTCCTTGACCGCGTGTACATCGTCAAGGTGCCTTACTGCCTGCGCATCTCGGAAGAGATGAAAATCTACGAGAAGCTGCTTAACCACAGCGAACTGTCCCATGCGCCATGTGCCCCTGGCACCCTGGAAACGCTTTCTCGCTTCTCTATCCTGTCGCGCCTGAAAGAGCCGGAAAACTCCAGCATCTACTCAAAAATGCGCGTCTATGATGGTGAAAGCCTGAAAGACACCGACCCGAAAGCCAAGTCCTACCAGGAGTACCGGGACTACGCCGGGGTTGATGAAGGCATGAACGGGCTCTCAACGCGCTTCGCCTTTAAAATCCTTTCTCGCGTGTTCAACTTTGACCATGCAGAAGTGGCTGCGAACCCGGTTCACCTGTTCTACGTGCTGGAACAGCAAATCGAGCGCGAGCAGTTCCCGCAGGAACAGTCAGAGAAATATCTGGAATACCTGAAAGGTTACCTGATCCCTAAATACGCGGAATTTATCGGGAAAGAGATCCAGACGGCCTACCTTGAATCTTATTCAGAATATGGGCAGAACATTTTCGACCGTTATGTCACCTACGCTGACTTCTGGATTCAGGATCAGGAATACCGCGATCCGGACACCGGCCAGCTGTTTGACCGTGAATCCCTGAACGCGGAACTGGAGAAAATTGAAAAACCGGCGGGCATCAGTAACCCGAAAGATTTCCGTAACGAAATCGTCAACTTCGTGCTGCGTGCCCGCGCCCATAATAACGGTCGTAACCCAAACTGGACCAGCTACGAGAAGCTGCGCACGGTTATCGAGAAGAAAATGTTCTCGAACACCGAAGAGCTGCTGCCCGTTATCTCGTTCAACGCCAAAACCTCCACCGACGAGCAGAAAAAACACGATGATTTTGTCGATCGGATGATGGAGAAAGGCTACACCCGCAAGCAGGTTCGCCTGCTGTGTGAATGGTATCTGCGGGTTCGTAAGTCTTCTTAAGGGAGTTTCCTGCGGGTCACGCCGGGCGGCGTGACCCGTTTGCGCACCTGGCATAAGCAGTTGGGGGAACTATGGCCTACTTCATAGACAGGCGGCTTAACGGCAAAAACAAGAGCGCGGTGAACCGCCAGCGCTTCTTGCGTCGTTATAAGGCGCAAATAAAACAGTCGATATCCGGGGCCATTAACAAGCGTTCGGTTACCGACGTGGACAGCGGCGAGTCCGTTTCCATCCCAAATGAGGATATCAACGAGCCGATGTTTCATCAGGGCCGCGGCGGCCTGCGTCACCGGGTCCATCCCGGCAACGACCACTTCGTACAAAACGATCGCATCGAACGTCCTCAGGGCGGCGGCGGCGGTGGCGGGAGCGGCCAGGGTCAGGCGAGCCAGGACGGCGAAGGCCAGGATGAGTTCGTGTTCCAGATATCCAAAGACGAATACCTCGATTTACTGTTCGAGGATCTGGCGCTGCCTAACCTGAAGCGTAATCAGCACCGGCAGATAACCGAGTTTAAATCACACCGCGCGGGTTTTACCTCTAACGGCGTTCCGGCCAATATCAGCGTTGTTCGCTCGCTGCAAAACTCGCTGGCACGCCGCACGGCAATGAGCGCCGGTAAACGTCGCCTGCTGCACGAACTTGAAGAAAGCCTCGAGGCCGTGAGCCGCAGCGAACCTGCGCGGCTGCTCGAAGAGGAGCGCCTGCGCAAAGAGATAGCGGAGCTGCGGGAAAAAATCGCCCGCGTGCCGTTTATCGACACCTTCGATTTACGCTACAAGAACTACGAAAAGCGCCCGGAACCTTCCAGCCAGGCGGTGATGTTCTGCCTGATGGACGTCTCCGGTTCAATGGACCAGGCCACCAAAGACATGGCAAAACGCTTTTATATTCTGCTCTATCTGTTCCTGAGCCGGACCTATAAAAACGTGGAAGTGGTTTATATTCGCCACCACACCCAGGCCAAAGAAGTGGACGAGCACGAGTTCTTCTACTCGCAGGAAACCGGCGGCACTATTGTCTCCAGCGCCCTGAAGTTAATGGATGAGGTGGTGCAGGAACGCTACGATCCGGCGCAATGGAATATTTATGCCGCACAGGCCTCGGACGGTGACAACTGGGCAGACGACTCCCCGCTGTGCCACGACATTCTGGCGAAAAAACTGCTGCCGGTAGTGCGCTACTACAGCTACATCGAAATCACCCGCAGGGCGCACCAGACCCTGTGGCGTGAGTACGAAAACCTGCAGGCCACCTTCGATAACTTCGCGATACAGCACATTCGGGATCAGGATGATATTTATCCGGTGTTCCGGGAACTGTTTCAGAAGCAGACCAGCGATACCCACGGGTAACGTAAAATCAAAAGCCGGTGCTTCACCGGCTTTTTCTCTTCTCGATTGCAAAGAAAGCAAAAGAGTAATGTGAATCAGGCGTACGCCCTCTTATCGATGAAGCTCAATGTCGTATCCCCACTGCTTCCAGTGAGCAAACTGTTCTTGCTGCGCTTCCGACAGCACTTTTCCCGTCCATAAAAAAATATGCTGACCGGGGAAAAGCTCCGGGCGTAACGTTTCCACCGGCTCGGCAAGCACGTTAACATTCTTGTCTCTGCGGGATAGACGCCACGCCTCCAGCCACAAGGCTGTTCGATCGTCCGTTTGCCAGCCAATAAGCAGGATCTCTTCCCCACTTTGGCTCTGCGCTTCTGCCAGGCATTGAGCGCAGTGGCGGATCAGTACGCCATCTAGCAGGCTACGCATCAACGAAGCCGTAGATTCATCCTGAGCGAGTTTGTTTCTCACGGGTAACAAGAGATTGTCGATAAGCAGGTCGGCGCTGTGTTCCCGGCTCAGAGCCACAATTTTCTCGCGCAGCTTCGCAGGGTTAACCTTCCTGAGCAGAAGCATCATTTCTTCCTGCAACGTCACCCACAGCTGCTCTTCCGGCACGTGGCTACGCTCCAGCAGGGCTTTTACTTTGCCCACGGAAACGCCTTTGCTCATCCAGTACTTAATTTCTTCAATGCGCTGAACGTCCGCATCATCAAACTGCCGATGGCCGCCCTCGCTGCGCTGAGGTTTCAGTAAACCGTAGCGGCGCTGCCAGGCCCGCAGGGTGACCGGGTTGATGCCACATCGCTCTGCTACATCACCGATAGTGTAATAGGCCATAGTGTCCCTCCCCGTACACAGATCTCACGCTTCCATTAAAACACTAGTCAATCTGTTCAATGTGTACAATTTTTTTCCGGGTTGTACAAGTGAAACCTAAAAGCTTTTGGGGAGGTCACCAGCACAGAAGTTACAGTTCGGCCTTACGTTCTGGCCAGGCAATGCTAAAAGAGCCTCCCACGCAGGGTTTGGCGAACAGGTTGCCCTGGAAGTGCGAGATACCCGCCGCCTCCAGCCACATCCACTCTTCCGGTTGTTCAATACCGGTGGCTGAGACCGCAATTTCAAGCGAGGCGCAGCACCTGATGATCGCCAGAATAATGGCCTGCCGTGGCCCACTTTTATGGATGTCCCGGATCAGCTCACGGTTAATCTTGAGTCTCTCAGGCTGAAACTGCGCCAGCAGCTGCAGGCCAGCAAACCCTGCGCCAAAATCGTCAATCGCCAGCTTAATACCTGCCGATTTAAGCTGCCTGATGGCGCCGGTAAACGCCGCCATATGAGGAATGATCTCGCTTTCGGTGAATTCAATCACCACCTGCTCGGGGACAAGTCTGTTTGTCTCAATATCCGCCAGCAGTTGTTCTACGGCGCCAGGAATCATCACCAGCGTCATTGGCAGCAGGTTGATGCATAGCGTTTGCCGGCCAATGTCAGCGGCCTGAGCTGCGGCAAAAGCCGCCTTCGCGTGCAGCAGATCGAGTTGGTAAACATCGCCATCCGGCACTTCAGCTGAAACAGGATCCGCTGCTAACGCCTCGATAGCCGCGACAGAACAGGCCATCGGGTCAACAATAGGCTGAAAGGTTATATGTCCACGTGGAACATGCTTGCCGGATGCCTGATGAGCCGGCGCATCGATGATAAATTCCCATGAACCACGCGGAGGGATTTCAAAATAGTTCTCTTTTTCCGTCGACTCGATAAAAGTACGGAAAAAACTTAAAGCACGGTCATCGTAAGCCAGCTGATAACGGCTGGTACCCTTCTCAAGCACAACCTGTAATACATCGTTTTTATCGTGCTCTCTTAAATCAAAAAGCTCCATTCCCACCCGCCCGAAGCGGCGGGCCGGCGCGTAATCACAAAGCAGCTCAACAATGTTGTAATGGCGGTCGTCTTTACAGATAGCGCGATAAATCTTCTGCACGCCTTCTTCCGGGCCTTCCAGCAGCTGAAAGAAATGCGTGCCGTTGAAAAGCAGTATTCCCGTCACATCCGCTGCAATATTTTTCGCGTTTGCCGCGGAAACCATCGCCTGCAAATCCTCAAAAGGAGTGCCGGTATGAATGTGGCTGCGATAGATGACAGTGGTGAGCATGGTCGTTCCCTGCGGAAGTTTAAGGCCATAACTTAACAGATCGACGCTCTGACGTCGCCACAAACTCAACAAAACCTAAACAACTGAACAACATCCGACGTTTTCGACGTCGTTTCATCGGAATGCGTATGTACAACTTGCTGCATCAGCGAGTTGAAAATATACAAATATAACTTATTGATAAATAACAATTAGCATTTTTAATCAAAAAATAGCAAGCGAAGTAATACACCTTTATGTACAGTTTTTATAGCAATTGCATAACTTAGTTAACATCTTGCAAAGTGTGAACTTACAGGAGCGATTTATGCGACAGAACACTTTTACGTCCGGCCAGAACACCGCAGAAAACGATATTGCCCGCTACTTCAACGGCGCTACACCGCTCTCCCAGCAGGAAACTATGGGGCAAATCGTACTCGAAATTCTTAGCGATGGCCGCAACCTGAATCGAAAGGCGATCTGTACAAAATTGCTCTCTCGTCTGGACCGGGTTTCCGGGCCAGAAGAGGAAAAACATTATCAGGCGCTGCTGGGCATGCTTTTCGCCCGCTAACGTGATAGCCGAACCGGAGTGCCAGAAGATTAACGGCCTGCGCTCCCTCTCGGGAGTGAAGCCACAGAGTTGTAAATGCTGAATCCTTCCTCATTCTCAGGCTCCGGCTAATGACTTCATGCCAGCACTTATTCAAACACTGGCGCGGAAATCAGGAGTAACGACATGCAGAGAAGCGACGATGAACAATTAACGGATGAGATTATCGGTGAAGCAGCGCTATCGCTGCTCAACGGCAACAGCGCAATAAACACCCGCGCCTTAGTGGCCAGATTAGAAGCGATGCTCATAACGGAACAGGACTTACGGCGGCGTAGAGTGCTGCAGAAAATTATCGGTGAAATCGAGGGCAATATTTCCCAGGCCTCAGCGGGAAAGACAGAAAAAGAAGTGCGTGCAAAAGCGGTAGAGACTAACCAGCGCAACGCAAAAAACGTCCACTAGCGGCCCATGGCCAATAACTGAAAAACGGTGAGTGACTATGACACAGCTAATTTCCAATACCTCTGAAATACATACCGGGCATGCCAGCCAGGCATTATCCGACTACATCAGAAGCTCCGGAGACAGGCATGCCGAAGAGAACGCGGCCATTTCTCAGGCAATCACGGCCATTCTGTCTGCCAATAAATCCGTCTCCAACAAAGCCATTATTCTCTGGCTGGTTGACGCCCTGGAGACCACCGACGATGTGGTAATGTGCGATGTCTACCGCAACGCGTTGGAAATTGTTGTCGGCCACACCATGGACGATATTTAAAAAGCGTACAACGCATAAGAGGCCGGCATTGACCGGCCTTTATTATTGTTAACCTAAAGCGCCTTCTTCATAAAATACCTGCTGGTGCCTTCGGGCAAACAGTCGATTTTGCCAAACTCTTCCCAACCATGCTTCCGGTAGAAATCCGGCGCCTGAAAACTGATGGTATATAAAAAGGCCGCCACGCAGCCGCGCTTGCGCCCTTCCGCTTCAAACACCCTCAGGATCTCGCTTCCCAGCCCGTGGGCTCTTAGCTCCGGCGGCAGGTAAAAAAGATCGATAAACAGCACGCCCAATGAAGAACGCCCCAGCATTCCACCCACGACTTTCCCACTCTCGGGGCTGCGCACCACAACCGCCAGCGGTTTACGATCGTTTAGCCCGCTCATGGCGGCGTTAAACTCGCTAAGCCCCGCTTCGATCGGCAGCGAATGCTCCTCGCTGATGTAATCAGAAATCTCTAGTTTGAAACCCGACATCGCCTTCTCCAGCCAATAGCCAATCGCTGACTTTTCTTTTAAGACTAAAAAGTATTACTGTCTTGATGCACAAACTACGAATGTAAACGGGAAAATACCCAAAGGAAACCTAATGGCAAAAGGCGAAGACGTCCATCAACAACTCATCGATTTACTGGAGCAGCAGCAGGCTCGCTACCGGGTGGTAAACCACGTGGCGGCGGGGAAATGTGAAGAGGTCTCGGCCATTCGCGGGACCGAGCTTGGTCAGGGCGCAAAGGCGCTGGTCTGCAAGGTCAAAGGGAACGGCGTCAAGCTGCACGTGCTGGCGATTCTGGCGGCGGACAAACAGGCGGATCTGAGCCAGCTGGCGCAGCATCTTGGCGGCCTGAAAGCCTCGCTGGCAAGCCCGGCGGAAGTCGATGAGTTAACGAGGTGTGTCTTCGGCGCGATCCCACCTTTTAGCTTTCATGCTCAGCTCAGGCTGGTGGCAGATCCGTGTATTTTTGAACGTTTTTCGGAAATCGCGTTTAACGCGGGATTGCTGGAAAAGTCGGTGGTGATGAATACGCAGGATTATTTACGCATTGCGCGCCCGGAGCTGGTAAATTTCCACCGCCCGGAGTAGCTAACCGTGGCGTTCGAGATACAGGACCGACAGCACCAGCAACGAAGCTATGCCGAGGAACACTGCGGTAATGCACATCGTATCGAATAATGCTGGATCGCTCATCCGTCTCTCCTGCAAGCCATCGCGCGCCCGTTATGAAGGTTAATTATTGACCGCATAAATGACAGAATGATGAACGCAGCTAGCCGGCCATCAAGAACAACAATAAAAAGTTACTTCTCTCTTGTTTTGCAAGGAAATATCATGATTTTTGACCCCACGCTATTAATACTTCTGGCCCTCGCTGGATTAGGTTTTGTCAGTCACAACACCACCGTCGCCGTTTCAATCCTGGTACTGATAATTGTGCGCGTGACCCCACTTAGCACCTTCTTTCCGTGGATCGAAAAACAGGGCCTGACGGTCGGGATCATCATTCTGACCATCGGCGTGATGGCTCCCATTGCCAGCGGCACCCTGCCCGCCAGCAGCCTCCTGCACTCTTTTACCCACTGGAAATCACTGGTAGCGATCGTCGTCGGCATTGCCGTCTCGTGGCTTGGCGGACGAGGCGTTACGCTGATGGGAAGCCAGCCTGGCCTGGTGGGCGGCCTGCTTGTCGGCACCGTTATTGGCGTCGCCCTGTTCCGTGGCGTCCCCGTTGGGCCGCTGATTGCTGCTGGCCTGGTTTCCCTTATTGTGGGTAAGCAGTAGCCCCCTGCCGCTGCCAGCGGTGAATACGCCAGGCCAGCGCGCTGCACAGCAGGTAATACACCAGGCCGGTAAAGATAAAAATGGCCGCCGGGTAAATTTGCACCCGGCTGTTGACCTGTCCGGCCACGGTCGTCAGCTCCGGGACGTTGACGATAAACGCCAGCGAAGTGTCTTTGATAAGCGAAATAAACAGCCCGGCAAACGAGGGCAAAGCGTTGCGCAGCGCCTGAGGCAGCAGCACTAACCTCAGCGTTTGCCACGGCGAAAAGCCGCCAGCAATCGCGGCTTCATTTTGCCCCTTCGCCAGCGAATTCAGCGCCGCCAGCGTGGTGTACATCACCGCCGCCGAGGTAAACCAGGCCAGCGCCAGCGTTACGGTCAGCGGCCCCGGCAGGTCGCGTCCGGTCACGGCGGGCAGCAGAAAATAGAGCCAGAAAATAACAAAAATCAGCGGAATGCCGCGTATCAGGTCAGCCCAGATAAAAAGTACGCGGCGCACAACGCCGCCGTAGCGCCATGCCACACAGGCAAGCCCTAACCCAAGTACAAGCGCGAGGGCACCGGCGCCCACGGCCATCATCAGCGTTAACAGCACCCCGCCCGGTTCGCCCTGGGCCATTCTCCCCCACAGCAAATAGTCGAGGTTATCCGTAATCACCGTAACGTTAGCTATCATGCTGCGCCTCCTGCCTCATCCCCGCAGGTTTTCGCTGCCCACGCCGCCCCGGAGCAAAGAGCGTAAACAGCCCGCTCATCGCCAGACCTAGCAGCAGATAAAGCACCGTACCGACGGCAAAAGCCGCCAGCGCATGCGCGTTATAGCTTTCAATCCGGCGAACCTGACTGGTGAGCTCGGCAAAGCCAATGCCCGTTGCCAGCGAGGAGAGCTTCATTAGATTGAGATACTGCCCGACCACCGGCTGCCAGGCGTTAACCACCCCCTGCGGCAATAACACGCTGCGGAAAAGCTGCCAGTCGGAAAAGCCCTGAGAAAGCGCCGCTTCGGTTTGCCCTTTCGGCACCGCCTGCAGCCCGCTGCGAATCTCTTCGACTAAAAAGGCCGAGGTGAACAACCCCAGCCCCCACGCCGCACAAAGAAATTCCGGCGTAAGCCACCAGACACCGCCGGGTAGCTGCGACCAACTGTGATCGTCGTTAATAAACCCGCGCCAGCTCTGCGGGAGCGCGTTCCAGGCGGCGAAATACCAGAACAGCAGCTGCACCAGCAGAGGCGTATTGCGAAAAACTGAGACCCAGCTTGCGGTGATGTAACGCCCCAACCGGCCACCGGCCAGCCGCAACCCCAGCAGCAGCACGGCAAACAGCGTCGCGATAATTATCCCGGCAAGCGTCACCCACGCGGTTGTGAGTAAACCGGAGATAAGCCATGCCCGCGGGGCACCTGTCAGCACGCCCGCCCAGTCAAAATAGCTGTTCATGGCTCGTCCCTGGCGTCGGCATGCAGCGGGTCGAGCACCTTTTGCAGAAAACGGCGCGCGCGCGGATGCTGCGGCGAGCGGAAAAACTGCTCCGGCGGGGCCTGTTCGAGAATGGCCCCGCCGTCAATAAACACCACGCGATCGGCTATTTCACGCGCGAACTGCATCTCATGCGTCACCACAATCATGGTAATACCGCTGTGGGCGAGATCCTTCATCACCTGCAGAACTTCGCCGATCATCTCCGGGTCGAGCGCCGAGGTCGGCTCATCAAACAGGATTATTTGCGGTGAAGATGCCAGCGCCCTGGCAATGGCGACGCGCTGCTGCTGCCCGCCGGAAAGCTGCGCCGGATAATGCTGAGCTTTTTCAGCCAGGCCAACCCGAGCCAGAAGCGCCAGAGCCTGCTGATGTGCTTCCTCACGCTTCCAGCCGTGAACGTGGGTTAGCGACAGCGTAATGTTTTGCTCGGCCGTCAGATGGGCGTAAAGGTTGAACTGCTGGAAAACAAAACCGATCCGGCTTCGCAGGCGGCGAAGTGCGCTGCTGCTTAACCGTCGGGTGGGTTTCCCGTCGATATAAATATCGCCGTCGCTGAGGGTTTCGAGCTGGTTGATTAACCTTATTAACGTTGACTTACCCGAACCGGAGGGGCCGCAAATCGCCACCACTTCACCGGCCAGGATAGTCAGGTCAATGTCGCGCAGGACGGGGGTATCAGCGTAGCTTTTGCTCGCTTTGCGGAATTCCACGCTGGCGGACTGCAGATGCAAAAAATCCGCAGCCGAAGCTGCGGACAAATGAGGCGGTCTTTTAAACATATTATTTGGCTACAATTTTAAAGCTGCGCGGCTGCGGAGTTTTGCTCTCAGGGCCAAACCAGGCGTTATAAATTTGCTCCGCCTGGCCGTTTTGCTCCAGCTTCACCAGCTCGTCGTTAACCGCTTTCAAAAGGGAAGCCTCCCCTTTTTTCACGCCAACGCCAATCTCTTCCTTACTCAACAAGTCCGGCAGGATTTTAAACTTCGCCTTATCCGGCGCTTCGGCCAGCAGCCCGGCAAGAATAGTGCTGTCCTGGGTGATAGCCTGGACGTTACCGTTGCGCAGCGCGGTAAAGGCCAGCGGGATATCATCATAAGAAAGCACTCGAATTGACGGGAAACGCTGCACCAGCGCCTGTTCTCCGGTGGTGCCTTTTACCGCACCCACGCGTCCTTTCGCGTAGTCATCAAGCTTATCCGGCCCGGAAGCCGGGACCAGGAACTGCTGCCCGGTGACAAAATACGGGGTAGAGAAATCCACCACCTGGGCACGCTCCGGCGTAATGGTGATATCCGCGACGATTAAATCGACCTTCCCGGACTGCAGCAGCGGAATGCGGTTCGCCGGGTTGGTCGCCACCAGCTCAAGCTTAACGCCTAATGATTTTGCCAGCGCTTTCGCGAAATCAACGTCATAGCCCACGATATCGTGCGTTTTAGCATCTATGGAGCCAAAAGGTGGATTAGCGTCAAAAGTGGCAACTTTAACGACTCCGGCTTTTTGAATATCCGCCAGCTGGTCTGCGTGAACCACGGCGGAGGTCAGGCCGGACAGGGCCAGAACCAAAGCGGAGAGCGTTAATTTACGCTGCGTTATACTGTGTGAAGCTGTGTGCGTGAAAGCCTTTACCTGTGCCATTGATTTTCCTTGTTATCCCGTCTGTGAGCGAGCTATGTCCTTACGCTCGCACAAGCGCCGTCACCTCGCCAATGCTTAATCCTGCATTGCATATGCAGAAAACATATTAGTTAAAACAGGGTTAAATCTTTTACTTATAGATTTAACAAATAATTAAGTTAAGTGATTATTTTAAAAATAAAAAATGCCCCGTTTCAGGCATAAATTTGTGACTGAGGCGGTAGTTTTCAGATCCGGTGGAAAAGTTCCCCTCCCTCTCGCCGATAAGCTTTTCAAATAATAGGAGAGGCAAAATGAAATCACTGGCTCACAATTTGTTGCTATTAATTTGCTGTTCGATTTTGATGTCCGCCCTGGTCACCGCCATTTCACTCTACGGCAGCCACCGAAGTGCCCAAAGTACCGAAAGCGGCCTGCTGGCAAAGGATTTGATGTCTGACATCAAGCCCGCGCCGGTTTACCTGATTGAGCTGCGCCTGGTGCTCTCTCGCGTGGTAGAAGGCACGCTCAGCGTCGACCAGGCCGATGCGGAGATCAAACGCCTGAGCACGCAATGGCACCAGCGTGTCGATTACTGGAAAAGCACTCTGCCACCAGAACTTCAGGCCAACCTGCTCGGAGAACAGTACAAGGCGGGCATGGCGATGATTAAAGATGCCAATGACCTGGTCGAGCTTATCCGCTCGGGCGCGCCGACCCCGCTGTTTGAAAAGCTGAAAGCGGCCGATAAAGACTTCTTCGCCCATCAGAAAGGCATTGAATCCTTTGTCAAAGCTTCCGCAGAGTATGCCGATAACGCGGTCGAAAAAGCGCAGCACAGCAGCGCCAACTCGACGCAATGGCAGCTGATTGGCTCAGGCACCGCCGTGTTACTGCTGCTGGTTGTCGGCTGGTGGGTACACCGCACCATTTTCCGTTCCCTCGGCGGAGAACCGAGTGAAGTGGCCGAAATTGCCAATGCCGTAGCCTGCGGGGATCTCACCTGCGAAGTGAAAGTCCGCGACGGCGACAGAACCAGCGTGATGGCGGCGATGGAAACCATGTGCCAGCAGTTAACCATGGTCATCCACCTGGTTCACGAGAGCAGCAATCAGATCTCCAGCCGCTCCAGCGAAATCGCCAGCGGCAATATTGACCTCGCCTCCCGCACCGAAGAGCAGGCCAGCGCGCTGGAGCAAACGGCTTCATCAATGGAAGAGATGACCGCCACGGTTAAGCAGAACGCCGAAAATGCCCAGAGCGCCAGCCAGCTGGCTAATACCGCCTCAAGAAGCGCGGAACAAGGCGGCGCGGTTGTGGCGCAGGTAGTAGAAACCATGGACGGCATTTCAAGCTCGGCCAACAAGATAACCGACATTATTGGCGTCATCGACAGCATCGCCTTCCAGACCAACATCCTGGCGCTGAACGCGGCGGTGGAAGCCGCCAGAGCAGGTGACCAGGGCCGCGGTTTTGCAGTCGTTGCAGGCGAGGTTCGTAGCCTCGCCCAGCGTAGCGCCAGCGCGGCCAAAGAGATCAAAGGCCTGATTGAAGATTCGGTGAATCAGGTAGCCAGCGGCAGTAAACTAGTCAACGAGGCGGGCAAAACCATCAATACCGTGGTGCAGGACGTGAAACGCGTGGCGGCCCTGATGGTCGAAATCACCCACGCCAGCGACGAGCAAAGCAGCGGCATTGAGCAGGTAAGCACCGCCATCAGCCAGATGGATGTCACCACCCAGCAAAACGCGGCGATGGTGAATCAGGCTTCAGAAGCCGCCGAGTCGCTATTGGCACAAACCTACGAACTGAATACAGCTGTTTCCCAGTTTAAGCTGGCTAGTCTGTAAAATAGTCGCCGGCCAGGGTGCTCAGATAGCGCCCTGGCGTGGTGCCGAGCGCCTTT
Source organism: Cedecea neteri (assembly GCF_000757825.1). Lineage (GTDB taxonomy): Bacteria > Pseudomonadota > Gammaproteobacteria > Enterobacterales > Enterobacteriaceae > Cedecea > Cedecea selenatireducens. The sequence continues at coordinate 860,810 of NZ_CP009451.1, forward strand.
TTAAACATGGTGATAAACGCCGTGGTGGAGTCATAGCCCAGCGACTCCGCCACGTTTTGCACCGTCATTCCGCCAATTAACAGGCGCAGGGCAACGATAAGCTGCATCTGCTGCCGCCAGCGTAAAAAACTCAGCCCCGTCTCTTTCACCACCAGCCTCGCGAGGTTGCGCTCGCTCATCGCCATGTCCCCGGCCCACTGCGCAAGCGTCTTTTTCTCCTTCATATCCTTCGCCATGCTGTCCGCCATCGCGCGGATTTTCGGGTGCGAAGAAATCGGCAGCTGCAGCTGCTCGACCGGCTGATGAGGCAGTTCATCGAACAGCACCTGAACCAGACGCTGAATAGCCGCGCAGCCGAGATTTTCGTGAGGAACGTTGGACAGGCGCAGGATAAGCTCCCGCACCAGCGGGGAAATTTTCAGCGCGCAACACTCCTGCGGCATCTTGACCGCGTCCGGCTCAATAAATAAAAAGCACAGCCGCGCGTCCGCCGTTACCCGGTTGCTGTGCGGCATTTGCCCCGGTACCCAAACCGCATACTGCGGCGGCACCATCCACATTGAGTTGGTCACTTCGCTGGTAATGCCGCCGTGCAGCGCCAGAATAAGCTGCCCTTTGCGGTGGGTATGGATGGGCTTTTCGTCATAGGTTTGCGCGGCGCGAATGCGAAAGGCCAGCGCGGGCGTCACGATGCTGTCCGGGTCAAAGCCTTCGAGATCCAGGTCACGTTCCATAGCATGTCCGAATTTAGCGATAATCTGTCATTTTAGCTTGATTCGTAAAAAGGCAGAAGCGTGTATCTTTGCCTTACCGTTTTTCAGGACACAGACATATGACCTCCACGACTTCAGCGAGCAAGAAGAGCCGCATTCTGCTTCTGCTCGGCATTCTGATGATTGCCACCACCCTGCGCGTAACCTTTACCGGTGCAGCACCTCTGCTGGACATGGTGCGAGATGCACTTTCGCTGTCCACCGCGCAAATTGGTATTCTTACCACCCTGCCCCTGCTAGCCTTTGCGGTTGTTTCTCCACTTGCAGCCGGGATTGCCCGCCGCTTCGGCACCGAGCGCAGCCTGTTTGGTGCGTTGCTGATCATCTGCGCCGGTATCGCTTTGCGTTCCGCCGGCCACGCCGCGTTTCTGTATATCGGCACGGCCATCATCGGCTGCGGGATAGCCATGGGCAACGTGCTGCTGCCCAGCCTGCTTAAGCGCGACTTCCCCGGCCAGGTCGCCAAACTCACCGGCGCCTATTCGCTGACGATGGGCGTTGCCGCCGCGCTGGGCTCTGTGATGGTGGTGCCGATTGCCCTGCATGGTTTTGGCTGGTCCGGCGCGATGCTGTCGCTGATGGTTTTCCCGCTGCTGGCGCTGATTGTCTGGCTGCCTCAGTTGGGCAGCAGTACCGTGATGAACCTTTCCGGCAACCCCGCGCTGCACAGCCGCGGCATCTGGTCCTCCCCGCTGGCCTGGCAGGTTACGCTGTATCTCGGCATTAACTCGCTGGTGTATTACGTGATTATCGGCTGGCTGCCTTCGATTCTGATCAGCCACGGCTACAACGAGGCCGAAGCCGGGTCGATACACGGTATTCTGCAGCTCGCCACCGCCATTCCTGGGCTGTTTGTCGGCCTGATCCTCAGCCGCCTGAAAGACCAGCGCGGGATTGCCGCCCTGATGGCGCTGCTTTGGTGTATGGCGACGCTCGGCCTGTGGCTGCTGCCGGCCTTCTCTATCTTCTGGGTATCGCTGGGCGGCTTTGGCTCCGGCGCAGCCATGATCCTTGGCCTCTCGTTTATAGGTATGCGCACCGGTTCCGCGCATCAGGCGGCGGCGCTGTCCGGTATGGCGCAGTGCGTGGGCTATCTTCTTGCCGCCTTCGGCCCGCCGGTGATGGGTAAAATCCATGATGTTACGGGCAGTTGGGCGATCCCGCTGCTGGGCTGCGCGCTACTTTCGGTCGTCATGGGCGTCTTTGGGGCTTATGCTGGTCGCCAGAAAGAGATTGGCGTGGCGGAGAAAGCCCCCGCCTGAAGCGATAAACAAGGGAGGATCGAATGAAACCATCGGCACCGCAGAACATTTTTGATGACCCGGTATTCTTTGAAAATTACCGTCAGCTACGCGAACAGGACTCCGGCCTTAACGGGCTGCTGGAAATTCCCGAGCTATATTCCCTGCTGCCTGCGCTGGATGGCCTGAAGATCCTCGACCTTGGCTGCGGCTTTGGCGACTTTGCCCGCTTCGCGCGCACGCACGGCGCGGCAAGCGTTACCGGCTTCGACATTTCAGAAAAAATGCTGGCGCAGGCGCGCGCCGCGACCCAGGACGAAAACATTCGCTACCACCACTTGCCGCTGGAGCAGTTCACGGCGTCTGAGGAATCCTCGGATCTGGCTATTTCGTCGCTGGCGCTGCACTACATCGAAGATTTTGCCCGCCTGAGCAGCAGTGTCTTTGCCGCCTTAAAACCCGGCGGGCAGTTTCTCTTTTCCGTTGAGCACCCGATGTGTACCGCTTTCCCGGTGGGCTGGCAGCCGTATAAAGAAGAGGTTATCTGGCCGGTCAACCACTACCATCAGCAAGGTCTGCGTCATACCAGCTGGTTCGTGGAGGACGTGCAGAAATATCACCGCACCACGGAAACCTATGTGAATACCCTGCTCGACAGCGGGTTTGCCCTCACCCGAATGCTCGAAACCAAGCCCACAGAGGAAACTCTGGCGCAGCATCCCCGGCTGGCAAAAGAGATGCGCCGCCCGGCCTTTTTAATTCTTCGGGCGACAAAGCCTCGTTAAAGAGAAGGCCCGCTGTGCTGATTTAAGACAGAACCGTGCCTCGCTTTATGTCCGGCGCTGACTTAACCCGCAGCTTCTTGTTTTCCCCCTCGCCCCTCTGGGGAGAGGGTTGGGGTGAGGGGCCTTTCTGGTTTTATCTCTCAGCAGCAGCGAGGAATGCCTCAACCAGCGGGGAAGGTTTACCTTTGAGCGCATTGCGTTCGTGCTGGAACAGCGTGGCCACAAAGAACGGGTGCCCCTGAAGTTCAACCGCGCGAATCTCGCCCTGTTTATCCCAGCCGGTCGGCTTCAGCGGCTCATCGGCAAGCACGGTGGCAAACAGCTCCGCGATACCGTAATTGCAGTGGTAGCCCTCTTCAATTTCCGTCTCACCATAGGCACGCCCGACAATGGAGTCGGCCAGCAGCGCGATCTTGTCTGAAACTTCCACCAGCGAACAACTGAGGCGGCCAATCACCAGGCGCCCTTCGCTGGCGGTTTCCGCGTGGCCCGCATCTTTCCACCCCAGTACGTTACGTGCATATTCAACCACCGCATACTGGAACCCGGCGCAGGTGCCCAGGAAAGGCACGCCGTTTTCACGCGCAAAGCGGATCGCAAGATAAGCCGCGTCTTCATTCAGATAAGGGCTCGACGGCACGCACCAGATAGCATCGTAGCCCACGAGATCTTCATCGCTGGTCACTTCCAGCGAGGAGAGCCAGTCATAATCCGCGCTAACGCCAAGGGTAGCAGCCGCATTATCTAACGCCTGAGGAATGGCCTGATGAGCAATCACCGCCGGGTTATAATCGCCGATAAGCGCAATACGTAAAGTGGACTTCAGCTGTGTGTCTGACATGCTTTGGTTGGCCTTATGTTTGAGGGGAGAGAACAACATAAGGAATGATAGAGTAGGCTGTTTACTCCGCGCTGACAACCGCAAAAATTGGCAGGCCTTAGCCCCTATCCGGCAAGGCAAACAATGTAGTAACGTGTTGAGTTCACTTCGTCGATAAAAAACAATGAAAGCAAAAATACTGGTTAGCGCCTGCCTGATGGGGTTCAAAGTCCGCTATAACGGCAGCGAAAAGTCGCAGACTGGCGCGGCCCTCGCCCGCCTGCAGGATGAAGGCCGCCTGGTTATCCACTGCCCTGAACTCGCGGCCGGGCTTCCAACGCCGCGTCTTCCCGCAGAGCTTAGCGGAGGCGACGGTGAAGCCGCATTTCTCGGCCGTGCCGCCATTCTGGAAAGCGACGGCAAAGACGTCACCGAACCTTATCTTCTTGCCGCCTGGCTCGCGCTGCAAACCGCCAGGGAGAATAACTGTCGCTTTGCTATTCTTACCGACGGCAGCCCGACCTGCGGCAGCCAGAAAATCTACGATGGCCGCTTTGCAGGCAAAACGATACCGGGTCAGGGGGTAGCGGCAGCGCTGTTGCGCCAGCACGGCATAGAAGTCTTTGCCGAGCATCAGATCCCGCTGTTGCTGAGCAGGCTGGAGGAAGTCGATAAGGAGCAGGTATGATCCGCTGTAAACGAGTTTATGAAGCCCCCGATAAGGATGACGGCTACCGGGTGCTGGTTGACAGGCTTTGGCCGCGCGGGATGAAAAAAAGCGACCTGCGCTACGACGAATGGCCGAAGGCACTGGCGCCCTCAAATGAGCTGCGTAAAGCCTTTCACGGCGAAACAATCGATTTCGCCGCCTTCAGCGAGAGCTACAGGCAAGAGCTTGCACAGAATCTGGACGCCGCCAGAACGCTTGCCCGACACGGTGATGACGGCACCCTGACGCTGCTATACGGCTCAAAAAATACCAACCAGAACCATGCGCTGGTGCTGGCTGACTTTTTACGCCACTGCCGGGATTAATAGCTGAGGTGCAGCTCGTCTTCCTGCGGGGAAAAATCTTTATCCAGCGGCATTAAATGCTCGGCGCGCACAAATGCGTAGCCCTGCCGGCCGTCAAAGGCGATAACTTCGCCGGTCACCAGCCACAGCGGGTAGTTAGCCTCCAGCGGTAGCTGCGTCACCACACCCGTCACCGGGTTAACAAAACGCTCGCCCGGTTGGCACAGACCAAACAGCTCGACCGCCTTACCAATATTCACCCGCCCGGCTGCGGTACGGGCGCCAATGACCATCGCCAGGCTGCCCGGTTTTAATTGAAACATCTCTGCTCCCCTCACTTTTTTTGCCGCGAGATCAGAACATTCCTGGCACAAAAAGTAAACGGTATAACCGCCAGATACTGAGATTTTTCTTAATTTATTTCGCGAGCCTTTTCGCCAGCGCCGCCAGAAAAAGCCTCAGCGCGGCGGGAAGATAGCTCCGGCTGCGATAAATGCCGTAAATCCCCATCGACCGGGGGGGATAATCCTCGAGCACTTTAACCAGATCCCCGCGTTCAAACCGCGACTTCGCATCCTCTACCGGCAGCATGGCAATCCCTACGCCGTCCGCTACCGCATCCATCAGCACCACCGAATCATTAGCGCTAAAGTTACCGCCAACCTCCACGTTTAGCGGCTCGCCCTGCTCATCCACCATTTGCCAGATGTTACGCAGAAAATAGCTGTACTGCAGGCAGTTATGGTGTTCCAGCTCGACCGGAGAGCGCGGCATCCCCCGCTTCTCGATATAAGCAGGAGAAGCGTAGAGCATGGAGTCACACTCCCCTAACCGGCGGGCAATAATATTCGGGTCGAGATCGTTAGTGATGCGAATGGCCAGATCGATACGCTCTTCAATCATGTTCACCGCCTGGCTGCTGACGTGCAGCTCAACTCGAAGATCCGGGTAATCACTCAGAAAGTCGGACAAAAAAGGCACGATGTAATACCGTGCGCCAAACTGTGAACAGGCTACGCGCAGGGTGCCGGAGGGCAAATCCTGCTGATTCTGAGCGGTTATGCTTTCTGCTACCTCATTGAGCGCACGGGTCTGCTGCAGCACCCGCTCGCCGGTCGGCGTTAACGTTAGCTTACGTGAGGAACGATGCAGCAGGCGCTCTCCGGCCCAGTGTTCCATTTGCTCCAGGTAACGGCTGACCATCGGGCGGGACATATTCAGCGCCCGCGCCGCAGCACTCAGGCTGCCCAGCTCACAAATGCGTATATAGACTTTCGCCGCGATGACTCTGTCCATTTCTTCGCCCATCTGCTCGATTTATGAAATTCATCTTACCTTAATAAAGCCATTACGATTCACAAAATGCAATTTACACTGATTCTCATTCCCAAACGGGCTTATTCATTCAGTTGATCAGGATAGAAAAAGATGAAGACACATACCCTGGCTGCGGCCACCGTCACCCTTTTGTTCAGCAGCGCCAGCTTTGCTGCCCCACTGACGCTCGACGTCTACAACCCGCAGGACAAAGGCGTATTCCCGGTCACCTCTACGTTGATTAGCGGCCCGACGGAAGCCACGCTCGTTGATGCCCAGTTCAGCGTCAAAGACGGTGAGGAGCTAGTGAAGATTATCCAGCACAGCGGAAAAAAGCTGACCCGCATTCTCATCACCGCCGGTGACCCGGACTATTACTTCGGCCTGGAGCCGATTGTTAAGGCGTATCCGCAGGTAAAAATTGAGGCCACGCCGCTGGTCGTCGACCATATCAGCAAGACCAAAGCAGAGAAGATCAAATACTGGGGCCCGATTCTGAAAGATGGCGCGCCAAATGAAGTCTTCGTGCCTCAGGTTACGCACGACACCACTTTCACCGTCGATGGTGAAAAAATTGAGCTGCGCCAGCCGGCTTCACACGCGGCATATTTGTGGATCCCGGCCAATAAAACGATCCTCGGCGGCGTAGGCGTCAGTTCAGGGATTCATATCTGGACGGCCGATTCCCAGACCAAAGCCGCGCGTCAGGAATGGCGCGATGTGCTGGATGAAATGGCCGCGCTCAAGCCACAGCGCGTGATCCCTGGGCACTACATCGGAGAAGTTAAGCCAGGCGCGGTGCCGGTGGTCTTCACCGGCGACTATTTAGCCGACTTCGAGCTGGCGCTGAAAAAAGGGAAAAGTGCCCCGGTCATTGCCGAGATGAAGCAAAAGTATCCGGGCCTTGCCGATGAAAGCTCTCTGGAAATGAGCGCCAAAGTGAATACCGGCGAAATGAAGTGGTGATCCGCTAAACGTGAAAAAGGGAGCCTAAGCTCCCTTTAATATCACTAACAAACTGAAAAGGGAGCCTAAGCTCCCTTTTTTTATTTGAAGTCGACCTTCATCAGCTCCGGAATTGAATAATCCCGGGTGGTTTCCACGCAGCGGCTGATGTAATCCACAAAGCGCGGCGGCGGCGACATGCCTAAATCTAACAGCTTCTCGTTAGAGAAGCGGACGTTCAGCATGGAGAACTCTCCGTACAGGCGCATCGCACGCAGCATCAGGCGTTCATTGCACGGCCCGTAAATAGACTTAAAGCTGCGGCGGCTCTTCACCAGCTCGCTGTAATCCACCTGCTCGTAATTGGAGAAGATAGGCGTCTGGTTCAGCGCGCTGGACATCGCTTCGTCGATATCAGCAAAGCGGATGCTGCTCACGTCCCCGGCAGAGATGTGGTAGATCTTCTCTTTCAGCGAGTCGCTCTTCGCCAGCAGCAGCAGCGCTTCGGCGCAGTAATCCACCGGAATAACGTCGATTTTGTCATCGAGCGAGCACATGAATTTGCCGAGCATCAGCACCATGCGGAAGACCCAGAAAATGCTGCTGGACGGGCGGCAGCCCTGCTCGCTATGGCCCACCACGATAGACGGACGAGCGATAACCAGCGGCAGCTGCGGGAACTGCTCGGACATCATGCGTTCGATGGTCGATTTGGACCAGGTGTACTGCACCAGGTGCTCTTCTTCCGGCTTGCTGGACATGCTTTCCGTCACCAGGGTACCCGCATCCGGCACGCAGGACATCGCGGTGCCCACGTGCAGGAAACGCTGCAGGCCTTTGACCTGAGACATACGGCGCGCAAACTGCAGGGTTCCCTCAACGTTTACCTTCCAGATCAGCGCATTCTCGCCAAACGACGCAACCGCAGCACAGTTAATCACGTGCGTAACGCCGGAGATTCTTTCGTCATCGAGAAAATGTTCAGGCTCGGCTAAATCACCCAGCAATATATTTTCCGGATTAATTTGGGCTATCTGTGCATCAGTACAGCCAAAATTAGCAAGGTTATTTCTGATTCTGGCCACGCCCTCCTGAGGAGAGTTCGCTCGCACCAATAACAATACGGAACTAAAAGAGGATTCGGAAAGGGCTCGAGCTAATACCGCGCCGCCCAGGAAACCTGTCGCACCGGTAATCAAAAGATGATTCATTATTATAACCTCAGGAGTGAAAACACGAGCATAGTAAAAGGGTAAGAATAAACGCTTCCTCAATAAAGCGGATTACCCATACATAATGCCCAGCACTTTCGTGTAACGGTTTGTACATCCTTGTTTTGAAAGCAAAATAATTAATCGGGAATTAATTTCAAACGTAATCATTTTGGCTATTTATTGATGTCGGGAATATTAAGAAAACCTTAATCAACGATAAACAAAACCGTTATTTTTGGGTATAGCGGAACTCTTTTTAATTTAAAGGAAATAAAAAGCCCACAAAAGTGGGCTCTGAGTGCTTGCACGAACTGCATATTGTTTGCTTACGCCGCCTGGAGGTCTTTTGGTTCAGAGAAGCCAGGGGGAGACGTTACCGCTGCATCAATCCCGGGTTTGCACCCAAAACGCATGGATGAGGCCAGGGAAGTAGCCCAGCAGGGTAAGGAGGATGTTGAGGATGAAGGCCCAGCCAAAGCCTTTGCCGATAAGCACGCCTAATGGAGGCAGGATAATTGTGAAAACGACTCGCCAAAAGCCCATATAAACTCCTGATAAATTCGGTTAATCCATTCGAAAGAACAAGCCTACCCCATAAAGGATAGACGAATCTTAGAATCTGTTCAGGCCGATTATTCTGGAAAATTTAGTTTTATAATTCATATTCGAAAAAAAACGTCATCAGGCACTTGCTAACGACAACGACTCAGGATAATTTCTTGGCTTCGGTAGCTTGATGAACCCTCATTCGCTATCGAATATGCCTATATTATCTCCTCCTCTGGAGGGTCCGGAACCACTCCAAAAAAGATCCGGTCGATCGCCAATTATATTAATGATGATAGCCTTATGGTGACCCGGCGTTTGCCGGGTTTTTTCGATTATATTCCCGCCAATAATGCCATCAATGCCAATGCCGCAGGTAGAGCCTGAACATAAAGTATTTTTTTGCTGGCTGTAAAGCCACCAAACAAACCGGCAATCAGGACACAAATAAGGAAAAACAGCTTAAATTCATAGCCGCTGCTCGCCGCCAGCAGCCCGTATATTAATCCAGCAGCCAGAAACCCGTTATACAAGCCCTGATTCGCCGCCAGCGTTTTCGACTGACGTGCAAACTCGGGAGACAAACCAAAGGCTCTCTGCCCCGCAGGTTTATCCCAAAGCACCATCTCCAGCACCAGAATATAAAGATGAATCAAAGCAATCAGGCCGATAAGAATACTGGCAATCATAGGTGATTCCTGATGGGGTTATATTGTCGACGGGCGCGAGCTAAACTTCATAGCCCAGCGCCTGGATAACGTGTGCCATCGCTTCGTCCGTCAGCGGGGAACGTTTGATTTTATGGTTTGCCAGCATGGTTCTGACCACGCCGGCAATCACAATGTGTTTCGGCTCCTGCCCCAGATCCCGCATCTCCAGCACCACCTTACCCACCACGCGGCACATCTCCTGATACAGTTCTTCGTCTTTTGCTTTTTTATCCATCTCGCCTCCGGCTTATCTGTTTGATCTTACGGTAGCATTTAAGCCCCAAATTTATAACCTGTGAAGGGAAAAACGGCTATGCTGTTCACTAATTGATAATAAACCAGGGCGAGAGAGATGAGATTATCACGGCCGATTTTGATGATCGCGCCTGCACTTTCTTCATCCACAGCATTTGCCGTAGATGTCTCACAAATTTACGACAAAGCTCGGGCTTTGGAAACGTTTATCCCCTGGCAGCAGATTCGCTTTCTTTAGGGGGATTCAGTAGATAAAATATTGTCACAACAATGACAAGAAACCTCAAAAGAGGTTTTCAGCGAAAAGTTTTAGAGGCAGCTTGATGCGTTACCGTTCAGATATTGATGGATTGAGAGCCATTGCGGTTCTGTTTGTGCTCATTTTTCACGCAGGACTCACCCTTTTTCCATCAGGATTCATTGGCGTCGACATTTTCTTTGTTATCTCAGGTTTTCTTATCACATCAATCATCACTAGTGCATTAAATAACAACAAACTTTCTGTCACCGATTTTTATGTTCGCCGACTTTGGCGTCTACAACCTGCGTTGATTGCAACGATCCTTTTTAGTCTGATAATTGCGACAATTTTTTATCTTCCGGAAGATTTTACCCACTTTTTACGCGAAGCCAAGTACACAACACTGTTTACCTCAAATCAGTATTTTTCTCGAGCAACAACGGCTTACGCTGCACCAGACACAGCATTTCTGTTATTACTCCATACATGGTCACTGTCAATAGAATGGCAATGGTATTTAGTCCTGCCGGCAGCATTACTCCTTCTTCATAAATATCTTCCATCCCGATGGCTCAGCCCTGTTGTCATTTCTACTACGTTGGCTATGGTCGCTTTATCCTTGTATCTGTCACAGGCATTTCCAGACAAAAGTTACTACTTTTTAAGCTCCCGAATATTTGAGTTTTTATTTGGTAGTTGTCTGATAATGTTAAAGAGTGAAAACCTGAAGCCCAATAACTTTATGGCCACTTGTATTGGGCTGGCAGCTCTTGGTGCGCTGTTTTACTGCGCTACCAGAACAAATATCGTCCTTGGTTATCCTGATTATCATGCCGTTATTGTTGCCGCAGCCTCAGCTGCACTTATTTACGTTGGCTCAGTCTCCGGCGGAATTGTTACCCGTGCACTATCAATTCCTCCCCTGGTATTTATCGGTACGATTTCTTACTCCCTTTATTTATGGCACTGGCCGATTTTTGCTGCAGGAAGATATTTGGGTTTTGAAGAAAATGGGATATTTACGACAGTCTGCTTAGCACTCACGTTTTCGCTGGCGTGGCTTTCTTACCTTTTCATAGAGAAACCCTTCAGGAAGAAACGCATCCCACTCTTAAAATCCTTTATTTATCTGTCATTGCTCCTCGCATTATTGTTCGTGGTACTCAGCGCTATTTCCGAAAAGCAGGATGGCCTTAGCAGGCGTTTTGGATCTCAGTTTCAGCAGGTTGCACTCACTCTCAAGCAAAATGAGTCACGCGACAGAAAATACTGCATCGATGGTAGCAGCGAACTAGAGAATAAAAACTGTACGATCGGTGATGTAAACGCCGCTAAAAAGGCATTGCTGATTGGCGACTCACATTCCAATCATTTTTGGAGCTTCTTTGATGTACTGGGTAAGAACGCCCATATGTCAGTTTTAGCTCAGGCCACCTCGTCCTGCTTAACGTTACCGGGTGTCTACCTGTTTGACTGGTGGTATTTCAAAGATACCGTTTATCAAAAATGCCATGATGATAGTGACAAGTTCTATGAAAACATTCGGCAAGGACACTTCGACTATGTAATTATTGGTGAGGTCTGGAGTAACTATGCTGGTGACAATATCGTCAATCATCCGCAAGACCCGCGTTCGATGGAATTGTCACATCAACGTATCGAAACAGCAATGAAGCAAGCCTTAGACATTATTATACAGTCAGGTGCACGACCAGTGATTATCAAGCAAATATACACTATGCCGGATAATTTTATGCACTGTTTTTATGACAGTGTGAAGTTCAGAAAAAAATACGTATCTAACAGTTGTAATACGAATACAAGGACAGATGATAGCAGTGAGTGGTTCCCACAGCTATTTAACCGGCTACAGAAAACTTACCCAACACTCATTATTATTGATCCTAAAGATGCTCAGTGCTCTGGTAATGTATGCAAAACTGATATTAATGGCGTTCCTGTCTATCGTGATGTCGGCCATATCAATGATTTTGCCTCTCATGAATTTGGCGTTGAGTATTTACGACAGCATAAAAATCCCTTTAATGAATAAATGAAAGGCGCGTTCAGCGCCTTTTATCTATCAATCCCATTTAAACGTCACACCTGCACGTGCGGTGCTATTGCTGTTATCGCGATCGTACTTAGAGTAAGGGTCGGACAGCAGCTTTTGGTCACCTTTATCAAGCTTGCCGTACATATTTTGCGGTTTCTTCTCTTCGTTGCTCAGGCACACGTTCCCGTGGCAGCCTGGCTCCTCTTCCGCCTCACTCCAGACCAGCTCCGATGCAGGTTTATTCGCGGCATAAACGTGGGTGGCAAACAATACAGCGCAGATGATGAGCGTCTTACTCATAAATAGTCCTTTTTATGATAATGATAATCATCTGCGATTTTAACATCATCCTGCGCAGTGACGACAATCAGTTTAAAACTGACTATTCTCCGCTGAATCAGCGATAAATAGCGAGATGAGCAGCCGGACAAAGACTCACGCCTACCCCAGGATCAGGACATCAACCGCCCTTTGTACTGCCGCATCGTCCAGACCATGTGCGTAAAGCTTGTGTACCATATCGGCTATCGACTCACGTGATAACGTCTCTTCTCCCGCCAGCAGCTGTACCACAGCGGTGCCAATTACCTGCAGCATTTCAGGATGAAACTCCTCGAAAACTTGCTTGCCCTTGTCCATAATCACTCCATAAATAAAGTCCCTGTCTTTCAAAACTAGCACAACAGCACTCAGACAAAGCTGGGATTTTTTCCCGATCCCTTTCCCTTTCGCAACGTCGTCAAATAACTCATTGATACAACTCCGTAACATTTCACGATTTTTTTATGTCTGAATTTTACAGCCAACACCCCACGCTTAGTCAGGCTTCACCATAAGGCGGGAAGCGTATTTGCCTGCTGCCAGTTTCAGCTTTCTATCCCATTCCGCTACTGATAAAATCCCTCACGCTTGAGCATGAAGCATTTTGATTGGCTTTTCCTTTTATAATTAAGTCGTTATATAAAAACAGGGCAACATTAATGGTTTCAGATTTTTTATTAAGCGTCATCATTCCTTGCTATAACTGTGAGAATTACATCAATGAGTGCCTGGCCTCCGTACATGCTCAAATAGATGATGACGTCGAGATCATTGTCGTCAATGACGGTTCCACAGATCGTTCCCTGGAAAAAATAGATTCCTTTATAAAAAATAATAAAGAAAGAGCCATTAAGGTTATATCTCAACAAAACCAGGGTATCTCAGCAGCCAGAAACACCGGTATCAATATGGCTTCGGGGCGTTATTTAGCATTGCTCGATGGGGACGATGTTTGGGAGCATACATTTTGGCAAAAAATAAAACCTATCCTGGAAAACAATAATGTTGATTTAATTGAGTTCAATGCCAACCGTTTTTATCATGGAAATCCAGATATACGTACACCTGTTTTAATGGTCACCAGGACGGGATTTTTAGCCATAAAATCCCTACGTGATCTGAGTGATATTTTTCAACGGAACGAATGGTTCCCATGGTCTCGGGTTTACAAAAGAGAATTATTTAACAAGGTACATTACCCTGTCGGTAGAAACTATGAGGACGTTGCCACTACGCCATTGATTTATATAGAATCGAAAAGTACCTATAGCCTCACGGATGAACTGCTTCTTTACAGGGTAAGAGAAGGCAGCATAACAAACACGCCAACAAGCAAAGATATTGATGATGTTATTTTTGCGTTAGCTGTATTTACTGAAATCCTTAATAAACGTCATCCCGCTGATGCGAACATTCTCGCCCCTGCCGTGCGCTCCACATACAGTCTGCTAAGAAGAATCAGCACCAATGTGCATGGCTATTGTTTCTTTAATGCAGAGCAGGCCAGGAAAATAAAATCATTGGTCTTGCCATTTAGCAAAACAGAAAAATTCAGTAAGAAGATAAAACTCTATTTCCTTAGAGAATATTGTCTGCTCAATAAAATTAAGTTCATTATTAATCGTCAGTTTTCACGTAAATGACTTAAGAATATTTTTATTATCATTGTTGGTAGCGCTTTTTTCTGAAAAATAAAACGGGAACCCTAGGGTTCCCGTTTTCACATAACCAGCGGCGCTGATTACATGTGTTTAATGATAGCGTCGCCAAACTCTGAACATTTCAGCAGCTTAGCGCCATCCATCAGACGCTCGAAGTCGTAAGTTACGGTCTTCGCATCGATAGCGCCTTCCATACCTTTGACGATCAGATCAGCCGCTTCGAACCATTCCATATGACGCAGCATCATTTCTGCGGACAGGATGATGGAGCCTGGGTTTACTTTGTCCTGGCCTGCATATTTAGGTGCAGTACCGTGCGTGGCTTCGAACAGCGCACACTCGTCACCGATGTTTGCGCCCGGTGCGATACCGATGCCGCCAACCTGTGCCGCCAGGGCATCAGAAATGTAGTCCCCGTTCAGGTTCATACAGGCGATAACGTCGTATTCAGCAGGACGCAGCAGGATTTGCTGCAGGAACGCATCGGCGATCACGTCTTTCACAACGATCTCTTTGCCGGTGTTAGGGTTCTTGATTTTCACCCACGGGCCGCCGTCGATCAGTTCGCCGCCGAACTCTTCGCGAGCCAGCTGGTAGCCCCAGTCTTTGAACGCGCCTTCGGTGAACTTCATGATGTTGCCTTTGTGCACCAGGGTCACGGAATCACGGTCGTTGGTGATTGCGTATTCGATGGCCGCACGAACCAGGCGCTTGGTACCTTCTTCGGAGCAAGGCTTGATGCCGATCCCACAGTGCTCAGGGAAACGAATTTTCGTCACACCCATTTCGTCACGCAGGAACTTGATCACTTTGTCCGCTTCGGCGCTGTCCGCTTTCCACTCGATGCCAGCATAGATATCTTCGGAGTTCTCACGGAAGATAACCATATCGGTCAGCTCAGGCTGCTTAACCGGGCTTGGTGTCCCCTGGTAGTAACGTACCGGGCGCAGGCAAACGTAGAGGTCAAGCTGCTGACGCAGCGCAACGTTCAGGGAGCGAATACCGCCGCCGACTGGGGTAGTCAGTGGGCCTTTGATGGCAACGCGGTAGTCACGAATCAGGTCCAGTGTTTCTTCTGGCAGCCAGACGTCCTGGCCATAAACTTGGGTAGATTTTTCGCCGGTATAGATTTCCATCCAGGAAATTTTCCGCTCGCCGTTGTAGGCTTTTGCCACGGCAGCATCCACCACTTTAATCATGGCTGGGGTTACGTCCACACCGATACCATCCCCTTCAATGAACGGGATCACTGGGTTGTGAGGTACGTTGATTTTGCCATTTTGCAGGGTGATCTTTTTACCTTCCGCCGGAACGACTACTTTGCTTTCCATTCACCTCTCCTTCGAGCGCTTCTGGTTTTTTGTTAATGATTTGTAATTTGCGGGGCTCATACTACTGCAATATCAGGCTCGCGCCAATCACTCATGTTTTCCGTTATAATGCGTCAATCCACACGCGCTGAAAACACTATGAATAAAACTTCTTTTAGGAATCACCAAGTTAAACGATTCAGCAACACGCAAGCCGCCAGACGCAAGCAGCCTGCCGGGCCAAAGAAGCTGGTTATCTTCAATAAGCCGTACGATGTGCTGCCGCAGTTTACCGACGAAGCGGGGCGCAGCACGCTGAAGGATTACATTCCTTTAGGGGGTATCTATGCCGCAGGCCGTCTCGACCGGGACAGCGAAGGGCTGCTGGTGCTCACCAATGACGGGGCGCTGCAGGCAAAACTGACCCAGCCCGGCAAACGTACCGGCAAAATTTATTACGTCCAGGTTGAAGGCGAGCCAACGGAAGAGGCGCTGGCAGCCCTGCGTAGCGGCGTTGAGCTGAACGACGGTCCTACGCTTCCGGCAGGGGCCGAGCTGGTTGCAGAGCCGGAATGGCTGTGGCCGCGCAATCCGCCGATTCGCGAACGCAAGGCTATTCCCACCCGCTGGCTGAAAATCACGCTTTATGAAGGCCGCAACCGCCAGGTTCGCCGCATGACCGCGCATGTTGGCTACCCTACCCTGCGACTGATCCGCTATGCGATGGGGGATTTGACCCTCGACGGCCTCGAGCCGGGCAGCTGGCGCGAACTCCCACTCACCTCCGCGTAAGGAAAGCTCATGTTCAAACCTCACGTCACCGTGGCCTGCGTTGTGCAGGCCGAAGGCCAGTTTTTAGTCGTCGAAGAAACCATTCAGGGTAAGGCACTGTGGAACCAGCCCGCCGGGCACCTCGAAGCCGACGAAACGCTGCTCGAGGCCGCCAAACGCGAGCTGTGGGAAGAAACGGGTATTACCGCCGAGCCGCAAAGTTTTATCCGCATGCACCAGTGGATTGCCCCGGACAACACGCCGTTCTTACGCTTCCTGTTTGCTATCGATCTGGACAAACAGCTGCCGACCACGCCGCACGACAGCGATATTGACCGCTGCCTGTGGCTCGATGCCGAAACCATTATAAATGCAACAAACCTGCGCTCGCCGCTGGTGGCGGAAAGCATTCGCTGTTATCAGCAGGAGCCGCGTTATCCCCTGTCTATGCTGGGGGCTTTTAACTGGCCGTTTACAAAGGGTGTCAAGTAGCAGGCTGCGTGATAGAATACGCCGCTTTCAAGTTCAATGTCGTGAGTCTCTCCATGTCTGATAACAGCCAGAAAAAAGTGATCGTCGGGATGTCCGGCGGTGTCGATTCCTCCGTCTCCGCTTACCTGTTGATGCAGCAGGGTTATAAGGTGGAAGGCTTGTTCATGAAGAACTGGGAAGAAGACGATGGCGAGGAGTACTGCACCGCAGCGGAAGATTTAGCCGATGCGCAGGCCGTTTGCGACAAGCTGGGCATTGAACTGCACACCGTTAACTTTGCCGCAGAGTACTGGGACAACGTGTTCGAACTGTTCCTCGAAGAGTACAAAGCCGGGCGCACGCCAAACCCGGACATCCTCTGCAACAAAGAGATCAAATTTAAAGCCTTCCTCGAATTTGCCGCAGAAGATTTAGGTGCCGATTACATCGCCACCGGCCACTACGTGCGTCGCGCTGACGTCAACGGGAAAAGCCAGCTCCTGCGCGGCCTGGACGGCAACAAAGACCAGAGCTACTTCCTTTATACTCTCGGCCACGAGCAAATCGCCCAAAGCCTGTTCCCGGTCGGCGAGCTGGAAAAACCGGAAGTGCGCCGCATTGCCGAAGAGCTGGATCTGGTCACCGCGAAGAAAAAAGACTCCACCGGTATCTGTTTCATCGGTGAACGCAAGTTCCGCGACTTCCTGGGCCGCTACCTGCCTGCACAACCGGGCAAAATCCTCACCGTGGACGGCGAAAGCGTAGGCGAGCACCAGGGATTGATGTATCACACCCTCGGACAGCGTAAAGGCCTCGGTATCGGCGGCACCAAAGAAGGATCTGAAGATCCGTGGTACGTGGTCGATAAAGACGTCGCCAACAATATTCTTGTCGTCGCGCAGGGCCATGACCATCCGCGCCTGATGTCCGTTGGGCTAATTGCCCAGCAGCTGCATTGGGTGGATCGCGAACCTTTAACCGCACCGCTGAGCTGCACGGTAAAAACCCGCTACCGCCAGACGGATATCCCCTGCACGATTACTCCGCTGGATGACGAACGCATAGAAGTGCGCTTTGAAGAGCCGGTGGCCGCCGTTACCCCAGGCCAGTCCGCGGTGTTCTACCTCGGCGAAGTGTGCCTCGGCGGCGGTATTATTGAGCAGCGTTTGCCGCTCGTCAGTTAATTACACACAAGGACGCAGCCCTGTGGCTAAAAACTACTACGACATTACTCTCGCGCTGGCCGGCATTTGCCAGTCAGCCCGTCTGGTGCAGCAGTTAGCCCATCAGGGTCATTGCGACAGCGACGCGCTTCACGTCTCGCTCAACAGCGTGATTGACCAGAATCCGGGTTCAACCCTGGACGTTTTTGGCGGCAGCGAAGCTAACCTTAAGCTCGGGCTTGAAACCCTGCTCGGCGTGCTGAACGCCAGCAACCGTCAGGGCCTGAACGCCGAGCTGACGCGCTACACGCTTAGCCTGATGGTGCTGGAGCGTAAACTCCACGCCGCCAAAGGCGCGATGGACACGCTCGGCAACAAAATTAACGGCCTGCAGCGCCAGCTGGAACACTTCGATCTCGAGTCCGAGACGCTGCTGAGCGCCATGGCCGGGATCTATGTCGACGTCATTAGCCCGCTTGGCCCACGTATTCAGGTCACCGGCTCCCCTGCCGTGCTGCAAAGCCCTCAGGTGCAGAGCAAAGTGCGTGCCGCGCTGCTGGCCGGTATTCGTGCCGCCGTGTTGTGGCATCAGGTTGGCGGTGGCCGCCTGCAGTTAATGTTTTCTCGTAGTCGCCTGACCACTCAGGCCAAACAAATTCTCGCTCATTGTTAACCTCTCAGGAGTTGTTATGGAATTATCCTCACTGACCGCCGTTTCCCCCGTTGACGGGCGCTACGGCGACAAAGTCAGCGCTCTGCGCGCTATTTTCAGCGAATTCGGTCTGCTGAAATTCCGCGTACAGGTCGAAGTACGTTGGCTGCAAAAGCTGGCCGCGCACGCAGCGATCAAGGAAGTTCCTGCTTTTGATGCGGACGCAAACGGTTACCTTGATAAAATCGTTGCGGAGTTCAGTGAGGCTGACGCCGCGCGCATCAAAACCATCGAGCGCACCACCAACCACGACGTGAAGGCGGTTGAGTACTTCCTGAAAGAGAAAGTGGAAGCGATCCCTGCCCTGCACGCGGTATCCGAGTTTATTCACTTCGCCTGTACTTCCGAAGACATCAACAACCTGTCCCACGCGCTGATGCTCGACACCGCACGTAAAGACGTGGTGCTGCCATACTGGCGTAAAATCATCGACGCGGTGAAAGACCTTGCCGTGCAGTATCGCGACATCCCGCTGCTGTCCCGTACCCACGGCCAGCCTGCGACGCCGTCCACCATGGGTAAAGAGATGGCAAACGTCGCTTACCGCATGGAGCGCCAGTTCCGCCAGCTCGGCAACGTTGAAATTCTCGGCAAAATCAACGGCGCGGTCGGTAACTACAACGCCCACATCGCCGCTTACCCGGAAGTTGACTGGCACCAGTTCAGCGAAGAATTCGTGACTTCCCTGGGCATTCAGTGGAACCCGTACACCACCCAGATCGAACCGCACGACTACATCGCCGAGCTGTTTGACTGCATCGCGCGCTTCAACACCATCCTGATCGACTTCGACCGCGACGTGTGGGGCTACGTGGCCCTGAACCACTTCAAGCAGAAGACCATCGCCGGTGAGATTGGCTCCTCCACCATGCCGCACAAGGTGAACCCGATTGACTTCGAAAACTCCGAAGGCAACCTCGGCCTGTCCAACGCCCTGCTACAGCACCTGGCCAGCAAGCTGCCGGTCTCCCGCTGGCAGCGCGACCTGACGGACTCCACCGTGCTGCGTAACCTGGGCGTGGGTATCGGCTACGCGCTGATCGCCTACCAGTCCACCCTGAAGGGGGTGAGCAAGCTGGAAGTGAACCGCGATCGCCTGCTGGACGAGCTGGATCACAACTGGGAAGTCCTGGCAGAGCCTATTCAGACCGTGATGCGCCGCTACGGCATCGAAAAGCCGTACGAGAAGCTGAAAGAGCTGACCCGCGGCAAGCGCGTTGACGCCGAGGGCATGAAGCAGTTCATCGACAGCCTAGAGCTGCCGGAAGAAGAAAAAACCCGCCTGAAGGCCATGACGCCAGCCAACTATATTGGCCGCGCCACCACCATGGTTGACGAGCTGAAGTAATCTTAAGGCCCTCTTCTGGACTGACCCCATAAAGTTGGACAGTTCATGTTAAGCGGCTATCGGGGTCTGGGTTCGGTATTCTACCGGACTCAGGCCTTTTAATTTCAGACTGATCCGCTCGTTGTTATAGTAATGGATATAGTCCTCTATCGCCTTCCTCAGTTCATTCAGATCGCTGAACCTGTTCAGGTAAAAACACTCCGATTTCAGTGTGCCGAAGAAGTTCTCCATCACCGCATTATCCAGACAGTTTCCTTTGCGCGACATACTTTGTGTCATGCCCTGTGCCTTTAACCTTGCCTGATAGCCTGCCATTCGATATTGCCAGCCCTGATCCGTGTGCAGCAAGGGGCTATCTTCCGGGCTGAGCTTCAGGAACGCATCGCGCAGCATGCTATTAACCATCTCCATCACCGGCCTTTCCGACAGGCTGTAGGAGATAATCTCCCGGTTAAACAGATCGAGAACCGGCGACAGATACAGCTTTTTACCCTGTACTGAGAACTCGGTGACATCCGTGACCCATTTTTCGTTGGCTTTCGATGCCCCGAAGTTCCGGCCCAGGATATTGGGTGCAGCCTTGCCCACTTCCCCTTTCCAGGCACGATATTTCTTCACCCTTATCAGAGAACGGAGCGACAGTTCTGCCATCAGCCGCTGTACAGTTTTATGGTTCACCAGCAGACCCTGCCTTCTCAGCGAGAGCGTGATCCTGCGGTAGCCATAACGCCCTTTGTGATAGTGATAAATCTCTCTGATTTTGGCTTTCAGCCCGGCATGCCTGTCTGCTCGCTTCAGCGCATTGATATTGTGATACCACGTACTGCGGGACATGCCCGCTGCACGAAGAAGATCACTGAGCGCATACTCCAGCCTTAGTTCGTTGATTATTGCGGCTTTCCGCCGTTTTTCTCGCTTTGAACTAAGGCCTTCAGCTTTTTTAGATAGGCATTCTCTGCTCGCAGGTAACGAAGTTCAGCCCGCAACTCTTCGGGAGATAACTTATCCAGCGCAGCATCGGTAAGTGGAGGTGTTTTTTTGGGTTTTGTCATGTCCTTGCTCCGGCCAGGTTTTATGCTCAGAAGTCCTTTTTCACCTGCGTCTTTGTAGACATTCACCCAGTGCCGGACAACGGTTTCAGTGGAGATATTAAACCGTGCGGCAGCTTCGCGCATCGAAAGTTCTTCAGCGAGAATCGTGCGTACGACAGCAATCCGGAACGCCGGAGAATGGCGGTCATTTTTCCAGGTAATGCCATCAATACCGTGGAGTTGCCAGGCTCTTACCCAGCGTCGCACTGATGTTCTTTCAACACCAAAACGTTCAGCGGTACGATGTGTTCCATCTTTTCCGGCAAGGTAGTGTTTGACTACAGCTAATCTGGTTTCGAGGGAATATTTTGGCTTTGCCATAAAAAACTGCACCTTACTCAGTTGGGTGTCCAACTTTTGGGGTGCAGTCCATTCGGAGGGCTTTTTTTTGCCTTCTGTTTGCCCCCCACCCCGGCCCTCACCCTAACCCTCTCCCTACGGGAGAGGGTTAGGGTGAGGGCCTAAGCCGTATTACATTGTTGACTCAGCGTTAATGTTCATGAGGGCATTGTTTATACGAGGTTTATTCCCTGTCATGAATAATTAGCGCTAAACTATCAATACTATGAATAGACTGGGGAAATACGATGCGCGTTCTGGTTGTGGAAGATAATGCCCTGTTGCGCCATCATCTGAAGGTACAGCTGCGTGAAGCGGGCCATCAGGTGGATGCGGCCGAGGATGCCAAAGAGGCAGACTATTTCCTGAATGAACATACGCCGGACATTGCGATTGTTGACTTAGGGCTGCCGGACGAAGACGGCATGAGCCTGATCCGCCGCTGGCGCAGCCACGATGTCACCATCCCTATTATGGTGCTGACCGCCCGCGAAGGCTGGCAGGATAAGGTTGAAGTGCTGGGCGCCGGGGCCGATGACTACGTCACCAAACCTTTCCATCTGGAAGAAGTTGTCGCCCGCATGCAGGCGCTGATGCGCCGTAACAGCGGCCTGGCCTCGCAGGTGATTTCCCTGCCGCCGTTCCAGGTGGACTTGTCCCGCCGCGAGCTGTCGATCAACGACAACCTGATCAAGCTCACCGCGTTTGAATACACCATCATGGAAACCATCATCCGCAACGCCGGGAAAGTGGTCAGCAAAGACTCGCTGATGCTGCAGCTCTACCCGGACGCCGAGCTGCGCGAAAGTCACACTATCGACGTGCTGATGGGCCGTTTACGTAAAAAAATTCAGGCTGAATATCCGCAGGAAGTGATTACTACCGTGCGCGGCCAGGGCTACCGATTCGATCTCCACTAAATGTTGAAAATTTTTCGCCACATTCTGCCCCTCTCGCTGCGGGTTCGCTTCTTACTGGCTACCGCCGCGGTGGTGATGGTGCTGTCCCTGGCCTACGGCCTGGTGGCGCTGGTCGGCTACAGCGTCAGCTTTGACAAAACCACTTTCCGCCTGCTGCGCGGCGAAAGTAACCTGTTCTATACGCTTTCCAGTTGGAAGGACGGCAAACTGCAGGTGGATTTGCCTGACAACATCAGCATACAAAGCCCGACCATGGCGCTGATTTACGACGAGCACGGCAAGCTGCTGTGGATGCAGCGCAACGTCCCGGACGTGGTGCAGCAGATCCAGAAAGAGTGGCTAACCGGCAACGGTTTCCACGAGCTGGAGGCTGACTACGCCACCAGTAGCGCCCTGCTGGACAACGATAAAGACCGCCTCGCCCAGCTGAAAGACATGCACGATGACGAAAGCGACGACGGCTACGAAATGACCCACTCGGTGGCGGTGAACCTTTACCCCGCGACCCCGCGCATGCCCGCGCTGACTGTGGTGGTGGTCGACACCATTCCTATTGAGCTGAAGCGCTCTTACATGGTGTGGAGCTGGTTTATCTACGTCCTGCTGGCCAACCTGCTGTTGGTGGTACCGCTGCTGTGGCTGGCCGCCTGGTGGAGCTTACGCCCGATTCAGGAGCTGGCTCAGGAAGTGCGCGAGCTGGAAAAACACGACCGCGATAGCCTCAACCCGGAAACGACCCGCGAGCTGACCAGCCTGGTTCGTAACCTGAACCAGCTGCTGCGCACCGAGCGTGACCGACACGACAAATACCGCACCACGCTGACGGACTTAACCCACAGCCTGAAAACCCCGCTCGCCGTGCTACAGTCGACCTTGCGTTCGCTACGCACCGACAAGATGAACGTCGAGCAGGCCGAGCCGGTGATGCTGGAGCAAATCAGCCGCATCTCGCAGCAGATTGGTTACTACCTGCATCGCGCCAGCATGCGCGGCAACAGCACGCTGCTTAGCCGCGAGCTGCATTCCGTTGCGCCGCTGCTCGACAACCTGTGCTCCGCGCTGAACAAGGTGTACCAGCGTAAAGGCGTGAACATCACGCTGGACGTGTCGCCGGAAATTACTTTTATTGGTGAGAAAAACGACTTTATGGAAGTGATGGGCAATTTGCTGGATAACGCCTGTAAATACTGCCTGGAGTTCGTGGAAATCACCGCCCGCCAGACCGACGACACGCTGCACCTGATCGTGGATGACGATGGCCCGGGTATACCGGAAAGCAAACGCGCAATGGTCTTCGACCGGGGCCAGCGGGCCGATACGCTGCGCCCTGGCCAGGGCGTGGGGCTGTCGGTTGCCAGAGAAATTGTCGAGCAGTACAACGGCGAGATCCAGACCAGTGCCAGTATTCTGGGCGGCGCGCGCATGGAAGTTATTTTCGCCCGCCAGCAGCCGGAACAGGATGAAGGGTGAAATAGTCCCGTAACCCGGCTCGCCATCCGTTATAATCCGTGTCAGGCTCCTCCATCTGCAGGAAGACAATAATATGGATTATCACCTGGATTTAAACTGGCCCGACTTTATTGCACGCTACTGGCAAAAACGCCCTGTGGTGCTGAAGCGTGGCTTTAAAAACTTCATCGACCCTATTTCACCGGATGAGCTTGCCGGTCTTGCCATGGAAAACGAGGTGGACAGCCGCCTCGTCAGCCATCAGGGCGGTAAATGGCAGGTCAGCCACGGCCCGTTCCAGAGCTACGATCACCTCGGCGAAAACAACTGGTCGCTGCTGGTGCAGGCCGTGAACAACTGGCATGAACCTTCCAGCGCCCTGATGCGCCCCTTCCGCGCCCTCCCCGACTGGCGCATTGACGACCTGATGATCTCCTTCTCTGTGCCAGGCGGCGGCGTTGGCCCGCACCTTGACCAGTACGACGTGTTTATTATTCAGGGCGTGGGCCGCCGCCGCTGGCGCGTGGGCGAAAAAGTCGCCATGAAACAGCATTGCCCGCACCCGGATCTGCTCCAGGTTGAGCCGTTCGACGCCATCATCGACGAAGAGATGGAGCCGGGCGACATTCTGTATATTCCACCAGGCTTCCCGCACGAAGGTTACTCGCTGGAAAACGCGCTGAACTACTCCGTGGGCTTCCGTGCGCCAAGCGGCCGCGAGCTTATCAGCGGCTTTGCTGACTATGTGCTGCAGCGTGAGCTGGGCGGCCTGCGTTACACCGACCCGGACGTGCCTGAGCGCCAGCATCCGGCGGATATTCTGCCGCAGGAAGTCGACAAGCTGCGCGGCATGATGCTGGACATCGTCAACCAGCCGGAGACCTTTAACAGCTGGTTGGGTGAGTTTATTACCCAGTCCCGCCACGAGCTGGACGTCGCGCCGCCGGAGCCACCGTATCAGCCGGATGAAATCTACGATGCGCTGCAACAGGGCGACAAGCTGGTGCGCCTGGGCGGCCTGCGCGTGCTGCGCGTAGCCGGTGAGGTGTACGTGAACGGCGAGAAGCTCGACAGCCCGCATCGCCCGGCGGTCGAAGCGCTAGCCAGCCACATCAAGCTGGACGCCGGGAAGTTGGGTGACGCGCTGGAAGATCCTTCCTTCCTGGCCACGTTGGCCGCGCTGGTGAACAGCGGTTACTGGTTCTTCGAAGACTAAAGACCCGCCCCGCCTTCACCGTTTTTATTACGGCGAAGGCGGGATATTCCCGCTTACAGCGTGACTCTCTCACGCCGCATCCAGCCGCCAGCCCTGTAACAGTTGCACATGCACCGTTTGCTGCACCGCCAGCGGCGCAGAATGAAACGCGCTCAGCGCCTGCCCGTCCTGTAAACGTAGCTCCAGCAGATACCGCTCTCCCTGATAAATACAGCTTTCGACGCTGGCACTCAGCCCGCTATCCGCGACCTGAACATGCTCGGGACGAACCAGCACCGGCACGGTTTTACGGCTCGCCGGATGAGCAAAACCCTCATGCAATGCGGGCAGATCCAGCTGCCGTGCTCCGGGCGATACGCCAAGGGAGAGCACGCTGCCTTTGCCAATAAACCGCGCCACCCAGCCATTTTGCGGCTGCTGATAAAGCTGCTGCGGCGTGCCCCACTGCATCAGCTCGCCCTGGTGCATCACGGCAATATGGCTGGCGAGCGCCATCGCTTCGGCCTGATCGTGCGTCACATAGACAAAAGTCGCCCCCGTGCGGCGGTGAAATTCGCGAAAAGTTTGCTCCATCGTGGCGCGTAGGTGGCGGTCAAGGTTCGCCAGCGGCTCATCGAGCAAAACCACCTGCGGCTCCGAAACCAGGCAACGAGCCAGCGCCACCCGCTGCCGCTGCCCGCCGCTAAGTTCCTGGGGCGAGCGCCCAAAGTACGCCCCAAGCTCCACGACTTCCAACGCCTCCATCACCCGCTTCTGGCGAGCGGCGCCGTTAATCTTACGCAGCTTCAACGGGTAGCCGACGTTTTCGCCCACGGTCATATGCGGCCACAGGGCGTAGGACTGAAACACCATGCCCATGTCACGCTGTTCCGGCGGAACGTGGGTGGCGCTGTCCGCCAGCAGCTTATCGCCCAGCAGCAGACGACCGCCGCTCAGCGCTTCAAGGCCAGCCACAATCCGCAGCGTGGTCGTTTTACCGCAGCCGCTCGGCCCCAGCAAGGCGGTAAACGCCCCGTCCGGGATCGTCAGATTGAGATCCCGCACCACGGCCTGTTCGCCAAAAACTTTGCTGAGCTTGTCCAGCCTTAGCTCTGCCATGGAATGACTCCTTTCGGTAAATAACGGCCCAGCGCGCCCAGCAGCAGCATCACTGCGGCCACCAGCATCACCACCAGCACGGAAATCGCCGATGCCATGACTTTGTCGCCGCTTTCGTCGAGATTAAAAATGACCACGCCGAGGGTTTCTTTCCCGGCGCTCCACAGCAGCGCGGAGACGGTCAGCTCGTTCACCGCCGTGAGAAATACCAGCAGCGCACCGGCAAATGCCGCCGGGGCCAGCAGCGGCAGGACGATGTGGCGTAACCGCCGGGAGGCGTCGGCCCCCGCCAGGCTCGCGGCCTCCTCCATCGCCGGGTCCAGCTGCAGCATGCTGGTGTGAACCGGCTTCAGGCAGACGGTAAGAAACCGGGCCAGATAGGCGAAGAAGATAATCGTCAGCGTGCCGCTGAGGCTGACGTTCAGCAGCGGCAGCGGGCGCGCAAACAGCAGAATACAGGCGATGGCCAGCACCACGCCGGGCAGCGTGTAGGGAATATCTATCAGGCTGTGCAGCCAGCGCAGCGGCCGGCTGGGGCGGCGCACCAGCAGCCAGGCCAGCGGCAGGCTCAGCGCCATCAGCAGCGCGGCGGCACCGACTGACAGCAGCATACTGTTGGTCAGCGCCCGCCAGGTGGCGCTGTGCTCGTCAAAAATGGCGCGCCAGGCGGTAAACGTCAGCGTGTCGCCGTTGAGCGGCACGCCCAGCGTGGGCACCAGGGAAGTAGTAATCAGCGCCAGCAGCGGGGCAATCAGCATCCCGCCCAGCACGATCGCCAGCAGGATCTCCACCGCCAGCCGCCTTTTACCTGCAGCAAAACTTGCCGCTCGCCCCGCCATGCCGATCAGCGGCAAAGCGTAACGCCGCTGCATAATCCCCTGCAGCGTCACAATGGCGACGGCCAGCACGCCCATCAGCACCGAGAGCGAGGCCACCTCGTTCAGCATCGACGGGCCAAAGCTGGAGAGCGTCTGGTAGATGTAAACGGGCAGCACGAAGTAGGAGATGGGGATGCCGAGCATCGCCGGGATCCCGAAGTTACCGAGGGCGGAAACAAAAGCCAGCGCCGCCCCGGCCCACAGCGCGGGTCGGCACAGCGGCAGAATGATGTCGATGAAAACCCGCCCAAGAGAAGCGCCGTTCAGCCGCGCCGCCTCAATCTGTTCCTGGGGCAAACTTTGCAGCTGCGTGCGCAGGGTCAAAAACACCAGCGGCCCGTGCTGGATGCCGAGCAGGAACGCTATGCCCTCGGCGGAATAAAGCGGGTTGGTACTGCCAAACCCTGGCGCCAGGCCGAGGCTGTTGAGCAGCACGCTGCCGGGCCCGAACAGCTGCAGCCAGCTCAGGGCGGTGACCTGCGGCGGGATCATCATCGGCAGCATAAAGAGAAACGCCCATGCCTGGCGGCCACGGATGTTCATCAGCCCGAGGCAAAAGGCAAACAGGCTGCCCAGCAGGAGGGACAGCAGCGCCCCCAGGCCGCTGGTGTACAGGCTATTCCACAGCGCTATCCAGGTGGTCGGGTTGCTGAGCACGCGCCCCAGGCTGCTGTGGCTGCCCAGCCGCCAGTCCAGCAGCGCGGAGGCCAGTAATTGCAGGCTGGGGAGCAGGCTCAATAACGCAATGACGACGATAAGCAGACGCAGCAGCCCTTTCATCAGGCTGCCGTCGTCGGGGCGGGACAATGCCAGGCCAGGCATCAATCAGCGGCTACCGAACAGGTCGGCAAATCGCTTTTTGTTCGCTTCGGTGTCCGCCAGCGCCTGGGCGGCATCAAACGGCATGATTTTGATGCTGTCACGCGGCGGGAAGCCCTGCGGCACCGGCAGGCTCGCATCGGCAGGCAGATAGCCCTGTTTCAGCACCAGCTCCTGCCCCACCTTAGAGAGCACGAAGTCGATAAACGCTTTCGCCGCTTCGGGATTTTTAGCGCCCTTCATCATCGCCACCGGCTCGGTGACAATACTCACGCCCTCGGTCGGGAATACAAACTCAATCGGCGCGCCCTTGGCCTTCTCGCGGATCGCCATGTAATCGACCAGTACGCCATAAGCCTTGCTGCCGGAGGCAATGGCGTTCATCACCGCGCCGTTACCGCTCTGCGGCATCGCCCCGTTGGCCTTCAGTTTTTCGTAGTATTGCCAGCCCAGCGTCGGGGCGCCCATAACTGCGGCCTGATGGATCTGCGCCGCGCCGGAATACAGCGGGCTGGGCAGCGTGGTCATGTTCTTCAGCTCGGGTTTGAGCAAATCGAGCCACGACCCAGGTTTGACCGGGGCTTTGCTGTGATACGCAATGCCGGTGGTGATCAGCTTGGTGCCGTAATAATAGCCGTCTTTGTCATACAGCTGGGCATCGAAGCGCGTGGCTTCGGGTGACTTGTAAGCCGCCAGCAGGTTTTGCTGCTTGAGGGATTCCATCGTCACGCTGTCCGCAATCAGCAGCACGTCCGGCACTGCCCCCCCGGCCGCCATCTCCGCCTGTAAACGGGCGGTCAGCTTGCTGGTGCCGTCGCGGATCCATTTCACTTCAATGTCCGGGTTCGCTTTTTCGAAGGCGCTGACGGTGGTCTGCGCATCTTCATTGGGCTGGCTGGTGTACAGCGTTAAGGTGGATTTAGCCAGCGCAGAAGCGCTCATGACCGCCAGCATCACCATCAGCAACACATGTTTTTTCGTCATTTTTTGTCCCTTTTTTCCGTTGCGACGATTAAAGCAGCCGAATCTGACAAGAGTGTGACCAGAACCAAACAAAGCAGGTCTTTTGGACCAACGGGATAAGTAACCCCTCTGGACCGCCGATGATAAAAAATGGCAATCTGATCGCCCGCTGACCATACTTTAAAAACATTAATAGGGACATTGAGAATTTTCCCATGAGCAAATCGCTGCCTGTTTTCCTCGCCACCTTCTTGCTATTTATCGGCCTGTTTCTGGCACCCCAAAGTACCCTTGCCGCACAAACCGAAGGCCAGGAGCCCAGCCTCAAAGAGATTGCCGGGCAGTTAAAGCAATACAAAACGCAGATAGACAACATCAAGCAGCAGGTTTCCCAGACCAATACCGACAGCCGGCTGATCAAGCTGTTCGACACCACGCAAAAGCTGGGCGTGGAGGTGGATAACCTGGCCGCCCTGCTGCAGCCGATGCATGAGAAAGTCCAGGCTCAGCTGCAGGTTCTGGGGCCAGCGCCGGAGTCTGGGGCGGGAAATGAAACCGCCAGCGTTTCCCAGCAGCGCAATGCGTTAAACAGGGACAAAAAGCAGATTGATGAGGCGATCGGCACCTCGCAAAGCCTGCAAACCAATATCCGCGCGCTGGGCATTCAGATTAACGATCTCCGCCGCACCTATTTTAAGTCGCAGCTGACGTCCAACAGCGGCAGCATGCTAAGCGGCACCTTCTGGCTGCAGGAAGCCGACACCCAGGCCGTGGATATCCAGCGCTTCAACGACTTCTGCCAGCAGCTGCTGAAAACCTGGCAGGCGGCCTGGGAGCCAGAGTGGTTCTGGGGCACCTTCTGGCTGCTCGTGGCCGCCGCCGGGATTGCGTTCTCAGGCTGCTATCTGATTGACCGGCTGCTGGTGTGGATCAATATCAGTTATTTGCCGGATGGCCGCCTGCGCCGCAGCTTCAACACGCTGGCCAGCACGTTAGTGACCATGTTTACCATTATGCTGGCGCTTTCCATTGTGAAAAGTGCTTTTTCGCGGGTGGCGGAGTTCTCTCCCCAGGTGAGCGATTTTGTCGACGGCTTCTTCCAGCTGGCCGTATTCTGCTCGCTAATTTATGGCGCAGGCCGGGCGTTTCTTTCCCTGAAACGCCCTTCATGGCGGCTGGTGCAAATCGACGACAGCGTGGCCGAAAGCGTGCGTTACTTCCCGCCGCTGCTGGCGATTCTGGGCCTGCTTATTGGCTGCCTCGATCTCTTTAATAATACGATTGGCGCCAGCCTCGGCACCACGATCCGCGCCAACGGGCTGATTTCCGCCGTCATGGCCAGCGTCCTGCTGGTGATGATGGTGCGCGTGCAGCACGCCCACCGCCGACTGGAAAAAGAGGGCGAACCTGCCGAGAAACGTTCCCGGCTCGATGCGCTGGTCTGCATGCTGATCATGCTCGCCTCGCTGGTGATTCTGGCGTCGCTGCTGATCGGCTACATCGCCTTCGCCCGCTACCTCACTTACCAGATGATCTGGTTCAGCATGGTGCTGATGGCGTTTTATTATCTGGTGACCTTCGCCACCGACTTTTTCGCCGCCGTTTTTTCACCGCACACCGCCACCGGCCAGGCGATGAAAAAGTCGCTGCGGTTTAAAGACCGGCACCTTGAGCAGCTGGCCGTGGTGTTTACCGCCTTTACCAAATGCACCCTGCTATTAATAACTATCATCGCGCTGTTTAACGGGACCTTTGGCACCACTACCCCGAGCCTGCTTATCAGCAAGCTGGTGACAATTTTAAGCGGCGACGGGCTGAAGCAGCTGCACATCGTGCCCGGCAATTTACTGAACGCCGTGCTTTGCCTGGTGATTGGCCTGTACATTCTGCGAGTAACCCAACGCTGGCTCAGCCAGGAACTGCTGCCCAAAACCATTACCGATATCGGCATTCGCGCCTCGCTGATTACGCTGTTTACCAACGTCGGCTACGTGCTGCTGATCCTCATCACCCTGGCCGCGCTGGGCATTCAGTGGAACAACCTGGCCTGGATTGTCAGCGCCCTGTCGGTGGGGATCGGCTTTGGCCTGCAGGAGATTGTGAAGAACTTTATCTCCGGCCTGATCCTGCTGACGGAACGCCCGGTCAAGGTCGGCGATATGATAGGCATCGGCGGCATTGAGGGCGACGTGCGGCGGATCAACGTGCGTGCCACGGAGATCCAGCTCAGCGACCGCTCGACGATGATCGTCCCCAACTCGCAGCTGATTTCCCAGAACGTGCGCAACGCCACAATGGGCAATGCCCAGGGGGTAGTCACCATCGCCCTGACCTTCCCGACCAATATTGACCCGGAGCTGGTGCGCGATTTACTGCTCAGCGCCTATCAGGACTATGAGGCGATCCTCCCGACGCCTGCGCCGTATGTGCGCTTCAGCCAGCTGGGGCCGGAGGGCATTATCCTGAGCGTGACCGGCTACGTCGCCAGCCCGCGCATGGTTGGCTCTAGCAAAAGCGAACTGTTGTTTAATATCCTCAAGCTGCTGCGCAAAAATGAGGTAAATCTCTCCAGCCCGCAGGAAGTTGTTTTTATGAGGCAGCGGGCGAAGGCTTTAGACGATGACGATGAGTTTTCTTCATAGGGCTGGCATGGCTGACGAGCCGCTTGCCTGATTCTCAGGTTCCCTGCCCGCCTTCGCCGCGCCTTATCACGACGAAGGCGGGAGCCCCTCTGATCTTCCACCTTTAACAGCTCAATGAGATGCGGCGGCGGCGGATGCTCTAAAACCACTCTCAGCACGCTAAACCCTGCCAGCAAACGCCCCGCCAGCGCGAGATATTCAGCGTGGTTATCTATTTCGATTAATTCATCCACCCGGCAGCGGCAAATATGCAGCACATGAAATAAATCATCCTTTGCGCTCAGCGGCATTTTTAATAAGGCTGCGATGCCCTCGGCAATAATCGTTTGATCCTTCGTCATTTCCGTGTGCGTGAATGTGTTACTATCGGCATTAGCCATGGCGTGACTCCCTATAAGTTACGTTGTGGTTAGTCCTCGTCTGGTATTGGTGTACCTTTCAGGGGCGAATTTTTTCTTCGGTTACCTTTGATTGCTTCTTGAGTATCAACTTCTGTTTTTATACTGGATAAGTCAACAGTGGTTTGGTGGTTAATTATTGGAAACTGAAAAAATTCGAGGGGGATCTCGGAAATGTGATAACTGGGGAGTTGGGTTTCATTGAGGGGATTATCTAACTTCTTTGATAACCCCCTCCAAAGAAGATCATAACGATAATTTACTACTCGCATCATTCAGAGTTATTTTAATTTAACTCTATAATTCATCTTGGTTTTTCCTGTTTATAACAAAGTGGCTTTATTAAAATAAGACTCCCCATATAGATCTTGAGAAAAAACACTACTAATATTGGTAGTTGTTTTTCTAGAATGAATGAATTTCATATATGTATCACTAACAATATATTTTAGGATAAAAGCGGGGGGTTGAATAATATTTTTATAAGTGGTATGACCTTACAGGATTTACCATATTTTGTACAAAAGGAAGCAAGTTATCAGCGTTCATCATATTTTAAGATAAACTCCAGTACATTCATTAACAGTATCTTGATTCGCAAACAAAATATAATTTTCTATATTCTATATAAGGAACATGCTTTGAAAACCTCAGAACTAATTGAACAAATGCCATCAAAACGTAGAACCTTAAAAGATTTAGCCACTTATATTAAAACAAAATCCGGTAATAGTCCAAATTATTCTATGTTTTTAGGAGCAGGAGCTTCGGTCACATCTGGAATAAGTTCCGGTACGCAATTGGTTGAAGAATGGAGAAAGGAAATTTATGAGCTTTCCTCCTCATCTACATATACAGATGTGAAAACTGCCAGACAATATTTAATTGACAAAGAGTCGTCGTGGTATGACCCAACCAATGAATACTCTTCTTTATTTCAAAAGAAGTTTGATTTACCTACACAACGAAGAAGGTTTGTGGAGAAACAGGTTGATTCCAAGCTCCCATCAATAGGTTATTCATATTTAGTCAGTCTTTTTCAAAGTGCATATTTTGATACGGTTTTCACAACAAATTTTGATGACCTAATAAATGAAGCTTTCTATCAATTTTCTAGAGAGCGCCCAACACTATGCGCACATGATTCATCAATAAAAGGTGTTTCCGTAAACTCTTCAAGACCAAAAATAATCAAGGTTCATGGCGATTATCTTTTTGATAGTATTAAAAGCACTCTAAATGAGACAGAGTCTCTTGAAATTAACACCAGAGAAAAACTAATTGAGTTCACAAAAAAATATGGGATTGTATTTATTGGTTATGCTGGTAATGATAGATCTATCATTGACGTTATCAATTACCTTTTAAGGCAGGATGAGTTCTTAGGGAATGGTATTTATTGGTGCATTAGAAAAGATGACGAAATAAACCCAGATCTACACAAGATATTAAAACGAGAAAGGGTTTATTATATAGAAATAGATGGATTCGATGAAGCGCTAGCAGAACTGCATTATTATATAATTGGAGAAGGGCTCTCATTAGAGTCAAATTTCAAGTCTACTAAACGAGAGAGCATGCTTGCGAACTTTATCGAAGACTCACATAATTTACATAAAAACAAATATATATCGCAAGACATTGACAAGCTTAAAAATCATACAAACAGACTAGATATATCTAATTTAATAAATGAATTATCTGGCGAGAATTACATCAATAAAACTGGATTTACAGAAGTGGATTTTAGGAATTTATTATCTCTAGACATGCTCATGAAAAATAAAAAATTCGATGAAGCTGAAAAAGAAGCAATAAAGTCATTATCACTATGTAGTTCTGATGATTTAAAAAACTCGTATCTTTCAAGATTAATAGAAATTTACCATCAACAAGAGAAATATGATCTTGCTTTAGAGCAAGCTGAAATAGCTATAGAGATGGATGAATATAGTATAAAAAACAATCTGAGAAAACTATCACTCTTACGTGATTCAAATAGCAAGATGGAATTTATAACCATATTATTAGATAAATTCAAATATAGTTACGAAATAAAAAATCAATTTGTTTTAGAAAGCTTAAACCATAGATATTCCAAAAACTTTAGGAATGATGTTCCCCTTGATAACTTAATGAAAAAACTTGAGTCAAGCTTAAACATTAACCCTAGCCTTGAAAACATGGCTTGGGAACTAACGCGTAAAACTTTAAAAGCGATTAAGAATACTAATGACAATGCTAAAGAGTACAGGGAGGAATTAAATAAGTTAGTTGAGGACATGAATAAAAAAAATCCTAGCCATATAAATACATTGCATATGAGAATGAACGCATGTATCAATGATGCAGATATTGAAAAGGCCATTGCATTAATTAAAGAATTAGATGACATTTATAAAGTATCATCTAACAAGAAAAAGGAAAGTTTGTTTGAATTAATGATAAACATAAATAGAAAGCTACCTTCATTTAGAAATAGAGCCAAAGCATTGGAGTGTAGTAAAGATCTTTTAGAAAAATATAATGACAAGTTCGAAAAATCAGATAGCGCGCTTCCATATCTATTTAAGGCAGAATACTATGTGTCTTATGATCGTGACTTGAAAATGGCAAAGGATGCAGTATTAAAAGCTTTAGAATGTGATGATATATATAACTGGGCACAGTCATGCTTAGATATACTTATTTACGGTGAGCCTGATTTAGAAAATGGGTTGAGACTATTGGAAAAATGCAAGCTTGATATTAAAGACTCCAAATACTATTTAATGCTATCTCAAATCAGTGTTGGCCGTAAAGATTTTGAAGAGGCAAGCAATTTAATTGATAAAGCTTTGTCATCCGGTTTAAATTATGATGATTACTTGATAAATAAGTCATATATTCATCTTCATGAAGATGCAAATCAAAAGGTATTAAATTTACTTTCAGAAGGAATTTCCGATTTAGCACCAGGTTCAGGAAAAGAGGCTTTAATAATAAATCGTGAGCTGGCTAATAAACGTGTCACATCAAAAATTAATAAAGTTGATGTTCAAAATGTAATTGGTCGTGATAAAAAGGGGCCTGCTAGTGTCGCCGCGCATATCTTACTCGATGAGGAAGTTCCCGCAAGAAGACTTCTCGATGAAATAATCAATAACGATTTTTCTTACTATTATGTATTTGCAGGGTGGCCTGTAATACCAAATAAATATTTAGATAAATATTCGTCGACCTGCATCCATACCGATAAATTGTCAGCTTGACAATGCCTATTGATAAACCTCTGTGCAAGTATATGGGGGTTTATCATCTCTTTCTATATTTTACACGAATCTAAATAATTGGTAGTTTATTTACATTTAACTTAAACATTAGATATGAAAATATGGAAAAACCCACCCTAAATTGATTTACTTCAGATATATAATTAACACCATTCATTTTATTGAGTAGATTATAGGCAGCAAAGAACTTCCTCCTACTGATACAAACAAACTAAAAAAGAAAAGAGGCTCTCGCCTCCTTCCCTTTCAATCACTCAAAGCAAAGCGCCCATCACCCCGCCTTAGCCGTCAGCTCAGCAATCCGAACAATCACCGCCACCGCCTTCTCCATCCCTTCCAGGGTCACGAACTCGTGCTTGCCGTGGTAGTTATAGCCGCCGGTGAACAGGTTCGGGCACGGCAGGCCTTTAAAGGAAAGCTGGGCGCCGTCGGTGCCGCCGCGGATAGGCTTCATGATGGGCTCGATGTCGCAGTCGCGCATCGCCTGCTGGGCAACCTCGACAATATAAGGATGCTCGGCCACCTTCTCGCGCATGTTGTAATAGCTGTCTTCTATTACCAGCTCGATATAGCAGTCCGGGTGCAGGCCTTTGCCGACCTTTTGGGCGATATCCATCATCCGGCGCTTGCGGGCTTCGAACTGCTCGCGGTCGAAGTCGCGAATGATGTAGTGCATTTCGGCCCGGTCGACGGAGCCTTTCATGGTGTTCAGGTGGTAGAAGCCCTCGTAGCCTTCGGTGCATTCCGGGCTTTCGTCCGCCGGGACTTCGGCGTGGATGCGCGCCGCCAGCGACAGGGCGTTAACCATCACGCCTTTGGCCGTGCCGGGGTGCACGTTGTTGCCGACGATTTTGATGGTCACTGAAGCAGCGTTGAAGTTCTCGCTTTCCAGTTCGCCCACGCCGCCGCCGTCCACGGTGTAGGCCCACTCGGCGTTAAAGGCTTCGACGTCGAAGAAGTGCGCGCCCTTCCCGACTTCCTCGTCCGGGGTAAAGGCCACGCGGATATCGCCGTGAGGCACGTTTTTGCCTTTTAATACCGCCAGCGCGGTCATGATTTCCGCCACGCCCGCTTTGTCGTCCGCGCCCAGCAGGGTTTTGCCGTCGGTGGTGATCAGCGTCTGACCCATCAGTTGGTGCAGCACCGGGAACATCACCGGGGAAAGGATCTCATCGCCGATGCCGAGCGCGATGTCGCCGCCGCGGTAGTTCTCGACGATCTGCGGGTTCACGTTTTTGCCGGTGAAGTCCGGCGCGGTGTCAACGTGGGAGATAAAGCCAATGGCCGGGACAGCGTGCCCGACATTCGACGGCAGCGTGCCCATCACCGTGCCGTGGTCGCTGAGCGTGACGTCCACCAGCCCCAACTGCTCCAGCTGCTCTTTTAACAGGCGCAGGAGCTTCCATTGCCCTTCGGTGCTCGGCACCTGCTTAACGCCGGGCCTGGATTGCGTGTCCAGAGAGACATACTGCAAAAAGCGCTCAAGTAATTTATCCATTTAGCCACCCTCGTTTTTAGTGACATCAATTATCAATAAGCCGCAGAAGGCAAATATTGCGTCAGGTCACTTTTAGTCGGTAACGGAAAAAAATAGTTTTCCCGGAACGTGACAAAGCCTTCGTTAAACTTACCCTTAACCGTAGACGATAACGGCCAGGCTTTGTGGCCATCGGGTTTGGCGATCCCCTCGCTTTGCCGTAGAATGCCTGCCCTTACTCAACGTGCCAAAACCCAAGGTGGTTAATCACAAACCCCGTATCCTCCGCTCCGGATACGTCATTTATGGGACAGCGTAAAAAATTGAATAAACAGCCACGTTCGCACGACATGCTGGTCAACCTGGCAGGCGTCGCCAAGAGCTTTGATGGTAAATCTGTAATTTCTGACTTCTCTCTCACCATTAATCATGGTGAATTCCTGACGCTGCTTGGCCCCTCGGGCTGCGGCAAAACCACCGTACTGCGCCTTATTGCCGGACTCGAAAACGTCGATGCCGGGCACATCACGCTCGATAATCAGGACATCACCCACGTGCCCGCCGAGCACCGCCACGTGAATACCGTGTTCCAGAGCTACGCCCTTTTTCCGCACATGACGGTGTTTGAAAACGTCGCCTTTGGCCTGCGGATGCAGAAAACGCCTGCGGCAGAAATCACGCCGCGCGTGACCGAAGCGCTGAAAATGGTGCAGCTGGAAGAATTTGCCCAGCGTAAGCCGAGCCAGCTTTCCGGCGGCCAGCAGCAGCGTGTGGCTATCGCCCGTGCGGTGGTGAACAAGCCGCGCCTGCTGCTGCTCGACGAGTCGCTGTCGGCGCTGGACTACAAGCTGCGCAAGCAGATGCAGAACGAACTGAAAGCCCTGCAGCGCAAGCTCGGCATTACGTTTGTGTTCGTCACGCACGATCAGGAAGAAGCCCTCACCATGTCCGACCGCATCGTGGTGATGCGCGACGGCAGGATTGAGCAGGACGGCACGCCGCGAGAAATTTACGAAGAGCCAAAGAACCTGTTTGTGGCGAGCTTTATCGGCGAGATCAACATCTTCGACGCGACGGTTATCGAGCGCAGCGACGAGCAGCGCGTGCTGGCCAACGTCGAAGGCCGCGAGTGTCATATCTTCGTCAGCAAGCCGGTTACCGCCGGGCAAAGCCTGAAGGTGCTGCTGCGCCCGGAAGATTTGCGCGTGGAAGAGGTTAACGACGCCAGAGAAGTGGACGGGCTGATTGGCTACATTCGCGAGCGCAACTATAAAGGCATGACGCTGGAGTCCACCGTCGAGCTGGAAAACGGCAAGATGGTGATGGTCAGCGAGTTCTTTAACGAAGATGACCCGGACTTCGACCATACGCTTGATCAAAAAATGGCGGTGACCTGGGTAGAAAGCTGGGAGGTTGTGCTGGCAGATGAAACGCTCGCGTAAATTCCAGAATGTGGTAATTGCCACCGTGGTGGGCTGGCTGCTGCTGTTTGTCTTCCTGCCCAACCTGATGATCATCGTCACCAGCTTCCTGACTCGCGATAATGACAACTTCGTGAGCATGGTCTTCACGCTGGATAACTACACCCGGCTGGCCGACCCGCTGTATGCCGAGGTGCTGCTGCACTCGCTGAACATGGCGGCGATAGCCACGCTGGCCTGCCTGGTGCTCGGCTACCCTTTTGCCTGGTTTCTGGCGCGGCTGCCGGAAAAGGTGCGCCCGCTGCTGCTCTTCCTGCTGATTGTGCCGTTCTGGACCAACTCGCTGATCCGCATTTACGGGCTGAAGATTTTCCTCAGCACCAAGGGCTACCTTAACGAGTTCCTGCTCTGGCTGGGGGTTATCGACACGCCGATTCGCATCATGTTCACGCCCGGCGCGGTGATTATCGGCCTGGTGTATATCCTGCTGCCGTTTATGGTGATGCCGCTTTACTCCAGCATTGAGAAGCTGGACAAGCCGCTGCTCGAGGCGGCTCGAGATCTCGGGGCCAGCAAGCTGCAAACCTTTATCCGCATTATTCTGCCGCTGACCATGCCGGGGATTGTCGCCGGCTGCCTGCTGGTAATGCTGCCCGCGATGGGGCTGTTCTATGTGTCGGATCTGATGGGCGGCGCGAAGAACCTGCTGATTGGCAACGTGATTAAGAGCCAGTTCCTGAACATCCGCGACTGGCCGTTTGGCGCGGCGACGAGTATTACGCTGACGCTGGTAATGGGCCTGATGCTGCTGGTTTACTGGCGCGCGGCGCGCCTGCTGAATAAAAAGGTGGAACTGGAATGATCGGACGCCTGCTTCGCGGCGGCTTTATGTCCGCCATTTACGCTTTTTTGTATATTCCGATCATCATCCTGATCGTGAACTCGTTCAACAGCTCGCGCTTCGGCATCAACTGGCAGGGATTCACCACGAACTGGTACAGCCTGCTGATGAATAACGACAGCCTGCTGCAGGCCGCAAAGCATTCGCTGACGATGGCGGTGTTTTCCGCCAGCGCCGCCACGCTTATCGGCTCGCTTACCGCCGTGGCGCTGTACCGCTACCGCTTTCGCGGCAAGCCGTTCGTCAGCGGGATGCTGTTTGTGGTGATGATGTCCCCGGACATCGTGATGGCTATCTCGCTGCTGGTGCTGTTTATGCTGCTGGGGGTTTCCCTCGGCTTCTGGTCGCTGCTGTTTTCCCACATCACCTTCTGCCTGCCGTTTGTGGTGGTCACCGTCTATTCCCGCCTGAAAGGGTTCGACGTGAAGATGCTGGAAGCGGCGCGTGACCTGGGTGCCAGCGAGCTCACCATTCTGCGCAAGATTATTCTGCCGCTGGCGATGCCTGCCGTGGCGGCGGGCTGGCTGCTAAGCTTTACCCTGTCGATGGACGATGTGGTGGTATCTTCGTTCGTGACCGGGCCGAGCTACGAGATCCTGCCGCTAAAAATTTACTCGATGGTCAAGGTCGGCGTTTCGCCGGAAGTGAACGCCCTGGCCACCATTCTGCTGTTACTTTCGCTGGGGCTGGTGATCGCCAGCCAGCTGATTCTTCGTGATAAAACTCAACCTCAGGGGACGTTAAAATGAAAAAATGGCCACGCCACCTGCTTGCTGCGGGCGCTCTGGCGCTCAGCCTCGGCGCCGCTCATGCCGACGACAGCAAGACGCTTTATTTCTATAACTGGACCGAGTACGTGCCGCCGGGCCTGTTGGAACAGTTCACCAAAGAGACCGGCATCAAGGTGATTTATTCGACCTACGAGTCGAACGAAACCATGTACGCCAAGCTCAAGACCTACAAAGACGGCGCGTACGACCTCGTGGTGCCCTCCACCTACTTTGTGGCGAAGATGCGCAAAGAAGGCATGATCCAGAAGATCGACAAAAGCCAGCTCAGCAACTTTAAAAATCTCGACCCTGACATGCTGAACAAACCGTTCGATCCGAACAACGACTACTCCATCCCGTATATCTGGGGCGCCACGGCGATTGGCGTGAACAGCGAAGCCATCGATCCGAAGAGCATCACCAGCTGGGCCGACCTGTGGAAGCCGGAGTATAAGCAAAGCCTGCTGCTGACCGACGACGCGCGCGAAGTGTTCCAGGTGGCGCTGCGCAAGCTTGGCCTGTCCGGCAACACGACCGACCCGAAAGAGATCGAGGCCGCTTACCACGAGCTGCAAAAGCTGATGCCCAACGTGGCGGCGTTCAACTCCGACAACCCGGCCAACCCGTATATGGAAGGCGAAGTAAACCTGGGCATGGTGTGGAACGGCTCGGCGTACGTGGCCCGCCAGGCCGGCACGCCGCTGGAGATCGTCTGGCCGAAGGAAGGCGGGATTTTCTGGATGGATAACCTGTCGATTCCGGCCAACGCCAAAAACGTCGACGGCGCGCTGAAGCTGATCAACTTCCTGCTACGCCCGGACGTGGCGAAACAGGTCGCGGAAACCATCGGCTATCCGACGCCAAACCTAGAAGCCCGCAAGCTGCTGCCGAAGAACGTGGCGGAAGATAAGTCGTTGTATCCGGATGCGGAAGTGATTAAAGCCGGAGAATGGCAGAACGATGTGGGTGACGCGAGCGCGCTGTATGAGTCTTATTATCAGCGGTTAAAGACAGGGCGATAGGGTTTTGCCTTTTCAGGAGAGAAGTCGTCACTTAGTCAGAAACGCTCACGATTATGCACGGCTGCGAATATTCCGTTCACTTCCAGCCCTGCTTTATCTGTCATCACAGAGACGGTGAACGACTCGGGGAAGTCACCGTCACTTCCCCGAGACCCCGGACTCCCGGCCAAATAAATCGACCGCTAAAGCGGCAGACCTCCGTTTTATCTCCCAGTCCTGGGTCGCCTGAGATGCGTTCCCGACGCTCTCAGCC
The DNA here is from genome assembly GCF_000757825.1 of Cedecea neteri. Classification (GTDB taxonomy): domain Bacteria; phylum Pseudomonadota; class Gammaproteobacteria; order Enterobacterales; family Enterobacteriaceae; genus Cedecea; species Cedecea selenatireducens. The sequence continues at coordinate 901,413 of NZ_CP009451.1, forward strand.
TCCGGCCGTTCCCGACGTCCGGACACTGGCCAGTCGGAGAGAAAACGGAGGCGATTTAAGCCGGAACTGAGCCTCGCTTCAAGCTCATAGCCACGCTGAACATAAAAATTGCTGCAAGCCCCACAGCCACGCACTTGTTCCCGGCTCTCATCGCCCCCGGTTATGACCCAACTCAGGCGGGGTTGAGCTGCCGGGAGCAGCGAAAGAGAGCGATCGTCGGGAACGAATCGCGAACGACCCCGAATGTTTGGGTGATGGCCGGTGGGTTTACCGCTTCAGCGGCGATGAGCTCGCCGGGCGCCGGGGCTGTCCGGGGGATGGCGTTATCCCCCGGACACGTTCACCGTGTTCCGAGCGTGCAGGGGAAAAAGTTCTATGGGTGAACGGAACAACCATCAGATCAAAGAATTCTTCCGGGGAAATAATGAGAGTCAGCCTCCCACTACAACCCCTTCAAAAGCTTATCCACAAACTCCGGCACCACCTGGCTCGCCAGCCCGTAGTGCTTCTCTTCAAACTCGCTGCCGACCTGGCTTGGCTCCAGGTTCAGCTCCACGGTGTGTGCCCCCTGCAAACGCGCCTCGTGCACAAAGCCCGCCGCCGGGTATACGTGCCCGGAAGTGCCGATGGCAATGAAGTAATCCGCGGTGGCAATCGCCTGATAAATTTCGTCCATGCCCAGCGGCATTTCGCCGAACCAGACGATGTGCGGGCGCAGCGCGGCAGAGATCTGGCAGCAGTGGCAGCGGTCTTCCGGAGTAATATCGCCCGTCCAGTCCAGCACCTGGCCGCTGCTGGCGCAGCGAACCTTCAGTAACTCGCCGTGCATGTGGATGACGTTTTTACTGCCCGCGCGTTCGTGGAGGTTGTCGATGTTCTGGGTGATCAGCACGAAGTGGTCGCCGAGCGCCTCTTCCAGCTTCGCCAGCGCCAGGTGCGCGGCATTGGGCTGAATTTCCGGTTGCTGGAGCTGACGGCGGCGCTCGTTGTAAAACCGCTGCACCAGCGCCGGGTCGCGGGCAAAGCCTTCCGGCGTCGCCACGTCTTCGACGCGATGCTCTTCCCACAGCCCGTCGGCGGCTCTGAAGGTGCGAATGCCTGATTCGGCGGAGATCCCCGCCCCGGTCAGTACGACCACTCTTGGTCTGTCCATCATTTCCGGCCCCAACCTGTCTCTGAAAAAGATACGCTGACGCAAACGTTGGCGCAGCAGGCGTTTGTTCTTCCGAAACCGGCTGAGCCGGTGTTGACGACGAGAAAGCATGACTTACTCCGTGTAGTGGAGGAATGCCGCGCCACGCATACCGCCTGCGTCACCGTGGCGCGCCTGTTCAATACGCGGCACTGCGGCAACCGGCAGCAGGTACTTCGGCAGGCGCTCCGGCAGTTGGGCGTAGATATCGCTAAAGTTAGACAATCCTCCGCCAATCACCACCAGATGCGGGTCGATTGAGGTCAATAAATTGCCGAGGCAGGCGGCCAGCAGCTCCAGGAAGCGGTCCACGTGCTCGATGGCCTGCTCGTCTCCCTGGCGGTAACGGGCAATAATTTCTTTCGCGTCCAGCGGCTCCTGGTAGAAGTGCTGCCACAGCCAGGCAAAGCCGCGCCCGGAGAGGTAGTTTTCGATACAGCCGTTTTTACCGCAGCCGCAGCGGGTGAAGGGAATGTCGCGCCCGAGGATTTCCAGCGCGTCCACCGGCAGGCGGGTATGGCCGAATTCGCCGGTGATGTAGCTGCGCCCGGTGACCGATTTGCCGTTGACGATGATGCCACCGCCGACGCCGGTGCCGAGGATCAGGCCCATCACTACCGGGTAGTTAAGGAATTCGTCGTCCCAGGCTTCGGAAAGCGTAAAGCAGTTGGCATCGTTGTCGATGCGCACGTCGCGCTCCAGCATGGCGCTGAGGTCTGCGCGAAGCGGTTTGCCGCTGGCGGCGGGAACGTTAGCGGCGTAAAGCGTGCCGTCGTCGGTTTCCGGCATGCCCGGAATGCCGATGCCTACCGAACCGCGGCAGTTAAACTTCTCGTCGGCCTGCGCCACCAGCCCGGCTACCGCGTTGAGGAAATTTTCGTAACTGTCATGAGGAGTAGCAACCCGGGCTTCCCAAAGTAAACGCCGCTGCTGGTCGTAAACGCCGAGTGCAATCTTAGTGCCGCCGATATCAAATCCGTAATACATCGCTGCTCCCAAAAGTTAATTGAATTTATTGTCCGCTTAGCACCCTTGCCGGATCGATATTGCTTGCGCGTCGGGCCGGGTACCAGCTTGCCAGAAGGCTAAGGACCAGCGCCGTTACCAGGACGTAAACCACGTCCAGCCAGTGCAGCTCAGAAGGTAAGAAATCAATGAAATAAATATCACCGGACAGGAAATTGTGCCCGATGAGTTTTTCAATCACGCCGATGATGTTGGTCAGCTGCCATGAGGCAAGCACGCCGACCACCACACCGCTGACGCTGCCCAGCAGCCCGGCCAGCAGCCCGTACCAGACAAAAATAGCGCGGATCAGGCCGTCTTTGGCCCCCAGCGTACGCAGCACCGCGATGTCGCTGCTCTTGTCTTTCACCGCCATGACCAGCGTGGAAACGATGTTAAAGCAGGCAACGCCGATGACTAATACCATCGCCAGGTACATGATGGCGCGGATCATCTGGATGTCACGGTACATATAGCCGTAGGTGCCGATCCAGCTTGAAATATAGACGTAGGAATTGGTGGCTTCGCCCGCGTCATGCACCAGCTTTTGCGCATTAAAGACGTCGTCTACCTTGATGGAGATCCCGGTGACGCTGTTGCCCATATCCAGGTAACCCTGCGCATCCTGCATCGGCACCATCGCCAGGCTGTGGTCAAGCTGGCCGCTGAGCGCCAGAATACCTGCCACCTGAAGGCGCACGCGCTTGGGCTGCATCAGCTTGGTGCCGCCGTCGTTGTTGGGGATCATGATAGACACCCAGTCGCCCTGCTTCACCTTGAGCGCGTCCGCGACGCCTTTGCCCATGATGATTTGCTGCTGCCCGGCCTTGAAGTTTGCCCAGGCATTGTTCTGGACGTATTGCGGCAAGGCGCTCAGGCGAGTTTCCTGAGCCGGATCAACGCCCTTCACTTCGACTGCACGCAGGTTTGCTCCGCTTTCCACCAGCCCGGTAAAGCTGATATACGGCGCGGCGGCCAGGATACCTTTTACTTTTTCAACTTTAGGCAGCACGTCCTGCCAGTTGGTAAACGGCTGGTTGACCGGCTTGATATCGCCGTGAGGCACCACGGCAAGAATGCGGTTTTTCAGCTCGCGCTCGAAGCCGTTCATCGCGCTCAGGCCGACAATCAGCACCGCCACGCCCAGCGCGATGCCGAGCGTGGAGATAACCGAAATCAGCGAAACCATGCCGCTGCGGCGACGCCCGCGGCTAAAACGCAGGCCAATCAATAAAGAAAGCGGGGAAGCCATTACTGCGCTCCCATCAAGGTCAGCTCGTGGGTCAGGCGGCCATCGCGCATTTCCAGCTGGCGGGACATACGCTTAGCCAGCTGCAGGTCATGGGTGACGACGAGGAAAGCGGTGCCCTGGCGCACGTTCAGCTCGCCAAGCAGCTCGAAAATACTGTCGGCGTTGCGCGCATCCAGGTTACCGGTTGGCTCATCCGCCAGCACCAGGCGCGGGTTATTCACCAGCGCACGGGCAATCGCCACGCGCTGACGTTCACCGCCGGACAGTTCAGAAGGTCGGTGGCTGCTGCGGTGATCCAGCCCAACGGCGGCCAGCATCTCCAGCGCGCGCTGCTGCACTTCTTCGGGTTTTTTCTTGCCGATAAGCAGCGGCATCGCGACGTTTTCCAGCGCGGTGAAATCCGGCAGCAGATGGTGGAACTGATAAATAAAGCCCAGCTCGCGGTTACGCAATTCCGCCTTCGCCGCCGACGAGAGTTTGCTCATCGCCTGGCCGTTGAATACCACGTCGCCGGAGGTGGGCGTGTCCAGCCCGCCCAGCAGATGCAGCAAGGTACTTTTGCCAGAGCCGGAGCTGCCGACGATCGCCATCAGTTCGCCCGCGTTGATGCTGAAGCTGACATCGTGCAGCACATCCGTTTGCACCTTGCCTTCCTGATAGCGTTTGCACAGGTTGTCACACTGCAACAGGACAGAATTACTCATAACGTAAAGCCTCAGCGGGTTGGGTCGCGGCGGCGCGCCACGAAGGGTAAAGCGTGGACAGCAGAGCAATGGCCATCGCCACAATGGCAATCACCACAACCTGTAACGGCTCGATAGCCACCGGCAGGGCCGCGCCATCGAGCAGAATGCCGATTACCGGCATTAAATTATTCAGCTGGCTGGCAAGCAGCGCCCCGAGCAAGGCCCCGAGCAAGGCGCCAATCACGCCCGCGCCCGCGCCCTGAACCATAAACACCGCCATTATCTGGCGGCGGGTCAGCCCCTGGGTTTGCAGAATCGCCACTTCGCCCTGTTTTTCCATCACCAGCAGGCCAAGCGAGGTAATGATGTTAAACGCGGCGACGGCGACGATCAGGCTCAGCAGCAGGCCCATCATGTTTTTCTCCATGCGCACGGCCTGGAACAGCTCGCCTTTACGCTCGCGCCAGTCTTTCCATTCGGTGCCCTGCGGCAGCGTTTGCTGGCTCAGCACGTCGACTTTGAGCGGCTCGGCAAGCCACAGGCGCCAGCCGGTGATATTCCCCGCCGGGTAGCGCATCAGGCGCGAAGCATCCTGCTGGTTAACCAGCATCTGGTAGCCGTCGACTTCACTGCTTGCCGCAAAGGTGCCAATCACGGTGAACAGACGCTGGCTCGGCAAACGCCCCATCGGCGTGAACTGGCTGGCGGATGGCACCATGATACGGATAGTTTCACCGCGCTTAACGCCCAGTGAACCGGCAAGCTGCTCGCCGAGAATGACGTTGTACTTGCCGGCCACCAGGTCGGCCTGCTTGACGTTGACCAGGAACGGAGAAAGCGGGTCTTTTTCGTCCGGCTCCACGCCCAGCATCACGCCCACGCCCACGCTGCGGGCGCTTTGCAGCACCACGTCCCCGGTGGTCAGCGGCGCAATACGCGTCACGCCCTGAAGCTTCAGGGAATCGGCGGGAAGTTGTTGAGGATTGATGGAGCCGGACGGCGAGGTGATCAACGCCTGCGGCATCAGCCCCAGGATGTTGTTTTGCAGCTCGCGCTCGAAGCCATTCATTACCGAAAGGACCGTGACCAGCGCCATAACCCCGAGGGTGATGCCAATCGTCGACAGCCAGGAGACGAAGCGGCCGAAGCGGTCCGCTGCTCGCCCACGCATGTAGCGCAGGCCTATAAATAACGCGACAGGTTGATACATGAAGTCCGTCTTGTTGCGGGTTGCCTAAGCAAAGATCCTGGAAGTATACGACACCTCCCCGGCCAAATGAATTCCATCGCCTAAATTATTCCCGTTACTTCTCAAGTGCCTGCAACTTTTCCTAAATTTACCAAATCAGCGCCAAAAACAGACAATTGAGGTCGTGATCGCCTCGATTTAACACCAGGATAACAGGCCAATCTTTACTGGAGCCCGTAACGACGTGGATATGGCATGAAGAAAAAGCAACTCTGGATCAACCAAATCAAAGGATTATGCATTTGCCTGGTAGTTATCTACCATTCGGTGATTACGTTCTACCCTCACCTCACCGCCCTCGGGCCAGGCCTGAATCAGTACGTCGCCAAGCTGTGGGTTTACCTCAACCTCTACCTCGCCCCCTTCCGTATGCCGGTGTTTTTCTTTATTTCCGGTTACCTGATAACCCGCTATATCCATGAGGTCAGGTGGCGAGACAGCGTGGATAAACGGCTGTGGAGCATTTTCTACGTGCTGCTGCTGTGGGGCCTGATTCAGTGGGTCGCGCTCACACACCTCAACCAGTGGCTGGCGCCGGATCTCGAGCGCAACCCGGCGTCTAACGCCGCCTACGCCGACTCGCTCGGGCAGTTCGCTATCAGTATGGCGAAGGCCAGCACCAGCCTGTGGTATCTCTATGCCCTGCTGGTCTACTTCGTGATATTTAAAGCGCTGCGCCGCTACCGCATTCCCGTCCTGATGGTGCTGATGGGGATCAACGTGGTCATCGCCTTTGCGCCGTTGCCCTGGTGGGGGCTGAACAGCGTGGTGCGCAATATGGTGTATTACGGTCTGGGCGCGTGGTTTGGCCCTTTGCTGATGGCCTGGATGAAGGACTTCCGCTTTTCGCAACACCCGTTTAGCTGCGCCGCCGTAGCCGTGGGATCGCTGGCACTTTATTTTGTGAACGTGCCGCTGGTGATTTCTCTGGTGTCGATCGTGGCTATCCTGCGCGTGTTCTACCTGCTGAACGGCTGGCGCGAAGCACGAGAAGACGGCTTCCTTAACGTTGTCGGCTCCAACACCATCGCCATCTATACTACGCACCGCATTTTGATTGAGGCGTTGAGCCTCGTCATGCTGGCTAAAATCAATGCCGGTGATTTTTCCGACTCGCTGGTGCTGGCGATTCTGCTGGTCTATCCGTTTGTCAGCCTCGGCATTTGTACGCTGGTTGGCCTCGGCTTCCGCAAACTTTCCGTGGCGCTTTTCGGCGACCTGTTTTTCTCGCCTCCCGCCCAAATCGCCGCCCGTTCCTGAGTATCATGGCAGCCTGCTTCGGCGGGTTGCTTTTGCGCGACATAACCCCCATTTCGGTGATTCGGTTGCTTATACAAAGCGATCGAGGATAATAATATCCAACTGCTTATCAATGGCTCGCGCACCGTTTGCCCTCAGGCAGACGGCACAACCTACGAGATCCTGACGCTTTCTATGCCTGAACACTATCGCTATTCCTTACCCGTAAAAGCCGCAGAACATCGCCTGCTGGGCGAGCTGACCGGTTCGGCCTGCGCCACCGAAGTGGCTGAAATCGTTGAACGCCATAGCGGCCCGGTGGTACTGATTGCCCCGGACATGCAGAACGCGCTGCGCCTGCACGATGAAATCACCCAGTTCACCGACAACCTGGTTGTTAATCTCGCCGACTGGGAAACGCTGCCTTACGACAGCTTCTCGCCGCATCAGGAAATCATCTCGTCGCGCCTGTCCACGCTTTACCAGTTGCCGACTATGCAGCGCGGCGTGCTGATCATGCCGGTGAATACGCTGATGCAGCGCGTTTGCCCGCATAGCTACCTGCACGGCCACGCGCTGGTGATGAAAAAGGGCCAGCGCCTGTCGCGGGATAACCTGCGTGCGCAGCTGGAACAGGCGGGCTACCGCAGCGTCGATCAGGTGATGGAGCACGGCGAGTTTGCCACCCGTGGCGCCTTGCTTGACCTTTATCCGATGGGCAGCAGCCAGCCGTACCGCATCGATTTCTTTGACGATGAAATCGACAGCCTGCGCGTCTTCGACGTGGACTCCCAGCGCACGCTGGAAGAGGTTGACGCCATCAACCTGCTGCCGGCTCATGAATTCCCGACCGACAAAAACGCGATTGAGCTGTTCCGCAGCCAGTGGCGCGATAGGTTCGACGTGAAGCGTGACGCCGAGCATATCTATCAGCAGGTCAGTAAAGGCACGCTGCCTGCCGGGATCGAATACTGGCAGCCGCTGTTCTTCAGCGAACCGTTGCCGACGCTGTTTAGCTATTTCCCGGCCAACACGCTGCTGGTGAATACCGGCGATCTTGAGGCCAGCGCGGAGCGCTTCTGGCTGGATGCTCACGCCCGCTTCGAAAACCGCGGCGTGGACCCGATGCGTCCTCTTCTGCCGCCGGAAGATCTGTGGCTGAAAACCGACTCGCTGTTTAGCCAGCTTAAAGCCTGGCCTCGCGTGCAGCTCAAAACGGATTCGCTGGCGAAGAAAGCCGCCAACGTGAACCTGGGTTACCAGGCGCTGCCGGACCTGGCCATTCAGGCGCAGCAAAAAGCCCCGCTGGACAGCCTGCGTAAGTTCCTCGAGTCCTTTACCGGGCCGGTGATTTTCTCGGTCGAAAGCGAAGGCCGCCGCGAAGCTTTGGGCGAACTGCTCGGGCGCATTAAAGTCGCGCCAAAACGCATTTACCGCCTGGAAGAAGCCGAAAGCAACGGCCGCTATCTGACGATCGGCGCCAGCGAGCACGGCTTTATCGATACCCTGCGTAACCGGGCGCTTATCTGCGAAAGCGACCTGCTGGGCGAACGCGTCAGCCGTCGTCGCCAGGACAGCCGCCGCACGATTAACCCGGACACGCTGATCCGCAACCTCGCGGAACTGCATGCTGGCCAGCCGGTGGTTCACCTTGAGCACGGCGTGGGCCGCTACGCCGGGCTGACCACCCTGGAAGCCGGGGGCATTACCGCCGAATACCTGATGCTGACCTACGCGGGCGACGCCAAACTCTACGTCCCGGTTTCGTCCCTGCATCTTATCAGCCGTTACGCCGGCGGGGCCGACGACAACGCGCCGCTGCATAAGCTCGGCAGCGATGCCTGGTCCCGTGCCCGTCAGAAGGCGGCGGAGAAAGTGCGCGATGTCGCCGCCGAACTGCTTGATATCTATGCGATGCGTGCCGCCAAAGAGGGCTTTGCCTTTAAGCACGACCGCGAGCAGTACCAGCTGTTCTGCGACAGCTTCCCGTTTGAAACCACGCCGGATCAGGCCCAGGCTATCAACGCCGTGCTGAGCGACATGTGTCGCCCGCTGGCAATGGACAGGCTGGTGTGTGGCGACGTCGGCTTCGGCAAAACAGAAGTGGCGATGCGCGCCGCGTTCCTGGCGGTGGAGAACAACAAGCAGGTGGCGGTCCTGGTACCGACGACGCTGCTGGCTCAGCAGCACTACGATAACTTCCGCGACCGCTTCGCCAACTGGCCGGTGCGCATTGAGATGCTCTCCCGCTTCCGCAGCGCCAAAGAACAGACGCAAATTCTGGAACAGGCAAGCGAAGGGAAAATCGACATTCTGATCGGCACCCACAAGCTGCTGCAGGCCGACGTGAAATGGCGCGACCTGGGGCTGCTTATCGTCGACGAAGAGCACCGCTTCGGCGTGCGCCACAAAGAGCGCATTAAAGCCATGCGGGCCGACGTGGATATCCTGACGCTGACCGCAACGCCAATTCCGCGCACCCTGAATATGGCGATGAGCGGCATGCGCGACCTGTCGATTATTGCCACGCCACCGGCTCGCCGCCTGGCGGTGAAAACCTTCGTGCGCGAATACGACAGCCTGGTGGTGCGCGAGGCTATCCTGCGTGAAGTGCTGCGCGGCGGCCAGGTTTACTACCTCTTCAACGACGTCGAAAATATCCAGAAAGCCGCCGACAAGCTGGCCGAGTTGGTGCCAGAGGCTCGCATTGCCATCGGCCACGGCCAGATGCGCGAGCGCGAGCTGGAGCGGGTGATGAACGACTTCCACCACCAGCGTTTTAACGTGCTGGTGTGTACCACCATCATCGAAACCGGGATCGACATTCCGACCGCCAACACCATCATCATCGAACGGGCAGATCATTTTGGCCTCGCACAGCTGCACCAGCTCCGTGGCCGCGTCGGGCGCTCGCACCACCAGGCCTATGCCTGGCTGCTAACGCCGCATCCAAAATCTATGACCACCGACGCGCAAAAACGCCTGGAGGCCATTGCCTCGCTGGAGGATTTAGGCGCCGGGTTCGCGTTAGCCACCCACGACCTGGAAATTCGTGGCGCGGGCGAGCTGCTGGGCGAAGATCAGAGCGGGCAAATGGAAACCATCGGCTTCTCGCTTTACATGGAGCTGCTGGAAAACGCCGTTGACGCGCTGAAAGAAGGCCGCGAGCCGTCGCTGGAAGATCTCACCAACAGCCAGACGGAAGTCGAGCTGCGTATGCCTGCCCTGCTGCCGGATGATTTCATTCCTGACGTGAATACCCGCCTGTCGTTCTACAAGCGTATTGCCAGCGCGAAGGGTGAACACGAGCTGGACGAGCTGAAAGTGGAGCTTATCGACCGCTTCGGGATTTTGCCTGATCCGGCCCGCAATCTGCTGGATATCGCCGCGCTGCGCCAGCAGGCCCAGAAGCTTGGCGTGCGTAAGATTGAGGGCAATGAAAAAGGCGGCACCATAGAGTTCGCGGAGAAAAACCACGTCGATCCGGTGTGGCTGATTGGCCTGCTGCAGAAGCAGCCGCAGCATTACCGCCTTGACGGGCCTACCCGACTGAAGTTCTTCCAGGAGCTTGAGGACAGAAAAACGCGCATGGAATGGGTGCGCAACTTTATGAACAGCCTGGCGGAAAACGCCGCGGCCTGATACCTCTGCGCCTTACCGCCCGGTAAGGCGCAACTTTCTGTGACATTTACACATTCTTTGCAATCCCCAGGACTTCCCGACACGCGAGTCGCCGATAATTGGCGTTTGTCTGCCTAAGAAATTAGCCATTATAATCGCAGGGTTTAAGCTATGTTTGCATCGCGTACTTTGTCTTTCCGCCGCTGGTTTGCCGCCGCAGCCTTGCTGGGCGCAGCAGCAATGGCGCTGCCCGCCAGCGCTAACGATTACCCGCTTCCCGCCGCCAACAGCCGCCTGATAGGCAAAAACCTGTTCCATCAGGTTGCCAACGACGGCGGATCGCTGGAGGCTATTGCGAAAAAATATAACGTCGGCTTCCTGGCTTTATTGCAGGCCAACCCCGGCGTCGATCCTTACGTGCCGCGCGCCGGGAGCGTACTGACTATTCCGCGCCAGATGTTGCTGCCGGACGTGCCGCGCGAGGGCATCGTGATTAACCTTGCCGAACTGCGCCTGTACTACTTCCCGGCAGGGAAAAATAGCGTCACCGTTTACCCGATTGGCATTGGCCAGCTGGGCGGCGATACCCTGACGCCGACGATGGTGACAAAAATTTCCGACAAGCGAGCCAACCCGACCTGGACGCCGACGGCCAATATTCGTGCGCGCTACCTGGCGCAGGGCGTAAAACTGCCGGCGGTTGTCCCTGCCGGGCCGGATAACCCGATGGGTCACCACGCCATTCGCCTGGCGGCGTTCGGCGGCGTTTACCTGCTGCACGGCACAAACGCCGACTTCGGCATCGGCATGCGCGTCAGCTCCGGCTGTATCCGCCTGCGCGACGGCGATATCAAAGCGCTGTTTAATACGGTGCCGGTTGGTACTTCGGTGCGTATTATCAACACGCCAATCAAAGCCTCCGTTGAGCCAGACGGCTCACGCCTGGTTGAAGTCCACCAGCCGCTGTCCAAAGCGATTGATGACGATCCGAAAGTCTTGCCGATTGTGCTGAACGAGCAGATGACTAAGTTCCGCAACGCACCGCAGACCGATGCGCAGGTGATGGAACAGGCCATGGAGCACCGCTCCGGGATGCCGGTCAACGTCAATGCTCACGCGGCTGAGCAGCCAGCAAACGAAATCTAGATTCAGGATTGATGCGTAAAAAAAAGGCCCTGTCTCGCGACGGGGCCTTTTGCTTGCAGTGGCATATAACGAATAAGGTCAAACGTATTGAGGGTTAACGTCTGGCTTATTTATAGATGACGGCAGTACCGTGCAGGGTGTTCGGACCGTTAACGGAGGTAATACGGAACGATTTAGCGCCCATTGCATCGGCCTTCGCGGCCAACTGTTCTTCCAGGGAAGAGAGGTTGCTGCCCGCATCGGCGCTGATGTTGCCGATTTTTTGCTGGCCGGCAGGCGTGGCGGAAACTTCAACAGCCGCAAAGCTGGCGAATGAGAGTGAGCTAATAACGGCGGCAGCGAACAGAGTAGTTAAGGTTTTCATGATTTATGTCCTAAGCAGGTGATTGTTAGGTCGTTAAACTTAATTAGTTAACGATCGATAACTAAATGATAAACGTGATCCACATCACACGTCAATACGTTTTTATAACGACCGTTAAGTAATTAAAAAAAACGCTATTTTTCATCGTGATAAGAAATAATTATTTTTCATAACAAGGCGCTGGCTACCGCCGCCGATTATTTTTATAATGAGTGTTCACTAATTAGACAGAGGTTAAACGGCAGGTATGGCAACCGAGACATTAAGTTGCAGTAAAAAAAGCCGTGGCCGTCCAAAGGTGTTTGACAGGGAAGCAGCACTCGACAAGGCCATGACACTCTTCTGGCAGCATGGCTATGAAGCAACATCCATGGCGCATCTGGTAGAAGCCACCGGGGCAAAAGCGCCCACGCTCTACGCGGAGTTCAGCAATAAAGAAGGTCTTTTCCGCGCGGTGCTGGATCGCTACATCGCGCGTTTTGCGGCGAAGCATGAAGCCTGCCTGTTCTGTGAAGATCAGACCATGGAGGCCGCGCTGGAGAATTATCTCTCTGCGGTCGCGCAGTGCTTTACCGACAAAAGAACCCCATCGGGCTGCTTTATCATCTGCACCTCATCGGTACTGGCGGCTTCGTCGGAAGACATTGCCGAAACGATAAAAGCCCGGCATGCGGTGCAGGAGCAGACGCTGGTGCGGTTCCTGGAGCTACGCCAGCAAAAAGGCGAAATTCCGGCCGAGCGCAACATTCGCTGCCTGGCCAAATACCTGTGCTGCATTATTCAGGGGATGTCGGTCAGCGCTCGTGAGAACGCCAGCTATGAAGAGTTAATGCAGATTGTGAAAACGACGGTGATGCTGATGCCGCAGTTGAAGAAGATCTGATTATGGGGCGGCCTGTGGCCGCCCTTTTTGTTAGCGCTGACGCCCTTTAGCCCAATAGGCCATAAAATTGATGGCCTCGTGCTCGACGCCGCGTTCGCCGATCAAATGGCGGCGCAGCAGCTTAACCACCGTCGATTCCGCCGCCACCCAGCCGTAAAACTCGTTGCTGCCGGTAGTGGCCTTATCCCATAGTAGTTCGTCTTCCGCCTCTTCCTGGACGACTTCATGATGGCTGCTTTCCGGCACCCTCGCCTGCATTTTCACCGCCTGAATCAGGCATTCACCGTGCGTCGCGGAGACGGTTTTGCGCGGCAGCCAGTTGATCTCGGCGAAGCCATAAGCGCTTAAGTCCACGCAGTCGCCCTCTTCCGGGACTTCAAAAAAGGCCTGAACCTTCGGGGGATGATCCTGATGCGCGAGCATTTCCAGAATGCCGCGCGCGGCAGGCAGCGCGGTTTCATCGGCAACAATCAGCGCATTGCGCAACCCGGCAGGCGGCGTCCATTCGTAGCCACCGCTGTCTTCCGGATGAGCCGCGTTAGGCGCCACGATCTGAATAACATCGCCAGGTACTGAATTGATCGCCCATGCGGAAGCCGGGCCTTCGGTGCCATGGCTGACAAACTCCACCGTCACTTCCTGGCGGGCAGGATCGACATGCCGCAGCGTATAGGTGCGAATAATCGGGCGCTTCTCTTTCGGCATCCCCAGGGAAATTTGATACCACTGCCCCTCAGCGGGGAGCGACGGCGGCGTACCATCTTCGGACGGGAACAGCATTTTAATGCGCTGATCCGGCGAGTCACATTTCATCTGCGCCACCTCCGGCCCGCTAAACACCAGGCTCAGCAGCGAAGGCGACACGGCAGTTTTCCGCGCCAGTTGAACGTTAAACAGACGGTAGCCCTGAACTCCAGCCATAGTTTTTCCTTACGCTTAAATTGCAGAATGACGTGAACGGTGGCGGCTGCGCCAGATAACGCCGGACACCACGGTAAATAACACGGCGGCTAAAAAGGCCACCGTAATCAGCGCTGCCTCGGCCCCGGTTTTTGACACCAGCGGCACCAGCATCGCGCAAAGCCCGTAGCCGAGCGTGTGGCTGGTAGCCACCCAGCCCGCCCCGGCTCCGTCGGCGAGTTTGTCGTTCAGCAAAAGCTGGTACGCAGGCGTCGCCAGCGCGGCCCCGAACGACAGCACCGCACAGCCGAGGTAAAACAGCCACAGCTGGAGAGAAATCATCATTGCCAGGCCACAAACCATCAGCGCTCCGGCACTTAACAGCAGCGCCATTGGCGACAGGCGCTGCGGGCGGAGAACGCCAAACTGCGCGGAGAGCGAGGCCACCGCCGCCAGGCTAAGCAGCCATGCAACCTGGTGACTGATGGCCGCCGTATCCGTTGCAAACTGGCGGGCGAGCGCCGGAGAAAGCCCCAGCTGCATCAGGCTTACCGCCGCGGACAGCAGTAAAGCGCAAAGCAAGTACGGCAGGCAGTCAGGGCGAAGGCTGGCGCTTTTGCGCTCTGCGGCAGGCTGCGGCGGCGTGCCCGGTAAGCGCAACAGCATCACCAGCGCAAGCAGAGGCGCAACCATCAACAACCCCAGCGGTGCGAGCGGATGAACGGCCAGCATGCCGGCGGCGCAAAGCGGCCCGAACAGGCGGCCACTGCTTAGCCCGGAGCTAATCGTCGCCAGCGCGGCCATGCGTTTTCCTTCCCCCGCTCGCTGCAGCGCCCAGACCTGGCAGGCCGGGACCATCGCCGACACGGTCAGGCCGTAGATAATCCGCGCCACAATTAATATGCCCAGCCCGACGATGCCCGTTACGGTATTCGTTGCCAGCAGCAGGCTGCCGAGCCCCAGCAGCATAAAGCTTGCGCCGTACCCCGCCAGCGCCCACAGCACCACAGGCTTGCTGCCCAGCCGCGCAATCTGTTTTCCCCACCACGGCGAGGACGGTAAGAACAGCATCGATCCGAGCGTGAGCAATGCCGCCCAGACGGACAGGCTCAAATGTGTCTGCATCACCAGCACCGGGATCGCAACCAGCAGGCCATTTTGCCCGACGCCAAGCAGCCCGGCGCTCAGCGCAAGTGGCCAGCAGGAAAGGGATTTTTGCGGCGATTCCGCCAGTTCAAGAGATGTCACAATGTTGCTAACCCGTGGATTGATTGTGCGTATTTGTAAAATTTATTTTAGCGATTCTAACAATTGTTATTGATAATGAGAAACGTTATCGGCAGAATTCGCATTATCATAACGCGTGGAAACTGTTTGATGATGACTTTGCCAAATAAAACTCTGGCCTGGGATGTGGCCGCACAGTGCTTTCTGAATTCCCTTGTTCGCGAAACCAACGACTGGCGACTGACCGACAGCCAGCCCGCCGAACTCATTATCCCGCTGGGTGAACAACAGGCCCTCTACTTCAAAGTGGCCTATTTCTCCCCCACCCAGCATCACCGCTTTGAATTCCCGGCTCGCCTGGTCAATGCCACCGGCAGCCAGCCGGTTGACTTCGCTACCCTGTCCCAGCTGATTATCGATAAACTCCAGCACCAGCAAATGCTGCCGGCCACCGGCTGTGAGGCGTTTTATCAGCGCGTAATGGAAAGCCATGCGCATACCCAACAGGCGATTGAAGCTCGCCATGACTGGAACGGGCTGCGCGAAAAAGCCCTGAACTTTGGTGAAGCCGAGCAGGCATTGCTGGTGGGACACGCCTTCCACCCCGCGCCGAAATCCCACGAACCGTTTAACCAGCAGGAAGCCGAACGCTACCTGCCAGACTTTGCTCCACACTTCCCGCTGCGCTGGTTCGCGGTGGATAAAAGCCATCTGGCGGGTGAAAGCCTGCATCTCAATTTGCAGCAGCGCCTGACGCGCTTTGCCGCTGAAAATGCGCCGCAGCTGCTGAGCGAACTTAGCGACCATCAATGGCTGTTCCCGCTGCACCCGTGGCAGGCAGGCTATCTGCTGGAGCAGGACTGGTGCCAGCAGCTGGTCGCCAAAGGGCTGGTGAAAGATTTGGGCGAAGCGGGTGCTCCGTGGCTGCCAACCACGTCTTCACGCTCGCTCTACTGCGCCACCAGTCGCGACATGATCAAATTCTCCCTGAGCGTGCGCCTGACCAACTCCGTGCGTACCCTGTCGGTGAAAGAAGTTAAACGCGGAATGCGCCTGGCGCGGCTGGCACAAACTGACCGCTGGCAGACGCTGCAGGCCCGCTTCCCGACCTTCCGCGTAATGCAGGAAGACGGCTGGGCCGGGCTGCGCGATCTGCACGGCAATATCATGGAAGAAAGCCTGTTTGCCCTGCGTGAGAACCTGCTGGTTGAGCAGCCGCAGAGCCAGACTAACGTGCTGGTCTCCCTGACGCAGTCTGCTCCCGACGGCGGTGATTCCCTGCTGGTTGCCGCGGTTAACCGCCTGAGCAGCCGCCTGGGAATTACGCCAAAGCAGGCCGCACACGCCTGGGTCGAAGCTTATTGCCAGCAGGTGCTGAAGCCGCTGTTTACCGCCGAAGCGGATTACGGCCTGGTTCTGCTGGCGCACCAGCAAAACATTCTGGTGGAGATGCAGCAGGATCTGCCGGTCGGGCTTATCTACCGCGACTGCCAGGGCAGCGCCTTTATGCCGCATGCGGCGGGCTGGCTCGACATGATTGGCGAAGCGCAGGCGGAGAACGTCTTCACCCACGAACAGCTTCTGCGCTACTTCCCTTATTACCTGCTGGTGAACTCCACGTTCGCCGTGACCGCCGCCCTCGGCGCTGCGGGTCTGGATAGCGAAGTGAACCTGATGGGCCGTGTACGCAGCGCGCTCAGCGCCGTTCGCGATGAGGTTACGCATAAAACCTGCCTCGACTACGTGCTGGCAAGCCCGCACTGGAACGTGAAGGGCAACTTCTTCTGCTATCTGCACGACCATAACGAAAACACCATCGTCGATCCTTCGGTGATTTATTTCGACTTTGTGAACCCGCTGCAGGCTCAGGAGGGCTGAATGTTTCAGGCAACGATTGTGCACGGCGGCCACGGGCTGCGCTGCGAAAAACTGGGTAAACCCCTGAACCTGAGCTGGGGCCAGGACGGTGGGGCAGTATTGCACTGGCCGGGAGAATTGCCTGCGGGCTGGCTGCGCGACGCGCTGGATCAGATGTTTGTTGCCGCGCCTCAGCTTTCAGCCATCGTGCTGCCATACGCCGAATGGCGTGAAGAGCCGCAGGCGCTGGTGCTGTTCGATTTGCTGAAAAGCGACATTGTTCACCGCGCGACCTTCTGGCAGCTGCCGCTGTGGCTGAGCGCTCCGGCTAATCAGGCTTCCGGTGAGATGGTGTTTGACGCTGAACGCGAAATCTATTTCCCGCTCCGCCCCGCTCGACCGACAGGCGAGGTTTATCGCCGTTACGATCCGCGCGTTCGCAAAACGCTGAGCTTCCGGGTAGCCGATCCGGCGCTCGACGCCGAGCGTTTTACCCGCTGGATGAACGATCCGCGCGTCGACTATTTCTGGGAGCAAAGCGGCTCGCTGGAGGTTCAAACCGCGTACCTGGCGCGCCAGTTGACCGGCAAACACGCTTTCCCGCTGATCGGCTGCTTTGACGACCAGCCGTTCAGCTACTTCGAAATTTACTGGGCGGCAGAAGACCGCATCGGCCGCCATTATCCGTGGCAGCCGTTCGATCGTGGCCTGCATTTGCTGGTGGGCGAACAGCAGTGGCGCGGCGCGCACTATGTGCAAAGCTGGCTGCGCGGGCTGACCCACTACCTGCTGCTGGACGAGCCGCGCACGCAGCGTACCGTGCTGGAGCCGCGCGCCGACAATCAGCGCCTGTTCAAGCATCTGGAGCCTGCGGGCTACGCGACGATCAAAGAGTTTGATTTCCCGCACAAGCGCTCGCGCCTGGTCATGGCTGACCGCCACAACTTCTTTAGCGAGGTAGGCCTGTAATGAATCGCAAGGATTGGGATTTTGTTAACCGCCAGCTGGTCGCAAAAATGCTGGCCGAGCTGGAGTACGAGCAGGTTTTTCAGGCCGAGTCGCTGGGCGAAAACCGCCACTGCATCAGCTTAGCCGGTGCCGAGTGGCAGTTTAACGCCGAGCGAGGCATCTGGGGCTGGCTGTGGATTGATGCGCAGACGCTGCGCTGCGCGGATGAGCCTGTGTTAGCCCAAACGCTGCTAATGCAGCTCAAGCCGGTGCTGTCGATGAGCGACGCCACCGTGGCCGAGCATATGCAGGATCTGTACGCCACGCTGCTGGGCGACCTGCAGTTGCTGAACGCGCGCCGTGGCATGAGCGCAGAAAACCTTATCGATCTGGACGCTGACCGCCTGCAGTGCCTGCTCAGCGGCCACCCAAAATTTGCCTTTAACAAAGGGCGTCGCGGCTGGGGTAAAGAAGCTCTGGAGCGCTATGCGCCCGAGTATGCCAATACCTTCCGCCTGCACTGGCTGGCGGTGAAACGCGAGCATATGGTCTGGCGCTGCGACAGCGAGCTGGATATCCAGCAGCTCATCGCCGCGGCGATGGACGAGCAGGAGCTGGCCCGCTTTACGCAGGCGTGGCAGGCCAGCGGCCTGGATGACGGCTGGCTTCCGCTGCCGGTGCATCCGTGGCAGTGGCAGCAAAAAATCGCTCTCGACTTTGTGGCCGATCTGGCCGAAGGCAAGATGGTTTCCCTGGGCGAATTTGGCGACCAGTGGCTGGCCCAGCAGTCGCTGCGCACGCTCACTAACGCCAGCCGCCAGGGCGGTTTAGACATCAAGCTGCCGCTGACGATTTACAACACTTCCTGCTATCGCGGCATTCCGGGCAAGTACATTGCCGCCGGGCCGCTCGCCTCCCGCTGGCTGCAAAACGTGTTCACCACGGACAGCACGCTGGTGAAAACCGGGGCGGTTATCCTCGGCGAACCGGCTGCAGGCTACGTCTCCCATGAAGGCTACGCCGCGCTTGCTCAGGCCCCCTATCGTTACCAGGAGATGCTGGGCGTTATCTGGCGCGAGAACCCGAGCCGCTGGCTGAAGCCGGACGAAACGCCGATCCTGATGGCGACCCTGATGGAGTGCGACGAAAACAATCAGCCGCTGATTGGGGCGTATATCGCTCGCTCAGGCCTGGACGCGGAAGCCTGGCTGACGCAGATGTTCCGCGTGGTGGTGGTGCCGCTGTACCACCTGCTCTGCCGCTACGGCGTGGCGCTGATTGCCCACGGACAAAATATTACGCTCGCCATGAAAGACGGCGTGCCGCAGCGCGTGCTGTTGAAGGATTTCCAGGGCGATATGCGTCTGGTGAAGGATGAGTTCCCGGAGATGGACTCCCTGCCTCAGGAAGTGCGGGACGTAACCGCCCGCCTGAGCGCCGACTACTTAATTCATGATTTGCAGACCGGCCATTTCGTGACGGTGCTGCGCTTTGTTTCGCCGCTCATGGCTCGCCTTGGCGTGCCGGAGAGACGCTTTTATCAGCTGCTGGCAGCAGTGTTGAGTGATTACATGCGGGAACACCCGCAAATGTCGGCGCGTTTTGCGCTTTTCTCACTCTTTAAGCCACAAATCATCCGCGTTGTGCTGAACCCGGTAAAACTGACCTGGCCTGACCAGGACGGAGGCAGCCGCATGCTGCCGAATTACCTCGAGGATTTGCAAAACCCGCTGTGGCTGGTAACCAGGGATTGAATTATGACAAACACTGTTGATTTTATTGGCGTAGGTATCGGCCCGTTTAACCTGAGCATTGCGGCACTGTCTCATGAAGCTGAGGGATTTAGCAGCCAGTTCTTTGACGGCCGCCCTGACTTTGCGTGGCATCCGGGCATGCTGGTGCCGGACTGCCATATGCAGACCATGTTCCTGAAAGATTTGGTCAGCGCCGTGGCCCCCACCAGCCCGTTCAGCTTTGTGAACTACCTGGTGAAACGTAAAAAATTCTACCGCTTTCTGACCACCGAGCTGCGTACCGTTTCGCGCGATGAGTTTTCGGACTACCTGCGCTGGGCCGCAGAGGGCATGGATAACCTGAAGTTTAACCAGACGGTTGAACGTATTGATTTCGACGAGCAGCGCAAGCTGTTTGTGGTACAGACCGGCCAGGGTGAAACGCTCGCGCGCAATATTTGCCTCGGCATTGGCAAGCAGCCTCACCTGCCGCCGTGCGTAAAAACCGCCACGCCGACCTGCTTCCACGCCAGCGAAATGAGCCTGCGCCTGCCGAATCTGGCCGGTAAACGCGTCACCGTAGTCGGCGGTGGGCAGAGCGGCGCGGATTTGTTCCTTAACGCATTCCGTGGCGCATGGGGCGAAGTCGCCGAAGTTAACTGGGTCTCACGTCGCAATAACTTTAACGCGCTGGATGAAGCCGCGTTCGCCAACGAATACTTCACCCCGGAATACGTCTCTGGCTTTGTGGGCCTGAATGAAGATGCGCGCCAGAAGATGCTCGATGAGCAGAAAATGACGTCCGACGGCATTACCGCCGATTCGTTGCTGACCATCTATCGCGAGCTTTATCACCGCTTTGAAGTGCTCGGCCAGCCACGCAATGCGCGCCTGCTGCCGAGCCGCTCGGTCACCGGCCTTGAAAGCCGCGGCCAGGGCTGGCAGCTGCTGTTGGAACATCACCTCGACAAGGGCTATGACACGCTGGACAGCGACGTGGTTATCTTCGCGACCGGCTACCGCCCAACGCTGCCGCAAATGCTTTCGCCGCTGATGCCGCGCATGACGATGCTCGACGAGTGCAATTTCAAGGTGCGCGATGACTTTACGCTGGAGTGGAACGGCCCGGCCGGAAATAACATCTTCGCGGTCAACGCCAGCATGCAAACCCACGGGATTGCCGAGCCACAGCTGAGCCTGATGGCGTGGCGCTCCGCCAAAATTCTGAATCGCGCGCTGGGGCGTGATTTGTTCGATCTCAGTACGCCGCCCGCGCTGATCCAATGGCGCAGCGGCAGCCGGGAAAAACCGCAGCACAGTGCTGCTTCCTTAACTCACTATTCCTCTAAATCATTCGAAATGCAGCCCGGCGCTAACTGAGCACATCCCCCGAAACGTAGGCCGCTACGGGACGGGGGATTGCCGTTAACACCGGGACAGATTGAAGGGTAACGAGGACACAGCATATTTGGGCCGATGTTTGTCAGCCCGTGTGAAGGAACAATGATGATAACCAAAAAGCAAACGCTTTGGGCGCTTAACCCGTTACTGCTCGCCATGATGGCGCCGGCAGTCGCACAGCAAACCAGTGACGAGACGATGGTGGTTTCCGCCAACCGCAGCAACCGCACCGTCGCCGAAATGGCCCAAACCACCTGGGTGATTGAACAGGCCGAACTGGAGCAGCAGATCCAGGGCGGCAAAGAGTTTAAAGACGCGCTGGCCCAGCTGATCCCCGGCCTTGACGTCAGCAGCCAGAGCCGCACCAACTACGGCATGAACGTCCGTGGTCGCCCGCTGGTAGTACTGGTTGACGGCGTACGCCTCAACTCTTCCCGTACCGACAGCCGCCAGCTGGACTCTATCGATCCGTTCAACATCGATCATATTGAAGTTATTTCCGGCGCAACCGCCCTTTACGGCGGCGGCAGTACCGGCGGACTTATCAACATCGTGACCAAAAAAGGCCAGAAGGATACCCAGGTAGAATTTGAAACCGGGATCAAGAGCGGCTTTAACAGCAGTAAAGATCACGATGAACGCGTCGCCAGCGCCATTTCCGGCGGTAACGACCATATTTCTGGTCGTGCGTCGGTAGCCTACCAGAAGTTTGGCGGCTGGTTTGACGGCAACGGCGATGCCACGCTGCTGGATAATACCCAGACCGGCCTGCAGTATTCCGACCGCCTGGACGTGATGGGCACCGGCACGCTGAACATCGACGAAAACCAGCAGCTGCAGTTAGTCACCCAGTATTACAAAAGCAAGGGTGACGATGATTACGGCCTGAACCTCGGGAAAAACTTCTCCGCCATCAGCGGCTCAAGCAGCCCGTACGTCAGCAAAGGCCTGAATTCTGACCGTGTGCCGGGCACCGAACGTCACCTGATCAGCATGCAGTATTCCAATAGCGATTTCCTCGGCCAGGAGCTGGTGGGCCAGGTTTACTATCGCGACGAGTCGCTGCTGTTCTATCCGTTCCCGACGGTGAATGCGAACAAGAAAGCGACCGCGTTTTCTTCTTCCCAGCAGGATACCAATCAGTACGGCGCGAAGCTGACGATGAACAGCAAGCCGCTCGACGGCTGGCAGCTGACCTACGGCCTGGACGCCGACCACGAGCGCTTTACCTCTAACCAGATGTTCTTCGATCTGGCGCAGGCCAGCGCCTCCGGCGGCCTGAACAATCAGAAGATTTATACCACCGGGCGTTACCCGTCGTATGACATCAGCAACCTGGCCGCCTTCCTGCAGTCCAGCTATGACATCAACGATATCTTTACCCTGAGCGGCGGCGTGCGCTACCAGTACACCGAGAATAAGATTGATGATTTCATCGGCTTCGCGCAGCAGCAGCAACTTGCGGCCGGTACGGCAAAATCTGCCGACGCTATCCCTGGCGGCTCCACCGACTACGATAACTTCCTGTTCAACGCCGGTTTGCTGATGCACATCACCGAGCGCCAGCAGGCCTGGCTGAACTTCTCCCAGGGCGTA
The DNA here is from genome assembly GCF_000757825.1 of Cedecea neteri. Lineage (GTDB taxonomy): Bacteria > Pseudomonadota > Gammaproteobacteria > Enterobacterales > Enterobacteriaceae > Cedecea > Cedecea selenatireducens. Next base: position 923,712 of record NZ_CP009451.1, read on the forward strand.
GAGCTGCCGGATCCGGGTAAATACTACGGCCGCGGCACCTATGGCGCAGCGGTTAACGGCCATCTGCCGCTGACCAACAGCGTCAACGTAGACGCCAGCAAGCTGCAGGGCGTGAAGGTTGACTCCTACGAGCTGGGCTGGCGCTACACCGGCGACAACCTGCGCACGCAGATTGCAGCCTACTACTCGCTGTCCGATAAGAGCGTGCTGGCGAATAAAGACCTGACCATCAGCGTCGTGGACGACAAGCGTCGTATTTACGGCGTGGAAGGCGCGGTAGACTACTTTATTCCGGATACCAACTGGAGCACCGGCGCGAACTTTAACGTCCTGAAAACGGAATCTAAGGTTAACGGCAGCTGGCAGAAGTATGACGTGAAGGTGGCAAGCCCGTCGAAAGCGACTGCCTACATCGGCTGGGCGCCAGATCCGTGGAGCCTTCGCGTGCAGAGCACCACCTCCTTTAACGTGAGCGACGCGGCAGGCTACAGCGTAGACGGCTATACCACCGTCGACCTGCTCGGCAGCTACGATCTTCCGGTGGGTAAACTCAGCTTCAGCGTAGAAAACGTCTTTGACCGTGACTACACCACCGTCTGGGGCCAGCGTGCACCGCTGTACTACAGCCCGGGCTATGGCCCTGCTTCACTGTATGACTACAAAGGCCGCGGCCGCACCTTCGGCATGAACTACTCCGTTAAGTTCTAAGCTGCTCCCCTTGCCCGGCGCCTGCCGGGCAAGTTCACTCGCTTACCCTTCCTAACAGTTTATCCCTCGACCAGCGCCAAATAGTCTTTTAAAAATAAGGGATATTTAAGCCTCTCTTATGACCGGAGACGATATGCAAATTGGGTTTATTGGCGTGGGCAGCGTGATAGAAACGGCTTATCTGCCGGCCATTCAGCGGCTTTCCCGGCGGGATGTGGTTTGCTATGGCTTTGATCCCGCGCCACGCTACCGTTCAGAATCCATTACGCTGTTACCGTCTTTGCCGCAGCTTTTAGCGCTGCCTTTGGACTTAGTCTTTATCACCACCTCATCGCTCCAGCATCTGCCGATGCTTAAAAGCGTGCTGCAGCAAAGCCCGGTGCCCGTGGTGGTGGAAAAACCTGTCGCGGCCACGCGACAGCAGCTTGATGAACTTGACGCCCTGCTAAGCGACCCGGCCGTTGCCGCCAGGGTTCTCGCCCTGGATCACTGGATGGTGAGAACCGATGCGGCACGGTTTATTGAGCGCCTGGAAGATATCGACCGTATTGAGGGCTTTTTACTTGAGCCGAGCGGCTTTAATGCCGCCGGAGAGCCCATCGCGCTCAATTTTGCCACCGGCGAGCCCGATACTCGCGAGCTGCGCCATCCGGACGGCGTTATCGTGGATATCGGCACGCACGTGCTGGCGATGATGCGGGAAACGTTGATGCAGGCAGGTGCCGACGAGTCGCTGGAGCTTGAATTGTTGCTGGCCAAAGACCGGCCCGGCAACGGTATTTTACCCGGCGACTTCACCACCGCAGAAGGCCAGGCGCTGCTGCGCGGCCAGCTTGGCGGGGTCCCCTGCGTACTGCAACTGAACAAATACGCCGGACCAGCCGGGGGGCAAAAAGGAATAAATATCGTGCTGAAAAATGGCAGCGTGATTGCCGTCGACCGCCGTGGCACAGAGGAAACGCTGACCATAGACGACGAACCCGAGCTGAACATGAGCGGCCCGCTGTACGACCGCTGCCTGAGCGAAGTTATTTTTGGCGACGAAACGCTGTTTGAGCGGTCGCCGCAGGCAATACCCGCCTTAACCCGCCGCAGAATGCAGGAAGTCAGGGCCTTACTGACGTTGCAACAAACGCTGCGTGGCGAGCACTAAAAACGCAAAACCCGCCGTGGCTGGCGGGTTTTCTTTAACGCTGGATATCAGGCTTTGTTCAGCACCAGCTGGCCTTTGCTATCCAGAGGGATCTGGGTGCCGGGGTCTTTATCCATGCGGATTTTACCCTGCTGATCGCCGATTTTGTAGGTGACGTCATAGCCGAGCATTTTCTCTGACTTGTCATACACCGTCTTACAGCGCTGCTGGGAGGTGGTATAAGTGTCCCCATCCTGCATCGCGCCCTGCACCTGGTTCCCGGCATAACCGCCGCCCAGCGCACCGACGACCGTGGCAACATCTTTCCCGCGACCGCCGCCAAACTGATGACCCAGTACGCCACCGGCCACCGCACCCAGGGCAGAACCCAGAATACGGTTCTCATCCTGGACAGGCTTACGGTGCGTCACGGCCACATTCCGGCATTCCTGACGCGGCGTTTTTACCGTTTCCTTGATTGGCGTCGCAGACACCACCTGTGCATACTGGGGACCACGGTCAAACACGTTCAAACTGGCTACCGCAGCCACGCCCAGCGCAGCGGCCACGCCAATACCAATACCCGCTAACATTGATTTATTCACAGGACATCCTCCTGACCTTGTTGTTAACCTAATTTTGCACTGCGGTGACAGCTTTGAGAAATCAGACAACGGATCAAAAGTGCGGGATTGTGTGGCGACAAGGCGTGTTTAAGACAACTCTGAGCCGCCACTTAGGAATATGCCGAGTTTTATGCTGGTTACCGGCAATAAAAAACCCGGCGCGGTGGCCGGGTTTCAAAAGAGTAAAAACTCAGTGCAGCTTCAGGCGCGGGCGGATCACCCGGTTGATGCTGCCTACCAGCATCATCAGGCCGGTTTTAAAGTAGCCGTGCAGCGCAATCTGGTGCATACGGTACAGGGAGATGTACACGAAGCGGGCGATGCGGCCTTCTACCATCATCGAGCCGCGCATCAGGTTACCCATCAGGCTGCCGACGGTGGAGAATTTGGACAGCGAAACCAGCGAGCCGTGATCTTTGTAACTGTAGGCTTTGAGCGGCTGGCCTTTCATCTGCGCAAGAATGTTGGTCAATGCGCGGGAAGCCATCTGGTGCGCAGCCTGAGCGCGTGGAGGCACGAAGCCACCTTCAGGACGAGCGCAGGAAGCGCAGTCGCCGATTGCGTAGATATCCGGGTCGCGCGTGGTCTGCAGCGTCGGCTCAACCACCAGCTGGTTAATGCGGTTAGTCTCAAGGCCGCCGATATCTTTCATAAAGTCTGGCGCTTTGATCCCCGCCGCCCAGACCATCAGGTCCGCCTCGATAAACTCGCCGTCTTTGGTGTTCAGGCCATGCGCTTCGGCGCTGGTGACCATGGTTTGCGTCAGCACGCGAACGCCAAGCTTGGTCAGTTCGCTGTGTGCTGCGGCGGAAATACGTGGCGGCAGCGCAGGCAGGATACGCTCCCCGGCTTCCACCAGCGTGACGTTCAGCGCTTCGTTAGTCAGCCCTTTGTAGCCGTAGCTGTGCAGCTGCTTAACGGCGTTATGCAGTTCAGCGGACAGCTCAACCCCGGTCGCCCCACCGCCGACGATAGCGATGTTAACCTTGCCGCTCGCGCCGAGGTTTGAGGAGTACTTCAGGAACAGGTTCAGCATCTCAGAATGGAAGCGACGCGCCTGGTGTGGGTTGTCGAGGAAGATGCAGTTTTCTTTTACGCCAGGGGTGTTGAAGTCGTTGGAGGTACTCCCCAGGGCCATCACCAGCGTGTCGTAAGGCACCTTACGCTCTGGCACCAGCAGCTCGCCCTTCTCATCGCGCAGCTCGGCGATGGTCAGCGTTTTGCTTTCACGGTTGATGTCCACCACGGAGCCCAGCTGGAACTGGAAGTTATGGTTGCGCGCGTGCGCCAGGTAGCTCAACGCATCCACGCCTTCATCCAGCGAACCGGTTGCCACTTCATGCAGCAGCGGCTTCCACAGGTGGCTGTGGTTACGGTCTACCAGGGTGATTTTGGCTTTTTTGCCGCGGCCCAGTTTTTTACCCAGCTGAGTCGCCAGCTCCAGACCACCAGCCCCACCGCCGACAATCACTATTTTTTTCAATGGTGTAGTCAACTTGACCCCCTAAAATATTAACCAATTGTTAATTAAAAGTTATCTAAATAGCCTTTAATTAACAAAGGGTTACTGCACGTTTAACGCTTAACTTTACCGAGAATAACATGAAGGGTGCATTGGTCATACCAAAATTGATATACATCAATTTTTATGCCGAAAAGATAAACAAAAGGCCAGCACGAGGCTGGCCTGTTTTAGTGCGCGGGAAAAATCAGCCCAACGTTTTAAAAGCCTTAATGCGCTGTAAATGCGTGGAGATATTTTTGAACTTATGCGTCTGCTGCTCGTCCCAGACGATTTCGTAATAGGAATGCAGCGCTTCTGCCGTGCGCCGGTTGTCCAGCGCTTCGTCGTTGCGTGAGAGGATAGCCAGGCAGCGATCGCGGTTCTTCTCGCGGAAGTTCTGCACGCACTTGGTGGTGATATCGGCGTACTCTTCCGGCCTGTTGATTTTCCCTTCCATGTTTTCATGGGGGTAAAGGTTCGGGTTGAAGATAACCTGCCGCATATCGCAGAGAAAACCGATACGTTCCGCCCAGAATCCCCCCAGACCCACGCCGCAAATCAGCGGCCGTTCGTCGTCGGTAAGCTGCTGCATTTTATCGACTTCTTTCAGCAGATGCTGCATGTCGTGCTTCGGATGCAGCGTGCTGTAGCTGATGAGCCGCACGTCGGGATCGATAAACTGAAGCTGCAGCACTTTTTCATGGTTACCGGGACTGTTTGAGTCAAAACCGTGTAAATAGATAATCATTGCATCCTCACCGCATACCACCAGGCCTCACGGCCTGAATATTAGACGCCCGCCTTCTGGGCCTGCCACTGCTCGTGCAGCGCCTCCAGCTGCTGGTTCACCTGCTTCCAGCGCGCCGATGAACGCAGCTCCTGACGGGTAAATGAACCTTTATGATACAAACCTGTAACACGTTCTGCTTTGACCGGCGACAGGTTATCCAGCACGCTCACCGCCCCACTACGATTATTGCAGACGAGGATCATATCGCAACCCGCGTCCAGCGATGCCTGCCCGCGTTCGGCGTAGCTGCCCATGATGGCCGCGCCTTCCATCGACAGATCGTCGGAGAAGATAACGCCGTTAAAGCCCAGCTCTCCTCGCATTACCGTTTTTAGCCAATACTCCGAACCGCTCGCCGGGCGTGGGTCAACTTCATCGTAGATGACGTGGGCTGGCATGATGGCATCCAGCTTGTTCTCGCTAATCAGCGAGGCAAAAATACGCATATCATGCTCGCGAATTTCCGCTTTAGGCCGCGGGTCGTGCGGCGTTTCTTTGTGGGAATCAGCGGTGACCGCGCCGTGGCCCGGGAAGTGTTTGCCGGTGGTTTTCATGCCTGCGGCATGCATACCGTCGATAAAACGTGTTGCCATCGCCAGCGCTTTGGACGGATCTTCATGATAAGAGCGCTCGCCAATCGCCGCGCTGATATGCCCGATATCCAGCACAGGCGCGAAGCTGATGTCGATATCCATGGCGATCATTTCGCTCGCCATCAGCCAGCCTGCTTCTGCCGCCAGCTTGCCGCCCTCTTCGAGCCCGCGAAGTGCAGCAAAAGATTGCGCCGCAGGCAGGCGAGTAAACCCCTCACGGAAGCGCTGGACGCGCCCGCCTTCCTGATCGACGGCCACAACCAGACGGTTGTACGAAGCTTCACGGATCTGGCGAACCAGCTCGCGCAGCTGCTCCGGATCGTGGTAGTTACGGGTAAAAAGAATCAAACCGCCGACCAGAGGGTGCTGCAAAATTTCACGCTCTTCGGCATCCAGCTCAAAGCCGGCCACATCCAACATTACTGGGCCCACAATACTCTCTCCTGATGTTTCATCGCCCGCAGCGCGCGCCATGCGTCGTCTGCCAGCGTAATAAAGTTTTGCTCCCCGGTTTGCTGCCAGCGGCATTCGTACCAGGACGCCATAAGTAACGCAATCCACGGCTGCCAGCGCGCAACCTGGCGACGAAGACGCTCGACGCAGAGCGATGCCTGACCGGCATATAGCCCCAACAACGCTTCGCCATCGACAACGTTCGCGGCCTGCACCGCCGCCAGCTCGAGCGCAATATCGCCGTCCCCGGCATATTCCCAGTCGATAAGCCCCAGCTTTTCACCCTGCCGCACGAGATTCCCCGCATGAACATCCATATGCAGCGGCGCCAGCCGAAGAGGCCGGGGCTCTTTGCGACGCTTCAGGCGCTTTAATTCACGTAGCCAGCTCAGGGTGCGTCTTTTCGGGCTGCTTACCTGCCAGTAGTACTCCAGCAGCGGGACAAGGCTAATCCGCCAGCCAAAGCACGGCTGGCGATGAAGATAATATAACAGGCTTGTTAATTCAGTGAGCGGGGCCAGGTTCGGCGAAACCTCCCCATCGAGCCAGCGGGTGAACAGCCAGCCTTCTGCCAGACAATAAGGTTTTGGGGCAATCCCCGCCGGTAAACGCTTTAGCGCACGATAATGACGCTGAAGAGAGACGCCGGGCAGGCGTGCATCGGGAAGTCTTCTCGCGGCAAAACATTCGCCCTCGCTGACGACCCGATAGCTTGTGCCGCTGAGACCTTCAAGAGCAGAAAAACAACCGGCAGCCTGAGCCGCCGGAAGATATCGAGTTACTGCCGCATCGAGCGATGCCTTAGTTGGTTTGCTGAACAGCACCGCTACCCGACCAGATGATTTCGCCGGTCTGCACCAGCATCAGCTGCATTTTCAGCGTTGGCGTGTTCACGTTGCCGCTGGCGTTGGTATAGAGCACGTACTGCGCACCGGTGTTACGCGCAATGCCGATGGCTTTGCTTCGCGTGCCCAGGCTGTCCTGCGGCGAGAGCCCAAGCTGCTGCTTCGCCATAGAGAGCTGCTGGGCAGAGACCAGCGTAAACTTGTTATTGTTCGCCAGCGCACCGCGCAGGGCTTCCGTCGCGCTGCTGGTTTGCAGACTGCCGTTGGTGCGGTTGTTGACGCTGTCCACCAGCAGAACGCTACCTGGCGTCACGCCTTCCGCCTGCAGCATTTTACTGACCATCGGCTGCATGGAGCTGTTCCAGTCGTAGGTCCGCACTTTTGGCTGCGCCGGGATCGTCGGCTCTGGTTGTTCAACAGGGCCAGGCTGCGTTGGCACGGTCGGGACCGTTGGTACCGTCGGCTCCGGCTGAGCTGGCTGCTCAACGCCTGGTTTAGCCTCTTCTACCGGGGCCGGCTGCTCGCCGCGATTAATACACCCGGTCAGTATCAGCGCCACCGCGGTGACGGCCAGATAACGATGAAGTCCCCTAATCAAAATTCGCTCCTTACAGAGAGAGAAAGACGTACTTTTTTAGCTCCAGGCCAGGCTGCAGTCGAGTCAATACGCTGCGAAGACTGCGCCGGGAGAACGAGGGTACGCACTTTTTCAAGCGGGTGGATTTCCAGCCCTTTTGCATCGTACCAGTAGAAACGATAGTACAGCGTGACCGGTTTATGCTGCTCATTATACAGCGACGACTCGGCCACCGTGGCACCGTTGCGCTGAGAGATATCCGGTTTTTCAGCGCTAATCCCGGCGGCAAGCACCGCCGCTTCCATAACCAACGTCTGGTCACCGTTCACCGGAATGGCCGGGCGAGAGCTACAGCCTGCCACCAGCAGCATTGCTAATAAACACAGGGAAAAGCGCGGCATCGGATCAGTCCTTATGCGCCAGCATTGGGCCAAGCGGACGGCCACCCAGCAGGTGCATGTGAATGTGGTATACCTCCTGCCCACCGTGACGGTTGCAGTTCATGATCAGGCGGTAGCCGTCAGCGGCAATCCCTTCCTGCTCTGCAATTTTAGCCGCAACGGTCATCATGCGCCCCAGCGCAAGTTCGTGCTCTGCCTTAACGTCATTGGCGGTAGGGATGAGCACGTTAGGAATGATGAGAATGTGGGTAGGCGCCTGCGGGGAAATATCACGAAATGCGGTAACCAGTTCGTCCTGATAAACCACATCCGCCGGAATTTCACGACGAATAATTTTACTGAAAATAGTTTCTTCGGCCATGACCTGTTCCTTGAAGGAGAAAACGGTGATGGGAGTATGAGCGAGGCGCTCATTTGACTCAACCTTCTGAACGCTTTTCTTTGGTTAAGTGCTGACCTTTAAAACAAATTCACGCTTTGTCAGCAACAAAAAAGGGAGGCTTTCGCCTCCCTTATCGCTCCCCGAACAAACTTAGTTGTTACGGATCCACTCATCCATTTCAGTTTTCAGGTTATCGGACTTGGTGCCGAAAATAGCCTGAACGCCGGAACCTGCGACAACTACACCTGCTGCACCCAGCTTCTTCAGGCCAGCCTGGTCGACTTTGGCAACGTCGGCCACGCTAACACGCAGACGGGTGATACAAGCGTCGAGGTTAGTGATGTTTTCTTTACCGCCGAAAGCGCTAACCAGGGCAGGAGCCATTTCGCTGGTAACGCCAGCGGTGGTTTCTGCGGTGGCGTCTTCACGACCCGGGGTTTTCAGATCCAGTGCCTTAATCAGTACGCGGAAGATGGTGTAATACACGATCGCGTAGCAGATACCGACAATTGGGAACAGCCACAGTTTGCTGCTGTTACCGCTCAGCACGATGAAGTCAATCAGACCGTGAGAGAAGGACGTTCCGTCACGCATACCCAGCAGAATACAGATTGGGAATGCCAGACCCGCCAGGATAGCGTGAATCACGTACAGGATCGGTGCCACGAACATGAAGGAGAATTCGATTGGCTCGGTGATACCGGTCAGGAACGAAGTCAGCGCGGCGGAGATCATGATCCCACCCACTTTTGCACGGTTCTCTGGTTTAGCAGAGTGCCAGATAGCAATCGCCGCAGCCGGCAGGCCGTACATTTTGAACAGGAAGCCACCGGACAGTTTGCCCGCAGTTGGGTCGCCTGCCATATAACGTGGGATATCACCGTGGAACACCTGGCCCGCAGCATTGGTGTATTCACCAATCTGCATCTGGAATGGAACGTTCCAGATGTGGTGCAGACCAAACGGTACCAGGCAGCGCTCGATGAAGCCATAGATACCGAAGGCAACGACCGGGTTCTGGTATGCAGCCCACTGAGAGAAGGTCTGAATAGCCGTACCGATTGGTGGCCAGATGAAGGACAGCACAATACCGGTGAAGATAGCGGCCAGGCCGGAGATGATCGGCACAAAGCGTTTACCGGCGAAGAAGCCCAGATACTCAGGCAGCTTGATGCGGTAGAAACGGTTAAACATGTATGCGGCAATTGCACCGGAGATGATACCGCCGAGAACGCCGGTGTCCGCCAGGTGTTTAGCGGCAATTTCTTCCGCAGGCAGGTGCAGAACCAAAGGCGCAACCACGGCCATGGTTTTCACCATGATGCCATAGGCCACGACTGAAGCCAGAGCAGACACGCCGTCGTTATTAGTGAAGCCCAGCGCAACACCGATAGCAAAGATAAGCGGCATGTTGGCGAAGACAGAACCGCCCGCTTCCGCCATAACATGGGATACAACAACCGGCAGCCAGCTGAAGTTTGCAGAACCGACGCCTAGCAGAATACCTGCGATAGGCAGTACGGATACTGGCAGCATCAGCGATTTACCCACCTTTTGCAGGTTAGCAAATGCATTCTTAAACATAATAGAGAGTGCTCCTGAGTATTTGTGCTTTTTTTGTACGCATTTACGCATCGAACCGGGGGGAGAACCGGTTCATAAACAGGACATCTAAGTGTCCTTTTATTTATTACGCAGAGTAAAATAAATAACGAAAACTTTGTTTGACGGCTATCACGTTTCTCAGCCAGCCGCGCGAAAAACTTTCATTAATTTACATAACACGCGTACAAATGATTCAAAACGAGCATGCACCGCCCATTTTATGGCGGTGCACTTTACTCGCTTAGGCTATTAATTACGAGCTTTAAAATAACTATGGATTTCAGAGAGATTGCAGGCGGGACAAGGGGATGTGGAACAAATCAGCAAAGTTCTGCGTCGTCGCGGTCGCCAGTTCTTCCAGCGAAACGCCCTTCAATACGGCCATATACTCGGCCACATCGCGCGTCATGGCCGGCTGGTTTTCTTTGCCGCGATGCGGCACCGGCGCGAGATACGGCGAGTCCGTTTCCACCAGCATTCTGTCCAGCGGCACATAACGCGCCGCATCACGCAGCTGCTCGGCATTGCGGAAGGTCACAATGCCGGAGAACGAAATATAAAACCCCATATCCAGCAGCTTGCCCGCCGTTTCTCTGTCTTCCGTGAAACAGTGTAGTACCCCACCGCACTCTGTCACTTTTTCTTCCTGCAGAATGCTCAGGGTATCGGCGCGGGCATCACGGGTATGCACAATCACCGGCTTGTTCAGCTCGCGACCGATACGAATGTGGTGACGAAACGATTCCTGCTGGCGCGGTTTTGTTTCCGGCGTATAGAAGTAATCCAGCCCCGTTTCCCCCATCGCGATAACGCCCGGCTCGGCGGCCAGACGGCGCAGATCTTCAACGTCGTACTCTTCATCCTGATTCAGTGGATGCACGCCACACGAGAAGGCCACGTTATCGCGCTCGCCCACCAGCTCGCGCATGCCGCGGTAACCTTCCAGGGTCGTGGCAACGGCCAGGCAAAACTTCACGTCCCTGGCGGCGGCTTTGTCCAGAACGTCATCAACGTTTTTATGCAGGGATTGATAATCCAGGCCATCGAGATGGCAGTGTGAGTCGACCAGAAACATAGTAATACTCTTAGAGATGATGTGAGTGAAGCAGTGCGCCAGGCCGGGCCAGACGCTCCCACGTAAGAAGGCTTTCCGTGAGCAACAGCTCGCGGTTAACACCCACCACGTTGAGCAGCTCTTCGCGACAGGTGAACAAATGGTGTAAAAGGCTCTGCAATACGGCAGAAGAATATCGGGCGCTAAGCCTGGCGACTAACGGCTGCATATCAGCATTTGTTAACCAGGCCCCGGCGCCCTGCTGCCACTTGAGGGCATCCAGAAGCAGCGCGCACAGCCAGTGAAGGCGGCGAGCGGCGTCCTCATGATTCAACGCCGGTAACAGAGCCAGCATATTGCTGGCATCCTCCGCCTGAGTCAGCTTCTCACAAAGCTGCTGGCGGGCCTTCCACTGGTCCGGCTGCAGGAGGGCAAGCGCGGCGGCGGGCGCCCCAGAGCTGAGGCGTAAAGCAGCCTGCAGCTCCTCTGCGGACATATTTATTTCACGCCCCAGCCACGCAAGAGAAAAACCTTCGTCCGGCGGCGCAAGGTGCCAGTAAAGGCAGCGGCTGCGCAACGTCGCGGGCAAATGCGCAGGCTCGCGGCTGCTCAGAAAGAACCAGGTATTTTTCGGCGGTTCTTCCAGCGTTTTCAGCAGCGCGTTAGCCGCCGCTTCGGTCAGCATATCGGCATCTTTAAGCCAGACAACTTTGGCCCCGCCCTGCTGGGCATGACCGTAAAGCTTTTCGGTAATGACGCGAACCGCATCAATCCCGAGGCTTGATTTGCCCTTTTCTACCTCAAGGGAGTAGCTGTCGGGATGCGTTCCCGCCTGCATCAGCTGGCAGCTATGGCAGCGGCCGCAGCTTTTGTTGCCTTCCGGGCTTTGGCACATCAGCCAGCGGCAGAGGGCGTAGATTAAGGCATCGTCGCCCAACCCCGGTAGGGCATGAAGCAACAGAGCATGATGTCCGCGGCCGGACTGATACTGGCCGATAAGCTGCTCAAACGCGCCGCGTAGCCACGGATACCATTTCACTATTTTTGCTCCCGGAACCAGCTCAGAACGGCCTCGCGCACGGCCAGGGAAACGTCATCCAACGGCTGAGTCGCATCGATAGTTTTAATGCGTCTGTCGCTGTTGGCCAGTTCCAGATAGCGAGCACGAGTACGGTTAAAGAAGTCGATTGATTCCTGCTCAATGCGGTCAAGCTCGCCACGAGCGCGCGCGCGCGTCAGGCCTACTTCCGGCGTCACGTCGAGATAAATTGTCAGGTCAGGATAAAAATCACCCAGAACGGTGTTGCGCAGCGCCATCAGCAGGTTCTGGTCAATCTGACGCCCTCCCCCCTGATACGCCTGGGTGGAGAGATCGTGGCGGTCGCCAATAACCCAGCTACCGCGCGCCAATGCCGGTTTGATAACCGTCTCTACCAGTTGGATGCGTGCCGCGTAAAACATCAGCACCTCTGCTTTATCGGTCACCTTCTCATCGCCGATGCCGGCGTTGTTGAGCGTTAGCTCGCGCAGGCGTTCAGCGAGCGGCGTGCCGCCGGGCTCACGCGTAAAAGTCATCTCGCTGATACCCAGCTCTTTTAACGTCGCCACAACCACGTTATGGGCGTTGGTTTTCCCCGCGCCTTCCAGTCCTTCGATGACGATAAATTTACTGTCCATTCTTATCCTTGAGAGCTTTGATATAAACCTGTACCGCCTTGTTATGGCTGGCGAGGTTAGTGCTAAAGGTATGGCCACCCTTACCATCAGCAACAAAATAGAGATACGGCGTTTTAGCCGGGTGCGCGGCCGCCTGCAAAGACGCCTCGCTCGGCACGGCAATCGGCCCCGGCGGCATGCCGCTAATCACATAGGTGTTATAAGGCGTCGGCGTCTCGAGATCTTTGCGCGTTAGCTTACCATTATAGCTGTCGCCCATCCCGTAGATAACGGTTGGATCGGTCTGCAGACGCATGCCAATGCGCAGGCGGTTGATAAAGACAGAAGCGACCTGGTCACGCTCACCCGCCACCGCGGTCTCTTTCTCAATAATTGAGGCCATGGTCACCAGGTCGTTTTCAGTTTTGTACGGTAAACCGTCGACCTTGCTTTCCCATGCTTGTGCCACAGCTTTGACCATTTTTTGATGAACGCGCTTGAGCAAGGCAACGTCCGTGGTATTGGCGGTGTACATCCAGGTGTCCGGGTAGAACCAGCCTTCAACCCACTCCGGGTGCTCAAATTTGAGCGTTTCCGCCACGGTCGCATAGCTGTCGTCTTTTAGCGTGTGCTGAATATAAGGCGCGTCACGCAGCTGTTCGAGTAAATCGCTCAGGCGCATACCTTCAACCAATCGCAGCGGGAACTGGGCTTCTTTTCCACTGGCGAGCAGGTGCAGCATGTCGGTGACCGTCATCCCCGGCGTGAGGCGATAGGTGCCCGCCTTAAAATTCGCCAGCTCAGGCTCTACGCGCAGCAGCCACTGAAAGACACGCGGTCGCACGATCAGTTTCTCTTCATAAAGCTGGGTGCCCAGCGCCAGGCGCCCGGTGCCCTGCTTCAGCGTGAAAATGGTTTCCTGATTGATCGGCAGCGGCGCTTTTGCCAGCTGGCGTACCTTCCACATGCCAACCCCGGCGGCGATTCCCAGGACAATCAACAGAACCAGAAAGAAACGTAAAATCTTTTTCATCGGTAATCGGTTACTCACAAAGTGGGGCTAAAAAACGGTAAAGCTCGCGCGACGTATACTGCCAGTCCTGGGCCTGGTTTACCGGCACCACCGGCATCAGCGCGTTGCAAATAATGACCTCATCCGCACCCGCCAGAGTTTCTGGCCCTTCGCTGACCTCATGGATCCTCCATGGGGAACCGCTGAGATGCGAAATGATGCGCTGCCGCATGGTGCCATTAACGCCTGCACCGTCGATACGCGGGGTGTAAACGTCACGTCCTTTGCGCCAGAATAAATTAGCCGCACAGCATTCCACCAGGCTCCCCTGGCTGTCAAGAACCAGCGCCTCCTGGGCAGTCGTCTGTTCAAGATGCGTACGGATAAGCACCTGTTCAAGCCGGTTAAGATGTTTAATGCCTGCCAGGGCAGGATTGATCCCTAATTTTACCGGGCTGAGCGCCAACGTAATCCCCTGCCCGCGCCAGGCGGAGTAAAAAGCAGGATAAGGCGAGAGGGAAAGCATTCGCGTAGGCTGCGTACAATTTGAGGCGCTATAGCCGCGCCCGCCGGCCCCACGAGAAATAATCACCTTCAGAACGGCACGGGATTCGGATGCTGCCAGCATAGTCATCTCTTCGTTGAGCCTGCCCCAGTCAACCGGCGCGATCGTCAGCGCCTCGCAGGCATGCTGCAGACGGCGAAGATGATCGGCCTGAAAGCGAACGGCGCCGTCGATGACGCTTGCCGTGGTAAAACAGCCATCGCCAAACTGAATCGCCCGGTCGTTTGCCGGGAGTGCGTCCTGCCACTGACCATTGATAAGAAACATAGAGATTCCTCAGGTGACGGAAACGTAAGGTTGCCAGAGGGATTCGCGGGCGACAAGAGGGGAATTCTGAACAGCAAAAGGGCCCGTAAGGGCCCCTGAGACGGCTAGCGAAGTTCATTGCTTCAAAATGCCCCGACCCGGGACTTATAAAAACAATGAAGTGTGTTCACTGGCTTGCCCCAAACAGTCGAAAACCACTTTTTTCGGCTGTTTGTCATCAATCTGAGGGCCCGTAAGCGGGCCCTTTCAGAAACGGTTAGACCTTCTTAAAGATCAGAGAACCGTTAGTACCACCGAAACCGAAGGAGTTACACAGGGTGTACTCCATACCGCTAACCTGGCGAGCTTCGTGCGGCACAAAGTCGAGGTCGCAGCCAACATCCGGGTTATCGAGGTTGATGGTCGGCGGAACAGCCTGATCGCGCAGCGCAAGGATTGAGTAGATGGACTCTACTGCCCCCGCCGCGCCTAACAGGTGGCCGGTCATCGATTTGGTTGAGCTCACCATTACGCGGCTCGCATCAGCACCAAAGATAGACTTAACCGCCTGCGTTTCGGCTTTATCGCCTGCTGGCGTTGAGGTTCCGTGGGCGTTGACGTAGCCAATCTGCCCCGCAGAGATCCCTGCATCGCGCAGTGCGTTTTCCATCGCCAGCGCAGCACCTGCACCGTTTTCTGGTGGAGAAGTCATGTGGTAAGCATCGCTGCTCATCCCAAAACCAACAACTTCCGCATAAATTTTCGCGCCGCGTTTTTTCGCGTGTTCGTACTCTTCCAGCACGATAACGCCTGCGCCGTCGCCCAGCACGAAGCCATCACGATCTTTATCCCACGGGCGGCTTGCCGCTTGCGGGTTATCGTTACGGGTAGACAGTGCACGAGCCGCGCCAAAACCACCCACGCCCAGCGGGCTACTGGCTTTCTCTGCGCCACCGGCCAGCATCACATCGGCATCATTGTAGGCAATAATACGCGCCGCATGACCGATATTGTGCACGCCAGAGGTACAAGCCGTGGCAATGGAAATGCTCGGACCACGCAGACCCAGCATAATGGTCAGATGACCTGCCACCATGTTGACGATGGTCGAAGGCACGAAGAACGGGCTGATCTTACGAGGGCCACCGTTAACTAACGAGGTGTGGTTCTCTTCGATAAGCGTCAGGCCACCGATACCAGAGCCAATTGCAGCACCGATACGAGTCGCATTTTCTTCCGTTACTTCCAGGCCAGAATCCTGCATGGCCTGAATGCCAGCAACAATTCCATATTGAATGAATTCATCCATCTTGCGCTGATCTTTGCGCGAGATAATGTCTTCACAGTTAAAATCCTTTACTAAGCCAGCAAATTTCGTTGCATAGGCGCTAGTATCGAAATGGTCGATCAGGCTGATGCCACTCTGACCGGCAAGGAGAGCTTTCCAGGTAGACTCTACGGTATTGCCGACAGGAGACAACATGCCCAGTCCGGTCACAACTACACGACGCTTAGACACGTTTGTCCTCCAGGGAGGGATAAAATACTAGTGGGATAATTCAGATAAAACTCAGGCGGTCGAATGACCGCCTGGAGATGTTCACTTACGCCTGGTGACCGTTGATGTAATCAATGGCAGCCTGAACGGTAGTGATTTTCTCAGCTTCTTCGTCCGGAATCTCAGTATCAAACTCTTCTTCCAGAGCCATTACCAGCTCAACGGTGTCAAGAGAATCAGCGCCCAGGTCCTCAACGAAGGAAGCGGTGTTCACTACTTCTTCTTGCTTAACGCCCAGTTGTTCGCCAATGATTTTCTTAACGCGTTCTTCGATAGTGCTCATACTCTTAAATTTCCTATCAAAACTCGCTTTCGCGATGGTTTTCGTAGTGTATAAAATGTTTGAAAAGATGCAACCAAATCCCGGCTGGTCAAACCACGATTTTACGCTATTTTGCGGGCATTCACCCAAATAACGCAAATATTTTTCACCGTGATTAAACCATATACATTCCGCCATTGACGTGAAGGGTCTCACCAGAGATGTACCCAGCTTCGTCAGAGGCTAAAAATGCTACAGCACTGGCGATTTCATTTGCGCCGCCTAAGCGACCCGCAGGAACCTGCGCCAGAATACCCGCACGCTGTTCATCAGAGAGCGCACGCGTCATGTCCGTTTCAATAAAGCCCGGAGCAACAACGTTCACAGTAATACCGCGGGACGCAACTTCACGCGCCAGCGATTTACTGAAGCCAATCAAACCAGCCTTCGCCGCAGCGTAGTTAGCCTGACCAGCATTTCCCATGGTACCAACCACAGAACCGATAGAGATAATACGCCCATGACGCTTTTTCATCATAGCTCGCATTACCGCTTTTGACAGACGGAAAACAGATGACAGGTTGGTTTCGACAATGTCGTTCCACTCATCATCTTTCATGCGCATCAGCAGATTATCGCGAGTGATCCCGGCGTTGTTCACCAGAATATCGACTTCGCCAAACTCTTTGCGAATGCTGTCCAGCACGGCGTCGATAGAAGCCGGATCGGTCACGTTCAGCATGAAGCCTTTGCCGTTTTCGCCCAGATAATCACTGATGGCCTGCGCGCCGCTTTCGCTGGTCGCGGTACCGATAACTTTTGCACCGCGAGCCACTAAAGTCTCAGCGATAGCACGGCCAATACCACGGCTAGCGCCGGTTACCAGCGCAATTTTTCCTTCAAAACTCATGGTTTTCCTCGTCTTATTGTTCAAGCGCCGCTGACAGCGTAGCCGGCTCGTTAATGGCCGCTGCCGTCATGGTGTCAACAATACGTTTGGTCAGCCCGGTCAGCACTTTACCTGGGCCAGCCTCCAGCAAATGGGAGACGCCCTGTGCCGCAATAAATTCTACGGATTTGGTCCACTGCACCGGGCTGTAGAGCTGGCGAACCAGCGCGCTACGAATGGCTTCCGGTGAGGTTTCGCACTTCACGTCAACGTTGTTCACGACCGGAATAGCCGGTGCGTTAAAGGTAATATTTTCCAGCGCTACCGCCAGTTTGTCGGCCGCAGGCTTCATCAGCGCGCAGTGAGACGGTACGCTAACCGGCAGCGGCAGAGCGCGTTTTGCGCCAGCGGCTTTACAGGCGGCTCCGGCACGCTCAACGGCTTCTTTGTTACCGGCGATAACGACCTGGCCCGGAGAGTTAAAGTTCACCGGAGAGACAACCTGTCCCTGCGCTGACTCTTCACAGGCTTTTGCAATGGAAGCATCGTCGAGGCCGATGATAGCGGACATCGCGCCGGTTCCTTCCGGAACGGCATCCTGCATCAGCTTGCCGCGCAGCTCGACCAGACGAACGGCATCGGCGAAATCAATGACGCCAGCGCAAACCAGCGCGGAATATTCACCCAGGCTGTGACCCGCCAGCAGTGCAGGTGCTTTACCGCCCTGCTGCTGCCAAACGCGCCATAATGCGACGGAGGCCGTCAACAGCGCAGGCTGAGTCTGCCAGGTTTTATTCAGCTCTTCCGCTGGCCCCTGCTGGGTCAGCGCCCACAGGTCATAACCCAGCGCATCAGAAGCTTCGCGGAACGTGGCTTCAATCACCGGATAGCCTGCGGCGAGATCGGCCAGCATGCCAACGGACTGGGAACCCTGTCCCGGAAACACCATAGCGAATTGCGTCATGTCGAAAATTCCTTTAATCAAAAACGAACCAGTGCAGAGCCCCAGGTGAAGCCACCGCCGAACGCTTCCAGCAGTACCAGCTGACCGCGTTTGATGCGACCATCGCGTACCGCTTCGTCCAGCGCTGCCGGTACGGAAGCGGCAGACGTATTACCATGGCGATCCAGCGTCACGACGACGTTATCCATCGGCATGCCGAGTTTTTTCGCGGTCGCGCTGATGATGCGCAGGTTAGCCTGATGCGGCACCAGCCAGTCAAGCGCGGAGCGATCGAGGTTATTTGCTGCCAGAGTCTCGTCGACGATGTGAGCCAGCTCGGTCACCGCGACTTTAAAGACTTCGTTCCCGGCCATCGTCAGGTGAATTGAATTCTCAGGATTCACGCGATCGACGTTCGGCAGCGTCAGCAGGTCACCATAGCTGCCGTCTGCGTGCAGATGCGTAGAAATGATGCCCTGCTCTTCAGATGCACCCAGCACGACGGCACCTGCGCCGTCGCCAAAAATAATGATCGTGCCGCGATCGGTAGGATCGCAGGTCCGCGCCAGCACATCAGCCCCGATAACCAGCGCGTTTTTCACGGCGCCAGACTTAACGTACTGATCGGCAATGCTCAGCGCATAGGTAAAGCCCGCACAGGCGGCAGCCACGTCAAACGCCGGGCAGCCTTTAATCCCGAGCATGGACTGAATCTGGCACGCCGCGCTTGGGAAAGCATGCGTTGAAGACGTTGTCGCAACAACGATCAGGCCGATGTCATTTTTATCAATGCCGGCCATGTCCAGCGCGCGGATTGCGGCTTCGTAACCCATGGTCGAAACCGTTTCAGTCGGGCCAGCAATACGGCGTTCACGGATACCTGTGCGGGTGACAATCCACTCGTCAGACGTATCGACCATTTTTTCCAGGTCAGCGTTAGTACGCACTTGTTCAGGCAGGAAGCTGCCGGTACCAATAATCTTCGTATACATGTACGCTCAGTCACTCTTAGGTAATACAGATTCCAGGCGAGCGCCAATCCGCTGGGGGACTTGCCGCTGCACCGCCTGCACTGCCTGTTCAATCGCGACAGCAAACGCTCGCTGATTGGCCGCACCGTGACTCTTAATCACCGTGCCGCGCAATCCTAACAGACAGGCGCCATTATACTGGTCGGGGTTGAGGTGACCGAATCGCCGTATCAGGCGCTTTTGTAGCCACTTCTTCAATATAATCAGCCACCACGACCTTTTTTTTCCTTCCCCCTGCGATTTGAGCAGCGAAAGGAACATCCTGACAACACCTTCCATCGTCTTGAGTGTGACGTTACCGACAAAACCATCACAGACCAGCACATCGGTCTTGCCGGTGAGCAATTCATTGGCCTCAAGGTATCCAATATAGTTCATTGAAGGCATTGTTTTTAATAAAGCAGAGGCCTCACGGATACTGTCCAGCCCCTTAGTCTCTTCTTCGCCGATGTTCAGTAACGCCACTTTAGGGCGACTGATACCGAGCACCTCTTCGGCCATTACAGAGCCCATAATGGCAAACTGCACCAGCATCGTGCTGTCGCAGTCTACGTTAGCGCCGAGATCAAGCACCACCGTTTTGCCCTTTTGCTGGTGCGGTAATACCGTCATCAGCGCCGGGCGCTCAATCCCCTCAATAGGTTTGAGCAGTAATTTTGCAAGCCCCATCAGCGCGCCGGTGTTTCCGGCACTGACGCAGGCCTCCGCCCGCCCCTCTTTCACCAGCTCAAGCGCAATGCGCATTGACGAACCGCGGCTGGCACGAATCGCCTGAGAAGGTCTGGCATCACTGGCAATAACCGATTCCGCAGGGATAATCTGCAGACGCGAGCGTTGCTCGAAATCAGCTTTGGCAAGTAATGGCGAGATAGCGTCGGGATTGCCGACTAAAAGAAGATTAAGCGAAGTGTTAGAGTCCAGTGCCTGCAAAGCTGCAGGCACTGTCACGGAAGGACCGAAGTCCCCACCCATGGCATCTAACGCTAGGGTTAGACGTCTCAAGGTTGCGCCAGATTACTTGACGATAACCTTGCGGCCGCGGTAGAAACCGTCGGCAGTGATGTGGTGACGCAGATGAGTTTCACCAGAAACTTTGTCCACGGACAGGGTGGCGGTGGTCAGCGCGTCATGGGAACGACGCATGCCACGTTTGGAACGGGTTGGTTTATTCTGTTGTACGGCCATGGACCTTACTCCTCAATTACTTACGCTTTAAACTGGCTAATACGGCAAATGGGTTTGGTTTTTCCGCCTCTGGAGGCAGTTCGCCAAAGACCATGTCCGCCTCGGACACTTCACAGTGTTCAGAATCATGCACCGGAACCACAGGCAGGCAGAGGATAACTTCATCTTCCACCAGCGCCCGCAGATCGATTTCACCGAATTCGTTAACCTCAATCGGCTCATACGCTTCCGGGAGTGCTTCAGCCTGTTCGTCAGAGCGGACCGGACTGAAACAATACGTGGTGTGAACATGATGCACAAACGGTTTCCCGCAACGCTGGCATTCGAGCGTTACCGTGACCTTTGCATCGCCGGTCAAGACCGCGAGGCGCTGGTTATCGATAGCGAATCTCATGGAGCATTCTACATCAGTGTCCACACTGACTACAGACTCGGCGATACGCTCAACCTGATCGGAAGCATATACTCCTTCGTAATCAAGGCGTTTTTGAGCCGTACGAACCGGATCAAGAGTCAGGGGTAATTTTACCTTTTGCATAGGGCGCGCATATTAACTTTGTAACGTCATAGAGTCAAAGAAAAAGGCCTGGAAACAGCGCCTTTTGCCATTTCTACCCTAAATAGTTTAAGTTGCAGACAGGCACCCGGCTCGGGTAAGCGAGCGCTGGTAACGCCTCTGCGGCTTAAAATATGACGGGTATATTCGCACACATTGCGGTGGCACAGTTTAAAATGCCTTTAACCAATTCGCTATCTTTAATGAAAAAAATATGAAACCTATTGTTCTGGCCTCAACCTCCCCCTTTCGCCGCAGCCTGCTTGAAAAACTCGGCATCCCTTTTATCACTGCAGCACCGGAGGTCGATGAGACGCCTCATCAGGGCGAAGATGCGCGCCATTTAGTAACCCGCCTCGCCCAGGCCAAAGCTCAGGCGTTAAAAGAACGCTACCCTCATCACCTTATTATTGGCTCCGATCAGGTCTGCGTATTGAATAACCAAATAGCCGGAAAGCCGCACAGCGAAGAAAATGCCGTACGGCAATTAATGCTGGCACGGGGAACCATCGTGACTTTTTATACCGGACTGGCGCTGTATAACTCAGCCAACGGGCAGCTACAAACGCTGTGTGAGCCCTTTGACGTTCATTTCCGTCATTTAACCGAGGAAGAAATTCGCCGCTATGTGCAAAAGGAGCAGCCGCTGAACTGTGCCGGGAGCTTTAAAAGTGAAGGATTGGGCATCACGCTGTTTGAGCGGCTGGAAGGGAAAGATCCGAATACCCTGGTTGGGCTACCGCTAATCAGCCTTTGCGAGATGCTACGCAACGAAGACTGTAACCCGCTGCTGGCCTAAAAAAAACGCTCCGGCAATGTGGAGCGCTTTTCATTAATCGGCGTTACTTAGCGTTGCGTAAAACCTGCAGGCAGCGCTTGAGATTATTGTCCAGCGGCGCTTCGATACGGATAACCTCCCCGGTGTTCGGGTGGGTAAACTTTAGCGCGGCGGCATGCAGGAACAGGCGATTTAACCCGGTGCCCGCAAGCTGCTTGTCAAATTCCCGGTCGCCATAGCGATCGTCAAATGCGATAGGATGCCCGGCGTGCAGAGTATGCACGCGAATTTGGTGAGTACGCCCGGTGACCGGACTGCAGCGCACCAGGGTAGCGAATTCATAACGCTCTTCGACCTTAAAGCGCGTTTCCGACGGCTTGCCTTCGCTGTTGACCCTGACGATACGCTCCCCGCTTTGCAGAATATTCTTCAGCAGCGGTGCCTGAACAACTTTCACGTGCGACTGCCACTGGCCGCGTACCAGCGCCAGATAATCCTTCTGCATCCCCTTCTCACGAAGTTGCTCATGAAGGGAGCGCAGCGCAGAGCGCTTTTTTGCCACCAGCAGAACGCCGGACGTGTCACGGTCAAGGCGGTGAACCAGCTCAAGGAAGCGGGCTTCCGGGCGCAGGGCACGTAACCCTTCAATCACGCCAAAGCTCAGGCCGCTGCCGCCGTGTACCGCCGTACCGGAAGGTTTATTGAGCACCAGAATGTGGTCGTCTTCATAAAGAATGACATCGCTCAGCGCGGCGACTTTTTGCAGATGCGGAGAAACGGCCTCTTCTTCACGCTCGGCAACACGCACCGGCGGGATGCGAACCTCATCCCCGGCTTCCAGTTTGTACTCAGGCTTGATGCGCTTTTTATTCACCCGCACCTCGCCTTTACGCACGATGCGATAAATCATGCTTTTTGGCACACCTTTCAGGCGGGCAAGCAAAAAGTTGTCGATACGCTGCCCGGCCTCGTCGGCCGAAATTGCAACGATTTTTACTGATGGAGTCTCTGTTTTCATGGTCGGCGATTCTAAATAGCCCACGCGCATAGCGCCACTCATTTTTATGTGCTTAACTGACAATCTGTTCTGTTTTAAACCGTCCAGACCGCCTTTTTTCATGCTCTTTGTCGCAAGGTTAAAATAGCGGTTAAAAAACTGTAAGAAACAGGGCGCTAATAGCAAAAGTCATCTTGCTATAACAAGGTTAGCAGTGGAATAATGTTGCGGTTTTCCGTGTTGAATCTTGTTAGAACAAGAAAGTTTGCGGAATACCAATTTTGCCTGAACGTTCATCCACGCAGCAATGGCGTAAGACGTATTGTACTTTCAGGCAGTTAGCGGGCTGCGGGTTGCAGCCTGACCGGTAAAATGGAATCAACTCTTAAGAAACATTCTAAGGTTATTCCCACGATAATTGCGCTGTATTTCCGTATGAAATACAGGCAACCGACACTTTGCGCCTCTCAGCAAGCGACAACCGTGAGGTTGGCGACTACGCGTTTAGTCACGAGGCCATCGGTTCACTCCCGGTTAGCGTCACCATGCCCGCAGCTCTGTCGCCAATGTAAGAATAATGAGTAAGTTACGATGAAAAGAATGTTAATTAACGCAACTCAGCAAGAAGAGTTGCGTGTCGCCCTTGTAGATGGGCAGCGTCTGTACGATCTGGACATTGAAAGCCCGGGACACGAACAGAAAAAAGCAAACATCTATAAAGGCAAAATCACCCGTATTGAACCAAGTCTGGAAGCGGCGTTTGTTGATTATGGCGCAGAAAGACACGGCTTCCTTCCTCTGAAAGAAATCGCCCGCGAATACTTCCCTTCGAATTACGCTTCCCACGGCCGTCCGAACATCAAAGACGTTCTGCGCGAAGGTCAGGAAGTCATAGTCCAGATTGATAAAGAAGAGCGTGGTAATAAAGGTGCGGCCTTAACGACCTTTATCAGCCTTGCGGGTAGCTATCTGGTTCTGATGCCAAACAACCCTCGCGCCGGCGGCATTTCACGTCGTATCGAAGGGGATGACCGTACCGAATTAAAAGAAGCGCTTTCTTCCCTTGAACTGCCGGACGGTATGGGCCTTATAGTACGTACCGCAGGCGTGGGTAAATCTGCAGAAGCGCTGCAGTGGGATCTGAGTTTCCGCCTGAAGCACTGGGAAGCTATCCAGAAAGCCGCTGAAAACCGCCCTGCTCCTTTCCTGATTCACCAGGAAAGCAACGTTATCGTTCGCGCCTTCCGCGACTACCTGCGCCAGGACATCGGCGAAATCCTGATCGATAACCCGAAAGTGCTTGAGCTGGCTCGCCAGCACATTGCCGCGCTGGGTCGCCCGGATTTCAGCAGCAAAATTAAGCTCTACACCGGTGAAATCCCGCTGTTCAGCCACTATCAGATTGAGTCGCAGATTGAGTCCGCCTTCCAGCGCGAAGTCCGTCTGCCGTCCGGTGGTTCTATCGTCATTGATACCACCGAAGCCCTGACCGCCATCGACATCAACTCCGCGCGAGCAACCCGCGGCGGCGATATCGAAGAAACCGCCTTCAACACTAACCTTGAAGCGGCCGATGAAATTGCCCGTCAGCTGCGCCTGCGCGACCTCGGCGGCCTGATTGTTATCGACTTCATCGACATGACGCCGGTTCGCCACCAGCGCGCGGTTGAAAACCGTCTGCGTGAAGCTGTGCGTCAGGACAGAGCACGTATCCAGATCAGCCACATCTCACGCTTTGGCCTGCTGGAAATGTCACGTCAGCGCCTGAGCCCGTCTCTTGGCGAGTCCAGTCACCACGTGTGCCCTCGCTGTAGCGGTACCGGCACCGTACGTGACAACGAATCCCTGTCGCTCTCCATTCTGCGCCTGATCGAAGAAGAAGCGCTGAAGGAGAACACCAAAGAAGTTCACGCTATCGTGCCTGTGCCGATTGCCTCTTACCTGCTGAACGAAAAACGTGATGCGGTAAGCGCGATTGAAAAACGCCAGGGCGGCGTGCGCGCGATTATCGTGCCAAACGATCAGATGGAAACGCCACATTACTCCGTACTGCGCGTGCGTAAGGGCGAAGAAACCCAGACTCTGAGCTACATGCTGCCTAAGCTGCATGAAGAAGAGATGGCGATGCCTTCTGAGGAAGAATACATCGAACGTAAGCGTCCTGAGCAACCGGCTCTGGCGACCTTCGTGATGCCAGAAGTGCCGCCTGCGCCGCAGGAAACCGCCGCGGTTGAAACTGCAGTAACGGCCGTTAAGCCAGCCGCTGTGAAGCCAAAAGCTAACGTAGCCGAGCAGCCTGGTCTGGTTAGTCGTTTCTTCTCTGCACTGAAAAAACTCTTCGCCGGCGACAGCGCCGTGGCCGAAGTGAAAGAAGTGAAGGAAGAAAAAGCGACTGAATCTGATACCCAACGTCAGGATCGTCGCAACAATAACCGCCGTCAGAACAATCGCCGCGATCGTGGCGATCGTAATGAGCGCGGTGACCGCAACAACCGCGATCGCGATAACCGTGACAATCGTAATAACCGCGATGACCGCAACGGTGAAGGCCGTGAAGCTCGCGAGCCGCGTGAGGGTCGTGACGACAACCGCCGTAACCGCCGTAACGGTCAGCAGCAGAATACGGAATCCCGTGAAGTTCGCCAGAACGTTGCTACTGTCGTAGACGATGCTGAAAAACAGCAGAAGTCCCGTGACGAGCAGCAGCCGCGTCGTGAGCGTAATCGTCGTCGTTCTGATGAAAAACGTCAGGCTCAGCAGGAAGTGAAAGCGCTGCAGCAGGACACTAATGTTGTTGAGCAAGAAGCCGAGCAGGAAGAGCGTTCCCCGCTGATGCAGCGCCGTAAGCCGCGCCAGCTGAGCCAAAAAGTTCGCTTTGAATCTGCCGACGCTCCTGCTGTTGAAGAAACTCAGGTTGCTCAGGCGAGCACCGAGCTGGCAACTATCGCGCTTCCAGCTGTAGTCGAAGCACCAGTGGCCGCAGAGCAGCAGGATGAAAACGCAGAAAACCGTGAAACTACCGGCATGCCGCGTCGTTCACGCCGTTCTCCACGTCACCTGCGTGTGAGCGGGCAGCGTCGTCGTCGTTACCGTGACGAGCGTTACCCGGCGGTATCTCCAATGCCGTTAGCAACCGCCTGCGCATCTCCGGAGCTGGCGTCTGGTAAAGTGTTCATCACCTACCCGATTGCTCGTCCACACGATCAGGTTGCTCAGGAAGAAGTATTCCAGTCTCACGAAGAAGTTCAGCACACCAACGTTGCTGAGGCCGCGGCCATTGAAGCCGTAGCCCCTGTCGCCGACGTGCAGGTTAGTGAGCCTGTGAAAGCAGAAGAGACCGTTGTTGCGCCAGTCGCGGTTGAAACAACGCATCCGGAAGTCATCGATGCGCCTGTTACCGAACAGCCACAGCTGATTGCCGCTGCGGATGAAGCCGTCGCCGAAGAAACCGTTGCACAAGCTGAACCTGTCCAGGAAGAAGCTGCCCAGGCGGTTTCGCAGGCAGCTGAAGTTAGCGAACCTGCTCCGGTTGCTGAAGAAGCGCCAGCGGCAGCAGAAGCGCCGGTCGCAGTGGTTGAAGAAGTGAAGCCCGTGGTTGAAGAAGTGAAACCTGTGGTTGAAGCGGCACCTGCGGTAGAAGCAGAGCCGGTGAAACAGGCGGTTAAAACCGAAGCAGCAGTCGCCGTTAAGCACGCTACGGCGCCTATGACCCGAGCTCCGGCTCCGGTATACACCCCTGAAGCACCTCGCAATAGCGAATGGGTTCGCCCGTCCTTCGAGTTCAGCGGTAGAGGTTCTGCCGGCGGCCACAGCGCGAGCCAGCAGGCTACTGCGCCAGCGACACGCCCAGGCAAAGCGGACTAACTTCCGCGCAGCATACTAAGCCGGTCAACTGACCGGCTTTTTTTTGCCCTTAATTCAGTACTTATAACGTGGTAGCTATCTACCCACTAAAGATGCATTTGAAATGCACATTATGATAAACGCCACGCCAATTTGTATGATGTAATACCTGCGGAACTTGTTGAGGAGAAACACCATGCTCCCGATCCCCGCCAACTGCATTCACACCCGCTCGTCCCCTTTCTGGGATAAAGAGTCTGCTCCGGCAGGTCTTTTTCAACGTCATCTGGACAAAGGCACCCGTCAGGGCGTCTATCCGCGCCTGACCGTCATGCGCGGTAAAGTTCGCTATCTGGGCTATGCCGATGAGACCACGCCCGAGCCGGAAACAGAACTGATAATTGAAGCCGGCCACTTCGGCGTTTTCCCGCCGGAGAAATGGCACCACCTCGAACTGATAACCGAGGATGCGGTATTCAACATCGACTTTTTTGTGGCCCCGGAAGTTCTCCGTTCACTGTAGCGACAGAAGGAATCTTATTATGCTGACCATCCCCCAAACGTATCTGCATACCCGTGCAACGCCGTTCTGGACCAAAGAGACGGCACCTGCCGCGCTGTTCACCCATCACAACACTAAAGCCGGCGTTTTTGGTCGACTTTCGGTGATGCAGGGTGCGGTGAAATACTTTGGTTTCCCGGATGCGGATGCCACGGTTCCCGACGTGGAAATCGTGATTGAAGCCGGAGCCTTTGCTATCTCTCCGCCGCAAAAATGGCATCGTATTGAGCTTTTGACCGATGATACTTATTTCAATATCGACTTCTTTGCCGCGCCTGATGCGAAGCTGGAAGGTACCGGCCTGGGTAAAGTAGTGAACAGCCAGAGGAACGCGTAATGGGCAAGGCAACGTATACCGTCAGCGTGACCAACAACAGCAACGGCGTTTCGGTCGACTACGAGACCGAATCCCCCATGACGCTGCTCATCCCGGACGTGGCCGCCGAAGTCGTGAAAGACCTGGTAAATACCGTGCGCGCCTACGACACGGAAGACGAACACGAAGTGTGCGGCTGGTGAATTTTCGCTAAAAAAAAGCCCGCTCCGGGGTGCGGAAGCGGGCATATAAAGCGCGTTCAGTTTCATAACGCGCCCAAAACGGTAAAGCCTATCGACTATTCAACTGGAAAAGCGACATGCCTTGCATATCGGTGAATACTTTATAAGAGGCCTGTAAGGCGGCCTGCTGCTGCACATAGTTAGACACGGTTGCGGTCCAGTCTGCGCCCACCAGTTGACTCATCTGATCGGTCTGCGCCAGCGCTCGCTCACTGCCTAAATCATCCAGCTTGCTGAGCTCATTCAGCTGGGTACCTAACTCCGCACGCACGGTCGACACATTGCTCAGGGCATTCCCCAGGCCACGGTTTGTTTTGGCGACAACGGCATCAAGGGCTTTTTTACCCGCATCATCCAGCCCGGCTGTCGGCGTTTTCAGCGCCTTGATAGCAGAGTCCAACATGTTGAAGATATTGGTCTCGCTCGGTGAACCATCAGGTTCAGGCGTCGCGTTACTGGAGATATGGTTAAAGACTTCATCGCCGGTATGACCGATAGTCATAGTACGAGCTGAGTCAACCTGCTGGGTAATCGGGATAGTCCCGCCGTTGTAGGTCACGCTCCCCGCCGCCCCGGCAAACGGTGCAGCCTCGGTTTTATAACCGGCAAAAATATAGCGACCGTTGCCGTCAGTACTGTTAGCCAGGTTTAAGATTTGATTGCGTATACCTTCGAGATCGGTTGCCAAAGACGCCCGATCGTCATCACTCAACGTCCCGCTGTTTGCGGCATAAACAATCTTTTCCTGCGCGCTTTGTATTGAAGAGACCGTTTGCTGAAGCACGCTCTCTTCCAGGGAGACCTTCTGAGTCGCAAACGTCCTCGCCAGTTTGTACTGGTCATTCATGGACTGCGCCTGGGAAAGCACTACCGCCTGAGAAGCCGCGATCGGATCGTCCGACGGGCGGTTCACTCGGTTACCGGTGCTCATCTGCTCGCCATAGCTCAACCATAAACTCTGCGAGTCGCTAATGCCGCGCATGTTCTGGTCATACAACATTTGGGTACTGATACGCATGACGCTGGCTCCCGTTAACGAATATTCAGCAAGGCATCAAACAGCGTTGACGCAGTCTGGAGGACCTGGGCGTTGGCCATGTAGTACTGCTGATAACGCTGCAGGTTGCCGTACTCTTCGTCGAGGTTAACGCCCGAGATAGACTGCTGCTGCTTCGTTAGCTGCGTAACCACGTTGCCCTGAGTGGTGCTGGTGACCTTCAGGCTGGCCGTTTTATTCCCCACGTCGCTGACCAGGGTAGCGTAGGCGTCATTGAAGGTCTTATTGCCTTCAATCTGCTTCGAGTTTTGCAGATCAAGCATCGCCTGAGCATTACGGTTATCGCTCTTGCCCGAGGCAGGATCGCTTGCCAGCGCCAGCTTAGCTTCGTCTTTGATGGCCAGGTTCATGTTCACCACGGCATCGGAAACCGGTTTTACGGTAAAGCTTTCATTGTTGGCAGGCGTGCCGCTCACGCCAACTTTCAGCCCGTCAAAGTTCAGGCTTACGTTGCCGCCTGCGTCCGTGGTGGTGCCCGGATTGATATTGGCATTGTCAGACAGGCGGGTCACTTTCCAGCTACCGCTCACGAACTCAACCTTATAATCGCTGGCCTGTACCTGCTTGCTGTCGGTGATGGACGCCGTCAGTTGCGTACCGCTGGTATTACGGCTGTTGCTCAGTACGGTTGGGCCGCCAATCGTGAACAGGTTGGTGCCTTTGTCTCCGTTAGCATCATAACCCTGGGTATGCTGGCCGTTCATGGCCGCCGCAAAAGCCTGTGCCATCTGGCCGAGACGGTTACGCGCGCTGTCCAGGTCCTGAGAACGGAAGGTAAACAGGCCGCCAAGTGAGCCGGAGTTCAGCTGGCTTTCCGGAATTTCAACCTTGCCGGCGACAGGATCGACAAACGCAACGGTCGTGCGGGAGGGATCCGCGCTGGAGTTAACCGCGGCCAGCTGGTTAGCGGTATCGCCCTGCACCAGCGTCAGGCCATTGCCGATAGACACGTTATAGGTGCCGCCATCCTGCACGCTGACTTCAACGCCGACGATTTGGTTGAGCTGGCTGACAAGCTGATCGCGCTGATCCAGCAGGTCATTCGGCGCTGAACCCGCGCCCACGCCCTTCAGGCGCGAAATCTGATCATTCAGGTTGGCAATCTGTTTGGCGTAGGTGTTGATTTGGTCAACGCTGCTGGTGATAGACAGGTTGACCTGCTTATCCTGATCGCGCAGATACTGGTCGGTCACCTTAAACTGGTTTACCAGGCCATCCGCTTTACCCAGCAGAGCCTGACGTGCCGCCGGATCCTGAGCATTACTGGTCAGCGTCTGCAGGCCAGAGAAGAAATCCTGCATGGTTTTGGACAACGAGTTAGTCGTCCCGGACAGGATGTTGTCAATTTTTGACATCTGCTGGTACTGCGTCGTCAGCCCGCTGCTTTGCGTTTGTGCCGCGCGCAGCTGGTTGGTGATAAACGAGTCATATTCACGCTGTATGCCGTTAACATACACGCCATTGCCCACATAGCCGCCCCCGGTCAGGGTGCTTTTTGACTGGGACAAAATCGTCGTCTGGCGGGTATAACCGTTTACGTTATAGTTAGAAATATTGTTGCCGACGGTGCTTAATGCTGCCTGGGCAGCACTCAGGCCGCTCATGGCGCTGTTAATCAGGCTATTGGACATGAAGGTTCCTTCATAGCGTGTGGTCAAAGGTTCTGCTGTTTATTATCGGCAGCAGGCCACGAGACTTGAGTCTCTTCAGAACAAATTTGACAAATCGGTGCTGTAGGCTTTGGAAACCTTGTCGCTCATTGATTTCAGCTGCTGGATCATGCCGGTCAGCTTACGGGCGTAATTAGGATCCGTGGCGTAACCGGCGTTTTGCAGCGCCTGAGCGCCCTGCTCTGCGGAAGCTGCGTTCGTCACGGCAGCGTAGCGCGGGTTTTTCGTCAGCAGGCCAACGTAGTCCGAAAGCGCTTCAAGGTACGAGCTGTAAACGCGGAACTTCGCTTTGACCTTCTTCGCCTCACCGTTTTCAAACTCGGTGGTGGTGATTTCGGTGGTCGCCCCTTTCCAGCCCGGCGTCGCTTTAACGCCAAACAGGTTAAAGCTAGGCTCGCCTTTTTCGGTACGGATTTGCCTCTGCCCCCAGCCGGACTCCAGCGCGGCCTGCGCCAGTATCAGGTGATGAGGGATCCCGCTCGCCTCACTCGCCAGACGAGCCGGCAGCGAGAGCTGCGCCAGGAAGTCTTTGCTGTCTCCGCTCATCGGCTCTTCGTTTGAAGGCGCGCGCGGCACGGCCTGACGCACCATCTGCGTCAACGTCTGATTTTGATAGCTGGTAACGGTTTGCGGATCGAGCTTCATTGGGATCTGGCCCGCCGTCTCGGACGGATCGGCCTGCTCACCGCCCATTTGTTTGACCATCGCATCCGCCAGCCCCAGCCCTTTCGCGCTAAGCTGCTGGGCAATCTGCTGGTCATACATGCTGGTGTACATACGGGTGGATTCGCTGCTGAAAATTCCGTCTTTCGGCAGCGCCTCACGCATGCTTTTCAGCATCATCTGCACGAACATGCCCTCCACCTGATGAGCCACCTCTTTCAGGTGCCCTTTCGGATCCTGTCCGGCCTTCGCCTTTAAATCATTCAGCGAGTTAGCGTCAAAAGCGGCATTGGCAAGTGAACGGGCATCAGTAAGCATCAGATGATTTCCAGTTTCGCACGCAGGCAGCCCGCGCTTTGCATTGATTGCAGGATAGACATCAGATCGATTGGCGTGGCACCCAGCGCGTTCAGCGCGCGGACGACATTGTTCAGGTTGGCGCTGGAATTCACGCGCTGTACCGAGCCACCGCTCTGACGCAGATCGATCTGCGTTTGCGGCGTTACTACGGTCTGACCGCCGCCAAATGGCGTATTAGGCTGGCTGACCTGGTTTTGACGGTTCACCGTGACGGACAGATTTCCCTGCGCGACGGCGCAGTTATCCAGCGTCACTTCACGGTTCATGACGACCGAGCCCGTACGGGAGTTAATTACCACGCGGGCATCCTGAACCGGCATGTTGACCTCAAGGTTCTGGATATCCGCCAGCAGGCGAACCTGCGAGCTGCCGCCGCTTGGCACGCGAATTTGAATGGTACGGCCGTCCAGCGCCGTGGCGCTGCCAAAGCCGCGTGAACGGTTAATGGTGTCGGTAATCTGCTGCGCGAGGCTGAAGTCATCGTCGTTAAGCTGCAGATTAAGGGTATTGCCATTGCCAAAGGTACCGGCCAGCTCGCGCTCGACGACCGCGCCGCCGGTGATACGCCCGCCGTTAAGCTGGTTCACCTGCACGCTGCTGCCGCCTGCGGCAGCGCCCGCGCCGCCGACCAGCACGTTACCCTGCGCCAGGGCATAAACCTGGTTATCAACGCCCTTAAGCGGGGTCATTAACAGCGTACCGCCGCGCAGGCTCTTGGCGTTACCCATTGAGGAAACGACAACGTCGATGTTCTGCCCCGCCCGCGCGAACGCCGGATATTTGGCGGTCACCATAACCGCCGCCACGTTTTTCAACTGCATATTGGTGCCGGTCGGCACGGTGATGCCCAGCTGGGAAAGCATGTTGTTCAGGCTTTGGGTGGTGAACGGCGTTTGCGTCGTCTGGTCACCGGTGCCGTCGAGCCCGACAACCAGGCCGTAGCCTATCAGGGAGTTTTCACGCACGCCCTGCACGGTCGTCAGGTCGCGGATACGGTCAGCTGATGCATACGCCGTTACCAGCAGCACAACCAACCCAAATAAATATTTAACCATGGTACCCCTCGCTTACATCGGCGATACGTTAAGGAAGAAGCGCTGCAGCCAGCCCATGTTCTGCGCTTCATTAATGTAGCCGTTACCGACATACTCAATTCGGGCATCCGCCACCTGGGTCGACGCAACGGTGTTGCTGCCGCTGATGGTGCGCGGGTTCACTACGCCAGAGAAGCGGATAAATTCGGTTCCCTGGTTGATGGCTATCTGTTTCTCACCCACGACGTGCAGGTTACCGTTCGCCAGCACCTGGTCGACGGTCACCGTCAGGGTGCCGCTAAAGGTGTTGCTGGCATTGGCGCCGCCTTTGCCGTTAAAGCCATTGCTGCCAGAGGCATTCAGGTCAGCTTTCCCATTCCCCAATAGCCCTGCGGCGAAGGTCGGCACGGTATCAAAGCCAAGGGCCGATTTGCCGTCGCGGCTGGCATTCGCCGAAGAACTTTTACTGGCGCTAACATTTTCCTGAAGCTGGATGGTTAAGGTGTCGCCGATATTACGCGGGCGACGGTCTTCAAACAGCGGCTGATAGCCGTAGTTCATCGGCTGTGCGGTCTGGAAAATTGACCCGTTGATCGCTGGCGCAGGGCCAGGCACCGGCTGGGCGGTAGTCGCACCTTCAACCAGCGGTTTAGTAGGCACAAGGGCGCAGCCGCTTACGGCAAACACCAGACTCAGGACAACAGGACGGAGCACCATTGGGTTTTGCATTGCTTTCATCTTCAGGTCACGGCAGCCGGCGCGCTTTCACGCGCCGGCACGCCTTACATTTGCGTCAGTTTTTGCAGCATCTGGTCGGTCGTGGAGACCGCTTTGCTGTTGATTTCGTAAGCGCGCTGAACCTGGATCATGTTCACCAGTTCTTCAGCAACGTTGACGTTTGAGGTCTCAACGTAGCCCTGATACAGCAAACCTGCGCCGTTCAATCCCGGCGTGGAATCGTTTGGCGCACCGGATGCCTGGGTTTCGGTGTAAAGGTTCTCACCGATACTTTCCAGGCCGGTATCGTTCATAAAGGTCGTCAGGTTAAGCTGGCCAACCTGCACCGGAGCGGCCTGCCCCTGCAAGGTTGCGCTCACCACGCCGTCACGGCCGATAGTCAGGCTCAGGGCGTTTGCCGGCACGGTTATCGCCGGCTGAACCTGGAAACCGCCCGCCGTTACCAGCTGGCCGTTCTGGTCAACCTGGAAAGAACCATCGCGGGTGTAAGCAGAGGTGCCGTCCGGGAGTAAGACCTGGAAGAAGCCTTCGCCTTTAATCGCCACGTCCTTGCTGTTGTCCGTTTTAGACAGGTTGCCCTGGCTGTGCAGACGCTCGGTTGCGACCGGGCGAACGCCGGTACCAATCTGCAAACCTGACGGCAGCGTTGTTTGCTCAGAAGACTGGGCGCCCGGCTGACGAATGGTTTGGTAAAGCAAATCTTCAAACACGGCGCGTTGACGCTTGAAACCGTTGGTGGAGACGTTTGCCAGGTTGTTGGCAATCACATCCATATTGGTTTGCTGTGCATCAAGACCCGTTTTGGCAATCCATAAAGAACTGATCATGGTTGAATCCTGTAATAAGTGAGCCGGACGTTAGGTCATTTGCAGCAGCGTGTTAGCGCGCTGTTCATTGTCATCAACGTTCGAGATAACTTTCATCTGCATCTCAAAACGACGGGCGTTGGCTATCATGTCCGCCATCGCTTCCGCCGGTTTGACGTTGCTGCCTTCCAGTACGCCGGACATCACCTTAATGGTAGGGTCCGCCTGCAGTACCGCACCGCGTGTAGCCTGGGCGGTGGCGTTTAAACGGAAAAGTCCGTCATCGCCGCGCACCACTTCCTGCTGCGTGGCTTTCACCAGCTTCAGTCGGCCAATCGGTGACACGGTATTCGGTGGGTCGCCGGGGTTCAGCGCGGAGATGGTTCCATCCGCGGCAATGGTCACCTGCGAGCCTTCCGGCACCGCGATAGGGCCACCGTCGCCGATAACAGGCCGGCCGCCGATGGTCAGCTGACCGGCAGGGCTTACCTGAATGTTACCGTTGCGGGTATAGGCTTCCCCGCCCTCCTGCGTCTGCACCGCCAGCCAGCCATCCTGCTGTAAAGCAACGTCCATCGGGCGCGAGGTGTAGTCCATTTGACCCGGCGTCATATCTGCCCCTGGCGTTGAGGCAATGACGAGGGTACGGGTTGGCAGAGAAAGCCCTTCAACCGGAACCGCACGCAAAGCGTTAAGCTGCGCGCGGAAGCCCGGAGTCGAAGCGTTCGCCAGGTTGCTCGCCGTGACTGACTGTTGATTCAGCGTTTGGCTGGCAGCGCCCATGGCGGTGTAGATTGCATGATCCATTAAGCCGTCCCTTCAGGCGCTTAGCGCAGGTTAACCAGGGTGTTGAGGATCTGGTCCTGGGTTTTGATGGTCTGCGCGTTCGACTGATAGTTACGCTGCGCGACGATCATGTTCACCAGTTCTTTACTCAGATCCACGTTCGAAGACTCCAGCGCACCGCTGGTCAGCGTCCCGAAGTTACCGGTGCCCGCGAGGCCCAGCAGCGCAACGCCGGAGGAGTTGCTCGCGGTCCAGACGTTATCGCCCTGAGACTGCAAACCTTCAGGGTTAGCAAAGTTGGACAGCACAATTTGCCCCAGGAGCTGGTTCTGCTCGTTGGAGTAGTTGCCGACCACGGTGCCATCATCGTTAATCTGGTAAGAAACCAGGTCACCCGGCTTATAACCGTTCTGCAGGGTGGCAACGATGTTGTTCGCGCCGGTGTTCTGCTGCATGGAGTTCTGGAAGCTCAGCGCGAAGCTGGCAGGCGTTGCGCCGTTGGTCACGCCGGTCGTCACGTTGATGCTGGTTGGCAGCGTGTTCGGGTTTGGAATCGGGTCGGCGGCGTTGGCAGTAATACCCTGCAGGTTGCCGTTATTGTCGAAACGCATAAACCCTGCAGGAGTTGCCGTTGAACCCGCAACAGAGGAATCCTTGGTATAAACTGCCCAGGTATTATCCGCGCTCTTCACGTAGTAAATGTCCATGCCGTGGGCGTTACCCTGGCTGTCATAGACGGTTACCGTGCCCTTCTTGTTGTAGCTATCCGCTTTGGTCGGATCAAACGGCGTAGTGGCTGGCAGTTTGTCGGTAGAGTTGAGGTTGATCTGCTGGGACGCCGTGGTGGTGGATTTTGCCGCCATCAGGGTATTCGGCACAGACAGCCCTACCGGGTTTGCGCCCTGCTGAATGGTTGGCGGGGTGCCGGTGGCCGGGTAACCGGTCAGCTGCAGGCCCTGCATGTTCACCAGGTTGCGGTTTTCATCCAGCTTGAACTGACCGTTACGGCTGTAAAAAACGGAGCCGGAGCTGTCGACCAGGCGGAAGAAACCGTTCTGGCTGATCGCCACGTCCAGGCCACGGCCGGTGCTGGTGGTTGTACCGTCGCCAAAGTTCTGGGTCACGCCCGCAACTTTAACGCCCAGGCCCACTTTAGAGCCTGCAAACATGTCGGCAAAAGAGACCGAGCCGGATTTAAAACCGTAGGTGGCGGAGTTGGCAATGTTGTTACCAATCACGTCCAGGTTGGTGGCCGCAGCATTTAAGCCGCTGACCGCTTGAGAAAACGCCATGTCTTACTCCTGCTAAGGTTATAGGCTTAAATAATTTGCCTGATTGCATCAAGGGTCGTGGAACCGTAGGTTCCGAGATCCAGCTTCGCGCCATCTTTGCCGTTGATAACGCCGTTCACCATGGCGAAGTTCAGCGGCTGAGCCACCAGCTGCGTCCCGCCGTTGGTAGCATTGATTGCTACGGTATAAGAGCCGTCCGGCACGTTAGTGCCGTCGTTGGCGCTGCCGTCCCAGGTAAAGGTGTGAACCCCGGCGCTCAGGCCGCCAATCTCGATGGTGCGGACCACTTTGCCGTCCTTATCAGAGATCGTCGCGGTGACTTTATCCGCCGCCTGCTGCAGCTCAACGCCAAACGGCGTGGTGCTGATGGTGTTGGTTTTGGAGTCCGTGCCTGCCAGCACTTTGTTGCCGGGGATCATGACGCCGTGACCAATCAGGGCGCTCGCCTGCAGAGACTGGTTCTGGTTCAGCTGGCCGGAGACAGAACCCAGCGTGGTGTTGAGTTTTTCGATGCCGCTCACGGTACTGATCTGCGCCAGCTGCGTGGTCAGTTCGTTGTTCTGCATTGGGTTGGTCGGATCCTGGTTTTTTAACTGCGCCACCAGCAGGGTCAAGAAGCTCCCCTGCAGGTCTGCCGCGCTGTTGCCCGTCAGGCTGTTTTTGGATGCGCCAGCCGTAGGATCAACATTGTTAGTCGGATCGTTCATTTTGACTGCAAGGGACATATAGGCTCCTGTTACTGACCGAGAGTGAGCGTTTTCATCATCATGCCCTTCACGGTGTTGAGCACCTCGACGTTGGCCTGGTAGCTGCGGGAGGCAGACATGCTGTTCACCATCTCGCCGACCACGTCTACGTTAGGCATACGCACGTAGCCGCGCGCGTCTGCGAGCGGGTTGCCCGGCTGGAAAACCAGCTTATCCGGCGCATCGCTCTCCACCACTTTGGTCACTTTAACGCCACCGGTCGCTGCACCAGGTGCTGCGTCCACCTGAAAAACGACCTGTTTTGCGCGGTAAGGCTGGCCGTCTGGCCCGGTCACGCTGTCGGCGTTGGCGAGGTTACTTGCCGCCACGTTCATGCGCTTGGACTGGGCGGTCATAGCCGAACCGGCGATGTCGAAAATATTGAGTAAGGCCATCGATTATCCCTGTAGCACCGACATCATGCTTTTGATTTGCCCGCCAAGCACCGTCAGGTTTGTTTGGTAATTCAGGCTGTTATCGGCAAACTGCGTACGTTCGCGGTCCATATCGACGGTGTTGCCGTCCATTGCAGGCTGGTCAGGTACGCGGTAGAGGAGATCGAGCGACGGAGTGGAGTGGGTCTGGGCCGGAATATGGCGAGCCGAAGTCAGCGCAAGCGACATGCCGCCCCCTTCAACGCGTCCGCGCTCCATCACTTTTTTCATTTCACTGGCAAAGTCGATATCGCGCGCCTGAAAGCCCGGCGTGTCGGCATTGGCGATATTCGCGGCCAGGATCTCTTGACGCTGGGCACGCAAATTAAGCGCTTCCTGCTGAAATCGCAGTGCGGCGTCCAGTTTATCGAGCATGCTTCCTCCATGGTCCATAGAATTAGGAATCGTCCGAAAGCTTAAAGCGCCTTACGCGTACGCGATGGGTGGAATAAGCGCAAAATACGTCGCTATTTGTCGCCTTGATCAAAACGACTCACGGTTAAAATCACCGCAACCTGAGAACGGAGAAGCGCGATGATAAGCCTGAAAATCTGCAGCGGTGTAGCCAGTTTGCTGGTCAGCCAACTGGCCCTGGCGGGTACGCTCGATCTGCCGCTGACCCAGTATTTCCAGCAGCGGCTGGCGGGGATCAGCGATGACGTCAGCGTCAACGTGAAAACGCCAGACGGCCAGCTTCCCGCCTGCCCTCAGCCCGAATTCTCAACGCCGGGAAATGCAAAACTGTGGGGCAACGTGAGCGTCATGGCACGCTGCGGCAGCGACAAACGCTTTATCCAGGTTCAGGTCATTGCCACGGGCGATTACGTCGTCGCCAGTCGGGCAATCGCGCGCGGCGCAAGAATCGACCCCGGCAGCGTAGAGTTAAAACGGGGCCGCCTTGACCAACTCCCCCCAAGAACTATGATGAGTCTCGACCAGGCCACCGAGGCGGTGTCACTGCGGGACATTGCCCCCGGGCAGCCGGTTATTCAGTCGATGGTGCGCCAGGCCTGGCGGGTAAAAGCCGGCCAGCAGGTTCAGGTGATTGCCTCCGGCGAGGGCTTTAGCGTCAACGGTGAAGGTAAAGCGCTGAACAACGCCGCGGTGGCACAAAATGCCCGCGTTCGTATGTCTTCAGGGCAGGTGGTAAGCGGGAAGGTTGATGCTGATGGGAATATTCTGATTAATCTATAATCTTTTTAAAGATTCCGCGGCGACTGCCGATAGTACTATCAATTAATAATACTGACTGGCTCTTACGCCGCGAGCCCCTCGATGAGGAGAGAACAATGAGCATTGATCGCACGTCGCCACTGAAACCGGTAAGCACCGTACAACCGCGTGAAACCAGCGATCCACAGACGCTGAAAAGCCGTCTGGAAAAATCCGCAACCGCCAACAGCACCAGCGTAAAGTTAAGCGATGCGCAGGCTAAACTGATGCAGCCAGGCAGCGGCGATATCAACATGGAACGCGTTGAAGCGCTGAAGACGGCTATTCGTAACGGCGACCTGAAGATGGATACCGGCAAGATCGCCGATGCGCTGATCCAGGAAGCCCAAAGCTATTTGTCGAGTAATTAACGGTGAGTCGTCTGTTAGAAGTGTTGGACCAAATGACCGCAGTGCTGAATTCACTGAAAGAGGTGATGGACGCTGAACAGCTGCAGCTTTCCGCAGGCCAGATAAACAGCAATGCGCTGCAACGTATAACTGAAGATAAAAGCTCGCTGCTGGCTACGCTGGACTACCTGGAGCAGCAGCGTCGTGCGGAGCAAAATGCCGGGGCGGTCACCAGCCTGGACGTCAGCCAGCGCTGGCAGACGATTACGCAAAAAACCCTGCATTTGCGGGACATTAACCAGCACAACGGTTGGTTACTGGAAGATCAGATGGCCCGCAATGAGCAGGCTATTGCCGTGTTAAAACCGCATCAGGCGCCGGACTTCTATGGTGCCGACGGGCAGGCAACGTCGCAGGGCAACCGCGGCGGTAAAAAAATCACTATCTGATTTTCCCACCAGATGAAAACTGCTGGTCAACGCTCTCCTTGACCAGCAGATTGTTTATTTCAGCGATTTCAAGACTTTTACCGTAGCCTCAATATCAATCTCATCTTCTGAGAAGAGATGCGTTTCGCCTTGGAACGTGGTGACGGCCAGTTTTTTCACCGTACGCATTTCACCCTCTTTTTTCTCAGCCTTCGGGCGAATACTGTTCATCAGCAGGCCAACCGACAACACCGCGTTTTCTTTATCGATCTTGCCGTCTGCCGGCTGCTCTTCGCTGTACACCACGTAAGATTTGATCGAGGTGATTTTAAGCCGCTCGCCGGCGATAAAGAGATGCTTGCTCTCCGGCTCAACCTTCACGGCAAAGGCCGACAGCCCTTTGTTATTGGTTCCCGGCTCGAAGGTCACCGACGCATCCTTTTTGATAAGCTCCGGATTGGCGACTTTAATCACATGGAAGTAACGGTTCTCGCCGTTTTCATCTTTGATAAATCCGAAGCCTTTGTCTTCGAACCAGGTTGTGATTATTCCTCTCATCGCTCTTTCACCTAATTAACCTTTCAACATATAAAGAATAGGGTGACCTGACGAAAGCGTCATCCACCCAGAAAAAATCAAAGCGTGCGGCGGGCGAAATCTTTCAGCCTGAAGCCCAGCAGCAGCAACGTCGCAAAATAGGCGACCACGCCCGCCACGACAACCGCCATCAGCCGCAGCAGTCGATAAGGCATATTGCCTAAATCCCAGGCAGGCATGACGTACATCAGCCCAACCAGCACCGCGGACATCACCACCACCGCTGCCACCAGGCGCAGTAGGAACGGCGCCCAGCCCGCCTGCGGCTTGAAGATATCCTGTTTACGCAGCTGCCAGTAAAGCAGCGAGGCGTTAATACAGGCCCCCAGACCAATCGACAGCGAAAGCCCGGCGTGTTTCAGCGGGCCGATAAACACCAGGTTCATCAGCTGGGTTAAAATCAGCGTCACGATGGCTATCTTCACCGGCGTTTTAATGTCCTGGCGGGAATAGAAGCCCGGCGCCAGCACTTTCACCACGATAAGCCCCATCAGGCCGACGGAGTACGCGACCAGCGCGCGCTGGGTCATCAGGGCATCAAAAGCAGAGAATTTGCCGTACTGGAACAAAGACACGGTCAGCGGTTTGGCCAGGATACCCAGCGCCACGGCGCTCGGCAGCGCCAGCAGGAAACAAAGGCGCAGGCCCCAGTCCATCAGGCGCGAGTATTCATCGTGGTTGCCGGTGGCAAAGCTCTTCGCCAGCGACGGCAGCAAAATTGTGCCTAACGCCACGCCCAGCACCCCAGAAGGGAACTCCATCAGGCGGTCGGCATAATACATCCAGGAGACCGAGCCGGACACCAGGAAAGAGGCAAAAATGGTATTGATGATCAGCGAAATCTGGCTGACGGAAACGCCAAGAATCGCCGGCCCCATCTGCTTGATAACCCGCATCGCACCGGCATCTTTAAAGCTGATGCGCGGCAGTACAAGCATGCCGATTTTCTTCAGGTGCGGCAGCTGGTAGGCCAACTGCAACACGCCGCCCACCGTTACCGCCCAGGCCAGCGCCAGAATCGGCGGGTTAAAGTGCGGGGCAGCAAACAGCGCAAAGCCAATCATACTGAGGTTGAGGAAAGTCGGGGCAAACGCCGGGACCGAGAAACGGTTCCAGGTATTCAGGATGGCCCCCACCAGCGACGCCAGCGAAATCAGCAAAATATACGGGAAGGTGATACGCAGCAGGCTTGAGGTCAGCGCGAATTTATCCGCGGTGTCGGCAAAGCCCGGGGCGGTAACCAGAATAACCCACGGCGCGGCGAGCATGCCGAGTACGGTGACCAGCGCCAGCGCCAGGGTCAAAAGTCCCGAGACGTAGGAGACAAACACGCGGGTAGCGTCTTCACCCTGTTTACTCTTGTATTCGGCAAGAATCGGCACAAACGCCTGAGAGAAAGCGCCCTCGGCAAAGATACGGCGCAGCAGGTTCGGCAGCTTAAACGCCACGAAGAAGGCGTCCGTCGCCATTCCTGCCCCAAATACCCTCGCCACAATAGCGTCGCGCGCAAAGCCAAGCACACGTGAAAACATGGTCATCGAGCTGACGGCCGCCAGCGATTTTAATAGGTTCATTTATTCTGTTATTCCACAAACATGAACGCCTGCAATGCAGGCGTACATGGATGATGACAAGTCGGCATAGTCTACCGATACGGGGCCGAATTGCTACCGTGATATGTTACAGCTTATTCGTTAATCGCCTCGCGCCAGAGCTTGTCCACGACGCGCTGCGCCAGCAGGGCCTGCTCGCCGGAGGTTTCCGGAACCGTCTGATTCGCCACGCAGTCGATAAAGTGACGGGCGCAGCCTGCAAAACCGCGCTGTTCCAGCGTTGTTTGCCAGCCCGGAATCGGCTGTTCGACTATCCCTGCCCCACGCTCCTCCTGCCACTGGCGCATGTCGGTGACTTCATACAGCCCGCCGTCCGTCACCGCCTGAACCCACTCGCGCTGGCTCCCGGCCCGGCGATGCATGCTGGTCGTTATCGTCAGATTGCCCAGGCTGAAATGGTGCTCGGCATACAGCATCTGCCCCAGCTCGTTGGTCTGCAGCGTCCCGCTTTGCAGCTGGGCATTTCCGCCCCCAAGCCACAGCGCGGTATCCACCACGTGGAGATAGTCATCCAGCAGGGTGAAGCGCAGATCGTTCGGGCCAACGCTGTCGCTGCGATGTTTATCCATGCGAAGGGACGCCGCCCCTGCGGACAGCTTTTCTTTTAATTGCTGATAGCGCGGGGCAAAACGGCGGTTAAAGCCCACCATCAGGGTAAGTTTTTTACGTGCGGCAAGCTCCACCAGCCGCTCGGCATCGGCCAGGTTTTCCGCTAAAGGTTTATCCACGCAGACGTTAACGCCGGCGTTGAGCAGCTCGCTTACCACCGCAAAATGCGAACTGGTGGCGCTATGCACAAACACGGCATCGCACCGGGCTGCCAGGTTGCTCAG
This sequence comes from Cedecea neteri, assembly GCF_000757825.1. Classification (GTDB taxonomy): domain Bacteria; phylum Pseudomonadota; class Gammaproteobacteria; order Enterobacterales; family Enterobacteriaceae; genus Cedecea; species Cedecea selenatireducens. The sequence continues at coordinate 965,642 of NZ_CP009451.1, forward strand.
CGAGTCGATATAAGGAATGCGCCAGGTTTCACACACCGGCAATGCTTTTGCTTTGGTCGGCGAAAATGCCCCCACCAGCGACCAGTCGTTGGATGCGCCAAGAACCGGCAGCCAGGCTTTCTGCGCGATACCGCCCAGCCCCACCACGCCAACGCGTAATTTCGTCATCGTTAATCTCCCAGATGCGCGAGCAGGGAATCCAGCCGCTGTTTTAGTTCGGCAACTTCAGCCTCCAGCGCGTCCACTCTCGCATGGAGCGAGTCTGAAACCGGACTTACGTTTTGCTCCGCCATCGCAGAAGCATCGACCTCCCCGCTAAAGAGATGCATATAACGGCTTTCACGCTTCCCCGGCTCGCGAGGCAGACGCACAACAAACGGCCCGTCATCACGGCCTGCAAGCCCTTCCAGCGTGGCTTCTACCTGGGCCATATCGGTGAACTCAAACATTCTCCCGGCACGGCTGCGCAGCTCACCCGGCGTTTGCGCGCCCCGCAGCAGCAAAGTGGTGATAACCGCCACTTCCGCCGGGTTCAGCTTCAAATTACCAAACTCTGAATTGCAAAAGCGTTGTTCGTATTTGGTCACGCGGTTGCCAAACCCGCTCACGGTGCGCAGATAATGATTTTTCAGCAACACATCCAGCGTGTCCTGGACGTCGTGCTCTTTCAGCTCCATCACCGGTTCACGGTTGGTTTTCTGGTTGCAGGCGGTGACGACGCCGTTGACCGACATGGGATACTGCTCTGGCGTAGTGATTTGCTTTTCCAACAGGCTGCCAATCACGCGGGCTTCAACCGCCGTTAACTGATATTTCATTTTTAAACTCCACGACCTGGGGTCCAGTCTTTATTGACGAGCGCGGTCAGAACGTGGTCCCGCCACACGCCGTCAATCAGCAAATAATCCTTGGCGTAGCCTTCTTTCTCAAAGCCCAGACGCGTCAGCAGGTCACCGCTTCGCTGATTATGCGGCATATAGTTGGCCATAATGCGGTGCACGTTCTGGCTACGTTGCATATAGCGAATAGCGCTGGTCAGCGCCTCATGCATTAACCCCTGCCCCTGCCATTTTTCGGCGATGGAGTAACCGAGGTAGCAGGCATGGAACGAGCCGCGCACAACGTTGGAAAAGTTAGCCACACCGATGACTTCTTTTTCTTCCGGATCGAGCAGCGCAAAGTAATACGCGCTGCCCTGCTTGTGCATTTCATTGATCATGCCAAGCCTTGCCTGCCAGCCTGACGGATAACAGTAGCTTTCATCCCGAATGGGTTCCCAGGGCTTCAGAAATTGACGATTTTCGGTGTAGTAATCCGCCATACGCCAGGCATCTCGCTCATAAACCAGACGCACCACCAGTCTGTCGGTCACCAGGCGAACTTTCGGTGCATTATTGCGGTAGCCAAACATGTTTATCCCACTCCTTCATCCCGCTTCTCGGGGCTCATCTTATTACTATACCTGTGCCTGCCCGCCGAGTGAAAACAACAACATGAAGCAACATCATTTTTTTCGATTAAAGAGTTAAATCAAACTCGTTGCACGATAAAAAAATATTGTCCTGCACCTTGTGTCAAAAGCTCGGACGGCAGGCGAGAATAAGTCTCTGTCACGTTTAATTAAGTTCCCTGGAGGGGAGATGTCGCGGGTGGCGCAGGCAAGGAGCCTGGGTAAATATTTCCTGCTGCTTGATAACATGTTAGTGGTATTGGGCTTTTTCGTTGTCTTCCCTTTGATTTCCATCCGCTTCGTTGACCAGTTAGGCTGGGCCGCATTGATGGTCGGGATTGCCCTGGGTCTGCGTCAGTTTATCCAGCAGGGGCTGGGCGTCTTTGGCGGCGCTATTGCCGACAGGCTCGGTGCTAAACCGATGATCGTCACCGGCATGCTGCTGCGCGCCGCCGGGTTTGCCACCATGGGGATCGCTACCGAACCGTGGATGCTGTGGCTCTCGTGCCTGCTCTCCGCCATCGGCGGGACGTTGTTTGACCCTCCCCGCTCGGCGCTGGTCGTCAAACTGGTTCGCCCTCAGCACCGGGGCCGCTTCTTCTCGATACTGATGATGCAGGACAGCGCTGGCGCGGTTATCGGCGCCCTGCTGGGGAGCTGGCTGCTGCAGTATGATTTCCGCCTGGTGTGCGCCGTGGGTGCGGTGATGTTCGTGCTTTGCGCAGCGCTTAACGCCTGGCTGCTTCCTGCCTATAAGCTTTCGACCATCCGCACGCCAATGCGTGAAGGCATGGGGCGCGTATTCCGCGACAAACGCTTTATTACCTATGTGCTGACGCTAACCGGCTATTACATGCTGGCGGTGCAGGTCATGCTAATGCTGCCGCTGATGGTGAACGACATTGCAGGTACCGCATCGGCGGTGAAATGGATGTACGCCATTGAAGCGGCGCTTTCGCTGACGCTGCTCTACCCTATCGCCCGCTGGAGCGAAAAGCGCTTCCGCCTTGAGCAACGCCTCATGGCCGGGCTGGTTCTGATGACGGTCAGCCTGATGCCTATTGGCCTTACCTCGAGCTTACAGCAGCTTTTTGCCCTGATTTGTACTTTCTATATCGGCTCGATTATTGCCGAGCCCGCCAGGGAAACCCTGAGCGCCTCGCTGGCCGATGCCCGCGCGCGCGGCAGCTATATGGGGTTCAGCCGTTTAGGGCTGTCGCTGGGCGGCGCGCTGGGCTATACCGGCGGCGGCTGGCTGTTTGACGCGGGGAAAGCGCTGCAGCAGCCGGAGTTGCCCTGGGCGATGCTCGGGATTATCGGCTGTATTACCCTTGCCGCGCTGTGGTGGCAGTTCAGCCTCAAACCGGTTGAACCGACGATGTTCGAGCCCGGAGGCCAGGGGTAAATCCCCCCTTTCATCTTTTTCCTGTAGCCGCTAACGCCGGGCCGCATTATGCTGATTAACGCAAGGCACGGCATTGGAGCCGCTATTTTGAGGAAGCCTATGAAGAAGATTGTTTTTGCCGCAGCATTGATGCTTAGCGGCCTGCTGTCAGGATGCAACCAGTTAACGCAGTACAGCGTGAGTGAACAGGAGATCAACCAGTCGCTGGAAAAACACAATAACTTCGCGAAAGACATTGGCCTGCCCGGCGTGGCAGATGCCCACGTCGTGTTAACCAACTTAGTCAGCCAGATTGGGCGGGAAGAGCCGAATAAAGTCACCCTGACCGGCGACGCCAATCTGGACATGACGTCGCTGTTTGGCAATCAGAAAGCCACCCTGAAGCTGAAGCTGAAAGCGCTGCCGGTGTTCAATAAAGAACAAGGCGCTATCTACCTGCAGGAAATGGAAGTGGTGGATGCTCAGGTTGAGCCGCAAAAAATGCAAACCGTGCTGCAAACCATCGTGCCTTACCTGAACCAGTCGCTGCGCAGCTACTTCAATCAGCAACCGGCCTATGTCCTGAGTGAAGATCGCAGCAAAGGCGAGTCACTGGCGAAGAAATATGCCAAAGGCATCGAAGTGAAGCCCGGTGAAATTATCATCCCATTAACGGACTGATAGCCTCTCTCTCAGGGCAGATTTCTGCTCTGAGAGTTTTGTACAACATAAGTGGTGCAAACGATAACGTTTCCCCTTATCCTTAGTGCCCGGCATAAAACCAGCCCTTGATGACTGATTTTCCCTCTCACGCCGGAGCACATTCATGACCGCATTACCTCAGGTATTAAAAATCCGCCGCCCAGATGACTGGCATATCCACCTTCGCGATGGTGATATGCTGAAAACCGTGGTGCCTTACACCAGCCAGACGTATGGCCGCGCGATTGTGATGCCCAATCTTGCGCCTCCTGTTACCAGCGTGGAAGCGGCTGTCGCCTACCGTCAGCGTATTCTTGATGCCGTTCCGGCCGGTCAAAACTTCGAACCCCTGATGACCTGCTACCTGACCGACACGCTCGACCCTAACGAAATTGAGCGCGGTTTTAATGAAGGCGTGTTTACCGCCGCCAAGCTTTATCCGGCCAATGCCACCACCAACTCAGCTCACGGCGTCACCAGTACTGCCGCTATCATGCCGGTGCTTGAACGCATGCAAAAAATTGGCATGCCGCTGCTGGTGCACGGCGAAGTCACCCATGCCGATATCGATATTTTCGATCGCGAAGCGCGTTTTATCGAAACCGTCATGGAGCCATTGCGCCGCCAACTGCCGGAACTGAAGGTCGTGTTCGAACACATCACCACCAAAGATGCGGCCCAGTATGTGAAGGAAGGCAACTCGCTGATTGGGGCGACCATCACGCCTCAGCACCTGATGTTTAACCGCAATCACATGCTGGTAGGCGGCATCCGGCCACACCTTTACTGCCTGCCAATTCTGAAGCGTAGCGTTCACCAGGATGCCCTGCGCGAGCTGGTTGCCAGCGGCTGTGACCGCGTATTCCTCGGCACCGACTCCGCGCCGCACTCGCGCCATCGCAAAGAGACAAGCTGCGGCTGCGCAGGCTGCTTTAACGCGCCGTCCGCGCTGGGCGCCTATGCCACGGTGTTTGAAGAAATGAATGCGCTGCAGCACTTCGAGGCTTTCACCTCGCTGAACGGCCCACGTTTCTACGGCCTGCCGCTGAATGAAGACAGTATCGAGCTGGTACGCGTTGCCGAGAAAATGCCGGAGCTGATTGAAGCCGGTGACGACAGCATCGTCCCGTTCCTCGCCGGCGAGGACGTAACCTGGTCGGTTAAAGGCTAAATTTTTCAACGCCCCCTGTTGCTTACTGGAAATTTAACCTGTATAAATATCCAGTATATTGTACAGGGGGTCGTTATGCGTATTGAAGTGACTATAGCCAAAACCACACCGTTGCCAGCCGGGGCTATCGACGCCCTTGCCAATGAGCTTTCCCGCCGTATCAATCAGCATTTCCCGGACACCAGCAGCGAAGTTCAGGTGCGTTATGCCTCCGGCAACAACCTGTCCGTGCTGGGCGGTGCCAAAGAAGATAAAACGCGAATCAGCGAGATCCTCCAGGAAACCTGGGAAAGCGCTGACGATTGGTTTTCTGCCGACTAATACCCTCAATTATGTTGGTACTTTTTTGCCGGGTGTCGCCATCCGGTTTTTTTATTTCCGTTTTCTCCCCCGCTGATTATTTTTCGCCCTTTTAAGCATACCCCTTGCCTTTTCTTTCTATAAACTCAGCATCGCCTGTCTATTTATTGTTCATTTTTCCTAAATGATGCGGAAAAAGTGTTACCAGGTAATTATTTCGCCCCCCGGTCAGCCGTATTATTGATATACTTAACTCGCTTCACGATAAATCACGCATGAACCTCGCTAGCCGTTGTCTTTAAACACGAATAAAAGGGGTTATGATGGAAAAAAATAGTGATGTTATTCAGACTCATCCCCTCGTCGGATGGGACATCAGCACCGTCGACAGCTACGATGCCATGATGCTGCGCCTGCACTACCTGACATCCAATAATCAGAAGCACGATGAAACCGAGATCGGCCAGACGCTCTGGCTGACTACCGATGTCGCCCGGCAATTTATTTCAATTCTTGAGGCCGGAATCGCCAAAATTGAATCCAGTGATTACCAGGAAAGCGATTATCGCAAGCATTGATGACCCATGCTTAACAATAGCCACAGGCACCCAACGGGGTGCCTTTTTTATTTTAAGCTTCCGCGTTAATTGCATCGTCCCGGCGAATTAATTACCCTGCTATAGATAATTTTCCACAGAGAAAAGCTTATGAACTACGACCTCATCATCGTCGGCAGCGGCTCGGTCGGTGCCGCCGCAGGCTGCTATGCAACACACTCGGGCCTGAAGGTACTGATGATTGACAGTGGCCACCCCCCTCACGACCAGGGCAGCCACCACGGCGATTCCCGCCTTATGCGCCATGCGTATGGCGAAGGCGAGAAATATGTCCCCCTGGTGCTGCGCGCGCAAAAACTGTGGGACGCGCTGGCCGAAACCAGCGGTGAAAAGCTGTTCCACCGCACCGGGGTTATCAACCTTGGGCCAGCCGACTCTCCGTTTATTCGCAACGTCGCCTCCAGCGCCGAGAAATTCTCCCTACAGCTTGAAACGCTGGATGCCGCAGCGGTAACCGCCCGCTGGCCGGAGATTGCGCTGCCGGAAAACTACGTTGGCCTGTTTGAACCAGACTCCGGCGTGTTGAAAAGCGAGCTTGCCATCGAGACGTACATCAACCTTGCGAAACAGGGCGGCAGCGCCCAGCTGTTTAACTGCAAAGTTACGGATATCCGCCACGGCGACGACGGTGTGACGGTGGTAACCGAAGAAGGCGAGTATCACGGCAGCAAGCTGCTGATCAGCGCCGGGACCTGGGTGACCAAACTGCTGCCGGAGCTTCCGGTCACGCCGGTACGCAAGATCTTTGCCTGGCACCAGGCGGACGGCCGCTACAGCGAGAACAACAAGTTCCCTGCTTTTACGGCAGAAACGCCGAACGGGGACCAGTACTACGGCTTCCCGGCCGAAGATAACGAGCTGAAGCTCGGCAAACATAACGGCGGGCAGCTGATTGATTCCCCCGAACAGAGGAAGCCGTTTGGCGCTGTCGCCAGCGACGGCGCTGAGGTATTCCCCTTCCTGCGTGAGTTTTTGCCGGGGATCGGCTGCTGCCTGCATGGCAAAGCCTGCACCTACGACAACTCGCCGGATGAAGACTTCATCATCGATACCCTTCCCGGCCACGACAACACCCTGATAATCACCGGGCTGAGCGGACACGGCTTTAAATTCGCCTCGGTGTTGGGCGAAATTGCCTGCCAGTTTGCCCTGGGGCAAAAACCTACGTTCGATTTATCTCCGTTCCTACTCTCTCGTTTCAAAACGGCGTAACATCCAGGGTGGCGGGCACTTCCGCCACTTTTACTCCGGGGCCACCATGACTCGCTTCATACAATTTTTAACCCATAATATCCGCGAGCATTTTATTTTGTATCTCATTCTCTGGGCAATTCTTGCGCTGCTCGATGTGGCTTATATCTATTTTTATTAATTATTCCCCCTCTGGTTATATTGACAAATACTGACGTAAAATTAATTAAATATAGTTTTGCGGCAAATAATTCAATTTGATTAAATATTTACCACCGCCATATCATGAGATTAACTTTCTATTTATTCGCCTCTGCTGAATGCATTCCCCCGGTGTTATTCAAAAAAATAGACATACAATAAATATATGCCCCAAAGGGAATATTTATGTTGATCTGACGTTAACAGAACGCCTATGTTTTACCTTTATTGGCAATACATGGACGCATAAATATGCAATGGCGAAACTCACCCGAACGCTATGGACACCTTTCGGTTCTGCTTCACTGGCTGATCGCCGCGACGGTGTATGGCATGTTTGCCCTCGGGCTGTGGATGGTCACGCTGGGCTATTACGACGTCTGGTACCATAAGGCCCCGGAAATACATAAAAGCATCGGCATATTGTTGATGCTCGGGCTGGTGATACGTATTGTCTGGCGCTTTATTTCTCCACCACCACCTCCGCTAAAAAGCTATTCACGCCTGACGCGGATCGGTGCACTTATCGCTCATATTTTGCTGTACGCATTATTGTTCGCCATTTTGCTGAGCGGGTATCTGATTTCAACGGCTGACGGCAAACCTGTTAGCGTCTTTGGCTGGTTCGAGGTGCCCGCTACGCTAACGGACTTCGGCGCTCAGGCCGATCTCGCCGGCACCGTTCACCTTTGGCTTGCCTGGGGCGTGGTGATTATTTCCCTGCTGCACGCCCTGGCCGCCCTGAAACATCATTTTCTAGATAAAGATGCCACCCTCAAGCGCATGCTGGGGAAAGCATCCCGTTAACTATGGAGAGTAAGACAATGAAGAAAATCCTGCTGGGAGCCACCTTAAGCGCTCTGTTATTTACCACCGGCTCGGCCGTCGCCGCTGACTATAAAATTGATAAACAGGGTCAGCACGCGTTTGTGAATTTCCGTATTCAACACCTCGGCTATAGCTGGCTGTACGGTACCTTCCGTGATTTTGACGGCGGCTTTACCTTCGACGAGAAAAATCCTGCGGCGGATAAAGTGAACGTTACCATCAACACCACCAGCGTTGACACTAACCATGCCGAGCGCGACAAACACCTGCGCAGCGCAGAGTTCCTCAATGTAGCGAAGTTCCCGCAGGCCACTTTCGCCTCAACGGAAGTGAAGAAAGACGGCGAGAAGCTGGATATTACCGGCAATTTGACGCTGAACGGCGTGACTAAGCCAGTGACGCTGGCGGCTAAGCTGATTGGTCAGGGCGATGACCCGTGGGGCGGCGTGCGTGCAGGCTTTGAAGCCGAAGGGAAAATCAAGCTGAAGGACTTCAACATTACTCAGGATTTAGGGCCAGCTTCACAGGACGTTGATCTGATTATCTCTGTTGAAGGTATACGCCAGTAAAAAGCAAATCCCCCGGAAAACCGGGGGATAGCGATTACTTCTCAGGATCGGGAATACCGAGCGTGGTATTCAACATGCCGCGAGACTTATTGAAGATCTTATTCCCGTTTTCACGACCCGCGCGGCGGCGGCGCTGCTCTTCCGGAGACAACACCAGCTCTTCACGGCAAACTTCGCTGCAGCAGCCAGAGAATTTCTCCGCACAGGCCGGGCACTGAATAAACAGCAGGTGGCAGCCGTCATTTTTGCAGTTGGTGTGGCTGTCGCACGGCGTCCCGCACTGGTGGCAGTGGGCAATCACATCATCAGAGATGCGCTCCCCCATTCGCCCATCGAAGACAAAGTTTTTCCCGACAAAACGCACCGGCAAACCTTGTTCACGCGCACGACGCGCGTACTCAATGATCCCACCTTCAATGTGGTAAACGTTTTTAAAGCCGTTATGGCGCATCCAGGCGCTGGCTTTTTCGCAGCGGATCCCGCCGGTGCAGTACATGACAATTTTCTTATCTTTGTCATCCTGCATCATATCCACGGCTTTCGGCAGCTGTTCACGGAAGGTATCCGCCGGGATCTCGAGAGCGTCCTCGAAATGCCCCACTTCATATTCGTAATGGTTACGCATATCGATGAAGACCGCGCTCGGGTCGTCGAGCATGGCGTTAACATCCGCCGCTTTTAGATATTCGCCTACGTCGCTTGCGTCAAACGTGGGGTCATCAATGCCGTCGGCGACGATGCGTTCGCGCACCTTCATGCGCAGCACCCAGAAGGATTTACCGTCATCCTCAAGGGCAATATTCAGGCGCAAATTATTGAATGCCGGATGGAAGGCATAAAGCGCCTCGCGGAAGGCATCAACACGGCTTTCGGGGACGCTTATTTGAGCGTTGATCCCTTCATGCGCCAGATAGACGCGGCCAAAAACGTTGAGGCTCAAAAACAGCTGATAAAGTGCATCACGCGTGGCCTGCGGCTGTTCAATAGTGAAGTATTTGTAGAATGAGATAGTCGTGCGCGGCTCGGTTTCGGCAAGCATGCGCTCGCGCAGCTCCTCATTCGATACGCGGTTGTGTAACACTGGCATGGTGTTCGCTCGCAATCGTTGAAAAAAAGTGGGCTGCATCATAAAGCAAATAACGTTTATTTACATCCCCGCGTTTTACGCTACATTTTGCTCACTCATCGAGAAAAACAACAACAATCGGCGAAAAATCAGGCACTCTGCCCGCGCTTATTTTGGCTGCGCGTCAAAAAATGTCACAATGGAATGATTAGAAGATCCGGCAATTGCCGTCACAAAGGTTTTACATGACGAACTTACCGCAATTCTCTCGTGCATTATTGCACCCGCGATACTGGCCTACATGGCTGGGTATTGGCTTTTTATACCTGCTTGTACAGCTTCCATACCCGGTACTTTATCGCATTGGCTGCGGGCTGGGCCGGCTGGCAAAACGCCTGATGAAACGCCGCTCGCAAATAGCCTACCGCAACCTTGAACTCTGCTTTCCGGACATGAACGAGGAAAAACGCGAGCAAATGGTGGTCGCCAACTTTGAGTCCGTCGGCATGGGGTTGATTGAAACCGGCATGGCCTGGTTCTGGCCTACCGAGCGCATCAACAAATGGTGCCACTACAAAGGCGTCGATATCGTTAAAGGCATCGAGAAAACCGGCCAGGGTATTTTGCTGATTGGTATTCACTTCCTGACGCTGGAGCTGGGTGCCCGTATTTTCGGCATTAAAACCCCAGGTATCGGCGTGTATCGCCCAAATGACAACCCTCTGCTGGACTGGCTGCAAACCTGGGGGCGGATGCGCTCCAATAAGAGCATGATTGACCGCAGAGATCTGAAAGGCATGATCCGCGCCCTGAAAAATGGCGACATCATCTGGTACGCACCTGACCACGACTACGGCCCACGCGGCAGCGAGTTTGTGCCGTTCTTCGCCGTTGAACAAGCGGCCACTACCACGGGAACCTACACGCTGGCCAAGCTCTCCGGGGCCTGCGCCGTGCCGTTTGTGCCGCGCCGACTGCCAAACGGCAAAGGCTACGAGCTGACGATTATCCAGCCTGAGCTGAACCCGCCGCTTGAAAGTCCGGCAGAAACCGCCCGCTGGATGAATACAATCGTTGAGAAGTGCATCATGATGGCCCCGGAGCAGTACATGTGGCTACACCGCCGCTTCAAGACACGCCCGGAAGGGATGCCAGACCGCTACCAATAATCGCGCAATAGCCGCCGTAACAGGCGGCTTTTTATTACCGTGCGTTTGATCGAAAAAGCCCTTCGATTTGCCAGCCCAATGCCAACAGGCGCATAATTAGCAGAGTAATAATTCCCTCTCTTTTTTGGCACTGGCAACTTCGGAGCGGTATGACTCCCCCTGACAGCACTATCAACTGGAAGCGTAATCTGGCCGTCGTCTGGGTTGGCTGCTTCCTGACCGGCGCGGCCTTCAGCCTGGTGATGCCCTTCCTCCCGCTCTACGTCGAGCAGCTCGGCGTCACCGGCCACAGCCAGCTCAATATGTGGTCCGGGTTAGTCTTCAGCATTACCTTCCTGTTTTCCGCCGTGGCTTCGCCTTTCTGGGGCGGGCTTGCCGACCGTAAGGGTCGAAAACTGATGCTGCTGCGTTCCGCGCTCGGCATGTCTATCGTCATGCTGTTTATGGGACTGGCGCAGAATATCTGGCAATTCCTGGCGCTTCGGGCCCTGCTCGGCCTGCTTGGCGGGTTTGTGCCTAACGCTAACGCGCTGATAGCTACCCAGATCCCGCGCCATAAAAGCGGCTGGGCGCTCGGCACGCTGTCCACGGGTGCGGTTAGCGGCGCGCTGCTTGGCCCGCTGATGGGCGGCCTGATGGCGGATAACTACGGGCTGCGCTCGGTGTTCTTTATCACCTCATTGGTGCTGTTCCTGTGCTTTGTGATGACGCTGTTCTTTATTCGCGAGTCGTTCATCCCGGTTTCCAAAAAAGACATGCTGCATGTGCGCCAGGTACTGACCTCATTGAAAAATCCGCGCCTGGTGCTGAGCCTGTTTGTCACCACAATGATTATTCAGGTGGCGACCGGCTCTATCGCACCCATTCTTACCCTCTATGTACGCGACCTGGCCGGTAACGTCAGTAACCTGGCGTTTATTAGCGGGATGATTGCTTCCGTGCCCGGCGTTGCGGCGTTGATCAGCGCCCCACGGCTGGGCAAGCTGGGGGATCGTATCGGGCCAGAGAAGATCCTTATCGGCGCGCTGGTTATCTCCGTCCTGCTGCTTATTCCCATGTCGCTGGTGCAAAATACCTGGCAGCTCGGCATATTACGTTTCTTATTAGGGGCCGCAGACGGGGCGCTGTTACCCGCCGTGCAAACGCTGCTGGTCTACAACTCTTCGAACCAAATCTCAGGCCGTATCTTCAGCTATAACCAGTCTTTTCGTGATATCGGCAACGTCACCGGCCCGCTGCTCGGGGCCGCCGTTTCCGCGAGCTACGGCTTTCGCACCGTGTTCCTGGTCACCGCCAGCGTGGTGCTGTTTAACGCGCTTTATTCGTGGATGACCCTGCGCCAGCCCGCCGAACGAGTCCGTATTCCGGGAGAGTAAATCTCAGACTTGCATCTTTGCCAACAGCGTCAACAATTAACTGGAAATCGTAACGGAGCAGCCGCTCCCTGACCTTTGCCACAAGGAGATGCCCATGAGCATGTATGCAACCCTGGAAGAAGCCATTGATGCCGCGCGGGAGCAGTATCTTGCCGAAAACCCAAGCGTGGATGAAGAGAGCGCCAGCGTCGAGCAGTTCAATTTCCAGAAGTACGTTTTGCAGGATGGCGACATCATGTGGCAGGCCGAGTTCTTTACCGACGACAGCGAGGAAGGTGAATGCCTGCCGATGCTCAGCGGAGAAGCGGCGCAAAGCGTGTTTGACGGCGATTTCGATGAGATTGAGCTGCGCCAGGAGTGGCTGGAAGAGAATACGCTGCACGAGTGGGACGAAGGTGAGTTTCAGCTCGAGCCGCCGCTGGACACCGAAGAGGGTCGCACGGCAGCAGACGAGTGGGATGAGCGCTAGCCGCTACTCATAAGGCCCGTGGCTGGCGTCAATCGGCAGCAGCAGGGTGTCAAAAATCAGCGAAAACGGCAGGTCCAGCACGGTGATATAGCGCCATGCACCTTCGCGCACGTCCCAACGCACGCCGGGGTAGTACTGGTTACCGTGTCCCTGCCCCGGCACCGTTCTGCTGATAATGCTGCCGCAGCCGCTCAGCAGAAAGGCCATCACCAGCACCGCAATTATTTTACCCACACCCGCTCTCCTGTTTATATCGCGCTGAGTATAACCATCGCCGGATAAAAGGCAAAAAAATGCCGACCCGAAGGTCGGCATCTTCAGGGCGCTACGACGTTATTTGGTCGAAAGCGCCAGCGGGTTAAGCTGCAGCTTGTTGTAGCTATCAACCCAGGAGGAATAGCGCTCCGGATTAGCCCACACGCGGTAATGCAGACGCGACATGGTCATCGGGTCGCTCAGCAGCACCAGGCGGCGGTCACGGTTGAGCTTGTCCGGCGTCTCGTTCAGCGCCTGCTCAACGTGGCGGTCACGGGCAATCTCCAGCACCAGGCTCTTACGGTGGCGAGCCGTCGCCATCGCGGTACTCAGGGCGTTAAACGACGGGTTAAACACCGCGTGCATAAAGCCATCGTCCAGCGTGCGGCTGCGGTTCAGCTCCAGATAGTTCTCGGTATCTACCAGTACCTGAGGCGGGGAATACTCTTCCGGGATCAGGAACAGCTTCCAGCGCTTAGTGCGCAGGCCGAGGGTCGCCCGGCTCGAGAGCACGGAAACGAACGGCGACAGGATCAGCGAGAACACGATCGGCGCCAGCCAGAACAGGAAGCGCAGATCCAGCCACGCCATCCCTACGGCCCAGACCAGACCCAGCAGAAGCTGAGAACCATGGCGCATAAAGGCTTCACCCCACGGCGTGGAGTCATCGTCACGCTGCGGTGAGTTCCAGACCACTTCCCAACCGAGGAACGCGCTGACCACAAACACGGTATGGAACAGCATGCGCACCGGCGCCAGCAGCACGGAGAACAGCACTTCAAGCAGCAGCGAACAGGTCACGCGCAGGAAGCCGCCATACTCTTTGGAGCCCTTACACCAGATCAGAATGATACTCAGCAGCTTCGGCAGGAACAGCAGAACCATCGTCGAGGCAAACAGCGCTATCGCCAGCTCAGGACGCCACTGCGGCCAGACCGGGAACAGCTGGCGCGGCTGCAGGAAGTACTGCGGCTCGGTCAGAGCATGCACAACCTGCAGCGCGGTGGACAGCGCAAGGAACATAAACCACAGCGGCGCAGACAGATAGGACATAACGCCCGTCAGGAACACCGCGCGGTGAACCGGGTGCATCCCTTTCACCAGGAACAGGCGGAAGTTCATCAGGTTGCCCTGGCACCAGCGGCGGTCACGCTTGAGCTCGTCCAGCAGGTTCGGCGGCAGTTCTTCGTATGAGCCCGGCAGATCGTAGGCAATCCATACGCCCCAGCCGGCACGACGCATCAGCGCGGCTTCTACGAAGTCGTGGGAAAGAATTGACCCGGCAAAGTTACCGTCACCCGGCAGCGGCGCCAGCGCACAGTGTTCGATGAACGGCTTCACGCGAATAATCGCGTTGTGGCCCCAGTAGTGGGATTCCCCCAACTGCCAGAAGTGCAGACCTGCTGTAAACAGCGGCCCATAGACTCGGGTGGCGAACTGCTGGCAGCGCGCGTACAGCGTGTCCATACCGGACGCTTTTGGCGAAGACTGAATAATGCCTGCCTTCGGGTTCGCTTCCATCAGGCGCACAAGGTTGGTCAGGCAATCACCGCTCATTACGGAGTCGGCGTCCAGCACCACCATGTAGCTGTACTGCTTGCCCCAGCGACGGCAGAAGTCATCAATGTTACCGCTTTTGCGCTTCACGCGGCGGCGGCGGCGGCGATAGAATATTTGCCCTTCGCCCTGCACTTCCGCCACCAGCTCCATCCAGGCCTTCTGCTCGGCAACGCAGATATCCGGGTTGTAGCTGTCGCTCAGAATGTAGACGTCGAAATGAGCCTGCTGCCCGGTCGCTTTTACCGACTCCCAGGTCGCACGCAGGCCGGCAAACACGCGATCCACGTCTTCATTACAAATCGGCATGATAAGCGCCGTACGGTGTTCAGGGTTGATAGGCTCATCCCCTACCGTTGACGCAGAAATGCTGTATTTATCTTTACCCATCAGCAGCTGCAGGAAGCCCATCAGCGCGGTCCAGAAACCGGCGGAGACCCAGCAGAACAGCACGGCAAACAGAATAAGGATGCCGCTTTGCAGGATATACGGCAGCAGCTGCATGAAGGAGACCCACAAATCCTGGCCGCCCATGTCCGCCGGGTTAATCAGCGCCCAGCCCTGATACGGAAGAATCGTCTTCATGTACCAGGTCGCGACCACGGTCTGCGCCAGCGTCAGGATCAGCAGGATGTAGCGACGGATCGTGCCGACGGTACGCCATTTCTGCTCGGACGCCTCTTCTTCTTTTGACGCAAACCTAGATTTCGTTTCACGGCCAAGCAGGCGATCCCAGAAACGGCCAATGGGGTTGGTACGCCACGGATCCGGGAACATAGAAGCACGCGTCGCCTTCGGCATGGCCTGAAGCTGGGTGCGCCCTTCCTCATCGGTAATCAGCTGTTCGCCGCCGAGAGAGCCAGGCCAGCTCGCCTCGAGGCGAGCTTTTACCGAAGCAAGAGGAGAATCATCCGCACGCTCATAGTGGTGATGCTGCGCGTCAAGCGCCTCATGCACCGCCTGAAGATCGGATGCAGGAAGACCCGCCTTCTGCTCAGCAGAAAGCGGGAGTGCCTCAATGTAATCGGGCGAGAATTCAGTAGACTTATTCATTGGCAGGCAGCTGGTAGCTCCAGGTTTCACTCAATGTCTGCTCGCCGTTGACCAGCGCAGCACGCATCTCCGTCGTCTTCTTCTCGTCTTTCAGCTTCACGCGCAGCGTTAAGCGCCAGCCTTTGTTGACCGGGTTATAACGCACCTGGCTGTCAACGATTTCACCGTTATCGCCAATGCTGGTTTGCGCGGTGACCGGCGTATCGGTTGGCAGCTTTTTCATCTCTGCGCCGGTAAAGTCAACGACAAACGCAATGGTGCCGTCCGGCTGGCGAATCAGGTTGGACTGCTTAACGTCGCCGGTCGAGCGGCGGGTTTGCAGCACATACGCGTTATCCGGCGCATGCATTTTGTCTTCATCGCGGCTAAAGGTGATGGTGTACTTAAAGTTCATCTCTTTGCCCGGATCCGGCAGTTGATCCGGCGTCCAGTAGGCCACGATGTTATCGTTGGTTTCGTCGTTCGTTGGGATCTCAACCAGCTCTACCCGGCCTTTACCCCAATCCCCTACCGGGGCAACCCACGCGCTTGGGCGCTGATCGTAACGATCGTCTAAATCTTCAAAGCGAGAGAACTGGCGGCCACGCTGCAGCAGACCAAAACCAACCGGGTTTTCCGTGGCATAAGAGCTTACGGCCAGGTGTTTCGGGTTGTTCAGCGGACGCCAGATCCACTCTCCGTTGCCGGCGTGGATAGACAGACCGTTGGAGTCATGCAGTTCCGGGCGGAAGTTAGTGGTTGGAGACGGCTGGTTCGGCCCAAACAGGAACATACTGGTCAGCGGCGCTACGCCCAGCTTGCCCACTTTGTCACGCAGGTAAACCTTAGACTGCACGTTCACCACGGTGTCACGCCCTGGGGTGATAACGAAACGGTAAGCCCCGGTCGCTCGTGGGGAATCAAGCAATGCGTACAGGGTTAACGTTTTATCCGTTGGTTTCGGACGTTCAATCCAGTATTCGCGGAAGCGCGGGAACTCTTCACCAGACGGTAAGGCAGTATCAATCGCAAGTCCACGGGCGGACAGGCCATACACCTGGCCGGCGCCAATCACGCGGAAATAACTCGCTCCGAGCATGCTGACAATTTCGTCATTCTTATCTTTGCTGTTGATCGGATAGAGCACTTTGAACCCGGCAAAGCCGAGATCTTTTACGGTGTCTTTATCGTGCTTTACATCACCGAAGTTAAAATAGTCCGGATTGTATTTAATCTGGTGTACCGCGGTGGCGGTCACTTCGTTGATGGTTACCGGCGTGTCGAAGTACATACCCTGATGGTAGAACTCGAGCTTGAATGGGGTCTTGATGTTGTTCCAGTACGCTTTATCGTGATTGAACTGGATCTGCTGGTAGTCCGCGTATTTCATGTCGCGGAATTGCGAAGGCAGGTTGCTTTTCGGTGCTTCGTAGCTCTTGCCCGCTAAGGTTTTCGCCTGTTTTGCGACGTCGTCGATAGTGAAGGCCCAAACCGAGGTGGTATAAAGGGACAACATTACCGCAGCGCCAAGCCAGGACACTTTCATCATATTTGCTTTATGTTTCATATTAACCAGCACATCCCCCTTTGTGTGCTTAAATCAATCTATCCATTTTAATGGAAAGTTTTGCTTTCCGACAACCAAATCACTGCTTTGTTCAGCGTACTGGCTCAGGGTTTAAGCAAAATAAAGACAACTGCTTACGCTTTAAGAGTTCATCCTGGCGACAGGATGACATGCTTAGTGTAGGGTTGCCACGAATATGTAGACTGAACTGGACTTTTAGCCTGATGGGATAAGGTCTTAAGGATAAGACGAATAGTCTGAAAATGTCTGGAGTATTATGAGTAAAGCACCGCAACAACGTGAGTTTTTCCTGGATTCTATCCGGGCATGGTTGATGCTATTGGGCATCCCGTTCCACATTTCGCTTATCTATTCGAGCCACCACTGGCACGTGAATAGCGCGATGCCTTCTGCGAGCCTGACGCTATTTAATGACTTTATTCACGCGTTTCGTATGCAGGTATTCTTCGTTATTTCTGGCTATTTTTCCTACATGTTATTTCTGCGCTACCCGCTGAAACGCTGGTGGACCGTGCGCGTGGAGCGTGTCGGCATCCCGATGCTGACGGCCATACCGCTGCTGACGCTGCCTCAGTTCCTGATGCTGCAATACATCAACGACAAGGCAGGCCTGTGGCACACGCTCACGGGCTACCAAAAATACAACACGCTGGTGTGGGAACTGGTCTCCCACCTGTGGTTTTTACTGGTGCTGGTGATATTAACCACACTCGGCATGGTTTTGTTTCAAAAAATTAATAATTTTATAATTAGAAACGAACAGAATAATAATTCGCCAATAACGCTGGGAAAACTCTCAGTTTTATTCTTAGGCTTTGGTCTTTTATATGCCGCTATTCGGCGAACTATTTTTCTTATTCACCCGCCATTATTAAGCGACGGGCTGTTTAATTTCGTCGTGATGCAGACGTTGTTCTATCTGCCGTTCTTTATGCTCGGTGCGCTGACCTTCAAACGCGACTCGCTGAAGATCCTGTTCACCACGCCTTCGCGCTGGAGCCAGGCAGGCGCCGTCCTGGCCTTTGCGGCCTATTTATTAAACCAGCGCTACGGCAGCGGCGATGCCTGGATGTACGAAACGGAAAGCGTGATCACCATGCTGATGGGGCTATGGATGGTCAACGTGGTCTTTTCGCTGGGCTACAAAATGCTGAACTTCAAATCAGCGCGGGTAACCTATTTCGTCAATGCATCGCTGTTTATTTATCTGGTGCACCACCCGCTCACGCTGTTCTTCGGCGCCTTTATTACGCCGCACATCACGTCCAATATCTTAGGGTTCTTCAGCGGGCTGGTCTTTGTGGTCGGCATTGCGCTGCTGCTTTATGAGCTGCACTTGCGCATTCCGCTTCTTCGCTTCCTGTTTTCAGGCAAGCCGAAGGAGAAAGCGGCTACGCCACAATCATTTGCTGGATAACACACGAAAGGCCGGTCATTAACACCGGCCTTTGTTATCTCTGCGCCAGGAATCTTAGCCGCCGCAGATTGAAGTTTTATGAAGCTGTCGTGATTTATTTATGACACTCAGCTGCAATCTGCTGATAAATCTGCGTGTTTTCATCATCAAAGCAGACAAACACCACGCTTTCCGGCAGCGGACGCATACCGATGTATTTATAGACGGTATCCCAGGCTATGCGCGCCGCCTGTGCCTTCGGGAAGCCATAAACCCCGGTGCTTATCGCCGGGAAAGCAATCGTTCTGTAGCCGTTGGCGGCGGCTAAATCAAGGCTGTTGCGGTAAGCCAGTTCCAGCAGTTCCGCTTCGTTCTGCTCTCCGCCGTGCCATACCGGCCCCACGGCGTGAATAACCGCTTTTACTGCAATATTCCCTGCTTCGGTGATAACCGCGTGGCCGGGGGCACATTCCCCCTGTAGCTGGCGTACCGCTTTACAGGCTTCCAGCAGCGCAGGCCCGGCGGCACGATGAATCGCCCCGTCCACTCCCCCACCGCCCATCAGTGTAGGGTTTGCCGCGTTGACGATCACATCGACCTCAATCTGTGTGATATCCCCCTGGACTACCTGTATGCGTTCACTCATTAACCATTCTCCAACTGTACTTTGCCGTAGTCTATTCTCGTCAGACGGGGCACGTACATGACTATTATCGTTTCCGGACATTTCAACTTTTAAAAATGTTCAGATATCAGCCACAAAAAGCCCCGCCATAACGGAGCATTTGTTATTGGATTAGAAATCAACAGTCATGGAAAGTTTCAACGTGCGCGGGTCACTTTGCGTAATATACGAGCCGCTGTCGTCGATGGATGCCCAGTATTTCTCGTTGGTCACGTTTTCCACGTTGGCACGCCAGGTCAGCGTCTGGTCGTTCACCTTCGTGCTGTAACGCACGCCGAGATCGAGCCGCGTCCAGCCGTTGAGCTTCAGGCTGTTGTCGACGTTGGCATACTGGGAGCCGGTGCGGATAAGCGTCCCGGTCGCAGTCAGGTTCTGCACCCACGGCAGATCCCATTCACCGCCTACGGACCAGGAGTAGCGAGGTACGCCAATGGCGTCTTTGCCATCATTGGTGCCACCGCTGGTTTTGACCATCTCAGGCTGAAGCCACAGCGCGCTCCCCAGCAGGCGCACGCCGTACATCGGCTCACCAAAGACGTTCAGCTCCATACCGCGGCTACGCTGCTCGCCGTAGAGGCCGTAAACGTTGTTGCTGTCGATCATCCCCACCGGCTTTTTGACCTCAAACAGCGCCATGCTCCCGCCCACGCGGCCGAAGTCCATCTTCACACCAACTTCGTTCTGCTTTGACTGCACGATACCGACGACGTTACCGGCATTGGTCGCTTTCGACGTTGCCGTTGGGCCAGGCTGTAGCGCTTCAATATGGTTAACATAGAAGGAAACAGGCTCCCACGGCTTCACCACCAGGCCATAAACCGGCGTAACTTTGAAAGCGTCAAAGCGCGACTTCGTGTCTTCGATGCCGGTATAGCTGTAGTTACGAACCCGTACTTCCTGGCGGCGAGCCCCCAGGGTCAACAGGACCTTACCATCCAGCGCAGAGAGCGTGTCGGAAAGCGAAACGCCGCCGGTAATCGTGCGGCTACGCTGGGTTGGATCGTCCATATCGCTGCCGGAAGCGACCGTCGGAAAACGACTGAGGTCGAGATAAGACGGATCGTAGATGTTATTCCCGACGGCAGTTTTACTGGACGACATGGTGTAGGCCGCACGGGTTTTGCGGTAAACGCCTGAATAGCCCAGGTTCACGCTGTGGCCGATAAAGCCGGTATCAAACTTACCTCTCACCCCGCCCATGCCGGAGAAAGCGTCGGCGATGTAGCGCGTAGAAAGGCGCGTCTGGCTGGTATTGCCCTTATTATCAACAAACTTTGGCACGCTGTAATTGCCATGCTCGTCGGTTTCGCTGGTACCCAGCGCGCCATAAAGCGTCCAGTTGTCCTGCAGATCATACTCGCTGTGCAGGGCGGCAAAACGGCTGCTCATATCCGAATAAACCCACGGCTGCCCGTAGTTTGTCCGGTTATCCGGTACGTCAGGCATCTCCGTAATCGCCCCAACGCCAACGCCGATACGGCCATTATGCACCGTCATTTTCTGATAGCCGCCGTCGAAGGAAGTCCGCAGCTTATCGCCTTTGTAATCCAGCCCAATGCTTGCCAGCGACGTTCTGTCCTTCTGGCCGTGAACTTCGCTTTCGCCCTCGCGGTGAAGCAGGTTAACTCGCGCGCCAAACTGCTCGTTATCACCAAATCTGCGGCCGGTATCCAGCGTGCCGCCTACCTGCGAGCGCCCGGTATAATCCACGCCAAGCTGGGTATGCGGTTCACTTCCCGCCCGCTTAGGCTCGATATTGATCGCCCCGCCCACGCCAGAGCCACCCGGCGGCACGCCGTTCAGGAACGCCGTAGAACCTTTAATAACCTCCACGCGCTCCGCAATGGCCGTGCTCGTTATCTGGCGCGGCAGCACGCCGTAAAGCCCGCCGTAGGAAATATCGTCGCCGTCGAGCAGGAAACCTCGGATTCGGTAGGATTCGCCGAAGTTACCGTAGCTGCGCACGGGCTGCACGGTGGCGTCGTTGCGAATAATGTCGCTGATAGTATTGGCCTGCTTATCCTCAATCATTTTTGAGGTATAGCCGATAACGTTAAACGGCACGTTACGCGCATCCTGTTCACCGAGCATACCCAGGCGCCCGCCGTTGGCTACCTGCCCTTCCAGGTAAGCCGGGACCAGATCGTTACCGCCCGCGCTGAACTGATTATCCGGGGTAGCCGTTACGGTAATGGTCTCTTCTTTAGCGGCAGTTTTTTGTTGGGTATCTGCCTGAGTCGCGGCGACCGCAGGCAGGCAAGCGGCAGCGATCAACGCCGCAATCAGGCGAGGTTTAAACCCGGCCTGATGAGAAAATGGATGAGGCATCTAAAGTCCCTGGTAAAATTCAAAATACAATAATGAGAACGATTATGATTTTGATCGTGATTATCGTTACCTGCTACGCCTTACGCAATAGCCAGATAAAGTACGGGGCACCGCAGAGCGTGGCCAACAGCCCGGCGGGGATCTGGAACGGGAAGAGAATACTGCGGCCCAGCCAGTCGGCCACCAGCATCAGACCTGCGCCTAGCGCTATCGCCACCACGAGCTGAGGCACCGCGCGGCGGAAGCCGAGCATTCTTGCCATATGGGGAGCCATAAGACCGACAAAACTCAGCGGCCCGACGCATAACGTTGCGGCAGCAACTAATCCGGCTGCAAGGACCAAAATGCTGATACGCGAGCGGCTCAGGGCCACGCCAAGCGCCTGCGCGGCTTCGCCTCCCAGCGGCAGAATAGTCAGCCAGCGACGCACCAGCGGCGTAAGCCCTATCAGCACCAGCGCCATGCCGCCGCTCACCAAAGCCTGTTGCCCGGTGACTTTCCAGGTAGAGCCGGATAGCCACGTCAGCACCGCGCCGCTGCGAGGATCGCCGCTGGCCAGGTACAGCGTAAGCAGCGTGGCGAATACCGTACTCAGCGCAACGCCGGTCAGCAGCAGCCGGCCCGGTGCCAGCCCCGTTCGGGCTAAAACGAGCATCGCCAGCAGCGTGAGCGTCGCCCCGGCAAAACCAGCCGGAAGCTGCCACGCGCTTACGTCTCCGGGGACAAGGAACGTCAATAACACGATGGCGCAGGCCGCCCCGGAACTCACGCCCAACACTTCGGGGCTGGCCATAGGATTACCGGTCATTTTCTGCACCAGCGTTCCGGCCGCCGCAAGCATTGCCCCGGCGGCAATCGCCGACAGCACGCGCGGCCAGCGCCACTGCCACATTTCCTGTAAGCCCACAAACCAGCCCGCGCTTTCTCGCCCCACGCCCAGCGCCAGTAAGGCGACCAGCAGTAAAGCAGCACACATCAGCAGCACAGTGCCAGGTGACAGGTGGCGTTCCGCGGCAATACTGGCATCCTGAGTGGCGGCAAGCCGCTGATGGCGCAGGCGAGGTAATAGCCACAGCATTAACGGCGCACCGACCAGCGCCGTCACCGCCCCGGTCGGCAGCTCCTGCCAGTGGCTGCCAAGCCAGATAACCAGTTGATCGCTCAAGAGCAGCAACAGGGCTCCGGTCGCCATGGAAGCCAGAAGCTTAGGCAGCAGGCGCCTTACGCCAAACATCCCGGCCAAAACCGGGGCAAACAGGCCAATAAACCCGATAACGCCCACCACGCTGACCAGCATCGAACTCAGCAGCAGCGCCAGAAACAGCCCGCCCACTCTAACCAATGCCAGCTTCATGCCCAGCCCGCGCAATACCGTGTCATCTAATGCCAGCATGCCCAGGGGGCGAATCATCAATACGATGAGTACCAGCCCGGCCAGCAGCCTTGGCCAGAGAAACTCCACGCCCGCCCAGTCATACTGGTTCAGCATCCCGCTGCTCCAGATAAACAGGTTTTGCAGGCGTTCATGATTGAACAGTACGAGGAAGCTTTTCACCGCGCCGCAATACAGTCCCAGCACAAGCCCGGCAAGGATCAGCGTGACCGGCGACATACGCTTGCCCCAGGCGGCACCCAGCACAATGCTGCCTACGACCATTGCGCCTGCCAGCGCCGCAAGCTGCCTGCCGGTTTCCCCTGCCCCCGCCAGAAAAAGCGTCGCAAGGGTCAGGCCCAGCTGCGCCCCGGCCGCAACGCCCAGGGTTGCCGGTTCGGCCAGAGGGTTACGCAGGATATGCTGAAACAGACAGCCGGCCAGCGCCAGCCCGGCACCGGTGAGCAGCGCCAGCGTTGTTCGCGGCAGCAGGCTGTAATGAAAAAGCATCTGCGAAACATCGGTGACCTGCGGTAGGGTTATCGCCTGCCACCAAAGGCCTGCGGGCAGCATTTGCTGAAAGTTGTAGCCGGTTAAAAACAGCGTAAAGGCACAGAGTAAAAGAAGGATTATGCGCACAGCGCCTCCGGCAAGAGCTGGCAGAAACGCAGCGCCGAGAAACTGCCGCCGTAAAACCATACCGCAGGTAGCAGGTGCAGCTGCCCGTCACGAACAAAGGGCATCACCTGCCATAGCGCAGATTTCGCCACCGTTTTCACCGGATCGTCATCGCCATGCATAAAACACAGCGCCGTGACATTCTCCAGCCTGACCAGCGTTTCAATCCCCACCACGGCACTCCCCCAGGCATTGGTTTTCCCGTCCCAGGCATTGCGCATCCCCAACCGCTCCAGCAAATCATTGAACAGGCTGCTGCGGCCAAAAATCATCACCCGCCGGCTATCGAGAAACGAGAACATCACCAGCGGCCTCGGGTCAGACGGGAGTTTTTCACGCGTGGAGGCTATGCCCTGGTGAAGCTTTGCCAGATGCTCGACAGCCTGTTGCTCGCGCCCCAGGAACTGCCCGAGCCTGATTAAATCTTTCTCCAGCAGCGCCAACGGGCGCCCGCTGGCGTCATTGAACGCCGTCGACCAGCAGGGAGCGATTGGCTTTAAGTCTGACTCGGCGGGGCCAAAACCTTTGGAGATTAGAAATAGCGAAGGGTTGAGGCGCTGCATTAATTCGCGGTTAGGCTCGTTTCGCAGCCCAACGTCAACGACGGTATCAGGCAGCTTTGGCTCCCCAACCCAGCGGTGATAATTGCGTTTATCGGCGATAGCCAGCGGCATGATGCCGAGCGCCAGCAGCATTTCGACCGGCCGCCACTCCAGGGCAATAATACGGCTTGGGTCAAAACGCTGCGCCTGGGCGCGGCCCGGAAAAATTGTGGCCAGAGGCAGTAAAGCGGAAAACGCCAGCAAACGCCGACGGCTGAGAGAAACGTCCATATAAATAGCAATAGTTATCGTTCTAATTAAGTTTTACGTATTATGCCGCCGCCCGCCGACAACGCAATCAAAAACTCAGCCGATAGCCACCGCTCGTTCTACGGAAAAATCAGCTGCAAACGCCTCAGACCCACAGCAGGCAATCAGCCATTCGCCGCAGGTAATATGCTGCAAATGCAGGTTCGGCGGGCAAAGCGTTTCCAGCGGGAGCGACAGCTCCGGTATTTGCCAGACCGTCCCGCCCCGCTGCTTCACGACCGCTTCGTGGGCCGTCCACAAACGCCAGAATGCCGTCAGCTGCTGCGCTTCAGGCAGCCCTTCCAGCCAGTCATTAAGCGCCGGGGAAAAACTGTGCTTCGCCACCGCCTGCCAGCGCTTACGCGGGCGCAGCAGCTCCATGTCGCAGCCAACGGGCTTGTTGCCCGTCAGTACCGCAACGGCGTCGGCGCTGTTAGAAATATTGAATTCAGGCAGATACGGGTGCCAGGGTTTACCGTGAGAACCGTTTTGCAGCGGCGGCAAAGCGCCGTTATCCAGCAGCTGCGCTAAAAGCACTCGCCCGGCAAGCCATGCAGAGCGGCGCGCGCCCTGTGGCGCCATAGCGATCAGCGCCTCCGACAGCCAGCGCTCCACGGATTGCGGATCGCAAAGGTGCCCTACTCTCCCCACGGCAAGCCGGTAATGTGCATCAGAAGACAAAGCGTTTGCGCTCTTCCCGGGTAAGTTTCTGCGGTTCTGGCTGATAATGGCTGAAGGTTATCTCCGTCGAGTCCTCCTCAACGTCGTGAAGCTCAACACGATCGAGAGACTTCTCGCCATAAAGCGTTATGGAGCGGAACAGTCCGCTAAGCGTTTCATCAGAGGGAATCAACACCAGCCGCCATTTCCCCTGTCCGAGATCGGAAAATTCACTGATGAAGTCTTTCTCCAGCGTTTTACGGTCGATATAAAACAGCGTGCGCAACAGTTGGTTGAACTGGAACATTTGCGGGTTACTCTGTGCCGTAATGGCCTGAGGAGGCTGGTTACCCATCACCTGCACCATGCGGTTATCGCCCACGATCAGCCGCATCGGGAAAGGCTGACGCTGCTGCCACCACAGCCCTTTATTCTTCGCTACCACGACTCGCCCGCTGGAATGCAGCGGCTGGGCCATGCCTTTTATCTGGCGCTCCTGCTCAAACTGAGCCCGCATAACGGGCGCAGCGGCAAAACGCTTTTGGATTTCATCCAGCGTCACCGCGCCGGTCGCCTGAGCCACCAGCAGAAGAGAGAGAAGCAAACTTTTTTTCACAGCACTAGCCCTATACCCTGAATCTAAATCGACGTGGGCTAGTTTACTCTGCAACGTGGTCTGAAACCAAAAGGAGAAGGCCCGTCGGTGAAACGGGCCAGGAGACTATTGATAAGTCACGTGCAAAACGGCGGTTTTGTGCTGTGAGTCGAGATACTGCACGCGGGTTTGCATCGTGCTGTCGTTATGCACGGTTACGCCATCAAGGGAACTAAGGGCCACGGTTTGGGTGACAGGTTTGCCTTTTTCGGTACAGGTCATTGCAACACTGGAACTTGCAGGCGCCCACTGACAGCCGCCTTCTACTATTTCACCCCGAAAATGGATAATGCCAGAGGAAGCGGCCTGGGATAACGGCGTAACCGCCACGCTCAGCGCCAGACAAAGCAAATACTTCGTATAAATTGCTTTCACGTTCATTACTCCTCGATTGCTGTCGTCCCTGAAGGTTATCGGCAGAAAATCAAAGATAATTAAACAGTGATCGATGTTTTTTATTCTTGCAATACCTCCGTCACATATATTTATTCTTCGTCAAGGTTTGCCCGGCTCTCGCCACTGCTGTTCAAGGTGAAATACTTTCCCGTCGCTCAACGTGACGGTCACCGTAACGCTGTCGCCGGGGTCAATGTTCAGACTGAGCTGCGACAGCGCGACCTCTTCGTGGGCTTTGATGAACAGTTCACTGCTTTGACGGCTGGTGCTTTGCCCGGACGTCCCGCTTTTATTGGCCACCAGCGTCATTGTGCACTGGCAATCTGCGGCAAGCGTGGCCACGGGCGTAATGGTGTAAATGTTCTCCTGCTGCCGGGTATTAAACGTCAGCTGGCTTGAAAGCGCGGCAAGCAACACCAGGGTATGCATACGACCTCCAAAGAAAAACAGGGCCTGAGGCCCTGTTTACACGGCTGCCTGGCTGTCTTAATACTGAGAAGCCGTGGCGTGGTTGCCGTTACCGAACTGGGTGACTGAAACCAGCGAACTTGATGCCGTCTGGTTAACCACCGCGCCGTTGTTGGTCCCGAACTGCTGAACGTCGATCTGCGCGTTTTTACCGTTCCACTGGCTGATAGTGGCGTTATTACCATAGCCGTCCTGCAGCAATTTAATATCGCTGCTGTCGGAACCCTGGCCAACTTTTGCCCCGTTTACGGTGCCCAGCTGTTTAATATCCGTCTTCGAATAGAAAGCATTCGACTGCAGTGCTGTGGCGTTATTACCGTTACCTTGCTGATATATTTTCAAGGTTGAGTGCTGAGCCTGCTGTGGGTACGTAGCCATTGCACCTGCGGAAACAACCAATGCTGCTAATGCTGCAACTTTGAAAAGATTCATACTAAAACCCCCATCGGATTGATAGTTTCAGCCCAAATGTTTTGCTTATCGCTGAATAACACGAATCGCCATTTGTGACTGGTTTTGCACAACAACTGCTGACTTCTGGGTACCGTATTGGGTAATGTTTGCTTTGTTACCAGCACCTCGCTGGATAATAAGAGCGGCATTACCAAATGAATCCTGCTTTATACTCGCATCGTTGGCGACGCCCTCTTGCGAGATATAAGCAAGGTTATAACTACCTGATTGATCGATGTTTGCCCGGTTACCCGAGCCGCTCTGTGCTATCTCAGATAATTGCCGCTGACCTCGCTGAGTCACCGCCGCATTATTATTACTGCCGTACTGGCCAACAATCGCCGTTTGATTAAATTGAGGATTACTCAATTCATTTACGGCGAAATTGTATTCGGAGACGGCAAGATCGTTCCTCTGGGCCAGGCCGTACTGAGACAGCCCCATAAACAACATCATTAACAGCCAATATTTTTTCATTCTGTCACCTTGAACCTAATAACGCCGGAACATTATGACGCGTAATGCAGTAATTATTTATAACGAACCAATGGTAATTTGTTATTGCTCCGTTACGGAAATGAGTATGTTACGGCAGGCATCTTAAATATCTCATGCACGAGTGGTATTTTGCATTATCCAATTCACACCAAAGTATTAACACGGAATAAAATACACTAATCCCTTCATTGCAACTACCTGATCCAGGGATCGGATAATCATTAGCACACTTATTTAAAGTCACCTTTCCGGTCACTGACTTAGCACAACTTAGGCGATGCTTAGCCAGTTTATGAAAAACCTTCGTCACCAGGAATGGTTTTCTTAAGCGAAGCGGGTGAATACTGGAAACGCTGTTTTTAAAAATATGAGAGGCGTTAACAAAAACAAATCACCAAGAATAAAAACATTAAAATTCAATGCAATGGAAGAAAAAAAGAAAAAATAATGACTATACAATCAATTCTGAAAGTACAACTTTAGGCTTAAATCTAAATAGATAAAAAATCACATAGAAACATTTTAATATCCACAGAAACATTTAGTTACATAGTTAACACTTGCTTTAAAATGTCTAATCGCTAAATTGAAAACAGATAGTAAGTCTTTAGTTAAAAATCCCTTTGCGACCGAAAACCATTATTTCGGCGATTAAAAATATTTAACATACAGCACTGTCGCGAATCTCGATATCTCAGGGAGAATTAATTTCCATTAATTCAAACGGTAGCGACAAAAACCAGGTGGAGTTTCATCATGTATAATGAAGTCCATGCCCTACAGGGCCCTACGTTATTGTTAATTACGAAACCCTCTCTCCAGGCTTCAGCTTTATTACAACATCTACGCGCCTCGTTAGAAATAAATGGGCGGGTTCACAATATTCAACGTCCACTGGATGACTTCGCCAGTAATGTTCTGATTTTATTTGATATGGCGGAAACGGATAAGAAGATCATCCTGTTTTGGCAGGAAAAATTAAGCCGTAAAAACAGTCAGATAAAATTACTGCTGCTCAACACGCCGGAAGAGTATCCTTTCAGAGAGATCGAGAACTGGCCACATATCAACGGCGTATTTTATTTTGCGACCGAAGAGCCCAAAGTCGTTGAGGGGCTGCGTGGGGTCCTGGAAGGAGAGTGCTACTTCTCGCAGAAGCTGGCCAGCTATCTCATCAGCCATTCCGGAAATTATCGTTTTAATAGCACCGAATCCTCACGCTTAACGCAGCGCGAAAAGGAAATCCTGAACAAGCTGCGCGTGGGTTCCTCCAACGTTGAAATCGCCCGCTCGCTGTTTATCAGTGAGAACACGGTCAAAACGCACCTGTATAACCTGTTCAGAAAAATAGCCGTCAAAAACCGCACCCAGGCGGTTTCCTGGGCAAACGATAACCTTCGGCGATAAACACCATGAAACGCTCAGCCATTTTTTTCCTGGCGGCCTGCTGGTGCGCGATGAACAGCGTTCACGCCGAAGAAGTCGAGATCCCCGGGCTGCTGACGGACCATACCGTCACTTCGGTAGGCCACAGTTTCTACCGCGCCTTCAGCGATAAATGGGAAAGCAGCTATACCGGCAATTTAACCATCAACGAGCGCCCCAGCGCCCGCTGGGGGAGCTGGATAACCATTACCGCCGGCCAGGACGTTGTTTATCAGGCTTTTCTTTACCCCACAAAACGCGACTTCGACAAAAACGTTGAGGTGGCACTGGTCCATACCGATGAGGCGCTTAAACGCAGGCTGATTGATAAGCAATTATTGAGCACCAGCGATTTAACCCATGACGAATTCTAGGAGACGATGATGCGTATCTCTCATGCCGTTCTGCCCTTGCTGCTCTTTACGCCGCTGGCCTGGGGCGGAAATATGGTTTTCCAGTTTGTTAACCCTAACTTCGGCGGTAACCCCAATAACGGTGCCTATTTGTTAAATTCGGCCCAGGCACAAAACTCTTACAAAGATCCCAGCTACAGCAGCGATCTTGGAATTCAAATGCCCAGCGCGCTGGATAATTTCACCCAGGCGCTGCAGTCACAGGTGCTGGGCGGCCTGTTAACCAATATCAATACCGGGAAGCCGGGGCGCATGGTCACCAATGATTTCATCGTCGATATCGCCAATACCGACGGTCAACTTCAGCTCAACGTAACCGACCGTAAAACCGGCAAAACCTCGACGATTCAGGTCTCAGGCCTGCAGGCGAATTCCACGAATTTTTAGTGGCTTAAAATCATAAAACCTCTTCAAGGATAAACATTATGCAGCGCTTACTTCTGATTGTGGCGGTGTGTTTATTAAGTGGTTGTTTAACGGCTCCGCCAAAAGAGGCCGCTAAACCGACGTTACTGCCCCGCGCACAAAGCTATCTCGACCTGACGCATCTGCCAGAGGCAAAAGGAAAGCTTTATGTTTCGGTCTATAACATTCAGGACGAAACGGGCCAGTTCAAGCCCTACCCCGCCAGTAACTTTTCTACCGCCGTGCCGCAAAGCGCAACGTCTATGCTGGTCACCGCGCTGAAGGATTCCCGCTGGTTCATTCCGCTTGAACGTCAGGGGCTGCAAAACCTGCTTAACGAACGCAAAATTATCCGCGCCGCGCAGGAAAACGGCACAGTGGCGGATAATAATCGAGCCCCGCTGCACTCGCTGATGGCGGCAAATGTGATGATTGAAGGGTCGATTATTGGCTACGAAAGCAACGTGAAGTCCGGCGGGGCGGGCGCACGTTACTTTGGCATTGGCGCGGACACGCAGTATCAGCTTGACCAGATAGCCGTGAACCTGAGGGTCGTCGACGTCAGCACCGGGGAGGTCATGTCGTCGGTCAACACCAGCAAAACGATTCTCTCGTACGAAGTGCAGGCTGGAGTCTTCCGGTTTATTGATTACCAGCGCCTGCTGGAAGGTGAAATAGGCTATACCAGCAACGAGCCGGTAATGCTGTGCCTGATGTCCGCCATTGAAACCGGCGTTATCTATCTGATTAACGATGGCATCGACCGTGGGCTGTGGGATCTGCAAAACCCTGCCGATATTAACAACCCGGTGCTGGTGAAGTATAAAGAGCTCTCTACGCCGCCGGCCTCCTGATGACCGTTTCTCGCGAATAAAAAAACCAGCTTTCGCTGGTTTTTTATTCGCTCAGCAATGAGCCTGCTTTCGGTTTGGGCTTCTCTCGTCTTGCCGCCAGCCACAGCCCACTGTTTTTCATTGCGAAGCCGAAGACCAGGCCCAGCAGCAGCGAAGGCACCACGATATGCCACTCCCCCTGATTCGCAAAGGTTGCGCAGGCGCCGATAAAAGTGCCGGGGACAAACGACAGTAAAATATGGCGAGCCTGAATACACATCAGGAATGCCACCACGCCGGTCATGATATAGCCGAGGATTTCAGCATGCGGCGCCAGCGCGCTGCCGTGAATAATCACCAGCGCCCAAAGCACGCCGCTGCACAGGGTACACAGAGAAATAAAAAGCCCCTTCATACCGCCCTGCGGACAGGCAAAATAGGCGGTACAGCCGAGGAAACCGGCCCAGCCCAACAGGCCGAGACTCACCGCAACCCAGCCCCAGAGGCCAGAGAGAATACCGGTGGTGATTGCAAGTGGAATAAGTGTCTTCATGGCGCCGTATCATAGCAGAGGCTTAGCCTCTCACTACGATCTGGCGCACATTTTTTGTAAATCAAAAATCAGCGTTGCAGTTTAATTGTGACTCAAATCACAATTATTCCTCTTCTGATTCCTGCAGCTCATCGCGCATGGCCTGCAGCGCTTCACGGCTGATCGCCGCCAGCGTGCGGTAGAACGGCGTGGTGGCATGGGCTTCAACTTTGCCGAGGAACGTCCCGCACCACGGCATCAGGTACTCATCAAACAGCGTCACCTGCGCCTCAAACTCATCCTCCTGGGACTGGTCCTCAAGCCAGGAAGCCGCCAGCAGCAGCGTCCCGAAATGGTCAGCAGGTGACTCGCCCAGCGGCATTCCACGCTGTTTCAGGAACTGACGCACTTCCCCTTCGTCACTGCCCTCTTCCCAGGCCGAGCGGAAAGGCGGCACGCTGCACTTTTCACCCACGAACAGCGCGTTAAAGTCCGCCGCCAGCAGCTGCGGGTCGCAGTTGTGCTGCAAACGCCCCAGCAGCTCATCCTGCTCCAGTGGCCAGCTTGCCGCCAGCTTCCCTTCACGGATCAGCGTAAACAAAGGCACCAGCAGAGGATCCTGCGGCTGGCGATAAAATAGCGATCCGAGTACGCGGCAAATAATTGAAAACTCATTCATGACTGGCTCTATCCATTACGGGTGTTAATTACAGTGTGGCAAATTCGGCAATTGGCGCCATGCCCCGAGCTTCAAGGAAGCCCAGCAGGCGCTGCGGAGAAACGTTCAGGATCCGCTCTTCCGGGAAATTGATTTCATCGAGGATTTTGCGGCACTCGCTAAAATCGCCCAGCGTAAAGGCGGTATGGGAGTCCGACCCTAAGGCCAGCCAGCCGCCAGCATCACGCACGGCTTCAGCAATGGCGCGGCAGTTCGGCCCGCTGCCGATGCGAGAGTGGGTAAAAGAAGAGTTGTTCAACTCAAGGGCGACGTTATATTTCGCCGCCGCCGCCGCAACGGCCGGGATATCAATTTCGAATTTAGGGTTACCCGGATGGCTGATGATATGCACGTCACCGTTCGCCATCGTCGCGATCATCGCTTCGGTATGGGTAGCTTTATCTTTTGGCGGGAAGACCGGCTCGTGGAAGCCGGCAATGATCAAATCCAGCGCATCGAGCATTGGCCCAGTGCAGTCAATTTCGCCTGCGGTGTTTTTAATATTCGATTCAATACCGCGCAAAATGCCGACGCCGTCGACCAGCCGTGGCCAGATACGCATATTAATAAAGTGCCAGTAATGCGGCGCATCCGCCATGTCCGGGCCGTGATCGGTAATAGCAAACAGCCTGATGCCCTTGCTCTTCGCAACGGCAATATAATCATGGAGGGTACTGTAGGCGTGGGTGCTGGCAACGGTATGCATATGCAGGTCAACGGGATACATGGCTTTCTCCTTTTCTATTTTAGCTAAGGATACCAGCAATCCATGACAATTTTTAGCCTGCCTGCAAG
This sequence comes from Cedecea neteri, assembly GCF_000757825.1. Classification (GTDB taxonomy): domain Bacteria; phylum Pseudomonadota; class Gammaproteobacteria; order Enterobacterales; family Enterobacteriaceae; genus Cedecea; species Cedecea selenatireducens. The sequence continues at coordinate 998,128 of NZ_CP009451.1, forward strand.
AACAGCTAGCCCGGCAAAAGCCGGGCTTCCTGCTTAATAGCCGTGCTGAAGAGAGACTTCACCGGAGACAGATTCCCCGTTTTCTAGCTGGGTAATGGTCTTTGCGATATAGGCAATGGCCTCGTCAGGACGAGTGACTGCGGCCACGTGCGGCGTAATTGCCACGCCAGGATGCGCCCAAAGCGGGCTGTTCTCCGGCAGCGGCTCTTTAGAGAAGACGTCCAGCATCGCGCCTTTAAGCTGCCCGGAATCTAACGCCGCCAGCAGATCGGCTTCAACCAGGTGCACGCCGCGCGCAAGATTTATCACGTAAGCTTCTTTAGCCAGCTGGCCCAAAAGCTCACGGTTGATAATGCCGACGGTTTGCGGCGTATTCGGCAGCAGGTTTATCAGCACTCGGGTGCCGTGCAGAAAATCAGGTAGCGCTTCGCCACCGGCAAAACTCTGTACGCCTGGAAGATCTTTTTTGCTGCGGCTCCAGCAGCGAACCGGGAAGCCCCAGGCCACGAGGCTTTCAGCCACTTTACCGCCAAGCACGCCCGCGCCGAGGATCCCAATGGTGAAATCCTCACGCCGATAATCTTCCAGCGGCTGCCATTGCCCCTGCTGCTTTTGTCGCTGGTAGTCGTCAAAACGACGGAACCAGTGCAGCACCTGGCTAACAGCGTACTCCTGCATCTGCAGCCCCATGCCCGTATCCTCCAGGCGGAACAGCGGCACGCCGTCCGGCAGCATGTCCGGGTGAGCCTGAAGTTTACTGAGAATAGCGTCAACGCCGGCCCCCAGCGCGAAAACGCCCTTGAGCCCTTTACGGCCGCTAAGCATTTCCACCGGCGGGTGCCATACCAGTGCGTAATCGGCGGGCTGCTGGTCCCCCTGCTTCCACTGGCGGACTCGCGCCTGCGGCAGGGCTTGCTGAAGGCGATTCAGCCAATACTCTGTGTCAAAAGTGGGGTGATGAAAAATAATGTCCATACTGCCTCCTTTTTTTCTTAGGCTTACGCGAATCGGGATGTCATGCAAGCCCTGATGCAATAAAAAGCAGCATCTTGTGATGGTTTAAGAGTCAAGTTGGATGAAGTTTGGCTAAACGCACCAAAAACATGAAATTAGCATTGACGGCGAAGGCCATTTTCCCTAAATTAGCGCCCGTTCCAGCAGCGCTGGGGCGACAATACGGTGAGGTGTCCGAGTGGCTGAAGGAGCACGCCTGGAAAGTGTGTATACGGCAACGTATCGAGGGTTCGAACCCCTCTCTCACCGCCACATTTAAAGAAGAGCTCGCATGCAAATGCGGGCTTTTTTTTTCGCATATTGCTCACGACAGAGAGTGGGTGAGAATCCTCGACAGGGTTCGACCAAACGGCAGGACAGCCGTTTGGTACCGCCTCCGGCGACCCGCAGGGCGAGCGCCATGGACGGCGCGAGTAAGCCCCTCCCTCACCGCCATATTTAAAGAAGAGCTCGCATGCAAATGCGGGCTTTTTTTTCGCATATTGCTCACGACAGAGAGTGGGTGAGAATCCTCGACAGGGTTCGACCAAACGGCAGGACAGCCGTTTGGTACCGCCTCCGGCGACCCGCAGGGCGAGCGCCATGGACGGCGCGAGTAAGCCCCTCTCTCACCGCCACATTTTATGAGAGAGCCTGAACTCACGTTCAGGCTTTTTTATTGCCCATAACCCGACGAGGGACGGATGAGAACCCTCGACAGGGTTCGACCAAACGGCAGGCTAGCGGGATAATTTTCCTCCTCCCGCCCGGAAGGATTTGCCCGGCGGGAGCTTTTTTCGGATGAATTTGCCTTAAAACCGCCCTAACCGCTCAGACCTTAACCGAACGTGGCATAATCCATAAATTAGGCTTGACCGAAGAGGGCTGACTCCCTATAGTAGCGCCCCGTTGCCCACCTAAGGTGAGCAGCAAGACAATACGGTGAGGTGTCCGAGTGGCTGAAGGAGCACGCCTGGAAAGTGTGTATACGGCAACGTATCGAGGGTTCGAACCCCTCTCTCACCGCCACATTTAAAGAAGAGCTCGCATGCAAATGCGGGCTTTTTTTTCGCATATTACTCACGGCAGAGAGTGGGTGAGAATCCTCGACAGGGTTCGACCAAACGGCAGGACAGCCGTTTGGTACCGCCTCCGGCGACCCGCAGGGCGAGCGCCATGGACGGCGCGAGTAAGCCCCTCTCTCACCGCCACATTTAAAGAAGAGCTCGCATGCAAATGCGGGCTTTTTTTTCGCATATTGCTCACGACAGAGAGTGGGTGAGAACCCTCGACAGGGTTCGCCAAAACGGCAGGACAGCCGTTTTGTACCGCCTCCGGCGACCCGCAGGGCGAGCGCCATGGACGGCGCGAGTAAGCCCCTCTCTCACCGCCACATTTAAAGAAGAGCTCGCATGCAAATTGGACTGCACCCCAAAAGTTGGACACCCAACTGAGTAAGGTGCAGTTTTTTATGGCAAAGCCAAAATATTCCCTCGAAACCAGATTAGCTGTAGTCAAACACTACCTTGCCGGAAAAGATGGAACACATCGTACCGCTGAACGTTTTGGTGTTGAAAGAACATCAGTGCGACGCTGGGTAAGAGCCTGGCAACTCCACGGTATTGATGGCATTACCTGGAAAAATGACCGCCATTCTCCGGCGTTCCGGATTGCTGTCGTACGCACGGTTCTCGCTGAAGAACTTTCGATGCGCGAAGCTGCCGCACGGTTTAATATCTCCACTGAAACCGTTGTCCGGCACTGGGTGAATGTCTACAAAGACGCAGGTGAAAAAGGACTTCTGAGCATAAAACCTGGCCGGAGCAAGGACATGACAAAACCCAAAAAAACACCTCCACTTACCGATGCTGCGCTGGATAAGTTATCTCCCGAAGAGTTGCGGGCTGAACTTCGTTACCTGCGAGCAGAGAATGCCTATCTAAAAAAGCTGAAGGCCTTAGTTCAAAGCGAGAAAAACGGCGGAAAGCCGCAATAATCAACGAACTAAGGCTGGAGTATGCGCTCAGTGATCTTCTTCGTGCAGCGGGCATGTCCCGCAGTACGTGGTATCACAATATCAATGCGCTGAAGCGAGCAGACAGGCATGCCGGGCTGAAAGCCAAAATCAGAGAGATTTATCACTATCACAAAGGGCGTTATGGCTACCGCAGGATCACGCTCTCGCTGAGAAGGCAGGGTCTGCTGGTGAACCATAAAACTGTACAGCGGCTGATGGCAGAACTGTCGCTCCGTTCTCTGATAAGGGTGAAGAAATATCGTGCCTGGAAAGGGGAAGTGGGCAAGGCTGCACCCAATATCCTGGGCCGGAACTTCGGGGCATCGAAAGCCAACGAAAAATGGGTCACGGATGTCACCGAGTTCTCAGTACAGGGTAAAAAGCTGTATCTGTCGCCGGTTCTCGATCTGTTTAACCGGGAGATTATCTCCTACAGCCTGTCGGAAAGGCCGGTGATGGAGATGGTTAATAGCATGCTGCGCGATGCGTTCCTGAAGCTCAGCCCGGAAGATAGCCCCTTGCTGCACACGGATCAGGGCTGGCAATATCGAATGGCAGGCTATCAGGCAAGGTTAAAGGCACAGGGCATGACACAAAGTATGTCGCGCAAAGGAAACTGTCTGGATAATGCGGTGATGGAGAACTTCTTCGGCACACTGAAATCGGAGTGTTTTTACCTGAACAGGTTCAGCGATCTGAATGAACTGAGGAAGGCGATAGAGGACTATATCCATTACTATAACAACGAGCGGATCAGTCTGAAATTAAAAGGCCTGAGTCCGGTAGAATACCGAACCCAGACCCCGATAGCCGCTTAACATGAACTGTCCAACTTTATGGGGTCAGTCCAAATGCGGGCTTTTTTTCGCATATTGCAGGCCTCCCATCGCTATTTTTTACGCTGGAATTTCTCAGGTAACGGCGGCACCGGACGGCGGTCGTCAATCAAATGAAGCATGGTCAGAATCGGATGATGAAACAGCATTCGTGGGCCAGCCCAGCGCATCACCTGCTTCATCTCTTCACGTTTTGCAGGCTGATAGCAGTGGATTGGGCAATGCTTGCAGGCGGGTTTTTCTTCGCCAAAGGCGCAGCGTTCCAGCCTTTTGGCGGCATACTCATAAAGCCGCTGGTAGTGGCCTGGCCCGGCGCTGGCGGAGGGATTCTGGCGCTCATAGAGAGTGAGCATTTTAGCGATGGTTTGCTTCTCGCGCTGAAGACGTTTTCCGGACATGGGCAGTACCTGATTGACCGGTAAATCGCACGGCCAATGATTGTCGATAAGATGCAATAATAATACACCTTATCGACAGCGGGCCGAAGGGAGAATTGGGGTTAGAGGTCGCGGAAGGTGCCCAGACGGTAGCCTCGTTCGGCAAGAGCGTACTTCAGCGCCGCAGAAGTCAGCACCTCCAACTCCGCCAGACGCGGGTAGCAGTAGTTGCTTTTCAGCAGCGTATTATCCACAAATGACGGGTGGCACATCACCTCAAGCGAGGCTTCCTGGCGCTGCGCGGAAGCATCCACGCTCTCCAGCAGCAGGCTTGCAGATATCGCATCACCGTAAAACTCGCTGGTAAACCCTTGGGTAGAACGCACGCCGGTCAGCGAAATGTTGTCCCGGGCAGCGGCATCGCGATCCACGCGTAGCGGGATCCCTTTCGCCTTAGCAAACGCGGCCACGATAGGGAAAATTTCCGGGATCATGTGCACGTGATGGTGGCTATCAAGGTGGGTTGGCTCAATGCCAAAAATATCAATAAAGCGCTGATACTGGCTTTCAAGCTCGCGCCCGATCTCGTCCAGGTCCAGCCGACCCTGTTCCGCCATTTCCCAGATCCCTTTGCCCAGCACGCCGGTCCCACGAGTCAGCACCGGCATCCCGGTCAGCGGCTGGCCAAGCGTCAACACGAAGTGCATGCCTACGCCCAGACCCGGATAACGAGCGCACAGCCCGGCGGCGTGTTTAATGGCTTCGGCATTAACCAGCGCGGTGGTCGACGTCACCACACCGTGGTGAAACGCTTCGATAATGCCGTAGTTTTGCGCCTTGCTCAGGCCAAAGTCATCGGCATTAATAATCAGTAAGCGGTCCATAGCATCCCTCTTGAGTGGCCCTCCCCGTCCGGGGAGGGCAAGACATTAAGCCAGTTTTTCGATGGCTTTGGCAAAGTTTGGCAGATACGCTTTATGGGCAAGCAGCATCTCTTTGGCAATCACCTCAGCATCCTTGTCGGAATGGATAAGCGGGCTCAGGTTCAGCGCCAGCAGCACATCGTTAAATTCACCGCTCAGCGCGGCCTGGCTCGCGGCCACTTCGAAGCCTTTGATGGTGTGGATAAGCCCCATCACTTTCTCGTCAAAATGGGTCACACGCGGGTGCGGTCTGGCACCATCGCGACCGATGATGCTGGTCGTCTCGATTGCCCAGTCGGCCGGAATGTTGTCCACGTGGCCGTGGTGCGGAATATTCACATAGTGCTCGGTCTGCTTATCATTGTAGATAGCGCTGATCACTTCGCACGCCGCGTCAGAGTAGTAAGCCCCGCCGCGCAACTCCAGCTCTTTCGGCTTCACGTCAAGATTCGGGTCTTTGTACAGCTCAAACAGCTGTTTTTCGACCTTCTGTACCACGGAGGCGCGCGCCCCGCCCTTGTAGAACTCGCCCATTTCGATAGCCAGCATCTCTTTCTGCTTGAAGTAGTACAGCAGGTAGGAGCACGGCAGCAGGTTCAGGGAACGAATCAGCCCTTCGCTAAACGGCATATCGAAGATGTTTTTCACCGAGTTCGCGCTCAGCTTGCCGCTGGCTACGCCGTCCAGCAGTTCGGCAAAGCGAGATTCACCGTTCACCAGCACGTCTTTAATGAACACCATGTGGTTCAGGCCGAAGAGATCGATGCCCAGGTCATCTTCCGGGGTCAGCTTCAGGACGTCGGTAATAAACATCTTCATGCCAACAGGAATGTTGCACACGCCGATGAATTTTTTGAAGTTGGTATGGCGGAATACCGCCTCGGTCACCATACCGGCCGGGTTGGTGAAGTTGATAACCCACGCATCCGGGCAGATTTCCTGCACGTCTTTGATGATGTCGAAAATGACCGGAATGGTACGCAGCCCTTTGAACAGGCCGCCCGCACCGTTGGTTTCCTGGCCGAGATAGCCGTGGCTCAGCGGAATACGCTCATCCAGCTCACGCGCTTTCAGCTGGCCAACGCGCAGCTGGGTGGTCACGAAATCTGCATCTTTCAGCGCTTCGCGGCGGTCGAGGCTCTTGTGTACCGTCATCGGCACACCGGCGTGCTCAATCATGCGCTGGCAAAGATTGAAAATAATATCCTGCTTCTCTTTCCCGGCTTCGACATCCACCAGCCAAAGTTCGGTGATCGGTAATTCGTGGTAGCGCTTAATAAAGCCTTCGAGTAATTCTGGGGTATAGCTGCTGCCGCCACCGATAGTAACAACTTTTAATTTCTTAGTCATATAGGCTCCCGTACGGCGCCTGGCGCCGTATTTAGAAAATTGAATAAGTTAATAAAAACTCAATATTGACAGTGGTAGTTAATCAGCACCTTAATTAATGCTGTACAATTTCTTCCGATAACTGTTTGGCGTGAAAGAAGTCACTTTCTTAAAGTTCTTAATAAACATGCTGGGGCTGCTATAACCGGATTCGAAGGCAATATCGGTTACCGAAGCGTTAGTGATTTCCAGCTGTTTCTTGGCAAAATTGATGCGGATTTCATTAATAATCTGCATCGGCGTCTTGCCATAATAGCGCTGCGTGGCGCGCGTTAAATATTCCTGCGACTTACCCGAAAGCGCGACCATGTTTAATAAGGCCTTATCGCCAAAGCGCATTTTGTCATGCATCCCTTCAACGGTGGATTTTAACCACAGCGGAATATCATCCTGATTTTCCGACTCACGATAATGGCGCAGTCGATTCACGACATAAAAGCTCACCATTTCGAGAAACTCGTTAAATTCCCCTTCGCGGAAATTAAACGAGGCAATCACCGACTCCATAAACGTCAGGAATTCATCCTTAATCTGATACACCTGAGAGGCCACCAGATGGGACGGCAGCAGCGGCATATAATGCTGCTCAAAGAACTGCTGGCTGATACCTACGTTAAACAACCGGGTCGCACCAAACTCGTAAAAACTCTGATGGTGGGAACCGACGGGAATAAAGACAAAATCGCCTCGCTCCATCAGCACACGCTTACCGTTAATTTCCTGGTAATAGCGCCCGGTCAAAACAATGGTAAATTCGTAGTAGTCATGCTGATGCAGCCCGCTCACGCTCTCTTCTTTGGTGTAGATAAACGCATGGAAACACTTGCCGTTAAACAGCTGGCTTTCACGAACAATGTTGATTTCCATATTGTCTATCTCTGGCTGCATATGCTGACCTGCTACTTGTCCATTTTCTCGTGTAATTCAATCAGCTCGGTCACCAGCTCGCGAGCCAGCATCGAGGTCATCAGGTGGTCCTGAGCGTGTACCAGCACCAGGCTGACTTTGGTTTTGCCTTCGCCCTGGTCGCCTTCAATCAGCTTAGTCTGCACCAGATGCGCTTCGTTCAGCGCGGTCCGGGACTGATCCATCATCTCTTTAGCCCCGGCGAAGTCACCCTGCTTGGCCTTTTTCAGCGCACCGTAAGCCAGGCTACGGGCCTGTCCAGAGTTGATGATTAAGCCCATCACCACTTCTTCGAGATCGTCCACTTCTACTTCAGTTTCAACGACGTTGTCTAAATCAAACATAATATTGCTCCCCGGATTCTGAAAATGGGGGAGGCATTCCCTCCCCCTTTGAACTTAGAATTTCAATGCGTTAGCGATATCTTCTTCGCTTTCTTCTTCTTCAATAACCGCCTGTGCCTTGTTGGACAGGATAACGAACGGCATGTACACCAGCGTGGCGACACCCAGGTTGAACAACGCCACCAGCAGAGCAGCGACGCTGCCGTTACTGTTGAAGAAGGCGCCCAGGCCGGTAGGCATGGTCCACGGAGCCAGGTTGGTGACCGGCGGGATAATACCCATGGAGTACGCAATCAGGGTGATGGCAGCCAGAATCGGCTGTACCGCAACGAACGGGATGAACATCACCGGGTTCATGATGATCGGCAGACCAAACAGAATCGGTTCGTTAATCTGGAAGATGCCTGACGGCAGCGCCAGCTTAGCCACCTGACGGTGATCGGCACGGCGAGAGGCGATGAAGATAGCGATAATCAGACCCAGCGTCGCACCAGAACCACCCAGCAGGATGTAGGAGTCGAGCATTGGTTTCGCCCAGAAGTGGAACTGTTTGCCCGCTTCGATAGCGGCTTCTACAGAACCGTACTGCTGGTACAGCGCCACGTTTTCCAGCGCCCATGGGGTCATGATGCCGTTATCCAGTGCGGTAAGCGCCAGAGAACCGTGAACACCGAAGAACCACAGCAGGGAGTTGAAAATTACGTACGCCCAGCCAACCACGCTACCCATTGACGCCAGAGGAGTCGAAATGGAGTCCATGATGATCTGGTGGAAGTTGCTGCCGTAGTGAGACAGCGCCCAGGAGATGATCCCGAAGATAGACAGAATCAGGAAGCCTGGAATTAACGCCGAGAATGAACGCGCCACCGAGGTCGGCACGCTATCCGGCAGGGTAATAACCCAGTTTTTACGTATAACAAAGGTGAACAGCTCGGCGACCACCAGACCGATAATCATAGCGGAAATAATGTTCTGGCCGCCTAACCAGTTAGCGCCCACGGCATAGGCTTCGCCCACGCTATAAGGCGTAACGGTCATAAAGGCTGCTACGGATAATAAGCCCGCCGCGAGAGGATCGACCTTCCTTTCTTCAGCTAACGCCATACCAATGAAAAAAGGCGCCATCAGCGACATAATGCCCAACGTACCGTTGTACACGTTGCCGCCGATAGCTTTAAACCCATTCAGGGTTTCAATGGTCTCGGGGTCTAAACGGATGCCTAACGAGTAGAAAAATGATCCTGCGCCGAAGCTCAGGAATACGTTGTTAATCAGAACAAACATTGCCCCGGTTAGGGTTAATGGCATTAATTTAATAAAACCATTTTTAATGGCATTAACGTGAGGCTGCTTTCCTATTTTTACAGCAAAAGGCAGGAGAACCTTCTCAAGTGAATCAATGACTTTACTCATATTATAAATATCCTTGAAAGCCGTAATTATTATTACGGCTGTAGGTGTAAGTCGCTCTTTGACGGAAAATTAAACAAAACAAGAATAAAAAATTAACTCTCGGCCGCTGCTTTCTTAATTGCTGCCACAGCCGCTTTCAACACACCCAGCCCATCGACTTTACCGTACAGAGCAGAATCGATAACTTCTACAGGCTTGGTGGGCAACAATTTCTTGATATCTGCCTGCATGTAGGCAATTTGTGGCCCGAGTAAAACGAGGTCCGCGTGCTTCCCTTTCTCGCTGGCTAAAGACTCAGAGAATGCTTCAATTTCTACCGGAACTTCATACTTTTCGGCCTGCGCTCGCATTTTGGTCACTAACAGCGAGGTTGACATCCCAGCGGAGCAGAACAGGTAAATTTTTTTCTTTTGCATAAGTTGTTCCTCAAGTCTCAATACGCTGTAACGGACTTCCGTGACGTATTGTTGCTGTTCCAAAGCGGGTTTGTGGGGCGAGACTATTGTCTCTGCTTGAGGAAAGTATACGGCATGGTTTCCCTTGAGAGATAATTCCTGGCTCTCATAAATTGTCTCTCCTTGACCTGGTGTTATGACCCCCTTCACAGTTTGGCCAAATAATTCGCGCAAATAAAAAAGCCCAAACCGAAGTTTGGGCTTTTCACTAAATTGTTGAAGACCGTCAGTCGTAGGCGTTCAGCGTGCGCTGGCAGAGGGCCGAACGCACACAATCCTGTTTACCGAAGCGAACAACGCCGACCATTTCATCTTCTTCGAAACGGTTTAGTGCATCACTTAAACCGGACGGCACGCCTGCGGGTAAGTCACACTGCGTGATATCGCCATTGACGATAACCGTCACGTTTTCCCCGAGGCGGGTGAGGAACATTTTCATTTGCGCTGCGGTGACATTCTGCGCCTCATCCAGAATAACCACGGCATTTTCAAAAGTACGTCCGCGCATATAGGCGAACGGCGCAATCTCAACCTTACCAATTTCAGGCCGCAGGCAATACTGCATAAAAGACGACCCTAAACGTCGCACCAGGATGTCATACACCGGGCGGAAATACGGGGCGAACTTCTCTGAAATATCACCGGGGAGGAAGCCGAGATCTTCATCGGCCTGCAGCACCGGACGGGTAACGATAATCCTGTCGACATCCTTATGTATCAGGGCCTCAGCGGCTTTCGCTGCGCTGATAAACGTCTTGCCACAGCCGGCTTCGCCGGTAGCAAAAATCAGCTGCTTTTTCTCGATGGCATTAAGATAGTGCGCCTGAGCTTCATTACGCGCTTCGATAGGTGAATGGTCGCGGCTGTCGCGAGCCATGCCTATCGATTCTACGCCGCTCATCTGCACAAGCGTGGTGACCGATTCCTCTTCACGCTGCCGGTGGCTACGTGAATCCCGTCTCAGCACACGTTTTGCTTCGCGACGAGCTTTGATCACAGCTTTCTGTCTTCCCATGGATGGCACCTTACAGTTGGTTTCATTGCCCGCGCCGACAGGACAGGCGCGATTATGCTCACTAACGGATGAGGTTTGGCTTCCTTGTAAGCCATTAACTGCCGGTTGAGAGGGTGCATTAAGCGAACGCGAAACGTCGCCCGACGCACCGTCAGGACACTGATTTGATTCTGAATGGGGAAATTTAGCGGTGAAGATAGCGAAGCCGGAGGAGAGGCCTCCGCGCTGGGTAGTGCGGGTAAAGTGTTTAAGTAACCGTCCAGTACAGGACCCAACCATTCGCGATCTCCGTAGTGATTAAACGTCACAGCAGGGAACTACCGCTCTTTTGCTTTAAGTACAACAAACATCACCCAAAATGCAACATAAATTTCACTTTTAAGTAACGTTAAATCGAAATCCGCTGCTGTGTACCGTTTTCGCACACCAATATTACAGAAATATATCAGCGGGATAGTCATAGGGAATTGCAATGAATAATAAGGGGGTGAATTGTTAGCAAATGAAAATTTGCATCACCTACTCTCTGAAAGAATGGCTGTTTTCCCCCTCGCCCCTTCGGGGAGAGGGCTGGGGTGAGGGGAAGATTTGTTCCCGGCTCTCATCGCCGGTACGGCATTAACTACGCCTCCATCATCCCCTGCCCCAGATAATGCTGCTTATCCGGCACGCCAGGCAGTGCGAAGAAATACCCACCGCCAATCGGCTTCACGTACTCCTCCAGCGCCTCACCGTTCAACCTGCCCTGCACCGTCAGGAACCCTTTTTCGAGGTCATGCTGGTAGCAAACGAACAGCAGCCCCATATCAAGCTGGCCGGATTTGGTTGCACCGAGCGAATAGCTGTAGCCCCGGCGCATCATCAGCCCCGACTGCGTATCTTTGGTCCTCGGGTTGGCCAGGCGGATATGGGCATCAAGCGCAATCACATTGCCGTCAGGGTCGGCGGCATAGTCCGGCACATCATGCTCATTCTTCATACCCAGCGGCGCGCCGCTGTGCTTATCGCGCCCGAAGATAGTCTGCTGCTCTTTCAGCGGCGTGCGGTCCCAGGACTCAACGTGGAACTGAATAATGCGCACCGCCTGATAGCTGCCGCCGGTAGCCCAGGCAGGCTCCTGCTGCTGCTTCGTCACCCACACCACGTCATCCATCAGTGGCTTATCATGACTGTCCGGGTTGGCCGTACCGTCTTTGAAGCCCAGCAGGTTAATAGGCGTCTCTTTCCCACGGCTGCGTGCCGCATGGTTGGAGATAAACCCTTCCCGCCGCCAGCGCACGCTGAGGAGATCGGGCGTGTGCTTGATGATGTCGCGCAGCGCGTGGATCACCGTGTCGTTGGTGTTGGCACAAATCTGCAGCAGCAGATCGCCGTGGCACAGCCCGGCATCCAGCGAATCGTTCGGGAAGCGGGTCATTTGCTGGAGCTTTTTCGGCATCTGTTTTTGCAGGCCAAAACGCTCATCAAACAGCGAACTGCCGACGGACACCGTGATCGTCAGGTTATCCGGGTAGATTTCTGCCCCAAGAATGCCTGAGTCCATCGGCGGCAGCCGTGGATTTGGCGTATCCGGCGCCGGGCCACCGCTGGTCAGGAAGTCAAAACGCGCGGTCAGCAGGCGGAACAGGCGCTCAAGCTCGGCTTTATCGCTGGCCAGCACGTCAAAGGCGACCAACATCATCGCGGCCTGCTGAGGCGTCAGAATACCGGCCTGGTGCTCGCCATAAAGCGGCTGGTTTTCAAGGCGACCGTCCGGCGGCAGCGTGCCGGGGGAAGAAGCAGGATTTGCCGCGTGAGCCGTCATCGGGCAACCGCCGCCCACGGCAAAAGCGCCCCCAAGGGCGCCCAGTGTTTTCAGAAGCTGGCGGCGCGCCGGTTGGTGCGCGCCGGTGTTGTCCTTATCACTCATGATGCTCAGTCCAGACCCATCACGCCACGCAGCTGGGACAGGTCTTCCGCAAGCGTGGTGATTGGCCCTTTCAGCGCTTTGCGATCGTTATCCGTCAGCTTGTCGTAGGTTTCAAACCCGTCTTTAGTGCGGTATTTCGCCAGAATGGCGTCAACTTTCTTGAAGTTAGCGTCTATTTTCGCCAGCAGCGCCGGGTTCTCTTTGGTCAGCTGAGGACGCAGCAGATCAACGATTTTCTGCGCGCCGTCAACGTTCGCCTGGAAGTCCCACAGGTCAGTGTGGCTGTAGCGATCTTCTTCACCGCTGATTTTGGTGGCCGCTACTTCTTCTATCAGACCGGCAGCGCCGCCAACCACTTTGCTTGGCGGGAAGGCCAGCTCGGAAATACGAGTTTGTAGATCCAGCACGTCGGCGTTCAGCTTGTCGGCAAACTGCGCGGCGTCTTTGGTGGTGTTATCGCCAAAGAGGATTTTCTCCAGACGGTGGAAGCCGGTGAATTTCGGGTCGTCCGCTTTTTTCTCGAAGTCGTCTTCGCGGGCATCGATGCTGCTGTCGAGATCGGAGAACAATTCGGCAATCGGTTCAATACGCTCGTAATGCTGGCGCGTTGACGCATACAGGGATTTCGCTTTCTCTAAATCACCGGCTTTCACCGCGTCGGTAAAGGCTTTGGTGCCTTTCACCAGCTCGGCGACTTCGGCGGTCACATAGGCTTTGTATTCGGTGATTGGGCCGGTCAGCGCCAGCAGATCGGTTTTAGGCGCTTCCTGCTTGCCGGAAGCTTTCACCACCAGCTTGCCTTTCGGGTTGGTCAGCAGGCCGCAGGTCATGTCGTATTCGCCCGGCTGCAGGTTGGCGGTCAGCTTCTGGGAGAAGCCCGGCGCGATGTTTTCACGCTCTTCCACCACCATCACCCCTTTCAGGATCTCCCATTCCAGCGCTTTCTGGCTATTGTTCTGGATGATGAACTGAGTCTTCCCGGCATTCACGGTGACGCTCATCGGCTCACACTGTTTATCGGTGACGGTGACTTTTACCTGGGGAATATCTGCCGCCTGCGCGGCAAACGAAGAAGAGACAAGCGCGAGCAGCGCAACGTGCAGTGCCTTCAGACGAAAATGTTTGGTCATGACCTATCCCTATTAAGCAATGAGTAGTTATCACTAAACGGCGGGCGGCCCGCCGTAAATCAATTAACGAGCCGTATTGGTCGCCTGGTTGTTCACGCGCGGCGGTATAAAGAATAGCACCAGCGCCGGAATCAGATAGATGAAGTACATCGCCACTTCGCTCACGGTTGGGGTTTCCTGATAACCGAAAATCCCCTCCAGCAGCGTGCCGGTCAGCGAGTGGGTGGAGAGCGTGTTGCTCATATCAAAAGCGATATCCTGGAAATGGTTCCACAGCCCGGCTTCGTGGAATGCACGGACGGCACCGGCGGCAAGGCCTGCGGCCACCAGCAGAATAAACAGGCTGGTCCATTTAAAGAATGCGCCAAGGTTGAGACGAATCCCGCCCCAATAAATCAGGAAGCCAAGCACCACCGCGGTAGCCAGGCCAAGCATCGCGCCCAGCGGCGGCCAAATACCGACGTCCTGCTGGAAAGCGGCCAGCAGGAAGAACACCGACTCCAGGCCTTCACGCGCCACGGCGAAAAAGACCATCATGATCAGCGCCCAGCCGTGGTTGCCTTTGCTGTGCAGCGCGTTATCAACCGCCTGCTCCAGCTGCACTTTGACGTTGCGGGACACTTTACGCATCCAGAACACCATCCAGGTGAGGATAAACACGGCAATCACCGCCACAATACCCTCAAACAGCTCCTGCTCTTTCTGCGGGAACTCACCGGTGGTTTCATTGATGAAGATACCGAGGCCCAGGCAGAGCGCGGCGGCGGCAAAGACGCCAATCCACATCACGGCTATCCACTGGCCGCGCTGGGTACGCTTCAGGTAGCTGGCAATCAGGCTGACGATGAGCGCCGCCTCCAGCCCTTCGCGTAACATGATGAGAAATGGAACAAACATGCCTGACACCTCAGATGTGAATACAAGTCAATTGACGTAAAGAAAAGTAAACCATAACGATTGTGATTATCATTAGCGCTGATAAGAAAAACAAGAGAGGGGGATGACATATTTATGACCAGATGTAAAAAGGGCCGGATTATCCGGCCCTGCAAAAAGTTATACTTTTAGTCGGTCTGCAATTTGCCCGGAGGCGGAGTGTGGTACACCGCATCCGCTTCGGCAAAACGCTTCTGCATGGAGGCCGACGGCGCTTTGCCCATCAGGCTTACCACCACAATTGCCAGGCTACCGAACACGAAGCCAGGTATGATTTCATACAGGCCTAACCAGCCGAACTGCTTCCAGATAAGCACGGTGGCAGCCCCAACAATCATCCCCACCAGCGCCCCGTTGCGGGTCATGCGTGACCACATTACGGAGAACAGGACCACCGGGCCAAATGCGGCACCAAATCCTGCCCAGGCATAACTGACGAGGCCCAGCACGCGGTTTTCCGGGTTAGCGGCAAGCGCAATCGCCACCAGCGCGACCACCAGCACCATCATGCGCCCCACCCACACCAGCTCCTTCTGGCTCGCGCCTTTACGCAGGAACGCCTTATAAAGGTCTTCGGTAATTGCGCTCGAGCACACCAGCAGCTGGCAGCTCAGCGTGGACATTACCGCCGCCAGAATCGCGGAGAGAAGCACCCCGGCAATCCACGGGTTAAACAGAATTTGCGCCAGCTCGATAAACACCCGCTCGCCGTTCTGCGTCACAGCTCCGGCCTGCTCAGGGTTGTTATTAAAGTAGGCAATCCCGAAGAAGCCCACCGCGCAGGCACCCGCCAGGCAAAGGATCATCCAGGTCATGCTGATGCGACGTGCGTTAACGATGGTGTGGTGTGAGTCTGCCGCCATAAAGCGCGCCAGAATATGCGGCTGGCCGAAGTAGCCCAGGCCCCAGCCCATCAGGGAAACAATGGCGACAAAGTTCAGCCCTTTCAGCATGTCGACGTTTTCGATGCTCTTCTGCTTAATCACCAGCAGAGAATCATCGAGGCCGCCAACCGCCGCAATCACCATCACCGGCGTCAAAATCAGCGCGAAGATCATCAGGCTGGCCTGCACGGTATCCGTCCAGCTAACCGCAAGGAATCCGCCCACAAAGGTGTAGATGATGGTCGCTGCCGCCCCGGCCCACAGCGCCGTTTCGTAGCTCATCCCGAAAGTGCTTTCAAACAGCCGCGCCCCGGCCACGATGCCGGAAGCACAGTAGATAGTGAAGAACAGCAGGATCACCAGCGCGGAGATGATGCGCAGCAGGCGGCTGGAGTCTTCAAAACGCCCGGTGAAGTAATCGGGCAGCGTCAGCGCATTGTTGTTCACTTCGGTGTGAACGCGCAGGCGCCCGGCAACCAGCTTCCAGTTAACCCAGGCCCCTAAGGTCAGGCCGATGGCTATCCAGCTTTCAGAAATACCGGAAATGAAAATCGCGCCCGGCAGGCCCATTAGCAGCCAGCCGCTCATATCGGAGGCGCCCGCCGACAGCGCGGTGACCACGCTCCCGAGGCTGCGGCCGCCAAGAATATAATCATCAAAGCTGCGGGTGGATCGCCAGGCGATAAAACCGATGAGAATCATGCCAAAGATATAAACGAGAAAGGTCACCAGCATCGGTGTGCTTATTGTCATTCAGACTTCTCCATAGCTATTACGCCTGCTCTCTCTGAACAGGCTGCTTCGCGCCGGAACGAGGCGCTGTGTTGTTATCGTGATGTAATGGGGAATGCATCCTGCCGGAACCCTTTATTTTTCACAAACGATTTAACACGGCATTTACATCGTTTGCATCTGCCTTAGGTAAGCATTTTTCACCAGGTTGCACTTGCTCACATTTTTTACGGTTGCACCGTCAAAAAGTGTTAACTTCGTCGATAAATCTAGCGTTCCGCTTATCGCCCTGCCAGACGATTTTCTTATCTTACTGGCAACAAATCCCCTTTTTTGCGAGCCCATTATCGGCTTCGATTTAACAAGGTTGCACAAAGTTGCAACTTCATGGATATTGCTGGCTAACAAAGTAAAACCCCGAATAATCCTTAACCTGGAGACTGTCGTATGGGCACCACCACGATGGGCGTAAAACTGGATGAAGCGACGCGCGACCGCATTAAAGAGGCCGCCTCGCGCATTGACCGCACGCCACACTGGCTGATTAAGCAGGCCATCTTTAATTACCTGGAACGCCTGGAAAGCAGCGACGATCTGCCTGAGCTCCCTGCCCTGCTGGCCGGTGCGGCCAATGAGAGTGAAGAGTCCCCGACGCAGCCTGAAGAAGTGGCGCAGCCGTTCCTCGACTTTGCCGAGCAAATTCTGCCGCAGTCCGTCAGCCGGGCCGCGATCACCGCCGCGTGGCGCCGCCCTGAAACCGACGCAGTCCCGATGATTCTTGAGCAGGCTCGCCTGGCTCCGGCCATCGCCGAACAGACGCAAAAGCTGGCCTGGCAGTTGGCCAACAAGCTGCGTAATCAGAAAACAGCTTCTGGCCGCGCGGGCATGGTTCAGAGCCTGCTGCAGGAGTTCTCTCTTTCCTCTCAGGAAGGCGTGGCGCTGATGTGCCTCGCGGAAGCGCTGCTGCGTATCCCGGATAAAGCCACCCGCGACGCGCTGATCCGCGACAAAATCAGCAACGGGAACTGGCACTCGCACATTGGCCGCAGCCCTTCGCTGTTTGTGAACGCCGCGACGTGGGGCCTGCTGTTTACCGGCCGCCTGGTGTCAACCCACAACGAAGCGAGCCTTTCCCGCTCCCTGAACCGCATTATCAGCAAAAGCGGCGAGCCGCTGGTGCGTAAAGGCGTGGACATGGCCATGCGCCTGATGGGCGAGCAGTTCGTAACCGGCGAAACCATCGCCGAAGCGCTGGCTAACGCGCGCAAGCTGGAAGAAAAAGGCTTCCGCTACTCTTACGACATGCTGGGCGAAGCCGCGCTGACCGCCGCCGACGCTCAGGCCTATATGGTCTCTTATCAGCAGGCGATTCACGCCATCGGTAAAGCCTCCAACGGCCGCGGCATTTATGAAGGTCCGGGGATTTCCATCAAGCTTTCCGCCCTGCACCCTCGCTACAGCCGCGCACAGTACGACCGCGTAATGGAAGAGCTTTACCCTCGCCTGAAATCCCTGACGCTGCTGGCGCGCCAGTATGACGTCGGCATTAACATTGACGCCGAAGAAGCCGATCGCCTGGAGATCTCCCTCGATCTGCTGGAAAAGCTGTGCTTTGAACCTGAGCTGGCGGGCTGGAACGGCATCGGCTTTGTTATTCAGGCCTACCAGAAGCGCTGCCCGTTTGTGATTGATTACCTGGTCGACCTGGCCACCCGAAGCCGTCGCCGCCTGATGATTCGCCTGGTAAAAGGCGCTTACTGGGATAGCGAAATTAAACGCGCTCAGGTTGATGGCCTGGAGGGTTACCCGGTTTATACCCGCAAGGTGTACACCGATATCTCTTACCTCGCGTGTGCCAAAAAGCTGCTGGCCGTGCCGAACCTTATCTACCCGCAGTTTGCGACCCATAACGCCCACACCCTGGCGGCAATTTATAACCTTGCCGGGCAGAACTATTATCCTGGCCAGTACGAATTCCAGTGCCTGCACGGCATGGGCGAGCCGCTTTATGAGCAGGTGGTCGGGAAAGTGGCTGACGGCAAGCTGAACCGCCCTTGCCGCATCTACGCCCCGGTCGGCACCCATGAAACGCTGCTGGCTTACCTGGTGCGTCGCCTGCTGGAAAACGGCGCCAACACATCCTTTGTCAACCGCATCGCCGACGCAACCCTGCCGCTGGACGAGCTGGTTGCCGACCCGGTCAGCGCGGTTGAAGCTATGGCCGTTAAAGAAGGCCAGCCTGGGTTGCCTCACCCTAAAATCGCCCTGCCGAAAGCGCTGTACGGTACGGAACGCAGCAACTCCAGCGGCCTGGATTTGGCGAACGAACACCGCCTGGCATCGCTTTCTTCCGCCCTGCTGAACAGCGCCGCGCAGAAGTGGCAGGCCACGCCTGTGCTGGAACAGCCGGTTGTTGAAGGCGAATTAACGCCGGTGAAAAACCCGGCTGAGCCGACCGACATCGTGGGCTACACTCGCGAAACCACGACTGAAGAGGTTTCCCTCGCGCTCGAAAATGCCGTTAACCACGCGCCAATCTGGTTTGCCACCCCACCGCAGGAGCGTGCCGCTATTCTTGAACGCGCGGCAGTGATGATGGAAAGCCGTATGCAGCAGTTGATCGGCATTCTGGTCCGCGAAGCGGGTAAAACCTTCAGCAACGCCATCGCCGAAGTGCGTGAAGCCGTGGACTTCCTGCACTATTACGCGGGCCAGGTACGTGACGACTTCGACAATGAAACTCATCGTCCTCTCGGCCCCGTCGTGTGTATCAGCCCCTGGAACTTCCCGCTGGCTATCTTTACCGGCCAGATTGCCGCCGCGCTTGCCGCCGGTAACAGCGTGCTGGCGAAACCTGCGGAACAAACGCCGCTGATTGCCGCTCAGGGCGTAGCGATTCTGCTGGAAGCTGGCGTGCCTGCGGGCGTGCTGCAGCTGTTGCCGGGCCGCGGTGAAACCGTAGGCGCGCAGCTGACGGGTGACCCGCGCGTGCGCGGAGTGATGTTCACTGGTTCAACCGAAGTGGCCTCCCTGCTGCAGCGCAATATCGCTGACCGCCTCGATCCTCAAGGGCGCCCAACGCCGCTGATTGCGGAAACCGGCGGCCTCAACGCAATGATCGTCGACTCCTCCGCGCTGACCGAGCAGGTGGTTGTGGACGTGGTTTCCTCAGCGTTCGACAGCGCAGGCCAGCGCTGTTCCGCCCTGCGCGTGCTGTGCCTGCAGGAAGACGTAGCCGAGCACACGCTGCAAATGCTCCGTGGCGCGATGGCGGAATGCCGGATGGGTAACCCAGGCCGCCTGACCACCGACATCGGGCCGGTTATCGACGCCGAAGCTCAGCAAAATATTGAGAAGCACATCCAGGCCATGCGCGCCAAAGGCCGCACCGTCTTCCAGGCCGTGCGTGAAAACAGCGTGGACGCGCGCGAATGGCAGTCCGGCACCTTTGTCGCTCCGACCCTTATCGAACTGGAAAGCTTCGACGAGATGAAGAAAGAGGTGTTTGGCCCGGTTCTGCACGTGGTGCGCTACAACCGTAACAACCTTGAATCCTTAATTAAGCAGATCAACGCGGCGGGCTATGGCCTGACGCTCGGCGTGCATACTCGTATCGACGAGACGATTGCCCTGGTCACCGGCTCCGCCCACGTCGGCAACATGTACGTTAACCGTAATATGGTCGGCGCCGTGGTCGGCGTTCAACCGTTTGGCGGTGAAGGCCTGTCCGGCACCGGTCCAAAAGCCGGTGGCCCGCTGTATCTGTATCGCCTGCTGGCTAACCGCCCGGAAAATGCGCTGCAAACCACCTTTAACCGTCACGATGCCCAAACCCCGGTGGATGCATCTCTGAAGAGTGACCTGCAGGTTGCCCATCAGGCGCTAAGCGAGTGGGCAGCCAACCGTGAAGAGCTGAAATCCGTTTGCCTGCAGTTTGGCGAACTGGCGCAGAGCGGGACGCTGCGCGTGCTGCCTGGCCCGACGGGCGAGCGCAACACCTACGCCCTGCTGCCGCGTGAACGCATTCTGTGCGTTGCCGACGACGAACGCGATGCGTTAGTGCAGCTTGCGGCGGTTACCAGCGTGGGCAGCCGTGCGCTGTGGGCGGATGACAGCCTGCACCGCGAGCTGGCTAAGCAATTGCCGAAAGCCGTGCAGCAGCAGATTGATTTTGCGAAGCAGGAAGAGCTGCTGAAACAGCCGTTCGACGCGGTGATTTACCATGGAGACTCTGACCAGCTGCGCAAACTCTGTGAAGCCGTGGCCGCCCGCACGGGCGCGATTGTTTCCGTCCAGGGCTTTGCCCGTGGCGAAAGCAATATCCTGCTTGAGCGTCTTTATGTGGAGCGTTCACTGAGCGTGAACACCGCGGCCGCAGGCGGCAACGCCAGCCTGATGACAATCGGTTAACAGTCTGCCAGGATACGAGGGCTCTCATCTGAGAGCCCTTTTTTATTTGAGGACAGCGAAATGAAACGCGTGTGTTTACTTGTTGGCGGGCTGCTGCTGAGCGGGGCCGCGATGGCCGATGGCTGTGATGCAGCCACCACCCAGGCCGATATGAATCAGTGCTATGCCGCAGAGTATAAAAAGCAGGACGAGCAGCTGAACAAAACCTATAAAGAAGTTATGTCCCGGGCAACCGACAAGCAAAAAGCGCAGCTTAAAAAAGCGCAAAATGCGTGGATAGCCTTCCGCGATGCGGACTGTGACTTTATGAGTTCTGGCGCTGAACAGGGATCGGTCTACCCGATGGTGCGCGCCAACTGCCTGGCGGATAAAACGCTCGAACGCACCGAACTGCTGAAGGGCACGCTGGAATGCGAAGAGGGCGACGTCAGCTGCGTCTTGCCCCCGAAATAGAGCTGATTAACGAACCCGAATACCTTCAATAATCATCCGCTGCACGTTTTCCACCGTGCGGCGGAAAAAATCCTCATCCTGCAGCGTGCTGCCGGTTACGGCCTCAACCTGGCTGGCAAAATCCGCGTAGTGCTGGGTCGTGGCCCAGAGCATAAAAATAAGATGATGCGGGTCAACGGCGGCAAGTTTACCGCTGGCAACCCAGCCGGCAATGATCGCCGACTTGTCATCCACCAGGGCTTTCAGGTCCCCCGTCAGTTCCCCTTTTAGCAGCGGCGCGCCCTGCAGCATCTCCAGGCAAAAGAGCTTAGACGCCTGCGGATAATCGCGCGAAACCTCCAGCTTGAGCCGAATGTATTCCCCAATCGCCACCAGCGGCTGCAGGTCCTCGCGAAAGGCTCGCAGCGGGGCAAGCCAGACGTCGAGGATCTGCTTGAGCACCGCAACGTAGAGCGCTTCTTTGGACGGGTAGTAATAAAGCAAGTTAGTCTTTGAAACTTCGGCCCGCTCGGCCACCTGCTCAAGGCTGGTGCCGTGGATGCCGTATTGAGAAAAGAACGCCAGCGCAGCGGCAAGAATGGCCTGTTTTTTGGCCGCTACGGCTTTCGAGCGGCGCCCAGGGGTTTTACTGTCAGTTGCGGCTTCAGCCATGCGAGCTCTCCTTGTTGATCGCTGGCATGAATTATAGCTCAGACGCCCTCGCCTTCGATATCTTCCTGCCAGTCGCGCTCCGCGTTCGCTGCTTTCTTGCGCTTGAGCTTCAGCTCGCTAACCAGCACCCCGAGCACGATCAACGCCCCGCCCAGCAGCGCGAGTACGGGAAGCCGCTCCCCCGCCATGCGGCCAAAGATCCCCGCCCAAACCGGCTCGCCGGTATAAATCACCGTTGCACGGGTCGGCGATACGCTGCGCTGCGCCCAGTTCATCGTCACCTGAATGATGGCGCTGAAAATTCCCAACCCCAGGGCAATCATCACCAGTCCGGGGCTGAAATGCGGCACGCTCTCGCCGGCGGGCACCATCGCCACAAACGACACCAGCGATGCCGTCGCCAGCTGCACCACGGTGACGCGTTTGATGTCTACCTTTCCCGCCCAGGCGCTGATCAAGATTATCTCTGCGGCAATCGCCACCGCGCCAATCAGCGTGATAATTTCCCCGGCACCCAGCGACAGGCTGGTGCCCTCCGGCCCGGCAAGAAAAATAAGGCCAACAAACGCCAGGATCACCCCAATCCAGGACATCAGGCCCGGCATACGGCCAAGGCAGATCCACTGCAAAAGCGGCACAACGGGAACATACATCGCGGTAATAAAGGCGGATTTACTGCTGGGGATGGTTTGCAGCCCCCAGGTCTGCATGCTGTAGCCGATGGCGATAGCCACGCCAATCATTACTCCCGCTTTGATTTCAAGCCAGGTTAATCCGCGCAGCGATTTCAGCGACAGCAGCCCCACGGCCACGGCGGCGGTAGCAAAGCGCAGGCCAACAAAGAAGAACGGGTCGCTCATCGTCATGGCGTACTGCACGGCCAGGAAAGTGCCGCCCCAGAACATGGTGATGAGGATAAGCAGCGCTTCCTGCGGCTTAACGGAGAATTTATAACGGCTTAATGGCGCAGACATGAGGGAGACCGGAAACATCAGGGTGAAAGTCGAGGGTCTATAGTGCTTCCAGTCACATTTTGTTGCAATGGGAAAATAAAAAACCGCCGGATAAACCGGCGGTTGGGGCACCGTCGGCGCGAGGATTACCCTGCGCGCACTGAACGTAGCTACGGCTATTTATTCTTGCTGCCGTGGCTGTTTTTACCCCCTTTTTGACCAGCTTCTGAGGCGCGCTGCGGATCGTTTTTGAAGTTACCGCCGCTGTGCTGGCCACCTTTACGGCCTGCTTCTGATGCTCTTTCACGGTCTTCAGCGAAATTACCTGAACCACCACGATGGTTTGCCATTTCTAACCTCCGGATTTAGGACATCATCTTGCATTCAATAAAAGAGAAGTCTTTCATTGCGCGGCCAGACGAGCATGCCGTCAACGTTACCGCGTGGGACTAAGCTTAGTGTACCGACGCGATTAAACCTCCATTCAGAAACATCCAGAAACATGCCGGTGAGCTTGGGGTTTTATCCTGCAAACCCGAGGTCATAACACCCTCTTATAGCTGGTCAAAAAACACCCGAAAAAATGTTAGCTAATGCTACAGGGTGAAAATTTCGCCTGCACTTGTGATGCATCAAGGAAGGAACACTCAGGTTTGCACTCTGCGCCACAGGTCATATCTTTAAAGGAGTGCAGCAAAACTGCAGTTCAACTGAGGAGTGAAGCAAGATGGCTAAAGTACTGGTGCTTTATTATTCAATGTATGGACACATCGAAACCATGGCTAAGGCCGTGGCAGAAGGTGCACAAAAGGTCGATGGTGCGGAAGTGACAATAAAGCGCGTGCCCGAAACCATGGCCCCGGAAGCCTTTGCTAAGGCCGGCGGCAAAACCCACACCTCGCCGGTCGCCACGCCGCAGGAGCTGGCCGATTACGACGCCATTATCTTCGGGACCCCTACCCGCTTTGGCAATATGGCGGGCCAGATGCGTACCTTCCTCGATCAGACGGGCGGCCTTTGGGCGTCCGGCGCGCTCTACGGAAAACTGGGCAGCGTGTTCAGCTCCACCGGCACCGGCGGCGGCCAGGAGCAGACCATCACCTCCACCTGGACAACGCTCGCCCACCATGGGATGGTGATTGTGCCTATCGGCTACGCGGCGCAGGAACTGTTTGATGTCTCGCAGGTGCGCGGCGGTACGCCTTACGGTGCCACAACCATTGCCGGCGGCGACGGTTCACGTCAGCCAAGCCAGGAAGAGCTGGCGATAGCCCGCTACCAGGGGGAACACGTCGCAGGTCTGGCGGTAAAACTCAACGGTTAACGGGAGGAGAGATGACAACGACGCAAGCAAAAGCCCATCACGTTGGCGAATGGGCAAGTCTACGCAACACCTCACCAGAAATTGCAGAAGCCATTTTTGAGCTGGCAAAGTACGACGAAAAGCTGGCCGAAAAAATTTGGGAAGAAGGGAGCGATGAGGTTTTACCGCTCGCCTTTGCTAAAACGGATAAGGACTCGCTCTTCTGGGGCGAACAAACCATAGAACGCAAAAACGTTTAAACTCTCCGCTGCCCCCTTCCGGGGGCAGCATCTTCTTACTTCACGGCCTGAGTCAGCACTTCGCTAAACTTATCCCACGAGCAGTAGCCGTTGGCGTCCGTCGGGCAGCCTTCCAGCTGCAGCGTAACGCGTTTTGGCGGATTCTTCAGGGTTAATACATCGCCATTACGCAGCTGTTCGGCGCTCTGGTAAACGTATTCCACCTTCAGCAGATCGCGGTTATTGCTCTTATCGTGCCAGCGCTGGAACAGAATATTGCCGCCAATCGGCGTGCGCTCGTACTGCCCCGGCAGCTGATAAGGCTTGAACTGTAGCGCGGTCAGCAGCGAAGCGATGTTAGAGTCATGCCCCACCATCAGCGTCACTTTCGGCCCGGAAGTCGCCTCTTTCGACGTTAACGCGCTTTGAATGTATTTCACCAGCGGGGCCGCGACGTTGCGGGCTACTTCCGGCGAAGTAAACAGGGTGTCCTGGTAGCTGTTTTTCAGCTGCGAAAGCACGCGCCACTGTTCTGCCGTCTTGATTTTTCCCCATGCCACCTGATCCATCGGGAAGCCTTCGTAGTATTGCAGCGTGAAAGCATCCACCAGGGCATTGCCCACCTTCAGCGAACCGTTTACGCCCGGCTCCTGAGTGGCGTTGGCGCTAAAGGCATCTTTCGGCCCGGACAGGTCACACAGTTGCTTCTCTTTACAGGTTGGCGAGTTTTTATAGCCGACAATTTGCTCCAGCAGTTTGTAGCTGTCAGCAAGCTTGTATTCCGTGCGCTGCTTTTCCATCGCCTGCACGGCTTTGTCTTTAAACTCAGGCGAGGTGTTGGTGATCACCGGGTTGAACACCGGGTCCATGGTGCCCATTTTTTCCTGATGATGTACCGGCACGTCACAGCCTGGGAAGGCGCCGGTAATGAAGAATTGCGCGGTGGCCACGGTACGCTGGAGGCTGTTGGCATAGGCATAAACGCTTTCCGGCGCCGGGCATTCACCGCTGGTCACCAGCTTCTGGCTCGCCAGCCATTCACGCATGTAATGCCCCATATACACTTCCAGCACGCCGCCTTTGGTGGTGAGCTGCCCGCCAGGCACGTCCCATTCCGGCCACGCCTGAGCCGTAGACTGCTCAAGCACGCTGCCGTTGTTGGCCAGCGGCGCACGCAGGTTATGACGGCTCATCAGCAGGACCTGCTGCAGCTGGTAGCCGTCAGGCACGGTTTCCGCTTTCGCCAGGCCTGGGGCAATACAGGCGACGGCCAGCAATGAGGCAACAATTTTTTTCTTCATTACTTATTCCTCAGGGAGTGATTAATAAAATGTGAAGAATATATTGTGACAGAAAAATGACAGCCGACCTGCCTGGCGGATCGCAAAAAGCCCTATTGTTCCGTTTGTTGTTTCAGCTGCACTTCAAAGCGCTGCCGGGAGAGTTCTACATAGCGTTGTAACCCGTCCCTGTCGATAAACGCGCTGCTATCTCCGGCGGCCAGTCGGGCCTGTTTATCCGCCAGGCCGAAGCGCCCCCCTTTGTTCGCCACAAAAATGTCGACCTTCTGCGCGGCAAGTGTGGCAAAGCTATGGCGAATATCGTCCACCAGCGTTGGATAATTTTTATTCGCCACCAGATAATAGTCCGGCGTAGCCAGGCTGTCGGCGTAGATAAGCTTGCTGCCGTCGGGCAGAGTAAACAGCCATGAAGTGCTGCCCGGCAGATGCCCCGGCGTCAGCAGCGCCGTCGCGGACACACCGCCGAGGGTCAGCGTCTCGCGATCGTGAATAATTTTATCCGTGCTTACCGGCGGAAACGGCAGCGCGTCCCCAAGCGCAAAGTCCTCTTTTCCTCCTCGCGCCATTTGCTCCGCATTCGCCTTGCTGGCAATGAGCTTCGCCCCGCTCCACAGCTTTAGTCTGGCGATGCCGCCGGCCTGATCCAACCTGGCATGGCTATTGTGCCTGCCCCGTGGTTTGCCACGCTCAACGACAAAGAACAGCTTTTTACGCTGCCGCTTTCCGGGGACCAGGCCATCGGCAGCCTGTTTTTGCAGTACCGGACGTCAACCGTGGAATGGAAGCTCCGGCTGATAGCCAGCCTGCGTCGCACGCTCACCGCCTGGTACCGCTGAAATTGTCGCTCAGTTTCCCGACCAAAAAGTTTTATAATAGAACCTGTAGATCCCACCAGGAGGAATGATGAAACGTAAAAGCCTTGAAGACAGCGTCTGTTCGGTTGCCCGCACGCTGGACGTGATCGGCGACTGGTGGTCACTGCTTATCGTGCGCGATGCGCTGAACGGCATGTCTCGCTTCGGTGAATTCCAAAGGAACCTCGGCATCGCCAAAAATATGCTGACCGTTCGCCTCAAACAGCTCGTCGACAACGGCATTTTTGAGCTTCGCCCGGCCTCGGACGGCAGCGCCTGGAGCGAGTACGTGCTGACGGAGAAAGGCCGGGCGCTGCAAACCGTGCTGGCCGCCCTTTCCCAGTGGGGCTGCGAAAATCTGTATGCCAAAGATGAGACACGCAGCGTACTGGTAGACAGCCAGCAGCATCGCCCCATCCGCAAGCTAACCCTGCAGGCCGAAGACGGCCGCGAGCTGCAGCCGGGCGAAATCGTCACTCGGGCACGCCATGCTTCCTGACAAGTAAGCACCTGTTGTTCAGGTGCTTAGCAATTCCCTCTTTACCAATTCCTGCGCATAACGAAAAAACAACCCTCAAGCTGGTTGCATAATTAAACCATTATCTCTACATTTTCCACAAGGTTTCATAATGAAACCAAATCAACGTTACTCTATTTCTTATGAGGTGTTTTATGGCTAACTCTCGTTCCGTCGCGGTGATTACCGGCGCGTCTTCCGGTATTGGTGCGGTTTATGCCGATCGTTTTGCCGCCAGAGGTTTTGATTTGCTGCTGGTTGCCCGGCGCGAAGATCGCCTGCGCGATCTTGCCGCAAAGCTTGAGGCTCAGCACGGCATCACCGTGACTACGCTAAAGGCGGACCTGGTTAACGATCGGGATATTGCCGCAGTCGAAGAAGCGCTTAAAGATCCACGCATCAGCGTGTTGGTTAATAACGCCGGCACCGCGCATATGGCGCCTTTCACCTCAGGGGATGCCGAATTACACCAGAGCGATATAACGTTAAATATCACGTCATTAACCCGACTTAGCCTGGCGGCGCTAAAACTATTTCAAACATTACATCGTGGGACACTGATTAATATCGCGTCGGTTCTTTCACTGCATGCCCGGGCGGGAAGTGCCGTTTACAGCGGAACGAAAGGATATGTGCTGAACTTCACCCGCGGGTTACAAGAAGAGGTTGAAGGGAGCAACATTCATATCCAGGCCGTACTTCCTGCCGCTACGGCCACGGAAATTTGGACGCTATCCGGCATGCCGATGGAAACATTACCAGAAGGCTCAATAATGACTGCTGAAGATATGGTTGATGCGGCCCTGGTCGGCCTGGACAAAGGAGAAACGATTTCCATGCCCCCACTGCATGACGAACAACTTTGGGAAGCCTACGAAAAAGCTCGCCTCGCTTTATTTGGTGCTTCTCGCACGGGCATTCCGGCACCTCGCTATACGCGTTAATCATTCAGGGCAGATGTCAGGCGGCATCTGCCCTGTGCATACTCTGGCGAGCGCTGATGCATTACATAGAAGATCTGTTTAAACCCGGCGAACGCTAGCGTCGGGCAACCATCACCACAATAAACAGCCCGCCAATGCCTGCGGTAATAATGCCGATGGGCAGCTCCTGCGGCGCGACCAACACCCGGCTGACGATGTCGCCCCCGCACAGTAAACTCGCCCCCGCTAATGCGCACAACGGCAAAAGCCACACGTGCCTGATTGCCGAAAAATGTCGGCAGAGATGCGGCACCATCAGCCCGACAAAACCGATGACGCCGGTCAGCGCCACAAAAATTGCGGTCGAAAAGGCACAGCACAGGAAGATCTCGGTGCGCAGACGGTTAACGTTAATGCCCAACGAAAATGCCGTGCGATCGCCCGCCAGCAGCCCGTCAAGCGAGCGCCACCGCAGCAGGCAAAACGCGGCCAGCAGCAAAAGTCCGGCCAGCGCAAAGCCCAGATTGTCCCAGCGTGCCAGCCCCAGGCCGCCGAGCGACCAGAACAACACCGAGCTGGCCGTGCGCTGATCGCCGGCAAAAATCAGGTAACTGGTTAACGCCCCGAACAAAAAGGAGATGGCCAGCCCGCAAATAATCAACGTTTCCGCCCCCCGCTCGCGCTTCAGCTGGAACAAAGACAACACCGCAACGGAAGAGAGCAGCCCGCCACAAAAGGCCGCCACCGGCAGCGTCCAGGCGCCGAAGAAGTCGCCAAAGCGGGTAAAAACCAGCACGGCCCCGGCAGAAGCGCCGGAAGATAGCCCGAACAAAAAAGGATCCGCCAGCTCATTGCGCGTGGCGGTTTGTAGCAAAGCGCCGACCACGGCAAGCCCCGCCCCGGTCATCAGGGCCAGCAGCGTTCTTGGGAGCCGGATATCCAGCACAATGCCGCGAATCATCGGGGAAACGTCCGTCGCCGTGGGCTGCAGCGCGCTTGCCACCTGATGCAGACTCAGCCGGACAGCGCCCTCAGTCAGGCTAAGCGCCGCAAAAAGTACTATCAGAAACACGGCCAGGCTCGTGGCCCGGCCATAACGAGAGGCCATCCGCATCACCGTGGAGCTTTCGCATACAGCACGTTGGCCAGCTTCTCTACCGCAGCAATGTTTGCCGGGCCGGGCGTTAGCTCAGCGTACTGCAGCTTGAGGTAGCGATGCTGTTTTACCGCCGGGGTGAGCTTCATCAGCGGATGGCGTTCAAGGAACTGGCGGAGCGAATCAGCGCCGCCGCCGTTCTGGTAATCCAGCAGGATAATCACGTCCGGCTCAGTCGCCGCAACGCTTTCCCAGGACGTAGTGCCCCAGCTGGTATCCAGCGCTTCCATGGCATTTTTACCGCCAGCGGCTTCAATAATGGCCTGCGGCATGGCGTATTTTCCGCTGGTAAACGGCTTATCCTCACCGGAGTCGTAGACAAAGACTTTCAGCGGTTGAGTACCCTGTTTCGCTTTAGGGAGTGCCGCCAGCCGCGCTTGCCAGCCATCAACCAGCTTCCGCGCAGCCTCTTGCTGACCAAATATTTTACCAAGCGTAAGCTCATCGTTATAGAGCAAGTCCATCGTCGCTTTGGCTTTGCTCTCGCCGGAAATCGCGCAGCTTTCGCTGAGCACGAAGGTTTTGATGCCGTATTTCGCAAGGCTTTGGGGCGTGACGTCGCCCCCCACCTTCATGCCGTAATTCCAGCCGGCAAAGAAGAAGTCGGGTTCGGCGGCCAGCAGCGTTTCAAGCGAGGGATATTTCGGCGCAAGTTCGGGAATAGCCCCCATTTTCTGCTTAAACTCGGGGGTCATTTTGTACCAGCCGGAAATGCCGGTGAGGCCTACAATCTGCTTTTGCAGGTTGAGCGCAAAAGCCATCTCCGACATGTTCAGATCGTTGATCACCGCCCGCTTTGGCGCCGAGGTAAATACCACGGGTTTACCGCAGCTAGTAATGGTCACGGGGAACCCCGAGGCCAAAGCCGCGGAGGAAGCAAAAACAAGCAGCATGCCGGAGGCAATTTTTAACATCATAGCGGTCCCTGAAGGTTTACTGGTGGCGTGAAGATTCAAAAAAACGGACTCGTTTTCCTTGCTGGCCGGGATGCTCCACGGTAAAGCTATCGAGGCCAAAGACGGGGCGAAGGGTTTCGGTATTCAGGGCTGCTTCGGGAGCATTAAAAGCCCGCTGTTGGCCCGCAGACAAAATAAGCACCTTGTCGGCAAACCCTTCAATCAGGTTGAGATCGTGCAGGACGGCGATAACCGTAGTACCGCGAGCTTTCACCAGCATCAGCAGCTCTTCTCTTGCCGCAAGGTCAAGATGATTGGTCGGTTCATCCAGCAGCAGCAGCCGTGAAGTTTGCGCCAGCGTTCGCGCCAGAATAGCCCGCTGCCGTTCACCGCCGGACAGGCAGGCCAGCGATTTATGCCGCAGCCCGAGAACACCAACCTCTTTCATCGCCCCACAGACAATACAGCGGTGTTCTGGCTCAGGCATATCCCGGGCAAACGGGAGCCGCCCAAGCGCGACGTAATCTTCGATGGACAGGCGCAAATCAGGGAGATCGTTTTGCGACATGACCGCCACGAGCTTTGCCCGCAGCAGCGGGTTGAGCTTATTTAAGTGCCGACCCGCAAGCGTTATCTCCCCTTCAACCTTTAGCTCCTGACTCAGCGCCCGCAGCAGCGACGTTTTGCCGCTACCGTTGGGCCCAATCACCGTGAGCCGCTCGCCTTTAAGCAGCTGAAAATTTATCGCTACCGGCCAGGACTCGCCCTGCGCACGGGCAATCGACCGCAGGGAAACACTCAGCTCTGGCTCTGCGGATGAAAGAGGCATACTCAGAACTCATTACGCAGCAGCTGGTAGCCTTCCACCAGCTTGACGTTGGTGTTCGCCACCTCTTCTGAAAACTGCACCGAGGCAGGGTCAACGCGTGAATATTGGGCTAAATCAGACTCCGGCCCCACGCGTTCGGTGGACGGAATATAGGTTTGCTTCGGCAGCGTAACGCCATCCACCACCGCGTTATACCGAATGACGCAGCCGGTTTGTACGTGGCAGTTGAACAGCACGCTGTTGAAGCCGATAAATACGCGTTCATCGACCCGACAAGGGCCGTGGACAATTGCCCGGTGAGCGATTGACGTGCCGCTGCCAATAGTGACCGGGGCACCACTTTTAGAGTGAATCACTACGCCGTCCTGAATATTCGAATGGGAATGGATAACGATAGGATCCATATCCCCTTCGGCGTTCAGTTCGTCGGCGCGGATCACCGCATAAGGCCCGACATACACATAGTCATGAATAATGACCCGGCCACAAATGACCGCTGTAGGGTCTATGTAAGCTTTGGTCGAGACCTGTGGCAGGTGGCCGGAGGGGTTTTTACGCAGCATGGTGATTTCCTGTCCAGTGAATACGAGCCACCGCGTTGTGAGCATGGAGACTTTCCTGGTGCTCAACCCGGAGGCTAAAAGCAGCGCTAAAAGGCGCGTCCAGCATTGCCTTGTTCAAACGGCGGGCGGCGTCTTCGCAAAACATCAGGTTTTGCCCGTTTGCCCAGGCGAAAGCCTGCTCATCGCCGCGCTTAACCACCGTCTGCACCGCCGTTCCAAGCGCGGCCTCGCTGCGGTCGATAAGCTCCAGAAAAGGCAGCGTGGCAACATCCGGCTTCAGCTGGCAGCTAACCCACGCCCAGCTTCTCTGGCTGTGGGGCGTGCCCGGCATCCCCTTCTCGCCCAGCCAGGCCATCATTTCTTCAACAGAGATGCTGGCGCTTCGCCCGGCAAAGTCCCGCTGAAACTGCTGCTGGGCCAGGTTACGGCTGAGCGCCGCCGATGCGGGACAGGTAGATGAATACGGGATCCCGACCCGCAGCGTGACGGTAAACGTTTCTCCACGCTCGGCCTGCACGCGGATGGGATAAGCCTTCCAGCCAAAGTGATTAGAGGTTAAAGATCGGCGGGACAGCAGCAGCTCACCCGAGATTTCAACGCTCGCGCGGTTGCTGCTGCGCTGGTGAGAAACCAGAAATTTACCCAGTAAATTTCGCAGCGCGGCAGGCGTAACCTCACCCTGAGTTAACTCGTCCAGCAGCAGATAAAGTCGGGACATGTGGATCCCCTTCTCGGCTTCCGGCGTGCTGAGCAGATTAATGCCTGCATTCACTTTCGCCGCCAGCGGGCGTCCGGCAATTTCAACCGGAAGATCGATCTGTTCCATGCCGACCCAAGACAGGGCCGTGTCGAATTCGTGGCCTCTGAGTGACTGAATATCAGGCAGGGTTTTGGGGCAAAGCGCCGGGGTTACCGTCATAGGAATGCGTCATCTTATCGTTAATTTGTTACGTTATAACATAACAACAATCAACGATGCAAAGCGACTCTTTTCCCCTCCAGGGAAAAAACGCCCGCTAACA
The DNA here is from genome assembly GCF_000757825.1 of Cedecea neteri. Classification (GTDB taxonomy): domain Bacteria; phylum Pseudomonadota; class Gammaproteobacteria; order Enterobacterales; family Enterobacteriaceae; genus Cedecea; species Cedecea selenatireducens. The sequence goes on from NZ_CP009451.1 coordinate 1,030,457, forward strand.
GGAGAAAACTCGGTGAAAAACCGCGGATTGACTCGATATATCTTATCGCCCGGCAAGTGTTGCTCGTCTGTTCACACAATGATAGCATCATGTAAACAGCCATTTAGACGGCTAGACAGTCAAACTAAAAAGCATTGAGGAATACCGTATGTGGCAAGAAAGACTCGCGCAACTGGTCACCACCTGTCATTGGATTGGCGCTAAGGGCTGGGCCCCGGCAACCGGCGGCAATATGTCCATTCGTCAGGATGCCGGGTGGTGCTGGCTGAGTGAATCCGGGCGCGACAAAGGCAGCCTGACCAGCGAGGATTTTCTTCAGGTAGATATCGCCACCAACCAGGCGCCATCGGGGCGTAAACCTTCTGCCGAAACCGGGCTGCACACGCTGGTTTATCGTCTCTTCCCCGAGGCAAACGTCGTGCTTCACGTCCACACCGTGAACGCCACCGTTCTGTCGCGGATTGAGAAAGGCCCGGCCCTGAACATCAGCGGCTATGAAATGCAAAAAACCCTTACCGGCCAGCAGTCGCACCTCAACACGGTGCCGATTGCCATCTTCGATAACGATCAGGACATCGACGCGCTGGCAAAACGCATTGAACAGCATGCCGAACAGACTCCCCTGAAATACGGTTTCCTGCTGCGTGGCCACGGCCTGACCTGCTGGGGCAAAGACGTCGCCGAAGCGCGCCGCCAGCTCGAAGGGCTTGAATTCCTGTTTGAATGCGAAATGCAGCGCCGCCTGTACGAGCGTGATTAACCGTCGTATTCCTGTTTCTGTTCGATAGCGTGAGGCTTGCGGTATGGAGTATTTCCTGGGTATTGATATCGGCACGTCGCGGGTAAAAGCCGTGCTGTTTGACAGCAATTTCCATGCGGTAGCCAGCGCGGCGGAAAACACCTCGCCAACCCTTTCCCCTCAGGGCTACGCCGAGCAGGACATGGAGCAGCTTTGGCAGTCGGTCGTGCGCACGCTGCGGGAAGTGGCCGACAGCCCGGCATTACAACAGGGCAAACTCAAAGCAATCGGTCTGGCGGGCCAGGGCGAAGGCGTCTGGCTGAGCGACAAAAACGGTAATCCGGTAGGCCCAGGCATACTCTGGAGCGACACCCGCAGCCGGGCGCTGATGGAAGAACTTGTGCAGTCCCCGGACCTGGACAAAGCCCTGTTCGATGAAACCGGCTCTCAGCTACAGCCTTGTAACACCAGCCTGCAGCTCTGCTGGCTCAAGCGAAATCAGCCCGAACGCCTGGCCGCCGCCGACTATATTTTCTTCGCCAAGGACTGGATTCGCTTTCGCCTGACCCAGGTTGCCGCCCTTGAGCTGACCGATACCAGCGCTTCGCTGCTGAACCAGTCAACCGGCGAGATTTCCGATTTCGCTCTGCAGGCTCTGGGTATTGATCATCTGAAAACACGTTTTCCGCCCCTGCTTCGCCCTGACGCCCAGGCAGGCAGCTTAAGCGAAGCCGCCGCCCTGCTTTGCGGCCTGCCGCCGGGGACGCCGGTTGCCGCAGGCGCGCTGGACGTATGCAGCGCCGCGCTAGGCTGCGGCGCGATTCATGACGGCGATATTTACACCATTCTCGGCACTACCTGCTGCACGGGCGTGGTTTGCCACGGGCGAGAAACCGTCAGCAGCGGCACCCGTTTTGTGACCCATACCGAACGGGGCAGCTTTATTAACCTGTTCCCGATGCAGGCCGGCACGCCAAACATCGACTGGCTGCAGCAGCACATTTCTCTGACGCCAGACTTAGTGGCGCTGGAAAAAGAGATTGCCGCTATTCCACCGGGCAGCGGCGGCGTTTTCTGGCAGCCTTACCTGAACGGTGAACGCGCCCCGTTTTACAGCCCGACCGCCCGCGCAGGGTTCTTTGGCGTCGACCAGCACACGTCCCGCGCGGCGCTTCAGCGTGCCGTCTTTGAAGGGCTGGCCTATGCCATTGTGGATTCACTGACGGGCTATGCCAGCGAAGGCGACCTGTATCTCACCGGCGGCGGCGCAGCTTCCGCCACCTGGCTGCAAATTATCGCCGACTGTACCGGGCGCACGGTCATCGCCAGCCACTTTAATGAACTCAGCGCCCGAGGTGCGGCGCTGCTTGCCGCCCGCAGCGTTGGCGCGCTGGAACGCTATCCGGCTATCGAACAAACCCGTTATCTGCCCCAGCCTCAGGCCCATGCCGCCTATCGGGCGCTGTTCCCGGTATTCCGCCTGCTGCGCGAACAGCTCCAGCCGGTCTGGCAGGCCAGGCACCAGGCCTTACAAAGTCTCTCTCAGGATAATGCACAATGAAAATCGTCTTTACCGCCGAGTATGCAGGCAGCCTTGAACCTTTTAGCCAGCTAGGCGAGCTGGTTGTCGAGGGCTGGGCCATCGGCAAACCTAAGCTTCAGGCATCAGAGATTATCGACTTAGCCCATGACGCCGGGGTGATTGTCACCAGCTATGACGACATTACCGCCGAAGTGATTAACAGTTGCCCTGACCTGAAGGTTATCGCCTGCACCCGCGCTAACCCGGTCAACATTGACGTTCAGGCTGCTCGGGCACGTAACATCACCGTGCTGTACACGCCGGGGCGTAATGCCGATGCCGCAGCCGAACTCACGCTAGGCCTGATGCTCGGCCTGATGCGCCACATTCCGCAGTCGCATGCGGCCCTTAAGCGCGGGGAATTTACCCGTGAAAACCAAAGCGAGCAGCAAACCCAGTCCGGCCTGCGCAAAGACGTGGTGTGGGACGTTAGCCCGGAAAGCCCGTACGAAGTTTTTAAGGGCGGAGAATTGCGGAATAAAACGCTGGGGCTGATTGGCTACGGCAATATTGGCCGCCGCGTGGCGCGTATTGCCCGCGCTTTCGGGATGAATATTTTGGTGGTAGATCCGTTTGTCGCCGCCGAGGATATCGACGAGCCAGGCCTGCATAAAACCACGCTGGAAGCGCTGTTCCGCGAGTCAGATATTGTTAGCCTGCACCTGAGCAGCGGGCCGCACAGCGAGGGCCTGGTCAATGCGTCTCTGCTGCAAAGCATGAAGCCGGGCGCGAAGCTGATTAATACCTCCCGCGCCTCCGTGGTTGTGGAAGCCGATCTTATAGCAGCCTTACGCCATGGGCCACTCGGCGGCGCGGCGCTGGACGTTTACCATCAGGAACCGCTGTGGCGTAATCACCCGTTTATCAGCGAGCTGGATAACGTCATTATTACGCCGCACATCGCCGGAGCCACCCGCGAGAGCATCCAGAAGCACACCGCGATGATTGCCGCCGATCTTCAGCGCTTTGTTGCCGGAGAGCCGCTGCTGTACGCCTGGCGCTAACCAAAAAAACAGGCCGTAAAGGCCTGTTTTTTATTACGCCAGCAAAGGCGTGGCCGCCATAAAGTCCTGCAAATGTTCCCAGTTCACCACGCCAGCATCGGAGCCTAATCCGGTCGCTACCAGCGCAGCGGTTGCGGAAGCCACCCTGCAGGCCTCTTTTACGGAAAGCCCCCGCACGAGCGCAGCGATAAACCCTCCGCAGTAGCTGTCGCCACAGCCGGTTGTGTCGCTGGCAATCACGCTATAGGTCGGGATAAGGTGTGTTTCCTCCCGGCTGAACAGCCAGGAGCCGCGCACTCCGTCTTTAAAAATGCAGCATCCGGCACCCAGCGAGAGGAAAAAATCGGCGATCTCTGCCGGCTCCTCCAGCCCGGAGATAAACGCCGCTTCTTCGAGCGCGGGCATAAAATAATCCACATGCGGCAACAGCGGGCGTAATAACGCCAGCGTATTTTCATCAGGGGCGATTAAATCAAAACTGGTGATGACGCCCCGCGCTTTCGCCGCGGCCAGCAAACGGACGCTCTGGCCAGAGTCCATGGCCGCCAGCAGCCCGGTGCCGCCGTGGTGCAGGTAACGCGTGTCCAGCACCTTATCGAAATCGGCCTCGGCGACGAACAGCTCGTCTGACGCGCCACGGCAGTGCAGCGCGGGCCGCTCGCCGTTGGGGCGAATGGGCAAAATCGTCGCCGACGTTTCTTTGTGTGACGTGCGCTGGATCAGCGAACGGTCAATGCCCAGCCGGCGATAGCTGCCCAGAATAAATTCGGCTTTTTCGTCCTCGCCAAGGCAGGCCACGGTTGAAGTACGAATCCCCAGTTTAGCGGCGTTCACCAGGGCCCCGGCCGCTGTCCCCGCCGGGTTCAGGCGGATTTGCTCGATAAACTGCACGCCGCCGCCCGGTGGGATCTCCACCACCGGGCGGCCAGCGATATCAAGGATGGTCAGGCCCACAAAAACGGCATCGAATTTGCTCATAGCGCCCTCACCGGTGCTGCTGACGCAGGCGAGCCTGCCAGAAGGAAACGGCCAGCGCCACCACCAGAATCACGCCCACCAGCGCGTCTTTCACCAGGTAGTTCAGCCCCATCAGGTTCAGGCCGTTATCAATAATCGCCAGGAACAGCACGCCGCCAAGCGTGCCGCCCATGCTGACGCGCCCCTGCCGCTGGAATGCGGTGCCGATAAACACGGCGGCAATGGCATCCATCAGGTAAGACTGCCCGGCGAGCGGCGTAAACTGGCGCAGGTTGGCGGACAAAATAATGCCGCCGACGGCGCACATTGCCGAGGCGGCAATCAACACCCAGAACAAGGTTCGCTTGTCGGCTATCCCGGCGATACGTGCGGCTTCGCTGTTTTGACCAATCGCACGTACCCGCTTACCAAACAGCGTTCGCTCGGTCAGCAGCCAGGCCGCCAGCCAGACCACCAGCACGATAAGCACCGGCGTGGGGATCCCCCAAACATTGCCCACCGCTAAATCATGATATTCCGGGGCCATGCGCCGCCAGGAAATCGCCCCGCCGCCGTCGGTATAAATACGCTCGGCGCTGCTGGCAATAAACCAGGTACCGAGCGTGGCCAGAAACGGCTTGATGCGGCAGGCAAGGATAAGAAAAGCGTTAACCAGGCCTATCATCACGCCGCCCAGCAGGGCGCACAGCACCGCCACCTGCCAGGGAAGCTGCCAGGTTTTGAGGGCAATCAAGGCCAGCATGGCGCCAAAGTCGATAGCCACGCCGACGGAAAGATCGATCGCGCCGGCGCTGACAATCAGCGTCATCGCCAGCGCCACAATCAGCAGAATGGCGCTGCCCTGAAGCAAATTGCTCCAGTTATCCAGCGTCAGGAAGACCGGATTAGACCAACTGAACAGGACAATAAAAAACAGCGTGACCAGCGCAAAGCCCGCGCGAGATAGCCAGGCCAGTGGTTTTCTCCCGGACTCACCGGCCGGAAGCGTTGCCGCCAGAGCAGAAAAAACTTTCATTATTTATTGGCCCCTTTCTGCTGCAGGGCAGAAGCCGCCAGCACCACGAGAATCAGTCCGCCTTTAATGGCGCCCACCCAGAAGATATTTACCCCCAGCAGCCCCAGACCGTTAGACAAAGCGTTGACCAGGATAGCCCCCAGCAGCGCCCCCCAAACGGTGACTACGCGGCGGCGTGAAAATGCCGCGCCAAGGAAGGTGGCCAGCACCGTTTCCATCAGCAAAGGCGTGGCGGTTCCGCTGGAGCTGCCCGAGCCCTGAGCCAGCAGCGGGAAGACTGCCAGACCCGCCGCAACGGCGGCGATAAGCCAGGACGAGAGGATCAGACGGCGCACGTTAAGCCCGGACATCTGCGCCATATCTTTGCTGCCGCCCGTCGCCTGCAAATGCTGGCCAAAGCGGGTGTGATGCAGCAAAAGCTGGAAGCCAACGAACGCCAACAGCAGATAAACCAGCGCATAGGGCAGGCCCAGCACGCTTCCGTCGCGAAACGCCACCATCAGCGGGTCGCTGACGCTAATCCGGCGCTGCCCGGTAAGCAGATCGGTGAGGCCGGTAAACGCCACCGACGTAGAGAGCGTGGCCAGCAGCGGCGGCAGCCCGGCGACGAGTACCAGCAGCGCGTTAATCCCCCCGCACAGCAAACTCAGGGCCGCCACCAGCAGCAATAACAGCGGCCATGGCGTTAACCACTCGGTCATACCGAGGCTGAGCAGCGCCACGCCAAACACCGCGATGGCCGGGAGCGAAAGGTCTATGCCGCCGGAGACGACGTCATCTCCCCCGGCAGCAATCACGCAAACAAGGCCGAAGCTGAGAATAGCCAGCGGAACGCTTTGCACCAGCATCAAGCTGATGTTCTGCCAGCTCAGGAACCACGGCGACTGAATGCTCAACCACACCAGCAGGCCGACAAACAGCAGCAGCGGGAATTTTTCAAACAGCGCGACGGAACGGCGTGTCGCAAAACGACGAATTTCAGTCCTCATAGCGGATTTTCCTGCCCACCGTTAATCGTCGCCAGCAGCGCGTCAAGCGTCAGCCCCTGGGTCGGTAAATTCGCCACCAGCGCACCACGCCACATCACCAGAATACGGTCGCACAGGCCAAGCAGTTCGGTCGCGTCACTGGAAGAAACCAGCACCGAACGCCCCTGTTCGGCAAGCTGACGGGTGCGCTGATAAATGTCGCTGCGTGCGCCAATGTCGACGCCGAGCGTAGGCTCATCGAGAATAAACAGCCGGGCGTCTGTACCCAGCCAGCGGGCAAGAATCACCTTTTGCTGATTCCCTCCGCTCATAAAGCGCACCGGCAGCTCCGGGACCCCAGGGCGAATACTCAGTTGCTCAATCCAGTCCCGGGCTTTTTTCAGCGCCCGTGAGCGGTGCTCCCAGCCAAACGTTGCCGTGTCCGGCAGCGACGCAAGGTTAATGTTATCGGTAGCCGAAAACGGCAGGATCAGCCCCTGATGACGGCGATCACGCGGCACCAGCGCCATACCGGCCCGGATAGCCTGTCGCGGCGAGCGGATTCGACGTGGTCGCCCCTCTATCACTATCTCGCCCTTTTTCGCCGTATTCAGCCCATAAAGCGTATCCACCAGCACGTCCCGCCCCGCGCCCAGCAGCCCCGCCACGCCAACAATTTCGCCTTTGCGGATCTCAAAGCTAATGTCCTGCAGCTGCTGCCCGTCAGAAAGCGATCTCACGGCAAGCAAAGGTTGCTCGCCCGCCGGGGCATCAGCCTCATGTTCGCGCGGGGTATAAAGCCTGTCGATTTCTCTGCCCACCATCATGTGGATGACGGCATCGGTATTTTGCAGTACTTCACGATCCGGATAGCCCACCACTTCACCGTTGCGCAGCACGGTGCCCGCATCGCACAGCGCGGCGATTTCGTTGAGGTAGTGGGAGATGTAAAGAATGGCGATGCCCTGCTCTTTGAGCCGCAGTATCGCATCGGACACCAGGCTTGCCTCATGAGCTTCAAGCGGGGCCGTAGGTTCATCAAAAACCACCAGCTTAGCCGCGCCGTCGACCAGCGCTCTGGCAATTTGCACCAGCTTGCGTTCGGCAAGGCTCAGCTGCCGGATCAGGCGATCGGGGTCGAGCTCCAGCTGCCAGGTGCGGAGGAAAAAGTCTTTCGTGGCCTGCCGCATACGGCGGCTGTCCAGCAGCCCACCGGCACGGCGATATTCCTGCCCCAGAAACACCGACTCGGCCACGGTAAAGTGTGGGATTAAATTGAGTTCCTGATGAATAACGCGTATTCCCTGGGCCTCAATGGCCGCGGGCTTACCAAGCGGAAGCGGGACGCCGTCGAGCGTGGCCGTGCCGCCATCGGCCTGGTAAACCCCGGCAAGAATTTTAATTAAGGTGGATTTGCCCGCGCCGTTTTCACCGATAAGCCCGTGGATTTCACCTGGGCCAATCGTCAGCGTGACCGCGTTTAACGCGGTCACATTGGCAAAGCGCTTACTGATGCGGTCCATTACCAGACCGCGTTGCGTTTTTGCAGCGTTCACTACTTCAGCTCACCGTAACCCAGTTTTTTGTACACCGCTTTGGCTTCATCCGGGCCTTTCACCGGGATAACCGGGATAAAGGTCTGGGCTGGCAGCTTCTGACCTGCGAAGTAGCGCGCCACGTTCTCGGCAGAAGTCTGGCCAATCAGGTGCGGCTGCTGGGCAACGTTGGCCACCAGCGGGCTGTCTTTTTCGGCCATGATTTCCAGCGTTTCCGGGCCTGCGTCGATAGCAGTGACCTTCACGTCTTTATCACGTCCGGTCTCTTCCAGCGCCTGAACGATGCCGATAGCCGGCTGGTCCCAGCAGGCTACGTGGATAGCATCCAGCTTGCCTTTCGGATACTGGCTGAGTAACTCAAGGGTTTTCTTACGCGCATCTTCCGGCGAGTTAGCAAATTGCTCTGCCAGCTCCGGTTGAATAATTTTAATGCCAGGGTAGTCCTGCAGGACATATTTCCATTGGTCATAACGTATGCCGCAAATGCGTAATGAGTTAGAGAACGCATTAAATACCGCAACGTTACCTTTCCCGCCAAGCGCATCGGCCATATAACGGCCAATCGTTGAACCCAACGTGTAGTTGTCGGACGTAGTGTTATTCACGGAATACTGCGAAACATGGTCAACGGTAAATACCGGAATACCGGCATCACGTAATGCTTTGAATTTTGGCTCAACGGCACTGTCGCCCAAAATACTAATTACCGCATCAACCTTACGGGACAGCAGAATATCGTGGTTATTGGCATGAACCTGGTTGTCCCTGCCGCCATCAACGCCGATAACCTTCCCGCCCAGCTTTTCCACCTCTTCGGTCGCGCCCTTGTAGGCTTCACGATCCCAAAAATGCTGAGTGCCCACCACGGCAACGCCGATTGTTTTCCCCTGTAACGAAAGGGTGTCTGCGGCAAAAGCAGCGCCCGATGCCAGTGACACCAGCCCAATAGCCGCAGATAAAAGTCTTGTTTGAACCCTCATTGCTATAATTATCCTGTATTCATCGTTCACTAAAGCGACAGCATGACAACAAGCTTTATCAAGCCAAAATAAAAAATAGATATATCTTATACTTTCACAGCCATGTCATTAAGTCACTTTAGAATGCGGCGAATGAACATGAAAAAAACACATGTAAAACATACAACAAGAAAATAATTCAACCACATCAAAGACAAGGATTTAATTATTTTTTGGCGAAAACAAAACGCCTTAAAATAAAATTAAACGGCGATATATCCTCGCCAGTTAATTATAAATCCTGCCAGCCAATATAAATGAAACAGTATTCGCTAAAGTTCTGCCTGTTTACCTGATTTTTCATCGCCAGATGAATTTCCTCTTTGCTCCCACCTCCCCGTATGATGCCGCTTTAGCCCTATCGATAACGCACGGTACAAGCATGAAAGCGGAACATCAGCTGGCGGTAATGCACTGGGGAACCTACCAGGTCACCACCGAGGGCGAGCGTATTGCCGCCATTTCTCCCGTCTCCTGGGACAAAAATCCTTCCCGTATCGGCCAGTCTCTGGCTGACGCCGTTACCGGCAATACGCGCATTCGCCGCCCGGCGGTTCGTCTCGGCTATCTGCAAAACGGCCCGGCCTCTCGTGAAGGCAGAGGGAAAGAACCGTTTGTCGAGGTGAGCTGGGAGCAGGCGCTGGATCTGCTGGCGCGGGACCTCCGCTCGGTGCAGGAGCGCTGCGGCAACGAGGCGATTTTTGGCGGCTCTTATGGCTGGGCCAGCGCCGGGCGCTTTCACCATGCCCAAAGCCAGCTGCACCGTTTTCTTAAAGGCTTTGGCGGCTACACCGCCAGTACAAATACCTACAGCAGCGCGGCCGGAGAACGGATCCTGCCGCATATTCTTGGCCCGTTAAGCCCGCTGCATAAGCAACACACTCATTTCTCGGTGCTGGCAGAACATTGCGAGATGTTCGTGGCCATCGGGGGATTGCCGCTCAGAAACGCCCAGGTCAACGGCGGCGGCGCAAACGACCACATGCTGAAGCACTGGCTGGAACGCCTTGAGCAAAACGGCGTGCAGTTCGTGAATATCAGCCCGGTGCAAAACGATCTCAGCGCCGTAGAAAGCGCCCGCTGGCTGGCGATTCGCCCCGGCACGGATACGGCGCTGCTGCTGGCGCTGTGCCATACGCTGATTGCGGAGTCCCTGCACGATATGGCCTTTATCAGCAGCCATACCGTCGGCTTCGAGCAGCTGCGCCGCTATCTTTTCGGCGAGCACGACGGCGTGCCAAAAACCGCCGGCTGGGCGGCGGGCATTACCGGCATTGATGCCGAACAAATTTTAACGCTGGCTCGTACCATGGCGGGCAAGCGCACCATGATCAATATTTCCTGGTCCATTCAGCGCGCCCGCCAGGGAGAACAGGCGTACTGGGCCACCGTGGCGCTGACTTCCCTGCTTGGCCAGATAGGCACGCCTGGTGGAGGTTTGGCTTTCGGCTACGCCTGTACCAACCTTGCCGGGGCTGCACGAGTGCCTTTTTCCGGGCCTCGCCTTCCCGCCGGTGAGAACAAGATAAAAACGGCAATCCCTGTAGCTCGCTTATCGGACATGCTGCTGAATCCCGGCGGTGAATATGAATTTGATGGCAAGCTTTGCCGTTATCCCGACATCCGGCTCGTCTACTGGGCGGGCGGCAACGCCTTCCACCATCATCAGGATCTCAATCGCCTGGTTGAGGCCTGGCGTCGCCCGGAAACCGTTGTTGCCCACGAGCAGTACTGGACGGCGCAGGCGAAGTTTTCCGACATTGTGCTGCCGGTGACCACTTCCCTCGAACGTGACGATATCGGCAGCGGCAGCCACGACGGCTTTCTGATTGCCATGCGCCGGCAAATACCGGCGCTGGCTGAAGCTCAGGATGACTACACCATTTTCTGCGGGCTGGCGAAAAGGCTGGGCTTTTACGACACCTTCAGCGAAGGGCGTACGGCCGCTGACTGGTTACCGCACCTGTATGAATCTTCGCGGGAGAGAGCGCAGGAAGATGGGGTGGAGCTTCCCTCTTTTGGCACCTTCTGGGAAGAGGGAAAACTAGAGTTCACGCCTCCCGCCGAGCCACAAATCTTGCTGGCCGATTTCCGCGCCGATCCCGATCGCTTTCCGCTGTCCACGCCGTCGGGAAAAATCGAGCTTTATTCAGAAACCGTGGCCGGATTCGGCTACCGGGAATGTCCGGGCTATCCGTTTTGGGACGCCGAAGAGGCGGCTTATCAGCAACATCTGGCGCAAAAGTGGCCTTTGCATCTGCTTTCCAGCCAGCCACGGACCCGGCTTCACAGTCAGTACGACCACGGCAGCGTAAGCCGGGCAACCAAAATTCACGGGCGTGAACCGCTGTGGATGCACCCCACAGATGCACAAAAGCGCGGGATCCAGGAAGGTGAAGTGGTGAAAGTCTTTAATAACCGGGGTGCGATACTGGCGGGCGTTCATATCAGCGACCAAATCCTGCCGGGCGTGGTTCAGATCTCTACCGGAGCATGGTACGACCCGATGGATCCCTCCACGCCCGGCTCTTTGGATAAACACGGCAATCCGAATGTGTTGACCGAGGATCGAGGTTCTTCACGCCTCGGCCAGGGCTGCAGCGCCCAAAGTTGCCGGGTGGAAATTGAGCTTTGGCGCGAAGCGTTACCGCCGATTACCGCGTTTGATCCACCGGCTTTCGTAGCCTGAGAGATTAGGTAATATTCTCCTGCAGCCTCTCGGCGAGCGCGCTTTTCAGAAAAGCAGCACAGGCGCTGACCTCGCGAGAGGCTTTATTGATCGGCGGATAAAGCAAAAAGGCGCTGAACGACGGGACGGTGTATTCCGGCAGCAGCGTGACGAGCTGGCCGCTTTCCAGCGCCTGTCGGCACACCGGGTATTGCAGAACGCCGAGGGCCTGGCCAATCCTCATGCATACTGGGGAGATGCGGTGGATCACTATCAGCCATTCATGACGGAGGAACAGGGATGCGTGGCACAGCTGGGTTCGCTGGGCATTCAGCCAGAAGATATTCGCTATGTATTACTTTCCCATCTGCATTCCGACCATACCGGCGCGATTGGACGCTTTCCAAATGCTTTGCATATTGTGCAGCGCCGGGAATACGACTATGCCTTTAAGCCCGACTGGTTCGCCGCAGGCGCATACTGCCGCAATGATTTTGCCCGTCCGAACCTGAACTGGCAGCTGCTGGATGAGGACGGCTTTGATTTGTACGGCGACGGAACGCTGCGCTGTATCTCTACGCCGGGCCACTCCCCCGGCCATCAGTCATTCCTGATTACGCTTGCCAGCGGCCTGAGCTTCACTCTGGCAATTGATGCCGCCTATACGCTGGATCATTTTTACGATCGCGCGCTTCCGGGCTTTATGACTTCGGCCAGCGAGGCGGCGCGCTCAGTCGCAAAACTGCGGGCGTTAACCGAGCAACACTCGGCGAAACCGATCCCCGGCCACGATCCCGACGTCTGGCCGCAGTTCACGCTGGCGCCTGGCTGGTACGAGTAAATCAGGCTCCCTCCTCGCTAAGCGGCACGGGCAGACTGAGGGTGATTAACAGCCCGCCTTCGGCAGGCAGGCTGGCGAGAATGCTGCCGTCATGCGCGCCGCAAATTTCTCTCGCAATGGAAAGCCCCAGCCCGCTGCCGCCTGAGTCTCTGGCTCTTGAGCGCTCTCCACGCGTGAAGCGCTCGAAAATGTGGGGCAGATAATCCACGGCGACGCCTGGCCCGGTATCCTGAAACGTTATCTCAATGTGCTGCTCGAAGTGGCGAAAACGAATAAACATTCGATCGTCCCGGCCGCAATAGCGAAGCATGTTTTCGATAATGATGGTGAAAACCTGCCCCAGCCTGGCTTCGTCGCCAACGTAATAAAACTCATCCCCCGCCTCAACGGAAACAAACATCCCGGCGGCTTCCAGCTGGGGTTTTAACCATGAAACGCGTTCTATTAACGTCTCACGGAGAGTAAATACGCTGCGCTGGAGCGTTAATTGCCCCGCGCTCGCCAGGGAGAGAAAATGCAAATCGTCGGTAAGATGGCTGAGGTTTTTTAACTGCGTCATCACCATATTCAGCTGTTTTTCATCGGCAGGAAACACGCCGTCTATCATGCCCTGGAGCCGCCCCATTGCTGCGGTTAACGGTGAACGCAGTTCGTGCGCGGCGGCCACGTGCGAGGCCTTAAGTTCGCGTTCGTACAGCGCCAGCTGGCTAATCATTTTATTGAAGTTGCTGGCGAAGCGAATCACCTCTTCCGGGCATTCACCCACCAGCTTCGCCTGCTGGCTGAAGTCGCCCTGAGTGACGTTCTCCGCCACGTCCGTCAGGCTGCGAAACTGCGCCGCAAGCGGGCGCGTTGCGCGCAAGCAGCTGACGATCACAAACGGCGTCGCCATCGAAATAAAGATGAACAGCCAGCCCCAGTTAAGCGAGCTGATGGAAGGCGTACTGTACTCAATCCCCCACCGGGCATCCACGATGTCATGAAAACGAACAATGTTTAAATCAGGGTTTGCCCGCAGCGTCAGAAACTCCTGATAGGCCGCCGGGGACATATGATGCACAACCCAGTAATACTGAACCGCGTAGATACTCCACATCGCCAGCACAATGAAAAACAGCACGCTGACGGCCACCACGATGATTCGAATCGATATCCATAGCAGCAGTGATTTGCTCTTTTTGTCTTTCATGGTTTGCAGAACCGGTAGCCGATCCCGCGTACGTTCAGGATCAGGTTATCAACGCCCGCGGCCTCAAGCTTTTTTCTTAAGTTGTAGACGTGCGTGTCCACCACTCGCTCAAGGGCATCGCTTTCAGGGAGGCATTCTTCAAGCAGATACTGCCGGCTTAACGGCCTGGTCGACGCCCGCATTAGCGTCTTCAAAATAGAAAACTCGGTGAGCGTTAAGTCCAGACGCAGAGCGCCGTCGCCATTTGCCTTCACCTGCGCCACCATATTGGTAACGTCAACTTCAAGCGGCCCCCAGCGCAGCACATCTTCTACAGGACTTTGGTTGACCTGGCTACGCCTTAACACCGCCTGCACGCGGGCCATGACTTCACCGGGATTGTAGGGCTTCACCACGTAGTCATCGGCGCCGTAACGCAAAGCGCCAATCTTGTCGTAGGGCTCGCCCATTGCCGTTATCATAATGACCGGCGTGTTGCCCCTTCGCCGCACGGCGGCAAGGATTTCTGTGCCGTTCATGCCGGGTAGCATGACGTCCAGCAGGATAAGATCGGGCTTCCACGTTAACACCGTATTCATGCCCGCCAGGCCGTCACCCGCCACCGAGACGCTATACCCTTCACGCGTGAGATAGGCCTCTAACACATTTGCCGCATCGGCATCATCTTCAATGACCAGGACCCGTTTATTTTTCATTTAATGTTACCTTGACAGTTTCTTCACAAATCCCTGGCAGTTCATTGATAAGCCCTCAGCATAATCCTTTTACTTACTGAGTTAAGCATGCACGAAAATATAAACACCTGACAATGAGAATCATAATGTTAACGAAGAAAAGCACAAAATACATAATCGCACCGCTGCTAATCTCAGGTATTTCATCTGTATATGCAAGTGAATTTAATGCTGATGAAACCGCTATTACTTTTGGTCTTGGCGCCGTGTCTTCTCCGCGCTATAGCGGTGCCAATGAGCAGAGCTCTACTGTTATTCCGCTAATTCATATCCAGAAGAACAATATTTTCTTTGATTCGATAAATGGGCTTGGCATACATCTTCAAAACGATAATGGTTTATATATAGAGCCGACGCTGGGTTATGACTCCGGCCGCACGGATAAAAATTCAGGCTGGCGCAAAGGGTCCGATAAACTTAAAGGCATGGGTAATATTTCATCCTCGGTTAATTCGGGTATTGCACTCGGCTGGGCGCTGGCCCCCTGGCTGGTATTAGAAGGAAAAACAACGCTGCCGCTGAACGATGGCCAGGGCGTGTCTTATTCCACTTCAGTAGATTACATCCCCATTATGAATGAAGATAATTCTATTACGTTTCAGGCCAGCGCGTTATTCGGCGATGCCCGTTACATGAAGACCTGGTATGGGGTCAATGAGCAGCAGCACAGCCGTTCCGGTTTCTCGCACTACCGCAGCGCCGGTGGGTTTTACGGCACGGATACCAGCCTGACGCTAACCCATCAGTTCAGCGAGCACTGGGGAGCATGGCTCAGCCTGAGCTATGCCTGGCTGAACAAGAATGCCGCCAATAGCCCTATTGTGATGCGACGGGACGGCACAACGGGCACGCTCGCCGTCAATTATACTTTCTGACCGTTAACCTGATATCTGACAACATCATGATTGACTTGCAGAAATAAAGCACAGCTATGAAGATCGCACTTGTGATGACTTTCATTTTTGCGGCATTTTTTTCGCCCAGGTGTACCCATGACTTTAAAATGTGTTTTTATGCTAAACATGAATTTAATACCTGTAACATTTCATGCGTGAAAAAGATGAATGTGCAATGTCAAAATAGAACCATCCTGGCAAAGCACAAACACTGTCATTCACCGAAGATAACGCGGATCGATCGATATGTTTCTGCTCGCTACCTGCGTTATTTAATAAAATCACTTACCCACTAACTCTCGCATAGAAATGCTTGTCAACAATGAAGGATAACTACGTGAACCTTTCTGCAAAGGTAATAGAAACCATCTCATATTGGATTGACAATAATATTCACCGCCGATTGCGTATCGAAGATGTGGCCCGCTACTCGGGTTATTCCAAATGGCACTTTCAGAGAATATTTTTACATTATAAAGGCGAAAGCATAGGCCGGTACATCAGGAGCAGAAAGTTACAGCTTGCCGCGCAGGATCTCAAAAACACCAAAGAGCGGATCGTAGACATTTCAGTAAAGTACGGCTTTGATTCGCAGCAGAGTTTTAACCGACTTTTTACCCGAAGCTTCAAGATGTCTCCCGGAACCTACCGAAAGAAAAAGAGCCTGTGAGGAGGGGGATATTTGGTGCCAATTTTGCCGCGCAGATTGTTCCACACATAAGCAAAAGGGGCTGCCTTTCGGCAACCCCTTGTAAATGTTGGCGGAAGCGCAGAGATTCGAACTCTGGAACCCTTTCGGGTCGCCGGTTTTCAAGACCGGTGCCTTCAACCGCTCGGCCACACTTCCAACGAGGCGAACTATAAACATAGCCATACTTCATGTAAAGCACGATTTTGTTCAATCGCCTGAAATTTCATCACATTTGTGTTATTTGCCTGAAACAGCAGCAACATGCTCAGTTTAAAACCGCTTTTTCTGCCCCCGGGTGGAGGGCAGCATTGGCATTAGTGTTTTTTGATGTAGAGATCCTGGGTCAGATATTTACCCAGCGTGCTCGGTGCATAACCCCCAACGTAAGGTTTTACCAGTTGGACCTTCACATAGTGATAAATAGGAATGGTCGGCACGTCTTTAGCAAGGATATCTTCAGCCTGCTGATAGTATCTGGCGCGTTCTTCCTGGCTGCTGGCCTGAGAGGCTTTGGCAATAATCTCGTCATAGGCCGGGTTGCTGTACTTAGAACTGTTCTGACTGTCGCCGGTGCGGAAGTTGTTCAGGTAGGTAGCCGCATCATCGTAATCGGCAATCCAGCCATAACGCACCAGCTCGTAATTACCGGTACGCTTGGTATCCAGCATGGTTTTCCATTCCTGGTTTTGCAGCTTCGCCTCGACGCCAACGTTTTTCTTCCACATCGAGCTGGCGGCAATGGCAATACGCTGGTGAGATTCAGAGGTGTTGTAAAGCAGGTTGAACTGCAGCGGGTGTTTCTCGTTAAAGCCCGCCTCTGCCAGTAATTTTTTCGCTTCCGCAATGCGCTTATCGTGGCTCCAGCTGCCGTACTCGGCTGGTTTGAGCTCAATGCCGCCAATTTTAGGCTGGCTCACCAGCCACGCAGGCTTTTGCCCCTGCCCTAATACTTTCTCGGCAATGATGTCTTTATCCAGCGCCAAATTCAGCGCGAGCCTGACACGTGGGTCATTGAACGGCGCTTTGGTGGTATTGAATTCGTAATAGTAGGTGGACAGGTAAGGCGTGATATGGACCTGATCCGGAATAGATTTTTTAAGTGAGGCAAAGAGCGTTTCCGGCACGGTATAGGTGATATCAATTTCACCCGCCTTGTAGCGGTTGATATCCGATGTACCAGAAGTGACCGGCAGGTAAGTCACCTTATTAATCACCGTGTGAGCGTCGTCCCAGTACTGTTTATTACGCTCGCCGACGACTTTCTCATTTACTACCCACTGCGACAGCTTATACGGGCCGCTGCTCACGAAATTGGCCGGCTGGGTCCATTTATCGCCAAATTTTTCTACAGCCGCTTCGCTCACGGGTACCATTGACGTGTGGCCGAGCATCAGCAGGAAGGCCGAGGTTGGTTGATCGAGCGTGACCTGCACGGTGTTGGCATCCAGCGCCTTCACGCCAAGGCTGTCTACCGGCTTCTTACCCTCGGCAATATCGTTGGCATTTTCAATGTGCATCGTGCCGGGATAAGTGGCATAAGGGGAACCCGTTTTAGGATCAACTAAGCGCTTCCAGCTCCAGACCACGTCCTGCGCGGTAATCGGCTCGCCGTTGGACCATTTAAGGCCCGGGCGCAGATGGAACGTCCAGACTTTATTGTCCTGATTGTCCCACTTTGCCGCCAGATGAGGTTCGATGGTGCCATCGTTTTTGACGCGAATCAGGCCGTCAAAGAAGTCACCAATGATGTTAGCCTCAACGTCGCTCTCTACTTTATGGGGATCCAGCGATGCGGGTTCACTGCCGTTGTTACGTACCAGCTCCTGTTTGGCTGCAAGCTCGGTTCCTGGCGGAACTTCTGCTGCCCATGCGCCAGAAATAGCGCTGAGCAGACCCAGAGCGACCAATGATTTTGAAAATGTGTTGTTGTTTGCTTTCATGACCTACGCCTTATTGATGTTATTTAACGACGGTACGGCTAACACTCTTAGTCGGCTTTAGGTAATAAAGCAATATTTTTCAGCCACCTATAAGTGGGTGTTATGGCATTAATTTTGTACAATGTGATAAAGTGCACGAGGTAAAGATGGGTAAAAAGGCTTTTGTCTAATAAAGGCGGGCATTATGCTCATGACCATAAAACACCTGTAAAAGAGAGAGTTTTAGAATGGATCGCATTATTACCTCCTCGCGTGACCGTTCGTCACTGCTCAGCACCCACAAGGTGCTACGTAATACCTATTTCCTGCTGAGTTTAACGCTGGCATTTTCCGCGTTGACTGCAACGGCCAGTACCGTGCTGATGCTACCTTCTCCAGGGTTGATTCTGACGCTGGTTGGTATGTACGGCCTGATGTTCCTGACCTATAAAACCGCGGATAAACCGGTGGGCATCCTGTCTGCATTCGCCTTTACCGGCTTCCTGGGCTATATCCTGGGACCAATGCTGAATGCCTATCTGTCCGCCGGCATGGGCGACGTTATTGGCATGGCGCTGGGCGGTACCGCGCTGGTGTTCTTTAGCTGCTCGGCGTATGTGCTGACGACCCGCAAAGACATGTCCTTCCTCGGCGGTATGCTGATGGCGGGCGTGGTGGTGGTGCTGATTGGTATGGTGGCTAACATCTTCCTGCAGCTGCCTGCTCTGCACCTGGCGATTAGCGCGGTGTTTATCCTGATTTCCTCAGGTGCCATCCTGTTTGAGACCAGCAACATCATTCGCGGCGGTGAAACCAACTACATCCGCGCGACCGTAAGCCTGTATGTTTCTCTTTACAACATCTTCGTTAGCCTGCTGAGCATCCTTGGTTTTGCCAGCCGCGACTAACTAATACGGCTTTACCAAAAAAGAGAATGCCCTGCGCATTCTCTTTTTTTTGCCCTCAATTCCACCACATTCCATCCTTAAGCCCACGGAGAAAATTTGCTACACTTCGCCCGATTTGACGTAAATAGCGGATAACTATGTTGACCTTTGAAGGCAGAGAAATAGAGACAGACGCCGATGGCTACCTGAAAAATAGCCGGGAGTGGAGCGAGCCGCTGGCGGAAGTGATTGCCGCCGGAGAAGGCATTACCCTCGCGGTGGAGCACTGGGAAGTGGTGCGTTTTGTGCGCGAATTTTACCTGGAGTTTAATACCTCCCCGGCCATTCGCATGCTGGTTAAAGCCATGGCAAATAAATTTGGCGAAGAGAAAGGCAATAGCCGTTATCTCTATCGCCTGTTCCCGAAGGGCCCGGCGAAGCAGGCCACCAAAATCGCGGGATTACCTAAACCAGTGAAGTGCATCTAATAGCGGATACCAAAGTTGACCCATTCACGCTCGGGTTGGTGAGGCTCAACGAGGACTTGATCAACCCTGGCGCTACGTGGCCCGCCGGCTTTCAGCCAGGCCAGCAGCTTTTCAACCTGCTCCGTCTCTCCGCAGGCCACCACTTCGACGCTGCCGTCGTCAAGGTTACGGGCGTACCCGGTTAAGCCAAGTTTCTCGCCTTCCCGCTGCGTGCTGTAGCGAAAGCCCACGCCCTGCACCATTCCGTGAACCCAGCACTTTATGCACTGCTTTTGTGAGTCGTTTGCCATCATTTACTCCCGCACATAAACCTGACTCAAGTCTAACAGCCCGTAAGGTTTTTTCATCCGTAATAGGAACGGCCGCGCCACCGGCACGGCCATTTTGCGAGACAGAAAGCTATTTTACCTCGACTCGTCCTACCGGATAGACCCAGGCATTGGCATCGTAAAACGGCGTATGTTTATAAAACCACTCCAGCCGCGCGCTGCCGTCGGCGGCAAACGCCTTATCCGATTTCAGCTTCTGCTCGAATTCGGCTTTCAGTTTCGGGTCCTGCTCCAGCATCCTGCGGGCCATCGGCTCCATAACATACTCTTCCGGCTCTTCGGCAGAAACCAGCGTGGCGTTAAAGAATCCCCAGGCCCAGAAGGAGTCAGGGCTGGCTGGCTCAAGCAGGTCCATCGCCAGAACGCCTAACGGCTGATGGGTAGAGATAACAACCGATCCCGCAGGGAAGGTTTGCAGACGTTTGAAAGGCTCAGCCTCACCGCTCACTAACAGATGCCCTTCATAACCCGGGATCTGCCCTTTTGCCGCACGATCTGGCTCAAAGCCATCCGCAAGTTTCACGTTATTCATGCGATACAAAGTCACCTCAACAGGCGTAGCCTTCTCCAGAGTTTTCATCTGAATACCGTGGGCCCGAAGCCGTTCAATCACCGTTCCCCATTGGGCCGGAACGATGTACTCAGTCGGGCGTGAAAGGGTTAAATCAGGTACGTCATTGGCGGTCACCGGCACGGTTATAGTTTTTGGTTTATTACTCCATTTAATCGTCTTTTGCCCGGTTATCGGAGAGACTTCGTAGTGCCAGTCACCCACAATAAACGGCACCTGCGTTGGCGCTCCCGGCTTCCATGTCAGGATGACGTCTTTGTCGGTCAGCGCTTTTTCCTTGTCCGCTGCGATAGCTTTTTTCAGCGAATCAGCATTATCGCCGATGGACTCAAACATCGCTTTTAGCATGACGTAATTGCCCAGCACCTGAGTTTTGTAGGGATGGAGCGCATGCTGCTCAATCAGGATAGAAGGCACACTACGAATATCGCCATATTGGTTAGAAAAACGAGCGAGGTCGGTGCGATACGGGTAATAGCCCTGGGTCGGGTCCTGGTTGCTGTTCAGGCTGATGCATTCATGAATGTGATGCCCGTAGCTTTGTACTTGCTGGTAAACATGAGGCTGCATCACGCTGTCCATCCAGCGTGTAGCGGCGGGTGACCAGCCCTGACCGTTGTTGCAGTATGAGCTGTCATAGGGATACATAGCGCCGTCGGTAGAATGCGTGTCGGCGAAGAAACTCAGGTCATATTGATTGAACACCCAGGCGATATTGCGAATTTCGGCGCTGTCGAGTTTGGTGAAATCACGGTTCAGGTTAAAGTTTTGGCCATTCACCCGCCAGCCGGTGATGTCCGGGCCGTTCTGGTTAATTCTGCCATACGCGCTGGTGCGCATATCACCATCAATATTCACCGTCGGAATAAACAGAATATTGACCTTGTCGAGCAGCGCTGCCAGCGGCTTGTCGCCGGTGCTCATATCCCGCAACAGCATGAACATAGCATCTTTGCCGTTAGCTTCGCCGGGGTGAATTTCCGCCTCAATCAGCACCGTTGGCTTTCCTGAGGCCCTTAATCCTGCGGCACTTTTATCCTGCGAAGTCGAGGCTACCGCCAGCATCATCTGATAACCTTCCGCGCTTTTTTCCGGCAGCCACTCCAGCCTGATGAGGCCACCAGAGGCGTCCGCAATTTTGTTCATGTACTCCACGGTTTGCAGATAATTGCTGGTTTTATGAAAATCACTGCTCTCAGCAAGCGTAATTAGCGGGTTTTTAGCGTCTGCGAGGAATTTAGTGCTGGTCAGAGCCTGCTCAAACATCGGAGGCAGAATGCGGGTTTTCGCCGCTGCCGTTGCGCCTGCGTCGTCAACATAACCAGGTGCCTGAGGCAGTGCTGCCAAAACAGGCAGGCTTATCAGCAGCAGCGAGCCAGCCGTTAATGCCAGGCGACGCGCACAAAAAATAGACATGGTGTCTCTCCTTGAGAAATGAACGGTTCGAATAATACGCAGAACATTTATACCCACATTTATAAAAACAAAATGCCATGCTCATCAACCAATTAAAAATATCATAATAAATATAAATACCGAAATTAAGCATATATATTCAATTATGATCGCAGGATATTCTGTTGCAGTCCGGCGGTACTTTTCGCGTTATTCCATTGCAATTACCCGCCCTAAACCTGAAAATGGCGCCCATTTCTTAGCAAAGCAGCAAAAAAATTATGAGCGTACGTTTAGTGTTAGCCAAAGGGCGTGAGAAATCGTTATTGCGCCGTCATCCATGGGTTTTCTCCGGCGCGGTTGCGCGTCTGGAAGGTAAGGCCAGTCTCGGCGAAACGGTTGATGTGGTAGACAGCCAGGGGAAATGGTTAGCTCGCGCTGCGTTTTCACCCGAGTCACAAATTCGCGCCCGCGTCTGGACCTTTAACCAGGATGAAAGCATCGACATCGCCTTCTTCACCCGCCGCCTGCAGCAGGCGCAGCAGTGGCGTGACTGGCTGGCTAAACGTGACGGTCTGGACAGCTACCGTCTGATTGCCGGTGAATCTGACGGTTTGCCTGGCGTGACCATCGACCGTTTCGGTAACTTCCTGGTTCTGCAACTGCTGTCTGCAGGCGCAGAGTACCAGCGCCCGGCACTGGTTGCGGCCCTGCAGTCTCTCTATCCAGAGTGTTCTATTTACGATCGCTCTGACGTGACGGTGCGTAAGAAAGAAGGTATGGAGCTGACTCAGGGACCGGTGAGCGGTGAGCTGCCACCTGCCCTGCTGCCGATTGAAGAGCACGGCATGAAGCTGCTGGTTGATATTCAGGGCGGGCATAAAACCGGCTATTACCTCGATCAGCGCGACAGCCGCTTTGCAACTCGCCGCTACGTCGATAATAAGCGGGTGCTGAACTGCTTCTCCTACACCGGCGGTTTTGCCGTTTCTGCGCTGATGGGGAATTGCAGCCAGGTGGTGAGCGTGGATACCTCCCAGGACGCATTAGACATCGCCAGACAAAACGTTGAGCTAAACAAACTTGACCTCAGCAAAGCAGAGTTCCTGCGTGACGACGTATTCAAACTGCTGCGCAAATACCGCGACCAGGGCGAAAAGTTCGACGTTATCGTCATGGATCCGCCAAAGTTTGTTGAAAACAAAAACCAGCTGGCGGGTGCCTGCCGGGGTTACAAAGATATCAATATGTTAGCCATTCAGTTATTGAATCCCGGCGGCATTCTGATGACCTTCTCCTGCTCCGGGCTGATGACCACAGATTTATTCCAGAAAATCATCGCCGACGCCGCCGTAGATGCCGGACGTGATGTACAATTTATAGAGCAGTTCCGTCAGGCGGCCGATCACCCGGTGATCGCAACCTACCCGGAAGGGCTGTATCTGAAAGGGTTTGCCTGTCGAGTCATGTAGCTTGAAAAAGGGGAAATTGCCCGCATATCCCTATGCAGAGTAATATTCCCGGGAGGTGACTATGATTGCCAGCAAATACGGTATTGGCCAGCAGGTTCGTCATTCTTTACTGGGCTATCTGGGCGTAGTGGTCGACATTGACCCTGAGTATTCGCTCGATGAGCCGCAGGAAGATGACCTGGCCGACAATAGCGCACTTCGCGCGGCGCCCTGGTACCACGTGGTGATGGAAGATGACGATGGCCAGGCGATTCATACCTATCTCGCAGAAGCTCAGCTCAGTTCTGAGGATGACGACGAGCACCCTGAACAGCCGTCTATGGATGAACTGGCTGCCTCGATACGCCAGCAGCTTCAGGCTCCACGCCTGCGTAACTGATTAAAAACCCCGCCTAAGCGGGGTTTTTCTTATTTCGCCAGTCCAAGCCGCGGTATTTCAATCGCCGGACATTTATCCATCACGACGCTTAACCCTGCATTCTGCGCCAGCACCGCAGCCTGCTCGTTAATCACGCCCAGCTGCATCCACAGCGTTTTCGCCCCAACGGCTATCGCTTCCTGCGCCACGCCCCAGGCCGCCTCGGAGTTGCGGAACACATCAACCATATCAATTTTCTTCGGCACATCTGCTAGCGTGGCGTAACCCTGCTGCCCCAGCAGCATTTTACCCGCCACCTTTGGCGAGACAGGAATCACTTCATAACCCTGTTTTAGCAGGTAATCCATAACCCGATAGCTCGGGCGATCGGGCTTGTCACTTGCCCCCACCAGCGCAATGGTGCGAGTTGTTTTCAGGATATTTTCGATATCACTTTGTTTCATAGCGCCCCCTAAGTTGTTGTTTGAAGTGTATGTCAAAGCCGGCCACCCGGCCATCTTTGAACTGGAAACTGAGGAGGGCAATTTCTGGAAATATGTCTATATGTTAATAGACGGTATTCTGGAAAAACGTTGAAACATCCGCTCAGCATGCTCATCAGGGAGAGTGAAATGAGAGTCGGTCTGCCAATTGCAGCGTTAATATTGATGATGCCAGCCCTGGTATGGGGGACCACGCTGCGCCTTTCGGCCGAGGTCGACTTACTGGTTCTGGACGGAAAAAGAGTTTCCAGTTCTCTATTAAAAGGCGCAGACAGCATTGAAATAGACAATGGCCCGCACCAGCTAGTCCTGAAACTAGAAAAAAGATTCAGCCCCCCTCCTCGCGGCAGGTTTCCGGGGCTGTCTTCACCGTTAATTATAAGCTTTGACACCAAAGAGATAGACCAGGTAAACATTGTTCTGTCGCCCAAAGACGCCGTGCATCCCGTCACTTCTCCTCAAATTAGGCTTCTTGATGGCCATGCGCAGCCTGTTCCCGTTCGCACCGATTCCCTGAACACTAAACCAGAATCAACCGGGAAGGATTACGAAGAAGAGACTCAACGCTATAATAAATCAGGAAAAAAGGCGTCAATGCCGGAATTCGCCGTGCTAAAAGCCGGTGACGAGGCGCAGCGCTTTGCCGCAGCTCAGCCAGACTTCCCGTCAGCTCAGCCCGAAACATTGACCGAACAGCGGCTGAAGTATTGGTTTAGCCAGGCCGACAAGCCGACGCGAGCGCGCTTTTTACGCTGGGCAAACGAGACGCCCGCGCCGTAATAAACCGACGAGCCAGTTCGCTTTTTTGATGCCGTACTCTTGCAGCATCGGGCACTTTTAGTAATCTGTCCGCAGCCTAAAACTGCCCAGGAAAAGACAATGGAATTAACAACCCGCACCCTTGCGGTAAATAAACATATCGCACTGGTTGCCCACGATCACTGTAAGGATGCACTTTTAAAGTGGGTACAGCGTCATAAAGCAACCCTTGCCAGGCACACATTATATGCCACCGGGACAACGGGTAATTTGATTCAGCGAGCGACGGGCCTTGAGGTCAATGCCATGCTCAGCGGCCCTATGGGGGGCGATCAACAGGTAGGAGCCTTAATTTCTGAAGGCAAAATTGACGTACTGATTTTCTTCTGGGATCCGCTCAATGCCGTTCCTCATGACCCCGACGTTAAAGCCCTGCTGCGCCTGGCGACCGTCTGGAACATTCCGGTCGCCACCAACCTCTCCACCGCGGACTTTATCATTCACTCCCCGGGCTTTAACGAAAGCGTTGATATTCTGATTCCAGACTACCAGCGCTATCTTAGCGAACGCCTGAAGTAATCAGGGGCGATTCGCTGCCGGCACGCCGAGCCGCCTGAGCGCGTCAACAAAGACTGAAGGCTCCTGTTTATTAAACATAAGCCAGACGCGGTGGCGTGCCCGGGTCAGCGCCACATAAAGCAAACGCCGCTCCTCTGCATCCGGAAAATCCTCGGGCTGCGGCAGGAGCGCCTGTTCCATGATTGACTCCCGGGCAGGGGCAGGGAAACCTTCTTTTCCTTCCTGCAACCCAAGAATAATGACGTAGTCCGCCTGCTGCCCTTTGCTGGCATGGATGGTCATAAAATCGATATTGAGCTTTGGCCAGCGAGTGGCGGCTTTTTCCAGGCTGTCTGGCCTTAAATGGTGATAGCGCGCCAGGACCAGAATGCGCTGTTCCGGCAGTACATAGCCGCTAAGCTTGTCCAGCAAATCGTCCAGCCGGTCATCGGCAAGCAGGGTAACGGCCTTTTTATCACCTTTTGAAAGGCTGTTCAGTGGCTTACGTAGCTGGTAAGGGTTCTGCTGCACAAACCCGTTGGCTATCTCACCGATACGATCGTTGAAGCGATAGGTGGTATCCAGCGCGCAGTTGTCCCCCTCACCGAAATGCTGGTTAAATGCGGTGGTTAACGTCATTTCTGCCCCGCTAAAGCGGTAAATGGCCTGCCAGTCGTCACCCACGGCGTACAGAGAAGTATGCGAGTTTTGCCGCCGCAAAGCCGCTAACAAGGCCGCCCGCTGCGGAGAAATGTCCTGGAACTCATCCACTAAAATATGCTTCCACGGACTGATAAACCGCCCCTTTTCAAGCACATTGATCGCCTGGTGAATCAACCCGGAGAAATCAACCGCCTCTTCGGCTTTAAGGGCGGCTTTCCAGCTTTTCAGCAGCGGGGCCATCAGCTTGATTCTCTTAGTGAAAAGTTCACGAACCTGTTCAGGGGCGCTTTCTATCATTTCCGCCTGTGAACCGCCGTGCATTCGCATCAGGCCAAGCCAACGATCCAGGCGACTGGCAAGCCGTTTCGCCAGGCGTTTATCCTGCCAGTACTCGCCCTCAGGGATATCCCACTCAAGCTCTTCGCTGAGCCATTGCCGCCAGCCTTTCGCCATCGCCTTTTTCTCGCGACACTGCTGTTGCCAGCTGTCAATCAACAGTTGATGGCGAGCGGCGGTGTCGCTCTCAAGCTCGCTCACCCGAGGCACTTTTTTGCTGCCCTGCTGAATAATATGCAGCGCTAATGAGTGGAACGTTCTGGCGGAAATAGCCTCGGTATGCAGGCGGCTCGCGATACGCTCATCCATTTCCTGTGCGGCCTGGCGGCCAAAGGCCAGCAGCAGGATTTGATCTTCGGTGGCTTCGCCACGCTGTAATAGCCAGCCTGCACGAGCCACCAGAACCGAGGTTTTACCGCTGCCTGCCCCGGCCAATACCAGCAGCGAATCTTCCCCATTAACCACGGCACGTGCCTGGGAAGGGTTTAACGGCGAGCTTTCTACCTGCTCAAAGAAAGTGGCATATTTTTCCAGCATACGGTCGGTATAAGCGCTATTCCGCTGATGACGGCGTTCCTCACCTTGTTCAAGCCAGGCTTTGCATATTGCCCACGCTTCGCGGCAATTTTCAAATTCACCCAACCTGGCGTGCGGAAGCGGAAGCGCTGCGATGGCGGCGCGCAGATTATCCTGTAGCGCTTGCATATCGCTGTGCCTGAACCACACCTCTTTGCGGGTGCGCTTCTCTATCTCCTCTCGCTGAGCGGCAAGCACTTCAGCGGCAACCTCGCTCATCTCCGTACTCCAGTTAAACCAGAGCGAATTCAGATGGTGGAAAAAGCGCTGGGTTTCAGCCCATTCGGTGCCGTGCAGGCGAACGACTTTGTCATCAGGGAGCACGAACTCCAGTTCGCCCCATACCAGCCCGCGCTTGCAGTTGATCGCGATTAACTGGTTGAATGGGATAAGATATTCGTGGCGATCGCCTTTGACCTCAACGCCGGCCGACAGCAGCCTGACCCGGTTATAAGGGTGCTGTGCTAAATGCTTGCCGAGAGAAGTTGCTTTGAGTTCCATTACGTTGCCCGATCCGATGAGGAGGTTGTGGCCCAAGTTTAACTGCCGATGGAATGACGCTCCAGAGTAAAAACGCGTTACAATTGCTGTGGTTAATCATTCTGTTATTTTCTGCCAGGGAAGCGTCACTATGCGTACCGTACTAAATGTTCTGAACTTCGTGCTGGGGGGCTTTTTGACCACCCTTTCATGGTTATTTGCCACGTTGGTCAGCATTGTGCTGATTTTCACCCTGCCGCTGACCCGTTCCTGCTGGGAAATCACCAAGCTTTCCTTTGTGCCTTACGGAAACGAAGCCGTTCACGTCGATGAGCTTAATCCACAGGGTAAAAATGCGCTGCTGAATACCGGCGGCACGGTGCTGAATATACTGTGGCTGATCTTCTTCGGCTGGTGGCTGTGCATTATGCACATTCTGGCAGGGATCGCGCAGTGCATCACGATTATTGGGATCCCGGTAGGCATTGCTAATTTCAAGATTGCGGCCATTGCATTATGGCCCGTTGGCCGCCGTGTTGTGCCGGTTGAAGTGGCGCGAGCCGCGCGTGAAGCTAACGCACGTCGCCGTTTCCAGTAAGGAGCATTCGTGCTGACCCTAAGCCCACTTGTACGCCGTTATACCTGGAACAGCGCCTGGCTTTATAACTTGCGCATATTTATTGCTCTTACGGGCACCGTGGCGCTGCCGTGGTGGCTCGGTGAAGTGAAGCTGACCATTCCGCTCACGCTTGGCGTTGTTGCTGCGGCGCTGGCCGATCTTGACGACCGCGTAAGCGGAAGGTTACGCAATTTACTGATAACCCTGGTCAGCTTTTTTATCGCCTCGGTATCTGTCGAACTGCTGTTCCCCTGGCCATGGCTGTTTGCATTAGGTTTAACGGTTTCAACCAGCGGGTTTATCCTCCTCGGTGGATTGGGTCAACGCTATGCCACTATTGCCTTTGGTGCGCTGCTGATAGCCATTTATACCATGCTCGGAATTTCCCTCTATGAGCACTGGTATCAGCAGCCGCTGTTCCTCCTGGCAGGCGCGGTGTGGTACAACCTGCTGACGCTGGCAGGCCACTTAATTTTCCCCATTCGCCCGCTACAGGACAATCTGGCGCGCTGCTATGAAAGCCTTGCGAGCTTTCTGGAAATTAAAGCGACGCTGTTTGACCCCGACATTGAAGATGAAACCCAGGCCCCGATGCTGCAGCTCGCCATGGCGAACAGTCAGTTGGTTACCACGCTGAATCAGACCAAGAGCTCATTGCTGACACGCCTTCGCGGGGACCGTGGTCAGAGGGGGACTCGCCGCACGCTGCACTATTATTTTGTTGCCCAGGATATTCATGAAAGGGCCAGCTCATCCCATATTCAATATCAGGCTCTGCGCGATAAATTCCGCTACAGCGACGTGATGTTCCGTTTCCAACGCCTGCTAACGATGCAATCTCAGGCCTGCCAGCAACTCTCGCGCTCTATCCTGCTGCGCATCCCTTATCAGCACGATCCTCGTTTTGAGCGCGCTTTTACCCATCTTGATTCCGCTCTGGATCGTATTCGAGCAGGCCACGCAACCGCTGCAGAAATAAAAGCGCTGGGATTTCTGATTACAAACCTGCGGGCGATTGATGCCCAACTGGCAAACATTGAGTCTGAACAGGCCATTGCCGAGCCGCAAAACGATCCGGAAAACCGCCTTGCCGACGACAGGCTGACGGGCTTCGATGATATCTGGCAGCGGCTAAAACTGAACCTCACGCCGGAGTCCGCGCTCTTCCGTCACGCGGTGCGCATGTCGCTGGTGTTGTGCGTTGGCTATGCCTTTATTCAATTTACTGGCCTGCAGCACGGATACTGGATACTGCTGACCAGCCTCTTTGTCTGCCAGCCAAACTACAGCGCTACCCGGCGGCGCTTAGCGTTGCGTATCATCGGCACGTTAGTCGGCGTGGCGATTGGCCTGCCTTTACTCTGGCTGGTCCCATCCCTGGAAGGCCAGCTAATACTGATTGTCATTACCGGCGTGCTGTTCTTCGCGTTCCGCAACGTCCAGTACGCTCATGCCACCATGTTTATTACGCTGCTGGTACTGCTGTGCTTTAACCTGCTGGGCGAAGGTTTCGAAGTCGCTCTCCCTCGCGTTTTTGATACGCTACTGGGCTGTGCTATAGCCTGGGCCGCGGTAAGTTTCATTTGGCCAGACTGGCGATTCCGTCGGTTATCGCTGGTCGTTGAACGAGCATTCAACGCCAACTGCCGCTATCTCGATGCCATTCTCGAGCAGTATCACCAGGGGCGGGATAATCGTCTTGAATACCGTATAGCCCGGCGAGATGCGCACAACAAAGATGCCGAGCTGGCTTCAGTGGTTTCAAATATGTCCTCTGAACCTCACGTATCAAAAGAGATGCGAGAAGCGGCATTCCGCCTGCTCTGCCTGAATCACTCCTTTAATAGCTACATCTCTGCGTTAGGCGCGCACAGGGAGAAACTCAGCCACGGTGATACGCTCATCCTGCTTGATGATGCCGTTTGCTATGTGGATGATGCTCTTCATCACCTGCCGGTTGATGAAGAACGCGTTCAGAGAGCGCTCGGGGGTCTTTCTGCCCGCATCTCACATCTTGAGGCCCGAGCAGAAACAAAAGAACTCCTGGTTCTGCAGCAAGTCGGACTTTTGATTGCTCTGCTGCCAGAAATATCTCGCCTTCAGCAGCAAATCTCTCAGTGCTCCGAATAGGAAGGCTGGCGCTGCTCATAGCGGCGCCACCACTCCGTCAATTCATTTCGAACCTCTAAAGGGAGTACCGCCTCATGGACACCTTGAATGGCTCCCGCGAGTGCAAGCAGTACTTTAATACCCACAGTTGCCCTCGTGCTGCGTATTTTTAACCATGACCTTTTGGCACCGAAAAGCTGCAGAGTTTGCGGATCTTTGATCCCCACTTCGCAAAGCATGACTTCTATATTTAAAGAAAGATTAGGGAGATCTTTAAGCCGCCGGGAACGTATCTTTATCTGCGTTTTCTCACGCTGGGCGTTTCGTAATGCCAGAATGGAAAGCTCGACAAGTTTGTCCGGGTTATCCCAGAGTTCTTCATCCACATGATAGTAATTTAATGCCACAGGAAGTCCTCTTTTCCTGTACATGAGAGGTGATGACGATTTTTGGCTGAAATAATCTGCACACTGTTCACAGGCACGCAAATAAAGCTCGCCTTTCGCCACCATAGCAAAGACGACCCCTTCGACAGTCAGGCTGTAACCACCAAATAGCGGCCGACAACCAATTTTACCCAGCGAAGAAAGATATTCCTGTGATTTATGAATTCTAAGAAACGTAACATCCTTCATAATATGTCCTTATATATCAACTGTTAAATAGCTACTGTAGTTACTTCCCCTCCTAACACCAGAAAATAAGTAAGGTTAAAGGTAATGGCAACGACAATTTCATCAGGAGCGGTATTGCATGAAGAAATTGCGAGACACTTTCCGAAATTTCGGTTGATCTTTGTTCGTACAGGCATTACTGTATATTCATACAGTAACCCATTAGGCGGGACTCACTATGCACTCACATAACCTTCAAACTCACTTTCGTCATGTTGCAGTTGCTGCGCACTCCCCTGCTCAGTCATCCTCTGATAACAGCGCACCGGGGTTAATCAGTGAAATGGTCTACAGTGAAGACAACCCATGGGTTACGCAGTTTATTCTGCTACCTTTATTACAGCAGTTGGGACAACAATCTCGCTGGCAGCTCTGGCTCACGCCGCAGCAGAAGCTCAGCCGTGAATGGCTGCAGGCAGCGGGGTTGCCGCTGGCAAAAGTGATGCAGGCAAGTCAGTTAGATCCTTTATGCACCGTAGACGCGATGGTGAAAGCTTTGCAGACGGGAAATTACAGCGTTGTCATCGGCTGGTTAACGGAAGAATTAACAGATGAAGAACATTTACGACTAACGATCGCAGCCGAAACCGGGAGTGCGATGGGGTTCATTATGCGCCCAACCAGCAACATGACATCCGGTCCAAGACCACGAAACGGCCTAAAAATTCATTCTAGTTTGTATCATTAAGTAAATTTAGGAGAAATCCTGGATTTTTTTACTCATGCCATATAATCCGCTGTCATGATTCAAGAATACCCGCCATATGGCGGTTTGACGGGGTTCAAGGGATAAAGCACTTGCTTAAAAAAGCATCCAATTTGTAAAAAGATATGTATGCAAGTCGTTTTTTTTCATATGCCTGACGGACTTCACACTTGTAACTTTTCAACTACGTTGTAGACTTTACCTCGCCAGGGTTGCTCTTCATAACACCGATATATCGGTAGAGTAACAATTGAGCGTAAACCCGGGCGAAGGATTTAACCCTGGGCTTTAAATTGGTTTAGAGCTCATGGCCTTTTGGATGATAATGAGGCGCAAAAAATGAAAAAGACAGCTATCGCGATTGCAGTGGCACTGGCTGGCTTCGCTACCGTAGCGCAGGCCGCACCGAAAGATAACACCTGGTATACTGGTGCTAAACTGGGCTGGTCCCAGTACCACGACACCGGTTTCTACGGTAACGGCTACGACCGTGGTATCGGCAGTGGTCCGACCCACGAAAGCCAACTGGGTGCTGGCGCATTCGGTGGTTACCAGGTTAACCCGTACGTTGGTTTCGAAATGGGTTATGACTGGCTGGGCCGTATGCCTTACAAAGGCACTCCAGAAAACGGTGCTTTCAAAGCTCAGGGCGTGCAGCTGACCGCTAAACTGGGTTACCCAATCACTGACGATCTGGACATCTACACCCGTCTGGGCGGCATGGTATGGCGTGCAGACTCCACCGCAAACAACGCGGCTGGTGAGCGTCTGAAAGACCACGACACCGGTGTTTCTCCAGTATTCGCTGGTGGTGTTGAGTGGGCTGTTACCCGTGACATCGCTACCCGTCTGGAATACCAGTGGGTTAACAACATCGGTGATGCACAGACCGTTGGTACTCGTCCAGACAACGGCATGCTGAGCGTAGGTGTTTCCTACCGCTTCGGCCAGCAGGAAGCTGCTGCTCCAGTTGTAGCGCCAGCTCCGGCTCCAGCGCCAGAAGTACAGACCAAGCACTTCACTCTGAAGTCTGACGTTCTGTTCAACTTCAACAAAGCAACCCTGAAACCAGAAGGTCAGCAGGCACTGGATCAGCTGTACACCCAGCTGAGCAACCTGGATCCGAAAGACGGTTCCGTCGTTGTTCTGGGTTACACCGACCGTATCGGTTCTGAGCAGTACAACCTGAAACTGTCTGAAAAACGTGCACAGAGCGTTGTTGATTACCTGATCTCTAAAGGTATCCCGGCGAACAAAATCTCTCCACGTGGCATGGGCAAATCTAACCCAGTTACAGGCAACACCTGTGACAAAGTAGCGCCTAAAGCTAAACTGATCGACTGCCTGGCTCCAGATCGTCGCGTTGAGATCGAAGTTAAAGGTATCAAAGAAGTTGTAACTCAGCCTGCGGCATAAGTTACCCTTCATTGAACAAAAACCCCGCCAAGGCGGGGTTTTTTATTGGCTGGAATATCGCGAGAACTTTATCGCCCCCCTTTCTTCACGACGTCACTTTTTGCTTAGCATTGCCTGCAAATCCTGCTTAAGCGTCGACATCTTATTTTCCACCTTCTCTTTACGTTCCGCGTCTTCAATCAGTTGAACAACGGTTTCTGAAAGCGTATTGCCCCGGCGCTGTGCCAGCGCGGCCAGACGCTGCCAGACAAGGTATTCAAGATCGATGGATTTCTTACGGGTATGCTGATGCTCGGCGTTAAAATGTCTTTTACGCCGGGCACGAATCGTCTGCTTCATGCGGTTATGCAGCGCTGGGTTCATATGCTGATCGATCCAGCTCTGAACCAAAACAGGCACGTTCTCAAGCGTCAGGAGCTGCTCCACAGCCTCTTGTGCTGCACTGGCTTCGATGTATCGCGTGATTAACTCTCCTTCGCGATGCTTCTTCACCAGATACTTCCACTTCCAGCCGCTCTCGAGATTTTCCAACTGTTGATATTTCATTGTGATCTCAGTGTGACCGCGTAACTTAGTTCAGAATAACAGTTTTTCCGCCATTCGCTGAACTGAAAATCAAAGCTGTGAGGGGGATAAAACTGTGATACTGCTTTATCCGTGTGCTACCCGGACGATTCTTGTATAATCGCGCCTTTGACATCTCATTAAAAAATATAGCGACTTTGACGACTAATCGACTTGACTGGCGTGCCCTTGTGCCTGATACCGAAAGCTATCAGGAAATTTTTGCACAGCCTTATGATACCGACTCTGCCCCTCTTTCTGCGGTTCAACCTCGTTTACTTTACGGGATTGAGCAACTCAACCTTTCCGTCTCTTCTGTCGATTTGATGCTGGTGAAAGCACCAGAAGAGCAAGAATACCTGGACCTTATCGCAGCAGCCGTTGAAGAAACGTGCGGTGAAGCCGAAGTGCTCACTGGCGGACATTACCTCATTGAAGGAAATCAGGTGACGCTGCGCCCTGCTGAGCAAGCCGACGACAACTTCGCTTCCCGCGGAGAAGTTGTCGCTGCCGACTGGGTTGAAGCAGAACAGCTGTTCGGCTGCGTGCGTCAGTTTGCTGGCACGGTCACCCTTGAACCCGGACTGATTCACCGTGCCAACGGTGGCGTGCTCGTGCTGTCTCTGCGTAGCGTCCTTGCGCAACCCCTGCTGTGGCTGCGCCTTAAGCAGATGATGATCCAGGGCCGTTTTGACTGGATTTCACCAGACGAAACCCGCCCGCTGCCGGTCAAAATTCCTTCTCTGGCGCTCGACTTTAAATTGGTGCTGGTTGGCGAGCGCGATTCGCTGGCCGATTTCCAGGAAATGGAAATGGACCTCGCCTCTGCCGCTATCTACAGTGAATTTGAAGACAATCTGCAAATCGCCTCTGCAGACGAGATGGCGCTTTGGTGTCAGTGGATCTACGCCATTGCCGAAAAGAAGTCTCTGCCAGCCCCCGCTGCAGATGCCTGGCAACCGCTGATTCGCGAAGCGGTGCGCTACACGGGCGATCAGGAAACATTACCGCTGTGCCCATCCTGGATTTCACGCCAGCTGCGTGAAGTTGCGCCATTTACCGAAGAAAACAGCTTCAACGCCGAACAGCTCCAGCAGATGCTCGAACAGCGTGAATGGCGTGAAGGTTTCCTGGCCGAGCGCATGCAGGATGAAATCCTGATGGAGCAGATCCTGATTGAAACCGAAGGCGAAACGATCGGCCAGATTAACGCCCTGTCGGTGATTGAGTTCCCGGGTCACCCGCGTGCCTTTGGTGAACCTTCGCGCATTAGCTGCGTAGTTCACGTAGGCGACGGTGAGTTCACCGACGTTGAGCGTAAGGCGGAACTTGGCGGTAACATTCATGCCAAAGGGATGATGATCATGCAGGCGTTTCTGATGGCTGAGCTACAGCTCGACCAGCAGATCCCGTTCTCTGCATCGATCACTTTTGAGCAGTCCTACAGCGAAGTAGACGGCGATAGCGCCTCGATGGCGGAACTGTGCGCGCTGATAAGCGCCCTGGCCAATGTCCCGATTTATCAGCACATCGCGATAACCGGCTCGGTCGATCAGTTTGGCCGCGTTCAACCTGTTGGCGGACTGAACGAAAAAATCGAAGGGTTCTTCCGCATTTGCCAGCAGCGTGAGTTCAATGGAGCTCAGGGCGTAATTATTCCGTTGGCGAACGTACGCCACCTGTCGCTGCATAAAGATGTTCTGGAGGCCGTCGAGCAAAATAAATTCTCGATTTGGGCTATTGACGACGTGGCCGATGCCCTGCCGTTATTGACCAATCTCCCGTGGGATGGCGAAGGGCAAAACACCCTGATGCGTGCGGTGCAGGAGCGTATTGCTCAGGCTTCGGCGCCGGATGTTCGTCAACGCTTTCCGTGGCCGCTACGCTGGCTCAACTGGTTCAACCACAACTGATCGGACTTGTTGAGCGTACACGTGTTAGCTAACCTGCGTGCTTCATTATAAAAAGGCTTACTGTAGACATGGTAGATAAACGCGAATCCTATACGAAAGAAGATCTTCTTGCCTCTGGTCGTGGCGAACTGTTTGGCGCTGAAGGCCCACGGTTACCCGCGCCTCCAATGCTGATGATGGACCGCGTGGTCAAAATGACCGAAGACGGCGGTAACTTCGATAAAGGTTACGTTGAAGCAGAATTAGATATCACCCCTGACCTGTGGTTCTTTGCTTGCCACTTTATTGGCGATCCGGTGATGCCTGGCTGCCTGGGCCTGGATGCCATGTGGCAGCTGGTTGGGTTCTACCTCGGCTGGCTCGGCGGCGAAGGTAAAGGCCGTGCGCTGGGCGTAGGTGAAGTCAAACTGGCAGGGCAAATCCTGCCAACGGCGAAAAAAGTCAGCTACCGCATTCACTTTAAGCGCGTTATCAACCGTCGCCTGATCATGGGCATGGCCGATGGCGAAGTGCTGGTTGATGGCCGCGTGATCTACACCGCCACCGACATGAAAGTGGGTCTGTTCAAAGACACGACTGCTTTCTAATACGCCATTATCAGGCTTTACCTCTAAGGCATCCATTGTTCGCACTGGGTGCCTTTTTGTTTTTTGTTGAGGCAGATCCTTAAATTTCCGTCGTGGTTTTTATGGTGTTAATTGCTTAAACAACGTTCGAAATCACAAATCGCGAAGATAGAAAACTCACCCTCTTGCCTGAAAAACGTTATGCGTTATGTTGATTTTTAGTTTCTCAAATGTAACTAGGGGTTAACAATAATGTCGAATAAGTTACGTGTCTCTCTCCTTGCTTCTGCCGTGCTGTGCTCTACCTCCGCGTTTTCTGCCGTGCCGCAGGGCTATCCGGCTGATTATCAGAAAATCATTGATGCCGCGACCAAAGAAGGCAAAGTGGTGCTCTACTCCACCACCGACACCAAAACCGCCTCGCCGCTGATTCAAGGCTTTGAGGCCGCTTATCCGGGTATCAAGGTGGAATATAACGACATGAACAGCACCGAGCTGTATAACCGTTATATCAGCGAGCAGGCCGCAGGCGGTACCAGCGGGGACGTAGTCTGGAGCTCTTCGATGGACACTGCTCTGAAGCTCGCCACCGACTATGCCCAGGAGTACAAATCCCCCGAACAAGGTCAGTTGCCTAAGTGGGCGGTATGGAAAGACAAGGCGTACGGCACCACCTACGAGCCGGTTATTTTTATCTATAACAAACGCCTGATCCCGGCCAACGAAGTGCCTGAAAGCCACGAGGCGCTGGCGAAACTCATCGCCAGCCAGCCGGATAAATTCAGCAAAAAAGTCACCACTTACGATATCGAAAAATCCGGTCTTGGCTTTATGCTTTCCGTTCAGGACTACAAGGCCGACCCAAACTACTTCAAAACTCTGGCCGCTGTGGCGAAAGGTGGTCTTTCGGTCCAGTCCTCAACCGGGACGATGATGGAGCGCGTTTCCTCTGGCGAGAACCTGATTGGTTTCAACATCCTGGGCTCCTACGCAGAAGCACGCGCCAAAACGGACACCTCCCTCGGCATTGCTTATCCGAAGGACTATACCCTGGTGCTGTCACGCGTATCGTTTATCAGCAGTGAAGCCAAAAACAGCAACGCGGCGAAGCTGTGGATTGACTACGTGCTGTCAGAGAAAGGGCAAAATATTCTCGCCAACCAGGCTGACATTCCGTCCATTCGCAATGATATCGACGGTGACAACGACATCGACGGTATGACTAAGAAGCTCGGTAACGCGCTTAAACCAATCCCTGTTGATGAAACCCTGCTGGAATACCTGCAGCAGAAAAAACGTCTGGACTACATCAAGCAGTGGCGCGAAGCCGCCGCGAAATAATCCTTTGATGAGGCGCACCATCCGGCTGCGCCTCGCTTAACCCGAACACATTAGGCTATTCAGGCTTACTGACCTGAGGGATCGTTACATGGATGCATTACGCAGAAAGTGGCAGAGCCTGCCGCGCGGCATCGTGGTGCTGATAACGGCGCTGGTTATCTATATTCCGCTGTCGTTTATCGTTATACAGAGTTTTCTCTCGGCCCCGTTCTTCTCGCCGTCGAAAGAGTGGAGCCTCGAATCTTTTGAGTTTATTTTCACCGACTCTGATTTTTACCTGGCGCTGAAAAGCGGTTTTATTCTGGCTTTTGGCCTGGTGATTATTGCCATCCCGCTGGGCGGCATTCTGGCTTTCCTGATGGTTCGTACCGACCTGCCCGGCAGGCGGATCATTGAGCCGCTGATTCTGGTGCCTATCTTCGTATCTCCTATGGTGCTGGGATTCGGCTACGTGGTGGCCGCAGGCCCGGTCGGTTTCTTCTCTCTGTGGGCTCAGTCGCTGCTCGGCTTCGTGCCGTGGAATATCTACGACATGTCGAGCATCGTGGTGATTGCCGGCCTGACGCACGTTCCCCATGCTTATCTCTACATCTCCTCGGCCCTGCGTAGCGTAGGGTCTGATGTGGAAGAAGCGGCCCGTACCGCAGGCGCAACGCCGCTTCAGGTCATGACCGCCGTTAGCCTGCCGATGGTGCGCCCGGCGATGCTTTACGCAACCGTCCTGCTGTTTTTCCTTGGGCTGGAAGTTTTCGGCCTGATGCTCGTCCTGGGCGACCCGGAAGGCAACATGGTGCTGGCGACTTACCTCTACAAGCTCACCAATAAGCTCGGCACGCCGTCTTATCACCTGATGGCCGCCGTCGCCGTGGTGCTGATTTGTATCACCATCCCGCTGGTGATGCTGCAGCGCCGCCTGATGCGCACCGCGAACCGCTTTGTGACCGTCAAAGGCAAAGCCTCCCAGGCGCGAGCCTTGCCGCTCGGGAAATGGCGTTGGGTCGCAGGTGCAGTCGTGGCTTTCTGGCTGACCGTCACCATCGGCGTGCCGCTGATTGGCGTCATCCTGCGCGCCTTTATTTCCAACTGGGGCGTGGGCGTTTCGCTGTGGGATGAACTGTCGCTGAACACCTTCCGTACCATCTGGGAACAGCCCAACCTGCTGCGAGCCATCGTCAACTCTATGGCGATTGGCGTCATCGGCGGTGCGCTGGCGGTGGTCTGCTACCTGTTTATCGGCATCGCCATGCACAGAAAGCCGGATAACGTCACCCGCTTCCTCGACTACAGCGTACTGGTGCCACGTGCAGTACCTGGCCTGCTGGCTGGCCTGGCCTTCCTGTGGGTGTTCTTATTCCTGCCTATGTGGCTCGATAACGCTCTGAAATCCGGCTGGCTTTCCGGCATGCCGTGGTCCCAGTGGCTGCGGGATAATCTCATCGTCTGGTTGCGTTCACTACGCAGCACGATATTCAGCGTCTGGCTGGCCTATACCGTCGTGTGGATGGCCTATGGGCTGCGCCTTATCTCCTCCACTCTTCTGCAGGTTGGGCCGGAGCTGGAGGAAGCCGCTCGCAGCACCGGGGCAACCCGAGGGCAAATCACCCGCCACGTTACTATACCGCTGTCACGCTACGGCCTGATTGGCTCATGGCTGCTGATGTTCTTGATCTTCGAGCGTGAATATTCCACCGGCGTCTATTTGCTTTCACCCGGCACCGAAACCATCGGCTCAATGCTGGTTTCGCTGTGGGCCGCGGGCGCCATTGATATCGTCGCCGCACTTTCGTTTATCAATATTCTGTTCGTGGTGTTAGGGCTCGGCATTGCCCTTCGTTTTGGAGTGAAATTACATGATTGAGTTATCGGTCGAGAACCTGCACTTAACCTACGGCGACAACCCTGTGCTGAAAGGCGTTTCCATGGATCTCAAACGCGGTGAGGTCGTCTCACTGCTCGGTCCTTCGGGCAGCGGCAAAACCACGCTGCTGCGCGCCGTCGCCGGGCTGGAAAAGCCCACTCAGGGCGTGATTGTTATCGGCAAAAGCAACGTTTACGACGGTGCGTCACGCAAAGAGATCCCGGCGGAGGAACGTAACCTGGGGCTGGTATTCCAGTCTTATGCCCTGTGGCCACACAAAACGGTATTCGAAAACGTCGCCTATCCGCTAAAGCTGCGTAAAGTGGCGACGGCGGAAATCAACCAGCGGGTACAGGCGGTTTTGGATCAGCTGGGCCTGGGTCACCTCGGCCAGCGCCATCCTTATCAACTTTCCGGCGGGCAGCAGCAGCGCGTGGCGATTGGCCGGGCGCTGGTTTATAACCCACCGGTGATTTTGCTGGATGAGCCGCTTTCCAACCTGGATGCGAAGCTGCGCGAAGAGGCTCGCGTCTTCCTGCGTGAACTGATTATCAAGCTCGGCCTGTCAGCGCTGATGGTTACCCACGACCAGAACGAAGCGATGGCGATTTCCGACCGTATCCTGCTGCTGAATAACGGCAAAATCGAACAGCAGGGTACGCCGCAGGAAATGTATGGCTCGCCGCAAACGCTCTTTACCGCCGAGTTTATGGGCAGCAACAACCGCCTGAACGGCAAGGTGACCGAGGTTCGCGACGGCAAAGCGCGTATCGAAGGCAGCGACTGGGCGCTCTGGGGCAAAGCAGGCGCCGGCGTAGTGGCCGGGCAGGAAGCCACGGCGGTGATTCGCGTTGAGCGCGTGCGTATTGCAGACCAGCCGGGAGAAAACGGCATGACGCTGCCGCTATTGACCAGCATGTATTTGGGTGACCGCTGGGAGTATTTATTCCGCACCGCTGGGGATGATTTCGTTATCCGCGCCTACGGCAATGAAATGCGTGACGCTCAACCTCATCATCTACAGCTGCCCGAACAGCACGTCTGGATTTTCCCCAAACCCTGATTGATTTTACAAGGGTCCAAAAAGGCGAAACCTCCGCATGGCGGAGGTTTCTTTTTCTAAAGAGACAGTGATTACGCAGTAACCGCCCTGTCTTCCATGGCTTCTCGCCAGCCTCCCATCCAGTAGGACCTCTGATTCAGAGTCTGATATGGACAAATCTCTTTTGAGCGTCCGGCGATGCCTGCCTGATAACCACGTTGATGTGCCCGTTCCAGGCGATCTCGTTTTTGTCTCTTCATGCCTCGTTTCCCTCATTACATTGTCTGGTGGAAAAGAAAACAGTGATTACAAAATGTGCAACCACGGATAAGCAATAACGCGAAATCCGAAGAGCGTCAATGCGCAAAATTCACGCCAATGTCATATTCCTGCGCTATTCTGGTTATCTTTTCGGCAAAAAGTCAGGCTATCCTGCGGCTAACCGGTTCACAAAAAAAGAAAAGCTGCGACCACCCGACGGTGAAAATCGCAGCTTTTTTGTACCAATCATTTTACCTATTAATTAAGGCGTGTGAGCTCCGAAGCGATACTCTTCGCTTCCTGCTGCCAGCCCTGAGCCAGGGTTTTCACCATCGCATCGTAGCCGTCATCCTGCTGCTTCAGTTCGATATGGAACGGACGTTTGATTATCTCGCCCTGGCGCTTCAGCAGCCACTCTCCGCTGACAATTACCTTGCCGTCGTAGCGACCGTGGAAGCCGGTCACGTTCATGCTTAGCGCTTCCTGATCGTTACCTAAAGGCTGGGAAGCAACAACCCAGCCCGGCAGCGCGCTGCTGAGGTTACTCACCAGCGTATTACGTAGCTGCTGGTCCAGCGGGCTGGCCCACAGATTACTGGTTGCAATGACGTACTGCACATCGGTCGTCTGGTAAACCACCCCGGTGCCCGCCAGGAAATCAGGGACCGTAATCTGATCGACCCACAGTAAGTGGCTTCCAGGCTGGCTCACGGCCTGCATAACAGGCTGTGAGCTTTGCGGCAGCTGATAGTACGTCTTGCCGTTATCGCTGCCGCTACAGGCAGACAGCGTCAATACGGCGGCTAGCGTGAGCCACTTTTTCATGGTTGTGCCCTCTTCGGCTGCGGATCCTTTTTATCCTTCGCTTCAAATATCAGCGAATTGCTCTTGTCGTTCAGCGTGCGCAATACCGGCTGCAGCTCACGCAGCACCTGATCAAGACGCTGCATATCCGCCACCATCTTGTTGTAGGCCGCGGAGCCAGGCTGGAAGCCCTGCATGCTGCGGTTCAGCTCGCGAAGCGTTTTCTGCATATCTTCCGGCAGCTGCTGCATCGACTGGCTGGCGGTTATCTTATTCAGGTTATCCAGCGTCTGTTGCAGATGACGCATGGTTTTCTGACTTTCACCCAGCGTGTTCGTCGCCTGTTCCAGCATCGGCGAAATCGGCAGATTGTTGATCTTATTCAGCGTTTCCAGCAGCTTCTGCTGAATTTGCGCCAGGCCGCCGCTCATGGTTGGGATCACCGGATAACCGCTGATGCTCGGAATTTCTGTCACCGTTTTCTCATTCGGATAGAAATCGAGATCGATATACAGCGCCCCGGTAATCAGATTGCCGGTTTTCATCGAGGCACGCAGCCCGCGCTGAATCAGCGCCTTCATATTCGATGGAATATCCGCCTCATTCCCTACCATATTTTTCAGGCGTTCCGGCTCAATACGGATCAGCACCGGAATACGGAAATCGTCGTTCAGCTTCTGACGCATGCTCTCGTTGAAGAACGGCACCTGAGCGACGGTACCCAGACGAATGCCCCGGAACTCTACCGGCGCGCCCGGCTGCAGGCCGCGAATAGAATCTTTGAAGAACATCAGGTAGTCGATATGATCGGTAAACAGCGAATCCTGAATGCTTTTCTGATCGTCAAACAGCTGGAAGTCGGTGCCGGACTCAACCGGCTTGCCCCACTCCCACCCGTCAGGCACGTCGAAGCTCACGCCGCCGCTAAATAGCGTGGTCAGCGAGCCCATTTCAACACGCATGCCCTGGGAAGACATATCCACGGCAATGCCGCTGTCTTTCCAGAAGCGAACGTTGCTGGTAATCAACCTGTCGTTCGGCGCGGCGATAAACAGCTGGTAGCTGATAGCACGTTTATTGGTATCAAAGGTGCTGGTTTCCACCGAGCCCACGCGATAGCCGCGGAACAACACCGGGTCTCCCGGGGTGAGCTGACCTGCTTTTTTGCTGTCGAGCGTGATGCGAATACCTTTGGCGTCCGGCGGCGCAAGCGGTGGCGCATCCAGCAAAGCATAGTTTTCCGGCTGCTCGCCTTTGGTACCCGGCTGGAGCTCAATGTAGGCGCCAGACAGCAGCGTCCCAAGTCCGGAAATCCCTTCCCGCCCAACCTGCGGTTTTACCACCCAGAAGACGGAATCTTTATGCAGCAGCTTTTCCATGCCGGAATTGAGCCGGGCCTTAATTTCCACGTGGTGTAAATCGTCGGTAAGCTGCGCGCTCTCGACGATGCCCACGTCCACGCTGCGGCTTTTAATGGTGGTTTTTCCGCCTTCAATGCCTTCAGCATTGGCGGTAATCAGGGTCACTTCCGGCCCCTGATGGCTGTAGTGGTAAAACAGGATCCAGGCGCCAATCAGCGCCGTTACGATGGGAAAGATCCAAACCGGCGACCAGTTTTTTACCTTCTGTACTTTCGCCTCGCCGCTCTTATTTTCCATGCTCGGAAGACTCCTCATCAGTTACATCGTCTGCTCGATCCCAGGACAAGCGAGGGTCAAAGGTCATCGCTGCAAACATCGTCAAAATAACCACAAAAGCAAACATTAATGCTCCCATAGCCGGGTAGATATTCATCAACCCGCCCATACGCACCAGCGCAGAAAGGACGGCAATCACGAACACGTCGATCATCGACCAGCGGCCAACAAATTCGACAACTTCATAAATCAGATGCATACGTTCGCTGTCACGCCTGCCGTGCCCTTTTGCATCCCAGCACAGCCAGGCAATGGCGATCATTTTCAGCGTCGGCACCATAATACTGGCGATGAAAATCACCATCGCCACCGGATAAGATCCCTCGCTCCAGAGCAGGATCACCCCGGCTAAAATCGTGGAGGGATATTTGCTGCCCAGCATCTCGGTTACCATGATCGGCATAATGTTTGCTGGCAGGTAGAGCATGATAGAAGTGATCAGCAGCGCCAGCGTCCATTGCAGGCTGTGTCTGCGGCGTACGTGACCGTGTGTCCCACAGCGCGGGCAAACCAGCGTGTCAGCCTCAACAATTGCCGTACAGCAGGAGCAGGAACGCAGCCCCTGCTTGATACCCGATACGCCAACTTTTAGCGGCTGATGCACCGGCGGCATGGGCGCAATATCGTCCCAAAGCCAGCGTCTGTCGACGCACTGGAAGGCCCTAAGCTGCAAAATACAGAACAGGCACCAGGGTATAAAACTGCTGCCCACGCCAATATCGCC
Source organism: Cedecea neteri (assembly GCF_000757825.1). Taxonomy (GTDB): domain Bacteria; phylum Pseudomonadota; class Gammaproteobacteria; order Enterobacterales; family Enterobacteriaceae; genus Cedecea; species Cedecea selenatireducens. Next base: position 1,073,925 of record NZ_CP009451.1, read on the forward strand.
ATAGGCCATAAGCTTAACGAAGCTGACCAGCACGCCGGCGAGGAAGATTTCCGCCATGCCCCAGCTTTTCAGCTGGAACAGGACTCGCGCCAGCCAGCGTTTAAGCCCGAAAGGTAGCTTCGCCTGGTTGACTAACAGCAGGATGGTTATCAGGCAGAAGGCCGGCACCGCCTGGACAAAAAGCAGAAAGAAGGTGCCGAGGCTGGCGTAATCCTCAGAAAACATCACGCCGGGGATTTGCATCAGCGTGACTTCGCTGCTGATCCCGGCCACCTTCATATTAATGAAAGGGAACAGGTTGGCCAGCAGCAGCATAAACAGCCCCGCCAAAGCGTAAGCCGTCGGCCGCTGGCGCGGTAAATACCACTGCGTGACCAACGGTGTGCCACAGCGCGGGCAGGAGGCTTTGTGGCCATCCTGCAGCTCCGGCAATGCCACCAGCAAATCACATTGTCGACACAAAATATGCGAGCGATGGTGGTGTGTGGCACACATCGTAACTCTCCTTAGATTACGAGCCGTTTTTCAGCGCTTCGAGATACTCCCAGCGCTCGAATGCCTCTTCCAGTGCCAGCTCCGCTGCGGACATTTCCGCGAGGACTTTCTGGGTCGTATCGTGCGGTTGGTTAAAGAAATCCGCATCGCCGACTTTTGCCTGCAGCACGCCTAAATCGGCCTCAAGCTGCTCAAGTCGTTGAGGCAGCTGCTCCAGTTCGCGCTGCAGGTTATAGCTTAGTTTGCTATTGGCACGTTTAACAGGTTCTGCTTTTTGCGCCTCGGCCTTCTCGGTTTTAACCGCAGCCGCCTGACGCAAAGGCTGGGCGGAACCCTGCTGGCCTTTGGCATCATGGTAGCCGCCGACATAGCGACCGATTTTGCCCTGGCCTTCGAAGATCCAGCACTCGGTGACGGTATTATCGACAAACTGACGGTCGTGGCTAACCAGCATAACCGTGCCCTGGTAACCATCAATCAGTTCTTCCAGCAGCTCCAGCGTTTCGACGTCCAGGTCGTTGGTTGGTTCATCGAGAATCAGCAGGTTGCTAGGTTTTAAGAATAAACGGGCCAGCAGCAGGCGGTTTCTTTCCCCGCCGGAAAGCGCACGCACCGGGGTCATGGCGCGTTTTGGATGGAACAGGAAGTCCTGCAGGTAACCCAGCACGTGGCGCGGCTTGCCGTTCACCATCACTTCCTGCTTCCCTTCCGCCAGGTTATCCATCACCGTGCGGTCAGGATCCAGCTCGGCGCGGTGCTGGTCGAAGTAGGCCACTTCCAGCTTGGTACCGCAGTGCACGCGGCCGCTGTCGGCCTGTAGCTGGCTAAGCATCAGCTTAAGCAGCGTGGTCTTACCGCAACCGTTCGCACCCACCAGCGCGATTTTATCGCCACGCTGAACCTGAGCGGAGAAATCACGCACCAGCGTTTTGCCGGCAACCTGGTAATTAACGTCTTCCATCTCGAAGACGATTTTGCCTGAGCGGCTCGCCTCTTCGACCTGCATCTTCGCGCTGCCCATCACTTCACGGCGTTCACCGCGCTCGCGGCGCATCGCTTTCAGGGCACGAACGCGCCCTTCGTTACGGGTACGACGCGCTTTGATGCCCTGACGGATCCACACTTCTTCCTGCGCCAGCTTGCGGTCAAACTCGGCGTTCTGTAACTCTTCCACGCGCAGGGCTTCTTCTTTCGCCAGCAGATACTGGTCGTAATCGCCAGGGTAAGAAACCAGCTTGCCGCGATCCAGGTCGACAATACGGGTCGCCATATTGCGAATAAAGGAACGGTCGTGGGAGATAAAGATAATGCTGCCCTGGAACTCCTTCAGGAAGCCTTCCAGCCAGTCGATGGTTTCGATATCAAGGTGGTTAGTCGGTTCATCAAGCAGCAGCACGCGCGGGGAGCTGACCAATGCCCGGCCCAGCGCGGCTTTACGCAGCCAGCCGCCGGACAGCGCGGAAAGCTCGGTATCCGCTTCCAGACCAAGCTGCTCGAGCACTTCGTTAATGCGGCTGTCGAGCTGCCACAGGCCCTGATGATCGAGGATCTCCTGAATGCGCGCCATCTCATTAAGATTTTTGTCGCTTGGGTCGGTCATCACTTTATGGGAGATGTCGTGGTAGGCCTTGAGGTATTCGGCCTGCTCTTCCACGCCTTCCGCCACAAAGTCATACACCGTGCCCGCAACGTTACGCGGCGGATCCTGCTGCAAACGGGCCACGATCAGATCCTGTTCATACACCATGCGCCCATCGTCCAGCGGCAGCTCGCGGTTGAGGATCTTCATCAGCGTTGATTTGCCCGCGCCGTTACGGCCAACCAGACAGACGCGTTCGTTTTCTTCGATGTGTAATTCGGTGTTATCTAACAGCGGCGCGTCGCTAAACGACAGCCAGGCACCGTGCATACTAATTAATGACATGACTATTAATCCCGGGATTCGTGAGTGACTAACCAGCAGTTATGGATCTGGCGGTTGCGCGCAAAGTCCTGCGACTGCGTTTTTTGTGTAATTTCCTGTGCAACCAGGCCAAGCTCCGCCAGGCCGGCGAAGTCCATTTTGAAGCCACGTTTATTGTTGGAGAACATAATGGTACCGCCGCGACGCAGCAGGCGCTTCAGATCCTTCATCAGCGCAATATGGTCACGCTGCACGTCGAAAGAATCTTCCATGCGCTTGGAGTTGGAGAACGTCGGCGGGTCGATGAAGATCAGGTCAAACTGCTCATCGCTATCGCGCAGCCAGCCAAGGCAATCAGCCTGGACCAGGCGATGGGCGCGGCCGGTCAAACCGTTCAGGCGCAGGTTACGCTCCGCCCACTCAAGGTAGGTACGCGACATATCCACCGTGGTGGTGCTTTTCGCCCCGCCGAGACCCGCGTGTACCGTTGCGGTACCGGTATAAGCGAACAGATTCAGGAAGTCTTTCCCTTTGCTCATCTGGCCCAGCATGCGGCGAGCGATGCGGTGGTCAAGGAACAGGCCGGTATCCAGGTAGTCGGTAAGGTTAACCCACAGGCGCGCGTCAAACTCGCTGACTTCCATGAAATCGCCCTTCTCGCCCATCTTCTGGTACTGACTTTTCCCTTTCTGACGCTCGCGGGTTTTTAGCACCAGCTTGTTGGTTGGCAGCTCAAGAACCGCAAGCGTTGCCGCGATGACGTCAAACAGGCGCTGGCGGGCTTTGTTCGGATCGATGGTTTTCGGGGGCGCATATTCCTGCACCACGACCCAGTCACCGTAGCGGTCAACCGCAACGTTGTAGTCAGGCAGGTCACCGTCGTACAGGCGATAGCATTCAATCCCCTCCTGACGGGCCCACTTATCAAGCTTTTTGACGTTTTTACGCAGGCGGTTGGCATAATCTTCAGCAATCTGACCGCTTGCCGCGGCTACGCCAGCAGGGCTAACCGCCAGCTGATAGTTTTTCTGCACGCAGTCCAGCGGGCCGTTTTTGGCCTTAAACTGGCGATCGGCGCGTAGCTGCAGGCAGCTGAGCAGCTCAGGGGAAGCACTGAACAGCGACAGATTCCAGCCGCCGAACTGATTTTTCAGATGGCGACCCAGCAGGCTGTGCAGGGCAATCAGCGCAGGTTCGCTTTCCAGACGCTCACCGTAAGGTGGGTTACTGACCACCGTACCCGCAGGGCCTTCCGGCAGCGGGTTGGTCAGCTTAGCGACGTCCTTAACGTCAAAACTGATAACCTCGCCAAGACCTGCGCGACGGGCGTTGGCGCGGGCGCGTTCAATGACGCGGCTGTCGTTATCTGAACCATAGAAGCGAGACGGATATTCAGTCAGGCCACGGCGAGCGCGAACCTGTGCCTCGGTCACCACCTCTTTCCAGACGTCCGCATCATGCTTCGCCCAGTTCAGGAAGCCCCAGCGCTTACGATGCAGGCCCGGCGCGCGATCGGTAGCGATCATCGCGCCTTCAATCAGCAGCGTGCCGGAACCGCACATCGGATCCAGCAGCGGCGTACCATGCTGCCAGCCGGAACGCATCACGATGGCCGCAGCCAGGGTTTCTTTTATAGGAGCGGCACCGGTTGCATCACGGTAGCCACGCTGATGCAGGCCTTCACCGCTGAGATCCAGCGCGATACTGGCGGTATCTTTGTTCAGCCAGACGTTAATACGCAGGTCTGGCTGCTCACGATCGACATCCGGACGCGGCAAATTCTTGCGGGTAAAGGAGTCAACAATCGCATCCTTCACCTTCAGCGCGCCGTACTGGCTGTTGCGGATGGTTTCGTTCAGGCCGCTGAAGTGCACGGCAAACGTTGCGCCCGGCCCGAACAGCGCCGGCCAGTCGATAGCCATCACGCCGAGGTACAGATCGAGATCGCTGTAAACTTTGCATTCGCTGAGCGGCAGCAAAATACGCGAAGCCAGGCGGCTCCACATCAGGCTTTGATAGAGTAGACGAGTATCCCCCTGGAAATGTACGCCGCCCTGAACGACCTGGCAGCCCTGGGCCCCCAGGTTTTCTAGTTCAGTTTTTAACAGCTCTTCAAGCCCACGCGCCGTACTGGCAAACAGAGAATTCATATCGTCACTTATCAGGTAAAAAGAAAATTGTGGCGCATTATAGCTAATCCGCAACGCATGTCATAAAGTTGCCCTCTTAATTTATTTCCCACGGAGGGCGCCGTGATTACTTTGTCTCAACTCTTTATTCACCCGGTAAAATCCATGCGCGGTCTGGCGCTCTCCCACGCGCAGGCAACCACCAGCGGGCTGGCCTTCGATCGCATCTTTATGATTACCGAACTGGATGGCACCTTTATTACCGCCCGCCAGCATCCGCAGATGGTATTGTTCACCCCGGCGTTCCTGCATGACGGCCTTTATTTATCAGCCCCGGACGGCAGCTCGGCCAGCATTCGCTTTGCGGATTTTGCCGAGGCGCCTGCGCCAACTGAAGTCTGGGGTTCGCACTTTACCGCGCTTATTGCCCCTGACGAAATTAATCAATGGCTAAGCGGCTTCTTCTCGCGCCCGGTGCAGCTTCGCTGGGTTGGCGAGGAGCCTACCCGCCGGGTGAAGCGCCACGAAGAAGTGCCGCTTTCGTTTGCCGACGGTTTCCCTTATTTGCTGACCAACGAAGCCTCGCTGCGCGACCTGCAAAACCGCTGCCCGGCCAGCGTCAAAATGGCCCAGTTCCGCCCCAATATGGTGGTCACCGGGGTGCCAGCGTGGGCAGAAGACACCTGGAAAGTGGTGCGCATCGGTGGCGTCACCTTTGATGTAGTCAAACCCTGTAGCCGCTGCATCTTTACCACCGTAAGCCCGGAACGTGGCCTGAAACATCCCAGCGGCGAACCGTTAAAAACGCTGCAGGGCTTCCGCACCGCGCAGGATAACAGCGGTGCCGTGGATTTCGGCCAGAATTTAATTGCCCGCAACAGCGGCGTTATTCGCGTTGGCGATGAGCTGGAAGTGCTCGCCCACAAACCGGCCAATGTTTATGGCCCGGGTGAAGTGGTCGAAAGCCTCGAGCCGCAAAGCCAGCCTGAAAGCAGCGTTAATATCGACTGGGAAGGCACAACGTTCCAGGGCAATAACCAGCAAATTCTGCTGGAGCAGCTGGAAAACAAAGGGATTCGCGTGCCCTATTCTTGCCGGGCCGGAATTTGCGGAAGCTGTCGAATTCGGTTGCTGGACGGCGAAGTGAAGGCGTTAAAGAAAGGTGCGATTGGCGCCGATGGCACAATTTTGTGCTGCAGCTGTGTTCCTGCCGGAAACGTGAGCGTCGCGCCGCGTTAAACGGCCTGATCCAGGCTGAGGCCGCTGCTCAAAGGCTGCGGTTTCAGTCGGTCATTCATGACTTTGATAGCATCACCCAGCTGCATAGTGCGGCCGGCTAACGTTAGCCCCTGCTGAGCGAGCAGGCAAAGCGCGGCATTATCACCGGTTTCTACCACCAGCAGGTTCACCTGCTGCATATTCTCGCTTAGCCACACGCAGGCCCCGTCCCCGATCCCCGGCTGCCAACAGTCACCGTGAGAGACAAAATGCCAGCTTTTCGGCATTTGCGGTTTGAGGAAACGAATCGCCACCAGCGCGTTAAGCACCAGCTCGGCACGCTGCTCTTTACCCAACGGTAAATCACGACATTTTTCTTCAAAGGAGAAAAAGAGCGCCGCATCGTCAACACAAAAACCTGAGTTTTCAAAGGCATCCGGGGTCAGCATTTTGCGCGGAAAGCGCGAACGGAATAGCATGCCATTGGCCAAATCGAGCATCATTCGATCGTGCTCTTCATCGAAATACCAACGCCAGTTATCGTCCGGTTTTATCCGCATAATGCTTACCCTTCATTTATCCCGCTGCTGAATTGCCACTCAGATTCTTACCATATTAATAAAAGACCAATATGTTTAAATAAGCAACAGTAGCGGAATATAAAACAACCAGAGCCGAAAATAAAGCCCTGGTTGTTTGCAAAGCGTAAATGATCAGAGATGAGTAACGATTTCTTTAATCAACGGTGGGCCTTTAAAAATGAAGCCGGAGTATATTTGAACCAGTGAAGCTCCCGCCGCGATCTTCTCGCGAGCAGCGATAACTGAATCAATACCGCCGACGCCGATAATCGGTAGTCGACCATTTAATTCCTGAGACAAGCGACGAATAATTTCCGTGCTTTTTAATTGTACCGGACGGCCGCTTAAGCCACCGGTTTCGTCGCAGTGCTTCATGCCCTGAACGAGGCTCCGGTCCAAAGTGGTGTTGGTGGCAATCACCCCATCAATATTATGGCGAACTAAACTGTCCGCTACCTGGATCAATTCTTCTTCAGAAAGATCCGGCGCGATCTTCACCGCCACGGGAACATATTTATGATGGATCGCTTGCAGCGCCTGCTGCTTATTTTTAATGGCGCTTAAAAGATCGTCCAGCGCTTCACCATATTGCAACGTACGTAATCCTGGCGTATTCGGTGATGAGATATTGATCGCAATATAGCCAGCATACGGATAGATTTTATCCATACAGACCAAATAATCATCTTTCCCCTGTTCAACGGGGGTGTCTTTGTTCTTGCCAATATTAATCCCGAGCACGCCGTCGAAATGCGCTTTTTTTACATTTTCGACCAGGTTATCTACCCCAAGATTATTAAACCCCATGCGGTTAATAAGCCCCTCGGCCTCCACCAGGCGGAAGATTCGTGGTTTATCGTTCCCCGGCTGAGGACGAGGCGTTACGGTGCCCACCTCGATGGAACCGAAGCCCATCGCCCCGAAGGCATCAATACATTCCCCGTTTTTATCCAGGCCTGCGGCTAAGCCCAGCGGATTCTTGAACGTTAACCCCATGCAGGTCACCGGTTTTGACGGCACGTTCTGACGAACCAGCCACTCAAGCGGCGTACCGGTGACAAAGCGTAATTGCTGAAAAGTTAACTCATGAGCGCGCTCTGGATCGAGCTGAAAAAGGGCTTTACGAACGAAGGGGTAGTACATGAACTCTCCTGGATTCCCGGTGTGCAGACCGGGGCGCTATTATTCACGATCCGGGCGATGATTGGAATTGACCTGCCGCAAAAAAGCCTGAATAGAAGCAAACGTTTTCTTTTCCCGGCGTGCGATATGCGCTTTTTCGCAAATCTATCCCGGAAAAATCACTTAGTTGAAGAAATCATCTCTGCCAGTATCACGCTAATTGTTATCAATGTTAGATAAAAGCAAACAATTAGTTATAAGGAGTCATGATGCGTGTGATTACCCTGGCCGGAAGCCCTCGCTACCCTTCTCGTTCCAGCTCTCTGCTGGAGTATGCAAGGGAAAAACTGAGCGCCCTGGATGTCGAAGTCTATCACTGGCACCTGCAGAACTTTGCGCCGGAAGACCTGCTGTATGCGCGGTTCGACAGCCCCGCTTTACTGACGCTCATTGAACAGCTCAGCACCGCCGACGGCCTGATTATCGCCACGCCGGTCTATAAAGCCTCGTTTTCAGGCGCGCTAAAAACGCTGCTCGATTTGCTCCCTGAACGCGCGTTAGAGAAAAAGGTTGTTCTGCCTCTCGCGACCGGCGGCACCGTCGCCCATATGCTCGCCGTGGACTATGCCCTTAAGCCGGTGCTGAACGCGCTGAAGGCTCAGGAAATTCTGCACGGCGTGTTCGCCGACGACGGCCAGGTTACCGATTACCAGCACAAACCTCAGTTCACGCCAAATCTGCAAAAACGCCTTGATGAATCGCTGGAAACTTTCTGGCAGGCGCTTCATCGCCGTGACTTTGTGGTGCCTTCGCCGTTTAACGCTCGGGGAGTCAGCCATGTTTAATCTGCTTAAACGCCGCAGTCCCTGGCTTGCCTTTGCTGGCCTGCTCGCCTTTTCGACCTACAGCAACGCCTCAGACAGCGGCCCGGAACAGCTGCGCATTGGCTATCAAAAGGGGTCGGTCAGCATGGTGCTGGCCAAAAGCCACCAGCTACTGGAAAAGCAGTATCCGAAGACCAAAGTTTCATGGATTGAATTTCCTGCCGGGCCGCAGATGCTTGAGGCGCTGAACGTCGGCAGTATTGATTTGGGCAGCACCGGAGATATTCCGCCGATCTTCGCGCAGGCCGCTGGCGCAGATCTGCTGTACGTGGGCGCCGAGCCGCCCAAACCGAAAGCAGAGGTGATCCTGGTGCCGGAGAATAGCCCGCTGAAAACGGTGGCTGATTTAAAAGGCCATAAGATAGCCTTCCAGAAGGGCTCCAGCTCGCACAATCTGGTGCTGCGAGCGCTGCAGAAAGCCGGGCTGAAGTTTTCCGATATTCAGCCTGCATACCTGACTCCTGCCGATGCGCGGGCGGCTTTCCAGCAGGGTAACGTAGACGCCTGGGCCATCTGGGATCCGTATTATTCGGCGGCGCTGTTAAACGGCGGCGTTCGCGTCCTGACTGACGGCAGCGAACTTAATCAAACCGGATCTTTCTATTTAGCCTCTCGTCCTTACGCGCAGGCCAATGGCGTATTCCTCCAGCAGGTGCTGAAAACCTTCAGCGATGCCGACGCGCTCACCCGCACGCAGCGGGCGGAAAGCGTAACGCTGCTAGCCAAAACGATGGGCCTGCCTGAAGCGGTGATCGCCACTTACTTTGACCATCGCCCTCCTTCAGAAATTACGCCGGTAAGCGAAGCTACCGCAGGCAAGCAGCAAAACACTGCGGATCTGTTTTATGAAAACCGCCTCGTGCCGAAGAAGGTCGATATTCGTACCCGCATCTGGCAACCCGCTGGCGCGACACAAGGAGCTAAGTCATGAGCCTGAATCTGTTCTGGTTTTTACCCACCCACGGTGATGGTCACTATCTCGGCAGCGAGACAGGCGCCCGCCCGGTTGACCATGGTTATCTGCAGCAAATCGCACAGGCAGCCGATCGCATCGGTTTTACCGGCGTGCTTATTCCAACCGGGCGATCCTGCGAGGATGCCTGGCTGGTTGCCGCCTCGATGATCCCTGTCACCCAGCGGCTTAAATTTTTGGTCGCGCTGCGCCCGAGCGTCGTATCCCCTACTCTTGCCGCACGCCAGGCCGCCACGCTTGACCGTCTTTCCAACGGGCGGGCATTGTTCAACCTGGTGACCGGCGGCGACGCCGAGGAGCTGGCTGCCGAAGGGGTATTTCTCGATCATGAAGAACGCTATGAGGCTTCGGCGGAGTTTACCCGCATCTGGCGGCGTGTGCTCGAAGGCGAAACCGTCGACTACGATGGCAAACACATAAAAGTGAAAGGTGCGAAGCTGCTTTACCCTCCGGTGCAGCAGCCGCGCCCCCCGCTTTATTTTGGCGGATCGTCCGATGCAGCACAGGATCTGGCGGCCGAGCAGGTTGACCTTTACCTGACCTGGGGTGAACCCCCGCATCTGGTGAAGGAGAAAATAGATCAGGTTCGGGCGAAAGCGGCAGCTCAGGGGCGTGAAGTCCGCTTTGGTATCCGCCTGCACGTCATCGTGCGGGAAACTAACGAAGAAGCCTGGCAGGCTGCAAACCGGCTTATTTCGCACCTCGATGACATCACCATCGCTAAAGCACAGGCAGCCTTTGCCCGCAGCGACTCGGTCGGCCAGCAGCGCATGGCTGCCCTGCACGGCGGCAAGCGAGACAAGCTGGAGATCAGCCCAAATCTATGGGCTGGCGTCGGACTGGTTCGCGGCGGCGCAGGCACGGCGCTGGTGGGCGACGGGCCGACCGTCGCAGCCCGTATTCATGAATACGCCGACCTGGGTATCGACAGCTTTATTCTCTCCGGCTATCCACACCTGGAAGAAGCATACCGCGTGGGTGAACTGCTGTTCCCTCACCTTGATGTCGCTATTCCTGAAATTCCTCAGCCACGGCAGGTTCATGAAAAAGGGGAAGTTGTCGCCAATGACTTTATCCCGCGTAAAGTGGCGCAAAGCTAGAGAGGCAGAATGAACGCATCCATCCATAAAGTCTTGCTGCGCCTGGCGCCCTGGGCACTGCCGGTGGGCATCGTACTTGTCTGGCAGCTGGCTTCGTCCACGGGCTGGCTTTCGACGCGCATTTTGCCCTCTCCGGAGGGCGTAGTGCTGGCGTTCTGGAGCCTTTCTGCCAGCGGAGAACTCTGGCAGCACCTGGCGATCAGCTCGTGGCGGGCGGCGATCGGTTTTAGCATCGGCGGATCGCTGGGTCTGATCTTAGGTTTGATAAGCGGCCTGTCACGCTGGGGAGAACGCCTGCTCGACAGCTCCATTCAAATGCTACGCAACGTCCCACACCTGGCGCTGATCCCGTTGGTGATCCTTTGGTTTGGCATTGACGAAACGGCCAAGATCTTTTTGGTCGCGCTCGGCACCCTGTTCCCGATTTATATCAATACCTGGCACGGCATCCGTAATATCGATCGCGGCCTGCTGGAGATGGCCCGCAGCTACGGGCTTTCCGGTTTCAGCCTGTTTGTGCACGTCATTCTGCCGGGCGCATTACCGTCCATTATGGTCGGCGTGCGTTTTGCCCTGGGCCTGATGTGGCTGACGCTTATCGTGGCGGAAACCATTTCTGCGAATTCCGGGATTGGCTATCTGGCGATGAATGCCAGGGAGTTCCTGCAAACCGACGTGGTGGTGGTGGCCATCGTGCTGTATGCGCTGTTGGGCAAACTCGCCGACGTCAGCGCCCGCCTGCTGGAACGCGTCTGGTTACGCTGGCATCCGGCTTATCAATTAAAGGAGGAGACGGTATGACAACTGCTCGTCTGAATCAGGGTACGCCGCTGTGGCTTAATAACGTCGGCAAACGCTATGGCGATAAAGTCATTCTCGATCAACTTGAGCTGCGCATTCCTGCCGGGCAGTTTGTGGCGGTGGTTGGCCGCAGCGGCGGCGGCAAAAGTACGCTGCTCCGCCTGCTTGCCGGGCTGGAAAACCCAAATCACGGCGCGCTATACGCCGGCAGCGCGCCGCTACGTGAGAGCCAGGATGACACGAGGCTGATGTTCCAGGACGACAGGCTGCTGCCGTGGAAAACGGTGATAGACAACGTCGGGCTTGGGCTGAAAAACAGCTGGCGAGATGCGGCTCTCAAGGCGCTGACAGCCGTTGGCCTTGAAAATCGAGCCAGCGAGTGGCCGGCCGCGCTTTCCGGCGGGCAAAAGCAGCGCGTTGCGCTGGCCAGGGCGCTCATCCATCGCCCACGCCTGCTATTACTCGATGAACCGCTCGGCGCGCTGGATGCCCTGACGCGAATCGAAATGCAGGAGCTGATTGTTTCGCTGTGGCAGGAGCACGGCTTCACGGTGCTTTTAGTGACGCATGACGTCAGCGAGGCGGTCGCCATGGCCGATCGCGTGCTGCTTATAGAAGAAGGAAAAATTGGCCTGGATCTGACGGTCGATTTACCGCGCCCGCGTCGGTTGGGATCGGCGAAGCTGGCCGAACTGGAGGCTGAGGTGCTGGCCAGAGTGATGAAACGAGGTTTAGAAGAGCCGGCACGCACGGTGCGTACCGGCTGAGTTTATACCCTCACCCCTTCGGGTGAGGGGCAGAACTTATGCCAAAGCCTTGGCAATTTTCTCGAACAGATCCCCGGACAGGTTTTCCAGCCCTTTCAACTGCTCCAGCGCGGCGCGCATCTTAGCCTGACGTTCCGCGTCGTAACGCTTCAGGCGAATCAGCGGCTCAACCAGACGAGAAGCGATCTGTGGGTTACGGCTGTTCAGCTCGGTCAGCATTTCCACCATAAACTGGTAGCCGCTGCCGTCTTTGGCGTGAAACGCTGCCGGGTTGCTTGAGGCAAATGCCCCAATCAGGGAGCGAACGCGGTTCGGGTTGCCCAGGCTGAAGGAACGGTGATTAAGCAGTTCACGCACTTTAGCCAGCGTGTTGCTTGCCGGACTGGTCGCCTGCAGGACAAACCACTTATCCATAACCAGGCCATCTTTGTGCCACTTTTCATCGTACTCGGCCAGCAGCGCTTCACGGCATGGCAGCTGTGCAGCCACCGCGGCGGACAGTGCGGCAATGGAATCGGTCATATTGTCAGCCTGCTGATACTGCTCGCGCACCAGCTGCCCGGCAAGTTCAACGTCGCCAAACGCCAGATAACGCAGGCAAGTATTGCGCAGCGCACGTTTACCGATGTCACCATGATCCACACGATAGCCGTCGAGCTTGTTGGCGTTGTAGATTGCCAGGAACTCGTCGGCCAGCTCTGCCGCCAGGGTACGAGTCAGCGCGCCGTGCACTTCGGCAATGGCGATCGGATCGATAGTCTGGAACAGCTCGGCAATTTCATTCTGCGAAGGAAGCGTCAGGATCTCAGCGGCCAGCGCCGGATCGATTTTCTCATCCAGCAGGATAGCGCGGAATGCGTCAGCCACGTGCAGCGGCAGTGAGAGCGGCTGCCCTTGCTGGCTGCGGTTCACGTTGATTTTAATGTAGTTTGCCAGCAGGCTCTGCGCCGCATCCCAGCGGGAGAAGTCGTTCCGCGCGTGGCGCATCAGGAACGTCAGCTGCTGATCGCTCCATTTATAGTCAAGCTTCACCGGCGCGGAGAATTCACGCAGCAGGGACGGAACAGGCTGGAAGTAGACGTTATCGAAGACGAAGGTCTGCTCTGCCTGAGTCACGTTTAGCACGTGATGCACCGGGTGGCCATCCTTCTGCAGCGGAATGACCTTCCCTTCGTTATCGTACAGCTCGATATCAAACGGGATATGCAGCGGGTGTTTTTCCTGCTGCTCGGCGGTCGGCGGCGTCATCTGGCTGATGGTAAGCGTGTACTGCTCGGTTTCCGGGTTGTAGTCGTCACGAACGGTTACCACCGGCGTACCGGCCTGGCTATACCAGCGGCGGAAATGAGACAGATCGACGTTGGACGCATCTTCCATCGCCTGCACGAAGTCATCGCAGGTTGCCGCGCTGCCGTCGTGGCGTTCAAAATAAAGCTGCATACCCTTCTGGAAGTTCTCTTCACCCAGCAGCGTGTGCAGCATGCGAATAACTTCTGACCCCTTCTCATACACCGTTAAGGTATAGAAGTTGTTCATTTCGATAACTTTGTCCGGGCGAATCGGGTGCGCCATCGGGCTGGCGTCTTCGGCGAACTGCATGGCACGCATGGTGCGCACGTTCTGAATACGGTTTACCGCACGAGAACCCAGGTCAGAGCTGAACTCCTGGTCACGGAACACGGTCAGGCCTTCTTTCAGGCTCAGCTGGAACCAGTCGCGGCAGGTGACGCGGTTACCGGTCCAGTTGTGGAAGTATTCGTGGCCGATAACGCGTTCGATGTCGAGGTAATCTTTGTCGGTCGCGGTTTCGGCGCGGGCCAGGACATATTTAGAGTTGAAGATATTCAGCCCTTTGTTTTCCATCGCGCCCATATTAAAGAAGTCGACGGCGACTATCATATAGATGTCGAGGTCATATTCCAGGCCGAAACGGGTTTCATCCCACTTCATTGAGGCCTTCAGCGAGGTCATCGCCCAGTCAGCACGATCGAGGTTGCCGCGGTCAACAAACAGTTCCAGCGCAACATCACGCCCGGAGCGGGTTTTGAAGCTGTCACGCAGGACGTCAAAATCGCCCGCTACCAGCGCAAACAGGTAGCAAGGTTTTGGGAATGGGTCCTGCCACTGCACCCAGTGACGGCCATTTTCCAGCTCGCCTTCGGCAATGCGGTTACCGTTAGCCAGTAAATACGGGTATTTGCTTTTGTCGGCGATGACTTTGGTCGTGAAGCGCGCCAGCACGTCCGGGCGGTCCAGATACCAGGTAATATGGTGGAAGCCTTCTGCTTCACATTGGGTACACAGCGCTTCACCGGACTGATACAGCCCTTCGAGCGCCGTATTGGTCGCCGGGCTGATTTCGTTAACAATCGTCAGCGTAAAGGTGTCCGGCAGTTGCTCCAGAATGAGCGCGCCGTCCTGCTGACGATAATGCTGCCACGGGGTCCCGTTTACGGCGATGGAGACCAGCGTCAGGTCTTCACCATCAAGATGCAGCGCCGCGCCAGCCTCGCCCTGACGGACAATTTTGCTGACCGCGGTAACCTGCGTTTTTGTGGCATCAAGGTCAAAGGTCAAATCGATATCGGTTATCGTATAATCCGCCGCGCGATAGTCGTGGCGATATTTGGCTTGTGGCTGTTGTGTCATAAAAAACCTTATACATCGTCCGTAAGATAATGGACTTCAGTCTATTCCTGTTGCCGGAATGTTGCTACGCAGAATCTTCATCTTTGGCCATCTGCGGCCAAAAAATTTTAGCGGCTCAGCGTAGTACTTTGGTGACCATGCACCTTAGAGAAGACGCGACTATCAGGGCGTAATCGCACATTTTGTTTAGTACTCTAAACATAATCATATCAACGTGTTGCTTTGTGCATAACCCCGTTATGGCACAAATTGCCCTTTCCCCCCGCCCCCCCTAATGTTGTGATCTTGCTTCAATAAACGGATAATCAAGGTATACTCCCGCGTCTTTATTTGCCCGGACTGATGGAAACGCTCCTGTGAGAGGATGCTGAAACGCGCCATGACACGACACGCTTCCCCGATTTTGCAAACGCTTCTGGATACTGACGCCTATAAGCTTCATATGCAGCAAGCGGTTTACCACCGCTATTACGACGTTAACGTCGCAGCGGAATTCCGCTGCCGCGGCGACGATCTGCTGGGCATTCATGCCGACGCCATTCGTGAGCAGGTAGCGGCTATGCAGCACCTTCACCTCAGCGATGAAGAATTTCACTGGCTTAAAAGCCTGCCTTTTTTCAAAGCCGATTATCTCGACTGGCTGCGCGACTTCCGCTATGACCCTTCGCAGGTCCAGGTGACCAATAATCACGGTCATTTAGATATCCGCCTCAGCGGACCGTGGCGGGAAGTCATCATGTGGGAAGTTCCCCTGCTGGCAGTTATAAGTGAAGTCGTTCACCAGCATCGCGCCCCGGGCGTTACGCCCCAAATGGCTCTGGACCACCTGGAAACCAAGCTTCAGGAATTTAACGCGCTGACCGCGGGGGTCGATCTTTCCCATTTCCGATTGATGGACTTCGGCACTCGCCGCCGCTTCTCTCGCGAAGTACAGCAGGCTATCGTTCAGCGTCTTAAGCAGGAGCCGTGGTTCATCGGCACCAGCAACTACGATCTGGCCCGCCGTCTTGACCTGACGCCGATGGGCACGCAGGCTCACGAATGGTTCCAGGCACATCAACAGATAAGCCCCGATCTGGCGAATAGCCAGCGCGCGGCGCTGCAGGCCTGGCTGGACGAGTATCCTGACCAGTTAGGGATTGCCCTGACCGACTGTATTACCATGGACGCTTTCCTGCGTGACTTCGGGCAGGAATTTGCTACCCGCTATCAGGGGCTGCGCCACGACTCGGGTGACCCGATCGAGTGGGGTGAAAAAGCCATTGCCCACTATCAAAAACTTGGCATCGACCCACTGAGCAAGGTGCTGGTGTTTTCTGACAACCTGGATTTGAACAAGGCCGTGGAACTTTACCGCCGCTTCTCATCCCGGGTTAACCTCAGCTTTGGTATTGGCACCCGCCTGACCTGCGACATCCCACAGGTCAAGCCGCTGAACATCGTGATTAAGCTTGTAGAGTGTAACGGCAAGCCGGTCGCCAAGCTTTCAGACAGCCCGGGTAAAACCATCTGCCACGATAAAGCCTTTGTGCGAGCATTACGCAAAGCCTTCGACCTTCCGCTGGTCAAAAAAGCCAGCTGATTCAGCGATAATCGGTGAATAGAGGCTTTGCTATTCACCGCGCTTCTCTCTTTCCTTTATTTCTTCATAAGCAACGCGAATTCTGCTTGTCTGATGGCGCGTGACAGGTAACATAGATAACCCCCATCTGTGGGTTACTATTTTTTTTGTCATTGACCATTTAATAGAGAGAAAACTATGAGCGTTGTGCCTGTAGCCGACGTACTCCAGGGCCGTGCCGCCGTTGACAGCGAAGTCACCGTGCGCGGATGGGTGCGTACTCGAAGAGATTCAAAAGCTGGTATCTCCTTCCTCGCCGTCTATGACGGTTCCTGCTTTGATCCTGTACAGGCCGTCATTAATAATTCTCTGCCCAATTACAATGAAGACGTTCTGCGCCTGACCACCGGCTGTTCGGTGATTGTTACCGGCGTTGTGGTCGAATCTCAGGGCCAGGGCCAGGCGTTCGAACTCCAGGCAACCAAAGTTGAAGTTACCGGCTGGGTTGACGATCCGGATACCTATCCGATGGCGGCCAAACGCCACAGCATCGAATACCTCCGCGAAGTGGCTCACCTGCGCCCGCGCACCAACATGATTGGTGCCGTTGCCCGCGTTCGTCACACGCTGGCTCAGGCGCTGCACCGCTTCTTCCACGAAAATGGTTATTTCTGGGTATCCACCCCGCTGATCACCGCTTCGGATACCGAAGGTGCCGGCGAGATGTTCCGCGTCTCCACGCTGGATCTGGAAAACCTGCCTCGCACTCCGGAAGGCAAAGTCGACTTCGACAAAGACTTCTTCGGTAAAGAAGCCTTCCTGACCGTTTCCGGCCAGCTGAACGGCGAAACGTACGCGAGCGCGCTGTCCAAGGTTTATACCTTCGGGCCAACCTTCCGCGCAGAAAACTCCAACACCAGCCGCCACCTGGCCGAGTTCTGGATGCTGGAGCCAGAAGTGGCCTTTGCCGACCTGGACGATGTGGCCGGACTGGCAGAAGCGATGCTGAAGTACGTCTTTAAGGCCGTACTGGATGAACGCATGGACGACATGAAGTTCTTTGCTGAACGCGTCGACAAAGAAGCGATTGAGCGTCTGGAACGCTTCATCTCCGCAGACTTCGCCCAGGTGGACTACACCGACGCGGTTGAAATCCTGCTGAACTGCGGCCACAAGTTCGAAAACCCGGTTTACTGGGGGGTCGATCTTTCATCCGAGCACGAACGTTACCTGGCCGAGCAGCACTTCAAGGCACCGGTGGTGGTGAAAAACTACCCGAAAGACATTAAAGCTTTCTATATGCGCCTTAACGAAGACGGTAAAACCGTTGCCGCTATGGACGTTCTGGCCCCGGGCATCGGCGAAATCATCGGTGGCTCCCAGCGTGAAGAGCGCCTGGATGTGCTGGACGCGCGCATGGCTGAAATGGGCCTGAATAAAGAAGATTACTGGTGGTACCGCGACCTGCGTCGCTACGGCACCGTACCGCATTCAGGTTTTGGCCTGGGCTTTGAGCGTCTGATCGCCTATGTCACCGGCGTTCAGAACGTGCGCGATGTGATTCCGTTCCCACGTACGCCGCGTAACGCCAGCTTCTAAGCCAGAGAAAACCAAAAGGCCAGCTTCCGCTGGCCTTTTTTACGTTTCAGCATAAAAGGTCTATTTTCTTCAACGCTCGTTAAACAAACGTCAATTTCAACCCTCTTTCCCGACAACCCCGTTACCAACTATTTCTGCCTCACATTCTTTAACAAAAATTGCGCTTAAGTTTGCTCGCGCTTTCAAATAGTGATGGGCATAGCACATTTGTACATTTTTCACACAGCCATCCAGCCATCTAAAAACAAGTCAAAAAATGAACAATTGTGAACAAGAAACATTCACCAAATAGCTTTATGCGGATTAAACATAAGTAATTCATATATATATGATTAGAAATTGCGCATTCGGGTTGCATTAAGAGCGAAATTTGAAATGGTTCACAAAGTTCCCTGATATTAACATTTAGTTACACATATTTTCCTTTTGAAACTCAGTTTAGACATTTGTAGCACTTTCAGGCTAGCGAAACGGTTTCATGGATGGAAAGATGCCAGACAGATACAGAAAGACACCAAACTATCCTCAATAGTTCCGTAAAGAATTATTGACGGCAGTGGCAGGTGTCCATAAAAACCACAATGAGGGTAATAAATAATGATGAAGCGCAATATTCTGGCAGTGGTAATCCCTGCTCTGCTGGTAGCCGGTGCAGCAAACGCTGCAGAAATCTATAACAAAGACGGCAACAAAGTAGACCTGTACGGTAAAGCGGTAGGTCTGCATTACTTCGCTAAAGATAACGGTGCGAACGCTCAGGGTAACGGCGACAAAACTTACGCCCGTCTTGGCTTCAAAGGCGAAACTCAAATTAACAGCCAACTGACCGGTTACGGCCAGTGGGAATACAACTTCCAGGGTAACAACTCTGAAGGTGCTGACGCTCAGAAAGGGAACAAAACCCGTCTGGCCTTCGCGGGTCTGAAATTCGGTGATGCTGGCTCCTTCGACTACGGTCGTAACTACGGTCTGGTTTACGACGCAATCGGCGTAACCGACATGCTGCCAGAGTTCGGCGGTGACACCGGCAACAGCGACAACTTCTTCTCCGGCCGTAACGGTGGTCTCGCAACTTACCGTAACAGCGGTTTCTTCGGCCTGGTTGACGGTCTGGACTTCGGCGTTCAGTACCTGGGCAAAAACGATCGTGCTGGCAACGCAACCCGCTCTAACGGTGACGGCTGGGCAAGCTCCGCAAGCTACACCGTTGATGGCTTCGGCATCGTAGGTGCTTACGGCGCGGCTGACCGCACTAACGATCAGCAAGCCCTGACATACGGTCACGGCGCTAAAGCAGAGCAGTGGGCTACCGGCCTGAAATATGATGCGAACAACATCTACCTGGCCGCGCTGTACGGTGAAAGCCGCAACGCTACCCGTCTGACCATCAACGGTACCGATGGCTTCCTGAACAAAACTCAGGACTTCTCCGTTGTAGCACAGTACCAGTTCGATTTCGGTCTGCGTCCATCCATCGCTTACTACAAATCTAAAGCGAAAAATGTTGAAGGTATCGGCAGCGAAGATTACCTCAACTACATTGATATCGGCGCGACTTACTACTTCAACAAAAACATGTCCACCTATGTTGACTATCAGATCAACCAGATCGATAAAAACAACAAGCTGGGCGTGGGTGCAGACGACACCGTTGCTGTTGGTATCGTTTACCAGTTCTAATTTCAGCCATTTGTTTGTCTGAAATGTTTAAAAACAGGGCTTCGGCCCTGTTTTTTTATGGCAAAAAAGTAGAATAAACCCGATGTTATCGCTAACCGTCTCTTTTTGTCGCAAACGGTTGGCAATTCGTAAAACAGCAGTTAACCTGAAAGCGATTTCCCCCGATATCACTAATGGAACCCGTCATGTTTGAGAACATTACCGCTGCCCCTGCCGATCCTATTCTTGGTCTGGCCGACCTGTTTCGCGCCGACGATCGTCCAACCAAAATCAACCTCGGCATCGGGGTCTATAAGGACGAGACCGGTAAAACGCCGGTACTGACCAGCGTTAAGAAAGCCGAGCTGTATCTGCTGGAAAATGAGACCACCAAGAACTATCTGGGTATTGATGGTATTCCAGAATTTGGCCGCTGCACGCAAGAGCTGCTGTTCGGTAAAGGCAATGCCCTGATTGCCGACAAACGTGCTCGTACCGCGCAAACCCCAGGCGGTACCGGTGCGCTGCGCGTGGCCGCTGACTTCCTGGCAAAAAATACCTCAGCGAAACGCGTTTGGGTAAGCAACCCAAGCTGGCCTAACCACAAAAGCGTGTTTAACGCCGCCGGTCTGGAAGTGAAAGAGTACGCCTACTATGATGCGGAAAATCACAGCCTGGACTTTGATGGTCTGGTTGCCAGCCTGCAGGCTGCCGAAGCCGGTGACGTGGTGCTGTTCCACGGCTGCTGCCATAACCCTACCGGGATCGATCCTACCGCCGAACAGTGGAAAACGCTGGCAGAAATGTCACTGGCCAAAGGCTGGCTGCCGCTGTTTGACTTCGCCTACCAGGGCTTTGCCCGCGGTCTGGAAGAGGATGCGGAAGGCCTGCGTATTTTTGCTGCCGGCCACAAAGAGCTGCTGGTGGCGAGTTCCTATTCCAAGAACTTCGGCCTGTACAACGAACGCGTAGGCGCTTTCACGCTGGTTGCCACCGATGCCGACACCGCTGACCGTTCATTCAGCCAGGTGAAATCGGTTATTCGCGCCAACTATTCTAACCCACCTGCGCACGGTGCCTCCGTCGTGGCAACCATTCTCAGCAATGACGCGCTGCGTACCATGTGGGAACAAGAGCTGACCGACATGCGCCAGCGCATTCACCGTATGCGTCAGCTGTTTGTGAATACCCTGCAGGAGAAAGGCGCCAACCGCGACTTCAGCTTCATCATCAATCAAAACGGGATGTTCTCGTTCAGCGGCCTGACCAAAGAACAGGTGCTGCGCCTGCGCGAAGAGTTTGGCGTTTACGCCGTGGCATCCGGCCGCGTCAACGTGGCGGGCATGACCCCGGATAACATGGCGCCGCTGTGTGAAGCCATCGTGGCCGTGCTGTAAAACTACAGCCAGCAAAAAGCAAAAGAGCCGCATAAGCGGCTCTTTTTTTTACTCGAAAACATATTTACCAGACCGGCTGCTCGTCCTGTAAGAACGGATTATTCAGACGTTCGTAGCCCAGGGTAGACATCGGGCCGTGGCCGGGAATAAAGGTCACATCATCCCCCAGCGGCAGCAATTTACGCTTGATTGAATCAATCAACGCCGCGTGGTCACCGCGTGGAAAATCGCTGCGCCCCACTCCACCTTTAAAGATGACATCACCAGAAACCAGCAAACGAGAGGCCTCATCGAAGAAGACGATATGGCCAGGCGTATGCCCCGGACAATGCAACACCTGTAAAGTCACATTCCCTACGGCGACACTTTCCCCTTCGTTTAACCAGCGATCCGGCGTCAGAGGCTGACACTCGTCGAGGCCAAACATTCGGCTTTGCTGCGGCAAGCCCTGCAGCCAGAACTCATCTTCTTTTTCCGGACCCACAACCGGCGCGCCGTAATGTGCCGCCAGCTCGGCCGCCGCGCCAACGTGATCGAGATGACCGTGCGTCAGCAAAATTTGGCTAACCTTTACGCCTTTCTGAGCCACTTCCTGCTTGATACGCGCCGCATCGCCGCCGGGATCCACCAGCGCCGCCTGCTGCGTTTCCTCGCACCAAATAAGAGAACAGTTCTGGGCAAAAGCCGTGACCGGAATAATGTGATAGTTCATGCTGCTCCATTACCGGCAACAAAGCCGGATTCCGTTGTTTTACCAGTGCCTTACCGGCCCGGTATCAATATGCACAAAGTCGCTGCTGGGGTAGTATCCTACACCACCTGCGCGCATAGATAATGCCGCTTTGCGAATATTGCTTAACGAAACCCCTTCAATATGAAAATCCATCGCCTGGCCTTTGGTGTGGTAGCTTTTTTTCGCTACGCCGCGGCTGTGAGCGCGAAGTTCGTTATTGGTGTCGATGGAGCGGTAGCCAGAAATCAACTGCACCGGTTTGTTGGTACCCAACAGCCCCTGCAGGCGATAGAGTTGGTCAAACAGTGAAGGATCGATCGATTTAATCTTGTTCGCCCGGTAATCCCGAAAGAAGTGATTAAGTCTTGCTAATTCATCCTGAATATAGCCTCTGCCATCAAAAAACTCGGCTTTCAGTGACTCTCCGGTATGCAGGTTATTGAGAGTCAAAATACGCGGGCGTGGTGTCGAGAGGGTGGCAAACGACGGCAAAGGCATGAGAGCGGCACCGAAAGCCACGCCCCCCAAAGCCAGTAGCTTGCGGCGATTAGCGTCAAATTTGTCCATGATATCCAGGTCTACAGGTAATAAAATGATGGTTTAATATGCACTTTTGCGCACTGCCATCGCACCATAGCTGCCCGAATCCGGGGAGTCAAGGCACGATAAAACCCAGCAACGGCGGGCCCTGCAACGGGCCCGGCTGGGTTTTACATTTTCTACGACCACTAATTCATTAGAAATGTTGCGTTTAGCGGATTAATAACC
Source organism: Cedecea neteri (assembly GCF_000757825.1). Taxonomy (GTDB): domain Bacteria; phylum Pseudomonadota; class Gammaproteobacteria; order Enterobacterales; family Enterobacteriaceae; genus Cedecea; species Cedecea selenatireducens. The sequence goes on from NZ_CP009451.1 coordinate 1,096,264, forward strand.
CGGCTTTTGCGAGGTTTTGTGCGCCAGATCGCGCAGTGAGATCATAATTGTAAATATCTGTACGAAACTCGGTTCGCCCTTCTTTCCCGACAAACGCCGTCAGATAGTAGAGATTAACCGGAATGTTATGGCGGATATTCACGTATTTGGTATTCCCTTCCTGCAACGTACTGGAGATACGTGAGTCATTCCACCCGGCATCCTGCAGTAACATGTTCGCAAGCTCCGAGGCTTTATTCACGCGCACACAGCCGGAACTCAGCGCCCTTGCATCCTTCTGGAAGAGGTTATGGTTAGGCGTGTCGTGCAAATAGATGGCATCTGAACTTGGCATATTAAACTTGTAGCGCCCAAGCGAGTTCTGCGTGCCTGGTTTTTGCTGGAAGCGGAACGGCAGGTTATTCTCGGTAATCGTCGACCAGTCAACGCGCCACGGGTCAATCGTCTCAGCGTTATTGCTCCAGCCGCGGATCACGCTATAGCCGTGCTGCTCGAGGTAGCCTGGGTTCTGGCGGACCTTTGGCAAAAGATCTTTTCGGGCAAGCGTCGGCGGCACGTTCCAGGGCGGATTAACCACCACGTTATTTAACGCGCTGCTCATCATCGGGGTTTTACGATCCGGACGTCCAACGATAACGCGTGAAGCCAGCGCTTCATTGCCGTTAAGGTAGTAAACCAGCGAATAGTTAGGAATGTTCACCATAATGCCGGTATCGAGTTTGTCCGGCAGCAGCCGCAGGCGCTGAATGTTCAACGCTATCAGCGCCGCACGCTGCTGGGGCGTCACGTTAAGCCAGTCGCGCGTCAGCTGGCCAATCGCGCCGTCCGGGCCTAGCCCTTGCCACTGCTGGAAGCGTTTTACGCCGTCAACAAGGTCGCGGCCGTACACACCGCGCGCGGCGGCCTGCTGCTTTTTGCCGGCTGACGCGGGAATATCTTCAACGTTAATCGCTGACGGGCTTACCGTGACATCGGCAACGGTGGTAGAACCCGAGGCTTTATCCTGGAGCATACCTGTGCGGGCAAGGATCTCGCGCAGCGCGCCAACATCATTACTCCACTGCCCCGGTCTCAGCGTCTCTTTACCGGTTATTTGCGGCCACGGACGAGTATCACCCAACAGATGAATCAGAGACTGGTGAAGCTGAGCATATTGCGGATGCTGTGGCGCAAGGCTGTCAATAAAGTTCACCAGTGAACCCTGGTCGACGGCAACCTGCCACTGGTTAATCACCGAAAGCGGCGGCGTTTTTAACTTATAAGGCGTGCTGCTATAAAGCCAGCGATTGCCGTCAATCGGGATGCCGGAGACAAACTGCAGGTAGCCCATCATGGCATCGGACAGCACCACATCACGCGCCATACCGCTCACGCCAGGATCGGTCAGCAGTTCAACCCATTGGCTAAACTGTGGCTGGATACCGGCAATGGCGACTTCCGCCAGCTGCTGCTGAAAGGCTTTTACCGCATCGCGATTTTCCCACATTGGCTTCATGTCTCGCGCGGCGTAAAAGGCCGACAGCGCGTTGAGGTAAACCGGCGTGTAGCCCGCAGGCAATCCAGCAATAAGCTGCGAGCGGCTTTGCGCGGCAGACATGGTGGAAGTGTTGGTTGGCAACGTACCGGCCATTGTGGCCGTTGCCGTAGACTGCGCCAAAGGCTGATTGAGTTCCGTGGGCCGATCGGTCTGAAAAGCAGAGCTGTCGGAGGGAACCACGGCAGGCTCGTCGGCCTGCGCCGCAAACAGTGGAGCGAAACTGAGCGCCAGGCAGTAACCGACTGCTGACAATCGAAAATCTTTACCTTTTCTAAGCAACATCCCTTGCCCCCTGTTTATTACTGTGCTCACCGTCAAAGGCGGGAAGTATTCATCACTAGTATATAAACAGTAAAAACCATTTGCCTGACAAAATGTAAAGAAAATTAAAGATTAAGACTGTTCGTGGCAAAGAAAAAGCGGGCCGGGGCCCGCTTGATAAATTGACAATCTGGATTGCTGATTTTTACGACGCGTCTGCCGTTTCCGAACCCGGCTGCGGTTCTGGCAGTACCGGGGCAGCAAAGCCACGCAGGCCAACAACGTGAACGTGTTCGCTGTTCTGGAACACCTTACGCACCAGCTTGTAGGTGGTGCCTTTTTCCGGGCTGATGTTTTCTGGCGCCGCAATAATCAATTGCATTTCCAGTCGTTCACACAGCTCAAACAGCGTGGCGATGGACTTGGCATCCAGACGTGCGGCTTCATCAAGGAACAGCAGGCGACAAGGGGAAATGTCTTTCCCACGCAGGCGCTGAGACTCGTCTTCCCAGCTCTGCACAACCATCACCAGGATAGACATCCCGGTCCCGATAGCTTCCCCGGTAGACAGCGCCCCACTCTCCGCACGCAGCCAGCCGTCCGAGCCACGGTTTACCTCAACTTCCATTTCCAGGTAGTTACGGTAATCCAGCAGCTCTTCGCCAATGGTCTGCGGCGTGCGCTGGCCCATGTCTATCTGCGGGTTCAGGCGCTGATAAAGTTTCGCCAGCGCTTCTGAGAAGGTCAGGCGGTTGCTGTTAAACAGATCCTGATGCTGCTCATGCTGCTCGGAAAGGACGTTCAGCAGCGTAGCATGCGCCTCTCGCACGTTAACGTTAAGGCGAACGCTCTTCACCTGGCCAAAGGAGACGCTTTGCAGCCCCTGGTTAAGCATACGAATACGGTTCTGCTCACGCTGAATAGTCTTGCGAATAATGTTGGCCACGCTTCGGGAGCTGATAGCCAACTTCTGCTCGCGCGAGGTCAGCTCTTCCGTCAGGCGTCCCAGCTCAATTTCCATCTGCTCGATGGCTTCAACCGGGTCGTCGGTACGGATGATATCCTGACGGATACGCTCGCGCAGATGCTGGTAAACCGCAACGAAGAACTGAATCTTACGCTCAGGGCGCTTCGGATCTTCTGACATACGCAGTACATCGCGCAGATGTTCGTTGTCCGCAACGGCCAGGCGCAGGGCACCCAACGCTTTATCCGACATGGAACGCAGATCGTCCCCGGAGAGATAGGCCAGTTCACGACGGTGCAGGCGGCGCTCAACGCCGTTGTCTTTCACCATACGCATCACCGCGCACCAGCCCGCTTTCGCGGTCACAACCTGCTCGCGCATTTCAAAGTAGTTACGCTCAAGCTGCTTCAGTTTGCGGGTGAGGTTATTCATCTCCGCTTCGCAATAGGTCAGCTGTTTCTCAAGCTGATTACGGCGTGAACGGTTGTTGCTAAGCGCAGTATGCAGCTCATCCCGGCGCGCACGAGCCCTTTCTTCTGCCCCGGCATCGGCACGAACCCCGATATCCTGCAGCTCTTTGTGCAGATCGGTCAGCAGCTCTTTCTTGGTATCAAACGAACTTTTCAGCGACGCCATCAGCTGGCTGTACTGGCCTAGCTGCTGAGCATGCTGACGCAGCGCTTCACGGGAACGCGTACGCTCGACTTCAGCCTGTTCCAGACGCTGGCGCAGCTTCTCGTTCAGGTCGCTATTACCGTCCAGCATGGCCGCAGAATCGCTGTAGCTGAAGTGAGCGCGACGCTGCACGACTTCGGTCAGCGCAAAGGCACGCTGGCGGGCGTCACGTTGAATTTGCTGCGCGTGGGCATAATCGTCCTTCAGCTGCTCGAACTGTTCAGGATCGCTCTGCAGAACGTTGACGATACCTTCCAGCTTAATCAGCTGATTGCCGTGCTGCTGAATAAAGCGGGCAGACTCTTCGGCTTCGTCCAGGCGCTCCTGAATTTCGTCGCAGCGGTCGGCCAGCGTTTCGTCATTCAGCAGGCTAATGCGCGGCAGCAGGCGGTTAAGCTGGGCCACGCCCTCTTTCGCCAGGTCGAACTGCTGACGCTGCTGCTGATTGTCATTTTCGTGGTTGTTGATCGCCCGCTCAATTTCGCCACGGCGGCTGTTGAGGTGGCGAATTTCAGCTTCCGGATCGTCTTCAAACGCCACGCCCAGATGCTGGCCGATAAAGCGGCTAAAGGACTGGTGCAGGCGCTGGTTTTTCTGCACGTCAAAAGAGAGCGTGGCAAAACGTTCAGCAAGTGACTCCCGCTCGTTGTGCAGCGCTTCAAGACGGTTTTCACGCGCGGCACGGCCAAACAGCGGCAGTTCCGGCAGGCGCGAATAGCGCCACTGGCGTTCAGCGGTTTTGACAAGTACCGCCGCGCCCATATCTTCAACGGTGAACACGCTGTCATCGAACGAAGACGGATCCCCTTCAATCAGGTAAAGGTCTTCCGGGCAGTCTTCCAGATTTTCCAGCTGCTCGCGCACCAGGGAAAGATCCGGCACCACGATAGCGTGGCGGGATGGCCCGTAGAGCGCGGAGAAGTACGGCGCATCTTCGAGGCCGATGTCATCGTAAATTTCAGACAGCAGGACGCCGCCAAAGCGTTCGGCCAGCGCGTTGAGGCGCGGATCTTCTGCACCGCCAGGCTGGCTGAGGCGTTCGATTTCGTCATCCACGGCACGTTTACGCGCCCCGACTTCATCACGCTCAACGGTAGACTCACGTTCACGCTCCAGCAGCTGCTGCATGTACTCAGTAACCTGCTGGCTGGCTTCGAACTGCTCACCGCTTTGCTCGCACAGCTGGGAAAGGCTGGTTTGGGCTGCAATCCATCTTGGGGCACGCAGGTTCAGCGTTTTAATACTCGCCTGCAGCTGCTCAAGCTCCTGACGCAGCGCCATACGCTGCTCGCTGGCATCGGCAACGGTTTGCTGCAGCGCACCAATCCGCTCTTCTAATTCTTCATGCAGTGCTTCAAGCTCTTCAGGATCGAACTGTTTGCCCTGGCGTTTGCAGAAATCAGCCAGCAGACGTTCGGCTTCTTGCTGCTCGCGCAGGCGCTGCTCAAGCTCATTAAGGCGCATACGCAGCGGCTGAACCTGCTCGGCCAGGTGGCGCTGATTGCTGCTGTCGCGCAGCAGTTCACGCGCAGTTTCCCACGCGTCGCTACGGCTAACCGGGCCGCTTATCGCGGTCACCAGCTGATAAGCATGTTCGAACTGGCTATGAGCGGCCTGAGCCACGCTCATTTTCTGCTCAAGAGACAGCAGCTTGTCTGTCGCTTCAATCTCTTTCGCTTTGAAGGTGTCCAGCCACTCGTCGGCGCTGTCGGCGGTTAAATCCGGCAGGTGACACAGTTCACGAGCGCGCTCTAACGCCTGCAACGCCTGCTGATACTGAATCGCACGCGTCTGCTGCACGTCCAGCGCCTGCTGGTAATCGGCAAGCTGGCTTTTCAGCTCATCCACTTCCAGCTCGGCGGCTTCGGCCCGGGCTTCATTTTCTTCCTGCTGCTCGTGGGCTTCAGCCACGATTTCGTTTTGCTCTTCAAGGCGAATTTGCAGCTCGTCGAGGTCAGCTTCGTAACGCTCGATCTTCTCCTGCTGGCGAATCGCCGTTTGCACCAGGTTCAGGTGATCGCTTGCGGCCTGATAATCGGTTTCAAGATCGCCTTCGGCCCCGCTGTGCTCGCCCAGCTCACGCGCCATATCAACGTGCTTATACTGCTCGGCGGACAGCTGCTGGCGGCTGGTCAGCAGTTCGCGGCGAAACTCCAGCGCTTTATCCAGATGGATACGCCGTTCGTTGGCGTGGCGCATATAGTCCGCTGCCACGTAATCCGTCGCTTCCGAAATCAGGTGTTTGAACAGGTCGCGGTCGGACTGGGTAACGCGAATTGCTTCCAGCGTCATGCGGTTTTCACGCAGCGCCGCCTCCATGTCCTGGAAGGCTTTACGCACGCCGCCGTTTTCCGGCAACAGATAGTCACGCAGGGAGCGGGTAATCGCGCTGGAAATCCCGCCGTACAGCGAGGCTTCAATCAGGCGATAGTATTTACTGCGGTCTGCGGCACTGCGCAGGCGACGTGCCACGATGCCCAGATCGAACATCAGCGAGTGGTAGTCGGTGATGGAGTTAAACTGCTTGAACTGCACGCCTTCAATGGCTTCAACTTTGTCCTTCAGCTCCTGCAGGCTGAGCACGCGAGCCTGTCGCTCGTTCAGCGTTTCGGTCAGCAGTTGAGTCGGCTGAATAGAGGTCGGCAGGCCCTGAATAGCAAAAGGTTTGATGTCGACTTTACGATCGCGCCCGGCAACCTGCTGCAGGCGAACGCCTACCACAACGCGCTGATGGCGGGAGTTGATCACGTCCAGCGTGGAGTAACACACGCCGGCTTTAAGCTTACCGTGCAGACCTTTATCGCGAGAGCCCGAGGTGGCACCGGCTTCGGTGGTGTTACGGAAGTGCAGCAGGGTTAAATCCGGGATAAGCGCCGTGACGAAGGCCGCCATGGTGGTGGATTTACCCGCGCCGTTACCGCCGGAAAGCGTGGTGACCAGCTCGTCGAGATCGAAGGTGCGGGCGAAGAAACCGTTCCAGTTAACCAGCGTCAGCGAGCGAAATTTTCCGCGTTCAATCATTCCTGTTCATCCTCCGCGTTATCTAGTCCTGGTTGTGGCTCATCGCTTTCATCGTTGAGCTGCAGGCGGCTTTCCACCGCCATGGCTTCGCCGTCGCGAATCATGCGCAGCTGGGCTTCACGCGGGTCATCGCCGCTACGCACATCGGCGCCGAAGCGGAAGACCGACTCGGTGATGCGGAATTTGCTGCTGTCATGGCCCATAAACCAGATCATGCCGAGGCGGCGCAAACGGGTCAGAGAGGCGCGGACTTTCTCCTGCAGTTTCTGACGGTCGAGATCGGAGCCCGTAGAGCGGTTATTCACCAGCTTCAGCAGCTTGTTTTCATCCGCCAGCGTCAGCAACTCGTCGTACAGCTCCTGCTGAGTAAAGATGCCTTCGTTGGCCAGACGTTCCGGGCTGAGGTAGAGATAACAAAGGATTTTACCGACCATCATGTCCAACTCGGAGAGCACCGAACGCGGAATGAGCGTGGTGGAGCGAGGACGCAGATAGAAAAAACCTTCCGGCGCGCGAATCAACTCAACGTTGTAGCGCGCGTAAAACTCTTCCAGATATTCCTGGAAATCCATCAAAAAGGCGTGATTGTCCAGCTCTTCGAGGCCAATGTGGCGCCCGGCGCGCAGCTGACTGTCGAGCGCAGGAAAGAGAGGATTGGCCAGCGCCTGTGCCAGTTTAACCGGCATCACTTGTTCAATATTTGTTGATGACATGCGCCTGTACCTTGGCTCCGTAATCGTTAATGGTTTGCCACTTCGCCGGCAATCCTGTGAAATCCGCTTCCGCTACGCCCAGACGTACCGCCTGGTCTACAACAATACGTGCAACGTCGAAATGACGTGCGCGTGGGTATTGCACGAGGTAGTCACGCACTACAACCCCCAAATCAAGGGGCACTTGCTTCGTTTTGTAGACCTGCAGCGCCGCTTCAATCAGCGCCGCCAGCTGTTCACGAATTTCGTTAAATTCTTCAAACTCGAGCTCGTTAGGCAACTCGCCCGTCACTTCTTCATCACGCAGCGCCATCTCTTCATCACGCATATCCAGCAGACGATCGGCGCTGGAATAGGTCAGCGCCCATGGCGCATCGAAGTAATTTTGTACCGACTGGCGAAGGCGTTGAGCAAAGACGCGGTTTTTATCCATATCGATAGCGGTACGGATAAATTTATGCACGTGGCGGTCATAGCCTATCCACAGGTCGATAGCTTGCTGACCCCAGCTGATAATGCGGTCGAGTTTGCTTTGCAGGTCAAACACCAGGCGATCAACAAAGTGAAGGTCGTCGCGCCCCAGGGTAGAGTCCTGCACTCGCAGCAGATTTGCCTGCAGCTTATCCCCCGCGGCCTCCAGCGTATCCTGCAGTTCACGCAGCGTGCCGGATGTCTCCGACAGCAGCAGCTCACAGCTCGAAATGGCCGCACGCCAGTCTTTGTTCAACAGTTGGGCAATGTCATCTTTTACCTGCTGCTGCTGTTCGTCCATGATGCGTTGGGTAAGATCGATGCTGTCAAAGATCTCCGCCACGGAATATTTCAGCGGCGCGTAAACGTTACGGTGCCAGTGGAACTCGTCGCCATTTTCATCCGCAGCGTCAGCGGCGCGTTTAAGCTCACCCGCAACGATAGAAAGCTGCATAGACAGGCGCAGCGTGGAAAACTCGCGCTGGCGAATGTAGTAGTCGGTAATGCCGATACCCAGCGGCGTCAGGCGATAAATAGCGTTGCCTTCGGTTAGCTCGCTTACGAAGCGGTTAAGCAGGCGCTGGCGTACCATATCGTTGATGGCGTTATTGGCGCGCACGTTGATGGTTTCGCTGGTTTGTTCAAAACCGTCGCTCACGTGGCGAAACGCATCAATGAGTTCTCCCTCGCTCAGCTCACCGTCAAGACGCTCGCCGTTTAAGGTGGCAACGGCCAGCAAAAACGTCAGGCGCTCGGTGGGCAGCGAAATCGAAAAATCATTTTTCCTGGCCCAGGCAACCAGTTCAGGCACTGTCTGGGAAAAATCACTCATAATTTATCCTTGGCTCTGCGGCTTAAACGCGGTTACGTGAATATAGCGGCCGAGACTGATAAACGGCTCCTGCCGGCAATAACGCGTCTCCAGCGTCAGCAAATCGTCAAAACCATCTCGTTGTTTGTGTTTATCTCGCAGGTAGTCGTGGAACACCCGCACGCCGGTTTTACCGGTAATTTGCCAGCCAATTTGCTCCAGCCAGTGGTAAACCTGTTCTGGCTGCAGCGGATTGTCGGGCGAAAGGGTTTTGCGCTTATTTTTTTTCATCCCCTGCAGCACATATTCGAAGTTCCCGACGAACATGTTTCGCATCAGCAGGCCGTTTGCATTGTAGAACATTAGCGACAAAGTGCCGCCGGGACGCAAACAATCCCAAAGCGCTTTTAGCACGGCCTGAGGGTCAGTGACCCACTCGAGCACCGCATGAAACAATATCAGATCAACCGGGCTTTCCAAACGTTGGGCCATATCCTGAGCGGCAGATTGTACAAAATGCATGTTGTCGCTCACACCTTTATCCTGGGCGAGCATTTTTGCACGTGCAATCATCCCGGCGGACACATCACAAAGCACAACTTCATGACCCCGCTCGGCAAATCGGGTCGCCGTTTGCCCTTCCCCTCCGCCGGCATCCAGCACCCTTATGGCTGCAGGTTGGGTAGCAAGAAAAGCATCCAGATCCTGCCAGAGGATCGCCTGCCGCAACTGGCCTTTGGTTGTGCCATAGATATTGTGCGAAAACTTCTCGGCAATATCGTCAAAATTGCGGTCACCCATGGGTACAGCTCCGTGGCAAAAGAGGTCATCTGACAAAACCGCTATTTTGGCACAGCCGGGACGAGAATGAACCCATCTGGTGTAATATCACAGGCGTTTACCTGCCGGATGGTTAAAAAGGATCCGAAATTCATGCTTTTTATACTGAAAAAAATCATTGGCGGGATGTTGCTGCCCCTGCCTTTCCTGCTGTTGACCATGGGCGTTAGCCTGGCGCTGCTGTGGTTTACCCGCTGGCAGAAAACGGCCAAAGGATTACTTACCGCAAGCTGGCTGGTGCTTTTCCTGATTAGCCTGCAGCCCGTTGCCGACTGGATGTTAAAACCTATTGAAGACACTTACGCCACTCGCCAGCAGGGTGATAACGCGCGCTACATCGTGGTGCTGGGCGGCGGCTATACGTGGAACCCGGACTGGGCTCCCAGCTCCAACCTGATCAACAACAGTTTACCGCGACTCACCGAAGCGATTCGTCTGAAACAGCTGAATCCAGGGGCAAAACTTATCTTTACCGGAGCCAGGGCGATGACCAATGCCGTTAGCACGGCGGAGGCCGGTGCCAGGGTTGCGGAAAGTCTTGGGATTTCCAGAGAGGACATCATCACCCTCGATTCCCCCAAAGATACTGAAGAGGAAGCGCACGCCGTGGCGAAGCTGATAGGCCAGCAGCCGTTTATCCTGGTGACATCCGCTTCGCATCTTCCACGCGCGATGATCTTCTTCACCCAAGCCGGGCTACATCCGCTCCCGGCACCGGCCAATCAGCTGGCGATAACCTCTCCGCTTAATCCGTGGGAGAAGGCTATCCCCGACTCGGTATGGCTGATGCACAGCGAGCGCGTGGGCTATGAAACGCTGGGACGCATCTGGCAATGGCTGAAAGGCTCCTCAGGAGAGCCAGGGCAGTAGCGACTTCGACGCATTATCAAAGACCGGCCGGTTCAAACGGCCGGTTTGCAACAGCTGAGCCACCTCATCCCACAATACATACAGCCAGCGCCGCCACAGGAAAGACTCGGCTACCGGCGCGCGCTGCAGGTAGTGCCAAAGCAAACCCTCGGCCTGGCCCGGCTCAGCGAGGCGAAACAGTTCATATTCCCGCGGAGCCCATAGCATCACGCCGGGGTTCACCATCGCCAGCAGCTGATCGCTACGCGAATCCTTGAGCATACTGCGAAGGGAGAAGTTGCCGTGGATCAGCACGCAATTATCGCTAAAATCCTCGAACATTCGCGGCAGGCACTCACGGGTGCGAAACAGGATGCGTTTATCCTGCATCGTTAACCCCGTGTTCTGGTACTGATTGAGCGTGCTCCAGAGCACCTCTACCCGCTGGCGATACCAGTGCGGCCAGATATTTTCCTGTGTACTGTCCACATTGCCTACACAGCCGCTGCTGTCCACGCGATGCCAGGCAAGCAGGCCTTCAACAATCTGATCTTTCAGCTGCTCCCAGCGATTGGGCGTGCGGGTTGGTGCTTCGCCGGGAACGCCGCGCAGACGCTCCATCAGCAGAACATCCGGTCCAGGATGTTCTTCGTGAGTGAGCACGCCGTAAACCACCGGCATTCTCACCGTACCGGAACGCGCCAGCATCGACATTTTCCACGCCAGCTGTGCCGCCAGGCCCGGCGAGGTAAAGCTTTTAGCCAGTAACGGCATGGCATGACCGCCGCTGTCGTAGAGCGACCAAAGCGCAGTTTCCGCATGCTCGCTAATGCACTCAATACGGCTTAGCTTCTCACCCAGCAGGTGGCTTAACTCCTTACGCAGCAATTCCATACCGATTTCCCCTGGTAATACTGTTGATTTAATAATGAGCGCACCAGGCGAAGTTGTCACCACTCCAGATCAACTGGATTTCAGAAAAAGAAAAACCGGCCTGTTTAGCCGGTTTTATGCTTCGCGCAGAAGGTGAATTAACGCATCGCGAGACGAACGCGCTCCAGATCTTCCGGGGTATCCACGCCAATGCTCGGGATGGCTTTCGCCACGGCAACGTGAATTTTTTCGCCGTTCCACAAGACGCGAAGCTGCTCAAGCATTTCGATTTGCTCGAGCTGGCTCGGCTCCCAGCTGACATAGCGGCGGATAAAACCGGCGCGGTAGCCATAAATGCCGATGTGACGCAGGAAGGTATCGCCAATCTGTTCGCGGGAAGCGGCAAAGCGTTCACGATCCCACGGAATTGTTGCGCGTGAAAAATAGAGCGCATAGCCCTGTGCATCCATGACGACCTTAACCGCATTTGGGTTAAACGCTTCTTCGGCTGATTCGATAGGCACCGCAAGCGTCGCCATACCGGCTTTACTGTTAGCGACGTTGTTCGCAACCTGCTGAATAATCACCGGCGGGATCATTGGCTCGTCACCCTGCACGTTCACAATAACCGTGTCATCGCTGAAACCACATTTCTCGATAACCTCAGCCAGACGTTCGGTTCCGGACTGGTGATCGGGGCTGGTCAGGCAAACTTCTCCACCTGCCGCTTCGACAACGCGAGCAACTTCCGAATGATCGGTCGCGACGATAATACGCTCAGCGCCGGATTCACGAGCGCGATCCAGCACATGCAGGACCATCGCTTTACCGTTGATGTCTTTTAAAGGTTTACCCGGCAGGCGCGTGGACGCATAGCGTGCGGGAATAATGGCGACAAAACTCATGGATTGGTCTCGTCTGAAGTCAGCGTACGGGCTTCACTTTCCAGCAAAACGGGAATACCGTCACGCAGCGGGTAGGCCAGGCCATCCGGCTTGCAGATAAGCTCTTGCTTTTCCTGATTATAGTAGAGCTTGCCGTTACAGACCGGGCAGGCAATGATTTCAAGTAAACGACTTTCCATAATTACTCCAGATGAGTGCCATCAACGGCACCAGAATAGCATAAATGACTAGCCCGCCGGGGCCATTTCCCAGCCTGTTCCCCAGCTTTCTCTCAGTTCTGCAGGCAGGACGCCGAAGGTAAGATGCGTAGCCGATTGCCAGCGTGCAAAATCGCTCAGCGCGCCACGCAGGCCTGCCTGCAAAGAGTCTGTCACCTTAATGCCCTCTTCAAGGTAGAGGCTTATCACCTCCAGTTCGCCCTGCTTGCGGTGCATTTTGGCATCCATCCTGCCGACCAGCACACCTTTATGCAGCAGCGGCAGAACAAAGTAGCCAAAGCGGCGTTTTTCCGCGGGGGTATAACATTCGAGGCGGTAAGAAAAGTTAAACAGCGCCTCGGCTCTGCGGCGATCCCAAACCACCGGGTCAAACGGTGACAGCACCGCGCTGTGGGTGGCATTAAGCTGATTTTGCTGCGCTTTCTCCAGCTGTGGCAACAGCGAATGATGCACCAGCATCTCGCCCAGCTTATCAACCTGAACGCGAATAACATTGCCCGATAAGAGCCAGGCTTCAACCAGGGGCTTTAAGGCCAGATTTTTCAGCCGATAGTAATCCGCCAGCCATTCAGGGCGAAAGATCCCTAAGCTACGGGCGCTGTTTTCAAGCATCTGTCGCTCAGCCTCAGCTTGGCTAACAAGATGCAGGGCATCGTCCCAGTGCGGCATAACCCGATGGGTTAAATCATAAACGCGCTGGAAGTTTCGCCGCCCGGTAACCATAACCTCCCCGGCGGTAAACAGCCCTTCGAGGTGTTTTTTCTGCGGCTTCCATTCCCACCAGCCGCCTGCGCCTTTACGCGGATGTTCAAAGTCGGCGGAGCGTACAGGGCCGTTCTCTGCGATATAAGCGAGTAACTGCCTGATGTCTTCCGCATGCTCTTTCATCCACTCAGGACGGTATTTCCAACCCATGTTTTCCGGGCTCAGCATTCGGTGGCGGATAAGCGAAAAATCTTTTTTCGGCAGGAAACAGGCTTCATGGGCCCAGTATTCAATCAGCTCGCCGTTTGCCAGCGCCCCATCTAACCAGCCGGGTTCAAAGTGCCCAAGGCGGCTGAATAACACCAGATACGGACTGCGGGCTACGATATTGATGGTATCAATCTGGAGCAGCGACATGCGGGAGATAGCGTCGGCAACGTCAGAGGGACGCGCCCGGCGGCGAGGTTTTTGCAGCAGCCCCTGGGCCGCAAGGTGCAGATTCCGGGCTGCTCGTAATGAAAGTTGCACAACGGTCATGGCACACCTGTAATCAGCGAACAAATAACCGGTGCCGCAAAACTAACGCACCAGCCCCAATAACTCCTTGAGCAGCGTTTCAGCGAGGGGTGAATCTAGCTGCGCATCGACCGGCAAATACCACCAGTTTGCATGCCCTTCGGCGAAGGCACGGCATTTCACCGCATCTTTTTCCGTCATCATTACCGTTTGGTTAGCCGGCGCAATATTCAGCATATCCTGTTCGGTAATCGCCTGGTGATCGGCCAGCGCAACGGTTTTTACCGGCGTGATGCCGGCCTGTTCCAGCGTAGCAAAGAAACGCGGTGGATGGCCGATACCGGCCATAGCCACAACGTCGCTGAAATCCGCCAACGGGCGACGCTCACCGCTGAGAACGTTAATGGCAAGCCCTGGTTTAAGACGCATGGCAATTTCACCAGCCAGAGATTCACCGCCGTTAACGATAACGGCATCTACGCTGCGCAGGCGCCCTGCTCTTTCGCGCATTGGCCCTGCGGGTAACCACCAGCCGTTACCAAAACGACGTACGCCGTCGATAACAACAATTTCTTTATCACGAGCCAGGGCGTAATGCTGCAAACCATCGTCGGTGATAATAATTTGCGGAGCCGCAGACTTCAGCAAGGCTTTCACAGCCTCGCTGCGTTTTGGGGCAACGGCGACCGGCGCACCGGTACGCTGGAAGATAAGCACTGGCTCATCCCCGGCTTCAGAAGGTGTAGTTTGTGCGTTAAGCACCAGAGGATAAGCGGCGGCTTTGCCACCGTAACCACGAGACACCACGCCCACGCGAACGCCACGCTGCTGCAGTTGCTCTACAAGCCAGATGACGACCGGCGTTTTTCCGTTGCCGCCCGCCGTCAGGTTCCCAACCACAACAACAGGCACCGGAGCACGCCAGGAGGTACGCAAGCCTATGCGATAAGACAGGCGGATAGCGCCGCTGACCAGGCCATACAGCCAGGAAAGCGGCAACAGCAGCAGGTAGAGAGGCGATTTTCCCGACCAGATACGCTCTATCATTCGCCGAATTGCATCTTATGCAGCTGGGCGTAAACCCCGCGATGAGCCAGCAGCTCCTGGTGAGGGCCACGCTCAACGATGCGGCCATCTTCCACCACCACGATTTCGTCCGCCTGCTCGATAGTGGACAGACGGTGGGCGATAACCAGTGAAGTACGGTTTTTCTGCAGTTCATCCAGCGCGGCCTGGATAGCGCGTTCGGACTCGGTATCAAGCGCAGAGGTCGCTTCATCCAGAATCAGGATTGGGCTATCACGCAGCAGCGCACGGGCGATAGCGATACGCTGGCGCTGACCGCCGGAAAGCAGCACGCCGTTTTCACCAATCACGGTATCAAGCCCGTTATCCATCTTGCTGATGAAGTCCATGGCGTAGGCCATACGTGCGGCCTTTTCGATATCTTCGCGCGAAAACTGCTCGGTGCGAGCGTAGGCAATGTTATTGGCGATAGTGTCATTGAACAGATGAACGTTCTGGGAGACTAACGCAACCTGGTTACGCAGCGAGGCAAGGGTATACTCGCGGATGTCCTGACCATCAATCAGAATACTGCCTTTTTCCTGCTCGTAGAAACGGGTGATCAGGCTGGCAATCGTCGATTTACCGGAGCCAGAACGCCCAACCAGAGCAACGGTTTTGCCTGCCGGAATGATCAGGTTGATGTCACGCAGGGCCGGAACATCACGCCCTGGATAGGTGAAAGTAACATCGCGGAATTCAACATCGCCTTTAGAGCGTTCGATAACCAGTTTGCCACTGTCTTTTTCCTGCTCGGAATCGAGGATAGAGAACAGCGTCTGGCAGGCGGCCATTCCGCGCTGGAACTGGGCGTTAACGTTAGTCAGCGACTTCAGCGGGCGCATCAGCGCAATCATGGAAGAGAAGACGACCGTGATGGTCCCTGCAGTGAGCGTTTCCATCACGCTTGGGAAGCTTGCGGCATACAGCACAAAGGCTAAAGCGAATGAAGCAATCAGCTGAATAATCGGGTCAGAAATAGAGGAAGCAGAAACCAGCTTCATCCCCTGGTTACGCATGCGGTTACTGACCTTGTCGAAGCGTTCGGTTTCCACCTGCTGGCCGCCGAAGATGAGCACTTCTTTATGGCCCTTCAGCATCTGCTCGGCGCTGGTTGTCACCTGCCCCATGGTGTTTTGCATATTTTTACTGATATTGCGGAAGCGCTTAGAAACAAAGCGAATAGCAAACGAGACGATTGGGGCCAGCACGATTAAAATCACCGACAGCTGCCAGCTGTACCAGAACATCAGCACAAACAGGCCAATGATAGAGGCGCCTTCACGCACCACGGTTATCAGCGCGCTTGAGGAAGAAGAAGCCACCTGTTCGGAATCGTAGGTAATGCGCGACAGCAGCGTCCCCGTAGATTGCTGATCGAAGAAGGCGACAGGCATGCCCATCATATGGCTGAACAGACGACGACGCATGTTCATGACCACCATTCCCGATACCCATGAAATGCAGTAGCTGGAGACATAGCTTGTGATGCCACGCAGCACCATCAGGGCAATAACGGCCAGCGGCATCCATATCAGCACTGACGAGTCCGTTTTACCAAAACCATCATCCAGTAATGGTTTAAGCAGCGAAAGCATGTAGGTATCGCTCGCAGCATTAAGGATTAACGCTATCCCAGCCACAATCAGACCCGTTCTAAATGGGGATATCATCGGCCAGAGCCGGCGGAAAGTCTGCCACGTGGAGAGATCTTTATCGTTCTGCATTAAGTCGAACCAGCCTTTTATGAAATAGCCGCATATTCTACCCATTATCACGGGTGACGCCAAACCACTGATGATACCAACGGCGCAATATTTGTTCTCTAAAGCCAGAGATTTGCCATTTATCACCCTTTATTTCAATTGTCAGCTGCCCTGACTGCGCGGTGTCGTGCCATTGATAACCGTATTTTCGGTAGAGATCGATTATCTTTGGCGACGGTAACCTCCAGGCGTTATAGCGCGAAGTTGAAGCCAGCGCCATGCGACCGGACACCGCCCGGAGCAGCGGCCCGCTGGATGATGTTCGGCTTCCGTGATGAGGAACCTGCAAAATATCGGCTTTTAACGTTTGCCAGCGCTTTCTTAGCATAGCCAATTCTGCACTTGCCTCTATATCTCCCGTCAGCAACAGGCTAAAGCCACCCAGGCTGACCTTCACTACGCAGGAGCGATAATTTCCGGTTCCCTCATACCCTTCCGGTGGCCACAGAACATCGAACTGAATCCCCTGCCACTGCCATTGTTGGGGGCGAAAGCAGCGTTCATGCCCTTTCCAGCGCAAAGGGCTACGAATACTTAGCGCCGGCCACTGCTGCTGAAGGCTTTTTAGTCCGCCAATATGGTCAAGATGTTCGTGGCTGACAATCACCTGCTCAGGCTGCAGGTTACGCCATTTTAACCACGGAATAATCACGGCTCTTGCCGCATCACCGCCTGGCCATGCATTTCCCGTGTCGTAAAGTAATGCCTTCCCTTCTCGTTCGATAACAACCGCGAGTCCATGCCCGACATCAAGCATATGAACGGCCCAGCTATTGGCATCGTTTTTACGCCAAAAAGGAAACGTCATTAAAAGCAGCACCGTTGCCACCGTTACAGAAGAACTTCGCCAAACGCCTGTCCGCCACACCATCACGGCCCACCAGGCAATGAACGCCAAAAATTGATAGCGGCGATCCACCTCCCTCCAGCCTTGAGGTAAACCGACCAAAAGTGCAAATACGCCTGCCAGCGATTTATCCGCCAGAGACCAAATCCACTCGCCAATCCCCGGTAACTCCCCAAATACCATTCCAGCCAGTATCAAAGGAACGCTAACGAACGTAATCAAAGGCACGGCGAAGAGATTGGCTGCCAGCGAGGTCAGGCTTACGCCGTGAAATAAAACCACCTGAAGTGGAATAAGCAGTAACGTGACGCCCGTTTGTAGGTAAAGCAGATCGACAAAAGGCCGAAGCCAGCGATTGATGGCCATACGCGGCAGCGGCACCCACTGATACCAAAAGATAAGCCCGCAGACCGCAAGAGCAGACAGCCAAAAACTCTCCGCCAAAATAGCCAGCGGTTCACTAAACACAATGCCGGCCACACAGCAAAGCAGGACTTCCCACGAGGACCACTTTCTGCCGCTAAGACGTAGCACCAGCCAGATCCCCATACCGACCAGGGTTCTTACGGCAGGAGGATTCATGCCCGACAGCCAGGTATAAAATAGCGCGATGCTAAAGCTCATTAACAGGGGAAAACGATAGCCGATCAGGAAGGTCGGTAGGCAAAACTGTAGCGCCCGCGCAAACAGCCAGCCAATGCCCCCGGCTAACGCAATGTGCAAGCCAGAAATTGCCATGAGATGCGCGGTGCCGGTGTAACGCATAATTTTTTTGACATCATCGCTAACGTCTATCCGCTCACCAAACCCCAGGGCAATAATGACGCCCTGCCATGGCAGATGCGCAGTGGCGTTTTTGGCTCGCTGTAGCCATTTCCCGCGAAGATTACAGCGTTCGGATAAGAGGTTGGCCTTCAGCACGCTGCCGTTAAACGGCAGAAGCTGTGAAAGCGCGTAACGCTGACCATTAAAACCACCCTCGTTAAGCTGCGAATGAACCGGGCGAAGCCTTAGCGTCATCTGCCAGATCTGCCCTTCGCAGGCGGACTCAGGCAGATTGCTATTTCTTAATACCACGCCAGGCGCAGGAAACAGATAGCGCTGGTCCAGCTTCACTATCTGTATCTCATGCCGTTTTTCACCATCGCTGCGCGTAATTCTCACCTGGGCAGTCAGCGGTTTTTGCCCAAAATCAGCAAACACGTCCAGCATTTGCCTCGCGGCCAGAAGGCTCCAGCTCAGTAATAGAAGGTACAGCACCAGATAACGTACCCAGCGCAGGCGACCAAACATTCCGGCCAACCCCAGAGCAATAGCCAGAAGCAGAAGAATGCCATCTCTTTCCGGGATAACCGGTAGCCATAGCAGAGGAAGAGAACTAAACAGAACGGCGCCGGCAACCGTGGGTATTGAAAACACATCCACCTCCTTGTTACAGGCAGTGTGCGCCAGTCTTGTTGTAGAGTCAGAAAGTTATCAGGAGAATACGAGATGGATTGGGCAACTTACGCCAGGTAAACAACGTTGCGCTGCCGTTGTGGATAACGGCTCGCAAAATAGCGGTACAGGCAAAAAAAATGGCACCTCATATGAGGTGCCATTTCTGCTAAATCTAAAGAATTAGCCATAAATATTGGCGCGGTCACGCAACTCTTTACCTGGCTTAAAGTGCGGAACGTATTTACCTTCCAGATCCACTTTGTCGCCGGTTTTTGGGTTACGTCCGGTGCGAGGAGCGCGATAGTGTAAGGAGAAACTGCCGAAACCCCGGATTTCAATACGTTCACCCTCGGCGAGCGTAGAGGCCATATGCTCCAGCATTTCTTTCACCGCATCTTCTACCGCTTTTGCAGGGATGTGAGATTGCTGGGTTGCAAGTCTTTCGATCAATTCTGACTTGGTCATGATTCCTCCGGTTTCCATTCAGGAAAATTAGCTTACAGCTCTCAATCGAACAAGGGCGGCCGAAGCCGCCCTGATTTTATACCCTGGCAGAAGCCGGGATACAACGCTCGGACGATTACTCGCCTTTAGCTGCTTTGAATGCTTCAGCCATTGCGTTAGAGAAGTTGCTTTCTTCCTGTTTGTTGTTAACAGTCGCGATTGCATCTTTCTCGTCAGCTTCGTCTTTAGCACGAACAGACAGGCTCACTACACGGTTTTTACGATCAACGCCGGTGAATTTAGCTTCAACATCGTCGCCAACGTTCAGAACCAGAGTTGCATCTTCAACGCGGTCACGGGAAGCTTCAGAAGCACGCAGGTAGCCTTCTACGCCGTCTGCTAATTCAACTGTAGCACCTTTCGCGTCAACTGCCGTTACTTTACCAGTAACGATAGTGCCTTTCTTGTTCAGCGCAACGTAGTTGTTGAACGGATCTTCTGCGAGCTGTTTAACGCCCAGGGAGATACGCTCACGCTCTGCGTCAACCTGCAGAACAACGGCTGCAATTTCGTCGCCTTTTTTGTATTCACGAACTGCTTCTTCGCCTGCAACGTTCCAGGAGATGTCAGACAGGTGAACCAGGCCGTCGATGCCGCCGTCCAGGCCGATGAAGATACCGAAGTCAGTGATAGACTTGATTTTACCTTCAACGCGATCGCCTTTGTTGTGGGTCTCAGCGAACTGCTGCCATGGGTTGTTTTTGCACTGCTTCAGACCCAGGGAGATACGACGACGTTCTTCGTCGATATCCAGAACCATAACTTCCACTACATCACCAACGTTAACAACTTTGGATGGGTGGATGTTTTTGTTGGTCCAATCCATTTCGGAAACGTGAACCAGGCCTTCAACGCCTTCTTCGATTTCAACGAAGCAGCCGTAGTCGGTCAGGTTGGTCACGCGACCAGTCAGTTTGGTACCTTCTGGATAACGCTTAGCGATAGCGACCCATGGATCTTCGCCCAGCTGTTTCAGGCCGAGGGAAACACGAGTACGCTCGCGGTCGAACTTCAGCACTTTAACGGTGATTTCGTCGCCAACATTCACGATTTCGCTTGGATGCTTAACGCGTTTCCATGCCATATCGGTGATGTGCAGCAGGCCATCAACGCCACCCAGGTCAACGAATGCGCCGTAGTCAGTGAGGTTCTTAACGATACCTTTAACTTCCATGCCTTCTTGCAGGTTTTCAAGCAGCTGATCGCGCTCTGCGCTGTTCTCAGACTCGATTACCGCACGACGGGAAACAACAACGTTGTTGCGCTTCTGGTCAAGCTTGATAACTTTGAACTCAAGCTCTTTGCCTTCCAGGTGCAGCGTGTCGCGAACTGGACGCACGTCAACCAGGGAACCTGGCAGGAACGCACGAATACCGTTCAGCTCAACAGTGAAGCCACCTTTAACTTTGCCGTTAATAACACCGACCACAGTTTCAGCTTCTTCGTAAGCTTTTTCCAGCGTGATCCAAGCTTCGTGACGTTTAGCTTTCTCACGGGACAGCAGGGTTTCACCGAAGCCGTCTTCTACTGCGTCCAGTGCAACGTCAACTTCGTCGCCAACCTGAATTTCCAGTTCGCCGGCTGCGTTTTTGAACTGCTCTGCAGGGATTGCAGATTCAGATTTCAGGCCCGCATCAACCAGAACGACGTCTTTGTCGATAGCAACAACAACACCACGAACGATGGAACCCGGACGGGTTTCGATTGTTTTAAGGGATTCTTCAAATAGTTGAGCAAAAGATTCAGTCATGTTTAATCTTCAAAAGTTAGATTAACGTCCATCTGGCCTCATGCCGGATGGGGTTGTTTTACATACCCGCTCACACTCCGTTGCAGCGGGGGTACTACTAATTCTGAGGCTTGTCTGCCTTTATCAGGCAACAGCCAGCTTTTGGCGGGCGTATTGTAGCGCTTTTTCAATCACTTGCTCAATACTCATACTGGTGGAATCCAGTACTAAAGCATCGGCAGCGGGTACCAGCGGCGCTACAGAGCGATTGCGGTCGCGATCGTCGCGTTCCTTTATCTCGGCCAAAAGGCGGTCAAAGTTAACACTAAAGCCCTTCTCCTGCAACTGTAGCATGCGCCTGTGGGCACGCTCTTCGGAGGAAGCATCAAGGAAAATTTTCACTGGCGCATCCGGGAACACCACGGTGCCCATATCACGGCCATCGGCAATCAGGCCCGGCGCTTCGCGGAAAGCGCGCTGGCGGCGCAGCAGAGCTTCGCGGACACGCGGGAACGCGGCGACCTGAGAGGCGGCGTTTGCCACTTCCTGAGTGCGGATTTCACCGCTCACATCTTCCCCTTCAAGGATCACTTCCAGATTGCCGTCGGTGGAGACAAAACGAACGTCCAGATGTGCAGCAAGAGGAACCAGCGCATCTTCGGAAGCGACATCAACATGGTGATGCAGCGCGGCCAGCGCCAGGACGCGATAAATCGCACCAGAGTCCAGCAGATGCCACTGCAACGCTTCGGCCATCGCCTTACAAAGCGTGCCTTTACCGGCGCCACTTGGGCCATCAATCGTTATTACCGGGGCGGATGCCGTCATCGTTTTCTCCTCTATCGCTGGATTCGCGGGTTGTAAACGCCGCGCATTATACGCCGCAACCGCCAGGACTGTTATCTTTCCGGGCAAATATCCTCGGGAATCAGGCTGAGTGTAGAAGAATTGCGCAACGTGCGTTGTAAGGAATCGTAGAGATCGGAAAAACCGCATCAGGTGATGCGGTTTCTTAGGGGATTATGCCGGAGTACTGATACGCGCCAGCTGCTCGAAGTAGTCAGGGAAAGTTTTTGCCGTACAGCCAGGATCAAGGATAGTCACCGGCGTATCGGACAGAGCCACCAGCGAGAAACACATCGCCATACGGTGATCGTTATAGGTACCTATCTCAGCAAACGTCAGCTTAGCCGGAGGCGTAACGGTAATATAATCCTCACCCTCTTCGACTTCTGCGCCCACTTTTCGTAGTTCAGTAGCCATCGCGCTAAGACGATCGGTCTCTTTTACTCGCCAGTTATAGATATTACGTAACGTGGTCGTGCCCTTAGCAAACAGCGCCGCTGTCGCAATAGTCATTGCCGCATCAGGGATATGGTTCATGTCCATATCGATGGCGTTCAGCTCGCCGCGCTCGCAGCTAATGAAGTCATCGCCCCAGGTCACTTTCGCCCCCATCTTTTCCAGTACGTCGGCAAAACGGATATCGCCCTGAACGCTGTTACGGCCAATGCCGGTCACCTTCACCACGCCGCCTTTAACCGCACCTGCGGCCAGGAAGTAAGAGGCAGATGAGGCATCGCCTTCAACCAGGTAAGCTCCCGGCGACTGATATTCCTGCGCACCACGGATGACAAAGCTGCGGTAATCGCGGTTTTCCACCTCGACGCCAAAGGTTTTCATCAGGTGCAGCGTGATATCAATATAAGGTTTAGATACCAGCTCGCCTTTAATAGTGATTTCGGTGTCGTTTGGCGCCAGAGGAGCCGTCATCAGCAGCGCGGTCAGGAACTGGCTGGACACGCTGCCGTCGACCTCAACCTTGCCGCCGTTGAAGCCCCCACGCAGGCGCAGCGGCGGGTAATTCTCTTGCTCGAGATAATCAATCTCCGCCCCGCCCTGACGCACCGCATCAACAAGGTGACCAATCGGACGCTCTTTCATGCGCGGCTCGCCGGTCAGCACAATGTTATTGCTGCCGAGGCACAGCGCTGCGGCCAGAGGACGCATTGCCGTACCCGCATTGCCTAAAAAGAGCTCAAGCTCGCCTTCTGCCTGCAAAGGCCCAGCCACGCCGGTGACTTCACAACGGGTGCGATCCGCCGAAAGCGTATAGCTAACGCCCAGCGCTTTCAGCGCGTTAAGCATATGGCGGACATCATCGCTATCCAGCAGATTGGTCAGCACCGTCGTCCCTTTGGCCAGCGCGGCCAACAGCAGAGCACGGTTAGAAACGCTTTTTGAACCAGGCAGATTAATGGTGCCGTCGACCAGCGCGATGGGTTGTAACGTCAGGGATTCCAGCATGGGAAAAATACTCTCAACTCAAACAGAATAAAAACCCCGCAGGCGAGCCGCGGGGCGAAATACTAGTGCAATCATTTAACCGTGGCGGCGTTCGAACTCGACCATGAAATCCGTCAACGCTTTTACGCCATCAAGCGGCATGGCGTTATAGATAGAGGCACGCATGCCGCCTACGACACGGTGGCCTTTCAGCGAATGCAGGCCTGCCGCAAAGGACTCTTCAAGGAACACTTTATCCAGCGCGCTATCTGCCAGCTGGAACGGCACGTTCATCCGGGAACGGTTAGAAGCGGCCACGTCGTTACGATAGAAATCGCTGTTATCAATCACGCCATACAGCAGCTCGGCTTTGGCCTGATTAATACGATCCATTGCGGCCACGCCACCCTGCTCTTTCAGCCATTTGAAGACCAGCCCCGCGAGATACCATGCGAAGGTTGGCGGCGTGTTGAACATGGAATCGTTGTCGTTCAGCACGGTGTAATCGATGATTGACGGGCATGCTTTATGCGCTTTACCCAGCAGGTCTTCACGCACCACAACCAGCGTCAGGCCAGCCGGACCAATGTTTTTCTGCGCACCGGCATAAATCACGCCGAAGCGGCTAACGTCGATAGGACGAGAAAGAATGGTGGAAGAGAAGTCAGCGGCAACTACGGTATCGCCAAAATCAGGCGTTTCGTCGATGGAGATGCCGTCGATGGTCTCATTCGGGCAATAGTGCAGAAACGCGCTGTTGTCAGAAACCTGCCACTCGCTCATCGGCTTGATGGCGCGCTTGCCGTCCACGGTGATTTTCACGTCGTGAGCAACAGGCTGACAGTATTTTTTCGCTTCTTTTATCGCGCTGTTCGCCCAGTAGCCGCCGTCGATGTAATCCGCGCTGGTTTTGTCCCCGAGGATATTCAACGGTACGCCAGCAAACTGACCGCGGCCGCCGCCGTGGCAGAATAAAACTTTATAGTTGGAGGGGATTTGCAGCAGATCGCGAAAATCTTTTTCCGCCTCTTCCGCGACCTGAATAAACTCTTTGCCACGGTGGCTAATTTCCATTACGGAAGTGCCCAGACCGTGCCAGTCGCACAGCTCCTGTTGTGCACGACGAAGTACTTCAGCCGGTAACATTGCCGGACCAGAACTAAAATTGTATACCTGTGTCATTTCCCCTCACCACGCCTCGAGCAATAAGTTTTTATTACATTATCGGTTTTATCATTCAGCGGCGCAGTGTTGCAACGGTTAATCCCGTGCGGGGAAGTAATGTGCGCAAAATCACACAACACAATCTCCCGGCAGGTGAAAAAATTGCCCGATTTCCGGCGGTAAGATCCAAAAACCACATCCTCACCGGGTTACAGCAATGCCACAGAGCCTGCTATGCTAGCGTCGCCTGCGCCGGGCGGAAGATAGCGTCCTACCGGTAAAACCCGTATCATTGCGCGTTTCGCGTACCATTAAAGTGAACCCCATGACCCAGACATTTATCCCCGGCAAAGATGCCGCCCTGGAAGACTCCATCGCCCGCTTCCAGAAAAAGCTGACCGACCTCGGTTTCAATATCGAAGAAGCCTCCTGGCTTAACCCGGTACCGAACGTTTGGTCAGTGCATATTCGCGACAAAGACAGCGCTCTGTGCTTCACCAACGGCAAAGGCGCGACCAAAAAAGCCGCGCTGGCATCCGCGCTGGGTGAATATTTTGAACGTCTGTCGACTAACTATTTCTTCGCGGACTTCTGGCTGGGCGACACCATCGCTAACGGCCCATTCGTTCATTACCCGAATGAGAAGTGGTTCCCACTGCCGGAAGACGATCAACTCCCTGAAGGTATCCTCGACGATCGCCTGCGTGCTTTCTACGATCCGGAGAATGAAGTTGGCGCGGGGATGCTTATCGATCTGCAGTCCGGCAACGAAGAGCGCGGTATCTGTGCCCTGCCGTTTACCCGCCAGTCAGACCTGCAAACCGTTTATATCCCAATGAACATCATTGGCAATCTGTATGTTTCCAACGGCATGTCCGCGGGCAACACGGCGAATGAAGCTCGCGTCCAGGGTCTCTCTGAGGTCTTTGAGCGTCATATTAAGAACCGCATCATCGCCGAAAGCATCAGCCTGCCGGAAATCCCGCAAGAGGTGCTGGCGCGCTACCCTGGCGTCGTGGAATCCATTAAGACGCTTGAAGACGAAGGTTTCCCTATCTTCGCTTACGACGGCTCTCTGGGCGGCAAATACCCGGTTATCTGCGTGGTGCTGTTTAACCCGGCAAACGGAACCTGTTTTGCTTCATTCGGCGCACACCCTGATTTTGGCGTAGCGCTGGAGCGCACCGTTACCGAGCTGCTGCAGGGCCGTGGCCTGAAAGATCTGGATGTCTTTACGCCTCCAACCTTCGATGATGAAGAGGTGGCCGAACACGCTAACCTGGAAACTCACTTCATTGATTCCAGCGGCCTGATCTCCTGGGACATGTTCAAGCAGGATGCGGACTATCCGTTTGCTGACTGGAGCTTCGCCGGCACAACAGAAGAAGAATTCGCCACGCTGATGGCTATCTTCAAGTCTGAAGATAAAGAAGTGTATATCGCCGATTACGAACACCTGGATGTCTACGCTTGCCGTATTATCGTCCCGGGCATGTCAGATATTTATCCGGCAGAAGACCTGCTGCTGGCCAACAACAGCATGGGCAGCCACCTGCGTGAAACTATCCTTGCCCTGCCGGACAGCGAATGGGAACAGCAGGACTACCTGGATCTGATTTCTCAACTGGACGATGAAGGCCACGATGACTTCACCCGCGTGCGCGAATTACTTGGTCTGGCAACCGGGAAAGATAACGGCTGGTACACGCTGCGTATTGGCGAGCTGAAAGCCATGCTGGCGCTCGCCGGCGGTGACCTTGAGCAGGCGCTGATCTGGACCGAGTGGACCATGGAGTTTAACGCCTCCATCTTTAGCCCGGAGCGCGCTAACTACTACCGCTGCCTGCAGACCCTGCTGCTGCTGTCGCAGGAAGAAGAACGCCAGCCTCTGCAATACCTGAACGCATTTGTACGCATGTATGGCGCAGAAGCCGTCGATGCCGCGAGCGCAGCGCTGAGCGGTGAAGCTGCGTTCTACGGCCTGCAGCCGGTCGACAAAGACCTGAAAGCCTTCCCGGCGCATCAGGCTTTGTTGCAGGCTTACGAAAAATTACAGCGCGCCAAAGCCAAATATTGGCAGGTAAAGTGATTTACTGACAACTTACAGGTGCGCACTGCACCGGGTCTGAGCTATATTGTGGGGCGCTTTTTGCGCCCCATTTTATTATTGCAACAATAATATTTTACTATGTAATCTTTTGGTTAATTTAGGGTAAATGATTATTTATCGACAACGGAAATAATGTTATCGAAATATAAAAATACCCCATTGTAATTAACCATTTTTGTGCGAGGAACGGGCTGAATTCAATTTTATCTATAAATATTAAAATTTATTTTTTCATGTATAATCAATTAGTTATGCTGAAAAACAGATAAAGACCTGCTTTTTCAGTGCCTATTAGCTTGGCGAGATATGATCCACATCAATTTTTACTCTATAATGCTTTGTTAGTATCTCCTCGCCGAATTAAATAAGAGAGAGTTAGTGTGAAAGCTGACAACCCTTTTGATCTAGTACTCCCACCAGCGATGGCAAAAATTGCCGAAGATGCTGGCGTCTATAAAGCAACAAAACAGCCGCTAACGACCTTTTACTTAGCGATTACCGCAGGCGTCTTCATTTCGATTGCCTTCGTGTTCTACATCACCGCCACAACGGGCA
Organism: Cedecea neteri; assembly: GCF_000757825.1. Classification (GTDB taxonomy): domain Bacteria; phylum Pseudomonadota; class Gammaproteobacteria; order Enterobacterales; family Enterobacteriaceae; genus Cedecea; species Cedecea selenatireducens. Next base: position 1,123,092 of record NZ_CP009451.1, read on the forward strand.
CATCCACTATTCCCTTCGGGATTGCCAAACTGATTGGCGGCACATGCTTCTCACTGGGTTTAATTCTTTGCGTTATCTGCGGTGCAGACCTCTTTACCTCCACCGTGCTGATCGTCGTAGCCAAAGCCAGCGGCCGCATCACCTGGTGCCAGCTGCTGCGTAACTGGGCTAATGTTTATATTGGTAACCTGGTCGGAGCCCTGCTCTTTGTGCTTCTTATCTGGCTGTCCGGCATGTATATGACAGCCAACGGCGCCTGGGGCCTTAACGTCCTGCAGACCGCTGACCATAAAATGCATCACACGTTTGTTGAGGCCGTCTGCCTCGGCATTCTGGCGAACCTGATGGTGTGTCTCGCCGTCTGGATGAGCTACTCCGGCCGCAGCCTGATGGACAAGATGTTTGCTATGATCCTTCCGGTTGCCATGTTTGTTGCCTGCGGCTTTGAGCACAGCATCGCAAACATGTTCATGATCCCGATGGCTATCGTGGTTCGTGACTTTGCCAGCCCGGAATTCTGGACCGCCGTAGGGTCCTCTCCGGAAAGTTTCTCGCATCTGACCGTGCTGAACTTCATTACCGATAACCTGATTCCAGTCACCATCGGAAACATTATCGGAGGAGGTTTACTGGTTGGGTTGACATACTGGGTAATTTATCTGCGCGGTGGCGATAAACACTAAGTTTAGCCAACACGTAGGTTTAAGAACTCCACATTAGAAGGTAGGTGTTACATGTCCGAGCTTAATGAAAAGTTAGCCACAGCCTGGGAAGGTTTTGCTAAAGGCGAATGGCAGAATGAAGTCAACGTGCGTGACTTTATTCAGAAAAACTACACCCCGTATGAGGGTGATGAGTCCTTCCTGGCAGGTGCTACCGACGCAACTACCACTCTGTGGGACAAAGTGATGGAAGGCGTCAAACTGGAAAACCGCACTCACGCGCCAGTTGACTTCGATACCGACCTCGCTTCCACCATCACTTCTCATGATGCGGGCTACATCAACAAGTCCCTCGAAACCATCGTGGGTCTGCAGACCGATGCTCCTCTGAAACGTGCCATCATTCCGTTCGGCGGCATCAAAATGGTCGAAGGTTCTTGCAAAGTATACGGTCGTGAACTCGACCCAATGCTGAAAAAGATCTTCACCGAATACCGCAAAACTCACAACCAGGGCGTGTTTGACGTTTACACCAAAGACATCCTGAACTGCCGTAAGTCCGGTGTTATTACCGGTCTGCCAGATGCGTATGGCCGTGGCCGTATCATCGGTGACTACCGTCGCGTTGCGCTGTACGGTATCGACTACCTGATGAAAGACAAGTTCGCTCAGTTCAACTCACTGCAGACCAAACTGGAAAACGGTGAAGACCTGGAAGCGACTATTCGTCTGCGTGAAGAAATCTCCGAACAGCACCGTGCGCTGGGTCAGATCAAAGAGATGGCCGCTAAATATGGCTGCGATATCTCCGGTCCTGCTACCAACGCACAGGAAGCAATTCAGTGGACTTACTTCGGCTACCTGGCTGCGGTTAAATCTCAGAACGGCGCTGCAATGTCCTTCGGTCGCGTATCCACCTTCCTGGATGCCTATATCGAACGCGACATCAAAGCAGGCAAAATCAACGAGCAAGACGCTCAGGAAATGATTGACCACCTGGTCATGAAACTGCGTATGGTTCGCTTCCTGCGTACCCCAGAATACGATGAGCTGTTCTCCGGTGACCCAATCTGGGCAACAGAATCTATCGGCGGTATGGGCGTTGATGGCCGTACTCTGGTGACCAAAAACAGCTTCCGCTTCCTGAACACCCTGTACACCATGGGGCCGTCTCCGGAGCCAAACATCACCATTCTGTGGTCTGAAAAACTGCCACTGAACTTCAAAAAATACGCGGCTAAAGTTTCCATCGATACCTCTTCTCTGCAGTACGAGAATGACGATCTGATGCGCCCTGACTTCAACAACGATGACTACGCTATCGCTTGCTGCGTAAGCCCAATGATCGTTGGTAAGCAAATGCAGTTCTTCGGTGCTCGTGCAAACCTGGCGAAAACCATGCTGTATGCAATCAACGGCGGCGTTGATGAAAAACTGAAAATGCAGGTTGGTCCTAAAGAAGCGCCAATCACCGCAGACGTTCTGGACTACGACAACGTGTTGGATCGTCTGGATCACTTCATGGACTGGCTGGCTAAACAGTACGTTACCGCGCTGAACATCATTCACTACATGCATGATAAATACAGCTACGAAGCGTCCCTGATGGCTCTGCACGACCGTGACGTTGTTCGCACCATGGCTTGTGGTATCGCGGGTCTGTCCGTTGCAGCTGACTCCCTGTCTGCAATCAAATACGCGAAAGTTAAACCAATTCGTGACGAAGACGGTCTGGCTATCGACTTCGAAATCGAAGGTGAATATCCACAGTTCGGTAACAACGATCCTCGCGTAGATGACATCGCCGTTGACCTGGTAGAACGTTTCATGAAGAAAATTCAGAAACTGACCACCTACCGTGGCGCTATCGCGACTCAGTCTGTTCTGACCATCACCTCTAACGTGGTTTATGGTAAGAAAACCGGTAACACCCCAGACGGTCGTCGCGCAGGTACTCCGTTCGGTCCAGGCGCTAACCCAATGCACGGCCGTGACCAGAAAGGTGCTGTTGCCTCTCTGACCTCCGTGGCTAAACTGCCGTTTGCCTACGCGAAAGATGGTATCTCCTATACCTTCTCCATCGTGCCAAACGCGCTGGGTAAAGACGATGACGTGCGTAAAACCAACCTTGCAGGCCTGATGGACGGTTACTTCCACCACGAAGCGAACATCGAAGGTGGTCAGCACCTGAACGTGAACGTCATGAACCGTGAAATGCTGCTGGACGCGATGGAAAACCCTGAGAAATATCCTCAGCTGACCATTCGTGTATCCGGTTACGCAGTCCGCTTCAACTCGCTGACCAAAGAACAGCAGCAGGACGTTATTACCCGTACCTTCACTCAGTCCATCTAATTCCTTGTTAGACTGAAGAAGCGTAATATATAAAGGCTCCACTCTTGTGGGGCCTTTTTACTCACCTCTCTGCCCCCAGCCTGCTTTGCCAGCTATCTATACTTGGGTATCTGCCAAAACAGACTTAACACAGCCGGCTTGAGCTGTGCACGACACAGGCCCTGGATGGGCCACACCTGGAGAGATCACCGCAATGTCAGCAATCGGACGAATTCACTCTTTTGAATCCTGTGGTACCGTAGACGGTCCCGGTATCCGCTTTATCACCTTCTTCCAGGGCTGCCTGATGCGCTGCCTTTACTGCCACAACCGCGACACCTGGGATACCCACGGCGGCAAAGAAGTGACGGTAGAAGAGCTGATGAAAGAAGTTGTCACCTATCGCCACTTTATGAACGCTTCCGGCGGCGGCGTCACCGCGTCCGGCGGTGAGGCTATCCTGCAGGCCGAGTTCGTGCGTGACTGGTTCCGCGCCTGCCATAAAGAAGGTATTCATACCTGCCTGGACACCAACGGCTTTGTTCGTCGCTACGATCCGGTGATTGATGAGCTGCTGGAGGTTACCGACCTGGTGATGCTCGATCTCAAACAAATGAACGACGAAATCCACCAAAACCTGGTGGGCGTTTCAAATCACCGCACGCTCGAGTTTGCCCGGTATCTGTCGAAAAAAGACATTAAAGTGTGGATCCGCTACGTGGTCGTGCCGGGCTGGTCTGATGACGACGACTCCGCGCATCGCCTTGGGGAATTTACCCGCGATATGGGCAACGTTGAGAAAATCGAGCTGCTGCCGTACCACGAGCTTGGCAAACATAAATGGGTTGCCATGGGCGAAGAGTACAAGCTGGACGGCGTCCATCCGCCGAAGAAAGAAACCATGGATCGGGTCAAAGGCATTCTGGAGCAGTACGGTCATAAAGTAATGTACTAGCCCCACTGCGTGCTCCCGTTGAAGGGGGCACGGTCATTACGCTTCCTGCCAGGCGGCATCTATCGCCGCCATGACCTTCTCAAGCTGAGATTGCGCAATATGCCCGGGTTTCCAAAGCGCCACCACCGGGTGCAGCAACCCTCTATCTCCAACTTCCGTATCCAGTCGCTCAATGCCCGGCCAGTTTTCTACCCCAAAGTGCCGCGGTAAAAACGCCCAGCCTTCTCCGGCACACAGTCGCTTTTCCAGCAGAGAAAGTTCGTTGACGCGTATTACCCGGTCGGCAATTTGAATGCGCTGTGCCAGCGAATCAGGAAGCTCGCGATAAGGCATCAGCTGCGTGCTGGCGGCAAGACGTAAGAGTGAGACCGGTTTGGTTTTAAAGAAGCCCACTTTCGCCCACGCCGCCAATGCCAGGCTGCCCACCGCTCGCCACTGGAGCCTGTCGTTCACCGAGCGATTTAGCGCCTGGTAAATGCCGATATGCGCCCTGCCCTGATCCAGCCAGCTTTCGGCCTCCGGGCGTTCACTCATCAGCAGATCGAGCGTTATCTGTTCGGCCGCAAGCTTCTCCACCAGCCGCAGTAAGAAATCTCTTGGCGTGAAAGGGTCATAGCATAGCGTCAGGCGGGTCTCTATCTGGCCCGGCATCTGCCGAGCGGCCTCTGAGAAAGCCTGAGCCTCATGAAGAAATAACCGGGCCTGTCGGTACAATAGCTTGCCGGGTTCGGTTAAAGTCAAAGGACGGGTGGAACGATCGAACAGCGTATAGCCGAGGTCAATTTCGAGATAATCCAGCAGCTGGCTGACCGTGGTCCGGTCTTTATTAAGCTTTTTAGCCGCTTTGGTGAGGGTGCCGCATTCGCAAACGCAGGCAAAGGCTTCAATTTGAGCCAGCGTAAAGTTAACCGTATTCATCGTTCCCCCTTCTGTTAACGGGGTATTTTCCCATACAAAAACGCGTATTCCGAGTCAGGAATACGCGTCAGGGAAACAATAAAAAATCAGGATCAGGCGTGAGCCACCGGCGTAGGATGCTGACCGGCTTTGCGCAACAGCATCATCAGGTACACAAACGACACCGCGGCCATCATGATAAACAGCACGTTGTCCGAGTAATTCTGCATCAGCAGCGCGGTGATAGTTGGCCCAATCAGGCTGCCGATGGTGTAGCTCAGCAGCAGAGCCTGGTTCATCGCCACCAGCTGATGGCGTTCAATTCTTTCGCAGGCCCAGGCCATCGCAACCGGGTAAAGCGTGAAGCCAAACGCGCCCAGGACAAACAGCGCCGGCCCCATTGCGGCATTGCTGAGCATCGCCAGGCAGCCGAGGATCACCACAAAGACCTGAACGCGCAGCACCAGCAGGCGACCGTATTTATCCGCCAGACGCCCCATCGGCCACTGGCCAACGATGCCCGCGCTTATCATCAGCGCCATCCAGAAGCCGATGCCTGCATCGCTTACGCCCTGATGGTTAAGGTAAAGCGGCATCAGGCCGTACAGCGAGCCGAGGACAATGCCGGACATGATGCAGCCGTTCACGCCCAGACGAGCCTGACGCAGGCGCAGCATCGGCCAGACCGGCGAGTTATCACGATGTTCATCGCCGTCGCTCACGATATGAGTGAACAGCAGCGGCAGGATAGCAGCCAGCACCAGCGCGGTAGCCCACGGCAGCACGTTCATCAGCTCGGTGGAGAGTTTGCTGACCATCAGCTGACCGACGACCATCCCGATGTAATAGACGGTCATATAAGCGGCCAACAGGCGGCCGCGGTTGCGTGAGGTGCCGCTGCACATCAGCGCGCTTTCAACCACCACCCAAATCATGGCGCAGCCGACGCCGGCAACAAACCGCCAGACCATCCAGCTCCAGAAGCCCACCATCAGCCCGAGGCCAATACAGCCCACCGCAAAGATAACGGAGGCCAGATAGTAGCTGCGGTTAAACCCGTAACGCTTAATCACCCACCCGGTAATCAACGTGCCCACCAGGTTACCGGTGAAGTACGCAGAGCCCACCATCCCGACCTGCCAGGTAGGAAGGTTATCGTGAGCCAGCCAAAGCGGGACGAGCGTGTTTAAAACCGCCATCGCCAGAGTCAGCAGCAGTAGCCCGCAAAGCAGCAGCAATACGGGGCGGGTATAGATGGTCATGGGTGTCGAGCCGTGAGGAAGTGAACAAATTTGTGCGCATCATGCCACCGGCAAATGGATTGTCAATCCAGCAATAATGGGGGGTGAGAGGGGTTTTGGCGGGAACGATTTGAAAAACTTATCCTGCGAATAAGTGACCGGGGTCACGTAAATTGTATCTCCCTGTTTTTGATGCGATATAGCGAAAAGCAGGCCAAAATGAGCAATGAAAAATTTCATGGATATTCAGGTGAGATTTTCTTATCTGAAAGCATGAAAAAGCGCGCCCGTAGACGCGCTTATAACTCAATGAAATGTTAACTCGCGATCGCCATACCAACCGTCATATGCAGCCCGTAGAAGACGCCCCGACCAATGAGTTCACCGGCAAGCACAAACACCATTGCCAGCGTCAGCAGACCAACGCCCGGACGATATCCTTTCAGCTGCGGCGCAATCCAGCAGACCAGCGCGAGGACCAGCAGAACCATCCGCCACGCCATCAGCGAGCCGTACTCCGGCACCAGCGCAGAAGCCTGCTGAATGGAGCTGTGCAGCGTTGCCAGCTCCATGCCCTGCATCAGCATAACAATCATGCTGACTACCAGCGCCAGCAGCGTGATGACCGGCAGAATACGCATCCCCCAGCCGCTAACGCCTGCCGCACGCAGCAGCAGGTAGCCAAGCAGTGGGCCGCCGATAAACATCGTCAGGAAGAAGTTCATCGGCGTCCAGACGCTAAACCAGGTTGGTACCGTATCGATTAAATACACCCGGCTCATCATCCAGACAAATACCACGCCCAGAATCATAGTCACCACGGCCCAGGCTTTGCTGAGCGCCTGGGGCATTTTGCCGAGTACGGTCAACAGCCACCAGAAACCGCCCACGGCAAAGAATACCGAGCCGCTGGCAATTTCATTACTCAACGCCGAGCTGCCGAGGCGATTCAGGGAGTTGAAGGCGCGCAAAGGTGAACCCAGGTGCAGTATAGAGGCGATGAAACCGACGCCCATCAGGATCCAAAGCACAACCATCATCAGCTCGGCGCGCCTGCGGGTCGCCCTGTCGTTCACGCCGTAAAGCAATGCCAGCGCCATAACGATAAACCCGCCCGCAACGCACTGGCCCAGTACCGTAAAGACCATCAGCGGCCATTCATGCCATCCGTTTCCCATCTCACACCTCCTTCGGGTTGGCCAGATAACCGCTGGTATCCCCACTTGGGCGGCTGTTGGCGTTAGGTTTAATCACGATGTTAGGTTTTGTGAAGTGCGATGCTGGCAGCGGGGCAATAGCGGCCTGAGTACCGTACTTTTTGCGTAACTCGTCGATAGGTGCTAAATCCAGCGCACGCAGCGGGCAGGACTCTACGCAGATCGGCTTTTTCCCCTCGGCAACGCGCTCGTAGCAGCCGTCGCACTTGGTCATGTGGCCTTTCTCTTCGTTGTACTGAGGCGCGCCGTACGGACACGCCATATGGCAGTAGCGGCAGCCGATACAAACGTCTTCGTTCACCACCACAAAGCCATCTTCGCGCTTATGCATTGCGCCGCTCGGGCAGACCTTAGTACAGGCCGGATCTTCACAGTGGTTACAAGAGATAGAAAGATAGTAGGCGAAGACATCCTGGTGGAATACGCCGTTATCCTCCTGCCAGTTGCCGCCCGCATATTCATAAATGCGACGATAGCTCACGTCCGGAGTCAGGTTCTTAAAATCCTTGCACGCCAGTTCACAGGTTTTGCAGCCGGTGCAGCGACTGGAGTCGATATAAAAGCCATATTGGGTTGTCATTTACTGCTCCTTACGCCTTTTCAACCTGGACCAGGTTACTGTGGGATGGATTACCTTTTGCCAGCGGCGACGGGCGCTGAGTGGTCAGCACGTTGATGCTTCCCGCCCGGTCTACCTTGTTGGCATCCGGGCTATACCAGGCTCCTTCCCCTAAGGCGACAACGCCAGGAATGATGCGTGGCGTAACTTTGGCGTTAATGCGTACTTCCCCACGGTCGTTGAAAATACGGACTTCATCACCATTGGCGATGCCGCGCTGTTTTGCATCGAGCGGGTTGATCCACATCTCCTGACGACAGGCGGCCTTCAACACGTCAACGTTGCCGTAGGTTGAGTGAGTACGGGCCTTATAGTGGAAGCCGGTCAACTGCAGCGGCCATTTCTCCGCCAGCGGATCGCCCACGTTCTCGAAGCCGGCGCTATAGACCGGCAGCGGATCGATAACGTCGCCTTCAGGTAGTTCCCATGCGGCGGCAATCTCAGCCAGCTGCGCGGAGTAGATTTCAATCTTGCCGGACGGCGTGGTTAACGGATTCGCCTGCGGATTTTCACGGAAGGCTTTGTAGGCCACGTGATGCCCTTCCGGGTCACGCTTTTTGAACATTCCCTGCTGGCGGAACTCGTCAAAACTCGGCAACTCAGGGATCGCTTTCTGGGACTGAGCGTAAAGGTGACGCATCCAGCCTTCCTGAGTTCGCCCTTCGGTAAACGCAGGCTCCACGCCCATGCGCTTCGCAAGTTCGGTGGTCATCTCATAGATGGTTTTGCATTCAAACCGAGGCTTGATGGCCTGCTCAGCGAAGATAACGTAAGACATGTTGCCGCAGGAGGCATCAAGGCAGAAATCCATCTGCTCGGAAGCCGTGCAGTCCGGGAGCAGAATATCGGCGTATTTCGCAGAGGAAGTCATGTGGTTGTCGATAACCACAATCATCTCGCACTTCTTGTCATCCTGCAGAATGTCGTGGGTGCGGTTGATCTGGGAATGCTGGTTAATCAGGCAGTTACCGGCATAGTTCCAGACCATTTTGATAGGCACATCTAACTTATCTTTGCCGCGTACGCCGTCACGTGTGGCCGTCATTTCGGCCCCGCGATCGATAGCGTCAGTCCACATAAACATTGAGATGCTGGTCTGAACAGGGTTTTCCAGCGTTGGCATACGAACGAACGGCAAACTATAGGAACCTTCGCGCGCCCCGCTGTTACCGCCGTGAATACCGACGTTACCGGTCAGGATAGAAAGCATGGCGATTGCGCGGGAAACCAGCTCGCCGTTGGAGTGACGCTGCGGCCCCCAGCCCTGGCTGATAAAGGCCGGTTTCGCGCTGCCGATTTCACGGGCGAGTTTGATAATGCGATCGACCGGTATTCCGGTTATCTGCGAGGCCCATTCAGGTGTTTTAGCTACGCCATCTACGCCCTGACCGAGTATGTAAGCCTTATAGTGCCCATTGTGCGGTGCACCCGCTGGCAGCGTTTTGTCATCGTAGCCTACGCAGTATTTATCCAGGAAAGCCTGGTCGACGAGGTCTTCATTTATCATCACCCACGCCAGCGCGGAGATCAGCGCCGCATCGGTACCTGGGCGAATAGGGATCCACTCATCTTCGCGCCCCGCGCCGGTATCGGTATAGCGCGGGTCGATAATAATCATTCGTGCGTTGGATTTCTGGCGAGCCTGCTCGAGATAATAGGTTACCCCGCCGCCGCTCATACGAGTTTCGCCGGGGTTGTTACCAAACAACACCACCAGCTTGCTGTTTTCGATATCAGACGGACTGTTGCCGTCCGCCCAGCCGCCGTAGGTGTAGTTCAGGCCCGCGGCGATCTGCGCCGTGGAATAGTCACCATAGTGGTTGAGATAACCGCCGCAGCAGTTCATCAGGCGCGCAATCAGCGTGGAGCCCGGTGGCCAGGAGCGCGTCATGGTCCCGCCCAGCGTGCCCGTGCCGTAGTTCAGGTAGATAGCTTCGTTGCCATACTCTTTGATGATGCCTTTCATGCTATTGGCAATGGTGTCGAATGCTTCATCCCAGCTGATGCGTTCAAACTTACCTTCGCCACGAGCACCTACGCGCTTCATCGGATATTTGAGGCGGTCGGCATTGTAGACACGGCGGCGCATTGAACGGCCACGCAGGCAGGCACGAACCTGATGTAAACCTTCGTAGTCATCATCACCGGTGTTATCGGTTTCAACGTATTTAATTTCGCCGTCCACCACATGCATACGCAGCGGGCAGCGGCTGCCGCAGTTCACCGTACAGGCGCTCCAGACCACTTTCTCATCGCCACCGGGGTTTACGGCGGGGTCGGCAAAGGCGAATCTGGAAAAGGGAAGCGAGAAGGCGCTAGTTGCAGCAGCTAAACCACCGATTGCCGTGGTTTGGACCAGCTTACGACGGCTGACCTCTGCCGCGAGGATCGCGTTAGGGGTTTTATCAGTCATAGTGACCTACTTGTTTTGCTCACAGTTAAAATAAGCTGACAGCGGCAACGCGGGCTGAGAGCCCACATGCCGCTGCGCAGTTAAAGTTGAAAGGGGTGTCCGGTTAATATTTGTTGGAGGATTGACCTGGCCGCGTCACGCCTTGTGAAGCACGGTCGTCAAATGATGATTAGCTGAAAGTTTTAATTGAACTATCATCACCCGCTTTCCGGGGAGCAATAATACTTATTTGGGAGTAGGGGTTATTGTCTGGTATCAAGAAAGGCGGTGTTGGCGGAAAGGGCCTGGCTTTCGGCATAAAAAAAGCGCCCTAAGGCGCTTTTCTGGTTGGTTACAAACGGTTGATTAACCGATGTATTCCAGATCATTCATGTACGGACGCAGCGCTTCCGGCACCTGAATACGGCCATCGGCCTGCTGGTAGTTTTCCAGCACCGCGACCAGGGTACGGCCAACCGCCAGACCGGAACCGTTCAGGGTGTGTACCAGGCGAGTTTTCTTGTCTGCCTTATTACGGCAGCGTGCCTGTAAACGACGCGCCTGGAAATCCCACATGTTTGAGCAGGAAGAGATTTCACGGTAGGTATTCTGCGCGGGCAACCAGACTTCCAGATCGTAGGTTTTAGCCGAACCGAAACCGATATCACCGCTGCACAGCAGCACCTTACGGTATGGCAGACCCAGCAGCTGAAGCACTTTCTCCGCGTGGCCGGTCAACTCTTCCAGCGCGTCCATTGAGTCTTCCGGGCGAACGATCTGCACCATCTCAACTTTATCGAACTGGTGCTGACGGATCAGACCCCGGGTATCGCGACCATAAGAACCCGCTTCAGAACGGAAGCACGGCGTATGCGCGGTAAGCTTCAGCGGAAGCGATTCATCGTCGAGAATTTCGTCGCGGACCAGGTTAGTCAGCGGCACTTCTGCGGTTGGGATCAGCGCATAGTTGCTGCTGTCAGCTTCTTCTTCCAGCGGACGGGTATGGAACAGGTCTCCGCCAAACTTCGGCAGCTGGCCAGTACCGTACAGAGTGTCCTGATTAACCAGATACGGTACATAGTTTTCCATGTAGCCGTGCTGCTCGGTGTGCAGATCCAGCATGAACTGGGTCAGGGCACGGTGCATACGAGCAATCTGCCCCTGCATCACCACAAAACGAGAACCGGTCAGTTTAACCGCAGCGGCGAAGTCGAGGCCTTTTGCCATTTCGCCCAGGGTTACGTGGTCGCGAACTTCAAAATCAAACTTGCGCGGTTCGCCCCAGCGGCTAATTTCAACGTTTTCGCTGTCGTCTTTGCCCATCGGCACGCAGTCGTCAGGAATGTTTGGCAGGGTCAGCGAGATATCGCGAATTTCCGCCAGCAGAGAATCAAGCTCGTTTTTCGCTGCATCCAGCTCTTCGCCCAGCTGGTTAACCTGCAGGCGCAGCGGCTCAATGTCTTCTCCGCGCGCTTTCGCCTGGCCGATGGATTTCGATCGCGAGTTACGTTCAGCCTGCAGATTTTCCGTTTTGACCTGCAGTACTTTACGACGCTCTTCCAGAGAGCGCAGCGTTTCTACATCCAGCTTAAAGCCTCGGCGTGCCAGTTTTTCAGCGACTGCGTCTGGCTCTGTACGCAGCAGATTGGGATCGAGCATGCTTATCCTGTGCTTATCGAATTGAATTTATAGGGAGTGCGGCCACAGCCTGCGGCCGCTTTGGTAGTCTTGCTAACCTTACCGCAACGTCTGCATTAGCGGTAGCGTTTTGTGGGGCTTTTATGATCCTGCTCGGTAAGCCAGGCTAGCTTTTCGCCAATCTTACCTTCCAGGCCTCTGCTGGTCGGCCGGTAGTAGCGTGTTTGTGCCATTTCAGGCGGGAAGTACTCTTCCCCGGCAGCATAGGCGTTCGGCTCATCGTGAGCGTAACGGTATTCCTGGCCATACCCCATTTCTTTCATCAGCTTCGTAGGGGCATTGCGCAGATGAACGGGAACGTCATAATCAGGGCGCTCACGCGCATCCGCCATTGCGGCCTTGAATGCGGTGTAAACTGCGTTACTTTTCGGCGCGCAGGCCAGATAAACAATTGCCTGGGCAATCGCTCTCTCCCCTTCGGCCGGCCCTACGCGGGTGAAACAATCCCAGGCGCTAATTGCCACCTGCATACCTCTTGGGTCGGCATTACCCACGTCTTCCGAAGCGATGGCCAGCAAACGCCGGGCAACGTAAAGCGGGTCGCCGCCTGCGCTAATAATGCGGGCGTACCAGTAAAGGGCGGCGTCAGGCGAGGAGCCACGAATAGATTTATGCACCGCCGAAATAAGGTCATAAAAACGGTCGCCTTTATTATCAAAGCGAGCGCTGCGTTCGCCGGCAATCTCGGTCAGCAACTGAGTCTGTAAAACACGATTGCCGCTGGCGTCTGTCTCGGCCATGTCCGCCATCATTTCCAGCGTATTCAGCGCCCGACGCGCATCACCGTTCACCAGTTCAGCAATGGCTTTTCGCGTCTCGTCCGGCAGCACAATATTTTGCCCGCCGTAGCCCCGCTCTTTATCGCTCATCGCCTGCTCGAGCACCTGCTCGATGTCCGCTACGGTGAGGGATTTCAGCAGATAAACACGGGCACGGGAAAGGAGCGCCGAGTTCAGCTCAAACGAAGGGTTTTCGGTCGTCGCGCCAATAAAGGTGATGGTGCCGTCTTCAATGTGCGGCAGAAAAGCATCCTGCTGGCTTTTATTGAAGCGGTGAACTTCGTCCACAAACAGGATGGTACGCCGCCCGGCATTGCGGTTTTGCCGCGCTCGCTCGATGGCTTCGCGGATCTCTTTCACGCCAGAGGTTACCGCTGAAATACGCTCGACGTCCGCGTTTGCATAGCGGGCAATCACTTCTGCTAAGGTGGTTTTACCGGTTCCCGGCGGCCCCCAGAGGATCATGGAATGCAGATGGCCTGCTTCAATGGCCCTGGGCAGCGGTTTTCCGTCAGCCAGCAGATGCTGCTGCCCGATATACTGGGCCAGGTTTTCTGGCCGCATACGCGCGGCCAGCGGCTGGAAGGTATTATCTGAAAAATCGAGCGACAGGTTGCTCACTCAAGCCTCTATTTACGTTGGTCGTCCACCGTGACGCCTTTTGGCGGGGTGAACGTAAACTTACCGGCATCCACAGCACCGTTTTGCTGAGCCTTCAAAGTATAGCTGCTGCGCTGGTCGTCCTGCTCCACCGCGCTGAACTGATGAATTGTGCCGTCGCGGCCCACGTTAATGGTGAACTGTTTCAGGTTGCCCGAGCTGCTTTTTGGCGTCAGCACAAAATCATCGCCGTTCTGTTTGATGTTGTACTGCTTCCAGTCGCTGGACTGGTTGCGGGCAATCAGCATAAACGGCGTATTGCCGGTGGCGTCTTTCAGCCAGGTTGCCGTGACCTGCTCGACAAACGGGTTGTAGAACCACAGGGTTTTGCCGTCGGACACCAGGATGCTTTCATCAGGCTGGGTCATGTGCCAGTTAAACAGGTTTGGACGTTTAACCCACAGGTCGCCCTGGCCTTCCTGCACCGCAGCCCCGCTGCCATCGGTGACTTTCTGGGTGAAGCTGGCATGGAAGCTACCGACTTTATCGAGACGACCCTGCAGATCGCCCGCAGCGTCAGCCCAGGCTCCGGTTGCGGTCATCGCGGATAATAGCGCACAGGCAATTACGATTTTTTTCATTATGTTCCCTCTGGATGCATTGACCACCTGACGATGGCGCTTCTGCTGCTCACTGTAGTGAAGTCTTTGGCTACCGCAACAGAAGAATAAGCTGATTTTCCGGTAATTTACCCATCTTTGCAAAAAGAGCCGCGTGTGCGGCTCTTATTCACTCAGTAGGTTCGCACTCAGCCGAATTACTCAAACTGAGGCGGAGCAAGAACTTCGCGGTTACCGTTGTGCCCCTGTGGACTCACGATCCCCTGCGCTTCCATTTGCTCAACGATCCTCGCCGCACGGTTGTAGCCAATGCGGAACTGGCGCTGTACGCCGGAGATGGATGCTTTACGTTTCTCAACCACGAAAGCGACTGCCTGATCGAACAGCGGATCCAGCTCTTCATCGCCGTCCATACCACCGCCGCTGCCGTCGCCGCTGCCTTCATCATCGGTAATACCGGTAATGTATTGCGGACGACCGCGGGCTTTCCAGTCCTGAACCACCGCATGAACTTCTTCATCGCGGACAAAGGCACCGTGTACACGAATCGGCGTCGTAGAGTTTGGCGCAGAGTAAAGCATATCCCCCATGCCCAGCAGGGATTCCGCGCCGCCCTGGTCAAGGATGGTGCGTGAGTCAATTTTGCTCGACACCGTAAACGCGATACGGGTTGGAATGTTGGCTTTGATAAGGCCAGTAATGACGTCAACCGATGGGCGCTGGGTTGCCAGAACGAGGTGAATACCGGCCGCACGTGCTTTTTGTGCCAGACGGGCAATCAGCTCTTCAACCTTTTTGCCTACCGTCATCATCAGGTCGGCAAACTCGTCCACCAGCACCACGATATACGGCAGTTTTTCCAGCACAGGATGGGTAGCATCCATGCTGTCGCCAGGTTTCCAGAACGGATCGGGAATCGGACGCCCCATACGCTCGGCTTCCAGCACACGCTCGTTGTAGCCTGCCAGGTTACGCACGCCAAGCGCGGACATCAGCTTATAGCGGCGCTCCATCTCGTTCACGCTCCAGCGCAGGGCATTCGCGGCATCCTTCATGTCTGTAACCACTTCGGTCAGCAGATGCGGGATCCCTTCGTACACCGACAGCTCAAGCATTTTCGGATCGATCATGATGAAGCGAACTTCTTCCGGCGTCGCTTTGTACAGCATGCTGATGATCATGGCGTTCACGCCAACCGACTTACCGGAACCGGTCGTACCGGCCACCAGCAGATGAGGCATCTTCGCCAGATCTGCGACCACCGGCTCACCGCCGATGTCTTTCCCGAGAACCACGGTCAACGGAGAGCTGTTGTCGCGGAATTTAGCGCAGTCGAGCACTTCACGCAGGTAAACGGTCTGACGTTTTTTGTTCGGCAGTTCAAGGCCAACGTACGGTTTGCCCGGAATAACCTCAACCACACGCACGGCAACGGTCGACAGCGAGCGCGCCAGGTCACGGGAAAGGTTCGAAATACGCGCAGCCTTCACGCCCGGAGCCAAATCCAGCTCGAAACGTGTGATGACCGGACCCGGAGAATAATCCACCACGTCGGCTTTAATGCGGTAATCCGCCAGACGGGCTTCCACCAGACGAGCCATCTGCTCCATCGCAAAGGTATCTACCGGCTCAACTTCAGTTGGAGGTGAAGTCAGCAGATCCAGTGACGGCAGCGGCGTAGTGGGTTTCTGAAGCGGACGATCGTCGCCGTTACGCATCAGGAACGGGTGGATCAGGCTCTCTTTTGGCTCAGGTGCGGCAGGCTGATGCTGCGTCGCCTGAGCATACTGGGCTGGCTGAGCAACCGGCTGGCTGTGTTGAACCGGCTGAGATACAGGCTCAAAGCTCGGCGTGAACAGCGGCTCGCTCGGCGTATCATCCACCAGCTCTTTCAGCGATGACTGGAAATCAAAATCATCCAGTGAGAACGGAGCGTTATTTTGCTGTGGCTGCTCGCTGTAGCGCTGCTGTTGCTGCGCAGCGAACTGACGCGCAAGTTCAGCTTCTTCCGCTTCCGCCCGATCTTCTTCAGACCAGGTTTCGTCTTCGAACTCTTCGCCATAGCGCTGCTGTTGCTGGGCCGCAAACTGGCGGGCCAGCTCGTGCTGCTGCAGCGCATCGTTTTCATCGCCATAATCGTCGTCGGACTGCTGGCTCTCCGCCAGTCGGGCCTGCTCTTCGGCCATGCGCTGGGAAGGCAGTTTTATCCCATAAGACGCCAGCTCACGGCGAGTCGGGACACGTACCCGATTCGGACGCGGCAGTTGAGGACCAATGCCTTCTTTTACCTGAGGACGCGGAGCATCGCTGGCAATGCTGAATACCGGTGAAAATGCCGCCGCTCCAGCCGCAATTTTTGCCGCCTGCTGCACGCCCGATGCAGTTTGGGTCACGTCCGGCACCGGCATTTCAGGCGCCGTTAACGGGGCTGAAACTGGCGCTGGGGTCGGGATCGTTGGCTGAACAGGCTCAGGCACCGCAGGTGTTGCTGGCGCATAGTTATAAGGATCGGGCTTCGGCTCATTAACGGGCTGATACCAGGCCGCAAGCTGCTCACGTTCACGGGCGCGCTTCTCTTCCACTTCTTCAAAGTGGTACATCGGCGGGCGAACGTATTTCACCTCTTCTACCGGCTCTGGCGTCGGCTGTGGCTCTGCGAATGGCTGAGCCGCAGGCGCAACAGGTTCAGCCCAGCTTTGATGGATCTCATGCGGAACTTGCTGCTGTACGCTTGCTGGATGCGGAGAAGTGTAATGATCCGGAGCAGGAGCAATAACCGGCTCTGGCGTGACCATTGTCGGCGCTGGTTCCCATGCAATCGCGGGGGCAGCGGGCTCGGCCTCAACGACTGGAGCCGGTGTGGATACCGGAGGCATTGGCGCAACCGGCGGCACAGGTGCTGCCCACGACTGGTTAGCGGTCGTTGCCGCAGCGGCCGCAGCAATCGGCTCAACGGCAGAATGCCCGCTGAACAGCGGATCGTATTCTTGCTCTTCCGGCAGCGTCGCTTTGTGCCCGGAGAACAGCACATCGTTCGGGTCGGCCTCTACGCCACGCGCGCTGAACAGGACGTCGTCTTCTGCATCGTCCATCCGCTTGCCGGAGAACAACGCTGCATCCGTTTTGCGGCCGTTAGGGTTAGCAAACTTCTGCGACAGACGCTGCTTACGTGCAAGCGCCCCGCGTAAAATACGCGCCCGACGGGATTCACGCTTCTCGGTAGAAACGTGCTGCTGTTCGTCTGCATGGTGCTCTTCTTCGTACTCGTCCTCATCCTGCCAGGTGTTATCCCGACGGGTGCGATTGCTGGCAAACGTAAGAACGGTTAACACCGCGCTGCCGAGCTTCTCGGCAATGCTGACCCAGGACCAGCCGGTGAACAGCGTCAGACCAGCCGCCCATACGCAAAGCAGCGCAATTGTGCCGCCGCTGCTGTTAAGTAACGGCATCATAGCGGTACTGAGCAAACTGCCCAGCACGCCGCCCGAGGCGAAGTACCAGATATCGTCCGCATTGATGGCCGCCAGCCCGCACGAGGTCAGCACCATAGCAAGCACGCCGATAAGGCGTAGCGAAACGGCAAAATAATCGATGAACTCTTCACTGTCGCGCTGCCGCCAGGTGAACCAGCAGCCACCGATGATGATCACCGGAATGGTGTACGCCATCACGCCGAAAATGAAGAACAACGTATCGGCAAACCACGCTCCCGGCGCGCCACCCAGATTATGGATAGGCTCATGCCACGCGGTTTGAGACCAGCTAGGGTCTGAGGGGTTAAAGCTTAACAAGGCAACCATCAAATAGATGGCAAATAAGGCGACAAGGATCAGCAAAGCCTCGAGTAAACGGCGCCCGCTGCTCAGTTTCCGCAATGTTACTTCTTTATCTTCGGTATATTCCTGGCTCAAGAAAGGCTCTCCAGGTCCTTAAACTCAATGGAGACAACAGCACCGGCGGCATGCCGGAGCTGTTGCTGTATGGATTCCCAGGAGTGTAACCAAAATACGCCAATTTTGCACCTGGCCCGTATTAACGGGTCTTAATGACCAAACGGTTACTCTGTTTGACCTCTTCCATGACAACATAAGTACGGGTGTCGTTAACGCCCGGCAGACGCAGCAGGGTCTCACCTAAGAGTTTACGATACGCCGACATATCCGGCACGCGTGTTTTCAACAGGTAGTCGAAATCACCGGATACGAGATGACACTCTTGAATTTCTTCAAGTTTTTGCACTGCGGCGTTAAATTGCTCAAACACATCCGGGGCGCCACGATTCAGAGTAATCTCAACAAAGACCAACAGTGAGGCATCCAGATAATGCGGGTTTAACAGCGCCGTATAGCCCTGAATAAAACCCTGACGTTCCAGACGACGAACGCGCTCAAGGCACGGCGTCGGCGAAAGCCCAACACGCTTGGAAAGCTCAACGTTAGAAATGCGCCCATCCTTTTGCAATTCGTTGAGAATATTGCGATCGATACGGTCGAGATCTTTGCCCGGGCGCTTCTTGCTATCTACCATTATTATTGTCTCTCTCTATTCCTTCCTTCACCTGCCATAACCCTGGTGACGTCAATGTTCAGGGTGTACGTGAGAAGACCGATGCCTTTCGGCTGCTATCGACATCACGCATAACGTCTGTCCACGTCATGCGTAAATTTCAATAACTCGGTAAATTTGCATCAGGTTTGCGCGAGAGCACGCGGCTTCCACATCACCAAATGTTTTTCTTCCTCGAATGTTTTCGCAAATGCTTAGGGGATTGTCAAAGCAAAACATCTATTTTTAGTGGAACGTGCCAGATATTCCTTTTGGCTGATGATTATTCATCATTTTCGCCCCGTGATTACCGTGCTATTACAATGATTATTTATGCACATGACGGTGATATTCATTGGGCTTATAGGCAGCATCGATGACACACATCGTTAACAACATTGCTGCACTCTTTTTTTAATGCAACGAATTCCCTACAATCACCCCCATTGTCTGTAAACGTTCAATGAGGATCTCATGGGCACAGCTAAACACAGTAAGCTGCTTATTCTTGGCTCCGGCCCTGCGGGCTATACCGCAGCGGTCTACGCTGCACGCGCCAACTTAAAACCGGTACTGATTACCGGCATGGAAAAAGGCGGCCAGCTGACCACCACCACCGAAGTCGAAAACTGGCCTGGCGATCCTAACGACCTGACCGGTCCGTTACTGATGGAACGCATGCACGAGCATGCGGCCAAGTTCGAAACCGAAATTCTCTTCGACCACATCACCAGCGTCGATCTGCAGAACCGTCCGTTCCGCCTGGTGGGCGACAGCGGCGAATACACCTGCGACGCGCTGATTATTGCAACCGGCGCCTCTGCACGTTATCTGGGCCTGCCTTCCGAAGAAGCGTTCAAAGGCCGCGGCGTTTCAGCCTGTGCCACCTGCGATGGCTTCTTCTACCGCAACCAGAAAGTCGCGGTCATCGGCGGCGGGAATACCGCAGTCGAAGAAGCGCTGTATCTGGCGAACATCGCCTCTGAAGTGCATCTGATCCACCGCCGCGACAGCTTCCGCGCGGAGAAGATCCTGATTAATCGTCTGATGGATAAAGTACAGAACGGCAACATCGTGCTGCACACCCACCGCACGCTGGAAGAAGTGACCGGCGATCAGATGGGCGTCAGCGGCCTTCGCTTGCGTGATACGCAAAATACCGACATTATCGAAGAGCTGGAAGTTGCAGGCTTATTTGTGGCTATCGGCCACAGTCCGAATACCGCGATTTTCAACGGCCAGCTGGAGCTGGAAAACGGCTACATCAAGGTGCAGTCTGGTATTCACGGCAACGCAACCCAAACCAGCATCCCTGGCGTCTTTGCCGCTGGCGACGTGATGGATCATATCTATCGTCAGGCCATTACCTCCGCGGGTACCGGCTGTATGGCCGCGCTGGACGCCGAGCGTTATCTCGACGGCCTGGCCGAACAGTGTAAATAAATTAAAGATGTTAAAAAAGGCGGCCTTGCTGGTCGCCTTTCTTGTTTCTGCCATGTAACATTGCCTGTCAAAATTGCCTGAGTTTTCCTTCTTCTACCAGCATCTGGCACGCGATGAATAAAACCCGTCAGCAAGAACTTAGCCTCTGGCTAAAGCAGCAAAGTCTCATCTCTCGCCGTTGGCTCGGCCTGTCACGCCTGCTCGGTTTGGTCAGTGGTTTACTGATTGTTGCCCAGGCCTGGCTGCTGGCCCGCATTCTCCAGCACATGATTATGGAAAATATTCCGCGTGAAGCACTGCTCATGCCGTTTATTTTGCTGGTCCTGGTGTTTGTTTTACGCGCCTGGATCGTCTGGCTGAGGGAAAAGGTCGGTTTTTATGCCGGACTTCATATCCGCCAGGAAATTCGCCGCAAAGTACTCGACAGGCTACACCAGGCCGGCCCAGCCTGGATTCAGGGTAAGCCAGTTGGCAGTTGGGCGACGCTGGTCCTCGAACAAATTGAAGACATGCATGACTATTACGCGCGCTACCTGCCCCAGATGTCGCTGGCGGTTATGGTCCCCCTGCTGATTATCGTCGCCATCTTTCCCATCAACTGGGCAGCGGCGCTCATTTTGCTGGGCACCGCGCCGCTTATCCCGATCTTTATGGCGCTGGTAGGCATGGGCGCTGCCGATGCTAACCGCCGTAATTTTCAGGCGCTGGCGCGCCTCAGCGGGCACTTCCTCGATCGCCTTCGCGGAATGGAAACGCTCCGCGTATTTAACCGCGGCGCTGCGGAAACCGAAAACATTCGTGCCGCTAGTCAGGACTTCCGCCAGCGCACCATGGAAGTGCTGCGCATGGCATTTCTTTCTTCCGGCGTGCTGGAGTTCTTCGCTTCTTTATCTATCGCCGTGGTTGCCGTCTATTTCGGTTTCTCTTACCTTGGCGAGCTGAATTTTGGCCACTACGGCACCGGCGTAACGCTGTTTGCCGGCTTCCTGGCGCTTATTCTTGCTCCCGAATTCTTCCAGCCGCTGCGTGATATGGGCACCTTCTATCACGCCAAAGCCCAGGCCGTGGGCGCGGCAGATACCCTGATGACCTTCCTCGACTCGCCGCTGCAGCACCCCGAACAGGGAACGGTGCAGCTGTCCGGCAACGGGCCTTTTGCTATCGAAGCTCGCGAAATGACAATTCTGTCTGCCGAGGGGAAAGTGCTGGCCGGGCCGCTTAGCTTTACGCTTCCTGCCGGGCTGCGCGTGGCGCTGGTCGGTCAAAGCGGCGCGGGCAAAAGCTCCCTGCTGAATGTCCTTTCCGGGTTCCTTCCCTACCAGGGCCAGTTGCTTATCAACGGCGTCGAGCTGGCGCAGCTTTCGCCAGACTGGTGGCGTGCGCAGCTTAGCTGGGTGGGACAAAACCCTCAGCTACCGGCCGCTACACTTCGGGATAACGTGCTACTGGGCTTGCCTGAGGCGGACGATACCAGCCTGCAGGCGGCGCTGGATAAAGCGTCGGTGACGGAGTTTCTGCCGCTGCTGCCTGAAGGCATCGATACCTCACCTGGCGACCAGTCCACGCGTTTGTCCATGGGCCAGGCGCAGCGAGTGGCCGTTGCCAGAGCACTGCTCGCGCCTTGCGGAGTTTTGCTGCTGGACGAACCCGCGGCAAGCCTGGATGCTCATAGCGAACAGCGCGTTATGGAAGCGCTTACTGAGGCATCCCGCCAGCAAACTACCCTGATGGTCACTCACCAGCTGGATTACATCAGCGACTGGGACCAAATATGGGTGATGCGTAACGGGCAGATTGTTCAGCAAGGAAGTTTTGCTCAGCTTTCCGCCGAAGATGGCCCCTTTGCGGTATTACTGGCCAGCCGTCAGGAGGAGATTTAATGCGCGCCCTGTTGCCTTATCTGGCACTCTATCGTCGCCATAAGTGGTTGCTGTCTTTAGGCGTTGTACTAGCCATCATCACGCTGCTCGCCAGCATTGGCCTGTTGACGCTCTCAGGCTGGTTCCTTTCGGCGTCTGCCGTAGTTGGCGTTGCCGGGCTCTACAGCTTTAACTACATGCTGCCTGCCGCAGGCGTTCGCGGCGCGGCGATTACCCGCACCGCAGGCCGTTATTTCGAGCGTCTGGTTAGCCATGATGCCACCTTCCGCGTGCTGCAGCATTTACGTGTTTCTACCTTCAGCAAGCTGCTGCCGCTCTCCCCTGCCGGGCTGGCCCGCTTCCGTCAAGGTGAACTGTTAAACCGGGTCGTTGCGGACGTCGATACGCTAGATCACCTCTACTTGCGGGTTATTTCACCGCTCGTCGGCGCTTTTGTCGTCATCGTGGTGGTGACTTTTGGCCTGAGTTTTCTCGATACCACCCTGGCGTTAACCCTGGGCGGAATTTTACTCGCGACGCTGCTCCTGCTGCCGCCACTGTTTTATCGCGCCGGGCAGCCAACCGGTGAAGCTCTGACCGTCCAGCGCGGGCACTATCGTCAGCAATTGACCGCCTGGCTGCAAAGCCACGCAGAGTTAACCATTTTCGGCGCAGCAACCCGCGCGCGTGAACAGTTAGACGCTACAGAAAATAGCTGGCAGGAGGCTCAGCGCCGCCAGGCCGGGCTAACGGCTCTGTCACAGGCCGTCATGCTGCTTATCAGCGGCATTGCCGTCCTGACTATGCTGTGGATGGCGTCGGCGGGCGTCGGTGAAAGCCAGTCTCCCGGCGCGCTGATTGCCCTGTTTGTGTTTTGTGCGCTGGCAGCCTTCGAGGCAATGGCTCCGGTTACCGGCGCATTCCAACATCTCGGTCAGGTTATCGCCTCTGCGCTACGGGTAACGCAAATCACCAGCCAGGTTCCGGAAGTTACCTTCCCTGAAGCTTCGCAACCCGAGCAACAGCAGGCTGCTCTGGAAGTTCGTGGCGTAAGCTTTACCTATCCAGGGCAAAGTCAGCCGGCGCTGAAAGATATCGCTTTGTCCGTCAACGCCGGGCAACGCATTGCTATTCTCGGCAAAACCGGCTGCGGAAAATCTACGCTGCTGCAATTACTTACCCGCGCATGGGATGCCCGGCAGGGTGAGATTCAGCTTAACGGCATCGCGTTAAGCTCGTTTGATGAAGCTACGCTGCGCAGGGCAACCAGCGTCGTACCGCAGCGTGTGCACCTGTTCAGCGCCACCCTGCGCGATAATCTGCTGCTGGCAGCCCCTGAGGCAAGCGATGAGCAGCTTAGCACCGCCCTCGGCCAGGTTGGTCTGGAGAAACTGCTGGACGACGGCGGACTCAACGGCTGGCTGGGTGAAGGCGGCCGTCAGCTGTCCGGCGGTGAGCTCCGCCGCCTTGCGATTGCGAGAGCGATGTTGCACAACGCCCCTCTCATGCTGCTGGACGAACCTACCGAAGGTTTGGATGCAGAAACCGAGCGTCAAATTCTTGATTTATTAGCCGAAGTCACCAGGAATAAAACCGTGCTAATGGTCACCCACCGGCTGCGGGGGTTGAACGCTTTTGACAGCATAATTGTGATGGACAACGGACAGATAATTGAGCAAGGTAATCACGCCGAATTGATGGCGTCCGGTGGACGTTATTATCAATTTCGCCAGCGCCTTTAGGCGTTCTGAATAGACTATTATCAATACAATATTGCTCTGGAGTTTTTGTCGTCATGCGCCTGGTGCAGCTTTCTCGTGACTCGATTGCCTTTCCTTCGCCGGAAGGGGCGTTGCGTGAACCCAATGGGTTACTGGCGCTTGGCGGCGACCTTGGCCCCGCTCGTCTGCTGATGGCCTATCAGCGCGGTATTTTTCCGTGGTTTTCTCCCGGGGACCCTATCCTGTGGTGGTCCCCGGACCCTCGCGCCGTACTATATCCGGAGCAGTTCCACCTCAGCCGCAGCATGAAGCGCTTTCACCGCGCTGCGCCTTATAGAGTCACGCTGAACCATGCCTTTGAGCACGTGCTATACGGCTGTGCGAGCGACCGCAATGAAGGGACATGGATAACCGCAGAAATTGTGGAAGCCTATTTACGCCTGCATGAACTTGGCCATGCCCATTCTATTGAGGTATGGGACGGCGAAGAGCTGGTTGGCGGCATGTACGGCGTCGCGCAAGGCGCGCTATTTTGCGGCGAATCTATGTTCAGCCGACGAGTTAATGCCTCAAAAACTGCGCTGCTGGTTTTCTGCCAACATTTTATTCGCCACGGCGGTAAATTGATCGACTGCCAGGTGCTTAATGAGCACACGGCTTCGCTGGGCGTGATAGAAATTCCCCGCCGGGATTATCTCCAGGCATTAGCGGAGCTTCGCCCGCAGCATTTAGGCCCTCACTGCTGGGTTCCGCAGACGCTGGAACAATAATGTTTAACAACACATTTTATGTGAGGGTGTTATAATTAGCGCCGCTAAGTGGCTTTTGCCTGCTACCCCGCCATCGTTTGGGATTTATTGTTTAAGGGAATACCCTCTCATTTATCTCTTTGCGTTCTTCATCGCAGACGTTGCTATGCGCAAGCTGTGACCCGGCGGGTAATAAGCAAAATGCACTTTCATTGGTGATTTCACCAACAATTCTTTACATGATAAGCGAACTTCGGCATTATCTTGCCGGTTCAAACTACGGTAGTGATACCCCAGAGGATTAGATGGCCAAAGAAGACAATATTGAAATGCAGGGTACCGTACTTGATACGTTACCTAACACCATGTTCCGCGTTGAGCTGGAAAACGGGCACGTGGTTACCGCTCATATCTCCGGTAAAATGCGCAAAAACTACATCCGCATTCTGACGGGCGACAAAGTCACCGTTGAGCTGACCCCGTACGACCTGAGCAAAGGCCGCATTGTCTTCCGTAGCCGTTGATAGTTTCGATTCCGCGGCCTGAGATGGGCGGCGTTGAGAGTTAGTCGTAATAGAAAGGCCGGGCAATGCCCGGCCTTTTTTATGCTTATAGTACGGCGTTAGTGCGCGGCTTCCGGCTTGTGCTTTTGCGCACTCACAAAGTTGAAGGTCAGCTGCTGCTGGTCTTTATCCAGCGCCACCGTCACCTGCCCGCCGTCCACCAGGCTACCGAACAGCAGCTCGTTAGCCAGCGGTTTTTTCAGGCTGTCCTGAATGACACGCGCCATTGGGCGAGCGCCCATCGCACGGTCATACCCCTTCTCTGCCAGCCAGTCACGCGCTTCCTGGCTAACTTCCAGCGAAACGCCTTTCTGATCCAGCTGCACCTGAAGCTCGACGATAAATTTATCCACCACCTGATGAATCACCTCGGTAGAGAGATGGTTGAACCAGATAATGTTGTCGAGACGGTTACGGAACTCTGGCGTAAAGATCTTTTTGATCTCTTCCATCGCGTCGGTGCTGTTGTCCTGACGGATAAGCCCGATGGACTTACGTTCAGTTTCCCGGACCCCGGCGTTAGTCGTCATTACCAGGATCACGTTGCGGAAGTCCGCCTTACGCCCGTTGTTGTCGGTCAGCGTCCCGTTATCCATCACCTGCAGCAGCAGGTTAAAGACATCCGGATGCGCTTTTTCGATTTCATCGAGCAGCAGAACGGCATGCGGGTGCTTAATGACCGCGTCCGTCAGCAGGCCACCCTGATCGAAGCCGACATAACCTGGAGGCGCACCAATCAAGCGGCTCACGGTATGACGCTCCATGTACTCGGACATATCAAAGCGCAGCAGCTCAATACCCAGCGACTTCGCCAGTTGGACGGTGACTTCAGTCTTACCGACACCGGTTGGCCCGGCAAACAGGAATGAGCCCACAGGCTTATGATCCTGCCCCAAACCAGCGCGGCTCATCTTGATAGCTTCAGTCAGCGCTTCAATCGCCTTATCCTGGCCAAACACCAGCATTTTCAGGCGGTCGCCCAGGCTTTTCAGCGTATCGCGATCGCTCGCGGAAACGCTTTTTTCCGGGATACGCGCGATGCGAGCTACCACGGTTTCGATGTCCGCCACGTTAACGGTTTTCTTACGTTTGCTGACCGGCATCAGGCGGCTACGTGCGCCCGCCTCATCAATGACGTCAATAGCCTTATCCGGCAGGTGCCTGTCATTGATGTATTTCACCGCCAACTCAACCGCAGCGCGAACGGCCTTCGCGGTGTAGCGTACGTCGTGGTGCGCTTCATATTTCGGCTTCAGGCCGTTGATTATCTGCACCGTCTCTTCAACGGTTGGCTCGGTAATATCAATCTTCTGGAAGCGACGTGCCAGAGCACGGTCTTTTTCAAAGATGTTGCTGAATTCCTGATAGGTGGTCGAGCCAATCACGCGGATTTTACCGCCGGACAGCAGCGGTTTAATCAGGTTAGCGGCATCAACCTGGCCACCGGAAGCCGCACCCGCGCCGATGATGGTGTGAATCTCATCGATAAACAGGATGCTATTTTTATCCTGCTCGAGCTGTTTCAGCAGCGCTTTAAAACGTTTTTCAAAATCACCGCGGTATTTGGTACCGGCCAGCAGAGAACCAATGTCCAGCGAATAGATAGTGCAGTCGGCCATCACTTCCGGCACGTCACCCTGCACGATTCTCCACGCCAGCCCTTCGGCAATCGCGGTTTTCCCGACGCCGGATTCACCGACCAGCAGCGGGTTATTTTTACGGCGACGGCACAGAACCTGAATAGCACGCTCCAGCTCTTTATCGCGGCCAATCAGCGGATCGATCCCGCCAACGCGCGCAAGCTGATTAAGATTGGTGGTGAAGTTTTCCATACGTTCCTCCCCGCCTGCTTGCTCTTCGTTGACCGGGTTTTCAGAGCCCGATGACTGATTCGGTTCGTCTTTGCGCGTGCCGTGAGAGATGAAGTTCACCACGTCAAGGCGGCTCACTTCATGTTTGCGCAGCAGATAGGCCGCCTGGGATTCCTGCTCGCTGAAAATGGCCACCAGCACGTTGGCGCCGGTGACTTCGCTGCGCCCGGAGGACTGGACGTGGAACACCGCTCGCTGCAGCACACGCTGGAAGCTGAGCGTCGGCTGAGTGTCGCGCTCTTCAACGTTAGGTGGCAGGACCGGCGTGGTTTGTTCGATGAAGGCCTCGAGTTCCTGTCGCAGCGCCACCATGTCCACAGAACACGCTTCCAGCGCTTCGCGGGCAGATGGGTTACTGAGCAACGCCAGTAACAGATGCTCGACGGTCATAAATTCATGTCGGTGCTCGCGCGCTCTGGCGAAAGCCATGTTTAAACTGAGTTCCAGTTCTTGATTGAGCATAGGCACCTCCCCAAATTATCGGCCTTGTCAGGCCTTTTCTAGCGTACACAGCAGCGGGTACTCGTTCTCCCTTGCATACTGGTTCACTAACGCCACTTTGGTTTCCGCTACTTCTGCAGTAAAGATGCCACAGATAGCTTTACCCTGATAGTGAACCGTGAGCATCAACTGCGTTGCACGTTCAACATCATAAGAAAAGAACTTTTGCAGTACGTCAATAACAAATTCCATTGGCGTGTAGTCGTCGTTCATCAGTATAACTTTATACATGGAGGGCGGTTTTAGCGTTTCGCGCAGTTTATCCGCCGCCATTTGGTCAAAGTCCAACCAGTCGTTCGTCTTACCCATTTCGATTTATCATCGTTTGTTGAAGCCCAACACACTGTCAGGCAAGGCCTTATATTGAGTGTAATACGCTTTTAGCAAACGTATTGCATCGTATTCGATCCCGCTACTTTTTCCCGTAAGCGAGCTGCATCACATTAATGGCAATAGCGTTAACTGCTTCAAATTTTTGACTCATTGTTGCCCAACCAGCCCCGCCAGATGCTTGACGCAGTGTATAAAATATCTACATTGTAGCGGGGTGAGTTGGCGAGGTTTTGAACAGCCCGCCCTTACCCACCGGTTGATTCCATCTCACTATTAAGATTTACGAAGGATGTCGAAGCATGGAGACGGGTACTGTTAAATGGTTCAATAACGCCAAAGGGTTCGGTTTTATCTGCCCGGAAGGCGGCGGCGAAGACATCTTCGCCCACTACTCCACCATTCAGATGGACGGATACAGAACGCTAAAAGCCGGGCAACTTGTCAGGTTTGATGTACACGAAGGACCTAAAGGCAACCATGCCAGCCTGATCGTTCCCCACGAGGCGGAAGCCGTCGCCTAGCGCCCGGGAACCCTGGTTAATTGTGTACATCCCGCAGATAAAATGCCAGTCCGCAAGGCTGGCATTTTTTTATCGTCAGCCACCGGAGCTACTCGCGCGCTAACGCATCGATAGGATTCAGCCGAGCCGCGTTTCTGGCCGGCAGCCAGCCAAACAGCACGCCCGTCGCGGTCGAACAGCCAAACGCGGTGAGCAGCGCAACCGGCGAGAAACCTATCTGCCAGCCCGGCAGCACCAGCTGCAGCGTGAAGGCAATCAGCAGCGACAGGGAAATCCCCAACGCCCCGCCGACCAGACACACCAGCACCGCCTCAATTAAAAACTGCTGCAGCACGTCGCTGGCTCGCGCCCCAACCGCCATGCGGATCCCAATCTCTTTGGTCCGCTCGGTAACCGACACCAGCATAATATTCATAACGCCGATCCCCCCCACCAGCAGCGAAATCACCGCCACCAGCGTCAGGAACATCTGAAGAGTACGTGTGGTCTTTTCCGCCGTTTTCAACAGCCCGTCCATGTTATAGCTGAAAAAGTCTTTCTTGCCGTGACGCAGCAACAGCAGACGATTAAGCTGCTGCTCGGCTTCATGGCTGTCATAGCCTTCTTTCACCCGCACGGTGATCGAGTTAAGCCAGCTCTGACCCATCACGCGCCCGGCCATCGTGTTATAAGGCAGCCAGACGCGTAGCACCTTGCTGCTGCCAAACATCGACTGTTTTTCTTCCGCCACGCCAATCACCGTCGCCGGCATATTGCCGACCAGCACGACTTCGCCGACCACCTCACTTTTGTTCGGGAATAGCTGTCTTTTGCTATTGGCATCCAGCACCACGACCTGCGCGCGGCCGTTCATCTGTTCGTCATTAAAGCTTGCGCCCTGGCTCATCGTCATGCCGTAAACATCGAAATAGTCGCCGCTAACCCCATTGACGCTGGCCGCCGCATCCACGTTGCCGTAGCGCAGGCGCAAATTGCTGGAAATAGAGGGCGTGGCCGAACTCACCCAGGGCTGCTGGCGGATAGCCAGCAAATCATCATATTTCAGCGCCTGCTGGAACTGCGGATCGTCATCGCCGAAGTCTTTACCGGGATAAACGTCAATAGTGTTGGTCCCGATGGAGCGAATATCTTCCAGCACCATCTGTTTGGCGGCATCACCCACCACCACGATAGAAACCACCGAGGCAATACCAATAATAATGCCGAGCATGGTCAGCAACGTGCGCATCTTGTTTGCAGCCATCGCCAGCCACGCCATACCGAGTGCCTCGCGGAAGCTGCTGATAACCTGCTGTACGGATGAGCCGCTTCTCAGCGCCTGATTTTCAACCGCCCGTGCCGAAGGCTGATGAACCGGCGGCGGGTTACTGATAATTTCACCGTCGCGAATTTCGATAATACGCTGAGCCTGCGCCGCAACCGCCGGGTCGTGGGTCACGATAATCACCGTATGCCCGCGCTCACGAAGCTGCTTCAGGGTTGCCATCACCTCTTCGCCGGAATGGCTGTCGAGTGCACCGGTGGGTTCATCGGCCAGAATCACCTGCCCGCCGTTCATCAGCGCACGTGCGATACTGACCCGCTGCTGCTGCCCGCCCGAAAGCTGCGAAGGAAGATATTCCACCCGCTCCTTCAGCCCAAGACGCCCCAGCAACTCGTGCGCACGCTGCTGCCGCTGGGCTCTCGTTGTCCCGGCATAGACCGCAGGAACCTCAACGTTTTGCGAAGCATTCAGGTGAGAGAGCAGATGGTAACGCTGGAAGATAAAGCCGAAATGCTCGCGGCGTAGCGTCGCCAGCGCATCGTTATCCAGCCCCGCGACATCCACGCCAGCCACCTTGTAGCTCCCGTGGCTTGGCTTATCCAGACAGCCAAGAATGTTCATTAGCGTAGACTTGCCGGAGCCGGATGCACCGACAATCGCCACCATTTCCCCGGCCTCAATCGTCAGGCTGATGCCCTTCAGCACCTCCACCTGCTCTTCACCGGAGGGATAGCTACGACGAATATCCTTTAGCTCAAGCAGCGCCGTCATTTGCTGCTCCCGGCGTTGGCGCGACCAGTCACCACCTCTTCGCCTTCTTCCAGCCCGTTCACGACCTGAACCTGGGTGTCGTTACGCATGCCGATGGTTATCTCACGCACTTTCGTTTCGCCGTTGCGCAGCACGGTGATGTTATAGCGATTATCACCAATCGGTTCGCCCAGCGCGGCCAGCGGAATGGTCAGCACATCTTTTACGCCACCCAGCTGAATATGCACCTGCGCGGTCATATCGAGACGCAGAATGCCTTTCGGATTCGGCACCTCAAAACGCGCATTGTAGAAGATAGCCTCGTTGACCTTATCCGGCGTCGGCAGGATATCCTTAAGCACGCCTTCATAGCGGGTCATCGGGTCTCCCAGCACGGTGAACCAGGCTTTCTGGCCCGGCTTAAGGTGAATCACATCGGCTTCGGACACCTGCGCCTTCACCAACATGGTGCTTAAATCCGCCAGCGTCAGGATATTCGGCGCCTGCTGAGCGGCAATCACGGTTTGCCCCTGCAGCGTCGTTATTTGCGTCACTTCGCCCGCCATTGGGGCAACGATGCGGGTAAATTCAAGATTCGTTTTCGCGGTGCTGAGTGAGGCCTGATTACGCTTGATTTGTGCATCAATGGTACCAATCTGCGCCTGTTTGACCGCCAGATCGGTTGCTGCCTTATCCAGATCCTGACGTGATACAGCCTGGGTCTTCGCCAGCGCCTGCTGACGAGAAAGCGTTACTGCGGCAAGCTTGCTTTCGGCTTCGGACTGCATGCGTTGCGCCCGCAGTTCCATCAGCGTGGCCTCCACCTCTTTAACCTGGTTTTCCGCCTGTTCCGGATCGATAACCCCCAGAAGCTGATCTTTTTTCACTTTATCGCCAATGCTCACCGACAGCGTTTTTAACTGCCCGCTCACCTGCGCACCCACGTCAACCTTGCGCACGGCATCAAGCTTTCCGGTAGCCAGAACGCTTTGCTGGAGAGAAGCCTTACGCACAATCATCGTCTGGTATTGCGGGGTTGGCGCATGCAAAAACTGCCATAGCCAGAGGAAAAATATCACCACTAATAGCGCGTAGAGCCAGTAACGTTTTTTGAATTTTCCCTTAAGTTTCATATAAGTCCTGAAATAGACAAAGCATGATTAAACAAATCTTAAACAAACTGCACAATGTGAAGAAGTGTAACAGTGATTGAATGTCGGTTGATATCCGGCGTGCTGAAATAGCGCCATCTTAGTCGAATTCAGGTTTTAATTATGTCCCAGATCGCTGCCACCCAAATCACCGAAACCCTGCCTCAAACGGGCTGGAAACTCTTCCTTTCTTTAGCAACAGGTGAGTGGCAGCCGGGAGCATCCTGGAGTAAGAAGGCTTATCGCCGCAAGTTTATTTTGCGCTCACTGGCGATGCCTGTGCATACCGCCAGCCTGATGAATAATCTTGCCAGCCAGCCGCACCTCGCCAGCATGCTAAACGCTCAGCCGGGGCTGCCTTGCCGCCTGCATCGCCCTTACCTCGCGCTGCCGCTTAACCGCAAGCATACGCGTGACACCATCGGTTACCACTACCAAAAAATTGCCGAGAAGATGCCGAAGAAGCTGCTCAACGGGCATTTCGCTACCGAAGGCTACCGCCTGGCAACGCTGGTGGGCAAGAACAACGAACTGATGTTTATCGACCTTACCTCCCATGATATCGAAGGCAAGGAAGGGGAAGCATTCCTGAACTTCTGTAATGAAGACGGCGTTCCGCTGGCGCGCATTACCTTCACCCTCAACCAGTTTGAAGGTAAAAACACCCTGTTCATAGGCTGCCTGCAAGGGGCAAAACCCTGGGTTCCTCATGAAGCAATTCAGGCTGCGACCAAAGCCTGCCACGGCCTGTTCCCGAAACGCATTCTGCTTGAAGTGGCCTGTGAACTGGCGAAGCTTCTCGACGCGGAACGCATTCTGGCGGTGAGCAACAGCACGCATATCTACCGCTCCTGGCGCTATGAGAAGAAGAAAAAAGACAGCCTACACGCTGACTATGACAGTTTCTGGAAATCCATGAGCGGCGAGCTGCGCGCCGACGGCCTGTTTGCCCTGCCGTCCAGCGTTGAGCGCAAGCCGCTGGAAGATATTGCGAGCAAAAAACGTGCGGAATACCGCCGCCGCTATGAGCTTCTGGACGGCATGATGAGCAATATCAACAGCCACTTCTAAACCCGAATGGCGAGCCGGGCGTTAATCCGCCCGGCCACGAGCCAGCCAAAGCACCCGGGAAAACATTTTACGAAACAGCGGTGGAACCGCATCCACGCCGCGACGCCCCGCCTCCAGCGCCACCTCTATGGCTAAATCCGGCTTCGACGAACGATGAATAGCCTTGGTAATAATCCGGCGCAAATTCATCGGCACGTTATCGGGCAGCTGTGCCACGCGATGAAACACGTCTGCAAACCCCTGCCGATACATAAAGTGCTCCATATCCAGAGCCGGAAGCGCCGTAAGATGATCGCGTTCCTGGTCGCGATCGTTATCCAGCAGGCCGCGAACCGTGGCGGCGTATTTTTTACCGGCGTCATCGCCGTCGACCAGCACGTGCCACTCAATGCCCATGCGCCGGGCAAACTTAATGAGAGGGCGCAGGCCGGACTGGGCGAATTCAATCACCTTCACGCCTTCGGCATCAAAATGGTGCCCACACTGTCGCGCCAGTTCGTTCATCACCCACACTTCGGTTTCACCTTCCACCAGCAGCCAGCAGCGGGAAAAGAGGGAAGAGGCACGGTTAAAACGAATATGGAAAGCAATTCGCCGGCTGTCTTCCGCGTTCATGCCGCCCGGCCCTAATCGCCATGCCGCCACGCGCGAAGATTCACGCACCAGGCGACACACATGCTCAACCGGCGTCAGCGAGAGTAATTCGCCGGAATTTGTGGTGGTGATCTTTTGCAGCGGCAGCAGATTGAGCAGATGCCAGGCGACAGACAGCATGATCGGGTGCAGGCGTGTTTCCGGGTCTTCCACCAGCAGAAGCGGACGGGCATCGCGATCGAGCGCAATGCTGCCCTTCGCCTGCAGCAAGGTAGAAAACATGCCCAGCAGGATCATGCGGTGCGAACGGCTGCCCGGCTTGTCGATCATTCGGTTGATCACATCCAGATAGCGCCAGCTGCGCTGCTCATCATGGGAACGTCGCCGCATCAGGCGCTGATGAGCCACCGCGCCCTGTTCAGAAAAATAGTGCTCCAGCAGCTGCACCATGGCCGAAAGTCCCTGCCGTAGCTGCGCGTCGGTGAGGTTTTGCGGTCTCGACACCAGCTCCCGCGCCAGAAAATCCAGCTGGCGCGCCGTCAGCTCCGTATCCGGCATTTCGGGCATCCCGCCGTTGCGTAGCCGCCGCATAAAGCGGGCGTCCCTGAGCCGCAGGACAGGATTCAGGCGCGTAATGTGCATCGCCATTTCGTCGATATTATCCAGCGTCAGCGGCTGGCCGTGAGCGTTGAGAAAACTGCGGAGCGTGAGTACCGTCCCTTCATCCCCAAGCTCCCCTTCCAGGCGATAATAGATACGATGAAAGCCGTCGCTACCGGCAATCCAGACCGGCGCGAGATTCCTGTATCGCCGCCCTAAATGGTGGCCAGGTGCCGCCTCACGAAACGTCAGAATAATATGCAGATGGCTTTCACGCCCGTGCATCTCACCCGGTGGAAAATAGAAATCCTCGCGCACAAAATGGTACAGCTCCCGGTGCGGAGAAAGCAGCAGCGTCAGCGCATCCAGCAGGCTCGATTTACCCCAGGCGTTTTCGCCAATCAGCACATTGTTTTGCTCAAGCATTAACGACAAACGGTTAATACCACGAAAGCCAACAACCTCAACCCGCTCGAGAAACATACCGCCTCCTGTGCATCCGCCTTAAATTCCATCGTTCTTTTCGAGTATAGCGGCAAGCGGGAGAGCAATGTAACTACACAATGTCAAAGCGTTAAGGGATAAAACACGCCGCAATTATCATAATCAATTCGTGCTGGGGAGCTATTTTTTGTTATCCAGAATATTCTTACTTCATTCAAAGATAATCTATACTTCCGACACCTCTCCTCATAAAAGGAATAACACCTCATTGCCCTAAATCAAAAAACAGGAATTTATTGTGCTGGTGGCGAATTGGCGAAATACCTAATATTAACGCGTATTTAATATTACTTTCGTCATTCACTTAATGACGGTGAATTAGCGACAATCGGGTTCGTGTGATTTAGCGCGTGAGCCGTAAGTTGTTTCTTGCTTTTAGAAGAGGTGGTTATGTTTAGAAAATTAGCAGCCGAGTTCTTCGGGACATTCTGGCTGGTATTTGGTGGCTGCGGTAGCGCGGTATTAGCGGCAGCATTCCCTGAATTAGGCATTGGTTTCGTGGGTGTGGCACTGGCATTTGGTTTAACCGTGCTGACCATGGCATTTGCCGTCGGTCATATCTCTGGCGGGCACTTTAACCCCGCGGTGACCCTTGGCCTGTGGGCCGGTGGTCGCTTCCCGGCAAAAGAAGTGATTGGCTACATCATTGCCCAGGTCATTGGCGGTATTGTTGCTGCGGGTATTCTGTATTTAATCGCCAGCGGTAAAACCGGCTTTGATGCTGCGGCCAGCGGTTTTGCCTCCAACGGCTACGGTGAACATTCACCGGGTGGATATTCCATGCTGTCCGCCATTGTTATTGAAATCGTATTAACCTGTGGTTTCTTAATTGTTATTCATGGCGCTACGGACAAATTCGCAGCCCCAGGTTTTGCCCCGATTGCCATTGGTCTGGCATTAACCTTAATTCACCTGATTAGCATTCCAGTCACCAACACTTCTGTAAACCCGGCGCGCAGTACCGCAGTCGCTATTTTCCAGGGCGGTTGGGCATTAGATCAGCTGTGGTTATTCTGGGTCATGCCAATTATTGGTGGGATCCTGGGCGGCGTTATTTATCGTACGCTGCTGGAAAAACGCAGCTAAATTTTTATGCAGGCTTACCCCGGTGAGCCTGCCATTTCCCCCATCCTCTCCCGCGCAAACCTTTTTCTTCGTCTCTACTCGACTCGTTTCCTTTCTTTCGGTAGTGTGACATCCGTCGTAACATTTTAACTACAAGGACTGTCCCACCCATGCTCTCAGGATTGCTTATTATCCTGGTGCCGCTGATCGCCGGCTACCTGATCCCACTGAAACAAACTCACCTGCTTAAGCTTATTAACCGCCTGCTGAGCTGGATTGTTTACGTGATCCTGTTCCTGATGGGCATTAGCCTGGCGTTTCTCGATAACCTCGCCAGCAATCTGCTGACCATCCTGCATTACTCTGTCATCAGCGTGGCCGTGATTATGCTGTGTAACGTAGCCGGCCTTTTACTGCTGGAACGTTCTCTGCCCTGGCGGCACCAGCATAAACAGGAAAAACTGCCATCACGCCTGGCGATGGCGCTGGAATCTTTGCAGCTTTGCGGCGTGGTCGCCCTCGGTTTCCTGCTGGGGCTGAGCGGGTTCGAAGTACTGCAACATGCCACCGAGGCAAGCGAATACACGCTTATCTTCCTGCTGCTGCTGGTCGGTATTCAGCTGCGTAACAGCGGCATGACCATCAAGCAAATCGTCCTCAACCGTCGCGGTATGATAGTCGCCGTCGTGGTCGTCCTGAGCTCGATGGTCGCCGGGGTGATAAACGCCATGATTCTCGGCTTGCCGATCAAGACCGGCCTGGCCATGGCTTCCGGGTTTGGCTGGTACTCGCTGTCCGGGATCCTGATGACCGAGTCTTACGGGCCGGTTATCGGCAGCGCCACCTTCTTTAATGACCTGGTGCGCGAACTGCTGGCGATTATGCTGATCCCGGCCCTGGTTCGCCGCAGCCGCTCTACGGCGCTTGGCCTTTGCGGTGCGACCTCGATGGACTTTACCCTGCCGGTTCTGCAGCGCAGCGGCGGCGTGGAAATTGTGCCTGCCGCCATCGTGCACGGCTTTATTCTTAGCCTGCTGACGCCGCTGCTGATGGCCTTCTTCGCCTCCTGATACCTCTCTGGCGGTAGCCTGCTGCCGCCAAAGTTGAGCTATATCAATCTCCCATTAAGTTGCACCAAAAATTCCTTTAAACCTGTTCTGCTGAGGCCTAACCTTAAACATGTATTTAAAATATAACTTTAAGGTGAGATCATGTTTTGTGTGCAATGTGAACAGACCATCCGTACCCCGGCCGGCGATGGCTGTGCCTATGCCCAGGGCGTTTGCGGTAAAACGGCCCAGACTTCCGACCTGCAGGACCTGCTGATTGCGACATTGCAGGGGCTTTCCGCTTGGGCGGTCGCCGCTCGTGAACGCGGTATTATCGACCACGAAATTGATAACTTTGCCCCACGCGCCTTCTTCTCTACGTTGACCAACGTCAACTTCGACTCCGCCCGCATCGTAGGCTATGCCCGCGAAGCAATTACGATGCGTGAAGATCTGAAAGCCCGCACTCTGGCTATCAGTCCTTCGGCAGCCGTAACTAACCCAATGGCAGAGCTGCAGCTGGTCAGCAGCGACCTCGGGGAGCTTCAGCGTCAGGCCGCCGAATTTACGCCCAACCGCGATAAAGCCGACATTGGCGAAGACATTCTCGGCCTGCGCCTGCTGTGCCTGTACGGCATGAAAGGCGCTGCCGCGTATATGGAACACGCGCACGTGCTGGGCCAGTACGACAATGACATCTATGCCCAGTACCATAAAATCATGGCGTGGCTCGGCACCTGGCCTGCGGACATGGGCGCCCTGCTGGACTGCTCCATGGAAATCGGCCAGATGAACTTCAAAGTGATGAGCATTCTGGATCTCGGGGAAACCGGTAAATACGGCCACCCAACGCCAACCCAGGTTAACGTGCGCCCGGTGGCCGGGAAATGCATCCTGATTTCCGGCCATGACCTGAAGGATCTTTATAACCTGCTCGAGCAAACCGAAGGCACCGGCGTGAACGTCTATACCCACGGGGAAATGCTGCCGGCGCACGGCTACCCAGAGCTGCGTAAATTCAAGCATCTGGTCGGCAACTACGGCAGCGGCTGGCAGAACCAGCAAACCGAATTCGCCCGTTTCCCTGGCCCGATTGTGATGACCTCCAACTGCATCATCGACCCAACCGTGGGCGCGTACGATGACCGAATCTGGACCCGCAGCATCGTCGGCTGGCCGGGCGTCAGCCACCTGGAAGGCGACAACTTTGGCCCGGTGATTACCCAGGCTCAGCAAATGGCGGGCTTCCCGTACAGCGAAATCGAGCACCTGATCACCGTCGGCTTTGGCCGTCAGACCCTGCTGGGGGCGGCAGACACGCTTATCGATCTGGTCAGCCGTGAAAAACTGCGCCACATCTTCCTGGTCGGCGGCTGCGACGGGGCGCGTGGCGAACGTAACTACTTCACCGACTTCGCCACCAGCGTGCCTCAGGACTGCCTGATCCTGACCCTGGCCTGCGGGAAATATCGCTTTAACAAACTGGACTTCGGCGACATCGAAGGGCTGCCGCGTCTGGTAGATGCGGGCCAGTGTAACGACGCCTATTCGGCGATTATTCTGGCCGTGACGCTCGCAGAGAAACTGGGCTGCGGGGTGAACGATCTGCCGCTGAGCCTGGTGCTCTCCTGGTTCGAGCAAAAAGCGATTGTCATTCTGCTTACCCTGCTCTCACTTGGCGTCACGAATATCGTCACCGGCCCAACCGCGCCGGGCTTCCTCACGCCAAACCTGCTGGCGGTGCTGAACGAGAAATTTGGCCTGCGCGCCATCACCACCGTTGAGCAAGATATTCAACAGTTAATGAGCGCGTAAGGAGTCCCCATGACCATGCCAACGCCGCTGTGCCCGTATCGTATGCAGGTGCACCATATTCACCAGGAAACGCCGGATGTCTGGACGCTGTCGCTGATCAATCACGACTTCTATCCTTACAAAGCCGGGCAATATGCGCTGGTGAGCATTCGTAACGGCAGCGAGACTCTGCGGGCCTACACCCTCTCTTCCACACCGGGCATCAGCGAATTCATCACGCTGACGGTGCGGCGCATCGACGGCGGCGCTGGCTCCGGCTGGCTTACCGGCGAGGTGAAAGTGGGTGATTACCTGTGGCTGTCTGAAGCACAAGGGGAGTTTAGCTGCGAGAACCTGTCGTCAGAGCACTATCTGCTGCTGGCGGCGGGCTGCGGCGTCACGCCGATTATGGCCATGCGCCGCTGGCTGGCAAAGCATCGCCCGCAGGCGGACGTGCAGGTTATCTACAACGTGCGCTCTCCGCAGGACGTGATTTTTGCTGACGAATGGCGGCATTACCCGGTGACCCTGGTGGCGGAAAACAATGCTACTCAAGGCTTTATTGCCGGACGGCTGAGCCGCGAGATCCTGGCCTCGGTGCCGGATATCGCCGGCCGGACGGTAATGACCTGCGGGCCCGCGCCTTATATGGCCCAGGTTGAAAAAGAAGTGAAAGCGCTGGGGGTAACGGCGTTTTATCAGGAAGTGTTCTTTACGCCATCCGCTGCACCGTCAACGGGCGGCCTGAAGTTCACCACGCTGCAGCCGATGCGTGAGTTCTCCTCACCGGTGGGCAGTACGCTGCTTGCCGCGCTCGAAAGCAACAGCGTGCCGGTGAATGCCGCCTGCCGCGCAGGCGTGTGCGGCTGCTGTAAAACGAAAGTTGTGTCAGGCGACTACACCGTCTCCAGCACCATGACGCTGACGGATGAGGAAATCGCCAGTGGCTATGTGCTGGCCTGCTCCTGTCATCCTCAGAGCGACCTGGTGCTCGCTTAAATCTGAAAAGGCACCTCGCGGTGCCTCTTCTTTTTCTACCGCCAGGCAGCCTTGCCAAACGCGTAACGCCCCGCACCACAAAAGACTATCGCCAGCGCGCCGAGGAAAAAGTACATCAGGCTCTCAATGCCCCAGGCCCCGGTTTTATCCAGCATAAAGGTTTCCCCCACGCCCACCAGCAGCCACGCCACGATCATGGTGAATACCAGCCCAATCGCGGACAGCCGCGTCAGGATCCCTAAAATAATCAGCAGCGGGGCAAGCACCTCACCCAGCAGCACGCCGTAGGCCACAAATTCCGGTATTCCGTGCGCAGCCAGCATCCCTTTAATGCCGCCCACGCCCCCAAACAGCTTATGCAGGCCGTGAAACAGCATCAGGCCACCTACCGCCAGGCGCAGGAATAATTTGCCCAGATCGTCTTTGCTTAGTGCGCCATTCACTGCATTTAACATTTTAGTAACCATATGAATTGCCACCCTTTTAAAATGATAACGAGAATAATTTACACTTAATATTCAGCAACAAATAGCCCTAATTTTAGGGAGGCTTTTACCTGCCCTTACGTGGAATTGAACTAAGCTTGTAAGCGCTATCACACTGGACAAGGAAAACCGATGAAACAATCCGTAGCGGCCTGGCTGGCCAAAACGCTTGAAAGCGCGGGCGTGAAACGTATCTGGGGCGTCACCGGCGATTCACTGAACGGCCTCAGCGACAGCCTCAATCGTATGGGGACCATCAAGTGGATGCCGACCCGCCATGAGGAGGTTGCCGCTTTCGCCGCCGGGGCAGAAGCGCACCTTACCGGAGAGCTTGCGGTTTGTGCTGGCTCGTGTGGGCCAGGCAACCTGCACCTCATTAACGGCCTGTATGACTGCCACCGAAACCATGTGCCCGTGCTCGCTATTGCCGCCCATATTCCTTCAAGCGAAATCGGCAGCGGTTACTTCCAGGAAACCCATCCCGAAGAGCTGTTCCGCGAGTGCAGCCACTACTGCGAGCTGGTCTCTAACCCGGAACAAATCCCGCAGATACTGGCGATAGCCATGCGTAAAGCCATCCTGAACCGCGGCGTTTCGGTCGTCGTCCTGCCGGGCGACGTGGCGCTTAAGCCTGCGCCGGAAAACGCGACCACTCACTGGTACCCGGCCCCTCAGCCCGTCGTGGTGCCGCATCATGACGAGCTGAAAAAACTCGCCCAGCTGCTGCGCTATAACGACAACATCGCCCTGATGTGCGGCAGCGGCTGTGCCGGCGCCCACGATGAACTGGTACAGCTGGCGGCCACGCTGAAAGCGCCTGTCGTTCACGCCCTGCGCGGTAAAGAGCATGTCGAGTACAACAACCCCTATGACGTGGGCATGACCGGATTAATCGGCTTCTCGTCCGGCTTCCACACCATGATGAACGCCGACACGCTGATCCTACTCGGCACCCAGTTCCCGTACCGTGCGTTCTACCCGACGGATGCAAAAATTATCCAGATTGATATCAATCCCGGCAGCATCGGCGCGCACAGCAAGGTCGACATGGCGCTGATTGGCGATATCAAAGCCACGCTGGCCGCCCTGCTGCCGATGCTGGAAGAGAAAGCCGATCGCAGCTTCCTCGATAAAGCGCTCGAGAATTACCGCAAAGCACGTGAGGATCTGGACGATCTGGCAAAAGCCACCGAAGGCAAGCCAATCCACCCTCAATATCTGGCGCAGCAAATCAGCCATTACGCCGCCGATGATGCCATTTTTACCTGCGACGTAGGCACGCCTACCGTCTGGGCCGCACGCTACCTGAAAATGAACGGCAGGCGCCGTCTGCTGGGCTCGTTTAACCACGGCTCGATGGCTAACGCCATGCCGCAGGCGCTGGGCGCAAAAGCCACCGCCCCCGATCGTCAGGTCGTCGCCATGTGCGGCGACGGCGGATTCAGCATGCTGATGGGTGATTTCCTGTCCGTCGCGCAAATGCAGCTGCCGATTAAAATAGTGGTCTTCAACAACAGCGTGCTGGGGTTTGTGGCCATGGAGATGAAGGCCGGGGGCTACCTCACCGACGGCACCGAACTCCACGACACCAACTTCGCCCGCATCGCCGAAGCCTGCGGCATCACCGGCATTCGCGTTGAAAAACCCGAAGAGCTGAACGCCGCGCTGGAACAGGCTTTCAGTACGGATGGCCCGGTGCTGGTGGACGTGGTTGTCGCCAAAGACGAGCTGGCTATTCCCCCGCAAATCAAACTGGAACAGGCTAAAGGATTCAGCCTGTATATGCTGCGCGCCATCATCAGCGGGCGCGGAGATGAAGTTATCGAGCTGGCGAAAACCAACTGGTTCCGGTAAAAAAGAAGGTTGCCCCAGGCGCCCGGATACTTGTCCGGGCGCAGCCTCTCGATAAAGGACCCGTCATGATCGATTTACGCAGCGATACCGTTACCCGCCCTTCCCGCGCCATGCTTGAGCAAATGATGGCCGCGCCGACCGGAGATGACGTTTACGGCGACGACCCGACCGTTAACGAGCTTCAGGAGTACGCGGCAAAAATCAGCGGTAAAGAAGCTGCCCTGTTTTTACCTACCGGCACTCAGGCTAACCTGGTGGCGTTGCTCAGCCACTGCGAGCGTGGCGAAGAGTACATCGTTGGCCAGGCCGCACATAACTACCTCTATGAAGCCGGTGGTGCAGCGGTACTGGGCAGCATTCAGCCTCAGCCTATCGAAGCGGATCGCGACGGCTCCCTGCCGCTGGACAAAGTGGCGGCCAAAATTAAGCCGGACGACATTCACTTCGCCCGCACTAAATTATTGAGCCTTGAGAATACCCATAACGGCAAAGTGCTGCCGCGCGAATATCTCCAGCAGGCCTGGGAGTTCACCCGCAAGCACAACCTGGCGCTGCACGTTGACGGCGCGCGTATCTTCAACGCCGTGGTTTCCTATGGCTGCCAGCTGGAAGACATTACCCGCTACTGCGACAGCTTCACCATCTGCCTGTCGAAAGGCCTGGGCACGCCGGTTGGCTCCCTGCTGGTGGGCAGTAAAGAGTACATCAAACGTGCCATACGCTGGCGCAAGATGACCGGTGGCGGCATGCGCCAGGCCGGGATTCTGGCGGCGGCTGGCCTGTATGCGCTGAAAAATAACGTTGAGCGCCTGAAAGAAGATCACGATAACGCTCACTGGCTGGCTGGCGAGCTGCGTGAAATTGGCGTTGACGTAATGCGCCAGGATACCAACATGGTGTTCGTGCGCATGACGGCGGAAGAAGCGGAAGATTTAGGCCCCTACATGCGTGAGCGCGGCATCATCATCAGCGCGGGCCCGGCAACGCGCCTGGTCACCCATCTGGACGTCACCCGCAGTCAGCTGGCTGAAGTCGTCGCCCACTGGCGCAGCTTCCTGCAAAACTAACGGGAGTCAGGGACGATGGCAGAACCCCAAAGGATACTGGTCCTCGGCGCCAGCGGCTACATTGGCCAGCACCTGGTGCCTTTACTCTCGGCGGCGGGGCATCACGTCACCGCCGCCGCACGCCGCATTGACTGGCTGAAAAAGCAGCCGTGGCCTGGCGTCGAATGTCGGCACGTTGACTTACACTGGCCGCACCGCCTGGGTGCCTTGCTGGAAAGCGTGGATACGGTTTATTACCTGATCCACAGCATGGGCGATGGCGATGACTTTATGGAGTTCGAACGCCAGGCGGCGCTGAACATGCGCGACGCGCTGACCGAGCATCCGGTCAAGCAGGTTATTTTCCTCAGCTCATTGCAGGCAAAAAGTGGGCAAACAAATTCGAAACACCTGAAGGCGCGGCAAATCACAGCAGATACCCTGCGCGATTCCGGCGTTCCGGTCACCGAACTGCGGGCAGGAATTATTGTTGGCGCAGGCTCGGCGGCCTTCGAGGTCATGCGTGATATGGTTTACAACCTGCCGGTGCTCACGCCACCGCGCTGGGTGCGCTCCCGCACCTCACCTATTGCCCTGGATAACCTGCTGCATTACCTGGCCGCGCTGTTAGATAATCCTGCGACAGGCCACCGCCTGTTTGAAGCCGCAGGCCCGGAAGTGCTCAGCTACCAGCAGCAGTTTGAGCGCTTTATGGCTATCAGCGGCCGCCGTCGTCCGTTGATTCCCGTCCCTCTGCCCACCAGCTGGATTTCCGTGTGGTTTCTGAACGTCATCACCTCCGTGCCGCCCGGCATCGCCAAAGCGCTGATTCAGGGGCTTGAACACGATCTGCTGGCCGATGACCGCAGCCTGCGAGAACTCATCCCGCAGCAGCTCATCAGCTTTGACGACGCCGTACGCCTGACGCTGGCGAACGAGCACAAGCTCGCCAACTCGCAGGACTGGGGCTATGACGCTCAGGCGTTTGCCCGCTGGCGGCCAGATTACGGTTTTTTTGCCAAACAGGCGGGCTGCACGCTCACCACCCACGCCGATCTCCGTTCACTGTGGCAGGTCATTAACCAGCTCGGCGGCAAAGAAGGCTACTTTTTTGGCAATACCCTGTGGAAGACCCGCGCGCTGATGGATTTGCTGGTCGGCCATCGGCTTGCTAAAGGGCGGCCTGAAAAAGCCATGCTGGAAGTGGGCGACACCGTGGATAGCTGGAAAGTGATTATTGCCGAGCCGGAAAAAGAGCTGACGCTGCTGTTCGGCATGAAAGCGCCGGGGCTCGGGCGGCTTTCCTTCACATTGCAGGATGACGGCAACCAGCGCACGCTCGACGTCAGGGCCTGGTGGCATCCTCACGGCTGCGCCGGTTTGCTCTACTGGCTGGTGATGATCCCCGCCCATTTATTTATCTTTAAGGGAATGGCGCGGCGAATTGTTCATTTAGCGGAACAAAACTCGATCAAAAAGAGATGTTAGCTCTTAATCTTTCAGTATTCCCATTGCATGCGCTGCCGTTTCACGGAAAAATGCGCAGCGTTAATCTCAAATATAACGAGTTGGTCACATGAAGGTACTGGTCACCGGCGCAACCAGCGGTTTAGGCCGAAACGCGGTCGAATATTTACGCGCCAGGGGCGTCAGCGTCCGGGCAACCGGGCGCAACGAAGCGATGGGCAAGCTGCTGCAAAAGATGGGCGCAGAATTTGTCCATGCCGACCTGACGGAGCTGGTCTCTTCCCAGGCGAAAGTGATGCTCGCGGATGTCGACACGCTGTGGCACTGCTCCAGCTTTACCTCGCCGTGGGGAACCCAGCAGGCCTTTGACCTCGCCAACGTCCGCGCCACCCGCCGCCTGGGCGAATGGGCCGTGGCCTGGGGCGTGCGCGACTTTATTCACATCTCGTCGCCGTCGCTCTACTTCGACTACCACCACCACCGCAACATCAGCGAAGATTTCCGCCCGGTGCGCTTTGCCAACGAATTTGCCCGCAGCAAAGCCGCCAGTGAAGAGGTTATTCAGCTGCTGGCGCAGGCCAACCCGAACACCCGCTTCACCATCCTGCGTCCGCAAAGCCTGTTCGGGCCGCACGACAAAGTGTTTTTCCCGCGCCTGGTGCAGATGATGCGCCACTACGGGAGCGTGCTGCTGCCGCGCGGCGGCGATGCGCTGGTGGATATGACCTATCTGGAAAACGCGGTGCATGCGATGTGGCTGGCGACGCAGCAACAGAACTTACCGTCCGGCCGGGCTTACAACATCACCAACATGGAAGCTCGCCCGCTGCGGACCATCGTGCAGAAGCTT
Source organism: Cedecea neteri (assembly GCF_000757825.1). Lineage (GTDB taxonomy): Bacteria > Pseudomonadota > Gammaproteobacteria > Enterobacterales > Enterobacteriaceae > Cedecea > Cedecea selenatireducens. The sequence goes on from NZ_CP009451.1 coordinate 1,167,755, forward strand.
ATCGACGAGCTGGGCATCAAATGCCGCATCCGCTCGGTGCCGTACCCGATGCTGGACATCATCGCCCGCAGCCTGGAGCACTTTGGCAATAAATCGGCCAAAGAGCCGGTGCTCACGCACTACGGCGTCTCCAAGCTGAACTTCGATCTGACCCTGGATACAACACGAGCGGAGACGGAGCTGGGCTACCAGCCTATCATCACCCTTGATGAAGGCATTCGGCGCACCGCGCTGTGGCTTAAAGATCACGGCACGCTGCACCGCGGCTAGCCCTGGCCGTATTTCTCCAGGAGTGCTTCGGCTATCGCCTGGCTTTCTGCATCCGCTTCGCCGCTGTAGTTCGCCGGGCGGAAATGCATCTGGAAGGCGGTAATCACCCTTTTCTGCTGCGCATCGGTCATGCCCGGCAACACTTCGTAGCCATAGCGGGAAAGTAAATCCAACAGCTCCGCCTTATCCACCGGTTGATAAGGACCACGGCCATTGAGATAAAATGCCACCCGCGCCGCATCTGGCCATGCGCCAATCCCTTTTTCCGCAAAGTGCTTCCAGGGGAACAGCGGACCCGGGTCAACCTTGCGCTGCGGGGCAATGTCTCCGTGAGCCACCACATTCTGCGGCGCGATGTTATAGCGCGCAACAATCTGCTTCGCTAAATCTTCAAGTACCGCAATCTGCGGCTGGCTGAACGGATAGAAGCGCTGAACGCCCCCGATTCGCGTGTAGCCCTGGTTTTCCAGCTCAATCCCCACGGAAGTATCATTGATGCGCGTAGCGCCTCGCCAGAAGCTTATCCCCGCATGCCAGGCCAGCTGTTCTTCTGGCACCAGCTGCCAGACAACGGGTTTCCCACCGGACAGCGGTGGCTTAGCCGGAATCAGATAGTGAGCGCTGACGTTACGATCTGTGAGCGTGGAGAGCGACCCTGAAAAATCATCCGCGGTGTAGTGGATAACCAGGATTTTCACCCGTGGATAAGCGGCCTGAGCCTGGTGTCTGGTGTCTACTTTAAAGCTGCCCCGATCGACAATCCCTTTTTGGCCGGCGCAGCCCGCCAGCAGCAGCGCCAGGGCAAGCGCTAAGATCCTGGCTTTCATTTCCGTGTTTTCACCGCCGTGCCGCTGACGCAAACCATCAGCATACTGCCGTCCTTACCCACGGTTTCGTAATCGATATCTATCCCGACTACCGCATTAGCCCCCAGGCTTTCGGCCTGCTCCTGAATTTCGCGGAACGCGATATCCCGCGCTTTACGTAATTCTTTTTCATAAGCACCGGAACGCCCGCCGACGATGTCGCGAACCCCGGCAAAAAAATCGCGGAAAATATTAGCCCCCAGGATAGCTTCCCCGGTCACTACACCGCAGTATTCAGTAATGATGTGGCCTTCCAGGCCCGGCGTCGTTGTAAACTGCATCTCGTTCTCCTCTCTTTGCCATCAACATGTTAGCCCGGCAATCGCCACGCGATTTTGAGCCAATACGCTATGCTAAGGTAGTCCTCCTGAGAAAATAAGGAAATAAAAATGCGCAGCTCAGCTTTGGCTCTTCTCCCCTGTGCGCTGGTTCTGTCGGCCTGTACTACCGTAACGCCAGCCTTTAAAGACATCGGCACCCGCAGCGGCCCCTGCGTCAGCGGCGGCCCGGATGACGTCGCTCAGCAGTTCTATGACTACCGCATCGCCCACAAAGGTGAAGGCCTGAGTTCCGTCGCCGCGCTGCGGCCTTACCTGAGTGATTCCCTGTTCCAGCTGCTGCAAAAATCCAGCACCTTACCGGCCGCACAAAACGCGTTTACCCGCAGCGATATCTTCTCCAGCCAGTCCGAAGGGCCGGATAAAGCAAGCGTTGCCTCTGCGTCAACTATCCCTAATACCGACGCGCGCAATCTTCCGCTGCGGGTCGAGCTCACTCGCGGCAGCCAGACCTGGAAAGATGAAGTGCTGATGGTGCGCGAAGGCCAGTGCTGGGCGGTGGACGATGTGCGTTATCTCGGTGCGGCAAGCCACGCGCCAACCGGCACGCTGCGGCAGGCGGTTGAAGGGAAATAGCGGCAATTTTGGCTTACGCTATGCGGGTGGAAAAAACGTAACCCCTGTAAATAGTCTGGCATTTTCAGGGAATGCGGTTTTTTATACTTAGCCACCACCCGCCTCGCTATTTTGTGCTAACTTTACGCCATGAAAGCAGTTATTTTTAAGTTTTAACGCACAAAGATTGCATAACTATTCTGTTAAAGGTACCCTTTGCGGCCTCAATTGCTATTCAACTTCAGCGCATGAGTATTCAACTAGACAGCATTAATTGCTTTTACGGTGCCCATCAGGCGCTGTTCGACATCACACTACATTGCCCGCAGGGTGAGACGCTGGTATTGCTGGGCCCAAGCGGCGCCGGCAAGAGTTCACTTTTGCGCGTGCTTAACCTGCTCGAGATGCCGCGTTCCGGCAAACTCAGCATCGCAGGCAATAATTTCGACTTCTCCAAAGCCCCCGGCGACAAAGCGATTCGCGAACTGCGCCAGAACGTCGGCATGGTCTTCCAGCAATACAATCTGTGGCCGCACTTCACCGTGCTGCAAAACCTGATTGAAGCGCCGTGCCGCGTGCTGGGCTTAAGTAAAGATAAAGCCCGCGAACGCGCCGATAAGCTGCTTGAACGCCTGCGCCTGAAGCCGTATATGGATCGCTATCCGCTGCATCTTTCCGGCGGTCAGCAGCAGCGCGTGGCGATTGCCCGCGCACTGATGATGGAGCCGCAGATTCTGCTGTTTGATGAGCCTACTGCCGCCCTCGACCCGGAAATCACCGCGCAGATCGTCAGCATTATTCGCGAGCTGGCGGAAACCAACATTACTCAGGTCATCGTGACCCATGAAGTAGAAGTGGCGCGTAAAACCGCCAGCCGCGTGGTGTATATGGAAAACGGCCACATCATCGAACAAGGTGATGCCAGCTGCTTTGCTAACCCGCAAACCGATGCGTTTAAATTCTATCTCTCTCACTGATGTTGAACGGGAAAACGACAATGAAAAAAGTTTTGCTGGCCACTCTTTTAGCCACTCTGAGCCTTTCTGCTACCGCCGCACAGACTATCCGTTTTGCTACCGAAGCCTCTTACCCTCCGTTTGAGTCTATCGACGCCAACAACAAGATCGTCGGCTTTGACGTTGACCTGGCTAACGCCCTGTGCAAACAGATCGATGCCACCTGTACCTTTACCAATCAGGCGTTCGACAGCCTGATCCCAAGCCTGAAATTCCGCCGTATTGACGCGGTAATGGCGGGGATGGACATCACGCCTGAGCGTGAAAAACAGGTGCTGTTCACCAAGCCTTACTATGACAACTCCGCGCTGTTTGTTGGCGTGAAGGGCAAGAACGCTGATATCAGCGCGCTGAAAGGCAAGAAAGTGGGTATCCAGAACGGGACCACGCACCAGAAATACATCACCGATAAGCACCCGGAAATCACCACCGTACCTTATGACAGCTATCAGAACGCTAAGCTGGATCTGCAGAACGGCCGTATTGATGCCGTCTTCGGCGATACCGCCGTGGTGACCGAATGGCTGAAAGCCAACCCGGAACTGGTTGCCGTGGGTGATAAAGTGACCGACAAAGATTACTTCGGCACCGGCCTCGGCATCGCCCTGCGTCAGGGCAACACTGACCTGCAGAGCAAATTCAACGCCGCGCTGGATAAAGTGAAACAAGATGGCACCTACAAAGCCATCTACGACAAATGGTTCCAGAAGTAATCGACTCGATGAACGAATTGTTTCCATTAGCAAGCGCCGCCGGGATGACCGTCGGCCTTGCCGTTTGTGCCCTGATAGTCGGCCTCGTGCTGGCGATGATCTTTGCCGTCTGGGAGTCCGCCAAATGGCGCCCGTTGGCATGGATTGGCTCAGGGCTGGTCACGCTTTTCCGTGGCCTGCCTGAAATTCTGGTGGTGCTGTTTATCTACTTCGGCTCCTCCCAGCTGCTGCTGATGCTCTCTGACGGCTTTACCATTAACCTCGGTTTTGCCGCGATTCCGGTCAAAATGGAGATTGAGAACTTTGACGTCAGCCCGTTCCTCTGCGGCGTGATTGCCCTCTCCCTGCTCTATTCCGCCTATGCGTCGCAGACGCTGCGCGGCGCGCTGAAAGCGGTACCGGTTGGGCAATGGGAATCAGGCCAGGCGTTGGGGTTATCCCAAACCGCGATTTTCTTCCGGCTGGTGATGCCGCAGATGTGGCGCCACGCGCTGCCGGGTCTGGGTAACCAGTGGCTGGTATTGCTGAAAGACACCGCCCTGGTGTCGCTTATCAGCGTGAACGACCTGATGCTGCAAACTAAAAGCATTGCCACCCGCACCCAGGAGCCGTTTACCTGGTACGTGATTGCCGCTGCGATTTACCTGGTTATCACCCTGCTGAGCCAGTACATCCTGAAGCGTATCGACCTGCGCGCCACGCGCTTTGAACGGAGACCTGACTGATGCTCGAGTACTTACCGGAGCTGATGAAAGGTCTGCACACCAGCCTGACGCTCACCGCCGCTTCTATTGCCGTAGCGCTCGTGCTGTCGCTGCTGTTCACCATCGTTCTGACGCTGAAAACGCCGGGGCTGGTGCACATTGTGCGCGTCTACATCACGCTGTTTACCGGCACGCCGCTGCTGGTGCAAATCTTCCTCATTTACTACGGGCCGGGGCAGTTCCCGTCGCTTCAGCACTATCCGGTGCTGTGGCATCTGCTTTCCGAACCCTGGCTGTGCGCCTTGATTGCGCTGTCGCTCAACAGCGCCGCGTACACCACGCAGCTATTTTACGGCGCTATCAGAGCCATTCCTGAAGGCCAATGGCAGTCCTGTAGCGCCTTGGGGATGAGCAAGAAAGACACGCTGGCTATCCTGCTGCCGTATGCTTTCAAGCGTGCGCTCTCTTCCTATTCAAACGAAGTAGTGCTGGTCTTTAAAAGTACCTCGCTGGCCTACACCATCACGCTGATGGAAGTGATGGGCTACGGGCAGCTGCTGTACGGACGCACCTATGATGTGGCCGTTTTTGGCGCAGCCGGGCTGGTCTACCTTATTGTTAACGGACTTCTCACGCTGCTGATGCGCTTTATCGAACGCCGGGCGCTGGCCTTCGAGCACCGAAGCTAGAAAGGTTAATAGGAAAGCGGGGCAAACCCCGCTTTTTTTACGCCCCGATAAATATAATTATACATTTTTATTGCATATAAATTCACATTTTGGCATGGTTGTTTGACGTCGGGAAACGACGATTTAAAACAATATTGACAGACGGGAGCAACACGCATGAAAAAGTTACTGTTAGCCGCAATCCTTGCAACAACCGCATTTGGCGCGGCTGCAGCGGAAAAAATCAGCTTCGGATCTTCGGCAACATATCCTCCTTTTGAATCTCTGGACGCCAGCAATCAGATCGTCGGTTTCGATATCGATCTGGCGAAAGCGCTATGCAAACAAATGCAGGCTGAATGTACCTTCACCAACCACGCCTTCGACAGCCTTATCCCATCGCTGAAGTTCCGCAAATACGATGCGGTCATTTCCGGTATGGACATCACGCCGGAGCGTGCAAAGCAGGTCGCCTTTACCAACCCGTACTATGCCAACTCGGCGGTGGTGATTGCGAAAAAAGGCCAGTTTACGTCGCTGGACGACCTTAAGGGCAAACGCATCGGGATGGAAAACGGCACCACGCACCAGAAATATCTGCAGGATAAACATCCTGAGATCAAAACCGTCTCTTATGACAGCTACCAGAACGCGATCATTGACCTGAAAAATGGCCGTATCGATGGCGTGTTCGGCGATACCGCCGTGGTGAACGAATGGCTGAAAACCAACCCGCAGCTGGCTACCGTGGGCGAGCATGTGACCGACGCGCAGTACTTTGGCACCGGTTTAGGGATTGCGGTTCGCCCGGATAATCAGGCGCTGCTCAAGAAACTCAACGATGCGCTGGCGGCAATTAAAGCAGACGGGACTTACCAGAAGATCGGTAACGAGTGGTTCCCGCAGTAAGTTTGTTCTCACTCCGGGCCGCTCCTTAGTCACAAATATGTTTTATGTAAGGCCCGCTAAGATTCCGTTCACCTCAAGTACAAGCTCATATGCTATCACCGAGCGTAGTGAACGTGTCCGGGGAATAACGCCATCCCCCGGACAGCCCCGGCGCCCGGCGAGCTCATCGCCGCTGAAGCGGTAAACCCACCGGCTATCACCCAAACATTCGGGGTCGTTCGCGATTCGTTCCCGACGATCGCTCTCTTTCGCTGCTCCCGGCAGCTCAACCCCGCCTGAGTTGGGTCATAACCGGGGGCGATGAGAGCCGGGAGGCAATTCCACCCTCACCCCAGCCCTCTCCCAGAGGGAGAGGGGGCAAACAGCCAACGTGGAACATTTTTTATTCCCTCTCCCTTCCAGGGAGAGGGTTAGGGTGAGGGTAAAAATAAGAAGCGAGGCTCGGTTCCGGCTTAAATCACATCCGTTTTCTCGCCGGGAGTCCGGGGTCTCGGGGAAGTGACGGTGACTTCCCCGAGTCGTTCACCGGTTCGGTGATGACACATGAAACAGGGCTGAAAGTGAATGGAACCTTAGCCGAGCCTGCAGAGACCGCTGGCACGAATGCCAGGGTTAGGGACAATACTCCAGCAGCGTCAACACCTCGTAGTGTGAAGTATGCGGGAACATATCAAACAGCTGGGTACGCACCACGCGGTAACCCGGCAGCATCTTAATATCCTTCGCCATGGTCTGCGCATTGCAGCTCGAATAGACGATATGCCCCGGAGCCATCTGCGTCAGGTAATCACAAAGCGCTTTGCCAATGCCTCGACGCGGCGGGTTCACCAGCACCAGCTGCGGGATATCCTGCTGGGCGACGGCAAACTGCGTGGAATCCAGCGCCTGAAAATGAAGATTATGCAGACCCAGCTTTTCGGCCGACTGCTTCGCGCTGGCAATCGCTTCCGGGGCGATTTCTATCCCGGTTAGCTTCATCTCCGGCGTGGCGCAATGCAGCCCAAAACCGCCGACGCCGCAGAACAAATCCCACATATGGTTGACCGGCAGCTCTCGCACCCAGTCGCGGGCGGTGGCATATAGTTGGGAAGCGACCTGCGGATTGGTCTGGAAGAAGCTCTGCGGGCGAATAAACAGCGGCACGCCGTTGAAAACCTCTTCGAGAGCACGCTGTTCGGTCAGCGGGATTTCCTGCTCACCTTCCATAATCGCCATATGTACCGGCTGAATATTGGCCGAAATCACCTTGAGCTGTGGCAGCTGCTGCTGGAGCCACGGCAGCGCCGCTTTCAGCTGCTCCAGCTTGCTTTGCGAACGTAATACAAAGCGCAGCATCATGCCGCCATCCGCCTGGCTTTCGGTCAGCAGCAGATACTTCAGTTCCCCACGCTTGCGCGCCACGTTATAGGGCGTTAATCCCGCACGAGCAATAAACGGCTTCAGCGCCGCAAAAACAGGCTCAAAAGAAGCCGGATAAAGCGGGCAATCGGTTAAATCTTCGGGCGTACCGTCACGGTGCAGCATCCCAAGCAGCGGTTTTTCCACGCTGCCGCTGACCACCATTTTAGCTTTATTACGAAACGCCTGCTCAGGGCCGCTGACCGGCTTGCACCACTCGCCCACCGCAATCCCGTCCAGCAGCTGCCGGAGATCGGTCATTTTGGCGGAAAGCTGGTCTTCAACCGGTTGTTCAATCCACTGGCAGGAACGACAGCGGCCAGCATCATAGAGCGCGCATTGCATAGGAAAACCCTGAGAAAAAACGAGGGCGCAGATTGTAGCACTCTGCGCTTACTGAAGTCTGAAAAAAAGCCGGCTACGGGCGGGGACAAACAGCAGGAGCAGCACCAGAATATCAGGCAGCTTTTGGGTGAACAGCGAACGGAAGATCTCACGTTTTGTGCCGCCGGAGATACTGAATAATTCCGGATACCCCCAGCCAAGCGAGGCCAGAGACAAATAAGTCACGGAAATAATTTGGGTCAGCAGGAACACCCAGCGTCCCCAGTTGCGTCCTTTGATTATCACGAACGCGCAGCGCAGTTCGACAAAAAGCATCACCAGGCTGCCGAGAAACACCAGCGTCAGGGGCCAGGTTTGTACGCTGCGATGCACAAAATCCATCACCCCGCTAACCCCAAGCATATTCAATAGCAGCAGCAAATCGAGGCATCGGGTAGTGACGATACCAATAGCCGCCACCATAACCAGCGTGGGGACGTTTAATTTTGCATGAGATGACCGCTGTTTCCTGATAATTTCCACAACCTCGCGTTCCTTACGTCACGGTGCCGCGACAGGCGCGGCACCGAAGGCACATCATTGCAGATTTTAGGCGGTTTAACTACGTCTTGCACTCTGGATATCGCGCAGGCGCTGCTTTTCTGCCCGCGCCATAAACCACCATGCAATCAAGCCGATAACGCCCACAACGCCAAGAATAATCGACGCCAAAGCGTTAATTTCCGGATTAACCCCCATACGAACGTTGGAAAACACCAGCATCGGCAGCGTGGTCGCCCCCGGCCCCGAAACGAAGCTGGCAATCACCAGGTCATCAAGAGAAAGCGTAAACGCCAGCAGCCAGCCGGAGATAATCGCAGGCGAAATCATCGGCACGGTAATCACAAAGAATACCTTTAACGGCGTCGCACCAAGATCCATTGCCGCTTCTTCAATGGAACGATCCAGCTCGCGCAGGCGAGAGCTAATCACCACCGAAACATACGCGGTACAGAATGTGACATGCGCCAGCCAGATGGTGAGCATGCCCCTGTCGCTCGGCCAGCCTATCGCGTGCGCCAGGGCCACGAACAGCAGCAGCAGCGAAAGCCCGGTGATAACATCCGGCATAACCAGCGGCGCGGTCAGCATAAAAGCAAAGCCGTTTGAGCCACGGAAGCGTCCAAAACGCACCATCACCACGGCGGCAATCGTCCCGAGGATAACAGCCATCGTAGCGGCGGCCGCAGCGATGGTCAGGCTCAGGCCAACGGCGTTCATCATTGCCGAATCCCGGAACAGCTCGCCGTACCAGCGCGTGGACCAGCCGGCCCATACCGTTACCAGTTTAGAACTGTTAAACGAGTAGATAACCAGCATCAGCATTGGCGCATACAGAAAGGTAAAGCCGATGACCAGGATCAGAATACGCCACGGGGAACGCACGACCGGTAAGTTGTTCATGCGTGATCCTCCGCCGCTTTGTTCTGGTACTTGTGGAACCACATGATCGGCACGATAAGCAGCAGGAGCATGATAATCGCCACGGCAGAGGCCACCGGCCAGTCGCGGTTATTAAAGAATTCCTGCCACAGGACGCGGCCAATCATGATGCTGTCCGGCCCGCCAAGCAGTTCCGGAATAACGAACTCCCCTACCGCCGGGATAAATACCAGCATTGAACCCGCGATAATCCCGCCTTTGGTCAGCGGCACAATCACGCTAAAGAAGGTTTTCAACGGGCGGGCACCGAGATCTAACGAAGCCTCCACCAGCGAATAATCAATGCGCGTTAGCGCGGTATAAATCGGCAACACCATAAACGGCAGATAGGCATAAACAATGCCGATATAGACTGCCAGGTTAGTGTGCAGAATCGTCAGCGGCTGGTCGATAACCCCAAGCCAGATCAGCACATTATTCAAAATACCGTTGTTTTTCAGGATCCCCATCCACGCGTACACGCGGATCAAGAACGAGGTCCATGAAGGCAGAATAACCAACAGCAGCAGAATATTGCGCGTTGAAGGTTTGCTGTGCGCTATCGCCCAGGCGAGCGGATAGCCCAGCGCCAGGCAGCACAGCGTTGAAATCGCCGCCACCTGCAGCGACTGCAGATAGGCCTCAAAATAGAGCGGATCGTCCGTCAGCTGGAAGTAGTTGGCCAGATTCAGGGTGATCGACAGCTGCCCGTCGGCCCAGCTCACCAGATCGCTGTAAGGCGGGATCGCCCGGGCAATTTCCGAAAAACTGATCTTAAAAACGATCAGGAACGGCAGCATAAACAGCAGGATCAGCCATAAATACGGCGGCGCAATCACCAGCTTGCGCCCGTGTGCTATCCACAGGCGAGAAAACCAGCGCTTCGCGCCGCCGGGCTGAGGTACGGCAGGCTCTGTCGGGCCGTCAGAAAAAGTTGTCATCTTGCCCCCTTAAACCGTCAGAACCACACAGCTGTCGGCATCCCAGCACAGGCGAACTTCATCCCCCCACGTGGGCGCCCCTTTACGGTAGCGATGTTCGTTCTGCAGCTGAGCGCTGATCATCTGCCCGCTTTTCAGGCGAACGTGATAGATAGAGAGATCGCCGAGATAAGCGATGTGCACGACTTCTCCGACGGCAAAGTTATAGCCATCGGCCGGCGGCTCCTCACAAAGCATCACCTTTTCCGGGCGCAGCGCGACAAAGACCGGCACACCGTCAACCACCGATGCGTCAGGATCCACCTTCAGCGGATGCACCAGTCCCGGACTGTCAATCACCAGCCCGTCATCCTGCCGCTCTTTCAGCAGCCCTTCGAAGACGTTCACCGACCCGATAAACTCCGCGCTGTAGCGGGTGGTTGGGTGCTCATAAATCTCTTCCGGCTCGCCAATCTGCACGAACTTACCGCGATTCATGATCGCAATTCGCCCGGCCATCGTCATCGCCTCTTCCTGGTCGTGGGTCACCATCACGCAGGTCACGCCGACGCGCTCAAGAATATCCACCACTTCAAGCTGCATGCGGTCGCGCAGCTTTTTATCCAGCGCGCCCATAGGCTCGTCGAGCAGCAGCAGTTTGGGGCGCTTAGCCAGGCTGCGGGCCAGCGCCACTCGCTGGCGCTGGCCGCCGGAAAGCTGGTGAGGTTTACGTTTCGCAAACTCCTGCATATGCACCAGGGTGAGCATTTCCGCTACCCGGCTGGTAATTTCCGCTTTCGGCAGCTTGTCCTGCTTGAGGCCAAACGCAATGTTCTGCTCCACGGTCATGTGCGGGAACAACGCATAGGACTGGAACATCATGTTGATCGGACGCTGGTAAGGCGGCACATGGGACAAATCGACGCCATCCAGCATGATTTGCCCGGCGCTTGGCTGCTCAAAACCCGCCAGCATTCGCAGCAGCGTAGACTTGCCGCAGCCGGAGGCGCCCAGTAAAGCAAAAATTTCGCCTTTATAGATGGTCAGGCTGACGTCATCCACGGCGTGCTGGCCATCAAAAGATTTGGTGAGGTTACGAATTTCCAGCAGCGGAGTCAGCGCTTTCGGTGTTTTGGACTGCGGGCGAGGGATTGCGTCGTTCAATTCTGTTGCTCTCCGGCAAAAGCAAAAAGAAGGTACGGCCCGGTTGCCGTACTTTTAGCCCGCCCGGAAACAAGGGCTTCCGTTAAGGCTGGGGCGATTGCACAACTCTGGTGCAACCGCCCGGTATCAGGACGTTTCAGGACTTACTTGCCTGTTTTAACCTTAGTCCACGCGCGGGTGATAACCCGGTCAATCTTCGCCGGCATTACCGTTTGTGTGAACAGCTTGGCACGAATATCCGCCGGCGGGTAAATCCCAGGATTGCTGCGGACTTCCTCGCTCAGTAACGACGTAGCCTCTTTGTTGGCGTTCGCGTAATAAATATGATTACTGATGTTGGCAATGACGTCCGGCTTCATCAGGTAGTTCAGGAACTGATACGCTTCGTCTTTGTTCTTCGCGTCTGCCGGCAGGGCAAACATATCGAAGTAGACCATCGCGCCTTCCTTAGGAATGGAATAAGCAATATTCACGCCATTTTTGGCTTCTTTGGCGCGGTTTGCCGCCTGCAGGATATCGCCGGACCAGCCAATCGCCACGCAGATGTCGCCGTTAGCCAGGTCGTTGATGTACTGCGAGGAGTGGAAGTAGCGAATATTCGGCCGCAGCTTCAGCAGCAGATCGTTAGCCGCGCCGGTATAGTCTGCCGCGTTGGTGCTGTTAGGATCTTTGCCCAGATAGTGCAGCACGGTGGCGTAAATTTCACTCGGAGCATCCAGGAATGACACGCCACAGCTTTTCAGTTTTTCGAGGTTTTCCGGCTTGAGGATCAGATCCCAGCTGTCGACCGGCGCATCTTTACCGAGCGCGGCTTTGACCTTATCGACGTTATAACCGATGCCGGTGGTCACCATCATGTACGGAATGCCGTATTTATTGTCGTGGTCGTTTTGCGCCACCAGCTTGAGCATTTCCGGATCGAGATTTTTGTAATTCGGCAGTTTGCTTTTATCCAGCGGCTCGAAAATACCGGCCTGTGCCTGACGCTCGAGGAACTGCGAAGACGGCACTACCAGGTCATAGCCCGTGCTGCCCGCCATCAGTTTCCCTTCCAGTACCTCGTTGGAATCAAACACGTCGTAGACCACCTTGATACCGGTCTCTTTGGTGAAGTTTGCCAGGGTATCCGGCGCGATATAGTCAGACCAGTTATAGACGTGCAGCGTCTTTTGTTCGGCGGCCAAGCTGGCAGCAGAAGCTGCCATCAGCGCACCGGCAACCATCCCCGACAACCATTTTTTACGTTGGTCGAACATAATTTCATTCCTTCTGAATAAAGGCCAAACCGGGCTCGAATGAGCCGAATTTACGCAATGTGGCATATCCGCATTCGCCGCATGCTGTTTTCAACATGCAAAATTCATGCATCTCTATTCATTCTGCAGAAAAAGAATTTGGGATATCTTCACGCAGACGTGCTCGTTTTTACGAGCCACGCAAGAATAACTGTAGCCAGGGTTGGCGACTATAGCCCGGATGAAAAAACGCCTTTTATCAACTTTCCAGGCATCTTTCGTCTATACAGGCGGCGAAAACTCGCCTTATGGCAGGGATTTGTTTTGGTGTGACGGCAATATGACAGAATAAAAACATGCGGAACGCGGCGGCGCTGGTGGCCGCTGCGTTAAAATAAGGAAGGATCAGTGCACAGAGTGAGTATGAATAATTGTGCTGTCGCGCTCTTCTTCTTCAGTCACGAACAGCAGCTGATTGGCGCAGGCCTCAAGAATCACCATTGAAACCTGCTCTTCGCTCTGCTGAACGAAAGCGGCAAACTGCTCACGGGTAATGCCTACCGAGGAAGATAAAGACTGGCAAACCACCAGCTTCGGCAGATTATCATCCTGTATGTCGAGGAACGCTTTCACGGTCAGCGAACTGGCGTTAATCGAGGATAAATCAGACGCCAGCGGCAGCAGTGCAGACGGCTTCACCTCAGCCAGCGCGGAAAACAGGATGATGTTGTCCACAAGATCGATTTTCGCGTCGTATACGCCATCGAAGTTCTGCATATGGGGCAAATGCAATGCCTGGCAGGTATCGCACTCGAAGAAGGTTACGCCGATTTCATCCAGCCAGCGGCGTAAAGTGTCCAGAGTAGGGACGACGAGTGAATCCATAAACGCAAAAACCTCATTACCGGTTCAAAAATTAACGTGCCATCTTACGCAAAAATGACACGTCATACTATGCATAAGCGCCGATTTGGCGATTATCCCCCGGTTTTAAGACAGTACCCAGGACGCGCCTGCTGCTCTATCCATTTGATCATCAAACCGGCGATATCGACACCGCTTGTATTTTCAATACCTTCCAGCCCAGGCGAGGCATTCACCTCCATCACTAGCGGACCGCGATCGGCACGTAAAATATCGACCCCGGCAATGTCCAGCCCCAGCGTGCTGGCCGCCTTTAGCGCCACTTCGCGCTCGAGATCGGTAATCGTCACCTGATGCGCCACGCCGCCACGATGCAGATTAGAACGAAAATCTCCAGGCTTCGCCTGCCGTTCAATAGCCGCCACCACCTCATCACCCACCACCAGGCAGCGAATATCTCGCCCTTTGGCCTCTTTGATGTATTCCTGCACCAGGATGTGGGCATTCAGGCCGCGAAACGCGTCAATCACGCTCTCTGCCGCCTGCCGAGTTTCGGCCAGCACCACGCCAATGCCCTGCGTGCCCTCAACAAGCTTCACCACCAGCGGCGCACCGCCCACCATATCAATAAGGTCACTGGTGTCGTCCGGAGAATGGGCAAACCCCGTCACCGGCAGGTCGATACCCTGCTTCGCCAGCAGCTGCAGCGAACGCAGTTTGTCCCGCGCACGCGTAATCGCCACCGACTCATTCAGCGGGTAGCTTCCCAGCATTTCGAACTGGCGCAGCACCGCCGTGCCGTAAAAGGTGATAGCCGAGCCGATGCGCGGGATCACCGCATCGTAATGCGGCAGCTGTCGCCCCTTGTAGTGCACTGAGGGCGCGGCCGGATTGATGTTCATATAACAAGAAAGGGGATCGATGATTTCCACCTGGTGGCCACGACGCGTTGCCGCCTCGCGCAGGCGCTTGCATGAATAGAGCGTTCCATCCCGGGATAATATAGCGATTTTCAACCTGCACCTCTGAGCAACCAGACCAAAATTAACCGCCAGGCCATCATATCACTGCCCTCACCTTTCAACGATGGGGTAATCGGCCGGAGACTGCTTAAGTGCCTCAATTAATTGCTTTGTGGTCGAAGTGAGATGCACCGGATCGAAGACAGCATAAAGATCGGCGGGTATGGGCCGGGTTGGCGGGCGAAACACCACGCCGGGCCAGCTCATTTGCGCATAGCTATCGGCCATAATGGTTAGCCCAAAACCGATGCTCACCAGAGCCAGCACGGTTTGCGGCTCCACCGCCTCACGAACAACCCGGGGCATAAAACCAGCTTCACGACACACGCGCTGCAGGAAAGTCCAGTCTGAGTGAATGGCGGTCATCGTCACGAACGGCTCGTGCCGCAGTTGGGTAATGTCCACCGTCTGCTGGCGGGCTAACGGGTGCTGCTCCGGCAGCGCGACCATAAATGTCGCCTCATGCAGTTTTTCGCTTTGCAGACCGCCCGGCGGGCAAGTCTCCATCCGCCAGATACCGGCATCAATTTCGTGGCGACCAAGCAGCGCGAGCTGATCCCCCGGGGACTTTTCGCGAAAGGTCACATCAATGGCCGGATAGTCAGCAATAAACCGCTGCAGCCCAAGGCGCAGCCCGCCCCAGATGGCGGTCCCGACAATCCCTAACTGAATTCGCCCTCCTTCACCCCGCCCAATCTGCTCAACCCTCGCCAGCGCAAGGCTGGCGTTGTTAAGCAGCTGTTTTGTCTCTTCCAGCAGGACTTCACCCGCATGGGTTAACGCCACGTGCCGCGAATGGCGAATAAAAAGCACGGTGCCCAACTGGGCCTCCAGCTCTTTAATATGGAAGCTCAGAGGAGGTTGCGACATGTTCAGCCGCGCGGCAGCCCTGCCAAAGTGCAGCTCCTCGGCCACGGCCTGAAAATAACGCAAGAGTTTAAGGTCAGTGCGATAAATACGCTGAGATGTATTCATGAGGCTCCCTGAGTAGCAAGCCTCATAAATTACCATCACCTACGCTTGCTGTAAGGCCGGGAGCCTTAATGTGCGAGCGATGCCGAAGAATCAAGCTCCCGGCCGTGGCGATAGTGGAAGCTAAAGTGAAAGACCACGGCAAGCACCAGCGCATAGCCTGCAAATACCAGCCAGATGGTCGGCCAGTCTTTGACCCCATCCGTGGTGAAATAATCCACCACGTAGCCGCTGACAATCGCCCCCAGATACGCCCCAATCCCGTTCACCATCGTCATAAACAGCCCTTGCGCGCTGGCGCGAATGCGTGAGTCCACCTCCTGCTCAACAAAGACGGAACCTGAGATATTAAAGAAATCGAACGCGCAGCCATACACCACCATCGAGAGCAACAGCAGCACAAAACCAAAAGCAGAAGGATCGCCCCAGGCAAACAGCGCAAAACGCAGCACCCAGGCGACCATGCTCATCAGCATGACCTGCTTAATGCCAAAACGACGCAGGAAGAAGGGGATCGTCAAAATAAAGACCACTTCCGACATCTGTGAAACGGACAACAAAATTGAGGGATACTGCACCACAAAGCTGTCGGCAAAGGCCGGCTGGCGGGCGAAATCATGCAGGAAAGGGTTGCCAAAAGTATTGGTGATTTGCAGCACCGCGCCAAGCAGCATGGCGAACAGGAAAAAAACCGCCATCCGCGGCTTTTTGAACAGCACAAACGCGTCCAGCCCCAGGCGACTTACCCAGCTGCGCGCGGCCTGGCTTTTTATCACCGGAATGGTCGGTAGCGTAAGCGCATAGAGTGCAAGCAATCCAGAAGCAGCGGCGGCAATATAGAGCTGCATGCTGCTCAGCTCTATACGCATCAGGCTGACGGTCCACATGGCCGCAATAAACCCCACCGTGCCAAACACCCGCACCGGCGGGAAATGGCTAATCGTATCCAGACCGGCTTTTTCCAGGCAAGCGTAAGACACGGTATTGGACAATGCGATGGTTGGCATAAAGGCCAGCGCATTGCCCAGCATAGCCCAAAACATCAGCCCCGGCTGGTTGATACTGGCCGCCCAGACCAGCATCCCCGCCCCCACAAAATGGCAGAGAGAGTACACCCGATTAGCCGGGAGCCATTTGTCGGCAACAATCCCGATCAGTCCCGGCATCAGCAGCGCAGCAAGCCCTTTGGTACTGTAAACCATGCCCACATCTGCGCCTTTAAAGCCGAGCGTATTGATCATGTAAGATCCAAAAGTGACCAACCACGCCCCCCAGATAAAGTACTGCAAAAACAGCATGATTTTTAAGCGGAGTTTAATCGCCATCTGTTTTCCCTGCCGTGGTCAGTGAGGATCAGGCCAGTTTGCCGAGGAAGCCGCAAATCAGGTTAATGAAGTTCTGGCGCGACAATGCAGCCGCTTTCAGCGTCTGCTCGTGGGAAAGCTGAATACTGCCCAGCCCTTCAGCAAGGTTCGTAATTGCCGAGACGGCAACCACCTTCAGGCCGCAATGCCGGGCGCCGATCACCTCTGGCACAACCGACATCCCCACCACGTGGCCGCCAATGATTTGCATCATTCGAATTTCCGCTGCGGTTTCGAAATTGGGCCCCGGATAAGAAACAAACACCCCTTCGTGCAGTGGGAAGCCCTGCTCGCGCGCAACCTGCTGCAGCACCGCTCGATAGTCGGCATCATAGGCGTTTGCCAGCGAGAAAAAGCGTTCGCCAAACCGCTCATCATTTGGCCCAACGGTCGGGGTGCCCGGCATGGTATTAATATGATCGCTGAGTGCAACCAGGCTCCCCGGCTCCACCTCTGGGCGTAGCGAACCGGCGGCGTTGGTCGAAAACAAAATTTCGCATCCCAGCAGCTTAAAAGTACGAATTGCGCTGGTCATCACCGACATCCCGCGACCTTCATAAAAGTGCCCTCGCCCTTTCATACAGGCCACCGGTACGCCAGCCAGCGTGCCGACGACCAGTTCACCTGCATGACCGTGGACGGTGCTGACGGGGAATCCCGGTAACTCTTCGTATGAAAAAACAATGGGGGAGTCGATTTTTTCCGCCAGCTCTCCCAGCCCGGAGCCAAGAATGAAAGCAATGCGTGGTACCAGACCGTTAATCCGGGAGCGAATAATGTCGGCCGCGTAGAAGGGAGCGTTATCAAAAACAGGCGTTGGCATAGGAGGTTCCTTGTCAGATTGTCGTTATAACTTCAGCAGTTATAACGACTCACCGAGGGATGAAACCAATACCGTTTGGGGCAACGATTAATACTGAAAATGTATCAATCGCCGTTATAGCAGCCTGGCCGCCGCGTTGATTAGCGGGTCGCCCAACCCTGCTTGTGCAGATAATCGAGGATAAAAGGACGGTTTTCTTTGATGATAGTGCGGCTGATGTGGTCGCTCCAGGTGTCGCGGCGCGTGTTGCTGTCCCGGCTTAGATAGTACTGCGCAAGCTGCTCGTCGTATTCGTCAAGCAGCGGCCTGTTGAGCGGCTGATAGCGGTTTTCATGCACCAGCATCGCGGCGGGCATGCGTGGCTTGATATCCGGCGTATCGGCAGGCCAGCCCAGGCAAAGCCCAAACAGCGGCAGTACGTACTTCGGCACGCCCAGCAGCTCTCCTACCGCCTCAATATTGTTACGGATGCCGCCGATATAGACGCCACCCAGCCCCAGAGACTCCGCGGCGGTAAAGGCATTTTGCGCAAGAATGGCGGTGTCTACCGCCCCCAACAGAAGCTGCTCCGCCAGCCCAAGCTGGGCATCCGGGCAAATTTGCAGGTTGCGGTTAAAGTCGGCGCAAAAGACCCAAAACTCGGCCGCTTCCGCCACGTGCTTCTGGCCGCCCGTTAGCGGCACCAGCTGTTCACGCAGCGCCTTATCGGTAATACGAACGATCGAGCTGCACTGTAGGAAGCTAGAGCTGGAGGCCGCCTGTGCGCCGGCAATAATGGCCTCGCGCTGCTCGTCGGTAATAGGTTCACCGGTAAAATGGCGGATTGATCGGTGAGAACGAAGCAGATCAATGGTCGGCGTCATCGCTGTTTTCCTTTGGCTTTTTTAAATCAGAGTGTTTCGAAGCAGAATCGGGCTGCATCGGCCCAGGCCCAATAAATACCATGACTATAGCCGCCGTTGCACTGGCGATTGGTGCGGGCAACGTCAGATAGCCTACGGGCATTAAACTAACAGGCACGACCTTCTTTCAAAATGTGACGGATGTCGGCATTATAGGCTCATTCGCCGGTTAGTATCGGCCATAAAAACTGAGGAGAGAGCATGTTTGCAGTAATTTTTGGACGCCCTGGCTGCCCATATTGTGTTCGCGCTAAAGAACTGGCTGAGAAACTGACCGCCGAGCGTGATGACTTCAACTTCCGCTATGTTGATATCCACGCCGAAGGCATTACCAAAGCTGACCTGGAAAAAACCGTGGGTAAACCGGTTGAAACCGTGCCGCAGATCTTCCTGGATCAACAGCACATCGGTGGCTGCACTGATTTTGAAGCTTACGCGAAAGAACACCTGAACCTGTTCCAGACCGCGCAATAAGCTTTACGAACGGAAAAAACCGACTCTCAGGAGTCGGTTTTTTTATGGCTGCGTATCCGGTTACGGCACATGATAAAGAGAAGGTAGCAAAGCGAACCCAGGGATGACCAAAACACCGCGCTGAGCAGCCACGCCACTTCCTGCCAGAAGGAACGAGTCACGGGTAAAAACAGATGAGCCATCAACAGGCAGAGCGGAGAAGCGAGCATTGCGCCAGCCAGCGGTTTTACCACCCTATCGTCTCGGGAGAAAAAGCTGGCTGCACCACCAGGAAAAAGGAAAAACAGCAGCCCAAGCTCATAGTGTCCGCTTGCAATAAATCGCCCCATCACATTTAAATGCAGCGAAAGAAAAACCAGAATAAATAGCACGAAGCAGCAGATAATCCCCAGCCACCGTTGCGCTCGTCTGTGCATTTTACCTCCTGACATCTGCTTCTGCTCGTAAATACCCCACCTGAACGCACTGCAGAGTCTTTACCCGATTTGATAAAACCTTGGCTATCCGTGCCGATAAAGCATTGCCACAATTAGCACAATATTCTTACTAGCCGCTGATACTGAGAAAGATTAAACTAGCGGCGGAAATTCGGTCATCGCGTGAGATATTTAGATGCGTGATGTTATGCCGGTCGTCACTGACGAAACCGTCAAAACATTAGCGCATAAATCTATCTCTTTCAACAGCTTACTGGTAAACAAGAAGTTAGCCTTCGTGAATATAAACGTCGCAGATTTGTTAAACGGGAATTACATCCTTTTGTTATTTGTTGTACTAACGCTTGGACTCTGCCTGGGCAAATTACGCCTTGGTCCGGTGCAACTGGGTAATTCCATTGGTGTTTTAGTGGTCTCTTTATTACTCGGGCAACAACATTTCTCGATCAATACCGACGCGTTAAATCTTGGTTTTATGCTGTTCATTTTTTGCGTGGGCGTCGAAGCCGGACCAAACTTTTTTTCTATTTTCTTCCGCGACGGCAAAAATTACCTCATGCTTGCGCTGGTCATGGTCGGGAGCGCGCTGCTGATTGCCCTCGGCCTGGGCAAGCTTTTCGGCTGGGATATCGGCCTGACCGCCGGTATGCTCGCCGGGGCGATGACCTCCACGCCTGTGCTGGTCGGTGCAGGCGATACGCTTCGTCATTCCAGCATTCCCGCCGCCCAGCTTGCGACTTCGCTGGATAACCTGAGCCTGGGCTATGCCCTGACCTACCTGATTGGCCTGGTTAGCCTGATTGTTGGCGCTCGCTATTTGCCGAAGTTCCAGCATCAGGATTTACAAACCAGCGCCCAGCAGATTGCCCGCGAGCGCGGCCTCGATACCGATGCCAGCCGCAAAGTTTATCTCCCGGTGATCCGCGCCTACCGCGTCGGGCCGGAGCTTGTCGCCTGGGCCGACGGCAAAAACCTGCGCGAACTGGGCATTTATCGCCAGACCGGCTGCTACATCGAACGTATTCGCCGCAACGGCATTCTGGCCAACCCGGACGGGGATGCGGTGCTGCAAATGGGCGATGAAATCTCCCTCGTAGGCTACCCTGACTCGCATGCTCGCCTTGACCCAAGCTTCAGAAACGGTAAAGAGGTCTTTGACCGCGACCTGCTGGACATGCGTATCGTTACCGAAGAGATTGTGGTGAAGAACCACAACGCCGTGGGCCGCCGCCTGGCGCAGCTGAAGCTCACCGACCACGGCTGCTTCCTGAACCGCGTGATCCGCAGCCAGATTGAAATGCCTATCGACGACAACATCGTGCTGAATAAAGGCGATGTCTTACAAGTCAGCGGCGACGCAAGGCGCGTCAAAACCGTGGCCGAACGCATCGGCTTTATCTCCATCCACAGCCAGATTACCGACCTGCTGGCGTTCTGCGCCTTCTTTGTTATCGGTCTGATGGTAGGCATGGTGACCTTTCAGTTCAGCTCGTTTAGCTTTGGAGTCGGTAACGCCGCCGGGCTGCTGTTCGCCGGTATTATGCTTGGTTTCCTGCGCGCCAACCACCCGACCTTCGGCTACATCCCGCAAGGGGCGCTGAACATGGTGAAAGAGTTTGGCCTGATGGTGTTTATGGCGGGGGTAGGCCTGAGCGCGGGTAGCGGCATCAGCAACGGCCTCGGCGCGGTAGGCGGCCAGATGCTGATTGCCGGCCTTATCGTGAGCCTGGTGCCGGTCATCATATGCTTCCTGTTCGGCGCCTATGTTTTGCGTATGAACCGCGCGCTGCTGTTCGGGGCAATGATGGGGGCACGAACCTGTGCACCGGCGATGGAAATCATCAGCGACACCGCGCGCAGCAACATTCCTGCTCTGGGGTACGCCGGTACCTATGCTATCGCTAACGTGTTGTTAACCCTGGCCGGGACGCTCATTGTCGTGATATGGCCAGGTTTGTGATCGCAACCACAGACAAAGAAAAATACTTTTTTTTTATACCTGAGCGAACTTTCTGGCGGGGCGTCAGTCTGAATTAGTGCCACTGCTTTTCTTTGATGTCCCCAATTTGTGGAGCCCATCAACCCCGCCGTTTTCGGTTCAAGGTTGATGGGTTTTTATTTTTTAGGGCATTAACAACAAAGCGTTATCGGATTTTCCGCTCGTTCTATTCTGCATTCCCCAACCCAACAATCCTTCTCACCATCACCCGCATATCGTCGCGCCCCATCGGCTCGCGGTCGGTGACATAGTGCAGCGTCATGCCTTCCAGAAAAGCGTCCAGCGCTCTGGCGGTTAGCGGGTCGAAAAACGGCTCCAGCGCCTGCTGACTGCGCACCATCCACTCCTGCATGATGACTTTTAGCTGTGGATTGCAGCTGGCATAAGCATAAAGTTGGTACATCACCTGCATGTTGTACGGCGTGGCCACGCAGCCACCGCAAATCATATCGACAATCGCTTCGCAGGCCTCAGCCCGGCTGCTGGCCTGCTGCATACGTTCCCGATAGCTGTCCGACATCTGATGGGCAAACAGGGTAAACGCCTCGCACAGCAGCGACTCTATACCGGAAAAGTAGTAGGTCATTGATCCCAGCGAGACCCCGGCTTCAGCGGCAATTTTACGGTGCGTGATATCGCTGATGCCGTGTTTCACCACCATATCCAGCGTGGCCTGCAGGATACGAGAGCGGCGTTCGGGGTCATTGCGGCGCGGGGCTTTGCTCATCATTACCTACCTGAATTTAGAGTATGGCGAAGAGTCTATACCGGGATATGTACAAATGTACACAAGCTTGCTAGTCTGCTCTCCTTATTTCTCTTTCACTGGTTGTTGTTCATGTCTGTCTCGCAGAGAAAAGCCTTACAGCTCCGCACCTGGGCTCTGTTTACCTTCTTCTTCCTCCCGGGCCTGGTGATGGCATCCTGGGCCACACGCACGCCCGCTATCCGCGATACGCTCAGCGTCTCTACGGCCGGGATGGGCATCGTATTATTTGGCCTGTCCATCGGGTCGATGGGCGGTATTCTCTGCTCCGGCTGGCTGGTGAAACGCTTTGGCACCCGCACCATTATTCGCAGCGGCATGACGCTGATGGTCATCGGAATGCTGGTGATGAGCCTCGCGCTTTACCTCGCCTCACCGTTACTGTTTGCCTTTGGCCTGGCGTTGCTCGGCAGTGGACTGGGTTCCGCCGAAGTGGCAATGAACGTTGAGGGCGCGATTATTGAAGGCCTGATGAAGAAAACCGTGCTGCCGATGATGCACGGCTTCTTTAGCCTGGGGACGCTGGTCGGCGCCGGGATAGGCTTAAGCCTGACCGCGTGGAACGTGGTCTCCTGGGGACACCTGCTGCTGATTGGCCTGGTGGTTATTGCGCCCATTGCTATCGCACTTATCGCCGTGCCGCATGGCGTAGGCAAAGACAATCCAGAAAAAAGCGAGACACACGAACCGCACCGCCCGTTTTATAAAGATATTCAGCTGCTGCTGATCGGCTTTGTCGTGCTGGCTATGGCGTTTGCCGAAGGCTCAGCCAACGACTGGCTGCCGCTGCTGATGGTCGACGGGCACGGCTTTAGCCCGACGTCCGGCTCGCTTATCTACGTTGGCTTTACCCTAGGCATGACGGTCGGACGCTTTACCGGCGGCTGGTTTATCGACCGCTACAGCCGAGTTATCGTGGTTCGCGCCTGCGCAATCATGGGCGTGATTGGCATCGGGATGATTGTCTTTGTCGACAGCGCGTTCCTTGCCGGCGTGTCGGTGATTCTTTGGGGGCTGGGCACGTCTCTGGGCTTCCCGCTGACCATTTCGGCGGCGGGCGATACCGGCCCCGATCCGGCCAGCCGCGTTAGCGTCGTGGCGGCTTCCGGCTATGTTGCCTTTTTAGTCGGGCCGCCGCTGTTAGGCTTCCTCGGCGAGCATTACGGCCTGCGTCACGCCATGCTGGTCGTGCTGACGTTAATGATTATTGCGGCGCTGGTTGCCCGCGCCGTAGCCAAACCCGGGCAACCTTCCGGGCAGGCTTTAGAGACTGAATAATGGAGAGTTCAATGAGCATCAAACTGATTGCAGTAGACATGGACGGCACTTTTCTTGATGACGCTAAAACCTACAACCGCGAACGCTTTGCGGCGCAATATCAGCAGATGAAGGAACAAGGCATTCGCTTTGTGGTGGCCAGCGGTAACCAGTATTTCCAGCTGATTTCTTTCTTCCCGGATATTGCCCACGAGATCTCTTTCGTCGCTGATAACGGCGGCTGGGTGGTCAGCGAAGGCGAAGATATGTTTAACGGTGAGCTGACAAAGCAGGAGTTCAACACGGTTGTCGATCATCTGCTGACGCTGCCGCACGTGGAAATCATCGCCTGCGGCAAACGTAACGGCTATACCCTTAATAGCTACGACGATGACTTTAAGGCGCTGGCGGCGAAGTTCTACCACCGTCTTGAGCACGTGGAAAACTTCTCCGGCCTCGACGACGTATTCTTCAAGTTCGCCCTGAACCTGCCGGATAGCCAACTGGATGAAACCATGGACGCCCTCGGTGCGGAGCTGGAAGGCATTATGGTGCCGGTCACCAGCGGACACGGCTCTATCGACCTGATTATTCCGGGCATTCATAAGGCCAACGGTTTGCGCATCCTGCAGGAAAAGTGGGGCATCAAAGACAGCGAGGTCGTGACCTTCGGCGACGGCGGCAACGACATAGAGATGCTGACCCAGGCCGGGTTCGGTTTTGCTATGGCCAACGCGCCGGACAAAATTAAGCGTCTTGCCAGCCACCAGGCTGGGAATTGCAACCAGCAAGGTGTGCTGGACGTGATCGACAAGATCCTGAAAAAAGAAGCGCCGTTTAACTAACGACCTTTGAGAACAACAATGTTAACGATAAGAAAAGCAACCCCGCCGGATTTTGATGCGCTGGCGGAAATCTGGGAGGCGTCAGTCCGCGCCACGCATGACTTTTTGCCTGAGCAAAATATCAGAGCGCTGAAGCCCCAGGTTCGCGAACGCTACATGCCGCAGATCCCAATGCTGCTGGCGGCCGATGAAGCTGGCGAACCACTCGGTTTTATCGGCTGCCACGAAAACCGCATTGAAATGCTGTTTGTTGCGCCCGAGAGCCGTGGCACAGGCGTGGGCAAGCAGCTTTTGCAGTTGGCCATTGAGCAGCTGCAGGTTGATGAAGTGGACGTGAATGAGCAGAACCCGCAGGGCGTGGGTTTCTATCTGCATATGGGTTTTGCACAGATCGGGCGTTCAGAACTCGACGGCGAAGGGAATCCTTTCCCTTTGCTGCATTTGAAGCTGAAACGGTAGTTTTACCCTCTTCCTGAGAGCTGTCTCTAAGTCACAAATACGCTTTATGCCGGAACCGAGCCTCGCTTCTTATTTTTACCCTCACCCTAACCCTCTCCCTGGAAGGGAAAGGGAATAAACAATGTTTCCCATAACTTTTGTTTTCCCCCTCTCCCTCTGGGAGAGGGAATAAACAATGTTTCCCATAACTTTTGTTTTCCCCCTCTCCCTCTGGGAGAGGGCCGGGGTGAGGGGGAAAGCTGACCTCTGACTAAAACTGATTCTTCAGCTGTTCCCGGCGATACTCGCCCTGCCGTTCCAGCATCCAGCCAGGATATTCCCGCGGCAGCTCGCTCACCGCGTTCAGCCTTTCAAGCTCATCATCGCTAAAGCGAATGCCCGTCGCGGCGATGTTGTCACTGAGCTGCTCGAGGCGCTTCGCGCCGATAATCACCGTCGTCACCGCCTGCTGATGCAGCAGCCACGCCAGCGCAATCTGCGCCACGGAAACGCCTTTTACATCGGCAATTTCGCGCATCACATCCACGCAATCGAACGCGCGATCTTTGTTGACCGGCGGGAAGTCAAACTCCAGGCGGCGGCTGCCGGTTTCGGCTTTCCCGTCGCGATCGTACTTACCGCTAAGCAACCCGCCCGCAAGCGGACTCCATACCATCAGGCCGACGCCCTCGCTCTGCATCATCGGCACCAGCTCGCGTTCCAGGTCACGTCCGGCGATAGTGTAATAGGCCTGCAAAGAGGCAAAGCGCGTCAGCCCCAACCTTTCGGAGATCCCCAACGCCTTCATGATTTGCCAGGCCGCCCAGTTAGAGACGCCGATATAGCGCACCAGTCCCTGCTGCACCAGCGAGTCCAGCGCACGAAGCGTTTCCTCTATCGGCGTGGCGGGGTCAAAGCCGTGGAGCTGATACAGGTCGATATAGTCGAGCTGTAGCCGCTGCAGGCTATCTTTAACGCTGTTCAGGAGATGGAAACGCGATGAGCCACGGGAGTTCGGCCCGGCGGTGCCGGTTTCGCCAAATGCCTTGGTAGCCACCACCACATTCTCACGCGGCACGTTAAGGTTTTTCAGCGCCTGCCCGGTGATAATTTCCGAACGCCCGCCGGAGTATACGTTGGCCGTGTCGATAAAGTTAATCCCGGCGTCCAGAGCACTGCCGACCAGGCTGTCGGCATCTTTTTGCGCGAGCTGGCCAATTTTGCCCCATATGCCGTCTTCGCCGCCAAAGGTCATGGTGCCAAGGCAAAGCTCTGAAACAAACAGGCCGGTATTACCTAGTTTTTTATAACGCATAGCGGTACCTCATGGTCAGGGTTTCAGGAAGGAAGAGTGCGGACTGTTAGTTATACGCGTCGAGTCCGGCTCTGGAATGGGGAATTTCTGCTCATTCCTTGCCTGTTTCTGCCTGAATCAGAGGTAGCGAAGTAGCTGCAATAAACCGTAGCCCACCAGCGCCGCCCAGAGCAGCATTGGCAGAGAGTAAAGGTGGAAGCGCCACCAGATGCGGCGATCGTTTGCCATACGAAGGGCAATCAGGTTCGCCAGCGAGCCTGGCAACAGGCCAAAACCGCCAATATTGACCGCAAAGGCCAGCAGCAGCGAGGCAGGCACATAGTTCAGCAGCAAAATAGTGGCAGGAACGTTGCTGATAAACTGTGAGAGCAAGACGCCAAGGCTAAATAGCCCGCCTGAAGAAAGCTGAGCCACGCCCTGAAGCGAATGCTGCAACGCCGGAAGCTGAGTGATGAGGTGCACGTCAATAAACATCACCATAAACACCGCCAGCAGGCTCCAGTCGATGCTGAGCAGTACTTTACGCGCCAGTACCAGGAACCCAAGCGCAATCAACCCCAGCCCCCAGATTTCAAGCTTCAGCTCCAGCGCAAGAATAAACACGATATAGAACGCCAGGCAGCACCAGACCAGCTTAGGCTGCCACTGGCTTTCATTTGCCTCGCCAGCATAGTGCAGCGGCTTTGGCTTAAAGCAAAACCACGCCAGCACCAGCAGGCTGACGGTCATCGCCAGCGCCAGCGGCGTCATCTGCCAGGTAAACGCCCCGAAGGAAAGCCCTGAATGCCCCCACAGCAGGATATTCTGTGGATTACCGACAGGCGTTAACAAAGAGCCGGCATTGACCGCCAGCGCCTCAAAGATAATTAGCTTGCTGGCCGGTACCGAGCAGAGTTTTTTCAGCGTGATGGTCAGCGGAACGATGATAAACAGCGCGACATCGTTGGTCAGGAAGGTGGACAGCAACGCCGCTGCCGCCACCATGAACAGCGCCAGCTGGCGCTCGTTGGCAAAGCGCGCCACCATCTTGCGGCCCAGCACGTCGAAATACCCGCTCAGCTCCACACCTTTGGTCAACATCATCAGCCCGGTCAGGGTAATGATGGTGTGCCAGTCGATAGCCGCGGGCCACAAAGCCGGGCGGAACGGCACCGCCAGGCTTAGGGCAACGCCGATAAGCAGTAATAAATGCAGGAATCGATCGCGCAGGAAAGGCTGCGCCAGACGCAGCAGCATGTTTAGCCGATACCCCGCTCTGCGCTGAATTTACGGAAAGCGTCCAGCGTCTCTTCGCTGACGTGGTGCTCGACGCCTTCGGCATCAATGCGCGCGGTCTCCGGGCTGATGCCCAGCGCGAGAAAGAAGTTTTCAACGATTTGATGACGCTCGCGGCTTTGCTGCGCCAGTTTTTCACCTTCCGGCGTTAAAAAGACCCCACGCCACGGGATTTGCTCAATCAGACCAACGGAGGCCAGACGCTTTAGCATCTTTGCCACCGTAGGCTGGGAAACGCCCAGGCGAGCGGCCATATCGACCTGGCGAACCTCACCCACTTCATGAATCAAATCAGAAATCAGCTCAACATAATCATCAATTAACTCACGGCGGTGCGCTTCACGTACCTGCCTGAAGCCCTCAACATGCTCTTCAATATTCGGTAATGGCGTCACTTTTTCGCTGTTCTTTTGCCCTACCCGACGGCTCATAGTGCTTCCTCTTCCAGTGGCGCGGCGTCGTCATCTGACAACGGAAGGCGTCATTGTAAACCAGCATTGCTCATCCACAAAAATTTAACGAAATAGCCATGGCTATAAAATATAGCCTGTGCTATACCTGTATGTAATGCAGTCAGACCTGTTTATGGAAAAACGGTCGCACGGCTAACAGGAGGACGCTATGAACGAATTTAAGAGGTGCATCAACGTGTTTACTCAATCTCCCTTCCAGGTACGCTTAATGCTGCTGAACATGATTTGTGACTGGGTTTCAGGCAAACCGCAGCAAAAAGAAGAAAAAACCCAATAACGCCAGGCATCCGCCGCCTGGCGACTCCGCTTAGCGTTGGTGGCTAACGGTCATTCTTTTGTCACATTCTCCCTGCAAAATTCCCGCTAATGGCTACTTTGGCCGAGCTTTAACCCCATCATTTGTCGGATTTGCAATCCGTCTCGCAAAACAGCTGTCTGTTATCAGTTGATCTTCTTATCTTACGGCTCTATCTTCTTGCAGCCCTGCACATGAAGCGGCTCGCAGATGCGGTGCTACTCCCCTTCGTTTCCGTCTGTCAGGCAGGCTCTACCCTTATCGCCAGGGTCACCGCATGGCGTTTTGCAAGACCATAATAAAGATGAATGTAACGGTTAAAGATACCCTGACTGCTCGCGGAATCATGCTGAATCCGTGGACCGGTTTCTATTTTCTTCAGTCCCTTTTAATTAACTTTGCGCTCGGCTATGAATTTAGCCTGCTTTACGCGGTTGCCTTCAGCTGCGTGCTTTTACTGCTTTGGCGCACGACACCGCGTTTCCAGAAAGTCTTGATTGGGCTTTGCAGCGCCGTGGCTGCGATGTACTTCCCGTTTAGCCAGGCCTACGGCTCGCCGAACTTCAATACGTTACTGGCGCTGCACTCAACCAATTTTGAAGAGTCCACGGAGATAATGACTATCTTCCCGTGGTACAGCTACGTGGTTTCCCTCTTTATTCTCGCGCTTGGCGTAATGGCATTGCGCCGCAAAGGTGAAGAAAAACGCCGGTGGAGTCATTTCGATAGCTTATGCCTGGCCGTCAGCGTGGGCTGTTTTTTCGTCACCCCGCTGACCAACCTCGCCTACGGCGGCGTATTTAAATTTAAAGACACGGGCTACC
The DNA here is from genome assembly GCF_000757825.1 of Cedecea neteri. Lineage (GTDB taxonomy): Bacteria > Pseudomonadota > Gammaproteobacteria > Enterobacterales > Enterobacteriaceae > Cedecea > Cedecea selenatireducens. Next base: position 1,196,662 of record NZ_CP009451.1, read on the forward strand.
CGGTAGTTCGCTTTGTGAAAGACGTCGTGGTCAATAACCACGAAGTCATTGAAGAACAGACCCGCATGAAGGAGCTTTCTCAGCAGAAAGACTCCTGGAACGTGGTTTCTGTTCAGCCTAAGTACCACACTTATGTGGTGGTGATTGGCGAGAGCGCCCGCCGCGACGCGCTGGGTGCCTTTGGCGGCCACTGGGATAACACCCCGTTTGCAAGCCAGGTAAAAGGCAACCTGTTTATGGATTACGTCTCCGCCAGCGGCTCTACGCAAAAATCGCTGGGGCTGACGCTGAACCGCGTTGTAGACGGCAAACCACAGTATCAGGATAACTTTGTCACCTTAGCAAACCGCGCCGGCTTCCAGACGTGGTGGTTCTCAAATCAGGGCCAAATCGGCGAATACGATACCGCCATCGCCAGCATCGCAAAACGCGCCGATGAAGTGCAGTTCCTGAAGAACGGTGATTTTGAGGCCGATAAAAATACCCGCGACGAAGCGCTGTTAAAAATGACGGCTCAGGTTTTTGCCACGCAGCGCAGTACGCCGCAGCTGATTGTGCTGCATTTGATGGGCTCTCATCCGCAGGCCTGCGATCGTACTCAGGGCAAATATAAAGATTTTGTCCAGTCCAAAGAGACGTCCTGCTATCTCTACAGCATGACGCAAACCGACGACCTGCTAAAACAGCTTTATCTGCAGCTGCAAAACACCGGGAACAGCTTCTCGATGGTCTATTTCTCCGATCACGGGCTGGCGTTTAAAGAGCGTGGCACCGACGTGCAGTACCTGGCGCATGACGATAAGTTTCAGCAGAATTTCCAGGTGCCATTTATGGTGCTGTCGAGCGACGACGCTACGCACAGGCTCATTAAAGCGCGCCGCAGCGCCAATGACTTCCTGAATTTCTTCTCTGCATGGACGGGGATTAAGGCGAAAGAACTCACGCCGAAGTACAAGTTTATTTCCGAGCAAAAAGCCGGGCCGACCTGGATTACCAACTTCAATCTACAGAGAGTGGACTATACTCATCTGCAGACGGATATCTTTGAGACCAGGACGCGTTAATCGGCCAGCCGGTTTACAGGTAAAAAAAATCCGCCACGTGGGCGGATTTTTTATTTCAATCCCGGAAGGGATTAGAAGCGGTAGCCTACGCCAGCAATCCAGGTGCCAACGTCAACGCTACGAATACGGCTCTGCTCGTAGGAGAAGTCCAGAGCAACGTTTTCGATTGGGTTGAACTGCAGGCCAGCACCGTAGGAGAAGCCGTAGTCGCTCACAGAGTTATGCTCTGGGAATGCGGTCTGCTGGAATTTACCGTAGCCAACACCGACCACGCCGTAGATGCTTGCCCAGTCGTTGATGCGGTAAGCAGGACCAGCGGTGATACCGTAGTACTGACCTTTGTTGTACACGCCGTCCTGAGTGTCGCTTTTCTGGGTGTAGGTGAAGGAACCGATGTAGCCCAGCGGGGTATCATTTTCATAACGGTATTTCAGGTTGAAACCGCCAGCTTTGTTAGCAACGCCCTGCATATCGCTCTGAGCATAACCACCGGTTACGGTGCTGGTTGCTGCAGATGCGGTACCTACGGAAACGGCCAGTACACAGGCCAGTGCTGAAAGACATGCAATTTTTTTCATAATATCCACCTCAAATGTGCTTCAAGTAAGTCCTAAGTTTTAAATATAACAAAAGGATGACAGAAACTCTTCGCCAATTGTGTTGTCTAATGAACCTTTTCATGTAACATAACATTTCCACTACATGTTAACTCACTAAAAAACTTGAGGAATAAGGCCGTGCGACGGCAAATATTAACCCCTATAACAATTCCGTCATTCAGATAATTCTGGAATTATTTTTGACATAAACTGACAAAACTGCCCGATCTTACTCCACGCCATGAGAATTTTTCTTAATGAAAATTCAACCAGCCATAACTTAATCCTTTAGACTGGGCTGACTTTTATTTTCTTGACCAAATACAAACAAATACTGACAAGGTACAGGATGCCGCAAACCTCCCGTAATATACCGCGCTGGCTGCCCATCGTGGTTCTGCTTATTGCCATGACGTCAATTCAGAGCGGCGCTTCGTTGGCTAAATCATTATTCCCGCTCATTGGCCCCCAGGGCGTCACTTCGCTGCGTCTGTTTCTGGGGACGCTAATCCTTGTGGTGATTTTTAAGCCCTGGCGGCTGCGCTTTAAGCCAGAGCAGCGTCTACCTCTGCTGTTTTATGGGCTGGCGCTGGGGAGCATGAATTACCTCTTTTATGTCTCGCTGCGCACCGTGCCGCTGGGCATTGCTGTAGCGCTAGAATTTACCGGGCCGCTGGCCGTTGCGCTCTTTGCCTCACGCCGGGCGGTGGACTTTATCTGGGTGGTGCTGGCGGTCGCCGGGCTGTGGTTCCTGCTGCCGCTGGGCCAGGACATCTCCCACGTTGACCTTGCTGGCGCTGCCTATGCGCTGGGGGCAGGTGCCTGTTGGGCGGTCTATATTATTGCCGGGCAAAAAGCAGGCGCAGAGCACGGCCCGGCGACGGTTGCTTTTGGTTCTCTGATTGCGGCGATTATCTTTGTTCCGCTGGGGGCATGGGAAGCGACCAGCTCGCTGCTGCAATGGTCGCTCCTGCCCGTTGGCCTGGCGATTGCCGTGCTCTCGACGGCGCTGCCCTACTCGCTGGAAATGATTGCGTTAACCAGGTTACCTACCCGCACCTTCGGCACGCTGATGAGCCTGGAACCCGGCCTTGCGGCGCTGTCGGGCATGTTGTTCCTCGGTGAGCACCTGACGCTGGTGCAATGGCTGGCGTTGCTCTCCATCATCGCAGCTTCAGTGGGTTCAACGCTGACCATGAAGCGCGAAACGCAGCTTAAAAATGTCGACATAAATTAATCCGTCGCCCTGCATTTAATGCGGTGATAATTACCGCATTAAATGATTTACCCGCAATCAAGCACTTATATTTTGTCCATTGGGTAATACTTAATAAGAATTATTTTCTTTTCGCTGTCATATTTATTCATTCTTTTTGACACGAATTTGAAAGTAGAGATAACCCACTGTTCCACAATGCATTTGCTTTTACCACTTTCCTCTCGCTATCGGTTTGATAGGTATTACCCTCACCAGCAAAGTAAAAAAGCGGTGCTATACTTATTGCCGGTAATTCATTGGGACACCAACATCAAGAGGATGAAAGATTATGAGTACCGCTAAACTGGTAAAAACTAAATCTACAAACCTGCTATATACCCGCAATGATGTGAAAGACAGCGAGAAAAAAGCCACCATCGAGCTGCTGAATCGCCAGGTCGTCCAGTTCATCGACTTGTCGCTGATTACCAAACAGGCTCACTGGAACATGCGCGGGGCTAACTTTATTGCCGTACACGAAATGCTGGACGGCTTCCGCACGGCGCTGACCGAACACCTCGACACCATGGCCGAACGTGCCGTGCAGCTGGGCGGTGTTGCTCTGGGCACCACTCAGGTGATCAACAGCAAAACCCCGCTGAAAAGCTACCCGCTCGACATTCATACCGTTCAGGAACACCTGAAAGAACTGGCCGATCGTTATGCCATCGTAGCCAACGACGTGCGTAAAGCCGTCAGTGAAGCGAAAGACGAAGACACCGCAGATATTTTGACCGCCGCATCCCGCGATCTGGACAAATTCCTGTGGTTCATCGAGTCCAACATTGAATAACGCATAGTTTTTTCCTATGGCCTCCTCCCCGCCCGGGGTCGGGGCCTGCACCAAAACAGCGCAGACCATTGCTCAATTCATAGCCCAAAGTTAATAAAATGTAATAATCACCTCACACAATCGTTAACGAATGATTGTTTTGTCCTCTGATTTCGCGGTAAAACTACCCCCTACCCTGCCGGTTCATTTTGCGCACCAAAATGGTGCACCATAACGGTGCGTTATGACTGGCTTGCAACGCTCAATGTGCAATGTTAAATAATCACATCCTTGCAAAACAGTAAGTTGCAATTTTGGCACGATTCTTTCATGAGTCGCCGCTGACGCAGGGGATCGCCCCGTGGATTAATAAAGGAAATGCTATGAAGTCGATTTTGAAAGTTTCACTGGCAGCACTTACCCTGGCTTTTGCAGTATCTTCCCATGCCGCTGATAAAAAACTGGTCGTTGCGACCGATACCGCGTTCGTTCCTTTTGAATTCAAGCAAGGCGATAAATATGTCGGCTTTGACGTGGATCTGTGGGCCGCTATCGCTAAAGAGCTGAAGCTGGACTACACCCTGAAGCCAATGGACTTCAGCGGCATCATTCCTGCCCTGCAAACTAAAAACGTTGACCTGGCGCTGGCCGGTATCACCATCACCCCTGAGCGCGAAAAAGCGATCGACTTCTCCGACGGCTACTACAAAAGCGGCCTGCTGGTGATGGTCAAAGCCAACAACAACGACATCAAAAGCGTAAAAGATCTGGACGGTAAAGTGGTCGCGGTTAAAGGCGGCACCGGTTCCGTTGATTACGCGAAAGCCAACATCAAAACCAAAGACCTGCGTCAGTTCCCTAACATCGATAACGCGTACATGGAACTGGGCACCAACCGCGCTGACGCGGTTCTGCACGACACGCCAAACATCCTGTACTTCATCAAAACCGCCGGTAACGGTCAGTTCAAAGCGGTAGGTGAGTCTCTGGAAGCACAGCAATACGGCATCGCCCTGCCTAAAGGCAGCGACGAACTGCGCACCAAAATCAACGGCGCGCTGAAAACCCTGAAAGAGAACGGCACGTACAACGAAATCTACAAAAAATGGTTCGGTACTGAACCAAAATAATAATTCTAAGCGTTAAGTAAGACCTGAGGGGCGCCTTTCGCCCCTCTTATTATTAAACGCCTCCAGCGCCTTAAGACCCCGGTCTGAAGCGCAAAGAGGTGAACCACGGTAGACAACAGGAACACATCATGCAGTTTGACTGGAGCGCCATTTGGCCTGCAATTCCCATCTTGTTTGAAGGCGCTAAGATGACCCTATGGATTTCAATCCTGGGGCTTTGCGGCGGTTTAGTAATTGGTTTAGTCGCGGGCTTTGCTCGCACCTACGGCGGTTGGATTGCCAACCACGTTGCCCTTGTTTTCATCGAAGTGATTCGCGGCACGCCTATCGTGGTGCAGGTAATGTTTATTTACTTCGCCCTGCCGATGGCCTTTACCGATCTGCGTATCGATCCGTTTAGCGCCGCCGTCGTCACCATCATGATCAACTCCGGGGCTTACATCGCAGAGATAACCCGTGGTGCGGTACTGTCTATCCACAAAGGCTTCCAGGAAGCTGGCCTGGCGCTGGGGCTATCTAAACGTGAAACCATTCGCCACGTGATCATGCCGCTGGCGCTGCGCCGTATGCTGCCGCCGCTGGGTAACCAGTGGATAATCAGCATCAAAGACACCTCGCTGTTCATCGTTATCGGTGTGGCAGAGCTGACTCGTCAGGGTCAGGAAATTATCGCCGGTAACTTCCGCGCGCTGGAGATTTGGAGCGCCGTTGCGGTCTTCTATCTGATTATTACCCTGGTGCTGAGCTTCGTGCTGCGTCGCCTTGAAAGAAGGATGAAAATCCTGTGATTGAATTTAAAAACGTCTCCAAGCACTTTGGTCCAACCCAGGTGCTGCACAATATTGACCTGAACATCAAACAGGGCGAAGTGGTGGTGATTATCGGGCCAAGCGGCTCCGGTAAATCCACGCTGCTGCGCTGCATCAACAAGCTGGAAGAAATCACCAGCGGCGACCTGATCGTCGACGGCCTGAAGGTAAACGATCCGAAGGTCGACGATCGCCTGATCCGCCAGGAAGCCGGCATGGTGTTCCAGCAGTTCTACCTTTTCCCGCACCTGACGGCGCTGGAAAACGTCGCCTTCGGCCCGATCCGCGTGCGCGGCATGAAGAAAGACGCTGCCGATAAGCTGGCCAAAGAGCTGCTGGCGAAGGTTGGCCTGGCAGAGCGCGCGCATCACTACCCGTCAGAGCTTTCCGGCGGCCAGCAGCAGCGTGTGGCTATCGCCCGCGCGCTGGCGGTAAAACCGAAGATGATGCTGTTTGATGAGCCAACGTCGGCCCTTGACCCGGAACTGCGTCACGAAGTCCTGAAAGTTATGCAGGACCTGGCTGAAGAAGGCATGACCATGGTTATCGTCACCCACGAAGTCGGCTTTGCCGCCAAGGTGGCCTCCCGCCTGATCTTTATTGATAAAGGTCGCGTGGCGGAAGACGGTAACCCACAGGAGCTTATCGACAACCCGCCGAGCCCGCGCCTGCGCGAGTTCCTGCAGCACGTCGCATAACGTTTCACTCAGGGCGGCTAAGCCTGGCCGCCCTGCTTTTTCTGGAATTATCCCGCTTTTTACCTCACCAAAATCTCAGCCACTATACTTACTCTTTTGTCCGATTTCTCAGTCCGGAGGAGCGCTGTGCGATGGATCCTGATATTACTGTTTAGCCTGATGAGCCTGCCCGGCCATGCGGTCACCTTACCCGCCGCCGCCGTTGCCGCCTCAACGTCCCAAAGCAGTACCGCAGCACCGGCAGAGCCCGGCGTAGAAGAAAAGAAAAAAGCTTATTCGGCGCTCGCCGACGTCCTGGACAACCCCAGGTCCCGCAGTGAACTCATCGAGCAGCTTCGCAAAGTCGCCGCTGACGACGCCTCGCCAGGCGTGCCTGCTATCACGCCACCGGACACGCTCACCGAAGATAAAACCGTGCTCGAAAACGTCACCGACGTCAGTCGCCGCTACGGGGGAGAACTCACGCAGCGCTTTGAGCAGCTCCAGCAAAACATTGCCAGCGCACCGAGGAAAGCCTTTAACCAGCAGACTTTCTTCAATGCGCTGAGCCACTTCGCGATGCTTGCCAGCGCCGTCTTCGTATTTTATTTTCTGCTCCGCGCCTGCGTCCGGCCGCTGTGGGCCAAAATGGGCGACTGGGGGCGAAGAAAAAATCGCGACCATACCAACTGGCTTCACCTGCCGATAACCATCCTCAGCGCTTTCGCGGTGGATATCCTGCTGCTGGCGCTGACGCTGTTCATCGGGCAGCTCCTCAGCGACAAAATGAACGCCGGCAACGCCACCATCGCGCGCCAGCAGGGGCTGTTTCTCAACGCCTTTGGGCTTATCGAGTTCTTCAAAGCCGTGCTGCGCCTCATTTTCAGCCCGCGCTTCCCGGCGCTGCGCCCCTTCCCCATCGGCGACCAGGGCGCCCGCTACTGGAGCCTGCGCCTTTCGTGGCTGAGTACGCTCATTGGCTACGGATTATTGGTGGTGGTGCCGATTCTCGCCAATCAGGTTAACGCCCAGATCAGCGCCACGGTCAACGTGGTGGTGATGCTGCTGATCACCGTCTGGGCGCAGTACCTGATTTTTCACAATAAACGCGCCATCCAGCAAAGTCTGATTCACCTGGCAGACCGCTCAATGAGCTTCTTTAGCCTGTTTATTCGTGCTTTTGCGCTCATCTGGCACTGGCTCGCCAGCCTCTATTTTGTGGTGCTGTTTTTCCTTTCGCTCTTCGATCCGGGCAACAGCCTGAAATTCATGATGGGCGCCTCGCTGCACAGCCTGACGATCGTCGGCGTGGCGGCGTTTATCTCCGGCATGCTTTCACGCTGGATAGCAAAAACCATCACCCTTTCTCCACAGGTACAGCGTAATTACCCCGAGCTACAAAAACGCCTTAACGGCTGGATATCCGTCTCGCTGAAGCTGGCGCGCATTCTTACCGTTTGCGTAGCAGTCATGCTGCTGCTGGATGCCTGGGGACTTTTCGATGTCTGGCAATGGCTTACCCAGGGTGCCGGAGAGAAAACCGTCGATATCCTGATTCGCATCGTGCTTATCCTTTTCTTCTCTGCGGTCGGCTGGACGCTGCTGGCAAGCCTGATCGAAAACCGCCTCGCGTCGGATATCCACGGCCGCCCGATGCCAAGTGCGCGGGCCCGCACGCTGCTGACGCTGTTCCGTAACGCGCTGGCCGTGGTGATAAGCACCATCACTATCATGATCCTGCTTTCTGAAATTGGCGTGAATATTGCGCCGCTGCTGGCCGGGGCGGGCGCGTTGGGGCTGGCGATAAGCTTTGGCTCGCAAACATTGGTAAAGGATATTATTACCGGGATATTCATTCAGTTTGAAAATGGGATGAACACCGGCGACTACATCACCATCGGGGCGATTACCGGCACCGTAGAAAAAATGTCTATCCGTTCGGTGGGCGTCCGCCAGGATACCGGGGCTTACCACATCATCCCCTGGTCATCGATAACGACCTTCGCCAACTTTGTGCGCGGGATCGGCTCCTTCGTCGCAAACTATGACGTCGACAGGCAGGAGGACGTGGATAAAGCTAACCGGGTGCTGAAAGAGGCGGTGGAAGCGCTGATGGGCCAGGAAGATATTCGCATGCTGGTGATTGGCGAGCCGACGTTCTCGGGCATCGTGGGGCTGACAAACCAGGCCTTTACGGTGAGAGTCACCTTTACCACCCTGCCGCTAAAACAGTGGACGGTGCGCTACGCGCTCGACGGCATGGTCAAAAAACACTTTGATGATGCGGGCATCAGGCCACCGGTGCAAACCGTGCAGGTCATGCAGCCGGGTGCCGATGCGGTGCAGACCTTACAGGCCTCAGAAGCGGCGGCGGGTGCGTTACCCCCCGCCAGCCCGACCGGCTAATTATTTCCCGCGGTTTTTTGCCCAGCGTGCGCGCTGGGCATCATCCATAAAGCTCCAGGCGATGAAACGGCTCTGCTTTTGCCCCTGGGCCATCTCTTTTTTCACCACTTTCACCACGCCGGTTTCCTGCATCACGCGGTACAGCGCCGGCAGATTTTCACCTTTTGACACCAGCGAGGTGAACCACAGAACCTGGCGACCAAAAGCCTTACTTTCTTTGATCATCTGGCTAACGAAGGCCACTTCGCCCCCTTCGCACCACAGCTCCTGCTCGCGGCCGCCAAAGTTAAGCGCACCATCTTCGCTCTGTCCAAGGTTACGACGCTTACGTTCGCTCACGCTGCGGGCCGCCTCCACCGAGTCGTGGAACGGCGGGTTGCACAGCGTGGCGTCGTAGGTTTCATTTTTGTGGATAATCCCGTCCAGAATACAGGCGGCATTTTTCTGGCGGCGAAGGCGAATCATGCGGCTCAGCCCAGGATTGCCGTCAATAATTTGCTGGGCGCTGCGGAACGCAGCATCGTCCAGCTCAGAGCCGGTAAAGCGCCAGCCGTATTCGTGCTGCCCGATCAGCGGATAGATGCAGTTGGCGCCCACGCCGATATCCAGCACGGAAGCCTGAGCGGGCACGGTGCCGTCGTTACCCTCCGCCAGCAGATCGGCCAGATGGTGAATATAGTCCGCGCGCCCCGGCACCGGCGGGCAAAGGAAACCTTCCGGAATATCCCACTGCTTCACCTGGTAGAAATGCGCCAGCAACGCCTGGTTCAGCGCTTTAACCGCCAGCGGATCGGCAAAATCGACGGTGGTGTCACCGTGCGGCCCCTGACGCAAAAACGCGGCCAGCGCCGGGCTGCTTTCGGTTAACGCGGCAAAGTCATAGCGACTGCGGTGGCGGTTGCGAGGGTGCAAACCAGGTTTAGTGGCGGCTGGGGTTTTCATCGGGGCTTCTCCTTGTGTGGGCGCGTAAGATACTCTGCTCTCTGCGTCGGGTAAATACATCGACGGCGATTTGACCTCTTCAACATCAATTCAGGTGCGCAATGAGTAAAAAACGTTATTACTACGAGCCCTCGGTGGGCCACGGCTTACCGCACGACCCGCTGAACGCTATTGTCGGGCCGCGCCCGATTGGCTGGATTTCCTCCTGCAACCTGCAGGGCCAGCGTAATCTCGCACCTTACAGCTTCTTTAACTGTTTTAACTATCGCCCACCAATCATTGGTTTCGCCAGTAGCGGCTGGAAAGACAGCGTCCAGAACATCCTCGACACCAAAGAGTTCGTCTGGAACCTGACCACACGCCCTCTTGCCGAACAGATGAACGAAACTTCCGTCACGCTCCCCCGTGGCGAAGATGAGTTTCAGCGCGCAGGCCTGACGCCGGTTGCAGGGACGAAGGTCAACGCCAGCCTGGTGGCGGAAAGCCCGGTCAACTTTGAGTGCCGCCTGTCGCAGTGCATTCGCCTGACGTCTGCCGACGGCGACGAGCTAAACAGCTGGCTGGTGCTGGGTGAAGTCGTTGCAGTGCATATTGATGAAGAACTGCTTATCGACGGCATTTACCAGACCGCGCTGGCAAAACCCGTGCTGCGAGCCGGGGGGCCCACCGCCTATTACACGGTCGATGAATCCCTGCGTTTCGACCTCGTCCGCCCCGACGCCCGTTAAATCAACAATATCAGCCACATAAATGTGTGTTTTTTGTCAGTTTTAGGTCAAGTTTTATCGTTCAAAAAACACGCATAAGTCCATCAATTTTTTGCGTCATTGCCTGCCAGCAGGAGAACTAAACTGTAACTGTCAGACAACAAAAAGGTGTTACGCTCTTAACGCTCAAGAGGATGTAAAGATGAAAAAACTGCTGTATTTCTCTGCGGTTATCTCTCTTGCTGCACTGCCTTTTGCCTCCATGGCAGCCCAGGAAATGAGTGACGCAAACCTTGGTCAAATGCAACCTATCGGCACCGTGACGGCCAAAGCCAGCAACCTTGACGATCTGCAGGCCAAACTGGCAGAAAAAGCCAAAGAACAGGGTGCAACCGGCTACGTGATTAACTCTGCGGGCGGTGATAACCACCTGTACGGTACCGCCACTATCTACAAATAGCCCTTGCCCAGGCCAGCAAAATGCCCTGCAGTCCACTTTGCGGGGCATTTTTATTTCTCCGCTACGCAAAAATATTTAAGCAATCATATGATACTTATATAGCTCATCTGTGAATTAACTCACTTTATTAGCGCCGAACAATCACTAAGGTAATGGCACGCAAGAATTGTCTCTTGTGATTACTTTCGGAGCGGTAAAATGAAAAACCTGATGGCCGCATTAGAAGCCCGGCTGATGCCTCTGGCCGCCAAAATGGCGCAGCAGCGCCACCTCGGTGCCATTCGCGACGCCTATATCTCGTTCATGCCGTTTATTATCGTGGGCTCGATTCTGCTGGTTATCTCGTCGTTCCCTAGCACCCACTACCAGCAGTTTATGGCCTCTATTTTTGGCGAGGGCTGGTCAGCCACCGTTGAAATCCCTTTTAACGCCATCTTCTCAACGATGGCGGTCTTTATCAGCTTTCTGGTGGCCTACCGGCTGGCAGAGCGCTACGACATCGACAGAATGTCCTCCGGCATTTTGTCCCTCTCCTGCTTCCTGATCCTCACGCCTTTTGCCAAACATCCGGACGTCGGCAACATGATCCCAATGGAATGGCTGGGCTCAAAGGGGCTGTTTGTCGCGATGCTGGGGGCGCTGGCGAGTACGGAGCTGTTTGCCTGGATGCTGCGCCAGAACTGGGTCATCAAAATGCCGGACGGCGTCCCTCCGGCGGTGCAAAAATCTTTCGCGGCGCTTATCCCGTCGCTGCTAATTCTGATTATTGCCCTGGCGGTTCGCGTGCTGTTCGCAAAAACCGACTATCACACCATTCATCAGTTCGTCTATGAAGTGCTGGCGACGCCTATCCGCCACTTCGGCACCTCTTACATCGGCGCACTGTTTACCTGCTTCAGTATTACCAGCCTGTGGTCGGTAGGCATTAACTCCGGCTCGATGGTCAACGGCATCCTTCGTCCCTTCTGGATGGAAAACCAGATGGACAACCTGGCCGCCACGCAGGCCGGCATGCCGCCGCCGCACGTGGTGACCGAGCAATTTTACGACATGATCTGGATGGGCGGCGCAGGGGCAACATTGTCTCTGGTGATTGCTATGCTGCTGTTCGCCCGCAGCCAGCACATCAAAAATGTCTCACGGTTGGCCGTCGGCTCCTCCATTTTCAACATTAACGAGCCGGTGCTGTTTGGCCTGCCGGTCATCATGAACCCCGTCATGCTGATCCCCTTTAACCTTGTGCCGCTGGTGCTGGTCACGGTGCAGTACATCGCCATGTCCATTGGCATGGTGGCCACCACCACCGGGGTGTACATCCCCTGGACGCTGCCGCCGGTCTTGAGCGGATTTATCGTCACCGGGCACCTGAGCGGCGCGGTTATCCAACTGATTAACCTGTGCATCGGGGCGCTGATATACCTGCCGTTCCTGAAGGTCGTTGACCGGCAGTACCGGGCCAGTGAATCACCGGCACAGGTGACTGAACGCAAACCCGCCACGGAGTAGTTAAACATGACGTTATCAGCAAACTGGGGAACGATCGCCACCTGGCGTATGGCATGGGAAGGCGTTGGTGAAGCCGCCGAACGGCTGCAGCAAGGCGGTTCGGCCAGCGACGCCGTGGTGCATGCGGTCAAATGCGTAGAAGATTATCCTTTCTATAAATCGGTCGGCTTCGGCGGCCTGCCCAATGAAAAGGGTGAAGTCGAGCTGGACGCCGCCTTTATGGACGGCACCAGCCTCGCGCTCGGCGCCGTCGCCGGGGTAAGGAATATCGCTAACCCGATACTGGTCGCCAGGGCCCTCAGCGAAGAGCGTTTTAACAGTTTTATGGTGGGCCAGGGAGCCGAAGCGTGGGCAAAAGATCAAGGTTTTGAAAGCAAAACGATGCTGACCGAGCGGGCGCACAATCATTACCTCAAGCGCAAGCGTGAAACCCTCGATCGCGGGCTAAGCCCCTACACCGGGCACGACACCGTGGGAGTGATCGCGCTCGACGGCCAACAAAAAATGTCTGTCGCCACCTCTACCAGCGGCCTGTTTATGAAGCGCCCTGGCCGCGTAGGCGACTCACCGGTATCCGGCTCCGGCTTCTATGCCGACAGTGAAGTCGGCGCCGCCACCGCCACCGGCCTCGGCGAAGATCTGATGAAAGGCTGTATCAGCTACGAGATTGTCAGCCGCATGGCGCGCGGTATGTCACCGCAGCGGGCGGCCGAGTCTGCGGTTTATGACCTGGAGGCCAAACTGATTTCCCGCTACGGTCGTGCCGGCGACCTGTCCGTCGTCTGCATGAACAACCGGGGCGAATACGGCGCGGCCACCACCATCGACAACTTCTCTTTCTCTGTCGCCACGCCAGTACAGCCTGCGCAGGTGTTTCTCACCGCCCGGGACGGCAACCGCACGGTCATCCGCCCGGCAGATAGCGAATGGCTGGACGCCTACCAACAGCGCATCACCGCGGAGGTTATCCAATGAAATGCCAGCTAGTTTCACCCGACGCTGCCTTTAACAGCGCTCATCTCATCTTGTGGAATACTTCCCTGAGCCGCTGGCCGAACGCGCTCCAGCCCCTGCTGGAAGAGATGTCTACCTATGATGAGCCGCAAACAACCGCCTTTGGCTTGCAGGGTATATGCGAGCGCCTGACGCTGCTGCCTTCTGCCGATGTCACCCAGCCAGTCGTGCTTCGCCAGCTGCTTTCTGCCGTTGAAACGCTGCTGCCGTCTCCCGTTTTGCAGCCCGTCGCGCTGGACCTTGCGGGCTTTAACCTGGCGGACGAAACCACGTTTGTGCGGCTGCGCACGCTGCTGATAGCCCTGCTCAACCGCTTCTATCAGCTGCCGCAGCTGGGCTATCGTCAGGACCAGCCGCCGGGCGACAGCGAACTGTGGCTGATAACCGAGCCCAACAACGCCCTGGCGCGCCGCCTGGCTGAACAGGCCGAGGCTATCGCTCAGGGAATGCAGCTTTCTCGCCAGCTGGCGGATTTGCCCGCGCTGGACTGCCGCCCGCAGGATGTGGCGCTGCAAGCAGAAGCCTGGGCCGCCCAGCATCCGCAAACCAGCTGTGAGATCCTCGACGAGCAGGCCATTTTTGACCACGGCCTCGGCTGCCTGCACGCCACGGGAAAAGGCAGCGTCAATCCGCCCCGGCTGGTTACGCTGTGCTGGCAGGGTGCCGGCGAACAAGACCCGGTTTATGCCCTGGTCGGGAAAGGGATTACCTTCGATACCGGCGGGATGTGGCTGAAGGAAGGCGAAGGCATGCGCACGATGAAGTACGACATGTGCGGCGCGGCGGTGGTGTTCGGCATGATGGAGACCGTGAAACGCCTGAACCTGCCCATCAACGTCGCGGCGGTCATGGCGCTGGCGGAAAACATGCCCGGCAGCACCGCGATGATGCCGGGTGACGTTGTGCGCTCTCATGCGGGTGCAAGCGTAGAAATTATTAATACCGATGCCGAAGGCCGCCTGGTCCTCGCGGATGCCCTTAGCTATGCCGCAGAACGCTTTAAGCCTGCCGCCATGGTTGACGTCGCCACGCTGACCGGCGCGGTAGTCAAAGCGCTGGGTTACGACATTTCGGGGCTGATGAGCAACAACGAAGCGTTAAGCCAGCGCCTGCAGCAGGCGGGCAGCCTGACGCAGGATCGCGTCTGGCCTTTGCCGCTGGACGAAAGCTTTGACGGCCAGGTGAAGAGCGCCATTGCCGACTATACCAACACGCCGCCCAACAACGCCGCTATCGCGGTGTCTGCCGCGCAGTTCCTCAGTAAATTCTGCCATCAACGCCCCTGGGCGCATCTCGACGTCAGCGGTACCGCGCTGTCGCGAGGGAAGTTCACCCAGGCCAGCGGCCGACCGGCACATTTGCTGACGCAGTATTTTCTGTCGCTGTGTGAGGGGAAATAGCGTTTCATTAATATGAAGCGCCCGAACGGGCGCTTAACGCCGGGGATGATTGAGCTTGAGCCACGCTTCCGGGGTGAGGTTTTTTAGCCGGCTGCGAATAATTCTCTTATTCAAAAGATCTTCGAACTCCAGCAGCACGGCCCCTAACCCCAGACGCTTATCAAAGCGCTCGCCGTTCAACAGCACATCCAGCTGCTGGTGATAATTGCCCTGCCCGGCTTTTTCGAGCCAGCTTTCCTGCGGGGCCGTATATAAAGGAACGCCAAGTGCCTCAGCGAGATTCCGGGTGAACACGCACGGTTTCGCCGTTAACGAAAGCAGGGGCAGCGAAAGCCCTTCGCGTAAAAATCCCACCAGCGGCTCAGGCATAGCCTCGCTGCCGCGCTCCCGAAGCGCAACGGCCATATAGCCGGAAACGCGGTCGCTGAACACCAGCAGCTCGCCCTGCTTGTGGCTAATGATTTCCGGCAGCGGGAAGGCATCCAGCACAAAATGGCCCGGCGTCTGCTTGAGATCCGGCTTACTCATGCGGGACTGCTGCCAGTTTTGCAGCATGCGGCTGACGCTGGCGCGAGAAATCCCCTGCTGAATCAGCAAGCGCGCGGCTTCAAGAAGCTCGTCCAGGGAAAGCGCGAGGCGCAGACGCAGAAACACCAGCATCGACTCCTGCTCGTGGCTTAACGCACGATGAATCGTATTGGGCCGATGAGACTTGTCGTAGCAGTCGTCGCGCCTGCGCCAGCGACGGACGGTATCGACCGAAATGTTCAGCTCTTCCGCCAGCTCGCCGTCCGTTTTTTCGGACTCCTGAATGTACTTACGCGTACGCGGCGTTGTTGTGGCGTTGGAGTGCAGCTTTATCTCCATCGAACCTCATCCATCGGGTTGAAAAGGAAAGACAACATTATAAAAGCTTCCCCGGCAGGTTACTGCGCAAAAAATCAAAGTCATCCCAAAAAGCGTGCGCAAGCGATTGCACATCAGGTACGACCAGCACTAACAAAAAGAGTAGCAAAATGTGCGCAAACTAAGTGTTTCCAGGGTTAACGTCACGCAGCGAAACTATTTACCTCGTAATCACTACTTATTTCAACAGGTTATAACTAATTCAATTTTTTTGATTAAGGTCGTCAATTCTCTTCGATTTATTCTTCCACTAAAAAGTGTGACCATAATCACATCGACGGAACAACGTCACCTTAACAGAACAACCTGCGAGAATTTAGCCATGAAAACCATCAAATATGCTGTAGCTGCAATTGCTCTTTCAACTCTGTCTTTCGGTGCTTTCGCTGCCCAATCCGTGAACGAAGCACAGACACAGAACCTGAATAAAATTGGTGTTGTTTCCGCAACTGGCGCAACGACCCTGGATGGCCTGGAAGCAAAACTGGCGGCTAAAGCAGAAGCAGCAGGCGCAAGCTCTTACGCGATTACCTCTGCGAACACCGAAGGTCAAATGAGCGGCACCGCGGTTATCTACAAATAATCACGCGCTCAGGCATTACCCTCATTGAGGCCGGTACCCTCATCGGCCTTGATAGCACTACCCTTGTTTAACCCTGATGTTACCCTTGTTTGCCCGCGATGCCTGTCGCGGGCTTTTTTTTGTTTGTCGTTCAGAAAACTTCAGCAACACGCGCCAGGCCAGCCTCAAGCGTGGCCACTTCGCCGGTGGCCAGCAGGCAGCAGGCCATCTGAATTTTCAGCGACTGCGGCACCGGCTCAACGCCCGCCACGCAGCGCTCAATCCAGCGTGCGGTCACGGCAGGATCTTTGCCCGACGGCAGCACAACGGCCTCGCCGTCGACGTCGGTCTGCCGCTCGCTGACCACGCGGGTTCCCTTGTCATCAATCAGCGTAATCTGCGGGCAACGCTGCGGATTGGCGTACACCTCGCCCTCGGTACCGTGCATTAACAGCCCACGGCCGCCGATATCGGCAAAGAACTTCGCCACTTTTGGCACGTATTCCGGATGAGAAACGCTGGCCAGACGCAGCGCGGCATCTTCGGCAAACGGCGTGGCCAGCTTCGCCAGCGTATGCGCGCTGTTACGCACGCCCATGCGCCAGCGCATCGCCAGTTGGGTTTCCATCGGCGGGCAAAGCGCGCTAATTGGCAGGTAGACGGGATGATGAGACTCAAGCTTCGCCTGCGCCTGTCCGGCGTAGCGCGTTGGTTCAATGCCCAGCAGCGTAAAAATGGTTTCCGTTAACACCCGGGTTGGGTCTTCGCTCACGCCGTGGACCACCACGGGGTAACCCAGCTTGTTGAGCAAAAGCGCCAGCTGCGGCGTGAGGTTCGCCTGCTTGCGGGCGCCGTTATAGGAAGGGATGACAATCGGCATCGGTTTACCCGGTGGCGGGGTTAGCGCAATAACGTGCTGCTTCATTGCCTCATAAAAACCGAGCATCTCCGCTTCGCCTTCGCCCTTGATACGCAGGGCAATCAGCACGCCGCCCAGCTCCAGGTCAGGCACTTCGCCCTTCAGCATATGGCTATACAATCCGCGCGCGGTATCAAAATCGAGATCTCTGGCGTGGTTTTTCCCCCGGCCAATTTCTTTAATGATTTTGCGATAGTCCATTCAGACTCTCCTTGCTATTTCTTGCTCACACGTTTGCGCCGTACAGTGTGTTTCGGCGTCGTTATTATCACTTTTGCTTCCGGCGCTTCGGGCTGTTCAATCGGGAACACCGGCAGCGCGGCCAGCAGGCGCTCGCCGTAGCGTTTACTCAGCAGGCGGCGGTCGTAAATGACTATTTCACCATAGCAGGCGTGACTGCGAATTAAACGCCCAACTTGTTGGATCAGGTTAAAAGAGGCGCTGGGCAAACTCTGCACCTCGAAAGGATAGCGGTTAAGGCTTTTCAGCCACTCCCCTTCGGTGACGACCACCGGGCTGTCTACCGGCGGGAAGGCGATTTTATGTATATGGACCTGGGTCAGCAGCTCGCCTTTCAGGTCCAGCCCTTCGGCGAAAGATTGCAGGCCGATAAGCACGCTGGTTTCCCCGGCCTCAACGCGCTTGCGGTGCAGCTCCACCAGCCGGTAGCGAGGCTGATCGCCCTGCACCAGCAGCATCAGCCGCAGGTCGGTGACGTGGGTTAAAAACTGCTGCATCGCCCGGCCGCTGGCAAACAGCACCAGCATCGCTTTGTGCTCGCCCAGTGCCAGCTGCGCACGGAAGAACGCCGCCATCTCGGCAATATGCTGCGCCTCGTGCTCCATCAGTGGCTCAACGCGCATCTTCGGAATCACGATTTTACCCTGCTCGATATGGTTAAACGGCGAGTCCAGATGGATAAAGCGGTCGCCCGCTTTCTCACGCAGCCCGCTCATTTCCTGCAGGCGGTCAAAACGGTTTAGCGAACGCAGCGTGGCAGAGGTGACTATCACGTGCGGCACCTTGCGCCAGAGCATTTTCTCCAGCTGATCGCTAACGCGGATGCCCACGCAGTGGAAGAAAAGATGCGGCTGCCCCTCACGGATTTCACGCGTGACCCACTTCGACACCGGCGCGCCGGAGGCCTGCTCCATCGCCGCCAGCTTCCACAGTTTGCTCTGCGCTTCAAAGAAGCCTAGCGCCCTGTTCATTTGCAGCAGCGCCCGGTGCAGGCGCACGATGTCATGGCTGGCGGTTTTTTCACTCAGATCGTTCAGCAGCGCTTCAGACAGGCTACGCAGGGCCTCCATCAGCTTTGCCAGCCGCTGGCAAATGACCATCACCTCTTCGGGCAGCACGCCCATCTCAAAGCGGTGCTCCCCTTCCCGCTCGCCCGGCAGCCACAGGCCGACGATAGCGTGAAACGACTGCAGCAGCTCGTAAACTTCATCGCAGTGGTTGGTCAAACGTTCAGGAGAGGTCAGCGGCGGCGGGCTTTTTGGCCGGAACTGTGCCATGCAGGTTTCCACCAGCTTGCTGAACAGGTCCAGCTGCAGGCGGCTGTAGCCCGGCGTGACCTCGGCGCTCATCTCCAGCGCGTCGCGTGCCACGTCGGCAAGGTGATGCCCTTCGTCCAGCACCAGCAGCAGGTTTTTCGCTTCCGGCAGCACCGCATCGCTTTCCAGCGCCGCCATCACCAGCGCATGGTTGGCGACCACCACTTCCGCCTCGTCGATTTCGCGGCGTGCCACAAAGAACGGGCACTCTTTGTACCAGTGGCAGTTCCGCCCCAGGCAGCTGGCTTTATCGGTGCTTAGCCGCCGCCAGAGGTCATCCTCGATGGCCTCGTCGGTATGATCGCGCAGCCCGTCCCATTTATAGCCGTCGAGGCTGGCTTTGAGTTTGGCGCAGCGCTGCTGCTCGGCTTTGCTGGTCGGCGCCATCTCATCATCGAGAAAGGCCAGCAAATCGCCCTGGGTAAAGTTGTCGGTTGCCAGCGCGGCCAGGTTACGCGGGCAGACGTAACGCCCACGGCCAAAGGCGGCGGTAAATTTCAGGTCAGGAATGATTTTGCGCAACAGCGGCAGGTCTTTGCTGTAAATCTGATCCTGCAGTGCGACGTTGGCGGTGCTGACCACCAGCGTTTTTTGGTCTCCCCTGGCGATGGCAATGCCGGGAATCAGGTAAGAGAGGGTTTTGCCGACGCCGGTCGGTGCTTCGATAGCCAGATGCCGCCCTTCCTCACCGGCGAGGGTCTTCGCCACCTCGGCGATCATCTGCCGCTGAGGCGCTCGCGGAATAAAGTCCGGGATCTGCTGCTGTAGCGCCTTATACCAGGCACCGATTTGCGCTTTTTGCGCCGACGACAAAGCCATAACATCACTTCTACTGTATAAACAGCCACTATTGTTTCACTTTTACTCCCCTGACAGTAGCGTTTTTTCCTCTTCTGCGAAGCTCATTGCGGAAAACGTTTTAACCGCACTCCGGCGGCTAAAACGTGAGGGTGATTTTTATACGAGCCAGGCGGCCAGCTTTTCGGCCTGCAGGGCAAAGCGGTTAAACAGCCGCTTTAACACTTCCGGCTCGAGCTGGTGAAACGGCAGGCTGCTCCACTGCACGACCTGCTGTTGTTCAGGCAGCAGCCCGGTGAGCACCGGCGGGTAATCCATTCCCAGCAGGTTTGCCTGCAGCAGCACCGAGAGGGTTTCGGTGTCGCTCAGCCGGGTTGGCCGCACGGGCAAAATACAACTCAGCAGCAGGTGCCCCACCGGGGACTCGCTGATCTCCAGCGTTAAGCCCTCGGCAAGCTCTATGGAATAGCCTTCGGCGTTCTCCAGCTCGGCTTTTTGGCCGAGATCATCGGTCAGCAGCGGCTGCAAAATTTGCGCTAGTTTTGAAGGTGCGGGCATCGTTAGTTACCTAAAATTCGCCGGAAAGCGGCGGTCACGGAGTTAGAACGAGGCCGCGTTCGGGCCGGGGCTGGCGCGGCGCCGTAAACGTCGGGTGGAATCACCGGCGGCTCGCGGTAGACCGGTCGGCTATTCATGCCGTGCACAGGCGCGTGGGCATGCATCGGCGGCGGTCCGTAGCTGTAAACCG
The DNA here is from genome assembly GCF_000757825.1 of Cedecea neteri. Taxonomy (GTDB): domain Bacteria; phylum Pseudomonadota; class Gammaproteobacteria; order Enterobacterales; family Enterobacteriaceae; genus Cedecea; species Cedecea selenatireducens. Next base: position 1,216,895 of record NZ_CP009451.1, read on the forward strand.
GTGCCGCAGCGGGTGGCGGCCCGTAATGAAAAGCAGGCCCGGAGGCCGGAAGCGGGATGGTGCTGTACATATTTCCCGGTGCCGGTGGCGGCGGTGCGTAAATCGGCATTGGTGCCGGACGAACATCGATGGAGTTTGCCCGCCGACGAGGCGCTGCGGGCGGTACCGCATTTGATGCCGTTCGTGGGCGGCGGCCGCGAGAGGATGATTCTGCGGCAAAGGACTCCGTGCGCTGACGAGGACGATCGTTACTGCTGAACGTCGGGGCCGGGGCCCCACGCTGCTGCGCCTCAGCGGCAGCCTGAGGCCCGCTCATACGGGAACGTAGCTGCCCCGCGGACAACGACTGGTCAAAATGCTGCACCACGCCACGGCTGTCGCTGCCGTCATACTGAATACCCAGGTTGTTGGAGGCGTGGCGCTGCACGTATCCCGGCCCGGCGGCCACTGAGTCACGCAGCTGTTCCGGACTGAGCTTCGCAAGTTTTGGCGCTGCCTTACGGAACGCTTTATCCACCTCGGCCTGCGTCGCTTTCTCTCCGCGCAGCAGCTTCTCGCGGACATCATCGTCCCTGTAGCCGGGTTGGTAGGTATGCAGTACGTGGAAACTATCGCCGAATTTAGCGTCCTCCAGCCGCATGGCGCGGCCAAACTCCGGCCAGGGATCGGACACAATGGACTTCCCGTCTACGCGCGGATCGCCAATGATCACAAAGGCATGGTCTACGTCACGGTTATGCACCACGGAAACCGGCTGTTTGACGCGGGAGTTAGCCAGCAGCAGCGCATTCACTGCCGCCATTTCACCGCAGTTGCCCGCACGAAACTTAGAAGCCTCCCAGGCTCGCACGGTGTAGTCCCCATTGCCCGTTCCCTTCTGCGCCAGCAGCGTTCGCTTATAGGATTCACCCATCGTGGCGCGAACATGGTTCTTTTGGTTGCCCGACCCCATGTCCAGAATGCGCCAGGTATCATCTATCGCTTTATTGGCGTAATAGAGCGCATCCGCCCGGCGCGACGACACCTTCACGGTGCAGTCGAAGTGCTGAGGATTGTTAGGCTCCAGCGCGATGCGCATGGATACCCGTCGGTTTGAGTTACCGCTTATCAGGCCAGGATCGACCCGCAAGCTGGTATCAACGCTGTTCAACGGCATGAAATCTCCCCACTTTAGTTGTTGAGTCAAAAGGTTAAGTGGGAAGAGCGGCGCGCTGGTTCCTGAGCGCAGCAAAATCGTTGCGCCATCGCGCCCGGCACGGGACGCGTGGGCAACTTGTAACAAGCTGCAACCTTTATCGCCCCCGGCAGAGCTAGATTCGCCGCGGCGAGGCTGCTATGTTCATTTATCACGCGTCTTTGCAATTTGTGCGCGATAATTATTTTTATAAAAAAGAACAATTTAATAACTATAAATTATGGATGACAGACGGTATGGCAATCAGACTCCTCCTCGCGGACGATCACATTTTGATGCGCGAGGGCCTGAAACAAATTTTTTCACTGGATAAGAAAATTAAAGTGGTGGCGGAAGCCGGCTGTGGCAAAACGGTGCTCTCGCTGCTGACGGAAATTGATGTTGATGTGCTGCTGCTGGATCTCTCCATGCCCGGCGAGTCCGGGCCGGAACTGGTGCAGCAAATCACCCGGCTGTGGCCGATGCTGCCGGTGCTGGTATTAAGCATGCACAACGAGCCGCAAATCGCCCAGATGGTCCTCGCCAGCGGTGCCCACGGCTTCATTACTAAAGATCAGGCCCCGCAAACGCTGCTGCACGCCATCCATCGCGTGGCCGCCCGCCAGCGCTATATCGACCCTTCGCTGGCGGAAGCCATCGTCTTTTCTACCCAGGAAAACGACCAGCTTCGCCGCTACGCCACGCTATCCCAGCGCGAAAAGCAGATCCTCCGTCTGCTGAGCAGCGGCGAAAATGTCAACGGCATAGCGGAGACGCTGAGCATCAGCAACAAAACGGTCAGCACCCATAAAACCCGCATGATGGAAAAAATGCAGTTCGACAACAACGCCGACATCATCAAGTTTGCTATTCGTTATCATAAACTTTAGCCGCGCCCGGCTGGGTATAAGGGATCTCGATATGCACGCAGCTCCCTTTACCCGGCGTGCTGTGGATGTTAAACGTCCAGCCCTTCATCATGCAGCGTTCCCGCATGCTCAGCAGCCCAAATGCCCCCTCGGACACCAGGCCCGGATCAAACCCCTGGCCGTCATCATTGATGCAAATAAGCACGACGTTGCCCCGGGTCAGCACCTTCACCTCCACTTCCCGCGCTTTCGCATGCCGCTGAACGTTGGTGAGCGACTCCTGCACTACGCGGAAAATCGCCGTCACCTCATCGTCACACAGCGACACCGGCAGCGGCTGAATGGTCAACGTACAGACCCCGGAGCGAAGCTTATTGAACTGGTCCCGCAGCCAGATAAGCGCGGGCTTCAGCCCCATATTCAGCACCGCCGGGCGCAGCTGGGTGGCAATGTCACGCACCACTTTAATGGTGCCATCCACCAGCTGAGTCAAAGGTTCGACTTCATGCTGGAGCGCGGGATGGTTCTGCCCCAGCAGGGAGATCCCTACCCGCAGTGAGGTAAGATGCTGCCCCAGCTCATCGTGAATTTCTCGCGCCATATGCTTGCGTTCGTTTTCGACGCTGCTTTGCATCTTCTGGGTCATCTGCCTCAGCTGTTCGTGGGTCTGGCGCACCTGCTGTTCGGCAAAATATTGCCGGGAGGCCGGACGAGCGATCACCAGCACGGATTTCAGCGTCTGCTGCGGCGTGAACTCAGGAATAAAACGCGCCTGATAAATCCTCCCTATCCGTGAGTCGGAGCGCACGCCATGCAGCACGGCCTCCAGCTGAATGTGCTTGCGCAGCACCAGCTGCAGCGACCAGTTGATCTGCTCCATCAGGGTCGAGTCGCCGATGAGCGAATTCATTTTCAGGCCGATAGCCGCCGCGCTCCTGGGCATACACTGCAGCGCCGTTTCGTTGGCATAGAGCAGCCTTTGCTCGCTGTCCACGCGCAAAATAGCATCGGGCACGTTATCCAGAATGTCGCGAAGTTCGTTTTCTCGGTCGTAGTAAAAACGATGAATGTCGTTGCGGTAGCGGGTATCGCACACCACCATCATCACCCAGTTCTGCCCCTGGAACGCAAAGCGACTCGGGCAAACTTCCACCGGAATCACCAGATCGGGCGAGGCGTGAAAGCGGGCGTTGATTTTATCGCCGTACAGCGAATGCTCCGGCTGCTCCAGCTGCTGCTCCACCACCGCGAGCAGCGGCAGATCGCCGTAGCCCCGCAGGCGGGTGAAAATATTTTCGCCTGAAAGACGCCCTTCATTTGCCGGCAGGCAAACGCTGAGCGCCTTATGGTTGGCAAAAACAATAGTGAAATCCCTGTCAACGATGAAAACCAGCTCGCGCATACTGTTGAAAGCGGCGCCCAGCAAATCCGGAGAGTCATTGGGCCGTGGATGCGGCCCGCCGTCTTGTTTCATAGGGTATTATTCTTCTCGTTCAGGGGATAACGAAGCGAACGTGGCTCAGTTCAGGCTATCCCACCCCAGATCCTGTTTTAAGGACTGCCGGAGACGGGAAAGACGTGAGCGAACGGTGCCGATCGGAATGGTCATCCGGTCGGCCGCTTCCTGGTAACTGATGTCATTATCGACGATCAGTTGTAATAATTGTTGATAATCTTCAGGGAGTTGCGAAATTCTCTGCAACACTTTCGCCAGGATATCCTTACCCTCTGTCACCCCTTCTGGCTGCTCCGAATGCAGCAGCGTCCCGAGCACGTCGTCATTTAGCTCATCGTGCAGGTAGCTCACTTTGACGGATTTGTAGTGGTTCTTCACCAGGTTTACCGCAATCCCAAACATCCAGGTTTCCGGGCGCGATGAGCCGCAAAACTTGTGCTTATTGCGAATCACCTCATACCAGGTGTTCTGCACCAGATCTTCTATATCGGCAAAGTTTGCCACGCGTTTACGAATAAAATTATACAGACGCTGCTCGTTGTCGCGCATTACTCGCTCCCAGTTAACCACCGGAAACTCGCCCTGCACAACGTTGGGCTCAAAAGTCGGCTGCACTTGCGGAAAGACCTGTGATTCGAAATCAAACATGGCTGACATGGTGAACACCTTTTTAGTGAATAGATTCAGGAGTTCGTCCTATAGCAAGCGCCATGCCAGCGAAATAAACCAACATAACAATATGATTTTATTAATTTAAAATTTTAAACTCGGAATAATATGAGTAAAAACACACACAGCCTGAAAGCCGGTTTGTGCAACTTCTTACACAGCCCTCGAGAGCGGAAATTATTTTATTTGCGGGGGAACCTCCCCAGGCCTTAACCCACACACAGACAGGCGAATCGGGTAAGGCACAACGCAATGAACATGAGAATCCCCCAGCACCATCACCACCATAATCTGCGTCTTGAAACCGAACAGGCGGACGCGCTGGTCGATGAGCTAATCAGCGACACGAACAGTGATAAAAGCGCGGCGAGCAGTTCATCGTCAGCCACTCGCGCTGCGCCCGCGCCTCAGCGGCCCGGTGCGGCGCAAGAGTCGATGGCGTCAGCCTTTGCAGAAAGCATCGAGCAGAAAATCAAACATGAGGAGCAGCGCACGCAGGGTACCCAGCAGCGCCGCGTCTCGGTGGCGGCCATCAAGGTTACCCACCTTGTGGAGCTGGGCCGCCTGCTGGAAAGCCCGTCCGGGAAAGACCAGGCCGGGCAGGAATCCGCGTTTGAACGGCTGCTGTCAGGCTCGGAAGGGAAAAATCCCACTCTTGAGGACCTGCTGGAACAGGCCAACAACGACCCGGCTTCGGCATTTGTCACCCTCAGCCTGATGGCGATGCGCCTGCGTAACGGCAGCAACCCTGCGCTGGCGGCGCACGTCGAACGCATGCTGGCCGAGCTCCAGCAGCAGCACCCGGAAAAAATTAACGCGGGGGTGAACACCGCCCCGGCGATTGCCGCCTTTAGCAGCGACCCAGGGCAGAAGCGCGAAATGCGCAAGCTTTACTACAGCGGCGTGATCAACCAGCAGTCCGCCGACAACATCATGGACGTGCTGCTGGACAAGTTTGGCGTCGACGGCTTCGTGCCTGCGCTGCGAACGTTGCAGCGTGCGCTTTCGGATGATATCGCCGCCCTGGCCCCGTCAGCGCCACCAACGGCCCTGCGCCGCCTGCTTTCCGGGCTGAACGATACCCGCGCCATTACCCACACGCTGTCGGAAGTCGCGCAGTTCCTCGACCGCCTGAAGAGCAAGTACTCCCACGTCACGATGGGCGCCGACGTGATGACCCGCTCTTTGCTCAGCATGTGCCGCAACGGCTTCTACTCGCGCGACCTGACCCAGCTCGGACTGCAGGTTGTGGGCGAAAAACCGCTGCAGCAATCGCTCTTTTTCAACGGACTGCTGACGCTGCTTCAGGCGCTGCCGGAAAAAATCTGGGGCGGCAACGATGATACCCGCCACAACGCTCTGCTCCTGCTGCGCACCCTGAACGGCGAATACGCCGCGTGGGAAAAACGCAGCCAGCTGGCGCAGTAAACGGACTTCATCAGGATTGAAAAGACAATGAACACGCTGTTTAACCTTCTCAACCGCCTGGCGATTACCGCCATGCAACGCTCCGAAGTGGTGGGGGCTTTCATCGCGCTGGCGGTGGTGTTCATGCTGATCATCCCGCTGCCGCTGGGGCTGATTGACGTACTGATCGCGGTCAACATCAGCGTCTCGTGCCTGCTCATCATGACGGCGATGTACCTGCCCAAGCCGCTGGCATTCACCACCTTCCCGGCGGTGCTGCTGCTGACCACCATGTTCCGCCTCGGGCTGTCGATTTCCACCACGCGCCAAATCCTGCTGCAGCAAAACGCCGGGCACATCGTTACCGCCTTCGGCAACTTTGTGGTCGGTGGCAACCTGGCGGTCGGCCTGGTGGTGTTCCTGATCCTGACGGTGGTGAACTTCCTCGTGATCACCAAAGGCTCAGAGCGTATCGCCGAGGTGGCTGCCCGCTTTACCCTCGACGCCATGCCGGGCAAGCAGATGTCCATCGACAGCGACCTGCGGGCCGGGCTGATTAACGTTCAGCAGGCAAAGAGCAAGCGCGAGGATCTGGCGAAAGAGAGCCAGCTGTTCGGGGCGATGGACGGCGCCATGAAGTTCGTTAAAGGCGACGCCATAGCCGGCATCGTCATCCTCAGCATCAACATGGTCGGCGGCTTCTGCATTGGCGTGCTGCAGCTGGGCATGGCCGCCGGCGACGCCGCCAACGTTTACTCAATTCTGACCATCGGCGACGGCCTGATTGACCAGATCCCGGCGATGCTTATCTCCCTGACCGCCGGGATGATGATCACCCGCGTGTCGGCAAACGAGGACATCCCGGACAACAACATTGGCCGCGAGATAAGCGACCAGCTCACCAACCAGCCTAAAGCCTGGATAATGTCCGCCATCGGCATGTTCTGCTTCAGCCTGCTGCCTGGGATGCCGACGCTGGTGTTCATCGTGCTGGGGGTCATTGCCCTGAGTTCGGGGCTGTTCCAGCTATGGCGAGCCAGGCGCGCGGCGGCCACCAGCACCGGCGGTGAAATTGTCGCCCCGGAAGCCAACGGCGAAGAGGATATTCGTACCTTCAACCCCAGCCGCCTGTTTGTGCTCAGCTTCTCGTCTGCCCGCGCCGGTGACCCGGCGGCGATGGCGCTTATCGAGGATATACGCCGCCTGCGCAACCGTATTGTGAACCAGTACGGCTTCACCCTGCCGGTGTTTAACATCGATTTTTCGCCGTACCAGCCCGACGATGAATTCCGTTTTCTGGTCTACGAAGTGCCTAAAGTGATTGGCACTTTTACGCCCAATAAGCGAGCGCTGGACTACCGCCTGCTGGCGCAGGAGGAAACCGGCACCGAGCTCAGCACCGAAACCTACCCGCAGGAAAAAGGCTGGGCGTGGCTGGAGGAAAACGACCCGCTGCTGGATAAATTCCAGATGGAATCCTGGAGTTCGCACCAGCTGCTGTTGGCCCGCATGGAAGAAGCCCTGTTTGCCAGCGGCCCGCGTTTCATCGGCCTGCAGGAAACCCGCGCCATTATCTCGTGGCTGGAGATGGACCTGCCGGAGCTGGCGCAGGAGTTCCAGCGCATCTTCCCGATAACCCGCCTGAGCGCGGTGCTACAGCGGCTGGTGGCCGAGCGTATTTCGCTGCGTTCGGTGCGCAGCATCACCGAATCGCTGATTGTTCACGGCCAGCACGAGCGGGATGTGGGCCTGCTGGTCGACCAGGTACGAATCGATATTAAAGAACACATCTGCCACCAGTACAGCCACGGCGGCGGGATGCAGGTGTGGTTACTGACGCCGGAAACCGAAGAGATCCTGCGCGACAGCCTGCGCCAGACGCAGAACGAAACCTTCTTTGCCCTCAGCCAGGACAAACACGCCCTGCTGCTCGAGCAGCTGCGGGAAGTGTTCCCGTTGTTCCAACGGCAAACCAGCGTGCTGCTGTCTGCCCAGGACTTACGCAGCCCGCTGCGCCTGCTTATCCAGGACGAATTCCATCACGTCCCGGTGCTGTCCTTCGCCGAGCTGCAGTTTAACCTGCCGGTCAACGTGCTGGGACGCATTGATATTCACGAGAACGCGCTTGACGCCTTCACTGCCTAAAGGGTGCTGCCATGTATGAGCTGAGAGTATTAAACGGATTACATGAAGGCGCGGCGCTGCCGTTAAGCGGCGAACGCTGGCAACTGGGCAACTCGGCCGACAGCGATTTGCAGCTCAACGATGGCGGTATCAAGGCCAGCCACGCCCTGCTTAGCCGCAGCGCCGAAGGCTGGATGCTCACGCCGATGGACGGCACGGTTTGCCATCGCCACGGCGAACGCCTGAGCGAACAGCAGCTGTGGCAGCCGGGCGAAATCTTCGCCGTCGGGGGCGTTTGGCTGACGCTTGCCGCCGCCGACGAAGAATGGGATAACCGCCCGCCGCCACCGCCGGTGCCGGTAGCCAGCCAGAGCGAAACGGCCTCCGCTGCGCGTGAGCCAATCGGGGGCACACCAAGCAAACCGGCGCCAGCCGTGCGCCGCTCGCTGCTGGCAAAAATTCTGCCGCGCTGGGCGCAAATCTTCACCCTGTCCAGCCTGATGCTGCTGACCTTCACCATCTTCAGCTGGGTGCTGCAGCCCGGTATCGCCCAGCAAAACAGCGACGAAGAGCCGCAAATCAAACCGGCGATCGCCGACAGTAATGAACTGCGCAGCCTGGTGGAACAGGATCTGCGAGAGCGAGAGCTTTACAACAAAGTGCAGCTCGCCAGCACGCCGCAGGGCATTACGCTCACCGGTGAGCTGCAGGAAAACCAGCTGCCGATTGTCAGCCGCATGGTGGACAGCATCCGCAGCGATTATCAGCTGAAAATAGCGCTCAATAACCAGACCAAAGTGCGCGAGGCCGTACTGCCCTTCCACATCGTGCAAATAACCGCCGGGCCACACGCCAATATCGTGACCGAAGACGGGCAGCGCCTGTTTGTCGGCGACGAAAGAAACGGCCTGCGCCTGACCGGCATTACCGCCGACAGCGTGCAGTTTGGCGGCAAAGAAAACATCGCGGTGAAGTGGTAATGGGGCGCTATCAGACCGACCTCGACGGCTGGTTTGCAGCGCGCCACCGCGCCCTGAGCCAGCTTTCCGCCGTCAGCGCTCACGGCCGCATCACCGGCATCAGCGGCATTCTGCTCGAAAGCAGCCTGCCCCAGGCCCGCATCGGCGATCTATGCCTTATTAGCCGCAGCGGCGGCACCGAAGTGATGGCCGAGGTTGTCGGCTTTAATCCGCGCCACACGTTGCTTTCCGCCCTGGGGCCGCTGGACGGCATTGCCCAGGGTGCGCGGGTCACGCCGTTGTTTCAGCCCCACTCGATTAGCGTGTCGGACAGCTTATTTGGCAGCGTGCTGGACGGATTTGGCCGCGCCATTGACGAAGACAGCCTCTCCGCGTTTGCTTTAGCCAGCGAGACGCCGGACGCCCGTGGCGTGCTCGGCGATGCTCCTCCGCCCACGGACAGGCCGCGCATTGATACACCTCTGCCAACCGGCATCCGCGCCATTGACGGCGTCCTGACGATTGGCGTGGGCCAGCGCGTGGGCGTTTTTGCGGGAGCAGGCTGCGGCAAAACCACCCTGCTCGCCGAGATGGCGCGCAACACGCCGTGCGATGCCATCGTGTTCGGCCTGATTGGCGAACGTGGCCGCGAGCTACGAGAATTTTTGGATCACGAACTGGATGCCGAACTGCGCTCCCGCACCGTGCTGGTTTGCTCCACCTCCGACCGCAGCAGCATGGAGCGTGCCCGCGCCGCATTTACCGCCACGGCCATTGCCGAAGCTTTCCGTAACAAAGGCAAAAACGTGCTGCTGATTATCGACTCGCTGACGCGTTTTGCTCGCGCCCAGCGTGAAATCGGCCTGGCGCTCGGCGAACCGCCTGGACGTGGCGGGCTGCCACCGTCGGTGTATACCCTGCTGCCGGGGCTGCTTGAACGCGCCGGGAAAACGTCGCGTGGCTCGATCACCGCCCTTTATTCGGTGCTGATTGAGCAGGACTCGATGAACGATCCCGTGGCCGATGAAGTCCGCTCGCTGATCGACGGCCACATCGTCTTAACCCGCCGCCTGGCGGAGCGCGGCCACTATCCCGCCGTCGACGTGCTGGCAAGCCTGAGCCGGACCATGAGCAACGTGGTGCCGCGGGAACACATTGCCGAAGCCAGCACGCTGCGCCAGATGATGTCGGCTTATCAACAGGTCGAAATGCTCATCCGCCTCGGCGAATACCAGCCGGGCAACGACCCGATGACCGACGCCGCCGTGCAGTCTCAGTCGGCGATTAACGCGTTTTTGCGCCAGGCGAACCACGCCCCAAGCGACTTTATGGCTACCCGTCAGCAGCTGCAGGAGGCGATCGCCTGTGCGCCGTCATATTGATGCCGAAACTCCGCTCTCTCCTGACCCGCAGCAGGTCGCTCTGGAGCAGGTTCTGAATACCCTGCTGCCCATTCGCCGCCGTCGGTTACGCCACTGCGAACGCGAGCAGCGCCAGCATGAACAGCACCTCCGGCGCGGCCAGCAGGCCGTCGAACTGGGCGAACAGCAGCTGGCAGAGCAGAAAATCGGCTATTTGCAGCTGCGCAATGATTTCGTGCCGCAGCACGCAGGCGTCACCCAGCCGCTGAACGACCTGCGGGAAACGCTGGACGTCGAAAAAACAACCCGCGCGGGCGTTATCCAACAAATTCAACGCACGCAGCAGCTGCAAGAAGAAGTGCAGCAGCAGCAGGCGCGCCTGAACGACGCGCAGCTGGCCGTGCAGCGCTGCCAGCGGGACATTGAAAAAATGGAGTATTTGCTCAACCAAAATCAGGGGAACGCCTTATGATCCATCACGCGCTAAAAACCGCCCATCCGCAGCCAAGGCTCTGGCAACAATCTCATCCTGCGCCGCAGCCGCGTCACCAGCCTGATAACGCTCTGCAGGCACCCGCGCCGCGCGCGCCGCAGACGCCGACGAATAACGCGCCCACCCTGCCGCAGATGCCCGCTCGCAGCACGCCTGCTTTTAGCCGGGCCAGCGACCGCCAGAAACTGTCGCGGGATGAAAAAGAGTTTAGCGACCTGTTGTCTAAGGACGAGCCTGCGCCGCTGATGCCGGTACTTGCGTTGAACCTGTTCGACGGTTCGCTGGGCGGCACCGAACAGCCGCAGCAGGCCAGTGAATCACCGGCTTCCGCCCTGCAGGCCATGCTTGAATCGCACCTGGTACAGGGCATTGAACAGCAGGAAAGCCTGCCCGCCCGGTTCAGCCTGCTGCTGCCGGATTTGGGCGAGGTCGTGGCCCAGGTGACCCCGACCAGCGGCGATGAGCTGGATATTGCACTCGGCTTTTCGGCTCATGCCTGGGACAAGGTTCGCGGCTTTGAACAGGACGGACAGGGCTCGCTCAGCGGCCGTATGGGGAAAAAAGTTCGCCTGCGCTTTAAGCGCCGGGAGGCGGTATGAAACGGCTAACGCTTGCCGCTCAGTCACCGGATGAAGCCCGGCTGCGGCGCTGGATTGGCTCCGGCTGGCGGCTGCCGTTTTCCCTTGAGGGCGTGCCGGGTGAGCTTCGCCTGCTGCCGTCATCAAAGGCTGAGCAAACGGCGGCGCAGGCTGAAACTTTTCACTGTGCGGCAGGTGCATTGATATTTAGTGACCCGCTGCCTGTGCTGAGGCTGATGGCCGACTGCCCGGCGCTGCCCGGCGTTTCCACCGAAGATAATACCTGGTACTGGCGCTATTTCAGCCAGCAGCTCAGCCCTCAGCTGGCCGGGCTATTTGAATTTATGCAGCCTGCCGATGCGCAGGAAAAACCCGACATTACGCTACGCCTTGAGGTCAGCCTCGGCGAAGAAAGTGCCGGCACGCGGCTGTCCCTCTCCTGGGCCACGCTACACCAGTTCACGCAGTTTGCGGGCTGGCAGCGGCGAAGCGTGCCGCTTAACCCACAACTCCCCCTCCAGCTGCCGCTGACCGTCGGCAAACTCCAGCTTTCGACAGGCTTCGCCCGCTCTCTGGCCGTCGGAGATTTGCTGCTGCCGACGGAAGTCTTTTTCTCGCCAGAAGGACTCGGCGTGATGCCGCTGGCGCGGCGACAATTTCAGGTTCAGCTGGAACTGGCGAGCGAAACGACTCACAGAGATTTACTACACATTACGTATAGCGAGGAGCTAACCATGACTTACCCGAACGTCCCCCTGGAGTACCACGAGCAGCAGGACGGCGAAGAAGTGGTACCCAGCGGGGAATGGCAAACAACACGGGGGAGTTTCGACGATTTGTCGCTGGATTTGACCATCCGCTGCGGCAATTTGCAGCTGACGCTCGGCGAGCTGCAGCAGCTGGATGCGGGCTCGACGGTATTGGTGCAGCACGTTACGCCGGGCGAGGCGCTGTTGTGTCACGGTAACAGCCTGTTGGCCAAGGGCGAGCTGGTGGATGTTAACGGCACGCTCGGTTTCCAGGTGACCCGCATGCTTCGCCAGGCAGGTTCGTCCCTGGAACCCGTCTGATGGCCGAGAATATCAGCTCATTCAATCCGCTGGCGCTGGCCATCCTGCTGGGGGCCATTTCACTGCTGCCCCTGCTGCTGATGATAACCACCAGCTTTCTCAAGATTTCGATGGTGCTGATGCTGACGCGTAACGCCATCGGGGTGCAGCAAACGCCGCCCAACATGGCGCTCTACGGCATCGCGCTCGCCGCCACGCTGTTCGTGATGGCCCCGGTATTTGACGGGATGCAAACCCGCTTTAAGGAAAAGCCCCTCGACACCACCAGCGCCGAGCGTTTAGAGAACAGCCTGCAGTACGGCATCAAGCCGCTGACCGACTTTATGCTGCGCAACAGCGATCCGGATCTGGAAACGCACCTGATGGAAAACAGCCAGCGCATGTGGCCTAAAGATCTGTCGGAAAAGGTTGTGCACCAGCGCGACAACCTGCTGATCCTGATCCCTTCTTTCGTACTCTCAGAGCTGCAAAACGGCTTCAAAATCGCCTTTTTAATCTTCATTCCCTTCCTGGTAGTGGACCTGATTGTCTCCAACGTGCTGCTGGCGCTCGGGATGCAAATGGTGTCACCGATGACCATCTCTTTGCCGCTCAAAATCCTGCTGTTTGTCATGGTGAGCGGCTGGACGCGCCTGCTGGATGGCCTGTTCTACAGCTATATGTGAGGACGTTATGGACATGATCTACATGTTTAAGCAGGCGGTACTGATGGTGGTGGTGCTCTCCGCGCCGCCGCTGGTTGTCGCCGTGCTGGTGGGCATCGTGGTCTCTTTGCTGCAGGCGGTGTTCCAGCTCCAGGATCAGACCCTGCCCTTCGCCATCAAGCTGGTCGCGGTTGGCACCACGCTAGCCCTGAGCGGCCGCTGGATTGGCCTGCAAATGGTTGAGCTGGCGCAATCCGCCTTTACCATGATGGCCGCCTCCGGAACCCTGCGATGATTGCCGCCGAGCTGACGCCTGTCTTCAACGGCATGCTGGCACTCGGGCTGGCGATAGCCCGCATTTATCCCTGCGTTCTGCTGACGCCGCTGTTCGCGTTCTCCGCCCTGAAAGGCATGATCCGCACGGCGATTGTCGTGCCGCTGGCGCTCTTCGTGACGCCCACCATCGTTCCAATGCTAACCCACGCGCCGCATACGCCGTGGGGCATTGTCGCCATGATGCTCAAAGAAGTCGTATTGGGCATTTTTCTCGGCTACCTGCTGGCGCTCCCCTTCTGGCTGATTGAGTCGGTTGGCGTGCTGTTTGATAACCAGCGCGGGGCGCTTAGCGGCGGCCAGCTTAACCCGGCGTTGGGCGCCGACGAAACGCCGCTCGGCTATATGCTTTTACAGTGGTCGATGATGGTGCTTATCGTCAACTTTGGCCTGTCCCTCGCCACCCAGGTTATCTGGGACAGCTATCGGCTGTGGCCGGTAGACAGCTGGCTGCCAGACTTCCGCGAGCAGGGTTTCCTGGTATTCCTCGCCCAGGTGAAGCAGATGTTTGTCGACACTATTCTGTACGCGGGCCCGCTGGTGCTGCTGCTGCTGTTTCTCGACTTTGCCGTGGGCGTACTCAGCATCTACAGCCCACAGCTGCAGGCCACGGTGCTGACCGTGCCGCTAAAATGCATCGCCGGGCTGCTGTTCTTCATCTTTTATCTGCCCACGCTCGAGTATTTTGCCGGCCATCAGTTCAGCACCCTGCGCGACATGATCCCCCATCTGGCGGATATTCTTCCTGCCCGTCAAACCACCTGGTAACGCCGCTTCGGAGGGTGCCAAACCGTGAGTGAAAAAACAGAGAAGGCCAGCCCCCACAAGCTGCAGGAAGCCCGTAAAAAAGGCCAGGTCAGCCAGAGCCAGGACATTCCCAAGCTGCTGATCATGTTTGGCGTGCTGCAGCTTATTTTTTCGATGATGGAAGCCAGCATGGCGAAGCTGCAGTCGCTGATGATCCTGCCGCTGCAGCGCCTGAGCAGCCCGTTCAGCCAGGCCTTAGGGGAAGTTGGCGGCGCGGCGCTGCTGACCGTTGGGGTGTTTTTTATGATGACGGTGGGCACCGTTATCCTGTTGCGCATCGCCGCGGGCTGGATCCAGTTTGGCCCGCTGTTTGCCATCGCCGCGCTGGCCCCGAAGCTCGAGGCGCTAAACCCGCTGAATAAATTCAAAGAGATGTTTTCGGTGAAGCAGTTTATTCAGATCCTCAACAGCCTGCTGAAGGCCATCACCCTTTCAGTGGTGTTCTGGCTGCTGATCAAGCCTCGCCTGTCGCAAATGGCCAATCTGTCAGGCGGCACGCTGGACGGCTTCTGGCACGCGGGCGTGGCGATGCTGGAAACCCTCGCCCACACCATCGTTGGCGTCATGCTGGTGTTTTCGGTGGCCGACTTCGCGCTGCAGAAATACTTCTTCCTCAAGCAGAACCGCATGAGCCACGAGGACGTGAAAAACGAATATAAGCAAATGGAAGGCGACCCGCACACCAAAGGCCACCGCAAGCACGTGGCCCACGAAATTCTCAACGCGCCGGCGAAAAAGGTCACCCCGCAGGAGATGGAAAAAGCCGACGTTCTGCTGGTAAACCCGACGCACTTCGCCGTGGGTCTGCGCTATCTCCCGGACGAAACGCCGCTGCCGGTGCTGCTGTTTAAAGCCCAGGACGAAGACGCCAAAGCGCTGATCAAACTGGCCCACGCCGCCAAAATTCCGGTGGTGCGCTACGTCTGGCTCACCCGTAATCTTTACCGCACCACCGAAGAAGGGGCCTATATTCCGCGCGACACGCTAAAAGCGGTGGCCGCCATCTATCGCCTGCTGCGCAAGCTCGAAGGCCGCCTGAAGGGTGAGACGATTGAGTTTGAGGAGTAATGGGGCGATCGCCTGTCGGCGAATACCCACGATTATGCCAGGCCCGGCTAAGGTTCCGTTCACTTCCAGCCTCGTTTCATATGTCACCCCGAACCGGTGAACGTCCAGCTTTTCCCCCATCAACAACGTCGCTTCTGGTTTTTACCCTCACCCTAACCCTCTCCCTGGAAGGGAGAGGGAATAAACAATGTTTCACGTTGGCTGTTTTCCCCCTCTCCCTCTGGGAGAGGGTCGGGGTGAGGGTCGAATTGTTCCCGGCTCTCATCGCCCCCGGTTATGACCCAACTCAGGCGGGGTTGAGCTCGCCGGGCGCCGGGGCTGTCCGGGGGATGGCGTTATCCCCTGGACACGTTCACTACGCTCGGTGACAGCATATGAGCTTGTACTTAAGGTGAACGGAACTCCACCTATCTCGGCATAATCAGACGGGAATAAGACAAAAAAAGACCGGCCTCCACGCAATTAACGCAGAAAACCGGTCAAACAGAGGGCGAAGAAGAGTCTGGCGAAAGGACGTGTGGCGCCGTTAATCTGCGCACACGTCAAAAAGAACATCTGTGGACTACAGCACAATCACTCAGGCAAGCGCGGCGGAAGCCAGGTTCAGCAGCGCGCCGTGATGGTGCTTCATGGCATCTTTGATGATGTTGCCGTTAAACAGCTGCGCATCGGCGTTCACCAGCAGGCTGGAAGAACCGTTGCCCGGCGCCGTTGCGGAGCCCGGAATTGAGCCGCCCACCATAGAAGTTTTCAGATCGTTTTTTGCCGACTGGAAGGCTTTCAGCGAGTCGCCGCTCAGCGGTTTGCTGTTTTTCAGCGCATCTTCCCAGCTGGATGGGCCTTTACCGATGTGAACCAGGCCCGGCATACCGGCACCGGCGCTCTGCGGCTTGCCGTAGATTTCCGGGTGCTGGTCCATAAATTTACCGATTTCAGCACGGGTTTCTTTAGAGCCGCCGTCCACTTTACCGCCGCCGCCCAGCATGGCGCTCAGGCCGCTGGTGTCGGATTTCACGTCATCCAGCGCCTGCAGGCCCATTTTGCTGCCTAACTGGCTGCCCATGCTGTTACCGAGCTGGTTAAAGCTATTGGCGCTGTTGGCGCTGGTGGTAGACAGCGGCAGCTGGACCAGGCCAATGCCGGTAGATGGTGACTGCAGGCCGTTGCTCATGCCGCTATTGAACGCGTTCATGTTGCCTGCGCCCGCCTGGCTGTTGAACGGGCTGTTCTGGGCGTTCACGCCCATCTGCTGGAGCACCTGCTGGAGCATCTGCTGCATGTTGCTCGCCGCCAGCGTATTCCCCATGCTCGCCCCACCCTGACTCTGCGGAGACATAAAGGTGTTGTTGTTATTGTTACCGTTCATGCCGCCGGAGAACAGCAGGTTGGTCAGTTTGGATGCAATGTCGTTTACCATCTGGTCGCCCACGTTCTTCAGCAGGTTCGCAGCCATACCTTCAGGGGTAGCATTCAGCGCCATCTGCGGTAATGCAGTGGCCAGATTCAGCATATTTCCAATCGTACTCATTAGATTACCTCAACATGACTTCGGGGTTGATACAGGCGACCAGCCCTGCTGGTTCGCAGTATAAAGACGCCTGTTAAGTGAAAAGAAACCGGCTTCGGTTCCACAAAACTGCATAACATCAGGAAAAAAATGATTTTTTTAAACGGACAGGCGTGAAGGCATCCACGCCTGCTGTCGTACTCAGCGCACCGGCATCTGCGTGTAGTCCTGCACGCCGTTACGCATGTCGCCCGGCCACCAGATGGTCAGGTGGTGGCTGTCCGACAGCGGCCGACACGCCACGCTGTCGCAGCCGTTGTCATTGCGGGTGGCGCAGCCGCTCAGGACAAACGCCAGCGCCACCAGTAACAAAATGGAAGGTTTCATAATCACTCCTTAGCGAAGGACGGGGCGCGGCGGCAGTAAATAGCTGCGCGATCTCGATGAGTTAACCGGCAGCGAAGATGAGGTCGTCAGCAGCGACTGGCGGCTACGGCGCCCTTCTCCCCGCGTGCGGTAGGCGATGTAAACTTCTGCCGACTGGCCCGGAGCAAGGTTTCCACCCGGCCACGCGGCCACCGCCAGCACGTCGTCGTCGCGGCAGTTGGACTCGTCAAAGCGCTGCGGCTTACCGCTGATATTGCGGATAAGCCCCACGCTTATCTGTACCGAAGAATTGCTGTACCACTGGCTGTGGGAGCTGTCGGATGAGAGCCCTGGCCCTACGTTACACAGTTGACCAATCCCCACGCCTTCGCCGCCCGCCTGGAAACCGGTGGGTACTTTATCTTCCGCAAGATCACGCATGGCGTTTTCGATATCACCTTTCATCGAGCTGTAGCGCTGGCGGAGCTGCACTTCGTTCATCGCCGAAGAGAGCTGCTGGCGATCCTGCTCGTCGATGTAGCGCGTCGGGTCTACCTGGTCGCCCACCAGATGAGGCGTAATGATGAACAGGCGCTCACGCTGGGAGGTTTCATGGCTGGTGTAGGAGAAGAATTTCCCCAGGTAAGGGATATCGCCCAGCAGCGGAATACGGTGGTCGGTGTCGCCGGTTTCACGGGAATGGAAGCCGCCCATCACCAGCGAACCGTTCTGCTGTACCAGCGCCTGAGTGCTGACCGTGGCGCGCTTAGCCCCGGTTGCCACCCCGTCATCGTTGACCTGCACCTTGCCGTCTTCCACATCCACCACCAGCTGCACCGTGCTGGTTGGCCCGTTGCCGATGGCGCGGGGAACAACCTGCAGGCTGGTTCCGGCGGTGACGGGCTCAATGGTCGCCACGCGCTCGCCGGTGGCGGTAATAAAGGCGGTGTCGCTCATGTCGATCACCGCCGGCTGGTTCTCCAGCGTCAGGATAGAAGGGTTCGCCACGATGGAGGCATTGCCCTCGCCTTCCATCGCCTGAATCTGGGCAAAGAAACGGCTGTAGTCGGTCACAAACAGCGTGCCCGCCCCTTGCAGCATTGAAGAACCGGCGGTGATATTGCCGAACGTGCCGCTGAGATTGCTGGAGAATTTCGAAAACGCGTGGCGATCGACATCAATAATCATGGCGTCGATCTCCACCAATTTTTGCGGGACGTCGATCTGTGAGATCAGCGCCTGATACTGATCACGGCGCTTAGGATCGTCCCTGACCAGCAGGGCGTTGTTGCGCACGTCGGCGGAAACCAGCGGGTTCATTTCGCCGTCGTCATCGCCGCCCGCGCCGCGAAGTCGGCTGTCCTGGCCCTGAATCAGCCCGGAGAGAATATTGTCCGACTGTTCCTGGAATGACTTATTCAGCGTTTCACGGGAAGAGCCTTCACCGCCGGGGACGATCCCCTGCGAAGAGCGGGTGCTTTTCTTGCCCAATAATTCGTTGAGGATGCTGGCCACGCCGGGCACCAGCAGCGTTTTCTCGCGGTATTTGATTTCGCGATCGGCGACCGAAGCGTACTTAAGCGGGAACGCCATCATCTCTTTGTTCTGCTTTTTGTCTTTGTCTTTGGCGCTAAAGTCCGCCACCAGCGCGACGTACTCCGGCGGGCCGGTGACAATCACCACGCCATCGTCCGGCAGCTCGCCATAGCCGAACTTGTCTTCCAGAAGGCCGACGTCTCGCAGCGCCTGTTTGAGATCCGGCGCGGCATCTGCCGAAACGGTGATACGTTTTGAGGTTTCTGCCGACTGCGGGCTGACGAACAGCGAGCCGTTGTAAACGAACCACTGGAAGCGGTACTGCAACGCGAGGCGGTCAAGGAAGGCCACGCCGCTGTCGGAACGCAGGCGTCCGTCCACCACGCTGTCGGGTACATCTCCTAAACGCAGATTCACGCCGTGGCTGCTGGCGAAATCCTGCAAGACGGTGCGCAGCGGCGTGCCCTGGGCAGAGTAAGCGTAGGCACCATTTTGCCAGTCGGCAGGCGTTTGAGCGCTGACGGCTGCGTTATAGCAACCAGCGGTAGCGGCCAGGGCAAACATGGCTGAGCGAAGTAAACGTGCGGGCTGATTCAACGACTCATTCTCCTGTAATCGACGGCACAAAGCGGTAGCCGTCAGGGATACAAACTGCGTTAAACAACGGCTTACGGATACAAATAAGCCGTTGACGGCATAACTAGTTGATAGAGTCGATAATCTCCTTGCTCAGGCTATGCTTGAGCGACCCCAGCTGGCTGTCGGTAAAGGTAGCCGCCGCTTCTTTCATCAGGGCGTTTTTAAATTCCACCATGTCGCCCATGCTCGGCGCGGGCTGTCCGAGGGTGCTCTGCGCCAGTTCGGCAACCGAGTGGTGCAGACGAGACAGCTGGCTGTCGAGATTGCGCTGAATATCAAAGGAATTGCTCATACGTTTCTCCTCGCGTTGAAATCGCATGATAAGTGGCGGTAGAACAGCGGAGGTTCCCGCCGCGGGAAAATTAACTTTGCGGCGGCTTAATTAGCGAGGCGCAGCAAATGCTGCTGAAGCGAAGCCCAACTGATGCTGAATTCGCCCTGCGCGGTTTGCAGCAGCAGAGTTTCTGCCGCCAGCGTATCGTCCACGCAGCGTGCCCAGCCATGCTGGGGATGCGAGGCCAGCCAGCCTGCCAGCGGCGCTTCATATTGTGAGGGGTGATAAAGGGTCACGTCCGTGGCGCGGGCGCTTGCGCCCTGAAGCTGGGTCAGCAGCGCCGTCAGCTTTTGCTGCTCGCTCAGGCCGCCAAACAGTTGCTCAAATGCCGCGCCGATCAACGTCTGAGCCTGGCTGACAACCCCGGCGCTTTGCGTGTCCCGTTCAGCCTGCCATTCGCTAAAAAAGTTTTCAGCCCGCTGCCAGAAGTCACGTTCTGCTTCTTCAACGCGGGCGATAACCAGCCGTCCGGCCTCTTGCTGAGCTTCAGCGATTATCCCCTCCGCCTGCTGCCGGGCTTCCACCAGTAAGTCTTCGCTTCTCAGGGTTGCCAGCGCCACCAGACTCTGCGCCTGCTGCTGCTCCAGCAAAACAGACTGCGGGAGCAGAACGCCTTCGATGACCTGCGCGTCATCCTCTAAGGCAACTTTACGGCCAATCCACATGCTTTATTGCTCCCGTGAAGAATCGTGCAATGCCCTCGCCTGCCGCTGCTGAACCTGCCAGAGCGCGCCGTCCCATAGCGCCTGCAGCCGGTTTAGCGGCGGCGTGGGGTCGTTCAGAAACGCCGCCTCACAAAGCTCAACGGCTGACTGAGGAAAACTGAATCGCAGCCGCTGCCAGGCCGCAGGCGTGAAAAGCGGGCGAAGCAGACAGAGCACCGCGACATTGTATTCGCCGCTGAAACAGAGGCTTGAGGGCAGCCAGACGCCGGGGCGCAGGCCGCGCATAAGCCGCTCACACCAGATGCGCTGCGGCTCGTCAAGCTGCCCTGCTCCGCTGCCCCGCTGGCAAACTTCCGCCACCAGCGCAAAGAGGATCTCGCGCTGAGACGGTTCAAAAGAAGCCAGCGTGAGCAGCCGGGCATCGGGGTTGTCCGGCAGGCAATCTTCCAGCGCCAGCATGGCGGACAAGGCCTGCGGCGATTGGCGCATCAGGCTCTGGCGTCGCGCTTCGTCCAGCCTGAACCAGGGCAGCCCGAACCAGCTGGCATCGGCCTGCTGCCAGAACCCGGCCTGCCACCAGCGAAGCCAGCCCGCCGCCAGCGCGTTATCCCGCTGAATCACCGCCCGTTACCGCCGCTCTGAAGGCACAACGGCCAGTTCGGTCGTAGCCGTATTTTTGCCACGCTTCATCGCCTTTAATTTCGGCACCAGCATAAAGATGCCGCCTAACAGCAACAGCAGGCCGATCAGTGAGAAGAACAGCGCTCTGACCGTGGCATATTGCGAAAGCGTCAGTTGGAAAGGCCCTAAGGTCACCAGTTCGACGCGGTCGTGATAGACCGCTGCGGGCACAAACACCACGGACAGCGCGCCGTCGTTTTTGCCCGAAAGCCCCGGAATACTCGCCGCCACCAGCCGGCGGATCCTCGGCTCAATGCTGTCGGGGTCCATGTCCGGGGTATACTTAATGAAGACCGAAGCCGACGCGGGCTGGACCGGCTCGCCGGGCGCGACGCGTTCAGGCAGCACGACGTTCACCCTCGCCACCACAACGCCGTCAATTTGCGAAAGCGTGGACTCCAGCTCCTGGGAAAGCGCATAGATATAGCGGGCGCGTTCCTCCAGCGGGCTGGAAATAATGCCGTTTTTCTGGAAAACCTCGCCGAGGTTAGTCCGCGCCTTATGCGGTAAACCGTTGGCGTTGAGAATGCGAACGGAACGTTCGATGTTGTCCTGGGCCACCAGCACGGTCACCCCGGTTTTATCAATTTGCTTGTCGGCTTCAATCTTGTATTTCGAGAGTTCGGAAATGATGTCATTGGCATCGTTTTCGGTCAGGCCGGTATTCAGGATGACCTGTGAGTCGCAGCCTGCCAGCAGCAGGACCAGCAGCCAGGGCTGCAGGATTTTTCGCCAGCGTCGTTGCATGGTGGATTACTGCAGGTTGGTCAGTTTATCGAGCCCCGAAATGCTCTTCGAGACGATTTTGGCGTTCATCATGCTCTCCAGGTAATAGTTCGAGAGCTGGTCGTCCACCTGGTTGAGCACCAGCGGATCGGTGGAGCGCGCGGCCTTACGCAGCACGTTATTCATCTGCTTCTGGTCACCCTCCATTTGCTTAAACATGCCGGAAGCTTTTTCAAACATCGCGGCAGGTTTCCCGCCAATTCCGCCCATCACAGAAACGGCTTCAGGCTGCTCAAGCGCGGCAGAAAAGAAAGCGGCATCGCTTTGGTTCGCGACATTGTTGCCGAACGGGATGGACGACTGAGTGGCCGGGTTGGATGCAACGCCCGGAGACTCGGGTTCTGGCAAAGGCATACCTGTCGCAGGATTAAGAATGTGCATATGAGAGATTCCGCCAGCAGAAAAAGAGATCAGGGATTCACGCTGCGGCGAATCCCTGATGAGCATTAGAAGGAAATTTTGTTCTGCGCCAGAGAACTGATCATGGTGGTGGCGGAGTTCTGGTAGCCGGACACGTAGGCGTTCTTACGGTCACGTTCAGCTTTGTCCAGAGAATCCTGCATCGATTTGTTTTCGATAGAGTCCATCTGAGACTGGAAGCTATCTGCCAGGCTGCCGCTTGCGCCTGCGTTGTTACCGGTATTGACTGATGGCATGATGTTTACTCCTCGTTAATTAAACAGCAAATGTTGTGTCATTCACGGATTAAGTGGCGCGGCGTAAACGGCAGTTCCAAAAAAAACGAAAAAATTAATTTTCCTTCTCTGTCAGAGACTTAATACGTTGATAAAGCGTCCTTCTTGGGATACCTAATTCATCTGCCGCGCTGACCACCCGATTTTCATGCCGTGAAAGGCAGTCTTCTATCAGGCTATATTCAATCCGCCGCAGCCTTTCACGCAGCCGCACGGAACGCATCTCCGGGTGCACAACCTGCCCCAGCGCCGGCAGCCCCAGCACAAACCTTTCGGCAGCGCCCTTCAGCTCACGAATATTCCCCGGCCAGCGGTGCATCAACAGCGCTTCACTCAGATTTTGCTGCATCGGCGGCAGCGCGCGGTTCAGCCGAATCGCCGACTCCTGTGCAAAACGGCGGAACAGAGGAATAATGCATTCCACTCGCTCCCGCAGCGCCGGGAGGGAAATTTTTATCGTCGTCAGGCGAAAGAAGAGATCCTGGCGAAACAGCTTTTGCTCCATCAGCTGGGCCAGAGGCTTCTGCGAGGCCACGATCACCCGCAGATTGAGCGAAATCGACTGCGTGCTGCCCAGCCGGCCAACGGTTCGGGTTTCTAACACCCGGAGCAGCTTGGCCTGCAGGCTCAGCGACATGCTGTCAATTTCATCCAGAAACAGTACGCCATTGTTGGCGCTTTCAATGTACCCGGCACGAGAATGGGTGGCACCGGTGTAGGCCCCGGCCGTCACGCCAAACAGTTCGCTTTCAGCCAGCGTTTCGGGAATGGCCGCGCAGTTAATCGGCACAAAGGCGCCCCGACAGCCGGAATGTTCGTAGATACGGCGGGCAAAGGTGTCTTTCCCGGTGCCCGTTTCGCCTTCCAGCACCAAATCAACCTTTAGAGGGGCTAACGTTTGCAGCCAGATATCCAGCCCGTCGTGCACGTTTTCAGAAGGGGGCAACGCCGCTGCCGACCGTGGCATATTCAAGTCGATATCGACAGGTATATGCTTTATCTCCCAATGATTCGAACTGTTTTCTTTCATAAATCCCCCGCTGCCTGGCTTATTCAAGGTCTGGCGTATGAGTCCCACTTATGAACCATAAACGTGAACCATAAAATGATTGCTGCCTGCTGCCGTGAGTCACCTGGGCAGCCCGCTGAATTAATGAGTTTTGTTTATGAGAAGCAGCGATAACCTATCACCGAGTCGAAGATTCACAATCAGGCAAAATTTTAGCGGCCTGTAGGAATATCCCTACACTGGAATACGGAATTAACTGTTCCGATGTCTGGATGGCAGGCTATTTTTTGCGTCACATAATTATCGGGAGGCAATGCTTACTGAGGTTAATTCCGTGAGCCACGCTGAAAAAAAATGTGGATTTTACAAGGTGTATCCAAATGTATTAAAAAGAATCAAAAGTTATCAGATAAAATTTAACTCAATGATTTTTATGTATAAATTTATTAAAAACAGAAAAAACATTGTTTATTACTCACCGGCAGAGGAAAAAATGAAGTTTTTTCTGACAGGTGCAAATTGTGAGACGGATCCTCCGACAGGATTTCCTCACAATCGGCCAGAGCAATAATATATATTTACTATTATTTACAATAAGAACCCACAACAGACACACCTATTTCTTTTTGAAATATATTTCACTTTTAGTATTTATGTTTAATTGGGAACATTCCTGGTCGTATTTGCTGCCATTAATCACGCCAATTTGGCCTGTCAAAGAAATAAACTGCTTTGTAACTAAAAAAAGCAACCGCCTCTTATCGAAGAAACGGCCGCTAAATTAGGCCTTTTTGTAAAGAAGAGAGCAAAAATAAACGCCCGCTATCAGGCGAATTTCGCCATGTGGCTGTTCACTTCATTCACGTAATTCGGATCGCCCAACGAGACGCTGGACAGGTTGTGCAGATTCACCTGATCGTCGCCGGAGTTATAGGCGCGCAGGGCGGCATCATAGCTGCCAAATTTCTCTTTGCCTTCTTTAAGCATCAGCGCCGAACACATGATCTGGTTGGCCGGCGAGTTCATGTCACTGCCCAGCTTATCCGGATATTTGCTCTGCATCGCACGGTAGGTGTCCGGGTTGATCTGGTTCATGCCGCTGTCGGTTAGCCCGTTGCCAGGGTTGGTCGACTTCGCGTTCACATCCCCGCCCGACTCCTGCATGGTCAGCGCGGCCAGCAGCTTGGCCGGGACGCCGGTTTCAGCGGAGGCTTTTTCATATTCTCCGCCAAACTGGGAGACGATTTTTTGCAGCGTAGGATCGCTGGTTTTCAGGCTGGTATCACCCGGAGGCAGGCTATCCGCAGACGGCCCGGACGCACCAGATGGCCCGCCAGAAGGTGCTGCTGCGAGGTTGTTCAGCGGGCGGCCGGCATCTCCGGCTCCATCGCTACCGCTGCTGCCCATGCCAGAACCTGAGCCTGAGCCGGAACCAATACCGCTCGTCGGTGAAGAGGAGTCGTCGTCGCCCTTATTTTGCCCGCTATTCATGTGGAAGAGCTGCATCAACTCTTTCAGGAACTGCTGCAGCATCTGCTGAAGCTCCTGCATCATGCCGTCGGCGGAACCGCTGCCGTCGCTTTGCGAAGCGTTAGCCGGGCTGCTGGCCGGGCTGTTATTGCCCGTTGGCGAAGCGCCAAAGTTGATCGCCGACGGCTTATCGGCCGCACCCGTGTTGGCAAAGTTCAGCGCCAGCGGAATCGCCAGCGTGTTCCCGCCGTTATTCAGCAGCAGTTTGGCGGTAATGTTGCTCCCGCCGTTTTGTGAGTCAGGTGACGCCCCGTCCAGGCCTGGAAAATGGTTTTCCGGCAAAAGAGGTGAGAACCCGCCCGGTCCTGATGATATCTGCATACAACACACTCCCCTAAGTGATACCCAGTAGCAATCACCGGCCGCCGCCTAACCTTGCAATGACGCCCGGTTTTGCCCGCGTCCGGCATGTTCAACTGAGTGAGAAGCGGAGTTAAAGAGTTCCTTATGTGGCAAAAAATGGGAACCTGGGCACGCTTTTCGCCACACATTGCCAGTGAAAATCAAAAGAGACGCATCTATGCAGACTACATCGTGGCGATGGGGCCTTTTGCTGCTTAGCCTTCCTGCCGTGGCGCAGGCCGAGTGTTTTACCCGCGTCGGGCACGCCTTCGGGATTTCCCCCGCCTTGCTGGAGGCCATCGCCTGGAAAGAGTCGAAATTTACCCTTTCTTCGGTGAACGCCGCCAACTCGAACCACACCGAAGACGTGTGCATGATGCAGGTGAACAGCGTGCATTTTGGGCGGCTTAAGCAGTTGGGCGTTACGCGTGAAAACCTGCTGCACGACCCGTGCACCTGCATCGCCACCGGCGCATGGGTTTTGCACGGGCTGTTCCGCCAGTACGGCCGCTCGTGGAATACCGTCGGCATGTACAACACCGGCCCGTCGGAAAAGCGCCAACAGCTTCGAAGCCGCTATGCTGATGACGTTCAGCGGATTTATAAGGTGCTGCAAAAGCAGCAGCCCGCGCGGCGTGAAGAGGATATGTTTGTCAGCAACGAAACGCTCCACCAATAATAAAGCCGGGAAATTTCCCGGCTTTTTCCTTGCCACAAATATTAACGCGCAGCGGCAGCCTCCAGTAGAGACGGCAGTTCGGTCAGAAACTCTCTGACCTCGCCGCTCTGGCCGATGAAGGCGCTTAACCAGCGCGCAAACTGCTCCGCGTCCAGGGCAGACATCTCGCACTGGGTGCACAGACGAATTGCATTTTCCCCGTCAAGCGCCAGCCAGCAGCCGCGCATCGCGTTCATTTCAAAGTTCATCGCCAGCAGATTCGGCAGCAGCGCAGCGTCCTGCCCGGTTAGCTGTCCGACCCGGCAATGCAGCACAACCGAGCTGCTCTCCGGCGGCAGTTCAATCACCGCGGCCTCTTGCTGTTGGGCATTCGTCAGCTGGCAGATGCCCTCCTCCAGGCGCAGCGAGATCTTCTGCTGTCGTCCCCAGGCATCAAGCCACTGTTGAAGCTGTTGTTGCATCGTCATTCCCTTATCCTCCTTTCACCATAAAGCCGGCATCGGCGGCGTCTTTCAGCGCCGACTTCACCTCTTTTTCTGCCTGAGCCACGCCGCCGTCTACCGTGTAGCTGAGCGGCGCGCTGTCGTCGTCCCCGTAGCTGAAGTTGATCGTGCCCAGGTTTTCATTCATCGACAGCGACACGCCGTTAGAGCCGCCGAGTAAAAAGGACGGCGTTGAGAACCCGTCGGATTTACTCTGCGTCTTGGTAAAGGCGATGGATTTCAGGCGCAGCTTGTCGCGGTCTTTTAGCAGGTCAACGATCGAGTCCTGAGTGACCGAGTGGTTTGCCCATTGGTCGGCCAGTTTTTCTCGCGGTTTGGTTTTCAGTTCGAGGGAGACCACCGCCTGCGAGCTGCTGTTATCCTGCAACCCGCGCAGCAGCGCTTTCAGCCGATAGTCTTCGCCCATCATCTGGGTAATACGGTCGGCGTTGCTCGGCGAAAATTCCCCTTCCATAAAGTGGCGCACAAAGTGGAACAGTCCGTTGCTGTCGATGCGCGAAAGGTTCTTGTAGGTGGACTGGTACTCCGCCTTATTCACCAGCTGTTGCTGATTCAGCATGGCATTTTGCTGACGCACGGTCTGCTGCAGCGACTGTAGCGCAGCCTGCGGGCCGTTGCCCGTCAGCTCGTGATGTCGCGACGGCGGAATAAAGCGCGCAAAGTGGCTTTCCAGCTTGCCCAGCCGTTCAGCCGCTGACATTGGCAGACGCGGAGCATCTTGCGCAGGGGTGAGCTCGCTCAGCAATTTGCGGCTGGCAAGATCGGTGAATTCGCCGCGCAGCCCGTCAATCAACGCATCAACCTCGGCATTGCCCGGCTCCGGCTGGGTCGTCTGCACGGAAAGGGAGTCAGCCTGCTGCTGGCGTTTGGTTAGCTGCGCCAGCGTATCCAGCAGCGGACGGCGCGCCTTTGCGTTATCAACCGGCGGATACCAGCGGGTGAAATGGGCGTCCAGCTGGCTCAGCTTATCGGCAACGGAAACCGGCAGCTCGCCTTCTTTTGGCTCCTCTTTCAGCCTGGCCAGCAGCTGCGTGGAGGCGCTGTCGGTAAACTGTTTGCCCAGCGTGGTCATCAGCTTTTCCAGGTGAACCCCCTCCACCGGCTGGGCATTTTTTAAGTCAACGGTGAGGCTGTGCGTCGTCCGGTTGTTGATCGACAGCTGCACGCTGGCCCCGACGCCAACGCCGACCGAGAAGGGATCTTTGTGCTTCGGCTGAATCGTGGTGCTGACCGGAATCGCAATGTTGGCCCCGGCGTTCATCTGGTTAAACGCCCTTAAACGATGGTCGCTGTGGCTGACGCCCTGCCCTTCAGCATTGCGGGACTCCGTGCGCTCGCGACTGCCCGCCAGCAGGTTGGTATTGGCATACACGCCGCCGCCCAGACGTGCGCTGGTGGGGAAGTCTTTCTCGTGGCTGTCGGTAAACGGGAAGCCCACGCTCGCCAGCGCCGCGGCGTTAATGTCCACGCTGAAGCTCTGGGTCGCCCCGCTTTTCACGCTATGGTTTGCGCCACGGTTCAAGAACTCCAGCGGATCCAGCGTGCCGCTGCTCAGCTGCTCGATAAAGCCGGGGATCTCGTGCTCTGCCAGTTCAAACGAGACGCCGTGCTGGGACTGAAGCTGCCCGCCCAGCGTGACGCCGCCGCCAAGACGCACGCCCTGCGACAGCGGATGTTTGTGGTCACCGTCGAGGTACGTTTTATGGGTTTTGTTGTAGTCGGTCAGCACGTTGTAGCCCACGCCGACGATGCCGGTGGCCGACACGGCACCTGTTCGCCCGAAGCTGACGTTGATCCCCGTATCACCACGGGAAAAGCTCATCGTGTAGCCTCGGTCGGCCCCCACTTTGCCGCCCACGCCCGCCACAACCTGAGTGCCCGGCGCCACCGTCGCGGTCGCCGAAGCCCCATAGGTGCGGCTAAAGGCGAGGTTTTCGCCGCTTTCCAGCGACAGCACGGTCGACACCATTTTGCCCTGCATTTCGCGCTGGCTTTCAGCCTGCATCACGGTTTTGGTGTTGATGTTGACGCCGTGGTTTTCCTTGCTGAACGCTTTGGTCATCGCCTTGATAGCGTCGTAGTTGGCCTCGAGCGCTTTATGGTTGCCGAAGCCCTGGGTGGTGACGGTTTTAATCACGTTCCCGCCCCAGTCGCTGTCCCGCAGGCGGGCCACGCTGGCGGCAATCTCCGTCATTTTGGCCGAACGTTCTGGCTCGCTTAGCAGCGACGCCTGCTGCAGCTCATCGACAGAATCATGCAGAGATTTCAGCGTCAGCACGTCCAGCATCACCCTGGATTTCACCAGCCCGATGTCATCGTGGATATCGCGCTGGCGCCCCATCGGGACCTGTTCCTTCTGGTGGTTAAGCGTGATTTGCCGCGCCTCCAGCCCGGCAATAATCGCCCCTGCGTGGTTGCTTTTATCGGCGGGATAGCGCCGAAGCAGCTCGTTAAGCTGCCCGGTGAGGTTATCCTGCCGGCTGCTCGACGGGTTCAGCGTGCCGCTGTGGCTATGGTTCAGGCCAAAGCGCGAAGGCGTAGATGCCTGCCGACGCTCATCGCGCATGCCATAATGCTGGCCGATCTGCTCACAATAATGAGTGCTGCTGTCGGAAAGCTGGCGCGCAAAGCTGCTCATCTCTTCCAGCAGCGCCTTTTCCTGCGGCTGCCACTGGCGCCCCGCTTCACCGCCCATGATCTCGAGCCTCTGGCTTAGGCCAGGGCGCGGGGCGATCCTTGCCGGCTGCTGCGCAAGCGCCTTCAGCCGCTGGGTCAGGTCTCCCTGCTGTTGGTAAACGTCCTTCAGCCCTTCACGCCCGGCGTAGCGATGCTGAATAGAGTAGGCGGCGGTTTTTACCGGCCGCGGCCACTCAAGCGACGGGCGGAAAGCAAAGGTGCTCAGGCGAGTGCGGAACGAGGTGCGAACCTGTTTGCCGTCCTGCCCGGTCTGGCCGAGGAAGTTAACCTCGCGCTTGAAAGTGATGCCGGTGCCCGGTAAACGCCAGTCTTTTGACGCTTTGGTCAGCCGCTCGTAGTTCTGGCGCGCCACGTTCGGCTCTTCCATTGGCGCGGTGGCCGGCTCGCCTTTTTCCCAGGCTCCGGCCTTGAAGAGAAACGTATTGCGCTGCTTGTCCAGCGCGCTAACTTGCCCTTTGGCAGAGGTTTGCAGCGCACTGAGTTCGGGCTGGCTACCGTCTTCGTTGGCGGGTAAAACGGCCTTTGCCAGCTCGTCGGCTTTGCCGCTGTTCCAGTTTTTTTCCGGCAGGCTGAACAGCCCGCCTTCTTTGCTTAGCAGCCAAAGCTGTTT
Organism: Cedecea neteri; assembly: GCF_000757825.1. Classification (GTDB taxonomy): domain Bacteria; phylum Pseudomonadota; class Gammaproteobacteria; order Enterobacterales; family Enterobacteriaceae; genus Cedecea; species Cedecea selenatireducens. The sequence goes on from NZ_CP009451.1 coordinate 1,246,486, forward strand.
GTCTTCCCCGAGGGCAAGATCGCTGATTTTGGACGCCTCTTCTTTCCCCGCGCTGCCGGGCACCAGCTTCTCGATCTGCTCCCGAAGTGCCGCCTGGCTCAAGGTCTGGGTAGCGTTCTGATTACGGCGGGTCGTGGTGTCGATGTGGTGGAAACCGATATCCCCTTTTTCGTTCACCGCCAGATAGCGGCGGCTATCGATCACCGTAAACGCCTGCGCCTTCCCGGCTTTGTCCAGCCCGGCGGTCGCCAGATCGGCGCTAACGCTTTTGGTCACCTGCGGCAAGGCAAAAACGTTGCTGCCGTGATCAACTTTGTTGCTGCTTAGGTTCACCTTGAGGCGCTTTAGCTCGCCGTCTTTCATCAGCCACGGCTGGCCGTCCAGGCCGCACTGAAGCTTATCGGCCTTTTCGTCCGAGGCGGCCCACAGCCCGGTGGTTTCATTGAAGTAATGCACCTTGCCGTCGTGCAGAGCCAGCTTGCCGAGCCGCCCAAGATCCACCACGTCGTGGGCGGCTGGCGTGACCTGCGGCAGGCCTTTCTGGTAGTCCAGCACCATGCTGTCGGTGAGATTCCAGCTGCTTTGCGGCTTAAGGTCGCCGCCGTGCCAGTGGAAGGTAATGGCGTGTTTCTGGTCGTATTTATCCTTGACGATCAGGTGCAGGCGGTCGGTTTCATCGGCCAGCATATCTTCGACGCGCGCCTCATCGCCGACGGTCGCGGTGACGTATTGCGTAATGTTATCCAGCAGCGGTTTATGCCTTGCTTCACCAAAACTTAACGCCGTGCTCTGCTCGTTAGGTTTGTCACCGCAATGCAGGCGACCGTTATTGTCCAACGCGAACAGCAGCGGGCCATGCAGCGCGGTTTTTTTCAGCGTCATGTTCTCAGGCAGCGTCAGCGTTTTGGGCTGAGGGTCGGCCGCCGCCAGGTTGGCTACCCAGGCAACCTGCGGCTTCTTCTCATCGTCGCTCATCAGCACCAAAGCGTCGCGCTTCGGACCTATCGCGTAGTGATCGATTTTGTTCTCGAAATTGACCTTGATAGTCTCGCCGACGGCGCTGCCGAGCTGTTTGTCGTCGTTCACTCGCCACAGCATGCCGTCGCTCTGGCGCGACAGGGAAGAAAGCTTATCGTCTTCGCCGGAGAGCGATTGCCAGGCGTTGGCGGCGCTGTCAAAGCTGTAGAGTTTTTTGTCATGCAGCCGGTAGCGCGTGCCGTCGCCGTCGGTCACGCTGTCCGTCAGACGGTCACGCACGCCGGTTTCCGGCAGGCGCACTTTTTCGCCGCCAATATCGACGGTCTGGCGGTCATGCCAGGAGAGATGCTGCCCTGCAGGCTCCAGGCTTTGGCGACGCATAAATCCCCGGTGGGGCTGCTGCACTTCCTGCCATTCCACCTTCTGCTGGCTGTGGCTGATAGCAATAAAAGCGCCGGGCTGGCTGCGCAGCGTCATCAGCCGCCCTTCTTTATCCAGCAACACATGCTGATGGCCGTCATCGCTGGCGAGGTGGTTTTGGTAACGCAGGCGATCGTGGCCGATGGTTTTTTCCATCAAGGCCTGCAGCGGCGCGGACGTCGACGGGGTATCAATCTCCAGACGCCCCTTTTTATCGAGCGAGAGCCGGGTTTCCAGCAGCATGTTTTTTTCCGGCTCAATCTCCGGCGCCAGCTCGGCAAACTGGCTGCCTGGCGTCCCCACTTCATTGCTGGGGATCGCGTTCAGGTCGGAAATATCAGGCTGGCTATAAACGCTCGCGGAGCTGGCGCTGGGTTGGCTATAAAGGCTTGGGCTGCTGGCCCGTGAAGCATTTTCAGTGACGGGAATCGCCGTGGGCGTAACTTCTTGCCGACCGCGATGCCGCCCTATAAAGCGGCTAAACATCCCTTTTTGCGACGTTTGCGCCGTCTCGGTTCCCTGTTTCAACCCGGCGGGCGCGGGCGTAGCGGCCTGCGTGTGTAATGACCCGGACGCGGTTTGCGTGGGCGGGGCCTTGCCCTGTTTCATCGCCGAGGGCGGCGAGCGATCCTGCTGTAGATGAGCAATTTCCCGATCGCGGATTGCGCGTCCGGGCTTGATAAAAGCCGATATTCCCAGTCCCATTCTGTTACCCCTTAACAGTCAAACAAGATCTCCGCTTAGTAGGTGATGAGAAATCGGTTCCGGTTCCAGGCTAAATTTCTCCTAACCGCGTGTAAAACCTGAATAAACCAGCCACAGCAAGGCCTGCGGCGGCGTTTAAACTTAAAATAAAATCAGAAAAAACCGATAGCCGGGGCATTTTACGGCCAGAGAAAAAGCGGAAATATCGCCGGGGATTGACCCATGACAAGGTCGCCGAAAGGCCTCGCTCTCTATAATCGGCCTTCTTCCGCACAGGGGTAAATAACCGTGGATTATCAACTCAATATCAACTGGCCAGAGTTTATGGAAACGTACTGGCAGAAAAAGCCAGTGGTGATTAAAAATGCGCTGCCGGGTTTTGTCGACCCAATCACGCCCGACGAGCTTGCCGGCCTTGCGATGGAGAACGAAGTCGACAGCAGGCTGGTCAGTTTTAAAGAGGGCAAATGGCACGCCAGTAATGGGCCTTTTGAGCACTTTGATAATCTTGGCGAGACCGGCTGGTCGCTGCTGGCCCAGGCCGTTAACCACTGGCACGAACCCGCCGCCGCGCTGGTGCGCCCTTTCCGCGTGCTGCCGGACTGGCGCTTAGACGACCTGATGATTTCGTTTTCCGTGCCGGGCGGTGGCGTTGGCCCGCACATTGATAACTATGACGTGTTTATCATTCAGGGCATGGGCAGCCGCCGCTGGCGCGTCGGCGACAGGCTGCCGCTCAAGCAGTTTTGTCCGCATCCGGCGCTGCTGCACGTTGAGCCGTTTACGCCGATTATCGACGAAGATTTAGCCCCCGGCGACATCCTCTACATTCCGCCAGGCTTCCCGCACGACGGCTTTACCCATGAAACGGCGCTCAACTATTCGGTCGGCTTCCGGGGGCCAAACAGCCGCGATTTAATCAGCAGCTTTGCCGATTACGTGCTGGAAAATGACCTCGGCGGCGATCACTATAGCGACCCGGATCTCACCTGCAGGGAAAACCCAGGCAAAGTAGAAAACTACGAGCTGGAACGCCTGCGCAGCATGATGACGGCGTTGATTAGCCAGCCGGAAGCGTTCAACCAGTGGTTCGGCAGCTTTGTGACCACGCCGCGCCACGAGCTGGATATCGCCTCCGCCGAACCGCCTTACGAACCGGAAGAAGTGGCCGCCGCACTGGCCGGCGGAGAACAGCTGCTTCGCCTGAGCGGGCTTCGCGTACTGCAGGTTGGCGAGCATTTCTTCGTGAACAGCGAGCCGCTGGACGTCACGCATCAGGCTGCGGCCGTGGCGATGTGCCGCTATACCCGGCTGACAAAAGCCGAGCTGGGCTCAGCCGTGGAAGATGCCGAATTCATCAGCCAACTGACGGGGCTGATTAACCAGGGATACTGGTACTTCGAAGATTAAGTTTGCCCGACTGAAACCTGGCTGCCTCAAGCCAGGTTTTCGCCTCTTCACCCACCAATGCCTTTCGCTAAGCGACAAATATATTCTATGAAAGACTGGCTAAAATTCCGTTCACTCGTAGAACGGTTTTCCCTACACGTTCAGAAACGGTGAACGAGTGAGGGGGAAATACGCCATTCCCCCTCACAACCCCCGGCGCCGGCGAGCTCATCGCCGCTGAAGCGGTAAACCCACCGGCCATCACCCAAACATTCGGGGTCGTTCGCGATTCGTTCCCGACGATCGCTCTCTTTCGCTGCTCCCGGCAGCTCAACCCCGCCTGAGTTGGGTCATAACCGGGGGCGATGAGAGCCGGGAACAAGGGCGTGGCTGTGAGACTTGCAGCGACTGTGACGCTCTGTGTAGCGGCGAGTTTGAAGCGAGGCTCGGTTCCGGCTTAAATCGCCTCCGTTTTCTCTCCGACTGGCCAAGGTCCGGCCGTCGGGAACGGCCGGAGGCTGAGAGCGTCGGGAACGCATCTCAGCCGACCCAGGACTGGGAGATAAAACTGAGGTTTACCGCTTGCGGCGATTTATTTGGCCGGGAGTCCGGGGTCTCGGGGAAGTGACGGTGACTTCCCCGAGTCGTTCACAAGTTCTGTGGTGACATGTGAAGCAGGGCTGGAAGTGAACGGAACTTGAGCCACTCCCTCATAGAACCTATTTGTGACTAAGAGACAACACCAATCCCCCGAGAAATCTCACCAAAAGAAGCCAAACTCACCAGAACTTACTACAGTTACTGGGGGGTCTCCCGTACGGCATCAGGTGACAACATGGCGCTTTATTCCATCGGAGAAGTGGCTGCACTGTGCAATATCAATCCGGTAACCCTTCGGGCCTGGCAGCGGCGTTATGGGCTGCTAAAACCTAAACGCAGTGACGGCGGACACCGGTTGTTTGATAGCGCAGACATCGCGCGCATTCGCGAGATCCAAACCTGGATTGAGCAAGGCGTACAGGTCAGCAAAGTCAAGGCGCTGCTCAGTGGTGAAAACCGTGAAAAAGAACATGCCTGGGGCGAGCGCCAGGAGACGCTGCTGCGTCATTTGCAAAGCGGCAACCCGAACCTGCTGCGGGCGTGGATTGCCGACATCGGGCGCATCTACCCGGCGCAAACGCTCGTTCACCACCTCTATCTTCCCCTTCGCCGCCGCCTTTACGGGCAGCAGATTGCGCTGTGTGCGTTGCTTAGCCTGCTGGATGGCGCCCTGATTAATTACATTGCCACGTGCATTGCCACCTCGCGCAAGCAAAATGGTAAGGATGCTTTAGTGGTGGGCTGGAACGTGCAGGACACTACGCGACTATGGATGGCGGCGTGGATTGCCAGCCAGCAGGGCTGGCGGGTGGACGTGCTCGCCAACTCGCTGAGCAACCTGAAACCGGAGATTTTCGACCGGCAGACGCTGCTGGTGTGGTGCGGCGACTGCCCCGGAGAACGGCAGATAGATCAGATTGAATCGTGGCGCAGCGCAGGACTGCCGGTGTTTGCGCTGGGCAACATTGAACGCAGGCAGCCCGCCGACTGAAAGGGCGACAAGAGGGAAAATCAGGCTTTTTCCCTCTTCGTCACAATCAAAGGTTCATTAACAACCCCGCTTCCCTTTATAATCGCTTCGTTAACAAACGGAGCAACGGATGAAACTGTCAAAAATTGCCCTTGTGGGCGGAATGCTTGTCATGGCGGTCGGCGGTATCGGCGGCGTGATGCTGGTTGGCTATATCGTTATTTTGCATGGCGCGTAATGTAGCCTTCCAGGCGCTCAAACAGGCGGTCGGTGACAATTGCCGCCAGCGCCACCAGCACGGCACCCTGAATCACGTAGGCGGTATTAAAGCCGCTGAGCCCGATAATAATCGGTGACCCGAGCGTGTTGGCTCCCACGGTGGAGGCAATCGTCGCGGTGCCGATATTAATGATAACCGACGTTCTTATGCCCGCCAGAATCACCGGCGCGGCGAGCGGCAGCTCCACCTTTCTCAGCATTTGCCAACGGCTCATCCCGACCCCGAGCGCAATTTCACGTGCGGATTCTGGCACCGCGCCGATGCCCGCCAGCGTGCCCTGTAAAATCGGCAATAGGCCGTAGATAACCAGCGCGATAATCGCCGGCTCTTGCCCAAAACCCATCACCGGTACCGCCACGGCAAGGACGGCAACCGGCGGGAAGGTTTGCCCGGCGGCGGTGATCGTCTCCACCAGCGAACGGAATTCTTCCCCCGCCGGACGAGTCACCAGGATCCCCAACCCGACGCCAATCACCACCGCAACCAGGCTAGAAATACCCACTAACGTCAGATGCGCCAGCGCCAGAGAGGTGAAACTGTCCTGTTGATACATCGGCCTGGTCAGCTGCGGGAACAGCCAGCTAAACAGCCCGCTGGTGTAAGGCAGCAGCACCAACAGCGCGATAAAAAGCGCGATAAGCCACAGCAGAGGGTCACGCAGCAGGCGCATTTTCCCTCCTCACTAAATCGCTAAAGTGCAGCACGCCGCAGGGCTGATTTTGCTCATTCACCACCGGCAGCTGCTGGCACTGGCGGTCGATGAACAGCGACAGGGCTTCACGCAGCGTCATGTCCGCCCGAATAGGTTCTCCGTCCAGGCGCTCATCGGCACGAATACTGTCCGCCACGTGGCGCAGCGACAGCAGCCTGACGCCCAGTTCGCTGCGGCCGAAGAAGTCGCGCACAAAATCGTTAGCCGGGTTGGTCAGCAGTTCCAGCGGCGTCCCCTGCTGAATCACTTTGCCGCCGTCCATCAGCACGATGTTATCGGCAAGCGTCAGCGCCTCGTCAATGTCGTGGGTTACCAGCACGATAGTACGCCCCAGCAGCTGATGAATACGGATCATCTCCTGCTGTAGCGTCGCGCGGGTGACCGGGTCAAGCGCGCCAAAAGGCTCATCCATCAGCAGCACTTCCGGGTCGGCCGCCAGCGCACGAGCCACGCCCACACGCTGCTGCTGCCCGCCGGAAAGCTGGTGCGGATAACGGTCGCGGAACTGCGTCGCGTCCAGGCCCAGCAATTCCAGCAGTTCGTCAATACGTTCGGCTACCCTCGCCTTCGGCCACTTCAGCAGCTCCGGTACCGTGGCGATATTCTGTGCCACCGTCCAGTGAGGAAACAGGCCGATAGACTGGATGGCATAGCCCATGCGGCGGCGAAGCGCCTTCGGGTCAAAGCGGCGAATTTCTTCTCCGGCAAAGCGGATAAGCCCTTCGTCGTGCTCCACCAGCCGGTTGATCATCTTCAGCGTGGTGGACTTGCCTGAACCGGAGGTGCCGATCAGCACGGTGAACTGCCCTTCGCGAATGTTCAGCGTCAAATCACTGACCGCCGCTTCGCCATGGAAGTATTTGCTGACGCGATCGAACTCGATCATTATTTTGCCTCCAGCAGTGAAATAAACAGCTTAAACAGCGCGTCGATAATAACCGCCAGCGCGATGACCGGCATGACGCCAAGCAGAACCAGATCCAGCGCGCTGCTCAGCAGGCCCTGGAAAATAATCGAACCAAACCCGCCCGCGCCAATCAGCGCGGCAATCACCGCCATACCGATCGTCTGCACGCAGACAACCCGCAGGCTGCGCAGCAGCACCGGCAGGGCAAGCGGCACTTCCGCCCGCCAAAAAATTTGGGCGCGAGACATGCCCATCCCCTGCGCGCTTTCCACAATATTACGCGGCACCTGCTGCAGGCCAGCCACTACGCCACGTACCAGCGGCAGCAGCGCATAAAGCACCAGCGCAATCAGCGCGGGCGCTACGCCAATGCCGCTCACGCCGATTTTACCCAGCCATGGCAGCCATGCGGCAAGGCCGGCCAGCGGCGCAATAAGCAGGCCGAACAGCGCCACCGAAGGCACCGTCTGAATCACGTTGAGCAGGGAAAATACGCCGGACTGCCAGGCAGGGCGGTGATAGCAAAGGATCCCCAGCGGGACGCCAATCAGCAACGCAGGCACCAGCGTACCGACCAGCAGCGCCAGGTGGCGGCTCAGGGCGTCGTCAAAAACATCCTGCCGGTTGACGTACTCTTTCATCAGCGAAAGATCGCTGAAGTAGCCGCTCGCCAGCAGCGCGACGGGCACGATCCAGATTTGCAGGTTAAGCAGCAGCCGCCACAGCGGGCTGGCGGTGAGGCGATTGGCGGCGTCGGCGCACAGCAGCAGGCTCAGCGCTAACATCAGCCACAGGCCGCTGCCGGGCGAAGTGCGGGCCAGCGAGCTGCCCTCAAGCGCGAACTGGCTTGCGGTGTGCCCCATCAGCAGCAGCAGGCCGATAAACAACACCTCGCCGGTGACAATCGTCGCCAGCAGAGCAAGAGGTCGCCCCGGCGCCAGCGTCAGGCCAGCCAGAATCAGGAGAGGAAGCGCGAGCCAGTAATGAAGCGTGCCGGGAAGCTGGGTGATGCCAAACGGTTCACCGGAAACCAGGCGGTTAGGCGCGTTGTTGATGATCGGGAGTAACATCAAGGCTGCTGCCAGCAGTAACACCAGCAGCAGCAATACCCTGTTATGAATTTTTAGCAAACGTTATTCCAGCGGGCTATTTAACAAAGCCTTTTTGTTTTAAGTAATCAGCGGCCACTTTTTTAGCATCCTGACCTTCCACCGCAATCTTCGCGTTCAGCTGCTGCAGCGTTTTCTGGTCAAGAGAAGTGAACACCGGTTTCAGCCAGTCGGCAATCTGCGGGTATTCTTTCAGCACGGCTTCACGCACCACGGCGGTTGGCGCTGAAACGGCCTGCACGCCTTTCGGGTCGGTAAGGGTTTCCAGGCCTAATGCCGCAACCGGGCCATCGGTGCCGTAGGCCATCGCGGCGTTAACCCCGGAGGTCTGCTGCGCGGCGGCTTTGATGGTTACCGCCGTGTCGCCCCCGGCCAGAGACAGCAGCTGGCTTTGTTCCAGCTTAAAGCCGTAAGCTTTTTCAAAGGCCGGTAGCGCGTCGGAACGTTCGATAAACTCGGCGGAAGCCGCCAGCTTAAAGGTGCCGCCTTTTTTCAGGTATTCGCTGAGATCTGCCAGGGACACCAGATGGTTTTTCTCCGCCAGATCCTTACGAACCGCGATGGTGTAAGTATTGTTGGCCGGAGCCGGAGTCAGCCACACCAGGTGGTTTTTGTCGTAGTCGAGCTGCTTAACTTTTTCATAGCCCTTCCGGGCGTCTTTCCAGGCCGGATCGTTTTCAGTTTTAAAGAAGAACGCCCCGTTGCCGGTATATTCAGGATAGATATCCAGCTCGCCGGAGGTTATCGCCCCGCGCACGACCGGGGTGGTGCCAAGCTGAACCTTGTTGATGGTTTTCACATCATTGCTTTCCAGCACCTGCAAAATAATGTTGCCGAGCAGCGAGCCTTCGGTATCAATTTTCGAGCCGACCTTCACCGGATCCGCCGCCTGCGCGCCTGTCGCCAGCATCACTAACCCTGCCAAACCCCAACGTGTTGATAAGTTCATAGTTATTCCTCGTTGTTCTTTACTTAAAAATCATGCAGTAAAGAAAGAATAGCCGAGTTTGAATCAGCTGGGGAAAGCACTAAGCGGTATATGATATGCGAAGTCGTTAGAACAGAAGGATGCCCTGAATTTTCCGGTCTGTCGGCTGCCTGCCCGGCTAAATCCCTACGTTTACTGTCATTTATATTTTTTTTACCCGCCGCTTTTGCTTTTTTACCTTCTTTTTATACGCCAGTGAATATGCTCTTTTCGTCGCCGAGAGGCTCCGATAAAGACCATCATGAACTCACTTATTCATCACTCACTCGTTAAAAACATTTTTACGCTTTTCGCTTTTCCTCAGGCTACGGCCAGTGAGGAAACCGTGACTCAATCTGCCTCGATAAAGCCCGCGCAGGAGCGAACGAAAGCGTTTGCCGAGGAAGTGCGTCGCTATCTGCAGGCTCATCCCGACACAAAACATATTGATATCTACCTCAATGACGTCAACGGCGCTTTTCGCGGTAAACGCATCGCGGTAGACAGCCTGCTGTCGCTCTCGGCCGGCTGCTATTTTCCGCAGTCCGTTTACGCCATGGACCACGAAGGTAAGCCGTTTAGCCAGGCACCGGGTCACGATGAATACGATGAGCCCGACGGGCTTTGCCTGCCGGTGGCCGGGACGTTAAGGCCCTGCGCACACGACCCGCAGCACAACGCGCAGCTGCTGTTAACCATGAAACAGGCCGACGGCAGCGGCTACGCGCTGGAGCCCAGAGTTGTGCTGGCAAACGTCCTGCAGAAGTTTCATTACCACGGGCTGTTCCCGGTGGCGGCGCCGGAAATAGAGTTTTACCTGGTGAGCAAAGCCCAGCAGGAAGCCCCGGCTCAGGGCTGTTTTTATATGCCGGTGCCTTCTGATTACACCGCCTTTATTGAAGCGCTTGAACAGGCCGCCGCTGACCAAAAACTGCCGCTAAGCGGCATCGTCTGCGAAGCCGAAGCCGGGCAGTTTGAGCTGAACCTGAAGCATGCCAAAGACATCATCGGCATTTGTGAGAGCGTGCTGGCGCTGCGCCGCTTAACCAGCATTGTGGCCGATAAATTTGGCTATCAGGCTAACTTCATGGCGAAACCCTTTTCGCACCTGGCCGGGAACGGCCTGCATTTTCATATCAGCCTGAACGACCGCAAAGGCGAGAACGTCTTCGCCTCCCCGGCGGAAGCCCTGAACGAGATGACCCAGCTATGCCTGGCCGGGATGCTACAAACGATGCCCGCCGCGGTGGCCGTTATCGCCCCGCACGTGAACTCCTTCAGAAGGCTACGCAAAAACCTCAACGAGCCGCTGTTCAGCTCATGGGGCTATAACAAACGTAGCGCCGCCCTGCGCATCCCCTGCTCCGACGATAACAACCGCCGCATTGAGTACCGCCTTGCCGGGGCCGACGTTAACCCGTACCTGGCGATGGCCGTCATTCTTACCGGCATGCTTTACGGGCTGGAAAATATCGACAGCGATACCCTGAAAAACTCGGCGCTGTTTGCCCCCGAACTGCCGCTGTTCCAGCACGTGGCAATCGTTGAGTTTCAGCAAAGCCATTACATGACCGAAAGCCTGGGCGAAGCTTTTTCCCGCCAGTGGGTAACCCACAAGCTGTCGGAACTGGCCTGGTTTGAAACGATTGTGACGCAGGAAGAAGCGGCGCTGTCCCGCTAGTGCTTTATTAACCTAAACGCCGACCTGAGGTGGTGTATGTCTCGTCTTATTATGCTGTCTAATCGCTGCGAGCCAGAGCGCGGACAGAGCGGCGATCCTTTCCTGCCGGTGCTCCACTCCATCCTGAAGAAACATTCGGGACTTTGGTTTGGCTGGAACGGCGAGGTGGCAAGCGGTAATAAACACCGTAAAGAGCGTTTTTTCAGCCAGCCCGCCTATCAGCAGTACAGCTGGGCACTAACGCCGAACGAATATGACAATTTTTACCAGGGCTATATTCACCAGGTGCTGTGGCCGGTTTTTCATAACCGCCCGGATCTGATCCACTATAAAAAAGAGTATTTCACTACCTGGAAAAACTATAACCACGACGTCAAGGCGCGGGTGGCCGCCAAAATTGAGGCCGACGATCTCGTCTGGGTGCAGGACTACCATTTACTGTTTACCGGCAAGATGCTGAAAGAAGACGGGCACGCCAACCGCTGCGGTTTCTTCCTGCATCAGTCCTTCCCGCCTGGCGACGTGCTGCGCTCGGTGCCCGAGCACGACAGCATTATGCAGGCGCTGTTCAGCTACGATTTACTTGGGTTTCAGTCAAGCGGCGACGTGAATAACTTCCTCGCCTATGCGCTGCGATTTTACCGCGTGGAACGGCTGGCGGATAACCTGATTCAGCTCAATGGTCACCCCATCAGGCTTGGCATTTTCCCATGCGGCATTGATAAAACGGTGCCGGCGCTTTCATTAACGAATGCCGAAGCGGTGCGCAACTATCCGCGTCAGATAATCATCAGCAACGACACCGTCAGCGACATCAGCGGCGTGCATTGCCATCTGGCTACTATGGAAACGTTTCTAAGCAGCCACCCTGAGTTCCTGCGCGACGTTAGCCTGCTGCAGATCTCAGACGCTTCCAGAGGCTACTCCTGGTCGGCGCGGGATCTCTGCACCCGGCTGGAACGCCAGTGCGGAGAAATTAACGACCGATTTGGCGATGCGTCCTGGTATCCCATCAACTACATTCGCAACCAGCTTTGCCACGCTGACCTGATTTACGCCTTCTACCGCAACGCGCACGTGGCGATGTTCACCCCGCTTTCGGAGGGGATGAGCCTGCAGGCCAAGACGTTTGTTCTCGCGCAGAATGCCGAAGATCCCGGCGTGCTGATGCTGTCCGCCCTGACGGGGACAGCGGAGCAGTTAACGGACGCGGTGTTGATCAATCCCTACGACGCCAGCGAAGCCAGCCATGCGCTTTATTCCGCGCTGACGATGCCGCTGCACGAACGTAAACGTCGGCATCAGCAGCTGCTGGCAAAAGTGGAGAGGTATGACAGCCAGTGGTGGGCCAGAGCGTTTCTTGATGCGCTAAATGTAGAGCCTGTTCAGGCTTCCCAGACGGTGATCCCGTTCCGCGCTTCTCATCACGGTATTTTCACACCACAGAATTTGTATTAATGATCAGAATTATGCGCTTTGGGCGGTTTGTACCACTTCCATCTTGTCTATTTCGGGAGAATTATTTAGTCCACGCATAATTCCGTTCACCCGTAGATCTGTTTCCCCTTTACGTCCAGGGCACGGTGAACGTGTCAGGGAGATAACGCCATCTCCCTGACAACCCTGGCGCCCGGCGAGCTCATCGCCGCTGAAGCGGTAAACCCACCGGTTATCACCCAAACATTCGGGGTCGTTCGCGATTCGTTCCCGACGATCGCTCTCTTTCGCTGTTCCCGACAGCTCAACCCCGCCTGAGTTGGGTCATAACCGGGGGCGATGAGAGCCGGGAACAAGGGCGTGGCTATAAGTTTGAAGCGAGGCTCGGTTCCGGCTTAAATCGCCTCCGTTTTCTCTCCGACTGGCCGGGGTCCGGACGTCGGGAACGGCCGGAGGCTGAGAGCGTCGGGAACGCGTCTCAGCCGACCCAGGACTGGGAGATAAAACGGAGGTCTGCCGCTTCAGCGGTCGATTTATTTGGCCGGGAGTCCAGGTTCTTAGGGGAGTGACGGTGACTCCCCTAAGACGTTCACCTGTGCGGGGGCTGCATATAAAGCAGGGCTGGAAGTGAACGGAATCTTAGCTGAATCTGCATAAATAGCGATTTTCATGGCAAAAATATTTCCCGGTAAGATCCCCTGCCACAGTTGATATTCCACTAGCCTGCCTGGCTACTCCTTGCCCGGATTTTAATCTCAATCGAAATCCTGTCATCCACCACGGCCTCAAATTTATCCATGTTAAAGGCCGCGCGTGAAATCACCGTTGTCGCGCGTAACGAGATGACGCTTTTCTCTGCCGCAGCGGCGGGATCGCCGTCCATGTTGGCCTCAAGAACCACCGCGCGCCGGACATTTTTTACCTGCAGCAGGCCAAAAATCCGGTAATGCCCCAGCCCTTCGGCCACGACTCTGCTGCTTGTAAACGAGAGCGAGGGGTAATGTGCTGTATCGAAGAATAACCCGCCCTGTAATTGATAAGTGAGTAAGCTATTGGATGCCTGGAGCGTAGCGGCCGGGATGCGCACGCTGATGCTGTCATGCACGTCATTTCCCTCATCCAGTAAAAGTGAGCCGGTAACCCCGTCGAGATGCGCCTGCGATGTGCTACCGAAGGCATGCCATGAGAGCGCAATGGCGGTTTGAGGCGTGATGACGCTGTAATTTTCCGGCATCGCATACGCTAAGGGGCTGACCAACAGGCCGAGGGTTATTTTCAGAAAAATGCGCAGCATGGTGTTTTTCCGTTGGCGAACATAACCCGCTAACGTTTCACGACAGCCTTTTATTCATTTTATTTTCCTGATTTTTTATTTAAGCGAACAACAGTAAAAATGAGAAAAACCCGCGGCTTTGGACGTCTAATTTTCCAATAACCACACAAAAACAATTAAACCAAAAACAATACACTTAATTACATTTATTACCCGGAAAATGCCTTATCCAGATAGCAATGATGTTTAACCAGGGAATACATGATGAGCAAAAGCCCAGACATACCCGATCTCACCTCTGACTTACCCCGCTGGCTGGCTTATATCGACAGCCTTCATTCGCAGGTGATTGATATGGGATTAGACAGAATCAAAGACGTAGCAGCAAAACTCGATGTGTTAAAGCCCGCGCCTTTTGTCTTTTTAGTCGGCGGGACCAACGGGAAAGGCACCACCTGCCACACCCTCGAGAAAGTCCTGATGCAGTCAGGGTACAAAGTGGGCGTATTCAGTTCACCCCACATGATTCATTATAAAGAGACGGTGCGCATTCAAGGCCAGGAGCTGTCGGATGCGGCCCACATTGCTGCTTTTGTTGAAATTGAAAAAGCACGCCAGGCCACTACGCTAACCCCTTTCGAATTCAATACGCTGGGCGCATTCTGCCTGATTAAATGGGCTCAGGCAGACGTGGCGATTATTGAGGTTGGCATGGGGGGCCGGGACGATGCGACCAACATTCTTACCGCAGATGTCTCCGTCATCACCAACGTGGCGCTGGACCACGAAGACTGGTTGGGCAAAGGCACCGAGGCCATCGGCGAGATCAAAGCAGGTATCTTCCGCAGCGGACATCCGGCGGTGATTGGGCAACAACAGGCCCCGGAGTCCTTGCTCCGCTATGCGCAGCAGATTGGCGCTATCCCCCATCAAAATGGCGTGGACTGGCATATCACAGAGGGCGGCGATGGATGGACGTTTAGCGACAAGCTCGGCGAAATCACCCCGTTAAGGCAGCCGAAAATGCCACGCGATAACGTGGCTACCGCAATAGCCGCGCTGCGTATCAGCGGGCTTAAATTTGAGCTGGCTGCGCTGCATGATGTTATTCATAAAGCCAACTTACCCGGTCGCTTTCAGGTAATTGACCACAAACCCACCGTGATTTTAGATGTGGCGCATAATCCACACGCTGCCGCGTATTTAGCGCAAAGATTGCGTAACTACCCCAAAAAAGGAAAATACCGTTTTGTTATCGGCATGCTTATTAATAAAGACATCAAAGGCACCGTCGATTATTTAAAGGATCTGTCCGAGGAATGGTATTGCTGTGGCATTCAGGCGGGCCCAAGGAGCTCTCGGGCGGAAGATATTGCGCAGTATTTACCTGCGGCAAAAAATTTCCCGGATATTTTATCCGGCTGGGATGCAGCCAAACGTGATGCCAGTGCGGACGATGTGATTGTCGTTTGTGGATCGTTTTATTCTGTTGCACCCGTACTGAACGAACTGAATTAGACCGAGGTAAAAAAGCCACCTCCGAGTGAGGTGGCTAATTTTAAATATAACCCGTTTATTTCAGCTCAAATTCACCCTGCTGCACGCGGGCAGAATCGAGGCCGATAAACACGTTGAACTTGCCCGGCTCCGCGTCGTACTTCATCTTCGCGTTCCAGAACTTCAGGGCGTTGATGTCGATTGGGAAGCTGACGGTCTGGCTTTCACCCGCTTTCAGCGCCACTTTCTTAAAGCCTTTCAGCTCTTTCACCGGGCGGCTCATGGAAGCGGTCACGTCCTGCAGGTACATCTGCACCACGGTTTCCCCTTCACGCCCGCCGGTATTGGTGACGGTGACCGAGGCTTCGACTTTGCCGTCGCGCTGCATGGTCGGCGCGGAAAGCTTCACGTCACCCACTTTAAAGGTGGTGTAGCTCAGCCCGTAGCCAAACGGATACAGCGGCCCGTTCGCTTCATCAAAGTAGCGTGAGGTGTATTTGTTTGGTTTTTCCGGGTTGTACGGACGGCCGGTATTCAGGTGGCTGTAGTATGTCGGAATTTGCCCGACCGAGCGCGGGAAGGACATTGGCAGCTTGCCGGACGGGTTATAGTCACCGAACAGAACGTCGGCAATTGCGTTCCCGCCTTCGGTGCCGCCGTACCAGGCTTCCAGCAGGGCATCCGCCTGCTGATCTTCTTTCACCAGCGCCAGAGGACGGCCGTTCATCAGCACCAGCACCAGCGGTTTGCCGGTGGCCTTCAGCGCGGTAATCAGGTCACGCTGGCTCTGCGGCAGCGTCAGGTTGGTGCGGCTGGACGCCTCATGCGCCATGCCCTGGGCTTCACCGACCACGGCGACCACTACATCGGCGTTTTTCGCCGTATTCACCGCGTCGTCGATCATCGCTTTCGGCGTGCGCGGGTCAACGGTGACTGCAGGTTCGTACTGGTTCAGGAACTCGACAATGTCTTTTTCATCGGTGACGTTCGCGCCTTTGGCAAACACCACTTTGCCCTGCTGACCTACGGCATTTTTGATGCCTTCCAGCGGGGTGACGGACTGCGCGGCCACGCCTGCGGCAGACCAGCTGCCCATGGCATCACGTTTGCTGTCCGCCAGCGGGCCAATCACCGCAATGGTGGAAGTCTTTTTCAGCGGCAGCGTTTGCAGGCGGTTTTTCAGCAGTACCATGCTTTCGCGCGCCACTTCTCGCGCTTCTTTGCGGTGCAGGCGGCTTTCGGCGTTGGTGTCTGCCGGGTCAGAATCTTTTGGCCCAAGGTGACTGTACGGATCGTTAAACAGCCCCATGTCGTATTTCACGTTCAGCACGTGGCGGGTGGCGTCATCCAGCTCTTTCATCGGCACCGCGCCGCTTTTCACCAGCTCTGGCAGGTATTTGCTGTAGTACTCGTCGCTCATGCTCATGTTGATGCCGGAGTTGAGCGCAATGCGCACCGCGTCTTTCGGATCGCTGGCCACGCCGTGTTTGATAAGCTCTTTAATCGCGCCGTGATCGGAGATGGTAATACCTTTGAACTTCCATTCGTCGCGCAGCAAATCTTTTAGCAACCAGCTGTCTGCTGAGGCCGGCGTACCGTTCAAAGAGTTCAATGCCACCATCACGCCGCCGCTGCCCGCGTCCAGCGCGGCTTTATATGGCGGCATGTAGTCGTTAAACAGGCGCTGCGGGCTCATGTCGACGGTGTTGTACTCTTTTCCGCCCTCCACCGCGCCATAGGCCGCGAAGTGCTTCACGCTGGTCATCACCGAGTAGCGGTCCGCCGGGCTTTTGCCCTGCATCGCTTCAACCATGGTGCGCCCCATAATCGAGGTCAGGTAAGTATCTTCGCCAAACCCTTCGGAGACGCGGCCCCAGCGCGGATCGCGCGAGACGTCGACCATCGGTGCCCAGGTCATGTTCAGGCCGTCATCCGCCGCTTCATAGGCAGAAATACGCCCCACGGTTTTCACCGCATCGAGGTTAAACGAGGACGCCAGGCCGAGGCTGATTGGGAACACGGTGCGCTGACCGTGCACCACATCGTAGGCGAAGAAGAGAGGAATTTTCAGGCGGCTGAGCTGCATCACCTGGTCCTGCATGGCGCGGATGTCCTGGCGGGTAACGGTGTTGAAAATAGCCCCCACCTGGCTGTCTTTGATCATCTCGCGGATAGCTTCTTTCGGGTTATCCGGGCCGACGCTGATTAAACGTAGCTGACCGATTTTTTCGTCGGTGGTCATTTTTTTCAGCAGGTCGGTGACGAAGGCATCACGCGCTTCCGGCGTTAAAGGGTGCGGGCCAAACATTTCGTCGGCCAGCGCAGGCTGCAGCGCCAGGCTTACGGCAACCCCTACAGAACAGAGCCATTTCATCGGATTCACTCTCACAAGCGTTTGTTAAGGCGTGCAGTTTGCCACATCGCCACCACGGTAAGAAGAGCGTAGCAAAGCCTGGCTGCTGATTTCGCGGAGATTTCCTCGTTACGCTCACGTTTTTCGGCGCTATGCTTAATGACAGGCTTTTTGATGCCACCACAAGGAGTGGACCCATGTCTGTTTTGATGAATTCCGATAATAAAACGCTGATAAACGAACTCTCTCGCCACGTTGGCTCGCACCATGTTTTAACCGATCCGGCCAAAACGGCCCGCTACCGTAAGGGCTTTCGTTCCGGCCAGGGGGAAGCGCTGGCGGTGGTGTTCCCCGGCTCCCTGCTGGAGCTGTGGCGCGTGTTAAGCGCCTGCGTCGCCGCCGATAAAATCATTATTATGCAGGCCGCCAATACCGGCCTGACCGAAGGCTCGACGCCAAGCGGCAGCGACTACGATCGCGATATCGTGATCATCAGTACGCTGCGTCTCGACAAGCTG
Source organism: Cedecea neteri (assembly GCF_000757825.1). GTDB lineage: Bacteria > Pseudomonadota > Gammaproteobacteria > Enterobacterales > Enterobacteriaceae > Cedecea > Cedecea selenatireducens. The sequence continues at coordinate 1,264,282 of NZ_CP009451.1, forward strand.
CACCTGCTGGATAAAGGCGAGCAGGTACTGGCCTACCCCGGCACCACGCTTTACTCGCTGGAAAAAGCGCTTAAACCGCTGGGCCGCGAACCGCATTCGGTGATCGGCTCCTCCTGTATTGGCGCGTCGGTTGTCGGCGGTATTTGTAATAACTCCGGCGGTTCGCTGGTGCAGCGCGGCCCGGCCTATACCGAGATGTCGCTTTTCGCCCGCATTGATGAAAGCGGCAAGCTACAGTTGGTGAACCATCTGGGCATTAACCTGGGCACCACGCCGGAGCAAATTCTCAGCACGCTGGACGACGAACGCGTGAAAGACAGCGACGTGCAGCACGACGGCCGTCACGCGCACGATCACGATTACGTGACCCGAGTGCGCGACGTTGAGGCCGACACGCCTGCGCGCTACAACGCTGATCCGGATCGCCTGTTTGAATCTTCCGGCTGCGCGGGCAAGCTGGCTGTCTTTGCGGTACGCCTCGACACCTTCCCGGCGGAAAAGCGCCAGCAGGTGTTTTACATCGGCACAAACCAGCCTGATGTGCTGACCGAAATTCGTCGCCATATTCTGGCCAACTTCGAAAACCTGCCGGTCGCCGGGGAGTACATGCACCGCGACATTTACGACATCGCTGAAAAATACGGCAAAGATACGTTCCTGATGATCGACAAGCTCGGCACCGACAAAATGCCGTTCTTCTTCACCATGAAGGGGCGCACCGACGCGATGCTGGACAAGGTGCCGCTGTTTAAGCCGCACTTTACCGACCGCTTTATGCAGAAGCTCGGCGGCGTTTTCCCGGCTCACCTCCCGGAGCGGATGAAAACCTGGCGCGATAAATATCCTCACCATCTGTTGCTGAAAATGGCCGGAGATGGCATCGACGAGGCCAAAGCCTGGCTGAGCGAGTACTTTAAAACCGCCGAGGGTGATTTCTTCGTCTGCACCGCAGAAGAAGGCAGCAAAGCCTTCCTGCACCGCTTTGCCGCCGCCGGAGCCGCGATTCGCTATCACGCCGTGCATGCGGATGAGGTAGAAGACATTCTGGCGCTGGATATCGCCCTGCGCCGCAACGACGGCGACTGGTTCGAAGAGCTGCCGCCGGAAATCGGCGATAAGCTTATCCATCGCCTCTATTACGGCCACTTTATGTGCCATGTTTTCCACCAGGATTACATCGTCAAAAAAGGCGTGGACGTGCATGAGCTGAAAGAGCAGATGCTGGCGCTGCTGCATGAACGCGGCGCGCAGTACCCGGCTGAGCATAACGTCGGCCATCTCTACAAAGCGCCGGACACGCTGAAGCAGTTCTACAAGGCCAACGACCCGACCAACAGCATGAATCCGGGGATTGGTAAAACGACCCGGCGTAAAGGCTGGGCCGAAGACGACGGCGCTCAGGAGCACGGCTCGCAGAGATAAGTTTCTCCTATGGCGGGCAATCTATGTTTCACGCTTTTTTGGGCATAGATTAATGAGGCGGGGTGAAGACTATCTTCACCCTTTTTTCTGCCTAAGGAGCGAAAGATGTCCGCAGTAGAAACGTTGCCTTTCCCTTCAGTCCACATCAGGGAAGCAACGCCCGACGATATTCCTGCCATTAAAACGATTTATGCCTGGCACGTGCTGAACGGCAAAGGATCGTTTGAAGAGACCCCACCTGACGAACAGCAGATGACCGGGCGCCTGGCGGCGGTTCGCGCTCACGGCCTGCCGTGGCTGGTCGCGATGATTGACGAGCAAGTCGTGGGCTACTGCTACGCCACGGTTTACCGCCCTCGCCCCGGCTATCGCTACACGATAGAAGATTCGGTCTATATCGACGCCAGCATGACCGGGCGCGGCATCGGCAAAGCCCTGCTGAGCGAGCTCATTACCCTGTGCGAAAAGGGGCCGTGGCGGCAGATGATCGCGGTGATTGGCGACGGGGATAACAATACGGGCTCGTGCAAATTACATAGCCAGCACGGGTTTGAAACCGTCGGGCGGCTGCGTAGCGTGGGGTTTAAGCTGGGCGACTGGCGGGATACTTTAATGATGCAGCGCCCCCTCAACGGTGGAGACGGGACGCTGCCGGACTGATTACTCTTCTTCCGATCCTGCCGCGGTGTTGTTCGCTATTTGCGCCGCTTTAGAGCGCTTATAGCTTAATGCCGCCGCCGGAACAGGAGTCACTTTGCCGGTTTCCATCCAGTTGCGCAGGCGGTTAGCGTCGGCGAAGTGGGTGTATTTCCCGAAGGCATCCAGCACCACCAGCGCGACCGGGCGACCGTTAATCACGGTGCGCATCACCAGGCAGTGGCCCGCGTTGTTGGTGAAGCCGGTTTTGGTGAGCTGGATATTCCAGTTTTCGCGGTACACCAGATGGTTGGTGTTGCGAAACGGCAGGGTATAGGCCGGGTTGCGGAAGGTTGCCATATCCTCATGCGTGGTGCTGAGCTGACCCAGCAGAGGGTATTTCTGCGTCGCCACCAGCAGTTTGGTCAGATCGTTCGCGGTGGAGACGTTCTCAATCGACAGGCCGGTTGGCTCGACGTAGCGGGTATGGGTCATTCCCAGCGACTTCGCCTTAGCATTCATCGCGCGGATAAACGCCTCGTAGCCGCCAGGGTAGTGGTGAGCCAGGCTCGCCGCCGCGCGGTTTTCCGAGGACATCAGCGCCAGCAGCATCATGTTTCTGCGGCTGATTTCGCTGTTCAGGCGAACGCGGGAGTAAATACCCTTCATTTCCGGCGTATGGCTGATGTCCACTTTCAGCATTTCATCCATCGGCAGATGGGCGTCCAGCACCACCATCGCGGTCATCAGCTTGGTGATAGAGGCGATGGGGCGAACCAGATCCGGATGGCTGGAATAAAGAATTTTATTGGTTTGCAAATCGACAATCATGGCGCTGCCGGAGGCTATCTCCTGGCCGGCGCTGGCCGCGTGGGTGGCGACCTTGCTGGCTTCTGCCTGCGGGGCAAAAGGCACAGTCATCATCAGCGCAAGGCTGAACAACGATAAACGGATTTTTGTCGGCATGGTGACACTTCTGTAATGATTCCGGAAAAGTATAGGCTCACCGCAGGCATTCATCTGAATAATATAAACATGCGGGGCGCCGGAATCATACTCCGGCGCCCCGCTTTACTGCCAGTTAAGAATCGTAACGTTATATCAAAACTTTCCGATAATTCACCCCGTCAGAACAGGCGATACCCGTAACCCCACAGGATAACCGCGACGGCCAGCAGCACTTCCAGCACCAGTACGCCAATCGCCAGGGTTGAACTGGAAAAACTCATCCCCTCTTCTTTGTCGATGCCAAGGAAGTCCGGCACGCCGACGTAGAGCAGATAGCCGGTGTAAACCAGCGCGATGGCGCCTACCGCTACGCACAGCCAGACCAGCGGATAAAGCGCCACTATCCCGCTTAAGAACAGCGGCGTAGCGACATAGCCGGCAAAGACCATACAGCGGGCAAGCGACGGACGCTGCGGGTAGTTGCGCGCCATCCACCACATAACCCGGCCCATTACTGCGACACCGACAAGCATCAAGGCGTAGAAGAGAATACCCAGATACAAGCCGGTAAACATAGAGAGCTGAACGTAGGTGCCGTCCCCGAAATTCCAGCCGATTTGCGTGGTGCCGATAAACGCGCAGATGACGGGAATGGCCGCCATCAACAGCACATGGTGTGTGTAGTGATGCGAGACGGACTCGTTCTCGCGCCTGATTTCCTGCATTTCCCGATTAGGATGGGAAAACAATCCCCAGACATGGCTCATACAACCTCCGGACCTGCGGCGCAAATGCTTGCGATACACCAAGTATAATTCACCTTCAGGTTATTATTTAACCAGCCAAAAAATATCTCTGATTCTGTGCAGACAGGCGGCGATGAGTTGTATGCTTGAGGGAAAATTTCATACCCTAAATAATTCGAGTTGCAGGAAGACGGCAAGGCCGGGAATCCTCAGGAGCATAGCTAACTATGTGACTGAGGTGAGCGGGAGCAGCCAACGCACCTGCAACTTGAAGTATGACGGGTATACATGGAGGAGAGTCCTGCTTAATGGATATCAATGGCTTAATAGAACAGTATGGCTATGCCGCGCTGATTATCGGCAGCATGGCGGAAGGTGAAACCATTACCCTGCTAGGCGGCGTGGCCGCGCATCAGGGGCTCCTGACGTTCCCTCTGGTGGTGGCGTCCGTCGCGCTGGGCGGCATGATTGGCGATCAGGTTCTGTTTCTGGTGGGCAGGCATTTTGGCAGCGCCCTGCTGGCACGCTTTAAAAAACATCACAAGAAAATTGCCAAAGCGCAGGCGCTGATCAACCGCCACCCTTATCTGTTCGTAATAGGTAGCCGCTTTATGTACGGCTTTCGCATCGTCGGGCCGATTATCATCGGCGCCAGCAAGCTGCCGCCAAAGCTGTTTATCCCGCTGAATATCTGCGGCGCCATCCTCTGGGCCACGCTATTTACGACGCTCGGCTACCTCGGCGGCGAAGTGGTCGGCCCGTGGCTGCACAGCCTGGATACTCATCTGCGCCACTGGATTTGGCTTATTGTGGCGGTGGTGCTGGTTGTGGGCGTCCGGCTGTGGTTTAAGCACCGGCAAAAAGACGATTAATCTTCCGCCACGGGCAGCAACGCAAGCCACGCCCGTAGCAGCATTAGAGCTTCCTGGCCGCTGCCGTCGCGCTGGGCTTTGACTATCGCCCCGTCAATCACCAACGCCAACATTGCTGCCTGCTGCCTGCCGCCTGCGCTATCGGGCAAATAGTCAGCCAGGTATTGCACCATCGCCTGCTTGTGGGCGCGGGCTATCGGCAGCGTTTCCGGCAGCGCCTCTGCCATTTCTACCGCCGAGTTGATAAACGCGCAGCCGCGAAACGCCTCGTCCTCAAACCAGTTCTGCAAAGTGGCCGCTAACGCCTCAGCCAGCCCTTTCCCTTCGCCAGTTTGTGCTTCCAGCGTGCGGCTAAACCACGCCATCCAGCGCTGATGCCGATAATCCAGAAAAGCCCGGATCAGGTCATCTTTTGCCGGAAAATGCCGGTAGAAGGTCACTTTGGTGACGCTGGCTTCTTTGATGATTCGGTCGATACCGGTGGCGCGAATGCCGTCGCGGTAAAACAAATCGTGCGCGGTTTGCAAAATACGGTCGCGCGCGCCGGGGGTCGCAGTAGGCATGATCTCTCCTGTTAAAAATCTATCATGACGCATGTAGACAAATCTGTCTACCCAGGCTAGCTTAGATACGTAGACAGACCTGTCTACATATTCACAGGAGCAAAACCATGACAGTAAAACCCCCGGTTCCGCCGTTTACGCTTGAGACGGCAAAACAAAAAGTCCGCCTGGCGGAAGATGCCTGGAACAGCCGCGACCCTGAGCGCGTCTCGCAGGTTTACGCCCTGAATACCCACTGGCGCAACCGTGCAGAATTTGTTGATGGCCGCGAGGCCGTGGTGGGCTTTTTAACGCGCAAGTGGCAGCGTGAGCTGGACTACCGGCTGATCAAAGAGATCTGGGCGCACGACGGCAACCGTATCGCGGTGCGCTTCGCCTATGAATGGCATGACGACTCCGGCAACTGGTTCCGCAGCTTTGGCAACGAGAACTGGGAATTTGACGAGCAGGGCCTGATGATTAACCGCCACGCCTGCATCAACGACACGCCGATCAAAGAGAGCGAACGCGCTTTCTTCTGGCCGCTGGGCCGCCGCCCGGACGATCATCCTGAGCTGAGCCATTTCGGTTTTTAACGGTTTTGCCGCCGGAGCCGGTTTTCTTTCCGGCGGTGTAGCGTCTAAAATTCCTGCTGGCCAATGATGGCCTCACCAATGCGGAGGATTTATGACGCAAAATATCTATGACGATCCGGCATTTTTTGCCGGTTATGCCACGCTGGACCGCTCAATAAAGGGTCTGGATGGCGCGCCTGAGTGGGCAAAAGTCCAGGCTATGCTGCCGCCGCTGGCGGGCAAGCAGGTGCTGGATTTGGGCTGCGGCTACGGCTGGTTCTGCCGCTATGCGCGTGATGCCGGTGCAGCAAAAACGGTCGGGCTGGATGTTTCCACCCTCATGCTGGCGAAAGCTCGTGAAATGACCGAAGGGGCGGGCATTGAGTACCGGCAGGAAGATCTTGCCACGCTGCAGCTTCCGGCGAACAGTCTCGATTTAGCCTACAGCTCGCTGGCGCTCCACTATCTGGAGGATATTCGCCCGCTGTTCGCCACGCTTTACCAGGCGCTGGTGCCGGGCGGCAAGCTAGTCTTTACCGCCGAACACCCGATCTATACCGCGCCGCTGGAGCAGGCCTGGCTTAAGGATCAGGCGGGGCAGCGCAGCTGGCCGGTAAATCATTATCAGCAGGAGGGCGTGCGCATCAGCAACTGGTTTGCCGAAGGCGTTAAAAAACAGCATCGCAAACTGGCCAGCTGGATAAATGCCCTGATTGAGAGCGGCTTTGTGCTTGAAAAACTGGACGAATGGGGCCCGGAAGCCGAACAAATAGCCCTTAATCCCGCCCTGGCAGAAGAGGCCGAACGGCCAATGATCTTCCTGCTCGCGGCCGGTAAACCTCAGCGCTAGTCCGCAGCAACACCGCTTTTTTCTTCATTATTCCGTTTACGGGGAGGCAACTCCCCCCGTCTTCGTATCCTTGCCTATACTCATAAAGACCAAACAAAAAGGTAAGGAGCGCTAATGAAAATTATTTTATGGGCCATTCTGATCATCTTCCTCATTGGGCTGCTGGTGGTGACCGGCGTATTCAAAATGATCTTTTAAAAGCGCGGGCGCCACGGTTTGTGGCGCCTTTGCAACACTCTCCTCTCGCCGAGCCTTATTCTGCTCTCAACTTTCAATGCTGCCCTGTTCAACTTGCCGTCAGTATCCGGTCGGGCGTATCATCACGCCAATTGATTGGAGAAATAATGACTATCAAAGAAAATGATTTCCGCAAAATCGATCTTAATTTGCTGATCGCTTTTGCGGTGCTGTTCCGCGAGCAAAGCGTGTCGCTGGCGGCCGACAAGCTGCACCTCGGGCAGCCCGCAGTGAGCGGCGCGCTGGCAAGGCTGCGTGATATGTTCGACGACCCGCTGTTTATCCGCAGCGGCCACCGCATGCAGCCCACCGCCCGCGCAAGCGAACTGCACACCGAGCTGATGCCCCTGCTGGAGCAGCTGCAAAGTGCCCTTTTCCAGCAGGCGGAATTCTGCCCGGCCAGCGCCAAAGCGACCGTCACCATCGGCATGACCGACTGGGTTGAAATGTGGCTGATGCCAAAACTCATCCCCGCGCTGAAACAGGATGCGCCGGGCATGCGCATTAACGTCGTGGCAAGCGATCCGTTTACCGATGCTCAAAGGCTGGAAGGCGGCGAGCTGGATATGTCGATAAGCGTGGCGAATCAAAGCGCCCGCTGGCTGGAGCGGGAGGTGCTGACCAGCATGGGTTTTGTGACGCTCTGGCAACCGCAGCAAGTAGAGGCCAGCGCTTCGCTGTCGCTGGAAGAGTACGTAGCCCATCAGCACGTGCTGGTCAGCTATCGCGAAGCCAACAGCAGCCAGATAGGCACTCTGCTGGCGAAGCTCGGGCAGACGCGCCACGTCAGCTACACTACGCCGCATTTTGCCGCGCTGCCGGGCCTGCTGATGCAAATGCCCGCGCTGGCAACCGTGCCTGCGGGGCTGTCAGAGAGCTGGCAGAAAACCTGGGGGCTGACTGCCAGCCCGGTTCCCGTTGAAATACCGCCGTTTGAGGTCGCTCTGCTCTGGCATCAGCGCCATAACAGCGACGCCGCGCTGATGTGGCTGCGCGGGTTTATTCAGCGGCTGGTGAATGTCGCCTGACAGAGGGCAAGGTGAAGAGCCCTCCTGTGGTTACAACTTAGCGCTTGAGGCTGCCGCCGTTGGTGGCAATAACCTCTTTGTACCAGTGGAAGCTTTTCTTTCTTGAACGCGCCAGCGAGCCATTTCCCTGGTCATCACGGTCCACATAGATAAACCCGTAGCGCTTCGACAGCTCGGCCTTCGAGGCGCTGACCAGGTCGATAGGCCCCCAGCTGGTGTAACCCAGCATTTCTACACCGTCCTCAATTGCCTCGCCCACCTGCACCAGATGGTCGTTCAGATAGCTGATGCGATAGTCATCGTTGATCGTACCGTCGGCTTCGGGTTTGTCTTTCGCCCCCAGGCCGTTTTCAACGATAAACAGCGGCTTCTGATAGCGATCCCACAGCGTGTTGAGCAAAATGCGTAGCCCTACCGGATCAATCTGCCAGCCCCACTCGGAGCTTGCCAGATGCGGGTTCGGCACCATGCTGAGAATGTTGCCTCGCGCCTTTGCGTTAAGCTCTTCATCCGCCGTGACGCAGCCGGTCATGTAGTAGCTAAACGAGATAAAATCGACGGTATTTTTCAGGATCTCACGATCGTTCTCGCTGATTTCAAGCTGAATGCCGTTATCACGGAAATAGCGCAGCATATAGCCCGGATAGCAGCCCCGGCACTGAACGTCGCCGAAAAATAACCAGCTACGGTTTTCCTGCAGCGTTTCCAGCACGTCGTCTGGCTTGCAGGTGAGCGGGTACATCAGGCCACCCAGCAGCATATTGCCAATTTTTGCGTCAGGAATGATTTCATGGCAGGCCTTAACCGCCAGGCTGCTGGCAACCAGCTGGTGATGAATAGCCTGGTAAACTGCGCCTTTCTCCGGCTCGCCTTCAAGCCCAACGCCGGTCAGCGGCGCGTGCAGCGACATGTTGATCTCATTGAACGTCAGCCACAGCTTTACCTTGTGCTGATAGCGGCTGAAAACGCAGCGCGCATAGCGTTCGAAGCAGTCAATAACTTTGCGATTGCCCCAGCCGCCGTATTGCTTAACCAGGCCCCACGGCATTTCGTAGTGGGACAAGGTCACCATCGGCTGAATGCCGTGCTGCGCCAGCTCATCAAACAGCTTGTCGTAAAACGCCAGCCCGGCCTCGTTCGGCTCAAGCTCGTCGCCCTGCGGGAAGATACGCGTCCAGGCGATAGAAATTCGCAGGCAGCTGAACCCCATTTCGGCAAACAGCGCAACATCCTGCGGGTAACGATGGTAGAAATCGATGGCGATGTCTTTGATCCCGCTATCCCCCGGCACGCGCTCCTTCTGCGCGCCAAAAACCCCCTGCTGCATGACGTCCGAGGTAGAAATGCCCTTCCCGTCCTCCTGCCACGCGCCTTCGACCTGATTGGCGGCAATAGCGCCGCCCCACAGAAATGTCTTCGGAAATGCTGTCATATCATTCTCCTTTGCTTAACGTTCTACCGTCAGGAACGGCATACCTGAATTGAGGGTGGACTGCTGCGCCACGCGCGTCACACCCTGGTAATCATCGCTATTGCTGACGATTATCGGCGTGGCGAGATCGTACCCGGCGGCAAGGATCGCCTCGCGGTCGAATTCAATCAGCAGATCGCCGGGTTTAATTTTGTCCCCCGGCTGGACGTGTGCGGTGAAGTGCTGTCCATCCAGCTTCACCGTGTCGATACCAACGTGGATTAAAACTTCGATACCGCTGTCGCTCAGCAGGCCAATGGCGTGGCGAGTCTGGAACAGCGAGGCAACCTCACCGTAAAACGGCGCGCGGACTTCATTGTTCAGCGGAATGATGGCCGCGCCCTTGCCTAACAATCCCCCGGCAAAAGTGGCGTCAGGGACCTGGTCCATCTCCAGCACGGTGCCGCTCATCGGGGCCAGAATGCTGTCATCTCCGGCTATGGCCGTTGGTAATGAAGCGGACTGCACGCTGCGCGGCAGGCCAAAGGCCCAGGTCAACCCGCAGGCCAGCACCAGCGACAGTACGGTACCGATAATCGCGCCCCAGACGGTGCTGTCCATGCCGCCAGGAGGCAGCATTTGCGCCAGGCTGAAAATGCTCGCCAGCCCGAAGGAGTAGAGGTTGCTCTGGCTAAAGCCGACGATAGCCCCGCCGATGCCCCCCGCAATACAGCCAAAAATGAAGGGGCGGCGATTGGGCAACGTCACGCCATATACAGCGGGTTCTGTTATGCCAAAGAGCCCAGCGGTGACCGCCGAGCCTGACAGCACTTTAAGTTTGGCGTCTCGCGTGGAGAGGAAGACCCCGAGCGTGGCCCCCACCTGCCCCATCACCGCCGGAAGCAGGAGCGGCATCAGCGTGTCGTGACCCAGCACGCTGAGGTTGTTGATCATGATGGGCACCAGCCCCCAGTGCAGGCCGAAGATCACGCAGATCTGCCAGATAGCCCCCATCACGGTTCCCGCCAGCCACGGTGCAAAGGCGTAAATAGCCTGATAGCCGTGTGCCAGCATCTGGCTAAGCCAGGTTGCCGCCGGGCCAATCACCAGAAACGTAAGCGGAACCACGACGCCCAGGCAGACCAGAGGGGTGAAAAAATTCTTCATCGCCGCCGGGAATACCTTATTGCAGCGCTTTTCGAGCCAGCAGCTGGCCCAGGCGGCAAAGATAATCGGGATGACAGACGAGCTGTAGTTGATAAAGGTCACCGGAATACCAAGAAAACGTTCCGGCTGGGATGCGGCTTCAAAAGCCTGAGTAATCAGAGGGTGCGTTAAAGCCCCGCCTATGGCCATGGTCAGGAACGGGCTGCCGCCAAATTTTTTCCCGGCCGTGTAGCCCAGAACCAACGGGAAGAAATAAAACAGCGAATCACTGGCCGCAAACCAGATTTTATAGGTAGCGGATTCGGTATTCAGCCAGCCACAAACGACGCTAAGCGACAGCATCCCCTTGAGAATACCGGAGGCGGCCATAACGCCAAGGAAAGGTGTAAAAATAGCCGAAACAATGTCGATCAGCCGGTTCAAAGGATTGTTTTTTTCCCCTTTGCTTTCCTGTGGCGAGGCGTCTTCATTGATGCCCGCAGCCAGACACACTGCCGAATAAACATCGTGCACGTGGTTGCCAATCACCACCTGAAATTGCCCACCGCTCTCCACTACCATGATAACGCCGGGATTATTCTTTAGCCCGGCGTCCGCGAGGGCGTTGTCTTTCAGCTTAAAGCGCAGCCTGGTCGCACAGTGCACCAGGCTAACGATGTTCGCCTTCCCGCCGACATGCTTCAGAATGTCCTGCGCCAGCCCTTGATAGTCCATAACCGCTTTCCTTTTACGTCACGCCCGCAGGCGAAATGTGCTGAGTAAGGTTAAAAAAAAAACCTGAGCCGGCCGCCCCGCAGGGAAGCTAATGCTCAGGTTTTGCCTGCCGAAGCAGTAACAATCCGTCTTGTTGTTTAAGCCTTTTGGCTCTCTTTACGTACCCGCTCGATATGAATGGCGAGGAACATTATTTCTTCGTTGGTCAGCTCACGCTGATAGCTTTTGGCCAGGTGGCGCTGAAGTTTTTCCGCACAGCGCCACGCCAGCGGATAGTTCTCTTTCACCGCCACGTGCAGCGTTTCGTCGTCATCCGCGACGGTGGTACGATTTAGCATTCTTTGGGCAAAAAACTTCAAATGCGTCACGAAACGCTGGTAGCTAAGGCTCTCTTCCTGGTACTCAATTTGCAGCTGGTACTTCACGATATGCAGGATTTCCTGCATCACGCGAGTAACGTCCATGACCTCCGGCATCTCCCCTGCAAGCTGGGCGGTCACCAGGTGCAGCGCAATAAACCCTGCCTCGTCTTCTGCCAGCCGCACGCCAAGGCGCTGGTCGATAATGCCAAGCGCCTCAACGCCCAGGGAAAACTCCCTGGGATAAAGGCGCTTGATCTCCCAGAGCAGCACGTTGCGAATGGCCATGCCCTTTTTCTGACGCTCAATCGCAAAGTGGCAGTGGTCGGTGAGCGAAATGTAGAGACTTTCCTGCAGCTTGCCGAGCCGCTCACGCGCCAGTTGAATAATCCTGTCGCAGGCGGTCATCACCTCCAGCGGGATCTGGTTCAACAGTTCACTTAACCGCGCCACCAGCTCATCGCTTTGCAGGGCAAAAACCTTTTCTATCTTGCTGCGGTCGAGGCTATCGCCCGGCTGCTTTTGAAACCCCAGCCCCTTTCCCATTACCACCTGCTCGCGCTGGTGCTCGTCGAGGATAACCACTACGTTGTTGTTCAGTATCTTGGCAATTTCCATGGTTACCCCAGAAACAAAAAAACCTGACCTCTGGCAGAGCCAGATAATCAGGTTTTGCCTGCTAAGCGCAGTAACAATCCAACTTCCGCACTCTATCACGGAGAATATATCGCTCAAGCGCGCAGGGCGAAAAGCGTGATAACGATCGCGGCACCGGGTTGCTATTTGGCTTCAGCCTCCACGGAAAACAGCTTGCGGTACTGTTCGTCAAACTGCGGGGCGTTCCACTCTCCGTCAAAAACGGTCCAGGTGATGTACCCGCGGTTCAGCCAGCCGGTATCGGTGTCAGTGTCCACCGGCGTCAGCACTTTTTCACTCATGATTTGCTGAGCTTTGCCGTCCGGGAGCAGCTTGTAATAGTGCTGCGGCACCGGGTTACGCTCGTTCTCAACAAATTTCACGCCCTTAACGGCCTTCTTTTCCAGCGGCGGATAGTTGATGCTTAAACCTGACCCCGCGGGCAGAACCGGCTTGCCCGGCTGCCAGGTTTTTGCCAGCGTATCCACCAGCCCGGCGACGTAATCGACGGAATCCGGCCAGTACTTATGGGTACTTGGCCAACCAGCCTTTATCTCCTGCTCGCTGAGAATATAGCCAATGCTGGCGGCAATAGACGGGTAGCCGTAACGAACAGCACGAGCGGCAGCACCAATAGTGCCCGAATTAAGCTGCGCGACGCCGGTGTTTGGCCCATCATTAACGCCGGAGATAACCAGATCAGGAGGCGTCTCTTTCATCACGCCCAGCACGCCAAAATCAAGGGAGTCCGCCGGCGTACCCGGGAAGCAGTAGCGCTTATCAACGACCTTTTTGACGTCGAAAATTTTATTCGGCTTGAAGGTAATGGCCGAGCCAATACCGCTTTGATTAGTGGCCGGGGCAACCATCCAGACGTCATACCCTTTCGCCGCCAGTTTCTCCTGCAATGAGGTTGTCCCCACCGACTGGCAGCCATCGTCATTGACTAACAGAATACGCATGGGGCGCTCGGCGGCAAAGGCAGAGCCCGCCATTAACGTAAGCACCAGTCCGGCGATAATATTCTTTTTCATATTTACTCCTTATTTATAACGTCATCAAAGTAGATTAAACCGATATTCAATGCGCACACTTCCCCCAACGCCTTTCGCGCGACGGAAAGTACTATTATCACTGGCGAGAGAAGGCGCTCCGGCAGAGGTTAATTTCCAGCTATAGCTCGGACCGAACCCGGCAAATACATTCAAGCCTTTAATCTGCGGGCTATTCCAGAGAAAATAGCCGCCATACTCCCACTCTTTTAAACTCACGCCTTTATATTCCATGCCAAAGCCGTAATTACCGTACACGCCGACTAATAGCTCAGGCAAAATTTGATACTGGCTGTATAAATACAGCATCTGTTCCCCGTCATTGATATAGTCATTACCTTCACCGTCGGCCTTGCTATTAAAGGCACCTCTCGTATTTTTACCAAAATGCCAATAGAAGTGGCCTAAACCATTATCCAGCCTGGCCTGGGTATGCGACCAGCCGAACCCGGATTCAGAACGCCCGTACTGATAGCCGACAAGTGCAAACAGGTGTTGTGCGCTGCGGCTAAACCCACGGGCACCCTCCCATTCGCTAAGGCCACGGGCGTAATAGTAGGTGCTCCTTGCCAGCAGGTTGAAGTCATCCGTCAGCGGCACGAGAGCGTTGGCCTCAAGCCCGTGACGCAGAAGATAGCTATCACTCTCGGCGGCGATATAGCTGATTTTAGTGCCCTTAGCGGGTACCCAGCTCAGCTCTCCGGTGGCGATATAGTCAATTTGCTTGTTGGATTTCAGGGTTCTAAAACGGCGCTTTTCCGGCTCATCTCGTTCCGAAAAACGGTTAACGACGGCGGCCTTTGCGCCAAAGGCATCCCAGGCTAGTTCAGAGCTAACGCCTTCCCAGGTACTCGGCGCGGCGCGGCTGCGGGTCACATTTAGCGCGGCAAATTTATAGAGCTGCCGCCAGCCTGCCCACAGCGACAGGTGGCGCTGTGGATCGCCCCAGCGCGCTTTGGCGTACAGTTGCCCGAGCTTATTGAAGCCCTGTGCTTTACCGTTTTTATCCCGCAGTAAATCCCTGCCGTAGAACGCGTCGTTAGCATAGAGTTTAGCCACCCCATACCACGAAGCATCGACCCCAACATGATCCCACAGCCAGCCGCTTTGCCAGTCCAGGTGCAGCGCCTGAGCCCAGGCAATCTGGTCCCCGATGCCCCGATCTGCCATCGCATCTGACGTGTTAAGCATCCAGACATTTTTTAACGTGGCGTCGAGATGGCTGTCCGTGAGCAGCCCGCCGTCATAGTGGGAATAATCCGCCAAAGCATCTGGAATTCCTCCCAAACTCAGCAGCAGTATCATGCCGCCTGTTATTTTTGTGTGTGAGCACATGGTAAACGTCCCTTGTTTTAATAAAAAAAAATTAAAAAAAAACCTAAGTTTCGCCCCCGACTACCGGAGAAAAAACTTAGGTTTTGCCTGTTAGACAGTAACAATCCTTTATTTATTTTACGCCGTCATACTGTCATCTCACTGAAATAAGCTCCAGCATTAAAAAGAAGAAAGATGGAAATTTGTGAAGCCGATTCAGAATTGAATGTAAGAAAGGAAGTTATACAACAAAAAAAAGCCCATTAATTAAAGCATCAATTAACGGGTTCTATAGGAAAATTTATTTCAACGCACCAATCACGTGGGCGATATCTCCGGACGTTTTTAGCGTACGAATAACCGTAAACAGTTCCGTTGCCTCTACGTATTCTTTACGCAAATAGCCAAGCCACTGCTTAATACGCGCCACGTGGTACATACCCGTGTCGCCCTGTTTTTCGAGGCGGCTGTATTTTTGCAAAAGCGTAACGACGTCGGCCCACGGCATACGTGCTTCGTTATATTTAATCACGCGGCTCAGGTTCGGTACATTTAACGCCCCGCGGCCGATCATCACAGAGTCACACCCCGTCGCCGTAAGGCAGTCCTGCGCGCTTTGCCAGTCCCAGATTTCACCGTTAGCGATGACCGGAATCGACAGCCGCTGGCGAATTTCGCCGATAGCACCCCAGTTGATAAGCTCGGCTTTATAGCCATCTTCTTTGGTGCGCCCGTGAACCACCAGCTCCGTCGCCCCCGCCTGCTCCACCGCATCGGCAATTTCAAACTGCCGCGCGCCGCTGTCCCAGCCGAGGCGAATTTTTACCGTGACCGGTAAATGCGCGGGAACGGCCTCACGCATGGCTTTCGCCCCACGATAAATAAGTTCAGGATCTTTCAGCAGAGTAGCGCCCCCGCCGCTGCCGTTGACCAGCTTAGACGGGCAACCGCAGTTCAGGTCAACGCCCCAGGAACCCAGCTCGACCGCGCGAGCGGCGTTCTCAGCCAGCCACTGTGGGTACTGCCCTAACAGCTGAACGCGGACCAACGTTCCAGACGGCGTGCGGCTGGCGTGGTTAAGTTCAGGGCAAAGTTTGAGAAAGGATTTAGCCGGTAAAAGCTGATCGACCACGCGAAGAAATTCGGTGATACAGAGATCGTAGTCGTTAACCTCGGTAAGAAGTTCGCGAACTAAAGAGTCGAGAACGCCTTCCATCGGGGCAAGAAGAACACGCATGACGCATCCGATAATATTTGTGTTGTTGTCCCCTCACCCCGGCCCTCTCCCCAAAGAGGAGAAGGGGGAAAACATAGCCCCTCGCCCCGAAGGGGAACACAGGACGTCTTTAATCCCCTCTCCCTTTTAGGGAGAGGGTTAGGGTGAGGGTATAAAAAACTTACTGCGCCGAGGCTGGCTTACGCGGTGGACGACGACGACGGGCGTTTTCACCTGCCGGCTTCGCTGCACCTTCGCCCTGCGGTTTACCGCTGCGACGCGGGCCGTTGTTACGATCGCCGGAGGCATTAGCGCTACCGCCGTTGCCGCTGCGACGTTGGCCCTGCCCCTGGCTTTGACCACCGCGACCGCCCTGGCCACCACGACCGCCGCCGCCGCCGCCACGCTGCTGGCGACCGTTCACGATAGGCTCGGCTGGAATCGACGGATCAACCGCGTATCCCTCCAGCGCCATGCGTGGGATCTCACGCTTCAGTAGACGCTCAATATCACGCAACAGCTTATGCTCATCGACACAAACCAGAGACAGTGCTTCGCCCGTGGCCGCCGCACGACCGGTACGGCCAATACGGTGCACGTAGTCTTCCGGGACGTTCGGCAGCTCGTAGTTAACGACGTGCGGCAGCTCTTCGATATCCAGCCCGCGAGCCGCGATATCGGTCGCAACCAGCACGCGAATGCCGCCGCTTTTGAAGTCGGCCAGCGCGCGAGTACGGGCACCCTGACTCTTGTTACCGTGGATTGCCGCCGCGGTAATGCCGTCTTTTTGCAGCTGCTCAGCAAGGTGGTTAGCGCCATGCTTGGTGCGGGTAAACACCAGCACCTGCTGCCAGTCGCCTTCGCCAATCATCTGCGACAACAGTTCCCGCTTGCGCTTTTTATCCACAAAGTGAACGTGCTGAGTGACCTGCTCAGAAGCCGTGTTGCGGCGAGCCACTTCCACTTCTTCCGGGTTATGCAGCAGCTTTTCAGCCAGGCCTTTAATGTCGTCGGAGAAGGTTGCCGAGAACAGCAGGTTCTGGCGACGCGCAGGCAGCTTAGCCAGCACGCGGCGGATATCATGGATAAAGCCCATGTCCAGCATGCGGTCGGCTTCATCCAGTACGAGGATCTCGATTTGGTCGAGTTTCACGGCGTTCTGATGCTCAAGATCCAGCAGACGACCCGGGGTCGCTACCAGCACATCCACGCCACCGCGCAGCTTCATCATCTGCGGGTTAATGCTCACGCCGCCGAAGACAACCAGCGAGCGGATATTCAAATATTTGCTGTAGTCGCGGACGTTCTCACCAATCTGCGCCGCCAGTTCGCGGGTAGGGGTGAGGATCAGCGCACGCACCGGGCGACGGCCCTTCAGGTGAGGCGCGCTGTCGGTCAGGCGCTGTAACAGCGGCAGGGTAAAACCTGCGGTCTTGCCGGTACCGGTTTGGGCACTGGCCATCAGGTCACGGCCTGCTAACACTACCGGAATTGCCTGACGCTGGATTGGGGTAGGCTCACGATAGCCCTGCTCTTCCACCGCACGCAAAATATCGGCATTCAGGCCGAGAGAATCAAAAGACATAGGAACTCCAGAACCGCCCTGACCGCAATGTGCGGTGTAGTTTCCAGGGGGAACATCACGCGCCAGCGCTAAGCTGGCGAAGAGAGGAGGCGCAAACCACGGCGCCGTTCGCGAGCAGTGTAGCAGTTTTTGTGATCTTCCGCATAAATTCTCACTTTCGGCGCAGTCAACAGAATAAAGCCTTGTGCTGGACAGGCTCGATAACTTTGCTTACGCTTAATCAATCGATTGATTAACTTTTAAGAGGTCGGTATGACGCCTTCGCCGACGCCCGTCACCAGCCGCGGAGAGCAGGCTAAAAATACGCTAATTACCGCCGCGATAGCGCAATTTGCCGAATACGGCATGCATGCTACTACGCGCGATATCGCCGCTCAGGCCGGGCAAAATATAGCCGCCATTACCTATTACTTTGGCTCCAAAGAAGCGCTGTATATGGCCTCCGCTCAGTGTATTGCCGACTTCATCAGCGGTAATTTTCACGAGCACGTTGCCGCCGCAGAGTCGCTACTAAACCAGACCGAGCCGGACAAACAGAAAATACGCCATCTTATTCATACCGCGCTCGGGCAAATGATCGCCCTGCTGACCGCGGACGACACGCTTAATCTGAGCAAATTTATCTCCCGCGAACAGCTTTCCCCCACCGCTGCCTATCAGCTTATTCACCAGCAGGTTATCGACCCCATGCACTCCCTGCTGACCACGCTGGTTGCGCACTACACCGGGCGGGATCCTTTTGATACCGACACGATTTTGCATACCCATACGCTGCTCGGCCAGGTGCTGGCCTTCCGGCTTGGGCGAGAGACGATTCTGTTACGCACCGGCTGGCCGCAGTTTGACCAGGCAAAGGTGCAGCAAATAAGCCGCGTGGTGCTGAGCCACGTTGATTTCATCCTGCAGGGATTATCCGTAAACAGAGGACACGCTAGTGATGAACAGTAAGAAGCCGGTGATTGCCGTCATTGTCATTTTAGTGCTCGTGGCCGCGGCCTTTGGTGGCTGGAAATGGTATCAAAGCCAGCAGAACAGTGAGCTAACGCTTTACGGCAACGTGGATATTCGCACCGTTAACCTGAGCTTCCGCGTTGGCGGTCGTCTTGCAGCGCTTGAGGTTGACGAGGGCGATGCCATCAAGGCCGGTGAGCCATTGGGGTTGATTGACAAAGCGCCTTATGAAAACGCCCTGCGTCAGGCAGAGGCAAACGTGGCGGCGGCGCAGGCCAAATACGATTTGATCATTGCCGGCTATCGCGATGAAGAAATTGCTCAGGCGGCCGCTCAGGTTAATCAGGCCCAGGCCGCCTATGATTATGCGCAGAACTTTTACCAGCGCCAGCAGGGACTTTGGGCGACAAAAACCATCTCGGCGAATGACTTAGCCAACGCCCGCTCCTCAAGCGACCAGGCAAAAGCCACGCTGAAAGCGGCCCAGGACAAACTCAGCCAATACCGCAGCGGCAACCGCCCGCAGGAAATTGCTCAGGCTCAGGCCAGCCTGCAGCAGGCTAAAGCGCAGCTGGCACAGTCTCAGCTCGACCTGCAGGACACCACCCTGCTCGCTCCTTCTGACGGCACGCTGTTAACCCGCGCCGTTGAGCCCGGCAGCATGCTTAACGCAGGCAGTACGGTACTCACGCTTTCACTTACCCGCCCGGTGTGGATCCGCGCCTATATCGACGAAACCAATCTTAGGCAGGCCAAACCCGGCAGCGAACTGCTGATTTACACCGATGGCCGCCCGGACAAGCCTTACCACGGCAAGGTAGGTTTTGTGTCACCGACTGCGGAGTTCACCCCAAAAACGGTTGAAACACCGGATCTGCGCACGGATTTAGTCTATCGCTTACGTATTATCGTCACCGATGCAGATGACGCGCTGCGCCAGGGCATGCCGGTCACGGTGAAATTCAACGGCGGAACACAGCATGAGCAGCAATGACGCGGTAATTCGCCTGCAGGGGCTGGTAAAACGCTTCCCCGATCTGGAAAAACCGGCGGTCGCCAGCCTTGATTGCGAAATTCACGCGGGAGCAGTGACCGGGCTGGTTGGCCCCGACGGCGCGGGGAAAACCACGCTGATGAGGATGCTTGCCGGTTTGCTGCAACCTGGCGAAGGAACGGCCTCGGTTATCGGCCTCGACCCGATTAAAGACGATCGCGCCCTGCGTGCTGAACTGGGCTATATGCCGCAAAAGTTTGGCCTGTACGAAGATTTAACGGTGATGGAAAACCTCACGCTTTATGCCGACCTGCGAGGCGTGACCGGGGAGCAGCGTAAGAGCACGTTTGCCCGACTGCTGGAGTTTACAGCCCTGGGGCCATTTACCGGGCGCCTGGCGGGCAAGCTCTCCGGTGGGATGAAGCAAAAACTTGGCCTGGCCTGCACCCTGGTCGGCCAGCCTAAGGTACTGCTGCTGGATGAGCCCGGCGTGGGCGTTGACCCTATCTCAAGGCGTGAACTGTGGCAGATGGTGCACGAGCTGGCGGGTGAAGGCATGCTGATCCTCTGGAGCACGTCATATCTGGACGAAGCCGAGCAGTGCCGGGAAATTTTGCTGATGAACGAAGGTGAGCTGCTTTATCACGGCGCGCCGACAGCGCTGACGCAGAAGATGGCCGGGCGCTCGCTGCTGGTCAGCCATGAGCACGAAAACAACCGCCAGCTTCTTCAGCGGGCCCTGAAGCTACCGCAGGTCAGCGACGGTGTGATTCAGGGACGCTCTGTACGGCTTATCCTTGCTAAGGATTCCAACATCAGCGAACTGGCTAACGCGTTGGATGTCTCTGAGTCCAGCCTGAAAGAAACCGACCCGCGCTTTGAAGACGCCTTTATTGATTTACTGGGCGGGGCCACCACTAACGAATCCCCACTCGGCGATATTCTTCATACCGTTGAAGGCGAGTCCGGCGAGACGGTGATTCAGGCCGAAGAGCTGACCAAAAAATTTGGCGACTTTGCGGCAACCGACCACGTTAACTTTGCCGTTAAGCGCGGTGAAATCTTCGGGCTGCTCGGCCCCAACGGCGCGGGAAAGTCCACCACCTTCAAGATGATGTGCGGTTTGTTAGTCCCCACTTCGGGTAAGGCGCTGGTGCTGGATATGGACCTGAAAACCAGCTCAGGCAAGGCGCGCCAGCATCTTGGCTATATGGCTCAGAAATTCTCGCTTTACGGCAACCTGACGGTGGCGCAAAACCTACGTTTCTTCTCCGGGGTTTATGGCCTGCGTGGGCGCGCTCAGCAGGACAAAATTAACCGCATGAGCGAGGCGTTTGCGCTGCAGCCTATCGCCAATAGCACTACGGACTCGCTTCCACTGGGCTTTAAGCAGCGGCTGGCGCTCGCCTGTTCGCTGATGCACGAGCCGGACATTCTGTTTCTTGATGAACCAACCTCCGGCGTCGACCCGATTACCCGACGCGAATTCTGGCTGCATATCAACAGCATGGTGGAGAAAGGCGTCACGGTGATGGTGACCACTCACTTTATGGATGAGGCCGAATACTGCGACCGTATAGGCCTGGTGTACCGGGGCAAGCTGATTGCCAGCGGCACGCCGGACGACCTGAAGCAGCAGGTGGCGGATGACGACACGCCGGACCCGACCATGGAGCAGGCGTTTATCGGGCTGATTCACGAATGGGATAAGGAACATAGCGATGAGCGAACATAGCCAGAGGGTATCGTGGCGCCGCGTCCGTGCCCTGTGCGTGAAAGAAACGCGGCAAATTGTGCGCGACCCCAGCAGTTGGTTAATCGCCGTGGTTATCCCTTTGCTGCTGCTGTTTATCTTCGGCTACGGCATCAACCTCGACTCCAGCCGCCTTCACGTCGGCGTTCTGATCGAGCAGCAGAGTGAAGACGCTCTGGATTTCACCCATGCCATCAGCGCCTCGCCGTTTATTCAGCCCACCATCAGCGATAACCGCGAACAGCTTATTCAGCTGATGCAGGCCGGGAAAATACGCGGCATGGTCACTATTCCCACCGACTTTGCACAAAATATGGCGCGGCCCGGCGCCACGGCCCCGATTCAGGTCATTACCGACGGCAGTGAACCGAACACGGCTAACTTTGTTCAGGGCTATATGCAGGGGATCTGGCAGCTTTGGCAACAGCAGCGGGCGGAAGATCGCGGCGAACATTTTGAGCCGCTAATCGACGTGCAGCTTCGCTACTGGTTTAACCCCGCCGCCATCAGCCAGCACTTTATTATTCCCGGTGCGGTGACCATCATTATGACGGTTATCGGCGCGATACTGACCTCACTGGTCGTGGCCCGGGAATGGGAGCGCGGCACCATGGAGGCGCTGCTTTCAACCCAGGTGACGCGCACCGAACTGCTGCTCTGCAAGCTGGTGCCTTACTACGTGCTGGGCATGCTGGCGATGCTGCTTTGTATGCTGGTGACGGTGTTTATCCTCGGCGTGCCGTGGCGCGGCTCGCTGATTCTGCTGTTCCTGATAACCAGCCTCTTTTTACTCAGCACGCTGGGCATGGGCTTGCTGATTTCCACCATTACGCGCAACCAGTTCAATGCCGCTCAGGTCGCGCTTAACGCCGCCTTTTTGCCGTCCATCATGCTGTCAGGCTTTATTTTCCAGATAGACAGCATGCCGGCCATTATCCGGGCAGTAACCTATGTTATTCCGGCACGCTACTTCGTCAGCACCCTACAAAGCCTGTTTTTGGCCGGCAATATCACCTCGGTGCTTATCGTCAACACGCTGTTTTTAATTGCCTCGGCGGTGATGTTTATCGGCCTGACGGCGCTGAGAACTAAACGTCGGCTCGATTAAGGGAGAAAGCATGTTTTATCGTTTATGGACGCTAATTCGCAAAGAGCTTCAGTCGCTGCTGCGCGAGCCGCAGACCCGCGCCATCCTGATTTTGCCGGTGCTGCTACAGGTGCTTTTGTTTCCGTTTGCCGCCACCCTTGAGGTGACTAACGCCACCATCGCCATTTATAACGAGGATAACGGCAGCCATTCTATTGAGCTGACCCAACGCTTTGCTCGCGCCAGCGCCTTCAGCAACGTGCTGCTGCTAAAAAGCCCGCAGGAAATACAGCCGACCATCGACAACCAGAAAGCGTTACTGCTGATTCGCTTCCCGGCTAATTTCTCGCGCGACATCGCCAGCCAGCAGCCGGCGAAGCTGCAAATTCTGCTCGACGGGCGCAACTCAAACAGCGCCCAGATTGCCGCCAACTATCTCCAGCAAATCGTTAATAACTACCAGCAAGAGCTGATGACGGGCATGCCGAAGCCAAACAATAGCGAGCTGACGATCCGCAACTGGTATAACCCAAACCTGGATTACAAATGGTTCGTGGTGCCGTCGCTGATAGCGATGATAACCACCATCGGGGTGATGATCGTGACATCGCTTTCCGTCGCCCGTGAACGTGAGCAAGGCACGCTCGACCAGCTGCTGGTTTCTCCTCTGGCCACCTGGCAAATCTTTATCGGCAAGGCGGTTCCGGCACAGATTGTCGCGCTGGTTCAGGCCAGTATCGTGCTGGCGGTAGGGATTTGGGGCTATCACATCCCCTTCTCCGGCTCGCTGCTGCTGTTTTACTTCACGATGATTATCTACGGGCTGTCGCTGGTGGGATTCGGGCTGCTGATTTCCGCCCTCTGCTCCACCCAGCAGCAGGCGTTTATCGGCGTGTTTGTCTTTATGATGCCGGCGATCCTGCTTTCCGGCTATGTCTCGCCGGTAGAAAACATGCCGGTGTGGCTGCAGGATTTAACGTGGATAAACCCGATTCGCCATTTCACCGACATCACGAAGCAGATTTACCTGAAGGATGCGAACTTTGGGATTGTCTGGCAGAGTTTATGGCCGCTGCTGGTGATTGCGGCCACGACAGGATCAGCGGCGTACTGGATGTTTAGGCGCAAGATTGCCTGATTTGTCTTTCGCGAGCAGAGAGTAAATAGCCGGTCCCGCGAGCATCGCCAGGCCGGCCAGCCCCAGAAGAAGGTGGCTCTGCACCACGCGTGACAGTAGCCACAGGGCAATCATCGCATTGCCGAAATACCAGGTGGTGGTCAGCTCTTCGAGGAAGTCACCGATGTCGCGCAGCAGGCCGGTATGAAAACGCTGGAAGATAAACATCATGACCACGGTGGCGACATAAAGCAGGCACAGCCCTACTCCCACGGGGATCAGGGTTGCCGTTTTCCAGCCAACGAGCAGGACAGCGACCACCGCAAGATGCAGCATAATCTGCCAGCAACCCAGTCCGGTTCTCACTCTTACACGTTGTTGCCACTTCATGTTTTATCTCCTGGAGTATTTCTTCCTGTTAATCAGAGTACGCAAGTGTACGGAAATTTCCTCAATACGCCCCCTTTTTGTGACAGGTATTGCAATATATTTCCGTTCTGGCAGGCAAAAGTGCTGGAAAGAAAAGCAAAACTGCGGGGGTAAAACCCTCTCCCGAAGGAGAGGATATGGGTATATTAGCGGCGGTTACCGAAGATACGCAGCAGCATCAGGAACAGGTTAATAAAGTCCAGATACAGCGTTAAAGCGCCAAGAATGGAGTACTTACGCAGCATTTGCGCGTCGCGGGTATCAATCTGCTCGCCGATATTTTTCAGTTTCTGCGTGTCGTAAGCGGTTAAGCCCACAAACACCACCACGCCGATATAGGTAATAGCCCACATCAGCGCATCGCTTTTCAGCCAGAAGTTAACCAAAGAGGCGAGAACGATACCGATCAGCGCCATAAACAGCATGTTGCCGAAGCCGCTCAGATCACGCTTAGTGGTGTAGCCATAGAGGCTCATGGCACCAAACATCCCGCCGGCAACCACGAACGTGCTGGCGATAGACGAATAGGTGTATACCAGGAAAATACTCGCCATGGTCAACCCGGTCAGCGCCGAGTAAAGCATAAACAGCGACGTCGCGACGCCAGCGCTAAGCTTATGCACCATGCCTGAGAGCACAAAAACCAGCCCCAGTTGGACGATAATCAGGCCAAAGAAGGTAATTTTACTGGAGAAGACAAACTGCATTACCGCCGGAGTATTGGCTGCATACCAGGCAATAAAGGCGGTCAAAAGCAGACCGCAGGTCATCCAGCCGTAGACCTGCGCCATAAAGGTCTGGAGGCCAGTGTTGGCACGCTGCACGATAGTCTCATTGGGACGCGGGAATCGGTCCATGATGCTTCCTCTGTGTTGTGAATTTAGCTTTTGACGCGAGCTGTTTGGCTCACCCGCTTTAAGATTAACACATCCCACAGGCCGCGCAGCCTACCAGCGTTTAGCCGCCTGTTTATCGCTGTCTCTCGCCTCAACCCAGCGGTCGCCTTCCTCAGTCGCCTCACGCTTCCAGAACGGCGCGCGGGTTTTCAGGTAATCCATAATGAACTGGGCGGCTTCAAACGCCGAACTACGGTGTGCGCCCGTCACGCCGACAAAAACAATTTCGTCCCCCGGCCACAGTTCGCCGATGCGATGAATCACCGTCACGCGCTGGAGCGGCCAGCGGCTTCTGGCATCTTCAACGATTTCGGCCAGCGCTTTTTCGGTCATCCCCGCGTAGTGTTCGAGCGTCAGAGCGCTAACGCTATCTCCCAGATTATGATTGCGGACCTTGCCGGTGAAGGTTACGACCGCGCCGTCCTCATCACACTGAGAAAGCCACTGGTACTCTTCGCCGACGTTAAAATTCTCGCGGCCAACAATAATACGCGTGCTGTCCACTTAACCCCCTGTCACAGGTGGGAAGAAAGCGACTTCGTCACCTTTAGCAAGCGGATGGTCGAAGCTCACCAGCGTTTGGTTTACCGCCGCCAGCAGCTTGCCGGATTCCAGCGCCAGCGCCCAGCGATCGCCTCTGGTGGCTAACGCTGCACGTAGCTGCTCTACATCCCGGTAGGTTTCATCCAGCGTCAGGCTGTCGCAGTCGACCAGCTCGCGCACCTGGGCAAAAAACAAAACATTAAGCATTTTGTTCCACCCTGAAGTCACCGGATTTTCCACCGCTTTTTTCCAGCAAACGCACCGGGCCGATAACCATGTCTTTTTGCACCGCTTTGCACATGTCGTAGATGGTCAGCGCCGCGACGGACGCCGCCGTCAGAGCTTCCATCTCAACGCCGGTTTTACCGCTCAGACGGCACAGCGACTCAATACGTACGCGGTGGTGTTCAGTCTGGGCTTCCAGCTGCACTTCTACTTTGCTCAACAGCAGCGGATGGCACAGCGGGATCAGTTCCCAGGTACGTTTCGCGGCCTGAATACCCGCGATGCGCGCCGTGGCAAACACGTCACCTTTGTGGTGGCTGCCGTCAACGATCATTGCCAGCGTTTCCGGCTTCATGGTAACAAATGCTTCTGCGCGAGCTTCGCGCGCCGTTTCAGCTTTGGCGGACACGTCCACCATATGCGCTTCTCCGGCGGCGTTAATGTGGGTGAGTTGCGACATAACTTACTTCTTAAGATGTGGGTGGAAATTGCAAGGACGCTGGCGGGCATCCAGCTGTGCCTGAATGATATTTTCCCAGGCGGTGCGGCAGGCTTTGGTTGAGCCCGGCATGGCGAAAATCAACGTTTTGTTTGCCATACCCGCCACGGCGCGAGACTGCAGCGTAGAGGTTCCAATCTCTTCAAAAGAGAGCATGCGGAACAGTTCCCCGAAACCTTCAACCTCGCGATCGAACAGTGGCAGCAGCGCCTCTGGAGTTTGATCTCCATCCGTAAATCCGGTTCCACCGTTAATCAGCACAACCTGAATTTGCTCATCGGCAATCCACTGCGAAACCACAGCGCGGATGGCATAACGGTTTTCTTTGACGATAGCTTTATCCACCACCAGATGCCCCGCTTCCGTCGCGACTTCCAGCAGATAGTGACCTGAGGTGTCGTCTTCTTCGCCGCGGCGGCTGGACACCGTCAAAATAGCAATTCGTGCCGGGATAAACTCTGCGCTTACCTGACTCATCGATATTCTCCTTTTGGGCAGACTTTAGCCGCCGATATACGACAAATTTTGGGTGATGCCGGTGTTACCGTCATGCAGGAAATGGGTTTGCTTTTTCTGCGCCAGCGCGGAAGCGATACGCCCTTCCAGCTCGCTCTGTTGGGCGTCATCCGCCAGCAGATCTCGTAGCGCAATCCCCTGTTCGCCAAAAAGGCAAAGGTGCAGGTTGCCGACCGAGGAGACGCGCAGCCGGTTACAGCTGGCACAGAAATCTTTCTCGTACGGCATGATGAGCCCGATTTCCCCTTCATAGTCGGGGTGACAGAAGACCTGAGCGGGGCCATCGCTGCGCTGACGAAGCTGGTGAACCCAGCCGCGTTCAAGCAGCTGGTCACGGATGGTTTTGCCGGAGATATGGTGTTTGCGGAAAAGCGTGCCGCCGTCGCCGGTTTCCATCAGCTCAATAAAGCGTAGCTGGATAGGGCGAGGTTTGATCCAGGCAAGGAAGGTTTCGAGCTGATTATGGTTTACGTCACGCATCAGCACGGTGTTCACCTTCACACGCTCAAAACCGGCGTTGAAAGCGGCATCAATCCCGTCCATCACCAGGCGGAATTTATCCTGGCCGGTGATGGCATGAAACTGGCGGGCATCGAGGCTGTCGACGCTAACGTTAAGGGCGGTCAGCCCGGCATCACGCCACGCGTTAACGTCCCGAGCCAGGCGATAGCCGTTGGTGGTCACGGCAAGCTGGCGAATAGAGGCGTTTTCACGCACCGCGGCGATGATGTCGGTAAAGTCCCGTCGCAGAGAGGGTTCACCGCCGGTCAGGCGTACTTTTTCCGTCCCCAAAGCCGCAAAAGCCCGGGTGACGCGGCGGATTTCATCGACGTTGAGAAAGCTTTTATTGGCCACACCGTGGGGCTTGTAGCCGTCGGGCAGGCAATAGCTGCAGCGGAAATTGCAGACGTCGGTTATTGATAAGCGCAAGTAATAGAACTTACGCGCAAAAGCATCGGTAAGCTGGGACACTGAGTACACCTTTCCAAATACGGGAGATGCAGTCATTTCTTCCTGCACCCTGGCAACCTCGGGGGCTGCGGCCAGGGCACCTTATCTTGTGACTTAGGTACCAGGGCTTGAGTGTGTGTTACTGCGATAGTAGCGCGACATCTTGCTTCGCGCTATATCAGTTTTCGTTATATAAATCTATACATAACGGAGTTATTGCTTAATTTCGCTACAGAGTACTTAAAAAGATAATTTTTACTTTGACGTGAATCATTATCCACGGAGCAAGAATCGTCTTTCTAGCGCTTTTACGCTACCTTAAGCGCCTGTATGCCTCTTAAGGATTATCTTTTCTATGCGTAATCGCACGCTTGCAGATCTCGATCGGGTAGTCGCGCTTGGCGGTGGCCACGGTCTGGGCCGCGTAATGTCATCACTTTCCTCGTTGGGTTCACGTTTGACCGGCATAGTCACCACCACCGATAACGGCGGTTCTACTGGACGTATTCGGCGCTCGGAAGGCGGCATTGCCTGGGGAGATATGCGCAACTGCCTGAACCAGCTGATTACCGAACCAAGCGTGGCGTCGACCATGTTTGAATACCGTTTTAGCGGTAACGGCGAACTTTCAGGGCATAACCTCGGAAACCTGATGTTAAAGGCGTTGGATCACCTTAGCGTGCGCCCTCTGGAGGCCATCAATTTAATTCGTAACCTGCTAAAAGTGGATGCACAGCTGATCCCTATGTCGGAACACCCGGTCGATTTGATGGCGACCGATGACCAGGGCAACACCGTTTATGGCGAAGTCAGCATCGATCAGTTGCTTAACCCGCCACAGGATCTGGCGGTTTACCCTAAAGCACCGGCCACGCGTGAGGCCCTTGAGGCCATTGCCGAAGCCGATTTGATCCTGATTGGCCCCGGGAGTTTTTATACCAGCCTGATGCCTATTCTGCTGCTTGAAGAGATGGATCAGGCGTTGCGCCGCACCCCAGCGCCGATGGTGTATATCGGAAATTTGGGCAAAGAGCTTAGCCCTGCCGCGGCCAGCCTTTCACTGCGCCAAAAACTGGAGCTGATGGAACAACATATTGGAAAACGTGTTGTGGATGCCGTGGTAGTTGGCCCCCAGGTCGACGTCAGCGAAGTGAGCGACAGGCTGGTGATTCAGCTGCCGCTGGAAGCCAGTGATATTCGATATCGGCACGACCGCCAGCTGCTGCGAGCCGCTTTAGAAGAAGCGGTGCAGCAGCTCGGCTAAGCCTCACCGCTTACGAAGCGGCGATAAACAGTTCGCGCAGCTTGTGAAGCTGGTCGCGAATCTGCGCCGCTTCTTCAAACTCAAGATTCTGTGCGTGTTCCAGCATCTTCGCTTCAAGCTGGTGTATTTTCTGCTGCAGCGCTTTCGGCGTCATCACGATTTCATCATCTTCAATCACGCTACGCGCTTTGGTTTTAGCCCGCCCTTTGGTCTTCGCCATGCCTTCGCCAAGCTGCAGGACGTCTACCACTCGCTTATTAAGCCCCTGTGGCGTAATACCGTTCTCTTCGTTGTAACGCTGCTGCTTCTCGCGGCGGCGCTCGGTTTCGCCAATCGCCTTCGCCATCGACGGGGTAATTTTGTCGCCGTAGAGAATCGCTTTGCCGTTAATGTTACGCGCCGCGCGACCGATGGTCTGGATAAGCGAACGCTCGGAGCGCAGGAAGCCTTCTTTGTCCGCATCGAGAATCGCCACCAGCGACACTTCCGGCATATCCAGACCTTCTCGCAGAAGGTTTATCCCTACCAGCACGTCAAACTCACCCAGGCGCAAATCGCGGATGATCTCCATACGTTCTACGGTGTCGATATCCGAGTGCAGATAACGGACACGCTCGCCGTGCTCTTCGAGGTATTCGGTCAGGTCTTCCGCCATACGTTTCGTCAACGTTGTCACCAGCACGCGTTCGTTAACGGCCACGCGCTTGCGAATTTCCGAGAGCAAATCATCCACCTGAGTGCCCACGGGACGCACCTCAATCAGCGGATCGAGCAGCCCGGTAGGACGTACAACCTGGTCAACGATGTCCTCGCCGGATTTCTCAAGCTCGTAGTTACCCGGCGTGGCGGAAACGTAGATAGTTTGCGGGGCCAGCGCTTCAAACTCTTCGAATTTTAGCGGGCGGTTATCCAGCGCGGACGGAAGGCGGAAGCCATATTCCACCAGCGTCTCTTTACGCGCACGGTCTCCTCGGTACATCCCGCCAATTTGCGGAATGGTGACGTGGGATTCATCCACCACCAGCAGGCCATCGGCCGGAAGGTAGTCAAAAAGGGTTGGCGGTGGCTCGCCGGGACCACGCCCTGAAAGATACCGAGAATAGTTTTCGATACCCGAGCAATAGCCCAGTTCGTTCATCATCTCGAGATCAAACTGGGTACGCTGGGCAATACGCTGTTCTTCCAGCAGTTTATTATTGGCGAGCAGAAATTTACGGCGCTCGGCCAGCTCAACCTTGATGTCTTCCATCGCCTGCACAATGCGCTCACGCGGCGTAACGTAGTGCGACTTAGGGTAGATGGTGAAGCGCTGAATGGTTTGATCGATCTGCCCGGTCAGCGGATCAAACAGCGACAGTCTCTCAACTTCTTCGTCGAACAACTCCACGCGCAGCGCAAGATCATCCGACTCTGCCGGGAAGATATCCACCACCTCCCCTCTCACGCGGAACGTGCCGCGCTGGAAAGCCTGATCGTTACGCGTGTATTGCAGCTCGGTCAGGCGGCGCAGGATCGAACGCTGGTCGATGATCATGCCCTTCGTCAGGTGAAGCATCATCTTGAGGTACAAATCAGGGTCGCCCAGGCCGTAGATTGCCGACACGGAGGCCACCACGATAACGTCTCTGCGTTCAAGCAGTGCCTTCGTCGCCGACAGACGCATCTGTTCAATGTGCTCGTTTACCGAGGCGTCTTTTTCAATGAAAGTGTCCGAGCTTGGGACATAGGCCTCTGGCTGGTAGTAGTCGTAGTAGGAGACGAAAAACTCAACCGCGTTGTCCGGGAAAAACTCTTTCATCTCGCCATAAAGCTGCGCTGCCAGCGTTTTATTCGGTGCCAGCACCATCGTCGGACGCTGAAGGTCGGCAATAACGTTTGCCACCGTGAAGGTTTTACCCGACCCCGTTACGCCCAGCAGCGTCTGGTGCGCCAGTCCGTTTTCAAGCCCGTCTTTCAGGCGATGGATTGCTTCTGGCTGGTCGCCAGAAGGCTTAAATGCTGAATTCAGTTTGAACGCTTTACTCATGAACGGGCTACCTGATGAAGAAACGAGCGGGCCGGAGAGTAATTTTACCCGGCAGCGCGATTTTTGCCAGTAGAAAACTGTATAAAACACCAGTTCTCATTTTTACTACGCCTGCTAACCAATACATTTTGCCGTTTTGTTTGCCCACAATTTCCCCCTTTGCCAGATAAATCTCCAGCCGCCAGCGGTTATCCCCAAATTTTTTCGCCTTTTAACATTTGTCAAGGGAGGTAAGGAAACCACAGGCCCATTGTTTGACAGTTTTATTGCAGCAGTTGATTTTATTTAAGCGATTGAATTTAAGTAGATATTTCATAAAGACCGGTTTCGCGCCAATTTGCCCGCAGGCCGCGCCCGCTCTCGCTTTCATCAAGTTTTCTAACTCTAATGCACAAGGTTATCCACAGGAATAGTGGATAACTGCAGCAAGCCCTTTTGCTTAGCCACTCGGAAAAACCCCTGATCTTTCTGTGCCGGGGTCGAAAAAAAAATTTCGCTAATTTTTTTGCTTCTATTCATTCGATTTCGCTATACCCGGCCATGTTGAGCAAGATCTCGAAATCGAGATATATCCTGAGGTTAAAAGGCGTTTTATTGCACCAAATTCGTTCTTTTTAGCACCTGTCAGGTGCAGCGAAGCGGGAGCCTCTACCTCATCCTCCCCCCGCCCGGGAGACAATACTCAGTTTTATCCTGGAGAGAGGGTCGTTTTCAGGCTTTATCACCAAGCTGGCAAGCTAATTGCAGCATATCCATGGGGAAGCCTCCCCCAACCAAGGAGATGAGCCATGCTGAGCTTACGCGCTGTTAATCAGTTCTACGGTGACAATCACATATTGTGGAATCTCGACCTCGAACTAACGCCGGGCGAATGCACCTGCGTGCTTGGCGCGCCCGGACAGGGGAAAACCACGCTGGTAAACTGCATTACCGGCTACTTGCCCGTACAAAGCGGCAGCATGCTGTGGCAGCAGGCAGGATTGCCACCGGAGGATCTGGTCAATAAGCCCGTTGAGAGCCGAGCCGCGCTTGGTATCAGCTACGTTCCACAGGACAGACGCATCTTTTCCCAATTGAGCGTCGAGGAGAACCTGCAAATCGCGATGATGGCGGGTCACCGGACGCCCCGGGTCATCCCTGCGCTCATTTACGATCTTTTTCCCGAACTCTACAGCCTGCGGCAGGTGAGAAGCGGTGAACTCCACACGGATTTGCAGCAGCAGTTAGCGCTTGCCAGAGCGCTGGTCTTACAGCCTAAGCTGCTCATACTGGATGAGCCCACTCTGGGCGGAGGCCAGCGCTTCATCACGGAAATGGGCAACCTTATTCGGCGCCTGAACCGCGACTTTGGCCTGACCATTCTGCTGGTTGAACAGCGTCTGTCGTTTATACGTCGTGTAGCAGACAAATTTTGCCTGTTGCACAAAGGCAGAAATGTCGCTCAAGGCAATGTTTCTCAGCTTGATGATAAGCTCGTCGCGGGCTGGCTGGAGCCTTGAACGCTCTCCCTCTTACAGGTTTTCCAGCCGTGCCTGAAATGCCGGATTCAGAGCGGTTAATGCCCGGCGAAGATTGCACTGGCGGGTCACTTTTGCAACATCCAGCAGCGGCGCAGGTATCGACTTCACGCCGGTGCTATTCATCCAACGTAAAACCGTTTCTAGATTCCACAACGCGGTTTTTCCGTCGTGTATCGGCGTGGGAAACGCTTCGCGGGAAACCATCACTTTTCGAATATACTGCCGGGAAACGCCCAGCAGTTCGGCTACGTCGCTCAGCCCAACTAAATCAGGTGCGGCTTCAACCAGCGAAGCACCTGGAATAATGCGAGAGACGTCCTTTAGCGCGCTCAGCAGTGCATCTTCTGCACCGTTGGCTTGACGGGTGAAGTTCAGGGCGATACGCCCCGTTACGCCTATGCCAATAAGGGCATCATCACAGCCCCCTGCTCCCAGCATGCCAACCCACTGTTCAGGTTCCTTCTGGCTATTGGGCAGGTTAAAAATAAGCGTAAACGTGTATTCCGCCATGATGCGTTCTCCTTGTTAGTGCAGGACGCTGCGGGATGCTATGTTTGCACATCCGTCCACAAGCCTGCGAATTTGCCTGGCATGGTTCTCTGCATTTCGCGGCGTGCTCCACACGCAGCTGATGCAAAACTCTCCGCAGCGGCAGGCTTTATCGTTCCACGGACAATAAAGTTTTCCCCAGCAGTGAGAACCGCCCTCTTTGACCCGCCATCCTTGAAATTCGGCGTAGCTTAATGCCGCTTCTATTTCTTTTTGCGGGTGCCGTTTTCTTGCCATATCTCCTCCGGCTAAAAAAGCATCTCATAAAGGTTGTCACATGACAACTTAAATTATGAAATACTCTATACTCTTTGCCGGCAGAGAAAAATCTTCGTCTTTGGGGAATGTGTTAAAGCGGGAGCCAGCCCGAGGCGCTGCTGCGAGCGTGGCTTTTGTTGCGTTAGTTTTGCGGCTTATACCGCAATGACGGAGAGATCGATATAGTGGCCAAGCGAGGTTTCATCGCTGATATCCTCAAGCCAGGGGATCTCCCCCAGCAGAGGTGCCGGGAGCCGCTGCCTGAGCGTGGCCAGATACTCTGCGTGCCTTTTGCCTGCTGGCTGAACGCCGTTTGCGATCCAGCCAACAAGCGGCAGCCCTGCGGCAAGTACGGCCTGTGCCGTGAGCATCGCATGGTTAATACAGCCCAGCTTAACCCCTACCACCAGAATGACCGGCAGCCGTTCACTGATGGCCCACTCGGCAAACGTAGTGGTGTCAGAAAGTGGAGTAAACCAGCCTCCCGCCCCCTCCACCTGAATCCAGTCGGCTTTACCGGTAAGATTTTGCAGGCCTTCAGACATTGCGGAAAAGGTGATGGGACGCTGCTCTTCAGCGCTAATGATGTGCGGAGAAGTAGGTTCAATGAAAGCCAGCGGATTAATTTGCTCATACGGCAACGCGACCGAACCGTTGCGTTGCAGAGCCAGCGCATCGCTGTTACGGATGCCCTCTGGCGTCATTTCACTGCCAGAAGCTACGGGCTTATAGCCCACTGAACGATACCCGGCTGCGCTGGCCGCCTGTAGCAGCGCACAGCTGGCAACGGTCTTCCCTACTTCAGTATCGGTCCCGGTCACAAACCACTTCTTAATCACGTTCAATCACTCCAAAAATTATCTGCCAACTGAGGGAAAACTGCCCATCTTGCTTTGGCCATGTTTCGCTGAGCCGATTCAACTGCCCACGCGTCATCAGGGTATTTTTTCGGCCTTCATGCAGGTGAGTCGCGCCGACGCCTTTCAGCGAACGCATCGCGCTCATCACGTCGGGAAACTGCTGGCTAACGGTCCGGCAGGTCAATGCGGTTCGCCAGAGACTGCAGGCTTGTTCTATCTCGGTAACGGATAAAAACTGATTAGCGTGCGCCCTTTCATCCACGCCGCGCCAGGCCTGTTGCAGTTCAGGCAGCGAGCCTGCCGCCAGCGTGGTAAAGGCAATGCAACCGTCCGGTTTTGCCACGCGATACAGCTCGGATAGTCCCTGACGAAGGTCGCTGCACCACTGCACGGCAAGATTACTCCAGACCAGATCGACTTGTTCATTCGCCAACGGAATGGACTCGATATCACCCTCAAGGAAACGGTGCGCCGACCGGGTTTTCTGGCATTGCTCAAGCATCGCTTTGGAAATATCCAGCGCCAGAACATCGCTTCCCTTCTCCCGCCATATACGGCTGTACCAGCCCGTACCACAGCCGGCGTCCAGCACGCTGGATGCACGACGACCATGTAGCCCCTCCAGGAGGTAATCTCCGCAGGTCCGCTGCAAATCGGCAAAGCGTTCGTAGCTGCCTGCTGCCCGGCCAAATGCTGCCGCGACTGAGGCCTTGTCAACCAGCTGCGTCATAAAGCGCCTCCAGCAGGGCATCGATATCGTCTGACGTATGGGCGGCCGTGAGGGTGATACGCAGGCGCGCGCTGCCGGGCGGTACGGTCGGAGGGCGAATAGCCGTTAGCCAGAAGCCCCGCTCCCGCAGTTGAGAAGCGAGATCCAGCGTGCGCTGATTCTCGCCCACAATCAGCGGCTGAATAGCGCTGTTCGAATCTGCAAGCTTCAGGGAGAGCTGCGTGGCCCCCCGTCGAAAGCGCTGAATATTTTCAGTAAGCCGTTCTCTGAGCACATCACCCTGCTGAACCACTTTTAATGCAGTTTGCAATGAGACTGCCTGCGCCGGAGGCATGGCGGTGCTGTAGATCAGATGGCGAGCAAATTGCAGCAGATAATGAGCAGTTTCCTCGTTACACAATACCGCTGCGCCGCTGCCGCCAAAGGCTTTACCAAAGGTGACGACCAGGATGTCTGGTCTGATATTTTGCTGATGGCAGCTACCGCGGCCTTCGTGACCCACTACGCCAACGCCGTGGGCGTCATCGACCATCAGCCAGCCACCAGCCTGTCGTGTCGCCTGCGCAATATCAGCCAGCGGCGCGCTGTCCCCATCCATGCTGAAAATACCCTCAGTCAGGGTCAGCCGCTCGCCCTCATTCGTTTTTCCAAGCTGCGTAGCAAGTGCATGAACGTCGTTATGATGGAACCTGCGCAGCTGGGCCGGACTTTGCATCGCCGCTTCCATCATCGAGGCATGGCAAAGCTTGTCGGCGATAATCGTGTCCGTTTTTTGCGCCAGCGCGGAGATAGCCGCCTGATTGGCGCTGTAGCCGGAGATAAACAGCAGCGCTCGCTCAAATCCCAGCCACTCGGCAAGCTGTTCTTCAAAAGCCTGATGCGCACGGCTATAGCCCGTCACATGCCCGGAGCCTCCGCTGCCAACGCCAAACTGCGCGGCACCTTTTTGCCAGGCATCCACAATTTGCGGGTGATGGCTTAGCCCCAGGTAGTCGTTACTGGAGAAGTTGAGATATTCCCGGTCGTTAGCGGTAAAAATACGCCCGTTTCCGAGCGTACTGGCCTGCCGGGTGCGGAAGCTTGCGCTCGCCCGCCGTTCGCTTAAGGCTTCAGAGATTCGCTGCTGCCAGCTCATACCGCCGCCGCGTTGTAGTAACTGTCGGTATCGGCGTTCAGTAGCTGCCCGGCGAGCCGTTCCTGCTGTTCGTTATCACCCATTTCGGTGGTGGTTTGCTGCGGGTTCAGCCCCAGCTTACGGAACAGCTGCAGATCCTTGTCCTCTTCCGGGTTTGGCGTCGTCAGCAGTTTGCAGCCGTAGAAGATGGAGTTTGCCCCGGCCATAAAGCACATCGCCTGTGTCTGCTCGCTCATTTGTTCGCGGCCTGCTGAAAGGCGCACGTAAGAGGCTGGCATCATGATTCGCGCCACGGCAATGGTACGAATAAAATCAAAGGCATCCACGTCTTCGTTATCCGCCAGCGGCGTCCCCTTCACCTTCACCAGCATGTTGATTGGCACGCTTTCAGGCGGGGTGGGTAAATTGGCTAGCTGCAGTAGCAGGCCGGCGCGGTCGGTGACTGTTTCGCCCAGTCCGACGATGCCGCCGGAGCAGACTTTAATCCCTGCATCACGCACTTTATCGAGGGTATCAAGACGTTCCTGATAGGTTCGCGTGGTGATGATATTGCCGTAGAATTCCGGGGAGGTGTCCAGGTTGTGGTTGTAGTAGTCCAGCCCTGCCGATGCCAGACGCTGCGCCTGTTCATTGGTCAGCGTACCCAGCGTCATGCAGGTTTCCAGCCCCATGGCGCGAACGCCTTGTACCATCTGCTCAAGGTAGGGCATATCTCGCTCATGCGGGTTCTTCCAGGCCGCGCCCATACAAAAACGCGTCGAGCCTGCGTTTTTAGCCTTGCGGGCGGAGTCCAGCACCTGCTCAACTTCCATCAGGCGTTCGGCTTCCAGGCCAGTTTTGTAGCGTGCGCTCTGCGGGCAGTATTTACAGTCTTCCGGGCAGGCGCCGGTTTTGATCGACAGTAAGGTACTGACCTGTACCTGCCGCGGATCGAAGTGCTGACGGTGGGTTTGTTGGGCTTCAAACAGCAGATCCAACAAAGGTTTTTGAAATAAAGCAGTGACCTGCGACATTGTCCAGCGTGCGTGGTGAGCCATGGGGCCTCTCCAAAAGGGGTGTTTTAGAAAATCGATTGACGTTATACTCGTAAACCTAAATGTTTTTTAAATGGTTTACAAGTCACCCTATGACTCCTGCTGATTTAGCGTTCGACCAGCGACATATCTGGCACCCTTACACTTCAATGAGTCAGCCGCTGCCGGTTTATCCCGTTGTGGCTGCGACCGGCTGCGAACTGCAGCTGGATGACGGACGCCTGCTCGTCGACGGCATGTCGTCCTGGTGGGCGGCTATCCATGGCTACAATCACCCACGGCTGAATCAGGCGATGAAGGCCCAGATAGACAGCATGTCGCACGTGATGTTTGGCGGAATCACCCACCCGCCTGCCGTTGAGCTTTGCCGCAAGCTGGTGGCGATGACGCCCGCGCCGTTGGAATGCGTGTTTCTGGCCGATTCCGGTTCAGTGGCCGTCGAGGTCGCCATGAAAATGGCGCTGCAGTACTGGCATGCAAAAGGCCAGCCGCGCCAGCGCTTCCTGACCTTCCGGAACGGCTATCACGGCGATACTTTTGGCGCGATGTCGGTCTGCGATCCCGATAACTCTATGCATAGCCTGTGGCAGGGCTATTTGCCTGAACATCTGTTTGCTCCGGCTCCGCAATGTAGGTTTGGCGATGAGTGGAACGAGATGGACATGGTTCCGTTTGCACGCCTGATGGCCGCACACCGGGAAGAGATTGCTGCGATTATTCTGGAGCCGGTGGTGCAGGGAGCCGGGGGAATGCGTTTCTACCATCCTGAATGGCTACGTCGCATCCGCCGCATGTGCGATAGGGAAGGAATCTTGCTGATTGCCGATGAAATCGCAACGGGCTTTGGCCGCACCGGGAAGCTGTTTGCCTGTGACCACGCGGGTATTTCACCGGACATTATGTGTCTGGGCAAAGCATTGACCGGCGGCACCATGACGCTCTCCGCTACGCTTGCCACCCGTCACGTTGCGGAAACCATCAGCGACGGTGAAGCCGGATGCTTTATGCATGGCCCAACGTTTATGGGGAACCCTCTGGCCTGCGCCGTTGCCGGCGAAAGCCTGGCGCTGCTGGCAGAGGGAGACTGGCAGCAGCAGGTTCCGGCCATTGAGCATCAGCTTCGGGAAGGCTTGCTGCCGCTTGCAGCAAGTGAGCACGTTGCCGATGTCCGCGTTTTGGGCGCAATAGGCGTTGTAGAAACACACAGGCCTGTCGATATGGCGGCGTTACAGCGTTTCTTTGTCGAACAGGGCGTCTGGATCCGTCCGTTTGGCCGCCTGATTTACCTGATGCCACCTTATGTCATCAGCCCTGCGCAGTTGGATAAATTGATTTCTGCCGTTGCAACAGCGGTGGAAGACCCTGCGTTTTTTAGTTAGCTCCTGCCTCAACCACGCCGGCATCGCCTGCCGGCGGGTTCTTCTTACTCGCTAACCTGTTTCTGAAATTAATTTACACAAATAAATCCAGTTAAGTTATTAATCCCTTCCCGCCTCGCTGCCGATTAACGTTTCACCAGTTTCACATCACAGAGAGACAGAAAATGAAGAGAATCGTTGTGCTCAGCTTCTGCCTGATGGCAGGCAATGCCTTTGCCGACACGGGGTCGCCACAGCTAAAGTCGGAATCGCAGTCGGTGATTCGCCAGGCGGGTTATCAATGCGATACCGTGAACAGCGTTTATCCTGCGGCATTTGGCGGCTCACTCACCGTCTCCTGCGACAGTGACCACAAATATATTATTCGCAAGAAAGACGGCCAGTACACCGTAGAAAAAGATTAACCGCGCCCTTTTCATCATCGGATAATGCCCTCTTCCCTCTTTCTGAAGCCGATTTGCACAAATCGGCTTCCCGTTTCGCTCAACTTAGTATAAAAAGCAGGTTTTGAAATAACCCTCTATTCCACCGTACAGCAAGGAGCAACCTTGAACACATTATCGGTTTCTCGTCGCGCCGCAGCCCTGGCTTTCGCCGTGGCGCTGAGTGCATGTAGCTCAACCCCACCCCAGGACAAACCGTCTACTCAGGTGGCGCCGGGAACCCAGTCCCGCCCGATCCTGGCGGCTGACGAAGCGCAGAATTTTGTGGCTGCACGCTACTTCACGTCAATGAATCCAAATGAAGCCGCGTGGACGCCATCCTCGATTCGTACTCCTCAGCAACCTGATTTCGTGGTTGGCCCTGCTGGCACAGCCGGGGTAACCCACACGTCAATTCAGGCCGCCGTCGATGCAGCGATTATCAAGCACAGCAGCTCCCGACTTTATATCGCCATTATGCCGGGTGAATATGAAGGTACCGTGTATATTCCGGCCGCCTCCGGGAGCGTAACGCTGTACGGGACTTCAGGTAATGCAGACGATGTTAAAATTGGCCTGACGCTGGACTCCGAAACCGACCCGGTAACGTGGCGCCGCACCGTTAACCCGGCGGGTAAATACATGCCTGGGAAGCCTGCATGGTACATGTTTGACAGCTGCCAGAGCCGCCGTAGCGCGACCGTTGGCGTGATGTGTTCCGCCGCCGTTTGGTCGCAAAATAATGGTCTGCAGCTGCAGAACCTGACTATCCAGAACACCCTGGGTGATAACGTGGATGCCGGTAACCACCAGGCCGTGGCGTTGCGCAGCGATGGCGACAAAGTACAGTTGAACAACGTTCACCTGCTGGGCCGTCAGAATACCTTCTTCGTCACCAACAGCGACGTTCAGAACCGCATGCTGACCAACCGTCAGCCACGCACGCTGGTGACCAACAGCTACATCGAAGGGGATGTGGACGTGGTCGCCGGCCGTGGTGCAGTGGTGTTCGATAACACCGATTTCCGCCTGGTGAACAGCCGCACTAAAGAAGGTTCGGTGTTCGCGCCAGCCACTCTGCCGAACATCTACTACGGCTTCCTGGCAATCAACAGCCGCTTTACCGCAGCCGGTGACGCTCAGCTGGGTCGCTCCTGGGATTTAGCCGGCAGCGAAAACGGCCAGACTGCAAATGGTCAGGTTGTTATCCGCGACAGCGTGATCAATGAAGGCTTCAACACGGCTAAACCGTGGGGCGATGCGCTGGAGTCTAAGCGTCCGTTCGCGGGCAACGTTGGCACCAAAGACGATAAGGGTGCGATCAAACGCGACCTGAATGACCCAGGCTTCAACCGCATGTGGGAGTTCAACAACCGCGGTTTAGGTAGCCCGGTCGTCGAAGAGAAGTAATTCCCGAACGCTAAATAAAAAACCTCGCCGAAGCGAGGTTTTTTTATGCCTGAAAATCAGTGCGCGAGAATCGCTACCCACATTGGGCCCTGTCCCACCGCATAGCGGCCTTTCTCTTCCAGCAGCCCCTGCTCGCCGTTAATTTTATAGACGGCGGCATGATGGGATTTCTGCCCCACGGCAACCAGATATTTACCGCTGTGATCGACGTTAAAGCCGCGAGGCTGCTCTTCCGTTGGCTGGTAGCCTTCGATGTTCAGCACGCTACCGTCTTCGGAAACGCTGAACGCGGTGATAATGCTGGCGGTGCGGTCACAGGCATACAGGTGGCGACCATCCGGCGTGATATGGATATCCGCGGCCCAGCGGGTGCCGGAGAAGCCCGGCGGCATAAAGTCCAGCGTCTGCACGCATTCGATTTTGCCGTGCGGGTCGCGCAGTTCCCAGACGTCAACGGTGCTATTCAGTTCGTTGACGCAGTAAGCATATTGCTGGTTCGGGTGAAACGCCATATGGCGAGGACCAGCACCTTCTACGGT
The DNA here is from genome assembly GCF_000757825.1 of Cedecea neteri. GTDB lineage: Bacteria > Pseudomonadota > Gammaproteobacteria > Enterobacterales > Enterobacteriaceae > Cedecea > Cedecea selenatireducens. The sequence goes on from NZ_CP009451.1 coordinate 1,304,679, forward strand.
GGTCACGTCAGCAGGCGTTTGTGCCACCAGCTTGCCGTCGTCGGACAGCGTGAACAGGCAAATACGATCCTGCTTCAGGGCCGGCGTCCAGAGCGTGCGGTTATCCGGGGAGATATTTGCCGAGTGGCAGCCATCCAGCCCGTCGACCACATCAACGGTTTCCCCCGGCAGGCCATCATTTTCCAGGCTTATCACCGCCACGTTTGCGGCGTTGTATGAAGCGCTGAACAGGAAGCGGCCTTTACGGTCGGTAGAAATGTGGGTTGGGCTGCCCGGCAGCGGGGCCACGCCAGCCTCCGTCAGGGAACCATCATCCGGCGTAATACGATAGGCGATGACGCGAAACTCAGGGCGCACGCCAACGTACAGAAAGCGTTTATCCGGGCTGATGACCATCGGCTGAACCTGCCCAGGAGCGTCGACGACCTGTACAAGGGTCATTTCACCACTGGCGTGCAGCGTCCAGACGTGGATTTGCTGGCTTTCCGGGCTGGCGGTATAGACTGTCTGTTTCATGACTTAACTTTCCTCCTGACGTCGTAAGTAAGCATCATAAGGCTGGCTCACGGTCGCGGGCTATTTTGCGCTACGGCGTGAGCGGTGTACCATCGGAACGAACCTTATGAATAATGACTGGAACCCTAAATGAGTTATCGCGTAATTGCTCTCGATCTCGATGGCACCCTGCTGACACCGCAAAAAACCATTCTTCCGGAATCTATTACGGCCCTTCAGCACGCCCGCGAAGCCGGCGTGAAAGTGGTTATCGTAACGGGTCGCCATCATGTCGCCATACATCCTTTTTATCAGGCACTGGCTCTGGATACACCTGCAATTTGCTGTAATGGCACTTACTTGTATGATTATCATGCAGAAAAGGTTCTGGCGTCCGATCCTCTTCGCCCGGAACAGGCCGCTCAAATGGTAGATTTGCTCACCGCGCACCGGGTGCATGGCCTGATGTACGTAGACGATGCGATGCTTTATCTGGAAAGCTCGGAGCATGTGAAAGCCCACGTCGCCCGTACCCAGAATTGGGCACAATCATTACCTGAAAGTCAGCGTCCGGTTTTCCGCAGCGTGCCTTCACTGAAAGAAGCCGCGCAGGAGGTGAAGTCCATCTGGAAATTCGCCCTGACTGACTCAGACATTCCCAAACTCAAGCAGTTTACCTCTGAAGTAGAACGCGAGCTGGATCTGTCCTGCGAATGGTCCTGGCACGATCAGGTTGACGTCGCTCAGCGGGGCAACAGCAAAGGCGCACGCCTGGCACAGTGGGTGAAGTCTCAGGGAATGTCGATGGATCAGGTGATTGCGTTTGGCGATAACTATAACGATCTGAGCATGCTGGAAAGCGCCGGAATGGGCGTCGCGATGGGGAATGCGGACGAGGCGATAAAATCGCGTGCCGATATGACCATCGGCACCAATCTCGAAACCGGCATCGCCGAAACGCTGTACAAGTACGTGCTGTAATCAGGCCGTAATCGACACGCTTTTCACCTGCGCATACAGCCACTGACCGGGCTTCACCGCCAGTTCATCCCGTGCCCAGGGGCTGATGCGCGCCCACAGCGTGCGGGAACCCACCTCGAGCTGAACCTCCACCTGCCCTTCGTCATCAAAGCACTGGGCGACCTTAGCCCGCAGCACGTTACGAATACTGCTGTTCACCGGCGGCTGAAGCACCAGGGAGACGTCCGAAGCCTGAATGCGAATACGCAGCGGGGCCTGCACCGGCTTGTCGATTTTATTCACCCAAAGATGCTGATCGCCAAGGGCGAGCGCCGTCATGGCGTAGTGGGGATGGTGTTCCAGCACGGTGACTTTCAGCACGCTGCTTTGCTGTTCCTTAGGCAGCCACGGATGCATCACGCTGCTGCCCCAAACCTCTTCAAGATTCCCGAACGCCTTCACGTTTCCCGCATCCAGCACCAGTACTTTGTCCGCCAGATGCAAGATCTCCTCCAGCGAATGGCTCACGTACAGCATCGGAATATTAATCTCACGCGCCAGACGCTGGAGATAAGGCAGCAGCTCGCGTTTGCGTGGGATGTCCAGCGAGGCCAGCGGCTCATCCAGCAGCAATAGCTCAGGTGCGGTTAACAGCGCGCGGCCAATGGCAACTCGCTGCTTTTCGCCCCCGGACAGGCTCCACGGGAAACGTTCCAGCAAATCTTCGATGCCGAGCAGTGCCACCAGCTTGTCGAACTGGCCAGCCATGCTTTTTGCCATGCCATATTTTAGATTGCCGCGAACACGGTAGTGCGGAAACAGTCGCGCATCCTGGAATACGTAGCCAACGCGGCGTTTTTCCGGCGGCAGATACAGTTTTTTGTCCGCGTCGGTTAGCACACGATTGTTGAGGACTATTCGCCCCTGCTCCGGCCGGGTCAGGCCGCTAATCGCATTGATTAATGACGTTTTTCCCGCGCCCGACACGCCGAAAACGGCGGTGATGCCCTGGCCCGGTAGGGTTTCATTAATTTCCAGCCGATGCGTGCCAAGCGTTTGAATAAAGTTAAGCTCCAGCATCAGCTTGCTCCCATGCGTTTACGGCTTACTCGCGCCAGCCATTCAGCCACCAGCAGCGAAGCCATCGCCAGCGCAATGGCAATCAGGCACAAACGCGCGGCGGCGCTTTCCCCGCCGGGCGTCTGAATCAGGGTATACATCGCCGAAGGCAGCGTCCGTGTTTCACCGGGAATATTGGAAACGAAGGTGATCGTCGCGCCGAACTCGCCGAGTGAACGGGCAAATGCCAGCACGGTACCGGCAATAATACCCGGTAGCGTTAACGGTAAAGTGATGGTGCAGAAGACACGCCAGCGCCCTGCGCCCAGCGTTCTTGCCGCCTGTTCAAGGCGGATATCAACGCCTTCGAGCGCCAGGCGAATCGCACGAACCATCAGCGGGAACGACATGACCGCCGCCGCCAGCACCGCGCCACGCCAGCTAAAGGCAAAGGTAATGCCAAACCAGTCATACAGCCAGGCGCCGATAAACCCGCGGCGGCCAAAGGCCACTAATAACAGATAGCCCACCACCACCGGCGGCAGGACTAAGGGAAGATGAATCAGGCTGTCGAGCAAGGCTTTGCCCGGGAAACGGCAACGCACCAGTACCCAGGCAAAGAAGATCCCGACAGGAAGGCTAAACAGTACCGCAATGGATGAGACTTTTAGGCTCAGCAGTACCGCCTGCCATTCGGGATCGCTCAATATCATTGTTTCGTCGTAAATCCGTATTTTTGGAAGACTTTCGCCGCTTCCGGTCCTTTCAGATAGCTATAGAACGCGGTCACTGACGGGTTATCGTGGCCTTTAACGATCGCAATCGGGTATTCCACCTTTTTGTGGGAATCTTCAGGGAAGGTGCCCACAACTTTCACGCCTTTTCCGGCCACGGCATCAGAACCGTAAACAATACCCAGCGGGGCTTCGTCACGCTGAACCAGAGCCAGCGCACCGCGAACGTCTTCTGCCGGAGCAAGTTTACTGGATAAAGTGTCCCACGCGCCCAGTTTTTGCAGCGCTTCTTTGGCGTAAATCCCCGCTGGCACGTGGTCAGGATCGCCCACCGCCAGACGCCCGCCTTTTAGCAGCGAGGCCCAGTCAGTTTTCGCATCAATGGCAATGTCGCCCTGCTTGCTGGCAGTCGGGGCTACCACCACCAGGCTGTTGCCCAGCAGCGTTTCACGGGTATCCGTTTTGATGGTGTCTTTCTCAACAGCATAATCCATCCATTTCTGATCGGCAGAAATAAACAGATCGGCAGGCGCCCCGGCTTCAATCTGGCGAGCCAGAGTAGAAGACGAAGCAAAAGAAGAGGCAATCTCAACCTTCTTCTCTGTCTGATATTGCGCCGCAATATCCTGCATCGCATTGGTTAACGATGCCGCCGCGAAGACGGTAATTTTGTTTCCTTCAGCCAGCGCCTGGCCTGCCAGAGAAACCGATAAAGCCGCGCCCAGGGCGAGGCGAACCCAACGTTGATTCATGTTTTCACTCCGTTTGTTTCGTTATGTAAGCTGAAATATAACGATTGCAATGCGGAAGATACAGAATTTATCGGCAGAAAGGAGAAGGGCTTTAAGGTTCTTGACGGAGATCAACAGAAAGACGGCGTGTGCGGGGCTAAGGCGGCAGAAAGAGAAAACCCGGCGAATGCCGGGCTTTCAGGGAATCAGTGATGCTGTTTCGGCTGTTGGTCGCGATGACCGACTTTTGAAAAGACGTTAAACACTTCACCCAATCCATAGATGAGACCCAGGATCACTGCCATCACAACCGGCACCATGACCACGGCAAACACCAGGCTTTTCAATAACTCGAACATAGTTGCCTCCGGCAAAAGCGAGAATGATTATTCTAGCGGCAGTTGAGAAAAACGCACTCTCCTTTTGTGCCATTTGCCCGGATCGGCACAATAGAGGAAAATAAGGGTTTTTCTGGCACGGAGAGACCATGCAAGCTGAAATTTTGTTAACGCTGAAACTCCAGCAGCGGCTGTTCGCCGACCCGCGACGCATCGCGCTGCTCAAGCAAATTCGTCATACAGGCTCTATTAGCCAGGGGGCGAAACTGGCGGGAATCAGCTACAAAAGCGCCTGGGATGCCATTAACGAAATGAACCAGCTGGCAGAATCAAGCCTGGTCGACCGTGCTACGGGTGGCAAAGGCGGCGGCGGCGCGGTACTCACCCGCTACGGCGAGCGTCTTATTCAGCTCTACGACCTGCTGGCGCAAATTCAGCAAAAAGCGTTTGACGTTTTGCAGGATGATGCCCTGCCGCTGGACAGCCTGCTTGCCGCCATTTCCCGCTTTTCACTGCAAACCAGCGCCCGCAACCAGCTGTTCGGTACCGTGCTCAAACGCGATGACGAGCAGGTTCAGCAGCACGTTGATATTCTGCTGGCGGACGGTGAAACGCGCCTGAAAGCGGCCATTACGCGCCAAAGTGCGGAGCGACTTGGGCTGGACGAAGGCAAAGAAGTTCTGGTGCTGATTAAAGCGCCGTGGATAGACATCGCCGCGGATGCCAGTGCGGCAGGAAATGCAGATAACCAGCTGCCGGGCAAAATCAGCAGCATTGAGCAGGGTAAAGAGCAAACCGAAGTCCTGGTTCAGCTTGCCGACGGCCAGACGCTTTGTGCGACCCTGCCGAATCTCCACGTCGAGCAGCAGGCGCTGGCGGAAGGTGCTGAGGTCACAGCATATTTCAATGCAGATCGGGTGATCGTCGCCACACTCTGCTAAAAGCAGCGTTCTCATTGACATCGACGCGGACAGGTCGTATTCCTGTAGCCTTATCGCTGCAAAAAATGGGATAAAACATGTCTGCGTTGCAAATTTCGCAAGGTACGTTTCACCTTAGCGACACAAAAACCCTTACCCTGAACAATCTTACTCTGCGCGCCGGCGAGAGCTGGGCGTTTGTTGGCGCGAACGGCAGCGGAAAATCTGCCCTTGCTCGCGCTCTGGCCGGCAGCCTGCCGGTAATGAAAGGCGAACGCCGCTGCGACTTCACCCGTATCGCCCACCTCTCTTTTGAACAGCTGCAAAAGCTGGTCAGCGACGAATGGCAGCGCAATAACACCGATATGCTGGGCGTCGACGAAGATGACACCGGCCGCACCACCTCAGAAATCATCCAGGATGAGGTCGTGGACGAAGCCCGCAGCCGCGAACTTGCTACGCTGTTTGGCATTGAACATTTACTCACTCGCCGCTTCAAATATCTGTCGACGGGTGAAACGCGCAAAACCCTGCTTTGCCAGGCGCTGATGTCGGAACCGGAACTGCTGATCCTTGATGAGCCGTTTGACGGGCTGGACGTGAAGTCTCGCCAACAATTGGCTGACCTTCTGGCACAGCTGAGCGCTCAGGGCTATACCCTGGTGCTGGTGCTCAACCGGTTTGATGAGATCCCGGATTTTGTGCAATTTGCCGGCGTGCTGGCAGACTGCACGCTGACGGAAAGCGGTGAAAAGCAGGCCCTGCTGGAACAGGCGCTCATCGCGCAATTAGCCCATAGCGAAAAGCTGGCTGGCGTGGCGCTTCCCGAGGCAGACGATCCCTCGGCCCGCTACACCCTGCCCGGGCAGCAACCGCGAATTGTGCTCAAAGACGGCGTGGTGGAATACAACGATCGCCCCATCCTGCACAAGCTTAGCTGGACGGTTAACCCAGGCGAACACTGGCAGATTGTAGGGCCTAACGGCGCCGGAAAGTCGACATTGCTCAGCCTGATCACCGGCGATCACCCACAGGGTTATAGCAACGATTTGACGCTGTTTGGCCGCCGTCGCGGCAGCGGTGAAACGATTTGGGATATCAAGAAACACATCGGCTATGTCAGCAGCAGCCTGCACCTGGACTACCGGGTTAGCACCACCGTTCGCAACGTTATTCTTTCGGGCTATTTCGACTCGATTGGGATTTATCAGGCTGTTTCAGATCGCCAGCAAAAGCTGACCCGAGAATGGCTGAACATGCTGGGGATGGATAACGCCACCGCCGACGCTCCTTTCCACAGCCTCTCGTGGGGCCAGCAGCGCCTGGCGTTAATTGCCCGCGCGCTGGTTAAACACCCGACGCTGCTTATTCTGGACGAGCCTCTGCAAGGCCTGGATCCGCTGAACCGGCAGCTGATCCGCCGCTTTGTCGACATTTTGATTGGCGAAGGAGAAACACAGCTGCTGTTTGTTTCTCACCACGCCGAAGATGCCCCACAATGCATTACCCACCGGCTGACCTTCGTGCCGGATGAGGATAAATACGGCTATCAGATAGAAAATATTCTTCCCGCATAATCCTGCAAGGCGCTACGGCGCCTTTTTATATTCTGCCACATGCAGACTTTCGGAATAGACGCACGCTTTCATCTTTACGCATTTGTTTTACAATGCGTTACGCCCTTTTGATTCACGGTAAACAACACAGTGTAAACGATACCACTAATCTAGCACATATCACATTTTTCGGCTCTCTGTTATGCTATGGTTATCTTAACCCATAGGCTATATGGAGCGAAAAATGAGAGTTCTGGTTACAGGTGGTAGCGGTTACATTGGAAGTCATACCTGCGTGCAGTTACTGCAAAACGGGCACGACGTAGTGATCCTCGACAACTTGTGCAACAGCAAGCGCAGCGTACTGCCGGAGATTGAACGCCTCGGCGGTAAGCACCCGCTTTTCATCGATGGCGATATTCGCGACGAAGCGCTGCTGGCAGAAATTTTCCACGATCATCGCATTGATGCCGTCATCCATTTTGCCGGCCTGAAAGCCGTCGGTGAATCGGTGAACAAGCCGCTGGAATACTACGATAACAACGTTACCGGCACGCTGCGCCTTATCACCGCTATGCGCGCAGCTAACGTAACTAACTTTATCTTCAGCTCCTCCGCCACCGTCTACGGCGATCAGCCCAAAATCCCTTATGTGGAAAGCTTCCCTACCGGTAAGCCTGCCAGCCCTTACGGCCAAAGCAAGCTGATGGTTGAGCAAATTCTTACCGACCTGCAGAAAGCACAGCCGAACTGGAGCGTGGCCTTACTGCGCTATTTCAACCCGGTTGGCGCACATCCGTCAGGCGACATGGGCGAAGATCCGCAAGGCATTCCTAACAACCTGATGCCTTACATTGCGCAGGTTGCCGTCGGCCGCCGCGACTCGCTGGCTATTTTTGGCAACGACTACCCAACCGAAGACGGTACTGGCGTGCGTGACTACATCCACGTGATGGATCTCGCCGACGGCCACGTCGCCGCTATGCAGGCGCTGAACGGTAAGCCTGGCGTCCATATTTACAACCTCGGCGCGGGCGTCGGCAGCAGCGTACTTGACGTTGTGAACGCGTTCAGCAAAGCCTGCGGCAAGCCGGTGAACTACCACTTTGCCCCGCGCCGCGATGGCGACCTGCCTGCCTACTGGGCAGACGCCACCAAAGCCGATAAAGAACTCAACTGGCGTGTCAGCCGTTCGCTGCAAGAGATGGCAGATGATACCTGGCGCTGGCAGTCACGCCACCCCCAAGGTTATGAAGACTAAGGATATGTGATGGAGCAGTTTAACCCGGTCGATCACCCGCATCGCCGCTATAACCCCCTGACGGGTCAATGGATTCTGGTTTCGCCACATCGGGCGAAGCGTCCCTGGCAGGGCGCACAGGAAACGCCAGCGCAAGACAAACTCCCGGAGCACGATCCGGACTGTTTCCTTTGCCCTGGCAACACGCGCGTCACCGGGGATAAAAACCCTGATTACGCCGGCACTTTCGTTTTTACCAACGATTTCGCCGCGCTGATGACGGACACGCCCGATGCGCCAGCCAGCCATGACCCACTGATGCGTTGCGAAAGCGCGCGGGGTACCAGCCGGGTTATCTGCTTCTCTCCCGACCACAGCAAAACGCTGCCGGAGCTCTCGCTTCCTGCTCTGGAAGAAGTGGTAAATACCTGGCAGCAGCAAACCGCAGAGCTGGGGCAGACATATCCGTGGGTTCAGGTCTTCGAGAATAAAGGCGCAGCAATGGGCTGCTCAAACCCACATCCTCACGGACAGGTTTGGGCGAACAGTTTTTTGCCTAACGAAGTTGCCCGTGAAGACGCTCTACAACGTGAATATTTCGCCCACCGGGGCACGCCTATGCTGCTGGATTACGTTCAGCGCGAACAGGCAGACGGCAGCCGCACCGTGGTTGAAACCGAACACTGGCTGGCCGTTGTCCCTTACTGGGCAGCCTGGCCATTCGAAACCCTGCTGCTGCCCAAAACGCAGGTATTACGTATCACCGACTTAAGCGCGGAACAAAGCGCTGACCTGGCGCTGGCGCTGAAAAAGCTCACCAGCCGCTATGACAACCTGTTCCAGTGCTCTTTCCCGTATTCCATGGGCTGGCACGGTGCGCCGTTTAACGGTGAAGACAACCAGCACTGGCAGCTTCATGCCCATTTCTATCCGCCGCTGCTGCGCAGCGCCACGGTGCGTAAATTTATGGTCGGCTACGAAATGCTGGCCGAAACGCAGCGCGATTTAACCGCAGAGCAAGCCGCAGAACGCTTGCGTGCCGTCAGTGATATCCATTTCCGCCAGTCAGGAGCGTTATTATGAGTCTGAAAGAGAACACCCAACGTCTGTTTGCTGCACAATTTGGCTACCAGGCAACCCACACCATTCAGGCTCCGGGCCGCGTTAACCTGATTGGCGAGCATACCGATTACAACGACGGTTTTGTCCTGCCCTGTGCCATCGATTATCAGACGGTTATCAGCTGTGCGAAACGTGATGACCGCACCGTGCGGGTGATTGCTGCCGATTATGACAACCAGCAGGACAGCTTCTCTCTGGATGCCCCTATCGTGAAGCACGAAACCCAGCAGTGGGCGAATTATGTCCGCGGCGTGGTGAAACATCTGCAGAAGCGCGATAACAACTTTTCCGGCGTGGATATGGTGATAAGCGGTGACGTGCCGCAAGGTGCCGGGCTAAGCTCTTCCGCGTCGCTGGAAGTAGCCGTGGGCAAAGTTATCCAACATCTTTACCACCTGCCGCTTGATGGCGCGCAGCTGGCGCTCAATGGCCAGGAAGCGGAGAACCAGTTTGTCGGTTGCAACTGCGGCATCATGGACCAGCTGATTTCCGCCCTTGGTAAAAAAGATCACGCGCTGCTGATCGACTGCCGCTCTCTCGGCACAAAAGCCGTTTCGATGCCAAAAGGCGCCGCGGTGGTGATCGTCAACAGCAACTTTAAGCGCACGCTGGTTGGCAGCGAATACAATACCCGCCGCGAACAGTGCGAAACCGGCGCTCGCTTCTTTAGCCAAAAAGCGCTGCGTGACGTCGACCTGGCAAAATTCAACGAAGTGGCGCATGAGCTGGATCCAATCGTTGCTAAACGCGTTCGTCACGTGCTGACCGAAAATATCCGTACTGTGGAAGCCGCTGACGCGCTGGCCAAAAGCGACCTTGTCCGAATGGGCCAGCTAATGGCCGAGTCACACGTCTCCATGCGCGATGACTTCGAAATTACCGTGCCACAAATCGACACCCTCGTGGACATCATCAAAGCCACGATTGGCGAGAAAGGCGGCGTACGCATGACCGGCGGCGGCTTTGGGGGCTGCATCGTCGCGCTGGTGCCAGAGGACCTGGTTCCGGCCGTTAAGCAGGCGGTAGAAGAGCAGTACGAAAACAAAACGGGCATTAAAGAAACGTTCTACGTTTGCAAAGCCTCCGAAGGAGCGGGTCAATGCTAAAAGAGACCCCGAATCTGGCGCCGGACGGCCAGCCGTTTCGTCTTATCACTCTGCGTAACGGCGCAGGGATGGTGGTTACGCTGATGGACTGGGGCGCGACCTTGCTCTCCTGCCGCGTGCCGCTAAAAGACGGCAGCATCCGGGAGACGCTGCTGGGCTGCGCTTCGCCGGAGCACTATCTGCAGCAAAGCGCCTTTATGGGCGCGACCGTCGGACGCTACGCTAACCGTATTGCGGGAGGGAAGCTCACCGTTGGCGGCGAGACGCTCCAGCTTGACGTTAACCAGGGCGAAAACCAGCTTCACGGCGGGCCGGAAGGCTTTGACAAGCGCCGCTGGCGTATTGCCGTTCAAAATGAGCAGGAAGTGATTTACGAACTGGACTCATGCGATGGCGACCAGGGTTTCCCCGGCAAACTGCACGCGACGGCCCGTTACGCCCTGACGGAAGATAACCGCATTAGCATCGAGCTTCGTGCCACCGTCGATAAGCCCTGCCCGGTCAACCTCACCAACCACGCCTACTTCAATCTGGACAGCGTTCAGAACGACGTTCGTCAGCATAAGCTTCAGCTGCTGGCCGACAGCTACCTGCCGGTTGAAGCGAACGGCTTACCCGCAGGTGACCTGAAAAAAGTTGGCGGCAGCAGCTTTGACTTCCGTGAGCCAAAACCCATCGGACAGGATTTTCTGAACGATGCCGATCAGCAGGCCACCAAAGGCTATGACCACGCTTTCCTGCTGCAGGCAAAAGGCGATCTCAGCCAGCCGGTGGCCCGGGTCTGGTCAGCGGACGGCGAGCTGGAAATGGTGGTCTATACGACGGCACCGGCGCTACAGTGCTATACAGGCAACTATCTGGCAGGCACGCCAGCGCGCGATCGGGAAAGCTACAGCGACTGGAATGGTGTGGCGCTGGAAAGCGGGTTCTTACCGGACAGCCCAAACCACCCGGAATGGCCGCAGCCGAGCTGCTGGCTAAAACCAACGGAAGCTTACCTCAGCATCACGGAATATCAGTTCCTGCCTCGCTAACGTTCATTGCCCTTTTCATTAAGGGCAATTTCTCGCCAAATCGCTGACTTTACCGCCAAATCACGCCAAAAATATAACAACCTTTTACAACCACCTTACACTCCACGCGCTTTTTCGCTATGTTAAACGTTTATCATTGCCGTGGCTTATGGCGCGGCAATATAATGATAATTGTTATCATTAATCCCAGGCTCATTAAGGAGTAAATCATGGCTGTTACAAAGCTGGTTCTGGTTCGTCACGGCGAAAGCCAGTGGAACAACGAAAACCGCTTCACCGGTTGGTATGATGTTGATCTGTCTGATAAAGGGCGTACCGAAGCTAAAGCTGCCGGTAAGCTGCTGAAGGACGAAGGCTTCACCTTCGACTTCGCTTACACGTCTGTGCTGAAACGTGCCATCCACACCCTGTGGAACATCCTCGATGAACTTGACCAGGCCTGGCTGCCGGTCGAGAAATCCTGGAAACTGAACGAGCGCCACTACGGTGCCCTGCAGGGTCTGAACAAAGCTGAAACCGCTGAAAAATACGGTGACGAGCAGGTTAAACAGTGGCGTCGTGGTTTTGCCATCACCCCACCTGAGCTGTCTAAAGACGACGAGCGCTTCCCAGGCCACGATCCACGTTACGCAAAACTGACCGACAGCGAGCTGCCTACCACCGAAAGCCTGGCGCTGACCATCGACCGCGTAACGCCGTTCTGGAATGAATCCATTCTGCCACGCATGAAATCCGGTGAGCGCGTTATCGTTGCGGCTCACGGCAACTCCCTGCGTGCGCTGGTAAAATATCTGGATAACCTGAGCGAAGATGAGATCCTCGAGCTGAATATCCCGACCGGCGTGCCGCTGGTTTATGAGTTTGATGAGAACTTCAAACCGCTGAAACGTTACTACCTGGGCAACGCTGACGAAATCGCAGCCAAGGCCGCAGCGGTAGCAAACCAGGGTAAAGCGAAGTAATTCGCCGCCCATAAAAAAAGGCGTGGTATGCACCACGCCTTTTTTATTGCTCAAATCAGGCCATTAGCCGCGACGAGCCTTTACCGCATCGGCAAGCTTGCGCAGCGCCACTTCGGTATCTTCCCAGCCAATGCAGGCATCGGTCACGCTTTTGCCATAGACCAGCGGTTCACCGCTCTCCAGGTTTTGGTTACCTTCTACCAGATGGCTTTCAATCATCACGCCGATGATGGCCTTCTCGCCCCCGGCAATCTGGCCGCAAACGTCGTCAGAAACGTCCATCTGCTTTTTAAACTGTTTGCTGCTGTTAGCGTGACTGAAATCAATCATCACCTGGGGCTCAAGACCTGCCTTAACCAGGCCAGCTTTCACCTCTTCCACATGTTTCGCGCTGTAGTTAGGCTCTTTGCCCCCGCGCAGAATAATGTGGCAATCGCCGTTACCGCTGGTGTTGACGATGGCGGAGTGACCCCACTTCGTCACGGACAGGAAGCAGTGCGGTGCGCCTGCGGCATTGATGGCATCAATTGCCACTTTGATCGTACCGTCGGTGCCGTTTTTAAAGCCAACCGGGCAAGACAGGCCTGAGGCCAGCTCACGGTGAACCTGCGACTCGGTGGTACGCGCGCCGATTGCTCCCCAGCTCATCAGATCCGCAAGGTACTGCGGGGTTATCATATCAAGGAATTCCCCTGCAGCCGGCAGGCCAGAATCGTTGATATCCAGCAGCAGCTTGCGCGCGATGCGCAGACCATCGTTAATCTGGTAGCTGCTGTCCATATGCGGATCGTTAATCAGGCCTTTCCAGCCTACGGTTGTACGCGGCTTTTCAAAGTAAACACGCATAACCACTTCCAGCTCGCCCTGAAGCTCTTCACGCAGCGCCAGCAGGCGTGCGCCGTACTCTTTGGCAGCCTTCGTGTCGTGAATGGAGCAAGGGCCAATCACCACCAGCAGGCGATCGTCGCTGCCTTTAAGGATTTTGTGAATCGCTTTGCGGGCCTGAGAGACGGTGTGGGCAGCTTTTTCAGTGGCGGGGAATTTTTCCAGCAGCGCTACAGGGGGGAGAAGCTCGTTAATCTCTTTGATTCTTAAGTCGTCGTTCTGATAATTCATGATAGTTCCGGAGTCATCCTGATATTTTTCTTCGTTGCAATCCTTTCAATCTAACTCGCATAACCACAAGTGTAAACGGGCTTTTACACTTCTCACAGATTAATCCTGAAAACTCGAAAAAAACAGCGGAAACATGGCGAACACTCTCCTGCTAACTACACTTTCCAACTGTTAACGCTGAAAAATATTAAATTTTCAATATTGAATACTATTTTGAAAATTAAAGCCCGGTGCAGACTGCTGACCTGCAGGATTTTTCAGCATTTTGCACTGCACTGTTGGACGAAGTTATCCAGCAATAACGACCAGAACAGGAGCACAACATGAAAAAATTAACCACGCTGCTATTAACCGCCACGCTGACCCTGGGCAGCGGAATCGTTTATGCCGCCGACTCAACGTCGAGCGCAAACAACGGGCAGGCAAACGCCAGCGCCGAAGCAGGCCAGGTCGCGCCTGACGCGCACCAGAAAGTTGCTCCAAACGGGGTGAGTAATGACAAAATCAACGGCTCTCACCATAAAATGAGCAAAAGCGAAGTGCATAAAAACAGCATGTGCAAAGATGGACGCTGCCCTGATACCAACAAAAAAGTTGAGACCGGCAGCGGGCAAGACGTGAACAAGAAAGTCGACGGCACTTCGCAGTAATATCCCGATGAAAGAGAGTTGTAAGAGAGCCGGACGGCTCTCTTTTTTTATCAGCATCTTTCAACTAGTTGAAGCCAGGAAGCGGTTATAATTAGCTCACCGTGACTGATATTTGTGAGAGATTATGGCGCATTCACACCAACACACCCCCTCCGACAGTAACGCAAAACGCCTGTTGTTTGCCTTTCTTATCACGGCGATTTTCATGGTTGCCGAAGTTATCGGTGGCCTGCTTTCCGGCTCGCTTGCCCTGCTGGCCGACGCCGGACACATGCTAACCGATGCAGCCGCCCTGCTGTTTGCCCTGCTGGCCGTGCATTTTTCCCGTCGCCCGCCTGACGCCCGGCACACTTTTGGCCTGCTGCGCCTCACCACGCTCGCCGCATTTGTGAACGCTATTGCACTGGTGGTTATCACCATCCTGATCGTCTGGGAAGCGATTCAGCGCTTCTCAAACCCCCAACCAATTGCGGGCTGGGCGATGTTGACTATCGCCATCGCCGGACTGCTGGCGAACCTGGTCTCTTTCTGGATCCTGCACGGTGGCAGCGGCGAGAAAAATCTTAACGTCCGCGCGGCGGCACTCCATGTTCTTGGCGATTTATTGGGTTCAGTGGGGGCCATTGTAGCGGCGGTGGTGATTCTCTGGACTGGCTGGACACCTATCGATCCGATCCTCTCGGTGCTGGTTTCCTGCCTGGTATTGCGCAGCGCCTGGAGCCTGCTGAAAGAGAGCGTTAATGAACTGCTGGAAGGTGCACCGAGCGCCATTGATATTGCCGCTCTGAAACGTAATCTGTCACGCTCGATACCGGAAGTGCGTAACGTGCATCACGTCCATATCTGGCTGGTTGGAGAGAAACCGTTGATGACGCTGCATGTCCAGGTCGTACCGCCCCACGATCACGATGCCCTTCTGGAGCGTATACATCACTTTCTGGAGCACGAGTACCAGATAGAACATGCCACGGTACAGATGGAGTATCAGGTTTGCCATGGGCCAGACTGTGACCTGAACGAGCATGACCATTCTGCCGGCCATGCTCATCATCATCATTGATCAGGAGAAGGCGCGCGAGCCCGACTGCCGCGCGCTTTTAATCCACATCCGGCTACCGTTTAGCGCAATAAAGGTCAGGATGAGATATTCCAGCGACATCGCATAAACACCCTGCAGCGCAAAGATAACAACGCTTATCACATTGATGATTGTCCACAGCAGCCAGTTTTCCACATACTTACGCGTCATCAGGATCATGGCCACAATCGACAGCACCATCATGCATGAATCCCAGAAGGGGTAAGCATCCGGCTGGAGTTCTGGCAGGGTAACGTTCATTCCCAGGCTCTGCATCACCGTCACGGCAATCCGGGTGAGGAAAGCAAAGACCGGGTCGATGAATATCGTCATCAATCCAATCGACGCAATGATAATTACCAGCCAGGCAATAGCCTTAGGCAAGGGAAGCCAGCGGATTTGCAGTAACGACTGATTATTGCTGCTTTGCCGTGACCACGCATACCAGCCGTAAATATTCGCCACGAAAAAGAACAGCTGCAGCAGCAGGCTGGCGTAGAGCTGAATTTGAAAGAAAATGATGGCAAACAGCGTGACGTTGATTAGCCCGAAAGCGTAGTTCCCAATTTTCTCCAGGCTGGCAAGCCAGATGCAAAGCAAACCCGCCAGCGTCCCCACCGCCTCAATCCATGATAAGTCGTACCCGCCCGCCCCAATGGGAATGTGGACGAGAATATTCTGCGTGCTAAAAAAATCCATGTACTCCCCCAGAGCGTAATTATCTTACGCGTTGCCTTTTATCGTCCGACGTAACTCTGCCGCGAACTCGAGCATACGATTAAGCGGAACGAGAGCCCCTTCACGCAGCGCAGCGTCCACTTCTATGGTGTGCGCAGCGCCACCCTGCTCCAGTCCCTCAGCAATCGCTTTAAGCCCGTTCATTGCCATCCACGGACAATGTGCACAGCTGCGACAGGTTGCTCCTTCCCCTGCAGTAGGAGCCTCCAGCAACTCTTTATCCGGACACGCCTGCTGCATTTTATAAAATATCCCGCGATCCGTTGCCACAATCAGCTGCTGATGAGGCAGCGTTTTTGCCGCGTTAATCAGCTGGCTGGTCGAGCCCACGGCATCGGCCATATCAACCACCGCCTGCGGCGACTCAGGGTGTACCAATACGGCTGCATTAGGGTACAGCGCCTTCATGCGTGCCAGGGCCTGAGTTTTAAATTCATCATGAACAATACAGGCCCCCTGCCAGCACAGCACATCAGCCCCGGTCTGCTTTTGAACGTAGCCGCCAAGATGGCGATCGGGCGCCCAGATAATTTTTTCTCCCAGACTGTCCAGATGTTCAATCAGCTCAACGGCAATACTGGACGTAACCACCCAGTCGGCCCGGGCCTTTACCGCCGCAGAGGTATTAGCATAGACGACGACGGTACGATCGGGGTGCTGGTCGCAAAACGCGTTGAATGCCTCAATCGGGCAGCCAAGATCCAATGAACACTCGGCATTGAGGGTTGGCATCAAAATTGTTTTCTCAGGGCTGAGGATTTTCGCCGTTTCCCCCATAAAACGAACGCCCGCCACCAGCAGCGTAGAAGCAGGATGGTTAGCGCCAAAGCGAGCCATCTCAAGCGAGTCAGAGATACAACCGCCCGTCTCTTCTGCGAGAGACTGGATTTCCGGGTCAGTGTAGTAGTGAGCCACCATCACCGCATTCCGCTCTTTGAGCAGGCGCTTAATTTTTTCACGATAGAACTGCTTTTCGTCCCCGCTTAGCGGAGCTGGTTTAGGTGGAAATGGATAAATCGCCGTTTCCGGATCAAACATTACGCTCATCATGCAATCTCGTTTTACTGACTTAACATAACAGGCCGTATTAAGCGTGATTTACGCTATTACCTGCATTCACTGTTTTATATGCTAAACAAGATAGCGAAATTTAATCAAAATGTCGTGAGGAATTGCCTGGTGCTGTGAGAGAAAAAGAAAATGAGGAAGGCTGTGTTTGATAAGCGTGATTTTTCAAATCGCAGATAGCAAAAAGGCGCCTTTAGGGCGCCTTCCTACATTGGTGGGTCGTGCAGGATGACTCGCTATGCTCGCCCTTCGGGCCGTCGTCGCAAGCAACGACGTTATCCTGCACATAATAGTCCTTGCTCCAGAAACAACTAAAGCGCCTGAAGGCGCTTTAGTTTGAATTTGGTGGGTCGTGCAGGATTCGAACCTGCGACCAATTGATTAAAAGTCAACTGCTCTACCAACTGAGCTAACGACCCGCTGTATGCGGTTACTGCTTTGAAGTTTTGCTGCACTAGATTAGAACCTGCTGCAGGTTCAAACCCTTCACGATTCACTTACAATTTTCATCTTAAAAGATGGTGGGTCGTGCAGGATTCGAACCTGCGACCAATTGATTAAAAGTCAACTGCTCTACCAACTGAGCTAACGACCCGCTGTGCGGTTACTGCAAACTTCTTTACTGCATCTACTTTAAAGTGGTGGGTCGTGCAGGATGATTATCACCCTTCGGGTCGTTGTTATCACAACGTTGTTTCGCTTTCGCTCAACTCAAACCTGCTGCAGGTTCGAACCCTTCACGCCTGACTACAGCTTATTACTTTAAAGTGGTGGGTCGTGCAGGATTCGAACCTGCGACCAATTGATTAAAAGTCAACTGCTCTACCAACTGAGCTAACGACCCACTTTTGCGTCACTTTGGGTTTGTTTCGTATCCCTTGGCAACGGCGGCATATATTACTGATTTAAGATTTTGACGCAACAATAATTTTGACGCATATCGTTCAACTGCTTACGTTTCGCACGGCAAGACCAGAAAAACGACGATATCTGGTCAGGCCGCAAGCATTACTGTGCGTTCAGGCGTTTTTGAGCCTGCTTTGCACCGTCGGTTCCCGGATACTGTTTTACGACCTGCTGGTAGACGGCTTTCGCTTTTGCGACGTCGCCTTTGTCCTGCATGATCACGCCGACCTTAAACATGGCGTCCGGAGCCTTCGGTGATTTCGGGTAATTTTTCACCACGGAGGCAAAATAAAACGCCGCATCATCCTTTTTACCTTTGTTGTAATTCAACTGACCGAGCCAATAGTTGGCGTTCGGCAGATAAGTTGAATCCGGATACTTCTTCACAAAGCTCTGAAAGGCGTTGATGGCATCGTCCTGGCGCGATTTATCCTGCACCAGCGCGATGGCTGCATTGTAATCGCTGTTTGCGTCACCGCCCTGCGCTGGAGCCGCAGGGGCCGCGTTAGAGGCTCCTGCGTCCGGCGTGGTCGCCCCCTGAGAGGCACCGGCAGCAGGCTGTTGCCCTGCTCCCGCAGCCGCGCCGCTAAGGCTATCCATCTGCAGCAAAATTTGCTTTTGACGCTCCACAACCTGATTCAGCTGATACTGGTTTTCCTGAATCTGACCGCGCAGGGAATCAATATCATTCTGGTTATCGGAGAGTTGTTGCTGGAGTTGGGTCAAAAGCTGACTGTGAGCGTTAGAAATACGCTCGAGTTGAGTGACACGGTCTTCGACCGAGCCTGAGCCGACACTACTGATTGGCGCCTGAGCATTAGCGGCCCAGGGGGCCGCTATGCCAACCAGTAACGACAGACTCAACAAGTGATGTCTGAAGTTACTGCTCATGCGATTCTCTTAGTAAACCAGTACGGCACGACGGTTTTTAGCGTATGCCGCTTCGTCATGACCCAGTACTGCAGGTTTTTCTTTACCGTAAGAAACGATGGAGATCTGGTCTGCAGAAACGCCTTTACCTTGCAGGTACATTTTAACGGCGTTAGCACGACGTTCGCCCAGGGCGATGTTGTACTCTGGGGTACCGCGCTCATCCGCATGACCTTCTACGGTCACTTTGTAAGACGGGTTGCTACGCAGGAAGTTAGCGTGCGCATCCAGCATTGCAGCGAATTCAGAGCTAACATCGTATTTGTCCAGACCGAAATAAACGATGTTGTTCTGCTGCAGCTGTTGCATCTGCAGACGAGCCTGCTCTTCAGAAGACATGTTGCCGTGGCCGTTAGCGTCCATACCAGTGCCGGCACCCAGCATACCTTCACCGCTCTGACCATTGTTGGCGCTCTTGTTAGAAGAACACGCCGCGATAGCCATAACCGGCAGAGCAATCATCAGCCCTTTCAGCACTTTGTTCAGTTGCATTTCTTTGATCCTTTAATAATCAATATTGTTATCACAGATACGGCGACCAGGCAGGGAATTTGACCTGTCCATCAGTTGCCGGAAGACGCGCTTTGAAACGCCCATCTGTTGAAACCAAATTCAGCACGGATCCCATCCCCTGAGAAGAGCTGTAGATTACCATAGTGCCGTTAGGTGCCAGACTTGGCGTTTCATCCAGGAACGTTGACGATAAAGTTGTTACGCCACCCGCTACCAGATCCTGTTTGGCAATGTGCTGCTGACCGCTAGCGGAGCTGACCATTACCATAATTTTACCATCGGCACTGACATCGGCATCCTGGTTCTGACCACCTTCCCAGGAAAGACGCTGCGGAGCACCGCCACTAATACTGACTTTATAAATCTGTGGACGACCCGCCTGGTCAGAGGTATAGGCCAGGGTTTGGTTGTCCGGGAACCAGGTTGGTTCGGTATTGTTGCTGCGACCTTCAGTCACCTGACGAATCTGGCCAGAACCCAGGTCCATCACGTACAGCTGCAGGCTACCGGTTTTAGACAGCGCGAACGCCAGCTTAGAACCGTCCGGAGAGAATGCCGGTGCGCCGTTGTGCTGCGGGAACGAAGCAATCTGACGCACTGCGCCGTTAGCCAGCGTCTGCACAACCAGCGCAGAACGGCCGCTTTCGAAGGTCACGTAAGCCAGTTTGCTGCCGTCCGGAGACCATGCAGGAGACATCAGCGGCTGCGGAGAACGGTGAACCACAAACTGGTTGTAGCCATCGTAATCAGAAACACGCAGCTCATACGGGAACTGGCCGCCATTGGTCTGTACAACGTAAGCAATACGGGTACGGAATGCGCCTTTAATCCCGGTCAGCTTCTCAAACACTTCGTCACTGGCGGTGTGGCCTGCATAACGCAGCCACTGCTTGTTCACTTTGTAGGAGTTCTGGGCCAGCACCGTGCCCGGCGCACCTGAGGTGTCGACCAGTTGGTAAGCAACGGTGTAACTCCCGTCGCCGTTTGGCGTAACCTGACCTACCACGACGGCGTCAATACCGAGCGCGGTCCAGGCTGCAGGCTGAACTTCCTGAGCAGAACCCGGCTGCTGAGGCAGGCGAGATCTGTCGAGAGGATTGAATTTACCGCTGTTACGCAGGTCGGCAGCAACAATGCCACCAATATCTTCAGGCGCGGCGCCAGGGCCTGCCCAGGTAAACGGAACCACACCAATTGGACGAGCAGAGTCGACACCCTGGGTGATCTCGATACGAACTTCTGCGTGCAGCACCGCTGCCCACAGCATTAAGAAACTTAACGCTACACGAAATGCCTGCTTCATCATATCTCCCTTATCCGGGCGGAAAGCCCACGATAATTTAGCAGAATGTTAACAAACCCAAATACACAAAACTACCAAAACCCTGTAACTCAGCTTAGTGTGCTTTCCCCGTTGTGGCGGGGAAAACCGCGTTAAGGCTTAAAGTCGATCGGTGCGTTCTTGAAGACTTCATAAACAGCTTCGCTTGGCGGCTTAGGAATCTTCGCCAGACGCGCTGCCGCAACGGCAGCCTGGCAAAGTGCCGCATCGCCACCTTCTGGCTTGATATCAAGCAGAAGGCCGTCCGGCGCCAGCTTGATCCGCAGTGAACAGGTCTTACCGGCAAACGAAGGATCGTTATAGAACTTGCTCTCGATCGCTGCCTTTATCTGACCTGCGTAGCCGTTGATCTCTGCGCCGCTTGCGCCGTTGTTTTTATTATTCCCTTTTCCGGCGGCGGCTGCGGCATTACCTTTCGCCCCACCGCCCGTTTTCGGTGCATTCTTACCTGAGCTTAAATCACCGAATAAGTCGTCAACGCCCTGCGCTGCGGCTTTGTCAGAAGCGGCTTTCTCAGCAGCAGCCTTTTTCTTCGCGTCAGCAGCCACTTTCTTGTCTGCTGCGGCTTTCGCGGCGGCAGCTTTATCAGCGGCGGCCTTCTCGGCAGCCTTTTCAGCCGCTGCTTTTTCGGCAGCAGCCTGTTTAGCCGCTTCCGCTTTTTCGGCAGCAGCCTCTTTCGCGGCCTCTGCGGCAGCTTTCTTCTCGGCATCCTGCGCAGCTTTCTTAGCGGCAGCATCTGCAGCTTTTTTCTCAGCATCCTGCTGAGCTTTCTTCGCTGCTGCGGCAGCGTCTGCGGCCGCTTTTTTCTCTGCGTCAGCCGCTTTCTTCGCCGCTTCTTCAGTCGCTTTCTTCTGAGCGTCCGCCGCGGCTTTCTTCGCCGCTTCTTCCG
The DNA here is from genome assembly GCF_000757825.1 of Cedecea neteri. Taxonomy (GTDB): domain Bacteria; phylum Pseudomonadota; class Gammaproteobacteria; order Enterobacterales; family Enterobacteriaceae; genus Cedecea; species Cedecea selenatireducens. The sequence continues at coordinate 1,326,166 of NZ_CP009451.1, forward strand.
CAGCCTTCGCCTGGGCATCAGCCTGAGCTTTCGCCTGCGCATCGGCTTTTGCTTTCGCAGCAGCGGCAGCGGTCTCAGCCTGTTTCTGCTGTTCCTGAGCCTGCTTCGCGGCCGCTTCAGCCTGCTTCTGCTGCTCGGCCTGCGCTTTTGCCTGCTCCTGAGCCGCTAAACGCTCTTTCTCCAGCTCTTTCAGGCGCTGTTGCTCCGCCGCCTGTTTTTGCTGAAGCTCTTCTGCCTGCTGCTGCGCCTGTTTTTCACGCTGCTCGGCGGCACGTTTGCTGCTTGCCTGCTGCTGCTGTTGGCGATTGTAGTTATCCACTACCGCACCCGGGTCAACCATCACCGCGTCAATAGAAGAACCACCGCCACCGCCCGCGGATGCATCAATGTGCTCATCAAACGAGCTCCAGATCAGGATGCCAATCAAAATGATGTGCAGCACCACTGAAACGACGATCGCTCGTTTTAATTTAGCGTTCTCTTCGGTTGCCTTTGACACTCTCGGTTCCCAAACGTTTTAAGCGAAATGGATCAGATTGGCTGTGTCATCAAACCGACGGACTTCACGCCCGCCTGATGCAACAGATTCAGCGCCTTGATGATCTCGTCATACGGAACATCTTTTGCACCGCCGATCAAAAAGACCGTTTTAGGATTTGCCTGCAGGCGGCGCTGCGCTTCCGCAACAACCTGCTCTGACGGCAGCTGATCCATACGATCTTTTTCAACCACTACGCTGTACTGCCCTACCCCGGACACTTCGATAATGACCGGCGGCTCATCGTTACTGCTGACGGTCTGGGAATCTGTCGCATCCGGCAGATCCACCTCGACGCTCTGGGTGATGATCGGCGCCGTTGCCATAAAGATCAGCAGCAGCACCAACAGCACGTCCAGCAATGGAACGATGTTAATTTCTGACTTCAGCTCACGACGACCACGTCCGCGTCTGGCCATGACTTACCCCTTGTTACTGCTTTTCGCTGCTGGTAAAAGCCTGACGGTGCAGGATAGCCGTGAACTCTTCCATGAAGTTGTCGTAATTCAATTCCAGTTTGTTCACGCGTTGGTTCAGGCGGTTGTACGCCATAACGGCCGGAATAGCGGCAAACAGACCAATCGCAGTCGCAATCAGCGCTTCAGCAATACCCGGTGCAACCATTTGCAGCGTTGCCTGCTTCACCGCACCGAGGGCGATAAACGCATGCATGATCCCCCACACCGTACCAAACAGACCGATGTACGGGCTGATGGAACCAACGGTGCCAAGGAAAGGAATATGGGTTTCCAGCGTTTCCAGCTCGCGGCTCATTGAGATACGCATCGCACGGGATGCTCCCTCAACCACGGCTTCTGGCGCGTGGGTGTTTGCGCGATGCAGACGCGCGAACTCTTTAAAACCGGAATAGAAAATTTGCTCAGAACCGCTCAGGCTTTCGCGACGGCCCTGGCTTTCCTGATACAGGCGAGACAGTTCGATCCCGGACCAGAACTTGTCTTCAAACGCCTCAGCTTCACGGCTGGCGGCATTAAGGATACGCGTTCGCTGAATGATGATTGCCCATGATGCGATGGAAAAACCAATCAAAATCAACATGATAAATTTGACCAGAAGGCTAGCCTTCAGGAACAAATCAAGGATATTCATGTCAGTCACTGCTTGAACTCCGCGACAATAGACTTGGGAAGCGCACGAGGCTTCATAAGGTGTGGATCAACACAAACAATCAGCACTTCAGCTTGGTTCAGTAACTGATTTTCAGCGTTGACTATTCGCTGCGTAAACACCATAGAAGTGCCGCGCATCGATGTAATTTCACTTTGGATTTCGAGTAAATCGTCGAGTCGGGCAGGCGCAAGATAATCAACGGTCATCCTGCGTACGACAAAGGCGACACGCTCCGCCAACAAGGAATGCTGGTTAAAGTTGTGCTGGCGCAGCATCTCTGTGCGTGCTCTTTCGTAAAAAGCAACATAACTGGCATGGTAAACCATACCCCCGGCGTCTGTGTCTTCGTAGTAAACACGAACCGGCCATCGAAACAGCGTTGTACTCACTTTACATCCCGGTAATACAATTTAACGCTGCTTACTATACGCAAGAGAATGAGGGTTTGGAATGGATTGTTTTAAACGTTAAGTAAATTTTTATGGGCTTGTTAAAGCCCATAATTTCTGCATCGTGCGGGGGAATGCGCGACGGCATTCAGAAGAAGAAAAATAGCAGTCCAGCGATGAGCACTAAATCGGCAATCAGCGGGCAGAAAATACCCTGCCAAAGTACTTTGGTTGGGCGGAAGCCCACGCCGTGAACGATCCCGGCACAAACGCCCCACATCAGCAGGAAGCCGTGCCAAATCTCCAGCTCACTCGTTTTCGCGGCGAAACGAGACGGGTCCCAAAAAATGCACCCTGCCAGCACCAGCGCCATCACTAAGGAAAGAGCCCGCAAGGGGCTCTTGTCCATTACCGCGTATAGTTTCGCGATAACGTATTCCATCAGTGCTCTTCTTTTCCGGCTTTGCTCGCCTCAACGTGCTCGAGAGCCAGCGCGGTAATAATCCCGAATGCACACGCGAGAAGCGTGCCCAGAATCCATGCAAAATACCACATAATCAGCTCCTTATTAGTACAGAGAGGTGGAGTTGCTTTCGATGTGCTCTTTGGTGATACGACCGAACATTTTCCAGTAACACCAGGTGGTGTAGAGAAGAATGATGGGTACGAACACGATAGCAACATAGGTCATCACATTCAGCGTCAGCTGGCTGGATGTCGCATCCCACATGGTCAGGCTAGCGTTCATCATGGTGCTGGAAGGCATCACGAACGGGAACATAGCAATACCGGCGGTCAGGATCACACAGGCCAGCGTCAGTGAGGAGAAGATGAACGCCAGAGCGCCCTTCTCCAGACGAGACATCAGAATGGTCAGCAGCGGCAACACAACGCCCAGCGCAGGAATTGCCCACAGGCCTGGCATATTGTTGAAGTTAACCATCCAGGCACCGGCCTGACGCGCGACTTCTTTAGTCAGCGGGTTAGAGGCAGCATGATGATCCAATACGGAGGTCACAACGTATCCATCGATGCCGTAAACCACCCAAACGCCTGCCAGTGCGAAGCAAACCATCATTACCAGCGCGGCAATCTGAGCCGCCGCTTTAGCACGCAGATGTAACTCACCGACGGTACGCATCTGCAGGTAGGTTGCACCCTGAGCAACAATCATCGACACGCTGACAACGCCGGCCAGCAGGCCAAACGGATTCAGCAGCTGGAAGAAGTTACCGGTGTAGTAGAGACGCAGATATTCATCTACGTGGAACGGCACGCCCTGCAAGAGGTTGCCGAACGCCACGCCAATGACCAGCGGCGGCACAAAGCTCCCGATGAAAATGCCCCAGTCCCACATGTTACGCCAGCGGGTATCTTCAATCTTCGAACGGTAGTCGAAACCTACCGGGCGGAAGAACAAAGAAGCCAGCACCAGAATCATCGCCACGTAGAAGCCGGAGAAGGCTGCGGCATAGACCATTGGCCAGGCGGCAAATAACGCACCACCGGCGGTGATCAACCAGACCTGGTTACCGTCCCAGTGTGGCGCAATGGAGTTCACCATAATGCGGCGCTCAACGTCGGTACGACCAATCACGCGTGACAGCATGCCCACGCCCATGTCGAAGCCGTCGGTGACGGCGAAGCCAATCAGCAGGACGCCGACCAGCAGCCACCAGATAAAACGCAATACTTCATAATCAATCATTTGACGACTCCTGTCTTAGCGTGCCGGCTGAGAAGCCACGTTGGACTGCTCAAAGTGATAGCGTCCTGTTTTCAGACTGCTCGGCCCAAGGCGAGCAAATTTGAACATCAGGAACAGCTCCGCCACCATAAACAGCGTGTAAAGGCCGCAAATCAGTATCATGGAGAACAGCAGGTCACCCACGCTTAGCGAAGAGTTGGCCACTGCCGTCGGCAGAACCTCACCTACCGCCCACGGCTGACGGCCGTATTCAGCCACAAACCAGCCGGACTCGATTGCGATCCACGGCAGCGGAATACCGTACAGCGCGGCGCGCAGCAGCCATTTTTTCGAACCGATGGCGTTGCGGGTTACGGTCCAGAAGGAGGCAGCAATAATGAACAGCATCAGGAAGCCACAGCCCACCATGATACGGAACGCGAAGTACAGCGGTGCCACGCGAGGAATAGAGTCCTTGGTCGCTTTCTGAATCTGCTCTTCGGTCGCGTCGGTGACGTTTTCCGTGTAGCGCTTCAGCAGCAGGCCATAGCCAAGGTCTTTCTTCACATGGTTGAAGTCATCACGCACGCTTTGATCGGCAGAGCCTTTACGCAGCTGCTCGAGCAGGCTGTACGCCTTCATCCCGTTACGGATACGTTCTTCGTGCTGCACCATCAGCTCTTTCAGGCCGGTAACCTGCTTATCAACGGAGCGGGTAGCGATAAGCCCCAGCGCGTAAGGGATCTGGATAGCAAAGCGGTTTTCTTGTTTATCCTGGTCAGGAATACCAAACAGGGTAAAGGCAGCCGGCGCGGGCTGGGTTTCCCATTCGGCTTCAATTGCGGCAAGTTTGGTTTTCTGCACGTCACCCATTTCATAACCGGACTCATCACCCAGCACGATAACGGAGAGAATGGCGGCCATACCGAAGCTCGCCGCGATGGCGAAGGAGCGCTTCGCAAACGCGAAGTCACGGCCTTTCAGCATGTAGTAAGAGCTGATACCGAGCACAAACATCGCGCCACACACGTAGCCGGATGCCACGGTATGAACAAATTTAACCTGCGCAACCGGGTTCAGGACCAGCTCGGAGAAGCTGACCATTTCCATACGCATCGTTTCGAAGTTGAAGTCGGAAGCGATAGGGTTTTGCATCCAGCCGTTGGCGACCAGAATCCACAGTGCGGAGAGGTTAGAGCCCAGCGCCACCAGCCAGGTGACGGCCATGTGCTGAACTTTGCCGAGACGATCCCAGCCAAAGAAGAACAGACCAACGAAGGTGGATTCGAGGAAGAATGCCATCAGGCCTTCGATAGCCAGCGGCGCACCGAAGATATCCCCGACGTAGTGAGAATAGTAAGACCAGTTAGTCCCGAACTGGAACTCCATGGTTAAACCGGTTGCCACCCCCAGCGCAAAGTTGATTGCAAACAACTTGCCCCAGAATTTGGTCATATCTTTATAAATCTGCTTACCTGACAGAACGTAGACCGTTTCCATGATGGCCAGCAAAAACGCCATACCGAGCGTTAATGGCACAAACAGGAAGTGGTACATCGCGGTCAAGGCAAACTGTAAGCGCGACAGTTCGACAATATCAAACATCTTGACTCCTTGCTCTTCGCATGAAGACTTCGACTGTGGTTCACCGGGAGGTTTGCCACAAGCATGCCCTAATACAAATACATTCGCTTCCAGACCCCTTTTTATCGCCCACTTTATTCAAATGTGAAATCAAAAGGTGAAAGGTTACAAACACGTTAATAAAATCAAAAATAACCCGTAATTATATTACCCTGCAATTCCCTTACAATAAACAGGTCTTTGCTTAATGTTTTTTACGTTTTACGACGGCGATCAATTTATAGCTAAAACACCGTGACTCGGCCAGTTTGATCTACAGCAATTTTGCCCCTTTATATCCCGTAATGCCAGCTTTAAACATTGATCCAAAACAATTTACACCGGTAATGTTAATTATTTTTCAATGGAGAATTAATCGTGAAATTGTTGTTAACGATATGTTTTAGCGCTTCGCTTTAGGTTAATTACATGCGCCGTATTCTCAACATTAAGCGGATATCTAAAGGCTTTCCTTAAATTGCCCCCCCGTCTGCCGCATCATCTTTACAATATTAATGACGCCCGTTCTTTCATGATTTTGATGCCTTCCTTTTATTATTCACAAATAATTCACCTTTAATATGAATCAAATTAACAAATCATTATTTTTTATAAGGTTACAGCGTGAAAATATCGCTTAATGAAATTATTCAGGAAAAAAATACAAGAGAGGAAAAGCACAGCTCAGCGGGGGACGAACCAAAGGCCTGAAGAAGCAAACATAAAAAAAGGCCACCCAGGGTGGCCAACCATGTCGAACACTTATTATTACTGTTTCCCCCGCTTACACGGGGGCATCTGCTTACTGCGGCAGAATAGCTTTCAGCGCGTCGCCAATGTCGGCGAGGCTGCGAACGGTTTTCACCCCAGCGGCTTCCAGAGCAGCGAATTTCTCATCCGCAGTCCCCTTCCCGCCCGCGATGATGGCGCCAGCATGGCCCATACGCTTGCCTTTTGGCGCGGTTACGCCGGCAATGTAGCCCACAACAGGTTTGGTCACGTGCTCTTTAATATAAGCCGCCGCTTCTTCTTCTGCGCTCCCGCCGATTTCACCGATCATCACGATGGCTTCGGTTTTCGGATCTTCCTCGAACATCTTCAGGATATCAATGAAGTTGGAGCCAGGAATCGGGTCACCGCCGATGCCGACGCAGGTCGACTGGCCGAGGCCGATGTCGGTAGTCTGCTTAACGGCTTCATAGGTCAGCGTCCCGGAACGGGAAACGATGCCCACTTTGCCCGGCAGGTGAATGTGGCCCGGCATGATGCCGATTTTACATTCGCCTGGGGTGATAACGCCCGGGCAGTTAGGCCCGATCATGCGCACGCCTGCTTCATCCAGCGCAACCTTCACGGTCAGCATATCCAGCGTAGGGATACCTTCGGTGATGGTGATAATCAGCTTGATGCCTGCATCAATCGCTTCCAGGATGGAGTCTTTGCAGAACGGGGCTGGAACATAGATAACGGAAGCGGTCGCGCCGGTAGCGTCTACGGCTTCACGCACGGTATTGAATACCGGCAGGCCCAGGTGCTCAGTGCCGCCTTTGCCTGGCGTCACGCCGCCAACCATTTGCGTCCCGTAGGCAATCGCCTGTTCGGAGTGGAAAGTCCCCTGGCTGCCGGTAAAGCCCTGGCAAATTACCTTGGTGTTTTTATCGATCAAAATGGACATTATTTCCCCTCCACGGCAGCAACAACCTGCTGTGCTGCGTCCGTCAGACTTTTCGCTGCAATGATGTTCAGGCCGCTATCCGCCAGCTTCTTCGCGCCCAGTTCGGCGTTGTTACCTTCCAGACGTACCACAACCGGCACGTTAACGCCCACTTCGGCTACCGCGCCGATGATGCCGTCGGCAATCAGGTCGCAGCGTACGATACCGCCGAAGATGTTCACCAGAACGGCTTTCACTTTGTCGTCTGACAGGATGATTTTGAAGGCTTCGGTCACGCGCTCTTTGGTCGCACCGCCGCCCACGTCAAGGAAGTTAGCCGGCTCACCGCCGTGCAGCTTAACGATGTCCATGGTGCCCATTGCCAGGCCCGCACCGTTAACCATACAGCCGATGTTGCCGTCCAGCGCAACGTAGTTCAGTTCCCACTGTGCAGCCTGAGCTTCACGCGGGTCTTCCTGAGACTGGTCGCGCATTTCACGCAGATCCGGCTGGCGGAACAGCGCGTTGCCGTCAGCGCCCAGTTTGCCGTCGAGGCAGATCAGGTCGCCCTGCTTAGTGATAACCAGCGGGTTGATTTCGATCAGCGCCAGATCGCGCTCGAGGAAAATCGCCGCCAGCCCCATAAAGATCTTAGTGAACTGCTGAACCTGTTTACCTTCCAGACCCAGTTTGAACGCCAGCTCACGGCCCTGGTAAGGCATTGGCCCTGCCAGCGGATCCAGCGCTACTTTGTGGATCAGGTGCGGGGTTTCTTCCGCCACTTTTTCGATTTCCACGCCGCCTTCGGTGGAAGCCATGAAGACTACGCGGCGAGAGCTACGGTCAACAACCGCGCCCAGGTAGAGCTCTTTGTCGATGTCGGTCGCAGCTTCAACCAGAATCTGGTGAACCGGCTGGCCGTTTGCATCCGTTTGATAAGTTACCAGGCGTTTGCCCAGCCAGTGCTCAGCGAAAGCGCGAATATCTTCTTTGCTGTTAACCACTTTCACACCGCCCGCTTTACCGCGGCCACCGGCATGAACCTGACATTTCACCACCCAAGGACCCGCGCCAATTTTAGAGGCGGCTTCTTCCGCTTCACGCGGTGTGGTGCAGGCGTAACCGACGGGTGCCGGTAAACCATACCGAGCAAACAACTGTTTCGCCTGATATTCGTGTAAGTTCATGAGTTCTATCCATCCAGATAAAGAGCATTAACGCTCGGGGTAAGGTTAGATTTGGTTGTAGGGGCGGGTGTCAAAGCACCCGCCAGAGTCTTATTTGACTACACGTCCAGCAGCAGACGAGTTGGATCTTCCAGCAGCTCTTTAATAGCGACCAGGTAACCCACGGACTCGCGGCCATCGATCAGACGGTGATCGTAGGAGAGCGCCAGGTACATCATCGGCAGGATCTCTACTTTACCGTCAACCGCCATTGGGCGGTCTTTGATGGCGTGCATGCCCAGAATCGCGCTCTGCGGTGGGTTGATGATTGGTGTAGACATCAGGGAACCGAAGACGCCGCCGTTGGTGATGGTGAAGTTACCGCCGGTCAGCTCTTCTACGGTCAGCTTGCCGTCACGGCCTTTCACCGCCAGCTCTTTGATGCGTTTTTCGATGTCAGCCATACCCAGGGTATCAACATCTTTCAGCACTGGCGTCACCAGACCACGCGGGGTAGAAACCGCGATGCTAACGTCGAAGTAGTTGTGGTAAACCACGTCTTCACCGTCGATGGAAGCGTTCACTTCCGGATAGCGTTTCAGCGCTTCAACCACGGCTTTAATATAGAAGGACATGAAGCCCAGACGCACGCCGTGACGTTTTTCAAACGCTTCACCGTACTGCTTACGCAGTTCCATGATTGGCTTCATGTTCACTTCGTTGAAGGTTGTGAGCATGGCGGTGGAGTTTTTCGCTTCCAGCAGACGCTCGGCCACGCGCTTACGCAGGCGGGTCATCGGCACGCGTTTTTCGCTGCGGCCAGCCAGTGGAGCAACCGGCGCCTGAGAAGCCTCTGCGGCTTTCGCCTGTGCAGGCTGTTTCGTTTTTGCTTCGCTCAGGTGTTTTTCAACGTCTTCGCGAGTGATACGGCCACCCACGCCGCTGCCTTTGATAGCGCTGGCGTCGAGGTCATTTTCTGCGATCAGACGGCGGATAGCCGGGCTGAGGGCATCGTTATTCTGCTCTTCCAGAGAAGCCTGCTGACGCTGAGCCGGGGTAGACTCTTTGCTGTCAGACTTGACGGAGGTTTCTTTCCCGCCGCTGTTGCCTTCACGCAGGCGACCCAGAATCTGACGAGAAGTCACGGTCGTGCCTTCGTCTTCCAGTACCGCTTCCAGAATGCCGTCCGCAGAGGCCGGGACTTCCAGCACCACTTTGTCAGTTTCGATTTCAACCAGCACTTCGTCACGTTTGACGCTGTCGCCCGGTTTTTTATGCCAGGTTGCCACTGTCGCGTCGGCTACGGACTCAGGCAGGTCAGGAACTAGAATATCTACGCTACTCATTATTTATCCTTTAATTTATTCGACGTTCAGCGCGTCATTAACCAGATCTTGCTGCTGCTTCTGGTGAACGGACATATACCCTACCGCCGGAGAGGCGGAGGCCGGGCGACCTGCATAACGCAGGGCAGACCCAAACGGAATCACTTCGCGGAGGTGGTGTTGGCTGCAGTACCAGGCGCCCTGGTTCAGCGGCTCTTCCTGGCACCAGACAAAATCATGCACGTGAGCGAACGGTTTCAGCGCTTCCTGTACCGCCTGATGCGGGAACGGATAGAGCTGCTCGATACGCACAATCGCCACATCCTTCTGGTCGTTTTTACGACGCTGCTCAAGCAGGTCGTAGTAAACCTTACCGGAACACAGTACTACACGCTTCACGCCTTTAGGATCCAGTTCGTCAATCTCACCAATTGCCGGCTGGAAAGTGCCGTTGGCCAGTTCGTCGAGGCTGGAAACCGCCAGCGGATGGCGCAGCAGAGATTTCGGTGACATCACTACCAGCGGACGGCGCATCCCGCGCAGCGCCTGACGACGCAGCATGTGATAAACCTGAGCCGGCGTAGACGGGACACAAACCTGCATGTTCTGCTCGGCGCACAGCTGGAGGTAACGCTCCAGACGCGCGGAGGAGTGCTCCGGACCCTGACCTTCATAGCCATGCGGCAGCAGCATTACCAGGCCACACATACGGCCCCATTTCTGCTCGCCGGAGCTGATGAACTGGTCAATCACGACCTGAGCACCGTTAGCGAAGTCCCCGAACTGGGCTTCCCAAATGGTCAGCGTACGTGGTTCTGCCGTGGCGTAACCGTATTCAAAGGCCAACACCGCTTCTTCAGACAGTACGGAATCCCAGACTTTGAAAATGCCCTGGCTGTTATGCACGTGCGCCAGCGGCGTATAGGTAGAACCGTTGCTCTGGTTATGGATAACCGCATGACGGTGGAAGAAGGTACCGCGCCCCGCATCTTCACCGGACAGACGGACGGACACGCCCTCGTCTACCAGCGTGGCGTAAGCCAGGTTCTCCGCTGCGCCCCAGTCGAACAGCTTGTTACCGTTCGCCATTTCCTGACGATCGCCGTAAATTTTAGCCACGCGAGACTGCATCTCTACGGCTTCCGGCACGGTGCTGATGCGCTTAGCCAGTTCCTGCACGCGCTTCATCTCAACCTTGTTCGGGTAGCTTTCGTCCCACTCGTGGTTGAGGTACGGCGACCAGGTAAAGGAGTGCATGTTCATCGGACGCCATTCGTTGACGACGCATTCACCGGCATCCAGCGCATCGCGGTACAGATTCACCATTTCGGTAGCATCTTCCAGCGTGGCCAGCTTGTCCTGCTCCAGCTTGTCGGCGTAAATCTTACGTGGGGTCGGATGTTTTTTGATTTTCTGGTACATCACAGGCTGAGTTGCGCTTGGCTCATCAGCTTCGTTATGACCGTGGCGACGGTAGCAAACCAGGTCGATAAACACGTCGCGTTTGAAGGTATTACGGAAATCCAGCGCCAGACGAGTCACGAAGGCAACCGCTTCCGGGTCGTCCGCATTCACGTGGAAAATCGGCGCCATCACCATCTTACCGATATCGGTACAGTACGGCGTGGAGCGAGCATCCAGCGGGTTAGAGGTGGTGAAACCAATCTGGTTGTTGATAACGATACGTACGGTACCGCCCACTTCGTAGCCACGCGCTTTAGACATGTTCAGGGTTTCCTGAACCACGCCCTGCCCGGCTACGGCGGCATCACCGTGGATGGTGATCGGCAGAACCTGATTGCTGCCTGGCTTATCCAGACGATCCAGGCGCGCACGCACGGAACCGATAACCACCGGGCTAACGATTTCAAGGTGAGACGGGTTAAACGCCAGCGCCAGGTGAACCAGGCCGCCTTCGGTTTCCACGTCGGAAGAGAAGCCCATGTGGTACTTCACGTCACCGGTGCCGAGGTGCTCTTTATGTTTACCGGCAAATTCGTCGAACAGATCCTGCGGTTTTTTACCCAGAACGTTGATCAGCACGTTAAGACGACCGCGGTGCGCCATACCCAGCACCACTTCGCGCGTGCCGCTCTTACCGGCATGGCGAATCATCTCTTTGAGCATCGGAACCAGCGCGTCGCCGCCTTCCAGCGAGAAGCGTTTCGCCCCGGGGAATTTGGCACCCAGGTAACGTTCCAGACCTTCTGCTGCAGTCAACTCGCTCAGGAAGCGTTTTTTCTCTTCCGGCGTAAAGGTTGACTGGCCCACCACAGATTCAATGCGCTGCTGGATCCAGCGTTTCTCTTCTGTGTTGGTAATGTGCATGTATTCGGCGCCAATAGAGCCGCCGTAGGTTTGTTGCAGAGCGTCAATCAGATCCGCAAGCTTCATGGTTTCTTTGCCGCCGGCAAAAGACCCCACGTTAAAGCTCTGCTGCAGATCCTCATCCGTCAGATTGTGGAAAGCCGGATCCAGATCGGGAACGGATTCTTGCTTCCACAGGCCAAGCGGATCGAGGTTTGCTGCCTGATGCCCGCGGAAACGCCAGGCGTTGATCAGCTGCAGAACCTTAACTTGCTTAACGTCAGTGTCAGGATCGGTGATTGCGGTGGAGTAACGTGAGGCATCCTTCGCCAGACGACGGAAATAATCACGCGTTTTTGAATGGAATTGATCCGGTCTCGCTCCGGTGCCAGCTAACTGCTGGAACATGCTGCGCCAGTGCGCATCAACAGAGTCAGGATCGGTTAAGAAGTCTTCATAGAGCTGCTCTATGTAGGACTGGTTTGCGCCCGCCAGCCAGGAAGAGTCCAGCCAGGGCTTCATCGCGCCGTTCTGCATCGTGATCCCTTAAGCAAATTTATGCTTATTTCGCCGTGGATAACTATAACGCACACCGTAGGGTATACAGGTATACGTTCCAGGGTTCACTTTCTTCGAGCCTGTTGCCGTGGAGGGCGGCCCGCGAAGGAACCTTTAAAAACTGTCTCTATACAAGATTTGTAGGGCAGTTTTTAAAGATTTCCTGCAATCCGTTCCCTCTCCCCTGTGGGGAGAGGGTCAGGGCGAGGGGAACAGCACTCCCCTCTTATTACTTAAGCGCTTTTCTGCAACAGCATCGACTTGATATGGCCGATAGCTTTCGTCGGGTTCAGCCCCTTAGGACAAACACTGACGCAGTTCATAATGCTGTGACAGCGGAATACGCTGAAAGCATCGCTCAGGCCGTCCAGACGCGAGTCCGTTTCGGTGTCGCGGCTGTCGATCAGGAAACGATACGCCGCCAGCAGGCCGGCCGGGCCAATAAACTTGTCCGGGTTCCACCAGAACGATGGGCAGGAGGTCGAGCAGCAGGCGCAAAGAATACACTCGTACAGACCATCCAGTTTTTCACGCTGCTCCGGCGACTGTAAATGCTCGCGAGCGGGTGGATTTTGCCCATTATTCAACAAGTAAGGCTTAATCTTCTCATATTGAGTATAGAATTGCCCCATGTCCACCACCAAATCGCGGATCACCGGCAGGCCGGGCAGAGGACGGATGACTATCTTCTGTTTGCCGTTACCGAGCGCCGAGATTGGCGTGATACAGGCCAGGCCGTTTTTGCCGTTCATGTTCAGGCCGTCAGAGCCACAAACGCCCTCGCGGCAGGAACGACGGAATGACAGACTAGGATCTTTTTCTTTCAGCTGCATTAAAGCGTCAAGCAGCATCATGTCACGACCTTCTTCCGCTTCCAGGGTGTAATCCTGCATACGCGGCGCGTCGTCTACGTCCGGGTTATAACGATAAACTGAGAATTCGAGTTTCATTGTCCTGTCTCCGCATTAATAAGTACGAATCTTCGGCGGGAACGCCGGACGCAGTTTCGGTTCCATGTTGACGCTACGACGCGTCATGGACTCCGACTCTGGCAGATACAGGGAATGGCACAGCCAGTTTTCGTCATCACGATCCGGGAAGTCGAAGCGGCTATGCGCGCCACGGCTCTCGGTACGGAAGTTTGCCGACACCGCGGTGGCGTAGGCGGTTTCCATCAGGTTATCCAGCTCCAGACACTCAACGCGCTGGGTGTTGAACTCGCTGGAAGTGTCGTCCAGACGGGCATTTTTCAGACGCTCGCGGATCGCTTTCAGCTGCTCAAGACCTTTGGCCATGGCGTCACCTTCACGGAATACCGAGAAGTTGTGCTGCATACATTCCTGAAGCGCTTTACGGATTTCCACCGGATCTTCACCATTACGGTTGCCGTTCCAGCGGTTAAGGCGCTCAAGGGACGCGTCGATTTCGGCTTCGGTTGCGTCAAGCAGGTCGCCCTGCTCGGCAATGGATTCCTGCAGATGCAGGCCGACAGCACGACCGAACACCACCAGGTCAAGCAGGGAGTTACCGCCCAGACGGTTTGCACCGTGCACGGAAACACACGCAATTTCACCCACGGCGAACAGGCCAGGGATAACCACATCTTCACCCTGCTCGTTCACGGTCAGCGCCTGACCGGTCACTTTGGTCGGAATGCCGCCCATCATGTAGTGGCAGGTTGGGATAACAGGAATCGGCTCTTTCACCGGATCTACGTGGGCGAAGGTACGGGACAGTTCCAGGATACCCGGCAGGCGGGATTCCAGCACTTCTTTACCCAGGTGATCCAGTTTCAGCTTAGCGTGTGGCCCCCACGGGCCATCACAGCCACGGCCTTCGCGGATTTCGATCATGATGGAACGCGCCACCACGTCACGACCCGCCAGGTCTTTAGCATTCGGGGCATAACGCTCCATGAAGCGTTCGCCGTGTTTGTTCAGCAGGTAACCGCCTTCACCACGGCAGCCTTCTGTGACCAGAACCCCCGCCCCGGCGATACCGGTTGGGTGGAACTGCCACATCTCCATATCCTGCACCGGTACGCCAGCGCGGATAGCCATGCCTACGCCGTCACCGGTATTAATGTGGGCGTTGGTGGTGGACTGATAAATACGGCCTGCACCGCCGGTTGCCAGCACGGTCGCGCGGGCTTTGAAGTAAACCACTTCCCCGGTTTCGATGCACAGCGCGGTACAGCCCACAACGGCGCCGTCGGCGTTTTTAACCAGATCCAGCGCATACCACTCGGAGAAGATGGTGGTGTGGTTTTTCAGGTTCTGCTGATACAAGGTGTGCAGCAGCGCGTGGCCGGTACGGTCAGCCGCTGCGGCAGTACGTGCCGCCTGCTCGCCGCCGAAGTCTTTTGACTGGCCGCCGAACGGGCGTTGATAGATGGTGCCGTTTTCCAGACGGGAGAAAGGCAGGCCCATGTGGTCCAGCTCCAGAATCGCTTCCGGGCCGGTTTTACACATATATTCAATGGCGTCCTGGTCACCGATATAGTCGGAACCTTTTACCGTGTCGTACATGTGCCATTCCCAGTTATCTTCATGGGTATTACCGAGCGCAACGGTGATGCCACCCTGCGCGGATACGGTATGGGAACGGGTTGGGAACACTTTAGAAAGCAGCGCACAGGTCTGGCCGCTCTGGGAAATCTGTAGCGCTGCGCGCATACCTGCGCCACCAGCACCAATCACTACAGCATCAAATTCTCTGACTGGCAGTTTCATTACACACCCCACACCACAACGAATCCATAAATGACGTAAACCAACAGCGCGACAACAATCAGCAGCTGTAAAGGAAGGCGAATCGCCAGCGGTTTAACGTAGTCGGTCAACACCTGCCACATGCCAATCCAGGCATGGATCAAAATAGAGAACAGTGCCAGCAGGGTGAAAACTTTGGTGAAGGCAGAGGCAAAGAAGCCGTGCCAGACGTCATAGGTCAGCTCGCTGGTGAAAGCGAAGAAGCCAATCATGTAGATGATGTACAGGGTTAATACGATGGCGGTAGCGCGAACCAGCACATAATCGTGCACGCCATTGCGACCCAATGCGGAGGCATTGCTTACCATACGAGGACTCCTGCAAGAATTGAAAGCACGACGGTAATAACAAAGGAGATATGTGCGGATCGTTTGCCCGCTACAAGGGTCTCTTCCAGATAGCCAAAGTCCATCAGCAGATGGCGGACACCCACCACGACGTGATAGGCCAGAGCCGTCAGAATGCCCCACATTATAAATTTAACGATAAAGCTGCTCATCACGGCGGAAGCGGTGATAAAACCTTCCGGAGATGAGAGTGACAATCCCAGCAACCAAAGCAGAATGCCGACCGCCACAAATGTGATCACGCCGGAAACGCGGTGGAGGATGGAAGCGATTGCAGTGACGGGGAACCGGATCGTTTTCAGGTCCAGATTGACAGGTCGTTGTTTTTTCACGTTTCTTATCATGAATAGCGCCCACATGCTCTTCTTATTGTTTCCTTCCTCCGGATCTGCATTCGGGGTCAGACAGCGCTAACTTTCTATAACTGTGCGTCATGCAAAAAACAGCTACATCCAGAGGCCAGAGATCTGGCTACAACGCTGGGTGGCTCCCGGTAGCAGGGTGTTCCGGAGACCTGGCGGCAGTATAGGCTCTTCACAAAATCATTACAATTAACCCACATAATGTTTGAAGGGTTTTGCTCGGAACAGTGAGCAGGATCACGATAACAACATTATTTTAAATTTTAATCATCTGATTTGACAAAAGTTAAACATTCTTGTTACAAACAGGGCCCGAAAAGCCGTATAATTCGCAAAAGTTATAGGGTCAGCCTTTCACCTGAGTAATAGTTATGTAACAGTGGATGGGTATTGACCCGAGAGATCAGGACAGTTATTAGTGATATACAGGTTTGAATGATACTGATTGCTAAGACGCTGATTTGCTGTAGTTTCGCCCTCAAAGCGAGTGTTACCTGCAAGCGCCCATCGCTCTGTACCCTGGTTGTACTCCTCTAAACAGAGCCGCGAGCCAATTAAAAAACTGGTAACCAACCATTGTGGGTTCGAATGCAAATTGGACGCCTGGCAGTCTTATGAAATAAGGCGCTAAGGAGACCGTAAATGGCTGATACTAAAGCAAACCTCACCCTAAATGGTGACGATGCTCTCGAACTTGATGTGCTAAAGGGCACGCTAGGTCAGGATGTAATTGATATCCGTAGTCTTGGTTCTAAAGGTGTATTTACTTTTGACCCAGGTTTCACCTCTACCGCATCCTGCGAGTCCAAAATCACTTATATCGACGGTGACGAAGGCATTCTTTTGCACCGCGGCTTCCCGATTGACCAACTGGCTACCGAATCCAGCTACCTGGAAGTGTGCTACATCCTGCTGAACGGCGAAAAGCCGACGCAGGAACAGTTCGAAGAATTCAAAACCACCGTGACCCGCCACACCATGATTCATGAGCAGATTACCCGTCTGTTCCACGGCTTCCGTCGCGACTCGCATCCGATGGCCGTACTGTGCGGTGTAACCGGTGCTCTGGCGGCCTTCTACCACGACTCACTCGACGTGAATAACCCACGCCACCGTGAAATCGCGGCATTCCGCCTGCTCTCTAAAATGCCGACCGTAGCAGCTATGTGTTACAAGTATTCGATTGGTCAGCCTTTCGTTTACCCGCGCAACGACCTCTCCTACTCGGCTAACTTCCTGAACATGATGTTCTCCACGCCGTGCGAAGAGTACAAAGTTAACCCGATTCTGGAACGCGCAATGGACAGGATCCTGATCCTGCACGCTGACCACGAACAGAATGCTTCTACCTCCACCGTGCGTACCGCTGGCTCCTCCGGCGCTAACCCGTTTGCGTGTATCGCTGCGGGCATCGCTTCCCTGTGGGGACCGGCTCACGGCGGCGCCAACGAAGCTGCGCTGAAAATGCTGGAAGAGATCAGCACCGTGGAGCACATTCCGGAATTTATCCGTCGCGCCAAAGACAAAAATGACTCGTTCCGCCTGATGGGCTTCGGCCACCGCGTGTACAAAAACTACGACCCGCGTGCCACCGTGATGCGTGAAACCTGTCACGAAGTGCTGAAAGAGCTGAACCTGAAGGACAACAACCTGCTGGAAGTGGCGATGGAGCTGGAACACATCGCGCTGAACGACCCGTACTTCATCGAGAAGAAACTCTACCCGAACGTAGACTTCTACTCCGGCATCATCCTGAAGGCGATGGGCATTCCATCCTCCATGTTTACCGTTATCTTCGCGATGGCGCGTACCGTGGGCTGGATTGCACACTGGAACGAAATGCACGACGACGGCATCAAAATTGCCCGTCCACGTCAGCTGTATACCGGCTACGACAAACGTGATTTCAAATCAGATCTCAAAAAGTAATTTTTCCGCTTTCTGAGTAAAAAACGCGCCTTATGGCGCGTTTTTTTATTTCTGACAGACGGGGCACCAGTAAAACGGCCTCGAAGAGAGCATCGTTTTTTCAATTATCTCTCCGCAGCGCTCGCACGGTTCACCGGCCCGATGAAACACCCTGAAACTAAAGATTGCGCCGTGATGTTTATTTTCATCCACCTGCCCTCGCGTCTGATAAGAAAGACGAGGCACAGCCAGCAAAGCCCCGGCGAAACGCTCAACCTGCTCTTCGCTTAAATCCTCAGCGCGGTGCTGAGGCGCAAGCTCTGCCTCCCAAAGGATCTCCACCCGAAGATAGTTGCCCAGCCCGGCCAAAAACGCCTGATCTAACAGCAGGCCGCTGAACTGCCTGCGGCGAAACTTCGGCGATAACAAACGCTCTTTGACCTGCCCCACCGTCAGCGTCTCGTCCAGCACATCTGGCCCTACACGCTGCAGGAAAGGATGCTGCTCAAGCTGTTTCTGCTCCAGCATTTCAATGTCTGAGGCACTGTACAGCAAAATGGCTTTTTCGGCCGTTTGTAGCTTAACCCTTAAAACTCGCTTCGTTTCTGGCTGTTTATCAGCCTCAACCACCCGCCAGACGCCGTATAGTTGGTTATGACTGTACAACGTTAAGCCATTAGAAAAATGGGTCAGCATTGCCTTGCCGCGGGTTTCAATCCGCTCGATAGTCTTGCCCTTGAGCATAGCCTCGAACGGCTTTAGCTCTTCAAAAGCAAACCAGGCTTCGGTTAACGGCTCGCCGCCCACGGCGGCTTCAAGTTTGTCCGCCGCGCGGCGGATTTCCGGTCCTTCCGGCATACTCAACTCCCTGAAACGTTATTCTTCCTGCGTCAGTTGCCAGGCAATCTGCTCGAGATAAATGGCCTGCTCACGGCGCGCCTTTAGCGCCTCTTCCAGCGAACACGGCACAAAATGAATAGGCTCCCCTAGCCTGACCTGGGCCAGATGATAAAGATCGGCCTCGATAATGCAGGCAATGCGAGGGTAGCCGCCGGTTGTCTGCGCATCGTTCATCAGGACTATTGGCTGGCCGTTATGCGGCACCTGAATGACGCCGGGCAACAGACCGTGGGACAGCATTTCTCGCTGGGTAGTTCGCTCCAGCTCCGGCCCCTGTAGCCGATAGCCCATCCGGTTACTCTGCGGGCTGATTTTCCAGGCCAGCCGCCAGAGGCTCTCCTGCGCAGACTTGCTGAATTCCTGATATTCCGGTCCGGCCAGGGCGCGAATACGGTTGCCCCACAGCAGCTGTTTTACGCCCCGTGAACGCTGAAATTTGTGCTGAGATTTCCGTAAAGGAATCTGGTCGCCATCACGCAACAGGCGTCCGTCATGGCCGCCAATACCGGCTTTAAGGTCGGTGCTGTAAGAGCCCATTACCTCGGGGACATCTAAGCCCCCGTCAACGGCAAGGTAGCTACGCATGCCGTGCGAAGGTTTTTTTAACGTTAACCTTTGCCCTTTTTTTACCGCCAGCCGCCAGCCTGTCCACACGGCTTTGCCATCCAGATCCGCATGGCAACCTGCGCCAGTCAGCGCAAACCAGCCATCACGCCCAAACTCAATCACGCATTGCCCAAGAGTAAGCTCCAGCGCCGGTGTGTCGGGCGTATTCCCGACTAATAAATTGGCGACAGTAATCGCCGGAATATCCAGCGCACCGCAGCGGCTGACGCCAAGCTGGCGAAACCCTTCACGGCCGGTATCCTGCACGCTGGTCTGTAGACCGGCGCGAATAATTTTCAGCATATGCCTTCCTTCTGCGGCACAAAACGCACGCTGTCTCCGGGCAACAATAAAGTGGGTGATGCGTTGTCAGGATTAAACAAGCTGAGCGGAGTGCGGCCGATAATTTGCCAGCCGCCCGGCGTCGCCAGCGGATAAATGCCGGTTTGGCTACCGCCGATGCCTACCGAACCCGCAGCGACCTCAAGCCGTGGCTCGGCGCGCCGGGGCGTCGCGAGGATGTCAGGTAACCCGCCCAGATAGGCAAATCCTGGCTGGAAGCCAAGGAAATAGACGATGTATTCAGCACTGGAATGCAGGGCAACCACCTGGGCGGGAGTGAGATCGTTCTGGCGAGCTACTGCGTCAAGATCGGGCCCGGCTACACCGCCATAAACTACCGGGATCTCAATCCGGCGAGGCGTGGGTATTACCGCCTCACTTTCTTCCCACCAGCGCTGCAGCCACTCGATACCGTCCAGCGCCAGCCGCTGAGGATCTTTCAGCACAACGGTGATGTTATTCATGCCCGGAATGGCCTCGCTCACCTCATCAGAGGCATTCAGGCGATCCAACAGCCCCCAAATACGCTGCTGGCTGGCGAGCATGACGGGAGGCTCCAGTTCCAGAACCACCGCTTTTTCACCGAGTAAATAACAGCGAGCTCGTTGCACAGGCCCTCCAGAATCAGGCTGGGTTTGGGATATCGATAAAAATAACGTCGAGATCGGTTTCGCTGTTTAGCCAGTCGCTCAGCGCCTGGATACCGCCGCGTTCAGTGGCATGATGGCCAGCAGCGTAGAAGTGCAGCCCCTGCTCGCGAGCCGAATGAATCGTCTGCTCGGAAACCTCGCCGGTAATAAACGCATCCACGCCAAAACGTGCGGCGCTATCGATAAAGCCCTGTCCGCCGCCGGTACACCACGCCACGCGGCGAATCTGATCCGGGCCGGTATCGCCACACCACAGCGGCGTGCGGCCTAAACGCATTTCAATCCAGGAGGCAAGCTCAACGCCGGAAAGCGGCGTCGGGAATTCCCCCCACGGCACCAGCGGCTCAACTTCCCCTTTTGTTTCAATGCCCAGCAGCGCACCCAGCTGGGCGTTATTGCCCAACTGCGGATGGGCATCGAGCGGTAAATGCCAGCCGTAAAGATTGATATCGTTCGCCAGCAGCGTCTTAAGGCGATTACGCTTCATGCCGCGAATGACCGGTGATTCGTTTTTCCAGAAATAGCCATGGTGCACAATCACAGCGTCGGCCTGCTGACGCACGGCTTCATCCAGCAGCGCCTGGCTGGCGGTCACGCCGGTAACAATCTTGCGGATCTCTTCCCGGCCTTCAACCTGCAGGCCATTGGGGGCGTAATCGCTAATCGCCGCGCTGTTCAGCTTTTCATTAATCAGGCGTTCCAGTTCACTGTTTTTCATCATTATTCTCTTCAGTTATTTTCTTGCTGCCTCGTAGGCCGCAAGCGTATTCAGTCGGGCCTGCTTATGGTCAACAATCGGGCGCGGGTAGTCCAGCGTTTGCTTTTGTTTATCAGCCCAGGCCCATGGGGAATGGATTTGCTTGCCGGGAACCGCTTTCAGCTCCGGCAGCCACTGGCGGATAAAGTCGCCGTCCGCGTCGAAGCGTTCGCCCTGGGTTGTGGGGTTAAAAATACGAAAATAGGGCGCGGCGTCGGTACCGGTGGAAGCAGCCCACTGCCAGCCGCCGTTGTTAGCCGCCAGGTCGCCGTCAATCAGCTGAGACATAAAGTAGCGCTCGCCCTGCCGCCAGTCGATCAGCAAATCCTTTACCAGGAAACTCGCCACAACCATGCGTAAGCGGTTATGCATCCAGCCCGTTTGGTTGAGCTGGCGCATCGCCGCATCGACAATCGGGTAGCCGGTTTTACCCTGCTGCCAGGCTTCAAGCAGCGCATCATCCCCGCGCCAGCGAACCTTATCGGTCCAGGCGATAAACGGGCGATGACGGCAAAGCTTCGGGTAAGCGACCATCAGATGGCGGTAAAATTCGCGCCAGATAAGTTCGTTGAGCCAGGTCGCTCCGGCTTCACCCTCCAGCGCTTTAGGCTGCTCTTTTAACAGGCGATGCAGGCACTGGCGTGGAGACAAAACGCCGGTTGCCAGATAAGGCGACAGGCGGCTGGTCCCTTCTATAGCAGGGAAATCTCGCTGCTCCGGGTAGTCAGCAGCCGGCTGCTGGCAAAACTTACGTAGCATACCGATCGCCTCCTGCTCACCTACAGGGAAAATCTCGTGGTCAAATTTTTCAAGCGGCACATCGAACGCAAACTGTTCGTTGAATGGAACCTCTCCCCGAGTTTTCGGCGCCGGTACGCACTCCGGTAGTCCTTCCTGCAAACGCCGAATAAACGCCTTACTGAAAGGAGTAAACACTTTATACATCTCGTGGTTACCGGTCGTAACGCTGCCCGGCGCCAGCAGCAGGCTGTCATCAAAACCTTGCACGGTCACGTCGACATCAAGCGCTTTTTCTAAGGCGGCATCACGGGCACGCTCGTTGACTTCATACTGGTAGTTGTAAAAAAGCGCATCAACGTTTTGCTCAGTGCAAAACGCTTTTATGTAAGCAACCGATGCGGTGAAATCCGCGACCTGCCTGATATGAAGTTCAATCCCACGCCCGGCAAGCGCATGGCCCAATGCCTGCACATGCTGAAAGATGAATTCAGCCTGCTTCGGGGCCATCACATGCTGACGCCACTGCTCGGGCGTAACAACAAATACCCCGATGACTTTTGCATCGGGGTTGCGGCAGGCGGCGTGTAAGGCGTAGTTATCGTGAACACGAAGATCGTTGCGAAACCAGACCAGATGGGTGGTCATAACTCTCCTGATTTAGTTGCCGTACCGCAGGCGTAGCGCTTCGGGATACGGTTCAAAGTAGCGTTGTTGATCGAGATAACGGTCCGGGTATTCTGCCATATAGTGTTTCAGCAGGGTGATCGGCGCGAGTAAAGGCTGCGTGCCCTGGCGGTAGCGGGCAATGAGCTCAGACAGTTCCTGCCGCTGGCGCGGATTCAGCTGTCGACGGAAATAACCCTGCACATGCATCAAAACGTTGGTGTGGTTGCGGCGCGTGGCCTGATGCTGCATTAAGGCCATCAGGCGCTGGCGATACTCAACGAAGAACCCCTCCAGCGAAGCCCAATCCTCAATGGACGCCACAAAGCGCCCCAGCTCGCGGTATTCAGGCTGAGAATGAGCCAGCAGCAGAAGCTTATAGCGGCTGTGGAAGGCGATGAGTTTGCCCCGCGTTAATCCACTTTTGCGCAGCTGGTTCAGCTCAAACAGCGTGTAAATGCGCTCGACGAAATTCTCGCGGATAGCCGGATCGCATAGGCGCCCATCTTCTTCAACAGGCAGCCACGGAAGCTGACGCTGAAGCTCGGCGGTAAACACGCCGGTGCCGCTTTTACGGTTATTTTTACTCTCTTCGTCATAGACCCGGACTCGTTCCATCCCGCAGCTCGGCGATTTCGCACAAACAATGTAGCCGCAGAGGTGCTCAAGCCCGCTGACATGGCGTGAGGAAAACGCCTGCATCGTGGCGGTAAAGTCGCCTTCGCTTTGGTTACTTAAACGCAGGGCAAGCTCGCCATCGTTCAGCTTCACCAGCCTGAGCGCGGGGCGAGGCGTCGGCAGACCAATGGCCATTTCGGGGCAAACCGGTTCAAACCGCACCCAGGGTGCCAGCTCGTTAACGGCAAAGGCCAGCTTCTTGTGGCCGCCGTCAAAGCGGACATTCTCCCCCAGCAGGCAGGCGCTGATACCAATCGGAATAGTGTCGTTCATTGTCTGCTCCTCAGTTGTTAACTAAGTGTAGCAAGACGCGGGCAACAAAAAAGCTACCCGGAGGTAGCTTTCGTCAAATCGATTCAGCTTTTAGTAAAAATCGAAGGCGCCGGCTTCTGATTGCGCCATCCACACCGGCTTGTCGCTGGTTTTGGACCACACGCGATGCAGATAGCTGTAAAAGCGTGCGCGATCTTTCCAGAACAGCATCACCGGCAGCGCCAGCACGCCCGCCGCGACTGCAAATGCGCGACGCAGGATGACCTGATGCGCAGGGTATTCTTTATATAAAGACATAGGCTTCTCCTCATAATGTGTGACCGACACCGCATGTCGGAAAATCGAAACTTGTTATCTGGTCAAAATACTATCTCATTACGTGAAAGTTTACTACTCATCCGACCAGATAATTGTGCTTTTTTGTGCGCTATTTATCACTGCACGCGTAATTAAGTTACAAAATGGTTAAATAAATACTAACCATTAGTTAACCAATGGCTTTTCCATTTTTATACTTTTTTTACACCCCGCCCCCGGACTTTTACGACATCTTTTCACCCGAAATCCTATTCTGCCGCGAAATGCTTAACGCACCGTTGGAGGTGGATTGTGAGTGCAGGCGTCATAACCGGCATCGTGCTGGTCTTCTTGCTGTTGGGTTACCTGGTTTATGCCCTGATTAAAGCGGAGGCTTTTTAATGGCTGCGTCCGGATTTTTACTGATCGCCAGCTTCCTGCTGGTGCTCTTCGCCCTTGCGAAACCGCTGGGAGCGGTGCTTGCCCGCCTGATCGAAGGTGAACCTCTGCCTGTGGTCGGCCGCATAGAACCTCTTCTGTGGTCGCTGATTGGCAGTAAAGGCGAAGAGATGGGCTGGAAGCGCTACCTGATGGCGATTCTGTCATTTAACGTTTTCGGGCTGCTGTTTCTTTTCGCGATCCTGATGTTCCAGGGCAGCCTGCCGCTCAACCCTCAGCAGCTGCCGGGGCTTTCGTGGCATCTGGCGCTGAATACGGCAGTAAGCTTCGTGTCCAACACCGACTGGCAGTCCTACGGCGGTGAGACCACGCTGAGCTACTTCAGCCAGATGGTTGGCCTGACGGTGCAGAACTTCGTTTCAGCGGCGACCGGTATTGCGGTGGTGTTTGCGCTGATCCGCGGCTTCTCTCGCCATTCCGCCAGCACGCTGGGCAACGCGTGGGTCGATTTAACCCGCGTTACGTTCTATATCCTGCTGCCTGTCGCCCTGCTGATGGCGCTGTTCTTTATTAGCCAGGGCTCGCTGCAAAACTTTGCCGACTACCAGCCTTACACCACGATTGAAGGCGTTCAGCACGTGCTGCCGATGGGGCCTGTCGCCTCTCAGGAAGCCATTAAAATGCTGGGTACCAACGGCGGTGGCTTCTTTAACGCCAACTCGTCTCACCCGTTTGAGAACCCCACTGCGCTAACCAACTTCGTGCAAATGCTCTCCATCTTCCTGATCCCGGCAGCCCTTTGCTTCGCCTTTGGTGAAGCCGTAGGCGACCGCCGTCAGGGACGTGCTCTGCTCTGGGCAATGACCATTATCTTCGTGGTCTGCGTGGTGGTAGTGATGTGGGCCGAGCTGCAGGGTAACCCGCACTTCACCCAGTTGGGCGCAAACAGCAGCATCAATATGGAAGGGAAAGAGAGCCGCTTCGGCATTCTGAACAGCAGCCTGTTCGCGGTGATTACCACCGCCGCATCCTGCGGGGCAGTTAACGCGATGCATGACTCCTTTACCGCATTGGGCGGCATGGTGCCAATGTGGCTGATGCAGATTGGTGAAGTGGTGTTCGGCGGCGTGGGCGCGGGCCTGTACGGCATGCTGCTGTTCGTGCTGCTGGCGGTGTTCATCGCCGGGCTGATGATTGGCCGTACGCCAGAATATCTGGGTAAGAAAATCGACGTGCCGGAAATGAAGATGACTTCGCTGGCCATCCTTATCACGCCTGCCCTGGTACTGATCGGCACCGCGCTGGCGTTGATGACCGACGCAGGCCGCAGCGGGATAGCTAACCCAGGTATTCACGGGTTCAGCGAAGTGCTGTACGCCGTTTCTTCTGCCGCCAACAACAACGGCAGCGCCTTCGCAGGCTTGAGCACCAACACGCCGTTCTGGAACGTGCTGCTGGCCGTGTGCATGTGGTTTGGTCGCTTCGGGGTGATTATCCCGGTGATGGCGATTGCCGGTTCACTGGCCGCGAAAAAATCCCAGGCCGTCAGCATCGGTACGCTGCCTACTCACGGCCCGCTGTTTATCGGTTTACTGATTGGGACAGTGCTGCTGGTTGGCGCCCTGACCTTTATCCCCGCCCTCGCTTTAGGCCCGGTTGCGGAACACCTTTCTCTGGTTAATTTCTGATTACGAGGCTTCCATGAGTCGCAAGCAACAGGCGCTGTTTGAACCTGGTCTGATCCGTCAGGCGCTAATTGATTCTTTTAAAAAGCTCGCACCCCAGGTGCAGTGGCGCAACCCGGTGATGTTTATCGTCTGGGTAGGTAGCATCATCACTACCCTGCTCGGGATAGCGATGATCACCGGCCTGCAGCAGGGTGATGCCCTCTTTACGCTCGCCATCAGCCTGTGGCTGTGGTTTACCGTGCTGTTCGCCAACTTCGCGGAAGCGCTGGCAGAAGGCCGCAGCAAAGCCCAGGCCAACAGCCTGAAAGGGGTGAAAAAAACCAGTTGGGCGCGCAAACTGCGCAGCCCGCAGCACGATGCCCAGGTTGACCATGTTCCGGCAGCCGACCTGCGTAAAGGTGACGTCGTGCTGGTGGAAGCCGGGGATATCATCCCCTGCGATGGCGAGGTCCTTGAAGGTGGCGCATCGGTAGATGAAAGCGCCATCACCGGGGAATCGGCACCGGTTATTCGTGAGTCCGGCGGCGACTTTGCCTCGGTGACCGGCGGGACGCGCATTCTGTCCGACTGGCTGGTTATTCAGTGCAGCGTCAACCCGGGGGAAACCTTCCTCGACCGCATGATTGCCATGGTTGAAAGCGCCCAGCGTCGTAAAACGCCGAACGAAATCGCCCTGACTATTCTGCTGGTAGCGCTGACCATCGTGCTGCTGCTGGCGACCGCTACCCTGTGGCCGTTCTCAGCTTACGGCGGCCAGGCGGCAAGCGTGACCGTGCTGGTTGCCCTGCTGGTCTGCCTGATCCCAACCACCATCGGCGGCCTGCTTTCCGCCATCGGCGTTGCCGGGATGAGCCGCATGCTGGGCGCGAACGTTATCGCCACCAGCGGCCGTGCGGTAGAAGCTGCCGGGGATATCGACGTCCTGCTGCTGGACAAAACCGGGACCATTACGCTCGGGAACCGCCAGGCTTCTGCCTTCCTGCCTGCGCCTGGCGTGGATGAAAAAGAGCTGGCCGACGCGGCTCAACTGGCCTCGCTGGCGGATGAAACCCCGGAAGGCCGCAGCATCGTGGTACTGGCAAAACAGCGCTTTAACGTGCGCGAACGCGACGTGCAAAGCCTGCAGGCGACGTTCGTGCCGTTTACCGCCCAAACCCGCATGAGCGGCATCAACATTCAGGACCGCATGATCCGTAAAGGTTCCGTGGACGCCATCCGTCGCCATGTGGAGGTGAACAACGGCCACTTCCCGGCGCAGGTCGACACGCTGGTTGAAGGCGTAGCTCGTCAGGGCGGCACGCCGCTGGTGGTTGCCGAAGGGGCCAACGTGCTGGGCGTGATTGCGCTGAAAGACATCGTTAAAGGCGGCATTAAAGAGCGTTTCGCGCAGCTGCGCCAGATGGGCATCAAAACGGTAATGATCACCGGGGATAACCGCCTGACCGCCGCTGCCATTGCCGCCGAAGCCGGGGTAGATGACTTCCTCTCAGAAGCCACGCCGGAAGCCAAACTGGCGCTGATTCGTCAGTATCAGGCCGAAGGCCGACTGGTCGCCATGACCGGCGACGGTACCAACGATGCCCCGGCGCTGGCACAGGCAGACGTTGCGGTAGCGATGAACTCCGGGACTCAGGCGGCGAAAGAGGCCGGCAACATGGTGGACCTGGACTCTAACCCGACCAAGCTGATTGAAGTGGTGCACATCGGGAAGCAAATGCTGATGACGCGCGGGTCGCTGACCACCTTCAGTATCGCCAACGACGTGGCGAAATACTTCGCCATTATCCCGGCGGCGTTTGCGGTGACCTATCCGCAGCTTAACGCGCTGAACGTGATGCACCTGCACTCCCCTGCTTCGGCCATTCTGAGTGCGGTCATTTTTAACGCGCTGATCATCATCTGCCTGATCCCGCTGGCCCTGAAAGGCATCAGCTATAAGCCGCTGAGCGCCGCGGCAATGCTGCGCCGCAACCTGTGGATTTATGGTCTGGGCGGTATCGTCGTGCCGTTTATTGGTATCAAAGTGATTGACGTGATCCTGACCGTGCTCGGTCTGGTCTAAGAGGAAAAGAACATGGCTACGTTACGCCCCGCTTTATTACTGCTGATTATCCTGACGCTGATTACCGGCGGGGTTTACCCCCTCGTCGCCACGCTGCTGGGGCAGTGGTGGTTCCCGGCCCAGGCCAACGGCTCATTGATCGTTGAAGACGGTAAAGTTCGTGGTTCAGAGCTGATTGGCCAAGACTTTACTAACGCAAAATATTTCCAGGGGCGCCCTTCTGCCACCTCGGATAGCCCCTATAATCCAATGGCATCCGGCGGCAGCAACCTTGCGGCCAGCAACCCGGAGCTGGACAAAGAGGTTAAGGCTCGCATTAGCACGCTGCGTGCGGCTAACCCGGACGCTAATCCGGCGGTCCCGGTTGACCTGGTAACCACGTCGGCCAGCGGCCTGGACGGGCAGCTTTCTCCCGAGGCTACCGCGTGGCAAATCCCACGGGTGGCTAAAGCCAGAAATCTTCCGGTTGAGCAGGTCGCTCGCCTGGTGGCTGAAAACACCACGACGCCGCTGGTGAATTTTATCGGCATGCCGGTAGTGAACATCGTTAAGCTGAACCTGGCGCTGGACCATCTCCAGGCGAAGTAAAAAGGACGCGTTATGACCGAGGAGCCGCTGCGCCCCAACCCCGATAAGCTGCTGGAGAAAGTAAACCGCCAGCCGCGTGGGAAACTGAAAATCTTCTTCGGCGCCTGCGCAGGCGTCGGGAAAACCTACGCAATGCTTCAGGAGGCGCAGCGCCTGCGAGCGCAGGGCCTCGATGTGCTGGTGGGCGTGGTGGAAACCCACGGCCGCCAGGAAACCGCCGAACTATTAAAGGGGCTGACGATTCAGCCCCCTCGTCGTATTCATCACCGGGGGCGCCTGGTTCAGGAGTTTGACCTGGACGCCGCCCTCGCCCGCAATCCGGCTCTGATTCTGATGGACGAACTGGCGCACAGCAACGCGCCAGGGTCGCGCCATCCCAAACGCTGGCAGGATGTTGAAGAGCTGCTCGAAGCCGGCATCGACGTTCTGACCTCAGTCAACGTTCAGCACCTCGAAAGCCTGAATGACGTGGTGGGCGGCGTAACCGGGATTCAGGTACGCGAAACCGTCCCCGATCCTATTTTTGACGCGGCCGACGAAGTTGTGCTGGTTGACCTGCCGCCGGACGATTTGCGCCAGCGCCTGCACGAAGGCAAAGTTTATATCTCCGGTCAGGCCGAACGCGCCATCGAACATTTCTTCCGTAAAGGCAACCTGATCGCCCTGCGCGAGCTGGCACTGCGACGTACGGCGGACCGCGTAGACGATCAGATGCGTGCCTGGCGGGATAATCAGGGGCAGGAAAAAGTCTGGCACACGCGTGACGCCATCCTGCTGTGCATCGGCCACAGCAACGGCAATGAAAAGCTGGTTCGCACCGCCGCACGCCTGGCCGCCAAGCTCGGCAGCGTCTGGCATGCCGTTTACGTTGAAACGCCGCAGCTTCATCGCCTGCCCGAACACCAGCGCCGCACCATTCTCAGCGCGTTGCGGCTGGCTCAGGAGCTGGGCGCAGAAACCGCCACGCTAGCCGATCCAAATGAAGAGAAAGCGGTACTGCGCTATGCCCGCGAGCACAACCTCGGCAAAATCATTATTGGCCGCCACACAACGCGCCGCTGGTGGCACCGCACCTCTTTTGCCGATCGCTTAGCCAGACGCGCCCCGGACCTCGATCTGGTGATTGTCGCGCTGGATGAAAAACCTCTCCCCTCCCCGACCAGAGCGCCGGACACCAGGGCCTTAAGCGAGAAGTGGCGTATTCAGCTGCGCGGCTGCGCCGTGGCGGTGGTGCTTTGCGCGTTCATCACGTTTATCGCCAATCAGTGGCTGGTTGCCTTTGATGCCGCCAACCTGGTGATGATCTACCTGCTGGGCGTGGTTATCGTGGCGCTGTTTTATGGCCGCTGGCCGTCGGTGCTGGCGACAATAGTCAACGTTATCAGCTTTGACCTGTTCTTTATTGCTCCGCGAGGCACGCTCGCCGTCTCGGATGTGCAGTACCTGCTAACCTTCGGCGTGATGCTCACCGTGGGGCTGGTGATCGGCAATCTGACCGCTGGCGTGCGCTACCAGGCGCGGATCGCCCGCTATCGTGAGCAGCGCACACGCCACCTGTATGAGATGTCTAAAGCGCTGGCCGATGACCGAACGCCGCAGGACGTCGCCGCCACCAGCGTGCAGTTCATCAATAATACTTTCCAGGCCCGCAGCCTGCTGCTGCTGCCGGATGAACACGGGAAGCTCAGCCGCATCGCTGCCGAAGGTGAACCCGCTCAGTTGGATGAGGCTATTGCCCGCTGGAGCTTTGATAAGGGACAACCTGCCGGGGCTGGAACCGATACGCTACCGGGCGTGCCCTACAGAATTCTGCCGCTCAGCACCACGGAAAGAACGCTGGGCCTGCTGGTCGTCGAGCCGGAAAACCTGCGCCAGCTGATGATCCCCGAGCAGCAGCGCCTGCTGGAAACCTTTACCCTGCTGGTAGCCACCGCGCTGGACAGGCTGCTGCTCACGGCCAGCGAAGAACAGGCGAGACTTTCCAGCGAGCGCGAGCAAATTCGTAACTCGCTGCTGGCGGCACTTTCGCACGACCTGCGTACGCCGCTCACCGTCCTGTTCGGCCAGGCAGAAATCCTGACGCTGGATCTCGCCAGCGAAGGCTCAAAACATGCCCCGCAGGCCAACGAGATCCGCCAGCACGTGCTAAATACTACCCGGCTGGTGAATAACCTGCTGGATATGGCCCGCATTCAGTCCGGCGGCTTTAACCTGCGTAAAGAGTGGCTGACGCTGGAAGAAGTGGTTGGCAGCGCGCTGAAAATGCTTGAGCCGGGCCTCGGCGGTCGCCATATTGCCCTCACTCTGCCCGACCCGCTGATGCTCATTGAAGTCGACGGCCCGCTGTTTGAGCGCGTGCTGATCAACCTGCTGGAAAACGCGGTGAAATATGCCGGCTATAAAGCCGACATTGGCATTAAAGCCAGCGCCACGGCGGACAGGCTGGATCTGGAAGTCTGGGACAGCGGCCCGGGGGTTCCGGCTGGTAAAGAGCTGCTGATCTTTGATAAATTTGCCCGCGGTAACAAAGAGTCAGCGATTCCAGGCGTTGGGCTTGGGCTGGCTATCTGCCGGGCGATTGTTGAAGTTCACGGCGGCACAATTTATGCGCTCAACCGCCCGGAAGGCGGTACCAGCTTCCACGTTGTGCTACCTTTATCGCCTCCCCCCGAACTCCCTGAAATGATTGAGGCGCTGTGACAACGGTTCTGATAATTGAGGATGAAAAAGAGATCCGCCGCTTTCTGCGCACCGCGCTGGAAGATGAATCGTTGCGCGTGTTTGATGCCGAAACGCTGCAGCGCGGCCTGATTGAAGCCGCCACCCGCAAGCCGGATCTGGTGATTCTGGATCTCGGCCTGCCGGACGGCGACGGTATCGATTTTATTCGTGACTTCCGCCAGTGGAGCCAGACGCCAATCATCGTGCTGTCAGCCCGAAGCGACGAACAGGCAAAAATTGCCGCGCTGGATGCCGGTGCGGACGATTTTCTCAGCAAGCCCTTTGGCATTGGCGAACTGCAGGCCAGGCTACGGGTTGCCCTGCGCCGCCACGCCAGCATGGTTCAGCCCGATCCTGTTTATCAATTCTCTGCCATTACGGTCGATCTCTCTTCGCGCCGCATCACCCGCGGTGAAGAGGAAATTCACCTTACCCCGATAGAATTCCGCCTGCTCGCAACCCTGCTGAATAACCACGGAAAAGTGCTGACTCAACGCCAGCTCCTCAACCAGGTTTGGGGCCCCAATGCCGTGGAGCACAGCCACTATCTGCGCATTTATATGGGCCATCTGCGCCAGAAGCTGGAAAGCGACCCTGCCCGCCCTCGCCACCTGCTAACCGAAACCGGCATCGGCTACCGCTTTATGCTGTGAAAGAGTAACCTCTTGTCCGTTCAAGAGGAGCCTTTTATGAGCGCATGGTTAATGTATGCCCTGCTATCTGCCGCCACGGCGGCGCTGGTAGCTATTTTTGGTAAGGTTGGTTTGCAGCATCTGGATGCCAATACCGCTACGGCCGTTCGCGCCGTAGTCATGGCGCTATTCCTGGTCGGTGTGGTGGTGGTTCAGGGTAAGATGAACCTGGTCAGTACGGTGTTTGCCGACAAAAAAGCGCTGCTGTTTATTCTGCTGAGCGGCGTGGCCGGAGCCCTTTCGTGGCTGTTTTACTTTATGGCGATTAAAAACGGCGAAGTCTCTAAGGTTGCGCCGATAGACAAGCTAAGCGTGGTATTTGCCGTGATCCTGGCGGTGATTTTTTTCGGCGAGAAAGTTTCGCTGATTGCCGGTATCGGCGTGGCGCTGATCGCCTGCGGCGGTTTGATGGTTGCTCTGGGCTAAACTCTTCCTTCGGGCGCCTCAGGGCGCCTCCCACCTAACCTATTGAAATCAGATCATTTAACTACAAACAACAACACATAATAAACAATTCCACTACCATTAGATCTTTATGCAAACCTATTCACTACTTTATGCATAACCCATGAATTTTTATTTCTGTTTCACCTTTTATTTGTTGATAAAGCTCACAGTAAAAGGCTTTTCGCCAGATAAAATGGCACTACCTTTACATAAAAGGATAATCAAATGGAAAACAACAATCGGGTTATGCCTCATATCAGGCGCACAACGCATATTATGATGGTTTCCCACCGCAGCTGTTTTGACTTCCACTTCTTTGACGCTCTCTAACCTTTCAGACAGCAGACACTGAATTAGCCTTGTTATCTCCGTTACCTGATTCATTTTGGGTGGCCAGTAACCTGCGTCTAATTTCGTCGGCAACAAAATAAAATCTTTTTATTCGCGGCTGCTGGGCCGTCGGGATTTTATTATTCAAAAAAATGACCTGGCCCACTGACCATTATTATTGAGTCAGCGGCACGCTATTGTCATTTTCCAGCCACCCACAATTGCTGAGCGATTAGCAATTGCAGGACAACTTTATCTGAAATAAAGGTTATATTATGCAATCTTTAAAAATCGCGCTTAATCGTAATTGCCCTGACTGCTTTACTACCGAAAGAGAAATCGTCAATTTATTGTCCACTGATTTCATCGACGTGGCCGCCGCCGTGCTGTCGGTGCCCGACTTGTACAGCGGCATCATGGAGCAGATAGAGCAGACCGGCTTTGGCCTGCCGGTGTTTGTGGCGATTAACGAGAGTGAAATGATCCCGGAGGAATATTACTCCCGCATCACCGGCATTTTCGAACCCAGTGAAACCAAGTCTGAATATTATGGCCGCCAGCTGGAAGCCGCGGCAGAAAAATATGAAAATGGTTTACGCCCGCCATTTTTCGACGCCATGGTTAATTATGTCGAACAAGGAAACAGTGCTTTTGATTGCCCGGGACACCAGGGCGGCCAATTTTTCCGCCGTCACCCTACCGGTAATCAGTTCGTTAATTTCTTTGGCGAAACGCTGTTCCGTTCTGACTTATGTAATGCCGATGTTTCAATGGGCGATCTCCTTATTCACGAAGGTGCACCAAGTACTGCGCAACAGCACGCAGCTAAAGTTTTTAATGCCGACAAAACTTATTTCGTACTTAACGGAACCTCATCATCCAATAAAGTCGTATTAAATGCGTTGTTAACGCCGGGAGATTTAGTTTTATTCGATCGTAATAACCATAAATCGAATCACCATGGCGCATTAATTCAGGCCGGAGCGACGCCGGTTTATCTGGAAACTGCCCGCAATCCGTATGGCTTTATCGGCGGCATTGACGCGCACTGCTTTGAAGAGCGTTACCTGCGTGAGCAAATCGAAGCGGTAGCGCCAAACCGCGCCCGCGAACAACGCCCCTTCCGCCTGGCGGTTATCCAGCTCGGCACCTATGACGGCACGGTGTATAACGCGCGCCAGGTGGTTGATAAAATCGGGCATCTTTGCGACTACATCCTGTTTGACTCGGCCTGGGTGGGCTATGAACAGTTTATTCCGATGATGGAAGCCTGTTCGCCGCTGCTGCTCGAGCTGGATGAAAACGATCCGGGAATTTTGGTTACGCAGTCGGTGCATAAGCAGCAGGCTGGCTTCTCACAAACCTCCCAGATCCACAAAAAAGATAGCCATATCAAAGGACAGGCGCGCTACGTTAACCATAAACGCATGAATAACGCTTTTATGATGCACGCTTCAACCAGCCCGTTTTATCCTCTGTTTGCCGCGCTGGACGTCAACGCCAGAATGCACGAAGGCGAAAGTGGCAAACGTATGTGGATGAACTGCGTGGAAACCGGAATCGATACACGCAAACTGCTGCTGAAAAGCTGTAAACACCTGCGCCCGTTTGTACCGGTGCTGGTAGACGGTAAACCGTGGGAATCGTTCGAAACCGAGGAAATTGCCAACGATCTGCGTTTCTTCCACTTCGTACCCGGCGAGCGCTGGCATGCCTTCGAAGGCTACGCCGAACATCAATATTTTGTCGACCCCTGCAAGCTGCTTCTCACGACGCCGGGCATTAATGCAACCACCGGCAAATACGAAGCCTTTGGCGTGCCCGCTACCATCCTCGCTAATTACCTGCGTGAAAACAGCATCGTGCCTGAGAAATGCGATCTGAATTCGATCCTGTTCCTGCTCACCCCGGCTGAAGACATGGCAAAAATGCAGCATCTGGTCGCCCACCTGGTGCGCTTTGAGCATTTGCTGGAAACCGATGCCCCGCTCGCCGAAGTTCTCCCTTCTTTATACCACCAGTATCAGGAACGCTACGAAGGCTACACCCTGCGCCAGCTATGCCAGGAAATGCACGATCTTTACGCCAGCCTCGACGTGAAACAGCTGCAAAAAGAGATGTTCCGCCACGACCATTTCCCACGCGTTGCGATGAATCCTCAGCAGGCAAACCTTGCGTTTGTTCGCGGCGAAGTTGAGCTGGTGCCGCTCAGCGAGGTGGAAGGCCGTATTGCTGCAGAAGGCGCCTTGCCTTACCCACCGGGAGTGCTGTGCGTAGTGCCGGGAGAAATTTGGGGGGGGTCCGTACAGCACTATTTCCAGGCGCTGGAGGACGGCATTAACCAGCTTCCCGGCTTCGCGCCGGAATTGCAGGGCGTGTACATCGAAGAGTGCGACGGACGTAAACGCGTCTGGAGCTATGTGCTGAAACGCTAATTTCCCACCACTTTCACGTTGAGACTTTGATTATGGCAACGCAAAAAAGCAACAAGATGGGCGTGGTGCAGCTGACTATCCTCACCACGGTGAACATGATGGGCTCGGGCATTATTATGCTGCCCACCAAGCTGGCAGAAGTCGGGACTATCTCGATTATCTCCTGGCTGGTTACCGCCGTCGGCTCGATGGCGCTGGCCTACGCCTTTGCCAAATGCGGGATGTTCAGCCGCAAATCCGGCGGTATGGGAGGGTATGCCGAATACGCTTTCGGCAAATCCGGCAACTTTATGGCCAACTACACCTACGGGGTATCGCTGCTGATTGCGAACGTTGCGATTGCTATTTCGGCTGTGGGCTACGGCAGCGAACTGTTCGGCGCGATACTGTCGCCGGTGCAAATTGCTGTCGCCACTATCTGCGTACTGTGGATTTGTACCGTCGCCAACTTCGGCGGAGCGCGCATAACCGGGCAGTTGAGCAGCATTACCGTCTGGGGCGTGATAATCCCGGTGCTTGGACTGTCGATAATCGGCTGGTTCTGGTTCAGCCCTTCCCTGTATGCCGAATCGTGGAACCCGCACCATGTTCCGTTCTTTGAGGCCGTTGGTTCTTCTATCGCGATGACGCTGTGGGCCTTCCTTGGGCTGGAGTCCGCCTGCGCCAATACCGATGTAGTGGAAAACCCGGAGCGCAACGTGCCAATTGCCGTGATGGGCGGCACGCTGGGCGCGGCGGTGATTTATATTATCTCAACCAACGTAATAGCAGGGATTGTACCCAACGTCGATATCGCCAACTCTACGGCACCGTTTGGCGTGGCTTTTGCCCAGATGTTTAATCCGACGGTCGGCAAGGTGATCATGGGTCTGATGGTGATGTCGTGCTGCGGCTCGCTGCTCGGCTGGCAGTTCACCATCGCGCAGGTGTTTAAATCATCCGCCGATGAAGGCTACTTTCCGAAAATCTTCTCCCGCTTGTCAAAGGCTGACGCCCCGGTCAAAGGCATGCTGATCATCGTTATTTTCCAGAGTTTGCTGTCGCTGATGACCATCAGCCCTTCGCTGAACAAACAGTTCAACGTGCTGGTTAACCTGGCGGTGGTCACCAACATCATCCCTTATATTCTGTCGATGGCGGCGCTGGTGATTATTCAGAAACTAGCGAAGGTAGAGGCAGGTAAAGCGAGGATGGCGAACATAATTGCCCTTATTGGCGCGATTTACAGCTTCTACGCGCTGTACTCTTCCGGGGAGGAGGCAATGCTCTATGGTGCGATGGTGACGTTTTTAGGCTGGACGTTGTATGGCCTGGTGTCACCGCGTTTTGAATTAACCGACAGGCACATCTGATAAAAAAGGGAGCGGTAATTCGCTCCCTTTCTTCACAGTACTTTTACTTCGCGTTCTTCAGCACTTCGCTGACAATCTCTACCGCTTCTTTCTCAATCTGCTCGCGGTGCTCTGCGCCCAGGAAGCTTTCACAGTAAATTTTGTAGGCGTCTTCGGTGCCGGACGGACGAGCGGCGAACCAGCCGTTCCCGGTCATCACCTTCAGACCACCGATGGAAGCGCCGTTGCCCGGTGCTGCCGTAAGGCGGGCGGTGATCGGGTCACCTGCCAGCGTGTCTGCACTGACCATTTCTGGCGACAGCTTAGACAGCGCGGCTTTCTGTGCGGAGGTCGCCGGAGCCTGAATACGGTTGTAGCTTGGTGCGCCAAAGCGTGCCGCCAGCTCGTCGTAATGCTGCTGCGGGTTTTTGCCCGTTACGGCGGTGATTTCTGCCGCCAACAGGCACATGATGATGCCGTCTTTGTCGGTCGACCATGGCGTGCCGTTAAAACGCAGGAACGATGCCCCGGCGCTTTCTTCACCACCGAAGCCGAAGCTGCCGTCGAACAGGCCGTCGACGAACCACTTAAAGCCAACCGGGACTTCCACCAGCTTGCGGCCCAGGTCTTCCACCACGCGGTCGATCATCGCGGAAGAAACCAGGGTTTTGCCTACCGCTACATCTTTGCCCCACTGCGGACGATGCTGGAACAGGTAGTTAATAGCCACGGCCAGATAATGGTTAGGGTTCATCAGGCCAGCAGGCGTAACGATACCGTGGCGGTCATAATCCGGGTCATTAGCAAACGCCAGATCGAATTTGTCGCGCAGCGCCAGCAGGCCCGCCATCGCACATTCGGAGGAGCAGTCCATGCGGATTGCGCCGTCTTTATCGAGATGCATAAAGCGGAAAGTCTGATCGACCTGATCGTTAACGATGGTCAAATCCAGGTTGTAGTGCTTCGCGATACGGTGCCAGTATTCGATCCCGGAGCCGCCGAGTGGGTCAACGCCCAGCTTCAGGCCTGCTTTTTGAATCGCGGCCATGTCGACGATATCCACCAGGCCTTCGATGAACGGCTGAACCAGATCCTGCTCCTGAACGTGGCCACTTTCCCAGGCTTTATCCAGAGAGATACGCTTCACGCCTTTCAGGCCGTCGGCCAGCAGCGCGTTAGCGCGATCTTCAACGACTTTGGTGACGTTGGTATCAGCCGGGCCACCGTTTGGCGGGTTGTACTTAATACCGCCGTCGTCCGGTGGGTTGTGGGATGGCGTGATAACAATCCCGTCCGCCTGAGCGCCGCCCTTTTGGTTATGCACCAGAATGGCGTTAGAAACCGCCGGCGTTGGGGTGTAGCCGTTATCCTGCTGCACAATAACGTCCACGCCGTTGGCAGCCAGCACTTCCAGCACGGAGATAAACGCAGGTTCGGACAGTGCGTGGGTATCTTTGCCCACATAGCACGGACCGGTGATCCCATTCTTCGCACGCTCTTCAGCAATAGCTTGCGCAATCGCCAGAATATGAGGTTCGTTAAAGCTATGACGCGCCGCACTGCCGCGGTGGCCGGAAGTCCCGAATTTCACCGCGTGTTCACTATTACCCACCACAGGCTTCAGCACGTAATACTGCGCCGTAAGCTGGGCTACGTTAATCAAATCGCTCTGTTGTGCAGGCTGGCCCGCACGATCGTGGT
The DNA here is from genome assembly GCF_000757825.1 of Cedecea neteri. Classification (GTDB taxonomy): domain Bacteria; phylum Pseudomonadota; class Gammaproteobacteria; order Enterobacterales; family Enterobacteriaceae; genus Cedecea; species Cedecea selenatireducens. The sequence continues at coordinate 1,364,233 of NZ_CP009451.1, forward strand.
TAGCCATTGGCTCTTCCTTACTGACGCCAGGTTTTTAAATAGTGCCGCAAACCTTTTCAATCAGCTCCGCAGGGAACTGCATTGACTGCATGATGTGTTCAACCATGCTGCATTTACGACCAGTATTCGTATTGGTGATCACCCAGTATGGGGTGCCCGGAACATGTTTAGGCTTGGTTTGATTGCCGTTTGCCAGCAGCGTTTGCTCATCACCGGCAAAATAGACGCGAGTGCGGCCATGCAGGGATTCTGTCGCTTCGCCGAAGGTCTTCGCGTCCAGCTGATACAGCGTGGACAGCACCATCATAAAGCGGTTTACGGCCTTATTCTGAGCAGCATATTCATCCGAAAGCAGCAGCTCACGAACGGCGCGCACGCGGTTGCGGGCGGTGTTCGCAGGCTTCTCTTCAACAACGGGAGCCGCAGCGCGCTCAGGCGCGGCTGGCGTAGGAGTGGCTGCTGGTGTTTGCCCGGCGGTAAATTTAAGCATGCGCCGTAAAATGTCTGACGCGCTCTCGCCAATGTGCTTAGTCTGACTGGCAATGTAGCGGTAAAGCTCGTCATCAACTTCGATTGTTTTCATCTTAATCCAGTACGATATCTTTTCTGAATACAAGTCGTTGGGAGTATAGGGTCAAATCCCAACAGCGAACAGGAGGGGCGACTCAAAGTCAGAGTAAACTGAATATTTGCCGCACGCCCGCAGGAATGCCAACATGATACCCTAACCAAACGAACCAAAATAAAGAACTTTGCCATGAAATTAAATGCTCGCCTGCAAACTGCGCAACAATCGAATAGCAATTCCCCTATCGTACTGATCCACGGCCTGTTTGGCAGCCTGGATAATCTCGGCGTGCTGGCGCGGGATCTGGGTAAAGATCATACTTTGCTGCAAATAGATCTGCGTAACCACGGGCTGTCTCCGCGCAGCGACGATATGAGCTATGCCGCAATGGCCGGCGACGTTCTGGACACGCTTGATGATTATGGTATCGAGAAAGCCACGTTTATCGGTCACTCTATGGGCGGCAAAGTGGTGATGGCGCTGACGGCTCTTGCTCCCCAGCGCATCGATAAACTGGTGATGATTGATATCGCTCCGGTTAACTATCAGGTTCGCCGTCACGACGAGATTTTTGCGGCGATTCGTGCGGTCACTGAAGCAGGCGTTGAGACTCGCCAGCAGGCGGCGCAGATCATGCGCGAACACGTAGAAGAAGAAGGCGTCATTCAGTTTCTGCTGAAGTCTTTTGCCGACGGCGAGTGGAAGTTCAACGTGCCGGTGCTTTGGCAGCAATACGAAAGTATCGTTGGCTGGCAACCCGTTCCCGCCTGGCAGCATCCCGCCTTATTCATCCGCGGCGGGAACTCGCCGTATGTGGATGAAAGCCACCGCGAGGCGCTTTTAAGTCAGTTCCCGCAGGCTCGTGCGCACGTCATCGCTGGCGCGGGCCACTGGGTTCACGCTGAAAAACCGGACGCAGTTTTACGCGCAATTCACCGATTTATCGACGCGGAACCGAAAAACTGATTAAAAACAGAACGACCGGCCAGCAGAAGTCGCTAACGCGTTGGCGGGAATGGCGCGCTGATGTATGATGGCGCGCTTAATTGCACCGGCACCCTGCCCCTGCAGCCAGAATTTCCTGTCAGTATCCTAATCATGGCAAAAGAACAAACGGACCGTACTACATTAGATCTGTTCGCGGACGAGCGTCGCCCCGGGCGGCCTAAAACCAATCCGCTCTCGCGCGATGAGCAGCTGCGTATTAATAAACGCAATCAGCTTAAGCGCGACAAAGTGCGTGGTTTGAAGCGAGTTGAGCTAAAACTGAACAATGATGCGGTCGACGCCCTCAACCAGCTTGCCGACGCCCGCAGCATCAGTCGTAGCGAACTGATCGAAGAGATGTTGCTCGAGCAGCTTAAAAAGCTGGGATAGCGCTTTCTGTTGCCCTGCCCGTCATCTGAAATCTCAAAAGGGTGAGCAAAACCATGTTGCAGACTGTGCACCCCGCCGTGATAGCTGTTTCCGCTGGTGGAGCTGTTCTGCTATGATTGCCCTATACGTGGGCATTGAACGGCCAGCATACTATTAAGTTTCAAGAGGTTATTTTACTCATGGCAATCGTAGGCATTTTTTTCGGCAGCGACACCGGTAACACCGAAAATATCGCAAAAATGATTCAAAAACAGCTCGGTAAAGACGTTGCTGAGGTGCATGACATTGCTAAAAGCAGCAAAGAAGATCTCGAAGGTTTCGACATTCTGTTGCTCGGCATCCCAACCTGGTACTACGGCGAAGCGCAGTGCGACTGGGACGATTTCTTCCCTACTCTCGAAGAAGTCGATTTCAACGGTAAGCTGGTTGCGCTGTTCGGCTGTGGTGACCAGGAAGACTACGCGGAATACTTCTGTGATGCGCTGGGTACCATTCGCGATATCATCGAACCGCGCGGCGCCGCTATCGTAGGCCACTGGCCGACCGCGGGCTACCACTTTGAAGCGTCAAAAGGCCTGGCAGACGACGACAACTTTGTCGGTCTGGCCATCGACGAAGACCGCCAGCCGGAACTGACCGCCGAGCGCGTTGAGAAGTGGGTCAAACAGATTTCTGAAGAACTGAATCTGGCCGATATTATTAACGCCTGATTTGTCTGGCGCAAATGCAGCGTTTGCGCCATCTTGATAGCTTGTAGCAATGAAAATAATTGCTACAAGTTTGTAACTTTCTCGTACATCCCTGTACAATGTCTTCCTGACAGCTTGGCTGATAATTACTGTAAATGGCGACGCCGCCACGATTTTTCAGCCTCATTTTGCACCATACTTGCGGTTCCCATTTAGAAGCAGCAGTTCTATAATGAGACGCATTACTCTTTACGCTCACTGCAGTTTGAGCGAATCGTTAAGCAACAGGACACTTTCCGCATGACTGACAACAATACCGCATTAAAGAAGGCCGGCTTGAAAGTCACGCTTCCGCGATTGAAAATCCTCGAAGTGCTGCAAGAGCCGGTAAATCATCACGTCAGCGCGGAAGACTTATATAAACGTCTGATCGACATGGGCGAAGAAATAGGCCTGGCGACGGTCTACCGCGTGCTGAACCAATTTGACGATGCCGGGATCGTGACCCGCCATAATTTTGAAGGCGGCAAGTCCGTTTTCGAGCTGACCCAGCAGCATCACCACGATCACCTTATCTGCCTCGATTGCGGCAAAGTAATCGAGTTCAGCGATGATTCTATTGAATCGCGCCAGCGTGAAATTGCCACACGCCACGGTATCCGCCTGACTAACCACAGTCTCTATCTGTACGGACACTGTGCCGAAGGCGACTGCCGCGAAGACGACACCGCGCACGATCCTAAATAAGTAATCCGCATTAACGAACGCTGCCGAACAGGTGGCGTTTAAAAGCAAAAACCGGCAGGTTTCCCTTGCCGGTTTTTTTATTGACTGAAAAAACGTAATCAGCTGTTATTCGAGCGAATTTCTTGCCAGATTTTATCGCAGCGAACCTTCGCGGCTTCATCATTCCCGCTCTTTCTTGCCTGAATGCATTTCTGATAATCCAGCACGCTCACGGTCTCTTTTTCAACAAACGCTTTGTGCTGTTTTTCCTGGCGCAGTACGTTCAGCACGCTCTGGCAGGCTTCGATTTTATCCGGGTTGCCTTCTGCGGTATTGATACAAGCGCTGTAAGCCTGCTTCAGATGTGAATCTTCCGGCGGAGCCGGGGGCTGAACGCAGGCGGAGAGCGTGAAAGCCACGGCGGTAACCAGCAGGATTTTTTTCATGTTCAGTTCCTTATAAAAAACGGGCGCTTGCGCGCCCGATTTAGCATTAGAAGATGGTGAACGGAGCAATAACGATAAATTTCACGTCACGCTCATCCTGGAACATGTTGCCGTAACCACCGCCCCAGCTTGGGATATCGGAGTGGTTGTCGTACTGAGTGAAGTGCAGTTTGAACAGCGTACCTTTCGCACGGCCTTCCTGCACGGTGTACATTGCGTCGAGGCTGTATGAAGACTCTTTGATCTTGTTGGATGCGATATCCTGACGGTTACCGGAAGCATCAAGCGCCCATGTGGCTGGTTTTGCATCCCATGCATAAACATAGGAGCCCCCAACAGCCCAACCCGGCAGATTCCAGTTGCTCAGGTCATACATCGCACCGAAGAACACAGCTTTTTCGCCGTTGGCGTTGAAGTCAGAGCGGTTATCCCACCAGACATCTAGACGGCCGTTTGAAGAGGCATAGGTTGGCGTCATACGCTGCAGGAAGTAACCCTGCTGGCCTTCTGCCTTCACCATGGTCCCTTCCAGACGCAGGTCAACCTGGCCAATTTTGTAGCCTAAGGTCAGCGCCTGCAGCCACGCGGTACCGTCATAAATATCGTTGATGGTGTTGTTAGAGGCTTTATCACGGGTGCCGTAGAACTGGTAGCTGGTGCTCAGCGGGCTGCCTGCAACGTCAAATTTGTAGCTGGCTTTCGCGAAGTACTGGTCAACAAAACCTTCAGCCTGACCAAATGCCCCTTCCAGAATCAGGTCATTTTTGAAGTCATATTTCGCGCCGATGGAGTGCAGATAATCAACTTTGGTCTTTTTGTCGTTCTGGTAGAACTTGTCCGTTTCCAGATGCCATGGAGCCTTGTACTCGTTGGTCCACATGTAGGAGAAGCTCAGCGCACCTGCATCGCCATAGTCGAATGCCGCCCCAGCTTCAGCCCCCTGATAGGTACCCGGCATGAAGCTCCAGTGTGGCGCTAACAGCGTTTGGCCGGTTGGCTGGATATAACCCGCACGTGCCCAGACCGGGCCGTACTTAAATTTCGCGGCCGCTTTATAAAGGCTGATGCCGCCTTTATCGCCGGAGTAGTCTTCGCTGTAGCCTTTGTTTTTAGAGGAGAATGCGATTTCGTTTGGGTGGCCGCTGGCGCTGTCTTCGGCCATCTCAATGGCGGTGAAAGCGGCGATATCCAGGCCAAACATGTCGGCTGCGTAGCCGGACTGGAAGTCCAGGTTGGCGTTCCAGGTTGAGTGTGACAGGTTAGTTTTGTACTTACCGTCGGTCACATCTTTACGGTCACGTTCGCGCTGCCAGTAATAGACGCCACCGGTCAGCGTTGAGTCATCAACAAAGCCCGCAGCGCTAACCTGCGGAGCCACTACAAAACCTGAAAGAGCGGTAACGCTTGCAATAGCAAGAGCAAGCGCACTACGTTTGCCACTAAACGTACGCATAGTTAAATTCCTCTTTGACGTAAAAATCATCGTCTGACGTGAAAAGCGCCATTGACGAAAAAAGTAAAATTGCCCAAAGGCTAAAAGCGGTTTCTACCTGACACACCCGCATTACCGCTGCTCATAGACTATTTTTCGCGACGCGAATTATCAATGACTTTGTATCAGAGATTTCCTGGAGTATGACAGAGAGCACATAATCTATGTGCATTTGTAACAAAATCGCTCAGCAGATGCTTAGCCCGCAATCCGATTAATTAACCACATAAAATTCTTTTGAGAGCGCTTTCATTATAAGCATCAGGATATTACGGAGAAGAGATGACTGAGTGCGAGGGAATGATCTGAAGAGTGTAAATGAGAATTAATTCGCATCGCGAATGTGTACTGCTCGTTAATACCAGGTAACCAGAAAGAAAAAACGCCGCATTGAGCGGCGTTTTTATCAGACGATTAACGGCAATTATTCGCCGATTTTAGCCCAGGTATCGCGCAGGCCAACGGTGCGGTTAAATACCAATTTTTCGGCCGTCGTGTAACGGCTGTCGAGGCAGAAATAACCTTCACGCTCGAACTGATAAGCCTTACCTTTTTCTGCGTTCTGCAGGCTTGGCTCAACGAAGCCCTGACGAATAACCAGTGAGTCAGCGTTAATGGTCGACAGGAAGTCCTCCGCAGCGCCTGGGTTTGCAACGCTGAACAGGCGGTCATACAGGCGGATTTCAACCGGCAACGCATGTGCGGCGCTCACCCAGTGAATCACGCCTTTAACTTTGCGACCGTCTGCCGGGTCCTTGCTCAGGGTTTCCGGGTCGTAGGTGCAGTAAAGCTCGGTGATATTGCCTTCCGCATCTTTTTCAACACGCTCGGCTTTGATCACATACGCATTACGCAGGCGAACTTCTTTACCCAGCACCAGGCGCTTGTACTGCTTGTTCGCTTCTTCACGGAAGTCAGCCCGGTCGATATAAACCTCACCGCTGAACGGCACTTCACGGCTGCCCATCTCAGGTTTGTTCGGATGATTAGGCATGGTCACCGTCTCTTCTTCACCCTGAGGATAGTTAGTGATGATAACTTTCACCGGATCCAGCACGGCCATCGCACGCGGTGCGTTCTCGTTGAGATCGTCACGGATGCAGGATTCCAGAGAAGCCATTTCCACGGTGTTGTCTTGCTTGGTCACACCAATGCGCTTACAGAATTCGCGAATAGAAGCTGCGGTGTAACCACGGCGGCGTAGGCCCGAAATAGTCGGCATGCGCGGGTCATCCCAGCCTTCAACAATCTTCTCGGTCACCAGCAGGTTAAGCTTACGCTTGGACATGATGGCGTATTCGAGGTTAAGGCGAGAAAACTCGTACTGGCGCGGGTGAGCAGGAATAGTGATGTTATCCAGCACCCAGTCATACAGACGACGGTTATCCTGGAATTCCAGGGTACACAGCGAGTGGGTGATCCCTTCCAGCGCATCAGAAATGCAGTGGGTGAAGTCGTACATCGGGTAGATGCACCACTTGCTGCCGGTCTGGTGGTGGTCGGCAAACTTAATGCGGTACAGCACCGGATCGCGCATCACGATGAATGGCGAAGCCATATCGATTTTAGCACGCAGGCAGGCGGTACCTTCGGCGAACTCACCGTTGCGCATTTTCTCGAACAGCGCGAGGTTTTCCTCAACGCTACGATCGCGGAATGGGCTGTTTTTGCCAGGCGCGGTCAGGGAACCACGGTATTCACGAATTTGTTCCGGGCTCAGCTCATCAACATAGGCCAGACCTTTATTAATAAGCTCAACGGCATAGTTAAACAGCTGGTCAAAATAGTCAGACGAATAACGAACGTTACCGGACCAATGGAAGCCCAGCCATTCAACGTCATGCTTGATGGACTCTACGTATTCGATGTCTTCTTTTACCGGGTTTGTGTCATCGAAACGCAGGTTGCACTGCCCCTGGTAGTCCTGGGCAATGCCAAAGTTCAGGCAAATAGACTTGGCGTGACCAATATGCAGATAGCCATTTGGCTCAGGCGGAAAACGGGTGCAAATACTGGTGTGCTTACCGTTCGCCAGGTCTTCATCAATAATCTGACGAATAAAGTTAGTTGGGCGGGCTTCAGCCTCACTCATCGCGGGTTCCTCAAAGCGTGTACCTTAGTTAACGGTGCATGATCTAATAAGCGGCCCCGGGAAACAACCTTTAGTTGCATAAATTAGGGTTGTTCATGCCCGGTTAACGGCAGGCAATAAAAAAGCGGCTGACGATTTACGCCAGCCGCTTAAGGCACAAATGCTTACTCAGGAGCGATTACTTGCCTTTAATCTCATACAGTGGCGTTTGACCGGCAACCACCTGACCTTTCGCCTGGATAACCAGACCGCTGAAGTCGTCGATGTTGCTGCAAACAACCGGGCTAATCATGGAACGAGCGTTGGCGTTCAGGAAATCAAGATCCATTTCCAGAACCGGCTGGCCGGCAACCACTTCCGCACCCTCTTCCACCAGACGAGTGAACCCTTTACCACCCAGAGCAACGGTATCGATGCCCATGTGAACCACAATTTCAGCGCCTTTTTCTGTTTCGAGGCAGAAAGCGTGGTTGGTGTTGAAGATTTTCACAATCGTACCCGCAGCAGGAGAAACCACGGTTTTGTCGGTTGGCTTAACGGCCACACCATCCCCTACTGCTTTGCTGGCAAACGCTTCGTCAGGAACCTGATCAAGCTCAACCACTTCGCCAGTGACCGGAGAAACCAGAGCCGCAACGGTCGTACTGGTGGCGTTTGGAACCGCCTGTGGTTTAGCAGCAGGCGCTGGCGCTGTGCCAGCAACAGGCGCGGCTGCTTCTACGGTGCCTGCAGTTTTCATTGCGTTAGCAATTTTTTCTGCAGCAAAGCCAACGATGATTTGCACGCTGGTTTTGTTCAGGCGGATAACGCCCGTTGCACCCAGACGCTTAGCCAGCGCTTCGTTTACTACGGAAGAGTCTTTCACGTTCAGACGCAGACGAGTGATACAGGCATCAATACCGGTCAGGTTAGCAGAGCCACCGACCGCAGAGATGTACTGACGAGCCAGGCCGGAAACGTCCTGATTCGCATCGCCGCTCACATTCACGTCCTGACCATCAGCTTCATCACCGGCTACCGCCAGTTCACGGCCAGGGGTCAGCAGGTTGAATTTAGTGATGGTGAAACGGAATACCACGTAGTAGAGAACGAAGAACACCAGACCCTGAGGAATCAGCATCCACCAGTGGGTTGCCAGCGGGTTACGGGACGAAAGCACCATATCCACCAGACCCGCGGAGAAGCCGAAGCCAGCAATCCAGTGCATGCTTGCCGCGATGAACACGGAGATACCGGTCAGCACTGCGTGGATCAGGTACAGTACCGGAGCAACGAACATGAAGGAGAATTCCAGCGGTTCGGTGATACCGGTGAAGAACGCAGCGAAGGCGGCCGCCATCATAATACCGGCAACTTTTGCTTTGTTTTCAGGACGTGCACAGTGGTAAATAGCCAGCGCTGCACCCGGCAGGCCGAACATCATGATCGGGAAGAAGCCCGCCTGGTAACGGCCGGTGATACCGACAACCGCTTTACCTGCTTCGATGGACTGAGCGCCACCCAGGAAGTTAGGGATGTCGTTAATGCCGGCAACGTCAAACCAGAACACGGAGTTCAGGGCGTGGTGCAGACCAACCGGGATCAGCAGACGGTTGAAGAACGCATAGATACCTGCGCCTGCAGAACCGAGTTTCTGGATGTGCTCACCGAAGTTCACCAGACCGTCAAAGATCATCGGCCAGATGTACATCATGATGAAGGCAACAACGATCATCAGGAAGGAGGTGAGGATAGGGACCAGACGGCGACCGCTGAAGAACGACAGCGCTTTCGGCAGCTCAACGCCGCTGAAGCGATTGTACAATTCCGCAGAGATAATACCGACCAGAATACCCACAAACTGGTTTTCAATTTTACCAAATGCCGCCGGAACCTGATCCACCGGAATTTTCTGGATCATCGCAACCGCTGCCGGTGAGCAGAGGGTGGTCAGAACCAGGAAGCCAACAAAGCCGGTCAGCGCTGCTGCGCCGTCTTTGTCTTTAGACATACCGTAAGCGACGCCGATGGCGAAAAGCACGGACATGTGATCGATGATTGCGGAACCGGATTTAATGAAGAGCGCCGCTAGTGCGTTGTCTCCACCCCAACTGACTGGGTCAATCCAGTAACCAACCCCCATTAGTATTGCTGCTGCTGGCAGTGTAGCCACCGGCACCATAAGTGCCCGGCCCACGCGTTGTAGATAACCTAGAATACTCACTTTATTCCCCCTATGAGACCCCGTTAAGGCTCGCTCAAGCAGTGTTTTTATTGTCTTACTTACATTGAATACACGGCGACGATTCACATCACACGCTGAAGTGTGAAAAAAATTAATTCGTACCGCAAATTAAACGCACCTTTTTTGTGACATTTATCACCAAATATCGCTTCAACCCTCCCCTCTTACTGGCTATCTCCGAAAACTTATTTTATGATTCAAAAAATCAAGGCGGATTGATCCCTGTCGGTTCAGTATAAAAGTGGTTTACCCTTATGCTTATCGAGATCGATTCAGCTAACCCTATTTTTACTCTTAACTACGAGGTGAATGATGAGACTGATTCCCCTGGCTACCCCGGCACAAGTCGGCAAATGGGCAGCTCGCCATATTGTAAACCGCATTAATGCATTCAAACCGACCGCAGATCGTCCTTTCGTTCTGGGTCTGCCAACCGGCGGTACGCCGCTGGAAGCTTACAAAGCTCTGGTTGAGATGCATAAAGCAGGCCAGGTTAGCTTTAAGAACGTCGTTACGTTCAACATGGATGAATACGTCGGCCTGCCGAAGGAACATCCGGAAAGTTATTATACTTTCATGCACCGCAACTTCTTTGATCACGTTGATATCCCTGCGGAAAACATCAACCTGCTGAACGGCAACGCGGAAGATGTTGATGCAGAATGCCGCCGCTACGAAGAAAAAATTCGCTCCTACGGCAAAATCCACCTGTTCATGGGCGGCGTGGGCAACGATGGTCACATCGCGTTTAACGAACCAGCCTCTTCCCTGGCTTCCCGTACTCGTATCAAAACCCTGACCCATGACACCCGCGTGGCAAACTCCCGCTTCTTCGGCGGCGACGTAACTCAGGTGCCAAAATATGCGCTGACCGTGGGCGTGGGTACGCTGCTGGACGCAGAAGAAGTGATGATTCTGGTACTGGGCGGCGTGAAAGCCCTGGCGCTTCAGGCGGCCGTTGAAGGCAACGTTAACCATATGTGGACCATCACCTGCCTGCAGCTGCATCCGAAGGCGGTCATTGTTTGTGATGAGCCATCCACGATGGAGCTGAAAGTGAAAACGTTGAAGTACTTCAACGAGCTGGAAGCAGAGAATATCAAAGGTCTTTAAGGCCCGGTTGATCATTGGCGCGCCTCAGGCAACGATAAAACGCCCGAGGGCGTCAAAAGATAAATGAAGGAAACCAGACTTCTGGTTTTTAGCAGACAGTCATAAAGAGGAAGGATGTCCATCTTCCCTCTTTATTAGCGATCTTAAAGTCTTAAAGCACGACGTTATTACCGGGGGTAGGATATGTATGCATTAATCCACGGTCGGATTTATACCGGCCATGAAATTCTGGATGACCACGCGGTAGTCATTACCGATGGCCTGATTGAGCGCGTTTGCCCTGTTGATGCACTGCCAGCAGGGGTTGAAACGCGCGATGTGGGCGGTGCCGTCATTGCCCCCGGCTTTATTGATGTTCAGCTGAACGGCTGCGGCGGCGTGCAGTTTAACGACACCGCAGAAGCCGTTTCGGTTGAAACGCTGGAAATCATGCAGAAAGCGAACGAACGCTCCGGCTGCACCAGCTACCTGCCTACGCTTATCACTACCAGCGACGAGCTGATGATGCAGGGCGTGAAAGTCATGCGTGAATACCTGGCAAAACACCGCCACCAGGCGCTGGGCTTACATCTTGAAGGCCCATGGCTCAACATCGTAAAAAAAGGCACGCACAATCCTGGCTTCGTCCGTAAACCGGACGCGAAGCTGGTTGATTTCCTGTGCCAGAATGCCGACGTCATCACCAAAATCACCCTCGCCCCAGAAATGGTTGAGCCGGAAGTGATTCAGAAACTGGTTGCGGCGGGCATTATCGTTTCCGCAGGTCACTCCAATGCGACCCTTAAAGAAGCCAAAATTGGCTTCCGCGCCGGGATCACCTTCGCGACACACCTTTTCAACGCCATGCCTTATATTACCGGCCGTGAACCGGGCCTTGCGGGCGCCATTTTTGATGAAGCTGACGTTTACTGTGGCATCATTGCCGATGGCCTGCATGTCGATTATGCGAACATCCGCACCGCAAAACGCGTGAAAGGCGATAAACTATGCCTGGTAACCGACGCAACCGCACCGGCTGGCGCGGATATCGATCAGTTCATTTTTGCTGGTAAAACAATATACTACCGTGACGGTCTGTGCGTTGATGAGAACGGAACCCTCAGCGGTTCTGCGCTGACAATGATTCAGGGCGTGCGTAATCTGGTAGAACACGCGGCCATTGCACTGGATGAAGTCCTGCGTATGGCAACGCTCTACCCTGCTCGCGCAATGGGCGTGGATAAACAGCTGGGCGCAATCGAAACCGGCAAAGTGGCTAACTTAACCGTGTTTACCCGCGACTATAAAATTATCAAGACCATCGTTAATGGTAACGAGGTCGTAACTGAGTAAATAGCATGACGACTGGCGGACAAGCCCAAATTGGTAACGTTGACCTGGTAAAACAGCTGAATAGCGCGGCGGTCTACCGCCTGATTGACCAACATGGTCCCATCTCGCGCATCCAGATTGCCGAACAAAGCCAGCTTGCACCTGCCAGCGTCACAAAAATTACTCGCCAGCTTATTGAGCGCGGCCTGATTAAAGAAGTCGATCAGCAGGCCTCCACCGGCGGCCGCCGCGCTATCTCAATTATCACCGAAACGCGTAACTTCCACGCAATTGGCGTGCGCCTTGGGCGCCATGACGCCACCATCACGCTATTTGACCTGAGCGCTAAATCAATTGCCGAAGAGCACTATCCGCTGCCTGAACGCACGCAGGAAACCCTCGAGCATGCGCTGCTCAACGCCATTAGCCACTTTATCGAGACCTGGCAGCGTAAGACGCGTGAGCTGATCGCTATTTCAGTCATCCTGCCCGGCCTTGTCGACCCAGAAAGTGGCGTGATTCGCTACATGCCACACATCACCGTCAACAACTGGGCGCTGGTTGATCGCCTCGAAAAACGCTTTAAGGTGACCTGCTTTGTCGGGCACGATATTCGCAGCCTGGCGCTCGCCGAGCACTACTTCGGTGCAACTCACGACTGCGAAGACTCCATTTTAGTGCGTGTTCACCGCGGCACCGGGGCCGGCATCCTGTCCAACGGCCGGATTTTTATCGGCCGAAACGGCAACGTCGGTGAGATTGGCCACATCCAGGTAGACCCATTGGGCGAGCGCTGCCACTGCGGCAACTTTGGCTGCCTGGAAACCATCGCCGCAAATGCCGCGATCGAAAAACGTGTTCGTCATCTGCTGGAGCAAGGCTACAACAGTCGCCTGACGCTTGAAGACTGCGGCATTCAGGCTATCTGCAAAGCCGCCAATAAAGGTGATGCGCTGGCCTGTGAAGTGCTGGAGCACGTGGGCCGCCACTTGGGGAAAGCCATCGCCATCGCCATTAACCTGTTTAATCCGCAAAAAGTCGTGCTTGCCGGTGAGATAATAGAAGCCGAAAAAGTGCTGCTGCCGGCCATCGAAGGCTGCATTAATACGCAGGTATTGAATGCCTTCCGTAAAAACTTGCCTATCGTCTGTTCGAAGCTCGATGACCGTTCGGCCATTGGGGCGTTTGCGCTGGTTAAGCGTTCAATGCTGAACGGCATATTGCTTCAGCATCTGCTGGAAAGTTAATGCTGCCCAGGCAGCATTTTACGCTATAGTTACCGACTTCATTCCGTGAGCCAGAGTTGTTAATGACCACCATCCAGAACGTAATTTGTGATATCGACGGCGTGCTGATGCACGACAACGTCGCCGTGCCGGGCGCTAATGAATTTCTGGCACGTATTCTTGAAAAAGAAATGCCGCTGGTGCTGCTGACCAACTACCCTTCCCAGACCAGCCAGGACCTTGCCAACCGCTTTGCCTCTGCGGGCATCGACGTGCCGGAGAGCGTGTTTTACACCTCCGCCATGGCCACCGCGGATTTCCTGCGCCGCCAGGAAGGTAAGAAAGCCTACGTCGTCGGTGAAGGCGCGCTGATTCACGAGCTCTACAAAGCAGGGTTTACCATTACAGACATTAATCCGGATTTTGTCATCGTCGGTGAAACCCGCTCCTTTAACTGGGAAATGATGCATAAAGCCGCTTACTTCGTCGCAAACGGTGCACGCTTTATTGCCACCAACCCTGACAGCCACGGACACGGTTTTAGCCCGGCCTGCGGTGCACTCTGCGCCGGCATAGAGAAAATCTCCGGCCGCGAACCCTTCTATGTTGGCAAGCCGAGCCCGTGGATTATCCGCGCGGCGCTCAACAAAATGCAGGCACATTCCGAGCAAACAGTCATCGTTGGCGACAACCTGCGGACGGATATTCTCGCAGGCTTCCAGGCTGGTCTCGAAACTATACTTGTTCTCTCCGGCGTCTCCAGCCTCAACAACGTCGATGATATGCCGTTCCGGCCGAGCTGGATTTATCCCTCAGTCGCGGAAATCGATATCTTCTAATTCAGAATGCCGGCGCTAAGCCGGCATTTTTATGTATCCGCAAAGAAGTAGCACTTCCGCAAAGCAAACCTCAGCCATAATTGTTAAAAATTGACGATCCGCTAATTTTCACGGCCAAAACATCATCATTTTTCAGAAATCGGCAATCCCCACTGCACTATTTATTAGCTGAAAGCTAAAACCCTTGCATTCCCTTCAGCGATTGAGCATTTTCATTACTAAGCAACGCAGCAAAGCCGCAGCAAAAGTAAAAAATCGGCAACGCAGCACCACAACTCAAATCGCTCAGGCAAGTGTACGGAGAAGTTATATGTGTTCTATCTTTGGCGTTCTGGATATCAAAACCGATGCAGTTGAATTACGCAAAAAAGCGCTGGAATTATCACGCCTGATGCGCCACCGTGGCCCGGACTGGTCAGGGGTTTACGCCAGCGATAAAGCGATTCTTGTGCACGAACGTCTGTCCATCGTTGACGTCAACGCGGGCGCTCAGCCGCTGTACAACACCGAAAAAACTCACGCCCTGGCGGTTAACGGTGAAATCTACAACCATCAGGCACTGCGCGCCGAATACGGCGACCGTTACACCTTCCAGACTGGCTCAGACTGTGAAGTCATCCTGGCGCTGTATCAGGAAAAAGGCCCGGAATTCCTTGACGATCTGCAGGGTATGTTTGCCTTCGCACTTTACGACAGCGAACAAGACGCTTACCTGATTGGCCGTGACCACATCGGCATCATCCCGCTTTATATGGGCCACGATGAACACGGCAACCTTTATGTCGCTTCTGAAATGAAAGCCCTGGTGCCTGTTTGCCGCAGCATCAAAGAATTCCCGGCAGGAAGCTACCTGTGGAGCAAAGATGGCGAAATCCGCAGCTACTATCAGCGCGACTGGTTCAGCTATGAAGAAGTAAAAGACAACGTAACGGACAAAAACGCGCTGCGTCAGGCGCTGGAAGATTCCGTAAAAAGCCACCTGATGTCCGACGTGCCTTACGGCGTGCTGCTGTCCGGTGGGCTGGACTCTTCGGTTATCTCTGCCATTACCAAAAAGTTTGCGGCACGTCGCGTAGAAGATGAAGAGCGCAGCGAAGCCTGGTGGCCACAGCTGCACTCCTTCGCCGTCGGTCTGGAAGGCTCTCCGGACCTGAAAGCCGCGCAGGAAGTTGCCCATCACCTGGGCACGGTCCACCATGAAATCCACTTCACCGTACAGGAAGGCCTGGATGCGATCCGCGATGTTATCTATCACATTGAAACTTACGATGTGACCACCATCCGCGCTTCTACGCCGATGTACCTGATGTCACGTAAAATCAAAGCGATGGGCATCAAAATGGTGCTGTCCGGTGAAGGCTCTGATGAAGTGTTCGGCGGCTACCTTTATTTCCATAAAGCGCCAAATGCCAAAGAGCTGCATGAAGAAACCGTACGTAAACTTCAGGCGCTGCATATGTTTGACTGTGCCCGCGCTAACAAGGCGATGTCTGCCTGGGGCGTTGAAGCCCGCGTGCCATTCCTGGATAAAAAATTCCTCGATGTGGCAATGCGCATCAACCCACAGGATAAAATGTGCGGTAACGGCAAAATGGAGAAGCATGTGCTGCGTGAGTGCTTTGAGTCCTACCTGCCGGCAAGCGTGGCATGGCGCCAGAAAGAACAGTTCTCTGACGGCGTAGGCTATAGCTGGATTGATACCCTGAAAGAAGTTGCGGCTGAGCAGATTAGCGACCAGCAACTGGCTACCGCCGCCTACCGTTTCCCGTACAACACGCCGGGCTCCAAAGAGGCCTATTTGTACCGTGAAATTTTCGAAGAGCTGTTCCCGCTACAGAGCGCAGCAGAATGCGTGCCGGGCGGCCCGTCTGTCGCATGTTCTTCCGCGAAGGCAATTGAGTGGGATGAATCGTTCAAAACCATGAACGATCCATCAGGACGAGCGGTTGGCGTGCACCAGGCCGCTTATTAATCTCGATTCAGTTATGACAAAACGGACCTTCGGGTCCGTTTGTTTTTATGTATTATCGCTGAAGCTTTATCCCTGTTTTTAACCGGAATTAAAAACAAAAACGTTCGTTATTGTCGATATTTCAAGCAAGCTGTTCGCAAGTCATTCAAACGAGCATTCCGAGCGGGTTTTCGGGAAAAAACTAGTTGACGCTGTAGAGTCAAGTTAGCATAATGCGCCCCGCAACGCCGATAAGGTAGCGCGTAAAAAGATGGCTACGTAGCTCAGCTGGTTAGAGCACATCACTCATAATGATGGGGTCACAGGTTCGAATCCCGTCGTAGCCACCATCTTTTTTATGCGGGAGTGGCGAAATTGGTAGACGCACCAGATTTAGGTTCTGGCGCCGCAAGGTGTGCGAGTTCAAGTCTCGCCTCCCGCACCATTTATCTCTCGCGTTGCACGGATGGGGTATCGCCAAGCGGTAAGGCACCGGTTTTTGATACCGGCATTCCCTGGTTCGAATCCAGGTACCCCAGCCATTATTTTTCGAGACATGCGGTTCACCGCGACGGTCATTGGGGTATCGCCAAGCGGTAAGGCACCGGTTTTTGATACCGGCATTCCCTGGTTCGAATCCAGGTACCCCAGCCATCGAAAAATATGATAAAGTTCGGCTACGTAGCTCAGCTGGTTAGAGCACATCACTCATAATGATGGGGTCACAGGTTCGAATCCCGTCGTAGCCACCATACAACGGAATTATTGATTAACGTCGATAAATCCTAAAAAATTGTTGGGGTATCGCCAAGCGGTAAGGCTCTGGTTTCTGATACCAGCATTCCGAGGTTCGAATCCTCGTACCCCAGCCAATTTAAAAAGTCGTTCACTCTGTGAGCGCACCCTGTTGGGGTATCGCCAAGCGGTAAGGCTCTGGTTTCTGATACCAGCATTCCGAGGTTCGAATCCTCGTACCCCAGCCACACAATGAAAAGCCCGCGCAAGCGGGCTTTTTGCTTTTGTATTTCAGGCACAACGAGCCTGATGCTCTTACCCTCTCCCGGACGGAGAGGGCATAAAGATTAGAGTCCCAGGGCGTATTTCAGCGCTTTACGCTTCAGGCCGCCTGCTCTTTCCGCAGCCATCAGCCCAATATTACGCACCACGCGCAGCGGCCCAAGGTTGTTACTGAATCCGGCATAGAACAGATCCATTCCGCTCTGCATCAGGAAGTTGTCCGCCTGACGACGTGCCTGGTAGCGTTTCAGGATCGCCTCACTCTTCCAGTCCTCGGCGTGGCTACGGGCATTAATTATCACATCAAGCAAAGCATCCACATCGCGATAGCCCAGGTTCACACCCTGCCCGGCCAAAGGATGAATCGTATGCGCCGCATCACCTACCAGCGCTAACCCCTGCTGTACATACTGCAAAGCATGCCGACGAGTCAGAGGAAACGCGCCGCAGGCCATCGGCGTGACCGTCCCAAGCCGCTCAGGGAAAGTGGCTGCAATCGCTTTTTGCAGCTGCGGCAGGGTCATTCCCTGCAGCTGGCGGATGCGTGCTGGCGTATCGTACCAGACGAGCGAGGCCCAGTTGTCAAACAGCGGCAAGAAGGCATGCGGCCCGGTCGGCGTGAAGTGCTGCCAGGTGCTGTCCCCGGGATCGGTCTCACATTTAACGGTAATCAGCATGCAGGACTGGCGATACTGCCAGGCATGCACGCCTATCCCCGCCCATTTTCTGATCTGGGAATTCGCGCCATCCGCGCCAATCACCATCTCAGTATGAAGTGAATTTCCTGCTTCAAACTCAAGCGACCACCCCGCCTGCTGGCGATGGATTTGCTTCAGCCTGACCGGGCAATGCAAAGTGACCTGCGGATGAGCTTCCAGCGCTTCCCAAAGTACGCGCTGCAGCACGTTATTCTCCACCATAAAACCAAGCTCAGGCAGGCCCAGCTCGGCAGCATCAAAACTGACGTGCGCGCTCTCCCACTCCCAGGTTTCCAGGCGGCGATAGGCATGAGCCCGCATCGCTAAAACTTTGTCCCACACGCCAAGAGACTTGAGCAGCCCAACCGATGCGCTGCTGATTGCAGAAATTCGGACATCCGGCTGGCTTTCCGGAACAAAAACCTCTGGCGCCTGATGCTCAATAACGGCTACCCGAATCCCCTGCTGTGCCAGGCCCAGCGCTGCCGCCGCGCCGACCATCCCACCGCCGACAACGGCGACTTCAATTGGTTGATTTGCCATGAGTCTCATTCCTTCATTCATCTGTGCCAATTCTACTGGCTTTTCCCAGGCTGGTCACATCCATAGCAAAGCATTACACTATCCGGCTTAATTCCTGACTTCACCTTGAGCAATGGCAAGTCGATGACAAAAAAACTCCATATAAAAACCTGGGGCTGTCAGATGAACGAATACGATTCATCAAAGATGGCCGATCTGCTGGACAGCACCCACGGCTTCACGCTGACCGATAACGCGAATGAAGCGGATGTTCTGCTGCTGAACACCTGCTCAATTCGCGAAAAAGCACAGGAAAAGGTGTTTCACCTGCTGGGGCGATGGAAGCATATCAAGGCTAAAAGACCGGACGTTATCATCGGCGTTGGCGGCTGCGTTGCTTCTCAGGAAGGGAAAAAAATTCGCCAGCGCGCGCACTATGTGGATATCGTGTTTGGTCCGCAAACCCTGCACCGCCTGCCGGAGATGATCAATCAGGTTCGCGGCACTCGTAGCCCGGTCGTTGACGTCAGTTTCCCGGAAATTGAAAAATTTGACCGCCTGCCAGAACCAAAAGCCGACGGTCCGACAGCCTATGTCTCAATCATGGAAGGCTGCAACAAGTACTGCACCTACTGCGTGGTGCCTTACACCCGTGGGGAAGAAGTCAGCCGCCCATGTGACGATATTCTGTTTGAAATCGCCCAACTGGCGGAACAGGGCGTGCGTGAAGTCAACCTGCTTGGCCAGAACGTTAACGCTTATCGCGGCGCGGCCTACGACGGCGGCATCTGCTCGTTTGCCGAACTTCTGCGCCTGGTTGCGGCAATTGACGGCATCGACCGCATTCGTTTCACCACCAGCCACCCTATCGAGTTCACCGATGACATCATCGAAGTGTATCGCGATACTCCGGAGCTGGTGAGCTTCCTGCACCTGCCTATCCAGAGTGGTGCAGACCGCGTGCTGAATCTGATGGGCCGTACGCACACCGCGCTGGAATATAAATCCACTATCCGTAAGCTGCGCGCCGCGCGCCCGGATATTCAGATTAGCTCAGACTTCATCGTTGGCTTCCCGGGCGAAACCAGCCAGGACTTCGAGCAGACCATGAAGCTGATTGCCGACGTCAACTTTGATACCAGCTTCAGCTTTATCTTTTCCGCGCGTCCGGGCACCCCGGCCGCAGATATGGTTGATGACGTGCCGGAAGAAGAGAAGAAACAGCGCCTTTATATCCTGCAGGATCGCATCAACCAGCAGGTGATGAACTGGAGCCGTAAAATGCTGGGCACCGTGCAGCGTATTCTGGTTGAAGGCACTTCGCGTAAAAGCATTATGCAGCTGTCCGGCCGCACCGAAAATAACCGCGTGGTTAACTTTGAAGGAACGCCTGACATGGTCGGGAAGTTCGTGGATGTTGAAATCACCGAAGTCCTGACCAACTCCCTGCGCGCGAAGCTGGTACGCACCGAAGACGAAATGGGCCTGCGCATTGCTGAAACACCGGCATCCGTCATTGCTCGTACCCGTAAAGAGAATGACATTGGGGTAGGGATTTACCAGCCTTAACCCTTTCAGTAGCCTGTCGGAAAGCGAGTCCTGGTTCCGGCAGGCTGCCTCATTGTTTGCACTTGCATTCTGAAGACATCACCCAAATATCAATTGTGACGCTTGCGCCATCACGCTGCGGGATAAATAATTTCCCTGTAGCCGGGATTATATTTCGGCTACGAGAGACCGTTTTACTCTAACTGGCCCCGAGTGACCCAGAGGATAAGTTTGAATATCGAAACACGTGAATTAACGCTGGAACCGGCGGATAACGCCCGTCTGCTTAGTCTGTGCGGCCCTTTTGATGACAACATCAAACAGCTGGAGCGCCGACTGGGGATTGAAATCAACCGCCGTGACAATCATTTCAGGCTCACCGGCCGTGAGCTCTCCGTTAACGCCGCTGCGGATATTCTGCGCCATCTCTACGTAGACACTGCGCCAATGCGCGGCCAAAGCCAGGATATCGACCCGGAACAAATCCACCTGGCCATTAAAGAGAGTCGGGTACTGGAGCAAACGGCAGACAGCGTGCCGGATTACGGCAAGGCCATCAATATTAAGACCAAGCGTGGGGTTATCAAACCACGTACGCCTAACCAGGCGCAGTACATCGCGAACATTCTCGATCATGACATTACCTTCGGCATTGGGCCTGCGGGGACAGGGAAAACCTACCTCGCCGTCGCCGCCGCCGTTGATGCGCTGGAGCGCCAGGAGATTCGCCGTATTCTGCTGACCCGTCCTGCCGTTGAAGCGGGTGAGAAGCTGGGCTTCCTGCCTGGGGATTTGAGCCAGAAAGTGGACCCGTACCTGCGCCCGCTGTACGACGCGCTGTTTGAAATGCTGGGCTTCGAGAAAGTCGAAAAGCTGATTGAACGTAACGTTATCGAGGTGGCTCCGCTGGCCTATATGCGTGGCCGCACTCTGAACGATGCCTTTGTCATTCTCGACGAAAGCCAGAACACCACCACCGAACAGATGAAAATGTTCCTGACCCGCATTGGCTTCAACTCCAAAGCGGTTATTACCGGTGACGTGACGCAGATAGACCTGCCGCGCAACCTGAAGTCCGGTTTACGTCATGCTATCGACGTGTTGTCCGGGGTGGATGAGATCAGCTTTAACTTCCTTAATAGTGAAGACGTGGTGCGTCACCCGGTCGTGGCCCGCATCGTTAACGCCTATGAAGCCTGGGAAACCGCCGATCAAAAGCGTAAAGACGAGCTCGCCGCAGAGCGCAAACGTGAAGCGCTTGCCCTGCAGGCCTCTGCTCAGGAGAGCAAATGAGTCAGGTTATTTTAGATTTACAGGTTGCCTGCGAAGAAGAAAGCGGCCTGCCGGACGAAGCACAGATCCAGCGCTGGCTGGATGCGGTTATCCCGCCGTTTCAGGCAGAGTCAGAGGTAACCGTTCGTCTGGTTGATACAGAAGAAAGTCACGATCTGAACCTGACCTATCGCGGCAAGGATAAGCCAACCAACGTGCTTTCTTTCCCGTTTGAAGCACCTCCGGGCATCGAACTGCCGCTGCTTGGCGACCTGATCATCTGTCGCCAGGTGGTTGAGCAGGAGGCTAAAGAGCAGGAGAAGCCGCTGGAAGCTCACTGGGCACATATGGTTGTGCACGGTAGCCTGCATCTGCTCGGCTACGACCACATTGAAGACGATGAGGCCGAAGAGATGGAAGCGCTGGAAACAGAGATAATGCTTGCTCTTGGGTATGCCGATCCGTACATTGCCGAGAAAGAGTAGTCGGCTCAGGGTTTTCCCTTTGCCGCAGTAACGCGCAGGCAGCGCACCATCAGGCTGCCTGTTAGTATTTGATTAATATGAGGCCTTAAACCTAACGCCATGAGCGACGACAATTCACAGAATAGTGACACGCCGGAAGCCAAAAAGGGATTTTTCTCCCTCATCCTCAACCAGCTGTTTCACGGTGAACCTAAAAACCGTGACGATCTGCTAACGCTCATTCGTGATTCTGAGCAAAACTCTCTGATAGACCAGGACACCCGCGACATGCTCGAAGGGGTGATGGATATCGCCGACCAGCGCGTCCGCGACATCATGATCCCGCGTTCACAGATGGTGACGCTTAAGCACAACCAGACGCTGGACGAGTGCCTCGATGTCATTATCGAATCCGCTCACTCCCGCTTCCCGGTTATCAGCGAAGACAAAGATCACATCGAAGGGATTCTGATGGCGAAAGATCTGCTGCCGTTTATGCGCAGCGATTCTGAGCCGTTTAGCATGGAAAAAGTATTACGTCAGGTCGTTGTCGTGCCTGAAAGTAAGCGGGTTGACCGCATGCTGAAAGAGTTTCGTCAGCAGCGCTACCACATGGCGATTGTCATTGATGAATTCGGCGGCGTTTCAGGCCTCGTGACCATCGAAGATATTCTTGAACTGATTGTCGGCGAAATCGAAGACGAGTACGACGACGAAGAAGACGGCGATTTCCGCCAGCTGAGTCGCCATACTTGGACGGTGCGTGCCCTCGCCTCTATTGAAGACTTCAACGATACCTTCGACACGCACTTTAGCGACGAAGAAGTCGACACCATCGGCGGCCTGGTGATGCAAGCCTTTGGCCATCTGCCTGCCCGTGGCGAAACCATTGAAATAGATGGTTACCAGTTCAAAGTCGCGATGGCCGATAGCCGTCGTATTATTCAGGTTCATGTCAGAATTCCGGACGACTCGCCGCAACCTAAACTGGACGAATAACGCCGCTATGGCTATAGCTCAACTTCTTCAACGCCAGCGCATTCGCCTGCTGCTGGCGCTTTTGTTTGGTGCCTGTGGAACGCTGGCTTTTTCTCCCTATGATGTCTGGCCAGCGGCCATTGTCTCGCTTGCCGGTTTACAGGGATTAACGCTAAATCGTCGCCCGGTGCAAAGCGCCTCAATTGGCTTCTTTTGGGGGCTGGGGCTGTTCGGCAGCGGCGTTAACTGGGTGTACGTGAGCATTGCCCAGTTCGGCGGTATGCCGGGCCCGGTGAACGTATTCCTGGTGGTGCTTCTGGCCGCCTACCTGTCGCTATACACTGGCCTGTTCGCCGGCGTTCTCAGCAAGCTATGGCCGAAAACAACGTGGTGGCGAGTGGCCATTGCCGCCCCGGTCGTCTGGCAAATTACCGAATTCCTGCGCGGCTGGGTACTCACCGGCTTCCCGTGGCTGCAGTTTGGCTATAGCCAGATAGACGGCCCGTTAAAAGGCATCGCGCCGATTTTTGGGGTCGACACCATTACGTTCCTGCTGATGATCATCAGCGGCCTTCTGGTTTATGCCCTCCAGGCGCGTAAGTGGGTTCCCGCCGTGGTCTCCGCCGCATTGCTCCTCCTGCCCTGGCCGCTGCGCAGTATTCAGTGGTTTCAGCCACAGGCGGAACGCTCCGTCGACGTGGCGATGGTGCAAGGCAACATTCCTCAGTCGCTGAAATGGAATGAAAGCCAGCTGCTGGACACGCTGAAAATCTATCTGGATAAAACGCAGCCGGAGATGGGCAAGGCGCAGCTGATTATCTGGCCGGAATCGGCTATCTCCGATCTGGAAATCAATCAGCAGCAGTTCCTGACTATGATGGATGACCTGCTGCGCTCGAAGCACAGCTCGTTAATTACCGGCATCGTCGACGCCCGCCTTAACAAGCAGAACCGGTACGACACCTACAACACCATTATTACCCTTGGTGAAGGTAGCCCTTACAGCTATACCAGCAGCAATCGCTACAATAAAAACCACCTGGTTCCCTTTGGTGAGTTTGTCCCGCTTGAATCGATTCTGCGCCCGCTGGCACCGTTCTTCGATCTGCCGATGTCTTCGTTCAGCCGTGGCCCCTACGTTCAGCCGCAGCTGCTCTCAAACGGCGTCCGGCTAACGGCGGCTATCTGCTACGAGATTATCCTGGGTGAACAGGTACGCGATAACTTCCGGCCGGATACCGACTTCCTGCTGACCATCTCCAACGATGCCTGGTTCGGTAAATCTATCGGTCCGTGGCAGCACCTGCAGATGGCGCGCATGCGTTCGCTGGAGCTCGGGCGGCCTCTGCTGCGCAGCACCAATAACGGTGTGACCGCGGTGGTCAACGCCGAAGGTGATATCACCCATATCATCCCGCAGTTCACCCGCGAAGTGCTGGAGGCAAAAGTCACGCCAACCACTGGCCTGACGCCTTATGCACGTTTCGGCTTCTGGCCTCTTTGGGTCATTACCGCCCTGTTTGGCTTTGGTGCCCTGGTGATGAGCCTGCGTAGCCGTAATAAAAAGTAACCCCCCCTTCTGATAAAAAGGCCGGCAAATCTGCTGGCCTTTTTCATTTTTGGCACGAGCTTTGCTAGATTTTAGCTGTAGAAATCAAATAACTGGCGCAAAGACGCCCTGTGGCCTGGCCGTATCGGGCAATGAAAAGCTCATGCACCAAAAAGCGACATCGCAAGCACCGTTATAGTGCATCGGCATATCTTTGCCTTTAAAGGGTGCGGCGCGCTTCGCAAAAATAAACATCTTCTTAGCAATTTCTTTACATTCAGCTAGGTTAGATGTTAACAAAAGAGCATTGCATGACGCTTTTAGCAACATGAAAAAACAACAAAACACAACACTCACATCGGATACCGGTGCCTCCTCTGGCACTAAGATTAAGGAGTTGGATATGCAATTACGTAAACTGGCCACGGCAATGCTGGTGATGGGCATGAGCGCCACGATGGTTCATGCAGAAGACGCTAAGCCTCAGCAGTCAACGCTGGATAAAATCAAAGCCAACGGCGTTATCGTGGTCGGCCACCGTGAATCATCTGTACCTTTCTCTTACTACGACAACCAACAAAAAGTGGTTGGCTACTCTCAGGATTACTCTAACGCCATCGTGGAAGCGGTGAAGAAGCAGCTAAATAAACCTGACCTGCAGGTGAAGCTGATTCCAATTACCTCTCAAAACCGTATCCCGCTGCTGCAAAACGGCACCTTCGATTTTGAATGCGGTTCCACTACCAACAACCTGGAGCGTCAAAAACAAGCCGCGTTCTCCGACACTATTTTCGTGGTCGGTACCCGCCTGCTGGTGAAAAAAGGCGGTGCAATTAAAGACTTCCCGGACCTGAAAGGTAAAACCGTTGTCGTCACCTCAGGCACCACTTCCGAAATTCTGCTCAACAAGCTGAACGACGAGCAGAAAATGGACATGCGCATTATCAGCGCCAAAGACCACGGTGACTCCTTCCGTACGCTGGAAAGCGGTCGTGCCGTTGCCTTTATGATGGATGACGCCCTGCTGGCCGGTGAACGTGCGAAAGCAAAACAGCCGGATAACTGGGAGATCCTCGGCAAGCCGCAGTCCGAGGAAGCTTACGGCTGCATGCTGCGTAAAGACGACCCAGCGTTTAAAAAGCTGATGGATGACACCATCGCGAAGGCGCAAACCTCCGGTGAAGCCGCCAAATGGTTTGATAAGTGGTTTAAACAGCCAATTCCGCCGAAGAACCTCAACATGAACTTCGATCTTTCTAACGAAATGAAAGCGCTGTTCAAGGAACCAAACGACAAAGCTCTCAACTAATTAGAAACACAGGGGCCGGAAAAATCCGCCCTCCCGATTGACGAACTGAAGCCTGGACAGACTATGCGTTGGTGGGTCGTTCCCCCACCAGCGTGAAGGTGCCCAAAAACGCAGGCAAAGATCTGCTTAAAGGCGCCGGCTTCTCATCAATCTTCGAGGGTAGCCTGAGCTACCCTCTTTTTTTTCTCTCGGAGTAAGTTATGTCTATAGACTGGAACTGGGGAATCTTTTTACAGCCCGCCCCGTTCGGCAACACAACCTATCTGGGCTGGATTTGGAATGGCTTCCAGGTCACCGTCGCCCTGTCAATTACCGCATGGATCATTGCTTTTCTGGTAGGGTCTCTGTTTGGTATTTTGCGTACGGTCCCTAACAAATTCCTGTCCGGGCTCGGTACGCTATACGTTGAACTCTTTCGCAACGTTCCCCTGATAGTGCAATTCTTCACCTGGTATCTGGTCGTGCCTGAACTGCTGCCGGAAAACCTCGGCATGTGGTTTAAGTCCGAGCTGGACCCCAATATTCAGTTCTTCCTCTCGTCAATGATTTGCCTGGGGCTGTTTACCGCCGCTCGCGTTTGCGAACAGGTTCGTGCAGCTATCCAATCTTTGCCTCGCGGGCAAAAGAACGCCGCGCTGGCGATGGGATTAACCCTGCCACAGGCCTACCGCTACGTGCTGCTGCCTAACGCCTACCGCGTCATCGTCCCGCCAATGACTTCCGAAATGATGAACCTGGTGAAAAACTCGGCCATCGCTTCAACCATTGGCCTGGTAGACATGGCGGCACAGGCGGGCAAACTGCTGGATTACTCGGCACACGCCTATGAATCCTTTACGGCGATTACCCTTGCCTATGTACTGATCAACGCCGTCATCATGGGCGTGATGTATGTGGTCGAACGTAAAATTCGCCTGCCTGGCAATATGGGGGGCAAATAATGCACGATTTTGACTGGAGTTCTATTCTGCCTGCCCTGCCTTTCCTGATGCAGGGCCTGGTCATTACCCTCAAAATCACCGTTACGGCGGTGGTGATTGGTATTGTCTGGGGCACGCTGCTGGCGGTCATGCGCCTGTCGAGCTTCAAGCCGATCGCATGGTTCGCTACCGTCTACGTGAACGTTTTCCGCTCCGTGCCGCTGGTAATGGTGCTGCTCTGGTTCTATCTGGTGGTCCCGGGCTTCCTGCAATCGGTGCTCGGCCTGTCGCCAAAGACCGATATTCGCCTGATTTCCGCGATGGTTGCCTTCTCAATGTTTGAAGCCGCCTACTACTCGGAAATCATCCGTGCCGGCATTCAGAGTATTTCCAGAGGGCAGTCAAACGCCGCGCTGGCGTTGGGCATGACCCACTGGCAGTCGATGAAGCTCATCATCCTGCCGCAGGCTTTCCGCGCCATGGTGCCGCTGCTGTTAACCCAGGGGATCGTGCTGTTCCAGGACACCTCTCTGGTGTACGTTTTAAGCCTGGCCGACTTCTTCCGTACCGCCTCCACTATCGGCGAGCGTGACGGAACTCAGGTCGAAATGATCCTGTTTGCCGGCCTGGTCTATTTTGTGATTAGCCTCAGTGCATCGCTGTTGGTCAGCTACTTGAAGAAAAGGACTGTGTAATGATTACCCTGAAAAATGTTTCTAAATGGTATGGTCACTTTCAGGTGCTGACCGAGTGCTCCACCGAAGTGAAAAAAGGCGAAGTGGTGGTGGTTTGCGGGCCTTCCGGCTCCGGCAAATCCACGCTTATCAAAACCGTCAACGGCCTGGAGCCGGTGCAAAAAGGCGAGATTCTGGTTAACGGTACTCAGGTTAACGACAAGAAAACCAATCTGGCGCAGCTGCGTTCGCACGTCGGCATGGTGTTCCAACACTTCGAGCTGTTCCCGCACCTGTCGATTATCGAAAATCTGACGCTTGCCCAGGTCAAAGTGCTGAAGCGTGATAAAGCCGCGTCTCGCGCCAAAGGGTTAAAGCTGCTGGAGCGTGTAGGGCTTTCCGCACATGCCGATAAATATCCGGCCCAGCTCTCCGGCGGCCAGCAGCAGCGCGTCGCCATTGCTCGTGCCCTGTGCATGGATCCTATTGCAATGCTGTTCGACGAACCCACCTCCGCGCTCGATCCGGAAATGATCAACGAAGTGCTGGACGTGATGGTTGAGCTGGCAAACGAAGGCATGACGATGATGGTTGTGACCCACGAAATGGGCTTTGCCCGCAAAGTGGCTAACCGCGTTATCTTCATGGATGAGGGGAAAATTGTCGAAGATTCGAACAAAGACGATTTCTTCAATAATCCGCAGTCAGAGCGCGCCAAAGACTTCCTGGCGAAGATCCTGCACTAAGCAAATTGCCTAATCCAGGTAAAAGGCCTTCCCAAACGGGAAGGCTTTTTTTTAAGGTTCAAACGGGCGACGGTGAAACTGGTTGTGCCCACATTTTGGGCAAACTGGCAGCACGTCCGGGGTATAAATCGCGATGTGATGATGGCAGTTTTCACACACCAGGTTTCCAAGCCCTACCACTTCACCGCTGTGATACACGCCGTGGTGGCTAAGGTCTTTAAATACTTCCCGCCACTCCAGCTGGGTTTTATCGGTAATGTCTGCAAG
This sequence comes from Cedecea neteri, assembly GCF_000757825.1. Classification (GTDB taxonomy): domain Bacteria; phylum Pseudomonadota; class Gammaproteobacteria; order Enterobacterales; family Enterobacteriaceae; genus Cedecea; species Cedecea selenatireducens. The sequence goes on from NZ_CP009451.1 coordinate 1,392,251, forward strand.
CTCCTGCCACAGGCTCTCTTTAATCACCCGCATAAAGACGCTGTCGGTAAATTCCTCCTGGCTTTCACCGTAGCTACGCGCGAACTCTTCGAGGTCGCGCCGTACCGCTCGCGTCACCTCTTCTATTTCCGTTCGGGTCAGTTCGCCGGTGTCATTCATCTGCTTGCGAGCGCTTGCAACCAGCGCGTCGATATCACGCTCGCCCTTGCGCAACCGTTCGCTCAGCGATTCAATCAGTTCCCGGTAAAATTGAGCAACCTTGTTCATCGTTAGCCTGCCTCCTTGAAGGATTCCTGCATTCGCGGTGTGGTAACTGACTCTAATAGTAGACCTTAATCCGGCAACGCTTTGTTAGTTTAGCCACACCCTGGGTAAAAAACTGCAAGCATCCCGTAACGGCGAAATGGTCACTGAGGGCGTTGAAAGGCTGTTTTGCCGCTGTCTAATCGGCTATGCTATGGCGATCTGAACTCGAATTCATTAAAGGCTACTTTTCGTAGCCGTCTTTCATTAACAGGACTACTGGCTGCCATGCAAGAGCAATACCGCCCGGAAGAGATAGAATCCAACGTCCAGCAACACTGGCAAGAGAACCGTACTTTTGAAGTGACCGAAGACGAAGGCAAAGAGAAATACTACTGCCTCTCAATGCTGCCCTATCCTTCCGGCCGACTACATATGGGCCACGTCCGTAACTACACCATCGGCGACGTTATCGCGCGCTACCAGCGCATGCTGGGTAAAAACGTCCTGCAGCCGATTGGCTGGGATGCGTTCGGCCTGCCGGCTGAAGGTGCTGCGGTAAAAAACAATACTGCGCCAGCCCCGTGGACCTACGACAACATTAATTACATGAAGAACCAGCTGAAAACGCTGGGCTTTGGCTATGACTGGAGCCGTGAACTGGCCACCTGTACGCCTGAGTACTACCGCTGGGAACAGCAGTTCTTCACTCAGCTGTACAACAAAGGCCTGGTTTATAAAAAAACCTCCGCGGTTAACTGGTGCCCGAACGACCAGACCGTGCTGGCGAACGAGCAGGTTATCGACGGCTGCTGCTGGCGCTGTGACACCAAGGTTGAGCGTAAAGAGATCCCGCAGTGGTTCATTAAAATCACCGCCTACGCCGACGAATTGCTGAACGACCTGGATACGCTGGACCACTGGCCAGATCAGGTCAAAACCATGCAGCGCAACTGGATTGGCCGCTCCGAAGGCGTGGAAATCACTTTCGACGTTGAAAATAGCGCCGAGAAGCTGACCGTTTACACCACGCGTCCTGATACCTTCATGGGTGTGACCTATCTGGCCGTTGCCGCCGGTCACCCTCTGGCTCAGCAGGCTGCGGTAAATAACCCAGCGCTTGCCGAATTTATTGAAGAGTGCCGTAACACCAAAGTGGCCGAAGCCGACATGGCGACCATGGAGAAGAAAGGCGTCGCTACCGGCATCAACGCCATTCATCCGCTGACCGGTGAAAGCGTTCCGGTCTGGGTGGCCAACTTCGTGCTGATGGAATACGGCACCGGCGCAGTGATGGCCGTTCCGGGTCACGATCAGCGCGACTGGGAATTCGCCACTAAATACAGCCTGTCAATCAAGCCGGTTATTCTGAATGCCGACGGCAGCGAGCCGGATCTTTCTGCCTCCGCAATGACCGAGAAAGGCGCACTGTTTAACTCCGGCGAATTCGACGGTCTGGACTTCCAGCAGGCGTTTAACGCGATTGCCGATAAGCTGGCAGCCAAAGGCGTAGGCGAACGTAAAGTGAACTTCCGCCTGCGCGACTGGGGCGTTTCCCGTCAGCGGTACTGGGGCGCACCAATCCCGATGGTGACCCTGGAAGACGGCACCGTGATGCCAACGCCTGAAGACCAGCTGCCGGTTATTCTGCCGGAAGACGTGGTTATGGACGGTATCACCAGCCCAATTAAAGCCGATCCTGAGTGGGCCAAAACCACCGTCAACGGCATGCCTGCGCTGCGCGAAACCGATACCTTCGACACCTTTATGGAGTCTTCCTGGTACTACGCGCGCTATACCTGCCCACAGTACGATAAAGGCATGCTGGACTCCAAAGCGGCCAACTACTGGCTGCCGGTCGATATCTACATCGGCGGTATCGAACACGCCATCATGCACCTGCTCTACTTCCGCTTCTTCCACAAGCTGATGCGCGACGCGGGCATGGTGACCTCTAACGAACCGGCTAAACAGCTGCTGTGCCAGGGTATGGTGCTGGCGGATGCCTTCTACTACACCGGCGTTAACGGCGAGCGTAACTGGGTTTCCCCGGTAGACGCCATCGTTGAGCGCGACGAGAAAGGCCGCATCATAAAAGCACGTGACGCAGAAGGCCGTGAACTGGTCTATGCTGGCATGAGCAAAATGTCGAAGTCGAAAAACAACGGCATCGACCCGCAGGTGATGGTTGAACGCTACGGCGCGGATACCGTTCGTCTGTTTATGATGTTTGCTTCACCGGCGGATATGACGCTTGAGTGGCAAGAGTCCGGCGTAGAAGGCGCAAACCGCTTCCTGAAACGCGTCTGGAAACTGGTCTACGAACACACGAACCGTGGCGCCGCGCCTGCGCTGGACATCGCCGCCCTGAGCGAAGATCAGAAAGCACTGCGCCGCGACGTGCATAAAACAATTGCCAAAGTGACCGACGATATCGGCCGCCGCCAGACCTTTAACACCGCCATCGCAGCCATCATGGAGCTGATGAACAAGCTGGCAAAAGCACCGCAGGACGGCGAGCAGGATCGTGCTCTGCTGAACGAAGCGCTGCTGGCCGTTGTGCGCATGCTGTATCCGTTCACCCCGCACGTTTGCTTCGACATGTGGCAGTCGCTGGGCGGTGAAGGCGATGTGGACAACGCGCCGTGGCCACAGGCTGACGAGCAGGCAATGGTTGAAGACTCTCGTCTGGTCGTGGTTCAGGTTAACGGCAAAGTGCGCGGTAAAGTGACCGTGCCTGCTGATGCCACCGAAGCACAGGTGCGCGAGCGCGCCGGTCAGGAACACCTGGTCGCGAAATATCTTGAGGGTGTAACCGTGCGTAAAGTGATTTACGTCCCGGGTAAACTGCTCAACCTGGTTGTGGGCTAAGCGCAGGAGGAAGCGTGCGACATCCCTTTGTCACCCTGTTAGTAACCCTGGCGGTGCTGGTCACCGCCGGATGTGGTTTTCACCTGCGTGGCAACACGCAGGTTCCCTCAGAGATGAAGACGCTGATCCTCAACTCTGGCGATCCTAACGGCCCGTTAACGCGTGAAATCCGTAAGCAACTACGCTTAAACGGCGTCACGATTGTGGACGATACCGGCACTGGCGTCCGCAAGGATATTCCGTCCCTGCGCGTGGGTGCTTTAGGCCTCAGCCAGGATACCGCTTCGGTGTTCCAGAACGGTCAGACCGCGGAATACCAGATGGTGATGGTGGTGAATGCCCAGGTTCTGATCCCGGGTCATGACATTTATCCGATCAGCGCGAAGACCTACCGTTCGTTCTTTGATAACCCGCTGACTGCGCTGGCGAAAGACGCCGAGCAGGATTTGATTATCAAAGAGATGTACACCAACGTTGCCCAACAGCTGATCCGCAAACTGCTGGCCGTTCACGCCGCAGACCTTGAAGCAACAAAGGATGAGGAAAAACCGGTTAGTGCACAAAAATCGGTCGCTCCGGCTCCTGCTGGCCGGGTATCCACCACTCTGCCGGCAACCCCTGTTAGCAAATGATCCGAGTGTATCCGGAACAACTCCACGCGCAGCTCAATGAAGGGCTGCGCGCGGCGTATCTGCTGTCAGGTAACGATCCTCTCTTACTGCAGGAAAGCCAGGATGCTGTCCGCAAAAGCGCGCAGCTACAGGGCTTTGAAGAACATCACACCGTTCAGATTGACGCCTCCACAGACTGGCAGGCGTTATTTTCCATTTGCCAGGCCCTGAGCCTTTTCGCCAGCCGCCAGACGCTGCTCCTGCTGCTGCCGGAAAACGGCCCGAATGCGGCGATTAACGCGCAGCTGGAAACGCTGGTGAGCCTGCTTCATGACGACATCCTGCTGCTGGTTCGTGGAAATAAGCTGACGAAAGCGCAGGAGAATGCTGCCTGGTTTACCCAACTGGCCAACCGCTCCGTGCTCGTCACCTGCCAGACGCCTGAACAGGCAAACCTGCCCCGCTGGGTGTCCCAGCGCGCAAAACAGATGAACCTGACGCTGGACGACGCGGCTAATCAGCTGCTCTGCTACTGCTATGAGGGCAATCTGCTGGCACTTTCTCAGGCGCTGGAAAGGCTTTCTCTTATCTGGACAGACGGCAAACTCACGCTGCCGCGCGTCGAACAGGCGGTGAATGATGCCGCCCACTTCACGCCTTTTCACTGGGTAGATGCTCTGCTCGCCGGTAAGAGCAAACGAGCGCTGCATATATTGCAACAGCTTCGGCTGGAGGCCAGCGAGCCGGTCATTCTGCTGCGGACGTTACAGCGTGAACTCCTGCAACTGGTCAATCTCAAACGCCAGTCTGCAACGACGCCGCTGCGTACGTTGTTCGATCAGCAACGCGTGTGGCAAAACCGCCGCCAGCTCGTTACCGAGGCGCTGAACCGCGTATCGGCCGAGCAGCTTTACCAGGCCGTTCGTTTACTGACGCGCATCGAGCTGACGCTGAAGAAAGACTACGGGCAGTCTGTCTGGGACGATCTCGAAGGCCTTTCCTTGTTGATCTGCCATAAAGCTTTACCGGAAATCTTTATTGATGCCTGACACTTCTCTTCTGGCGCTGTACGGCGGGACCTTTGATCCTATCCATTACGGCCACCTGAAATCGGTTGAAGCCCTGGCACGCCTGGTGAAGCTGAAAAGCGTCACCATCATGCCGAATAATGTGCCACCTCATCGTCCACAGCCGAAAGCCAGCAGCGAGCAGCGCAAAGAGATGATTGAGCTGGCGATAGCCGGTAATCCGTTGTTTATCCTTGATGACCGAGAGCTGACTCGCACTACGCCATCCTGGACCGTGGAAACTCTGGAACTGCTCCGGGCTGAACTGGGGCCGAAGCAGCCGCTGGCCTTTATTATCGGTCAGGACTCTTTACTCAGCCTGCACCGCTGGCACCGTTGGGAAACACTGCTCACGCTTTGCCATCTGCTGGTCACCCAGCGGCCAGGCTATCCGTTAACCATGGAAACACCCGAGCAGCAGGCGTGGCTCGCACAAAACGTAACGGATTCGGTCGAAACATTACATCAGCAGCCGGCAGGAAAAGTCTTCCTCGCGCAAACCCCACTCTACGACATCTCAGCGACCACTATTCGCCATCGCCTTGAGAATAATCAGCCCTGTGACGACCTGCTCCCGCCTGACGTACTGGCTTTTATTCTCCAGCACGGGCTTTATCGCTAAGCGTCAGGGCTGGTCTGAATTACCGGGGAGAACGACAGTGAAGTGTACTGGTTTACGCTATTATGTTTTACCGGGAGTGCCAGCCATTGACACCACCCCTCAGGCTGTTATGCTCCGCTGCCATAATTTCCTGCCCGTAAATCCGGCTTTTCTGAAATAGTTTTACAAAAATGGCGATGCAAACTCCGGCGTGCAATGGGATGATACCCCGCGATTCGCGCTGGCCGGCCAATTTTTCAGCCAAAGCCGCCTGCCCTGTTGGGTATAGGGTTATTTACGGGCCAAACCACACACTCTTATTCTCTCAGGGGGAACACTTGCAGGGTAAAGCACTTCAGGATTTCATCGTCGATAAAATCGACGACCTCAAAGGCCAGGACATCATCGCGATTGATGTTAAAGGCAAATCCAGCATCACCGACTGCATGGTCATCTGCACCGGAACGTCTAACCGCCACGTTATGTCTATTGCTGAACACGTTGTACAGTCCTCCCGCGAAGTTGGCCTGTCGCCGATGGGCGTGAAAGGCATTAACGCTTCCGACTGGGTTGTTGTCGATCTGGGCGAAATTATCGTTCACGTCATGCAGGAAGAGAGCCGCCAGCTGTACGAACTGGAAAAACTCTGGAGCTAACGGGTGAAGCTGCAACTGGTGGCCGTTGGAACCAAAATGCCTGACTGGGTGCAGACCGGCTTTACCGAGTACCTGCGTCGATTCCCGAAAGACATGCCTTTTGAGCTGGTAGAAATTCCGGCTGGAAAACGCGGCAAAAATGCCGATATCAAACGCATCCTCGAAAAAGAGGGCGAAATGATGCTGGCCGCCGCGGGCAAAGGTAACCGGATAGTGACGCTGGATATCCCCGGTCAACCGTGGGACACCCCGCAGCTTGCCACGCAGTTGGAACGCTGGAAACAGGATGGCCGCGACGTCAGCCTGTTGATCGGTGGCCCGGAAGGCTTAGCACCAGCCTGCAAGGCCGCGGCCGAGCAAAGCTGGTCGCTCTCCACGCTAACCATGCCTCATCCGCTGGTCAGGGTGCTGGTAGCGGAAAGCCTCTATCGGGCCTGGAGCATTACCACCAACCACCCTTACCATCGTGAGTAAACCTGAGCGGGTAAAACTAAGCAGCGAATGAAATTACAGAATTCTTTTCGCGACTACACTGCTGAGTCTGCGCTCTTTGTGCGCCGGGCGCTGGTCGCTTTTATCGGCATTTTGCTGCTTACCGGCGTGCTGATCGCCAACCTTTATAATCTGCAGATCGTCCGCTTCAACGACTACCAGACTCGGTCCAATGAAAACCGCATCAAGCTGGTTCCTATTCCGCCAAGCCGCGGCATTATCTACGATCGCAACGGCACGCCGCTGGCGCTGAACCGCACCATCTACCAAATTGAGATGATGCCGGAGAAGGTCGATAACGTTCAGGACACGCTGGAGGCGCTCCGCCCGGTCGTTGACCTGACCGATGACGACATCGCCAACTTCAAAAAAGAGCGTTCACGCTCGCACCGTTTTACCTCCATAGCGGTAAAAACCAACCTGACCGAAGTTCAGGTTGCCCGCTTTGCGGTAAACCAGTACCGCTTCCCCGGCGTGGAAGTTAAAGGCTACAAGCGCCGCTACTATCCTTATGGCTCCGCACTGACCCACGTCATCGGCTACGTCTCTAAAATCAACGATAAAGACGTTGAGCGCCTGGATAAAGAAGGCAAGCTGGCCAACTACGCTTCGACCCACGACATCGGCAAGCTCGGCATCGAACGTTATTACGAAGATGTCCTGCACGGCCAGACGGGCTACGAAGAGGTTGAAGTTAACAACCGTGGCCGCGTTATCCGCCAGCTTAAAGAAGTGCCGCCCCAGGCCGGGCACGATATTTATCTGACGCTGGACCTCAAGCTTCAAACGTATATCGAAACCCTGCTGGCGGGCAGCCGTGCTGCGGTAGTGGTCACAGACCCGCGCACCGGCGGCATTCTGGCGCTGGTTTCAATGCCAAGCTACAACCCGAACCTGTTTGTGGATGGGATCTCAAGCAAGGACTATTCCGGCCTGCTGAGCGACCCGAATACCCCGCTGATTAACCGTGCGACCCAGGGCGTTTACCCTCCGGCCTCTACCGTGAAGCCTTACATGGCGGTTTCGGCGCTGAGCGCGGGCGTCATTACGCGTAACACTTCGCTGTTTGACCCAGGCTGGTGGCAGCTGCCAGGCTCGGAAAAACGCTACCGCGACTGGAAAAAATGGGGCCACGGCCGCCTGAACGTGACCAAATCGCTGGAAGAATCCGCCGATACCTTCTTCTACCAGGTCGCCTACGACATGGGTATTGACCGCATAGGTGAATGGATGAGCAAATTCGGCTATGGTCACCTCACGGGAATCGACCTCTCCGAAGAACGTGCGGGTAACATGCCAACGCGCGAGTGGAAGCTGAAACGCTTTAAAAAGCCGTGGTATCAGGGTGACACCATTCCGGTAGGCATCGGCCAGGGCTACTGGACAGCAACGCCAATCCAGATGAGCAAGGCGATGATGATCCTGATTAACGACGGTATCGTTCGCGTGCCGCATCTGCTGATGAGCACCACGGAAAACGGCAAACAGGTTCCGTGGCAGCAGCCGACAGAAGCCCCCGTGGGCGACATTCACTCAGGCTATTGGGAAATCGCTAAAGACGGGATGTATGGCGTAGCCAACCGGCCTAACGGCACCGCGCACAAATACTTCGCCAATGCGCCTTACAAAGTGGCGGCGAAATCCGGTACCGCGCAGGTCTTCGGCCTGAAGGCCAACGAAACATATAACGCACACAAAATTGCTGAGCGTCTGCGCGACCACAAGCTGATGACGGCGTTCGCACCGTACGACAACCCACAGTTCACCGTGACCATGATTCTGGAGAACGGCGGCGCAGGTCCGGCCGTCGGGACTATCATGCGCCAGATCCTCGACCACGTCATGTTGGGGGATAACAACACGGTACTGCCGTCTGAAGCACCGGCCACCTCGGCCGCAGAGGATCAATAAGCATGACTGACAATCCTAATAAAAAGACGATTTGGGATAAGATCCACCTCGACCCGACTTTCCTGGTGACTATCCTCGCCCTGTTGGTCTTCAGCGCCCTGGTGGTGTGGAGCGCCAGCGGTCAGGATATGGGCATGATGGAGCGTAAAGTCGGCCAGATCCTGATGGGGCTGGTTATCATGGTCGTTATGGCGCAGATCCCGCCCCGCGTGTATGAAGGCTGGGCGCCCTATCTCTACATTTTCTGTATTATTTTGCTGGTTGCGGTTGACGCCTTCGGGGCTATTTCAAAAGGGGCACAGCGCTGGCTGGACTTAGGCTTTGTCCGTTTTCAGCCTTCGGAAATCGCTAAAATTGCCGTCCCGCTGATGGTCGCCCGTTTTATTAACCGCGACGTTTGCCCGCCCACGCTGAAAAATACCGGCATCGCGCTTATCCTGATCTTCATGCCTACCCTGCTGGTTGCCGCGCAGCCTGACCTCGGCACCTCTATTCTGGTCGCCGCTTCGGGTCTGTTCGTGCTGTTCCTCTCCGGCATGAGCTGGCGGCTTATTCTGGTTGCCGTGCTGCTGGTTGCGGCCTTCGTGCCTATCCTGTGGTTCTTCCTGATGCACGACTACCAGCGCGCTCGCGTGATGATGCTGCTGGATCCGGAAAGCGATCCGCTGGGCGCGGGCTATCATATTATTCAGTCCAAAATCGCTATCGGCTCCGGTGGCCTTCGCGGCAAGGGCTGGCTGCACGGCACGCAGTCTCAGCTTGAATTCCTGCCCGAACGCCACACGGACTTTATCTTCGCGGTGCTGGCTGAAGAGCTAGGATTAGTGGGTATTCTGGTGCTGCTGGCGCTTTATCTGCTGCTTATCATGCGTGGCCTGTTTATTGCCGCTCGGGCGCAAACTACCTTCGGGCGCGTGATGGCCGGCGGACTGATGCTCATTCTGTTCGTCTATGTATTTGTAAATATTGGCATGGTTAGTGGTATCTTACCGGTGGTCGGCGTGCCGTTACCGCTCGTCAGTTACGGGGGGTCGGCGCTCATCGTTCTGATGGCCGGGTTCGGTATCGTCATGTCGATACACACACACAGAAAAATGTTATCAAAAAGCGTGTAACTGGATGAGGTGCGCAATGGGTAAGCAAAAACGGTGGGCTGGCGTCTGCATCGCTGCAGCGTTACTGGCGGCATGTTCGTCAAATGATGATAGCCAGCAGCCGGTTAATCAGCCGCAGCAGCCGGTAGTGTGCAACGGCCCAGTCGTCGAAATCAGCGGCGCAGAGCCACGCTACGAACCGCTGAATCCGTCGGTCAATCAGGATTACCAGAACAACGGCAAAAGCTACAAAATTGTTCAGAATCCGGCCAACTTCAGCCAGTCTGGCTTTGCGGCAATCTATGACGCCGAGCCGGGTAGCAACCTGACGGCCTCCGGTGAAGCGTTTGATGCCAATGCGCTCACCGCCGCGCACCCAACGCTGCCAATCCCAAGCTACGCGCGAATCACCAACCTCGCGAATGGCCGCATGATTGTGGTACGCATCAACGATCGTGGCCCTTATGGCAACGACCGCGCTATCTCACTTTCTCGCGCGGCTGCGGACAGGCTGAATACCTCGAACAACACCAAAGTTCGCATCGACCCAATTATCGTCGCGCAGGACGGTACGATGTCCGGCCCGGGCACCGCCTGTACGACAATCGCTAAACAGACCTATGCGCTGCCGGCCCGTCCTGACCTTAGCGGCGGTATGGGTAGCGTGTCCTCCCCTGCACAGCCAGCAGCCCCACAAGGTGACGTACGCGCTATCAGTAACTCCACGCTGCAAAGCGCGGATGCTACCGGTGCACCGGTTCAAAGCAGCGGTTTCCTGGGTGCACCAACGCCGCTTGCGGCAGGGGTGATAGAAACACCTGACACTGCTGCAACAGCGACAGCAGCTGCGACAACTCCGACTGCCCAGCAGCCAGCCGCAACGGCAGCTGCGGCAGCGACGACGGCCACTCCGCCTGTAGCCCCACAACCTGCACCTATCGTTGAACAACCTGCCCCCGCCGTTGCCGCACCAGTCACGGCACCGGGTTCTGTGCAAGGCCACGTGCAACGTAGCGCGGCGGCAACCAGCGCCCCTGCCAGCAGCGGGCGTTATGTTGTTCAGGTTGGCGCCGTCAGCGATGGAGCACGCGCCAGCCAGTGGCAGCAGAAGCTGAGCCAGCAGTTTGGCGTTCCGGGCGCGGTGTCCCATAACGGCGCGGTTTATCGCGTTCAGCTTGGCCCGTTCAGCAGCCGTAATGAAGCCACAGCTCTGCAGCAGCGCCTGATGTCGGAAGCGCAACAGCAATCCTTTGTGACCAACGCTCCGTCTATGTAAAGCTGTGACTGGCATGTTTCTTGCCCGTAAATTTGTGTAAAGACCATTAACAAACTCACGTGCAAAGTCAGATGCCAGTCAAAAATGCTTTTGCTATAGTAAGGCACTTTTTTTAATTCCATCACGGACGTCGTAGTTTCATCATGAATACAGCTCTTTCTGCACGTTTTGTTAAGCGCCTGGCGCTCACCTCGGCTCTCGCCTTCGCGGCCATGGCCTCTGCTCAAGCTGACGACCTCAATATTAAAACCATGATCCCGGGCGTCCCGCAGATTGATGCAGAAGCGTATATCCTGATTGACTACAACTCAGGCAAAGTGCTGGCCGAATCCAACGCCGACGCGCGTCGCGATCCGGCAAGTCTCACCAAAATGATGACCAGCTACGTTATCGGTCAGGCGATGAAAGCCGGCAAGTTCGATGACAATGCGATGGTCACCATCGGGAAAGATGCCTGGGCGACCGGCAACCCGGTGTTTAAAGGCTCTTCCCTGATGTTCCTGCAGCCGGGTATGCAGGTGCCGGTTAACAAGCTGGTACGCGGCATTAACCTGCAGTCCGGTAACGATGCCTGTGTGGCGATGGCCGACTTCGTCGCCGGCAGCCAGGATGCATTCGTTAGCCTGATGAACAGCTACGTTTCTGCCCTGGGCCTGAAAAACACCCACTTCCAGACCGTGCATGGGCTGGATGCAGAGGGTCAGTACAGCTCCGCGCGTGATATGGCGCTGATCGGCCAGGCGCTGATCCGTGACGTTCCGAACGAATACTCTATCTACAAAGAGAAAGAGTTCACCTTCAACAATATCCGCCAGACCAACCGTAACGGCCTGCTGTGGGATACCAGCCTCAACGTAGACGGCATTAAAACCGGCCACACGGATGCTGCAGGGTATAACCTCGTTGCCTCCGCAACCGAAGGACAGATGCGCCTGATCTCTGCGGTGCTCGGCGGCCACACCTACAAAGGGCGTGAAACCGAGAGCAAAAAGCTGCTGACCTGGGGCTTCCGCTTCTTTGAAACCGTTTCTCCGCTGAAGGCCGGGAAAGAGTTCGCCTCAGAGCCAGCCTGGTTTGGTGATAACGATCGCGCGTCCCTGGGCGTGGATAAAGACGTTTATCTGACCATTCCTCGTGGCCGCATGAAAGATCTGAAAGCCAGCTACGTGCTGACCACCTCCGAGCTGCACGCGCCGCTGCAGAAAAATCAGGTTGTTGGCACCATTAACTTCCAGCTTGACGGCAAAACTATCGAGCAGCGTCCGCTGGTTGTGCTGCAAGAGATGCCGGAAGGGAATTTCTTCAGCCGAATCATTGATTACATCAAACTGATGTTCCACCACTGGTTCGGTTAATTATTGAACGCTTGAAAGTGTCGAAGTTGACCCCATATACTTAGCATCAAAGCAACTCCCGCCCGTTGGCGGGAGTTACCATTTTTATTGCCGTAACGCTGGAGCTACCATGAAAACCAAACTGAACGAACTGCTCGAATTCCCAACCTCTTTTACTTACAAAGTAATGGGCCTGGCGAAACCGGAGCTGGTTGATCTGGTCGTTGAGGTAGTGCAGCGCCATGCCCCTGGTGACTACACGCCGCAGGTTAAACCAAGCAGCAAAGGAAACTACCACTCCGTTTCCATTACCATCAATGCAACGCACATTGAGCAGGTTGAAACCCTGTACGAAGAATTAGGCAACATCGAAATCGTTCGTATGGTGCTGTAATCCCACAGCCTGGCTCAGCCCGGCTCAGGCCGGGTTTTTACTGTGATATACTTCCAACCACCTTTTTCTCCTGGAGACACAGTTTTGTCTCAAGACACTATCCTGATCCGCCCCCTCGGCCTGCAGCCTTATGAACCCGTCTCGCAGGCAATGCACGACTTTACCGATACCCGCGATGAAACCACGGCCGACGAAATCTGGCTGGTTGAACACCCGCAGGTCTTCACACAGGGTCAGGCAGGTAAAGCCGAGCACGTGCTGATGCCGGGTGATATCCCTGTCGTCCAAAGCGATCGCGGCGGCCAGGTGACATTTCATGGCCCAGGCCAACAGGTAATGTACCTGCTGCTGAATTTAAAACGACGCAAGCTAGGCGTTCGTGAACTGGTGACCGTGCTGGAACAAACCGTGGTCAACACGCTGGCAGAAATCGGCATTGAAGCTTATCCGCGTGCGGACGCGCCTGGTGTTTATGTCGACGGGCGAAAAATTTGCTCTCTGGGGCTACGGATTCGCAAGGGCTGCTCTTTCCATGGCCTGGCGCTGAACATCAATATGGATCTCTCCCCCTTCCTGCGTATTAATCCGTGCGGCTATGCGGGGCTGGAAATGACGCAGGTCAGCCATTTTGTCGAAGGCATTACCGTGGCCGACGTTCAACCACGGCTGGTAGAAAACTTTATCGCTCTGCTAAACCACCCGCCTTATGAATATCAGTCCGCTGATTAATCAACTGGCCAGCAGGTTTCCTTTGCTGGCCTGATAATACCCTTCGCAAAAACCCGACCGCCCATCAGTTATAATCACTCGTTGAATAATTTATAAACGTCATTATTTAAATAATATGACAGCCCCGAAACCTTTTCTGTCGCTTAATTTTTTTTATTCGTGCTTGGGTTGGCAAAATAACTACGCTAATTCCCCCAAACGCGCCATTTGTATCTATAAATATAATATTCTTTATTTTTTAGCGGAGACCTGACATGGGGCAAAACCCACTGTCTGAGAAAAAAATCGTGGATCGCGATGGCGAAAACAACTATCCCGTATTCAAGACGTTACGTAACATAGATTTAAACTTGCTGACTATTTTTGAGGCCGTCTACATTCATAAAGGCATCGTCAATGCAGCCAGAGTGCTTAACCTCACGCCCTCGGCTATCAGCCAGTCTATCCAAAAGTTGCGCTATATTTTTCCCGATCCCTTATTCATTCGAAAAGGCCAGGGCGTCACGCCCACGGCCTATGCGGCGCACCTGCACGAATATATCAGCCAGGGTCTGGAGTCCATTCTTGGCGCGCTGGATTTTAACAGCAGCAACGACCAGCAGCGCACAATCACAATTGCGACCCAGCCGTCCATTGGGGCTTTAGTTATTCCTAAAGTCTATTCTGCGATCCGCAAAGTTAACCCAAACCTGCTTATTCGTAACGTGCCGATTAACGACGGTGAGTCCCAGCTAAGCCAGTTTCAGACCGACCTGATTATTGATACCAGCCGCCATTACGCCCGCACGATAACCAGCGTGCCGCTGTACCAGGAAAGTATCGCCGTGGTGTGTCGGGAAGGCCACCCGTGCCTTGAGCAGCGCCTGACCCTCGAAGATCTGCAAAACATGGAGCACACCTTCCTGATCATGCAGGATGACCTGCTGCGCGATTTGCGCCAGCAGATTAGCGAGCGCCTGCCTAACCGGCAGATAGCATTCAGCAGCTACAACTATGTCACGCTGTCCTCGCTGCTGGGCAGCAGCGATCTGCTAGGCTTCATGCCCTGGCGGCTGTACGAAATGTTCAAAGAAACCTGGAATCTGCGTGCGGTCGACTGCGACCTGTTTGCCGATAAGACGATGGAAACCAGCATGCATTTTAACAAACTCAGCATTCGGGATACGGTTTTGCAGGAGATAATCAAGGCCATCCACCACGAGTTTGCCTGAGCACCAGTGGTTTTCACCTCTTGCAGGATGTTTCAGAGGTGAACACCATCCCCGTTAACCTGGTATTTAGCACAAAACAACAACCCATTTACAATTCTTTCTCCATTTCATGTTGGGGTATACTGATTCTCCCTGGCCGTGATGATATACTCCCGGCCATTAATTCAAAAATAGTTGATAGATCCTAACTTAGCTTGAATTAGCCTGACTTCATTATCCGCAACTGGAATACGCACCCTATGAGCAAACCCATTGTGATGGAACGCGGCGTTAAATACCGCGACGCCGATAAAATGGCTCTGATCCCGGTTAAAAACGTGGTAACAGAGCGCCAGGAGCTGTTGAGAAAGCCAGAATGGATGAAAATCAAACTTCCGTCTGACTCAACCCGTATCCAGGGCATTAAAGCGGCGATGCGCAAAAATGGGCTGCACTCCGTTTGCGAAGAAGCATCCTGCCCTAACCTCGCTGAATGTTTTAACCACGGCACCGCGACCTTTATGATTCTGGGCGCCATTTGTACGCGCCGTTGCCCATTCTGCGACGTAGCGCATGGCCGCCCGGTGGCACCAGACGCCAACGAGCCTGAAAAACTGGCCCAAACGATTGCCGACATGGGCCTGCGCTACGTGGTCATCACCTCCGTGGATCGCGACGATCTGCGCGACGGCGGTGCCCAGCACTTTGCAGACTGTATTCGTGCTATTCGCGAAAAAAACCCAACCATCAAAATCGAAACGCTGGTTCCGGACTTCCGTGGCCGTATGGATCGCGCGCTGGATATCCTGACAGCGACGCCGCCAGACGTGTTCAACCACAACCTGGAAAACGTGCCGCGCGTCTACCGCAACGTGCGTCCGGGTGCGGACTATAACTGGTCGCTGAAGCTGCTTGAGCGCTTCAAAGAAGCGCATCCGGATATCCCAACCAAGTCCGGCCTGATGGTGGGCCTCGGTGAAACCAACGAAGAAATCATTGAGGTGATGCGCGACCTGCGTCGTCACGGCGTGACCATGCTGACGCTGGGCCAGTATCTGCAGCCTAGCCGTCACCACCTGCCGGTGCAGCGTTACGTCAGCCCTGATGAGTTTGAAGAGATGAAAGCGGAAGCGCTGGCGATGGGCTTTACCCACGCGGCCTGTGGTCCGTTTGTTCGTTCCTCTTACCATGCCGACCTGCAGGCAAAAGGAATGGAAGTGAAGTAACAGTCGTCACACGGTAACAACCGTCACACATTGTTACGTTTAAACTGACGTCCATAAAAAAACCGGCCATCTTGAGCCGGTTTTTTATTTTGCAGCCGTCGGTCAGTCTTTGTGGACGATGCGTTCTGCAGGTGCTTCGGTATCGGACTTCTTGCCGTTGTCGTCTTCAGCCATCGCTTTCTTAAAACCTTTAATGGCAGAACCGAGATCGCCGCCCAGCGTGCGCAGCTTCTTGGTACCAAACAGCAATACGATCAGCGCGCCGACAACCAGCAGCTTAGTAATACTAATCTCTCCCATACCTACCTTCTTTTGTGATGCGTGCCGTGGCAACGGCGAATAAAAGACCTGATTGCATTAACGGACATTTGCCCGCGCGACACAATAGCAATCTGTAACAAGGTGAATCAAGTTTTGCTTAAAAAAACATCATAACATTTGAGGTACCGCAAAGCGTCGGTTGCTCAGCACAGGCAGCATTTGCCTTACCGCCGCCACCCGTTCTGGGGCAATCTCGGCAAAAATCAGCTCTGGTACCTCGGCTGCGGCGGCAACGGTTACGCCCAGCGGATCGACTATCCTACTCTGGCCGATATTTTTAGCCCCGCACTCCCCGGAGGCGACAACATAGCAGGTTGCATCCAGCGCTCTGGCGGCCAGCAGAGTCGCCCAGTGAGCCTCTTTATGAGGGCCTTTGAGCCACGCCGCAGGTAACACCAAAACCTCGGCTCCGTTTAGCGCAAGGCTCAGCGCCATCTCAGGAAAACGCAGGTCATAGCAGGTCATCAGCCCGACGTTCATTCCGGCCACCTTAATCAGGGGGGCGACGCGCTCTCCGGCATCCACCAGCCGGGATTCCTGCACGCTGAAAGCGTCATACAGATGAACTTTTTGATAGCTCGCCGCAATCTCACCGCCGCGGATGGCCAGCAAGGTGTTCGCCGCCCGCCCGTCGTGGGTAGGCACATGCAGCGTTAGCACCGTTGTCATGCCACTCTTCCGGCTTTCAGCCCGCAACAGCTGTACATAGCCACCGTCCAGCGGCTGCGCTGACTTTACCGACATATCCGGGTCGTTGTCATCTCTGGCCATCACCGCCTCCGGCAGCACCAGTAAATCGGCCCCCTTCTGTGCCGCTTGCGCCATCAGCCGTACGCAGGTTGCCGCATTTTCCTGCCAGACGGGCCCCACCACAAACTGCCCTACCGCAACCTTCATATTCGCCTCGCCGCTCAAAGGATTAATTACAGCACATTGGGTATAAATCTCCCGGCCTGAACGCTACACTTTTCAGATTGCTGATGTTTAATAAGGATTAATCGTGATTCAGATGCTATTCGCCGTCTTTATCGGCGGCGGGACAGGCAGCGTAGCACGCTGGTTTCTTAGTATGAAGTTTAATCCCATACACATGGGGATCCCCATCGGGACGTTAATCGCCAACCTGACCGGGGCATTTATTATCGGTCTTGGGCTGGCGCTGTTCAGCCGCTTTAGCCACGTCGACCCGATGTGGAAACTGCTGATTACCACCGGCTTCTGCGGCGGTCTGACGACGTTCTCGACGTTTTCTGCGGAAGTGGTTTTGCTGCTGCAGGACGGGCGGCTTGCCTGGGCGGGTATGAACGTTCTGCTCAACCTTGCAGGCTCTTTTATTATGACCGCGCTCGCATTTTGGCTGGTTTCTCTCTTCGTCAGCCAATAAGCCCCACGGCGTTAATGTTAGCTTAATTTTTCTCTGTCACTATCCCGGCCATGTCTTTGGGGGAGAAGGCGATGAAAGAGCAAATTACCGGCTGGGCGAGCGTGCTGATAAGCGTGGCGATTGTGGGACTGTTTTTGAAATCGTATCTGTTTGCCTGAGCAATGACAGGCAAAAAAAAACCCGCCTTGGCGGGTTTTTATATTCCACTGGTAATGACTTAGATAGGCATTACGTTTGCAGCAGAAGGGCCTTTGGCACCGTTAGTGATTTCAAACTCAACGCGCTGGCCTTCGGCCAGGGTTTTGAAACCATTGCTCTGGATTGCAGAGAAGTGTACGAACACGTCTTTGCTGCCATCTTCCGGAGTAATGAAGCCGAAGCCTTTGGATTCATTAAACCACTTAACGTTACCTTTAATCTTAGACATCAAAATTACCTTTACATGAAAAAACGACACAAATGCTGTGTCGGGCATCAGTACAACAATTGTGGTGGCTTTTGTCCAGTCCAGAATTGCTAAAAAGTGATAAAAGTCGCTAACTTTTTACTAGCTTGCGGATTACACCTTGTTTTTTAAGGGGTATAGAAATCCCCTGTTTTCGCCTGCTTTTAGTCGTACAAAATCAGAACTGGAAGCGCAGCCAGGCAAAGTAGACGTTACCGTTATTGTAGGTGCCGGGAATGTAGGTCATCTGGAAGGTTGCCGGGCCATAGCCGATAGAAGCCAGCGGCAGCACCAGAGGCACGGGGATGTATTTCCAGTTGTCCCGCGCGGTCACGCCGACGGTATAACCCAGCCCCATATGGAAGTTATCGTCACTCAACGGTCGCCAGGTTTTTTCCCAGCCATAACCGCCGATAGGTTCCCATTTGTTAAAGGAATCTTTAAACGCCATCAAATAGATGCCGTTCCAGTTACCGTCCTCATCCCAGCGAGACTGGCCAAAACCAGCGCCCCAGGGCCGCTCGTTATAGCGATCCGTTTTGTCTTTGTCATAGGCAAAGCGGGCGTGCCAGGTAATTGCCGGCACGTAAAGATCGTAATGCTCTGGCTCGTGCCAGGTTTTAGATACCTGGTCGGAGAAGGTCTCCCATGCGTTGCTGAAAAAGCCGCCTTCCGCAGCGGCTGCAGCAGAGGTACTCACCCCAAGTGTGCAAACAAAAATCAAAATTGAGAACAGTTTATTCGTGTAAGTCACGTCGTTATTACCATATTAAAATTCGACTGGTACCTTACTGAATTATATCTCAATGAAAGCTAAATCAGCACATGAGTTGTAAAGAAAATTGTCCAGCATCTGCTGTCAATACGCTGAATTCCCAAATAACTATCAGACAATGATGAATAAACTTGCAAGCCGGAGCGCATAATTATAAACACTCCGGCTCATACACCTTATTTCCGCTTTTTAATAAGCATATATACCGCAGGGATAACCAGCATCGACAGCAGCGGCGCCGTCACCATTCCCCCAATCATCGGCGCGGCAATACGCCTCATCACCTCCGACCCGGTGCCATCGCCCCACATAATCGGCAGTAAACCCGCCATGATGGTGGCCACGGTCATCACCTTTGGCCTGACGCGCAAGACCGCCCCTTCATGAATAGCACGTCGCAGCATGCCGCCATCCTTCACCTCATCGGTTTTCTGATGTTTAATAAGCGCCTGATTTAAATAAAGCACCATGATCACGCCAAATTCAGCAGCAACCCCGGCCAGGGCAATAAAGCCAACGGCACCGGCAACGGACAGGTTATATCCCAGCAGATAAAGCAGCCATACGCCGCCAATTAATGAGAAAGGCAAAGTCCCCATAATTAATAATGCATCGGTCACTCGCGAGAAGGTGACATATAACAGTACGAATATGATTAATAAGGTAAAGGGCAACACAATTTTTAATTTCGCGGTCGCGCGTTCAAGGTATTCAAACTGCCCTGACCACGAAAGCGAAACGCCCTCAGGCAGCTTAACCTGCTCCGCAACTGCGCGCTGCATATCCTCCACGGCCGACTTCAAATCACGCCCACGAAGATCGACATAGATCCAGTTTGAAAGGCGAGCATTTTCGCTTTTCAGCATCGGCGGCCCTTCGGTGATGGAAATATTAGCCAGTTCAGAAAGCGCCAGCTGGCTGCCGTTAGCGGTGATAACGGGTAAATCACGCAGTTTTTGCAGGTTATCACGCAGCTCACGCGGGTAACGCACGTTGATGGGGAAACGTTCACGCCCCTCAATGGTTTCACCTATGTTCTCGCCCCCGATAACCGTGGACACCAGCGACTGCAATTCCTTCACTGAAACGCCGTAGCGCGCCGCTTTGCGACGATCGATGTCGATGTCCACATAGCGCCCGCCGCCCAAACGTTCGGCCAGCGCCGACGTGACGCCGGGCACCTGCTTCACCACGCGCTCAATCTGTTCCGCAACTGACTCGATGGCGGCAATATTATTGCCGTTCACCTTTATTCCGACCGGACTTTTGATCCCGGTAGCCAGCATATCAAGGCGGTTACGAATAGGCGGCACCCACACGTTGGCAATTCCCGGCACTTTGACCACGCTGTCCAGTTCGTTCACCAGCTTGTCCATGGTCATTCCCGGCCGCCACTGGTCACGCGGCTTAAAGCGAATGGTGGTTTCAATCATCGTCAACGGCGCAGGATCGGTGGCCGTTTCGGCGCGCCCGGCTTTGCCAAAGACGGTTTCCACTTCCGGCACGGTTTTTATCAGGCGATCGGTCTGCTGCAGCAATCGCCCTGCCTCACGCGTGGAAATACCCGGCAGCGTCGAAGGCATATACAGCAAATCCCCTTCGTCCAGCGGCGGCATAAACTCGCTCCCCAGCTTGCTTAGCGGCCAAAGCGTTGCCACCAGCAGCACCCCGGCCACCGCCAGCGTGGTTTTCGGCCTGTCGAGCACCTTTTCCAGCACGGGCTCGTAGGCCGCAATCAGCCAGCGGTTGATGGGATTGGCTTTTTCATCAGGGATCTTGCCGCGAATAAACCAGCCCATCAGCACCGGCACCAGCGTTATCCCCAGCCCTGCGGCCACCGCCATAGAATAGGTCTTGGTGAAAGCCAGCGGCGAAAACATCCTGCCCTCCTGCGCCTCAAGAGAGAACACGGGGATAAACGACAGGGTAATGATCAGCAGGCTACAGAACAGCGCCGGCCCCACTTCGACGGCGGCCTGCTGGGATATTTGCCAGTAATCCGCACTGCGTGGCTGCTCTCCCGGATGCTCGTGTCGCCACTGCTCAAGCACCTTGTGCATATTCTCAATCATCACTATCGCCGCATCGACCATCGCGCCAATGGCAATCGCTATCCCGCCCAGCGACATAATATTGGCGTTCACGCCCTGGTAATGCATGACGATAAACGCCCCGAGAATACCGAGCGGCAAGGTGATAATCGCCACCAGCGCGGAGCGGAAGTGAAACAGGAACAGCGAACAAATAATGGCCACCACGATAAACTCTTCCAGCAGCTTGTGGGAGAGCGTTTCTATCGCATTTTCAATCAGATGAGAGCGGTCATAAACCGGAACAATTTCAACGCCGGCGGGCAGGCTCTTCTGCAGCTGCGTCAGCTTGTCTTTTACCGCATTGATGGTTTCAAGGGCATTTTTGCCATAGCGCATGACGATAATGCCGCCTGCAACCTCGCCTTCCCCGTTAAACTCGGCGACGCCCCGACGGATTTCCGGCCCCAGCCTGACGGAAGCGACGTCAGAAAGCAGCACCGGCACGCCGTCGCGGCTGACGATCACCACCTGCTTAAAATCATCCAGACTTTTGAGATAGCCGGAGGTGCGAACCATATACTCAGCCTCCCCCATCTCGAGCACCGAACCGCCCCCTTCCTGATTGGCACTTTTTACCGCATTGATGACCTGCTCATGGGTAATATTCAGCGCCTTCATGCGCTGCGGGTCGAGCACAATCTGGTACTGACGCACCATGCCGCCCACGCTCGCCACTTCGGAAACGTTAGGCACGGTTTTCAGCTCAAATTTCAGCGTCCAGTCCTGCAGGGCTCGCAGATCGGCCAGGCTGTGTTTGCCGGTTCTGTCCACCAGCGCATACTCATACACCCAGCCTACCCCGGTAGCATCCGGCCCCAGCGAGGCTTTGGCTTCCGGCGGCAGCTGCGACTGCACCTGGCTGAGGTATTCCAGTACCCTGGATCGTGCCCAGTAAGGATCGGTCCCGTCGTCGAACAGAATGTAGACATAGGAATCACCGAACATGGAGAACCCACGCACCGTTTTAGCGCCCGGGACGGACAGCATGGTAGTGGTCAGCGGGTACGTGACCTGATCCTCAACGATTTGCGGCGCTTTGCCCGGATAGCTGACCCGCACAATGACCTGCACATCGGAGAGATCCGGGAGTGCATCAAGCGGCGCACGCTGTAGCGACCACAGCCCCCACGCCGCCATAATAATAGCGGCCAGCACCACCAGCAGGCGGTTCTTAAGCGACCAGCGGATAACGGCGGCAATCATTTGTGCGCCTCCGCCATCGGCATCAGGTGAGTAATCACGGCGCCCTGTTCATCATCCATCGTGAAGCTGAACATCACCGCGTCCCCCGGCTTCAGGTTAGTCGGCGATTGCAGCGCAAACGGCATCACCATCGCCCCCCAGTTCAGCGCGGGAATAGGATGATGAGAGATGGTAATGGCATCCGCGCTCACCGCTTTTACCACACCTTCTCCGTCGTAGGTTTTCACCGCTGGCTGAGCTTTGGGCTGCGCGTCCGACTCCGGCAAAGCGCTGCGCAGGCTTGCCTCTGAGTCGATAAGGAACTGGCCGGAAGTGACCACTTTCTCCCCCTCATTCAGCCCGGAACGAATTTCCACCCAGCCTTTATCGCTGATGCCGGGCACCACGTTCACCGGGCGGAAATGGCCGCCCTCTTCGGCAACCAGCACGCGGCTTTGGCTCCCGGTTTCAATCAGCGACTCCTCCGGCACGGCCAGCACGGCGGCGCGCGGCTGCTGGTTCGCCAGACGAACGCTAAGGTACATGCCCGGCTTAAGTTTCATTTTGGGATTATCGAGGACGATACGAGCCTTCAGCGTGCGGGTGGTTGTTTCAAGGTTCGGCAGCAGCTCGCTTACCCGCCCATGGAACATCTCGCCAGGCCAGCTATCGGCGGTAGCCATAATCTCGCTCCCCGGCTGCAGGGCCTGAGCCTGCGACTGAGGGTAATCCACCACGATCCACACCGACTCGAGGCTTGCTACTTCGAACAGCGGCGCATTCGCGGTAACCTGCTGCCCCTCCCGCGCCTCAAGCTTATTCACATATCCGGCGAGCTTCGCGCGAACGGTAACGCGAGTTTGTGATTTACCGCTGCGTTCAACCTGGCGAATCACCTCTGCGGGCATAAACTGCAGCTGTAATCGTTCTCTCGCCGCCGCGGTCAAAGCGCTGTCTCCCAGCTTGCGCACGGCCAGATACTCCTGCTGCGCGGCGGTCCACTCCGGGAACCACAGCTGTGCCAGCGGCTCCCCGGCTTTCACATACTGCTGTGGCGCTTTGACATACAGCGTCTCAACAATACCGTTGGCGCTGGCCGGGATTATCTGCACGCTGCGTTCATCAAGCGTAACGGTCGCGAAAGCCGCAAACGGCACGCTCAGCGCCCTACGTTCAACGGCTGCCGTCTTAATACCCAGGTTCTGTTGCTGGCGATTACTGACCGTCACGCCGCCGTCGCTGGCTACTTCATCTGCATAACGAGGCACCAGCGCCATATCCATAAACGGCGATTTACCAGGCTTGTCGAACCGCTGCCCCGGCACCATAGGATCGTACCAGTAAAGCACTTTACGCCCGCTCTCCTGCCGGGCCTGAGACTCTGGGTGTGGGTGAGAGATTTGCTGCTTCCCGGCGTAATAACCTGCGGCCAGCGCGGCAACAACCGCCACCGCCAGCAGGGAAAAAGTAAGTGATTTTTTCATTAGTTAACATCCTGAGGCGTAAGGTAGCGAATCGCGGCCCAGTTGGTGGCAACGGCTTTTTCAGCGCTGCTGGCGGTAAGTTCGCTGTCCAGAAGATCCCGGCGGGCGGCAAGCAGTTCAGCCAGAGAAGACTGCCCAGCGCGATACTGTGACTCCAGCAGCGACAGGCGCTGGCGCTGAAGCGGCAAAGCCTGGTCCTGCTGACGCTGCCAGACGCTTTGCGCGGCCTGGTAATTCGCCACCAGCGAGTGAACCAGCGCAATACGTTCCCGGCGAGCAAGTGCTAACTGATCGTTCGCTTCCATCGCCCGTGAAACATCTGCAGAGTAGTCTTTGTCCTGCCGCTGAGGCTTAAATAGCGGAAGATCGACGGTAAACATCACGCCCGCCATATCGTCATAACCTTCGGCGCGGCGACCGTAATAAACCTCAACGCCAACGTCAGGTTTGGCAGCCACCGCAGACTGCGCTGATTTCGCGCGAGCAACGTCAGCTTCACGAGCGGCTTCAACCACCTCCGGATGCTGCATCACGCCCTCTTCAAGCACCTCAGGTGAGGCCGGTAATCGCTGGTAGCGAGGCAGCGCGCCGTTCACGCTGTCTACGGTCTGCCCGGTCAACTGCAACAGCCGCGTTTGCGCCAGCGTGACATCACGTTCGGCAAGCGTGACCTTGTCCTGCATGGTGAGCAGCGTCATGCGGATATCCACCACGC
The DNA here is from genome assembly GCF_000757825.1 of Cedecea neteri. Lineage (GTDB taxonomy): Bacteria > Pseudomonadota > Gammaproteobacteria > Enterobacterales > Enterobacteriaceae > Cedecea > Cedecea selenatireducens. Next base: position 1,416,345 of record NZ_CP009451.1, read on the forward strand.
CGGAGGCAGGCGAACTGCCGCTGGCAACGGTGGCTTTCTGGACGCTAACCTGCCGCTCGGTTTCGTTGACCAGCTTGCGGGCGGCAGTAAGCACTCGCTCAGACAGGGCGAGATCCAGCCACGCCTGCGCGGTATCACGCTGAAGGTTGGCGCGAATAACTTCGGCTTTTGCCTGGCTGCTGGCCGACTGCGCCAGAATGGTGTCCGCCTTGCGGTCGCGTTTTTCCTCGCTGACGTAATCCTGCATGATGCCGATGCGCTGCATCGTCATTCCGTCCCGGCTAAAGCGGTGATTATTGCTGCCCTGCACCGGCACGTTTTCAATACCAAACTTCAGCTTAGGGTCAGGCAACTGTCGGGCAGAGTCGGCCATCGCGTTTAGCGCGTCGCTCTGGTTACGGTTGGCGGACAGCGCCGCAGAATAGTGTTCGGCGGCCAGCAGAGTCTGTTGCAGGCTGAACTCTGCCGCCTGAGCGGCAGAGACAGACGCAGTCAACAGCACCCCGCCGAGCCAGAGGCTCAGGGTGTGTCGTTTCATGGCAACCTCGGTTAGTTAAGCGGGGTTACGGAAACCAGCTGATACCCGGCTGCATGCCGGGCGAAAGAGAAAGCAATCTTCTCCCCCAAGGCTAACGCCGGCAGCGAACCGTCTTTCGGCAAAGCGAACGTCATGGTCATGGCTGGCCAGCCAAGCCCGGCGACGGGGTGATGGGCAATAGAGACCGTATCGGCGGTGATTTTCTTCACTACGCCCTCGGTTTTGTAGACCTGAGCAGAAGGGACGGCATCAGAAGACATCGACATGCCTGGCATATCGGACATCCCCTTCATGGAGGACATATCGTGAGAAGTTTCAGCGGAAAAAACAGGGAAAGCGGCAACAACAAGCAGCGCACAGGCCGCAGCAGAACGAATAGCGTTAAACATAATTTATCTCCAAAAACACGGTCAAAGGGAAACAGGGCTAAGCCCCAAAGCATTGACGGTGCTGGAGTTATTCTCTAAAACGGCAAAAACGAATGGTTGCCGGGGGTCCTGTTGCTGGAGGTGTAGCGTAAGGCGTGGATTCAACGGCCGTTGAGCACTGAGGCGCAATTAGCGCGAGCGAGTCGGTAACCGGTAAAGCCACCGGGGAACTGTGCCCGTTGTCTTTTTGCATCGCATCAGGCACACAGTGCTTTTCGCACAGCGGATTGCTGAGTTTCGCCTGCATCGCCTTATCAGGCATCTGCATCGAACCTTCATGTTGGGCTACCATTGGGCCAGCGGTCATATCCACCGGGCAATCGTAAGAGGCTATCGCCACCTGACTGTTGACAAAAAACCAGCCCAACGCCAACAGCAGCATCAAAAGATGCTTTCTGATAAAGCGCCAGCGGCCTGTCGACCAGAGGGAGGTGTGCAGCATAATAACCCCGACATGAAAGTGACCGGCAGTATAAGCAGCAGTACATCGCGTTTTAAAGCGTTTTTTAAATGCTTTACGAAAAACCCCATCGCTAACAAATCAGCAAAATAATTATCACTTCCGCGCAACGAATTGCCGGTTTTACCCACAATTTTCGTGCAACTTTTATTCTCTCTTTTTCATCATCACCTTCAATAAACGTAATGCAGCCTGCAAAACCTTTATCTAAAGTTGATCCGTTGCAATCAAAATTGATGTTCATCAGAAACTCTAAACGGGTTCTGAGGCAAATTCTTAGCCCTTTACAGTCGGCTGTAAAAAAACACTTTTTAATTTTCTGAAAGAAAACCTTTTTTAGCGGCAAGCGTAAGGACGCCGAAGAGCGCCTTAACGCACCTGGGGATATCATGCTTACAATTCTGGAACTGATTATTGGAGTGGTGGTGATTGTGGGCGTCGCCCGCTACATCATCAAAGGCTACTCGGCCACCGGCGTACTGTTTGTCGGCGGCTTATTGCTGCTTATCGCCAGCGCGCTGATGGGGCATAAAGTGTTGCCAGCCAGCGCAGAAGGCACCGGCTACACCGCTACGGACATTTTTGAATACGTCAAAATCCTGCTGATGAGCCGCGGCGGTGACCTCGGCATGATGATCATGATGCTCTGCGGTTTTGCCGCCTACATGACCCACATCGGCGCCAACGATGTGGTGGTCAAGCTGGCGTCTAAGCCCCTGAAGTTCATCAACTCGCCTTATTTACTGATGATTGCCGCCTACTTCGTCGCCTGCCTGATGTCGCTGGCGGTCTCATCCGCAACCGGCCTTGGCGTACTGTTAATGGCAACGCTGTTCCCGGTCATGGTCAACGTCGGCATCAGCCGCGGCGCTGCGGCGGCTATATGTGCCTCTCCGGCGGCCATTATTCTGGCCCCGACCTCCGGCGATGTCGTGCTGGCGGCGCAGGCTTCTGAAATGTCGCTGGTCGATTTCGCGTTTAAAACAACGATTCCTATCTCCATTGCGGCCATCATCAGCATGGCGATTGCGCACTTCTTCTGGCAGCGCTATCTCGATAAAAAAGAGCACATCACCCACGAAATGCTGGACGTGACTGAAATTCAGACCACCGCGCCCTCTTTCTACGCCCTGCTGCCGTTTACGCCGATCATCGGCGTGCTGATTTTCGACGGCAAATGGGGCCCGCAGCTGCATATCATTACCATCCTGGTGATTTGTATTCTGATTGCCGCCCTGATTGAGTTTTTCCGCAGCTTCAATACCCAGCACGTCTTCTCCGGTATGGAAGTGTGCTACCGCGGCATGGCGGATGCTTTCGCCAACGTGGTGATGCTGTTGGTTGCCGCCGGCGTATTTGCCCAGGGGCTGAGCACCATCGGCTTTATTCAAAGCCTGATCTCAATTGCCACCTCGTTTGGCTCGGCGAGTATTATTTTGATGCTGGTGCTGGTCGTGCTGACCATGCTGGCGGCCATGACCACCGGCTCCGGTAACGCACCGTTCTACGCCTTCGTTGAAATGATCCCGAAACTGGCCCACTCTTCCGGCATTAATCCGGCTTACCTGACCATTCCGATGCTGCAGGCCTCCAACCTTGGGCGCACGATTTCCCCGGTGTCCGGCGTCGTGGTTGCCGTCGCAGGGATGGCAAAAATCTCACCTTTTGAGGTGGTAAAACGCACATCTGTTCCGGTTGCCGTCGGCCTCATCGTGGTGATTATCGCCACGGAGATTCTGGTTCCTGCTGCGGCGATCGTTCACTAAAAGACTCTCGCCTTCGCTAAAAGCGCCTGCGTAAGGCGCTTTTTTTATGCCTATAATAAGCCCGCCTCCAGGACAGATAAGAGAATAACGATGAATTTCACCCCGCGTCATTTACTGCTTTGCGCCCCGCTTTTCCTCAGCCCGCTCGCTTTCGCCGACTCGCTGCAGCCCAGCCAGTACGGGGATTTTAACCGTTACGTGCTGGCGCTTTCCTGGCAAACCGGCTTCTGCCAGAGCATGCACGATCGCAACCGCAACGAGCCCGCCGAGTGTAAAGCTCAGCAGGAACAGGCGGATAAAAGCGCATACCTTACCGTTCATGGCCTGTGGCCAGGGTTACCCAAGTCCATCGCCTCGCGCGGCGTGGATGAAAAACGCTGGATGCGTTACGGCTGTGCGACTCGCCCCATCCCGAATATGGCCGAAGCCAGAGCCTCAAACAAATGCGCTGCGCCGGATACCGGGCTTTCCGTTGAAATGGCGTCAAAACTGGCGGGTGTGATGCCCGGCGCTGGAGGCCAGTCCTGCCTTGAGCGCTACGAATACGCCAAACATGGCGTTTGCTTTGGTTTTAACCCGGACGATTACTTCGGCACGATGGTACGGCTTAACGGCGAAGTGAAGCAGAGCGAGTTTGGTAAATTTCTTGCCCAGAACTACGGCCAGGTGGTAACGCGTAAGGCGTTCAACAAAGCCGTGAAGAACACCTGGGGCAGCGACGCCGTCGAGGCCATCAAGCTAACCTGCGACGGCAATCCGGCCTTTCTCACGGAAATGCAGATCTCACTGCTGGCAGATAAGATCAACCAGCCGCTGCAAAGCGCCTCGTTTGCACCGCAAAAACATCCCGGTAACTGCGGGAAAAGCTTCCGCCTGGATGCGGTTGGCTACTGAGCAAAGATAAATACTGAAGTCAAAAATTAATCGCATCACTATTTGTTCAGGTTTTTTGGTTATAGCCTTCAGGTATCGGAACTGGAGGTCACCATGAGCAGAACAAAACGGTATTTACTGCAGTTAAAAGCGCAGTTTGAGCAGGAAGGTAAAAAGCAAAAACTGCTGGGATGCATCTGGCTCTCGCCACAGCAGCGCTACGAGATCCTCAAAGAGCTTCTGCTGCCGATTGCAGAACACCATGTTCGTTAAAATCACTCGGGCCAGCGTATAAAACGCTGGCCCGCTCGTTCGATAATTCGAAAATACATCTCTTCTGCTACGGAATTACCGAACTGAAAGCCTGAATTAATAACCTGCGGCTTTATTAGCAGCCTTAATTCTTTCATTTCTCATATTTTTATCATGCGAGTCTTTGGCATTTAATATTTCACCCGTCGCGCTGATAAAATCCGAGGCCGTACAGCCGGTTAGCAGTAGCGCCGTAGAGAAAAAAACCGCTTTAAGCATAGAACCATCCATGATGAAATTAATACTAACAATATCAACAAACTAGATTAAAAACACAAAGAAACTGCATTTCCCAATGATATTCAACGGGCGTGGATTTTAGCCAGCGTGAAAATAAACACAAGAATTTTCCGCCCCGTTGAAATAAATTACCCATAAAGGATTACTGCCAGAAAAACATAATAAAAACACAGTCGTTCTACTGTCTGCCGACAACTGGATATCCCCCTGGGTAAATTCTATCCCCCATATCCTCCGCCTGCGAGCCAAACCCGACACGGGTGCATGTCAGATTTTTTCTGACCAAACAATTCCCGCGCTCACCTTTCACTCTGATTATTTTGATTGTTTGAACTTCATCCCAAAATGTAAACGAACATGACAGAGTTCGTTTACAGCCGCCCCAATGTTACCGATATCATGTTACCGGTATCAGCACCACCTGAAGGCACGCCTCTGGTGCATTCATCCAAAAATTCGGCCTTGGGGAAATAAAATGACCGAAATAACAACAAGTTTAGGCGCAGGAACCCTGTTGGGCATTGCAGCCTGCTCCGTCGTGCTCCTGCTCGTTTTGATCATGCGCTTTCGCGTGCATGCCTTCCTGGCGCTAACCCTGGTGAGCGTCGCAGTGGCGCTGGTCACCGGCGTTCCTTTCGATAAAATCGTGCCGACGATTCTGGGCGGCTTTGGCAGCACCCTGGCGGGAGTCGCCTTACTGGTTGGGCTTGGGGCCATGATCGGCCGCCTGCTGGAAATCTCCGGCGGGGCGAAAGTGCTGGCCGATACCCTGGTGGGCACGTTCGGTTCGCACCGGGCGCCTTTCGCGCTTGGCGTCGCGTCCCTGCTGTTCGGCTTCCCTATCTTCTTCGACGCAGGCCTGGTGGTGATGCTGCCGATTATTTTCAGCGTGGCGAAGCAGTTTGGCGGCTCAACCCTGAAATATGCGCTCCCGGCGGCCGGTGCCTTTGCCGTGATGCATGCGCTCCTGCCTCCCCATCCTGGCCCGGTTGCCGCCAGTGAACTGCTGGGTGCCAACATCGGGCTGCTGGTCGTCGTGGGGCTGATTATCGCCATCCCGACCTGGTATATCGGGGCCTATCTCTTCGGGCTGTATGCCGGGAAGAAATTCGACATTCCGCTGCCGAGCTCCTTCCTGGGCAAAATTGAGGCAGACGAGAATCATCAGCCGCCGTCTTTCGGCATGGTGATGACAATTTTACTGCTACCGCTGGGGCTTATCTTCCTGGATACCGGCCTCAATACCGCCACGGTGCTCGGCTGGGTCAGCGCGGACAACACGCTGGTTAACTTCTTACGCATGCTGGGCAAGACGCCTATTGCGCTGCTGATCACCGTGTTCTTTGCGCTGATGGTCTTCAGCGGCAAGCACGGCCGTCAGCACCTGGAAAAAGTCTGTGACGGCGCCCTCGGCCCGATCTGCGGCATTATTCTGGTTACCGGCGCGGGCGGTATGTTCGGCGGCGTACTGCGTGCAAGCGGCATCGGCGATGCGCTGGCCGGCGTGCTCTCAGACACCGGCATGCCGGTTATTGTGGCCGCATTCGTTATCTCAACCGCGCTTCGCGTCGCTCAGGGGTCTGCCACCGTCGCACTGACCACCACCGCCGCGCTGGTCTCACCGATGGTCGAAGCCACAACCGGCCTGAGCCAGTTTGACCTGTGCTTTATCGTTATCGCTATCGCGGGCGGCGCAACCGTGCTGTCTCACGTGAACGACTCCGGCTTCTGGCTGGTGGGCCGCTTCCTGGAAATGGATGAGAAAACAACGCTGAAAACCTGGACCGTGATGGAAACGCTGATCGGGACCATCGCCTTCCTGCTGGCGGCATTGGGCAGCGTGATTTTGTAAGCGCTGCGGGTAAAAGCAAAATGTGACCGATCTCGCTTTCAACTGCAGGCTAAGCTCAGTATCATCAGGATTACATGTACAACCCTCGCCGGTTTCGGTGAGGGTTTTTCTTTGTACGATTTCAGCACATGAGTGCCCTGTTTTTTACACGGAGAGAAAAATGTCCAGACCTGCCATCATCATTAACGAACTAGACGCCGAACGCCTTGACCGCCTGCTGGAACAGCCGCAGTACGCCAAAGCACCGCTGGCAGAGGCGCTGAACGCCGAACTGGATCGCGCTGAGATGTGCAGCCCGGAAAAGATGCCGCCGGACGTTGTTTCCATGAACAGCCGCGTAGAGTTCCGCGACCTGAGTAATCAGGAAGTCCACGTTCGCACGCTGGTTTACCCGGCCAACCTGACCGACAGCGACAATCAGCTTTCCGTGATGGCGTCGGTCGGTGCCGCGCTGCTGGGCCTGCGGGTGGGTGATACCATCAACTGGACGTTGCCAAACGGCGGCCAGACCCACCTCGAAGTGCTGGCGCTGCAATATCAGCCGGAAGCCGCCGGTGAATTCCACCGCTAATTCTGTTTTCCCCTCTGATATAAGGAGGGGAATTTACCTTAAAGCATAACTTCCCGCCGCCCATATCAGCTTATAATTGCTATCAACAACTACCAATATTTATAGCTTTCGCATTAAAAGCACAGATTTACATTTGTAAAAAAAATTGACAAAATTGCCGCCCTTTGTTGATGAGTTGTATTCACCTAAAACGAAAACATCCGCTTTCAGGTTATTTTCCCATCATAAAGACAGTATCCCCTCTATTTTTCCGCCCATTAATTTGAATTAACGATTAATGTTGCACGCGGCCATGCCGATATTTTTCCGATTGTTTTATATAAATGGAGACGTTATGAAAAAGGTTGCTAAGTTATTCGGTATGTTTGTGATTTTAGGCGTTCTTGCAGGCTGTGCGCGTACTGCGCCTATCGCGAACATTCAAACCACCGTGAGCGCTGGCCACACTGAAGCACAGGTTAAAAGTGCCATTCTTAAAGCCGGTATTCAGCGTCAATGGATAATGAACGAAGTTAGCCCAGGTGTTATCAAAGCACGCCAGCAGACTCGTGAATTCACCGCAGAAGTGCGTATTAACTACACCGCAAACAGCTATTCTATTAATTACGAAAATAGCCTCAACCTGCGCGCCTCCGGCGGCAAAATTCATAAAAACTACAACCGCTGGATTCGTAACCTGGACAAAGATATCCAGGTTAACCTTGCCTCTTCCGGCCTGTAATTTTGCTTAACGCCGAATCTGAAGGTTCGGCGTTTCTTCTTTTATTATCACGTTGACAGGTAATGCAGCACATGTACGAACAGGACAGCCTTAGCGCATTGGATGCCATTACGGAAGCCCAGCGAATTGCCTTTGCCCCCATGCTGTTTCAAACGGCGCTCTGTCTACGAAATGCCGGCGTGCTCGCTTACCTCGACGGGCAAGGGAAACAGGGCGCAACCCTCGAAGAAATAACGGAATCCTGCAACGTTAACGAATACGCTGCCAGCGTTTTACTGGATATGGGCCTGAGTGGACGCATTATTTTCAGGCAAAATACGCATTATTTCCTGGCGAAAATCGGCCATTTCCTGGTGCACGACACCATGACGCGTGTGAATATGGATTTCACCCAGGACGTTTGTTATCAGGGACTGTTTTTCCTGGAGGAAGCGTTAAAAGAGGGTAAACCCTCGGGCTTAAAAGTGTTTGGCGACTGGCCGACCATTTACCCCGCGCTCTCACAATTACCGACTTCCGCCAAAGAGAGCTGGTTTGCCTTCGATCATTACTATTCCGATGCGGCTTTTGAAGCAGCCTTACCGCATGTTTTTGCCCACCAGCCTGCCCGGCTTTATGACGTTGGCGGGAATACCGGAAAATGGGCAATACGCTGCTGTAAATATGATGCAGAAGTGGCTGTCACGCTGCTGGATTTACCACAACAAATTGCACTCGCACGTGAAAATATAGAGAATGCTGGGCTTTCCGGGCGTATTGATTTCCACAGCGTAGATATGCTGAGCGATTCCCCCCTGCCCGGTGAGGCTGATATCTGGTGGATGAGCCAGTTCCTGGACTGCTTCTCGCCGGAGCAAATCATTAAGCTCCTCAGCAACGTTGCTCGGGTCATGAAACCCGGCGCAAGGCTCTGCGTGATGGAACTGTTTTGGGACGCACAAAAATTTGAAGCGGCTTCGTTTAGCCTGAACGCCTCTTCGCTTTACTTTACCTGCATGGCCAACGGCAACAGTCGTTTTTACAGCGTAGAGAAGTTTTATCGTTATCTGGAAATGGCCGGATTCCAGGTGTCGGAACGCCACGACAACTTAGGCGTTGGTCATACCCTGCTGGTATGCCAGAAAACCTCCTGACCCGGCGCACGTTCAGCGCTGGCGATTAGAATAACGCTCGAATTGATCGCAGAACCACGCGGATGAAATTTGCACTCAACATTATTGACTGGCAGGCGAAAGCGCCGGGTCTCAGCAACGCGGCAGAGTGGCAGCACTGGTCGCAGCATGGGCAGGCTATTGACCCGACTCAACCTCAGGGCGCCCTAAGCGAACTTCCGATGATGACGGCCCGCCGCCTGAGCTCAGGCAGCAAACTGGCCGTTGACTGCGGCCTCGCCATGCTTCGTCGCCACGAGATTGATGCCGTACTCTATACCAGCCGTCACGGAGAGCTGGAGCGTAACTACAGGATCCTGCAGGCGCTGGCATCTGAGCAGCCGCTCTCCCCCACGGATTTTGCGCTTTCGGTGCATAACTCCTCTGTCGGTAACCTGACGATTGCCGCCAAAAAGCCGATTACCTCCGCGTCGCTGTCTGCAGGTAAAGACACCTTCCAGCAGGGGCTTTGTGAAGTCATCTGCCTCTTACAGGCGGGTTACAAAAAAGTCCTGATGGTCGATTTTGACGGCCTGCTGCCGGCGTTCTATCACCCGCGACTGGAACCTGAAATGCCGACCTGGCCCTATGCGGTCGCGCTGGTCATTGAGGCCGGAGACAATCTGCGGTGCAGCACGCAAAAAAGCGAAGCCGCCGGCGAGCCCGCATTGCCGCAAAGCCTGCTGTTTTTACAGCACTATTTAAATGACACCCCGGACTTTATCCTGCAGGGCGAGCGCGTTGCATGGCTCTGGAGTCGCGCGTGAGCGGCGTTGCGGCACGGCTAAACTGGCTATGGCGGCTCGTCATGACGGGCTTCTGCTTTGCGCTTTTTGGCCTCGGTGGCCTGCTGCTTTCTACCGTCTGGTTTAACTTACTGTTGGTGTTTATCCGGGATAATGCGAAGCGTCGCCGCATTGCACGCCGCAGTATCGCCGCCAGCTTTCGCCTTTTCCTGACGGTTGCCAGAGCCATTAAGGTGCTCGACTACCGCATCGAAGGCCAGAGCATTCTGCAAGCCGAGCGCGGATGCCTGGTGGTTGCCAACCACCCAACGCTCATCGACTACGTGCTGCTCGCCTCCGTAATGCCAGAAACCGACTGCCTGGTTAAAGATGCTCTGCTGAGAAACCCGTTTGTCAGCGGCGTTATTCGCGCAGCGGACTACCTGGTGAACAGCCAGGCCGATGCCCTGCTGCCGGCAAGCCGCCAGCGGCTACAGCAAGGTGACACAATTTTGATCTTTCCCGAGGGCACGCGAACGCAGCCCGGCGGTAAAATGACGCTTCAGCGCGGGGCGGCCAACATCGCCGTGCGCTGCAACAGCGACTTACGCGTTGCGACGATCCACTGCAGTGAGAACCTGCTGGACAAGCAAAGCAAATGGTACAATGTGCCCCCCGCGAAACCCTTGTTTACCGTCAGGGTGCGCGAGCGGATAAGCATTGACCAGTTTCATCAGGCAAATTCACAAGAACCGGCGCTGTCCGCAAGGCAGTTAAACCGGCACCTTTTGCTTCAATTACAACAGGGGACGAAACCTCTTTCGGGTATTAATGATGCAAGCGCTCTATCTTGAAATTAAAAATCTCATCATAAACACACTCAATCTGGATGAAATGTCGAGCGACGACATTGACACCGATGCCGCACTTTTTGGCGAGGGTTTAGGCCTGGACTCTATCGATGCTCTGGAACTGGGGCTGGCGGTGAAAAACCAGTATGGCGTGGTGCTTTCTGCCGAAAGCGAAGAAATGCGTCAGCACTTCTTTTCCGTTGCCACGCTGGCATCTTTCATTCACGCGCAACGAGCCTGAGGAGAGTCCGTTATGACCGACCCACACGCTATCTATGAAGAAGTCTCCGCGCTGTTGGTAAAGCTGTTTGAAATCGATCCTCAGGACATCAAGCCAGAGGCTCGCCTGTATGAAGATCTGGAGTTAGACAGCATCGATGCTGTCGACATGATCGTTCATCTGCAGAAAAAAACCGGCAAAAAAATCAAACCGGAAGAGTTCAAGGCCGTTCGCACCATACAAGATGTGGTCGATGCGGTAGAACGTCTGATACGAGAAGCGTAACGCGCTATGCGGTGCGCTCGCGCTTTTCCGGGTGTACAGCTGCTGACCGGTCTGCTACTGCTGGCCTGGCCTGGTATTATCTGGCTAGGTCTGGCGCATAACAGCCTGCACTGGCTGCTGCCGCTCATGGCTCTGCTGCTGTTTTTCCGCTTTCGCCAGACCCGGCGACAGGCGGGCCCTTTGCGAATCGTCACTCAGGTTGTTGCCGTTGCCGGAATCATCCTCTGCGCGGCCAGCTACCTGCTGAAAACGCATCAGCTGCTGCTGTTTTATCCGGTGGTGGTGAACAGCGTCATGCTCGCCGTCTTCGGCGGTTCGCTGTGGTCCTCGATGCCGATTGTCGAACGTCTGGCACGCCTGCGTGAACCGGATCTTCCTGAACCGGCGGTGCGTTACACCCGCCGCGTCACGCAGATCTGGTGCCTGTTTTTTGTGGCTAACGGCAGCATTGCGCTGTTTACCGCGCTGTACGGCGATATGACGCTGTGGACGGCATGGAACGGCATGATTGCCTATCTGCTGATGGGCACGTTAATGGCCGGAGAATGGCTGGTCCGCCGCCGGGTGATTAAAAGAGAATCTCAATGAAGCAACCGCTTTCTCTGGCCGGGTGGCTAACCGCGCCACGCTCTTCGTCCACGCTCATTGCCTGGCTTGGCAATCAGGAATGGACGTTGGGGCATTTGCGCCACGACGTCGCACGGCTGATGCAGCAAATGGCCCATCGCCCCGGCCAGCGCTGGGCGCTGTGCTTTGAAAACAGCTACCTGTTTCTTGTGGCGCTGCTGGCGACGCTTCACGCCGGGAGAACGCCGGTTATCCCAGGGCACTGCCGGGTTGCGCTGCTCAATGAGCAACGCAGCCTGTTCGACGGCGTATTGAGCGACAAAGATCTTGCCTGGCAGGGGCCGCTTTGTATTGTGCGATCCGGGCAACAAACGGCAGAAGAAGCCGTCTTTTTCCCCGAGGTTGCTGCCGATGCCTTTGTGGAGCTGTTCACCTCAGGCTCGACCGGCACACCTAAACGCGTGGTGAAATCCATTGCTCGCCTGGATCGGGAAGCCGCCCTGCTCACGGCGCATTTTGCCGAACGGCTTGAAGGCTGCCGAATAGTCGCCTCGGTCGTGCCTCAGCATCTCTATGGGCTGACCTTCCGCATCTTTTTGCCTATGACGTTAGGCCAGCCGCTTCATGCCGCCATGCTTTATTACGCTGAACAGCTTGCCGCGCTGAGCCATGAACATCGCTACGCGTTTATCAGCAGCCCGGCCTTTTTGAAACGTCTGGATCTCCAGCTTTCTCCCCCGCCGGTAAAAACGATCCTCTCGGCGGGCGGCCTGCTGCCCTGGCAGGACGTGGCGCAGGCAGCGCAATGGCTGGGCGTCTTGCCGGATGAGATTTATGGCAGCACCGAAACCGGCGTGCTCGCGTGGCGCTACCGGGAGCACGATGACGTTGCCTGGCTGCCGTTCCCGGGCGTAAAAATCACTCCAGAAAGTGAATCCTTCCGCGCCAGCTCGCCGCTGATTGCCGCCGAAGAAGGGCTGCTGCTTGACGACGTCCTTCATATTGAGGAAGACGGCAGATTTCGCCTGATGGGCCGTCGCGGGCGCGTGGTGAAAATTGAAGAAAAACGTATTTCGCTGACGGAAATTGAGCAGCGTCTGCTGGAGCTGGAAGGTATTTCCGAGGCGGCGGCGCTGCCGGTTTCTCGCGGCGGGCGTCAGGGGATTGGCGTTCTGCTGGTGCTCAATGAATCTGCACGCCAGCGCTGGCTACAGCGCAGCGGCAAGGCTCAGGAAATGGCCTGGCGAAGGTCGCTTCAGCCGTGGCTTGAACCGGTCGCTATGCCGCGCTACTGGCGCGTCGTGGACGAAATCCCGGTCAATAACATGAACAAGCGTGTCTATGCGCAATTACAGGAGTTATTTCATGAAACCTCATGAAATTGAGCGCCATCAGGCACAGCCAGACAGGCTGGAAGTCGTGCTTTATCTCGACCCTTCCCTGTTTTGGTTCCAGGGCCATTTCGCCGTACAAGCTCTGCTGCCGGGCGTTGCTCAGCTGGACTGGGTGATGCTGTATGCACGCGAGGTCCTGGCGCCGGATTACCGTTTCCACAGCATTCAGAACGTGAAGTTCCAGGCTCCGCTGCTGCCGGAAACCACCGTCACCTTAGCGCTGGAATGGCAGGCAGACAGGCAGATCTTAAGCTTTAGCTTCAAACGTCATGCTGGCGAGGAGCGCCATACCGCCAGCAGCGGGAAGATTCGCCTATGTCGCTGACTTTCCGCCCCTGCGTGCTTATCCCCTGCTATAACCACGGCGCCATGATGCCGGGCGTTCTCACGCGCCTTGCGCCCTTTGACCTGGCCTGCATCGTTGTCGACGACGGTAGCGATGAAACTACGCGCCGGGTGCTTGAGCAACTGGATGCCCAACACGCGAACCTGACGCTGATTCGCCTGCCGTCGAATGCCGGAAAAGGCGAAGCCGTCATTCAGGGGCTGAAGGCCGCCGCAGAAAAAGGCTATAGCCACGCCGTGCAGGTGGATGCCGACGGCCAGCACGCCGTGGAGGATATCCCGAAGCTGCTTGCGCTGGCGCAGCAGCACCCGGAGGCGCTGATTTCCGGGCAGCCCATTTATGACGACTCCATTCCTCGCTCGCGCCTGTATGGCCGCTGGGTAACCCACGTGTGGGTGTGGATAGAAACGCTGTCGCTGCAGCTGAAAGACAGCATGTGCGGGTTCCGGGTTTACCCGGTCGCCCCTACATTGCAGCTGGCCGGGCGGGTTCCCCTGGGCAAACGCATGGACTTCGATACCGAAGTCATGGTGCGCCTTTACTGGCAGGGCATCACCAGCTATTTCGTGCCGACCCGCGTGACCTATCCGCTGGACGGCCTGTCGCACTTCGACGCGCTGAAAGATAACTGCCGCATCTCGCTGATGCACACCCGCCTGTTCTTCGGCATGCTGCCGCGCATCCCTGCCCTGCTGTTCCGCCGTAAAAAACAACACTGGGCAGAACAGAAAGAGGTTAAAGGCCTGTGGGGAATGCGCCTGATGCTGCTGGTCTGGCGTCTGTTGGGGCGAAGGGCATTTTCGCTGCTGCTTTATCCGGTGGTGGGCGTTTACTGGCTCACCGCTCACCGCGCACGTAAAGCCTCGCAAAGCTGGATTTCACGCGTACGCACGCAGCTTGCGGGCCGCAATATGCCAGTACCGGCCAACCTGACCAGCTTCCGCCACTTCCTGCGTTTTGGCGACGCCATGCTGGATAAAATCGCCGGCTGGCGCGGCGAACTGCGGCTGGGCCGTGACGTTCTGTTCGCGCCCGGCGCGGAGCAAACGCTCAACGCCAGCGGCACCACGGGCAAGCTGCTGCTCGCCTCTCATTTAGGCGACGTAGAGGCCTGCCGCGCGCTGGCGCAGCTGGAAGGCAGCCAGACCATCAATGCGCTGGTGTTTAACGATAATGCCCAGCGCTTTAAGCAAATTATGCAGGAGATGGCGCCTCAGGCCGGGCTGAACCTGATGCCGGTCACCGACATCGGGCCCGATACCGCCATGCTGCTCAAAGAGAAGCTGGATCGCGGCGAGTGGATTGCCATTGTCGGCGATCGCGTGGCGGTAAACCCTCAACGCGGCAACGAATGGCGCGTCTGCTGGAGTCAGTTTATGGGCCAGCCCGCGCCGTTCCCGCAGGGGCCGTTTATCCTGGCTTCTATTCTGCGCTGCCCGGTAGAGCTGATTTTTGCCCTGCGCGAGGACGGCAAGCTTCGCATTCACTGTGAACCCTTTGCCGACCCGCTGCTGCTGCCACGCGCGGAGCGCCAGGCCGCGCTGCAACGCACCATCGACCGCTACGCAGAGCGCCTTGAACACCACGCTCTGCGGTCGCCGCTCGACTGGTTTAATTTTTTCGATTTCTGGCAGCTGCCGGACGTCAAAGACAAGGAGTAAAGGGTGAATAACGATCCCCGTTTTACCGCAGAAGTCGAACTGACTATCCCTTTTCATGACGTCGACATGATGGGCGTCGCCTGGCACGGCAACTATTTTCGCTACTTCGAAATTGCCCGTGAGGCGTTGCTGAACCAGTTCAACTACGGCTACCGCCAGATGAAAGAGTCCGGCTATTTATGGCCGGTGGTAGATACCCGCGTGAAGTACCGTAATCCGCTGACGTTTGAGCAGCGTATTCGCGTTCGGGCAAGCATTGAGGAATACGAAAACCGCCTGCGTATCGGCTATGAAATTTTCGATGCCGAAACCGGAAAACGCGCCACCAGCGGCTACACCATTCAGGTCGCGGTTGAAGAAAAAAGTCATGAACTGTGCTTCGTCAGCCCGGACATTTTATTTGAACGTATGGGAGTCAAACCATGAAATATTGGCCAGTGCTGGCGCTGCTGCTCAGCCCCGTCGTCAACGCCCTGACGCTTGATGCCCTGCAACAACGCTTCACCGAACAGCCGGTGGTCCGCGCGCACTTCGAGCAAACGCGTACCATAAAAGATCTGCCGCAGCCGCTGAAATCCTCCGGCGAGATGCTGATTGCCAGAGATAAAGGCCTGCTGTGGGACCAGACAACCCCTTTCTCCATGAAGCTGCTGCTGGACGATACCCGCATGGTTCAGGCCATTAACGGCCAGCCGCCTCAGACGATCACCGCGGAAAATAACCCGCAGATGTTCCAGTTTAACCACCTGCTGCGGGCGCTGTTCCAGGCCGACCGCAAAGTGCTGGAGCAGAACTTCCGCGTGGCGTTTGTCGACAAAGGCGAAGGCCGCTGGACGCTGCGCCTGACGCCGATCGTCACGCCGCTGGACAAGATTTTCGCCAGCATCGACCTGGCCGGCGGCCAGTATCTGGACAGCATCCAGCTCAATGATAAACAGGGAGATCGCACGGATATCGCGCTCTCTCAACATAAACTCACTCCGGCTCAGCTCACCGATGACGAACGCCAACGCTTTGCCGCGCAGTAACCGTAAAGCCCCCGCGGTGCTGTGGGGAATCGTCTGCCTGATAATGCTGGCTGCTTTGCTTACGCTGCTGCCCGGCTCACGGATGAACAGCAGCGTGCTGGCTATGCTGCCAAAACAGGCGCTGGGCGCTATTCCACCGGCCTTGAACGACGGCTTTATGCAGCGCCTGGACAAGCAGCTGGTCTGGCTGGTCAGTCCGGGTAAAAAAGCCGATCCGACCGTGGCGCAGGCCTGGCTCAGTCTGCTCCAGGGTTCGCACGCGCTGGCCGAAGTCAAAGGCCCGATGGACGCCGCCGCCCAGCAGCAATGGGGCGCGTTTTTCTGGCAACACCGCAACGGCATGCTTGATGCCGACACGCGGGCACGCCTGCAAAACGGCGGTGATGCCCAGGCGCAGTGGATCCTCTCCCAGCTTTATTCCGCCTTTTCCGGCGTCAGCGGGAAAGAGCTGCAAAACGATCCGCTGATGCTGATGCGCGGCTCACAGCTGGCGATGGCCAAAAACGGCCAACGCCTCCGGCTGATGGACGGCTGGCTGGTCACTCAGGACGATCAAGGCAATTATTGGTATTTGCTGCACGGTGAGCTGGCGGGATCCTCTTTTGACATGCAGCAAACGCACGGCCTGGTCACCACGCTCGACTCGCTTAAACAGCTGCTGAGCGAGCGTTATCCGCAGGCGCAGGTCCTCTCTCGCGGCACGGTGTTTTACAGCGATTACGCCAGCCAGCAGGCGAAGAAAGACATCTCCACGCTTGGCGTCGCCACCCTGCTCGGCGTGGTGCTGCTGATTGTGGCGGTCTTCCGTTCCCTGCGCCCGCTTCTGCTGTGCGTCATTTCCATCGCTATTGGTGCGCTTGCGGGCACCGTTGTCACCCTGCTTATCTTCGGCGAACTGCACCTGATGACGCTGGTGATGAGCATGAGCATCATCGGTATTTCCGCCGACTATACGCTTTACTACCTGACGGAGCGCATGGTGCACGGCGGCGAAGTCACGCCCTGGCAAAGCCTGGCGAAAGTGCGTCACGCGCTGCTTCTGGCGCTGCTCACCACCGTCGCAGCCTATCTGATCATGATGCTCGCCCCGTTCCCCGGCATTCGCCAGATGGCGGTCTTCGCCGCCGTGGGGCTAAGCGCCTCCTGCTTTACGGTCATTTTCTGGCACCCCTGGCTCTGCCGTGGCCTGCCGGTTCGCCCGGTGCCGGCCATGGTGCTGCTGCTGCGCTGGCTTGCGGCCTGGCGTCGGAATAAAAAGCTCTCAGTCGGGCTGCCGGTTGCATTGGCGCTCTTCTCGCTCGTCGGTATCGCTACGCTCAAAGTCAACGACGATATCTCCCAGCTACAGGCGCTGCCGCAGCACCTGCTGGCTCAGGAGAAAACCATTACCGCGCTGACCGGGCAAAGCGTCGACCAGAAATGGTTTGTGGTCTACGGCAGCACGCCACAGCAAACGCTGGAACGCCTTGAAGCGTTTACTCCTGCGCTGGAGCAGGCCAAAAGTCGCGGCCTGATTAGCGGTTATCGAACCCTGCCCGTCAACTCGCTCGCTCGTCAGCAGCAGGATTTAGCGCTTTTACAGCGCGCTACACCAGCCGTTGCGCAGGCTCTGCAGCAGGCCGGGCTACAGGCGGTTAAGCCAGATCTTAGCCCCATGTCAGTGACGGTCGCCGACTGGCTAAAAAGCCCGGCAAGTGAAGGATGGCGCCTGCTGTGGGTAACCCTGGACAAAGGCGAAAGCGGCGTGCTGGTGCCGGTTGATGGCGTTAAGCAATCGGCAGCCTTGAGCGAACTGGCAGCACAACAGCCGGGCGTGGCCTGGATCGACCGGAAAGACACCTTCGACGAACTGTTTGCGCTTTACCGGCATATCCTGACCGGCCTGCTGCTGGTCGCATTAGCCGTCATCGCCTGCGGGGCCATGCTCCGTCTTGGCTGGCGTAAAGGCATCATCAGCCTGGTGCCATCCGTTCTGTCGCTGGGCTGCGGCCTGGCCGTGTTATCGCTGAGCGGTCACGCCGTGAACCTGTTTTCGCTGCTGGCCCTGGTCCTTGTGCTCGGCATCGGCATTAACTACACGCTGTTTTTCAGCAACCCGCGCGGCACGCCGCTGACCTCGCTGCTCGCCATCACGCTGGCCATGGTCACCACCTTACTGACGCTCGGCATGCTGGTCTTTAGCGCCACGCAGGCAATCAGCAGTTTTGGCATCGTACTGGTCAGCGGGATTTTTACCGCCTTCCTGCTGTCGCCGCTGGCTATGCCCGCTAAAAAAGGGAAAAGAAGAAATGATAAAGCTTAACTTTTGGCACGCCGTGCCGCTTGTCGCCGCGCTGGTGCTGACCGGCTGTAGCCACTCGCCAAAAGACCAGCAAGGTCGCCCACAGGCCTGGCTGGAACCTGGCGCCCGCGTCACGCTCCCGGCGCCGGGGATTTCTCCGACGGTGAACTCGCAGCAGCTGCTAACCGGCAGCTTTAACGGTAAAACCCAATCGCTTTTGGTGATGCTCAACGCCGACGATAAAAAGCTGACGCTGGCCGGTTTGTCCTCGGTAGGGATCCGCCTGTTCCTTGTCACCTACGACGAGAAAGGGTTGCATACCGAGCAGTCTATCGTCGTCCCGCAGCTGCCCCCGGCAAGCCAGGTCCTGGCCGACGTTATGCTCAGCCACTGGCCGATTTCCGCCTGGCAGCCGCAGTTGCCGAAAGGCTGGACGCTCACCGACAAAGGCGATAAGCGCGAGCTACGCAATGCCAGCGGCAAGCTAGTGACCGAAATCACCTACCTGATGCGTAAGGGCCAGCGCGAGCCGATAAGCATTCAGCAACATGTCTTTAAGTACCACATCACCATTCAATATCTGGGTGACTGAGATGATTTATATTTCCGCCGTCGGGATGATAAACGCGCTGGGCAATAACCTCGATGACATCGCCGCCAATCTGGCTCAGGGCTACGCGCCCGGTATGCGGTCACGCAGCGGCTGGCTGCAGGGACCCGCAGAGGCCGTTTTGGGTGGCGTTGACGGCGAGCTACCGACCATTCCGGATACCTTCGCCGCCCACCGTTCCCGCAACAATCAGCTGCTGCTGGCCGCGCTGGCGCAAATTCAGCCGCAGGTCGATGAAGCGATAGAGAAGTTTGGTCACGACCGCGTGGCCGTGGTCCTCGGCACCAGCACCTCCGGGCTCGATGAAGGCGATATTTACGTCAACCAAACGCTTAACGATAGAGAGAACCACAGCTGGCAATACCCGCAGCAGGAGCTGGGCGATCCTTCCCGCTTCCTGAGCCACTGGCTGGGGCTGGACGGCCCGGCGTTTACGCTCTCTACGGCCTGCTCCTCCAGCGCCAGGGCAATTATCAGCGGCCGCCGTTTGATTGAGGCCGGGCTTGCCGATGTGGCTATCGTTGGCGGCGCCGACACGCTAAGCCGCATGCCGGTTAACGGCTTCCACAGCCTTGAGTCGCTCTCTGCCGAGCTGTGTGAACCCTTTGCCAGGAATCGCCACGGCATCACGATTGGCGAAGGCGCCGCGTTAATGCTGCTGACCAAAGCGCCGCAGCCTATCGCGCTGCTTGGCGTCGGTGAGTCCAGCGATGCCCACCATATTTCGGCCCCACATCCGGAAGGTGAAGGGGCTATTCGCGCCATTCGACAGGCGCTTGCCGACGCGGGAATGGCGCCGGGCGACGTCGGCTACGTCAACCTGCACGGCACCGCCACGCAGCTCAACGATCAGGTTGAATCCAAAGTCATGCACGCGCTGTTTGGCGAGGAGATCCCCTGCAGCTCCACCAAGCACCTGACGGGACATACTTTAGGGGCGGCGGGCATTACCGAAGCGGCCATTGCGATGCTGATTTTGCAGCGTGATTTGCCCCTGCCTCCGCAGGATTTCAGCCGTTCCCCACGCGATCCGGCCCTGCCGCCCTGCGGCATTATTGACAGCACGAGGCCGCTTGAGCGCCCGGTTATCCTCTCAAACTCTTTCGCCTTTGGCGGAAACAACGCCAGTATTCTGCTAGGGAGAATGCCATGAGCCACTACTTATCCCCCACGGAATACCTGCCGCATGACGCGCCGATGCTGCTGCTTGAAAACGTTGTCAGCGTGACGGATGACGCCGCAGCCTGCGAAGTCACGGTGACTGAAACCGGCGTGCTGGGGCCGTTTGTTGATGCGCAGGGAAACCTGCCGGGCTGGTATGCGCTGGAGCTGATGGCGCAGACCGTCGGCGTCTGGTCCGGCTGGCACCGCAAACAATGCGGGCAAGACAGCATCAGCCTGGGCATGGTGTTAGGCGCGCGTGAACTCATCTGCCAGGCGGGCCTGCTGCCCGCCAATGACAGACTCATCGTCACGGTCAAACTACTCATGCAGGACGAGCGCTTCGGCAGCTTCGAATGCGCGATTAACGTGGGCGAGGAAACGCTGGCAACCGGCCGGGTGAACACCTTCCAGCCCACCAAAGAAGAATTAACCACGCTTTTTCATCAGAGATCTACAGCATGAGCCGTTCAGTTCTGGTTACCGGTGCCAGCAAAGGCATTGGCCGCGCCATCGCCCGCAAACTTGCCGCCGACGGGTTTATTATCGGCGTCCATTACCATCGCGATGCCGCAGGGGCGCAGCAAACCCTGGACGACATCCTCGCCGCCGGGGGAGCCGGACGCCTGCTTTGTTTTGACGTGGGTAACCGCGAGCAATGCCGCGAAGTGCTGGAGCAGGACATGGAGGCCCATGGCCCGTGGTACGGCGTGGTAAATAACGCGGGTATCGCGCGTGATGCGGCGTTTCCTGCGCTCAGTGAAGAAGACTGGGACTCGGTTATCCACACCAACCTGGACAGCTTCTATAACGTTATCCAGCCGTGCATTATGCCGATGATCTCTGCGCGCAAAGGCGGCCGAATCGTCACGCTATCTTCCGTGTCTGGCGTGATGGGCAACCGTGGCCAGGTCAACTACAGCGCGGCGAAAGCGGGCATTATCGGTGCCACTAAAGCGCTGGCCATTGAGCTGGCGAAACGTAAAATCACCGTCAACTGCATCGCGCCGGGACTTATCGATACCGGCATGATCGAAATGGAAGAGGCCGCGCTGAAAGAGGCGATGGCCATGATCCCCATGAAGCGCACCGGCCAGGCAGAGGAAGTCGCCGGGCTGGCCAGTTATTTACTGTCTGATATTGCGGGCTACGTGACCCGACAGGTTATTTCCATCAACGGAGGGATGCTATGACACGTCGTGTCGTAATTACGGGCATGGGCGGCGTTACCGCCTTTGGTGAAGACTGGCAGAGCGTCTCCGCCAGGCTGCTGGCGTACGAAAATGCGGTACGCAAAATGCCCGAGTGGCAGGTTTACGACGGGCTGCATACGTTGCTCGGCGCGCCGATCGACAACTTTACGCTGCCGGAACACTACACCCGCAAGCGCATTCGCGCCATGGGCCGGGTTTCGCTGATGTCCACCCGCGCGACCGAGCTTGCGCTGGAGCAGGCGGGGTTAATCGGTGAAAATGTGCTGACCAACGGCGAAACTGGGATCGCCTACGGATCGTCGACGGGCAGTACCGGCCCGGTGAGCGAGTTCGCCACCATGCTGACGGAAAAACACACCAATAATATTACCGGCACCACCTATGTGCAGATGATGCCGCATACCACCGCCGTGAATACCGGGCTGTTCTTTGGCCTGCGTGGGCGAGTGATCCCGACCTCCAGCGCCTGTACTTCCGGCAGCCAGGCCATTGGCTACGCGTGGGAAGCCATTCGTCACGGCTATCAGACGGTGATGGTTGCCGGCGGGGCAGAAGAGCTTTGCCCTTCCGAGGCCGCGGTATTCGATACCCTGTTTGCCACCAGCCAGCGCAACGATCGGCCCAAAACCACACCTTCACCTTTCGACCAGCAGCGCGACGGCCTGGTGATCGGCGAAGGCGCGGGTACGCTGATTCTGGAAGAGCTGGAGCATGCGAAAGCACGCGGCGCGACCATCTACGGTGAAATCGTCGGCTTTGCCACCAACTGCGATGCCGCGCACATCACCCAGCCACAGCGCGAAACCATGCAAATCTGCATGGAACAGTCGTTGAAAATGGCCGGGCTGAGCGCGCTGGATATGGGTTATATCTCGGCTCACGGCACGGCGACCGACCGGGGCGATATTGCTGAGAGCCTGGCTACGGCGGCAATCTATGGCGACAACGTGCCGATTTCTTCGCTGAAAAGCTATTTCGGCCACACGCTGGGTGCCTGCGGCGCGCTTGAGGCCTGGATGAGCCTGCAGATGATGCGTGAAGGCTGGTTCGCCCCTACCCTCAACCTGAGCAAACCGGACGAGCACTGCGGCGCGCTGGACTACATCATGGGTGAAGCACGCCAGATTGACTGCGAGTATTTGCAGAGCAATAACTTCGCCTTCGGGGGGATCAATACCTCTATTATCATTAAGCGCTGGGCTTAATATTTTTCCCTCACCCTAACCCTCTCCCTGGAAGGGAGAGGGAATAAATAATGTACCCCATCGTCTGTTTTCCCCCTCTCCCCTTTGGGGAGAGGGCTGGGGTGAGGGTAAAAATAAGAAGCGAGGCTCGGTTCCGGCTTAAATCGCCTCCGTTTTCTCTCCGACTGGCCAGGGTCCGGACGTCGGGAACGGCCGGAGGCTGAGAGCGTCGGGAACGCATCTCAGCCGACCCAGGACTGGAAGTGAACGGAATATGCGCGGCTCCTACATAATCGCGGAAAAATATGATAAAAAACAGATCCCAGCGCCCCCTCAAACCTCAGAGAATCGCCTCCTCGGTCAGAATCCGCTTCGCCCCCAGGAAATGATCCTGCCAGTAATTGTCCGTCAGCTGGCTAATACGGATATTCAACCCGGTTCTTGGCGCCTCAATAAACTGCCCGTCGCCAAGATAAACCCCGACGTGATCCGCCCGATCCTGACTTTTGATACTGAAAAATACCAGATCGCCGCGCTGAAGCTGGCGTTGGTTGATGCGCTTTAATCTTTGATCCTGGAACATGCCGTTGGCGGTGCGCGGGAGCTTCTGGCTTAGCAGCTTGTTATAGGCGTAATAAATCAGCCCGCTGCAGTCAAAGCCCTGGTCCGGCGTCTGCCCGCCCCAGACATAGGGTTTACCCAACTGTAGTTTGAGCCGCTGAATAACCTTGTGAACAGTGGCTTCCACGCGCGGACTCGTCATCTCGGCCATCAGCGCCTCGGTCGCCAGCGGCCACAGGCCTTCAGAGCCGCCCATCATTCCAGGACGCCAACGGGTATGCATGGCGAGCTGCTCACGATTCAAGGCGCGAGCGGCCAGCTTTTCGGCAGCCTGCCGTTTTTTCTGTTCGGGTGTAGGCGGCACAACCGCAAGGCGCTTTTTAGCGCTGCTCAGCAGCCTCATACGGTTTTTCATCCGTTCGCGGGCTTCTTTACTCTGCTGCTGCACGGCCTGCATTGGCTTCTGTACAGGCTTAGGCTTCTTGCCGGGCGAGGCGCAGACCGAAGAAGAGAAAAGGACGAATAGCAGCAGAAAAAAAAATCCCGCCATGCGTCGGGAGAGTTCGGACGCAGGCGGTAA
Source organism: Cedecea neteri (assembly GCF_000757825.1). Lineage (GTDB taxonomy): Bacteria > Pseudomonadota > Gammaproteobacteria > Enterobacterales > Enterobacteriaceae > Cedecea > Cedecea selenatireducens. The sequence continues at coordinate 1,439,925 of NZ_CP009451.1, forward strand.
AGTGGAGACAATTGAGGTGGAAATCAAAATCAGCAAATCAAATACCTGAAAACTTATCGTGCCGGGGACGGCTGTTGCGCCACGCGCTCGGCCAGCGGCTTAAGAACTTTTTCGCCGTGCTGACCAAAGAACTGGTACAGCGAAGCGCTCGCGGAATGGGTCAAAACCATGATCTCGATGCGGCGGTTGGCCGAGCTGAGCGGATGTTCAGGATCGAGCAACATCTGGTCTGCCATGCCGCTAACCTGCAGCACTTTCCCGTTATCCAGCCCGCCCCTGGTCAGCGCTTTGCGCGCCTGCATCGCGCGTTCGCCGGACAGATTCCAGTTGTTATAGAGCTCCTGGTCGCGGAAACGCGTGGCATCGGTATGCCCGGTGATAATGATTTTGTTGTCGATAGAGTTCAGCGCCGTCGCAAACTCCGTCAGCAGGCGGTTAAAAAAGGGCGTCAGAATGGCGCTGCTGCGCTGGAACATTTCCCGCTTTTGGTCATCCTGAACCAGGATACGCAGCCCCTGCGGAACAATTTCAATTTGTAGGTTGGACTGGGCGTCATAGGCGGAGGTGATTTTCATGATAACCCGAGCCAGATCCTCAATCTCCTGCTCCGAACGGCGGTTGACGTCTTTCAGGCTCTCTCCCTTACTCGCCTGCTGGGTTAACGCCTGCAGGGCAGCAACATCCTGCTTGATGTCGCTGCTGGCATCACTCGACTTCGGTTTGCCCGCCAGAATGGTTACGCTGCCGCCGGAGCCGTCTGGCTGGGTAATCGGCGTGGCGGACATGCCCTCAAACAGCGAGTCGCTGTTAAGCAAAGAGACAATCTCCTTACGCTCTTCTTCGGTGACCGCCCCCATGATCCACAGCACCATAAACAGCGCCATCATTGCGAGGGTGAAGTCGGCAAACGCAACCTTCCACGCGCCGCCATGAACCGCGTCATGGCCTTTGCGCGAGGCGCGTTTGATAATTGTGGTATGCCCTTTGCCGTGACCTCGCATTACGCATCACCCGTCATCTGGTTCACCCAGCCGTCCAGCGTGGCAAAGGTCGGCTTAGAGTCCATCGGCAGCATTTTGCGCCCGGCATCTACCGCCAGCAGCGTCGGTTTACCGGCAACGTGATTCACCAGCACGGTACGCACACACTCCAGCACGGCCATCTGTTTTTTAGTACGCTGCTCCATGGCGTTAGCCATCGGATCCATCAGGCAGTAACAGAAGAAGACCCCAAGGAAGGTGCCCACCAGCGCGGCCGCTACCTTCACCCCGATAACGGCAATGGAGCCGTCGATAGACTGCATGGTGATGATTATCCCAAGCACCGCGGCACAAATACCGAATCCAGGCATCGCCTCAGCAATTCGCTGCAGCGAACGCGACGGCAGCAACAGATCCTCTTCCATCGCCACCAGCTCCTGCTCGAGGATCCCTTCAAGCTCGTGTTCGTTAATTTTGCCCATCGCCATCAGGCGGAAGTTATCCGAGATAAAGGTGATCAGCGCTTTGTCACGCAGGATAAGCGGGTACTTTTGGAACAGCGGGCTACTCTCAGGGACCTCAATGTGCTCATCCAGCACCTTAAGTCCACCGTCCTGAACCAGCTCAAGCAGCTCAAACAGCAGCATCAGCAGCTGGCGCTGGTATTCGTCGGTGTGCTCGTTTTTGCGCATCACGCCGCGAAACTGGCGGTACATTTCAGCCAGCACAGGTTTGGGGTTAGCCAGCACCAGAGCGCCAAACCCTGCGCCCAAAATGATGATAATTTCACCGGGCTGCCAGAACGAAGCCAGTCGCCCGCCTGACATAAGAAAACCGCCAACGACACAGACGAAAATAATCACTAAACCTAATAATTTTTGCATGAGTTTCCACTTCTCAAAAAACCACTAAAAAAACTGCTCAACTTTTTGCGCTATTTTTTTATTCAGCTGACAGATACGTGCCTCCGTCAGCCCCAGCACCAGCGCTATCTCTTTCAGGCTCATTTCATGCTGGTAGTACAGCGTCAAAATCATTTGCTCACGTTCATCAAGGCTTGCCAGCGCGGTTTTCAACGTTCGGCTCACCATCACTTCTTCTTCTAAATCCCGGCCATTCAGCGAGACGGAATGCGTTTCGCTACTGAGAATCTCATCAAGGCTGTCCATCGACTTCGCGCAGTCCAGCAGCAGATACTCCTGATACTCTTCGGCGGTAATCTCCAGCCGCCCGGCAAGGTCAACAAAGCCAGGCGGACGACCCAGCTCGCGGGCTATCTCGCGGATGGCATCGTTCAGCTTGTGGGTCTTTTGCCGCAGGCGGCGAGGACGCCAGTCAAGCTGACGCAGCTCATCAAGAACCGCGCCCCGAATACGGTGCACGGCATAAGCCCCAAACTGTTCATCAGGATGACCGTAACGACGCAAAGACGTGAGCAGACCCATCAGGGCAATTTGCTCCATATCTTCCCTGTCCATCACGCTGCTTGCCTGATAAGAAAGCTGCTTCACAACCCGATGCACCAGCGGTAAGTAAGCATTCACATAACGTGACTCTTCCGCAGGCGTCAGGGCCTCGTCAGCAATAAAATCCATCATTTCTCTTACCGCCGTGGTGACTTACTGAAAGACCATCTTGCTGATGATCACATCCCGGAACGGTATCTTGCTGTTGAGGCTTTTAAAGCGCTCGGTATAGGCCGTCATAAGCCTTTTCTTAAGATCAGAAACGCTCATACCGCGCACCGTTTCGTAGTCCATATCGGACAGCAGGCTTACCGTCGCACCGCGTATCGCGGGGGACATATCGTTGATCAACTGGACGTCGCGAGGCTCATCCGCCGCTAACGCCAGTTCAAGCAGCAGGTAACGCTCTTTGCTGCCGTTGCTTTGCAGGGTGATAACCACATTTTTGATTTCCACAAACTCAACGTGCTTTACATCCGAAGAGCTGAACAACGAGGTCAGCATGCCGCTTGCCCCGTCCTCTTTGGTCAGCACGTGAGTACCCACTATGGTCAAAACCGCCGCAAACGCGGCCGCAATAAGGGCAATGAGCAGCCCCAGAGAAAAAGTTTTTATTGTCATAATCTTCTGTGTTTAAACGGTCAGTAGAACGGAGGCATCTTCACGGCGCGCGCTCGCGTCCGCCTCAATGCTTACGGCAGCCATAACATCCTGTGGCTGCTTCTGTGGCGCCGATTGATGCTGGCCATCGCGCTGTCCGTTTTGAGAGGAAACCTGGACGTTCACCTGCACAAAATTCTGCTCGGTCAGGCTCTGACGTAAGTCGTTACTGACCTGCTGAAGCGCGCGGTAAACCTCCCCCTGGCTGGCATTAATCGTGACCTGCACGCGGCCATTTTCGATCTGCACGGCAATGTCTATCTTGCCCATTTCCGGCGGGTCGAGACGGATAGTCGCGTGCTGAATCTGGTCCTTAACCTGTACCTGTAAACGCTCGCCCAGGGCAGACTGCAGCTGTTGAGCCCAGCGCGAAGGTTCAGGATCCAGCTTGACGGTTGGCGACATGGACGGCGTTTCTTTCCCCATAGCGCCAGGCTGAACCGACGGACGTGCCGTGGAGATAGCCACGTTTTCGCCCATGTTTAACATTGGCTGAACGGCGACAGACTCCGTGCTTTTTAACGTCACCGGCTGCATAAGCGGTAACGTACCGGCCTCGGCCAGCGTTGAAGCAGGTTGTTGGACCGGTGCTCTCACGCCGTGCAGGCCCGCGAGAGAAGGCTGCGCACCGCCCGGCCGTGCTGGATTAACGGCATCCGCCACCGCGTTAGCGACAGGATTAGCCGGCGCGGCAGAAGCTGCATTCACCGTAAGCAGCCCATCAAGAATTTGCTGGAGAAGCGCTACGGGCGCGTCCACGCTTACCGTGGTGTCAGCAGTTTCTTCTTCCATCACGGCGTTATCCGCATCGACGGTTTCCAGCCCAGCCTCACCTGCCGGCGCGGCTTGCAGCACGTTGAGTAATGCCTGCGTAAAGAGCGGTGGTGCGGATACCGCAGCCTGCAAACCGGAAGCAGCTGTAGTGATGCCCTGCGGAGTAGCAACGCCTTCTAAGCCTGGCATAACCCCTGAGACGGTTGTTACCGGCGCGTCGTGCAGCAAGATGGAGGCAGAACTGATATTCATCATCTAATGTCCCCCTCATCCATAAAGGCCGCGTAGGCCGCAATGCCTTCCTGATTGCGACGCTGTAGCGCCATTTTTCGCTCAAGCTCTTCGCTTTTCAGGCGGCACTTGTCATTCACTTTGCGATGCATACGGCGCAGCGCCTCCAGCGCAACCCGCTTCTCATCGCTCAGCGGGTTACGCGCTAAAGAGGCCAGAAATGAGGCAATTTGCTTGTCCACTTCCTGCACCTGCGACCAGTTTTCGTTTTCTGCCGCCACCTCCAGCGCACGCGTCAGAAAGTGGATGACCTGAATATCATCCATGCTGCTGGCCCATTTTTTGCCACCCGTCCTGCAGGTTGCCGAGGATCTTTTCCACCTCGTCAATGTACTCAACGGAAAGCTTGTGGCTCGCGTCATACAGGCGATACACGCAATAGTCGTAAAGATTGGCGAGGCTTAACGCCAAATCGCCGCCTTTTTCATAATCCAGCGCGCTGGTGAGGGCGTTGAGAATATCGATACATTTATTGATGCTCTGCACTTTGCGCTCGTAGCGGCAAGCGGCAATGTGGCTCCTGGCGCGAACCAGCTCGTCCATCAGGCCGTTAAACAGCATCAGCACCAGCTGATGTGGACTTGCCGCTGCGGCCTGAATGGCCAGATCGGACTGCTGATACTGGCCGAGGGCCTCCTGCTCATTTCCATACATAACTGACTCTCCCTTAGGCCAGGCCAAACATACTCATGGTGTTATTCATCTGCGTCATAATGGACTGCAGCTGGGTGAACTGTTTCAGATAGCGGTTATAAGAGGTTTCATAGCGCGTCTGAATCTTGTCGGTTTTGGTGTCAATTTCTGACTGCTGGCGATCCAGAGTTTCCTGTCGCCCTTTCAGCAGCCCGTTAGAGGTATTGAGGTATTTATCCAGCGACTTATCCATGCTCTTAATCAGCCCGTTGTTGCCGTTGAACAGATCGTTCAGTCCTTGAGGATCGTTCTGCAGGGCCTTGTCGAGCTTGGTACTGTCGATAGATAAATTGCCGTCCCGGCCGGCGGTAATGCCGTAGTCGGTCATATTTTTGTCGCCGAAGGTCTGGCGCAGCAGGTTATTCAGATCCCTTTCCAGCGAGGCAATCCCGGCATCGCCGGCAAACGCGCCGCGATCTTTCCCGTCGCTGCCGCTGTTGGTCAGCTTGCCGAGTTCGGTTTTCAAGGTATTAAACGCATCCACAAAGCTCTGCATCTGCTCTTTGGTTGCGGTGTTGTCCACGCCGATATTAATGCGCAGCGGCTCATCGCCGGTTTTTTGCGCCTTCGTCAGCTCAATGGTGACGCCGTCGATAAGCTTATCGAGAGTATTTGAACTGCTTTCATAGACTTTGCCGCTCTCACCGAGCCTGAACTTTGCGTTTTGCGCGCTGGTTATCGTTTCCGACACGCTAAACTTTTGCGCGCTGGCGGCGTCCATTTTGCTGGTATCCAGCTCAACGATATTGTCGGCCCCACTTTCATCGCTGCTCAGCATCAGGCTGACTTTACCGTCGGTGCGAATCAGGGAGGCGGTTACCCCTGGCGCATCTTTATCGTTATTGGTATTGATCTTTTTGGTCAGGTCAGACATCGACTCCAGACCGTCCATCTCAACGTCCATCGACTTGCCGTTAATGGTGATAGTCATCGTGCCGGTCGCGTTCTTGATCGACTCGTCGGTCATGTCATCGAACGCAATCTGGTGGGCGGACGCCAGCTGCTCAACAAACAGGTTGTAAGTCCCCTTCTGAGCTTTGCTTCCCGCCGTTACGGTAGCTACGCCTTCAACGTTGGTCGTCGCCACGTTTTGCAGCATACCGCTGTCGGTTTTGTTCAGCCCGGTCAACGCCGTGCGGAAATCACTCATTGCGGTACGTAACGCCGTTAATGCGGCTTTTTGGGCGGTCAGAGAGCTGGTCTGTTTTTTCAGCGCCGTCTGCATGGCGGCGATGTCATAGCCCGCAAGCTGCGTGGCCAGGTTTTGAGGATCCAGGCTGGTCAAATCAGACATTTTTTATCTCCGGGAATGCGGGCACGTAGGGCTAGCCGAACGTAATATGCCATTACGTTAGCAAGTACCGTGCCAGTTTTTTATATCAATAAAATCAATAAATTAATTGATAAGGGGAAAGTGTATTTCCGCACAGGAGGAAACCGTTGCGCGGTCTTCAGATACAAAAACACCGCCCTAAAGCGGTGTTTTTTTGCCATCTCGCAAGCCTTAGCCCAGCAGAGACATCACCATGCCGGACATGCTGTTGGACTGCTTCAGCATCGACATGCTGGTCTGCGCCAGCATCTGGTTGCGGGTCATGGAAGACGCTTCGCTTGCGAAGTCGGCATCCTGAATGTTGCCCAGCGCCAGCTCGGTGTTATCTTTCATGTTGGCCAGGTTCGCGGCGGTGTGGCCCAGACGGTTGATGTTCGCCCCCAGCCCGGAACGCATTTCGCCCACAGCTTTCAGACCCGTTTCCAGAGAGGTCATCAGTGCCTTGGCGTTGGCCGCGTTCCCGGTACCGCTCAGCGTGGTGATAGCCGTAGTAATACCGCCCATACCACCAGATACACCGGTCAACTGCGTACCCAGATTCACCGTCATGCCTTCCCCGGTGCTGGCACCAATCTGGAAGTTCATGTCGGCGCTCAGCTTGCCGCCTGCACCAAACATCTTATCGCCACCGAAAGAGGTGTTGGTCATGATATTGCCCAGCTCTTTGTTCAGTTCATCCAGCTCGGCGTTGATCGCTTTACGATCGTCTGCGCTGTTGGTGTCGTTCGCAGACTGCGTGGCCAGGTCTTTCATGCGGTACATGATGTTGCTGACTTCATCGAACGCGCCTTCAGCGGTCTGCAGCATGGCGGTTGCGTCAGAGATGTTACGCTGAGCCACGGCCATACCGTTGCTCTGGCCCTGCAGGCGGGAAGCGATCTGCATACCTGCGGCATCATCGGCAGCAGAGTTGATGCGTTTGCCGGTACCCAGGCGTTCCATCGCGGTGGACAGCATGCTGTTGGATTTATTCAGCGCGTTGATGGAGGACATGGAGGAACCGCTGGTGAAAATAGATAATGACATAATGAATCTCCTTGATTCGGTAACTGTTACATAAGCTTCGTTACTGAATCAAAGCGTCACGCCGCGAAGAGAAATTAAATGATGAAGTGAAAAAAATGCATTTTTTTAGCCTACAAACAAAAACACCGCCCGAAGGCGGTGTTTTTCGTTTCATTCCGTGAGGTCTTAGCCCAGCAGAGACATCACCATGCCGGACATGCTGTTGGACTGCTTCAGCATCGACATGCTGGTCTGCGCCAGCATCTGGTTGCGGGTCATGGAAGAGGCTTCGGTCGCGAAGTCAGCATCCTGAATGTTACCCAGCGCCAGCTCGGTGTTATCTTTCATGTTCGCAAGGTTCGCGGCGGTGTGGCCCAGACGGTTGATGTTCGCCCCCAGCCCGGAACGCATTTCACCCACCTTTTTCAGACCCTCTTCCAGAGAAGTCATCAATGCTTTTGCGCTAGTCGCGGTGGTACCGCCGCTCAGGTTGGTAATAGCAGCAGTAATACCGCCCATACCGCTGGCCCCGGTAACGCCGGTCAGCTGCGTACCCAGATTGACGGTCATGCCTTCCCCGGTGCTGGCACCAATCTGGAAGTTCATGTCGGCGCTCAGCTTACCGGTTGCACCAAAGAGCTTATCGCCACCGAAAGAGGTGTTGGTCATGATATTTTCCAGCTCTTTGTTCAGTTCGCCCAGCTCGGCTTTGATCGCATTACGATCGTCTGCACTATTAGTGTCGTTCGCAGACTGCGTGGCCAGGTCCTTCATGCGGTACATGATGTTGCTGACTTCATCGAACGCGCCTTCAGCGGTCTGCAGCATGGCGGTTGCGTCAGAGATGTTACGCTGAGCCACGGCCATACCGTTGCTCTGGCCCTGCAGGCGGGAAGCGATCTGCATGCCTGCGGCATCGTCAGCGGCAGAGTTGATGCGTTTGCCGGTGCCCAGACGCTCCATGGCGGTGGACAGCATGCTGTTGGATTTATTCAGCGCGTTGATGGACGACATGGAAGAGCCGCTGGTGAAAATAGATAATGCCATTTTTTATTCTCCTTGATGAACCTGATTTTCAGTCTCCTGACTGTTGTATGGAGATAAAACGACACCTGCACTATTAAAATTAAATCTATTTTTATTTTTTACCTGCCCACATCCTCTTTATACAACAGGCAATGTCAGTGCATTAATAGTCATTCTCATTGGCAATAACAAAATATTAAAAGGGCAAATATTAAAAACCATAGCGACAAAATTAAGATAAATCTTAAATGAAGAAATCAATAAAAAATCACCTTCTATTTCTTTAAAAAAAAGGCCAATAACGTTAATAACACGCTCGAGTGAAAACATCGTTTTCACATCTAAAATCATCCATATAACATTCACCTCCTGCACTCATATTTATTAACTTCCCCTCATGTTATTTAATAATTCAGGCCGAGAATTGTCTTAAAACACATTGCGAATCACACTTTTATAGCGTAAAAAAGGGACCAGGAAGTTTTTCTTCCTGGTTCCGGTCTTAAAAACCACACTTTTTCTTCCGCTTTTTGACCGTTGAATCCGTCACAGGGCATAAGAACAGGCCGTTCTTCCGTTCCCTCCGCAGCGAGCGGCTGTTCAGTGATGAATACTAAATGGACTTAATGATGACGAATGTATTCGTGGCGCTCACGCATAAGCCTCACGATATCCGTTAATTATTACAGGAATGGCTGCAGCCAAAAAAAATGAATAAACGCTACTGCGCTGTGAATAACTGGCTGATTGATATTAGCTCCGGCTCGATCCTTCATTTAACCAGTGGGGAACGAAAACGCCTCGGAGAATATCAGTTAAAACTGCTGGATACGCTCATTCAACATGCCGGAGAAATTCTCACCAGAGAAGAGCTGACCACGCTTGTTTGGGAACGAAGAGTTATTGGCAATAATAGTTTGCCGAACGCCATTCATGCTTTACGCACGGCGCTTGAAGATGACGGAAAACAGCAAAAGATAATCAAAACCATACCTCGAAAAGGTTATTTGCTGGAAGCCGATTATTGTAATGTTATTGAAAAAGATGAAGAAGAAGTTCTTGATACTTCAGCCGATGCGCTGCTAAGCGAAGCCGTATTCTATGAAGACCCGGTCGTTCTGGAAGCCGACGTTGCGGAAGAAAAACTCGCGGGGCCGGAACCCGCTTTCGTTGTTGTTGAAAGCCCAAACGGCGTGCCGGTAAAAACTCGCGCTCGCTGGTGGCAGGGTTTTCCCTGGATGACCTCGCTGATGGTCGTCGTCGTACTTATCGCTGCCTTTTCGACGTGGCGCTATTTTGAGTTCAGCGATCATCGTCTGCAGTATGAAGAGCAGGAAAGCAACGTCTACAGCAATATTCGTCTCTACGAAATTGCCCCCTTAAGCCATGCAGTCAACAGTAAAGATCAGCTTTATAACAAGCTAAAAGGCACGCTTTACCAGATGAATTTGCTGCTTAAGAGTCAGTCTATCGTGATGGATGTGTATTACCAGAGCATCGATCAGACGCTCAATTACACCTTTTCGTTGAAAAGCAGCTGCGAAAATAAACAGTTGGCAATGGCAATCTACCACTGGCGCATCGATATCAGCCAGCTCAACAACTTAATCCTGCGTGAAACGCGAAGAAAACTGGGTGAAATGGAGGGCTGCAGCGTTGGCTAAATGGATCCTGAGTACCTTAATGACGTGCCTGATATTGAGCACGCTCGGTTTTTACAGCTGGTCTCAGAGCAACACGCCGCCCGGGCACCAGATTACCGTCGATGTCCAAATGGGCTTTTATGACCTGATGTCGCGGCGAAAAGAGGTTTATGACTCGCACATGGAGATGGTCAATAACACGATTTTAACGACCATCACCAGCCCGGACGATCCGCGTTTTATACTCAAAGGGAAGTTTACCCAAACCGACATGCGCCAGGGGCGGCAGTGGTTCTCATGGTCACCGATTTACTACAGCACCGCCAGCAAAGGGTTAATGATCGACGGTCTGGTAGACTTAATGATGAATATGGATGTCTGGATGCAGCCGCTAAAACTCAACGGGCAGCCGCTGGTGGTGGGCCAGAGCGGGATTATCTTCCTTTATCCATTGCAGTGATAATTTCCCTTTCAATTCGGCTATCTCTTAGTCACAAATACGCCCTCTGTATGATTGGCTAAGGTTCCGTTCACTTCCAGTCCTGTTTCATATGTCACTCCCGAACCGGTGAACGACTCGGGGAAGTCACCGTCACTTCCCCGAGACCCCGGACTCCCGGCCAAATAAATCGACCGCTAAAGCGGCAGACCTCCGTTTTATCTCCCAGTCCTGGGTCGGCTGAGACGCGTTCCCGACGCTCTCAGCCTCCGGCCGTTCCCGACGGCCGGACCCTGGCCAGTCGGAGAGAAAACGGAGGCGATTTAAGCCGGAACCGAGCCTCGCTTCTTATTTTTACCCTCACCCTAACCCTCTCCCTGGAAGGGAGAGGGAATAAAAAATGTTCTACGTTGGCTATTTTCCCCCTCTCCCTCTGGGAGAGGGCTGGGGTGAGGGTGGAATTGCTCCCCGGCTCTCATCGCCCCCGGTTATGACCCAACTCAGGCGGGGTTGAGCTGCCGGGAGCAGCGAAAGAGAGCGATCGTCGGGAACGAATCGCGAACGACCCCGAATGTTTGGGTGATAGCCGGTGGGTTTACCGCTTCAGCGGCGATGAGCTCGCCGGGCGCCGGGGCTGTCCGGGGGATGGCGTTATCCCCCGGACACGTTCACCGTTTTCGGAACGTGCAGGGGAAACAAATGTACGGGTGAACGGAATAACTGCGGCTCGAAAAATATCTCCAGGAAGATTCGAAAGGAAAATGTGACTAAGAGACAACGCCTTTCCAAGGAGAGGGTCGGAGTGAGAGCCCCACCCTACCCGAGTAAATTCTTCACCGTTGCTAGCTGCACGTTCGCCTGCGCGCCCAGCGCACGGTTAAGCGTGGAAAAACTGTCACCGCTTTTTTCCAGCACGTTGCCCAGCGCCCGCGCCGTTTCCTGCGCCTGCTGTGGGCTATACGGCGTGGCCATCTCATCAATACGGGAGCGAACGCGATCCTGATGCGCTCGCAGCTTGCCGCGCTGCATCGTTATCTGCTCCAGCGCCTGCTGCAGGCGTAACTGCCCGTCGCGGCTGCTGTCCGGACGCGCCGCCAGCTGCAGCAAATCTTCCTGCTGAGCCGTCTCAGGCTGAGCCGACAGCACGGTAAACGAATCTGACGGGAAATTATGCCCTTCACCGCGCACGCTAAGCTGCTGGCTGACCTGCTCCCAGCGGGACTCATCGACGCTGAAATTCACCTGCCCGCTTCTGTCGAGGCTGGCGTGAATGCCCATCCGGCCTAGCCCAATGTTAAGACGAGTCAAAACGGTACGCGGCGATCCTTCTGCGGGCAAGGCCACGGCGGCCAGCTCTCGCTTTGTGCCGCCTAGCATAAAGATCAGCGTTTCTCCGCCCGGCGCGCTCAGGACCTTCTCGCTGCCCGGCAAAGTGAAATTCACCTGCGACTGACTCTGCAGACGGACGTTGAACTGGCGGTCAACCGTCCCGCCGGAAAGCTGGGTTCGGCGCGCCAGCAGGCGTTCCAGTCCGGCAGCCTGCTCCTGGCCTTTTCCCTGGCTCGCCGCATGGCGCAGCTGCAGAAGCTGCGTTTCAGTGCTGGAAAGATAGCTGTCCGCCTGCTGAACAGCCGTCAGCTGCTGGTTAAGCTGAACGTTGTAGCGGAGTGGACGAGTAGACAACAGCGCCGCTTCAGGAAACGGGCTGCGGGATGACGTCTTCTCTTCCACCTGACGGCGCTGCACGGACTGCGGAGCATTGATATTGCCGCGGCTAAGCGCGGCGGCCTGGGAAGATGTTGTAGTGGCTAAACCAACCTGCATGGTTACATCACGCTAAACAGTGAGAGCTTACTGATCATGCTGTAAGCCTGGTTGGAAATCTGTACAGAATTCATATACAGCTGAAGGTTTACCGTCGCCGTAGCGGGGTCGCTGAAAGAGAGATCGCGTACCACCTGGTCGTTTGCCGCGCTGACGTCGGTATGCGCGTTGCTCAGCAGGGTTAAGCGGTTTTGTCGTCCCCCCACGTCGGTAAAGATCGCCGACACGTTATCCCGCGTGGCTTTGGCGGAATCCAGCATATCGGTGACCTCACTCTTATAATCCGCCGCCGGAATAGCCGGATCCTGCATTTTCTGCGACAGCGCTTTCAGCTTATTCAGCATGTCCAGATCGTCACTGCCGGAAGAGAAGGCGCTGGCAACGTTGGTGTTTTCCTTAATGTTTACGCCGTTCGCCACGGTCGTCTCGCGCGTGCCGTCGTTACCGGCAAACACAAAGGTCTTCGCCGCTGCATCCCACTGCACCGGTTTCGTGCCGGTTTTCGTACCGGAAAACAGATAGCTGCCGTTTTCATTTTGCGCATTCATCGACGCCACCAGCGAGTCCAGCATCGACTCAAGCTCCGCGCCGTAGCTCGCCATATCCTGCTGGCTGTTGGTGTCGTTGGCGGCGGCAAGCAGTTTGTCGTTCAGCGCCAGCAGCTGGTCGTTCATTGCCTGCAGGTGAGACTCCTGGCTTGCCAGCGTCCCGCTGATGCTGGTGATATTGCTCTGATATTGCTCAATTGCCGACTGCTCGCGGTTCAACTGCACCAGGCGGCTGGCGGCCACCGGGTCGTCCGACGGCACGTTAATTCGCTTCTGCGTAGAGAGCTGCTGCATCAGCTTGCTGATGCTCTCGCTGTTTTTGCCCAGCTGGCTGAGCATCTGCGAGGAGTTGTAAAGGCTACTGATTCGCATAGTGTTTATCTTAATCCTCGTTAGAACAGGTTAAGCAGATCGCTGAAGATCTGGTCGCCCGTGGCGATCACTTTCAGGTTGGCCTGGTAGGACTGCATGTAAATCTGCAGGTTGATCGCCTCTTCGTCCTCGTTGACCGCGCTGAGGTTGTCGCGCTGGTTCTGAGCCTGACTGGCCACTGCAATAGCGGCTTCCTGTTCGGTTTTGTTCTGCCGGCTGGCAATCCCGATGCGGGAAATAATCGCCGCAGCGCCCTCGTTGAGGCTCATGTTGCCCAGGCCGCCAATGTTCGTTTTGCTGTTTTTCAGGTCGATAAGAAGCTGCAGGTTATCGCCGTTGCCGGGCTCGCCCGCCGCGCCGGACAGCGCAATCTCATCGGGCTTCAGGTCGGTCACCTGCAGCATGCCCGCGCTGTTACTCGGGTCAAAAACAAACAGCGGCTTGCCCGGATTACCGTTGAGATCAAACCCCTGAGCCAGCTGATTGTTAAACAGATCTGCGACCGCTTCAGCCATGCCCTGAATCGCGCCCTGCATCTCTTTCAGCGTGGTCGTTTCATAGTCGTAGAGCGCGCCAAGCTGGCCGCCCGTCGAAGGATTGAGGCTGAATTCGCTGGTGGAAAACTTCAGGCTGAGGGTGCTGTTGCCGTTGGCATCCACGCCCGCTTTCATTTCACCTGCCGTTTTGCCGCTAACCAGCGGCTGCCCGCCCTTCAGGGCCACGGTGTAGCTCCCGCTGCCGTCTTCGGTAACCTTCACGTCCGCCAGCTCGCTGAGTTTTTTCACCAGCTCGTCACGCTGATCGCGAAGCACGCTGCTGTTGCCGCCGGTAGACTCCAGTTCGATGATTTTCTGGTTGTAGCTGGCAATACCGGAGCTTAGCGAGTTGATGCTTTCCACCGCCGCGTTACGCTGGGTGGAGAGTGAATTTTTCTGGCTAGTGATAAAGTCATTCATGCTGTTAAAACGCGTGGCCAGGGAGCTGGCCTGGTTTAACAGCTGCTGGCGCAGCGCCGGAGATTCTGGCTGCGTGGTCATCGCGCTCAGGGCGCCAAAAAACTCATCCAGCCCGTTACCCAGGCTTGTAGAATCGGTGCCAATCACCTCTTCCAGGGCACCAAGATACTGCTGTCCCGAAGTGAAATAGCTGGCCTTGGTGTTCGTCTGCCAGACCTGGTTCACCAGATACTGGTTGGAGATGCGGCGAATGCTGTCTACCTGCACGCCGTTTCCGGCGGACAGGCCAACCTGGCCCATCGGCCCAATAGCACTTTGCAGCATCCCCTGGCGGCTGTAGCCGGGCGTCAGCAGGTTAGCGATGTTCATCGAGGTGACGCTCATCCCCGTCTGGGCAGCCTGAATGCCGCTGTAGGCAATATTAATGATGCTCATGTTTTATGACTCCTGACCGCGACGCATCACGGGGATGACCGGGGTAGCTAATTCCGAGGGCTGCTGCGGTAAAGCGGCACTTTTTGCCTCGGCCTTAACTCCGGCGGGTACCAGCTGGGCAATAATCATCCCGGCAATGCCGGTGCTGCGCTGCGAAGCCAGCTCGGAGGCCAGCCGATCGTCGTAAAAATCTCGCATCATGCGCTGCTGCTTGCTGTTGAAAGGGCTGTCCTCGGCGGCCATCGCATCAGAGGCTTTGCGCATCTGCTGCATCATCGAGCGCAGAAACATCGCTTCAAACTGCTCGGCAGCCTGTTCAACATTTTGCGGTTTTACCTGCCCGGTCATATCGCCGGGCAGGACGGTTTGCTGCCGGTTAATCGGATTGATCATTTGGGTTCCTTAAATCACCACCAGCTCGGCATCCAGCGCACCGGCTTCATGCAGCGCCTGCAGAATCGCCATCGTGTCATCCGGCGCTGCGCCCAGGCTGTTAATGGTGCTCACGATGCTGCGAAGGCTGGTGCCCGCAGGAATGGTGACCATCTGGCCGCGCCCGCGATTCACGCTGACGTCACTTTCCGGCGTGACCACGGTACGCCCCTGGCTGAACGCGCCAGGCTGGCTGACGTTGCTGCTTTCACGGATGGTGACCGTCAGGTTGCCGTGAGAAACGGCGGCGGCCCGGACCACTACGCCATCACCGATAACCACGGTGCCGGTGCGAGCGTTAAATACTACGCGCGGAGGCTGTTTCCCGGCGTTTACCTGCACGTCTTCCAGCATCGACATAAACCTGACGCGCTCGCCCGGATCCATCGGCGCACGCACCGCCACGTTGGTCGCGCTTTGTGCGGTAGCCGTATTCGCCCCAAAGGTGCTGTTCAGCGCTACCGCCACGTTATTGGCAGTTTTAAAGCTTGGACGCTTGAGGTTAAGCATCACCTGGCTGTTGTCCTGAAAATCGGTTGGGATCTCGCGTTCGATAGAGCCGCCGTTCGGCACGCGCCCTACCGTAGGCGTATTCACGGTGACGCTGGAGCCGCTGTTTCCTTCCGCCTTCACGCCGCCAACGACCACGTTGCCCTGCGCCAGCGCATAGACTTCGCCGTCGGCCCCCCGGAGCTGAGTGAGCAGCAGCGTGCCGCCGCGCAGGCTCTTTGCGTCGCCAATCGAAGAAACGGTGACGTCAATCGACTGCCCGCGTGCATAGCCCGGCGGCAGCGTGGCGCTGATGGCGACCGCCGCAACATTTTTTACCTTCGGGTCGATTTTGGTCGGCAGCTGCACGCCAAACTGGCGCAGCATGTTGGTCACCGACTGGCTGGTAAATTTCACCTGGTTTTTATCGCCGGAGCCATCAAGGCCGACCACCAGGCTATAGCCCACCAGCTGGTTGCCGCGCACACCCTGGATATCCACGATGTTGCCCAGCGTCTCAGCCAGCGAGCAGGTGCTCCACAGGAGCGTGAGGAAAAGCGCTACGTTACGCATCATCGGCTCCGGTTAGATAGGGAACAGCGGGTGGTTGAAGATACGCGTCAGCCAGCCCGCCGCGTTCGAGTCGCTCAGCGCCCCACGGCCCGCATACGAAATACGTGCATTGGCGATGCGCTGGGAAGAAACGGTGTTATCACGCTCGACGTCATCGGCACGGATCAGGCCCGTGACGCGCATGTACTCGTCGCCCTGGTTAAGGGTGAGCCATTTTTCGCCACGCACCGCCAGCACGCCGTTGGGCAGCACTTTGAACACCGCAACGGTAATCGAACCGCGCAGGCTATTTTGCTGCTGGGAGCTGGCGTTGCCGTTGAAGTTACGCTCGCCGTCGACCGATCCGCTAAGCTTGTCAACCGAATGGCCGAACGCCTGCGGCACGCCGATCGTGACGTCGTTTTTCTTACCGAAGTTGGTTCGCGCTTGCTTACTGGCCTGGGTAGACTCATCGAGACGTACGGTCAGGATATCCCCCACGCGATAGGCGCGGCGGTCCTGGGTCAGCGACCAGTTATAGCCGCCGTTGTAGACGCCACCGCCCTGCACCGCCGTATCCGGCATAACAAAATCTTCCGGTGGCGCGAAGGCCGCATCGTCTTTATGCACCAGCAAAGCCGGGCTTTCGCACCCGGCCAACATCAAGGCCAGTAAACCGATAACACACTGCTTTTTCATGACTCTCTTCACTTCATTGACCCATCATCACATCGTCTGGGTGACAAACTTGAGCATATCGTCGGCGGCAGACACCATTTTGGCGTTCATTTCGTAGGCGCGCTGGACGGTAATCATGTCCACCATCTCCTCGACGACCTGCACGTTAGACCCTTCAAGCGATCCCTGCTCGAGCTGGCCAAACGCCTCTTCACCGGGGATGCCTTCCACCGCTTCACCGCTGGCGGTAGTTTCGCGATAGAGGTTGCCGCCCACCGCTTCGAGGCCAGCCGGATTGACGAAGTTCACCAGGGTAATCTGCCCCAGCTCAACCGGATCGGTTTCGCCACCAACCAGCGCCATCACCGTGCCGTCTTTGGCAATCTGAAGCTCTTTGGTATTGGCCGGCAGCTCAATTTGCGGCACCAGCGGCAGGCCAGCGGCGTTGGTGATCACCCCTTCCTGATTGCGCTGCAGGTTTCCAGCGCGGGTATAGGCGATTTCACCATCCGGCGTTTCCACCTGGAAGAATCCCTGGCCGGTGATAGCCACGTCCAGATCCTGCCCGGTGTTCTGGATGCTGCCGGTGGAGAACTCTTTCTGCGTACCGACGATTTTCACGCCGCTGCCGAACTGAATGCCGGTCGGGGCGGTGTTGTTCTGATCGAGCTGGCCGCCGGGTGCACGCTGGTTCTGATAAAACAGATCCGAGAACATCACGCGGTCGCGCTTAAACCCCGAGGTATTCACGTTGGCGAGGTTGTTGGAAATCGCGCCCATTTTGGCGTCCTGCGCCGCGAGCCCGGTTTTACTTATCCATAAAGCTGGATTCATCGTTCGTTATCCTTGTAATCAACTGCCGCGCAGCAGGCGATTGCCCGCCGTGGCCAGATCTTCCGCCGCTTTCATCATCTTGATCTGAGCTTCGAACTGACGGTTCAGCGCAATGCTCGACACCATCTCGCTGATGGCCGAAACGTTGGCGCTTTCCAGGTGCCCGGAGGCCACCATGACTTCTTCGTTGCGCGGATTGTTCAGCGCGTTAGTGACGAGGAACCCGGCGCTGTTTTTCTGCACCTGTCCGGCAGGAATATCCACCAGCTTGAGGCGATCGATTTCCACCGGTATGGCAGGGCCGCCGTCGTCCGGCACAATGCTTATCACCCCGTCCTGGGCAATAGCGATTTGTGAAAATGGCGGCAGCACGATAGGTCCGCCGTCCCCTTCCACCGGCAGGCCGTTAATCGTCAGGTCGCCTTCCGGACCAACGTCGATTTGCCCGTTGCGGGTATAGACTTCGCGATTACCGCTGCTGAGGGCTATCAGGCCGCTCCCGCGCAGGGCAACGTCGAGGTCACGGCCGGTCTGCTTCATCGCACCCGGCGTCATATCAACCCCGCCGTTGGTCGGCTGCACCAGATAGCGCGAGTCATACCCCGCGCCTTCAATCTGCTGCGCCAGAGCGCTTTCCAGATCGCTGCGAAATCCCTGGGTATTCACGTTCGCCAGGTTGTTGGCGTGGATCTGCTGCTGGGACAGGCTGCGGTTTGCGCCGCTGACGGCGGTGTAAATTAAGTGATCCATTACACGGCCTGGAACAGCGCGTTCATCATGCTGTCGTTGGTGCTGATAACCTTAGTGTTGGCCTGGTAATTACGCTGGGCGCTCATCAGCCCAACCAGTTCCGAGGTCAAATCAACGTTTGAGGCTTCCAGCGCACCGGCTTTAATGGCACCCAACAGGCCGCTGCCTGGCGCTCCGGTCAGCGGGGTTCCGGAAGCTGCGGTCTGCATCCAGGTGGTGCCATCCTGCGCGGCCAGGCCGTTAGGGTTAGCAAAGTTGGCTAAAATCAGCTGTCCCTGAAGCATGCGCTCGCCGTTGGAGAACGTGGCATACACCGAGCCATCTTCATCGATCTGCTGGCCGGTTTTCGAGCCGGAGGCATAGCCGTTGCCCTTGTTTTTGCTGACCGAGAAATCAGAGCCATACTGCGTGGTGCCGGTGTAGTTCAGGTCAACGGACAACGGCTGCGCGCCAGGAATATCAATGGTCAGATCCACGGCTCCATTGGGCGAACTCAAAATGCCCTGATCGCTGAAGGTCAAGGTTTGGCTCGCCGGATTGGTCATCGGCTGGTCGTCCATGTAGTAATGCACTTCCCTGGTGTTTTCGTCAGTTTTTACGAAATACTGGTTGATGGTGTGCTCGCGACCCAGCGAGTCATAGACCTGCGTCGCGTAGGTGTTGTTGTAGGAAGTGTTGTCTTTAGGATCGAAATTAGCCGTAACGGGCTTCTCCGCGCGGGCATCAAGGTTAGCGGTAAAATCTAAACCATCGGTAGGCTTCGCGGCGATCGAGCCGTTGCTGATGGTTAAATTGCCAACGCTGCCCACCTGCAGCACGCCGTTCGCGTCAACCGGGTAACCCTGCAGGTTCATGCCGGAACTGTTGATCAGATTACCGTTGCTGTCGGTGCCGAAATAGCCCGCACGGGTATAGGCCGTGGTGCCGGCAGTGTCGCGCACCACGAAGAAACCATTGCCGGAGATAGCCAGATCCAGGCCATTACCGGTGGCATTGATAGCCCCGCCACGGCTGATGCTCTGGGTCATGCCGGTCACCCCCACGCCGAGCGGCTGGCTTTGGGCGTACAGGGCAGCAAACTCCGCCCGGCCGGACTTAAACCCTACGGTGCCGGAGTTCGCGATGTTGTTAGAGATCGCATTCAGCTGTTCGGTGATGGCGTTAAGGCCGGAGGTCGCAATACTAAAGCTCATATCATGTCTTCCTGATTATTTCTGCTGGTCCTGACTCATGCCTTGCCGGCAGGGGCAGATTGTCCAAATTGGGTGATGTAGTTGTAGGCAATTTCGCCCAGGCCCGAAATGTTGAGCATGGTCGGGCTGCCGTCCAGCGGGATGCGCACGTTATTGACGATGCCGCCAATTTCGACCGGAACTTTTTCTTCCCCGGTGTCGGTCACCACGCTAAGCGTGTATTTCCCTTCCGCCAGCCCCAGCGCTTCAGGGTCGATAGCAAAATCCACCTGCCCGGCTTCCTGTTTGCCCAGCTCAATTTTCTGCTCGGTGCCGGCGGAATCCTTGACGATAACGGTAACCACGCCGGCAGCATGTTCCAGCGTCAGGCGGCCATTCACGGTCGTGGCGCCGTCGGAGGTAAAGCTGTCGCTCTGCACCATCACCTTCTGCCCGACCAGATTGCCGGTGCTCAGCGTTTGCAGGTTGTCCATCAGTACCGAGTTGTTGGCCATCAGCCTGGACATGGTTTCCATCGACTGCACCTGGGTCAGCTGCGCCAGCTGGCCGACATATTCGGTGCCGTCCGTCGGGTTGAGCGGATCCTGGTTCTGGATTTGCGCGACCAGCAGCTGCATAAACAGGCCGTTCATGCCCGCCGCGCTGCCGTTATTTGCCACGCCGCCGTCGCCGTTGGCGCTCAAGTTACTGGTGTCGTTATTCACGTTCATTTTCACACTTCTCCAAGGCGCAGCAGGCTTTGCTGCATGCTTTTCACGCTGTTAAGTACGTCAACGCTGGTTTCAAAACTGCGTGAGGCCGACATCATGTCCGCCATCTCTTCCACCACGTTCACGTCCGGGTAATAGACGTAGCCGCGGTCGTCGGCCATCGGGTGATTAGGTTCATAACGCTGCACCGCGTTACCGGTTTCCACCACGTCCATGACCTGCACTCTTGCCCCGGTCAGCGCCCGGTTGCCCATCAGCTCATCGTTTTGATAAACCGAGGCGAATACCGGGCGGCGTGCCTTGTAGACGCCATTCTCAGTCGCCGAGGGTGAGTCGGCGTTCGCCATGTTGCTGGCGATGGTGTTCAGGCGAACGGTCTGCGCCGTCATAGCCGAGCCTGAAACACGATAGATATTGTTAAATGCCATTTTGCATGGTTACCTGAGTTGGTTATTTCCCTTCGATAGCCTTTTTCAGGCCAACAAACTTCATGTTCAGAAACGCCAGGCTTGCCTGGTAGTCCTGCACATTTTTCGAAAACTCAGCCTGCTCCACGTCTAAGGCGACGGTGTTGCCATCGGAAGAAGGCTGATACGGCACGCGATATTTTTCCTGCGGCGAAGGGTCAGTTGAAAAACTCCACGCTGAACGTTGCATCTCCGCGGCAAAATCAATATCTTTAGCCTGGAAGTTTGGGGTGTCGACGTTAGCCAGGTTGGCGGATAGCAGCTCTGCTCGGGAAAGTCGAAGTGCTACTGCCTGCGGATGAACACCCAATGCTTTGTCAAAAGAAATACTCACAGCCCACATCCTCGTGATGAAAAACAACGGCAAAAAAATCGCTAACACATCCTTGTTTAGCAATTACCATGCCAGAGTTATAACATCATGAATTCAAAGATTTTTACCAGATTCAACAGCGATAAAGGGAAACCCGGTTTCCGCTTCTCCTTCCGCCTTGCTGCCGTGTTGGGTTTGCTGATACTGCCTCCGACGCTGCTCGCCGCGGAACAAAACGTCGTGGTCGCCAAAAGCGCGCTTGATCGCGGCCATGTTCTGACCCAGGCGGATATTCAGCTCAAAGCTCTCCAGGCTTCGGGCACCCGTGGCGGCTACCTGACCAACCCCAAAGAAGCCATCGGCATGACGCTGAAGCGGCGCCTGCGCGCTGACCAGCCGATTACCCGCGCGCACCTTGACGCCCCGGTGCTGGTTGAACGCGGCCAGCGCGTGCTGATGGTTGCCCTGCAGGACGGCATTGAAGCGAGAACCGTAGGCGAAGCGATGAAAAAGGGCCGCAAAGGCGAAATGATTAAGGTGAAGAACGAAAGCAGCCAGCGGGTAGTCAGCGCCGTGGTTGCCGACGCGGGCGTGGTGCGCATGCTCAACGCCGCTACAAAATAATTTTAATTATGCGATTAAAGTTTCGCTGTTGTCGGGTCGCTTTACACCGGTAAGGGAATGGGAAAGAAGCTTTCCTCCCCCGTGGAATCACCTTGCACTCAATAAAAAACAGAACCACCGAGCAACCGGAGAACAGCGATGAAAGTGAATACAACCCAGTACAGCCCTGCCATAACTGCGCTTAGCACCCACACCGCCGGGCAAACTCGCCCACAGGCCGAAGAAAGCTCAGGCAGCGAAAAAACTCGTCCGGTAGACCCGGTTCTGGGTGAGGCACAGCAGAACATGGCCGCGATGCCGGACGTTGATATGGCCCGCGTTGAAGCGATGAAAGAAGCCATCAGCGCAGGAAAAATCAGCATCAATCTGGATGAGCTGACCGGCGCGATGCAAAAATACTATCAGAGGTAGGTTATGAGTAATGCAGCCCAGGACGTGAAGCAGTTAATCGAAGATATGATTGCCGATCGTAAATACTACACCGAGCTTAACGCCCTCCTGGAGCAGCAGCGTCAGCTTATTGTTGGCCGCCGGTCGCCAGAACTGGATCAGCTTAACGGTAAGCTGATTCAGATTTATGAGCGCCTCGCCGCAAGCAGCCAGCAGCGATACGCCACGCTTGCTGGTCTCGGCGTTCCCGCAGGCCCGCAGGGCATAAAAGCCTTATTCTCTCGCCTGCCAGTTTCACATCAGGGCCAGGTCAGCGCGCTCTGGGAAGACCTTGAAACACAGGCCACCCGCTGCAAAACGGCTAATGAGGGGAATGGTTTGCTGCTGGGCATGCAGCAGGAGATTCTGGAAAACCTGGTGAACAGCAGCGAGCCGGAAAACTGGCTTTATCAGCAGGTTTAATCTATGGCTACGCAAAACACGACAGGCCTCGCCAGGTAAACCAGGTGAAATAATGAAATGGAAAAGATAAGTATTATTGTTTCAGCCTATAATGCGAAGAAACACCTTCATGCGTGCCTCAGCTCCGTGCTTAATCAAACTTATGATAACTATGAAGTTATTATTATTAACGATGGTTCTACGGATACGACGGAACAAATCGGCAACGAATTTGTTCATGCCAACGATAAATTTACCTTAATCAATATTGAAAATGGGGGACCAGGCAAGGCCAGAAATAAAGGTCTCGATATCGCTCAGGGCGATTATATTCTATTTCTGGATTCGGACGATCGTCTGGTTCCGGGCTGCCTGGAAACTGCCGTTAAAGCCATTAAAAAAAACAACCTTGATATTATATTTTTCCATACACGCCTTGAATATACTTGTGCTTCACTACGCAATAATGATGTCGACAATTATTACCGCTATCCTGTTGAAACCATAAATTCACCTACAACAGCAGAGCGGTTTTACCGTCAGTGTATTATGTCACTATGTCAGTCAGGATTTGGTTATCCTGTCGTGGTTTGGGGCTATATTTTTGCTCGTCAAAAATATCAGCAGCAGCGTTTCACCCAGCACATTTATGAAGATGAATTTTTTACCACAATGCTACTTTTATCCGATCAGGATGCCAAAGTTAGCTGTCTGAAAAATAAATTGCATATTCATACTTTACACCTAGCGTCTTTAACTCAACAACCGCTAACGCAAGACAATATATATACGATGGCCTGCGTCGCAACTGAATTAATACCACTCATCAATGTAATTGAAAACAAAAAAACTCGCCACTGCCTTGCCATTAATATAACAATATTAATCTTAAGCGCCATTAATAAAAACGATCGCCTTCTTCGTGATGCAATCAATCCAATGGAGTTAATCTTCTCACTTGTTCAGCATACTTTGTCAGAACAGAATCAGACTTTTACCACACCATTAGCCGAACTGATTATTATTGTCATTACAACCATTGCCGATCATTATCAGATCAGAGAAACACCAGAAGTCATCAATATCATTAAAATGATTCATCAATATAAAAATTAAGTTTTGCACAAACAGACTTCTTCACATTTCAAGAAGTCTGTTTGTATTATCTAAGCCGGTCCTTTCGAAAATTAATTTCCCTGAGTGCTGCACGCGCCAGCGCCTCATTTGAATCAATAACCTTTACGTCTTGCCACAAAGAATGGGTTTTAATTAAACTCAATTCTGTACACGCCAATATAATTGTATCAACACTTTGATTGCGCAGTACATTAATAAAACATTCAAGTTCAGCATATAGCGAATCTGTAATAGTCTGAGATACTTTCAACGCCGAAATACATTCATTAATTACAACCTGATGTTGACAGTTCAATACATGAACGCTGTGGCCCGCCGCAGTTAGCGCATGTTGATATAATCCGCTAAGAAGTAAATCTTTTGAACCTAATATTGCCACTCTTTTTTTAGAAGCAGAGAGACAACTTACCGTTTCGTTAATAATACTTAATACAGGGATCGTCGCATTCTCTCCCCAACCAGAGAAGAGAATATGTGCAGTATTACAGGGAACAACTGCAACGGTAGCACCTGATTTAGCCAACTCATTAATAGACTCAAAAATAAAAGGTGAAGGGTCTCGCTCTCCCAACTGCAAGTGCCGTCCCCGGCTGGGAATTTTACTGTTACTATCAACAATTACTCGAGGGTAATCCCAGTCTTTCTTAGCATCAATAAGCGAATAAACCTGTTGGCAAAAATTAAGCGTCGCCCAGGGAGCAACGCCAACAACGCCAATTACACCTTCATTTCCGGGCCAGGTGACATCAGAATGCACAGGAACAATATTAACCATGACACTTACCAAAATAATACAAACGCAGCCGCGTTTCTGGATATTTATTCAAAACATGTCCTTCAGGAAACATATTTTCATCCCTGAGTGTTTCAAACCCTACCCTCTTGAAAACAGCCTTATACTCTTGAGCCGTACGGTAAAGTGCTGAGTATTCAGTTTGTAATAGTTCAGAGAACTGATTATTGATCTCATAGCGTTCAGCCAGGCCTGTACCATCTCGTAGCATAATGATAGTGTCGTCATGAACAACGTTTTTTAAATTACTGATTAACGTTTCTACCTGCCGATCGTTCAGGTAGACAAAAAGCCCAGAGATGAAGATAACATCGAACCGCTCATTACTGCGGAAGTCCTCAGCGCCAGAAACAATGAACTCAATGTTTTCAGCCTGCCGTGATTGCGCTTCAAGCCTGCCGATCTCAACCAGCGGCTCAGAATATTCGACGGCAACGATACGCGAAGCACCCTGTGCATGAAACCTGAATGTCCACTGGCCTACGCCAGCGCCAAGGTCCAGAATAGACTTCCCTTTTAAGGATGGCAGCCATGAGAAGACTTTCGCCGTTTCATCCTGAACTTTTATTTTCAACAGTTCAGGATCATGTTCCATATTCACAATGCTTTCAAACGGCAGCTTATTGTATAAAGCAGAACGGCTATCCCAAAACTTTTTTACTTTACTTTCATTTAACATCACTTAATCCACACGTTAGTTTTTATATTTCCAGTTAGCAGCATGTTCGCAAAAATGCACATCTGTTTTATCAATATTTATGACGCGACTATTACAGAGAAAATCAAAGTTAAATTGCGTAAACTCATTAACCTCCTTTCCAGGGATCGGCAACAGGCGTACACCCAGAGGTTTCTTTAATCGTACGGCTAGCGCGGAAGTATCCAATATAATCGCGGAAATATCCTCGACCAGCGTAGAGCCTGGAATGGGTATCATGTCCAATCCACATCCACACACCGTTGACCACGCATTAAGCGTGTCGATGCTTAATCGGCGACGATTATTAGCACTCGCTAATTCGTCATCCTCAAGTACGGAGAACATGACACCATTAAAACCCGTAGCTAAGGCGTTGCTGCGCTTAACAGCAGTTTTAATGCAGTTTGTCAGAATACTGGTCAGGAATAATGTTCCCTGACTCCCACTCGGACGCGCGCCCAGATTTGACAACAGTTTTCCGATGGAAATATCGCCATCCGGGAAAGGGGCCAGTGAAGCATCGAGACCGGCATATTCAACACCCGTTTTAGTGGCCAGCTCTCGAGCAAAAACATTTATCGCTTCTAAGCGTGCCTGTAAGTCATCAATAAACCGCTCCGCAAATATCTCGAGGGATATTTTTTTCTTCAGTACATCTTTACTAAGCTTTAAAGCCAAATCCGTCGTTTCCAACGCGAGGCTGAATTTAAACGTTTCCCCCTCATGGCGTGAAAACGGAAAAAAAGGGGCGTTTGGAGGACAGGCGCAGGAAGCCCCGACGCGGAAATTATCAAAACCATTGTTGCTTTTACGAGACACATTCTGAATAAAGCGTGCCGCATGGCGGCCAGCCTGAAGGCTAATCTGCGTTTCATCCGCCACCATAAGATTAACAAACATTTTAGAATGGCTAAAAAGTGCGGCAAAAGCCAAATCTAAACGCTGCGAGAAATGGGGGCTGCCAACCATATCAATGGGCAGACAAAACCAGCGGATCCCCTGTTGCTCGGCCATTCGACTGATTGATGCCAGTTTTGCCGGCAGCGCAAAAATATCGTCTTCCTGCGCCTCACGCAGAGTTTGAAGCGACATTCGAGTTGTACGCAAAGGCCAGTTTCGTTCTAAGAGCAAGGCCTGCACGCCGGTTTGAAAGGTTTGAAGAACTGACCCGATATCAATGGCAGAAGCATTATTACTGGGAACGCCGAGGGTGATCGCTCGAATCATTTTGCTAAAGCTTCCTTCATCAGTCTCAAATAGTCGGCTGCGCTGTTAATTTCTTTAAAATAATTCCGACCAACATCATGAGCGTAAACTAAAGTCTCTTCGGTACAAGGTAAAGCCTGTGCAACAAATAGATTACTGTGACATAAACATCTATTTCTCCATTCGCCGAGCAGTTTTTCATCCGATAGTTTAAACAACCCCATCGCTTCGGGATGGCTGACGGAACGTATAGGCCCTTGATACGTTTCTATTATTTTTTCTTGCTGACCCATTGCACAGTGAATAGAACTTAGCATACGGTTATCACGATTCTGCGTTAGAACAATATTATTCTTTCCGTTATCCATCTCGCTAATTAGTTCACGGTTAAAAAACATATCACCTGACACCACATAAGTGGGATCCATATTCTCTAACAGAGCAAGGCCAAGACTCATGGCATTATTTGTTGTCGCCCAATCTTCATTCAATACATAATTCAACTGCGGGTAGCGCTCCATAATCTTCAGCGCACCATACCCCACGACAACCGTAACTCTCTTACCAGCAAATGCCTCTATCGCATAATCGAGGATGGTTTTTCTGGTCACCGGATGCTTAATTAAAACTTTGTTTTTTCCATCTAATTGCAGGCTTCTTCCCGCTGCAAGAATAATTGCATTTTCAACCATCATATCCCAACTCCTGCAAAGTAAAACGGCAGGCCGGCATCGGGCTAACAAAATCGTGCTTTACTGTTTTGTATGGATAAATATCATTACGTAATGCTTTTTCGGTAACATCCTGCCAGTCAAACTGATACTTTTCACGCAAAGAACGCAGGGGCACCTCAGGGTAATCAAGTTTCACTACCGGTACTCTTTTTAACCCCAGGCGTAACGCAACCTCCATTCGATGCTGTCCGTCCAGCACTAAATGATGGTTCAGATCCAGAGCTAAAGGTTTGATCCATACCCCTTCAGTTAAAATTTTATTACACAACCATTCAACGCGGCTTGCGCTGAACCGTTCAATATGTCGTAATAAATTTGGATCGCAAAAATTAATTTCCATTTTTTTTACCATTAACATAATTTGATATTAATGCGAGATAATCATCGCGGGCAGATTGATACTGTTCAGCCGTGTTAAAAGAACGTGCGTATAGTTGAGAAATATCTACAGTCACGCAGGGTAATTCCTGGCGGTGATGGACCCATGGCACCATATAATATTGTTGCAGGCCTTTCTTGAGCCAATTCTTTCTGAGGGAACGATCGCAATCCACTTCCTGGGGTGAAACACTAAGGATTCCGACCATTTTATACCAATTATCATATTTCTTATTGTAATGAGGCTGATAGGAAACTTGGGTAATCATTCCATCCGGCTCCTTTACCTCAACAATTCCGCCAGTCAATTCGGGACTATAGCGACCATGTGTAAGCCAGAAACTATGATTTGCTTTCTCATATTTTTTTATTCTATCCCAAGCATGAGGATCAAGTAGAATATCTGTTTCTATAATGGTATAGCCACGCTGTGGATATTTTAATGCTTCCACACCAAGTTCTACTGAAAGAATATTAACATCAGTTTCATAAAACTCATTATGCACAAAAGTAATATTATTTTTTGGATAACGATTGCGGACCCACTCTTCAATCTTATGTGCCTGATATCCGGTAACCAGCACCAACTCACGCCCGGTATCTCTTATCAACGGTGCCAGAAGTGTATCAATAACAGCAGACTCGCCGACAGGTAGTAAACATTTCGGGTAATTGTCCGTTAACCCACCCATTCTTTTTCCCTGCCCTGCAACCAGCAAAATAGCAGCTCGCTTTATCGGCATATCAACTACTCCGATTCCAGACTAAATGATTTTTTGATTATCTCGATAATCGCATGCCCCGCACCTTGCGGAGCAAAATATAGCTCTCGTGACAAAGCGGCAAGGCGCTCTTTTTGTTTTACATCATTTCCCGAGATGACATTTGACACAAATGTGTAGAGATCTTTTTCGTTCCATGCCACATCATAGTCATGATAAATAAAGCTTGCGCTGTTATTAATACCTAATCGTTTTTCATGAGTAAGCAATAGTATCGGTTTGCGTGATGGTAAATACTCCAGCAGGAATGACCCAACGTCAGCCATCAGCGCATCTGACTGAGAATAGGCCATTTTATAGTCGGCACCAAAATCCCATATAACGTTTGAACGATTTTGTGTAAACGCTAATAGCTGTGCATATTGTTCTTTGACTTTGTCGCCAAAGTGATTTATCCATTGAATGAACAAGGGATGAGGGCGAATAATAACATTCACTTTCCCTTGATCTATAATATCCATTATCGCGTGAGCATAGAGATCGAATGTTGACCAACGAGGGTCGTTTTCAATAATATATTGCGGTGCCCACAGAAGCGTTTTCAAATTATTCGTAAAGACTGTTTTCTCTGTAGAGCAGTAGCGTTCATGATAATGGTCAAATTTGGGATGACCAACCACATGAACATGATCCTTACCCGCTGCGCAATGCAGCGCGAATTCATTTTTATGCCGCTGTGAACGAACGAAAATCCAGCTGGCAGAATTATGGCAGGCCATGTTGTACTGGAAATTTGTATTTAACTCACTCGCCCCCATATCCAGCCCATAGGGGATATACGCAATTTTAATACCGTTACGGATTAAATTTGCACAGCTAAATATACTCGGTCGATTTACGTCATACGGATTCTGCAGAAATACAACATCTGGCTTTCTTTCGTACAGATTATAGTTTTCATAACCGTAATAAGGCACTTCGCATTCGTCCAGAAATTCTCTTGCTGCCATATTAGTAGGGTCCGTAGAACCTTCCGAGGTAAATGGAATAACAATAATTCTACAATCGAATTTATCATCATTGCGCAGAGCGTCGATCACCGTTTCAAAATTTGTCCAGCCAGGAGACCATTGAAAAAGGATATCAACTTTGATCTTCTGGTTGCCAATACGCTTTTTGACCTGCCGTTGCGTTATTTCATTTAGCGGCTTAGCAAACAGGCCACGATAGTCGACATACTGGCCCTCAATATCGCTTTTATCCGGCTGCTGATAGCCCACATTAGGGAAAATCCCCAACCAACAATCCCGCAACATAGACTCGTGCCAGTAGACATCGAGTGCGTATTCATGCTGTTGCCCCCCCTGCAATAAAGCATTTATGCTCTGGGTGTAAACATGCTGGAGCTGTTGATAATAGTTTTGGTTAACAATATAGGCGCATGCACACCACGCTTTATTAGCCTTAACGATATAGTCAACGCTGCCCAATTGGGTCACATTTTGATAGTTCGCGGCCAAAAAGCCTACGTTCCAGTTAACATGGTTTAATGCATTGAAATATTTATTGATTCGCTGGTACGCATCATCATCATGGTGAAAAGCAATATCATCCTCAAGGATCAGAACATTTTTCCACCCTTCTTTATCCGCCATGTGCAGAGCATGAAGGTGTGACATAGCACACCCGATATAACCAGGCGAATACTCAATAGCTTCAAGGCGAAAAATTTTATCCTTTGGGATCCCTAGCTTTTTTAACTCTCTGGAAAGATAAAGTCTTCTGTCTTTTCTTCTGTTCAGATTGATATAGATGACTTTATCAATAAAGTCCCAATTGATTGTAATCATGGTCATTCTGCTCTTATCCGCAAACGACCTTAAGGCCGATCAATAAGTAACGACAGGCCAACCAACAGGCTAAAGTCTGACGAGACTGCAGCTGCCTCAGCCTGTGGGCAATTACCGTCCCAGCCAAACCAGGCACTGAATAAAGTAACGATCTCCCCGTCGCTAAGCATTTGACGATCGGCGCTCCAGACAGCAAATAGCATTTTTAGCTGGAAGAACTGGCGCGTCAGAGCCTGAAACGCCAGACCGTAATTTTCGCACTTAATGCCAGGGAAAACGTTCTGGTAAAGACGATAAATAAGGACATTACGCAAAATATGAGGCTGTTCAGTAAGCACCTGACACTTCGCCAGGTTCTGCTGTAGCTCCTGGAAACGCTCGCTCAAACGATTGGGCTGCATGATGTTCAGCTCACTGAGCTTCAGCATCATCGACATCTTGTCGGCCATCGGCAAATTCAAATTCAGGCGCATCACGCCCATTTCTTTAAGCGCTGCTAGTCGGTGTTCTTTTATTACAGGCAACATCGTTAACTGCTCTTCCAGCACGCCGTGTTCGGCCAGTTGAGCAAGCTGCTCACCCATCGACATCAACAGCGCAGGATCGCGCTTGTCATCGACAAGATACTGCTGCGCTTTGCTCAGCAGCACGCCGATAGCGTACAGGCTCACCTCAAGGGAAAGCGCCGGGTGCACTGCCAGATTTATGCACTGCTGGTTGAGCATTTCATCCCATGCCGTCAGCTCAACGGTGCCCTGCACCTCGGCCTGTGAGATTTGCAGCTCAAACGCCTGCGGATTAAACAGCAGTTCACGGGCAACGCTTTCGCAGCCGGGATCCAGGCTTTCGCGTAGCTGAGTGGTGAGCTTAACGTTGGCCTGCGGCCAGCCTTCGCTCGCCCGGCTACAGGCCGGGCAGGAGCAGGCTTCGCTTCGGGCGGCATGGCGAAGAACAAATTCAGGTTGATAACGTTCGATGATTTCCATTTCTCTCTCCAGGGCGGCCACGGCCTTCCCTTTCTTTATCTGTGTTTACGGAAAAACCAGTGGGTGCAGTCGACCGGCTGGCCGCTCTGGCCGTCCAGCGTTTGCTGGATAAACGCGAAGCTCGGGTAGAAGCCGAGCCAGCAGCTTTGTTCAAACAGAGGCTGCCAGGCCTCATCGCGGGTTTGTGTCCCAGCGATGGCTTCACGATATGCATCGAGCAAAGTGGCATAAAAACTGGCATTCACGGCGTAGGCACAGCCATTTTCAGAGGCCTGCACGCGCACCACGCCCGGCAGCGATTTCATCAGCCGCAGTTCACCGTACTTCCCGCCAAGCATCAGCGCCTGCCAGTCGATATGGTCAAGCTTGGTCAGCAGGGCGTTCACCTGCTGGACCGAGTTCTCTTTCTTTACAAAATGCACCGCCGCATCCAGCAGCACCACGTTACGCCAGCCCTCACGCTGAGCCTGTTCCAGTACCGCGCAGTGGGTTTTCAGCTCGGCAAGCGCCGGATCTTCGTCCTGATGAAGCGTCACCGGCAGCAGCTGGTCGGCTGAAAAACCAAAGTCGAGAAGCCCCCGGCATTGCGCCTCCAGCTCCATTTCCTGCTGCACTGGGTAGATAACCGCAACTTTGTCGAATACCGACCAGTGGACCTGCTGGTTAAGCGGCGCGCGGCTTAAGCGTCGGTAATGCGCAAGCAGATTTTCGTCCTTCACCAAATCCTCAAGGTGCAGATCCACCGGCGTGCTGCTGCCCATAATGAAGTCTTTGTCGTAGGTGTTGCTGCTGTGGGAGATACAGACAATCGCCTTCTCAGGCGCAATTTGCAGCACCGGCGTGGTGAAGTTCTTCAGAAACGCTTGCTCCTCCGCGAGCGTCTCTTCGTCCTTATAGCGATTTTTCTTCAGCAGGTTGCGGTGCAGCCCAAAGGTGCCATTGAGCGCATGCCGTGGGCCAAAGGGATGACTGAGGTACATTTTGTCGAGGTGGCTGTACCAGACGTAAATCTGGTCGCAGCCGGAAAACAGCGCGTTATGGCCCTGCATTTCCGCCACCTGGTGCGAGATTTTTTCCGGCGGATAATAGTCATCATCGTCAAAGCTGATGATGTATTCCCCGGTTGCCAGTTCGTTGAGCATATTGCGTTTGCGCCCCAGCGCCAGGCGTTCCGGGCTATGAATGTAGCGCACGTTATGCAGCGCCGGGTCGACCATCATGTCGATCAGATCCTGGTTACTCTCGGCGGAGTCATCCAGCACGATCAGCTCGCGCTTATCCGCCGGATAGTCCTGATACTGGTAGATGTAGAGCAGGTACGGCAGAAATTCACGTCGGTTCCAGGTCGGGCAAACGACGCTGACAAAGGGCGTTTTTTGCGGGGCGGCGGCGCGCTGACGCTTTAACAGGTTATCCAGCAGGGTGCTGCGGTTAGCGGTAGGTTTCATGGGTTAACTCTTAGCGGTGAGCGAGCCGCTGGCGCAGCCAGCACTGAGCGGAAACGGCATCCGTCGCCTTCCGCTCGCGTCGCTCTTGTTCTGCATGGCGCTCGCTGCGCTTCGCGTCGAGCACCACCTCAAGGCCTTTTTCACGCTTCGCCTCCTGCAGCAAAGCGCCCTGCAGCTGGCGGGCTTCCAGCTCGGCCAACGCGTGCTCCTGCTTCTGCCAGTCGATCACTCGCTGAAGGGTGCGCTTGTAGCCCGAGTGGTTCACCATCTGCAGCGCGGAGTTGCCGCTCTCCGGGCTTATACCGGCGGCAAGCGACGTCAGCGTGCTGATGTTTTTTTCATAGCGCTGGCACAGCTGCTGCTGGGCGTTTAACCGCGCGCCGGTCTCTTTTACCGCCCGGTTACGTAGCGTGTGCAGCTGTTCCAGCGTGGCAATCAGTTTGCTCATGGTCGATTATCCCGCCTGCGACAGCAGGCATAAGTCGCTGATGGTATTGGCAAGCGGTGCGGGTTCATGCACCTCCTGCTGAAGAAACTGCGTAATCGCCGGGGCCAGTTTTACCGCCCTGTCGGCCTGCGGGTCGGCCCCGGCAACGTAGCCGCCGAGCGGCAGCAGCGGCTTGATGCTTTGGTATTCGGCATACAGCTGTTTCAGCGTCCTTGCCGCCAGCTGGTGCGGGCGTTCCGTCACCTGACTCATACAGCGGCTGATGGAGTGCCCCACGTCGATGGCCGGATAATGCCCGGCTTCGGCAAGGTGGCGAGAAAGCACAATGTGGCCGTCGAGCACCGCTCGGGCGCAGTCCACGATCGGGTCCTGCTGATCGTCCCCTTCCGCCAGCACGGTATAGATCGCGGTCATCGTGCCGCTGCCGGTGCTGTTGCCCGCACTTTCCACAAGCCGCGGGATCATGCCAAAAGCCGAAGGCGGATAGCCTTTAGTGGCGGGCGGTTCACCAAGCGAGAGCGCAATCTCGCGCTGGGCCATGGCGTAGCGGGTCAGGGAGTCCACCAGCAGCAGGACGTCTTTACCTTTGTCGCGGTAGTAGCTGGCGATGGTGTGGCACAGCTCGGTAGCCTTAATGCGCATCAGCGGTGATTCATCGGCCGGTGCGGCCACAATGACAGACTTCGCCAGCCCTTCGGCCTGCAACGAGTTTTCAATAAATTCTTTTACTTCGCGCCCGCGCTCGCCAATCAGCCCGACCACCACCACTTCTGCCTGGGTGTAGCGGGTTATCATGCCAAGCAGCACGCTTTTACCGACGCCGCTGCCCGCCATCAGCCCGACGCGCTGGCCTTTGCCAATCGTCAGCAGGCCGTTGATGGTCCGCACGCCAACGTCGAGCGGCTGCGCCACGCTCTGGCGGGTGAGCGGATGAACCTGGGGCAAATGCAGCGGCAGCGGCGTGTCGCCGACCAGCTTGCCTTTGTTGTCCAGCGGCTCTCCCAGCCCGTTAACCACCCGGCCCAGCCAGCGGTCGCCAATCATCACGCCTTCCTGCTTATCCGCCGGGAAAACGCGGGCGCCAGCAATTAATCCCGTCGGATGCTTGAAGGGCATCAGCCAGGTCAGGTCGCGGTCAAACCCTACGACCTGAGCATCAATCAGTTCGCTGTCCGCGCTTTCCACGCGGCACATCTGCCCAACCGCCAGACGGCAGCCCACGCACTCGAGCAGGATGCCGTTCACGCGCACCAGCCTGCCCGCCACGCGAGCAAGATTAATGTTTTCAATGGAGCGCAGCGCCTGCGCGAAGTCCAGATCACTCATCGTGCGTTTCCGGCAGCAGGTTTTCTTTCAGTACGTCCATACACTGCTCAAGGCGATGCTGACAGCCGATATCCATTTCGCTGGTATCGGTGATGACCCGGCATTCACCGGCGTCCAGGTCCGGGTCGGCGGCCAGGCCCCACTGGCGGGCTTTCTCCGGTTCGGCTTCGCTAATACGCTGATATTCTTCATTGTTAAGCAGCACACGAATCTGCTCGGGGATCTGAGGCAGGCCGTTAAGCGCCTCTTCAATCAGCGTCAGCATCTGGGTTGGATGCAGCGCAAGTTCACAGCGAATCACCTGGCGGGTGACTTTTTCTACCAGCTGCAGCAACTCTTCGCGGCGGCGTTGTTCATAAGCGCTGAGATACTGACGCAGCTCGTTTGCCACACCGTCCAGCGGCTCGGCCGCATCAAGAAACAGCTGGCGAGCGTGCTGTTTCCCCTCTTCCAGCCCCTTGCG
Organism: Cedecea neteri; assembly: GCF_000757825.1. Classification (GTDB taxonomy): domain Bacteria; phylum Pseudomonadota; class Gammaproteobacteria; order Enterobacterales; family Enterobacteriaceae; genus Cedecea; species Cedecea selenatireducens. The sequence goes on from NZ_CP009451.1 coordinate 1,474,434, forward strand.
CATCCCCTCTTCAAAACCGAGGCGAGCGCCTTCCTGGTAGCCCTCTTCTTTTCCTTCTTCCATGCCCTGCGCAAAACCACGGTTCAGGCCATCCTGAAAGCCCTGCACCAGCTGCTGCTGGTAAGCTTCCGGGTCAAGCGCCTGGCCCGATTGTTCAAGGCTTGCCTGCTGCCAGCTTTTACGCAACGGCGGGAATTTGTGCAGTCGGGGTTTAATCACGCCCTGACGGCGGGCGGTCAGGCTGCCCAGAGTGGCGGTTTTCGCGTTTTTGAACATCATTATTCCATCGTCTGCTCAGCGAACAGCTGAACCTGAATTTCGCCGTCTTCCGCCAGCTGACGCACGGTGCCCATAATCTCTTTGCGCACCTGCTCAATTCGGCTGACCGGCACCGGCCCGAGGCGCGAAGTGGTGCTTTGCAGTAACTGCACCTGACGCTTTGGCATCACGTTACAGATGGTCTGTCGCAGCACCGGCTCGGTGCCCTTCAGCGCCACCGCCCACTCTTCCATCGAGACCTCTTCCATCAGGCGCTGCAGCGTATTCTGGTTCTGGCGACTGAGGATGAAGAACTCATACATTTCGTCTTTCAGCTCGTCGACCACCTCTTCGTCACGCTCGCGAAGCTGGTCCAGCAGCAGTTGCTGGTTTTCCGGAATGCGGTTGACGATATTGGCGGCGTGCTTAATGCCGGTCACCTTCGAGCCGTGCTCGGAAAGTACCGCCACGCCACGGTCAACCAGCCTGTCCAACTCGTCGATAACGTCCCGGTTAACGTCGTCCAGCTTGGCAATGCGGTAAACGATTTCGTCCTGGCGCTCCTGCGGCAGCACGCTGAGCACGCTGGCCGCCACGTCCGGCGGTAAGAAAGCGAGGAACACGGCCTGCAGCTGCAGGTGCTCGTGTTCAATAAGCGCCGCCAGCTGCGGCACGTCTACCCATTGCAGGCGAGCCATGCGGTAGCGAATCTCATCCCCGTAGATGCCGTTAATCACGCTGCGCGCAATTTCCCCGCCCAGCGCTTTTTCCAGAATGCTGCGCAGGTAGGTGCGCGAAGCGCCGTTAATCCCGCTCTGCTCCCGGTAGTCCTGAAAAAAGTTGTTCATCGCCTGGCGAGCATGAGTCACCTTCACGCCGTGCAGCCGCGCCATGGTTTCGCTCAGTAAAAGCACCTCTTCCCGGCTTAGCTTCTGCATGACCTGAGCGGCGGCGTCTTCACCCACGCTCAGCAGCAGGATCGCCGCCTGTTCGATGCGCGAGCGCCCGTTGCTGCCGCTGCTACTTTTACTGTTCTTGCTTACTGTTGGTTCGCTCATTGCTGTTGATCCACTGTTTCAGTACTTCCGCCACGCGCTCGGTTTCGCTCTGGGCGAGCATCTGTAAGTATTCGACTTTCGTTTCAAGGCCAGAACTTTGCGGCGGCAGGTTGTCATCGTTCTGGAACGACGATTTCGGCAGGCCAGCCGCCAGGGCGTCATCGCTGGTGATTAATTCATTTTCAAGCAGCGCGCCGCTTTCCAGAGCCGGTTCGTTCGCGGCCTCGGTAACCGCCAGTTCACGACGGCTGAAGCGTTGTACGACCGGACGCACGCCGAACAACAGGGTTAGCAGTGCCAGCAGGCCAATGCCGCCGGTCTGTCCCCAATACTGCATGTGCGGATCCTGCCACCATTTCAGCACCGGGAAGGCCGTCGCTTCTGGTTCGGTAAAGGCCATAACGTCCAGCGTCAGGGAGTCACCGCGGGCTTTATCTATCCCAGCCGCGTCTTCCACCAGCCGCGTCAGGCCGGCCAGTTTTTCCGGCGTAATCTTCGCCAGCGCGGGTGCACTTTGGTTCAGGGCGATGGCCACGCGCAGCTTCTCAAGCTGATAGCCTGGATGGCGGATATGGCGGATATCGCGGTCGTAGGCGTATTTACGCTGCTCGGAATTACGGCTGCTGAGGGACTGCGGGTTCCCAGCCGGAGCCGTGTTCGCGTTGGCATTAGCGTTAGCAGCCGCATTCGCCGCAGCAGGCGGCTGGTTGACCGGACGATTGCTGAGCGAGCCCGGCACGCCAAGGGCCAGCTCGTTGGTGACATTTTCCTGGCTGATGTTTTCATCGCTCACACGGGCGTCTTTCCCCAGACGTTCCTGGGTTTCTTCCACGCTGCTCATATCAACCTGCGGCGCCACGCTGATGCGGAAGTTGTTGCTCCCCACTAGCGAAGTCAGCAGGCCGGAAATGTTCTTTTCGGTGTCGACTTTCATGCGCTGCACAACGTCATTGGCCTGACGAATTCCGGCCAGGCTGCCGCCGCCGTTTTGCAGGCCTTCAGAAAGCAGGTTGCCGCTTTGATCGACCACCCTCACGCTGCTGGCCTTCATCCCCGGCACGCTGCCGGAAACCAGTTGGACGATGGCCGCGACCTGCGGTTCATCAAGGCTTTTGCCGTGGCGGAGCTGAACGATAACCGACGCACTGCTCTCCGGCTTGTTGCTCATGACAAAGGAGCTGGCTTCGCTTAGCCCAAGATGCACCCGCGCCATCTCCACCGGTTCCAGGCCCATGATGCTCTTCGACAGTTCCCCTTCGAGGCTGCGCTTGTAGCGAACGTTCTGCACAAACTGGCTGCTGCCGAGCATCTCTTCTTTGTCCATCAGCTCATAGCCTTCCGGCAACGCCGCGCTGATGCCCTTCGCCGCCAGCGCCATACGCGCCTTCGACAGTTTGTTTTCGGCCACCAAAATTTGCCCGTTGTCCGGGTTAATTCTGTAGGCAATGTTTTCTGCGCCCAGCACTTCAACCACCTGCGCGGTTGGCAGATTTTCCTGGGCGCCATATAGCGCGACATAGCCGCCGCCGCTGCGCCACAGAGAGGCAACAATGGCGCCGGTCAGCAACACGGCTGCGGCGCCTATAAGCCATTTTTTATGATTTCCCTGCGGCAACGGCATCGCCGCAAGCTGATTTTTGATTTTGTTTAACACGGTAAGGCCCTTAGAGCGCAATGTTCATCACTTCATCCAGCGCGGTGGTGAGCTTGTTGCGCACCTGCATCATTGCCGTAAACGCCACGCTGGCTTTCTGGCTTTCGATCATCGCGCCGGTTAAATCGTCGCTCTGGCCGGTGTCGATAGCGGCCTGGCGGGCGCTGGCGGCGTGCTGCATCTGGTCAACGTTGTTGATGGCCTGGTTAAGGACATTGCCGAACGAGACGGAGGGCGCGGTACCCATCCCCGACGGCGCGAGAGTCTGAGGCGCGGCGATAGCGCCGGCACCGGCGCTTGCCGCCGTGTGCTGTAGCCGCATCAGCATTTCCTGCTGCCCCATCGGCATACCTAATCCTGAAATCTTATCCATAGTGGTTTCCTTCCCCCTTTCAGGAGTAACACCCAATTTCAATACCCTCTTCTCGCATCGAAGCCAGTCGGTAACGCAGCGCCCGAGGGGTAATGCCTAAAAACTGGGCGGTTTTCGATTTGTTGCCCTGATGACGCTTTAGCAGGTCGATGATGTACTGGTACTCGGCCATACGACCGTGCATCTTGACGTTGCGAATCGCGGCCGGGGCATCGCCCTCAGAGCGGTGGCCGGTTTCATGCCATGCCGGCATGATGCCAATGGCGGCGCTTTGCGGCTGTACGACCGGCGTCAGGCCGAAATCTTTGGCGGTGATTTCGCTCCCGTTACAGAGGATCAGGCCACGCTGGATAACGTTCTCCAGCTCACGAACGTTACCCGGCCAGTTATAGCTCAGCAGCGCGTGACGGGCGTCTTCGGCAAGCATAATCTTGCCCTGGTGGAACGTGTGATATTTGCTAATGAAGCGCTGGGCCAGCGGGATGATGTCCTGCTGACGCTCACGCAGTGGCGTAATGTGGATAGGCACCACCGAAATGCGGTAGAACAAATCCTGACGAAAACGGCCTTCGGCAATTTCAAGCTGTAAATCTTTATTCGTGGAAGCTATCAGGCGAATATCAAGTGGGATTTTTTTATGGCTGCCTAAACGCTCAACTTCCTGCTCTTGCAGCACCCTTAATAATTTGGCCTGTAGCGCCAGCGGCATATCACCAATTTCATCCAGTAATAATGTGCCGCCGTTGGCTTGCTCAAATTTACCCGCAACGCTTGCCACCGCACCGGTAAATGCACCTTTCTCATAGCCAAATAAAATAGCTTCCAGCATGCTCTCAGGAATAGCGGCGCAGTTCACACCAACATAAGGCGAATCGCTTCCCGTGGCGTGTTCATGAATATATTTAGCTACGCATTCTTTACCGGTGCCTGTTTCGCCAGTTATCAACACTGACACATTAAAATTTGCCACACGGCGTGCCAGCGCAAATACGCTAACGCTGGAAGGTGCCCTGGCCACAAAGCCGTTAAGATTTCCTGCGCTATGATCCATAAACATATTCATGTTGCATCACCCACTTAGAGTAAATTCTACCTGGCGAGGACAGCAAAACAGACTTAATATTTCCTTTAATCATAATAATGAAAGAAAAATTAAGACCGTTTACATTCAGCGCCGTCAATCACCAGGTTATTCAACCACAAGTATTACAGCAGTGTGGTTATCAGTGGGGTCAGTATACGGAGGGCACGATAATTGTCTCATTTTTAATGAGTATTAAAACATTAATTCTTTAAATACAATGAGTTATCGATTACATTAATCTGGAAGCAGGTTTTTAAATAATAGATTAATAAGCCCACCGCTATTGCAACAGCAAGCATAAGCAGGTCTAATCACCTTCCTGAAAAAAAGTGATGAGATGTTTTCCAATTATCTACCCGCTGCTGCTAATAAAGAGCGCCACCTCATTCTCGTAACTTAAATGCCCAGGTAAATTTTTCTTTGGCGAGCGATGAATCAATACTGAAGCTCATCGCTGACATCGCCAGATATCATGGTTATGCGGAAGAACTATGCAGCCTGTATTACAACGACTCAGAGTTCATCACCGGGATCGGCTTCCCGAACTGGTGAAACTGGAAGTAAATAAGCTTGGCCGTCCGTGGCATAAGCTGCCAACAATAATGAATGATTGCTTCGACATTCTCGATGCAAGGCTAAGCATTTACTTTCTTAAAAAATTTAGAGTAAACGTTACGTTAAAAAATATGACGTTTGCGATCGATAAAAATTATAAAAACACGCAGATATTCTCTTCCACTTACGGCAATCTCGGCTTCGACATTGATCGTATTTTGCTGCTGAATATTCTTCATGATTTCTATGGCCTGAGTAAAGACAGCGCCCAGGTGGCGCCGGATTTATCTCAGCCGATTTCGAAAACGGAAGAACGGCTAAAAAATAAATTAGGCCAGGAACTGACTGCGCTTGTCGTCAATAAAGAAACCTTTGGCGAAGACCTGGATATAAAGAACGACTATTCCTCGGTGATTAGCCAGTGGTCATGGTGCATTACATTCAGCCTCGAAGGTTACGAGCAAGGCGGGTTCACTATCCTGCTCGACCAGCTGCATGTCGATCGCATGCTGGCGAAGCTGAGAGCGCCGGACGGCGGAGACGGCGAGAAAGAGTCTTCGATGAGCACCGGCCAAATCGAAAGGCTGTTCTACGATTTGCCGCTGAAGCTGAATGGTCGCCTTGCCTCGCTGAACCTTACCGTCGCGCAAATTGCCGACATTGAGCCAGGGGACATTATTCCCATTTCACTGAATCAACCGATGCCGGTTTTTATCGGCAAAGAACAGATTTTCACCGCTGATATTGCGGAAGATCGCGGCAAACTGCTGCTGAGTGAATTTAACGATAAGACTGCCGAGAAGCATTATGAGCCAAATTGATCAAGACCTGAGCCAGACCCTGGATCTGGACGACCTGAACTTCGGTGATGCCCCGCAGGAAGAGACGGTGGAAGGCAACATCCGCATGGATCTGCAGGAAAACACGCCACGGGCAAACCCGATGGATCAGATTCGCAAAATGTCGCTGTTTAGCCGTATCCCCGTCACCCTCACGCTGGAAGTGGCTTCGGTAGAGATCTCTCTGGCTGATTTAATGTCGGTGAACAACGATTCGGTCGTTGAGCTGGACAAGCTCGCCGGTGAACCGCTGGACATTAAGGTCAACGGCATCCTGTTTGGTAAGGGTGAAGTCGTCGTCCTGAACGACAAGTACGGGCTGCGCATCATCGAGTTCAACAACAAGAACCTCGGCGAGCTGGCAGGATGAATAGCCTGCTACGCGGCCTGACGAACAGAAAGAGCGGCCTTGCGGCGCTGCTGACGCTCGGCCTGTGCTTCTCGCCGCTGCTGTTTGCCGCCCACGGTGAAGTGACCTTATTCAGCGCGAATAATACCGACGCGGGCCAGGACTACAACGTCAAAATTGAAATCCTGATCCTGATGACCCTGCTCGGCCTGCTGCCGATCATGGTGCTGATGATGACCTGCTTTACGCGATTTATCATCGTGTTGGCGATTTTGCGCCAGGCGCTGGGGCTGCAGCAAAGCCCGCCGAACAAAATCCTGACCGGTATCGCGCTGGCCCTGACCTTGCTGGTGATGCGCCCGGTGTGGACCACCGTGTACAACGACGCCGTCGTGCCGTTCCAGAACGACAAAATCACGTTGAACCAGGCGCTGGCTACCGCCGAAGTGCCGCTGAAGAAGTTTATGCTGGCGCAGACCAACAATAAGGCGATGTCACAGATGATGAGCATTGCCGGTGTCTCCGGCGACGCGCGCGAGCAGGACCTGACGGTCGTGACGCCCGCCTATTTGCTCAGCGAGCTGAAAACGGCCTTCCAGATTGGCTTTATGATTTACATTCCGTTCCTGGTCATCGACCTGATTGTCGCCAGTATTTTGATGGCGATGGGGATGATGATGCTGTCGCCGCTGATTGTCTCGCTGCCGTTTAAGCTGATGCTGTTCGTGCTGTGCGACGGCTGGACGCTGATCGTCGGCACCCTGACCTCAAGCGTGCAGGGGCTGTAGCTATGCTTAATATGGATAACGCCGGCGACATCATGGCCTCTGGCATTCAGCTGGTACTGCTGATTTCCGCCGTGGCCATTGTCCCTAGCCTGCTGGTGGGCCTGTGCGTCAGTATTTTCCAGGCGACTACGCAGATTAATGAACAAACCCTGAGCTTCCTGCCGCGCCTGGTGGTCACGCTGCTGGTGCTGATTTTTGGCGGGAAATGGATGCTGACCCGGCTGGTAGACTTCACGACCGAAATCTTTCACCAGGCCTCTTCGCTGGTCGGCTGACGCATGGGAATCAACATTCACGATCTGCTTAATCCGCTGATGGCGATGATCCTGCCGTTTGTGCGCATTCTGGCGTTCATCCACTTTTGCCCGGTGCTCGACAGCAAAGCCTCCTCCCGCCGGATTAAAATTGCCACCGCGCTGACCCTGACGGTGCTGATTACGCCGATGCTGCACAATAACGTGGTGCTGAACGAGCTGATGTCGATGCGGGTTATCCTGCTGATCGGCGAGCAGCTGCTTTGGGGGCTGCTGTTCGGCATGACGATGCAGCTGGTGTTTGTCGCGCTGCAGACCGCCGGTCATATTCTGTCGATGAATATGGGCCTGGGCATGGCGATGATGAACGATCCGGTTAACGGCGGCTCGACGGCGGTGATTTCGCAAATCATTTTTGTTTTCTGCGCCCTGCTGTTTTTTATCATGGACGGCCATCTGCTGGTGGTGACCATTCTGGTAAAGGGTTTCACCTACTGGCCTATCGGTCAGGCCATCAATGAACCGACGCTTAAACAACTGGCGCAAAGCCTCGGCTGGATTATGTCTGCCGCCACGCTGATTGCGTTGCCCACCACTTTTGTGATGCTGATTGTGCAGGGCGGGTTTGGCCTGCTGAACCGCGTTTCGCCGACGCTGAACCTGTTTTCACTCGGTTTTCCCATCAGCATGCTGTTTGGCCTGCTGTGCATCACGATGATCGTTTCCCATATTCCGGAGCACTACCTCAATTTGACCAATGAGATCCTCGCCCGGCTTGACGCCATAAGGGTGCAGTAATGTCGTCATCCTCAAGCGGAGATAAGAGCGAAAAACCTACGGCGGGCAAGCTGCGTAAAGCCCGGCAGAAAGGGGATATTCCACGCTCAAAAGACCTGACGATGGCCGTGGGGCTGGTGGCCTCTTTCGTGACCATCAGCAGCTTCTTCCCCTATTACAAGTCGCTGATAAGCGAGTCGTTTTTATCCGTGGGCCGCATGGCCGGACGGCTGGATGACAGCGGCGCGCTGAGCCAGTTCATGATGCTTAACGTGCTGGTTATCCTTAAGTTTATCGCCACGCTGGTGCCTATCCCCGTGGCCTGCATTATTTCCAGCCTGATCCCCGGCGGCTGGATATTTACCCCCAACAAGCTGCTGCCGGATTTTAAGAAAATTAACCCGATAAGCGGGCTTAAACGCATGGTGTCCGGCAGCCACTATGTTGAGGTTGGCAAGATGATGCTGAAATGCGGCGTGATCCTCGCCGTGCTTTACACCATGGTGAACGACTCGCTGGCCGGCCTGCTTTACCTGCAGCAGCTCTACCTGCGCCAGGCCATCAGCAGCGGTTTTGATATTTTTCACCATGTCATCAGCTACTTTGTCGCGGTTATCGTTATCTTCGCCCTGCTGGACGTGCCGCTCAGCAAATTTATGTTCACCAAAAAAATGCGCATGACCAAGCAGGAAGTGAAGGAAGAACATAAGAGCAACGACGGCAACCCGCAGATTAAAGGCCGTATTCGCCAGCTGCAGCGCCAAATGGCGATGGGCCAAATCAACAAAACGGTGCCTTCGGCAGACGTTATCGTCACCAACCCAACCCACTACGCCGTGGCCCTGAAGTACGATCCAAACAAAGCAGAAGCGCCCTACATTGTGGCGAAAGGCGTCGATGACGTGGCGATGTTTATTCGTGAAGTCGGTAAGAACCACGGCGTGGAGATAGTCGAGTTCCCGCCGCTCGCCCGTGCGGTGTACTACACCACTCGCGTTAACCAACAAATTCCGGCGCAGCTGTTTCGCGCCATTGCTCATGTCCTGACCTACGTGATGCAGGTGAAAGCCTGGCGTGCGGGCAATGTTGAGCAAAAACCCCGCCTTAACAGGCAGATAGATCTTCCAAAAGAGGTATTAAAAGCCGATGGCGAACAATAAGTTTACCCAGGCCGTGACCGTGCTAAAGCAGACGCACGTCGGCGTGCCTGTTCTGCTGCTCAGCGTGCTGGCGATGATTATTTTGCCGCTGTCACCGCTGGTGCTGGATATCCTGTTTACCTTCAATATCGTGCTGGCGGTCATCGTGCTGCTGGTGGCGGTCAACAGTAAACGCCCGCTGGATTTTGCGGTCTTCCCGACGCTGCTGCTCATCACCACGCTGATGCGCCTGACGCTGAACGTAGCCTCCACCCGCGTGGTGCTGCTGCACGGCCATGAAGGGGAAGGCGCCGCCGGTAAGGTGATTGAAGCCTTCGGCCAGGTGGTTATCGGCGGCAACTTCGTGGTCGGCTTTGTGGTGTTCGTCATTCTGATGATCATCAACTTCGTGGTCGTCACCAAAGGGGCCGAACGTATCTCTGAGGTGTCGGCTCGCTTTACCCTCGACGCCCTGCCCGGCAAACAGATGGCGATTGATGCCGATCTTAATGCCGGCTTAATTAATCAACAGCAGGCCAAAACGCGGCGTAAAGACGTTGCTAACGAAGCCGATTTCTACGGGGCGATGGACGGGGCCTCGAAGTTCGTGCGCGGCGATGCCATCGCCGGGATCATGGTGCTTATCATCAACGTGATCGGCGGGATCTGTATTGGTATTTTCAAATACGATCTCGATGCCAGCCACGCCTTCCAGCAGTACGTGCTGCTGACCATCGGTGACGGCCTGGTCGCACAGATCCCCTCCCTGCTGCTGGCAACCGCCGCCGCTATTATCGTGACCCGCGTCAGCGACGGCGGTGACGTTAGCGATGAGATTAAGGCTCAGCTGCTCGCCCGCCCGAACGTGCTGTATACCGCAGCGTTTGTGATGTTCATCCTGGCCGTCGTGCCCGGCATGCCGCACGTTGCCTTCCTGAGCTTCACCGCGCTGTTGCTGTTTGCAGCCTGGCGGCAAAGCAAAGTGGTGCAGCCTGCCGAGCAGCAGGCTGACGACATGGAGGCCATTCAGGAGGCCCTTGCCCCGGACACGGAGCCTACCGTCAGCTGGGACAGCATTCCGCTGGTCGAGCCGATTGGCCTGAACCTGGGTTACAAGCTGGTTTCACTGGTGGATACCGCCAAAGGCAGCCCGCTGTCGCAGCGTATTCGCGGCGCAAGGCAAGTTATCTCGGAAACCTGCGGCGTGCTGCTGCCGGAGATCCGCATTCGCGAAAACTTCCGCCTGAAACCCGCCCAGTACGCGATCCACATCAACGGCATTCGCGTGGCGCTGGGGGAAGTGAATTCGGAAAAATTAATGGCAATCCCCGGCACCGAGCTGTACGGCGAGATAGACGGCGTGCTGGACACCGATCCGGCGTACGGGATGGCCATCGTCTGGATTGATCCGGACCAAAAATCGCGCGCGTTAAACCTTGGCTATCAGGTAGTGGACTGCGCGAGCGTGGTAGCCACCCACGTTAACAAGGTGGCGCGTCAGCATCTGCCTGATTTGTTCAACTATGACGATATTACTCATCTGCATTCACGCCTTGCGCTGCAGGCGCCGAAGCTTGCGGAAGATTTAAATAACGCGCTGAATTTCAGCCAGTTGCTGAAAGTTTATCGCCAGCTTTTGCTCGAACAGGTGTCGCTGAAGGATATCGTCACCATTGCCGCCACGCTGCTGGAAAGCTCGGCGGTAACCAAAGATCCGCAGCTGCTCTGCGCTGACGTGCGCTACGCCCTGCGCCGTGCCATTTTGCATAACATCAACGGCGACCGCAGGCAGCTTGCCGCCTACACCATTGATAACGAACTGGAGAATATGCTGCTAAACGCCCTGAACCAGGCCCAGCAGGCGGGGAAAGTGGCGCTCGACAGCTTCCCTGTCGACCCGAATATTCTGGCTCAATTGCAAAATACCATGCCGATGATTTACGAGCAGATGAAGGCGAATAGCCTGCCGCCGCTGCTGCTGGTGACGCCGCAGCTGCGCCCGATTCTGTCACGCTATGGCCGCCTGTTCAGCGCCGGGCTGCATGTGCTTTCGTATAACGAAGTGCCGGATGACAGCGATTTGAAGATTGTCGGGACATTAGCGTGATAGGGCTTCGCGCTGATCTAAGAGAGAACACCTTCTATGAAGAATCGGCTAAGGCTCCGTTCACTTCCTGCCCTGGGTCGGAGAGAAAACGGAGGCGACTTAAGCTGGAACAGAGCCTCGCTTCTTATTTTTACCCTCACCCTGCCCCTCTCCCTGGAAGGGAGAGGGAATAAAAAATGTTCCCCATCGTCTGTTTTCCCCCTCTCCCTCTGGGAGAGATACCGTCTTGTCGGTTATCCGGCAAGCGGTATTTCAGCGTTAAATTCACGCCCTGATTTCACCACCCCATAAGCCAGCTGTAGCAGCTTTCTCATTCCTGCACACACGCGTTCTTTGCCTGTCTTCCCCCTGCTCGCCATCCGGGTCATCAGGTCTTTCACCACTTCATTACATCTTCCCGCCACTACCGTAGGCATATACAGCACGCTACGCAGCTCACGGCTCCCCACTTTTGACAACCTGCTCTTTCCCTTCCACATCCCGGACTCACAACGTCGTGGGTTCAGCCCTGCATAAGCCACCAGAGCCTTACTGCTCCTGAACCGCCTCAGGTTTCCCGCGAAGGCCAGAAGACTCGTACTCAGCACATCTCCCACTCCCGGGATACTCTCCAGCAGCGCTTTGTCTTTTCTCAGGTCCGGGTCATCATCAATGTGCTGTCTGATTTTCTTTTTGGTTTCTTTTATCAGTTCATCCAGCGTGGCGATGTGCTCTTTTAACGAGCCAGTGATGACCTCATCTGCGGCCTCCAGCCTGTTCTCTTCCATCTGACGCATCTCTTCAAGATTTTTAAGATGCCGCACCAGCGCGGTCAGCTGTCGCTGGCTGAGAGGAGCCGGATGCCATTGGGCTGGCTGATACAGGGCACAATACCGTGCTATCAGGGCGGCATCGCTTTTATCCGTTTTGTTTCGGGTCAGTTCGGTGTTACTGAAGGCATGAATGCGGGCAGGGTTTTCCAGGCTGACGCGATAGCCGCCATCGGACAATGCCGTGGCGAGTTCCGTGCTGTAGCTGCCCGTCGCTTCCATACAGACATGACAGTCCCCAAAGCGGGTCAGCCAGTGAATAAACTCACGACATCCCGCAGGCGTGTTAGCAAACTTTTTAGTTTTGTATTTCTGACCAGGCAGCAGGACAGCGACATCAAATTTTAGCTTAGCAATATCAACGCCGACAGAAGTGAGGGTCATCTGATTCTCCGTAACCTTATGAATAATATCGCCAGACCATCCTTATATGTGGGTGCTCAGAGGCACAGGATACCGTTCGGTCTTGAGGCGACAGGGAATAAGGTTGCCGGGGCATAATCTCTCCCACGGGCTCGGAAGCACCAGGGCCAGGGGATGCTCACCGGCAACCTCCCGATGATCAGTCGGGGATCTTCCCCGCACTGGCGGGGAAGTTCAAGACATAAGGGCCGGGGTGAGGGTTGAATTGCCTCCCGGCTCTCAGCGCCCCCGGTTATGACCCAACTCAGGCGGGGTTGAGCTGTCGGGAGCAGCGAAAGAGAGCGATCGTCGGGAACGAATCGCGAACGACCCCGACTGTTTGGGTGATAACCGGTGGGTTTACCGCTTTAGCGGCGATGAGCTTGCCGGGCGCCGGGGGTTGTCAGGGGGCATGGCGAAATGCCACCTGACACGTTCACCGGTTCGATGGCTACATGTAGATATAGATTTGTGGTGAACGGAACCTTAGCAGCACTCTCATAGTATTGATTTGAAACTAAGAGAGAATGACTACTACTTATCTAAAAACCGTAACTTCCAGCCCTGAAGCGTTCTCGGCAGCGGGCCTGTTTCGTTCCCTTTGGAGCGGTAAAACTTCGCTTCCTGAATGCCATTTTTCCCCGGAGAGGTGCGGGCCGCCCACATTTTTCCGTCAGATGTATACATCACAATTGCGGTATGGCGGTTTGCTTCGCCGCGGACCCACATCGAAATCACCTTCGCACCAATGTTGTCGATATCGTCCTGGTAGATGTACACATTCGCGGCATCAACGAAGTTTTGGTAGTCATCTCCCACCATCGCCCTGAAGCGAGTATCTGTCGCGGCATCCGGAAAGACGCCAATAGACAACAGCGTGGCTTTAGGCCGTGGATCCGTTTGGCTTTTGACATAGCGTCCGTCAATAAATACCCCCTTCGGCATCGACAGCTTACAGCCCCAGTCTGCGTTACTGTGTACCTGGATTGAGCCATCCTGGCGCGGGATAAAGAGCAGCTTGCAATTGCTGGTGTCCTTCACTTTCTCCACAATCGCCATGCCGTAGATCTTTCTGGCTTCTGCGGTGAAATCATCATGATTTGCGCCCGCCCAGGCCCTGATGTCGACGGTCAACGACCATTCCGCGTTACGGCTAAGGGTTATATTTCCGCCGCTACGGTTAGCAGCCGTAGTATTCCACCAGTTTCCCTGCCAGTCGAAATCCTCTTGCACGCCAGAAATTCGGCTAATTCCTTCATAATAGGCGCGCTCAATGCAGCCGTCAGATGTGCAGCTTTCAAGCGATTTATCCCACTCCAGATAGTCTTTATGAACCTGAGCCGCATTGTTTTTCACCAGCATGGAGTGGTAAATCATGTCCATGGTACTGTCCAGCCAGTGCAAGGTGTCATTATTGCAGATGGTATTGTCTAATGGCGTAGCAGCGCGCTGGCAATCAACGGCCATCGCATTACCGGCATAGAAACCCGCCATAAATAATAAGGTAGAAAGGATGCGCTTGAGCATAGGTACAAGAAAATTCCCAATCCGAAGTCGCCATTCTGACCAGAACATATTCAACTTGCAATATCAAACTGAAGGCATGGTTAATTGAAATTAAAATGAAAATAATGCGTTAATAAAACATCACTTATTATGATGAAATTAATGGCACATTGACAAATAAGAAACAATGAATATTGCCGTCAGGCGGATTCGCGCGGAACCAGCTCTCCAGAAATAATAATTCTCTGGGCGGGTAATTCTGGCTGTTTGATTTTGCGGACAATCAGAGAGGCGGCCTGTCGCCCGGTCTCTTCGCTGGATGCGGAGACATAGGTAAAGCTCGGCGAGGTAAGATTAATGTACATCATATCTTCGAAACCGATCAGAGAGACCTGCTGCGTTAAGAAGACGTCTTTCCCGACCGTTCTACCAACCTGCTGAATACCGGTGATGGCGCCGATAATGGCCGCCGGGGAATGGCACAGCATGGCGGTGATTTGGTTGCTTTTTTCCAGCATCAGGCGTGTGGCAAACGCCGAAGCCGAGGTATCGTCCGCGCATTCTGGCGCCCACTCTTCCCTGAACGGCAGGCCATACTGCTGCAGGGCGCTGCGGTAACCTGACAAACGCTCGGCGCGGATCAGGCAGCTTTTCGTGCCGCCCAGCCAGGCGATATTACGGTGGCCGCGCTCAATGAGAAATCGAGTGGCCTGGTTACCGGCCTGGCGATTATCCCGCCCAATAACGTCGCGCGTGCTGGTGATGGTTGATTCAGAGATGACTACCGTGGGCAGCGGGCAGTCGGTAATCGCCTGAGGTAGCTCAGCGGAGTGACAGTCGGCGGCCAGATAAATCACCCCGGCGACGCCCTGCTGGTTAAACGACGTCAGGCAGTTACGTAGCTGCTGTTCGTCATCACGCGGCTGGCCGAGAAACACCATATAACCTTGTTTCTCAAGCTGCTGAACGACGCTTGCGGTGACGTTGACCGAAAAGGAATCGTTAAAATCGCGGATGATCAGGCCAATCAGGTTGGACGTGCTGGAACGCAGGTTAGCGGCGGCAACGTTATGCACGTAACCTAATGTTTTGATGGCGGCGTTGACCTTATCAATGGTCGCCTCGGAGATCTTGCCCTTCTGACGCAGCACCAGCGAAACCGTCGAGACCGATACGCCTGCCAGCTCCGCGACATCAATGATGTTGACCTTTTTCATTCCACCCCTGCAACCGTACATCCATAAATTTCAGCCCCCTGAAACATACAGGAGGCCGAAAGGTATTACATTATTTACCGATCATCGTCGACATTGTCTGCGCAATAAATTGCGCTCTGGCACCAAATATCACCTGAATACCCGAATCGCCGACAAACACTACGCCGCGTGCGCCCAGACTGTTCAGGCCATCTTTATCAACCTTTGAACTGTCGTCCACTTCGAGGCGCAAACGGGTGATGCAGGAACCCACGGAGTTGATGTTTGGCGCCCCGCCCAGCAGGCCGATGATATCGCCAGCCAGTTCGGTATCGGTTTTATCCCCGGCGTTAGCGGTCACTTCGGTACGGCCCGGCGTTTTCACGTCGAAGCGGCGAATCACGAAGCGGAAGGTGAAGTAGTAGATAAGCGCCATAGGCACGCCGACCACAACCGCCATCAGGAAGTTAGTCTGATAGCCGTTAAAGGACGGCAGGATACCAAAGGAGATGTAGTCGATCATCCCGGCGGAGAACGATTTGGCAATATGGGCATGCAGCAGATACATACACATATACGACAGGCCGGCCATCACCGCGTTGAACACGTACAGGATCGGGGCGACGAAGATAAAGGTGAACTCTACCGGCTCCGTTATCCCTGTCAGGAAGCAAGTCAGCGCCGCGGAGAACAGAATACCGGAGGCAATTTTCTTATTCCTGGTGTTGGCTTCATGGTACATCGCCAGACAGGCCGCAGGCAGCGCGAACAGCATCAGCGGGAACTCGCCCTGCATGAATTTACCGGCATCGTGATAGCTGTCGCTGCTGAAGGACTTCACGCCCTCTTCCAGCATTTTGAACCAAATCGTCTGGTCGCCGTGAATAACCTGCCCCGTGTGGGTGGTGTATTCCCCGAATGAGTACCAGAAAGAGGGATACCAGATATGGTGCAGGCCCAGCGGGATAAGCGCGCGTTCAACAAGGCCAAAGATGAAGGTCGACGCGGCCTGATTGTCACCGTTCACCACTACCGACAGGGCATCAATGCCGGACTGAATGTATGACCAGACCCACGGCAGCGCCATCCCCAGCAGAAAGGAGAGAAACGCCGTGGCGATAGCGACAAAGCGTTTGCCGGAGAAGAAGCCCAAAAACTCCGGCAGCTGCATGGTGTGGAACTTGTTGTAGCACCACGCCGCGAGGATCCCGGAGATTAGCCCGCCGAAAACGCCCATTTGCAGCGTCGGAATGCCCACTACCATGGCATATTTACCGCCCGCAGAGGCCATTTCCGGCGTAATGTGCATCACGGTGCCAATGGTGATGTTAATGATAAATACCGACACCGCCGCAGACAGCGCGGCAATACCTGACTCAGCGGCCAGGCCAACGGCAGAACCGATGGCGAACAGCATGGGCAGGTTGTCAAAAATGACCCCGCCCGCGTTCATCATCAGCGGTAAGTGAAACTTATCGCCGAACGCCAGCAGTAAACCTGCGGCGGGCAGCAGAGAGATAGGCAGCATTAAGGCGCGGCCAATCATGGAAAGCTTTGATAACGATTTAACAACACTGGACAACAGACTCATGGACGTTTCCCCCGGTGCAGACGCAGTAACCGCGTTTTGTCTATTTACGCGTTTTTATGGTAGGTAGAACGTTCTAGTAGAACGTTCTACCTAGAGTGCCGAAACGGTTTTTACCCCGCAACTGAAATCTGCGCTGTTGCCATATTGTTATCGAATATTTGAAGTGACGCAGGTTTTTAGGCCTGGGATTGATGGGGTTTTGTGCCTGAGAAATGAAGGCTCATTCAACGCTCCCGTCGGGGGTGACAGGGAGAGTTGATTCCGGCCCTTTCCGCTCTGGGCAGGGCCGGTCGAGCTTAAGGCTGAACGGTAATGCTCAGGCTTTCGAAGGTTACGGTCTGGCCCGCAACGATTTTGCAGCGCTTGCGGGTTTCAACTTCACCGTCCACCTTCACGAGGCCTTCGGCAATCACCGCCTTTGCCTGGGCGCCGCTTTCGCACCAGCCTTCCAGCTTGAGCAAGTCGCACAGTTCAACGTGGGGGTGTTTACCTAATGAGAAGGTCGCCATTATTACTCTCCATCGACATCATGATATTCCTCGCAGGCCTGCAAGGTATTCTGAATTAGGGTGGCCACGGTCATTGGGCCAACGCCACCCGGAACCGGCGTAATATACGAGGCTTTAGCGGCGGCTTCATCATAAATTACGTCGCCGACCACTTTCCCGCTTTCCAGGCGGTTAATGCCGACGTCCACCACGATAGCGCCTTCTTTAATCCACTCGCCCGGAATAAAGCCCGGTTTGCCCACCGCCACAATCACGAGGTCGGCGTTCTCGACGTGCTGACGCAGGTTTTTAGTAAAGCGATGCGTTACGGTGGTGGTGCAGCCGGCCAACAGCAGCTCCATACTCATCGGGCGGCCCACGATGTTGGACGCACCAATGATCACCGCGTTCAGGCCGTAGGTGTCGATGTTGTAACGTTCAAGCAGCGTAACGATACCGCGTGGCGTACACGGACGCAGGCGCGGCGCACGCTGGCACAGGCGGCCAATGTTATACGGATGGAAACCGTCTACGTCTTTATCCGGGTCGATACGTTCGAGAACTTTGACGTTATCAATCCCGGCAGGCAGAGGCAGCTGCACCAGAATACCGTCAATTTCAGCGTCGGCATTCAGGTCATCAATCAGCCCTAACAGCTCCGCTTCGCTGGTGGTTTCTGGCAAATCGTAAGAGCGGGAAACGAACCCAACCTCTTCGCAGGCTTTGCGTTTGTTCGCAACATAAATCTGGGATGCAGGGTTCGCTCCCACCAATACAACGGCCAGACCAGGGGCACGTTTTCCTGCGGCAGTTCGGGCTCTTACTTTTTCAGCAACTTCAAGCCGTACCTGCTGCGCAATCGTTTTACCGTCAATAATCTTTGCTGCCATCAGAGAGAGAATTCCATCTGTAAACTTAAAGGAAGGGGTTACTGCTATTTTGTCAGATGCGCGCCTCGCTGTCAGGCACTGATGTGGGTTTATGCTCAATTGTCGCGCAGGTGGTTGAAAAGCCATTGACTCAAGAGGTGCTGACCGTATAATCCACCCCGCATCAAGCCGTAATGCACATCGACATTACTCAGTGCGCCCTTAGCTCAGCTGGATAGAGCAACGGCCTTCTAAGCCGTAGGTCACAGGTTCGAACCCTGTAGGGCGTACCATTTCGAAGTGAACAGACATCAACCGATGTCTTTTTTTATGCCTGAAATTCAGATTTCAGCGCATCGAAACTCTCTCAGCGTCTATCTTCATCAAGCAATATCTGTTGGCATATCTGATGGTATATTCCCGTGGTACGGGCCCGATATATTAGCCAGAGACATCGCCTGCCATACTCCGGAATATGGCAGGCTAGCCTATAAAAAGAAGGAAAGTTGCCTTTGGCCTGAGATAATTGTTCTATCTCATAGAGTCAGGCAACTTTCAAATTTTCCGTGCGATAGATTAAATACCTCGGTGACGAATATAACCGACCACTCTGAGTATTAATTTATACACAAGACGCTATCCTGTCGTTTAGCGCATCACTAATTCTTTCCACCATTGGCGCAATACTATCTTTGGTTCTCATAGCGCGCGCTATATCTATATTAAAGGTGTCAGTGATTGTGCTGGCTTTTCCGCCGAGCAGGCAGACCCTATCAGAAAGCAATACTGCTTCTTCAACGCTGTGTGTCACGAGTAACATCGAGCGAGTCTTGATAATACGATTCTCCCACAGTTCAATAAGATCCTGTCGTAGCTTGTTACCAGTAAAAATATCCAGGGCCGAGAATGGTTCATCCATCAGTAAAAGTTCTGGTTCTACGGCTAGCGCACGCGCGAATCCGACACGCTGCCGCATCCCTCCTGACAGTTCTCTTGGATAAGCTTTCTCGTACCCAGAAAGCCCTATCAGGTCAAGCATGTCCATTGTCCTTTTCCCCACTTCATCAGTCGATAATCCCTGAGCCTGAAGCCCAAATGCCACGCTATCGAAAACGTTTAGCCACGGGAAGAGCGCAAACGACTGAAACACCATGCTGGTATGTTTGCCGGGCCCATTAATGGGTAAATCGCAGCAAACAATAGAGCCTGCATCTGGCTCTACTAGTCCGGCAACCATTCTTAAGAGCGTTGACTTCCCTGAACCGGAACGCCCCAGTAAAGCTACGATTTCATTCTCTTTAATCTCCAGATTAATATTATCGAGCACGGTTGATTTTTGCTTACGACCTTTATTAAATGATTTTGAGACGTTCTTAATCTCTAATACTACTGATGATTGTTTCATAATAATCCCTTACATCTTTAATTTGTTAATAATTAATCGAATTTGAAACGCGTCTCTGCAAAACGGTACATAGGCTGCCAGACAAAAATAATGCACAGCAGAACCATGAAGCACATAGCCAGGCAGCCCAGGGCTTCCTGCGGGTTTTGGCCCGCATCACTGGCAAGAGAAATAAAGGCTCCGAGTCCGTGCGTCTGTAAGGTAATTTTTCCCCAGCTCAGCACTTCCGCAGCGATAGCGGTATTCCAGGCTCCCCCGGCCGCAGAAATGACGCCGGTCACGATGTAAGGAAACACTGCGGGGAGTGTGAATCGCGTCCACCAGAGTAAGCCACGGAGATGAAAGACCCGGCTTGCTTCCACGAGTTGACTTGGGATCATGGAGGTTCCGGCAATGACGTTAAACAGCACGTACCATTGTGTGCCCAACATAATCATTGGAATTGTCCATGTGCCCAAATTCTGATGCCAGGCAACAATCATAAAGGCTATCAATGGATAAAAGACGTTAGCAGGCACCGCGGCCAGCACCTGAATAATCGGCTGGAAAAAGCGCACAAGGTTTGGCCGCAGGCCAATCCATACGCCCAGAGGCGTAAAGATAATAACGCTTAACACCATTGCGCCGATGACTCGAGCGGCGGTTAGCCCCATTAAGCCAGGAAGTGAAGCCAGGTACTCCTTAGGAATAAACAGCCACAGCTGATGCCCGTAATAAATGCAGCCGACCACGATAGCCAGATACCAAAGGCTGGACCATAGCCAATTCATTTGTGCAAGGAAACCAAAAAGCCGGTTTAGCTTTAGTCCATACCACGCTTTAGGCATAACAAATAACCAGAATATGGACAATTGTTTACATGCGCGCCCTAAGCCCAGCCCGATATGTGATTGACTAAGGCATTGATAGAACCATGAGCCGGGTACTTTTCTGTCACTAACATCCTCGTATTTGAACTGATGCGCATAGCGAACCAGCGGGCGGAATAGCAGCTGATCGAAGATGATAATATTGATAATAAGGGCTAAAACTCCCAGGGTGACGCCGTGGAGGCTGCCATTCTGTAAAGCGATACCGATATACGACCCTACTCCGGGCAAATTAGTGCTACCATCCCCTACGGTAAGCATCTCTGAGGCGACCAGCGCAAACCAGGCCGCGGACTGAGAGACCATCGTATTCCACAGCAAACCCGGGAACGAATAGATGAATCCCAGGCGCCAGAATTTTTGCCACGGATTATAACCAAAAGCCTCAGTGGCTTCGGATAGCTCATCAGGTACGACTTTTAGCGTCTGGTATAACGTCAGCATCATATTCCAGGCTTGTGCAGTAAAGACGGCGAAAATCGCCAGCCCTTCAAGCCCCATCACGCTGTGAGGATAAAGTCCGAGGAAAAAACCCGTCGTAAATGTCAGAAAACCAACTAAAGGAACTGACTCCATAAAATTCACGAAAGGCAAAATAACTCGCCTCATAGGAGCATATTTTGCGGCTAATACAGCAAACACTATCGAAAAGAGCATTGAATAAAAAAGCCCTATAAGCAATCGCATAGTTGTACGCAATGTATAATAGGGGAGCAAATGATAATCCAGATTAACATCTGGTAAAGAGTACCCGTTAAAAGGGGTGTGCATTCCCTGCCAACCATAAATGAACAAAATAATGCAGGCTGCTATAATAAAGCCAACAATCAAATCGTTCACAACAGAAGTCTTCTTGCTTATGTGTTTTGTTAAAACATGCATAATAGGAAACTCCACTTATTAGCGCGCACGCATGAGGTTACCCTCGTTGAGTACGAGCCAATAAGATAATATTAGATTTAATAAATCCTAAAAAGCCTTAGCAACTAAAAATCAGTGGTCAGAAATACTCTCGCCGCTAAAGCTGATTACGAGTTATGGTAATAGTGTGTTGATGTTATCCTCAACGGCACTTTGTCTTTTTTGTTTCAGTTTCAGTTTGAGCTTGCTGAAAAATTCTTTCCATGCAGCAAGTTTTTTATAGAAGGGTCTTTGAAATGTGGGAGATATCGGCCGAGCAGTGTCTGCCAACATTGAAAAAATGATAGTGCTTTTAGCATCGATATAAAACATGTAGCGCTTTGTAAGTAGCGACATACTACACCTCAAACTGAGTGCATATAATGAATAACCAATCATCGGCAGTTTCATGGCAACTGCACAGACCGTCTCCATTGAATACACTGAGTTACAATGTAGATAGTCAGCCCATATGTTCCTCTCTCGATGGAGGTTCATCAGAAATATTACAAGTCATAGATCTTCTCCTGTTGATTTTTACTGAAAATGTGCGGGCTATTACTTGATTATTCACTAGCCGACTCTTTATCTCTTCCAGAGCATTATCCGGCTGGCAGCTCCTTTTTGAAGGACAGCTTATTATAGCCACAACCTCTCTGTGGGAAACCCAAAAACAAGTTTCAGTTAGGAACTGTTTAGCTATGTCAAGATAATAACGAATATGTCAAAACAATAAAAATAACCGCAAGTTGTGTAATAAAGAAATTTTTAAAGTAATACACTTCAAATGGTAAAATAAATACCTCCACGGTTACATAATATTTACTAACGGCCGCTATCTCCGGGGTCAATATGAACCATGACATTAAGTACATCAAAAACGGCCATCACCCTATTTCTGGCTTCTGTAGCGATTTCATGGCCTTCGCGGATAGAAAGATCTCCGTTGACTTCAAGGTGAACATCAATCAGAGCGTAGTCGCCCATTTTGCGTGTTTTCAAATCATGGACCCCTGCCACACCTGCCGTAGACAACAGGCAAACTCTTATTTGATGTTCTAAATCAGCGTCAACAGAACGATCCATTAAATCCTGAAGAGCGTCTGAGGAAAAGTGGTAGCCCATCCGGGTAATAAAGAGGCCGACAATCAAAGCAGCAATCGAATCCATCATATGATATCCCAGCATATTCCCGATAATCCCAATCGCCACAATGACTGAAGAGGCCGCATCGGATCGAGCATGCCAGGCATTTGCAATCAGCAAAGAAGACTGGATACGTTTACCAACAAACAGCATATAGCGGAAAAGCGTCTCTTTAATCACCAGCGCGATGATAGCTACCCATATCGCTAAAGGTTTTATCTCCTGAGGCAAGCTGTTATGAAGAAGATTTCCCCCAGCTGACCAGACCATCCCCAAACCAACTAAAAGAAGAATCGCCCCGATAATGAGCTTTCCGCCGTTTTCAAAGCGCAAATGGCCGTAGTGATGGTCGTCATCACACCCCTTCTGGCCTTTCTTATTAGCAATTAAAACGACAAAATCAGAAGAGAGATCTGAAAGAGAATGAATCCCATCTGCAATGAGTCCCTGCGAACCTGATAAAACACCAGCTATAATTTGAAATATAGATAAGAAAGAATTGAGGAAAATACTGACCAGCGTGCATTTTTTTGTTTCAGACGCACGAAAATGAGACCTATAGTTATTTCCATTCATAATCTTTAATCACCACAAGGTAGCAGCCCGAATGGGCTGCCTGTAACGATTACTTGCATTCAGCGGAAAGGGTAATCAGCAACGCGTCATTAACTTTCGCATCTTCGGAGGCGAAAACAGCAATACCTTTAACCATTTTACCTGCCCTTAACGAGCCTTTAGACAAAGCTTCATCTACGGTGTCCAATGCAAATTCTTTGTGGTCTGGAGCGGTTGCTTTCAGACACACCTTCGAGAGATCAATGTCTTTATCAGAGACGTTTGCAACCATCACTTCAAAGGTGTTGGTATAAGCACTTTTCCCACCCACGGACATAGAACCGGTGGATTTATGCGTAGCATAAACGGCAATGTTTGCAGGTGTTTCAGCTACCGCGGAAAAACAAAAACCAGCCAACGCCAGAGATGAAACAAGAGTAAGTACCTTCATCGTAAAATCCTTTCTTTAGGGTTAACATCTCAGTCACTGCGGATACCGCAGCCCAGCCTCAAGAGTAGTTCCCCTAACCTAAACCTCCCGTAAATTACCGTCGATATGATACTGACCCTGGCCCAAAATCAATGCAGGGCTCAACCTGATTGAAAAAAAATGAATGGCATCAGTGCCAGAAATTATCCTGACGCACTAGCCAAGCGATAACAGACTGTATTTTCTAAAAAATTTACCTGTTGATACAAATTTTATCGCACAGGATTTTTTTATATAAAACAAATCAGTACTTGATGCATTCGAATCCTGTAGGGACCATTTCTAAGTCAACACAGTTATTCCCAAATCAAGTGGTATCTGGAGGCTTTTGAGGGGATTATTAATGCCATCAGAAAAGTTTCTGACGGCATTATCTATTATCTGCGAGAAAAATTAAGCGTGATTTTCGGCGATGATACGATACTCCCCTTCAATAAGAGCCCCTTCACGCTGCCACTCATCAAACGATTTCTTACGGCTGGTGGTCTCTTCGTTCGCCTGTAAAACAATGCCGAGGCTTTCTTGCAATTTTTTATATATAGGAAAAAGCTGATTAATAAAATCATCCTGATTTAAAGAGTCCAGTAAGCCTTTTCGTTGCTCGTCTAGTATTGAAACAATTTGTGCCACTACCTCACGGAATTCGGCTTCAGCCTTAGCTTTTTTATAACTATCAAAAGCCTCCATAATGAGACCTGCTGCTGCAAATATAGCATTAGCTTTAGCAGCAAAATTAACAGCTCCCCATGGCTTGAATTTCAAGTACTTGGCTAAATCTACGCCCACCATTTTGCCAGCAGAAACTATACCGTCGCGAGCAGCTAAAATATGGGTATTATTTAATTTAATATTTTTCAGACTGGAAATACCTTTAGCGGCTAAATCAGCGCCTACAGATGTTTCAAAGCGGGTAATTTCATTGTCAAAATCCAGGCTGATGCGATTTAAACTGCTGGAAACAGATTGGCACTGACGACTAAATTCCTTTTCAATTTCGGTATTCAATAAAATGCCGTCTGTACCAATTTCACTGTCATAAAAATCGTTAAAGGTTGTTAAGTCCGTACCTTTGACCTGGCGGATGAGTGAAGTGAAATAATCACTGACAAAATCCATTAATCCCACGCGAACATTGGCAATTTTAATTTCCATCGGCGCAAGTTCTTCGTTCAGATGTTTGGCTGTATCAGATAACTGGGTCAACTCACTGTCTAATAAATTTTGTCGTTGCCGTACTAAAGGCATTTGTTTACCCAATACATCCTGGATCATACTTTTCTGTGCTTCCAATACAATCGGCGTTACCCCGCCGTTTTGTGTGATGTTTTGGCGAGTGGCATCTTGTAAAGTGGCAATACGTGATATTTTCTTAAATTCATCTAAATGCTCCAGCCAGTAAGATGTGCCCTCACCAAATGGATTGGCTGATATAGCAACAATTTTTATATATTCTGCCTCTCGCCCGGTCAGATTGATTAAGGTTTTCAACCGGCTAATAACGTTATCTTTTTTTATTTTCAGTTTTTCACGATAATCCCAGTCATCTTCTATATCAGCGACTTCATCAAATCGACTTAAAACAAAAACCGTTCTTGGCAATAAATTTAAATCACGGAAGAGCCAAGCTAAGTCATCCTGATGACTTTCCTTGACTGGATTAACCGAGTTCATGACATAGAGCACTAAATGTGCTTCACTGACATATTTTTTGTAGTTTCTTTATATTTTTCAATTTCACCTTCGCTATTTACCTGCTCCTTAAAGCCAAATAGTCCAGGTGTATCAATTAACTCAATGTCATCATCCAAACGATATACCTGCACTTCGTTGGATGATTCTTGTTGGCTAATGTTCATACTGCCGTTTAACCGCTCCAGCCAGGCTGCGGCAATGGATGTTTTTCCTTCGGAAAAGCCGCCAATCAGGGCAACTTTTAAGATCCCATCTTCAGAAGTCTTCAGAGCCGTGGCCAGTTTTTCCATCTGAGTTGGATCCGGCTTCAAGCCGAAGATACGGCCTTTTTCAATAAACGCCGCTAGCTTTTGCAGTGCCTGGCGGGTTTTCTCCTGCTGATGTTTAAATTCAGCTACAGTATTACTCATAATAATTCCTTTTCCAGCCTAATATTTAATATCACGGGCTATGGCGGTTAATTCAACATCAACCTGGTTAAATAAAGCATTAATGGCAATACATTGCTTAACCGGTTCTTCTAGTTGATGTTTTATTTTTTTCATTTCTACGGAAACTTCATATTTAATTTTAGCGATGATTTTATTGATTTCTTTTTCAATGGTATTATCTGCCTCACGCAGGACTTTATCTGCTTCTTTTTTCTGTTGGGCCTTTTTGTAGTTAGAATCAAAAACACCCCAAACAGATTTAGCTATTCCGACCAAAGAACCCAACAGGGCCAGAACGCCGCCAACAAATGCAACTGTCCAGCCCACGGGATTACTCGCCAGGAAAACAACGCCAAGCGCGGCGCCGATACCGCCAGCAACCAACCCACCAACTTTAAGCCCGTTATCAACATTAATGTTTATTTTAAAGTTACTTTGCAAATCAAAGTTATTATTTTGAGCAGTGACAATATTTTTCAAATGTTGACTTGAACGAGTAATAATACCTCTAATTTTTTCACCAAGCGCGTCAGCTTCTTTATCAATTGATTTCTTCAAATTATTTTTAATGTTTTCAGCATTCAGCTCAAGCGTCTGATTGAAAGATCGTTTAAATTCATCATTGCTTATGTTACTTTCAATCTCATCATAAATTTCTTTTTGTACCCGATCGCGAAAAGCACGGCGAATTTTGCCACCTACAATATCAAGGCTGCCAATGAATTCTTCCAGGCTAATATTTATTTGTGATTGAGCATGGAGTACTTCGCTCTTTACATTTTTTTCCAGCTCGGAAAAATGGGTTTGCGGCGCCCTAAATTCATCCAAAGAATTTCTTAATGTTTCATAGGCTTTATTTTTATTTGATCGTTTTATTTTATCTCGATAGTTACTAATAATTGTTGTTTGCAGGCGAGTGATGAAATCTGTTAAACCACTTAACGATAAAATAGCCTCAGGGCCACCAAATTGATCTAAAAACTTTCGCTGATCGGCAGCATCTTTACTACCGGGTGCAACGCATTCCGTGAGCGCAAGGTAAGCGGGGTGCGCACTAATAGCCAAACTTCCGCAGTATTGTTCTTTCAATTCTGCTTTTAGTTTTTCATCCATTGCCGCCAAACCGTTAACGATGTCGTTATTCAATACAGGCAAAGTCAACTGGCGTGGGCTCCTGGCTGGATGATTGTATATCGACCACACTTCGCTTTGCGCCCCCAAATGCTTTTTGATTTTCTCCAAAGTTCCTTGTGCACTTCCTGGGCTATCATCGTTCGTCTGCGGTGGGCGGGCTGTACGAGTTACATAAAACACAGCGTGGGCCTTACGTACTGCTTCTTCAATCGGAGCGCTGACAACAGCTTCATCGCCTTCGATGCCAGGAACATCGATTAAAGAAAATGAATGTCCATTCAAATCAAAATCAAAAGAGGTATTCACGCGGGTAAAATCAGAACGACCATCACCAATGATCTGCCCGTCGGCAAATTCGGTTAGTTTTAATACTTCATTATCTAAACGGCTTCTTTCATCCTCAGCTTTTCGCAGCGCTTCCTGTAATTCTTGTTCTCTTTCAGCAACTTGATTGTGTTCATGTTGTTTTTGTGTCTGAAGTTCAGCCAGGGCGGTAGATGCCTGCTGTATCAGTCCGTGATGATGATCAATAAGTTCTTTCTTTTCAATTTCTTGCTGTTTTTCTGTTTTTGAAAAATGCTGCGTTATTTCTGCGAACTGTTTTTCTTCGGGGGATGGGGATGTTGAAAACCGTGCGATAATTTTTTGCCACCATTTTCGCTCGGCTTTAACTTTTTCCAGCAGCTCATTTAGCCTGGAAATTTCTAACATAAGATCGCTTATAGCCTTGTTATGCTGCAGGTCTAATACTGCAGATTCCTGCACGGCATTTTCCTCTTCCTGGCTAACGGCCAACTCTGCCTGCATGATCGGTACAGCATATTTTTTCGACAACCCAGCAAGCTCTTGACGAACCACCTCAATAGCCCGTTCCGTATCCATAATCACACGTCGCACTTCGTCAAATGCTTCCTGGGTTAGACCGAACCGTTGCTGAATTTCTTTAAACCTGCGCTGGCTTTCCTGCTTGGTCTTTTCACCCAGTTGCAAGCGTAGTGCTTCAATCAAAGTGGATTTACCCGCATTGGTTTCGCCATAAAAAGCGATGGTAAAGCGTTTCCATTCACTGCTTGCTTTTAACTTTTCCAGTTCAGCCTGTATCTGATTATTGAGCTGTGCTAAGTTTTCCATCGCCCCAGAAATGTCTTTTGCTAAACGACCTTCGCGCTGCTGCTCCGATAATCTCTGGATAACACTTTGAATTTTATTTTGGATGAGCTCATAGGTTTCATTGGATAGTTCACTCATTTAAGACCTTTCGTTTGGTTATTTTTTAATTAACTGTGCAGTGTATAAGCTTACAATCTCTTTACAGGAGGTTGTTTATATGGAGATCAATTTTTTTCAAAAAAAAGAAGTAGGAGGCTCCAAAACCGGCGGCTGAGAATAAGTCGTTTTGTTATTCAGTTCGGAAAGTGTTGGAGCGTTCTGCTTGAATACATCGGCAGTTAGGCCGATTACTTTACAGAGTATTTTTGAATCAAGCAGGTGGTGTTTATTTCAAAATATCGCAGCGTTTATGAGGGATACGGGGCACTAAATATACAATAGGTTGAGACGGCAAAGCCTGGAATTCGCCTGATGGCGCGGTCACCATCAGGCTTTAACGCTAAGGTTACGGAAAAACTCGTTATATAACATATATAAATGTGCCGCACTCCAGGAGAAGTTTGGTGCTCCCTGCTGGGCGCCAGTCAGCGGATTATAGTTTTCCTGAATTGGGCCATCGGAGGTTAAGCCTTTGGCGTGTTTAAAGAATGCATCCGCCAGTTTAAGCGCCTCTTCGCGATGGCCGTAACGCGCCATGCCTTTCAAGCCAAACCACAGCTGATCGACCCAGACACGCCCGCGCCAGTAAATATCCGGGCCAAACGCCGGGTTGGTTAACGCCGCCGTACCGAGTGGCACAAAGGTGTTGAACTCCTTTTTATCCAGCATCACTGAGATAACACCGTCAGCATGCTGCTGCGTTGCTGCACCGTTAAACAGCGGTGACCAGCCTTCCGGTCCTTTACCTCGTTCAACAATCGGCTTACCGGCACAGCCGTTCGCCAGTGGTTGAGCTTCAATACGGATGTCGTAATAGAATTTCGTCTGCGGGTCGAACATGCAGGTATTAATATAATCCGCGAGTTTCTGTGCCAGCGCCTGATAGCGCCTGGCGTCTTCCGGCTTGCCTAAAATACCCGCCATCTCCGCCAGATAATGGTTATCGCTGTACATGTAGCTGGCCTGGTCAACCGATTCCTGCAGCAGCGAGTAACCGAGCAAATTGCCCTGCCGATCGCGGTTTTCAGCAAATTTCACCGTCCAGTCGCCGCGCTTACCGCCGTTCGCGACGTAATTATCCAGCTGATCTTTATCGATAAAGCCAAATACCGCCGCATCATCGCGCCCGGACTCCCACGACGCCGCAGTTTGGGCCGGGATTTCAAGGCTGTCGTAATCGCCTTTTGCCGTCACGCTTTCATAAGCCTTCAGGCCGGAAAGCATCTCCTGCTGCGTCCCTTTTTTCAGGGTAAACAGCATCGCTCCGCCGGCAGTATTGTGCGCTTTATCGCGCGTGGCACCGTATTCCGGCACGCCATTGCCGTTATGGTCGCGGTTGCGCAACCACCAATCGTGATAGGCCACCAGCTTCGGGTACATCTCCTGGAGCCAGGCTTTGTCCTGGGTGACGTTGTACACCTCCATCACCGCCCATGCGGCCAGGCTCGGCTTGGTATTACGTTCGTTCCAGTTGCTGCCGTCACCGCCGCGCTCCGGGCTGAGGTTCCAGGCAATCAAGTCCGGGACGAACCCGGTGTCCTGCGGGCGAACCTTA
Source organism: Cedecea neteri (assembly GCF_000757825.1). Taxonomy (GTDB): domain Bacteria; phylum Pseudomonadota; class Gammaproteobacteria; order Enterobacterales; family Enterobacteriaceae; genus Cedecea; species Cedecea selenatireducens. The sequence goes on from NZ_CP009451.1 coordinate 1,503,976, forward strand.
TCACCAGGCTTAATTTGCCAGGAGAACACGGCGCGGATGTTCTCTTTGGCTATTTCCGGGTTGAAATGCGCCATCGCGTAAGCCTGTTTCCAGGTATCCCACGGCCAGGTCTGGTTACCGGAGAACCAGCGCCCGGTGACCGATGGCGTAACGGTGTTGTGCTGCACCGCCCCGCCCGGCGCACGCCAGTTACCGTTCAGCGTTTCAATGGCTTTTACCGCCACGCGAGTTTGTTCTGCGGTGGCATCCGGATTAGTCAGCCCTTTTTGCAGATATCCTTCCCAGCGCTGTTCGGAAGCTTTCAGGTAAGAGGCCGGACGCGCCAGAATATCTCGAATCTGCGTTTTCTCATGCTGTACCTGTTCGGCGGTCAGCAGGTGTGAATAGGTGGTGTACAGCGTAGTGGAGCCGTTAATTTGCGCGGTGCTGGTAAAACGGTGGCCATCAATTTCAGTGTTCGTCGTCATCGAACGGTGAATCTGGTACTGCGATTCACCGGAGGTCATCAGCGCGGAGTCGGCGCGCACCTTGCCAAAAGTCACCGTCAGGCCATCATGAGTCGCCTTCAGGCGGCGTTGATAATCAGGAAACGCCGCGTCGATGGTTTTATCCGACAGCGCTTTCCCCTCTTTGGCCTCAAGCTTTTCCAGCAGCTCTCCGTCCCACACCAGCTTCAGCGGCGTGCTGCTGGTGATTTTGGTTTCCAGCAGTGAGGTGTGCGGGCTGGCAAAACGTAGCGTCATCTCAACCTGCACGCCGGGCGCGGAGAGCTTCTGGATTAACGCGCCGGGAATGCTGTACGCCTGCATCGTGAAAGCCAGTTTTTTACCGTTCTGGTACACCGTCAGACGGTCAAAATTGGTCGACATAAAGTTGATGTACTCTTCCGTCAGCAGCGCCGGGCCGGGGAAACCGCCCATCGTTGCCGGGCCGTCAGGCAGCAAATGCCCATGCCACGCGCCGAGATCAAAGAACGGGTTAAAACGCTGATGATCGTCGTAATCAAAATCCTGCATGTACTGCGGCGCGCCGGTGCGGTTAACCACATTTTTGAAATCGTCGGCCGTGACGGCGTGGGCGGAAAAGCTCAGCAGCAGCGCACAGGCGAGCGGCGTCAGGGTGGAAGTCATATTCATGGTTGTTATATCCCTTCTTACCAGTAGAAATATTGCATCAGGAAAATTTTGTCGCTCGGGTCGCCAGAGGCATTCTGCGTGTAAAATCGGCTATCTGCGGCGGTAGCGAAGCGGCCATTGCCGTATTCATACCAAATGCCGAACTGCACAAAAGCGGTGGTTTCATCGGCGGCGCGGTCCGGGCGATGCCTGGCATAGCTGTAGGCGGTGGAGAGATAAAAGCCTTTGAAAGCTTCATACATGGCGCTAGCCATAAAGCCCGTTTCGGTTCCGGGCGTTCCCAGCCCCTTCGCCCGCCCGGTGTGGTGCCAGGCACGCGCGCCAAAATTCGGTGATAAAAAGCCGGTCAGGAACATTTCGCCCGTGCCGTCAGTCACTTCCATCCCATTCAGCCAGGTAATATCTTTGGCGATATCGTACTGAATGTAGCCGTTGACCATCGCCGGGTAGGTGTATTTGTCGTCATAACGGTCATATTTGCCAAAGTGCAGCCAGGACTTGCTTTCGTTGTGATGTCCCGCGGGCGTGGCGGTAACGCTGTAGCGGAAACTGCCGTGCAGATTCTGCACTTTTAGCGCGTACTGAATATCACGGGTATTGGGGATCACATAGCCCAGGTCCGGGGTAAAATCCGCCCACCACTGCAGGTCATCCAGCGAGGAATCCTGCCGTACGCTGAGCATAATTTCCGTGCTGTCAGCGGTTTTATAGCCGCCGTAGAAACGGTTAATACCGCCTTCAAAACCGCCCCAGCTGTGATCGGGCACCCAGGCGTTACCCTGATTATCCGCCTGCACCGTCCAGCCTTCGCCGTAAATTAAGCCAAACCATGGCCCATGCTTAATTTCCAGGCCACCTTCAATATAGGTGCCATCACTATATTTATGTTTATCCTCGTTTTCTAAATCCATATAGCCGCCAACGCCTGACTCGCCATAAAAACGGTATGAAGTGGTATTCAGCGTCGGTGTTTTCGTATCATCATGCTCCGCCGGGTGCAGCATCTCAGCGGCCCGAACGGGGGTGCAAAAAGCCAGAGCAACGAGCGCCCCGCAGAGGTATTTTTTATTTTTCATCATATTTAAAAAGACAATAATGGTTGTTTTAAAATTATTTCATGCAGAATGCACGACCGGTTTTGCTTCTGCCCTTTGCTCTTCCGGCGTTAGCCCTTTGATATATTTACTGTACTTCCACCATGCGAAGCCCAGGAAAAGCACTATTCCCCCCACGTTATAAAAAACGATCGTCAAGATGTTCCCACCCGTCGGGAATGTAGACGCGACAAACCCAATGGTAAAAATAACAATCAGCATAGAGACAATCGTAATACCCGTTTTCTGTGAACCCATTTTGAAATCACGCGGCAGATGATCGTATTTACGGCGAAGATTAAGGTATGCCAGCATAATGAATAACGGCGGCAACATTGAAGCAGTCGCGGTCATATTAATAATGGTATTCATTAAATCCTGAACGGTATTAGAGCCCAGCATCGGGATAATCATCAGAGGAATAACAATCAAAAATTGAATCCACGCCGCGCGGGCAGGCACACCATTTTTATTCAGCTCGACGGTTTTTTGACCAAAAATACCGCTGGGGATTTCCGAGAAGAATATTTTGACCGGCGTCGCCGTCCACATCAGCAATGACCCGAACATGGCGGTGAAGGAAACCAGGCCAACAAAGCGATTAATTAAGATTTCCGGCAGGCCGAAATAGACCGCCATGCCGTGGAACACCTGCACCGACCCGCCGGTGAATTTCAGCTCTTTACTGCTCACAAAGACGTTAATCAGCACCGACGAAATCGAATAAAGAACGCCGATAAAAATCCCCGCCAGGATTATCACTTTAACGAACGATTTCGCCCCGCCCTTCACGTCATTCACGTACACCGCAACGGATTCAGCGCCGCCGGCTGCCATGAAAATCCAGGTCGTAATACCGAGGAATGCCCAGTTAAAGTCAGGGATCATGGCCTCAACGGTAATCGGGTCTGCGGGCTGAATACCGCCCACCAGCGCGGTGCCTGAGAGCAAAATATACGACAACGTGAGCAGCAACATGAGAGATGAAGTGACGGAGGTAATCGGCCCCAGCATTTTTGCGCCATTGGTCGACACCCAGGTTGATAGCGCAAACAGCACCATGCTCAGCAGCGTGGTGGCTATCGGCGTCAGAATGTATTCATAGCCGAGGAACGCATATGAAGCATAGGCAATAACACGCGGCAATAAAGAAGTGAAAAAGAACAGGTTAACGAACCAATAGGTGTACGCGGTAATAAACGCCCAGCGGCCACCCAATGCACTTTTCACCCAGGCGTAGACCCCGGCCTCTGAATTTTTATTCAGTGACACAAACTCAGCGATAATCAAACAGAACGGAATAAAATAGAGCAACGTAGCCAGAAAAAACATCGGGGCCGACGCTAACCCAAGTTCGATATTGTTATTGATGACGTTATTAAAACTGTAAACAGCGGCAAAGGTCAGCGACAGCAGGCCAAACTTGCCGATGGTATTACGTTTAGTATCAGACATAACACATCTCCACGCAGTTTCCTTCCGTGGGTAACCCGAAGGGTCTGCGTTGTTTGTAGGATAGAGGGCGTTAACCACTAACGTATATTTTAGTAAAAAATTTAGTAAAACAAAGAGTAAAAGTCTGGTTGCTTTAACCCGATCACGAAAATAGTGTGAGGTATGCAGCGATGAAAAGGAGGAGATGCGCCAGCCGAGGGAGGGCTGGCGACGATGCGGATATTATTTCACTGCTTTTGGCACCGCCCGAGGCGAGGTTACCAGACGTTTCTTCTGTTTATTTTCAAAACGGGTGATCCACCACCAGGCAAGCCCGGAGAACACTGCGGTCATAAAGACGTTAATAAAGAAGGCGTTAACCAGATCCACACCCGGCGGGAACGCAGAGGCGGCCATGCTGACCACAAAAATAATCATCAGCATAGAAACGACGCTCATCCCAACCGCTTTTGACCCCATGCGGAAATCACGCGGGGTGTCATCGTGCTTCCAACGGAAGACAAAATAGGCCGCCATAATAAATATTGGCGGCAACATCGCCGTCCCCGCCGTCAGGTTGATGGCGGTATTCATCATCTGTTGGACGCTGGCGGAGCCGAAGCCGTTAACAATAAGCATCAGCAGCACAAAAACAAACTGCCACCACGCCGCACGCACCGGCACGCCGTGTGCATTCAGTTCGGTGGTTTTCTTGCCATAAATCCCTTCCGGGATTTCCGAGAAGTGAATTTTGACCGGGGCCGCCGTCCACATCATCATGCTGCCGAAGATGGCGATAAACAGAATAATGCCGACAAAACGCCCCATTAGTGCTTCAGGAATATGGAAGTACGCGCCAAGACCGGTGAAGATTTCCACCATCCCCGCCGCGTAAGTGAGATCTTCTCGTGCGACAAAAACGTTCACTAATAGCGAGCCCAGGGCGTACATGCCGCCGATCAGCACCCCGGCGGTAATGATCACTTTGATGAAGGATTTCTGCCCGCCTTTTGTATCATTCAGGTAAGCCGCAACGGTTTCTGCCCCGCCCGCCGCCTGGAAAATCCAGCACATGATGCCAAGCGTTGCCCAGTTGATGGTCGGCGTCATTGCCGCCAGCGTAATCGGCTGCGCCGGTACGTGCCCGCTGCCCAAAGCCGTGAAAGCCCCGACCACGTAGATAGCAAACAGCGCAAAGACGCCGTAGGCCACGCATTCAGAAATTTTCCCCAGCCACGTCGCGCCCTTGGTCGAGATATGGGTTGCCATCGCAAACAGCACAATCGAAATCAGCGACGTCACCATCGGCGAGAACGGTATTGAGTACCCCATAATGGCGTAGGAGGCATAGGCCACGACGTTCGGCAGTAATGAGAGGAAGAAGAACAGATTCACAAACCAGTACAGGAATGAGCCCAGATAGGCCGCGCGAGTCCCCAGCGGCTGCTTCAGCCAGGCGTACATGCCTGATTCAGAATTTTTATTCGCCGAGACAAATTCGGCGATGATAAAGACAAAGGGAATGAAGTAAACCACCGTCGCGAATAAGAAAATCGGCGCTGAACTCAGCCCTAACTCGATATTGTTATTGACGATATTTCGTACGTTAAAGACCGCCGTAAATGCCATCGACAGCAGGGCGAACTTGCCTATTTTTGCCCGAATTGATGTGGACATACGTCCTCCGAAAATTCACATCCCCCGTTATGGGGAAGTACAGGGAAGGCCAGCGGGGCGTGCCGCTGGCCTTGGTGCGCACCGTAACTAGCGTTATTTATTAAGAAAATAGCCGTCTTCAATAGTGACTCTGAGGATCACTTTTTTTACCCATTCATCGCTGATAAAGCGGTAAGCCTCTTCGGTGTCGCAGATAACCATCTGCCCCTCGTTTACCGTCACGATTTCACCGACGCCTTTCAGGTATTCCCGATCGGTTTCGTCCCGGTAGCAGGCCACCGTTCGCAGCTGCTCTTTCGGTGCGAACTCAATTTTTTGCCGCCCCTGAAGGTAGTAATGCACGTCGAAATAACGACGACTCCCCGCAAACAGCGCGTCAGTACAGCTCTCGGTGCTTACCCGATAAGAGAGCGAGTCACCGATCGAATGGGCCACGCCGGGGCGAATATTGTCGATGTTATTGATGGCTTCCACGCAGCGCTGCCACTTCCGGCCGCTGTGATAGACCTGCTTAAACTCTTCTAAATTATCGAGAACTCTCATTGTTCAGCCTCGCTATGTGAAACAGGAGAAAAGAAATCAGCGCCGAAGTTATGATGCGACAGCGCCTGCGAGGTGCTGCGCCCGCCTTCCAGCGGCAGCAACGTAAAACCGTAATTGAAAGGTTTAAGCCACACGCGCCAGCTATCCAGTACTTCGCTCCCCCACGAGTTGGAGCCGAGTCCGAGCAGTTGAGCGTCAATGTTTAGCGTGATGTCGTCGCTGCGCTGCAGCTCATTGCAGTGCTGCGCGGCGTGCAGGTTTTCAGCGGTGTAGTGCCAGGCACTAATGTTGATGGGTTGGCGTGGCACCACCAGCAGGCCGCTACCGTGACGGTCGGTAAACGACGCCCAGCGCACATGCTGGCGGTTGCCGTTGTTCTGCGGGAAGGGATAGTTGACGAACATGTCATCAACGGTGGTGCGCCAAAGATCGATGATGTTGCTTTGCTGGCTGTCGGCGTAGTTCTCGCCGGGGCCACGGCCGTAGTAATCAACCTGCTCAAACTCGCCGTTGATCCCCATCATAAAGCCGATGCACGGCACGATATGGGGATAATCACCGTAGCGCTCGCCCTGCAGCTCAACGTTGATATGCCCCTGGGGGGTAATCTGCCAGCGATAGGTGCAGCGCATACCAAAGTCGAATACCGGCGGTGCAACAATCGTTCGGGTAGAGATAACCGCCGTGTCGCCGTGCATTTCAGCGTTAAACTCGCGTAAATGCTCCTGCATAATCGGCAGGTGCGCGGATTCCCACAGCCCTTCAAACTCCTGCTTATGGTTATCAATCATCGGCTTGAAGAAGTTGATTTTCGGCTCACGGGTGACCTGATTAACCCCATTCACCTGCCACTCGGTCAGCTTGCCGCTCACCTTCGAGAACACGACGTGGAAGTTGTGCCCAATAATGCGGTAGCTCAAGCGTTCGTCGGCAACCTGCAGCGCCGTGGCGCTGGTATTTATCCACGGCGTTTTTGCCGCCGTCTGCGCTTTTAGCGGGAACTGATATACCGCAATGGCGTGATTAGCCTCGCTGTACAGGGTGCGGGAGTCTTTGGTCACGCTGATATTGATAAAGGTTTCACGCTCATCAAGCTTCGGCAGCGCAATGCTGACCTCGCGGGCGCTGTTGGCGGCCAGCCCTTCCACTTTCAAACGCTGGCTGGAGAGTGTTTCGCCCTCGGCACGGATCTCCACGTTCAGGGTGTAATCGTCCAGACTAGAGAACCACAGTTTGTTCTCAATACGCAGAATGCCGCGCTGAAGATCTTCGACCCGGACTTTTACCGGCGCAATGACCTGTTTGTATTCCTGTAGCCCTGGCCCCGGCGTTTGGTCGGAGAAGATCAGCCCATCGAGGCAGAAATTGTAGTTGTTCGGGTAGTCGCCGTAGTCGCCGCCGTACTTGTAGAATACCGTGCCGTTTTCATCGCTGGCCTGAATACCGTGATCGCACCACTCCCAGACGTAGTGGCCCTGAATGCTGTCGTGTTGATAAAAGACATTTTGATATTCGGTCAGGCCGCCAGGGCCGTTCCCCATTGCATGGGCGTATTCACAGATAATGCGCGGCTTAGCATGCGGATATTCCCCAAACTCGTTCATCAGCGGCACACGGGTATACATGGTCGAAATAATATCCACGACCTCTGCATCACGATCCTCTTCATAATGAACAAGGCGCGTATCGTCCAACGCTTTGCAGGCGCGGTACATCGCACGAATATTGCAGCCGTAGCCGGATTCATTCCCCAGCGACCAGATGATGATTGACGGGTGGTTTTTCTGCGCATGAACGTGACGCACGATGCGCTCGACGTAGATGTGTTCCCACTCCGGGTCGTCGGTGATACGGCTCAGGTTTCCGACGTTGGCGAAACCGTGTGATTCCACGTCCGTTTCTGCCATCACGAACAGGCCATAAATATCACACAGTTCGTAAAAACGCGGATCGTTCGGGTAGTGGGCGGTACGCACTGAGTTGATGTTGTACTGCTTCATCAGCTGCAGGTCTTTTTCGACGCGATCCATCCCCACGGCGCGGCCTTTCAGGTGGTCGTTGTCGTGGCGGTTGACGCCGTGCAGCATCAAATAGTGGTTGTTGACGTAAAACAGGCCGTCGCGCACTTTAATATCGCGGAAGCCAACGCGCTGCGGGATGATTTCAAGAATTTCACCTGCGGCGTTTTTCAGCGTCAGCACCAGGTGATACAGATATGGATTTTCTGCCGACCACTGCTGAGGGGCTTTTACCTCAATCGAAAAATCGGTATTAAGCTGCCGATCAACCGTTAAATGCTCTTTCACCCCGTGATAAAGCGCAGTGTCGCCATCGAACAGGGTGTATTCCAGCGTGGTCCCGGCGGCTGGGGTCGCGAGGTTCTCCAGCATCAACTGGCAGGCAAGTGTCGCATCGCGATAGTCATCGCTAAAATCAGTCCGCAGCGTGAAGTCCTGCACATGCAGCGGATGTTTCCCTAACAGGTACACGTCACGGAAAATCCCCGCCGTCCACCACATATCCTGATCTTCAATGTAGGTCGAGTCCGCCCATTGCATGACGCGAACGGCCAACAGATTGTCGCCAGTTTTCACCGCCGCACTGATATCAAATTCGGCCGTCAGGCGGCTCCCTTTACTGAACCCGATATACTGGCCGTTAACGTAGACTTCAAAATAGGTTTCTACGCCATCAAATTTGATAATCGTTTGTTTACCCTGCCAATTATCACCGAGGGTAAACACACGCTGGTACGCGCCAGTCGGGTTGTCGGTTGGCACAAACGGCACGTCAATCGGGAACGGAAAACCTTCATCGGTGTACTGCAACTGGCCGTGGCCTTCCATCTGCCACATTCCCGGCACGGTAATTGAGCCCCAGCCTTCAATCATCTCAGCGGTAAACGCTTCAGGAACCAACAATGGATTGGTAAAGAACCGGAAGTTCCACTGCCCGCTGAGGGATAAGAAATGATTACTGTTTTCACGCACAAACGAACGCGCTTTCGCCAGCGAATCATAAGCGAAGAAATAGGCGCGCGGCGGCAGCCTGTTTTCATGAGTAAGTTGAAGATTTTCCCAGCGATTCATCTCGCCTCCCTGTACGCACTAAATAATTGCGTTTTATTTTAGTAAAACTTTTACTAAATAAAATAAGCAGAGACGATTTGCTTTAACTCGATCACAAAATGAGCATTCGGGACAGGGGTGTATCAGCAGGTCAGGGATACCGCCGGAAAACGGTTGTTCTCCGGCGCCAGGGGAAGCTAGCGCGTGGTACCGCGCAGTTTGAGGACGCTGGGAACAAACACATTGAGCGGCAGAGCACGGCCATCACGGGCTTTTTCAACCAACAGATTAACGCCCTGGCTGCCCATCATTTCGGAATGGATACGCACCGTGGAAAGCGGTGGGAAGGTAAAACGTGCGGTTGGGATATCGTTCACGCTGATCAGCGAAATGTCGCCCGGTATCTTCAGCCCACGTTCATGGATGGCTCGTAAAACGCCAATCGCGATGGAGTCTGACGCCACAAACAGCGCAGAGGGATAATCGCCCTGGGCCAGCATCGTCTTTGCCAGTTCGTAACCCGATGAGCTTGAGAAACCGCCGCGCCAGATGTCGTTCTCGGACACTACGCCCTTCAGGCGGCCATATTCGGCGAAGGCTATCTCACGAATATCCGCTTTTCCTGGCCGATCCTGACCACCAATGAACCCAATACGCGACACGCCCTGGGCAATAAAGAAATCAATAACCTCTTTGGCAATCCTTACCAGATCAATGTCTACGGCATCGTACTGGCCGCCTGGCTCGTGAAAATCGATGAAACAGAGGTTATCTGTCATCGCGCGAAGGGTTTCACGGGTCCCATCAGAGGGCTGGCCAACCACCAACACGCCGGTCACCTTTTTTAGCTCTGGCAGGGCATGCCCGAGATAACAATTCGTTAATTCGATCCCTAATTTTTCACATTGCGTTTCAATCCCATGGCGAATAGCCAGGTAGTAAGGATCGTTAATTTCCAGATCTTGCTGATAGCTGTAGAGCGCCAAAAAATGATGCTGGCCTACGGGATTGGCCAACATTCTGCGCGAACTGCTGTTTTTATATTCCAGCTTTTCCGCTATTTCGAGTATCCGCCGCTTGGTTTCTTCTTTCACGTTCAGGCCTGGGTCGTCATTCAACACCCGCGACACCGTCGCCAGTGAAACGCCCGCCTCAACCGCAATGTCTTTCAATGTCGCCATCTTTTTCCCTACCGGACAAAGCTCTTTGTTTGCCCATAGTGTAAAGCAAGCCTGGGGACATGCATCTGTTTTTAGTAAAATTAGCGATTTTTTAGCCACTACGATGAGGGAACAAGATAAATAAATACGGGCGTCAGCCTTTTATCTATGCCATATAAAATTTTCGTTAACGGGATAAATAAAATTTATATACCACGGCAATAATGACAATGACGTTTACGAGCACCGTAATAAAAAACCATTTTCTGAACGGCTGTTTATGTGTTTTATGGCGAAAACTTTTTTGGGCCAGAATCGCCCCGGGCCAGCCACCTACCAGACCAAAGATAAGCAATGTTGCCTCCGGCACGCGCCGCCAGGCCTTTACCGCAGCCAGTTTGTCACCGCCGTAAACCAGCAGCGTGAGCACATTCACCAGCCCAAACCACATAACCAAAGAGTGAGGCATCAAAGCGCTGCCCACCGCGGCGAGCACCAGAAGAAAATAGCAGAAATGGTTAAGGATCATAGGATATCGCAGCAATAGGTCATTGAAAATAAAACGTAATTATACCTAAAATTTCACATGGCTCTGCCAGTTAATTTGGATGTCCGGATAACAGCGGCTCAATCACGCCCGACAGCTGCGAAAGCAAATACAATACAAGGCCAACCGAGCCGCCCACCAGCGTGCCGTTAATGCGGATAAACTGCAGATCTTTGCCGATGTTCAGCTCAATCTGCCGCGACATATCTTTTGCATCCCAGCTTTTCACCGTGTCGCTAATGTGGCGGGTAAGGAACGCAGAGAAGTCCGGCGCTACGTGCCGTGCCGCCTGCTCAAGATGCTCATTCAGCGAAGCCCGGAGCGAGGCATCGGCCATCAGCGTTTCGCCCAGCCACTGCCCCGCTTCGGCAATGCGCTTTTGCAGCCGGGAATCTTCGCTGGCGATGTCAGTTTTCAGCCAGCCGCGCAGGTCGTTCCAAAGCTCGCCGAGGTAAAGGTTAAACTTCTCATCCTCCTTCAGGTAACTTTTGATCGTTTCCGCTTTGGCGGCCATTTCCGGGTCATTTTTTAGATTGTCGATAAGCCGTTGAACCGCGCTATCAAAGGCGCGGCGAATCTGGTGCGTTTTGTCCTGGCTGACGTCATCCAGCAGGGAGTTAACGGCATCGGACACCAGCTCCGCGCTTTGCTCTCCCAGCCATTCGGTGGGCAATACCTTCGCCTTAACCGGGTGCTCGGTTTCCAGCCAGTGGACGATTTGGCGGGCAATAAACTCCCGGCTGGCCGGTTTCTCCAGCAGCGCCAGCAACTGAGCAATCACCGAGTCGAGCAAGGCCTGATGCCGGTTGTTTTTGGTCAGGCTTTCCAGCAGCAGCGCGCTGGAGTAGCTGAGGTCGACTTTATCTATCGCCTTATGCACCGCGCGGCGAATCAGCCCCTGAATGCGTGCGTCGTCCGTCAGCGATAAAAACGCCTCCATGACCTTGAGCAAATGCTGCCCTACCCGCTGCGCATTGTCCGGCTGGCGAAACCAGTTGCCCATCATCTGCGCCGGTTCGTGGCGGCGAATAAGGTCAATCAGCGACTGGGTATCGAGAAACTTCTCCTGCACGAACTTGCCGAGGTTCTCGCCGATTCGGTCTTTATTACGCGGAATAATGGCCGTATGCCGGGAGATAAACGGGATCGGGACGCGGCGAAACAGCGCCACAACCGCAAACCAGTCCGCCAGCGCGCCAACCATCGCCGCTTCAGAAATAGCTTTCAGGCCGCTAACCCAGAAGCTTGGCGGCAGGAATAAGGTGGCGACAAACGTCGCGGCGGCAATCAGCAACAGCGAGAGCGCCAGCCGTTTTGCACGCTTTAATTCGGTGAGTTTTTCCATCATTTAAGCGTAGCGCCCGTCTCTGCCACCAGCCAGTCATGGAACAGCGTGACCTCCGGGCGGCGGCTGGACCGCTCAGAGCGAACGATAAAATAGGCCCAGGTCAGCGGCCATTTGTGCTGCGGGAAAAGCTGACGCAGCTGCCCAAGATCGATCGGCTGCTGCACCAGCGCTTTGCGCACCACCGCCACGCCACGGCCGCTTAACGCCGCGAGGATCACCGCCGACGTGGAGTTAATATGCAGTCCGTTTTGCTCGCAGAACGCTACGCCAACGTGCTGAGAAATTGTTTCCCAGTCCGGGAAGTTAGCGCCAGGGTGCGGCGTATCGTCGTAGATAAGCTTCTGCTTCGAAAGCCAGTCGGCCTCGGTCACGCCGTTGAGCAGTTGCGGGCTGCAGACGATTACCGCCTCTTCATCCATCAGCCAGGTCGACTGCAAACCAGGCCAGTTGCCGGGGCCACAGCGAATGCCTAAATCGGCTTCACCGTGCAGCACGTCGGTGAGTTTTTCGGTGACGTTCAGACGCAGGTCGATGCTGTCGTGCTGCTCGGAAAAGCGATTCAGGCGCTCCATCAGCCAGTTCATCATCAACACCTGCGAAGCCGTGATCACCACCACGGCTCTCGCCCTGGCGCCACGCAGCTTATTCAGACCCTGCTCGAGGCCGTCCAGGCCGGCGGTGATATCCTGCAGCGCGTCTCTCGCCTCATCAACCAAAGTCAGCCTTTCTTTCCCGCTCCTCGTGCGGTGCAGCAGCGGATGGCCGACCCACTCTTCCAGCGAACGAACAAGCTGCCCGACGGCGGCGGGGGTTACGCCCAGCTCTTGCGCTGCCCCGGTAAAACTGCCGTGACGTGCGGTGGCTTCAAAGGCGTGGAGCCATTTCAGGCGATTTAGCGATCTCATGTTTTCTCTTCGCAAAAGACGACATACCGACAAGATAGTTTTTCTTTCTCGATATGCAAGTTCTTATGCTTCGTCAGGCCCAAATGGGTTTGGCATTCTGTCGCCATTCCGGAGGCCCACAGCAGGCTGCTTCCTCTTATTAAGCCAAAAGAAACGAGGTCATCATGTCTACATCATTCGCAGGTAAGAAACTTTTAGTTGTTGGCGGCACCAGCGGTATGGGCCTGGAAAGCGCCCGTCAGGTGCTGGAAAACGGCGGGAAAGTTGTGCTGGTCGGCAACCGCGTCGAGAAAGCCGAGCAGGCACGTCAGGCGCTATCTGCCCTGGGCGAAGTGTCCGTCATCGTCGCGGACCTGATGAGCCGCGAAGGGATGCACAAAGTGATGGAGGTGATTAACGCCGGGCACCGCGACATCAGCCTGCTGGTGAACGCCGCCGGGGTTTTCTTCCCGAAAGCCTTTACCGAACATGAAGAAGCGGATTACGACATGTACATGAGCATTAACCGCGCAACCTTCTTTATCACTCGCGAAGTGGTGAAAAACATGGTCGCAGCAGGGATTAAAGGCTCTATCGTCAACATCGGTTCCATGTGGGCACAGCAGGCTATCGGCGCCACGCCTTCTTCCGCCTACTCCATGGCGAAAGCCGGTTTGCATGCGCTGACGAAAAACCTTGCTATTGAACTGGGTTCACACGGCATCCGCGTGAACGCGATTTCCCCGGCCGTAGTGCATACGCCAATTTATGAAGGCTTTATTCCTAAAGAGGATGTGGCGGGCGTGATGGGCAGCTTCGACAGCTTCCACCCAATTGGTCGCGTCGGCACCCCGCGCGACGTCGCAGAAGTGGTCAACTTCCTGCTGTCTGACAGCACCACCTGGGTCACCGGCGCGCTGTGGGACGTGGACGGCGGCGTGATGGCAGGCCGCAACTAGGCACGACAGCCCCTCACCCCGCCCTCTCCCCAAAGGGGCGAGGGAGAAAACAAAAGCTATGGGAAACATTGTTTATCCCCTCTCCCTTCCAGGGAGAGGGTGAGGGTAAAAATAAGAAGCGAGGCTCGGTTCCGGCTTAAATCGCCTCCGTTTTCTCTCCGACTGGCCAGGGTCCGGCCGTCGGGAACGGCCGGAGGCTGAGAGCGTCGGGAACGCATCTCAGCCGACCCAGGACTGATTCAGTGGCTACATATAAAAATGTACTGGAAGTGAACGGGACATATCCATTCCAGCATAAAGATTCAAATAGCCCTTCCCCCTTGCGGGGAAAACAAGCAGCTATGTTCTATCCCCATACGGAATAGCAAAATGCCTTATTTCCCCGTCAGATCACGGCGAAAAAACATCGTTAGTGCCAGGATAAATGAAACGTAACCAAAAGGAGATTAACGATGTATAAAACCATCTTAATGCCGGTGGATGTTTATGAAATGGAGCTCACGGACAAAGCCATTCGCCATGCCGAATATCTGGCGAAGGAGTCTGAGGGCACTATCCACCTTCTGTACGTTCTGCCTAAATCCCCGCTGTTTAATACCCACGGTTTTTCCTCTGACATCCGCAAATTCGACGAATATCTGAAGAAAAACGCCGAAGAAAAGATGGAAGAATTACGCGGGCACTTCTCGCTGCCGAAAGAACGCGTGGTGCTGGAGATCCGCTACGGTTCGGTGCGGGATGAGGTTAACGAGGTCGCGCAGGAAATTCACGCGGATGTGATTATTGTCGGTTCGAAGAATCCGTCTATTTCTACTCATCTGCTGGGCTCTAACGCCTCCAGCATTATTCGCCACGCCCGCTTCCCGGTCTTCGTTGTCAGATAGAGAGTAAATAAATAGCCTGCTTATGCAGGCTATTTTAGTTCGAGTTAAATAACGCTTCCCCAGACTAAATTCCCCTGATGGAAGGTCGCGGTTCGCGGAGAAATACGCGCCACGGCTTCTGCCGAACAGGATGCATCCACCAGCATGAAGCTCGCCTCATCCTCTGCCTTCGGCCACACCTGCTTGCCTTTGTCGTCCAGCGGCAAAATATTGCCGGTGGCAATGGCCAGCGAACGCGACAGGCTCAGCTCGCTCGGGCGAACGTAAAGCTGGGCATAAAGGTTGGCTTTTTCCAGCATGTCGCCCAGCCCGTAAGGCGACCAGTGGTCAATCACGCTGTCGGTACCGGTCATCACCAGCACGCCCTTTTGCTGTAGCTGCTTGAGCGGCATATGCAACGTGCCGATAGGCACGGTGGAGGCAATGCTAATCTGCTGGGCCGCCATACGCGTGGCAATGTCATCCACCTGCTGCGGGGTTAAGGTCGCCAGCGCAAAGCCGTGGCTGATGGTCAGTTTGCCTTTAAGCTGCGGGGTTTTCTCCACCGTTTCCACCATGTAATTCACCGCCGCGACGCCCGCCGGGCTGGTTTCATGCAGGTGGATATCCACGCCTTTGTCGTAATCAAGCGCAATCTGGAACATGGTGTCGAGCGACTTCTCCATCGCGCCGTCAACGTTGGTTGGATCCAGGCCGCCGACGTAGTGTGCCCCGGCCTGCATCGCTTCGCGCATCAGCGGTTCAGATTTCGACAGCAGCAGGCCATGCTGCGGAAACGCCACGATTTCGCAGCTCAGCCCGGACTTTCTCTGCTCCAGCACCGCCTGCAGGTTTTCAAGGTTTTTCAGGCCGGAAACCGGCTCGATGTTGCAGTGGCTGCGGGCAATGGTTGAACCTTTGGACTGGATAAGATCGATAAGCTTGCCGGCACGTTCGCGGGTGTACGGCTGCAGCTCAGGCAGAATTTTACGCTCGTAGGCAATCATATCCATGATGGTGGTGCCTTCCGGGCGGTTATGCACCTGCCACGGGCCGCCGTAGAACGTTTTGTCCAGGTGAATGTGCATATCGCGCATGGCCGGGAGCAGCAGTTTGCCGCCAGCATCGTAAGCGTGCAGAGAACCGTCCGGGTGAGATTTATTGGCGCGCAGTGCCGCAATTTTGCCGTCTTTGATTTCGAGCGTGTGCAGTTCGGTGCGGGTGCTGACGGCGGTTTCGCCCTCGTAGTTAAACCCTGTTTCCAGCAGCACGTTGTCCAGGTAATAGTGTTTTTCACTGAGGGTCTTCATCTGGCTGCCGCTCTCGCTAACATTTGCAGGTGTTTTTGCGGCCCAGGCCACGGTTCCGGCTGCCCCAAACAGCGCACAGGCGGCGGCGACCTTGCCGCCTCCGCTGATAAAATCACGACGGCTTTTTTCAATTTCAGTCATTTTTATTTTTCTACCCAGAGAGATTAATAGAGGTGAGGTTTACGGCGGCTATGCGCCCGCGTCTCTCAATAATTGAGCAATTTCGCGGTAGCCTTTTTCTTCGGCCAGCTCCAGCGGCGTTTTGCCGTACTTATCCGTCATGTGCGGATTAGCGCCGTTTTCCAGCAGCAGAGAAACGATCTCTTGCTGCTTTTTACCGCCGTCGTTCAGCACGATGGCCTCAAGCAACGGTGTCCAGCCGAGGAAATTGGTGTGGTTGACGTTGATCCCGGTGTGTTCCAGCAGCTCACGCACAATCTCAACGTGGCCTTTTTCGCTGGCAGGCGTAATACCTACGCCGCCAAAACGGGTTAAGCGAGTCAGGTCCGGCCTGGCGGGTAACAGCAGGCGTAACAGTTTGAGATCGTTATTCAGGCAGCTAATCAGGAAAGGGTTGAAACAGGTTTCATCCTGCTGATTAATGTCCGCGCCTGCGTCAATCAACAGCGCCACGCAGTCATATTTTTGGCTCAGGCTGGCGAGGGTGATCGCCGTTCTTCCCTGGCGGTTGGTCACGTTAATGTCCACGCCACGTTCCAGACATGCCTTAAGCGTTGCGGCTTCCCCTTCCAGGGCCGCCGTCAGAAACCCGGTAACCAGCTCTTTTTCAGACATAGTGTCCTCCTGTCGTTCGCGGTTATTGCTGAAATTCGAGAATAACAACGCCCTGGCGGGAAAAACATCCGCTTAAAAAAGATTCATCGCTGATGCCGCTATTGTTGAATGCATTTTAATAATCCCTCGAAAATGTGTCAGAATCCCCGTATTGCGCGCCGTGAAAAGGGAGCACGAAATGAATTCCATCTTTACCGAAGAGAATTTGCAGGCTTTTACCTGCGCCGCCCGCTACGGCAGCTTTAGCCGCGCGGCCGAAGAGCTGGGCGTGACCACCTCCGCGATCAGCTACACCATTAAGCGCATGGAGACCTGGCTCGACGTGACGCTTTTTATCCGTAATACCCGCAGCATTGAGCTGACCGAATCCGGGGTCTATCTCTACCGCAAAGCCAGCGATTTATTGAACGATTTTCAAGGGATCCGACGGGGAATTGACACGATTTCGCAGGGGATCGAAGCCAAAGTCAGGATCTGCATAAACCACCTTCTCTACACGCCTCAGCATACCGCCAGCCTGTTACAAATCCTCAAACAGCAGTTCCCCGGCTGCCAGATAGCCATCACCACCGAGGTGTACAACGGCGTTTGGGACGCGATGCTCAACAACCAGGTTAACGTGGCGATTGGCGCGCCGGATGCCCTGCTGGGCGGCGGCGGCATTGACTACACGGAGATTGGCGTCATCCGCTGGGCGTTCGCCGTGGCGCCCGATCATCCGCTGGCGGTGGTGCAGGAACCTATCCCCGAAAGCCAGCTCAGGCTGTATCCGAACATCATGGTCGAGGACACCGCCTCCACCATCAATAAAAAAGTGGGCTGGCTGCTCCACGGCCAGGAAGCGATTGTAGTGCCGGACTTCAACACCAAATGCCAGTGCCAGATCCTGGGCGAAGGCATCGGCTTTCTACCGGATTACATGGTGCGCAGCGCGGTAGAAAGCGGCCAGTTAGTCACCCGCCAGGTGCACAACCCGCGCCAGAATTCACGCATGTTGCTAGCCACCCAGCACGCGGCGACGGGCCAGGTGACCCGCTGGATCAAACAGCAATTTCAGCCCGGCGGCGTGCTGGCCGGGCTATATCAGGACTTGATGCACCAGGACTAACCCGCCTTTCAGCATCTCGCAATCAGGGATAACTGCGCTTTTATTAGCGCAGTTTAATAATCGCTAAGAGCGTAAAAATAAAAATCACAATTATTCACAAAAAGTATTTATCGCTAACAAATAAACGCTTTTTTAATTAAATAAAATAGCAATTCATGCGTTTGAAAATTTAATAAATTGCTAACAACTGACCGATGTGGAATTAATTACGCTCACCTGCAAACCTATAAAATTTATTTAGGGGTTAATCCTGATGTCAGAAATTATTTCAACACCTGTCACTTACCAGGTCGATAAGCAAACCTTTGAAGGCGCGCTGGTCTATCAGGCAAACCACAGCGCTGCGCTCCCGGGCATTCTGATCGCCCCAAACTGGATGGGCGTGAGCGCCGGTGCGGTTGAACAGGCAAAAGGGATTGCCGCGCAGGGATACGTTGTGCTGGTCGCCGATCTTTACGGCCAGGGCAAGCGCCCGACCAACGCCGATGAAGCCGGTGCCCTGATGATGGAAGTTAAAGATACGCCAGCAGAAGTGGGCCGCATGCAGGCCGCGCTGCAAGCGCTGGCCGCACAGAAAACGGCGGCTGTCGACGGCAGCAAGCTGGCGGTTGCGGGCTTCTGTTTCGGCGGGCACTGTGCGCTGGAGCTGGCAAGAAGCGGAGCGGATATCAAAGCGGCCGTCTCTTTCCACGGCACGCTGGATACCCTGAAAACCCACGCAGCGGGCGAGATCAAAGCTTCTCTTCTGGTGCTGGACGGCGCGGAAGATCCGCTCGTGCCGCGCGAGCAGCTCGCCGGGTTCGTCAGCGAGATGAACGCTGCGTCGGTAGACTGGCAGCTGGTTAGCTACGCCGGAGCAGTTCACTCGTTCACCGATCCTGGCGCCAATGTTGAAGGCGTGGCGAAGTACCATCCGGAAGTGACAAAACGCGCTTTCGCGAAGATGTACGGCCTGCTGGGCGACGTTTTTAACTGATGCTCATGGCCTCTGTGCGCAGAGGCCGCTTCACCTTCCCGGCTTCAGAAAATGCCTTTCTGGCGAATCTTTTTCATTTTTTCTGCCGAAGCCGCCACTTCGCTTAATACCACCTCTTCGCTGCCTCCACGAGAGGCTTCCACTGGCGCAGCGCCTGGCTCACCGCGCCGCAGCTGCTGCAACTGGCTATTTTGCTGCTCCAGCAGGTGATTCATTTTTTCGATTTCTTCCCGCAAACGGGCAAGCTCTGCCGCATTGTCCTTCTCAGCACGAGAGGTTTTTTTCGCCGGAGCGGGCTTCACTGTTTCCAGCAGCAGCTGTAACTGCTCTAACTGTTGCTCAGAAAAATGCTCGCTCGCGGCTGCCCGGGTCGGAGTCCCTTCAGGTAAAAGCCCACCGGCGCTTAGCTCGTCCATCAGTTCCGGCAAGGTTAGCGAGTCCCTGCCGATAGATTCGGCAATGTGCCCGCACGCTCGGGGGCTCAGCCGCTGAAGCTGAAGGCCTGCCAGATAGACGTGACGATGGAACCCACGCATCTCCATGGCCATATCTTCGCGCGATCGCCCGCTCTGCTTTAGCCCTTCATGCCATTGCCGTAACTCAGAAAAAGCGCGCTGGTCGGCCTGCGAATCATCCGGGCGAAGATGAAGCGAGAAGTTAACCCGCTTCGTCCGGCTGTTATGCATTTTCCTCTACCTCAAGCAGCACCGGTTCTTCAACGGCGTCCGCGCCGGAGTCAGAATGGTAGAGGCAGATTTCCCGGGAAAGCGCGCTTTGCGGCTTATCAATCATCACCACCCTTTCACCCAACGTGGAATAAGCTTCGCGGATGGCGGACTCAATCAGCGGCGCGCCGCCGCCAACCAGGTAAACGCGGTTTGGATTTTTGGCAAACTTCTTCGCTTCATAGGCGACCTGATCGCCCAGTTCGGAGATTTTTATCTCAATGCGCTGCAAAATATCGGCAATGCGGCTTTCATCGTTCACCACGCTTTTCACAAACGCCATGTCGTCGCGACGTTTGATCAGCTCGTTTGCCACCAGATAGCTTGAGTCGCTGTCTGCCGCAGCCAGCGCCTTGCGGGTTGCATCCGTGACCATCGCCACGCCGATTTCGTTGTTGCCGTAAATAGCCGAAACGTCGTCAAATTCACCGACAATCACCCCCATATCCAGCGTCGTTCCACCGCAGTCGATGACCAGAGATTTGGTAAACTCGCTGGCGTCAGAGTCCAGCAGGTGAGACAGCGCGGCTGGCAGGCTTTCCGGCATCACTTCCACGCCGACGATGTTAAACAGCTCTCCTTTATTCAACGAGATCTCGCGCATCAGGTTCTGACGCTTAGCCTCAATGCGCTCTTCGTTGCGCTGGCAGTCGTCCGGGTTATAAAACTGCGTAATCGGCAGCGTAACGACCACCTCGACATCGCAGGCCTCGAGCCCGGTTTGCAGCAGCGCATGGTGCACGGCCAGCAGGTTTAAATCGTCATATTGATAGTCAATGTGCGTGGTGGAGAGCGCCTTGTCAGAAGTGGCATCGTAGGTGTATTTGGTGGTGCCGATAGTGTAGTTAAACACTTTCTGCCCGCGCAGCAGGGCCGCACTTTTCCAGTCTTTACGGAACGAATTCGGGGACACCACCGTCTTGAGAATACCGTTCTCAATCCAGCTGATTTTTACGTTGGTGGAGCCATCATCAATGGCGAATTTCATACGAGCGTGGGACATGTGGAGTTTCTCAATCTATAAATTGAGCAGCCTGATTAGTAAATCAGCCGCATCGATATTAAACGTGTAAATAAGCGAAGGCAGAAAGGCAATATAATTACTTATTTATAACAAATGAAAACAGCTTCACTAAACATACAACAATGATACCTTAAAAAGGCTTTTGGCTGAATAAAAACACAACACGAAAATAATAAACGCACCATAAAAAGAAATAAAAACCAATAAAAACAGACGAATAAAACAAACACATCAACTTCTAAAATATAAATCACCCGCAATACCAAAAACGAAATGGAAATAAACATTCCATGTTAAAAGAATATATTATTCCGCATGCGGAAGTTTTATTTCCCCACGACTAAATTTCATATTTCAATACATAGTCTGATAAACGAACCTTTGCCCCCGTTAGCTGCCGGCATGTTCATTTGCACCCGACTGCCGTTTCCCGGACAATAGCTTTTTAACTTCAGGCTAACAACGTCATGAACCATCCACATCAAGCGCTATTGAGCGCGGGCGGCATTTTGCTGCTGGCCTTTCTTTCGTGCCTGCTGCTGCCGGCTCCGGCGTTAACGCTGACGCTGGCGCAAAAGCTCATCGACACCTTCCACCTCGTCGATCTCAGCCAGCTCTACGTTATCCTGTTTTGTATCTGGTTCCTTGTGCTGGGCACTGTCGAGTATTACCTGCTACGTTTTATCTGGCGCCGTTGGTTCTCGATTACCCGCATCTGAACCCGAAAGTTAAGGTGCCGTTTTCTGAATAAACGGCACCGCTCAAAATACCATTCCCCTACTCCTCCCTCTCTATTTGCCTGATACACGCAGGTATTATTTCGGCCCAATAACCGCTAACACTAAAGGGGTAATCGTCTACCCAATGTTTATCGAGTTGATTTCACGCAATATCTGAATGGCTATAGCTGCTATTTTCGCCCGCACAAAAAACGTCGTAACAATGAGGTGACGATGAACGTCAGTCGCAGGAAGTTTTTCAAAATCTGCGCCGGCGGAATGGCAGGTACAACGGCGGCGGTGCTGGGCTTTGCCCCAAAAGCCGCGCTGGCGGAGACGCGCAACTACAAGCTGCTGCGCGCGAAAGAAACCCGCAATAGCTGTACTTACTGTTCTGTTGGCTGTGGATTATTAATGTATAGCCTCGGAGACGGCTCGAAAAATGCCAAATCCAGCATTTTCCATATCGAAGGGGACCCGGACCACCCGGTAAACCGCGGCGCTCTGTGCCCGAAAGGCGCAGGGCTGCTCGACTATATTCACAGCGATAGCCGCCTTCGCTACCCGGAATACCGCGCCCCAGGTTCCGATAAATGGCAGCGCATCAGCTGGGAAGACGCGTTCTCTCGCATCGCCCGCCTGATGAAAGATGACCGTGATGCGAACTTCATTGAGAAGAATGAGCAGGATGTGACGGTCAACCGCTGGCTTTCCACCGGCATGCTTTGCGCTTCGGCGGCCAGCAACGAAACCGGCATGTTGACCCAGAAGTTTGCCCGCTCGCTGGGCATGCTGGCGGTAGATAACCAGGCGCGCGTCTGACACGGACCAACGGTAGCAAGTCTTGCTCCAACATTTGGTCGCGGTGCGATGACCAACCACTGGGTTGATATCAAAAACGCCAACGTGGTGATGGTGATGGGCGGCAACGCCGCTGAAGCCCACCCGGTCGGTTTCCGCTGGGCGATGGAAGCCAAAAACAACAACGACGCCACGCTGATTGTGGTCGACCCGCGCTTTACCCGCACCGCCTCGGTGGCGGATATCTACGCGCCAATCCGCTCCGGCACCGACATTACCTTCCTGTCGGGCGTCATTCTGTACCTGATTTCTAACAACAAAATCAACGCAGAATACGTCAAACACTACACCAATGCGGCCCTGCTGGTACGCGAAGACTTTAGCTTTGACGACGGCCTGTTCAGCGGCTACGACGAAGAAAAACGCCAGTACGACAAAACCAGCTGGAACTACCAGTTCGACGAAAACGGCTTTGCGAAGCGTGACGACACGCTGACCGACCCACGCTGCGTGTGGAACCTGCTCAAAGAGCACGTTGCACGCTACACGCCGGATGTCGTCGAGCATATCTGCGGCACGCCGCAGGCGGACTTCCTGAAAGTGTGCGAAGTGCTGGCCTCAACCAGCGCGGTGGACCGCACCACCACGTTCCTGTACGCGCTGGGCTGGACTCAGCACACCGTGGGCGCGCAGAACATCCGCACCATGGCGATGATCCAGCTGCTGCTGGGTAACATGGGCATGGCGGGCGGCGGCGTCAACGCGCTGCGTGGTCACTCCAACATTCAGGGTCTGACCGACCTCGGCCTGCTGTCCACCAGCCTGCCAGGCTACCTGTCTTTGCCGTCCGAGAAGCAAACCACGCTCGAGGACTACCTCGCAACCAACACGCCAAAAGCCACGCTGCCGGGCCAGGTTAACTACTGGAGTAACTATCCGAAGTTCTTCGTCAGCCTGATGAAAGCGTTTTACGGCGACGAAGCGCAGAAGGAAAACGGCTGGGGCTTTGACTGGCTGCCGAAGTGGGATCAGGCCTACGACGTGCTGAAGTACTTCGACATGATGGATCGCAATCTCGTGACCGGCTACCTGTGCCAGGGCTTTAACCCCGTCGCCTCGTTCCCGGATAAAAACAAGGTTGTCGCCAGCCTGAGCAAGCTGAAGTACATGGTGGTTATCGATCCGCTGGTGACGGAAACCTCCAACTTCTGGCAGAACCACGGCGAGATGAACGACGTCGACCCGACGAAGATCCAGACCGAAGTGTTCCGCCTGCCGTCCACTTGCTTTGCAGAAGAAGACGGTTCCATCGCCAACTCCGGCCGCTGGCTGCAGTGGCACTGGAAAGGCGCAGATGCACCGGGCGAAGCGCTTAACGACGGCGAAATTCTTGCCGGGCTTTACCACCGCCTGCGCCAGATGTACCAGGCCGAAGGCGGCAAAGGCGTTGAGCCGCTGATGAAAATGCGCTGGGACTACCACCAGCCGGCTCATCCCGAGTCCGAAGAGATCGCCAAAGAGAGCAACGGCTACGCGCTGGAAGATTTGTTTGACGCCAACGGCAACCTGCAGGCGAAAAAAGGCCAGCTGCTGGACTCCTTCGCGCTGCTGCGTGACGACGGCTCTACCGCCTCGGGCTGCTGGATTTACGCCGGGAGCTGGACCAGCAAAGGCAACCAGATGGCGAACCGCGACAACGCGGATCCGTCCGGGCTGGGCAATACGCTGGGCTGGGCGTGGGCGTGGCCGATGAACCGCCGCGTGCTGTACAACCGCGCCTCGGCAGACCTGCAGGGGAAACCGTGGGACGCGAAGCGCATGCTGATCCAGTGGAACGGTACGAAATGGGTCGGGAACGATATTCCAGACTTCAGCACCGCCGCCCCGGACAGCGGCGTGGGGCCGTTCATCATGCAGCAGGAAGGCCTGGGGCGCTTGTTCGCACTCGACAAGCTGGCCGAAGGACCGTTCCCGGAGCACTACGAGCCGTTCGAAACGCCGCTGGGCACCAACCCGCTGCACCCGAACGTGGTTTCCAACCCGGCGGCACGCCTGTACGAGGCGGACGCGAAGCGCATGGGCCGCAGGCAGCAGTTCCCGTATGTCGGCACGACTTATCGCCTGACCGAGCACTTCCACACCTGGACCAAGCACGCGCGGCTTAACGCCATCGTGCAGCCGGAGCAGTTCGTTGAAATAAGCGAAGGGCTGGCGAAGGCCAAAGGCATTGCGCACGGCGACTGGGTGAAAGTCAGCAGCAAACGCGGCTTTATTAAAGCCGTGGCCGTGGTGACGCCGCGCCTGCAAACCCTGCACGCGGGCGGCCAGGAAATCGAAACCGTCGGTATTCCGCTGCACTGGGGCTTTGAAGGGGCGGCACGCAAGGGCTATCTCGCCAATACCCTGACGCCGTCGATAGGCGACGCCAACTCGCAAACGCCGGAATACAAGGCGTTTCTGGTCAACATTGAGAAGGCGTAAGGGAGAAAACAATGTCCATGCAATCTCAGGATATTATCAAACGCTCGGCGACCAACAGCTTCACGCCGCCGCCGCGGGCGCGTGACTTCAAGGAAGAAGTTACCAAGCTCATCGATGTCACAAGCTGTATCGGCTGCAAGGCCTGCCAGGTTGCCTGCTCGGAGTGGAACGACATCCGCGACGAAGTCGGCCACTGCGTGGGGGTTTACGATAACCCCGCCGACCTGAGCGCCAAGTCCTGGACGCTGATGCGTTTTTCAGAAACCCGTGAAAACGGCAAGCTGGAATGGCTCATCCGCAAAGATGGCTGTATGCACTGCGAGGATCCGGGCTGCCTCAAAGCCTGCCCGTCCGCCGGGGCGATTATTCAGTACGCCAACGGCATCGTGGACTTCCAGTCCGAGCACTGCATCGGCTGCGGCTACTGCATCGCGGGCTGTCCGTTCAACGTGCCTCGCCTGAACAAAGACGATAACCGCGTTTATAAATGCACCCTGTGCGTTGACCGCGTGAGCGTCGGCCAGGAGCCTGCCTGCGTGAAAACCTGCCCAACCGGCGCGATTCACTTTGGCACCCGCCAGGAGATGCTGGAAATGGCAGACCAGCGCGTTGAGAAGCTGAAAAAACGCGGCTTTGAACATGCGGGCGTTTATAACCCGCAGGGCGTGGGCGGCACGCACGTGGTTTACGTGCTGCACCATGCTGACAGGCCGGAGCTGTACCACAACCTGCCGAAAGAGCCGAAGATTGATACCCCAATCAACCTGTGGAAAGGCATTCTGAAACCGCTGTCGGCGGCGGGGTTTGTCGCCACCTTCGGCGCATTGATTTTCCACTATATCGGCATTGGCCCGAACGAAGAGGTGGACGAAGACGAGGAGGATAAGCATGAGTAAGATGATTGTCAGAACGAAATTCATCGACCGTGCCTGTCACTGGACGGTAGTGATTTGCTTCTTCCTCGTGTCGCTGTCCGGCATCGCGCTGTTCTTCCCGACGCTGCAATGGCTGACGGAAACCTTCGGCACGCCGCAGATGGGGCGTATTTTGCATCCGTTCTTCGGCGTGGCTATTTTTGTGGCGCTGATGTTTATGTTCGTGCGCTTCGTGCATCACAACATTCCCGATAAGCAGGATTTACCCTGGCTGAAAGGCATTGTTGAGGTGCTGAAAGGCAACGAGCATAAAGTGGCGGACGTGGGCAAGTACAACGCCGGGCAGAAAATGATGTTCTGGAGCATTATGAGCATGATTTTCGTGCTGCTGGTGACCGGGATTATTATCTGGCGGCCGTGGTTTGCGCACTACTTCCCGATGTGGATGATTCGCTACAGCCTGCTTATCCACGCGGCGTCGGCCATTATTCTGATCCACGCCATCCTGATCCATATGTACATGGCGTTTTGGGTGAAAGGATCGGTTAAGGGCATGATCGTCGGCAAAGTCAGCCGCCGCTGGGCGAAGAAGCACCACCCACGCTGGTATCGCGCTATCGAGGCCGAAGAGGCCAAAAAAGAAAACCGCGAAGGCCTGAAGTAACCGCTCGTTCCCCCTCTTCCGCCCGGGAAGAGGGGTTCACCCGGCACAACGCAAAAGAATTGTGTTGTTTTGTATCCGCACCGCGCTCAGCTAAACAACAAAACAAATCCCCCGCCACCTGACACAGCCCACATACAAACCAGGCGTTAAATAAGCGCATCCGCCACCTGCAGGCGGCAACGTGTTCAACGACCTGATATGTGAGGCTTATGATGAAACTGTTCCGCAACGTTATTCTCCCGCTCGTACTTGCCGCTGCCGTAGCACCCGCTTTTGCTGCCAAAGAAGTTCATAGCGCCCAGGGCCTGGTAAAAATTGGCACCGTCACTGAAAGCGAGAGCACCACGCTGTCCCTCGAGCAGCTCAATGAAAAACTGGCTCAGAAAGCCGAGAAAGCTGGCGCCAGCGCCTGGCGAGTTGTCTCCGCCGGCGGCAACAACAGCTACTTCGGCAGCGCCGATATTTACCGCTGATTTATTCCCTCCCCCTAAAACAGGAAAATGAAATGAAACCCACGCGTAAAACGCTGCTGGCGCTGGCTGCGGCTAGCCTGATGACCGGCTTTGCCGCCCAGGCGGAAACGCAGCACACCATCGTGTTAGTGCACGGCGCCTTCGCCGATGCCACCGGCAGCTGGGAGCAGGTGATCCCCGTGCTGCAAACGCGCCATTACGAAATCATCACCGCGCAAATCCCGCTCACGTCGCTGAAAGATGACGTAGCGGCGACCAAACGCGCCATTGCCCGCGCCAAAGGTGACGTTATTCTGGTCGGTCATTCCTGGGGCGGCACGGTGATTACCGAGGCGGGCAACGACCCGAAAGTTAAAGGGCTGGTGTACATCAACGCCTTTGCGCCGTCGCCAGGCCAGTCAACGGCCGACCTGGCTAACAGCTTCCCCGCCCCGCCTGGCAGCGCAAAAATCATCAAGGGCGCGGACGGCTTCCTGAGCCTAGACCCGAAGGCCGTCGCCACCGACTTTGCCCAGGATGCGACGCCTGAAGCGCAGAACATTATCGGCATCACCCAGATGCCGATTGCCGCCGCAAGCTTCACCGAAAAAGTGACCACCGCCGCCTGGCAACAGAAGCCAAGCTGGTTCCTGGTCGGCAGCAATGACCGGATGATTAACCCGGATCTGGAGCGGGCAATGGCGAAGAAAATCCATGCTCACGTCACTGAATTGCCGGTCAGCCACGTGCCGATGCTTTATGACCCGAGAAATGTCGCCCGCACGATCTTTAAAGCCGTGAATATTACTTCGGGGAATTAACTCGCCTTATTTAATAAGGAGGAAATAACGCTCTCAATAATTAGCCGATTATTTACCGTTGCTAAATTCATTTTAATTATCTGGAGAACACGATGAACCGTATTGCTATGTCCGCTATTGCCCTGTCTTTGGTTTCTTTCAGCGCGGCCTCTTTTGCCGCTGAATTAACCGGACCAAACCTTGAGCGCTGTTTTGGTATTGCCAAATCTGCTGATAACGACTGCAAGGCCGGCGCGGGCACCACCTGCGCAGGGACCTCTAAGGTCGATTACCAGAAAAATGCCTACAAGATGGTGCCGGCAGGCACCTGCACGTCGATCCAAACGCCAAATGGCCACGGCTCGCTGACCGAAGGTTAATAAAAGGGCCACTCACATGACGATGACAATCAATTTGGGCGCCGGGTTAGGCCTTAAGCCAGAACATTATGCCGATGCCTGGAGCAGCCCGTCGGCCCTTTGGTACGAGGTTCACAGTGAAAATTATCTCATGGCGGGTGGCCCGCGCAGAGAGTGGCTGGCAGCCATTCGCCAGCAGCATCAGATCTCCCTGCACGGCGTTTCGCTCTCGTTGGCTGCAGACGAACCGCCGGACGCTCAATTGCTCGCGCAGCTAAGAGCGTTAGTGACCGACATCAAACCCGCGCTCGTTTCAGAGCACCTCGCCTGGTCGCGCTGGAACGGGGTTTATTACCCCGACCTGCTGCCGGTGCCGAGAACCACCCGGGTACTGAACCGCGTCATAGATAATATCAACCGCGTGCAGGATGCGCTGGGCCGCCAGATTTCACTGGAAAACCCGACGCATTATTTGCAAATGCCGGAACACGAGTGGGATGAAATCGAATTTCTCGACGAAGTCAGCCGCCGGAGCGGATGCGGCCTGCTGCTGGATCTGAATAACGTCTGGCTGAGCGCCCACAATCTCGAGTTTGATGCAGTGGCCTGGCTGGACCGCTTCCCGACCGAACGTATCACCGAGATCCACCTGGCGGGCTTTAGCGCCGACGAAGGCGGCAGTGCTTTGCTGATCGACAGCCACGATCGGTCAGTCTCCGAGGATGTCTGGCTGCTGTATAAGCAACTGATTCAGCGAGCGGGAGCAAAACCCACGCTTATCGAACGGGATGACAACCTGCCGTCGTTCGATGAGCTGCTGGCCGAACAGCAGCGCGCGCAGCACATCATCGACACGCTGGGAACCACCGCATGAGTAACACCTTAAGCCGCTATCACGAGGCGTTTATTGGCCTGTTATATGGTGAGGCTCGATCCGGGCTTAGCCATTTTCAGCACCAGCCAGGCATGGCCGTTTACCGCAACGGCGTGATCAAAGCCTGCGTGGACGCTCTGGAGGCTAACTTCCCCAGCGTTTCACGGCTTACCGGCCGCGACTTTTTCCGTGAAATGGCGCGCGGCTACGCGCTTGAACAACCGCCGCGCGGAGGGGAATTAATTCGCTACGGCGACGCCTTCCCTGTTTTTATCGCCGCGTATCCACCAGCCCACGAGCTGCCGTATTTAAGCGCGGTAGCGGAGCTGGACAGGCTCTGGCTGGAGGTGTTTTGCGCTGAGTCTTCGGCCCCGTTGGATGTACATACGCTGGCAAATATTCCTCCGGAGACGTTAGGCACCCGTTCATTACCGCTGCGGGCCAGCGTTCGCTGGTACTGGCATGCCACGCTGCCGGTGTTCACGCTCTGGGCATTCAACCGCCATCAGACAGCAACGCCGGAGACGATTCACTGGCAGGGGGAAGGCGCCCTGCTGGTTCGCCGTCAGCAGCAAATTTTTACCGAACCCTTAAGCCAGGGAGGCGCGGTTTTTCTGACCGCCTGCCGCCAGGGAGCAACCCTTGACCAGGCCAGCGAACAGGCTCTGGCGGCCGAGCCAACCCTCGCCCTCGGCCCCTTTTTCAGCAACCTGCTTAGCAGCGGTATTTTCGCCGCATCTTAATCACACTCTTTGAGGTTAAATGATGAAAGTATCTGAACAAAAAATGACGGAGCAGGGAGTTCACTCGCTGTGGAATAGACTCTGGAGCCGGCTTCAGACAGGCGTCAGCGATAGCGTGCTGTTACTTGTCGCCCGCGTAGGCATTGCTGCGGTGTTTTTCCTGTCTGGCCGCACCAAAGTAACGGGATTTATGACGCTAAAACCGTCCACCTACGAGCTGTTCCGCACCGAATACGCGCTGCCGCTCATCCCCTATAACATCGCCGCGCACCTCGCCACGTTTGCCGAGCACACCTTCCCTGTTCTGCTGGTGCTGGGCCTGTTTTCACGCTTCGCCGCCGCAGGCCTGCTGTTTATGACGCTGGTGATTGAGATTTTTGTCTACCCGGATGCATGGCCTACGCACCTGATTTGGGGCGGTTTGCTGCTGCTGATTATCGCCCGCGGCGCAGGCCGCTGGTCACTGGACAGAGTGCTGAAGCTGGCGTGAGAAAATGCAGGGGCGACACGGGAACCAGTTTCTCCGTGCCGCTCTTGCTGGTTTGAACTGCCTGTACGGCAGTGAACAAGAGCTTTTCACAGCTAACCCTCTGTTGCAATACGTAAAATCATCTCTTTCCCACTTCACACCCTTTTTTTAGGCACAACGGCGCAGAATCGAAAAATCAATAGGTTACGAGCTGGGCTAAAAAAAGGGTCCGGGAACCTTCAGACTTTGTCATCGGCGAATTTTCAGCAGCGACTCGCAAATCGTCCGGAAAAACTCATCGATAATCGATTAATCATCTGTGGGTGAGGACGAATATCTCAGCGCATCCACCAGCAGAGAGAAGGCTGTTGTGTGCTGCTTGCGGCTGGGGTAATAAAGATAATAGCCGGGAAACGGTTTGCACCAGGCCTCAAGCACCCGCACCAGCCGCCCTTCGGCAATCTTGTCGGTAACCGTATCGCTCGGGACAAAAGCCAGCCCCAGTCCGAGCAACGCGGCATCAATGCGCTGGCGAAGGCTATTGAATGTTAATTGCCCTTCGACACGAATTTTTAGCTCGCGCCCGTCTTTTTCGAACTCCCAGGCATAAAGTCCACCGAAGGTGGGAAGACGCATATTGATGCAGTTGTGCTGCTGGAGATCCTGCGGCGTGGCCGGGTAACCGTGCTTGTCAAAATAAGCGGGCGAACCAATCACCGACATGCTGAGCTCCGGGCCAATGCGTACGGCTACCATATCTTTTGCCACCTGCTCGCCGAGACGAATACCCGCGTCGAACCGCCCGCTGACGATGTCGGTCAGCGCGTTGTCCACGCTAATTTCTACGTTGATGTCCGGGTAGTCGACCAGAAAGGTTTGCAGCACCGGCCATAGCACCGACTGTACGCTGTGCTCCGCCGCGTTAAGGCGAATATTCCCGGCCGGGCGCTCGCGCATTTCACTCAGAACGGCAAGTTCGTTCTCGAGGTCAGCAAAACGAGGCGCCAGGCTGGCAAGCAGCTTCTCACCGGCTTCAGTGGGCGCAACGCTTCTCGTCGTGCGGGTTAGCAAGCGAAGCTGGAGGCGCTCTTCAAGCCCGCGAATCGCGTGGCTTAGGGCTGACTGGGAAACGCCAAGTTTTGCCGCAGCCCGGGTAAAACTGCGTTCACGCGCCACTGCCATAAATGACATTAGATCGTGAAAGTTCTCTTTTAGCATGGACGAACGCGCCTCAATCAGTGACAGAATCCCTCCAGTATAGCGAGATTCATGAGCTGGATTCATAAGCTCTTGTACATTTCACCGGCTAGTCCCCTGCGCCAATCACGACTACTGTATTTCTACGATCAATGAATGCGCTATCTGGAGTACGACATGAAAATTACCCGCAGCGGATCTCAACCTTCTCAGCGAGGCCCGGAGAGCTATTTTACCGGCACCGTGCGCATTGATGCGCCATTTAGCGGCACGGAAAACGCACGTGTAGGTGGGGCTACCGTCACCTTTGAACCCGGTGCACGCACGGCCTGGCATACACACCCACTTGGCCAAACGCTGATTGTTACTCAAGGGCGCGGCTGGCTGCAGGAATGGGGTGAAGAGATTCAGGATCTGAACCAGGGCGATATCGCCTGGATCCCCGAAGGGGTGAAACACTGGCACGGGGCGTCGCCAGAAACGGCAATGACGCATATCGCAATTGCCGAGTCATTGAACGGCAGCCCGGTTGAATGGCTGGAAAAAGTCAGCGACGAGCAATACAAAAAATAGCGATGGAGGTTACATGACACAAGGCATTGAAAATAAAGTTGTGGTGATCACCGGCGCCAGCAGTGGCCTGGGTGAGGCCCTGGCGCGTCGTCTGGTTAAAGACGGCGCTAAGCTAGTGCTGGGCGCTCGCCGTCTCGATCGGCTAAAAAAACTGGCGCAGGATCTTAACCTGAGCCCGGAAGCAGCGGTGCAGACCGACGTCACTCAGCCGGAGCAGGTGCAGGCGCTGGTCGATAAGGCCCTGGCGCTGTACGGGCGAGTGGATGTAATGGTCAATAATGCAGGCCTGATGCCGCATTCGCTGCTCGAACGCAGAAAGTTTGATGACTGGAATGCGATGATCGACGTCAACCTTAAGGGCGTACTGTACGGTATTGCCGCTGCCCTGCCTTATATGCAGCAGCAAAAAAGCGGCCACATCATCAATACCTCTTCCGTCGCGGGCCACAAAGTTCGCGCGGGCAGCGCAGTTTACGCGGCCACCAAAACGGCGGTGCGGGTGATATCTGAAGGGCTGCGCCAGGAGGTAAAACCTTACAACATCCGCACGACAATTATTTCGCCGGGGGCGGTTGAGAGCGAGCTGGTGACCAGCATTACCGAAGCAGACGTGGCGGCCAATATCCAGCAGTTCTACGACGACGTTGCAATCTCCGCCGAGTCGTTTGCCAGCGTGGTCGCCTTTGCCATCAGCCAGCCGGAGGATGTGGACATCAACGAAATCCTGTTCCGCCCTACCCGTCAGGAGCTTTAACATTTCGCCCTCTCTTCCGCCCGGAGGAGAGGTCTTTTGGTCCTACCAATTCCACTAAAAACGTGCCCTTTTCTACAAAATGCCGATAAAGGCTCGCCAGACCGTTGCCATCCGTTAACACAAGATTAACCATTAGCCATCATTTGCTCTACAAAGCAAAATTGGTCCTACCAATCTAATAAAAAAACGATAAACGCCTCACCCTGGAGAACACCTGCATGCAAGTCTGGCCCCAACTCTACGACCCGCTCGGGAATATCTGGCTGTCGAGCCTGATTGCCGCGATCCCGATCCTGTTCTTCTTCTTCGCGCTGATAAAGCTGCGCATGAAGGGCTACAAAGCCGCGACGCTGACGGTATTTCTTGCCCTGTTGGTCGCGCTGTTTCTGTACCGCATGCCGGTGGACAGAGCGCTTGCCTCAGTAGTTTATGGCTTCTTCTATGGCCTGTGGCCCATCGCCTGGATAATCGTCGCCGCGGTGTTTGTCTACAAGATCTCGGTAAAGACCGGTCAGTTCGACATTATTCGCTCCTCTATCCTGTCGATTACGCCGGATCAGCGTCTGCAAATGCTGATTGTCGGCTTCTCCTTTGGGGCATTTCTCGAAGGTGCCGCCGGGTTTGGCGCGCCGGTTGCCATTACCGCCGCCCTGCTGGTCGGCCTGGGATTTAAGCCGCTTTATGCCGCCGGTTTGTGTCTGATAGTGAACACCGCGCCGGTAGCCTTCGGCGCAATGGGGATCCCGATTATCGTTGCCGGGCAGGTCACCGGTCTGGACAGCTTCGAGATAGGCCAGATGGTAGGCCGCCAGTTGCCGTTCCTGACGATTATCGTGTTGTTCTGGATCATGGCGATTATGGACGGCTGGCGCGGTATCAAAGAGACCTGGCCGGCGGTGATCGTGGCGGGTGGCTCGTTTGCTATCGCGCAGTATCTCAGCTCCAACTTTATCGGCCCTGAGCTGCCGGACATTATCTCGTCGCTGGTATCGCTGGTGTGCCTGACGGCATTTCTGCGGGTCTGGAAACCGGTGCGTATTTTCCGCTTTGATAGCGAGGGTGCGGCTGAAACCGTGCAAGAGCAGTCCTCGCAGAAATACACCTCCGGGCAGATCCTTAAGGCCTGGATGCCGTTCCTGTTCTTAACGGCCACGGTCACGCTGTGGAGCATCCCGCCGTTTAAAGCGCTGTTCGCCAAAGGCGGCGTGATGGCCGACTGGGTCTATAATTTCTCGGTGCCGTTTCTCGACAATCTGGTGGCCAAAATGCCGCCGGTGGTTGCCGCGAGCGTGCCTTATGCAGCAGTCTTTAAGTTTGACTGGCTGTCGGCCACCGGCACCGCCATCCTGGTCGCGGCGCTGATCTCTGTTGTCTACCTGCGCATGAAGCCAAAAGCGGCGCTGGCGACCTTTGGAGAAACGCTGAAGGAGCTGGCTCTGCCGATTTACTCCATCGGCATGGTGCTGGCGTTTGCTTTTATCTCTAACTATTCCGGGCTGTCGGCCACGCTTGCCCTGGCGCTGGCGCACACCGGCCATGCCTTTACCTTCTTCTCGCCGTTCCTTGGCTGGCTGGGCGTGTTCCTGACCGGGTCGGACACCTCTTCTAACGCGCTGTTTGCCGCCCTACAGGCAACCACCGCGCAGCAGATTGGCGTGTCGGACCTGCTTCTGGTGGCGGCCAACACCACCGGCGGCGTCACCGGCAAGATGATTTCGCCGCAGTCGATAGCCATTGCCTGTGCGGCGGTGGGGCTGGTGGGGAAAGAGTCAGACCTGTTCCGCTTCACCGTGAAGCACAGCCTGATTTTCACCTGCATGGTGGGCGTGATTACCACGCTGCAGGCCTATGTTTTAACCTGGATGATCCCATGACCGAAGCTGTTCCGCGCCTTGCCGACCAGATAGTTGAGCGTGTTAAGGCGCTGATTAATGAACGTAACCTGGAGGCGGGCATGCGGTTGCCCGCCGAGCGCCAGCTGGCCGCCGGGCTGGGCTGTTCGCGCTCGATTTTACGCGAGGCAATTCAGAAGCTGATTGGCGAAGGCGTGCTGGCCAGCCGTCGCGGCGGCGGCACTTATCTGCGCTACCAGACCGAGCAGTGGTCGGAACAGCGCATCGTGCAGCCGCTGAAGACGCTGGTTGAGGGTGACCCCAGTTACCAGTTGGATATCCTCGAAGCGAGACATTCCATTGAAGGCAGCACGGCCTGGTACGCGGCGATGCGAGCGACGCAGGCCGACAAAGAAAAGCTGATCGCCTGTTTTGATGCCACGCTCAAGTTTAAAGAGAGCGACGATCCGGATCTCGCCGCGCAGGCCGACGTTCGTTTTCACCTGGCAATAGCCGAAGCCTCCCACAATATCGTGCTGCTCCAGACCATGCGCGGGTTCTTCGACCTGCTGCAATCTTCGGTGCTCCATAGCCGCCAGCGTATGTACACCGTTCCGGCCATTTTTGCCGGGCTAACCGAGCAGCACGACGAACTGTTGCAGGCGATTCTGGCCGGAGACGCCGAGCGGGCAAGACGAGCCGCCCAGTCGCACCTCGGCTACGTGCACGCCACCATCAAGACCCTGCAGGAAGACGAAGCCCGTCAGGCACGCGTTACCCGCCTCCCGGACGAAGCAAGTGATGAAATAAGGGAAAAGAAACGATGATTATTTCCGCAGCAACCGACTACCGTGCCGCCGCCGAGCGCATTCTGCCGCCATTTTTATTCCACTACATCGACGGTGGGGCCTATGCCGAGCATACCCTGAAGCGCAACGTGGAGGATTTGGCACAGGTGGCGCTCAAGCAGCGCGTGCTGAAAAACATGTCGGCGCTGAGCCTGGAAACCAGGCTGTTCAACGAAACGCTGTCAATGCCGGTGGCCCTCGGCCCCGTGGGGCTTTGCGGCATGTATGCGCGCCGGGGAGAAGTTCAGGCCGCAAAAGCCGCCGCGGCGAAAGGCATTCCTTTTACCCTGTCGACAGTGTCCGTTTGCCCTATTGAAGAAGTCGCCCCCGCCATCAGCCGCCCGATGTGGTTCCAGCTCTATGTGCTGAAAGACCGCGGCTTTATGCGCAATGCGCTGGAGCGGGCGAAAGCCGCCGGATGCTCTACGCTGGTGTTTACCGTCGATATGCCAACGCCGGGCGCTCGTTACCGTGACGCCCACTCCGGCATGAGCGGCCCTAACGCGGCAATGCGTCGTTATCTTCAGGCCGTAACGCACCCGCAGTGGGCATGGGATGTCGGCTTAAACGGCCGTCCTCATGATTTGGGCAATATCTCCGCCTATCTCGGTAAACCGACCGGGCTGGAAGATTATATCGGCTGGCTGGCGAACAACTTTGATCCGTCAATATCGTGGAAAGATCTGGAGTGGATCCGCGAGTTCTGGGATGGCCCGATGGTGATTAAAGGGATCCTCGACCCAGAAGACGCCCGCGATGCGGTTCGCTTTGGCGCCGACGGTATTGTGGTGTCTAACCACGGCGGCCGCCAGCTGGACGGCGTGCTCTCTTCCGCTCGCGCCCTGCCCGCCATTGCCGATGCGGTAAAAGGCGATATTACAATTCTGGCTGATAGCGGCATCCGCAACGGCCTGGACGTGGTGCGTATGATTGCGCTGGGCGCCGACACGGTGCTGCTGGGACGCGCCTTCCTGTATGCGCTGGCCACCCACGGCGAGGCTGGCGTCACCAACCTGTTAAACCTGATTGAGAAAGAGATGCGTGTGGCGATGACGCTGACCGGCGCGAAGTCTATCGCCGGGATTACGCCTGAGCTGCTGGTTCGCCAGGGCTTCTGATCTGCGGCTAGCCTGCAATCTCTGAAAAGTGGATCCCCACCGCGTGCAGTACCTTTTTGGTGGTTTTGATGGTGGGGTTTCCACGCTCGGATAGCGTGCGATAAAGCGTTTCTCGGTTCAGGTTTGCCGCTCTGGCAATCTCCGTAAACCCGCCTCTGGCCTCCACAAGGCGGCGCATGGCAATAAGAAACATGGCTTCGCCATCTTCACCGTCCAGCCCAATAAAGGCTTCTTTAAGATAGTCCACGGCGAAGGCGTGATCTTCGCGGAGCATATCAATAACCGTTTGATCAAATTCGCTAAATTTCATTTTTTCTCCCTTTATGCTCAAGCCACCATTTTGTAGCGCGTTCGATATCCGCCTGTTGGTCACGTTTATCTCCTCCCGCCAGCAGGAGCCAGACTGCTTTACCGTCCTGGGCGTAATACACCCTGTAACCAGGCCCTTCATCGATGCGCATTTCCCATACGCCTTGCCCGCAGGGTTTACTATCGCCGGGGTTCCCAAAAGAAAGTCGGTCGATCCTCATGACTATTTTGGTTTTTGCTCTCGCATTCTTTAACGCCCGCAGCCAATCCTTGAAAGGCCTTTTTCCTTCTTTCGTTTCGAAGAACGTAATCATGTTCATCCTTGACTCCTTGAGTGTAGCTTTAAAGCAACAAACAAGCACGAACAAAATTTAGTCGCGCTTATTTTTCTCAGGGCAGGCTAACGGATTTTTACTTGAGGCTGATTGAAATCGTTCTTTGGCATGCCGGGATTGCGGCGCAGCTTCCGGGGTTTATGCATGCGGGCCTGGGGCTTTCAAAAATATGCCTGAAAGCCCCTGTTTCACTTACTGCACAAATGAGGTCAGGCGATTGAAAATTCCCGGGTCATCGGCGTGGCGGATAATCTGCACGACATCCTCCAGCTTATCGACCTGGCTGACCATCTGCTCCAGCCGCTGGTCGTCCCCCACCTGCAGCCATATGCGGCTCTGATCCCCTTCCTGCAACGGCAGGCAGAGAATGCCTTCCACGTTGAACGCCCGGCGGGCAAACAGGCCGCAGATATGTGACATCACGCCCGGGTGGTTGCGCACCGTTAGTTCCAGAATGACGGTTGATTGTTTAGCGATTGATTGTTTTGTGATGGATGGTTGCATGGCTTACTCTCCAATCATCTGAGTGTTGGCGGCACCCGGCGGCACCATCGGGTAGACTTTTTCATCGGCGTCGATGCGAACGTGAATCAGGCAAGGCCCAGGGCGAGAAATCGCCTCCTGCAGTGCAGCGTGCGGATCCTCCGCCTGGTTCAGGTCACAGGTCGCCAGGCCAAAACCGCGCGCGATGGTAATGAAATCCGTCTTGCCCGGATAAGTCGCGGCAAAGATATTCTGCTGGTAGAACAGCGTCTGCTGCTGGTGCACCAGCCCTAATGCCTGGTTGTTCATCAGGATGATTTTCACATCCAGATTGTTTTCAGCGGCGGTGGCCATTTCCTGGATATTCATCATCAGGCTGCCGTCGCCGGAGAAGCACAGCACTTTACGGCCAGGCTCAGCCAGCGCCGCGCCAACCGCTGCCGGTAAGCCAAAGCCCATGGTGCCCAGCCCGCCCGACGTCAGCCACTGGCGAGGACGATTGAGCGGATAAGCCTGAGCCACCCACATCTGATGCTGGCCTACGTCGGTGGTGACGATAGCTTCATCATCCACGCACGCCGCTGCGGCTTTGATAAGCCCGTAAGGCATCAGCGGGTTGTCCGCGCCCGGCGTGGCAAACGGGAACTCGCGCTGCAAATCGCTCACCACTTGCAGCCACTCGCTGCGCCGGGAGGCTTTGGTTTGCGGAATAAGCTGGCTCAGGACTTCACGCACGTCGCCGCGAATAGCCACATTCGCCTGCTTAATTTTGCCCAGCTCGGCGCGATCGATATCGACGTGGATAATTTTTGCATTCGGGCAAAACTCTTCGGTTTTACCAATCGCGCGGTCGTCAAAACGTGCGCCAAGCACGATCAGCAGGTCCGCTTCGTGGAGGATAAAGTTGGTGCTGCGTGCCCCGTGCATCCCCAGCATTCCCAGGGAAAGTGGATGCTTCGCGGGGATGGTGCCCAGCGCCATCAGCGTCATGGTTGTCGGCAGCCCGGCACGCTCAGCCAGCTCACGCGCCTGCTCCGCCGCGCCTGCGCTGATGATACCGCCGCCCAGGTAAAGCACCGGACGTTTGGCTTCGTTGATCATCGCCGCCGCACGGGCGATGTCCTGATGGTCAAAGGCCGGTGCGGCCGAAGGCGCTGCAACCGCTGGCAGTTCGGCAATGTCGATTTCAGCGGTCTGAATGTCTTTTGGAATATCGATCCATACCGGACCAGGACGACCAGACTGCGCAATGCGGAAGGCGTCGGTAATCACCTGCGGCAGCTCGCTGATGCTGCGCACCAGGTAGTTATGTTTAGTGATAGGAATGGAGATGCCGTAGGTATCAACTTCCTGGAAAGCATCGGCGCCAATCATCGAGGTTGGTACCTGGCCGGTGATACAAACCAGCGGGATGGAGTCGAGACGCGCGTCGGCGATGGCGGTAACCAGGTTAGTGGCGCCTGGCCCGCTACAGGCAATGCAGACCGCCGGTTTGCCGCTGGTACGCGCCATGCCCTGCGCCATAAATCCCGCGCCCTGCTCGTGGCGAGCCAGTACGTGGCGAATGCGGGTGCTTTGGCTCAGGGCATTGTAGAGCGGCAGAACGGTGCCGCCTGGAATGCCGCTAACCGTGGTAATCCCGTGATGCTCCAGCATTTTTACAATCAGCTGAGCGCCGGTGATGCGTTGTGAGGGTGTGTCCGAAATTGCCATGCTCCAGTCCTTCTAATAAGCCGGTTCGCTTCTGGGCAGGCACTTAAAACAAGAAACCCCGCCCGGTTTGCGCCGGCGGGGTTTGGAATCGATGCGTTGATTCAGTCCCTACGGCGCATTGCCGACGACCACCACCACACGCACGACGACCACCGCGGCTGGTAGCGCGGTAAGTAGTAGGGTCGAAGTTGGCAGGGAATGGGTCATGGGTTTCCTGAATCTGAGTTAAAAGTCGTCATTGATAAAATCACACTCGCCGGTTTCGCACAACAGGATTTTTGCTGGCCGCTAAAAAACGAGCGAAATGTCACATTTTTGTTAAATGCTAAGTTTTAGCAGCAGCGTCCGCCGCCTTTACCGCCGTAGCGCGCATCCTGACGTTCGCGGAAAAACTCTTCATAGGTCATGGGAGTTTGCTCCGGATGGGTCTGGCGTATGTGCTGCACGTAGTTGTCGTAATCGGGTACGCCAATCATCAGTTTTGCGGCCTGGCCGAGGTATTTCCCGGCTTTGGCGAGATTATCGAACATAGTGTCTCCAGTGGGCGGCCCCTCACCCCGGCCCTCTCCCCAAAGGGGAGAGGGGGGAATAAAGAAACTCAGCCTATCCCCTCTCCCAAAGGGGGGGGAATAAAGATGCCTGATCTATCCCCTCTCCCAAAAGGGGGTTGGGGGAATAAAGATGCCTGATCTATCCCCTCTCCCTTCCAGGGAGAGGGTTAGGGTGAGGGTAAAAATCAATGCACGCTTTTCGCCTGCGCCACAATCTCCTGATAATTCTCAGGCATTGGCTCGTACGGCGTCTCACTCGACGTTGGTTGGTCAGACTTCAGCGCTTTGAGCGCGGTTTTCAGCGAGAACCAGCCGAGCACCACAACCACCACCATAAAGAATATGGTCAGCCCCGCGTCCAGGCGGTTATTGAATACCAGTTGGCTAAGCTGCGACTGCGTGTACTGCGCCGGAATATTCCCGCTGTCGATCATCGCCTGGAATTTGTTGGCGATAGCCAGGAAGCCCACTTTCGCATCCGAACTGAACGCTTTTTGCCAGCCTGCCGTTAAAGTACAAACCAGCAGCCAGGCGGTCGGCATCAGAGCAACCCACGCATAGCGCTGCTTCTTCATCTTGAACAGCACAACCGCACAGAGCATCAGCGCCATGCCCGCCAGCATCTGGTTGGCGATACCGAACAGCGGCCACAGCGTGTTGATGCCGCCCAGCGGGTCGACCACGCCCTGATGCAGGAAGTAGCCCCATGCCAGTACGCAAAGCCCGGTTGCAAGCAGGTTGGCCGGCAACGAGTCGGTTCTTTTCAGCCCGGGTGAAATGACTCCCAGCAGGTCTTGCAGCATAAAGCGCGCCGCGCGAGTCCCGGCATCCACCGCCGTCAGGATGAACAGCGCTTCAAACAGAATGGCAAAGTGATACCAGAACGAGACGTCCATCAGCCCGCCCAACGCGCCGTGCAGAATGTACGCCATCCCCACGGCAAGCGTTGGTGCCCCGCCTGCGCGAGAGATAATGCTCTGCTCGCCGACTTCACTGGCAATAGTGGTCAGCGTTTCCGGGGTGATATGGAAGCCCCACCCGCTCACCACCTGCGCGGCAGAAGCCACAACGTCAGCCGTGCCTGCCGGAGCCAGTACGGCCATCGGGCTGTTCATCGCGAAGTACACGCCAGGGTCGATAACACAGGCCGCCACCAGCGCCATGATGGCGACAAAGGATTCCATCAGCATGCCGCCGTAGCCAATGAAGCAGGCCTGATTTTCATTCGCCAGCATTTTCGGCGTGGTGCCGGAAGCTATCAGCGCGTGGAAGCCAGAAACAGCCCCGCAGGCGATGGTGATAAACAGGAACGGGAACAAGTCACCGCTCCAGACCGGGCCGGTACCATCGATGAATTTTGTTAATGAAGGCATCTGCAGCGTCGGGCGCATGATCAAAATGCCGATCGCCAGCCCGATGATGGTGCCAATTTTCAGGAAGGTGGAGAGATAGTCGCGCGGCGCCAGCAGCAGCCACACCGGCAGCACCGAAGCCACAAAGCCGTAGCCCACCAGCATCCACGTCAACTGTACGCCCGTGAAGTCGAAGTACGGTGCCCAGGTTTCACTCTCAGCCACCCAACCGCCGGAGATAATGGCAAATACCAGCATCACCAGGCCAATCACCGACACTTCGCCAATGCGCCCCGGGCGCAAATAGCGAATATAGACGCCCATAAACAGCGCCAGCGGGATGGTAAAGGCAACGGTGTATGTCCCCCAAGGGCTATGGGTCAGCGCCTTCACCACGATCATCGCCAGCACGGCGAGGATAATCACCATGATCATAAAGCAGGCCACTAACGCGATAACGCCCGCGGTGTTGCCCATTTCTTCTTTAACCAATTCCCCCAGCGAGCGCCCGTTGCGGCGCGTGGAGACAAACAGCACCATAAAGTCCTGTACGGCTCCTGCCAGCACCACGCCCGCCAGCAGCCAAAGCATGCCCGGCAGATACCCCATTTGCGCAGCAAGTACCGGCCCCACCAGCGGCCCCGCCCCGGCAATAGCGGCAAAGTGGTGGCCAAACAGCACTTTTTTATCCGTTGGGACGTAATCAAGACCGTCATTGTTCCGCACGGCCGGCGTCATGCGCGTGGCATCCACCGTCAGCACGCGTTTCGCGATAAACAAGCCGTAGTAGCGGTAGGCAATCAGGTAAATACAGACTGAGGCAATGACAATCCACAGCGCATTTATCTGCTCACCACGATTCAGAGCGATGTAGCCGAGGGCAAATGCGCCTATCAAAGCAAGCACGACCCAGACGAGGTGTTTCCCAAATCTATCCATCAATTTTGTCCGTTTTCTAAGTGGATACCGAGAGTTGTTACATTTTGTATCTAGCCTGGAATAGCGGTTCTCACAATCTGAAGCGGGCAAAACGCGGGGCATTTACCTCAGTTTGTTAATGAGATCACCTAAATATGTATCGCAACCGTAAAGTCGGCAGGTCAATTGTGGAATATCAGGTTGGTGAATGGTTAACGCGGGGATTGATAACCAGGGATGATTAATTAGCGGAATTAATTGGTTTTAAATGTCAACTGAGAAAGACATTGATAATTGTTTTCATTTGCAATAGCGTGTTTCCGCACTTTCAACTCCAGACACTTTTGCCGCGTCCTTCCTCATTTGGGAAAGGAGTTTACGGGACGCAGGCGGTGACACTCAGGATAAATAATGAACAATACATTATCGTACTCCCTCGCCACGTTGGTGAGTCTGGGCCTCTACGGCACCGCCTTTTCGGCGGCAGCAGAGACGGCACCCGTAGAAAATGAAGACACGCTGGTCGTCACCGCTGCCCAGCAAACGCTGCAGGCACCCGGTGTGTCGATTATCACCTCCGAAGAATTAAAGAAGCACCCTGTCGCGCGTGACGTCTCTGAAATCATTCGTACCATGCCAGGGGTTAACCTTACCGGCAACTCTACCAGCGGGCAGCGCGGCAACGGCCGCCAGATTGATATTCGCGGCATGGGGCCAGAAAACACGCTGATCCTGATTGACGGTAAACCGGTCACCAGCCGTAACTCCGTCCGCCTTGGCTGGCGCGGCGAGCGTGATACCCGAGGCGATGCCTCGTGGGTTCCGCCTGAAATGATCGAGCGTATTGAAGTCCTGCGTGGCCCGGCGGCGGCTCGCTACGGTAACGGCGCGGCGGGCGGCGTGGTGAACATTATTACCAAACGCAGCAGCAACGAGTTCCACGGCAGCTGGAATACCTATTTCAACGCGCCGGAACACAAAGACGAAGGCTCGACAAAACGCACCAACTTCAGCCTGACGGGGCCACTGGGGGATGACGTCAGCTTCCGGCTTTACGGCAACCTGGACAAAACGCAGGCGGATGCCTGGGACATCAACCAGGGACATCAGTCGCTGCGCACCGGATCCTACGCCAGCACGCTTCCTGCCGGCCGCGAAGGGGTTATCCATAAAGACCTGAACGGGCTGATCCGCTGGGAGTTTGCG
Organism: Cedecea neteri; assembly: GCF_000757825.1. Taxonomy (GTDB): domain Bacteria; phylum Pseudomonadota; class Gammaproteobacteria; order Enterobacterales; family Enterobacteriaceae; genus Cedecea; species Cedecea selenatireducens. The sequence continues at coordinate 1,547,053 of NZ_CP009451.1, forward strand.
CCGATGCAGGCGCTGGAGTTTGAAACAGGCTACAGCCGCCAGGGCAACCTCTACTCTGGTGATACACAAAACACCAACAGCAACCAGCTGGTGAAGGATAACTACGGCAAAGAGACTAACCGCCTCTACCGCCAGAACTATGCCGTCACCTGGACCGGCGGCTGGGATAACGGCGTCACCACCAACTCCTGGGTGCAGTACGAACACACCCGCAACTCGCGCATGAACGAAGGCCTGGCGGGTGGCACGGAAGGGATCTTCGCCAATAATCAGTTCTCGGATATCGACCTTAGCGATGTGCTGCTGCACAGCGAAGCGAGCATTCCGTTTGACCTGCTGGTGAACCAAAACCTCACCCTCGGCAGCGAATGGAATCAGCAACGCATGAAGGATGGTTCGTCGAACAGCCAGTCATTGAGCGAAGGCGGTGCGATTCCGGGTATGTCGTCCACCATCCGCAGCCCTTATTCGAAAGCAGAAATCTTCTCCCTGTTCGCCGAGAACAACATGGAGATAACCAGCAGCACTATGCTGACGCCGGGTCTGCGCTTCGATCATCACTCCATCGTGGGGAATAACTGGAGCCCGTCGCTGAACCTTAGCCAGGAGCTGGTGGAAGACCTGACGCTGAAGCTCGGTATTGCCCGCGCCTACAAGGCGCCAAGCCTGTATCAGACTAACCCGAACTACATTCTCTATAGCCGTGGCCAGGGCTGTGCCGCGAGCGCTGGGGCCTGTTACCTGATGGGCAACGAGGATTTGAAAGCCGAAACCAGCGTCAACAAAGAGATTGGGCTGGAGTTCAAGCGCGACGGCTATCAGGCCGGGATCACCTGGTTTAGAAACGACTACCGCAACAAGATCGAATCCGGCTATTCGCCTGTTGCCTCTAACAGCAAGAAAACCGATATCTATCAGTGGGGCAACGTGCCAAAAGCGGTTGTGGAAGGGCTGGAAGGCACCATTAATCTGCCGCTGACGGACACCGTAAGCTGGAACAACAACCTGACTTATATGCTGCAAAGCAAAAATAAGGAAACCGGCGATCGCCTGTCGATCATCCCGGAATACACCCTTAACTCGACGCTGAGCTGGCAGGTTCATCAGGATGTTTCGCTGCAAAGCACCCTGACCTGGTACGGCAAGCAGGCTCCGAAGAAGTACAACTACAAGGGCGAACCGGTTACCGGCAGCGACACCAACGAGGTCAGCCCTTATAGCATCATTGGCATGAGCGCGACCTGGGACGCGACCAAAAACGTCAGCTTAACCGCCGGCATTGATAACCTGCTGGATAAGCGCCACTGGCGCGCGGGTAACGCCCAGACCACCGGGAATGCCACCACCAACGCCTATATGTATGGCGCGGGTGCCGAGACCTACAACGAGTCTGGCCGCACGTATTACATGAGCGTCAATACGCACTTCTAAACCCTCTCCGGGAGGCTAATTAGCCTCCCCCTCTTTCTTCACCTTGCTGGTGAAAAAACCGCTTGATGCCCGTTCATAAGAAAATGTTATAGTCGAAAAAACCATACAAAAAACGCACACAACACGACCTTCAACAAGGAGTTACCTCTGATGGCTCAAGCATTATCTCTCGAAGACTTTTTAACCTCAGTACAGTCACGCGACCCGCATCAGGTTGAATTCGCTCAGGCGGTTCGCGAAGTTATGAGCACGCTGTGGCCGTTTCTTGAGAACAATCCGCAGTACCGCCAGCAGGCGCTGCTGGAACGCCTGGTTGAACCCGAACGCGTGATCCAGTTTCGCGTTGCCTGGGTGGATGACAACAATCAGGTGCAGGTTAACCGGGCATGGCGCGTGCAGTTCAACTCGGCGATTGGCCCGTTCAAGGGCGGGATGCGCTTCCACCCTTCCGTTAACCTGTCGATCCTGAAGTTTCTCGGCTTTGAACAGACCTTTAAAAATGCCCTCACCACGCTGCCGATGGGCGGTGGCAAAGGCGGCAGCGACTTTAACCCTAAAGGCAAAAGCGAAGGCGAAATCATGCGTTTTTGCCAGGCGCTGATGCTTGAGCTGTACCGCCATCTGGGCCCGGACACCGACGTTCCGGCGGGCGATATCGGCGTTGGCGGCCGCGAAGTCGGCTACATGGCGGGGATGATGAAAAAACTCTCCAACAACACCGCCTGCGTGTTCACGGGCAAAGGGCTGTCGTTCGGCGGTAGCCTGATTCGCCCGGAAGCGACCGGCTACGGGCTGATTTACTTCACCGACGCCATGCTACAGCGCCACGGCCTGGGCTTCGAGGGCATGCGCGTGGCGGTTTCCGGCTCCGGCAACGTGGCCCAGTATGCGATTGAAAAAGCCATGTCGCTCGGCGCACGCGTGGTCACCGCCTCCGACTCCAACGGCACCGTGGTCGACGAAGCAGGCTTTAGCGCAGAAAAACTGGCGCGCCTGTGCGAAATCAAAGCCAGCCGCGACGGCCGCGTAGCAGATTATGCCCACGAATTTGGCCTCACTTACCTGGAAGGCCAGCAGCCGTGGAGCGTGCCGGTTGATATTGCTCTGCCGTGCGCAACTCAAAACGAGCTGGACGTCGAGGCGGCACAAACGCTCATCGCCAACGGCGTGAAGGCCGTAGCCGAAGGGGCAAATATGCCGACAACGATCGCCGCTACGGATTTGTTTGTGGAAGCCGGCGTGCTGTTTGCGCCGGGCAAAGCGGCAAACGCGGGCGGCGTAGCAACTTCAGGGCTGGAGATGGCGCAGAACGCTGCTCGCCTGAGCTGGAAGGCTGAAAAAGTGGATATTCGCCTGCACCACATCATGCTTGATATTCACCAGGCCTGCGTGGAGTACGGCGGAGAAGGGAAACAAACGCAGTACGTGCGCGGCGCAAACATCGCCGGGTTCGTCAAAGTTGCGGACGCGATGCTGGCTCAGGGCGTGCTGTAACTTACGCGGTGAGGGCCTTCACCCTCACCCATTTTCATCTACAAGGTCAGCTTCATTTCGTACTGCTGGAGCGCATCCTGAGTAAAACCGCTGCTTAAAAATAACGGCGCAACGGCTTCGGGCAGGCTGGGAATAGTCACTACTCCAGGGAACCGATGCTGAAGTAAAGCCAGCAGTTTTTTGGCCTTCCCTTTCCGTCGCGCATGCGGCTCAACAAACAGCCCTCTTAACTTCGGTATCTCACCTGGGATAACCATCGCATAGGCCACATCATCCAGCACAAAGGCCTTACCGGGCAGCTTATACAGCGTTTCAGCCGCACAAAGCCACGGCAGCGGCGCGTCGTTACTGGCCATCATTCTACGAGTCATTTGCAGCGGGTCGACTTCTGCCAGCTCCCCGTCGGCTTCGCCTTCCGGCACGCCAGAGGAATGGAAGCCCACCAGCGTTTTCTGGCGCACAAAGCCCATTCGCTCATACAGCGCCAGTCCGCCCTCGTTGCCTAAGATCACTTCAAGGAAAAACTGCTTATCGCCACGAGCCCGCGCTTCGTCGATCAGTTGCTGAATGAAGATTTTGCCTAACCCCTGCCCGCGCAGCTCCGGACGAATGGCAAACGCGGCAAGGCGACAGGTTTGCCCGCGCCGGGTCACCAGCGCCATGGCTTTAGGCTCCCCGCGGTCAAGCCAGACGAGGCTATCTCCGGGGAAAAGATCTTCAGAGACGAATCGCCAGCCGAAGGTTTCCCCGTCAAGTCGGAACGGCACCACGTACTGTTCAAAGCAGTGGGTCAATATCTCTGCCAGCTGGAAACTGTTCCAGTTAAGCGCCGGTTTGCTGACGATCTCGTGCTGCATGCTATCCCCCGCTCGAAGCGAATTTTATTCTTCGGAACAGAGTGTTTAGCACATGTCGAAAGATCACGATATCGGCTCGGGTGCTGCAGACCCCGATTTATTCAACGGCTTAACGCGAAACCACGGCAGGCAAAGCTGGATCAGCGGCCCGATAGCCAGAGCATAAAGCACGGTGCCCACGCCAAAACTGCCGCCCATCAGCCAGCCGGAGAGCAGCACGGTCACCTCGATGGCGGTACGCACGCTGCGCACGGACCAGCCTGTTCTGGCATTAATCCCGGTCATCAGGCCGTCTCGTGGCCCGGCGCCAAAACCTGCGCCAATGTACATTCCGGTCGCCAGCGCATTCACGACCAAAGCGCCTGCCAGCAAAAACGAACGAGCCACAAGCGATTCCAGCGGCGGCATTAACGCCAGCGTGGCATCCGCCGCCAGCCCTAAAACAATCACGTTGCTGATGGTGCCCAGCCCCGGACGCTGACGCAGCGGGATCCATAGCAGCAGCACCAGCGCGCCAACGATTATCATCACCAGGCCCAGATTTAACGAAAGCAGCCTCGCCACGCCGAGATGGAAGACGTTCCACGGATCGGCCCCCAAATCTGCGCGAACAAACATCGCGGTTGAAACACCGTAAAAGACCAGGCCGGTATAGAGCTGCAGCAGACGGCGAGCCATCATGATAAATATCCTCGTTGTATTTTTATGGCTATACCCTCTCGCAAAATGGACTTAGTATTAAGGTCCAGTTATCAGAAAGTGGACTGCTATGACGCTGCGCAGAATCGGTACTTCGTCTTTAACACGCCTGCTGGGCCACTGGCACCAGGCGTCATCCCGCTCGCCGGTGTATCGCCAGTTAGGCGACGGGCTGCGGCTGTTGATTCTGGACGGCAGGCTGCCGCTCGACAGCAGGCTGCCGGGTGAAAGAGAGCTTTCGGGCGCGCTGGGCGTAAGCCGCACCACGGTGGCTTCTGCACTGGCACAGCTGCGTGAGGAGGGCTATCTGCTCAGCCGACAGGGTTCTGGCTCGGTTACCATGCTGCCCGAAAGCAGCCCGGCTGTATCTCCGCTGCCCGGCAACGCCCCGGTACTGGATCTTTCCACTGCGGCCCTCAGCGCCGGGCCTGAAATTCACCGGGCCTATTCCACCGCGCTCACTTTCCTGCCGGAACATTTATCCTCTACCGGCTATGACAGTCAGGGTTTGCCGGAGCTGAGAGAAGCCATAGCGCGGCACTATGCGTCCCGAGGCTTACCCACCACGCCCGACCAAATCATGGTGGTAAACGGCGCCGTCAGCGGGCTGGGACTGGTTCTGCGGCTATTTACTGGCCCAGGCGATCGCGTGGTGGTCGATCACCCCACTTACCCGATGGCGCTGGCGGCTATTCGCGGAGCATCCTGCCGTCCTGTTCCCGTCAGCCTGCCCGCAAGCGGCTGGGATGTTGAAGGCCTGGCGGCAACCATCGCGCAAACCTCGCCGCGGCTGGCTTACTTAATTCCAGATTTTCATAACCCCACCGGCCGCTGTATGGACGCCGCCACGCGCCAAAGGGTGAGCGAGATTGCCGCCCGCAGCCATACAACGCTGGTTGTGGATGAGACTATGGCTGACCTCTGGTTTGATGCACCACCGCCTGCTCCGCTGGCCGCCTTTGGCTCCGAAGATAGCACCATCTCACTCGGGTCAGCCGGAAAAAGCTTCTGGGGCGGGCTGCGCCTGGGCTGGATTAGAGCCTCGGCTAAAACCATCAGTTCGCTGATACAAATCCGCAATACCTTTGATTTGGGTACGCCGCTGCTGGAGCAACTGGCCGCCATTCAACTCTTCAACGATGCGGCGCTTTTTCTGCCTCAACGCAGAGAAATGCTCCGCCAGCGCTGTGAGACGAGCTTCGCCACGATGCAAACGCTGTTCCCTGACTGGCAAACATCGCCCCCGGAAGGCGGATTGTCGTGGTGGGTGGAACTGCCGAAGTCGCTGGCCACGATTTTTGCCGCCTCGGCAGAAAGTCAGGGGATTCGCATCGGCGCCGGGCCCCGGTTTGGCGTTGAGGGAGCCTTTGAACGATTTTTACGCCTGCCCTTTAGCCTTGAGCCCAAAGAGATGCAGCTTGCTCTCCAGCGGCTGCAACCGTTGTGGCAGCACCTGGCGGCAACGAGAAATGAAAGTCTGAGGGGAATGGTATTTTAGAAAGCGGATTATTTCCCTCTAAAATATAAGAGGGAAATAATATTCTGTAAGATTAGCAATAAGCGACGATAAAAATTAATGCTGTGAAATTCGCGGAATGGCAAACCCTTTTAGGGTAATGGTGAAATGTTCACCCTCTTTTTTAATACTGGCCCCGGTATCGCACCAGTCAGAAGCGATACGGAAAAACTCATCGCTGCCAATATTCCAGCCCAGTTTCACTTTTTTCAGGTAGCCCGATCGTAATAATTCACAGGCTTGCTGGTAGTCGTAGGCGGTACTGTCCGTACCGGCGTTCATTTTTTCTTCTTCAGTAGTTTACGCAATGCCTTGATCTCACGATCGTTTAAAGGCGTTACGCGAGTCTCAGAGGTGTGCTGGCTGTCTACGTCATCTTCGTCGACGCCCACATCACCGTCAAGATCATCAAAAGCTTTTGACAGAAGTCTCTCCGTTACGCTTGCCAGGGTTTCACTATTTTCTTCCGCATAGTGACGAATCTTCTCTTTTAACTCGATACTTATTTTTACGTTCAACGTAGCCGTCGTCATTGCAAATCCTTAATGCTTAAACAGAGGTTGATGTTTAATACTATAGAGAATAAATAAGATCCAGCCAGCACGGTAAATTTAATATTTCTGTCATAATTCAAATACCCGGAAAATATATCCGGGTTAAGCCATTACAAAGGCGGCAGCCTTCGCTTTACCGGCGTGCTTTTGACGATAGAAGTATTGCACTGGGCGAACTCGGCCAGCTCATCAAGGATTTCATCCAGTTGCTCAATAGAGCGAATCACCAGCCTGATGATGAAGCAATCCTCACCGGTAATTTTGTCGCATTCTATGCATTCAGGAATCGCCTGAATCATCTTCTCCACTTTGTGCAACATGCCCGGTAAAGGTTTCATACGTACCAGTCCCTGCAGGGTGTAACCCAGAGCCGGCAGATTAGCGTTCATGGTGTAGCCGTTAATCACGCCGCGCTCTTCCAGCCGCTTCACTCGTTCTGCGGTACTCGGCGAAGAAAGACCAATTTTTCCGCTTAATACTTTCAGAGAGATACGGGCATCTGCCGCAAGAATAGCCAGAATATGCCTGTCGATATCATCAGGAAGGTAATCACTCATTTTTATCTCATTTATAAAGGCAAAAGGATTTCATGACCTAATTTTAGCACTTCAACGAGCCTGCCACAGTGCGCAGAATAAAGCTCTTTATTCTGGAGAGACAAAATGACTCGTGAGATAAGAACCGGCAGCCTGCAAATGATTGCGGCGATGCTCATCTCCGGCACCATCGGCGCACTGGTGGTGTTTTCTCGGCAGCCTATTGCCAACGTCGTTTTCTGGCGCTGCGTTTTCGCAACTATCACGCTGTTTATTTTGAGCATGCTTAGCGGTAACTGGCGCAGCCATCTGAATCGCAAAGTTGTTTTGATCGCCGCCCTCGGCGGCGTGGCGCTGGTCGTGAACTGGCTGCTGCTGTTCGCCGCCTATTCACGAACGTCCATCGGGCTAGCCACGGTGCTCTACAATACGCAGCCGCTGATGCTGGTCGGGATGGGCGTTTTTATTCTGAAAGAGAAAGTCAGCCGCAGCAGGTGGCTCTGGCTGGCTGCATCGTTTGCCGGCATGCTGCTGGTGCTGTCTAGCGGGCTGAGCCATGACGGTAATAGCGGCTGGCTGCTGGGCATTGTGATGGCACTGGGTGCCGCGTTCTTTTATGCCCTGACGGCGCTTATCACCCGCCAGCTGAAAGGCGTGCCTCCGCAGCAAATTGCCCTCGTTCAGGTAGCCATTGGCACGCTTCTGCTGCTACCGCTGGTGGATTTCCAGCAGCACATGACGTTCACGCATTGGGGAATCGTGGCCATGCTGGGCATCGTTCATACCGGCATTATGTACCAGCTGCTGTACGGCGCGATTCAGAAGCTGCCAACGTCGATTACCGCCTCACTCTCGTTTATCTACCCGATTGTGGCGGTGATAGTGGATCGCTTTGTCTTTAATCACAGCCTGAGCCCGATTCAGTTTATCGGCGGCGCAATGATTCTGCTGGCGGCAGCGGGGATCAATCTGGGTTGGGGAGAAAAACGCAGGACTAAAACGGTGCTGGCGAAGGGGTAAGCCAGAATTGGGTGGGGGCCCTGCCAGCTACATCCCGGCACACACGACGCCTGCTGCGGCTGCTTCCTTCCGGACCTGACCGAGTTCACAAGTTAGTGTTGCGGGAGAACCAACAGGGCCCCCATTGAGAGCGTTGTTATCCAACGCGCTGGCGCATTATCCACATAGACTCCGGCAATTGCAAGCCAGCGGCGGTCAGGTGTTGGTTTATTGCGCATCAACGGTTTAACTTGGTGCTTTCCCCACCGCCGATTATCCTTAGAAGCGATTTTGTCAGGAGTTCACTATGGATAATCACGATTCCTTCCCGCAGCGGGTTTACCAAATTGTTGCCGCTATTCCCGAAGGTTACGTCACGACCTATGGCGAAATTGCAGCGCTTGCCGGGTCACCGAGGGCCGCTCGCCAGGTTGGAGGCGTGCTTAAGCGCCTGCCGGAAGGCAGCCGTTTGCCGTGGCATCGAGTAGTGAATCGACAAGGTGTTATCTCGTTAACCGGCCCGGATCTCCAGCGTCAGCGTCAGGCGCTGCTTTCAGAAGGCGTGATGGTGTCAGGGGATGGGCATATCGATATGCTGCGTTACCGCTGGAAATATTAAAACGCCCCCATTCGGAGGCGTTTAGCTTTAGTAAGTCGTTGGCGCAGGCACCGCCGATGATGGCGTTACCTGAGTTGGCGAGGTTGACGGCACGGTGCTTGCCGCCCCACCGCTCTGCTGAAGCGGGATAGCGGTATTCTGTACCGGCACCAGCGTCAGATCCGCCTTCGTCCCGCCTTCATTGATGATCGGCTGGAAGGTATCGGTGATAAACATCAGCTTATCGTTAACGGTAATTGCTGCGCTCAGCAGGATGCGTGCCTTCGGCTGAATATCAGACGGATTGAACGGTATCACGAAGCTGAAAGGCGCCTGTTTGCCTTCGGTACGCACCACTTTTTGCGCAATCACTTTAGACGGCGCATCGGCCAGTGAAGCGTCGGAGACGGTCACAGTAAGCACCGCGTCCGGCGGCAGAGCAACCCGCTGACGGATCCATACCGTACCGGATACGTTAGGCAATGCGATGTCGGCCTGCTGAGCAGATGCGGCCCCGGCGGAGGCGCTCGGCGCAGGCGTTGGGACATCAGCACTTTTGTGTGCACAACCTGCAACAGCAACCGCGATAGCCAAAGCACTTAACATAGGCACAAGTTTCATTGATTTTTTCTCCTTATTATCAATGTAGCGCCGGGGACGAACCCCGTTGAAAAACACGCTTAACGGCTTAAGTGTGGCACAGATCACTGAATTCTGCCCAAAACCAGGAATGTTCCCAACCGCGACTCGTCAAATGCATAGTTTGTGGGCATGTTATAATCACGGAAATTTGCCACATTCCCCCTTATTGAGGACATTTTATGAGTCAGGCGCTCAGCAATTTATTGGCGTTACTTAACCTGGAAAAAATTGAAGAGGGACTGTTTCGTGGCCAAAGCGAGGATTTAGGCTTACGCCAGGTATTCGGCGGGCAAGTTGTCGGCCAGGCGCTTTACGCGGCAAAAGAAACCGTGCCGGAAGACCGTCTCGTTCACTCTTTCCACAGCTATTTTTTACGCCCTGGCGACAGCCAAAAACCGATTGTTTATGACGTAGAAACCCTGCGCGACGGCAACAGCTTTAGCGCTCGTCGCGTCGCTGCGGTGCAGAACGGAAAGCCGATCTTTTACATGACCGCGTCATTCCAGGCGCCTGAATCCGGCTATGAGCACCAGAAGGAGATGCCGCCAGCGCCGAAGCCGGACGGCCTGGTGTCTGAAACAGACATCGCCCGCTCTCTGGAGAAATTCCTGCCGCCGCACGCGAAAGAGAAGTTCCTTAGCGAGAAGCCGCTGGAGATCCGCCCGGTGGTCTTCCATAACCCGCTGAAAGGTCACGTCGACCAACCTTCCCGCCAGGTCTGGATCCGCGCTAACGGCAGCATGCCGCAGGATCTGCGTGTGCATCAGTATCTGCTCGGCTATGCGTCAGACTTTAACTTCCTGCCGGTTGCCTTACAGCCGCATGGCGTAGGGTTCCTGGAGCCTGGCATGCAGGTCGCCACCATCGATCACTCTATGTGGTTCCACCGTCCGTTCGACATGAACGACTGGCTGCTTTATAGCGTTGAAAGTACGTCGGCTTCGAGCGCTCGCGGCTTTGTGCGCGGGGAGTTTTATACTCAGGATGGGGTGTTAGTGGCGTCTACGGTTCAGGAAGGCGTCATGCGCCATCGCGGATAGTTGACGCTGAAATAAAAAAACCTCGCCGACCAGGCGAGGTTCTTAATATTCATAACGGATTAGTTGTTGTAAGCGTTTTCGCCGTGGCTGTTGACGTCCAGGCCTTCGCGCTCCTGCTCTTCTGGCACACGCAGCCCAACGGTCAGGTCAGCAATCTTGAACGCGATGAACGCGACAACGCCTGACCAGACGATAGTAATCGCCACGCTTTCCAGCTGCACCAGAACCTGATGTCCCATGGTCACGCCTTCGGCATAGCCTACGCCACCCAAAGAAGTTGCCGCGAAGATGCCGGTCATGATGCAGCCGATGATGCCGCAGACGCCGTGCACGCCGAACACATCACATGGGTCATCAACGTTGAGCCATTTTTTCAGCGTAGTCACGCCCCACAGGCCCGCCAGACCTACAACCAGACCAATCAGTAACGCACCGCCCACGCCAACGTAACCACATGCCGGAGTGATGCCGACCAGACCTGCGATAGCGCCAGAACAGGCCCCCAGCAGAGAAGGTTTACCGCGCAGCGCCCACTCGCCAAAGACCCAGGAGAGAATCGCCCCGGCCGTTGCTACGACGGTGTTCACGAACGCCAGCGCAGCGATTTCGTTTGCCGCACTTGCGGAGCCGGCGTTAAAGCCAAACCAGCCGAAGTAGAGGATTGCGGTGCCGATAAACACCATTGGCAGGTTGTGCGGCTTGAAAGCTTCTTTGCCGAAACCAACGCGTTTACCCACCAGGTAAGCACCCACCAGGCCAGCCACAGCGGCGTTAATGTGCACCACGGTACCGCCCGCAAAGTCCAGCGCGCCGTGCGTGGCCAGGATACCGCCGCCCCACACCATGTGCGCAATCGGCACGTAGGAAAGCGTCAGCCAAACGGCCGCAAAAATGACTACCGCAGAAAAACGTACGCGCTCGGAGAGAGAGCCGACGACCAGCCCGACGGTGATACAGGCGAAGGAACCCTGGAAGGCGACGTGAATATACTGATAGAAAGTGCCCATCAGCGCTTTCAGCTCGATGTTTTTCAGCATTACCCAGTCGAAGTTACCGAAGAAGTTATTCCCGGTACCGAACGCCAGGCTGTAGCCGTAAAGCACCCACAGCACGCAAACCAGCGCGAAGGTAACGGAGATTTGCGTCAGCATCGACAGCACGTTTTTGGAGCGAATCAGGCCGCCATAGAACAGCGCCAGCCCGGGGATGGTCATAAACAGCACCATCGCGGTGCATATCATCATAAAGGCGTTGTCAGCTTTGTCCGCGACCGCAGGCGCGTCCGCAGCGAAGGCGAGCGTCGGCAGTAATGCCAGTCCGCCTAAACCAAGGAGTGCAGCTAGTTTTTTCATTTTTCCCATCCCAATCAAGGCTTGCCAGCAGTTACAGAGCGGCTTCGTCGGCTTCGCCGGTACGAATACGAATAACGCGTTGCAGTTCTGCAACGAAGATTTTCCCGTCACCGATTTTGCCGGTGTAGGCGGCTTTGCTGATCACGTCGATAACTTCATCGAGCTGGTCGTCAGCAATAGCGACATCAATTTTTACTTTGGGCAGGAAGTTGACGCTGTACTCGGCACCACGGTAAAGCTCCGCATGGCCTTTCTGGCGGCCGAAACCTTTAACTTCGGTCACGGTAAGCCCTTGAATACCGATTGAAGAGAGCGCTTCACGCACGTCTTCAAGCTTGAACGGTTTGATTACCACGGTTACCAGCTTCATAAATCCTCTCCACTCAGAATTAGGTCGTTACCTGCACGTAGAGAGCAAAGCAAAGCCCATGCCAGGAATAAAAAACCCGCGTGATTCAGCACGTTTTCAGGCTTCAGGCGGCTTATCAGAAAGCCGGGATAAGGAGTGAGGTCGGGCGGGATGAGTCTGAAAAGAAAAAACGCACCACTGCGGTGCAGGATGCGTTTTCGTGTTGCACCAACGCGGAGAGGCATTGGTTATTTAGCGGCTTATTGCCTGCTTGTGGTGCATCAGGCAGTCAGCGATTCTTCCTGCGCGGCGGCGGCAAGCTCTTCACCCGCCAGCTGCAGCTGATACATCTGCCAGTAGCGGCCCTGCTGCGCCAGCAGTTCACTGTGGGTGCCGCGTTCCACGGCCTGACCGCGATGCAGCACCAGAATGGTGTCCGCGTCGGTAATGGTAGACAGACGGTGGGCAATCACCACCAGCGTCGTGTGCTGACGAACCACCGCCAATGCACGCTGGATAGCCTGCTCGGTACCGGAATCGATGTTCGCCGTGGCCTCATCGAGGATCAGGATCTGCGGCGCTTCAACCAGCACGCGCGCCAGCGCAAGCAGCTGCTTCTGGCCGACGGAGAGGTTATTGCCCTGCTCGCCCAGACGGGTATGAATGCCTTCCGGCAGTGCACGAGCCAGTTCGGCCAGCTGTACCGTTTCCAGCGCCTGCCAGACCGCCTCTTCGGTGATATCTCGCCCCAGAGTCACGTTGGCGAAGAACGAATCAGCCATCACCACCGGATCCTGCTGCACCATCGCCACGCCGCGGCGCAGCGTTTCATGGCTGAGGGAGTCCAGCGGCCGCCCATCAAGGCGAATTTCCCCTTTTGTGAGCGGGTAATAGCCCATCATCAGGTTAGCCAGGGTGCTTTTGCCGCTGCCGGTATGCCCGACCAGCGCAATAAAGCTGCGCGAAGGTACTTCCAGGCTAATGTCCTGCAGCACCAGACGATCGCCACGGTAGGCAAACGATACGTTGTCGACGGAAATAGCGCCGCTGGCGAGCGGCCGGTTATCGTTGCCGTAATCCTGGCGTTTACCGTCCATCAGCTCAAACACGCGCTCGCCGGCAACCACCGCCTGCTGCAGGATCGACTGCTGAGTCGTCAGTTCGATCAGCGGTTCGTTCAGGCGGCCAAGGTAGTTAATAAAGGCATACAGCACGCCGACTTCAATGGTGCCCCGGGAAGTGAAGCCAAACAGCATCAGCAGGCCGCACAGGATCATCGCCGAAAACAGGCTCAGCAGCGGACGCAGAAGCCAGCCGTCGAGCCGCAGCGTTTGCATGCGCGCTAAATAGTGAGAGCGGCTCGCCTGCCCCATGCGCTCGCCGAAGCGAGCCTGCTGACGGAACTGCTGAATCACGCTCATGCCGTTGATGACTTCGTTAAATCCGTCGTTAATGTCCGCCAGGTAGCTTCGGACGCGGCGCACAATCGGCGTGCTGTAGCGCTGGTAGATAAACATCACGACGATCACCGCCGGGAAAATGGTTATCGCCACCAGCGCCATTCGCCAGTCGAGCGTAAACATCGCCACCAGCATGGCACCAATTAACGCCGCGCTGCGAAGTACCGTCGCCACGACGGTGACATACAGGTCGCGAATCACTTCGGTGTCGTTCGTCACGCGGGAGATAAGTTGCCCAACGGGCTGGGTATCGAATGCGCTTAACGGCTGGCGCAATGCGGCATCCATGACGTCGGTACGCAGTTTTTGTACCACGCCCACGGCCGCTTTGTTAAACAGCAGCGCCTGGAGATAGTGCAGCCCTGCGGCGCTTATCGACAGCAGAATGTAGGCCACTGCCAGCCCGGCGGCGAGGCCGAGCGGCATCTGGTTTTTAGCGACCATGTTATCGATGAAGTAGCTGACCAGCACCGGCCCACAGACTTCCGCCGCGGCCGCCACCCAAAGCATCAGCATCGCTCCGCCTAGCGGTTTGCGCCACGGTGACCCGTAAGCCAGCAGGCGTTTAATGGTAGGCCACTGTTGTTTACGACTCATCGGCGCTCTCCCTGACGTCTTCCTGCTCCGGCGCCTCGTCCAGCGCGGCCTCCAGCTGCTGATAACGGTACATATCACGGTACCAGCCGGGCTGAGACGCCAGGCCTTCGTGGCTGCCGCGCTGGGCGATATGCCCGTGCTGCATGACCAGAATTTCGCTGGCTTCCGTTAAGGCCGACAGGCGATGGGCGCTAATAATGACCGTGCGGTGTTCGCCCCACTGGCGCAGGTTGTGCAAAATCTGGTGCTCGGTACGGCCATCAACGGCAGAGAGTGCGTCGTCCAGAATCAGGATCTCGGCATCCAGCAGCAGAGCGCGCGCGATGGAAATTCGCTGCTTTTGCCCACCGGAAAGCATCACGCCGCGCTCGCCCACTTCGGTATCATAACCCTGAGGCAACCGCAGAATGTCTTCATGGACGCTTGCCAGACGGGCGACATGCTCAATCTCCTGCTGGGTGGCGTTCGGCTTACCCAGCGCAATGTTGCTGGCAACGGTGTCGGAGAACAGGAACGGCGTCTGGTTGACGATAGCCAGGCGGCTGCGCCAGCCGTCAATTTTCAACGCCGTGAGCGGAAGGTCATGGTAACGAATATCCCCTTCCTGAACGTCAAAATGACGCTGAATCAGGGAAAGAATGGTGCTTTTCCCCGAGCCCGTTGGCCCGCACAGGCCGAGCATTTCCCCAGGCTTAAGGGTGAAGTTAACGTTCTGCAGCGTGGGCTGAGCGGCCTGCGGATAGCGGAACTCGCGAATCGAGGCTACCAGTTCAGCGCGCCCTTCCGGCAGCGTTTTATCGCCGTCAACCACGCCCGGCTCTTCTTCCAGCATGGCGCGAATACGGCTGTAGGCCGCGCTCCCACGCTCGACGATATTAAACATCCATGCCAGGGCCAGCATCGGCCAGATCATCAGCCCAAGGTACATGACAAAGCTGGTGAGCTGCCCGAGGGTAAGCGTGCCGTCGATAACCATCCAGCTTCCGCCGCCGATGGCCAGCAGGTTTGCGGCACCGATTGCGACATAAATCGTGGGATCAAAACGCGCATCAATACGTGCCACACGCATGTTTTTCGCCCCGGCGTCCTGCGCCTCGGAGGCAAACAGCGCCGACTGACGATCCTCCAGGCCAAAAGCTTTGATCATGCGGATGCTGGTCATGCTTTCCTGCGTGCGATCGTTCAGGGCGGAAAACGCCGCCTGGGCGACCTTGAACCTGTCATGCAGTCGCGCGCCGTCACGCTTAATGACGACCGCCATAATCGGCATCGGCAGCAGCGCCAGCAGGGTCAGCTGCCAGCTGATTTGGGTCGACATGACGATAAGTACCGCCAGGCCCATGACCAGCGAGTCCACCAGCGTCAGCACGCCTTCCCCGGCGGCAAACACCACGCGATCCACATCGTTAGTGGCGCGCGCCATCAGGTCGCCGGTACGGTGACGGAGATAGAATTCAGGATGGTGCCGGCTTAGCTGGCGGTAATAGTTTTCCCGCAGCTCGACCGCAAGCTGATAAGACGCCCCGAACAGCAGAACGCGCCAGACGTAGCGCACCAGATAAACCACCACGGCAATAACCAGCATCACGCCGATCCACATCAGCACCTGCTGAGCGGAGAGACGCTGCTGCGTGACGCCATCCACAATCACGCCCACCACTTTTGGCGGCACAAGCTGCAGAATAGCGATGATAATAAGCAATGCCACCGCGCCGAGATAGCGTCGCCACTCGCGGGTGAAGTACCAGCTTAATTGAGCAAATAATCGCACGAAGTTTAGGTCCTGAAATGCTGTCAGCCGGCCAGGGCTAAAGAGTGAAGGCTACCGTTCCGCGATTAGCGGAATCATAACGTTAGAGGTAATGCTGTGGTGTATTTTATCTGTTCCATGGCAAAACTCGAAGTGACATCGCTTAATCCCGGAATGCCATTGACCAGCCGCTTGTAAAAATCGTCGTAACGCTTCATGTCTGCCACCTGCACCCGAATCAGGTAGTCGTACTCACCTGCCAGACGCCAGAAGCCTAATATCTCGGGCATGGCTTCCACCACCGAGACAAACTTGCAGTACCACTCGCTGCTGTGCTGCTGGGTTTTAATCAGCACAAACGCCGTGAGGCCAAGGCCGAGTTTTTCCGGGTCCAGCAGCGCGACTTTGCCACGAATATAGCCTTCATCTTCCAGGCGTTTTAATCGTTTCCAGCACGGCGTGGTGGTCAGATTAACGGCATCCGCCAGCGCCTGCAAAGACAGGGTACAGTCCTGCTGCAGCATCGAGAGCAGCTTACGGTCAATTTTATCTATCACGGGGCAACCAGGGAGAAATATTTTCTCTAATGAAAGCCTTAAAAAGGCAAAATGGCAACTTTTTTATCCCGACTTTGAATTACGCTAAGCACAAATTAACAAACGAGAATTTTCCATGACCAGCACCTGGGTGACTAACGCTATTAGTGAGATCAACGCCGACTATCAACGCTCTGCGGATACGCATCTTATTCGCCTGGCGTTACCGGGTTTTCCGGGTATTCAGCTGTATCTGAAGGACGAAAGCACGCACCCAACCGGCAGCCTGAAGCACCGCCTGGCGCGCTCGCTGTTTCTCTACGGGCTGTGTAACGGCTGGATAAAAGAAGGCACCACGATTATCGAAGCCTCTTCTGGCTCGACGGCGGTATCTGAAGCCTATTTTGCTCGCCTGCTGGGCCTGCCGTTTATCGCGGTGATGCCCGCCAGCACTGCAAAACGCAAAATTGAACAAATTGAATTCTACGGCGGCCGCTGCCATTTTGTAGACAGCGCCTGCGAAATCTACGCCGCTTCGGAAATGCTTGCCCGCGAGCTGAACGGCCATTATATGGATCAGTTCACCTATGCCGAACGCGCTACAGACTGGCGCGGTAACAACAACATCGCCGACAGTATTTTCCGCCAGATGACCCATGAGCCGCACCCTGTCCCGGATTATATTGTGATGAGCGCCGGCACCGGCGGCACTTCAGCGACTATTGGCCGCTACCTTCGCTTCCAGGGCCATGACACTAAGCTGGTGGTCGTTGACCCACAGAACTCGGTTTTTCTCGATTACTGGCAGCACCGCGACTGCAGCCTGAAAAGCGAAGTCGGCAGCAAAATCGAAGGCATTGGCCGCCCGCGCTGTGAACCTTCGTTTATTCCTGATGTGATTGACGAAATGATGCGCGTCCCGGACGCAGCGAGCGTCGCGACCATGCAATGGCTGGAATCTCAGCTTGGCCGTAAGGTGGGCGCCTCAACCGGCACCAATATGTGGGGCGTACTGCAGCTGGCGGTCAGAATGCGCGAGGAAGGCCGCACCGGCTCTATCGTGACGCTGCTTTGTGACAGCGGCGAGCGCTATCTTGAGTCCTACTATAATCCGGCCTGGGTCAACGAGCATATTGGGGATCTCTCACCGTTTAAGGCTGAGATTGCCCGAATCATATCCATACAAGGATAACGCGAGTTCAGCCAACACCCCTGCGGCTTGAAGTATGACGAGTATAGGCGGGTATAAAAAACCGGGCTAGATGCCCGGTGCTGTAAGGTCTCAATATTCGGGGGAATAGGTGAGATGTGGAGTGTCCAGCCAGTGCGTCAAATAGTGCGAGACCGCCTGGTTACGGCAGTGGCCGATAACCGGCAGATGAGGTAAATCCGCTTTAAGCTGCGGCATAGCGTTGCCCATGATCAGGCCGTGCCCTACCGCCGAGAGCATTTCGCGGTCGTTCATCGCGTCGCCAAATGCCATGCAATCCTGCAGGGTGAAACCTAAGTGTTCGCTCAGAACGCCGAGCGCCGCGCCCTTGTTGCTGCCAATCGGCAGCACTTCCAGACAGTCCATTGCCGAGAAGCAAATAAATGCCCGATCGCCCAGCGCTTCATTAAGCTGAATGCGCAGGCGGCACAGATCGTCATGATCGCCGCAAAAACAGATCTTCGTCACTTCATGAGCCGGTAACGTACGGAGATCGACGATATGAGGCCGGAAGCCGCTGTACACATGGGCGTGAAGCATGTCCGGGATTTCATGGCTGGTGAGCCAACCTGTATCGTTAAAGGCATGCATGCTGGCTTCCGTGTCCCAATGGCCGTGCAATACCGTCTCTACCGCCCACGGCGAGAGATCGTTACGGTGCATTAGCTCGCCGTCCGTGCTGTGGATTCGGGTGCCGTTGCCGGTGATCAGGAAGGCTTCAAGATCGAGCTTGCCCAGAATATGGCGCATCTCCAGCTCGTGACGACCGGTCGCAAAAGCCAGGGTTATCTGGCGCTCTTCACGCAGGCGCTTCAGCGTGTTCAGGGTTGCGTCCCCAAGGTGATGGTCGGGCAGCAGCAGCGTGCCGTCCATATCAAATGCAGCCAGACGAGCCATGGTTACTCCAGAAGTGACGTGACAGACAAAAGTATCCCCTGGAATATACGGAACTAATAGTGAATACTTGGGGAAAAATGTTCCGGGTTTATTATGCGACTTCTGAATCGACTCAATCAATTTCAGCGTTTATGGCAGCCTTCCGGCGGGGAACCGCAGCAGGTGACCGTCGCCGAGCTGGCAGAGCGCTGCTTTTGTAGCGATCGCCACGTCAGAACGCTGCTTAATCAGCTGGAAGACGCGGGCTGGCTTCGCTGGCGGGCGCAGTCCGGACGCGGCAAACGCGGTGACCTGACGTTTCTGGTTTCGCCGGAAAGCGTCCGTTCCGGCATGATGGAGCAGGTTTTGGGTAAGGGCCAGCATCAAAACGCGCTGGAACTGGCTCAGCTTGCGCCGGAACAGCTGCGCCAGCTCCTGCAGCCGTTTCTTGGCGGCCAGTGGCAAAATGATGTACCTACGCTACGCATACCTTACTACCGCCCTCTGGATCCCGTTGGCCCTGGCTTTTTACCGGGGCGCGCCGAGCAGCATCTGGCCGGGCAGATCTTTTCAGGCCTGACCCGCTTTAGCCGGGAAAGCCCGCAGCCGCAGCCCGATCTCGCTCACCACTGGCAAATCTCAAACAAGGGCCTGTGCTGGGACTTTTTTATTCGCTCAACGCTTCACTGGCACAACGGCGAACCCGTCGAAACTCACCAGCTCCAGCAGCGCCTGATGATGTTGCTGGAGCTGCCCGCTCTGCGGCGGCTGTTTATCAGCGTCAAACGCATCGAGATCCCGCACGCACAGTGCCTGCGCTTTATTTTGCATCGGCCTGACTATTGGCTTGCACACCGCCTGGCGAGCTACTGTAGCCGCCTGGCCCATCCAATGGATACACAGTCAGGCTGCGGCCCGTTCCGCATCGCCAGCTTTAAGCCAAATCTGGTGCGGCTGGAAAGTTTTGAAAGCTATCACCTGAAACACCCGCTGTTGAAAGCCGTTGAATACTGGATAACGCCGCAGCTTTTCGAAACCACGCTAGGCACCAGCTGCCTGCATCCGGTGCAAATCGCCATCGGCCAGCAGGATGAGCTGGAGAACCTGCGCCCGGTAAGCAGCAGCATCAGCCTGGGGTTTTGCTACCTCGGGATCAGGCCTCAGGGTCGGCTCAGCCCGGAGCAGGCAAGAACAATTATGCAGATTGTCCGGGAGCCTGAGATGATCGGCTCGCTGCCGCTCAAAAGCGAGCTTATTACCCCGAACACCGAGATGATCCCCGGCTGGCAGATCCCCGGCTGGGATCGGCATCAGGCCGTCAGATTGCCGAAAAAGCTCACGCTGGTTTACCATTTACCGGTTGAGCTTCACGCCATGGCGCTTCAGCTTAAGCACTACCTGGCAGAGCGTGGCTGCGAACTGACGGTTATTTTCCACGACGCCAAAACCTGGGCCGGCTGCCAGCATCTTGCCGAAGCGGATATCGTGATGGGGGATCGGCTTATCGGTGAAGCGCCGGAATACACGCTTGAGCAATGGCTGCGCAGCGATGTGTTATGGCCTAATTTGTTAAGCGCGGGGCAATATGCGCACCTGCAGGCCACGCTGGATGCGGTGCAGGCTTATGTCTCGCCCGATGAACGCCACGAAGGCCTGAAAGAGGTATTTCACGGCCTGATGCGGGATGCGGTGGTCACGCCGCTGTTTAATTATCGCTACCAGATAAGCGCCCCACCCGGCGTCAACGGCATTGAGCTGAACGCCTGGGGCTGGTTTGATTTTTGCGAGGCCTGGCTCCCGCCGCCGGGTATGGCGTGAAGAAGCTGGTTCATGTGGCAACCGGGCGTTACCATAACGCCTTTCCGGATACTTCAGTAAACGACAGGATAGAGAATGAAACGTACAGTCGTGGTTTTCAGCGGCGGGCAGGACTCCACCACCTGCCTGATTCAGGCCTTACAGCAATATGATGAAGTGCACTGCGTGACGTTTGATTATGGTCAGCGCCACCGCGCAGAGATTGACGTAGCCCAAAAGCTGTCGCTGAAGCTTGGTGCCCGCGCGCATAAAGTCCTGGACGTTACCCTGCTGAACGAACTGGCGGTCAGCAGCCTGACGCGGGACAGCATTCCGGTGCCGGGTTACAACCCTGAAGATAGCGGTCTCCCAAGCACTTTTGTACCGGGGCGCAATATTTTGTTCCTGACGCTGGCGGCGATCTACGCCTACCAGGTTGAAGCTGAATCCGTGATAACCGGCGTTTGCGAAACAGATTTCTCCGGCTACCCGGACTGCCGCGATGAGTTTGTCAAAGCGCTGAACCACGCGGTGAGCCTCGGAATGGCAAGAGATATTCGTTTTGAAACGCCTTTGATGTGGCTGGATAAAGCAGAAACCTGGGCGCTGGCCGATTACTGGCAGCACCTGGAAACTATCCGCCACGAGACGCTCACCTGCTACAACGGCATTCAGGGTGATGGCTGCGGGGAATGTGCCGCCTGCAACCTGCGGGCTAACGGCCTGAACCACTATCTGGCCAACAAATCCGCAGTGATGGCTACCATGCAGCAAAAAACTGGCCTGAAATAAGTCATAACGGCGTGGTGACGACCACGCCCTCTCCTCAAGCGTTCATCATCTGTTCCAGCTTCTCGCGCAATTCACCTTCCAGCGGAACGGCCTTTTGCGTTTTTAAATCAATGCAGACGAAGGTCAACAGCGCATCGGCCACGGTTTCCCCTTCTGGCTCCAGCGTCATAACCTGGCTAAGCACGCCGCTTTTGCCGTTAATCTGCTGAAGTTTGCTGTCAATACGCAGCAGGTCGCCAAGCACCGCCGGGCGGCGATAGCTGATATTAATGTTCACCACGATGAAAGCGATGTTGTGTTCCGTCATCCACTGGAAGCCCGTCGTCTTTTCCAGCCCTTCCCAGCGGGCCTCCTCGAGAAACTCGAGATAACGGGCATTGTTAACATGTTGGTAGACGTCCATGTGGTATCCACGAACTTTGATATGTGTTTGCATAGCGCGAAACCCTTGTACTGTTTTTGTTGTCATCAGGTGAAGGTAAGCGAGGCCATACCCCAGAAACTGGTATGACCTCTCATTCAGCGTAGCAAACTTTTCTCTTCAGGTAGAAGCCTGAGCACGGAAACTCAAAGTTTTATGCGAGCCAGGTTACGTTCTACCAGCGATGCGCCGATTCCCGGCACCTCCTGCAGCTGGTCGAGCGTTTTAAAAGGACCAAACTCATCGCGATAGCTCACGATGGCCTGCGCCTTTTTCAGCCCTACGCCGTTCATCTTCTGGGCAAGTTCCTCTGCCGGGGCATTGTTAATGCTGACCAGCGCCTCCCCTTGCTCACCCCCTTTTGCAGTTACTGCCTTAGGCTGCGACGAAGAAACAGTAGTTTTAGCCGAGGCCGGAGCCGTTTTTTCTGCCGTGGCATGCGCCGGTGCGCAACCGAGTAAACCGGCCAGTACGAGGGAAAGTGAAAACGCTTTGATGCCTGATGTCATGCTGTGTCCTCCATGTATGTTGACAGCGAGGCCACCATACCGGGGCGCAAAAGCAGGAACAAACGCCGGTTTTCAAATATGGAAAAGGCCGCGAAAGCGGCCTTCTGGGATTACACTGCGTTGCAAAAATTTGCGAGGATTACTGCTGCTGGTCGATGATATCGCCCAGTTTGATCTTCGCTTCTTTACGCAGGTTGGACATCAGCGCTTCGAAAGCAATCTGGGCATTGTTCTGGGTAATCCCCTGCACCATCGCTTTTTTCTGCTCGTCCGGCATTGAGCCCGCTTTCACTTCATCCAGCGACAGCAGCACTACGTTGCCCTGCATGTCATTGGCAACGCCAAAGCTCGGCTTGTCTTTTGCCGGCAGAGGCAGCCCAAATGCAGCCTGGCTGATAGGATCCTGCCCGGTGCGGCTCAGAGTTTTCGCTTCACCAAAGCTCAGGCCCGCCGCTTTCATTTCGTCAGCGCCTTTGCCCAGTTTCAACGCGTTCAGCAGCTTGTCGGCATCCTGCCTCGCCTGCTGCTCCGCTTTCTGTTGCTTCACGGCGGCGATAACCTGGTCACGGACTTCTGCCAGCGGTTTAACCGCTTCGGCTTTATGCTCGGAGACACGCAGCACGAAAGCACGGTCGCCATCGACGGTAATGATGTCGGAGTTGCTGCCAGGGGAACCATTTTCACCAACCAGACCGCCGCTGAAGATAGCGTCGGCAACCGGTTTGAAGTTCAGTTCTTCAGGCAGGCTGTCGTGGCCGAACCAGCCGGTTTGCACCGCTTTAACGCCGGCAACTTTCTCGGCGCTTGCCAGAGATTCGTTGTCGTTGCTCGCGGCATCGCTGACTTTCTGCTGCAGAGCATAGTAAGCGTCAACGGCTTTTTCCTGCTTCACTTTAGCCACGATGCCGTCGCGGACTTCCGCCAGCGGTTTTTCAACGGCAGGCTGGATATCGTCCAGGCGAACGATCAGGAAGCCAACGGAGGATTTAACGACGCCGGACAGCTGGCCTTTTTCTTTCAGGCCGGCATTTTTCAGCTCATCAGGCGTGGTGGAGGCTTCCAGCCAGCCCATGTCGCCGCCGTTACGGGCAGAGATGATATCAGCAGACTTCGCCTTAGCCAGCGCGGCAAAATCACCGCCTTTGTTCAGCTCGTCAAGAATCGCTTTTGCTTCAGCTTCGGTTTTGGTCTGAATCACGCTGTAGCGGTTGCGCTGCGGCTGGGTGAACTCGTCTTTGTGCTGATCGTAGTAAGCTTGAACGTCAGCATCGCTTGCCTCTTCCTGCATGGAAGCCGCGTCCAGCTTGATGTAGCTGACTTTAAACTGCTCAGGCGTGATGTAGCGGTTTTTGTTCTGCTCGTAGTTGGCGTTGATTTCCTGCTCGGACGCTTCCTGCTTCGCGGCCAGCGCTTTCACGTTAATCGTCGCTTCACGCACAACGCGCTGCTGGGAAACCAGCGCCGCCAGCTCGTCGGTTTCGCCGGTGAGCATAAAGTCGGTGCCGACAACGGCCTTAATCAGCTGGTCGGTAGTGAGCTGGTTGCGCAGAGCCTGAGCATACTGGTCAGCCGTCAGCCCCATATTGCCGATAATCGCGTTGTAGCGAGCGTTATCAAATTTGCCGTTAGTCTGGAAGGCAGGCTGGCTGAAGATAGCCATTTTTATCTGTTCGTCGCTGATGCCGAGGCCGAGATGTTTGGCGTACTGATCGAGCAGCGCCTCATCAATCAGCTGGTTGAGCACCTGCTGACGCATCTGCTTCATGTAGCCTTCGTTACCCGCGAGAACGGAGAACTGATCGCCCAGCTGTTGCTGCTGGCGATTACGTTCGTTAGCAACCGCGTTCTCAAACTGGCCACGCGCAATCTCCTGGCCATTTACTTTTGCGGCATAATTATTGTTACCGCCAGTCAGGTAGCTACCTACGCCAGTCAGAACGAATGACAAGATAATCAAACCCAGAATGATCTTGAGCACGACGTGGTTAGCCGCCGCTCGTAAATTGTCCATCATGGTGTAACAACACTCCGCTGTAGTATGACTTGGTAAACCTGCGCAGGTGCTAAGCTGGCATCCTTAGAAACTCAAGCTGCCCCGTGCTGCGCGCAAGGACGTATTGTGACAAGAAACCCGCTGCAAATCATCAACACCTGCGTAAAATTAAGCTTCAGGCAATAAAAAAGGCACATCAAACGATGCGCCCCTGCGATACCTGACACCCTATACCCCAACCAGCCGGGGCTAATAAATCAGTTAACAGCGTCTTTCAGCGCTTTACCAGCACGGAAGCCTGGTACTTTTGCTGCGGCGATGGTGATTTCTTTACCGGTTTGAGGGTTACGGCCAGTACGGGCAGCACGCTCTTTAACAGCAAAGGTACCAAAACCTACCAGTGCTACGTCTTCCCCGGACTGCAGAGATTCAGTAACAGAAGCAATAACAGCATCTAACGCACGTCCAGCCGCGGCTTTAGAAATATCAGCACCTGCGGCAATTTTGTCTATCAGTTGAGATTTATTCACTCTTCTCTTCCTCTCTTTATAATTTATATCGCACCTGATATCCCTCAAGTGCGACCGCGCAGCAGTTATAACAGGCTCGTCATGCCCTTACAACAGGAGTTGTGGACGATAAACTCAGCCAGCAACTAAATTAGCGACACAAAAAAAAGCTGGCAAGTGACAATTCACCTACCAGCCCTAATTTTATTGGCTGTATTTGCGTCAGGTCACTATTTTGCAGTGACTACCTGCATGCCGTGAGGCTCATTCTGCAGCGCGAGGGCTAAAACTTCCTCAATACGCTTCACAGGATGAATAGTCAGGTCGGCAATCACATTGTCCGGAATCTCTTCCAGATCGCGCTTGTTGTCATCCGGGATCAGCACGGTTTTGATGCCGCCACGGTGAGCTGCCAGCAGCTTCTCTTTCAGGCCACCGATTGGCAGGACCAGACCACGAAGCGTGATTTCTCCCGTCATCGCCACATCGGCACGCACCGGGTTACCGGTCAGACAAGAGACCAGCGCGGTACACATGGCGATACCGGCGCTTGGGCCATCTTTCGGCGTTGCCCCTTCCGGGACGTGCACGTGGATATCACGTTTTTCGTAGAAGTCGCCGTTAATGCCCAGCTTCTCCGCACGAGCGCGTACCACGGTCAGCGCAGCCTGGATAGACTCCTGCATCACCTCACCGAGGGAGCCGGTGTAGGTCAGCTTGCCTTTACCCGGCACACACGCGGTTTCGATGGTCAGCAGGTCGCCGCCCACTTCCGTCCACGCCAGCCCGGTCACCTGCCCTACGCGGTTTTCGCTGTCGGCACGACCGTAATCAAAGCGCTGTACCCCCAGGAAGTCCTTCAGGTTGTCGCCGTTGATTTCGATGTGCTTGAGCGTTTTATCCAGCAGCAGCTGCTTCACCGCTTTACGGCACAGCTTGGAGATTTCACGCTCCAGGCTACGCACCCCGGCTTCGCGAGTGTAGTAGCGAATGATGCCCACAATGGCGCTGTCATCAACTTTAATCTCGCTTTTTTTAAGGGCATTACGCTCAACTTGCTTCGGCAACAGGTGCTGTTTGGCAATGTTCAGCTTTTCATCTTCGGTATAACCGGACAGGCGAATGACTTCCATACGGTCAAGCAGCGGAGCCGGAATGTTCATGGAGTTAGACGTCGCCACAAACATTACGTCGCTGAGATCGTAATCCACTTCCAGATAGTGGTCGTTAAACGCCACGTTCTGTTCTGGATCAAGGACTTCCAGCAGAGCGGAAGCCGGGTCGCCGCGCATATCGGAAGACATTTTGTCGATTTCATCCAGCAGGAACAGCGGGTTTTTCACCCCGACTTTTGCCATCTTCTGGATAAGTTTACCCGGCATGGAGCCGATGTAAGTCCGACGGTGACCGCGGATTTCCGCTTCGTCACGCACGCCACCCAAAGCCATACGCACGTATTTACGGCCTGTGGCTTTTGCGATGGACTGGCCCAGAGAGGTTTTACCTACCCCTGGCGGCCCAACCAGGCACAGAATTGGCCCTTTCAGCTTGTTAACACGGCTCTGGACTGCGAGATATTCCAGGATGCGATCTTTCACACGTTCGAGGCCGTAATGGTCGGTATCGAGGATTTCCTGAGCCTGACGCAGATCTTTTTTGACCTTGCTACGGGCATTCCACGGCACCTGAACCATCCAGTCGATATAGCCGCGCACCACGGTCGCTTCCGCAGACATCGGCGACATCATTTTCAGCTTTTGCAGCTCGGCTTCGGTTTTCTCGCGCGCTTCTTTCGGCATTTTCGCCGCGTCAATTTTGCGCTTCAGCGCTTCATTTTCGTCAGGCGCGTCGTCCATTTCGCCAAGTTCTTTCTGAATTGCTTTCATTTGCTCATTCAGATAGTACTCACGCTGGCTTTTTTCCATCTGCTTTTTGACGCGGTTGCGAATGCGTTTCTCAACCTGCAGCAGATCGATTTCCGATTCCATCATCGCCATCAGATATTCAAGACGCTCGTTGATATCGGACATCTCAAGCACGGACTGCTTGTCCGACAGCTTCAGCGGCATATGGGCGGCAATGGTATCGGCCAGACGTGCAGGATCGTCGATGCTGTTCAGCGACGTCAGCACTTCTGGCGGAATTTTTTTGTTCAGCTTGATGTAGCCTTCGAACTGATTGATTGCGGTGCGAACCAGCACTTCCTGCTCGCGCTCTTCAATCGCAGGCGATTCCAGGTACTCAGCCTGGGCTGAGAAATGCTCGCCGTTGTCAGAAAGCGTGGTGATACGTGCGCGCTGAAGGCCTTCAACCAGCACTTTTACCGTGCCGTCCGGCAGTTTCAGCATCTGCAAAATAGAAGCCACGGTCCCAACTGTGAACAGGTCGTTAACACCTGGCTCATCCGTCGAAGCTTCTTTCTGCGCCACCAGCATGATTTTCTTATCATGGTCCATTGCAGCTTCCAGGCAGCGAATGGATTTTTCGCGCCCGACAAACAGTGGAATAACCATGTGCGGATAAACCACCACATCGCGCAGCGGCAATACGGGGATTTCAATGCGTTCAGAACGCTCAGGATTCATAGAGCTCTCTCTTAGTTTAATGTCCGCCAGGTGATTTGGTGAACGCTTCCGCTCCACCAACAAGTAAATCAGTATATGGGGCTGTTTCCCGGACATTCAACTGCGGGAATGCAGGAAAAATAAATGGGGGATAAAATCCCCCATTTTTGTATTAACTGACTGGTTATTCTGGCGAATTATTCACCGGATGCTTGCTGCGCTTCCGGCTTACCGTAAATTAATAGCGGTTTGGACTGGCCAGCGATGACGGACTCGTCAATCACCACTTTTTCCACGTCATCCATGGAAGGCAGATCGTACATGGTATCCAGCAGCGCGCCTTCAACGATGGAACGCAGGCCACGAGCACCGGTTTTACGCGCCATCGCTTTCCTGGCAATCGCATCCAGCGCTTCATCACGGAACTCCAGCTCCACGCCTTCCAGATTGAACAATGCCTGATACTGTTTGGTCAGGGCATTTTTCGGCTCTTTCAGGATTTGGATCAGCGCGTCTTCACTCAGTTCGCTGAGCGTAGCTACTACCGGCAGACGACCGATGAACTCAGGGATCAGACCAAATTTGATCAGATCTTCCGGTTCTACCTGGCCGAGCAGCTGGCCTTCGCTGGCTTTCTCAGACTTAGCTTTTACCGTTGCACCAAAGCCAATACCAGAACCCGTTTCCACGCGGTTAGCGATAACTTTATCCAGGCCAGCAAACGCGCCGCCGCAGATAAAGAGGATCTTGGAGGTATCAACCTGCAGGAATTCCTGCTGCGGATGCTTACGGCCACCCTGAGGTGGAACGGCAGCCACGGTGCCTTCAATCAGTTTCAGCAGCGCCTGCTGCACGCCTTCACCGGAAACGTCACGGGTGATCGACGGGTTATCAGATTTGCGGGAGATTTTGTCAATCTCATCGATGTACACGATGCCGCGCTGGGCCTTCTGTACGTCGTAGTCGCATTTCTGCAGCAGTTTCTGAATGATGTTTTCAACGTCTTCGCCCACGTAGCCCGCTTCGGTCAGCGTGGTTGCATCCGCCATGGTGAACGGAACGTCCAGCAGGCGAGCCAGCGTTTCTGCCAGCAGCGTTTTACCGCTACCGGTTGGCCCGATCAGCAGGATGTTGCTTTTACCCAGCTCGACGCCGTTAGACGTGTCGCTGTTGCGCAGACGTTTGTAGTGGTTGTAAACCGCAACCGCCAGCACTTTTTTAGCCTGCTCTTGCCCGATAACATAATCGTCAAGGTGGTTACGGATTTCGTGCGGCGTTGGCAGCGCACTGCGTTCACGGTGCGGGGCCACTTCTTTAATCTCTTCGCGAATGATGTCGTTACATAAATCGACACACTCATCGCAGATATACACTGACGGCCCGGCAATCAGCTTACGCACTTCATGCTGGCTTTTGCCGCAAAAAGAGCAGTACAGCAGTTTGCCTGAACCGTCTTTGCGCTTATCTGTCATCAGTAAAACCTCTTCTCTGTTTCTGTGTGCTACCACCGGCAGCACAAGTGCCATTCTACGGCGCAGCCGATAGTGAAGCGTTAAGTCAGGCCGCTACATTTACTATAGTATAACGGCCCAAAGCTTCGGGCATTAGTTACGGTGAGTCAGGATCGAATCAACTAAACCGTACTCTACCGCTTCGCTTGCGGAGAGGAAACGATCGCGCTCGGTGTCTTTCTCGATTTGTTCAAGCGTTTTGCCCGTATGCTCTGCCATCAGCTCGTTCATACGTGCTTTCACTTTCAGGATCTCTTTAGCGTGGATTTCAATATCCGTCGCCTGCCCCTGATAACCCCCCAGCGGCTGGTGAATCATGACGCGGGAGTTAGGCAGGCAGAAACGCTTACCTTTTGCCCCTGCGGTCAGCAGGAAGGCGCCCATCGAGCAAGCCTGCCCCATACAAATGGTGCTGACGTCCGGCTTGATAAATTTCATGGTGTCGTAAATCGACATCCCGGCCGTAATTACGCCACCCGGAGAGTTAATGTAGAGATAGATATCTTTCTCCGGGTTTTCTGCTTCCAGAAACAGCATCTGCGCCACAATCAGGTTAGCCATATGATCTTCTACCTGGCCGGTCAGGAAGATGACGCGTTCCTTAAGCAGACGGGAATAGATATCGTATGAACGTTCGCCGCGGGATGTTTGCTCAACAACCATCGGCACCAGGGCCATATGGGGTGCTAATTGATCTCGTTCGCCACTGTATGACATGTCCGTCTCCTGGAGTAATTAAGCCTACTGTACTGATTCTACTTGAGACGCAGGATATTGACTATGTTCCTTGCGCCGATTCTGGACGGAGTCAGTCAGGGATTATTAATGGAACCACACCCGAATAATGGGGATGATTTGCCCTGTTTCAAGCATAACAACCTTTTCTTGATACGCTAACCCTGAAAAGGGGATTTATTGATGGCTTATCGTGTGATTTAGCAATAAAAAAAGCCCGCCACCGGAAGGTGACGGGCCTGATGCAGCTGTTTTTGGCCTGTAAGCCAAAAAGCACTTACGCCTGCTGGTTCATCAGCTCGCTGAAAGTGGTCGCTTTTTCAGACACTTTCGCTTTAGCCAGAACGGCTTCAACAGCCTGCTCTTCCAGAGCAACGTTGCGCATGTTGTCCATCAGCTCTTTGTTTTTACCATAGAACTCGATGACTTCAGTCGGATCTTCGTAGGCAGAAGCCATTTCTTCGATCAGACCTTTAACACGCTCTTCGTCAGCTTTCAGCTCGTGGGTACGAATCACTTCACCCAGCAGCAGACCAACAACAACGCGGCGTTTAGCCTGCTCTTCGAACAGCTCACGTGGCAGTTCCAGAGCTTGCTTCTCGTTACCGCCGAAGCGCTGTGCAGCCTGACGACGCAGAACGTCGATTTCGCCGTCGATCAGCGCAGCCGGCACGTCGATGTCGTTCGCGTTAACCAGACCGTCGATTGCCTGAGACTTGATGCGGTTACGCACTGCGCCTTTCAGTTCACGATCCATGTTTTTGCGCACTTCGGTACGCAGACCTGCAACGGAGCCATCTTCAACGCCGAAACGTTTGATGAACTCTTCGGTGAATTCCGGCAGTTCACGTGCTTCAACTTTCTTCAGCACGATGTCGAACTTCGCCGCTTTCCCTTTCAGGTTTTCAGCGTGGTATTCTTCAGGGAAGGTCACTTCGATAGTGAACTCTTCGCCCGCTTTGTGGCCAACGATACCGTCTTCGAAGCCCGGGATCATGCGGCCCTGTCCCATTGCCAGTACGAAGTCAGAGGCTTTGCCGCCTTCGAACACTTCGCCGTCAACGGAACCGGTGAAATCGATGGTGACGCGATCTTCTGCAGTCGCTGCAGCGTCGCTGTCTTTCCAGGTCGCCTGCTGCTTACGCAGGGTGTCCAGCATCGCGTCAACGTCTTCGTCGGTCACATCAACAACCGGTTTTTCAACTTCGATAGCGTCCAGACCCTGCAGCTCAACTTCTGGGTACACTTCAAACTCTACCGCGTAGGTGAAGTCTTCGCCCAGTTTGTATTCGCCCGGCACGTAGTTAGGTGCGCCAGCTGGATTGATCTTCTCTTTGATGATCGCATCAATAAAGTTGCGGCTCATCAGCTCGCCCAGCACGTCCTGACGAACGGAAGCACCGTAGCGCTGCTCAACGACGGTCATCGGCACTTTGCCTTTACGGAAGCCGTCAATACGAACTTTTTTTGCCACGTTGACCAGCTCGCTTTTTACAGCGGTTTCGATGCTGTCTGCAGCGATAGTAATCGTGAGACGGCGGCCAAGGCCCTGAGTGGTTTCAACTGAAACTTGCATCTTGTTACCTCAAAAAATCACAGTGCTCGGTCAACTCCGGAAGCCCGGTGGCTTCACAGAACCAGGATGTTCTCTGAAACAGAAACACATTCCTTGTCGTCAGAATCATCCCGAAGACATTCCGAAAAATAAGACGCAGCATTATAGCGGCATCGCTGGGGTGAGTCGAGAACGGCAATAGCGCACGGCTGCGGCCTTTTTCACACTTCTCTGTCATTTATTCTTTCTTTGCCCGCCTCCCTGGAAGAGCCAGACAAAACAAAACGGCCCGCAGGCCGTTTTTGAAAACGCAGTATACATACCGCAACATAACGGAAAAGTTCCCTTAGTTGCAAACGCTTAGCAGTAAATCAGGCGATACTGCCCGCGCCACGGCAGTTCGGTGAAGCGAACACCGTATCCTGCAACCCTTCCCACTCTTTAATGGTATAGGTATGCAGCGCCAGCGCGTGCACCGGGCCGGCCAGTTCTTCGCTCAATGTGCCATAAATCATGCGATGGCGGTTTAAAAAACGTTCACCGGTAAAACGATCGCTGACCAGCACAACCTTGAAATGGCTTTCTGAGCCCGCCGGGACATTGTGACGATAGCTTTCATCCACGACTTCCAGGTACGCGGGGGTAAAGCCTGCTTTTAACTTCTCTTCTATCTGCTCGCGTATCAGCATGAACTTTCTCCTCGACAACGTAGAGATGCCACTCATCCCTTTAAATATTAGCCGCTTTTAGCCAGCTTTTACGCTAAACACAACAAAAATTTAGCTTTCGGCGGCCGTTCTTTACCCAGTTGCCTGAAGTCTCATGCAGTTAAGGCACTAAACCGGCATAAAACTGTCAGAAGGTTTTGCTGCGGCCCAGAAAAAAGGCAACGCGATGAAATTCCGTGCGTCAGGCACTTCCCCTGGACAGCCGCAGTGTTATGATGGCGTGATTTTTTATCAGCCTGCCCTTTGAGTACATTGAGAAAGCGAACATGTTAAAAAAATTACTTTTCCCGCTGGTTGCCATGTTTATGCTGGCCAGCTGTGCAACACCGCCAACCACCATTGAAGTTGCGCCAAAAATCACTCTGCCACAGCAGGATCCAAGCCTGATGGGCGTTACGCTCAGCATCAACGGTGCCGATCAGCGTACCGACCAGGCGCTGGCGAAAGTGACCCGTGATAACCAGCTGGTCACGCTGACGCCATCACGCGATCTGCGCTTCCTGCTGCAGGAAGTGCTGGAGAAGCAGATGACCGCGCGCGGTTATATGATTGGGCCGAACAGCCCGGTTGACCTGCAGATCATCGTTAACCAGCTGTACGCCGACGTTTCCCAGGGCAACGTGCGCTACAACATCGCCACCAAAGCGGATATCTCCATCATTGCTACCGCGAAGAACGGCAACAAGATGACCAAGAACTACCGCTCCAACTACAACGTTGAAGGCGCGTTCCAGGCCACCAACAAGAATATCGCTAACGCGGTTAACTCCGTACTGACCGATACCATTGCGGATATGGCTCAGGACACCAGCGTTCACGACTTCATCAAACAGAACGCTCGTTAATTTTTACCCCGTTGGCCTGCTCGCGCGGGCCAACAACAGAGTTTGCACAATTCCCCTATGTCCAATCATTATCTGCGCATCTTTCAGCAGCCGAAATCAGCCATTTTGCTGATTCTGGGCTTTGCATCCGGCCTCCCCCTGGCCCTGACTTCCGGCACGCTACAGGCCTGGATGACCGTCGAAAATATCGACCTGAAAACCATCGGTTTCTTTTCGCTCGTGGGCCAGGCCTACGTCTTTAAGTTTTTTTGGTCGCCGGTGATGGACCGCTACACGCCGCCGCTGCTCGGCCGTCGCCGTGGCTGGCTGTTAATTACGCAAATTCTGTTGTTGGTGGCTATTGCCGCCATGGGATTCCTTGAACCGTCCTCCCAGCTGCGCTGGATGGCGGCTCTGGCGGTAATCATCGCCTTCTGTTCTGCCTCTCAGGATATCGTTTTTGATGCCTGGAAGACCGACGTTCTGTCTGCCGAAGAGCGAGGCACCGGCGCCGCCATCAGCGTGCTGGGCTACCGCCTGGCGATGCTGGTTTCCGGCGGCCTTGCGCTGTGGATTGCGGACCGCTATTTAGGCTGGCAGGCAACCTACTGGCTGATGGCAGCCCTGCTAATACCTTGTATTATTGCGACCTTTTTAGCGCCTGAGCCAACGGACGCAATCCCGGTGCCTAAAAGCCTGGAACGCGCCGTCGTTGAGCCGCTGCGCGACTTCTTTGGCCGCAACAACGCCTGGCTGATTTTGCTGCTGATCGTGCTTTATAAGCTGGGCGATGCCTTTGCCATGAGCCTGACCACCACGTTTCTGATCCGCGGCGTCGGCTTTGATGCCGGTGAAGTGGGCATGGTGAATAAAACCCTTGGGCTGTGTGCCACCATTATCGGGGCGCTGCTCGGCGGGATGCTGATGCAAAAGCTGACGCTGTTCCGCGCGCTGCTAATTTTTGGCATTTTGCAGGGCGTGTCTAACGCCGGCTACTGGCTGCTGTCGGTGACGGACAAAGACATGCTCACCATGGCGAGCGCGGTGTTCTTTGAAAATCTGTGCGGCGGCATGGGCACCGCGGCGTTTGTGGCGCTGCTGATGACCCTGTGCAATAAATCCTTCTCTGCAACCCAGTTTGCGCTGCTTTCTGCGCTGTCCGCCGTGGGGCGCGTCTATGTCGGCCCGATTGCCGGCTGGTTTGTTGAGGCGCACGGCTGGCCAACCTTCTACCTGTTTTCGGTCGTTGCGGCGGTGCCGGGGATCCTTTTACTGCTGGTGTGTAAAAGCACGCTGGAATTTACCCAGCAAACCGAAACCTTTATGTCTCGCAGTGAATTTGCACCGGCCTATCGCCTGGCGCTGCGTATTCTGAGCTTTGGTTGCCTGCTGCTGGCGGCATGGCTGGTGGTGATTATCTGTAATGCGCTGGGGCTTACCGAGTGGACGTTTGGTCTACTGCTTCTGGAATGGGGCGCGCTGTTTGCCATCGGCGGCATTTTGTTTGGTGGCGTGCTGGACTTCCTGGCCCTGCGCAAAACGGCGCTTATCTAAAAGAATAAAAAACCGGGCAGATTACCGCCCGGTCTGAGAAAGCCGGAGAGGAGATCCTTCCCGGCTTTTTTATGGCCTTAAGCCAGCGCGTGTGCCGCCGCATTTTGCCCGGCGAGCGTGCCGAAGATGATGATATCGGCCACCGCGTTACCGCCGATGCGGTTAGCACCGTGAATACCGCCCACCACTTCACCCGCAGCCCAGATGCCCTGAATAACCTGTTGCTGCTCAGTCACCACTTCTGCACTGGTGTTGATGGTCACCCCGCCCATCGTGTGGTGAACCCCTGGCGCAATGCGGATTGCATAGTAAGGCCCGGTATTCAGAGGGAAACGCATGCCGGTAGTACGCCCGAAGTCTTCGTCTTTTTTCTGCGCCACGAAGCCGTTATAACGATCCAGCGTTTGCTGCAGTGCGTGACCGTCCATGTTCAGCTTCAGGGCCAGCTCTTCCGGCGTTGGGGCACTGATAACAAAGCCACGGGCAATGTACTCGTCGGCCGCTTTGTTGTTCTGGCGCACCTGCTCGTCGAACACAATCCAGGCGCTCTTTTCCGGCAGGGCGATGATTTCGGCGGACACCTTGTCGCGGGTTTCCAGCTCATTGTAGAAACGCTGCCCTTCCTGGCTCACCAGGATAGCCCCGCCCCCGCGGATGGACTCGGAAATCAGGTAAGAGGTAGTTTGTTCCACGGTTGGGTGAATCTGGATCTGATCCATATCCACCGTGCCCGCCCCGATTTTTTCCAGCAGAGCGATGCCGCTGCCGGTCGCCCCTTTATGGTTGGTGGTCACAAAGCCTTTCAGCTCAGGGCGATAATGCACCACCATTTTACGGTTGGCGCTAAATCCGCCGGTGGCGACAACTACGCTTTTCGCCAGCAGAACATGGTGTTCATTATATTCGTTGGCGATCTTAACCCCGGTTACCACGCCGTTTTCATGCAGGATATCTTCCACGGTGGTATCCAGCAGAACGTCAATGCTGCGCTGGTTAACGTTGTTCACCAGGCCGCTGATTAAGAAGCCGCCGACCGCCGAACGATCTGCAGGGCGGTGGGTACGATCGATGCTCATCCCGCCGGTGATGGTGATGTCGTTCAGCACAATATCCAGGCTTGCCAGCCAGTCGATGGCGCCGGGCGCGCGCTCGACGAACTCTTTCAGCAGCTCGGTATTGTTTCTGAACTTGCCGCCTTTCAGCGTCTCATCGTAGAACAGCTCTTTGCTGTCTTTGATGCCCTTCATCGCCTGGAAGCGAGTTTCTGCGGCGTTCATGCCCACGGAGGCTTTGATGGTGTTCCCGCCGATGGTTGGCATCTTCTCAATAATCACCACGCGAGCGCCGGCGTCAGAAGCACGAATAGCCGCCGCAAGTCCTGCGCCGCCGCTGCCGATTACCGCCACATCGTAGCTTTGCGGCGCATCCGGGTTGCCGCCTTCTTCAATAACGTGCTCTTTGCTGGAGGTTGTCATCGCGCGGGATACCGCTTTCTTCAAGGCCTCACTTTGCGCCGTAGCCCCGGTCACCGCATCAACATACGGGCTGTTGGCCACCAGCATGCGAGAACGCAGGATCTCAAAGCTTGGGGTGAAATCGACATCCACTGAATCGTCCTGCACCAGCGTAATGTCGGTGATACGGTCGGTGTCGAGGGTGACGCTAATTTTAAGCTTGAGCGCTTCGGCCTCCACTTTTTCCTGGAAGACCCCGGCCTTGTATTTACGGCCAGAAGTACTGGCGTCGCGGATCATGGCGTCGACCAGCGAGAAGCGCCACAGCGGCTCAGGGATCAGCAACTCTTCACGCCTGGTGCTGTCGATGAACAGATCGAGCGTTTCATTTTTCAGGATGCGATCGGCCCAGTCCGGATAAGCGATGCAGGCCTTGCCGACGGCAATCAGGTCATAGCCTAAGCCCAGCGCCTCTTCGGCGTCGCTGCGATTAACCACGCCGCCCACGCCGATAACCGGCACTTTCGCCAGCGTTTCTGAGCGCATCGCCCGGTATTTGTCGATCAGCATCGTTGGGTCTTTGGTATCAACTATTGAGGCGCGCTTGAAGTAGCCCACGGAGAAGTGCAGGTAATCCACACCTCTTTCAGCCAGCTTTTCCAGCAGGTACATGGTGTCGTCAAAGCGAATGCCCGGCACCTCAATCTCTTCCGGCGAGAAGCGGTAGCCGATAATAAAGGAAGCATCTGCGAAGCGGCTCGCCATTTTATGGGTGATCTCGAGCACTTCCAGCGGGAAGCGGGCGCGGTTTTCACGGCTGCCGCCCCACTTATCGTCACGCTGGTTCGAGTTTGGCGAGTAGAACTGCTGGATCAGGTAGGTGTTCGCGCCGTGGATCTCCACGCCGTCAAACCCGGCTTTAATGGCACGGTTCACGGCGTCACCAAATTTGGTGATCATCACGTCAACTTCTTCCGCGGTTAACGCTTCAGGCGTTGTGGCTCCCTCACGCGGCGCGGCGATAGCGCTCGGCGCAACGGGCTTCCTGCCGCCAATCAGCTCAGGCTCAACCATCCTGCCGCCGTGGTAAATCTGCAGAATCGCTTTCGATCCCTGGGATTTAATCGCGCTGGCAATGCGCGCAAGGCCGGGGATTTTGTTATCGCTGTCGATGGCCAGAGCACCGGGGAAAGCGGGACCTTTAGGGTCGATAAAGCAGCATTCGACGATAACGGTGCCGATGGTGCCGGCACGTTCACGATAATATTCAACCAGGTCACTCGGCACGCTGCCGTCGTAAAAACCGGTACAGGTGGTCATTGGCGCCATGATCAGGCGGTTTTTCAGCACCGCGCCGTTGGGCAAGGTTAGCGGCTTCAGGATCGGGGTTTTGGAGTTCATTCTTTATCATTCCAGCAGGTGAGGTCGACATTGTCCGGCACTCGGTGAATAGCCCCGGCAGGCAACACAATTATCAGGGAGTAACGTAATTTGAATTAGTGAACAGAAACGGCTATTTCGCGGAATATATTTTTCGAATGTTAGTCAACGCCTTAAAAAAAGCAAATACAAATAATAACCATAAATAATAAAAGGTTTTATATGAAGCCACTTTGGCTGAATACGGCCTGGCCGTAAGCGAAGCGGTAGATTGACATCAGCTTACGATTTGATCTTTAACCGTGTAAAGACTATGGATATAAACAGAGCAATTTTTTTAGTTAAATAAAAACGTTGGTTTTTTGCTTAACAAAAACCAAAATCAAATACCTGACAAGGTTTAGCAATGCGTAGAATAAGGGATAATCACCTGTTTTTTCAGTATGATGACGAAATCAAGAAACAGCAGGCTATCACACATTAAATATGAGGTTAAAGGGAGGCTGGAATCTGGTGCGATGAGCGGTTAGATTTGCACCGATTAAAAAAACTATCATGAATGCATCAAATTCTGCCTATAAAAGATTAGGTAGAAATAAAAGTCAGGAAACAGGTTTCGCAGGGAATATTAATCGAATTCATCATGATAACTTTAAGGCACAGGCTATGACTAACACCTCAACAATAAGCGAGACGGCGAAATCCCCGCCCCCAAACGCGGGGAATAAAAAGCGCTTTATATTGCTATTTTTACCGATCCTGATCAGCATAATTATATTACTGCTTCCGGTTCCCGCAGGATTAGAGCCGTATGCGTGGCACTTCTTCGCCGTCTTCGTTGGCGTGATTGTCGGCTTGATCTTCGAGCCGCTCCCGGGGGCGGTGATCGGGCTAACGGGCGTCGTGGTGATTGCGCTGTTTAGCCAGTGGCTGCTGTTCAGCCCGGCGGAACTGGCGGATCCTAAGTTTAAACTGGCCAGCCAGTCGTTCCAGTGGGCAGTCAGCGGCTTTAGCAACTCCACCGTTTGGCTGATTTTCGGCGCCTTTATGTTTGCCGCCGGCTACGACAAGACGCAGTTTGGCCGTCGACTGGCGCTGATTCTGGTGAAGTATCTGGGCCGCCGCAGCCTGACGCTGGGCTACGCGATTACCTTCGCCGACCTGCTCCTTGCGCCGTTCACGCCGTCTAACACCGCGCGCAGCGGGGGCACCATCTACCCGATTATTGCCAACCTGCCGCCGCTTTATGGCTCTCTGCCGAACGATCCAAGCTCGCGCAGAATTGGCTCTTACCTGATGTGGGTCGCAATCAGCGCCGCCTGTATCACCAGCTCGATGTTCCTCTCCGCGCTGGCGCCTAACCTGCTGGCGCTGGCGTTGGTGAAAAGCATCATCGGCTTCGAGATCTCCTGGGGGATGTGGTTCCTGGCCTTCCTGCCGCTGGGCGTGCTGCTGATCCTGACGATGCCGCTGCTGGCCTACTGGTTCTATCCGCCTGAAGTGAAGGTCAATGACGAAGTGCCGAAATGGGCTGCCGCTGAGCTGGAAAAACTGGGCAAACTGTCTCGCAACGAAATCCTGCTGCTGCTGTTCGTGTGTAGCGCCCTGCTAATGTGGATTTTCGCTGCCGCGTGGATTGAACCAGCGATGGCTGCCCTGCTGGTGATTATCCTGATGCTGTGGACCGGGGGTACTGAACTGGAACGACATTATCAGCAATAAACCAGCCTGGAATACCTTCGCCTGGTTTGCCACCCTGGTGGCGCTGGCCGATGGCCTGGCACGCGTGGGCTTTATCGCCTGGCTTGGGAAAGAAGGTGCCGCGCTGCTGCACGGCTTCGATCCGCAAGTGTCGGCGGTGATGCTGCTGGTTGCGTTCTACCTGCTGCACTATCTGTTTGCCAGCACCACGGCGCACACCACCGCCCTGCTGCCAGCGACCCTGACCATTGCCG
Organism: Cedecea neteri; assembly: GCF_000757825.1. Lineage (GTDB taxonomy): Bacteria > Pseudomonadota > Gammaproteobacteria > Enterobacterales > Enterobacteriaceae > Cedecea > Cedecea selenatireducens. The sequence continues at coordinate 1,585,830 of NZ_CP009451.1, forward strand.
CGTCTATTCCGGGGATTAATATGCCGGTCTTCTGCCTGATGATGGTCACGTCGCTCGGCGTAATGGGGATCATCACCCCGTACGGCACCGGCCCAAGCCCGATTTACTACGGTAGCGGCTATCTGCCAACCAAAGACTACTGGCGAATGGGCACCATCTTTGGCGCCATTTTCCTGTGTTCACTGATGCTTATCAGCTACCCGTGGATGGTGCTGATGTTCTGATGCACGGCTTTTGACATGAAAGCCCCCGGCGTATACCGGGGGCTTTTTTATTTTATGAAATAGACCATTTCGATAATGATGCCGTAAAGCATCGGCAGCAATATCATGCCCAGGATATTCACCAGTGGAGGAAGCTGGCGGATAAACAAAACGGGGAACATCAGGACCACCACCACAATTCTGATCGGCAAGTTACGCCAGTCGCTGCGCCGCTGCCAAAGCGCCCACCCGACCGGGACAATAAGGAAGATCATGATAACCAGCGCCCGCATCGTTATGGCATCTTTTCCCTGCCATGCGCTCGCCCCACGCCAGGCGCTATAGAAAGCCATCGCCAGAAGCAGCCCCGACGCCAGCCAGAAAAAAGCATGAACGCATTTGCCTGCCGCGCCTCCGGATTCAAACCGGCGCTCAAGAAATGGATATCCCCAGAGAAAAGTCGCCACTACGGCCAGCATGACGCCAGCCTGAAGCGCCATTTTCGGTGACTCATGGCCCGGCAACCAGGCCGTATATCCCCAGAAAAGTACGGCAATGATGGCTCCCCAGCTAAGCGCCAGAGTGGGTTTTTGTAGTACCTCAAGAAGCGATGGATTAAGGCGCTCCAGCAATGCAGGGGACTGCTGGCGTAATTCCCCCACCTGACCCGCCAGCTGCGAGAGGAGATCCGGAATCAGCCTGACCCACCATGAAATCTCCGTGTCCTTTTCCGTCAGCAAACGCCATTTCAACTGTCCATAACGGCTGCCGCCGTACTGCCGGGCCAGATATTGCCAATAGTTTTCCTGGTCGGTAATAGCAATCTGCTGCTCAAGAGCATGAACTATCCAGTCCGGCAGTTGAGATGAACGGTAGTTATCAATTTGCCAGTCCATTACCGCAGAAACTTCATTTAACAGGCTGCGGTAAAGCCAGGACTGCTCGCTTAGCGATTCGGCCAGCATCAGGCTAAACGCATGCCTGGCCTCAAGCGCATCGGGGATTTCATTATCAAGATAGCGGTGCAGCTCACCCAAGCCTTCGAGTTCATCCCTGATTAAAAGCGCCGAAATTGCCTGCGCTTTTTCCCAGAGTTCATTTTTGCTCCAGGGCGTTTCTGGCGAAGATGCCTGCTCCTGCATCAGTTGCCGAACATAATCCACCATAGGCGTAGGTTCAGGTTTCTCCGGCAGACTTTCAGCGTCTTCATACAGGACGACCGCCGAACTGGCATAGCGTTTGGCGCTATCAAACGCCTCGCGCAGGGCCTGAAAACCCTGCGGATCTTTGTCCGGCCGCCGCAGCTTTAACTCGCGGGCATAAGCGCGACGAATTTCACGTTCATCCGTTGTGGGCTCAATGCCCAGCACATCCCATATCGTCGCCATGTTTACAGTCCGTCGTTAAGCTGGTCTAACACCCGGCGCAGTTCGTCCCGCGCGGCGGCAATAATTCGCAGGTCCTGGCGCTCCAGCGCTTGTTCAAATTGCGTGGCGTAATGATCGATAATCTGGCGTCTGTCTCCCAGCGTCTGCTCATAGCGTTTTGCCGCCTCGGCAGCCAGCTGGCGGTTTTCGGGCACATCCCGAGGATGCTGTTTAAGGGCATCAAGCTGTTTTAAACGCTTCGCAATTTCCTCGGCGCTGAGCGTGCCCGGCGCTTTTTCAATCACCATTGTCGAGGCGCTTTGCTCGCCGCTAATCTTGCATTCCACTTCCAGAATGCCGTCGAGGGTATAGGTGAAGCGTACGTCCACGCTTACCTCTCCCGCTTTGCGCGCAGGGATCTTAATCGACATGCTGTCCAGCAGCAGGTTGTCGCTGACTTTGCGCGATTCCCCCTGGTAGACCTCAATATCTATCTGCCGCTGGTTGTCGTTCATGGTGCTGAAGGTCTGCATTACGCTTACCGGCACAAAAGCATTGCGCTCGATCAGCGGCGAGAAAAAACCTTCTTCTACCCTGTCGCCGTTTCGACGCGATACGGCAATGCCCAGTGAATAAGGCATGACGTCGGTAAGCACCACGTCGTCCAGAGCTTTGTCTTCTGCAATCAGTCCGGCCTGAACGCCTGCCCCCAGCGCCACGACTTCGTCGGGGTTCAGTTCATTACGCGGGAAGCGACCAAACATTCGGGTCACCAGCTGGCGTACCAGAGGCATACGCGTTGCGCCGCCGACCAGAATAACGTGATCGAGTTGCGCAACGTCGAATTGCGCATCCTGCAGCGCCTGAACAACCGGTTTTTTCAGGCGGGACAGCAGCGCGCTGCAGCACGCCTGGAAAGTCTCTTCGTTGAGATCCCAGCTAAATTCTTCCCCTGCATAAACCAGCTTCGCGCTGGCTCTGTCCTGACTGCTGAGCTGCTGTTTCAGGGATTCGGCCTGGCGGGTCAGGTTTGCGGCAAGCTCTGGGTTATCCAGCGTCAGCTGGGGATAGCCGCTCAGCATCCACTGGCGCAGGGCTTCGGTAAAATCATCGCCGCCAAGCCAGGCATCGCCGCTGCTGGCGCGGACTTCAATCACGCCCTCGAACATATCCACGATGGAAACATCAAATGTACCGCCGCCTAAGTCGAAGACCAGGAACTTTTGCTCGCGGCTGTCGGCTAATCCGTAGGCCAGTGCTGCCGCAGTAGGCTCGTTTAAGAGGCGTTCAACCTCCAGCCCGGCCATTTGCCCTGCGGCTTTAACTGCTTTGCGCTGGGAGTCATTGAAATAAGCCGGAACGGTAATAGCCGCACGCGTGATTTCACAACCAAGCGCAACTTCGGCATCGGCTTTTAATTTTCGCAGCACTAATGCGGAAAGCTCTTCGGCACGAAATGACTGTTTGCCGAGGGTGAAAACTTTCTCGGTGCCCATATAGCGCTTAAAACTGGCAACCGTCAGATGAGGATGGCTAACCAGTCGAGCCTTTGCCGCCTCGCCCACCAGCAGGTGCCCTTCATCATCCAGCCCGACAACGGAAGGCGTTAAGCGCTCACCTTTTTGGCCTAAAGCCAGCGTCGCTGCGCCCTCGCTGAACCAGGAGACTGCGCTATTGGAGGTACCGAGATCGATGCCAATAATGGGTGATACGTGTCCTGTCATTGCCTTATCCCTGTGAAGAGTGATGGATATTCAGCGGCCTCAATCCCGCCGTATTCATCGATGTTTTTCATTAAGATGAAGTAATTAATACCGGGTAGTTACTTTTATTGTCTATTAATTACTCAGGTCTATAAGTGTTACCGTCGAGGACTATTTATCGTAATTAAATACAGTTTTCTTTAATTACTTTGTTCAATAAGCATTAAAAGATTATCCTTAACGATTCAGCCCGGTGCGAAATTAATATTTGTTGGAAATATGTGACAAATGCTGCCGTATTGTTAACCAAATGTATTTCAAACTGATTGGTTATACCAATTTCCCCGGTCTATTTCCGCAAACATAGGTTTTCGTTATAACCTTCAGGGCCCGCGTGCCAACGCTAGATTTTACAGTTTGTTGCATTCTGTGTGACATCGGCGGCAGAACCCGGTAACACCCTACTGACACTGCGCCATTCATGTTTACAGTAATGTAACCTTCCCGTAAAATGCCGGCACACTTTAAACGACAATAGAGCTCCCCGGAATTGAGGTCGTTAAATGAGACTCAGGAAATACAATAAAAGTTTGGGATGGTTGTCATTAATCGCAGGCGCATTTTTACTTAGTGGCTGTGATTCTGCACTCCTGGATCCCAAAGGACAGATCGGACTGGAACAACGTTCATTGATACTGACGGCCATCGGCCTGATGTTGATTGTCGTTATCCCTGCAATTGCAATGGCTATCGGTTTTGCCTGGAAGTATCGGGCTTCAAACAAAGACGCCAAATACAGCCCAAACTGGTCGCACTCGAACAAGGTTGAAGCTGTCGTCTGGACGATTCCTATCCTTATCGTTATCTTCCTCGCGGTACTGACCTGGAAAACCACTCACGCTCTTGAACCTAGCCGTCCGCTGGAACATGAAGCGAAGCCGGTGACCATCGAAGTTATCGCCATGGACTGGAAATGGTTCTTCATCTATCCGGAGCAGGGTATCGCTACGGTGAATGAGATAGCCTTCCCGGCCAACACCCCAGTGGAATTCAAAATCACCTCTAACTCGGTGATGAACTCCTTCTTTATCCCGCGCCTGGGTAGCCAAATCTACGCAATGGCAGGCATGCAGACCAAACTGCACCTGATTGCTGATGAAGCCGGCACCTACGACGGTATTTCGTCAAACTACAGCGGTAAAGGTTTCTCCGGCATGAAGTTCAAGGCAATTGCCACGCCGGACATGGACACCTTTAACCAATGGGTGGCTAAAGCGAAACAGTCTCCAGAAGTCATGAACGATATGGCGACCTACGAGAAACTGGCCGCGCCAAGCGAATACAACAAAGTCGAATACTTCTCCAGTGTTAAACCTGATTTGTTTAAAGAAGTTATTAACAAATTCATGGGACACGGGAGCATGCACATGGCCAGGCCGGAAGGTGAACAGGCTTCCCATGACGATATGAAAGGCATGGAAGGTATGGAAGGCATGGACATGAGTCACGCGGAAACCTCTCACTAAGGGGCCGAGGAATAATACGATGTTCGGAAAACTTACACTGGATGCAATCCCGTACCATGAGCCAATTGTCATGGTTACGGTTGCGGCAATCATCGTCGGGGGACTGGCGCTGCTTGCGGCTATCACTTACTTCGGTAAGTGGGAATATTTATGGAAAGAGTGGCTAACTTCCGTTGACCACAAACGCCTTGGCGTAATGTACGTTATCGTCGCTATCGTCATGCTGCTGCGCGGCTTTGCCGATGCGGTCATGATGCGTAGCCAGCAGGTGCTGGCCTCCGCGGGCGAAGCCGGCTTCCTGCCACCTCACCACTACGATCAGATCTTTACCGCCCACGGCGTTATCATGATCTTCTTCGTGGCGATGCCTTTTGTTATCGGCCTGATGAACCTGGTTGTGCCGTTGCAGATTGGCGCACGTGACGTTGCCTTCCCGTTCCTGAACAACCTGAGCTTCTGGTTCACCGTTGTCGGCGTGGTGCTGGTTAACCTGTCACTGGGCGTGGGCGAATTCGCACAGACCGGCTGGGTGGCTTATCCACCGCTATCGGGCATTGAGTACAGTCCTGGCGTCGGGGTCGACTACTGGATCTGGGCGCTTCAGCTCTCCGGTATCGGTACTACGCTGACAGGTATTAACTTCTTCGTGACCATTCTGAACATGCGTACCCCGGGTATGACTATGTTCAAAATGCCGGTGTTCACCTGGGCTTCGCTATGTACTAACGTACTGATTATCGCAGCGTTCCCAATCTTCACCGTGACCGTCGCGCTGCTGACCCTCGACCGCTACCTTGGCACCCATTTCTTTACCAACGATATGGGTGGCAACATGATGATGTACATCAACCTCATCTGGGCCTGGGGCCACCCGGAAGTTTATATCCTGGTGCTGCCGGTGTTTGGCGTGTTCTCTGAGGTGGTTGCAACCTTCTCTAAAAAGCGTCTGTTCGGTTACACCTCTCTGGTGTGGGCGACCATCGCGATTACCGTTCTGTCGTTCATCGTTTGGCTGCACCACTTCTTCACCATGGGCAGCGGTGCGAACGTAAACGCCTTCTTCGGTATTGCCACCATGATTATCGCCATCCCGACCGGGGTGAAGATCTTCAACTGGCTGTTCACCATGTATCAGGGCCGCATCGTCTTTAACTCCGCGATGCTGTGGACCATTGGCTTCATCGTCACCTTCTCTATCGGTGGCATGACCGGTGTTCTGCTGGCGGTGCCGGGTGCGGACTTCGTGCTGCACAACAGCCTGTTCCTGATTGCACACTTCCACAACGTTATCATCGGCGGCGTGGTCTTCGGTTGCTTCGCAGGTCTGACCTACTGGTGGCCAAAAGCGTTCGGCTTCACGCTGAACGAAACCTGGGGCAAACGCGCCTTCTGGTTCTGGATTATCGGCTTCTTCGTGGCGTTTATGCCGCTGTACGTGCTGGGCTTCATGGGTATGACCCGTCGTCTGAGCCAGCAGATCGATCCACAGTTCCACACCCTGCTGGTTGTTGCGGCCTGTGGTGCGGCGCTGATCGCTCTGGGCATTCTGTGCCAGCTGATTCAGTTCTACGTCTCTATCCGTGACCGCGAGCAGAACCGCGATCTGACCGGTGACCCATGGGGTGGCCGTACGCTGGAGTGGGCAACCTCTTCTCCGCCTCCGTTCTATAACTTCGCCCATCTGCCGCACGTTCACGAGCGTGATGCATTCTGGGAGATGAAAGAGAAAGGCGAAGCGTACAAACAGCCTGCGCACTATGAAGAGATTCATATGCCGCGCAACAGCGCTGCCGGTATTATCATCGCTGCATTCAGCACCGTGTTTGGCTTTGCCATGATCTGGCACATCTGGTGGCTGGCGATCGTTGGCTTTGCCGGCATCATCATCACCTGGATTGCGAAAAGCTTCGACGAAGATGTGGATTACTATGTTCCGGTGGCTGAAGTCGAAAAACTGGAAAATCAGCATTTCGAAGAACTCACCAAAGCAGGGCTGAAAAATGGCAACTGAGACTGTAAATAACGCCCACGCCGCGGAGCACGGGCACCACGATGCAGGAACCAATAAGGTCTTTGGTTTCTGGATCTACCTGATGAGCGACTGCATTCTGTTCTGTTGCTTGTTCGCGACCTATGCCGTTCTGGTGAACGGCACCGCAGGCGGCCCGTCAGGGAAAGACATCTTCGAACTGCCGTTCGTGATGGTCGAAACTGCCCTGCTGCTGGTCAGCTCCATCACCTACGGCATGGCGATCATCGCCATGAACAAAGGCAACAAAAGCCAGGTTATCTCCTGGCTGGCGCTGACCTTCCTGTGCGGTGCGGGCTTCGTAGGGATGGAAATCTATGAATTCCATCACCTGATCAAGGAAGGCTTCGGGCCGGATCGCAGCGGCTTCCTGTCAGCGTTCTTCGCGCTGGTTGGCACCCACGGTCTGCACGTCACCTCCGGTCTGGTGTGGATGGCTTTCATGATGATTCATGTTTCCCGTCGCGGCCTGACCAACACCAACCGTGCGCGTCTGATGTGCCTGAGCCTGTTCTGGCACTTCCTTGACGTGGTTTGGATCTGTGTATTCTCCGTAGTCTATCTGATGGGGGCAATGTAATGAGTCATTCAACTGAACATAGCGGCGCCCACCACGGTAGCGTGAAGACCTACATGACAGGCTTCATCCTGTCCATCATCCTGACGGCTATCCCGTTCTGGATTGTGATGGAAGGGACGGCCTCTCACGGCACCATGCTTGCCGTGGTCCTGGTGACGGCGGTAGTACAGATTCTGGTGCACCTCGTGTGCTTCCTGCATCTGAACACCTCTTCGAGTGAGCGCTGGAACCTGGTGGCCTTCGCCTTTACGGTGCTGATTATTGCCATTCTGGTGATCGGCTCGATCTGGATTATGTGGAACCTCAACCTGAACATGATGGTTCACTAAGAGCGGCATGTATGATTAAGCAATACCTGCAAGTAACGAAACCAGGAATTATTTTCGGTAATTTAATTTCTGTCATTGGGGGATTTTTACTGGCCTCGAAGGGCAGCATTAATTACCCGCTGTTCCTCTATACGCTGGTTGGCGTGTCACTGGTGGTCGCATCGGGTTGTGTCTACAACAACTTTATCGACCGCGACATTGACCAGAAGATGGAGAGAACGAAGAATCGGGTGCTGGTTAAAGGCCTGATTTCACCGAAAATTTCGCTGGTGTACGCCACCTTGTTGGGTATTGCTGGCTTCATGCTGCTGTGGTTTGGCGCTAATCCGCTGGCGATGTGGCTGGCCGTGATGGGCTTTGTGGTGTATGTCGGGGTTTATAGCCTGTACATGAAACGCCACTCTGTCTACGGCACGTTGATTGGCAGCCTGTCCGGCGCGGCTCCTCCGGTTATTGGCTACTGCGCCGTAACCAACGAGTTCGACACCGGCGCCGCTATCCTGCTGGCTATCTTTAGCCTGTGGCAGATGCCGCACTCGTACGCGATTGCCATCTTCCGCTTTAAAGATTACCAGGCCGCCAACATCCCGGTTCTGCCGGTGGTAAAAGGCATTTCCGTCGCCAAGAACCACATCACGCTGTACATCATCGCTTTTGCGGTGGCAACGCTGATGCTCTCCCTGGGCGGGTATGCCGGATACAAATACCTGATCGTCGCCGCGGCGGTCAGCGTCTGGTGGCTGGGCATGGCGCTGCGAGGCTATAAGGTGGAAGACGATAAGGTCTGGGCGCGCAAGCTGTTCATCTTCTCTATCGTGGCCATTACCTCGCTCAGCGTCATGATGTCGGTCGACTTTATGGTGCCAGACTCACATAATCTGCTGACTTACGTCTGGTAAGTCACGAAAAGCATAAAAGGGCACCTCGGTGCCCTTTTTAATTTGGTGGCAAACAAGCCAAAAACGTGGTTTTGACTTGTTTGGTTAACGCCAGAAAACTGAATCCTTTATTGTATAGTCGTTGGCGAAAAATGCTTTTAGGCATAGAGAACTCTCTCAACGCTCTGAAAGGGCACCTCGGTGCCCTTTTTTATCAGTATCATCAAAGCATCCGCGCTGTAATATCTGTTAAATAACTAACGATTTACCCTCCCCTGCCCTCGCACTACACTAAGGCCGACTTTTTATCTGAGGTGGTAATGAACGATTACAAAATGACGCCCGTCGAGCTGCGAGCGACGTGGGGTTTAGGCACCGTCTTTTCCCTGCGCATGCTGGGCATGTTTATGGTATTGCCGGTTCTTACCACCTGGGGGATGGCGCTGCAGGGCGCAAGCGAAGCGCTTATTGGCCTTGCCATTGGTATCTATGGCCTGGCGCAGGCCGTCTTCCAGATCCCGTTTGGCCTGCTCTCAGACCGCATTGGGCGCAAACCGCTGATCGTCGGCGGGCTGGCAATCTTTGTGCTCGGCAGCATTATTGCCGCCCTTAGCGACTCCATCTGGGGCGTGATTTTAGGCCGTGCGCTCCAGGGCTCCGGCGCTATCGCTGCCGCGGTGATGGCCCTGCTGTCCGATTTAACCCGCGAACAGAACCGCACCAAAGCCATGGCCTTTATCGGCGTCAGCTTCGGCGTAACCTTCGCTATCGCCATGGTGCTCGGCCCGATCATTACCCAGGCGCTTGGCCTGCAGGCGCTGTTCTGGATGATTGCCGTCCTGGCCAGCTGCGGCATTCTGATCACTCTCTGGGTGGTGCCGAATACCGAAACGCACGTGCTAAACCGCGAGTCGGGGATGGTTAAGGGCTGCTTCCGCAAAGTGATGATGGAGCCGAAGCTGTTAAAGCTGAATTTCGGCATCATGTGCCTGCATATCATGCTGATGTCCACCTTTGTCGCCCTGCCGGGCCAGCTCGAGCAGGCTGGTTTTCCAGCAGCTCAGCACTGGAAAGTGTACCTTTGCACCATGCTGATTTCGTTTGTTTCGGTGGTGCCGTTCATCATTTATGCCGAAGTTAAACGCCGCATGAAGCACGTGTTTGTTGGCTGCGTGGCGGTGCTGCTGATTGCCGAGATCGTGCTTTGGGGCGCAGGCCCGCATTTCTGGGATTTGGTGATTGGCGTGCAGCTGTTCTTCCTCGCGTTCAACCTGATGGAAGCTATTCTTCCCTCGCTTATCAGCAAAGAATCTCCGGCGGGCTATAAAGGCACCGCGATGGGGATCTACTCCACCAGCCAGTTTATCGGCGTGGCTATCGGCGGGTCGCTCGGCGGCTGGCTGAACGGGCTGTTTGATTCACAAACCGTCTTCCTGGCGGGCGCGGTGCTGGCAATGGTCTGGCTATTCGTCAGTTGGACGATGCAGGAACCGCCGTACGTCAGTAGCCTGCGTATTGAGCTACCGGAAAGCAGCGTGAACGACGAGAATTTGCGGGAAAGGCTGCTGGCTCAGCCGGGCGTGAGCGAAGCGAATATCATTCCAGAAGAACGCAGCGCGTACGTGAAAATCGACAGCAAGCTGACGAACAGGTATGAGATTGAGCAGGTGGTGAAAGGGGCGTAAACGCCCCTCAAACCGTCAGTCGCGGAAGTTCTTAAACTGGAACGGCTGCCCCAGATTGCCGCCACGAATCAGCGCCATTACGGCCTGTAAATCATCGCGAGCCTTACCCGTGACGCGGATCTCCTCGCCCTGGATCTGGGTCTGAACCTTTAGCTTGCTGTCTTTAATCAGCTTAATGATTTTCTTAGCAACGCTTGCTTCAATACCCTGTTTCAGCTTAGCTTCCACGCTCCAGGTTTTGCCGCTGTGAACAAACTCTTCAGGCACATCAATAGAACTGCCTTCGATGCCGCGCTTAAGCAGCTTGGCGCGCAGGATATCCAGCAGCTGGTTTACCTGGAAGTCAGATTCGCTGGCGACTTTAATGGTCTGATTTTTTTCATTCAGCTCAAAGCTTGCCGGCACGTTGCGGAAGTCAAAACGGGTGGCCAGCTCGCGCTCGGCGTTTTCTACCGCGTTGTTCACTTCCTGCAGGTCGATTTCAGAAACGATATCAAAAGATGGCATGTGTTTTCTCCCTCTCTGGTTTGCGTTGCATAATACCCGCTGGACGGCGCAAAACAACCTGTTAAAGAGCTGGAAAGTCGATAACGCTATAATAGAAAGTAAGTTTAGCATTCGCGAAGTCGGCGAATGGGGAGGCAATGATGAAAATCACCGTGCTGGGTTGCGGTGCGCTGGGTCAGCTTTGGCTGGCCGCACTACATAAACAAGGCCATGAGCTTCAGGGCTGGCTGCGCGTACCGCAGCCGTACTGCCACGTCAATCTGCTTGATAATACTAACGGTAGCGTTTTTAACGAGTCCTTCACGGCTAACGATCCCGAATTTCTCGCCACCAGCGATCTCTTATTAGTGACGCTCAAAGCCTGGCAGGTTTCCGATGCCGTGCGCACGCTGGCCTCCCAGCTACCTTCAAGCTGCCCTATTTTGCTGCTGCATAACGGCATGGGGACGCTGGATGAGCTAGGCGGTTTGCCTCAGCCCTTGCTGCTCGGGTTAACGACTCAGGCGGCCAAAAGAGACGGCAATGTGATTGTTCATGTGGCCACAGGCACCACCCACATCGGCCCAGGCAACGCGAAAGCCAGCGACTACAGCTACCTTGCAGATATGCTGCATGCCGCGCTGCCGGACGTCGCATGGCACAATAATATCCAGCCGGCGAGCTGGAACAAACTTGCGGTAAACTGCGCGATCAACCCCCTGACCGCGCTGTACGACTGTTCTAATGGCGAACTGAAAAACCACGCAGAAGAAATTGCCAGCATCTGTGAAGAAGTGGCGCAGGTGATGGAGCGTGAGGGGCACCATACCTCGCAGGAAAGCCTTCTTGATTACGTCTGGCAGGTCATTGATAGTACTTCAGAAAACACCTCATCGATGCTGCAGGATATCCTCCTGGAGCGCCACACGGAAATTGACTATATCACCGGCTACCTGCTGCGCAGAGCGAGAGCACACGGCATCCCTGTGCCGGTGAACGCCCGCCTCTATGAGCAGGTTAAACGTAAGGAGAATGAATATGAGCGCACAAGCGCTGGTCTGCCTGGCACCTGGCACTGAAGAGACCGAAGCGGTTACGACTATCGATCTGCTGGTCCGGGCCGGAATCAAGGTGACGACTGCAAGCGTAGCCCCCGACGGCGACCTGAAAATTGTTTGCTCACGCGGCGTGAAGCTGCTGGCGGATGCGCAGCTGGTTGAGGTTGCCGACGGTGACTTCGACATCATCGTGCTGCCCGGCGGCCTTAAAGGCGCTGAATGCTTCCGCGACAGCCCATTGCTGGTCGAAACCGTACGCCAGTTTCATCTGTCTGGCCGTATTGTGGCGGCGATTTGCGCGGCAGCGGGGACGGTGCTGGTCCCGCACGAGCTGTTCCCGATAGGCAACATGACAGGTTTTCCTGGCCTGAAAGACACCATCCCGGAAGGACAATGGCAGGATAAACGCGTTGTCTGGGATCCACGCGTCAACCTGCTCACCAGCCAGGGGCCGGGAACCGCGATTGATTTTGCGTTGAAGATTATCGACCTGCTGGTGAGCCGCGAGAAGGCTCATGAAGTGTCGCAGCAGCTGGTGCTGGCGGCGGGGATTTATAGCTTCAGGGATTATCAGTAAGAGCCCCTCACCCTAACCCTCTCCCCAAAGGGGCGAGGGAACCAGAACGGTGTTCCTCCTCTCCCCAAAGGGGCGGGGAGACTAACCCGAATTCTCCCTCTCCCTTTTAGGCAGGTATAACAACCCGAATTCTCCCTCTCCCTTTTAGGGAGAGGGCCGGGGTGAGGGTCAGTCCTTTACGGGCGGTACACCTTAATATTCTTGAAGCCCTGCTCGCTCAGGTACAGCGCCTGCAGGCGGCTCATCACGCCGCGCTCACACCACAGCAGGTAGGTTTTGCTCTGGTCCAGATCGCCAAACTTGGTGCTCAGCTTGTAGAACGGCAGCGCCACAACCTCAACGCCTTCCTGTACAAAAGGTTTCTCGTCCACTTCGTCGTTGGAACGAATATCCAGCAGTACCTCGTTTGGCCCAAACGCTTTAACCGTTTCGACTTCAACCACTTCCTGCTGAGTCTGGGTCGCAATATCGCGGATATCGATATTGGTCGCTTCCGCAACCACGCGCTCCAGAATAGAGAAGTCGAACTTCTGCTCTTCTTCTTCAATCTTCGCCTTCACCGCTTTTACGGTTGGGCTTTTCGAGATAACGCCGCAGTATTCCGGCATGGTGCGGGCAAAATCAGCGGTACCGATTTCGCGCGCCAGATCGATGATGTGCTCTTTATCGTGAGAGATAAGCGGACGCAGGATCAGCGTATCGGAAACGTTATCGATCAGGCGAAGGTTGGTCAGCGTCTGGCTGGACACCTGGCCCAGCGCTTCGCCGGTCACCAGAGCCTGAACGCCATAGCGCTCGGCAACCTGAGAGGCCGCACGCACAAACATACGCTTCAGCACCACGCCCATCTGGCCGTCTTCAACTTTCTCGAGGATCTCGCCGACCACCGGCTCAAAGTTGATCGCCACGAAGCGCACGCGGTGAGAGCTGCCGAAACGGTTCCACAGGTAGTGAGCCACCTGCTTAACGCCGATTTCGTGCGCGGCACCGCCAAGGTTAAAGAAGCAGTAATGCACGCGACAGCCGCGACGCATCAGCATATAGCTGGAAACGCCGGAGTCGAAACCACCGGAAATCAGCGACAGCACGTCTTCCTGGGTACCAATAGGGAAACCGCCGATGCCTTCGTAGCGGCCTTTAACCAGCAGCAGGCGATCGTTTTCGATCTCCAGGTTAACCGTCACATCCGGATCGTTGAGCTTAACGCGCGCGGATTCAATGTGCTGATTCAGGCCGCCGCCAACGTAGCGCTCAACCTCAATAGAGCTAAATTCGTGTTTACCGCGACGTTTTACGCGCACGCAGAAGCTCTTACCTTCCAGCTTATCGCGATAAAGTTCCAGCGCCTGCTCAAAGATGTTATGCATGTCGGTGTACGGTACATCCTCTACTTCAAGGATGTGATGAATACCCGGAATGCGGGTCAGCGCTTCACGAATCGCGATACGCTGGTTTTCATCTTTGGCGCGAACTTCGATGTTGTCCCAGTGGCGAACGACCGCCAGGCTCTCGTCGTAGTGTTTTAAAACGTTACGAATATTCCCGGTGAGCATCTTAATAAAGCGAATGCGCACAGATTGGCTCTTGATGGTGATTTCCGGGAACAATTTAATGATAAACTTCATGGCGGTAAGGGTTCGTTTAGTCAGCCGGGCTGACTGCGCAGCACGCGGGCATAAAAAGAAGTACTTGCAGCGGCGTAATGCCACCTGCATCCGAGGCGCGCAAGTATATCACCATCCCGCAAAGACTGCGCACCTTAACCGACTTGCACGAGCCTGCTTGATAATCACATTGACTCCGCTACCATGTCGGCGTCGAATTAAAACAGAGTCAGACATTCACTATGCCGAAAAAAACTGAATCCCCGGCCAGCTTCGAAACCGCGCTGGTCGAACTGGAGCAAATAGTTACTCGTCTGGAAAGCGGCGACCTCGCCCTGGAAGAGGCGTTAAACGAATTTGAACGCGGCGTGCAGCTGGCTCGCCAGGGGCAAGTGAAACTCCAGCAGGCGGAGCAGCGCGTACAGATCCTACTGAGCGACAGCGAAGACGCCTCTCTGACTCCTTTTACCCCGGACGCCGAGTAACATGGATTTCAATCAACAGCTTCAGGCCCATGTTGTTCGGGTCAATGACGCCATTTCACGCTTTCTGGCGCCGCTGCCGTTTCAGAACAGTCCACTGGTTGAAGCGATGCACTATGGCTCACTATTAGGCGGTAAGCGCCTGCGCCCTTTCCTGGTGTACGCCACCGGTGAAATGTTTGGCGTAGCGGACGAAGCGCTGGATGCACCGGCCGCCGCCGTGGAATGTATTCACGCGTACTCCCTGATCCACGATGATTTACCGGCGATGGACAACGATGATTTACGTCGCGGTCAGCCAACCTGCCACATTAAATTTGGCGAAGAGAACGCAATTCTGGCCGGCGACGCCCTGCAAACGCTGGCGTTTTCTATACTGAGTGATGCGCCAATGCCGGGCGTTGAGATTGCCGATCGCTTAGCTATGGTTTCAGAACTGGCAACCGCCAGCGGCGTGGCGGGCATGTGCGGCGGTCAGGCGCTGGATTTGGCCGCCGAAGGCAAGCAAATTGATCTGGCGGCGCTGGAGCGTATCCATCTGCATAAAACCGGTGCTCTGATTCGCGCGGCGGTTCGCCTGGGCGCATTAAGTGCCGGAGAGCGAGGGCGCAAAGCCCTGCCGATTCTGGATCGCTATGCCGCAAGTATCGGCCTCGCCTTCCAGGTGCAGGATGATATTCTCGACGTGATTGGTGATACCGCTGTCATTGGCAAACGCCAGGGGGCCGATCAACAGCTGGGCAAAAGTACCTACCCGGCGCTGCTGGGGCTTGAACAGGCTCAGGCAAAAGCGCAGGATCTCTATCAGGAAGCACTGCAGGCTCTGGCCGAGCTTGCTGAGCTGTCGCTGGACACGGCGGCACTGGAAGCGCTGGCAAACTACATTATCCACCGTGATAAATAACGCATAACAACGATGAGTTTAGATTTCTGATGAGTTTTGATATCGCCAAATACCCGACCCTTGCTCTGGTGGATGCCAGCCCGGATCTGCGAGTGCTGCCTAAAGAAAGCTTACCTAAGCTTTGCGATGAGCTGCGCCGCTATCTGCTAGACAGCGTAAGCCGTTCCAGCGGGCACTTTGCCTCCGGACTTGGTACGGTCGAACTGACCGTGGCGCTGCATTACGTCTATAACACGCCGTTCGATCAACTCATCTGGGACGTAGGCCACCAGGCCTATCCGCACAAAATTCTGACCGGCCGCCGCGATAAAATTGGCACCATTCGCCAGAAAGGTGGCCTGCATCCGTTCCCGTGGCGGGCGGAAAGCGAGTACGACGTGCTGAGCGTGGGTCACTCCTCCACCTCTATTAGTGCAGGCATCGGGATCGCCGTTGCCGCGGAAAAAGAAGGTAAAGACCGTAAAACCGTCTGCGTGATCGGCGACGGTGCAATCACCGCCGGCATGGCCTTCGAGGCGATGAACCACGCGGGCGATATCCGCCCGGACATGCTTGTCGTGCTTAACGATAACGAGATGTCGATTTCCGAGAACGTAGGCGCGCTGAACAACCATCTGGCGCAGCTGCTTTCCGGCAAGCTTTATTCGACGCTGCGCGAAGGCGGCAAGAAAGTCTTCTCTGGCGTACCGCCGATTAAAGAGCTGCTGAAGCGCACCGAAGAACACATCAAAGGCATGGTCGTGCCGGGTACGCTGTTTGAAGAACTCGGCTTTAACTACATCGGCCCAATCGACGGCCATGATGTGATTGGCCTGGTGAATACGCTGAAGAACATGCGCAGCCTGAAAGGCCCGCAGTTCCTGCATATCATGACCAAAAAAGGGCGTGGCTACGCGCCTGCGGAAAAAGATCCGATCAGCTTCCACGCCGTACCAAAGTTCGATCCGCAGAGCGGAACGCTGCCGAAAAGCACCGGCGGCCTGCCGAGCTACTCGAAGATTTTCGGCAACTGGCTGTGCGAAACCGCAGCCCACGATGACAAGCTGATGGCCATCACCCCGGCCATGCGTGAAGGCTCCGGCATGGTGGAGTTTTCGCGCCAGTATCCTGCCCAATATTTTGACGTGGCGATTGCCGAGCAGCACGCGGTGACCTTCGCAGCAGGCCTGGCGATTGGCGGCTATAAGCCGGTCGTTGCCATCTACTCCACCTTCCTGCAGCGTGCTTACGACCAGGTGATTCACGACGTCGCCATTCAAAAGCTGCCGGTGATGTTCGCCATCGATCGCGCCGGGATTGTCGGTGCCGACGGCCAGACGCACCAGGGCGCCTTTGATATCTCCTTCCTGCGCTGCATTCCGGACATGGTTATCATGACCCCGAGCGACGAAAACGAATGTCGCCTGATGCTGCATACCGGCTACCACTACAGCGAAGGCCCAAGCGCCGTACGCTATCCACGCGGTACCGGTACCGGTGCAGAGCTGACACCGCTTTCTGAACTGCCGATTGGTAAAGGTATAGTGAAGCGCGAAGGCGAAAAAATTGCGCTGCTGAACTTTGGGACTTTACTGCCTGAAGCCGCCGCCGCCGCCGAAGCACTCAACGCCACGCTGGTCGATATGCGTTTTGCTAAACCGCTGGATGAAGCACTGATTCTGGAGCTTGCAGCAGGCCACGATTCACTGGTGACCATTGAAGAAAACGCCATTATGGGCGGAGCTGGCAGCGGCGTGAACGAAGTACTGATGGCGCACCGCAAACCTGTGCCCGTACTCAACCTCGGCCTGCCTGATTTCTTCATTCCTCAGGGTACCCAGGAAGAAGCGCGCGCCGCGATTGGCCTTGATGCCGCCGGTATCGAAGCTAAGATTCGGGGCTGGCTAAGTTAACTTCATCCGTACACTAAATAATTC
This sequence comes from Cedecea neteri, assembly GCF_000757825.1. Taxonomy (GTDB): domain Bacteria; phylum Pseudomonadota; class Gammaproteobacteria; order Enterobacterales; family Enterobacteriaceae; genus Cedecea; species Cedecea selenatireducens. The sequence continues at coordinate 1,603,157 of NZ_CP009451.1, forward strand.
AATCCACAGCACGACGGCAAGTGAACATATCCCGATGAGCTTACTCAGGTAAGTGATTCGGGTATGAGAGCGCCGCCAACACCGCTGTGGTTTGAAGTATGACGTGTACGGCCTGCTATGCTTTTAGGATAACCCTACAACATAAGCAGGAGCGACATCGTGCAATACACCCCGTTAGGCACCACCGACCTTAAGGTTTCCCGTCTTTGCCTCGGCTGCATGACCTTTGGTGAACCCGATCGCGGCAGCCACGCCTGGACGCTTCCCGAAGAAAGCAGCCGGGAAATCATCCGCCACGCGCTGGATAAAGGGATCAACTTCTTCGATACCTCGAATAATTACTCCGACGGCAGCAGCGAAGAGATCCTGGGCCGTGCGCTGCGTGATTTTGCCCGCCGCGAGGATGTCGTCGTGGCGACTAAGGTTTACAACAAAGTCGGCGATCTCCCTCAGGGCCTCTCCCGCCCACAGATCCTGCGTTCGATTGACGATAGCCTGAAACGCCTCGGCACCGACTATGTCGATCTGCTGCAAATCCACCGCTGGGACTACGACACGCCCATTGAAGAGACGCTTGAGGCGCTTAACGACGTGGTTAAGGCCGGTAAAGCACGCTACATCGGCGCCTCTTCAATGCGCAGCGATCAGTTCGCACAGGCCCTGGCTTTGCAGTCTCAGGCAGGTTGGGCGCGGTTTGTCACCATGCAGGATCATTACAACCTGATTTACCGCGAAGAAGAGTTGGATATGCTGCCGCTGTGCTACAAAGAAAAAATAGCGGTGATCCCCTGGAGCCCGCTCGCGCGCGGCAAGCTGACCCGCCCGTGGGGCGATACCACGGCAAGATCTGTTTCAGATGAAGTTGGGAAGTCTCTATACCAGACGAATAACGAAAACGACGCGCTTATCGCTGAACGGCTGGCAAACGTCGCGGCCGATAAAGGCGCCTCACGCGCGCAGGTAGCGCTGGCATGGCTGCTCAGCAAACCGGGTATCGCCGCGCCCGTTATCGGCCCATCAAGGCAGGAGCAGCTGGATGATTTACTGGGTGCCGTAGATTTAACGCTGAAGCCGCAGGAGATTGCCGAGCTGGAGACGCTTTATCAGCGCCATCCCGTGGCGGGATATAAATAATGCCCTCCCCTTGCCGATCAACGTTATCAGCTGGGGGTTTTGCTCCCTCTCCCCTTTAGGGCGCTTTTAAATCCCCTCTCCCTTTTAGGGAGAGGGTTAGGGTGAGGGTCACCGTCAGCCACTAAGAAAAGTGGTCGTAACCCTGCATCTCAAGCGTCACAGGCTTACCTTCTCGGGTAAACTGCAGCCCTTCAGACGCAGAAATAATCTGCCCAATACAGGTATAAGGCACGCCCAGGTTACCGATAGCCACTTCCAGCGCCCCGCGATTTAGCTCCGGCACGGTGAAGCACAGCTCATAGTCCTCACCGCCTGACATCGCCCATTTCAGCGCCTGTTCCGGCTCTACGTGCTCACGCAACGCTTCGGAGTAAGGCAGCAAATCAAGATCGATACGTGCCCCGCAGCTGCTGGCCTTCAGGATATGGCCGAGGTCGGAAATCAGGCCATCTGAAAGATCGATAGCGCTGTTGGCCAGATCGCGCAGCGCCTGGCCGTGTAAAACGCGCGGCATTGGCCGCAGATGCCGCTTGAGCAGGTAATCCGCATGCTGCGCGTTCGCTACCTGCAGTCGTTCCTGCAGGATCGCCAGGCCAGCCGCGCTGTCACCCGGCGTACCGGTGACATAAATCCAGTCTCCGGCTTTTGCACCGCTCCGCTTAAGCGCCCGACCAGCAGGGATCATGCCGTGGATGCCCAACGTCAGGGAAAGTGGGCCACGGGTTGTATCGCCGCCAATCAGCTGCATATCGTAATAATCCAGCTGCTCAAACAGGCTATCGCTGAACGCTGCAAGCCACGCGTCATCCACTTCAGGGAGCGTTATTGCAAGCGTAAGCCAGGCCGGATCTGCGCCCATGGCGGCCAGATCGCTTAAATTCACCGCCAGTGCTTTGTAGCCCAAATCGCGCGGATCGATATCCGGCAGGAAGTGATTGCCGCTGACCAGCGTATCGGTGCTGATAGCCAGCAGCTGTTTTTCGGGTACCGACAGCAACGCACAATCGTCGCCGATACCGGCTTCCACATCACGACGGGAACTTGTTACGCGATCGAAGTAACGGGCAATCAGGGAAAACTCACCGCATGCCATGCGTGATACCTCAAGAATGTCAGTTGCAGAAAAAATGTGGCCGGGAAAACCCGGCCAGGAGATTACTTCTTGTGGGGACGAATAGCGGGAGCGGCTTTGTCGAGAACGCCGTTAACGAACTTGTGGCTGTCTTCGGCGCCGAAGGTTTTCGCCAGTTCAATCGCTTCGTTGATGGCCACTTTGTACGGCACATCGTCACGTTTGGACAGTTCAAACAGCGCAATGCGCAGTACCGCTTTTTCCACCTGACCCAGCTCTTCAAGCAGACGAGACAGGTAAGGCTTCATCAGCCCATCCAGATACTCGCTGTTGGTAGCCACACCGCTCAGCAGCTCGCGGAAATAGACAACGTCAACGTCTTTGACGTCCTGTTCCGCCAGGAACTGGTATTCGACATCAGCGATATCGTTTTTAGACAACTGCCAGGAGTAAAGCGCCTGGACGGCACACTCACGGGCGCGGCGACGAGCAGCAGGTTTCACAGATTTCCCCTTACAAAAAATCAGGCCTTAATGGCTTTCAATACATTAATCATTTCAAGCGCGGTCAGTGCAGCTTCTGCACCTTTGTTACCGGCTTTGGTGCCAGCGCGTTCGATGGCTTGTTCAATGCTTTCAGTGGTCAGCACGCCGAAGGCAACGGGAATGCCGTTGTCCTGGCCTACGCTTAACAGACCGTTGCTGGCACCGCCGGCAACGTATTCGAAGTGCGCAGTGCCTCCGCGAATCACGGTACCCAGCGCGATAACCGCATCGTATTTACCGGTTTTCGCCAGCGCATCAGCGGCCAGTGGCAGCTCGTAAGCGCCCGGCACCCAAACTACGGTGATGTTTTCGTCTTTCACCTGGCCGATGCGTTTCAGGGCGTCGATAGCACCTTCCAGCAGGCTGTCATTGATGAAGTTGTTAAAACGCGCGATGGTGATGGCGACGCGAGCGTCAGGAGTAGCAACGGCAGCTTCAATAATGTTCATAATCTTCCTTTACGGGTTCTGTTTAGCCCCGCAGGGGGGCGGATTTTATCATAATCTTTTCGTGGCTGCTTACGTTTTACTGGCGTCCGTAAACGGGCGTCAGGTGCAGACACAAATCAGGGCCAACCTGCCGGACTTCGCTAAAGCTAAACTCCGGTACATCAGCAAGTTTTTCAAGGCCAGGAAGCTCGCACAATCCGCGGGCATCATTGCCTAATAGTTTTGGCGCGACGTAGACAATAAGCTCATCCACCAGGCCTGCCTGCAGCAGCGCACCGGCAAGCGTTGCCCCCGCCTCAACCCAGACAGAATTCACCTGGCGTTTGCCAAGCTGCATCATTAGCACCACCAAATCAAGATGGCCGTTATGTTCCGGAACCAACAGCTGTTCGACGTTTTCCGGCCAATGTTGTTCATCGGCATGGCAGCGGGCAAGCCACGTTTGCCCAGGGTTAGCGATAATTTGATGCTGCGGCGTCACGCGGTTTTGGCGATCAACCACGATGCGAACAGGCTGGCGCAAATCCTGTTGAGCATAAATCGCCTGGCTGGCGCTATCCAGTTCATCCCAACGTACCGTTAATGACGGGTTATCCGCCAGCACGGTGGCGCTGCTTGAGAGGATAGCGGCACTTTGTGCGCGCTGACGCTGAACGTCGCGACGCGCCTGAGGAGAAGTAATCCACTGACTCTCCCCGCTCGCCATTGCGGTACGTCCGTCCAGCGAAGCGCCGAGTTTAAGCTGGATAAACGGGAAACCGGTGCGCATACGCTTGAGGAAACCACGGTTCAGGGCTTCGGCCTCGTTCATCATTAAGCCATGGCTGACTTCGATGCCAGCCTGCTGCAGGCGATAGAGGCCACGCCCGGCAACCTGCGGATTCGGGTCCTGCATGGCGGCAACAACGCGAGATACGCCTGCGGCAATTAAGGCGTCGCAGCACGGTGGCGTGCGGCCATGGTGGCTACAAGGTTCGAGCGTTACATAGGCCGTCGCGCCTCGCGCCTGCTCGCCAGCCATACGCAAAGCGTGTACTTCCGCGTGAGGTTCACCGGCGCGCAAATGAAAACCTTCCCCGACAATTTCGCCGTCTTTGACAATCACGCAGCCGACATTCGGGTTCGGTGCCGTGGTAAAACGTCCGCGCTTCGCCAGCTCCAGCGCACGAGCCATAAACTGTTCATCAAGGGACATCGGCATTAATCCTGTAAACGGGCGATTTCTTCACCAAACTCTTTGATATCTTCAAAGCTACGGTAGACCGAAGCGAAGCGAATATAGGCGACTTTATCCAGCTTTTTGAGCTGCTCCATCACCAGGTTGCCGATGAGTTTACTCGGGACTTCACGTTCTCCGGTTGCTCGAAGGTGCGACTTAATATGGCTGATCGCCATTTCCACGTCGTCAGAGTTAACCGGGCGCTTTTCCAGCGCTTTCAGGATGCCGCTGCGCAGCTTATCTTCGTTAAACGGCTCGCGCACCTCATTGCTCTTCACAACTCTTGGCATCACCAGCTCCGCAACCTCAAAAGTCGTGAAGCGTTCGTGACAAACCAGGCACTGGCGCCGACGGCGTACGGAGGAACCTTCACCCACCAGGCGAGAGTCAATAACTTTGGTGTCCACGGCGAAACAGAATGGGCAATGCATAGCGTTTCCTGCTGGGATTATAAAGATGAACAACAGTTTACCGCGAAGTCGCGGGAGTACAAAGACAGCACCGGCCCCGACGGCGTTAAATATGACTTTTCAAGCGCGGGGAACTACGCTTAAATCAGCGAACGAAAACAAGGAAAAACCAACCATGACAAAGACTTACTTAAGAATTATCCTGGTTTCAAGCCTGATGAGCCTCACCGCCTGCGCCCAGCAAACCGAAGTGCGTCAGATGCGCAGCCAGATTGGCTCGCTAAATCAGGAGATGACGAAACTCAGCCAGCAAACGGTGAAGCTTACCCAGCAAAACGCCCTGAACGCGAAGTCCACCAGCGGCGTTTATCTGCTGCCAGGTTCAAACACGGCGGCTCGCCTGAACAGCCAGATTGGTAACCTGAAAATGTCGCTGACCAATATCTCGGCAGAAGCTAACGGCACCCGCGCCACGCTGCTGATCCAGGGTGAATCTAACGATCCGTTACCGGCCTTTAGCGGAAAAGTAGAATGGGGCCAGATCCAGGGCACCACGGACAGCTTCCAGGAAGTTAACGTGCAGACTCAGCAAATAGACGCCCCGGCCAGCATTCTTGCACCCAGCGATGTGTCGATTCCGCTGCGCCTGTCCGGAATTACGCCTGAGCAGTTAGGTTTTGTACGCATTCACGATATTCAGCCGGTTTCTGCCGCACAGCCAGCGCCAGCCCGGTAGCCCTCCACTCCCTTGCCTGGCGAGGGAGTTCGTCACACTCTTTCACACGCCTCGCACAATATGTGAAGCAAATCCCCTATTATCCCCCGCCTTTATAGTGATCCGCGTCACACTTAGATGTAACAACCCGGCATACGTTTGCGTAATTTGACGAAGCAGGTACAATCACGCCGTTTTTAATGTGCGCAAACGTGAACGCAATCGATTACGCATATGAGAAGAATGTGAAATAGAACATCTTTTTGTGAGCAGGGATTTCTATAATAGACGCGCTGCAAAGGTCCTTCCCCTGAGACCGGCGGCCATGGATGACATCTCACATTCGCATCGCACTAAAATTACGTAAACAGTGGCTAAAAATATGAAAAAAATTATTCTGGCAGCCGGCACCGTTCTGGCGCTTTCCAGCTCTTTCTCTGCCAGCGCAGAAGAAGCAAAAAACAGCGAATACCTCTCCGACTGGTGGCACCAGAGCGTTAACGTTGTGGGCAGCTACCACACCCGTTTCGGGCCGCAGCTGCGCAACGATACCTACCTGGAATACGAAGCTTTCGCCAAAAAAGACTGGTTCGATTTCTACGGCTATATGGATGCGCCAGTCTTCTTCGGCGGTAACACCCAGGCGAAAGGCATCTGGAACCACGGTTCTCCACTGTTTATGGAAATCGAACCTCGCTTCTCCATTGATAAGCTGACCGGCACCGATCTGAGCTTTGGTCCGTTCAAAGAGTGGTACTTCGCCAACAACTACATTTACGACATGGGCCGTAACGCGACGGGTCGCCAAAGCACCTGGTACATGGGTCTGGGTACCGACATCGATACCGGCCTGCCAATGAGTTTGTCCCTGAACGTGTATGCCAAGTATCAGTGGCAGAACTATAAAGCGACCAACGAAAACGAGTGGGATGGCTACCGCTTCAAGGTGAAATACTTCGTGCCGATTACTTCCCTGTGGGGCGGTAACCTGAGCTATATCGGTTTCACCAACTTTGACTGGGGTTCAGATCTGGGCAAAGACAGCGACTACGGCACTAACGGTCTGAAGCAGCGTACCAGCAACTCCATCGCTTCCAGCCACATCCTGTCGCTGAACTACGATCACTTGCATTACTCAATCGTTGCCCGTTACTTCCATAACGGCGGCCAGTGGAACGACGGCACCCAGTTAAACTGGATGACTGAAACCGTTCGCGCAACCGGCTGGGGCGGCTACTTCGTTGTCGGTTACAACTTCTAACCGTCACAGCAGACCAAAAAACCGGCCTTCTGGCCGGTTTTTTTATTTTCCAGGCAGGTAACCTTTGGCCTTCTGAAGAGCAATAAAGGCCTGAAGAGCACGATCGTGGCGCTCCTGATACGCACGCCCCAGGCAACCAGCAGCCAGACCTCTCCCCAGAATGACAGCCCAAGCGGATGAATATAAACGGGGATCTCAAACCAGTTGATGATTGCGCTCATTGTTTTTCTCCTGTGTTGTCAGTAACCACGAGTCTACTGACCCCTACTGACAGCATACTGTCAGGAGAAAAACACCGGACGAAAAAAAACCGCAGCACGAAGGCTGCGGTTTTATCAGACTCTAAACGCTATTACGGCAGAATGGACGGCTGATCCGCCCCTTCTTTCTCTACCTTCTGCTGCAGCATGTGCTCGCGCTTCATGCCCAGCTTCAACGCCAGCGCAGAGGCGACGTAGATAGAAGAAGCCGTACCGACGCTCACGCCGATAAGCATCGTCAGGGAGAAGCCTTTCAGCAGCGCCCCACCGAACAGATACAGCATCAGGATAACCACTAAGGTGGTGCCTGAAGTGATCAAGGTACGGTGCAGCGTCTGGGTCAGGGAGACGTTAAAGATTTCGTAAGGCGTCCCGCGACGAATTTTGCGGAAGTTTTCACGAATACGGTCCGAGACCACGATGCTGTCGTTCAGCGAGTAACCGATAACCGACATCAGTGACGCAACGATAGTCAGGTCAATCTCGATGTGGAACAGCGACAGCACGCCCATCGTGATAATCACGTCGTGCACAAGCGAGATAACCACACCGGCTGCCAGGCGCCACTCAAAGCGGAAGCCGACGTAAACCAGGATGGAAATCAGCGCTACCAGCAGCGCCATCGCACCGTTTTGAGCCAAATCGGCACCGACGCTCGGGCCAACAAACTCAATACGTTTCACCGCGGCATTCTGGTTGGTTGCTTCGTTAATCACGCTCACAACCTTGCTGCCCAGCACCTGACCGCCGGTTTCACCTTTGGCAGGCGGCATGCGCACCATGATGTCGCGACTGCTGCCAAAGTTCTGCACCAGCGGCTCTTCAAAGCCCGCTTTCTGCAGGGAAGCACGCATCGCATCAAGATCGGCCGGTTTTTCCAGCCCGATTTCGATTACCGTTCCGCCCGTAAAATCCAGACCCCAGTTGAAGCCTTTCACGCCGATAATCACGACGGAAAGGATCAGCAGGATACCGGAGATGCTAAAGGCCCAGTAATCCCAGCGCATAAAGTCGTGGACTTTACGGCCGTGGTTCAATTGTTCAACAGTATATTCCTGTGCCACAACGCACTCCTCAGATAGACAGCTTGTTGATGCGTTTGCCGCCGTACAACAGGTTCACAATGGCACGAGTCCCGACAATTGCGGTAAACATCGAGGTTGCGACACCAATACCGGTGGTGATAGCAAAGCCTTTGATTGCCCCGGTGCCTACGGCATACAGGATGATAACTTTGATAAGCGTGGTGATGTTGGCGTCGAAAATGGAGCTGAACGCGCCTTTATAGCCTTCATCAATCGCCTGCTGGACCGTACGCCCGTTGCTGATCTCTTCTTTGATACGCTCGTTGATCAGGACGTTGGCGTCCACCGCAACCGCAAGGGTTAAGACGATCCCCGCGATACCCGGCATGGTCAACGTTGCGCCCGGCAACAGAGACATAATCCCGACAATCAGCACCAGGTTAGCCAGCAGCGCCGTGGTCGCGATCAGGCCAAACTTCTTATAGAAGAACAGCATGAAGATGATGGACACCACCAGACCTGCCAGACACGCTTCCAGGCCTTGCTTGATGTTTTCCAGACCCAGCGTTGGACCGATAGTACGCTCTTCAACAATCTGAATTGGCGCAATCAGCGCCCCGGCACGCAGCAGCAGAGACAGCTGACGAGCTTCATTCGGGTTGCTGATACCGGTGATGCGGAAGCTGTTACCCAGGCGAGACTGAATGTTCGCCACGTTGATAACTTCTTCTTCTTTCATCAGTACAGAACGGCCATTGGCGTCTTTCTTACCGCTGTCCTTGTACTCCACAAAGAGGGTCGCCATCGGCTTGCCGATGTTGTCTTTGGTGAAGTTAGACATGATGTTACCGCCAGCGCTGTCCAGGGAAATGTTTACCTGTGGCTGGTTGTATTCATCCATGCTGGAGGTGGAGTCAGTGATGTGGTCACCGGTCAGAATCACGCGCTTGTACAGCACAACCGGCTGGCCTTCGCGAGTCGGCTTCACTTCGGAGTCACCCGGCACACGGCCAGAGGCTGCAGCACTTGCATCCACATTGGTGTTAACCAGACGGAATTCCAGCGTAGCGGTCGCACCCAGGATTTCTTTTGCGCGAGCGGTGTCCTGAATACCAGGCAGCTCAACCACGATACGGTCAGCACCCTGACGCTGAACCAGCGGTTCGGCTACGCCAAGCTGGTTAACACGGTTACGCAGGATATTGATGTTCTGCTGTACCGCATATTCACGCGCTTCGCTCAGGCGAGCATCGCTCATCACGGCACGCAGCGTGTTGCTTCCCTGGTTCGAGAACACCAGGTCACGGTGACGAGTAGAGAGATAATCTCTTGCAGAGTCGCGCGAGCCAGCGTCACGGAAGACAATGTCTACGCCGTAATTGTCCGCTTTGCGCACGTTAGTGTAGGCAATGCCCTTATCACGCAGATCGCTGCGCAGGCCATCGATATTTTGTTCCTGGAGTTTGCCAAGCGCTGTGTCCATATCCACTTCCATCAGGAAGTGAACGCCACCGCGCAGGTCAAGGCCGAGTTTCATCGGATTTGCGCCGATAGTCGACATCCAGCGTGGGGTAGCGGGAGCAAGGTTAAGCGCCACGACATAGTTGTCGCCCAGCACGCTCATCAGCGCTTCACGCGCGCGGAGCTGGGTATCAGTAGAGTCGAAGCGAGCGAGAATAGCGCCCTCTTCCAGCGCCACAGACTTAGCGGTAATTTTTTCTTGTTTTAAGGTGTTTTCGACCTGGATCAGCGTTTGTTCACTGGCGGCGGCACCGCGCACGCCAGTTAATTGAACGGCCGGATCCTCACCATACAGGTTGGGAAGCGCATACAGCAGACCAATCGCAAGCACGACGATCAGCATGATGTACTTCCACAAAGGATAACGGTTTAACACATTTAGTTCCCTTAGGGAAAACGAAAATTACAGCGCCTTCATGGTGCCTTTCGGCAGAACGGCAGCTACGAAATCACGCTTAATAACCACTTCGGTAGTGTCGTTCAGCGCGATAACAACATAGCCTGTTTCAGCTACTTTGGTCACGCGGCCAACCAGGCCACCGTTGGTCAGCACTTCATCGCCTTTAGCGATAGAGTCCATCAGTTTTTTATGCTCTTTGGTACGCTTTTGCTGCGGACGCAGGATCATAAAATAGAAAATCAGGCCGAAGACCACCAACATTGGAATCAAAGTCCATTGACTCTGTCCTGGAGCAGCACCCGCAGAAGCGACAGCATCAGAAATGAAAAAGCTCATTAAAATTCCCTCATTATTTAATTAATCAACGTTCAAAGGTGGAACCGGCTTACCTGTCCGCTCGTAAAAATCCGTCACGAAGTGCTCTAATTTACCCTCTTCAATGGCCTTGCGTAAACCAGCCATTAAACGCTGGTAATAGCGCAGGTTATGAATGGTATTGAGACGCGCGCCCAGTATTTCGTTGCAACGGTCAAGATGATGCAAGTAAGCACGTGAATAATTGCGACACGTATAGCAATCACACTCTGCATCCAGCGGTGCGGTGTCATCTTTATGCTTAGCATTGCGGATTTTCACCACGCCATCGGTAACAAACAGGTGACCGTTACGCGCATTACGAGTTGGCATGACGCAGTCGAACATATCGATACCGCGGCGTACCCCTTCAACCAGGTCTTCCGGTTTACCTACGCCCATCAGGTAACGTGGTTTGTCGGCAGGAATTTGCGGGCAGACGTGCTCCAGAATACGGTGCATGTCTTCCTTCGGCTCTCCTACCGCCAGGCCGCCGACAGCGTAGCCATCAAAGCCAATCTCTACCAGACCTTTTACCGAGATATCTCGTAAATCTTCGTAAACGCTGCCCTGAATAATGCCGAACAGCGCATTTTTATTCTCAAGAGAATCAAAGCGATCGCGGCTACGCTGGGCCCAGCGCAGGGACATCTCCATGGAGCGCTTCGCGTAATCCCAGTCCGCCGGGTAAGGCGTACATTCGTCGAAGATCATCACGATATCAGATCCGAGATCGTACTGAATTTCCATGGATTTTTCAGGATCGAGGAAAATCGGATCGCCGTTGATCGGGTTACGGAAGTGAACGCCCGCCTCGGTTATCTTACGGATGTCGCCCAGGCTGAACACCTGGAAACCACCGGAGTCCGTCAGGATTGGGCCTTTCCACTGCATAAAATCATGCAGGTCGCCGTGCAGCTTCATGATTTCCTGGCCTGGACGCAGCCATAAATGGAAGGTGTTGCCCAGGATAATCTGCGCGCCCGTGGCTTCAACTTCTTCCGGCGTCATCCCTTTTACGGTGCCGTAAGTACCCACCGGCATGAAGGCCGGGGTTTCGACGGTGCCACGCTCAAAAACCAGGCGACCGCGGCGTGCGCGGCCGTCTGTGGTATCTAATTCAAATTTCACATTTCCTCCAGCACCAGAGAAACAGTCTGGTGAATAAATTAACGCCGCGGGCGGGGCTCACGGCGGAATAAGCTGGGGTGGGTTACCCTCACCCCGGCCCTCTCCCTGGAAGGGAGATGGGAAAAAAATAAGACCTGTGTAGTCCCCTCTCCCCCCTGGGGAGAGGGGGGAAAAATATGACCTGTATAGTCCCCTCTCCCCCCTGGGGAGAGGGTTAGGGTGAGGGGCAATCACTCCCCGGGGCGTTCGTTAATCGCCTGCGGATTGCAGGTAATAAACATCGCATCGCCGTAGCTAAAGAAGCGGTATTCTGCCTTCACCGCCTCGTGGTAGGCGTGCATTGTGTTTTTGTATCCGGCAAACGCGGAGACCAGCATAATCAGCGTAGACTCTGGCAGGTGGAAATTCGTCACCAGCGCGTCGACAACTTTGTACTGATAGCCCGGATAGATAAAGATTTGGGTATCGCCGAAGAACGGCTCGATCGGATCGTTTTTAGACGCCTGAGCGGCGCTTTCCAGAGAACGTACCGACGTCGTCCCTACGGCAATAACGCGGTTACCGCGTGCTTTGCAGGCCAGCACCGCGTCCACAACATCCTGAGGCACTTCGGCATACTCAGAGTGCATAATATGGTCTTCAATGCTGTCCACGCGCACCGGCTGGAACGTCCCCGCGCCAACGTGCAGCGTGACGAACGCCATATCTATGCCTTTATTACGCAGTTTTTCCAGCAGCGGCTCGTCAAAGTGCAGGCCCGCCGTCGGCGCAGCAACGGCACCCGGCTTCTGGCTATAAACCGTTTGATAAAGCTCGCGGTCTGCCTCTTCATCAGGGCGGTCGATATACGGCGGCAGCGGCATATGGCCGATACTATTCAAAATATCCAGCACCGCACGCTCGTCGTTAAACTCGACTTCAAACAGCGCATCGTGGCGCGCAACCATGGTGGCGTGTACGCTTTCATCATCGCCCAGCAGCAGTTCAGCGCCGGGTTTTGGCGCTTTAGAAGCGCGAATATGTGCCAGAATGCGTTTATCATCCAGCATGCGCTCGACCAGCACTTCAATCTTACCGCCGCTGGCTTTACGGCCAAACAGGCGGGCCGGGATAACGCGGGTGTTATTGAACACCAGCAGGTCACCGGGGTTGAGCTTGTCGAGTAAATCGGTGAAAGTGCCATGCGTCAGCGCGCCCGTCGGCCCGTCCAGAGACAGCAAACGACAGCTGCTGCGCTCGGCTTGCGGATAATGAGCAATCAGGGATTCAGGCAGTTCAAAGGAAAAATCAGCAACGCGCATGGTATAGCACTCAGACTTAAAAACAGGCGGCTTAGTCTAGTGGCAGGGGGCTTTCCCTGCAACACGTTTACCCCGCTCAGGCCGTTTTAAAGCCATAAATGGAATAACTATTCGATGAATTTTCTCGCCCACCTGCATCTTGCCCATCTGGCCCAAAGTTCCCTGCTGGGAAATTTGCTGGCGGATTTCGTGCGCGGCAGCCCGGACGACAGCTTTTCGCCCGAGGTCGTGGCCGGCATTTATATGCATCGCCGGGTGGACGCCCTCACGGACGGCCTGCCGGAGGTCGCTCTGGCCCGAGGCTGGTTCGGCCCCAAAACGCGGCGCGTTTCGCCTATTTCGCTGGACGTTATGTGGGACCACTTCCTGTCACGCCACTGGGATAAGGTCTGCCCGGATATCGAGCTTGAGGATTTTGTCGCCTATGCACGCGGGCAAATTGAGCCCTGGCTTGCCGACACGCCGCCGCGTTTCATTAACCTCAATAACTATTTATGGCGTGAACGCTGGCTGGAGCGTTACCGGGAAATGAGCTTTATTGCTAATGTTCTCAACGGGATGGCAAGCCGTAGACCAAAGCTCGACGCATTGCGAGACTCCTGGCACGATCTCGATGCCCATTATGACCAACTGGAGGAACTGTTCTGGCAGTTCTATCCGCGCATGATGGCGATGGCGGAACAAAAAAGTTTGTGATCGTTCTCGGTTCACGTTACAACAACTTGCCCTTTTCAGAAAAAGGGCTATCTTGGTTACCGGCATCAACATAAGCGTCTTTTTGATAGCCAAAACCTATCTGATTGATTGGCAAGATGCCATTGAGCTACATGGAATGGAGCCCCTATACTCCCCCCGTTGCGTTAACATTCACTTTAACAAAATTAACAGGAGTACATATGGTCCTGGTTACTCGTCCAGCCCCTGACTTTACCGCTGCTGCCGTTCTGGGCAATGGCGAAATCGTTGAAAACTTCAACTTCAAAAAACACACCAACGGTAAAGCTACCGTGGTCTTCTTCTGGCCGATGGACTTCACCTTCGTGTGCCCGTCTGAACTGATCGCGTTCGACAAGCGTTACGAAGAATTCCAGAAGCGCGGCGTAGAAGTCGTTGGTGTATCTTTTGACTCCGAGTTCGTACACAACGCATGGCGTAAAACCCCGGTTGATAAAGGCGGCATCGGTGAAGTGAAATACGCGATGGTGGCTGACATCAAACGTGAAATTCAGAAAGCCTACGGTATTGAACATCCGGAAGCTGGCGTTGCACTGCGCGGCTCCTTCCTGATCGACAAAGCCGGTATCGTTCGCCACCAGGTGGTTAACGACCTGCCGCTGGGCCGTAACATCGACGAAATGCTGCGTATGGTTGACGCGCTGCAGTTCCACGAAGAGCACGGCGAAGTGTGCCCGGCTCAGTGGGAAAAAGGGAAAGAAGGCATGAACGCGTCTCCGGACGGCGTGGCCAAGTACCTGAGCGAGAACGTTGCTAAGCTGTAATCGCTAAGCAAGTTCGAAGAAAGGCCGCGAATGCGGCCTTTTTTGTTTTTGTCTGCCTACAGGCTCCGCCACACGGAGGCAGAAACCGCCGGCAGCGTCAATTCGCGGTTATCAAGCCCGGCTTCGCCTTCGAGCTGCGTCCAGGCCCTGCCGCTGAGCAGCGCATCCCACGGCAGCGTCACGGTAATCGCCTCGCCGCGGTTAATCGCCACCAATACGCGTTCATTCTGGTAGACGCGAGCAAACACCACCGCATCGCCTTCGGCATAGACAACCCGGCAGCCGCCCTGGCGTAACGCCCGGCTTTGCTTACGCAGTTTGCCTAAACGCTGATAGAGCGCCAGCAGGTCTACATCCTGATCCCGCTGATTCCACGGGAATGGCTTGCGGCAGAAAGGATCGTTGTTACCATCGAGTCCCACCTCATCACCGTAGTAAATACAGGGCACGCCGGGCCAGGCGTACAGCCAGATAACGGCCAGCGGCATCCGGGCAACGTCTTTGCCGAGAATCGACTTAAAGCGGGCGGTATCATGACTGTCGAGCTGGTTAAACATCCGCAGTTGCTGCTGATGGGAAAGCCCCGAACGATACTCTTCCATCCACGCCATGCAGGCCTGCGCGTCAATGCTCTGCGGCTCGTAAGAGATATCGGTATTCGCCAAAAATCCCCACAGCGGGAAAGTAAAACCGCGATAGTTCATGGCGGCGTCTTCGGTATCAGCCTGCAGCCACTGGCGGGCGTCGCCGAAGTGTTCACCCAGGACGTAAGCATTCGCTTTTGTTTCTTTTGCTGCCTGGGTAATGCCGCCGACGTGCTGCAGGTTGTTTTTCGCCCCGCCCGCTTCGCCCAGCATATGCACAACGTCCAGACGCCAGCCGTCAATGCCCCACGGCTCGCGCAGCCAGTGCCGCACAATACTTTGCTCGCCGCGATAGATTTCATCCACCAGCGTAGCCGAGCGATAGTCCAGCTTCGGCAGGCTTGAATAGCCCAGCCAGTCCAGCGCAAACCCCTCGTCGGAGAAGCTGTACCAGTCGCGCCACGGTGACTGCGGATTGTGGCAGGCGCCGCGGTCGCTACTCTGATGCCTGTCAAACCAGGCATGCGTATCGCCGCTGTGGTTAAAGACGCCGTCCAGCATCAGCTTCATCCCCTGCCTGCGCGTATTTTCCCGCAGCCGCAGGAAAGCGGCGTTACCGCCAAACTGCTCGTCCACCTGCCGGTAATCCTGAGTGTCGTACTTATGCACGCTGGGCGCGGTAAAAATAGGATTCAGATAAAGCGCCGTCACGCCAAGCTTTTTCAGGTACGGCAGCTTCTCGCTGATACCGTCGAGATCGCCCCCGTAAAAGGTCGATCCTCCCGCTTCCCCGGTTAACGGCTGGTCCCATTCACGCCGAACGATGTCCTGCCCTGCCGCATGATGAAAATAAACGTTGTTCTGAGCCGGCTGGCGATTTGATCCTCGTGCAAAACGATCCGGGAAGATCTGATAAAACACCTGATCCTGCACCCAGTCAGGGCCGGTATCAGGCGTATCAAAAGCAAACTGTTCCAGGCGAGCCGGCGGCGTTTTCCGCAGGCCCTGGGGCGTATACCAGCGCTGCCGGTCCTGCCAGAGCAGTTTAAAACTGTAGCGGCGGCGCGGCTGCCCTTCGGAGGTATCAAGAGTCACCTTCCAGGCAACAACGCCCTCCAGGGGAGCGTGTTTCTGACGCGTCATGGCCAGGGAAATCTCTTCGTTATCTTTTTCGCCGCGCAGAACCACTTTTTCCGGCAGGTCATCTCCCGCCAGCCACAGCGTTATGGTCAGGCTTTGCTCACGCTTCTGAAGAAACGGCGCCACCGGAAGGTGCCAGGCATTCAACATAGTAACTTTCCCATCGCTTAAAAATGACGCCACCTTGCCACAGCATAAGGCTTTATCACTCATCATTGAGGGTTAATTTTGGGGAGGATGGGAGGGGTGGAGGCGAGGATAATTTGTCCCCTCACCCCGCCCCTCTCCCCAAAGGGGCGAGGGAGAAAAACGAGGGAGGTGAATGCTATTTGTCCCCTCTTCCTTTCAGGAAGAGAGGCAAAAATCGATTACTGCGCGTTCACCCGGCGCTTAACAAGCCAGCCGATAAGCAGCAGCACAATCCAGCCGCAGCCCACGTACAGCGAAATACGGGTTTCCGGATGGTAGCCAATCAGCGCGATGATAAACACCAGGAACACCAGGCCAACAACCGTGGTTGCAACGCCGCCGGGAATAGGGAACTTCAGCGCTTTCGCCTCTTCCGGCGACAGGCGGCGGCGGAAGGCAATTTGCGACAGCAGGATCATTATCCACACCCACACGGTGGCAAAGGTCGCCAGGGAAGCAATCACCAGGAAGACGTTATCCGGCATGATGTAGTTCAGGTAAACCGCCAGCAGCAGCGCACAGGCCATCACCACGACGGTGACCCACGGAATACCGTTGCGAGAGGTTTTGGCGAACACTTTAGGCGCGCTGCCCTGCTCGGCCATGCCGTGCAGCATGCGGCCCACACCGAACACATCGCTGTTAATCGCCGAAAGAGAAGCGGTGATAACCACAAAATTCAGAATACCGGCCGCGGCGGTAATGCCCATATGCTGGAAGGTCATCACAAACGGGCTGCCTTCGGTGCCCACCTGGTTCCACGGATAGATGGACATGATGACGAACAGCGTGCCCACATAAAACACCAGAATACGCAGCGGGACGGAGTTGATGGCGCGCGGAATAGACTTCTGCGGATCTTTCGCTTCGCCTGCCGTGATGCCGATAATCTCAATCCCGCCGTAGGCAAACATCACCATCTGCAGCGACATTATCATCCCGAGCCAGCCGTTGCTGAAGAAGCCGCCGTTGCTCCACAGGTTATGGATACCGGTCGCCTGGCCGCCGTTGCCAATCCCCCAAACGATAATGCCGATCCCGGCAATAATCATGATGATGATGGTGGCCACCTTGAAGAACGAGAACCAGAACTCCAGCTCGCCGAATACCTTCACGCTCATCAGGTTGATGGCGCTGATAATAAGCACCACGCTCAGCACCCAGACCCAGTGCGGCACCGCCGGGAACCAGATGCCCATATAGATCCCAAAGGCGGTCACGTCGGCGATGGCAACAATCAATATTTCAAAGCAGTAGGTCCAGCCGGTGATATAACCTGCCAGTGGCCCCAGGTAGTCCTGGGCATAACGTGAAAACGAGCTGGCCGCAGGGTTGTGCACCGACATTTCGCCCAGCGCGCGCATGATGATGTAGGCCGCCACGCCGCCGATAATATACGCCAGCAGCACGCTCGGCCCCGCCATTTTGATGGCGTCCGCCGAACCGTAAAACAGCCCTGTTCCAATCGCCGACCCCAGCGCCATAAATCGAATGTGCCGGGTGCTCAAACCGCGCTTGAGCTTGTTGGTGTTTTCCATTAATCCAGTACCACGCTTTACAATAAAAAAACCACGGAGGACGACTCCGTGGTTACATAGCAATCAAAAACTTAGTGGGCGGCGGAGGTCACCTGGCGCCCTGCTGCTTTGTCCCAGATAGCGGTGATAACCACCATCGCGACGGTCGGCAGCAGCCAGGCAAGTCCCTGATCCGCCAGCGGCAGTTTCGCCGCCCAGCCAGGCAGCACGTCGCTGATGGCCGAAGCTTTAACGCCGTCAATCATACCAAACAGCAGGCTTATCAGCATCGCCGGCGCAATAACGCGGGTGGAATTGTTCCACCACGGACGAGTAAAGCTCAGCACCACAAGTGCGATACATGGCGGATAGATTGCCGTCAGCACCGGGATAGAGATCTGAATCAGATGGCTCAGGCCCAGGTTGGATACAATCATCGAGAACAGACCGAGGATAAACACCAGCGAGCGATAAGAGAGCGGCAGATACTGGCTAAAGAACTCCGCGCAGGCACAGGTCAGGCCAACGGCAGTGACCAGGCAGGCCAGGAAAATCAGCGCCGCGAGGAAGAAGCTTCCTGCCCCACCAAAGGTATGAGCGACATAGGCGTGCAGAATAGCCGCACCGTTGGCTTTCTGATCGACCAGGTTCGCGCTATCGGACCCCAGGTGGAACAGCGCCAGGTAGATAACCGTCAGGCCGATACCGGCAATCAAACCCGCCCAAATCGTGTAGCGGGTCAGCAGGCGAGATTCGGTCACGCCACGGGAGCGGGCGGCATTAACGATAACAATCCCGAACACCAGCGAAGCCAGGGTATCCATCGTCAGGTAGCCGTTCACAAAGCCGTTAGAAAACGCCGCATTCTGGTAGGCTTCAGTGGCGGTGCTCAGGCCACCGGCAGGCCACAGAATCGCACCTGCGGACAGGATCAGCAGCGCGATGATTTTCACCGGCGCCAGCACGTGGCCCACGGTATCCAGCAGCTTGCCGGGATAAAGAGAAATGCCGATCACCAGCGCAAAGTACACCAGGCTGTAGATAAACAGCGGCATATCGCCCATGCCTGTCAGCGGAGCAATCCCCACTTCAAAAGAAACGGTGGTGGTACGCGGCGTGGCAAACAGAGGCCCTACGGCCAGGTAGCAGACGGTTGCCAGCAAAATGCCGGCACGGCGGCCAATCGGCGAGCTGAGGCTATCAATACCCCCGCCCACGCGTGCGATCGCCACGATAGTCAGAACAGGTAAACCTACTGCGGTCACCAGGAAGCCAAGCGCCGCCGTCCAGACGTGCTCGCCAGCCTGTAAGCCGACCATAGGAGGAAAAATGATGTTGCCCGCGCCCACAAACAGCGCAAAGGTCATAAAGCCCAGAGCGATGATGTCACGAGATTTCAAATGATAGGTCATAAAATAAAGCAGCCTGTGGATGTGTGGTGTTGAAAATGCTCAAATTTTTAAACCGAGGTTCAGTCCAGATAACGTTCGGTAAAAACGCGGCTATTACCGGTAACGACAGCGGAATATGCTTCTCCAGATCGGTGGCGAAGAATAGTTAGTCGAATTACCACTCAATTTCAGTCGGTCTGGTAATAACAGGGGGGCAATTAAAACGCTTATAGCGTTTGAAGACAAGAAGGGATCGGGAAACCAGAAATATATCCTTTATAAATACGCATAACCAGTGAATAAAGTTGATTATACGCTTTTGTTATGGCTTATCATTCGGACAAAAAAGCATCAATTCGATATTCATCACTTAACGAGTGGTGAAAATACGCACAAAAAAGGCCAGAAAACTGGCCTGTGGAAAGCGGACTTGACGGTTATGGCAAGTTAATGTGCAACCGCCGCAGAATCATGAGCAATCAGGCGTTCTGGCAGAATAAACGAAAACGTCGATCCCTGCCCCGGCTGGCTTTCGATCTCCAGCCGCGCATCATGGTGGCTAAGGGCATGCTTAACGATAGCCAGCCCAAGCCCGCTGCCGCCCGTCTGGCGAGAGCGCGCCTTATCGACCCGGTAAAAGCGCTCGGTCAGGCGAGGAAGATGCTCGGCGGAAATTCCAGGCCCGGTATCCCTGACGCTAAACGCCACGCCGTGGGGCAGCTTGCGCCAGGTGACCGTAATTTGGGTCCCGGCCGGCGTGTGATTTACGGCGTTATACACCAGGTTCGAGATAGCGCTGCGAAGCTGCTCCTCGTTGCCGTAAACCTGAAGCCCAGGCTCGACGTTAAAAGTGAGCGTTTGCTTCTGCTGGCTTAGCGTTTGCGCCTCGCGCTCCACCACGCGCAGCATCAGCGGCACGTCGATTTTTTCGTTCATCGAAATCGCCGGTGCAGCCTCAATCCTCGATAAGGTGAGCAGCTGTTTGACCAGCCCTTCCATACGCGACGTTTGCTCACGCATGGTATGCAACGCTTTGTCCTTGAGCGGCCCTTCCAGCGCCTGATCCTGCATCATCTCCAGATAACCCTGTAACACGGTCAGCGGGGTGCGCAGCTCGTGGCTGACGTTGGCAAAGAAGTTACGGCGAGCGCCTTCAAGCTGGTGCATCTGCGTGACGTCACGCGCCACCATCAGCCACTGCCCGTCGGCATAAGGCATCACGCGGAACTCAAGATGACGGCCGTTGTTCAGCACCAGCGTCAGCGGGCGGCCGAACTGCTGCTTCGCTACGTATTGAGTGAATTCAGGGTAACGCAGAAGGTTGAGAATATTTTGGCCGCTGTCGTCGGGCCAGCGCAGGCCAAGCAGCTGCTGCGCCAGGCCGTTACACCAAAAAATAGTGCCTTCTTCGGTGGTCAGCACCACCGCATCTGGCAGTGATTCCGCACCGCTGCGGAACCGCTTGATAAGGTTGCCCAGCTCCTTACGGCGCTTTTTATTACGCAGCTGCATCTGGTGCAGCCCGTAAAGCAAAGGCTCCCAGCTTCCCCGCCCGGGCGGCGGGGTCATGCTGCGGTCAACCCACAGCCACCAGGAGAGACGAAGTAAATTCCAGAAATGCCAGCTTAACAGGGCGGTCACTGCCGCCAGTAAGAACCACGGCAGATGGCCAAAAATCAATCCGAGAATCGCCGCCGGTAAACAACAGAGCATCAGCTCCAGTACCAGCCTTTTCCATGACAGCCGTTCCAGCACGCGTCACGCTCCTGTCAGCATATTAAAAACGGGTTGAAAAGCGATAACCCGTGCCGCGAACTGTTTGCACCATTTTGTCATGACCACTTGTTTCCAGAGCTTTACGCAGACGGCGAATATGCACGTCTACGGTACGGTCTTCAACGTAAACGTTAGTCCCCCACACGTTATTAAGCAGCTGTTCACGGCTGTAAACGCGCTCCGGGTGGGTCATAAAGAAGTGTAACAGCTTAAATTCGGTTGGCCCCATGTCGAGCGGATCTTCACCGGTCATCACGCGGTGCGATGAAGGGTCAAGGCTCAGGCCCTGCATCTCAATCACCTCTTCCACCGCCATCGGTGAAATACGGCGCATCACGGCTTTGATACGTGCCACCAGCTCTTTCGGGGAGAACGGCTTGGTGATGTAGTCGTCGGCACCGACCTCAAGACCGCGGACGCGATCTTCTTCTTCGCCGCGGGCGGTCAGCATCATCACCGGGATCTCGCGAGTTAATGCTTCACGCTTCAGGTGCTTGATGAACTGGATCCCCGAACCACCTGGCAGCATCCAGTCCAGCAGGATCAGATCGGGGAAAGGTTCAATCAGCAGGTTAACCGCGCTGTCATAATCTTCCGCCTCTACCGACTGGAAGCCATTTTGCTCGAGCACAAAGCTCACCATTTCACGAATCGGAGCTTCATCTTCTACGACTAAAATGCGTCTCGCCATGATTTACCCTGTTGAAAAGAGACCATCTCTTATTAATTGTGCGCCAGTATGCGTCAGATTTGTGACAGATTTATGAAAAAGATTACGGCCAGATATTTCACCTTTTTGAATTATGACAGCCCCAGATTTTTGCTGACGGTTACGCTTCTGACTCAATAGCTTATAATCGGTCATTCGCCTCTTTGCCATGGGACAGGTTATGCGCATTCTCCACACTTCAGACTGGCACCTCGGCCAAAACTTCTATACCAAAAGCCGGGCTTCTGAACACCAGGCCTTTCTCGACTGGTTGATAAACGCCGCGCTCGAACATCAGGTGGAGGCGATTATTGTCGCGGGGGATATCTTTGATACCGGCTCACCGCCGAGCTACGCCCGCGAAATGTATAACCGCTTTGTGGTGCAGCTGCAGGCCACCGGCTGCCAGCTCGTGGTGCTGGCGGGTAACCACGATTCCGTTGCCACGCTCAACGAATCCCGCGAGCTGCTGGCCTGTCTGAATACCCGAGTGATTGCCAGCGCACGCCACAACAAAGACGAGCAGGCGCTGGTCCTTAATCAAAAAGACGGCACGCCAGGCGCTATCCTTTGCCCCATTCCTTTCCTGCGCCCCCGCGACATTCAAAGCAGCCAGGCCGGACTGTCTGGCCATGAGAAACAGCGTTCTTTAATGGAAGCCATCAGCGAACATTATCAGCACTGCTATGAGGCCGCCGTTGCCCTGCGCGGAGACAGGCCGCTGCCGATTATCGCCACCGGGCACCTGACTACCGTTGGCGTAACAAAATCTGACGCGGTTCGCGACATTTATATCGGCACGTTGGACGCTTTCCCGGCGCAGCACTTCCCGCCAGCCGACTACATCGCGCTCGGGCATATTCATCGCGCGCAGAAAATCGGCGGCAGCGAGCATATTCGCTACAGCGGTTCGCCTATTCCGCTGAGTTTCGACGAAACCGGCAAAGCAAAAAGTGTGTTTCTCGTAGAGTTTAGCGGTGCGGCGCTGGCAAGCGTCGAACCTCTGGAGGTACCCATCAGCCAGCCGCTGGCCATCGTCAAAGGTTCGCTGCGTGAAATTGAGCAGCAGCTTGAGCAGTGGCGAAATGCGCCGGCTGAGCCGAAAGTCTGGCTGGATATCGAAATCGCCACCGATGAATATCTGCACGATATGCAGCGCCAGGTCCAGGCGCTTACCGACGAACTGCCGGTCGAAGTCGTCCTGCTGCGCCGCAGCCGCGAACAGCGCGAGCGGGTCATTGCCAGCCAGCATAAAGAGACGCTGAGCGAGTTAAGCGTTGAAGAAGTTTTTGAGCGACGGCTGAGCCAGGAAGAGACCAGCGACGAGCGTGCCGCACGGTTAAGAACGCTGTTTGCACAAACCCTTTCAGACTTGCACCAGCAGGAGGAACAGGCATGAAAATCTTAAGCCTGCGGTTAAAAAACATAAACTCCCTGAAAGGCGAATGGAAAATTGATTTCACCCAGGAGCCCTTCGCCAGCAACGGACTGTTCGCTATCACCGGCCCGACGGGCGCGGGCAAAACCACCCTGCTCGACGCAATTTGCCTGGCGCTGTACCACAAAACGCCGCGCCTCAGCACCGTTTCTCAGTCGCAAAACGACCTGATGACCAGGGACACCGCTGAGTGCCTGGCCGAAGTGGAGTTCGAGGTCAAAGGCGTTGGCTACCGGGCTTTCTGGAGCCAGAACCGCGCCCGTAACGCGGCAAATGGCAACCTTCAGGCGCCGCGCGTGGAGCTGGCCCAAATCAGCGACGGCAAAATCCTCGCGGATAAAATTAAAGACAAGCTTGAGATTGTCGCCTCGCTTACCGGGCTGGACTACGACCGCTTCACCCGCTCGATGATGCTCTCCCAGGGGCAGTTCGCCGCCTTTTTAAACGCCGACGCCAACGACCGCGCCTCGCTGCTTGAGGAGCTGACCGGCACCGAAATCTACGGCACCGTGTCTGCGGCGGTCTTTGAAAATCATAAGCAAATCAAAAGCCGGCTTGAAAACCTGCTGGCCCAGGCTTCAGGCGTTGCGCTATTGAATGAGGAGCAGCAACAGCAGCTTACGCAGAGTTTGCAGGCGCTTACTTTTGAAGAAAAAAAGCTGTCGGACGAACAGCAGCAACAACAGCAACATCAGCACTGGCTCAGCCAGCGTGCCCGGCTCGCCGCCGACAAAGAGCAGAAGCTGCAGGCGCTGAACGGTGCCAGTCAGGCCCTTAAAGACGCGGAGCCGATGCTGGCGAAGCTGACCCGCGCCCTGCCTGCCGAAAAACTGCGGCCTCACTGGCAGCGGTTGCAGGAAAAGCAGCAGACGTTAAGGCAAAACGGCGAAGCCGCAGAGAAAGTGAATACCCGCTTACAGCAGCTCACCGTTCGTCGTCAGCAAACCCGCCTGTTAGCCGCCGGGCAGGCTCAAAAGCTTCAGTCAGAAGCACAGCTGGTACAGGAATGGCTCACCGCCAATGACCGCTATCGCCTGTTAGCCGCCGAGCTGACGGGCTGGCGCATGGCGTTTACGCAGCAGCAGCGTGATGAAAGACAGCTGGCTGAGCTCCAGCAGACGCTGCAGGCCAGCCAGCAAAAGCTGCAGGCGCTGCCGGAGCCGACGCTTAGCCTTTCTCCTGATGAAGTGAGCGCTCATTTACAGCGAATGCTGGCAACCCGGCCTGCTCGCCAGCAGTTGGCCGCCCTGCAGCCACAGTTCGCCACGCTGGAGAAACGTAAAGCCGAGCAGCAGCGGGAGCTTGCCGAGCTGGATAAACTGATTGCCGGGCGTGACGCTGAGCTCAGCCAAAAACGTCAGCAATACAAAGACAAACGCCAGCATGAGGCCGATCTGGAAAAAGTCGTCGAGCAGGAAAGGCGCATTCAAAGCCTTGAAGCTGAGCGTGCGCTTTTACAACCGGATTCCCCGTGCCCGCTTTGCGGCTCAACCCAACATCCCGCCGTAGAAGCCTATAAAACGCTGGAGCCGGGCGAGAACCAGCAGCGTCTTGCCGCCCTTAAGCAAGAGGTCGCCAAACTCGCGGAGCTTGGCTTCGCCCTGAAAGGTCAGCTTGATACCCAACGCCAACAGCGCGAAAAACTGGTGCAGGTAAGCCCCGCGCTGCAGGAAGAGGAAGCCTCTCTGTCCGCCCGCTGGCAGCAGCAGTGTGCAGAAGCAGGTATCGCTTTAACGCCGCAGGACGATCTCACCGCCTGGCTTAACGAGCAGGAACAGCGTGAACAGCAGCTGCGCCAGCTAGGCGAGCGTCAGGCGCTGGAGGTGCAGTTTCAACGCGACAGCCAGCAGCATGAAAAGCTGAGTGCCGACTTTATGGTACAGCGCACGTCTCTACAGGCAACGCTGGAGCGGGTCGGTCTTGTGCGCCCCGAGCCGGGAGAAGAGCAAAACTGGCTCGAAGCTCGTCAAAAAGAATCCCTGCAATGGCAGCAACAGCAGGACAAGCTGCCGCAGCTTCACCAGCAGCTTTCCAGCCTTGAGATGCTGCTCTCCAATCTAATGGACGACGGCTCAACGCCGCCGCCGTTGGAGGCAAACGAGCGCCAGGCTGCGCTGCAAAACTGGCAGACGCTGCATAACGACTGCAACCTGCTCGAAGGACAGCGTCAGTCCCTGCAAGAACAGCTGAAGCAAAGTGAAAGAGAAGCCACGGCGGCACAGGAGCAGTTCAGCAATGCGCTCTCGGCCAGCCAGTTCAGCGACGAAGCCGACTTCCGAAGCGCGCTGCTGGAAGAGGCCGGGCGACTTGAGCTTGAGCAACGTAAGCAGCAGCTGGAACGCCAACAGCAGCAACAGACTACGCTGCTGGAACAGGCTGAAAGCGCGCTGGCTCAGCATCTCTCAGGGCGGCCAGAAACCCTGAGCGAAGAGACCGAAGTCAGCATGCTGGATGAACGTATCGCAGCGCTTACTCTCCAGCTGCGCGAAAACGCCTCTCGCCAGGGGCAAATCACCCAGCAACTGCGTCATGACGAGGAAAATCGGGTTCGCCAGCAGGCGCTGATGCAGGAGATCAAAGCGTGTGAGGCGCAGGCGGAAGACTGGGGCTACCTCAATTCGCTCATCGGCTCCAAAGAAGGGGATAAATTCCGTAAATTCGCCCAGGGGCTGACGCTGGATAATCTGGTCTGGCTGGCAAACAATCAGCTTAACCGCCTGCACGGGCGCTACCTGCTTCAGCGCAAAGACAACGAAGCGCTCGAGCTGCAGGTGGTGGATACCTGGCAGGCAGATGCGGTGCGGGATACACGCACGCTCTCCGGCGGAGAAAGTTTCCTGGTGAGTCTGGCGCTGGCGCTCGCGTTATCCGATTTGGTTAGCCATAAAACCCGCATTGACTCCCTGTTTCTGGATGAAGGTTTTGGCACCCTCGATGCGCAGACGCTGGATACCGCGCTCGACGCGCTGGATACGCTGAACGCCAGCGGCAAAACTATCGGCGTCATCAGCCACGTTGAGGCGATGAAAGAGCGGATCCCGGTGCAAATTAAGGTGAAGAAGATCAACGGCCTGGGCGTGAGCCGACTGGATAAAGTTTTTGCAGTGGATTGAGCTTGACCCTGGCTCACTCCCAGGGAAGTGTCTGGTCGTCACAAATACGCTTATGAAGGATCGGCTAAGGTTCCGTTCACTTCCAGCCCTGGGTCGGCTGAGATGCGTTTCCGACGCTCTCAGCCTCCGGCCGTTCCCGACGGCCGGACCCTGGCCAGTCGGAGAGAAAACGAGGCGATTTAAGCCGGAACCGTGCCTCGCTTCATATTTTTACTCTCACCCTAACCCTCTCCCTGAAAGGGAGAGGGAAAAAAGAATGTTCTCTATCGGCTGTTTCCCCCCTCTCCCTCTGGGAGAGATACCGTCTTGTCGGTTATCCGGCAAGCGGTATTTCAGCGTTAAATTCACGCCCTGATTTCACCACCCCATAAGCCAGCTGTAGCAGCTTTCTCATTCCTGCACACACGCGTTCTTTGCCTGTCTTCCCCCTGCTCGCCATCCGGGTCATCAGGTCTTTCACCACTTCATTACATCTTCCCGCCACTACCGTAGGCATATACAGCACGCTACGCAGCTCACGGCTCCCCACTTTTGACAACCTGCTCTTTCCCTTCCACATCCCGGACTCACAACGTCGTGGGTTCAGCCCTGCATAAGCCACCAGAGCCTTACTGCTCCTGAACCGCCTCAGGTTTCCTGCGAAGGCCAGAAGACTCGTACTCAGCACATCTCCCACTCCCGGGATACTCTCCAGCAGCGCTTTGTCTTTTCTCAGGTCCGGGTCATCATCAATGTGCTGTCTGATTTTCTTTTTGGTTTCTTTTATCAGTTCATCCAGCGTGGCGATGTGCTCTTTTAACGAGCCAGTGATGACCTCATCTGCGGCCTCCAGCCTGTTCTCTTCCATCTGACGCATCTCTTCAAGATTTTTAAGATGCCGCACCAGCGCGGTCAGCTGTCGCTGGCTGAGAGGAGCCGGATGCCATTGGGCTGGCTGATACAGGGCACAATACCTTGCTATCAGGGCGGCATCGCTTTTATCCGTTTTGTTTCGGGTCAGTTCGGTGTTACTGAAGGCATGAATGCGGGCAGGGTTTTCCAGGCTGACGCGATAGCCGCCATCGGACAATGCCGTGGCGAGTTCCGTGCTGTAGCTGCCCGTCGCTTCCATACAGACATGACAGTCCCCAAAGCGGGTCAGCCAGTGAATAAACTCACGACATCCCGCAGGCGTGTTAGCAAACTTTTTAGTTTTGTATTTCTGACCAGGCAGCAGGACAGCGACATCAAATTTTAGCTTAGCAATATCAACGCCGACAGAAGTGAGGGTCATCTGATTCTCCGTAACCTTATGAATATTATCGCCAGACCATCCTTATATGTGGGTGCTCAGAGGCACAGGATACCGTTCGGTCTTGAGGCGACAGGGAATAAGGTTGCCGGGGCATAATCTCTCCCACGGGCTTGGAAGCACCAGGGCCAGGGGATGCTCACCGGCAACCTCCCGATGATCAGTCGGGGATCTTCCCCGCACTGGCGGGGAAGTTCAAGACATAAGGGCCGGGGTGAGGGGCGATTTACTTCTCCAGAGGCCACAACCACGCCGCACCGCGAACGCCGCTGGAATCGCCGTGTACCGCCTTGCGAATCGGCGTTTCGCACTCGCCGCCAAACACCCACGGCTTAATCAGCTGGGGCACCGTCCGGTATAAACGTTCCACGTTACTCATTCCTCCGCCCAGCACGATCGCATCCGGATCCAAAATATTCACGATATGCGCCAGCGACTTCGCCAGACGAGTCTCGTAGCGGCTGATGGCCAGCTCGGCCAGCGGATCCTGCTGCTCGGCCAGGCTAATGATCTCATGCCCTTTCAGCGTTTTTCCGCTCAGGCGCTGGTAGTCGGTGCCGAAGCCGGTGCCGGAAATAAAGGTCTCAATACATCCCTTCTTGCCGCAATAGCACGGTACTTCTTCCCGGAAACGCAGTTCGTCTTCGTCCATCCACGGCAGCGGGTTATGCCCCCACTCGCCCGCCGTGCCGTTGCCGCCAATCAGGCTGCGGCCATTAATCGCCACGCCCGCCCCGCAGCCGGTACCGACGATCACCGCAAAGACGATCTGTGCGCCAGCAGCGGCACCGTCGATAGCTTCCGAAACGGCCAGGCAGTTGGCGTCGTTAGCCAGCCTGACTTCTCGCTTCAGCGCCAGGCTGAGATCCTTATCAAACGGCTGTCCGTTAAGCCAGGTTGAGTTCGCATTCTTCACGACTCGGGTATAAGGGGAAATCGACCCCGGGATCCCAAGCCCTACCGTACCGG
The DNA here is from genome assembly GCF_000757825.1 of Cedecea neteri. Taxonomy (GTDB): domain Bacteria; phylum Pseudomonadota; class Gammaproteobacteria; order Enterobacterales; family Enterobacteriaceae; genus Cedecea; species Cedecea selenatireducens. The sequence continues at coordinate 1,631,570 of NZ_CP009451.1, forward strand.
TCTCGCCCGTGGCTTCTTCCGCCAGCCGCACCAGCTCAACAATGTTTTTGATAGTGGCCTGGTAGTCATTTTTAGGCGTTGGCAAACGGTGGCGGTAGAGCTGTTTCCCGTCGTCTGCCAGCGCAATCACTTCTGTTTTAGTCCCACCGAGATCGATACCTATGCGCACAAGAGCTTCCTCATTTGGTGATAATTATCAACAACATAAAATGCAGCGTAAGCAAAGGCAATGAAACGAGGCCGTCAATTCGTTATCATGCCCGCTGCGTTTAACTGACAACCTGGGACAGAATCATGCTGTGGTTTAAAAATTTAATGGTTTACCGTTTAAGCCGTGACATCACGCTGACGGCGGATGCAATGGAAAAACAGTTAGCCGCCTTCACCTTCACCCCTTGCGGCAGCCAGGACATGGCTAAAACCGGCTGGGTGTCGCCGATGGGCTCGCACAGCGATGCATTAACCCATGTTGCCAACGGCCAGATTGTGATTTGCGCCCGTAAAGAAGAAAAAATTCTGCCGGCCCCGGTCATCAAACAGGCTCTGGAAGCCAAAATCAATAAGCTTGAAGCAGAGCAGGCCCGCAAGCTGAAAAAGACCGAAAAAGACGCCCTGAAAGACGAAGTCCTGCACTCCCTGCTGCCGCGCGCTTTCAGCCGTTTTAGCCAGACGATGATGTGGGTAGATACGGTCAACGGCCTGATCATGATCGACTGCGCCAGCGCCAAAAAAGCGGAAGACACGCTGGCACTGCTGCGTAAAAGCCTGGGTTCGCTGCCGGTGGTACCGCTGGCGCTGGAAAACCCTATCGAGCTGACCCTTACCGAGTGGGTGCGTTCGGGAGATGTTCCGGCAGGTTTTGCGCTGATGGACGAAGCTGAACTCAAGGCTATCCTTGAAGGCGGCGGCGTGATCCGCTGCAAGCAGCAGGAGCTGGTGTGCGACGAAATCGCGGCGCACATTGAAACCGGCAAAGTGGTCACCAGGCTGGCGCTGGACTGGCAGGAGCGTATTCAGTTCGTACTGGCCGACGACGGCTCGATCAAACGCCTGAAGTTTGCCGATATCCTGCGCGAACAGAACGACGATATCGACCGGGAAGATTTTGGCGGACGTTTCGATGCCGATTTCATCCTGATGACCGGTGAACTGTCGGCGCTGGTGACTAACCTGGTAGAAGCGCTGGGCGGCGAAGCGCAGCGTTAATTAAGCGGCTGAGTCGTGAGAGATAGCCCCTCGCCGTAAACGAGGGGCTAAAAAATTCAGTTATTTATCTGCCAGGTAGCGGCAAAGGTAGGACGTTGGCTCGGCAACCTGCAGATGAAACTCGCTGTGGCCCGGCACGTTAAACACTTCGCCCGCAGCATAGGTTTTCCACTCGGTTTCCCCCGGCAGCAGAACGTGTAATGCGCCGCTCACAACGGTCATCTCTTCCGGCTGGGCGGTCCCGAAGGTGTATTCCCCCTCCGCCATCACGCCAACGCTGGCACGGCCAGTGCTGCTGCTGGTAAAACCGATGGATTTTACTTTACCGGAGAAGTACTCGTTACTCTGAAGCATGGACAGGCCCTTAATCGACTTTAGTGAAAAATCCACTATAGAGGCGAACTCTCTGGCCTGTCACGCAAATTGTTAATTCCGTTCAGATAAGCAATTCTGCCGCTAATCTGGCGACCAGCACGTTGGATAAAAGTACCGGCACATCCAGCTGCTTTTGCAGTAAATCCCGGTGCTTTTGATGGTAGCCAAGGCAGTCCAGCACCAGAACATCCGCCCCGTCCGCCATCAGCTTTCTTCCGGCCTCAAGCAAGTCGGCTTCGCTGCCGTGCACCGGATTCGCGAGAGCATAAAGCGGGGGATGGGTCAGCTTGCGCCACTTCAGCTCCTGAAACTTAATCATGTCGGCGACCGGCAGGATAATCCCCACCTGATGACCGTCCACAATCGAAGCCACCAGCGGCGGAATAATACGCTCAGGCTCCAGCAGAATCGCGTTACGGGCGCTAAGCCCTGTCAGCGGCATGGTGCTCATCAGCAGAATAACTTCGTAGCCCTGATTATCCAGCTGTTCGATGATGCCCTGCATCGCAACGGAGATTTTGTCGCGCCCGACCGAAGTAATGGTGTTGTCCGCCAGCAAAGTGAGCAAAGACTCTTCTCCGGGCGAAGGGGAAAACTGGCGCCGGACCTCATCAGGAGAGAGGTTGCCCAGCAGGCTTACCTGCGAGATTTGTTGCTCAGAGATATGTTCGGTTAAAAATGGCAAAACCTCACTCACTGACACTTTGCCGACGGTGAGAATGGCTACAGTTGGTTTCATGCTTCGCTCCGCTATTACTCAGTCACCGCCCTTTTCGCTGCACTGCTCCACGTCCGCTATGAAATAACTCCGCCGGGGTCGATCGTTTTTTGCTCGCCGTAATCCGCAGCATACAACCAGAGTGATATCGAAATCCTTAACGAAACATCAACTACTGTGCAACATCTCTGAATAGATATATTTTAAGTAAATTAACGAGATAAAAGTTTCTCTGATCAAAGATGAAACACCAACGTCTGCAGCCATCGATCAGGATTTCTGCGGATCTTCATAGCGCTGTTTTGCGTCCAGCGCTTCCTGATGCGTTTCGTGTTCGCTTATCAGCGTGTCCTGATGAGGGTGATCCGCCCGCAGCTGGTACCCGGTGACGGTTGAACCCGGCACGCCTTTCTGCACTTCGACAATTCGGGCTTCACGGGGGTAAGGAGGTTGAGTTGCCATCGCTCGTCCTTATTTCTTATGGATGAGCGTTAAGTATAGGCTAACTGGCGCGGGCCATTTGTAATGCGCTGAGGATAGCTTCCACCACCGCATCCGGGGGACAGGTTGCGTCCACAATGTGACGGGCAACCTGGCGGTACAGCCCTTCTCGAGCGGCCAGCACATCCACGATTTCATCGGTGACGCCTTTTCCAGTCAGGGTTGGGCGCTGATCTTCCTCCGGAGAAGCATTCAGGCGTGAAGCCAGGACCTGCGCCGGAGCGTGCAGCCAAATGGTAATGCCGTTTTCCTGCATAAACTGACGATTGCTGTCTGCCAGCACCATGCCGCCGCCGGTGGCCACAACGGTCGCCGGCGCCGTCACCCGCTGAAGCGCATCAGACTCACGGGCACGGAACCCTTCCCAGCCCTCTTCGGCCACAATCTCCGCCACGCTTTTTCCGGTGTGGGTCAGCAGAAAACTATCGGTATCGACAAATGCATAACCCAGCGTTCTCGCCAGAGCCTGACCGACGGTCGTCTTGCCACAGCCGCGCGCGCCGACCAAGAAAAGGGGTTGAGTCATCAGGGATAATCCTCGGAAGTGCAGGCCTCAGGCCAGTAGGGATAAAAGCAGGAAACAGAACGCGATAATACCATCAAACTAGTACGCAACAAAACGTAAACTTATAGTTACAATCACAATTTATACCACAAAGAAGCCAGTAATAACGGCCTTAACTGGAGGTTAATAAGTGTAAACTAAATCCACCACCCGCCAGCAGCGTCACAATACTTTAAACGCCAGGCCAATGACAACCCTTAATCTGAGATTCGGTAACACATTTATGGTTAGCTTTACGATTAAGGCGTTTCACCTACGCTCAAGTTGATCCAGACTCGTTTTAAGACTTCATCATGACAGAGGTATGAACCATGCAATCTGAAGAGCAGCGTCTTATCGACGGGCTTTTTGACCGTCTGAAACAGGCCGAGAGCCAAAGTACCACCCGGGATGCGGCCGCAGAACAGCGGATTGCGCAACACCTCAGCCAGCAGCCAGGTGCCGCCTACTACATGGCGCAGACGATCCTTATCCAGGAAGCGGCCATGAAACAGCTGAACGGTAAAATTCAGGAGCTGGAAGCGAAAGTCACCGAACTTGAACAGAAGTCTCGCCAGCAGCAGAGCAGCGGCGGTTTTTTGGCCGGATTATTCGGCGGCAGCAGCAACAGCAATAATAGCTCTCGCGGTTCCGACCCGATTCCGGGCAGCCAGAACTATGGCACATCAGCCGCACCGGGCTACGGCGCACCTCAAAGCGGGTACGGTGCTCCTGCCGGCTATGGTGCACCACAGGCGGCACCTGCGAGCGCTCCGCGTGCCGGAGGCGGCTTCCTGTCAGGTGCGCTGCAAACCGCTGCGGGCGTAGCCGGGGGCGTTGTGGTGGCAGAAATGCTGACCAGCATGTTCCACCGCAGCCAGCCGGAAGAGATCGTGAATATCATCAACGAGCCGGCTCCGACCTTCGACAATAGCTCGTTTGATTCAGTCAACGACTACAGCCAGGTCGACGACCGCCAGTTCCAGAATCAGGGCGGCTGGCAGTCACAGGACAACGCTAACGACAACACCGGCTTCGGGAACGATGATTTCGGTGGTGACGATTACGGCGACGACGACGACAGCTTTATTTAAGACTTCTGCGCCCGCGCGACCATCAGCAGCCACTTTTCGAGTTCATTGGCAAACAGCTGGCGGTCGCGCTGGTTCAGGCTATCCGGCCCGCCGGTTTGTACGCCGCTGGCGCGCAGGGTATCCATAAAGTCACGCATCGTCAGGCGTTCACGAATGGTTGCTGGCGTGTAAAGCTCGCCCCGGGGGTTCAACGCAATGGCCCCTTTCTCAAGCACGTCCGCCGCCAGCGGAATATCGGCGGTGATCACCAGATCGTTTTTCTCGCAGCGACGAACAATTTCGTTGTCCGCCACGTCAAACCCCGAGGCAACCTGAAGGCTGCGAATAAAGCGCGATGGCGGCGTTTTCATCCCCTGGTTTGCGACCAGCGTGACCATCACCTGAGCGCGATCGGCCGCGCGAAAAAGGACCTCTTTTATCACTTTTGGACACGCATCGGCATCCACCCAAATTTGCATTATGGCTCCTGACTGTCGGTGGGAATGGGGCGATTTTGCCGTGCTTTTGCCGAATGGCAAAATTTATCTGTTTCAGCCCCCCGACCGTACCTCGTTGAGTGCAAACGTAGCCTAAGCGGTAAAAAGCGCGTTAAGCTATCACCATCAGATAACAAAACACATCACCATGGAGTAATGCTATGGATAAGAAAATTGGCTTTATTGGCTGCGGTAACATGGGCAAAGCGATCCTTGGCGGCCTGATTTCCAGCGGCCTGGTGCCGGCGGGCAATATCTGGGTTTATACCCCGTCGCCGGACAAGGTGCAGGCATTATGCGAAGAATACGGCATTAATCCGGCGCAGAGCGCGCAGGAAGTCGCGCAGATAGCCGACATCGTTTTTGGCGCGGTGAAGCCAAACATCATGCTGAAAGTGCTGAGCGAAGTGAATTCCGAGCTGAATAAAGACAGCGTTGTTATCTCCATTGCCGCAGGCATTACCCTGGAAACCCTCGCCAAAGTGCTGGGCCACGACCGCAAGATTATCCGTGCAATGCCGAATACCCCGGCGCTGGTGAATGCAGGCATGACGTCGGTGACGCCAAACGCGCTGGTCACGCCTGAAGATATTGCCGATGCGGTAAGCATTTTCCGCAGCTTTGGCCAGGCGGAAGTGGTAAGCGAAGCGATGATCCATCCGGTGGTGGGCGTCAGCGGTTCAGCGCCGGCTTACGTCTTTATGTTTATCGAAGCCATGGCCGACGCCGCCGTGCTGGGCGGTATGCCGCGTAAACAGGCCTATCAGTTTGCCGCTCAGGCGGTGATGGGCTCGGCGAAAATGGTGCTGGAAACCGGGAAGCATCCGGGCGAGCTGAAAGACATGGTTTGCTCCCCTGGCGGCACCACCATTGAGGCAGTCAAAGTGCTGGAAGAGAAAGGCTTCCGCGCTGCCGTGATGGAAGCGATGGTGAAGTGTATGGCGAAGTCGGAGCTGCTCGGGAAGTCCTGATTCTGGAATAGCCCCTCACCCTACCCCTCTCCCCACAGGGGAGAGGGAATTGGATCGAGCATCAATCTTCGATTTTCCCCCTCTCCCTTTCAGGGAGAGGGCCGGGGTGAGGGTCATTAAAAACGACTTACTTTTTCTTCAAACAGTTGCTCATAAAGGTTTTTCTGGCGTCGCCCTTCAGCGATTGCTTCGCGGCATCCGCATTACAATCCTTCATTTTTTGCTGCTGAGGCGTCAGGGTTTTCCCTGCCGCGGCAGGCGCTTCCCCTTTCAGACAGCTGCTCATATAGCTCTTACGCTGATCCCCTTTCAGGGACTGCGATGCCGCCTGCTGATTACAGCTCGTCATGCGCTGCTGCTGCGGCGTCATCGTTTTATCCGCCGCCGTTGCCGACCCAACCAGCCCTACCAGTAACACCGCTAATAATGAAAATTTCATACCTTATTCCTTTTTTATAGTGACGATTAAAGCCTGGCCTAAGGCAAAAAAAATGCGACGTTTCCGCCGCATTTTTTTCTCACCTGTTACGTCTGTACACCTTTATTCCAGCGCCATCGCCGATTTCATGGTGTAGAACAGATCGGTCTGGTCAGTCAGCCCCACCACGTTTGCCGCATGTGGGCCATAGGCCGCCACGCGCAGCTGGGTGCCGGTGTGCTCCTGAGATTCTCCCTCGGAGTTACCGTAACTAATGACCATCACTGAGCCATCTTTAGTATTTAGCGCCTGAGTCAGGCCTGGAGCTTTAGTGTCCGGAGCCACAATCTGGCTGGAGTGGGCATGATCCGCCGTCACGATGACCAGGGTATTGCCGTCCTTACGGGCAAACTCGAGCGCTTTCTGCACGGCTTCGTCGAGATCGACCGTCTCGCCAATCTGCCCGCAAGGGTTAGCGGCGTGATCCTGTTTATCGATAGAAGCGCCTTCAACCTGCAGGAAGAAGCCTTTTTCGTTGCCTTTAAGCAGATCGATAGCTTTTTCAGTCATCTGCGCCAGGGTCGGCACGCTGCTGTCGCGCTTTGGATTTTCCGTACAGGTCACCGCTGGCTGGTCAATATTGCCATGGTAGGTTGCCTTCGGGCCTTCCCAGCGCACCGGCATATTGCCGTCCGCGAACATGCCAATGAGCGGTTTCTGCTGGTTGGCGACGGTCACCGCCGCAAGACCTGCCGCGTTATCTACCCACTGATAACCACGGGCATCCGCCTGCTCGCGCAGCGTTTTGCCGTTCCACTCTCCGGCTTTCGCCACTTCGCTGAAGGTTTTTGCTCCGCCGCCAAGCGTGACGTCGGCTCGGGTATTCAGCAGTTGCTCGGTAATGGAGCCTTTGCCGCCGTTCTCCAGCGCGTTGGTCGAGCATTTTTCACTGGTCGCGCTCGGGCCATAGCATTTACGCCCGGTGACGTGGGAAACCAGTGCGGCAGGCGTCGCATCCTGAATTTCAGCCGTTGAAACGTTCCCCGTGGCCTTCCCGGCGGCCTTCGCCAGCTCGAGAATGGTCACGTGGTCTTTTCCGTCAACGTCCACGCCCAGCGCGCCGTTGTAGGTTTTTACGCCGGTACTCCACGCCGTGGCGGAGGCCGCAGAATCGGTCACGTAATCCGGCTTTTTCGTTTTCTTGTCTAAAGAATAATGGGTGTATTGCCCGGTGAGCGGTAACGCATCAATTCCCTTAAAGAAGCCACCGGCCCCTTCGGCATAGTTTCGGGCGGCGGTTATTTCCGAATCGCCCATTCCGTCACCGATCAGCAGAATAATGTTTTTTGCCGTTTTATTGTTTAACGAGGCGCGAATAGCTTCTGTCCGATCGCCGGTAATACGGCGGGCGCCACCCGGCTGAGTTAAATCTCCCTGAGCGGCGCGATTTTCCAGAGGGGATGATGATGTTTCTTGTGATTGTGATGGGGTGCTGGCAAGCAGCAAAGGCAGCAGGCTGGCGATAATTACGCTCTGTTTCACTTTATTTTCTCCATGTAGTAACTACTGAATATAAATAAAAACAGAGCGAGTATAAAAATGACTTATGACACTAATATGACAGCAAAATTTGATTCAACTACGGGGATGGATAAGGAGCTTTTTTAAATATTGACGGAGTAATTCGGTATCCTGGACGGGCACTGCGGTCTTTGGGGAGGCATCATCTAACGCCCCTTCAATACTGGCAACTAATGCCGAACGTTCGCCTTGTTCAAGCCGTCTCAATAAGGCCGTCACCACTATTTCCAGGGCTTCCACCTGAGCGACCAGCTCTTTTGACTCTTCTTCCTTTTCGGCGAGTTTAACCAATAACTCTGCAATAAGATTTTTCATTTTCTCAGTCCCTGCGGGGTTAGGATATGACGTTAACACTCAGATCCACCCGAGAGCAATATGCCGGGTTAAATATGTGCGGAACAGCAAATAGCGGCAGGCTTAAAACGATTCAGTCTGATAATAATCCCGGAGGCGAATTTTTCGCACTACAAAAAAAGAATAATGGAATATTATTCGCTAAGTCACAGGCTGCTGAGCGAATGAAAAATAAGTCGACATCAATTTTCATATTTCACGCATTAATATAGCCAGCCGCCGCAAAAAAACGGCTCTCAGGTTTTTCTGTCGAGTATCTGCTGCCGGGCATTTTTCCGTTTAAGAGCAGCGGCAAGCTGCCAGACATTGAGCAGCACAACCACGGCGGTTGCCGCAAAAACGTAACGAAAACCGGCCATTGCGGACACACCTGCCCCCATTAAAGGCCCGGCGACGTTCCCTAAATACATAAACGACTGGTTATACCCGAAGATGCGCCCGGTCACCTGGTCACTACAGTATTTCAGCAGCAGCGTTTGCACCGCTGGCAGCATGGCTCCGTCGGCAAAGCCCAGCATAAAACGCAATATTCCAAGCTGCACCGGAGAGGTCACAAAGGACATTGCCAGGAATAACACCACCGCGCAGCACAGCGTCGCCATCAAAATACGTTCGGTGCCAATGCGGTCGCCCAGTTTGCCAAGTTTTGGCGCAGCAAACAGCGCGGAAATCCCCGGCAAGGCGGCGATAAACCCGCTCATAAAAGCGATGTTAAGGCTGTCCGGGGAAAGCTGTTTAATAAACAGCGCCAGGATAGGCCCAATCGAGCCGTTGCAGAGCTGAATCACCAGCGTGGTAATAAACAGGCTGAAAATAAGCCAGGGATAAGGCAGCGTGGCAAACACCTCCTTTCCGGTCAGGCGCTCATCCTTGCTGATTTTAGGCCGTGCGCCCTCTTTAATCAGCAGCAGCGTCACCAGGAAACTGACCATCAGCAGGCCGGCGGTGGCAAAGAAAACCGGCCGGAGCCCCAAGTGGTCAGCCATAAAACCGCCCAGCAGCGGGCCCACGATCACGCCGCTGATTTGCCCGGTAGATAACGTGCTGATGGCCCAGCCGCTGCGCTCACGCGGAACCTGCGAAGCAATCAGCGCCATGGCATTAGGGATATAGCCTGAGGTCAAGCCCATCACCGCCCGCAGCAGGAACAGCTGCCAGACGTTGGTGGCAAAAGCCTGCAGCAGAATAGCCACTGCCATGCCGAAGGAGGCGCGGAGCAGCATCAGCTTGCGCCCTTTACGGTCGGCCAGGCTGCCCCACATCGGAGAGACAATTGCCGAGACTAAAAACGTGACGCTGAAGGTGAGGCCGGACCAAAGGGAGAGTGCTTCGTGGGAGGTGACGCCGAGTTGCTCAACGTAGAGCGGAAGAAAAGGCAAAATCTGGCTGATCGCAAGGCCGGTAAAGAAGCAGCCGAACCAGACTGAAATGAGGTTAACCTTCCAGGACTCCATAGCGCGCTTTTTCAAAGGGGATGCAACCAGACAGAACGATTTCTGGAAAGCTTATCACACTAATGAATAGTGCCGTCAGCACGCCGGGCATACCATTACGATATGGAAATGATTGCTTACTAAAGCACATATCCTGCCCCACCGGGCCTGTTGATGCAGGAACCACATGAATCCCCGTTATGAGCGTGCTATGTTGTCCACTTTCGTAAAGTGATGGGTGGATTAAAGGCATGGCAAAACTGCGGGTTGGTATCGTGTTTGGTGGGAAATCGGCAGAACACGAGGTGTCGCTGCAGTCGGCAAAAAATATCGTCGACGCCATTGATAAGTCGAAATTTGATGTGGTGCTGCTGGGGATTGATAAACAGGGCCAGTGGCATATCAACGATGCGTCCAGCTACCTGCTGAACGCCAATAATCCGGCGCTTATCGCCCTGAACCGGTCAGAGAAGAACGTGGCGCTGGTTCCAGGCCAGACCGAGCATCAGCTTATTGAAGCTAACGGCGCGGAACAGCTTTCTCAGGTCGACGTGATTTTCCCGATTGTGCACGGCACGCTGGGTGAAGACGGTTCCCTGCAGGGCATGCTGCGCGTCGCTAATCTGCCGTTTGTTGGCTCGGGCGTGCTGGGCTCAGCGGTGAGTATGGATAAGGACATTGCCAAACGCCTGCTGCGTGACGCGGGTCTGAACGTGGCGCCATTCATTACGCTGACGCGCGCTAACCGTGCAAAAATCAGCTTCGCCGAGGTAGAAAAACAGCTCGGCCTGCCGCTGTTTGTTAAGCCAGCCAACCAGGGCTCCTCCGTCGGCGTTAGCAAAGCCAATAGCGAAGAGCAGTATCACGCGGCGGTGGCGTTAGCCTTTGAGTTTGACCATAAAGTGGTGGTCGAGACCGGCATTAAAGGCCGTGAAATCGAATGTGCGGTGTTGGGGAACGATTACCCGCAGGCCAGCACCTGCGGCGAGATCGTGGTCAACAGCGAGTTTTACTCCTACGACACCAAGTACATCGATGAGCAGGCCGCGAAGGTGGTCGTCCCTGCGGTGCTTGACGCAGACGTTAACGATAAGATTCGTAAAATTGCGGTTCGCGCTTATCAGGCGCTGGAGTGCAGCGGCATGGCCCGCGTTGACGTCTTCCTGACCGAAAACAACGAAGTTATCATCAACGAGATCAATACGCTGCCGGGCTTCACCAACATCAGCATGTATCCCAAGCTGTGGCAGGCCAGCGGCATCAGCTATCAGGAACTGATCACCCGCCTGATTGAGCTTGCCCTTGAGCGCCACCAGCAGGATTGTGCGCTGAAAAGCTCCATCACTTCGTAACGCTTAAGGCTCCGCCGTTTCCGACTCTTCCCGGGGGCGGCGGATAATAAAGCCTGCCAGCCAGAAACAAATCACCCAGGTCACCAGCCCCACCGCATAATTCTGCCAGCCCGTCGTTTCCAGCCCCATCAGGCCAATCACGCCGTTAAGAATAAAAATCAGCCCTATCGCCACCGCATAGTAGTGCCAGTCACGACGCATTTTCAGGGTTAACATAGCCGCCTCACGCATTGAGAAATAAACCTGCCGGCATTGTCGCACATCAGCGGCAGGGAAACGCGCTGTTGCCGCAGGCTCGGCTAGCATAATGTTAATAAAATTTCCGTTAAGTTACAAAAATGTGAAGTTAAGCAAAAAACGCAAAACCAGGAGGATTCTGCCCCACAAATTACCAGCAATCTGATATTGACAACGCTTATGACCTGCCAAAATCCGCGCTATGGGGAGTCACACATTTGATTCGCATTACGCTTTTACGGGAGGTCATGATGGCTGATGTTTCATTCTCGAAAGCCGTTATTCCGGCAACTCGGGTAATAATGACGACAAAAACGGAAGGGTCGGTGCCCGGCAACGTTGCCTACGCGCTGTTCGTTCTGTTTTGCTTCTGGGTTGCCACCCAAATGCTGAATCTTATCGTTCAGGCTCCCGGCGTGCTGGAATACCTGGCCCAAAGCAACGATGCCAGCCGCCCACGCATTGAGATGGGCCTGGCGGTCAGCACCATTTTTGGACTCATTCCTTTCCTGCTGGGCGCGCTGACTATTGGCATCGTCGCCCTGGCGCTACGCCTGCGGCACCGCCGCAACTCAGCCTGGTTTTACTGAGTCAAAAGGCGGAAGTCTTCAGACTCCGCCCGCTCCGGCTTAGCGCTGCATACAGCTCGCCCGTCTATCGTCCACCCGTTTTGCAAACCAGGCCGTGGTCAGATTGCGGGTAATTTTCGGGCTTTCAAGCGTGATGCCGGGCAGCACCTCTTTCGGCAACGGCTGACCCGCCTTTTTCTCCGCTATCGCAAAGACCTGCTTGTAGAGGCTGGTTTTTTCAAACCCAATGCTGTCCCCTTTTTGCAGCGCCCGGCGAATTTCGCTGTCGCTCATATCCAGCTGTTTTGACAGCTTGCGCACCGCCATCTCGGTACTGCTCGGCTTGTCGCTGGTATAGAGGATCAGGTCCCCGTCCAATGCCAGCTTCACGCCCGCCGCGCGGCTGACCGCGCTCTGGAAGGCAGCGTTTCGGCTGGCGTACCAGCCCGCATTGTAGTCGGCAAAGCGATAAAGAGGTTGGCTGTAGTTAGCCGGATAATTCAGCAGATGGTAGGTGCCAAACCAAAGCCCACCGCGGCGGGTGAAGACCTCCTGGCGCACGGAGCCTTCCATCTTCCACGGATAGCCGTCGGTATGCTTCTCGGCAAAGGCCACGCTGACCTGCATCGTGCCGCCGGTTCGCACCGGGTTAAAGCTGCCGAACAGCTTCTGCCCCATCGGCACCATCGTCAGGAAGTCGTCAAAAATGGCGCTAAGCTGCCCTTCGGTTTTGACGTTATCCAGCCTTTCGCTGTAGCTCTTGCCGTTGGGGGAATTAATGCGCAGTGCGGTATGCACCAGCAGCGGTGGAATGTGCATTTTCTCGGCGCGGCGGTCTATCTCTTTCCAGGCGATTTTATTCAACCCCGGCACCGCCGGGTCAGCCTGCAGATTGGACTCCTGTAACGCCACGGCCAGTACGGAACAGATGTTCTCTTCGTTCGGCTCAAGGTTTTGGCTTTTTAAGGTCGTCAGCAGGTCTTTTGCCAGGCCCGCCCTATCCTTTACCCCTTCCGGGATTTTCCGCCGGGCAACGGTTTCGATATCTATTGGCTTAGCTGCCGCGGTCGTAGTAGAGGCCGGCGTGCTGCCTTTGGTTGTACACCCAGTCAATACCAACAAGGCTCCCAGAGAGAGCGCCATCAATCCATGCTGCCTGTTCAATAAGTCATCCTCATAACGTTTCGTTGTGATTATTTTTCAGGGCCAGACGAACCCAGGCCTTAACGGCCCCCTGAGTTTCATCGCGACGGCTTAACAATAGCAATTCAGCCGTCAGTCGCCGATCGGAAATTGGCTGATAAACCAGGTGCGGGATAGCCATGTGGGTAAAAGAATGCGGCAGCAGCGCAATGCCAAAACCGGAGGCCACCATTGCCAGTGCGCCAAGCGTGCTGGATGCGCGGTATAGCGGCTCGGGGACTTCACTGCCCCACCGCTCCCGAACCTGCTCCAGGGCTTCGTCGCCCTCGCCGGCGGCGAACTGAATATGAGGAACCTGCGCCAGCATCTCAAGCGTGATCCGCTTTTCGGCCGCCAGCGGGCTGCCTTCGGCCACCGCAACCATCATCGGCCATTCCGCAATTTTAACCGCCTCAATATCTTCGGCAAGCTCGCCCATCAGCGGCGTATAAGCTACGTCGACAGCCCGCTGCCTGAGCGCCTCACCGAGCGCGAGGGGTGACATTTCCTGAAGCTGAAGCTCGACCTTCGGCAGAAGCCGGCGAAAAGCGCGAACGTCGTTCATCAAGCACCCGGAAACCACGGCGTTACCGGCAAAGCCAATTCTCACCAGGCCGGTTTCGCCCCGCAGCGCTCTCTGAACTATATTTTTAGCGTGCTCGGCCTGTTCAAGCGTGCGTCTCGCCTCCGGCAGCAGCAATCTTCCCGCTTCCGTTAGCTCGACCTTACGGCTGGTGCGCGTAAACAGCGGCCCGCCTACTTCGTCTTCCAGCGTGCGAATCTGCATACTTAGCGCGGGCTGGACAATGTGCAGCCGCGCGGCGGCCTGGCCAAAATGACCGGTTTCGGCCAGCGTCACGAAGTAGCGAAGGTGTCTTAATTCCATGCTCATCAGCCATCAATTTTAATGATTGAATCATCATATCAATATATTTCATTTATCAATAACGCGGAGCAACAATGGGCTCCTTACCTTGACAGGAGCCTTATATGAACAGTGACTATTTGCAGGACCGCCTCGCCATTAACGACTTAATCAACGGCTGGATGCACCGGGATCTTGCCCAGTGGGACAAGCTATCTGCGCTCTTCTACCCGGAAGGCACTATCGAAGTCACCTGGTTTGAGGGCCTTGCCAGCGAATTTATCCAGGGCTCGATGCGGATGGGCAAGTCCGACATCAGCACCAAACACCTGATTGGTACGCCGGTCGTCAGCTTCAATAGCGCACAAGACAAGGCGATCTCTGAAACCAACGCCATGATTATTGGCCAAAACCACAGGTTAGAAATGGGCGCCACCTGCCATAACCGTTTCTATGACATGCTGGAAAAACGCCAGGGCGTCTGGCGAATTCTGCGCCGCCAGGTGGTTTACGATTTTGGCTCATTCGACTTCCCGTTTGGCCCGGTGGACATTGATAAAGAGGCGGCAAAACGCTACCCGGCAGCCTACGCCCCCCTCGCATATCTGCTGGAAAAATCAGGTTTTCCTGTACAGCGCGTGTTTGCAACGCAAGGCTCAGACCTCGAAATTGCGATGAAAAAAGAGGCCCAGTCCTGGCTGGTTGGCTGACAAAACGTGCTCTCATCCTGACATAACGTTGACAATTAGATGCCTGGTCAGTAATTTCATTTGCAACTACTGACCAGGCAAATATCATGAGTAACTCTACGGGTATCCCTCCTTCTAAACTGCACCTTGGCCTGCTGATTCACCTGTCGAACCAGTTCAAAGACCAGCTCATTACCCAGTATTTTTCGCCGATGGGCATTACCGGTGCGCAATTTAAAGTCTTGATAAGTATCTTTAAGGGCTTCAACAGCCCGGTTGAAGTCAGCAAAAATCTGGTGATGGATACCGGCGCCATGAGCCGCATGCTTGAACGAATGGTGAAGCGAGATCTGATCGTGCGAAACGTGAATCCCGAAGATAAACGTCAGGTGATTCTGGCGCTGACCGAGAAAGGGCAAGAGCTATGCGAAGCTTTCCAGAACGACGCGCTGGCGTCGATTATCGGCACCCTTACCGAGCGCCTGACGCCTGAAGAATCAAAGCAGCTCAATGAACTGCTAATCAAAATGCTGCCGGATGAGATCACCGAGCGCCACCTCTGAGCTTTCTGATTAAGGCCACAAAAAATGCAAACCTCTACCGAGCAGGTTGAACGCGCGCCGGGCAAACGCAAGCGTAACTTCGCCATCTTTCTCATCATCCTGTTGCTCATCGGCGCAGGCTGCGTGGCGTGGTACATGCTCTACGCGCGCTACTACGAAACAACCGACGACGCTTACGTCAACGGCAACCAGGTCACGCTGACGCCGCAAATCGGCGGGACGGTGACTCAGGTCAGCGTCGATGAAGGCGACTATGTCGAAAAAGGCCAGCCGCTGGTGCAGCTTGATCCAAGCGATACCGAAATTGCGCTCCAGCAGGCGGAAGCCAACCTTGCCAACACCGTGCGCCAGGTACGCGGGCTTTACAGCACCGCGGACAACTACCGTGCCCAGGTTGCCGCGAAGCAGGTTGCGCTGCAAACCGCGCAAAGCGACTACGCTCGCCGCCAGAAAATCTTTGCCACCGGCGCGATTGCCGCTGAAGACTTGTCCCACTACCGCGATGCGGTCACCAGCGCGCAGAGCGACCTGGTCGCCGCCCAGCAGGCATTGCGCACTAACCTCGCAATGGTGGATGACACGGTCATCGACAGCCATCCGGAAATTAAAAGCGCCGTGGCCACGCTGCGCCAGCGCTTCCTCGACAACGCGCGCAGCACCATCGTCGCGCCGGTGAGCGGATTTGTCGCTAAGCGCGCCGTTCAGCTGGGCATGCGCGTCGATTCCGGCACTACCCTGCTGGCGATTGTGCCGCTGGACCAGGTGTGGGTTGACGCCAACTTCAAAGAGAGCCAGATGCAGGCCATGCGCCTGGGGCAGAAAGTAACGCTGACCGCCGATCTCTACGGCGACGACGTGGAATACCAGGGCACCATTGAAAGCCTCGGCATCGGCACCGGCAGCGCCTTCTCGCTGTTACCGGCCCAGAACGCCAGCGGCAACTGGATCAAAATCGTGCAGCGCCTGCCGGTCCGCATCACGCTTGACCCGCATGACATGCAGAAGCACCCGCTTCGCGTAGGGCTGTCGATGTTTGCTCGCGTGGATATCCGCAATGCTGACGGCCACCTGCTGCCGCAAAAGACCGTCGCCGCACCGCGCTTCACCACCGACGTTTACCAGAACGCGCTGGACGAAGCCGACAAGCTGGTCACCAAAATCCTTCATGACAACAGCCAGCCGGTAGCGTCAGGCAACCGCTAAGAGAGTCGTTATGCAAGATAAGGCGGCGTTTACGCCCCCCAGCCTGCTGCTGGCGACCATCGCGCTGTCGCTGGCCACCTTTATGCAGGTGCTGGACTCCACCATCGCTAACGTGGCGCTGCCGACGATCGCCGGTAACCTCGGCGTCAGCGCCGATCAGGGCACCTGGGTTATCACCTCGTTCGCGGTGTGTAACGCCATTGCCCTGCCGCTGACCGGCTGGTTTACCCGCCGGTTTGGGCAGCTCAAACTGTTCGTCGGGTCGGTGGCGCTGTTTACCCTCACCTCGTTCCTGTGCGGTTTTGCCCACAGCATGACCGAGCTGATTATCTTCCGTGCGCTGCAGGGCTTTTTCGCCGGGCCGATGTTCCCGATGTGCCAGACGCTGCTGCTGATAATCTTCCCGTCCAGCAAGCGAAGTATGGCGCTGGCGCTGCTGTCGATGGTAACGGTTGTCGCGCCGATTGTCGGGCCGATCACCGGGGGCTGGATAACCGATAACTATTCCTGGCCGTGGATCTTCTACATCAACGTGCCGATCGGGATCTTTGCCGCCATCGTGGTGTGGGCGCAGCTGCGTGAACGCGAAGAGACCACCACCATCGCCCCAATCGACTACATCGGCATTGCGCTGCTGGTGCTCGGCGTCGGGCTGCTTCAGGTGGTGCTGGACAAGGGGAACGATCTCGACTGGTTTGCCTCGCCGGAAATCATCACCATGTCGGTTATCTCGGCCGTTTCGCTGGTATCGTTTGTCATTTGGGAACTGGGTGAGCGCCACCCAATCGTTAACCTGCGGCTGTTCGCCGACCGTAACTTTGCCATCGGCACATTGTCGCTGACGCTGGGGTACGCGGCGTTCTTCGCCATCAACATTATTCTGCCGCAGTGGCTGCAGACCCAGATGGGCTATACCGCTATTTGGGCCGGTCTTGCCGCCGCGCCGATGGGCGTATTGCCGCTGCTGCTGACGCCGATTGTCGGGCGCTACGCCAACCAGGTGGATATGCGCCTGCTGGCCACGCTGTCGTTCCTGACCATGGGCGCTTCGTGCCTGCTGCGCGCGCAGTTTAATACCAGCGTGGATTTCCGCACTATTGCCGAAGTGCAGCTGTTCATGGGGATTGGCGTGGCGTTCTTCTTCATGCCGATAACCACCATTGTGCTGTCGAACCTGCACGGCGTTGAAGTCGCAGAAGGCTCTGGCCTGGCAACCTTCTTCCGCGTGCTCGGCGGGTCGTTTGCTTCTTCGCTGACCACCTGGATTTGGTCCCGCCGCGAGGTTTACCACCACGCCAACCTGACGGAAAGCGTGTCGGCCTATAACCCTTCGGCGATGGATTATCTGCATAAGATGGGCGGCGCTACGCAGCAGCACCTCGCCGTGGTGGATAAAACCATCGAACAGCAGGCCTATATGATGTCGACCATCGACTACTTCTGGCTGCTGGGCTGGGGCTTTATGGCGCTGATTGTGGTGATTTGGTTTGCCCGTCCGCCGTTTATACGGGCAGGCGCACCGGGGGCCCCTTCCGCAGGGCACTAATCAAAAAAGGGATGGCATTACGCCATCCCTTTTCTTTTTGCCTTAGACGGCTTCTTCGGTACCCGGCACCGGCACATCCTGCAGCGTGCGCTCGAAGCTGCGCAGACGTTTGTAGATAGACATCAGCTCAACCAGCGTGGTCCAGGAACTGATCAGATACTGGAACGAGCCGCGTACCTGGCCAAAAGCGTTGGTTATCTGCTGCATCAGGCCCAGGGTAATTGCACCTGCGGCGATCGAAGGGAACAGCAGGAACAGGCCAAACACATTGTCTATCTGGAGGTAAAGGATGCGCACGATGTTGAAATAGGTGTAGTGGAAGTAGAGCCGGAAGTAGTTATGTCGAACGTCGCCAAACAGCGCTTTCACCGTTGGCGGAGTCGCGCGACTGGCGTCATCTTCCCCGTAAACCAGCTCTTTACGGTAGGCGGCCTCCACTTTCTGGTTATTAAACTGCAGTCCCGGCAGCTTTATCCCGACCGCAGCCAGCAGGCCGGTTCCCATCAGCGACCAGATAATCGCCGCAATTACCAGGCCATAAGGCACCGCGCCAACAATCGGCAATTCTTTAACGTGTGGAGACAGCGCGACAAGAATAGGCAAGAAGGCAATCAGGGTCATCACCGACTGCAGCAGGCTCACGCCCATATCCTCAAGCGTGGAGGCAAAGCGCATGGTGTCTTCCTGCACACGCTGGGCCGCCCCTTCGATATGGCGCAGCTTCTGCCAGTTTTCCATATAGTAGTCGTTCATCGCGGTGCGCCAGCGGAAGACGTAGTGGCTGATAAAGAAGCTATTCAGCACGCCGACGGTGACATAAATAAGAGCAATGCCGAGGAATACGCCGGTTTCGCTATAGAACCGCTGCAAAGGGACTTTATTTGGGGAAGCCAACGCGGTTTGGATAAGGTCAAAGAACGGGGCATACCAGGCGTTAATCGCCACGCCCAGCTCAACCATAAACCAGGTCACAAAGACGATCAGCGACGAGCCGAGAATCGACCAACGTTGCCAGGGATGTGGGCTCACCAACGCCCACACACCGGCAAAAAGCCCGACACAGACAGCGTAAAAAACATAAAAAACAAATGCTTTTAGCGTCCAGAAGCGTGCCGCGCTAATGGGGATTTGCTGGCTGGCGCCCGCAAGGTTTTCTAACCACAGGCCGCCGCCGGCCTGCCAAAATATGATTGCGAGTAGTCCCCATAGTGCCGCCGAAAGAAAAAACAGCTTCGGCGACGGGAAGAAAGATTTAAACATTACAGCACTCCTGATACGACTTTTTGTTGTTATATCTGCTGGTTATAGCGAACGTTCTACGATAATGCTTGCTGAATGTTGTATCAAGGAGTGAGAGGGTTTACATAACTTAGCGCCAGCCGTTGAGAATGGCCGAGGTCGTTTTCACCGCCAGCGTATTGCCCGGAATCGACAAATTAGCCCAAACCTCGTTGTGGTGCTGAATAAGCGCTTCGGCGCTTACCGACGCGCGGTCAGCCGTAGTGTGGGCATCGCTGGCAACCGTAATCGCATAGCCCCGGCTGACGCCGTTTTTGACGGTGGTATCCACGCAGTAATCCGTGGCGCAGCCGCACACCACCAGCTCATTGATTTCATTTTGTTTTAACAAAGAATCCAGCGTAGTGCGGTAGAAAGCATCGCAGGCCGTTTTGGTCACATACAGCGCCCCTGCCGGGCGATGCAGTTCGGGAATAATGTCGAACGCCTGGCTGCCTGGTTGAAGCTCCGCCTCGTGATGCTGGATAAAAATCACTTTTTCCGCCGCATCAATAAGTTGATTAATTCTGGCGGCGGTTTGTTCGCGAGCCCGGCGGGGGGACGCCAGAACGCCGTTTTGCATATCGATAACCATCACAACGCGGGGTGCAGGCATGCTGACTCTCCTTAGATTTAAGAAGGAAAAAGCGTAGCATACCTGCCGGAAGATTAAATCGTGTAGAGCCCGGCATGGCCGAACGGCCGGGTTTTAAAGCGGCGATGCAGCCACAGATACTGCTCCGGCGCGCGCATGATTTCGTGCTCAATCTTGCGGTTCACGTAGGCCGCGGCGGCCTGCTCATCTTCGGCCGGATAGTCACAAAATTCAGGCTCAATAACCAGTTGATAACCGGAGCCCCCGGGCTTACGAATCAAAACCGTGGTCAGAATGGCGGGTTTTGCCAGGCGAGCAATGGTAAAGGTGCCGTTGGTTGTCGCGGCCTCCTGAACGGCAAAGAATGGTGCAAAGGAACTGCCTTTCGGGCCGTAATCCTGGTCAGGGGCAAACCACACCGCCTCACCGGATTTCAGCGCCTTCACCATCCCTTTCAGATTGCGCCTGTCGAGCATCGCTTTGTTGGAACGCGAACGCCCGCGAGTCTGCACGTACTCCATCACCTTGTTATTGTGCGGGCGGTACATTGCCATCATCGGGCGGCACAGCCCCATGACGCGCCCGCCGAGCTCCAGCGACATAAAATGCACGCCGATAACCATCACGCCCTTGCCTTTGTCGCAGGCGGCGTTGATGTGCTCGAGGCCGCGGACGTCAAACCACTTGCGCACGCGTTCATCTGACCAGAACCAGGCCATGCCGGTTTCAATCAGCCCCATACCGAGCGAGCCGAAATTTTTCTGAACGATCATCTCGACCTGCGCCTCAGTGTAATGAGGGAAGCAAAGATGCAGGTTTTGACGGGCAATGGTGACCCGGCGCTTCAGGAAACGCATGGAGAAACGACCAATGAGGTCGCCCATCTTCATCAATACCGGATACGGAAGCTGCACCCACAGCCAAAGCACACCCAGTCCAAACCAGGTCAACCAGTAGCGAGGGTGTAAAAGACATTTATAAAACAGCGGCTTATTTGACATATTAACTTCTTAATGCGAGAGGGTTATGTATCGCATAAAGAACTCAATCAGTAGCGGTACGCCTTGGGCTATAACTAAGATGCTGCGTAAGGAAAATAGTTGCAGCGACGCAATAAATAACAGGCAGGATAATACGCATTTTTTGCTAAAGCAGCGTAGTGAAATTGTCAGTTTTTCTTCTTATTTAAGATCTTTCTTTACGGTCAAAGCGCGCAGTCAGCAGGACCGACGAACAAACAGACAAAAAATGCTGCATGAAGCCCCGGCTGACAAAGTTTTGTACGCCATCTGGTGATGTAACGCACGGTTACGCTTTTCATGCCACAAACGCTGAATTGACGCTTTGCATAAGGGCGCAGAGTAGTATAAATACCTGCAATACCGCTTTATTTTTCTAACTGGATTTTTGCGTTGAAAACTCGTCTCCCTCGTCTTCTTATGCTGGCCGCAGCCCTGCTTCCAGCGCTTAGTTTTGCGCAACCATCACCGGCGCCAGAATTCGCCGCCGACGTGGTCGATCGCTACGCAAACCACATCTACTACGGCAGCGGTGCGACCGGGATGGCCATCGTAGTCATTGACGGCAACCAGCGGGTGTTTCGCAGCTTCGGCGATACCCGACCGGGCAATAACGTTCGCCCGCAGCTGGATTCGGTGATTCGCATCGCCTCCCTGACAAAGCTAATGACCAGCGAAATGCTGGTTAAAATGCTCGATCAGGGAAAAGTCCAGCTTAACGATCCGCTCAGCAAGTATGCACCTCCCGGCGCGCGCGTGCCGACCTTTAACGGCCAGCCGATCACGCTGGTTAACCTTGCCACCCACACCAGCTCTCTGCCGCGCGAACAGCCCGGCGGCGTAGCGCACCGCACGGTGTTTACCTGGCCAACGCGAGATCAGCGCTGGAACTGGCTCTCACAGGCTACGCTGAAGGCCGCGCCGGGCACCGTCGCCGCCTATTCAAACCTGGCGTTTGACCTGCTGGCCGATGCCCTGTCTCGCGCAACCGGTAGGCCTTACGCAGATCTGTTCGATGAGCAGATTGCCCGCCCGTTGGGCATGAAAGACACCACCTTTACCCCTTCGCCAGACCAGTGCAAACGCCTGATGATCGCCGAGAAAGGGGCCAGCCCGTGCGATAATACGCTGGCGGCCGTCGGCAGCGGCGGCGTCTATTCCACGCCGGGAGATATGATGCGCTGGATGCAGCAATTCCTCTCCTCCGACTTCCATCATCGCGGGAATCAGGCCGACAGAATGCAAACCCTGATTTATCAGCGCAGCCAGCTGCATAAGGTTATTGGCATGGACGTGCCGGGCAAAGCCGATGCACTGGGCATGGGCTGGGTGTGGATGTCGCCGAAAGAGGGCCGCCCGGGCATTATTCAGAAAACCGGCGGCGGCGGTGGCTTCATCACCTACATGGCGATGGTGCCGCAAAATAACGTGGGCGTTTTCGTGGTGGTTACGCGCTCGCCGCTAACCCGCTTCGTCAACATGAGCGACGGCGTGAACGATTTGGTCACCGAGCTAAGCGGCAGTGCAGTCCCGGTGACGCCAGCATCCTGAAGCCTGAGCGCGGCGTTTAGTTTACCGCCGCGCTATTCTTACGGCGTTTCTTATCGACATACATCAGCGTATCCGCCTCGCGTAGCGCATCGTCCGGGGTGGTGATCGCGGGATTAATGGCGATAGCGCCGATGCTTGGCCCGGCATAGTCAATCACGCAGGATTTTAGCTGATACTCTCCGCTCAGCAGCGCTGACAATCTGTTACGAAAGGCGGTCGCCGCGCGCAAAGCTTCGCTGTATTCCGTCGGCCCTGCCCCGGCGACGATAAACTCATCCCCGCCAATTCGGCCCAGAATCTCATCGCCCCTCACGCCCTCTTTGAGCCGCTTGCCGATCGCGCAAAGGAAATCGTCTCCGGTTTCATGGCCGTGCATATCGTTTATCTGCTTAAATCCGTCGAGATCGGCAAACGCCACCAGCACGTAGCGGGCGTCGTCTTTGGCTCGGGAGAACAGGCGAGGAAGTTGATCGAAGACCGCACGGCGGTTAGGCAGCCCGGTGAGATCGTCGGTGTAGCTGGCGGTGGTCAGTGCGACGTTGGCCTGCTGCAGCTTCTTCATCAGCTGCTCATTTTGGATCTGCTGGGCAATCAGTTGAGAAAACAGCTGCAACACTTGTTCACTATGATCGGTGAGGATGCGCTGTTCGGAACTGGCGGCGCACAGCGTGCCGTAGAGCGAGCCATCGGCAAGCGTCACGGGCGTGCTGACGTAGGTCACAATCCCCAGCGCCTTTGCCGCTTCAGAATCCCCCCAAACGCTCGCCACATCGCAGGTATAGCGACGGCCTTCGTCCAACGCGCGTTTGCACAACGTGTCTTCCCAGGGAACGGAGAGCCCCTCGGGGATATTCATCGCCTTCGTATTGCGGGAAAAAACAATATGCTGCTGGCTGCCCTCCGCGTCGATGCGGGTCAGGTAGGTGGATTCCATATTGGTCACCAGCTCCAGCATCTCCAACAGCTGTCTGACCAAACCTTCCAGGGTATATTCGGCGTCTAAGGCGGTGGAGATACGCTCAATTAGATTATCAATCATCACACTGAAATACCTTTATCGGTGGTGCAGACTTACGCCCGGAAGCGCACTTTTTACCCTATCACAACGGTAACTTCTACCCACCAAAATATGATATTTCTGTCGACAATTAAACCTTGCAAAATGTAGAGCTTTAGCGCGAATGCAGCTTACCTCGGGAATCCAAAGAGATAAGCACCACGGAAGAGATAATCAGCAGCGATCCCAGCCAGTCCGGCAGCGTAAAGCTAATCCCCAGCAGCAATACCGACAGCAGCGCGCTGCTTAACGGCTCCGCGCAGCTGAGAATACTGGCCTTTGCCCCACCAATCATTTGCGCGCCGGTCAGATAGAGGCTGAAGGTAATAGCCGTGCCCACGATGACCAGGTAGAAAAAGGCCAGCAGCGTGCCGCCGCTCGTGGTAAAACTGCCTGGCTGGCTGGCGTAAAACGGCAGCAGTGCCGCGCCGCCCAGCAGCATGCTCCAGCCGACTATCGGTAACGTGCCGTAGCGGGAGATAAGCTTCGAGGGGTACGTCGTGTAAAACGCTGCGGCAAACGCGGAGGCAATCCCCCAAAACAGCGCGCTGCCCGAGATGGTAATCGACGCAGGGTTGCCGTGAGTCACCAGCACAAAGGTCCCGATGAGCGAGGTTCCGATCGCCGCATAAACCAGCTTGCCGGAGCGCTTTTTACGCACGAAGGCAAACCAGGCCACGATAATGGTTGGCGAGAGGAACTGCAGGACCGTGGCGGTTGCGGCGTTGGACTGCTCGATGGTCAGCAGGAAGGTCAACTGCACCGTTAACGCGCCGCAAAGGGTAAAAATCAGCAGAGAAATCAGGTCTTCACGCAGCTTAAACACGGCGAAGATTTTGTCCCCGTGCATAAACGACAGCATCAGCAGGATCAGGCCGGAAAACAGCAGCCGCAGCATGGTCAGCGACGCCGAGGAAATATGGCTCTGCTCCATAATGTATTGCGCACACACCCCGGAGCTTCCCCACAGCACCGCCGCAAACAACACATACAGCATCCCTTTCCGACTAACGCTCATCACCCTGCCCTTTCAAACTTCCGCTTAATTTAGGCCAGCATGATAGCGTAAATCCAGGAGGATAAGGTGCCGGACATCACTGTCACCCACGTCCGGCACAGCAAAATTAACTGCCGTAGACGTTAATCGCGCTGGTTAAGCGCCGCGCACGTTGATTAAGATTTTCAACGACCGCGCCTGCCTGCACCACCATGTCGGCATTGTTCTGCGTCATGGTACTTATTTGCTCCACCGAATGGTTAATAAGCCCAAGCGCGCTGGTCTGCTCGCGGGTCGCATCGCCAATTTCTCTTATCAACCCAGCCATCCTGACTATCTCTTCTGCCATTTCGCTGATGTGCTTTTCCGCACTTTTCACTTCGGCAACGCCCGAGCTGACGCTGGCTGCGTTACGATCGATCAGCGTTTTAATTTCTTTCGCCGCCGAGGCGGAATGCTGTGCCAGGTTACGGACTTCAGCGGCCACCACCGCAAAACCCCGCCCGGAAACGCCTGCTCTGGCCGCCTCCACCGCAGCATTCAGCGCGAGGATGTTAGTCTGGAAAGCAATTTTGTCGATAACGCTGATTATCTCGACGATATGCTCGCTGGCCTCCGCCATCGACTCCATCATCGTCAGCGTGCGTTTCATCATCTGCTCGCCCTCCAGCGCACTTTGGCTGGCCCTGTCTGCCATTTGCGACGTCTGCGCGGCAGAATCCGCCGTCTGCTCGACCGCGCCGGAGATCTCCTCAATGGCCGCCGCCGTCTGCTGCAGCTGGGCGTAGGTTTCATCGGTACGTTCGCTCATCGCCCGGCTGCTACCTGCCAGCTGCTGGCTTATCCCGCCGATGCCGCTGACCTGGCCGCCTACATCATCCACCAGCGAGCGCAGATTAAGCCCCGACTGGTTTACCAGACGCATCATCAGGCCTATCTCATCCACGCGATTAAGCTGAATCAGCCCGGTTTTTTGCCCGGAGACAATTCTCTGCATTTGCCGGACGATGGTTTTTACCGGCCTGATAATTTGCTGCTGGAGAAAGCTCCCCAGCGCGGCAAGCAGCAAAACGGTCAGCGCCGCCTGCCCGCCGCTGTTCAAATGCGCCAGCGGCATCACGCCAACGGCCAGCGCTAACGTAACCAGCGCCCCGAAGAGCCGTTGAGACAATGAAAGGCGCTGAAAGAGCGACAGCACGCTTTTCCAGCCGCGACGGATAACCAGCCCTTTAAAGAAGCGCAGGTGCCCGGCACGTTTCTCTCTGACGGCCTGATATAGCGCTTCGCTTGCCGCCACTTCCTCTCGCTCCGGCACCGTTCGCACCGAAATATACCCGGTCAGTTCGCCGTCATGGTAAACCGGGGTCACGTTCGCACGGACCCAGTAAAAATCACCATTTTTCCGCCGATTTTTAACCATCCCCGTCCAGCTGTCTCCCTGCTGTAAAGTGGCCCACATATCGGCAAACGCCTCGGGCGGCATATCGGGATGACGAATAAGATTGTGCGCCTCGCCCATTAACTCTTGTTCGGTAAAACCACAGGCTTTAATAAAAGCAGAATTGGCATAAGTAATATGGCTGCGAATATCGGTGGTCGACATCAAAGCCTCTCCGTCCCTGAGAAGATGCTCCTGCTGCGTAACAGGGTTGTTAACTCTCATATAAATCCCAAGCTGTAAAAGAGAAGAGTGCCAGCGAGCGTGGCAAAAGGTATGCGATGTTGTTATTTATTGGCGCGATGCGCTGCAGTGTGCGGCGATATATTCTGCCGAATGAGGTAAATAAGAAAGGACTATTTGATAAGCGGCGAAAATGAAAATTAATTTGTCATTAACTTAGGCGTTAATTGTAAAAGTGCTGTAGTTTATTTTGTTATGGCAGAAAGATTCTATTTCCCAAAGGGAAATTAAGCGCTCTTTTTAAATTTAAGATAAATAACGCCAACCCTATTAAAAACCGTTGGCGTTATTGTTGGACTTTAGCTGGCTTTACGGCGCAGCAGCTTAAAGGCGACAAACAGGAACACTATCCAGGCCGGCAGCAGCATCGCAGACAGACGCATACCGTCGATGGTACACATCAGCCCCAGCACCATCATCATAAAGGCAATACACAGATAGTTGCCGAACGGGTACAGCAGCGCCCTGAAGCTGGTTTCATGCCCCTGGCTGCGCATTGCCCGACGGAACTTAATGTGCGCCAGCGAGATCATGATCCAGTTCAGCAGCAGGGTCGCCACCACCAGCGCCATCAGCAGACCAAAGGCCTCATGCGGCAGCAGGTAGTTTAAAACGACAACCAGCGAAGTGATTGCGCCAGACAGCAGCAGCGAATTCACCGGCACGCCGCCACGGCTGACTTTCGCCAGGAATTTTGGCGCATTACGCTGCACGGACAGCCCGAACAGCATGCGGCTGTTGGAATACACGCCGCTGTTATAAACGGACAGCGAAGCCACCAGAATCACGAAGTTGAGCGCCGAGGCAACCACATTACTGTTCAGCTCGTGGAAAATCATCACGAACGGGCTGCTGCTGGACTTAATTTCCAGCCACGGATAGAGCGAAAGCAGCACCACCAGCGAGCCGATATAAAACAGCAGAATACGGTAAACCACCTGATTAACCGCCTTCGGGATGGTGGTTTGCGGCGAGCGCGCTTCCGCCGCCGTAATGCCGATAAGCTCCAGGCCACCGAACGAGAACATGATCACCGCCAGCGACAGAATCAGCCCGTGCCAGCCCGTGGCGAGGAAGCCGCCGTGCTGCCAGAGGTTGCTGACGCTCGCCCGTTCTCCGCCGTGGCCGGAGGCCAGCAGCCAGATACCGAAGCCAATCATGCCGACAATCGCCAGCACCTTAATGAGCGCAAACCAGAACTCCATCTCGCCATACAGGCGCACGTTCACCAGGTTCGCGGCGTTAATCACCACGAAGAACAGGGCCACCCACGTCCAGGTCGGCACGTCCGGGAACCAGTACTGCATATAAATGCCGCCGGCGGTCAGTTCCGCCATGCCGACCAGCACGAACATCACCCAGTAGTTCCAGCCGGACAGGAACCCGGCGAAAGGCCCCCAGTACTTATAGGCAAAATGGGAAAACGAACCAGAAACCGGCTCTTCAACCACCATTTCACCAAGCTGACGCATGATCAGAAACGCGATCATCCCCGCCACGCCGTAGCCCAGCAGTACGGCAGGCCCCGCCATTTGGATCGCCGGGCCAATGCCGAGAAAAAGTCCGGTGCCAATCGCGCCGCCCAGCGCAATCAGCTGAATATGGCGGTTCTGCAACCCGCGCTGTAATTGATGGCCATCCTCCGGCCCCGCATTCTGGCCCTGTGGCTCAGATGCGACTGACGTGTTTTTCACGCCCTGCTCCTTTGTGATTTGTCAAAGGGGCACCTTTTAACATTTGGCGTCGGGAGTGGCAAGGAATGGTTACACTTCGAAAATCCCCCACCAGGAATGTTATGCAGGCTCCTGGGCGAAAATCAGCTTCAGCACAAATCATTCTCTTCCCCCGCGCAAAGGAACAAATCGCTATAAGGCATAGCATTTCGTTGTTAGACAGTGACAATTCCGGCTTTTATCTTTCGTCATGATTTGTAAATTTTACAGCAAAAAATCTTGAGGGAATGCTATTGGCCAGGTTACTTGACGCATTACAAACAAAACCCACGCGCTTTCGCCTGGCATTACAGGCAGCCCTGATTAGCAGCGTGGTGGTTTTCTCCGGCGCAGCAACAGCCGATGACATTTTAAAAGAAGGCATCACGCCCGCCACCGACGCGAGCCAGATCCCTGCCACCGCTAAGCTTCGCAAAGACACGGTTGTGGCCGGGATCTCTGAACCACAGGGCATCTTTAACCCTTACTTCTTCGTTAACGGCTGGGATGAAAACGTCACCAACGTCATTTTCTCGCGCCTGATTGACTGGGACAGCCACGGCAACCTGGTGCCAGGCCTCGCCGAAAGCTGGAAAGTCAGCCCGGACGGCAAGGTCTACACCATCAAGCTGCGCCCTGACCTGACCTTTAGCGACGGCTCTCCGCTGACCGCCGAAGACGTCGCGTTCACCCTCACCGTGCTGTATGACCCGAAATATGACGGCGATACCGACATTACGCTGGCCAACATTGCCGGCGGCGCAGATTACAAAGCCGGGAAAGCCGACCGCGTCAGCGGCCTGAAGGTTATTGACCCGCTTACGCTGCAGGTCACCACCACCCAACCGGGCGCAACCACGCTGGGCAAGATTGGCGGCCCGGTGCTGTCGAAAGCTTACTACGGCAAAGGCTACCAGCCCGGCAACCTGGATTACCTGCGTACCCTGCACGGTAAACCGCTGGGCAACGGTCCTTATGTTTACGATAAGTACATTCCGGGGCAGGAAATTCGCTTCCACGCCAACACCCATTTCTACCGCGGCACGCCGCCAACGCCGCGCTTTATCTACCGCGTGACTAACCCGTCCACCAACTTCCAGCTGTTCCAGACCGGCGAGACGGATTACGACGCCTTTACCTCACGCCCGGACGATATTGAACAGCTGAAACTGCTGGGCTTCGCCAATATCAACCTTTACGGCTCCAGCGACTACAGCAAGGTTGAATTCAACGTTCGTCGCCCGGCGCTGCAGGACGTAAAAGTCCGCCAGGCACTGATCTACGGCCTGGATCGCCAGAAGCTGATCGACGTGGTTTACCAGGGCTACGGCACTGTCGCCAACGAACCGATCTCGCCGATCTCCTGGGCCTATAACCCGGAAGGCGTAAATCCGTATAAATTCGATCCTACGCAAGCGAAAAAGCTGCTGGATGAAGCGGGCTGGAAACCAGGCCCGGACGGCATCCGCGTGAAGGACGGCAAACGTCTGGAACTGACGCTGCTGGCGAGCAAAAAAGTGCTGAACGACGCACTGATCCCGATCGCTAAAGAGAACTGGCAGCAAATCGGCGTGCTGCTGAAGCCGCAGGTCGTCGACTTCAACGCCCTGATGGCACAGCGTAAAGCGGGCAACTACGATCTGGCCTCCTTCAGCACCAGCACGCTGAACGATCCGCACGACGGCGTCTGGGACTTCTACAGCAATGAAGCGAAGGCCTCCGGCTACAGCAATGCGCAGGTCGATAAGCTGATAAACGACGGCAACGCCACGCTGGATGAAGAGAAGCGTAAAGCTATCTACCACGAGCTGTATAAGGTGCTGGCTGCGGATCCACCGGCGATTCTGCTCGGCAACCGCAAAATACTGTCCGCCAGCAGCGCCCGCGTCACCGGCTTTAAGCCGGACATCTACAACGGCCTGACCGGCAGCCTGCCGGATGTGAAAATCGTTAAGTAATGCAGTAAACCTCGCCGCCGCCCTTTTACCGGGGCGGCGGCAGTGAGAACGTAATGAAAAATTTTATTCTGCGTCGCCTGCTACAAACCCTGCCGATGCTGCTGCTCGCCTCGTTTATTATCTTTATGCTGTTCGCGAAAACGCCCGGCGACTTTATCGACGGGAATATTACGCTGACCGCCGCCCGCGTCGCCGAGCTAAAGGCTATTTACGGCCTCGACCAGCCGCTGTTCACCCGCTATATCCACTGGCTTGGTCAGCTCATGACCGGCGACTTAGGCTTCTCTTTGCAATACCAGATCCCGGTCAGCCAGCTGCTAAACCAGTACATCTGGAACTCTTTCCTGCTGGCCTCCATCGCGCTGGTGTTTTACTGGGGCATTGGCCTGGCGGTGGGCATTGTCTCGGCCATGAAGCCCAACTCGCTGTTTGACCACCTGGTGAGCGTGCTGGTGTTCGCCGCCATGTCTTTCCCGACCTTTTTCCTCTGCCTGTTGCTTATCAAATGGTTCGCGGTGGATCTGCACTGGCTACCGGTCGGCGGCATGACCAATACCGGCAGCGACGCAACCGGCTGGGCCTACGTCGTGCAGGTTGCCGCCCACCTTGTGCTGCCCGTCCTCGCCCTGGTGATGCTGCAGGCTGGCAGCCTGACGCGCTATTTCCGCGCCAGCATGCTGGACGTAGTAAAGATGGACTTTATCCGCACCGCCCGCGCCAAAGGGCTGCGCGAGCGTACCGTTATCCTCAAACACGCCCTGCGCAACGCGCTGCTACCGATCATCACCCTGCTGGGCTTTGAGCTGCCGGGGCTGTTTTCAGGCGCGATCATTACCGAAAAAGTCTTTAACTGGCCGGGCGCGGGCCACATTCATATTGATTCACTCGCCGCCCGTGATTACCCGGTGCTGATGGGCTTCACGCTGTTTCTGGCGGTGCTGACGATCCTCGGCAACCTGATTGCCGATGTGCTTTACGCGTGGGCCGACCCGCGCATTCGTGTGAGGTCGTGATGTTAAGCTCTCTGTTTTCTACCAATCGCCGCCTGCGCAAGGCGGAAATCCCGGCGCTGGCGCAGGTCACGCCTTCGCCGTGGCGTCAGGCCTGGCAGGCGCTGAGGCGCAACCATCTGGCGATGTTGTGCCTGATTTTGCTGATGGTGATGGCGGTATGGTGCGCGTTTGGGCCGCTCTGGTCGCCGTGGAAAGACGACGCCACCGACGCGCTGATGATCAACAAACCGCCGGGCGAAGTGCACTGGCTGGGCACCGACTTCCTCGGGCGTGACGTCTACACCCGCCTGCTGCTTGCCGGGCGCATCTCGTTAATCATCGGCCTGTTGACCATGCTGCTATCGGTCACCCTCGGCTACCTGCTCGGCGCGGTTTCCGGCTACCTGGGCGGCTGGACCGACAAACTGATTATGCGCCTGGCAGATCTGGTGATGACCATTCCCAGCCTGCCGCTGCTGATCGTCGCGGGCGCGATGCTGTCGGAGCTCGACTTCTCGCCGGACTCGCGTATTTACATGGTGGTCATCATGCTGAGCCTGCTGGAGTGGCCGAAGCTGGCGCGACTGGTGCGCGGGCAAATCCTTTCTCTGCGCGAACGCGACTTTATGCTGGCAACTCGCGTGCTGGGCCTATCCGCCCGCCGTCGCCTGTTCGGCCACCTGCTGCCGAACACCATTCCAATTCTGGTGGTCATGGCCACCATGGCGGTGGCCAACGCCATTCTGATGGAGTCGGCGCTGAGCTACCTGGGCCTCGGCGTCGTGCCGCCTACCCCTTCCTGGGGCAATATGATGGACAGCGCCAACAGCCTGATCGACTTCCAGCGCCGCCCGTGGTTATGGATGCCGCCGGGAATAGCCATTTTTATCACCGTGATCGCGATTAACGTGCTGGGCGACGGCCTGCGCGATGCGCTGGATCCGAAAATGAAGCGAGGCGTGAAATGAGCGAAGCGCTGATTGAGTTTAACAACCTCTCCCTCTCCTTCGCCGGAGAGCAGGGCCGCGTGCGCGCCGTGCAGGACGTATCGTTTACCGTTCATGCCGGGCAAACCGTTGGCGTCGTCGGGGAGTCCGGCTGCGGCAAAAGCGTGACCGCCATGTCGCTGATGGGTTTACTCCCTCCACAGGCCGCGCGGATTGACGGCGGCGAGATCCTCTTTCAGGGCAAGAACCTGCTCGGCCTTAAGCCTGCGCAAATGGCAGATTTACGCGGCAACGAGCTGGCAATGATTTTCCAGGAGCCGATGACCGCCCTGAATCCGGTGCTGACCATCGGCGATCAGCTTTGTGAGCCGCCGATCCGTCATCGCGGAGAAACGCCGAAAGCCGCCTGGAACCTCGCGACACAAATGCTGACCGACGTCGGGCTGGCGCGAGCGGAGAGCCTGATGGCCAGCTATCCGCATCAGCTCTCCGGCGGCATGCTGCAACGGGTAATGATCGCCATGGCGCTGAGCTGCCGGCCAAAACTGCTGATCGCCGATGAGCCCACCACGGCGCTGGACGTGACCGTTCAGGCTCAAATCCTCCGCCTGCTGCGGGATCAGGCGCGCCAGCACCACATGGCGCTGATGCTGATCACCCACGATCTCGGCGTTATCGCCCAAATGGCGGAGCACGTCGTGGTGATGTATGCCGGGCGCATCGTCGAACAAGGGCCAACGGCTGACGTGCTCCGCCATCCGCTGCACCCGTATACCAAAGGGCTGATCGCTTCCCGGCCGGTGCCCGGCGAGCGCCGCCGCAGGCTCTATTCTATCCCCGGCCAGGTCCCCGATTTGGCTGCCCTGCCGCCTTACTGCGCCTTTACCGATCGCTGCGAGCACGCCACCGATCGCTGCCGCCAGGGCATTCCGGCGCTGCTCGGCCAGCGGCGTCAGGCCGCCTGTTTCTACAGCGAGTTAGTGGAGTCCGCATCGTGAACAATCAGTACGTTATTGAAGTCGAAGGACTCAAAAAACACTTCCCGCTACGTGACGGGCTGTTCGGCCAGCAAACCGGCGAGCTTCGCGCGGTCGACGGCGTCAGCTTTAACATTCGTCAGGGCACGATTTTCGGCCTGGTAGGCGAGTCCGGCAGCGGGAAAACCACCGTTGGGCGCACCCTGCTCGGCCTGTATGACAAAACCGCCGGCAGCGTGAAATATCGCGGCAAGGAGCTAAGCGAGCTGAGCGCCAAAGAGTCGCGGGCGCTGCGGCCTAAAATTCAGCTCGTCTTTCAGGATCCCTACAGCTCGCTAAACCCGCGCATCCGTGTAGGAGACGCCATCGGCGAGGCGATGCTGGAGCACAAGCTTTGCACCCGCGCCGAGCTGCGGGATAACGTGTTGGAAGTAATGAAGATTTGCGGCCTTTCGCCTCAGCATTACAACCGCTTCCCGCACGAGTTCTCCGGCGGCCAGCGCCAGCGCATTGGCATCGCCCGTGCGCTGATCCTTAACCCCGATTTTATTATCGCGG
This sequence comes from Cedecea neteri, assembly GCF_000757825.1. GTDB lineage: Bacteria > Pseudomonadota > Gammaproteobacteria > Enterobacterales > Enterobacteriaceae > Cedecea > Cedecea selenatireducens. The sequence goes on from NZ_CP009451.1 coordinate 1,664,769, forward strand.
ATGAACCGATTTCGGCGCTCGACGTTTCCATTCAGGCGCAGATCATCAATCTGTTTTCCGATCTGCGCGACGAACGCGGCGTGACGTTCCTGTTTATCTCGCACGATCTCGGCGTGGTGGAACACCTGTGCGACGACGTGGCGGTCATGTACCTCGGCCAACTGGTGGAAACCGCCAGCCGCGACGTACTATTCAGCCAGCCGCTGCACCCGTATACCCAGGCACTGCTGGCCGCGGTCCCGACGCTGGATCCAAACAGCGAGCCGGTGGCCGCTATTCAGGGCGAAATCCCCGATCCTTCTCACCCGCCTTCCGGCTGCCGCTTCTCCTCGCGCTGCCCGCTGGTGACCGACCGCTGCCGCCAGGAAGTCCCCGTGCTGCGTGAAGTGGGCCACGCTCACCGCGTCGCGTGCCATTTGGTTTAGATCCACGATTCAGGCAGACAGCGGCCTGACCACGCTGTCTGCCACCACTTTCCCGGACTCCAGCTTAATTAGCCTGTCCGCCAGCGGGAAATAGCGGTCGTCGTGGGTAATGGCGAGCACCGTTTTGCCCTCCGCTTTTAACATTGGCAGCAGCACCTTGTAGAACACCTCTTTAAAGCCGGGATCCTGGTCCGCCGCCCACTCGTCAAACAGATAGAAAGGCCGGTTTTCCAGCCAGGCCTGCAGCAGCGCGAGGCGTTTACGCTGCCCCTGGGAAAGCGCGGTTGTCGAAAAACGCCCGTCGCGGAAGGCCACTTTGTGGTCGAGCTTCAGCAGATGCAGCAGCTTATTCACCTGGTCCACCGTGCGCTCATGCACGTTGTCCACGTCATCAAACAGGAAGAAGTCATTGAACACCACGGCGAAGTGCTGGCGGTAGATTTCACGCTGCTCCGCCGTAACCTGCATACCGTTAAGCCTGATTTCACCGCCGTCCGGCGGGTAAAGGCCAACCAGCAAATTCGCCAGCGTGGTTTTCCCGCTGCCGTTGCCGCCCACCAGAAAGACCAGCTCGCCCCGGGTGAAGCAAAGATTGAGCGGCCCGAGGGTAAAACGTTCCCCCTCCTCGCCCTGATATTCGTAGCGAATGTCCGTCAGCTCGAGGCTGTCGAACTGTGGCGGCCTTTTCAGCGGCAGCAGCTTTTCCTGCGGCAGGTCGGCTTTAAGCTGGGCGATTCGCTGGAGCGCGATGCGGGCGCTGGTCAGCGTTGGCAAGGCCGAGAGCACGCCTTCTACCGGCACAATCATGTACAGAAAAATCATCGTGTAGCCGGTCATCACCGCCGGGCTAAGCGCCAGGGACTCCCGCAGCCAATAAAGCACCACGCCGATAAACGCGAAGAACAGCACGCTGCCCCAGCTTTTTGCCAGGCCGTAAAACACGTAGCCCCGCGTGCGTTCGAGGCGAACCGCTTCGATATTTTCGCTCAGCGGCCCGTCGACGAAATGCCGCCTGCGCGGTGGGTTAAGGCGAAACTCACGTCCGCCGTCGAACAGTTTCTTGCACTGGGCAATCAGCGTATCTTCCCGCTGCCGTGAGCTGCGCAGCAGCCCCAGCGCTTTGCCGTGGGCGGCGCGATAGCCCATTGCCCCCAGGCCTAGCACCAGCAGCGCCAGCAGCAAAACCTGCCACGACAGCGTGCCGAGGTAGATCAGGCAGCCGACAATCGCCGCCCCATAGATAAGCAGCCCCGGCAGGCTGACGAAAAAGACCACCAGCGTGTCGAGATCCTGCGTCAGAATAGACACCGCCTTTGCCATGCCGGTTTTCTCCAGCTGTGCCCAGGCGGTTTGGCTGACGTGATTCACTACGTCTTTACGCAAGGTCGCCTTCACCTTTTGCCCGAGCCACATAAACAGCGTTTCAGCCAGCACGCGAGTGGTGAGCATCAGCGCGGCAAGAAGCACAAACTTCAGCGCCACATCGGCCAGCCCATCGGGCGGCAGCGTCAGGCTATGGTTGATCACCGCCAGCAGCGAGGCGTTGCTGAGCCCGCTGACCACGCTGGCAAAGGCAGCCAGTGCCAGCCAGCCGCCCACCAGGCGGAACAGCATCATTAACAGAGACATTGTTGCTTCCTTTTCGACATTACTCTCCCGGCGCTATTGTTGATGTGTATGCGCCCGGCTACGGATCAGCGGCCATACCAGCAGCGGTACGCCGACCAGCGACGCCACCAGCCCCACGGGCAGCTGACGCGGATAAAGAAAATTGCGGCCCATCCAGTCCGCCAGCACCATAATCAGCGCGGACAGCAGCGCGGCGGTGAACAGCTGCGCCATCGGGCGTTTTGCCCCCATCTTGCGCGCCAGGTGCGGCCCCAGCAGCCCGACAAACGACACCGGGCCGACGATCAGCGTGGCAAGCCCGGTCATCAAGGCGGCCAGCGCCAGCACGCTAATCCTCGCTTTCGCCACGTTCACGCCTAGCGAGCCGCTCACCTGCCCGAGGGGCAACAGCAGCAGCCAGCGTTTGCAGAGTGGAGAAAGCGCAAGCAGCACCAGCATGGCGAAGAACACGCCGATGGCGATGCCGTTGTTGACGTAGTAAGTGCTGCCGGTCATCAGCTGCAGCAGCATTGAGCTGGCCTGCCGGTTATTGAGCATCACGATGCTGGCGATGGCCTGGAACAGCGCATTCAGCGCCAGGCCGTTCAGCAGCACCCGCTGCGGGTTAAAGGCGCTCTGGCGGCTGCTCCACAGCGTCACCAGCAGGCTAATTAATGCCCCGGAGGCGCTGCTGAGGATCATCAGTCCCGTGCCTCCGGCAGGAAACAGCAGCAGAAACGCCGTCACGCCCATGGCCGCCCCGCCGCCGATGCCGAGGATCTCCGGGCTTGCCAGCGGGTTGCCGCTGACGCGCTGCATCAGCACGCCCGCCGCGGCTAACAAGGCTCCGGCGCTTAATGCCGCCAGCAGCCGCGGGAGCCGCATCGGCAGCAGAGCGTGCTGTTCCGCAAGCGTCGTCCAGTGCCAGCCGTGCAGCCCCTGCCCGACAAACAGCGACAGCACGATAGCCACCAGCAGCAGCGCAAAGGCCATGCCCGCCGGGAAGCGCCCGCCACCCGCCTCGCCTTCCCAGGCCGAAGGCGTGGTGTCCAGCACCTGATGCCGGGCTTTAGAGGCCAGCAGGATCAGCAGCGGCCCGCCGGTTAAGGCGGTTAGCATGCCGACGGGCAGCAGTTGCCCGTCCAGCAGCGTAATGCGACTCACGCAAAGGTCGGTGAACCACAGCAAGCCGGCGCCGATAAGCAGCGAATGGCAGAGCATTTGCCGCGTGGTTCGCGCCCCACCTGACCGGGCCAGGTGCGGTGCGGCGAGGCCGATAAAACCAATCACCCCGACGCTATTAATGATGAAAGCGCTCATCACTAAAGCCAGCGCCATCGCCGCCGAACGGATCAGCAGCGGAGAAGCACCTAAGCTGCTCACCATCGCCTCCGGCAGCCTGAGCAGCGCCAGCGGGCGAAGCAACAACAGCAATGCCAGCAAACACAGCCCCAGCCAGGGCAGGATCGTCGTCACGCCGCCCCAGTCCTGCTGCGCCAGCGAGCCGCCGCCCCACATCAGCACCGACAGCAGAAAACGATCGTTGATTACCGCCATGATCATCGTCAGCGAGCCACACCACAGGTTGACCAGCATCCCCGCCTGAATCATCACCAGCGGCGACAGGCGCTGCCGCCACGCAAGCAGCAGAACCAGCAGCAAAGCGGCAAGTTCCCCGGTAATCACCACGCCGGTGCGCGCCGTTAGCAGCGTGGCCGGGAACCACATCGAAGCCACGCCTAAAGCCAGCGTCGCACCGGAGGTCATGCCGAGGGTAATCGGCTCCGCCAGCGGATTGCGCAGCGCCCGCTGCATCAGCCAGCCGCAAATCGCCAGCCCCGCGCCGCCGAGCCACGCCATCACCTGCTGCGGGAACCACATGGAATGCAGGATCACCGCCTGCGCATCCGGCATCTGCGAGCTGAACAGCACGCTCAGGCCGTGAACAAGCCCGCCGTGCTGCGCCACGATCAGGCTTGCCGCCCAGAGTGCGGCTATCAGCAGCCAGGAAGCCGTCGTTTTTCCCGTCTCAGCCACGTTGCCACCCCGTCACAATTTGCCCCAGCGCTTCGGCTATACGTGTCGCCGTCACCAGCGCGCCGCCGGAATTGAATTTTTGCGCAGGGAAAGCCAGCTGAGGCTGAAAAGTGAGCGGCAGGCGCTGCCACAGCAATGAACTTTGCCAGCGCTGAATCAGCGGCAGCTGGCCATCTTCCGGCAGCAGAATCAGCCCGGCATCTTCTGCACCGATGCGCGCCAGCTCGACCATCGCTTCTCCCTGGGAATTAACGCCGCCTTGCCAGGCATTACGGAACCCGCAGCGGATTAAGACATCTCCCACAAGGCTGCCTGCGCCGTACAGCCGCATATGCAGGGCGTCTATCGGCGTGGCGATCAGTAGCGGGCGTCGATAAGCTTCAGCCGCTGCTCGGGCACGAAGCGCGGCCTGTTCAAAGGCCGCCAATACCGCACGCGCCTGAGGTGCACGCTGCAGGACGGTAGACAGCTTATTGAGGGCGATTTGCCATTCGGCGAGGCTGCCGGTTGGCAGGGTAAGCGTCGGCGCGATGCGCTCCAACTGGGGCTTGAGCAGCGCATGGCCTGGGGTGATCGCCATAAGATCGGGCTTCAGCGCGTACAGCGTTTCGAGGTTCGGCTGAAACAGCAGGCCAATATCCACCACGCTGGCGGGCAGTTCCGGGGTGCCAATCAGCTTACGGTACCAGTCGGGAGCAGAAACCGACTGCGGCGTGACGCCGAGCGCCAGAATCAGCTCGGTCAGCCCCCAGTCGAGCACGGCCACGCGCTGCGGAGGACCTGAAACGGCACCAGCCGCCCCGATAAACGGGGCAGCCAGCGCAAGGGTTAGTAAACGTCTGCGGGAGAGCATTCGCTTACCACTGGTAGCTTAACGTGGCCACGTACTGACGCTTAACCGCGTACTCACAGCCGTTGTTCTGGCAGGCGGCGAGGTAAGTTTTGTTCGTCAGGTTGGCGGCGTTAAGCGCGAGCTGCCACTGGCGGTACTGCCAGCCAATGCGGGCGTCATACACCGTGGCTCCAGGCACCTGCAGCGAGTTGTCGGTCGTGGCATAGCTTGGGCCGACGTAACGCACGCCGCCGCCGAGGGAGAAGCCGTCCAGCGGGCCGCTGAACGCGTACTGGCTCCAGAGTTTAGCCAGGTTGCGTGAAATCCCCGTGGGGTGTTTGCCTTCGCTGCCGTCGTTCGCTTTCAGCACTTCCGGGTCGGTCAGCGAGTAAGAAGCAAGGATCTGCCAGGCTGGCGTAACGTTAATTTTTCCTTCCAGCTCGATCCCTCGGGAGCGGATCTCGCCGGTCTGCACGCTGTAGTTAACGTGATCGGGATCCGGCGTGGCGACGTTAGTCTGGCGCAGATCGAACAGCGCAAGCGTAAACAGCGCGTCCATCCCAACCGGATCGTATTTCAGCCCGACTTCGGTCTGCTTGCCTTTGGTTGGCTTAAACGCGTTACCGTTAAAGTCGGTGCCGGCGCCTGGCACGAACGAGGTCGAATAGCTGATGTATGGCGCAATGCCGTTATCAAAGTGGTACAGCAGCCCCGCGCGGCCGGTTGTCGCGTAGTCGTTGCGAGTCTGGTGAGTGTCGTTCAGCAGGTTGGTGGCTTTGGTTTGCGCGCTGTCGTAGCGCCCCGCCAGGCTCATCACCCAGTTGTCCAGCGCCAGCTGATCCTGCAGGTAAAGCCCCGTTTGATCCATCGTCGAATGGCTGCTGCTGGTGAACTCAGGCACTTCAACCGGCGTGCTGTAGTCCGGGTGGAGGTAATTCAGCGGCGAAGCGTCGCCGTAGCCCGCCCGGCTGCGCACCGAAGAGTGCATCACGTCCACGCCAAGCAGCGCGGTGTGCGACACCGGGCCGGTATCGAAACGGAATTCAGCCTGGTTATCCGCCGCAAAGTTACTCATCGTCTCGGTGAGGTTCATGGAGTAACGGTCCACCAGCGGCTGGGTCGCGTAGGTGCCGAACGGGTACACCATGCGGTAATCCGCGCTGCTGCTGCTGTAGCGGACGTTCTGGCGCAGGGTGACGCTGTCGTTCAGCTCGGTGCGGAACTGGTAGCCGATGCTGCCCTGCCTGCGGGTGTAGGAGTCAAATCCAGGCTGGCCGCCGTAGAAATCTGTGCCGATGTGACCGTTCGGGTTGTTCACCAGCGTGCCCTTCATCGGCAGCATATTGTAGAAGCCGGTATCGGGGTCCTGGCGCAGCTGCGCCAGCAGCGTCAGGCTGGTGCGGTCGTTCGGCTGCCAGGTGACGGACGGCGCAATATCGTAGTGCTGGTAGCGGGTGTGATCGACCTGGGTTTTGGTATCGAAGAAGGTGCCCGCCACGCGGCCGAGCCACTCTTTGCTGTCGGTCAGCGGGCCGGTGACGTCAAAACCGGTACCGAACTGGCTGTTATTCCCGGCGCTGACGTAAACCTGGCCGCCCGGCTGGGCCTGCGGCGTTTTGCTGACGAGGTTCACCACGCCGCCAGGGTTCGCCTGGCCGTAAAGCACCGAAGCGGGTCCTTTGACCACTTCAATGCGGGAGAGCAGGAACGGGTCCCACGCCGGGCGGCTCCACCAGGCTTCACGCGGCAGGCGCAGGCCGTCCAGATATTCGTCGGCCTCAAAGCCGCGCACCATGATGGTATCAAAGCGGGTATCCGGCCCTGCGCTTTCGGAAGAAATGCCCGCCACATAGCGCAGCGTCTCCGGAATGTTCTTTGCCGCCATGGCCGCGATTTGCGCCTGGGTCACCACCGAAATACTCTGCGGCGTGCGGCTAATCAGCGAGCTGGATTTGGTGCCCGCCACCGCCTCATGCGCCACAATGCTGGTTTCATCTTCCTGGCCGGAAGAAGAAGGTGCCGTGGCCGTAACGACCATCGTGCCATCCTGCGTAGCAGGCTTGTCCGCTGCCTGGGCAAAGCCCGCGCACGCCGCAAAGACTGCACAACTTAACGCCTTTAAAGGCATGTTCCCGTTTACCCATCCGCCCTGTTTCATATCGACCGTATCATGTTATAAGAAGAGGATCGAAATGATAATTATTCACCTTTAAAAGAGAAGAGCACCCGTGGCAGAATAGCGCGATCGGATGGAGAGATATCGCAAAGCGGACAGAGATTGTCTTAACGCGCTACTGCGTCATGAAATGGCGAGAATCGGACGAACGGCAGGCAACAGATGATAAAGCAAGGCACACAGCAGAGTCCGCAGGAAGCGTTGCTGGAAGTACGAGAACTCCATTATAGCGCAGGAAGCCAGGAACCGTTTCACGCCCACGAACAGGGCCAGCTGATTTACCCGGTCAGCGGCGTGGCGAAGATCCGCAGCGAGCAAAACGTCTGGGTCGTCGCCCCCGGCCACGCGCTCTGGCTGCCGGGGCGCCTGCCGCACGGCTTAGAGGCCATCGGCAAAGTGGTGACCCACAACCTGTACATGACGCCTGCAGCCTCGGCCGCGTTCAGCCGCCACAGCCGCAGCCTGGCCGTCACGCCGCTGTTTCAGTCCCTCACCGTGGCGGGGCTGGAAAAGCCAGCCGACCCTCAGCGCCTCTGGCTGCTGCATGACCTGCTGCACAACGAACTGCTGCGCCTGCAGGACATCGCCCTGTGCCACATCACCCTACCCCACGACCGCCGCATTCGCCAGCTTTGCGACGCGCTGTGCAGCGACCTTTCCCAGCGCGAAACCCTCGCCTGGTGGGGCAAGCGGGTTGGTGCGAGCGAAAGAACCCTGTCGCGGCTGTTCCGGGAAGAGACGCAGCTCAGTTTTACCGAATGGCGGCAGCAGATGCACCTGGTGGAAGCCGTCTGCCATCTTGCACGCGGCACCACCATCAGCACGCTCTCCAGCACGCTCGGCTACGCCAGCAGCAGCGCGTTTATCGCTATGTTCCGGAAAAAGCTGGGCGTTTCTCCGCAGAGGTATATTGGCCGCTATCTCTGACACGGCTTTTACAATCCTGTTCCTTCGGCGATAATCAGCGTTTGCGCCCCGGACCGGAACAACCATGAGCGACACGAAGCCCCCGCAAACAACGGCCAAACGCCCGATGAAACTCAGCACCTCGGTGACGCTGATGCTGTGCGCCGTCATCGGCTCGGTGCTGCTTGTGGTCTATGCGCTGTATTTTATTCAGATAAGCAACGCCACCCGCAGCGGCCTGAAAGACACCGCGCTGGCGGTGGCGAGAACCCTGGCCGACGACCCGACCATCAAATACGGCCTGACGCAGCCGCACGGCAAAGACATTATTCCACCGGTCGCCACCCGCGTGCAGGAACGTAACGATCTGCTGTTCGTGGTGGTGACCGACATGAACGGCATCCGCTTTTCGCACCCTCAGCCCGGCAATATTGGCTCCCATTTTATCGGTGATGACATTTTCCCGGCCCTGGAAGGCAAAGAGAACGTCTCGATCAACCACGGCGTGCTGGCAGAGGCTTTACGCGTATTTACCCCGGTTTATGACGAGCAGCATAAGCAGATTGGCGTGGTGGCCATCGGTATTTCGCTCAGCAAAGTGGACGAGCAGATCAGCAAAAGCCGCTGGAGCGTGCTCTGGACGGTGTTGTTCAGCGCCCTGTTCGGCTCGCTCGGCACCTGGGTGCTGGTGCGCGTGCTGAAGCGCATTCTGTTCGGCTTCGAACCGTATGAAATTTCCGCGCTGTTCGAGCAGCGCCAGGCGATGCTTCAGTCCGTTAAAGAGGGCATTATCGCCGTTGACCGCGAGGGCCGGGTAACGCTCATCAACCACGCGGCGCGCAAGCTGCTGCTCTCCCCGGACGATTTCCGCCTCGGCAAAACCGTGCCGCCGGGGCCGCTGGTGGCGACGCTGTGCGAAGTGCTCCACACCGGCACGTCAATTCAGGACAGGCAAATCATCAGCTACGGCCGGCTGGTATTGTGTAATGCCGTGCCAATTCGTATAAATAACCAGGTGATCGGCGCCATCAGCACCTTCCGCGATAAAACGGAAATCAATTTGTTGACCCAGCGTGTAGACGGCATGGTGAATTATGTCGACGCGCTGCGCGAGCGCTCACACGAGTTTATGAACAAGCTGCACGTGATCCTCGGCCTGCTGCAGCTTAAGCATTACGACAAGCTTGAAGAGTACATTCTGCAAACCGCGAGCAATTACCAGACGGAAATTGGCACGCTGCAGAGCAAAATTAAGTCGCCGGTGATTGCCGGGTTCCTGATTGGCAAGATTAACCGCGCGCGTGAAGCGGGCCATCACCTGGCGCTTGCAGAGGAATGCCAGTTGCCGGACAACCCGAACGAGCTGCAGGTGATGGCGCTGATTACCGCGCTGGGCAACCTGATAGAAAACGCGCTGGACGCGATGAGCGGCCAGCCTGACGGCGAAGTCGGCGTCCTGCTGCATTACCAGAACGGCGTGCTGAGCGTCGAAGTGAGCGACGACGGGCCGGGCATCGAGCCGGACCATATTCAGTCTATTTTTGACAAAGGCTACTCCACCAAAGGCGAGCAGCGTGGCGTAGGCCTGTTCCTCGCCCGGCAGCAGATTGAGCGGCTTGGCGGCAGTATTCAGGTGGAGTCAGAACCCGGCGTCTTCACCCAATTCTTTGTGCAGTTACCCTGGGATAGTGAAAGGAACAATGCGTGATTAATGTCTTAATTGTTGATGATGATGCGATGGTCGCGGAGCTTAACCGCGCCTACGTCAGCCAAATCCCGGGCTTTAGCTGCTGCGGTTCCGCCTCCACGCTGAAACAGGCGCGGGAGATGGTCAGCAACCCGGAGTTAAAAATAGATTTAATTCTGCTGGATGTGTATATGCAGCAGGATAACGGCCTGGATCTGCTGCCTACGCTGCGTGAAGCGGGGCAAACCATCGACGTGATCGTTATCTCGTCGGCGGCCGACGCGGCCACCATCCAGAAGTCGATGCACTACGGCGTGGTCGATTATCTGATTAAACCGTTCCAGTTCCCGCGCTTTGAAGAGGCGCTAACCAACTGGCGCGAGAAGAAAAACCTGATGGGCACCCATAAGTATTATGAGCAGGCTGACGTCGACCGTCTGCTGCACGGTGGCTCGCCGGTGGTGGCGGACGCCAAGCGCCTGCCGAAGGGGCTGACGCCGCAAACGCTGCGCACCATTTGCCAGTGGATCGACACGCACCCAACGGAAGAGTTCTCCACCGACGAGCTGGCGGCGGCGGTGAATATCTCTCGCGTGTCATGCCGTAAGTATTTGATCTGGCTCGCACAGATTAATATTCTGTTCACCAGCATTCACTACGGCATGACCGGCCGCCCGGTTTACCGCTACCGCCTGCAGGTTGAGCAGCTTGGCCTGCTTAAGCAGTACTGCCAGTAATCAGTTGGTAGCCGTCAGCCAGTAACGTAAAGCGGAACTGGCTGGCGGAAGAGAGAATAATCTCTCGCCTTTTGGTCACAAAAATCGCCTCGATATCGGGGCGATTTGCCAACACCGCACAGCCTTTTTCTACGCCCATGCCATAAATCAACGTGGTCCAGATATCCCCGTCTATGGAGTCGGTGGAAACGATCGTCACGCTATCAAGATCGTTGTCCAGCGGGTAGCCGGTACGCGGATCGAGAATGTGGTGATAGCGTTTGCCATCCAGTTCGAAATAGCGCTCGTAAACGCCGGACGTCACCACCGACTTGTTTGCCACCTCAATCACGCCCAGCATCTCGTCGGGGCCGCTAAACGGCTTTTTCAGGCCAATGGACCAGCCGCCTTCCGGCGAGCCCAGGGTCTGCACGTTGCCCCCGAGATTAATCAGCCCCTGCTCCACGCCCTGGCGCTTCAGGAAGTCACGTACGCGGTCGGCAATATAGCCCTTGGCTATCGCGCCCAGATCGATTTCCATGCCGGTATGCGCCAGATAAACGCTGCCTTCGGCTTCGTCCAGCACCACCTGATGCGGCTGCGTGCGCGGCAGCAGCGCGGCAATATCCTGCTCCGGCGGGACGCTGTCGCCCTTGAAGCCAATCTTCCAGCGTTTCACCAGCGGGCCGATGGCCAGATTAAAGATACTGTCGGGAAACAGGCTGGCGGCTTTCGCGCACTTAATAAGCTCAAACACCGGGCGGCTGACGGTGACCGGGTGCCTGCCCGCGGCGTGATTAATGCTCATCACCTGGGATTCGGCCCGGTTAACGGTCAGGAGGTCTTCGTATTGTTTAATCAGGCGGAACACCTGAGAGGCGAGCGTTTCGTTATGTTCGAACAGTTTGAGGAGGATGGGCGAACCCATTAATACCGCGGAGTACCCGTAAACACCTTCGGTTTGTGACATAGCGGCTCCTTTAGCTGAAAGGGTTGCGCCCCGGCACTGGCCGGAGCGCATTCGGGCTTAGCGTTTTGCCCAGCTTGCCGCCTGATGGCCCGCCAGGGTACCAAAGACAATAATATCAGCCACCGCGTTACCGCCGATGCGGTTCCCGCCGTGAATCCCACCGGCCACTTCACCCGCGGCGAACACGCCAGGGATAACCTGATGCTGTTTATCCAGCACTTCGGTTTCAGCGTTGATGGTCACGCCGCCCATGGTGTGGTGCACCCCTGGGGCGATACGGATGGCGTGGAACGGGCCATCTTTAATCGGGTTACGCAGCGCGGTTTTACGGCCAAAATCTTCGTCGTACTGATTTTCCACGAAGCCGTTGTAACGCTCAAGCGTGGCGAGGAACGTGTGGTAATCCATGCCGAGTTTTTCCGCCAGCTCGCGTGGACCTTCAGCGCTAACCACAAAGCCTTTGGCGATGTACTCATCCGCCGCTTTGTTTTTAGTGCGCACGTTCTCGTCGAACACGATATAAGCGAATTTCTCCGGCAGCGCGATAATCTGCGCCGACACTTTATCGCGGGTTTCCATTTCGTTAAAGAAACGGCTGCCTTTCTGGTTCACGAGGATAGCCCCGCCGCCGCGAATGGACTCAGAAATCAGGTACGACGTGGTTTGCTCTACGGTTGGGTGAATCTGAATTTCGCCCATATCCACCGTGCCGGCACCCAGTTTTTCCAGCAGGGCGATACCGCCGCCGGTCGCGCCTTTATGGTTAGTAGTTACAAACCCTTCCAGGTCAGGACGGTATTTCACCACCATCTGGCTGTTGGCGCTGAAGCCGCCGGTCGCCACGATAACGCTTTTCGCGTGCACCGTGAGCGCTTCGTTTTCGTCCGTCAGCAGCGCTACGCCGCTCACCGCGCCCTGCTCAAACAGAATGTCCGTTACCGCCGTTTCCATCAGCACGTCGATGCTGCGTTTGTTGATGTTACGCAGCAGGCCGCTGATCAGATAGCCGCCAACCGCCGATCCGTCGCGAGGGCGGTGGGTACGGTCAATGCTCATCCCGCCGGTGGTGGTGATGTCGTTCAGCATGATGCCGCGATCCGCCAGCCACTCAATCGCCTGCGGGGCGTTTTCCACAAAGCGGTGCAGCAGCTCAGGGTTGTTTTTGTTGTAGCCGCCCTTCAGGGTTTCGGCGTAGAACAGCTCTTTGCTGTCGAAAATGCCTTTTACGCGCTGGAAGCGAGTTTCCGCCGCGTTCATCCCGGCTGAAGCCTTAACGGTGTTCCCGCCGATGGACGGCATTTTCTCAACGATCAGAACGCTGGCACCTTCGTCATGCGCCTGAATCGCCGCCGCCAGACCGGCACCGCCGCTGCCTACGACCACAACGTCGTAGCTCTGCGGGGCGCTAACGCCGCCGCTTTCTTCAAACGCCTGCTGTTTGCTGGATTTCACCATCGCTTTAGAAACGGCTTTTTTCACCGCTTCGCTCTGGGACGTTGCGCCAGAAATGGCGTCCACAAACGGCGAGTTAGCGGTCAGAATGCGGGTACGAATTTCTTCGAAGTTAGTGGTGAATTCAACGTCGTCCTGTGGGCCAGAGGCCAGCGCGATATCGGCGATACGATCGCTGTCTAAGCTGACGTTGATCACCAGCTGGTTGACGTCATCGCTAACGGTTTCTTCGAAAATCCCCGGTTTGAACTTAGAGGCGCCGCCCATGCTCATGTCGCGGATCATCGCCTCGACCAGCGAGAAGCGCCACAGCGGCTCAGGGATGGTCAGCTCTTCACGTTTGGTGCTGTCGATAAACAGATCCAGCACTTCGCCGTTGGCGATGCGGGCAGTCCAGTCCGGGTAGGCGATGCAGGCGCGGCCTACGGCCACGAGGTCATAACCGTGCTCCAGCGCGGTTTCCACGTCGGAAGCATTCACGATGCCGCCCACGCCCATCACCGGGATCTGCGCCAGCGCCTCTGAACGCATTTCGCAGTATTTGTTGATCAGCGGCGTTGGGTCAGTGGTGTCGTTGATCGACGGACGCAGCGAGTAGCCCAGGGAGAAGTGCAGGTAGTCCAGACCGCGAGCGGCCAGTTTTTCCAGCAGGTACATGGTGTCGTCAAAGCGAATCCCAGGGACTTCAAGCTCTTCCGGGGAGAAGCGATAGCCGATGATGAACGCGTCGTCGGCGTACTGGCGCACCATTTGATGGGTGATATCCAGCACAGCGAGCGGGAACTTAGCGCGGTTGTCGCGGCTGCCGCCCCATTCGTCGTCGCGCTGGTTTGAGTTCGGGGAATAGAACTGCTGGATCAGGTAGGTGTTTGCGCCGTGAATTTCCACGCCGTCAAAACCGGCCTGAATTGCGCGGCGAACGGCGTCACCGAATTTGCCCACCATGCCTGCCACTTCTTCAGTGGTCAGGGCGTTCGGCGTAGCTGCGCCGTCACGAGGTGCAGCCAGCGCGCTTGGCGCAACCGGCGTACGGCCACCGATGAGCTTAGGGTCGACCATGCGGCCGCCGTGGTAAATCTGCAGCAGTGCTCTGGAGCCTTCACCCTTAATCGCGGAGGCGATTTTCGCCAGTCCGGCAATTTTCTCGTCGTTATCAATCCCGATAGCGCCCGGGAAAGCGAGGCCCAGATCGTCAATAAAACAGCATTCCACCACGATGGTGCCGATGCTGCCGGCGCGTACGCGGTAGTATTCCACCAGCTCTTCGGTCACGGTGCCATCAAAATACCCGGTACAGGTGGTCATCGGTGCCATTAACAGACGATTTTTTAACGCCGTACCGTTAGGTAAAGTAAATGGGCTTAACATGTGTTTGTCGGTGCTCATAATGTCGACTCCAAACTTTAAATTTTAAAACTGAGAATTGGGTTGCTGGCACTATTTTCATTCTGGTTATTGGCCATTTCGCATATCAACAATATAAGACTATTTTTAGTTACCAAACTATTTACGTTAGTTTAAAAACTATTGAAGAACGGTGATAACACAATTACCCACAACGTGTTATTAATTAAAATATAAAAGATAACAGATTATTAAATTAATATAACATTTCAGTTACCTTGCTCACGAACAACAAAAACACAAGCCAGGCCTTACAAGGAGCGGAATCGAGTCAGCTTGAACCACTAAAAATGGACTTAAAGGCGCATTTTTAATGATCAAATTGATAACTTTTTTGCGTAAATAACCCTGCAAACAGGCGAACTATTATTTTTTTATAAAAGAATAAACAGAATGCTGTTTCTTGATCTCGATCAATTGTCATATACCCCGAAAGCGCAATATATAATTATCCAAAGAATTTAATTCACCGCTGATAAAAAGCGATGAATGGTTATTTCCGCTACAACCAGAAAACAACATTTAATTAATAAAGAAAGTTTAAAAACTAAAGTAAGCGGAAATAAAAACAGAATCCTTAACTCCTTATAACGGTGTCATTATGAGTGTAATAACCACCAATCTACCGCCGCTCAACGAGAGCACTAAAAAAGCAGGCAGCAACAAACGTTGGCTGATGATGGCGCTGCCCGTCATTGTGGCATTGTTGCTGCTGTTGGTTCCGGTTCCGGACGGCCTGCCGCCGTACGCCTGGCACTTCTTTGCTGTCTTCGTCGGCGTCATCGTCGGGCTTATCTTCGAGCCGCTGCCGGGCGCCGTTATCGGCCTGACCGGGATCGTCGTCATTTCGCTCGGCAGCCAGTGGCTGCTGTTCAGCCCGGAGCAAATGGCCGACCCGAAATTCAAGCTGGCAGGTGCCTCCTTTAAATGGGCGGTCAGCGGCTTCGGTAACTCTACCGTCTGGCTTATCTTCGGCGCGTTTATGTTCGCCGCCGGCTACGATAAAACCCAGTTTGGCCGTCGCCTGGCGCTGATTCTGGTGAAATACCTTGGCCGTCGCAGCCTGACGCTGGGCTACGCCATTGCCTTCGCCGACCTGCTGCTGGCGCCGTTTACCCCGTCCAACACCGCACGTAGCGGCGGGACAATCTACCCGATTATCGCCAACCTGCCGCCGCTGTACGGCTCTAAACCTAACGACCCGAGCGCACGTAAAATCGGTTCTTACCTGATGTGGGTGGCGATTACCGCAGCCTGTATCACCAGCTCAATGTTCCTCTCTGCCCTGGCCCCTAACCTGCTGGCGCTGGCGCTGGTGAAAAGCATCGTCGGGATCAACATCTCCTGGGGCATGTGGTTCCTCGCCTTCCTGCCGCTTGGCCTGCTGTTACTGCTGACCATGCCGCTGCTGGCCTACTGGCTCTACCCGCCTGAAGTGAAAGTGAACGACGAAGTGCCGAAATGGGCGAGCCGTGAGCTGGAAAAACTGGGCAAACTGTCCCGCAACGAAATCCTGCTGCTGGTGTTCGTCTGCTCCGCGCTGGTGATGTGGATCTTCGCGGCAAGCTGGATTGAGCCTGCGCTGGCTGCCCTGCTGGTTATCGTCCTGATGCTGTGGACCGGCGTCCTGAACTGGAACGACATCACCAATAACAAAGCGGCGTGGAACACCTTCGTCTGGTTCGCCACCCTGGTTGCCCTGGCCGATGGTCTGTCTTCTACCGGCTTCATCTCCTGGTTAGGTAAAGAAGGCGGCGCGCTGATGACCGGCATCGCCCCTGGCACCGCGACCATCGTGCTGCTGCTGGCGTTCTACCTGCTGCACTACCTGTTTGCGAGCACCACCGCGCATACCACCGCGCTGCTGCCGGCGATGCTGACCATCGCCTCCACCATTCCGGGCATGAATATGGAAGTGTTCTGTCTGCTGATGGTGACCTCGCTGGGTATCATGGGCATCATCACCCCGTACGGCACCGGCCCGAGCCCTATCTACTACGGTAGCGGCTACCTGCCAACCAAAGATTACTGGCGCCTGGGCACCATCTTCGGCGGCCTGTTCCTGGTCGCGCTGCTGGTGATTGGTTATCCGTGGATGTCCCTGATGTTCTGATTTAAAGCCGCTGGAGGGTGACCTCCGGCGGTTTATTTTTATGGAGTAATGAGCTATGTCGAACAAACCTTTTGTTTACCAAAATCCCTTCCCGCTGGCGCATGACGACACCGAATATTACCTGTTAACCCGCGACCACGTTTCCGTCAGCGAATTTGAAGGCCAGTCCATTCTTAAGGTGGATCCTCAGGCGCTGACCCTGCTGGCACAGCAGGCGTTTCACGATGCGGCTTTTATGCTGCGCCCGGCCCATCAGCAGCAGGTGGCGAGCATCCTGAGCGACCCGGAAGCCAGCGAAAACGACAAATACGTCGCGCTGCAGTTCCTGCGTAACTCCGAAATCTCGGCCAAAGGCATTCTGCCAACCTGCCAGGACACCGGCACCGCCATCATCATGGGTAAAAAAGGCCAGCGCGTCTGGACCGGCGGCGGCGATGAAGCGGCGCTGTCTCAGGGCGTGTACAACACCTATATTGAAGATAACCTGCGCTACTCTCAGAACGCGGCGCTGGATATGTACAAAGAGGTGAATACCGGCACCAACCTGCCAGCGCAGATTGACCTCTACAGCGTGGACGGCGACGAATACAAATTCCTGTGTGTGGCTAAAGGCGGCGGTTCGGCCAACAAAACCTATCTCTACCAGGAAACCAAAGCGCTGATCACCCCGGCGAAGCTGAAAAATTACCTGGTTGAGAAAATGCGTACCCTGGGCACCGCAGCCTGCCCGCCGTACCACGTGGCGTTTGTTATCGGCGGCACCTCCGCTGAATCTACGCTGAAAACCGTGAAGCTGGCGTCGACCCATTACTACGACGGTCTGCCAACCGAAGGCAACGAGCACGGCCAGGCGTTCCGCGACGTGCAGCTTGAACAAGAACTGCTGGAAGAAGCGCAGAAGCTCGGCCTGGGCGCCCAGTTCGGCGGCAAATACTTCGCCCACGACATCCGCGTGGTTCGCCTGCCGCGTCACGGCGCATCCTGCCCGATCGGCATGGGCGTCTCCTGCTCCGCCGACCGTAACATCAAGGCGAAAATCAACAAAGACGGCATCTGGATTGAGAAACTGGAAAGCAACCCAGGCAAATACATTCCGGAAGCATTGCGTCAGGCCGGGGAAGGCGAAGCGGTGAAAGTGAACCTGAACCGCCCGATGAACGAGATCCTCGCTCAGCTGTCCGGGTTCCCTGTTTCCACCCGTCTGTCGCTCAGCGGCACCATCATCGTGGCGCGTGACATCGCCCACGCGAAGCTGAAAGAGCGCCTGGACAACGGGGAAGAGCTGCCGCAGTACGTGAAAGATCACCCGATTTACTACGCGGGCCCGGCTAAAACGCCTGAAGGTTATGCCTCTGGTTCCCTGGGCCCAACCACCGCAGGCCGCATGGATTCCTACGTGGATCAGCTGCAGGCCAACGGCGGCAGCATGGTAATGCTGGCCAAAGGTAACCGCAGCCAGCAGGTGACGGACGCCTGCCACAAACACGGCGGCTTCTACCTCGGCAGCATCGGCGGCCCGGCTGCCGTACTGGCGCAAAACAGCATCAAGAGCCTTGAACTGGTGGAATACCCTGAGCTGGGTATGGAAGCCATCTGGAAAATCGAAGTGGAAGACTTCCCGGCGTTTATCCTGGTGGATGACAAAGGCAACGACTTCTTCCAGCAGATCCAGAACAAACAGTGCGCGGGCTGTAACAAACACTGAGTTTTCTAAAAGCTGAACAAGACGGGCACACAAGCGCCCGTCTTTTTTTTGCCTAAAAGTTACTCCATACTGAAGCCCACGTTTTAACCCGTCGCCGACAAAAGGACTCCGCATGTTAAGGATAATCAGCTGGCTGCTGCTCACGCTGCTTAGCTGCGCGGGGCTTGGTGCCTGGTTCTTGCAGCAGCAGTACGAAGAGAAGTCCGCCGACTTCCGCATTCTTTATCGTGAAATTACGGTCAAGCTGTCGCAGCACGACGCCATCATCCCGCTGCTGCCGGCCAGTCAGGACGCCGGTGAAGTACAAAAGATCCTGCCGCAGCTTGTCCTGTGGCGGCGGCATAACAACCTTGAACCGCGCCTGCCCGTCGTTGCTGAAGCCCATGGCCGCTACTGGCTGAACCGCCCTAACCTTTCGCTGCTGATTGATCTCCCGACGTTGCTCGACACGCTCGGCGAGAAAAAGAACTTCAGGCATCTGGCCATCAGCTGGAATAACACAATACTTTGCGAACATGGCGACGCCGCCGCAGATTACTGGCGGTGGGATAAAACCGTCGCCAGCCCTACGCAGCCGTTTTTAGTTTCGGTCAGCGACAGCCCTGAATGGGCGAAGCTGCCCTGGTGGCTTATCTTTTCTCCTGCACTTTTCTGGGCGCTGGCGATTTATTTGCTGACGCTGTATCAGGCGAATAAGCGCCGCCGGGATATTGCCGATCTACGCGCCCGCTACGCCGAACTGACGCGGCTGAATACCATGGGGGAGCTGGCGGCAGGCATGGTGCATGAGCTAAACCAGCCGCTAACCGCCGTTATGAGCTACAACCAGGCGGCGGTGAGGCTGATCAAGCAGGAGAATCCGGCCCAGGTTCCTGACCTGCTGGATGCCGCCGTGCTACAAATCAAGCGCATCGACGCCCTGCTCAGCCAGTTCCGCCAGAAGCTCACCAGCGAACGTGCCGAGTACCAGCAGGTCGATCTCCAAAGACTTTGGCAGCGGGTGTGTAAACTTCTGGATAACGAACTTCGCGGCGGCAAAATCCGCGCCACCAGCCAGTTTGCTGACGACCTGCCGCCGCTGTTTGCCCCGCCGCTTTGGGTGGAGCAAATCCTGCATAACATCGCCAGTAACGCGATTCAGGCACAAACCGGTGGTACAGGCTGGATACATCTGGACGCCAGGATTGAAAATCAGGGTATCGCGCTGACGCTGACCGACGGCGGGCCGGGGCTTTCCCCCGAAGCGCTGGAACAGGTCTTTATCCCGTTCTTCACCACCCGCGCGCAAGGCATCGGGCTAGGAATGGCGCTCGCCGATACGCTAATACAGCGCCTGAACGGCACCATTGAAGCCGGCAACACGCCAGGAAGCGGAGCCTGCTTCCGCCTTTGGTTCCCGCTACGGGATGAGGAGAAATAATGGAACCGCGCATCTGGCTGATTGACGATGACGCCGCCATTCGCGACTCGCTGAGCCTCCTGCTTTCTACCGTCGGCTGGCAAACTCACGCTTTCGACAGCGCCCTGGCTTTTCAGCAGCACGCCGGTGACCTTAGCCAGCTCGACGGCTGCATGCTGCTGGATATTCGGATGCCGGGAAAAACCGGGCTGACGCTGCTGGAGGAATGGACGCAGCAAGGCCTGACGCTGCCGGTGATTATCATGACCGGACACGGCAACATCGACCTGTGCCGCCGGGCTTTTAAGAACGGTGCCTTTGAGTTTCTGACCAAGCCCGTTGATGCCGATCTGCTGTTCGAGGCCGTCGGGGCGGCGATGGAACAGCAAAAGGCCCGGTTTGAGGCACGGCAAAAATGGCGGCCGCTGCAGGAGAAACTGGCGATGCTTACCGCGCGAGAAAAAGAGATGCTGGAGCAGCTCATTCAGGGTTATTCCAGCAAGGAAATTGCCCAGCAGTGCTCGCTTTCCCCTCGCACCGTGGAAGCGCACCGCGCCAATATTTTCTCCAAGCTGGAAGTGAATTCCCTGCCTAAGCTGCTAAAAACCTACGGCGACATCGCCAAAGAGCCTAAGTAAAACTACCTGGAAAGTTAGGTGTTCGCGTCAATTTCCCGCCTGCGCCTCGTTTCATAATATTGCCCCATAACCAACAACTCTGGAGCAACATCATGAAACGTCTTCTGTTAAGCGCCCTGCTGCTGGGCGGCATCGTCTCTACCGCCAGCGCCGCCACCGGCGTGCTGAGCCAGAAAAACATCTCCCTTGAGCTGGCCGACAAGCTGGCACAAAGCGTCCTTCAGGTGTGCGCCAAAGATAACTACAACGTGGCTGTCACCGTGGTTGACCGCTCAGGCACGCCGCTGGTGATGAAGCGCATGGACAACGCCGGGCCGCACACGGTGGAAGCCAGCCGCATGAAGGCCTTCACTTCCCTGACCACTAAAAACCCAACCGACAACGTGATGAAAGGCTCTCAGTCCAACGCGGGTGCGGCCAATATGCGTGATATCCCAGGCTTCCTGCTGCTGGCGGGCGGCGTGCCGGTGAAGGCCGGTGAACAGGTGATTGGCGCGGTCGGCGTCGGCGGCGCACCGGGCGGCCATCTGGATCAGGCCTGTGCGCTGGAAGGGCTGAAAAGCATTGATAAAGAGCTGAACGCGGGCTAACACGACAAGGTGCGGGATATGAATCACAAGAAAAGTTTACTGGCGCTGGCGCTTTTGCTGAGCGCTGGACATGCCGTCGCGGCCACCAGCGATGAAGGCTACTACGCCTCGGCGAAATACGTGCACAGCGAACAGCGTGCCAGCGACCAGGACACCAGCAGCCGCCCGGGCGTTGGCCAGTTTGTTGACGGCAAAGAAAAAGACAGGCTCGGCGGCGCTTCGCTGGCGGCGGGCTACCAGTACGGCAACGGCTGGCGCACCGAAGGGGAATACACCTTCCGCCAGAAAACCGAGTTTACCAGCGGCTCCACCGCTTTCCCGACAAGCTTCAACCACCTGAAGCTGAACACCGAGCGGCTGATGCTTAACGTTTATCGCGACTACGATCTCGGCTATGGCGTGTCGCTATTTGGTACCGCTGGCGTCGGCGTTGCAAAAGTGAAAGCCGGCGGCTGGCAGGGCAACACGTCCCGTGAATATGCCGACAGCACGCAAAACAATCTCGCTTATTCGCTGGGCGCGGGCGTCAGCTACTCGCCAGTCGATCGCCTGAGCATCGACGTTGGCTACCGCTATGTGGATATGGGAAAAGTGGAAAGTGGCTACAACACTTTCGGCAACGTGCGCGGCCTGAAGGACGAGCAGATGAAGGCTCGCCTGGCCTCCAGCGAGTTCACCATTGGGACTCGTTACCTGTTCTAAGCGTCAAAGCAGCGGGCCGCGAAGACGCGCCCGCTTAACTTCGTTAGTGATGCAGCATCTCGTCGACAACCTGGGCTTTGGTCATATTGTACGGGTAAAACGTCGGCCAGTTATCCATCTCTTTCAGCAAGGCATCTTGTGATTCACTCCCCATAAAGATATGGAAATGCTGCGACTGACGCGGGGCAATGATGTGGTCGCTAAACTGGACGAACTTCGGCGCTTTTGACTGCGCATCTTTGCACTCAAACAGATAACGAACGCCCTTCTTTCCCGAGGTGTAGGTCAGGATTTTGTGTCCGGCGTAGTCGTAGCGGCAGCTTTGCACCTCTTTGCCGACGTGAAACTCGATGACGTTATTTTCAATACCCATCGTCTCCACGTTTGTCGCATAGCCCTTTTGGTAATACGCCCGGTACTCCGCCAGGCTCTTGCCACTCTTTTTGGCTTTTTTCTCCAGCACAGGATCCAGATCCCCGCTCAACAGATACGGATTGACCGACTGCCAGACGCCGTCCCAGTCGGACAGGGCGCGATCTTTCACGTTCACGTCGTCAAAGATCCCTTCACTCGCCTTTTGTTCCACTTCAGTCAACGGCTTGCCGTGATGATGACCGTGCGCCAGCGCCTGATGCCCAGCCAGCAACACGCCCATGCCCAGAATAAACGCCGATTTTCTCATGATCATAATGTCCCCTTGTGTATCCCTTACACGAAAAGAAAGAACGTTATAACATAACAAATGAAACATCAATCAGGTTTTCAAAAGGGCTCACAAGGACGAGTGAAGGTATGGGGTGGAAAAGTTTATTGAATTAATTTGAAAGGCACGCCCAGCGCCCAGCGGCTTTCCCAGTGGGCAACGTACTGGCGGGCGATGTCCGGCATGTCGCGGAGCACCACCACGTTTTCGCTGTTTTCTGTTTCCGCTGAAGGCGCGTAATTAAACGAACCGGTTTCAACGGTTTGATCATCCACGATGATCGTTTTGTCGTGCTGGATGTGATAATGCCCGTCGATGCGCAGCTGAACGCCGTTCGCGACGGCAAAGTTCATCGCTTTCAGGCTGGCTTTGTTCTGATTGCGCTTTTTATCAACCACTACGCGCACCTCAACGCCCCGCTTTTTCGCGTCCACCAGCGCCTGAGCAATGTCGGGAGCCTGGAAGGAGTAACCTATCATGCGGATAGACTTTTTCGCCCCGGCGATAACCTGCAGCACAAGCGCCCGCGCCGAGCCTTCCGGCGAAAAGCCAACCTGAACGTTCGGTGTGGCAATGGCCGCCGCAGGCAGGCTCAGTGCGGCAATCAAAAAAGCAGACAGAAGACCTGATTTGATCACGTTTAAAGACTCCTGCCCAGAATATGTATGGTGCTGGTTTGCGTGGCGCTGGAAAACGTTTCGCTGGTTAAGTGGCGCATACCCTGGGCCTGGTAAAACCGCCTTGCGCCGAGGTTCCCCTCCAGCACTTCCAGCCAGAGGTAGCTCTGCTCTCGTTTCTGCGCCAGCTGCAGCACTTCTTCGAACAGCAGCCTGCCGTAGTTTTTACCCGTCTCGCCGGGCGCCAGGTAGAGCTTGTTAAGCAAAGCGCCGGCAAAAGAATGCTCCGGTACCGGGCGGTTCCAGCTGATTTTGGTAAACCCGACCGGCTTTTCAGCCTCGGCAATAAACCAGCTGACCGTAGGATCGGCCAGGCTTTCGGCCAGCGTATCCTGGGCGTATTCCTGCTCAATAAAGGCCTGAAGTTCCTCATCGGAAACCCAATACTGTTCAAAGTGATAGCGATAGCTGGTGCTACCCAGCGCCGCCAAAAGCGGGGCATCTTCAGGTTTTGCTCTGCGTATTTTCAAACTCATGGCATTAACTCACGGTGAAGGTTTCAGGCAACTCATAACGGAACGGACAAACATATTGCTCCAGCCGCCGATAAAATGCAGCTTTATTTTCTTTATCCCTTCCACGACAGGTAGCCAGGTACGCAATGAAAATAAAAGCCAGTAAAATCAATGCCATTATTAACACCCAAAGCATCAATATATTAAATTAACCTTAAGAATTTATTTTATTTACCACTATTTAAAATATTACTCAAAAACATCACTTATAAATAAACAATTAAGTTCCTCCGCCGGTGAAAAAAGTTATTTCTCTCATCTTTGCTTATCCGCCGGGCATTGATTGTCTTTATCATAAATCGATACAGGAGAGATCGACAACCTGACATAAACGACGGTGAAAATCCCCACAGTCTGACCAGATTTATGTTGACATAACGCCGCTAATTATTATTACCCCGCTACGTTCATTGTACATACCGTTACACAGCAACGCTCATCATCGGGGGGATGCCTGGTATATAGTGCTGCGGTACACAGGGATGGTTTGTTGTGTTGATAAAAAATAACAAATTTTAAACAAACGGTAGTCATGTAACCTTACATTAATAATGAACATCAAAAATACACTCTGCCTGCATATCCTGATGGCGCTGCTTGCCGTCTTGCTCCTTTGCGTTCCCGCCCTGGTGACGAGCTTCTCCACGCCGCTAACATTCCAGCCGTTGATTAAATCAATGGAGGGCACGCCGAAAGAACAAAAAGAGAAAATAGCGACGATTTCCCATGCATTACAAGGCAATGCGCTATTTTTCCTCGGGGCCTCCGAAGTGTCGACCTCGGAAGATGAACATTACGCGGTATATAATTACTTTAATAAGCAATTACATCAGCCGGTGGTGGCCTACGGGGATAGTTATGTGGATAACATCACTCAGTTCCTGCTGCTTTCGCGTTTTAAAAATGACCTTAACGCAAACAGTAAAGTGGTTCTGTTGTTTGCCCCGGACAGTTTTTATTTTGACACAATTCCTCCAGCCATTTTTGCCGATCATTTCCCGGCCGCTATTTTTAATCCCCTGATGGAGGATGAAAAAGCCCGTCCTTACCTCGTCAATTATTTACATCACATTGATAGAGAGGACATTAGCCATTTAACCTTTGGCGAAATGAAAATATATGGCTGGCATCCGCAAATTATTTGGCAGGAAGTTAATTATGAGTTTGCTAACTTCTGCACGATGGTCAAAAACCACTGGCTGGCGCTGCTGCGTATTGTGCCTGAGACGCACCGCCCCTGGCCGCAATCGGCTAAAAGCTACGTGGCTCCCGATTGGAACCAGCAGCTGGCTCACGCCCGTGAGTTAAACCTGGTCCGCCAGGAAAGCGCCGCGACGTTGTGGATGGACAAAAGCGTTTATGACGACGAGAAAGCGGCGGAAGAGTGGTATGAAACGCCGGTGGTAAACAGCCAGATGGAAGCCTTCAAGGCCACCATCGAGTTGCTGAAGTCGCGCCATGCCCAGTTTGTGGTGATTGTTGACCCGCTTAACCCCTGGGCGCTGAAAAACACCCAAAAATTCCAGCCCGTCGACCGCCAGATCAGGGCATATCTCGAGCAAAACCAGGTGCGCTATTTCGATATGTACGCCCAGCCTTACCAAAACGGCTGGAACTGGGACCGCCTGCATCCGACCGAGCTGGCGTGGGTCGCCATGGACCGCTTTATTGCTGAGAGCTTCGCACGATGAAAACCGCCGTTCGCCTGTTTGTACTTTACCTGCTGCTGGCGGTGACCATTATTGCGTGGTCGTCCGTGGACGACAGCATGAATATCAAAGTGCACTTTGAATACCAAAAATTCTGAAGGATGAATGATGTATAGCTCCGGGACATTTTTTTTCTTTCTGTTTTCATCGGCGCTGCTGTTTGCGCTGGTTAACCGCATATTGCATTACCGGCTAACCTACCTGGCGGCTTTTTCCGTCATCGCCGCGCTGGCCTGGGGATATATTTTCCAGGGCGACTATCTTGTTCCGGGAGCGGTATTCTTTGCGTTTTATCTTCTCGTCACCTTCAAAGAGAAAGGCTGGCTAAAGACATGGCAGGCGGTCAGCCTGACCCTGCTGCCGCTGTTTTTGGTAAAACTCCACCTGAATAACCACTGGGGCATGATTGGCCTGTCGTTTATGACCTTCCGCGCCATTGACGTGCTGCTCTACCGCAGCAAAAAGGATGGCCGCAACTTTTTGCATTACTTCTGCTATCTGTTTATGCCGTTTGTGATCCTCGCGGGCCCGATGTACCGCTGGAGAACCTGGGTGAACGATATCAACCAGCCGGTGTTCAGGCTTGAGCGCGCTCAGTTTCTGCTGGCCGTGGAGCAAATCGTCACCGGCATTGTGCAGAAGTTCTTATTCGCGATGCTTCTCGACAATCTGGTGATTGAGTCCTGGAGCCACCGGCCGTTTACCTTCACCGTCGGCGTGGTGATGTCGCTGGCCTACAGCGCCTACCTCTATTTTGATTTTGCGGGCTACAGCAATATGGCTATCGGCGCCGGGCGTCTGTTTGGCCTGAACATTCCGGCCAACTTCAATATGCCGATTCTGGCCAAAAACCCGCAGGACTTCTGGCGTCGCTTCCACATCAGCCTGTCTGAATGGCTGCGCGATGTGGTCTTTATGCCGATTTACATGAATCTGATGAAGCTCGATTTCTTCCGTCAAAACAAAACTCTGGCACAGAACGTGGGCATTTTCTGCACGCTCTTTTGCATGGGGGCATGGAACGGGCTTGAACGGCACTATGTCATCAGCGGCGCGCTGTTCGGCGCCATTTCCGTCGCGCATAACATGCTGCTGTGGTCAGCCAAACGCAGCCCTGCTTTGAGCAACGGGTTACGCCATCCGGTTATCGCGTTTTTAGGACGAATTCTGACGCTGGCAAGCGCCGCGGCCTCCCTCTACATCTTTAGTGGAATGTCACCTCTATGAACCTTCACCCCGAGCTTCATGAACTGCAGGATTTTCTGCGAGCGGCATTACTCGATCCCGCTCGCCCACACCAGTTAGCCATCAGCGGCAGCGATAGCGCCCTGACCTGGCAGCAGCTTTCTACCGCCGCAGCCGACTGGGCACAGCGTTACGCGCAGCACCAGCAGCCGGCGGGCACGCCGGTAGTTTTGTACGGGCATCAGCAGGCCGAGTTTGCGGTGGCTATCTATAGCTGCCTGCTGCACAACATCCCGTACATTCCGGTGGACTGCATCTACCCGCAGGAGCGGCTGAAAGAGATCTGCCAGCTTGCCAGCGCTCCTTACTATTACGATGTGGTCACGAAGCAGTTTGTGGCGACCGGAGAAGCGGGCAGCGTGCTGGCCGAACCAGATTTGGCCTACATCATGTTTACTTCAGGCAGCACCGGGAAACCGAAGGGCGTGCAGATTGGCCGCGAGAGCCTGTGGCACTTTATGCAGTGGGTGCGCCAGGACTTCGCGCTGCCGGACGTGCCGGTGCTGATGAACCACGCGGTATTCAGCTTCGACCTTTCCCTTATCCCGTTGCTGGCAAACCTCGCCACCGGCGGGCACATCGTGCTGAATGCGAAAGAGGACATCGCCGCTGAGAACTGGCTTGAACGCCTGAAAACCAACGGCGTATCGGCCTGGGTTTCCACGCCCTCTTTTGCCTACCAGAAACTGCTTTCCCCGCAGTTTAACGGCGACTATTTACCCGAGCTGAGCGTGTTTGTATTCATCGGCGAAGTATTAAATAAGGCGCTGGTAAAACAGCTGCGCCGCCGCTTCCCGCAGGCCAAAATCCTGAATTCCTATGGCCCGACGGAGGCGACCATCGCCACCACGGTGATTGAAATTACCGACGAGATCCTGCACAGCGAAAACGACGTGCTGCCGGTGGGCACCATGATGCCGGAGTCGAGGATGGAAATTACCCCGGAAGGTGAGCTGATCATCTGGGGGAAAAACGTCATGCGCGGTTACCTCGGGCTGCCGCAGGAAAACGCGGCGAAATTGCTGCACCGCGAAACTGAGCAATACCGGGGCTACCGGACCGGCGATCTCGGCTACGAAGACGGGCTGCTTTACTGCCAGGGCCGCAACGACAACCAGATCAAGCTGAACGGCTACCGCATTGAGATTAACGAGATTGAAAACCGCCTGCTGGCGATGTCCGGCATTAGCGAGGCCGTGGTGCTGCCGCTGATGAAGTCCGGCGGCGGCGTGCTGCGTATTGCGGCGTTTTGCGTCACCGGCCTGGCGCCGGAAGCCATCAAAACGTCGCTGTCGAAGGTGATCCCGCCTTATATGGTGCCTTCGCAAATCATTATTAAAGACGCTTTGCCGCTGAACCCTAACGGCAAAATCGACCGCAAGCTGCTGGACACCCAGGCTCGCACGAATTAATGACTCAGGAAACAAAGATGGAACAAGAAATTCTCGCCCTGTTTGAAAAAGTGTTGTCCCGCAAAGTGGGCTTTAACGATGAGCTGATTGAGTCCGATATTCTCGACTCTATTCTGGCGGTGGATCTGGTACTGGAAGTGCAGGACGTGTACGGCTGCACCATTCCACCAACTGAAGTGGCGAACGTGCTGAAAACCCCGGCGACGCTTGCCGGCTATATTGAAGAAAACCGCGGCTAAGCGTTTCTTGCGGCAGATTGGAAGCCCCCGGGAGTTACTGCCTCCGGGGGCTTTTAATTTCAAACGGGCTTTATCAGACTGAAAGAATTACTTTTTCAGATACAACGCGGCGTTAAACTGTGGCTGCTGTTCCTTCAGGAAGGCGTCAACAGATTCAGTGGATTTTCCATACAGATGGGTGCCTACCGGTAAATCGACCATTTTAGTCCCCAGCACCAGGGTAAATACCGGCTGATATTCGCTGCGGTATCTTACTGCGGTGGTGATTTCTAATTTTGCTGCTTTAGTCAGCGTCAGGCTTTCTGCCGTTGTTTTCTCGTCTTCTTTGCGGCCTTTATTGATTAAATTCGCCAGCTCGGTGAGCTTGTCTTTAAAGGCGACTTTATAATCATCCGCATTAGCCTGTTCCAAAAACTCCTGATTCGAGACGTTGTCATCAAAGATCATTTTCACCGAGACAACTTTATGCTCATCGTAGATGTTACCCAGCTTAACGGAACCGCCGGTGACAGTTTGGGCCGACGCTATGCCTGGCAGTTTTGTCTGCAAATATGAACCCACACACACTTTATGGTTAACACCAGGCATAGTGTATGCCTCAGTTATCAAGAGGACATACTCATGAAAAAGTTACTCATATGTTGCTTGTTCGGGAACACGGCCGGTTCTCTGGCGAAAAAAATGCAGAAAGTAGCGGACGAGGAAGGTTATAAGCTGCTGGTCAGCGCCGTGGGGCTGGATAACTTTGCCAGCGTCCAGCCTGCATTTGATGGTTTTCTGGTTGCGCCGCACATTCAATACAAGCTCGATGAAATCAGGGCTACCGTCGGAGAACAACGCCCCATTGCCGTTATAGAAAGCCTGCCCTATGCGTCACTGGCTGGCGACCAGGTACTCCGCTTTGTGCTTGCCACATTCCCGGAGATGGCCTGCTAAGTTGAACCTACCTACTCAGGGATGAGTTATTTTCATACGCGGCCAACGCCCGAGATTCAGATCGCAATGTGGCTTTTGCCCCCATTGCGGCAAAAACTTTGGCATACCTTCATCAAGTCATTTCTGCAGTAAGAGCCCAGGCAGTTAAGCAACGGTGAAGTTTACATGGAGAACCGAATGCCGTTATGCCTGACTAAATAACAATCCTTTTACCGCGCATAAATAATCACTCCCCAAACACTAGAAGCCCTCATTTCAAAATGGTGGAAAATGAGTTTTTGTAATTTTTATGTAGAGAAATGTAACTTATTAACGGTTTACCGCATTGCATATTCATTGTTTAGTTCCCATTTAAAATGCAGGGTTATACTGAGCGCAATTTAAAGCATAAGCAGGATAATTTTTGTTAATTAACCTATTGCAGAGTACATTCGGAGTTGACGTGATACACGGGCGTTGTCACTCTCAAAAATCCTTATCAGCGGGCAATAAACAGTCTTTGTTCACCGTATTTCAGGGCGCAAGTAAATAACTTATTTTTGTTTGTGCCTCACTGGCATTTGTTGAACATCAGACAAATAAGGATCTGGAGAGTGTCTGCGTAAAGTACTCATCTGTGTTAGTGGGAAAGAATCAGCGTGATAAATGAGCTTCCCGCGTATGACCCCCATCTAACTCATAAGATTAACAAAAACCAACATTAAATTAACGGATAATTAAGCAACGATACAGTAAAAAAGAGCAAAACCAGAAGGTCAAATCATACATTAAACTCAGACACCTACAGCATGAGGTGCTTTACAACATCACCTTTAAAATAAAAACCCATTCTACTAACCAAAAAAATCGCGTTCACAATGCAATAAAACACATCTTATAAAATTTATCAAGATCGCGCACGCACTATATAAAAAACAAAAAATCATGGGTTAATACATCATAAACACACATAACTAAAAGCAATATCCAGATAAATGAAAACACCTTTCTACATCATAAAATAGAAAGGTGCCTTTATAGTTAAAGAGCTAAGGATACAAATAAATAAACATGCCATTAATCAGAAATAAAGGCAGTCACCAAAACAAAACATCCCTTATATTTCTGATACTTAGCTTATTTGCAACATTTCTTCTCAAACTATAAACCGTTTTTGTTGACACCCCTAACTGAAAGGCTTCCAGCCCTAAAGGAATATTAACCAGTAAGTTTTTTAATATTTGATACTCTTTCTTTGTGAATGTAACACTATTTCTTCTAAAGGATTTAAAAGACAGTTCATTGGCAATGTTACCCGCATTTTTTCTCGTTAACTTTATATTATCAAGGCTGACAACGCAAGTGTTACCCCGCAAGCCAGAAAAATAGTTGGCAAGCGGTAGAAGATTGGGCTGCGATATTATCACGGTTCTTTCCTCCATATTACAACCAACCCAATCATTGACCACTAACTGTTTCACAGACCATGTTGAAAGGTTTAAAAAAATGATATTTTCACAGCTGTAATCACACTCCTTAAACAGACTTAAAACGTACTTCAATCCTATATTGAAATAGGCATCTTTATTTGGATAAACCGTCAAATTCATATTAGATAATCCTTATCATCAACCAAAAATTCTTATGATTTATAAGACTAAAAAACCAAAAAACATATCGATCACACCTCCTGATTGATAGGTTTTACCTATTTAGGAATATGTAACCGATCGGTTTTGGCGATCAAAATACTTGATCGCTGTCAATTTGTCCTCTAGAATCTGCTTAGTTTCTCAACGAAATCCATATTTATCCATCATGGAAAGAGCTAATTTTTAACAGGGACGAAATACCTATGAAGAACATTTTTATTTGTTCAGCATCCATTATTATCCTGTCGTTAGCGTCCGTTATCAGTAGGGTAAATGCTGCCATGTATGTCTACCCCATGGAGGTTTCCGTAGGGATGAATGGCACATCAAAAATAAAAGTAATATCTCAGGATACTGATGTTCAGTTTATTAGAGTAAGCCTCAAGCAAGTGCTTAACCCTGGCACAAAGGAAGAGAGTGAGAAAGAAACGTTGGCCGACAATCCTGCGGGACTCATTATTACGCCACGAAAAATAGCCCTGTCTTCAGCCAGTGAGAGAGTTGTGAGACTTGTTTCCGTCGAGCCGCCACAAAAGGAAACCACATGGCGAGCTTATTTTGAAAGCGTAAATGAAAACAATTTTTTGGATCAAGACAAATATGGAAAAGGCAGCAACAACGCCAACGTTGGCGTGAATATTGTCTGGGGAGCATTGATCCACGTTGCGCCTAAAAGTGTGACCGCGAGCCTAAAGATAAATCCAAAAAACGGCAAGGTTTTTAATGATGGAAGCATCCGTATTCCTGTCAAAGAGGTGGGAGAGTGTCATCGGGATGGCCAGTGCCAATGGACAAAAAAAATCGTCACCGTCTATCCGGATATGGAAGTAGACATTCCGAAGATGACCTTCTCACACTCGAAAACATATCGAATTAAATATTTCAACTGGATTACTAAAAAAATGGAAGAAGCTCCATTGTCTGCATCGCAGACGAATTAACCCTTCCCGGAAACGGGAAAACAACAAAAGGAATGTTCAATGAAAAACAAACTTAACCTGCTCTGCTTAGGCGGTATTCTGGCAACCACTTTTTGCGCTAATGCTGTACAAAGAGATATTACAGTAACAGCAGATATTGACCCGACGGTTGACGTTACCAATGCTGATGGCTCTCCTCTCCCTTCTTCCGTTGCGATGCAATATCTGCCGGGGAAAGGACTTGCGGCACATAAAGAAAATATTAAATTCTGGTCGAATAAAGAAGATAAAGCACTCAGCGTCAGCCTGGCGAATACCCCCGCCCTGACAGATGCTAATGGCAGCAATGCTATTCCATTAAGCGTGTCTGTTAACGGTACAAAATTGTCTACCACCCCTATCACTCTGGAATACGCCACTGCCTTCCCGAGCGGGATTGCTAACGGTTCTTCAACCATGCCTCTGGTGATTGCACAGGACAATCCAGGGCCAGTAACGGCAGCGGGTTCTTACACTGGGATCGTAAGCATGGTGGTCACGCAGGCCACTGCCCCAGCAGAAAAGCCAGGTGGAAATAAGTAATTAGCCAACTCAAATGACAGGGTGCCAACCCTGTCATTTCTGATAGGAGTTCAGGGATGAACATGCGGTCTTTACCTGTTTTCTTTTTATTTTTCGCTTATTCAGCATCATGCACGCTTCATGCATCCATGCGCATCCCACAGGGTTTTGAGGAACTAGCCAGGGGACAGACGGTTCTCACCGATGTTTATATCTATGGTCAGCCTCTGGGGGTTTTCCAGACTCATGTAGACCTCGAAAGCGTCCAGTTTTTACAACCCGACGCGGTCGCTTCCGCCATCAATAAAATATATCCGGATAATCCTGACCTCAACGCAATGCTGCATAAAGAACTAAAAAAACGTTTCAACCGTAACAGCAAGCTTTCATGCAGCAGCAGTGGCGGCACGCCTGGGTGCGACTTTCTCAAAACGGATTCTGCCGACATTATCTATGACGAAAATAATGCCAGGACTATCCTGTTTATAAGTAGCCACTATCTCCCGGAAAAAAAGCAGAAGAATATTTATTACGTTTCCAGCGTAGAAAGTCGCAATGCTTTTATTCACCAGCAAAATATTAATTTTGTGACAGACAGGCACTATCAGTCAGCTTCTGTGCAGGGCAATGGTTCACTGGGTATTACCGACAATGGTTACCTGAATGTTGACTGGAACTGGCAGGGACAACGTTCGGGCAAGGAAAGCACCCATGATACCGCCATCAATAATGCCTACTTCAGGCAAGATTTTTTAAAGCGGTTTTATATGCAGGCCGGCGTTATGGATTCGCGGGATGTTTTCAGTAACAGCGGTGGGAATATCAACCTTAGCCAGTTGCCGCTGGGGAAAATGCGTGGGATACGAGTCGGCTCCACCCTCGCCTGGGTCAATATGGATAATGTCTCCTCCGGTACACCGGTCAATATTTTTCTGTCCAGAGAGGCAAGAGTTGATGCTTACAGAGATCGTCAGCTACTCGCTTCATTCTATTTAAAGTCCGGACCACAGGAACTCGACACCCGTTCATTCCCGATGGGCAGCTACACATTAACCCTCCGGGTATATGAGGATAATCAACTGGTAAGGACCGAGACGGTGCCTTATACCGGCCTGGGCGGTTTTTCATCCATCACCCCGCAGTGGTTTGTCCAGGCGGGTTCACCGGATACGGATGACACGCCTGAAAACGACACCGACAAGCAGGTTATTCAGGCCGGGCTCAAATTACCGATAAATAACAATACTGCCCTGACTGCCGGTACGGCACTGTTTAATAGCGCCAGCTACTGGGAGGGCGCTATTGACTGGTCACATGGTTTTGACTCGGTCTGGCTGGACGGTCTTTTGACGTCAAGAGCGAGCTATCTGCACGGTAGCGAAGGATCAAGAGGCAATATTCAGCAACTCAATTACAACGATGGGTTTTCCCTGAGCTTTTATCGTAGTGCGATGAGTGCAGCTCAATGTAACGCCCAGGGGCTGCACCGGTACAGTTTTAACGGCTGCTATAAAAGTACAAATGTGATGCTTTCAGTCCCGCTTGAAAAATGGTACGGCACGCTGGGTTATTCGCTTAACAGTAATCAGGGCCGCTATGTCTACCGCAGGGATTTGGTCGATTATGATCCCCATAACCCGGCGGGTGTTCCATGGGAAAAGATTTATCAGACCCATTCCCGCAGCAGGACCTGGCAAGCGGGTGTCACACGTACTTTTAACATCCGTGATATCAACCTCACCTCCAGCCTGAATGCTTTTATAAGAAATGAAAGCGCGTTTAACGCTCAGGACAAAGGCATCTTTATCACATTATCTTTCTCCGGCAGCCGGAATGACGTGGGCGGAAAGCGCCGTTCATTCTCTGGGGGAGCTAGCTGGCAGGCCAGTAAACAAGGTAATACCCAACTCGGGTATAACGCAGCCTATAGCCAATATGGCGATGAGAGCGGTGAAAATGAGACGGGTATATCACTCAATGGCGTGAACACCGATAACGTTACGTCTTCAGTTTATGGGCGTATGGGAGGCCAGTACGGCACGGGCTCACTGACCCTAAGTGATGCATGGGATCGCACGACAAGCGGGCACATTCTCAATAGCAGCGGCAATTACAGCTCGTCACTGATCCTCGATCGGCAAGGGTTTGTTGTCGGCCGCTGGAGCGGTGGAGCCCCATCTTCGGCAATAACCGTCAATGTGGAACAAGACAGCGAGCCAGAAAAGTCACGCGTGAATGTGTCAGTAGATAACAGCGGCAGAAGTGACGTCCAGAGCAACAGCCGGGCGCTCTTTACCGTTCCCGGTTACAGGGAAAGCACGATTGATGTCACTGAGTCACAGGCCTCCACCGCAGGTATAAGCAGTGAGATAAGCAAAGGAACGGGTGCAAGAAAAGTCTTTATGACACCGGGAAAGACATTTAACAGAGAAGTGAAAGTCGATGCCCGTTATACATGGCTTGGCAGATTAATGGATAACGACAGGCGGCCGCTGGAAGGGGCCATTCCATTAAATGTTATGTCATGGACACCTTTAGGTAGGGGCAACTTTACGCTTGAGACAGCAAGCAATATTAAGACCCTTTACGTAATGAAAGACAACGCTTACTGGCAATGCAGAATGAACGTTAGCGTGGTGCGGGATGTTATTCGCTATGTGGGGACAACATCATGCCAACGCACAGAGCTGGCAAGTTTACCTGCAGCCGAACAAAAACAGGCTGAGTTAATGACCGCAGGAATGACGCAACAGACCAAATCCACGGCTATGAACAAGGAGTAGTGCTTAATGTGCCTTATTTTAGAACCCCACAAAAAGCAAACACCTGAAATTCTCTCGAACTCTTTTATCAAGTTCATATTCTTGATGTCTACAACGATATTTTATGGTCTGTACACGCCTACACTGCGGGCCGATGAAATAGCGCCTTCCTCGCATGACTTTAATGTCGAAGTCACAATGGATAAAGCATCGCTACCAAACTCAGTAATTATCTTTGATAATGTTTTTGGTGGCATGTCCTCCCCAGGCGGAAGCGCCAATAGCGCTGAGGTTAATAAAAATAGAAATAATACTTTAACTTGTTATACGCGTACCGATCCTTCAAACGGATCATGCCCAACAAATCCATATTGGGGTAATGGAAAAACTGGCCCTCTTTTCGATGGAAAATTAGTATTGCGTTTCAGTAATGAGAAGGCCGGAAAGACTGTAGATTTAACGCTCGATGGTGCAAAGAGAATCCCCTCTTTACTTAAAGTAAGCCTCTGGAATGCCACGACTTATACTTCTGACAACCCTATTACATTCTCACTGAAGATAAATCGCTCGGAGCTTTTAAAGCTAACTCCGGGGACATGGAATGCACATTTAATAATGTATCTGACTAAATGGGTTAAAGATTGTCCAGCTCCGGGGAAAAATCAGGCGAGTCAGGGATGTAGCGGCAGCAGATTTGGCTCATGGAATTCAACTATATCGCTAACAATAACCGACTATGGCACACAGCAAATTTATTTCCCTGAATATGGCGCATCAACGCCCTTAGTTGACCTTGGGCTAAGAATAAAAAAATTTGGCGATCGCACGGCCATGGCTGATGCACACAGGACAATAGATATGTGTTTATACGATGGGAGCAACTCAAGTTCAAACCAGATAAGTCTGTTATTCACGGATGAAGGAAAACAGGCCCCGGGAAGAAAAACCGGAGAGTTTTCAATATACGCGCCGGGTGCATCCACAGATCCTGACAAACGGCTTGATTACAATCTTTCTGTTATCAACCCCCTTACAGGCGGGGCGCAAACAGTTAAAAATGGCGTGCCAATTATCTGGACCGGCGTAAGTGCAGATGAAGGGAAAGTTAAAACTAAACTGGTTAATCTGCCTGGCGTAAACGGCCTGGCTCAATGCGTGCCGGCACCATTAACCTTCAGAGTGCCGGAGTTCAAAATATCATCAAAGAGCCAGGGGCGTTACTCCGGAACGCTTAAGGTAGTTTATACCCCCACCACGCAATCATGGCGAGATGACGTTAAAAAATAAAACTGCCCGCCTGTTTATATAATTGCATTCATATGCGGGCGGATTTTATTTATTAATAACAAAATTAACTTATTAAACTCTAAAGCAACCTTGCTAAGGCGGATGTATGAATATAAGCAGGAGAAAATTAATATTAGGCGGGGGGGCTATATGCGCTGCAGGTGCGGTAGCCGGAGTCCTTCCCCCCATGCTCAAACAAGAGGGAAGACTGGTCGCAGGCAAACCAAGATATGGTTTTGTTTCGGGCACAGAAGGTAATATTCCAAAGGCAGCGGATGTCGTCGTCATTGGCGCGGGCATACTCGGGATTATGACAGCGATAAATCTGACCAAAAAAGGATTATCCGTTGTTATTCTGGAGAAAGGCAATATTGCAGGGGAGCAATCATCTCGTTTTTATGGCCAGCTTATTACCTATAAAATGGAAGGCCAGACATTCATGCTCCATCATCTGGGGAAACAGCATTGGCGTGAGATGAATGCCATGATCGGGGCAGATACCAGCTACCGAACCCAGGGGCGAGTTGAAGTCCCCTTTGACGACGACGACTTAGATAATGTGACGAAGTGGATTGCCCGGAAGAAGGAAGAAGTCGGCGGCACGAATCCTCTTCAAACCAGAATTATCGAGGGCAATGAGTTAAAACGGCGTCTGACCGGAGCTGTTTCAACCTGGAAGGTGGCAGGTTTTGAAGAGGATTCCGGCAGCCTCGATCCTGAAATTGCGACCTTCAAGATTGCCGAGTATGCCAAAAGACTTGGGATCAGAATTTATACGCAGTGTGCCGCCCGGGGGATTGAAACCCAGGGCGGTGCTGTTTCCGATGTGGTCACCGAAAAAGGCTCGATAAAAACAGCTCGCGTTGTACTCTGCGGTGGGGCATGGTCCCGTTTATTTATGCAAAACCTCGGCGTGGACCTGGAAACGCTGCCGGCATATCAGTCTCAGCAATTGATTTCAGGCACAGTAGGGCTGCCTGGCGGGAATGTTGCCTTACCGGGTAATCTGTTTTTCCGCGAACAGGCTGATGGAACCTATGCTACCTCGCCTCGCATTGAGGTCATCCCTATCGTCGAAGACTCATTTAAATATGGCTATAAATATCTGCCCCTGCTGGCTCAGCCCGATGCCGCAGTCCATCTGTCAATTAACGAGCAATTGCTCAACTCATTTAAGCAAAAAAAGAACTGGAAGCTGGATGAAATATCGCCCTTCGAGAGCAACAGGGATATGGTTGCCTTGCCGGATGTCAAAGATTTAGACAGGTCACTTGCCCGACTAAGGGCAGAGTTTCCTGCTTTTAACCATTCGACAGTGATTGACCGATGGAGTGGCGCTATGGCCGTCGCGCCGGATGAGTCACCTATTATTTCTGCCGTTCAAGAATGCCCGGGGCTGGTGGTTAACACGGCCACAAGCTGGGGGATGACTGAAAGCCCTGTTTCCGCCTCTATTGCCGCAGATATTCTGCTGGGGGACACGCCTGTACTGGATCCTAAAGCATTTAGCCTTTACAGATTTTAACCGGGACCGGAGAACAGTGAGGAATAAAATCTGTGCCGGATTATACCCTCCGGCCACAGGCTATTTTTCATACATCCCATGATGACGGATAGCATTCCTGGCAGTTTTAACTGCCAGCCTTCTGAGCTGATGCCATGATTTAAAATCACACCTTACGCGTTATTTTATCCAGAATCCCCATGGCAAAGGCTGAAAGGACAAATGTCATATGCATGATGACATACCACATTATCTTCCCATCATTAAAGTTACCGGCATCCATAAAGACCCGTAGCAGATGGATTGATGAAATCGCGACAATAGAAGCAGCAACCTTATTTTTCAGCGAGGTAGAGTCAACCTTCCCTAACCAGTTCAGCTTTTCACTGAGGTGTTTAACGTTAAGGCGAGAGACAAAATTCTCATAGCCGGAGAGCATGACCATAACCAATAACCCTCCCACCAGGGCCATATCTACAAGCGACAGCAGCAGCAGGATAAGATCCGACTCCGCAATCAGCAGGATATCCGGTAATACATGCACTATTTC
Organism: Cedecea neteri; assembly: GCF_000757825.1. Taxonomy (GTDB): domain Bacteria; phylum Pseudomonadota; class Gammaproteobacteria; order Enterobacterales; family Enterobacteriaceae; genus Cedecea; species Cedecea selenatireducens. The sequence continues at coordinate 1,702,780 of NZ_CP009451.1, forward strand.
CTGAAAAAACTTAATCGTTAATGCCACAAGCGCCAATGACAGCCCAAAATATACCGGGGCTAATAACCAGCGCGATGCACAAAGCAGATTCTCAATCAAACGCTCCATATAATGACTCACTCCCTTATAAAGATGAATAAACAACACCAGTTTTAACGCAAAAGAGTTACTTATGGCTCTATCTTCTTACTTTTAGTGAATAGTAAAATGGTAGACAAAATGAAAATTGATGCACAATACAGGATGGTGTCCTGAGCGCTGGAATGATCCACAATCAACAATCGTATTATTGCCGTGATGGCAATATAGATAAAATACCTTAATGGGAAATGGCATCCGGATTTAAAGTAAACCACTATCAGCGCAACGAACTCAAAGAATAGAAAATACGTCACCAGAGCCTCAATCAAATCATATGAGGATTTCTCTGAGGTATTGTTATAGAGCATCGCGGCCATGTAACTCCCTTCCCGCAGAAGGAAGATTGTTAAGATCAGGCCGACAAAACAGAGGCTTATGTTAAGCATGCCGCGGATAAGCGCGGTAAAGACATCTGTCCATTTTATTTTTAGTGATGAAAACATACCAAACCACATATATTAAAAAAAGGCATCTCCAAAGAAGAGATGCCGGAAGCGGATGTATAAAACATCAAAAAAATCCCCAGGAGAGACATTTGATCAAATACTTAAACGCGAAAAAACGCTTCCGCACTTTAAGTACGATGAGTATATGCCGCCTCATTAAATAAAGGATAAACAAAGTCGAGGCACTGGATTTTGGCGTCATCAAATTACAATCATAGACAAATAACTTACAATTATTGAAAATCGAAAATATAAATCACTTTCGAATTAAAATTTCAATGAATAGTTATTTAGCTAAATTGTATAAAAAAACGGAGTGGGTCCTGACTGCCCTATCATCTGCCTTATTTCCGGGCACCCGATGCGGCAAACGTGCTCCCACACCAGTGTGCCCTTCAGCAGTCACCCAGCATTGCTGCTATTGTCAGCTTCGCGGGTTATCCGTTGCGGGCAAGATGCAGACCAGAACACCGGGCCCGGCGTGCGAACCTTTTAGCTTTTTACACTGAGGTATATCTGCTCGGTTAACTGACCTGCCCCGAAGATAATTCGAACATAATCAGGGTCAAGTTCAGTTATACACACGAGATAAGAACGGGATAAAGCCGTTGTTGACGGCTTTAATTTTATTTCGCAGGCCGGGAAAGAGTATGAGAGGGTGCGGTAATATTACAGGGAAAAACCGCCATCCCCCACTTGCGCCAGGGCATACCATTTCATCAACTCAGCCGTTCCCGGCTCGTTTTCGGCAGGTGCCCATGGGGCCATATCTTGCTCAGCTACAGGCCGGTACGCCCCATGTTTTACCTCAAAAATAACCCCACCTTTATCCAGCGACAACACCGCATGCCAGGTCCCAGCCTCCGTCTCCAGCACCTTGCAGTCTTCACCTAACACAACGCGGTGGGTCACGTTGCCATTGTCATCAAAATTCAATACCAAAAAGCGCCCGCTAAGGGACGTCAGCAGCTCAAACGTGTGCGGGTGACGGTGAGGGCGAACATAGGTCCCCGGCTCCATAGCAATAGCCAGGCGCTGAACAGGGTCGCTCAATTCAGGATGGAGATTACGATGGGCACGTAAGCGAGGAGAGTTTGCGGCTTGCTCGCTTTGTTTTTGTAGATCGCTGAACGTAATTTGTTTCATATTAACCTTTGTGAATGTAGGTCGCTCACGGCAACCAGGACCCCGGATGTCGCATGGTTTTATGCTATCTCAACAGACGATTAGCCACGGCTTTAGCAGCACAAATCTCTGCCCGGATTATAGACGCTGCGGCTAATGCCCCATAGCTCCAGAACGAGTCTATTTACAATACCACCGGCGTTCCTGCCGAGGCTTGCTTGAGAATGGCTATGTGCTGGTTGGCAGTAAAACGCTTTTTTATGGGGTGTCCTTATGTGGCTGATGAGGACATTGGTCAGGTTGGGGTGTGTTAATTAGTGGGGGGCAGATCAAAGTCAGTAGACGTAGAAATACTATCGAGAGCGTTAAAACTTGAGAATACGGGCTTTTAGTTGATTTCGGCAGACTTGGGAAGAGTTTGATAATGGTGCGATAATAGGAACAACACCTACTGCATAAAGATATTGATTTTTAATCATTTTATTTAATTCGATCTTTTAGCATACCCCCATAAGTACCCCCAAATACTGGTACGTCGGGTGTAAGTACAGATTAAAACCATGGGCTATCAAGACAATTGGCTCTGGTTTTACCCCCTAAGTTCTAGTTCACTACATTCAGGTCTTTTTTTTAGTAGTACAAAAAAGTATCAGGTATCAGCCCTTATAGCTGAAATAATTCCCTCTAGTCGTCGACGTAAGCTGACCACCGCTTTAGAGTTTTCCAACATAGATGCAGCTTGCTCCCTGTTGATGGTAACCTAGCCTTTCAAATATTCTTTTGTTTACATATATTTTTTGATGTAAGACTTCTACGTATGTTCATAAGAGCCATCTTCCAAAAGACATTATCGACTACACAGCCTCCGCTCCGGTTAAGTCAATAGCTCACCTTTTCTTAACTTCGTCTGACCACTACAGTGCTTGTAGAATCAATCTAGCGGTAATCAAGACTACCGCTTCCTGCAAACCAATTAAATATCTGCAATTTGAAGGCAACCCATCCAAAGTTACAGCATTAAATTAGGGCTATCTTTTTGAGGGCTCTGGGATAAGGGCTTTGCGCTCTCCGTCCTTAGCATGCTCACCCGCGAACCATTCGTAATGAACATTATTGATGATTGATACCGGCGGTTCTTTATTCTCAATAACTATGATCTGTAAGGTATCAGGCAATTGAGTCAGTGAATGCCAGAAGCCTTCCTCAATACCAGCCGATATGGGTTCATCGGAACCCGATACCGTAGCGGCTGCTTTCTTTTTATAACTTGTCAGCGGTGAATCAATCACGACCAGACCAGGATGTGGATGTCCTTTTTTGATACAATACTTCAGTAATCCTATGATGAAAGCTGAATAAAGAATGGCACGAACACCTTTACCGTGAGACTGACGAGGTTGTCCATCAACAATGATGTCATACTCTTTTTCATTAAATGAAACGTTAGGCTCGGTACCCCATTTCCAGTCTTTCAAAACAGTTTCAATTTCTCTGCAAAGTTCAGCCAGCGCATAGGTAGATAACCCCTCCCACTCAAGTCGTGGTTGAGTGCTGTTCTCAAGAAGTATTTCCATATCTTCTTGATGTTTAAGTAATTCAAGCCACCGCTGACGATCAATCAACTCGGCGTCCCTTTCGGCTCGCTGCTCAATAACTAAATCCAGGTTTTCTTTGGAAAGTACAAGAAGAGGCTCAAAAGTATGTTTTATCTGGTCCTTCATTCCATCTAAGCTTTCTTGTGAATTATTTCTTTCTATATTCAGAACTTCTTTTCTTCGCTCAAGATCACCCATCGCTTTTTGCAGGTCTTCAAGGTATCCATGAATTTTTGCAGCTTCAGCTAAAGAAGACCGTCGGACTTCATCACAGTTCATTAGTTTTTTAGCGTTCTCACTATGTGGGTATGGTAAATTTTGGCCACAGAGAGAACAAGGAACTTCCTGAAGTGAAGTGAAGTAGTGAGAACCTTCGGAAAGAAAATCCAGCCGTTTCAGGTCAGAATGGTAACGTTCTTTGAGTAGGCTATATCTTGATTGGATTTCAACTACCCCCATTAACTGGGATTCTATTTTTAACGTCAACGCTGTCTCTCTTTTTATTCCCTCATGCAAGTCAGAAATAGCACCTGTAGCCCTCTCCACCTCATCAATAGCTTGGGCGATTAATTGCTCAGATAAATCATCTGCTGAGGCCGTGAATGGAAAATTAGGCAAACAATTTGAAAAACGTTCATCAAGTGGTCGAATCAAATCCTGTATGAATTCGAGCTTCGCCATCAACCTCGCCCTTACAATTTCAGGCTTTTCTTCTACGGTAACGCCATCATCATCATGCCCGGACAGGATGTACGAAAACATGCGTTTTCGGACTGTATCGTCATAACCAGAACGTCCCGTTACTGGCGAGTATTCGTCGATGATGGATACTTCATCCACCAAAAATATAGGAGCCAGCGTTCGAATCGAAAAACGTTGCGTTTCGCCACGAGCATTCTTGCGAAGCTTCGCCTCTTTGATCCCCGCAAAAGGGAAAAGTATGGACGTAACGTCTGGTCCCTTACTCGTTCCTTTACGCACAGGGGCAATTGTTTTACCTTCTTCACGGATGTCTTGAATAGCGACATCATGTGCCTCTAATTTTCCACCCTCTAAATCGCGCTTGAGAGTTAAGACCCCCTCTTTATCATTTTCGAATTCAACATAAAGATATGTGTAATCTGTGGCCTCTTTCAATTTTTTTTTGAGTTTTTCGGCACCAAGGATATAGTCAAGGCAACTAACAAGGTAACTTTTCCCAGTATCGGATTCCCCAGCTAGAATATTCGCACCCTTATAGAAATCCACATAAGCGTCTTGAACGCCGTTTCCGCGTAAAAGTATTTTTCTTATACGTAGCATTTTATAAATCCAGTAAGTCTATTGCGGTCAATCGGTCGAATTCAGAACCCCATTGCCCCACGTTCTGAGATATGTATGAAGCAAGTTCTTCATCCGTGTATTCACAGAACTGCTTTGTGATCCAGAAGGCACGTTCTGCAAGCTCTTTTGCATACTGTGACTTTAAAAGCTGCACAAACCTTCCTGTTAACTCGGAAGCCTGATATAAAATCCCTTCGGCAGCAAAGACAACCTTAATCAATTCTCTTGATAGCATTAAATGCAGCCCTTCCTGAATTGCGCTTCGTTTAACAAGAAGCTCTGTTCCCCGATGAGGAACTGCTGGGTGAAGGCTTTTGGGTCCCCCAGCTACGTCACTGGTATGCACAAGAAGGTAGTCATACGAAACTACCCTTTGTAGGTCCATTGCTACATTTCCCGCTGCAGATAATATGAACAGCGCTCGGAATCCATACTCTAGCGGAGTGTTAAAAGGTCTTTGTTCAAAGTTTCCTTCAGCTACTGGCATTTCACTCATGGATTGCACCAATTAATCAAGTTAGTATTGGCTAGTTGATGGCACATACCTTCACGATCCTTACTCGTTACATGAATGGCAAGTGGGTGCGCACCAAGTTGCAGTGTCTGAGCGGCCTTAACAGTATTTTTTAACCGAACGAGTGGAGTCCCTGTCAGCTCTGAGGTGTAGTGATACAGACCGTCATCAAACTCTTCGAGTAGAGAATTAAAAAACTCTTGATTTGCCATCTGATCCCTAGCGAGTTCTTTCAGTCCTTCCGAGCAATAAAAAGTTATTCGAGACCGTTCAAAGAGTTTTACATGGCTGATATTTGATTGAAAATCAACTAAATCTTGCACCTTGGTTTTGATATCGTCGCTGATAACTGAAAAGAGTTGTCCAATATAAACAGTCTCTATGGGAGCCACAGATGATGGTGGTTTCGCTGGTGGGTCCCGCTCAATCAACGGTGCACCAAACACCATAAGATGAAAAGAGGTTTTACTGTGTTCAGCAAGAATATCAATAGGCTGTTTTGCATGAAAAATACTAAAATCAAAATCTTTAATATATTTTTCAAGTTCAGGGGTTAAGTCAATACTATGTTTCGATGTAATTGGCTTTGAAAAAGTTGCCCATCCGGATAACATTTCCTTTTTGAGTTTTGTTGGATCATCTAGGAGGTCTTGGAATGGCGATGTTACCCCTTTGTGTGTAACAAAATGGTATTCAGTAGGTACTGAATAGTCCTTGATAAAAGTATAATAAAGAACTTTTGCAATTTCGATGCCTGCCTTAGAAAGGCCTAAATTGGCATCATAATGTTTGCATTGATATAAGTGCCATCTTCGAGGAACAGCATCCGATGAATCAAGCCATACGACAATATCTCGGCCTTTATCTCCCGCCCCGCCACGTTGTTGTACTTCGTTGACATATTGCTGACCAGCTAAGTATTCAGAGGCCCATTCGAGTGTAAACCTTTCAAATTCGGCGGCACTAAACTGTGCCAGACGATCCAGGGGATCTATTGGAAGCCCCACACCTAACCCAAGCAAACGAGCGTTCACACCCGGCCAAGTTGTAGGAGCAGAAAGTCCGCTAAGCGTCGAATTTGAATTCTGTTTCATCTTCTCTACCACCACGACCTCCATGGAGAAGCGATAATAAGTTTTTATTTTTTAAATTCTTTTATCAAAATCTAACACAGTTCCCTAGGAAAGTAATCGATTAGGATTCAACACTCCATACAAAGCCGAAGCTTAACCTGCATAGGTTTATGAGGCATCCTTGAGAAGCTTGAGATTGTTTGAACGAGGTCACATAAGCTGTAAACATTATCCCGAAGAATTTATAACTTGAAATAATCAAACAAGCTGTTGACCGTGTACCAGGATCATGAACTGCTGGGAAATAGTCTTATGTCCGGCGCATCAACCAGGATGAAAATGCCATTTGCTGGTGTGCAGGCATCAAAGTCGTCTCAGGTTTTACCTGAGAGCACTATACCGCGAGGGTCCACTGCAATAAAGGTAGAACGTGCGCAGTTCAAGCAACATATACTTGCCCTGGGGCCTCCGGACTAGCCTGACACGAGCAGCAGTGAAAGCCCACGTCCGGCCACGAAGGCATGGAGAACGGTTACATCGGTATCGATATAAATATTACAAAACGTCTGGCCAAGTCAGGGTTCTAACCATGGCAGAGACGAAGTCACTCAGGGTAGAGAACTTCGTAAGATCGAGCGCGGGCATAAATAATTTCCTATATGTCCCAACTGCATAATGGATTGCACAGACCAGAGATACTCTGCGGCATACCACGGTTTCGTTGTGTCCTTTTATAAAAGGTCTAAGATAAGGCACGGAGAACAGTTGGCGATCCTGCACCGTCAACATGGCTCTCTTGACTATTGATGTAGAGTGCGCCTTCGCTGGCGAGAAAGTTAATAGCCACCACCACTTCTGATGGCTGGCTGGTGCGATGGGCTGGTATGACTGTTACAAGAAACTACACGTTGAACTCGCTGTTTTCACCGTTTGAGTCCTGTCCGGCTAGACCGATAAGAATATCCTCAGAGGTGGCCAGAATATCGGTTTCAATCACGCCCGACATAACCGTGTTTGCGATGATACCGCATTTCCTGAGGTCAGCAGCGAGAGGGCAGCATATACCTTCCTGGCCTGCTTTGTATGTATCATAAGGTAGAAATTTGTGTACCACCACGGACAAGGCTGCAGCTTATCTATGCCAATCCATGATGGAAATACTGAATGAAGAGGCCGCAGGTTAGGGCCTGGAGGATTTTATGGACATAACTAATTTAATCAAAAAGCTAAAAGAAGCCAAAACTATAGACTCACTGGTAGGTGAATTTACTTTTATCCAGCAAATAGGTGAAGGTGGTAACAGTAACGTCTGTCTCTACAAAAAAAATGACATTGAGTTTGCCATCAAATTTTTTTCTAAGGGGATTGATGACAGCTCAAAGACAAAAAGATTCATAGATGAATATTTTGGAATGGCACAAATTCCATCCCATCCCAATATTGCTGAATACCTTCACTTAGATACTATCACACTTCATGATGAAAGTTATCTTATAATCATTATGAAACGTTACGCAACAACACTTAAAGGAACGCTCGAGGGAGAAGATGACAAATCTGTTTATGCCAAAAAATTAGAACTCCTTTATACTGACCTTTTGAAAGCGATTGAACACCTGCACGTAAATGGTATTATTCACCGTGACATAAAGCCCCAAAACATTTTGATTGACGGCAAAACCGGCCATTATGTTCTTTCTGACTTTGGAATTTCTAAATTCGACCCTGAGAGCTTCGCAAAAGAAGCCGAAACGCAGGCAGGAGACCGCCTAGCAAATTATCGTTACTGTTCGCCAGAACAGCGGGGTAAGGGATTTCTGGCGACAATGTCTAGTGATCTATACTCTTTCGCTCAAGTCATACAGGAGTATGCAACCGGCGATATAAATCATGGCGGAGGAAGAACTCTAGTTAAATTTCAAGACATTGAATTCCTGAAAATTGTGGATAAGGTTATTAATAGGTGCCTTATGCATAAACCGGAGGAAAGATTCGATAATGTCGATGAATTAAGAAAGTTCATGCATGAAGAAAGTGATAAATATAAGCGACATTTGAAATATTTAGAAGAACAGAAGTACGCAACTGAGTCATGGAACTATCTTTATAAACTGAATGAAGCCATTTCTAAAGGATTCCCAACTATAAAAACGTTTGGTGAAATCACCGATCCTGCTAAAATGGTTCGTTTTTTTAATTGCATAGATGCAACAATTCAAAGTGAAGAGCATAAAGATAATCTATGGTTGATTGATTCTGGAGGTGGAGACCTTAACTACTTTGGAGCAAAACACATCAACGAAAATGAATTTGAAATCAATTACGGGGGCTTTTTATATCAGTCTCGCATAAGAAAAATTTTGGTTCACCGTAGTGATGGAAGCATATATAAACATTATTTTATTGTCTTAGTCGATGCTATGGATCCTTTCGAATATGATGATATTGCTGACCTGAGTGTAAAAAAAACCAGAGAATACTATCCAAAAAAGGTCGATCACACGGTTATATGGGAAGGTCATAATTTAGATCCTGATGATACAGAAAACATGTATATTGAAATTGAAGGCGCTGTTTATGAAAAAAACAGTGATTCATTCAGAATGATGCATCGTTACGTTGCTACTGAGGCACTTTTCGTGTCACCGACAGATGTATTCGGGTACGGCGTCAATGTTAATGACAATGTCAAACTGCTTCTGGAAAAATGCATTAGGGAGAACACTCTCAGCGTAGAGGCCAATCGTCAATTCTGGAAAAGAGCGGGTTGGCAGTTCGCTAACTGGATCAGCTCCAATAGATAAGTACACTAAAAGGGTGGCTAACTGCTACCCTAATGTTTGAAGAGGCGCATGGGTTACTCTTTCTACAGAAATTCAACCGCAGCGGCCTCAGGTTTAGCCCACGCGCAAGAGCTCGATACACTGGCTGAAGATGTACAGAGCGCCCCCTATAACTAACGAATTATAACAATTTGCATTACCTACTAAATGCCTATGGAAAATGATAACAGTAAATGAGTTAATTGGTGGAGTGCCACGCAGATAGTGAGAAATTCATTTCATGCTCCAGTGACACGAACAAACCACACAGCAAGTTTCTGTATAAAATTCCTACGTTGGTGACGTTCAACTTCTTGAGCACGGATTTCCTCCTGTTCCTTTTGCCTCTGATTGGTTAGCAGTGTCGGATTTCTGTGCATAAATTCACGGTAGGCTGATTCGGCGACGAGGGCATCACCTGTAATAGCGACAGCGGTAGCCTTGAAGCTTGCTGCCTTCGATCTGAAATCTCTGGCTGATTTCATGATACGAGAGACTTGAGACTGCTTAAGGGCAGATTGGAGCCTGTTTGCCTGAACAAATATCTCCATCAATTCTGCCCTATCGTCAGCAGGGAACATCCAGCCTAAATGCCCGTTACCTTGGAGATAAAAATCATAGTTGGCGTACCGCTGCGATAGCTTCTTAACCTTACCTGCAAATTCTTTTTCTACTGTGGCTAACGCAACGAGTGTTTTCGTTCGCTTTGCAACGGATTCTTCTGGGCCTGCCAGCAACCCCTGTTCACTTCTCAGCCTCTGAAGACCCTTCCCGAGCGATTTCACATCACTGGCCATAGCATCAATTGAGTCAGACATCTGCTTCGCATGAGTGTTGTGGAGCGATAGCCATTTTTCGTAATCCGTAACGTCAGCACACGCTGCGAAGAGTATCTTTTCACTGCTGTACATTTGGGAATAATGCATTAAAATTTTTACCGACAGCTCACACGCTCGGCAATAACGCTGAAAGCGAGAACTCTGTAACCGGCTTACCATCGCATCGGAAAAAAGCTGGCACTGCATTTCATCCCAAAGCTCCCCATCCAGGGTTTCCATTACTGGAACGGGAAAGTCACTTTCTCTCTTTCGTATTTCATCAAAATATTGTTGCCTGACGTGCATAAGCCCGCAAAAAGCTGCTGTAGTTATTTTCATCATAAATAATTGGTCTTTTTAATATGCTGCAAAAATGCAGCATCGAATGATGCCATTACAACTCGCCCACTCTTAATTGAGGGAATGTCTTTTCACGATTAAAGGATTAGCCAGACGTCGGAAGATCTTCCGATACTGCCAGTATAATCGGTCAAACTCTGTTTCATCTGGCTGTTTGTGAATGAGCATTAGCCGCTTAAGACCATAGAATTCCTTTACCAACTTTTCGTGACTCAATATCCGGTCATGCTCAGCGGTAATCTGATAACACTCCTCAAGCGCCCAGGCTCCCAATTTTCGCCAGAATGCATTATTAACCGGCATGAGCTGAACATCGTTGGTTTTTAGCTGGTGAGCTACAAATGCTTGTGGTAACTCACCAATTGCCTTCTGATGCTGAAAATCATACGACCGCCAGACCCGTAAACGGACCTGGTCTGGTTTCGGGTACCACCAGGCAATCAGATATGCAGTGCAATGCTCCCCAGGCGGAGCATCCAGATACACCACATTTCGATGAGTATCTGTGCGCTTCAATAACCGATATCCAACCGGGACTTCGTATCCTTCCAGAGCATAATCTTCATATTTCCTAATCAAGATAGCCTCCCTCAGGCTCTGGCCAGTGCATCCTCAACCTGATCCATTCTCCCCAAGATGCCCGTACAGGCATAAGGGAAAAGCTCCAGTGACTGCCGCAGCTCTGTTTCGCTGCTGATCTCCCGAAGATAAGGTTTTTCTTCGCGATCAAACAAAATGAGTACCACACCAAATCGCCTTTTCAACCGCTTGGCCATACATTCCCAGTACTCAAGATCGTCACGGTAATTGATAGCGATGCATTCAGTCCGTAATACCCATTCCATAAAGGCCGCTTGAGTTCCACGTGGACAATTACGTTCGGGCTGATCATCCTGCCAGGCATGAATTTTCAATGCTGTGGGTAATCCTGGAATAAAGGTTTCAACCTGCCTCATATGGAACCGGCAGACAATTTGCGGTTCTTCACCAAGATTGACCAATGCAAACTGGCTACCATCTGTACGCATATACCATTGTCGCCAGGCTGCGGTATCCACTCCAGGGATTTGAATTTCATACACGCCTCTTTCAAAAAAATCTGTGGTTTCATCCACCAGCGTTCTTTTTCTGATTTCATTTAATTCCATGCAAGGCTCCTTTTGCCTGTTGTCCTTTTTTATCTATACAAGCTAACAACCTTACACACCAGGGATTTTTATATATTTAAAAATGGTTCCGTTCCATATATGGAACAAATGATGACGCATATTTTAATAATTTAACCTGTGACATCACTTATAAGGCAAAAATAAAACAAGAGGGAAACAACTGTTATATTTAATCCAGTAAATATCAACGTAGAAGGTGTGGTTCAGTCGGGTCAGTTGGATTAAACCCTGAAGACATTGCTATTACTGGCATTTGTTGAACCACATTGAGTTGGGTCTGTGGTTCAACGTCAGGTACCCGTGGTTCATCACCTTCTGGAAGTTGGTTCAATCACATCATAGTTGGTTCCGTGTGGTTCAATTTTTCGACGTAAATGCCTGTGGGGCATAGGCACAAGAAAGTGATACCGACGAACCTACTGAACCACAACCTTCAATGTCAGAATCTCACGTAAATAATCTTACTTCTCTGGCCGAAACCTAATTTCAAAGACACGCGCTTGTCTGCCATTAACACGAGGGGATTTCTTCATATATCCCCTGTCGATTGTCGGAGGGATCAGCATCCCGGCCTCAATCAACACCTCACAAACTTGCTTGTAATTGAATCCCTTCGCCATCTCGTTTTTGAATGTTTCAGGAAAGACATAAAAGGTCAGTGGGTCGTCCTCATGATTTCCCCTTTGCCTGTAGCCCGCTAAATCCCTGATTGGCAACGCGACAGGGTCGAATGGTAACGGCGCAAATCGGCTAAGTCCATAAGCATTCAGGAATGCTTCAACCTGCTCAATAATTTGCTCTCGTTCTTTATTTCCGGAACCAAAAGCATCCAGCCATGCGTCATAACAGTGCCGAACCGCCTCAATACATGCCTTTTCATTCCAGCCCGTAAGCGTTCGACTAAGCAGCAGAGCAGCTTCAAGGATCGCAAACCTGGAACCCACTCGGTGTACTTGCTCGCCATGTTCAGCAGGGATTTGGTTACGCCAGCGCAGTTCACATTCGCGAACAACGTCAATCGCCTGCTGCTGGTGGTCAACTAACCATTTGATCCACTCTCGACCTGCTGTCCCATAGCTGTTTTGATAGCCATTTTTCAATGCGTCGGCGTGTTGCTTCCCAGTCTCATATTCATGGAAGCAATTGGCCTTACTCAACGGGATATTGAGCAATCGTACAAGTTGGCCAGCTTTCGTCTTATGCCCCGCCGCCGAAATGAAGGTTTCAAGATCCATCTCCCCAGTGCTAATGGCAACTGTTCTCCAGCGCTTAAGGTCACGGTTCCCACCTTCTTTAGCGCCCTGCAGTTTACCCACGCCGTTGAACAGCGCGTAGGCACTTTGAGACACACTAACCGGGTCAGCTCCTTGGCCAACTTCATCCAGTGACATCAGGCCATCATTATGCGCAGAGGCTTCATTAGCCAGACCCAGCGAGGTCCCATACCACGTAAGCCGCAGAAGATCAGGACAGCCATACAAACTGCTGGCCACATTCGCCGTGGTGGTCTTGCCTGCACTGGACTGTGCATAGAAATGAAGTCCAAATCCATCCGCCCCACACAGACCAAGAAGTGGGGCGGCAAAGGCAGCGCCGATGGCTGTCATCATGCAATAATTTCCCTCTGCCAGATGTGCGACATCTCTACGCCAACTCTCAGGCGTCCCTTTGCAGGTATATCCAGAGGCTGCGGAGCTCCGTCCGCTAAATAAAACCGGAGTTTCGGGAGAACCGATAATCTCTCCGTCCGCCATGATATAGGCACCATGTTGCCACCCAGTGGCATGGGATATAAGCCAAAGTGTTTCTGGATAATTGCGCTGGAGCCAGTCAGCAAGCGTCGCACGCAAACCACTTTTTGCGGTAATGTTAACGCCACCTTTTTTCAGCACCCTCCATCCTTCCTTTTCGCCAATGTCAGCTAAAGGGATCGCTTTAATGGTAGGCAAATCCGAGCCAAAAGCAGTCCAGCGGATAATCAGGTACAGCTCGTTTCCATCAGTACCTATTCCAACGACTTCCATCGGTGAGGATAACCAACTTTCCTGGAGAGTGATTTCGCCGCTGTCTTTGTCCACCTTGGGTACCACCCAGAAAATGCCATCCCGACGAGACTCAACGCGAGCTTTAAGTGGATCGTTTTCAGTGGTACAGACTTCCGACTCACCGTTGTGCTTGAGAGCCGGTAACATTGCTTTCGGCTGATATTGAACAACTGAGCCGTCAAAATCTGCAGAAGCTTTATCAAGCCCAAACCGCTGGTGGTAGTCATTCCAGTCAGCTTTGTAATCCACTGGCGGGAGAGCTATCCACCCCTCTACAGCTGCAGCGGCTTTTTCCGCAGCGGCTAACCCGACATTAGGCTGCTCCTCGCCCTGCCAGTCGTTATCAGCTGCGATGATGATTCGACTGTTCGGGTACTTGCGACGCATAGCCTGCGCTACAGGTGTCAAATTTCCGGCATCCAGACCCACTACGACCATGGAATCTGGCTGCATGAGTTGGACAGATAACCCCGTTGCAAGCCCCTCGCAAACGACAATGTCACTCCCCACATCAGCGGTACTCAGGGCGTACCATGCCCCCCTTTTGGCTGACCCTGGAAGAAGCTTTTTTTCGCCGCTTATTGTGATGGACTGAGCGGCCACTACGCTTTCAGTTTCATTTACCAGAGGAAGCAGCAGCGTACCATCAGGGAGCACCAGAAAACGCCCATCATTCAGCCCCTTCGCGGCCAGGTACTGGCTTTGCCCTGGCAGGGCTTTCGTAACCATTACCTGGTATTTCGACGTAAAACGCTGGCGACGGATTTCAGCCTCCTGATGTCCCTTTTGCCGGTAATAAGCTATTCCGTCCGCGCGAGAGCTATTGGCATGATTCAGCACAGAAGCGACCTGATTCGCAGCCTCTGTCGCGCTAACATGGTATGCCTTTTGGACTAAATCGAGCCCGTCACCCGCCCCGCATTGATTACAGATATGTGCGCCACAGCCTTTATCGTCAAATCGAAAACGGTCTTTACCACCACAGACCGGACAGGCTGAATGTTTACTCGGAGAACCTGGCACTATGATGCCAAGGCTTTGCAACACGAACGGCCATTGTCCCGAAGCTGCCTGAACCACCTCCCGGATGTTATCGATACTACGCATTTTTCACCCCTACATTTCCACAGTTTAGGGATGCGTTCACAGCGTGTGATTTGATTCCCGGGAGATAGATACCGTTACGGGACTCTTCGATGCGTTGATCGATCCAGTCATCGATTTCGCTCTCGACAAAAGCGATAGCGCGAGTACCGATCTTCACGGCAGAAGGAAAACGCTGCTGACTCATCAGGCGATAGATCCAGGCCTTGCTGTAGCCGGTGCGACGTTGTACTTCGGGTAAGCGGATTAAGGAATGGGACATGATTGACTCCAGTTGATGTTGAGTTATCTGGAGTCATTTCAAACAATTAAAATGCTGTGATCCACCACGCTGCAGCGCAGAATGTACACTCTGCGTCGCAGAGGTACGGTTTACGTTGTTTCACCATTTAATCTGATGGTGCTTCGCGTGCAATAAAATCCAGTTCCTGACAGTTATGAGAGAGTTGTGATACCCCTGTTCTTCAAGCCAAAGCTGATAGTGTTCTGCAGCCTTCATAGCACTTTTGAAGTTTGCCCTATTTTTGAGCCAATCATCGCAAACTAGCTGAGAGGCCTTACGGTTTCTGGCATGCTTCGCATCTGTAGCTTTCTTTGAAGAAACCTTCTTTTCATTCTTAAGGGCCGACAAATCGTTATCTGCCAAGATAAGTTGATGCTCAAGCGCAGCTCGTTTTTCCTCAAATGCCTCAAGCTTTTGTTGCTGCGCCGTCACAGCTTCAGCCCGGCGGGAATAACCCATTGCTTTCATTGCGTTCATCGCAGGTTGAACGATGAATGACATATCACTAAGAGTGATAGTTGTATCAGGATTGTCATCCTGAAAAGGGTTGGGGTAGACCGCGTCGGCGATAAGCAAAAGAGCCATTGCGGAGAAGTATTCAGCTGGCTCTGCATCAATAAACCCTTCAGAAGATTCGTTATCCACGAACCATTCAATGATTTCATTGAGCACCTCAACATTATCAAGGTCGTATATATCAAGATCGTTATCGTCGCCGACAAACTCGAGAAATTCACCATAACGATTATGTACATAGGCGAATGGATACAGCTCATCACCTTCCCAGCGAAAGTACGCTATATTTTGGCGGACTTCAGTTTCAAGCCGTTGGATCTCCTTTTCCCGCTCTTCCTGCCAGTAAACATCAATCAAATCCATGATCAAATTTTGAACGTGAATGACCTGAGAATTTGTTCTTTTTTTACGCGACAAGATCCGTCGGGCATGGTTTGCAATCTCGTTCAATGCCGTAATTGGGTAAGTAGGAATAGAAAAATCTAAGGGAAGAGTGTGTTGTTCAGACATGGTTACGTCAGCTACGCCATCTTTGATAGGGAGCTATGCCAACCCGCAAATGCATTACTGTGGCATAGCCCTGTGTTTTATACGTCTACTGCAGTCTACTCTTTTTTAGTTAAAACACTTATCCGAGCAGCTAAGCTGACTTTCCGAACCTGCCATGGACGAGATTTCCATTCTTCTCAAGGCTGTCTATGTAATCCGCATACCACTGCAACATCTCCCTGCGACCTTCCAGATACTGGGCGTGATTATAGGTACCACGAATCGAATTTTTATCGACGTGAGCAAGCTGGGTTTCAATCCATGCAGTGTTGTATCCCTGCTCGTGGAGGATGGTACTCATGGTATGTCTGAAGCCGTGGCCAGTAACACGACCGGTGTAGCCAATACGCTTGAATACTTGGTTAATGCTGGCTTCACTCATAGACTTTCGCGGATCATTGCGCCCAGGGAACATCAGGGAATAACGCCCCGTCATTTCTCGGATGCGCTCAATGATGTCTAGTGCCTGTCTTGATAAAGGCACAATATGCGGGCGGCGCATCTTCATACGTTCTGCCGGGATAATCCACACCGCAGATTCTGTGTCGATTTCTTGCCATGTAGCACCTCGTAGTTCACCTGTTCTGACACCAGTAAGAATCAGCAAGCGTGCGGCCAAAACGACTAAAATACTGCCCGAGTACTGAGAAAGGGATTCGAAAAATGCAGGAAGCTCGGATGTGTTCAGGAAAGGATAATGGTTGGACTCATGCCCTTGCATGGCGCTGGTGAGATCGGGGGCAGGATTGTATTCAGCCCGGCCAGTCACAATTGCATAGCGGAAAACTTCACCACAACGCTGCCTGACTTTTTTTGCCTTTTCAGTCGCTCCCCTGCTTTCCATGCGGCGAAGCACATTCAGCAGTTCGAGTGGCTTGATGTCTGCAATAGGCTTTTTGCCGATATAAGGGAACACGTCTTTATTGAACGCTTCCATAATGTCCGAAGCATATCCCTCAGACCATTTGTAAAGCTTACTAGCGTGCCATTCACAAGCGATTTCCTGAAAGGTGTTTCGGACACTAGCCTCTCGGGCTAGTTTCTCTTCTCTCTTCGCTACATTGGGGTCAATCCCACCAGCAATGCCCCTTTTAGCCTCTTCACGTTTACTACGAGCTTCAGCCAAAGTCACGTCGGGATAAACCCCAAGAGCAAGCAATTTCTCCTTACCGGCAACACGGTACTTAAGTCGCCAATAGCATTTTCCATTAGGGTTAACCAAAAGGTAAAGTCCCCCGCCATCAGAGAGTTTGTAAGGCTTATCTTTTGGCTTTGCGGTATCAACTTGTCGAGCGTTAAGTTTCACTGGGGGTATCTCCATCAGACCGAACAGCATATACCCCCGAATGTACCCCCATATGCATGTAGATTTTGGAGTATGTCAGTAGACGTCAGAATACAAGCGAGAGCTGGAAGATGCAGATTATAAGGGGTTTTAGTGAACTTGAGTAGACTTTGAGAGATGCTTGAATGGTGCCGATAATAGGAGTCGAACCTACGACCTTCGCATTACGAATGCGCTGCTCTACCAACTGAGCTATATCGGCTTTCAGGGCGCGCCACGAGCGTGACTGCGGTGTAAAAGGGTAAGGAAGATTGGGTGATGCGTCAACCACTTATCAAACTGACTGCTGGTTTTTGCATCACCCGGCTTCAATTACGCACGAATCGTGTCGTCGCCGAAGCCTATCCACTTGTAGGTGGTTAAGGCTTCAAGCCCCATCGGGCCGCGAGCGTGCAGCTTCTGGGTGCTGACCGCTACTTCCGCGCCAAGGCCAAACTGGCCGCCGTCGGTAAAGCGGGTTGAGGCGTTGACGTACACAGCGGAGGAATCCACTTCGTTAATAAAGCGGTTCGCGTTGCGCAGCGTGCGGGTCAGGATGGCGTCCGAATGCTGGGTGCCGTGCTCGCGAATGTGGGCGATGGCATCGTCCAGGTCGGCAACCACTTTCACGTTCAAATGCAAAGAAAGCCATTCGTCGTTGTAGTCAGCTTCTTTCACCGCCTCCACCGCCGCCGGGCCGTTTTGCAGCACAGGCAGCGATTTCTCGTCCGCATGCAAGGTCACGCCGGACTCGGCCATTTGCTTGCTCAGCGCAGGCAGGAAACTGTCGGCAATCGCCTGGTGCACCAGCAGCGTTTCCACCGTGTTGCAGGTGCTCGGGCGCTGGGTTTTGGCGTTGACGATGATTTTCAGCGCCGGTTCAAACTCGGCGGTGTCGTCCACCACGATGTGGCACACACCGATACCGCCGGTGATCACCGGGATCGTCGACTGTTCGCGGCAAAGTTTATGCAGGCCCGCGCCACCGCGAGGGATCAGCATGTCGATGTAGCGATCGAGGCGCAGCATTTCGGTCACCAGCGCACGGTCGGGGTTTTCAATCGCCTGGACCGCCGCTTTCGGCAGGCCGCACTCTTCCAGCGCCTGCTGGATCACCGCCACCGTGGCGTTGTTGGTGCGCCAGGTTTCTTTCCCGCCGCGCAGAATGGCGGCGTTGCCGGTTTTCAGGCACAGAGAGGCAACGTCTACGGTGACGTTCGGCCGGGCTTCATAAATCACGCCCACCACGCCGAGCGGCACGCGGCGACGTTCGATGCGCAGCCCGCTGTCCAGCAGCCCGCCGTCAATCACCTGCCCTACCGGATCGGCGAGATTGCAAACCTGGCGCACGTCGTCGGCGATGCCTTTCAGGCGGGCCGGGGTGAGCTGCAGGCGGTCAAGCATGGCTTCGCTGAGGCCGTTTTTACGCGCCTCGTCCACGTCCTGCTGGTTCGCGGTCAGGATATGTTCCGCACGCGCTTCAAGGTAGTCGGCAATTTTTTCCAGCACGCGGTTCTTCTCGCGCCCGGAGAGCAGTGCCAGCTGGTAAGAGGCCTCTTTTGCCGCTTTGCCCATTTGTTCAAGCATTTATCTGCTCCTTAATTAACAATCATGTCGTCGCGATGCACGGCCACCGGGCCATATTCATAGCCGAGGATGTCGTCGATTTGCTGGGAGTGGTGCCCGGCAATACGGCGCAGGGCGTCGCTGTTGTAGCGGCAAACGCCGTGGGCGATGTCGCGCCCTTCCAGGCTACGAATGCGGATCACCTCACCACGGGAGAAGTTACCGCTCACGCTTTTGATGCCTTTAGGCAGCAATGAGCTGCCGCGTTCCAGAATAGCGGACAATGCGCCGTCATCCACGGTGATTTCACCGGCTGGCGGGGCGCCGAAGATCCAGCGTTTGCGGTTCTCCAGCGGAGACTGCTGCGCGTGGAAGCGCGTGCCGACGGGGTTCCCGGCCATCACGTCGCCAATAACGCCAGGCTTGCTGCCTGCGGCGATGATCACGTCGATGCCAGCGCGGCAGGCTACGTCGGCCGCCTGCAGTTTAGTGCCCATGCCACCTGTGCCAAGGCCAGAAACGCTGTCGCCCGCGATGGCGCGCAGCGCGTCGTCGATGCCGTGCACTTCTTTAATCAGTTCCGCTGCCGGGTTGTTACGCGGGTCAGCGGTATACAGGCCCTGCTGGTCGGTGAGCAGCAGCAGCTTGTCGGCCCCGGCCAGAATCGCCGCCAGCGCAGAAAGGTTGTCGTTATCGCCCACTTTGATTTCCGCCGTCGCCACGGCGTCGTTTTCATTAATGACCGGCACAATGTTGTTATCTAACAGCGCCCTGAGCGTGTCGCGGGCATTAAGGAAGCGCTCGCGGTCTTCCATATCGGCGCGGGTGAGCAGCATCTGCCCGACGTGAATGCCGTAAATAGAGAACAACTGTTCCCAAAGCTGAATCAGGCGACTTTGCCCTACCGCGGCCAGCAGCTGCTTGGACGCGATGGTGGCGGGGAGTTCGGGGTAACCGAGGTGTTCACGCCCGGCGGCAATCGCCCCGGAGGTCACAATCACAATACGATGCCCCGCCGCGTGCAGCTGGGCACACTGGCGAACCAGTTCAACAATATGGGCGCGGTTCAGGCGGCGGGAGCCACCGGTTAATACGCTGGTGCCTAGTTTTACGACCAGCGTCTGGCTGTCACTCATGATTCTCTGCCGTTTCTACAAAAAAGGGGAAATTAAAAAGCCAGATGACGTTGTAACAGGACTCGCGCGGCTTGCCAACAGGCGCGTGGGAAAAGGGCTAATAAGCGAAAAGCGATCGCTGAAAATAGCGGATATATTTTACATTTTTATGACATATAAACTTTATTACGTTTATTTAATCTTTCTCCTAAATTGTCATAAATCTTTAATCTGAGAACGATAAAACCCTTCCTGTTTTTAGCGGGAGCCCGACTCCTGGAACAATTTTGCAAGCTTTCATCATTCTTGGGATAACAAATGAAAAAGAGCACACTGGCATTAGTGGTAATGGGCATCGTGGCTGCTTCTGCTTCTCAGGCAGCCGAAGTTTATAACAAAAACGGCAACAAGGTTGACCTGTACGGCCGCGTAAAAGCTGAGCATTACTTCAGCGACAACACCGGCTCTGACGGCGACCAGACCTACGCTCGCCTGGGCTTTAAAGGTGAAACTCAGATTAACAGCCAGCTGACCGGTTACGGCCAGTGGGAATACCAGATTGCGGGTAACAAAGCAGAAAACGACTCTACCGGCACCAAAACTCGCCTGGCGTTCGCGGGCCTGAAAGCCGGTGACTACGGCTCATTCGACTACGGTCGTAACTACGGCGTGCTGTACAACATCGCCTCTTACACCGATATGATGCCAGAGTTCGGCGATGACTCGTTCGTCAGAACCGACACCTTCATGACCGGCCGTGCGACCGGCGTGGCGACTTACCGCAACAACAACTTCTTCGGCCTGGTTGATGGCCTGAAGATGGCTCTGCAATACCAGGGCAAAAACGGGGCTGACAGCGCGAACACCCGCAGCGACACCTCTCGCCAGAACGGTGACGGCTTCGGCACCAGCCTGTCTTACGACATCGCTGACACCGGCCTGAGCGTGGGCGCAGCCTACGCCAACTCTAACCGTACCAACGCGCAGAAAGCGTCTGTTTACGGTAAAGGCGACAAAGCTGAAGCCTGGACTACCGGCATCAAGTACGACAAAAACAACGTTTACCTGGCAACCATGTACGCTGAAACCCGCAACATGAACCCAATCAGCGTCCCGGGTTCCCTGGCAGGCACCAGCAGCAGCGTGTCTGGTTTTGCTAACAAAAACCAGGCGTTCGAAGCCATCGCTCAGTACCAGTTCGACTTCGGCCTGCGTCCATCCCTGGGCTATGTTCAGTCCAAAGCGAAAGACATCGAAGGGATTGGTGATGCGGATCTGGTGAAATACATCGACGTAGCCGCCACCTACTACTTCAACAAAAACATGTCTGCGTTTGTTGATTACAAAATCAACCAGCTGAGCGACAACAATAAGTTGAAGCTGAACAACGACGACGTTGTTGCGGTTGGTATGGTTTACCAGTTCTAATTCGCGATACTGCGGACAAAAAAATCCCCGTCAGGTTGACGGGGATTTTTTATTTTCAGGCGGAGAGTTTTAGCTTTTTTTCAGCGAAGTTCTCGGCGGGTACCAGCCCAAGCTCAAGGCTGGCGAGTAAATCTTTCAGGCGTTTGTGGAAACCGCGCAGCGTCTGCTCCAGTTTTTCGTCCACTTCTTTGTCTTTTGCCGGGGTTGCCGTCCATTTACCGTCTTTATCGAACAGGCCGAACTGCCAGGTGTAGGTAAACTGCTTTTCCTGGGCTTCCAGCACCATCCACCATCCCCAAAATTCACGTTTCTCCGGCGCGGGCTTTACGTTAACGCACACCGCCAGGCAATCGAAGAAGAAACGGTTATCTGCACACTGCTCTTCCCGGATGTACGGGCCAAGCGCGGCGAACTTTCTGATCAGTCTACTTTTCGGGTGTCCACTCGGTAACGTCATTACGATCTCCTGTTGTGAAGCAACTGTTTTAGCAAACAGCCAAAATTTAGCAAATATTTAACGTAATCTTTGTTTCACCCAGCCGGTAATTTCTTTAAGCGCTTTGTCAAAGTTTTGATACACCGGGTTAAACGGGATCTGGAGTAATTTGCCGTCGGCAGATGACGAAGTGATTAAACGAGATTCTTCTTCCGGGCTGAACGGATCGTTTTCCCAAAAACCAGACAGCATTGGCGTTGGGCAGCGGCGGCCCAGCAGGCCCTGGGTTTTCAGCGAGTAGCGGTTCAGCTCCACGCTCAGCGCGCTGTCGGAGATGGAGGTCATGCCAAGGCGGCTGGCCAGCACGTCAATGTACATTTCCGGCACGTTGGCCTGGCGCTGCGGGTCGCTCAGCAGCGCGTGAACCACCGGCCCAAGGCAGGCCACGGCTTTCAGGCGCGATGCTTCCAGGTAAGCCAGGCGCACGGCAACGTTGGCGCCAAAGCGGAAGCCAAATGCCGCCACGCGTGTATGGTCCACCCACGGAATGTTAGGCAGTGCTTTTAGCACGTGCTGGTGCAGCACGCTCGAATCCTGCGTCAGCTTCCACTTGGAAGAGAAGCCGACCGACGGCATGTCGATGGTCAGCATCGCGATGCCCTGCGGCGCAAAGTATTTCTCAAACAGGCTGTAATAATCGCTCTGTAGGGCATCCAGGCCGCCGCACATCAGCACGGTAGGGAATGGCCCTTCTGCCCCCTTAGGCATATGCAGGAAGCCGCTGATGGTGCCGCCGCCGGTCATCGGGAATTCCAGCTCGCGCAGCCCGCCGGACAGCCGGGGAGCAGCTTCTTCATAAGCGCGGTTAGCCAGTACCTGAGCCTGCTCGGCCAGCGCATCACCTTTCAGGTGCGGGTAGGCCGCAATGCTGTAAAGGTTTGCAGCCTGTAGCCAGCATTTGCCGATTTTCTCTTCGTCGGTTTCCTGGCCCGCACGCTGCTGCCAGAGCATCGCCTGCTTCGACCATTCGTAGATCCAGTTGCCGCCGCGGTAGCCCATCACGGTATCAAACAGCTCGTCGTTAGTTCGCTCAGCCTCCGTGCAGGCAATCCTGGCCTGAACTTCAAGGATTTCACGCGGATCGACCCCGCGCCAGATCCACATCAGGCGATTGATCATGCGATACCAGTGAGGCGCGTTTTTGCCGTCCAGCGTGGACTGAATCGCCGGCGTTGCGGTATGCCGCGCACGACGCACCAGCGTGGACGTTTCCGGGTGTTTGAATCTTGGCTTAAAGAGGGTTTCGCTTAGGTTGGCCTGCGACATCGTTTCACTGCCTCCATGAATACGAGAAACGTCGCTATTGTAGCCTGATACGGCCTAAATAACACAAACGCCCGGCAGTGCCGGGCGTAAATCAATGCAAATTTAAGGGGATTAACGGCCGGCCAACGGCGGCACGAACACCACGCCCATATCCCACGGCTGCTCAATCCAGGTGTCCTGCGGGATATCAATCACGTAATCGTCCACCAGCGGCTGACCGGCTGGTTTGGCGAAGATGGTGACGAAATGAGCTTTCGGATACATTTCGCGAATCGCCACTGCGGTACCGCCAGTATCCACCAGGTCATCAATCACGATGAAACCTTCACCGTCGCCTTCCGCACGCTTCAGCACGGTCAGCTCACGCTGGTTGTCGTGGTCGTAGCTGGAGATGCAAACGGTATCAACATGGCGAATACCCAGTTCACGAGCCAGCAGCGCGCCCGGCACCAGGCCACCACGGCTAACGGCAATAATGCCTTTCCACTGTTCGGCTGGTAGCAGACGCTGAGCCAGTTTGCGGGCGTGAATCTGCAACATGTCCCAGGTGACGACGTATTTTTCGCTCATGTGAAGTATCCCGGCCTGTAAATAACGGCTTAAAAAGTATTCGAAGGGGTTTTGGTTGCGCGAGATTATAGAGATCTGGCGCACTAAAAACCAGTGCTGCGGGCTATTGGCAGCCGATTTTGCTCTTATTCAACCTTCACGCAACAAAAGAAAGTGGTATTCTCAGGACATCGCGCAAGCCGTGCTTGTGGTGTAAATGAACCCGGCCTAAAACGTGACCGGTAAGCCAAAAAAATGACTCCAGGGAGACTCAACGTGTCTGAATTGTCTCAATTATCTCCACAGCCGCTGTGGGATATTTTTGCCAAAATCTGTTCTATTCCGCACCCGTCCTATCACGAAGAAGCGCTGGCGGAACACATCCTGTCCTGGGCAAAAGAAAAAGGCCTGCACGTAGAGCGCGACCAGGTGGGTAACATCCTGCTTCGCAAGCCAGCCACTCCAGGCATGGAAAACCGCAAACCTGTGGCGCTTCAGGCGCACCTCGATATGGTGCCGCAGAAGAATAACGATACCGTGCACGACTTCGCCAAAGATCCAATCCAGCCGTACATCGACGGCGAGTGGGTCAAAGCGCGTGGCACCACTCTGGGTGCGGACAACGGCATTGGCATGGCGTCCGCGCTGGCGGTGCTGGCTGACGACTCTGTAGAGCATGGCCCGCTGGAAGTGCTGCTGACCATGACCGAAGAAGCCGGCATGGACGGCGCGTTTGGCCTGCAGGCTGGCTGGATGCAGGCAGATATCCTGATCAACACCGACTCCGAAACGGAAGGTGAGATCTACATGGGCTGCGCGGGCGGCATCGATTTCATCACTACGCTGCCGCTGCAGCGTGAAGCGGTTCCAGCCGGTTTTGAAACCATCAAGCTGACTATTAAAGGGCTGAAGGGCGGCCACTCCGGGGCAGATATCCACCTGGGCCTGGGTAACGCCAACAAGCTGCTGGCTCGCTTCCTGCTTGCTCACGCTGCGGAACTGGATGCTCGCCTGCTTGACCTGAACGGCGGCACCCTGCGTAACGCAATCCCGCGTGAAGCCTTCGCCACGCTGGCTGTACCAGCCGCGAAAGCCGCTGAGCTGAAGTCTGCGGCTAACGACTACCTCGCAGTTCTGAAAAACGAACTGTCTGCGGTAGAGAAGAACATCACCGTGCTGGTGGAAGCCACAAGCTCCGACAAACAGGCGCTGACCGCTAAAACTCGCGACACCTTCCTGCACCTGCTGAACGCCACGCCAAACGGCGTGATCCGTAATTCCGACGCGGTGAAAGGCGTGGTTGAGACGTCCCTGAACGCGGGCGTCGTGACCATGAGCGACGACAGTGCAGAAATCATCTGCCTGATTCGCTCCCTGATCGACTCCGGTAAAGACTACGTGGTTAGCGTGCTGGAATCACTGGGTGAGCTGGCCGGAGCGAAAACCGTGGCGAAAGGCAGCTACCCTGGCTGGCAGCCGGATGCGAACTCTCCGGTGATGGGTCTGGTGCGTGAGACTTACCAGAAGCTGTTCAACAAAACCCCGAACATTATGGTTATCCACGCCGGTCTGGAATGCGGTCTGTTCAAAAAACCTTACCCGGAGATGGATATGGTTTCCATCGGGCCAACCATTACCGGCCCACACTCCCCGGACGAGCAGGTTCACATTGAGAGCGTTGGCCAGTACTGGACGCTGCTGACCGAGCTGCTGAAGGCGATTCCGGCGAAGTAATTTTTACCCTCACCCTAACCCTCTCCCTAAAAGGGAGAGGGGATTTTCTTCGCCCTACAGCCCCAGCAACAGCTGCCTTTCCAGCTGCGGGTCGAGCAGGGTCACGTGCAGCCCCACCAGCCGAACACCTCGCCCTCCCCTTCGTTCTGCCCACGTTTTGCGGGCGGTGGCGATCAAGTCTTCTTTATTCAGCTTCGGCCAGACGTGTTCCTGGGTCGTCAGCTGGAAATCGTTAAATTTGAGCTTGATGCCCTGGCGGGCGATGCGCAGGTCGGCGCGTTCTTTGGACAGCCGCCGCTCAAGCTCCGGGTACAGGCGCTCGATAATCTCTTCGCATTCGTGCCACTCGTGAATATCTTCCGCCAGCGTACGCTCCACGCCAACCGACTTTCTCTGGCGATCGTTACTGATTTCCCGCTCATCAATCCCCTGGCTGCGCTCCCAAAGCACCCGACCAAATTTGCCGAAGCGCTTTAACAGCATCGCCAGGTCGGCATTTTGCACGTCGGCACAGGTTCGCAGCCCGAGCGTTTCCAGCTTTGCTACCGTCACTTTGCCAACGCCGGGGATCTTCCCTAACGGCAGCGTCGCTAAAAAGTCAGGCACCTGTTCGGGCGTAATCACGAACTGGCCGTTCGGTTTATTGAGATCGGAGGCAATCTTCGCCAGAAACTTGATCGGCGCAATGCCCGCCGAGGCGGTCAGGTTTAGCTCGTCGGAAATAGCCTGCCGAATATCACGGGCAATTAACGTCGCCGAGCCCTGGCAATGGCCGCAGTGGGTGACGTCCAGATAAGCTTCATCCAGCGACAGAGGCTCAATGAGCGGGGTATAGCGGGAGAAAATTTCACGAATATGGTTGGAGGCTTCTTTATAGGCGTCGAACCGGCCCGGCAGCAGAGTGAGGTGCGGGCAGAGTTTTAGCGCCATCGCGGTCGACATCGCGCTGCGCACGCCGTATTTTCTGGC
The DNA here is from genome assembly GCF_000757825.1 of Cedecea neteri. GTDB lineage: Bacteria > Pseudomonadota > Gammaproteobacteria > Enterobacterales > Enterobacteriaceae > Cedecea > Cedecea selenatireducens. The sequence continues at coordinate 1,729,110 of NZ_CP009451.1, forward strand.
AGGGTAATTCGCCGTGCTGATCACGCCTCGCCGCTGGGCGCTGCCACCAATCGCCAGCGGGATATCGCGCAGGGCCGGATTATCACGCATCTCAACGGCGGCAAAAAAGCAGTCCATATCGACATGAATGATTTTGCGCATGCTCACTCAACCAGAAAAATAACACTGGATAAGTATACAGCTTATTTTCGATATGGGGAAATCGCCGTGGAGCGGCCAGAACATAAAAGCAAGCGACATGACGATCGGCAAAAAGTGACCTGGCGCTAAAACTCCAATTGATTCCAATAAAATGTGTAAACGCCCCAGTCTGGAACTTGCGAAAATCAACCACAATGCTAATGTGAGCGCAATCCTGTACAGATTTTTCTGATTTCGGGTCCCTTTAGCCGTCCTGGCTGTTAGTTGCAGGTTTATCAAGGAATCAAGCAGTATGCGTAAGATCGCACTGATTATTGCGATGCTCTCTATGCCGTTTTTCTCTTTCGCCAGCCTGCTTAATAGCAGCGGTGTCGCCGCCCCTGTCGGCAAAGACAGCAGACAGCAGCTCATGGGCTCCCCGGTTTATATTCAAATCTTTAAAGAAGAGCGCACCCTGGAACTGTGGGTGAAGATGGGCGAGCAGTATCAGCTGCTCAATAGCTATCGCATCTGTAACTATTCCGGCGGCCTGGGACCAAAACAGCGCCAGGGCGATTTTAAAAGCCCGGAAGGGTTTTATAGCGTTGATCGCAGTCAGCTAAAACCGGACAGCCGTTTCTATAAAGCCATTAATATTGGCTTCCCGAACGATTTTGACCGCGCTCACGGCTATGAAGGGAAATACCTGATGATTCACGGTGCCTGCGTGTCGATTGGCTGCTACGCCATGACCGACTCCGGCATCGACGAAATTTTCCAGTTTGTGACCGGCGCTTTAGTGTTCGGCCAGCCGCGCGTTCAGGTGAGTATTTTCCCGTTCCGCATGACCGACGCCAACATGGAACGCCACAAGTACTCCACCTACATCAACTTCTGGAAAGAGCTGAAGCCTGGCTATGACTACTTCGCGGCCAACCATCAGCCGCCGGGCGTGGCCGTGGTCAGCGGGAACTACGTCATCAGCAAACCTGCCGTGATGACGCCGGTTCAGCCGCAGCTGGCTTCAAACTATAAGCTCACCGAGGCAAAATAACGCCGACTTGCCTGGCTCAATTTTGTGCCAGGTTTCGTTGGCGGTGAGCGGCTGAGTGGCAATGACCGTGACCACATCGTTCGGTGTGGTCTCTGCCTGAAAGTCGATTTCCATATCCTGATCCAGCAGTTTAGCCACGCCGAAAGGCGCTCTGCGCGTGATCCAGAACAGGTTTGTCGAGCAGAACGCCATCACGTAACGCCCGTCCGACAGCAGCATGTTAAACACGCCCTTCTCTCTCAGCTCCGCACCCAGTTCAGTAATGTAACGGAATACCGCTTCCATATTGCCCGGCGTGCGCGGGTAGCGCTGCGTGAGCTTATGCAGCAGCCAGCAAAACGCCTGCTCGCTGTCGGTTTCACCAATCGGACGAAACGCCCCTGTATCCAACGAGCGGTAGCCTTTCAGCTGCCCGTTATGGGCATAGGTCCAGTTACGACCCCAAAGCTCGCGGGTAAACGGATGGGTATTTTCCAGCGCGACCTTGCCACGATTAGCCTGGCGAATGTGCGCGATAACCGAGCAGGATTTAATCGGGTAGTCCTGGACGAGACGGGCGATGGGCGAGTTGAAGCTCGGCTGCGGATCTTTAAAAGTGCGACAGCCTTTCCCTTCATAGAAGGTAATACCCCAGCCGTCTTTATGGGGACCAGTTCCGCCCCCGCGCTGCACCAGTCCGGTAAAACTAAAGCAGATATCCGTCGGTACGTTGGCACTCATCCCGAGCAGTTCGCACATCTTTTCTCTCCCACAACGAATGCCTCTGCCCGGAAAGAGCAGAGGACATTTCGGGCTAAGCTTTAACCATTTCTTTTTCGATTAACTGAATCAGGATGTGGATCACTTTGATGTGAATTTCCTGAATGCGATCCGCATAGCCGAAGTGCGGCACGCGAATTTCGATGTCTGCCGTACCGGCCATTTTACCGCCGTCTTTCCCGGTCAGGGTGATGACTTTCATGCCTTTCGCACGAGCAGCTTCGATAGCTTTGATGATGTTGCCTGAGTTACCGGAAGTGGAGATCCCCAGCAGCACGTCGCCTTCGCGGCCCACGGCCTCAACGTAGCGAGAGAACACGTGGTCGTAGCCGAAATCGTTACTGACGCAGGAGATGTGGCTCACGTCTGAAATCGCGATCGCCGGGTAGCCCGGGCGGTTTTCACGATAGCGGCCGGTTAACTCTTCCGCAAAGTGCATAGCATCGCAGTGTGAGCCACCGTTCCCGCAGGACAGTACTTTGCCGCCCGCTTTGAAACTGTCTGCCAGCAGCACCGCTGCGCGCTGAATGGCATGAATATTGGCTTCGTCCTTAAGGAAGTTAGTCAGCGTTTCCGCCGCTTCATTTAGCTCACTACGAATAAGATCCTGGTACATGAGGAGGTCCTTGAGGTTGGGATGAATTTCACATCCGGCAGTGTACCGGATAGCGCCGAAAGCGAGAAGCGTAACCCCGCGTGTTTAGCCGGGGTTTTCCCTTGATGGGCGGCAACAATGTGAGCGAGGTTGTAATTATTTTGTAAACACATTGCTAAAGAAAGCAACATCCACTACAACCAATACATCTCAAGTGGTCAGACCTCCTACAAGCAAGGGAGCTTTCTTTATGTTGATTTTAAGTATTGTCCTTACCGTTGTTCTGCTGGGTGTGCTGTTCTATCACCAGGCAAATCTACTGCTTAGCAGCGTGATCCTGCTGGCCTGGACCGCCGCGCTGGGCTTCGCCGGCATCTGGTCGTTCTGGGTGCTGGTTCCGCTGGCGGTGATTCTGGTGCCGCTGCTAGTCACTCCACTGCGTAAAGCGCTGATCTCCGCGCCGGTCTTCCGTGGCTTCCGTAAAGTGATGCCGCCGATGTCCCGTACCGAAAAAGAAGCTATCGACGCCGGGACGACCTGGTGGGAAGGCGATCTGTTCCGCGGCAAACCTGACTGGCAAAAACTGCATAACTACCCGCAGCCAAAGCTGACCGAAGAGGAACAGGCGTTTATTGATGGCCCGGTTGAAGAAGCGTGCCGCATGGCGAACGACTTCCAGATAACCCATGAGCTGGCCGATCTGCCTCCTGAACTGTGGGCCTACCTGAAAGAACATCGCTTCTTCGCGATGATCATCAAGAAAGAGTACGGCGGCCTCGAGTTCTCCGCCTATGCTCAGGCTCGCGTGCTGCAAAAACTGTCCGGCGTTTCCGGGATCCTGGCGATTACCGTCGGCGTGCCTAACTCCTTAGGCCCGGGCGAACTGCTGCAGCATTACGGTACCGAAGAGCAAAAAGATCACTACCTGCCACGCCTGGCGCGCGGCCAGGAGATCCCTTGCTTCGCGCTGACCAGCCCGGAAGCCGGCTCTGACGCCGGTGCTATCCCTGATAGCGGCGTGGTTTGCATGGGCGAATGGCAGGGCGAGCAGGTGCTCGGTATGCGCCTGACCTGGAACAAACGCTATATCACGCTGGCGCCTATCGCTACCGTGCTGGGCCTGGCGTTTAAACTGTCTGACCCGAAACGCCTGCTCGGCGGCGAGGAAGACCTCGGCATTACCTGTGCGCTGATCCCAACCCATACCCCGGGTGTGGAGATCGGCAAACGCCACTTCCCGCTGAACGTGCCGTTCCAAAACGGTCCAACCCGTGGGCAAGACATCTTTGTACCTATCGACTTTATTATCGGCGGCCCGAAAATGGCCGGCCAGGGCTGGCGCATGCTGGTTGAATGTCTGTCCGTGGGGCGCGGTATTACCCTGCCGTCCAACGCCACCGGCGGCCTGAAATCCGTAGCAATGGCGACCGGCGCTTACGCTCACATCCGCCGCCAGTTCAAAATCTCTATCGGTAAAATGGAAGGGATTGAAGAGCCTCTGGCGCGCATCGCCGGTAACGCCTACGTGATGGATGCAGCCGCATCTTTGATTACCTACGGCATCGTGCTCGGCGAGAAGCCTGCTGTGCTGTCAGCCATTGTGAAGTACCACTGTACCCATCGCGGCCAGCGCGCCATTCTTGATGCGATGGATATCGTTGGCGGGAAAGGCATTATGCTCGGCGACGGTAACTTCGTGGCCCGTGCTTACCAGGGCGCGCCGATTGCCATCACCGTTGAAGGCGCCAACATTCTGACCCGCAGCATGATAATCTTCGGCCAGGGGGCAATTCGCTGCCATCCATACGTGCTGGAAGAGATGGCCGCCGCGCAGAATAACGACGTAAACGCCTTCGATAAGCTGCTGTTTAAACACATCGGCCACGTGGGCAGCAACAAAATGCGCAGCCTGTGGCTGGGCCTGACCAACGGCCTCGGCAGCAGCACGCCAACCCGCGACGCAACCAAACGCTACTACCAGTACATCAACCGCCTGAGCGCAAACCTTGCGCTGCTGTCGGACGTCTCCATGGCCGTGCTGGGCGGCAGCCTGAAGCGTCGGGAGCGTATCTCCGCTCGCCTGGGCGATGTGCTGAGCCAGCTGTATCTGGCTACTGCGGTGCTGAAGCGCTACGAAGATGAAGGCCGTAACGAAGCCGATCTGCCGCTGGTGCACTGGGGCGTGCAGGATGCGCTGTATCAGGCTGAACAGGCGATTGATGACCTGCTGCGCAACTTCCCGAACCGCTTTGTTGCCGGGACGCTGCGTCTGGTTATCTTCCCGCTGGGCCGCCGTTACGAAGCACCGTCTGACGTGCTGGACCACAAGCTGGCGAAAATCCTGCAGGTGCCGTCCGCAACCCGTTCGCGTATTGGCCGTGGTCAGTACCTGACGCCGAGCGAGCACAACCCTGCTGGCCTGCTGGAATCCGCGCTGCTGGATATTATGGCCGCCGAGCCGATTCACCAGCGCGTCTGTAAAGAGCTGAAGCGTAATCTGCCGTTCACTCGCCTGGATGAGCTGGCTAAACAGCTGCTGGCTGAAGGCAAAATCACCGCCGATGAGGCCGCGATTCTGACCAAAGCCGAAGCAAGCCGCCTGCGCAGCATTAACGTGGATGAGTTTGATCCGGAGGCGCTGGCAACACAGCCGGTGAAAGTGCCGGAAAAGCACAGAAAGGTTGAAGCCGCTTAACCATTAACCCCGCGAAAGCGGGGTTTTTTATTGCCAACAAAAACGCGTTTTCTCGTGCTACAGTGAAAGAAATATTCCGCTAAGAGGCTGCCGATTGTGTCTGGTCTGAAAGTTTCCGTTCTGCAACAACCGCTCGTCTGGATGGACGGTGCCGCAAACCTGCGTCACTTCGATGTACTGCTGGAGGACGTGCGCGGGCGTAACTTGATTATTCTGCCTGAAATGTTCACCACCGGCTTTGCGATGGAAGCCGCCGTGCAGTCGATGCCGGAACAGGAAGTGATTGACTGGATGCAGTTCAAAGCTCAGCAAACCCAGGCGATGATCGCCGGCAGCGCCGCGTTACAAACCGAACGTGGGCCGGTAAACCGTTTCCTGCTGGTTCAGCCGGACGGCAAAGTGCATTTCTACGATAAGCGCCACCTGTTCCGCATGGCGGATGAGCATCACCATTACCAGGCCGGCGAAGAACGCGTGATTATTGAGTGGCGAGGCTGGCGTATTTTACCGCTGGTTTGCTACGACCTGCGCTTCCCGGTGTGGTCACGTAACCGCAACGATTATGACCTGGCGCTTTACGTCGCCAACTGGCCAGCGCCGCGCTCGCTGCACTGGCAAAGCCTGCTGCAGGCGCGCGCTATTGAGAATCAGGCTTATGTCGCGGGCTGTAACCGCGTAGGCACCGACGGCAACGGCCACCATTACCGGGGCGACAGCCGGATTATCAGCCCACAGGGCGAGATCCTTGCCAGCGCCGAGCCGCACCAGGCGGCAAGGCTCGATGCCGACCTTTCGCTGATTGCGCTGCGCGAATATCGGGAAAAATTCCCGGCGTGGCAGGACGCCGATCCCTTCAGCCTGTAGTGAGGTACAAACCGGCCCATTCAGGCCGGTTTTTTATTTGTCAGCCAACAGCGTAACGGCGCGAGTAAAAGCCTGAACGGCAAGCGCCACATCGCCTTCAACCACGGATTCCGCCGGATGATGGCTGATCCCCTTCTCGCAGCGAACGAACAGCATCGCGCTCGGCCAGCGTTCAGCAATGGCAATCGCGTCGTGCCCTGCGCCGCTAGGCAGTGAAAGACTGCGCCCCTGAACTTCGCTCACCGCCTGCATTAACGTCGCCCGCAGCGTTTCATCACAAGGCGTAGCCGAAATAGCGTAATATTCTTCCGCACTAAACCGCATGCCGCGCCGGGCCGCAATGGCCTCTCCTTCGGCGAGAAGCTGGCCCAATAAACTCACCAGGCTTTCATCACGCGGGCTGCGAATATCCAGCGTAAGTTGAACGTCGCCGGGAATAACGTTCACCGCGCCTGGCGCACAGCTTAACGTCCCCACGGTGGCGACCTCATCGGGGCCGTGGTGACGCGTTGTCGACTCAATAAAGGTCATCCATTCGGCGGCGGCGGCCAGGGCATCTTTACGTAGCGCCATAGGGACCGTCCCCGCATGGCCCGCGTGGCCGGTAAAGCTACAGTTCAGGCGGCGCGCGCCGTTAATCGCCGTCACTACGCCCAGCGCCAGGCCTTCTTCTTCCAGCACCGGGCCCTGCTCGATGTGCAGCTCCAGGTAAGCGGTAAAATCGCTTTTCGGCCGCTCCGCGCTGGCAATTCGCGAGGGATCCAGCCCGGCAAGGGTCATGGCCTGTGCCACGCTGACGCCGCTGGCATCTTCACGGCTCAGCCAGCCTTCCGGCCAGCTGCCGGTTAGCCCCCGGCTGCCCAGTAACGTGATGCCGAAGCGGGTTCCCTCTTCATCACCAAAACCAACGATTTCGATGGCTTGTTCAAGCTGCAGATCGTTCTGATGCAGCCAGGCGACAACTTCCAGCGCGCACAACACGCCGAGCATACCGTCGTAGCGCCCGGCGTTGCGAACCGTATCAAGATGAGAACCTAGCAAAACGGCCTTCGCGCCGTCTTGTCTGCCCTCGTAACGCCCGCAAATATTGCCGACCGCATCCTGCCAGGTCGTCATGCCGAGTTGTTCCATCCAGCCTGCCACCAGCTGATTCGCCCGCAGATGCTGCACGGAAAGGTAAACCCGGGTCAGCTGCCCTGCGCTTTCGCTGATGGCCGCCAGCTGGTCAGCCCTGTCCATGACGCGCTGGGCGGCAACCTGCGCATAATTCCCGTCCATAAGCGGCGCGGCCATTAGCGAGCACCTTGCGCGTAGACGTTCCAGGCCGCCTGCATGGCTTCACCCTGCACGGTTTTAAATCCAAGGTGGTTAAGCACCGCTTCCAGCGCGGTAAGCGTTTGCAGCACGCAGTCTTTACGGGCGTTATAGCCCATGGTACCAATGCGCCAGATTTTGCCCTGCAGCGGGCCGAAGGAAGTGCCGATCTCGATGTGGAAGTCTTCCAGCAAGAGCTTGCGAACCTCTTCGCCGTGAACCTGAGTCGGGATTGTTACGCCGAGGACGTTGTTCATCTTGTGCTCAAGGTTGCCGAAGGTTTCCAGCCCCATGCCCTGGATCCCCGCCACCATCGCCCTGCCGTGCAGTTCGTGACGGGCAATACCGGCGTCCAGGCCTTCTTCCAGAATGACGCGGGCGCACTCGCGGGCGGCAAACAGCATACTGGTGGCTTCGGTGTGGTGGTTCAGACGTTCTGGTCCCCAGTAGTCCATGACCATGCCAAGATCGAAATAATTGGAGTAGATCATCTCTTCGTCACCGTCCTGATGGGCCGCGGTGCGAATGCCTTCCTCTACGCATTTGCGGCGACGAATGGCTTCTTCCATCTGCGGGCTAAGCGTGATGGGGGAGCTGCCTGACGGACCGCCGAGGCACTTTTGCAGCCCGGCAGAAACGGCATCAAGCCCCCACGCATCGGTAAGCAATTCGTTCCCGCCAAACGACGCCGTGGCGTCGGTGTAAAACAGCACGCCGTGGCGGCGGCAGATCTCACCCAGTTCGGCCAGCGGTTGGAGCATCGTGGTGGAGGTGTCGCCCTGCACGGTCAGCAGCAGGCGGGGCTTTACCGCTTTAATGGCGTCTTCAATTTGCTGCGGGCTGAAGACCTCGCCCCACGGCACTTCAATGGTGTGCACTTCGGCGCGGCAGCGGCGGGCAATCTCACACAGCAGATGACCAAAACGGCCAAAGACCGGCACGAGGACTTTGTCTCCGGGACGGATAGCCGACAGCAAAATGGCTTCAATCCCGGCGCGGGAGGTGCCGTCCACCAGCATCGTCCATTTGTTTTCCGTGCGGAAAAGCTCGCGATACAGCACCATCACCTCATTCATGTAGCCCGTCATCACCGGGTCATACTGGCCGATAAGCTGGCTCGCCATGGCGCGAAGCACTCGAGGATCGGCGTTGATCGGGCCTGGCCCCATCAGTAAACGGTGCGGCGGATTGATCTGGGGGAAATGCTGAATATCAAACATGACGATTCCTTGAGTCTGAGATTGAAACAAAAGATTCTTATAAGCCTCTTTTGCAACTAATGTGCCAGCCGCAGGCAAATTTTTTTCCGGCTGGCGGCGTCATGGCCAGCGCGGAAAAACAGGGTTGGATAAAACGATGAACTATTCTGGCTCACCCGAAATGTGCATCTGCACCAGCGAGGGGCGTTAACGTTGTTCGAGCTCGTCCAGCTCTGTATACAATTCAGCGATATTATGGATACGCTGACGTCCGCTGGTCAATGATTCATGCAGCACCGCGTTAGCCAGTAAATTCACCAGGCTCATGGCGCTGCTGTAGCTGTCAAAGGCCGAAACGCTGTCGAGCGGCGCGCTGAGATGCCAGCGTGAATAAGTCGCCAGCCCCGACGAAGCTGACTCACTCAGCACCACCAGCGGTATACCGCGCTGCTGCAGGCCGGCGAGCAGCGGCTTGATAATGCGCGGCCTGCGGCGAAACGCCACGGTGACCACGCAATCTTCCGGGCCAATATCAACCAGCTCTTCCGCCAGCGTCTGCCCCGGCTGCGGCAGCAACGACACGCCGCTGCGCACCTGTAAAAGCTGCTGGCGCAGGTGCATCGCGACCGGCCAGGAGTTTCGCATCCCGATGATAAATATGCGTTTACCGTTAACAAGCGCATTGACCACTTCAGCAAACGGGCTGGCTTCCAGCTGATTCACCAGCTGGGTGAGGTTGGCCATTTCCTGCTTGTAATGGCGTGCCAGCAGCGTGTTGCCCTGCACCGCGTCACGGTTTTCGGTCAGCGGCATGCCGCTCTGGCGCAGGGTACGCAGCTCCTCACGCATATCTTTGTAGCGCTCGTAGCCCAGCCGCTTAAACAATCGGCTCACGGTGGCCTTGGAGACGCCGGAAAGCCGCGCCAGCTCCGCGCTGTTGTAGCTGATCAGGTCATCAAAATGGTCAACGATGAACGACGCCACGCGCTGCTCCTGCGGGGAAAAGAGCGCCCATGAAGCCCGCAGCCGCTCGTCTAACTGTTTCATGCTGACTCCTGTAACTTTTGTTTCATCAAAGCCTGACACAGTGAAACAATCTTCGTCAACCTGGAACATCTCTTGCTTCTGACTTCCCTACCCGAGCGGAATTCCTGCAAGAGAAGAAAAACATGCAAAGCAATATGGCCCCCGGTGGCATGGCGGTTGCGCCCCATCATCTGGCCTCTGAAAGCGCGCTGTCCGTGCTGCGTCACGGCGGCGATGCCATTGAAGCAATGGTCGCTGCGGCCGCCACCATCGCGGTCGTTTACCCGCATATGAACGGCATCGGTGGCGACGGATTCTGGCTGATTGTTCCCCCGGAGGGCGAACCTGTCGCCATCGACGCCAGCGGCGCCGCCGGTTCGTTGGCGTCACTGGATTTCTACCGGGGAGAAAAAGCGATTCCCCATCGCGGCACCCGGGCAGCATTGACCGTGCCCGGCACCGTCAGCGGCTGGGCAGAAGCCCTGAAAGTTTCATCGGAGATTGGCGGCGGGCAGTTGCCTCTTTCGCGCCTGATGGCCGATGCCATTCGCTATGCGGCAGACGGGATCCCGGTCACAGCGTCTCAATCACACGCGACGCAAAGCAAATATGCCGAGCTGGTCGATGTGCCGGGTTTTGCTGACACTTTCCTGCAGCACGGCGAAGTTCCGGCGACCGGCAGCCGGTTCACGCAGCCCCGGCTAGCGGCAACCCTGACGCGTATGACGCAGGAAGGCCTGGACAGTTTTTATCGCGGCCCGCTGGCCTCGGTTATTGCCGAAGAGCTGGCCGAGCTGGGGCTGCCGATTACCGCAGCCGATCTCGCTGAGCACCGGGCAACGCGCACGAAGCCGCTGCGGCTTGAGCATCAGGCAGGTGAGGTTTTCAATCTCGCGCCTCCCACTCAAGGCCTGGTTTCCCTGGCGATCCTGGGTATCACTGACCGGCTGCCGATGGCGAATGCGACCGAAGCGCAAACCGTGCATCGCATCGTTGAAGCGACCAAAAAGGCCTTTGCGCTGCGCGACGTACATATCACCGATCCGCGCCATATCACTACCTCAATACAGAACCTGTTGGATGCCGACTCACTCGATCGGCTTGCCGGGCAAATAGACGACAAAAACGCCGCGCCGTGGGGCAAAGGCAAAGGCCCCGGTGACACGGTCTGGATGGGCGTTATCGACAGTAACGGTCTGGCCGTGTCGTTTATTCAAAGTATCTATCACGAGTTTGGCAGCGGCGTTGTGCTGCCAAAAAGCGGCGTGCTTTGGCAAAACAGAGGCGCGTCTTTCAGCCTGGACCCAAACCATTTGCTGGCGCTGGCTCCGGGCAAAAAACCGTTCCATACACTGAACCCGGCGGCGGCAAGGCTCGCCGACGGCAGAACGCTGGTTTACGGCTCGATGGGCGGCGACGGGCAGCCGCAGACTCAGGCAACGATATTTACCCGCTACGTGCTGCAGGGCATCAACCTGCAGGAGGCGATCTCCGCGCCGCGCTGGCTGCTGGGCCGTACCTGGGGGCAGGCTTCCGACAGCCTTAAGCTTGAAAGCCGCTTCAGCCCCGACACCTTTACCGAACTCCAGGCCCTGGGCCACGAGGTAGAAACGCTGCCCGCATTCAGCGAAGTCGTCGGCCACGCTGGCGCCATCGTCAGGCACACTAATGGCATGCTTGAAGGTGCGTGGGATCCGCGCAGCAACGGCAGCGCCGCAGGTTTTTGAGGAACATACTGATGAATCAACCTTCTTTTGACTGGCAGAACTACATTGCGCTTATGGAGCAACTGCTCGCCGTACCGCTGACCGACGAACGCCGGAAAGAGCTGGAGTTTCAGCTGGCGCGCATTGCGGCCATGGCGGAGCCGCTGATGGCATTTCCGCTGCCCGATCGTCAGGAAACCGCTGGAGTCTATTCACTATGACCGCCCTTTCTATACGCCAGACTCATCAGGGATTGCGGGACAAAACCTTTTCGGCAACCGAGCTTGCCCAACAAACGCTGGCCGGGATTGAGCAGCAGAACCCGCAAATTAACGCCTTTACCGAGGTGACCCAGTGTCGCCTGCTGGAAGAAGCCGCGTCGGTCGACAGGCTGATTGCCAGCGGCAGCGCGCTTCCCGCTTTGGCGGGCGTGCCTTACGCGGTAAAAAATATCTTCGACATTAAAGGGCTGACTACCCTTTCCGGTGCCGAGCTGTTTGCCGCAGAGCCCGCTGCCACGGCCGATGCCTTCGCCATAACTCAGCTACAAAAAGCAGGCGCTATGCTGAGCGGCGCGGTGAATATGGATGCCTACGCCTACGGCTTCACTACGGAAAACAGCCATTACGGCGCAACCAAAAACCCGCACGATCTTGCACGCATTGCGGGCGGCTCTTCCGGCGGTTCGGCCGCCGCCGTCGCTGCCGGGATGGTCAATTTTACCCTCGGCACCGACACCAACGGCTCGATCCGTGTCCCGTCGTCACTTTGCGGCCTTGTTGGCCTGAAACCTACCTTTGGCCGCCTGTCGCGCGGCGGCAGCCATCCCTTTGTTGCCAGCCTCGATCATATTGGCCCGCTGGCACGTAGCGTGGAAGATGTCGCGGCGGTTTACGATGCGCTGCAAGGCTACGACGGCAGCGATCCTTTCCAGTCTTCCCGTACAATTGAGCCGGTTTATGCGACGCTTGAGCGTGATATGCCTCTTCGCGTCGCGGTGCTGGACGGCTTTTTTGAACGCTGGTGCGACGAAGACGCCAAAGAGGCGGTTAGCCGGGTAGCCAAAGCGTTGCAGGCAACGGAACATGCCTCCATGCCGGAAGCCGAACTCGCGCGCTCGGCGGCCTTTTTACTGACCGCGGCAGAAGCCGGAAACCAGTATCTGCCTGCGTTACGTGCCAGCCCCGAGCGCTTCGAACCCAATTCACGCGAACGCCTTCTGGCCGGGGCAATGACACCGTCAGCCTGGTACACCCAGGCTCAACGCTTCCGCGCCTGGTTCCTCGAGCGTACGCTGCCGTTATTTGATCGTTTTGATGTGCTTATCGCGCCCGCCACGCCCTGCAGCGCCACGCTTATCGGGCAGCAAACCATGAATATCAACGGGCAGGAGATCCCGGTTAAGGCCAGTATGGGGATCCTGACGCAGCCGATTTCGTTCCTCGGGCTGCCGGTGGTGAGCGCCCCGCTGGTCACCGCGAGCGGATTACCGATTGGCGTGCAGCTGATTGCCGCCCCGTGGCGGGAGGACATTTGTTTGCAGGCCGCACGGCGCCTGGAAGTTCAGGGTATTTTACAGACGAAGGTAAGCTAAATGATGCGAGATAATATTGACCGTCCGGCCATTCTGAACGAAGTCACCGAGGCATTTTATCGCTATGAGCAGGCGCTCATCACCAACGACGTTGCCGTGCTGGATGAGCTGTTTTGGGAAGATGCCCGCACCGTGCGCTACGGTGCGACGGAAAACCTTTACGGTATCGATCAGATACGCGCCTTCCGCAACGGGCGCTCCCCAAAAGGGCTGGATCGCCAGCTGAGAAATACCGTTATTACGACATTCAGCGACGAGCTGGCGGTGGCAAGCACCGAGTTTACGCGTGAAGGCAGCGATAAAGTCGGCCGCCAGATGCAGACCTGGGTAAAGTTTTCGTCGGGCTGGAAGATTGTAGCGGCGCATGTGAGTTTAATGGGGTGACAGCTGTTTCTTCGTCACAAAGTCCCGGACCTATGCCGAAACAGCTAAGTTCCGTTCACTTTCGGCTCTGGCTCGGCTGAGAAAACTGAGGCGATTTAAGCCAGAACCGAGCCCCGCTTCTTATTTTTACCCTCACCCTAACCCTCTCCCTGGAAGGGAGAGGGAAAAAACAATGTTTCCCATAGCTTTTGTTTTCTCCCTCGCCCCTTTGGGGAGAGGGCTGGGGTGAGGGGAAGATTTGCCCCCGGCTCTCATCGCCCCCGGTTATGACCCAGCTCAGGCGGGGTTGAGCTGCCGGGAGTCCGGGGTCTCGGGGAAGTGACGGTGACTTCCCCGAGTCGTTCACGGTATCGGTGATGACATGTAAAACAGAACTGGAAGTGAACGGAACTTTAACCAGCCCAACAAAAGAAACAAGAAACAACACCAAGAAGCGTCTTACTCGGCATAAGGATGCATCTTCACCCAATGCTCGGCAATATCCTGCCTTCTGCAAATCCACACGCCTTCATGCTGCTGCACATAGTCCAGGAAACGCTGCAACGCCCGGAAACGGCCCGGCCGGCCTAGCAGACGACAGTGCATGCCGATGGACATCATCTTCGGCGCCGTTTCACCTTCTTCATACAGCACGTCGAAGCTGTCCTTCAGATAGGTATAGAACTGCTCGGCGGTGTTAAAGCCTTGAGCGGTGGCGAAGCGCATGTCATTGGTGTCCAGCGTGTACGGCACAATAAGATGGGGTTTGACGCGGCCGTCTTCGCAGGTGACTTTGCTCCAGAAAGGCAGATCGTCGCCATAGTAGTCGCTGTCGTACAGAATGCCGCCGTGCTCTACCACCAGCCGGCGGGTATTCGGGCTGTCGCGCCCGGTGTACCAGCCCAGCGGGCGGGAGCCAAACAGATCTGCCAGAATTTCCATCGCCTGATGCAGGTGCTGCCGCTCGGTGGCAGCGTCCATATTCTGATAATGGATCCAGCGCCAGCCGTGGCTGACAACGTCGTAATCTGCGGCTTTGATCGCGGAGACAATTTCCGGGTTGCGGGCCAGCGCCATCGCCACGCCAAACACCGTCAAAGGCAGGCCGCGCTTCTGGAATTCATTATGGATACGCCAGAAGCCCGCCCGCGAACCATATTCATAAAGAGAGTCCATCGACATATGGCGATCGGGAAAACTGGCCGCGCCGATGATATCGGAGAGAAACTGTTCTGAGCCGCTGTCGCCGTGCAGGACGTGGTTTTCAGCGCCTTCTTCAAAGTTGAGCACAAACTGAACCGCAATACGCGCGCCGCCTGGCCACTGCGCATGGGGAGGATTACCGGCATAACCGGCAAGGTCACGCGGGTAGTTTTCGGTAAAAGGATAGCGCGTAGCTTTTTCTTCTGATGGCATGATTCTCTCCTTCAACCTTAACTCAGACGAGCAAAAGAGCCCGAAAGCGGCTTTTTGTTCGGGTAAGCGAGGTCACCAAATTTACTGGTGCCGATGCCCAGCGCCACCAGGGACTCCACCAGCTTCACCGCAGCGGTCACGCCGTCGATAACCGGGATACCGATTTCCTCAGTCAGCTCTTTTGCCAGATTCGCCATCCCGCCGCAACCCAGCACGATCGCCCCGCTGTTATCTTCTTTTTTGGCCTGAATGCAGCGTTCACGCACCAGGCGCTGAGCCAGGCCTGTACCGTCTTCCAGCGCCAGAACAGGGAGATCGATAGCGTGCAGCGCGGCGCAATGATGTTCAAAACCGTATTGATGCACTAAGTGACGGGCAATGATCACCGTGCGCGGCAGCGTGGTAACAATCGAGAAGCGAGTCGCCACCATCGTCGCCATATGCATGGCAGCTTCGGCAATACCAATTACCGGCCCGCTGGCTATCTCACGTGCCGCCAGCAAACCCGGATCGCCAAAGCAGGCGATCACGTGCCCGTTCGCCCCCTGCGCTTTGCCCTGCTTAATTTGTTCAAGTACGCCGATGGCCGCGATGGCTTCATCGAAATGCCCTTCAATTGACTCCAAGCCCTGCTCCGGACAGCTGGCGAGGATCTGCGTGCCGGGTGCGGCAACGCTGCGGGCGGCTTCAGCAATAGTGTGCGTCATCGCCTGGCTGGTGTTGGGGTTGATCACTTGAATAATAGGCTGCTGCATGGTTATTCCTGTCGGGTGCCGAAGATGCGGGCGAAGTCTGGGGTGGTTTCACCGCTGCGCTCAAAATGCAGGCTGGAAACAATATGTTCGAAGTGGTGCTGCATGGCGACGGTGAGCGGCTCAAGCGCTTTGTTACGCAGCAGTTCGATAAGATTTTCGTGATCGTCGCAGCGGCAGCCACGCTGCCATGGCGCGCCCCACGCGGCGATAACCAGCGATGAACGGTGCGTCAGGCTGGTGACCATTTCAGTCAGCACGGCGTTGCCGGAAATAGCCTGCAGCTGGATATGGAACGCCGCGGAGAACCGAATTGCCGCAGGCCCGTCGCCATCGCGATGGGCTTTTTCTTCCTGCTGGATAATTTTACGTAACGCGACGAGATGCGGGGCCTGGAGATGTTCAAGCACATGCGGCAGGTTGGCGCATTCAAGCACCGCCCGGGTCTGGAAGATCGCTTTCGATTCTTCTACGTCCGGCATGGCCACAAATGCACCACGTCCGGGCAGCATGGTGATCATTTGCACCGTTGCGAGGCGCGTTAAGACTTTGCGGATCCCGGTTCGGCTGATGCCAAAAACGTCTGCCAGCGCTTCTTCCGGCAGTTTACTGCCCGGCGGCAGCTGGTGTTCAACCATCGCCGTCATCAGCGATTGCCAGATAACGGCTTCTTTATCATGCAGTTCTGCTGGGGCTGTGACCCCGAAATCACGTTTCATCCACTACTCCTGTTAGCATCAGGCACCCTCATTTTGTATACAATATCATTGATAATTGAATACAAGAAATGCAAACCTGGCCTGGTTCCTGCAATACCTATGGCAGACATAATCCACCTTCTGTTTTATAGGAGCAGATCCCATGCCAGGTATAGAGAACAACGCCACAGCCATGAAAGAGAGTGCCCACGCCGGCTACAGCCCGCGCCTGTGCAACGATGACCTGGCCCCAACCCGCCACCAGACTTGGTCCTGGTATAATATTTTTTCGTTTTGGATGTCTGATGTACACAGCATGGGCGGCTATGTGGTCGCAGCCAGCTTTTTTACCCTCGGGCTTGCCAGCTGGCAGGTGCTGATTTGCCTTCTGGCGGGGATCTGTATCGTGCAGCTGTGCGCCAACCTGGTGGCAAAACCTAGCCAGATGGCGGGCGTGCCTTATGCGGTGATTTGCCGTCAGGCCTTCGGCGTCTTTGGCGCGAATATTCCAGCGGTGATCCGCGGGCTTATCGCCTTCGCCTGGTACGGGATACAAACTTATCTGGCCGCTAACGCATTAATGCTGGTGCTGCTGAAGTTCTGGCCGACGCTTGCCCCAATGACCGGCGTGAGCTTCCTCGGTCTGTCTCAGCTCGGCTGGATTTGCTTCGGTATTATGTGGGTGCTGCAGGCGATGGTGTTCTGGCACGGTATGAACGCCATTAAGCGCTTTATTGATATCGCAGGCCCTGCGGTTTACATCGTGATGATGGCGCTGGCCGGCTGGATCCTTTATCAGACCGGGTTCGATGGGATCTCCTTCACTTTAGCGAGCAAGCAGCTCAGCTCCGGCGAGCAGGTGTGGCAGATGATCACCGCCACCGCGCTGGTCGTGTCCTATTTCTCCGGCCCGCTGCTTAACTTCGGCGATTTCTCTCGCTACGGAAAAAGCATGAAAGAGATCCGCCGCGGTAACCGCTGGGGCCTGCCGTTTAACTTCCTGCTGTTCTCTATTGTGACGGTAGTTATCGTGTCCGGCACCCAGTCTCTGTTCGGCAAGATGATCACCGATCCTATCGAAACCGTCAGCCATATCGGCAACAGCCTGGCGATGGCCATTGGCCTGCTGACAATGATCACCGCCACTATCGGGATCAATATCGTGGCGAACTTTGTCTCCCCGGCGTTCGACTTCTCTAACTGTTCGCCGCAGAAGATCAGCTTCCGTGCAGGTGGGATGATCGCCGCCGTGGGATCCGTGCTGCTGACGCCGTGGAACCTGTTCCAGTCCCCGGAGCTGATTCATTACACGCTGGATGTTTTAGGTTCATTTATTGGGCCACTGTTCGGCATCCTGATCGCGGACTTCTACCTCGTTAAGGGTGGAAAAATCCACGTCGACGATCTGTTCAACGACACGCCAAAAGGCCGCTACTGGTACAGCAATGGCTTTAACCCGAAGGCGATTATCGCCCTGGTGCCGTCGGTCGCGGTTTGCCTGACCATCAGCTTTATTCCTTCGCTGCATGAAGTCGCCAACTTCAGCTGGTTTATCGGCGTGTTCCTCGGCCTGAGCTGCTACCGCTGGCTGGCACGCAGCGAAAAAGTTGCCGGTGCGAGCGCTTTTACCGGCCGCGTAGCCACTTCAAAAGAGTAAAAATACCGGCCTGAATCCTCAGGGATTCAGGCCTCTTTACATTCTCGACATACTCTTTTTCTTCTCCACGACGACGGCTGGCTCCGCAGGGAGTAATATATTCTCCCTTCGCCCTTTCCAGCAAAATCCCGTGTCAAAGGAGATTCCCTTGCTCAGCAGTAAGAAGTTGGCCACTGAGGCTGCCCCCCCTAAGCCGTCGGCCTGGTATGTATTGCTCCTGTTCACCATCCCGCCGCTGCTTTGGGCATGTAATTACATCGTCGGCAAAGCCGTTCGCAACGACATTCCGCCGGTTGGGCTGACCTTTATGCGCTGGCTGGTTGCGCTGATAGTGATCCTGCCGTTTGCCTTGCCTTATATTAAAAGAGATTTTCGTCGCTACCGGGAATACCTGGGCTGGATTATCGCGGTGTCGGTGACCGGCATCGTCTGCTTTAGCCTGCTGGTGTATATCGGCCTGCACCATACGTCCAGCACCAACGCGCTGTTGCTCAACTCCTGTATTCCGGTGCTGATTATGCTGTTTGGCGCGCTGTTCTTCGGCCACAAGCTCAGCGTGAAGCAGGTTGTGGGACTGGCGATTTCCTGCTGCGGCGTGCTGTTTATTATCTTTAAGGGCGATATTCACGGGCTGATGCAGATGGCGTTTTCATCGGGTGACCTGATGCTGCTGGCGGCCATGGCCTGCTTTGCGCTTTATACGCTGTGGATCCGTAAAATACCTTCCGATATCAGCCGAATGGGGCTGCTGGGCGTTCAGGTGGCTATCGCGCTTATCGTGACGCTGCCGCTGTGGCTGCATGAGATGAGCACCGGCGCGGTTCCTCACTGGAATACGATGACGATTTCAGCGGTTATCTTCCTCGGCGCATTCCCTTCTTTTGTTTCATACCTGCTTTACGGACGCTGCGTGGAAGCCGTGGGTGCCGCACGGGCCGGGCTGAGCATTCACCTGATCCCTGTCTTCGGCGTGGTGTTGTCGCTGGTGTTTCTGGGCGAAACGCTGCATCTTTTCCACATCATCGGGATTGCGACCATTTTGATTGGCGTGGCGTTAGCCAGCAGGCACTAGAGGTTACTTCAGCCAGCCCTCGCGCGATATCAGCGCGGGGGTGAAAAGGCATTTTTCAGAAAGCAGAAACGACGAAAGCCTGAATCATTGCTGACTCAGGCTTTCTGAATTGTGGCGGAACGGACGGGACTCGAACCCGCGACCCCCTGCGTGACAGGCAGGTATTCTAACCGACTGAACTACCGCTCCGCGTTTTGTTCCCCGTCGGGAACGAGGCGAATATTACGGTTTGGCCCGATAGCCGTCAACGCTTTTTATCATAAAATTAACCGTTTGCCGCAAAAATCACCTGAGTGGTGATTTTTAACTCATTTCCGCGCTATTTAGCTGCGCCAGAGGCAGCTTCCGCCTTTCTTCTGCACCAAATCAAGACGAGATTCATGCGCCAGAAGCTCTTCATCACTGGCGTGGATGACCCGCATGCCTGACGCACGACGCACGACGCGCTGAATTCCCCCGCTGCCCTGCTGCTGCTGCACGTCACCTTCCATAGAGAATTTCAGCGATGTTTGCCCGCCGGTCATCATCAAATAGACGTCGGACAGAATTTGGGCATCGAGCAGTGCGCCGTGCAGCGTACGTTTGCTGTTGTCTATTTCATAACGCGAGCAGAGTGCATCGAGGCTGTTTCGCTTGCCCGGAAACATCTTACGGGCCATCGCCAGGCTGTCGGTAATCTTACAGAAGGTTTCTGTTTTAGGGATGTCACGGCGCAGCTTGCTGAACTCATAGTCCATAAAGCCGATATCGAACGATGCGTTATGAATAACAAGCTCGGCGCCGCGGATGTAGTCCATGAACGCATCAGCGACCTGGTCAAACGTCGGTTTATCCGCCAGGAATTCATCAGCAATACCGTGAACGCCAAAGGCTTCCGGGTCCACCAGCCTGTCGGGCTTTAGGTAGACATGGAAGTTATTGCCCGTCAGGCGGCGGTTGATCACTTCAACCGCACCGATCTCGATAATGCGGTGCCCTTCGTAATGAGCACCGATCTGGTTCATACCGGTGGTTTCGGTATCGAGAACTATCTGTCTGGTCGTGGTAGAAATCATATAGCTGTGCTCATCGCGCTCGTTTATGTCAGACTTGACCTTTTCATCACAGGAAGTCTACCAGAGATGCGTAAACAGGTAGAAGTTTTCACCGATGGCTCCTGCCTGGGTAACCCAGGGCCGGGCGGCTTCGGTGCGATTTTACGGTACAAGCAGCACGAGAAAATCTTCAGCGAAGGATTTCGCCTCACGACCAACAACCGCATGGAGATGATGGCCGCGATCGTCGCGCTTGAGGCGCTGATTGAACCCTGCGATGTGGTCCTCAGCACCGACAGCCAGTACGTCCGCCAGGGCATTACCCAGTGGATCCACAACTGGAAGAAGCGCGGCTGGAAAACGGCTGATAAAAAGCCGGTGAAGAACGTAGATTTATGGAAGCGTCTTGATGCCGCCCTGAGCCATCACGAAATTAAGTGGGAATGGGTTAAAGGCCACGCGGGCCACCCGGAAAACGAACGCTGCGACGAACTGGCTCGCAACGCCGCATCCCGTCCTACTCATGAGGATGTGGGCTATCAGCCGGACGGCGCGGCACCTTAACGCTGTCACGGTACTGCCGCGTCGCCCCCACCGCCGAGCGAATCTGATTTTTCGCTTTACGGCTTTTCATTGGGTTTAGCGTCAGCGGCAGCGTGCGTTTACGCGCGACAATAACGTGCATACAGCCCAGCGCAGGCAGGTGGGTACTCAGTAAACGCCCGCCCTGCTTATGCCACGGCAATACCTGAAAACTACGCCGATACATCACCTCAAAATTCAGCAATGACAGCCAGTCAAATTGCCTCATTGGGGTAAACATGCGGCTATTGAAAGGTGCGCGCTTGCGCAGGAAGGGCACGGTTTTACCCAGGCCTAGCAGGCTAATAGGATTGAAGCTGCTGAGAACAATCCAGCCATCATCGATCAGTACCCGATCGACTTCCCGAAGTAAGCCGTGAGGATCCGGGCACCACGGCAGCGTGTGGGCCAACAAACAGGCATCAACCGATTTCGCCGCAAACGGAAGGTGCAAAGGATCGGCGTTCACCTGCAAATGTTCACCCTGTAAGGCTACATTAACCTGATGAGAAATAGCGCAGGCTTCCGTGTTAACTTCTGCGCTCAGGTTGCCGATTTTCAGTAAATGAAAGCCGAACATTTTACCCAGCCAGGGGCGAAGCTGCTCTTCGAGCGCGTCCCGGTAGTATTCTCCCCATCGCAGCTGCGCCCAATGATGGGGGGAAGTGAGAATCTCAGGTATCCTTGCCGGTTTCATCACTACCTTCTTAATTGCCATAGAGAGGTTGAACTATGAATCTTAACAGTATTCGTGCTTTCCAGGATAACTACATCTGGGTGCTTAATAATGAGCAGGGAAAATGTGTGATCGTTGACCCCGGTGAGGCCGCTCCTGTTTTGAAGGCTATAGAGGAAAACGGCTGGCAGCCAGAAGCTATTCTGCTTACCCATCATCATGCCGATCACGTTGGTGGCGTTCAGCAACTGAAGGACAAATACCCGAACATTGAGGTATACGGACCGGAGGAAACCCGGCAGAAAGGGGCTACGCAGATCGTGGGCGAAGGGGATAAGTTTAGCCTGTCTGGGCGTGAATATAGAGTGATAGCAACACCTGGTCACACTTTAGGACATATCTCGTTTTATAGCTTTCCTTATCTATTTTGCGGCGACACAATGTTTTCTGGCGGCTGCGGAAGACTTTTTGAAGGTACAGCAGAGCAGATGTTTACATCATTTCAAAAACTTAATTCACTACCTGCTGAAACCCAGATTTGTTGCGCACATGAGTACACCGAATCAAACATAAAGTTTTCCTTAAGTATTTTACCCCATGATGAGCAATTAAAGGGATACTATCGAAAAGTTAAGGAGTTACGCGCAAAAAATCACTCAACCTTGCCGTCAATGCTGCAAACAGAACGCCAAATAAATATTTTTTTACGCACTGAAGATGCTGTTTTAAAAGAAGAAATTAAAAAAGAAACAAACTTGCAACAACCCCATGAGATATTCGCCTGGTTAAGGACAAAGAAGGATAGCTTCTGAATATTCTGGTTGTGTTGTCGAAAAGGCGACGGTATCATCGCTCGTCTTTTAAGCAACCATTGACACACACATGAAGGCAAAAGCGATACTACTCGCCTCTGTCTTGCTTGTCGGGTGCCAGGCGTCAAAGCATGATGCCAACATTCAACAGCATGCACAGAGTCTGTCTGCGGCTGGTCAAGGTGAAGCAGGAAAGTACACGGGTCGAGCGACCTCTGCGCGATGGATGGATGATGGAACCTTCCTCGCGCAAGATCAAAACCTGTGGAACTTCATCGGCAACGAGCTAAAGATGGGGATACCGGAAAACGTCCGGATCCGCGAACAGAAACAGAAGTACCTGAGTAATAAGAGCTATCTCCACGATGTAACATTACGGGCAGAGCCGTATATGTACTGGATTGCCGGGCAAGTTAAGAAACGCAACATGCCAATGGAACTAGTACTACTACCCATAGTGGAGAGCGCTTTTGACCCCCACGCGACGTCTAGCGCAAATGCCGCAGGCATTTGGCAGATTATCCCAAGTACGGGGCGCAATTACGGTCTTAAGCAGACCAAAGCGTACGATGCACGCCGTGATGTAGTGGCTTCTACCACTGCCGCACTGGATATGATGCAGCGTTTGAACAAGATGTTTGACGGCGACTGGTTGTTGACCGTGGCAGCGTACAACAGCGGCGAAGGCCGTGTGCTGAACGCCATAAAAGCGAACAAATCGCGGGGTAAACCTACCGATTTCTGGTCGCTGGCTCTGCCGCGTGAAACAAAGATCTACGTACCGAAAATGCTGGCGTTGAGCGACATACTCAAAAACAGTCAGAAGTACGGCGTACGTTTGCCGACAACGGATGAAAGCCGCGCGCTGGCGCGTGTTGAAGTCAGCAATCCGGTTGAGTTAACGCAGGTCGCCGAAATGGCAGGCATGTCGCTCACCAACCTGAAGACCTTCAACGCCGGCGTGAAAAGCACCACCGTTGGGAAAAATCAGCGTTACGTGATGGTGCCGAAAAAGCATGCCGAGCAGCTGAAAGCCTCTTTGGCTTCTGGTGAAATCGATGCTTTACAGCCTACGCTGGTTGCGGATAACCGCAGCAGTGCCGGTGGCAACAAATCTTATAAAGTGCGCTCAGGGGATACCCTGTCCGGCGTTGCTTCACGCCTCGGTGTGAACGCTAAAGATTTGCAAAACTGGAACAACCTGAGCGGTTCTCGCCTTAAAGTTGGGCAAACGCTCAGCGTGAAAGGTGGCGCAACGCAGCTGGCTGACAATAGCAGCATCACTTATCAGGTGCGCAAAGGTGACTCGCTGTCGAGTATCGCCAAACGTCACGGCGTGAACATCAAAGATGTGATGCGCTGGAACAGCGGTACCGATGATCTGAGGCCTGGAGACCAACTGACGCTGTTTGTCAGCGGGAATACTTCTCCAGATACCTGATAGTAAAGATAAAAAAGGCACCTGCATGGTGCCTTTTCTTTTTTGAGTTTATCCCTTTCGAGCTTCCAGCAGGATGATATCGCTGGTGAACGACCCGTCGCGCTGCAATTCAAAGTACTGCTTAACCTCGTCAGACGCACTTTTTTGGTAAGCGCGGATCGCGTCCGATAACACTATCGGCGTTCTCATCCTGGCAATCCAGCTGGAGAACTCCAGATTCAGCCTGTCGCATAAAACGCTGTGCGTCATCAGGCCCGCATC
This sequence comes from Cedecea neteri, assembly GCF_000757825.1. Taxonomy (GTDB): domain Bacteria; phylum Pseudomonadota; class Gammaproteobacteria; order Enterobacterales; family Enterobacteriaceae; genus Cedecea; species Cedecea selenatireducens. The sequence continues at coordinate 1,752,800 of NZ_CP009451.1, forward strand.
GTTAAACAGGCTCAGCCACTCTCCGCTGGAATAATTACGCACGTGCGAAGTGTCACGTAATGCCTCGACCGTTTGCAGCCAGATATCCTTCACCGGGTGACCCGGTGAAGTGACATCCATAAAAATAGCAATGCCACCAGGCTTAAGCACACGCTTCACCTCGCGCAGTGCCTGGCCGACATCGTGCCAGTGATGCGCAGAGTAGCGGCTGATGACCACATCAAAGGTGCTGTCATCGAATGGAAGTGATTCTGCATATCCCTGGCGAGTCGCAATATTAGTGATTCCCCGCGTGGTCGCCGCCTCCGCGACAACCGTCAGCATCTGCTCGGACAAATCATAAGCGACAACTGACTTCACCTTCGCCGCAGCAATAAAGCTTGCGTGCCCTGCCCCGCATCCCATGTCCAGCAGAGTGGCATTGGGAAAATCATTCAACCGCGCGCTAAGCCGCTCCAGATCGCGCCCTGAAGCATGAACCGTGCTGGTCAAATAGGCGCTGGCCTGGGATCCAAACTGCTGGCTAACTTTGTCATGATGGGATTGCGTTGTCATCGTTATGTCCTTGCGGTTAAGTGAGAAAAAAGGGCAGCGCACAGGTCTGCCCAACGGCAGACCTGACGAACCTTATTTCAGCTCAGGCTTGCCGGGACGGAATTCAACTAGTAGCGGGTTATGGTCTGAGGCACGAGTCACCAGCACCGAAGCTTCGGTGACGTTCAGACCACGATAGAAGACAAAATCAAGCGGGCGACCAAACGCCCGGCGGCGATGATCGTCGGTAAAACGAACTTCACGCAGCGTCATTTCGCGGGCAAAGCGGAACAATGCATTCATGCGTGGACGGCTCCAGGCATTGAAATCACCGGCCATGATAACCGGCCCGTTGTGATGCCCTATCTGATCGCCAATTGGCCCAAGCTGTTTGCTGTAAACGTCTACGCCAAGGCTAAAATTAACGGCATGAATATTAATCACCATCAGCATCCGCCCGTCCGGCAAGGGATAAACGGTCACCAGGGCAGACTTGGATAACCGCAGGATCGGCTCGCGTTCACGTAGCGGGCAGCAATAGACAGGATGGGCAGCAGAAAGTGTCATCACGCCAGAAGGATGCTGGGGTAAAACAAAGGCGGGAACCTGGTCGGCGGCCAGATAGTTAGTGGTCGCAAATCGAACCAATTCAGGTGTCGTTTGCGCTTCCTGTAACAGCATCAGGTGCGCGTCTTTGCCGAAGGTTTGCAGCACCGAAAGCCAGTCGGCCCGCTGCTGCTTAAAGATGTTCCATACCAGAACGCGTATCGTGCCGTGGCCGGGTAAAGGTTCTCCGGGGGGTAATGCCTGACCTATAGTCGCAAACGAGCCGGGAGGCAGAATTCGCTCTGCTGGCTGTCCGGCTACGTATCGCATGGCATAGGTATTCTTGTGCACGTTTAGCTAACGACCTCAGTAACTCATCAATATGCCCGCAGTTTGCGGACTATCTTTCAGTTATAGGGACTTTAACGCAGACTTTCAACGACCATTACAAACCATTGACTACCAGGGGCGTAAAACGGCTACGCTCCTGGTATAAAAAATTTAGCTTATGGCGAGTTTTGACTGCTTATCCAGTCTGCCGCTCAAGCCAATCAGCAACAGCGCCAGAACAACAATCACTGCGCCAATCCACGGCGTCTGCGCCAGACCGAAGTGTTGTACCGTCTGGCCACCAATAATGGAGCCCACAGCAATACCCACGTTAAACGCCGCAATGTTAAGACCGGAAGCAACATCAACCGCATTTGGCGTGTATTGTTCGGCTTTCTGTACAACATAGACCTGCAGGCCCGGAACATTACCGAAGGCGAAGACGCCCATCACCAGAATGGTAAGCAGCGCGGCAACGTGCGAGTGTACGGTGAACTGGAAGACCAGAAGCAGCACGGCCAGTGCGGCAAAGATAAATTTCAGGGCCGGCACAGCACCGTGGCGATCCGCCAGCTTACCGCCCCAGATATTGCCGATAGCCACAGATACGCCATAGCCCAACAGGATCCAGCTCACTGCGGAAGGTGAAAAGCCAGCCAGATCCTGCATCATCGGCGCCAGGAAGGTAAAAGCGGTAAACACACCACCATAACCCAGCGCGGTAACCAGATAGATCAGCACCAGACGCGGATGGGTTAATACCTGCAGCTGCTCCTTAATTCCAGCCAGCGCACGATTAGGAATATCTTTCGGGATAAGGATCATGCTGCTGATCAATGCGATAACGCCAATAGCCGATACTGCCAGGAAAGTTTCACGCCAGCCGAAATGCTGCCCGATGAACGTCCCCAATGGCACGCCGGTCACCAGCGCTACCGTCAGGCCACCAAACATAATGGCAATGGCTGAAGCCGCTTTCTCTTTGGGTACAAGGCTCGTCGCAATCGTCGAACCAATGGAGAAAAATACGCCGTGCGCCAGACCAGTAAGCAGGCGAGCTACGACCAAAGTCTCGTAATTAGGCGACAGCCAGGCTATCACATTCCCTACGGTAAATAGCGCCATAAGGCCGATGAGCAATTGCTTGCGCGGCAGTTTGCCTGTTAAGGCGGTCAAAACAGGCGCACCAATCGCTACGCCAAGAGCATAGATAGATACCAGCAATCCTGCAGACGGAACTGAGATTGCAAGCTGTTCAGCGATGGTCGGTACAAGCCCGACAATAACGAACTCGGTGGTGCCGATTGCGAAAGCACTGATTGTCAGTGCGAGAAGCGCCAGAGGCATAATTTACTCCATAACAGGTGTCTTTTGATGACACGTAGTATGGCGGGATGCTTAAATAACAAAAATATGTAAAATCTCAATAGAATTTTGCTTGTGGAGCAACAATGAAGGCTACGTCAGATGAACTTGCGATTTTTGTTGCCGTAGTAGAGAGCGGGAGCTTCAGCCGCGCGGCAGAACAGCTGGGGCTGGCTAACTCAGCGGTGAGCAGGACGGTAAAAAAGCTGGAGATGAAGCTGGGCGTGAGCCTGCTTAACCGAACAACGCGCCAGCTTAGCCTGACGGAAGAAGGTGAGCGCTATTTCAGGAACGTGCAGCAAATTTTGCAGGCGATGGCCGCGGCTGAAAATGAAGTGATGGAAAGCAAGCAGATGCCAAGGGGATTGCTGCGCATTGATGCCGCAACGCCGGTGATGTTGCATCTACTGATGCCGCTGATAAAACCGTTCCGCGAGCGCTACCCGGAAATGACGCTGTCTCTTGTATCGTCGGAAACCTTCATTAACCTCATCGAACGTAAAGTCGATGTGGCGATTCGCGTTGGCAATTTAACCGACTCAAGCCTCCGTGCCCGCCCGCTTTTTAGCAGCTACCGCAAAATCATTGCCTCGCCCGAATATATAGCGGCTAATGGAGCACCAGAAACCGCTGCCGATCTGGTAAATCACGTCTGCCTGGGCTTTACCGAGCCTTCTTCACTTAACCGCTGGCCGGTTTCACAAGCGGATGGACAACTCTTTGAGATAAAACCAGGGTTATCTTCAAATAGCGGAGAAACGCTTAAGCAGCTGTGCCTGACGGGGAACGGTATCGCCTGTCTGTCAGACTTTATGATTGATAAAGAAATTGAAAGCGGAGAGTTTGTTGAGGTGCTTGCCGATAAGCTTTTACCGGTCAATATGCCTTTTAGCGCGGTGTACTATAGCGACCGGGCGGTCAGTACGCGTATTCGTGCATTTATTGATTTTCTGAGTGACGCAGTAAAACGGCCCCCTGAAGGGCCGTAATCAGGATCAGTTATCCCACTTCGGTGCCAGACCTTCCGGGCTCACCAGGCGGTCATTGCATTCCAGAGCAGCAATGGCCGCCATATCTTCAGCATCCAGCTTCAGGCTCTGCGCCTGCAGATTGCTTTCCAGATTCGCGCGTTTTGTCGAAGAAGGAATCACTGCATAATCCAGAGCCATTGCCCATGCCAGAATAACCTGCGCAGGCGTTGCCTGATGTTTCTGTGCAATACGGCCAATGGTTTCATCCGCCAACGCTTTCCCATAGGCCAGCGTCATATAGGACGTAATGTGGATGTTGTGCTGCTTAGCCCACTCAACAACGGTGCGGTTTTGCAGGTATGGCGACAGCTCAATCTGGTTGGTGGCAATATTTTCAGCGCCAACGGCATCAATTGCCTGCTGCATCAGTTCAACCGTAAAGTTTGAAATCCCAATTTGGCGCGTGAAACCGGCTTCTTTCGCCTCCAGCAGCGCCTGCATGAATTCAGCCACCGGCACGGCATCGTTTGGCGAAGGCCAGTGGATCAGCGTCAGATCGACGTAATCAGTGCGCAGCTTCACCAGGCTCTCTTTCAGGCTTGGGATCAGTTTGTCCTTGCTGAGGTTTTCAATCCAGATTTTAGTCGTGATAAAAAGCTCTTCACGTGGAATGCCGCTTTCTTCAAGCGCCTGACCAACAGCCGCCTCATTATCATAAATCTGAGCAGTATCTACAGCACGATAGCCCAGCTCCAGGGCTGTTTTAACCGATGCGATGACGATGTCGTCTTTCAGGCGGAAAGTGCCCAGACCGAATGCAGGAATTGCCATTTTTAACCTCATTATGGGATGTTCGTTGGTATGAGGAAGAGTATGCCGGGGAGAACTCTGCTGAAAAAGACGGATAAATGCAGAAGATTTTTGCTAAATCAGCAACAATGTTGTTAATTTTGATGGAATTTAAATACAAAAAAGCCCTGAGTCTAAGACTCAGGGCTTAAATAAGTGGCGGAACGGACGGGACTCGAACCCGCGACCCCCTGCGTGACAGGCAGGTATTCTAACCGACTGAACTACCGCTCCACCGAATTTTTCTACAACCACTGATTTTCACATCAGCTTACTGCTTAATTTGATGCCTGGCAGTTGATGAACTTACGTTCACCCTACGGGCCGCTGCTTCGCAGCGTTCAGACTCACCTTTCGGTTCGTCAGTCCTACTCTCTGAGAGTAGTGAACTGCCTCGTATTACTGACCATTACTGCTAATTTGATGCCTGGCAGTTCCCTACTCTCGCATGGGGAGACCCCACACTACCATCGGCGCTACGGCGTTTCACTTCTGAGTTCGGCATGGGGTCAGGTGGGACCACCGCGCTACGGCCGCCAGGCAAATTCTGTTATTGACCGTCATGCATCCGCATAACCATCAATTTAATCCTGAACTAAGCTGAAAATTTACTCTTTCTCTCTAATTTCTCTCAAAACACCTTCGGTGTTGTAAGGTTAAGCCTCACGGATCATTAGTACTGGTTAGCTCAACGTATCGCTACGCTTACACACCCAGCCTATCAACGTCGTAGTCTTCAACGTTCCTTCAGGACCCTTAAAGGGTCAGGGAGAACTCATCTCGGGGCAAGTTTCGCGCTTAGATGCTTTCAGCGCTTATCTTTTCCGCATTTAGCTACCGGGCAATGCCATTGGCATGACAACCCGAACACCAGTGATGCGTCCACTCCGGTCCTCTCGTACTAGGAGCAGCCCCCCTCAATTCTCCAGCGCCCACGGCAGATAGGGACCGAACTGTCTCACGACGTTCTAAACCCAGCTCGCGTACCACTTTAAATGGCGAACAGCCATACCCTTGGGACCTACTTCAGCCCCAGGATGTGATGAGCCGACATCGAGGTGCCAAACACCGCCGTCGATATGAACTCTTGGGCGGTATCAGCCTGTTATCCCCGGAGTACCTTTTATCCGTTGAGCGATGGCCCTTCCATTCAGAACCACCGGATCACTAAGACCTGCTTTCGCACCTGCTCGAGCCGTCACTCTCGCAGTCAAGCTAGCTTATGCCTTTGCACTAACCTCACGATGTCCGACCGTGATTAGCTAACCTTCGTGCTCCTCCGTTACGCTTTAGGAGGAGACCGCCCCAGTCAAACTACCCACCAGACACTGTCCGCAACCCGGATCACGGGTCTACGTTAGAACATCAAACATTAAAGGGTGGTATTTCAAGGTTGGCTCCACGCAGACTGGCGTCCACGCTTCAAAGCCTCCCACCTATCCTACACATCAAGGCTCAATGTTCAGTGTCAAGCTATAGTAAAGGTTCACGGGGTCTTTCCGTCTTGCCGCGGGTACACTGCATCTTCACAGCGATTTCAATTTCACTGAGTCTCGGGTGGAGACAGCCTGGCCATCATTACGCCATTCGTGCAGGTCGGAACTTACCCGACAAGGAATTTCGCTACCTTAGGACCGTTATAGTTACGGCCGCCGTTTACCGGGGCTTCGATCAAGAGCTTCTCCTTGCGGATAACCCCATCAATTAACCTTCCGGCACCGGGCAGGCGTCACACCGTATACGTCCACTTTCGTGTTTGCACAGTGCTGTGTTTTTAATAAACAGTTGCAGCCAGCTGGTATCTTCGACTGCCTTCAGCTCCACCCGCGAGGGGTTTCACCTACCGACAGCGTGCCTTCTCCCGAAGTTACGGCACCATTTTGCCTAGTTCCTTCACCCGAGTTCTCTCAAGCGCCTTGGTATTCTCTACCTGACCACCTGTGTCGGTTTGGGGTACGATTTAATGTTACCTGATGCTTAGAGGCTTTTCCTGGAAGCAGGGCATTTGTTACTTCAGCACCGTAGTGCCTCGTCATCACACCTCAGCGTTTAATAAGCGTCCGGATTTACCTAAACACTCCGCCTACATGCTTAAACCGGGACAACCGTCGCCCGGCTAACATAGCCTTCTCCGTCCCCCCTTCGCAGTAACACCAAGTACAGGAATATTAACCTGTTTCCCATCGACTACGCCTTTCGGCCTCGCCTTAGGGGTCGACTCACCCTGCCCCGATTAACGTTGGACAGGAACCCTTGGTCTTCCGGCGAGCGGGCTTTTCACCCGCTTTATCGTTACTTATGTCAGCATTCGCACTTCTGATACCTCCAGCAGACCTCACAGTCCACCTTCGACGGCTTACAGAACGCTCCCCTACCCAACAACGCATAAGCGTCGCTGCCGCAGCTTCGGTGCATGGTTTAGCCCCGTTACATCTTCCGCGCAGGCCGACTCGACCAGTGAGCTATTACGCTTTCTTTAAATGATGGCTGCTTCTAAGCCAACATCCTGGCTGTCTGTGCCTTCCCACATCGTTTCCCACTTAACCATGACTTTGGGACCTTAGCTGGCGGTCTGGGTTGTTTCCCTCTTCACGACGGACGTTAGCACCCGCCGTGTGTCTCCCGTGATAACATTCTTCGGTATTCGTAGTTTGCATCGGGTTGGTAAGCCGGGATGGCCCCCTAGCCGAAACAGTGCTCTACCCCCGAAGATGAGTTCACGAGGCGCTACCTAAATAGCTTTCGGGGAGAACCAGCTATCTCCCGGTTTGATTGGCCTTTCACCCCCAGCCACAAGTCATCCGCTAATTTTTCAACATTAGTCGGTTCGGTCCTCCAGTTAGTGTTACCCAACCTTCAACCTGCCCATGGCTAGATCACCGGGTTTCGGGTCTATACCCTGCAACTTAACGCCCAGTTAAGACTCGGTTTCCCTGCGGCTCCCCTATACGGTTAACCTTGCTACAGAATATAAGTCGCTGACCCATTATACAAAAGGTACGCAGTCACCCCATAAAGAGGCTCCCACTGCTTGTACGTACACGGTTTCAGGTTCTGTTTCACTCCCCTCGCCGGGGTTCTTTTCGCCTTTCCCTCACGGTACTGGTTCACTATCGGTCAGTCAGGAGTATTTAGCCTTGGAGGATGGTCCCCCCATATTCAGACAGGATACCACGTGTCCCGCCCTACTCTTCGAACTCACAGTATGTGCATTTTAGTGTACGGGAGTATCACCCTGTACCCTGCGACTTTCCAGACGCTTCCACTAACACACAAACTGATTCAGGTTCTGGGCTGCTCCCCGTTCGCTCGCCGCTACTGGGGGAATCTCGGTTGATTTCTTTTCCTCGGGGTACTTAGATGTTTCAGTTCCCCCGGTTCGCTTCGTTAAGCTATGTATTCACTTAACGATAGTGTGACGAATCACACTGGGTTTCCCCATTCGGAAATCGCCGGCTATAACGGTTCATATCACCTTACCGACGCTTATCGCAGATTAGCACGTCCTTCATCGCCTCTGACTGCCAGGGCATCCACCGTGTACGCTTAGTCGCTTAACCTCACAACCCGAAGATGTCTCGTGAGACACCATCGCTGTTGCGAAAATTTGAGAGACTCGAACATGTCTTAACCCCATCCCTTATTACGGAGGAATGAGACGACATGTCGTTTCAATTTTCAGCTTGTTCCGGATTGTTAAAGAGCAAATACTTCGCAGCACACCGTTGCCGGTACACTCTGAAGTAGTTTTGGTGCATGAAATGATGGTGGAGCTAAGCGGGATCGAACCGCTGACCTCCTGCGTGCAAGGCAGGCGCTCTCCCAGCTGAGCTATAGCCCCATCGATTTCGTAAAACCTTTGATTACCGTTAATTTTCATCTGGTCAAGGCGCAACTTAGCGACGCATACTTAAGTATGCGAGTCTGAGGTGCAACGCAGAACAGGGGAAAATTTGGTAGGCCTGAGTGGACTTGAACCACCGACCTCACCCTTATCAGGGGTGCGCTCTAACCACCTGAGCTACAAGCCTATAAGGTTTTACTGCTCGTTTTCTATCAGACAATCTGTGTGAGCACTACGCGGGTTTGTATCTTTTAGGTAAGGAGGTGATCCAACCGCAGGTTCCCCTACGGTTACCTTGTTACGACTTCACCCCAGTCATGAATCACAAAGTGGTAAGCGCCCTCCCGAAGGTTAAGCTACCTACTTCTTTTGCAACCCACTCCCATGGTGTGACGGGCGGTGTGTACAAGGCCCGGGAACGTATTCACCGTAGCATTCTGATCTACGATTACTAGCGATTCCGACTTCATGGAGTCGAGTTGCAGACTCCAATCCGGACTACGACGCACTTTATGAGGTCCGCTTGCTCTCGCGAGGTCGCTTCTCTTTGTATGCGCCATTGTAGCACGTGTGTAGCCCTACTCGTAAGGGCCATGATGACTTGACGTCATCCCCACCTTCCTCCAGTTTATCACTGGCAGTCTCCTTTGAGTTCCCGGCCGAACCGCTGGCAACAAAGGATAAGGGTTGCGCTCGTTGCGGGACTTAACCCAACATTTCACAACACGAGCTGACGACAGCCATGCAGCACCTGTCTCAGAGTTCCCGAAGGCACCAATCCATCTCTGGAAAGTTCTCTGGATGTCAAGAGTAGGTAAGGTTCTTCGCGTTGCATCGAATTAAACCACATGCTCCACCGCTTGTGCGGGCCCCCGTCAATTCATTTGAGTTTTAACCTTGCGGCCGTACTCCCCAGGCGGTCGACTTAACGCGTTAGCTCCGGAAGCCACGCCTCAAGGGCACAACCTCCAAGTCGACATCGTTTACGGCGTGGACTACCAGGGTATCTAATCCTGTTTGCTCCCCACGCTTTCGCACCTGAGCGTCAGTCTTTGTCCAGGGGGCCGCCTTCGCCACCGGTATTCCTCCAGATCTCTACGCATTTCACCGCTACACCTGGAATTCTACCCCCCTCTACAAGACTCAAGCTTGCCAGTTTCGAATGCAGTTCCCAGGTTGAGCCCGGGGATTTCACATCCGACTTAACAAACCGCCTGCGTGCGCTTTACGCCCAGTAATTCCGATTAACGCTTGCACCCTCCGTATTACCGCGGCTGCTGGCACGGAGTTAGCCGGTGCTTCTTCTGCGAGTAACGTCAATCGCTAAGGTTATTAACCTTAACGCCTTCCTCCTCGCTGAAAGTACTTTACAACCCGAAGGCCTTCTTCATACACGCGGCATGGCTGCATCAGGCTTGCGCCCATTGTGCAATATTCCCCACTGCTGCCTCCCGTAGGAGTCTGGACCGTGTCTCAGTTCCAGTGTGGCTGGTCATCCTCTCAGACCAGCTAGGGATCGTCGCCTAGGTGAGCCATTACCCCACCTACTAGCTAATCCCATCTGGGTTCATCTGATGGCAAGAGGCCCGAAGGTCCCCCTCTTTGGTCTTGCGACGTTATGCGGTATTAGCTACCGTTTCCAGTAGTTATCCCCCTCCATCAGGCAGATCCCCAGACATTACTCACCCGTCCGCCGCTCGTCACCCAGGAGCAAGCTCCCTGTGCTACCGCTCGACTTGCATGTGTTAGGCCTGCCGCCAGCGTTCAATCTGAGCCATGATCAAACTCTTCAATTTAAAAGTGTTTGATGCTCAAAGAATTAAAACTGTTTATAAAATCAGTAGTCACTCTTCAAGACTTGATATTTTGTTGCATCCGAAGATGCTGAGATATCAATCCTGCGAGTGCCCACACAGATTGTCTGATAAATTGTTAAAGAGCAGTGAGTTACGCGCTTTCGCTTGCTAACTCGAGGTGGCGTATATTACGCTTTCCTCTTTCAGAGTCAAGCGTTTATTTTCGCTTTCGTCTGACTGACTACCGGGTTGTTAAGCCGCTTTCGAAGCCGCTTTGCCGTGTCAGTGGAGGCGCATTATAGGGAGTTCTCAGAGCCTGACAACCCCTAATTTGAAAAAACTTTCTGACCGCGCGTTTTTTAATCGTAACGCTTATTTTTGGCGCTGTTTGATGGCTTTTGGCAGGTCAGCAAGGCTATTAATGACCAAATCTGCCGCCGCCTCGCCCTCTTCCGTTACAGGTTTGCCAGTGCGTACCAGCACTTTAGTCCCAACCATAGCTGCGGCGGCGGCCTGCATATCTTCAATTTTGTCGCCAACCATATAAGAAGAAGCCATATCGATGTGCAGGAAGTCACGTGCAGAAATCAGCATACCCGGCTGCGGCTTACGGCAATCACAATTCTGACGAAACTCTTCCACGCTTCCTTCCGGGTGATGAGGGCAATAATAGATGCCATCGAGATCCACACCGCGGTCCGCCAGCGACCAGTCCATCCACTCGGTCAGGTTCTCAAAATCTGCCTCGGTGAACATCCCGCGTGCGATGCCGGACTGGTTAGTTACCAGCACCAGAGCAAAGCCCATCTCTTTTAATTCGCGCATTGCCTCTATAGCACCATCAATAAACTCGAATCGGTCAACTTCATATACATAGCCATGATCGACATTAATGGTGCCATCGCGGTCGAGAAAAATAGCGGGTACGGACTGTGCCACTGGAGAACTCCTGATACGGATTAATTGCGGCTAGTATCGCATGATTTAGTAATAAGGAGAGAACAGTCCTTCACTCCCTGATTGATTTAGACGTCTGGATGCCTTAACATCCATATCGATTACGGTAACTTTGGTTACTGGTAGCAGAAAATTCCACGGCTATTACCTATACGATAATAAATAACTCAATGATTAAACTTTCAAATATCACCAAGGTGTTCCAGCAGGGCAACCGCAGCATACAGGCATTAAACAATGTCAGTCTGCATGTGCCTGCCGGGCAAATTTATGGCGTGATTGGCGCGTCCGGTGCGGGGAAAAGCACCCTCATCCGCTGTGTAAACCTGCTTGAGCGTCCGACTCAGGGTTCAGTTCTGGTTGATGGCCAGGACCTGACAACGCTTTCCGAAACCCAGTTAACTAAAGCCCGTCGCCAGATTGGCATGATCTTCCAGCACTTTAATCTGCTCTCTTCGCGTACCGTATTCGGCAACGTTGCTTTGCCGCTTGAGCTGGACAATACGCCAAAAGAAGAGATTAAACGCCGCGTTACCGAACTGCTGGATTTAGTTGGCCTCAGTGAAAAACACGATGCCTGGCCTGCAAACCTTTCCGGTGGTCAGAAACAGCGCGTGGCGATTGCCCGTGCACTGGCAAGCAATCCAAAAGTGCTGTTGTGCGACGAAGCCACCAGCGCGCTGGATCCCGCCACAACCCGCTCTATTCTGGAGCTGCTGAAAGACATTAATCGTCGCCTGGGGCTGACTATTCTGCTCATCACCCACGAGATGGATGTCGTAAAACGCATTTGTGACTGCGTGGCCGTTATCAGCAACGGCGAGCTTATCGAGCAGGATACGGTGAGCGAAGTGTTCTCCCATCCGAAAACGCCTCTGGCTCAGCAGTTTATCCAGTCCACTCTGCATCTCGACGTACCGGAAGATTACGCTCAGCGCCTGAGCGCAGAGAATAAAGAAAGCGCGGTACCTTTATTGCGCCTGGAGTTCACCGGCCAGTCGGTCGATGCCCCCCTTCTCTCTGAAACAGCACGTACCTTCAACGTGAACAGCAACATTATTAGCGCGCAGATGGATTATGCCGGCGGCGTGAAGTTCGGCATCATGCTGTGCGAAATGCACGGCGAGCCAAAAGATACGCAATCGGCTATTGCCTGGCTGCAGGAGCAACACGTGAAAGTAGAGGTGCTGGGTTATGTCTGAAGCAATGATTTGGTTACTGGCTCGCGGCGTGTATGAAACGTTAGCCATGACCTTTGTTTCCGGTTTCTTCGGGTTTGTGATTGGCCTGCCTGTCGGCGTGTTGCTGTACATCACTCGCCCCGGGCAAATCAGCGCTAACGCGAAGCTTTATAGCAGCCTCTCGGCGGTAGTTAACATCTTCCGTTCTATCCCGTTCATTATTCTGCTCGTCTGGATGATTCCTTTTACCCGCGTCATCGTAGGAACTTCTATCGGCCTGCAGGCGGCGATCGTTCCATTGACCGTTGGTGCAGCGCCGTTTATTGCCCGAATGGTCGAAAACGCCCTGCTGGAAATCCCAACCGGTCTGATTGAAGCTTCACGCGCGATGGGCGCCACGCCGCTGCAAATCATCCGCAAAGTGTTGCTGCCGGAAGCACTTCCGGGCCTGGTAAATGCCGCCACCATTACCCTTATTACCCTGGTAGGCTATTCTGCAATGGGCGGTGCCGTTGGTGCGGGTGGTCTGGGCCAAATTGGCTATCAGTACGGTTACATCGGCTACAACGCGACAGTAATGAATACCGTGCTGGTTCTGCTGGTCGTGCTGGTTTACTTAATTCAATTCTCTGGCGATCGTATCGTCCGGGCTGTTACACACAAATAAACACAACTGCATTCATACAAGGAAAAGGACATGGCTTTTAACTTTAAAACGTTCGCCGCGGTCGGTGCTCTGATTGGCTCTCTGGCCCTGGTGGGTTGCGGTCAGGAAGAAAAAGATCCAAACCACATTAAAGTCGGCGTGATTGCCGGTGCAGAACAGCAGGTTGCCGAAGTCGCTCAGAAAGTGGCTAAAGAGAAATATGGCCTCGACGTTGAGCTGGTGACCTTTACCGACTATGTGCTGCCAAACGAAGCGCTGAGCAAAGGCGACATCGATGTTAACGCCTTCCAGCACAAGCCTTATCTGGATCAGCAGATCAAAGATCGCGGTTATAAGCTGGTTTCCGTGGGCAATACTTTTGTTTACCCAATCGCCGGTTATTCCAAAAAAATCAAATCTCTGGATGAGCTGCAGCCGGGTTCTCAGGTAGCACTGCCAAACGACCCGACTAACCTCGGTCGCTCTCTGCTGCTGCTGCAGAAAGAAGGTCTGATTAAACTGAAAGACGGTGTTGGCCTGCTGCCAACCGTTCTGGATGTAACCGAGAACCCAAAAAATCTGAAGCTGGTTGAGCTGGAAGCACCGCAGCTGCCACGTTCTCTGGATGATGCTCAGATTGCTCTGGCGGTCATCAACACCACTTACGCCAGCCAGATTGGCCTGACGCCAGCGAAAGACGGCATCTTCGTTGAAGACAAAAACTCTCCTTATGTGAACCTGATCGTTTCTCGTGAAGACAACAAAGATGCAGAGAACGTGAAGAAATTCGTTCAGGCATACCAGTCTGACGAAGTGAACGAAGCGGCCAACAAAGTCTTTAACGGCGGCGCGGTTAAAGGCTGGTAAGTTTCCATTCTTCAGTTTTACGTAAATAATTAAAGGCGGGCGCAAGCCCGCCTTGTTATTTTGATTCGGGCTTGCTTCAATGTTCCCCGTTTTACATTCATTGAGGAAAAATTATGCGTGCTTTACCGATCTGTTTATTAGCATTCATGCTGAGCGGCTGTTCAATGCTAAGCAGATCCCCCGTAGAACCCGTTCAAAGCACGGCAGCTGCGCCGAAGACAGAAACCGAGAAACCTAAAGCACCTCGCCCTGCTCCGGTCAGAATCTACACCAACGCAGAAGACTTAGTGGGTAAACCGTTCCGTGATTTAGGTGAAGTCAGCGGAGAGTCTTGCCAGGCAAGCAATCAGGATTCGCCTCCGAATATCCCGACCGCACGCAAGCGCATGCAGATCAACGCTTCCAAAATGAAAGCCAATGCGGTTCTGCAGCACAGTTGTGATGTCACCACGGGTGCGCCAGGGTGCTATCGTCAGGCCATTTGCGTTGGATCTGCGCTACAAGTTTCGGCGCAATGACCGAATTCCAGTTTGCGCAAATTGGCGTAATTCGCTCTCCTTATAAAGAAAAGTTTGCCGTACCGCGTCAGCCAGGCTTAGTCAAAGATGGCGGCGGTGAACTGCGTCTGCTTGCGCCGTACAACCAGGCCGATGCAGTTCGCGGGCTGGAGGCTTTTAGTCACCTGTGGCTACTGTTTGTATTCCATCAAACGATGGAAGGCGGCTGGCGCCCAACGGTACGTCCTCCCCGGCTGGGGGGGAATGCCCGCATGGGCGTGTTTGCTACCCGCTCTACCTTCCGCCCCAATCCTATTGGCATGTCGCTGGTTGAACTGAAAAGCATTCATTGCCAGAAAGATGAAGTCATTTTGCAGCTTGGCAGCCTGGATTTGGTAGACGGTACGCCCATCGTGGATATCAAACCGTACCTGCCCTTCGCAGAAGCCGTACCGGATGCGCGTGCGGGCTATGCGCAACAGGCGCCTCAGGCAGAAATGAACGTGACCTTTACGCCCGAGGTTCAGCTACAGCTCGCCGGGCTGGAAGGCCGCTATCCGCATATTGCGCGTTTTATCTGCCAGGTACTTGCTCAGGACCCTCGTCCTGCTTATCGTAAAGGCGAGGATGTCGGGAAGACTTACGCTGTTCTGCTGCTGGACTTTAACGTCCGCTGGCGCGTCACAGAGCAAGGCTTTGAGGTGTTTGCGCTCGAAGCGAGTTAATTTAGCCCCCTCTCTTTTGACATCTCTGCCACACTGGTAAACTAAACCACTTTTTTTGAAGCAGGCCGCCCGTGGCCTGCGATCTGCCGTTCAAATGGAACCGTAACAACATGCGTACTAGCCAATATCTGCTCTCCACTCTGAAGGAGACACCTGCCGACGCTGAAGTAGTCAGCCACCAGCTGATGCTGCGCGCCGGGATGATCCGTAAGCTGGCCTCCGGTTTATACACCTGGCTGCCGACAGGTTTACGCGTCCTGAAGAAAGTCGAAAACATCGTGCGTGAAGAGATGAACAACGCCGGTGCTATCGAAATGTGCATGCCGGTGGTTCAGCCAGCCGACCTGTGGCAGGAGAGTGGACGTTGGGAGCAATACGGTCCGGAGTTACTGCGTTTTGTTGACCGTGGCGAACGTCCTTTCGTGCTGGGTCCAACTCACGAAGAAGTGATCACCGACCTGATTCGCAATGAGCTGAGCTCTTATAAGCAGCTGCCGCTGAATCTGTTCCAGATCCAGACCAAATTCCGTGATGAAGTGCGCCCACGTTTTGGCGTGATGCGTTCCCGCGAATTCCTGATGAAAGACGCCTACTCGTTCCATACGTCTCAGGAATCCCTGCAGGAAACCTATGACAAGATGTACGAGGCTTACAGCAAAATCTTCTCCCGCATGGGTCTGGATTTCCGCGCCGTGCAGGCGGACACCGGCTCCATCGGCGGCAGCGCCTCCCATGAGTTCCAGGTGCTGGCACAAAGCGGTGAAGATGATGTGATCTTCTCTGACAGCTCGGACTATGCGGCAAACATTGAGTTCGCTGAAGCCCTTGCGCCGGCAGCAGGCCGTGCAGCACCGACCGCTGAAATGAGCCAGATTGATACTCCGAATGCTAAAACCATCGCCGAGCTGGTAGAGCAGTTCAACCTGCCAATCGAGAAAACGGTTAAAACTCTGCTGGTGAAAGCGACCGAAGGTAGCGCTTATCCGCTGGTTGCTTTGCTGGTTCGTGGCGATCACGAGCTGAACGAAGTGAAAGCCGAGAAGCTGCCACAGGTAGCAAGCCCGCTGACGTTCGCCACCGAACAGGAAATTCGCGATATCGTGAAAGCTGGCCCTGGCTCCCTGGGTCCGATCAACCTGCCGGTTCCGGTTGTGATTGACCGCAGCGTAGCCGCTATGAGCGATTTCGCCGCTGGTGCAAACATCGACGGCAAGCACTTTGTCGGCATTAACTGGGAACGCGACGTTGCGCTGCCGGAAGTGGCTGACATTCGCAACGTTGTTGCCGGCGACCCAAGCCCGGATGGCAAAGGCACGTTGATGATCAAACGCGGTATCGAAGTGGGTCACATCTTCCAGCTAGGCACCAAGTACTCTGAGGCGTTGAAAGCTGCCGTTCAGGGCGAAGATGGCCGTAACCAGACGCTGACCATGGGCTGCTACGGTATCGGTGTTACCCGAGTGGTCGCCGCCGCCATTGAACAGAACTTTGATGACCGCGGTATTCTGTGGCCGGATGCTATCGCTCCGTTCCACGTTGCGATTCTGCCAATGAACATGCACAAGTCCTTCCGCGTGCAGCAGCTGGCTGAAGAGCTGTATACCACGCTGCGTGCGCAGGGTATCGACGTGCTGCTGGATGACCGTAAAGAGCGTCCAGGCGTGATGTTTGCCGATATGGAACTGATTGGTATTCCTCACACCATCGTTATCGGCGACCGTAATCTCGACAACGAAGAGATCGAATATAAACATCGCCGTGCCGGTGAAAAGCAGATGATCAAAACCAGCGAGATCGTTGATTTCCTGGTAAAGCAGATCAAAGGTTAATTTACCGCTGAGCATAAAAAAGCCCGTCCAAATGGACGGGCTTTTTCGTTTTAGTCGTTACAGTCTTTGCCGGGCTTAAACTTCGCCCCCTTGTCGGCCACCAGCGCTTTTTGCAGCTCTCCGCTATCAGGGGAGGCCTGCAGCGTAAAGTGCCCTTCTACCACCAGCAGAATTGGCGCATTGTTCTTACCGCGAGCTGCCGCATAGGCACGTTCCAGTTCGGCGTTATCCGCCACGGCAAAAGTTTTACCTGTAGCGCAGTCCTCAAATACAGCGGCGTCGGCCATGTATTGGTACTTACCTTTCATCGGCATTGGCGTTGACGGCAGCTTCGCATCAACCGCTTTCAGCGTGTAGTTGAACTGCGATTCAATCGAGTTGCCTTCGCGGTCCAGCATCACCAGGCTGTCGCCCTTTGGATGGAAGTACTGCTTCTCGCCTTCGCTGTCGGTCAAGACCAGCTTATCGGCGGTACGCGCCCATTTACCGTAGCTGGCAAACGAGGCTCCCTTCCCCTGATAAGTCTGGTTCATCACCCAGGTGCCGTCCTTTTCGAGGAACAGCGAGGTTTCAATCCCTTCACAGTCTGCGCAAGGTACTACGCCGCGATAGCTCTGCTGCATCGGTTTCAGTTCCGCCGCCTGAGCAGGGATCAGGGTTTGCGTTTCCGTACGATTATTACAGCCAAATAGCGTGAACAGGCTTAGCGCTGCCAGCGCCGCCAGAAGACTCTTCTTCATGCTTTATTCCTTATGCCATTGTCCCAACTTCGCCGCTACTCCGGATGGCGGCGAACTTTGCCGCGCAGTGCTTTGGTCGTCGACTTCTGCGCTTTAGAAGTCAGACGTCGCTCTTTAGAAGCTCGCGTCGGCTTTGTCGCGCGACGGCTCTTCTGCACTACGGTGAGTTCTTGTATCAGTGAAACCAGGCGAGCCACCGCCGCTTCACGGTTCATCTCCTGGCTTCGATATTCCTGGGCTTTGATCACCACGACGCCTTCAGGCGTGATCAAATGGTGACTTACTGCCAGCAGACGTATCTTATACGACTCGGGCAGGCTAGAGGCAGGGATATCAAAGCGCAAATGAATAGCCGTTGAGGTTTTATTCACATGCTGCCCGCCTGCACCCTGGGCGCGAATCGCGGTAATCGTGACTTCATTGTCCGGGATAGAAACCGTTCGCGACACTGAAATCATTGCTGCAGCCAGGCCGTAAAGTGGATTTCCAGATTATTCTCGCTATCAGACAGCCAAATCGCACCGTCCTGGATAGTCGCCTGCAGGTTCATGGTGCGCGTGCCAAATTCGCTTAGCTTCGCCAGCTGTACGTCATCCAGATACCAGATAGACAGGTTTTTAAACTGGCTCAGGCGGTTCTGGTTCTGCTGCCACCAAATTTCCGCCGCCCGACTATTATAGGTAAACAACGCTACCTCGGCCGACTGGCTGCAGGCTTTTTTCACCCGACGCTCTTCCGGCAGCCCAAGTTCTACCCACAGATCAATGCCGAGGTGATCGTTTTTACGCCAGATTTCCGGCTCGTCTTCCGCGCTAAGGCCGCGGGTAAACTCCAGACGCTCATCCGCATATTTGATCCACGCCAGCAGGCGCAGCATCATGCGTTCCTGCGTTTCCGAAGGGTGGCGCGCCAGCGTCAGGCTGCTGTCCAGAAACCGATTACGATCGAGATCGGCCACATTTACCGTCGCCTTATAAATTGTCGCTTTTAACGCCATCACACTTCTCCATACACAATTGCGCGCTATTGTAGCGAAATAACATACTCGCGGCTCGAAGTATGACGGGTATATTTGCGTGGCTGATATCGGTTACATTGCTGTGGTATAGTCACCTTGCTAAACAGAGTTTATCTTCGTAGGCTTAGACTTGACCCCACGAATAGGTCTGAAGTCGGGACTCTGAGAGGAGGGTATGTGGAAAAGTATTGTGAATTGGTTCGGCAACGCTACGCGGAAATTGCCAGCGGTGATTTAGGCTACATTCCTGATGCCTTAGGATGCGTATTGAAGGCTCTGAACGAAGTCGCCTCCAGCGAGGCCGTCTCGGAGTCGGTCAGGGAACAGGCGGCTTATGCTGCCGCGAACTTACTGGTGAGCGATTATGTCAATGAATGATGCGTATCAACCCATCAACTGTGATGATTATGACAATCTCGAGCTCGCCTGCCAGCATCACTTGTTACTGACGCTGGAGCTAAAAGACGGGGAGAGTTTCAAGGCCAAAGCGAGCGACCTGGTTTCTCGTAAAAACGTCGAATACCTGATTGTCGATGATGCAGGCGCTACGCGAGAGTTACGCCTCGATAAAATTAACAGCTTCAGCCACCCCGAAATTGGCACTATCGTGGTCAGCGTCGAATAACTGTTGTCACCGCATATAACGCAAAACGGGCAGCCAGGTTGGTTGCCCGTTTTGTTTACGGCTTCATTGAGGCGTAGTACGCCGCCAAATTGCTGATATCTTCGTCCGAAAGCCCGCTGACGTAAGCCTTCATGATTTCTGCCTGCCCACCGCTACGTTCCCCTTTTTTGTAAGCCTGAAGCGAGTGTTCGAGATAGGCTTCGCTCTGCCCACCGATGTTTGGATAGAGCGGGGCAGACGCTTTCCCACTCATGCCATGGCAGGCGACACAGGTCATGGCCTTTGCTTCCCCGGCCTGTGCATCTCCTTTAGCGAGAGCGGGTAAACTGCAGGCTATGAGCCCAAGCAGCAGTACGATTTTTTTCATTGCTCAACTCCCTTTTGCCAGTCTATATGCCAGCATGAATGTTCCGTGGCCTGCCCCTCGCGGGTGACAAAAATGCCTGGCGCAGCAATAAGCTGTTCGCCATAAAACAGCAGCGGCGTGGTATCTCGCTCCCACGGAGGAATACGCAGTTCCTGCCAGATTTTTTTCAGCGTCCGCCCTTTATCCCGGCCGACGATATGCAGCAAACCTGAAGCCTTAAAACGCAGACTAACGATTTCACCGTCTGCTGGCGCACGTACCGCCATTCCCTTACCGCTGAGAGAAACCATTCCCAGCCCTGGAAGATGCAGAGGTCGGTAAGGCGCAGGCCATAAATAGCTTTTATCCCGATCGACGTTGAGCCGCGGCACCCAATACAGCTCCCCCTGAAAACGCCTGATTTCATGCTCCCTCAGGCGAAGGCGAGGATTGGCATCTTCCCGGCTTAAGGCAACTTCCTGCCATAAACGCAGCAGAGAAGCTCTGGACGGCATCGCGGCACGATGAAACGCCAACCAGCGTCGCACCAATGCAAATCGTCTGGCCTCGCTCATCGTCAACATCGGTTCAAGGCGCAGCGCACCCTGCTCTGACATTAACGTATCCAGTTGTTCCGCCAACAACTCGTCAAGGAGCTGCTCCTGCTCGCCGCACAGCTCAGCGCTGCGGGCAACGCTACGGGAAAAGTGTGGCCATCGCTGCTGCAAAAGGGGAACAACCCTCAGGCGCAGGAAATTTCGGTCGTATTT
This sequence comes from Cedecea neteri, assembly GCF_000757825.1. Lineage (GTDB taxonomy): Bacteria > Pseudomonadota > Gammaproteobacteria > Enterobacterales > Enterobacteriaceae > Cedecea > Cedecea selenatireducens. Next base: position 1,773,236 of record NZ_CP009451.1, read on the forward strand.
ATCATCCTGGTTGCTTTCGTCTTCAATCCAGCTGAGCCGGTAAGCGTGAGCCCACTCTTCGAGCTGTGAGCGAGATGTTGTCAGCAAAGGACGCAATAATGAGGTATCGCCAAAGGGCAAGATAGCGGGCATCGACGCCAGTCCGGCCGGGCCGCTTCCACGCTTGAGCGCCAGCAGGAAGGTCTCGCACTGATCGTCCAGATGCTGCGCCGTGAGCAAAACTTCTCCGGCGAGGAGCGAATCCGATAACGCCTGATAGCGAGCCGCTCTCGCCTCCCCTTCAATCCCCTGCCCACCGGCAGGAAGCTGCACATGAGCCACATCAAAAGGCACACGCCATGCCGCACAAAGCGCCCGGCAATGTTCTACCCAGCTATCTGCCCTTGGGCTTAGTCCGTGGTGGATATGCATCGCTCTGATATTAAGTTCAGGCTGAACAGTATCGCGCAGGGTCACCAGCTGATGCAGCATAACGGTCGAGTCCAGCCCGCCGCTGAACGCCACCAGCAGCTGGCGATGAGGATGCAGGAAGGACTGAAGTTCGCGGATAGTCATAGTTCGTCGTTACGAAGGGTTTGCCCGGCAAATTACCGGGCATTCGCGACGCTGGCAAGGTTTACTGCTGATAAAGTTCCAGCGGCAAACCGTCAGGATCGCTGAAGAAAGTGAAGCTTTTGTTGGTCAGGGGATCGATGCGAATCGGTTCGCATTTTACGCCATGGCTTTCCAGGTGCGTTATCGCCTGCTCGATGTTATCCACGCTGAAGGCCAGATGACGAAGTCCGCAGGCCTCCGGGCGGCTCGGGCGCGCTGGCGGGAACGGGAAAGAGAACAGCTCAATCACATACTGGCCGTTCAACGCCAGATCGCCTTTCCAGGAATCTCGCTCTTTGCGGTAAACTTCCGACTCAAGCGTGAACTCCAGTACATCGCAATAGAATTGCTTACTGCGTTCGTAGTCCGACGCGATAATCGCGACGTGATGAATTTGCTTTAAACCCAGCATAAAATCTCCTTAGTCACTGCAGGGAAGGTAATCATCGCTTCCCTGCAAAGCAAGCTCTCAGGCCTCTTTTAGGACTCGTACTCTGTAGATCCCATCCTCACCGAGTTTTGCACCATGAATATCGGTTTCGAAGCCGGGATAGTGCTCTCCAACCGAGCAAAGCATCAGCAGAAAGTCGAGCACCGCGCGGCTCTCTTTGGTGATAACCTCTCCCGGCATTACCACCGGAACGCCCGGCGGATAAGGCAGGATCATGTTGGCTGATACTCTCCCCAAAAGCTCTTCAATCTCCACCGTTTCTACGTTGCCTTTGACCTGCAGCTGATAGGCTTCGTGCGGCGTCATGCGCATTTCCGGCAGGACCTCAAAAGCGCGCAGCATCAGATCCGGCAGGTTATGCTGCTTGATGAGCTTGTGGATCCCCTGCGCCAGCGTCTGAATACGCATATTGCGATAAAAGTCAGGATCTTCCGCGTACAGATCCGGCAGCATATTCTTCACCCGCAGATTAAGATCGTAAGAGCGCTTAAACTCCGTCAACCCACGCAGCAGGCTTAGCGCTTTTGTCTTATCAATGCCGATGCTGAACAGGAACAGCAGGTTATACGGACCGGTTTTCTCTACCACAACGCCGCGCTCATCGAGAAACTTGGCCACCAGCGCCGCCGGGATCCCCTCTTCCGCCATCTCCCCCAACTCGCTCATGCCCGGTGTCAGGATGGTCACTTTGATCGGATCGAGATACATATGATCCGCATCGGCATCCCGGAAGCCGTGCCAGTCTTCTTCGCCTGGCGCAATAGGCCAGCACTCTGCCTCGTCAACATGATCGGGCTGCCAGATGTCGAAGAACCAGTCTTCTGATTCTTCACGCAGGCGCTGCACTTCCCGGCGGAAATGCAAAGCTCGCTCTACGGAACGGTTGATCAGCCTTTTACCGGGATTGCCGCGCATCATCGCCGCCGCGGTTTCAATGGAGGCCACCAGCGGGTAGCTCGGGGAAGTTGTGGTATGCATCATGTAGGCTTCGTTAAAGGTATCTTCATCGTAGTCACCTTTAATATGAATCAGCGAAGCCTGTGAGAAAGCCGCCAGCAGCTTATGGGTCGACTGGGTTTCATAGATAACCTTGCCCGGAACCCTGTCGCCACTCATGCCGCTTTTTCCCTGATAAATCGGGTGGAAATTGGTATAGGGCACCCACGCTGAATCAAAATGAATCGACGGCACATCCAGCGTTTTTTTGATGAAGTCGGTGTTATACAACAGCCCGTCGTAGGTTGAGTTGGTGACAACCGCGTGTACCGGCCACTTTGCATTCGGGGTTTCAGCGACCTTATTCTCGATATTTTCTCGAGTGAACTCGCGCTGTGGGATCCCCCCCAGAATACCCAGCGCGTTACGCGTAGGCTTCAGCCAGATCGGCACCAGGTTAGTCATCATCAGCAAATGGGTCAGTGACTTATGGCAGTTACGATCGACCAGTATTGTGCTGCCCGACGGCGCGGCGTACATGCCGACAATTTTGTTGGATGTCGAAGTGCCGTTGGTCACCATATAGCTTTGCTCGGCGCCAAAAGTGCGGGCGATATACTCTTCTGCCTCCAGGTGAGGGCCGGTATGGTCAAGCAGTGAGCCCAGCTCCGTCACCGAAATAGAGACGTCGGCCTTCAGCGTGTTACCGCCGAAGAAGTCGTAAAACAGACAACCGACCGGGCTTTTTTGGTAGGCGGTACCGGCCATATGCCCTGGCGTACAGAAGGTATATTTCCCCTCTTTCACATAGGTGAACAGCGCTTTGGTCAGCGGCGGCGTAATCGTATCCAGGTACTCATCGGTGTACTGGCGAATACGCAGGGCGATGTCGTCGGCCGCGCTAAGCGCGTACTCGAAGAACCACAGCGCCATGCGCATTTCATTCACGCTAACATCCAGAGAAGAGTGGGTATTGATGAATGCGTACAGCGGCAGATCTTCATTTAGCAGGTTGATTTCGCTGCACAAGTCGAGGCTGTATTCGTCCCAGTCAAAAACAACGCCACAAATGCGCGGGTTGTGCTCAATCAGCTTAAGCAAGTCGGTACTGTTGGTCGGGTAGATGAGCTGAAAGCCGTGCAGTTCCAGCGCGCGATGAAGTTCCTTGATGGGCTCGTCTTTGTAGAAAACGCCGTGCGGCCCCATGATCGCAATGGTATTCAATGTTCACCTCCTGGAAAAAGACTGTGCTAAGCATAGCGCAATGGGATTTTCCATGAAGCTATAAATGCAAAAAGGGCCGGAAAATCCGACCCTTATCGTTATTCAACACCCTAAAATCAGGCGTAGCCGTAGCTCATCAGACGCTGGTAGCGACGGTTTAACAGCTCGTCTTTATTCAGCACATCGAGATCGGCCAGATCGGCCAGCAGCTGTGCACGCAGGGAAGCAGCCATCACTTCCGGGTTGCGGTGCGCGCCGCCCAGCGGCTCGGGGATCACGGTATCAATAAGCTTCAGCTCTTTCAGACGCGGAGCAACAATGCCCATTGCTTCTGCGGCCAGCGGAGCTTTATCGGCGCTTTTCCACAGAATGGACGCGCAGCCTTCTGGAGAGATAACGGAATAGGTGCTGTACTGCAGCATATTCACTTTGTCGCCCACGCCAATCGCCAGCGCGCCGCCGGAGCCACCTTCACCGATAACGGTACAGATGACCGGCACCTTCAGGCGGGACATTTCACGCAGGTTACGGGCAATCGCTTCAGACTGACCACGCTCTTCGGCGCCAACGCCCGGATAAGCTCCCGGCGTGTCGATGAAGGTGATGATCGGCATGTTAAAGCGTTCAGCCATTTCCATCAGGCGCAGCGCTTTGCGGTAGCCTTCCGGAGCCGGCATCCCGAAGTTACGACGGATTTTCTCTTTGGTTTCACGCCCTTTCTGATGACCAATGATCATCACCGGACGGCCTTCCAGACGAGCGATACCCCCGACAATGGCTTTATCGTCGGCATAGGCACGGTCACCCGCCAGTTCGTCAAACTCATCAAAAGCCAGACGAACGTAATCCAGGGTGTACGGACGCTGCGGATGGCGCGCCAGCTGCGCTATCTGCCATGCGCCTAAATCAGCGAAGATCTTGCGGGTCAGCTCAACGCTTTTCTCGCGCAGACGCTGCACTTCTTCGTCCAGATTAATATCCAGTTTTTCATCCTGGCGGCTAACGGCCGTCAGGGAATCGATTTTCGCTTCCAGCTCTGCAATCGGCTGTTCGAAATCAAGGAAATTCAGACTCATAATATTCCTGTTTTAGTCAAACTCCAGTTCCACCTGCTCCGAACCAATCAGCGTTCGCAAATCGTTAAGTAAACGATCGCTAGGGGAAACACGCCATGTCGCACCGAAGCGCAACCGGGCTCGTGCATCCACCCTCTGATAGTAGAGATGTACTGGAATTGTCCCCGAACGATGGGGTTCCAGAGACTGACGGAGACGGTTTAAAAGCTGGTCATCAATTTGCCTGTCCGTCAGCGAGATAGCAAGCCCACGCGCGTACTTTTCACGGGCTTCGTCGATGTCCATCAGCTCGCGGGCCGTCATTTTAAGCCCTCCGCTGAAGTCATCAAAGCTGACCTGTCCGCTGACGATCAGGATACGGTCTTTTTCCAGCAGATGCTGGTATTTTTCTAGTGCATCTGTGAATAACATCACTTCCAGACGACCAGAGCGGTCATCCAGCGTACAGATGCCGATGCGATTACCTCGCTTGGTGACCATCACCCGCGAAGCAATCACCAGACCCGCAGCCGTGGTCATTTTACCACGTTCTGTCGGGTGCATCTCTTTCAGGCGCATGCCACCGACATAGCGCTCAATTTCTTTCAGGTACTGGTTAATCGGGTGGCCGGTAAGATACAGCCCAAGCGTTTCACGCTCCCCTTCCAGCACCACATGATCCGGCCATGGGGTCACGCTGGCGTAGGATTTTTCGACCTGCTCTGGCTCTTCTGCCAGTACGCCGAACATATCCGCCTGGCCGATGGCTTCCGCTTTCGCGTGCTGGTCGGCCGCTTTCAGCGCATCACCTAAAGCGTTCATCAGTGCGGCACGGTGCGGCCCAAGCCGGTCAAATGCCCCGGACATAATGAGTTTTTCCAGCACCCTGCGATTCAGCTTTTTGATATCGGAGCGAGCACATAAATCAAAGAGATCGAGGAAGTGTCCGCCCTGATTTCGCGCCTCGATAATGGCTTCAATAGGGCCTTCGCCCACGCCTTTGATCGCGCCGATACCGTAAACAATTTCCCCGTCATCGTTAACGTGGAAATGATAAAGACCAGAGTTAATGTCCGGCGACAGAACTTTCAGCCCCATGCGCCAGCACTCATCCACCAGGCCAACCACTTTCTCGGTATTATCCATATCGGCGGTCATTACGGCCGCCATAAATTCTGCCGGATAGTGCGCCTTCAGCCACAGCGTCTGGTAAGAAACCAAAGCATAGGCGGCGGAGTGAGATTTGTTAAAGCCGTACCCGGCAAATTTCTCCACCAGGTCAAAGATTTTCATCGACAGCTCGCCGTCGACGCCGTTATTTATCGCGCCCTCTTCAAAGGTGCCGCGCTGCTTGGCCATTTCTTCCGGTTTCTTTTTACCCATCGCACGGCGCAGCATGTCCGCGCCGCCAAGGGTATAACCAGAAAGTACCTGGGCAATCTGCATAACCTGTTCCTGATACAGGATGATGCCGTAGGTTGGCTCCAGTACCGGTTTCAGGCTTTCGTGCTGCCATTCCACGTCCGGATAAGAAATCGCTTCGCGCCCGTGCTTACGGTCGATGAAGTTATCTACCATCCCTGACTGCAGCGGGCCCGGGCGGAACAGGGCCACGAGGGCAATCATATCTTCGAAGCAGTCAGGCTGCAGACGCTTAATCAGGTCCTTCATGCCGCGCGATTCAAGCTGGAAGACCGCAGTGGTTTCCGAGCGCTGCAGCATGTCGAAGCTTTTCTTGTCCTCGAGCGGGATGGCGGCGATATCAATCGGCTCCAGCCCCTGTTTTGCCCGACGCGGGTTGATCATTTTCAGCGCCCAGTCGATGATCGTCAGCGTACGCAGCCCCAGGAAGTCAAACTTCACCAGGCCGGCATATTCAACGTCGTTTTTATCAAACTGGGTAACAGGGTGCTGCCCCTGATCGTCACAATAAAGCGGCGCAAAATCAGTAATTTTGGTCGGCGCAATAACCACGCCACCGGCGTGCTTCCCGGCATTACGCGTAACGCCTTCCAGCTTGCGCGCCATGTCGATCAGCGCTTTAACCTCTTCGTCAGCTTCGTAGATCTCCGGCAGTTGAGGCTCGGCCTCGAAGGCTTTCGCCAACGTCATACCGGGATCGGGTGGAACCAGCTTGGAGATACGATCGACAAAGCCGTATGGGTGGCCGAGCACGCGGCCTACGTCACGAATAACCGCTTTCGCCGCCATCGTACCGAAGGTAATGATCTGCGAAACGGCTTCACGGCCATACATTTCCGATACGTGGTCGATAACCTGGTCACGTTTTTCCATGCAGAAATCGACGTCGAAGTCCGGCATCGAAACACGTTCCGGGTTAAGGAAACGTTCGAACAGCAGGTCAAATTCAAGCGGATCGAGATCGGTGATTTTCAGCGCATAGGCCACCAGCGACCCCGCACCGGAACCACGCCCCGGTCCCACAGGCACGCCGTTATCCTTGGACCACTGGATAAATTCCATCACGATCAGGAAGTAGCCGGGGAACCCCATCTGGTTAATAACCTGCAGCTCGATGTCCAGACGCTCGTCGTATTCAGGGCGTTTTTGTGCTCGCTCGTCAGGATCCGGGAACAGGAACTCAAGACGCTCCTCCAGCCCTTCTTTGGATTTCATGACCAGGAAATCTTCGGTGGTCATTTCACCGGTAGGGAACTGCGGCAGGAAGTATTCGCCAAGGCGCACGGTAACGTTGCAGCGTTTTGCGATTTCGACGCTGTTTTCCAGCGCTTCCGGAATATCCGAGAACAGCTCGCACATCTCTTCTTCGCTACGCATATATTGCTGAGCGGAGTAATTGCGCGGGCGCTTAGGATCGTCCAGCGTGAAGCCGTCGTGGATAGCTACGCGGATTTCATGCGCGTCAAAGTCGCCAGCGTCGATAAAACGGACGTCATTGGTTGCCACCACCGGCAGGCCGCGTTCGTCAGCCAGCGCTACGGCGGCGTGGAGATAGTTCTCTTCGTCCACTCGACCGGTACGAATCAATTCCAGATAGAAGCGATCGGCAAAATGCTGCTGCCAGAATTCCAGACACTGATCGACCAGCGGCTGATTCCCACGAAGCAGGCTTTTACCAATATCTCCCATGCGCCCGCCGGACAGCAGGATCAGACCTTCATTTAGCTCAACCAGCCATTCACGGTCAATTATTGGGCCCGCGGCGCCGTAGCCACGCTGATAGGCACGAGAAATCAGTAAGGTAAGATTTTGGTAACCTTCGTTGTTCGCGGCCAGCACCGTCAAATGACTCAGTTCGTCACCCAACAGCTCGTTAGCCACGTTGAAGTCTGCGCCGATGATAGGCTTAATGCCGGCACCATGGCCGGAACCGTAGAATTTCACCAGCCCGCAGAGGTTGGTAAAATCGGTGATAGCGAGAGCAGGCATGCCCAGCGCCGCGGCTTTTTTTACCAGCGGCCCGGTTTTAGCCAGCCCATCAATCATGGAATAGTCGCTGTGCACCCGAAGGTGAATGAAACGTGGTTCAGCCATCTCTCACCAATTACTCTGTATCAGCTACTCGCGCTCAGGACACCAGCCCAAGCACGCGTTTGACGGGACCGAAGCTGCGGCGATGATGCTCGGTGGCGCCATGCTCGGCCAGCTTTTCAAGATGAAAAGCGGTTGGATAGCCCTTGTGTTGGGCAAAACCGTATTGCGGGAAGCTAAGATCCAGCTCGGCCATTTCACGATCGCGCGTGACCTTGGCAAGTATTGACGCCGCGCTGATTTCTGCAACCCGGCTGTCGCCTTTTACCACCGCCAGCGACGGCACAGGCAGCGCAGGGCAACGGTTTCCATCGATCAGCACGTATTCCGGCACTACGCTCAAGCCTGCGACAGCACGCTGCATTGCCAGCATGGTGGCATGCAGGATATTGATTTTATCGATCTCTTCCGGCTCGGCGCGGCCCAGACTCCAGCTCAGCGCTTTCTCAATTATCTCGTCATACAGCGCCAGGCGACGCTTCTCTGATAGTTTTTTTGAATCTGCCAGGCCCACGATCGGCCTTGCCGGATCGAGGATCACCGCAGCGGTAACGACTGCGCCAACCAAAGGCCCGCGGCCCACTTCATCAACGCCTGCAACGAGATGCGTATGCGGGTAAACGAATTCGATCATTGAGCCAGCTCCAGCACGGCGTCCGCCGCCTGTTGGTCCGCGTTGCAACGGATCTGCTGATGCAACGCCCGGAAGGTATCGTGCATTTGATGACTGACCGCGCCGTCTTCCAGCAGTGGCTCCAGCGCACAGGCAAGCCCGATAGGCTCACACTCGTTTTGCAGCAGTTCTTTAACCAGCTCACGCCCTGCCAGCAGATTAGGCAGGGAAACATAGTCAGTTTTCACCAGGCGCTTCGCCAGCCAGAAGGTAAACGGCTTCATGCGATAGCCTACGACCATCGGGCATTTCGCCAGCATACATTCAAGCGCCGCCGTACCGGAGGCCAGAAGCGCTGCGTCGCTGGCAATCATCGCTTCACGTGCTTTTCCATCAAGCAGATGGACGTGTAGCTCTGGGGCAATCTCGGCCTTAATTTTTTCAAACTGCTCGCGACGTTTTGCATTCACCAGCGGCACGACAACTTCCAGCGCAGGCCAGCGCTTACGCAGTAATTGAGCGGTTCTCAGGAAGTCCGCGCTGAGCATTTCGACCTCAGCGCCGCGGCTGCCGGGCAGCAGCGCCAGGCATTTTGCATCAGGCGCAATACCTAACGTTGCGCGAGCGGCATTTTTATCCGGATCCAGCGGCATGGCATCTGCCATGGTGTGCCCGATGAAGCGACACGGGACGTTAAACCGGTCGTAAAACGCTTTTTCGAAAGGCAGAAAAGCCAGCACCAGATCGGTCGATCTGCCAATTTTGAAAACGCGTTTTTGTCGCCATGCCCAAACGGACGGGCTGACGTAGTGGATCGTGCGGATCCCCTGCTTCTTGAGGTTGCCTTCGAGGGTAATGTTGAAATCCGGCGCATCGATGCCGACGAACACGTCCGGCTGCAGCTCGGTGAAGCGCTTCGTGAGGTCACTGCGGATGTGAAGCAGGCGGCGTAAACGGCCCAGCACTTCAACAATGCCCATGACCGCAAGCTCTTCCATCTCATACCAGGTTTCACAACCTTCGGCCTGCATGAGCGGCCCGGCTACGCCAACAAAGCGAGCATCAGGCACGCGGGCTTTAAGTTCGCGGATGAGACCGGCACCAAGAATATCGCCGGAAGTTTCTCCGGCGACCAGGGCAATCGTGAGGGGACGACCAGGCTTCATTTAGCGAATCAAACCACGCGTGGAGCGCGCAAAGAATTCAACAAATGCGTTCACTTCCGGATGCTGAGCTGCAATTTCAGCAATTTCCGGCTTCGCCTCTTCAAGCGTTTTGCCGCTGCGATAGAGGATCTTGTAGGCGTTACGAATAGCGTGCAGCGCCTCTTTGCTGAAACCGCGACGCTTCAGGCCTTCGATGTTCACGCCAAACGGTGTCGCATGGTTGCCCTGCGCGATAACGTAAGGTGGAACGTCCTGCGCGACGCCGGAACAGCCGCCAACCATAACGTGAGCACCGATGATGCAGAACTGATGCACCGCGGTCATCCCACCGATGATGGCGTGATCCCCAATTTGTACGTGACCTGCGAGCGTTGCGTTGTTCGCGAGGATAACGCGATCGCCAACCCGACAATCATGCGCAATATGCGCATTGATCATCAGCAGGTTATCGCTACCCACCTTCGTCAATCCCTCGTCTTGTACCGTTCCGCGGTGGATGGTGACGCTTTCGCGAATGCGGTTGCGATCGCCAATTTCCACACGAGTCGGCTCACCCGCATATTTCAGATCCTGATTAACTTCACCGATAGACGCGAACTGGTAAATCTCGTTATCACGGCCAATTTTAGTATGGCCGTTTACGACAACATGGGATTTCAGTACCGTACCTTCGCCGATTTCAACGTTTGGACCTACGAGACAAAACGGGCCAATGTGGACGTTAGCGCCGATAACGGCACCCTCTTCCACGATAGCGGTTGGATGAATAAAGGCGGACTTATCAATCACGTATTAGGCCTCCCGGCTGCGTGCGCACATCATGGTTGCTTCGCAGACAATTTTTCCGTCAACGGTCGCAACGCCTTTGAAACGCGTCAGACCACGACGAGTTTTCTCAAAGGTGACTTCCATAACCATCTGATCGCCTGGCACGACCGGGCGCTTGAAGCGCGCTTCATCGATACCAGCAAAATAGTACAGTTCACCAGGCTCAAGTTTACCCACGCTTTTAAACGCCAGAATACCGGTAGCCTGCGCCATGGCTTCCAGAATCAGCACGCCTGGGAAAATTGGCTTGCCCGGGAAGTGGCCCTGGAAAAACGGCTCATTTACAGAGACATTTTTTACTGCGCGCAGAAAACGACCTTCTTCAAAATCCAGCACGCGGTCAACCAGCAAGAACGGATAACGGTGCGGCAGAAGCTCTAAAATCTCTTCAATGTGCAGAGTATGAGTGTCAGTTGTCAAAATACTCTTCCTGTCTAAATATTCTAAATGACAATAATAACACGGCCTGCGGCTATCAAAGAAAGCCAGCAGGCCGCAAATCAAAACGCGCGGCTCACGCTCCAACCCTTATGGCCGGAAGCACGGCAGCGCAGGGAGCAGGCGACGATCAGTCTTGTTGATTGACCTTACGTTCGATGGTTTTTAAGCGTTTGCTCATCTCATCGATATTCATCACCAGGGCAGCGGTTTTACGCCACGCTTTATTAGGCTGCAGTGGGATCCCCGAGGAGTAAACCCCTGGTTCGGTGATCGGGCGCATTACCATGCCCATACCGGTCACGGTCACCTTGTCACAGATTTCCATATGGCCGTTGATCACGCTGGCACCACCAATCATGCAATAACGGCCAATTTTCAGGCTGCCTGCCATGATAACGCCACCCGCAACCGCAGTATTGTCGCCAATCACAACGTTATGTGCAATCTGGCACTGGTTATCAATGATAACACCATTGCCGATAATCGTGTCATCCAGTGCACCGCGGTCGATAGTTGTGCAGGCGCCAATCTCAACGCGATCGCCAATAATCACCCGGCCCAGCTGAGGAATCTTCACCCAGTTACCGCGATCGTTGGCATAACCGAAGCCGTCAGAGCCAATCACAGTACTGGACTGAATCAGGCATTGGGCGCCGATTTCGATGTTGTGATAGATGGAGACATTCGCCCACAAACGGCTGCCAGCGCCGATTTTGGTATTTTTGCCTACGAAACAGCCCGCGCCAATAACCACGTTATCGCCAAGCTCAACGCCCGATTCGATAACGGCATTCGCGCCGACGGAAACATTATGACCAAGCTTAGCCGTCGCATCGATCGCCGCGCTGGGTGCGATATCACTTGCAGGCTGAGGCGTGGTATCAAGAATTTGTGCCATACGGGCATAGGTCAGGTAGGGATTCTTCACTACCAGCGCCGCACTTTTGGCGTAAGGGAGGTCGGCTTCGGTCATGACGACGGCAGAAGCCTGGCAGACTGCCAGATGTTCACGATAACGAGGATTAACCATGAACGTGATGTGGCCAGACTGAGCAGTTTGCATAGATGCAACGCCGGTGATGACGAGATCGCCATCACCGTGCAATTCTGCATCCAACTGCTGGGCTAATTCAGCCAGTCGAATTGAAGACATTACTTATTTAACCTGTTTCAGTACGTCTGCAGTGATGTCTTTCACGTCGTTACCTGCGTAAGCAACGGTGTTTGCATCCAGAACAACATCATAACCTTTGTCATCTGCAACTTTCTTCACAGCGGCCTGGATACGAGTAACCAGTTTGCTGCGCTCTTCGTTGGAACGACGGTTGCGATCCTGCTCAAAAGCCTGTGCTTTTTCGGAGAACGACTGACGTTGAGCCATCACGTCTTTTTCCATTTTGCTGCGATCTGAAGCTTTCATGGTTGAACCATCGCGCTGCAGGCGTTGCATTTTGGATTGCAGATCGTTTTCCATCCCCTGCAGTTCGCCGGCACGGCCTTTGAACTCATTTTCCAGGGTTTTAGAAACACCAGTGCTTTGTGCGACCTGTTGGAACAGGTTGCCCATGTTAACTACTGCGATGCTGGAGGCAGCCTGAGCGCCGGCTGAAGCAACCATAGCAATCCCGAGACCTGCGGCAACTAACCACTTTTTCACAATAAACTCCTTACCATCCCATAGGTGTCCGAAGACACTGTTTTTTTGCGAACACCCGCGAACTGACTAAGCGGCTAACGGGTGCAACGCCTCACTGCTGTTGCGTTCCTTCGCGCAGAACAAATTACCAGGTTTTACCAATGTTAAACTGGAACTGTTCTGCCTTGTCTCCCTCATATTTCTTAAACGGCTGGGCATAAGAGAAGACCAGCGGCCCCAGAGGAGACATCCACTGCAATGCCAAACCTGCAGACATACGAATATTACCTGGCGTACTGTAATCAGGTATACCTGCAGCTCTGGTTTCGGCGGTATTTTCCCATTTGGTATCCCAAACGGTACCCGCGTCAACGAACAGGGAAGTTCGAACGGAGTTCGAGTACTTCTCGCTCAGGAACGGCGTCGGGGTAATCAGCTCAAAGCTGGCAACACCCATGGCGTTACCGCCCACCGCATCGTTAGAGTTACACACATTCCCGGTTGTACAGTTACGCTGGTTCGGCCCGAAGTAAGCCGCTTTAGGACCGATGTTGTTCGACTGGAACCCACGCACGGTGCTTGAACCACCGGCATAGAAGTTCTCGTAGAACGGAAGTTCTTTGCCACCCAGACCATCACCGTAACCCCAACGGGTACGGCCCAACATGACCCATGTATGATCGTCGTTGATCGGGAAGTAAGTCGCCGTATCTAACGTCACTTTATAGAACTCGTTATCAGAGCCTGGAACGGTGACTTTACCATTCAGGTTAACGCGAGAACCATCCGTCGGGAAATAACCGCGGTCGAGGTTGTTGTATGTCCAACCATAGTTCAGAGTGAAGTCATCCGCCGAGAAACTGTTGTCACTGGCGTTCATATTCGGGTGCTGACCCACAGAATCCAGGTAACGCCACATTGCTATCTGAGGCTGCATATTCGACAGATCGTTATGCACATAGCCCAGGCCGAGACGCAGCGTGTTGTATTCGTTTACCGGGAAGCCCAGCGTGGTATCTAAACCGTAGCTTTTGTTGGTGTAGTCGGACAGGTCCGCATCATCAGCTTTAAAGTCGTTATAGAAGATACGACCGCCGAGGCTAACGCCATCAACCGTAAAGTACGGATCGGTCGCCGACAGTTCCGCGTAGGTCTGGTAGTCGTTTTTGGTTCCGCTGATACCGACAGAGTAACCCGTACCCAGCCAGTTATCCTGCTGAACGCCAACCTGGAAGCTCACGCCACTTTCAGTACCGTAGCCAACACCGAAGTTGAAGCTACCGGTGTTGCGCTCTTTAACCTTGTAGACGACGTCAACCTGATCCGGGCTGCCCGACACGCGCTGGGTATCCACATCGACGGTCTCGAAGTAGCCCAGACGGTTCAGACGCTCTTTACCGGCATCAACCAGGTTGCTACCCAGCCAGGCCCCTTCCATCTGGCGCATTTCGCGACGCAGAACAGAATCTTTACTGGTGTCGTTACCTTCGAAGCGGATCTTACGCACGTAGTAACGGTTACCGGAGTCGACGTTAACGTGCAGCTTCACGGTTTTGTCAGCGTCATTAATTTCTGGCTGGGTCTGTACGCGCGGATACGCATAGCCATAACGGCCCAGCAGTTTTTTAATGTCGTCTTCCATTTTGGTGACTTTGGTGCCGTTATACAGCTCACCCGGCTTCATTTTGGTCAGGCTTTCAATTTCTGCTGAATGCCCTGCCAGATTGCCTTTCACATCCACGCCGGCAATCTTGTACTGATCGCCTTCAGTGATGTTAATCGTCACGTAAATGCTTTTCTTGTCCGGCGTCAGGCTAACCTGCGTGGAATCAATATTGAAACGCGCATAGCCACGGTCCAGATAGTAGCTACGCAGGGTTTCAAGGTCACCCGCCAGCTTCTGTTTCTGGTATTTACGGTCACCCACAACGTTCCACCACGGCACTTCATCACGCAGCTGGAAGCGAGAGATCAGTTCATCCGTGGTAAACGCATGGTTGCCCACGATGTTGATCTGCTGGATTTTCGCAGAGACGCCTTCCTGGAATACCAGCTTGAGGTCAACGCGGTTACGCGGCAGCGGCGTGACGACAGCTTTAACGCTGGCGCTGTATTTACCGACGCTGTAGTAGAAATCTTCCAGCCCTTTCTCGATGTCGCCCAGGGTCGTACGATCGAGGGATTCACCCACACGCACGCCGGAGGCTTCGAGGTTCTGCTTGAGCATGTCATCTTTCACCGACTTGTTGCCGGAGAAGGTGATGCTGGCAATTGTCGGGCGCTCTTTGACCTGCACCAGCAGCGAGTTGCCATCACGCAGAACCCGCACATCTTCAAAGTTGCCGGTGGCAAACAGTGAGCGGATTGTATTACTGATATCCTCGTCAGAGACAGTGTCGCCTACGCGCACTGGCATACTGAGGAGGGCCGCACCGACGGCGACTCGCTGCAGGCCTTCGAAATGAATGTCTTTCACCACGAACCCGTCTGCACCGTATACGGTGGCGCTGCTAAACAGCAGCGACGCTATGAGGAGCTTTTTCATCGCCATCGTTGTTATGCGTTCTTCCTAACCTAATTCTCTCTATAAACGAGAGAAATCATTGAAAAGTGCAAGCCCCATTAATAGCACCAGCAAGATAGAGCCAATGCGATAACTGAAGTCCTGAACTCGCTCGGAAACCGGTGTGCCTTTCAGTTTCTCAACCGCCAAAAAGAGCAGGTGCCCGCCGTCAAGGACGGGGAGTGGAAACAGATTAATAATCCCTAAGTTGACGCTGATAAGCGCCAGGAACATCAGGAAGTAAATTAAACCATATTCCGCCGACATACCTGCACCTTGAGCTATGGAGATTGGCCCACTGAGGTTGTTCAGTTTTACATCACCGGTTATTAATTTCCCCAGCATGTTGACCGTCAGCTTCATCAGTTGCCAGGTTTTATCCGTGGCTTCTGCTACAGCGGTGAACGGCCCATACTGACGCACTGTTTTGTACTCATCAGGCAGCGGGATAATTTTAGGTATCACCCCTGCAAACCCTTCAGCCTTCGCTTTACCCGGTTTTGTATCCGGTATCAGCGTCAAAGACAAGGGGCTACCCTGTCTTTCAATCTCTACAGCCAGCGCCTGCCCTGGATTATCACGAACCAGGTTAACAAACGTGCTCCACTGAAGAAGCGGCTGACCGTTGACTTTAACGATCCTGTCCCCGGCTTGCAAACCGGCCTTACTTGCCGCTGACTGAGGCTGGACTTCATCCAGTACGTTTTCAATCTGCGGACCACGAGGCCTGAAGCCAAGTGATGTTACCGGATCCTGCTTATCAGGCTCAAACTGCCAGTGGCTCAAATCGAGAGTCACATCCCGAGTTTGGTTCGTCCCAAACGGCGCATAAGAGACTCGGGCGCTCGCGTCGCCAATCTTACCGATTAAAGCTAAACGAACAGCATCCCAATCAGGCGTTTCGATGCCATCTATCGCTTTTAGTTCCATCCCGGCGCTAATTTGTGCTTCGGCAGCGATAGAGTTGGGGGTTATTTCACCGATCACCGGGCGCAGGCTAGGGATGCCAATGATAAACACTAGCCAGTAGGCAAAGATAGCGAAGATGAAGTTAGCGACAGGCCCGGCGGCAATGATAGCCGCCCTCTGTGAAACCGTTTTGTTGTTGAACGCCGCATGGCGCATTTCCGGTAACACCGGTTCAACGCGCTCATCCAGCATTTTGACGTAGCCGCCCAGCGGGATTAGCGCAATAACAAACTCGGTTCCCTGGCGGTCGGTACGACGCCATAGCGCCTTACCAAACCCGATGGAGAAGCGTTCCACACGAACGCCACAGCGGCGAGCAACCCAAAAATGGCCAAACTCATGCACGGTAATTAAAACACCCAGTGCAACGATAAACGCAGCCAAATTCCAGAGTATGCTCAGCATAAAACCTTCCGTTAAATCGTCCTGAATACCAGAAGCAGCAGACACGCAAACACCGGCACCGCCGCTGTCAGACTGTCAATGCGGTCAAGAATACCACCATGTCCTGGGATAAGGTGACCACTATCTTTAATACCGGCCTCGCGCTTGAACATACTCTCGGTTAAATCACCCAGCACGGACGCCAGCGCGGCGACAATGGAACAGGTTAGCAGAACAACAGGCGCAACGTTTAAATCAGCCCACATGCCGAACAGCAAAGAGATAACGGCAGACGTCGCAAGACCGCCGATAAACCCCTGCCAGGTCTTGCCTGGGGAAACCTTTGGCGCAAGCTTATGCTTGCCAAACATTTTCCCAAAGACATAAGCGCCTGAATCTGCGCCCCACACCAGCACCATCACGTACAACAGCCAGATTGAACCGCTGTAGTGGTTAATATCATAATGCCAGCTACGCAGCGCGACCATGCCCCAGAAGAACGGAATAATGGTTAGCAGGCCAAAGACCAGGCGGATCGGCTTAGAATTGCGCCACAGCGCCGCAGAAGCCGGGTAAAACAGAACCAGCAACAGCGCCGCTACCCACCAGACCAACGAAGCCCAAAGCGAGATTTCAATTACCGGTAAATGCACCGAATGCCGGTACTCTGGCAGCGAAATCAGCATGACCGCAAGCAGCAGCCCACAAAGAACGGCCAGCCAGACGCGCTGTGAACGCGCAACGAAACCAGCAAGTTGACCCCATTCCCATGCAGCCAGCATACAAATGACCAGCGTAGCAATCGCAAAGCCTACTGGCGGAAGCCAAAACAGCGCCGCGATTACAATGGGAATCATAATAAACGCGGAAATCAGGCGATACTTCAGCAAAAGTGACCCCCAACAGGCTTATTCACCACCAGGTGCTGTGCCACCAAAACGACGCTCTCGGGTTGCAAAAGCATTTAGCGCACCTTCAAAGTCTTGTTCATCGAAATCAGGCCAAAGAACATCGGTAAAATAAAGTTCCGCATAGGCAATTTGCCAGATGAGGAAATTACTGATGCGATGCTCTCCCCCTGTCCTAATTACTAAATCTACGGGAGCCAGTTCATGCATGCAGATCTGCTGACCGAGCAGTTCTTCATCTATCTGATCCGGGCGCAATGAGCCTTCCTGCACCTGCGACGCAAGCTGTCGCACTCCCTGAATGATATCCCAACGCCCGCCATAATTCGCGGCGATATTGAGCGTCAGCCCAGTATTCTCACTGGTTAATGCTTCAGCTTTTTTGATTCGTTCTTGCAGGCGGAGGTTGAATCGGCTGGTATCGCCGATTACCCGTAAGCGGACATTATGGCGGTGAAGGCTTTTAACCTCACTGTCTAATGCCCAGACGAACAGCTCCATCAATGCGGTCACTTCCTGAGCCGGGCGGTTCCAGTTCTCGCTGCTAAAAGCGTAAAGCGTCAGCGCATCAATGCCGTTGTTCGCTGCAAAGGTAACAGCCCGGCGTACCGATTTTGCGCCAGCTTTATGACCGAAAACCCTCATTTTCCCCTGACGCTTAGCCCACCGGCCGTTACCATCCATGATGATGGCAACATGGCGTGCGCCCTGCGTGATTAAGGATTCGCTTAATTGTTGATTAGCAGACAACATAACGCGTAATGATTCCCTGAAAAAAATTAAGCGGTACTCAGGAATACTGAAGCCTGGTGCACAAAAAAGCCGTGTTGTGACACGGCTTTCCACCTAACGCTCAGTCACATCTGGCGATTAAGTGGCGCAGACTATATCACTGAAGCACAAAGCGAACAAATGGCGGCACTTCAGCCGGCTGAATTATCACCGGCTTGCGAGGTTCATCACTTGTTTTTTGGCGATTTCACGAGCAATTGCATCCACACGCAGCACTTCTTCCACGCTTTGCGGTTCGCTTAAGTTCATTGCCTCAAGCACGCTGCGGTTTAACACCGCGATGTCGGTAAACCGCACCTGCTGATTCAGGAAAGCCTCAACGACCACTTCATTTGCCGCATTAAGCGCGGTAGTCGCCGCCTGCCCTTGCGCACTCGCATCAATAGCGAGCTTCAGGCATGGATAACGTTCGAAATCAGGCTCCATAAAGGTCAGCGAGCCTGTTTTACAGAAATCGAGCGGTGCGACGCCGGATTCAACGCGTGCAGGGTAAGCCATAGCATGCGCGATAGGCGTGCGCATATCAGGCGCTCCCAGCTGAGCAAGTACGCTGCCGTCACGGTAGCGAACCATTGAGTGAATGACCGACTGAGGATGAATCAGCACTTCCATCTGTGCTGCAGATGCGTTGAATAACCAACGCGCTTCAATGTATTCGAGACCTTTATTCATCATGGTGGCGGAGTCGACGGAAATTTTACGCCCCATCGACCAGTTCGGGTGGCTGCATGCCTGATCGGGCGTCATTGCCGCTAAATCCGCATAAGCCGTTTCCCGGAACGGGCCACCCGATCCGGTGAGGATAATTGACGATACGCCATTATCCTCAAGGCTAGCGTATCCCAGGTTCCGCTGAATTGTTTCCGGCAAACTCTGAAAAATCGCGTTGTGTTCGCTGTCAATCGGCAACAATTGCGCCTTACTGCGTGCAACGGCTTCCATAAACAGTCGCCCGCAGGTGATCAGTGACTCTTTATTCGCCAGTAACACCTGCTTGCCCGCAGAAATAGCGGCCAGCGTAGGCGGCAGCCCGGCTACGCCAACGATAGCGGCCATCACCTGATCCACTTCACTTAACGCCGTAACTTCACAGGCCGCCTGCTCGCCCGCCAGTACCTCAGTTTTACTCCCCTGCTCTTTCAGGAGATGACGGACTTCCGCAGCCGCTGACTCGCTGGCCATCACCGCAAACCGCGGCGAAAACTCCAGGCACTGCTCAACCATTTTCCCGACGTTGCTGCCCGCAACCAATGCCGTTATGGCAAATTTGTCAGGATTATGACGAACGACGCTCAGCGTGCTGACGCCAATAGAGCCGGTGGATCCAAGAATAGTGAGCTGCTTCATGAGGTACTCAAAGTCGTAAAATGAAGGATTAATGGCGCATTAGTTTGCGGCGCAAGGCGCCCGTTGTCTATGCCTTTGCCTGACGTTTTATAAAGCAAAACGCCGCCCGTAAACGCTTCGCGATGCGCGAGGGCTTACTGAACGGCGTTATACTCGTCATACTTCAAGCTGCAGGTGCGTTACCTGCATACGTCCACTTCAGTCACATAGTTAGCTATGCTCCTGAAGATGTCCGTCTTTGCCGCCTTCCTGCAACTCGAATTATCTAGAGTATATACACAAAAAAATGTGGTTTAGAACTGCATCAGCTCGGTTTCTTTTTCAGACAGAGCCGCATCCACTTTCTTAATGGCTGCATCAGTCAGTTTCTGCACGTCATCCTGAGAACGACGATCGTCATCTTCGCTGATCTCTTTGTCTTTCAGCAGGGCTTTAACTTTGTCGTTAGCGTCACGACGAACGTTACGTACCGCAACGCGTGCGCCTTCGGCTTCGCCACGTACGATTTTGATCAGATCTTTACGACGTTCTTCAGTCAGCGGAGGCAGTGGAACACGGATATCGGTACCCGCAGAGCTTGGGTTCAGACCGAGGTCAGAAGCCATGATCGCTTTTTCAACCGCCGGGCCCAAAGAACGATCGAAGACGTTGATCTTCAGGGTGCGGGTATCCTCAACGGTAACGCTGGCCAGCTGACGCAGCGGAGTTGGCGTACCGTAGTATTCCACTACGATACCGTCCAGCAGGCTTGGAGAAGCACGGCCGGTACGGATTTTGCTGATTTGGTTTTTAAACGCTTCGACGCATTTATCCATACGCACTTCAGCATCTTTTCTGATATCGCTAATCACGTTACGAATCCTTGAAAACTGGTTTAAGGCGGACCACGCTTATTCACGGCAGCAGTGACGCTGCAGGCTAAGTATAGTCCCGTTTATTCCTGGCTGTAGATAAAGCCAAATCTTACCCTGATTACAGGGCAACTGAAATTATTCAGTAATTAAAGTGCCTTCTTTCTCACCCATTACCACGCGACGCAGCGCACCCGGCTTGTTCATGTTGAACACGCGGATCGGCAATTTGTGGTCGCGAGCAAGGGTAAACGCGGCTAGATCCATAACTTTAAGTTCTTTATCAAGAACTTCAGTGTAGGTCAGCTGCTCGTACAGCGTCGCAGCAGGATCTTTCACCGGATCGGCGGTAAACACGCCATCCACCTTGGTGGCTTTCAGCACCACGTCTGCTTCAATTTCAATCCCGCGCAGGCAGGCGGCAGAGTCAGTGGTAAAGAACGGGTTACCGGTACCGGCAGCAAGAATAACCACGCGGTTCGCGCGCAGCAGGCTAATCGCTTCTGCCCAGCTGTAGTTGTCGCAAACGCCATTCAATGGAATAGCGGACATCAGGCGGGCGTTCACATAGGCGCGGTGGAGCGCATCACGCATCGCCAGGCCGTTCATGACGGTAGCCAGCATGCCCATGTGGTCGCCCACGACGCGGTTCATGCCGGCTTTTGCCAGACCTGCACCACGGAATAAGTTGCCACCGCCGATTACCACCCCGACCTGAATGCCAAGTTCCACCAGCTCTTTAATTTCCTGAGCCATACGGTCCAGAATACTCGCGTCAATACCAAAGCCTTCTGTGCCTTGCAGAGCTTCGCCGCTCAGTTTGAGCAGAATACGTTTGTAGACGGGTTTTGCATTGGTAGCCATGTTTCTTTCCTGAGAACAGTCAACGAATGGGGGATGGTTAATTCTGGCGACATTCTGTCGCATTTCAGCCCGCTCGCCTAACGGAGCGCTCTGAAACTGTAAAGCTGGATAAAAAGGAACCGCCGGTTGGCGGTTCCTTTTAAGCCATTAAGACTGCTTGGACATAGCAGCAACTTCTGCTGCAAAGTCAGTCTCAACTTTCTCGATGCCTTCACCCACTTCGAAGCGGATGAAGTTAGTCACGTCAGCGTTGTGCTCTTTCAGCAGCTGAGCAACAGTTTTGCTTGGGTCCATCACGAACGGCTGACCAGTCAGAGAAACTTCGCCGGTGAATTTCTTCATGCGGCCTTCAACCATTTTCTCTGCGATTTCTTTTGGTTTACCGGACTGCATCGCGATGTCCAGCTGAACCTGGTATTCTTTCTCTACAACTTCTGCAGAAACGTCTTCAGGTTTAACGAACTCAGGCTTGCTTGCAGCGATGTGCATTGCCAGCTGTTTAACCAGCTCTTCATCAGCGCCTTTAGCCGCAACCAGAACACCGATACGTGCGCCGTGCTGGTAAGAACCCAGAACTTCGCCTTCCAGGGAAGAAACGCGACGGATGTTGATGTTCTCACCGATTTTAGCAACCAGTGCAACGCGCTCTTCTTCGAACTGCGCTTTCAGAACTTCAACGTCGGTGATTTTGCCAGCAACTGCTGCATCCAGAACTTTATTAGCAAACGCCTGGAAACCGCCGTCTTTAGCAACGAAGTCGGTCTGGCAGTTAACTTCCAGAATCACGCCGTAGTTGCCGTCGATCTTAGTGATGATCACGCCGTCAGCAGCAACGTTGCCTGCTTTTTTAGCTGCTTTGATCGCACCGGATTTACGCATGTTCTCGATTGCCAGCTCGATGTCGCCGTTGGCTTCGGTCAGCGCTTTTTTACAATCCATCATGCCAGCGCCAGTACGCTCACGCAGCTCTTTTACCAGGGATGCGGTAATTTCAGCCATTCTAAAATCCTCGGAGATGTGGCCTGCCCGACACGGTGGCCAGACGGGCTTAAAAGTGAAAAAGGGGCCATAAAAAGGCCCCTAACCAAACGAGATACTACCTGGTTAAATAAGGGCTCTGGCGAGCGTGCCTTATTATTCTGCTTCTACGAAGCTTTCTTCCGCCTGAGAAGCCAGATCCTGAGAACGGCCTTCACGAACGGTTGCAGCTACAGCGCCCAGGTACAGGCTAACAGCACGGATAGCATCGTCGTTACCAGGGATAACGAAATCAACACCGTCCGGATCAGAGTTGGTATCAACGATAGCAAATACTGGGATACCCAGGTTGTTTGCTTCTTTGATAGCGATGTGCTCGTGATCGGCATCGATAACAAACAGTGCGTCCGGCAGGCCGCCCATGTCTTTGATACCGCCCAGGCTGTTTTCCAGCTTGTCCAGCTCACGAGTGCGCATCAGCGCTTCTTTCTTAGTCAGCTTGTCGAAAGTACCGTCTTGAGCCTGAATTTCCAGGTCTTTCAGACGTTTGATGGACTGACGAACGGTTTTCCAGTTAGTCAGCATGCCGCCCAACCAGCGATGGTTCACGAAGAACTGATCGCAGCTGTTAGCAGCGTCTTTCACCGCTTCGCTTGCAGCGCGTTTAGTACCAACGAAAAGGATTTTGCCTTTGCGAGAAGAAATCTTGTTCAGTTCAGCCAGAGCTTCGTTGAACATTGGTACAGTTTTCTCAAGGTTGATGATGTGAACTTTGTTACGTGCGCCGAAGATGAAAGGCTTCATTTTCGGGTTCCAGTAACGGGTCTGGTGACCAAAGTGAACACCAGCCTTGAGCATGTCGCGCATGGAAACAGTAGCCATGTTTTAAAACCTCTATATAAAGTATGGGGTTATGCCTCCACGTATCCCATATTGCCGACCCCAAAGGGCACCCCGGAACATGTGTCGATACGTGTGTGTTATTTACACAAAGTGAGCGTATTTGGCTGTACCCGAAAAATCGGAATACAAGTCCGGCGCGCTTTATACCATAAATGGCGCTCAGACTCCAATAGTTGTTGCCGTGATGCCCGTTTGATGATTCTCAATTTTGCAGGGAGACGCCCCCCCTGATACCATTACAGCAACTTCCCTGCTCATTTCATGTCGACGTTATCGACATCTGCGGATCTGATATGGCTATCTCAATTAAGACACCTGAAGAAATCGAAAAAATGCGCATCGCTGGCCGCCTGGCTGCCGAAGTGCTGGAAATGATCGAACCCCACGTAAAACCGGGTATTACCACCGGCGAGCTGGATCGCATCTGTAATGACTACATCGTGAATGAACAGCAGGCCATTTCCGCCTGTCTGGGCTACCACGGCTTCCCAAAATCGGTCTGTATTTCTATCAATGAAGTGGTTTGCCACGGCATTCCAGACGATGAAAAAGCGCTGAAAGACGGCGATATCGTTAACATCGACGTCACCGTTATCAAAGACGAATACCACGGCGATACCTCAAAGATGTTCATCGTGGGTAATCCAACGATTCTTGGCGAACGCCTGTGCCGCATCACCCAGGAAAGTCTCTATCTGGCGCTGCGCATGGTGAAACCGGGCATCCGTCTGCGCACCCTTGGCGCGGCTATCCAGAAGTTCGTTGAGGCCGAAGGTTTCTCCGTTGTGCGCGAGTACTGTGGTCACGGCATTGGCCGCGTGTTCCATGAAGAACCACAGGTTCTTCACTACGACGCAGATGACGGCGGCGTGGTACTTCAGCCGGGCATGACCTTCACCATCGAACCTATGGTCAACGCCGGTGATTACCGCATTCGCACCATGAAAGACGGCTGGACGGTGAAAACCAAAGATCGCAGCTTGTCTGCTCAATACGAGCATACTATTGTGGTGACGGAGAACGGCTGCGAGATTATGACCCTGCGTAAAGATGACACCATCCCTGCAGTGATTTCGCATAACGAATGATGCCCTGACGTCAGTCAGCAATCTAAGCCGGCCCTGAGCCGGCTTTTTTTATGGGTAGCGCACAATGAGTCCAGCTTTACCAGAGCAGTTTGCCAACACCACCGAACCCGAGATTTCCGGCCAGCCGGACTATCCAAACAGTTGGCAGGAAGCCGAACTTAACTGCGCGGACATCAAGTCGCACTTAGATACTTTCCAGAAATGGCTGGGTACGGCCTTTGATAGCGGCATTTCCGCTGAACGGCTGATTGAAGCCCGCACCGAATTTATCGATCAGCTGCTGCAGCGGCTGTGGATAGCTTACGGCTTTGCCGATGTTCCGGAAGCCGCGCTGGTTGCCGTGGGCGGCTATGGTCGCGCCGAGCTACACCCGCTGTCGGATATCGACCTGCTGATCCTGAGCCGCAAGCGGCTGACCGATGCCCAGGCGCAAAAAATCGGCGAGCTGCTGACCCTGCTTTGGGACGTGAAGCTGGAAGTCGGCCACAGCGTACGCACGCTGGAAGAGTGCCTGCTGGAAGGCTTATCAGACCTGACGGTGGCCACCAACCTTATCGAGTCTCGCCTGTTAATTGGCGACGTGGCCCTGTTCCTTGAACTCCAGAAACATATATTCAGTGAAGGCTTCTGGCCGTCGGCGAAGTTTTTTGCCGCCAAGGTTGAAGAGCAAAACGAGCGTCACCAGCGCTACCACGGCACCAGCTACAATCTTGAACCCGATATTAAAAGCAGCCCCGGCGGCCTGCGTGATATTCACACGCTGCAGTGGGTGGCCCGCCGCCACTTCGGTGCGACCTCAATGGGGGAAATGGTCGATTTTGGCTTCCTGACCGAAGCGGAGCGCAAAGAGCTTGATGAATGCCAGCATTTGCTGTGGCGCATTCGCTTTGCTCTGCACCTCGAGGTTAATCGCTACGATAACCGCCTGCTGTTTGACCGCCAGCTTAGCGTGGCCCAGCGCCTGCACTACAGCGGCGAGGGCAACGAGCCGGTCGAACACATGATGAAGGATTTCTACCGCGTTACCCGCCGCGTGGGCGAGCTGAACCAGATGCTTCTGCAGCTGTTCGACGAAGCTATTCTGGCGCTTGATGCCAGCGAAAAACCACGTCCGCTGGACGATGATTTCCAGCTGCGCGGCACGCTCATCGATTTGCGGGACGAAACTCTGTTCATGCGCGAACCGCAGGCTATCCTGCGCATGTTCTACATGATGGTACGAAATCGCGACATCACCGGCATTTACTCAACCACCCTGCGCCATCTTCGCCACGCCCGCCGTCACCTGACCCAGCCGCTTTGCTATATTCCGGAAGCCCGCGAGCTGTTCCTCGTGATGCTGCGTCATCCTGGCGCGGTAAGCCGTGCGCTGCTGCCAATGCATCGCCATAGCGTGCTGTGGGCCTATATGCCGCAGTGGTCGCACATCGTCGGCCAGATGCAGTTCGACCTGTTCCACGCCTACACGGTGGACGAACACACCATTCGCGTCCTGCAAAAGCTGGAAAGCTTCGCCAAAGAAGAAACACGCTCGAAGCACCCGCTGTGCGTCGATCTGTGGCCTCGCCTGTCGCACCCGGAGCTGATCTTAATCGCCGCGCTGTTCCACGACATCGCCAAAGGGCGAGGCGGCGATCATTCCGTGCTGGGAGCGCAGGACGTTCTTAAGTTTGCCGAACTTCACGGGCTGAACTCGCGGGAAACCCAACTGGTTGCCTGGCTGGTTCGTCAGCACCTGCTGATGTCCGTCACCGCCCAGCGTCGTGATATTCAGGATCCGGAAGTCATCAAGCAGTTTGCCGAAGAAGTTCAGACCGAAAACCGGCTGCGCTACCTGGTCTGCCTGACGGTCGCAGATATCTGCGCAACCAACGAAACGCTGTGGAACAGCTGGAAGCAAAGCCTGCTGCGTGAGCTGTACTTCGCTACCGAAAAGCAGCTGCGCCGCGGGATGCAGAACAGCCCTGACATGCGCGAACGCGTCCGCCACCACCAGCTTCAGGCGCTTGCACTGCTGCGGATGGATAATATCAACGAGGAAGCCCTGCACCATATCTGGGCGCGCTGCCGGGCCAACTATTTTGTTCGCCATACGCCAAACCAGATAGCCTGGCATGCACGTCATTTGTTGAAGCACGATCTCAGTCAGCCGATGATCCTGCTTAGCCCACAGGCAACGCGCGGCGGCACGGAGATCTTTATCTGGAGCCCGGACAGGCCTTATCTGTTTGCCGCCGTCTGCGCCGAACTCGACCGCCGTAACCTCAGCGTGCACGACGCGCAGATCTTCACGACCCGTGACGGCATGGCGATGGACACCTTTATCGTGCTCGAACCCGACGGCAGCCCGCTGTCGATTGACCGACACAATATTATTCGTCACAGCCTTGAGCAAGCGATCACCCAGACGACCTGGCAGCCGCCGCAGCCTCGTCGCCAGTCGGCAAAACTGCGCCACTTTACCGTCGATACCGAAGTCAATTTCCTGCCAACCCACACCGACCGGCGTACGTTTCTTGAGCTGATTGCGCTCGATCAGCCTGGCCTGCTGGCGAGGGTGGGTGAAGTGTTTGCCGACCTCGGGATTTCGCTCTATGGGGCGAGAATTACGACAATTGGTGAGCGAGTAGAAGATTTATTTATAATCGCGACCGCAGACCGGCGTGCGCTTAATAATGTGCTCCAGCAGGAAGTGCAGCAACGGTTGACAGCGGCCCTTAATCCAAACGATAAATAACGGTCTTTTATTTTTTACCTTTTTGGCCCTCGGGCGACAGTCAAGTTCCCTGTCGCCCAAAAGTTGAAAGGTAAGTCACAATCAGGAAATGTTCATCATGCAGCAGCTACAAAATGTAATCGAGTCCGCTTTCGAGCGTCGCGCCGAGATCACCCCGGCAAATGTTGATACCGTGACCCGCGAAGCGGTGAATCAGGTGATTGCCCTGCTCGACAGCGGTGCGCTGCGCGTTGCTGAAAAAATTGACGGCCAGTGGGTAACCCACCAGTGGCTGAAGAAAGCGGTTCTGCTTTCTTTCCGCATTAACGACAATAAAGTCATCGAAGGCGCTGAAAGCCGCTATTTCGATAAAGTCCCGATGAAATTCGCCGACTACGACGAAGCTCGTTTCCAGAAAGAAGGCTTCCGCGTTGTGCCACCTGCGGCGGTCCGCCAGGGTGCTTTCATCGCACGTAACACCGTGCTGATGCCTTCCTACGTCAACATCGGCGCCTACGTCGATGAAGGCACCATGGTTGATACCTGGGCGACCGTTGGCTCCTGCGCGCAGATTGGTAAAAACGTTCACCTGTCCGGCGGCGTCGGCATCGGTGGCGTACTTGAGCCGCTGCAGGCTAACCCAACCATCATCGAAGACAACTGCTTCATCGGCGCACGTTCCGAAGTCGTCGAAGGCGTGATCGTCGAAGAAGGTTCCGTTATCTCCATGGGCGTTTATATCGGCCAGAGCACCCGTATCTACGATCGCGAAACCGGTGAAGTGCACTACGGCCGCGTTCCGGCGGGCTCCGTTGTCGTTTCCGGCAA
Source organism: Cedecea neteri (assembly GCF_000757825.1). Taxonomy (GTDB): domain Bacteria; phylum Pseudomonadota; class Gammaproteobacteria; order Enterobacterales; family Enterobacteriaceae; genus Cedecea; species Cedecea selenatireducens. Next base: position 1,800,884 of record NZ_CP009451.1, read on the forward strand.
CCTGCCTTCTAAAGACGGTTCCTACAGCCTGTACTGCGCGGTCATCGTGAAGAAAGTGGACGCCAAAACCCGCGGTAAAGTGGGCATCAACGAACTGCTGCGCACCATCGACTAAGTTTTTTGCAGCAAAAGGCGGGTTATCCCGCCTTTTTTGCATCTGGCACTAGCGGAAAAGGAATTTTCCGTTAACTCTCTAATGGTTATTGATATTTAAGGGTACCGCTTATGTACGATAATTTAAAAAGTCTGGGTATTACCAATCCTGATGAAATCGATCGTTACAGCCTCCGGCAGGAAGCCAACAACGATATCCTGAAAGTCTATTTCCAGAAGGATAAGGGCGAGTTTTTTGCCAAAAGCGTGAAGTTTAAATACCCACGCCAGCGCAAAACCGTGGTGGCCGATGGTGTAGGCCAGGGCTACAAAGAAGTGCAGGAGATCAGCCCCAACCTGCGCTATGTCATCGATGAGCTCGATCAGCTTTGCCAGCGCGACCGCACCGAGGTCGATCTGAAGCGTAAGATCCTCGACGATCTGCGCCACCTCGAGTCAGTGGTGACCAACAAGATCAGCGAAATTGAATCCGATCTGGAAAAACTGACCCGTAACAAGTAGTTCAGTAACCCATAAAAAAGGGCCGCTTTTGCGGCCCTTTTCAGTTCTACACGGAGATTACTGCATCAACAGGTAAATCTGCGAATCACCACGCTGGATGTTCAGCGCCATCACCGACGGCTTGCTGTCCATCACTTTACGCAGCTCGGCGATGTTGTTCACCGCCTGCTGGTTCACGCCCACGATAATGTCACCTTTTTTCAGGCCAATACGCGCCGCCGGAGTATTTGGCTTCACGCTGGTGACCTGCACGCCTTTCTGATCTTTACCGCCGCGGTTGCTCATTTCAGCCCCGTCGATACCGGTAAAGATAGTGGCAGCATCTACCTGGTTCTGGGTGCTTTGCTGCAGCTCCAGGCTGACCGTCACAGGCTTGCCGTCGCGCAGCAGGCCCAGCGAGATTTTGCTGCCTACTGGCATAGAACCGACTTCTGCACGCAGCGCGGCGAAGCTACTGATAGGCTTATTATTCAGGGAGGTAATTACATCCCCGGCCTTAATGCCCGCTTTTGCGGCGGAAGAGTTCGGCATCACCTGGCTGACAAACGCGCCGCGCTGAGCGTCGACTTTCATCGCTTTCGCCAGCTCAGAGTTCAGCTCGGTGCCCAGAATCCCCAGCTCGCCGCGGCGAACCTGGCCGTACTGCACCATCTGAGCGGTCAGGTTTTTCACCATATTGCTCGGAATAGCGAAGCCGATACCGATGTTGCCGCCGTCCGGCGCCAGAATTGCGGTGTTGATCCCGATAAGCTCGCCGTTCAGGTTAACCAGCGCCCCACCGGAGTTACCGCGGTTAATCGCCGCATCGGTCTGGATAAAGTTTTCGTAGTTTTCAACGTTCAGGCCGCTACGACCCAGCGCCGAAACGATACCGGAGGTCACGGTTTCACCCAGGCCATACGGGTTCCCAATCGCCACGGTGTAGTCCCCTACGCGCAGCGCGTCGGAGTCGGCAATTTTAATCGCCGTCAGGTTTTTCGGATCCTGTAGCTGGATAAGCGCGATATCGGAGCGCGGGTCTTTACCCACCACTTTGGCGTCAAACTTACGGCCATCGCTCAGCTGAACCTTGATCACGCTGGCGTTATCCACCACGTGGTTATTGGTGACGACATAGCCTTTCGCTGCGTCAATAATGACGCCAGAACCCAGCGCCATAAATTTCTGCTGCTGGCTGCCGCCCTGACCAGCGCCCTGACAGAACGGCGAGCTCTGGAACGGCGAACCGTCCTGGCAGAACGGTGAGTTATCACCGAAGAATTGCTGGAAATTACGCCCCATACGCGGAGTATTTACCGTTGTGCTCCCTTCAACGTTGATACTCACCACTGAAGGCATCACCTGCTCCAGCATCGGCGCAAGGCTTGGCAGCGGCTGCGCAGCAGATGCAGAAGAGGCCGTCTCAGCGGCGGAGGCAGACATCGGACTCAGCGCCAAACCCAGACTAAGAGCCAGCGCACTCATTGCTAACGTGGTTTTTTTCATGGAATCATCTCAACTTTCAAATAACGCAAAATTGCTGTGTTGGTGTACACCATTCAGAGTGAACTTTACGCGCTAAGTTCAGCGCTTAAGTGCATGGAAAAAGTAAAAAATTATTGGTCATCTTTACAAAACTCGCGAAAACCTCACTCCACCGCCATCAGGCGTCGATACTCATCCCAGGCGTATAAATCGGTCATTCCACTGATGTAATCCTGGATAAGCCTTGCACGGAAATAGTATTCCCACACGGAAAAATCAAGGCTTGCCGGGTGTAAAGCGTTCACCGCTTCCACATAGGCAAGCCTATGTTTGGTCGAAAGCTTATGGAAAAGGCGTGACGCGATAGGCAGACGGCGCAGGCTTTCCTTGCTGACCAGCTCCGTGAAATCCTCGGTTGAAAGTTCGAGTAAGGGACTGTAAATATCCAGTAAGCCGCTGATAACCCGGTAACCCTGCAGTTCCAGCTGTTCGATATCCGGGTGGCTGAACACCTGGCGCACGGCCACCTGTTTATACAGCTCCAGCAGCCGGGCAAACGGGCTGTCGTCCTCCAGCAGCGCATGATTGAACTCGCCGGAGTAAATCTCCGGTAAATTGTCGATAAAGCGCTGGGCGGCGTACGGGGCCAGCTTGTTCAGCGTATTGACGCGCAGATACATAAAGAACTGATCTTCCGCGCTGCGTCGCATTTGATTGGTGCGGGATTTATCCCAGGCATCTTTCACCACCAGCTCAAAGAGATCGCCCTTCGCCTGCTCTCCCCATGACTCGCAGAGATGCTGATACAGTTGCTCAACGCTGAAAATACGTTTTTCGACGGCATCTTCCAGATCGGCCACGCAGTAAGAAATATCGTCCGCCGCTTCCATTATCCAGGTGAGAGGAAAACGGCTGTATTCGCCAAGATCCAGCTCTTTGCGCAGGCGGGCGATATACCCTTCTTCCGACAGATAAAAGCCCGGTTTTTTCATTAAATAAGCGTGGCTGGCAGGTGGCGTGTCGGCAAACCAGGCTGGACGGGTGTACTTGAGGATGCAGCCGACCTGCGCCCAGGTCAGGTTCATCCGCAGCAGGCTATGCACCAGGCGAATACCCTGTGCGTTCCCTTCGAAATGACATAAATCCTGACGCACTTTACTGCGTAATGCGTTTAAAGACTCTTCGCCTTCGCGCAGCCGTAAAACGTCCACCTTGCAGCGGTCTTCGCTACGGGGCTGGCCGCCGCTGTCTTTTGGCTGCAGGCGCTGGCGAAACCAGTCGTTAATCGCCGACTCGCCAAAATGGCCGAACGGGGGATTACCGATGTCATGCATCAGGCAGGCCATTTCCACTATGCTTTCAAACGGGCCGGTCAGCTCATCGAGGCCATATTTCTCCAGCGCCTTTTGCTCCTTCAGGCGGCTGAGGATCTCCTTGGCAATGTAGCGCCCTACCTGCTGAACCTCTAGCGAATGGGTAAGACGGGTGCGCACGGCGGCATTGCGTTCAAGCGGGAAGACCTGAGTTTTCTGCTGCAGGCGGCGGATGGCCGGAGAGTTGATTATCCTGCCGCGATCGCTTTCGAAGATGCGCAGGATCTCAAGTTCACTCTTCACGCCTTCGGGCGAGCGGAAGCGTCGGTGCCAGTTAATTTTTTTGCGGAAGTCTATTTCGCTCATGCCCACTCCTGTTCCGTTGATAAGGAGACTGTTTGCCATGATAGACTATGCCCCGAAAATCGAGTCATGTTCCACCACATTAGCGAGTATCTCTATGAAAGCAGGCATTATTGGTGCAATGGAAGAAGAAGTTACGCTGCTGCGTGACAAAATCGAAAACCGTCACACTCTGAGCATCGCCGGTTGCGAAATTTATACCGGGACGCTGAACGGTGTTGAAGTGGCGCTGCTGAAGTCCGGCATCGGCAAAGTTTCTGCGGCCATGGGTGCTACGCTGCTGCTGGAACACTGCAAGCCGGACGTTATCATCAACACCGGTTCAGCGGGTGGCCTGGCGCCAACGCTGAAAGTAGGCGATATCGTGGTGTCCGACGAAGTACGCTATCACGATGCTGACGTCACCGCTTTCGGTTACGAGTATGGCCAGATGGCGGGCTGTCCGGCGGCTTTCGTTGCCGACAAAAAGCTTATCGACGCGGCAGAAACCTGCATTAAAGAGCTGGATCTGCACGCGGTTCGCGGCCTGATCGTCAGCGGCGACGCGTTTATTAACGGCTCCGTTGCGCTGGCAAAAATTCGCCACAACTTCCCGCAGGCCGTTGCGGTAGAAATGGAAGCGACGGCTATTGGCCACGTCTGCCATAACTTCCACACGCCGTTCGTGGTGGTTCGCGCTATCTCCGACGTCGCCGACCAGCAGTCTCACCTCAGCTTTGAAGAGTTCCTGGCCGTTGCGGCGAAACAATCCACCCTGATGGTGGAGAAACTGGTTCAGCATCTGGCTCGTGGCTAAGCTCATCCTTTGGCGCGGGGCCGCCGCCCTGCTCCTTTGCCTCCCGGCGCTGCTGTTGGCGGCGCCTCGGGTCATCTCCCTCTCACCCGCTAATACCGAACTGGCCTTCGCGGCCGGTATCACCCCTATTGCGGTGAGCGCTTACTCTGATTACCCACCTCAGGCAAAGCAGATTGAACAGTTAGCCAACTGGCAGGGCGTCAATTTCGAGCGCATTGTCGCCCTGAAGCCGGATGCGGTACTGGCCTGGCGCGGCGGTAATCCCGACAGGCAGGTTAACCAGCTTGTTTCGCTGGGGATCAAGGTCATCTGGCTGGATCCGAAAAGTGTCTCTGACGTTGAGGCCGCGCTGCGCCAGCTTGCACCGCTTAGCCCAACGCCTGAAAAAGCGCTGAAGGCCGCGGCTGAGCTTTCCCGTCAGTTTGCCGAGCTGAAAGCCCGCTACGGCCATACCCAAAGCAAAAAAGTGTTCCTGCAGTTCAGCCAGCAGCCGCTTTTTACCACCAGCAAAGAGTCGATTCAGAACGAAGTCGTTGAGCTATGCGGCGGGCAAAATATCTTTGCCGACAGCCGGGTGCCCTGGCCACAGGTCAGCCGTGAACAGGTGCTGATGCGCAAACCACAGGCTATTATTATTGCTGGCGATGCGAGCAATATTCCGTCCGTACGGCAGTTCTGGAGTAATCAGTTGAAAGTTCCGGTTATTGCCGTCAATGATGACTGGTTTACACGTTCCGGCCCGCGTATTATCCTCGCCGCAAAACAGCTCTGCGAAGAGCTGGCGAAAGCTTAACGTCACGCTCTGAGGGTCATAAATGCTGGTCTATTGGCTGGATATCGTCGGTACCGCCGTGTTTGCTATTTCCGGCGTTTTGCTAGCCGGAAAGCTGCGGATGGATCCCTTTGGCGTGCTGGTGCTTGGCGTGGTCACGGCGGTAGGCGGGGGCACGATCCGCGATATGGCGCTGGCTAACGGCCCGGTGTTTTGGGTGAAAGATCCCACGGACCTCGTCGTCGCTATGGTGACCTGTATGCTGACAATTGTGCTGATACGCCAGCCTCGCCGCTTGCCTAAGTGGGTTCTTCCCGTGCTCGATGCCGTCGGCCTGGCGGTGTTTGTGGGTATTGGCGTCAACAAGGCTTTTCTCGCGCATGCCAGCCCGCTGGTTGCAATCTGCATGGGCGTAATTACCGGAGTAGGCGGCGGGATCATCCGCGACGTGCTGGCGCGCGAAATCCCTATGATTTTGCGCACTGAGATTTACGCCACCGCCTGCATTATCGGCGGTATCGTCCACGCCACGGCTTACCACACCTTTGACGTCCCGCTGGATCAGGCCAGTATGATTGGCATGGTGGTGACTTTGGTGATTCGCCTGGCGGCCATCTACTGGCACCTTAAACTGCCGACCTTTGCGCTAAATGACCGACAATAGCGATAAAAAAAGCCGCGTTTGATACGCGGCTTTCTTGTTTCAGCTGAACATCAGATGCTGAAGGAAGAACCACACCCACAGGTGCTTTTTGCGTTCGGGTTGGTCACCACGAAGCGGGAGCCTTCCAGGCCTTCGCTGTAATCTACCGCGCCGCCGACCAGGTATTGCAGGCTCATCGGATCCACAACCAGAGCAACGCCCTGTTTCTCGATGGTCATGTCGCCGTCGTTAATCTGGTCGTCAAAGGTGAAGCCATACTGGAAGCCGCTGCAACCACCACCGGTGATATAGACGCGAAGTTTCAGATCAGGGTTCTCTTCGTCTGCAATCAGACTTTTCACTTTATTGGCTGCTGCTTCGGTAAACTGCAGCGGCAGCGCTACGTCATCACTCATTTTTTGCTCCCAACAATGAACAAGTCGGGCAGAAAATAACCCGCACTTTAGCGGCATTATCTAATACCCTGGTAAATCGTTCAAGTATTCTGCCCGGCAGAAGCCAGCTCGTTCGCTCTGGCCTTCTCAGCCTCTTGTTTTGCCAGCGTTCTTGCCAGAATAACCGAGTATAAAGGTTTTCCGCCCAGGAATTGTGCCAACAGTGTGGCCCCAAGGCAGGTGATTATCATTGGCAGAATGAGCTGGTAATTATCCGTCATCTCAAGCACCAGCACGATTGCGGTCAACGGCGCGCGCAGTGAAGCCGCCAGCAGCGCCCCCATTCCGGCAATCGCAAAAGTCCCCATATCAAGGTGATAAGCCGGGAACCAGGCCGCACAGGCCGTACCGAAAGCCGTGCCTAACAGCGTGCCCAGCGCCAGCATTGGGGCAAAAATACCCCCCGGTGCGCCGGAGGAAAAACACAGCAGCGTCGTGATAACGCGAGCCACAAACAGGAACAGCAGCATGCCGATGGTGTAGTTCCCCATCGCCGCAATTGGGATCAGACTAAACCCGCCGCCGGACGCCGCCTGCTGAATAAGCCCCAGCACGCCGCAAAGTCCACCGATGAGCCCGCCAATCAGCACCCATTTCTTAATATTGCCGCCGTGGATGCGCTGGAACATATCCTGAGCGCCAATCACCAGCCGGTTAAATACCACGCCGACAATGCCAAAGATCATGCCGAGGATCAGGTACAGCCACAGCGTGTTGACCGGCGCATCCGCCAGTTTGCCGACCTGAATCACCGTCGTTTCGGTATTAAAGATACGGAACACGATGCTCGACATAATCACGCCGATAAACACCGCTTTTATCGAAATCAGGTTGTAGCGGAACTGGCTACGCATCTCTTCGATGATAAACAGAATCCCGGCAAGAGGCGCATTAAACGCGGCGGACAAGCCTGCGGCTGCGCCGGTCGCCAGCAGCGAGTGCCGGGCTTCTGCGCCTTTCATGCGAAAAATGTCGGTGACCATTCGCCCTATATTACCGCCGAGCTGTACCGTTGGCCCTTCCCGCCCCAGCACCATTCCTGCACCAAGCGTGCCCATCCCGCCGATGAATTTCACCGGGATCACGCGCCACCAGCGCACCGGCCGCAAATCTTCCAGGGCACCTTCTATTTCAGGAATACCCGACCCACCGGCCTCCGGCGCAAAGCGACGCACCAGAAAATACCCCACCATCGCCAGCAGCGCGGAGCTGATAAACGCCAGCGGCCACACCAGCCAGGCGCTGTCAGCAACCTGCGCCAGCATACCGATACGGTGCTGCAGCACCCAGTTGACCGATTTCTCAAACGCCACGCCGACCAGGCCCGCCAGGGTTCCCACGATGGCAGCCATCAATAGAATCATTAGCGGCATTTTATCCTGGCCAATCAGGCGACGCAGAATAGCGCCGCGACGCTGGCTTACGCTTTGCGCCGGGTCGAGAGAATCATGGGCTAAATTCATGGGTTCAAACCGTTTAGTCATACAAATAAGGCGGGCATTTTACCCACAGAACACACCTTCGTCTTATTAAATTCCCTAATAAACCGTAACGTTTGATTTGGGCAAATATTTCAACGCAGCGCAGGTTTCACATAGAATAGCCCGCTGTCACCATTTCCACGAATCAGGAGCCGATTCATGAGTAAGTCTGAAAACCTGTACGCCGCAGCCCGCCAGGTCATTCCCGGCGGCGTTAACTCACCGGTACGCGCCTTTACCGGCGTGGGCGGTGTGCCACTGTTTATCGAGCGTGCGGACGGGGCTTACCTGTATGACGCGGACGGTAAAGCCTATATTGATTACGTCGGCTCGTGGGGCCCTATGGTGCTCGGCCACAACCATCCGGCGATCCGCAATGCGGTCATCGAAGCCGTTGAGCGCGGTCTGAGCTTTGGGGCGCCAACCGAAATGGAAGTGAAAATGGCGGAGCTGGTTTGCGAACTGGTTCCGACCATGGATATGGTTCGTATGGTGAACTCCGGTACCGAAGCCACCATGAGCGCCATCCGCCTGGCTCGCGGCTACACCGGCCGCGATAAAATCATCAAGTTCGAAGGCTGCTATCACGGCCACGCGGACTGCCTGCTGGTGAAAGCCGGATCCGGCGCGCTGACACTCGGCCAGCCAAACTCGCCGGGCGTACCGGCAGACTTTGCGAAACACACGCTGACCTGCACCTACAACGATCTGGTCTCCGTCCGCGAAGCCTTTGAGCAATATCCGCAGGATGTGGCCTGTATCATCGTTGAGCCGGTTGCCGGCAACATGAACTGCATTCCGCCTCACGCAGACTTCCTGCCGGGCCTGCGTGCGCTGTGCGACGAATTCGGCGCATTGCTGATTATCGATGAAGTTATGACCGGCTTCCGCGTGGCGCTGGCTGGCGCTCAGTCTTACTATGACGTCGAGCCAGACCTGACCTGCCTCGGCAAAATCATCGGCGGCGGGATGCCGGTAGGTGCCTTCGGCGGCCGCCGTGAAATCATGGACGCGCTGGCGCCAACCGGCCCGGTTTACCAGGCGGGTACGCTTTCCGGCAACCCAATTGCGATGGCGGCTGGCTTCGCCTGCCTGACCGAAGTCTCTCAGCCTGGCGTCCATCAGACTCTGACCGAACTGACGGAAATGCTGGCTACCGGCCTGCTTAAGGCGGCAAAAGCAGAAAACATCCCGCTGGTGGTGAATAACGTCGGCGGCATGTTCGGCCTGTTCTTCACCGATGCAGAAACAGTGACCGGCTATAAAGACGTGGTGGCATGCGACGTGGAGCGCTTCAAGCGCTTCTTCCACCTGATGCTGCAAGAAGGCGTTTACCTGGCACCGTCCGCGTTTGAGGCGGGCTTTATGTCAGTGGCTCATAGCAAAGAAGATATTCAGAGAACCATCGACGCGGCGCGCCGCGTGTTTGCAAAACTGTAATATCTACCCTCACCCGGCCCCTTTGGGGATAAAGCCGGGTGAGGCGTTACCTCCCCTGCTTTCTCAGCAGATACACAAAGTAAGGCGCACCGATAAACGTCGCCAGCAGCCCCGCCGGAACCTGATTCGGGAACAGAATCATCCTGCCGCACCAGTCAGCCAGAATCATCAACATCCCCCCCAAAATCCCGGCAATCACTATCTGCGGCATCGCCCTGCGGAACCCAAGCATGCGAGCAATATGTGGTGCCATCAGTCCGACAAAGCTTAATGGGCCCACGATTAACGTTGCCGTGGCGGTCAGCGTTGCAGCCAGTAACAACAGCGCAAAACGCGATGGCGTTAATGCCATACCAACCGCTCTCGCCGTCGCGCCACCCAGCGGCAAAATCACCAGCCAGCGGCGGAACAGCGGCGTTATCGCCAGCAGGATAGCCATAACCACCAGCGTTCTTACCGCCTGATCTCCGGTAACGTTATAGGTCGAACCTGAGATCCAGGTCAGCAGCGTCGCCATACGCGGATCGCCGCTTGCCATCAGCATCATCAATAACATGGTAAATGCGGTGCTGAGCGCCATCCCCGCCAGCAACATACGCTGCGGCGAGAAGCCTCCACGCCCGGCAGCAAGCATGATAATCAGTAACGTCACCGCCGCGCCAAGACTGCCTGCAGGCAGAAGCCAGACAAAGGCGTTTCCAGGCACGATAAACAGCATAAGTACGACGCCGAACGCCGCGCCGGAGCTAATCCCCAGCACTTCCGGGCTTGCCATCGCATTGCCGGTTAACCGCTGGATCAGGCAGCCTGCAACCGCCAGCATCACGCCTGCGGTCAGAGCAGCTATAACTCGCGGCCAGCGCCACGGCAGCACGTCATCAAAGAGCGCGCCGCTCAGCCAGCGCCAGCCATGAGCATCGCGCCCCAGAGCCAGCGCGGCGGTAATCACCAGCAGCAGAACGCCAAGGCTTATCGCCACCCACAGCAGAACGCGCTGACGTTCGGCCTGCACGTGGTCTCCGGCGCTCATTGACGGCGCACCGCTGGTCCGCAGGCGCGGCAGCAGCCACAGCAGAATAGGCGCGCCGATGAGCGCGGTAATGGTGCCGGTAGAAACCTCACCCCACACGCTGGAGAGCCAGACCACAACCTGGTCAGAAAGCCAGAGGATCAGCGCGCCAATCACCGGGGCCAGGAATAAACGAGCCGCCAGGCGACGAGCGCCTAACATTTTTGCCAGCAGAGGCGCGAATAGCCCGATAAAACCGACAATACCGACCGCGTTAACCAGCTGAGCGCTGAGAACAATCGCCAGCGCCAGCGTCGCCAGCCGTACCAGAGAAAGCGCCAGGCCGAGGTTACGGGCTACGCCATCGTCCAGCCCCATCAGCGTTAACGGACGCAGGAGCAGAAGCGTTAGCAACAGCCCGCCCAGCAAACGTGGCCACAGGCTTTCTACGCTGCTCCAGTCCTGCTGGTTGAGCGAGCCGGTGCTCCACAGGAACATATTCTGCAGCTGATCGTGGTGGAAGATAGCCAGCAGCTGGTTGACCGCGCCGCAGTAAAGGCTCAGTACCAGGCCCGCAAGAATAAGCGTGACCGGCGACATGCGCTTGCCCCAGGCAACGCCGAAGACCAGCAGGCCAACTGCTGCCGCGCCAATCAGCGCCGCAAACGGCTGGGCCGTCTGAGGTAGCACCCAGAGCGTGGCGACCGTGACGCCAAGCTGAGCGCCGCTGGCTACGCCAAGCGTGGTCGGTTCCGCCAGTGGGTTACGCAGCACCTGCTGGAATAACACACCGACGAGCCCCAGCCCGGCACCGACCAGCAGCGATATCGCGAGGCGCGGCAGCAGGCTGAAGTGAAACAGCATCTGTTGAATATTGTCGATATCCGGGGCGACAAAGGCACTACTCCATTGCCCGGAAGGCAGCACGCCGCTCATGTTATGCAGCGTCAGCCAGAACGCACAGACAAACAGCCCCAGCAGCAGGCCGGCAGGGAAAATCACGTGACGTCTATTCATGCCAGGTTCCTCAGGCCGTCATCCAGCACGCGGGCAAAGTGCATCGCCGACATCGTCGTGCCATAGAGCCAGACGGCGGGAACCTGCTGGAAACGGTTCTGGCGGATAAACGGCATCGCTTTCCACAGAGGCGTCGCGGCAACCTGGCGGGCTAACGCTTCGTTTTTATGGTCAAAGCACAGCACATCGGCGTCTTTGATCGCCGCCAGGCGCTCAATCCCCACCACCGTGGTTCCCCAGAAGTTGGTCTGTTCCTGCCAGGCATTCGTCACCCCCAGCAGATCCATCACCTGTTCGAATAAGCTGTGCTTGCCCACCACCAGCGCATGGCGGTTATCCAAAAATGACATCAGCAGCACCGGACGGCTACCGCGAGCGGCAAAGCGGGGCTTCATGCTGGCAATAAACGCATCAAACTCGGCCAGATGGTTACTGGCAGCCTGCTGCATGCCCAGCGTGTCGCCCAGCTGAATTAACGATTTACGTGCAATATCCAGCGGCTTGCCGGAACCGTCGTTAAAATTGAAACCCAGTCCGGGCGCAATGCGGGTGATTTTCTCCGGCGAAGGTCCGTAGCCAGCAGAATAGAGAATTAAAGAGGGTTTTAGCTGCGCCATCAGCTCAAGGTTAGGCTCGGTGCGCAGGCCAACGTCCACCACGCCTTCCGGCAGCTTAGGTTCGTTAACCCAGATTTGGTAATTAGGAATATCGGCGACGGCCATTGGCGTTACGCCGAGCGCCATCATCAGCTCAACGGGCAGCCACTCCAGGGCGATGATGCGTTTTGCATCCGGCACCGCCGCCTGCGCCGCTGGAAGCTTCAGCAGCAGCGGTGAAAGCGCCATCGCCGCCAGAAGGCGGCGACGGGTCAAAAGAAAGTCATTCATACGGCTCATCAATAAACAAAACTTACCGGCGCAGCCCCCGCCGGGTGCGGCAGGATGCCCATCGGAATACCGTAGATGTGTTCCAGCGTATCGCTTTGCATCAGCGCCTCTGGCGTACCCTGCGCGATCATTTCCCCGCCGCGTAGCGCCACCAGGTTATCGCAATAGCGTGCGGCCATATTGATATCATGCAGAACGGCAACCACCGTCAGGCCGCGCTCCTGGCTCAGGCGATGAATCAGCGCCAGCACGTCCACCTGATGGGCAATATCCAGCGCGGAGGTAGGTTCATCGAGCAATAAACAACGGCTATCCTGCGCCACCAACATGGCAATCCACGCCCGCTGACGTTCACCGCCGGAGAGGCTATCCACCAGACGATGCGCAAACGGCTTCAACCCAACCAGGCTAATTGCCTCATCGACCAGCTCGCGGTCGGCCACGCCAAAGCGCCCTAATGCCCCATGCCACGGATAGCGGCCAATCGCTACCAGCTCGCGAACCGTCATCCCCTCAGCGGCCGGGAGCTGCTGGGGAAGATAGGCGACCTGACGGGCAAAAGCTTTGCTGCTCCAGCTGTCCAGCGGCTGCGAGTTAAGCAGGATCTCACCGTCCGAGGGCTTCTGGTGGCGACCCAGCATTTTCAGCAGCGTCGATTTACCAGAACCGTTGTGACCAATCAGACCGGTCACTTTTCCCACCGGGAAGGTGATGGAAAGCGGATGAAGCAACGTGCGACCGGGCACGCGGAAGGTCACATCAGTGAGGCTAAAAGTGGTGTCGGGCTGAAGGTGTTTATCCTGCATGGTAGCCATCTTAGTGAAGGGCACGGCGAACCGTGCCCGGGAGACAAGTTAGAAGCGGAAGGTCGCGGTAGCAACCACCTGACGTTCAGCGCCCCAGTAGCATGCATAGTCACGGTAGCAGCTTGAGACATACTCACGGTTGAACAGGTTGTTGACGTTCACAGCCACGGAAGAGCCAGGCAAGCCGAATCGAGCCAGATCGTACTTAACCATAGCATCGGCAACGGTATAGCTCGGCACGTTAAACGTCTCGTTCACCTGCGGGCCGGAAGCATAGAAGCTGGACGTTGCGCCGACATAACGAGCACCAGCCCCGAAGGTGAATCCACTCAGTGCGGTTTCGTGGAAGGTGTAATCAGCCCACAGGGAGGCCATATTACGTGGCACTTCTGCCGGGCGTTTACCCTGATACAGCGTGTCATGAGTATATTCAGCATCAGTGTAGGTGTAAGAAGCGGTCAGGTTGATATTCGCGCTAACGGCGGCTTTGGCTTCGAGCTCCAGGCCACGGGAGCGAATTTCTCCCCCCTGAACACTAAAGGCATTATCGTTAGGGTCGACAGTTAAGTTCTTGTCTTTCGTCAGATGATAAACGGCAGCGGTGACCGTGACCGGCATGTCTTTAGGTACGTATTTCACGCCAACTTCGTACTGTTTACCTTTAGACGGATCGAATGGCTTACCTTGTTTGGTAGAGCCTGACACCGGTTCAAAGGATTCGCTGTAGCTCACGTAAGGAGAGATGCCATTATCGAACAGATAATTCAGGCCACCACGCCACGTGAATTGGTTATCGCTAACTTCAGCCAATGTTCCTGAGGAGCGCGTAAACGTAGACGTTTTAGCAAAATCATATCGGCCACCCAGCGTCAGAACGAACCGGTTCCACTCCGCCTGATCCTGCATGTAAAGTCCCGTCTGCTGCTGACGGTTAATGACTGCATAAGGGAAGTTCGTCACAACGTTCGCGTTGCCGTACTGCGGATTACTCATGCTAAGTGGGTCTGCAGAGCCATACATAGCGTCAATGTCGTTGCGCATACGCATGTAATCAACGCCGGTCAGCAGGGTATGGTCAACCGCCCCTGTGGCGAATTTAGCCTGCGCCTGAGTATCTACTGAGAAGTTATTGAGGTCTTCGTCAGAACGAACGTAGGCACGGCTAATCTGTCCTGGAGCGACATAGCCATTCCCGTAAACGGAATCATAGAGCGTGTGAATACGCGTATAGCGAAGATTCTGGCGAACGGTCCAGGTATCGTTGAACTCGTGCGCGAAGCTATAGCCAACCATTTGCTGGCGACGAGACATTTTGTTGTCTCTCTCACCTTCATTGAAATCGGTAGGCAATTTGTGAGAGTTGCCGTTGGCATCAACGTAAGGAACAACCGTGCCCTGGCGAGGAAGCCAGCCGTAATAACCCGCGTTAGGATCGCTCTGGAAGTTGCTCAGGAAGGTGAAATCTGTTTTGTCATCAGGGCGCCAGCTAAAGGATGGGGCAATAGCGTAGCGGTTTGATTTGACCATTTCTTGCTGGGCATTTTCGCTGCTGCCTAAGCCAGTCAGGCGGTAGGAGAATTCACCGTTATCATCCAGCGCATCGCTGAAGTCAAAACCGGTTTGCCACAGGTTGTTAGTGCCCATCTTAAACTGAATTTCGTGCAGCGGCTCGGTCGTCGGGCGCTTGCTGACCATACTCACTACGCCGCCTGGATGGCTTTTACCATAAAGCACAGACACAGGGCCACGCAGCAGCTCAACACGTTCCAGGAAATAAGGATCCATAGAAGCTTCAGAGTAGTTATCTCCCTGCAGTTTCATGCCATCCAGATATTGGTTAGTGTTAACGGTCGAAGATGTCGTGAAACCACGAATGGAGACAACGTCATAAGTTGAAGAACTTCCGCGAGTAGAGAACACGCCAGGCGTGTAATCCAGGGCCTCTTTCACCGTCTGCGGCTGACGGGTATCCATCTCTTCGCGGGTCACCACCGAAATAGACTGCGGGGTCTTTTCAATCGGGGTATCGGTTTTGGTCGCCGTGGCGCTGCGCTTGGCGGCGATGGTTGGCGATGGCCCCCATGCGCTTTCGGCCGGCACCGCGGTGGCAGAAACGGTAATTGTGTCTTCTTTTTTGGTCGTGCCGGTATCCGCCGCGAAGCTATTTGCGCTGACGGTGCCCACCGCCGCCGCCACGAAAAGGGCAAGCTTACGGACAGGGTTTTTGGCTGGCTGACCAGGGAGTGAACGCGCCATGATATTTTCTCTGGTGAAGTAGTAAATGATAACGTAAACGATAATTATTATTATGCCCGCAGGATAATAGACGAAACGTTTGCTGCATAGCAAGTGCTTCACATCCGTGCGGATACTAAGGGAATAAGAAATAACCTGATGGTTTATGAGGTGTTATTCAGGTGTGAAATTTAAGATAAGGAACGCCTTATCGCGGGCAATAAGGCGAAAAAAAACCTCTCCCGTTTCGGGGAGAGGTTTAGGTTGAAGTTAAACTTAATTACTGCCGAACATATCCTTAATCCAGCCCGCAACGCCGTCGCTTTTCTGTTCCTGAGCGGGTTGTTGCTGCTGCTGAGGCTGCTGCTGCGGTTGTTGCTGCGGCTGCTGGCCTGCTGGAGCCTGGCTGAACGGATTAGCAGACTGCTCTTCCTGCTGGCTCTGCTGGCAGAGCGCACTCGGGTTCGTCGTCCAGACCGGCAGAACGCGATCGCCACCGCCGCTGCACTGGAAGTAGCCCGCACCGTTCACGCTCATATCAACGATATCTTCCGGCTGAGTCAGATCCAGCGGGATCGGTGACTGGTTCGCCAGATAACGCTGATACAGCGACATCGCCCCGCTGGCGCCATACAGCTTGGTCGGCTGGTTGTTATCGCGGCCGACCCAGGTAATGGTCACTTCACGACCGTCAATGCCGGCAAACCAGGTATCGACGTTGTTGTTGGTGGTGCCGGTTTTCCCCGCCAGGTGCAGGTTCGGGTACTTCCCGCCCAGCGCACGCCCCGTACCGCGAGCCACCACCTGCTGCATACCAAACAGCGTCAGGTAAGCCGCCTGCGCAGGCACTGCCTGTTCCGCCTGCGGGAAGCTCTGGTACAGCACGGTACCGTCTTCGGCAATCACCGAACGCAGCGCGGAGAGCGTAGCGCGGTTACCGCCGCTGGCGATAGTCTGGAACGCCTGCGCGACCTGGATAGGCGTCAGGTTCAGCGCCCCCAGGATCATCGCCGGCACCGGACTAAGCTGATCTTTTGGCACCCCAAGCTTGGTCCAGGTATCGGTAATAGCCGGTAAGCCAAGCGTCATCCCGAGGTTAACGGTCGGGACGTTCATCGAGCGCGTTAGCGCATCAACCAGCATCACCTGCCCGCTATACTGATGGTTATCGTTCTGCGGCGACCACACCTGGCCATTCGACAGCTTGATCCCAACCGGGGCATCGGCAAGCCAGGTATTCAGGCGGAATTTATCCGGCTGGCTCAGCGCCGTCAGATAAGTGGCCGGTTTTGCCAGCGAGCCAATCGAACGACGAGCCTGCAGCGCACGGTTAAAGCCGGCAAACTGAGGCTCAGCCCCGCCGACAACCGCCCGAACTTCACCGGTAAAGCGGTCAACAATGACCATTGCCGCTTCCAGATCGTTCAGCTTACGGGAAGCACGCAGCACCGGCACGCCTTCGGTCACCGCTTTTTCCGCCGCATCCTGAGACACGGAGTCAAAGGTGGTGAAGATCTTCACGCCGGACAGGTCTTTCACCTTGTCGCCCAGCTTGTCCTGAAGCTCCTGACGCACCATCTGCATAAAGGCTGGCTGTGGGGAAATAACGCCCCCGCGAGGCTGCACGCCCAGAGGACGAGCGCTCAGCATGTCATACAGCTCCTGATCGATAACCTTTTGTTCCTGCAGCAGGCGCAGGACCAGGTTACGGCGTTCAAGCGCCAGCTTCGGATTACGCCACGGGTTATAGAGCGACGCGCCCTTAACCATGCCCACCAGCAGCGCCTGCTGGTCGAGGCTAAGCTCTTCCACCGGACGGCCGAAGTAATAAAGGCTTGCCAGCGGGAAGCCACGAATCTGATCGTCGCCGCTCTGGCCGAGGTATACCTCGTTCAGATACAGCTCAAGGATGCGATCTTTGTCGTAGCGGGCGTCCATGATCAGTGCCATGTAGGCTTCGTTAGCCTTACGCCACAGCGTGCGCTGGTTGCTCAGGAAGAGGTTTTTCACCAGTTGCTGAGTCAGCGTACTGCCGCCCTGCACCGCACGCCCGGCCGTCAGGTTAGCGACAACGGCGCGGCCAATGGAGTAAATGCTGATCCCGTCGTGCTCATAGAAATGACGGTCTTCGGTGGCGATAAGCGTGTCTACCAGCAGATCCGGGAAACCGGAGCGCGGCACGAACAGGCGCTGCTCGCCGTTTGGCGAAGAGAGCATGGTTATCAGGCGCGGGTCGAGGCGGAAGATCCCGAAGCTGCGGTTATTATCCATGTTCTGGATAGATTCCAGGTGGCCACCGTCAAACACCAGGCGCGCGCGAATCTGCCCTTCTTTACCATCCGGGAAGTCAAACGGACGGCGAATCAGCTCGATGTTGTTCCCCTGCACGGTGAACTCGCCCGGACGCGTCATGCTCGACACCTGCCGATACTGAGTCGCTTCCAGCAGCTTTACCATCTCCGCTTTGCTGTAAGGCATATCCGGCTCAAGGTTCACCATGCGGCCGTAGACCGCCGCCGGAAGCTGCCAGACTTTGCCGTCAATACGGCTGCGGATCTGCTGATCGAGGTACACGCCGTAAATAACCAGCACCACAAAGAAGATGATCGCCAGCTTCACCAACAGCCAGAAGAAACGGCGTTTTTTCGACGGGCGGCCCGATCCTTTCCCCTTACCTTTTCCCTTACGCGGCGGCATTGGTTCCTCGTCTTCGTAGTCATCGTCTTCGTACTCGTCGTCGTAATCCTCTTCCTTGAGTCGACGACGGCTCACCTTCTCTTTCGCCGGACGCGTTGGTTTTCCTTTACGTCCAATAGGCTCGCGGTCATTCCCCGCCATGCATCTTCTCCACAAAAGTTCAGGCGCAAAGGCCCGATTCTCCGTTCTTCCGCGCAATGCGAAAGAAGAAATCTCTCAAAAAAACAGCCAGACATTCTTATCAGGAATGTCTTTTCATGTTTGCTCCCTCTCCCTTTAGGAGTGGGTTGGCGCTCTCAGGAATACTTCTTCGTGCGCCGGGTCGGCGCGGTATTCGCCGGATCGTCCGGCCAGACATGTTTTGGGTAGCGCCCCTTCATCTCTTTTTGTACTTCACGCCAGGCCCCGTTCCAGAACGCCGTTAAATCACGAGTTATCTGCAGCGGCCGCTGCGCCGGAGATAATAGCTCAAGCACCAGCGGAACGCGCCCCTCGGCAATGCAGGGCGTTTGGGCTTCACCAAACATTTCCTGAATACGCACCGCCAGCACCGGCGGATTTTCGCTGTCGTAGCGAATCGCAATCTGGCTTCCGGTCGGCACAGTGTAATGAGTTGGCAGGGCACTATCCAGACGTTGACGCATCGGCCAGGCAAGCAAGTTGCTTAGCGCCCGGCTAAGGTCGATATTTTTCAGCGCCCGCAGCGAGTGCACGCCGCGCATTTCCGGCAGCAGCCAGTCTTCGAGCGTTGCCAGCAGCGATTCATCGTCTACCGCCGGCCACTTCTGCTCCGGCAGCCAGCGAGCGGCACAGGCCAGGCGTAAACGCAATTGCTGAGCCGAAACCGACCACTCGAGCAGCCCAAGCCCGCGCTCACGGATCCCGTTTAAGATCGCCTGCTGCATTTCTTCTTCTGAAGGCTTCGCTAACAGCTGGGTTTTCACCACCAGCCTGCCGATTTGCCGACGGCGATACGCTTTTAACGATCCCCGCTCTTCATCCCACTCCACCGAATCACTTTCCGTCAGCAGGTGCGGCATGCGCGCGACAAGCTCTTCAACATCCAGCGGCAGCGCAAGCAGGATACGGGCATCCGGCGACTGGCTGCCCTGCAGCAGCAGAGGGGCAATCAGCCATTCATGCCGCGTCATGGCGTCGTCCTGCTCCAGCATAGCGCCCATCCCGTTCGCCAGCTGATAGCGACCTTCAGCCCCACGCCGCCGGGCGATACGATCGGCAAATCCGCTGGCCAGCAGCGGCATAACCAGCGAGATATCCGGCTCGCCGCCTCGCCCGTTCATTCTTTTCAGTAACTGAGTGGCTCTCTGCCGCCAGTTGCCGTTCCTGCTGTCGAAAAGAGACCGCAAATCACCGCCGCCCTGAGTACGCGGCGGCTCTTCGAGGATCGCCGCAAGCCATGCGGCGGTGGCCTGCTCATCCGCCGTTTTTGCCGTCACCAGCATTGAGGCGAGGCGCGGGTCGTTGCCCATCTGCGCCATTTTTTGCCCTTGCGCGGTTAACCGATGCTGCTCGTCCACGGCGCCTAGCTGATGCAGGAGACGGCTGGCGGCCGTCAGGTTTACGTCCGGCGGAACATCAAGCCAGGTCAGCTGACGCACATCCTGACAGCCCCACTGCAGCAGCTCCAGCAGCAGGCCGGACAGATCGCTTTGTAAGATTTCCGGTTCGCTTTGCGCCGCCGCACGTTCAGCCTGTTCGGCGGCAATCAGGTGCAGACAAATACCCGGCTCCAGACGCCCGGCGCGCCCTGCCCGCTGGGTCATAGAAGCCTGGCTCACGCGCTGGGTTACCAGGCGAGTCAGCCCGGTGCGGGCATCAAAACGCGCGACGCGCTCCTGGGCCGCATCCACCACCAGGCGGATCCCTTCGATAGTCAGGCTGGTCTCAGCAATGTTAGTCGCCAGAACCACCTTACGCGTTCCCGCAGCGGCGGGCAGAATTGCCTTACGCTGCTCGCTCAGGGGCAACGCGCCGTACAGCGGGCAAAGCTGAACGTCGCTTGTCACGCGCTCTCTGAGCTGCTCCTGCACGCGCTGAATTTCACCCACGCCGGGTAAAAACAGCAGCAGCGATCCGGATTCTTCACGCATCAATCCCGCCACGGCGCTCGCTACGGCTTCATCAAAGCGCTGATGTGCCGGCAGCGCCATGTAGCGACGCTCAACCGGGAAAGCCCTGCCCTCGGAGGTAATGACCGGCGCATCCGGCAGGCATTGCTGCAGGCGTTGATTGTCCAGCGTCGCGGACATAATCAGGATCTTAAGGTCATCGCGCAGCCCGGCCTGCACGTCCAGCAGCAGGGCCAGGGCAAGATCGGCCTGCAGGCTTCGCTCGTGGAACTCATCGAGGATCACAAGCCCAATGCCGCTCAGCTCGGGATCCTGTTGGATCAGCCGCGTTAAAATCCCTTCGGTAACGACCTCGAGGCGAGTATTCGGCCCCACGCAACTGTCGGCACGCATCCGGTAACCGACGGTTTCGCCCGGTTTTTCCCCCAATAATTCGGCCAGCCTTTGAGCAACGTTGCGCGCGGCAAGGCGACGAGGTTCAAGCAGCAAAATGCGGCCTTCCAGCTTACTCTGCTGAAGGATTTGCAGCGGCAGCCAGGTAGATTTACCAGCGCCGGTAGGGGCATTGAGCAAAATTTGCGGGGCATACTCGAGCGCTTTCAGCACTTCCGGCAGTACGGCCGCAACCGGTAATGAGGACACAAACGGCTCCAAAGGGTTAACATCAGCAGTCGCGCATTGTAGCATCCCGCCAAACCATAACCGAGAGACAACCATGGCCGAGAGTCGTCGCCTGTTTTTTGCCCTGACGTTACCGTCCGAGGTTCAGCAGCAGATTATCCACTGGCGTGCAGCCGAGTTTCCGCCGGATGCTGGCCGCCCGGTCGCCGCGGCCAATCTGCACCTCACGCTGGCGTTTTTAGGGGATGTTTCCGACGAAAAGCGTCAGGCGCTTTGCCGACTCGCGGGCCGTATTCGCCAGCCTGGCTTTACCCTGCGTCTGGATGATGCCGGGCAGTGGTTACGCTCAAGCGTCGTCTGGCTGGGCCCGCGCCAGGCTCCGCGCGGCTTATTGCAGCTGGCCAATATGTTACGCTCCCAGGCCGCACGCAGCGGCTGCTACCAGTCTCCGCAGCCGTTTCATCCTCACGTCACGCTGTACCGCAGCGCCCTTCGTTCCGCCGCGCTCCCGGCGCCGGGCTTCAGCTGGCAGTTCCAGGTCAATGAGTTTTCACTGTACGAATCCCTTTTTGAACGGGGAAGAACCCGCTATCAGGTGCTAGAAAACTGGCCGCTGACTAATAAGGAAGAGTAGATGGAATTTTCACCCGCACTGCAGCCCGCCACCCTCATCAAACGCTATAAACGCTTTCTGGCTGACGTAGTAACCGCCGAGGGCGAAACCATGACGCTGCATTGCCCTAATACCGGCGCAATGACCGGCTGCGCCACTCCCGGTGATACCGTCTGGTACTCCACTTCCGCCAGCGCAACGCGTAAATACCCCCATACATGGGAGCTTACGCAGACGCAAAAGGGTGAGATAATTTGCGTCAATACGTTACGTGCGAACGCGCTGGTCAAAGAGATGCTGACGACGGTTCCTCCCGCAGAACTTACGGGCTATAGCGCGATACAGGCCGAAGTTAAATACGGTGAAGAACGCAGTCGAATTGACTTTATGTTACAAGCGAGTAACAAGGTTAACTGCTATATTGAAGTGAAATCAGTCACGTTACTTGAGCAGGATAAAGGCTATTTTCCCGATGCCGTTAGCCTGCGGGGTCAGAAGCATTTAAGAGAGTTAATGAATGTGGTTCAGCAAGGAGAGCGCGCGGTGCTACTGTTTGCGGTATTGCATTCTGCTATAAATAGCGTCTCGCCAGCCCGCCACATTGATGAAAAGTATGCGCGGCTGTTAACCGAGGCGCAGCAGTGTGGGGTTGAAATTATCGCCTGGAAGGCAGAACTTTCTGCCGAAGGGATGACTCTAACTACGCCGTTGCCTGTCTATTTATGAAAGCATCTGGTTAAGGACAGATAACGTATTGTCTTTTTTATAGTCGGGTCGTTTCGCAAATAAGCTTTTCTTCACACGGTTGTCAAGAGAGGAGTTTATATAATTGCCATCCTGAAAAGCATCTGCTATTTATAGCGGCCTGATTTTACCCCGACAGGGGACCGATAAGTGCGTGTTAAGGAGAAACAACATGCAAGAAGGGCAAAAGCGTAAAACATCGTCCCTGAGTATTCTCGCCATCGCTGGGGTGGAGCCATACCAGGAGAAAACGGGCGAAGAGTACATGAACGAAGCCCAGCTGTCGCACTTCAAGCGCATTCTTGAAGCATGGCGTAATCAGCTCATGGACGAGGTAGATCGCACCGTTTCGCATATGCAGGATGAAGCAGCTAACTTCCCGGACCCGGTTGACCGTGCAGCCCAGGAAGAAGAGTTCAGCCTCGAATTGCGTAACCGCGATCGTGAACGCAAGCTGATCAAAAAGATCGAAAAAACGCTCAAGAAAGTGGAAGACGAAGATTTCGGCTACTGCGAATCCTGCGGTGTAGAAATCGGCATTCGTCGCCTTGAAGCACGTCCGACGGCTGATTTGTGTATCGACTGCAAAACGTTGGCAGAAATCCGCGAAAAACAGATGGCCGGCTAACGGCTCTCGGAAATGCCAGACCTCTATGGCGGGAGACTCTCCCGCCATATTACTTTATTGCTCCCCGAAAACATGTCAGCTCAACTCTATATTGGCCGTTTTGCCCCTTCACCTTCCGGTGAACTGCATTTTGGCTCACTGATAGCCGCCCTCGGCAGCTACCTCCAGGCTCGCTCGCAGCAGGGCCGCTGGCTGGTACGCATCGAAGATATCGATCCTCCCCGTGAAGTCCCTGGCGCCGCCGACACCATCCTCAAACAGCTTGAGCACTATGGGCTGCACTGGGATGGCGAAGTGCTGTGGCAGTCTCAGCGCCACGACGCCTATCGCGCCGCGCTGGAGTGGCTCCAGCAGCAGGGGCTGAGCTATTACTGCACCTGCACCCGGAGCCGTATTCAGCAGATTGGCGGTTTCTACGACGGCCATTGCCGGACGTTGGGCCACGGGCCGCAAAATGCGGCGATGCGGCTGATGCAAAACAATCCGGTGCTCAGCTTTCATGACGGCCTGCGCGGGCAGCTGAACGCGGACGTTGCTCTGGCGCGGGAAGATTTCATCATTCACCGCCGCGACGGCCTGTTCGCCTATAATCTGGCTGTCGTCGTCGACGACCATTTTCAGGGCGTGACGGAAATCGTGCGCGGCGCGGACCTGATTGAGCCAACGGTAAGACAAATCTCGCTGTATCAGCAATTTGGCTGGCCCGCCCCGGGCTATATTCATCTGCCGCTGGCGCTGAATGATCAAGGCGCTAAGCTATCGAAACAGAATCACGCGCCGGCGCTGCCGCAGGGCGATCCTCGCCCTTTACTGGTAGAAGCGCTGCGCTTTTTAAATCAACAAGTAGCGGGCGACTGGCAGGATCTGACGCTGGAAAGCCTGCTCGAACAAGCCGGGGTTAACTGGTCGCTTGATAAGGTGCCGGTGAATACATCATTCTCAAATGCCCCGCACTGAGCTATGATTAGCCGCTGTTTTTTTTGTCCCTATGATTGACACTGCCGAGGTGGACTATTTTTACCCGAGTCGCTAATTTTTGCCGCAAGGTGCTTAACCGCGATGACGTCGTGGTCGAGGAGAATGAAATTCTCCCGCACATTACTGTTATCCCGCGCGATCAGCACGCTATTTCCCGCAAAGATATCAGTGAAAATGCCCTCAAGGTGCTTTACCGTTTGAACAAAGCAGGCTACGAGGCTTACCTCGTCGGCGGCGGTGTCCGCGACCTGCTGCTGGGCAAAAAACCGAAAGATTTCGACGTCACCACCAGCGCGACCCCGGATCAGGTGCGTAAGCTGTTCCGTAACTGCCGCCTGGTCGGCCGCCGCTTCCGTCTGGCTCACGTGATGTTTGGGCCGGAGATCATCGAAGTGGCCACCTTCCGTGGTCACCATGAAGAACAGCAGTCCGACGACCGTCAGACCTCGCAGCGCGGCCAGAACGGTATGCTGCTGCGTGACAACATCTTTGGTTCTATCGAAGAAGATGCCCAGCGTCGCGACTTCACCATCAACAGCCTTTACTACAGCGTGGCCGATTTCTCGGTACGCGACTACGTCGGCGGCCTGAACGACCTGAACAAAGGCATCATCCGCCTGATTGGCGATCCGGAAACGCGCTACCGCGAAGACCCGGTGCGTATGCTGCGTGCGGTGCGCTTTGCGGCCAAGCTGAACATGACTATCAGCCCGGAAAGCGGCGAGCCGATTCCTCGCCTGGCGACGCTGCTTAACGATGTGCCAGCGGCGCGCTTATTTGAAGAGTCGCTCAAACTCCTGCAGGCCGGATACGGTTTTGAAACTTACCAGCTATTGCGTGAGTATCAGCTGTTCCAGCCGCTGTTCCCAATCATCTCCCGCTATTTTACCGAGCAGGGCGACAGCCCAATGGAGCGCATTATTGCGCTGGTGCTGAAGAATACCGATAACCGCATTCACAACGATATGCGCGTGAATCCGGCGTTCCTGTTCGCGGCAATGTTCTGGTATCCGCAGCTGGAAATGGCGCAGAAAATAGCCCAGGAAAGCGGCCTCGCCTACTACGATGCCTTTGCGCTGGCGATGAATGAAGTGCTGGATGAAGCCTGCCGTGCGCTGGCGATCCCAAAACGCATCACCACGCTGGTACGTGATATCTGGGGCCTGCAGCTTCGTCTGTCGCGCCGTCAGGGCAAACGCGCCTGGAAGCTGATGGAGCATCCTAAATTCCGTGCGTCTTACGATCTGCTGGCGCTGCGTGCAGAGGTTGAGAACAACCAGGAACTGCTGCGTCTGACCAAATGGTGGGGCGAATTCCAGGTGGCGGCACCGCCAATGCAAAAAGATATGCTGAACGACCTTGGCGATGAACCCGCCGCGCGCCGCCGGACGCGTCGCCCGCGCAAACGTGCGCCACGCCGCGAAGGCAGCGCATGACCCTCGCGTATATCGCGCTGGGCAGTAACCAGGCGTCACCGCTGGAGCAGGTTTCTTCAGCTCTTGACGCCCTTGCCGCCATTCCACAAAGCCGAATGGTGGCAACTTCTTCGTTTTACCGCACTCCCCCGCTGGGCCCGCAGGATCAGCCAGATTATCTGAATGCTGCCGTGGTTCTTGATACCGACCTGTCCGCCGAAGCCCTGTTAGACCATACTCAACGTATCGAACTTGAACATGGCCGCGTTCGCAAAGAAGATCGCTGGGGACCGCGTACGTTAGATCTCGATCTTATGCTGTTTGGCGATGAGGTGATGCACACCGACCGTCTGACCGTGCCCCATTACGATATGAAGAACCGTGCGTTTATGCTGGTTCCGCTACTGGAAATAGCACCTGAATGCCGCTTTCCTGACGGGCAATCTGTTGCTGAGATACTGGTTCGCCTCTCTCTGGAGGGCATCACCCGCTGGTAAACAGCGCGCCCGTATCCTGTTCAAACCTTTCTCCGGGGATGATGATGAAACCCACTACCACCTCCACCCTGCGTAAGCTCAAGCAGGACAAAAAGAAATTCGCCACCCTTACCGCCTATGACTTTAGCTTCGCCAGGCTGTTTGCTGACGAAGGCATTGGCGTATTGTTGGTTGGCGATTCACTGGGCATGACGGTTCAGGGCCACGACTCCACGCTGCCGGTCACGGTGGAAGACATTGCCTACCACACCCGGGCGGTTCGCCGCGGTGCACCAAATTGCCTGCTGCTGGCCGACCTGCCGTTTATGGCCTACGCCACGCCGGAGCAGGCATTTGCCAATTCCGCAGAGGTGATGCGCGCCGGGGCCAACATGGTGAAAATCGAGGGCGGACGCTGGCTGGCTGAGACGGTGAAAATGCTGACCGAACGCGCTGTCCCGGTCTGTGGCCACCTTGGACTCACCCCGCAGTCAGTGAACATTTTCGGCGGTTATAAAGTGCAGGGCCGCGACGAACAGGCGGCTCAAACGCTGCTGGACGACGCCCTGGCGCTGGAAGCTGCTGGTGCCCAGCTGTTGGTGCTGGAATGCGTGCCGGTGGAACTGGCAAAACGCGTTACCGAAGCCCTTTCTATCCCGGTGATTGGCATTGGCGCGGGCAACGTCACGGACGGGCAAATTCTGGTGATGCATGATGCCTTCGGGATAACCGGCGGCCACATTCCTAAATTTGCGAAGAATTTCCTTGCTGAGACCGGTGATATTCGTGCCGCGGTGCGCCAGTACATTAATGAAGTCGAGTCCGGCAGCTATCCGGGCAACGAACACAGTTTCTACTGACAGGAGATAGGTTGTGCTGATTATCGAAACGTTACCGCTGCTGCGTCAGCAGATTCGCCGCTGGCGCCAGGAAGGCAAGCGCATCGCCCTGGTGCCGACCATGGGCAACCTGCACGATGGGCATATGACGCTGGTTGAAGAAGCCAAAGCCGTTGCCGATGTGGTAGTGGTCAGTATTTTCGTCAATCCGATGCAGTTTGACAGGCCTGACGATTTAGCCCGCTACCCGCGCACGCTGCAGGAAGACTGCGAGAAGCTGAACCGCCGCAAGGTGGATATGGT
This sequence comes from Cedecea neteri, assembly GCF_000757825.1. Taxonomy (GTDB): domain Bacteria; phylum Pseudomonadota; class Gammaproteobacteria; order Enterobacterales; family Enterobacteriaceae; genus Cedecea; species Cedecea selenatireducens. Next base: position 1,827,584 of record NZ_CP009451.1, read on the forward strand.
CTTCGCGCCTGCGCCGGTGGATGTTTATCCGCAGGGCCTCGACACGCAAACCTTTGTGGATGTGCCGGGGATCTCCACCATGCTGGAAGGTGCCAGTCGTCCTGGGCATTTCCGTGGCGTGTCCACCATCGTCAGCAAGCTGTTCAACCTGGTTCAGCCCGACGTTGCCTGCTTCGGCCAGAAGGATTATCAGCAGCTGGCGCTGATCCGTAAGATGGTTGCCGATATGGGCTATGACATTGAGATCGTCGGCGTGCCTACCGTGCGCGCTAAAGACGGCCTGGCGCTCAGCTCCCGCAATGGTTATCTGACCGCCGACCAGCGTAAAATCGCCCCAGGCTTAAGCAAAGTAATGAACAATCTTGCCGACAAGCTGCGCAGCGGCGATCGTGATACCGAAGAGATGTTGATCCTTGCGGCGACCGAACTAAACGAAAAAGGCTTCCGTTCAGACGACCTGCAAATCCGTGACGCAGACACGCTTCTGGAGCTGTCGCCAGAAAGCAAAAGCGCGGTGATCCTGATGGCAGCCTGGCTTGGTCAGGCGCGACTGATTGATAACGTTACCGTCGATTTGGCGCAGTAGACAGCCTAAATAAAAAGGGCAATACTGCCTCGAATATCCACGGCGCTGAGGATCTCAGCGCTTTTTAAGCCCAGTAACAAAGGTTCAAGTTTATGATTCGCACCATGCTGCAAGGCAAGTTACACCGCGTCAAAGTGACTCAGGCGGACTTGCATTACGAAGGCTCCTGCGCCATCGATCAGGACTTCCTTGAGGCGGCAGGCATTCTGGAATATGAAGCCATCGACATCTACAACGTCACCAACGGGAAGCGTTTCTCTACCTACGCTATCGCCGGTGAACGTGGCTCTAAAATCATCTCCGTTAACGGCGCGGCGGCACACTGTGCTGACGTCGGTGACATTCTGATTATCGCCAGCTACGTCACCATGCCGGACGAACAGGCACGCAGCTGGCAGCCAAAAGTAGCCTACTTTGACGGTGAGAATGAGATGAAACGTCTCGCGAAAGCGGTGCCGGTTCAGGTAGCGTAATAATCCCCCCGCCCTAACCCTCTCCCACTTGGGAGAGGGTATCGAACGACCCCACTTTAGCTCACGCCTCAGGCTGATTGGTAATCGTCCTCGACATCGTCTCCAGCGAATCCGTCCTCATAATATAAAGCCGCTTCAGCAAGAACGGGTTATCGCCCGGCTTCACCTTGCCACGCACCGTCGTAACCGCCATATGGAAACCTGCGTCATTCGCCGCTTTCACCGCGGTATCGTTATAGCCGCCAAACGGATAGGACAGGTAAAGCACGTGCGGATTGAACTGCGACAGCGCGCGGCGCGAGTGCTCAAAATCAAACAGAATATTGTGATAACTGCGGCTCAGAAGGATCGGGCGGCGATAGTTATCGACACGGTGCAGGAAATGGGTATGCGACTGGATATCAAAGACGCTTTGGATCGCCTCCAGCTCGGAAATGCTCATAAACTGTAGCGATTTTGGGTTCCACGGCTGCGGATGGCGCTTGATCCGTGACGAGATAATGTAAGCCGTCGCTTTGAAGTCGTACTGCTTGAGAATCGGAAACGCGTAGCGATAAACCGACTTCAGGCCGTCATCAAAGGTGATGACCACCGAACGAGCCGGGAGGTTCATTCGGTTACGCACATAGCCTTCAAGCTGGTACATCGTCAGCGTGGTGTAGCCCATATCGCGTAGCCAGGTCATCTGGTTGCTGAAGGCAACCACCGAAGTCGTAGTGGAGGTGTGGCGGAAACGGGTATTTTCCTCATCACGCAGAATATGATGATAGGTCAGGACCGGAATGCCGTTATCGGGCTGTGCGTCCAGGCTGCTGACGTAGCCCAGGCGGTTACCGATGCGAATCTGATACCAGGTCTGGTTCAGGCGATCTTTCAGCTTGCCGATGATCGGGTAGCGAAGATTATCCGCCAGGGTGCCAAACACCGCTGAAGAGGTGACGGGCTCGTTATAGATAGCCACATCGCGGAAGGTTATCAGGTTTTGGTTACTCAACGGCTTATTAAGATCGCCCAGCCGGTCTTCCACCCGCTGCTTACCCTTTACCGGGCCAAGATGCGCCTTGTCGATAAACCCGGTACCGAAGCCAAAGTTAAATTCATAGTAATCCGCCACCGTTGGCACGACGGCCAGGATCTGGCCCTGCCCAATTCTGCCGACGGAAATCACGCTATCCCCCACCTGCGCCCAGATGTCGGCATCTTCAGTGGTTTGCATATATTGGGCGGGCGTGTCGTGGCTACTGAGCAGGCTGGCCTGGGCGGTACCGATGCTGATGACCAGCATGACGCAATAAACGAGGCGAGTTAACATGGCAAATTAGTCAGTTTTTTGTCGGGAAGACGGAAGGAATTCATTATTTTAGCAAAAGCTGAGTGAATACCAACCTGAATAGATAAATGCCCTCAATATCTGTGCAGCAATACGAAGGGCGGATTCTTTTGCTGCTGATGCCAGAGGCTGGTTACCCCTTCCCCACCTTGCTCCACAATGAGCCGGCGAAACGCCTCGCTGGTGACGTTTTCACGCTGTTCCAGCATGACTAACAGCAGCGGAAGCGTCACGCCAGAGATGACTTCGCAGTGCTCATGCTTATGGTTCATCAGCGCTGCGGTCCGATACGGCGCTTCACCGGTAATGTCGGTCAGAAAAATGACGCCGTCGCCCGAGTCGCAATGGTGGAGCGCATCGCACATCATCCGGCTCAGCATATTGGTGCTTAATCCTTCCCAGAAATTAACCGCACTGCACTGCGACTGCGGGCCAAAACGCTGCTCGATGGCATCCAGCATCTTTTGTGCGTAGTCGTCATGTCCGGCAATGACCCAACCCAGCATAAAGCATCTCCTTTTAATGGAGCGACAGTGTGCCAGAACGTCGAATAAGTAGCCTGATGCGCATCAATATGGAGTAAAAAAATCCCCCTAAAGAGGGGGATTCAGACGGGAGTATCAGGTACGCAGACCGCGACCGCGCTGGATGAGATACCAGCACAGCAGGTAAAACACGACGATAAAGATGGCCAGCACCCCAACGGTGGTCACCAGCGGCACATCGGTAATGCCCAGGAAACCAAAGCGGAAGCCGCTGATCATGTAAACAATCGGGTTCAGGTGCGACAGCGCCTGCCAGAACGGCGGCAGCAGGGTCAGGGAGTAAAATACCCCACCCAGATAGGTCAGCGGCGTCAGCACGAAGGTCGGGATCAGGCTGATGTCATCAAAGGTTTTGGCGAAGACCGCGTTCAGCAGGCCGGCCAGCGAGAATAATACCGCCGTCAGTACCAGCGTCAGCGCCACGAACAGCCAGGAATGCACCTGGAACGGCACGAAGAACAGCGACACCGCCGTCACCAGCACGCCCACACACAGCCCGCGCGCAACGCCGCCGCCGACATAACCCGCGATAATCACGTGCGTCGGCACCGGCGCCACCAGCAGCTCTTCAATGTTGCGCTGGAACTTGGCGCTAAAGAATGACGAAGCGACGTTGGCGTAAGCGTTGGTGATCACCGCCATCATGATCAGGCCCGGTACGATAAACTGCATATAGGTGAAGCCGTGCATTTCGCCGATACGCGAACCAATCAGGTTGCCGAAGATAATGAAGTACAGGGTCATGGTGATGACCGGCGGAACCAGCGTCTGGATCCAGATACGGGCGAAGCGGTGAACCTCTTTGGTCCAAATGCTTTTCAGCGCCACCCAGTACAGCTGCATCATGACCGATCCCCTTGTTTACCGTTTACCAGCGTCACGAACAGCTCTTCGAGACGGTTAGCTTTGTTACGCATACTTTGCACCTGGATACCCTGCGCGCTGAGCTGGCTGAACACGCTGTTAATCCCCTGCTCCCGCAGTACTTCCACCTCAAGCGTGGAGGTGTCTACCAGGCGATACTGATAGCCATCCAGCTTAGGCAATGGGCTCTTCGGCGCCAGATCCAGGATGAAGGTTTCTGATTTCAGCTTGGAAAGCAGCGATTTCATCGAAGTGTTCTCTACCAGTTCACCGCGCTGGATAATGCCGATGTTGCGGCACAGCATTTCGGCCTCTTCCAGATAGTGGGTGGTCAGAATAATGGTGGTGCCTTTATCGTTAAGATCTTTCAGGAACCCCCACATTGAGCGGCGAAGTTCAATGTCTACGCCAGCGGTTGGTTCATCCAGAATCAGCAGCTTTGGCTCGTGCATCAGCGCGCGAGCAATCATCAGGCGGCGCTTCATCCCACCGGAAAGCATACGGGCACGTTCGTTGCGTTTTTCCCACAGATCGAGCTGTTTTAAATACTTTTCACTACGCGCTATCGCTTCGCTGCGCTCAACGCCGTAGTAGCCCGCCTGATGCACGACTATCTGCTGCACCGTCTCAAACGGGTTGAAGTTGAATTCCTGCGGGACCAGGCCGAGCTGGCGCTTGGCGTTAACCACGTCTTTTTGCAGGTCGTAACCAAACACCCGCACGCGGCCGGAGGTTTTATTCACCAGCGAGCTGATGATGCCGATAGTGGTGGATTTGCCCGCACCGTTAGGGCCGAGCAGCGCATAAAAATCGCCCGCCTCAACACGAAGATCTATGCCGCGCAGCGCCTGGACGCCACCGTGATAGGTTTTCGTTAACTGTTCCAGTTCCAATGCAATTGTCATGGATATTCGCTTACCTTATTCGGTACTTGTTTGAAAATTCGTTGAGTTACCCTATATTACCCCATCGCACTTCTCGGGTGACAGGCGTTAACCTCACATGAAAGATATTGATTCCCTTATCAGCAATAATGAACTTTGGTCAAAAATGCTGGTTGAGGAAGACCCCGGTTTCTTCGAAAGGCTTGCCCAGGCACAAAAACCCCGCTTTCTCTGGATTGGCTGCTCCGACAGCCGCGTTCCCGCTGAACGCCTTACCGGCCTGGAACCAGGCGAACTCTTCGTTCACCGCAACGTGGCAAACCTGGTTGTTCATACCGACCTGAACTGCCTTTCCGTTGTGCAGTACGCCGTAGACGTGCTTGAAGTTGAGCACATTATTATTTGCGGTCACTACGGATGCGGCGGCGTGCAGGCTGCGGTAGAGAACCCGGAGCTGGGCTTAATTAACAACTGGCTGCTGCACATTCGCGACCTGTGGTTCAAGCATAGTTCGCTCTTAGGGGAACTGGCACCGGAACAGCGGATGGATACGCTCTGTGAACTGAACGTCATGGAGCAGGTGTACAACATCGGCCATTCCACCATCATGCAGTCTGCCTGGAAACGCGGCCAGAAAGTCACGGTTCACGGCTGGGTCTATGGGATTCACGACGGACGCCTGCGCGACCTCGAAGTGACGGCCACCAGCCGTGAGTCGCTTGAGCAGGGTTACCGCAGCGGGATTTCCAATCTGAAAAATACCCACCATAGCCACCGGAATCGCGCAGCTTCGCAGTAATCCCGGCAAAAGTGGATAGCAAAAAGGGCCCTTAAGGCCCTTTTTTGTTAGCTAGCGACTTTTACTCGTCGAGCATAACCACTTTGCCGACGAACGGCAGGTGGCGATAGCGCTGGGCGTAGTCGATGCCGTAGCCCACAACGAACTCGTCCGGAATAGAGAAACCAACGTATTCAACGTTAACGTTCACTTCGCGGCGGGTTGGTTTGTCCAGCAGCGTACAAATGGCCAGAGATTTTGGCTCGCGCAGGCTCAGGATTTCACGCACTTTGCTCAGGGTATTGCCGGAGTCGATAATGTCTTCGACGATCAGCACGTCTTTCCCGCGAATGTCTTCATCCAGGTCTTTGAGGATTTTTACGTCACGAGTGGTGGACATGCCGCTGCCGTAGCTGGAGGCGGTCATAAAATCGACTTCGTGGGATACCTGCACTTCACGGCACAGATCCGCCATAAACATAAATGAACCGCGCAGCAGACCTACCAGCACCATATCACTGCCGCTGTCGCGATAGTGTTCGGTGATTTGACGACCCAGTTCAGCAACACGGGCTTTGATCTCCGCTTCCGGGATCATCACTTCAACAGTATGTTTCATATATCTAACCATATGATTTAAAAACAAATCATTTAATGCTGGTGAACCTGCAGCCAACACAAAATATTGAGGCGAGGAGTATACCAGCAAATGGCCTTCACATCCGCACTTCAAAAAAAAGCCATAAATGTGACAACCATCACACTTGTTAATAACTATAATTAAATGCTATCAAACCTTTATGAGTGTGATAATTGTGAATACAAATAAAACCGGATCGCAACTATTTGTGACCCTCTCAGCCCTCTTTGCCGTTCTTTGCGGGCTCTATTTACTCTTTGGCGGGATATGGTTAGTGGCTATCGGCGGGTCGTGGTATTACCCGATCGCCGGCCTGGTGATGCTCGGCGTCGCCTGGCTGCTGTGGAAAAGCAAAGCCTCTGCGCTTTGGCTCTACGCAGCCCTGCTACTGTGTACTATGGCCTGGGGCGTCTGGGAAGTCGGCTTCGACTTCTGGGCGCTGACGCCACGCTGCGACGTGCTGGTGTTCTTCGGCGTCTGGCTTCTGCTGCCGTTTGTGTCTCGCCGCCTGGTAATTCCAGCAAGCGGCGCGGCGGCATCGCTGGTGGTTTCCCTGTTGATTACCGCCGTTGTGCTGGTCTGGGCGGGCTTTAACGACCCGCAAGAGATCAACGGTACGCTGCAGTTGGATAACACCGCCGCTGCCGCCGGGTCTTCAATTCCTGATGCCGACTGGCCAGCTTATGGCCGCAATCAGGAAGGGCAGCGTTTCTCTCCGCTCAAGCAGATCACCACCCAAAACGTGGGCCAGCTGAAGGAAGCCTGGCGCTTCCAGACCGGCGACGTGAAGCGTGCTACCGACCCGGGCGAAATCACCAACGAAGTCACCCCGATCAAAATTCGGGACATGCTTTACCTGTGTACCGCGCACCAGCAGCTGTTCGCGCTGGATGCGTCTACCGGGAAAGAGAAGTGGAAGTTTGACCCTCAGTTAAATACCGATCCTTCGTTCCAGCACGTGACCTGCCGGGGAGTTTCTTACCACGAGGCCACCGCAGACAACGCCTCTGCGGACGTTGTGGCCGACTGTCCTCGCCGCATTATTCTGCCGGTGAACGACGGTCGCTTGTTTGCTCTTAATGCCGACACCGGCAAGCTGTGTGAGAGCTTTGCGAACAAAGGCATCCTGAACCTGCAAACCAATCAGCCGGTGACCACGCCAGGGATGTATGAGCCGACTTCACCGCCTATCGTGACCGACAAGGTGATTGTGATTGCCGGGGCGGTGACCGATAACTTTTCCACTCGCGAACCTTCCGGCGTGATACGTGGTTTTGACGTTAACACCGGTAAACTGCTGTGGGCGTTTGACCCAGGCGCGAAAGATCCAAACGCTATCCCGGATGACGGGCATCATTACACGCTGAACTCCCCGAACTCGTGGGCTCCGGCGGCTTATGACGCAAAACTGGATCTGGTTTATCTGCCGATGGGCGTGACTACGCCGGACATCTGGGGCGGCAACCGCACGCCTGAGCAGGAGCGTTACGCCAGCAGCATTGTGGCGCTGAATGCCACCACCGGTAAGCTGGCCTGGTCCTATCAGACCGTACACCACGACCTGTGGGATATGGACATGCCTGCCCAGCCAACCCTTGCCGACATCACCGACAAGAGCGGCAATAAGGTTCCGGTAGTCTACGCTCCGGCCAAAACCGGCAATATCTTCGTGCTGGATCGTCGCGACGGTAAGTTAGTGGTTCCTGCGCCGGAACAACCGGTCCCGCAGGGCGCCGCTAAAGGTGACCATGTTTCCCCTACTCAGCCGTTCTCCGAGCTGACCTTCCGTCCGAAGAAAGATCTGAGCGGCGCGGATATGTGGGGCGCAACCATGTTTGACCAGCTGGTGTGCCGAGTGATGTTCCACAGCATGCGCTATGAAGGCATCTTTACCCCGCCTTCAGAGAAAGGAACGCTGGTCTTCCCGGGTAACCTGGGCATGTTCGAGTGGGGCGGGATTTCCGTTGACCCGAATAACCAGGTCGCGATGACCAACCCAATGGCGCTGCCGTTCGTGTCTAAGCTGATTCCACGTGGCCCTGGCAACCCAATGGAGCCGCCAAAAGACGCCAAAGGTTCAGGCACTGAATCCGGCGTTCAGCCGCAGTACGGCGTGCCGTATGGCGTCACGCTGAACCCGTTCCTGTCGCCGCTCGGCCTGCCGTGTAAACAACCAGCCTGGGGCTACATCTCCGGCGTTGACCTGAAAACCAACGAGATCGTGTGGAAGAAACGCATTGGTACCGTGGAAGACAGCATGCCGTTCCCAACCGGGATCCCAATGAAATTCCGCATGGGGATGCCGATGCTGGGTGGCCCAATCTCCACCGCTGGTAACGTGATGTTCATTGGCGCAACCGCAGATAACTACCTGCGCGCGTTTGATATGCGTGACGGGAAACAGCTGTGGGAAGCGCGTCTGCCAGCAGGTGGGCAGGCTACGCCGATGACGTATGAAGTTAACGGTAAGCAGTACGTGGTGATTTCCGCAGGCGGCCATGGCTCCTTCGGCACCAAGATGGGTGATTATATCGTGGCGTACGCTCTACCGGACGACGCGAAGTAACTCATTGCTGTAACGCATTGCGGGTGGCTCAGGCCACCCGCTCTTGCTTTTACGCGACGGTAAAACCGAGCATCATCCCGGTATCTTCATGCTCCAAAAGATGGCAGTGCGCCATATAGGCCGCTTCCTTCGGTGCGGCATGATCGAACTTCACCAGCACTTCGCTGCGCGCGCCTTCCACCTTCACCGTGTCTTTCCAGCCCTGACGATGTGCCGCCACCGGCCTGCCGTTCTCTGACAGAATGCGGAACTGGGTACCGTGAATATGGAACGGGTGGAGCATCATGTCGCCTTCCCCTGATATCGTCCATTTCTCGTACTTCCCCTTTTGCGCAGCAAACGCCGGAGTTGCCATATCAAAGGCTTTACCATTGATTTTGTTCGCGTTGTGGAAATCAAACCCGTGGCTCATGCCACCGTGGTTCATATTTCCCATACTGCCGTGGTCCATATTTTTCATGTTGCCATGATCCATATTGCCCATACTGCCGTGGCCGTCCATCGACATGCCTGCCATAGCCTGCATGCCGTATTTATCCATCAACGCCTGCATCCCCATCATGTCGAGCATCGGATCCATCATCAGCTGCAGCCAGCGTTCCGTCACGCCCTCCAGCGACGGTAGCGCAGGCACGTTGACCAGCTTGTCAGGCAACGTACCGGAGGCAGCGATGATCAGCGGCTGGATGTGAACAATCGGCGCTGGCTTATCAAATGGCGCCACGGTCATGCCCATTTGCTTCACCGGCAGGGTGACGATATCAAATGGCTTGCCGTCACGGGTATCCACCAGCACTTCAAACCGTTCGCCCATCAGCAATTCCAGCTCGGTGACTTTTACCGGCTCGGCCAGCAGCCCGCCGTCGCTGGCAATAACATAGAGAGGACGATTATCGCTGGCGGCAATATTCAGAGAGCGGGCATTGCAGCCGTTAAGCAAGCGCAGACGCAGCCAGCCGCGCGGATTGGAATGCTGCGGATAAACGGCACCGTTGCACAATAGCGTATCGCCGAACCAGCCTACGGCCGCGCTCATGACGTCCAGCTGGTAGTCAATCTCGCCGTCTTTACCGAAACGTTTGTCCTGGATAATCAGCGGAATATCATCAATTCCCCACTGCTTCGGCAGCATTAACTGAGCGCTTTCGTTATCCTCAATCAGCACCAGCCCGCCAAGCCCCATGGCAACCTGATGCCCGGTTTTGCCATGCTGATGCGGGTGGAACCAGCAGGTCGCCGCCCGCTGCTGCGGCGTAAAAGTCACGCTCCGCTTTGCACCCGCCGCGATAACGCCCTGTGGGCCGCCGTCAACCTCACCGCCGACTTCAAGCCCATGCCAGTGCACGGTAGTTTCTTCTGCCAGGTTATTATGGATATCAACCGTGACCGCTTCGCCCTGAGTCAGCCTGAGCGCCGGGCCTAGCAGCGAACCGTTGTAGCCCCAGGTTGTAGCCGTTTTACCGGCAAAAACGCTCTTTCCTGCATTAACGCTGAGACTGATGCTATTTTTAGCATCAGGGGCAAGCAAAGGCGGGACAGGCAACGCCGGACGATCGGCCGCCAGCACGGTACGGCTCCAGAGTGGCAGCGCGCTGAAAGCCCCGAGTGCCGCGGTATATTTCAAAAAATTACGGCGATGCATAGTCAGTTCCTTTCGTTGGCATACTTGGTGGCGAGCATAAACCTTTCCCTAACGGTAAGGTCAAGTTTTACGCTCATAATAAATATCGTCGACGCCCTTTTAACTGTGTTAACGTTTCGTATCTGAGAAAAAGTGGTAGACGTGATGAAGATGGGAGTTAGGGCGTTATTACTGGGCGTATTGCTGGCTTTTTCTACCAGCAGCCTGGCGCTAAGCGAGTCTGAAGCAGAGGATATGGCCGATCTGACTGCGGTGTTTGTGTTCTTAAAAAATGATTGTGGCTACCAAAATCTCCCGAACGGCCAGATCCGACGCGCTCTGGTGTTTTTTGCCCAGCAAAATCAATGGGATCTCACTAATTACGATAGCTGGAACATGAAAGCGCTGGGTGAAGACAGCTATAAAGATTTGAGCGGTATCGCTATTCCCACTGCAACAAAATGCAAATCTCTGGCAAGGGACTCCTTAAGCCTGCTGGCCTACGTCAAGTAACCTTCCCTCTCTCGCCGATGCTGAAATGTTGACCGTGCACCCACGGTCAATGTTGGCTATCATGTTACGCCGGATTTACAACGGTGTTAACAGAGGAGGCATCCCCGATGACCCATCCAACCGTGTGGCAGGAAACGCTACATGACAAGTTTGGCCAGTACTTTGCCATCGACAACGTCCTTTACCACGAAAAAACCGACCACCAGGATCTGATCATCTTTGAAAATGCGGCTTTCGGCCGGGTGATGGCGCTGGACGGCGTGGTGCAAACCACCGAGCGCGATGAGTTTATCTACCATGAGATGATGACCCACGTTCCGCTGCTGGCGCACGGCCAGGCGGAGCACGTGCTGATTATCGGCGGCGGCGACGGCGCAATGCTGCGTGAGGTTTGCCGACATCGCGGCGTGAAGACGATAACCATGGTGGAGATCGATGCTGGCGTTGTGGCCTTCTGCCGCCAGTATTTACCGAACCATAATGCCGGCAGCTATGACGACCCGCGTTTTACGCTGGTTATCAACGACGGCGTCAACTTTGTTAACCAGACCACCCAGACCTTCGATGTGATTATCTCAGACTGCACCGATCCTATCGGGCCGGGAGAAAGCCTGTTCACCTCTGATTTTTATCAGGGCTGCAAGCGCTGCCTGAATCCTGGCGGGGTCTTCGTTGCCCAGAACGGCGTTTGCTTCCTGCAGCAGGATGAAGCCATCGACAGCCACCGCAAGCTGGGCCACTACTTTGGCGACGTCAGCTTTTACCAGGCGGCTATACCGACCTATTTTGGCGGCATCATGACCTTTGCATGGGCAACCGATAACCCGGCGCTTCGTCACTTATCGAGCGAAATCATTCAGGCACGCTTTCATAAAGCCGGCATTTCCTGCCGCTACTATACCCCTGCAGTCCACACGGCCGCGTTTGCGCTTCCGCAGTATTTGCTGGATGCGCTGTCCTGACAGCCGCCCTCTGGAGACGATAAAAAATTGAAAAAACTGAAACTGCACGGCTTTAACAACCTGACCAAAAGCCTGAGTTTTTGTATCTACGATATCTGCTATGCCAAAACCGCCGATGAGCGTGACGGCTACATCGCCTATATCGACGAGCTGTATAACGCTAACCGCCTGACGGAAATCCTCAGCGAAACCTGCTCCATCATCGGCGCCAATATCCTGAACATCGCCCGTCAGGATTATGAGCCGCAGGGTGCCAGCGTCACTATTCTGGTGAGTGAGGAGCCCGTCGACCCGCAGAGTATCGACCAGTCAGAACATCCAGGCCCGCTGCCGGACGCGATTGTCGCCCATCTTGATAAAAGCCATATCTGCGTTCACACCTATCCGGAAAGCCATCCTGAAGGCGGCCTGTGCACCTTCAGGGCCGATATAGAAGTGTCGACCTGCGGGGTGATTTCTCCGCTGAACGCGCTCAATTACCTGATTCACCAGCTAGAAAGCGATATCGTGACCATCGACTATCGCGTACGCGGCTTTACCCGCGATGTGAACGGCCTGAAGCATTTCATCGACCACGAGATAAACTCAATTCAGAACTTTATGTCCGACGATATGAAGGCGCTGTACGACATGGTGGACGTCAACGTGTACCAGGAGAACATCTTCCATACCAAGATGTTGCTGAAAGAGTTTGACCTCAAACACTACCTGTTTAACGTCAAACCTGAGGAGTTGAGTGCCGAAGAACGAAAAACGATCGCCGACCTGCTGTGGAAAGAGATGCGCGAAATCTACTACGGCCGCAACATTCCGGCTGTATAAATCTTGATGACGTGGAGCGCCCGGGGCTCCACGTTACTCAACGCTGCTGCAGGAATTCCCGGTAAGCGTTAACCACCTGAAGAAAATCCTCTACGCCGCAAAAAGAGAGGCTTTCTTCGTCGTAATAGCTCATCCCCTCTTCTATCTCATCGCCGGAGATTTCCAGCTGATTGGCACGGACGATCACCTCTTCTTCGTCCAGCCACAGGGTATATTCATGCCCGGCACGCTGCCACTGACGTTCGCTGCCTTTCACCGAGAGCACGGCCTGCTCGACTTCATCCAGAAGCGCCAGATTGCCCTTCACTTCTTCATTAAACCAGTGGCCGACAACCTCGTGCCCCATCGACATACGCACCTTCACCACGCCGGTGATGTCACGCAGAAATTCATAGTCCATCGCTGTTTCCTCTACATCGCGGGGGAAATCCTCACCCACGCTTACAGGCTTAATTATCGCAGCAAAGTTGGGGGAAAACAGCGGGGCGAGTACAAGGCCGAGAAATAAAAAGGTGAGAGCGGGACCCTGCGGTCTGATGCCCTCACCCGTCCCTCTCCCGTAGGAGAGGATGCAAACGCTAAAAACCGTCTCTTCAGAGACGGTTTTGCTGTTTATACCGCAGTCTGGAAGATAACGCCGTCAGCCTTCTCGGTGTACTGAGAAAGCTGGTCAAAGTTCAGGTAGCGGTAGGTATCCACCGCCGTTTTATCAACCTGAGCCATGAAGGTCTGGTATTCATCAGGGGTTGGCAGTTTACCCAGCAGGGAAGCGACTGCCGCCAGCTCTGCGGACGCCAGGAAGACGTTCGCCCCGGTGCCCAAACGGTTCGGGAAGTTACGGGTCGAGGTCGATACCACGGTTGCCCCATCCGCCACGCGAGCCTGGTTACCCATGCACAGGGAGCAGCCTGGAATTTCGATACGCGCCCCGCTCTTACCGAACACGCTGTAATAACCTTCTTCGGTCAGTTGAGCCGCATCCATACGGGTTGGCGGAGCCACCCACAGGCGGGTTGGCAGCTGACCTTTGTGGCTGTCCAGCAGCTTACCGGCAGCACGGAAGTGGCCGATGTTGGTCATGCAGGAACCGATAAACACTTCATCAATCTTCTCACCGGCAACGTCGGACAGCAGACGAGCATCGTCCGGGTCATTTGGCGCGCAGAGGATAGGTTCTTTGATATCGTTCAGATCGATGTCGATCACTGCCGCGTATTCTGCGTCAGCGTCGGCTTCCATCAGCTGTGGATCGGCCAGCCATTTTTCCATGCCCTGAATACGACGCTCAAGCGTACGACGGTCGCCGTAACCTTCGGCAATCATCCATTTCAACAGCACGATGTTGGAGTTCAGATACTCTTCGATCGGCTCGCGATCCAGCTTAATGGTACAACCTGCGGCGGAACGCTCAGCGGAAGCATCGGTCAGCTCAAACGCCTGCTCAACTTTAAGCGTTGGCAGACCTTCGATTTCCAGGATGCGGCCAGAGAAGATGTTTTTCTTCCCTTTCTTCTCGACGGTCAGCAGGCCCTGCTTGATAGCGTACAGCGGAATAGCATGCACCAAATCACGCAGGGTAATACCCGGCTGCATTTTGCCTTTAAAGCGAACCAGCACGGACTCCGGCATATCCAGAGGCATAACGCCGGTCGCGGCGGCAAACGCCACCAGGCCAGAACCCGCTGGGAATGAAATCCCGATAGGGAAACGGGTGTGGGAGTCACCGCCGGTGCCAACGGTATCCGGCAGCAGCATGCGGTTCAGCCACGAGTGAATGACGCCATCGCCCGGACGCAGAGACACGCCGCCACGGTTCATAATGAAATCAGGCAGAGTGTGGTGAGTCGTCACGTCAACCGGCTTCGGATAAGCGGCGGTGTGACAGAAGGACTGCATCACCAGGTCAGCGGAGAAGCCAAGGCAAGCCAGGTCTTTCAGCTCATCACGGGTCATTGGGCCGGTGGTGTCCTGGGAGCCTACGGAAGTCATCTTCGGCTCGCAGTAAGCGCCAGGGCGCACGCCATCTACGCCACAGGCGCGGCCAACCATTTTCTGCGCCAGCGAGTAACCACGGGTGCTGGCAGCAACGTCTTTCGCCTGAACGAAGACTTCGCTGTGCGGCAGGCTCAGCGCTTCACGCGCTTTGGTCGTCAGGCCACGGCCGATGATCAGCGGAATACGGCCGCCGGCGCGGACTTCGTCCAGCAGCACGTCGGTTTTCAGTTCAAAGTTGGCGATTACCGCGTCGGTGTCGTGATTACGCACTTCGCCTTTGTACGGGTAAATGTCGATAACATCGCCCATATTCAGGTCATTTACGTCAACTTCGATCGGCAGTGCACCGGCATCTTCCATGGTGTTAAAGAAGATTGGCGCAATTTTCCCGCCGAGCACGACGCCGCCGCCGCGCTTGTTCGGCACGTTCGGGATGTCGTCGCCCATAAACCACAGCACGGAGTTGGTGGCGGATTTACGGGAAGAACCGGTGCCCACAACGTCGCCCACGTAGGCCAGCGGGAAACCTTTCTTCTGCAACGCTTCGATCTGCTTGATCGGGCCAATAGCGCCAGCCTGATCCGGCTCGATGCCTTCGCGGGCATTTTTCAGCATCGCCAGGGCGTGCAGCGGGATGTCCGGGCGGGACCAGGCGTCCGGCGCAGGAGACAGGTCATCGGTGTTGGTTTCGCCGGTGACCTTAAAGACGGTAACGGTGATTTTCTCGGCCAGTTTAGGGCGAGACAGGAACCACTCGGCTTCGGACCAGGACTTCAGTACCTGCTGAGCGTAGGTGTTGCCCGCTTTGGCTTTCTCTTCTACGTCGTAGAAGTTATCGAACATCAGGAGCGTGTGGGACAGCGCTTTGGCGGCAATCGGCGCCAGCTTTTCGTTATCCAGCGCGTCAATCAGCGGATGAATGTTGTAGCCACCCTGCATGGTGCCCAGCAGTTCAATGGCTTTTTCAGGGGAGATCAGCGGGGAAGTGGCATCGCCTTTGGCAATGGCAGCAAGGAAACCTGCTTTCACGTAGGCGGCTTCATCAACGCCCGGCGGTACACGGTTAGTAATCAGATCTAACAGGAATGCTTCTTCACCTGCGGGTGGGGTTTTCAGCAGCTCAACCAGTGCGGCCATTTGGGTGGCATCTAAGGGTTTTGGAACAATCCCTTCTGCGGCACGTTCAGCTACGTGCTTACGGTATTCTTCTAGCACGACGGTTCTCCTCGCTCTCATTGTCATTTGGCGCCACCGGATCTCTCTCTTCACGCTCCTGTGAGACAGCAGTTTGTAGGGTAAATGCCCGGTACCGCGTCGGGCAGCATATCAGGATTTTCAGGGGGTGTTAATCTGTTTACAAAAAAGCAACATTAAAACATTGCTGAATCGTTAAGGGGGAATAGATTACTTTTTGATATGACGTTCAGGCACAAAAAAACCGCATTTCGGCGGTTCGTTTGCCCTGACAAAGTGGTAGCACACGATGACAGGAGATGTTTTGTGGCAAGTCCAGTACGAGAACGATAATGCCCTTATCAGTTTGTGGTTGCAAGACATCTTGTTTATTTTGCGAACAAACATCTAAAAGAGGATGCAAGCCACTGCAAACTTAAAATATCCATATCTGAGCGCACTCTTTTATCCTACATTCGACGACGGCCTGCTTCGCTGGTGTAGCAGCCAGTCATCGGGTTCGGGAGCAGCTCAACCGCTCTACGTGGTAAGTCCTGTACACTTGCCTGATTCTGCCTTTCCCGGTGAAGAAGGGATCGCCGTAGCCCAAAAGGGTATACACGCAATGGAAATGCGTTTGCTGTACGCGCTGCTTCTGTTGTCAGGTTCACTGCTTTCGCTGAGCCAGGGTGGCTGGAATATTTCAGACATCAGCGTTCAGTTCGTTTTGAACCTGGGCAATTAAGCTACTGGCCGCTCGCAAGGGCGGCCTTTTACGGGCAAAAAAAACGGCCCCGAAGGGCCGCTTTATCAAACTCGAAAAGTTACTTTTTCTTCGCTTTCGCGTTTGGCAGGTCGGTGATGCTGCCTTCGAACACTTCAGCCGCCAGGCCAACGGATTCGTGCAGCGTCGGGTGAGCGTGGATGGTGAGCGCAATATCTTCTGCGTCACAGCCCATCTCGATAGCCAGACCGATTTCGCCCAGCAGCTCGCCGCCGTTAGTCCCGACAATCGCCCCACCGATAACGCGGTGAGTCTCTTTGTCGAAGATAAGCTTGGTCACGCCATCGGCGCAGTCGGAAGCGATAGCACGGCCAGAAGCTGCCCACGGGAAGGTGGCGGTTTCGTAGCTGATGCCTTTCTCTTTCGCTTCTTTCTCGGTCAGACCAACCCATGCAACTTCTGGCTCGGTGTAAGCGATAGATGGGATCACTTTCGGGTCGAAGTAGTGCTTCATCCCGGCGATAACTTCTGCGGCAACGTGGCCTTCGTGAACACCTTTGTGCGCCAGCATTGGCTGACCGACGATATCGCCGATAGCAAAAATGTGAGGAACGTTGGTGCGCAGCTGCTTGTCAACGCGGATAAAGCCACGGTCGTCCACTTCAACACCGGCTTTGCCGGCATCAAGGTTTTTACCGTTCGGCACGCGGCCGATAGCGACCAGAACCGCGTCGTAACGCTGTGGTTCAGCAGGGGCTTTTTTGCCTTCCATGGAAACGTAGATGCCGTCTTCTTTCGCTTCAACGGCGGTCACTTTGGTTTCCAGCATCAGGTTGAATTTCTTGCTGATGCGTTTGGTGAAGACCTTAACGATGTCTTTGTCTGCAGCCGGAATAACCTGGTCGAACATTTCAACCACGTCAATGTCTGAACCCAGCGCATGGTACACGGTGCCCATTTCCAGACCGATGATACCGCCGCCCATAACCAGCAGGCGTTTCGGTACGGATTTCAGCTCCAGCGCGTCCGTGGAGTCCCACACGCGTGAGTCTTCATGAGGAATGAACGGCAGCTCGATCGGACGGGAACCCGCCGCGATGATAGCGTTGTCGAAGTTGATCACGGTTTTACCGTTTTCGCCTTCAACTTCCAGGGTGTTAGCCCCGGTGAATTTACCCAGACCGTTTACCACTTTCACTTTACGGCCTTTGGCCATACCCGCCAGGCCGCCGGTCAGCTGAGTGATAACTTTTTCTTTCCAGGTACGAATTTTGTCGATATCGGTTTTCGGCTCACCGAAAACGATGCCGTGCTCGGCCAGTGCTTTGGCTTCTTCGATAACTTTAGCAACGTGCAGCAGCGCTTTAGAAGGGATACAGCCGACGTTCAGACAAACACCGCCGAGGGTGCTGTAACGCTCTACGATGACGGTTTCCAGACCTAAATCCGCGGCGCGGAATGCTGCGGAGTAACCTGCTGGGCCTGCCCCAAGTACTACGACCTGAGTTTTGATTTCTGTGCTCATCATGACCTCTTAATTTATACCCGTCGTCCACCGGGTCGTTCTATCCGCCCGCAGTTTACAAAATTGTTAACAATTTTTAAACAACAAACGGCTCACGAATTGTCGCTTTCGCCGATAACCTCACAAACCGCATGAGATTATCAGAAAAAAGCCGGCCGATTGGCCGGCTTTTCAATTACATCACCAGGCGGCGAATATCAGACAGCATATTGTTGATGATGGTGATAAAGCGAGCCCCATCAGCGCCGTCGATTACGCGGTGGTCGAAGGAAAGAGACATTGGCATCATCAGACGCGGCGTGAACTCTTTACCGTTCCAGACCGGCTCCATTGCAGACTTGGAGACACCCAGGATAGCCACTTCTGGCGCGTTAACAATCGGCGCGAAGTGAGTTGTCCCGATACCACCCAGGCTGGAAATGGTGAAGCAGCCGCCCTGCATTTCGCCAGCGGTCAGCTTGCCGTCGCGAGCTTTTTTGGAGATAGCCATCAGTTCGCGAGACAGCTCGGTGATGCTCTTCTTGTTCACGTCTTTGAAGACCGGAACAACCAGACCATTCGGGGTATCAACCGCCACACCGATGTTGATGTATTTTTTCAGGGTCAGCTTCTGGCCATCTTCGGACAGGGAGCTGTTGAAGCGAGGCATCTGCTCCAGCGCGGCCGCAACGGCTTTCATGATGAACACCACAGGGGTGAACTTCACGTCCAGCTTACGCTTAGCGGCTTCGTCGTTCTGCTGCTTACGGAACGCTTCCAGATCGGTGATATCGGTTTTGTCGAAGTGGGTAACGTGCGGGATCATCACCCAGTTACGGCTCAGGTTAGCACCAGAGATTTTCTGGATGCGGCCCATTTCCACTTCTTCGATTTCGCCGAACTTGCTGAAGTCTACTTTCGGCCATGGCAGCATGCCCGGCAGACCGCCGCCGGTCGCAGCCGGAGCTGCTTCAGCGCGCTTAACAGCGTCTTTCACGTAAGCCTGAACGTCTTCGCGCAGGATACGACCTTTACGGCCGGTGCCTTTCACTTTCGCCAGGTTAACGCCGAACTCGCGAGCCAGACGACGGATCAGCGGAGTCGCATGAACGTACGCGTCATTTTCAGCGAATTCAGATTTGCCTTCTGCTTTAGCAGCTGGCGCCGCGGCTTTTGCTGCCGGGGCTGGTGCCGCAGCGGCTGGAGCTGGTGCAGCAGCCGGGGCCGCAGCAGGCGCAGCGCCTTCCACTTCGAAGACCATGATCAGGGAGCCGGTAGACACTTTGTCGCCGGTGCTGATTTTGATTTCTTTCACGGTACCGGCGAATGGCGCAGGCACTTCCATGGAAGCTTTGTCGCCTTCAACGGTAATCAGTGACTGCTCAGCGGCAACTTTATCGCCCACTTTGACCATCACTTCAGTGACTTCAACTTCGTCACCGCCGATGTCCGGGACGTTAACTTCTTTCGAGGCAGAAGCCGCAGGCGCAGCGGCGGCGGCGGGAGCAGCAGCCTGTGCTGGAGCGGCCGCAGGTGCAGCACCCGCCACTTCGAAGACCATGATCAGAGAGCCGGTAGACACTTTGTCGCCGGTGCTGATTTTGATCTCTTTAACCACGCCCGCGAACGGAGCCGGTACTTCCATAGAGGCTTTGTCGCCTTCTACGGTGAGCAGAGACTGTTCAGCGGCAACGGTGTCGCCCACTTTGACCATGATCTCGGTAACTTCTACTTCGTCACCGCCGATGTCCGGCACGTTAACGTCTTTTGCGCTCGCGGCAGCAGGTGCTGCGGCCGGTGCGGCTTCTTTCTTCTCTTCTGCCTTAGCAGGTGCAGCGGCTGCTGCACCTTCGGCGGAATCGAAAATCATAATCAGTTTGCCGGTCTCGGTTTTGTCGCCGACAGAGACTTTGATCTCTTTTACGACGCCAGCCTCTGGAGACGGAACTTCCATAGAGGCTTTGTCGCCTTCTACGACGATCAGCGACTGTTCAGCTTCAACTTTGTCGCCAACTTTGACCAGGATCTCGGTGATTTCAACTTCATCAGCGCCGATGTCTGGTACTTTGATTTCGATAGCCATTGTCTCTTTACCTCTTACGCCAGACGCGGGTTAACTTTTTCTGCATCGATGTTGAATTTGGTAATTGCGTCTGCAACTACTTTCTTATCGATTTCGCCACGTTTAGCCAGTTCGCCCAGGGCCGCTACGACCACGTAAGAAGCATCAACTTCGAAGTGGTGACGCAGGTTTTCGCGGCTGTCAGAACGACCGAAGCCGTCGGTACCCAGTACGCGATAATCATCAGCTGGTACGTAAGTACGAACCTGCTCGGCGAACAGTTTCATATAGTCAGTAGAAGCTACCGCTGGAGCGTCGCTCATCACCTGAGCGATGTAAGGAACGCGCGGAGTTTCCATTGGGTGCAGCATGTTCCAGCGCTCACAGTCCTGGCCATCACGTGCCAGTTCGGTGAAGGAAGTTACGCTGTACACGTCGGAGCCCACGCCGTAGTCGTTCGCCAGGATCTGAGCTGCTTCACGCACGTGACGCAGGATAGAACCGGAGCCCAGCAGCTGAACTTTACCTTTGCTACCTGCAACGGTTTCGAGTTTGTAGATACCTTTACGGATACCTTCCTCGGCACCTGCTGGCATAGCCGGCATGTGGTAGTTTTCGTTCAGGGTGGTGATGTAGTAGTAAATGTTCTCTTGTGCTTCACCGTACATACGGGTCAGACCATCGTGCATGATGACGGCCACTTCGTACGCGTAAGACGGGTCGTAAGAGATAC
The DNA here is from genome assembly GCF_000757825.1 of Cedecea neteri. GTDB lineage: Bacteria > Pseudomonadota > Gammaproteobacteria > Enterobacterales > Enterobacteriaceae > Cedecea > Cedecea selenatireducens. The sequence continues at coordinate 1,848,359 of NZ_CP009451.1, forward strand.
AGTTAGGGATAGTCAGAGACTGAATGTGGCTGTGGCCATCTTCGTGCTGCAGACCTTCACCGTTCAGGGTCGTACGACCGGAAGTACCACCTACCAGGAAGCCGCGAGCCTGTTGGTCGCCAGCCTGCCAGCACAGGTCACCGATACGCTGGAAACCGAACATAGAGTAGTAGATGTAGAACGGAATCATCGGCAGGTTGTTGGTGCTGTAAGAGGTCGCAGCAGCCAGCCAGGATGCGCCTGCACCCAGTTCGTTGATCCCTTCCTGCAGAATCTGACCTTTCTCGTCTTCTTTATAGTATGCAACCTGCTCACGGTCCTGCGGGGTGTACTGCTGACCGTTCGGGCTGTAGATACCAATCTGACGGAACAGACCTTCCATACCAAAGGTACGCGCCTCATCGGCGATGATTGGAACCAGACGGTCTTTGATAGACGGGTTCTTCAGCATCACGTTCAGGGCACGAACGAAGGCGATGGTGGTGGAGATTTCTTTGTTCTGCTCTTCCAGCAGCTGAGAGAAGTCTTCCAGCGCTGGCAGTTCCAGTTTTTCAGAGAAGTTTGGCTGACGAGCAGGCAGGTAGCCTTTCAGCGCCTGACGACGTTCGTGCAGGTACTTGTGCTCTTCAGAGCCTTCAGGGAAGGTGATGTAAGACAGGTTTTCTACCTGCTCATCGGACACTGGAACGTTGAAACGGTCGCGGATGTAACGCACGCCGTCCATGTTCATTTTCTTCACCTGGTGAGCGATGTTTTTACCTTCTGCGGTATCGCCCATGCCGTAACCTTTGATGGTGTGGGCCAGGATAACGGTCGCTTTACCTTTGGTGTCCTGCGCTTTTTTCAGTGCAGCGTACACTTTCTTCGGATCGTGACCACCACGGTTCAGCGCCCAGATCTGCTCATCAGTCCAGTCAGCAACCAGTGCGGCGGTTTCAGGATATTTACCGAAGAAGTGCTCACGTACGTAGGCGCCGTCTTTGGATTTGAAGGTCTGGTAGTCGCCGTCAACGGTTTCGTTCATCAGCTGGATCAGTTTACCGCTGGTGTCTTTACGCAGCAGCTCATCCCAACGACCGCCCCACATCACTTTGATAACGTTCCAGCCAGCACCGCTGAAGATGCCTTCCAGTTCGTTGATGATCTTACCGTTGCCGGTGACCGGACCATCCAGACGCTGCAGGTTACAGTTGATGATGAAGCACAGGTTGTCCAGCTTCTCACGGGTCGCGATAGTGATCGCCCCTTTAGATTCTGGCTCATCCATTTCACCGTCGCCCAGGAAGGCGTAAACGGTTTGCTCGGAGGTGTCTTTCAGGCCACGGTGTTCCAGATATTTCAGGAATTTAGCCTGGTAGATAGCACCGATTGGGCCCAGACCCATAGAAACGGTCGGGAACTGCCAGAATTCTGGCATCAGTTTAGGGTGCGGGTAAGAAGACAGACCTTTACCGTGAACTTCCTGACGGAAGTTGTTCATCTGCTCTTCGGTCAGACGCCCTTCAAGGAAGGCACGTGCATAGATGCCCGGAGAGATGTGGCCCTGGAAGTACACCAGATCGCCGCCGTCTTTCTCGTTGGCTGCACGGAAGAAGTGGTTAAAGCACACTTCGTAAACGGTGGCAGAAGACTGGAAGGAAGCCATGTGGCCGCCCAGCTCCAGGTCTTTCTTGGATGCGCGCAGAACGGTCATAATGGCGTTCCAGCGGATAGCAGAACGGATACGGCGTTCCAGATCCAGATTGCCCGGATATTCCGGTTCGTCTTCAACGGCAATGGTGTTCACATAGTTGCGAGCACCTGCAGAAGCAGCGACTTTCACGCCGCCTTTGCTGGCTTCGGACAGCAGCTGATCGATCAGATACTGTGCACGCTCAACACCTTCTTCACGGATAACCGATTCGATCGCCTGTAGCCAGTCGCGAGTTTCAATCGGATCCACGTCATTTGGGAAACGTTCTGACATGGGGGTATTCCTTATCTGTCTAATACGTTGATTATCTGGAACCTGTCCCATTGTATTTTCACGAGAAAACACAATAAGACAGGTTCTGTGTTTAGTTGCCGCGCGCTAAAGTTTGGCGCTTAATCCTTACGTTGCTGAAGGAGACGGAGAGAGCGTTCACGACGACTCTGCTCGCGGCTACGATCCAGCAATATTTCCTCAATAAACGCCAGGTGACGGTGCGACGCTTCTCGCGCCTGCTCCGGCTGGCGAGCCATAATCGCCGCAAAAATGCTGGCGCGATGGCTGCTCACTTGCGCCAACATCTCGCGGCGCGCGTAGAGCAATTCAAAATTCTGGCGAACGTTTTGTTCGAGCATCGGCTCCATGCAGCGCAATAAATGCAGAAGCACAACATTATGCGCGGCTTCGGTTACGGCAATTTGATACTGCATGACGGCATCGGCTTCGGCGTCTAAATCACCGGACTCCTGAGCCTGCTGGATAGCGACATGGCAATCACCAATGCGCGAGAGGTCTTCTTCCGTACCGCGAAGCGCCGCGTAATAGGCCGCAATCCCCTCAAGGGCATGACGGGTTTCTAGCAGATCAAACTGGGATTCGGGGTGGTCTGAGAGCAGTTCAACCAGCGGGTCACTCAGGCTCTGCCAAAGGTTGTTCTGAACAAAAGTACCGCCGCCCTGGCGACGAAGCAGCAAACCCTTCGCTTCGAGACGCTGAATGGCCTCGCGCAATGAAGGACGGGAAACATCGAATTGTTTCGCCAGTTCGCGTTCAGGTGGAAGTTTTTCGCCCGGGCGCAGAGTGCCCTCAAGGATGAGAAACTCCAGCTGCTGCTCTATCACATCGGATAATTTGGGTTGGCGGATTTTGCTGTAGGCCATCGTTCCCTATCTCTGCCATGAGCTCGGAGTCAATTGGTAAGACCAATTTCACGTTCGTGAGGCTAAAAGTAACAAAGTATTCACCTTCTGTCCATATTGGTTTTGATTGAAATCATGAAAGCAGGCACATTTTAACAATAATAAGAGTATGGCTTTTCAAACCCGTAACCTGTCGCACAAGCCACGTTTACTCCTTAAGTGGCAATGTTAACGTTTATGAAACGATATATTTTTCAATCGCAACCGATAACGCCTGCAAAAAAGCGGCATATTCATGCAATGAAAACGCATGCCAAAGGAAGCCACAGATCGGCTTTTGCCCTCGCCCTTTTTTACAAATGGTTTCTTTTTACCCAACTCGTCAGAGCAGTGACAGAAAGCAGGTGCAAAGGCGCTCGCTTAACACTATTCTTTGCGATGCGGTAGCCCTATCCGCAAAATTCATAATTGATAGCCGTAAAAAAAAGACTACACATTACGGAATACAACAATTACATCCGCGTCAATGTAGCGCAGACATTAACCACTACGAGGTTACATGATGGAAGGTCAACAGCACGGCGACACGCTGAAACGCGGCCTTAAAAACCGCCATATTCAGCTTATCGCGCTGGGTGGAGCTATCGGGACGGGCCTGTTTCTGGGCAGCGCATCCGTCATCCAGTCCGCAGGTCCGGCAATTATTCTCGGCTATGCCATCGCCGGGTTTATCGCTTTTTTAATTATGCGCCAGCTGGGTGAAATGGTCGTTGAGGAGCCGGTAGCCGGGTCATTCAGCCATTTCGCTTATAAGTATTGGGGCGGTTTCGCGGGCTTCGCTTCAGGCTGGAACTACTGGGTACTGTACGTCCTTGTTGCCATGGCTGAGCTGACGGCAGTCGGCAAATACATCCAGTTCTGGTGGCCGGAGATCCCTACCTGGGCCACGGCGGCAGTGTTCTTTGTCGCTATCAACGCCATCAATTTAACCAACGTTAAAGTCTTTGGTGAGATGGAGTTCTGGTTCGCCATCATCAAGGTGGTGGCCGTTATTGCCATGATTCTGTTCGGCGGCTGGCTGCTGTTTAGCGGCAACGGCGGCCCGCAGGCTTCCGTGAGCAACCTCTGGGATCAGGGTGGTTTCCTGCCGCACGGCATCACCGGGCTGGTCATGATGATGGCTATCATTATGTTCTCCTTCGGCGGCCTTGAGCTGGTCGGTATTACCGCCGCCGAAGCAGATAATCCTGAAGTGAGCATTCCAAAAGCGACCAACCAGGTTATCTACCGTATTCTGATTTTCTATGTGGGTTCGCTGGCGATTCTGCTGTCTCTGCTGCCGTGGACTCGCGTCACCGCCGACACCAGCCCGTTCGTTCTGATCTTCCATGAGCTGGGCGATACCTTCGTTGCCAACGCGCTGAATGTCGTGGTGCTTACCGCCGCGCTGTCGGTTTACAACAGCTGCGTTTACTGCAACAGCCGTATGCTGTTCGGCCTGGCGCAGCAGGGTAACGCGCCGAAGATGCTGAAAAACGTCGATAAGCGCGGCGTACCGGTGAACACGATTCTGGTTTCCGCAGGTTTCACCGCACTTTGCGTGCTGATTAACTACCTGGCGCCTGAATCAGCCTTCGGCCTGCTGATGGCGCTGGTGGTCTCGGCTCTGGTGATCAACTGGGCAATGATCAGCCTGGCACACATGAAGTTCCGCCGGGCAAAACAGCAGCAAGGGGTCAAAACCCGCTTCCCTGCCCTGTTCTATCCTTTAGGAAACTGGGTCTGCCTGCTGTTCATGGTTGCCGTGCTGGTCATCATGCTGATTACGCCGGGCATGGCTATCTCGGTTTACCTGATTCCGGTATGGATTGCGATTCTGGGCGTGGGTTACTTCCTTAAGCAGAAGAACCTGAAGGCGGTTAAAGCCTGATAAACAAAACGCCACGCAAATGCGGGGCGTTTTGTTACAAGCGTTCTGAACCTAGACCAACGTGCCGTAAATCGTCAGCAATGCGACGACAACGACAATCACCAGTGAAACCTTTTTTGCCAGAGAAACCGCAGCCTTCGGCGTTTTCATCTTATCTTGATGAGGTTCTCGTGCCAGCGAGTACTGCGCCAGCTGCGTCAGGACCTGATACTGAGAAGTATGCCTGTCGGCAAGAGAAGCAAACCACGCGGGAAGCGCTCGCTCGCCGTGGCCCAGCAAGGCATAAGCGACCCCAACCAGGCGCACAGGCACCCAGTCCAGAACGTGAAGAATGCCATCAATCCCCGAGAGCAGGCGCTCATGCGGCGTATGATGCCGGGCAAGCCAGGTCTGCCATGCACGTAAGAAAGCATAACCCGCAAGCGTGACCGGCCCCCAGACTCCGCCAACCACGAACCAAAATAGCGGGGCAAGATAGAAACGGAAGTTAATCCATAGCAACGCGTTTTGCAGCTCGCGAAGGTATTCGCGCTCGCTACATTCCGGCGGAACACCATGAATCAGCGTAAGTTCGCTCGCCATTGCATCACGCGCATGCCCGTCATCATGGCTCGCGGCTTTAAGGTAAGAATGGTAATGCAGCCTGACCTGTCCTGCACCGATGCACAGCACGCCGAGCGCAATCCAGAACACCAGCAGCGGGAGGTTAAACAGCAGCCCATGCAAAGCGCGGGTAATCAGGAAAACCACGGCCATAAACGCGGCGGTCATCAACAGCGTTTTTAACAGAGAAAAATGCTTCACCCGCCCAAAAAGCACTTCAAGGCGGTGATCTAGCTGCCAGTGCTCGCCCATCTTGAACAATCGCTCGCCCATCAGGACCAACAGCAGGGTAAACAGGGTCATGTGCTCTCCTTGTCGGTAGCCTTTTCAACCGCACCCAGAAAGCGCGGCCAGTCAAACGAAGGGCCTGGGTCGGTCTTACGACCGGGAGCAATATCGCTGTGGCCCGTCATGTTTTTCGCTATATCAGGATAGTGCTGAATCAGTAACTTAGCTAAAGCTGTCAGTTGCTGATACTGCGCCTCGGTGTAGGCCAGCGTATCGGTTCCCTCAAGCTCAATACCGATAGAAAAGTCGTTGCACTTTTCTCTTCCCTGATAGCTTGAAACGCCCGCATGCCACGCACGTTTATCGAAAGGGACATACTGAACAATTTCGCCGTCGCGGCGAATCAGGCAATGGGCAGAGACGCGTAAATGTGAAATACCGGCAAAGTAAGGATGAGCCTCAGGGTCGAGCGTCCCGGCAAAGAGTGCGTCAATCCAGGGGCCACCAAATTCCCCCGGCGGCAAACTGATATTGTGCACCACCAGCAACGAGGGATTTTCCTCTTCCGGTCGGCCGTCAAAATGCGGGGATGGCAGATGTTTTACCCCCACCAGCCAGCCGTCTTTAAGCTGCATGAGAGGTTCTCCTTAGAGTGGTACTTGAAGTCGCTTCAGAGTAGCATGAAACGATACTAACTTATTCATTCTGGAGTTTTATCATGCCGCCCCGCCGTTATAATCCTGACCGCCGACGTGACGAGCTGCTCGAACGAATTACCCTCGATATACCTCTCGCCGTAGCGCAGGCGCTGCGGGAAGATCTGGGGGGTGAGGTCGACCCGAACAACGACATCACGGCGCAGTTATTACCCCCAGAAAGTACGTCGCACGCGGTCGTCATCACCCGCGAAAATGGCATTTTTTGCGGTAAACGCTGGGTAGAAGAAGTCTTTATTCAGCTCGGTGGGGATGTGACGGTGACCTGGCATGTTGAAGACGGCACGGAAGTCACCAGCAATCAGCCTCTGTTTGAGCTTAACGGCCCGGCACGTGTTCTGTTAACCGGCGAACGAACCGCGCTAAACTTTGTGCAAACGCTGTCCGGCGTAGCCAGCGAAGTTCACAGCTACGTTGCGCTGCTTGAAGGCACTAAAACGCAGCTGCTTGATACCCGTAAGACGCTTCCTGGCCTGCGTACCGCGCTGAAATATGCGGTGCTTTGCGGCGGAGGCAGCAACCATCGTCTGGGGCTGTCCGATGCTTTCCTGATAAAGGAAAACCACATTATCGCCTCCGGCTCTATTCGCCAGGCGGTAGAAAAAGCGTTCTGGATGCACCCTGACGTGCCGGTAGAAGTGGAAGTCGAGTCGCTTGATGAACTGGAGCAGGCGCTGAAAGCCGGGGCTGATATCATCATGCTGGACAACTTTACCGTCGACCAAATGCGTGAGGCCGTCGCGCTGACGCAGGGGAAAGCACGCCTGGAAGTCTCAGGCAACGTAACCAAAGAGACGTTGAGAACCTTCGCTGATACCGGCGTGGATTATATCTCTGTTGGCGCCCTGACCAAACACGTGCGTGCCCTCGACCTGTCTATGCGCTTCCGCTGACTCTCCATTGCTGCGGGCGTGCCTCCGGTTACGTCCGCAGTTTTGCGCACCCGCTTCCATTTCGAATGTTGATCAACACAATCGCTATAACTACTGCGGAAGCTATTTCCCGAATCCTGATTTCCCCATTCGCTATTGCCTAACCCGTTTAGCACAGTGCTGCTCTCTAACCAAAGGAGCGGCAAATGAACAAGCAAAAAGGGTTTACGCTAATCGAACTCATGGTGGTGATAGGTATCATCGCTATTCTTAGCGCCATCGGCATTCCGGGGTATCAAAACTACCTTCGTAAAGCAGCATTGACCGATATGCTGCAAACCTTCTTACCCTATCGTACCGCCATTGAACTCTGCGCGATTGAACGGGGTGGAATCACCGGCTGTAACGCAGGCAGCAACGGCATTGCGGAAACCAGAACGACGCGCTACGTCGGGGCAATGAGCGTAGCCAGCGGTATCGTGACGTTAAGCGGACAGGAATCGCTGAACGGGCTGACGGCAACATTCACCCCACAGTGGAGCGACACCAGCGGCGTAACCGGTTGGGTCAGGAGCTGCAATGCCGAAAACGGCTCCCCTCTAAAACAAGCCTGCGAGGACGTTTTCCGCTTTAACGAAAGCAAAGCAGGAGCTGGCGAATGAACGCAAAAGAGCAGCTTCATTCCCTTTGCCAACACTACAATGCCGTACTGGTAGAAGAGACGCAAAACGTATTACGGATTGCGACGCTTGAAGCCCCGGGTGAGCAGCTGTATGAGGCATTACGCTTTTTCTGTAACAAGCATATTGATGTAGAGATATGGCCCGCTGAAAAGCTGGAGAAATGGCAAACCCACGAATTCACACAACCCTCAGAGAAAGATCACGGCAGCTCGGTGGTCACGCTATTAAATACAACCCTCGCCGCCGCAGTGCAGCAGCGGGCCTCCGATATCCATTTTGAACCCTTGGAGAACGCCTTTCGCATTCGACTCCGCATTGATGGCGTCCTTCAGTGCCAACCGCTGCTGCCGCAGGCAATGATTGCGCCCGTCACCGCCAGGCTCAAAATTTTGGCGAACCTGGATATTGCTGAAAAGCGATTGCCGCAGGACGGACAAATGGATTATCTCGCCGAAGGCGTGAAAGCCTCGTTCCGCGTCTCGACGCTACCTTGCCGCCATGGTGAAAAAGTTGTTTTAAGGATCCTCCAGCAAGGCAAACAGAGTATGGATATGCACTCGTTGGGCATGTCGGAAGGCGAAACAGAGCAATTCAGGCATTCACTCGATACCCCTCAGGGCATGATTTTGGTTACCGGGCCTACCGGCAGCGGAAAGACCATAACGCTTTATAGCGCCCTGGCGGCGCTTAACCGGCCGGGCATTAACGTCTGTAGCGTGGAAGATCCGGTAGAAATCCCTCAGGAGGGGCTCAACCAAACGCAAATAAACCCCAAGGCCGGGCTCACCTTTCAAAGCGTCCTTCGCGCCTTATTGAGACAGGATCCGGACGTCATTATGGTCGGTGAAATCCGGGACGGAGAAACGGCAGAAATAGCTATTAAGGCAGCCCAGACCGGACACCTGGTTTTGTCGACGCTTCATACTAACTCTACCGTTGAAACGCTTGTCCGGCTGGAGCAAATGGCGGTTCCTCGCTGGATGATTGCTTCAGCCGTGAATATCATCGTGGCCCAAAGGCTGGTGAGAAAACTTTGCCCCCACTGCAAAAAACGTAGCGAAACGCCCATCAGATTACCCCGCCATCTTTGGCCTTCTGAGTTGCCACAATGGCACGCTCCTGGATGCGAAAGATGCTACGGGGGATATTATGGGCGTACGGCGTTATTTGAACTGCTCCCTTTTTCTGCAGCCCTGCGGGTAGCAATTGCTCAGGGTGAACCTGCGGCTAAGATTGAAGCGTTAGCCAAAGAGCAAGGCATGCGTACGCTGTTCGAGAGCGGCTGCCTTGTGGTCGAACAAGGGCACACCTCTTTGGCAGAGGTTTATCGGGTGTTAGGGGTGCCAAATGCCTAAGCCCCAGCTCTGGTCCTGGGAAGCCATTGACGCCGAGGGGCAGTTGAGGACCGGCGTAATGCTAGCCGGTGAACGTACCTTGTTGGAGGAAGAGCTTCACAAGCAGCAGCTTCAGCTACTCAGTGTTAAAAAATCCTTTATAGCAGGAAGTGCCTGCTGGCACATTCAGCAGAAGATAGACGTTATCCGGCAGCTTGCGGCCCTGCTTCACGCCGGCATTGCCTTAACGGACGCGCTGCTGCTCATTGCGCGTCAGCACCCAAAACCTGAATGGTCAGCTTTATTGCAGCATATTGAACAGCAGGTATCACAGGGCATTCCGCTTTCAGAAACGCTTAAACAGTGGCCCCGTATCTTCCCGCCACTCTTTATCGCCTTATTGCATACCGGTGAACTGACCGGCAGGCTTGCAGAATGCTGCGAGCGGCTGGCCGAGCAGCAAGAACAGCAATATAAACTCACCAAAAAGGTGATGAAAGCCCTTCGCTATCCGCTTTTTATTTTTCTGGTCGCACTGCTGGTTACCGCAGGCATGGTGGGGTTTGTTCTGCCAGAATTCGCTAATATCTACCGCTCTTTTAATGCTCCCCTGCCCGCCATTACCCAGGCCGTCATGAGCATTTCAGCGTGGGCAACGACGCAGAGTGGCTGGTGGATTTTGGCCGCTATCATTCTTGCCGTTACAGGCTGGTGGCTTCGTCGTACTCGCCCCAGTCTTCGGGATAAAGAGCAATTATTGCTGCTAAAAATACCGGTGATTGCGCCATTGAGGCGCGGTCAATTACTGAGCCAGATATTCACCGTGCTTACGCTCTCACAACATTCCGGCGTGCCCCTGTTACAGGGGCTTGAGGCGGTTGAGAAAACGCTAATACAGCTTTTCTGGCAACGACAGATAGCGGACATACGCAAGCAGGTTTCCGAGGGCCAACCATTATGGCGAGCGCTGGAGCAGTCGGGCCATTTCACGCCGCTTTGCCAGCAGTTGGTTCGCATCGGTGAGGAATCAGGGTCACTGGATTTGATGCTTGAACGCTTAGCGCGCTGGCATTATGAGAAAACGCAGGAACTGGCCGAAAACCTTGCCGCAACGCTGGAGCCAGTCATGATGCTGGTCATTGGCTTGATCATTGGCACGCTGGTGATTGCGATGTATCTGCCTATTTTCCAGATGGGAGAGGCCATGAGCGGAGGAGGATGACGCAGCCGCAGCTGCGCCATCAATGCTTATCAGAGGCTATTGAAAACGCGGTTTTCCTGCTCCGCCACGCGGATGAAGGTCGTGCGTTTAGTCAGCTCTTTCAGGCGAGATGCTCCCACATAGGTGCAGGCTGAACGCAGGCCGCCGAGAATATCACGAGCGGTATTTTCAACCGGGCCACGCAGAGGCAGCTTAACGGTTTTTCCTTCTGCGGCGCGGTACTGCGCAACGCCACCAACGTGGCGGGTCATTGCAGACTCAGAGCTCATGCCGTAAAACAGCATAAATTTCTCACCGTCCTGCTCCACAACGGTACCGCCGCTTTCTTCGTGCCCTGCCAGCATGCCGCCCAGCATGACGAAGTCTGCGCCGCCGCCAAAAGCTTTAGCTACGTCGCCAGGGACCGTACAACCACCGTCGCTAACGATCTGGCCGCCAAGTCCGTGTGCTGCATCAGCACATTCAATTACCGCAGAAAGCTGAGGATAACCCACGCCGGTTTTAACGCGGGTGGTGCATACGGAGCCCGGCCCAATGCCGACTTTAACAATATCAGCGCCGGACAGGATCAGCTCTTCGCACATCTCACCGGTCACTACGTTACCGGCACAGATAACCTTCTCAGGCCAGGCTTCGCGAGCTTTGCTGACAAATTGCGTAAAGTGTTCTGAGTAGCCGTTTGCCACGTCGATGCAGATAAATTTCAGCGCCGGATTAAGGGCAAGAATTTGCTTAGTTTTGGCAAAATCTGCATCGGAAGTGCCGGTTGAAACCATGATATGACGCAGCAGGTTTTCCGGGGTCGTCTTAACAAAGTTGCTCCACTCTTCAACCGAATAGTGCTTATGTACTGCGGTTAGAATGTCGAAAGAGGCCAGCGCTTGCGCCATCGCGAAGGTGCCGACGGTGTCCATGTTTGCCGCAATAATTGGCACACCAGACCACGCAATACCAGAATGCTTGAATGTGAATTGGCGTTCCAGCTCAACGTCAGAACGGCTTTTGAGGGTGGAGCGTTTTGGGCGGATTAAAACGTCTTTAAAACCTAACTTCAAATCTTCTTCAATACGCATGTTGCAAATCCCTGGGTCGAATGGCGATGAACACATAAATACGATCGGCGAAACAACGGCCAACCCCAGTGACGCTATCATACGCAGTAATAATGGCTCCGCAAGACTGCGAAAACCGACTTTTTTACGCTACAATCGTTTAAATTTACCTGGTAAACGGTAAAAAGACCGTGGGCGGGAAATTCTTTGTTTTTACGTGATGCCAACTCGCCTAAAAACATTCGCCAGAACGAATTTTATCTTATTGATAAATAAAGCATCAGGATCGATTATTTATGGTTTATACGGTTGCACTTACGGGAGGTATTGGCAGTGGTAAAAGCACCGTCGCCGAAGCCTTTTCCCGCTCAGGCATTACCGTCATCGATGCAGATGTGATTGCCCGCCAGGTTGTTGAACCCGGCCAACGTGCGTTAGCTCTCATTTCTCAACATTTTGGTCCAAAGATCCTTCTGGAAGATGGCTCTTTAAATCGCCGGGCGCTACGAGAAGAGATCTTTAGTTCCCCGCAGCAAAAGCAGTGGCTCAATAATCTACTGCATCCCTTAATCCAGCAGCAAACCCGCGATGAAATTGCTCGCGCCACCTCACCTTACGTGCTGTGGGTCGTTCCGCTGCTGGTAGAAAACAATCTGCAACAAAGAGCTAACCGGGTTTTAGTGGTGGACGTCTCCCCTGAAACTCAGATTGCGCGTACCATGCTGCGGGACAATGTCTCTCGCGAGCACGCGCAGCAGATCCTGGCCGCTCAGGCGTCCCGGGAAGCTCGTCTCGCCGTTGCAGATGACGTAATTAATAATGACGGCAGCCCACAAGACGTTGTCGTGCATGTTGACCGCCTGCATCGCCAGTACCTGAAACTGGCTGCACAGGCCGCACAACAGGAAACAAAATAATGAACACTCAGGTTCTTTTCGAACATCCACTGAATGAGAAAATGCGCACATGGCTGCGTATTGAATTTTTGATCCAACAGCTACAGTCCGCGCTCCCCGTCAGCGACAGCGCTAAGGCACTGCATTTTTTTCGTAACATCGGCGACTTACTGGATGTGTTTGAAAGGGGCGAAATCCGCACCGAGATCCTTAAAGAACTGGGCCGGCAGCAGCGCAAACTGTTGAGCTGGTCGGAAGTCCCTGGTGTTGATATGCAGCGTATCGACACGCTGCGCAGCCAGCTGGAAAGTTGCGGCAGCGTGTTAATGGCCGCGCCGCGTATCGGGCAAGTACTGCGAGAGGATAGGCTGATTGCGCTGGTAAGACAGCGTCTTAGCATCCCTGGAGGCTGCTGTAGCTTTGATCTGCCCACGCTGCATATCTGGCTTTATCTGCCGCAGGAGCAGCGAGATGCTCAGGTCGATTTCTGGCTGAAGACCCTCGAACCGGTAAAACAATCGCTCGATCTGCTGCTGGATATCATTCGTAACTCGGCGCCGTTCCGTAAACAAACCAGCCTTAATGGCTTCTACCAGGATAACGGCGATGATGCCGACCTGCTGCGCCTGCACCTTAGCCTTGGTGACCAGCTTTATCCGCAGATTTCCGGCCATAAAAGTCGCTTTGCGATTCGTTTTATGCCGCTGGACTCGGAACACGGTCTGGTGCCTGAACGTCTCGATTTCGAACTGGCCTGCTGCTAAGGAAAAAACATGAGTGAAGAGACTATCGTCAACTGCCCCGGCTGCGGTAAAGCCGTTATCTGGAACGAGAGCAGCCCTTATCGGCCATTCTGCAGCAAACGCTGCCAGCTTATAGATCTTGGAGAATGGGCCGCAGAGGAAAAACGTATTCCAAGCAGCGGCGACCTTTCTGAAAGCGAAGGCTGGAGCGAAGAGCAGGAGCGCTAAGCGTTCAGCAGCTTTAAAATAACGGGCTCATTGGCTGGCGGAAACTCGTCAGCGATGAGCTCACTTTGAGCAATCCAGCGCCCAGGCTGCCCTTCTTTCCCCCAGGGTTCCCCTTCCCACTGTTCCACCAGATAAAACCACAGCGAAATATGGCGATCGGGAAACTGATATTCCAGGGTTTCAAACAGGCTGGCACTTTGCGCCACAATGCCGGTTTCTTCCTGTAGTTCACGGATCACCGCCTGCTCTGGTGACTCTCCAGCCTCAATTTTCCCGCCGGGAAATTCCCATTTATTAGCCATGTGTGCATCGGCAGCACGTTGCGTAATGAAGATTTCACCCTGTTGATTACGGATAATGCCGACGGCGATTTGCAGTTGCTTCATATTCTCAAACTCCATGCGTAAAAAAGGCGCAGCAAGCTGCGCCTTTCCAGGGTTGTCAGACCTTAGCTCAGACGGCCATGGCACTGTTTGTATTTTTTACCGGAACCGCATGGGCAAGGATCGTTACGCCCAACTTTACGATCGCCGGTTTCTGCTGCCAGCGCCTGCGCAGCCTGAGTTTCATCATCCACATGGCTCAGCTGCTGCATACGTGCCAGACGCTCAGCTTCTTCGCGACGCTGCTGCTCCATCGCTTCCACTTCTTCCGGCATGCGCACCTGGACTTTGCTCAGGGTGCTGATCACTTCATATTTCAGTGACTCCAGCATCGCGGCAAACATAGAGAAGGACTCACGCTTATATTCTTGCTTCGGATCTTTCTGCGCGTAGCCACGCAGGTGAATACCCTGACGCAGGTAGTCCATCGCCGCCAGGTGCTCTTTCCACAGAGAATCCAGCGTTTGCAGCATGACGCCTTTTTCGAAGTGGCGCATCATTTCAGCCCCGACAACTTCTTCTTTGCGCTGATAAAGCTCAATTGCCGTCTGCAGAATACGCTCACGCAGCGTTTCTTCATGCAGTTCAGGCTCTTTATCCAGCCATTCTTTGATTGGCATCTCGAGGTCGAAGTCGTTTTTCAGGCGCTCTTCCAGACCTTCTACGTCCCACATCTCTTCCAGAGACTGAGGCGGGATATGCGCATCAATGGTGACCTTAAAGACGTCTTCACGAATGCTGGCGATGGTTTCACTCACGTCGCTAACGTCGAGCAGCTCATTACGCTGGGTGTAGATTGCCCGGCGCTGATCGTTCGCAACGTCGTCGTATTCCAGCAGCTGTTTACGAATATCAAAGTTACGGCTTTCGACCTTACGCTGTGCGTTAGCTATCGCCTTGGTCACCCATGGGTGTTCGATGGCTTCGCCCGGCTTCATGCCCAGCTTACGCATCATGTTGGAAACGCGATCTGAGGCGAAGATGCGCATCAGAGCATCTTCCATCGACAGGTAGAAACGGGAAGAACCGGCATCACCCTGACGACCAGAACGGCCACGCAGCTGGTTATCGATACGGCGAGATTCATGACGCTCGGTACCGATAATATGCAGGCCACCTGAAGCCAGCACCGCATCGTGACGAACCTTCCAGTCCGCTTTAATTTGGGCAATTTGCTCTGGCGTTGGATTTTCCAGCTCGGCAATCTCTTCCTGCCAGCTGCCGCCCAGCACGATATCCGTACCACGACCCGCCATGTTAGTGGCGATAGTTACCGCAGCAGGGTAGCCCGCCTGAGCAACAATACCCGCTTCGTTGGCGTGGAACTTGGCGTTCAGAACATTGTGTTTGATACCGGCTTTAGTCAGCTCATTGGAAACCACTTCAGATTTCTCAATGGAGATGGTCCCCACAAGCACCGGCTGACCATTCGCGGTACGCTCTTTAATGTCTTCAATGATGGCGCCAATTTTGTCCAGCTCGGTCATGTAGACCAGATCCGGCATGTCCTTACGGATCATTGGGCGGTTGGTCGGCACGACAATGGTGTCGAGCTTATAAATGGAGCTGAATTCGAACGCTTCGGTGTCTGCGGTACCGGTCATCCCGGCCAGCTTCTCGTACAGACGGAAGTAGTTCTGGAAGGTAATAGAAGCCAGCGTCTGGTTTTCGTTCTGAATATCGACGCCTTCTTTCGCTTCAACGGCCTGGTGAAGACCGTCGGACCAGCGGCGACCCTGCATGGTACGGCCGGTGTGTTCATCAACGATAATGACTTCGCCATCTTTTACGATGTAGTCAACGTCGCGAGTGAACAGCGCATGGGCGCGCAGTGCAGCGGTTACGTGGTGCATTAACATGATGTTGGCAGGAGAGTACAGAGACTCACCCTCTTCCATCATACCTTCTTGCACCAGCAGTTCTTCAATCAGCACCAGACCACGTTCGGTCAGGTTAACCTGGCGAGACTTCTCATCCACGGAGAAGTGGCCTTCACCCTGGAAGGTGTCGGAGTCTTCTTTTTCCTGGCGTATCAGGTGCGGGATGATTTTGTTTACGCGTTTGTACAGCTCAGAACTGTCTTCAGCCGGGCCGGAGATAATCAGCGGAGTACGTGCTTCATCGATCAGAATGGAGTCAACCTCATCCACCAGCGCATAGTGAAGTTTACGCTGCACGCGCTCTTCCGGGCTGAAAGCCATGTTGTCGCGAAGGTAGTCAAAGCCGTATTCGTTGTTGGTACCATAGGTAATGTCCGCGGCGTAAGCTTCACGCTTGGCCGGAGCAGGCATGCCTGGCAGGTTGATACCTACGCTCAGGCCCAGGTACTCGAACAGGGGACGGTTGTTTTCGGCGTCACGCTGTGCCAGATAGTCGTTCACGGTAACTACGTGAACGCCTTTTCCGCTCAGAGCGTTCAGGTAAGCCGGCAGCGTTGCGGTCAGGGTTTTACCTTCACCAGTACGCATTTCTGCGATACAACGGTCGTTCAGGACCATACCACCAAGCAGCTGTACGTCGAAGTGGCGCATGCCGAAGACGCGCTTACTCGCTTCGCGAACCACGGCGAAGGCCTCTGGGATCAGGTTTTCCAGCACTTCGCCCTTTTCCAGACGAGCACGGAACTCATTGGTTTTAGCCTTCAGCTCATCATCAGTGAGCTTTTCCATCTGTGGTTCCATGCCGTTAATCATGGTCACCACTTTGCGCATACGGCGCAGGGTACGATCGTTACGACTACCGAAAACTTTGGTTAATAATTTGATTAGCATAATAAATTCTCAAACGCCTGCCGTCAGTGCGGTCAATAAATTGTTGTTAGTTAAGAAGATGAGTTAACTGAGGCGAAGCGGACCTGCGCGGATGCCCTGCATCTGACGGATCCACGCAACGGTGCTGAAAACTTCAGCCGCTGGCGATGCCTGGAACGCAGTCTGGCGAACAATTACGGGAGGTTTGCTTTCCTGCGTCAGCAGTGCGCTGAGAGAGTCCAGCAGAGCAAGGTGTTGTGCCTGAAGCGGCACGCTTTCCTGGGCCACCGGCAAAGCCTGGGGGACCATAGCAAAGGAAAGATGACGGATAACGGTGCGGATTGCATGCTGCTGCCAATAGTCCACACTGAAGGAAGGACGCCGCGTGCTCTCCTGCAATAAAACAAGGCTATCAAAACGTAGCTGACGCGCAGGATCGTGGCGACTGGCTGAAGCTTCAGCGGGGATACCGGTTTCTGTGTTACCGTTGAGCGCAGGCATGCCAAAACTCGCCGCGACCATCCCCAACAGGAGATGCGGCCAGAAATAACGTCTGCCAAATTGTCGCCAACGATTTAGAATACCAATCACTTTTTCCGCCGGAGCTTAATGTATGCGCGACAGTCGCCCGCAATCTTTAGAAAATCTGTTCGACGATGCCGGCCAGGAAAGCATGCTGCAGAACGTTCAGCAACGCGCCGTTGTTCTTCTGCGGCTAAACCGGGCAGTGAAAGGCATTTTGCCTGCTCCACTGCACCCCTGGTGTCGGGTTGCCAACTTTCGCCAGGGCATTCTGGTACTTGAAACTGCAAATGCCAGCTGGCTGATGCGTTTACGTTATGAGCAAGCCACGCTGCTCAGTGCATTACGCGCCCAAATCTTACCATCATTGACTTCAATCGACATCAGGATTAATCCATCGCTGGCGGTAAAAGGGCAGGAATCAGTACAAGAAAACACCACTCAGACAGGGAGTGAAAAATACGAAGTGAACCGTCAACTGAGTGAGCAGAGCGCGGAAGCGTTGAGAGAAGTGGCTAAACGTAGCCCGGAGAAATTGAGAGCAACAATAGAACGACTGGCTTCACTGGCCGGAGAGGGTACCAGCAAAACCAGTCGTAATAGATAGCTTAAGCGTTACGCCAGCACCAGGTTAGGTGCTTTAAACGCCAGCGGAAGTTCGGCTTCATCTTCGAAGGTCGCCCATTCCCAGGCTTCCTGCTTAGCCAAAACAGCCTGCAGCAGTTTGTTGTTCAGCGCGTGACCCGATTTAAAGGCGGTAAATGCGCCGATAATATTGTGACCGCACATGAACAGATCGCCGATGGCATCCAGCATTTTGTGACGAACAAATTCATCTTCAAAACGCAGGCCGTCTTCGTTCAATACGCGATAATCGTCAACAACGATGGCACAATCGAAGCTGCCGCCCAGGCACAGGCCGCGGGACTGCAGATATTCGATATCACGCATAAAACCGAAGGTACGCGCACGGCTAATCTGACGCATAAATGCTTCAGCAGAGAAGTTCATGGCGTAGCGCTGGGTGCTTGCATCAATCGCCGGATGGTTAAAGTCGATGGTAAAATCCAACGAGAAACCATTAAACGGTGACATTTCAGCCCATTTATCGCCATCTTCCACGCGAACCGTCTCTTTAAGACGTATAAATTTCTTGGCCGAGTTCAGCTCGTCAATCCCTGCATCAAGCAGCAGATAGACAAACGGCGCCGCACTGCCGTCCATGATAGGAATTTCTGGCGCATCAACTTCAATCACGATGTTGTCGATGCCCAGCCCTGCCAGGGCAGCGTTGAGGTGCTCTACGGTAGAAATCCGCACATCATGCTCATTGACCAGACAAGTACAGAGCATGGTATCACGCACGGATTTGGCATCAGCCGGGAAATCTACCGGAGGATTCAAGTCAGTGCGACGATAGATGACCCCGGTATTTGCCGGCGCAGGGCGCAACGTCAGTGTGACCTTCTTGCCGGTATGTAAACCGACGCCAGTCGCCTGAACGATACGTTTAAGTGTCCTTTGTTTGATCATCGTATAATCTCGCCATATTACTAAGCTAGCCGAGAGTGTATATCACTAACGGCAGGCCAGTTTAGCACAAAGAGCGGATATGCCCAACTTCCGGTTTATTCTTAATCAGCTTGCTTACGCAGGAACGCTGGAATATCCAGATAGTCAGGCTCTTTCGCTGTTTGTGGCGTATTGTCGTTAACCACTTTAGCGGCCGGTTTCTGCTCTTGAGTCAGCGGAGCCATACCGTGCTGCTGGTAGCGATCCATCACCGGCTGCTGTACCTGCTTGTTAGTCACCAGGGTAATCTCAGGACGTTTGTCCATGCCGATACCGGTAGCAACAACGGTTACGCGCAGCTCGTCGTTCATCTCTGGATCCAGAGAAGTACCGATAACCACGGTTGCATTGTCGGACGCGAACGCACGAATGGTGTTACCCACGGTTTCGAACTCATCCAGACGCAGGTCGAAGCCAGCGGTGATGTTAACCAGCACGCCGCGAGCGCCAGACAGGTCGATATCTTCCAGCAGCGGGCTGGAGATAGCCATTTCTGCCGCTTCTTCAGCACGGTCTTCGCCACTAGCCACGCCGGAGCCCATCATGGCGTAGCCCATTTCGGACATCACGGTACGCACGTCCGCGAAGTCAACGTTCATCAGGCCCGGACGAGTGATCAGTTCGGCGATACCCTGCACCGCGCCTTTCAGCACGTCGTTTGCCGCACCGAACGCGTCAAGCAGAGAGATACCACGACCCAGCACTTTCAGCAGCTTGTCGTTCGGGATAGTGATGAGGGAGTCAACGTGCTTGGACAGCTCAGCGATGCCCTGCTCGGCAAAAGCCATACGCTTTTTGCCTTCGAAGTTGAAAGGCTTGGTCACGACCGCAACGGTCAGGATCCCCAAATCTTTAGCCACTTCAGCCACAACAGGTGCAGCGCCGGTGCCGGTGCCACCGCCCATACCTGCGGCGATAAACACCATGTCTGCCCCGTCCAGCGCAGCGCGTAAAGCTTCGCGGTCTTCTTCCGCAGCATTACGACCCACTTCTGGATTTGCGCCCGCGCCCAGACCTTTAGTGATCCCATTACCAATCTGGATCGTCTGGCCGACTGCCGTTTTACGCAGCGCCTGAGCGTCAGTATTAACCGCAAAGAATTCAACGCCTTCGATGCGCTCGCGCACCATGTGTTCAACGGCATTACCGCCGCCGCCACCGACGCCGATGACTTTAATCACCGCGTCGTTGGTCAGTTCCATAGGTTCAAACATAGTTTCTCTCCGTTTTGTGCCTGTCGCCTGAGACCGCTAATTGTCTCCGGTCTCTTATAAAAATTAAAATTCTTTTCTCAGCCAGCTATTCAGTCGCTTAAACCATGAGCCAACAGAGGTCCTTTTTTCCACTTCAGCCTCACCACTGAGATGCGATTCCTTCCCGTAGTGCAACAACCCTACTGCGGTCGAGTAATACGACTCCTGGGCATAGTCAGTAAGGCCAGTAATATTCAACGGCTGACCGATACGCACCTGCGTATGGAACACACGCTGAGCACAGGCTGCCAGGCCTTCAATTTGTGCCGCGCCGCCGGTTAACACAATCCCCGCCGCCAGGTGATGTTTAACACCCTGCTGGCGAAGCTGTTCCTGTAGCTGCAAAATCTCTTCGTTGACCAGGTTGAGCAGCTCGGTATAACGAGGCTCAATCACTTCGGCCAGCGTCTGGCGCTGCAGGCTACGAGGTGGACGACCACCAACGCTCGGGACTTCGACGTTCTCGTCTTTCCCGACAATAGAGCCCAGCGCACAACCATGACGCACTTTAATCGCTTCCGCATCACTCGGTGGCGTGCCGAAGGCGTAGGCGATATCGCTGGTCACCACGTTCCCCGCATAAGGGATAACTTTGGTGTGACGCAAAGCACCGCCGGTATAGACCGCCATGTCCATGGTACCACCGCCGATATCGACAACACAGACACCCAGCTCGCGCTCATCTTCGGTCAGTACCGCATAGCTCGCGGCCAGACCGGCAAAAATTAATTGGTCAACTTTCAGACCACAACGTTCAACCGCTTTAACGATGTTTTTCGCCATATCGTTATGGCAGGTAATCAAATGCACTTTCGCCTGCATACGAACGCCGGACAGCCCAACCGGATTCTTGATCCCTTCCTGGTAATCAATAGCGTATTCCTGTGGAATCACATGCAGAACGCGGTGTTCATCACGAACACGCACTGATTTTGCCGTATGCACCACATTTTCCACATCTTCCTGCGTCACTTCCTCTTCCGAAATCGGCACCATGCCTATCTCGTTTTGGCAGCTGATGTGCTTGCCCGACAGCGCCAGATAAACAGAAGAGATCTGGCAGTCTGCCATCAATTCAGCCTGGTCAATAGCCCGCTGTACGCACTTAACTACCGACTCGAGGTCATTTACCCCGCCTTTGTCCATACCACGCGATGGGCAGCTACCCACGCCAATAATATTGACCATACCGTCGGGCAGAACTTCCCCTACTAAAGCGGCAACCTTGGCGGTGCCAATCTCCAGTCCAACTACCAGTTTTCTGTCCGTCGCCTTGATCATTGTTGTTCTGCCTGTGCCTGATTCTGTTGCTGATTCGGATTAGGTACCGGAGGAGGAAGAGCCTCCCAACCTACCGCGGCGCCTGAATCGTATCGCAGGTCGACATAACTGATCCGTTTGTTATCAGCCTGCGCCTGCTGCTGCAGAACCGGATAAAGTTCTACAAAACGATCCAGACGTTTCATCGTATCGCCCCGACCAAGGTTGAGCTTAATTCCGTTATTCAGCGTCAACTGCCAGGAGCGGCGGGCGGTCATAGCCGCCTGTTTCAACGTAAACTTATCCTTTGCCAGCACTACGCCCATGTCACGGTAACCTTGCAGAACTTCATTTTCGCTGCCTTCCGGGCCGGAGAGCATCGGTAAAGTCTGCTTGCTGGTGCGTTCTGCTGGCACGCTGAAGGAATTTCCCTCCGCGTCAACCATATGCTGGTCATTCCAACGTGCTATCGGCACATATTCAACCAGATGAATCTTCAATTCGTCCGGCCACTGCTTTCTAACGCTTGCTTGTTTGATCCACGGCAGGCGTTCTATCTGCTGTTGGATAATATTCACGTCCTGGGTCATAAAAGTACCCGGCGGCCCCAGGGCCAGAATAGACTGGCGAATATCATCATTGCGCGTGTAGTGACGTTCTCCCGTCACCACCAGCCTGGAGAGCGGCAAACGCTGGGCGTCTTCCATCCAGCCCACCACAATCCAACCGCCGATAAACACGCTCAACAGTACCGCGCACAGGAAGATCATTCCTGCCAGACGGGACCCATTGCTGCGTCTCGAGCTGGTATTTTCCTCGGCACGATTACGCGCATTCAGTGCAGCCTGCGACATATCAGTCCGCCAGTTCCAAAATACGTACAACTAATTGTGAGAAGCTCATCCCCGCCTCGCGAGCCGCCATCGGCACCAGGCTATGGCTGGTCATCCCTGGAGAGGTATTCACTTCTAACAGGTAAAATTGCCCGTCGCTGTCCAGCATCACATCGACACGGCCCCAGCCGCTGCAGCCAATAACCTGCCACGCCTGCAGAACTAATGCCTGTAATTCCTGCTCTCTTTGCTCAATTAATCCACCCGGACAGAAATATTGAGTTTCATCAGAGAGATACTTCGCTTCATAATCATAGAAGGTTCCAGCGGGTTGGATGCGAATAGACGGTAAAATTTCATCGCCTAAAATCGCAACCGTATACTCCGGGCCGCTCAACCACTTTTCAATCAGCACTTCTTCATCGTGTTCAAAGGCAAGCTCAAGCGCCGCTGGCAGTGCCTCTGCGTGGTCGACCTTCGACATGCCGACGCTGGAACCTTCACGGCTCGGCTTGACGATAACCGGCAATCCCAACGCGGCAACACGCTCAACCAACGCGCCGCTCAGGCCCGCAGCAATATCCTGGCGATTAACGGCAACCCACGGCGCAACAGGTAAGCCAGCACCCTGCCACAGCAGTTTGCTGCGCAGCTTATCCATCGTTATCGCCGAAGCCATCACGCCGCTGCCGGTATACGGCAGCGCCAGAAACTCCAGCAGCCCCTGCAAAGTACCGTCTTCACCACCGCGACCGTGCAGCGCGATAAAAACTTTGTCAAAGCCCTGAGCCTTCAGCTCCAGCACCGACTGGCTTTGCGGGTCGAACGCGTGAGCATCAATGCCTGCTTCTTTTAACCCGGCCAGCACCGCGCTGCCGGACTGCAGGGAAACCTCGCGTTCTGCGGAATTGCCCCCCAGAAGAACGGCGATCTTATCAGCCATGATGCCCTTCCTCTTTAGTTTGAGGCTGCAACTTGATTTCAGCCAGGTTTCGGGCGATTTTGCCGATATTCCCGGCACCTTGAACGAGAATCAAATCATTTCCCGTCAAAACAGGCGCTAAAATTTCAGCCACTTCTGCATGATCGGATACCAAAATAGGATCAACCTTGCCGCGGCCGCGAATTGTGCGGCATAAAGAGCGGCTGTCGGCGCCAGGAATCGGCGCTTCACCAGCGGGATAAACTTCCAGCATCACCAGGGAGTCAACCTGGGACAGCACGCCAGCAAAGTCATCGTACAAATCACGCGTACGCGTATAGCGGTGCGGCTGGAAAACCATTACCAGATTTTTGTCTGGCCAGCCGGCACGTGCTGCTTTAATCGTGGCATCCACTTCCGTTGGGTGGTGACCATAGTCGTCCACCAGCATGGCGGTGCCTGTTTTACCGTTGACCGACTCCAGCGGATATTCGCCCAGGAAGTCGAAACGGCGACCCGTCCCCTGGAAACTTTCCAGCGCACGAAGAATGGCTTCGTCTTCGATGCCCTCCTCCGTTGCGACAGCAACCGCCGCCGCCGCATTCAGCGCGTTATGGCGGCCCGGGGCGTTCAGCACCACATGCATGTCAGGCTTGTCCTGACGCACGATGGTGAAAAATCCCTGCGCGCCTTTCTGCTGGTAATTCTCAACGCGCACGTCCGCATCGTCGCTGAAACCGTAAGTGGTAGTCTGGCGGCCAACACGCGGCAGCAGCTCGCGAATCACCGGATCGTCCACACACATCACTGCTCGACCATAAAACGGCAAATTGTGCAGGAAATTAATAAACGTCTGCTTTAAATTTTCGAAGTCGCCCTGGTAGGTATCCATATGATCGGCTTCGATATTGGTCACAATTGAGACCATCGGCTGCAAATGCAGGAACGAAGCATCGCTTTCGTCGGCCTCTGCAATGAGATAACGACTGTGCCCCAGGCGAGCATGCACGCCAGCCGCTTTCACCAGGCCACCGTTCACAAACGTCGGATCCAGACCTGCTTCGGCATAAATGCTCGACACCATCGCCGTCGTTGTCGTTTTGCCGTGCGTACCCGCGACGGCAATGCCGTGGCGAAAGCGCATCAGCTCGGCCAGCATTTCAGCACGACGGATAACCGGAATACGAGCTTCATGGGCGGCAACAATTTCCGGGTTATCCGCAGAAATTGCTGTGGAAACAACAACAACGCTTGCATCACGCACGTTTTCCGGGCGATGGTTGAAATAAATCGTGGCACCCAGTGCCGACAACTGCTGCGTGACCGGGTTCGGCGCCAGGTCGGAACCGCTGATCTGATAACCTTCGTTAGCCAATACCTCAGCAATGCCGCCCATACCGGCGCCGCCGATGCCAACAAAGTGAATGTGCCGGACGCGACGCATCTCGGGCACGATTGAACGCAGTTTCGCCAGTTGTTGTGTATTCATTCTCTAAACCTGCAAGCGGCATGCCGCCATTACATCAAATTTACAGGGGGCAATTTGCCTCCCACAAGTATTACGCGCGCGCTGCGGCGCTGACTTCATTTGCTACACGTTCGGTTGCATCAGGGATGGAAGCAGCACGCGCCCGCTCGGCCATTGCCAGCAGCGTTGCTCTGTCCCATTCGGCCAGGGTACGGGTAACGGCATCCACGGTAAACTGCGGCTGCTCCAGTATTTTCGCGGCTCCGGCCTTTTCCAGAGGCAGCGCATTCCAGTACTGCTGCCGATCTTTGTGCTGGAACGGAACAAACAGCGCGGGCAGGCCCGCTGCCGCGATTTCACTCACGGTTAACGCCCCTGAGCGGCAAACCACGACGTCAGCCCATTCATAGGCAGCCGCCATGTCATCAATAAACTCGGTAACCTTATGCTGCGGCTGGCCGGCTTCGGCATATGCCTGCTGCACAACCGCCTGGCCGCCTTTTCCGGTTTGATGCCAGATAGTCACCGTTTCACCCAGGCGTCCGGCAACCTGCGGCATAGTTTGGTTCAAAACGCGCGCGCCCTGAGAGCCGCCCACAACAAGCACCCGCACCGGGCCTTCTCGCCCGGCAAAGCGCACCTGCGGCAGCGGTAACGCCAGTACATCGTTACGCACCGGGTTGCCAACAACATCGGCCTTAGGGAATGCGCCTGGGAAGGCTTGCATCACTTTGGTCGCGATCTTCGCCAACCATTTGTTCGTCAGCCCGGCAATGCCGTTCTGTTCATGCAGCACAACGGGAATGCCCAAAGACCAGGCAGCAAGGCCACCCGGCCCGGAAACATAGCCGCCCATTCCTAATACCACATCCGGCTTCCACGCCTTCATGATGGCGCGAGCCTGACGCCAGGCGTTAAATATACGCCCAGGAGCCAGCAATAAGGCCTTCACGCCCTTGCCACGCAGCCCAGAGATGCGAATAAAGTCAATCTCAATACCGTGTTTAGGCACCAGATCGGCTTCCATACGGTCCGCGGTACCAAGCCACCGAATATCCCATCCTTCAGCCTGAAGATGATGAGCCACGGCCAGCCCGGGGAATACGTGCCCGCCGGTACCGCCCGCCATCACCATCAACCGCTTCGCTTTGCCCGTCATTTGGCACTCCGTGTAAACGCCTGAGCTTTAGCCAGACGCGTTTCATAATCTATTCTCAACAGCAGCATGATTGCCGTGGACATAATCAGCAGGCTGGAACCGCCGTAACTGATAAGCGGCAACGTCAGGCCTTTGGTTGGCAGCATACCCGCCGCAGCCCCGACGTTAACTAACGCCTGGAAGCTAAACCAAATGCCGATAGAACACGCCAGGAAGCCGGAGAAACGCTGATCCAATTCCAGAGCACGTTTGCCGATCGACATCGCACGAAAAGCGACGAAGAATACCATCAAAAGTGCAAGCACCACACCGATATATCCCAGCTCCTCACCGATGATTGAGAAGATAAAGTCGGTGTGCGCTTCGGGCAGATATTCCAGCTTCTGGACCGAATTCCCCAGCCCTTGTCCCCACAATTCACCGCGCCCAAAAGCCATCAGTGATTGCGTTAACTGGTAGCCGCTGCCGAAAGGATCTTCCCATGGGTTCCAGAACGAGGTTACGCGGCGAATACGGTAAGGCTCAGCGAGGATCAGCAGGATAACCGCCGAAATCCCCATGCCGATAATGGCGATGAACTGCCACAGCTTTGCCCCCGCCAGGAACAGCATCGCCAGCGTGGTGACAAACAGCACAACCACGGTACCGAGGTCAGGCTGGGCCAGCAGCAGAACGGCCATCACCAGAATCACGCCCATTGGCTTCAGGAAGCCGCGCAGGTTATTTCGAACTTCATCAACCTTACGCACAAGATAGTTTGCGAGATAACAGAACAGCGACAGCTTGGAAAACTCAGCGGGCTGGATACGCAACGGGCCGAAGGCAATCCAGCGCGATGCACCGTTAACCGAGCTGCCGACGACCAGTACAATCAGCAGCATCACGATAGAGGCCAGCAGCATAGCCGTACTGTGGCGCTGCCAGAAATCCATCGGCAGGCGTAGCGTCACCATCGCCAGCACGAATGCGACGATGATGTATAACCCGTCGCGTTTTGCGAACAGGAAAGGATCGTTGGCCAGACGCTGGCCCACCGGCATCGACGCCGAGGTCACCATAATAAAGCCGATCGCCGCCAGACCGAGGGTCAGCCAAAGCAGCGTGCGGTCATACAGCACCATGCTGTTGGCGTCGGCCTCACGGGAGCCCATTACCCACCCTTTTAACGCCGAAGCGACCCAGGCCAGGATGCCAAATCCTGGTACACGGGGAACGCGCAGGCGAGGGAGAGATAAACGCATCAGCCGAGCTCCTTCGCAAGTTGAGTAAACATATCGCCGCGTTGTTCGAAGTTTTTGAACTGATCGAGGCTGGCGCAGGCCGGAGAAAGCAGCACCATATCGCCAGATTCCACACGGGCCGCGGCAAGTTTCATTGCCTGCTCCATGGTTTCTGTCTGCTCGGCAATATCCGGGCGTAACTCGGCCAGTTCCGCGCCGTCGCGACCAAAGCAGTACAGGCGCACGCGGTCGCCCTGCAGGTAGCGAGCCAAAGGCGAGAAATCAGCGGACTTACCGTCTCCCCCCAGCAGCAGATGCAGCGTGCCCTCAACGTGCAGGCCGTTCAACGCGGCTTCGGTACTGCCGACGTTGGTCGCCTTGGAATCGTTAATCCAGCGCACACCGTTACGCTCCCAGGCCAGCTGGAAACGGTGTGCCAGACCGGTATAGGTGGTCAGCGCTTTCAGGCTGGTAGAACGAGGCAGCTTCACCGCATCCGCCAGCGCCAGAGCTGCCAGCGCGTTGGTATAGTTGTGCTGCCCGACCAGCTTCATCTCTTTGGTGTTGAGGATTTTCTCCCCTTTCACCCGCAGCCAGGTATCACCCTGCTGGCGGTTAAGATGATAATCACCGACGTCGACACCGAAGCTGATGCAGCGCTCGTCTGCACCACGCACCGGCATGGTCAGCGCGTCGTCCGCGTTGACCACACAAACTTTGGCATTTTCATAGATGCTCAGCTTCGCCGCACGGTATTGCTGCATCCCAAACGGATAGCGATCCATATGATCTTCCGTTACGTTCAGAACGGTCGCCGCCGCGGCCTTCAGGCTATGGGTGGTTTCCAGCTGGAAACTGGAGAGTTCGAGCACATAGAGCTCACAGCCTTTATCCAGCAGCATCAGCGCTGGCAGGCCAATGTTTCCGCCCACGCCCACGTTCACGCCCGCCGCTTTCGCCATCTCTCCCACCAGCGTGGTCACTGTGCTTTTACCGTTGGAACCGGTGATCGCGACAATCGGCGCCTGGGCTTCACGGCAAAACAGTTCGATATCACCGACTATTTCGATACCAGCGTCTGCCGCCGCGCTCAATGCCGGCGTGGCAAGCGCAATGCCCGGACTTGCGATAATCAAATCCGCCGCCAGGAGCCAGTCTTCATTTAACGAGCCGGTATGGCGCTCAACGTTCTCAGGCAGCTTATCAAGACCAGGAGGGGCGATACGGGAGTCCATCACGCGCGGCGTAACGCCGCGAGCAAGGAAGAAATCCACGCAAGACAGGCCGGTAAGGCCTAACCCGATGATAACGACGTTTTTACCCTGGTAATCTGCCATATTTAGCGAACCTTCAGCGTAGCCAGGCCAATCAGCACCAGCATCAGCGAAATAATCCAGAAGCGCACAATGACGCGCGGCTCCGGCCAGCCTTTCAATTCATAGTGGTGGTGAATCGGCGCCATACGGAAGATGCGCTGTCCCCGGAGCTTGAACGAGCCAACCTGCAGGATAACCGACAGGGTTTCAACCACGAATACGCCGCCCATAATCACCAGCAGGAATTCCTGACGCAGCAGTACCGCGATAGTCCCCAGCGCACCGCCGAGAGCAAGAGAACCTACGTCGCCCATGAAGACCTGAGCCGGATAAGTGTTAAACCACAGGAAACCTAAGCCAGCACCGACAATGGCCGTACAGACGATAACCAGCTCCCCCGCGTGACGCAGGTAAGGAATGTGCAGATAGCCCGCGAAGTTCATGTTCCCCGTCGCCCACGCGACCAGCGCAAAACCAGCGGCCACGAACACGGTCGGCATAATCGCCAGGCCATCAAGGCCATCGGTCAGGTTTACCGCGTTACCGGTACCGACAATGACAAAGTAGGCAAGCAGCACATAGAACAGGCCAAGCTGCGGCATCACGTCCTTGAAGAACGGCACAACCAGCTCGGTCGCAGGCGTCCCTTTCCCAACGGCGTACATCGTGAAGGCAACCACCAGCGCAATCACCGACATCCAGAAGTACTTCCAGCGAGCGATCAGCCCTTTAGTGTCCTTCCGAACTACTTTCCGGTAATCATCAACGAAGCCAACGATCCCGAAGCCTATCAGCACGAACAGTACGCACCAGACGTAAGGGTTGGAGGGATAGGCCCACATCAGCACGGAAACCACAATGGCGGTCAGGATCATGATCCCGCCCATCGTTGGCGTCCCTTTCTTGCTGAAATGCGACTCAGGACCATCGTTACGAACAACCTGCCCGAAGGAGAGCTGTTGTAAACGCGCGATCATACGCGGCCCCATCCAGAGGGAGATAAACAGAGCGGTCAGCAGGCTGACAATGGCGCGAAACGTCAGGTAAGAAAAGACGTTAAAACCGGAATAATATTTGACCAAATGTTCGGCCAGCCAAACTAGCATGCTTGTTTCTCCTGTAATGCGCGAACCACCTCTTCCATGGCCGCACTACGTGAACCTTTCACCAAAATGGTTAAAATTGAATGTTCCGCAATCAGCGCCTGTAAACGCGCGACCACGGCCTGTTTATCGGTAAAATGCTCGCCAACATCTGATGCGTCGCTGAGCGTCTTGCTCAACACACCCACGCTCAGAACACGGTCAATACCTGCGGCCTTTGCCGCTTCGCCAACCTGACGATGACAGGCCTCGGCTTCATCACCCAGCTCACCCATGTCGCCAACTACCATCACGCGGTAGCCCGGCATTTCTGACAGCACCTGCGCCGCCGCGGTCATTGAGCCCACGTTAGCGTTGTAGCTGTCGTCCAGCAGCAGCTGGTTCTCAGCAAGCTGAATAGGGAACAGGCGACCGGGCACGGCTTTCAGCTCGGTAAGCCCGGCTTTAACCGCTTCCAGCGTTGCGCCAACGGCCATCGCCAGTGCGGTCGCCGCCAGAGCGTTAGCAATGTTGTGGCGGCCAGGTAATGGCAGCACAACGTCGACATCGCCCTGCGGGGTTTGCAGAGTAAACCCGGTGCCATGAGAAGTGATATGAACGTTGGTCGCGGTAAAGTCACTTCCGGCCGCATTCGGAGAGAAGCGCCAGGTTTTGCGATCGCCCACGATCGTCTTCCAGTTCAGCCAGTCGTTGTTATCGGCGTTAAGGATCGCCGTGCCGTTCGCCGCAAGGCCGGTAAAGATCTCGCCCTTCGCTTTCGCCACGCCAGCCAGAGAACCAAAACCTTCAAGGTGCGCAGCAGCCAGGTTGTTGACCAGAGCCGCTTCCGGACGGGTTAACCCCACGGTCCAGGCGATTTCCCCCTGGTGGTTAGCGCCCAGCTCGATAACGGCATAATCGTATTCTGGCGTCAGGCGCAGCAGCGTCATCGGCACGCCAATATCGTTATTCAGGTTACCTGCGGTATAGAGCGTATTGCCGCACTGGCGCAGAATAGATGCCGCCATTTCCTTCACCGAGGTTTTGCCGGAAGAGCCGGTTAACGCCACAACGCGAGTAGGCACCTGCTGGCGAACCCATGCACCCAGCTCGCCAAATGCAAGACGGGTATCGGCCACAACCAGTTGTGGCACATCAATATCCAGCTTACGGCTAACCAGTAATGCGCCGGCCCCACCTTTCACCGCATCGGCGGCAAAGTCATGGGCGTCAAAACGTTCGCCTTTCAGCGCGACAAACAGGCAGCCAGCCGTCAGCTTGCGGGTGTCGGTTGTGACGTCGATAATATCCGCATCTGCGCCATGCAGCTGCCCGTCGAGAATGGACTCCAGTTGCTTCAGAGAGACGCGAATCATGCGACAACCCCCAGCAGACGTGCAGCCGTTACGCGGTCGGAGTAATCCAGACGGCGGTTACCGACAATCTGATAATCCTCGTGGCCTTTACCCGCCAGCAGCACGACGTCATTTTCTTTCGCCTGCATGATGGCGTTGGTCACCGCTTCTGCGCGCCCCAGTACTACGTGTGCACGCCCGGCGTCCAGCATGCCGGTCAGGATATCGTCGACGATGGACTTCGGTTCTTCGGTACGTGGGTTGTCATCGGTCACCACCACCACATCGGCGTATTGCTCAGCAATACCGCCCATGATTGGCCGCTTACCTTTGTCACGATCGCCGCCGCAGCCAAACACGCACCAAAGTTTGCCGGAGCAGTGCAGACGAGCAGCCTGCAGGGCTTTTTCCAGCGCATCCGGCGTGTGGGCATAATCCACTACCACGGTAGGTTTGCCAGCGACGCTGAACACTTCCATGCGGCCACAAACCGGCTGGAGGCGTGAAGCGGTTTGAATTAATTCGTCGAGCGGGTAGCCCAACGCCAGCAGCGTTGCCAGAGCCAGCAGCAGGTTGCTAACGTTAAACGCGCCCATCAGGCGGCTTTCAATTTCGCCTTTGCCCCACGATGAGCTGAAGCGGATAGTCGCCCCGCCATCGTGATAAATAACTTCGTCAGCTTTCAGCCAGCGGCCATGAGCGCCCGGCTCAAGGTTATTTTCCATGGTGACCGCAACGGCATCCGGCAGGCGAGCAAGCCAGCGATGACCCACTTCGTCATCGGCGTTAACGATCGCCTGGCCGCAGTCATGCTCGGAGAACAGCAGCCACTTAGCGGCCTCGTAATTCGCCATATCACCATGATAATCAAGGTGATCGCGGCTTAAATTGGTAAATACGGAAGCAGCAAATTTCAGCGCTGCCACGCGATGCTGAACCAGGCCGTGGGATGAAACTTCCATGGCGCCAAAGGTCGCATTTTGTTCTTTCAGGCTCGCCAGCACGTACTGCACGTCTACCGCAGAGCCGGTGGTGTTTTCTGTCGGTACAACCTGCCCCAACAGGCCGTTGCCCACGGTCCCCATCACGGCGCTGGTTTCACCCAGTAATTGCGCCCACTGCGCCAACAGCTGAGTGGTTGTCGTTTTTCCGTTAGTCCCTGTTACGCCAACCAGGCGTAAAGCTTCAGAAGGCTGATGATAGAAACGACCCGCCAGCGCAGACAGCCGCTGATGCAGCTGGCTCAGGTAAATAACCGGCACGCCGTGCATCTCGCGAACTTCACCATCCGCAGCTTCACCGTCCGCTTCTGCGATCACGGCAGCCACACCCTGTGCTATAGCCTGCGGGATATAACGACGCCCGTCCGCCTGATGACCAACCACGGCCACAAAAAGATCGCCCGCAGCCGCCACGCGGCTGTCGAGAGTCATCTCTCGCAGCGCTCTCGCAGGGAGTCCAGCTACCCACGGAGCAAGAAGGTCGCTCAAATTACGATCTGCCACCTGAAGCCTCTTTCTGATTAATTACAAATTCGCTTTTTTCACCGGTTGCCAGCGCATCCGGCTCTATGTTCATGGTGCGCAGTACGCCGCCCATGATTGCACCGAACACAGGTGCAGAGATGGCACCGCCGTAATATTTACCGGCCTGTGGATCGTTAATCACTACGACCAGAGCAAAACGAGGATTGCTGGCTGGCGCAACGCCTGCGGTGTAAGCAATGTATTTGTTGATGTATTTGCCGTCCGGCCCGACTTTTTTCGCGGTACCGGTTTTGATAGCGATACGGTAGCCCTTGATGGCCGCTTTCACGCCGCCACCGCCGGGCAGCGCCACGCTTTCCATCATGTGAAGCACGGTGCGAACGGTTGATTCAGCAAAGATACGCTCGCCGGGAACCGGCGGGTCAACTTTGGTTATCGACAGCGGCCGGTAGACGCCATAGCTGCCGATGGTTGCGTAGACTCGCGCTAACTGTAACGGGGTTACCATTAGCCCGTAGCCGAAAGAGAAGGTGGCCCTCTCTATGTCAGACCACCGTTGTTTTTGAGGATATAAGCCACTGCGTTCCCCGACCAACCCCAAATTGGTCGCTTTTCCCAGTCCAAAACGTGAGTAAGTGTCTACTAACGCTGAGGAGGGCATCGCTAACGCCAGTTTTGAAACCCCGACGTTACTCGACTTCTGTAGTACCCCGGTAAGGGTCAATTCGTTGTAGCGCCCGACGTCTTTGATCTCATGACCATTGATTCGGAACGGCACGGTGTTAAGCACGGTATTTTCCTGAACCACACCACGCTGTAGCGCGGTCATCACCACCATCGGCTTAACGGTGGAACCCGGTTCAAAAATGTCGGTAATGGAACGGTTACGCATCACATCTTTTGCCGTGCCGGTCAGGTTGTTCGGGTTATAGGACGGGCTGTTTGCCATCGCCAGAACCTCACCAGTGCTCACGTCAACTAAAACGGCGCTGCCCGATTCGGCCTTGTTAAAAGCAACGGCGTTATTCAGTTCACGGTACACCAGCGCCTGCAGGCGTTCATCAATGCTCAAAGCCAGGTTATGGGCGGCCTGGCTGTCAGTGGAGGAAATGTCTTCGATAACGCGCCCGAAGCGGTCTTTACGCACAATGCGCTCGCCGGGCTGGCCGGTGAGCCATTTATCAAAGCTTTTTTCTACCCCCTCGATCCCTTCACTATCGACGTTGGTAAAGCCGATGAGGTGAGCAGTCACTTCGCCTGACGGATAGTAGCGGCGAGATTCCTGCCGCAAATGGATTCCAGGAAGCTTGAGCTTCTTGATGTAGTCGCCAATATCCGGGTTAACCTGGCGAGCGAGATAAATAAACCGCCCATTTGGGTTGCTGTTCACGCGGGAAGCAAGCTGGTCGAGAGGAATTTTTAGCGCATCCGCCAGGGCCTTCCAACGGTTGTCCAGCGTCACGCCACCGGCGTCGTGTAATTCTTTCGGATCGGCCCAAATCGCATTTACCGGCACGCTAACGGCCAGAGGGCGGCCAGCGCGATCGCTAATCATACCGCGAGAGGTAGATACCTCCTGCACACGAAGTGAGCGCATGTCACCCTGCCGCACCAGCATGTCCGGACTGATTATCTGTAGCCAGGCAACACGACCCAGCAGGAAAGCCAGCGCCAACAGAATGCAACCGCAGAGCAACGCAAAACGCCAACTGATAAAGTTGGCCTGTTCTTCCTGACGTTTTGGTTTAAGCGTTTTTGCCGCTGCTCTCATCTGTCGCACTATTCCTTATTGCTGAACTACGATGTTTTCCTGCGAAGGATCGACATGCTGCAGCTGCAGCTTTTCCGTCGCGATCCGTTCAACCCGGCTATGATCGCCGAGCGCATTTTCTTCAAGAATCAGGTTGCGCCATTCAATATCCAGCGCGTCACGCTCAAGCACCATCTGCTCACGCTGCGCGGTAAGCAGACGGGTATGGTGCGCCGTCGTGACCACGGAAACCGCGGTAACGATAATCGCGGCGAACAAACAAAGTGCCAGTTTCCCATGACGAAAAAGATCGCCACCAATCACGGTAGGCAAAGCATGACGCTCATTGCTGCCGAGCTGCGTAACTCTGCTTAGGGTCTCTGTCACTCGGTTGATCATGCGTTAGTCCTCTCTGCGATACGCAAAACGGAACTGCGTGCACGCGGGTTCTCCGCCACTTCATCTTCACCCGGCATCATTTTGCCGATCGCTTTGAGCTGGCGACCGCCCAGCTTATTCAGCTGTGCTTCCGTCATGGGTATACCCGCCGGAACCTGCGGACCGCGGCTCTTTTCACGCATAAAGCGTTTAACGATGCGATCTTCCAGCGAGTGGAAGCTAATGATCGACAAACGACCGCCAACCGCCAACGCTTCCAACGAGCCATTCAACGCTTTTTCAATTTCATCCAGCTCGCTGTTGATCCAGATACGAATAGCCTGGAAGGTGCGGGTCGCCGGATGCTTGAACTTATCTTTGACCGGCATTGCAGCAGAGACGACCGCCGCCAGTTCTTTAGTGCGTGTCATCGGCTCTTCGCGGTTACGCTCGACGATGGCACGCGCAATACGTTTGCCAAAGCGTTCTTCACCAAAGGTTTTGATCACCCACGCAATATCCGCTTCTTCCGCCGTCATCAGCCATTGGGCTGCGGATTGACCGCGCGTTGGGTCCATACGCATATCCAGCGGCCCATCGCGCATAAACGAAAAACCGCGCTCCGCATCATCCAGTTGAGGAGAAGAGACGCCGAGATCCAGCAAAATGCCATCGATCTTACCGTCCAGTTCGCGCTCACGAGCGTAATCTGCAAGCGCAGAGAATGGGCCATGAATGATGGAGAAGCGTGGATCATCAATAGCAGCAGCTGCGGCAATAGCCTGCGGATCGCGGTCGATCGCCAGCAACCGTCCTTGCTCACCGAGCTGGGACAGGATCAGGCGTGAGTGGCCACCGCGACCAAAAGTGCCATCAATGTAGATGCCGTCAGGACGAATATTCAGGCCGTTAACGGCCTCATCCAGCAGCACCGTAGTGTGTTTAAAATTTTCCATCATTTCTAAAGTGACAAATCCTGCAGACGATCCGACAAGGTGTTTGTCGAACCCTGCTCAGCGTCGATATCTTCCTTGACCTGTTGATGCCAGGTCGCTTCATCCCACAGCTCAAACTTATTGAACTGGCCGACCAGCATTACTTCTTTGGTGAGCCCGGCGTGCTGACGTAAAACTGGCGCCAGCAGCAGTCGCCCGGCGCTATCCATCTGACATTCACTGGCATGCCCCAACAGCAGGCGCTGCACGCGGCGCTCTGCGGGGTTCATGCTCGACAGACGGGCAAGCTTTTGTTCAATGATTTCCCACTCGGGAACGGTATAAAGCAGCAGGCAGGGGTGATGGATGTCGATGGTACAAACCATCTGACCTTCTGAGGTTTCGATCAGCTTTTCCCTGTAACGGGTAGGCACGGCAAGCCGCCCCTTGCTGTCGAGATTGACTAACGTTGCCCCACGGAACATGCCAGCCTCACCCTTTAATGACCCATTTCACCACTTTACCCCACAAATTCCCACATAAAGGAGTTTACGGAGGGGAGGAAAACCTTGTCAAGCCAGCCAGGTCGCCTGCGGGAATAAATTCCCGCGCCTAAGCGATTGATTAATGGCTGGCGTGAAAAAACTCGCATTGGCGAGGCAAAATTAACGTTATGAATATTTGAAAGAAAAAGACCAATAAACATCAACAGCGTTAAAACGACCGAAGACTTACTTTGAGAAATATTAAGTACTCAGTTTGCGACGCGGGCGGCATTTTAAGGTATTTCAAGGCGGGTGAACAGCGGCAGATGCCCGTCTGGCTTGGGTTTGACGCGGTTTTGAAGAAAAGAGAGGTTGCTAATGATTAATAATCCAACATTTCTTATCAACGGGTGTGTAACAAAATAATACAAACGAGGAATTTATTTCGCGGTGAGGATTTTTTTTACCAGATTTTTCCCGCCTAATTAATTACCTTAAAAAATAAGGGTAAATATACGGGAAAAATCTTAATTAAGTTTAAGCGTGACGTAACACCTCTTTGTCAGTAACGACTTAAGCTACCACGGCGATAAAGATTTCGGCGAATCCGGGTTAACCCAGGCTTTGGCTTACGCGGCTCATCAAGGCTTGCCAGCACCAGCTCAAGCACCCGCTCCGCTACATCCCGATGGCGCTGCGCAACCGCCAGCACCGGGCACTGCAGGAAATCCAGGAGTTCATGATCGCCAAAGGTGGCGATGGCCAACTCTGACGGCAGTCGCCCCTGCCGGCGAAGCGTCACATCCATAACGCCCTGCAGCAACGCAAAAGAGGTTGTGTACAGCGCGTCAGGCATCGTATTCGTTTCCAGCCATTTTTCGAAAAGCTGGGCGGCAGCTTCACGTTCATAGCTGTTGGCATAGAGGTAGTTAACCGTGCGCGGATCGTCTTTCCATGCGGTGCGGAATCCCTGCTCACGCAGGAAACTGACCGACAGTTCAGGCAAGGCACCGAGGTAAAGGATATTGTCGCCAGGGAACTTACGCAGTTCCTCCGCCAGCATTTCCGCATCGTCCTGATCGGCGCCGACGACGCTGGTGAAATGCTCGCGATCCAGGGCGCGATCGAGCGCGATTATCGGGAACGAATCATTCGCCCAGCGCTGATAAAAAGGATGCTCAGGAGGCAAAGAGGTCGATACGATAATCGCATCAACCTGCCGCTGCAGAAGGTGTTCAATGCAGCGCATTTCGTTGTCAGGCTGATCTTCAGAACAGGCGATCAGCAGCTGATAGCCACGCTGACGAGCCTGGCGCTCAAGGTAATTTGCAATACGGGTGTAGCTGGTGTTTTCCAGGTCAGGGATCACCAGACCGATAGAACGCGTGCGTCCTGCGCGTAGCCCTGCGGCCACTGCATTAGGGTGGTAGTTATGTTCTCGTACCACAGCCATGACTTTCTCAACGGTTTTATCACTAACGCGATACTGTTTAGCTTTCCCGTTGATGACGTAGCTTGCCGTGGTGCGCGACACGCCAGCCAGACGCGCGATTTCATCCAATTTCACTGTAGCCCCTTACTCTCCAGGTGATCCATAACCATACCCTGGTCATGGTTAACAACATTTACATCTAAGCGCAGAATAATAACTCCGGCAACCGCTTTTGCGGGGTGTTGTTTTCTTATTTGCAAAAAAAAGCCCGGCAGTGATTACCGGGCATGTGAATCAGATCACATTCGTCGCTAGCGCATGATCTTATCGCCGCGCGAAACGCCGACAATGCCCGAGCGGGCGACCTCGACAATTTTGGCCACATCGCGGATCGTATCCAGGAATGCGTTGAGTTTATCGCTGGTGCCAGCAAGCTGAACGGTGTACAGCGTTGGCGTCACATCGATAATTTGCCCACGGAAGATTTCCGCGCTGCGCTTCACCTCTTCGCGCCCGTATCCGCTGGCCTGCACCTTCACCAGCATGATTTCACGCTCGACGTAAGCGCCCTGCCCCAATTCACTCACACGCAGGACATCCACCAGCTTATGCAGCTGTTTCTCAATCTGTTCCAGCACTTTCGCATCGCCGACGGTTTGAATCGTCATGCGTGAAAGCGTTGGGTCATCCGTGGGCGCAACGGTGAGGCTCTCGATGTTGTAGCCGCGCTGAGAGAACAGACCAATGACCCGGGACAGCGCGCCTGATTCATTTTCCAGTAATACAGATAAAATTCGGCGCATAATCAGGTTCTCTCCGTTTTGCTTAACCACATTTCATCCATTCCGCCGCCGCGAATCTGCATAGGATAAACGTGTTCAGTACCATCAACCGTCACATCAACAAACACCAGGCGGCCACCGCGAACGGTTTCCAGCGCCTGGGCAAGCTTGCTTTCAAGCTCTTCCGGCCTGGTGATGCTAATCCCAACATGCCCATAAGCCTCTGCCAGACGGACAAAGTCCGGGAGAGACTCCATATACGACTGGGAGTGACGGCCTGAATAGATCATGTCCTGCCACTGCTTGACCATACCGAGATAGCGGTTATTGAGGTTAAGGACCAGAACCGACAAGCCGTACTGAAGCGCGGTGGAAAGCTCCTGAATGTTCATCTGAATACTGCCATCACCGGTGACACAAATAACCGTCTCATCCGGGAGTGCCATCTTGACGCCAAGAGCGGCAGGAAGACCAAAGCCCATCGTGCCCAGGCCACCGGAATTTATCCAACGGCGCGGCTTATCAAACGGATAGTAGAGCGCGGCAAACATCTGATGCTGACCCACATCAGAGGTCACATAAGCCTCGCCGTTTGTCAGGCGATAAGCCGTTTCAATGACTGCCTGCGGCTTAATCGCCTCACTGGTGCGGTCAAATTCAAGACACTGACGAGCCCGCCAATGCTCTATCTGCTGCCACCAGTCCCGAATGTCATCCCCGGACTGCTGCGTTTCTTCCTGAGCAAGCAACTCCAGCATCTGGGTAAGAGCCTGATGGGCATCGCCCACAATCGGAATATCCGCTGCGACAGTTTTGGAAATAGACGTTGGGTCGATATCAATATGCAGTACCGTCGCATTCGGGCAGTACTTAGCGAGGTTGTTGGTAGTACGGTCATCAAAGCGAACGCCTACGGCGAAGATCACGTCCGAATTATGCATCGTCATGTTCGCTTCATAGGTGCCATGCATGCCAAGCATGCCCAGAGCCTGTCGATGCGTAGCCGGGAACGCCCCCAGCCCCATTAACGAAGAAACAACCGGAATATTGAGTTTCTCAGCAAGCGCCAGCAGCTCTGCATCACATGCTGAATTGATAGCGCCACCGCCCACATACATCACCGGCTTTTTAGCCGCAATAAGGGTCTGCAGGGCACGTTTAATCTGCCCTTTGTGGCCCTGTGTCGTAGGGTTATAAGAACGCATACTGACAGCTTCAGGCCAGGCATACGGCAGCTTATTCAGCGGGCTCATGATGTCTTTCGGTAAATCCACAACAACTGGCCCTGGTCGGCCGCTTGAGGCCAGCCAGAACGCTTTTTTGATGATGCCCGGAATATCTTCAACCTGCTTAACTAAGAAGCTGTGTTTCACCACCGGGCGGGAGATACCGACCATATCGCACTCTTGAAAGGCGTCGTAGCCAATCAAAGACGTTGCAACCTGCCCGGACAACACCACCATAGGAATAGAGTCCATATAGGCTGTGGCGATGCCGGTAATCGCGTTGGTAGCACCGGGACCGGAGGTGACGAGTACGACCCCCGTCTCACCCGTTGCACGTGCAAGGCCGTCAGCCATATGCACTGCGGCCTGCTCATGACGCACCAGTACATGATCAATTCCGCCCATAGTATGAAGCGCGTCGTAAATATCGAGTACCGCGCCTCCCGGATAGCCGAATACCTGCTTAACGCCCTGATCGATTAACGACCGGACGACCATCTCGGCTCCTGACAACATCTCCATGGTTTTGCCTCCAGGCTCACGTTTGTGACCGCACGCAGAAATCATTTTCGCGCCGTCGTTGCGACAGGTTGTGTGTCTGCCTGTATCTTTTTTATAGGTTTAGCCCATTAACATAACCGCTCGGGATCCGACAGGCAATTACCTGCCCCGGCTAGTGAGAGATAAGAATTTACTCTCACCGCTACAAAAACCACGCATAACGGAGCGATCGACTGAATCCGGAGGGTGGCTGTTGACGAATATGTCAAAGATGCGGGCAAATACAGCTCGTTATGTATTAATTTAGCATTTTAGTGTTGCCGGAAAGGGAGCGTCAGGAAGTGCTAAAGTAGAAAATATTGTTTTTTTATAAAAACAAAGAAAAAACGGGCTGTTTAGACCCGCAAATCAAAAGACGTTACCTCGTTTATTGGCAGCAGCTTTTCGCTATCTGATTCTGCATCCACAAATGCCCCTTATCCTGCCCCGCAGAGCCATACCACGATAAATAACAGGTAAGCTGTTTCTTCATGAAAGGCACAGGGAATACCTTAAGATTCAAATCAGTAGATACACTATCAACCAGCCAGCGGGGCGCGACTGCCACCATTTTGGTCTGCGAAACCACGTTCAATACGCAGGTGATCGCCATCCCCTGATAGGCAATAGCGCTTTGCTTATTCAATGTGTCATACCAGGGCAAACTGAATGAACCGTAGCATTCAGGCGAAACCACCGCATGCTGTTGATGATAAAAGTCTCGTACGGTCAATGGCGAACGAAAGCCAGGATGTTCTTTTCCCGTCACTAAAACGACTTCATCTTCGAAAAGAGGAATTTTTTTAAAACCTGGACGTATAGTTTCGTCATAGCAAATCAAGAAATCAACTTCCTGATAGCGTAACTGTCTTTCAATATCCTCGTTAAAAGAAGATTTAAAAATTAACTGAACATGAGGTGCAGTGTGTTTAATTGCATCCAGAACGAGCGACATTATTTTGCTGTCCAGGGGGCTCGCCACGCAAAGCGTAAACTGCCGTTTGCTTCTCAGGGGTTCAAAATCGCCTTCGGGCAGTTCATTCTGGACCATCTGTAAAGCATCACGAACAACATCATAAAGCTCAAATGCTCTTGCCGTGGGTTG
The DNA here is from genome assembly GCF_000757825.1 of Cedecea neteri. GTDB lineage: Bacteria > Pseudomonadota > Gammaproteobacteria > Enterobacterales > Enterobacteriaceae > Cedecea > Cedecea selenatireducens. Next base: position 1,888,910 of record NZ_CP009451.1, read on the forward strand.
TATCGTTCGCCCATCGCGTACAAATAACTCATCGTTAAACGTAACCTTCAGGCGAGACACCGCGTTACTGACTGCTGGCTGAGACATCCCCAACAACCTGGCAGCTCCTGTAATGCTTTGCGCTCTCATCACCGTGTCAAACACCGTCAACAGATTTAAGTCTACATGACGCAACCTTGGCTTTATTGTATCCAGAGTCCCCAGACTCTTATTCAACTGATAATCCATTTTCTACTCCAGTAATGAATTGGGTTCCATTCCACAATGCATAAATTGGAAGTTCCGTTGTTTATGGTCATCTGGTAAATATTATTTTTAGTAAATCATCTTACAAACACGCTTAATAACAATGCAGCATACAGATATAGCGTAAGACGCCATCATTATAAAGAAGCTAAAACTTTATGATGAGCAAGTTTTCCCAATTGATGAGTAATACATAAGTTCTACCACATTCATAAGGTGAATTTATGAAATTAAACGTATTATCAGACAGAGCTATAACTTTTCATCTTAATTAATATATTAAGAAAACTCTTTTTCCCGGTGTTTTTCACTGAATACGCCTCGCAAACTCAACGTCCCAGCGCCCCCTCTATCGGCCTAAGGGTTGACACCTGCAGTGAGATCAAGTACCAATAAATACATCACGAAATTGCACAGGGCTTGAAACATGAATCGCACCTTCCGCCTACTTGGTCTACTACTAAACGCATCTTATTTGCGCGGTAGACTGGTGGGCGACAATCAGCGTTGATTCAAGCCTCCAGACAGAAAAAACCCGCGCCAATGCGCGGGTTTTTTTATGCTCTCGCGAAGGCGCCCAAAGAGATAAAGGACCGAACCATGAGCCAGCAAGTCATTATTTTTGATACTACATTGCGCGACGGTGAACAGGCTTTACAGGCAAGCCTGAGCGTGAAAGAGAAGCTGCAGATTGCTATGGCGCTGGAGCGTATGGGCGTAGACGTAATGGAAGTCGGTTTCCCCGTTTCTTCTCCTGGCGATTTCGAATCCGTACAGACCATCGCCCGCAACATTAAAAACAGCCGAGTTTGTGGTTTGGCTCGCTGCGTAGAAAAAGACATTGATGTTGCCGCTGAATCTTTAAAAGTTGCTGAAGCCTTCCGAATCCACACTTTCATCGCCACCTCCCCTATGCACATTGCGACTAAGCTGCGCAGTACGCTGGACGAAGTGATTGAGCGCGCTATATATATGGTGAAACGCGCCCGTAACTATACCGATGACGTAGAGTTTTCCTGTGAAGATGCTGGCCGCACGCCGATTGCCGATTTGGCCCGCGTAGTGGAAGCCGCTATCAGCGCTGGCGCCACCACCATTAACATTCCTGATACCGTCGGCTACACCATGCCGTTTGAGTTTTCCAACATCATCACCGGCCTGTACGAGCGAGTGCCAAATATCGATAAAGCGATTATTTCCGTGCACACCCACGACGACCTGGGTCTGGCCGTAGGTAATGCCATGGCCGCAGTCCATGCGGGTGCTCGCCAGGTTGAGGGGGCGATGAACGGCATCGGCGAGCGGGCGGGTAACTGCTCGCTGGAAGAAGTGATCATGGCTATCAAAGTGCGCAAAGACATCATGAACCTGCACACTAACATCAATCACCAGGAAATCTGGCGCACCAGCCAGATGGTCAGCCAGATCTGCAACATGCCTGTTCCGGCAAACAAAGCCATCGTCGGCACCGGCGCCTTCGCTCACTCCTCCGGTATCCACCAGGATGGCGTGCTGAAAAATCGCGAAAACTACGAAATCATGACGCCGGAATCCATCGGCCTGAATCAGGTACAGCTGAACCTGACTTCACGCTCCGGCCGTGCGGCCGTGAAACACCGCATGGACGAGATGGGCTATAAAGAGGCCGATTACAACCTGGATAATCTGTACGACGCCTTCCTGAAACTGGCGGACAAAAAAGGTCAGGTCTTCGACTACGACCTGGAAGCACTGGCCTTCATCAACAAGCAGCAGGAAGAACCAGAACACTTCAGCCTGGATTATTTCAGCGTGCAGTCTGCCTCTAACGGCATTGCTACCGCCTCCGTGAAGCTGGTTTGTGGCGAAGAGATTAAAGCCGAAGCGGCAAACGGCAACGGCCCGGTCGATGCTGTTTATCAGGCGATTAACCGCATCACCGATTACAACATTGAACTGGTGAAATACAGCCTGAGCGCCAAAGGCCAGGGCAAAGATGCGCTGGGCCAGGTCGATATCGTGGTGGATTACAACGGCCGCCGCTTCCACGGCGTGGGTCTGACAACCGACATTGTCGAATCCTCTGCTAAAGCGATGGTGCACGTGCTGAACAACATCTGGCGCGCCGGTGAAGTCGAAAAAGAATTGCAACGCAAAGCTCAACATCAGAATAAAGAACAAAATCAGGAAACCGTGTAATGTCGAAAAATTATCATATTGCAGTTTTGCCGGGTGACGGTATTGGCCCGGAAGTGATGGCTCAGGCCTTGAAAGTACTGGATGCTATTCGTCACCGTTTTGATCTTCGCATCAGCACCAGCACCTATGACGTCGGTGGTGCCGCCATCGATCGCCACGGCAGCCCGCTGCCGCCGGCCACGGTAGAAGGCTGCGAGCAGGCTGATGCTATTTTGTTTGGCTCGGTAGGCGGCCCTAAGTGGGAACATCTGCCACCGGCCGGGCAGCCAGAGCGTGGCGCCCTGCTGCCGCTGCGTAAGCATTTCAAACTGTTCAGCAACCTGCGCCCGGCTCGCCTGTACCAGGGGCTGGAAGAGTTTTGCCCGCTGCGCGCCGACATCGCGGCAAACGGCTTCGATATCCTGTGCGTTCGCGAACTGACCGGTGGGATCTACTTCGGGCAGCCGAAAGGCCGCGAAGGCAGCGGTATGCATGAGAAGGCCTACGATACCGAGGTTTATCATCGTTTTGAGATTGAACGTATTGCGCGTATCGCCTTTGAATCTGCCCGTAAGCGCCGCAGCAAAGTGACCTCTATAGATAAAGCAAACGTGCTGCAAACGTCGCTGTTATGGCGTGAAATCGTCAACGAAATCGCCAAAGAATACCCTGATGTGTCGCTGTCCCACATGTATATCGACAACGCCACCATGCAGTTAATTAAAGATCCGTCCCAGTTCGACGTGCTGCTGTGCTCCAACCTGTTCGGCGACATTCTGTCCGACGAATGCGCCATGATCACCGGTTCTATGGGCATGTTGCCTTCCGCCAGCCTCAACGAACAGGGCTTTGGCCTGTACGAACCCGCGGGCGGCTCCGCACCTGATATCGCGGGCAAAAACATTGCCAACCCTATCGCGCAGATCCTGTCCCTGGCGCTGCTGCTGCGCTACAGCCTGAATGCCGAAGAAGCCGCCCAGGCTATCGAAAGCGCCATCAATCGCGCGTTAGAAGAAGGCCATCGCACCGGTGATTTAGCCCGCGAAGGCAACGCAATCAGCACCGACGAAATGGGCGACATCATTGCCCGCTACGTAGCTCAGGGGAAGTAATCATGGCCAAAACCTTATATCAGAAGTTGTACGACGCCCACGTCGTGTATGAAGCCCCGGAAGAGACGCCGCTGCTGTACATCGACCGCCATCTGGTGCATGAAGTGACTTCCCCACAGGCCTTTGACGGGCTGCGTGCCCACGGCCGCCCGGTTCGCCAGCCGGGGAAAACCTTCGCCACCATGGATCACAACGTGTCGACCCAAACTAAGGATATCAACGCCTCCGGCGAGATGGCACGAATCCAGATGCAGGAGCTGATGAAGAACTGCGCAGAGTTTGGCGTTGAGCTGTACGATTTGAATCACCCTTTTCAGGGCATCGTTCACGTCATGGGGCCTGAACAAGGGATTACGCTGCCAGGCATGACCATCGTGTGTGGCGACTCCCACACCGCGACCCACGGCGCATTCGGCGCGCTGGCTTTCGGCATCGGTACCTCCGAAGTCGAACACGTGCTGGCGACGCAGACCCTGAAACAGGGTCGTGCGAAAACCATGAAAATTGAAGTGAAAGGCAAAGCGGCTCCGGGGATCACCGCCAAAGATATCGTGCTGGCGATCATCGGCAAAACCGGCAGCGCCGGCGGCACCGGCCACGTGGTTGAATTTTGCGGAGACGCTATCCGTGCCCTGAGCATGGAAGGCCGCATGACGCTGTGCAACATGGCTATCGAAATGGGGGCCAAAGCCGGGATTGTCGCACCGGATGAAACCACCTTCGAATATGTTAAAGGCCGCCTGCATGCACCAAAAGGTACTGACTGGGATGAAGCCGTCGAATACTGGAAAACCTTCAGCACCGACGAAGGCGCGAAGTTCGACACCATCGTAACGTTGGACGCCGCCGACATTGCCCCGCAGGTCACCTGGGGAACCAACCCCGGCCAGGTGATTTCTGTTACCGACAACATCCCTAACCCAGAATCCTTTAGCGATCCGGTTGAACGCGCATCGGCCGAAAAAGCGCTGGCTTATATGGGCCTGAAGCCGGGTATTCCGCTGACCGAAGTGGCCATCGACAAAGTCTTTATCGGCTCCTGTACCAACTCACGCATCGAAGACCTGCGTGCTGCCGCAGAAATCGCCAAAGGCCGTAAAGTCGCGCCAGGCGTGCTGGCGATGGTTGTACCGGGCTCCGGTCCGGTAAAAGCTCAGGCCGAGTCAGAAGGGCTGGATAAGATCTTTATTGAAGCCGGTTTTGAATGGCGCCTGCCGGGTTGCTCAATGTGCCTGGCAATGAACAACGACCGCCTGAATCCGGGCGAACGCTGTGCCTCCACCAGCAACCGTAACTTCGAAGGCCGTCAGGGCCGCGGGGGGCGCACCCATCTGGTCAGCCCTGCAATGGCCGCCGCTGCCGCTGTGGCCGGTCATTTTGCCGATATTCGTACACTGAAATAAGAGGAACCACCATGGCAGAGAAATTTATCCAACATACCGGCCTGGTCGTTCCGCTGGACGCGGCGAACGTCGATACCGATGCCATTATCCCGAAGCAGTTTTTGCAGAAGGTCACCCGCACCGGTTTTGGCGCTCACCTGTTTAACGACTGGCGTTTTCTGGACGATGCCGGGCAGCAGCCTAACCCGGAGTTCGTTCTGAACTACCCGGAATTTAAAGGCGCTTCTATCCTGCTGGCGCGTGAAAACTTCGGCTGCGGCTCTTCCCGTGAGCACGCGCCGTGGGCACTGACCGATTACGGCTTCAAAGTGGTGATTGCGCCAAGCTTCGCCGATATCTTCTACGGCAACTCGTTTAACAACCAGCTGCTGCCGGTCATTCTGAGCGACGAACAGGTGGACGAGCTGTTTAAGCTGGTCGAAGCCCAGCCGGGCATTAAGTTTGTCGTCGACCTGGAGGCCCAAACGGTTCAGGCGGGTGAGAAAAGCTATTCGTTCGAACTCGACAGTTTCCGCCGCCACTGCATGCTGAACGGCCTGGACAGCATCGGCCTGACGCTACAGCACGAAGCCGCCATTTCCGGCTACGAGAAAAAGCTGCCTGCATTTATGCAGTAAGCTGTTTTCCCCTCTTCCAGATGGGAGAGGGGAAGCCCTCAAATGTTCTTCACCCGGCTGGTGAGAAACAGGGCAACAACCGCAAGTCCTGCCATCAGCCAGTACACAGAGTAGTGACCAAAACCTTCCGCCAGTGCCCCCTGCAGTACGCCGGCTAAAATCACGCCCGTTGAAATGCTGTTGGTGAACAGCGTTGTCGCAGAGCCCGGCCTTCCCGGCATCAAATCCTGGAACCACAGCATCCCAATCCCGGCAATAATCCCGATAAACACCGCGTTAAACAGCTGCAACACCACCAGCGCAGTTTTAGAGTGAAACAGGATTAGCCCAAGGTAAAACAGCACGCCCGCAGCCACCGCCGCCACCATCATGTTACGTTTCCCAAAGCGCTTCACGTAGTAGCCGGCGAGGATCATGGCGGGGATCTCCAGCCCGGCGGCCGTGCCCATCAATAAGCCCGCCAGCTCATCCGGCAGCCCGAGATCCTGGCTTATCCACAGCGGCATATCGATGATGTACATGGTGTTGCAGGTCCACATCAGCATCGAAGCGACAAACAGCATCCGCACGTTGCTGTCCTTCCAGCCGCTGACCTCCGTTATCGCCACTTCGGCGGAGGGCTCGGCTCGGGCAACCGAAGGCAGAGCAAACACAATCAGCAGCAGCGAGATAACAAATATCCCGGCAGCAATAAGAAACATGGTGGTGAAGCCATACTTTAGCGCCAGCATAAAGGAAAGCGGCGGCCCGATAACCCAGGCAAGGGAAAGCTGCGCACGCATGATCGAGCTGAACATCACCACTTCACGAGCGGAACGATCGGCATATTCACGCGCCAGGGCAAAAATCTGCGGCATAGCGGTATTGGCGATGGAGGCAAACATCACGCCGAGCGTAATCAGCGTCAGATAATGCCGGTTGAAGGCAAAAAGAACGCTGTTTGCCACCGCCATCGCGCAGCAAACCATAATCAGTTTGCGACGATCTCCCCGGCTATCCGATCTTTTTGCCAGCAGCAGGCTTACGGCGATCCCGGCAATCGCATTAACGGTATAGAACAGACCAACCCAGAAGGGCCGAACTTCAACTTCGCGGGTTAAAAAGAGGCTGAGCGTCGGGGCCTGCAGCGCACCGGCCACGCCAATCATAAAAGACACGGCCATAAAGGCAGCATAAACGGGGTTAAAACGACGTGCGCGGGTCAAAAACCAGAGCATGAGCTGTCCTTAAAAGGAGGGTGTAGTCAGAGGTATTCGCTAAATGCGTAAAGATTAAACGAAAAAAGCCAGCAGTAAACAGCTGCTGGCGTGGTAAAAGCACCAATACTCAGTCACACATGAGTCGGCGTGTTGGCGTTCTCGGGCATCGGGGTTGTAACCTCCCACTGCATCAAGTCTTCGAGCATCCTTAGTCTTTGTTCCACCGTCAGGCGAGCCAGCCATCCAGAACAAACAAACTGCGTTGCGGCAAAGTACTGTTGGAAAAACCTCGCAGGTGATGACCGCTTCATAAACACCTCCTCGCTTCATCGCTGATGATTATTGACGTAATATAGGGAAAGTTAAATTGATGAGTTTCCGCCGGGAGTTCCTCTTTTATGTCCTCATCTCGTCTGCAACAACAGTTCATCCGCCTGTGGCAATGCTGCGAAGGCAAGCCTCAGGAAACCACGCTGAATGATTTAGCGGAATTGCTCAACTGCTCCCGCCGTCATATGCGGACCTTACTCAACGCCATGCAGGAAAAAGGCTGGCTAAGCTGGCAGGCAGAAGCAGGGAGGGGCAAACGGTCACAGCTCACTTTCCTTTATACGGGGCTGGCGCTCCAGCAGCAGCGGGCGGAAGACCTTCTGGAACAGGATCGAATCGATCAGCTGGTGCAGATCGTCGGCGACAAGGCCGCGGTGCGGCAGATGCTTATCTCTCATTTAGGGCGCAGCTTCCGCCAGGGCCGGCATATTCTTCGCGTCCTTTACTATCGCCCGCTGCTGAATCTGCTGCCCGGTTCGGCGCTCAGGCGCTCCGAAACCCACATTGCCCGCCAGATTTTCAGCGGCCTGACGCGAATAAATGAGGAAAATGGGGAACTCGAAGCGGATATTGCCCATCACTGGCAGCAAATTTCCCCTTTACGCTGGCGTTTCTTCCTCCGCCCCGGCATTCATTTCCATCACGGCCGTGAGCTGGACATGCTGGATATCATCTCTTCCCTGCAGCGCATCAACACCCTGCCGCTGTTTGCCCACATCACGCAGATAACCTCGCCGACGACCTGGACGCTGGATATTCACCTCAGCCAGCCGGATGACTGGCTGCCGTGGCTGCTGGGCAGCGTGAACGCCATGATCCTACCGCGCGAATGGACAACGATGTCCGATTTCGCCAGCCAGCCGGTCGGTACAGGGCCTTATTCCGTCGCTCGGAATAACCGTAACCAGCTGAAGATTCACGCTTTTGATGATTATTTTGGCTTCAGGGCGCTGATAGACGAGGTTAACTTCTGGGTCTTGCCCGAGGTGGGTGAAGAGTCGAGCTGTGGCGTTCAGCTTCAGGGCATGCCGGACAGCGAGAAAGCCGTAGAAAGCCGCCCGGAAGAGGGGTGCTACTATTTGCTGTTTGATAGCCGCTCCAGACTTGGCCTGCATGAAAGCGTCCGCCAGTGGATTGGCCATATTCTCTCGCCGGTTAACCTTATTTACCGCGCGGCCGAGCAGTACCAGCAATACTGGTTCCCTGCCTATGGCCTACTGCCGCGCTGGCACCACTCGCGCCCGGGGCCACTTACCGCCAAACCTGCCGGGCTTGAAAGCATCACCCTCACCTACTATCGCGATCACGTAGAGCATCGGGTGATCAGTAACATCATGACCGAACTGCTGGCCGAGCAGGGCGTGAAACTGATTATTCAGGAGATCGATTATGCTGAGTGGCATCAGGGCGACGCCGAAAGCGATATCTGGCTGAACAGCGTGAACTTCACCATGCCGCTGGAATATTCCCTGTTTGCCCAGCTTTATGAAGTCCCTCTGATTCAAAAGTGCATCCCGATCGACTGGCAGGGCGATGCCCGCCGCTGGCACAGTAAAACGCTGGCGCTGCCGGAATGGAGCAGGCAAATGCTCGAGCGCAATGACGTTATCCCGTTGATTCACCACTGGTTACGCATTGAAGGCCAGCGCAGCATGCGCGGCGTGCGCATGAACACGCTGGGCTGGTTTGATTTTAAATCAGCCTGGTTTGCTCCGCCTGGCCCCTAACGTTTTCGTAACACAGCTTTCGCAATCCGGGGGAAGTCAGTAGAATCCCTCCTGCTCAACGGGGTGCCAGGACAGTTTGTCCGAGCTGAGATAATACCCGTCGAACCTGATCCGGATAACGCCGGCGAAGGGATTTGAGACACTCCGCTCAATTCCTTTGCCCCCTTTTATTGAGGTGCAAAGTGTTCAAAAAATTTCTGCCGCTGCTGGCGCTGGTTGCCGCGCCCGTTTTCGCCAGGCCCGTATTAACCGTCTACACCTACGACTCGTTTGCCGCCGACTGGGGCCCTGGCCCGGCGGTGAAAAAAGCGTTTGAAGCCGACTGTCACTGCGAACTGAAATTCGTGGCGCTGGAAGATGGCGTTTCGCTGTTGAACCGCGTGCGCATGGAAGGCAAGAACAGCAAAGCAGACGTCGTGCTGGGATTGGATAACAACCTGCTGGACGCGGCCTCGCAAACCAAACTGTTTGCCCCTTCTAACGTCGAAACCAGCGCCCTACAGGTGCCCGGCGGCTGGAAGAACAGCACCTTCGTTCCTTACGACTACGGCTACTTCGCTTTCGTTTACGACAAGAACAAGCTAAAAAATCCGCCGAAGAGCCTGAAAGAGCTGGTTGAAGGCGACCAGAAATGGAAGGTGATATACGAAGATCCGCGCACCAGTACGCCGGGGCTTGGCCTGCTGCTGTGGATGCAAAAAGTCTATGGCGATAAAACTCCGGAAGCCTGGCAAAAGCTGGCGAAGAAAACCGTCACCGTAACCAAAGGCTGGAGCGAAGCTTACGGCCTGTTCCTGAAAGGCGAAGCCGATCTGGTGCTGAGCTACACCACGTCGCCGGCCTACCACATCATCGAAGAGAAGAAGGACAACTACGCCGCGGCCGACTTCAGCGAAGGGCATTATCTGCAGGTTGAAGTCGCAGGCCGACTGGCGAACAGCAAGCAGCCAGAACTTGCCGAGAAGTTTATTAAGTTCATCACCACGCCTGGTTTCCAGAACACCATTGCAACCGGCAACTGGATGTACCCGGTCACTAGCGTGGCGCTGCCTGCTGGCTTCGACGGGCTGGTAAAACCAAAAACCACGCTGGAATTTACGCCTCAGCAGGTCGCCACCCAGCGCGCAGCATGGATTAATGAATGGCAACGCGCCGTCAGCCGCTAATACCCGGCTGGCTGTATCCAGGGCTATTTGCCGCGATGCTTATCGTGGCGGTAGCCCTGGCGGCTTTTCTGGCGCTGTGGCTTAACGCCCCGCAGACGGATGTCTTTGCTCTTTTGCAGGACAGCTACCTTTGGCACGTCCTGCGCTTCTCGTTCTGGCAGGCGTTTCTTTCTGCGGCACTCTCCGTTTTCCCGGCGATATTTTTAGCCCGGGCGCTGTACCGACGCCGTTTTCCTGGCCGAATGGCGCTGCTGCGGCTTTGTGCCATGACGCTGGTTCTGCCGGTGCTGGTTGCGGTATTCGGCATTCTCTCCGTTTACGGGCGTGAAGGCTGGCTGGCAACGCTAAGCGGCTGGCTTGGTCTGGAATGGCGTTTTTCCCCTTATGGGCTGCAGGGAATTTTGCTGGCGCACGTTTTCTTTAATATGCCGATGGCGACCCGCCTGCTGCTTCAGGCGCTGGATAACATCCCCACCGAGCAGCGCCAGCTTGCCGCTCAGCTGAATATGCAGGGCTGGCACTTTTTCCGTTTTGTCGAATGGCCCTGGCTGCGCAGGCAAATACTTCCGGTAGGGGCGCTGATTTTCATGCTTTGCTTCGCAAGCTTCGCCACCGTGCTTTCGCTGGGCGGCGGCCCGCAGGCGACCACCATCGAACTCGCTATTTTTCAGGCGCTAAGCTACGACTACGATCCGGCCAAAGCGGCGCTGTTGGCCCTGCTGCAAATGGCATGTTGCCTTGGCCTGGTGCTGCTCAGCCAGAAGCTAAGCAAGGCAATTCCTGTCGGCGTAAGCCAGCTTCAGGGCTGGCGCGATCCGCAGGATTCTCTGCGCAGGAAGATCTGTGACGCCCTGCTTATCCTTGTTGCCTTGCTTCTTCTTCTACCGCCGCTGCTGGCGGTAATGGTGGACGGCATTAATGGCAGCATGGGAAACGTATTGCAGCAGGCCGCACTGTGGAACGCGCTTTGGACTTCGCTGCGCATTGCCGTTGCCGCCGGGCTGATTAGCGTGACGCTAGCCCTGATGCTGCTGTGGAGCGCTCGTGAGCTGCGGCTTCGCAATCGTATTTTCGCCGGCCAGGCCATTGAGCTGAGCGGCATGTTGATTCTGGCGATGCCGGGCATTGTGCTCGCCACCGGCTTCTTCCTGCTGCTCAATAATACCGTAGGCCTGCCGCAATCTGCCGATGGCATTGTGATTTTTACCAACGCCCTGATGGCGATTCCCTACGCCCAAAAAGTGCTCGAAAATCCCATGCGCGACGTCGCCGAGCGCTACTCGCAGCTTTGCCAGTCGCTGGATATTCGGGGCTTTAATCGTCTGAGGCTCATTGAGTTAAAAGCTTTGAAACGCCCTATAGCTCAGGCGCTGGCCTTTGCCTGCGTGTTGTCGATTGGCGATTTCGGCGTGGTGGCGCTGTTCGGTAACGAAGATTTCAGGACGCTGCCTTTCTGGCTGTACCAGCAGATCGGGTCCTACCGTAGCCAGGACGGCGCGGTCACGGCGCTGCTCCTGCTGCTGCTTTGTTTTATGCTGTTTACTTTGATTGAAAAACTTCCGGGGCGAGATGCTAACTCTGACTGATGTAACCTGGCTGTACCAACACTTGCCGATGCGTTTTTCTCTGAAGATTACGGCGGGCGAGCGCGTAGCGATCCTTGGGCCGAGCGGTGCGGGGAAAAGTACGTTGTTGAGCCTGGTTGCCGGGTTTCTGCAGCCCGCGAGCGGCAGCATTATCATTAACGGGGTGGAGCATACCCGGACGCCACCTTCGGCTCGCCCGGTTTCCATGCTCTTTCAGGAAAATAATCTGTTTAGCCACCTGACGGTTCGGCAGAATATCGCCCTGGGAATGCACCCGGGGATGAAGTTCAATGATGCTCAGAAGCAGCGGCTGCTGGAGATAACGGCACGCGTAGGGATGACGGAGATGCTGGATCGCCTGCCGTCTCAGCTTTCCGGCGGCCAGCGGCAGCGTGTTGCGCTGGCTCGGTGCCTGGTTCGTCAGCAGCCTGTTTTACTGCTGGATGAACCCTTCTCCGCGCTCGATCCCGCGCTACGTAAGGAGATGCTGCAGCTGCTCGACGAGCTTTGTCAGGAACAAAACATGACGCTGCTGATGGTATCCCACAGTATTGAAGATGCCGCCAGAATCGCCGGGCGCAGCATCGTGGTAAAAGACGGGCGTATCGCGTGGGACGGCGAGACAGACACTCTGCTAAGCGGCGAGGCAAACGCCTCGACGCTGCTGGGTATCGGCAATTAGTGCGACAGCACCTTCCACAGAATATCCCAGTAAACCGGCATCAAAGGGTGCTGCAACATTGCCACAAAACTGCCCACGCCCGCCACCAGCATTAGCGGTGCCAGCCAGTTCAGACGAGAACGCGGCAAAAAGCGCGTCAGGCGGTCCGTGCCACGTTTGCCGCTGCGGTACCAGCGCCAGCACAGCCACGCGGCCAGCCACAGCAGCAACGCCACCGCCAGCAGCAGCCATTTGAAGCTGGCGCTTTTCATGTCAGCAGGAATGTCGATCGCCGCCCCGGCGAGGATCCCCGGCAGAAAATAGAGCGGCGGCCAGAACAGGCAGCCAATGATATTGGGCGGCAAAAACTTCGCCAGCGGCAGATCCAGCATCCCGGCAACCATCGGCACCAGCGGGCGCGTGGGGCCAACAAAGCGCCCCACCAGGATGGTAAACATGCTGTGCTGATGCAGGGCATGCTCGGTTTTATCCAGCAGCGCCTTGTTCTTTTTCATAAAGGACCAGCGGTGCAGCGGGCCTTTGAAGCGCTGTCCAAGCCAGAACGAGATCCAGTCCCCCAGCAGGCAGCCGACGATTCCGGCCCCCCAGGCATAATAAAAATTAACCTGACCGCTGCCGATCAGCGCACCAAGCCCGGCCATCATCACCGTGCCCGGCAGGATAAGTCCCACCAGCGCCAGCGACTCAAGAAAGGCCACCAGCATCACCGCGATTAGCGAATATGCAACTGACTGTGTAATAAAGTGTTCCAGCAAGGATTCCATAAGCTTTCCGTCGGTAAGCGAGCGGGCGATTCTCCAGAATTAACGTGATGGGCGTCAAGGTCTCATTTATATGAATAAAGAATAGACGGTAAAGTTCCGGACTTTTCGCACTCTGCGTCAACGCACCACCGACAATACTGTATATAAATGCAGTAACTCACGGGCTTTTGCGCTATAATCGAAACACTTTTCCTGAGAGAGAATGCAGCGTGTCTCAAGCTCGTCAGGGGTTTCTGCTGACCAGACACTGGCGAGACACCCCGCGCGGTACCGAAGTCGATTTCTGGCTGGCCACGGACGATGGCCCGCTTAAGGTGCGTCTGCCGCCGCAGGAGTCCGTCGCCTTTATTCCCCAGCTGCAGTTAGCTCAGGCTCAGCGCCTGCTGGCCAGTGAAAGCCAGTTTCGCCTTACGCCTCTGGAACTTAAAGATTTCCATCGTCAGCCAGTAGCCGGCCTGTATTGTCAGCAGCACCGACAGTTGATGAGGCTGGAGAAACTGCTGCGTGACGGCGGCGTGACGGTCTATGAGGCGGATATTCGCCCTCCAGAGCGTTTCCTGATGGAGCGCTTTATTACCGCCCCGGTCTGGTTTAGCGGTAATGCTCAGGGAGACGTGCTGCTTGATACCCGCCTGAAGCCCGCACCAGAATATCGCCCACCGCTAAAATGGGTGTCTCTCGATATCGAAACCAACCGCCACGGCGAGCTCTACTGCATCGGCCTTGAAGGCTGTGGGCAGCGCCATGTCTATATGCTGGGGCCGGAAAACGGCGACGCCAGTGGCCTGGATTTCACGCTGGAATACGTCGCCAGCCGCCCGCTGCTGTTAGAAAAACTGAATGCCTGGTTTGCCGAACATGACCCGGACGTGCTGATAGGCTGGAACGTGGTGCAGTTTGACCTTCGCGTGCTGCAAAAAATGGCGGAACGTTACCAGGTACCGCTACGTTTAGGGCGGGGCAACAGCCTTTTAGAATGGCGCGAGCACGGCTTCAAGCAGGGCGTTTTCTTTGCCCAGATTGCGGGCCGGGTGATTATCGACGGCATTGAAGCGCTGAAATCTGCGTTCTGGAGCTTTTCCTCGTTCTCCCTGGAAACGGTTTCCCGTGAGCTGCTGGGCGAAGGAAAGTCGATTGATAATCCGTGGGACAGGATGGATGAGATCGACCGCCGCTTTGCCGAGGACAAGCCCGCGCTGGCCACCTATAACCTCAAAGACTGCGAGCTGGTCACGCGTATTTTCCACAAGACCGAGCTGATGCCCTTCCTGCTGGAGCGCGCGACGGTCAACGGACTCCCGCTGGATAAGCACGGAGGCTCGGTAGCCGCGTTCAGCCACCTCTATTTTCCGCGTATGCATCGTGCGGGCTACGTTGCGCCTAATATGGGTGAAGTTCCGCCCCAGGCAAGCCCAGGCGGCTACGTCATGGACTCGCGCCCAGGCCTGTATGACTCGGTGCTGGTGCTCGATTATAAAAGCCTGTACCCCTCGATTATCCGCACCTTCTTAATTGACCCGGTCGGCCTCATCGAGGGCACCGCTCAGCCAGACGCTACGCATGCCGTTGAAGGCTTTATTGGCGGCTGGTTCTCCCGCGACAAACACTGCCTGCCGGAGATCGTGAGCCAGATTTGGCATGGCCGGGACGAGGCAAAACGCCACGGCAACAAGCCGCTATCTCAGGCACTCAAAATAATCATGAATGCCTTCTACGGCGTGCTGGGCACCAGCGCCTGCCGCTTTTTCGATCCGCGTCTTGCTTCGTCTATCACCATGCGTGGCCACGAGATCATGCGCCAGACCAAAGCGTTGATTGAATCCCAGGGCTACGACGTCATCTATGGCGATACGGACTCCACCTTCGTCTGGCTGAAAAAAGCCCACGGTGAAGAAGAGGCCGCACAGATTGGCAAGAGGCTGGTTGAGCACGTCAACGGCTGGTGGCGCGAGCACCTGAAAACCACGCAGAACCTGGAGTGTGCCCTTGAACTGGAGTACGAAACTCACTTCTGCCGCTTCCTGATGCCCACCATCAGGGGAACTGACCAGGGCAGTAAAAAGCGCTATGCCGGGATGATTCAGGAAGGTGATGCGCAGCGCATGGTGTTTAAAGGTCTCGAAACGGTGCGTACCGACTGGACGCCGCTTGCCCAGCAATTCCAGCAAACGCTCTACCTGCGGATTTTCCGCGGAGAACCCTATCAGGACTTCATCCGGGACACGATTACCAGCCTGATGGCGGGCGAGCTGGATTCACAGCTAGTTTACCGTAAACGGCTGCGTCGCCCGCTGAGCGAATACCAGAAAAACGTTCCGCCGCACGTCCGCGCGGCAAGGCTTGCCGATGAGCATAACCAGCGGCTGGGCAGACCAGCGCAATACCAAAACCGTGGCACGATAAAATATGTCATGACCATGAGCGGCCCGGAACCAGTTGATTATCAGCAGTCTCCGCTGGACTATGACCACTATCTGACGCGTCAGCTACAGCCCGTTGCCGAAGGGATTTTACCCTTCCTTGAGGATGACTTTGCTACACTGATGACGGGACAAATGGGGCTATTTTAAAAATACTGTACATAACTCAGCTTACGGCAAGGCGCTAAGAGAGGGCAGCCCACGCCGCCGTAATTTGAAGCATGACGAGTGCGTGACGAATCCGTTGCCATCCAGTACCATAGCGCCCTTTCTTCGAATCCTTAGACCCAATTTTAAACAACTGCGCCACCTGTGCGCGGTTGCCATGCTATTGCCTGCAAATTTAAGTCACTGAAATAGAGCCGAAAACTTATGCCTTTTACACTTGGTCAACGTTGGATCAGCGATACCGAAAGCGAACTGGGACTGGGAACCGTGGTGGCGCTGGATGCGCGTATGGTCACCCTGATCTTCCCGGCAACGGGTGAAAATCGTCTGTACGCCAGAAATGACTCCCCGATCACCCGCGTCATGTTTAACCCGGGCGATGTGATTACCAGCCATGAAGGCTGGCAGCTGAAAGTTGATGAAGTTAAGGAAGAAAAGGGTTTACTCGCCTACCTCGGCACGCGTCTCGATACCGAAGAACAAGACGTTCTGCTGCGTGAAGTATTCCTCGACAGCAAGCTGGTATTCAGCAAGCCGCAGGACCGTCTGTTTGCCGGGCAAATCGACCGCATGGACCGCTTTGCCCTGCGTTTTCGCGCGCGTAAGTACCAAAGCGAACAATCTCGCCAGATCTGGAGCGGCCTGCGCGGAATGCGCACCAGCCTGATCCCACATCAGCTGAACATCGCCCACGACGTCGGTCGTCGCCACGCTCCGCGCGTTCTGCTCGCAGATGAAGTCGGGCTGGGTAAAACCATTGAAGCCGGGATGATAATCCACCAACAATTGCTGGCCGGTAGCGCCGAGCGCGTGCTGATTGTGGTGCCAGAAACCCTGCAGCATCAGTGGCTGGTAGAAATGCTGCGCCGCTTTAACCTGCGTTTCGCCCTGTTTGACGATGAACGCTACGCGGAAGCCCAGCACGACAGCAGCAACCCGTTTGATACCGAACAGTTGGTGATTTGCTCCCTGGACTTTGTGCGCCGCAATAAGCAACGCCTGGAAAATCTGTGCGAAGCGGAATGGGACCTCCTGGTCGTCGATGAAGCCCACCACCTGGTGTGGAGCGAAGACGCGCCAAGCCGAGAATATCAGGCCATTGAACAGCTTGCCGAGCATGTACCCGGCATCCTGCTGCTGACCGCAACGCCTGAACAGCTGGGTATGGAAAGCCACTTTGCGCGCCTGCGCCTGCTGGATCCAAACCGCTTCCATGATTTTGCGATGTTTGTTGAAGAGCAGCAAAACTATCGCCCGGTTGCCGATGCCGTCGCCCTGCTGCTGGCGGGCAATCGCCTGACAGACGATCAGCTGAATACCATGGGTGAACTGATTGGCGAGCAGGATATCGAGCCCCTGCTGCAAACCGCCAACAGCGACCGCGATGGCAGCGAAGCCGCGCGCCAGGAGCTGGTCTCCATGCTGATGGACAGGCACGGCACCAGCCGCGTGCTGTTCCGTAACACCCGTAACGGCGTGAAGGGCTTCCCGAAACGCGAGCTGCATACTATTCGCCTGCCGCTGCCCACGCAGTATCAGACGGCGATTAAAGTTTCCGGCATCATGGCCGCGCGTAAATCCGTGGAGGATCGCGCCCGCGACATGCTGTATCCGGAGCAGATTTATCAGGAGTTCGAAGGCGATACCGGCACCTGGTGGAACTTCGATCCGCGCGTCGAATGGCTGATGGGCTACCTGACCAGCCACCGCTCTCAGAAAGTGCTGGTCATCTGCGCCAAAGCCGCGACGGCGCTTCAGCTGGAGCAGGTTCTGCGCGAGCGCGAAGGTATCCGTGCCGCCGTCTTCCATGAAGGCATGTCCATCATCGAACGCGACCGCGCCGCGGCCTGGTTTGCGGAAGAAGATACCGGCGCTCAGGTCCTGCTGTGTTCCGAAATTGGCTCAGAAGGCCGTAACTTCCAGTTCGCCAGCCAGCTGGTGATGTTTGACCTGCCGTTTAACCCAGACCTGCTGGAACAGCGTATCGGCCGTCTGGACCGTATCGGCCAGGCACACGACATCCAGGTTCACGTTCCCTATCTGGAAAAAACCGCTCAGTCAGTGCTGGTGGAGTGGTTCCACGCGGGCCTCGATGCCTTCGAACATACCTGCCCGACCGGCCGCACGATTTATGACAGCGTCTATCCGCAGCTGATCGAGTATCTTGCTGCCCCGGAAAATACCGAAGGTTTTGACGCCCTGATCAAACAGTGCCGCGAGCAGCACGATGCCCTCAAGCAGCAGCTTGAGCAGGGGCGTGACCGCCTGCTGGAAATTCACTCCAACGGCGGTGAAAAAGCGCAGGCGCTGGCTGAAGCCATTTCAGAACAGGATAACGACACCAACCTCGTTAGCTTTGCGATGAACCTGTTCGACATCGTCGGGATTAACCAGGACGATCGCGGTGATAACATGGTGGTTCTGACCCCGTCCGATCATATGCTGGTGCCGGACTTCCCGGGCCTGCCGGAAGACGGCTGCACCATCACCTTCGAACGCGACGTCGCACTGTCCCGCGAAGATGCGCAGTTCGTCACGTGGGAACACCCCATCATCCGCAACGGTCTGGATTTGATCCTTTCCGGTGATACCGGCAGCTGCGCCCTGTCTCTGCTGAAAAACAAGGCGCTACCGGTCGGGACGCTGCTGCTGGAGCTGGTTTACGTTGTTGAGGCCAAAGCGCCTAAACAGCTGCAGCTCAATCGCTTCCTGCCGCCGACGCCGGTGCGCATGCTGGTGGACAAAAACGGCACCAACCTCGCGGCGCAGGTGGAGTTTGAAAACTTTAACCGCCAGCTCAGCGCGGTTAACCGCCATACCGGCAGCAAGCTGGTGAACGCCGTGCAGTCCGACGTTCACGCTATTCTGCAGGTGGCGGAAGAGAAGGTTGCCGATGCGGCACAGGCGCTGATCGACGCGGCACGTGAAGAAGCGGATGAGAAGCTCAGCGCGGAACTGTCCCGTCTGGAAGCGTTGAAGGCCGTTAACCCTAACATTCGTGACGACGAGCTGGCGGCTATTGAAACCAATCGCCAGCAGGTGATGGAAGCCCTGAGCCAGGCTAACTGGCGTCTCGACGCGCTGCGCCTGATTGTCGTGACGCACCAGTAAATATGCGTCGCTTTACTCAAATCATTCGAGTTGCAGCAAGGCGGCAAAAGAAAGAATTCCCAGGAGCTTACTAAGTAAGTGACTGGGATACATGAGAGCAGCCAACGCGGCTGCAGCTTGAAGGATGCAGAGTAAATGCTGATGGAACCTTACAATCCGCCTCTTGATCCCTGGCTGGTCATTCTTTATCAGGATGAGCACATCATGGTGGTTAACAAGCCAAGCGGCCTGCTGTCCGTCCCGGGGCGTCTTGAGGAGCACAAAGACAGCGTGATGACGCGAATTCAGCGCGACTTCCCGCTGGCGGAATCGGTCCATCGGCTTGATATGGCAACCAGCGGCGTGATTGTCGTGGCGTTGACCAAGGCGGCAGAGCGGGAGTTAAAGCGCCAGTTCCGCGAACGCGAACCTAAAAAGCAGTACGTAGCCCGCGTTTGGGGCCATCCGCGGCCGGAAGAAGGTTTGGTTGATTTGCCGCTGATTTGCGACTGGCCTAATCGGCCAAAGCAAAAGGTGTGTTATGAAACGGGAAAATCTGCGCAGACCGGGTATCAGGTGCTGGACTACGCGGCGGATAATACCGCCCGTATCCAACTGAAGCCGATTACCGGGCGATCGCACCAGCTCCGCGTTCACATGCTGGCGCTTGGGCATCCGATTCTCGGTGACCGCTTCTACGCCACGCCGGAGGCGCTGGCAATGGCACCAAGGCTTCAACTCCATGCCGAGATGCTGACCATCACGCACCCAGGCTACGGCACGCCAATGACCTTTAAAGCTCCGGCTGACTTCTAAAGAAAGGCCTCTCATTTGAGAGGCCTTTTTCTATTTAAACCCTTTTGAGGTTTTAATCAGGTCGTATGCGCCCTGAATTTCCTGCGCTTTTTGCTTCGCCATCTGCATCATTTCAGGCGGCAGACCTTTTGCCACCAGCTTATCCGGGTGATGTTCACTCATTAACTTGCGGTAAGCACGCTTAATAACCGTTGGTTCATCGCTGCTTTTTACCCCAAGCACCTTGCAGGCATCCTCCAGCGTCGGCCCTCTTTGCTGCTGAGCGAAGCCGCCCTGGGATTGCTGATACTGCCCGCCGCCAAACTGCTGACCGCCCTCCATCATGCGCAGGAACTGGTCGAACTGGCCGCGAGAGATACCCAGCTCTTCGGCTATCACATAAAGCACCTGACGCTCATTTGGATGCAGTGAACCGTCGGCAAACGCGGCCTGGATCTGGATTTCCAGAAACATCCGAATGAGGTCCGAGCGGCCAAAACAGACGCTTCGCATCTGCCTCATTTTCTCTCTGAGCGGGTAGTTATTTTCTTTCCCGGCACGGAATGCACGCTGCGCCGCTGCGCGGCCCTCTCCGTGAAGCTGCATTCTGTCCATCAGTAAAGAAGCAATTTGAATATCCGCCTCTGTCACCCGACCTTTCGATTTGGTGAGATGCCCCATCACTTCAAAGGTGGTAGAAAAAAATAGCGCCTGGCGCTGCTGCTGGTTAGCAAACCAGGCCCCGCGACGGCTGCGGGCTTTATCGAACATGTGGCCGACAAGAAAACCTATCACCACGCCCCAAAAGCCGCCGCCCGAGATTAAACCCAAAGCAACACCGAGTACTTTTCCCCAATACTGCATATACTCCCCAAATCGTCATGCTGTCGTCTAGAATTTGCTTTATCATACCCGCCATTGATAGCGGTGCCTAACGGCATACTGCTAACGGGCTGGATTAACACTAGCGCTGTGGTGATGAGTACGTTAGTCTCTGACCGTTTGCCTTCGCTATACCCTGATGACGGAACAACAAATAACACGTATGAAAAAACGTATTCCCACCTTGCTGGCCACATTGATTGGCTCAGCCCTTTATAGCCAACAAGGTATGGCTGCCGACCTTGCCTCGCAGTGTATGTTGGGTGTCCCAAGCTACAATCGTCCTTTGGTGCAGGGCGACGGCAATAACCTGCCTGTCACCATCCAGGCCGATCACGCCAAAGGTGACTATCCGGATAACGCTGTTTTTACCGGGAATGTTGACGTCCAGCAAGGCAACAGCCGCCTGCAGTCAGACGAAGTTCAACTTCATCAGAAGCAGGTTGAAGGCCAGCCGGATCCGGTGCGCACCGTCGATGCCTTAGGTAATGTGCATTACGATGACAATCAGGTCATCCTGAAAGGTCCGAAAGCGTGGTCGAATTTAAACACCAAAGATACTAACGTCTGGAGCGGGGATTACCAGATGGTTGGCCGCCAGGGTCGCGGTACCGCGGACCTCATGAAGCAGCGTGGCGACAACCGCTATACCATCCTCGAAAACGGGACGTTTACCTCCTGTCTGCCGGGTTCTAATACCTGGAGCGTGGTCGGCACCGAAGTGATTCAGGACAGGCAGGAAGAAGTGGCGGAGATTTGGAACGCCCGCTTTAAGCTGGGCCCTGTGCCGGTCTTCTACAGCCCTTATCTGCAGCTCCCGATTGGCGATAAACGCCGCTCGGGCTTCCTGATCCCTGGCGCTAAATACAGCACCAACAACGGGATTGAGTTCGCTCTCCCGTATTACTGGAACATTGCGCCAAACTTTGATGCCACCATTACGCCTCACTATATTGATAAGCGCGGCGGCATTCAGTGGCAGAACGAATTCCGCTATCTGACCCAGGCGGGTACAGGCCTGATGGAGTTTGACTATCTGCCGTCTGATGACGAATACAAGAACGAGCCGGGCGTGCCTCAGGGTGAAAAAGATCGCCGCTGGCTGTTCTACTGGAACCACAGCGGGGTGATGGACCAGGTGTGGCGCTTCAACGTCGACTACACCAAAGTCAGCGACTCACGCTACTTCAACGACTTTAGCTCCCAGTACGGCAACAGTACCGACGGTTACGCCACGCAAAAATTCAGCGTCGGCTACGCCATCGAAAACTTTGACGCCACGCTGTCGGCTAAGCAGTTCCAGGTCTTTGCTAACCAGCTGGGTGCAGGGACAAGTTCCTACCGCGCTGAGCCGCAGTTGGATCTCAACTTTTATCAAAACGACGTAGGTCCGTTCGATACCCGAGTCTATGCTCAGGCCGTCAAGTTCACCAACGTAAACAGCAACATGCCGGATGCTACGCGCCTGCATCTCGAGCCGGTCATCAACCTGCCGCTGTCCAACGGCTGGGCAAGTCTGAACACCGAAACCAAGCTGATGATGACCCATTATCAGCAGGACAATCTGGATAAATACAAACAGAACATCAATAGTGCGAGTACGCTAGAAAGCACGGTTAACCGCACGCTGCCGCAGTTTAAAATGGACGGCAAGCTGATTTTCGATCGTGATATGGACTCCGTTGCCGGCTGGACGCAAACGCTGGAACCACGTGCTCAATACCTGTACGTGCCATACCGCAACCAAAGTGCGATCAACAACTACGACTCATCCCTGCTGCAGTCTGACTACAGCGGGCTGTTCCGTGACCGTACTTATGGCGGCCTTGACCGCATTGCCTCCGCCAACCAGGTGACGACCGGCGTAACATCTCGCGTTTATGATGACGCTTCCGTTGAACGTTTTAACGTATCCGCTGGTCAAATCTACTATTTCACCCAGTCCCGTACCGGGGATGACAATATTAACTGGGAGAAAGATAAGAAAACCGGCTCTATGCTTTGGGCCGGTGATACTTACTGGCGCATGACCGATCGTTGGGGCCTGCGTGGCGGGGTGCAGTACGATGCTCGTCTTGGCAGCGTAGCGAACGGCAGTGGAGCCATTGAATACCGCCGGGATACCGACCGTATGGCGCAGTTGACCTATCGTTATGCCAGCCCGGAGTATATTCAGGCAACGTTGCCAGCATACTCCACCGCCGATCAGTATAAAGAAGGGATCTCGCAGGTAGGTATGGTAGCCAGTTGGCCGATCGTTGACCGCTGGTCAGTCGTTGGTGCCTACTACTACGATACCAATGCCCGGCAGTCCGCTGACTCTATGTTCGCCGTACAATATAGCTCTTGCTGCTATGCAATTCGTGTTGGCGTCGAGCGTAAAATCAACGGCTGGGAAAATAACATGAGTAAATACGATAACGTAATCGGCTTTAACATCGAGTTACGTGGCCTGAGCTCTAACTATGGCCTGGGTATTCCGCAGATGTTGCGTTCTAACATTCTGCCGTACCAGAGCTCGATGTAATTCACTTTGACGAATACTCTAAATAATCCGCTTTGCGGCTAAGTAAAATGGAAAAAGTATGAAGAACTGGAGAACGCTGCTTCTTGGTGTCGCCCTCGTAGCGAACACGGCTTTTGCAGCCCCGCAGGTTGTCGACAAAGTAGCAGCCGTAGTCAATAACGGCGTAGTCCTTGAAAGCGATGTTGACGGCTTAATGCAGTCGGTCAAAATGAACTCACGCGACGCGGGGCAACAGCTTCCCGATGACGCGACGCTGCGCCACCAAATCGTTGAACGTCTGATCATGGATCAAATCATCCTGCAGATGGGTCAGAAGATGGGCGTGAAGATAACCGACGATGAGCTCGATCAGGCCATCGCCAACATCGCCAAACAGAACAACATGACCATGGATCAGATGCGTAGCCGTCTGGCCTATGATGGCGTGAACTACAGCACCTACCGCAGCCAGATTCGTAAAGAGATGACGATTTCGGAAGTGCGTAACAACGAAGTGCGCCGTCGCGTTTCCATTCTGCCGCAGGAAGTTGACTCCCTGGCGCAGCAGGTCGGTAACCAGAACGACAGCAGCACCGAGCTGAACCTGAGCCACATTTTGATTGCCCTGCCTGAAAACCCAAGCTCCGCTCAGGTTGATGACGCAGAAAAGCAGGCACGTAACGTGGTCGATCAGGCTCGTAACGGCGCCGACTTCGGCAAACTCGCTATCAGCTATTCGGCCGATCAGCAGGCGCTGAAAGGCGGCCAGATGGGTTGGGGTCGTATTCAGGAGCTGCCTTCAATTTTTGCCCAGGCATTAAGCACGGCGAAGAAAGGCGACATCATCGGGCCGATTCGTTCAGGCGTGGGCTTCCATATCCTGAAAGTTAACGACCTGCGCGGCCAGAGCCAGAATATTTCGGTTACCGAAGTTCACGCTCGTCACATCCTGCTGAAAACGTCACCGATCCTGAACGATACTCAGGCACGCCAGAAACTGGAGCAGATTTCTGCTGATATTAAGAGCGGAAAAACGACGTTCGCTGCGGCGGCAAAAGAGTTCTCTGACGATCCGGGCTCAGCAAATCAGGGCGGCGATCTGGGTTGGGCGGCAACGGATATTTATGACCCAGCCTTCCGTGATGCGCTGCAGAAGCTGAACAAAGGCCAGATGAGCGCGCCGGTGCACTCTTCCTTTGGCTGGCACCTGATCGAACTGCTGGACACCCGCAAAGTCGACAGAACCGATGCGGCACAAAAAGATCGTGCCTACCGCATGCTGTTCAACCGCAAGTTCTCCGAAGAAGCGCAAACCTGGATGCAGGAACAGCGCGCCAGCGCTTACGTGAAAATCATAGGCAGCAATGGCTAACATCTTTCGTGTGACCATCACTCCCGGCGAACCCGCCGGGATTGGTCCCGACCTGGTCGTCGCGTTAGCGCAACGCGACTGGCCCGTTGAACTGGTCGTCTGCGCTTCTCCCGAATTGTTACTCTCCAGAGCATCCCTGCTCGGCCTCCCACTGACGCTACAGCCTTTCCAGGCCGATCAACCGGCAAAACCACAGGCCGCAGGCACGCTGACCGTGCTGCCCGTTGAACTGCGCGCGTCGGTCGTTCCGGGGCAGCTGGATGTGCGTAACAGCGCTTATGTGGTTGAGACGCTGGCTCGCGCCTGCGATGGCTGTCTGAGCGGAGAGTTTGCAGCCCTGATTACCGGTCCGGTGCATAAAGGCATCATCAACGATGCCGGCATTCCGTTTATCGGCCATACCGAGTTCTTTGAAGAACGTTCGCACAGCGAAAAAGTGGTGATGATGCTGGCGACGGAAGAGCTTCGCGTTGCCCTGGCCACCACACACCTGCCGCTGAAAGCAATTTCTGACGCCATTACGCCGGATTTGCTACGCCAGATTGTCACCATCCTGTATCATGACCTGCAGACCAAATTTGGTATCCCGCAGCCGCATGTGCTGGTCTGCGGTCTCAATCCGCACGCCGGGGAAGGTGGCCATATGGGCACCGAAGAGATAGACACCATTATCCCGGTGTTAAATGAGATGCGCGCTTTAGGGATGCACCTTTCTGGCCCACTTCCGGCAGATACGCTATTCCAGCCCAAATACCTCGATAGTGCTGACGCCGTACTGGCGATGTATCACGATCAGGGGCTGCCCGTGTTGAAATACCAGGGCTTCGGCCGCGCGGTGAATATCACTCTGGGATTACCTTTTATCCGCACATCGGTTGACCACGGCACGGCTCTAGAGCTGGCAGGCCAGGGAAAAGCCGACGTCGGCAGTTTTATTACGGCGCTTAATCTCGCCATTAAAATGATTGTTAATAGTCAATGAATACTCGAGTCCACCAGGGCCACCTTGCCCGCAAACGTTTTGGACAAAACTTCCTTAATGACCAGTTCGTTATCGACAGTATTGTCTCCGCTATTAATCCACAGCCAGGCCAGGCGATGGTCGAAATCGGGCCGGGCCTCGGGGCCTTAACCGAGCCGGTGGGTGAACGCATGGATAAAATGACCGTTATCGAACTGGACCGCGATCTCGCCGCCCGTTTGCAAACGCATCCGTTCCTTGCACCTAAGCTGACAATTTATCAGCAGGACGCCATGACCATGGATTTCGGCGAGCTTTCGCAGAAAATCGGCCAGCCGTTGCGCGTCTTTGGTAACCTGCCATATAACATCTCTACGCCGCTGATGTTCCACCTCTTTAGCTATACTGATGCTATTGCGGACATGCACTTCATGCTGCAAAAAGAGGTGGTTAACCGCCTGGTTGCCGGACCAAACAGTAAAGCTTACGGTCGTCTGTCGGTGATGGCGCAGTACTATTGCAACGTCATTCCTGTGCTTGAAGTACCGCCTACGGCGTTCACTCCAGCACCGAAGGTAGACTCTGCCGTCGTGCGTCTGGTGCCACACGCCACCTTACCGAATCCGGTAAAAGAGCTGCGCGTGCTGAGCCGCATCACTACGGAAGCATTTAATAAGCGTCGTAAAACGATCCGTAATAGCCTTGGCCACCTGTTCAGTGCCGAAGTGCTGGCGGAGCTGGGCGTCGATGCTACACTGCGTGCAGAAAACATTTCCGTTGCTCAGTACTGCAAGCTTGCAAACTATCTGGCTGATAACCCACAGCAGCCGTCGGAGAGCTAAACCATGCTTGATTCGCCCCGCGTATGTGTTCAGGTACAAAGCTTTTATATTGAGTCGCAGTCCTCGCCCGAGGACGAGCGTTTCGTATTTGCGTACACCGTCACTATCCGCAACCTGGGGCGAACGGCGGTTCAGCTACTTGGCCGTTACTGGTTGATCACCAACGGTAACGGTCGGGAAACCGAGGTTCAGGGCGAAGGTGTTGTTGGCGAGCAGCCGCACATTGAGCCGGGTAACGACTACCAGTACACCAGCGGAGCGGTCATCGAAACGCCGCTCGGCACTATGCAGGGCCATTACACAATGGTCGATGCGCAGGGAGAGGCCTTCAAGGTCGAGATTCCCGTTTTCCGTCTGGCCATTCCAACCTTCATTCACTGATACCATGTCTACATATCTGATTGGCGATGTTCACGGCTGCTACGATGAACTGATCGCGTTATTGCAGCAGGTTAATTTCAATCCTGAAGAAGATACGCTCTGGCTGACGGGCGACCTGGTGGCCAGGGGCCCTGCTTCTCTGGAGGTGCTGCGCTATGTTCGCAGCCTTGGGGACAGCGTACGTATGGTGCTTGGGAACCACGACCTGCATCTGCTGGCCGTGTTTGCGGGCATCAGCCGTAACAAGCCTAAAGACCGTATCACGCCGCTGCTGGAAGCCCCGGACGCCGACGAGCTTCTTAACTGGCTTCGCCGCCAGCCGCTCATTCAGGTGGATGAGGAGAAAAAACTCGTCATGTCGCACGCAGGGATCACGCCGCAGTGGGATATCGAAACCGCGCAGGCCTGTGCGCGTGACGTAGAGGCCGTTTTGTCGAGCGACAGCTATCCGCTCTTCCTGGACGCAATGTATGGCGATATGCCAAACAACTGGTCCAGCGATCTGTCCGGCCTGGCACGCCTGCGTTTCATCACCAACTCGCTCACCCGCATGCGCTACTGCTTCCCTAACGGCCAGCTGGATATGTACTGCAAAGATACGCCAGAGAAGGCGCCTTCGCCGCTGAAGCCCTGGTTTGCAATTCCCGGCCCCGTCACCGCCGAATATTCCGTGGCCTTTGGTCACTGGGCATCTTTAGAAGGGAAAGGCGCGCCGGAAGGCATCTATGCGCTGGATACGGGATGCTGCTGGGGGGGAGATCTGACCTGCCTGCGCTGGGAAGATAAAAGCTGGTTCGTACAGCCTTCAAACCGCCAGCAGGATAGCGATGAAGGTCAGGCGGCCGTCGCCTCCTGAGACAGAGCTCTCTCCCTGGCGGGAGAGAGCTAAAAACTTAGCGACGTTCCAGAATTTCGAAGCAGTAGCCGTGCGAGTTGTTATCGTCGGCATCATGGAATTCGCTGAAGGTTGACTGCCATTCGTCAGGATCGTAATCCGGGAAATGCGTGTCCCCTTCCACTTCCGCATCAATGTGGGTCAGGTAAAGGCGCTGCGCCTTCGGCAGAAACTGTTCGTACACACGCCCACCGCCAATCACCATGATTTCTTCGGCATCGCCACAGGCTTTGATGGCCTCTTCAACCGATGTCACCCACTCAACGCGATCGTCATTTCCAGCTTTGCTGCTGATGACGATGTTTTTACGTCCCGGCAGCGGGCGGCCAATCGACTCCCAGGTCAGGCGTCCCATAACGACGGGCTTGTTTAGCGTATTGCGCTTGAACCAGGCCAGGTCACCAGGCAAATCCCATGGCATGGCGTTTTCCATACCGATAACGCGATCTACCGCTAAAGCAGCAATCAGACTGATCATTCGTATAACCTAAGGATGATGAAAAAAATTGCCGCCACTATACGGAAAGCGCAATCTTTCGTCGACAGGGGGTGAGCCGCGTAACGAGAATTTTTTTTATTCTGCGCCGCCCGGAGCGCCTAAATATTCAACTGCGGGATATGGAACAAGGGGTTAGCGTTAACCCCCGTTCACTATAAGGAAAAGTAAATATTTTTCAGCAACATCACTCTGCCGGCCTGGCCGGGGGTTCGTCAGAAAGTTTGCCGCTGTGAAGGCCTTCTTTGGTGCCCTGCCAGCCGTCTTGCTGAATAACGTGCAGGTGCGCCCGATCCTCGTTAATCACCTCTGTCAGCATGGCGCTGTTACGCTTAAAGACGTCCGCCCGCTCGGCGGTCTTATCGTCGGTGGGCACCATCTCTTCAAGCATCTGCAGGTTAAAGCGACGGAAGTGATCGGCCCTTTCTCGTGCCTCGTATTTCCCTACGCCCAAACCTTCCAGCGCACGGCGGCCAATCTTCAGCGAGCTTTCAAACGTTTCACGTTCCGGCATCTCTACACCCGCCTGACGCAGGCGAATGTAGTGATTAATGTCGCGCGCCCTGGCAAGAATCTGCAGATGGGGGAAATGCTCTTTCGCCAGCTCCGTGAGCTGCATATTCGCTTCGGGATCGTCAATGGCGTTAATCAGCACTTCAGCGCCCGCTGCGCCGGCGGACTCAAGCAGGTCAACGCGGGTGGCATCACCATAAAACACTTTTGTACCGAATTTTCGCAGCGTTTCAATATGGTCTGGATCGTGATCCAGGATGACTACGTTCACGCCGCTGGTCAGCAGTAAACGACCTGCAATCTGCCCAAAGCGCCCGAAGCCGGCAATGATGACCCGAGGCTGCTCTTCATCAATCTCGTCGGCTTCTCCTGCCTGCTCGCTTCCCGTTTTCTCCAGCCGGTTCAGTAACACCAGCAGCAGAGGCGTCGCCGCCATCGAGAGCGCCACGGTAAGGGTCAGCGATTTAGACCAGCCGTCGTCCAGCACCTGCGCCATATGCGCCGCGCCGAAGATAACAAAGGCAAACTCACTTCCCTGCCCCAGCAAAGCGGCAAACCAGCGCCGCTGCCTGCGTGGCACCTTCAGCGGCTTAGCCACCAGCCAGAGCATCAGCGTTTTAATCATCAGGAAGCCGACCAGCAGGATGAGAATGCGTAGCGGATTTTCGAGTAACGTCCCGAAGTCGATGGACATCCCCACGCCGATAAAGAACAGCCCAAGCAGCAGGCCTTTAAACGGTTCGATATCGCTTTCCAGCGCGTGTCGATATTCGGAGCTGGCTAACAGCACTCCGGCCAGAAACGCCCCCATCGCCATCGACAATCCGGCCTCTTCTAACAGAAGGCCAAAGCCAAAGACCAGGAAAAGCGCAACGGCACTGAACACTTCACGCAGCCCGGAACGCGCCACAAACCGCAGCACTGGCCGGGTCACATAGCGGCCAAGCAGCACGACCAGGGCGAGCGCAGCAACCACCTTAAGCGCGGAAATTAAGAAGGTTGCAAAGGTCATCGTGCCGCCACTGCTGGCCAGCAGCGGGATCATTGCCACCAAAGGAATCGCGGCAATATCCTGGAACAGCAGCACCGCAAACGCGCTGCGCCCCATTGGCGTAACGGTCAGGTTACGCTCGTTCATTGCCTGCATAGCAATCGCGGTCGATGAGAGGGCAAGCGTCAGGCCG
The DNA here is from genome assembly GCF_000757825.1 of Cedecea neteri. GTDB lineage: Bacteria > Pseudomonadota > Gammaproteobacteria > Enterobacterales > Enterobacteriaceae > Cedecea > Cedecea selenatireducens. Next base: position 1,918,404 of record NZ_CP009451.1, read on the forward strand.
ATAAGCAACGCTATCTTCCAGTCGAGCCCCATCACGATACAGAAAGCGCCCAGCGCCAGCCCGCAGCCCGCCATCTGGAGGAAACCGCCGCCAAACACCGAGGCACGAAGCGTCCATAACCGCTGCGGATCAAGCTCCAGCCCGATGACAAAGAGCATCAGCACCACGCCAATCTCGGCAAAATGCAGAATAGTTTCGGCATCCGTCACCAGCCGCAGCCCCCACGGCCCGATAATACAGCCGGCTATCAGGTAGCCAAGTACCGATCCCAGCCCGAGCCTTACGGCAATCGGCACGATAAGCGCGGCTGAACCGAGGTAAATAAGCGCCTGAATTAAGCTATGGCTATCCACGGCGAGCCTCCTGCCAGTCAATTAAGCGTTGCTTATAGTCGTCCGCCTGGCGGGCAAGCGTGAATTCGTCGCAAACGAAGGTGAAGTGAATGGCAAAACTCGGTAGCCAGTTCATGCCGCAGTAAAGCGCTGTCGCCTGCAATGGCTGGGCAAGAACGTCAAATCCGGGGTGGTCACCCAGCTCGAAATGCTTTTCGCTTCCGCCGGTTGTTACCGCCCAGATAACGTCCTTACCGTGCAGAGCGTTCCCGCCCTTACCGTATGCCCAGCCGTGTGAGAGGACTTTATCTATCCACAGTTTCATCAGCGGCGGCACGCTATACCACTGCATAGGATGCTGCCAGATAACCAAATCAGCACGGCTCAACGCCTGCTGCTCAGCGGCAATATCAATGTTGAAGTCGGGATAAAGTTCGTAGAGGGAACGAATCTCTACCCCCGGCAGCGTTTTCGCCCGCTCAATCATTTGCCTGTTGGCGTGCGAATGCTGGGGATAGGGATGCGCATAAATTATAAGAATCATTGTTAAGCCTGTCTTCACTACTGCCTTTAATGACAGTGAGTTTAGTCAGTTAATCGACAGGCTAACAGTCAATATTGCTGAGCGTGTTGTTGGATATTTCTTAACTAGTTATCCAGCTCGCTCATCTCTTTCACCTGGTCACGGTTGATCTGCTCGGTTTTCCCCGTTTCGGCATTTTTGTAAGACACCAGGCCGGTATCTTTATCTACCTGCGGTTTGCCATCGGTCACAATCGTTTTGCCATCGCTAGTTTTAACGGCCTGATTCGACGAGCAGCCTGCTACGGTCAGAAGCGTTACGGCAGCGAAAAGGGAAGCGAGTAAAGTATGTTTCTGCATGGTGTTCTCCCAGCGTGTTAGTCATTTTCAGTTGTGTGCAGGTTAACTGTAGACTATCTCGCTGAGGCTGAAGCAAAAACGGCCTCTTTTCAGAGGCCGTTGGCGTTGTTTTCGGAATATTCTTTCAGGCTGATGAGTATCAGCCCTTAATCTGCGCGTGCATTTCCTGCACCGAGATCACCTTCTCGGTGGCATCTGCGTTCAGCGCCATCGCCGTAGCGAAGCCGCCGTTCAGCGTGGTGTCGTAATGCACTTTGTACTGCAGCGCGCTGCGGCGAATCAGCTTGGAATCTTCAATCGCCTGGCGGCCCGCGGTGGTGTTGATGATGTAGGTGTATTCGCCATTCTTGATACGGTCCTGAATGTGCGGACGCCCTTCATGCACCTTGTTCACCAGGCGTGGATTGATGCCAGCTTCACCCAGAACAATCGCGGTACCGTGGGTAGCATCCAGCTCGAAGCCCTGTTTCAGCAGCTTAGCGGCCAGGTCTACTACGCGCTCTTTATCGCCCTCACGCACGGAGAGAAGCGCGCGGCCCGGCTTACGCATCGTGGACTGGCTGCCCAGCATCGCTTTAGAGAAAGCTTCAGCGAAGGTACGGCCCACGCCCATCACTTCCCCGGTAGAGCGCATTTCTGGCCCTAACAGCGGGTCAACGCCTGGGAATTTGTTGAACGGCAGCACCACTTCTTTCACCGAGTAGTACGGTGGAATGATTTCTTTGGTCACGCCCTGCTCAACCAGCGTTTTACCTGCCATGACGCGAGCGGCAACTTTCGCCAGCGGCACGCCTGTTGCTTTGGAAACAAACGGCACGGTACGCGCGGCACGCGGGTTAACTTCAATCAGGTAAACCTCGTTGTCCTTCACCGCAAACTGCACGTTCATCAGACCGCGCACCTGCAGCTCGAAGGCCAGCTTCTGCACCTGCTGGCGCATTACGTCCTGGATTTCCTGGCTCAAAGTGTAAGCCGGCAGAGAACACGCAGAGTCACCGGAGTGAACGCCCGCCTGCTCAATGTGTTCCATGATGCCGCCAATCAGTACGGTTTCACCGTCACAAATGGCGTCCACGTCCACTTCAACCGCGTCATCAAGGAAGCGGTCGAGCAACACCGGGGCGTCGTTAGAGACGCTAACCGCAGTCTGGAAGTAGCGGCGAAGGTCCGCTTCATCGTAGACGATTTCCATCGCACGGCCGCCCAGCACGTAAGAAGGACGAACCACCAGCGGGTAACCAATCTGCACGGCTTTCTCTACGGCCTGCTCAATGGCCGTCACGGTGGCGTTAGCAGGCTGCTTCAGCTTCAGGCGTTCAACGGCATGCTGGAAGCGCTCACGGTCTTCCGCACGGTCGATAGCATCCGGGCTGGTGCCGATAACCGGCACACCGGCCGCTTCCAGCGCACGAGCCAGCTTCAGCGGAGTCTGGCCGCCATACTGCACGATAACGCCCTTCGGTTTCTCAACGCGGACGATTTCCAGCACGTCTTCCAGAGTCACCGGCTCAAAGTAGAGGCGGTCGGAAGTGTCGTAGTCGGTGGAGACGGTTTCCGGGTTGCAGTTAACCATGATGGTTTCGTAACCATCTTCGCGCAGCGCCAGAGAGGCGTGTACGCAGCAATAGTCGAACTCAATGCCCTGGCCGATGCGGTTTGGACCACCGCCCAGCACCATGATTTTATCGCGGTCGTTGTTCGGGTTAGCTTCACACTCATCTTCGTACGTGGAGTACATGTAAGCGGTGTCGGTAGCAAACTCTGCCGCACAGGTATCCACGCGCTTATAGACAGGGTGCAGGTTATATTGCTCACGCAGTTTGCGAACTTCGGATTCACGAACGCCAGCCAGTTTCGCCAGACGCGCATCCGCAAAACCTTTGCGCTTCAGCATCCGCAGGAAGTCGTGGGTCAGGCCGGTGATACCAATTTCAGCCACCTGCTCTTCCAGGCGCACCAGCTCTTCAATCTGCACCAGGAACCAGCGGTCGATGTTGGTCAGGTTGAACACGCCGTCTACGGACAGGCCCGCACGGAACGCGTCTGCCACATACCAGATACGCTCGGCGCCTGCGTCTTTCAGCTCGCGACGAATTTTGGTCAGCGCTTCCGGGTCATCCAGGCTGACTTTCGGGTCAAAGCCCATGGCACCAACTTCCAGGCCACGCAGCGCTTTCTGCAGGGACTCTTGCTGGGTGCGGCCGATAGCCATGACTTCACCCACGGATTTCATCTGGGTGGTCAGGCGGTCGTTTGCGCCGGCAAATTTCTCGAAGTTAAAGCGAGGGATCTTGGTCACGACATAGTCGATGGAAGGCTCGAAGGAAGCCGGAGTGCGGCCGCCGGTGATGTCGTTCATCAGCTCGTCGAGGGTATAACCTACCGCCAGCTTCGCGGCAACTTTTGCAATCGGGAAGCCCGTTGCTTTAGACGCCAGCGCGGAGGAACGGGACACGCGTGGGTTCATCTCGATGATGATCAGGCGGCCAGTCTTCGGGTTAACGGAGAACTGAACGTTTGAGCCCCCGGTTTCCACGCCGATCTCACGCAGCACCGCCATCGAGGCGTTACGCATGATTTGGTATTCTTTATCGGTCAGCGTTTGCGCTGGCGCCACGGTAATTGAGTCACCGGTATGAATGCCCATCGGGTCGAAGTTTTCGATAGAGCAGACGATGATGCAGTTGTCGTTTTTATCACGCACCACTTCCATCTCGTACTCTTTCCAGCCGATCAGCGATTCATCAATCAGCAGCTCTTTGGTTGGGGAGAGATCCAGGCCGCGCTCGCAAATCTCTTCAAATTCTTCGCGGTTATAGGCGATACCGCCGCCGGAGCCACCCATAGTAAAGGAGGGGCGGATGATGCACGGATAGCCCACGTCGGCCGCAACGGCCAGCGCTTCTTCCATATTATGTGCAATGCCGGAGCGCGCGGTGTCGAGGCCGATTTTTTTCATCGCGATGTCGAAGCGACGGCGATCTTCAGCCTTGTCGATAGCGTCTGCGGTGGCGCCGATCATGGTGACGCCGAACTCTTCCAGCACGCCCTGGCGCTCAAGCTCCAGCGCACAGTTCAGCGCGGTCTGGCCGCCCATGGTTGGCAGCACCGCGTCCGGGCGCTCTTTTTCGATGATTTTGCGCACCACTTCCCAGTGAATAGGCTCGATGTAGGTCGCATCAGCCATTTCCGGGTCGGTCATGATGGTTGCCGGGTTGGAGTTCACCAGAATAACGCGGTAACCCTCTTCACGCAGCGCTTTACAAGCCTGAGCACCAGAGTAGTCGAACTCACAGGCCTGGCCGATAACAATCGGGCCGGCACCGAGGATCAGGATGCTTTTTATATCTGTACGTTTTGGCATTTTATTTCGCTCCTGATTATTTAGCGGTGTTACGGTATTGCTCGATAAGTTCGATAAAGTGGTCGAACAGCGGCGCGGCATCGTGCGGCCCCGGGCTGGCTTCAGGGTGGCCCTGGAAGCTGAACGCGGCTTTATCGGTGCGATGGATGCCCTGAAGGGTGCCATCGAACAGAGATTTGTGCGTTACACGCAGGTTGGCAGGCAGCGTCGTCTCATCCACCGCAAAACCGTGGTTCTGGGCGGTGATCATCACGCAGTCTTTATCCAGGTCTTTCACCGGGTGGTTACCGCCGTGGTGACCAAACTTCATCTTCACGGTGTTAGCGCCGCTCGCCAGCGCCAGCAGCTGGTGGCCGAGGCAAATCCCAAAGACAGGAATGTCTGTCTCCAGGAAGGATTTGATTGCGCTAATGGCGTAGTCGCAAGGTGCCGGGTCGCCAGGGCCGTTAGAAAGGAAGATGCCATCCGGGTTCATCTTCAACACTTCTTCCGCCGGCGTTTGTGCCGGAACAACCGTCAGGCGGCAGCCTCTGTCGACTAACATGCGCAGAATATTGCGTTTTGCGCCGTAGTCATAAGCCACTACGTGGAAAGGTAAATCTTCTGCTTTTGCCGCTTCCGGCAGATTGCCTTCAAGGGTCCAGCTCCCCTGCTGCCAGGTGTAAGCTTCTTTGGTCGTCACTTCTTTGGCGAGGTCCATGCCGTTCAGGCCAGGGAACGCTTTCGCTTTTTCCAGCGCCAGGGCCGCGTCTACGTTATCGCCCGCGATAATGCAGCCGTTCTGAGCGCCTTTTTCACGCAGCAGGCGGGTCAGCTTGCGGGTATCGATATCGGCAATGGCCACAATGTTATGGCGCTTAAGGTAAGAAGAAAGGTCTTCGGTGCTTCTGAAGTTGCTGGCAATCAGCGGCAGGTCACGAATGACGAGGCCTTGCGCATGGACCTGGGAGGATTCTTCGTCGGCTTCATTGGTGCCGACATTGCCGATATGAGGATAAGTAAGAGTGACGATCTGGCGGGAGTAGGAAGGATCAGTGAGGATTTCTTGATAACCGGTCAATGAGGTATTGAAAACGACTTCACCCACTGCCGTACCCGATGCCCCAATGGCCCGACCGTGGAATTGGGTTCCGTCTTCCAGAACCAACAGCGCTGACTTAATCAAAACGTCCTCCAGGGAATAAACATTCAATTTATTCGCATATTAATTCAAAACTAACGACTGAATCAAATGCAAAAAGCGTCTGCCCTACGGATTTTTGGCAAACGGCGGCATTCTAGAGACAAGCCGGTCGAAAGTCTACCTTAAGACGAAGTTTTTATGTCTATTTCGCCGCTCAGAGTAAAAATATCTGATTCGAGGGTCAAAATAACCAGCTAACCAGGGAAAAGTAATCGGTTGCCGGCTATGAATAGTGGAAAAGTGATGGGATAGCAGTGAAAAAGTAGACCAGATGGTCAAAATTAACATTACAACAACACAAAAAAGAGAGATAACCGCTAATTTTAAGCATAAATAAACACTTAAGAAGCAAGTAGCTTATAAAAACAAAAGGGTGATATAAATCACCCTAAAATCAATCAATTAAAAACAAACAACCACATTTATAAGGATAGGTTTAACTACAAATTATTGAGATCAAGCACGTCTCTCATATCAAAAATACCGTTCTTTTTACCTTTAAGCCACGAAGCGGAACGAACCGCGCCATTAGCAAAGGTCATGCGGCTTGAAGCCTTATGGGTAATCTCAACGCGCTCCCCAATATCTGCAAACATCGCGGTATGCTCCCCGACAATGTCGCCCGCACGCACGGTAGCAAAACCAATTGTGCCAGGCACTCGCTCACCGGTATGCCCTTCCCGAGAGTAAACCGCGCAGTCTTTGAGATCTTTGTCCATCGCCTGGGCAATAGCCTCGCCCATTGCCAGCGCGGTGCCGGAGGGAGCGTCCACTTTGTAACGGTGATGCGCCTCAATGATTTCGATATCGGTGTAATCGCCCATGACCCTGGCCGCTTTCTCGAGCAGCTTCAGCATCACGTTCACGCCCACGCTAAAGTTCGCCGCGAAGACAATCGGGATCTCACGCGCCGCATCGTTAATAGCCTGCTTGCCGGCATCATCAAAACCCGTCGTGCCGATAACCATGCCTTTGCCATGCTTGAGGCAAAATGCGAGGTGAGCCAGCGTCCCTTCCGGGCGGGTAAAATCAATAAAGACGTCGAAATCATTAGCTACCGCGTCCAGGCTATCGCTCACCAGCACGCCGGTTTTAGCCGCACCGGCCAGTTCACCCGCGTCGCTGCCGACCAGAGAAGATCCCGGGCGCTCAAGCGCAGCGCCAAGCTGGACGCCGTCCAGCTGCAGAGCCGCCTGAATTAACTGGCGCCCCATACGGCCGCCCGCTCCCGCGATGGCTACGCGAATCTGTGCATCATGCATATCATTACTCTTTGGTTAAATAATTCGTAGAAACGCTCTCAGGTTAACCAGCCCGCTGCCGGGCCGCCAGCCGAAAACACCCATAATTAGAATTTACTGTCATGGCCCGTCAGTTATCAATAACGGACATTAAAACCATTTAATTAATAAGGCTTAATTCTGACTAAAACCGCATGACTCGCGGACGATAAGCGTCGGCGGCAAAATAATTCTTTTTGCCGGCTCATCGTTTCCCTGAATTCGGCTATAAAGCAGCTCTCCTGCTTTGCGGCCAATCTCTTTAGCGGCGACAGAGACCGTGGTAAGCGCAGGCTGTACCAGCGATGCTTCGGTCACGTCATCGAACCCAACGAGCGCAAAATCTTTTCCGACAACACGCCCCATCTTGCGCAGCGTCTGCATCACGCCCAGGGCGACAATATCCTGGTAACACACCGCCGCGGTGATCTGCGGGAAACGGGTAAAAAGCCCTTCTGCGACTCTGGCGCCGTCACTTTGAGAGGCCTGCGAGGCCACAATCCATTCGCTTTCAGGCTGAATATTGTGTTCCAGCAGCTTGCTGGTATACCCGCCGATACGCTGTGCCCGGCTGGTAGAGCCGTTGCTCCCGCCGATAAAAGCAATATGCCTATGCCCGAGGCGTAACAAATGCTGAGTAGCCAACTGGGTTCCCAGGAAATTATCGGTGCCAACGAAGTCGAAATCGACATCCTCAAAGGGACGAACCACCATAATCGCTGGGATGTTTCTTCTTCTCAGCGTTTCAAAGAACAGCGGCGGAGTCTCTCTCGCGCCGCAAAGCACCATGCCGCAGGCATTATTGCGCATCAGAGAGTCGACAAATTTCTGCTGGCGTGCGCAGGATTCTTCGCTGTTTGCCAGAAAAAGCAGCAGATCGTGACGCTCCATCTCATGGCTTAGCCCGGCGGTCATTTCACCATAAAAAGGGTTGGTAATATCATGCAGTAGCAGCCCCACCTGATTACTGGTTCTGTTACGCAAATTGGCGGCGGTCTGGTTATACACATACCCCATCTCATCCAGCGTGAGTAATACCCGCTGCCGGGTGGCATCTGAAATACGCCCACGATTTCGTAGCACCATCGATACGGTTGCGGTTGAGACACCCGCCCGCTCAGCGACCTGAGCAAGAGTTACAGAAGTCATCGGCCCTCCTTGAAATCAATATCAGCAAAGATTAATCGAATAACCTGAAACTTGCATCTTTCTATGTGAAAGCCATCACAGATAGCCGGTAAAAATCCTCATCATTGCGAAAAATGGCGGGTTAATCATGTTTACCACTCTGTTCAAAAAAGGTTAATCGATTAATCTTATTTTAAATGAAAACAGGGAGTACTTATGAAACAGGCAGCGTATAACAAATTTCCTGAAGTCCAGGTTGCTGAGTATGCCGGCCACGCCTGCCAGGGCTGGGAGGCGATCGCCCAGGCGGTAAAGTCGACGCTTTCTCAAAGCGGAAAAACCGTGCTGGTGATCGATTGTTATCCAGGTGTACGCCTGGACGAGTTACGCCCACAGCTCATTGATGAGCTATGTCCGGCAAGAGTCATTAATGTCGAAGAGGCACGCCACAGCGAGCAGCATCTGCATGACCTGCTGGCCGGAAATCTGACCGACGATCGCGTTTTTGGCGTCCTCTCCTGCCACCAGCTTATCGAGTTTTTCGACGCTGAGAAGCTGGCGCAGATGCAGCATGAAATAGAGGAAATGGATGCTGGCCTGGCGGTGGTTTATGGCTCCGGTGCCGCGCTGGTTCATGAAGGTGATGTGCTGGTGTATGCCGACCTGGCGCGCTGGGAGATCCAGCAGCGTTTCCGAAGCGGCGAGCTGGGCAACTGGGGAACGGAGGATCAGCAGGAAGATATACTGCGCCGCTACAAACGCGCCTTCTTTATTGAATGGCGCGTGTTCGACCGCCATAAAACGCCATTGCTGAAACGCGCGAATTTTCTGTTGGATACCAATCAGAAGGATTCCCCAGCCCTGGTGACGGGCGAGGCACTGCGCCACGCGTTACAGCAAACAACCCGGCAGCCTTTCCGCGTCGTGCCCTTCTTCGACCCTGGAGTCTGGGGCGGACAGTGGATGAAGGAAAAATTCGATCTCGATCCCTCGAAGCCAAACTACGCATGGTGTTTTGACTGTGTGCCCGAGGAAAACAGCCTGTTACTGCGTATCGGTGACGTGCGGATCGAGATCCCCTCTCAGGATCTGGTGCTGCTCTACCCTCGCCCGCTGCTTGGCGAAAAAGTTCATGCTCGTTTTGGCGCAGAGTTCCCGATCCGCTTTGATTTTCTGGATACCGTCGGCGGTCAGAATCTCAGCTTTCAGGTTCATCCGCTGACCGAGTACATCCAACAGCATTTCGGCATGCATTACACCCAGGATGAAAGCTACTACCTGCTGGAAGCCGAGCCGGGAGCAGAGGTCTATCTGGGGACCAAAACTGGCATCAACCCGCAGGAAATGCTGGACGATCTTGCCGCCGCTCAGCGCGGTGAAAAGACCTTTGATGACGAGAAATTTGTTAATCGTTTCCCGGCGCACAAGCACGACCATTTCCTGATCCCTGCGGGTACCGTTCACTGTTCTGGCTCAGGCGCTATGGTGCTGGAAATCAGCGCCACGCCTTACATCTTCACCTTCAAACTGTGGGACTGGGGCCGATTGGGGCTGGATGGTTTACCGCGCCCCGTGCATCTGGAACACGGTGCTCAAGTTATCGACTGGCAGAGGGATACGCGCTGGGTCGAACAGCATCTGATAAACCATTTCGAGCCAATAGCCGAGGGAGATGGCTGGCACGAAGAACGAACCGGGCTTCATGAGCGTGAGTTTATTGAAACCCGGCGCCACTGGTTCAGCAAGCCGGTTACGCACCACACTCACGGTGGCGTGAACGTGCTTAATCTGGTGGAGGGCAGCGAAGCGGTGGTGGAAAGCCCAACTCACGCCTTTGAACCGTTTGTTGTTCATTATGCGGAAACATTCATCGTTCCGGCCGCCGTGGGCGAATATCGAATCTCACCTTATGGCGAGGGCGTCGGGCAGCAGCTCGCCACGATGAAAGCCTGGGTAAGGGGATAAATCATGATTAACGTCATTCTTGCAACACACGGTCCGCTGGCGGAGGCGATGCTGGCAACCGCACGCATGGTCTACGGCGAACTGCCGCACGTTTTTCCGGTTATGTTGAGCGAAACCAAGGGCATCAACGGCTTCCAGGATGAGTTTGCTGGCGTGCTTCAGCAAGCAAGCAAAGGTGCTGACGGCGTACTGGTGCTGTGCGATTTACAGAGCGGTACGCCGTGGAATGTTGCCTGCCATCATGCATTCGCTCCCTCAACGACACCGCCAATCGCGGTGCTGGGCGGCGTTAACTTCCCGATGCTGTTACTCAGCGACGAGCAAAAAACACTCACCGACGTAGAACAAGCCGCCGCCGTACTGCTTGAGCAAACGAAAGATGCGGTTGTTCAGGCTCGCCTGGTTGAAACCCAGCAATCTGATGATTTTTAAGGGGGCAAGATGAGTATTTCATTTGTACGGATTGACGACCGGGTGATCCACGGTCAGTTGATCACCCGATGGGCAAAAGAGCTGCCCTGTGACGGTATCGTGGCCATTGATGACGCCGTCGCAGCCGATCCGCTGCTTTCCTCAGTGATGAAAGGCGCGGTACAGGATACCAAAGTCTGGCTGTTCGATACCGCCACCGCCATTGAGAAGCTGCCGAAAATCATCGCCAGCGAAAAGCGCTATTTCGTGATTGGCAAGTCACCGGTCACGCTTCAGCGCATCGAGCAGGCGGGCGTCAGCCTGCAAAACGCTAACCGTAAAATTAACGTTGGGCCGATGAGCGCCCGCGCCAACACCACCACTATTGGGCCAAACCAGGCGGTCAGCGGAGAAGAAGCTTCGGCATTCGACTATCTGGCAGAGCGTGGGCATCAGATTGAGTTTCGCCTGGTGCCGGACGCAAGCTGCTATAGCTGGCAGGACGCCCGTCAAAAAATAAAATAAGGAGTGCATCATGGCTTTTGAAGCTGCGTTAATCGGCATTCTCTGTTACCTCGGTGCGCTCAGCAGCCCCTGGCTGCTCGGGCTCACCGGCGGCTGGTATCTGATTACCCGCCCGCTGGTTTCAGGCATGCTGGTGGGGTTTATCCTTGGCGATGTGCAAACCGGGATTATCATCGGCGTGGCCGTGCAGGCGGTCTACATTGCGATGGTAACCCCCGGAGGATCGATGCCGGCAGACCTTAACTTTGTCGCCTTCCCGGCGATTGCGCTGGGGATCTTATCGAATAAAGGGCCGGAAGTGGCCGTAGCGCTTGCCGCGACCATCGGCATTGCGGGCACGGTACTGTTTAACGCCATGCTGGTGCTGAACTCGTGGTGGAACCATCGGGCGGACATTGCACTGGAGAAAGGTGATGAGCGCGGTATTTACCTCAACAGCGCCATCTGGCCCCAGGCCACCAACTTCCTGATGCGCTTTGTGCCGACCTTCATCGCCGTCTATTTTGGCGCACAGTACATCAATGGATTTATGGATAGCCTGCCACACGTCGTGCTATCGACGATGAACGTGCTCGGCGGCATTCTGCCTGCGGTAGGCATCGCCATTCTGTTGAAGCAAATCATCAAAAACTACAGCATGCTGATCTACTTCCTGGTGGGCTTTATCTGCATCGTTTTCCTGAAGCTAAATATGGTGGCGCTGGTTATCGTCGGCAGCCTTTTAGCCCTAATCCATTACAACTACAAGCCAGAGCCACAGCCAGCAAATACGGCGAAACCGGCCGATGACGAGGATGAATTCTGATGGAAGATCGCAAACTCACCCGCCAGGATCTGCGCCGCTGCTGGCGCAGCTGGATGATGTATAACCTTTCTTCAATGAGCTTCGAACGCCTGGAATCCTTCGGCTTTTGCCTGAGTATGCTGCCCGTGGCGAAAAAGCTTTATCCGGATCTTCAGCAGCGTAAGGAGATGCTCAAACGGCATGCGTCGTTTTACAACACGGAACCGCAGCTGGGCGCTATCGTTAACGGCATGGTGCTGGGTCTGGAAGAGAAACGCGCCAACGGAGAACCTATCGACGGTGAAACCATCAACACCCTGAAAGTGGGGCTGATGGGGCCGGTCGCAGGGATTGGCGACTCCATGATTCCCGGTATGCTGATTCCTATCCTGTTAAGCATCGGGATGGCGCTGGCGGCAGGCGGCAATATTCTTGGACCGCTGTTCTACTGCGTGGCCTGGCTGGCAATCATTGTTCCCGGCTCGTGGTTCCTGTTCCTTAAAGGCTACCGGATGGGCTCAACGTCGGTTGAGATGCTGGTCAGCAGCAAATCAAACCGGCTGCGCGAAGCGCTTTCGCTGCTCGGCGTATTTGTGATGGGCGGCGTGGCTGCGAGCTACGTCAAATTAGGCACCGGGCTGGAGTTCATCACTAAAGACGGCGTGAATATCCATTTACAGCAAATGCTGGACGGTATTTTCCCGCAGCTTTTACCGCTGGTGGTGGTACTGGGGACCTGGTATTTGATGGCAAAACGCGGCCTGTCGCCGGTTAAGGCAATGTTGATGCTGCTGGTTATTGCAGCTCTTGGTGTCGCGGTTGGATTATTTGCAGCTTAACGTTACCCCCTCCTCCGCACGGAGGAGGGGACATTTTCAAGGGTGAAAATTCACCCACTTCTCGGCAACCATTCCCGGTTTTGAAATAAACTGAAAACGAGCCGGATCGTCCACAAATTGCTGATATAGCGGCTCATCTGTAATCCCAAACTCCCGATATTTACGCGGGGAGGTCGTGTGCAGGCGACCCGGCATATAATGTCGGTTATGCTGCCAGGCAACGTGCTCATCCTGCAAAATCGGATACCACGCCAGCCCCTTGTAGGCCCGCACCGCCTCATATTCAAAACCGTATTCCCTGTCGCACCACGCCCCAAACGTTAAAGGCTCGTGCGGCGAAGCAGAAACGGTAGCATGGGCCCAGCCGGGTGGCACCAGCACCTTATCGCCAGCTTCAGCCAATATTGCAAAGCAACGGCCCGGATCGTCGGCCACAAACTCCTGCATATAGATAATCGCCTTCCCCTGCCAGATTTCATACAGTTCGGGCGGCGACCAGCCGCTGTGAGCGCTGACCCGATGAATATGCCCCTGGCTGCGAATGGGTTCTTCGCCCAAACGCCCGGACGCATAGGTCACCACGCCAAAAAGCAACATTCGCTTCTTCAGTTCGGCAATATCACTTATCCGGGCGACGTCCATTGCAATCGCATACACCTGTTCCGGCCCTGTACATTCAGGATCCCGCAGAGAAGCTCGGATTTGATCCAGCGTGCGGATTTCAGGCAAAGGCCCCAGCGTTTCTTCGCCATAGCTGAACCCCATAGGCTGATGATGAATCAGCATATCCAGGCCGTATTTTTTTACGCTGTCAGTCATGGCTAGCCTCCGCGCGCCAGCCAGTGCCGTCGGTCTTGATCCTGACGGAAAATCCGTCCGACAGAGTGGCGTAATCATGCCCGGCAACCGTTGGCCAAACAGCAAGAGCGGAAAGAATTTCGCCGCCCGTATTGATGAGCCGGTGCGCTGTATACCCGGGAATGATATGCACGGATCCGGCGGTAACTATCTCGACCCGGGCTTCACCTCGTTCGTTTTGCAGCAGCAATAATCCGCAGCCGCGCAGGCCGAAATAGACTTCGCCCTGCTCCCGGCGCGCATGAAAATGGCCACGAGTCATAAAAAACTCATCGCCAACCCGGCCTGGGTGTACGTGAGTCACGCCGGTAAAAAGCGCACCTTCGCAAGTTTCAGTTTGCAGAACGTCAACATCATAGACAGCCTGGCCAGGCTCACATCGTTGCCAGCTTTTTGTGTCGGCAAAAACGCCAGCCAGCGCGGCTATATCGGTGGTTTTGCGGATAACGGGGCCATTTTTCAGCGCGCCCGTTTGCCATGCCACATGGGGTGGCACGAGAGTAGAAAGTGTCATGTTTATCTCCGGCCCGAGGAGAACAACTTCATCGACACACTAACAGATTAATCGATTAACCTGAAGACGAATGAACAAGCTTGCGAACGCAATCACACTCCTGGAACCGGAAGGCAGAGCTTCACCGAAATATCCCTATGCTGGCTTGTTTAGTGCATCCACTCAAGGCGCCAGCGCCAGCACCTCAGAGACCCACGCCTGAAAACCGGGAACGTCGATATCCAACGCAACCTGAGCGTTTGCCGGGCGCTCCAGGCGATGCTCCAGGTCCACAACCGTGGTTCCGCTGGTATAAGTCCCGTGCGTTTCCACCGCAACGAAACAAGGGTAAGTTTGAAACAGTTCGGGCTTAACCAGCCACGCAATGGCGGTCAAATCATGCATTCGCAGCCCGGTTTCCATGCTGCCGCTGCGGTAATGACTGAATAGCGCATGCAGCATTTTCCCGGTGCGATTCAGCTCTGGCAGGCGAGCCAGGTACTCAGGGGAAAGTATGGCCCGGCTGGTAACGTCCAGCCCGCACATGACTATCTCCAGGCCGCTCTCAAAAACACGGGCCGCGGCTTCAGGATCGATAGCGATGTTGAATTCGGCGGTCGGCGTAAAGTTCCCTCGCCCCGCAGATCCGCCCATCATGACCACACGCTTAATGCGCGCCTTGCACTCCGGGTACTGAGTCAGCAGCAAAGCGACGTTGGTCAGCGGGCCAATGGTGACCAAAGTAACCGGCTCATCGCTGTTTATCAGGCAATCGTACATAGCCTGAAATGCGGGCACCGGCAGCGCATGACGAGACGTTTCAGTAAAGACATAACCTTCCATCCCCGATTCGCCGTGCACGTAGGCAGCATCCCGCAATGGACGCAGCAGCGGTACCGAAGCGCCCCTGGCAACGGGCGTATCTTTTTGCCAAAACTCCAGCAGCTGCAGCGCATTCCGCGTGGTTTTCTCCACCGACACATTCCCGGCGACGGTGGCGATCAGTTTCAAATCCAGCTGGGGTGCAAACAGGGCCGCCGCGAGGGCAACCGCATCGTCGATACCGGGATCGGTATCAAGAATAATCGGGGTTCTGGTCATGCTTTTCTCCATAAAAAATGCCAGCGGGCATACACCAGCTGGCATCTTCTCATAAACGTAAATCGACGACGCTAGTCTACTTCACGGATGTCGACCCGCAGCTCACGCGGCACTTCAAACACGATGTTCTCTTCGCGCCCGGTCAGCTCCTGGGCTTCACTGCCGCCCAGCTCACGCAGGCGGGTAATGACGTTCTGCACCAGCACGTCCGGCGCAGAAGCCCCGGCGGTAACGCCGACGCAATTTGCCTCTTTTACCCAGGATTCCTGGATATCCGCGGCGTCATCAATCAGGTAGGCCGCCTTCCCCATTCGCTGTGCCAGTTCGGCAAGGCGGTTGGAGTTAGAGGAGTTTTTAGATCCTACTACCAGCACCACATCGGCTTCACTGGCTAGCGCACGCACCGCTTCCTGGCGGTTAGTGGTGGCATAGCAAATGTCATCTTTACGCGGGCCGATGATTTTCGGGAAGCGCTTGCGCAGGGCGTCAATCACGTCCGAAGTATCGTCCACGGAAAGCGTGGTCTGGGTCATAAACGACAGATTACTTTCGTCTTTAACCTCAAGCGTCAAGACATCATCCGGCGACTCAACCAGGTACATTCCGCCTTTCGGGTTGCTGTACTGACCCATGGTGCCTTCGACTTCCGGGTGGCCGGCATGGCCAATCAGAATCGACTCTTCGCCGCGACGGCTGGCACGCGCCACTTCCATATGCACTTTGGTCACCAGCGGACAGGTGGCATCGAAGACCGTCAGCTCGCGGCTTTTGGCTTCGTTACGCACCGCCTGAGAAACGCCGTGCGCCGAAAAAATCAGGATCGCACCGTCCGGCACTTCGCTGATCTGCTCGATGAAAATCGCCCCACGCTCGCGCAGGCTGTCCACCACGTAGCGGTTATGCACAACTTCGTGGCGAACGTAGATTGGCGCGCCGTAAATCTGCAGCGCGTTTTCGACAATGCTGATAGCGCGGTCGACCCCAGCACAAAAGCCTCTGGGATTAGCCAACAGGATCTGCATTCAACGCCTCCAGTACCGGATTAACTTCCAGTACTTCAATATCAAAATGGATAGTCTGCCCGGCAAGCGGATGGTTAAAGTCCACGGTTATCGAATCTCCGTTAACTTCACGCACCACGCCCGGCATTTCGCTGCCATCCATTGCGGTAAAAAGCATAATCGCACCCGGCTCAGGTTCGCCCGCCTCGACAAACTCACGGCGCGAAAAGTACTGAATCATATCCGGGCTTGGAATGCCAAAGGCCGACTCTGGTGCCAGCGAGAACGCTTTTTTATCACCAGCCTTCAGGCCAACCAGCTGATCTTCCATGCCAGGGGACAGTGTCTCATCCCCAAGGCGGAACAGCGCAGGCTTACCGTTCGCGCGGGTTGACTCCGCTGTGGAGCCATCCTCAAGCTTTAGCGTGAAATGCACCAGCACCGCGCTGTTGGTTTGTACGGACTCAGCCATGGATTACCCTTTTTGCTTTGCGGGCTTGTCGGAGGAGACAAAGAAGCCCTCCAGCACAATCAGCGCCGCGCCGATACAGATTGCGGTATCGGCCAGATTGAAGGTGGCAAAGTGCCAGTCGCCAACGTAGAAATCGATCATGTCGACGACAAAGCCGTGCCACAAGCGATCGAACAGATTGCCGAGCGCACCGCCAATGATTAACGCATAGGCGATGTTATTCAGCTTCTGGCTCGCTTTAGCGCGATACATCATCCACACCAGCGCCACGCAGATACCGATAGCGATCCCCGCGAAGAACCAGCGCTGCCAGCCGCCTTTGTCGGCCAGGAAGCTAAATGCCGCGCCATAGTTACGGGCGTAGTGCAAATTCAGGGACGGGAACAGTGGCACCGTATCCCCCAGCATGAAGTGCTGGAGGATCAGATATTTACTGCCCAGATCCACAATCAGAACTACCACCACCAGCCACAGCCAGCACAACCCGGTAGAGAAAATTGGTTTCATCAAGCAAACTTACGTTGTTCGCCGTCGCCGGCTACGTTGCTGACACAGCGGCCGCAGATTTCTGCGTGTTCCGCTACCTGACCGATATCGGTGGTGTAATGCCAGCAGCGCGGGCACTTCTCACCGTCGGCTTTACGCAGGGCCACTTTCAGCCCCTTGAGGATTTCGCTCTGCTGAGCGTCATCGCTCGCCTGCGCATAATCGGCAACGGCAGCGGCCGAGGTCAACAGGACAAATCGCAATTCATCGCTCAGGCTGTTCAGCTTCGCCGCCAGCTCAGCGTCAGCGTACAGGGTGACTGCCGCTTCCAGAGAACCGCCGATGCGCTTATCAGCACGAGCCTGCTCGATGACCTTGTTCACTTCGCCACGCACGGTCAGCAGAGTATCCCAGAACTCATTGTTCATCCCTTCGCTTTCCGCCAGGCCAAACAGACCTTCGTACCACTCGCCGGTGAACACATACTTCTCGCGCGCACCCGGCAGGAAGCCCCAGATTTCGTCGGCGGTGAAGGACATGATCGGCGCCATCCAGCGCACCAGCGCTTCAGAGATGTGATACAGCGCGGTCTGGCAGCTGCGACGAGCTACGCTGTCGGCCTTCGCGGTGTACTGACGATCCTTGATGATGTCGAGGTAGAACGAGCCCATTTCGACGGAGCAGAAGCGCATCAGACGCTGCACCACTTCGTGGAAATCGAAGTTTTCGTAAGAGGCGAGAATATCCGCCTGAGCTTCTTTCGCGCAGCCAACGGCCCAGCGATCCAGCACCACCATATCTTCTGGTTTCACCATGTCGGTTTCAGGGTTGAAGCCGCTCAGGTTTGCCAGCAGGAAGCGCGCGGTGTTACGGATACGACGATAAGCGTCAGCGGAACGTTTCAGAATCTCGTCAGAAACTGCCATTTCACCGGTGTAATCGGTAGACGCCACCCACAGACGCAGAATGTCCGCGCCGAGCTTGTTCATCACGTCCTGCGGGCTAACGGTGTTGCCGATAGACTTGGACATCTTACGGCCCTGACCATCAACGGTGAAGCCGTGGGTCAGTACCTGGCGGTAAGGCGCTTTGCCTTTCATCGCCGTGGAGATCATCAGGGAGGACATGAACCAGCCGCGATGCTGATCGGAACCTTCCAGGTACATATCCGCAGAATGGCCGTGGAACTCAGGGCGTGCGTCGACCACGGAGTAATTGGTTGAACCGGAGTCGAACCAAACGTCCAGGGTATCAGGCACTTTCACGTAGTTGTCGGCGTCGTCACCCATGATGTCGCGCGGGTCGAGATCCCACCACGCCTGGATGCCGTCCTGCTCAACGCGCTTAGCCACTTCTTCCATCAGCTCAAGCGAGCGTGGGTGCAGTTCTTCGGTGTCTTTATGCACGAACAGAGACATCGGCACGCCCCAGGTACGCTGACGTGAGATACACCAGTCTGGGCGGTTCGCCACCATGGATTCGATACGAGCCTGGCCCCAGTCAGGGATCCACTGCACGCCTTTGATCTCTTTCAGGGACTGCGCGCGCAGGCCTTTCTGATCCATGCTGATAAACCACTGCGGCGTTGCACGGAAGATGATCGGCGTTTTGTGGCGCCAGCAGTGCGGATAGCTGTGCAGCAGTTTTTCAACGTGCAGCAGAGCGCCTTTATCACGCAGGATGTTCACGATCAGGTCATTAGCTTTGAATACCTGAACGCCGTCCAGGCCTTCGTAGGTACCCGGCAGATAGCTGCCGTCCGGGCCAACCGGGTTAGCGATTTCCAGGCCGTATTTCTGGCTGATGGTGTAGTCGTCCGGGCCGTGGCCACCGGCGGTATGTACCGCCCCGGTACCCGCATCCAGGGTAACGTGGTCGCCAAGAATGGCCGGAACGTCAAAGCCCATGAACGGATGCTTAAAGCGCAGCAGCTCAAGCTCAGCGCCTTTTACGGTGCCGAGGATCTGGTAATCGGTCACGCCAGCGCGCTTCAGCACGCTTTCCATCAGGTCCTTCGCCACGATCAGCGCCTGGCCTTCAATCTGCACCAGCACGTAGTCAAACTCAGCGCCCAGGGAGATAGCGCGGTTAGCCGGCAGGGTCCACGGCGTGGTGGTCCAGATAAGCAGGGAGACCGGGCCATTGACGGCTGAGGCACCAAACTTAGCTTTGACCGCATCGACATCTACAGCGTTGAACGTCACGTCGATAGACGGGGACGTTTTGTCGTAATACTCGACTTCCGCTTCCGCCAGCGCGGAACGGCAGTCAACGCACCAGTGAACCGGCTTAGCCCCTTTGTGCAGGTGGCCGTTACCGATGATTTTGCCCAGCGCACGAATGATGTTGGCTTCGGTGCCGAAGTCCATGGTCAGGTATGGACGAGACCAGTCGCCCAGCACGCCCAGGCGGATGAAGTCTTCGCGCTGGCCATTAACCTGCTCGGCGGCATATTTGCGGCACGCGGCACGGAACTCAGCGGCGGACACTTTCTCACCCGGCTTGCCGATCAGTTGCTCAACTTTCAGCTCGATTGGCAGGCCGTGACAGTCCCAGCCCGGCACGTACGGAGAGTCGAAGCCGGAGAGCCCTTTGGACTTAATGATAATATCTTTCAGAATCTTGTTAACTGAGTGACCAATGTGAATGCTACCGTTCGCATAAGGAGGGCCATCATGCAAAATAAAGGTTTTTTTGCCTTTTTTCGCATTACGGATGATGCCGTACAGATCGTCATCATTCCAACGCGCCAGCATACCCGGCTCGCGCTTGGCTAAGTCGCCGCGCATCGGGAACCCTGTTTCAGGCAAATTTAGGGTAGATTTAAAGTCACTCATTAGATTCTCGGTTCCGTATTTCGGTTAGCCTTTCAGGCATTTGACTCAAAAAATTCTCGGGCTGATACCACATCTCTGGCGATTTGCGCCTTCAGCTCATCGAGTGAAGCAAATCGCTGCTCATTACGTATCTTTTTACGCAGCACTACTTCTATATGGCGACCATAAAGGTCCATTACAACGTCCAATAAATGGACTTCAAGCTGCTGGCGTATTCCCGCCACCGTAGGGCGAGTGCCAATGTTTGCCACGCCGGCAATCGGCTTTTCGCCGAGGCCTGAGACTTCAACCGCATAAACCCCTTTCACCGGGGAGACATGGCGGCGCAGCGGCAGGTTCGCCGTTGGGAAACCAATCGTGCGGCCCAGTTCATCACCGTGCACTACGCGACCGGAGATCATGAACGGATGCCCCAACAGGCTTTCGGCCTGCGGCAGGTCGTCATCGGCCAGCGCCTGACGCACCGCAGTACTGCTGATGCGCACGCCCCCCTCACAAAACGTTTGGGTGCTGGTGATGTCAAAACCGTATTCGCGGCCAGCCTTCTGTAATAACAAGAAATCCCCCTGGCGACCAGCGCCAAAGCGGAAATCATCGCCGACCGCGAGGAATTTCACCCCGAGACGGTCAACCAGAAGATCGCTGACAAAGTTTTGCGCGCTCAACGCGGCGAAACGACGGTCGAAGCGAACGCACAGAACATAGTCCACGCCACACTCGGCCAAATAACGCAGCTTTTCTCGCAGACGAGTCAGGCGAGCTGGTGCCTTTTCCGGTGCAAACAATTCGAGCGGCTGAGGCTCGAAAATCATGACCATCACAGGGAGATTGCGCGCACGCCCCTCTTCACACAGGCCCTTTAACAGTGCCTGATGGCCACGATGTACGCCGTCGAAGTTACCAATGGTGAGTACACACCCGTGGTGCTCCCGGCGCAGATTATGTATACCGCGTATCAGCTTCATGGCTGGCTCAAAACAGTGGAAATTGGCGGATTATACCAACTACCGCGATTAAGGTTAACCGACGATTACCGCCTTTAACGTAAAGCTTGAATGAATTCATTGTACTGGGAAGGGCTTTGCACCCGCTTCGCATTTGTCTTGACGAATTTTGATGCGAAAGACTGTATTCCCAAGCCTGATGCTGGTAGAATCCGCGCCATCACACGTAAGAGGTGTCGGAAATTTAACGACGCTTATTTGCACAAATCCATTGACAAAAGAAGGCTAACGGGGCATATTCCTCGGCCTTTGAATTGTCCACATAGATCATATTTGGGAGTTGGACCTTGGCTAATATCAAATCAGCTAAGAAACGTGCTGTACAGTCTGAAAAGGCTCGTAAGCACAACGCAAGCCGTCGCTCTATGATGCGTACTTTCATCAAGAAAGTATACGCAGCGATTGAAACTGGCGATAAAGCTGCTGCACAGAAAGCATTTAACGAAATGCAACCAATCGTGGACCGTCAGGCTGCTAAAGGTCTGATCCACAAAAACAAAGCTGCGCGTCATAAAGCAAACCTGACTGCGCAAATCAACAAACTGGCTTAATCGCCTTTTTGCTGTGAGCTTTGATAAAAAAACCGGCTAACGCCGGTTTTTTTATGCCTGTCACTCAGCCAACTTTGAAGAGCGCCGAATAATCCTTGCTGCAGATGCGCTGCACGGCGGGATGCTGAATCATACGCTCAGCAAAAATGGCGTGGTACTCCTCCAGCACGTTATCCATTCTGCCTATCTCGACGATGTTGTCACCGCTGTAGATGTCCTGCGCGTACAGCGTCGGAGCAACAAAGATAGCGTTGTGCGCGGCACCAAACGCTTTCATCAATGCGGCATCATCAAACTCGCCCAGAATCTCAATCTTCAGCCCCTGAATGTTAATCCAGTTGAGAAGCTTGCGCCCGAGCATGGAGCGGCGCCCGGGAATAAGCAGACGGCGTGTTTCAAGGCAGGCAGGGAAAGACTGCTCCGGCGCAGGCCCCTTGCACCAGAAGCTGATACCGCACTCGCCGAGCTTCACCGAAAACAGCCCTTCCTGCTGAGTCGAGTCTATCGGGCAGTCCGAAATGATCATATCCAGCTTATGCTGGCTCAGCTGCTCGAGCAGCATTTCATGGGTAGATTCAAAGCAGCGCAGGTGAATCTGCTCATCCCCAACGACCGCTGCGTCCAGCACGCCGCTGACCAGGCGCTTGGACAACGCATCCGCGACGCCAACATCAAACAGGATATTGGCCTCTTTACGGTAGTTAACGATATCCAGCATTTCCTGGCTTAGGGTAAACATTCTGTCGGCATAGCGGAACACCAGTTGCCCCAGCTCGGAAGGCACAAGCCCCCTTCCCTGACGACGGAATAGCTTGCCCTGCAGGCGCTCTTCAAGCGCTTTAATCTGCCCGGTGATGGTTTGCGGGGTCAGGAACAGTGCCTCAGCGGCACCGACGACTGACCCTTCTTTGCACACGTGCCAGAAATAATAAAGATGGTTGTAATTGATATGGGACATGCCCTTCACTCCCTGAGAGTTAATCCATTATCGGGTCATCTGACGATGACCCGGCAGCCAGTACCGTCATGAAGCAGCCTTAGGCAACCGTGCTTTTAGCATGGTAAAACCTACGACCGCGGAAAGTAACGATCCCAGCAAAATCCCCAGCTTCGCCCAGGTAATAAGCTCCGCATCCACGTCGCCAAATGCCAGCGAGGCGATAAAAATCGACATCGTAAAACCAATGCCGCACAGCACGCCCACCGCCATAATATCCCTGAAGCTTGTGCCCTCCGGCAGCGAGGCAAGCTTCAGTTTGAGCGCCAGCCAGCAGAACAGGCTAATGCCCAGCGGCTTGCCGATAAACAGTCCGGCAATAATGCCGAGCGGTAGCAGAGACGTCAGCCCCTCCAGCGTCACCCCGTTGAGCGAAACCCCGGCGTTGGCAAAGGCAAACAGCGGCAGGATCAGGAAAGCAACCCAGGGGTGTAGCACATGCTCCAGCTCCTGAGCGGGCGAGCGCCCTTTCTGCTCTTTTAGCGGGATGAAGAAGCCAATAATGACTCCCGCCAGCGTAGCGTGCACGCCTGATTTTAATACCGCCGTCCAAAGTATAATGCCAACCAGGATGTAGACGCCTGTACGGCGAACGTTAAACAGGTTCAGCAGCGCCAGGACAACGATGGCCGCCGCCGCAACGCCCAACGACATCATCGAGAGATCGTGGGTATAAAACAGCGCGATAATCACAATCGCCCCAAGGTCATCGATAATCGCCAATGCCATCAGGAAGACCTTCAACGCCAGCGGAACTCGGTTGCCCAGCAACGCCAGGATCCCCAAAGCAAACGCGATATCCGTTGCCGCCGGGATAGCCCAGCCTTCACGCGTGACAGGATCAGCATAGTTGAAAACCAGGTAAAGCAGAGCCGGCACGACCATCCCACCCAGGGCGGCAATGACCGGAAACGAAGCCTGACGACGATCGGCTAGCGAACCGATCACCATCTCCCGCTTCACCTCCAGACCTATCATCAGGAAGAAAATCGCCATCAGGGCGTCGTTCACCCACAGCAGCAGATTTTTACTGATATCCAACGGCCCAATTCTCACCTCAACGGGCGTGGCGAGAAATGCCTCGTAACCGGCGCTGGTTGCTCCCATGTTCGCCAGCAGCATCGCCAGCACGGCGGCAACAATCAAAAAAATACCGCCAGCGGCATCATTCTGAAAAAAGCGTTGCAGATTTTTAGTCATTATTTCACCTAACTCTCTAAGTAGCCGATTCATCCTGAACACTAATATGGTAGCCAGCATAGCGATAATGACACATCGTTAAAAACAGCTTATATAGCAAACAATGATCGTTAAAACCGATCAATTGCGGCAGGCATAAAAAAACCTGAACCGAATGAAGCAGTTCAGGTTTTTGCAGTATTGCAGCCGGAAGAAATTAGCGGGTCAAATCGTCAAAGAATTTCTTCACGCCGTCGAAGAAGCTCTTCGAGCGCGGGCTGTTATTCGCCCCGGTTGGGCCGCCGAAGCTCTCTTCCAGGTCACGCAGCAGCTTTTTCTGCTTTTCGTTCAGGCTAACCGGCGTCTCTACAACCACACGGCACAGCAGGTCGCCCTGCGCACCGCCGCGTACAGACTTCACGCCTTTACCACGCATTCTGAACAGCTTGCCGGTTTGCGTTTCGCCCGGCACCTTCAAGTTAACCCGACCGTCCAGAGTTGGGACTTCAATTTCCCCGCCCAGCGCGGCCATCGCAAAGTTGATCGGCACTTCGCAGTACAGGTTATTGCCTTCACGTTCGAAGATTGGGTGCTGTTTCACCTGAACCTGAACGTACAGATCGCCTGACGGCGCACCGTGTTCACCCGCTTCGCCTTCGCCCGACAGACGAATACGGTCGCCGGTATCCACGCCAGCCGGGATTTTCACCGACAGCGTTTTGGTTTTCTCTACGCGACCGTGGCCGTGACAGCTGTTGCACGGATCTTTAATGATGGTGCCGCGGCCCTGACAATGCGGGCAGCTTTGCTGCACGGTGAAGAAGCCCTGACGCATCTGCACCTGGCCCTGTCCGTGACAGGTTGGACAGGTCTGCGGAGAAGAACCTTTTTTCGCGCCGCTGCCGTGGCAAACGTCACACTCTTCCAGCGTCGGGATACGGATCTCTTTGGTGACGCCACGAACCGCTTCTTCAAGCGTTAAGTCCATGTTGTAGCGCAGGTCCGCGCCACGAGACGCACGTTGACGGCGTCCGCCACCAAAAATGTCGCCAAATACGTCGCCAAAGATATCGCTGAAGTCCGCACCGCCGCCGCCAAAGCCGCCACCGCCGCCCATACCGCCCTGCTCAAACGCGGCGTGGCCATACTGATCGTAGGCCGCACGTTTTTGATCGTCGGTAAGGATTTCGTAGGCTTCTTTGATCTCTTTGAACTTCGCCTCGGCCTCTTTATCGCCCTGGTTACGGTCCGGATGGAACTTCATCGCCAGGCGCTTGTAAGCCTTTTTGATTTCACGCTCTTCCGCTGATTTCGGAACGCCTAAAACCTCGTAATAGTCTCTCTTCGCCATCTCTTTTTTCTGCCCTTAACATACGAGCACGGGCGTGGAGTAAACTCCGCGCCCGTGCCGGTTAATTACCCTGCATCAGGGCGATTATTTTTTATCTTTAACTTCTTCGAACTCGGCATCAACAACATCGTCGTCTTTGCCGGCGTTGGCGTGGCCTGCATCTGCGGCATTGCCAGCCTGCTGTTCAGCGTGCTGCTGCTGAGCCAGTTCCATCAGCTTCTGGGAAACTTCAGCCAGTGCCTGGATTTTGGCTTCGATATCCGCTTTGTCTTCGCCTTTCAGGGACGCTTCCAGCGCGGTCAGCGCAGACTCGATAGCAGTTTTGTCGTCAGCCGGCAGTTTGTCGCCTGCTTCTTCAACCTGCTTACGGGTGCTGTGCAGCAGATGGTCACCCTGGTTGCGGGTCTGAACCAGCTCTTCGAACTTACGGTCAGCTTCGGCGTTAGCTTCTGCATCACGAACCATTTTCTGGATTTCGTCTTCGTTCAGACCAGAAGATGCCTTGATGGTGATCTTCTGCTCTTTACCGCTGTTTTTATCTTTTGCAGAAACGTGCAGGATACCGTCAGCATCGATGTCGAAGGTGACTTCGATCTGTGGCATACCGCGCGGTGCCGCGCTGATCCCGTCCAGGTTGAACTGACCCAGTGATTTGTTATCGGATGCGCGTTTACGCTCACCCTGAATCACGTGGATGGTTACCGCAGACTGGTTGTCTTCAGCGGTAGAGAACACCTGGCTGTGCTTGGTCGGGATCGTGGTGTTTTTGTTGATGAGTGCAGTCATCACGCCGCCCATGGTTTCGATACCCAGAGACAGAGGGGTAACGTCCAGCAGCAGTACGTCTTTCACTTCACCCGTCAGAACACCACCCTGAACCGCTGCACCGATAGCAACAGCTTCATCCGGGTTAACGTCTTTACGCGGCTCTTTACCGAAGAACTCAGCAACTTTTTTCTGCACCATTGGCATACGAGTCTGACCGCCGACCAGGATAACGTCCTGGATATCGGAAACGGACAGGCCAGCATCCTGCAGGGCAACTTTCAGCGGCTCGATAGAACGGTTTACCAGGTCTTCAACCAGGGATTCCAGTTTCGCACGAGTCACTTTGATGTTCATGTGTTTTGGACCGGTCGCGTCTGCAGTGATGTACGGCAGGTTCACGTCGGTCTGCTGTGCAGAAGAAAGCTCGATTTTCGCTTTTTCTGCCGCTTCTTTCAGGCGCTGCATGGCCAGCGGATCGTTACGCAGGTCAATGCCCTGATCTTTCTTAAACTCGTCAACGAGGTAGTTGATCATGCGGCTGTCGAAGTCTTCACCACCCAGGTGGGTATCACCGTTGGTTGCCAGAACTTCGAAGGTTTTTTCGCCATCAACTTCGTCGATTTCGATAATAGAGATATCGAAAGTACCACCACCGAGGTCGTAAACCGCGATAGTACGGTTGCCAACTTCTTTATCCAGACCGTAAGCCAGCGCGGCTGCGGTTGGTTCGTTGATGATACGTTTGACTTCCAGACCCGCGATACGGCCGGCGTCTTTGGTTGCCTGACGCTGAGCATCGTTGAAGTATGCAGGTACGGTGATAACAGCTTCGGTTACCGGCTCACCCAGGTAATCTTCAGCGGTTTTCTTCATTTTCTTCAGCACTTCTGCAGAGATCTGCGGCGGTGCCATTTTCTGACCTTTTACATCAATCCATGCGTCGCCGTTGTCAGCGCCGATGATTTTGTAAGGCATGATGGCTTCATCACGCTGCACTTCTTCATCCTGGAAGCGGCGGCCAATCAGGCGTTTGATCGCAAACAGAGTGTTTTGCGGGTTAGTCACTGCCTGACGTTTAGCCGGCTGACCTACCAGGATTTCGCCGTCCTGAGTGTAAGCAATGATAGAAGGCGTGGTGCGGTCGCCCTCGGCGTTCTCCAGCACACGAGCAGTTGTACCATCCATAATCGCGACACAAGAGTTGGTTGTCCCCAGGTCGATACCAATAATTTTACCCATCTAAACGTCTCCACTAAAAATTCGTCATCATGTGGTTGTGAACCTGTTATGCGGGCAAAAGCATCTGTTTCAACTGCCCGAAGCGTTTTTTTTCAGGTCCGCCAACTGCGGTTGCATACAAGATGGGGTCGCAACGCCTGCCATCAAGGGGCAGGTGAAAAAAAATTTTCTGCTTTCCCCCCGCTCAGATCATAGACGGCGACGTGCAGCCTGATTATTATGCCGCGCCCGCAACCGGACTCCCGGCTGCGTGGCATTAATTGACATTACATTTCAGATGAATTTTTCAGAGGAACTATGGGCAACACTAAGTTGGCTAATCCAGCTCCCCTGGGCTTAATGGGCTTCGGCATGACCACCATTTTGCTCAACCTGCATAACGCAGGTATTTTTGGTTTTGACGTTACTATCCTCGCGATGGGGATTTTCTACGGTGGGATCGCGCAAATCTTCGCGGGCCTGCTGGAGTTTAAAAAAGGGAACACTTTCGGTTTAACCGCCTTCACCTCTTACGGCTCTTTCTGGCTGACGCTGGTGGCGATTCTGCTGATGCCTAAAATGGGCCTGAGTGATGCGGCCAACGGCCACTTCCTCGGCGCGTACCTGGGCCTGTGGGGCGTATTCACGCTGTTCATGTTCTTCGGCACCCTGAAAGCGCCACGCATGCTGCAGTTCGTGTTTGCCAGCCTGACCGTGCTGTTTGCCCTGCTGGCGATTGGCCACCTGGCAGATAACGAAGCTATCGTTAAGGTTGCTGGCTGGATTGGCCTGGTTTGTGGCGCAAGCGCTATCTACCTCGCAATGGGTGAAGTGCTGAACGAGCAGTTTGGCCGCACCGTGCTGCCAATCGGCGAAAAACACTGATCTTCCTTTAGTGGAAAGTAAAACGCGGAGCCCTGCTCCGCGTTTTTTTTATTCAGGATTGCGTCAGCGCCCCTTTTTCTATCTTATCCTGATGATGAATATCTTTTCTTAGCCAAATCCCCATCACCAACCCCACGATAGCCAGCGCCAGCACGTACCAGGCCGGTGCCATTGGCGAAACGCCCATCAGCATGGTCACCGCAATTGGCGTCAGACCGCCGAAAATGGCATACGACAGATTGTAAGAGAACGATATGCCGGTAAAACGCACCTGCGCCGGGAACGCACGTACCATAACAAACGGCACCGCACCCACCACGCCCACGCTCAGCCCGACCAGGCCATACAGCAGGAACAGATGCTCAGGGTGAGTCCCGCTCAGGTGATAAAACATCCAGCTGCAAACGGCAAGCAGGAAACTGCCTACGGTAAAGGTCTTCCCCGCGCCGAAGCGATCGGCCGCCAGCCCTGCCAGCAGGCAGCCAACGCACAGCATAATCGTCGCGATACTGTTCGCCTGCAGCGTCAGGGCTGGCGCAATACCGTGCTGTTTTTGCAGCCAGATGGGGGACATCAAAATGACGACCACGATGCAGGCGGAAAGCAGCCAGGTCAGCAGCATTGAAACCACCACCGCTTTTTTATGGCCAACTATCACCGATTTGAGCGGCAGCTCTTCGGCCAGCGCCTTGCGCTGCTGCATTTCGAGGAAAACAGGCGTTTCACGCAGCCAGCGGCGCAGGTACATCGCCACCAGGCCGAAAATCCCGCCCAGGAAGAAAGGAATACGCCAGCCGCCATCGTGAATAGCCTGCTGAGTCATTGAGGTATTGATGATGGTTGCCACTACAGAACCCAGCAGAATCCCGACGGTCAGCCCCATCGTTAAGATACCGCAGGCAATACCGATGCGCTTTTCCGGAACGTGTTCGGAAACGAACACCCAGGCTCCAGGGACTTCTCCCCCAATTGCCGCACCCTGCAGGATACGCATCAGCAATAACAGCAACGGAGCCGCAATCCCTAACGACGCATAGGTCGGCAACAGGCCGATAGCCAGCGTCGGAACAGCCATCAGCAGAATGCTGAGGGTAAACATCTTTTTGCGCCCCACCAGATCGCCAAAATGCGCCATGACGACACCGCCCAGAGGACGCACGAGATAGCCCGCAGCAAAGATGGCGAACGTTTGCACCTGGCGCAGCCACTCGGGGATATCAGCCGGGAAGAAAAGCTCTCCCAGTACGGCCGCAAAGAAGACGAAAATGATGAAGTCGTAGAATTCGAGGGCACCGCCGAGGGCGGCAAGCGTCAGGGTTTTATAGTCCTGGCGATTAAGAGGTCTGGCGTGCTGTTTTGACATAGGGGACCGCTTGTAAAGAGGAGTGTTAATTATTTTTTCCGTTTTCATGTAAAGCCAGAGTTACTATAACGGTTAAATGTTAACACTCCATAACAATTCGATCTTATGTCACAAAAGCTGATTATTCAGGGTTTTGTTTCGCGACGTGCGCTTTTAGGACGAAAAGCTGCTACGACCCCGGCATCGGTTTCGATATAAGGCCCATCAAGCAACTGTATACAATACGGTACACTTGCAAAAATACCCGGCACGACAACTTTCCCGCTTTCGTCCTTCACGCCTTCCAGCGTTTCCTGAATTGATTTTGGCTGCCCCGGCAGGTTAACGATCAGCGCCTGTTTACGGATAACCCCCACCTGACGCGAAAGGATCGCCGTCGGAACAAAATGCAGGCTGATTTGACGCATCTGCTCGCCAAACCCGGGCATCACGCGGTCAGCAACCGCAAGCGTAGCGTCCGGCGTTACGTCGCGGCGCGCGGGGCCGGTTCCGCCGGTGGTCAGCACCAAATGGCAGCCCATCTCATCAACCAGCTCACAAAGCGTTTGCTCAATAATGGGCTGTTCATCGGGGATCAGGCGAGTTTGCATCTCAAAGGGCGTAGTCAGAGTATGTTCCAGCCATTCCTGCAGCGCAGGGATGCCCTTGTCCTGGTACACGCCGCTGGAAGCGCGGTCAGAAATGGACACGAGTCCAATGCGTAAGGTATTCATAAAGTTTCCGGAAATCAGCAAGCCTGAGCGGAATGATACACGGGGAAAGAGGATGCAGACAGGAGAAGCGGTGAAAAGCGTGGCCGACAGGCGCCGGCCACGGGAATGATTACAGCAGGTCGCCGATCATTTTTTCCAGTTTTTCCTGGTCGATAGCAAACTTACGGATACCGTCCGCCAGCTTGTCTACGGCCATTGGATCCTGGTTGTGCTGCCACAGGAACTGGGACTCGGTGATGCGCTCAGGACGCGCCTTCACTTCACCGGTGTAGCTCAGCTTACGCTCGAGCGCGCCTTCGCTTTCAGACAGCTCTTTCAGCAGAGCAGGAGCGATGGTCAGGCGGTCACAGCCAGCCAGCTCGATAATTTCACCGACGTTACGGAAGCTTGCGCCCATAACTACGGTTTCATAGCCGTGCTGCTTGTAGTACTGGTAGATTTCGGTCACGGAAACCACGCCTGGATCTTCCTGCGGGGCGTACTCTTTCTTGTCGGTGTTAGCTTTGTACCAGTCGAGGATACGGCCAACGAACGGAGAAATCAGGAATACGCCAGCTTCAGCACAGGCACGAGCCTGAGCGAAGGAGAACAGCAGGGTCAGGTTACAGTTGATGCCTTCTTTTTCCAGCTGCTCTGCAGCGCGAATGCCCTGCCAGGTTGAAGCCAGTTTAATCAGAATGCGATCGTTGCTGATGCCCGCGTCGTTGTAGAGCTTGATCAGGTGTTTCGCTTTAGCGATGCTGGCTTCGGTGTCATAAGACAGGCGAGCATCCACTTCGGTAGAAATACGGCCAGGGATCAGCTTCAGAATTTCCAGGCCGATGTTCACAGCCAGCTTATCGGAAGCGTCAACCACCTGCTGAGCGCGGTCGCTGCTCTGGCTACGAGCCCAGGTAATCGCTTCGTCAATCAGTTTGCGATACTCAGGGATCTGCGCAGCGTTAAGAATCAGAGAAGGGTTGGTAGTAGCATCTTGCGGCTGGTACAGCTTCATTGCCGCGATATCTCCGGTGTCAGCAACCACGGTGGTCAGTTGACGCAAAGAAGTCAATTTATCCGTCATAATGAGTGTTTCTCTTCAGGTGTAGCTTGTTAGGGAGATGTAACCGGTCTGACTTGATGATATCACGCCGCCCATCAGGTGCAACCGCGACAAGTGCTGTCCGTCCAGTGGACCAGAATATGATAAACTCGGCCGCCAATTTATCTGTAACGTAATGGATTGCATGGCACGGGCCCGTCAACCTCGCCGCCATCACGCATTAACAAGAGGGACGTTAATGACAGATTTCTTATTTTTTATCAACGAAGTACTCTGGGGCTCTGTATTGCTCTGGCTGCTGATTGGCGCGGGAATCTGGTTCACGTTCCGCAGCGGCTTCGTCCAGTTCCGCTATTTTACCCGTTTACGCATTTTCCTCCGTAACAGCGACTCACCGGATCCTTCCGGAATATCCTCATTCCAGGCGCTCTGCACCAGCCTTGCCGCCCGCGTAGGCAGCGGGAACCTTGCGGGCATCGCGCTGGCTATCTCCGCAGGCGGGCCAGGTTCAGTATTCTGGATGTGGGTTGCGGCGGTACTCAGCATGGCCACCGCTTTTGCCGAATGCTCACTTGCCCAGCTTTATAAGAGCCGGGACAAAGAGGGTAATTATCGCGGCGGCCCGGCGTGGTACATGGAGCGCGGGCTGGGCATGCGCTGGATGGGCGTGCTGTTTTCCGTCTTTTTGATCGTAGCCTTCGGTATGGTCTTTAACGCCGTCCAGGCTAATTCCATTGCTATCGCCACCCACTATGCGTTTGACGTGCCGAAAATCTGGGTGGGCGTTTTCCTGGTTGCCATGACCGCGCTGGTTATCTGGCGAGGCATGAGAACCATCGCGCGACTCTCGCAATGGCTGGTGCCGCTGATGGCGTTACTGTGGGTGTGCATGAGCCTGTATGTTGTTGTCCTGCACATTGAACGCTTCCCGGAGGTTATCAGGCTGATTTTCAGCCACGCTTTTGGCTGGCATGAAGCCGCATCAGGTGCGTTGGGTTATACCGTCAGCCAGGCCATCACCAACGGTTTTCAGCGCGGGATGTTTTCCAACGAGGCGGGTATGGGCTCCACCCCCAACGCGGCAGCGGCGGCGGCTGCATGGCCTCCGCACCCGGCGACTCAGGGCGTGGTACAAATGTTTGGAGTGTTAATCGACACGCTAATCATCTGCACCGCGACCGCCGCCATCGTGCTGATGTCCGGCATGATAGACGGCATTGAAACCTCACGTAGCGGCATTATTCTGGTTCAACAGGCGCTTAGCTCAGCCGTGGGCGGCTGGGGCAGCGGTTTTATCGTGATCGTTGTCTTCCTCTTTGCCTTCACTTCCATCATGGCGAACTACACCTACGCAGAGAACAACCTGCTGTTCCTGAACCAGGACAGCCGCGTGCTGAAATTTTTACTGCGCTTTATGGTGCTAACGATGGTGATGTTCGGTACGCAGGCAGCCCTGCCGCTGGTCTGGCAGCTGGCAGACGTGGCGATGGCTATTATGGCGATCACCAATATCACGGCGATTTTATTGCTTTCTCCGGTGGTGAAAGCGATAGCGGCGGATTATTTGCGCCAGCAAAAGCTCGGGATCTCCCCAATATTCAACCCAAACCGTTTCCCGGACATTAAGAACCAGCTTGCGCCCGGCGTTTGGGACAGAGACGTGGAAAAAAAACCTTAGCTGATTGCAGCCATAGGCCGCTACGTCCGGGAAATTTGCTAAAGTAACGGCCAAACCATGCAAGGAGTGGACATGCTAATTCTTATCTCACCTGCCAAGACGCTGGATTACCAAAGCGAGCTGCCTACGGACCGCTATACACAGCCGGAACTGCTGGAATACTCCCGGCAGTTAATCAGCGTTGCCCGCAAGCTTAGCGCGCCGCAAATTGCCTCGCTGATGAGCATCAGCGACAAGCTGGCTTCGCTGAACGAAACGCGCTTCCACGAGTGGCAGCCGGCGTTCACTCCACAAAACGCGCGCCCTGCTATTCTGGCGTTTAAAGGCGATGTTTATACCGGCCTGCAAGCTGAAGAATTCAGCGAAGCGGACTTTGATTTCGCCCAGCAGCACCTGCGTATGCTTTCCGGGCTGTACGGCGTACTGCGCCCGCTGGATCTGATGCAGCCCTACCGCCTGGAAATGGGCATTCGCCTGGAAAACCCGAAAGGCAAAGATCTCTACCACTTCTGGGGCGACACGATAACCGAGAAGCTCAACCAGGTGCTGGCGACACAGGGCGGCAACATCGTGGTAAACCTGGCGTCTGATGAATACTTTAAGGCGGTTAAGCCTAAGAAGCTGAATGCGGAAATCATCAAGCCCGTCTTCCTGGATGAGAAAAACGGCAAGTTTAAAGTCATTAGCTTCTACGCGAAAAAAGCGCGCGGATTGATGAGCCGCTACATCATTGAGAATCGCCTGACGAAGCCCGAACAGCTAAAAGCGTTTAATACCGACGGCTACTTCTTTGATGCAGACGCCTCACAGAAAAACGAACTGGTGTTTAAGCGCCACGAGCAGTAAAAAAAACGCCAGCGCTAAGCTGGCGTTTTAATTTGCACTGGCGCCGGTCATCTATCCCAGCGGTCATCATGATGATAGCGCGGCGGGCCATCGAAATGTTCATGGCGCTGCCAGCAGAGAAAAAGCCCCCATTTTACCAACCAAATGGGGCTTCAGGATTAAGCTTTAACCATCATGAACTTACGCAGTTCGGCGAAATCAGCCGGAAGATTGTGGGACAGCAGCGGCAGGTCGGCGCGGGATGCCAGCTCCTGCGGCAACGGCAGCGCTTCACCCAGAATCTCTTCCACGCTCTCTTTAAACTTCGCCGGATGCGCAGTCCCCAGGAACAGGCCAAACTCGCCAGGCTGCAGCTGGTCGCGCAGGGCACGGTAAGCAATGGCCGCATGCGGTTCAGAAACGTAGCCAATAGCCTTCAGCTCACGCATCGTCTCTTTGGTGGTTTCATCGGTGACTGCGGCATAGCCCAGGTCGGTCAGGCGCCAGATTTTGCGGCGGAACAATTCTTCCACGCGCGGCCAGTTGTTAGGCTGGCTTACGTCCATCGCGTTGGAAAGCGTTGCAACAGTCGTTTTAGGCGCCCACTGGCCTTCTGCGAGGAAGCGTGGAACGGTGTCGTTGGCATTCGTGGCGGCGATAAAACGCTTAATCGGCAGGCCGAGTGATTTCGCCAGCAGGCCCGCAGTCAGGTCACCGAAGTTGCCGCTCGGCACGGAGACCACCAGCTGGTTACGGGCTTCCTGCGGCAGCTGAGCCACGGCTTCAAAGTAGTAGCAAATCTGCGCCAGCAGGCGGCTGATGTTGATGGAGTTCGCCGAGTTTAACCCAAGCGCCACTTTCAGCTCTTCATCGTCAAACGCCTGTTTTACCAGCGCCTGACAGGCATCG
The DNA here is from genome assembly GCF_000757825.1 of Cedecea neteri. Classification (GTDB taxonomy): domain Bacteria; phylum Pseudomonadota; class Gammaproteobacteria; order Enterobacterales; family Enterobacteriaceae; genus Cedecea; species Cedecea selenatireducens. The sequence continues at coordinate 1,952,828 of NZ_CP009451.1, forward strand.
AAATCACCGTCAATCGCCACGGTTTCGATATTGCCGCCGAGGGTACAGAACAGTTTTTCCTGCAGCGGGCTGATTTTCCCCCGTGGGTAAAGAATGACTACGCGTACGTTCTCTATGCCATAAAACGCATGAGCCACGGCCGCGCCGGTATCGCCTGATGTAGCGGTCAAAATGGTCACCGGTTTGTCGCCGCTGATGTGGGTCAGCATCTGGGCCATAAAGCGCCCGCCAAAGTCTTTAAACGCCAGCGTCGGGCCGTGGAACAGCTCCAGGCAGCCTACGTCCGGTTCGACCATATTGACCGGTGCAGGGAAGGCGAAAGCCGCTCGCACGCGCTCTGCCAGAATCTCCTGCGGGATCTCATCGCCGATAAACGCAGACAAAATTTTGCTGCTGCGGCTGACAAAGTCCATATCCAGCATGGCGTCGATTTCAGTCAGCTCAAACTCCGGCAGGTCGTGCGGGAAGAACAGACCCTGCTGCTTGCCCAGCCCCTGGGTAACGGCCTGTGCAAAAGAGACCTGCTCGTTGTGATCTTTAAGGTTGTACAGTTTCATGCTTTATCCCAAAACTCGTGCGCCAGCCGTATCCAGACGGCAAATATGTACAAAACCTTCCTGGTTCTGCAAATAATGTTGGCTGAGCCAGTCAGCCACGCGCTGTGCGGTGTCGGTGTTATCGCACAGTGCAAATAAGGTCGGGCCGGAACCCGAAATCCCGCTCGCCAGCGCGCCAATATCCGCGACGGCCTTACGGGACTCATCAAACTTAGGCAGCAGTTTGGCGCGGTAAGGCTCGGCGATGACATCCCGCATCAATTTTGCGGCAAGCGCAGGCTGGCGGGTGTGGCAGGCATGAATAAAACCGGCCAAATGGCGACCGTGACTGATGCAGTCCTGGCGGCGATACTGGGCAGGTAAAATCGCACGTGCTTCTGCGGTCGAAACCTTAATGCCAGGGTAAGCCAGCACCCACAGCCACTCATCAAAGCCTGGCACCTGCTGGCTGATGATGCCGCTTTCTTCGATCATCAACTGCATTCCGCCGAGGAAACAAGGCGCTACGTTGTCGTAATGAATGCTGCCGGAAATACGCCCTTCCAGCTCGCCCATCAGCCCCAGCAGACGCGTGTCGCTAAGAGGCTTGCCGCAGAATTCATTCATCGCCATCAGGCCAGCAACCACAGAGCAGGCGCTGGAACCCAGGCCAGAACCAATAGGCATGTTTTTCTCAAGCGTCATCGCCACGGGGATCGTTTTACCTACCTCCTGGCAAAAACGCTCCCAGCACTGATAAACAATGTTCTCACGCGGCTCATCCGGCAGTTTGCTGGCGAAGCGCCCAAGGTTGGTGAGGCTGAAGCTGTCCGCCGCCTCCACCGTGACATAATCACCGAGATGTGAACCATCAATGGGCGACACCGCCGCGCCCAGCACGTCGAATCCGACGCTCATATTGGCGCTGGAAGCCGGGGCATATACTTTAACCATCTTAAACTCCTAACTTCCATGACAGGGTACGAAGCAGATCCGCGAAAACACCGGCTGCGGTAACGTCATTACCCGCGCCATAGCCACGTAGAACCATCGGCAACGGTTGATAATAGTGGCTGTAGAAGGCCAGGGCGTTTTCGCCATTTTTCACCTTATACAGCGGATCGTTGCCGTCTACGGCATCGATTTTCACTTTACAGCTGCCGTCTTCTTCAATAATGCCGACGTAACGTAGCACTTTCCCATCGTCACGCGCCTTCCTCACACGAGCCGCAAACTCATCATCCAACTGAGGAAGGCGTGCCATAAAAGACTCGACGTCTCCGCTCGCATCAAAATTTTCCGGAAGCACAGATTCGATCTCGATATCCGAAAGTTCCAGATCGCTTCCGGTCTCACGGGCCAGAATCAACAGCTTACGAGCAACGTCCATGCCGGAAAGATCGTCACGCGGATCCGGTTCGGTATACCCCATCTCACGGGCGGTGCTGGTGGCAAGCGAGAAGCTCATCCCCTCGTCCAGCTTGCCGAAGATGTAAGAGAGCGATCCGGAAAGAATGCCGGAAAAACGCTGCAGTTCATCACCCGCATTCAGCAGATTTTGCAGGTTTTCAATCACCGGCAAACCCGCGCCAACGTTGGTGTCGTAGAGGAATTTACGGCGCGATTTCTCGGCGGCATTACGCATCTGGTGATAGTAATTCATGCTCGAGGTGTTGGCCTTTTTGTTTGGCGTCACCACGTGGAAACCTTCGCTCAGGAAGTCGGCGTACTGATCCGCTACGGCCTGGCTGGAGGTACAGTCCACAATGACCGGGTTCAGCAGATGGTACTCTTTCACCAGGCGAATCAGGCGGCCAAGGTTGAACGGCTCTTTCGCCTGCTCCAGCGCCTGCTGCCAGTTTTCAAGATCGAGGCCGTGAACGTTGGTCAGCAGCGCTTTAGAGTTCGCCACGCCGCAGACGCGCAGGTCGATGTGCTTCGCCTTCAGCCACGCCTGCTGGCGCTTAACCTGCTCGAGCAAAGCCGCGCCCACGCCGCCAACGCCAACAAGGAACAGCTCGATAACCTGGTCGGTGTTAAACAGCATCTGGTGGGTGACACGCACGCCGGTCACGGCATCGTCGTTGTTCACCACAACGGAGATCGAACGCTCGGAGGAGCCCTGGGCGATAGCGATAATATTGATATTTGCCCGAGCCAGCGCGGCAAAGAACTTGGCGGAGATACCGCGCAGCGTCTTCATGCCGTCACCCACGACGGAGATAACCGCCAGACGCTCGGTCACCGCCAGCGGCTCCAGCAGCTCTTCTTTCAGCTCGAGATAGAATTCATCTTCCATCGCCTTGCGGGCACGGCCACAGTCAGCCTGCGGCACGCAGAAGCTGATGCTGTATTCAGAAGAAGACTGGGTAATCAGCACCACGGAGATGCCGGCACGGGACATCGCGGCAAACACGCGCGCGGCCATGCCGACCATGCCCTTCATGCCCGGGCCGGACACGCTGAACATTGCCATATTATTCAGATTGGTAATGCCCTTAACCGGCAGTCCTTCATCGTCGCTTTTATCGCCAATAAGGGTGCCTGGCGCCTGAGGGTTTCCGGTATTTTTAATCAGGCAAGGGATCTGGAACTGTGCAATCGGGGTGATCGTGCGAGGGTGAAGAACTTTAGCGCCGAAGTAGGAAAGCTCCATCGCTTCCTGGTAAGACATCGACTTCAGCAACCTGGCGTCCGGGACCTGGCGCGGGTCGCAGGTATAAACGCCGTCGACGTCAGTCCAGATCTCACAACAGTCGGCTCGCAGACAGGCGGCCAGCACGGCGGCAGAATAGTCGGAGCCGTTACGGCCCAGCACCACCAGCTCACCTTTCTCGTTACCGGCGGTAAAGCCAGCCATCAGGATCATGTGATCTTCAGGAATGCGGCTGGCTGCGATACGGCGGGTAGATTCTGCAATATCCACGCTCGAGTCCAGATAGTGGCCCACGGCCAGCAGCTTCTCGACGGGATCGATAACCGTAACCTGGTAGCCGCGGGCCTGCAGCACGCCAGACATAATCGCGATCGACAGCTTCTCACCCCGGCAAATGATCGCCGCGTTGATGCTGTCCGGGCACTGTCCCAGCAGGCTGATGCCGTGCAGAACGTGCTTAAGCTGGGCAAACTCTTGATTCACCACGGCCTTTAGCTCGGCCAGCGGGAAGCCCGGCTGCGCCTCTGCCAGGCCAGTCAGCAGTTCGGAGAAAATACGCTCGGCGTCGCTGATATTCGGCACTGCATCCTGGCCACCGATAGTTTTCTCTATCATCGCCACAAGGTGGTTAGTAATTTTTGCCGGAGCAGACAGCACGGTCGCCACCTGCCCCTGTTTGGCATTACTTTCCAGGATATCGGCAACGCGGAGAAAACGTTCCGCATTTGCCACCGAAGTACCGCCGAATTTCAACACTCGCATTGTTGTGACCCCTTGATTTTTTCCCGAAAAAAAAGCCCGCACTGTTTAGGTGCGGGCTTTTTTCATTTTTACCTGTATGCGTCAGCCCGCACCGTTACCTGTGGTAATGGTGGTTGTGATAATTGTGGTAATCAGGCTGAAGCGGAACATGGATGTTGTGTGCTCTAAATTTGTATTAGCTCTATTGGTTAAAGCAATCCCCTTATCAAGTCAATTTTTTTTAGTTCTGTCACAAAAAATCGACTTGTTCGGTCACGCTGGTAAATCCGCCAAAAATGGTGGTAAAAACACGAAAAACCGGCATTAAATTAGATATAAACTTCAAATAAATTAAATTTAAAGAAATTTTATTCTGGTAATTTTTTTTCGATATCATGGAGCAAACGGTGCAGCATTGCGGTGTCTCTCTGCTCGAGCAGCCCCAGGCGCTGCTGTACCCAGTCGACCATTTTTTGGTCACCGGCAACCTCAAGCCGGTTTAACAACGCGGCAATCCGTAAGCGCAAAGCGTTCAATTGTTGACCATCACCCTCTGGATTTTCCACCGGCGGGAGCTGCATCAGGGCGGAAAGCTGGTAGCAATAAACCATCACGGCCTGACCCAGGTTGAGCGAAGGATAATCCGCAACCATCGGTACGCCGGTTAAAACATCCGCCAGCTCCAGCTCTTCGTTAGTCAGCCCGGAATCCTCCCGGCCAAACACCAGCGCCGCGCACCCTACCCATTGACGCTTCTCTTCCAGCAGCGGCACCAGCTGCTCCGGCGTGGCGTAGTAGTGGAATTTCGCCCGGCTTCGGGCCGTCGTCGCTATCGAAAAATCAACGTCGCTCAGAGCTTCGGCAAGGGTGTCGTAGTGGCGCACGCCGTCAAGGATATCGCCCGCCCCGTGGGCAACCCAACGCGCGGCAGGCTGGAGATGTGCATCACTGGCGACGATGCGCAGTTCCGTAAAACCCATCGTTTTCATGGCCCGGGCGGCAGCCCCGACGTTCTCAGCTCTGGCTGGTGAAACCAGGATAATTGGCAAACGCATTGGAACTCTCTTCTAAAATTCGTAAAAACGTGCGAAGTGATGCACAAATTTTGATAATACGCATCGCAAATTTACTTTGTTGCAACATATATTATAACTGTAGCCACTCGCGCAGCGTATAACTTAAGCTTATGCTTTTACATGATTATATGGCATAAGAACGTTGTAAATACATCTTATATCCATTTGTTTAGCATGGTTTATTTCTTTACGAGCCGGTGGAAGCCACAGGCCAGATTCGGCCTGGTTTTTTTAACGCTTTACGATCTTGATTATTAAATAGTTGTGACAAAAGCTAGCATTGAGCTACGATGATTTAATGAAACTGTTAACGTGCTACAATTGAAATTGATATATGTCAACGAAGCGTAGTTTTATCAGGTGTCTAAGCAGCACTAGCCTGTTATGTTGCTGTTAAAATGGTTAGGATAATAGCCGTTTTTGACACCGTCGGGTCAAAAGGGAACGTACCCACGACCAAGCTAATGATGTTGTTGACGTTGATGGAAAGTGCATCAAGAACGCAATTACGTACTTTAGTCACGTTAAGCCCGGCATGTTAATTTATGGCATGTAACAGGCAGGTCAGGGACTTTTGTACTTCCTGTTTCGATTTAGTTGGCAATTTTAGGTAGCAAACATGCAGACCCCGCACATTCTTATCGTCGAAGACGAATTAGTAACACGCAACACGCTAAAAAGCATTTTTGAAGCGGAAGGCTATGATGTTTTTGAAGCGACCGATGGCGCAGAGATGCATCAAATCCTTGCCGATAATGACATCAATCTCGTCATTATGGACATCAACCTGCCGGGTAAAAACGGCCTGCTGCTGGCGCGTGAACTGCGCGAGCAAGCCAATGTGGCGCTGATGTTCCTGACGGGCCGTGATAACGAAGTGGACAAGATCCTGGGTCTTGAAATTGGCGCAGATGACTACATCACCAAGCCATTCAACCCACGTGAATTGACCATTCGTGCACGCAACTTGCTGTCCCGTACGATGAATTTAGGCGCTATCAGCGAAGAGCGTCGCTCCGTTGAGAGCTACAAATTCAACGGCTGGGAGCTGGACATCAACAGCCGCTCACTGGTTAGCCCGAACGGTGAACAGTACAAGCTGCCGCGTAGTGAATTCCGCGCGATGCTGCACTTCTGTGAAAACCCAGGCAAAATTCAGTCTCGTGCTGAATTGCTGAAGAAAATGACCGGTCGCGAGCTGAAGCCGCATGACCGCACCGTCGATGTGACTATCCGCCGTATTCGTAAACACTTCGAATCCACGCCGGATACGCCGGAAATCATCGCCACGATCCACGGCGAAGGTTACCGTTTCTGCGGCGATCTGCAGGAATAAGCAAGAAGGATTACGAAAAGGGCTGACCAGCGTCAGCCCTTTTTTATGCCCGTCATTCAGCGAGCAATGCGTTCATCCCAGTCGCGGGTAAAGACCGTCTCTTCGTTGTGTTTAACCGTCATTTTTCCGCTAACGATAAAATGCGTCAGGTCGCTGCGCATCTCCAGCACAATATCCATATCCGTCCACCAGCCTTCTCGCCCAATTTTCATATTCTGAGTCAGCAGATAATGCGCCGAGAGCGGGTCAGCATTCTGCACGGTCAGCTGACGCCGAAGGCTATGATCGACGGTCGTATTGATATCGTCAAAACGGTACACGCCCTCGCCAAACACGCCGCCCACGCCCTCGGTAATGCTCTGCCAGCTATCGCTCACCGCGTCATAGCGCAGCTCGCGTTCGACTCGCCCAGGGGACAGGATCGTAAGAGGCGTATTTGCCGCAGTTTCCGGCTGAGGATTAGGCCCGGCTATCGGCTTCACTTCCCGGCAAACCGGCAATTGCAGCCGGGCGCTCGCCAGGTCAACGCTAAGCGTTGCATTTTCGGCCATCGGCCAGACCATCGGCCAGAACGTGGTCGCCAGAGAAACACGCAGCCGATGCCCTGCGGCAAAGCGCCAGGCTATGCCGTCCAGCTGCACGGTGACGTTGACCTTTTCGCCGGGCACCAGTGCGACGTTCTGCTCCTGCCCCTGCAAATGACTCAGGTTCACCCAACCGTGACTGACGCGGGTCGACGCCCCGTCTGGCGCAACGTCCGACAAGCGGACATACAGCATGGCCGCTGGTTTATCGCTGGCGAGCGTAACGTCAAACTGCGGAAAACCGTAGATCGCCAGACTTTCGTCCAGCGGCGCGCTGTCAAAGCTTTCAGCAAGGCCTTCGTCCATCCGCTGATCGCTCGGGCTTTCCCCCAGCACGCCAGCCCCCATCCACTCCCCGGCAAACAGCCCGTGGTTCTGTACGCTACGGATCTCCTGCCGGTATGCATTTGCCAACGGCGTTGTCATCAGCCGGCCTGGCTGCAAATGCCAGCGCTGAGGTGCGGTCACCGCATCCGTGTCATCCTCAATGGCAATCCACTCCCCGAAGGCCTGCGGACGCTGCGAATCGGGCCGCTGGCTGTCGTTGAGCCACGCCTGAATGCGCGGGCCGTCCAGCACGTCATTGTCGACCTGCTTCAGCCAGCGATCCCACCAACTCACCGCCTCCTGCAGAAAGCCGATAGCCGGAGCAGGTGAACCGTCCTGCGGATAAATATGCGCCCACGGACCGAGAATCGCCTTACGAGGAACGTCGAGATTATCCATCAGGCGGAAGACCGCATTGCTGTAGGAATCCGCCCAGCCGCCCACCGCCATTACAGGGCAGGTAATGGCCTGCCAGTCCTCACCGACCGAGCCGTGTTTCCAGTAATCATCCTTCAACGGATGCTCCATCCACAGTGCCGGGAAGAAAGGCATGTTTTCAAGACGATTGAGCCAGGCCTGATACCAGCCCTCCCCCACCAGCTCCGGATCCTGCGGGCGGCTTTGATAGGCCAGCATAATCCCGCCCCACCACAGGTTATCATTCAGCAGGCAGCCGCCTTTGTAGTGGATATCGTCGTTGTAACGATCGTCCGTCGAGCAAACCGTCATGATGGCTTTTAAGGCCGGAGGGCGACGAGCGGCAAGCTGCAGGCAGTTAAACCCGCCCCAGGATTTGCCCATCATCCCCACGGCGCCGTTGCACCAGGCCTGACGGCTGATCCAGTCGATCACTTCCAGGGCATCCTCCTGCTCCTGCAGCAGATACTCGTCGGCCATCAACCCGTCAGAGTCGCCGCTGCCACGCATGTCCACACGCAGTACCGCGTAACCATTGCCGGCGAAATAGCCATGCATCGGCTCATCACGAGTACGTGTTCCGTCGCGCTTGCGGTAGGGGATGTACTCGAGGATAGCGGGCACCGGCTGCTGCGAGGCCGACAAGGGCAGCCACATACGCGCGGCCAGGCGAGTCCCGTCTTGCAGAACGATCCACAGGTGTTCCGTCACGCTCACGCTGTGGGGAAATTGCGTTATCAGAGTTTTCATGAGGCTCCTGCCATCGCGTTTAACTGACGCTGACCCAGCACCTCGTCCAGCCAGGAGGCGCGCATTTCCGGCACCGAGGTCAGCAGTTTTTCGGTATAGCTGTGCATCGGGGCGCTGAATACCTGCCCGGTCGGCCCCTGTGCCACAACGTTGCCCTGATACATCACGGCAACCTGCTGGGCGATACGTTTTACCGTGCTCAGATCGTGGGTGATGAATAAGTAAGACAGCCCCAGCCGTTCCTGCAGGTTTCGCAGCAGCTTCAGAACCTCTTCTGCCACCAGCGGATCGAGCGCGGAGGTTGCCTCATCGCAGATAATCAGATCTGGCTTTGCGGCCAGCGCTCTCGCAATACATACCCGCTGCTTTTGGCCCCCGGAAAGCGAACCTGGGTAGCGGTCAAGGAGGTAATCAGGGAGTTCGGTCAGCTTCAGCAACTCAAGCACCCGCGCACGAACCTGCTGTTTATCGAGGCCAAAATAAAACGCCACCGGGCGACCAATAGCCTCAAGCACGGTCTGTCTTGGGTTGAGCGCCACGTCGGGCAGCTGATAGATCATTTGAATACGCCGCAGCGTCTCTTTATCACGCTGCTGGTAGCGGTTGGCCAGCGTCTTGTCGGCGAAGGTGACCGTTCCCTTCGTGTCGCTCAGCAGGCCGCACAGGGCGCGAGCCAGCGTACTCTTCCCGCTGCCGGACTCGCCGATAATGGCCATCGTTTCCCCTTTGGCAATACTCAGAGAGACGTTGTGCACGACGGCCTTACCGTTGTACCCGGTTGAGAGATTTTCCAGCGCAAGGAGCCGCCCTTCAGGTTTACTTCCGGCGTGAACCGGCGTCAGGGCATGAGCACGTTCCGACACCAGCCGCTGGGTGTAGCTTTCGGCAGGATTTTGCAGAATATCGGCGGTGCTGCCGCTTTCCACTTCGCTTCCCTGCCGCAGGACCATGATGCGGTCGGCAATTTGGGCCACGACCGCCAGATCGTGGGTGATGTACAGCGCGGCGGTATTAAATTCTCTGACCAGCTTACGCAGCATCACCAGCACCTCGATTTGGGTGGTGACGTCCAGCGCGGTGGTAGGTTCATCCAGCACCAGAATATCCGGCCTGCAGGACATCGCCATCGCCGCCATCGCGCGCTGGAGCTGGCCGCCAGAGAGCTGATGCGGATAACGCTGGCCGATCGTTTCAGGTTCGGGGAGATCCAGCGCTTTAAACAGCGTCACGGCCCAGGCCTGCGCCTCCTCCTGATTCATCAAACCGTGCCGAAGTGGCCCCTCGCAAACCTGCTTGCCGATGGTTAGCGCCGGGTTAAACGCCGCGGCGGCGCTCTGCGCAACATAGGCCACGCGTTTACCGCGAAACTCCCGTTTCTCTTTGCTGGAAAGCGCCACAATGTTTTGCCCGGCAACCAGCACTTCACCGCCCGCAATACGGCAACCCGGCCTGGCGTAGCCCAAAGCGGCCAGGCCAATGGTCGATTTACCTGCGCCGGACTCACCAATGAGTCCCAGCACTTCACCGGGCATCAGGCTTAGAGAGATACCTTTCACCAGCGGCAGCCCCTGCTCGGTCTCAATGCGTAAATCGCGCATCTGTAAGATCGGTTGTGTCATCCCTCTTCTCCCAGCGAAAGGTTATTACGCACCAGCAGCCAGTCGACCACCAGGTTGACGCCAATCGTCAGCAGGGCAATGGCCGCGGCAGGGTAAAGCGGAGCAAACTGACCAAAATTGATGGCCTGAGCGTTGTCGCGCACCATACTGCCCCAGTCCGCCCACGGCGGCTGAATACCCAGCCCAAGGAAGCTCAGCCCGGCAATAAACAGGAAGGTAAAACAAAAGCGCATACCAAACTCTGCCAGCAGCGGCGGCATGGCGTTAGGCAGAAACTCTTTGCGCACAATCCACCACAGCCCTTCTCCACGCAGGCGTGCCGCCTCCACGTACTCGAGACAAACAATCCCCTGTGCGACAAGCCTGGCAAGGCGGAAAACACGGGTCGCATCTAATAGCGCAATAGTCCCGACCAGGACGGGAATAGACGTTCCCAGCACGGACAGCACGATCAGCGCCAAAATCAGGACCGGAATCGACATCAGCGTATCAACGATGCGGGTGAGCACGACGTCCACCCAGCGCCCGTAAATAGCGGCGGTAAACCCGGTAATAATGCCCACAACAAACGAGATAGCGGTGATCGCCAGCGCGATGGCAATGGTAGTTCTGGCACCGAACAGAATGCGCGAAAGCATGTCCCGCCCGAGGCTATCAGTGCCGAACGGCATCGAACTGGACGGCAGCATCCAGATGTCACCCACCTGCGCCGTTTCGCTGTGTGGCGCCAGCCAGGGAGCAAAAAGCGCGGCAATCAAATTGATGGCAATGATGGCCAGGCCCAATATTGCCGACAGCGGCACCGTGCGAATTTTAATATTTTTCATAGACTACCTCGCATGTCGCAGGCGTGGGTTGCACCAGATAGCCAGCAGGTCCGCCGCCGTATTCAGCAGGATATAGGTCCCGCCAAACAGCAGCCCGCAGGCCTGTACTACCGGCAGGTCACGCTTCGTTACCGCATCCACCATCAGTTGCCCAATGCCCGGGTAGACGAAGACCACCTCGACCAGAATGACGCCCACCACCAGGTACGCCAGGTTAAAAGCAATGACGTTGATGATCGGCGCCAGCGCGTTCGGCAGCGCGTGGCTGAGCACGATCCGCCAGCGGGAAAGCCCTTTTAGCAGCGCCGTTTCGATATAGCTGCTGGACATCACCGCGCCAACCGAGGCACGCGTCATGCGCAGCATATGCGCCAGGACCACCAGCACCAGCGTCAGCATCGGCAACGTGCAGGCATAGAGCCGCTCAAGGAGGCTGGCATCAGGGTCGACCAGCGCGAGGCTCGGAAACCAGGCCAGACGAATGGCAAAGAAGATTACCAGCAGGTAGCCCACGAAAAACTCCGGCACCGAAATGCTCATCAGCGTCAGCGTATTCGCCAGGCGGTCGAACCAGGAGCCACGCCATACCGCCGAGGCAATGCCCAGCACCACCGCTAACGGAATCGCTATCAGCGCGGCATAAACGGCAAGGAACAGCGTGTTCGCCAGGCGAGGCAGCAGCTCGGCACCGATAGGCTGGTTATTGGCAAGCGAAGTGCCCAGGTCACCGTGCAGCACACCGGACAGCCAGTGCAGGTAGCGGTAAACCGCAGGCTGATCGAGGCCCAGCTGTAGGCGCAGCGCGGCGATGGTTTCCGGCGTGCCGTTCTGGCCCAGGATGGCGCTCGCCACGTCGCCGGGCAGTAACTCGGTACCGACGAAGATCAGCCCCGAAACCAGCCACAGCGTCAGCACGCCCAGCAATAAACGATGAAGGATCTGTTTTTTCATTACGACTCCAGCCAGACGCGTTCAGCCAGGCGGCCACCCATGAAGTTGAACAGCGGGTGAGGTTTTACGCCGCCGACTTTCTTGCTGGTGGCATCCAGGTAGTCACCAAACAGCGGGATCATTGCGCCACCGTCATCACGGGCAATGCTTTGCAGCTCGCCATAAATTTCCGCACGTTTTTGCTCGTCCAGCAGCGAACGTGCCTGAATGAGCAGGCTGTCGAACTTGTCGTTTTTCCAGTGGGTGTCGTTCCATTTCGCCGTGGACTGCCAGGCGGTGGAAAACATCTGATCCGCGGTTGGGCGCCCGCCCCAGTAGCCCATGCTAAACGGTGCTTTCATCCAGACGTCATCCCAGTAGCTGTCCGCCGGCTGACGTTTGATACTGACCTGGATCCCCGCCGCGGCGGCTTCGCCCTGGAACAGCGCGGCGGCGTCCAGCGCCCCGGCAAAAGCCGCATCCGATGAGGACAGCTCGAGCGGCAGCGCGCTAAGCCCCGCTTTTTTCAGGAAGAACTTCGCCTTATCAGGATCGTAGGCACGCTGCTCCAGGCTCTTGTTGAAGAAGCGATCGGTTTTCGGGATCGGATGATCGTTGCCGAGCGTGCCGTAACCCCGAAGGACGGTAGCCAGTAATTTTTCACGATCGATACCGTATTTAATCGCCGTACGCACATCGTTGTTGTTAAACGGGGCTACCCGGCAGTCCATCAGGAAGGTGAAATGCTGCCCCCCGGCCGCGCGCACAATGTTCAGCGCCGGACTGCGCTTCAGGAAATCGACGGTTTTAAAGTCAACGCGGTTGATGGCGTGTACCTGGCCCGAGATAAGGGCATTGGTGCGCGCGGTCGCATCGTTGATAACCAACACTTCAACGGCATCCACAAACGCGCGGTTTGGCTTCCAGTAATTAGGGTTGCGCTTGAAGTAGGAGCGCACGCCCGGCTGATACTGGTCAAAGACGAAGCCGCCGGTGCCAATCGGGTGCTTCCAGTCGGTAAATCCGTCCGGGACCACGACCAGATGGTAGTCCGCCAACAGAAACGGTAAATCGGCGTTGCCGCTGTCCAGGGTTAAGGTAATTTCGTTCTCGCCGCTCTTTTTCAGCTCTTTGATGGCCGCCAGCTGAGTTTTGATCGCGCTACGCGACTGGTCGCCACGGTGCAGGTTGATCGAGTAGAGAATATCTTCGACGGTGAGGGTTTTACCGTTGTGGAAGGTCACGCCCTGGCGCACTTTAAACGTCCATTCCTGCGCGCCCGGCTTCGCCTCCCAGCTTTCCAGCAGCTCCGGCGTGGCCTGGTTAGTTTCATCAATTTCTACCAGACCGTTCATCAGCATGTAGGCCTGATTGAGCGGCACCCAGTCGCTAAAGAGCGTAGGATCGAGAGAATCGCTGGTATTGCCTCCCGACATTCCCAGCTTGAGCACGCCGCCTTTTTTAGGCGTGGCCTCGGCGGCAAAACCCGCCAGCGGCGAAAGCGATAACGCGCTGCCCATCCCAATCAGCGCCGCCGTGTTGATAAATGAACGGCGGCTCATGTTCACGCCTTGCAGGTATTTTTTCACGTCTGAACGATCGTCTTTCATTTATTTTTCTCCGTTATTATTTGTTTGTCTGACCACCGGCCAGATGCCATAGCACATCTATTTATGATTTATATCAAAACCGCTAAACACTGATGCATGAGTTTTTCGTATCAGACTATGAAAAAAACGCGCAGCAGAGCCGCAGCAAAAAAGATAATTTCCCGATCACGGAGTCACACCAGGAAAGAAAATGTGGAACTGCATACCCTTGTAGGCTTAATTGGCGTCTTTTGTTACCTGCTGGCCTACGCACTGGTTCAGATGCGAAGGCTATCAATAGATTCAAATGGTTATGCTTGTCTTAACATCGCGGGGTGCGTGGGCGGGCTGTATTCACTGAGCCATGACTTTAATTTGGCGTCGGTCATATCACAGTCGATGTGGTTGGTCTTCACGCTGGTAGGTATGCATACTTCTTATCGCCGCCGGGGGGAGTTAAAAAATAAAATACCGCCTCTGGATCTGGACACCATAAATAAACCAAAGGATTAAGATGTTTTAAATGTTTCTTTTTCTCGCCTTTATATAACAAAAGGTTATGGCTAAAGGAACGGTTAAATAATTTATTGATCGCGGCAATAATAAAATAATCATCTTATATGATTAACGTCTGTTTTCTGCTTATTCCGCCGAAGGCTGTCGCTGCAACCAGTTCATGACATGGCGAACAATCGGCTTCATATAGCGATCCTGAGGGATAAGCAGGAAACATTTACTGGCGGCCGCCAGCTTTCCAGGGTGCGCCGCAACAAGCTCGCCTCTATTAAGATAATCCTGCACCAGACCTTCCCAGCCGAGTAATATCCCGTCTCCTCGCACCGCAGTCTCAACCAAAAACGGATAGTTATTGGCGCGCCAGGTCTGACGCGGCACAAAGCTCAGGACACTCTGCGAAGCAAACCAGTCGCTCCAGCCGGTCCACTCTCGCTGCGGATCGTCCTGAATCAGCAGCGTGTGCTGCAGCAGCGCTTCTGCGGGAGCGCCAGGCCCGATGCGTGACAGAAACGCCGGAGAGCACATCGGGTAGCAGACCTCGTCGAAAATCGGCGTGGCATGAAACCCCACCGGAACATCCCGAAGGTAAAAAATAGCCAGATCAAATTCCGATGAACGCAGTTCGGAGAAGTTGTCGGTGATTTTCATGCGAACCTGCAAATCCGGCAGCTCACGATGCAGCGCCGAAAGGCGCGACGACAGCCAAAGCGAACTCATGGCGCTGGTGCAGGCGATGGTCACCTGCGGCAACCCCGTCCAGCCCATCACTTCCGCCGTAGCATGTGACAATGCCGCCAGCTGTTGCCGCACGTGAGTGGCATATGCTTCACCCCTCGGCGTGAGCAATACGCGCCGCTGAGTACGGGTAAAAAGCTTACAGCCCAGCATTTCCTCCAGCTGCAGGATCTGGCGGCTGGTCGCGCTTTGCGTCAGGTTTAACTCTTCCGCAGCACGAGAAATATTGCCGTAGCGGGCAACGCATTCGAAGGCGATAAGGGTATTGAGGGGCGGTAGCGGCTCAATCTGCATCAATGAAGCCTTAAAAGGCAACGGAACGGTCTCAACACACTAATAAGGAAGGCAGGGGCTGACAAGCCTGATGCATCAGAAATACATCAGGCTTCTCATGAAGGTATCGCGGGGGCACATAGGTTGTGCGTGGGTGCAGCGGATTATTTACCCCACGGAATAATCGGCACCGCGCTGATAGCGTTCTTCGGCGAGCCTTCTACCACCCGGTCAGAGTAGGCAAGGTAGGCCAGAGCGTTACGTTTGGCGTCATAGAAACGAACAACCTGCAGCTTTTTAAACACCAATGAGGTCCGTTTCTGGAACACCACGTCGCCCTCCGCTTTGCCGGCTTTAATTTTGTCGCTCAGCTCAACCGGCCCAACCTGCTGGCAGGAGATTGCCGCATCAGAAGTATCTTCGGCTAAGCCAAGGCCGCCTTTGATACCGCCGGTTTTAGCGCGGCTGATATAGCAGGTCACGTTCTTCACATCGGGATCGTCAAAAGCTTCCACAACGATCTTGTGATCGGGGCCAAAGACCTTAAACACCGTATCGACCGAACCAATCTGCTCTGCGCTCGCACCAAAGCTGGCGGCCAGAATCGCACTGCAAAGTGCTAAAGCTTTATATTTCATATTGTTACCATTTTTCAAAGATCACCCTGCGGGACTATTCAACAATTGGATGAAAAATCGTTGAATATCACATTATTAGCAAAACCTGCCTCCACAATCGGCAAATTTGGCACAACTTGTTAAAAAAAAACGGTGAATGCATAAAGTACAAAAATGCTATCATCCGCTACCTTAGTAAACAGGCATTCGCTTGTATGGATGAGGATATTTTATGGATCAGGCTGGGATCATTCGCGATCTTCTTAGCTGGCTGGAGGGCCACCTCGATCAGCCTCTCGCCCTTGATAATGTGGCGGCAAAGGCAGGTTATTCCAAGTGGCATTTACAACGGATGTTTAAAGAGGTTACCGGGCACGCTATTGGTGCCTATATTCGCGCCCGCCGACTCTCCAAATCTGCCGTTGCCCTGCGCCTGACTGCGCGCCCTATTCTGGACATTGCGCTTCAGTACCGCTTTGACTCGCAGCAAACATTTACTCGCGCGTTTAAAAAACAGTTCGCCCAAACGCCCGCGCTTTATCGACGTTCTCCTGACTGGAGCGCTTTTGGTATGCGCCCGCCGCTGCGTCTCGGTGAATTTACGCTGCCGCACGCCCATTTCATTACTCTGCCGGAAACGCATCTGGTTGGGGTAACGCAAAGCTACAGCTGCACGCTGGAACAAATCTCCGACTTCCGTAATGAGATGCGCATCCAGTTCTGGACACAGTTCCTGGGCAACTCACCGACGATTCCGCGAGTGCTGTACGGCCTGCATGAACCTCGTCCAAGCTCGGAAAAAGACGACGAGCAGGAAGTCTTCTACACCACGGCGCTCACCCCGGAGCTGGCCAATGGCTTCCTGCCGGATTCTCATCCGGTAATGCTGGAAGGCGGTGATTATGTGCAGTTCAACTACGAAGGGCTGGGCACCGGGCTGCAGGACTTTATCCTGACGGTGTACGGCACCTGCATGCCGTCGCTAAACCTGACTCGCCGTAAGGGCCAGGACATCGAACGTTTCTATCCTCAAGATGAAACGCGGGATCAGGATGTGCCGATGCATATCCGCTGTGAATACCTGATCCCGGTACGCCGTTAACGCTGTATTTCATCCAGAGCAGGGGCATCAAGATGCGAGATGTCTCCTGCTGTCTCAACGACCCATCCAGAAGCCAGCCACGGGCTGTGCTGATAATCCACGCGGGATATTGAGCAGTTGCGCAGACGCAGGCGACGTTCAGCCCACGCAGGCAACCCCAGAATCGTGCTAACCAGCCCACCCAGCGCCATGCCGTGACTCACCAGCAGTGGGCGGCTTCCGGCCGGCAGTTCCCGGCAGGCATTCAGCGCTTCGTGCATACGGTTGCTCAGCTCCAGCATGCTTTCGCCTTCAGGGATACGCCCGTCAGGCGTGCCGTCCACCAGGCGACGGCGCCAGCTCTCTTCCTCTTCGGTCAGCGAGTCCATTTTACGACGTTCAAGCACGCCCATGTTTAGCTCGCGCAGGCGGGCATCGAAGATAATCTCGCAGCCGCAGGCTTCGGCGATGATCTCTGCGGTGCGGCGAGTACGGCCTAAATCGCTGCTGATGATGTGGGTGATGCCAAGGGCCCTGGCCCGCTCGGCCACTTGCCAGGCCTGGCGTTCTCCGTTATCAGTCAGCGCGCTGTCTGACTGCCCCTGAATGCGGCGCTCCGCATTCCACTGCGTTTCGCCATGACGAACAAGGTATACCTGTAACATGCGTTTTTTCCGTTATACTCCGGTCACGAAATATCGAGAGTTCTGACTTATTATGAACCATGTCGTTGCTGCAACAACCAATCCCGCCAAAATTCAGGCGATTCTGCAGGCGTTTAGCGAGATTTATGGTGAAGGATCCTGCCATATTGAGCCCGTGGTCGTCGATAGTGGCGTGCCGGAGCAGCCCAACGGCTGTCAGGAAACGCGAACTGGCGCACGGTGCCGGGTAGCAAATGCCCGGGAGATCAGACCAGATGCCGACTTTTGGGTCGCCATTGAGGCCGGAATCGACGAAGGTAGCACCTTCAGTTGGGTGGTGATTGAGAACCGTCAGCAGCGCGGTGAAGCCCGTTCCGCTACCCTGCCATTGCCGGAAATTATTCTGCAGAAAGTCAGCGCCGGAAACGCCCTGGGGCCGGTGATGTCTGACTATACGGGCATTGATAAGATTGGACGTAAAGAGGGAGCGATTGGAGTGTTCACCGCCGGAAAGCTCACGCGTAGCAGCGTTTATCATCAGGCGGTGATTTTGGCGTTAAGCCCGTTTCATAACGAGATTTACCGCCGGTAGCGTATTTAGCGAGTTGGCTTTCCGCCCTGCAGCAGCTCTTTTTCAAGCCATTCACGCAGCTCGGTCGGCGCGGCCTTCAGGCTGTTGGAGCCGCGGGTAATGGTTGCAATACCCGCGCCCAGTTCGTTCTTCAGTTCACGCTGGCTAAGCTCGCCGCGCAGTAACTCTTCGATTATCCGAACTCGCGTTCCTAACGCCGTACGCTCGTCCGGCGTTAACAGCAGCGTCAGCAGCGGCATATGAAGGTCCTGCCCAAAAGCTTGCTGCAACAGCCCCACAAAGCGGAGCCACTCTTTATTACTTTGCTCGGCCTGTTCCGCCGAATATTGAGAGAGCTGAGTCATGTCAGGCCACCATACTCTTTAACTAGTACGGCAGCATAACATACTCTCCGCCCAATCAATAACGCCGCTGCCACTCGCTGTCGGACAGAATTTTGTCAGGTTGCCCCATGAAGTAGCGGTAATAAGCGTCATAAGCCAGCACGTTTTTCACATAGCCACGCGTTTCGGAAAACGGAATACTTTCCACAAACGCGATGGCATCAATCCGCCCTGCGCTGTTGCCGAGCCACGTCCGCACTCGTCCCGGCCCGGCGTTGTAGGCGGCGGAAGCGAAAATACGGTTGTTCTCAAACTGCTGGAACACGTACTGCAGGTAGCTGGTGCCGATATTGATGTTGGTGTCAGGATCCAGAAGCTGCACCGGGCTGCTGTAGCCAGGGATACTGAACATCTTCACGGTATGGGTGGCGGTACCCGGCATGATTTGCATCAGGCCGCTGGCTCCTACCGGAGAACGCACCTTCGGGTTCCAGGCACTTTCCTGACGGGCAATCGCCATCGCATAGCTTTGTGGCACGGTTTTGCCGCTCACGTAGCGGGCAAAGGTGCCTTTATAGGCCAGCGGGAAGCGCTCTTCCAGGTTATCCCACAGCTTGCCGGCAATGGTTGCCTGCACGCTAAGATCCCACCAGTCCTGCTCAAAGGCGTAGCGCGCCAGCCCACCCTGCTCCTGCTTGCTGCGGCTGGTGACCAGGTTTGCCCATTCGCTGCGTGCGGTATTGTCCATATTCCAGTACATCAGCTCACGGACTCGCGCCATTTCAGGCCCCTGCACCAGAGCGGGGTTAACGGGTTCGGCTTTATCCACACGCAGGGGATATTCTTCCCCCAGCCGCTGTGCGGCCACCATCGGGTAGAAACCGCGCTGCTGCATCAGAGATCGCAGGATCCCTTTGGCTTCATCATCACGCCCGCGTTCCAGCAGCAAATCGGCCTGCCAGTAGCGCCATTCGTCTTTCTCTTTGGCTTCCATCGGCAGACGCGCAAGCCAGGTATTCAGGCCTGAACGGTCACCGGCGCCCAGAGCCATACGCACTCGTCTCTCAATCAACGATGTAGACTGGGAACGCATAATCGCGTCATCCCGCCAGCGGGCCTGCTCATCCGTCACGTCGCTGCCCATCAACCGCCAGGCAACAACGTCACGCAATTCCTGCGCCTGCTCCTCGGTAAGCTTCTGCGCCTGTACTAAAGACGGGATCATCAGCCGGGCATTTTCCACGTCCTGGCGGGCTACGCTCGCGAAGGCGATAGCCGCAGCCTGCCGCGTAAAGTCCGTCGCGCCCACCGTATTGGCGAATGTCAGCACCGTACTCGGGTTATTTTGCAGGCTTATCAACGCGCTGAAGATAGTCTGGTAGTCAGCGGGCATCTGGTTCGCCAGCGCGTTCACCAGCGAGGTGTTGCCCTCTTTCATCGCCAGACGGATGCGCTCCAGGTAAGCCAGCGGATCCTGAGTGCCGGAAGCACGCCATGCGGAAAACAGCGCGTCACAGCTCGACGGCTGGCTTTTTCCCGTTAGCCAGAGATCTTTCGCGCCGGCCCAGGCGGCGTCTGTCTGCCCGGTGTTCCACTTGGCAAAATAGTAATTACATTTTGCTTCATTGGTTGCAGGCGGCTCTGGGCTGAAGGCCAGCAGACCGCGCCAGTCCTGGCGCCTTGCCAGCTCGTTAACAAAGCGGGAGCTTAAGTTTCGCGCCGGAGGCAGCGTTGGGTTAGCCTGAATAAACTGAGTCACCGCCACGGTCGGCTCGTTCATCAGGTCGTCGGTTAGCTGACGGTATTCGAGATAAGGATAAAGAGGATAGGTTTGCAAAGTGGGCATCAGCTGCTGCACCACGTCCATTTGCTTGTTATCCCAGGCCTGTTTAATTTGCGCGTAGCGGCTGCGTTGCTCATCCAGAGAATCCGCACGTACCGCGCCGTTTAACATCACCAGGCTAACGCCCGCGGCAAGCAACTGCCATGCGACTTGTTTGGCTTTTAACACACCTTCTCCTCACTGTTTTCCTGACGGCATCATGCCTGCGCTGCAATAAGCGAATGAATTCATGCTAACCAGGGGAGACACAATACGCCATGTCCGAAAGGTATATTTTGGTCATTAAACGTATAAAGACGCCATGCGCGGCAGAACCACGATGCCCCGCTGGGATTAGACCGGGAAAACCGCTACACTTCGCCTTTGTTATGTACCATCTTACATCACGATAAAAGAGGCAAAGTCGCACTGTGGCTCAATTCGTTTATACCATGCATCGTGTCGGCAAAGTTGTCCCGCCGAAACGACATATTCTGAAAAATATTTCGCTCAGCTTCTTCCCTGGCGCCAAAATCGGCGTGCTGGGTCTGAACGGTGCCGGTAAATCCACCCTGCTGCGCATCATGGCCGGCATCGATACCGATATCGAAGGTGAAGCCCGTCCTCAGCCTGGCCTCAAGATTGGCTACCTGCCGCAGGAACCTAAGCTGAACCCGGAACACACCGTACGTGAGTCCGTAGAAGAAGCCGTTTCCGAAGTGGTTAACGCGCTGAAAGGCCTGGACGAAGTCTATGCCAAATACGCCGAGCCGGACGCGGACTTCGACAAGCTGGCCGCGCAGCAGGGCAAATATGAAGAAATTATCCAGGCGCACGACGGTCATAACCTGAACGTGCAGCTGGAGCGCGCCGCCGATGCCCTGCGCCTGCCAGACTGGGATGCAAAAATTGAGAAGCTGTCCGGGGGTGAACGCCGCCGCGTTGCGCTGTGCCGCCTGCTGCTCGAAAAACCAGACATGCTGCTGCTCGACGAACCAACCAACCACCTGGATGCAGAATCCGTGGCGTGGCTGGAACGCTTCCTGCACGACTTCGAAGGGACCGTTGTGGCGATCACCCACGACCGTTACTTCCTCGACAACGTCGCCGGCTGGATCCTGGAGCTTGACCGTGGGGAAGGTATTCCATGGGAAGGTAACTACTCCTCCTGGCTGGAGCAGAAAGATCAACGTCTGGCGCAGGAAGCCTCAACGGAAGCCGCTCGCCGTAAATCTATTGAGAAAGAGCTGGAGTGGGTTCGTCAGGGCGCTAAAGGCCGTCAGTCTAAGGGCAAGGCCCGTCTGGCACGCTTCGAAGAGCTGAACAACACCGAATACCAGAAACGTAACGAAACCAACGAACTGTTTATTCCACCTGGCGCACGCCTGGGGGATAAAGTGGTGGAAGTTAGCAACCTGCGTAAATCCTACGGCGACCGCCTGCTGATTGACGACCTGAGCTTCTCCGTACCGAAAGGCGCTATCGTCGGCATCATCGGTCCGAACGGCGCGGGTAAATCCACCCTGTTCCGCATGATGTCCGGTCAGGAACAGCCTGACAGCGGCTCTATTACCCTGGGTGATACCGTGAAGCTGGCCTCCGTGGACCAGTTCCGTGACGCCATGGATAACAGCAAAACCGTGTGGGAAGAAGTCTCTGGCGGCCAGGATATTATGCGTATCGGTAACACCGAGATGCCAAGCCGTGCCTACGTCGGCCGCTTTAACTTCAAAGGCGTCGACCAGGGCAAACGCGTTGGCGAGCTATCCGGCGGTGAGCGCGGTCGTCTGCACCTGGCGAAACTGCTGCAGGTTGGCGGCAACGTTCTGCTGCTCGATGAACCAACCAACGACCTGGATATCGAAACCCTGCGCGCGCTGGAAAACGCCCTGCTGGAGTTCCCGGGCTGCGCAATGGTTATCTCGCACGACCGTTGGTTCCTTGACCGTATCGCCACCCACATTCTGGACTACCAGGATGAAGGTAAAGTGGAGTTCTTCGAAGGTAACTTCACCGAATACGAAGAGTACAAGAAGCGTACCCTCGGCTCCGATGCCCTGGAGCCAAAACGCATCAAGTACAAGCGCGTTACTAAGTAAATGTAAAAGGCACCTTCACGGTGCCTTTTTTATGGCTAGCCCCCGATCCATGGGGGATGTTTATTAGTTACAAATACCCACGATTATGCCAAGCCCGACTGAGGTTCCGTTCACTTCCAGTCCTGTTTCATATGTCACCCCCGAACCGGTGAACGACTCGGGGAAATCACCGTCATTTCCCCGAGACCCCGGACTCCCAGCCAAATAAATCGACCGCTAAAGCGGCAGACCTCCGTTTTATCTCCCAGTCCTGGGTCGGCTGAGATGCGTTCCCGACGCTCTCAGCCTCCGCCCGTTCCCGACGTCCGGACCCTGGCCAGTCGGAGAGAAAACGGAGGCGATTTAAGCCGGAACCGAGCCTCGCTTCTTATTTTTACCCTCACCCTGGAAGGGAGAGGGAATCAATAATGTACCCCATAGTCTGTTTTCCCCCTCGCCCCTTTGGGGAGAGGGCTGGGGTGAGGGGAAGATTTGTTCCCGGTTCTCATAGCCGGTGAGTTTACCGCTCCAGCGGCGATGAGCTTGCCGGGCGCCGGGGCTGTTCGGGGGATGGCGAGATCCCCCGGACACGTTCACCGTGCGCTGAAAGTGCAGGGGAAACAAATGTACGAGTGAACGGAATCAGAACCACTCCTACATAACCACAGGAATTCGAGACTAATCTACCGCCCCAAACGAGAGCACAAAACTGAGGGCTCAAAGCCCATTCTTTATCGCTGCTCGCCCATCATCTCTTTCACCAGATCCACGCAGCGCAGGAAGCGTGAGTCATAGTCAGACTCTTCAACGTGAATAAAGTCGATGTTGTTCTCCTGGAGCATATCCACCAGCAGGTTCTGGAACGATTTTCTGTCTACGTCGCTGCCGAGGCTGCGTAAACCGTCCGCCACCCACGGCGTATTGTTTTCCAGCAGGATAACCAGATCGAAGCGGTATTCGTCGATCAGCGCCTGCACAAACGGGTGCTCGCGCCCCTCATACTTCTTGCAGAAGGCCTGAGTGGTAACAAAATCGGTGTCGATAAACGCCACTTTATTGGCGTATTTCACCGCAAAATCGACGTACTGCGCGTGGCCGATGGCAATTTTGTCGTAGTCGGAATACTGCAGGGCCATTTCGTCCCCACCAAGGTGAGAGAAGACGTAGTCGCGGCCGTATTCCCAGGCGCTGGTGGTGTTGAAGATATTGGCGAGTTTATTCACCATCCATGACTTACCGCTCGACTCGCCGCCCAGTATCGCCACGGTGCGCACGAAGAACGGTTTTACCTCAGTAGGAATGTATTCCCAGTAGCGGAACGGGTTTTCGCGGATTTGCGTTCCGCTAATGTTCATAAAAGTGCGCTTAGGATCGACAACCACCGTTTCGATCCCGAGATGCTCGGTAAACTTTGCCGCATCCCCTTCTTCCGAGGTATAGATTCGATCAGGGGAAATCCCCTTGCTGTCCATAAACGCCTTGATACCTCGGCTCCAGACGTCCCATCCGTGTGGATAAGGCTCCATCCCCTCCTCGTTAAAGGAGTGAATGCGAATATTCTTCTGGTACTTAAAGGTTTGCAGCAGCCAGCGCAGACGATCGCCGGTAGTTGGCTGCTGGGACATCGCGCTATCGTCAAACAGGGCGCGGTCGCGGGGCTCATCGTAGCCCATGATGATATGCAGCTCGTCCACCTGGCTACAGGCGCGCTGGATTAAGTAGATATGCCCGGTATGCAGGGGATAAAACTTGCCGAACACCACGCCGACTTTCTTTTCGCGGCGCGGGAATTCCAGCCCCAGGAAGCGGTGCAGCGCTTCCAGTTTCTGCGCGCTGGGGCTTTTGATTTTCGCGTTCAGTAACTGGCTCAGGTAGCCTTTAGTCATGCCGCTGGCATCCGCCACCTGCTGCAAGGTACACCCCTGCTGACGAATAGCCGTTTTAATATAGTCGAATGACGACACGCGCTGCCTCCTGCCGGAGCGGGAACGATTCCCGCAAGTTACTCAATTATAAGTCGTCGAATACAGAAAGCGCATCAGCAAGTTTTTTCACGCCGAAGACCAGCATCCCTTCAGGAATTTTTTTCGGTACGTTGGCCTGCGGCACAATCGCACGCTTAAAGCCGTGTTTTGCCGCTTCGGAAATGCGTTCCTGGCCGCTGGGTACCGGGCGGATTTCGCCGGCCAGCCCGACTTCGCCAAACACCACTAAATCCTGCGGCAAGGCTCTGTCCCGTAAGCTGGAAACCATCGCCAGCAGCAGCGCCAGATCGGCGCTGGTTTCGGTAACTTTTACGCCACCGACCACGTTCACGAACACGTCCTGGTCGGCCATTTGCAGGCCACCGTGACGGTGCAGCACGGCCAGCAAAATCGCCAGACGGTTTTGCTCCAGGCCCACGGCCACGCGGCGAGGGTTGGACATCATCGACTGATCCACCAGCGCCTGAATCTCTACCAGCAGCGGGCGAGTTCCTTCCCAGACCACCATCACCGAGCTGCCCGGCGTCACTTCATCGCCGCGGCTCAGGAAGATGGCTGACGGGTTGCTCACTTCACGCAGCCCCTGCTCGGTCATCGCGAACACGCCCAATTCATTCACCGCGCCAAAGCGGTTTTTATGACTACGCAGAGTACGGAAGCGAGAATCGGCATCGCCGTCGAGCATTACCGAGCAGTCGATACAGTGCTCGAGAACCTTTGGCCCCGCCAGGGAGCCATCTTTGGTCACGTGCCCGACCATCACGATAGCCACACCTTTCGTCTTCGCAAAGCGCGTCAGGTAGGCTGCGGTTTCACGCACCTGGGCCACGCTGCCCGGCGAAGACTGCACGTCCGCCATATGCATCACCTGGATCGAGTCGATCACCATCAGCTTCGGCTGTTCTTCATCGGCGATCGCACAGATCTGTTCGATGCTGGTTTCCGACAGCATATTGAGATTTTGCGTCGGCAGACCCAGGCGGTGCGCACGCATCGCCACCTGCTGGAGTGACTCCTCGCCGGTGACGTACAGGGTTTTCATTTGCTCGCTCAGCTTGCAAAGCGTCTGCAGCAGCAGCGTCGATTTCCCCGCACCTGGGTTGCCGCCGATTAAGATAGCGCTTCCCGGCACCACGCCGCCGCCCAGCACGCGGTCAAATTCTTTAAAACCGGTGGAAAAACGCGGCAGCTCTTCAAGGCTGATGTCTGAAAGCTTTTGAACACGGTTGACGCCCGCGCTCCCGGCGTAGCCGGAAAGACGCTCGTTGCGGGCAACCTGAGGAGAAGCGGCGATGCGCACTTCGGTAATGGTATTCCACGCGTGACAGGCGCTGCACTGCCCCTGCCAGCGCGGGTAATCCGCACCACACTCGTTACAAACAAATGCGCGTTTTGGAGCTTTCGCCACCTTTATACCTCTTGTTAGCGTTCTTCCTGAATCAGGCTGCCGGAAAGGATGCAGAACACGCCCATCAGATCCGCGTGGCGGATGCTGACTTCGCTCTTCTCATTCACCTTCGGCTTAGCGTGATAGGCAATGCCCAGGCCTGCGGCATGGATCATCGGTAAGTCATTGGCCCCGTCGCCAACCGCTACGGTCTGCGCGGCGGGAATTTCATATTTTTCGGCCAGCCGCTTCAGGGTTACCGCTTTAAATTTAGCGTCCACAATCTGCCCCAGCACTTCGCCGGTCAGCTTGCCGTCGCAAATTTCAAGTTCGTTGGCAACCACCGTCGTCAGGTTCAGCGTATCGCGCAGGTATTCCGCAAAGAAGGTGAACCCGCCGGAAGCAATCGCCACTTTCCAGCCCAGGATATCCAGGTTTTGCACCAGAGATTTCAGCCCCGGCATCAGCGGCAGTTCATCACGAACCTGGCGCAGAATATTGGCATCGGCACCTTTGAGGGTCGCCACGCGCTGGCGCAGGCTGGCGGTAAAGTCCAGCTCGCCGCGCATTGCGCGTTCGGTGACTTCGGCCACCATTTCACCCGTTCCCGCCAGTTTGGCAATCTCGTCGATGCACTCGATCTGAATGGCGGTAGAGTCCATGTCCATGACCAGCAGGCCAGGCGTTTTTAAATGCGGGATTTTGCCCAGTGGCGCAACGTCGAGCCCGGCCTCATGCGCAAGTTTGGTCGCGCGCGGCGTTAAAGAGCCTGCCAGGCGAATAACCTGGTAATCTTCCACGCACCAGGCGGTCACAATCACCATCGCCGCGCCCAGCTTACGCTGGTATTTGTTCAGGCACTGCTTGTCCAGATTACGTCCGTACAGGAGCCAGCCGCTGCGGCCGGCGCGGTAGTCCAGCGGCATCACTTCGTCACCGCTCAGGGAAAGCGGCAACCCAGGCCAAAGTGAAACATCGTTAGGCAAATCGCACCAGGTCAAACTGTTTGGCATTGCGGCTCCAGAATCAAGTAAACATACCCTTGCGCCGTCGGAATCCGGGAAAATGGCAGAAAGGTATCCGGGTAAAAACAACGCATGAGGCTACCTTGTCCGCCTTGCTTCTGGCAACATTAAAGTACGCAATTTTCCAAAGGTGCATCATGGTTCGGGTAAAATTTAAATTTCGGCTCCACCGCGCAGTGATTGTGCTGTCCTGCCTCGCACTTTTAGTCGCGCTGATGCAGGGTGCCTCCTGGTTTAGCCGGGGCAGCCAGCAGGCGCGAAACGTTCAGATGGAAGAGCTGGCCCGCACCCTCTCCCGCCAGGTAGCGTTTAATCTGGTGCCGGTCATGAAAACCGAAAACCCTGATGAAAAACGCATCTCGACCGTGCTCAACCTGCTGACCAGGGATAGCCGCGTGCTTGATGCCGCCGTGTATGACAGCGAAGGCGATCAAATTGCGCGTGCGGGGGAAAATATCGAGGTTCGCGACCGCCTGGCGCTGGATGGCCAAAAAGCCGGTAGCTACTTCAACCAGCAAATCGTCGAACCTATCGCGGATAAAAGCGGCCCCATCGGCTACCTGCGAATTACGCTGGATACGCATACTCTCGCCACCGAAGCCAAGCAGGTGGACAACACCACTAATATTCTGCGCCTGATGCTGCTGCTCGCGGTCGCGATCGGCATCGTTCTCACCCGCACGCTGCTGCACGGCAAGCGCACCCGCTGGCAGCAATCACCGTTCCTGCTGACCGCCAATAAGAAGGTAACGGAGGAAGACGAGTCTAAGTAAAGCTCCCGCGGTAAATGCTCGGTGATGGCGTCATGCTAAGATGGCGCCATTCTTCTGGGAAAAGGATCTTTGCTATGTCGACTTTGCGTTTGCTTATATCTGACTCTTACGACCCGTGGTTTAACCTGGCCGTTGAAGAGACAATTTTTCGGCAGATGCCCGCCACTCAGCGGGTTCTGTTCCTGTGGCGTAATGCGGACACGGTGGTTATTGGCCGCGCCCAAAACCCCTGGAAAGAGTGTAATACCGGGCGAATGGAGCAGGACAACGTTCGGCTGGCAAGACGCAGCAGCGGCGGCGGTGCGGTGTTCCACGACCTCGGCAATACCTGCTTCACTTTTATGGCCGGCAAGCCGGAATACGACAAGAGTATTTCCACGTCTATCGTGTTGAGCGCGCTGGAAAGCCTTGGCCTGAATGCCACCGCTTCCGGGCGTAACGATCTTGAGGTCGAAACCACTGAGGGAACGCGTAAAATTTCCGGATCGGCCTACCGCGAAACCATGGATCGCGGCTTCCACCACGGTACCCTGCTGCTGAATGCCGACCTTAGCCGCCTGGCAAACTACCTCAATCCCGATCCGAAAAAACTGCAGGCTAAGGGCATTACCTCGGTGAGAGGCCGCGTCGCAAACCTCAGCGATATCAAGCCGGGACTGACCCACGAGCAGATAGCCGAGGCGATAACGGAGGCTTTCTTCGCCCACTATGGCGAACGCGTTGAAGCAGAGCATATCTCCCCCGAAGCGCTGCCTGACCTGCCGGGTTTTGCCGATACTTTTGCCCGCCAGAGCAGCTGGGAATGGAACTTTGGCCAGGCGCCAGCCTTTACGCATCTGCTGGATAACCGCTTTAGCTGGGGCGGCGTCGAACTCCATTTTGACGTTGAGAAAGGGCATATCACCCGCGCCCAGGTGTTCACCGATAGCCTTAATCCTGCCCCGCTTGAAGCGCTGGCAGCCCGGCTAAAAGGCTGCCTGTATCGCAGTATTTTACTGCAGCAGGAGTGCGAAACACTGATCTACAGCTTCCCGGAACAGGAAGCCGAACTGAAAGAGCTTTCGGCGTGGATTGCCCAGGCGGTTCGTTAAGCGAGACGTTTAAGCCGCCCGCTTAACTGGCCTACTTGCCCGGCCATTCCTGCCGCTATTTGCCGGAATGGCTCGCTTATTTTCAAATTAAGGCTTAGCTCACGCCAGTAACGCTGTGCCCACGGCTGCATCTCCAGCCATATTTCGCCGGGAACTTCGGCATCAATATTAATTTCAATGCCGCCCTCCCGCATATTGCCCGAACTGCCCGGCGCCCAGGCCATAGGCAGCATATCGTAGACCGGCGTTAGCTCGAGCGGAAGGTCGGACA
Organism: Cedecea neteri; assembly: GCF_000757825.1. Classification (GTDB taxonomy): domain Bacteria; phylum Pseudomonadota; class Gammaproteobacteria; order Enterobacterales; family Enterobacteriaceae; genus Cedecea; species Cedecea selenatireducens. Next base: position 1,981,429 of record NZ_CP009451.1, read on the forward strand.
AAAAGAAGGAGAGATTCCCGGCATGCATATCGCTGTTACCTGTCAGCCGGCCAAAAGCCCAAATTCGCTGCACCTGCCGAAGCGTGGCGGCCTCAACCATACCCTCTTCTTTTAGACGTGCGACGGCCTTAGGCCAGCTAAGTACGCCCGCGGCATATTCACTTTGCACGCTTTCAAGAGACACGATGCTACGTCGTCCGAAAGCACCGGCACAGTCAAAGCGTTCAACCTCAAGGAAAACCTGCCCGCTTTCAGCCGAGAGCAGGTCACACCGGGCGGCAGGAATACCCATTTGATTTAATAGCGCTAAAGCACTGCACTCGGAGGTCAGTAAATCTACCCAGCGGCGCTGGTTATCGTTTCGTATGGGCGAGGTGAACTTGACGATGACATGCCGTGGCCCGCAAAGCGTTTCACTGTAGCAGGAGAATTTGGGCTGCTCTCCTCCGGCAGATGAACCTACAATTTCGCCGTCTATTGCCCGGTGAGCAAGCTCAGCGTAAGCCTCAAGGCGCTCATCGAGAGCAATAGGCTTGAGACCGACTATTTGTGTCCAGCGGCGGTAGCTCTCTTCGCCGACCAGCCATCCGCCCAGGTTTTCCAGCCGCTGCGCAGAGAGGGCAAAAAGCACGTCTTCTTCCCGCCACAGCCGGATATCCTCGGGCAGATCGCTATTTTTAGCCAGCTCGCGTCCCCAGGCTCGCCCCAAAAAACCCTGCGGGCGGAGATCGTTGAGATACCACGGCAAACCATCAAACCATCGGCTATCCCCGTTGTTACGCACAACCAGGCAGCTTCCCCTCGGCCACACAGGATAAAGCACGCCAAAGTCCCACGCTTTACCGACGTCATCAATCTGCCACAGCTGAAATTCCCGATGCTGCCTTACCGGATGCCTCAGTCCATAAAGCGTCGCTCGGGCCTGGCCAAACTTTATGACGTCCGGCTCAAGTAAAACCCGGCGAGAGAAGGTCGCCTGACTGATACCCAGCCGTTGGGCCAGCGCCCTGCCAGGAAGTGGACCGGTAAGAAGGAGGTCGGTTAGCTCGCTCATATGAATAGATTCATGAATAGATACTTGAATTGATTTATAGCCAAAATACCCAGTCTGGTAAAGGCTATTCGCTAAAGATGAGAAATAAAATGAATAGATACCAGACATAAAAAAGGCGCCCTCAGGCGCCTTTAAAACGAGAAGAAAAACTTACTCTTTGTCGCCCAGCAGGACGGATTCCAGAGCAATTTTGATCATGTCGTTGAAGGTGGTCTGACGCTCAGCGGCGGTGGTCTGCTCGTGAGTACGGATGTGGTCAGACACGGTACAGATGGTCAGCGCTTTAGCACCGAACTCCGCGGCAACGCCGTAGATTCCGGCCGCTTCCATTTCCACGCCCAGGATACCGTATTTTTCCATCACGTCGAACATGGACGGATCTGGCGTGTAGAACAGGTCTGCAGAGAAGATGTTGCCCACGCGAGCGTCAACGCCCAGCGCTTTAGCCGCGTCAACCGCGTTACGAACCATATCGAAGTCCGCGATAGCCGCAAAGTCGTGATCCTTGAAGCGCAGACGGTTTACTTTGGAGTCAGTACACGCGCCCATGCCGATAACCACGTCGCGCAGCTTAACGTCTGCACGTACCGCGCCGCAGGAGCCTACGCGAATGATTTTCTTCACGCCGAAGTCGGTGATCAGCTCTTTAGCGTAGATAGAGCAGGATGGAATGCCCATGCCGTGGCCCATCACGGAGATCTTACGGCCTTTGTAAGTCCCGGTGAAACCGAGCATGCCGCGCACGTTGTTCACTTCACGCACGTCTTCCAGGAAGGTTTCCGCGATGTGCTTAGCGCGCAGCGGGTCACCCGGCATCAGTACTACGTCAGCGAAATCGCCCATTTCCGCATTAATGTGTGGCGTAGCCATTGTGTATTCCTTGATTTAAAAAGTTAGCAATCAGGCGGGCAAACGCCCGCCCAAAGGGATCACAGCATGTTTTTGCCGTAGTCCATGTCGGAAAGACCGAAGTACTTCGCTACCGTCTGGCCGATGTCCGCGAAGGTTTCGCGATGCCCCAGAGAACCGGCTTTCACTTTCGGGCCGTAGATCAGCACCGGAATGTGTTCGCGAGTGTGGTCGGTACCTTGCCAGGTCGGGTCACAGCCGTGGTCCGCGGTGAGGATCAGAATATCGTCCTCTTTCAGCAGCGACATCAGCTCTGGCAAACGACGATCGAACAGCTCAAGGCCGCCCGCGTAGCCTGCCACATCGCGACGGTGGCCCCAGGAGGAGTCGAAGTCAACGAAGTTGGTGAAAACGATAGTCTCGTCACCGGCTTCTTTCATCTCTTTGATGGTCGCGTCAAACAGCGCGTCCAGGCCGGTTGCCTTCACTTTTTTGGTGATACCGCAGTTGGCGTAGATGTCCGCAATTTTACCCACGGAAACCACCTGGCCCTGCTTCTCATCAACCAATTTCTGCAGCACGGTTGCGGCAGGCGGCTCAACGGCTAAATCGTGACGGTTGCCGGTACGCTGGAAGTTGCCAGCTTTATCGCCAACAAACGGACGAGCGATAACGCGGCCAATGTTGTAGCCGCCTTCGGTCAGCTCTTCACGCGCGATTTCGCATAGCTCATAAAGCTTATCCAGGCCGTAGGTTTCTTCGTGGCAGGCAATCTGGAACACGGAGTCAGCGGAGGTGTAGAAAATCGGTTTCCCGGTTTTCATGTGCTCTTCGCCCAGTTCGTCCAGAATCACGGTCCCGGAAGAGTGGCAGTTACCGAGGTAGCCCGGCAGATTGGCACGCTTGACCAGTTTGTCCAGCAGCTCCTGCGGGAAGCTGTTTTCGTGGTCGCTGAAGTAGCCCCAGTCAAACAGCACCGGCACGCCGGCGATTTCCCAGTGGCCAGACGGGGTGTCTTTGCCGGAGGAAAGCTCATGTGCCCAGGCGTACGCACCGATAACTTCTGCGTTAGGGTCCATGCCTGCGGCAACTTTCCCGGTAGAGCCCTCGTGGGCTTTAACCAGGCCAAGACGAGTCAGGTTAGGCAGGGTCAGAGGCCCTTTACGGCCTTTGTCAGCTTCGCCTTTGGCGCAAGCTTCCGCGATGTGACCGAAAGTATCAGAGCCGACATCTCCGAAGCGCTCAGCGTCTTCGGTAGCACCGATGCCGAACGAGTCCAGCACCATAATAAACGCACGTTTCATATTATTCTCCGTACCTTGTGCTCTATAAAATAGGGATCAGATCAGTATACCGTTATTCGGTGATTCGACGATAGACCGTTGGTGTTTCCAGCGGTGCTTTTTCGTCAATCCTGATTGCCGCTTTCACCGCCTTCGCCGCTTCCTGCCAGCTGGCTTCGTCTTTCGCATGGATAACGGCCAGCGGGCGCTCAGCGTCGATAGATTCACCCAGACGGGCCATATCGGTAAAGCCGACGCTGTAATCGATAGTATCGGAGGCCTGACGACGACCGCCGCCCATCGACACCACCGCCATGCCCAGCGCGCGGGTATCCATCGCCGAGACAAAACCGGACGCTTCGGCATATACCGCCTTGCTCAGCATCGCCGTTGGCAGGTACTTCGCATAGTTTTCAACAAAGTCGCTCGGGCCTTTCTGCGCGGCAACCATCCGGCCAAACACCTCAGCCGCTTTACCGTTATCCAGCACGGACTGAAGCTTCGCGCGAGCTTCCGTATCGTCTTTGGCAAGCTTGCCGGAAATTAGCATTTCCACGCACAGCGCCATCGTGACGTCGAACAGACGTGGGTTGCGGTATTCACCGGTCAGGAACTGCACCGCTTCACGGACTTCCACGGCGTTACCCGCGCTGGAAGCCAGCACCTGATTCATGTCCGTCAGCAAGGCGGTAGTCTTCACGCCAGCGCCGTTGGCAACGCCAACGATAGCTTCGGCCAGCTGCTCTGAAAGCTCGTAGGTCGGCATAAATGCGCCGCTGCCTACCTTCACATCCATCACCAGCGCATCCAACCCTTCGGCCAGTTTCTTCGCCAGGATTGAAGCGGTAATAAGAGGAATAGAGTCCACCGTCGCGGTAATGTCACGGGTAGCATAGAAACGTTTGTCCGCCGGTGCCAGAGAGCTGGTCTGGCCGATGATGGCCACGCCGACGTCCTTAATAATGTCGCGGAAGCGGTTATCGTCCGGGAAGATATCAAAACCCGGAATCGCCTCCAGCTTATCCAGCGTCCCGCCGGTGTGTCCCAGGCCGCGGCCTGAAATCATAGGTACATAACCGCCACAGGCTGCCACCATAGGGCCGAGCATCAGCGAGGTCACGTCACCCACGCCGCCTGTGGAGTGTTTATCCACAATCGGGCCGTTGAGATTAAGGCTTTTCCAGTCCAGCACGGTACCGGAATCCCGCATCGCCATCGTCAGCGAGACCCTTTCCGGCATGGTCATGTCGTGGAAGAAAATGGTCATCGCCAGAGCAGCAATTTGCCCTTCAGAGACGGTGTTGTCGCGAATGCCGTTGATAAAGAAACGAATCTCTTCGTCGCTCAGTACTAGGCCATCACGTTTTTTACGAATAATTTCTTGTGCGAGAAACACGGCAACCCCCTGGGAAATGCGGGTAAGGAGCGGCGGAAAACCCGCCGCAATTAAAGATTACTCTAGATAATTCGAGTCGCAGGAAGGCAGCAAAAGAGCTCATCCCCAGGAGCTTACTGAAGTAAGTGACTGGGGTGAGGGAGTGCAGCTTACGCACCTGCGGCTTGAAGTATGACGAGTAATTAGTAGCTGCTGGCGCTTTTACCATCCCCGTGGCCCAGCGCTTTCAGCAGGCTGGCCAACAGGCTGGAAGCCCCGAAGCGGTAGTGGCGGGAGTCGGCCCAGTCGGCACCGAACAGATCGTCCGCGATAGCCAGGAACTGCGCGGCATCTTCAGCGGAGCGAACGCCACCGGCCGGTTTGAAGCCCACGTTTTTTTCCACGCCCATATCGCGGATCACTTCCATCATGATGCGGGCGCTTTCAGGGGTCGCGTTAACCGGCACTTTACCGGTAGAGGTTTTGATGAAGTCTGCGCCCGCTTTAATGGCGATAGCAGAAGCTTTGCGGATCAGTTCTTCGGTTTTCAGCTCGCCGGTTTCGATGATCACTTTCAGCAGCACGTTAGCGCTGGCACAGGCGTCTTTACACGCTTTCACCAGGCCAAAGCCAACCTGCTCATTACCGGCAATCAGCGCACGGTAAGGGAAAACTACGTCCACTTCGTCAGCGCCGTAGGCGATAGCGGCGCGGGTTTCTGCCAGCGCGATGTCGATATCGTCGTTACCGTGCGGGAAGTTAGTCACGGTCGCAATGCGGATGTCCGGCGTGCCCTGCTCTTTGAGGGTCTTGCGGGCGATTGGGATAAAGCGCGGGTAGATACAAATCGCAGCTGTGTTACCGACTGGGGTTTTTGCCTGATGGCACAGAGCGATGACTTTCTCGTTAGTGTCATCGTCGTTCAGGGTAGTCAGATCCATCAGTTTCAGCGCACGCAGGCTGCTTTGGGTTAAATCGGTCATAACGCTCTCCAACAAAAGGTAAAAAAGTCTCCGGCCCGGAAACTCAACACGTTGGAGCGGACTTGGTTCCTTGAAGAAGAGTGGTCACCTCGGTCACCCTCACGTTGAGATCCTTCTCACCGCACATTGCCGGTTGCAATGTTAGAATTCTAACACCCACTACCGATGCAATTTTGTGTCTCGCCTCACAAAAGCCAAAGAGTGAATTGCAAGCTTTCAGAGAGTATATGTGATTAAAGAAACAAAATAACGCGCTAAATTGCGCCAGACCGCAAGAAAATGGCCGGCAGGGCGCCAGCCATTGGTTACCATGCAATGTTATTATTATAACATTTTTATTGCACCTTACAGCGCCAGGAAAAGCCCGGCGATGGTGGCGCTCATCAGGTTAGACAGCGTCCCCGCCGCCACGGCCTTCATGCCCAGCTGGGCCACATCATGCCGACGGGCTGGTGCCATGCTGCCCAGGCCGCCAATCAGGATGGCGATAGAAGAAAGGTTAGCAAATCCACATAGCGCGAAGGAGATAATCGCCTTGGTGTGACCAGAAAGTACCTGCAGGCCCGCCGCCGCAACCTCGGCGTCATCTTTCAGGTAAGCGCCAAAGTTCAGGTAGGCGACAAACTCGTTGATGATAAGCTTCTGACCGATAAACGATCCAGCCACGTTGGCTTCGCTCCACGGCACGCCAATCAGCCAGGCCACCGGAGAGAACACCCAGCCGAGCATCAGCTCCAGAGAAAGCTGTGGATAGTTGAACCAGCCGCCAATCCCGGAAAGCATCCCGTTCAGCAGGGCAATCAGCGCAACAAACGCCAGCAGCATCGCCCCCACGTTCAGCGCCAGCTGCATCCCGGAGGCTGCGCCAGACGCCGCCGCGTCCAGCACGTTAGCCGGGCGATCCGGATCGTTTTTCATCGACTCCAGCTCCGGCGTGTCGTTCGGAGTTTCCGTCTCAGGCAGCATGATCTTGGCAAACAGCAGCCCGCCCGGCGCGGCCATAAAGGACGCGGCGATCAGGTATTCCAGCGGCACGCCCATTTGCGCATAACCCGCCAGCACGGAGCCTGCAACAGAGGCCAGGCCCCCGCACATCACGGCAAACAGCTCAGAGCGGGTCATGGTGGCGATATAAGGGCGTACCACCAGCGGCGCTTCGGTTTGGCCGACGAAAATGTTCGCCGTCGCCGACAGCGATTCGGTCCGTGACGTTTTCAGTACCTTGCGCAGGCCGCCGCCAAGCACGCGGATCACCAGCTGCATTACGCCCAGGTAGTAAAGCACGGCGATAAGCGAGGAGAAGAAGACGATGATCGGCAGGACGCGCAGCGCGAAAATAAAGCCGCCGCCGCCGAAGACTTCAAACATTTTGTCAGAAACCAGCCCGCCAAACAGGAAGGAAATCCCTGAATTGCCGTAGGCGATGACGTTAGCCACCCCTTCTGACATCGCGAGCAGAACTTTACGCCCGACGGGTACGTAAAGGATCAGCGCCCCGATGCCGATTTGAATCAGCCACGCGCCAATGACGGTACGCAGGTTGATCGCTTTACGGTTGCTGGACAGTAAAACGGCGATCAGCATCAGCGAGGCCATGCCGACCAATCCCATGAGTATTTGCATACAGTATCCCTGTGTATCAACTGGAAGATTCGGGCTTTGCCAGCCCGCTTTTTAGCGCGCGGATTATAACCACAGGGGGGTGAAAAGTGCGGGAGCAATCACGTACAGGAGGAAATATATAGAAACATTTACACAGCAAGGTGACTAACATCACGCTTTCAGGCAGCTAATTAGAAAGCGAATAATTCGTCTGCGTTTTTTTTCAAGGCGTTAGCGATGATTTCAGGCGGCTCCGGTCGGAGTTCACACAAGGATTCGAAGACTTTTGCCACACGTTCGGGGCGGTTTGGCTGCCCCTGCCAGCCGTTAAGTGGCATATCAGGCGCGTCCGTTTCCAGCAGCAGCGATGAAAGCGGCAGGCGGGCCATCACATCCCGGGTTTTGCTGGCTCGCGGATAGGTGATAGTGCCACCTACCCCGATGCGGTACCCCATCGCTATGAAGCGCTCAGCTTGCTGCAGACTACCGGCAAAACCGTGAACCACGCCGGTTCTCGGTAAATTGTGGCGTTTCAGGTGCAGCGCCAGCTTGTCATGGGTACGGCGAGAATGTAGCAGCACAGGGAGATCGTAGCGCTTCGCCAGCTTTAGCTGCTCGTCGAGGATAAATTCCTGTCTGTCGAACTGCGGATCCTCGCGATAAAGATCCAGCCCAATTTCGCCGATCGCGATCAGCTTCTCCGGTTTTTGCCGCAGACGCTCCTCCAGCGCCGCCAGCCCGACTTCATCATGTTTTTCAATCACTATCGGATGCAGGCCGATGGCGGCATAAAGCGCCGGGTAGTTCTGCGCCAGCGCAAGTACGCGATCGAAACGCCCTGCTTCTACTGCGGGCACAATGATTTTACGAACCCCGGCCTCGGCGGCAAGCTCGAGGCTGTGGGCTTCATCACCGGTAAACGGGGGGAAATCAAAGTGGCAATGGGTGTCGTAGAACGTAAAACTCACGCAAGATCCTCATTATCAAACGCGGCATCATTTGCCTGCAGGCCTGAGCCAATCGGTTTGACCAGGGATTCGTTTGCCGCCGCCGCCGGAGGAATGACCAATGGCCCCGGCGTATTCACACGCGGCAAATGCCGCCTTAACGGTGGCTTCGCGACCAGCAGCTTGCCGATGGTGGCGAGGAAATAACGCCCGCACAGGCGGCCCGTTTGGTAATCTGCCGTCAGCGAGGGCAGGCGGCTTCCGAGCGCGCTACTCAGCAGCGCCTTCGGCGGGTAAATCTCAAAAATTCGCAGCTTGCCGGGCGGTTTCTCAATAAAACTCTGGATATCACGATAGCTCTCTTCGTGATGCTGCACCAGATTCAAAAGCGGCTGCAGGCTGCTGTCACCGAGCCAGCGTTCCATGCGTTTGAACCACTGCGGCGTGTAGTACATCTGTGAAGGCACGGTGCGAATGACCACCAGCGTGTCAGCCCCGCGATTAGCGGCTTCCCGCACCGGCACCGCATCGCTTATGCCCCCGTCCTGATAGCTGACGCCGTCAATCTCCACGCCAGCGCGGTAGAAGCCCGGAATAGCGCTTGAGGCTTTCAGTAAATTTAGCCACGTATCCGCAGTCGGTGAAAAGTAATTCGCCGCATAGTCATCGCTGCGGCAGGCGCACATAAAGAACTCTTTTCCTTGCTCAAAAAGCGGGTCCGCGCTGGACATCGAAAGCGGCAGCCTCGTGGAGGTGGACTCTATCAGCCAGTCGAGGTCGATCAGGTGCCCTCCACGCGCAAAGCGTAGCGGGTTAAAGAAATCCCTTGTCGTGGTAAAACGCGTAATCACGCGGCGCGCATACCCCGGCTGGTTACAGACATAGGCAGAAAGGTTCTGTGCACCGGCAGAGGTGCCAAAGAACAGATCAAAGGGGTTGAATTCCGCACGCATAAATTCGTCCAGAACCCCGGCCGTAAAGATCCCGCGCTGCCCGCCCCCTTCACAAATCAGAGCGAGTTTTCCAGGACGAAAAGGTTTGATCGCCAGCGGCGCAATATTGCCGAGCGTAACGGGTATACGATGTCCCACCCTGCTTTCCTGAATTTCTGTTGTTGTGAGTTTCTACCCTATACCCATAGCGCGCTAAGTAAAACGGCGAAAGCCAGTCACGAGGACTGGCTTATGGTTGCCGACAAAGAGGGAAAAAGCGTGATTTTTCCCTCTTTGTGGTGAGCAGCCGAAAATCAATGAATTGATTTTCCTGTTTTTTTTAACGAGCCGTCTGGTATTTCTTTTCTATCGACAGAGCGTTGTCGCCAGTATAAAGCCAGTCACGAGGACTGGCTTTTCTTTTGTATCGGTATGTTACTTAATGAGCGTCGCTAAGGACGTTTGCGTCCCATAAACAGGCTGACCAGGAACAGAATGATACCGACTATAAAGACGATTTTTGCAGCACCTGCAGCGGTACCAGCCAGACCACCGAAGCCCAGGGCCGCAGCGATCAACGCAATAACCAGAAAAATAATGCCCCAACGAAACATAGACTCTCCTTAACCATAGTGAATCTTATCGCTTCTTCACGGGCGCCGGATGGCTAACCCGCAGGCGATAATGTGTAATGGTGGTACTTATCGTCTCCCGGGCTAACCGGGGAAGACGTTTCGGGTGCTGCCGTTACTTCACTTTCAGATCGTTTTTAACGCTTTTCACGCCTTCAACCGATTTGGCAATGCTTTCAGCCTTCTCGGACTGGGCGCTGGACTTCACTTCACCGGACAGCTGAACCACCCCATCGGTGGTTTCCACTTTTACGTGACGGGAAGGCACAATGCTGTCGGCCAGTAATTTCGCTTTGATCTCGCTGGTCGTTGCCGCATCACCGGCATAGCCTTTCACCGACTGCTCTTTAGCGTCACGGACATGAAGTTTGTCGCTAACCGAGGTCACACCTTCCACTTTTTTCGCCGTGGCAACGGCCTGCTCGGCCTGAGCCTGACTCTCAACAAAACCGCTCAGGGTGACCACTTTGTTTTCGGTTTTCACCGAAATGTCGGTGCTTTTAATATTTTTGTCGTCTACAAGTGCTGCTTTAACTTTCGCTGTGATGCCGCTGTCGTCCATGAAATTACCGACTTTAGTCATAGAGCTATCGATTTTTTTCCCTGCGCTATCGGCGGTAGACTCCGTTTTATTGAGCATAGTGTCTTCGGCAAAGGCACTGGTGCTTGCCAGTACTGAGCCCAACACAACCGCCAGCAGAGTTTTTGAAATCTTAGTCGTAGTCATCGATTAATTCCTGTAGGTTTGCTCATCATTTGAGCTTTCTCGTTTCCCGTAAGCCGAAAAAAATCAGCTGTTAATATTGAGATGACCGGGGAAACGCTAACAAGACACCAGGAAATGATTAATTCCCGGAGCTTTCGTCCAATAAAATTGTCATCGCTTTGTTAAATATAGATCACAATCTTAAAACTGCATGGCGAAGTGATGGAAAAAGCAGCGATAACGCAGGATTAGCGTGAAATTAAGAGGATTCCGCAAGGGATTCAAAAGACAGGGAAAGTGAAAAGAACGCGGCGAACGCCGCGTTCTGTCAGGCAATTAGTGCTCGCGGGTTTTACGGAAGGTAACGTCAGGATAACGTTCCTGAGTAATGTTCAGGTTCACCATCGTTGGCGCGATGTAGGTCAGGTTATCCCCGCCATCCAGCGCCAGCTGAATTTCGTTTTTACGTTTGAATTCTTCAAACTTCTTCACGTCATTCCCTTCAACCCAACGCGCCGTCGCCACGTTCACCGATTCGTAAATCGCTTCCACGTTATATTCGCTTTTCAGGCGAGCAACGACCACGTCGAACTGCAGAACCCCGACCGCACCAACGATAAGATCGTTGTTGGCAATAGGACGGAACACCTGCACCGCACCTTCTTCAGAAAGCTGAACCAGGCCTTTAAGCAGCTGCTTCTGCTTGAGCGGATCGCGCAGGCGAATGCGGCGGAACAGCTCTGGGGCGAAGTTCGGAATACCGGTGAACTTCATCATCTCACCCTGGGTGAAGGTGTCGCCTATCTGAATCGTGCCGTGGTTATGCAGGCCGATGATGTCGCCAGGGTAAGCCTCTTCCACGTGGGAACGGTCACCGGCCATAAAGGTCAGCGCGTCAGAAATAATGACGTCTTTACCAATACGCACCTGGCGCAGCTTCATGCCTTTTTCATATTTGCCGGAAACGACGCGCATAAAGGCCACGCGGTCACGGTGTTTCGGGTCCATGTTGGCCTGAATCTTAAAGACAAAGCCGGTGAACTTCTCGTCATCAGCTTCAACCAGACGCGTGTCGGTTTTACGCGGCATGGGCGCCGGAGCCCAGTCCACCAGGCCATCCAGCATATGGTCTACGCCGAAGTTACCCAGCGCAGTCCCGAAGAACACTGGCGTTATCTCACCGGCCAGGAACAGCTCGTGATCGAATTCGTTAGAAGCACCCAGCACCAGCTCCAGTTCGTCACGCAGCTGCAGAGCGAGATCTTCACCCACGGCAGCGTCGAGTTCCGGGTTATTCAACCCTTTCACGATGCGTACTTCCTGAATGGTGTGGCCTTTACCGGTTTGGTAGAGGTAGGTTTCATCTTTATAAAGATGATAAACCCCTTTGAACAGCTTGCCGCAGCCAATTGGCCAGGTGATTGGCGCACAGCCAATCTTCAGCTCGCGCTCAACCTCATCCAGCACTTCCATCGGGTCGCGGATGTCACGGTCGAGCTTGTTCATAAAGGTGATGATCGGCGTATCGCGCAGGCGGGTCACTTCCATCAGCTTGCGGGTACGATCTTCTACACCTTTCGCGGCGTCGATAACCATCAGGCAGCAGTCAACGGCGGTCAGGGTACGGTAGGTATCTTCGGAGAAGTCCTCGTGCCCTGGGGTATCCAGCAGGTTAACCAGGCTGTCGCGGTACGGGAACTGCATCACCGAGGTGGTGATCGAGATCCCACGCTGTTTTTCCATCTCCATCCAGTCGGATTTAGCGTGCTGGCTTGAGCCACGGCCTTTTACCGTCCCGGCGGTCTGAATCGCCTGTCCAAACAGCAGAACCTTTTCGGTGATGGTCGTTTTACCGGCATCCGGGTGGGAGATAATGGCAAAAGTGCGGCGTTTCGCCACCTCTTGCAAATAAGGAGACAAAGTCATAATTACATCTTCTTTAAGTGCGCACGGCCTTGAGCCACGCGCCGAGTGAACGTTATTTGGCGGCTATTTTACCCATCATTGCGGGTTTAACAATCAACAATCATGGCTTACACAGCAGTTGCTCCAGTTCACTTAACGAGGTGACCTGCCAGGTCGGTTCTATCCCTTCCGGCGCGGTGCGTCCGTGGGCGTTAAGCCAGCAGGTTGCTATCCCGGCGTTAATGCCGCCAAGAATGTCGGATTCCGCGGTGTCGCCCACCATTAATACGCGGTCACGCGAAGGCTGATTCATCTGCTCAAAGGTATAGTCGAAAATACGGCGATCGGGTTTTGCCACGCCCACCTGCTCGGAAATAACCAGCAGGTCGAAATAGTCTCGCAGGCCGGTACGCTCCAGGCGGATTTGCTGCAGCGCGGTGAAGCCGTTGGTGATAATGCCGAGTTTAGCCTTACCCTTCAGCGCATTAAGCAAAGAAACGGCCCCCGGCAGCGGGGAGCAAATTTCCGCCATCGCGGATAAAAAGGCGGTGTTAAGTTCAGCCGACGGAACACTAAGCCGCTCGGCCCAGTCCTCAAAACGCCTGAGCTGAAGCTGAAGCGCGGTAATCGCGCCGTTCTGGTAATCCACCCACAGCGGCTTGTTCACCGCCTGGTATTCCTGGAAATCATCTGCGGTAAAGGTCACGCTATAGTCGAGAAACATCCGCTGTAAACCGCCAAACGCGTCAAAAGTAAACAGCGTTTCGTCCGCATCAAATAAAATCCAGTCCCAGTTCATCCACACACCTTTTCAATATTAACCGAGGGGAAGCGCCATCACGATTGCGTCTTCCCGACCTTCTTTTGCAGGATAATAGTTACGACGCACCGTCGCTTCGTTAAAGCCCAGACTTTCGTACAGCGTTCTTGCCGCAACGTTGGAGGCACGTACCTCCAGCCACAGCGTAAAGACATCCCGCTTCTCAAGCTCCTCGATAAGGTACTCAAGCAGCGCTTTTCCAAGCCCCTGCCGCTGGTATGCCGGATCGACCGCGATGTTAAACAACGTGGCTTCGTCGAGAATGACCTGCGTCACCGCAAAAGCGGCAAGCTTGCCGTCAACGTCCAGCCGTAAATTGAAGTAGCGTTCGCCCTGATTGCTGGCAAACGTTTTTTCACTCCAGGGAAAAGCATGACTGCGTAGCTCGATGGCGTACGCCGCCGCTAAATCATTCGGCGTCAGGGAAGATATCGTGTTCATGTTCGCAAATTTGTTGCCACAGCGCCTGTCGCGCGTTGCCATTGTGATAAAGCTCATCCAGCACGGGGGAAGTCAGCTGCGCGCCGTCCAGCGTCAGCGGCTGCTCCACGCCCAGACGCCAGCTATTGCAGCGGCTGTCGGGCGGCATCATCGCAACGCGCTCTGGGGTCAGCTGCATCACTTGCTCAGGGCTTAACGCCATGCTGCGTAAAATGTCCTTCACCAGCGGATCGTTCAGCGCCGGCAGCGCCTCGGCGACCATCACCAAACGCACGCCAGCAGGCAAAGAAACCGCAATTTCACCCTGCAAAGCCGTCGGACGGCGCAGCACCCACTGGGTAATACCCAGCTGCTGTAACTGCCAGTCGCGTCGGGAAGGGGAAGTCATAGCGAAACCTATCTGGAGCGTAATTAGGGCGGCAAATATAGCAAATTCATCGAATCCACGCCATTAAAGCTCTATAATCCACGCTCTGATTTTCCAGGAGCAATTTGATGAGTGCGTTTACCCCGGCGAGTGAAGTACTGCTGCGCCACAGCGATGATTTTACCGAGAGCCGTGTGTTGTTTGCCGGTGACATGCAAGACGACCTGCCGGCGCGTTTCGACACCGCCGCCAGCCGCGCCCACACCCAGCAATTCCACCACTGGCAGGTACTCAGCGCGCAGATGGGTGAGAACGCACAGTACGGCCTCGTGGCCGGTGCGGACATCGTTGCTGACAGCAATACGCTGATTTATTACTGGCCGAAGAACAAGCCAGAAGCCCAGTTCCAGCTGATGAACATTCTGTCGCTGATGCCGATTGGCACCGACGTTTTCGTCGTGGGCGAAAACCGTTCCGGCGTGCGCAGCGCCGAGCAGATGCTGGCTGACATTTGCCCGCTGACCAAAATCGACAGCGCTCGCCGCTGTGGCCTGTACCACGGCCGCCTTGAGCAGCAGCCAGCGTTTGATGAAAACGGCTGGTGGGATGAATATCCACATGACGAGATGACGGTGAAAACCCTGCCGGGTGTCTTCAGCCGTGACGGCCTGGATACCGGCAGCAAGCTGCTGCTTTCCACGCTGACGCCGCACACCAAAGGCAAAGTGCTGGACGTAGGTTGCGGCGCGGGCGTACTGGCCATCACCCTGGCCAGCCACTCGCCAAAAGTTCGCCTCACGCTGAGCGACGTCAGCGCGCCTGCAGTAGCTGCCAGCCGTGCAACGCTTGCGGCAAACGGCATTGAAGGCGAAGTCATCGCCAGTAACGTTTACTCGGAGATCAACGGTCGTTTCGACATGATTATCTCCAACCCGCCGTTCCACGACGGTATGCAAACCAGCCTTGATGCGGCTCACCAGCTTATTCGCGGTGCAGCACGCCATCTGAACATGGGCGGCGAGCTGCGCATCGTGGCGAACGCCTTCCTGGCCTACCCTAACGTGCTGGACGAAGTGTTTGGCAGCCATGAAGTTATTGCCCAAACCGGCCGCTTCAAGGTCTACCGCGCCGTTCTGACCCGCGCGGGCAAAAAACGCTAAACACGCTTCGGTGCCGCTTTTTGCATCAGTCAGAAAAGCGGCACCAAATTAAGTGTTGACGAAGCTCAGAAAACATCTAGAATGCGCCTCCGTGGTTGTGATACTTCGGTATGACAGGTATGCGAAGGTGGCGGAATTGGTAGACGCGCTAGCTTCAGGTGTTAGTGTTCTTACGGACGTGAGGGTTCAAGTCCCTCTCTTCGCACCAACACAACCACGAAAGATATCGTTCGCACTGCGCGAAGGTGGCGGAATTGGTAGACGCGCTAGCTTCAGGTGTTAGTGTTCTTACGGACGTGAGGGTTCAAGTCCCTCTCTTCGCACCAATGCGAAGGCGATATCAAAACTCTTCAGGTGCAAATCTGAAAACTGTGCGAAGGTGGCGGAATTGGTAGACGCGCTAGCTTCAGGTGTTAGTGTCCTTACGGACGTGAGGGTTCAAGTCCCTCTCTTCGCACCACTTCTTACGAAGTGACCCTCTTTTTTATCCCCCTATTGTTTATCTCATCGTTCCCAAATTCATCACAATCAGCAGCAATCCGCTGGCAAATGCTACGCATGATGGCAGTAAAACAAAGTGCCGTAACGTCTTGTGATATAGCATCAGCGCCGTTGCCAACAGCCCGACGACCACCAGCACTCGCCACTGGCTGAAAGACAGATCCATACAGGCAAGCAGCGCGACGGCAAGGCCCGCCACCATTACACTCCAGCCACCTTCGAGTCGTCGTTGCAGCATCTTCGCGCCTCAATCATGATAATGATAACCAATATCATATGATAAAATTTCTCAATTGTCAGCGTGAAAACGTGCGAGAGCTATCGCTGAAATAGCCAGGGTTGACGCGTCATTTAATGACAGATTTTCAGTAAGGTGATAGATTGACCGCCGGCTTTAGTTTGCCTCATAAAAATTCCAATAGTTGCCAGAAAAGCAAATAACCCGCTTTTCATTGATACGACACACACACAACACCTGACGCACTTACCCAAGACATAACCGTTCTATGACAGCCCAAACCTGGCGAGCCTTACTCAAAGCAAAGCACCAGCTTTCTTTACGTTTATTTTTGCTGCTCAACGCCCTGGCAGCCGCTTTTGCTATGCTCTTCCCGATCCATTCGGCCATGCGCGTAACGCTGCCCGCTATCACCATTCTGCTCGCCAGCCTGGCGCTGTTGGCCTGGCAGGTTATCAATAAAAAGCGATTGATTAACCTGAATATTGTCTCGTTATCTCTCGGATTATTATGGGCGCTGCACATTTTTATTAAGCACGAGGCTATCGGCTATCTGGATACTTCATTTCTGGTTATCAGCCTGATGTCGGTGCTCTTTATTGGCGCCATTTCGTTTATTAATAATATCGTGGCCTTCCTGCTACAAAGCCTGCCCGTCGCGCTGGTGGTGCTTTGGCTGGGGGATGTCGATCAGTGGTTACGGGTGCTCTACTCTATTGCGCTGCCCGCCATCGGCATCACCATTCAGCATATTATTCAAAAGCGTAACGAGCGTTTTACCCAGCGGCTGATGAATAAGCTTCTCGAAGAGAAAGAGACGCTGAACGACCTCAGCATGCTCGATCCTTTAACCGGACTGTATAACCGCCGTGGCTTTCAAAACCGCCTCGAACATATTCAGGCCTCCGGCAGCGGCAGCCATTACGTTTTGCTGCTGGATATCGACTACTTCAAGTCCTACAACGATCACTACGGCCATGCGATGGGCGATCAGGCGCTGATCCGCGTGTCGGCCGCCATCCGCGATGCCGTGCGTTCAAGAGATATCGTCACGCGCTACGGCGGCGAAGAGTTCATGGTGATGCTCACCAACATCGACGGCGAGCGCGCGCTGCAGTCTGCCGAAAGGATCCGCCAGCGCGTTTTCGATCTGGAGATTCCCCATATGTTTAATAACCAGGTCGCGACCAACGTCACCGTCAGTATCGGCCTGGCGCCCTTTACCGGAGGCAGCATTGATGACGCTCTGAGCCAGGCGGACAAGGCGCTGTATCAGGCAAAAAATCGAGGACGAAACAGCATTCTGACCAACGAAATGGCCACCGCAGGTTAGCCTTTTCCTCAGAAATAATGTGGTTGCGTACCGGCAGCATATTGTTCATATTTCAGACAATAAAAACATGCCGCTTACGGCAATACTTTGTATCTCTGAGGAATAATAATGGCTAACGTTTTTCCTGCGCTCGTCGTACTTCCCGTACTTCTTCTCACCGCCTGTGCCAACAATAACGCCGGCAGACTGCAGGTCAAAGGCCAGCCGCTGACCAGCGATCCAGCCTATGTTTTGCAGCACCTTATCCCGATGCTGCCTATCACCAGCGGCTGCCGGGACAAACCAGAATCCGTCTCCGTAGACCTGGTCAGTAAATCGGATGATATCCGCACTAATGCCGCCGGAACGGCGCTGATTTCAGGTTCAGCGAAAGAAGCCTGGAAGTTTGACGCCTGCGGCCGCACAATCCCAATGTACGTGACCTACGCATTCTTCCCTGACGGCAAAACGGCTTACAAATTCGCCGCAAAATAGCCTGCCGATAAGCCGCGCCAGATCGCAAAAGCCGCCTTCAATTTGCGATGGCGGCGAAATCATCTTGCCAGAGGAAGCACGCATAGTTAGGATTGCTAATCATTATCATTTAGATTACTTCTTGACGAGAGTATGGCGCTTCAATCCCTTCAGCTCAGCGACGACAGCGGGTGTTTTGTGCTCCCCTGGTCTCCGGCGGCGCGTCCGCTGGCCGATTCTCTGCGGGAACATTTCGCCACCCACCGGCCTTACTTCAACGACATCATCAAATTAAACGAGCCCGTGCCTGCCTCAGCGATGACGCTAAGCGAGTGGCGAAAACCTGCCGTGCTGACTTCACTGATGGCGGCCTACGGCGACCATATTTATCGTAACCAGCCTCAACTTTCCCGCGAGCACAAGCCGCTGAAGTCCCTGTGGGCGCAGTGGTACATTGGCCTGCTGGTGCCGCCGATGATGATGGCCTTGCTGACCCAACCTAAAGCGCTGAACATTGCTCCCCAACACATGCGCGTTGAGTTCCATGCCACGGGGCGAGCCAAATGCTTCTGGATTAACGTGGAAGAAGACAGCCAAGCAACCGAGCTACCGCTACGCCTGCGCCTGGAACAGTTCATTACCCACGGCCTGATGCCCGTTGTAGCGGCGTTGGAAGCCAGCGAAGACATCAACGCCCGGCTTATCTGGAGCAACACCGGCTACCTGGTGAACTGGTTCTTCGGCGAGCTGAAACCGCGGCTGGATGAACAGAGCCTGGCGGCGTTGGTGAATGCCTGTTTCTTTGAAAAGCAGCTCTCATGCGGCAGGGAAAACCCGCTTTACCGCACCGCGATCCCACGTGATGGCGTTTTGGTTCGCCGCACCTGCTGCCAGCGCTACAAGCTGCCCGACGTCCAACGCTGCGGCGACTGTACTCTGAAATAGCAAACGGCGGGTTTCCCCGCCGTTCGTTCTCTCTATCTAAGCTATTAAGCCAGCTGTTGGTTTCCTTCCTCGCTCGCTCTTTGCGCCTCTTCTTTCTCCTGTTCCAGCAGCTGCTTCTCGTACACTTTGAAGAACGGGAAGTAGATGATCGACGATACGCAGGCCAGCAGAATCACCAGAATCGCCGCACGGAAGTCCCAGCCCAGCGCCCAGGCAGCGCCGATAGGTGCCGGTGCCGTCCACGGCACAACGGAAATTACGCGGCCAATCAGATCCAGCTTCATCGCGCCCCAGGCCAGCACGGCGTTAACCATTGGCGCCAGCAGGAACGGAATGAAGAACACCGGGTTCATCACAATCGGTGTCCCGAAGATAACCGGCTCGTTAATGTTAAAGCAGGTTGGCACGATGCTAAGCCGGCCAATAGAGCGCAGGTGAGCAGATTTACTGCGCAGATAGCAGACAACCAGGCCCATCGTCGCCCCGGAACCACCGACCACGATAAAGAAGGTCCAGAACGCTTCCATAAAGATATGCGGCAGCGGTGCACCGGCGGCCAGTGCGCCCTGGTTCAGGCCCAGGTTAGTCAGCCAGAACATCTGCAGCATCCCGGAGACAATCGCCGCCCCGTGGATTCCCGCGAACCACAGCAGGTGGGCAATCAGCACCGCCAGCAGAATCGCAGGCAGGGAATCCGCAGCCGACACCAGCGGTTTAAACAGCGCCATAATGGCCTGAGGGATCAGCATATCGAACTGGGACTGGATAAACAGGCTCAGCGGATACAGCGTCAGCACAACCACCAGCACCGGGATCAGCAGGTCAAAAGAGTTTTTGATCATCGGCGGCACCTGGTCCGGCAGCTTAATGCCGATGTTGTGTGCCTTCAGGAAACGCATCATCTCTACGCAGTAAATCGCCACCAGAATCGCGGTGAAGATCCCGGTACCGCCGAGGCTATCCACCGGCAGCGTCCCTTTGGTTTTCGGGGCTGCAACCACAAGGAAGGCCATCAGCGACAGCATGGCGCACATGAAGGGATCAAGCCCGTGCGATTTGACGTAATGTTTGCCCAGGTTGTAGGCAATCGCCGCACAAATGTAGATAGACATAATGCCCATCGTCATATCAAACGGCGTCAGGATTTGCCCCTCGAACTGCTTCGCCAAATCGAGCCAGGCGCGAGCAAAACCCCAGGTTGTGGTGGGCGAAAACGGCGGATAAGCAAAGACCAGCAGGAACGATCCGACAATCATGAACGGCATCGCGGAAATAAAGCCGTCGCGAATGGCCATGACGTGACGCTGTGAGGAAATACGCCCGGCAACAGGGCTGACGTAGTTTTCAACAAAGCGGAAAATTAAATTAAATGCAGCGTGGTTGGAAGACATATTGGCTCTCCTGTCAGGCTATCAACGCGAGTGCGTCGGCGAGAATTCTGTCGCCGCGCATCATTCCGTAATCCATAGAGTTAATGACCGTGACCGGGATCCGTTTGGGAGCGGCCTGAGCCTTAAAATCTTCCAGACGGTATTTGATCTGCGGACCGAGTAAACAGCAATCAAATTCAGGCAAAGCATCCGTGAACTCTTCGATACCCACCGCCTTAATCTCAACCTCAATCTGTTGATCCTGGGCGGCCTGTTTCATCCTGTTCACGACCATACTGGTAGACATACCAGCGGCACAGCATAAAAGGATACGTTTCATAGACGACTCTTATTATTAGGTACAGGGGTGGTTACGGGATTCAGTATTCCTCGCGGAATTTATTACTGCAACCGGTTACTGCAACCGGTTTCATTGATTGTGAAGGAGATCCAGAAATTTCTGACAAGGCGGGTATGAGATAAGTATAAGCGGTTTACAGAAAGCACAAGCTTATGCGAAATTATTTGCCACCTGGATCAGGAGAAAATCATGAGTTTGCAGTCCGTGCGGCAATTCTTCGCCGATCATGCCCCAGATATAGATATCATCGAGCTAAACCAAAGCACCGCCACCGTCGCGCTTGCCGCTGCGGCCCACAATGTTGCCCCCGGGCAAATAGCCAAAACGCTCTCATTAAAAGTCAAAAACGACATTATTCTGATCGTCGCGAAAGGCGATGCTCGTCTTGATAATAAGAAACTTAAAGAAGCTTTTGGCGCTAAAGCGCGCATGCTCAGCAGCGATGAAGTAGTGAACTGGACCGGGCATCCGGTCGGCGGCGTTTGCCCGTTTGGGCTAGAAAACCCGCTGGCGGTATTCTGCGACATTTCGCTGCGCCAGTACGATGAAGTATTGCCCGCCGCAGGCGCTATCCACAGCGCCGTCCGCATCTCCCCTGAACGTATGGCCGAATTAACTCAGGCTAAATGGGTGGACGTCTGCCTGTAATTGCGGCTTAAGTGACTCAAAGCTTGATCTGACGCGACTAATGAAGCGATGCGCTCATGTTAAATGAATAAACGTTAAGCGCATTTCATTCTCTTTCGTCAGGATAAGTATGCAGCCAGATGTTGTTCCCCAACGGGACGTCACTCGTTTATGTATTCAGTGTGCACTCTTTTTGCTGCAGCACGGGGCAGAAAGCGCGCTGGTAGAAGAGCTTTCAACCCGCCTCGGCAAAGCGCTGGGCATGGACAGCGTGGAAAGCTCAATCTCCGCTAACGCCATTGTGCTCAGCACCATCAAAGACAACCAATGCCTGACGACCACGCGTAAAAATGTCGATCGCGGGATCAATATGCATGTTGTGACCGAAGTGCAGCACATCGTGATCCTCGCCGAACACAAACTGCTCGATGCAGGGGACGTTCATAAGCGCTTCGAACACATCAAACCGCTGCGCTACCCGCGCTGGATGGTGATGCTGATGGTCGGTCTTTCCTGCGGCTGCTTCTGCAAACTGAATAACGGCGGCTGGGACGGCGCGCTGGTCACCTTTATTGCCAGCTCGCTGGCGATGTATGTACGCCAGCTGCTCACGCATCGCCAGCTTCACCCACAGATAAACTTCTGCATCACCGCGTTTGTCGCCACCAGCGTCTCCGGGCTGCTGATCGCCAAGGGCCCGTTTGCCGCCACCTCCAACATTGCGATGGCCGCAAGCGTACTGCTGCTGGTTCCCGGCTTCCCGCTGATTAACGCCGTAGCCGATATGTTCAAAGGCCACGTCAACACCGGCCTGGCCCGCTGGGCGATGGCCAGCCTGCTCACGCTTGCCACCTGCATCGGCGTGGTGATGGCGATGTCGGTATGGGGGCTGCGAGGATGGGCATAATCGAATTTATTCTGGCTTTGCTTCAGGATATGGCGCTGTCCGCCGTGCCGGCGGCAGGTTTTGCGCTGGTGTTTAACGTACCCCAGCGCGCCCTGCCCTACTGCGCCCTGCTCGGCGGCATCGGCCACGGTTCGCGTATGGCGATGATGAGCGCAGGCCTGAACATCGAATGGAGCACTTTTCTGGCTTCGATTCTGGTCGGCATCATTGGTATTCAGTGGTCACGCTGGTATCTTGCTCATCCAAAAGTTTTCACCGTTGCGGCCGTTATTCCCATGTTCCCAGGGATCTACGCCTACACCGCCATGATCTCGGCGGTAAAATTGACACACTTCGGCTACAGCGATCCGCTGATGATCCAGCTGGTGACTAATTTTCTGAAGGCTTCGTTTATCGTAGGCGCGCTGTCGATTGGCCTCTCGCTGCCGGGGCTTTGGCTGTATCGCAAAAAACCTCGGGTCTGATGATGAGCGGGCAGAGAAGCCGCCGCAAAATAAAACTTGCTATTTAATAGCGCACTATTTATATTGAGAACCATGAAGAAGACATCGACCGAAACGAACGCCCTGCTGCTGGACAACCAGCTTTGCTTCGCGCTCTACTCCGCCAACCTGGCGGTGAACAAGCTCTACCGCCAGCTGCTCGCGCCGCTGCAGCTTACCTATCCGCAATATCTGGTGATGCTGGTGCTGTGGGAGCAGGACGATGTCACGGTGTCGCAAATTGGCGAGCGTCTGTTTTTAGACTCGGCCACCCTGACTCCGCTGCTGAAACGCCTGGAAAACGCGGGGCTGCTGTTACGTCAGCGTTCACGCGAAGATGAGCGCCAGGTAGCCGTGACGCTGACCCAGGATGGGAAAGCGCTGCAGGAAAAAGCGCTGGGTATTCCAGATTCCGTCCGCTGTGCTTCGGCCTGCAGCGTGGACAGCATGCTGGCGCTCAAAACACAGCTGGAAACCTTGCGCAGTAATTTAAATACGTAATAATTAACCGTCGATATTGTCGGCGGTTTTTAAAACACCATATAAATCGCACGCTATTTTATAGCGTAAATGCAATGTAAGATGAGGAACCTGCCATGTCTTTAGAAAAAGTCGTTTATACCGCAAAAGCCAAAGCTACCGGTGGCCGTGAAGGCCGCGCAACCTCTTCCGACGGCGTGCTGGACGTCAAGCTGGGCCTGCCAAAAGAGATGGGCGGCGCGGGTGGCGAAGTCACTAACCCTGAGCAGCTATTCGCCGCAGGCTATTCTGCCTGCTTCCTGGGCGCGATGAAGTTCGTCTCCGGCCGTGACAAAATCTCCATGCCGTCTGAAGCTTTCATTGAAGGTGAAGTCGGCATCGGGCCACTGCCGACCGGTTTCGGCATCGAAGCTAAGCTGAACATCCACCTGCCTGGTATGGACGCTGCCGAAGCGAAAAAACTGGTCGACGCAGCACACATCGTTTGCCCTTACTCCAACGCGACCCGCGGCAACATCGACGTGACCCTGAACATCATCAACTGATGTGAACTGATGTAACGAGCCGGGGAAACCCGGCTTTTTCACCTGAATCCCCGGTTTAAGACAACTCTCAATCCCCCTGCTTGCGGCCAAAGCGCTATACTCTCGCCTGAAATCTCCTGCACTGCAGGCAAACAAAGCGAGTATCACAAGATGAAAGCAAGGAATAAAACTCTCTGCGCCATGGCTCTGGCAGCGGCCTTTTTCACCGGCGAGGCAACTGCTGCAAGCTGGCAGGATCAGCTTTCCAGTGCCGCAAGCGAGCTGAGCAAAAGCAACGGCACGACCGCCAGCAACGGCGCTCAAAGTGGCGGTCTTTCTCTCTCTTCATTGACCAGCCTGCTTAACGGCAACAGCAAGTCACTTAGCTCAAGCACGATGACCAATGCGGCCGGCGTAATGGAATACTGCGCGAAGAATAAACTGGCTTCCGTCACCAATACCGACAATATCAAAAACCAGCTGATGACTAAGCTGGGGCTGGAAAGCAGCACCAAGCCTGCCGACAAGCAGGACTACAACCAGGGTCTGATGGGCCTGCTGAATACGGCCAACGGCCAGAAGCTGGATCTGAACAGCATCGGCAACTCGCCGCTAGCCGAAAAAGTGAAAACTAAAGCCTGCGACCTGGTACTCAAACAGGGCATGAATTACCTGTCGTAACGGCAGCAAAGAAACGGCCTCTCGAAGAGGCCGTTTTTATTTAGTTTGCCAGCGAGCAGCTGTAGTCCAGCATCTCTTCCGCCGAACCCTGATTCCCGCCCAGCAGCTGGCGAGGATTGGCTAACAGCACCACATCCCCTTTCGCTGTCACCACGCGCGCCAGGCCAAAGTTCTCCATTTCGTCATCCTGCGCCTTCACATACTCCGCCAGCACGGTAAACGGATTAGCATCTGCAGGGACTTTTATTGCCAGATATTTATGCCCGAGGATCTCCGCGCCAAACGGCTGCCACTGGGTACCCACTTTATCGGCAAGCTGGTTAATGGACTGGTACACCTCAGGACGCAGGCAGGAGAGATGAATATGTAGCTGGTTCTGGGAGCGCCCGTAGCGGGAATTGATTGCCAGCACTAAATCGTCATCTCGCACCGCTTTTGTGGTTTCATCCAGCAGGAAATGGCGGTTATCCCACGCGTCCTGGAAATAGTTTGGCGCGCCGTTTTCGAGAATTTTCGGGCTTTCAATGCCGGTAATTTTGTCCGTCGGCATCAGCAGAGTATGCAGCGGGCCTTTCGCATCTTTGAACACCAGGTAGCGCTGCGCCAGGTCGACCTTCAGGCAAGGCGCCGGTGAGTTATTCTGCTGCTGGTTAGGAATGCACTGCTGGCTGATGATATTCCAGAGAGCATCACTGTGGCGATGCAGCAGCCACAGGCGGATTGCGACGGCGGCCAGCAGCAAAATCAGCAGCACAACCACCACGCGCAGGATCTTTTTCATGTCAGGTTTTCCTTGTGAAATCAGGGTGCTTTTCGTTGTTGTAATACGCGAACAATAAGCTGGAAGCAGGCTTCAATTTGCGGCGCAAACGGTTCGGTGCTTCGCATCAGCGCCACGGTGCGGCTGAGCGAAGGCTGCTGCAAATGAATCACTTTCAGCTCGGGGTCTTGCAAAAAGGTGGTGTAAAGCTGCGGCAAAATCGCCACCGCCAGCTGCGAGCGCACCAGCCCGTAAAGCGTTTCAATAAAATCGACCTGATAGCGTGCATTTAGCGTCAGCCGCTGGCTTTCGGCCATTGCCGCCACCAGCCGGCTGATATTGCCTTTTGAAAATACGGCGATGTCCCGCTTCACCAGGCTCCGCCACGGCGCATGGCTGGATTCTGCCAGAGGATCGTGACAGTTGACTACCGCCACAAAGGGATCCTCCTGCAGCGGATGGATTTCCAGCGTTTTAGGCACCGAACTGTCCAGCGCG
Source organism: Cedecea neteri (assembly GCF_000757825.1). Lineage (GTDB taxonomy): Bacteria > Pseudomonadota > Gammaproteobacteria > Enterobacterales > Enterobacteriaceae > Cedecea > Cedecea selenatireducens. The sequence goes on from NZ_CP009451.1 coordinate 2,006,645, forward strand.
CCCAGGCCAAAGTCCAGCTGACCGCTTTCCAGTTGGGCTATCAGCGCATCGTTGGTGCGATCGTGAAACTCTACGCGCAGGCGAGGAAAAGCTTCGGCGATCAATTGGGGAATATCGGGGAACAGCAGGCTACCTACCGACGGTACCAGGCCTATGCGAAGCGTGCCGTCGCCTCCGTCCTGCACAATACGCTGCATATCGTCAAAGGAGCGCTGCGCAACGTTGAGCACGCGTTCGGCATGAGGCAGCAGCGCCGCGCCTAAGTCCGTTAACGTCACTGCGGCCGCGGTACGATTTACCAGCTTGCCGCCCAGTACGGACTCAATCTGCCGTAGCGCGCTGCTCAGCGCGGGTTGACTGATCGCCAGCCGGCTGGCGGTATCGGTGAAATGACGAAGTTTCGCCAGCGTCACAAAATACTGGATCTGTTTTAACGAGAGTGCGGGAAGGCGCTGCCAGGGTTCAGCCATTGGGGTATCAGGGTTGCCAGGTAAACGTTTGCCACAGGATAAACGTTTCTTATCGGCTGATAAATTAAATCATCTGGGCAAAGCGTATTCCCCTGCCTAGAGTAGCCGCCAGAGCCTCTTTTTTGGAACCCTGCCATGACCTCTGCTGATTTACGACGCCGGGCGGTAAAAGCCGCCCTCGGTGAAGCGCCTTTCGACCTGCTGCTCATTAATGGCAGAGTCGTTGATATGGCAACCGGAGAAACACGTGAAGCCGATGTCGGTATAGTTGGCACGCTTATCGCCAGCGTACATCCTCGCGGCAGCCGCGAAGATGCCGCCCAGACCCACGATCTTGCCGGCAATTACCTCAGCCCAGGGCTGATGGATACCCACGTTCACGTTGAAAGTTCCCACCTGCCGCCCGCCCGCTATGCCGAAATCGTCGTTGCCCAGGGCACCACAACTATTTTTTGGGATCCGCACGAGCTGGCGAACGTGCTCGGCATTGAGGGCGTACGCTACGCCGTTGACGCCAGCCGCAACCTGCCGCTGCGCGTGATCTGCGCGGCGCCGTCCAGCGTGCCTTCAACGCCGGGGCTGGAGATGTCCGGCGCAGATTTTGCCGGGAAAGAGATGGAAACCCTGCTCTCCTGGCCTGAAGTGGCAGGCGTAGCCGAAGTGATGGATATGCACGGCGTGCTCAACGGCAGCGAGAGAATGCTGGAAATTCTTAACGCTGGCCTGGAGAGCGGCAAGCTGATTGAAGGGCATGCGCGGGGCCTCAGCGGCGCTGGACTGCAGGCCTACCTGGCGGCTGGCGTAACGTCCGACCATGAACTGACCTCCGCGGCAGATGCGCTGGAAAAACTGCGCGCCGGGCTGACTTTGGAAATTCGTGGTTCACACCCGTATCTGCTGCCGGAGATCGTCGCCGCGCTGAACGGCCTGCCGCATCTTTCCTCACAGGTCACCGTCTGCACCGATGACGTGCCGCCGGACATGCTGCTGGCAAAAGGCGGTATCGTGGCGCTGCTTAACCTGCTGATTGAGCACGGCATGAAGGCCACGGATGCTTTGCGCCTGGCCACGCTTAACGCCTCGCTGCGTCTGCAGCGTCCGGATCTCGGCCTGATTGCCGCAGGGCGCACCGCCGATCTGGTGGTGTTTGATTCACTGGAAAAACTGAGCGCCAAAACCGTTTACGTTGCCGGGAAGCTTGTAGCCGAACAGGGGAAAATGCTGGAGCCCGTCGCGGCGCCGTCTATCGTTCCTCCGCGAGATACCGTTCAGCTGCAGCCGCTAAACCCAAACGATTTTGTACTCAAAGTGCCGGTCAACAATGGCCGCGCACGCCTGCGCCACATCAAGGGCGCTCGCTTCACCCAATGGAGCGAAGTCGAGGTAGAAGTCCGGCACGGTGAAGTCCAGCTGCCAGAAGGTTTCAGCCTGATTTGGGTTCAGCATCGTCACGGCCGCCACGAGGCAAAACCTCAGCTGGCGCTGCTCGAAGGCTGGGGAGAACTTCGCGGGGCCATTGCCACAACCTATTCGCACGACTCGCACAATCTGGTGGTGCTGGGCAGAGATCCGCACGATATGGCGCTGGCCGCCAACGAGCTTATCGCCTGCGGGGGCGGGATGGCGCTGAGCCAAAACGGGCAGATGCTGGCGAAGGTAGAAATGCCGATTGCCGGAATGCTCTCCGATCTTCCCACCGCCGAGCTGGCGCAGCAGTTTGCTCAATTACGCGAATTGAGCAATAAAGTCGCCGACTGGGAGCCGCCGTACCGCGTGTTCAAGGCTATCGAAGGCACCTGCCTCGCCTGTAACGCCGGGCCACATTTGACCGATCTGGGCCTGACGGATGGCAGCACTCGCCAGATTGTCGACCCGCTTATTGAATGCCACGAACATCCGGCAGACGCACACACAACACATTAATCCGGAGAGCCAAATAATGGCCGAAAATTCAGTGTCTCAGGCCGCCAGTGAAAGCTGGCTGGAGCGGCGATTCCAGCTCCGCAGCCGCCAAAGCAAAGTGAAAACCGAATGCCTCGCGGGCGTGACCGGCTTTCTCGCTGCAGCTTATCTTTTAGTGGTTATCCCCGGCCTGCTTGCCGTAGGCGGCATGGATAAAGGCGCGGCAACTACCGGGACGATCATCGCCTTCGTCATCGGCACCCTGCTGATGGCGTTTTACGGCAACCTGCCGTTTATTGTCGGGCCAGGTATCGGCGGCTCGGTGCTGGTGGGCGTTACGCTCGCCGGGAGCGAGCATATTGGCTGGCAGATTGGCCTCGGCATCGCCTGCTGGTCAGGCATTCTGTTCTTTGCGCTTACCCGCCTCGGCCTGCGCGAGGTCGTTACGCGCTCGGTGCCGCAGTCGATAAAGCTCGGGCTTACGGCCTCCATCGGGCTGTTCGTCGCGGTGCTGGGCTTCCGTAACGCTGGCCTGGTGCTGGCAAACGCGAAAACCAACGCTCTGGCGCTCGGCGACTTTACCTCTGCTGGCGCGATGGTTGCGCTGTGCGGCCTGTTCCTGGCGATTGCCCTTCAGGCTCGCCGCATACCGGGCGCCATTTTGTGGGCTATCCTGTTTGCCACGCTGGTCGGCATTCCGCTGGGCGTCACCCATCTGCCGCAAAGCTTTATCGCTATGCCGCACTCGCTGGCACCGGTCTTGGGCCACGTTGATATGCTCGGCGCGCTGAACATCGCCTTCCTGCCGTTCCTGTTTGTGTTCTTTGCTTCAGAGTTTTTCTCCACCATGGGCACCACGCTGGCGGTGGGCGGCGAAGCCGGGCTGCTGGACGAACATGGCAACATGCAGCACATCAACCGTCCGTTTATGGTGGACTCCATTGCCGCAGCGCTGGGCCCGTGGGTCGGTATTCCGGCCGCCACCGCGCTGATTGAGTCTTCGGCGGCGGCAGAAGCTGGCGGTAAAACCGGCCTGACCGCGCTGGCGGCGGCGGTGATGTTCCTGCTGATGCTGCTGTTTACGCCGATTGCACTGATGATCCCTAAAGAAGCGACTGCACCCGCGCTGATCCTTATCGGCCTGAACATGTTCAGCGGCCTGCGCAAAGTGGATCTGGGGAACTTTACCGACGGCCTGCCGGTACTGATGATGGTGATGATCACGCTTATCGCCAACAGCTTCGGTACCGGGATCGCCGGTGGCCTGCTGTTCTACATCATCATTAAAGTGATTGCCGGTAAGTGGCGTGAAATTCCGGTGGGGCTGTACCTGCTGGCGATTCCGCTGGTCTATTACTTCGCCACGTTAGTGAAGCACTAGAAACAAAAATGCCCTCTTACGAGGGCATTTTTCTCCAGGCGGCTGGATTTAGCCGTTGGTCTGGATCTTCTTGATGATATTGGTGGTAGAGCAGCCATCTTCAAAGTTCAGCACCATCACTTCCCCGCCGTTGGCCCAAACTTCTTTGCTGCCGGCAATCTGTTCTGGTTTGTAGTCGCCGCCCTTCACTAAACGATCCGGCAGGACCTCACCAATCAGGCGCTGCGGCGTGTCTTCTTCAAACAGCACAACCCAGTCCACGGCTTCCAGCGCCGCCAGCACGATCATGCGCTGATCCTGCGGGTTGACCGGGCGAGTTTCGCCTTTCAGGCGTTTGGTAGAAGCATCGCTGTTCACCGCCACAATCAAACGGTCACCCAGCTTGCGGGCGTTCGCCAGGTAAGATACGTGGCCCGCATGCAGAATATCGAACACGCCGTTGGTCATCACTACACGCTCACCGCGCTTGCGCGCAGCGGCGACGGCAACTTTCAGCTCGGCTTCAGTCATTACGCCAAAGCCCGTTTCTGCGCGACCACGTACCGCGTTTTCCAGCTCGACCGGAGAAACGGTTGACGTTCCCAGCTTGCCAACGACCACGCCCGCCGCAGCGTTGGCGAAGTAGCAAGCTTCTTCCAGAGAGTTTCCCGCCGCAAGCGTCGCCGCCAGCACGCCGATCACCGTATCACCGGCCCCGGTCACGTCGTAGACTTCCTGCGCCTGGGTTGGCAGATGGAATGGCTCAATGCCCGGCTGCAGCAGCGTCATGCCCTGCTCGGAACGCGTCACCAGCAGCGCCGACAGTTCATAGTCGGCAATCAGCTTCATGCCTCGTTCCACCAGCTCGGCTTCGGTTTTGCATTTGCCGACCACGGCCTCGAACTCGGAAAGATTCGGGGTCAGCAGCGTGGCACCACGGTAACGCTCAAAGTCCGTACCTTTCGGGTCGATCAGCACCGGCACTTTGGCTTCACGCGCGAGGCGAATCATCTGTTGCACGGTTGCCAACGCGCCTTTGGCGTAGTCGGAAAGCACCAGCGCGCCAATCTGCGGCAGCGCCTGGCTGATACGCTCGTGCAAGGGTTCTGGATCTACGCCCTCAAACCCTTCTTCAAAGTCGAGGCGAATCAGCTGCTGGTTACGGGAAAGCACGCGCAGCTTGGTAATCGTTGGGTGAGTCGGGACGGACACGAAGTCGCACTTCACGTTGACGCCGGCCAGGCTTTGGCTGAGCGCACGAGCCGCATCGTCAATACCGGTCAGGCCGACCAGGCGAGAATTAGCGCCAAGCGAAGCAATGTTCATCGCCACGTTAGCCGCACCGCCAGGGCGTTCTTCAATGGTATCCACCTTCACCACCGGCACCGGGGCTTCCGGCGAGATACGGCTGGTTGGGCCGTACCAGTAGCGATCCAGCATCACATCACCAACCACCATGACGCCTGCACGGCTGTATTCGGGCAGCGTTACTTTCATTCCTGACTCTCCAGCGAGGGATAAAATTTTGCGCGGGATGATAACATAATTACGCCCCGGCGTGCGTTTGCGGCTCGCCAAGCCAGGTTTGCCAGCTGCGGCGCACCTGCTCACGTTCTTCAACGAAAGCGTCCAGCGCAACGTTCCCAGGCAATTCCTGTAACGCCAGATGGTGCAATTCATCGCGCAGCGTGACATAGGCGTGGGTCAGAGCTTTGGCCTCGCTTTCGTCCATAATGTCGTTCTGCGCCATCAGCTCCAGAATGCGGACGTTATCAGACCAGCGGGTAAGCTTCGGCGCTTCGCTGGCATAGCGCAGCACCAGATATTGCGTAATAAATTCGATGTCAGTGATACCGCCTTCATCGGCTTTAATATCAAAACGATCGCGGTGTTTATTGCCCAGATGCGCGCGCATTTTTTCACGCATCTCGCGCACTTCAACCTGCAGCGCCTGCCCTTCTCGTGGCGTGCAAAGGATCTCGCGACGAATGGCATCAAACTGGCGGTTAAGCGCCGGGTCACCGTAAACAACGCGGGCCCGGACCAGCGCCTGATGCTCCCAGGTCCAGGCTTCATTTTTCTGATAATCGGCAAAGGATTCTGCCGTAGTCACCAGCATTCCTGCCGCACCGGATGGCCTGAGACGAGCATCGACTTCGTACAGAATACCGGTCGAGGTTCGCGTGCTGAACAGGTGCATAATGCGCTGGGCAAGGCGCAGGTAGAACTGGCGACCATCGATTTCCCGCTCGCCGTCCGTCATGACTTCCATCGGGCAATCGTGCAGGAAGACCAAATCCAGATCGGAACTGTAGCCCAGTTCCCAGCCGCCCAGTTTTCCGTATCCCAGCACGGCAAAGCCACGGCCTTCTCTGTCCTGCAGATGCCGGGGCTGACCGTAGCGCGCCACCATTTGCGTCCAGGCTCGCTGAACCACCGCATCCAGAATAGCCTCGGCAAGCCAGGTCAAATGGTCGCTAACCTTCATGACCGGCAAGGTTCCGGCGATATCGGCTGCCGCCACACGCAGCATCTGGGCCTGTTTGAACTGGCGTAACGCTTCGAGCTGCTGCTCTTCGTCTTCGTCCGGCACTCGCAGCAGGTACTGACGGAGTTCGTCGCGATAAGCATCCATTGCCGTTGGCTGGTACAGCGTGTTGGGATCGAGCAATTCATCAAGCAGCAGCGGGTAGCTGGCAAGCTGCGCGGCAATCATCGGCGAGGCCGCACAGAGTGTGATCAGGTGCTTGAGCGCGCCGGGGAATTCGCTGAGCAGCTCCAGATAGGTCGTGCGGGTGAGAATGCCAAACAGCAACGGCGTTAAGCGGGAAAACGTCAACGGCGCGTCGGCCCGGGAACAGACTTCGCTCAGCAGGTGCGGCAGCAGCTGATCCAGCACCTGGCGGCCACGTGGGCCAATAGTGCGCTTGTCGATCTCCTGACGGAAATGGCTAACTTGCTTGAGTAATTCGGCCCGTGCCTCAGCAGTTAAATGACTTAGCACCGCCGTATTTTCATCGGCGTCCAGGGCGTCAATCCACAGTTCACGCCATGCCTCAGAGACTTTATCCTCCCCGGCTTCGGGCTCATCGTCGCCAATCAGGTCATTAAAGACCTGGCGCACGTCGTTCATATGCAGCAGCAGCGTCTGCTGAAGCGCATTCCAGTCTGCGGCCTGCATCGCCCAGGCCAGGCGAGCGCGATTAAGATCGTCCCCCGGCAAGGTTTGCGTCTGCTCGTCGTTGATACTTTGCAGCAGGTTTTCCAGCCGACGCAAATAGAGGTAGGCCGCGCGGAGTTTCTGCGCATCCTCTTCCGGGAGCAAATGAAGCTGCTGGATGGCGTCGAGGGTAGGCAGCAGAGAGCGGGACTGCAGCGCAGGCTCTCGCCCGCCGCGGATGAGCTGGAAGACCTGAACGATAAACTCGATTTCACGGATACCGCCCGCCCCGAGCTTAATATTGTCCGTCAGCCCCCGGCGGCGCACTTCGCGGGCAATCATGCCCTTCATGTTACGCAGGGACTGGATCACGCTAAAGTCGATGTAGCGGCGGAATACGAACGGCCGCAGCGTGTTGCGCAGCTCCTGGCTCCACACGTCGTCGTTGTCACCCATAATGCGCGCTTTCACCATTGCATAGCGCTCCCAGTCGCGCCCCTGCTCCTGGTAATAATCTTCCAGCGCGGCAAAGCTGAGCACCAGCGGGCCGCTGTCGCCAAACGGACGCAGGCGCATATCCACGCGGTAAACAAAACCGTCCTGCGTAGGCTGGTCGAGGACTTTAATCAGGCGCTGCCCCATGCGGGTAAAGAACTGGGCGTTATCGAGCTCGCGCCTCCCGCCCTGGGTTGAACCGTTCTCCGGCCAGGCAAAAATCAGGTCGATATCGGAAGAGAAATTCAGTTCGCCACCGCCGAGCTTGCCCATGCCGAGGATCAGCAGCGGCTGAGGCTCTCCGGCTGCGTTACAGGGCGTGCCCCACTCGCGACAGCAGGCAGCATAGAGCCAGTCGCGGGCGGCCACGATAAGCGTTTCAGCCAGCACGCTGAGCTGTTGCAGCGTGCTTTGGGTATCCACCTGCTCCAGCGCCTGCACCCAGGCAATGCGCACCATAATGCGGCGACGGAAAAAACGCAGCGCTTTCATTAATGCCGCTTCGTCGTGTACATCCTGCAAGTCATGCTGCAGCCAGGCGGCATAATGTTGCCATTCGTCAGCCTTCGGCGCGTCCTGCTGCAACGTTTGCAGCCAGGCGGGATACGCCACCACGCTGTCACCAACAAAATCACTTATCGCCAGCACCGCGCGAGCTTCGTCGCTCAGTGTCAGGGAGTCAATCTCTTGCGGCAGGCGCGGCAAAAACGCCTGCAGGTGCTGCTGTAATAAAGGAGTCAGCGACATCATGGTGGGTATCCGTTGCCAGTCTATTATTTCCCGCTATGCAGCCAGAATGGCGCCTGCGAGATCGCTTCGTTTCGGTAATGCTCTATTTCGATGCGCTGGCGGGTAACGATGGCGTGGCGCAGTCCCTGCCAGTTTTCCAGCCATGGCTGAGTTTGCGCATCGCTGTATACCCCGGCCAGCAGGCGAATAGAATCCGTCTCACGCGCCAGGCGTGGCAGCTGGTCAGCATAGCTGTCTCCCAGCGGGCGCTGGAAGGTCTCTTTCAGCTCGGCCGCGTGGCGGGAAAGGTGAGTATCGGCAAAACGCTTGAAGGAGCCATCCAGCTTAGCGCGCGCTTTTTCATCAACAAACGCCTGCCACTGGCGCTCCACCAGCCAGCGGGTTAACGCCAGTTTGGCGCTGCTTGCCTGCGCGCTGTACACCATTGCCTCGGCTTTTTCATCGTCGGCAAAGCGGGTTTCAAGCGCAATCAGTTGCTCACGCAAGTGAGTGCTCGCTTTTCTTGGGATGATGCCGCCGAAAAGCGCCAGCGCATGACGCACCAGGCCCACGGCATCAATCACCTGCTGTCTGGCCGCTTTCACGCCGCTAAGCCACAGCTCTTCATGGTAGAGCCAGTGAGCGAGCGCCAGCTCCAGGGAACCTTCCAGACCTTGTTCAACGGTGGCTTTAGCTGGTGGGTAGAGCACGCCCAGCGGCTTCACTTCGCGCACCGCATTGCCTTGAGCCAGGTGATAACCGCGCGCCGCTTTGCTCAGGCTGCCCTGACGCAGGCCAGGCTCAGTGACCAGGCTTTCCGCCAGGGCCAGCAGGTCTGACGTTTCACCGGCTAACAGTTCAAGTTCGAGTTCGCAGATCGGCGTCTGGTGCTCCCCGGCTTTCACTTCACCGAGATCCAGCGCCAGCTCAATACGGCTCGCACCGTGAGTAACCACCCACTTTTCACGCGCAAAGTCGGTGCTGAACAGCGGCTTAACCTCGGCCTGCAGCGCCGCCACGTCCAGCCCTTCGGGCCACACTTCCGCCGGCAGCAAAGCGAGATCCAGTTCGGGCTTGCTTAGCTCTACGTTATATTCAGGGCGCTGATGCAGCCCGCCGGTCACGCGTCCGGCGATTTTCATCGTCATTTCATAGCGCCCGGCATCCCCACGAATGCGCAGCCCCATGTCGTGGCGACGCAGCTGGTTATCCGCTGTTTCATAATAGATATTGAGCAACTGCCGTGGATCGCTGTGCTCGCCTGGCAGGGCATTCAACTTGTCGCGCAGCGCGTCGAGCGCAGCAGGGTTAACGATGAATTTGAGTTCGATTTCCTGAGCCATGTCTTCTTTACTTTTGTTTACGTCACACCAGGCAACATCCTGGCGAACTAAATAGCGTCGATTAGGTCTGTAATAGTACGACAAAATACCCCTTCGGGTAGCGAATTTGCGGTAGTGCAGGAACGCCTGGTGGTGAAATTGACATCAGGATGATTCTCATTCAGGTTTACGGATTGCACCGTCAGACTGTTGCCACTACTATCGTTCCACACTTTATGAAAATAACGACGAAATAATGCAGAAATTACGCCTGATTTGCCTCACTTTGCTGTCCCTTAGCGTTTCCGTCGTGGCTCATGCCGAAGAAAAACGTTATGTCTCTGATGAATTGAACACCTGGGTCCGCAGTGGCCCGGGCGATAACTACCGCCTGGTTGGCACCGTCAACGCAGGGGAACAAGTCACGCTGCTGCAAAGCAATGAAGAAACGAAATACGGCCAGGTACGCGACAGCAACGGGCGCACTTCCTGGATCCCGCTTGCTCAGCTGAGCACCAATCCAAGCCTGCGTACCCGCGTACCCGATCTGGAAAACCAGGTCAAAACGCTGACCGACAAGCTGAATAACATCGACACAACCTGGAACCAGCGTACCGCTGAAATGCAGCAGAAGGTTGCCCAGAGCGACACCGTGATTAACGGCCTGAAGGACGAGAATCAGCAGCTTAAAAACCAGCTAATCGTCGCCAAGAAAAAGGTGGATGCCGCCAACGTCCAGCTTGACGATAAACAGCGCGCCATCATCATGCAGTGGTTTATGTACGGCGGCGGTGTGGCTGGGTTTGGCCTGCTGATTGGCCTGCTGCTTCCGCACATGATCCCAAGCCGTAAGAAGAAAGACCGCTGGATGAACTAACGGCGACACATTAGCCGTTGCTTCCCCCTCGCATCTACACTTACCATTCGTGGTTCAATAACGGTGCCTGGGGTGTAAAGCGTGAAGATTTATCTGGTCGGTGGTGCAGTTCGTGATGGGTTATTAAAACTACCGGTTAAGGATAAAGACTGGGTTGTGGTTGGGATGACGCCTCAGCAAATGCTGGATGAAGGCTACGAGCAGGTCGGGAAAGACTTTCCTGTGTTCCTGCATCCGCAAACCCACGAAGAGTATGCGCTGGCCCGTACCGAAAGGAAATCAGGCCAGGGCTATACCGGCTTTACCTGCTATTCAGCCCCGGACGTCACGCTTGAACAGGATCTCCTGCGCCGTGACCTGACGATCAACGCCATTGCCCAGGATGAGAACGGCGAGATTATCGATCCGTATAACGGCCTCGCCGACATCGAGCGTCGCCTGCTGCGCCATGTTTCACCGGCTTTCAATGAAGACCCGCTGCGCGTCCTGCGCGTGGCGCGTTTTGCTGCACGCTACGCCCACCTGAATTTCCAGATAGCGCCAGAAACCCTCGCGCTGATGCGTGAAATGACCGACAACGGTGAAATCGCCCATCTCACCGCCGAACGCGTCTGGAAGGAGACGGAAAACGCCCTCACCAGCCGTAATCCGCAGGTCTTTTTTGCCGTGCTGCGCGAATGCGGCGCCCTGAAAGTCCTGTTCCCGGAAATCGACGCGCTATACGGCGTTCCGGCGCCGGCAAAATGGCACCCGGAAATAGACACCGGCATCCATACGCTGATGACCCTGTCTATTGCCGCGCAGCTTAGCCCGGAGGTAGACGTTCGCTTTGCCACGCTGTGTCACGACCTCGGCAAGGGGTTGACGCCAAAAGAAAAATGGCCAAGCCACCACGGCCACGGCCCGGCGGGCGTTAAGCTTGTGGAGCAACTTTGTGCCCGCCTGCGCATCCCGAATGACATTCGTGACCTGGCAAAACTGGTCGCCGAGTTCCACGACCTGATCCACACCTTCCCGATTTTGCAGCCAAAAACGGTGATAAAGCTGTTCGACGCCATCGACGCCTGGCGTAAGCCGCATCGCGTGGAGCAAATCGCCTTAACCAGCGAGGCCGATGCCCGAGGGCGCACCGGTTTTGAGGCCAGTGATTATCCGCAGGGCAGAATGCTGCGCGCGGCCTGGATTGCGGCGCAGAGCGTAACGAACAAAGAAGTGATTGAAGCTGGATTCAGCGGCCCGGCAATCAGGGAAGAGCTGACGAAGCGGAGAATTAAAGCGGTTGCTGTCTGGAAGGAACAGCACTGCCCCCAGCCGCAAGGCTGAGGGCATCAGAAACTAGGTGAAGATAAAGAACACCACTGCGGCTACCACGAAGCGGTAGATAGCGAACGGAATAAACGAAATTCGCTTAATCAGATGCAGGAAGGTTTTGATGGCGATAAGCGCGACGATAAAGGCGGTAACAAAGCCCACGGCAAACATTGGCAGGTCGCCCATCGTCAGGAAGCCGATACTCTTATAGAGGTCAAGCGCCGTCGCCCCCATCATCATCGGCACCGCCAGCAGGAACGAGAACTCAGAGGCCGCATAGCGGCTAACGCCCATCAGCATCCCGCCGGAAATGGTTGCCCCGGAACGAGAGAAGCCCGGCCAAAGCGCCAGACACTGGAAGCAGCCAATCATAAATGCCTGACGGTAGGTGATGTCGTCCACGCCAACCGCACTCGGCACCTTCGGCTTCAGGCATTCCGCCGCAATCAGCAGCACGCCGCCGACCACCAGGGCATACATCACATTCACCGGGTTAAACAGCGATTTAATGGCATCGTGAAGAACAAGTCCCAGCACCACCGCCGGTATCATGCCGAGCAGAATATGAATCAGTGAAAGACGCCCCGTGCCTACCCCTTCATGCTCGGGAGGACGGCCAAAATGAATGCCAATCAGGCCAAACAGACGACGCCAGAACATCACGACCACGGCGAGAATAGAGCCAAGCTGGATAACCACTTCGAAGGTTTCAGCCGTCTGCCCCTCAAAGCCTAAAAGATGCCCCACAATAATCATGTGCCCGGTAGACGATACCGGTAAAAACTCGGTTAACCCTTCAACAACGCCAAGAATGGCGGCAATTGCCAAGGTTGGTAGATCGCTCATCACTTAACCCTCATCCCCAAAAACAGACACAAAAAAACGGCCTACGCAGGACGTTAGCCGCAAAAGATACGTTGATAAGACCCGCCGGTCACCGTTTGGTTTAACGATCCCGGTAATTATTTGCCTGGTTTCAGATTACTGCCACGCTCGATGATAACCCCAACGTTAGCGGCCTGAGCTACCGCCCCTGGCTTACTCACCTTCAGGCGAATCCACGGCGAGTTAAAGCGGGCCAGCAGCAGTTCCGCTATTTCTTCAGCCACGCGCTCCACCAGGGCAAAGCGTCCGCCGCTGACGTGCTTAATCACAGCTTCGCTCACATCCGCATAGCTGAGGCAATCCTTTACATCATCGCTGCCCGCGGCTTTGCGGTTATCCCAGGCCATTTCGATATCGAACACCAGCTTCTGTTCAATGGTCTGTTCCCAGTCGTAAACACCGATGGTGGTGATTACCGAAAGCTGCTCTATAAATACAATGTCCATCACGCCCTGCCCGGTTTTTAGTCATGCCGGATACCACTTCCGGCGAAATATGCGTATTATCCACAGATGCAAAGAAGACTTCGACACTTTCAACATGGAACAGCGTTATGAGTGCAATCGCGCCTGGTATGATCCTCCTCGCGTATCTTTGCGGCTCGATTTCTAGCGCCATTCTGGTTTGCCGCATTGCCGGTCTCCCCGATCCACGCGAGAGCGGCTCCGGTAACCCAGGAGCAACCAATGTATTACGCATTGGCGGTAAAGGTGCAGCCGCAGCGGTACTGATTTTTGACGTTCTGAAAGGCATGCTGCCCGTCTGGGCGGCGTGGGCGTTGGGTGTGACCCCCTTCTGGCTTGGCCTGATTGCCATCGCCGCCTGCCTCGGCCATATCTGGCCGGTGTTCTTTAAGTTTCGCGGCGGCAAGGGCGTTGCTACGGCCTTTGGTGCCATTGCGCCTATTGGCTGGGATTTAACCGGCGTGATGGCGGGCACCTGGCTGCTAAGCGTGTTATTAAGCGGCTACTCTTCCCTCGGCGCCATTATCAGCGCGCTTATCGCCCCGTTTTATGTCTGGTGGTTCAAACCACAGTTCACCTTTCCGGTCGCCATGCTTTCCTGCCTGATTCTGATGCGTCACCACGACAATATTCAGCGCCTGTGGCGTGGCCAGGAAACAAAGATCTGGGCGCGGTTTAAGAAGAAAAAGAAAAAAACCGAGCAGGAATAACCCCGTCTCGCTTGAGACCAGCCAGAAACAACAAAGGAGTGATAAATCACTCCTTTTTTACGCCCGTAACAAGCCGGCTATCCCAGCGGACTTTAGGCGTGGTTTAACAATCGCTCTGCCGTTTACCGGCCAGGGAAAAACATCGCGGCAAGCTCCTGGCCCGGCTCGTCTGCCCGCATAAAAGCTTCACCGACAAGGAAGTTATTCACGTTGGCTTCGCGCAGGCGAATCACATGTTCACGCGTGGCAATGCCGGACTCGGTCACCACCATTCGATCCGCCGGAAGCTGAGCTAACAGGCTAATCGTGGTTTCGATCGTTGTTTCGAAGGTACGCAGATTACGGTTGTTGACGCCAATAAGCGGCGTGGTCAGCCGGAGCGAACGTTCCAGCTCATCGGCATCGTGAACCTCTACCAGCACCGCCATGCCCAGTTCGTGGGCCTGCGCCTCAAGCTCCTGCATCTGGCCGTCTTCAAGCGCGGAGACGATAAGCAGAATGCAATCCGCCCCCATCGCCCGGGCTTCCACAACCTGCCACGGATCGATGATAAAATCTTTGCGTAAAACCGGCAGCTCGCAGGCAGCACGAGCCTGTTGCAGATAAGCCGCGCTGCCCTGGAAGAACTGCACATCAGTCAGCACCGACAGGCAGGCGGCACCGCCCTGTTGATACGATGCCGCTATCTCAGCAGGATTGAAATTCTCACGAATCAACCCTTTCGACGGGCTGGCCTTTTTCACTTCGGCAATCACCCCAGCCAGACCTGCATCACGCTTGTGGCGCAGCGCGGCAACAAAATCACGGTGATTCTGTGCGGCGGCCTGTTCAGCAAGCTGGCTTAGGGAAATTGCTTTTTTAGCGGCGGCAATTTCTTCATGCTTAACGGCGATAATTTTGCTGAGGATATCGGACACAATGTTCTCCAGGTTCAGTCGGGTATCGCGATAGATTGCCGGATTGTGCGCCGAAAGTACCGGGCAAATTCCGCTTTCGTTTGTTGCAGAGTATTACCAGGCAGGATGGGCTGCGGGGACAAAAAAGGAGCGGTTAAACGCTCCTTTTAGTTTGCTTATCAGGCGGCGGGTAACTCTGCCAGCGGCCAACGTGGACGCACGCTAACGCTCAACTCGCCGGAGGTGCCGGCTTTCAGGCGAATCATCCCGGCATAGGCAATCATTGCGCCATTGTCGGTGCAAAACTCCGGCCGAGCGTAAAACACTTCGCCGCGGCGTTTAGTCATCATCTCGGCCAGTTTTGCGCGCAGGGTACGGTTTGCGCTCACGCCGCCCGCCATCACCAGCCGCTTAAAGCCGGTATGATCGAGCGCGCGTTTACATTTGATTGCCAGCGTGTCCACAACCGCATCTTCGAAAGCGCGGGCGATATCAGCGCGAGTCCGATCGTCAGCGTCGTTATCGCGAATGGTGTTTGCGGCAAAGGTTTTCAGGCCAGAGAAGCTAAAGTCCATCCCCGGACGGTCGGTCATCGGGCGTGGGAAGGTAAAGCGCCCCGCCGTACCCTGCGCCGCCATTTTGGACAGCAGCGGCCCGCCAGGATAGTCGAGCCCCAGCAGCTTGGCGGTTTTATCAAATGCCTCACCGGCCGCATCGTCGATAGACTCGCCCAGCAGTTCATATTTACCAATGCCGGTCACGCTGATGAGCTGAGTATGGCCGCCGGAAACCAGCAGCGCGACAAACGGAAACTCGGGCGGATTGTCTTCCAGCATCGGAGCCAGCAGGTGACCTTCCATATGGTGTACCGGCACGGCTGGCACATCCCAGGCAAACGCCAGCGAGCGGCCAATCGTGGCGCCAACCAGCAGCGCGCCCACCAGACCCGGCCCGGCGGTATAGGCTACGCCGTCGATATCTTTTGCGGTTAATCCGGCTTCTTTCAGCGCGGCCTGGATAAGCGGCACGGTCTTGCGAACGTGATCGCGGGAGGCCAGCTCCGGCACCACGCCGCCGTAGTCAGCGTGCAGTTTCACCTGACTATACAATTGGTTGGCTAATAACCCTTTCTCATCGTCATAAATGGCGATGCCGGTTTCATCACAGGATGTTTCGATTCCCAGTACACGCATGGCTTGTTTTACCTCTTTGGCCCGGCGCGAAGTTTAATCCCGGTGGCTTCCTTTGTAAAACTTTGCTGCCCTATACCCCGCCTGATGGTGTATAATCTGCGGTCCTGGAAGATACCGGCCCTAAAAGCCAGGTTTCTCGTCGTTCGGTGCTTTACAAAGCAGCAAGAGTTGCAGTAAAATTCCGCACCATTTTGAATTAAGCTGGCCTGTATGCCAGCGGCAAACCGAATTATTAAAGGTGAGAGTTACATGCCGGTAATTAAAGTACGTGAAAACGAGCCGTTCGACGTAGCACTGCGTCGCTTCAAGCGTTCATGCGAAAAAGCAGGCGTTCTGGCTGAAGTCCGTCGTCGTGAGTTCTATGAAAAACCAACGACCGAACGTAAGCGCGCTAAAGCTTCTGCTGTGAAACGCCACGCGAAGAAACTGGCTCGCGAAAACGCACGCCGCACTCGTCTGTACTAATCTTCTGAGGATTCACTCCTCAACTTCAGACTGAGTAGTAGTTATAAGGCCGTGCTTCCGAAAGGAATGCGCGGCTTATTCTCGTTTATAAACTGACATATCCCTGAGCTTTTAGGCCCCGGCCTGAGAGATGACGGATATAGCATGGGGCCTATGGCTGGACGAATCCCGCGTGTTTTTATCAATGACCTGATCGCTCGCACCGACATCGTCGACCTGATCGATGCTCGCGTGAAGCTGAAAAAACAGGGCAAGAACTACCACGCATGTTGTCCATTCCATAACGAGAAAACCCCCTCTTTCACCGTGAACGGTGATAAACAGTTTTACCACTGCTTTGGCTGTGGCGCACACGGTAATGCCCTCGACTTCCTGATGAACTACGACAAGCTTGAGTTTGTCGAAAGCGTTGAAGAGCTGGCGACCATGCACAACCTTGAAGTGCCGTACGAGGCTGGCAACGGCCCAAGCCAGATCGAACGACACCAGCGCCAAAGCCTGTACCAACTGATGGACGGTCTGAACGCCTTTTATCAGCAGGCACTGAAGCAGCCCGCCGCAGAACCGGCGCGCCAGTATCTGGGCAAGCGTGGCCTGAGCGACGAGGTGATTAGCCACTTCGCCATCGGCTATGCGCCACCGGGCTGGGACAATGCGCTTAAACGCTTTGGCGGCAACAGTGAAAACCGCCAGGCTCTGACGGACGCCGGCATGCTGGTCACTAACGACCAGGGCCGCAGCTATGACCGCTTTCGCGAGCGCGTCATGTTCCCGATTCGCGATAAACGCGGCCGGGTCATCGGGTTTGGTGGACGCGTGCTGGGCGATGCCCTGCCAAAGTACCTGAACTCCCCGGAAACCGACATTTTTCACAAAGGCCGCCAGCTGTATGGCCTGTATGAAGCCCAGCAGAGCCAGCCGGAACCGGCGCGTCTTCTGGTAGTCGAAGGATATATGGATGTGGTGGCGCTGGCGCAGTACGGCATTTCTTACGCCGTAGCGTCCCTTGGCACCTCCACAACCGCCGATCATATTCAGCTGCTGTTCCGGGTAACGGACAACGTGGTCTGCTGCTATGACGGCGATCGTGCGGGACGAGACGCGGCATGGCGAGCGCTGGAAACTGCGCTACCTTATATGACGGACGGCCGTCAGCTGCGCTTTATGTTCCTGCCCGACGGCGAAGACCCGGATACGCTGGTGCGTAAAGAAGGAAAGGACGCGTTTGAAGCGCGGATGGAGCAGGCTCAGCCGCTCTCCACTTTCCTGTTTAACAGCCTGATGCCTCAGGTTGACTTGAGTACGCCAGACGGAAGAGCGCGGTTAAGCACCCTGGCTCTGCCGCTGATTAGCCAGGTCCCCGGCGAAACGCTGCGTATCTATCTGCGCCAGGAGTTGGGCAACAAGCTCGGTATCCTGGACGACAGCCAGCTTGAAAAGCTGATGCCCAAACAGGCTGAAGGTGCTACACCTCGCCCGGCGCCTCAGCTAAAACGCACAACCATGCGTATACTGATAGGGTTACTGGTACAGAACCCGGAACTGGCCCCGCTGGTCCCGCCACTTAGCGGACTGGATGCCACAAAGCTGCCGGGTTTAACGCTGTTCAGCAGCCTGGTTGACGCCTGTATGGCGCAGCCGGGGCTGACCACCGGGCAGTTGCTGGAGCAATATCGTGGCACAAATGAGGCCACGACCCTTGAAAAACTCTCGGCGTGGGACGATATAGCAGATAGAGACATTGCTGAAAAAACGTTCACCGACTCGCTGGACCATCTTTTCGAGTCGGCGCTAGAGTTAAGGTTTGAAGAATTAATGGCACGTTCCAGAACGACGGGGCTGACCCCGGCGGAGCGTGAAGAAGTTCGCGTGATAACGCAATCGCGCGCCAAAAAATAGATTCGCGGCTTAACTGCCGAACATTGATCGGGTCACCCCCGAACGCCGCACGGACGGGCTGCGGCATAAAAATAAATCAGCCCTCGTACGTTATTGTTGGCGGCAACGCCTACCGACACAACCCTAATACTGAAGTGTGGATACCGTCTTATGGAGCAAAACCCGCAGTCACAGCTCAAGCTTCTTGTCCAACGTGGTAAAGAGCAAGGCTATCTGACCTATGCCGAGGTCAATGACCATCTGCCGGAAGATATCGTCGACTCCGATCAGATCGAAGACATCATCCAAATGATCAACGACATGGGCATTCAGGTGATGGAAGAAGCCCCTGATGCCGATGATCTTTTGCTTGCTGAAAACTCTAACAATACCGATGAAGACGCGGAAGAAGCGGCCGCACAGGTACTGTCCAGCGTGGAGTCCGAGATTGGACGTACCACCGACCCAGTGCGCATGTACATGCGCGAAATGGGCACCGTTGAACTGTTAACCCGTGAGGGTGAGATCGATATCGCGAAGCGTATCGAAGACGGTATCAACCAGGTACAGTGCTCTGTCGCCGAGTATCCGGAAGCGATCACCTATCTGCTGGAGCAGTACGATCGCGTTGAAGCCGAAGAAGCGCGTCTGTCCGACCTCATCACCGGCTTTGTTGACCCGAACGCTGAAGAAGACCTCGCACCAACCGCGACGCACGTCGGTTCCGAACTCTCTCAGGAAGAGAGGGACGACGATGAAGACGAAGACGAAGAGTCTGACGACGACAGCTCCGACGATGACAACAGCATCGACCCGGAACTGGCACGTGAGAAATTCGGTGAACTGCGTAAACAGTATGAACTGGCTCGCGACACCATCAAAGCGAAGGGCCGCAGCCACCCGGATGCCGCAGCCGAAATCCTGCAGCTGTCTGAAGTGTTCAAACAGTTCCGCCTGGTGCCGAAGCAGTTCGACTACCTGGTTAACAGCATGCGCGTCATGATGGACCGCGTTCGTACTCAAGAACGTATCATCATGAAGCTGTGCGTTGAGCAGTGCAAAATGCCGAAGAAAAACTTCATCACGCTGTTCACCGGCAACGAAACCAGCGAAACCTGGTTCAACGCGGCCATTGCGATGAACAAGCCGTGGTCTGAAAAGCTGCACGACGTTGCCGATGACGTTCACCGCGGCCTGCAGAAGCTGCAGCAGATTGAAGAAGAAACCGGCCTGACCATCGAACAGGTAAAAGACATCAACCGTCGTATGTCCATCGGTGAAGCGAAAGCGCGCCGTGCGAAGAAAGAGATGGTTGAAGCCAACTTACGTCTGGTTATTTCTATCGCCAAGAAATACACCAACCGTGGTCTGCAGTTCCTCGACCTGATTCAGGAAGGCAACATCGGCCTGATGAAAGCCGTTGATAAGTTTGAATACCGCCGTGGCTATAAGTTCTCGACTTATGCGACCTGGTGGATCCGTCAGGCTATCACCCGCTCCATCGCCGACCAGGCGCGTACCATCCGTATTCCGGTGCACATGATTGAGACTATCAACAAGCTCAACCGTATTTCGCGCCAGATGCTGCAGGAGATGGGCCGTGAGCCAACGCCGGAAGAGTTAGCCGAGCGTATGCTGATGCCGGAAGACAAAATCCGTAAAGTGCTGAAAATTGCCAAAGAGCCTATCTCCATGGAAACGCCAATCGGCGACGATGAAGATTCGCATCTGGGCGACTTCATCGAGGATACAACCCTCGAGCTGCCGCTGGATTCTGCCACCTCCGAAAGCCTGCGTTCCGCAACGCACGACGTTCTGGCTGGCCTGACGGCGCGTGAAGCGAAAGTCCTGCGTATGCGCTTCGGTATCGACATGAATACCGACCACACGCTGGAAGAAGTGGGTAAACAGTTCGACGTGACCCGCGAACGTATCCGTCAGATCGAAGCGAAGGCGCTGCGCAAACTGCGCCACCCAAGCCGCTCTGAAGTGCTGCGTAGCTTCCTGGACGATTAATCGGTTCAGAAAACTGAAAAGCTCCCGCCCGGGAGCTTTTTTTTGCCCTGAATTTGCGGTTTCTCCCCGCTCTCTCTGGGTGCCTCTTTCAATTCCCCCCCTCTCCCTCTGGGAGAGGGTCGGGGTGAGGGCATACAGCAACACTATGCTTACCGCCCACGAGCCGCCAGAGATTCATCCAGCTCTTTATAGGCTTCCGTCAGTTTATCCAACGTCACGCGGCTTAAGCCGCTCGGGTTAGGCAAAATCCACACCTCGGTATCACCGATGGTAATCTCCTGCTTGCCCCATTTCGCACCACGCTGGCTGAAAGCCTGCTCAAAGGCCTGCTTGCCCAGAATAGCCAGCGTTCTCGGCTGGTAGTCCTGCATCTTTGTAATCAGCTCTCGGCCACCGGCACGCAGCTCCTGCAACGCCACTTCGCTTGCCTGAACCGTAGGCCGCTCAACCAGCTTCGTCACGCCACAGCCGTAGGAAAGCAGCAGTTGTGCTTCCTCAGGCTTGAGCTGCCGATCGGTAAAACCCGCCAGGTGAAGAACCTTCCAGAAACGATTAGCAGGATGAGCAAAAGGTAACCCGAGGTGAGCGGATGATTTTCCCGGATTTATGCCGCAGAACACGACCCGGAGGTTCGGCTGAAGGATATCGCTGACCATTGCATTTCCCATCTGAATGAATCGAGTGGAAAGTATAAGGGATTGATTAGCAATTGTTTATAAAATCAGCACATGCTATTTAAGCGCTGGATTGCCATCGACAGTTACATTATAATCCAGCGCCAAGGCCCCTTAGCTCAGTGGTTAGAGCAGGCGACTCATAATCGCTTGGTCGCTGGTTCAAGTCCAGCAGGGGCCACCAAATTTTAGCTTTAAAATCATATAATTAAGCCACCCGAAAGAGTGGCTTTTTTGTTGTTTCATTTTTAGATGGCGATAAAGTGTCGCTAACCTGTCCACCTTAAATGGCAGTTCAGCCGTACCTGGCGCATTTGATAAATAAGATCGTCTGCATCACACGAAAGGCTGAAAAAAACGTACCTTCCCACATCAGCAAAGAGTTTTATGACTCTTCGGTCTGCTCCCGAGTCACGCGGCGTAACGCGTTTTGATAGTTAAATTCTGCAGCCTGCACCAGTCCGTTAAAAGCCTGAGTCGCGGTGATCAAGCCCGAAATATGTGTGCTGCCATCAGAATAGTGAACGCCGCCAGTGCGTCCTGCTGTGCATTCAACGCACGCAGTTCTTCGTGTAAATCAATATATGCAATCTGCATTTTTTTGGTTTTTCTTATATATGATGAGATCGACGTTCAGCCTTTATCCGAGTAAACATGCTCTGACTGATTCATTTATATAAACATTATACCCCTCACATCAATAAATTAGATGTTATAGCTTTTCCGTCTTAAAAAAAAAGGCCAACTCTTCAGTCAGCCTTTTTATTTTCTCGATTACGGGTATTCAGGTCACACCAGCGCCCGGAGTTCTTCCTTCATGTAGGAAGAGAAATATTCAGGGTTTTTAATGATAAGGCGGTTACCGGACTCAACCTTGTCCGCCCAACCGGCAACTTTTTTGGTGAAATCGGCGTTCCATCCCTCCTGAACGCCTCGGGCCGTTACGTCGTCTGAGCTAGCCGGGACGCCCAGCTGCTTCAGGTAACTAAACATTCCCTTCGCGGTGCTTTCATCCATAGGGTCCGGCACGGAGGCCGTGGTGTTCATACCGCCAATGAAGTCTAATGCTTTATCAATCGCTGTTGTCATAATTTATCCTTAAAATCAACCGCTTAATAAATAAGACTGTGACACGCGAGATCAAATGTACCATTAATCAAACTTCATTTTTTCAGGGTCAGTCACGTTTAAAGCCTCTGACGCCTTATCAGTATCTGGATGCGGCTGCTCTGCACCCGGCAGGCAGCCGCTGAAGATTAGAACTTCTCCCAGTTATCTGAGCTCCCGCCGCTCACGGCAAGCGCGGTTTTACGCGTCGCTAAAACGGGTGCAGCCTGAACCAGCCGCGCGTTAGCCGTCGCTACAGCCTGCCCGGTATTGAAAATACTCATCAGTTGCACAAGCCTGGTGGCCTGATCGCGGAGGCTCTCGGCGGCGCTGGCTGACTCCTCCACCAGCGCAGCGTTCTGCTGCGTCACCTGATCCAACTGAGTGATAGCGACGTTGATTTGGACGATGCCCTGTCCCTGTTCTTCCGTGGTCACGCCAATCTCAGAGATCAGCCCGGCCACGCGGTGGGACTGCTGTACCAGGTCATCGATCGTCGTACCGGCAGAGCTAACCATATCCGATCCTTTTGTCACTGTTCGCATACTGTCCTCAATCAGGGTTTTGATCTCACTGGCCGCAGAAGCTGAACGCTGTGCCAGAGAACGCACTTCCCCGGCGACGACCGCAAAACCGCGTCCGGACTCTCCCGCACGGGCGGCCTCAACGGCGGCATTTAACGCCAGAATGTTTGTCTGGAAGGCAATACCGTCGATAACGCCGATAATATCGCCAATTTTCCGCGAACTGTCGCTAATCTCCTGCATCGTCAGCACCAGGTTATTCACAGCATTGCCGCTTTGGGTCGCCGTTTCGCTTGCCGAGTTTGCCAGGCGAGTCGCAGTGCGCACCGTCTCGGCATTCTGCTGAATAGTCTGGCTCATTTGTTCCATCGAGGCCGCCGTTTCCTGCAGGCTGGCCGCCTGCTCTTCGGTACGCTGGCTAAGATCGGTGCTGCCGGACGCAATTTCGCTGGCACCAACAGAGATAGAATGGCTGCTATCACGCACTTCACGGACGATGCCTAAAAGGCGGTTGCGCATATCGTCCATGGCGGCAAGCAGGCTTCGGGTATCACCGCTCTTCAGCTCGACGGCCGTATTGAGCTGCCCCTCAGAAACCTGTTTGGCAACGGACACGGCATAAGCTGACTCACCGCCAAGCTGGCCTTTAACCGCTCGCCCGATGCCCCAGGCAATCAAAGAGCCAATCACCGCGCTGATGATAGTAATAAGCAGCAGCAGGTTGCCCGAGAAGTGCGCTTCATCGACATAATTGCGCGACATTGCCACCGTGGTGCCGGAGTGATCGCCAATCATCTCACTCAGCGCGTCCAGTACCCTGGCCTGCGGGCCAACCACTTCATTGATAACCAGCGATCGAGCCGCATCGTACTGCCCTGCCGCGCTAACGCTCATCACCTTGCGCAGCGCCTGGGAATAGGCCGGGCGAACGCTATTCAGATTGTCGAACAGCTCACGGGAACGCTTAAGTTTTAGCGCCTTATCCAGCTGTTTTAAAAGGGTATTGTTATCGGTGATGCGCTTTTCCAGTACCAGGTTGGTTTTTGTAATGTAGTCCCGGCTCTCTGCTTCGGTATGCGGCAGCGTCGTGAACAACGCCATATCACGAATATCGTGGGCGTTGTCCGTAATATTGTCCTTAATTTTTACGATCAGCAGTAAATTTACCAGGCGGACATTCGCTGCGTAATTCAGGTTATTTCCAACAGAAACCAACTGCATTCTGGCAAATAATGCGACAAAGAATCCAATGGCGATGACCAGCGCAAAGCCAGCCCCAAGCATAGTGCTGAGCCGCATATTTTTCAGTTTATTCATAAATCCCTCTGAGCTTTCATGGTTATATCGCAGGCAATAAGAGGAGGTAATCGGTAGAAATCACATCACAGTTGCGACAGTATATTTTGAATTATCGGATTTTTATCGGCAGCTTATGAGACTTCTTTAACTAATATTCACCAGGAACTTACAACAAGAAACAATGACAGAAAGATGACAATAAATGGTCACTACTTATATATTTGATAAAATTAAAACTACTATATTTAGGAGTGGCAGCCCCTCCCCACTTTATGGTTAACGGAGCTGAAATTGATGAGTCCCTGGCAGAATAATTATTTATCCGCAATAAAGTGGTCGTCATCGCCTACCGGGATATAAACGCGAACCCACTCCTTCCCGTCGATGATATCCCAGCTATGCCCTTCACCCGCCGTATCGGCCGCAAGCAGCACCGTACCTGGCTCGATGATGAAAGTTGAGCCGTCGCTGACCTTAAACTTCAGCCTGCCTTTAAGGGTCACCACGTACTGTTTTTTCGGCGCCGGATGCACGCCTTTCTGCCACTCTTCAAAAGTATTACTGAAGTAGAGATTCTCGGAAGAAAGTTTTGCCAGGGAAGGAATTGAGCCTTTTACAAATGCAGAGTGATTATTCGCGGTGTTAATCAGTTTCACGGCTGGAATACGGTGCTCGCTAATGCCTTTTTTAGGCTCTTCTGCATGCCCAACCATTGCCATCAACAAACCTGCGGTCGCCAGCAGAAGTCGTGTTATTTTTTTCATGATAATGTCCAGAGTTAATTTCACCCAGAGATACTCTGAGTAACAGATCGCGAGGTTAAGAAATAAATGTCGGATTAGTACATCAGAGGCGATGAATTTCGTCAACAGCTTACAACACAAGTTTATTTAGTTAATAAATTAAATATAAATAAAGAAAATAATTCATCCCTAAAAAGGGATTTTCTTCGTCACAATTAATTTAATTCGAGCATAAACTCACTTATCGTTAAGCTAAAAAAGAATGACTGAGAACCAAATAAACTAAATACAGGCAGTGATAACCAGAATTTGGCTTATGGCCAGGGATAAACGTTATTCGCCTGATTCGTTCAGCAACGAGTCCGTTCTCAAAAAGGCAACGCAATGCGCCATTTTTGCTGCTTTAACGATGCCGTCAGGTATGCCAGGTTGAGAGAAAAGGAGACGCCCTATGAAACAGCCCTCTTCCCCCTGGTGGTGGGATCTTTCCACTCGTGAATTCAGCGAGCTGGAGATGCACAATATTGTTGCGGTGCTGCCCGTTGGCGCCGTGGAACAGCATGGCCCCCATCTGCCGGTGCGGGTCGATGCCGCCATCAACGCCGGTATTATCGAGCGCGCGGTACAGCTCCGCCCCGGTAATCTACCCGTGCTGTTTATGCCCGCTTTGCCTATCGGTAAGTCTGACGAACATCTCGCCTATCCGGGTACGCTCACGCTGCCTTACGAAGTGCTCGGTCAGGTGTGGTTTGAAGTGGCCAAAAGCGCCTGGCGGGCAGGTATCCGCAAGATAGTGTTCTGGAACTCGCACGGCGGGCAGCCGCAGCTGATGGAAATGGTGTGTCGCAAGCTGCGCGTGGAGCTGGATATGCTGGCCGTTGGCGCCAGCTGGTTCCGCACCATTGATACTTCCGATCTTTATAGCGAAGCGGAACGTCAGCACGGCATTCACGGCGGCGAATCAGAAACCAGCGTGATGCTGCACCTCCACCCGGAGTTAGTGCACATGCAGCATGCGGATAATTTTGTCTCAGCCTCGGTAGCCATAGAAGCCAAAGGGGGCATACTCACGCCGGAAGGCGGCGTCAGCTTTGGCTGGATGGCTCAGGATCTCCATCCTTCAGGCACAACGGGGAATGCTGCGGCCGCCGATGCCGAAAGAGGTGAAATTGAGGTCGAACGCGCCGCCCGCGCCCTGCTTCAACTCATAGAAGAGGTCAGTAAAGCCGACCTCAGCATGTTTACCCCGCACACTGCCTTTAGCCGTTGAATGTTTCGCCCGGCTTCCTGTCGGGCGTTACTCCATTTGCAGCATCATGCCTTTAAGCGTTTCGGCCAACACGCTGCCGATGGCGCTGGTGCCGCGATCGTGGCCTATCAGCATCAGCGTTTGCGTTTGCTGGCCCAGCTCCCGCACCGGAATATAAACCAGCCGCCCGCTCCTCAGGTCGGTTTCGATATCAAACGGCGTCAGGAACGTCAGCGCCTGGTCCATCATCGCCGACTGACGCATCACCTCGATAGAGTTGGTTTCGATAACCGGCTGCAGCGCCACCATCGCACGGGCAAATACGTCGTTCAGGTAGGGGCGAATCACCGTGGAATCATCGGCGATAACCATGGGATGCGGCATACAGTCGCTCAGGCGCAGGCTGCTTTTATCCGCCAGCGGATGCCCCGGCGCAACGACCGCGCCCAGCCTGCCCGTCACGCTGGCAATACTGCGCAGCGATGAGCGCATTTCAAAATCAAAACCAATCCCCAAATCCACGTCGCCGGAAGCCACCGCGCTGGTGATATCCTCGCCGCGTGTCATCTGCTGCAAATGCAGCTTTACCCGTGGGTTGGCACGGCGGAAATCGGCTGCCGCACGCGGGATCAGGTTAGCCGCCAGCCCGCTCATCATTGCCACCGTCACTTCACCACGCCGCAGTCCTTTTAGCTCCTCAATTTTAATCTGCGCCCATTCCAGCTCTTTAAAGCTCTGGCGCACATGGTGAATCAGCGTTTCACCGGCTGCGGTAAGGATCATTTTACGCGGCAGGCGCTGGAACAGCGGCGTGCCCAGCTCTTCCTCCAGCGCCAGCAGCTGGCGGTTGATAGCCGAAGCGGAAATATGCAGGCGTTCCGCAGCCTTACGAATCGAACCGCTGCGCGCCACCTCATCAAGATAAACCAGTAAACGATATTTCAGCATCGGGGCTCCTGCGTTGCCTAAAAGGCATCGGTCAGTACGAAAATACGTGCTTTTAAGATATCGCTAAGCGCGGCATAACTGAAGTCATCAATCATCCTCCATCCACAATCCTGGGAGAGAAAAAATGGCAGGCATCACCCGCAGAAACTTCGCAAAAATGCTGGCAGGCGCCGTGGTACTCCCCGCGCTTGCCCCCGTAATGTCACGCTCTGCTCTGGCGGCAACGAAAGAGTTCAAGGTGGCGCTGCTGCTGCCGGGGACCATTTCCGACGGCGGCTGGAATACGCTGGCGTATCAGGGCCTGCAAAGCCTGAAAAAATCCGGCATTAAGGTGGCCTGGAGCGAAAGCGTGCCGCAGGCACAGATGGAACAGTCGATTCGCGGCTACGCGGACGATGGCTACAACCTGATTATCGGCCACAGCTTTGAGTACGGCGCGGCGTTCACCGAAATCGCGCCGGACTACCCGGATACCGACTTTTTCGCCTCCACGTTTAAACCTGCGGAAGCGGCACCGAAAAACGTGGAATACATCAATCTGGCCTACATTCAGGCCGCGTATGCCGCAGGCGCGCTGGCCGCACTGATTTCCGACAAAGGCAAAGCCGTGGGCTTTGTGGGCGGCGGCGATAACCCGACCCAGCAGGGCATGATGCGCGCCTTTATCCTCGGAGCGGAAAAAACGCGCTCGGGCATTAAGGGCCTTGGCGTCGTCACCGGCGACTACGGCAACGCGACGAAGGGGCGTGAGGCCGCCACGGCCATGATAACCAACGGCGCCGACGTTATCTGGCATGCCGCCGACGTCACCGGCCTCGGGGCGCTTCAGGGTGCGATTGCCGCGAACGTCAAAGCCATTGGCTGCTACACCGATCAGAAAGATGTCTCCCCCAGCCACATCGCCTGCAGCTTTAAGCAAAACCTGGACTGGGTTGTGGCGCAGGTGGGCAGCGCGGCGGCAGGTCACGCCTTTAAGGGCGGCGAAGAGTGGTCGCCGAGCGTCGCCAAAGCCTGGTCGGTTATCTACGGCAGCACATCCCACAACGCCAGCTTAGTGAGCGACAGCGCCTGGCAAGCCTTCCAGAAAATCTGGCAGCAACTTGATACCGGCGCGTTATCCGCCACCGCCTGACCGGGAGTTAACAGATGAGCATAGCTGCGCCTTTGCCGCGTGTAGCGTTGAATCGCATCACCAAAAGATTTGCCCGCGTCACCGCCAACGACAACGTCTCGATGACCATTGAAGCCGGTGAGATCCATGCTCTGCTGGGTGAAAACGGCGCAGGAAAAAGTACCCTGATGCAAATTCTCTACGGCCTTTATCAGGCCGATGAAGGCGATATTGTGGTAGCGGGTAAAAGCGTGAAGTTTCGCGACCCGAGCGACGCCATCGCCTGCGGAATCGGCATGGTTCATCAGGAATTTATGCTGGTGCAGCCGATGACGGTCGTCGAAAACGTGGTGCTCGGCCTGAAAGAGAATGCCAGCGGCGTGCTTAACCTGAAGGCCGCGGCTGCCCGGCTGAAGGCGCTGTCGGACAAACATGGCCTGGCCATCGATCCCTGGGCGCGAGTACAGCACCTTTCCGTTGGCGTTCAGCAGCGGGTTGAGATCCTCAAGCTGCTCTACCGTGACGCGCAGGTTCTGATCCTGGATGAGCCCACGGCGGTGCTCACGCCGAAAGAGAAAGAAGGCCTGTTTGCCACGCTGAAGTCGCTCTGCGCCGAAGGACGATCCGTGGTGATCGTCACCCATAAGCTTTATGAAATCATGGCGATTGCTCGCCGGGTGTCCGTCATGCGGGCCGGAAAAATGGTGGAAACCGTGGCGGTGTCTGACACCTCCGAAACCGATCTGGCTCGCCGCATGGTTGGCCGTGATGTTGTGCTGCGGGTCGAGAAAACGCCGTGCAGGCCTGGCCGCAACGTGCTGCACGTGGACAGCATTGCCCTGCGCGACGAAACCGGCCAGCAAAAAATTTGGCGTGCTTCGCTTAGGGTCGCAGCGGGCGAGATCCTTGGCATCGCCGGCGTGGAAGGTAACGGCCAGTCGGAGCTGGCAAGCGCCCTGCTCAACCTGATGCCGATAGAAGCCGGCCGTATTCTGCTGGAAGGGGAAGATATTTCGGATGCTACGCCCGCTCAGCGTCGCCAGAAAGGCATCGGTTTTATTCCCGCAGACCGCCGGGAAGTCGGCTCATTCGTCACCCTTTCGCTGGAAGAAAACGCCATGCTCGGCTCCCAGCGCAGCTTCACCAAAGCCAAAGGCTGGCTGTTGGATCGCCTGAAAATAGCCCGCCACGCCAAAGAAATCATGGCGCGTTTTGACGTTCGTGCCCCGGACGCTCAGTTCGAAGCCGGCAAGCTTTCAGGCGGCAATCTGCAAAAACTGATCCTCGGGCGCGAAGTCGCGCAGAACCCGAAATTACTGATCGTTGAGCAACCCACTCGCGGGCTGGACGTGGGCGCGGTTGAGGCCGTTTGGGCGGGCCTGCTGGCGGCACGAGACAGCGGCTGCGCCATCGTGCTTATCTCCGCCGAACTCGAAGAAATTATCAACCTCTCGGACCGCATTGCCGTGATGTACAACGGCCAGATCGCGGGCGAGCTGGAGACGGCACACGCCACGCCGACCCTCCTTTCTGAACTGATGGCCGGTGGCAGCCCGACTCACGCGGAACAGCAGCATGACAAAGTGGCTTGAACGACGCCTTTCCCCGGCACAGTCGCCCTCGGCGCTGGCGCTGACCAGCTTCGGCGGCATTCTCGCCGCATTTATCGTCGGTGGGCTGCTGTTTTTACCCTTCGGCGCGAACCCTTTAACCGCTTATGGCTTCCTGTTCAGCGAGGCTTTTGGCTCCGCTCGCGGGTTTGGCCTTAGCCTGGTGCAGGCCACGCCGCTGATGCTTATCGCGCTGGCAACGCTGGTCATCTGGCGCGCGGGACTGGGCTACATCGGCTTTGAAGGCTGCTTCCTGGTTGGCGCGACGGCGGCAAGCTGGATAGCACTTTCCGGCACGCCGCAGGGCCTGCCGTGGAAGCTGCCGGCCGAGCTTTACTGGCCGATAGTGCTGCTAGTGACGTTTATCGCCGGCGCGCTCTGGGCTGGCTGGGTGGGTGCCCTGCGCGTGCGCTTTGGCGGCAACGACGTCCTGATTTCTCTGATGGCGAATTATGTCGCCATCTTTTTAGTTCAGTACCTGGTTTCTGGGCCGATGCGTGCGCCGGGAGATCTGCCGCAAACGCCCCGCCTGCCGCAGGAAACCTGGCTGCCAATAGTTCTCAGCGGCATAAAAACGCACTGGGGTATCGCTCTCGCGCTCATCGCCACGCTGTTCACCTGCTGGCTGATACGCAGCACGCCTGCAGGCTACGAAATCAACCTGGCGGGGCTGAATCCGAAAGCAGCACGCTATGGCGGAGTCGATGTTGCCCGCCGCCAAATGAGCGCGGTTTACCTGGGCGGCGGCTTTGCGGCTCTCGCCGGGCTGTGTGCCGTGCTCGGCGTTCAGCACCGCCTGATGGACGGACTTTCCGGCGGCGTCGGCTTTATCGGCGTGGTCGTGGCGCTGCTGGCGCGGCTGAACCCGCTGCTGGTGATCCCTACCGCGATTATGTACGGCGGGCTGCAGGTTGGCGGCGGTGCCATGCAGCGTGAAACCGGCCTGCCAACTTCGGTGGTGCTGATATTACAAAGCCTGGTGGTCATGATGATTCTGGCAGGAGACGTGCTGCGTTATTACCGCCTGCGCCTGCCAGCCCGGACAGTCGTGCAGGATGCTTTAGTGGAGAAAAAATCATGAGCGCAATGACCCATCTGGATGCCGCCTTTTTCATTGGCTGGCTGGCTGCGGCCATCCGTCTTGCAGGCCCGGTATTGCTGGCTGCGCTCGGTGAGATCTACGCCGAACGCGCGGGCGTGCTGAATATTGGCCTGGAAGGCACCATTTTGCTGGGCGCGCTCAGCAGCTATCTTGCGGCCGCGTATACCGGCTCGACGCTGCTCGGCTTTTTTGCCGGTGGCGCAGGCGGGCTGCTCGTTGGCGTGTTGCTGGCCGCGCTTTATTTACGCGCCCACGCCAGCCAGATTGTGGTCGGCATTGTCTTTAACATTCTTGCGGCGGGCCTGGCCTCATGGATTTATTCCCTGGCAATAGGCAGTACCGGGACGGCGGCAACAATTCCTATGTTTGCCGCCTGGCCCGTACCGCTGCTGTCATCCTTGCCCTTCATCGGCCCGGTGCTTTTTACCCAGCCCTGGCCACTCTATCTCACCCTGGCTCTGGTGTTTATCGCTCACTTTGGCCTGTTCCATACCCGCTTTGGCCTGGCGCTGCGTGCCGTGGGGGAAAACCCTAAAGCCGCCCATGCCGCCGGGCTTAACGTGCTGAAGCTTCGCACCTGGGGCGTGCTGTTTTCCTGCCTCGGGGCTGGCCTTGCCGGCGGCTATCTGGTCACCGCGCAAATCGGCCTGTTCCGCGATAACGTCGTCAGCGGCCAGGGGTTTATTGCTTTAGCTATCGTGATTTTTGGCCGCTGGAGCCCGCTAAAAGCCCTGCTGGCCGCCTTTATTTTCGGCGCCGCCGACGCGCTGCAGCTCTCTTTACAAGTCTTCGAAAGCTCGCTGCCGCCGCAGGTTCTGCTGGCGCTGCCGTACCTGTTAACTATTCTGGCGATGTCCGGCGTGGTGGGGCGAACCCTCCAGCCCCGCGCCCTGACGCAGCCTTATCGCAAGGAGTCATAATCGATGAAACATTTCCGCCTTACCGACGTGTCCAGCGCCCAGGCTTTTCGCATCAGCCCAACGGACAGCAACTACTTTGCCGTGCTGTTCGACAAGCAGCAGGACGACATCGAAAACGTGTTCGTGGTTGAAATATTTACCCCCGGCGGCGCCACACCTCCTAATGTGCATGCCGAAGCGCATGAATTTTTCTATGTCCTCGCGGGGGAAGGTATCGCGCGCTGTAACGATGAGGAGACGGCAATTCGTAAAGGCGATGCCCTGCTGTTGCACCCGGGCAATGAACACGCCATCCGCAATACCGGCAAGGGCAAGCTGTATACGTTAACGGTAATGACGCCAAACGAAGGCTTCGCCGAATTGATCCGCCGCGGAAGCCCGGTCTCGCTGGACGAAGAAGATCTCCTGGTGCTGCAAGGAGAAGCAGAGTAATGGCTGGTTATCCCCTCGGCAGCGCCCCGCGCAATCAGTGGCTGGTGACACCGCAAAGCGTGAACATGGTTCGTGCGGGCCGCCCTTCACGGCCGGTATCTCTGGAAAGCCGTGGGCGCGAGATCACGCTCGATCTGGAACATAGCGCACTGATCGTCATTGATATGCAAAATGACTTTTGCCATCCGGGAGGCTGGCTGGCGCATATTGGCGTGGACGTCACGCCCGCCCGCGCACCGATTGATCCGCTGCGTAGGCTGCTGCCGTCGGCACGTGCGGCCGATGTGCCGGTGATTTGGCTTAACTGGGGCAACCGCCCGGACAGGCTCAACCTTAGCCCCGCGCTGCTGCATGTTTATAACCCGGACGGCACCCAAACGGGCCTGGGCGACCCGCTGCCGGAGTCCGGCGCGCCTGTACTCCAGGCAGGAAGCTGGGCAGCAGATATCGTGGAAGAACTTGCTCCCGCCCCAAGCGATATTCGCATCGATAAATACCGAATGTCCGGCTTTCAGGACACCGTGCTGGACAGCGTGCTGAGAAATTTGGGCGTAACCACGCTGCTGTTTGCGGGCGTGAACGTTGATCAGTGCGTGCTGTGCACGCTGCAGGACGCCAACTTCCACGGCTATGACTGCCTGCTGCTGGAGGATTGCAGTGCCACCACGTCGCCGGAATATTGCGTGGATGCCACCTTATATAACGTACAGCAGTGCTTCGGTTTTGTGGTCAATTCCGGCGAATTGCTGGCGAAGCTGAAATAAAAAAACGCTGGTTTTTAAGCCAGCGTTCATTCAGTTAACCACGAGTATTATCAGAGCTTTTCGCCGTTGCTCTCAATTACGTCCTTATACCATTTGAAGGACTTCTTGCGGCTGCGGCTCAGGCTACCGCGGCCTTCGTTGTCTTTATCAACATAGATAAAGCCGTAGCGTTTTTTCATCTCGCCCGTTCCGGCGGACACCAGGTCGATACAGCCCCACGGGGTGTAGCCCATCAGGTCAACGCCGTCTTCAACCACCGCTTTTTTCATTTCCGCGACGTGAGCAGACAAATAGTCGATGCGGTACTGGTCATCAACAAATCCGTCATCCTGCGCAACGTCAATCGCGCCGAAGCCGTTTTCCACGATGAACAGCGGCAGCTGATAGTGGTCCCAGAACCAGTTCAGGGAGTAACGCAGGCCCACCGGATCAATCTGCCAGCCCCAGTCGGACTTCTGCACGTACGGGTTAGAGACCAGGCTCTTCGATTCGTCGTAGTCAAACTGCGGGTTATCGGCGCTGGCTTTGGTGGCAAACGACATGTAGTAGCTGAAACCGATGTAATCGACGCAGCCTTCGGCAAGCGCGGCCAGATCTTCGTCGGTGATATCCAGCTCAAAACCACGGCGCTCGAAGTAGTTCAGCAGGTGCTGCGGATACTTGCCGCGCACGTGCACGTCGGTGAACCAGTAGCGGCGGTGCATCGCGTTCATCGCCATCATCATGTCGCCCGGCGCACAGGTCAGCGGGTAGATTGGGCACATGGCAATCATGCAGCCTACCTGCAGCGCTGGGTTGATTTCACGAGCGGCGCGAACCGCCAGGGCGCTGGCAACCAGCTCATAGTGAGACGCCTGGTACATCACCGGCTCACGGTCTTCGCCCGGCTGATACTTGAGGCCCGAGTTGGTGAACGGCGCGAAATCTTCGTGGTAGTTGGCCTGGTTATTGATCTCGTTAAAGGTCATCCAGTACTTCACTTTATGCTGGTAGCGGGTGAAGACCACTTTTGAGAAGCGCAGGAAGAAATCAATCAGCTTACGATTGCGCCAGCCGCCGTACTCGGTCACCAGGTGATAAGGCATTTCGAAGTGCGACAGCGTAATCACCGGCTCGATGCCGTGCTTCAGGCACTCGTCGAACAGGTCGTCGTAGAACTGCAGGCCAGCTTCGTTCGGCTCCAGCTCGTCACCCAGCGGGAAAATACGCGTCCAGGCGATGGAGGTGCGGAAGCATTTGAAGCCCATCTCGGCAAACAGCTGGATGTCTTCTTTATAGCGGTGGTAGAAATCGATCGCTTCATGGTTGGGGTAATTTTTACCCTGCAGCACGCCGTCGGTAATTTCACGCGGGACGCCGTGGGCGCCGGCCGTCATCACATCGGCAACGCTAATGCCTTTGCCGCCTTCCTTCCAGCCGCCTTCCAATTGATGCGCCGCAACCGCGCCGCCCCACAGAAAACCTTCTTTAAATCCAGACATATTCTCTCCCTTAATTAGAGATCGCATGCTGCGACCGATAGTGCTGATTAAAATGGTAGACCGCGCCAATGAGTCCGGCATCGTTGCCGTGGCTGACGGTGTCGATATAGTCGTCGATGGTGAACCAGGCCAGGTGTTCGCGCAGTAGTTCGAGGAAGCCTGGGCGTTCCACAATGCCGCCGCCGAGCAGGATTTTTTCCGGGTCGAATAGATTGACGAGGTTATAAAGGCCGGTGCCGAGATCGTTGAAGAACGCGGTCACCATGCGCTGGCAGGCCACGTCGCCCGCATCAAAGCGGTCGAAAATCTCTTCTCCACTGACTTCTTCAAGCGGCTTACCGACGTACTCAGCGTAGTCTTTGCGTAAGGTTCTCAGCGTGCAGGTATCGTTCATCGTGTAACGGCGAACATCGCGCGGGCCTGGGCGCTCGGTCAGCATGTAGCCAAACTCTCCCGCCCGGAAGCGTGCGCCGTGTACCAGCTGGTTATTACAGAAAATTGCGCCGCCGATGCCGGTGCCAATGGTGAGCACAAGAAAATTGCTCATCTCTGCCGCTTTGCCCTGCCAGCGTTCGGCCAGCAGTACGCAGTTGGCGTCGTTTTCGATGGCGACGGGCAGCTGCGTACGTTCTTCCAGCCACTCTTTGATGGCGAAATTGTCAAACCAGCGGATGGCGCCGCCCATTTCGATAAATCCGGTATGCGGGTTCACATAGCCAGGCGCGCTGATCGCCACGCCTTCGCAGCCGGGGTGAGCGGTAATCCACGCCAGAATAGCCTGTAAGATTTGCTCGCCGTCGCTGTCGTTAATCGTCTCTTTGCCCTTGGCCAGGATCTCGCCCTGTGAGCTGACGATCCCCATTTTTAAGGCGGTACCACCGATATCAAATGCGGCGATATTCATACGTTACTTTCTCCCAGCTATTCTCGCGATGGCGTATTTCTTGCCGACAATGATTCAAAGCTTAATCAATCGAAAGCCTGTCAGGCAAGCAGGGAGAAAACACGAATTGAACAACTTTTGAACCTGTTTAAATGCATTATTTACATAGAGTTAACCGCATTTTTAACAGTACTCGGGGAACAGGTTTATTTATCAGATGATTAATGAACCTCTTTTTTGCGCAGAACTGTGACCCGCCTTACGCGGTAGATAATACTTCACCTGAAATTCAAACACGTTGGTGTAGAGGATAGAGTAATCAATAGGACTGTGAGTCTCGTCAACCGACTGAGTTTCCATACGAATAATCGGATCGCGCACGCTGATATGCAGTAATTTAGCAATGTCGGCCGGCGGCAGCAGCGGCTGGAATGACTCATAGCAGCCATGAATTTCTACGCCACACTCATCCTCGATGTAGGAAAATTTCGATCGTTTCATGTGATTAACCGTCAGATCTGGAAAACGGTTCACCGACAGCCAGGTTTCCTCCACCTGCATCGGGACATTGTCGATATGGCGCAGCCTTTTGGCGTAATACACCGGCTCGCCGATGGCCAGCTGCAGGCGGCTGGCTATCTCCTCGGAGGCTTGCTGTAGCTCAAATCTCAGCACCTGGCTGGAGGGTTTTTTACCTTCACTTTTAGCAATTTCCGTAAAGCTATCCAGGTGAGTAACCGAGGCCTGAAAGTGCTTGTTTCTCACGTAGGTACCGGAGCCGTGCCTGCGCTCGATCAGAGATTCATCTTCCAGCACCCTCAGGGCTTTGCGCAGCGTATTGCGCGACACGTTGTAGAATTCAGCCAGCTCTTTTTCGGACGGGAGGCTGTCGCCGATATTGCAGGTTGGGCTACTGATTCGGCTTTTTAGTAAGTTAACAACATCTTTATAAACCACTTTTGAACCTCCTTAATTCATTTAAAAACAATCAATTACTATCTCATTAATGCCGAAAGTTCAACACAGGTTCATTTTCATTCTGTTTTTTGCACCACTCGGTGGTCACTAACTGTGATCGAAATGGCAGATGAATAAATTGATATTCATTAAGTTAGCCGCTGACTGATTATCGACAAAATAGTTAAGGGTAAAAATGAAGAACATATTATTGGTTTGCGCGGCAGGGATGTCCACCAGCATGCTGGTTAAAAGAATGCAGGATCACGCTGCAGCGGGAAATATTTCGGTCAATATTAACGCACTGGCGATTGCTGAAGCGAAAGAAAGAATAAAGAAAAATGAAGCGGATGTGGTCCTGCTGGGCCCTCAGGTTCGTTTCCAAAAAAGTGAAATCGAGGAAATTGCTCAGGGAAAAATTCCTGTGTCGGTAATTGATATGAAGCATTATGGGCAAATGGACGGAAAGTCCGTTCTGGATACTGCGTTAACTCTGCTTGGCGGCCATTAATTCTTTCTGGTCGAAATAATAACTCGCTGATTAATTGATTAGGTTTATCGTCACGCCTCCTGGTTAGAGGAAGGTTTTTTATCGATAAATTTAAATCACCAGTCAATATCTCTCTAATTATAAAGGGCGCATCATGAGTATAATGAATGCCTTTGAACGCGGTATGGAAAAACTTCTTGTTCCTATTGCGATTAAATTAAACTCTCAGATACACGTCTCGGCCATCCGTGATGCTTTTATTTTGTCGTTCCCGATCGTCATGGCCAGTTCGCTGATCGTGCTGATTAACTTTGCCATTCTTTCTCCGGATGGTTTTATTGCCTCACTGCTTCATCTTGGAACTCTGTTTCCTAATTTAGCCGAAGCTCAAAATATATTCTCCCCGGTGATGAACGGGTCGGTGAATATTATGTCGATCATGATAGCCTTCCTGGTCGCCCGTAATATCGCCATCAGCTATCAACAGGATGACCTGCTGTGCGGCCTGACCGCCATCGGCGCGTTCTTTGTGGTCTATACCCCGTATCAAATGATGGGTGGGCAGTCGTATCTGACGACCCAGTACCTGGGGCCTCAGGGACTGTTTGTGGCGGTGATTGTGGCCCTGATTACCGGGGAAATTTTCTGCCGCCTGGCGCGCAACCCGAAAATTACCATCACCATGCCGGACGCCGTACCGCCGGCGGTAGCCCGCTCCTTTAAAGTACTGATTCCTATCTTCTTCGTGATGATTTTCTTCTCGGTGCTGAACTACTGCCTGACGAAAATCTCCCCTAACGGCCTGAACGAGCTGATTTATACCCTGATTCAGGCGCCGCTGAAAAACATGGGCACCAATATCGTCGCGGTGCTGGTGCTTGGCCTGGTCACCAACTTCCTGTGGGTGCTGGGTATTCACGGGCCGAACACCACGGCGGCTATTCGCGAGACTATTTTCTCCGAAGCTAACCTCGAAAACCTCTCGTTCGCCGCTTCCAACGGTTCAACGTGGGGCGCGCCATACCCTATCACCTGGGGGAGCATCAACGACGCCTTCGCCAACTACGGCGGCTCGGGGATGACGCTTGGCCTGCTGCTGGCTATTTTTATCGCCTCCCGCCGCGCCGACTACCGCGACCTGGCAAAAATGGCCTTCGTGCCCGGCCTGTTTAACATCAACGAACCGGTGATTTTTGGCCTGCCGATCGTCCTGAACCCGATTCTGATCATTCCATTCATTATGGTGCCTTTCGTGAACTCTCTGGTGGGCTACACCTTTGTCACGCTGGAGATTATTCCGCCGATTGCCTACGCCGTACCGTGGACGACGCCGGGGCCGCTCATTGCCTTCTTCGGCACCGGGGGGAACTGGATGGCGCTGATTGTCGGGCTGCTATGCCTGGCCATCTCCACGCTAATTTATTTACCGTTCGTCATTGCCGCCAATAAGGTAAATGCAGCGCAGGCGGCGCAGTAATAAATAAACCGATGATAGCAATTTAATTTTCACCCGCCTCCGGCTATTCAAGCCGGAGGCAAATAATAATTATACTTCTGGGACATTCTATGAATTCAAGTTTATTGAAGGTTAGCTTATTGTCTTCATCCATCCTTCTGGCGTTATCCTCAACCAGCGTAATGGCGGCAAAATTAACGGTTGAGCAGCGTCTGGAATTGCTTGAAAGACAATTATCAGAAAACAAATCAGAATTAAATAAAACGCAGAAAGAGTTAGCCGTATATAAAGATAAGGTCGCTCAACTGCAGCCAACCGGCAACAACGTTCAGTCCACGACGGCGCAGGTTAACCCGACGGTCTATTCTCCGGTAGCCGACAACATCGAGAATGAAAATAATCATCTCGACACCAAATCGCCGCCAACGCCGGTTAAAGGCACGCAGAAAGTGGCCGTTGTAAATAATGAAGGCGGAAAAACCAGCGTACAAAACGTCACCCTGAAAGACATCAGCAAATACATTAAAGACGATATTGGCTTTAGCTACGAAGGTTACTTCCGCTCCGGCTGGGCGGCGGCAAACCACGGGTCAGCGCAAACCTACGCCGCCGGGTCACTCGGGCGTTTTGGGAACGAGATGAGCGGCTGGTTCGACTTAACGCTGAACCAACGCGTCTACAACCAGGACGGCAAAACTGCCAACGCCATCGTGACCTACGATGGTAACGTCGGCGAGCAGTATAACGACGCCTGGTTTGGCGATAACAACGGCAACGAAAATATCATGCAGTTCAGCGATATTTTCCTGACCACCAGAGGTTTCCTGCCGTTTGCGCCGGAAGCTGACTTCTGGGTGGGTAAACACAAGCTGCCAGAATACGAAATCCAGATGCTCGACTGGAAGTCATTAACGACCCAGGTGGCCGCCGCCGTGGGGATCCAGAACTGGAACCTTGGCGTGGGCCAGCTTGACGCCTCTCTCAGCCGTAATGACGTCGACGTTTATTCCCGCGACTTCAGCCACACCACGCAGATGAACACCAACTCGGTTGACCTGCGCTACCGCAACATTCCGCTGTGGGAAAAAGGCTCGCTGTCTCTGATGGGCAAATACGCCTTTGCCAATAAAACCGACGACCAGAAAGACAACGAAAATAACGGCTCCTTCTTTAAGCTGAAGGATACCTGGATGGCGACGGCCATTGTGCGTCAGGATCTGCCGCGTGACACCTTCAACGAGTTCACCCTGCAGGTGGCCAATAACTCTTATGCCAGCAGCTTCGCGAACTTCTCGGGGGCCAGCAACTCAATGGCACCGGGCCGTTATTACTATGGCGACCAGACTGACGGCGTGGCCTGGCGTCTGATTTCCCAGGGCGAAATGTACCTCGCGGACAGAATCATCATGGCGAACGCGCTGGTTTACTCCCAGGGTAGCGATGTCTACAGCTATGAGAGCGGCGCCCACAGCGACTTCAGCAGCATTCGGGCCGTTATTCGCCCGGCGTGGATTTGGGATACCTGGAACCAGACCGGCCTGGAGCTGAGCTGGTTTACCCAGAAAAACAAAACCGAGCAGGGCGTGAACCTGAAAGAGTCTGGCTACAAAACCACGCTCTATCACGCTCTGAAGGTTGGCCCGAGCCTGCTCGGCTCGCGTCCTGAGATTCGTTTCTACGGCACATACCTGAATATCCTGGATAACGAGCTGTCTGACTTCCGCTTTAACGAGAACAGCAAAAACGAGTTTATGGCAGGCGTTCAGGCCGAAGTGTGGTGGTAATCCACTTGCGCTAAACGCATAAAAAACCCGTCTGCCAAGACGGGTTTTCTTTTTTATTCAGCTTGCGCCCGCGCAGCTGTCCGGCACGTTGTTCAGCCCTTCCGCGCCGTGGGTGAAAGATTTAAATCGCTTTTGATCGTCCAGTTTGATGATGTATAGCGAATCAAAATCGCTGCCCGGCCACTTCGGCACCACGGCAGGATCGCCGCCGGTTTCCTTCACCAGCTTTTGCGCCGCCACCACCAGGTTTTTGTGCTCCCAGGAGACAAACGTCAGGCGACCGCTGCTTTGGGTTTTCAATAAATCATCCGCCAGTTCGTCCGTCTGCCCGGCGTGGTAGTGCAGGTCGATAGCCTGAGAAACTCGGATGGCGGTCGGCGTGATGGTGGTTAACGGGCGCAGCGAGCTGCCGGTTTTGTTCTCTTTCGGCGCGGAGGCGTAAATAGCATCCGGCTTGCCGTACTGGCTTAACAGAACCGAAGGCAGCTGTAATGCGCGGTTCAGCCCTTTGCAGGTCAGCTGTCCGCTATTGTTAGCCGGTTTCTCGCCGTGGCGCAGGAACACTATGGTGCTGTCGGCCTTCGCTATCATCGGGGTCAACAAGGCACTGCTCAGCAACACAACAAGCGCTTTTTTGATCATGTTTTTCTCGTTTTTATCAGGGGATGAAGCTTCTACTATAGAGAAGAAATCGAGGGAAAAAACAAAACATTGGTAAGCAGAAATCACACTTGCCCCGCCAGCTTCATCGGTTAACAACCGCCCGCCATTTTGCTATTCTGATGCCCCTTAACACGATGATATATTCTATAAAAATCAGTAAAAACAATTAATAAGGAAAAGCCGTGAGTACCCAGAGCGAGATGTTTAACAAAGAGATTGCGTGGTCTACCCGTCACATGGTTCGTACCCTTAAGCAGGTTCAGTCGCTGCCAGACTTAAGCCACGTCCGTATCGCCTGCAACATGCATCTCGACCTGAAAATGATCCCGCTGGTTGAAGGCCTGCTGAAGAAAAATGCCCAGGTCTTCCTCACCACCTGCAACCCAACCACCGTGCAGGATGACGTTGTCGCTTACCTGGTCGCCGCCGGAGCGGAAGCCTGCGCATGGCGCAATATGAGCGACGCCGACTGGCGCAACTCGTGGGAAAAAGCGATAGCCTGGCGCCCAACCCACCTGTGCGAAATGGGCGCGGACATCACCACGCTGCTGCATCAACGCGGCGAATTTGGTGACGTGGTTGCCTGCCTGGAAGCCACCGGCTCCGGCGTCAACCGCCTCGCCGATCTTCGCCCCGGCTACCCGATTTTTAACTGGGACGATCTGCCGGTAAAAGAAGGGCTTCACAACCGCCATATGGTCGGCCTCACCGCGTGGCAGACCTTCTTCCAGACCACTCACCTTACCCTGCACGAAAAGAAAGTGCTGGTGATTGGCTATGGCCTGGTGGGCCAGGGCGTTGCCGCCGCCGCCAAAGCCTACGGAGGCCAGGTAATGGTTGCCGAATTAGACCCGGCTCGCCGCCTGCAGGCCGCCTACGACGGCTGGCACGTGGTTGATATTCATGACGTGATTGCCACCACCGACGTGGTCGCCACCGCAACCGGCGCGAAAAAAGTCGTCAGCGCAGCGGTACTGGATAACGCCAAAGATGGCGTGTTCGTGCTAAACGTCGGCCATGTTGCGGAAGAGATCGACTGCGGCTACCTGCAGCAATACCCGACCGAAGAAGTGATGCCGTTTATCAACGCCTACCAGCTGAACGGCAAGACGCTTTACCTGATGGCGAACGGTTCAATGCTCAACCTGACCGCCGGCTTCGGTGACAGCCTGAACGCCTTCGACGTGACGCTGGCCGTGATGGCGAGCGGCATCAAACATATCGTGACCGACGGCCAGCACGCTGAAAAAGCGGTTTATTTGCTGCCGCAGTCCGTGTGGGAAAAAGCGCTGTAAGCTGCCCTCCAGCCCTTATTAAGTCAGGCCTCTTTCGGGGGCCTGACTTTTTTTTCATCCTCGCCGAATAAAATCTCCGCCCCGATTGTTTACTCCTTACCAGACCCTGAAGAAGAGACAATCATGAGCTATCTGCCCACCGAAACCCGGCTGCCCCGCAAGCGCTACGACGCCTTTAGCATGGCCCTGCACTGGGTCACCGCTTTCAGCGTGATATTCCTGTTCGCCAGCGCGCATATATGGGAAGTCCTTGAGCGCGGCACGCCGCTGCGCAAAGGTCTGCAATCGCTACACATTTCATTTGGCATCCTGCTTGGTGCGGTGATTTTAGTCCGGCTGGTCTGGCGCATCAGCGCCGCTTTCTCCCCCTCCAGAAAGCTGGAAAAAGTGCCGATGCCGGGTGCGTTTCGCATCGCCGCCCACGCCACGCACGGCGTGCTCTACATCCTGCTGCTGACGCAGGCCATGCTTGGCTTCCTGTTCCGCTGGGCGCAGGGCGAGCCTTTCTGGTTCTTCAACCTCTTTGAAGTCCCGGACGTGTTTAACGTCGATCCGACGCTGCGCCATACCCTGGCAATGCTGCACAACAACGTGGCCTGGGCGCTGATCCTGCTGGCGGGTGCGCACGCCGCCGCCGCCCTGCTCCACCACTATGTTTTGCGTGACGGCACGCTGCGCCGCATGCTTCCCGCCTGCAAAGGCAACTCTCGTTAACCTACAGGACGACACCATGAACATGCCTTCAAGCCGTAAACTGCTGCCTTTGCTGTGCCTGATTGCCAGCGGGCTTTTCTACTCCGCCGCCGCCAGCGCCATGGGCGACGATGATTCCAAAACGCCGGACTGCCCGAAAGGCCAGGTGTATGACAGCAAAACCAAAACTTGTTCCGTGGAAAAGAGCAGTATGTTAAGCGACGGCGATAAGACGCAGTACGCTTATCATCTGGCAAAATCTGGCCGTTATCAGGATGCGTTAAACCTGCTGGATACCCTGCAGCAGCCCAACACGCGTGAAGCCTGGAACTACCGCGGCTACGCCACAAG
This sequence comes from Cedecea neteri, assembly GCF_000757825.1. GTDB lineage: Bacteria > Pseudomonadota > Gammaproteobacteria > Enterobacterales > Enterobacteriaceae > Cedecea > Cedecea selenatireducens. Next base: position 2,049,314 of record NZ_CP009451.1, read on the forward strand.
AAAACTGGGGCGCACCGACGAAGGGATCGGCTATTATCAGCGTTCTATCGCCCTGGATCCGCACTACGCCAAAGTGCGTGAGTACCTCGGCGAAGCCTGGATGATTAAAGGGCGCCCGGACCTGGCGAAGGCCCAACTAGCCACCATTAAAACGCTCTGCGGAACCGGCTGCGAGGAGTATCGCGATTTGAAAGCCGCCATTGACGGGCACCCGGAGTCCTAAGTTTGAGGACGTAAAAATCACCGTCAACGAAGTTCGTTTACAGCTGGGACAGCACCTTGCCCGCCTCTGGCGCTACGGTATGGTGCTGTCCCGCAATCGCGATGTGGCTGAAGATTTGGTTCAGTCCACCTGCGTGCGCGCTCTGGAGCGCTGCAGTCAATTTCAGTCCGGCACCCGCATCGACCGCTGGCTGTTTGCGATTTTGTACTCTATCTGGATCAATGAAATTCGCGCCCTGCGTGTTCGCCAGGGCCAGGGCTTTGTCGACAGAGACGAACTGAGCCAGCTTGCGGACAGCGAAAGCACCGAAGACAAACATCAGTACCACGCGCTGCTGCTGCAGGTCAGCGAGCTTCCCGAAGCGCAGCGCAACACCGTGTTTTTGGTTTATGTCGAAGGTTTCACCTATCAGGAAGCGGCCGATACGCTGGCCATTCCCATTGGCACCGTGATGAGCCGCCTGGCCGCCGCACGCCTGACGCTCGCCAAACACCTGATGCCGACGATGAAGAAGGAGCTCAAATGACGCGTCAATCCTTCTCCGCTCCGTGGAGCGATGAGGCTATCGTGGCCTGGCTGGACGGTGAGATGCGCGATGACGAACGCCGCGCCTTTGACCAACAGCTTAATGACGATGCCGATCTGGCCGCTCGCGTTGAACGATTAATGCAAAGTAACCAGCCCTGGGAACAGGCTTTTGCGCCTCTGCTGGAGGAAGCGCCGGTCAGCCGCATGGAGCAAAAGTTGAATGTCCTGCTTCATCAGCCGGTGAACGTGAAGCCGCAGGCGAAAGGCGTCAGCCGCCGCAGCCTGATAGCCGCTTCGCTGAGTTTTCTCGCCGTCGGCGTGCTGGCCGGGCGCTTTATTCGCCCTGGTGAACAAAAGCTCAGCGGCGAGCCGGAAATTCGCGACCTCATTGCGCAGTACATGTCGCTCTACAGCGCCGAAACGCTGGCCGACATCAACGTCACGCCCCAAGGTCTGCAAAGCGGCCTGAACCGTATGCAGCAGGATATCGGCCTGACGCTCACTCAGGCGGCCGTTGAGATCCCTGAAGCAGAGCTAAAAAGCGTGAGAATGCTGCGTTACGACAGCACCTCCATCGCGCAGATGGCTTATCTGCACGCCAGCTTTGGGCCGATGGCGCTGTGCATTTCCCGCAGCAAAACGAGCGACAGTACAGCGCTGAAGCATGAAGTCCGCCGCGGGCTAAACCTGGTCTGGTGGCGCAGCAAGGGGTATGAATATGTGCTGACAGGCCGTAATCCGCAGCAGGATTTACAGCAAAGCGGGAAGCTGCTGCAACAGCGGCTCGTGTGAAGCTGGCGGGGTTAACGCCCAGGCTCGTTCAGCGGCCAGGATTCAAAAAGGTAGCCGTCAAAATTAATATCGTCGATATCGGACAGCTCCAGCAGCCGATTTTTGACGTTTTCCAGATGCTGCCACATCGCATGTTTCGCGGCTTTGGCGTCTTTCTTGATCAGCGCCGCAAGGATTTGTTTATGGTCGGCAAGCCACTCCTGCCGATAGTGGTTGTTCTCCAGATGGCTGTGCAGCTGGATCCACATCGGGTTATTTTCACGCCACTGCCAGGATTGTTTGAACAATTCCACCAGCATGCTGTTGTGGGTGGCCTCGGCCACGGCAAGGTGGAACTGCCTGTCGCCGCTTTCGTTCCCGCCGGAAACCAGCTCCTGCTCTTGTATCTGCAATGCCTGGCGCATTTTCAGGATATCTTCCCGGGTCGCCTGCTGAGCGGCGAACTCGGCGATATTGCTTTCCAGCAGCTGGCGCGCCTGCAGTAGCTCGAACGGCCCGGCATCGTTGCACTGGCTCACCGGCGCGTTAACCGTCTGATGGGGCATAGCAACGACAAAAATACCCGCACCACGGCGGACTTCCACCAGCCCTTCAATCTCCAGCATGATCAGCGCTTCGCGCACTACGGTGCGGCTAACCGCCAGCAACGCCGCGATTTCACGCTCCGGCGGAAGACGGTCCCCCAGGGCATACTGCTGCCGCGCAATCATGTCTCGCAGCATCACGCCAACTTCCTGATAAGGCCGCTGCGGCTGCGCGGAAGGTTTGTCCTGGATTTGCTGTTTCATCTTTACTCACGGCAGGTAGGGAATGAGCCGGACTATAGCATAACTGGTTGACCCATTCCCTGGCCCGGCGAGTGCTATTTACCAAAGAACGCGCGCTGAATCGCCATCTCAACGCCGCGCACTTCCGCCAGCCCTTTCAGGCGACCAATCGCAGAATAGCCTGGATTCACCTTTTTATTCAGGTCATCCAGCATTTGATGGCCGTGATCCGGGCGCATAGGAATCAGCTCGCGCTGCCCGTTCGCCTCGCGACGCTGCTCTTCCTCGACGATCGCTTTCACCACTGCATACATATCCACATCGCCGTAGAGGTGCGCGGCTTCATGGAACGTCTTCGGATTATCTTCCCGCAGCGTCGAGCGCAGGTGCGTGAAGTAGATTCGAGGCCCAAAGCGTTTAATCATCCCGACCAGATCGTTATCTTCCCGCACGCCGTAGGAGCCGGTGCACATCGTAAAGCCGTTTGCCGGGCTGTTGACCGCATCCACCATCCACTGCATATCCTCCACGGTAGAAACAATGCGCGGCAGGCCAAGGATTGGGCGCGGAGGATCGTCCGGGTGCACCGCCATTTTAATTCCCATCTGCTCGGCGACGGGGATGATGGCCTCAAGGAAGTACGCAAAATTTTCGCGCAGCTTCGCTTTGTCGATGTCTTTGTAGGTGTCCAGTTGGGCGCGGAACTGGTCGAGCGTGTAGCCTTCTTCTGCCCCGGGCAGGCCAGCGATGATGTTGCGGGTCAGCCGCGCCTTCTCGCCATCACGCATTTCCGCGAAGCGAAGGTTTGCCTGCTCGATTTCTTCCGCGCTGTAATCGGCCTCTGCCCCTTTGCGCTTCAGAATATGCAGCTCAAAAGCGGCGAACTCGATTTGGTCAAAGCGCAGCGCTTTAGAACCATCCGGTAGCGGGTATTCAAGGTCGGTTCGCGTCCAGTCCAGCACCGGCATAAAGTTGTAGCACACGGTGTAGATACCGCATTCAGCCAGATTGCGCAGGCTTTGGCGGTAATTCTCTATCCATAAATCATATTGCCCACGGTGGGTTTTGATCTCTTCATGGATAGGTACGCTTTCCACCACCGACCAGACCAGCCCGGCGGCCTCCACCACGGCTTTACGTTTCTGTATCTCTTCGACAGGCCAGACTTCACCGTTGGGAATGTGGTGCAGCGCGGTGACGATGCCCGTCGCCCCCGCCTGCCGGGCATCGGCCAGAGTGACCGGATCGTTTGGACCATACCAGCGCCAGGTTTGCTTCATGATGTCCCCTTACAGCTCAAATTGGTTGACCAATAAATATTTTTGATTAAGCGCCGTTACTTATGCGCCCGATGGCATCTAAGTTCAGCCGATTTGAGTTGTGTGTCAATCTACATGCGACAATTGGTTAACCAAAATCACAATTTAACACACAGCATTGCGAGGGTATGGGCAAAAGCTATAGGACATCTCTAAACTGCAGGCACAAAAAAACCCGCCGTAGCGGGTTTTTTTCACTTCTGAAACGTCAGGCTGAATTACAGCGCAACAACGTTAGCAGCAGCTGGGCCTTTAGCGCCGTTCTCGATAGAGAACTCAACTTTCTGACCTTCGTCGAGGGTTTTGAAGTTATCGCTCTGGATTGCAGAGAAGTGTACGAATACATCTTTGCTGCCATCGGTAGGAGAGATGAAGCCGAAACCTTTCTCAGCGTTGAACCATTTTACCAAACCAGTCATTTTGTTAGACATAGATATTACCTTTTCGTTTTCTTGAGCCACTAAACGCGGCGAACATGGTCTGTTCAGCAGAGTTGGACTTATTCGGGCACTTAGGAGGAGACTCGAGAAGAAGGGATATCTAAGATAGCGCTTGAACTGAGGACTGCTTTACTAAAACTGCTTTCATAAGGTCTGTGTTCCAAACCGGGTGCTAATCTCTCACGTCCGAAGTGATTTAGCAAGGGTTAAGAATAAATAAAAAAAATTCTCATTTAAGGAGACGATTTAAGCCGGAACCGTGCCTCGCTTCTTATTTTTACCCTAACCCTCTCCCTGGAAGGGAGAGGGAATAAATATTGTTTCCCGTAACTTTTGTTTTCTCCCTCGCCCCTTTGGGGAGAGATACCGTCTTGTCGGTTATCCGGCAAGCGGTATTTCAGCGTTAAATTCACGCCCTGATTTCACCACCCCATAAGCCAGCTGTAGCAGCTTTCTCATTCCTGCACACACGCGTTCTTTGCCTGTCTTCCCCCTGCTCGCCATCCGGGTCATCAGGTCTTTCACCACTTCATTACATCTTCCCGCCACTACCGTAGGCATATACAGCACGCTACGCAGCTCACGGCTCCCCACTTTTGACAACCTGCTCTTTCCCTTCCACATCCCGGACTCACAACGTCGTGGGTTCAGCCCTGCATAAGCCACCAGAGCCTTACTGCTCCTGAACCGCCTCAGGTTTCCCGCGAAGGCCAGAAGACTCGTACTCAGCACATCTCCCACTCCCGGGATACTCTCCAGCAGCGCTTTGTCTTTTCTCAGGTCCGGGTCATCATCAATGTGCTGTCTGATTTTCTTTTTGGTTTCTTTTATCAGTTCATCCAGCGTGGCGATGTGCTCTTTTAACGAGCCAGTGATGACCTCATCTGCGGCCTCCAGCCTGTTCTCTTCCATCTGACGCATCTCTTCAAGATTTTTAAGATGCCGCACCAGCGCGGTCAGCTGTCGCTGGCTGAGAGGAGCCGGATGCCATTGGGCTGGCTGATACAGGGCACAATACCGTGCTATCAGGGCGGCATCGCTTTTATCCGTTTTGTTTCGGGTCAGTTCGGTGTTACTGAAGGCATGAATGCGGGCAGGGTTTTCCAGGCTGACGCGATAGCCGCCATCGGACAATGCCGTGGCGAGTTCCGTGCTGTAGCTGCCCGTCGCTTCCATACAGACATGACAGTCCCCAAAGCGGGTCAGCCAGTGAATAAACTCACGACATCCCGCAGGCGTGTTAGCAAACTTTTTAGTTTTGTATTTCTGACCAGGCAGCAGGACAGCGACATCAAATTTTAGCTTAGCAATATCAACGCCGACAGAAGTGAGGGTCATCTGATTCTCCGTAACCTTATGAATAATATCGCCAGACCATCCTTATATGTGGGTGCTCAGAGGCACAGGATACCGTTCGGTCTTGAGGCGACAGGGAATAAGGTTGCCGGGGCATAATCTCTCCCACGGGCTCGGAAGCACCAGGGCCAGGGGATGCTCACCGGCAACCTCCCGATGATCAGTCGGGGATCTTCCCCGCACTGGCGGGGAAGTTCAAGACATAAGGGCTGGGGTGAGGGGAAGATTTGTTCCCGGCTCTCATCGCCCCCGGTTACGACCCCGACTGTTTGGGTGATAGCCGGTGGGTTTACCGCTTTAGCGGCGATGAGCTCGCCGGGCGCCGGGGCTGTTACGGGGCTAAAGATATATCCCGACACTCAATATACTGACGATGAGCCTAAACCCTATTCCGCCACCTTCACGATCAACTTGCCAAAGTTCTTCCCGGACAGCAGCCCCTGGAACGCCTCCACGGTATTCTCCAGGCCGTCCACGATATCTTCACGGAACTCAATCTCTCCGGCGGCGATCCACGCGCTCATCTGCTTAAAGAACTCCTCGTAGCGGTGGCTGTAATCCTGGCTGATGATAAACCCTTCCACGCGCATGCGTTTTTTCAGAATGGTTGCCATCAGCTCAGGCAGACGATCGTGCTCAAACGCGCTGCTGCCGCCGTTGTACTGGCTAATCATGCCGCAAACAGGGATACGCGCTTTGGTATTCAGCAGCGGGAAGACCGCGTCAAACACCGCGCCGCCGACGTTTTCAAAATAGACGTCGATGCCGTTGGGGCAGGCTTTGGCCAGCTGTGCAGCAAAATCGCTGGCGCGGTGATCGAGGCACTCATCAAACTTCAGGGTCTCTTTTACATAGCGACATTTATCTTCACCACCCGCAATGCCGATGATCTTAGCGCCGCGCAGGCGAGCCGTTTGCCCCACGATGGAGCCCACTGCGCCGCTGGCGGCAGCTACAACTACGGTTTCACCCGGCTGCGGGTTACCGATATCGGTCAGCCCCATGTAGCCGGTAAAGCCCGGCATGCCGAGCAGCCCCAGCGCCCAGGAAGGGTGAGACATGTTTTTATCCAGCTTCCGCAGGCCTTCCCCATTTGAAATCGAATAGTCCTGCCAGCCAGAATCAGCCAGCACCAGGTCACCCGGCTGATAATCAGGATGCTGCGAGCTTTCCACCCGGCTAACGGTGCCGCCGACGATGACTTCACCGATGCCAATCGGCGCCGAGTAGGATTTAGCGTCGCTCATGCGCCCGCGCATATACGGGTCGAGGGACAGGAAAAGCGTGCGCAGCAGCACCTCGCCTTTACCGGGGGTTGGAACAGTCACTTCTTCCAGATGGAGATCTTCGCGGGTCGGCATTCCCTGCGGGCGCTTAGCCAGCACAAAACGACGGTTTTTATCTGCGGTCTGGGCCATGAGGTACTCCTTTTATTTTCCAGAGTGAAAACCTCAGACTAGACAAAAAACCGCGGCATTAGCATGAAATTCGTGCTGGATAGCCGTTACGCCGCAATTTCCGCTAAAACAGCGCTGACCGCCAGCAGATCCGCGCTTCCGCCGGGGCTAAGATTACGGCCGATAAGGTCGGCGTCCATTTGCCGGAGATCGTCCTCGTGCCAGCCCTGTTGCAGCAAGCGCGCGGCATAGCGTTGCACATAGCGCAGCCCGGCCAGCCCGCCGCGTGAAACCAGGTTAGTGTCCGGGTTAGCGGCCATCAGGCGCAGCATCGCATTAAGCCGGCGACGTTTCGGGCAACTCTCAGTCTGCCAGTAAGGCAGCACGTGCTGGCGCACCGTCAGGAATCCGCTTTCCGCCTCGCCGCGTGCGCCGGTCAGGCCAAACTGCTGATAGAGCCTTTCACCAACCGACGAAGCCTTACGGGCCACGACCAGCTCTCTTTCCACGAGTCCGCTGCATATCTCGCTCACGCTGGCACATAAAGCCGATGCGGTGAGCGCTTTGCCTTGCCCCTGCAGTCGGCCGGCGGCGGTTGAAAGCAGCCCCAGCGAAAACACGCCGCCTTTGTGCGTATTCACCCCTTGGGTGGCCTGGTACATTGCCTGCTCGCAGGCGATGCCCGCCGGACGGATCAGCCGCAGCATCTCGCAGGCTCCGCGCCCCGCATGTTCACGCCCCAGAGCGTGGAACGTGCTGAACCAGGGGCCAATGGCGGTGATGCTGTCGAGAAACATCGGCAGATCCATATCGCGGTGCGAGCCGCTGTTGGCGCCGTCCACCAGCCCCGGCTTTGGCGTCAACCAAACTTCGTCCAGCAGCGCCTGCCGCACCAGACCTGGCACATCCGGTGCGGCGGCAGAAGCTGGGTTAATCCCTGGAAAACCAGCCATCTATCAGCCTCTCAACGCGCGCGGTGACTTCATCCATGGGGTGGCGGCGAGAACGCGCGCAGGCATGCGCGGGCTCGTTGCACACCAGGCAGCGCCGCCCCGACAGGTCCAGCGAGGTTCGCCCCACCGGGCCATTTTGCGGGCAAATCACGTCCGCATCCCACAGCCTGCCGAGCGGATGGGTTTGCTCCAGCTCGACCGTGGCTGCTTTAAGCTCGCTGGCGGAGTGCGCCACGCTCCACATCGCTTCGGCGCCGGTCGGCAGCCACAGCACCCGCCGCTCGAGAACCGGCCAGCGATAGCGCCACAGCAGCTGGTCACAGGCCTGCAGCGCCACCGCCATGCAGTTACGATAGCGAATGCTGTCTTTCAGCGGGCCCGGCGTTACCAGCGTCAGGGAAAGCACCGGCTGGCTATGCTTAAGCAGCCACTCGTGCTGCCGGTTCGCCCGTCGCTCTTTGGCCTCAAGCAGGGCGGCAAGGGTAACGCCCTGCACCTCCAGAAGCGTTTCACTCATTTGGCTTACTCCTCTTTTACCTGGCGCACCACGTCGATCACGCTGCCGTCGCGGTAGCGGATCACACCGACGATGCGCGGCGTAAATTCGATCGGCTTCGGTTCGCCGGTCAGGGAAATGGCGCGCTGATAAAGATCTTCGATGTTGACGATCTTCATCCCCGCGCTTTCAAGCCGCTCGCGGATCTCCGGGCGGGCCGGGTTAACCGCCACGCCGTGATCCGTCACCAGCACGTCAATGCTTTCACCCGGCGTGACTTGCGTGGTCACCCGTTTGACGACGGTCGGAATTCGGGTCCGCAGCAGCGGAGCAACCACAATCGTCAGGTTTGCCGCGCTCGCCACGTCGCAGTGCCCGCCGGATGCGCCACGCATCACGCCGTCCGATCCGGTTATCACATTGACGTTAAAGTCGATGTCGATCTCCAGCGCGCTGAGGATCACCACGTCAAGCTGGTCGCAGCTCGTGGCCTTCGCGCCGGGGTTGGCGTAGACGTTGGTGGAGATCTCAATGTGGTTAGGATTGCGCGACAGCGAGGCCGCCGCCTGACCGTCAAAACACTGGGTATCAAGCAGTTTTTCGATCAGCCCTTTTTCGTGGAGATCCACCAGGCTGCCGGTGATCCCGCCGAGGGCAAAGCGTGCCACCACGCCGTTGCGCTCCATTTTTTCCTCCATAAAGCGCGTGCAGGCGGTGGCCGCCGCCCCGGAGCCGGTCTGCATGGAAAAGCCGTGGCGGAAGTAACCCGAATGTTCAATGACTTCGGCTGCGGTACGGGCAATCATCAGCTCGCGCGGGTTGCTGGTGACGCGCGCCGCCCCGACGCTGATTTTGGCCGGGTCACCCACGGTATCGACCTGAACGATGTAGTCCACCTCGTCCTGCATCAGGCTGGCGGGCATGTTGGGGAACGGCACCAGTTCTTCGGTTAACAGCACGACCTTGCGGGCAAAATGGGCGTCCACTTTGGCGTAGCCCAGCGATCCACAGCAGGATTTACCGTGGGTACCGTTGGCGTTGCCGTATTCATCGCTGCACGGCACGCCGAGAAACGCCACGTCGATTTTCAGCTCGCCGTCCTGCAGCAGCTTCACGCGCCCGCCGTGGGAGTGAATCTGTACCGGTTCGGCCATCAGGCCGTGAGAAATAGCTTCAGCCAGTTTGCCGCGCATGCCGGAGGTGTAAATACGGCTAATCACGCCGTCGCGAATGGGTTCGATCAGCGCCTCGTTGCAGGTCATTAGCGAACTTGAAGCCAGCGTCAGGTTTTTAAAACCAAGGCGGGCCAGCGTGGCAACCACGTGATTAATCACCCGATCGCCTTCCCGGAAAGCATGATGGAAGGAGATAGTCATGCCGTCTTTCAGCCCGCTTTGGGCAATCGCCTGCTCCAGCGTGTCGCAAAGCTTGCGGGTTTTCTTCGCTTCGGCATCCGCCAGCCACGGCGTGGTTTGATGTGCCCCGTCAAAGCTTCGCAGGCGAGAAAGGTGCGGGTACTCAAGGTGTAAAAGTTCGGTCATATTGCTCATTGTTTTTATCCTTAGCGACGCACGCCGGAAGCAGTGGCGCGCTCAAGCACCACCTGCGCATGGTTAATGATTGGCGCGTCGATCATCTTGCCGTTGAGCGACACCACGCCCAGGCCGTTGCGCTCCCCTTCATCGGCGGCGGCAATGACCCGGCGGGCATAGTCGACTTCGTCCTGCGTTGGCGCGTACGCGTTATGCAGCAGCTCGATCTGTCGGGGGTTGATCAACGATTTGCCGTTGAAGCCCATTTTGCGGATCAGCTCGACTTCCCGCAGGAACCCGGCTTCGTTATTCACGTCAGACCAAACCACATCGAATGCGTCAATCCCGGCGGCGCGTGCGGCATGAAGTACCGCACAGCGGGCATAGAACAGCTCCGTGCCATCGCCTCGCTCAGTTTGCATATCCATCACGTAATCAAAGGCCGCCAGCGCAATGCCGATAAGACGCGGGGAAGAACGTGCGATGGCAACGGCGTTGATCACGCCCACGGCGGATTCAATCGCTGCCACGAGTTTGGTGGAGCCAGGCTCGCGCCCGCACGCTTTCTCAATGCGTTCGAGGTGAGACTCCAGCAGGAAGATGTCTTCCGGCGTGTCGGTTTTAGGCAGGCGCACCACGTCCACACCTGCGCGCACCACGGCCTCAAGATCGTCCAGGCCAAACGGTGTATTCAACGGATTAATGCGAACCACGGTTTCAATGTCCCGGTACATCGGGTGTTGCAGGGCGTGGAACACCAGCACGCGGGCGGTATCTTTCTCACGCAGCGCCACGGCATCTTCCAGGTCGAACATGATCGAGTCCGGGCGGTAGATAAAGGCGGTGGAAAGCATGGCGGCGTTGGCGCCGGGGAGGAACAGCATGCTGCGACGGAGTTTTTTCATTGTAGTTTTTCCCAGTCAATTTTTTCGGCATCGGCGGCGCGCAGCACCGCGCTTTGCAAACGGGCGCGAATCACGCAGTCCAGCGCGCCTTTGTCTTCCAGAATAAAAATCCCTTCTTTCACGCCGAGCTGGGCAAGGGTTTGCTCCGCCACCCGGCGAATCTGGGCGCCAAACTGCTTTTGTACTTCGCTGTGGATCATCAGGCTGAACTCGCCTTCAGCGGGGGCCACTCTCACCAGCAGATCGCTGGACTCCAGCGTCCCGGCTAAGGCTTGCTTTACGATTCTCATAAGGCTTTGTCCTGGTTAAAGAAATCAGGCCATATCCAGCGCGTAGTGCCGCTGAAGATGGCTAAAGGTACTGTCCGGGACAATTTCCCGGATGCGGGCCATTTGCTGGCTCTTGAGTAAGGCACGGACTTCAGAGGCGGAAATCTCTCGTCCGGCGGCATGGCATTTACGCGGCAGCTCGACCACCTGAATCGACGCCGCGCTGTGGTGGCGATGCACCTCCAGCCAGTAGCGCATGGCCTGGTTGTACTCGCGGGTGACGGCGCAGAACGGCTCGTTGCCGACAAACCGGTGGGTCACGCCCAGCGCCGGAGCGACGTAGTCACGGAAAATCATCAGGTCCATTGCGCTCCAGGTTTTGTCGATAAGCCCGCTCTCTTTCAGGAAATAACCCGGAAAGGTGGCGCGGGAGATCAGGTAGTCAGAGCCGGGATGCACAATCACGTTGGGTAAGTGAGCCACTCCCTGGCGAACCATCTCCCACCGCTCCTCGAACGGAAAAAATGAAGCGTCCTCACGGACCACAAACAGATGCAGCCAGTCGCAGCGCGCCGCCGCCTGTTCGGCCAGGTAGCGGTGGCCGAGGGTGAACGGGTTGGCGTTCATCACGATGGAGCCGATCCGATTTCCCGGTTTGCGCAATTTCTCCAGCCCGGCGCAGTAGCGGCTGATGCCCACGGGAGTGTTTTCCATCAGCACCGCAGCCTCGTCGACCTGCACCAGCGGCCAGAAACCGCTCTGGCGAAACCGGTCAAGGTTGTACGGGCGGGTAAACAGGAACAGATGCGCCTGCCCGCGTTCCATCGCGATATGCTGGATTTCCCCCAGCAGCCGCACGCTGAGGTTATCCCCGCGCCAGGCTTCATCCACCGCCACGCACTTGATGGTGCGCCACGCCAGCCCCACACAGCCGACGATCTTTGCCCCGGCAAGGGCGACGACGAACAGCTCAATGTCGCCGTCCAGCCCGAGCTGGTTACGCCCCAGCAGATCCCGTATGGCCGCCAGCGCCTGCGGCTGGCGCTGCGGATCGACGGTACTGAACTCGATAGGGTTGGACTGGAACATAGCGTTAGTGGGCCACCGCCCCTGAAACCTGCGGCACGCGTGACTCAACGATCACATTGCTGAGATGGCCGATACGCTCAATCTCAACCTCGATGCGGTCGCCCGGCTTCATAAACAGCGGTGGCGTGCGCTTCTTGCCAACGCCGCCGGGAGAGCCGGTAATGATCACGTCGCCCGCGCTGAGCGAGGTGAAGGTCGAGATGTATTCGATAAGCTCGGCCACCTTGTGGATCATGCTACTGGTGTTGTCTTCCTGCACCATGCGGCCGTTCAGCCAGGTGCGGATCGCCAGATCGTGCGGGTCACGAATTTCATCCGCCGTGGTCATCCACGGGCCAAAAGCGCCGGTCTGCGGCCAGTTTTTCCCGGCGGTAAACCACGTGTGCTGCCAGTCGCGTGCCGAACCGTCCATATAGCAGCTGTAGCCGGCCACGTGGCTCAGCGCATCCGCCGCGGCAATGTTCACACCGCCTTTGCCGATGATCACCGCCAGCTCGCCTTCGTAGTCGAATTCGCTGGAATGATGAGGTTTCACCACCGGGGAATCATGCCCGGTCTGGGAGTCCGCGAAGCGCACAAACAGCGTCGGGGCGGGGTTGTGCTGGTCGAACTCTTTGCGCTTGTCGGCGTAGTTCATGCCAACGCAGAGGATTTTCTCCGGACGTTCGATGACCGGCAGCCAGCGAACGTCTGCGGCCGCAACATCGGCCTTCAGCCCGGCAAACGCCAGCGCTTCATGTACGGCGTCCGCCGCCAGCAGCGCTTTCAGGTCCGCAAAACGCGAGCCTAAACGACGGCCCAGGTCGATGATGCCTTCCGGCGTAACCACGCCGTAGCTCCGCTGACCCTGAAGTAAATAACTTGCGAGTTTCATAACAGTTCCTGGTTAATCAAAAATCAGACAAGAAAGTTGCCAAGCACCAGCAGCGCCACCGAAACGTTGATCGCCCCACCGATGCGGGTAGCAATCTGGGCGAACGGCATCAGCGACATACGGTTGCCGGCGGTAAGAATCGCGACGTCGCCGGTGCCGCCCTGCCCGCTCTGGCAGCAGGAGACGATGGCTACATCGATTGGGTGCATGCCGATCTTTTTCCCGACGAAGAAGCCGGTCGCCACCAGCGCGCTGACGGTGCTGACGATCACCAGCAGGTTGGTAAGGGTGAAAGCGTCAACCAGCTCGTTCCACGGGGTGATCGCCACGCCGACGGCAAACAGAATCGGGTAGGTCACGGCGGTCTGGAAGAATTTATAAACCACCTGAGAACCCGCCAGCATACGTGGGGAAACGCCGTGACAGAGCTTGATCAGCACCGCGACAAACAGCATGCCGACCGGCGCAGGCAGGCCAATCAGTTTATGCAGCAGCATACCTACCATGTAGAGCAGCACCGCCAGCAGCGCGCCGGAAGCGATAGTGGTAACGTCCGCTTTGCCGCTAAACAGGGCAGCGGTTTGTTCTTTTTCGCCGCCGTTGGTTTTGCCCGGCATCAGCTCACCTTCACCGGTCAGGTGCGGGAAGCGTTTACCCAGCTGATTCAGGCAGCCGGAGATAACGATAGCCGTCAGGCTGCCCAGCATCACGATAGGCAGAATGCGCCCCAGCGCTACGCCCTGGTCCATATGCAGCAACGTGGCGTAGCCGATAGACAGCGGGATCGCCCCTTCCCCCACGCCCCCGGCCATGATCGGCAGGATCAGGAAGAAGAAGATTTGGAACGGCTCAAGGCCTAAAGCCAGGCCAACGCCCATGCCGACTACCATGCCCACCACTTCGCCGCACAGCATCGGGAAGAAGATGCGCAGGAAACCCTGAATCAGCGTGGTGCGGTTCATGCTCATGATGCTGCCGACGATGATGCAGCAGATGTAGAGGTAAAGAATGTTGGTGGATTTATAGAATTTGGTGGTGGACTCCACCACCGCATCCGGCAGCAGGCCGTAATACACCAGCGCGGAAGGGATGAAGGTGGCACAGATGGCGGCGGCGCCCATCTTGCCGATCACCGGCAGGCGCTTGCCAAACTCGCCGCAGGCAAAGCCAAAGAAGGCCAGCGTCGCCACCATCACCACGATATCGCTCGGCAGCTTACCGCCGAGGCAGTCGATGGCGATCAGCGCCCCGGCCAGCACAAACAGCGGCAGCGGGATGATGCCCACCTTCCAGCTGTCGAGAATATGCCACCAGCGCTCCTTGATCGTCGGCTTATTAATATCAATAGATTCAGGAATGATGTTGTAGGAATCATCGGTCGTGCTCATATTCAAGCCCCTTTTTTAATTTGTCGGGGCAGACTAAAAGATTAAATACCTATGTAATGTGAGGGATAGCAGATTAAAACCGTTAATTTAAAGGCATCTATGACGTTAATGGTTTTAATTCCCGCCGTGGTTTTTATGGTTTTTATTCCCAGGCTTAGATAAACCTTAAGAGAAGGAAAAAATCGGCTGAAATTGCCGAAAAGTGCCGTTGCGTGAGGTTGTTCAAACTTTCGCTCAAAGCCGCGCAGCCAGCGGTTTATAGGTGTTAAGCTGCCGTTTTGCCTCACTGAATACACGCTGGCCTATGAAAGTCTCCTTTCAAATACGCTTATTTATCTATCTGGTTGCTTTCTTTTCCGTGCTATTTGCCATGCTCGGGACCTATTACTATTTCGACGTTGGCCGCCAGCTTTACCAGGAAATGAGTACCCGGGCGAGAATGCAGGCAGAGGATATTGCTTTAATTCCTTCGTTGCGGGAATCGGTAGAAAAAAAAGATATTCCGGCGATACACGACTTTATGCAAAAGCTGGTCATCCATAGCGATGCCAGCTTTATCGTCATCGGCGACGAACACGGCATCCACCTCTACCATTCCGCGCATGCCGACCGGGTGGGCAAAACCCTGGTTGGCGGCGATAACGAAGAGGTGCTGCGGGGCAAAAGCATCACCACGCTGCGCCAGGGGGGTCTTGGCCTGTCGCTGCGCAGCAAAGCGCCGATATTCGACCAGCACGGCAAAGTGATTGGCATCGTGTCGGTGGGCTATCTGAAGAGCTACCTGGATGACGTCACGTCCGGCAAGGTGATCAACATCCTGCTGGCGGCGGTGATCCTGCTGCTGGCGCTGTTTGTTTTCTCCTGGTACTTCACGCGCAGCATCAAAAAGCAGATGTTCTCGCTGGAGCCACGGCAGATCAGCCTGCTGGTGCGCCAGCAAAAAGCGATGATGGAGTCGATTTATGAGGGCGTGATCGCCATCGACAGCCGCTCGCAGATCGAGGTGATCAACAAAGCGGCGAAGAAACTGCTTGCCCTGGAACAGCCTTCGCGCGAGATCCGCGGCAAGCAAATCTCCGAGGTGATCGAGCCGGTAACGTTTTTTGATCCGCAGGTAATGCTGGCGCGGGATACCCACGATGAAATCTGCGCCTTTAACGATCTTAGCGTGCTCGCCAGCCGGGTCCGCATCGAACTTGAGGGCGTTTTGCAGGGCTGGGTTATCACCTTCCGCGACCGTAAAGACATTGATAGCCTGAGCTTCCAGCTCAGCCAGGTTAAGCGTTACGTGGACAACCTGCGCATCATGCGGCACGAGCAGCTTAATCGCATGGCAACGCTTGCCGGGCTGCTGCATATGGCCCGCTACGACGACGCCAAACGCTATATCAAGGCGCAGTCCGAGCACGCGCAGGAAGTGCTGGATTTTGTCTCCGCGCGCTTCTGTTCCGCCACGCTGTGCGGCCTGCTGCTGGGGAAATATGCCAGAGCACGAGAAAAAGGCGTGTCGCTGGCGTTCGACCCGGCCTGCAGCATGACGAGAATGCCGTCTAACGTGCCGGAATCCGAGCTGATTTCGATTATTGGTAACCTGCTGGATAACGCCATCGAAGCCACCCAGCGCGCCGAAGGCGAGCACCAGCCGGTGGAAGTTTATATCGTGATGAACGACCGGGAGCTGGTTATCGAAGTGGCCGACCACGGCGTCGGCATTGCGCCTGAGCTGCGCGACCACATTTTCACGCCGGGCGTCACCACCAAAACCCACGGCGACCACGGGCTCGGCCTGCACCTTATCGCCAGCTACGTGGCGCTGGCGAAGGGCACCGTGGAGGTTTCAGACAACCTGCCGAGCGGCACCGTGTTCTCGGTATTTATTCCAGACGTTGTCGTTCCGGGGAGCGACCTCAACCCAACGTAAGGCTTTGAGTATGCAAAATGAAATGATTAACGTGCTTATCGTGGAGGATGAAAGCGAACTTGCCGCACTCCACGCCGAGCTGATTGATAAGCACCCTCACCTCCACCTGGTCGGGATAGCCAACAGCCTGGCGAGCGCGCAGCGCCTGATGCTGGAAAAGCAGCCGCAGCTGATCCTGCTGGATAACTACCTGCCGGACGGCAAAGGCATCACGCTGTTTGGCAGCGACCTGCTCAAGCAGCACGCCTGCTCGGTGATTTTTATCACCGCCGCCAGCGATATGGACACCTGCAGCCAGGCCATTCGCAGCGGGGCGTTTGACTACATCCTCAAGCCGGTATCGTGGAAGCGCCTCAGCCACTCGCTGGAGCGCTTTGTCCAGTTCAGCCAGCAGCAGCGCGAATGGAAGGTGGTCGATCAGCAGAACGTCGATAAGCTTTACGAGCTTCAGGCACGAAATGCCCCGCTGGACGCGGGCAGCAAGGGTATCGAGGAAAATACGCTGGAGCTGGTGCAGCGCCTGTTCCGCGAAGGCGAAGCCCAGCGCTGCTTCTCGGTTGACGACGTGGTCAGCGAAACGCGGCTAAGCAAAACCACCGCCCGCCGCTACCTGGAACACTGCGTTGAGAAAGGCTTTCTCAGCGTCGAAATGCTGTACGGCAAGATTGGTCATCCTCGCCGCCTGTATAAACGGAGCTAAGCGAATAGCGCAAACTATCCGCTTTGAACGCCTTAGCCCAGAACCGTGACCGCATCCTGCAGGCGAGTCGCGCGGTGTTTAACCATCGCCGACACCTGGGCCCCCTCTTCCACCAGCTCGGCATTTTTCTGCGTGATGGCGTTCAGTTCAGCCACCGCGCGGGTAATGTCCGCCAGGCCATCCGCCTGCTCAGACGTGGCGTGGCTTATCTGCCCGAGAAGCCGGGTGACGTTCTGCACCTGCGCCACGATGTCCTGCATGGTGCGCCCCGCCTCGTGAACCTGCACCGTGCCGGACTGCACCTTGCTGGCGCTGGCGTCAATCAGCTTGCGGATGTCGTTGGCCGCGCTGGCGCTACGCTGCGCCAGGTTACGTACTTCCCCGGCCACCACGGCAAACCCTTTGCCCTGCTCACCGGCACGGGCCGCTTCCACAGCGGCATTAAGCGCCAGAATATTGGTCTGGAAAGCGATATCGTTGATCAGGCTGGTGATAGAACCGATGCGCTGGGTGCTGTCGGCAATGTCATCCATGGTGGTCACCACGGTTTCCATAGCCTGGCCGCCCTGCGCCGCCGCATCACTGGCGGAGCTGGAGAGTTTGTCCGCCGCCGACGCGGTTTCCGAGTTGGTTTGTACCGACGCCGCCATCTGGTTCATGGTGGCGACCGTCTGCTGCACGTTGACCACCGTCTGACGGGTACGCTCATTCAGATCGTCGTTTCCTTTCGCCATCGCCTCGCTGCCGCTGCGCACGTTCGCCACCTGGCTGCTGACGTCGTTTATCAGCCAGCGGCACATCAGCCCAAGCTGGCCGATGGAGCGCAGGATAATGCCGATTTCATCGCTGCGCTGAAGGTGCTTCACGCGGTGGCTGTTGCCGGTCGCCACTTCCAGCGCCTGGCGGGCAACGTTTTCCAGCGGGCGAGCAATTTGCCATTCCAGCAATGTGCAAGCTAAGGCGGTAAACGCCGCGATGGCGAGCATTTGCAGCGGGCTTTGTCCCAGCACGAACGCCGAGGCCATCAGCAGAATAAACAAACCGCTCATTAGCCCACGGATGCGCCAGCGCAAAGATAGCGTGGGCAGTTTGCCGAACAGCCCCTTACGCAGCACCAGCCCTTTATAAATGGTCTTATTGCTGCGGCCTTCATTCAGCGCCTTGTAGAGCGGTTCTGCCCCAGCAATTTCTTCCGGCGAGGCCTTGGTGCGAATAGACATATAGCCGGTAGTTTTGCCGTGACGCACCACCGGTACCGCATTGGCGCGTACCCAGTAATGGTCACCGTTTTTACGGCGGTTCTTCACGATGCCGGTCCACGGTTCGCCCTGCTGGAGGGTAAACCACATATCGGCAAAGGCCGCCTTTGGCATATCGGGATGCCGCACGAGGTTGTGCGCAGCGCCGCTCAGCTCATGTAGCTGGTAGCCACTGACCTGCACGAAGGTATCGTTCGCATGCGTGATGTAACTTTTCAGATCGGTGGTGGACATCAGGGTCGTATCGTCATCAAGCGTGTATTCACGCTGGGTGACCGGCACATGGGCGGACATAGCAACTCCCTTTGAGAGGTTATCCAGATGTTAATGCTTTGGTGGTATGCATGTTATTTCGGCGGGATGAAATTTTACTTTAGTTTAAAAATTTGATATTGATCACAGTTCTAAGTATTAGCCACATAATTTATGAGACTAGCTTAAGCATTACATTTCACATAGTTTCAATTGGTTATTACTTTTCACTTCGCTTTATTGCCGCCTCATCTGAGTGCTGCAGTTTTCGCCAGCGCTTCTTGCGCGGCGCACTACACTTACAGAGGGAATTTTTACCCCCGCAAGGAAAACACGAGGATAAAAGATGCTAAAAAGGAAAAAGAAAGTCAGACCGATCAAGGTCAGTGACGTCACTATCATTGACGATGCGCGTCTGAAAAAAGCCATCACTGCCGCTTCACTCGGCAACGCGATGGAATGGTTTGATTTTGGTGTTTACGGTTTTGTTGCTTACGCACTAGGTAAAGTCTTCTTCCCGGATGCCAGTCCGAGCGTTCAGATGATCGCCGCGCTGGGGACCTTCTCTGTTCCTTTCCTGATTCGTCCACTGGGCGGCCTGTTCTTCGGGATGCTAGGGGATAAATACGGTCGTCAGAAAATCCTGGCTATCACCATCGTCATCATGTCGCTCAGTACGTTTGCTATCGGGCTGATTCCGTCCTATGCCACCATCGGCATCTGGGCACCTATCCTGCTGCTGCTGGCCAAAATGGCTCAGGGCTTCTCGGTAGGCGGCGAATACACCGGGGCCTCTATCTTCGTGGCGGAGTACTCGCCTGACCGTAAGCGCGGCTTTATGGGCAGCTGGCTGGACTTCGGTTCGATTGCCGGGTTCGTCTGCGGCGCGGGCGTGGTGGTGCTTATCACCGCTATCGTCGGCGAAGAGAACTTCCTCGACTGGGGCTGGCGTATTCCGTTCTTCCTCGCGCTGCCGCTAGGCATCATCGGCCTCTACCTGCGCCACGCGCTGGAAGAAACTCCGGCGTTCCAGCAGCACGTTGAGAAAATGGAGCAGGGCGATCGCGAAGGTCTGGCAGACGGTCCAAAAGTTTCGTTCAAAGAGATTGCCACCAAGCACTGGCGCAGCCTGCTGGTCTGTATTGGCATTGTTATCTCGACCAACGTCACCTACTACATGCTGCTGACCTACATGCCGAGCTATCTTTCGCATAACCTGCATTATTCGGAAGAGCACGGGGTGCTGATCATCATCGCCATTATGGTGGGGATGCTGTTCGTTCAGCCGATGATTGGCCTGCTGAGCGACCGCTTTGGCCGTCGGCCGTTTATCCTGCTGGGCAGTCTCGGCCTGTTCCTGCTGTCGATTCCGGCCTTTATGCTGATTAACAGCGGCGTGATTGGGCTGATCTTTGCCGGATTGCTGACCCTGGCGGTGGTGCTGAACTTCTTTATCGGCGTGATGGCCTCCACGCTGCCGGCGATGTTCCCGACCCATATCCGCTACAGCGCCCTGGCTAGCGCCTTTAATATTTCGGTGCTGATTGCGGGCGTGACGCCAACGGTTGCCGCATGGCTGGTGGAAACCACCCAGAACCTGATGATGCCGGCTTACTACCTGATGGTGGTGGCGGTTATCGGCTTTATCACCGCTGTCACCATGAAAGAAACCGCCAATAAACCGCTGAAAGGCGCGACGCCGGCGGCATCGGACATTGCGGAAGCGCGTGAAATTGTTCAGGAGCACCACGACAATATCGAGCAGAAAATTGAGGACCTGGATAAGGAAATCGAAGATCTGCAGGCGAAGCGTGCCCTGCTGGTGGATCAGCACCCGAGGATTAACGAGTAGTTTTCCCCTCACCCTAACCCTCTCCCCGTGAGGGAGAGGGGATGAATAGAGAGCTCTCACCTGCGCGTGGGGGCCTTTTTTTGCTCTTTTTCCAGCTCTGCCTCTTCGTGGCAAATATCCACGATAATGCAGAGCCAGATAGGGTTCCGTTCACTTCCAGAGCTGCTTCATATGTAGCCCCCGCATCGGTGAACGACTCGGGGAAATCACCGTCATTTCCCCGAGACCCCGGACTCCCGGCCAAATAAATCGACCGCTGAAGCGGCAGACCTCCGTTTTATCTCCCAGTCCTGGGTCGGCTGAGATGCGTTCCCGACGCTCTCAGCCTCCGGCCGTTCCCGACGCCCGGACCCTGGCCAGTCGGAGAGAAAACGGAGGCGATTTAAGCCGGAACCGAGCCTTGCTTTTCATCCGCAGCTACTCGAAACGTTAACGTTGCTGTAAGCCCTACAGCTACGCCCTTGTTCCCGGCTCTCATCGCCCCCGGTTATGACCCAACTCAGGCGGGGTTGAGCTGCCGGGAGCAGCGAAAGAGAGCGATCGTCGGGAACGAATCGCGAACGACCCCGAATGTTTGGGTGATAGCCGGTGGGTTTACCGCTTCAGCGGCGATGAGCTCGCCGGGCGCCGGGGCTGTTCGGGGGATGGCGTTATCCCCCGGACACGTTCACCGTGCTCTGAACGTACAGGGAAAAATAGATCTGCGGGTGAACGGAACCTTAGCCGACCCTGCATAATCGAGACCATTTCTAGAGACGGAGTAATCCTCCCTGAAGGCGACCCCGCCTCAAGTTTTCATCACTTTATCGCATTGGATATATCGTATATTTATATGCAAAGCGCAATTTTGACTTTGTGAATTGAGATAACTCACCTAACGTAAATACACAGAGAAAAACCGATAAAAAACACCATTACAGGGTACACACATGCAAAAGAAAGTCCTGCCATTACTGCTGCTGGCTGCGCTGTCTGCAGCTTCTCACGCTGCCACGCCACCGGATACCCTGGTGGTTGCTCAAGGCCTGGATGACATCGTCAGCCTTGACCCGGCCGAAGCCAACGAACTCTCAAGCATCCAGACCGTGCCAAGCCTGTACCAGCGCCTGGTGCAGGCAGACCGTACCGATCCGGCCAAAGTTGTGCCGATTCTGGCGGCAAGCTGGCAGGGCGATGCGGCGAATAAAAAGCTGACCATCAAGCTGCGTCCGGACGCTAAATTCGCCTCCGGCAACCCGCTGCGCCCGGAAGACGTAATCTTCTCCTACACCCGCGCGGTGACGCTGAACAAATCCCCGGCCTTTATTCTTAACGTGCTGGGCTGGCAGCCGGATAACATCGCCAGCCAGCTGAAGAAAGTGGATGACCACACGCTGGAAGTGCACTGGACCGCGGACGTAAGCCCGGCGGTAGCCCTGAATATTCTTTCCACGCCAATCGCCTCCATCGTCGATGAAAAAGCGGTTGAACCCAACGTGAAAGCGGGCGACTTCGGCAACGAGTGGCTGAAAATGCACTCTGCCGGCAGCGGCCCGTTCAAAATGCGCGTCTACCAGCCGCATCAGGCTATCGTCCTGGATGCCAATCCGACATCCCCTGGCGACGCGCCAAAAGTGAAAAACATCATCATTAAAAACGTGCCCGATCCGGCCGCTCGCCGCCTGCTGATTCAGCAAGGTGACGCCGATATCGCCCGTGATTTAGGCTCTGACCAAACCAGCGCGCTCGAAGGCAAACCGGGCGTGAAGGTGCTGAGCATTCCTTCCGCCGAGCAAAACTACCTGGTGTTTAACGTCGGCAACAATGCCAACCCGCTGCTGAAAAATCCTGCGCTGTGGGAAGCGGCCCGCTACCTGGTTGATTATCAGGGCATCACCAAAGATCTGCTGAAAGGCCAGTACTTCGTGCACCAGAGCTTCCTGCCGGTCGGTTTCCCTGGCGCACTGGAAAACACGCCGTTTAAATTCGACCCGGCGAAAGCGAAAGAGATCCTGGCGAAAGCGGGCATCAAAGACGCCCATTTCTCGCTGGACGTGGAAAACAAACCGCCGTTTATCACCATCGCGCAGTCGATGCAGGCGAGCTTTGCCCAGGGCGGCGTGAAGGTGGATCTGCTGCCTGCGGCAGGTAGCCAGGTTTACGCCCGCGTTCGTGCGAAGCAGCACCAGGCCGCTATCCGCCTGTGGATCCCGGACTATTTCGACGCCCACTCCAACGCCAGCGCCTTTGCCTATAACGACGGCAAAGCGAGCACCGTGGCCGGGCTGAACGGTTGGCAGATTCCGGAACTGAACAAACAAACGCTGGCCGCCGTGGCGGAAGCCGATCCGGCCAAACGCAAAGATCTCTATACCAAACTGCAGGAGGAGCTGCAGCGTAGCTCCCCGTACGTGTTTGTCGACCAGGGTAAAACCCAGGTTGTAGTGCGCGATAACATCAAGGGCTATCAGCAAGGCCTGAATGCGGATATGGTGTATTACGATAACGTCACTAAATAACTGAACGGCCTCTCGCCCTGCCCTTTTCACCATCAAAGAAACGGGGCGAGAGGTTAATCACCATCAGCGCATAAAAAGAGTTACCCATGTCCGAAGTTTCTCCCTCGTCGCAGCGCCTGCGGCGCCCGCTGCTTACCCTGCTTCAGGGAATATTTACCCTTGCTCTCACCCTTATTGGCCTGCTGCTGATTACCTTTGCTTTGTCCGCGCTTTCCCCGGTGGACAGAGTGCTGCAAATCGTCGGCGATCACGCCAGCCAGTCCACTTACGATCAGGTTCGCCACCAGCTAGGGCTGGATCGGTCGCTGCCCGTGCAGTTCTGGCATTACCTCGTCAATCTTGCCCACGGCGATTTGGGCATAGCCAGCTCAACCGGCCAGCCGGTGCTGCATGATTTACTCTCGGCTTTCCCCGCCACGCTTGAGCTTGCCACCCTCGCGCTCATCATCGGCAGCGTGCTGGGCGTGCTTTTTGGCGTGCTTTGCGCCCGCTTTGCCGGTTCACCGTGGGATCTCGCAGTGCGCACGTTTACCCTGCTCGGAAACTCGGTGCCTATTTTCTGGCTCGGCCTGCTGATGCTGGCGCTGTTTTATGCCCGCCTGCAGTGGAGCGCCGGGCCGGGAAGGCTCGATGATATTTACCAGTACAGCGTCGAGGCCAAAACGGGCTTCGTGCTGATTGATACCTGGCTTTCCGGCGATAAAGGCGCGTTCCTCAACGCCGTTAACCACCTGATTCTGCCGGTGCTGCTGCTGGCCTATTATTCTCTCGCCAGCATCACCCGCCTGACGCGCACGGCCTGCCTCAGCGAAATGAATAAAGAGTACATTACGCTGGCTCGCGCGAAAGGCGCAGGTGACATGACGATTCTGCTGCGCCACGTTCTGCCGAACATTCGCGGCACGCTGTTCACCGTGATCGCGCTGGCTTACACCAGCATGCTGGAAGGTGCCGTGCTGACGGAAACCGTCTTCTCCTGGCCGGGCATTGGCCGCTATCTCACCACCGCGCTGTTTGCCGGTGATACCACCGCGATTATGGGCGGCACGCTGCTGATCGGCGTGTCGTTTGTGCTGATCAATAACCTGACCGACATACTGGTGCGTGCCACCGATCCGAGGATCCGCTAATGCCGTCTTCTCTTTTCCTGCGACGCATGCTGCGCTCTCCGGCCGCCCTCAGCGGGCTGATTATCATTGCCGGGCTGGTGCTTATTGCGCTGTTTTCCCCGCTGCTGGCCCCGTTCGATCCTAACTGGCAGGACGCCGCCGCGCGCCTGCAGGCACCCAACGCTCACCATCTGCTGGGTACCGACAGCTACGGTCGCGACCTGCTTTCACGCCTGCTTTACGGCACCCGCCCGGCGCTGGGCCTGGTGCTGCTGGTTACGGTCATTACCCTGCCGGTTGGGCTGCTGATTGGCATTCTTTCCGGCTATTACGGCGGCTGGCTGGAGCGTATTCTGATGCGCTTTACCGACGTAGTGATGTCGATGCCGCGCCTGATCCTGGCCTTCGCTTTTGTGGCGATGCTTGGCCCAGGGTTGGTTAACGGCGCGCTGGCGCTCGCTTTGACAACCTGGCCTGCCTATGCGCGCCAGGCAAGAAGCGAAATACAGCGGCTGCGCCACAGTGATTATCTTGCCGCCGCAGAAATGATGGGAATTAAAGGCATTCGGCTGCTGGGCGGCCACATCCTGCCGCTGTGTCTGCCTTCCGCCATCGTGCGCCTGGCGCTGGATCTTGCCGGGATTATTCTTGCCGCCGCCGGACTCGGGTTCCTGGGCCTCGGCGCCCGTCCGCCGATGTCCGAGTGGGGCTCAATGATTGCCGACGGGATGCAGGTGATTTTCGATCAATGGTGGATTGCCGCTATTCCTGGCACCGCCATTCTGCTGAGCAGCCTGGCCTTTAACCTGCTGGGCGATGGCCTGCGCGACGTGCTGGAGCCGCAACATGACTAACAGAATTACCGTTTCCGGGCTGAATATCGACTACCCCGGCAGCCGGGTTGTCAGCAACCTTTCCTTCACCCTCGGCAATGAACGCCTTGCGCTGGTCGGGGAATCCGGTTCAGGAAAATCCATGACGGCGCGAGCCCTGATGGGGCTGGTGCGTAAGCCAGGTAAAGTGAGCGCGGAGCAGCTTAGCGTGATGGGGCACGACCTGCTCGATATGAACGCCCGTAGCTGGAACCAGCTGCGCGGCAGCGATATCGCCATGGTGCTGCAGGACCCGCGCTATGCGCTAAACCCGGTGAAAAGCGTGCTGCAGCAAATTGACGAGGCGCTCCGCCTGCACCAGAAGCTCTCAACAGCCGAACGCCGCGATCGCTGCCGCGAGCTGGTGCAATCCGTTGGCTTACCGGACGCGGTGCTGCAGCGTTACCCCGGCGAGCTGTCCGGCGGCATGGGCCAGCGCGTGATGATCGCCATTGCGCTCGCTAATAACCCGAAAGTACTGATTGCCGACGAACCAACCTCGGCGCTGGATGCTCGCTTGCGCAACCAAATCCTTGAGCTGCTGGTAGCCCAGTGCGAACAGCGTCAAATGGCGCTGCTGCTGATTAGCCACGACCTGCCGCTGGTGGCGGAACACTGCCACCGCGTGCTGGTGATGTATCAGGGGCAAAAAGTGGATGAAATGGCGGCGAGCGCTCTGCCGCAGGCCACGCATCCCTACACGCGCACGCTCTGGACCTGCCGTCCAAATGCCGACACCTATGGGCAGATGCTGCCGACGCTGAACCGCAGCGAATTCCAGCCAGGAGAGAGTCATGGCGATCGTTAAGATTGATAATC
This sequence comes from Cedecea neteri, assembly GCF_000757825.1. Classification (GTDB taxonomy): domain Bacteria; phylum Pseudomonadota; class Gammaproteobacteria; order Enterobacterales; family Enterobacteriaceae; genus Cedecea; species Cedecea selenatireducens. The sequence goes on from NZ_CP009451.1 coordinate 2,074,924, forward strand.
TGGGCGTCGAGTTTGCCGCAAAAGGCGGCATCAAAACCGCCGTCGCCGGGGCCAGTTTTGCGATTGAGCAGGGCGAAACCTTTAGCCTGATTGGCGCTTCAGGCTGCGGGAAATCGACCATTCTGCGTGTGCTTGCCGGGCTACAGCGTGAGTGGAAAGGCAGCGTGGAACTGCTGGGCAATAACATTGTTGCCGGGAGGCGTTTTCAGGGAGCCCTGCGCCGCGAAGTGCAGATGGTATTTCAGGATCCTTACGCCTCACTGCACCCCAACCACACGATTTGGCGCACGCTGGCTGAACCGCTAAAAATCCACGGTGAAAGCAATATCGAAGCACGCGTGGAAGAAGCACTAAGCCAGGTCGGGCTGCCGGCCGATGCGGCGAAACGCTATCCGCACCAGCTTTCCGGCGGCCAGCGCCAGCGCGTGGCTATCGCTCGGGCGCTGCTGCTGCGCCCGAAAATCCTGCTGCTTGATGAACCAACTTCCGCGCTGGATATGTCGGTACAGGCTGAAATCCTTAACCTGTTGAACCGCCTGAAGCAGCAGCACGGTATGACCTACCTGCTGGTCAGCCACGATGCCGACGTGATTGCCCATATGTCGGACCGTGCGGCATTTATGGCGAATGGCGTGATTGAGCGCAGCTTCGATCGCACCGCGCTGGTTAACGGTGAACACAGAATGGCGCACGCGTAACGCATTATTCCAGCGTCACCATTTCCTCGTCAGACAAAGCCAGAATGCAGCGATTGCGGCCGGTGTTTTGGCCGTAATACATGGCTTTGTCTGCGCGCCCAATGGCGCTGTACAGGGTCGGCCTCTGGCCTGATCCGGGGCAGGCCATCGCTAATGAATCGCTCTTTTGCACCCTTTCAGGGCGAACGGCCTTTTTATACATCAAAACCCCCTATTTCCCTCTAAATCACGTCGCCGCCGCCAGCATTAAAACACGCAAAATGTAATCCATTGTGATTAATTATTGCACAGATGCAGTCCTGCGGGCGTTTATCCCGATTTCACTTACGGAACGTTACCTGGCGCAATCCCTGCAATACTTATTTTGTGTATCGCGTGATACGCCACACCCAGGAGCACATTTTGAACAGGTTACCTTCCAGCGCCTCGGCACTTGCCTGTACGGCGCACGCACTGAACATAATCGAAAAGAAGTCACTTACCCATGAGGAGATGAAGGCGCTAAACCGGGAGGTTATCGACAGCTTCCAGCAGCATGTTAACCCGGGATTTCTTGAGTACCGCAAGTCCGTTACCGCCGGCGGGGATTACGGAGCCGTAGAGTGGCAAGCGAGCAGCCTGAATACGCTTGTCGACACTCAGGGCAAAGAGTACATCGACTGCCTGGGTGGGTTCGGCATTTTTAACGTGGGGCACCGTAATCCAGTCGTAGTTTCCGCCGTCCAGCATCAGCTGGAAAAACAGCCCCTGCACAGCCAGGAACTGCTCGATCCTCTAAGGGCGATGCTCGCTAAAACGCTGGCCACGCTCACTCCGGGTAAACTCAAATACAGTTTCTTCAGCAACAGCGGCACCGAATCCGTTGAAGCGGCCATAAAGCTGGCGAAGGCATACCAGTCGCCTCGGGGTAAATTTACCTTTATTGCCACCAGCGGCGCGTTCCACGGAAAATCGCTGGGTGCGCTTTCGGCCACGGCGAAATCCACGTTCCGCAAACCGTTTATGCCGCTGCTGCCGGGCTTCCGCCATGTACCGTTTGGCAATATCGACGCGCTGCGCAGCCAGTTCAGCGAATGCCGCAAAACCGGCGATGACGTGGCGGCGCTGATCCTTGAACCAATCCAGGGAGAAGGCGGCGTGATCCTGCCTCCGCCGGGCTACCTGCCTGCGGTGCGTCAGCTTTGTGACGAGTTCGGCGTACTGCTGATTCTGGATGAAGTGCAAACCGGGATGGGACGCACCGGCAAGATGTTTGCCTGCGAGCACGAAAACGTGCAGCCGGACATTCTGTGCCTGGCAAAAGCGCTGGGCGGCGGCGTAATGCCGATAGGCGCCACGGTCGCGACGGAAGAGGTGTTTTCCGTGCTGTTCGATAACCCGTTCCTGCACACCACCACCTTTGGCGGCAACCCGCTGGCCTGTGCGGCGGCGCTGGCAACCATCCACTATCTGCTGGAAGAAAATCTGCCCGCTCAGGCGGCCCAGAAAGGGCAGCTGCTGCTGGATGGCTTCCGGGCGCTGGCCCGTGAGTTCCCGGATCTCATCGTTGAGGCGCGCGGCCAGGGGCTGTTAATGGCGATTGAGTTCCGCGACAACGACATCGGCTACAACTTTGCCAGCCAGATGTTCCGCCAGCAGGTGCTGGTGGCCGGTACGCTGAATAATTCAAAAACCATTCGCGTTGAGCCGCCGCTGACGTTGACGATTGAGCAATGTGAGCACGTGCTGGAGTGCGCTAAACACGCGCTTTACCGGCTGAGAGTTACGCAGGATGAGACGGCAGAGGCGCAGGAAAGCTGATTGAGCCTCACCCCAACCCTCTCCCTGAAAGGGAGAGGGAGTTTTCCGTGCCTGCTGACCGTTTTTTTATCCCCTCTCCCCTCTGGGGAGAGGGACAGGGTGAGGGGCAATCTCTACGGCAGCAGCCCGATAAAACTCCGCTTCTTACGCGGCTCAGACATCATCTCATCCAGCTTTTCAACGCAGGCAAGGTAGTGCGGCGTCTTCTTGTGCGCCAGCACTGCGGCCTCATCCAGGTAAGCCTCGTAGATAAAAAATCGCGTCGCGACATCCGGGTCCTGCAGCACGTCGAAGCGCAAATTGCCGGGCTCTTTGATAGCCCCTTCGTGATTCGCCTGAAACACCGCCAGAAACTCGTCGACGCGCTCGGGCTTAATGTTAATTTCTACCAGCGTTACGTTCATGCCTTATCTCCCTGATGTTTCGCTTCAAGCCAGAACTGATAAGCTTCGCGGGCCGACATATTCTCGTGCACGACTTTTTTCACCGCCTGCAGCATCGCCAGCGGGGCTTCAGACTGGAAGATGTTGCGCCCCATATCCACGCCGGACGCGCCCTGGTCTATCGCCTTAAAGCACATCTCCAGCGCTTCCTGTTCGGGCAGTTTTTTGCCTCCGGCGATGACGATCGGCACCGGGCAGCTGGCGGCGACTTTCTCAAAACCTTCCTCCACAAAGTAAGTTTTAACAAACTGCGCCCCAAGCTCAGCGGCAATGCGGCTTGCCAGCGAGAAATAACGAGCATCACGCGCCATCTCTTTGCCGACGCCGGTCACCGCCAGCGTAGGAATGCCGTAGCGCGTGCCTTCATCCACCAGCTTGATGATGTTGTTGATCGACTGGTGCTCATACTCGCTGCCGATATAAATCTGTGCGGCCACCGCGCAGGCGTTGAGGCGTAAAGCATCCTCCATCGTCACCGCGACGCTTTCGCGCGAGAGTTCGCTAAGAATGGAGTTGCCGCCTGAGGCGCGCAGCACAACGGGCTTGTTGGTTGCCGGAGGCACTACGCTGCGCAGAATGCCGCGGGTACACATCAGCACATCCGTTTCAGGGAACAGCGGCGCAATCGAGAGATCGATCCGCTCAAGCCCGGTGGTTGGCCCCTGAAAATAGCCGTGATCGAAGGCCAGCATTACGGTGCGCCCGGTATTCGGGTTAAAGATCCTCGCCAGCCGCGACTGCATGCCCCAGTCCAGCGCCCCGCTTCCCTTCAGGTAAAAAGCCCGGTTCTCCTGCGGTTGGCCAATACCGAAGTCTTTTCCGTCTTTAATATCATCCAGATCTGCCATGACGTCCTCTCCCGGATCCGTGTGTGAATAAGAGATAGTGTTCAAAAACTTAGTCAGGGATCGGCGATTGCAACCGTGCAGCGATCACAAAACATCCAAATAGATCGGCCAGATCGCCCGCAATAGATAAGAGTTTATTTATTGAACGGGCGACGGAAGAGGTCTGCGAATGAGTTATTTACTTGCACTGGACGCCGGAACGGGCAGTATCCGCGCCGTTATCTTCGATACATCGGGCCAGCAAATCGCCGTTGGCCAGGCCGAATGGAAGCATCTCAGCGTGACCGACGTACCGGGATCGATGGAATTCGATCTCACCGTCAACTGGCAGCTCGCCTGCCGCTGCATCCACGAGGCCTTGCACAAGGCAAATCTCTCGTCTTCGGCAATAAGCGCCGTCTCCTGCTGCTCGATGCGGGAAGGGATCGTCCTTTACGATCGCAGCGGCGAGCCCGTCTGGGCCTGCGCTAACGTGGATGCCCGCGCCAGCCGCGAGGTCAGCGAGCTTAAGGAGATCCATGACTTTCAGTTCGAGTCTGAGGTGTACCACGTTTCAGGCCAGACGCTGGCGTTAAGCGCCATGCCGCGCCTGCTATGGCTGGCGCACCATCGCCCGGACATCTATCGCAAAGCGGCCACCATCACGATGATTAGCGACTGGCTGGCCGCCAAACTTTCCGGCGAGCTGGCGGTTGACCCTTCTAACGCCGGCACCACCGGCATGCTGGACCTGGCGACCCGCGACTGGCGCCCTGCTCTGCTCGATATGGCAGGGCTACGTGCCGACATACTTTCTCCGGTGAAAGAAACCGGCACCTTATTGGGCAGCGTAACGCAGCAGGCTGCCGAAGAAAGTGGGCTGCAGAAAGGCACGCCGGTGGTGATGGGCGGCGGCGACGTTCAGCTGGGCTGCCTGGGGCTGGGCATCGTCAGGGCCGGGCAAACGGCGGTGCTGGGCGGCACGTTCTGGCAGCAGGTAGTCAACCTGCCGGCAATCAAAACCGATCCAGATATGAACATCCGCATTAACCCGCACGTAATTCACAACATGGTGCAAGCGGAGTCGATCAGCTTCTTTACCGGCCTGACGATGCGCTGGTTCCGGGACGCCTTTTGCGCGGAAGAAAAGCTGCTTGCCGGGCGCCTCGGCGTGGATACCTACGCGCTGATGGAAGAGATGGCAGGCCGCGTGCCCGCGGGCTCCCACGGCGTGATGCCAATTTTCTCCGACGCCATGCATTTCAAGCAGTGGTACCACGCCGCACCGTCATTCATTAACCTTTCCATTGACCCTGAGAAGTGCAACAAAGCCACGCTATTTCGCGCCTTAGAGGAAAACGCGGCGATTGTCTCCGCCTGTAACCTGGAGCAGATTTCCGGCTTTTCTGGCGTGAAGTTCGACTCGCTCGTTTTTGCAGGTGGGGGCTCAAAAGGCGCGCTGTGGAGCCAGATCCTCAGCGATGTCACCGGCCTGCCGGTACGTGTTCCGGTAGTGAAAGAGGCAACGGCGTTGGGCTGTGCCATTGCCGCAGGCGTTGGTGCCGGGATTTTCGATTCGCTGGCCAATACCGGCGAGCGCCTTGTGCAATGGCAGCGGGAGTTCACGCCGAACCCGGCGCACCGTGAGCTTTACGACGAGATGAAGCGCAAGTGGCAAAAGGTGTATGCCGACCAGTTAACGCTGGTGGACAGCGGCCTGACGACATCGATGTGGCAGGCACCGGGGCTTGCACCAAGGGTTGTAGGGTAATTTATCCCCTCACCCCGGCCCTCTCCCCAAAGGGGCGAGGGGGAAAACAAACAACATGAAACCTTCATTTCCCCTCTCCCTTTCAGGGGCGAGGGGAAAACAGGGGACTGAGAACATTTTTTATCCCCTCTCCCTTTCAGGGAGAGGGCCAGGGTGAGGGTAAAACCGCTTTGTATCACACTGTATCTCCGGTATAGACAGATACGCCGTCATGCAAAAAGGGCTGATTGGGAAACACGCTGCCTACATTCCCATGATGTGATAGCCGAACACTTTATAACGGCTTCGGAGAAAACATTATGTTCAACAAATTCACCCTGTCTGCGCTGATTGCTCCACTTTCCCTCTCGGTGGTTTTCGCCTGCCAGGCGGAAGCGGCGGGTTTCGATGCTAATCAGATAAAACAGATTAACGCAGGCGTGCTGAACGTCGGCTATGTCGATCTCGGCCCAAAAGACGGGCAGCCGGTTGTGCTGCTGCACGGCTGGCCCTATGACATCAACAGTTTTGATACGGTAGCACCGGAGCTGGCAAAGCAGGGCTACCGGGTTATCGTGCCTAACCTGCGCGGCTTCGGCAGCACTCGCTTCCTTTCCCCTTCCACGCCGCGCAACGGCGAGCCTGCCGCGCTGGCTCAGGATACGGTTGCGCTGTTGGACGCATTACATATCAAACAGGCCATTTTCGGCGGGTATGACTGGGGGGCACGCACGGCGGATATCGTGGCGGCACTGCACCCGGAGCGCGTCAAAGCGCTGGTGTCGGTCAGCGGCTATCTGATTAGCAGCCAGGAAGCGGGGAAAAAACCGCTGCCGCCGCAGGCCGAGCTGCAATGGTGGTATCAGTTCTATTTCGCGACCCCACGCGGTGCGGCAGGCTACGAGAAGAATACCCATGAGTTCGCCAGATTGATCTGGCAGCAGGCTTCGCCGGGCTGGAAGTTCAGCGACGAAACCTTCAATACCAGCGCCAAATCGCTGGATAACCCGGATCACGTCGCCATTACGCTAAGCAACTATCGCTGGCGTCAGGGGCTGGAAAACGGCGAGCAGAAATACGCGGCGGATGAGAAAAAGCTGGCCGCACTGCCGAACATCACCGTACCGAGCATCACGATTGAAGGCGACAATAACGGGGCACCACATCCTGCACCGGCAGCGTATGCCGCGAAATTTACCGGCAAGTATGAACACCGCACCTTCAGCGGCAATATAGGCCACAACCCACCGCAGGAAGCGACGGAAGCGTTTGTGAAGGCAGTAGTAGATGCCGGTAAGCTGTAGTAAAAAAGCTATGCTAGTTTTAGCCTTCACTTTTAGCGCCGGGAGCCCCAGGTGGAACACATCGATCATATTCTCGTGGTGGACGACGACCGCGATATTCGCGAGCTTATCGTCAGCTATCTGGAAAAATCAGGCTACCGGGCAAGCGGCGCGGCAAACGGCAAGGAGATGCGTGCCGTGCTGGACAAGCAGCACGTCGACTTAGTGGTGCTGGACGTGATGATGCCCGGCGACGACGGGCTGACGCTCTGCCGCCAGCTGCGCAGCGATAAACATAAAGACTTGCCGATCCTGATGCTGACCGCCAGAAACGAAGATACCGACAGGATCCTCGGCCTGGAGATGGGTGCAGATGACTACGTGGTTAAGCCTTTTGTCGCCCGCGAGCTGCTGGCGCGGATCAAAGCGATCCTCCGCCGCTTCCGCGCGTTGCCGCCCAATTTGCAGGTGACCGAAGCGGGCAGGATCATCGCTTTCGGCGAGTGGAAGCTGGATACTTCCGCTCGCCACTTAATTGATTTACAGGGCACGATCGTTGCGCTGAGCGGCGCAGAATACCGCCTGCTGCGCGTGTTTTTGGATCATCCGCAGCGCGTGTTGACGCGCGATCAGCTGCTAAACCTGACGCAAGGCCGCGATGCCGAGCTGTTCGAGCGCTCTATTGATTTGCTGGTCAGCCGCGTGCGCCAGCGCTTAAACGAGGATGCACGGACTCCCGCCTACATCAAAACCGTGCGTAGCGAAGGCTATGTACTTTCCATGCCCGTCATTATCGTTGAGGCGCGAGAATGAGGCTGTGGCCCCGCTCCCTGCTGTCCCGACTGTTTCTCATCGTTCTCGTCGGCCTGCTGCTGGCTAACGGCCTGACCCTGGCGCTGACCACTCTTGAGCGAATGAACAGCGCCCGCAGCGTGATGCTGGATAACCTGCAAAACAACGTTTCCACCAGCGTGGCGATCCTCGACAAGCTACCGGCCAATGAGCGCCCCGCCTGGCTGGACAGGCTCGCCCGGGAAAATTATCACTATATTCTTGGCCCTGGTACGCCAGGAAAGCCGCCTGCCGACGAACGTTCGAAAGATGCCATTGCTTCGCTGAAAGAGGCGCTGGGCGAGCGCTACAGGCTGACTTTCACCGCCATTCCCGGCATGCGTTCCCATATTCAGGCCCATTTGACGCTGGCCGACGGCTCGCCGCTGACCATCGACCTTACGCCGCGTATGCCGCCGATTGAAAGCTGGCTGCCGGTGGTGATTGCTATTCAGCTGGTGCTACTGGCGCTTTGTGCCTGGTTTGCCGTGCGCCAGGTGGTACTGCCGTTTACCCGCTTTACCCGCGCCGTTGAAGCGCTGGAGCCGGCCAGCACAAGCACGACGGCGATGCAGGAAAGCGGCCCGATTGAGGTTGAACACGCGGCAAAAGCATTTAACGCGATGCAGGCCAGGATCCAGGGGCACCTGAAAGAGCGCACTCAGATCCTGGCGTCTATTTCACATGACCTGCAGACGCCGATTACCCGCATGAAGCTTCGCCTTGAGATGAGCGATGAGCCGGAGCTGCGCGACAAACTGATGCAGGATTTGGATAACATGACGCATCTGGTCCGCGAGGGAATCGCCTATGCGCGGTCGTCAGAAAGCCTGGAAGAAACGCCGCAGCGCCTTGAACTTCGGGCTTTTGTGGACAGCATTGCCTGCGACTATCAGGACGTCGGCAAAGCGGTGGCGTTTACTGCCCCGGAGGCGGCGCTTCCTCTTTCAACTCGCCCCCAGGCGCTGCGCCGCATCCTGACCAATCTGCTGGATAATGCGCTGAAGTTTGGCACCGCCGCTGACGTCAGCCTGAGCAAAGAAGCAAACCAGGTCACGCTGACGGTTACCGATAACGGCCCGGGGATCCCCGAAGAGGAGCTGGGCGCCGTTTTACAGCCTTTTTACCGCGTGGAAAGCTCCAGAAACCGCGACACCGGCGGCACCGGGCTTGGTCTGGCGATTGCCGCCCAGCTTGTCGGTCAGCTTGGTGGAAAGTTAACGCTCACCAACCAGCCGCAGGGCGGGCTGAAGGCCGGCATCACGCTGCCTGTCTCCTGATTGTATCGCTCTGTATGCGGCTAAGCGGCCGACAAACAAACTGACAATCAGGACGGTTTTCCCACACATCACGAACACATCAGGCGGGTTAAATACCCAGAAATCATCCTGTAACCGTGAGGTGTGTTATGCCCGTTCTGATTGCCTTTCTTGGCGGAATGCTCAGTTTATTAAGCCCCTGTACGCTGCCCGTCATTCCCCTGCTTTTCGCCGCATTTCGCGGTCAAAAACGCCAAATCATCGCCCTGCTTGCCGGCATGGTGGCCATGTTTACCGCCGTCGCTTTGCTGGTTGGCGCTGCCGGGGAGTGGATCGTGCAGGCCACGCTGGTTGGCCGCTGGATTGCGCTGGCGATGCTGGCGCTTGCCGCGTTGACGCTTATCTTCCCCGTGCTTGCCGAACGCCTGATGCGGCCTGCGGTGCAGTTGGGGAACGCTATCAATAACCAAAGCAACCGCGCTCGCGGCATGCTGTCCGCTTTTTTGGCGGGGCTTGCAGTGGGGCTGCTCTGGTCTCCCTGCGCCGGACCGATTTTGGGGGCCATTCTCGGCATCGGCCTGTCCGGCTCTTCGGCGGTAACCACCGGCCTGCTGCTGGCGGCCTACGGCAGCGGCTGCGCGCTGATGCTGGCGCTGCTGTGGTTCTGCGGTCACCGGCTGCTGGCTCGCCTGCGTGAGAAAATGGCGCTGATGGCGCAGCTTCGGCGTGTGGCGGGCGTAGCGATGCTGGCCACCGTGGCGTTTATCGCCTCCGGCACCACGGCGGTGCTGCAAAATGCCAACGGCTTCGGCGCGAAGCTGGAGCAGCACCTGCTGGCGCTTTCCCCAACCGCTGCATCAGCACCGAAGCTGCAGCCCATCGCGGATACCGCACCTACCAGCGCGATGCCGCCGCTTTCCGGAGGAACAGCCTGGATTAACAGCCCGCCGCTGACGCCAGAGGCGCTAAAAGGCAAAGTCGTGCTTATCGATTTTTGGACCTTCGACTGCATTAACTGCCAGCACGCGCTGCCGCACGTCCGCGAATGGGCCAACAAGTATAAAGATCAGGGCCTGGTGGTGATTGGTGTGCATACGCCGGAGTACCCGTGGGAGAAAGATCTCGATTCGGTGAAAAAGGCGGTGGGCAAATGGCAACTGCCTTACCCGGTCGTCACCGACAACAACTATCAGATCTGGAACGCCTTCGGTAACCAGTACTGGCCAGCCCATTATTATTTCGACGCTCGCGGACAGCTGCGCAATGTCTCCTTCGGCGAGGGCAACTACGAACAGCAAGAGCAGATTATTCAGAAGCTGCTGAAGGAGGCTCGCGCCTGATTTTGCCTTCGGGGAGGCGGGAATATGACTCTCATCACATTCGCCGCACTCCCCTTTTCCCTTTTGCTCCGCGACGGCTAAATTAGAACTCATCCGACCACATAAAAATAATTCGTTACCCTGGATAATTCGAGTTGCAGGTAGGCGGCAAGTGAGTGAATCCCCAGGAGCTTACATAAAGTAAGTGACTGGGGTTCAGGAGTGCAGCCAACACCCCTGCAGCTTGAAGTATGACGGGTATACATTTTGGAACCGATTATGAGCTACTCGTCGCTGCTTGCCCCGCTGGATCTTGGCTTCACCACTTTGAAAAACCGCGTGCTGATGGGCTCGATGCACACCGGGCTGGAAGAGCTGCCGGACGGCGCTGAGCGCCTCGCGGCTTTCTATGCCGAGCGTGCCCGCCACGGCGTGGCGCTGATTGTCACCGGCGGGATTGCCCCTTCGGCCTCCGGCGTGACCATCGCCCACGGTGCGGTACTGAACGATAAAAGACAGCTGGCGCATCACCAGCTTGTGACCGATGCGGTTCACCGTGAAGGCGGCAAAATTGCCCTGCAGATCCTGCATACCGGCCGCTACAGCTATCAGCCTAAGCTGGTCGCGCCTTCGGCCATTCAGGCGCCGATCAACCCGTTTAAACCTCACGAGCTCAGCCACGAAGAAGTCTTAACGCTGATTGAGGACTTCGCCCACTGCGCGAGCCTTGCGCGGGAAGCCGGGTATGACGGCGTGGAGGTCATGGGTTCGGAAGGCTATCTGATTAACCAGTTTTTAGCGGTGCGGACTAACCAGCGCGACGACGAATGGGGCGGTGACTACGAGCGCAGAATGCGCTTTGCCGTTGAGGTCGTCCGTGCCGTGCGGGAACGGGTTGGCAAAGAATTTATTATTATCTATCGCCTGTCGCTGCTCGACCTGGTGGAAGGCGGCGGCAACTTTGACCAGGCCGTGACGCTCGCCAAAGCGATAGAAAAAGCGGGCGCGACGCTAATTAATACCGGCATCGGCTGGCATGAAGCCCGTATTCCTACCATTGCTACATCCGTGCCGCGCGGCGCGTTTAGCTGGGTAACCAAAAAACTGAAAGGCCACGTCGCGCTGCCGCTGGTGACGACCAACCGAATCAATACCCCGGAAACCGCCGAGCAAATTCTGGCCGACGGCGATGCGGATATGGTGTCGATGGCTCGGCCTTTCCTCGCCGACCCTGAATTTGTCTCCAAGGCCGCCGCAAACCGGGCAGATGAAATCAATACCTGCATCGGCTGCAACCAGGCCTGCCTGGATCAGATTTTCGCCGGGAAAGTGACCTCCTGCCTGGTCAACCCGCGCGCCTGCCATGAAACCAAAATGCCCGTTGTGCCCGCGACGCAAACTAAGCGCATCGCGGTTGTTGGCGCGGGCCCTGCCGGGCTGGCCTTTGCGGTTAACGCCGCCGGGCGCGGCCATAGCGTCACGCTGTTTGACGCCGCGGCGGAGATTGGTGGGCAGTTTAATATCGCCAAACAGATCCCCGGCAAAGAGGAGTTTTTCGAAACGCTGCGCTACTACCGCCGGATGCTGGACATCACCGGCGTGGACGTTCGCCTTAATCAATACGTTGAGCCCGAGAAGCTGAGCGGCTACGACGAGGTGGTACTGGCCTGCGGCATTGAGCCGCGCCTGCCGGAGATTGAGGGCATCGGGCATCCGAAGGTGCTGAGCTATATCGACGTATTGCGCGACAAAGCGCCGGTGGGCAAGCGCGTGGCGGTGATTGGGGCGGGCGGCATTGGCTTTGATACCTCGATGTACCTGAGCCAGGAAGGGGCGTCCACCAGCCAGAGCATCGCCGAGTTCTGCGTGGAATGGGGGATTGATACCAGCCTGCAAACCTCTGGCGGCCTGCGCCCGGAAGGGCCGAATCTGCATAAAAGCCCGCGCAGTATTTTCCTGCTGCAGCGTAAAACCAGCAAGCCGGGCGAAGGCCTGGGCAAAACTACCGGCTGGATCCACCGCGCTACGTTGCTGGCTCGCGGCGTGAAAATGCTGGCGGGCGTAAGCTACGAACGCATCGACGATGCCGGGCTGCACATCACCATAGGCGGAGAGCCGCAGCTGCTGGAAGTGGATAACGTGATTATTTGTGCCGGGCAGAACCCGCGCCGCGAGCTGCAGGAGCCGCTACAGGCCATGGGCAAAACCGTGCATTTGATTGGCGGGGCCGATGTGGCAATGGAGCTGGATGCCCGACGCGCTATCGCGCAGGGCACCCGTTTAGCGCTGGAGATTTAGCTCCGACGGCCTAACTTCACCGCTTTGAGCACCACGAACTTGCTGTTCGTCGCAACCGTGGTGCAGTTACCGAAGATCTTCTTCAGCTTGCGGAAGTAGTCAAGGTGACGGTTGGCCACGATGTACAGCTCGCCGTTGATTTTCAGGCAGCGGCGAGCGTGGTGGAACATCTCCCACGCAATCTGATCGGTAAGCGCGTGCTGCTGGTGGAACGGCGGGTTGCACAGTACCGCATTGAAGCGGAACGGCTCCACGCCGGACAGCCCGTTATTGATCATAAACTCGCAGCGGTCGATATCGCCCGGCAGGTTGGTTTCAACGTTCAGGCGGCTGGACGCGACGGCCATCGGCGATTCGTCCACAAATACCACCTGCGCCAGCGGATTTTTCTCCAGCAGCGTCAGGCCAATCACCCCGTTGCCACAGCCGAGATCGACAATCTCACCTTCCAGATCGGAGGGTAAATGCTCAAGGAAGAAACGTGCGCCGATATCCAGCCCGGTACGGGAGAAGACGTTCGCGTGGTTGTGAATGGTCCACTCTGTCCCTTCCAGCTTCCAGCTCAGCGTCTCCGGCGCGTCGGCCAGCGCCGGCTTAGTGACGGTCGGGTTAACCAGGCGCGCTTTTTTCCATGCAAGCGTGGTGGTGGTTGGCCCTAAAATCTTTTCAAACAGCTCAAGCGTAGAGTTGTGAATGTCACGCGCTTTCGCGCCCGCGATAATGCGGGTTTCCGGCGTCACCACTTTACGTAGCGCGCGCAGCTGCTGCTCAAGCAATGCCAGCGTTTTAGGAATTTTAATCAGCACCAGCCCCGGCGCCTGCGGGTAAGCCGCGGTGCTGTCGAGGAAGGTGACGCTGTTTTCCGGAATGTCGTTCTCGCGCAGGTTTTCACGCGTTGCCAGCTCGCTTAGGTACGAGTCGCCAATGCTGTATGGCTTGTGCTCGGCCAGCACGCAGGCCAGCGTACCGAACGTGTCGTTAAGAACGAGAACGGGGCCGACTGGCTCAAGTTCGTCTACCTGCTGCAACAGGTAGTCATCTGCCGCTTCCCACGCCTGCAGCGGGTTAACGTCGTCCGTTTCCGGAAAACGCTTCAGCGTCAGTGAACGAAAACCGTTGTCTAATTGGCTCATCGGCCCTCCTGGATGGTAAAGTTTGGTGATATCCCCATAGCGGGGGCGAGAGTATACCTTTTTTTCCCTCAACCTGAGACAAGCATGAGCGAACTGATTTATTTAAGCGGTTATCCGGAGCATTTGCTCTCGCAGGTGCGCACCCTGATTCGCGAGCAGCGCCTCGGCGCGGTGCTGGAAAAGCGCTACCCGCAGGGGCACAACATCGCGACCGATAAAGCGCTTTATGCCTACACTCAGGAGTTGAAAAGCCAGTTTCTGCGCAACGCACCGCCGATAAATAAAGTCGCTTATGACAGCAAAATTCACGTGCTGAACAACGCGCTCGGGCTGCATACCGCCATTTCACGCGTGCAGGGCAATAAGCTGAAAGCCAAGGCGGAAATTCGCGTGGCGACGGTGTTTCGCACTGCGCCCGAAGCCTTTCTACGTATGATTGTGGTCCACGAGCTGGCGCATCTTAAGGAGAAGGATCACAACAAAGCGTTTTACTCCTTGTGCTGTCATATGGAACCGCAGTATCACCAGTTAGAATTCGATACACGACTTTGGCTTACGCAGCTGGCGCTTAGCGGCGCGGCCTGATTAGCTCCCTGACTTATTGATTATCGACTTCCGGAGAATGCACTCGTTTATGATACGTTTCGCTGTGATTGGAACCAACTGGATAACCCGCCAGTTCGTGGATGCCGCCCATGAGAGCGGCAAATATAAGCTGACCGCGGTGTATTCCCGTAGCCTGGAGCAGGCGCAGGCCTTCGCCAACGATTACCCGGTCGAGCACCTGTTTACTTCGCTGGACGAGCTGGCGAAGAGCGATGTCATCGACGCGGTGTACATCGCCAGCCCAAACTCGCTGCACGGCCCGCAGAGCCTGCTGTTCCTCAGCCACAAAAAACACGTTATCTGCGAGAAGCCGCTGGCGTCTAATCTTGCGGAAGTCGAAGCGGCTATCGCCTGCGCCCGTGAAAACCAGGTGGTGCTGTTCGAGGCGTTTAAAACCGCCAGCCTGCCAAACTTTATCGCGCTGCAGCAGGCGCTGCCGAAGGTGGGGAAAATCCGTAAGGTGCTGCTCAACTACTGCCAGTATTCTTCGCGCTACCAGCGCTACCTGGACGGTGAAAACCCAAACACCTTTAATCCGGCGTTTTCCAACGGCTCCATCATGGACATCGGCTTCTACGTGCTGGCCTCGGCGGCTGCATTGTGGGGTGAACCGCACTCCGTTCACGCCACGGCTTCCCTGCTGGACAGCGGCGTGGACGCTCACGGCACCGTTCAGCTGAACTACGGCGATTTCGACGTCACCCTGATGCACTCCAAAGTGAGCGACTCGACGATCCCAAGCGAAATTCAGGGCGAAGCCGGTTCGCTGGTGATTGAAAAAATTTCCGAATGCCAGCGCGTCACATTTATTCCGCGCGGCGGCAAACCGCAGGATCTGACGCTGCCGCAGCATATCAATACTATGCTGTACGAAGCGGAGACGTTTGCCCGCCTGGTGGAAGAGAATGAGGTCAATCACGCCGGGCTGGTGACATCGCGCATCACGTCGGCGCTGGCGACCGAAATTCGCCGCCAGACAGGGGTTAAGTTCCCGGCAGACGATGTGAGCCAGCAGGCCACGGCATAATGAATTTTGCAGAAAACCAGGTAACAAAATATTGACCAAAGCCGTTGCTTGTCATATTTTGTTACCTGCAAAGGGGAGTAACTTCATTGCCGGTTAATCGTCATTACGATGCGAAAGCATCCGGTTGCCGGGCGACGTTAAAACGTCGTAAGTGAGACCTTGCCGGAAGGCGAGATCCCTGTTGCAAGCGAAAGCGGCTGGCGTCTTCTGATGTTAGCCGTTTTTGTTTTCAAGGAATCTCATTATGCATACTGTCGGTACTCCGCTGCTCTGGGGCAGCTTCGCCGTCGTGGTCGCCATCATGCTGGCGATCGATCTCCTGGTTCAGGGCCGCCGTGGCTCGCAAACCATGTCAATGAAGCAGGCGGCCGTCTGGTCGCTGGTCTGGGTTTCACTTTCCCTGCTGTTTAACCTCGCCTTCTGGTGGTATCTCAGCGGTACCGCTGGCCGCGAAGTGGCGGACACTCAGGCGCTGGCCTTCCTCACCGGTTATCTGATTGAAAAAGCCCTTGCGGTCGATAACGTCTTCGTCTGGCTGATGCTGTTCAGCTATTTTGCCGTGCCTGCCGCGCTGCAGCGGCGAGTGCTGGTCTACGGCGTGCTTGGCGCTATCGTGCTGAGAACCATCATGATCTTCGGCGGTAGCTGGCTGATTACCCAGTTCGAATGGCTGCTGTATGTGTTTGGCGCCTTCCTGCTGTTTACCGGGATTAAGATGGCGCTGGCGAAGGAAGATGACACCGGTATCGGCGACAAGCCGCTGGTGCGCTGGCTGCGCGGCCACCTGCGCATGACCGATAAGATCGAGAACGAACGTTTCTTCGTCCGCCAGAACGGCCTGCTGTACGCTACGCCGCTGTTGCTGGTGCTGATTCTGGTGGAGCTGAGCGATGTGATTTTCGCGGTAGACAGCATTCCGGCAATCTTCGCGGTGACCACCGATCCGTTCATCGTGCTGACGTCTAACCTGTTCGCCATCCTCGGCCTGCGCGCCATGTACTTCCTGCTGGCCGGCGTGGCAGAACGCTTCTCAATGCTGAAGTATGGCCTGTCGGTTATCCTGGTGTTTATCGGCATCAAGATGCTGATCGTCGATTTCTACCATATCCCAATCGCCGTTTCGCTGGGCGTGGTGGGCGGTATTCTGGCGGGTACGCTGATTATCAACGCCTGGGTAAACCACCGTAACGACCAGAAGAAGCCGGCGGAGTAAGCCAACATCTCACCGTAAAAAAGGGGCGTAATGCCCCTTTTTCATTCTGGCAAACCGCCATCGTCCCAAATTGCTGAATATGTCACATGAATGTTAATGATCAGTTGCGAAATCTAACGCTGAACGCAATTCCAGCTTGAAATGCTTTTTCCTTTACCGCTTTTCCTTATACTCAGCGGGCAAACACATTTTCTTACAACCGCCCAGACGCAGCCCACTGCGCACGCGGAACGGAACGACATCACTGACACACAGGAAGGTATTCATGAGTTCGCAAGCTTCTGGATTACTGCAGCGCTTTGCCCGCGGCAGCCTCGTAAAACAAATTCTCGTTGGCCTGGTGCTGGGCATTGTGCTCGCGCTGGTCTCCAAACCCGCCGCCGTGGCAACCGGCCTGCTCGGGACGCTGTTCGTCGGCGCGCTCAAAGCCGTGGCGCCGGTGCTGGTCCTTACGCTGGTGATGGCTTCTATCGCTAACCACCAGCACGGCCAAAAAACCAATATCCGCCCAATTCTGGTGCTGTACCTGCTGGGCACGTTCTCCGCCGCGCTGACGGCGGTCGTCGTTAGCTTTATGTTCCCTTCCACGCTTCACCTGACCAGCAGCGCCACGGATATTTCGCCGCCGTCAGGGATCGTCGAAGTGATACACGGCCTGTTGATGAGCACGATTGCCAACCCGATAGACGCCGTGCTGAACGCCAACTACATCGGCATTCTGGTATGGGCCGTTGGCCTGGGCTTTGCCCTGCGCCACGGCAGCGAAACCACCAAAAGCCTGGTGAACGATTTGTCTGACGCGGTGACCTTTATCGTGAAGGTGGTTATCCGCTTTGCGCCAATCGGGATCTTCGGCCTGGTCGCCTCTACGCTCGCCACGACCGGTTTCTCCACGCTCTGGAGCTACGCCCAGCTGCTGCTGGTGCTGCTGGGCTGCATGTTCGGCGTGGCGCTGATCATCAACCCGCTGCTGGTGTTTATCACCACTCGCCGTAACCCGTACCCGCTGGTGCTGGCCTGCCTGCGCGAGAGCGGCGTGACCGCGTTCTTTACCCGCAGCTCGGCGGCGAACATTCCGGTCAACATGAGCATGTGCCAGAAGATGAACCTGGATCGTGATACTTATTCAGTGTCGATTCCGCTGGGAGCAACCATCAATATGGCCGGGGCCGCAATAACGATTACGGTGCTGACGCTGGCTGCAGTGCACACGCTGGGCGTACCGGTGGATCTGCCCACCGCGCTGCTGCTGAGCGTGGTGGCTTCACTTTGCGCCTGTGGGGCTTCTGGTGTGGCGGGCGGTTCGCTGTTGCTGATCCCGCTGGCCTGCGGCATGTTTGGCATCCCGAATGAGATTGCCATGCAGGTGGTGGCGGTAGGCTTCATCATTGGCGTATTGCAGGATTCCTGTGAAACCGCGCTGAACTCTTCTACCGACGTTATCTTTACCGCTGCCGTTTGTCAGGCCGAGGATGCCCGTCTGGCGAAGGCCGATCCGCTACGCGGTTAATGCTTTCACATCGCCCGGAATAGGTCTATTAGTCAAAATATTTACGATTATGAAGGGGCGGCGCAAATTACGTTCACTTCCAGCGTCGCTTCTGGTTTTTACCCTCACCCTGACCCTCTCCCTAAAAGGGAGAGGGGATAAACAATGTTTCCCATCGTCTGTGTTCCCCCTCTCCCTCTGGGAGAGGGCCGGGGTGAGGGTTGAATTGCCTCCCGGCTCTCATCGCCCCCGGTTATGACCCAACTCAGGCGGGGTTGAGCTGCCGGGAGCAGCGAAAGAGAGCGATCGTCGGGAACGAATCGCGAACGACCCCGAATGTTTGGGTGATAGCCGGTGGGTTTACCGCTTCAGCGGCGATGAGCTCGCCGGGCGCCGGGGCTGTTCGGGGGATGGCGTTATCCCCCGGACACGTTCACCGTGATCTGAACGTGCAGGGAAAACTGATCTGCAGGTGAACGGGATCACTGAGAAGTGAAATATATCTCCCGGAAGATTTAAAAAGGCTATGTGTGTAAGAGACGGGACCGGGAATTCATAAAGTGACACCACTCTTAAACAGCGCCAGCTCGCGGAAATCATTTTTCTCGTTGCAGGTTGGCGCGCCGTTAACTTTCTCAACGATCGTCCCGATAAACTTCTCCAGCAGATCCGGCAGGGTGCTGCCGTGCAGCAGCTTCCCGGCGTCAAAATCGATCCAGTGCGGTTTCTTCGCGGCCAGCTCGCTGTTAGTGGCAATTTTCACCGTTGGCACAAACCCGCCGTAGGGCGTTCCGCGCCCGGTGCTAAACAACACCATGTGGCAGCCTGCCCCCGCTAAAGCGCTGGTAGCAACAGCATCGTTGCCGGGCGCGCTCAGCAGGTTTAATCCAGCCTGTTTTAACCTTTCGCCATAGCGAAGGACGTCAACGATTTGGCTTTCACCGGCCTTCTGCGTACAGCCGAGCGATTTCTCTTCGAGCGTGGTGATCCCGCCCGCTTTGTTGCCCGGGGAGGGATTCTCATAAATAGGCTGCCGGTGCTCGATAAAATAGCGTTTGAAGTCGTTGATCATCGCCACCGTTTTCTCGAACGTGGCTTCGTCACGACAGTGGCTCATCAGCAGCCTCTCCGCGCCAAACATTTCCGGTACTTCCGTCAGCACCGTCGTGCCGCCGTTCGCTACGACATAGTCAGAAAAACGGCCCAGCATCGGGTTCGCGGTAATGCCGGAGAGGCCGTCCGAGCCGCCGCATTCGAGCCCGAATTTCAGCTCGCTCAGTTTGCCCGGTTCGCGCCTGTCGTGGCGCATTGCCTCATACAAAGCGTGCAGATGCTCCAGCCCGGCTTCAACCTCATCGTCCTGCTGCTGAAGTGCCATGAAATGGACGCGCTCAGGGTCGTATTCCCCTAAGGTTTCGCGGAACGCGCTAATTTGGTTGTTTTCGCAGCCCAGGCCGACCACCAGCACCGCACCTGCGTTCGGGTGATGCACCATGTTTTGCAGCATGGTGCGGGTGTTGAGATGATCGTCGCCCAGCTGAGAGCAGCCAAACTGGTGGCTGAACAGCCAGGCCCCGTCGATATCCGGCGCATTGCCCGTCTGCTGCAGAAAACGGCTCAGCATTTGCCGCGCAATGCCGTTCACGCAGCCGACGGTGGGCAGGACCCATAGCTCATTGCGGATGCCAACCGCGCCGTTGCTACGGCGATAAATGTTTACCTCACGGTCGACGAAAGGTTCCACCGCTGGCACTATTTCCGGCTGGTAGCGATATTCATCGACATCATTAAGGTTAGTGCGCAGGTTATGGGAATGAAGATGCTCCCCGGCGGCGACATCGCAAAGCGCGTGGCCTATCGGCAGGCCGTACTTCACGACGTTTGCCCCTTCGGCAATCGGCTGGAGCGCGAACTTGTGGCCACGGGCGATCGGCTGTCGAAGCCTGAAAGTTTCCGCCGCAGCGCCCACCTCTTCGCCCTCCGCCAGGTCCACCAACGCAACCGCAACGTTATCCAGCGCATGGATCCTGATATATCGCATCTCAGCCTCAGTTCAGCTCAATGGCAAAGTAGTCGCGGGCGTTGTTGAAGCAGATGTTTTGCACCATCTCCCCTAACAGCGGCAAATCTTCAGGCACTTCGCCCGCCTGCACCCAATGGCCAAGCATGCGGCACAAAATGCGGCGGAAGTATTCGTGACGGGTGTAGGAGAGGAAGCTGCGGCTGTCGGTCAGCATACCGACAAAACGGCTCAGCAGGCCGAGCTGTGCAAGCTGGGTCATTTGCCGTTCCATACCGTCTTTCTGATCGTTAAACCACCAGCCGGATCCGAACTGCATTTTTCCCGGCATGCCCTCGCCCTGGAAGTTACCGACCATCGTACCAATCACTTCGTTGTCTCGTGGATTGAGGCAGTAGAGAATGGTTTTAGGCAACAGATTTTCCTCATTCTGTTTGCTCAGCAGCTTCGACAGCGGCTCGGCCAGCGGGCGATCGTTGATGGAATCAAAGCCTACGTCCGGCCCCAGCAGGCGGAACTGGCGCTGGTTATTATTGCGCAGCGCGCCGATGTGGTACTGCTGCACCCAGCCGCGACGGGCGTATTCGGTTCCCAGCCACGCCAGCACCGCCGTTTTAAACTGCGCGGCTTCGGTTTCATTGACCGGATTACCCGCCAGACGACGGGCAAGAATAGCGTCCAGCGTGGCTTCATCCGCTTCGGCAAAGACCACCACGTCCAGCGCATGGTCGGCAACCTTGCAGCCGTGGGCGGCAAAATGATCGAGTCTTTTACCTAACGCCGCCTGAAGATCGCCGAAGCGGCGGATGTCGGTATCAGAAACCGCTGACAGCGTCGAAATGTAGTCGCTGAACGTTGCCTGCTCGATATTAAAGGCCTTGTCCGGGCGCCAGCTCGGCAGCACTTTGACGTCGAAGCTGCCGTCTTTAGCTACGGCGGCGTGGTGCTCCAGAGAGTCCACCGGATCGTCGGTTGTCCCCACCATTTTCACGTTCATCTGCTGCATGATGCCGCGGGCGGTGAATGCGTCCTGCTCCAGCAGCCCGTTGCACTGATGCCAGATTTCATCCGCCGTTGCCGGGGAAAACAGCTTGCCGGTGATGCCAAACGGGCGGCGCAGCTCCAGATGCGTCCAGTGATACAGCGGATTGCCAAGGGTGTGCGGCACCGTTGCCGCCCAGGCGTCAAACTTTTCGCGATCGCTGGCATCGCCGGTACAAAGCCGCTCGGCCACGCCGTTAGTGCGCATCGCGCGCCACTTGTAGTGATCCCCTTTCAGCCAGATGTCATACAGGTTTTTAAAGCGATAGTTGTCGGCTATTTGCTGCGGCGGCAGATGGCAGTGGTAGTCAAAAATGGGCTGTGATTTCGCGTAGTCGTGATACAGGCGGCGGGCGAATTCGGTATCAAGAAGAAAATCTTCGGTCATAAACGGGGCCATAGTGGAGCGTCCTCAGCAAAGAGCGTTTCTGTGCTTGTGCATGATGGAACAAAGTTATCACACCAATTTTTAGGCAACGACCTCAATTTTGCGTTAAAGCTCACAAAACAGACACATCAATCCCGCCTTCTCACGGCAAAACAGGGCTAAATCCCGCACCATTTCTGGCTTCAAGCCGCTATCCAGCATGGTATTACCTGAAAATGCTTTTGTGATATCACTCAACTTATAAAGATGTATGACAAGTTATCTTTCAAGCCGTCGCAGTACCTCTTGCCGGGCAACGCTTGCCACGGCCCATAGGTGACAAGAGCAGGAACGGCAGCCGGTTTACCTGGAACAACGTTCACAATAAAGACGGGATGGGGTTATAAATGCGAAAAATTAAAGGCTTACGCTGGTACATGATAGCGCTAGTGACGCTGGGCACCGTGCTGGGCTATCTGACCCGTAACACGGTGGCCGTTGCGGCCCCCACGCTGATGAGCGAGCTGAATATCACCACGCAGCAGTATTCGTGGATCATTGCAGCTTATTCAGCTTGTTATACCATTATGCAGCCGGTTGCTGGCTACCTGCTGGACGTGCTCGGCACCAAAGTTGGCTACGCGGTGTTTGCCGTGGCCTGGGCGATATTCTGTGGCGCAACCGCTCTCGCGGGTAGCTGGGGCGGCCTGGCGCTAGCCCGTGGCGCGGTCGGTGCCGCTGAAGCGGCGATGATCCCCGCCGGATTAAAGGCCAGCAGCGAGTGGTTCCCCGCCAAAGAGCGCTCTATTGCGGTGGGCTACTTCAACGTGGGCTCTTCCATTGGGGCAATGATTGCCCCGCCGCTGGTGGTCTGGGCCATTGTGATGCACAGCTGGCAGATGGCATTTATGATAACCGGCGTGCTGAGTTTTATCTGGGCAATGGTCTGGCTGTGGTTCTATAAAAATCCGCGTGATCAGAAAAAGCTCTCCAGCGAAGAGCGCGAATACATCATTAGCGGCCAGGAAGCCCATCACCAGACTGATAACACGAAAAAGATGTCGGCCTGGAAAATCCTGCGCAACCGCCAGTTCTGGGGCATCGCTCTGCCGCGCTTCCTGGCAGAACCTGCGTGGGGCACATTCAACGCCTGGATCCCTCTGTTCATGTTTAAAGCCTACGGCTTTAATCTGAAAGAGATTGCGATGTTCGCGTGGATGCCGATGCTTTTCGCCGACTTTGGCTGCATTCTTGGGGGTTATTTGCCGCCGCTGTTCCAGCGCTGGTTTGGCGTCAACCTGATTGTTTCCCGCAAGCTGGTCGTGACGATGGGCGCGGTATTGATGATTGGCCCTGGCACCATTGGCCTGTTTACCAGCCCTTACGTGGCGATTGCTTTGCTCTGCGTGGGCGGATTTGCACACCAGGCGCTGTCCGGCGCGTTAATCACCCTGTCTTCCGACGTTTTCGGGCGTAACGAGGTGGCGACGGCTAACGGACTGACGGGAATGGCAGCCTGGACTGCCAGCACGCTGTTTGCTCTGGTTGTAGGTGCCCTGGCCGACACAATGGGCTTCAGCCCGCTCTTCGCGGCGCTTGCCGTGTTCGATCTTCTCGGCGCGATTGTTATCTGGACGGTGCTGAAAAACCAGTCTGCCAGCGAACTTGCGGCCGAGAGCGTCGTGCCAAACGCCGTGACACAATCCTGATCTCTGATGTCGCCTACGGGCGGCATTTCTCACCCTCGTTGCTAGAGCGCTATCGGAAAAAGTGGTATAACAAATTCACTCACGCGCAGCCCTCTTCCGGAGCAACTTATGGACGCCATTGAACCCCGCCGCCTTTACCAGCAGCTCGCCGCCGAACTTAAGCAACGTATTGAAACAGGTGTTTACCGGGTCGGAGAAAAACTGCCTGCGGAGCGTTACATTGCGGAAGAAAAAAACGTCAGCCGCACCGTTGTCCGTGAAGCGATTATCATGCTGGAAGTTGAAGGATACGTTGAAGTGCGTAAAGGCTCAGGCATTCACGTCATGTCCAGCCAGGCGAAGTACATGACCGTGCCGGACGAGCGCTTTGAATTTGCCAATTATGGCCCTTTCGAACTTTTGCAGGCGAGGCAGCTTATTGAGAGCAATATTGCCGAGTTTGCCGCCACCCAGGTCACCAAGCAGGATATTGTGAAGCTGATGGAGATCCAGGAAAAGGCGCGAAACGAGCAAACGTTTCGTGATTCAGAGTGGGATCTCCAGTTTCATGTGCAGGTTGCGCTGGCAACGCAAAACGGCGCGCTGGCCACCATCGTAGAAAAAATGTGGAGCCATCGAGTTCACAATCCATACTGGAAGAAACTGCACGAACACATCGATATGCGCCCGGTGGATAACTGGTGCGACGACCACGATCAGATTCTTAAAGCACTGATTCGAAAAGATTCTCATGCAGCTAAGCTGGCCATGTGGCAGCACCTCGAAAATACCCGCCAGATGCTGTTTAACGCCACCAGCGACGATTTTGAATTCAACGCCGACCGCTATTTATTTGCTGAAAATCCGGTGGTTCATCTGGATACGGCCGCAAACGGTCAAAAATAGTCATTTTTCCCGCCGAGGGTAAGCAAACCATAAATAGTGTCAGCGTTTGTAAATACCCTCGCCAGCCTCTCCCCCAGTAAGCAAAATCATTGCTCAACGAACTGCAAATACTGTGACGTGTAACGCGTAGTTTTGTTACAATTAGATGCAATTTCACCGTCTGTGTGGGCTTCGCGCCCTCTCGCTGTCGTTTCAGGTCATGTTATTTCGACTCAGCGGCGCGGGCAGTGGGTTGTAGCCAGCAAATGATAATAAAAACCATGCTGCATTCTGCTCATCCGTTTACACCGGCGACCTAAACGAAGTGCCAGGAACCCTGAATGGAACTACTGACTCAACTGCTCTCCGCTCTCTGGAGCCAGGATTTTGAAACGCTCTCCAATCCGTCAATGATTGGCATGCTCTATTTTGTGCTGTTCATGATTTTATTTCTTGAGAACGGCCTGCTTCCGGCGGCGTTTTTACCCGGCGATAGCCTGTTGGTGCTGGTCGGCGTTCTGATTGCCAAAGGAACAATGGGTTTCCCGGAAACGATCGCGCTGCTCACCATTGCCGCGAGCCTCGGCAGCTGGCTTGGCTACATCCAGGGGCGCTGGCTCGGGAATACGCGCCTCGTGCAAAACTGGCTTTCGCACCTGCCGGCCCATTATCACCAGCGTTCACACCAGCTCTTCCATAAACACGGGCTGTCTGCGCTGCTGGTTGGCCGCTTTATCGCTTTTGTTCGCACTCTGTTGCCAACTATTGCCGGATTATCGGGTCTTAGCAGCACCCGCTTCCAGTTCTTCAACTGGATGAGCGGCCTGCTGTGGATATTGATTCTGACTACCCTGGGCTATTTGCTGGGCAAAACGCCGGTCTTCCTGAAGTACGAAGACGCCTTAATGTCGTGCCTGATGCTGATCCCGGTGGTGCTTCTGGTCATCGGTCTGGTCGGTTCGTTAATCGTGCTTTGGCGTAAAAAACGCGGCCAAAGTAGCTAGAGGGATTCGATGAAATTAGCGTTCACACGCCGCCTGAGGGCGGCGCTGCTTGTTGGAGCCCTGGCGATTGCTTCGCTGATGGTGTGGTCCAGCATGCAGAATCAGGATTCAACCCTCGAAATTCGTGCCTCACGGCAGGGTGGAAGCATTCCCGACGGTTTTTATGTCTGGCACCACCTTGATGCCAACGGCATTCGTTTCAAAAGCATTACGCCGCTCAACAACACGCTGCTGGTAACGTTTGACTCCAGCGCCCAGAGCGAAGCCGCGAAAGAAGTGCTGAACCGCACGCTGCCGCAAGGGTACGTAATTGCCCAGCAGGACAGCGATAAAGACGCGCTCGCATGGCTCTCTATTCTGCGCCCTGACCACAATCATCTCGGCTAATCTCCTTTCTCTCTGTCTGAATTTGCTATCATCTTCTGGGTTTTTAGCCAATTCATGACTATGCTTTAGCTGTTTTTACCGCTATTCATCAGCGCTTTTTCGACACTCTGGAACGACGCATGGAGTATGATCGCCTGATACTTTTATGAGTCATCTTACAATGGAAGGTTTAACCATGAATTACCGCACCGTACTGGCACTTGCTTTACTCACCCTGACCTCTGCCGCCCAGGCAAATACCCTTTGCAGCGAGAAAGAGCAGGATATTCAACGCGAGATTGGCTATGCGGAAAAACACAACAATCAGCACCGTATTGATGGTCTGAAAAAAGCCCTGAGCGAAGTACGCGAAAACTGCAGCGACGCCGGCCTGCGCGCCGAGCACCAAAAGAAGATTGCTAAGCAGAAAGCTGAAATCGAAGAGCGTAAAGCCGATCTCGTTGAAGCCCGTCAGAAGGGTGACCCGGACAAAATCACCAAACGCGAAAAGAAACTTGCAGAAGCAGAAGATAGCCTCAAAGCTTTAGAGAAGCGTGATTACTGATTGTGTAGTCGCAGACTTTAAGGATCCACCTCAAACACTCGGAGAGAACTATGTCAAAAGATACTACGTCAGAACATTTACGCGCTGAGTTGAAATCCCTGGCAGATACGCTTGAAGAAGTCCTGAGTGCTTCCACGGACAAGTCAAAAACCGAACTGGATAAACTGCGTACCAAAGCGGAAAAAACGCTCAAAGAGAGCCGTGACCGCCTCGGTGAAACCAGCGAAGCCATCGCCAAACAAACCCGCGAAGCCGCAGCCAAAGCGGATGATTACGTTCGCGAGAACCCGTGGACCGGCGTTGGCATTGGTGCGGCGGTAGGCGTCGTGCTGGGTGTGCTGCTGGCGCGTCGTTAAGATGGCGGATTCTCACCAAAGCCAGGGGCCGGGCAAAAGCGTGCTCGGCATTGGCCAACGGCTGGTTACCATTCTGGTCGGCATGGTCGAAACGCGCGTTCGTCTTGCCGTGGTTGAGCTGGAAGAGGAGAAATCACACCTCGTTCAGCTGCTGCTGATGCTCGGCCTGACCATGCTGTTCGCCGCGTTTGGCTTAATGAGCCTGATGGTCCTGATTATCTGGGCCGTCGACCCGCAGTATCGCCTCAACGCCATGATTGCAACGACGGTTGTACTGCTGTCGCTGGCGCTGATTGGCGGTATCTGGACGCTGCGAAAATCCCGTCAATCCACCCTGCTGCGCCATACCCGCCGCGAGCTGGAAAACGACAGGGCCTTGCTGGAAGAGGATAAGTAATGAGCGATGCAGAACGTGCAAAGCGAAAAGCGTATCTGCTCAGCCAGGTTCAGCAGCAGCGGCTTGATCTCAGCGCGGCAAGACGCGACTGGCTGCAGGTCACCGGCCCGTACGATCGTGGCTGGAACACGTTACTCAGCCTACGTAGCTACGCCATGATAGCCAGTAGCGTACTGGCTATCTGGACGGTGAAGCACCCGGGCAGATTTATGCGCTGGGCAAAACGAGGATTTGGCGCCTGGAGCACCTGGCGACTTATCCGCAATACGCTCAATCCGCCCTCGCGCTAAGCTTAAAACACCGCCTCTGGCGGTGTTTTTATTTGCCCCATTCAAGCCCTTTTACCCCGTAGTTTTACTTTTCCCGCTTAGTTCACTCAGGATATTTGAAGGACTTAGACAGTTTTCCTTGCTAACAATCCTTTTTCACCCCGTCTATTATCCTCTCCATCGACAGCAAGCGCCGGTAATTACTGGAGTTTGCACCCCTTTTAAGCCCTGGCCGAGTAAGCCGGAAAAAAAGAACCGCTGGAGAGTAAAATGAAAAAATTAGAAGATGTTGGCGTACTGGTTGCTCGTATTCTGATGCCAATCCTGTTTATTACCGCTGGCTGGGGCAAAATCACCGGTTATGCAGGCACCCAACAGTACATGGAAGCGATGGGCGTGCCGGGCGCACTGCTGCCGCTGACCATCCTGCTTGAGTTCGGCGGCGGCCTGGCCATTCTGTTCGGCTTCCTGACCCGTACTACCGCGCTGATTACCGCGCTGTTTACCGTACTGACGGCGTTCCTGTTCCACAGCAACTTCGCAGAAGGCGTGAACTCCATTATGTTTATGAAGAACTTCACCATCGCGGGTGGCTACCTGCTGCTGGCGGTCTTCGGCCCGGGCGCCATCAGCCTTGACCGCGTACTGAATAAAAAATGGTAAGCGTTCTATACTGATGAACACTGAGAAAGCGAAGACACCGTCTTCGCTTTTTTGCTATTGAGGAGGAGAAAAAATGGGACAACTCATCGACGGCGTCTGGCATGACGTCTGGTACGACACCAAATCGACCGGCGGCCGCTTTAAACGTTCGGAATCCGCCTTCCGCAACTGGCTAACCGCCGACGGCGCACCCGGCCCAACGGGAAAAGAGGGATTTGCTGCGGAGAAAGACCGCTATCATCTTTATGTTTCTCTTGCCTGCCCCTGGGCACACCGCACGCTGATTGTGCGTAAGCTGAAAGGGCTTGAACCGTTTATCTCCGTTTCCGTCGTCAACCCGCTGATGCTGCAAAACGGCTGGACGTTTGCCGAGGATTTTCCGGAGGCAACCGGCGACACGCTTTATCACCACGATTTTCTCTATCAGCTCTACCTGCAGGCCGATCCTCACTACACCGGCCGCGTGACGGTGCCCGTGCTTTGGGACAAGAAAAACCAGACAATAGTCAGCAATGAGTCCGCAGAAATCATTCGTATGTTTAATACGGCCTTTGATGCTCTCGGCGCGCGTGCAGGGGATTATTACCCTGACGCTTTAAAAAGCGAGATTGATGAGCTGAACGGCTGGATTTATGACACGGTAAATAACGGCGTGTACAAATCAGGTTTTGCCACCTCTCAGGAAGCCTATGACGAAGCCGTGGAGAAAGTCTTTACTTCCCTGGCACGCCTTGAGCAAATCCTCGGTCAGCATCGCTACTTAACCGGCCAGCAGTTGACCGAAGCGGATATTCGCCTGTGGACCACTCTGGTGCGCTTTGACCCGGTGTACGTCACCCACTTTAAGTGCGATAAGTACCGCATCAGTGATTACCCAAATCTTTACGGCTTCCTGCGCGATATCTATCAGATACCCGGCGTGCGTGAAACGGTAAGCTTCCCGCATATCCGCACTCACTATTATTGCAGCCACAAAACCATCAACCCAACGGGCATTATTTCCATCGGCCCTGCTCAAGATTTAGACGAGCCGCACGGGCGCGATGAGCGGTTTAGGAAGCGTTAGGAATATTCAGTACAACAACGATTTACGGCCAATGTATTCACGACTATCCTTGAGTCGATCGCTTATCGTTCAGGTGATTGTCGGATAATTAAGGCAGGCCTTAAATGGATTGGTATTTCAAAGCACTAACAAATTACATTGGGTTTGGCGGCCGTGCGCGCCGCAAAGAATACTGGATGTTTCATCTGGTGAACTTCGTTCTGGCGGCGGTGCTAAGCGTGCTGGATAAGATGCTTGGGCTACACATTTATAAAGACGAAGGTGCGCTCACCACGATTTACAGCGTCCTGGTTTTCCTGCCGCTTTGGGCAGTACAGTTCCGTCGCCTGCACGACACCGATCGCTCTGCCTGGTGGCTGCTGTTGCTGTTAATTCCGATTGTCGGTTGGTTGATCATTCTGGCATTCAACTGCCAGGACGGCACCCCGGCAACCAACCGCTTCGGGCCAGATCCTAAAGCCCCGAACCTCTACTAAACAAAAAGGGCGTACCTTTCGGTGCGCCCTTTTCTTATCAGACCGACGCGCTTAAAAAGCCTGTTCGTTCTGCTGTTCCGCTTTCTTCGCCAGGCCATCCAGCAGTTTCTGGTGAATACCGCCGAAACCGCCGTTGCTCATGACCAGAATGTGGTCGCCCGGCTGTGCCGTTTTCACCACCATTTCCGCCAGCGTGTCCACATCAGCGCTCCAGTGTGCCGGCTGCACGCAGGCTTCGGCGACTTCAGCCACCTGCCAAGGAATATGCTGCGGCTGAAGCAGGAAGACTTCGTCTGCGCGCCCCAGCGACGGCGCCAGATCATCTTTGCAGACGCCCATCTTCATGGTGTTTGAACGAGGCTCCAGCACGGCCAGAATACGTGCGGTGCCGCCCACTTTCCCACGCAGGGCTGCCAGCGTCGCCAGAATAGCCGTTGGGTGGTGAGCAAAATCGTCATAAACCGTGACGCCATGCGCTTCGCCGCGCAGTTCAAGGCGGCGGCGTGCGTTAACAAAACCATCCAACGCCTGAGCGGCATCGGCCGGGGTCACGCCAACGTGGCGAGCGGCGGCAATAGCCATCAGCCCGTTATGCATGTTGTGCTCGCCGACTAGTTGCCAGTTCACGTTGCCCACGCATTCCCCGTCCAGATACACTTCCCACTGAGAAGCATCGGTGGTCAGTTTCTTCGCCTGCCAGTGGCCTTGCTCGCCCACCAGTTCCTGCTCGCTCCAGCAGCCCATGGCGAGGGTTTGCTTCAGATTAGCGTCATTTTCCGGCCAGATGATTTTTCCCTGACCCGGCACGATGCGCACGAGGTGGTGGAACTGCTTCTGGATAGCTTTCAGGTCGTCAAAGATATCGGCGTGATCGAACTCAAGGTTGTTGAGGATCAGCGTGCGCGGGCAGTAATGCACAAATTTGGAACGCTTGTCGAAGAACGCGCAGTCATATTCATCGGCTTCAATCACGAAGAATGGGCTGTCACCCAGGCGAGCGGACACTTCAAAGTTGCCCGGCACGCCGCCAATGACAAAACCAGGCTTGTAGCCGCAGGCTTCCAGAATCCAGGTGGCCATACCGGCCGTCGTGGTTTTCCCGTGCGTCCCCGCAACCGCAATCACCCAGCGGTCACGCAGCACAAAGTCATGCAGCCACTGCGGGCCAGACATATAAGGAATGCCCTGTTCCAGAACGGCTTCCACACACGGATTCCCGCGCGTCATCGCGTTACCGATGATAACCAGATCAGGATGTGGGTCGAGCTGGCTGGCGTCATAACCTTCGATTAACGAGATCCCCTGCTCTTCAAGCAGCGTACTCATCGGTGGGTAAACATTGGCGTCCGAGCCCGTCACTTCATGCCCTAAAGAGCGTGCCAGCATCGCCAGGCCGCCCATAAAGGTGCCACAGATCCCTAGAATGTGAATGCGCATACGAAACTTTCCTTTTTTTGTTTGGCGCACATTCTAACCGCATGGCTCAGGAGGCGAAACGCATTTCAGGATATTCCTTATCTTGCTGGCGCGATTCACCTGTGCGCGACAATTTGAAAATTTGTTAAGATTGTTGCGATCGCTTTATCCAACATAATGATGCAGGGAAAGTGTTATGAAAACGTTAGGTGAATTTATTGTCGAAAAACAGCATGAGTTTTCGCATGCAACCGGTGAGCTCACGGCTTTACTGTCGGCAATAAAGCTGGGCGCTAAAATCATCCACCGCGATATCAATAAGGCCGGTCTGGTTGATATCCTGGGGGCGAGCGGTGCCGAAAACGTGCAGGGCGAAGAGCAGCAAAAACTCGACCTGTTCGCAAACGAAAAACTCAAGGCAGCGCTGAAAGCACGCGGCATTGTGGCCGGTATCGCCTCTGAAGAAGAAGACGATATCGTCGTCTTTGAAGGCGCCGAGCAGGCAAAATACGTCGTGCTGATGGACCCGCTTGACGGCTCTTCTAACATCGACGTCAACGTTTCTGTTGGCACCATCTTCTCTATCTACCGCCGCATTACGCCGGTCGGTACGCCGGTCACCGAAGAAGATTTCCTTCAGCCGGGCAACCAGCAGGTCGCCGCTGGCTACGTAGTGTATGGCTCGTCGACCATGCTGGTTTACACCACCGGCTGCGGCGTACACGCCTTCACCTACGATCCTTCCCTTGGCGTGTTCTGCCTGAGCCAGGAACGTATGCGCTTCCCGGAGAGAGGCAACACCTACTCCATTAACGAAGGCAACTACATTAAATTCCCGAACGGCGTGAAGAAGTACATCAAGTTCTGCCAGGAAGAAGATACCGCCAGCAAGCGCCCGTACACCTCGCGCTACATTGGCTCCCTGGTGGCGGACTTCCACCGTAACCTGCTGAAAGGCGGGATTTATCTCTATCCAAGCACCGCCAGCCACCCGGAAGGCAAGCTGCGTTTACTGTATGAAGGTAACCCGATGGCGTTCCTTGCGGAACAGGCCGGCGGTAAAGCCAGCGACGGTAAAGAGAGAATTCTGGATATCATCCCAACTACGCTACACCAGCGCCGTCCGTTCTTCGTCGGCACTCAGCATATGGTCGAGGACGTAGAGCGCTTTATTCGCGAATACCCGGACGCCTGATTTACCCGGCACCATATGCCTCTTCCCCAGGGAAGAGGCATTAATCGATTAGTAACGGAACGAAGCCATCGCGGCGACCAGCTGCTGCGACTGCTCTTCCAGCGAATGTGTGGCGGCGGTGGACTGCTCGACCAATGCCGCGTTCTGCTGCGCCGCCTCATCCATCTGGCTTACCGCAATATTCACCTGCTCAATACCGTGGCTCTGTTCGTTAGAGGCATTGGCAATTTCGCGAACCAGTTTGGTCATCCGCATAATTTCTTCGGCGATTTCGTCCATAGTTTCCCCAGCCTGCTGCGCCAAATCGCTGCCCTCACCCACGTGGGTCTGAGAGTTAGAGATCAGGGTGCGGATCTCTTTTGCAGCTTCCGCGCTGCGGCTTGCCAGAGTACGAACTTCACCGGCCACCACGGCAAAACCACGGCCTTGCTCACCCGCCCGGGCCGCTTCAACCGAAGCGTTAAGCGCCAGAATATTGGTCTGGAAAGCGATGCCGTCGATAACGCTCAGAATATCGGCAATACGGCCTGCGCTGCCTGAGATGTCGCGCATTTTTTCAATCACGTAGCAAACCATTTCGCTGCCGCGGTCGGCGGTGTCGGAAACCACTTTAGCCAGCTTGTGCGCCTGCTCCGCGTTGTCGGCGTTTTGTTTTACCGTCGCGGTAATTTGCTCCATGCTGGCCGCGGTTTCTTCCAGAGATGTCGCGGTAGATTCCGTACGCTGGGAGAGATTGAGGTTGCCTGCCGCCAGCTCGCGGCTGCCGGTATCAATCTGCGAAGAGGCGTCACGCACGCGGCTGACGGATTCCACCAGCGAGGTTCTCATCGCCACAATCGCGCCGGCAAGACGGCCAAATTCGTTATTGCCGGTTTGCGGAAGCGGCTGGGTTAAATCCCCTTCCGCGACAAACTCCAGCTGATGAATTGCCTCATCCAAAGGCTTCAGCAGCAGGTGGCGCAGCGCCAGCCAGACCAGCACAATAATGGCGGCGGTCAGCAGCGCGGCGAGAATAATAAAGCCCAGAACGATTTTTTTGTGCAGCTGTACGGCTGCTACTTCGCTGTTGCCGCGCGTTTCACCCCAGCGCTGGAATGCCTGCACGTCGTTATCAAACTTCAGCCCCAGCGGAATCAGGCTTTTTTCCAGCAGATCGTAATAATCGTCCGGGCTTTGTTTTTGTAACGCGGCCAGCATCGGGGAAATCCCCTGCGCCTGATAGGTGCCAAAGCTTTGCGCCAGGCTGGCAAGCAGCGCGTTGCCCTGGTCGTCGTTCACGCCGCTGTCGATAACGGACTTGAGGTTTTTCTGCGCCTGGCCAACTTCACCGGCAATGTTTTTCGTGGCTTTTGTCGCATCGTCCAGCATGCCTATTTCCATCTGGCGCACCGCCTGGCTTGCCTCATTGCGGGCACGAAGCAGCAGAATATAACCATCGCTAAGGCGCACCATTTGCTCTCCCTGCAGGCGGTTTATGCGCTCAAGAGAGGAGGAACTTTGCTGCAGGGCATAAATGCCGATGCCGCTTACAACCAACAGCAAGAACGTCATAACCGCTAACAGCGTCAGCAGCCCCGTACGAATCGACAAATTTCTCAACATGCTACATTCCCGGTTAACGATGGCTCATGAATAAAGTAGTGAGCGTGTTATCGGCAATTTTCGGAAAATGTTTAATCAATTTGCGTTATTTATGCTCGTTAAGTGCTTGTTGCGGTGATGTTTACCTCAATCATGACAATGGCGTGACGCCAGGCTTCCGCAGCCTAAAGCAGCGGGTTTGGCGGCGAGAAGGGTCGCGGTCAAAAAACAGCAAAAGACATTTAACCGCAGTTGGCTATAATATCGGGCACTTGAAATACACCAGGTTAAAGGAAACAGACATGAGCTTACTCAACGTCCCAGCGGGTAAAGATCTGCCGGAAGATATCTACGTTGTTATCGAAATCCCTGCTAACGCTGACCCAATCAAATACGAAGTAGACAAAGAGAGCGGCGCGCTGTTTGTTGACCGTTTCATGTCTACCGCGATGTTCTATCCGTGCAACTACGGCTACATCAACCACACCCTGTCTCTGGACGGTGATCCGGTTGACGTGCTGGTCCCAACGCCATACCCACTGGAGCCAGGTAGCGTTATCCGTTGCCGCCCAGTTGGCGTGCTGAAAATGACCGATGAGTCTGGCGAAGACGCGAAGCTGGTTGCCGTACCGCACACCAAACTGAGCAAAGAGTACGATCACATCAAAGATGTGAACGACCTGCCAGAACTGCTGAAAGCGCAGATCACTCACTTCTTCGAGCACTACAAAGATCTCGAGAAAGGCAAATGGGTGAAAGTTGACGGTTGGGACAACGCCGAAGCCGCTAAAGCTGAAATCATCGCCTCTTTCGAACGCGCTAAGAAGTAAGTTAGCCCGGAAGAAAAAACACCGCCTGAGGGCGGTGTTTTTGTTTATTCGATGATGGCCTGGAGTCTGGCTAAAACTTCCTCGACAACGTCTGCCGGCGCTGTTTCGCGTTTCTGCGCCCCGCAGCATTCAAGATCTACCATTCTGGCCTGGTTAATTAATACCACGCCGCAGGTCTCTGTCCCGCATCCACTCAGGGATACGGCAAAACCTGCGTCCCTTGCGTAATTTCCGCCCTGGGTTATAGGTGCCACTAGCGCAGTGCCCGTCTGGTTAAATGCCCGGGTTGAAAGCACAAGAGCAGGACGGCCTTCCCCCTGTTGCTCCCGGCCAACGGCGGGATTGAACCCCACAAGAACAATATCTCCCCTTTCAAAACCCCCTCGTCTCACCATACTTCTTTCCCGACCGGGTTATCCTTGCCCCAAATGTCTTCTTCAGAAATTTTTGGCGCCGACGGGTCGCCATGAGCTAATAGCTCATCCAGGGTATATTTTTTCCTTGCGGGTTTCATAATCAGCTGATTATCAATCACTTCTGCCTCCATGCTTTGTCCGATTTTTACGCCTAGCTCATCCATTAGTGCACCGGGAATGACCATACCAGCACTGTTCCCCCATTTTTTGATGGTGATGCGCATGCTCTCTCCTGACAGATAAAGTTATACGAAGTATAAACAAATCTGCTCAAGATATCGTCAGTTATAAAAGGGACTCGGCAGAATAGCCAGCATGAAAGGGAAGCTGATTAACATTATGGGAGCGACTTCCCAGCATGTGTTGCAAAACCAGAAGGGGAGACAAATAGATGGGAGGCAGGCAAAAAAAACGGCCACGTGTTGGCGTGGCCGCTTAGGTTTGCTTAGTTCTTTTCTCGATCCAGCCAGTTACCGCTGTCGATGCGGGTTAACCCCTCCACCGGGCGCTGGTAGACGTACATCCACGCGCCGCCGTAAGGTGTCTGAATCAGCTGACGGCTGTACTCGCCCCCTTTGGTGCGCAGCGCGTCAAGCTCGGAAAGCGTGGAGGCATCTATTCGGTAAACTTCTCCCAATACCACGCCATCTCCCGGCACGGCGCCTGGATAATGCCCAAGGCTATACAACACGTAGTTTTCCTGCGTGTGGTCGCCCAGCCACTGGGCGTTGGTCATCCAGTGGCTGTTGCCTTGTTTGCGTCGTAAACTGCCGTAAACAAATATTCGCATTGCTAAAACTCAAACTGATAGAGCAGATCTAGTGCCTGATCTACGCCAGACACCGCTTCCAGATATAGCTTAGGCATCAGACGATAACGCAGCGTTAACGTCGCCAGAGAGTCAAAAATACCTACGCCATACTTAACCTGTAGACCCGGCAGTACATAGCCGCTGACCACCACCTGAGAGGAATCACCCACTCCTGCGGTATCGAGCGCCAGATTGCTTACGCCAAACGTCTCGCCGATTTTACCCACAACCTGACCACTTTGTGCAACCCCCAGGCCCACAAGCATTGACGTCATGGCGTCGCCGTCGTTGCCGGAAGTGTCCAAACCCTGGCCGCGAAGCAGGTAGGACAAGGCTTCCTGCTGCGACATTGCCGGGTCAGAGAATATTTCAGCTTTGGGTTCATCTGCCGGGCCGGTCACGCGTACGCCCGCCGTAACGCTGTTTTCGGTCGAGTCAGGGTTACGAATAGCTTCGATATTCAGATATGGGTTGTCCGGTGGGCCAGAGAACAGCAGTTCACCTTTGCGGACGATAAGATCCTGACCGTACGCGTGGAAGCGCCCCTGCGGAATATTTATCTGGCCGTTCAGGCCCAGCCCCTGTTTGTCCTGAACCATTTTCAGGTCACCGGTCAGGCGAGCTTTCAGGCCAAAGGCATCCAACCGCACGTTGTTGCCAACGTGAATCGTCAGGTTGCTGTTGATAGGGATCCCGGCGGACTGCGGATTAACCGGCTTCAGCTCTTTGTCCAGCATCACTTCGTCGCTGGAGACGCCAACGGCGCTTTCCGGCACGTCATGCACGACAATACGCGCCCAAGGCACATCCACGTTCCCGTTAAGGGTGAACAGGCTTGGCGTCGCCACAAACTCAATGTCCGGGGAAACGTCCAGCCGCACCATCGGCGGAACGGTGATACGCACTTTGCTGCCCTTCGCGGCAATGCGTGCCCGCCAGTTGTCGATTTGCGTCCAGTCGGCATCGCCGCTCAACACAATCTGCCCCTGCTTGGTACGCACCACGCCCTGCAGCGTGGAGTTCATGCCGTTGAAGTTCATGGCAATCTGGCTCGGCTGCATGTCGAACGGCATGAAGTTGCCTTCAACATCTACGCCATTAAGCTGCATTTGCCCGAACATCTGCGGCCGTTCAAGGTTCCCGCCAAGACGCAGGTTCGCATTTAGCGTCCCGTCAGCTTTTTCACCTTTCGAGAAGATGGCGTTGGCAATAGCCAGGGAGAAGTTGCGAATATTGACGTTGCCGCCAAGGTTACGCCGCCCCTGTGGATCGGTGATTTGCACCTGGCCGTCAAACTGCCCGTTATTCGCCACCTTCACCAGCCAGCCAAGCTGAGCGCGGTTATTTTTCAGTTCGGCGTTGAGATTCAGCGTGTCGAAGGCAACCGGCAAGGTATTGCCGTTCACCACCTGCGCCACCTTCACGCCACGCCCGCTGAGCGTGACCTGGCCCTGCGGCAGGCCACCGGCTTCGCTGTCCCAGCTCACGTCAGCCTTACCGGTAAATACGCCGCTGGCCTGAGTATCCGCCGGCATCACCGGTTTGAGCATGGCCAGATCGAAGCGGTTGAGGTTAACCAGCGCCCGGCCTTTCGCCCCGGCGTCGATAGTTTGCGGCACACAAAGCTCGGCATTCGGGTTTACCCAGCAGTGCGGGCCAATAGCGATTTTCTGTTCTTTGTTGCGGAAGTCCAGCGTCAGCTCGCGGTTTAGCGCCCACGGCCCCACCGGCGTCTCAAAGCGGGTATCACTGAGCTTGCCGCGCCAGCGCTCTTCGTTGCGATCGAAGCTACCGCTTAGGTTAAGGCGTCCGGAAACCGGCTCTCCCTGAACGCGTAGCTGAAGCTGATGCTGTTTCTCATCGCCCTTCGCGTCCAGCGTGACCAGGTCAACCTTCACGCCCGGCTGAGCCACTCGCTCTACGCGCAGGTTGAGGTTACCGGCGATTTGGTCGCTCGATTTCACATCGCCTTTCAGCAGAACCCGGGCAATCGTCAGCTCCTGCCAGCGCAGGCCGTTTGCGGTCAGGTCAGCCAGCAGCTGCGGGGCTTTCACGTCACCGCGAACCTTCACAATACCTTTCGCCGTGCCGCCCAGCCCCGGCAGGGCGTTGTCCAGGTTCGGGGCATTAATGTTGGCGTCGAGGTTCAGCTCTTTCTCACCCAGCTCCCCTTTGACGTCCACGGTATTGCGGCCCAGCTCCAGATGCAGGCCCGGCACCTTCCACTGCATGTAGTTGTTGCCCTGCAGCGTGCCCTGAACGTTGACCTTATTCTGCTTCACGTTACCCGCAAGCTTCAGCTCAGGAATATCCAGCTGCCAGCTGCCGCCATACAGGCTACCGCGCGTTTTAATTTTGCCATCAAGCTTTGCAGGCCAGTCCGGGAACTGCTTCGCGGTGTTGATTCCGGCAAGCGTTAATTCCCCGCGCCAGCTGATCGCTTTGCTCCAGTCCACCAGCGCTTTCAGGTCAGTGTTGCCCTGCAGCGCGGCCACGCGCAGCTTATCGAGGCTAAACTGCTGTTCGTTTCCTTTGCCGTCCAGCGTGATGGTAGCAGGCGGCACCTGATCACCCTTCACGGCGGTGCTAAAGGCAAGCTTGTAGTCGGTCATTTTGCCGGTCAGGCGAAGCTTAAGGTCGTCGGCCTGATATTGCTTCGCGCCGGTCAGCGGCCAGTAAAGCTGCTTGCTGTCCAGCTCGATATTCAGCGGCAATCCGGCTTCCGCAAGGCGGGTTTGGGCATTCAACTGCATCCCCACCGGGCCGGAAAGATTGACGCCCACTTTCAGCTCGTCGCGCAATGCACCACCGACAGTCATCTTCACCTTTTCGCCTTTCAGCGGGTCGATGTTCAGCGTGCTGTTAAGCGTCAGGTCAACCGGCCAGTTGTCGCGCAGCTGGGCGCTACCGGTGGCGTTCACCAGCCCCTGAGAGGAGTCCACATCCAGCGCATCCAGCTTCAGGTTGCCGTCGATGCTGCTCACTTTCAGCAGCAGCGAGTTGACCATCAGGTCGGTGTCACCGGTCAGGCGCAGGCGTGCTCCGCGGAATTCCTGAATATTCAGATTCACCGGCAAATTAACGTCGGTCATTTCCGGCAGCAGCGGCTTTTCAAACAGCTTTGTCAGCGTTTCACCCAGCGGCGCTTCTTCCGGCTGAGGGTTCTGGATCTTCGGCTCAACAATTTCTTCTTTTGCCACCTGCGCCGCCTTCGGCAGGGCAATCAGCAGGCCTTCCAGGCTGGTTGGCGTCAGCGTCAGGTTGCGCTGCTCCCAGTTCAGGCCACTGGTGAAATCCATCACCGAAACGGTGGTGTCGTCGATTTTCACATTGACGTTATTCAGCGCCACGCGGCTGAGAGTAATCGGATACGGCGTGGAGAGGTTCAGCGGGCCGCTGTC
Organism: Cedecea neteri; assembly: GCF_000757825.1. Classification (GTDB taxonomy): domain Bacteria; phylum Pseudomonadota; class Gammaproteobacteria; order Enterobacterales; family Enterobacteriaceae; genus Cedecea; species Cedecea selenatireducens. The sequence continues at coordinate 2,113,713 of NZ_CP009451.1, forward strand.
TTCCTCCTGAACAGGCGCAGACGGCGGCATTTTTTTCGTGTCGACCGCGACATCCACATCTTTCAGCGAGAAATCATTCACGCACAGGCTGCTGTGCCACAGGCACTTAAGCTCAACGGCGAGATGAACCTCGCCCGCACGAACGGCGACGCCTGGCTGCTCGTAGCTCAGTTTTTTCAGCGTCAGATTGCGCCACCCGCCGTCAACCTGGGCGATATTCAGCCCCGGCACCCAGCGATTAGCGCCTTTAAACAACAAATGCAGGCCTGACGTCGTACCTACCAGGAAACCTACTGCGGCGATCAGCAACACAATAACCGCCAACACCGCGAGGCTTATTTTCTTCCAGCGACTCATAGTTCAGGCCCCAAACCGATGTAAAACTGTAAACCGTGCTCTTCCTTGTCACCCACCGGTACCGCAAAGTCGAGCTTGATAGGCCCAACCGGGGACTGCCAGCGCACGCCAACGCCCGCGCCGGTTTTGAAGTTGCTGCGTTTGATGTCGTTCACCGCTTCACCAGAGTCAACGAACGCGGCGCCCCACCATTTGCCGGTCACGTTGTACTGATATTCCAGCGAGCCGGTCGCCAGCTTGGAGGCACCGGTCAGCTTGCCGTTGCTGTCTTCTGGCGAAATAGATTTGTATTTATAGCCGCGAATGCTGCGGTCGCCCCCCGGCGAAGAAACGCAGGTCAGGCGGCACTTTTTTAAAGTTGTTGGTTTCTATCCAGCCGAGATTGCCTCGCACCACAAAACGATGCTTTTCGTACAGCGAGCGGATCCAGACGTTTTGAGCCTGGAATACGCCGAAATCGACGTCAGAACCCCAGGTCGTGTTGGAGACATCAATCGAGTAGCGCTGGGAGTCGCCCCACGTGGGCATCAGGCCGCCGCGTGAGCGAGTGCGGTTCAGGCTAACGCCAGGATAAAGCAGCATTGTCGTGTTCGTGACGTCGGCCTGAGTAAAGTGGTCGAGGCTCCAGCGCAGGTTAACCGCGCGCTGCCAGCCGCTCGACATATCCCAATAGCGGGACAGCGCCACCGTGGTGGAGTCTGATTTGGTGTCGTTGAGATCGGTGCGCTTAAAGCCGCCCTGCACCAGGTAATATTGCTCCAGCGGGCTTTTCAACAGCGGCACTTTATAGCTGAAGTCGAGCGTTTGCTCAGGCCCGGAGAGGCTGGTGCTGGTCGTCAGGCTGTGGCCATAGGAGTTCATCCACGGCTTTTTCCAGCTCGCCTTTACGCGCGGGCCAACGTCAGTGGAGTAGCCCACACCGGTTTCAATGGTGTTTTCAGTGCGCGGCGTCACCACGCCCTGCAGCGGCAGTACTTTGGTCTGGCGAGATTTTTCAAACTCGGGCGCCACCACCACGGAGTTAAACCAGCCCGTAGCAGACAGGCGGCGGTTCAGCTCGGCCAGATCGCTTGACTGGTAATAATCGCCCTGCTTAAAGGGCACCAGATTTTGCAGGTACTCTTCGCGAATCTGCGAGCCTTCAAAAGTCACTGCGCCAAAGCGGTAACGCTCGCCGCTGTCGTAGTCGATATCCCAGAAAGCCTGATGCCTGTCGAGAGAAACGCCCAGCTGGCTTTTGCGGAAATCGCTGTCGAAGTAGCCCTTACGCAGCGCAATGCTGGAGAGGCTTTTCTTGAAGTTATCGTAATCCGCATGGTCAAGGACGGTGCCGATTTTGGGTCGTTTAGGCAGCAGCGCCAGATAGTCTTTATCGGTTCGCGCTCCCCCACGCAAAATTACGTCGGTGCCGCCAATTAACACCGGCTGACCGGCATCGACTTTGGCAAGCAGCACCTGGCGGCCTCCGTTCTGCGGAGGCGGCTTTAGCGTGAAATCAATGGTTGGCTCGTAGTAGCCCAGCGCCTTTAACCCTGCGCGAATAGCGTCATCAACGCGAGCCTGGAAGCGACGATCCGGCGTCACTTCATCGCTTTCAATGGTTGAAAGCTGAGCACGGACGTTTTTTTGCAGTTCGCCGCTGAGTCCCTCAACCTGCAAACGCACGCTCGCGGCGTTAGCCCATGCGCTCGCCACACACAGGCTGGTAATACACAAAGTACGGATTACTGGCACGTTTTCTCCTGAATATCCTTGTTCCCACCCCTGGAAGGAAACGTCATTCCCGCTCCGCGGATTAACAAAACCCTAACATTAAGGGTTGAAAATAACTCACTAGCCTAAATCTTTCTTATATGTAATGTAGTCTCTAACTTGTGTGTATTGTCTGAAATTGCACGCCTGATGACAACCGCTCACTTTTTTGCCGATTTCCGGGAGATCCAACACCATGCCATTGTTCGAAAAAACTCACTCTGTGGCGCAGGCAGACGCCCTGCCAGGCCGCAATACGCCAATGCCGGTAGCCACGCTTCACGCGGTTAACGAACACTCAATGACAAATGTACCAGATGGGATGGAAATCGCTCTGTTTGCGATGGGATGTTTCTGGGGCGTAGAACGTTTGTACTGGGAGATACCAGGGGTTTACAGCACGGCCGCTGGCTACAGCGGCGGCTACACGCCAAACCCAACCTATCGCGAAGTTTGCAGCGGTCAAACAGGCCATGCAGAAGCCGTGCGCGTGGTTTATGACCCGAACGTGGTCAGCTACGAGCAGCTTCTGCAGGTGTTCTGGGAAAACCACGACCCGGCTCAGGGGATGCGCCAGGGGGGCGACGTTGGCACCCAGTATCGCTCAGCGATTTACCCGCTGACGCCAGAACAGGACAGCGCCGCACGAGCCAGCCTCGAACGCTTCCAGGCCGCCATGGATGCCGCCGGTGATAAACGCCAGGTCACCACCGAAATCGCTAATGCGGGTCCGTTCTATTACGCAGAAGACGATCATCAGCAGTATCTGTATAAAAATCCGCACGGCTACTGCGGCATTGGCGGCATCGGGGTTTGCCTGCCACCTCAATAATTTTCGCTACCTTTCCGGGCGCTGAGAATGTGGTGATAAATTACGCCCTCTGGTAGCAGATCCCTTCCTTACGCTATACTACTCCTTGAATTTGCTGGCTCGTTCACAAAAGCGGCCAGCATTTCTTGTGTTTGACCCCTTAGATTTATCAACTTTTCCCTTCCGAGGACCTGGCCACAACAGCCAGATAAATTATGTTAAACAGTATTTTGATAATACTTATCCTTATTGCTATCAGTGCCTTTTTCTCAATCTCTGAGATCTCGCTTGCCGCCTCTCGCAAAATCAAACTTAAGCTGCTGGCCGATGAAGGCAACGTCAACGCGCAGCGTGTTCTGAAGATGCAGGAAACGCCGGGCATGTTCTTTACCGTGGTGCAAATTGGCCTGAACGCCGTGGCCATTCTCGGCGGTATCGTCGGCGATGCGGCCTTCTCACCGGCGTTTAAAATGCTGCTGGAGCGCTTTCTGGCCCCGGAACTCGCCGACCAGCTTAGCTTCATTATCTCCTTCACCCTTGTCACCAGCCTGTTCATTCTGTTCGCAGACCTCACCCCGAAACGCATCGGTATGATTTCTCCCGAAACGGTTGCTTTACGTATTATCAACCCGATGCGCTTCTGTCTGTTTGTTTTCAGACCTCTGGTGTGGTTCTTCAACGGCCTGGCTAACGTTATCTTCCGCATCTTCAAGCTGCCGATGGTGCGTAAAGACGACATCACGTCCGACGACGTTTATGCGGTGTTTGAAGCCGGTGCGCTGGCGGGCGTGCTGCGTAAGCAGGAACACGAGCTGATCGAAAACGTCTTTGAGCTTGAATCCCGTACCGTGCCGTCTTCCATGACCTCGCGCGAAAACGTGATTTGGTTCGACCTGCACGCCGACGAACAGAGCCTGAAGTCCACCATCGCCGAGCACCCGCACTCCAAGTTCCTGGTGTGTAACGGCGATATCGACCACGTGGTCGGCTACGTTGATTCCAAAGAGCTGCTGAACCGCGTGCTGGGCAACCAGAGTATGGCGCTGAACAGCGGCGTACACCTGCGTAACGCCCTGATTGTGCCGGACACGTTAACCCTGTCCGAAGCGCTGGAAAGCTTTAAAACCGCCGGTGAAGACTTCGCGGTTATCATGAATGAATACGCGCTGGTGGTGGGCATCATTACCCTGAACGACGTGATGACGACCCTGATGGGCGACCTGGTCGGCCAGGGTATGGAAGAGCAAATCGTTGCCCGTGACGAGAACTCGTGGCTGGTTGAAGGCGGTACGCCGATTGATGACGTGATGCGCGTGCTGGATATCGACGAGTTCCCGCAGTCAGGTAACTACGAAACCATCGGCGGCTTCATGATGTTTATGCTGCGTAAGATCCCAAAACGTACCGACGCGGTGAAATTCTCCGGCTACAAGTTTGAAGTAGTGGATATTGATAACTACCGCATCGACCAGCTGCTGGTCACGCGTATCGACAATAAGCCTGTCGCGCTGACGCCAAAGCTGCCTGATGGTGAAGAGCCTCAGGAGCAGTAAGCAAGCTCTACAAACACTAACGGCCCCTTCGGGGGCCGTTTTTTTGACAACGTTTGGGCCTAGCCCATGTCCGCCTGCAAACGCATCACCTGGCGGTTCACCTCGGACATCACCGAGTAATGTTGCTTATCCTTAACCTTCGGGACAAGGATTTTGCCCTTATCAAATTCGAAAGCGCCAACGTCCTTGATATACAACCGTCCGCGGAACAGGATCTTCACGTACTTCGCCACCTGAAGGGGGTTGTAACGTTGGAAAATTTTCATTGTTCTTTACTCCTGCATGTTAACGCCTCTGCGAGCCACATTTGGCCCGACAAGCTGAGGCGAAAAAGTTTGGTGCACGAAAACTATAGTCCAGATATCGAAGGTCACCTAGTGTGTAGAAGTTTTTTTACTAAAAGATTACAAAGTTGCAGAATAATATTTTTAAATGTAAAAAACGGCAGCGTAAGCCTTCAAATTTCAGGGTTATGTGCGTCAGCCCGCAAACTGGCATTTTGATTGCGGGACAGATGCTTATTCAGCACATATGCTTAAATCATCGACTCAAGTGGTCGGATCACCTGCTAACAACAATAAGGAGTCACCTATGACTTTGCGCGGAATGCTGGCGCTGTCTCTGCTGCTGCCGTTAATGGCCTCGGCCCATAACTTTGAGAACAACCAGCGGGTTTCTCCTATCGGTATTACCGACAGGGGCGAGCTGGTGCTGGATAACAGTAAGTTTAGTTATAAAAACTGGAATAGCGCGCAGCTCCCTGGGAAAGTGAGAGTCCTGCAGCATATTGCCGGGCGTTCGAGTGCAAAAGAAGAAAATGCGGCGATGGTCGAGGCGATTAAAGCGGCGAAATTCCCGCACGATAAGTACCAGACCACGACGATTGTGAATACCGATGATGCTATCGTCGGCACCAGCATGTTCGTGCGCAGCAGTATCGAAAGTAATAAGAAAGAGTTTCCGTGGTCGCAGTTTATCGTCGACGGCAACGGCGTAGCGGCCAAAGCGTGGCAGCTGCAACAGGGCGGCTCCGCCATCGTGGTACTGGACAAGGAAGGGCGGGTTCAGTTCGCGAAAGACGGTCCGTTAACCCAGCAGGAAGTGCAGCAGGTGATCAGCCTGCTGCAAGGGTTGCTCAGTAAATAGAGACGCGGAAGCCGGGGTTAAGGAACGACTCGCGCGGGGTATAGTCCAGCGGCTTGCCCTGCCAGTCATGAACGTGCGCCCCGGCGGCGACCGCTACGGCATGGCCCGCGGCGGTATCCCAGATATTGGTTGGCCCAAAACGCGGATAAAGCTGAGCCTGGCCGTCGGCCACCAGGCAGAACTTCAGCGATGAACCAATGGCCGTGGTCTGATGCTCTCCCATCTGCTGGAGGTATTCTTTCAGCTCGCTGTCGCTGGCGGCGTGAGAACGGCTCACAACTACGCGAGGTGGGCGGGCGTCACGCACATGAATTTGGTTGCGAACGCCACACTCTTCCTTCCAGGCCTTCCCTTCTGCCGCGCTGTACATGATCTTCAGCACCGGGGCATACACAACGCCCATCACAGCTTTCCCGCCGTCGATAAGTGCGATATTCACGGTGAACTCGCCGTTACGTTTAAGAAACTCTTTGGTGCCGTCTAACGGATCCACCAGCCAGTAACGCTGCCAGCCCTGGCGCGTATCCCACGACTGGGGATCCTCTTCAGACAGCACAGGGATATCCGGCGTTAAGGCCTTTAATCCTTTCAGAATAATGTCGTGCGCGGCAAGATCGGCGGCCGTGACCGGCGAATCATCAGTCTTATGCGTCGCCTCAAGCGGCTTCTCTCCCTCATAGACCTGCATGATAGCGACCCCGGCCTCGCGGGCCAGCTGGCAAATTTGTTCTAACATTCTCCACCTCGTGTTGTGTCTCTGCGCTACACCGAGCGAATAACTTATTGTTTTACTTATATCTCATTGCACCCCGATGCGCTATCTGTGAAGCATTTCCGGTTTAACGGGCGAATTTTCTGGCAGACTTCACAAAATTGTAAGCAACAGTCTGTATATACATTGCCCTTTGTGGCGTACCTCTAAAAAGGACATTTAAACATGATTAAGTTTAGCGCAACGCTTCTGGCGACGCTGATAGCCGCCAGCGTCAATGCGGCAACCGTTGACCTGCGGATCATGGAAACGACCGATCTGCACAGCAACATGATGGACTTCGATTACTACAAAGATACGCCTACTGAGAAGTTCGGTCTGGTACGCACAGCAAGTTTAATCAACGCCGCCCGCGGCGAAGTCACCAACAGCGTACTGGTGGATAACGGCGACATTATTCAGGGCAGTCCGCTGGGCGATTACGCGGCGGCAAAAGGCCTTAAGGCCGGGGAAATCCACCCGGTCTATAAAGCGCTGAATACGCTCGACTATACCGTCGGCAACCTTGGCAATCACGAATTCAATTACGGCCTCGACTTCCTGCATAAAGCCCTCGCAGGTGCGAAGTTCCCGTACGTTAACGCCAATATCATCGACGTGAAAACCCAGAAGCCGATGTTCACGCCGTACCTGATTAAAGAAACCGAAGTCAAAGACAAAGACGGTAAAACCCAAACGCTGCGCATCGGCTACATCGGCTTCGTGCCACCGCAAATCATGACCTGGGATAAAGCGAACCTGACCGGCAAAGTAACGGTGAACGACATCACCGAAACCGCCAGGAAATACGTGCCAGAAATGCGCAAACAGGGCGCGGATGTGGTGGTGGTGATTGCCCACTCGGGGCTTTCCAGCGAACCTTATCAGGCGATGGCCGAAAACTCGGTTTACTACCTCAGCCAGGTGCCGGGCGTGGACGCCATCATGTTCGGCCATGCTCATGCCGTGTTCCCAGGGAAAGACTTTGCCAATATTAAAGGGGCCGATATCGAAAAAGGCACCCTGAACGGTATTCCTGCCGTGATGCCGGGCATGTGGGGCGATCATCTCGGCGTGGTAGATCTGGTGCTGAACAACGACTCCGGCAGCTGGAAAGTCACCGGCAGCAAGGCCGAAGCACGGCCGATTTATGACAGCGTAGCTAAAAAGTCGCTGGCCGCAGAAGACGAGAAGCTGGTGAAAGTGCTGGAACACGATCACAACGCAACTCGTGAATTTGTCAGCAAGCCGGTCGGCAAGTCAGCGGACAACATGTACAGCTATCTGGCGCTGGTGCAGGACGATCCTACCGTTCAGGTGGTGAATAATGCGCAGAAAGCCTACGTCGAGAAATACATTCAGGGCGATCCGGATCTTGCCAACCTGCCGGTACTCTCCGCCGCAGCACCGTTCAAAGTGGGCGGACGTAAAAACGATCCGGCCAGCTTCGTTGAAGTAGAAAAAGGCCAGCTGACCTTCCGCAATGCCGCCGATCTCTACCTTTACCCAAACACGCTGGTGGTGGTGAAAGCGACCGGCAAAGAAGTAAAAGAGTGGCTGGAATGTTCCGCCGGGCAGTACAACCAGATCGACGTGAACAGCGCTAAGCCTCAGGAACTGATCAACTGGGACGGCTTCCGTACCTATAACTTCGACGTCATCGACGGCGTGAACTACCAGATTGACGTTAGCCAGCCGGCCCGCTACGACGGCGAATGCCAAATAGTGAACCCGAAGGCAGAGCGCATCAAAGATCTGACCTTCAAGGGCAAACCTATCGATCCGAACGCGGTCTTCCTGGTGGCGACCAATAACTACCGCGCCTACGGCGGCAAGTTTGCCGGCACCGGCGATAGCCACATCGCTTTTGCTTCACCGGATGAAAACCGCTCGGTACTGGCTAACTGGATCGGCGCTCAGGGCGAAATTCACCCTGCCGCAGACAACAACTGGCGTCTGGCGCCGATAGCCAGCAAGCAGCCGCTGGATATCCGCTTTGAAACCTCGCCAACCGACAAAGCAGCCGCGTTTATCAAAGAAAAAGGGCAATACCCAATGAAAAAAGTCGCTAACGACGACATTGGTTTTGCCATCTACCAGCTTGATTTAAGCAAGTAAGTCTCTCAGGCGTCCCGTTTTTCGCGGGACGCCATCACCTGCGGCAAATTCTCTTCTATCCAGTCGGCCAGCGCGGCCACTTTATCGGCAATTTCATGCCCCATCGGCGTCAGCGTGTACTCCACGTGCGGCGGCACAACCGGGTAAGATTTGCGATCTACAAAACCGTCCGCTTCCAGCCATTGCAGCGTCTGCGCCAGCATCTTCTCGCTCACGCCGCCCATCTTGCGCCTTAAATCGCTGAACCGATGAGTGCCGTCCTGTAATGCCACTAGAATTAAAACACCCCAGCGGCTGGTCACGTGCTTCAGCACGTCCCGCGACGGGCATTTATCGCTAAACAGGTTGCCGTTGCGCATTTGCTCACCCAGCGTCATGGGCGCTTCGCTGATTTCACTCATTTAACACTTACCTTTTTGTACGTACTTACTAAAAGTTAGTTAGGGTGTTAGTGTGGCACAACTTGTTCGAAACATCACCCAGGAGATTGATCATGATTGCGATTACCGGCGCATCCGGCCAGCTAGGCCGCCTTGTGATTGAAGATTTACTGAAAACGGTGAAAGCCGAAGAGATTGTGGCCGTGGTGCGTAACCCGGCCAAAGTAGAAGATTTTGCCCGCCGAGGCGTGCAGGTTCGTGCGGCGGATTACGGCGACGTGTCAGCCCTGGCGAAGGCTTTCTCCGGCGTGGAAAAAGTGCTGCTGATCTCCTCCAGCGAGGTAGGTCAACGAGCCGTTCAGCACAGCAATATTATTGCCGCAGCAAAACAAGCGGGCGTTAAGCTCATCGCCTACACTAGCCTGCTGCATGCCGACAAATCGCCGCTGGCCCTTGCCGAAGAACACATCGTCACCGAGCAACAGCTCAAAGAATCCGGCGTAGCGTTCGTGCTGCTGCGTAACGGCTGGTATACCGAAAACTATCTGGCCAGCGTACCGCCGGCTATTCAGCATGGCGTGTTTATCGGCAGTGCCGGGGAAGGCAAAATCGCCTCAGCTACGCGTGCTGATTACGCGGCAGCAGCAGCTAAAGTCCTGACGCTGGATAACCAGGCGGGCAAAGTTTACGAGTTGGCGGGTGACCACGGCTGGACGCTAACGGAACTGACGGCGGAAGTAAGCCTGCAAAGCGGCAAACCTGTGGTTTATAAGAACCTGGACGAAGCGGATTTCAAAGCCGCACTTCAGGGCGCTGGCCTGCCGGAAGGTTTCGCGGCGCTGCTGGCAAACTCCGATGCAGGCGCGGAAAAAGGCGGTCTGTTTGACGACGGCCACCAGCTCAGCAAGCTGATTGGCCGCCCAACGACCTCGCTCAGCGACAGCGTCAAAAGTGCCCTGTAGTTGTTAAAAACTGGTTGTTAAAATCTGGTTGTTAAAAACTGGTTAATAACTAGCCCTGCACGCGGACATCTCTATAATAACGGGAGAGTCCGCGTGGAGAGACAGAGCGTGCAGGGAGTTCCCGAGCAGTTTAGCGATGAGAGAGACAGCGCCCAGTTCCGGCATTTGCCACAGCTGCCGGGCGTTGAGCTTTATCACGCCCATATTGCGAAGTACGCCTTTGAACCTCACACCCATGAAGCCTTCGGCATCGGGGCCATCACCTGGGGAGCAGAACGCTTCCGCTATCGTGGCGAGCAGCTGGTTGCTCCCACGGATTCGCTGGTGCTGATGAACCCGGACGAGCTGCATACCGGCGAAGCCGCCAGCGAAGACGGCTGGCAGTACCGCATGATTTATCTTGAGCCCGATCTGCTGGAGTCGCTAACCGGGGAGAGAAGCTGGTGGTTTAACGCCGCCGTGAATCACGATCCGACCCGCGCCCGCCAGGTTTCGCAGTTTATCGCTGGCCTGTGGCAGGCCGAAGACACGCTGACCCAGCAGGGGCTACTGCTCAACCTCGTCGAAGCTTTTCGGCCCTATGCGCGTCATCTGCCCGGACTCCATGAGGCGACCAACCGCTTCGCCCTGGTGCGCGAGTATCTCTACGATAACTACATGCACACCATCACCCTTGAAGATTTAGCGGCGCTGATGTCCCTTAGCCCTTACCATTTTCAGCGACAGTTCAAAGCCTGCTATCACGTCACCCCGCATCAAATGCTGATGGCTATCCGCCTGTGGCACGCCAAGCAGTTTCTTACCGACGGCATGCCTGCCGCTCAGGTTGCCGCCGCCAGCGGCCTGACGGACCAGGCGCACCTGACGCGGGCGTTTGCCCAGCGCTACGGCATTACCCCCGTGCGTTACCAAAAGCAGGTCACCCGCTAACAAGACAGCAACCTGGTACAATACGCCGTCGCGCTGCGCCCCTACACTGCGGCTAAATTGTGTTGTTGCAGGAAATGAAGATGTTAAGTGGTGTGTTGTACGCCCTGCTGGCGGGGCTGATGTGGGGATTAATTTTCGTTGGGCCGATTATTGTCCCGGACTACCCGGCGGCCCTGCAGTCGACCGGCCGTTATTTAGCCCTTGGGCTGATTGCTATTCCCATCGCCTGGCTTGGGCGCAAACGCCTGCGCGAGCTGAGCCGCCAGGACTGGTTTACCGCCCTGAAGCTCTCAAGCGTGGGGAATCTGATTTATTACGTCTGCCTGGCGAGCGCCATTCAACGTACCGGGGCGCCTATCGCGACGATGATCATCGGCACGCTGCCGGTCGTTATCCCTGTTTTTGCTAACCTGCTGTACAGCAAAAGGGATGGGAAGCTGCCGTGGCGGCGTCTTGCCCCGGCGCTGGTGGTGATTGCCGCTGGTTTGATCATGGTGAATACCGCCGAACTTCGCGGCGAGCAGGCCGATTTCAGCTGGTGGCGCTACGTGAGCGGTATTCTGCTGGCGTTTGTTTCGGTGGCCTGCTGGGCCTGGTATGCCCTGCGCAATGCCCGCTGGCTGCGAGAGAACCCGGACAAAAACCCGATGATGTGGGCCACGGTTCAGGGGCTTTCCACGCTGCCGTTTTCGCTTATCGGCTATATCGCCGTGTGCATCTGGATGGGCAGCCACGAGACGGACTTTACCCTGCCCTTCGGCCCGCGCCCTGAAGTGTTTATTACTTTGATGCTGGCGATTGCCATTCTCTGTTCGTGGCTGGGCAATCTGTGCTGGAACATCGCCTGCCAGCGCCTGCCGACGGTGATTGTCGGCCCGCTGATCGTCTTTGAGACCTTAGCCGGCCTGGCTTACACCTTTATGATTCGCCAAAGCTGGCCGCCGCTGTTAACGCTTTGCGGAGTGTTATGCCTGACGATTGGCGTGGTGCTGGCGGTGCGATCCAAACCAGAAAAAACGACGGTGGTTCAGGTTTCCGGGACATAAAAAAGCCGGGGTTTAGCCCGGCCTGAGAGAAAGAGATCCCGGCTTAGCGTAGCCGGGATTTTTTAGAAGGTTTCCCAGTTCGCATCCGAAACCGGCATCGCCTGTTTTGTTTTCAGCTGCGGCGTTTTGGCCTGAGCAACTTTCACCTGCGCCGGAGAGCGACGGTTAATTTTAAACACCGCCACCGCTTCGTTAAGACGAGAAGCCTGCTCCTCAAGCGCAGATGCTGCGGCCGCGGACTCTTCTACCAGCGAGGCATTCTGCTGGGTCACGCGGTCCATCTCCGCCACAGCCTGCCCGACCTGATCGATACCCCGGCTTTGTTCGTCAGACGCAGAAGCAATTTCGCCCATAATATCGGTGACACGAGTAACGGCGCTGACGATTTCCGCCATCGTTTTACCGGCTTCATTGACCAGATCGGAACCCGCATTTACGCGCTCGCCGGAATCGTCAATCAGGGCTTTAATCTCTTTCGCCGCCTGCGCGCTGCGCTGGGCAAGCGTACGCACCTCACCGGCAACCACGGCAAAACCACGCCCCTGCTCGCCCGCTCTTGCGGCTTCTACCGCGGCGTTAAGGGCCAGAATGTTGGTCTGGAAAGCAATACCGTCGATCACGCTGGTAATTTGGGCAATTTTGCTGGAACTGGTGGCAATTTCATCCATCGTCCGCACCACGCCTTCCACTACGTTACCGCCTTTCTTCGCGGTCGTGGAGGCATCCAGCGCAAGGCGTGACGCCTGGCGGGCGTTATCGGCATTTTGCTTCACCGTGGCCGTAAGCTGTTCCATGCTGGCCGCCGTTTCTTCCAGCGAAGCCGCCTGCTGCTCGGTACGAGAAGAGAGATCGTTGCTGCCAGCGGAAATTTCACCGGCACCGGTATAAATCGTGTCGGCGCCATCGCGAACCACGCTGACCGTATTCGCCAACGAGGCCTGCATCTCTTGTACGCTGCTTGCCAGCAGCGCCATTTCGTTTTTGCCCTGGGCCTCAATCGGCTGGGTCAGGTCGCCTGCAGCAATGGCACGAATATGGTCCATCACGTCACGCAGAGGCATCAGCAGGACGCGGCGCATCGCCACCCAGCTCATCACAATCACCCCAATCACGCCGAGCATGACGACGCGGAGGATCCACAGAATCCGCTGATAGTCGGCCTGATTATCGCGAACGCCTTCGCTGGAAAGCTCCGCCTGTTCGTCACGCCATTCACGGTAGACCTTCTGCATCGCAACCTGCTTCTGTTCCGCATTTTGCTTGAACATTTGCTCCAGGTTGCCCTGCGCGAGGAAGGTGTTCATTCTGGCGAGCGTGGAAGAGTAGTTGCGATACTGCTCTTCCAGTTCATCGCTCAGGTGTGGACGTAATCCTGGGGTATCCGGCAGCGCCTGGTATTTCTCAAAATGGCTTTGCGCCTCCGCAAGCAGCGCGTTGGCCGTCGCGACGAGTTCCTGGAGCTGCCCGCCGTTAATCTGGTTGGCCATGCTGCCCTGAATGCGCAGCATGCCTCGGTTCAGCGTCACACGTGCCTGGTTAAGGCCTATCCAGGCGTCGGTAAATTCAGCCACGTTCTGGCTGGAAAGCTGAGAAACGGTGAAGTTGTTCTTATCGTTGTTGAGGGCATTGATGAAAACCGTGGCTGACAGTAGCTGCATAGCGCCCAGCACAATCAATACGGTAATGAGTAAGGTAATAACTTTCATTCTTTTAAACATGTGTAGCCTTTTCTTATGCAGGTATTGTCCGACGTCTAACTATCGGCAGCGTCCCCGGGTTATTTATGCTTCCCCTCCCAACAAACCACCATTTCTGGGGATTTTTTGTAATCATTCAGTATGTTAAGGAAAAAACTTTTTTTGTGATCCATGTCTCGCTATGAACGCTGCTCCGAAAGGGTTATAGTGCTCACATAAAGATGCATTTAAAATACATCTTATATTTCACTATGAGGAGCCTGCTATGGCCTATCGCGATCAACCCCTGGGCGAACTGGCGCTGACGATTCCCCGCGCCTCTGCGCTATTCCGTAAACTGGATCTGGATTTTTGCTGTGGCGGCAAGCAGACGCTGCTGCGCGCGGCAACACGTAAAGAACTCAACCTGGAAGACATTGAGGCTCAGCTCGCCGCGTTAGCCGAAGAACCGGCGGAGAAAGACTGGCGTGCAGCTCCGCTGGCAGAGATCATCGATCACATCATTGTGCGCTTCCACGACCGCCATCGCGAGCAGCTGCCGGAGCTGATTCTGCAGGCAACCAAGGTCGAGCGGGTGCACGCCGATAAGCCAAACGTACCGAAAGGGCTGGCAAAATACCTCACCATGCTGCATCAGGAATTGAGCAGCCATATGATGAAAGAAGAGCAGATCCTGTTCCCGATGATTAAACAGGGCATGGGCACTCAGGCCGGTGGGCCAATCAGCGTGATGGAAAGCGAGCATGATGATGCAGGCGAGCTGCTGGAGGTTATCAAACACACCACCAATAACGTGACGCCGCCGCCGGAAGCCTGCACGACATGGAAAGCGATGTATAACGGGATCAATGAACTGATTGAGGACCTGATGAACCACATCAGCCTGGAGAATAACGTCCTGTTCCCAAGAGCGTTAAGCGGCGAATAACTACGATTTTTCCCTCACTAAAAACCTCTCCCTTTTGGGGAGAGGTTTTTTTTAGCACGTATTCTAACGCGTCTATTTCCGGATATTTGCCTGACGTTTCTTACTGATGAAAAGCCAGCCGGCGCCCAGCACCACGAACCACAGCGGCGTCACGATAAGCGCCTGACGGGTGTCGTCTTCAAGCGTCAGCAGAACAATCACAAAGACGAAGAACGCCATACACACCCAGCACATCAGCTTGCCCAGCGGCATTTTGTAGATGGACTTCTCATGCAGGTGAGGACGCTGTTTGCGGTACACCAGGTACGAGCAAAGAATAATAGTCCAGACGAACATGAACAGAATCGCGGAAACCGTGGTGATCATGGTGAAGGCAGCAATCACGTTCGGGTTCACGTAGAGCATCACCACGCCGCCCAGCAGGCAGATACAGGAGAAGGTTAACCCTTTCGCCGGCACCGCGCGTTTGGAGAGCTTGGCGAACGCTTTAGGCGCTACGCCGTCCTGCGCCAGGCCAAACAGCATACGGCTGGTAGAGAACACGCCGCTGTTCGCGGAGGAAGCGGCAGACGTCAGCACCACAAAGTTGATGATACTCGCCGCTGCCGGCAGGCCGACCAGCACGAACAGCTCAACGAACGGGCTCTTATCCGGCACAACGGAGCTCCACGGCGTCACCGACATGATGATGATCAGCGAGAAGACGTAGAACATAATGATACGCAGCGGGATCGAGTTAATCGCGCGCGGCAGTGATTTCTCCGGGTCTTTGGTTTCAGCCGCCGTGGTCCCCACCAGCTCAATGCCGACGAAGGCAAAGACCGCTATCTGGAATCCGGCAAAGAAGCCGCTGATACCTTTAGGGAACCAGCCGCCGTCGTTCCAGAGGTTATTAAAGGAAGCCTCAACGCCGGACGGAGAATGGAAGCTGGTCAGCACCATCACCAGGCCGATGACGATCAGCGCAACGATGGCGACGATTTTGATCATCGCGAACCAGAACTCCATCTCACCGAACATCTTCACGGTGGCCAGGTTCAGGCTCAGCAAGACCAGCACGACCGCCAGAGAAGCGACCCAGTCAGAAAGCCCGGGGAACCAGAACTGGGCGTAGGCGGTTATCGCTACCACGTCCGCCATGCCGGTCACCACCCAACAGAACCAGTACGTCCAGCCGGTGAAATACCCCGCCCACGGCCCCAGTAAATCCGCGGCAAAATCGCTGAACGACTTATATTCCAGATTCGATAGCAGCAGCTCGCCCATCGCTCGCATCACGAAGAACAGCATGAAGCCGATTATCATGTAGACGAAGATGATGGACGGCCCCGCAAGGCTGATGGTTTTGCCTGACCCCATAAACAAGCCGGTGCCGATGGCACCCCCAATGGCAATAAGCTGGATATGACGGTTTGTTAAATTACGCCGCAGCGACTGCTCGGTCGGAGCCTGAGCTTCGTCCGCGACTTTGACCTGATCTACCATGTTAGTATTTTCCTGTACCTGTCTGTTTTTTCAGGCTCTACTGGCCCGTGAACTGTTTTTACGTGATGTTGTTTGCGTGATACGAGGTAAGAATCGGCGGGATAAATAATAAGCACAAGGGTAATGTTAATTTTTTGTTTTATTTGAGTGTGAAATCGCATTCACAGCGGGATATAGCTCACAAAAATACCCGTAAAACGGGTTAATGCAAGATAAAATCACGCTAGTTTATTATCAGGCAATGCAAAACCCCGCGCTCGGCGGGGTTCTGAGGACTTTACAGAATTTCCAGCAGCTCGACTTCAAAGACCAGGGTGCTGAATGGCGGGATAGAAGCACCCGCACCGCGCTCGCCGTAAGCGAGGTTGTGTGGAATAGTCAGTTCCCATTTGGAGCCTACCGGCATCAGGGTCAGCGCTTCAATCCAGCCCGCGATAACGCCGCTTACCGGGAACTCTGCCGGCTCGCCACGCTGTACGGAGCTGTCGAAGACGGTGCCGTCGATTAACTTGCCGGTGTAGTGCACGCGCACGTGATCTTTACGGGCAGGAATCGGGCCGGTGCCTTGGGTGATAACGCGGAACTGCAAGCCGGATTCGGTGCTGCTCACGCCTTCTTTCTCTGCGTTCTCCGTCAGGTATTTCTGGCCTTCTACAGCCAGCTCTTTCTGACGCTCACGACGCACTTCATCCGCACGCTCATGAACTTCACGCAGGGCGCGGTGTACAACGTCAACAGGAACGGCCGGGGCATTCCCTTCCAGCGCGTCACGGAGACCTGCGACCAGCGCTTCTGGCAGTAAACCTTGCAGGCCTGATTCACTCAGCTGCTGGCCTACCTGTAAACCAATACCGTAACTTGCTTGCGCTTCGACGCTGTCAAAAGAAGGGGTTGTCATGGATTTTCCTTTCATGATGTTTAAAAGCAAGCCCGAAGCATAACAGCGTCAATACGCAGGGTAAATGGCAACGGAGGAAAGGTGACAAATGCAAACGAAACGGGAACAATAGCTTAATCGGGCGTAAAATTGCGGTTTGCCGTCACGGAAACCAGGATTGCTTCAGGCATCAAGCAGTTAGCGTTTATACTCTACATAATTCGAGCTGTAGCCCACATACCAGCAGCTTGAAGTATGACGAGTCTATACTGGAAAAGTATTACTTCGAGGAGGGTTGCCAATGCAATTCGCTGTTAAACCATGGCTTACGCGGATTTGGCATGCACCTGATCATTTCCGCTTGATGGATCCGTTACCTCCCCTGCATCGCCGAGGCATTATCATTGGCTTTGCGCTCGTGATTCTCGGCTTCCTGCTGCCTGGCGCAGATGACGCCAGCCGTCCGGTCACGCGCGACGCGCAGCTTTCCGTGCAGTCCCAGTCGCCTATGCAGGCCGAACTCGCTCCCTCTTCAAATACCAGCAATGCACCGGCCACGCCGGTTGAGCCTCAACGCCTTGAGGAGCAAACTCAGGCTCCCGTCCCCCACGACAATAATGATATCGATCAGCAGTGGCGCTCTTATCGCGTAGCCTCCGGGCAGACAATGGCCCAGCTGTTCCGTGACCATAATTTGCCGCCGGCAGACGTTTACGCCATGGCGCAGGTGGAAGGGGATAGCAAGCCGCTGAGTAATCTGCAAACCGGGCAGATGGTGCAAATCAGGCAAAATGCCAACGGCGTGGTGACGGGCTTAACGATTGATATCGGCAACGAGCAGCAGGTGCTGTTTACCCGCCAGCCGAACGGCAGCTTTATTCGCGCGCAGTAAAAATTGAAACCTTAGAAAAGCAAAACGCCAGCACGAGGCTGGCGTTTTTAGACTGGTGACAAACAGCCGAAAAACGTGGTTTTCGGCTGTTTGGGGTAAACCAGAAGAGATACTTTATCTTCTTAATTCAACCCGCATTCAAACATTTCATCGAGATGAACTTCGCCACCAGTTCCTGAAAAGCAAAACGCCAGCACGAGGCTGGCGTTTTTACGAGCAGTGAATAATAAATTATTCAGCTACAACGTTTACAGTCAGTTTAGCGAATACTTCGCTGTGAACCTGGAAGTCCACTTCGTGCTCACCGGTGGTGCGCAGAACGCCGTTCGGCAGGCGAACTTCGCTCTTAGCAACAGCAACGCCAGCCGCAGTAACAGCGTCAGCGATGTCGCGAGTACCGATGGAACCGAACAGTTTACCTTCGTCGCCAGCTTTGGACGCGATGGTTACGGTTTCCAGTGCGTTGATTTTCTCAGCGCGAGCTGCAGCTGCAGCCAGAACGTCAGCCAGTTTAGCTTCCAGTTCTGCACGGCGTGCTTCGAAGAACTCAACGTTTTTCTTGGTAGCAGGAACAGCTTTACCCTGTGGTACCAGGAAGTTACGAGCATAACCCGCTTTAACGTTAACCTGATCACCCAGGCTACCCAGGTTTGCTACTTTATCAAGCAGAATAACTTGCATTACCTTATCCTCTCAAAGTCGTATTAATGGACCGTGACCGATTACTGATGACGATCAGTGTACGGCAGCAGAGACAGGTAGCGAGCGCGTTTGATAGCGCGAGCCAGCTGACGCTGGTATTTTGCACGGGTACCGGTGATACGGCTTGGGACAATCTTACCGCTTTCGGTGATGTAGTTTTTCAGCGTAGCGATATCTTTATAGTCGATCTCTTGAACGCCTTCCGCGGTGAAACGGCAGAACTTGCGACGACGGAAATAACGTGCCATATGGCTAGTCTCCAGAATCTATCAATTCAATCTGCTCGGCATGCAATACCACTTTGTTCAGGCCATTTTTCATCTGATGACAAGTAATGAACCCGTGAACCGTGATTTGCGTACCGACCGTTATACTGTGAGTAATGGCCTGGTTCGCGTGCCCGCTAACAATAACCGGCATTCGGCACCATGCCTGCCGGTTAAGACCGGCTTCCTCTTGCACAGAACGATGCTCAAGCACGAACTGGCAGTGTGGAATTCCTGAGGGGCTGACCTTGCGAAGGGGCGTCTTGCACACTGTGCCAGACAGCGCCAGGCGGTTGGCCATCATCAGAATTACTCTTCAGAATCCCCAGCATCTGCATCATCAGCGGTTTCGCTAGCGAAATCATCGCGACGCTCACGGCGCTCGTCTTTCGCTTTAACCATTGGAGATGCTTCGGTAACCGCGTGCTTAACGCGCATAACCATGCTGCGGATAACGGCGTCGTTGAAGCGGAAGTTAGTTTCCAGCTCATCGATCGCTTCCTGCGGAGCTTCAACGTTCAGCAGAACGTAGTGAGCTTTGTGCAGTTTGTTGATCGGGTAAGCCAGCTGACGGCGGCCCCAGTCTTCCAGACGGTGGATCGTACCTGCTGCTGCAGTGATTGCACCAGTGTAACGTTCGATCATGCCCGGAACCTGTTCGCTCTGGTCAGGATGGACCATAAAAACGATTTCGTAATGACGCATCGAATTGCTCCTTACGGATTATTCAGCCTCCTGTCAGGGTCAGCCGCGGCCCATGGAAGCAAGGAACGTGTTTGAATTGCGGCTGAAAAATTGACGCGTAATCATACTTATCCAGGCCACTAAACTCAAGGCCGCGAGCAAATAAATTCCCTTTATTTCTGCGGATGTCGCTAAGCGTGTGAATTACAAAACAAACCGGCGGATCGCCTAAATATTTTGAAAGAGACCATCAGAAATGGTCACTTTTTATTCAGCCATCAGGGATTACACTTATTGATAACAGGCCGCCACAGCCATTAACAGGAGCGACGACCACTGATTACACATCTGTTGTAGTGGAGCGCATCATGAAAAACATCGTAATTGCCCTTGCCGCAGTACTGTTTTTAAGCGCCAGCGCGTCGGCAGCCATCAAAATCGACGGGCGGCAGGCCAGAAATATGGACGACGTTCAAAGCCTTGGCGTCATTTATATCAACCACAATTTTGCGACCGTCGCTGAAGCAGAAACGGCCATCCAGCAGGATGCAGACCAGCACAACGCGACGTTTTATCACACGATAATCATGAGAGAACCCGGCAGTAACGGCAACATGCACGTCAGTGCAGATATCTACCGGTAGCTTAAGAGTACGCGTAGACACCAGAGAAGACACCACGACCTAAAAATCCATGTTTGACTTGCCCCCGCTTGCGGGGGCTTTTTTATTTGGGCTGCCCATAATATGCACCAGGCCCGTGCTTGCGATGAAAGTGCTTATTCATCAAATAGTCATCAATCACCTTTTGCTTTGGATTGATTTCCCCCGTTATCCAGGCCATACGGGCGACTTCCTCCATCACCACAGCATTATGCAAAGCCTGCCCCGCGTCCTCTCCCCAGGCGAAGGGACCATGCTGATAAACCAGAACGCCGGGCGTATGCAGAGGATTAGCCTGCCCTATGGTTTCGATAATCACCCTGCCGGTGTTGAGCTCATATTCTCCGGCCACCTCAGCGCTGGTTAGCGGACGCGTACAAGGGATATCCCCAAAAAAATAATCTGCATGGGTAGTGCCTAGTGCCGGAATCGATCTCCCCGCCTGAGCCCAGGCCGTAGCGTGGGTCGAGTGGGTATGCACCACGCCGCCAATGTCGGAATAACGCTGATAAAGGGCCAGATGTGTCGCAGTATCCGATGAGGGACGGTAACGCCCCTCAATTACCTCTCCGCTCAGGCTAACAACCACCATGTCATCCGCAGCCATCTGTTCATATGCTACGCCGCTTGGCTTTATAACAATGCAGCCACGATCTCGATCGATTGCGCTGACGTTACCCCAGGTGAAAGTGACCAGTCCGTGGAGCGGAAGCGCCATGTTCGCCTCGTATACCTGCTGCTTAAGCTGCCACATGGTTTATCTCCACCGGCAGTCCTGCATTTTTCATTCTGAGCAGTACCCAGTCTCGCGCAGCTCGCACCTCGGCGACAGGGTCTGCGGCCGTTTCACTCCACATCTCAATAAGATACGGCCCGCGGTAGCCGCTTTGCCGTAGCGTCCTGAAGCAGCGTTCAAACTCGACAATGCCTGTACCAAACGGCACATTCTTAAACACGCCTGGCAGAGTGTCTTTTACGTGCACGGCGACAATGTGCCCGCTGCCCGCCTGCAGCTCCATCTGCACGTCATTATCCCAGGCCGAGAGATTGCCAATATCAGGGTAGAGCTGGAACCACGGATTATTTAAATAGTGAGCATAGCCCAGCGCCTTACTGATGGAATTCATCAGTGGAGAATCCATGATTTCCATGGCCAGCGTTACCTGAGCGCGAGCCGCCATTTCCAACGCCTGCTGCAAACCATCAAGGAAACGCCTGCGGGTTTCATTATTTGCCTGCTGATAGTAGACGTCGTATCCCGCCAGCTGAATCACACGGATGCCGACGTCCTGTGCCAGCACGATCGCTTTGCCCATGATCTCCAGCCCCTGATTACGCACTTCATCATCTTCACTGCCCAGCGGGTAGCGGCGATGGGCACTCAGGCACATCGACGGCACGCGCACGCCCGTTTCAGCCACAGCCTCCACCAGCGCCCTACGCTGTTCACGGCTCCAGTCCAGCCTTGCCAGTCGTTCGTCTGATTCATCTACCGACATTTCGACAAAATCAAAATGCAGCTCGCCGGCCAGGGCTAAGCGTTCCCGCCAGCACTCCCCTGAGGGAAGCGCCTTTTCATAAATACCCAGTGGAACCCGCTTGTCTAACATCGTTCCTCCTTAGCCCCAGAATTGGGCAATGGTGCGCTTGAACTGACGAGCGGCTTCGACCGGGTTTTCGACATCACGGATGCTGCGCCCGGCGATAAAGACATGGACAGGAATGCCTTTAAATAACGACAAATCCTCCAGCGCCAGCCCGCCGGTTACGGTCACCTTGAAGCCCATGTCAGCAAGGCGCTTTATCGCGCTGATGTCTTCCTCACTCCACGCAATTCCGGCGGCCTGAGCGTCCCGACTGCGGTGGTAAACCACCTGCTGAATGCCAGCCTCACGCCACGCCTGGGCCTGCTCCCACGTCCAGAAGCCGGTCAGTTCAATCTGCACATCGCCGTTAAATTCGCCGGCCACTTCCAGGGCACCTTTGGCAGTGTTGATGTCGGCACAGCAAATGACCGTTACCCAGTCCGCATTTGCTTCAAAACACATGCGCGAGAGAATTTTCCCTGCATCAGCAATTTTGGCGTCCGCCAGTACGATTTTGTGCGGATAGAGCGCTTTCAGATCGCGAACGGCGCGTACGCCTTCTGCCACGCAAAGAATGGTGCCCACCTCAATAATGTCGACCTCTTCGGCTATCAGGCTCGTTGTCCGGTAGGCATCGGCCAGAGTCTGGTTATCCAGCGCCACTTGTAACATCGGTAATGAATGCGTCATTGACTAGTCCTTATGCAGCCGCCGTTGCGCGGTCGATTAAATCCAGCACCTCTTGCTCTGAGCGACAGGCGCGTAAACGATCAAAGTTTTCTTCGTCTTCAAACAGGGTCACAATCTGCATGATGCCAACCTCCTGATGAGCATGGGCATCCACCGCCGCCAGCGTAATCAGGATGTCTACCGGGTCATTGTCCTCATGATTAAATATCAGCGGTGTTTTCAAGGTCACCAGCGCAAACCCCGTTTGTTTAACGCCTTCTTCCGGGCGGCCATGAGGCATAGCCAGGCCCGGCGCGATAACAAAATAAGGACCAAACTGCGCCACGCCGTCGAGAATCGCCTGGTAGTAACGTGGCTCGACAACGCCAGCCTCTACCAGTAAATCAACGCCTATCCCTACGGCCTCCTGCCAGGTACTTGCCTCCACCTGCAGGCGTACAGAGTGGTTTTTCGCCAACGAATCACGTAGCTTCATACCCACTCCTTACGTCATGTCCTGAGAGAAATGCTCGCCAATCACCGCCATCAGCTTGGGGCCGAAGTCGTCAGCGGAAAGCATGTTGCGTACACCGACCACGTATTTATTGCCCGTCACCGTTATTTCGCTGGCAACGTGGGTCGACGCAATGATGATGTCAGCACCGCTCAATTCGCTTTTGTATTCCCCCACGGCACAGCTATTCACACTGTGGTTAACGCCTTGTTGAGTAAGAAATTGATCCACTTTCATTTTCATAATCATGGAACTGCCCTGCCCACAACCACAAACGGCGAGAATGCGTACGGTCATAATCTCAATTCCTTTAGTTAACTGAAGTTTCAGTGAGAGGTTGCATATCCTCCTCCTTGCGTAACGCACGCCCGGCGAAGAACATATAAACCAGTGCGATAGCGATAACGATGCCCATAAACCACAGGCCAAGGGTGAGCCCCTGCATCAGCGGCGGTGCAAGAATCGACCAGTCAGCCATACCCATCCACGCGCTAAGCCCGGTAAGGTGTACCGCCCAGACGCAGCCAAAGATTTCGATCATCCCCATGGCCAGGCAAATTTTGAGCGCGGCGCGCCAGCCGCCGAAATGGTTAGCGAAGACGCCTATAGTGGCGTTAGAGAAGAACATAGGAATAAAGCCCGGGATTATCATGATCGACGAGCCGCAGGCGATAAGAATCCCGACCGCGATGAGCTGGCCGACGGTGCCCCAAAGGAAGCCCCACACCACGGCATTTGGCGCAAAGCTGTAAATGGCCGCACAGTCGATGGCCAAAACGGCGCCGGGTATTAAACGCTGAGAAATACCGTTGAAAGCCTCTGAGAGTTCGGCCACAAACATGCGAACGCCCTGCACGATGATGAAAATGGCCACCGCGAACTGGAAACCGGTTTGCAATATATAGACAGACCAGTGCGTTTTTCCGGCCATAGCCTGAACGGTATCAAGGCCGAAGGAACAGAGGATTACGCCGAAGAAAAGCGTCATCACAATGGCGGTGGATACAATGTTGTCGTGGAAAATATTCAGCCAGCCGGGTAGCTTGAGATCCTCAACGCTTTCTTCTTTTTTCCCCAGCCATGGCGCAATTTTATAGGCAATCCACGAAGCAAACTGCTGCTGATGGCCAATGGAGAAACCGCTGTTTTCCGTCACCTCCTGCGTCGGCTTGAACATCATATTTGAGGTGATACCCCAATAAAGCGACACCAGCACCGCGGTACAAATAATGGTGGTCCACATCGAGTAGCCGAGGATAAAGAAAAAGACGGCAATGAGCCCCGCCTGCTGAAACATGATATGGCCCGTCAGCATGATGGTACGGATGCCGGTGATGCGGCGCAGCAGCACATAGCAGATGTTCAATGCCAGCGCGAGCAGCACCGCGTATCCCACCCAGCTGTATGCATCACCCATTTTTTCAATTGTCGCCATCATAGATGCATAAGTATCTGAAATAGCGCCGTTAATGCCGTACACCTCCGACATTTTTGCCACTACCGGCTTGAAGGTGCCGGTCAGGATGCCGGACCCCGCCTGGAGCAACATAAAGCCGATGATAGTTTTGATCGTCCCTTTGATAATCACGCTCGCACTTTTGCGAAGCAGCAGGTAACCAAGACAGGTAACGATCCCCAACAGCAACGGGGCGTTAGTCATTACCTGATCAAAAAAGAGGGTAAAGACACGATAAAGGATCTCCATAAAGCTCTCCGTAAGGTGGTCGCTTCCTGCTTGCTTAGAAACAGGCGGATTGAAAATGCACCTACACTCTATTTTTCAAAAATAATCACAACAAGATCAAATATGATTATTTGTGAGATATCCCGCAATTTATTTCCTCACCGCCTTAAAGTGGCGACTTTTATCTTTTAAACAGCAAACACAACCCTTTAAAATCATAAACATACAAAACAAAAAGCATTTTAATTCTTTATAATCAAGCTCCTTGTCTTCTTTAGAATCTCAGCCATACGATCAAAAAGTGCTTCTTCTCGATGATTAATCATGTCAATATGAATCATTAATAATCACAACATGATCACATGATGACTAGAAAGGAGATATCCGATGAGTAAAGTTGCTTCGATTACCCGCGAATCCTGGATCCTGAATACTTTTCCTGAGTGGGGCTGCTGGCTTAATGAAGAGATTGAGCAAGAGGTTGTTGCCCCGGGGACATTTGCAATGTGGTGGCTTGGCTGTACGGGAATCTGGTTAAAATCCCAGGGGGGGGCAAACATCTGCGTGGATTTTTGGTGCGGTACCGGAAAGCAGAGTCACGCTAACCCGTTAATGAAAGCAGGCCATCAGATGCAGCGCATGGCGGGCGTTAAGAAGCTCCAGCCGAATCTTCGCACGACGCCATTTGTACTCGATCCTTTCGCGATTCGCGAGATCGATGCCGTGCTAGCTACGCACGATCACAACGATCATATTGATGTAAACGTTGCCGCTGCCGTCTTGCAAAACTGTGCCACAGACGTGCCTTTTATCGGGCCACAAACCTGCGTGGATATCTGGATTAGCTGGGGGGTGCCGCGCGAACGCTGCATCGTAATGAAGCCGGGCGACGTGGTAAAAATAAAAGATACCGAAATCCATGCCCTCGATGCATTTGACCGTACCGCACTGATTACGCTGCCTGTCGGGCAGAAGGCTGCAGGCATATTGCCCGACGGCATGGATGAACGCGCGGTAAATTATCTCTTCAAAACGCCAGGGGGAACGCTCTATCACAGCGGGGACTCTCACTACTCTAACTACTACGCGAAGCACGGGAACGAGCACAAAATCGATGTAGCATTAGGTTCCTATGGCGAGAACCCGCGCGGTATTACTGACAAAATGACCAGTGCCGATATTCTTCGCATGGCCGAATCCCTTAACGCAAAAGTCGTTATCCCTTTTCATCATGATATCTGGTCCAATTTTCAGGCCGACCCACAGGAGATCCGCGTGCTGTGGGAGATGAAAAAAGATCGTTTAAAATACGGCTTTAAGCCGTTCATTTGGCAGGTAGGCGGCAAATTCACCTGGCCACAGGATAAAGATAACTTTGAATACCACTACCCACGTGGGTTTGATGACTGCTTTATCCTTGAGCCAGATTTGCCGTTTAAGTCATTCCTGTGATGCAAAGCCGGACACAGGTCCGGCTTTTTCGTTTATCCATAGGTATTTCAAACATTTTCAAATATCATCTTTCTCTATCATCTCTCATCGGAACTACGCATGACAGAAGCACAGCGCCACCAGATCTTGCTCGATCTGCTACAGCAATCCGGGTTTATTACGGTTGAACAGGCAATTGAACGTCTGGGCGTTTCTCCCGCAACCGCGAGGAGGGACATTAACAAGCTTGATGAGAGCGGCAAACTGAAGAAAGTTCGCAACGGCGCAGAGGCGATTACCCAGCAACGCCCGCGCTGGACGCCGATGAATATTCATCTGGCTCAGAATCACGATGAAAAAATACGCATCGCCAACGCCGCATCGCAGTTGGTGAATCCCGGAGAAAGCGTGGTTATTAACTGCGGATCCACAGCGTTCTTACTCGGCCAACAGATTTGCGGTAAACCGGTACAAATCATCACCAATTACTTACCGCTGGCAAATTATCTTATCGAGCAGGAGCACGACAGCGTGGTCATCATGGGCGGCCAGTACAATAAGAGCCACTCGATTACGCTCGGCCCGCAGGAGAGTGAAACGTCGCTGTACGCAGGACACTGGATGTTCACCAGCGGCAAAGGACTTACCGCTGAAGGACTCTATAAAACCGATATGCTTACCGCTATGGCGGAGCAGAAAATGCTCAGCGTAGTGGGGAAACTTGCCGTACTAGTCGATAGCAGTAAAGTGGGGCAACGGGCTGGTATGCTCTTTAGCCGTGCAGACCAGATAGACCTGGTCATTACCGGCAAGCAGGCCGACCCTGAAGTCGTAAAAAAACTTCAGGATCGTGGTGTGAAAATGATGCTGGTCTAGCGTTAGAGGTACCGGGCAAAAAACTGGCTTGTTGTTTCTAACGCCTCGGGCGTGATGCGATGCCTGACGCCCGTCTCCCATACGCAGGTCAGATTTTTATCCAGCCTGTTATCCGCCAGCGCCCGCTGCAGTTTGAACGTTTCTACGGCTGGCACAACGTCATCATCCTCTCCGTGCCACAACAACAGCGGCCTGTCGCCCAGCTGCTCAAGCTGTTTACCGACGTCGTAATCCACCAGCCCGGCAATCACCTTTTCACGCACGTCGACCGGTGGCGGAAACAGCGTTTGTGCCAGCGTCGCAAAATAACCTGAGCCCATCAGACTGGCGACGCAGCGCACTTCAGGATGACGCGCCATAACCCCCAGCGCCGTCATTCCTCCCATTGAAGCTCCGCCCACCGCAAGCCTGCCGTCGGCAACGCCATCCGTCTTTAGCAGCGCCTGATAAAGAGCCGGGAACTCATCAATACTGTTTTTTAAAATCGGCCAAAACTGCTGCAGGCGAGTATGAGCATCGCCGCTGTAGCGGGCCCCGTGGTCGAGAGCATCCGGCATAACAACGCGAAATCCCTGCTGTGCCAGCGCCACCGCAAAATAGCTGTACACCAGCTTTGAGGAGGTAAAACCGTGGTAGAAGATAACCGTAGGCAGCGGGGATTGTTTCATCCCGGTCGGTACCGCATGCAAAACTTCTACGTCGGCTAACCGCTCATTATAAATTTCGATCATCTACTCTTCTCCTACGGTGAAATATCAGGGAAAGTAACGCAGGTTAGTGATTATTGTAACGATGAGATCTAGTTATCGATTTTCATTCGAAAGTCAGCGAAAAGCGCGCCTGAGATAACAAATCGGGAACATACCCCCTTTTCAGGGCCAAACCCGGAACTACACTATGACTGTCAAGAAACGAGAAACCATCATGCTACGGCTATCTGTGCTATTTATGGCGGCGCTACTCAGCGCCTGCAGCGTACTTCAGCGTACTTCAGGGTACGCCGCAGCCCGCCCCGCCGCTGAAGAATTACCCGCAGGAAATACAGCGCCCTCAGACTGCGGAGTTAACAAAAATAGGCACAGTGACCGCCGTAGTACGCGGCTCTCCAATGGACTCAGAAGCCATTATTAAGAAGAAAGCCGCAGCAGCAAAAGCCGATTATTATCTCATCGTGATGAACGATGAAACGGTCATACCGGGCCAGTGGTACGCACAGGCTATTTTGTATCGAAAATAGCCCGCCCCGATAGCCGTTATTTATTGATATTTACACAGCTTTTCGCCGCTTGATCGTTTCTTATGCACAATGGACCTCGCCCTCAGGAAGTGAGGTCAGCTTTAAGTTAGCGAAGGACTGCCCTGTGACTTCGGGGTAAATTGATAAGGAACTGACAATGAAACGATCTCTTGCCTTAACTACACTGCTGTTATCTGTTGGCCTTATTCCGACTCTGGCGCAGTCCGCCGAGTTTGCCAGCGCGGATTGCGTGACAGGCCTGAACGAAATCGGATTAATTTCGGTGAATGATATTGCCGGCAGCCCGCAGGACGTCGAGCGCATGATCGCGCTGAAAGCTGACGAGCAGGGTGCTTCCTGGTACCGCATTATTCAGATGCAGGAAAACTCTCTGCCCGATAGCTGGCGGGCGCAGGCCATCCTCTACGCCTGATGGCCCACCTTCTTATTAAGCCACACCTCCCGTTGCCCGCAGCAGCACATCACTGATGACCTGCTCGGGCAAAAGCGATTCTCCCCTATCGTCCAGCATCATTCGGCACCAGGCTTCGGCTGCGGGTGGTGAAAGAAATTTAAGTAATTGTGCTCCACAGGCAAGATTAGCCAATTGATGGGTGATTTCTCTGCCCCGTTCTTCCTGCTGCTTACGCAAACGCTGCTGTAGCTGTCGCCAGCTGCGATCGAAGTGCCTGTTTTGCCCTCTGACCTCATCAAATTCGGCGTGCAGCATCTCCATCACCGCGGGCTGTTTGGCCAGCACGCGCAGCACATCAAGACTCATGATATTGCCCGAACCTTCCCAAATGCTGTTTACCGGCATTTCGCGATACAGTCTCGGCAGCTCGCTCTCTTCGCAGTAGCCCACTCCGCCCAGGACTTCCATCGCTTCAGCCACAAAAGGAATACCTGCTTTGCAGAGGCTGAATTTTGCTGCCGGGGTAAACAAGCGGCTGTAGGCCAGTTGCTGAGCGTCACCAGGCGACTCCCACGCTCGCGCAAGGCGGAAAAGAAATGCCGTCTGGCCTTCAAGCTGAAGCGCCATTTTCCCCAGTAGCTGGCGCATCATCGGCTGCTCGATAAGCGTCTTGCCAAAGGCCTGCCGCTGGAGGGCGTGACACAAGGCCACCGACAACGCACGCCGCATCAGGCCGTGGCTGCCGAGCGCACAGTCGAAGCGGGTAAATCCGCCCATTTTCAGGATATGGCGTACCCCCTCACCTTCCTCACCAATAAGCCAGGCGGTGGCATCGCAAAACTCGGCTTCACTGCTGGCGTTTGAACGGTTACCGAGCTTGTCTTTCAGCCGCTCAAGGCGAACGGCATTGCGCTGGCCGTCCGGCAGAAAATGCGGCAGGAAGAAGCACGACAGCCCTCCCTTAGCCTGAGCAAGGACGAGGTGCGCATCGCTTTGCGGGACGGAGAAAAACCATTTGTGCCCCACCAGCCGGTAAGCTTCACCAGAACCTCTGCCTGCCAGCGGCTCGGCGCGCGTGGTGTTACTCAGCACGTCAGAACCTCCCTGCTTCTCGGTCATCCCCATACCAATCAGCAGGCCACGCTTTTGCCCACCGGGCAGCAGATGCGCATCATAGCGATCGCTGAGCAGCGGCTTGCGCCAGGCGTCAAAGGCTTTGGGTAAATGCTGCAGCAGCAACGGCGTTGCGCCGAAGGTCATGGTGATCGGGCAAAGCGTTCCCGCCTCAACTTGAGCGTGCTGAATGAACCGGGCAGCACGAGCGACAAAAGCGCCCTGCCGCGCATCTTCCTGCCAGGCAAGATTGTGAACTCGATTTGCAAAAAGCCCCTGCATCAGCAGGTGCCAGGCGGGATGGAAGCGAACATCGTCCAGCCGTTCGCCGTTAGCGTCAAAGCGCAGTAGCTCAGGCGGATTGACGTTTGCCAGCCTGCCCAGCTCCAGAGATTCTGCAGAACCCAGTTGCTGGCCGATGCTGGCCAGAAGCTCAACGTCCCAACCTGCGCCTTCGCGGCTCACGGCTTCTCGCAGCGGAATATCTGAAAGAAAAAGATTGCTGTTGCTGAGGGGTATGGGTTGATTAAAAACGGTGTGAGTTTGCCAGCGCATCCTGTGCCCTCCATCTGTGGCAATGCCATTAAGTATGGACGGAGATGCGGGTTCTGCGCGGAGGGGGATCACAAACGGGGTGTTTCCACCCCGCAGAGATAACGCTAATTAACCGCGCTGACGCACGATTTCGAACAGGCAAACGCCGGTAGCGACGGAAACGTTCAGGGAAGAAACGGTCCCGGCCATTGGGATGCTGACCAGCTCATCACAGTGCTCGCGAGTCAGGCGGCGCATGCCTTCGCCTTCTGCACCCATCACCAGCGCCATTGGGCCGGTGAATTTGCTCTGAAACAGAGTGTGGTCCGCTTCACCGGCGGTGCCGACGATCCAGACGTTCTCTTCCTGCAGCAGGCGCATGGTGCGGGCCAGGTTGGTCACGCGGATAAGCGGAACGTTCTCCGCCGCGCCACAGGCCACTTTTTTCGCCGTCGCGTTCAGCTGTGCGGAACGATCCTTTGGCACGATAACCGCATGAACCCCGGCAGCGTCTGCGCTACGCAGGCAGGCCCCGAGATTATGTGGATCGGTTACGCCGTCTAAGATCAGCAGGAATGGACGTTCGTGCTCGGCAATCAGATCGGGCAGATCGTTTTCCTGATACTGGCGGCCCGGCTTCACGCGGGCGATGATACCCTGGTGTACCGCGCCCTCGGCCTTCTCGTCGAGCCACTGGCGGTTTGCCACCTGCACCGGGATCCCCTGCGCTTCAACAGCGTGGATCAGCGGCAGCAGGCGCTTGTCTTCGCGACCTTTCAGGATAAAGACTTCCTGAAAACGCTGCGGAGCACGTTCAAGCAGGGCCTGGACGGCGTGAATGCCGTAAATAATTTCACTCATCGATATCACTCATTGCGGACGAGGGTTCGCCCGTGTTGGTTTGTTCATGGTCTGGATTTAGCCCCTCACCCCGCCCCTCTCCCCAAAGGGGCGAGGGGGAAAACGATAAAAGAATACACTATCGTTCTGTTTGCCCCCTATCCCTTTGCGGGAGGGACTACGTCAGGGTGAGGGTAATATCAGCTTGCCTGCTTTTTCGCGGCGCGCTTCGCCTTCGTTGCTGCCGCTATTTTACGGGTTTTGTCCGACGGCGCTTTGGCTTTCTTCGGTTTCTTTCCAGCTTTCTCTTTCTTCGCTTTCGCGCCGTCTTTCTCTTTGCGGAAAGCATTGTCCGGCTCGAAGTTTACGCGTTTGCCAGCCTGGCGGCGCTTAGACGGCGCCCCACCATTTCCGCCTCGCTTCGCTTTGTCTTTTGCCGTTTTACCTTCGCCACGCGGCGCACGTGAGCTTGAGATCAGCGCGAAGTCGATTTTACGCTCGTCCATGTGGACGGCTTCCACCCGAACCTCGACGCGGTCACCCAGACGGTAAGTCTGCCCGCCGGATTCGCCAATCAGGCGCTGACCAATCTGGTCAAAGCGATAATAGTCGTTATCCAGCGTTGAGACGTGAACCAGCCCGTCGATGAACAGGTCATCCAGGCGTACGAAGAAGCCGAAGCCGGTTACGCTGGCAATAATGCCGTTGAATACCTGGCCCACCTGATCCTGCATGAAGTCGCACTTCAGCCAGTCCGCTACGTCGCGAGTCGCTTCGTCGGCGCGGCGTTCGGTCATCGAGCAGTGCTGACCCAGCTGCAGCATTTCTTCCATGCTGTAGTGCCAGCCGCCGGATTCGGTGCTGTTCCCGGTATGCCCCTGTTCTTTCGCCAACAGGTATTTAATGGCGCGGTGCAGCGACAGATCCGGGTAGCGACGAATTGGCGAGGTAAAGTGCGCATAGGACTGCAGCGCCAGGCCGAAGTGGCCGCGGTTTTCCGGATCGTAGATAGCCTGCTTCATCGAGCGCAGCAGCATAGTTTGCAGCATCTCGTGGTCAGGGCGATCGGCGATGGACGCCAGCAGATCGGCGTAATCACGCGGTTCTGGCTTCTGCCCGCCCGGTAATTCAAGACCCAGCTCCGCCAGTACCGAACGGAATGCGGTGATCGCATCGTTGCTCGGACGATCGTGATCGCGGAACAGCGCTGGCTCGTTGTTCTTCTCAACGAAGCGCGCCGCCGAGATATTGGCGAGGATCATGCACTCTTCGATTAGCTTGTGCGCATCGTTACGCACGGTCTGTTCGACGCGCTCAATGCGGCGCTCTGCGTTGAAGATAAACTTCGCTTCTTCGCTCTCGAAGGAAATACCGCCGCGCTGGGCACGGGAAACTTCCAGCACTTTGTAGAGGTTATGCAGCTCTTCGATGTGCTTAACCAGCGGCGCATACTGCTCGCGCAGCTCCTGGTCGCCCTGCAGCATATGCCAGACCTTGGTATAGGTCAGGCGAGCGTGAGAGCTCATCACCGCTTCATAGAATTTGTAGCCGGTCAGACGCCCTGCTGCGGAGATGGTCATCTCGCAAACCATACACAGGCGATCCACCTGCGGGTTCAGGGAACACAGGCCGTTTGAAAGCACTTCCGGCAGCATTGGAACCACCTGCGACGGGAAGTAAACCGAAGTCCCACGGTTGCGGGCTTCGTTATCCAGCGCCGTTGGCGGACGAACGTAGTAGCTTACGTCGGCAATGGCAACCCACAGGCGCCAGCCGCCGCCGCGTTTTTTCTCGCAGAATACGGCATCATCGAAGTCTCGGGCATCTTCACCATCGATGGTCATCAGCGGTAAGTCGCGCAGGTCGACGCGGCCCACTTTGGCCTCTTCCGGCACTTCTTCTTTCAGATTTGCGACCTGGGCTTCAACCTCTTTCGGCCAGACGTACGGAATTTCATGAGTACGCAGCGCCATATCCACGGCCATGCCGGTGCCCATATTGTCACCGAGCACTTCAACAATCTTGCCGATAGCCTTTGTGCGACGGGTCGGGCGCTGGGTCAGCTCAACCACTACCACAAAGCCCATACGGGCACCCATTAGCTCTTCAGGCGGGATCAGGATGTCGAAGCTCAGGCGGCTGTCGTCAGGCACCACAAAACCAATGCCCGCATCGGTAAAGTAGCGGCCTACGATTTGACCGGTTCTTGGCTCCAGTACGCGCACAATACGCGCTTCACGGCGGCCTTTACGATCGGCACCGAGCGGCTGTGCCAGCACCAGGTCGCCGTGCATGCACATCTTCATCTGTTCGGATGAAAGGTAGAGGTCGTCTTTACGGCCTTCTACGCGCAGGAAACCAAACCCGTCACGGTGGCCAATAACTTTGCCTTTCAGCAGATCGAGGCGTTCCGGCAGCGCGTAGCACTGGCGGCGGGTAAAGACCAGTTGACCGTCACGCTCCATCGCGCGCAGGCGTCGACGTAAAGCTTCAATCTGTTCTTCACCGGAGATTTTTAGTTCTTCCGCCAGCTCATCGCGGCTGGCAGGTTTTTCACGTTTTGAAAGGTGATCGAGAATAAACTCCCGGCTTGGGATCGGGTTTTCGTATTTTTCGGCTTCTCGTTCCTGAAAAGGATCTTTTGACATTTCGGGTCCTCCGTTGTCATCCACAAATGGAATAATAGTTACTCCACCAGCAGTAATTTGTAGAGCGGTTGGTTTTGGTCCACCAGATCGGCCAGCGTATGCTTATCCAGTTCCTGTAGGAAACTTTGCACCGCCTCAGCCAAAGCCTGTTTCAGTCGGCAGGCAGGGGTGATATGACAAAACTCACTGCTACAGTTCACCAATGAGAGCGGCTCCAGCTCACGCACCACGTCGCCAATGCGGATCGTGCCCGCAGGCTTACCAAGGCGGATGCCGCCGTTTTTTCCTCGCACGGCCATAACATAGCCCGCGCGGCTGAGTTGATTGATGATTTTCACCATATGATTACGGGACACACCGTACACCTCTGTCACTTCAGAGATATTGGTCATTCTTCCTTCTGGAAGAGAAGCCATATAAATCAAAGCACGTAAACCGTAATCAGTAAAACTCGTTAACTGCACATCAACCTCATGGGTGGGAGGGGAAACGCTTTGCACAAGGCAAGTTGCACCTTAAAGCAGGTACATATTGATGATAAACCAGCCATATGGTTGCCAGCTAATTTATTTGATTGGAATGATGAATAAAGCGGCGGGGAGAAAGCAATACGGGGTGTGATACCACACCCCGTCACATCATTATGCGTCGAACGGATCGCGCAGAATCATGGTTTCAGTACGGTCTGGGCCGGTAGAGATAATATCAATCGGCACGCCGGTCACTTCTTCAATACGTTTGATGTAGTTCAGCGCTGCCTGCGGCAGACCGCTGCGCTCTTTCACGCCGAAAGTGGTTTCAGACCAGCCAGGCATCACTTCGTAAATCGGCTCGATACCTTCCCAGTCATCCGCTGCCATTGGGGTGGTGGTCACTTCGCGGCCATCTGGCATACGGTAGCCCACGCAGATTTTCACTTCTTTCAGGCCGTCCAGTACGTCCAGCTTGGTCAGGCAGAAGCCAGACAGGGAGTTAATCTGCACGGCACGGCGTACGGCAACCGCATCCAGCCAGCCGGTACGACGACGACGGCCGGTGGTAGCACCGAATTCGTTACCCTGTTTGCACAGGAACTCGCCGATGTCATCAAACAGTTCGGTTGGGAACGGACCCGCACCCACGCGAGTGGAGTAGGCTTTGATGATACCCAGAACGTAATCCACATAGCGCGGACCAATGCCGGAGCCGGTCGCAACGCCACCAGCGGTGGTGTTAGAGGAAGTTACGTACGGATAGGTACCGTGGTCGATGTCCAGCAGCGTACCCTGAGCGCCTTCGAACATGATGAAATCGCCGCGTTTGCGCGCCTGATCCAGCAGATCGGATACGTCTACCACCATGGAGGTCAGGATGTCGGCAACCGCCATCGCATCATCCAGCACTTTCTGGTAGTCAACTGCGTCAACTTTGTAGAAGTTCACCAGCTGGAAGTTATGGTATTCCATCACTTCTTTCAGCTTGTCTGCAAAGGTGGCTTTGTCGAACAGGTCGCCAACGCGCAGGCCACGACGGGCCACTTTGTCTTCGTACGCAGGACCGATACCACGACCGGTAGTCCCGATAGCTTTCGCACCGCGAGCTTTTTCACGCGCTACGTCCAGCGCAACGTGGTAGTCAAGGATCAGCGGGCAAGCTTCAGACAGCAGCAGACGCTCACGTACCGGAATACCGCGGTCTTCCAGCCCTTTCATCTCTTTCATCAGCGCAGCAGGAGACAGCACAACGCCGTTACCGATGATGCTGGTGACGTTTTCGCGGAGAATGCCTGATGGAATAAGATGGAGAACGGTTTTTTCACCGTTGATTACGAGAGTGTGGCCTGCGTTGTGACCGCCCTGATAGCGCACAACATATTTAGCCCGTTCAGTCAGAAGATCGACGATCTTTCCTTTACCTTCGTCACCCCATTGGGTGCCCAGTACGACGACGTTGTTACCCATTTTTCAAAATCACCGTTTGCTTAAAAAAGGATTCTACCATCGGTTTCCCAGATGAACAGCCCTTTTAGTATACAAAATAGGTTTCTGCCGGATAAATTTCGCTCAGCTGCTGGCGCGACTCAACATGTAGTAGATAACGATGCCCGCAACCACAAGACCGCCGCCAAAACGACGAAGCAATGTGTCCGGTAATTGAGCCATGGCCAGAATCATGCGCCGCCAGATGCGTGGATAAAGCATGGGGCCTAGCCCTTCGAGCACTAACACCAGGGCAAGCGCCAGCCAAATTGTAGAATTCATAATCATCCTTTACGGGCATAAAAAAAGAGCCGGTAAACCGGCTCTTTGATAATACTCAGCGATTAGCGTGAGCTATTTGCTGGCGTCTTCATGTAGCGGAAGAAGTCGCTGTCCGGGCTCAGAACCATGATGTCCTGGTTAGACTGGAAGCTAGCTTCATAAGCACGCAGGCTACGAATAAAGGCATAGAAGTCTGGATCCTGGCTAAACGCATCAGCAAACAGTTTCGCGGCTTCTGCATCGCCTTCACCACGAGTCATACGGCCCTGGCGCTCAGCTTCTGCCAGCGTACGGGTGACTTCGTAGTCAGCGGTAGCGCGCAGCTTCTCAGCCTCTTCCTGACCCTGTGAACGGTGGCGACGAGCAACCGCTTCACGCTCGGCGCGCATACGGTTGTAGATAGCCTCGGACACTTCGGTCGGCAGGTTGATCTGCTTGATACGCACATCGACGACTTCAATACCCAGCGCGGCCATACTGTTCGGGTTAACCACCGGCACTTTGCCGTTGGTCTCTTCGGTAATACGCGCCGCTGCGGAAGCGATAGCATCATCCGCCGCCGGTGTAGCAACTTCATCATCCGTGCCCGCAGAACCGGAGTTCAGAGCATCGCGCACGTCCAGCGTCAGGCGACCACGGGAATCGGTCACGATGTCTTTCACATCCAGGCGACCAATTTCAGAACGCAGACGGTCACTGAACTTACGTTTCAACAGCACTTCAGCCTGAGAAACGTCGCCACCGCCGGTGGCCAGGTAGTAACGGCTAAAGTCGCTAATGCGCCACTTGATGTAGGAGTCAACGATCAGGTCTTTCTTCTCTTTGGTCACAAAGCGATCGGCCTGGTTGTCCATCGTCTGGATACGCGCATCCAGCGTTTTCACGGTTTCAATGAACGGGATCTTGAAGTGCAGACCCGGCTCATACACTACCGGTTTATTTTCGTCATCACGCAGGACTTTACCGAAGCGTAATGTAATGCCGCGCTCGCCCTCATGCACCACGAACAGCGAGGTGTAAATCACGACCAGCACGATGATAATTACTGCAATAAAAGACTTACGCATCGTTATTCACTCCCTACGCGCTGGGTATCGTTGCGCTGTGCGTTAGCACGACGCTGATCCATGATATCGCCGCTCGAGGAGGACGAAGAGGTGCTGGCACTGCTGCCTGAGCTGGACGCTGGCGGCAGGCGCAGCAGGTTGCTCGCTGCGCTGTTATCGCCCTTTGCGGCCGGCTGCTGAGCGCCGCCCTTCAACATCTGATCCAGCGGCAGCACCATCAGGTTGCCACCTTTGTCATTAACCAGCACTTTACGGGTGTGGCTAAGGACTTTTTCCATGGTCTCGATATACAGACGCTCGCGGGTGATTTCCGGTGCGGCTTTATATTCCGGCAACAGTCGGGCAAAGCGAGAAACTTCACCTTCAGCTTCCAGAACGGTCTGCACTTTATAAGCACGAGCCTCTTCCAGAATACGCTGAGCCTGGCCGTTAGCACGCGGCTGGACTTCGTTGGTGTATGCCTCAGCCTCACGGATGTACTGCTGTTCGTTTTCACGAGCAGAGATAGCATCATCAAATGCGGCCTTCACCTCTTCCGGCGGACGCGCCGTCTGGAAGTTGACGTCCAGCAGAGTGATCCCCATGTTGTAAGGCTTGATGGTTTCTTCAAGCTCACGCTGGGTATCGCTACGAATCACGGTACGACCCTCGGTGAGGATCTTATCCATGGTGTACTTGCCGATAACGCCACGCAGCGCGCTGTCGGTGGCCTGACGCAGGCTGTCATCCGCGCTGGTCACGCTAAACAGGTAGCGCTGTGGATCGGTAATGCGGTACTGCACGTTCATCTCAACGCGCACCACGTTTTCATCAGAGGTCAGCATCACGCCGGACGCTGCCAGTTCACGTACCGATTCAACGTTCACCGCCTGAACGCTGTCGATAAAGGTCGGCTTCCAGTTCAGGCCTGGCTCAACCAGGTGGCTGAATTTACCAAAGCGGGTCACAACACCGCGTTCGGCTTCTTTAATGGTATAGAACCCGGTCGCTGCCCAGATAATGACCGCCGCAGCGGCAACGATACCGACCACGCGACCACCAATAGGATTACCCGGTCCCTGCGATGCGTTACCACCGCCGCTACCGCCACTTTTCCGTCCGCCAAGGCCGCCGAGCTTTTTGCTCAGCTTGCGGAAGATATCATCCAGATCAGGTGGACCCTGATCGCGCCCTCCTTTGTTACCCCCAGAGTCGCCGCCAGGCTTGCTGCTTCCCCACGGGTCGCGGTCCTGTCCGTTATTACCGGGCTGATTCCACGCCATGTTTATGCTCCATATTTGTTGTGCGGTGATATCCCCCTAGGGGGAAATAGTCTTCAGGACATTTATGAGCCGACTTGATTGCGTCTAAACGATGTAATCCGCGAGTGCCGGTTCTTGTTTACAAAGGCGACGCCAGTCCACGATAGGCATACGGACTTCTAATCCCACGCAGCCGTCTTCCTCTGTCCACTCTTTTTCTATTGCCTGAAGCTGATAAAAACGGCTCCGTAAACGCCCTGCCTGAGGGGGTAAACGCAGCGTATGCTGCGCAATTTCACCAGACAAACGTTCTGTCAGAGCCTGGAAAAGCAGTGGCACACCGGCACCGGTCTGGGCGGAAAGCCAGACGCGGATCGGCACATTCTCGTCGTTTCTGTCGATACGCGGTTCAAACTCATCCAGCGCATCGATTTTATTCATGACCAACAGAGTTGGGATTTCATCCGCCTCAATCTCTTCCAGTACGGTATCGACTGCTGCAATGTTTTCCTGTATCCGGAAGTCGGCCGCGTCAATCACGTGTAGCAACAGCGTGGCCTGACGAGTCTCCTGCAAAGTGGCTTTAAACGCTGCTACCAAATCATGCGGCAGGTGGCGAATAAAACCGACAGTATCTGCCAGCACGGTTTCGCCCACGTCGGCGACGTCAATACGGCGCAGTGTAGGATCGAGTGTGGCAAATAGCTGATCCGCGGCATAAACATCGGCCGCGGTAATTCTGTTAAATAGCGTGGATTTACCGGCGTTGGTGTAGCCCACCAATGAAATCGTCGGCACATCTGCTTTATTACGTGAACGACGTCCCTGCTCGCGCTGTTTCTCTACGCGCGCTAAGCGCGAGAGAATCAGCATAATACGGTTGCGTAACAGGCGACGGTCCGTCTCGAGTTGGGTTTCACCCGGGCCACGTAAACCAATCCCGCCTTTCTGGCGCTCAAGGTGGGTCCAGCCGCGCACGAGGCGAGTAGCCAGATGGCGGAGCTGGGCCAGCTCAACCTGCAATTTACCTTCATGGGTACGTGCACGTTGGGCAAAAATATCTAAAATTAACCCGGTGCGATCGATAACACGGCACTCGCACAGAGCTTCCAGGTTACGTTCCTGGGCGGGGGATAACGCATGATCAAACAGCACAACCGACGCACCAGTGGCTTTAACAGCCTCGGCAATCTCAACGGCTTTGCCTTCACCAACGAAATACTTTGGGTGCGGGGATTTGCGGCTACCGGTTACCACCTGTAGTGCTTCGACACCGGCTGAAGAGACCAGGGATTCAAACTCCGCGAGGTCCTCCATGTCTTTGTCTTGCGAAAAATAGATGTGAACCAGCACCGCCTGCTCACCGGCATCATAACGGTCAAACAAGCGTATAACCTCTCAAAAAGACCAGCGGGGAACGCAGCTGAACTGGTCCCCCGACCGGGAAAACAGCAAGCGACCTTATTCGGTTTCTTCGCTGTCTTGTTGCGTCGCAGAACCAGCCTGCGCGCTGCCGCCGTGATGGTAGCCGCCAGAACCGCCGGTGCCGGTGTTATTGCTATGATGAGAAACCGGACGAGACGGAACAACGGTAGAAATCGCGTGCTTATAGACCATCTGGCTGACCGTGTTTTTCAACAGGATCACGAACTGATCGAAAGACTCAATTTGCCCTTGCAGCTTAATACCATTCACCAAATAAATAGAAACTGGAACACGTTCACGACGCAGTGCGTTCAAGAACGGATCTTGTAAAGATTGCCCCTTAGCCATTCTATCTTTTCCTTATATGTTTGTTGTTTGTCACTCAAGAGCGATTAGCTCTGAAAAACTGCGTAAAAATTTGCGCACGCTGACGTTTCAATTGTACACATTCACCCATGCTTAGCACTAACAACCTGTAGCACTTCGCTGTATGCCTGTTCCGGTTTTTCACTGTCTAACCAGTGAACCCCTTCCCAGCCACGCAGCCAGGTCATCTGGCGCTTAGCCAACTGACGCGTCGCGCAAATACCTCGATAAACCATCTCATCGTATGAAGTTTCACCGGCCAAATAAGACCACATCTGGCGGTAACCCACGCAACGGATGGAAGGCATCTCCGTATGCAAATCTCCGCGAGCAAAAAGCGCCCGCACTTCTGCTTCAAAACCTGAAGCCAACATCTGATGAAAACGCTGCTCAATTCGCTGATGGAGCAGTTCACGGCTCGCCGGGGCGATGGCGAACTGATGCACCTGATACGGCAGAGCTTCTCCTGACGTTTGCGTCAGTTCCGTTAAAGTTTTACCCGAAATGAAAAAAACTTCCAGTGCCCGGGAAAGCCTTTGCGGATCATTTGGATGAATCCGGGCAGCGGCAACGGGATCAATCTGTTCCAGTTGACGATGCAACGCATCCCATCCTTGCTCTGCCGCCTGTTGCTCTATCTTTGCCCTGACTTCCGGGTCCGCCGACGGGAGCGGCGAAAGCCCCTCTAACAGCGCTTTAAAATAGAGCATTGTGCCGCCGACCAGCAGCGGAATACGCCCGGCGGCGGTAATTTCAGCCATCTCGGCCAGCGCGTCGCGACGAAAATCTGCCGCAGAGTACGCCTGAGCCGGGTCAAGCAGGTCCAGCAGCCTGTGCGGCGCCAGGGCTTGCTCTTGTTCCGTTGGCTTAGCGGTACCTACATCCATCCCTCGATAGATGAGGGCCGAATCCACGCTTATCAACTCTACCGGCAAAGTTTTACGCAAATTAATGGCAAGTGCCGTCTTACCTGAGGCCGTGGGCCCCATTAAAAAAATTGCCTGTGGCTGTTTTTTATCTTCAGTCATCTTTCAGGGCGTTCATCGCCATTTGTAAATCAACAGGTTGCAGCAAACCGCCGGGCGGAGATTTCACCAGCTGCGGGCAGAGACGTTCAACGTCCGCCAGCAGCGCAATCGCCTGAGACTGGCTCCAGTGTTCATGATCGCTCGCCAAATGGCGGGCAATCCACAGAGTCAGCTGGCCCGGGGAGACATCTGCCTGTTGCGCCAGGTATCCTGGCAGTTCGTGAATCAAGATTTGTAAATTTTGTTTGCGTAAAGGTAAAGGTACCGTGCGAATTGTTATCTGCCGTGCATCGGTATCAAATTCAATACCCATTTCTTTCAAAAGCGACTGATATTTAACCAATACATCGTGTTCTTCGCGACTGACTTTCAGACGAAGCGGGATCAACAGCGGCTGAGCCCTAAGCCCTTCACTGCCCGGTGCCAGTTGAGCCTGTTTTAGCCACCGCTCGGCCACCACCAGC
Source organism: Cedecea neteri (assembly GCF_000757825.1). Classification (GTDB taxonomy): domain Bacteria; phylum Pseudomonadota; class Gammaproteobacteria; order Enterobacterales; family Enterobacteriaceae; genus Cedecea; species Cedecea selenatireducens. The sequence continues at coordinate 2,155,090 of NZ_CP009451.1, forward strand.
GAAAGCAGAGAAAGTTTGCCCTGCCGCTCAAGCAAGGCCTTATCCGGCGGCAAAACCGTTAATACCCGGCCAAAACTTTGCGAGTGGCCTTCAAGCGCTGGCGGCTCTTCAGCCCGGGCTGCAGGTGCAGGTTCTACTTCTGGAGTATCCAACAGCTGGCGATACAGCGCGCCTTGCTGCTTCTGGTAGCCCGGAGCGGCATGAGGCCAAAGCGGCGTTCCTCCCGTCTCACCGGCGCGGCCGCCGCCAGAAGGCGATGGCGAAGCCTGGCGCGGCGGCGCTTCACGTGGCTCACGCGGGGCGGCTGGCGTTGCAAACTGGTTACGCCCGGCAGCGACACGATTTTCCGGCTGCCAGCGTTCAGCTGGCGTATCCGCCGTTTCCTCCAGCGCCAGCGCATTCTCACCCTGCTGTTGAAGCACGCTGATCACGCCCTGGTAGATAAAGTCATGCACCAGACGCGACTGGTGGAAGCGAACCTCGTGCTTGGCCGGATGAACGTTAACGTCCACCTGATGCGGATCAATCTCCAGGTACAGCACAAACGCAGGTTGCTGATCCACGCCCAGTTTGTCTTCACAGGCCTGGCGGATGGCATGGTTAATTAAGCGGTCGCGCATCATGCGTCCGTTAACGTAACAATACTGGATCTCAGCTAATGCAGAAGTGGTTGCTGTTGGCTCAGCGACCCAGCCGCGCAGCGTTAAATCGCCGTGCTGCCACTCAATCGCCAACGCCTGCTCAAGAAACGGTGTGCCGCAAATAGCGCCAAGCCGACGCTCACGCTGGCCACCCTCCGGCACCGCACGGTATTGGCGAATCATTTTACCGTTATGGTTGAGCGTAATAGAAACGTCGAAGCGCGCCAGCGCGATACGGCGCACCACTTCATCAATATGGTTGAATTCGGTTTTTTCGGTGCGCATAAACTTACGGCGCGCAGGCGTGTTGTAAAACAGGTCGAGGACTTCAAGCGTTGTCCCGACCGGATGCGCGGCTGGTTTGACCGTCACATCCTGGTCGCGCCCTTCGGCATAGGCCTGCCAGGCTTCGTTTTGTTCCGCCGTACGCGACGTCAGAGTCAGACGGGAAACTGAGCTGATACTTGCCAACGCTTCACCGCGGAAGCCGAGGCTGATAATGGCCTCAAGGTCATCCAGCGAGGCGATTTTACTGGTGGCATGGCGAGCCAGCGCCAGCGCCAGCTCCTCCTGTTTAATACCGCAGCCGTTATCGCGAATACGGATAAGCTTTGCGCCACCGCGCTCGATATCAATATCAATCCGCGTGGCGCCGGCATCAAGGCTGTTCTCAACCAGCTCCTTCACTACCGACGCAGGACGCTCTACAACCTCGCCAGCGGCGATCTGGTTCGCAAGCTGCGGCGGCAGAACCTGAATCGGCATGTTATCTCCTTAGTTAGTGGCTGCGACCTGCTGAGGCGACCCCTGCAGGGTGCGGGCAGTTTGCTCATTCGATGGCGCAGACTGCAGCGGATGCTCACGGAAGTAGTTGCGCAGCCCCTCATAAATAGCCTGCGCTATTTGCTGCTGGTAATTGTCGCTGCCCAAAAGGCGCTCTTCGGAACTGTTACTGATAAAGCCCGTTTCAACCAACAGCGAAGGGATATCTGGCGAACGCAATACGCCGAGGCTCGCGTGCTCAGGGCGGCGTTTATGCAGAGAGCCTACCCGCTGAAGCTGCGCCAGCACTTTGGTCGCCACATCATACCCGACTCGCTGGGAATGGCCGAACTGCAAATCCAGCACCGCCTGACTTAAGTAAGGATCGGCCTGGCTGTTTGCCAGCACGTCTCCCGCACCACCCAGTAATTCAGACTGCTTTTCATGCTGCTCAAGCCAGCCCGCCATTTCACTGTTTGCGCGGCGGTTAGAAAGCACCCAAACGGACGCCCCGGTAGCATCGCGATTCGGCGCGGCATCCGCATGAATCGATACCAGCAGGTTCGCATTCTGCTTACGCGCCACGTCGGAACGCCCCATTACCGAGATAAAATAATCGCCATCGCGGGTCAACACGCCCCGGAACATCGGATCGTCGTTCAGCAAAGCTTTCAGCTTGCGGGCGATAGAGATAGTGACGTTCTTTTCCTGAGTACCACCGGGGCCAATCGCGCCGGGGTCCTGACCGCCGTGACCGGCATCAATAGCCACCACAACGGTATCTGACGGGCCGCTATTTTTCACGCGAGCCGCCGGGCGAGTTACTGTATTGGACCCTACCACGCCGGTAACCTGCTGAGGTTTAAAGGGATTGCGAGCCGGATCGGGAGCCTGGACAGGCGCAGCAGGTTCAACTCGTTTGGCGACAACCGGCGGTGGAGGCGGCGGGGCATCAGCGTTAATCGTAAAGATGACGGTATAATTAGCCCCGTTTTGCTGCTTTACGGCGCGGGTTTTGCCGGGCTGGGTTAAATCAACGACCAGGCGTAAAGATTGATCGTCTTTTGGCTGCCCGGAGCTGATGCTTTTCACCAGGTTGTTACCGCTAAACTGCAGCGGCAGCCCGCGAATCACACCGCTTTGCTTAATATCCAGCGCGACGCTTCGCTTGCTGTCCTGCGAAAAGGTGTATTCCGGGTCGCCCATAAAACTGAAGGTGATACGCGCCTGATTCTCACCGTTAGAAACCTGAATATCCGACAGCGCGGCCGCCCCCGCCTGTGCGCAGCACAGCAGCAGGAATCCGGCCATCAACCAACCTTTCACGCGATAGATCATCCCGTCATCCTTGCTATTTGGCTAACCGCGCCAGTAACGCTTCACCAGATGAGGAAACGGCAGCAATGCGCGCTTCACGCCCTTGCGCCTCGTAGCTCAGGTGAATTTCGACATCCGGATCGGGGAGCACACCTGTCCCCTGCTGCGGCCATTCCACCAGGCAAATCGCATCATTGGTGAAGTAGTCACGGATCCCCATAAACTCAAGCTCTTCCGGGTCTGCCAGGCGATATAAATCAAAGTGATAGACCATCAGGCTATCAAGCTGATACGGCTCGACCAGCGTATATGTTGGGCTTTTAACGTTGCCTTTATGCCCCAGCGCCTGCAAGAAACCGCGGCTAAAGGTGGTTTTACCGGCCCCGAGGTCGCCATAAAGGTAAATAACCGTCGCGCCTTCACAGGCCAGCGCCAGGCGCTTGCCCAGCTCTAAAGTTGCCGCTTCTTCAGGTAATGCAATAACTCGATTCATCATGGCTTCAGGTATTCAAATCCGGGTTAACAAACAGGTAAAGCGTTGAAAGCAGGTCGCTCGCCAGCATACCGCGCGTGCCTCGCTGGCGGGCTAAAACATCAGCCGCCGCGCCGTGAGCCACGCAGCCTGCACAGGCAGCATCATAAGGGGTAAGCTTCTGTGCCAGCAATGCGGCAATGATCCCCGACAGCACATCCCCCATTCCACCGCTTCCCATCCCGGCGTTGCCCACGTCGATAATGCCCAACCGATCGTGGCTGGCGACCAGCGTGCCGGCACCTTTTAAGACCACGGTTCCGCCATAACGTTTAGCCAAACGCCTTACAGCAAGTAAGCGGTCACTCTCAATTTGTGACACAGCGCAATTAAGCAGCCTTGCCGCTTCGCCAGGATGAGGCGTAATCACGCGATTCTGACGTTTATCCGGGTTGATTGCCAGAAGGTTAAGCGCGTCCGCGTCCCAAAGCATCGGTTTGCGGCTGTTTTCAACTTTCTGCAGCGCCTTCTTGCCCCATTCCTGCTGCCCGAGCCCAGGGCCAATCGCCACCACATCCGCCCATTCAAGCGATTCATCAAGCGATTGCGGAGTCAGTTCGTGAACCATTAGCTCGGGGCAAGCGGTAAGCAACGGGGCAACGTTTTCCGCACGGGTTAATACCCGAACCAGGCCAGCCCCGGCACGCAACGCAGCCTCACCGGCCATGCGAATGGCTCCCGCTGTACCGCTGTCGCCGCCAATCAGCACCAGCCGCCCGTTATTCCCTTTATGCGACGTAGGCCGCCTCGGTTTGATCCAGTCGGCAAGCTGCTGGACATCAAATCGGGAAATGGGCGCTTCCTGCGCATCTAACCAGGACTCAAGCCCTAATGCGGAAAAATGGAGCCTGCCAACAACATCCCGCGCCTTACCCGTTAGCAGCCCCGGCTTGAGAGCGATAAAAGTCACAGTATCCGCCGCCTGAACCACCGCTCCGGGCACGGCACCGGTTTCGGCCTGCAGCCCGGAAGGAATATCCATTGCCACGACCGACGCAGGATGCTCATTCATCTGCTTGATAAGCTGAGCGATATTTTCGCGCGGGGCGCTGTTTAAGCCAATGCCCAGCAAGGCATCGACAATTAAATCAACGTCAGCGGGCCAGACTGTATCGGGATCGTGCGGAACGCCGCCTGCATTGAGCCATGCCCCGCGGGCCTGACCCGCCTCTTCGGGTAAGGGCTTATCACTTTCGACAGCCAGCAACGTCACCTGAAGGCCAGCGGCCTGAGCCAGGCGAGCCACAACATAACCGTCACCGCCGTTATTCCCATGCCCGCAGGCGATTAGCCAATGGCGAGCTTGAGGATAACGCGTGCGGGCAATCTGAAATGCGGCTTCACCGGCACGCTGCATCAGCTCATAAAGCGTGATGCCCAGGCTGTCTGCCGCGTCCCTTTCGGCTTTACGCAGCCAGCCCGCCGGCCAGACCGAATGTGGTATACTTTTGCCGTACTTTTTCAGGTTATGGTCCGTCATGTCACAGCCCCTCGATTACAATCAGTTAGCGCAAAACATTAAACAGTGGGGCAAGGATCTTGGCTTCCAGCAGGTCGGTATTACCGATACCGATCTCACCGCCAGCGAGCCACAACTGCAGGACTGGCTCGATAAGCAATATCACGGCGAAATGGACTGGATGGCCCGGCACGGCATGATGCGCGCCCGACCACACGAACTGATGCCCGGTACGCTCAGGGTTATTAGCGTTCGCATGAACTACCTTCCGACCAACGCTGCTTTCGCCTCAACGCTGAAAAATCCGCAGTTGGGTTATGTCAGCCGCTATGCGCTGGGCCGTGATTATCACAAAGTCTTGCGTAACCGCTTAAAAAAGCTGGGGGAAATGATTCAGTCCCACTGCTCCACGCTGAATTTTAGACCTTTTGTCGACTCAGCGCCGCTTCTTGAGCGCCCGCTGGCGGAAAAAGCCGGGCTCGGCTGGACAGGTAAGCACTCACTTATCCTCAATCGCGAGGCCGGCTCGTTCTTCTTCCTCGGCGAACTGCTGGTCGATATTCCGCTGCCGATTGACGCTCCCGTAGAAGAGGGCTGCGGCCGCTGCGTAGCCTGCATGACAATTTGCCCGACTAACGCCATCGTCGAACCTTATACGGTGGACGCGCGGCGCTGTATCTCCTACCTGACGATTGAGCTTGAAGGCGCAATCCCGGAAGAATTCAGGCCGCTTATTGGCAACCGTATCTACGGCTGCGACGACTGCCAGCTTATCTGCCCGTGGAATCGCTACTCGCAGCTAAGCGAGGAAGATGATTTTAGCCCGCGCAAGGCGCTTCACTCGCCACCCCTGACCGAGCTGTTCGCCTGGACCGAGCAGCACTTCCTGCGAGTCACCGAAGGTTCCGCGATTCGCCGTATTGGGCATCTTCGCTGGCTGCGTAATATTGCCGTCGCACTGGGCAATGCCCCCTGGAATGAAGCTAACCTGACCGCACTTGAGCAGAGAAAAGGTGAGCACCCACTTCTGGACGAGCATATTGAATGGGCGATTGCGCAACAATTAGCCAGACGAAGCGAGCAGGCCGTAGAGGTTCAGTTGCCGAAGAAACAGCGGCTGGTGAGAGTGATCGAGAAGGGGCTTCCACGCGACGCATGATATGTCCACAGCGTGTGCATAAAATTCAAAAACGCGTTGTCATTCAAGCGTCAAAATTTCTGCAAGCATTACATTAATATTTCGAAATTAAATTAAATCGTTAATTATCAATCAATTAAAATATTGATGTAATAAATATTACATTTGTAGAAGACGAACGAAGAGACAGACGCCTGTGGATAAGTCTGTTTATAGACGTATTACAAAACGGCAAAATACCATCACCAACGCCTGCTGAGCGCTGTGGATAATTTTTACTTGAAAGGAAAATTTGGAGCGGGAAACGAGACTCGAACTCGCGACCCCGACCTTGGCAAGGTCGTGCTCTACCAACTGAGCTATTCCCGCTTGGGTGGTGCGTGGCTGTAAAAGCCAATCAAATTTTGGAGCGGGAAACGAGACTCGAACTCGCGACCCCGACCTTGGCAAGGTCGTGCTCTACCAACTGAGCTATTCCCGCTTGGGTGGTGCAGGCTGTAAAAGCCAAATCAAATTTTGGAGCGGGAAACGAGACTCGAACTCGCGACCCCGACCTTGGCAAGGTCGTGCTCTACCAACTGAGCTATTCCCGCTCTGTGTAACGCTGCAAATTCTGCATCGGTACGGGAGGCGCATTATACGAGAATTCGTTTTTGTCGCAAGCCCTCAAACGTTTTTTTTCGCGTTTTTTGTCTGACTGCTGGTTAAACCATCAAGATGATTATTTTATCGTCTGAAATGGCTAATTCCCCCTCACCTTTCGATGAGGGGACTGTTTTTAAAGCTTAATAAAATTCTCACGGTAGTAGGCAAGCTCGGCCACGGACTCGCGGATATCGTCCATCGCCTGGTGAGTTCCCTGCTTTTTAAAGCCCGGCAGAATTTCCGGCTTCCAGCGGCGCGCCAGCTCTTTCAGCGTGCTCACATCGAGGTAACGATAATGGAAGTAGGCTTCCAGCTCGGGCATGTACTTAAACAGGAAGCGACGATCCTGCCCGATGCTGTTCCCGCAAATTGGGGAAGTGTTCGCCGGCACCCACTGCTGCAGAAACTCAAGCGTCGCCAGCTCCGCCGCGCGATCGTCAAGCTGACTTGCCTTCACGCGCTCAACCAGCCCGCTTGCGGTATGGGTGCGAACGTTCCAGTCGTCCATCAACCCCAGCTGTTCATCGGACTGGTGTACCGCAATGGTCGGCCCTTCTGCCAGAATGTTCAGGTTGGCATCGGTCACCAGGGTAGCAATCTCAATAATGCGATCCCGCTCGGGATCCAGACCGGTCATTTCTAAATCAATCCAAATCAGATTGTTTTCGTTTCCACTCATGCTATTTTCCACCCTTCTTGTGCGTCGCCCACCCTTGACGATGGGTTAATTCGTATAAAATAGTGTGTATCATAGAGGTTTTGCCCCCCAGGGGCGACCAGGAGCCAGTACGCTTGAGCAAAAATAAACTCTCCAAAGGACAACAGCGCCGCGTCAACGCAAACCACCAGCGTCGTCTGACAAAAACCGTGGAGAAAGCCGACTACGACGATGCCCAGTTTGGTGAACCGCGCGAAGGCACGGTAATCAGCCGCTTTGGCCAGCATGCAGACGTCGAGTCGCATGAAGGCACGGTACACCGCTGCAACATTCGTCGCACCATTCGTTCGCTGGTCACCGGCGACAAGGTAGTCTGGCGCTTAGCGAAAGAGGCCGCAGAAGGCGTCTCTAAAAAAGGGATCGTGGAGGCCGTACACGAGCGCACCTCCGTACTGACCCGTCCAGACTTTTACGATGGCGTAAAGCCGATTGCGGCAAACATCGACCAGATAATCATCGTTTCGGCTATCCTGCCGGAGCTGTCGCTGAACATTATCGACCGTTACCTCGTAGCCTGCGAAACCCTCGACGTTGAGCCGCTGCTGGTACTGAACAAAACTGACCTGCTGGATGATGAAGGCCGCGCCTTCGTTAACGAGCAGATGGATATCTACCGCAAGATTGGCTATCGCGTGCTGATGGTCTCCAGCTACAAGGCGGAAGGGCTAAAAGATCTTGAGGCCGAGCTGGTTGGCCGTATCAGCATCTTCGCCGGCCAGTCAGGCGTGGGTAAATCAAGCCTGCTGAACAACCTGCTGGGCTTCACTGAAAAACAGATCCTGGTAAACGACGTTTCCGACGTTTCCGGCCTCGGTCAGCACACCACCACCGCCTCTCGCCTCTATCACTTCCCGGGCGGCGGCGACGTGATTGACTCCCCAGGCGTGCGTGAGTTTGGTCTTTGGCACCTGGAACCTGAACAAATCACCCACGGATTTGTCGAATTCCATGACTATTTAGGCCGTTGTAAATATCGCGACTGCCGTCACGACAACGATCCAGGCTGCGCCCTGCGTGAGGCCGTGGAGAAAGGCGAGATAGCCGAAACACGTTTTGAAAACTACCACCGTATTCTGGAAAGCATGGCGCAGGTAAAAACGCGTAAAAGCTTTTCTGATACTGACAACTGACAATTAAGCTGGGCATCGCTAGAATCGCCCCTTTTCTGTATCGGCCCACCTATCAGGGCATTTAGCCAGGAGGCTATTTTGTTAGACAACATTAAACTTTCGCTCCAGTACCTTCTGCCAAAACTGTGGCTGACTCGCCTGGCAGGCTGGGGCGCAAGCAAACGTGCTGGCTGGCTGACCAAGCTGGTCATCGATTTGTTCGTCAAGTACTACAAAGTAGACATGAACGAGGCGCAGAAGCCGGACACCGCAGCTTACCGCACCTTCAACGACTTCTTTGTGCGTCCGCTTCGCGATGACGTTCGCCCGATGAACACCGATCCGAGCGTGCTGGTCATGCCTGCCGACGGCGTGATAAGCCAGCTGGGCCGCATCGAAGAAGACAAAATCCTGCAGGCGAAAGGCCATAACTACAGCCTGGAAGCGCTGCTGGCGGGTAACTACCTGATGGCCGATCTGTTCCGTAACGGCAGTTTCGCCACGACTTACCTTTCTCCACGCGACTATCATCGCGTGCATATGCCGTGTAACGGTATTCTGCGCGAAATGATTTATGTGCCAGGCGATCTGTTCTCCGTGAATCACCTGACCGCGCAAAACGTGCCTAACCTTTTTGCCCGTAACGAACGCGTTATCTGCCTGTTCGACACAGAGTTTGGTCCAATGGCACAAATTCTGGTTGGTGCTACCATTGTTGGCAGCATCGAAACCGTCTGGGCCGGGACTATCACCCCACCGCGTGAGGGCGTTATCAAACGCTGGACCTGGCCTGCCGGTGAAAGCGAAGGCGCTGTGGCACTGCTGAAGGGTCAGGAAATGGGCCGCTTCAAGCTGGGCTCCACGGTGATTAACCTGTTTGCACCGGGCAAAGTAAACCTGGTCGAGCAGCTGAAAAGCCTGTCAGCAACGAAAATCGGTGAACCTCTGGCCATTTCTACCGAGCCTGTTATTGAGCCTGAAGTGCCGGTGAGCGAAATCCCTGCCGACGTTCTGGAAACCGAAGCAGACGTACCGGAAGAGCCAAAAACCGCAGAATAATGTCGAAGAACAGGCGACTGGCAACCCAGAAGCCTGAAAGACAACAGCACTTAACCATGAAAATCAACCCATTGATTTTCAGCTGAAACCTCAAAGAGGGAAACCGTGCTTTCCCTCTTTTCCAGCAACGTTATAGGTAACTGACGTGCGCCTGATTATCACTTTCCTGATGGCCTGGTGCCTCAGCCTGGGGGCGTATGCAGCAACAGCGCCCGATGCAAAACAAATCTCGCAGGAACTGGAGCAGGCTAAGGCCGCCAAAAACACGCCAAACCAGGCGGAAATTGTGGAAGCTCTCCAGTCGGCGCTGAACGCGTTAGATGAACGCAAAGCCTCGCTTGAACGCGCCGAACAATACCAGCAAGTCATTGATAACTTCCCTAAGCTGTCGCAAACCCTGCGCAAACAGCTGACCAACCTGCGCGATGAACCTGAAGAAGTGCCGCCGGGCATGAGCAGCGACGCGTTAAACCAGGAGATTTTGCAGGTCAGCAGCCAGCTGCTGGACAAAAGCCGACTTGCCCAGCAGGAGCAGGAAAGAACCCGCGACATCAGCGACTCGCTAAGCCAGCTCCCTCAACAGCAAACGGATACTCGTCGGCAGCTCAACGACATTGAGCGTCGCGCGGGCTCTCAGCAAAGTGGCAGCACGCCCCTGGCCCAGGCACAGCACTTCCTGCTGCAGGCTGAATCCGCCCGACTGAAGGCTCAGGTGGATGAACTCGAACTGGCTCAGCTTTCCGCTAACAACCGCCAGGAGCTTGCGCGCATGCGCGCCGAGCTGGCGCAAAAGCAGAGTACGCAGCTGGATGCCTACCTCCAGGCTCTGAGAAACCAGCTCAACAGCCAGCGCCAGCGTGAAGCGGAACAGGCGCTGGAAAGCACCGAGCTGCTGGCGGAAACCAGCGCTAACCTGCCGCCAGAAATATTCGAGCAGTTCAAAAATAACCGCGAACTCTCTCAGGCACTCAATCAACAGGCCCAGCGCATGGACCTGGTGGCCTCTCAGCAACGTCAGGCCAATAACCAGACGCTGCAGGTCCGCCAGGCGCTCAATACGCTGCGAGAGCAGTCCCAATGGCTGGGCGTCTCGAACGTGCTGGGTGAAGCACTGCGCGCCCAGGTTGCCCGCCTGCCGGACATGCCAAAGCCGCAGCAGCTGGACACCGAGCTGGCTCAGCTGCGCGTAGAGCGCCTGCACTATGAAGATTTGCTCAATAAACACGCCCAGCTACGCCAGGTTCGCCAGGCTGACGGCAGCCCGCTGACCGCCGAGCAAAATAAGATCCTGCAGGCGCAGCTTCGCACCCAACGTGAGCTGCTGAACTCGCTGCTGCAGGGCGGCGATACCCTGATTCTCGAGTTAACCAAGCTGAAAGTGGCGAACAGCCAGCTTGAAGACGCGCTGAAAGAAGTGAATGAAGCGACCCACCGCTACCTGTTCTGGACGTCTGACGTCAGCCCAATAGGCATCAGTTGGCCGCTGGAAATCGTGCAAGATCTGCGGCGTCTGGTGTCGCTGGATACCTTTAGCCAGTTGGGTAAAGCCGCGATCATGATGGTAACCAGCAAAGAAACGCTGCTGCCGCTCTTCGGCGCGCTGATTCTGGTTGGGTTTAGCATTAGCTCGCGCCGTCACTTCACTGCCTTCCTCGAGCGCTCCAGCGCCAAAGTCGGAAAAGTAACGCAGGACCACTTCCGCCTGACGCTACGCACCGTGTTCTGGTCGATTCTGGTCGCCTCTCCGCTCCCCGTGCTGTGGGCAACGCTGGGTTATGGTTTGCAGGAAGCGTGGCCTTACCCCATCGCGGTGGCGATAGGCGACGGCGTTACCGCTACGGTGCCTCTACTTTGGGGGGTGATGATCTGCGCGACGTTCGCACGCCCTACCGGGCTGTTTGTGGTGCATTTTGGCTGGCCGCGCGAGCGCGTAGGTCGGGCCATGCGCTACTACATCATGAGCATAGGCCTGATTGTGCCGCTGATCATGGCGCTGATTATGTTCGACAATCTCAACGACCGGGAATTTTCAGCCTCGTTGGGCAGGCTTTGCTTCATCATGATTTGCGGCGCGTTGGCTATCGTCACGCTCAGCCTTAAACGTGCCGGGCTACCGCTCTATCTCGACAAGCAGGGCGATGGTGACAACATCGTGAACACCATTCTGTGGAACCTGCTGCTCTGTGCTCCGTTGATGGCTATCCTGGCGGCTATCGTCGGCTATCTGATGACGGCTCAGGCGCTGCTGGCACGTCTGGAAACCTCCGTAGCCATCTGGTTCCTGCTGCTGGTGATTTATCACATCATCCGCCGCTGGATGCTTATCCAGCGCCGCCGTCTGGCCTTTGACCGCGCTAAACACCGCCGGGCTGAAATCCTTGCCCAACGAGCGCGTGGGGAAGAAGATACGGCGCATGCTAACAGCACCGAAGGCTCGGTAGAAACCGTGGACGAGCCGGAAGTCGATCTCGATACCATCAGCGCCCAGTCTTTGCGCCTGGTTCGCTCAATTCTGATGCTTATTGCCCTGCTGTCGGTGATTTTTCTGTGGTCCGAAATCCACTCGGCGTTTGGCTTCCTCGGTAACATCACGCTGTGGGACGTCACCTCCACTGTTCAGGGTGTGGAAAGCATCGAACCGATTACGCTTGGCGCGGTACTGATTGCCATTCTGGTACTGATTATTACCACGCAGCTGGTGCGTAACTTACCAGCGCTGCTGGAGCTGGCCATTCTTCAACACCTGAACTTAACGCCAGGCACCGGCTATGCCATTACCACCATCACCAAATATCTGCTGCTGCTGATTGGCGGGCTGGTGGGCTTCTCGATGATCGGGATTGAGTGGTCCAAGCTGCAGTGGCTGGTAGCCGCACTCAGCGTGGGGTTGGGCTTCGGTTTACAGCAAATCTTCGCCAACTTCGTCTCTGGCCTGATTATTCTGTTCGAGAAGCCGATACGCATCGGCGACACGGTGACCATCCGTGACCTGACGGGCACCATCACGCGAATCAACACCCGTGCGACCACCATCAGCGACTGGGACCGAAAAGAAATCATCGTTCCGAACCAGGCATTTATTACCGAGCAGTTTATCAACTGGTCGCTTTCGGACTCGGTCACGCGTGTGGTGCTCACCATTCCGGCCCCGTCAGAAGCGAATACGGAAGAGGTCACCAAAGTCCTGCTGGAAGCCGCGCACCGCTGCACGCTGGTGCTCGATACGCCGCAGCCGGAAGCATTCCTGGTCGATCTCCAGCAGGGTATCCAGGTCTTCGAACTGCGTATTCACGCGGCGGAGATGGGCCACCGAATGCCGCTGCGCCACGAAATCCACCAGCTGATTCTGCAGGGCTTCCGCGAGCACAACATCGAGATGCCGTTCCCACCGTTCCAGATGCGTCTGGAAAGCCTCAGCGGGCAGCGTAGCAGTAAGACGATTAAATCCGCGGGCAGAGCCGCCAGAACGCCTGGCAGCCTGTAATTTCATGGAAGGAAAAAAACGCGTTGGCAAAACCAACGCGTTTTTTTATTTCAGCAGTTTAGGCAACTCACGCAGGCACCAGGCTTTGGCCTCGCCCATGCTGTCGCGTCGCCACGCCATAATGATATCAATCTCGTTGGTGTACTCCGGGCTAACCACCCGCAGGCGGCCTTCGGCAATATCCTGCTCTACCAATGGGTAGGGCATCGTCGCTACGCCAAGCCCGGCCAGCAGCGCCAGCCTTTTCTCTTCGATAGAACTCACCGTCAGGCGCGGCTGTTTGTCCAGCAGTCGGACCGTTAGCACCGGCCTTTCACGAGCGGTGTCGGCTACCGCCACGCCACGGTATTTCACGCGGGTCACTTCAGACAGCGGCTCCGGTTCCTGATGAATAGGATGATCCGGGGCGGCAACATACACGCTCATCACTTTGTACAGCTTGCGGGAGTTAATTTCCGACGAGCTGCGGAAGTGCATATCCGGCGCAATGACAATATCCGCCCTTCCCTGCTCAAGCCGTTCCCAGGCCCCGGCCAGCACCTCGGTAAAAATAGACAGCTGGGTGTCAGCCTTAGCGGCCAGCTTGTCGACTAGCGGGAACAATTTCTCCGTCGGCACCAGCGCTTCGGTAACGATGGTCAGGTTTGCTTCCCAGCCTCGCGCCAGCGCTTCAGCATCGGTCGTCAGCTTATCAGCAGCCTCCAGCAGTACCCGCCCTCGCTCCAGCAGCATACGCCCCACGTTGGTGAATTTGGTGCGATGGCCCGAACGGTCAAATAGCACAACATCCAGTTCTTCTTCTAATTTTTGCATGGTGTAGCTAAGCGCTGACGGCACGCGCCCCAGCTCGTCGGCAGCGGCGGCAAAACTGCCCCGCCTGTCGATTGCATCCATGACCCTTAACGCTTCCAGCGTCAACGCCCTTTCTTTCGCCATTTCGTTCTCATTCAGGAAATTTGAACATACCGAGCAGATTAACTGGCTAACAATGCAGCGTCCAGACCCTTAACATGGGTTTAGTGTAAAGAGAGGTCAAGAATTATGATTACGACAAGAACAGCCAAACAGTGTGGTAAAGCTGACTACGGATGGCTGCAGGCTCGCTACACCTTTTCTTTTGGACATTACTTCGACCCGAAACTGCTGGGCTACGCCTCCCTGCGCGTGCTCAACCAGGAAGTCCTGGCGCCCGGCGCATCGTTTCAGCCGCGCGGCTACCCAAAGGTAGACATCCTTAACCTGATTCTGGAAGGGGAAGCGGAATACCGCGACAGCGAAGGCAACCATGTCCAGGCCAGCGCAGGCGAAGTTCTGCTGCTATCGACCCAGCCCGGCATCAGCTATAGCGAGCACAACATCAGCAAAGAGAAATCACTGACGCGGATGCAGCTGTGGCTGGACGCCTGTCCGGAGAGTGAAAATCCGCTGGTGCAAAAGGTCCCGCTGAAAGGAGCATCGCATCAGCTAATTGCCTCGCCGGACGGCAGCAGTAACAGCCTGCAGCTGCGCCAGCAGGTATGGATCCATCATATTGAGATGGAAAAAGGCGAACAGCTAAACTTCCAGCTCCATGGCCCGCGTGCCTACCTGCAGTCGATTCACGGCACGGTACACGCGGTGACATCGTCCGAAGAGAAGGAAGGGTTAACCTGCGGCGACGGCGCGTTTATTCGAGATGAAGCGAAAATCACGTTGGTGGCAGATACGCCGCTGCGTGCGCTGCTGATTGATTTGCCGGTTTAAACTCTCCCCGACGTGATGTCGGGGATGAGCCCGTTAGTCAGGCTGTTTTATTAGCCATAATGTCAATAATCTGGCGGTCGGTTGCCTGCATTGACCGGCTTGCCAGAGCACAAAGATTACTGATGGATTTTTCAATATCCTGATCCACGATCCCTTCGTTACCCGTGACCGCCGTATTATCCAGAGCCATCAGAACGGCTTTCCATGCAGAAGAAACGCTGGTTGAAACCTTCATCGCGCAGCTATTGGAAGCGCCATCGCAAATCATGCCGCTGACGTCCCCAATCATCGAGCTAATCGCCATCGTCATACTCCGGTAGCTTCCGTCAATCAGCCACAACATGCCCGCCGCCGCCCCCATTGCGGCCGTCGTCGCCGCGCAAAGTGCTGATAAAGTTGGCAGCTGATGGTGAATGTAAATAGCCGTCAAATGCGACAGAATAAGCGCCCGGGTTAGCTGCTCCTCACTGCTTCTAAGGTGTTCAGCCACCACCACAACCGGCATCGTGGCCGCAATTCCCTGGTTACCCGACCCAGAGTTACTCATTGCCGGCAAACAGGCGCCGCCCATACGGGCATCCGAGGCGGCAGACGTTCGGATGATAATATCCGTGAACAGATCTTTCGCCAGCAGCCCCCGCGCTCTCTGGCGCTGCAAAGTTGCACCGATGTGAAGACCATACGGGGCCCGCAGTCCTTCATGGGAAAGGGCGTTATTCAGCAAGGCCGCATCCCGAATAAAACCGATGCTCTCGACGGGGACATTCCCGGCAAACTCAACAATTTGCGACAGCGTAAATTTGGCCAGATCGCAGCAGGATTCAGCATCATCAGTTCGGGGTTCATGGCTGCGGTCAAACAGCACTTTTCCCTGTTTCTCAACGCGAACCACCCTGCTATGCCCACCAGCAATGGTGACGGTAGCAAACGCATTAGCCGTAAAAACCGTGGCGCTGGCGTAGAGGATTTCGTCGCAAGGCTCACAAATCGAGACGGAGACTCGCCCGTTCGCCAACAGCAGCTTACCGGCGGCAATAGACGCGACCGAAGCGCTTTTCAACACTTCAAGCCCGGCCTGCGGATTGCCCCCCAAGGCACCAACTGCGGCTGCAATCGGCAACCCAACCATACCGGTTCCGGGTACCGTCACCCCCATCCCATTTTTCATCAGATTGGGGGAGACCTTCGCCACAATACGCTCCACGTTGCCCTCCAGGTGCGAAGCCGCCAGGGCGCTGGCCAGCGCCAGCGAAATGGGTTCAGTGCAGCCTACCGCAGGCCTCACATTTTGTTTTACCGCCCGGATTAATTCGGCCCACGCCGGGTTTAATTCTGGATTTAACATATTTATACCTTAAGTCCTTACTGCAACCAGGCCATCAGGAGAACGCCAGGAAAGGAGAAACACAAAGCAATAGCCCGGTAATAATAATAATAATCAGAGATACCCCTTTATATTTATGCAGCGCCGGGACTTTATAAACCAGCCATGCAGGGATCAAACACCCGACCATGCCAAATATTGGGCTACATATTGAGGTAAAACTTAACACGGGTGCATTCAGAACAATCGCACTCCAGGAAAGCAAAATTGCAAAGATCATAATGCCGTATTGCACCAGTCGCTCATTAATTTTCTCAGCGGCAATTTTACGGCGTAATATATTAATCACGATACCCTGCGTTGCTTCACGAAACCCGAGATAAACCCCAAAGAATGCGGTCATTACCGCAAAAATATTTAATATAACGCCGACGACAGTAACCCATGAACCAGACCCGCCATTAATAAACTGGGCGGCAATCGCTAATGCTGAAATATTTTGTTCATAGGCTTTTACCGCTTCATCGTGCCCCATCGCCAAAGTAAACGACACCGCATAGAAAAATACCGTGACAAACAAAATCCCAAAGGCAATATTCATCGCTCGTAATGCTTTATGGCGAGCGACCTCACGAGATTTTTCTCGCGATCTGTACGAGATAACCATCGGGCTCAGCGTCTGAATAAACAGAATAGAAGTCAGGGTAAAGGGCAGCGTGATGATGGCATTCTTGATAAGCAACCCCAGCGGAGGCAACGAACCCGCGTTATAGAGATGCCAAAGGCCAATCATTGATACACCCAGCGCCGCCACAACCAGAAGTTTAGTCATCACCATCAAGCTGGAAACTTTAAACAGCAGCCGCTCACCGCGTGAAGATATCGCCACCAGCACGCAAATCAGTATCAGGCCATAAAATGGGTTATCTGAAAGTAACTCGTCCGTTACGCCAAAGGTATGCAGATAAGAAGCGCTGTCATTAGTAATGGCGGTAGCGTAAACAAACATCCAGATAACCAACATAATGAAATAAAGCGCCCCTAACAATACCCCCCAGTTTTTCCCAAGATAACCGCTGATCACGCTTGGGTAGTCTTTACATTCCGGGGATTCGGCAAGGGTATTAATAAACAACCGCTGGAATAAATACATCGCGGGGTAACCTACAATGGAAGAAAGCAGGAAAACCCACAATCCCATTAATCCAACCTGAACGGGTAAAAAAACGATCCCCGCACCAATTGCCATACCAATACTCATTATTATCCAGCCAATGTCGTTACTATCCAGCTTTATTGCATCCTGCCATTCACGTTCGGTCATTCCGGCACGACGAGCAGCCGGTGAGGTCGCCAGAGGGGCGATTATTGTTTCCATTTAATATTTCTCTTAATGTAGGATTTAATCGTTATTTTAAATAAAGCAATAATTCCCCGGGCGATGAGATACCGGGGCGAACAATTGGCAGGTCTTTTTTATAATAAAACAATGATAGCGCGCTAAAGAGAGAAAAAACTTGCAACTATGCAGGATAAAAAGACGCCAAAGAGAAAATTATTCTCCTGTAAGCATGAAATTATGTTGTTTTTTACTTCTCATCAGCCAGTTAGGGGAATAATTAATTACCCGGAGGTATTAAAAATAAGTATCACGTTGTTTTATATTGATTTTTATACATCAGATTTTTCAAGGCAAATTCACCTTTTCGCCATCGGTGTGAAGTAGCGCAAAAAATGCAGTGAATGGCTTGTTAAGCAGGCCAGAGACAAAAATGATGAAGTTCACACGGTTAGCCGCTTTTAGCATATCTCTCTGATTATTGTTGCAGCCAGGTTACCGCAAAGCAGATTTCACCAAAGCAGGCGCTGAGGCACAGAACGGCTCATAAAAGCCGGTTTACCCGCGTCTCGCCCTGCTCAATCCCCAGCTCATACAATGTAAATGCCGTGTGCTTTTCAATGAGCTTAGCCAGCTCCGGCGAGTGGCTGGTCAGCCAGATTTGCGTGTAACGACTCGCCTCGGCTATCAGCCGCGCCAGCGCCGGAAGCATTTGTGGATGTAGGCTGTTTTCAGGTTCATTGAGAGCGATAAACTGCGGAGGCCTCGGGCTAAGCAGCGCCACCGTCAGGCACAGAAAACGCAGCGTTCCATCAGAAAATTCAGCGGCCTCCAGAGGCCGGTTAATCCCCAGTCGGTTCATCATCATCTGGAAGCGCCCGCCGGTGTTATCGCAGAAAAACCTACACTCCGGGAAGGCCTCATCCAGCACGGTAAACATCAGCTCGCTGTCGCCAATCTCAACGATCGTCTGAAACGCGGCGGCCAGGTTTAAACCATCGCCGGAAAGCACCGGGCTGCGGTAACCCACCTGAGGCAATCTGAGCCCTGCCCCTTTGGAAATGTCGAACTCGTGGTAAAAGCGCCAGTTTCGCAACGTCTCCCTGGCACTTGAAACTTCCGGGTACAGATGCGGCTCGCCAAGCTGGCCAAAGAGGGACTCATTTTCATACAGCGTGGCGGCATGGGTGACCTTTTCGCCGTTGACGTTATTGAGGAAAACCGTCTGATTACGGCGCTGCATTACCGATGACGATGGGCGGCGCCGATAGCCACTGAGCCAGATTTGCTCCTCTTTGACGATAGGATCGAGGCCAAACATCGTCGGGTACGGAAGCGGTTCGGGAAACCCAACCTGCAGCTCATATTCAAACGTTTCGGTTTCTACCGCCAGCGTTAACCTGCGCGGCGCGCTGGCGTAGCCTCGGGCTCTATCGCCGGCCCACATGGCCTTCTGGATCCCACCTTCGTCGGAAAGCCAGTGGGACAGCTGCCCGGTACCCGCCCCGTGGATCAGATGAATCGCCTTATAGATGTTCGATTTACCGCATCCGTTCGGCCCAAACACCACGTTCAGCCTTCCTAAATCAATAGAAAGCTTGCGCACCGAACGATAGTTGTCGATATACAGGGATTTGATCATGATTATTCGCCGCCGTGAAACTTGATGCCCATTATGGCAAATACATGCCGAAGCACACCAGTTTACCGCCTGTCGATTAAAGCGATCCCAGAGCGACCAGCACATCAAAGATCAACACCACGGCGATCGTGCCGATCGCTATTTTTCTGTCAGCAGCATCAGGCTCCCTGTGCTTCATCTCTTCTCCCTTTGTCTTCAGTCAGCCAAATCTCTGACCCGTGCGCTGGCTAATGCCCGCTGCCAGCGGGATCTTCATGTCCGGATCCGGCCAATACGCCCTGACGATAACCTGGCTATCGCCGACGTTATCCGTAAAACCTTCCGCGATAACAAAATCGATCATATCGAAGGCGTAAGCCTGCACGATCCGGCGCTGGCGATAGAGCAGGCCGAAGCATTCGGTTTCCAACATCTGGACGGTAGCCTCGGCAACACCGGCCACAACAGCTGCGATATCTGTATGCTCAAAACGCTGAAATAATCTTTTTAAAAGTAAAACACCCCGCAAAACTTTCATCTTGCGGGGCGTTTCTGAATGGTTGAAGCTGACCGATAAGCCGCTTTCTTTCCATGAATAGCGTCGTGGACAGTCATTCATCTTATTGTTTCTGAATGCAAAACACCCCGCAAAACTTTCATCTTGCGGGGCGTTTCTGAATGGTTGAAGCTGACCGATAAGCCGCTTTCTTTCCATGAATAGCGTCGTGGACAGTCATTCATCTTCTTCTTTTCTAAAATGCAAAACGCCCCGCAAAACTTTCATCTTGCGGGGCGTTTCTGAATGGTTGAAGCTGACCGATAAGCCGGGTTCTGTCGTGGACAGTCATTCATCTAGGCCAGCAATCGCTCACTGGCTCAAGCAGCCTACCCGGGTTCAGTACGGGCCGTACCATGTGAACCCCTATTTGGCCTTGCTCCGGGTGGAGTTTACCGTGCCACGGACTGTTACCAGCCGCGCGGTGCGCTCTTACCGCACCCTTTCACCCTTACCTGATCCCGCTTGCGCGGGCCATCGGCGGTTTGCTCTCTGTTGCACTGGTCGTGGGTTTCCCCCCCAGGCGTTACCTGGCACCCTGCCCTATGGAGCCCGGACTTTCCTCCCCTCCGTCCGTCTCCCCCGAAGAGGACGACGACGAAGCGGCGACTGTCTGGTCAGCTTCGGCGCGCAGTATAGAGGGTTTCACCCTCCCTGTCACGCGGGCCCGCCAGAAACGAAAAGCTAGTCGCCGACAAGCACAACATCAATACCGCTTTTACGCAGCGCGCTCAGGCTTTCCGCCGGAATACCTTTATCGGTAATCACCCGGTGAATACGCTGGGTATCGATGATTTTATGCAGGCTGGAGCGGTTAAATTTGCTGGAATCCGTGACCACAATAATCCGTTCGGCGACTTCACACATTTTACGGTTAAGCCGGGCCTCGTCCTCGTTATGGGTGCTCACGCCGCGCTCTGGATCGATGGCATCCACGCCGAGGAAAAGCATATCGAAATGGAAGTTTTGCAGCGACTGTTCAGCGCTATCGCCGTAAAACGACAGCGACTGACGGCGCAGGTGCCCGCCGGTCATCAGCACCTCGACGCCTTCGGCTTCCAGCAGCGCGTTAGCCACGTTGATGCCGTTGGTCATCGCAATCACTTCTTTATGCTGGCGCATAAGACGGGCGATTTCATACGTCGTGGTGCCGGAGTCCAGAATCACCTTGTCACCGGGATTAATAAGATCGGCTGCGACCCGCGCAATGCTGCGCTTCAGTGACTTATTCAGCGAGCTTTTATCCTCCACCGAAGGTTCAGCCACCGCGCTGCCGGGTTCACAAATCAGTGCCCCACCGTAGGCACGAACGGCAATGCCTTGCTTCTCCAGGAAAGCCAGATCGTTGCGAATAGTGACGGTAGAGACGCCAAAAAAAGAAGATAAATCATTAACCTGTACGCTTCCCTGCTGGCGAAGGCGTTGAATAATTTGCTCGCGTCTTTCGCTGGTACCCGGAATACGTTTGTCCGTTGCGGTATCGCTGTTGCTCATAGGGTAACCTTTCAATATATCTTTCGTTTCATTTCTATTTGCCTATTAACACCTTTCTTTTAGCAGAAAGCAACCCCCAGGAATCTGCGCTCAAACGGTGCTTTTTTCCCTCATCAACCTTTCATTATGTTTCTTTTGCGAAACAGATCTCAATTCCAGTATCTTTCTTTTTATTCTCAAACGCCATTCAGGCACGATTAAATGAAATGAATCGAAAGAAAATGTTTTAACCCATCGCCGTGGAGAGGAAAGTGAAACAGTTGACCGAATTTGTCGCTAGCCATAAACGGAACAACCAATGCGGGATCTTTGCCGTATGTTCTGCACATCCGCTGGTGCTTGAGGCGGCTATGCGCCATGCCCGTGAGGCCGGAACCAGCCTGCTTATCGAAGCTACTTCTAACCAGGTCGATCAGTACGGCGGCTATACGGGGATGACGCCGGCGGACTTCTGCGGCTTCGTCTACCAACTGGCCGAACAGCATCGCTTCCCCCACGCTAACCTGATTCTCGGCGGCGATCACCTTGGCCCAAACCGCTGGCAAACCCGGCCTGCAGAAGAGGCGATGTCTCATGCCGAAGAGCTGATTCGCAGCTATGTGGCCGCAGGTTTCAAGAAAATACACCTCGACTGCAGCATGTCCTGCGCGGGCGACCCGGTACCGCTCACTGACGATATCGTTGCCGCACGTGCAGCGAGGTTAGCTACCATTGCCGAACAAACCTGCATCGACCACTTTGGTCAAGCCGACCTGGTATACATCATCGGCACAGAGGTGCCGGTTCCCGGCGGTGCGCATGAAACCCTTGCCGAGCTGGCCGTCACCACGCCACAGGCGGCCAATGCCACGCTGGAAGCGCATCGCAACGCCTTCTCTGAACAAGGCCTCAGCGCTATCTGGCCCCGAATTATTGGCCTTGTTGTTCAGCCGGGCGTCGAGTTTGACCACACCCGGGTGATTGACTACCAGCCGGAAAAATCTCGCGCGTTAAGCAAAATGATCGAAGCGTCACAGACCATGGTGTTTGAAGCGCACTCGACGGATTACCAGACAACGCAGGCGCTACGCCAGCTGGTAGAGGATCACTTTGCAATACTGAAAGTAGGCCCGGCGCTGACCTTCGCCCTGCGTGAAGCGCTTTTCTCGCTGTCGGCCATCGAACGAGAACTGCTTCCGGCCCACAAATGTTCCGGGCTAAGGGACGTGCTGGAAAGCGTGATGCTCGACCATCCGGAACACTGGCAGCAGCACTATCACGGCAATGGAGATGCGCTGCGTCTGGCGCGCGGCTACAGCTACTCGGATCGGGTGCGCTATTACTGGCCGGATCGCGACATCGACGACGCTTACGATGTGCTGGTCAAAAACCTGGCCCATGAACCCCTTCCGCTGCCGTTAATCAGCCAGTATCTGCCGCTTCAGTACGCCAGAGTGCGCGAAGCACAGCTGGCCGCCAGCCCTCACGAGCTGATTATCGACCATATTCAGGATGTGCTGCGTCAGTATCACGCGGCCTGTCACGGTGAGCCATCTTCTCATTAACACAATGATAATAAGGGAAATAACATGCCAAATATTGTCTTAAGCCGCATTGATGAGCGCCTTATCCACGGCCAGGTTGGCGTGCAGTGGGTCGGATTTTCCGGCGCTAACCTGGTGCTGGTCGCCAATGATGAGGTAGCGGAAGACCCTATACAGCAAAACCTGATGGAGATGGTGCTGGCGGAAGGGATCGCCGTGCGTTTCTGGCCGCTGCAAAAAGTCATCGACAACATCCACCGCGCGGCCGACCGCCAGAAGATCCTGCTGGTCTGCAAAAACCCTCAGGACTTCCTCACCCTGGTGAACGGCAGCGTGCCGGTAAAACGCATCAACGTTGGCAACATGCACTATGTCGAAGGTAAGAAGCAGGTCGCCAAAACCGTGTCGGTCGACGAACAGGACATTGCCGCCTTTTCCGGGCTGAAACAGGCCGGCGTAGAGTGTTTTGTCCAGGGCGTGCCGACGGAATCAGCTCAGGATCTTTATAAACTTCTCTGAGGTATTTGCTATGGAAATCAGCTTACTGCAAGCGATAGCGCTGGGCCTGCTGGCCTTTATTGCCGGTCTGGACATGTTCAACGGCCTGACCCATATGCACCGCCCCGTTGTCCTTGGCCCGCTGGTTGGCCTCATTCTCGGCGATCTCCACACCGGCATTCTCACCGGCGGCACGCTGGAGCTGGTGTGGATGGGTCTGGCCCCCCTCGCCGGAGCCCAGCCGCCGAACGTGATTATCGGCACTATCGTCGGCACCGCTTTCGCGATCGGCACCGGCGTGAAGCCAGAAGTTGCCGTCGGGGTCGCGGTGCCTTTCGCGGTTGCGGTACAGATGGGCATCACCTTCCTGTTCTCCGTGATGTCCGGCGTGATGGCGCGAGCCGACCGCATGGCGGCTAACGCCGATACCAGAGGCATCGAACGCATCAACTATCTGGCGATGCTCACGCTCGGTATCTTCTATTTTCTGTGCGCTTTCTTGCCGATTTACTTCGGCGCCGATCATGCCAAAACGGCCATTGATATGCTGCCCGCGCGGCTCATCGACGGGCTTGGCGTTGCCGGGGGCATCATGCCGGCTATCGGTTTTGCCGTGCTGCTGAAAATCATGATGAAAAACGTCTACATCCCCTACTTCATTATCGGCTTTGTGGGCGCGGCCTGGCTGAAGCTGCCGGTGCTGGCGATTGCTGCCGCAGCGCTGGCGCTGGCGCTGATGGATTTACTGCGCAAAGACCCGACTCCGCCGCAACCCGCTCGCGCTAAGCAAGAGGAATTCGAAGATGGCATCTGATACCCAAATCCTTTCTCAGGCCGCAGAGCCTGAAACCGTCATCACCAACGGTAACGACAATATCTATGAAGATCAGAATATTGGAGCGGAGCTAACGCGGAAAGACATTAACCGCGTAGCGTGGCGCTCAATGCTGCTGCAGGCCTCGTTTAACTACGAGCGCATGCAGGCCTGCGGCTGGCTGTATGGCCTGCTGCCCGCCCTGAAAAAGATCCACACCAACAAACGCGATCTGGCGCGGGCCATGCAGGGGCATATGGGGTTCTTCAATACCCACCCGTTCCTGGTCACCTTTGTTATCGGCATTATTCTGGCAATGGAACGCTCAAAGCAGGACGTGAACAGCATTCAGAGCACAAAAATCGCCGTTGGCGCGCCGCTTGGCGGCATCGGGGATGCAATGTTCTGGCTGACGCTGCTGCCGATATGCGGTGGCATAGGCGCCAGCCTGGCGCTGCAGGGCTCCATCCTCGGCGCTATCGTGTTTATCGTGCTGTTCAACGTGGTGCATTTGGGCCTGCGTTTTGGGCTGGCGCACTATGCTTATCGAATGGGGGTTGCGGCTATTCCGCTGATTAAGGCGAACACCCGCAAGGTAGGGCACGCCGCCTCCATCGTCGGGATGACGGTCATCGGTGCCCTCGTTGCAACCTATGTCCGGCTGTCTACTACGCTCGAAATTACCGCCGGTGATGCGGTGGTTAAGCTGCAGTCTGACGTCATCGATAAGCTGATGCCGGCGTTTCTTCCGCTGGTTTATACCCTGGCGATGTACGCCCTGGTGCGCCGCGGCTGGAGCCCTCTGCGCCTGATTTGTATTACCGTCGTTTTGGCCGTTGTTGGGGAGTTTCTTCACTTCTTATAGTCAGGAGAAAAGCAGATGTTAAGCATCATTTTGAGCGGCCATGGAGGCTTTGCCAGCGGCCTGGAGCAGGCGATGAAACAGATCCTCGGCGAGCAGCCGCAGATTATCGCCATCGACTTCCCGGAAACCTCCTCCACGGCGAGGCTTACTGAACAATTTCAAGCGGCTATAGGCCAGCTTGATGAACGCGAAGGGCTGGTCTTTCTCACGGACCTTTTAGGAGGAACGCCGTTCAGGGTCGCCTCAACGCTGGCGCTCGAGAAACCAGAACGCGAGGTAGTCACGGGCATCAACCTCCAGCTACTGCTTGAAATGGTGCTGGAGCGAGAAGGCTTAAACAGCTGCGAGTTTCGCCAGATGGCGCTGGAGTGCGGCCATCGTGGCCTGACAAGCCTGGTCGACGAGATGGCTCGCCACCGAGCCACGGAAGCCAGCGAAGAAGGTATCTGAAGCAAATGACCGGGTAGCCCCTCTCCAGTTTCGCCCCCCGTTTAATGAAAGCGGCCTCCTCTGCTGCTTTCGTTATGCATCATTTTGGCCTGCGGCCTGCTCCGCCGCAGACCTTTCCTTTTCTTTTCCATAACGCTTTAACATCAAAAAATATCTTTTTAAATCATTTAATTAATATAAAAATGACGATCGGCGCCATGGTTTTCGTTTTATTTCTTTTATACGTATTGATCTTATCAAAACCTTTCTATACATTTCCTTTAAGCACTAACAACCTTTAAATGAAATAAAACGAAAGGTCGCCATGCGATCCAGCATGACACCTGACTCTGCAATGCTAAGGACTTAGTCATGAGTGAAACCTCCGTTGCCGCAGGCCGCAGCACTTCCACCTGGACCGAAAGAGAGATTCGCCAACAGCCAGCCAGCTGGATCCGCTCGCTACAGCAGATCGATCGAACTCGCGATCGCATCACCGCCTTCCTGTCTCCACTGCTCGCCGACGATAAGCTGAAAATTATTCTTACCGGCGCGGGAACCTCGGCCTTTATCGGCGACATCATTGCGCCCTGGCTTTCTCGCCACACCGGCAAACAGTTCGTTGCCGTCCCGACCACCGACCTGGTGACAAATCCACTGGACTATCTCACCCCGGAACAGCCAACGTTGCTGGTATCCTTCGCCCGCTCCGGCAACAGCCCGGAGAGTGTGGCAGCGGTGGATCTTGCCAATCAGCTCGTTAAATCCTGCCATCATCTGACCATCACCTGTAACGAAGGCGGCAGCCTCTATCGCAGCGCGCTGGAAGACAGCCGTTCATTGCCGCTGCTCATGCCTGCGGAAACTCACGATCGCGGCTTTGCCATGACGAGCAGCATCACCACCATGATGGCAAGCTGCCTTGCGGTCTTCGCGCCGGAGATAATCAACACCCGATCGTTCCAGGACGTAGCGCACCGCTGCGCGCAGATAATTCATTCTCACGGGGATTTCAGCGAGAGCCCATTTGGTGCCCTTCCCTACAAGCGCGTGGTCTACCTTGGCAGTGGTGGCCTGCAGGGCGTGGCACGGGAAGCCTCGCTCAAGGTGCTGGAACTCACGGCGGGCAAGCTGGCGGCGTTTTACGACACGCCGACCGGCTTCAGGCATGGCCCCAAATCCCTGGTGAATAACGAAACGCTGGCGATCGTGCTGGTTTCCAGCGATCCGTACACCCGTCAGTACGATCTGGATCTGCTGGCAGAGCTGCGACGAGACAGCCTGGCAATGCAGACGATCGCCATTTCGGCAGCAACCAGCCCGGAAATCGAAGCTGGCCCGCACATTCTGCTGCCCGAGGCCGACCGCACGTTCCTCGACGTTGAGCAGGCGTTCTGCTTCCTGATGTATGCGCAGATTTTCGCACTCACCTCGTCCGTTAAAGCAGGCATTACGCCAGACACACCTTCCACCAGCGGCACGGTAAACCGCGTGGTAAAAGGCGTCGTCATTCATCCCTGGAAAGGCTGAGAGGTTCATCATGAGCATTATTTCGACGAAGTATCTGCTTCAGGACGCACAGGCCAGAGGCTATGCGGTACCGGCTTTTAATATCCACAATGCCGAAACCATCCAGGCGATCCTTGAAGTCTGCAAAGAGATGCATTCCCCGGTGATCCTTGCCGGTACGCCCGGAACGTTTAAACACATTGCTTTTGAAGAGATTTACGCCCTGTGCCATGCCTATTCAGAAAGCTACGGCATGCCGCTGGCTCTGCATCTTGATCACCATGAAAGCCTCGCAGATATCAGCCGCAAAGTTAACGCTGGCGTGCGCAGCGCCATGATTGACGGCAGCCACTTCCCGTTTGCAGAAAACGTGCAGCTGGTGAGATCGGTGGTCGACTTTTGCCACCGTAACGACTGCAGCGTCGAGGCCGAACTGGGCCGTCTCGGCGGCGTGGAGGACGACATGGACGTGGACGAGGAGAGCGCTTTCCTCACCGATCCGCAAGAAGCGCGCCGCTTTGTTGAACTCACCGGCGTCGACAGCCTGGCGGTCGCCATCGGTACCGCTCACGGGCTGTATACCAAACGCCCGAAAATAGACTTCAAACGGCTGGGCGAAATCCGCGAAGTCGTCAGCGTGCCGCTGGTGCTCCACGGCGCCAGCGACGTCCCGGACGAGTTTGTGCGTCGCGCCATCGAGCTTGGCGTCTGCAAAGTAAACGTGGCAACGGAACTAAAAATCGCCTTCGCCGCCGCGGTGAAAAGATGGTTTGGCGACAACCCGGAAGGCAACGATCCGCGTTATTACATGCGCGTCGGCATGGATGCGATGAAAGAGGTTGTGCGCAGCAAAGTCGCGGTATGCGGATCGGCTAATAAATTGCTGCCGGAATCAGAAGCAGCCCTGTAACTCACTCCCGTAAGGACCTCTGATGAAGACAATAATAAAAAGCTCTCTACTGATGATGTTGCTAAGTCACGTGGCGATGGCCGCACAGTACCAGTTGGAAAACGATAACCTTGCCGTCTCTTTCGACGATTCAGGTTCGGCAGCGGTGATTAAAGACCGGCTTTCCGACCATAAACTGGCGCCCATCGAGCTGTTTTTCCTGACGCTACCGGATGAAAAGGTTCTCCATACCGCCGACTTTAAAATCAAAAACGTCAGCAAAACCGCAGACGCCATTCAGATTGATTACGAACGGGACGACTTCTCGGTCAACGTGACCCTGAAGCTGCTTAAGGGGAAATATGCGGCGGTGGACTATACGCTCCAGGCAAAAGGCCAGCCTCGCGATGTCGCAAAAATTACCTTCTTCCCGACCAAAGGCCAGGCTCAGGCACCTTATGTTAACGGTGCCATCAACAGCTCCCCGATCGTCGCGGACAGCTTCTATATGCTGCCGCAAAAGCCGATTGTGAATACCTACGCTTACGAAACCACCACCAACCTGAACGTCGGACTCAAAACGCCGATTAAAACCGACGCGCCGGTGACCTATACGGTCTACTTCGGAACGTTTGAAGCAACCGACCAGCTCCGCCGCAGCTTTAACCAGTTTATCAACGCCATGCGTCCACGCCCTTATCAGCCCTATCTGCATTACAACAGCTGGATGGACATCGGTTTCTTTACGCCCTACACCGAAAAAGACGTGCTGACGCGCATGGATGAATACGCCAGCGAGCTGATAAGCAAGCGGGGCGTGAATCTCGACGGCTTCCTGCTGGATGATGGCTGGGATGATTTAACCGGAAAATGGCTGTTTGGCCCGGCGTTTAAGCACGGCTTTGGTGCCATCAAAGAAAAAGCCGACAGCCTGCATACTTCAGTCGGCCTGTGGCTCTCGCCGTGGGGGGGCTACAACAAACCGCGCGACGTGCGCGTTTCACACGCCAAAGAGAACGGTTTTGAAACCGTAGACGGCAAGTTTGCGCTCTCAGGCCCAAACTATTTCCGCAATTTTAATCAGCAAATCATCGGGCTTATTAAAAACGAACATATCACTTCGTTTAAGCTCGACGGCATGGGCAACGCGAACTCCTATATCAAAGGCAGCCCGTACGCCTCGGACTTTGATGCCTCCATCGAGTTAATCAGGAACATGCGGGCCGCCAACAAAGACCTGTTTATCAACCTGACCACCGGCACCGACGCCAGCCCGTCCTGGCTATTCTACGCCGACTCTATCTGGCGTCAGGGCGATGACATCAACGTCTACGGCAAAGGCTCTCCGGTGCAGCAGTGGATAACCTATCGTGATGCAGAGACTTATCGTTCGATTGTGCGTAAAGGGCCGCTGTTCCCGATTAACTCGCTGATGTACCACGGTATCGTCAGCGCCGAGCACGCGTACTTTGGGCTGGAAAAAGTACAGACGGATCGGGACTTTGCGGATCAGGCATGGAGCTACTTTGCCACCGGCACTCAGCTGCAGGAGCTGTATATTACGCCGTCAATGCTGAACAGCAGCAAATGGGACACGCTCGCCGACGCGGCGAAATGGTCACGGGCAAACAGCAGCGTGCTGGTCGACAGCCACTGGATTGGCGGCGACCCAACGCAGCTCGAGGTTTACGGCTGGGCATCGTGGAGTAAAGAAAAGGCAATTTTAGGCCTGCGCAACCCGTCGGATAAGCCGCAAAGCTACTATCTCGACCTGAATAAGAGCTTTGAAATTCCGAACGGTGAGGCCACGAGCTTTACGCTGAAGCAGGTTTACGGCAAGAACGAGACGCTGGCCAACGACTACGGTAAGCCGCTGATTGTGACGCTGAAGCCTTTGGAAACGCTGGTGATTGAGGCCACGCCGGTAAACTAATAACGTTATAAGGCCCGAAGGTATGGACTGCTCCCATATCACGGGCCTTATTCATGTTGTTATTCGCAAGATTTTTCTGCCACCAGCACAATACCATGACGAGATTCATCAGGAGACAGGCTCCAAATCTCCGACTCTGGAATGCTTTCTCCGTCATAGCTGACACGCTCCCCATCATAGGGATAGAAGTGACCACTCTCGGTATCCAGCACATACACCTTAACTTGCTTCGATGAACGGGCAATACGCCGCCAAATTCCCTGCCCCCCTGCGTACTGCTCATGATCGCTCATCAGGATCAGATTCTTCTCCAGGATAAGGTGCTCATAAAGCGTGGTTGCGACTCGCGTATCACGTGCCGGGCTGTCGACAACCACACCCTCAACCTGAGTCACGGCTTTCGCTTCCCAGTAACGCTTCACGGCAACAATAGATTCTTCCTGCCTGGTGCTTTTGCGAGGGATAAGATCCAACTTAGCCACAACCAGATGGCGAAGTTCGTTGTTGTCATCAAGAGTGGGCTCGGCATAGATAATCGCCGCCGCAGTTTTATCTTTGCGAAAAACGAATAAAGCGGGTTCACCCAGAATTTCCGTGGTTCCAGAAATATCGAATGCTCTTTCTAATGCTGCAGGGCTGTAGCTGATGGGGTAAACAACCATCCTCGAATCTCCTGGTATCAATACCGGCATAAACTTTAACTCCCTTAAAGTCATTCAGTCATGCACAAATTAACACCAGGGAGTTCGTTTTTTAAACACTAACCGCGTTGCGATGTGAAAACCAGGAGACGGCTCGAGAAAACTATTTCTCGCTGTTTTCTAAAGCATGTTTATACAAAGCATTTTTCTTCACGCCGTGGATTTCGGCAGCCAGCGCAGCGGCTTTTTTCAGCGGTAATTCTGTTTGCAACAATGCAAGCGTACGCAGCGCTTCGGCCGGCAGCTCGTCATCGCTTTGGGCTTTAAAGCCCTCAACAATCAGCACCATTTCGCCTTTACGGCGATTTTCATCTTCCTTTACCCATGCCAGCAGTTCGCCGACGGGTGCACCGTGAATCGACTCCCAGGTTTTGGTCAGCTCGCGCGCCAGCACCACGTAGCGGGATTCGCCCAGCACCGCACAGATATCTTCGAGGCTATCCAGCAGGCGGTGGGTTGATTCATAGAAAATTAGCGTTCTTGGCTCCTGCTCAATGGCCTTAAGCGCATCGCGGCGGCCTTTTGATTTTGCAGGCAGAAAACCTTCGTAGCAGAAGCGGTCGGACGGTAAACCCGCCGCGCTGAGCGCTGCGATGGCGGCGCACGGGCCAGGCAAAGGCACAACGCGAATGCCTGCTTCGCGACAGGTGCGCACCAGGTGATAACCCGGATCGTTAATCAGCGGCGTACCGGCGTCGGACACCAGCGCGATGCTTTGGCCTTCCTTCAGTTTTGCCACTAACGTTTCGGCTTTTTGTTGCTCATTGTGATCGTGAAGTGCGAAGAGTCGCGCATTAATCGCAAAATGCTGCAGCAAAAGGCCGGTATGGCGAGTATCTTCTGCGGCAATCAGATCAACGCTTTGCAACACCGAGAGGGCCCGCTGTGTGATGTCCCCGAGATTGCCGATAGGCGTCGGAACGATGTAGAGCGTACTGGCTGAAATCGCCGCCGTTTCGTGTTGTTTCATTGTCTCATCCGTATTGCCGATTTAATATTGTACATTGGGATATAAAAACCACTGGATACAGAATGCTACCCTCAACCTTGAATCGTTCGAAAGCCGGGCGCTGCCTGCCTGTGTTGCTCGCGGCGCTGATTTTTGCCGGCTGTTCAACTCAAGCACCGGATCAGTCCGCAACGCTGCTGCAGGGCGAGACCACCGCCGGGTCCGCTTACTATCTGCAGCAAATGCAGCAAAGTGCAGATGATAGCAAGACCAACTGGCAATTACTCGCCATTCGTTCCCTGCTAAAAGAGGGTAAACCTCAGCAGGCCGTTGCGTTGTATAACCAACTGCCTCAGCAACTCAACGATGCGCAAGCTCGTGAACAGCAGTTGCTGGTGCCGGAAGTGAAGATTGCGCAGAAAGACTTCAGCGCCGCCTCTGCCCTGCTGGAAAAAATTGACCCGAGCGCACTCGACAAGGGCCAACAGAGTCGCTACTACCAGGCCGTGATTGACGCTTCCCAGGGACGCCCTTCTTTAGCCCTGCTGCGCGCCTACATTGCTCAGGAACCGCTGCTGAAAGGTGATGTCCATCAGAAAAACATTGATGGCACCTGGCAGGTTTTGTCGCAGTTCTCCCCAGAACAAATGAACAGCCTGGTGATTAATGCCGACGAAAATACCCTGCAAGGTTGGCTGGATCTGCAGCACGTCTGGAGCGATAACCGTAACGATCCAAACATGCTGAAAGCTGGCATTCAGGACTGGCAAACGCGTTACCCGAACAACCCAGGCTCGAAAACGCTGCCAACCCAGTTGGTGAACGTACAAAACTTCAAGCCGGCCTCAACCGGTAAAATCGCCCTTCTGCTGCCGTTAAACGGCCAGGCAGCGGTGTTTGGTCGCGCCATTGAACAAGGTTTTGAAGCGGCAAAAAATAACGGCGTTGCGCCGGTTACCGCCGTGCAGTCAGCCGCACCGCCTGTAGACCCGAATGCACAGCAGCAGGTTTCCCCGCCGCAGGAGCAACCTCAAGCGCAGGTAGACCCGAATGCAGCCGTGAGTCCGGCAAGCGCGTCCGTCAGTGACCTGACTGACCAAAAAGCACAGGCCGCGACACCACAAACGGCAACGCCAGCCGCGCAGCCTGATGCACAGACTGCGCCAGCCGTTGCAGCGAGCCCGGCTTCAGAAATTAAAATTTACGACACCAGCAGCCAGCCGCTCTCACAGGTTCTGGCTCAGGCACAGCAGGACGGCGCCACGCTTGTCGTCGGCCCACTGCTGAAAAACAATGTCGATCAGCTAGCCAGCACCAACAGCCCGCTGAATATTTTGGCGCTCAACCAGCCAGAAAACGTCCAGAACCGACCAAACATCTGCTACTTCGCGCTTTCTCCGGAAGATGAAGCCCGCGACGCCGCAGACCACATCTGGCAGCAAAACCACCGTAATCCATTGATGCTGATTCCAGCCAATGCCCTGGGCGACCGCGTAGCGAAAGCCTTTGCCACCGAATGGCAGAAGCTGGGTGGCAACCTGGTGCTGCAGCAGAAATTTGGCTCAATCAGCGATCTGAAGCGCGGGATTAACAGCGGCTCCGGCATCGCCTTAACCGGCACGCCGGTGAACACACCGTCCAATACGCCTCCGGGCGTGACCATCGGCGGGCTTACAATTCCAGCGGCACCGACCGACGCACAAATCACCGCAGGCAGCAGCGGCAACGTCGACGCGGTATATATCATTGCCACCGCAGAAGAAGTTGCTCTGATTAAACCGATGATTGCGATGCGTACCGGTAGCCGCAGCAGCGCTCAGCTGTATGCCAGCTCGCGCAGCTCGCAGGGCGTTAACGGCCCGGACTATCGTCTGGAAATGGAAGGATTGCAGTTTAGCGAAATCCCGATGCTTTCCGGTGGAAATCCGCAGCTGATGCAGCAGGCGTTACGCAGCGTCAATAATGACTACTCGCTGGCGCGCCTGTATGCGATGGGCGTGGATGCCTGGACGCTGGCAAGCCATTTCTCCCAGATACGCCAGGTGCCGGGTTACCAGGTGAACGGCAACACCGGGCAACTGACCGCCAGCCAGGACTGCGTCATCAACAGGAAATTAAATTGGCTGCAGTTCAGTCAGGGCCAGATAGTCCCGGTATCCTGAACCGCCAGCAACGCGGCGCGCGCTATGAACAGCAGGCGCGCCGCTACCTCGAGCGCAAGGGACTGCGCTTCGTTGCGGCGAACGTGCATGTTCGCGGCGGCGAAATCGACCTCATAATGAAACAGCAGCAGGTTATCGTCTTCGTAGAGGTGCGCTTTCGGCGTAACGATAAGTTTGGCGGTGCAGCCGCCAGCGTCACCCGCAGCAAACAACAGCGTCTGTTATACGCCGCGCAGGTTTGGCTTAGCGGCAGCGGCAAAAGTTTTGATACTGTAGATTGCCGTTTCGATGTGTTAGCTTTCACCGGCAATGAAATAGAGTGGCTGACCAACGCGTTTGCCGCCGATATCTAAAAAACTCCAGGTAGAATCAACGTGCTTGAAAGAATCAAAGGCTGCTTCACGGAAAGTATTCAAACTCAGATTGCCGCAGCGGAAGCCCTGCCGGACGCCATCTCCCGTGCAGCGATGACGCTGGTTCAGTCTTTACTGAACGGCAACAAAATCCTCTGTTGTGGCAATGGGACCTCCGCCGCCAACGCACAGCATTTTGCTGCCAGCATGATCAATCGTTTTGAAACAGAGCGTCCTAGTTTACCGGCCATTGCACTTAATGCAGATAATGTGGTCTTAACCGCGATCGCTAACGACCGTCTGCATCAAGAAGTGTATGCCAAACAGGTTCGTGCGCTGGGCCACGCCGGGGACGTTTTGCTGGCTATTTCCACCCGAGGCAATAGCCGTGATATTGTCAAAGCGGTTGAGGCAGCCGTCACCCGCGACATGACCATCGTTGCGCTGACGGGCTATGACGGCGGCGAACTGGCAGGACTGTTGGGGCCACAGGATGTTGAAATCCGAATCCCTTCTCACCGCAGCGCCCGCATCCAGGAAATGCATATGCTGACGGTAAACTGTTTATGCGATCTGATCGACAATACGCTATTTCCGCACCAGGATGGCTAATAGCTAATTTTGAGATAGGAGAAGGAATGAACATGAAGGCCATTACGCCACTCGCAGTTCTTATTTCCGCGTTGTTGCTGCAAGGCTGCGTCGGTGCCGTTGTTGTGGGAAGCGCCGCCGTTGCGACAAAATCCGCGACCGACCCGCGTACCGTCGGGACGCAGGTTGATGACAGCACGCTTGAGTTACGCGTGAACAGCGCGCTCAGCAAGGATGAGCAAATCAAGAAAGAAGCACGCATTAACGTGACGGCTTACCAGGGCAAAGTGCTGCTGGCCGGCCAGTCGCCAACCCCAGACCTCTCTTCTCGCGCGAAGCAAATCGCGCTGGGCGTAGACGGCGCAGCCGAAGTCTATAACGAAATTCGGATTATGCCTCCGGTCGGCCTGGGCACCGCGTCGAGCGATACGTGGATCACCACGAAAGTTCGCTCTCAGCTGCTAACCAGCGATCAGGTGAAGTCTTCTAACGTGAAAGTCACGACGGAGAATGGCGAGGTGTTCCTGCTTGGCCTGGTGACCGAACGCGAAGGTAAAGCCGCGGCGGACATTGCCAGCCGAGTAAGCGGCGTGAAGCACGTGACCACCGCGTTCACTATCCTGAAATAACTGCCCCTCACCCTAACCCTCTCCCCACAGGGGAGAGGGGATAAGCCATAGCCCTTTTAACTAAGGGCCATTGACGATTACAGCTTACTCAGGCACTCCATCGCCACCGCTTTAAAACTGTCAAAATCCTTGCTGTCGCGCAGCCGAATCATCGCCCGCTCGCGCAGGAATGTCACAAACAGGTCGTAAATCGCCATCGCCTCTTCGTATTCACTTTTGCTGATAGCCAGCAGGAAGATCACGTGCGCCGTTTCGTCGCCCCAGCTGATACCGTGCGGTGCCAGCACGGTGTAGACCACGGTTTTTTTCGCCAGCAGGCCTAACGAGTGCGGCAGCGCAATGCCCTCACCCAACATGGTGCTGACGATCGCTTCTCGCTCCACCACCGACGGATGGAAATCTGAGTCAACGACACCTTCCCGCTCCAGCTGCTCGCAGAGCGTCAGGAATAGCTGCTGCTGGGTCATCGGCTGGTCGATAATACGAAAGTGGCTGGCATCAAAGAATTTCTCCAGCATGTAAGGGCGAGTTCTGTCCACCAGTACCAGCTTGCCAAGCTGCTCCAGCTGATAATCGGTCGGGAACGGCGCCATCATCACAACCGGCTTTTCTTTCTCGCTGATGCGCGCCGTGCTGATCACAAAATCTTCATCCACCGCGTCGAGCTGTTCGTAGTCGCGCAGGGAAATAATGTGGGTTACTTCCACCTGCGGATATTTACGCAGCAGCATGGCCTGCAGCATGCGCACCGTCGAGTTGCCGGTATCACAAACCAGCAGCACGCGAGGATGACGCTGGTAGCCAATGTTGTAGTGGCGCTCCAGGCCAACGCCGATATGCAGCACCAGAAAACCAATTTCGTTCTCGCTAATAGCGTAAGGCGTGTATTTTCCCCAGCTTGAGACCGCCGCCAGCGTCATGTCGTAAGCCAGCGGATAATGCTGCTTGATGTTGGCCAGCAGTGGATTCGGGATGTTTATCTGGTAGCGTACCCGGGTGATCATCGTTTTGATGTGGGTGAGCAGGTCGGCGTGCAGCTGCTCGTCACCGAGCAGGTTGTAGTTATAGTGGGTGTTGATGTAGCGCAGGATGTAGTTAACCAGCGCTTCGTCATCGTCGGCATTGATCGCGCTCGGCGCCACTTCCTGCACCTGCCGTGAAGCAATATGCACCTGCAGCCACTGCTCTTCGGCTTCCGCCAGGGGTTTACCCGCCAGCTGCTGCATCAAGCCGGCAATCTGGCGCGCGGCCTCTTTCACCTGTATATCGACGTTATCCGCCGTGAACTCCGGCAAAGGATAGCCCTCGCTGATGCGGCGCACCGCCACCGAACAATAAAGACGAATAAACTGCTCGCCCTCATCGGTTAAGCGGATGCGGCAGCGGGTAAAACAGTCATGCAGCGAGCTGGTGAGCTGCTCAGGCACGCCCGCGTTAAGGGCTTCTTCGGTCAACAGGGGATTTTCGCTGTCCTCTAAGGTCAACTGCCACAGCAGATCCGTCAGGCAGGCGCGAATAGACGTTTCGCTGCCGAACAGCTTCATGCCGTGGCGCGGGCGCGTCTCAATGGTCAGATGGTAGCGGTTGAACCACTCACGCACCTCCGCCATATCGCTTTGCAGCGTGGCGCGGCTGACAAACCACTCTTCGGCCAAATCTTCGAGCTTCAGTGAAAACGCCGCCGTCAAAAAACGCACCACGAGGTAATGCACGCGTTCTGGTGAAGTACGTGGGATACGCAGCTGGCGCGGGCGATGCTGAACCAGCTCGCCGTAACGTTCAGCATCCTCGATATTCAGCTGATAGCCCGCGCCACGGGTCAGCGTAAACTGAGCCCCGAAGCCGGCCATCAGCGCATTAAGCGCCGTGATATCGGCTCTTACCGTGCGGGTAGAAACGGACAAACGCCGCGCCAGTTCATCCTGGGGCAGCGTTTCGTTTTGCAGCATCTCAAAAAGCTGAGCCAGCCGTTGATTGGGGAATCTCACTACCGTTTCCTTTGGTTATCGGGGCACACTGGCGCCCCGTCCTGCTTTACTTAAACGGGGTGAAGACCATCTGCGACGGGCTTCCCACCGCCGTATAATCCTCGATAAAGGTTAATTTACCGTTGCCCGGCGCCACGCTAAAGCGAGTGATATTGTCGCTGCGCTGGTTCAGGGCATAAAGATGTTTGCCGGTGCTGTCCAGCGTCAGGCCTCGTGGATAGTCGCCACGCGTCCAGATATCGTCCTGATGTGTAAGCTCGCCGTTAGAGCCCACGCTGAAATGTGCGATGCTGTTATGCAGACGGTTGGCCACATACAGCTGCTTGCCGTCGTGGCTCAATACCAGGCCCGCCGCAAAGCTTGTGCCCTTATAGCCTTTTGGCAGCGAAGAGATGGTCTTCCCTTCGGTCAGCGTGCCTTTCTCACGGTCGAGCTTGTAATGGCTAAGCGTAGAGGCTTCTTCGTTAATCAGCCACAGGCCTGAACCGTCCGCAGAAAAGACAAAGTGGCGTGGCCCTGCGCCTTTTGAAGAGGCGGAGATGAACGGCGGATCGTTTGGCTCCAGCACGCCTTTGTTTTGATCAAAGCGATACTGGTAGATCCGATCCAGGCCAAGATCGGTCGAGAAAACAAACTTGCCGCTCGGATCGGCGGCAATCATATGGGCATGTGGGCCGTTATGATCGCTGGCGGCGAAGCTACCTTCTACCGCTGCTTCTGGTTTCGCCGCGCCCGGCTCGCCGCTGTCCTGATGTTTGTCGCTGGCTTCCTGCAGGCTGCCGTCGGCATTAACCGGCAGCACGGCGATAGAGCCGCTCACGTAGTTTGCCACCAGCAGGTGCTTGCCCTGCGGCGTCAGAGACAGGTAAACCGGGCCAGCGCCACCGGAAGAGACCTGGTTTAGTTCGGTCAAACTCCCGTCATCGCCTACGCGCAATGCTGCTACCACGCCTTTCTCCGCTTCGCTGGCAACGTACAACGTCTTGCCGTCCGGCGACGCGGTAAGCTGCGCGGCGTTTGGCAGCGAGCTAACCAGCGTTTTCTCGCTAAGCGCACCGGTTTTGGCGTCCAGCTGGAAGCGATAAAGACCTTCGCCGTTCGGGTTGTAGGTGCCAACCCAGGCATAATGGCTTTGCGCCGCGCTGTTGCCGGCGGCGAGTAAGGCAAATGAAGCAACAAGCAGAGTGCGTGCAGACATGCGTTTGTCCTCGAAGTGTGGTTGATGAGGATTATACCCTCACCCTAACCCTCTCCCTAAAAGGGAGAGGGGATCTTTCTTTTCCCCCTCGCCCCTTTGGGGAGAGGGTCGGGGTGAGGGGAAACAGTGCTTTACCCCACCAGTTTCTTCGTCATCGCCAACAGCGTAGCCACATCCGCCGGGCGCGTATTGCCGCTGGCCTTGTCGATAATCGAGCTGTAAATATGCGGGATCACTTTGCTCACGCCGGCGTCCAGCGCAATCTTCAGGATCTCTTCGAAGTTTTCGAGATCGATACCGCCGGTCGGCTCCAGCCAGAAGTCATGCTTCGCACAGGCTTCCGCTACAGCCTGATACTCTTCGCGGCACTCCAGCCCGCCCATCGGGAAATATTTGATTGAGCTGCCGCCCATATCCTTCAGCAGCGCAATCGCGGTTTCAACAGGCACGATGCCGTCTGCCGCACCGGAGCTTAGCGGGCCGGTGGAGATTTTCACCATTCCGACGGTGCCGGTTGGCGAAACCAGGCCGTTAACCACGCTGTCGTTCTGGCCCAGCAGCGCACGGCTGGTGCCCACGCCGGTAAAGACCTGGTTGACGTGCTGAGGCTGAATCTGGTCGGAGATTTCACTCACCATCGCCGATTGATTCGGGTCGCCCGCACCAAGGCCGACGGACAGCGCGTTGTCGATAAGTGCCGCGTAGTCACGCATATCGGCAACCGCACTTTCTACATCCGGGTAATTTTTAGACAACACGCCGACCAGCACGTGGCCTTCCGCCGCCTGGTAAATCTCTTTGGCGTTCTCTTTAGAGCCTGCCAGCACGTTCAGGCAAACGCGGTCGCGGTAAAAATTTGGGGTCAGTTTCATGCTTATTTCTCCTTGCTTACCAGCGCTTTGATGCAGCGGTAAATAATCTCCAGCTGTGCCGCGCTTACGCTGCGCACATCCGCTTCAATAATGCCTTCATTCGCCTTATAGCCACGGAAGTAGATGGCGTATTCGCCCTGCTTCAACGCGCTGACCAGCTCGCCGGTGCTGATGCCGACGGTCGCTTCGTCGAACTTGATTTCGCAGCGGGCGATATCGCGGCCGGCTGCATCCCACACTACGCGGGCGGTTACGCCATTCAGCGTGTTCAGACTGTCGATAAACGGCATCATTTTGGCGACCATTTCGGCCCCGCTCTCTTTGGCCGCGCTCAGGTAATGTTCAATCGCGCAGGTCAGGCCGAGGATGCCTTCTTTGCCAACTTTCATTGCACGCCCGATGCCGCCGGTTTGCAGCTTCACCCACTCGACGTACTGCTCTTTGCCGATCACCAACCCGCTGGTTGGGCCTTCGATAGCTTTCGCCCCGCTGTAAATCACCAGGTCGGCCCCGGCACGGTAATAGCATGCCAAATCTTCTTCTGCCGCAGCGTCTACGATCAGCGGCAGGTTGTGTTTACGCGCCACGACCACGGCCTGCTCAACGCTGAGCATGCTTTTCTGCACCGAGTGGTGGGATTTGATATACAGAATGGCCGCCGTGCGTGGAGAAATAGCCGCAGCCAGCTGATCCGCTGAACATTCGTTGGCGTAGCCTGCTTCGACGATTTTGCCACCGCCCAGGTTCACCATGGTGCCAACCGGCGCGCCGAAGTTAACGTTGTGGCCTTTCGGCAGCACGATCTCGTTGTTCTCCAGCGGGGCCGCATGCAGGTTCTCGATCAGCCATTGATTGTCTTTCACCAGCACCGCCGCCACGGACTGGGCGATACCGGCAGAAGCGCAGGACACCACGGTCGCCGCCTCAACGTCGAGCAGCCCGGCAATGTAGGCGCCTGTCTTATTAACCAGATCCTTCATTTCAAAGTAGTGGTTCATACCGGTGGTTACCGCGTCCACCACTTCCGGACGTGGCGTGGACACGCCGAGGGCGGTCATGCGGCCGGATGCGTTAATTACCTGTTTTAAATTGTATTTTTCATAGATCGAAGACATGTTCTGTTTTCCCTTATTCACAGTCAAACCACTTCCCGGCGCGCACCGCAGCCAGCGCCACCAGCACCTGGTCACCCGTCAGCGTTTGCTGCTCTGCATCGGTAAATACCGTTGGCTGGCGGCGAAGCTCGAAGACGGTCAGGTCGCCGTCCAGCCCTACGGCCAGGCGGCCTTTATTTTTCAGACGTAATCCATCGGCAGCGTGAACGGTCACGCAGTCGATCACCTGAGGCAATGACAGGCCGATGGAGAGGAATTTAGACATCACCGCGCCGAGTGAATGCACCGGGCCGCTGATGCGGTTGCGGCAGTAGATGTCCGAGCTGATGCTGTGCGGCAGAATGCCCTGCTGAATAGCGACACGCGCCACGTCAAAACTAAAGCTGGCGGTGCCGTGCCCGACGTCCAGACGCACACCGCGCTGAATAGCCTGCGCTACGGAGGCTCTCAGCTGCCCGGCCGGGTTGAGAATGCGGTTTGGCTTGCCGTTGTAGCAGTGGGTAATGATGTCGCCGCTGGTCAGCAGTTCGGCCACTTCATCGAGGTCCGGCGGGTTGTTGCCGATGTGCACCATCAGCGGCAAATCGCCGTTTTCTTTCTGGATAGCCTTGGCGCGCACCAGCGGCGTAATGCCGTTATCGCCCACCACGCTGCTGCTCATCCGCGCTTTTAAGCCCACGATAAAGTCCGGGTGGCGCTTCACCGCGCCGCGCACGGCGTCAGCGTCGATATTCGCCATATTGGACAGTTCGTTTTGGGCAATCAGGCCCACGCGGGAAATGTTCAGCAGGGCATAAACTTCGGTCGTCGCGCTGCGGGTGATTTGATAAAAATCGTCGACGTCATCGGCGCCGGTGCTGCCCGCGTCCACCACCGTAGTGACACCGGTATGAATACCCACGCTGTCAGGCTCGTCGTGGTAGATAGGGGACCTGGGGTAACAGTGAACGTGGGAGTCAATCCAGCCGGCGCTAACGTAGCATTCGCCGTTCAGCTGGCGTTCTTCAGTTGCCTCGCCGGTTATCTTGCCTAAGGCGGCAATCTTGCCGTCCTTCAGGGCGATATCGATAACGGTATCGTCCACCAGCCGCGCCTCGCGCAGGATCAGGTCAAACATATTTTTCTCCTTAACTGGCGGGCGAGCCGCAGCCCGTCCGCCCTGGAAATACTGCTTACAACGCTACCGGGAAGATCGAGCCTAAGATCATTGCGCCGAGGATCGCCCCGCCGGTGATCGGTTTGCCCCAGAGATAAAACAGCAGAGAGCCCACCAACGAGCCGATACCGATTGGAATCGAAGCCGTCATGGCGCTGAGGATAATCAACGGCCCGAGGAAGCGGCCGGAAGCGTTACCCGCGCCCATCATGACGTCCGCCCCGTAGGTGGAGTCGCTCTGATTGATGGTGAACTTACGCGCCAGGATGATGAGGTAGCCAATGGCCAGGCCAATCACCAGCCCGGTGATCAACGAAGCGCCAAAGTTAGCGACCGGGAAAACAAAGCCTGCGCCCAGCAGCAGCGCCGGAACGCCGAGGCCTACGCCGGTTTGAATCGCCCCACCGATATCCAGAATCCCCACCAGCGAACCTTCAATGATGCGGGCAAACAGGAAGCTTGCGCCAAACGCCGCCACCGCACCGTAAACGCCGGTATCAATCCCCGACTTCAGCATCGCCACGAAAGCCACTTCGTTAAACGCGCCGATACCGTACAGGTAGTACATATGCGTCCCGGCAAACACGCCGGAGGAGAGCAGGCCCACAAAGATTGGGAATGACCAGTCCGCGTACCAAAAACCTTTATTCTGTTCCATGCGTTATCCCCTTATTTGCCGCTCAGCGAGTTATGCAGCAGATCCAGCCAGTTCGGCACGGTCATGTGGAAAGACTCGATCATCTTCATGTCGAACCCACGGAAGAAGGCACTCAGAACAAAGAGGGCAACGATAGCCGTCATCATCACTTTGGTAACGCGGTGCCAGCCGCTTTCTTCAACGCCTTTACCGATCAGGATGCCAAGCACCAGACCCGGTACGGCGTTACCCATGATCAGCTGCGCTGCGCCGCCGAAGATGGTTGCCCAGAAACCAGATTTTTTACCGGCGTCGATAGCCGCCAGCCAGAAAATAACCGGCATCACGGTGTTCACCAGCAGGTTGGCCGCAGGCACCAGCACTTTCACCGCCGTCACCTGAAGCGCCGCCGGCACCGCAGACGCGGTTGAGTTCAGAAACGCCACCACGATCATGCCGATGATGCCGCAGGCGATAGCCATTTTTCTTGGGTCGTGGAGGGTTTCCGCCACGTTGCGATTCTTCACCATCAGTGCCGCCGCGCCCCAGTTAGGGATGATGCGGTGGTCAACGTCCTGGGTGAACGCACCTGCTGCAACGGAAGAAGCCCACGCGTTGAAGAAGAAGCCGAGGCCAAAGGAGAAGTGAGAAGCCGGGTCCCCTTCGCAGGAGTTCAGCTCGCCGAGTGTACGAAATGCGCCCATGCCCTGAGTGGTTGGCGCATGGAACATACGCGCGGCTCCGGCACCAACGCCCACGCCGACGAGGCCGCCGATAATGAGTGATTTTATTAATATAATTAAGAACATGAGTCTGCCCTTTTCTACCCTGCTTATCTGTCGCTGTAGCCGCGTTAGCTACGCTCAGTCACCCGAATCACTTAC
Organism: Cedecea neteri; assembly: GCF_000757825.1. Taxonomy (GTDB): domain Bacteria; phylum Pseudomonadota; class Gammaproteobacteria; order Enterobacterales; family Enterobacteriaceae; genus Cedecea; species Cedecea selenatireducens. The sequence goes on from NZ_CP009451.1 coordinate 2,197,726, forward strand.
CCAAGTAAGCTCATCGGACTGCCTTCCCTTGCTGCCTTGCTACAACACCAGCTAATTGGGTATAAATGTTTGAATTAACTAGAGACGAAATCTACCTCATCGAGGTTAAGAGCCGTCACGTTGACGGAAACATCCAGCTCCACGCTGTAGCTCCGCCTTTCCCGACGCAGGAAGAAGAACAGAAAAGCTTCTTTGCGCACCCTGACCTGCGCCTGAACAACCTGCACGTCCTGTGGCTCAATGCGCAGAAGAATGTGGTTGGTGGATTTGAGCACCGTGCCCTGAACGTGGTTCAGGGCGTCGGAGAAGGCTTTGGCTTTGGTATCGCCGCGCCCGCTGACTCGCACCGTAGTTGCGAATTTCTCTTTCATACTCAGCTGCCGTACTTCTTGTTCCAGGCCAGCACCAGGCGCTCGCCCAGCTCTTCTTTATCCATAAAGCCAAAGCCAAGCACGTTGTTGCCTTCGTTAATCGCCGTCACGCCTTCATCAACGGAGCGCATGCCGTATTTGGCTTTGTAGCCATGTTTGGTTTGTGCGGTGATAGCGCCTGCGCCACCGCTGCCGCAGAAGGAAATACCAAAAGTGGCATTTTCTGCTTTCATCACGTCGCCCAGCTTCATGTCGGCGGCGACGCCTGGAATAACCACGGCGCGACCGCCCGCTTTTTCGATCCCTGCTGCAACTTTCTGGCCTTTGCCCAGACGGTCACCAATCACTACGGTAATTTGTTCCATTTTTTTCTCCTGATGATTCAAAGATTGTCTTTCGCCACTTCGAAATGCACTGACAGCAACCACGCTTCTTCTACCGGCAGATTCCCGAACTGATCGACCACCGCCTGCGCCATTTCCATCGACTCGGCGGAGATCTCTTCGAACAAGCTCTCTTCCACTTCTGGTAACGGCTCCCCGGTGAGAGAGCGATGAATCATCGCCTTCACGTGGGAGGCCAGCATTTGTTCCTGTACCGCGTTGGGCGTGATGTGCTTACTTTTGAACAGCGCGTAAATAAAATCCTGAATACGCGTCGTTAATTCCTCGGCTTCATTAACCATTACCGCTCCGTTATTCACCCTGGGTACCTCGTTAACTAATCTGTTTTTTAAACTACCTGGCGGGGTGGAAGGTTTGTAGCGAGTTGTTTTCCACTTCGAAGTGGAAATCGGTGAGGCAATAGTGATCTGTTCCACATAAAGGCCCGGAATGGCGGTTTTCAGCTGGCTTACCGTGAATCTGGTCACATAACCGAGTGATAAAAGGCCCCTTTTCCAGCGGCCCTTTTTGTTCGAAAGTGTGATGGGAGGACAGTTTTGCCGCCATTATTGGCGTTGCTTATGGCAAAGGAATCGACGTTCACGAGGTATCACGCAAAAGTGAAAGCGGGAGATAGCAAAGAAGTCAGGCGCGCTTTAGGCTGATTTTCGCCTGGTTTTGCCACCAGCATCAGCAATAAAAATTAGCTTATAAGGCAATTTAATTGCTATGTTAACCTCGTCAGGGAGTGACCGTATGTTTCGCGTTCAATTGCATGTGGATGTCTTCGATGAAATAACAGAATTGCCTCCCGTCGTTCAGGCAAAAATGCTGCGTCTGATTGATAAAATTAAACAAAATGCGACATCGCTGCGTGAGCCTGATAGCAAACCCTTAGGCAATGGGCTGTTTGAAATAAGGACGATGGGAACCCTTATCGCACGGGGGCTTTATGTCTACCAAAGCTGGCTTTTCAACGACTAGAGGAGATGCTCAATGAAAAAGAGTAAAAGTATCGACTGGGAAAAAGCGCGCGCAGACCTGCTAACCAACCCCGAAGTACAGGCCGCTTATGAAGCCGAAGAGCGTAAGCTGCGGCTGCAGGCAATGCTTGCTGAATGGCGCAGCCATGAAGGGCTAACACGCGCACAGGTTGCCGAGCGTATGGGCGTCACGCCGCCAACGGTCTCTCGTATGGAAGCCAATATTATCAAAGCCAGTATTGAAACCGTTGTCCGCTACGCAAAAGCCTGCGGCGTCAAACATCCAAAGATTATCCTCTAATGAAAATCGACGCTGAAATCACCTTCCGTAAGCTTGAGATCTTTATGGAGTTTATGGAGAAAGGGAACATTGCGCGCACCGCCGAAGCGCTGGGTATTAGCGGGGTTAGCGTGCATCGCGCGCTGCATACGCTGGAAGAAGGTGTGCGCTGCCCGCTGTTTATTCATAAAGGGCGCAACCTGGTGCCGCTGGAATCTGCGCTCACCCTGCTGGAACACTGCAAAGAAGTGGTGGCGCTGATGGCGCGCGGCATCGATGAAACCCGTCAGGCCGCGGGCGTTGGCCAGGGCCGGCTGCGCATCGGCACCCTCTATTCCCTGACGCTCGAAACCGTTCCGAAACTGATCATGGGCATGAAACTGAGGCGACCGGAGCTGGAAATGGATCTCACCATGGGCTCAAATCAGGTGCTGCTGAATATGCTGGAAGACGGCGTGCTGGACGCCATCCTGATTTCTATTTCCGAAGGCGAAGTCGATCGCTCAAGGCTGGAAGTCCTGCCGATGTTCCGGGACGATATTTTCCTCGCCGCACCGGCCAGCTTCCCGCTCGACACCAGCCATCCGGCAGATTTACGCGAGTTCCACGGTGAAAAATTTGTTTCGCTCGCGGAAGGCTTTGCTACCTACGCGGGCTTTCAGGAAGCCTTTAGCGTCGCCGGTTTCGAACCGGAAATCGTCACCCGCGTAAACGACATTTTCTCAATGGTCAGCCTGGTACAGGCGGGCGTCGGGCTCACGCTGATGCCCGGCAGAATGAAGAAGGTGTATGAAAATTCGGTGCAGCTTTTAAGGCTTGCCGAGCAGTACCAGATGAAGCAGACCATCGCTATCGTCTTCGCCCGTAATCGCGAACTTGACCCGAACCTGCTGGCGCTGGCCGCCGAGGGGCGCATGTACGCCCGCTCGTTTATCGATACGCCTAACGCGCCGCCTTAGTTTTTTCCGCAAGATGAACGATGGCCGCTACGCTATTTTGTTCCCGGCAGACGGTGATTCCCTCCCGAAACGCCTGCCGTGTCAGGCCCGATAGTACGCTGCCCGGCGGCATTTCAATAGCCAGACGAACATCGCGCTCGTTGGCGGCAACCATCGCCTCTCGCCAGCGCACCGTCCGCGCCATGTTAAGCGCCAGATCTTCGGCAATTTGTTCCGGCAGCCAAAGCACGCGGCCCGTGCTGCCGCTGAGATAAGCGCAGGACGGGCGGCTCAACGCCACATCGGCAAACGCCTGCTTAAGCTTCTGTGCGGGTTCATTTAGCAGCGCACAATGGGACGGCACGCTAACCGCCAATTGGCGAGCTTTTTGCGCCCCCTGCTCCAACGCCCGGTGCGCCACCTTCTCCATAGCCAGCTCGCTCCCGGCAATGACGATTTGCTGCTCGGCATTGATATTCGCGATATAGGTTTCGCTGCCCGCCACCAGGGCTTCAACCTGCTCAAGACGCAGCCCGACGATGGCCGTTAAGCCGTAACCTTCTGGATAAGCCTGTTCCATCAGGTCGCCACGAAGCGCCACCAGCCGCAGGGCATCGGAAAAACGGATGACGCCGGCCATCACCGCGGCCGGAAACGCCCCGATAGACAGGCCGCTGACCATGTCCGGCTTCACGCCATTACGCTCAAGCTCCTGCGCCCAGGCCACGCCTGCGATTAGCAGGCAAAGCTGCACCGCGCGGGTATGCTTCAGCGCGGCAGCGCTATCCAGCTGGTTTGCTTCATCGCCTAAAACCGCCCTTACCTGCGCCATGATGGCGTCACGCTCGGGTAAATTTTGCAGCATGTCCGCCCGCTGCGTTCCCTGTCCGGGAAAGGTAAAAAGTATCTTCATCCGTTATCCTCCGGCTGCCAGGGATTAACCACGAGCTGCGGCCCCTGATTGGTTTTCAGCAGCACGCGCTTTTCCCTTAGCCATTCCGCCAGCGCAAACGCCCCATAGGGCGTTTCGATTTGCGTATCGGCCCGGCAAAGCAGTTTGTCGGTCAGGCTCTGCCACTCTGCCAGCGCCTCTTTTGCTATCGGCTGTGGGCAGCGGACCAGCAAATCAAGGTCGCTCGCGGCGTGCATCACCGGCACTTCGGTTGCCAGCGTATAGCCTACGCTCCCGGTAATGCCCCAGCGCCATGCCCACGGGCGGCTTGCCAGTTGAACAGCCCCCTGCACCGGCGGCATGGAAACAAACGGGGAATTGAGCAGCAGGTCACGGCTGGATAACGCCTCCGGGCTGACGACGCGCTTCACGCTCGCCGGATTCACCCAACCCGCAGCTCGCTGGTCGCGCCGCATTCCTCGCACGCCTACCGGAACACGTCCGTCACGCTCGACATCACGCCGCACCACCACCGGCAGCGCAGGGCGCCACTGGCTTGTGACCCACTCCTCGTTAGCACCTTCCAGCGCTTCGCGGTCGGTGAGCCAAAGGAGATCGTGGGGGCGTAATGTCGGCATTATTTAAAGTCCTGAAGTCAGCGTAATAAACAGCGGTAGCGACAGGATAGAGAGTACCGAGCTTAGCAACAACACGGCTTCTGCATCCGGCGACTGCACGCCAAAGCGGTTGCCAAAGACCACGCCAAAGAAGCCGGCGGCCAGGGCAATCATCAGGATGGAAGTAATCGCTACCGGGCCGGTCAGGCCAAGCGCCAGCACGATGCCCCAGGCGATGAACGGCTGAATCAGCAACTTGGTAACGGTCGCGGCGATCACCATGGTATTGATCTGCAGCCTGCGGGCCGACAGGATCACCCCGGTCAGGAACAGCGCAGCGGCGGTAGCGGCCAGGCCCAGCGGTTTAATCGAGGCCAGCAGCAGGTCAGGCATACGGATACCGATAGCCGACAGCACAACCCCAAGCAATGGCCCCCAGACGATAGGTTTTTTCACCGAACGCCACATCAGCACCGGCAGCATCGCCAGCGTTGAGCCGCTGTTTTCACCGGCCGCACGGGCTTTTTCACGCTCAAGAATCAGCAGGCAGAACGGCGTCATCAGGACGGAACCGCAGGCAATCGACACCGCCACGGAAAGCGAAGTCGAAGAGCCTTCACCGAGCACGCTGCCTAAAATTGGCAGGCCGAGCGCAGCATAGTTAGGCAGCGCCACGGTAAGGGTCAGCACGGCGGCATCCTGCGGCGACTTTTTAAATACGCTGGTCGCCAGGAAGTAAATCGCCGCGTAGGTAATCCACATCGCAAGCACCAGCACCACAATCAGCGGTGACTGCTGAACAATGCCAAGCCACGGCGTTTGAACGGTCGCGCTAAACAGCGCGGCGGGTAGAGCAAAGTCCATGACAAAAATGTTTAACAGCGAGACATTTTTGTTATCGACCATTTTCGCTTTGCCGGCGAAAAATCCCAGCAGCATGATGACAAAAATAGGGGCCAGAGCATGAACGATCACGTAAGTCATAACTTCACCTTGAGTCAATAAAGAGAGTTAGCACGGTCGCGATATTTATTATTTTCGGACGTTTTTTTTACTCAGGCACGGCGTACCGTGCCTGGTTATAGAGTCCGGCAGGTTTGTCTTTTTTTATTACCAGCTGGCGCGCATACGTTCGCGAACCAGCGCCGAACTGTGGCGATTTTTCGCCAGCAGACGGCATTTCAGCGAAGTCTCGCTACGTGCTTCTTTCACCGCCGTACTCAGAGCAGCCTTCACTTTTGCCACATCGTCGCTCTGCGGAGCATCCGGGTGGCTGATATCCAGCAGCGCCGAAAGCAGGCCGAGAGTTTCATAGTTGCTGATGTCGTAGGCCATCGGTGGAATGGTGGCGGCCAGCTTCTCCAGCGCCTCCACGGTGCGTAAGGTGATGCGCGCGGCGGACTCTTTCCCCATCGCGTGGATCATCACGCCCTTGTCGTTAAAGGCGATCAATCGGTTAGCCTGGTAACCATGGGCGAGAAACGCCCCGGACATCGCTTTGCCGACAATCAGGCCCACAACAGGATGCCCGGCCAGGCGAGCATTGGCATAAGCGCCTGCGGCACCGGCCAGCGCCTGATGAATACCGAATGCCTCTTCGCGGCGGCCATAGGCCTGGCTTGGGACATCAATCACCGCAACGATGGCGCGCTTTTCAGCCTTGTTTGCATCTTTAGCGATGGTTTCGCTGACCACTTTTGCCAGCGTCCAGCCTTCTAACAGCCCCACTTCGCCGCCAGCAGCACGGGGATAATGGTTATTGGCATCGGGCACCACGGCGATAAAGCGGGCAGGTTTCCCGTCAACGTTGCCGTCGGCGACCTGTACGGAGGCGCACAGCCCCGCCATACGAGGTGCATCCGGAACTAAAGTATCCAGCCAAACGGCGGCGCGATTCAGTTTCTGGCTCATTAACGTTTCTCCCCAAAAAGCTGTTTGATCTGTTCGGCATCAGCCTGCTGGCTGGTGTCGAAATGGGTCAGGCGATCCAGATACCACGCGTAGTTATCGGTGCGATGCTGCGCCGGAACGCCTTTGGCGATGGCTTCATTGACCGCCTGCTTCACGGCATGGACGCCGTCGCCAACCAGCGCGTCCACCAGCCCGCTCTGATAGCGAACTTCACCGCCGGTCATGCCCCAGATAAACGGCCGGTCGCGGGAGTCATATTCCTCAATACCCGCTTCCTGCTCGATAACCTGCGGGCCGTTGAGACCAAGACGTGCCTCGCGAGTCACAATCAAATAGCTGCAAAGCGCGGCGGCGATCGACATTCCGCCGAAGCAGCCCACGGTGCCGGCCACAACGCCAATCACCGGGGTGTAGCGACGTAAATCGACAATCGCTGCGTGAATATCGGCAATCGCCGCCAGGCCGAGGTTGGCCTCCTGCAGGCGCACGCCGCCGGTTTCCAGGCAAAGCACAGCCTGAGTAGGAATGCCGTGGCGGTTGTCTTCCGCCGCCAGTTCAAGCGCGGCCGCCATTTTTGCGCCGGACACTTCGCCCATGCTGCCGCCCTGGAATGCGCCTTCAATGGCAATCACCACCGCCGGGCCACCGTTAATCGTGCCTTTGGCAACGACCATGCCGTCATCAGATTGCGGCACAATGCCCTGCGGCCCCAGCCACGGCGAGACAATGCCGTCGAACGGGTCGAGCAATTCACGATAGCTGCCTTCATCCAGCAGCAGACGTGCGCGCTCGCGGGCTCTTAATTCAATAAAGCTGCTGTCGTCACGCATGAGCCACCTCCTCAAAGACCTGTTCGATACGGATACGCGCCACGCCCGGCGTCGCGCCAAAATCATGAATTTTCAACTCTCCGGCAGGCAGGCTGCTTAGCGCGGCCAGGCGCTCGAAAAGTGCTTTCCAGCGTTTTTCGCTGTTATCGACGGAGGTGGTGATGTCGATGGTCAGAGTCTGCCCCTGTGCGGCAGAAAACAGGACTTCCATATCGCCGGAGCCCACCACGCCAGCCAGGGCTTTGCCTGTGGCCGTGCGGGTTGCCGGAAATGACAACGTAATGTGTTCCATAACGCCCTCGTTAAATAAGTGAGTGAAGCGGGGTGGCATCATTGGCGATGCGGTCCAGCAGCAGCGTGGCGGCGAGCAAATCAGCCGCCCCGCCCGGAGAAGCATTCAGCGCCAGCATGTTGCGGTCGAGCACGTCCAGCGCGTCGCGGCCTTCCTGGCGCGAAATACCGCCGTTGATCAGCACGCTACGGGCACCGTTCTGCATCGTTTCCAGGCCGGTTAACCCGGCGCGAGAGAGCACGCAGGTATCTGACAGCGAAGTCATAATCGCCATCAGGGCGTCAATGCGAGCCTCGCCCTCGGTTGCTCCGGACTGGCGGCTGCGGCGCAGTTGAGGCAGCGCGAGACGCATAACGTGAGGAAAGCCCTGCTGAGCTTCTTCTCGTGCGCCCGGCACGCGATAGCGTCTTGTGGCTCTCAACCCTTTGCTAAAGCTCTTTGGTGCTGCCTCATCAGGAAGCCCAGCCAGCCGTGCTGCCGTAGCGGTAATCTCCGCGCTACTGCCAGCCATACCGTGCATAGCGGCGGCGGAAACCAGCAGGCCAAGCGCCCAGATTGCGCCCCGGTGGGTGTTCACCCCGCAGGTCGCTGCCATCATCTGCTGCTCCCCTTCGCGCCCCAGGCGCCCGACCAGCTGGCGCAGCGCGATGTCTGCCGGACGTTCCCAGCTTTGTAATGCCAGAGCATGAAATGTCGGGGTCAGGCTGTGGGCCGATCGCTCCATCAGCGCCAGGCTGAGATCGTGATGGGCGCCATTCCCCCGGCTGTCCACCAGACCGGGTTTTGGGCTCAGACGGGCTTCTTCAATCAGGCTTTGGGTTGCCGCCCTTGCCAGCCAGCCCGCCCCTGCCTCAACGCCTTTCTGTGGATGTAATTTCATTACCAGCTCCGGAATTTCGCCGGCGGGTTGTAGAGACCGCCGGACCATTCGACCAGATCGGCCACGCTGCTTGCCGCCAGCAGGGAACGAGTCGCATCGCTGCGGCGGATCCCCATATCTTCCGGGTAAGCCACTTTGCCGCTCTGGCGAAGCGCCGCGACGCGCTTAGCGTCAACGCCCAGGCCGATGTCGGTGATACCGGCCACCGCCGCCACCATCGCACGTCGCTCTTCCAGGCTCTCCGCGCGGTAGAGATACGCAATCCCTTCCTCGGTCAGCACGTGGGTTACGTCGTCGCCGTAAATCATCACCGGCGCCAGCGGCATACCGGAGGTTTTAGCCACTTCAACGGCATCCAGGGTTTCTACGAAGGTTGGCTTCACGCCCGCCTGAAAGGTTTCGACCATCTGCACCACCAGCTTTTTGCCGCGCTGCATCGGGTCAGGTTCAGTTATCATGTTCAGCCAGGCCGGTGTGGCATGGCGACGACCGTGCGGGTCATGGCCCATGTTTGGCGCGCCGCCGAAGCCCGACAGGCGGCCACGCGTCACGGTAGAAGAGTTAGCCAGGCCATCAACCTGCAGGGTCGAACCGATAAACATATCCACCGCGTATTGCCCTGCCAGCTGGCACATAGCGCGGTTAGAGCGCATGGAGCCGTCGGCACCGGTAAAGAAGATATCCGGGCGAGCGCGGATGTATTCTTCCATCCCCAGCTCACCGCCGAAGCAGTGCACGCTCTCAACCCAGCCGCTTTCAATCGCCGGGATCAGCGTCGGGTGTGGGTTCAGGGTCCAGTGCTTGCAGATTTTGCCTTTCAGGCCAAGCCGTTCGCCGTAGGTGGGCAGCAGCAGCTCGATGGCGGCGGTGTTGAAGCCGATCCCGTGGTTCAGCGACTGCACCTGATGCTCGGCGTAAATGCCTTTGATAGCCATCATTGCCATCAGGATATGTTCCTGCTTGATCAGGCGCGGGTCGCGAGTAAACAGCGGTTCGATAAAGAACGGCTTATCGGCAACCACCACGTAGTCAATCCACGAGCCGGGAATGTCCACGCGCGGTAGGTCACAGTCGTCGTCCACCAGTTCATTAACCTGGGCGATAACAATGCCGTCGTGGAAGGCGGCAGCCTCAACCAGCGCTGGGGTATCTTCGGTGCTCGGCCCGGTGTACAGGTTGCCTTTACGGTCAGCTTTATACCCGGCGATAAGCGCGACGTTAGGCGCAAGATCGACGTATAAGCGCGCATAAAGCTCGATGTAGGTGTGAATAGAGCCAATTTCCAACTGCCCGTCTTCCAACAGTTGAGAAATACGCAGGCTTTGGGTACCGGAGAAAGAGAAGTCGAGCTTACGGGCAATGCCTTTTTCAAAGATATCAAGGTGCTCACTGCGGCCGACGCTCGGCATGATCATATGCAGATCGTGTACTTTTTGCGGGCTGACTTCCGCCAGCATGCGGGAGAGAAAATCTGCCTGTTTCTGGTTGTTACCTTCCAGCACCACCCGGTCACCCGGCGCAATCAGCTTTTCCATCACTGCGACGAGGTCCCCGGTCGGGATCACCTTGCCCTGTACGTTGCTGGACGCCATTCGCCGCTGCTTCTCGGTGCGGCGTGTGTTCCAGACGCGGGCAGGCGTTTGGCTAGCACTCATTATTAACCTCCTGATTCAGCGAATCATTTTGATTGGCTTTAGTCTGGTTAAAAGTGTGCGCCACGCCGGGTTGGCTATCAATTAAGCTCAGGAACTAATCATTAGCCTTAGAGTAATAATGGATTTACCGTTTTGTGAGCGAGGTAGAAGGTGAAGATGGCCAGGGTGCGCTACACACAAACGAGGGAGGAAAAAAGTGTACTCTGACGCACCCGGTGTTAAGGTTAGCGGGTCTTCAATACAGGTTTTAACGTCATGCTACTCACCACAATCCTCAACAATCCTTGGCTGAAACAGCCGCGCATCGCTTAGCGCGTTCAAGCTTTCCCTCTGCAAATTGAAACGGAACTTTGTTCCGTCGGCATACTATTGTTGTGAGAAAAAACATGTCAAAGACTGAAAAACACTGGTCTCAGGTCGAATACCTGCACGAAACGGTGACTAACCCCAATATTCATATCAAAGGCCGGCACAGCTATTACAGCGACTGCTGGGATGGCGGCTTTGAGCAAAGCGCGGTGCGCTACCTTCAGGGTGACGCGATTAGCCAGCAGTGGGAACCCATTGGCGTGCTCGACCAGCTGTGGATTGGCGATTACGTTTGCATTGCCGCCGAGGCGGTGATCCTGATGGGCGGCAATCACACGCACCGCAGCGACTGGTTTTCCCTTTATCCGTTTATCGAAACCATCAAAGACGCTTACCGCGCCAAAGGCGATACCACGCTGGGAGACGGATGCTGGATAGGCATGAGGGCAATGATTATGCCTGGCGTGACCATTGGCGAAGGCGCGATTATTGCCGCAGGCAGCGTGGTGACAAAAAACGTCAGCCCTTATAGCGTGGTCGGCGGCAACCCGGCAAAACCTATCGCCTTGCGTTTCGAACCCGAAGTGATTGAGCGGCTGCTGAAGCTGCAAATTTATCAGCTAAGCGATGAGCATTTTCAGGCTATTCAGCCCCTGCTGAGCAATAACGATATTGATGCGCTGGAACGCGCGGTGAGAGCACTGCAATAAAGAGAGCGGGCGGGAATAACCCGCCCGTTTTTAAATCTTAGCGGAACTTCTTGTGGTAGGTATCGCGCGTGGTTTTGAAGTCAGCCGCAGCGGCCTGAGCTTCTGTGACTTTGCCTTCAGTAGCCAGCTTCAGCGCACCGTCAATCTGGCCCACGAGGATATCAAACCCGTGGCGGTACTCTTTCATGTTGGCGCTGTCGGCTGCTTCATTTTCCAGCTTTGGCGGCGTCCCTTTCTGCGCATCCAGAGCTGCTTCACGCATGTTGCCCAGTGAAGTTTTCAGCTCGGCGGCATCTTTGGTGCTCAGCACGGTTTTGTAGTTTTTGGCGATAATGTCCATGTCGTCGCCAACGTCTTTAGCAAAAGCGACGCCGGACAATAAAACGGATGATACTGCTAACATTGCAATCAGTTGCTTACGCATTTACTCACCTTTCCTTTATCTTTTTTCTACTCGTCATACTTCAAGCTACAGCGGTGTTGGCTGCTTTCGCTCACCCCAGTCACTTACCCAAGTAAGCTCCTGGGGGTTTACTCTCTTGCCGCCTGGCTGTAACTCGAATTATTTAGAGTATTTTTTTGAGGTAGGCGCGGCAGGACGCGCCACATTGCTTTACTGACCGGCTATCTTCATCTCCGGAAGTAAGACTGAACCACACTGAATGTTGCTACGTGTTTCTATATCGTTGCCAATAGTAACTATCTCGCGCCACATGTCCTTCAGGTTACCGGCGATGGTGATTTCGCTCACCGGATACTGGATCTCACCGTTCTCAACCCAGAAGCCTGCCGCACCGCGAGAATAGTCGCCGGTAATGCCGCTTACGCCCTGCCCCATCAGCTCGGTCACCACCAGCCCGGTGCCCATCTGTTTCAGCATTTCCTCAAAGCCGAGGCCTTGACCGGCAATGCGCCAGTTGTGGATGCCGCCCGCGTGGCCGGTGCTTTTCAGCCCAAGCTTACGCGCGGAATAGTTGGTCAGCAGCCACTGCTGCAGCACGCCGTCTTTGATGATGTCACGGCGTTCGGTGCGCACGCCTTCGCTGTCGAACGGCGTGGAGGCCAGGCCTTTCAGCAGGTGCGGATGCTCTTCAATGGTCAGCCAGTCCGGCAGGATTTGCTTGCCGAGGGAGTCCAGCAGGAAAGTCGATTTACGGTACACCGCGCCGCCTGCAATCGCGCCGACCAGGTGACCGAACAGCCCGGTCGCCACTTCATTGGCGAAAATAACCGGCGCTTTCATGGTGGACAGCTTACGCGGCGACAGGCGGGACAACGTGCGGCGTGCGCAGTCGGCACCGACCCACTCGGGTGACTTAAGGTCTTCCATCGCACGGCCGATGGTGTAGGCATAATCGCGTTCCATATCGCCGTTCTCTTCGGCAATCACGCAGCTCGAAAGAGAGTGACGAGTGGAACAATAGCTTTGCAGCATGCCGTGGCTGTTGCCAAAGACTTTGATGCCGTAATGGCTGTTAAAGCTGCCGCCTTCGGTGTTGGTAATACGCTTGTCCACGTTCAGGGAGGCGTTTTCCGCTCTCGCGGCAAGCTCAATGGCACGCTCCGGGTCAATCTCCGCCGGGTGGAAGAGATCCAGATCGGGTGCATCAAAGGCCAGAAGTTCTTTATCGGCCACGCCTGCATAAGGATCCGGCGAAGTATAGCGCGCGATATCCAGCGCCGCCTGTACGGTACGCGCTATCGCGTCCGGGCTAAGGTCGGTGGACGAAGCGCTGCCCTTGCGGTTTTGATGATAAACGGTGATGCCAAGCGCACCATCGCTGTTGAATTCGACGTTCTCCACCTCACCGTAGCGGGTGCTGACGCTGATACCAGTGGTTTTACTGACCGCAACTTCCGCGCCGTCTGACTTGTCTTTCGCCAGCTCCAGCGCCTGTGAAACCGCCTGCTCCAGAACCTGACGTTGTTGTGCTACTTGCGTGTTTACTTTCATCGCTACTGCCATAATGTAAGGTGAGTCGTTCAAGTCTAACAGGATCAGAACAATTTCGCAGTGCAGCCCCATTGCTGGTAATATCCGCGTCAACTTTTTAAGGAGCCTAATATGACCAAGCAGCCCGAAGACTGGCTCGACGACGTGCCCGATGATGAAAATGAAGACGAAGATGATGAGATTATCTGGGTCAGTAAAAGTGAAATTAAGCGCGACGCCGAAGAGCTAAAACATCTCGGCGTTGAGCTGATGGAACTGGGCAAAAATGCCCTGGAAAAAATCCCGCTCGACGATGATTTGCGTGCCGCGATTGAGCTGGCGCAGCGCATTAAGAAAGAAGGTCGCCGCCGCCAGATACAGCTGATCGGCAAGATGATGCGTTCCCGCGATATGGACCCTATCCGTCAGGCGCTCGACAAGCTGAAAAACCGCCACAACCAGCAGGTATCGCTGTTCCACAAGCTGGAAGCGCTGCGCGACCGTCTGGTCGAAGAAGGCGACGAGGCGATGAGCGAAGTCCTGAGACTTTATCCGCAGGCTGACCGCCAGCAGCTGCGCGTGCTTATCCGTAACGCGCAAAAAGAAAAAGCGGCCAATAAGCCGCCTAAGTCCTATCGTCAGATCTTCTCTTACCTTCGCGAACTCGCCGAAGCGCAGGAAAGCTAAGACGCTAGCGCTGGCCCGATGTTCTCCGCGGCCAGCGCTCGATTTTCTCTGACTTTTCTCAGGTCAAATTACTGCGTCGATACAGCGCCACGCCCACCGCCAGCACGGCGAGCATTCCCGCACAGCTGCGGTTCACCCAACGCATCACGTTAGCGGAGAACTTACGCATCGCATGGCGGCCACCCCAGGCGTAAATCGTCATCATGATGCAGTCGATAATCGCACTGACCAGCGCCAGAATCATGTACTGCATCGCCACCGGCTCCTGCGGGCGGATGAACTGCGGTAAAAATGCCGAGAAGAACAGCAGCCCCTTCGGGTTGGATAAACCGACCATCAGCGAGCGTAAAAAAGCCGTTTTTCCCGTGGCCACCGCTGCCGAAGCGCTCACGCTCAGGGCCTTAGCAGGGGCACGCCACAAAACGTAAGCCAGATACACCAGATAAAGCGCACCGCCCCACTTCACCACCGCAAACAGCTGCTCGGAAGCCTGCAACAATGCGCCCAGGCCGCAGCCCACCGCGCCAATCAGCAGCAGGTCGGCCAACACCGCCCCAAGAAAGCCGTAGCCCGCAATGCGCATCCCGTAAGTCGCTCCGTTATTGAGCGCTAAAAGCATCGACGGGCCGGGCGTCACCATCACCGCGCTAACGGCGATGACGTAAAGAAAAAGCGTGGTGATATCCATCAATCAAGTCCTGGTAAGCAAAAACACATCAGCGCCCGCCGGTGATTGGCCGGCGGGCACGTTAAGAAAGTTGTGGTTTAAACGCTGCGTTCCATCACGACGCGGCAGAGATCGTCAAAAAATCGCTGATACCGCACCTCGTCGATAGGCTGCGGGTAACTCAGCACGATCAGTTGATGGTCGGGAATGTCCGCATGGTAGGTCGGGTGGAAATGCGGGTATGCGTTTTCACTGAACCCGAGGCTTTGGTAAAAGCGCAGCCGCTTATGGGCGATCTCCGTGGTCAGCGGATCGATTTCGAGAATGGTTTGCGGGTAAAGCTGTAAAAACTGACTCAGCATGCGTTTGCCGTAGCCCTGCGCACGCAGCTGGTCGTTGACTGCAAGGTGCTCAATATAGGCGTAGTCGTCAAAGTCCCATGCGCCAATCATGCCGACAAACTGCTCGCCGTCGAACCACGCCTGCAGGCTGTAGTTTGGGTTGGCAAGTGCACTGATTTTTGCGGCCGGCTGGCGTTTTTCGTGGCGCGGAAAGGCGCTTTCATACAGCTCGTCCACGCTTTCAAAGTACGGGGAGCTGCGGTCGGTAATTCGTTTTATCGTTAGCATGGCGCGCAGTTTATCAAATACAGGCGGAGAAATAACCTGGCGGCTGGCGGCGTAAGCCAGGGCTAAAAAAATGGCCCCAAATGCGGGGCCACTATTCTTCGAACGTAAAGTCTTCGAGCGTTAAGCCTTTTGAGCGCTAAGCGCGGTCGACCGTAAAGGCTAAAACCTCGGAGAGGCTTTCTGCCCCCAGCGCCAGCATGATCAGGCGATCAACGCCCAACGCCACGCCGGAGCTGTCCGGCATGCCGGCTTCCAGCGCCGCCAGCAGATTCATGTCCACCGGCTGCTGCGGCAGGCCAAGAGCGGCACGCTTGCGGTTATCCTGCTCAAAACGCTGCTGCTGTTCACGCGCGTCGGTCAGTTCGTGGAAACCGTTCGCCAGCTCAATCCCTTTAAAGTACACCTCAAAGCGCTCCGCCACGCGGTGATCTTCGGTGCTGATCTGCGCCAGAGAGGCCTGGCTTGCCGGGAAGTGATACACAAAGGTCGGCTTGTCCTTACCAATGTGTGGTTCAACGCCCATGGCGAACAGCAGCTGCAACAGCGTGTCCCGGTCTTCTTCTGTGTCGGCGATGTTGCTGAGGTCAAGCTTCGCCGCGGCTTCACGCAGCTGGGTTTTGTCCGCAGACAGCGGGTCGATGTCCAGATGGCGCTGGAAGACCTGCTGATAAGAAAGGCTTTCTGCGGCGCCGCACTCCAGCACCTGCTGCAGCAGGTCATCCACCTCATTCATCAGGCGGTACATGTCGTAGTGCGGGCGATACCACTCCAGCATGGTGAATTCCGGATTGTGGTGACGCCCCATCTCTTCATTACGGAAACTGCGGCACAGCTGGAACACCGGGCCACAGCCCGCCGCCAGCAGGCGTTTCATGTGGTATTCCGGGCTGGTCATCAGGTACAGGTTCATACCCTGAGAGTGGCCTGGGCCGACGAAACGGGTTTCAAACGGCACCAGATGAATATCGGTTACCGTCGCCTGGCTCATGCAGGGTGTTTCCACCTCCAGAACGCCGCGGTCGGCGAAAAAGCGCCGAATCTCCGCCATGATGGCGGCGCGTTTTAACAGGTTGGGGATGGACGCGCTCGGCTGCCAGGTGGCCGTTTCGCTCATGAGAAAGTCTCCGTATTTATGCAAGGCCGAGAAGTCTACCCGCATCACAGAAAGGAGACAAATTTTGCGCAGAGAATTTTAATTTCGGCGCAAATAGCGAGACTCAGGCAAAATTTTTCTCGCGCCCCAGCCGCCATTTTTCTCTTCGCACTACACCATTTAAACAATCATTTTTGTGACGCAATTCATTAACAGAAGTAATTAATCAGCGCACAGATCGGCAAAAAAATCGAACAAATCAAATTTCCCTAAAATCCCTCCGGTTATACTTCATCTACCTAAAAAGGAGCAGGGATACACCTTTCGCAGCCACCGCCTTTATGACGGTGAATACCCTTTGGTCGTATAGCTTTGCGAATTACTACAATCTGGAGGAATGTCGTGCAAACCTTTCAAGCCGATCTCGCCATTATAGGCGCCGGCGGAGCAGGCCTACGAGCAGCCATTGCGGCAGCCCAGGCTAATCCACAGGCAAAAATCGCTCTGATTTCCAAAGTCTACCCAATGCGCAGCCATACGGTTGCCGCCGAAGGGGGTTCCGCTGCCGTCGCACAGGATCACGACAGCTTCGAATACCATTTTCACGACACCGTTGCCGGAGGCGACTGGCTGTGTGAGCAGGATGTGGTTGACTACTTTGTTCACCATTGCCCAACTGAAATGACCCAGCTTGAGCAGTGGGGCTGCCCGTGGAGCCGTCGTCCGGACGGCAGCGTCAACGTCAGGCGCTTCGGCGGCATGAAGATCGAACGTACCTGGTTCGCCGCCGATAAAACCGGCTTCCATATGCTCCACACGCTGTTCCAGACCTCCCTTCAATTCCCGCAAATTCAACGCTTCGACGAACACTTCGTCCTCGACATTCTGGTCGATGACGGGCAGGCTCGCGGCGTGGTCGCGATGAACATGATGGAGGGCGAGCTGGTGCAGATCCGCGCCAACGCGGTAGTGATGGCCACCGGCGGTGCCGGACGTGTTTATCGCTACAACACCAACGGCGGCATCGTCACCGGCGACGGCATGGGCATGGCGTTGAGCCACGGCGTACCGCTGCGCGACATGGAGTTTGTGCAATATCACCCAACCGGGCTGCCGGGCTCCGGCATCCTGATGACCGAAGGCTGCCGCGGCGAAGGCGGTATCCTGGTGAACAAAAACGGCTATCGCTACCTGCAGGATTACGGCATGGGGCCGGAAACCCCGCTCGGCGAGCCGAAGAACAAATACATGGAGCTCGGCCCGCGCGATAAAGTGTCTCAGGCCTTCTGGCACGAGTGGCGCAAAGGCAACACCATTTCAACCCCGCGCGGGGACGTGGTTTACCTCGACCTGCGCCACCTGGGCGAGAAAAAGCTGCTTGAGCGCCTGCCGTTTATCTGCGAGCTGGCAAAAGCCTATGTCGGCGTCGACCCAATCAAAGAACCTATTCCAGTCCGCCCGACCGCGCACTACACCATGGGCGGGATTGAAACCGATACGAAGTGCGAAACCCGCATCAAAGGGCTTTACGCAGTAGGTGAATGTTCTTCCGTGGGCCTGCATGGGGCCAACCGTCTTGGCTCTAACTCGCTGGCAGAACTTGTGGTGTTCGGCCGTCTCGCGGGTGAGCAGGCGATGGAGCGTGCCGCTCAGGCTCGGCCAGCGAACGATGCCGCGCTGAACGCCCAGGCCGCCGATGTTGAAGGCCGCCTGAAGCAGTTGGTCAATCAGGAAGGCAACGAAAACTGGTCGAAAATCCGCGACGAAATGGGGCTTTCCATGGAGGAAGGCTGCGGGATTTACCGCACCACGGCATTAATGCAAAAAACCGTCGACAAGCTGGCCGAGCTGCAGGAACGCTTCAAGCGAGTGCGCATTACCGACACCTCCAGCGTCTTCAATACCGACCTGCTTTACACCATTGAACTGGGCCACGGCCTGAACGTAGCCGAATGTATGGCGCACTCCGCCATCGCTCGTACAGAGTCGCGCGGCGCTCACCAGCGCCTTGACGAAGGCCATACCGAACGCGATGACGTCAACTTCCTGAAGCACACTCTGGCCTTCCGCGACGCCGACGGCACCACTCGCCTCGACTATAGCGACGTGAAGATAACCACGCTGCCGCCAGCAAAACGCGTGTACGGCGCGGAAGCGGAAGACGCTGAGAAAAAGGAGAAGGCAAATGGCTGAGATGCAAACCCTGAAGATTGAGATTGTGCGCTACAACCCGGAAACGGACAGCAAGCCGCATAGCGAAATCTACGAAGTGCCATTTGACGAGCAAACCTCGCTGCTGGACGGACTGGGTTATATCAAAGATAACCTCGCGCCGGACCTCAGCTACCGCTGGTCGTGCCGTATGGCGATTTGTGGCTCCTGCGGCATGATGGTCAACAAAGTGCCGAAGCTGGCCTGTAAAACCTTCCTGCGCGAATACACCAAAGGCATCAAAGTAGAAGCGCTGGCGAACTTCCCGATTGAGCGCGATTTGGTGGTCGACATGACCCACTTCATCGAAAGCCTGGAGTCGATTAAGCCTTACATTATCGGTAACTCGCGCACGCCGGATCAGGGGACTAACAAGCAGACGCCCGCGCAGATGGCGAAATACCATCAGTTCTCCGGCTGCATCAACTGTGGGCTGTGCTATGCCGCCTGCCCGCAGTTTGGCCTGAATCCTGAGTTCATCGGCCCGGCGGCGATCACCCTCGCCCACCGCTACAACCTGGACAGCCGCGACCACGGCAAGAAACAGCGTATGCCGCAGCTTAACGGGCAGAACGGCGTCTGGAGCTGCACCTTTGTCGGCTTCTGCTCCGAAGTCTGTCCAAAACACGTCGATCCGGCCGCGGCCATCCAGCAGGGCAAAGTCGAAAGCTCGAAAGACTTTTTGATTGCCACCCTGAAACCACGCTAAGGAGTGCACCATGACCACGAAACGTAAGCCTTATGTCCGCCCCATGGCGCCAACCTGGTGGCGACAGCTGGGCTTCTACCGTTTTTATATGCTGCGTGAAGGCACTTCGGTCCCGACCGTCTGGTTCAGCATTGTGCTGATTTACGGACTTTTTTCGCTGAAACACGGGCCGGAAGGCTGGGCAGGTTTTGTCGATTTCCTGCAAAACCCGGTGGTAATTATCCTTAATATCATCACCCTGGCCGCGGCGGTACTGCACACCAAAACCTGGTTTGAGCTGGCGCCGAAGGCCGCTAACGTCATCGTGAAGGGTGAAAAAATGGGGCCAGAGCCGGTCATTAAAGGGCTTTGGGTGGTCACCGGTCTGGTGACGCTGGTTGTGCTGCTTGTAGCACTGTTCTGGTAAGGAGGCTGACGTGATTAACCAAAATCCAAAACGTTCCGACGAGCCGCTATTCTGGGGCCTGTTTGGCGCAGGCGGCATGTGGGGTGCTATTTTCGCGCCGGTTATCGTGCTGCTGGTTGGCATCATGCTGCCGCTGGGCCTGTTCCCTGGTGATGCGCTGGGCTTTGACCGTGTCTATGCCTTCGCCCACAGCTGGATTGGCCGCCTGTTCCTGCTGCTGATGATTGTGCTGCCGCTGTGGTGTGGCCTGCACCGTATTCACCACGCGATGCACGATCTGAAAATCCACGTCCCGGCGGGGAAATGGGTGTTCTACGGCCTTGCTGCCATCCTGACGGTGGTGACCATTATTGGCCTGCTGACGCTGTAATCGCTTAGCACGCAACAAGGCCTGCCATTGTGCAGGCCTTGAGAGTGCTGACAAAGTTCATTGCTCTAAAAAAGTCCGAACTCAGGACTAATAAAAACAATGAATAATGTTCTCTGGTTTGCCCCAAACAGTCGAAAACCACGTTTTTCGGCTGTTTGTCATCAATCTGAAGGCCTGCCATTGTGCAGACCTTTTTATTTTCCACACTCTCCGGCTAGCCAGGCAGAAAAATCACGCATGGCGGGCGTTTGCGCGCGCGACTGAAGCCTTGTTAACCAGTAACTTCCCAAACTGATTTCCGTCTCAAACGGACGCACAATCCGTTCGCTGTTCAGCAAATGGGTGAACATGTTTACCGGCGCAATGGCGATCCCGGCTCCGGCCTGTGCGGCTTCAAGCATGGTTATCGAGGAATCAAAAACCATAACCAGATGCGTCGGTGACGGGGGGGCTTCATCCGCAGCCTGTAGCCATGCCGCCCATTCATCACGCCTGTAGGAGCGCAACAGCGTGTGGTTCAGAACATCTTTCGGCGTCTGCAGTTCAGCAGCCAGCGCCGGAGAGCAAAGCGGCGACAGCGGCGCGTCGCACAGAAACGTCGCCTCAGTCCCATGCCAGGCCCCGCTGCCAAATCGCACCGTATAGTCCAGCCCCTCCGCCGCCGGATCCACGCGGTTGTTATGGGTTGAAAGCTGGAGATCGATATGCGGATAGCGCCGACGAAACGCCTCGAGACGCGGCAGGAGAAAGCCGGTGGCAAACGTGCCCACGACGCCTAACTTAAGTTTTTCTCTCGCCTGCGTACCCGAAAAACGGTCCAGCACGCCCGCGATACGATCAAAGGAATCGTTTAGCACAGGTAACAGGTTTTCGCCTTCCGTGGTCAACATCAGACCACGAGATACGCGGACAAACAGCTGACAATGCAGATGTTCTTCCAGCGTCTTTACCTGCTGACTGATGGCGGAGTGCGTAACATTCAGCTCAATTGCGGCATGCGTGAAGCTTAGATGCCGGGCAGCGGCTTCAAAAGCTCTCAGAGAGTTCAGGGGGATATAGCTGCGGGTCATGGCATCACCTGTTAGAAAATCTTAAGCCTAATGCCAAATTTAATCGTTTGTCACCGGGAGTCAAATCCAACAAACTTGCCTCGTCTGACGGGCCCGGACTGCTATCATCTCTCTAAGGAAGGTTATCCATTATGAAAAAATCCCTCTGCCTGACGCTGCTCCTCGCCGCCTCATGCTCAAGCTTTGCCGCGCAAAAAGAACTGACCGCGCAGCAGATTGAAAAGCTCGTAAACCGCACCGTTGCGCCGTTAATGAAGGAACAGGCGATACCCGGTATGGCGGTGGCGGTCATCTATAAAGGCTACCCGCTGTATTTCACCTGGGGCAAGGCCGATGTGCAGCGTAACCAGCCGGTGACCCGGGAAACGCTGTTTGAGCTGGGCTCGGTCAGTAAAACCTTTACCGGCGTGCTGGGCGGCGATGCTCTGGCTCGCGGTGAAATTAGCCTTAGCGATCCGGCGCAAAAATACTGGCCTGAACTGACCGGCGATCGGTGGCGGGAGATAACTCTGCTTCAGCTGGCAACCTATACCGCCGGTGGCCTGCCGCTGCAGGTGCCGGATGAAGTGACCAATAACGACGCTCTGCTTAAGTTCTACCAGACCTGGCAGCCACAGTGGGCTCCGGGTACGCAGCGGCTTTACGCCAACGCGAGCATCGGCCTGTTTGGTGCGTTGATGGTGAAACCGTCGGGAATGAGCTTCGATAAAGCCATGTCAAAACGCGTCTTTGAGCCGCTAAATCTCACGCACACCTGGATTAACGTTCCTGCCACGGAAGAGAGCCGCTATGCCTGGGGCTACCGCGACGGCAAGGCCGTGCGCGTCTCGCCCGGTATGCTGGATGCGGAAGCCTACGGAGTGAAGTCCAGCATCGAGGATATGGCGCACTGGGTCCAGGCCAACATGGCACCCGACCGTCTCGAGGATAAAACCCTGCAGCAGGGCATTCGGCTCGCGCAGTCCCGCTACTGGCGCGTGGGCAGCATGTATCAGGGGCTTGGCTGGGAGATGCTGAACTGGCCGGTGAAGGGGAAAACTATTATTGACGGCAGCGACAACAAGGTCGCTCTTGCGCCGCACCCGGCTACGCTCATTGACCCACCTGTGCCCGCAGTGAAAGCCTCGTGGGTACATAAAACCGGTTCAACGGGCGGCTTTGGTAGCTACGTGGCCTTCATTCCTGAGAAGCAGTTGGGTATCGTGATGCTGGCCAACAAAAGCTATCCGAATACGGAGCGGGTTAAAGCCGCCTACGCTATTCTCGAAGCGCTGCAATAAACGTGACAATGGCCTGCATCATGCAGGCCTTATTATTTCCGGCTTCGCTCACACTTTATTTCCTGCCGCCATCTACACTTAGCTAAAAACCCTGGAAGGAATCTGCTATGCGCATTTGGCCCGCTGTCACCGCGCTTGCGGTTGCATTATTCGTTGTCTCCTGTAGCGCCCCAACTCCCCCGCCCAGCGTCACGGTGGTCCAAAACTTCGACGCAAAACGCTTTATCGGTACCTGGTATGAAATCGCCCGCTTAGACCACAGTTTTGAAAGCGGCCTGAATCAGGTCACGGCTACCTACAGTTTTATGGATGATGGCGGTCTGCGCGTGATAAATCGCGGGTTTAATCCTGACAGGCAGATGTGGCAGCAGGCTGAAGGGAAAGCGTATTTCACCGGAGACCCAAGCGTCGCGGCGCTCAAAGTCTCGTTCTTTGGCCCGTTCTACGGTGGCTATAACGTGATTGCGCTGGATAAAGAGTATCGCCACGCGCTGGTGTGCGGGCCGGACCTCAGCTACCTGTGGATCCTTTCCCGCACGCCAACTATCAGCCGCGACCTCAAACAGCAGCTGCTGGCCATCGCTGCCCGGCAGGGATTCGCGGTGGATAAATTGATTTGGGTGAAACAACCCGGCAGTTAATGCGTGGAAAGTTTCAGTCCAATGATGCCGATAACAATCAGAGCCAGGCTAGCCAGACGCATCGGGTTAGCCGACTCGCCAAGTAGCAAAATCCCGGTGATGGCCGCGCCAACGGCACCAATCCCTGTCCACACGGCGTAGGCCGTTCCCGTAGGTAGCGTTTTCATCGCCCAGGCGAGCAAAGCCATACTGACAACCATCGCAATAATGGTGATAACGCTAGGCCACAGGCGGCTAAAGCCATGGGTGTACTTAAGACCAACCGCCCAAACAACTTCCAGTAATCCAGCGATAAACAGAACGATCCAGGCCATAACAGCTCCAGTGAAAAATGGGGCCGTCCCCGTTGTGAGATGCGCTTGCGGGTCGTCCCGTAAGGCTTAGGTGAGAAGGTCATTTTAGCACCCAAACGGCTGCCTGAAAATCCGTCCGCCCACGGCGCTCATTGAAATAATCGTTTCACCGGCCAGGCCTTACTAAGCCTGGAATTGACAGCGAATTCGAGCGCATTTCCGTGATTCATTTTGCCAAAATTATTCATATGATAAAACGTGGTTTGCCAGCCTGCAAACGCCGCAGTAATGATTAACGTGAAGCGTGAAAATGTATAAAATATTATTGGTTGATAGGTGTTACTTCAGCCGTCAGGGACTGACGCACTTGCTCAATCAGAAAAATAATCTGGCTACGGCAGTGAGTATTTCAGAGACAGACAGTTTGCTTCTCGCCCGGGAAAGAATAATTAAATGGCAACCTAATATGGTGATAGCCGACTTCAACAGCTTCTCAACTGCATTGCATAATATCCAACAACTTTCGACTATTTATTCTGCCTGTGGTGATACCACGCGTTTACTGCTGTTGCAAAGCGGGCAGCACTCCACCATTGCCGAGTACTGTGCCGCGCAGGGCAGCACTGATATTTGGGATAAGTCACTATCATTACCTGCGCTAACGTCGCTCATTCAGCAGACTATTGCGACTCGCCCGCCATTCCGCGAAGTGAAACGGCATATTACTCCGCTGCTGACCTTACGCGAAGAGAGAATATTAAAACTCTGGAAGGAAGAAGCGAATAATGAATATATCGCAAGGGTAATGGATATAAGCGTAAAAACGGTTTATACGTATAAGCGAAACATTCGTTTAAAGCTCGGCGCAGATAATAGACTATCGCTATTTCTGAATATTCCTGAGACGGTTTTAGAATAGCGGCACGGTTATATTACCGTACCGCAAATCGTTATTGCTGAGCTTTTGTTGCCGCACCAGAAATAGCATGGCCGCCGCTCTGGATATCCTCACCTACACCGCGCGTGGTGTTGCAGGCGGTCAACAAGGATGAAAGAACGACGAGAGAGAAAAACGCAGCAAGGGTTTTCTTAATCATGAGCTTTTCCTTTTACCTGTGTTGTTTGTGTATAGCTCGTTAAGCATAGACAAAAAATGGCACAACGAAGGAAAAGCGAAGCGATTTAGGACTACGTGAAGTTATTTGTTGGCCGCGCGCTCGATGGCACCGCCGAGATGTTGCAGGTCTTCGCCAAAACCACGCGTGGTATGACACCCCGACAGCGCAGCGGCCAGCAGCGAGATAAAAAGAAGCTGTTTCAGTAAACGGTTCATTTTCCCTGCCCTGATAAAGCGGCGGCGCGAGCCTGAGGCACCGCGCCGCGAACCTTCGCGAAAATTACTTCACGCGAGAAACGTATTCACCAGAACGGGTGTCAACTTTGATGACTTCGCCGATCTGTACGAACAACGGAACTTTAACCACGGCGCCGGTGGTCAGGGTAGCTGGCTTGCCGCCGGTCCCTGCGGTATCGCCTTTCAGACCTGGATCGGTTTCAACGATTTCCAGCTCAACGAAGTTTGGTGGGGTCACGGAGATTGGCTGGCCGTTCCACAGGGTCACGATGCACTCAGCCTGGTCCAGCAGCCATTTAGCGTTTTCGCCAACGGCTTTCTCGTCCGCAGCCAGCTGCTCGAAGGTTTGGTTGTTCATGAAGTGGTAGAACTCACCGTCGTTGTACAGGTAAGTCAGGTTCATATCGACAACGTCAGCGCCTTCTGCAGAGTCGGTAGACTTGAAGGTTTTCTCAACGCGGGTACCGGTCAGCAGACGACGCAGCTTAACGCGCGCGAATGCCTGGCCTTTGCCCGGTTTTACGAATTCGCTGGCTTCAACCGCGTACGGTTCGCCATCCATCATGATTTTAAGACCGGCACGGAAATCGTTGCTAGAATAAGTCGCCATAAGGCCCTCTGAATTTGTTAACTGGTAGCTTAGCCAAAAAAATGGCACACATTGTAACCCTAAATCCCCCTCACAGAGAAGATTGGTTAACGCAACTTGCCGATGTTATAACCGATCCTGATGAACTGCTGCACATTTTAAATGTAGCCGCTGATGAAGAATTGCTCGCCGGACGTGAAGCAAGGCGTCTTTTTGCCCTGCGCGTCCCTCGCGCCTTCGTCGAACGCATGGAGAAAGGCAACCCTAACGACCCGCTGCTGCGCCAGGTTTTGACCGCAAAACAGGAGTTCGTTACCGCCCCCGGTTTCACAACCGATCCGCTCGAAGAGCAGCACAGCGTGGTGCCAGGCCTGTTGCACAAATACCGCAACCGCGCCCTGCTGCTGGTGAAAGGCGGCTGTGCCGTAAACTGTCGTTATTGCTTCCGCCGTCATTTCCCTTATGCCGACAACCAGGGCAACAAGCGCAACTGGCAGACCGCGCTCAGCTACATCAGCGAGCACCCTGAGCTGGACGAAATTATCTTCTCAGGCGGCGATCCGCTGATGGCAAAAGATAACGAGCTGGACTGGCTCATCGGCGAGCTGGAGGCCATTCCTCACATCAAGCGCCTGCGAATTCATAGCCGCCTGCCGATCGTCATTCCTGCCCGCATTACCGATACGCTGGCGGCAAGAATTGCCCGCTCATCGCTTCAGGTGCTGCTGGTAAACCACATTAACCACGCCCAGGAGATTGGCGACGATTTCCGCTCGGCCATGGCGAAGCTGCGCCAGGCTGGCGTCACGCTGCTCAACCAAAGCGTGCTGCTGCGCGGCGTGAACGATAACGCGCAAACGCTGGCGAATTTGAGCAATGCATTATTCGATGCAGGCGTGATGCCGTATTACCTGCACGTGCTCGACAGGGTTCAGGGCGCGGCCCACTTTATGGTGGAAGACGAAGAAGCCCGGGCTATTATGCGGGAGCTGCTGACGTTGGTTTCTGGCTATATGGTACCGAAGCTGGCAAGAGAGATTGGCGGAGAGCCAAGCAAGACGCCGCTGGATTTGCAGCTGAGGCAGAAGTGAGAGCGTAGCGCTCTCACCCTGCTCTTTTCTCCCAACAGAAGAAAAAGCCGCTCAGTGTGGCCGTCTTCTGCTGGGTGAGGGTAAGGCTTACTGAATCAGTTCGGGCACTTATAAACCTGGCCGGTCATTTTGCTGGCCGTTGGCGCAAAGCTCGACAGCAGGGTCTGGGTTGGGCTGCTCACGCCGTACAGCACGTTACCGCCCATCTCGGCCGCATTGTTACGCAATGCATTCGCCGCGCCGCGCATCGAACCGCCTTCATCACCGTGCTGGCCTGACAGCCAGTTGCTCTGTTCCCCGGTGGCGGTGCCTAACAGACGGCATTCGCTACCCGGCTTGTCTTCCACAAAACGAACGCTCTGGCCGCTGGAGCTCAGCTGATTGCCCGTGCTACATCCTGCCAGCAGCAGCGCTGCCACAACCACTCCCGATGAGACTTTCATGCGCATGTTATTCCCCGTAATCAAGGTATTGAGCCGTTATTGCCCGGTATGACCTTATACCAGACTGTGAACAAAAGAAAAAACCCTCAGACATTTCTGGCTGAGGGTTTCTTTAACACAAGGTGCGAAGGCGAATTACATCATGCCGCCCATGCCACCCATGCCGCCCATACCAGCAGCGCCTAAGTCAGGCGCATCGCCTTTAGGCATGTCGGTAACCATGCACTCGGTAGTGATCATCAGGCCCGCAACGGAAGCCGCGTACTGCAGCGCAGAACGAGTTACTTTGGTTGGGTCCAGGATACCGAAGTCGATCATGTTGCCGTATTCTTCGGTAGCTGCGTTGTAACCGTAGTTACCTTCGCCCGCTTTCACCGCGTTGGTGACAACAGATGGCTCTTCACCGGCGTTAGAAACGATCTGACGCAGAGGTGCTTCCATCGCGCGCAGCGCAACTTTGATACCCACGTTCTGGTCTTCGTTCTGAGCGGTCAGGTCAGCCAGTTTCGCAGCAACGCGAACCAGCGCTACGCCACCACCGGCAACCACGCCTTCTTCAACCGCAGCACGGGTAGCGTGCAGGGCATCGTCGACGCGAGCTTTTTTCTCTTTCATTTCAACTTCGGTAGCAGCACCGACTTTGATTACCGCTACGCCGCCCGCCAGTTTCGCTACGCGTTCCTGCAGTTTTTCACGGTCGTAGTCAGAAGTTGCTTCTTCAATCTGCTTACGAATCTGACCAACGCGGCCCTGAATAGCGGCTTCTTCACCCACGCCATCGATGATGGTGGTGGTGTCTTTGTTGATAACAACGCGTTTAGCCTGGCCGAGGTCTTCCAGGGTCGCTTTTTCCAGCTCCATACCGATCTCTTCAGAGATAACGGTACCGCCGGTCAGGGTTGCGATGTCCTGCAGCATAGCTTTACGGCGGTCGCCGAAGCCAGGTGCTTTAACCGCAGCCACTTTCACGATGCCACGCATGGTGTTAACCACCAGGGTAGCCAGCGCTTCGCCTTCAACGTCTTCAGCGATGATCAGCAGCGGTTTGCCTGCTTTCGCAACGGCTTCCAGCACCGGCAGCATTTCGCGGATGTTGGAGATTTTTTTGTCAGCCAGCAGGATGAACGGGCTTTCCAGCTCAACAGCGCCAGTTTCTGGCTTGTTGATGAAGTATGGGGACAGGTAGCCGCGGTCGAACTGCATACCTTCCACAACGTCCAGTTCGTCTTCCAGACCGGTACCGTCTTCAACGGTGATCACGCCTTCTTTACCGACTTTATCCATCGCTTCTGCGATAAGTTTACCTACGGTTTCGTCGGAGTTAGCGGAGATAGTACCAACCTGTGCAATCGCTTTAGAGTCGGAGCACGGTACGGACAGCGCTTTCAGCTCTTCAACAGCAGCAACAACGGCTTTATCGATACCGCGTTTCAGGTCCATTGGGTTCATGCCGGCAGCAACGGCTTTCAGGCCTTCGGTGATGATAGCCTGAGCCAGTACGGTTGCGGTGGTGGTGCCGTCGCCTGCAGCGTCGTTCGCTTTAGAGGCAACTTCTTTCACCATCTGCGCGCCCATGTTTTCGAACTTGTCTTCCAGCTCGATTTCACGCGCTACGGAAACACCATCTTTGGTGATGGTCGGTGCACCGAAAGATTTATCCAGGACCACGTTACGGCCTTTAGGACCGAGGGTAACTTTCACTGCATCTGCCAGTACGTTAACGCCGCGCAGCATTTTTACACGAGCGTCGTTACCGAATTTTACGTCTTTAGCTGCCATTTCTTCTATTCCTCAAATTCGTTCAGGTTCGTGCGTCAAATTACGCTTCAACAATTGCCAGGATGTCGCTTTCGGACATGATCAGCACTTCTTCGTTGTCGATTTTCTCGGACTTCACGCCGTAGCCATCGTTGAAGATAACGATGTCACCCACTTTCACGTCCAGCGGCTGCACGCTACCGTTTTCCAGGATGCGGCCTTTACCGACAGCAACGATCTCGCCACGCGTTGATTTGCCCGCTGCGGAGCCAGTCAGAACGATGCCGCCCGCAGATTTGGACTCAACTTCTTTACGCTTGACGATGACACGATCATGTAATGGACGAATGCTCATTGATAGCTCTCCTTTGAGAAAGTCAGTATCAGATAGTTAGGTAACGCCGTCCCAAATGGGTTATCGGCTGGTGACCTGATTAATGGGGATGCGCCTTCCCCCCTTCAAGGGGGGAAAACAAAAAAAACTAAAATTTAACGATCGTCCCGGCGCTGGTCGTCGAGGCGCTTTGGCCCGTCGTCTTTGCGCTGAAACTCGCCGTCGAAGGTATCGCCCCCCTCGCTGCCGGCGCTAAAACCGCCGCCCGGCATGCGGGAGAAACGCAAATGCGGCATCAGCTTCAGCGTCAGGTGCTTTTGCACCGGCGGCAGAAGCAGCAGCAGGCCGAGGAAGTCGGTAAAGAAGCCCGGCAACATCAGCAGGATACCGGCCATGATCAGCGAAACGCTTTTGATCATCTCCGCCGCAGGGCTTTCGCCCGCCGCCATCTTCTGCTGCATCAGCATCAGGTTTTTAAAGCCCTGATTACGCACCAGGGACAGGCCAATCACCGAAGTGAAAATAACCAGAATCAGGGTCATAAAGACCCCCAGAACATGTGCCACCTGTATGAACAGCGAAATTTCGATGTAAACATAGAGGAAAAAGGCAATAAACGGGATCCAGCGCACTATACGCTCCTGTCAATGGGCGAGCCCGGTAGTGGCCTCGCGAAAAATGGATTGGCAATTATGCGTAGGGGTGAAATGGCGACGACATAGACAAAGATCAATGCTTATTCAGTGAATTTTTTCTGGAAATTTTCAACTATTGACCTATATCACATATTAATAATTGTTATGCGCAGCGGGTTTTAATAAGTGATCCAGGTTACTGCTTTTCGCTATCATCAGCATATCATCACGATAACGCGGTCGAATATGGACATAATCGTCGGCCTATTAAGCTCACAACCACATTTCGTGTGTGTGAATAATACAGCGCATTTATCTGCAGCTTTACTAAGAAGGTTCACATGTTAAATAACATTCGTATCGAAGAAGATTTGTTGGGTACCAGGGAAGTGCCAGCGGATGCCTATTATGGTGTTCACACTCTGAGAGCGATTGAAAACTTCTACATTAGCAACAGTAAAATCAGCGACATACCGGAATTTGTACGCGGTATGGTAATGGTGAAAAAAGCGGCGGCAATGGCGAACAAGGAACTGCAAACCATTCCGAAGAGCATCGCGAACACCATCATTCAGGCCTGTGATGAAGTCCTGAACAACGGCAAATGCATGGATCAGTTCCCGGTAGACGTCTACCAGGGCGGCGCCGGTACTTCCGTTAACATGAACACCAACGAAGTGCTCGCCAATATCGGTCTGGAACTGATGGGCCACCAGAAAGGTGAATACCAGTTCCTGAACCCGAACGACCACGTCAACAAATGCCAGTCCACCAACGACGCCTACCCAACCGGCTTCCGTATCGCGGTTTACACCTCGATTATCAAACTGATCGACGCTATCAACCAGCTGGGCGAAGGCTTCCAGCGTAAAGCGGTTGAGTTTGCAGAGATCCTGAAAATGGGCCGTACCCAGCTGCAGGACGCGGTGCCGATGACCCTCGGCCAGGAATTCCACGCGTTTAACGTGCTGCTTACCGAAGAAACCAAAAACCTGCTGCGCACTGCGGAACTGCTGCTTGAAGTTAACCTTGGCGCAACCGCCATCGGTACTCGCCTCAATACCCCGGATGGCTACCAGCAGCTGGCGGTTCAGAAGCTGGCGGAAGTGAGCGGCCTGCCTTGCGTACCGGCAGAAGACCTGATTGAAGCAACTTCCGACTGCGGCGCTTATGTCATGGTGCACAGCTCGTTGAAACGCTTGGCCGTGAAGATGTCGAAAATCTGTAACGACCTGCGCCTGCTCTCTTCCGGCCCGCGTTCCGGCCTGAACGAAATTAACCTGCCGGAATTGCAGGCGGGCTCGTCCATCATGCCGGCCAAAGTGAACCCGGTAGTACCGGAAGTGGTTAACCAGGTCTGCTTCAAAGTTATCGGCAACGACACCACGGTGACCATGGCTTCTGAAGCCGGTCAGCTGCAGCTGAACGTGATGGAGCCGGTGATTGGCCAGGCGATGTTCGAGTCCATCCACATTCTGACCAACGCCTGCTACAACCTGCTGGAAAAATGCATCAACGGCATCACCGCGAATAAAGAAGTGTGTGAGAGCTACGTGTATAACTCCATTGGCATCGTGACTTACCTGAACCCGTTCATTGGCCACCACAACGGCGATATCGTCGGCAAGATCTGTGCGGAAACCGGCAAGAGCGTGCGCGAGGTCGTGCTGGAGCGCGGCCTGCTGACCGAAGCCGAGCTGGACGATATTTTCTCCGTCCATAACCTGATGCACCCGGCTTACAAAGCTAAGCGCTATACCGATGAAAACGAACAATAATTCATCAGCATAAACGCCAAAAGGCACGTCCAACCGGACGTGCCTTTTTCATTTCAACGGTATACGAAAACATAACAACTCATTTTCATCTCATTAAAACTTCAAGGAAGCAACCATGATAGTCATCGAGCTCATCATCGTGTTAGCAGCGATTTTTCTGGGGGCAAGGCTTGGCGGGATAGGCATTGGCTATGCGGGAGGGCTGGGGGTTTTAGTTCTCGCCGCGATGGGCGTAAAACCCGGCAGCATCCCCTTCGACGTTATTTCCATCATTATGGCGGTGATCGCGGCTATCTCAGCGATGCAAATTGCGGGCGGCCTGGATTACCTCGTCAATCAAACTGAAAAACTATTACGCAAAAACCCTAAATACATCACGATTCTTGCCCCGATTGTGACCTGGTTTTTGACCATCTTTGCCGGTACCGGCAACATCTCGCTGGCCACGCTGCCGGTGATTGCCGAAGTCGCCAAGGAACAGGGCATCAAACCCTGCCGTCCGCTCTCAACGGCGGTGGTTTCGGCCCAGATAGCCATTACCGCCTCGCCGATTTCCGCCGCGGTGGTTTACATGTCGTCGGTGATGGAAGGCCATGGCGTCAGCTACATCCAGCTGCTGTCGGTGGTTATCCCTTCCACGCTGCTGGCGGTGCTGGTGATGTCGTTCCTGGTGTCTATCCTGTTTGACTCAAAGCTGTCCAATGACCCGGTTTACCTCAAACGCCTGGAAGAAGGCCTGATTGAGCTGCGCGGCGACAAGCAAATCGAGATTAAGCCTCGCGCCAAAACCTCCGTCTTCCTCTTCCTGCTCGGCGTGGTTGGCGTGGTTATCTATGCCATCGTCAACAGCCCAAGCCTTGGCCTCGTCGCTACGCCGCTGATGAATACCACCAATGCGATCCTGATTATTATGCTGTCGGTTGCTACCCTGACCACCGTTATCTGCGGTGTAGAAACGGAAAGCATTCTCAACTCCAGTACCTTCAAGGCCGGCATGAGCGCCTGTATTTGTATTCTCGGCGTAGCCTGGCTGGGCGATACCTTTGTTTCCGCAAACATTGACTGGATCAAAGAGACCGCAGGCAGCGTGATTCAGGGCCACCCATGGCTGCTGGCGGTAATTTTCTTCTTTGCTTCGGCGCTGCTTTACTCCCAGGCCGCAACGGCTAAAGCGCTGATGCCGATGGCGCTGGCTCTGAGCGTTTCGCCGTTAACCGCCGTCGCTTCTTTTGCCGCCGTCTCTGGCCTGTTTATTCTGCCAACCTACCCGACTCTGGTCGCTGCGGTACAGATGGACGATACCGGCACCACGCGTATCGGTAAATTTGTCTTCAACCATCCGTTCTTTATTCCCGGCACAATGGGCGTAGTGCTGGCGGTCTGCTTTGGCTTCGTGTTCGGCACCATCCTGCTGTAAATCTCTTCAAAGACGGGTCGTTATTCGGCCCGTCCTTCCCTCCTCATGCTATAGTCGATGCCGTTTCCTCCCATAATGAGGTTTGTGATGTCGATGACTCAGGCTGTCGTTGTACTCTGTACCGCACCGGATGAAGCCAGCGCTCAGGACCTGGCCGCGAAAGTCCTGGCGGAAAAACTTGCCGCCTGCGTTACGCTGCTGCCGGGCGCGACTTCGCTCTATTACTGGGAAGGAAAGCTGGAGCAGGAGTATGAAGTACAAATGCTGCTCAAGAGCGACGTGGATCACCAGGAGGCGCTGCTTGCCTGCCTGAAAACCCATCACCCTTACCAAACGCCAGAGCTGCTGGTTCTGCCAGTTGCACACGGAAACAGTGAATATCTCTCATGGCTCTACGCATCATTACGCTAGTCCTGCTGCTTTGCAGTTCGCAGGCCTTCGCCGGGCTGTTTGACGCCCAGAATAAAACCCAGTTTGTCCCGGTCGACCAGGCCTTCGCCTTCGACTTTCAGCAGTCCGATCGCCAGTTAACCCTCAACTGGCAAATAAAACCCGGCTACTACCTTTACCGCCAGCAGATAAAAGTGGTGCCCACCAGCGCGGACATTGCGCCTCTGGCTATTCCCAAAGGCACCTGGCACGAGGATGAGTTCTACGGCAAAACCGAGATCTTCACCCAGCAGCTGAATCTGCCGATTACGATTAACTCCGCCGGTAAAGGCTCGGCCATCAGCGTCACCTACCAGGGCTGCGCCGAAGCCGGGTTCTGCTACCCGCCGGAAACGCGCGTTGTGCCGCTGAGTGCAGTCGCTCCTCTGGATCAACCCGACTCTGCAGTTGATTCCCCCCTCTCTCCTGAAGGGGAGAGGGCCGGGGTGAGGGGCGCAGACGACTCCGCCCCCGCATCGCTCCCCTTCTCTGCGCTGTGGGCCTTTCTGATCGGCATTGGCATCGCCTTCACGCCCTGCGTGCTGCCGATGTACCCGCTGATCTCCGGCATAGTGCTGGGCGGTAAACAACGCCTGTCCACCGCCAGAGCGCTGCTGCTGGCCTTTGTTTACGTCCAGGGCATGGCGCTGACCTACACCGCTCTCGGTCTGGTCGTTGCCGCCGCCGGGCTTCAGTTCCAGGCCGCGCTACAGCATCCCTACGTGCTGATTGGCCTGTCGGTGCTTTTTATCCTGCTCGCCGCATCGATGTTCGGTCTGTTCACGCTGCAGCTGCCGTCGTCGCTGCAAACGCGCCTGACGCTGATGAGCAACCGTCAGCAAGGTGGCTCAGCGGGCGGCGTCTTTGCTATGGGCGCGCTGGCCGGGCTTATCTGCTCGCCGTGCACCACTGCGCCGCTGAGCGCTATCCTGCTGTACATCGCGCAAAGCGGAAATATGTGGCTCGGCGGCGGCACGCTTTACCTTTACGCGCTGGGCATGGGCCTGCCGCTGATCCTGATCACAGTCTTCGGCAACCGCCTGCTGCCGAAAAGCGGGCCGTGGATGGAAAGCGTCAAAACCGCCTTTGGTTTTGTAATTCTGGCGCTGCCGGTATTCCTGCTGGAACGCGTACTCGGCGACACCTGGGGGCTAAGGCTGTGGAGCCTGCTGGGCGTAGCCTTCTTCGGCTGGGCGTTTATCACCAGCCTCGGGGCGAAGAAATCCTGGCTGCGCGTGCTGCAAATCATCCTGCTGGGTGCCGCGCTGGTCGCCGCTCGCCCGCTGCAGGACTGGGCTTTTGGCTCTCCGGCATCCGCTCAGGCAGTCCCTCACCTCAGCTTTAGCAAAATAGCTAACGTTGAGCAGCTCGACGCCGCGCTGGCCAACGCGAAAGGCAAACCGGTGATGCTCGATTTGTACGCCGACTGGTGCGTGGCGTGTAAAGAGTTCGAGAAATACACCTTTAGCGATCCGCAGGTGCAAAAAGCGCTGTCTGATACCGTTTTACTCCAGGCCGACGTCACGGCAAATAACGCCGATGACAAAGCCCTGTTGAAGCATCTGCAGGTGCTTGGCCTGCCGACCATTTTATTCTTTGATACTCACGGCCTCGAGCAGCCTGCAGCCCGCGTAACGGGCTTTATGGATGCCAGCGCGTTTAGCGAGCATTTGCGCAATCGCAGCCAGTAAACAACACTTGATCCGTTGGGAAACGTAAGGAGAAAACCGTGCAACGCGAAGAAGTTTTAGAGCACGCCCTGCATGTCCTTGAACGTGAAGGCATTGCCAGCACGACGCTGGAGATGGTGGCGCAAGAAGCCGATTACCCGCTCGCTGAGGTTCGACAGTTTTGGCCCGACAGCGAAGCCCTGCTGTACGACGCCCTGCGCTACTTAAGCTCGCAGGTAGACGTCTGGCGGCGCCAGCTGATGCTGGATGAAGAGATGACGCCGGAGCAAAAGCTGCTGAAACGCTACCATGCCCTGACCGAATGCGTGAGTAACCAGCGCTACCCCGGCTGCCTGTTTATTGCCGCCTGCACGTTCTACCCCGACGCCGCGCACCCGATTCATCAGCTTGCAGACCAGCAGAAAAAAGCGGCCTGGGAGTACACTCACGAGCTGCTGACGCAGATGGAAGTGGATGACCCGACGATGGTCGCCCACCAAATGGAGCTGGTGCTGGAAGGCTGCCTGAGTAAGCTATTGGTGAAGCGCAGCCAGGCCGATATCGACACAGCCAGGACCCTTGCGGAAGATATTCTGCGCTTTGCGCTGTGCCGCACCGGCGGGGCATTAACCTGAAGCACGTCTTTTTGCTGCCCTTGACTGAAAAGCAGGCAATCAGCATAGTTTTAGGGATTTTTTATGACAAAGCCGTTGACGCCTGGCGGCCTTTACGGTTTAATGCGGCCCGTTGCCCGGATAGCTCAGTCGGTAGAGCAGGGGATTGAAAATCCCCGTGTCCTTGGTTCGATTCCGAGTCCGGGCACCACTATTTAGAAGAACCCGCCTATGGCGGGTTTTTTGCTTTCTGGCGTCTGGACTCTGGACTCTGGACTCTGGACTCTCCATCGAACAAGTTCGATTATTCAGCTGCATCAACATCACCCTCTTCCAGCCACCTTTCCAGTGCCAAATAAAAGCGACAGCGCTCATCTGCACAAATGTCCAAACGGGGATCTAACCTGGTTTTTTTGAGTGATGTGTAGGGCGGCGGTTCTTACGAACCCCAAAAAGCATTCAGCCTACTGAAGCCAAAAATTCAGCGTGATCAGGCCGCAGGTGAGCAGCGCGGTGAGGATTAATTCGAAACTGTAGCGTCGCAACATTATCTGAACTCCAGAAAGAAACACCCGGCAAGCCGGGTGTTTGTGTTAACGCTTCAAGCTAACGGGGTAGCCCCGCCTGACTTATGCTGCTGGCTGAACAGCTGGTTTTGCTGCAGCTTTATGGTGTTTTTTCACGTGTTTCTTAGCAGCCTGCGCTTTCTGAGCAACAGGTTTTACTGCTTTTTTATGATGCTTTTTAGCCGCCTGAGCCTTCTGTGCTGCCGCAGGTTTTACTGCTTTTTTGTGGTGCTTTTTGGCAGCCTGAGCTTTCTGCTCGGTCGCTGGCTTAGCGGCTTTTTTATGATGCTTTTTAGCGGCCTGAGCTTTCTGAACGGCAGCTTTTTTGTGTTTCTTATGGTGCGTTACTTTTGCCGCTGGAACTTTAGCAGCAGGTGCAGCGGCGGTGGTTGCCGGAGCAGCGGCTGGTGCGGTAGCGGTAGTGTCAGCAGCGAAAGCAGCGGAAGACAGACCCATAGCAGCGGCAACAACCAGAGCTAATACTTTTTTCATTTCGACATCCTCGAATTTGTTTTTGTGTGTACCCCACTGCGGGGCCGTTGAAATGAACTATAGGCGTGTCGAATAAACTCTTCAGTGAGTGTTTGGTATCGGCGTGTAATGAAATGTACAACACACACGCTGCTGGCCTGCCAGGCTGTTTTCAGCCGTCATTCCCCGACACGTCCCGGTAAACCATCAGATTGTTACGCTTCTCACCGGGACGATTATCTTCCCAGAAAAATGTCATTCCCGCAGGCGCAGGCTGTAGCTTATCGCCGAGCACAATCAGCCAGCGGCAATTCTCAGGCCTGCTGAAGGTCTTTTGTGGCCGATGCAGAATGCCTGCAAAGTAGTAGAGCATCGGTGCTTCAGATTCACCAATGCGGTAAGACGCCATACAGTCATTCGCCTGGTACTGCCCGGCAAGGTGACTTTTGAGATCGGTAAAGACGCCTTCGTAGCCTTTACTGTAATCGAACCAGCCGACCATCAAGGTAAACGCCACGCTCCAGACAGAGACCGCGCCTAATCCCCAACTCAGAGCGGCACGCAATGCCGGGTTGAGCGCACCAGATAAACGCGCGCGGCTAAACCACAGCGCAGTGATAGCCAGAGCAAACAGGCACAGCGGCCAGGAGAAATGCAGCTCGTAGCTCGTCGGCAGCCAACGCTCAAGAGGATCCAACCACCCTCTTTTATCGCCGCTAATCTTCAGCAGATAGACGCCCCACACCACCACCAGCAGGACTGACCAGAGCGCGGCGGCAAAATAAGAGAAATAACGTAGCGTTTTCTCTTTTATTAACGGCAGCAGCTGAGAGCCCAATATGGCCAGCGGGCCAACAAAGGGCATCAGATATAAAGCACGGCTGCTCGCCGACATCTGCAGAACAATAATCCCCAGCAGCGGAAACAGAGTAATAGCAAAGTCATCCTGACTCTTCAGGCGCTTAAGAGGGTGACGGAGAAAATATAGCGTTGCCAGTATGCCGGACGGCAGTGCAAAAAGCACAATCGCCTCGGGGACTCGCATCAGATTGGCTTTAGCCCCGAGCTTTGCAACAGAAAACCCCAGGAAGCGGCCAATGTTATTTTCCCAGAACCACACTATAAACAGATCCGGATGCTTCATATAAAGCAGCACCGGCCAGGGAAGAATAAAGGCAAGTGAAACGACTCCCGCAAGAATAACAGGCTTCCAAAAAGATTTTGTCCGGCATTGCGCGAAAAATAGAGAACTAAAAAATAGCGTCATCCACAGCACGCCGGGAATAAAAACGCCTTTCGATAACAGGGTGACCACCGTCCCCACGCAAACCCATACGGCCGAGGCGGCTATTTTTTCCTGACGGATAAGTCCTACAATGCCATAGAGCGCCACGGTTGCACCGGCAGTGAGGGCCGTATCGCTGAACATATCATGGCTGTGACGCAGAATGCCCGGAGCGCTGACATACACGGTGAAAGCTAGCCAAATACGGTAATCCGTCAGGCTTTCACTACGAAATACTCTCCTCGCCAGCAGAATAAAAAATGAAAAATTAATAACAGAAAACAATAACGTTGCGGTGCGAGCTGCATCATGCATCGGCAGTACGCCAGAGAATAAATGCACCATCAGCGTGGCCGTCCAGTAATAAAGCGGTGGTTTTTCCATAAAAGGCTCACCGGCATTCACAGGCACCAACCAGTTGCCTGTTTCATACATGGTTTGAATCACGCCAAAAGTATAATTTTCATCCTGCTTCCACGGCGTATGCCCATATATTCCCGGCAACAAATAAATAAACAGAAAACCAATAAACAGAAGGAGTACTTTTCCATCCTTGCGCTGCAACATAAAAACATCACTCCTTTACATGATTTGACTGATTATTTCTGGCGGTAACTAACCAGGAGGCATTTGGAATTAAGGCATACCCTGCCGCAAGACATTACAAACCTGGAACACAACGGAAAATAAACAGCGTGCGTCATTCCAGGCTCATGGCAGCTTTTTGCGGGTTTGTTGATGAAATAAACAGGTTAGAAACATAAAAAGGATCGATCCTGCCATAGACATGGGACGCGCCCCCTCTTTTCAAAGACGCCGCGCAACTTTGACCAAAATCAAAGTTGCATCTGGTTAGCAGGTTAAACGGTGGATATGCGTGACCGGCCTGGATATAAAGGCGAACGATAATAACTATCATTACTGTTCGCAAGGATGAGTTTATGCCAGGGAAACGTAAAACCTACACGGCCTTTTCAGCCATACCTCTGTTTGTTGCGGGAGCCGTTGCCGCTCCCGCCGCTGCATTTGCCCAGGAAAATACCGCGCCTGAAGATACCATCATCGTCAGCGCCAGCCGCTCGGAAACCAACCTCTGGAACAGCCCGGTCACCGTCCAGGTCGTGGACAGAAAAACGCTTGAGAACTCAACCAGCGTCTCGATTGCCGACGATCTGCGTGACATTCCCGGCGTAGAAGTCACGGATAATTCACTGGCGGGGCGAAAGCAGATCCGCATCCGCGGGGAAGCCTCGTCACGCGTGCTGGTTTTGATTGATGGCCAGCAGGTCACCTGGCAGCGTGCCGGCCAGGACTACGGCGCGGGCCTGCTTATCGATGAATCCGCCCTGGAGCGAATTGAAGTTATTAAAGGCCCCTACTCCGTTCTTTATGGCTCACAGGCCATCGGCGGGGTGGTGAATTTCATCACCAAAAAAGGCGGTGACAAGCCGCTGGGCGGGCTGGTAAAAGCCACCTGGAACTCGGCAACGGCAGGCTGGCAGGAATCCGCCGCCGCCTGGGGCAGCATCGGCCAGTTCGACTATCGCATTAACGGCAGCTACTCGGATCAGGGCAACAGAAAAACGCCAGATGGGCGGCTGGATAACACCCACTTTCGCAATAACGGCCAGGGCCTGTGGCTGGGCTACAACTTCGACCGCCAGAAAATCGGCCTGTCTCTCGACCGCTACCGCCTCTCCACGCAAACCTGGTACAGCGATCCGGCTCACCAGTTCGATACTTTTAGCGTCAGGATCCCGGCAATGACGCGGGAAAAAATCGGGCTGTTTTACGATTATGACGTCGACGGAAACTACCTGAAAAAAATCCACCTCGATGCCTATAACCAGACCGTCGAACGCCAGTTTGAAAATGAAGTCGCCACTACGCAGCCGATTCCCTCGCCCATCATCCAGGCGTTAAGCGTAAAAAATCAGACCCAAACCCACGATAAGCAGTACACCCAGGGCGTGACGCTGCAAACTAACTTCTCGCTGCCGGCCGGGAACGATCTGGTGCTTGGGGCGCAGTATCAGCACGACAAAGTGAACCAGAATTCCAGCGGCTACACGCGCCAGACGGCGAAAACCGGGTTCTTTGATATCGAAACCCGCACCCGGTCGCAGGATAAATCAGAGCAAACTAATACCTCGCTGTTTGCTCAGAACGCCTGGCATCTGGCCGATGACTGGACCTGGACCGTGGGAGCCAGGCAATACTGGCTGGCCTCAAAGCTCATCAACAGCAGCTCGCAAACGGTTGAAGACGGTGTGGCAACCAGCAGCACCAAAGGCGACAAGTCGACCAGCGATAGCCAGTTTGTGGGTGCCACCAGCCTGAACTACTCCGGGTTTAAAGATATCGAGCTGCGCGCCGCCTTTGCCCAGGGCTACGTCTTCCCGACGCTGGTACAGCAATTTATGCAAACCTCCGCCGGCGGCGGCCTGACTTATGGCAACCAGAACCTGAGCCCTGAACATTCCAATAACTACGAAATCGGTGCCCGCTATAAGGGCAATCTGTGGTTGGTGGACGGCACGGCATACTACTCCGAAGCGAAAGATTACATCGCTTCGCGGGCCTGCGAAGGGCAAGCCGTTTGTCAGGGAAACAGCGGCAGCGCACGAGCCGACTACCGCTACTACGACAATATCAATCGAGCCAAAACCTACGGCATAGAGCTCAGCGCCGAGTATAACGGCTGGGCCATCTCCCCTTATCTGAGCGGTAACCTCCTACGTCGTCAGTATCAGAGCAGCACGTTGAAAACCTGGGATACCGGGGAACCCGCCGTTAACGGCCGCTTTGGGGTCAGGCATACGCTTATGCTCAACGCCATGAACCTCACCTCCGACGCCTTCATCCGCGCCGCTTCCCGAGCCAAAGAAAATACCGGCGACGGTGAAAGGCGCTACCCCGGCTGGGCTACGCTGAATCTGGCGGTAAATGCAGAATTTGGTGACAACGACCAGTACCAGGTCAACTTTGCGCTGAATAATCTGACCAACAAGCGCTACCAGACCGCCCACGAATCTATTCCGGAAGCGGGCTTCAATACGGCCCTCGGCTTTGGGTGGAAATTCTGATGAAGAAAAGTCATTTTGCCGTACTGCTGGCGCTGACGGCGTCATTTTCCACCGCTGCCGGCGAGCGGCTGGTTGTTGCCGGAGGTTCACTGACAGAACTCGTTTACGCGCTGGGCGCAGGCGCTCAGGTAGTTGGCGTAGACGAAACCACAGCCTGGCCGCCGGAAACGGAAAAATTGCCGCACACCGGCCCGTGGATGCAGCTCAGCAGCGAAGCCATATTGTCGCTGCGCCCTGAGCGCTTCATCACCTGGCAGGACGCTGGCCCACACATCGTCTTTGAACAGCTTAAAAAAACCAAAGTGAACGTGCTGTTGCTCCCACGAGTTCCCGCCACGGTCGAACAAATGTATGAAAATATTCAAACACTTGCTAATGCCCTGGGTAGCCCGCAGCAGGGCAAAGCACTGATTGCCAGCCTGCGCCAACGGCTGGAGGCCGTAGCCAAAAGCAGCGCCCTCAAACCCCATCCCGTCAGGGCGATGTTTATTCTCTCTGCAGGCGGCAGCCTGCCGCAGGTTGCCGGCGCGGGCAGCGTGGCCGACACCATCCTGAAAATGGCGGGAGCCAGCAATATCGCCGGGCATCGCCAGTATCAGAGCTACAGCACCGAAGCGATGATAGCTGCGAATCCGGACGTGATTGTCGCCACGACCCAAATGACGCAGGGCAACCCTGACGCGCTGAAGGCCATTCCCGGCATCACCCACACATCGGCCTGGAAAAATAAGCGGATAGTCATCATCGATCGGGCGCTGATCCTGGGCATGGGCCCGCGTATCGCAGAAGCCGTGGAACTACTGCATCACCAGTTTTGGCCTGATTCCGGGCAGAACGATTAAGGATTACTTCGAAATGAGCGACGCTGAACATGAAACCTGAACTGGATCTCCAGGCGCACTTCGCGCAACCCGGCGGGCAACCTTTTAAAGATCGTCACGCTACCATGCCGTGGCGCGGCGCTGCACCCGTTGCCAAAGAGCAGCTTGAGCAAACCTGGCAGCAGGTGATTGCCAGCCCGACGCCTCCCGGCAAAAGGCTGGTCTATCTGCATATTCCCTTCTGCGCAACGCACTGTACCTTCTGCGGTTTTTATCAGAATCGCTACGAAGAAGACCACTGCGAGCGTTACACCCACGCGCTGCTCAGGGAAATTGAGCTGGAGGCCAGCAGCCCGCTGCACCAGTCCGCGCCCATTCACGCCATCTACTTTGGCGGGGGCACGCCTTCGGCGCTTTCGGCAAAAGATTTGGCGCGGATCATTACCGCCCTGCGCCGCAGCCTGCCGCTGGCGCCTGACTGCGAAATCACCATTGAAGGCCGGGTGCTGAATTTTGACGATGAGCGCATCGATGCCTGCCTCGACGCGGGAGCAAACCGTTTCTCCATCGGCATTCAGTCGTTTAACAGCAAAATCCGCAAGAAAATGGCACGTACGTCCGACGGCCCCACCGCCCGGCGCTTTATGGAAAACCTCTGCAAACGCGATCGCGCCGCCGTGGTGTGTGACCTGCTGTTTGGCCTGCCGGGTCAGGATCGGCAACTGTGGGCAGAGGATCTGTCTATCGCGCGGGACATCGGCCTCGATGGCGTCGACCTTTATGCTCTGAACCTGCTGCCGCAAACGCCGCTGGGTAAAGCCGTGGAAAACGGACGTGTTGCGCTACCTTCACCGGCAGAACGCAGGGATCTGTACCTTCAGGGCTGCGACTTCATGGACAGCGCGGGCTGGCGCTGCATCAGCAACAGCCACTGGGCGCGCACCACGCGAGAGCGCAACCTCTACAACCTGCTGATAAAACAAGGCGCAGACTGCCTGGCCTTTGGCTCAGGGGCGGGCGGCTCGGTCAACGGCTATTCCTGGATGGTTGAGCGTAACCTTGAAAACTGGCACACCGCCGTTGCCGCCGGGAAAAAGCCGCTGATGATGATGGCCCGCACCACCGACCCTGGCTACCGCTGGCGGCATCGGCTGCAGGCCGGGATTGAAACTGCACGCGTGCCGCTCGATGAATTGACCGCTGATGCGCCTCTGCTCCAGCCGCTGCTCACCCAGTGGCATGAGTCCGGCCTGACGCGCGATGACTCTCTCTGCCTGCGCCTGACCGACGAAGGCCGCTTCTGGGCCAGTAATATCTTCCAGTCCCTGCAGACGCTGATTTCGACCCTGAATACCCCAATAACAACGGAAAACAATCCACAAGGAGCTCCCCTATGACTTCCGTTTCCCTCGCTGACTACTTAAAAACCCAGCCAGACGGCACGCTGGAATCCATCGCCGCACAATATAATGTCACCCTGCTGGACGTAGTGACTCAGTTGCCTGCTCTGGCCCTGGTCAGCGGCGAGCGGTTTGACACAGTGTGGGATACCGTTGCCGAATGGGGCAGCGTCACCACGCTGGTGCATACCGCCGACCTGATTATTGAATTTTCCGGCGAGCTGCCTTCCGGCTTCCACCGCCACGGCTACTTCAACCTGCGCGGCAAGAAAGGCATGACGGGGCACATCAAGGCGAGCAACTGCACCCACATCGCGCTGATTGAGCGTAAATTTATGGGGATGGACACAGCCTCGATTCTGTTCTTCAATCAGGCGGGCAGCGCGATGCTGAAAATCTTCATCGGGCGCGACGATCATCGTCAGTTACTGGCAGACCAGCTCGAGGCTTTCCGGGCGCTGGCAGAGACACTTAAGGGAAATATTGCATGACGCCATGGTTAATTTTTGGAGCCGGGGGTAAAGGCGTAGGCGCGCTAACCGCGAAGCTGGCGCTGGCGGAAAGCCGCCGCGTTGTTGCGCTGGTGCGTAACGAAGAGGCTGCAGCAAAACTGCGCGAGGCTGGCGCTCAGGTGATTATCGGTGACGCCTGCGATGCAGACGCGGTCACAGAAGCCTGTCGCCTTGCGGGCCAGGACGCAACCGTCATCTCGACAATGGGCGGCGCGCAGGA
The DNA here is from genome assembly GCF_000757825.1 of Cedecea neteri. Classification (GTDB taxonomy): domain Bacteria; phylum Pseudomonadota; class Gammaproteobacteria; order Enterobacterales; family Enterobacteriaceae; genus Cedecea; species Cedecea selenatireducens. Next base: position 2,241,239 of record NZ_CP009451.1, read on the forward strand.
TTACCTGGCGCACCGCACCGTTATCGACTGCGCCGAAAAATCCGGGATCTCGCGGATGGTGCTGGTCACCTCTTTGGGCTGCGGAGAAAGCTGGGCTTACTTGTCCGACCGTGCAAAAGCTGGTTTCGGCCAGGCGGTGCGGGAAAAATCTCTCGCGGAAAGCTGGCTGCAAACCAGCACGCTGGACTTTGCCATCGTTCGCCCCGGCGGCCTGCTTCACGGCGAGCCAACCGGTAAGGCCGTTCTGAGCCAGGCCCCCGAAATTCACGGCATGGTGATGCGTGCCGACGTCGCCGCGCACGTGGCCGAACTGGCAAGAGCCCCCCGCCGGAACCGCCAGGTTTATGGCCTCGTTGAACCGGGGCTGAAACCGGCATAATGCTTCTTACTTATCTCACCTCGCCTTTTTTGGCGGGGTGATCTTTTAACAATAAAACATTATTATCATTCCGTTCTAATTTTATTATTTTCAATGGAAATGCCTCTTGTGCAGAAAAATATTCAAAAACTGCTGAACAGCACGGCAATGCTTCACGAGGGCTATCGGCAGGCAAAAATTCGATATGCCAGCCAGGTAGCGCCTGACTTCAAATTATTTAAATTTTTCAACATAAATGAAAACACATTATCCCGCGGCCTTGCCTACCTTCTGGATCCTCAGGAAGATCATGCTCAGGGAGATCTCTTTCTTTCGAGTTTCTATAATTCAACAGGACTCACTGAAAGTATATCCATTAATAAATCAACTCAGGTTTTTACTGAATACACAATACTAAACAAAAGAAGAATAGACATATACATCGCCAGCAAAGAGATTCTTATAGGCATAGAAAACAAACCCTGGGCTGCCGACCAAATAGACCAACTCTATGATTATTCAAATTGGCTAGCAAATGAAGCCAAGAAAAAAAACAGCAGTTGGTTAATGGTTTATCTTTGTAACAATGAGATCAATGACTTTACACTTCGCCCTGAAACACCCCAGGATCTCAGAAGAAACATTATACAATTCACTTTTTATCAGTTAGCAGAATGGCTTGCTGCCTGCGCCCCACATATTAAAGCACCACAGGTTCGCTGTTTTGTTGATGCGCTAATACAATTTACTCGTGAAGATATAAACGGAGAGACAAACGTGGATTTTGAAAAAGAACTAACAGAGAACGTAATAGCCTCTCCACAGAATCTTAATGCTGCATTCCTTATTGCTCAAAGCATGAGAAAAGTAAAAGAACAACTTTGGATTGACTTCCTATCTTATTTAAAAAAAGAACTTCAACCTAAAGGCATTACCCTTGATTATAATAACCAACTTCTTACGGGAAGTAAGGAAGCTGATTTTCATTTTTACTTTTCAGGGGAAGATGATTTCACCCTGTGCTGGCAATTTGAGAAACCAAACTATTGCGGTTTCTGTTGGGGAATAAGCAGTTCGGATATCATGTCCAAAAAGAACCAGCGCCTCTATTTCCCTCTTATTTCTGAAGCGATGAATGTTATATACCCCGAGTTGGAAGCTCACACCCATAAAGAAGGATGGTGGCCATGGTGGACCTATACCGACGAAAGCATGCATGTGCCACGTAACTGGGGCATGGATCCAGACGCATGGTCCCTCCTGGTCGAACGAGGAGAAGGCAGTTTTGCCCAGTCAGTCATCAACATCGTGACTAAGGTTCAGGCCGAGATAAACTTAAATCTCTTTAGCGTATCGGCGTAGCCTGTAATGCCGTGCCGGGCTTTCGCTTTTCTGGCGGTATAGCCCGGCCAGCTCTTCCCTCTTGCTACACTTCCAGATAGTTTCATTAGATAACTAACCTGAGAAGAAGGCAGATAACGCTATGTCCGAACACAACTACCAGCCACCAAAAGTCTGGACCTGGAACAAGACCGAAGCAGGCCAGTTCTCCAGCATCAACCGCCCGGTTTCCGGCCCAACCCACGAAAAAACGCTGCCGGTCGGCAAGCATCCGCTGCAGCTTTATTCCCTTGGCACGCCTAACGGGCAGAAGGTGACTATTCTGCTGGAAGAGCTGCTGGCGCTGGGCATCAGCGGGGCAGAATACGACGCGCACCTGATTCGTATCGGTGAAGGCGATCAGTTCTCCAGCGGCTTTGTAGAAGTAAACCCGAACTCCAAGATCCCGGCGCTGTTTGACCATTCCGTCACGCCGCCGCTGCGCGTATTTGAGTCCGGCAACATCCTGCTTTACCTCGCAGAAAAATTCGGCCACTTCCTGCCGAAGGACATCGCCGGGCGTACCGAAGCGCTGAACTGGCTGTTCTGGCTGCAGGGTTCTGCGCCATATCTGGGCGGCGGTTTCGGTCACTTCTACCACTATGCGCCGGTCAAAATTGAGTACGCCATCAACCGCTTTGCGATGGAAGCCAAGCGCCAGCTGGACGTGCTCGACAAACAGCTGGAGAATCATCGTTTTATCGCCGGAGATGAATACACCATCGCCGATATTGCGATCTTTACCTGGTACGGTGCGCTGGCAAAAGGCGGCCTGTACGAATCCGCCGAGTTCCTGGACGTGGCTTCTTATAAGCACTTTGGCCGCTGGGCCGATGAAGTGGCTAACCGCCCGGCGGTTAAACGCGGCCGCATCGTGAACCGCACCTGGGGCGATGTGCAGCTGGCCGAGCGCCATGATGCTTCAGATTTTGATGATTTAGGATTGTAGGCCTTTCACGTCAATCCTCTCTCTGGAAGGGAGAGGAGCTATTCCTTTCCTACTCTCTCTTCCCCGTCTCTTATACTTCGCGATTCGTTCCCGACGATCGCTCTCTTTCGCCGCTCCCGGCAGCTCAACCCCGCCTGAGTTGGGTCATAAACAGGGGCGATGAGAGCCGGGGAAAAATCTTCCCCTCACCCCAGCCCTCTCCCCAAAGGGGCGAGGGAGAAAACAAAAGCTATGGGAAACATTGTTTATCCCCTCTCCCTTCCAGGGAGAGGGTTAGGGTGAGGGTAAACATAAGAAGCGAGGCTCGGTTCCGGCTTAAATCGCCTCCGTTTTCTCTCCGACTGGCCAGGGTCCGGACGTCGGGAACGGCCGGAGGCTGAGAGCGTCGGGAACGCATCTCAGCCGACCCAGGACTGGGAGATAAAACGGAGGTTTACCGCTTGCGGCGATTTATTTGGCCGGGAGTCCGGGGTCTCGGGGAAGTGACGGTGACTTCCCCGAGTCGTTCACTAGTGCAATGGCTGTATATAAAACAGGACAAGAGGTGAACGGAATATTAACCGTCTCGGCATACAGATTATTTGTGCCTAAAGAACAACCTGCTCTATCTCCACGTTTAAATCACACAAATGATAATTATTTGCATTTAATTATAGCAACAGCTATGTTTTATAGCAGTTGCTATAAACGCTGAATCTATAATCACTCGTGAGGGAAGACGATGCCCGGGAAACTGAAGTTAACGCAGAGTATTGTGGCCGCTGTCGCCGCGCTGGCTATGCTATTGGGCGCCGCTCAGGCGCAGGCAAAATTTAAGGCGATCACCACCTTTACTATCATCGCCGATATGGCGCAGAACGTGGCCGGAGACGCCGCTGACGTGGAGTCCATCACCAAGCCGGGGGCTGAAATCCATGAATACCAGCCCACGCCAGGGGACATTCGTCGGGCGCAGGGTGCTCAGCTAATTTTGACCAACGGGCTAAACCTCGAACTCTGGTTCGCGAAGTTTTATCAGCACCTGAAAGGCGTGCCTGAAGTCGTTGTCACCACCGGCATTCAACCCACGGGCATCACCGAAGGCCCTTATAACGGCAAACCTAACCCTCACGCATGGATGTCGCCGCAAAACGCGCTGATCTACGTCGATAATATCCGGGATGCGTTTATTAAATACGATCCGGACAACGCCGCGACCTATACCCGCAACGCCGAAGCCTACAAGCAGAAAATCCAGCAAACCATCGAGCCCCTGCGCAACGAGCTGGCAAAAATTCCGGCGGATAAGCGCTGGCTGGTCACCAGCGAAGGCGCATTCTCCTATCTCGCCAACGACTTTGGCCTGAAAGAACTCTATCTGTGGCCGATCAACGCCGATCAGCAGGGCACGCCGCAGCAGGTGCGCAAAGTGATCGACAGCATTCGGAAATACCAGATCCCGACGATTTTCAGCGAAAGTACCATTTCCGATAAGCCCGCTCGCCAGGCGGCCCGTGAGTCCGGCGCGCATTACGGCGGCGTGCTTTATGTCGACTCCCTGAGCGCGGCAAACGGCCCGGTTCCGACCTATCTTGACCTGCTTCGCGTCACCACCAGCACCATCGTTAACGGCATCAATGAAGGGCTGAAAAAATGAGTCGTCGTCCCGGTATCGTCGTGCAGGACGCCAGCGTCACCTATCGCAATGGCCATACGGCGCTGCGGGCGGCCAGCTTTGAAATTCCGACCGGCACCATTGCGGCGCTGGTTGGGGTCAACGGCTCAGGGAAATCGACGCTGTTTAAAGCGATCATGGGCTTTGTGCGCCTGGCCAGCGGCAGCATCTCGATTCTGGATATGCCCACGCGCAAGGCGCTACGCAACAACCTGGTGGCCTATGTTCCGCAGTCAGAGGACGTGGACTGGACGTTCCCGGTGCTGGTCGAAGATGTGGTAATGATGGGGCGTTTCGGCCATATGGGGATGCTGCGGATTCCCGGTAAGGCAGACAAGCTGGCGGTAGACAACGCCCTCGCTCGCGTAGGGATGAGCGACTTCCGCAAGCGCCAAATCGGCGAACTGTCCGGCGGGCAGAAAAAGCGTGTATTTCTTGCCCGCGCGATTGCCCAGGACGGCCAGGTGATCCTGCTGGACGAACCGTTTACCGGGGTGGACGTGAAAACGGAAGAGCAGATCATCAGCCTGCTGCGCGAGCTGCGGGACGAAGGCCGCACGATGCTGGTCTCGACCCACAACCTCGGCGCCGTAACCGACTACTGCGACTACACCGTGCTGGTGAAAGGCACAGTGCTGGCCTGCGGCCCGACCGACGTCACCTTTACCCAGGCAAACCTGGAGCTGGCCTTCAGCGGCGTGCTGCGCCACGTCACCTTAACCGGCAAAGAAACCAGCGTGCTCACCGACGACGAAAGGCCGTTTATCCACGGCGCAGCGTTAAAAGGGGAGCCGTAATGTCCGTCCTGCTCGAGCCGTTTAGCTATGGTTATATGTTTAACGCCATCTGGGTTTCGGCGCTGGTCGGCGGGGTCTGCGCCTTTCTCTCCTGCTACCTGATGCTGAAAGGCTGGTCGCTCATCGGCGATGCCCTTTCCCACTCCATCGTGCCCGGCGTTGCCGGCGCTTATATGCTCGGCCTGCCGTTTTCCATCGGCGCATTTTTCTCCGGCGGCCTCGCTGCAGGCACCATGCTGTTTTTAAACCAGCGCACGCGCCTGCGCGAAGACACCATTATTGGCCTTATCTTCTCGTCATTCTTTGGCCTTGGGCTGTTTATGGTGTCGCTCAACCCGACGTCAGTGAACATTCAGACCATCGTGCTCGGCAATATTCTGGCTATCGCCCCGTCGGATATCGTGCAGCTGGCAATTATCGGTTTTGTCTCGCTGGCGATTCTGCTGCTGAAGTGGAAAGACCTGATGGTGACCTTCTTCGACGAAAACCACGCCCGCTCCATCGGCCTTAATCCGCTGTGGCTCAAAGGATTGTTCTTCACCCTGCTTTCTGCCACCACCGTGGCAGCGCTGCAAACCGTTGGCGCTTTTCTGGTGATTTGCATGGTGGTGACGCCGGGCGCAACGGCTTATCTGCTGACGGACCGCTTTCCTAAGCTGCTCATTATTTCCGTCACGTTAGGCACTTTTACCAGCGCATTCGGCACCTGGATAAGCTACTTCCTCGACGGCGCTACCGGCGGGATTATCGTAGTACTGCAAACGCTTATCTTCCTGCTGACCTTCGTGTTTGCGCCCAAACACGGCCTGCTGGCTAACCGTCGGCGCGCCCGCCTGAGCCTGGAGCAAACGCCATGAGCCTGTTAGATACCCTGCTTTCCCCCTTCCAGTTTGGCTTTATGATCAACGCCCTGACCATGACCACGCTGGTCGCCATTCCCTGTGCGCTGCTTTCCTGCTTCCTGGTGCTAAAAGGCTGGGCGCTGATGGGCGATGCCATGAGCCACGCGGTCTTCCCCGGCGTGGTGATCGCCTGGATGGTCGGCCTGCCGCTGGGCCTCGGTGCCTTCGTGGCCGGGCTGTTTTGTGCCTTTGCCACCGGCTATCTGCAGGACAACAGCCGTATCAAGCGCGACACGGTGATGGGCATCGTCTTCTCCGGCATGTTTGGCGCGGGGCTGGTACTGTACGTTTACCTGAAGCCGGATATCCACCTCGACCACATTCTGTTTGGCGACATGCTGGGCGTAAGCTACAGCGACATTCTGCAAACAGGCGCTATCGTGCTGCTAACGGTGGTAGTAGTGGGGCTAAAATGGCGGGATTTGCTGCTGCATGCCTTCGATCCCATTCAGGCACAGGTTTCCGGCCTGAACGTTAAGCTGCTGAACTACGGCCTGCTCTGCCTGGTGTCGCTGACCATCGTCGCGGCGCTAAAGGCGGTGGGGATTATCCTCGCAATATCCCTGCTTATCGCACCAGGCGCTATCGCGTCGCTGCTTACGCGCACGTTCAAAGGCATGATGCTGGTCGCGCTTGTGCAGGCTATCGTGACGTCGTTTCTTGGCGTTTACCTTTCATTCTTTATCGACAGCGCGCCCGCGCCTACTATCGTCGTGCTCTCTGCGCTGGTATTTATCGCCGCGTTTATTCGAGCCACGATCGGGCAGCGGCGAATGGAAGCGATAAGCGAGCCATCCTGAACCCGCCTGAAGCGACCCGGGTAACGATTTTATGGTACAAAGTACCTTCTGTTTTTTGCACAAGTACCAGGGTCGCGCCATGAGCTACACCATCGATATTATCTCCTGCATCACCGACCGTTTCGTTGAGCTGACCGCCACCGAAAAGCGCATCGCGCAGTTTATTCTGGACGATGTGCAGGCCGCCGCCGCGCTGCCGATTTCGGAAATGGCGCGTCAGACGCAAACCAGCCAGGCCTCCATTACCCGCTTTGCCCGCGCCATCGGCTGCAAAGACGTGCGAGAACTCAAGGTCAAACTGGCCCAGTCGCTGGCGGTGGGCCAAAGATTTATTCTCGATGTGCCGGACCTTGAGGGCGTGCAGGGCATCTACGAAACCATCATCAACGTGCTGGATATCAATCGCCGTGCGCTAAACCCGGAATCGTTAAACAAGGCTGTGACCTGGCTGAGTAATGCGCGGCAAATCCTGGCGCTGGGCATGGGCGGCGGATCGACGATTTGTGCGCAGGAGTTGCAGTTCCGTCTGTTTCGCCTCGGCCTGCCGGTGGTGAGCCAAAGCGACGGTCTTCTGGCTAGAATGATGGCGGCGTCGGTGGCCTCTAACGATGTTGTTGTGGCCCTGTCGTTGGGAGGCTATACGCCAGAAGTAGTGGAAAGCGCGGCTATTGCGCGCCAGTACGGCGCAAAAATCGTCGCCATTACCCCGCAGGGTACGCCGCTGGCTGAACAGGCAGACATCGTACTGCCGCTGATTATTCGCGAGAACGACTACATTTTTAAGCCGAGCACCTCGCGCTACGCGATGCTGGCGATGATTGACGTGCTGGCCACCGAACTGGCGATGGCCAACAAAAGCCAGGCGAAGGACCGCCTGCGCCGCATCAAGCTGGCGCTGGACAGCCATCGCGGCGGGGCAGACAGGCAGCCGCTGGGCGATTAACCCCGATCGGCGCGGTAGCAGGTCACGTCCACTTCCACTTTGCAGTCCACCACCAGGTCAGCCACGCAGCACACGCGGGCCGGTGGGTGGTCGCCGAAGAAGTCGCGGAACACTTTATTGAAGGACTGGAAATAGCGGGCATCGGTCAGGTACACCTTCACGTGCACCACGTCGGCCAGGGTGTAACCCGCTTCCGTCATGATATCCACGCAGTTTTGAATCGCCAGCCGTGACTGGTCGATAATTCCGCCCTCAACCACTTCGCCGTCCTTCATCGGCGTCTGGCCGGACACATACAGCCATCCGGCCGCTTCGACAGCTTTAGCAAAAGGCAGCGGCTGCCCGCCGGTGCCGGTACTGCCGCCAACGCCATAACGTTTAATGCTCATCATTGCTCCTTGTGGATTAGTTTACCCTCACCCTAACCCTCTCCCTGGAAGGGAGAGGGGACGAAGGTACATATTCCCCCTCACCAGATTTTATCTCGTTTTACCCCCTCTCCTCTCTGGGGAGAGGGCCGGGGTGAGGGGAACGTTATATTCACTTCTGCCGACGCAGGAACCGCCCCGCCCGGCCAATCACTTTCTGCTCGAGTCCGTAGCTCATCACCCCGTTCACCATCACCGCTTCAATGCCGGCGGCGGGCTGTTTAGGGTTACTGAAGCTCGCCACATCCCGCACCGTCGCCGGGTCGAACAACACCAGATCGGCATAATAGCCGCGCTTCACCAGGCCACGTTCGGGCAGTTGGAACCGCGCCGCCGACATCCCCGTCATCTTATGCACCGCCTGCGTCAGCGGGAAAAGCTTTTCGTCGCGGCTGTAGTGCCCCAGCACGCGTGGGAACGCCCCCCACAGGCGAGGATGCGGCATCGGGTCGTTCGGCAGCCCGTCTGACCCTACCATCGTTGCCGGGTAGCGCAGCACGCGCCGCACGTCCTGCTCGTCCATGTTGTAATAAATCGCGCCTGCGGGCATCAGTAATTTTCCCGCTTCGTGAAGTGACATCGACCAGCCCTCGGCAATTTGCTTCAGCGACTGCCCGGCGACCTCCGGATGCGGCTCGGACCAGGTGATCACGATGTCGAACTCATCGGTGATCTGCTTCATATCCAGCGTCGAAGAGCTGGCGGAATAAGGGTAACAGTCGCAGGAAACGTCCTGCTGCTCGCGCACCTTATCGAACAGCTTCAGCGTTTCGACCGTGCGCCCCCAGTTCTTCGCCCCGGCGCATTTATGGTGCGAGACCACCACCGGCACGTTTCCGTGGCGGCCAATGCGAAACGCTTCATCCAACGCGTCGAGAATCGGCTCAAACTCAGAGCGCAAATGAGTGGTGTAAATCCCCTTCTCCGCCGCCAGTTCCTCCGCCAGCGCCATCACCTCTTCGGTGGTGGACTGGAACGCGCTGGCATAGGCAAGCCCGGTGCTTAATCCCAGCGCACCCTGCTGCAGGGCCAGCTTAAGCTGCTCGCGCATGGCGAGGATCTCTTCGTGCGTCGCCGGGCGGAACAGGTCATCCATCTGGTTATTACGCAGCGCGGTATGGCCGACAAGCGTGCCGACGTTGATAGCCGGGCGTGCCTGCTCCACGGCATGCGCATACGCCTCAACGGTGGGATAGACAAACTGATGCGCCTCGCCCAACAGGTTCATCGGGTCGGGCACCTGCGAGTTAATCGTTGCCCCCGCCGCACTGATGCCGCAGTTGCCGACGATAACCGTGGTTACGCCCTGGCTTATCTTCGGTAGATACTCAGGGAAGCGGAGCACGTTGATGTCATCGTGCGTGTGAACATCAATAAATCCCGGGGCTAACACGCGTCCGCGGCCGTCGATTTCATGCGTGGCCTCACCGGAGATATACGGCGCAATATCGGCAATACGCTCGCCCTGCACCGCCACATCAGCCAGATATTCCGCACCGCCTGAACCGTCCATCACGGTGACATTCCTGAAGAGATAATCGAACTTCATCTGCGCCTCACGCCAGTCATAATCTGCGTGCAAGTTAACCATTTACAAGCCATAAAAACAGTGAAAAACTAAACAAAACCCTTGCAAATCAATGATACTTTTATTCATTAAATTTAAGATATTTGAATAATTAATATAAATAACATCAAGTTAAAAATGATACCCAATATGAAAGATAGAATAACCCCGGAGATAATACGTTATGAAATACCAGGAGATTAACCTCGTCCCCCATAAGTCAGCCCTGATGCATTCCCCGGCCAACGTCCTCAATGAAGATGTCTGCCTGCCCGCCGCCCTGATCAAAAAATCTGCTCTGAAAAACAACATCAGGTGGATGCAAGACTATGCCAACGCGCGCGCCGTTTCGCTGGCACCGCATGGGAAAACGACCATGACGCCGTGGATCTTCCAGCAGCAGCAAAAAGCGGGGGCGTGGGCCATCGGCGTAGGCAGCGCATGGCAGGCCAGCATCGCGATGTCCGCCGGCATCGAGCGCGTGCTGATGGTGAATCAGCTGGTAGGGAAAGCGAACATGGCGCTGGTGTCGAAACTGAAGCATAAACACGCTTCGGTCGACTACATCTGCTGCGTAGACAGCGAGACGAACGCCCGCGCCCTGTCAGACTTCTTTAGCCAACAGGGCCAAACTCTTGACGTGCTGATTGAACTGGGCGTGCCCGGTGGCCGCTGCGGCTGTCGCAGCACGGAACAGGCGTTGACGCTGGCAGAACATGTGGCTGAGTTACCCGGTTTGAATTTACGCGGCCTGGAGCTGTACGAAGGCGTGCTGCACGGCGAAAATCCACAGCCAAAAATAGAATCGTTGCTGCAAGACGCGGCGGCATTAGCCTGCCAGATGGCGCGCTATGTTGACGGCGAATTTCTGTTAACCGGCGCAGGCTCGGTCTGGTATGACGTAGTGTGCAATATCTGGCTCGCCGCAGAGAAACCGGCCAACTGCCGCATTGCGATCCGCCCCGGCTGCTACATCACCCACGACGGCGGTATCTATCAGGAAGCTCAGGAGCAGCTGATCGCGCGCGATCGGATCGCCTGCGATCTTGGTGGCGATCTGGTTTCCGCGCTGGAGCTGGTGGCCATGGTGCAGTCAGTGCCGGAAAGCGACCGGGCAATCGTGAATTTTGGCAAGCGAGACAGCGCGTTTGATGCAGGCCTGCCGCAGCCGATAGCCCACTACCGCCAGGGCAAGCCGCTGGCATCGCCGTCCGAAACCCTCGAAACCACCGGAATTATGGATCAGCACGCTATGCTGAAACTCAAGCCGGGCGCGGATGTGCAGGTCGGCGATATTCTGGTGTTCAGCACCTCGCATCCGTGCCTGACGTTTGATAAGTGGAAAGCGCTGCTGCTGGTGGACGACGAGTATAACGTGCTGGATGAGTTAGAGACGGCGTTCTAGGTTGCTTTCTTCCACGATGATGCAGGGCCAGCGGAGGTTCCGTTCACTTCCAGCTCTGTTTCATATGTCACCCCCGCACTGGTGAACGTCTCGGGAGAATCACCGTCATTCCCCCGAGCCTCCGGCCGTTCCCGACGTCCGGCCCCTGGCCAGTCGGAGAGAAAACGGAGGCGATTTAAGCCGGAACCGTGCCTCGCTTCTTATTTTTACCCTCACCCTAACCCTCTCCCTGGAAGGGCGAGGGGATAAACAATGTTTCCCATAGCTTTTGTTTTCCCCCTCTCCCTCCGGGAGAGGGCCGGGGTGAGGGGCACTAGCAAATTTATTTCGCCTCAGCCAGCGCCTTAGCCTGCTCCTCTTCTTCCTTCTGCTGAAGCTCGGTTTCCAGCATCTTCTTCTCGTACGCCTTGAAGAACGGATAATAGATAGCCAGCGAGATAAAGAAGCAGATAAACACCAGCCCACAGGCAATCAGGTTCCAGTTAGTGGTGATCAGCGCCCCCAGCGGGGCCGGGAGGGTAAACGGCGGCTTCACCATCATGCGCGGGATCAGGCCGCTAATCGTGAACAGATACACCACCACGGTATTCACCATCGGCGCCAGAATAAACGGGATCGCGAGGATCGGATTCATCACGATCGGCGCGCCGAAAATCATTGGCTCATTGATGTTGAACAGCCCCGGAATAAACGACAGCTTGCCCAACTGCTTCAGGTAGATAACGCGGGAGCGAATAAACAGCACCACCAGCGCAAGCGTTGAGCCGGTGCCGCCCATCTGGGCGTACCACTGGAAGAATTGCTCGGTGAAAATATTCGGCAGCTCATAGGCGCTCACGCCGGACTGGAACAGCTCCATATTCTGCACGATTGCCTGATCCCACAGCGGGCGGATCAGCGGCCCCATCACCGCATGACCGTGGATACCCAGCACCCAGAACACGTCGATAAAGAACTGGGTGACAATCCCGCCAAACAGGTTGGTGCCGGTCATAAAGCCCTTCAGCGGCATAATGATGTAGCTGATGATGGCGTTAATATCGATGTTCAGGAAGTGGCGAGGTATCCAGAACACCAGCACCACGGCAAGCGTCGGGAACAGCGCCGAAAACGAGCTGGCGACCACCGGCGGCACGCCCGCAGGCATTTTGATTTCGATGTTGCGGACTTTGATAAAGCGGTAAATCTCAATGGCAATCAGCGAGGAGATAATCGCCCCAAACAGCCCCTGAGAGCTTAGCGACGTAATAGGAATATAGCGCCCCGCCACCGCTTCACCCGCCACGGTCACGCCCTGCTTGATATTTACCGGCACAATCATTAGCAACGTCGCCAGCATCGCCAGCAGGCCGCTGGTGATATCGTTCAGCTTGTAGCTTTTACCGAGGAACGAGCCGATGGTAAACGCGGCGTACAGCGACATCAGCCCGACGGTAAAGCGGAACGGCACGTCCAGCATATCGCGCCACGGCGCAATAAAGTCCATGTAGCCCTTAATCGGGATATTCAGCAGGATCACGAAGAAAGAGCCGACGATGGTCAGCGGCAAAATAGAGATAAGCCCGTTGCGTATCGCCTGCATATGGCGCTGGTTGCCGATAGCGTTCGCCACCGGCATCAGCTTGTCGGCTAACTTATCAAAGGTCGACATGGTCAGCCTCCTCAAACCCGTTGTTCTCGATCACGCCACAGAACCAGCGCCCGGACTTTTTCAGCGAACGCTGCTGCGTCGCTAAATCAAGCCGGTAGAAACCGTAGCGATTTTTATAGGCGTTCTGCCACGACCAGCAGTCGATAAAGGTCCACATCTGGTAGCCCAGGCACCGGCTGCCTTCCGCCATCGCTTTATGCAGCCAGGTTAAGTGCTCCCGAAGAAACTCGATGCGGTAATCGTCCTGCACTTCGCCGTCCACCATGAACTGCTCTTCGTCCATGATGCCAATGCCATTTTCCGAGACGAACCACGGCAGGTTGCCGTAGCGCTCTTTCACCAGCATGGCGATGTCGTACAGCGCGGGCGGGTAAATCTCGATGCCACGCGAGGTATTCATGCGCCGCCCCGGCATCACGTACTCTTCAAAAAAACGCTCCGGCACAAACCCGTGAGGCTCTTCAAGCAGAGTTTCACGCGCCTTAACCCGGCGTGGGCGATAGTAATTGATGCCCAGCAAATCAACGCGGGTCGCGGCAATCAGCTCACAGTCACCCGGCAATACCTTCGGCAGCACATCGTATTCTTTCAGCAGTGCCACCAGCTCGTCGGGGTAGCGCCCAAGCAGCATCGGTTCGTTAATGCTGCGCGTGTAGAACAGGTCAGCCATTTCCGCAGCCCGCAGATCTTCCGGGCTGTCGCTGCGCGGATAAACGGGGATGACGTCCATGATGATGCCAATCTGCCCGTCCAGGTTCATTTCTCGCCAGGCGGCCACCGCCTTACAGTGGGCGATAACAATGTGGTGCAGCACCTGGGCCGCACGGCGAAAATCCGTCACGTAAGGATAATGGCGTGGATGTAAATAACCTGCCTCGGCGGGGATAAGCGGCTCGTTGAAGGTAAACCAGTAACGCACGCGGTCGCCAAACAGCCGGTAGCAAATTCCCGCATAGCGAGCGAAAGCGTCCACCACCTCGCGGTTCTCAAATCCGCCCTTTGCCTGCAGCGCCATCGGCATATCAAAATGGTAGAGATTGATAAAAGGCTCTATCCCCTGGCGAATCAGCTCATCAATCACGTCGCTATAAAACTGCTCGGCCTGAGGATTAACTTCCCCGTCGCCGTCAGGGATCAGCCGGGACCAGGAAATCGACGTGCGGAATGAATTCAGGCCAATGTTTTTCGCCAGCTGAATGTCTTCCCGCCAGCGCTGGTAAAACGTAGAGGTATCGTCAGCGGTGACGCCGTTGTAAAAACGGCTGTTAAACTCGTGCGAGGCGTAATCCCAGATATTATCGCCCTTGCCATCACCCTCAACTCGTCCCTCAGACTGCGTGGCGCTGGTCGCCGTGCCCCACCAGAATTTGTCGGGAAAACGGTATTTCATACGGACCCCTGGTCAGCATTTTTCAGCAGCGAAAGCGCGTGATCCAGCACCTTATCACCCTGCATTGAGCCGTAATGCATCATGTCGATGGCCGCCACCGGAACGCCGTGAGGTGCCGCCGCCGCGCTCAGGTTTTGCAGCTGGAACTTCACCTGCGGCCCGAGCAGGACGACGTCGGCTTCATCAATAATCTGGTCGAAATCTGACACCGGAACGGCGGTAATTTCCACCGCCACATCGCGGCTGTGCGCGGACTGCTTCATTCTTTCCACTAACATGCTGGTGGACATTCCCGCAGCACAGCATAAGAAGATTTTTTTCATCGTTTTTCCCTCAGAGAATCAATGCAGTGTCCGCGGTATGCGGCCAAATATATTCTGGGTAGCGGCGAAAAAAGCCACAAGTGAGGGGTGGCACAGATTTGCTTTTAACGGCTGGTACTTTTGGCGAAATAAATGATTAAACCTTATTAAATCCATTAATAAACAGACGGATAAGAGTGTTACTTTTCTGACGATGTTCGCCTTCAGGTGTCGTTTTATTGACGGGAATGGTGCAGCGGTCACAGCCAGAAGCTCGTTTGAATATTGCGCCACACCCTCACCCCGGCCCTTATGTCTTGAACTTCCCCGCCAGTGCGGGGAAGATCCCCGACTGATCATCGGGAGGTTGCCGGTGAGCATCCCCTGGCCCTGGTGCTTCCGAGCCCGTGGGAGAGATTATGCCCCGGCAACCTTATTCCCTGTCGCCTCAAGACCGAACGGTATCCTGTGCCTCTGAGCACCCACATATAAGGATGGTCTGGCGATATTATTCATAAGGTTACGGAGAATCAGATGACCCTCACTTCTGTCGGCGTTGATATTGCTAAGCTAAAATTTGATGTCGCTGTCCTGCTGCCTGGTCAGAAATACAAAACTAAAAAGTTTGCTAACACGCCTGCGGGATGTCGTGAGTTTATTCACTGGCTGACCCGCTTTGGGGACTGTCATGTCTGTATGGAAGCGACGGGCAGCTACAGCACGGAACTCGCCACGGCATTGTCCGATGGCGGCTATCGCGTCAGCCTGGAAAACCCTGCCCGCATTCATGCCTTCAGTAACACCGAACTGACCCGAAACAAAACGGATAAAAGCGATGCCGCCCTGATAGCACGGTATTGTGCCCTGTATCAGCCAGCCCAATGGCATCCGGCTCCTCTCAGCCAGCGACAGCTGACCGCGCTGGTGCGGCATCTTAAAAATCTTGAAGAGATGCGTCAGATGGAAGAGAACAGGCTGGAGGCCGCAGATGAGGTCATCACTGGCTCGTTAAAAGAGCACATCGCCACGCTGGATGAACTGATAAAAGAAACCAAAAAGAAAATCAGACAGCACATTGATGATGACCCGGACCTGAGAAAAGACAAAGCGCTGCTGGAGAGTATCCCGGGAGTGGGAGATGTGCTGAGTACGAGTCTTCTGGCCTTCGCAGGAAACCTGAGGCGGTTCAGGAGCAGTAAGGCTCTGGTGGCTTATGCAGGGCTGAACCCACGACGTTGTGAGTCCGGGATGTGGAAGGGAAAGAGCAGGTTGTCAAAAGTGGGGAGCCGTGAGCTGCGTAGCGTGCTGTATATGCCTACGGTAGTGGCGGGAAGATGTAATGAAGTGGTGAAAGACCTGATGACCCGGATGGCGAGCAGGGGGAAGACAGGCAAAGAACGCGTGTGTGCAGGAATGAGAAAGCTGCTACAGCTGGCTTATGGGGTGGTGAAATCAGGGCGTGAATTTAACGCTGAAATACCGCTTGCCGGATAACCGACAAGACGGTATCTCTCCCAGAGGGAGAGGGGGAAAACAGGTGGCGGGGAACATGGTTTATCCCCTCTCCCTTCCAGGGAGAGGGTTAGGGTTAGGGTGAGGGAGAGGGTGAGGGTGAGGGTAAAAAGCTATAAATTCCCTACGCCGCCGTCGACCAGCAGATCGGTGCCGACCACGAAAGCCGACTCGTCAGACGCCAGGAACACGGCGGCTTTGGCCAGCTCCAGCGCGGTGCCGAGGCGGCCAATCGGCACCAGCTCGCGGATGGCTTCACGCAGCGCGTCAGCCTCAACGCCATTGCCTAATTTTCCTAATGCCGGGGTTTCCGTCGGGCCAGGGCTAAGTCCGTTGACCCGAATACCGCGAGGATGCAGCTCGCCAGACAGCGTGCGCGCCAGCGAAAGAATACCCGCCTTGCTGGCCGCGTAGGCATTGGTCTGCGGCAGGCCGATGCGGGCGCTGACGGAACCGCAAACAATCACCGAGGAAGGGTTAGCCAACAGAGGCAGCAGCGCCTGGATCAGGAAGAACGGGCCTTTAAGGTTAATGTTCATCAGCCGGTCATACGCCTGCTCATCCCAGTCCTCCAGCGAGTGATGCGTCACGTCTCCCGCGTTGAGATAAAGCACATCAAGCTGCGGCCAAAGCTGCTCTAACTCCGCGGCCACTTCGCGCTGCCCGGCAACGTCACCGGCATCGCTTTTAATCAGGTGTACATTACCCAAAACTGTTTTGGCTTCTCGTAGCCCCTGCTCGCTGCGCCCGGTGATCGCCACCGTCGCGCCTTCAGCCATAAACTGCCGCGCGGTTTCCAGGCCGATGCCGCTGGTGCCGCCGGTAATTAAGGCGTATTTGCCGTTAAGTCTGCCCATCATCGTTTCCTCGTAAATCTCTGGTGAGGGCATTATTTCCGCTATAGTATCCTTTAGATAGTAGGCACCAATAAGATACTAAAGCACCACATTGAGCGCATTGGCGTAAGCCGGGAGTTGGCATGACAAAAAATATTTCGCGGCTGCCCGAGGCCGGAAGCAGCTGTCCGATGGTGAGCTTCGTCAATCTCATTTCGGGGAAGTGGGCGATCCCTATCCTTTACCGCCTGATCGTAATTGACGAGGCGGTGCGTTTCAGCGATCTGCAGCGAGCGGTTAACCCCATCACTCAGAAAGAGTTAACGCGCCAGCTGCGCCAGTTTGAGGCTCGCGGGCTGGTCGTCAGGCAGGTGTTTGCCGAGGTTCCGCCGCGAGTGGAATACCAGATAACGGCGCTGGGAAAGTCTCTGCGGCCGACGCTGGATTCACTTGCCGAGTGGATGCGGCAAAATGCCGCTGAGATGGAACAATCTCTTCCCTGAGAACGTTCAATCACCTAACCAAAAACTTCGTCGACCAGCGCGCTACCAAGGCGCATGGCCGAGCAGATTCGCGGCATACCCAACGCCACGCCCTGCCAGCTTTGCGTGACCGAGTAGCTGACCGGCTGACGCTCGATATTGCAGCCATCGCCGAGCCAGGTCAGCGCGTCTTTGTGCTCCAGCAGGCCCGGTGAAGTCGGCGTGGCCAGCCACTCATGGAAATAGTGACGGGTGCGCGGGGAAGCATCAACCTCCTCCGCCAGGCGGCTGATGGCCAGAGCGCGCACATGCTCAATCAGCTGCTCTGCCTGCTGCGGACTGCCTAAGCGTACGGCATCGCCGAAGGTGCCCCAGCGCAGCTCTTCGAGCGCGACATAGCAACGTGCAGCAGGAGAGAAGGAAAAATAGTGCCCGCTGCGCCAGCGGGAGAAAATCTGTTCGCTGTGCACCATCCCCTGCCTGAGAAGATCGCTATGCTCCAGGTCCGCTTCTATCCGCGACAGTCGCTGAGATATTTGCTGGCGCAGGGCCAGCAGCCGCCCACGAGCCGCATCGGAGTGATGCGCCGTTCGCGCGGAAACCGGCTCGAGCTGGGCAATTCTCTCGCTTATCTGGCTGTTGGCGAGGTAGCTTTTCGCCAGGTCAGCCGACAGCAGGCCGAGCCTCACCAGCGACGCCTCCAGGTCGTCCTGCGGTGCCATAGCGGCCAGTACTGAATTCCGCCTGGCGCCCACGACAAACACTTCCACAAGCTGCTCGTAAAACTCTTTGCTTTGCTGGCTGCTCCACGGCTGGCGGGCAACATCAATGCCCATCGCAAAATCGACGACAAATTTTTCGCTAAGACTGCTGAGGGTTCTAACCGGCCCTTCCATTAATACACCGCTCATTGTTGCTCCGCTGAGAAAAGCGTCTGGATATCGTCGCGCAACAGGCGGGTATCCTCGTGAATGTAACGTGCCGTTCTGACACTTTGTTCCAGCTGGCTCTGGAGGGAAAACAGCACGGTGTCATTCTGCTGTTTAGCGGCAAGACTTTGCTGCAGATTGCTGCGAATAGCGTCCAGGGCCCGAGAGTAATCGGCGAAAAAGGTCGCCATACCGGCCGTGACCGAAACATCAACCTGCGCGGTAATAGCCTGGTTTATCTGGGCCAGGAAAGTTGCCACGTGGTCGTGCAGCTTCTGCTGAAGCTTCTCCAGGTCGATAACGTAGCGGCTGTGCGTGGCCGCATAGTCTTCCCAGCCCCAGTCCACGCTATTAAGCCAACGCGCCAGCACGCCACGCATGCCGTTTTGCGGCTGCATTTGCGACATCGGCACCTCCTGGCTTTCGATAACGTTGGTGAACGCCTGCCGGATATTAAAGTTAAGCTGGCTGGCCTGGAATGCAGGCAGGCTTATCTGGGCGCGGAACCCTGCCACCTTCAGGCCATCACTCACCCGCTGCTCGATGGGTTTTAACGCGGACTGCAGCGTATAGCCCAGGCTCGCCTCAAGGTTGCTGAGTAGCGAACCAAGTTCTCCGGTCAGCGTCTCCTGGGCGGAAAATAAAATGCCTTCGCTGGAAGCGCGGACCTTGTGCAGCAGCGTGCGGGCCGTCGCCTCATCCTCCCCCAGCAGCTTGTCGCTTCCCGGGGCAAAATCTACGCTGCGCGTTAACGCATGAGGGTAAAGCGGATGCAGCTTCTCTTCGCCTAACCTTCCTTCACGGAAATAGGCGCTCAGGTCGTTATGAATCTGAGCTTCAAAGCGCCGCACAAAGGAGCCAATACCTTCCAGCGCCTCGCTAACCTGCCGCTGAATCATCGTACTGACCAGCTGCTGCGAAGTTTGTAGCAGCTGAATATCCTGTTCCAACTGCTGGATATTCTCCTGCAGGCTGTCGTTGGTCACCTGCAGCCCCTGGCAACGGAAGCTCAGGTAGCGCTCGGCGCCCTCGGCATAGTCCAGCAGCTTATGGCACGCCGCACGTAGGGTATACAACGAAGCATTGGCGTGAGCGGCATGCAGGATAGCCTCAATCGGCGACTCAAACATGGAGTCTTCCCACAGCAGATCCGCCGCGTGCCGCAGGTGTTCAATATCGGCTAAATCCGCACTGCGCCAGCGCCTGCCCAATGCCGCTTCGGCAAAATCCTGCACCCACCGCTGCTGTTCGGGATCGGGCAGGCGGCCATGCGTTGCCAGCTCATAGCGGGCGCGGTTAGCAAGATAACCCCACATGCTCGACACCGGGAAAACGTGGTCCGGCTCAATGCTGCCTTTCATCAGCGTGCCGGCAATCATCGCTTTCACCTGGGTTTCATCGTCGCCATTGCGGTCCTTCTGGTCGAACTTATTCACCAGCGCATAAAGCGGCACGGATTTGCTGACGCCAAGCACCGCCTCGCGCACCTCTTCGTCAGAAATAGATTTGAGCTGCGTATAGTCCATCACGGCCAGCACGGCGGAGGCCTGGGCCAGCTGCTCTTTCAGCATCTTTTGCAGGTGCGGCTGCCCCGCTTCGTTTGGCCCCGGCGTGTCCAGCAACGTCAGCTGCCCGTGGCCATTTTTGAGGCCCGCAAGATGCACAAACTCCACCTCAATGACCGGCACGTGTTCAATCGCAGCGTAGGCCTTGAAGGGGAAGGCAACGTCCAGCACGCGGCATAAGCGCACCAGATCGTTCAGGCTCTTCAGGCAGTGAAAAATAGGCTGCGCGCCCAGATAGTGACGTTCAAAGCCGGTGCCGTTGGCGATACGGGCAATCAGCGCCTCCATATCCCGGTCCATTTCCAGCCTGCTGGTCAGCGTTTCCCGCTGGGTGGTCAGCAGCTTTTCCTGCAGCGTCCCCATCAGGCTTTCTATCGGCTGCACATACGGGAAATGCAGCACCGGCTCGCGCTGGCCGGGCGTGTGGCGAATCAGCGTCGGCAGCGCCGTCATCGGCCGGTTGCGGTTAGGCAATACCTCAGTGCCCACGATGGCATTGATGGTGGTCGATTTCCCTGCCTTCATGGTGCCGACAATCGCCAGCACCATTTCATGTTGGGTTATTTTACGCCTTTCGTTTTGCAGCATGTCTTTCTGCAATTCGATCCCGCGTGGGCTAAATTTTAATGGATGTACCGAGGCCACGGGGTTCGCCAAAGCGCTATTTTGTTCATGCTGTAAAGCCAGCGGAGCGACTTTTAAAGCGTTAAGATTTTGCAACGCTAATTGCAATAGCCGCTCGGCTTCCTGACTCAGTTCAAAAATGGTTTGTGTGTGCATAAAAAATCTTTCCTTAACTCAAATTATCCGGTTTTATCTCCGCCATCGTTTAGTTGTAATCATGGCAATACCGGTTTTTATAATTACGTGAGGAAAATAATTTATTAATTAACATTACACCATGCCGCGATCCTGGCTTTTAAGTCACTCTGCCAGACCTGCGGGGAAATAATGGTGAGATGCGGTATCCAATACTGCACCAGCGGAAACAATTGCTCAGGCGAAGCAATATGGCTTGCCAGAAGCAACTCTCCGTTATCAAGCTCTCTGATGGTTTTTTGAAAAGGTAATAGTTTGCGCTGTTTAAAATGTTCGGCTGCCTGCGCCGAAACTTGTAACAGCACCTCCGTTTTCACCCTTTCCCCGCCAGGATCATCCCGATCGTCAAATAATGGATAAAAAATAGCTTTACGCTGCGGACTATTTTCATATTCATACCCTACAACCAATAAATCTGGAATAGCCCGTAAGGTAATATATTGATTATGGCTCTTTATGTCGTACCACGGATAAAACGCAGCAAGCCCTACGCGTTTGGTAATGCGTAACAGGTCGTTTACGTTAAACTGTCCTTTTAAATGCGAAGAGAGACGCTTTTTCCCCTCGCCGACATCCTCCAGAATAGCACCAAGCCGGTTCAAATCACGATACGCAGTTCGCATATCTACATCAAAACGCTGGCGGATAATATCAGCGGAAAGGGTTTCCCCCTGATAAAGACTTAAGACGATTTCGGCCAGTCGATCTGCAACTTTTACTTTTGCGCCTTTCATTCTCATCGGTTCCTGCCTCTGTATCGGTACATCCATAGGCCCAACCATACCCCTGTCAAGTGACAGGAGGTGTCAGCGCAATACGCTTTTTTTTATTTTTTCAAACAGGTATAGCGCAGTGGCCCATGCTGGCAGACTTGCTTGAAGCGAAGTGAAACTAAGTTAAATTAGCCTTATTTAACGGCAATTAAAGCCTGAACTTTAAGTTAAATTTGAGGCTTATTTCTCTGAATGAAAGAATTTTTGCGATTTAAGGCTGGCGGGGAGGCCGCCGGGCACTGGCTTGCGGCAATAATCCCTGCAAATGTAGGGATTTGATGTATAATCTCAGCACTTTTTCGCGACTCAGCATGCTTTTGCTGCCAAGTCGCTATTTTTCATTACTTTATCTCACCTTGAGGATCAGATAATGCAACTCCCTCATTGCCCGCAGTGCAATTCCGAATACACCTATGAAGACAACGGCATGCTGATTTGCCCGGAGTGCGCTCATGAATGGAACCCGGCCGCCGCGAGCGAAGAAGACGCTCAATTAGTGGTAAAAGACGCCAACGGTAACCTGCTGGTCGACGGCGACAGCGTCACCGTGGTGAAAGATTTGAAGGTCAAAGGCAGCTCTTCAATGCTGAAGATCGGCACAAAAGTGAAGAATATCCGCCTGGTTGAAGGCGATCACAACATTGATTGTAAAATCGACGGTTTTGGCCCAATGAAGCTGAAATCTGAGTTTGTGAAAAAGAACTGATGACTCCCCCGGCAGGTGGCCTGGCCGCCTGCCCCGCCTGGCTTACCTTTCCCGCACAATCTACACTTCCTCTGCACTCTCCTTACAGAGGATTCGGTTATGCCTTTAGGACCCTACATTTCATTAAACGGCCGCTGCGCCGAGGCTATTGCCTTTTACCAGCAGGCGTTGGGCGCCGAACTGACGTTCAAAATCACCTTCGGTGAAATGCCCAAAGAAGCGACGAATACCGAAGGCTGCAGCGGCGCCGTTGCCTACGCAGACGACAGCATTATGCACGCCAGCCTGCGGGTGGCCGGCAACGATTTGATGATGACCGACGCCAGCATGAGCGGAGACAAACCGCAGCACAGCGGCTTTTCACTCTGCCTGGCAAGCCACGATACGGCAGAGGGTAAACGCTGGTTTGAAGGGCTTTCGGCAGGCGGCACCGTCACCATGCCGTGGAGCGAAACCTTTTGGGCAAAAGGGTATGGCTCGCTGACGGATAAGTTCGGCATTCCGTGGATGGTCAACGTCGAAAGATAAAGCCTGTGTTCTATTATTCATTCAGGGCCCATTCTGCCGGGCCCTTTATTTTTCCTGGTGATTAAAAAACTAAGGAAATCAAAGCGACGGGTATATTCATTTTTTTGATGTTATTTAATTATTCCTTTTTACAAAATTTATTCCAGACAAAAATGAATAAACCTGCGAGGGTAATGATCAAAGAGGAGATAAATTAAAACCACGGCACGGCATTCATTATTTCAGCGATAAGACAATAATAAAAAGGCAAAACGTGATTAGGATATAGAATATATTTAATGCTTGCGCACAGCATTTTTCCCTCGCCACATACCCACATTATCAATATGCCTTTATCCCTCTCTCTGTCAGTTTTTTCGGTAAAACGAGCCAACTGTCTGATTCCACGATAAACCCGCCACTTCCCCGGCCTCAGACTTCAACTCTTCATCGTACAGAAACCAATCATTAACAAAACCGTCACTTTTCCCCGGCACCATGAGGCAACTTTTGAAGGAGGCCCGTGATGCAAACGACTCTTCACCTCATCAAGCAAACCCCCTGCACAGCCCTGCCGCTGCGTATTTGCTTTATCTGATTCGAGAGGCTTTGACTGTTATGCACTTGTCCAGACATCCGACCAGCTATCCAACCCGCTATCAGGAGATAGCCGCCCGGCTCGAACAGGAGCTGCGGAACAACTACCGCTGCGGCGACTACCTGCCCGCTGAAACCCAGCTTGCCGCCTACTATGAGGTTAATCGCCACACGCTCCGCCGCGCCATTGACGAGCTGGTCAACAAAGGCTGGGTGCAGCGCCGCCAGGGCGTTGGCGTGCTGGTGCTGATGCGCCCGTTTGACTACCCGCTTAACGCGCAGGCTCGCTTTAGCCAAAACCTTCTCGATCAGGGCAGCCACCCGACCAGCGAACGCCTGCTGGCGGTGATCCGCCCGGCCTCGCAGGATGTCGCAGATGCGCTGGGGCTGGCCGAGGGAGATAACGTTATTCACCTGCGCACCCTGCGCCGGGTCAACGGCATCGCGGTGTGCATCATCGACCACTATTTTTCCGAACAGAGCTGGTGGCCGACGCTGCAAACTTTCGGCAACGGATCGCTGCACGATTTTCTTCAGGCGGAATTAGGCATTGCCCTGACCCGCGCCCAAACCCGTATCAGCGCCCGCCGTTCTCAGGCCAAAGAGAGCCGCCTGCTGGAAATTCCCAACATGGCACCGCTGCTCTGTGTACGCACCCTTAATCACCGTGAAGGCGAGGCCAGAGCGACGGAATACTCCGTCAGCCTGACCCGTGCCGACATGATTGAATTCACCATGGAGCACTAAATGGACACCAGCCATTTCAACACCGAACAGCGCCGCGAGTGGATGGCGGTGCTGTCACACAGCCAACCGCAGGAGCTTCTCGAGCGCTGGAACAGCCTGAACATTAGCGCGGATTACACGCTGATTCGCGCGCCAGAAATCGGCCTGGTTCAGGTGCAAGCCCGCATGGGCGGCACCGGCCAGCGCTTCTTTACCGGTGACGCCACGCTGACCCGCTCGGTGGTCAAACTGGCGAGCGGAACCTACGGCTACAGCTACCTGCTTGGCCGGGATAAGCAGCACGCCGAATGCTGCGCGGTGATCGACGCCCTGATGCAGGAAACCGCGCATTTTCAAACGCTACAAGAAACCTTAATTGCACCGCTGGCGGCCAACCGTGAACAACGCCTTGCCGCTCGCCGTGCGGAAGTTAACAGCAGCCGCGTGGACTTCTTCACGCTGGTACGCGGAGACAACGCATGACACTAATGACCGCTTTTACCCTTCCGGTGCAGGACGCCCAGCAGAGTTTCCGTCGCCTGCTTAAAGCCATGAGCGAGCCGGGCGTGATTGTCGCGCTGACCTCGCTACAACAGGGCTGGCTGCCGCTGAACGTCGCCACCACCAGCGTACTGCTGACGCTGGCCGATAACGACACGCCGGTGTGGGTAGACGGCACGTTGGGCAACGATATTGCCGCACAGAATATTCGTTTTCACACCAATGCGCCGCTGTGCGAGCAGCCTGAACACGCGCAGTTTGCCGTCGCCAGCGATGCTATTTCTTCTGAACAGCTGAACCTGCTGGCCCAGGGCTGCGACATTGCCCCTGATACCAGCGCGACGCTGATCCTGCAGGTTTCCAGCCTGAGCGGCGGGCGCATGCTTCGCCTGACCGGCGCCGGGATCAACGAAGAACGCATGATTGCCCCACAGCTGCCGGAATGCGTGCTGCACGAACTGACCGAACGCCCGCATCCGTTCCCGCTGGGCATTGACCTGATTTTGACCTGTGGCGATCGCCTGCTGGCTATCCCACGGACCACCCACGTGGAGGTGTGCTGATGTACGTTGCCGTCAAAGGGGGCGAGAAGGCAATCTCCGCCGCCCACGCCCTGCAGGAGCGCAACCGACGCGGCGATGAAACGCTGAAGGAGCTGAGCGTCGCGCAAATAGAACAGCAGCTTGGCCTGGCGGTTGACCGCGTGATGACGGAAGGCGGCATCGCCGACCGGGAACTCGCCGCGCTGGCTATCAAGCAGGCCAGCGGCGACATGATTGAAGCCATTTTCCTGCTGCGCGCCTACCGCACAACCCTGCCGCGCCTGGCCGTTAGCGAGCCGCTGAACACCGCTGAGATGCGCCTCGAGCGCCGTATCTCCGCCGTTTATAAAGACGTCCCTGGCGGCCAGCTGCTGGGCCCAACCTATGACTACACGCACCGCCTGCTGGACTTCACGCTGCTGGCCAATGGCGAAGTGCCTGATGCAGAACCTGCCGACGAGCAAAGCGCCCCTTCTCCGCACGTGTTCAGCATGCTGGCAAAGCAGGGCCTGGCGAAAGTCGAAGAAGACGACGGCGCGCAGCCGGACGACATCACCCGCAACCCGCCGGTTTACCCGTGCTCGCGCTCTTCGCGCCTGCAGCAGCTGGTGCGCGGCGACGAAGGCTACCTGCTGGCGCTGGCTTACTCCACCCAGCGTGGCTACGGGCGTAACCACCCGTTTGCTGCCGAGATCCGCAGCGGCTACGTGGATATCGAAATTGTGCCGGAAGAGCTGGGTTTTGCGGTGAACATCGGCGAACTGCTGATGACAGAATGCGAAATGGTGAACGGCTTTGTCGCTCCCGAAGATGAAGCCCCGCACTTCACGCGCGGCTACGGTCTGGCATTCGGCATGAGCGAGCGCAAAACCATGGCGATGGCGCTGGTTGACCGCGCGCTCCAGGCTCCCGACTACGACGAAACCGTCGCAGGCCCGGCGCAGGACGAAGAATTTGTGTTATCCCACGCGGATAACGTGGAAGCGGCCGGCTTTGTGTCCCACCTCAAGCTGCCGCATTACGTAGATTTCCAGGCCGAACTGGAGCTGCTTAACCGCCTGATAAAGGAGCGAGCAAATGGCTAACCTGAGCGGCTATAACTTTGCCTATCTGGACGAGCAAACCAAACGCATGATCCGCCGCGCGATGCTGAAAGCCGTGGCGATCCCAGGTTACCAGGTGCCGTTTGGCGGCCGCGAAATGCCGATGCCTTACGGCTGGGGCACCGGCGGCATTCAGCTCACCGCCAGCCTGATTGGCGAGTCTGACGTGCTGAAGGTGATTGACCAGGGCGCGGACGACACCACTAACGCCGTCTCGATTCGTAACTTCTTCAAGCGCGTGACCGGCGTGAACACCACCGAGCGCACCGAAGACGCAACGCTGGTGCAGACCCGCCACCGCATCCCGGAAACGCCGCTGGTTGAAGACCAGATCCTGATATATCAGGTGCCGATCCCTGAACCGCTGCGCTTTATCGAGCCACGCGAAACGGAAACCCGCACCATGCACGCGCTGGAAGAGTACGGCGTGATGCAGGTGAAGCTGTACGAAGATATCGCCCGCTTCGGCCACATATCCACTACCTACGCGTACCCGGTGAAGGTGAACGATCGCTACGTGATGGACCCGTCGCCAATCCCGAAATTTGATAACCCGAAAATGCACATGTCCCCTGCGCTGCAGCTGTTTGGCGCCGGGCGCGAAAAACGTATTTACGCCGTGCCGCCGTTTACCCGCGTAGAGAGCCTCGACTTCGACGACCATCCTTTCCAGGTCCAGGAATGGGAAGAGCCGTGCGCAATCTGCGGGTCACGCCACAGCTACCTTGATGAAGTGGTGCTCGACGACGCGGGCAACCGCATGTTCGTCTGCTCCGATACCGACTACTGCCGCCAGAACAGTGAGGCCTCTCAGTCATGACCAGTCCGCTACTTTCGGTGAATAACCTCACCCACCTCTATGCGCCCGGTAAAGGCTTTATGGACGTGTCGTTCGACCTCTGGCCCGGTGAAGTGCTGGGCATCGTGGGCGAGTCCGGCTCCGGTAAAACGACGCTGCTGAAGGCGATTTCCGCCCGCCTTGCGCCGCAGGAAGGGGAAGTGATTTACCTCGACAGCTCGCTGTACGGGATGTCGGAAGGCGAACGCCGCCGCCTGCTGCGCACCGAATGGGGTGTGGTACACCAGCATCCGATGGACGGCCTGCGCCGCCACGTTTCTGCCGGCGGTAACATCGGCGAGCGCCTGATGGCAACCGGGGCGCGCCACTACGGCGACATTCGCGCCACCGCCCAGCGCTGGCTGGAAGAAGTCGAAATCCCTGCATCACGCATCGACGACCTGCCGACCACGTTTTCCGGCGGGATGCAGCAGCGCCTGCAGATCGCCCGCAACCTGGTGACCCATCCGAAGCTGGTATTTATGGATGAGCCCACCGGCGGGCTGGATGTTTCAGTGCAGGCGCGCCTGCTCGACCTGCTGCGCGGCCTGGTAGTGGAGCTGAACCTGGCCGTGGTGATTGTCACCCACGATCTGGGCGTGGCTCGCCTGCTGGCCGACCGCCTGCTGGTGATGAAACAGGGCAAAGTGGTGGAAAGTGGGCTGACCGACCGCGTACTGGACGACCCGCATCACCCGTATACCCAGCTTTTGGTGTCCTCCGTCCTTCAGAATTAGGTACTCGCTATGACCAGAATACGGGTTGAAAACCTGAGCAAAACCTTTGTCCTGCACCACCAGCACGGTATTCGCCTGCCGGTGCTGGCGGACGCTTCGCTGGAAGTTAAAGGCGGAGAATGCGTGGTGCTGCACGGCCACTCCGGCAGCGGGAAATCCACCCTGCTGCGCTCGCTGTACGCCAACTACCTGCCGGATGAAGGACACATCTGGGTTAAGCACAACGACGAATGGCTCGACATCGTGCAGGCTCCGGCGCGTGAAGTGCTGGCGGTGCGTCGCCAGACCATCGGCTGGGTAAGCCAGTTCCTGCGCGTTATTCCGCGAATTTCCGCGCTCGAAGTCGTCATGCAGCCGCTGCTTGATTTGGGCGTGCCGCGTGAAGAGTGCGAGAAAAAAGCCGCCAGCCTGCTGACCCGCCTCAACGTGCCTGAACGCCTGTGGCACCTGGCGCCGTCGACCTTTTCCGGCGGCGAACAGCAGCGCGTGAACATCGCTCGCGGCTTTATTGTCGACTACCCGATTTTACTGCTGGACGAGCCAACCGCCTCGCTGGACGCCAGGAACAGCGCCGCCGTGGTGGCTTTGATTCAGGAAGCAAAAGCACGTGGAGCGGCCATCGTCGGCATCTTCCACGATGAAGCAGTACGTGAACAGGTGGCCGACCGCCTGCATACGATGTCCGCGATGGAGCCCCAACATGATAATCAATAACGTTCGCCTCGTACTGGAAGAAGAAGTAGTCAGTGGCTCGCTGGAAGTGGCCGACGGTTTGATTCGCAACTTTGCCGAGACCCAAAGCCAGCTGCCGGGCGCACACGACGGCGGCGGCGGCTGGCTGCTGCCGGGGCTGATTGAGCTGCACACGGATAACCTGGATAAATTCTTCACCCCACGGCCAAAGGTTGACTGGCCGGCGCACTCCGCCATGAGCAGCCACGACGCGCTGATGGTAGCGAGCGGCATCACCACCGTGCTGGACGCCGTTGCCATCGGCGACGTGCGCGACGGCGGCGACCGCCTGGAAAACCTCGAAAAAATGATCAACGCCGTGGAGGATACGCAAAAACGCGGCCTCAACCGCGCCGAACACCGCCTGCACCTGCGCTGCGAGCTGCCGCACCACACCACGCTGCCGCTGTTCGACAAGCTGGTAGACCGCGAACTGGTGTCCCTCGTTTCGCTGATGGACCACTCGCCGGGCCAGCGCCAGTACGCGGAACTCTCGAAATACCGCGACTATTATCAGGGCAAATACCATCTCACCAACGAGCAGATGGATCGGTTTGAGGAAGAGCAGCTGACGCTGGCGGCGCGCTGGTCACAGCCAAACCGCCAGGCCATTGCCGCCCGCTGTCGCGACCGCAATATTGCCCTCGCCAGCCATGACGATGCCACCTCCGCCCACGTTGTAGAATCCCACGAAATCGGCAGCGTGATCGCCGAGTTCCCGACCACGCTGGAAGCCGCGGAAGCTTCTCGTCGCCACGGCATGAGCGTGCTGATGGGCGCACCGAACATCGTGCGCGGCGGCTCTCACTCCGGCAACGTGGCGGCCAGCCATCTGGCCCAGGCCGGGCTGCTGGATATTCTCTCCTCGGATTACTATCCGGCGAGCCTGCTGGATGCGGCCTTCCGCGTGGCGCACGACGACAGCAACAGCTTCACGCTGGCTCAGGCGGTAAACCTTGTGACGCGCAACCCTGCAAGGGCGCTGAACCTGGCCGACCGTGGGACGCTGGCGGAAGGTAAACGAGCGGATCTGGTGCTGGCACATATGCACGGCGACCATATCCACGTCGATCACGTCTGGCGCCAGGGAACGCGGGTGTTCTGATGAGTAAATTAATCTGGCTGATGGGCCCATCCGGCTCCGGTAAAGACAGCCTGCTGAGCGCCCTGCGCCAGCAGGAGCATGCCAGACTGCTGGTGGCGCACCGCTATATAACCCGCGCCGCCGACGCAGGCTGCGAGAACCACATTGCGCTGAGCGCAAAAGAGTTTGAACAGCGTCAGCAACTGGGGCTGTTCGCCCTGAGCTGGCAGGCGCACGAGCAGTCCTACGGCGTCGGCGTGGAAATGGATATATGGCTCGAGACCGGATTTGACGTGGTGGTTAACGGCTCGCGCCAGCACCTGAAGCAGGCGCGGGAACGCTATGGCGATGGGCTGGTGCCCATCTGCCTGCAGGTTTCTGCCAGTGTGCTGCGCCAACGGCTGGAGCAGCGCGGCAGGGAAAATGCGGAACAGATCGAGCAGCGGCTGCAGCGCGCGGCGCTCTATGCGCCAGAGGGCGGAGATTGTCTGGTACTCAACAACGACGGGAGTCTGCTACAGTCAGCCGAATTATTTATGCGGCTGTTAGCCCAGCACCGCTCGAACGTTATCCCTCTTCACCGCAAGGAGCCCCGCCATGTCTGATGTTGTTAAGTTAAAAGCCGCCGCTATCGAAGACAGCGATACCGTTTACCGCATGATTTGCGAGCTAAAGCAGGCTCAGGCCGACCGCCCAGGCTTTAACGCCTGTTTTACCGAGAACCTGCGCGACCCGAATATCTTTTATCAGCTGGCATGGCTGGGGAATAAAGCCGTAGGGATGATTAGCCTGCACCTGCAATACCATCTACACCACGGCCGCCGCATTGGCGAGATCCAGGAGCTGGTAGTGCTGGAAGAAGCCCGCGGCCACGGCGTCGGCAAACAGCTGCTTGCCTGGGCCGAAGAGCAGGCACGTAAAGCCGATGCCGAGCTGACGGAGCTGTCGACCAGCACCGGGCGCAAAGACGCTCACCGCTTCTACGAGCGTGAAGGCTACCGCGCCACCCATATCCGCTTTACCAAACCGGTGGAGACACCTGATGACGCTCACGCTAACGCTTAGCGGCACCGGCGGGGCGCAGCTTGTTCCCGCCTGGGGCTGCGGCTGCGCGGCCTGTGCACGGGCGTGCAGCAACCCCGCTCATCGCCGCCGTCCGTGCAGCGCGGTAATCAGGTATAACGACGCGGTTACGCTGGTGGATGCGGGGCTACCCGATCTGATGGAGAGCTGGCAGCCCGGTGATTTTCAGCAGTTTTTGCTCACCCACTACCATATGGATCACGTCCAGGGGTTGTTCCCGCTGCGCTGGGGCGTGGGCGAGAAAATCCCGGTTTACGGCCCGCCGGATGAACAGGGCTGCGACGATCTGTTTAAACATCCTGGCCTGCTGGATTTTAGCCATACCGTGGAGCCGTTTGTTGCCTTTACCCTTCAGGCGCTGCGCGTCACGCCGCTGCCGCTGCTGCACTCAAAGCTGACGTTTGGTTATCTGTTTGAAACGGCCTACAGCAGGCTGGCGTGGCTGAGCGATACGGCGGGGCTGCCGGACAAAACCCTGAAGTTTCTGGCCGCCAACCGCCCGGAAGTGGTGGTGATAGATTGCAGCCGCGAACCCTGGCCAGAAACGCCAAAAAATCACTGTGACTTAACGACCGTCATCGCGCTGAACGAACAGATTGGTAGCCCCCGAGTCGTGCTGACGCACATCAGCCACCAGTTTGATGAATGGCTGATGCACAACTCGCTTCCCGCTGGCTTTGAAGCTGGTTTTGACGGCATGGAAATCGTGCTGGATTAACGGTCGTCGTCGTCCTGCAGGCGCCGCTCATCGTCATCCAACTGCTGGCGTTCACGGTCAAGCTGGTTCTGGCGGTCATCAAGGCTGCGACGCCTGTCTTCCAGCTGGCGGTAGCGCGCTTCATCCTGGCGGCTGAGCCTGCGCTGAGCCGCTTCGTCATCGCTATCGTCATGATAAACGCGGTCGTCGCCGGGTTTATAAGCATCGCTAAACGCCTGCTGGATATTGCCAATGGCGTCATCAATCACGTCGGCCTGCGCGAACTGCGAGGCCAGGTACAGCGTGCCGAGCAGCAGCGCGGCGGCATAAGGTTTCATCGGTCAGTCTCCGGAATGGACTGGCCTCAGCGTAGTCAGCCGGCCTCACGCGCAGTAGCGGAGGAATCTCAAATTCCCGGCGATTCCAGCGCGCTTATAGCCTCGACCCTCGCCTGATGTCGTCCGCCTTCAAACTGCCCGCTTAACCACGCGTCGACGATCATTTTGGCCAAATCCAGCCCGACGACTCGTGAGCCGAAGGCCAGCACGTTGGTGTTATTGTGCTGGCGGGAAAGCAACGCAGAATAAGGCTCGCTGCACACCACCGCCCGGATGCCGGGAAACTTGTTGGCGGTGATAGATATGCCCACGCCGGTGCCGCAAATCAAAATGCCGCCCTCGGCTTCGCCGTTTACCACGGCCTGCGCTACGGCGCTGGCGTAAAGCGGGTAATCTGTACGCTCCCCGGACCAGGTCCCTTTGTCCAGCACCTCAATCCCTTTTTCCTCAAGATGCGCCACAATTTCTGCCTTCAGCAGGAAGCCGACGTGATCGCAGCCAAATGCAATTTTTTTCATTTTATCCTCACCGTAACCGTCACTTTACGAACCCGGCGACTTTTGTGATTTAAGACCGGTTCACTGCCCAATTAATCGGCAAAATCGCCGGGTTCGTGGCTATTTCTACACCGTTCAGCTTCACAACACAATGTCGATTACGGCTAATTACCTAACAGTAGCCAGCATCACACAACGAAAGGCAAGCAATAAACCTATTGCTTTTCAAATGGATAACTCATTAAGGCCAAAAACAAAACTTCACAAAAAATAAAACTTTATGAATTAATTATTTTTGTGAAGTTGTCAGCATATTTTCTGCTCACGCTGTGATGTTATAGTGGCGTCTTCACTCTACGGACACGAGAGAACAGGATGAGTCAGTCAGATATTGATTCACAACAGCCGTTCGGCATCGGCCTTGCCCCCTGGCTGCGCATGAAGCAGGAGGGGATGACGGACAACGAAAGCCGTATCGTCGACTGGTTGTTAAAGCCCGGTAATCTGAGCGATGCCCCGGCGATTAAAGACGTTGCCGAAGCCCTTGCGGTGTCGGAAGCGATGATTGTGAAGGTGTCGAAACTGCTGGGTTTCAGCGGTTTTCGTAACCTGCGCAGCGCGCTGGTCGCCTACTTTTCCGAGTCAGAGCAGGTGCTGCCGACCGAGCTGGCGTTCGACGAAGCGCCGCAGGACGTGGTCAATAAGGTGTTTAACATTACCTTACGCACCATTATGGAAGGTCAGTCGATCGTTAACGTCGACGAGATTCATCGCGCGGCACGCTATTTCGCGCAGGCAAAACAGCGTGATTTGTACGGCGTTGGCGGCTCGAACTCCATATGTAACGACATCCAGCACAAGTTCCTGCGCATCGGCGTGCGCTGCCAGGCCTATCAGGATGCGCACATCATGATGATGTCGGCCTCGCTGCTTAAAGAAGGTGACGTGGTGCTGGTGGTTTCCCACTCAGGGCGCACCGGCGATTTAAAAGCGGCGGTTGAGCTGGCGAAAAAGAACGGCGCAAAAATAATTTGCATTACCCATAGCTATCATTCACCTATAGCACGGCTGGCCGATTTTATTATTTGTTCGCCAGCCCCAGAGACGCCTTTATTAGGCCGCAACGCCTCCGCGCGTATATTACAATTAACGTTACTCGATGCTTTATTTGTTTCAGTCGCACAGCAAAACATTGAACAGGCAACATTAAATATGCAAAAAACCGGCGCTATTGTGGATTTCTTTTCACCTGGCGCGCTGAAGTAAAAAAGAGATCCCGTGTGAGCGGGATCTGACTGCACCCTACACTGAGAATATGATTATGAATAAATATCTGAAAATATTCAGCGGCGCTGCTATGGGCCTGATGTTATCCACCAGCGCTTTTGCCGCTGCCGATTACGCGGTGGTATTAAAAACATTATCCAACCCTTATTGGGTGGATATGAAAAAAGGTATTGAAGATGAAGCCAAAACGCTGGGCGTTAGCGTTGATATTTTTGCTTCACCTTCGGAGGGTGATTTCCAGTCGCAATTACAGCTTTTTGAAGATTTAACGAATAAAAAATACAAAGGCATCGCTTTTGCGCCGCTTTCCTCGGTAAATCTCGTGGTGCCCGTGGCGAACGCCTGGAAGAAAGGCATTTACCTGGTCAACCTCGATGAAAAAATCGATATGGATAACCTGAAAAAAGCCGGCGGTAACGTCGAAGCCTTTGTTACCACCGATAACGTCGCGGTCGGCGCGAAGGGCGCAGGCTTCATCATCGATAAGCTTGGTGCCGCGGGCGGTGAAGTGGCAATTATCGAAGGGAAAGCAGGTAATGCCTCCGGCGAAGCCCGCCGCGTGGGAGCCAGCGGTGCGTTTAAAAAAGCCAGCCAGATTAAGCTCGTCGCCAGCCAACCCGCAGACTGGGACCGCATCAAGGCGCTCGACGTGGCGACCAACGTACTGCAGCGTAACCCAAACCTGAAAGCCTTCTATTGTGCGAACGACACGATGGCAATGGGCGTAGCGCAGGCGGTAGCCAACGCCGGTAAAAACGGAAAAGTGCTGGTCGTCGGCACCGACGGTATTCCGGAAGCACGCAAAATGGTTGATGCAGGGCAGATGACCGCCACCGTTGCCCAAAATCCGGGTGACATCGGTGCGACCGGCCTGAAGCTACTGGTTGACGCGGCAAAAACCGGCAAGGTGATTGCGCTGGATAAAGCGCCGCAGTTCAGCCTGGTGGATTCGGTGCTGGTGACGAAATAGTTTCTGGTCTGAGTGGCCTGATGCCCTCACCCCGGCCCTCTCCCACAGGGAGAGGGGAAAAGAGTACTAAAAGAAAAGCGGTGGCAGTAGTTATTCCCTCTCCCCTATGGGGAGAGGGTTAGGGTGAGGGGAAACCTTCGCTAAAAATGATTGAGGCTCGTCATGGTCACGCCATACATTGCAATGGCGGGGATCGGCAAATCCTTTGGTCCGGTTCACGCATTAAAATCGGTTGATTTAACAATATTCCCCGGCGAAATTCACGCCCTTCTCGGGGAAAATGGTGCAGGTAAATCAACCCTGATGAAAGTCCTGTCGGGTATTCATGAACCGACCAAAGGCACCATTACGATTAATAATGTTAATTATGAAAAGCTCGATCATAAATTAGCGGCTCAGCTCGGCATTGGCATTATTTATCAAGAACTCAGCGTCATTGATGAATTAACCGTTTTAGAAAACCTTTATATTGGTCGCCATACAACAAAAAAAGTCTTCGGGATTAATATTGTTGACTGGAAAGAGATGCGTATTCGCGCCGCGATGATGCTTTTACGTGTCGGTTTAAAAGTGGATCTCGATGAAAAGGTGGGTAATTTATCCATCAGTCACAAGCAAATGCTAGAAATTGCCAAAACATTAATGCTGGACGCCAAAGTTATTATTATGGATGAACCCACCTCTTCTTTAACCAATAAAGAAGTGGATTATCTTTTTCTCATCATGAACCAGCTGCGTAAAGAAGGCACGGCGATGGTGTATATCTCCCATAAGCTTGCCGAAATCCGCCGTATCTGCGACCGCTACACGGTGATGAAGGACGGCAGCAGCGTCTGCAGCGGCCTGGTCGGCGACGTCTCCAACGACGACATTGTGCGCCTGATGGTTGGCCGCGAGCTGCAAAACCGCTTTAGCGCGATGAAAGAGAGCGCCGGGAACGTGGAGCGTGACGTGGTGTTTGAGGTGAAGAATGTCACCAGCCGCGACCGCAAAAAGGTGAAAGGCATTTCGTTCAGCGTCAACCGTGGCGAGATCCTGGGCTTTTCCGGCCTCGTAGGCTCCGGGCGCACCGAGCTGATGGACTGCCTGTTCGGCGTCGACAAACGCTCATCAGGGGAAATTCTGCTTAACGGCAAGAACATTTCACCCCGCTCGCCGATGGATGCGCTGAAAAAAGGCATGGGCTACATCACCGAAAGCCGCCGGGATAACGGCTTCTTCGCCAACTTCTCCATTGCGCAGAACATGGCCGTCAGCCAGAGCCTCAAGCGCGGCGGCTACAAAGGCGCGATGGGGCTGTTTAACGAAGCCGAAGAACGAAAAATTGCCGAAGCTCAGCGCCAGCTGCTGGCGCTCAAATGCCACAGCGTCGATCAGAACATTACCGAGCTTTCCGGCGGCAACCAGCAGAAGGTACTGATTTCTAAGTGGCTGTGCTGCAACCCGGAAGTGCTTATCTTCGATGAGCCTACGCGTGGGATCGACGTCGGCGCTAAGGCCGAAATTTACAAAGTAATGAGGCAGCTGGCGGATGACGGAAAGGTCATTCTGATGGTGTCGTCTGAGCTTCCCGAAATTATCGCCGTCTGCGACCGCATTGCCGTGTTCTGCGAAGGGCGGCTGACGCAAATCCTGACCAATCGCGACGATATCAGCGAAGAGGAGATTATGGCATGGGCATTACCACAAGAATGAAACGCGAAGAAAGTGAGAAAAAGCCGTTCAATTTCGCCCAGTTCTGGGACAAATACGGCACCTTTTTCATCCTCGCGATTATCGTCGCCATCTTCGGCACGCTCTCCGCCGAGTACTTCCTGACGGCCAGCAACATCAGCGCCATCTTCGTGCAAAGCTCGGTGACCGTGCTTATCGGCATGGGGGAGTTCTTCGCCATTCTGGTAGCGGGAATCGATCTGTCGGTTGGGGCGATTCTGGCACTTTCCGGCATGGTGACCGCCAAACTGATGCTGGCTGGCGTGGATCCGTTCCTCGCGGCGCTGATTGGCGGCGTGATTGTCGGCGGGCTGCTCGGGGCGATTAACGGCTGCCTGGTAAACTGGACAGGGCTGCATCCGTTCATCATCACGCTTGGCACCAACGCCATCTTCCGGGGCATCACGCTGGTTATTTCCGACGCCAACTCGGTGTACGGCTTCTCGTTCGACTTCGTGAATTTCTTCGCCGCCACGCCGTTAGGCATTCCGGTGCCGGTGATCTTCTCGCTGATTGTCGCCGGGATACTATGGTTCTTGACCACCCGCACGCGCCTGGGCCGCAACATTTACGCCCTCGGCGGCAATAAGAACTCGGCGTTCTACTCCGGCATCGACGTGAAGTTCCACATGCTGGTGGTGTTCATCATCTCCGGCATCTGCGCCGGGCTGGCGGGCGTGGTCTCTACCGCGCGTCTTGGGGCGGCAGAACCCCTTGCGGGCATGGGGTTTGAAACCTACGCCATCGCCAGCGCGATCATCGGCGGCACCAGCTTCTTCGGCGGCAAAGGCCGAATTTTCTCGGTGGTGATTGGCGGCCTGATTATCGGCACCATCAACAACGGGCTCAACATTCTCCAGGTACAAACCTATTACCAGCTGGTGGTGATGGGCGGGCTGATCATCGCCGCGGTGGCCCTGGATAGACTAATTAGCAAATAAGGATCTCATGATGAAAATTTCCCCCTCTTTGATGTGCATGGATCTGGCAAAATTCCAGGAACAGATTGCGTTTATCGACCAGCACGCCGACTACTTCCATATCGACATTATGGACGGCCACTTTGTGCCGAACCTGACGCTGTCCCCGTTCTTCGTCGGCCAGGTCAGGAAGCTTGCCAGCAAGCCGCTGGACTGCCACCTGATGGTCACCCGCCCGCAGGATTACATCGTCCCGCTGGCGCAGGCCGGGGCGGACATCATTACCCTGCATCCGGAAACTATTAACGGCCAGGCCTTCCGCCTCATAGAAGAGATTCGCCGCCACGGCATGAAAGTCGGCCTGATTTTGAACCCGGAGACCCCGGTTGAGGCGATGAAGTACTACATTCATAAGGCAGACAAGGTGACGGTGATGACCGTTGACCCAGGGTTTGCCGGCCAGCCGTTTATTCCAGAAATGCTGGAAAAAGTGGCGGAGCTGAAAGCCTGGCGCGAGCGCGAAGGGCTGAGCTACGAAATCGAAATTGACGGCTCCTGCAACGCGGCAACCTATGAACGACTCATGGCCGCCGGGGCAGATGTGTTTATCGTTGGCACTTCCGGGCTGTTTAACCACGCCCGGGATATCGACGAGGCCTGGCAGGTGATGAGCGAACAGATCCTGACGGCTAAAAACGAGGTTATCCCCCATGCCAAAACCGCTTAACGTGGTGGCCGGAGTGGATATGGGCGCCACCCATATCCGCCTGTGTTTGCAGGATGAGTCCGGCGCGGTGCTGCACTGTGAAAAACAGCGCACCGCAGAGATTATCTCCGGGGGCGTGGTCTGCGGGATCGCCCGTCTGTTAAACGATCGGCTGGATCGCTTTAACGCCCGCTGCCGCGGCATGGTGATGGGGTTCCCGGCGCTGGTCGGCAAAGACAAGCGCACGATTATCTCCACGCCAAATTTGCCGCTTGCCGCCGCAGAGCTTAACGAACTGGCGGGCAAGCTGGAGGATGCGCTCGGCTGCCCGGTCGAGTTTTCACGTGACGTCAATCTGCAGCTCTCGTTCGACGTCGCGCAAAACGGCCTGCAGCCCCAGCAGGTGCTGGGGGCTTATCTCGGCACCGGCATGGGTTTTGCCGTCTGGCTGAACGGGGCACCCTGGACCGGCGCCCACGGCGTTGCCGGTGAACTGGGCCATATTCCACAAGGCGATATGCACCTGACCTGCGGCTGCGGAAATGCGGGGTGCCTGGAAACGGTGTGCTCGGGGATTGCCCTGAAACGCTGGTACGACGCCAGCCCGCGGGCGTATGAAATTGGCGAGCTGTTCAGCGTTGCCGCGCAGGAGCCGTTTGTCGTTGCCCTGCTCGACCACGCGGCGCGCGCCATCGCCACCAGCGTGAACCTGTTTGACCCGGATGCGGTAATCCTCGGCGGTGGAGTGATGGACATGGTCGATTTTCCGCGTGAAGCGCT
The DNA here is from genome assembly GCF_000757825.1 of Cedecea neteri. Taxonomy (GTDB): domain Bacteria; phylum Pseudomonadota; class Gammaproteobacteria; order Enterobacterales; family Enterobacteriaceae; genus Cedecea; species Cedecea selenatireducens. Next base: position 2,279,745 of record NZ_CP009451.1, read on the forward strand.
GATTGCGCAGACTAAACGCTATCTTCGCCGCCCGCTTCCTCACGATGCCGTGCGCTTTATCGACGCGTCTTCATCCGCGTTTAACGGCGCACAAGGTGCGGCTACGCTGGCCCGCGCCTGCTTCCTGCCCGCGCTTTACGTAGCGCCTCAGCAAGCTGCGCTCGGGTAAACGGTTTGCGCAGCAGCTCCACCTCCGGCAGGTGTTGCTCGCTGCGACGTAAATCCTGCCCGCTTACCAGCAGCAAATCCAGCTGAGGATGATGGCGGCGGGCCTGCTGGAGCACGTCCGCGCCGCTTAGCTCGCCGGGCAGCATCAGGTCGCTGATAACGAGGCTGATGTCCGGCACCTCGCGCATCAGCAGCAGCGCCTGCTGGCTGTCGCTGGCTTCCAGCGTCAGGTAACCCAGCTGATGCAGCTGTTCGCAGAGCGTCTGGCGCACGTCCGGCTCATCTTCGAGTACCAGCACAAGCTGGTCAGAAATATCGGCCTGTTCATCGACCAGCGGCAAGGCCTCCGGCTGCGCCTCCGCAGACGCCCGAGGCAGTTGAAGTATGACCCGAGTCCCTGTGCCCGGCTCGCTTTCAATCTGCACCCGCCCGCCCGACTGGCGTACAAAGCCATAAACCATCGACAGCCCAAGCCCGCTGCCGCTGCCGGTCTGTTTGGTGGTGAAGAACGGTTCAAACACCTGCGCCTTTACCTCGTCCGTCATACCGTGCCCGGTGTCGGCCACCTCAACCACCACCATATCCTGTTTGCGCCCTTCGCCGCGCACCACGCGCTGGTTCCAGGTGCGGATCTTAATTTCACCGCTGCGCCCTTCCATCGCGTCTCGGGCGTTCATCACCAGGTTAATGATCGCGTTCTCCAACTGATTGACGTCGATCCAGGCGGGCCAGGCGGGCTGCTGGGCTTCAACGACAAGCGTGAGATGGGCGGGCAAAGAATGGCGCATCAGCGGGTCGAGGTTTTCAAGCAGGCTTTTCATCGCCACCGCCCTCGGGTGTAACGATTGCTTGCGGGAAAACGCGAGCAGCCGCTGAGTGAGCTGTGCGCCACGCTCGGCGGCCTTAAGCGCGCGCTGAATGCGCACGGCGTCCGGCGAGTCTGTCGCGGTCAGCTCAAGACTGCCGATGATCACCGCCAGCAGGTTATTGAAGTCGTGCGCCAGACCGCCGGTAAGCTGCCCCACCGCCTTCATTTTTTGGCTGTGCACCAGCGCTTCTTCCAGCGCTTTGCGTTCGCTACGCTCCAGCACTACGTTCACCATGCCCCGCCCAGGCACCGGGCTAAAACGCAGCTCGATGGTACGGCCGTCCGCCAGCCTCAACTCCTGCGGCTTAGGCAAGGGTCTGGAGAGATTACCCAACATATGCTCCTGCAGCGGCGTAACCTGCTTGAGCAACCCGAGATAGTGCTGACCACGCTGCAGGCGCTGCGGCTCAAGCCCCAGCAGCAGCGGATATTGCTGATTCCACACCACCAGGAAACCGTCGCTGTCGAACAGCGCAAAGCCGTCGCGCATGGCGTGAAAAGTGGTTTCCAGCAGGGTGCTTTTCTCTTTCAGCAGGCGTGAGGTATGCTCCAGCGAAGCGGTATTACGGGCAAAGACGTTGAATGCCCTGGCCAGCTCGCCCAGCTCATCACGCCTCTGCTGTGCGGGCACGCTGACCTCTTTTTCGCCTTTCGCCAGCCGCGTCATCGCCTGGGAAATCGCCGTTAAGTTTGAGCCCAGGTTGCGGTAAATATACAGCCCGGCAAACCCGGTGATCACCAGCGCCAGCAGGGCAAACAGGCCGATAAAAGCGATGATGGACTGCAAATCCCGGTGGCTTTGCTGGCTGCGCTGCCGGGATTCTTCCCCGACTTTTTGCACGTACAGGTTGATGTCCTGATTCAGAAAAGCCACCAGCGCTTTGATGTGGTACATGTGCCAGGCGATGCCCAGGTCGCTTTCCTCAAGCTGTGCAGAAAGCGGCGGCAGCTGGCGCAGGCCGTTTCTGAACTGCTGCAAAATGCTGTCCGATAACGGCGACGGCGCCCGCTCGGGGAGAAACTGCATCACTTCGCTAAGCTGGCGCACCGCCGGCCTCGGAGAGGAGGACTGAATCGCCACCAGAATCAGGCGATCCATCTCTTTGAGCAGCCCGGCATCCGGCACGTTAAGCCCTTCGCGGGCGTTAACTTCCTGCAGGTGTTCAAGGTAGCTCTGATTCTGGTACAGGGCGCTCAGCAGCAGGTTACGCTGCAGGTGGCGACGGTGCCCCATCACCAGCATATTGGTGACGCTGCTTTCCAGCTCGTTGCTGCGGTCGATGATCCGGCTGACCAGCTGCGGCTCACGGCTCGCCAGCGGCGCTTTGGCCAGGTGAGAAAGCGAGTTTTGCAGCGAAAGCTGGGTTTGCTTCAGGCTTGCCGCCTCGCTCTGGTATTCCAGCGCGCCCACAACCTGAGAAAGTCTGACCGCTGCCGTCGCCACGTTCGAGGTGTCGCGCGCCAGCTCCATGCTACCGGACATGTCGAGCAGCGTTTGCCCCTGAACCTGCTCCTGCAGACGGCTGGCGTGCTTAAAGCCGAGCACCGCCACGCCGCAGACCATCAGCGTGACCGCCACCACCAGCAGATTGAAAAACAGCAGGCGGCCTCGGGCGCTGGCGAAAAAGGAGGGACGAGGCTGGGTCATAGAGGCTCCGTGGTTGTTTGTGCCCCCTCACCCTAACCCTCTCCCCCAGGGGAGAGGGGAAAAAAAGGACAACGAATAGCGCGCCGCTTTTCCCCCTCTCCCTTCCAGGGAGCGGGCCGGGGTGAGGGTGAAGCATTCACTCCAGTTAAGCATTGCATGGATTTTGATAAATATTTCCACACCGGGAATGTGATCCAGGTTAACTATTCAACTCTATGACAAATATGAACGGCGGCTGACATTTTGCATTTATCGGCGTGTGGTTGACTGGCGCTTATTGATACCCACCACAGGCGCCGCACCATGAGCAGAGTCCCCATTCTGGAAATGCGCAATATTGCCAAGTCATTTGGCAAGTTTTATGCGCTAAAAGGCGTCGATTTAACGGTATTTCCCGGTGAGATCCATGCCCTGATGGGCGAGAACGGGGCGGGTAAAAGCACCCTGATGAAGATCCTCGCGGGGGCTTACATCGCCACCAGCGGCGAAGTGCTGATTGACGGCGAACCCTATGCCATCAAAGGCCCCAAAGATGCCCTCAACGCGGGCATTACCCTGATTTACCAGGAAATGCAGCTCGCGCCAAACCTTACCGTGGCCGAAAACATTTTCCTCGGCAGCGAACTGGCGCGCGGCGGCCTGGTGCAGCGTAAAGAGATGGTGCAGCAGGCGCAGGCGGTGATTGACCGCCTCGGGGCGCAGTTTAAAGCAACCGACCTCGTCATGAAGCTGACCATTGCCGAGCAGCAGCAGGTTGAGATTGCCCGCGCGCTCCAGCGCAACAGCCGTATTCTGGTGATGGATGAACCCACCGCCGCCCTCTCATCTCGCGAAACGCATCGCCTGTTTGAGCTGATTTTCCGCCTGCGTGATGAAGGCATGGCGATTATCTACATCAGCCACCGCATGGCGGAAATTTATGAGCTGTCTGACCGGGTCAGTGTGCTGCGCGACGGCCAGTACGTCGGCAGCCTGACGCGGGAAAACCTTAACGCCAGCGAACTGGTCAAAATGATGGTTGGCCGGCCCCTTAGCGACCTGTTTAACAAAGAGCGTGATATCCCGCTCGGCAGCCCTCGCCTCAACGTTCATCACCTGACCGACAGCGGCAAGGTGCAGCCCGTCAGCCTGCACGTGCGTTCCGGGGAAATTGTCGGCCTGGCCGGGCTGGTTGGCGCGGGGCGTTCGGAGCTGGCGCAGCTTATCTTCGGCGTGCGTAAGGCCACGGGCGGTACGGTTGAGATCGACGGCGAGCCGGTGACGCTGCACTCCCCCCGCGAGGCGATTCAACACGGCATCGGCTTCCTGACGGAAAACCGCAAAGAGCAAGGGCTGTTCCTCGAGCTTGCCGCGCAGGACAACATCACCATGGCCACGCTGGAGCGTGACGCTCATTTCGGCATGCTCGACCGCAAAAAAGCCCAGACCATTTCTGACGATGCTATCAGCCTGCTGAATATCCGCGTGCCGCACGCTCAGGTTCGCGCCGGGGGCCTGTCCGGTGGTAACCAGCAAAAGTTGCTGATTTCCCGCTGGGTTGCTATTGGCCCACGCATTCTGATCCTCGACGAGCCTACGCGCGGCGTGGACGTCGGCGCTAAAAGCGAAATTTACCGCATCATGAACCAGCTGGCCCGCCAGGGCGTGGCCATTTTAATGATTTCCAGCGAGCTGCCCGAAGTGGTGGGCATGAGCGACCGGGTGTACGTCATGCGCGAAGGCAGCATTGCCGGCGAGCTGCTGCGCCACGACATTACGCAAGAGAATATTATGACCCTGGCTACCGGCGTGACCGAGGCCCATAAGAAAGAGGTGCACCATGACTAACTCAGGCACGCAACCGGTGGCAAAATCCGCCTCACTTAAAAAAGCCCTGTTCGGCGATTTACTACAAACCGTCGGCATTTTGCCGATTTTGATACTGATCGTCGCCGTATTTGGCTTTGTCGCGCCCAACTTCTTCACCGAGTCTAACCTGCTCAATATCGCCCGGCAGTCGTCGATCAACATCGTGCTGGCGGCTGGGATGACCTTCATCATTCTGACCGGCGGTATTGACCTTTCCGTGGGCTCTATCCTCGGCACCACCGCCGTGACGGCAATGGTCGTGTCGCTGATGCCCGGCTGGGAAGGCCTGTCGATTCCGGCAGCGCTGCTGATGGGCACCGGGCTGGGGCTGTTTAACGGCATGCTGGTCGCCTGGGCTGGGCTGCCGCCGTTTATCGTCACGCTCGGCACCTATACCGCGCTGCGCGGTGCGGCGTATCTGCTGGCCGACGGCACAACGGTGATTAACTCCAACATCAACTTTGAATGGATTGGTAACGCCTATCTCGGCCCGGTGCCGTGGCTGGTGGTTATCGCCCTGCTGGTGATTGCGGTGTGCTGGTTCATCCTGCGCCGTACCACGCTGGGCGTTCATATCTATGCGGTGGGCGGCAACATGCAGGCGGCACGCCTGACCGGCATCAAAGTGTGGATGGTGCTGCTGTTCGTGTACGGCATGAGCGGCCTGCTTTCCGGGCTCGGCGGCATCATGAGCGCGTCGCGCCTTTATAGCGCCAACGGTAACCTCGGCGTGGGCTATGAGCTGGACGCCATCGCCGCCGTTATTCTCGGCGGGACCAGCTTCGTGGGCGGGATTGGTACCATCACCGGCACGCTGGTGGGGGCGCTGATTATCGCCACGCTCAACAACGGCATGACGCTAATGGGCGTCTCCTACTTCTGGCAATTGGTGATCAAAGGGGCGGTGATCATCATAGCGGTGCTGATCGACAAATACCGTACCCGTCACCATCAAAGTGCATAACAACAAAACCCTACCCTACGAGTGAGGAAAACAGCATGCGTTTGAAACCCATAGTTACTGCGTTACTGGCTGGTGCAATGATCGCAGGCGCGCCGTTTGCCCAGGCGAAAGAGTTAAAGTCTATCGGCGTGACGGTGGGCGACCTCGCCAACCCGTTCTTCGTGCAGATAACCAAAGGCGCCGAGCTGGAAGCCCGCAAGCTCGCTGGCGACAACGTGAAGGTGACGCTGGTCTCCAGCGGCTACGATCTCGGCCAGCAGGTGGCGCAGATCGATAACTTTATCGCCGCCAAGGTGGACATGATCATCCTCAACGCCGCAGATTCCAAAGGGATCGGCCCGGCGGTAAAACGCGCGAAAGACGCCGGGATCGTCGTGGTGGCGGTGGACGTCGCGGCTGACGGCGCCGATGCCACGATCACCTCAGACAACACCCAGGCCGGGCAAATGGCCTGTAAGTACATTTCCGACCGCCTGAAAGATAAAGGCAACGTGGTTATCATCAACGGGCCGCCGGTTTCCGCCGTGCAGAACCGCGTTGAGGGCTGCGAAACCGAATTCAAAAAGCACCCGGACATTAAGATCCTATCCTCTAATCAGAATGCTAAGGGCAGCCGTGAAGGCGGCCTGGAAGTAATGACCTCGCTGCTGGCGGCGAATCCGAAGATCGACGGCGTGTTTGCGATCAACGATCCGACGGCGATCGGGGCCGATCTGGCGGCAAAACAGGCCCAGCGTAATGAGTTCTTTATTGTCGGCGTGGACGGCAGCCCGGACGGTGAGGAGGCCCTGAAGCGCGGCGGCAGCTCGCTGTTTGTGGCGACGCCGGCGCAGGATCCGCAGGTAATGGCGGCGAAAGCGGTCGAGATTGGCTACGACATTTTGCAGGGTAAACCCGCGCCGAAAGGCCCGGTGCTGATCCCGGTGACGATGATCGATAAGAACAATATTGGCAGCTACAAAGGGTGGACGGTGAAGTAGTTTTCCCCTCACCCAGTCGAGTCAGAACGCCGTCAGTCCCCTCTCCCTTCCAGGGAGAGGGCCAGGGTGAGGGTCCACGTCAAAGGGAGGCCAGATGAAACGCTCCGAGGTTAATCAGTACCTGAATGAAACCCGCCAGTTCTTTGCCCGCCACGATATCCAGCTGCCGCCGTTCGCCGGGTTCTCGCCGCAAACATGGCAGCAGCTTGATTCCCACAGCTGGCAGGAAGTGTTTGATCTGAAGCTAGGATGGGATATTACCGACTTCGGCGGCAGCGATTTTCTTATCATGGGCCTCACGCTGTTTACCCTGCGCAACGGCTCACCTGAAGGTGCGCCCTACGCCAAAACTTACGCCGAAAAAGTCATGCACGTGCGTGAAAATCAGATGACGCCGATGCATTTTCACTGGAGCAAACAGGAAGACATTATCAACCGCGGCGGCGGTAATTTGATTGTTGAACTGTGGCATTCAGATCCGTTTGAACAGCCCGATGAATCGGACATTACGGTGGTGATTGACGGCTGCCGCCAGACGCACGCAGCAGGCAGCCAGCTGCGCCTTTCTCCGGGGGAAAGTATCAGCCTGGTGCCGGAGATGTACCACAGCTTCTGGGGCGAGCCCGGCTACGGCGACGTGCTGGTCGGTGAGGTTTCGATGGTGAACGATGACGATCACGACAACCGTTTTTTAAAGCCTCTCGAGCGCTTCAGCACCCTTACCGAAGACGCCGGGCCGGAGCTGCTTTTGTGTCATGAGTACCGCCGGTTTATCTAAACCGCATTATTTTCGCCGTGGGTGACATCCGCGGCAAAGACGTAGCCCACGCCGCGGATGGTGCGGATAAGCGTGGGCTGGTGCGGATTGACCTCGATTTTGCGCCGCAGCCGCATAATCAGCACGTCGATAGTCCGGTCAAACACTTCGAGGCTTTCGCTGTGGGTTAGCTCAAGCAGTTTTTCCCGCGACAGCACCTTTCTGGCGTGCTGCACCAGGGAAAGCAGCAGACCATATTCCCCCTGGGTGAGATCAACCTGCTGCTGCCGGGCGTTCATCAGCTGGCAGCGGTCGGTGTCCAGCCGCCAGCCGTTAAACTGCAGCGCGCTGGTTTTCGTCGGGCTGGTTTCTACGGCCAGCGCCCCGCTGCGCCTCAGCACCGCTTTCACCCTCGCGACGACCACGCGGCCGTTAAACGGTTTGGCGATGTAGTCATCGGCGCCCATTTCCAGCCCCACCACCACGTCAGACTCGCTGCCCATGCCGGTCAGCATCACCACCGGCAGCGCCGGACGTAGCTTTTGCACCTGCTGAAGCACCAGCAGGCCGTTGGTATCCGGCAGCATCATATCCAGCAGGATAAGCGCGATGGAGGGCTCTGCCGCCACAATCTGCAGCGCTTCATTGCCGCTATGGCACACCAGCACGTCGAAGACGTGTTCGCTGAGCACATCGCGCAGCACGTCGCAAATGGCCTTGTCGTCATCCACCACCAGGATTGCAGGTTTCATTATTGTCTCCGGAGGGGAGGAGGTTCTTTTTAGTGTGAGCGATTGTTGATTGCGCGCCGCAGAAAGAACACAGATCCGTGCGGAATTTTCTATCACTGTCACAAATGCCCGTCAGTTCGACACGTCATTTATGACGAAATCCCCGGCCTTTCGTCAGCCCGTGCGAAAGATGCCCGCCAAACCCGCGCCAATACCCACTCACTCTATGTGGCATAGATAATGCATTGAGTGGCGCAGCAAGGCGGTTTGCATTTATCGCCGCACTTAAATGACAGCATTGACTGGAGCAACATGATGAAAAAAGTCGTCACGGTTTGCCCCTATTGCGCCTCGGGTTGCAAGATAAACCTGGTGGTGGATAACGGCAAAATCGTCAAGGCGGAAGGCGCACAGGGTAAAACCAACCAGGGCGACCTGTGCCTGAAGGGTTATTACGGGTGGGACTTTATCACCGACACCAAAATCCTTACTCCGCGTTTGAAATCCCCGATGATTCGCCGCGAGCGCGGCGGCAAGCTGGAAGCGGTTTCCTGGGATGAAGCGCTGGACTATGTCAGCTCTCGTCTGAGCGAGATCAAAGCCAAGTATGGCCCTAACGCCATTCAAACCACCGGCTCCTCACGCGGGACCGGCAATGAAACCAACTATGTAATGCAAAAATTTGCGCGCGCCGTTATTGGAACCAATAACGTCGATTGCTGCGCACGTGTCTGACACGGCCCATCGGTTGCAGGTCTGCACCAGTCGGTCGGTAATGGCGCGATGAGTAACTCTATCGTCGAGATTGAGGATACTGATTTAGTCTTTGTGTTCGGGTACAACCCGGCAGATTCACACCCTATCGTGGCTAATCGCGTGATTAAAGCGAAGCAGAAAGGGGCACAGATTATCGTTGTCGATCCGCGCAAAATTGAAACCGCGCGCATTGCCGACATGCATTTGAGGTTACGAAACGGCTCTAACATCGCGCTTCTGAACGCGATTGGCCACGTCATTATTGAAGAGAACCTTTACGACCACGCTTTCGTAGCGGCTCGTACCGAAGGCTTCGAGGAGTATCGCAAAATCGTTGAAGGCTACACGCCGGAGTCCGTCGAAGAAATCACTGGCGTCAGCGCCGGGGAGATCCGTGCGGCCGCGCGTATGTATGCCAAAGCCAAAACGGCCACCATCCTGTGGGGCATGGGCGTGACCCAGTTCTACCAGGGCGTGGAAACCGTGCGCTCGCTCACCAGCCTGGCGCTGATGACCGGCAACCTTGGCAAACCTAACGTGGGCGTGAACCCGGTTCGCGGCCAGAACAACGTGCAGGGCGCCTGCGATATGGGCGCACTGCCGGATATGTTCCCCGGTAACCAGTACGTTCGTGACGCGGAAACCCGCAGCAAATTTGCTACTGCCTGGGGCGTTGACGCGCTGCCGGAAGCCAACGGTTACCGCATCAGCGAACTGCCTCACCGCGTAGAACATGGTGAAGTCCGTGCCGCCTATATTATGGGTGAAGATCCGCTGCAAACCGATGCCGAGCTTTCTGCGGTGCGCAAAGCGTTTGCCGGACTTGAGCTGGTGATTGTGCAGGACATCTTCATGACCAAAACCGCCGCCGAGGCAGACGTTATCTTACCGTCAACCTCCTGGGGCGAGCATGAAGGGGTCTTCACCGCCGCCGACCGTGGCTTCCAGCGCTTCTTTAAGGCGGTTGAGCCGAAGTGGGATCTCAAAACGGACTGGCAGATTATCAGCGAAATCGCCACCCGCATGGGCTACCCGATGCGCTACAGCAACACCCAGGAAATTTGGGACGAGCTGCGTCATCTGTGCCCGGACTTCTACGGCGCGACCTACGAGAAGATGGGCGAGCTGGGCTATATCCAGTGGCCTTGCCGGGACACTTCCGACGCGGACCTGGGCACCTCTTATCTTTATGAGAGCAAGTTCGAGCGCCCTAACGGCCTGGGGCAGTTCTTCACCTGCGACTGGGCACCGCCTATCGATCGCATCACCGACGAGTACCCGATGGTGCTTTCCACGGTGCGTGAAGTCGGCCACTACTCCTGCCGTTCAATGACCGGCAACTGTGCCGCCCTGGCCGCGCTGGCCGATGAGCCGGGTTATGCACAAATCCACGTCGAAGATGCCGCCCGGCTGGGCATTGAAGATGAAGCGTTGATTTGGGTGAATTCGCGTAAAGGCCGGGTTATCACCCGGGCTGCGGTCAGCGAGCGTCCGAATAAAGGCGCGGTGTACATGACCTATCAGTGGTGGATTGGTGCCTGTAATGAGCTGGTGACGGAGAACCTTAGCCCGATAACCAAAACGCCGGAGTACAAGTACTGCGCCGTGCGCGTCGAGCCGATTGCCGATCAGCAGGCCGCCGAGCAGTATGTGATTGATGAGTACAGCAAGCTGAAGGCCCGTCTGCGCGAGAGCGCGAGAGGATAATACATCCCCTCACCCTAACCCTCTCCCCATAGGGGAGAGGGGATAAAGAACATGTTTTCCTCCCTCGCCCCTTTGGGGAGAGATACCGTCTTGTCGGTTATCCGGCAAGCGGTATTTCAGCGTTAAATTCACGCCCTGATTTCACCACCCCATAAGCCAGCTGTAGCAGCTTTCTCATTCCTGCACACACGCGTTCTTTGCCTGTCTTCCCCCTGCTCGCCATCCGGGTCATCAGGTCTTTCACCACTTCATTACATCTTCCCGCCACTACCGTAGGCATATACAGCACGCTACGCAGCTCACGGCTCCCCACTTTTGACAACCTGCTCTTTCCCTTCCACATCCCGGACTCACAACGTCGTGGGTTCAGCCCTGCATAAGCCACCAGAGCCTTACTGCTCCTGAACCGCCTCAGGTTTCCCGCGAAGGCCAGAAGACTCGTACTCAGCACATCTCCCACTCCCGGGATACTCTCCAGCAGCGCTTTGTCTTTTCTCAGGTCCGGGTCATCATCAATGTGCTGTCTGATTTTCTTTTTGGTTTCTTTTATCAGTTCATCCAGCGTGGCGATGTGCTCTTTTAACGAGCCAGTGATGACCTCATCTGCGGCCTCCAGCCTGTTCTCTTCCATCTGACGCATCTCTTCAAGATTTTTAAGATGCCGCACCAGCGCGGTCAGCTGTCGCTGGCTGAGAGGAGCCGGATGCCATTGGGCTGGCTGATACAGGGCACAATACCGTGCTATCAGGGCGGCATCGCTTTTATCCGTTTTGTTTCGGGTCAGTTCGGTGTTACTGAAGGCATGAATGCGGGCAGGGTTTTCCAGGCTGACGCGATAGCCGCCATCGGACAATGCCGTGGCGAGTTCCGTGCTGTAGCTGCCCGTCGCTTCCATACAGACATGACAGTCCCCAAAGCGGGTCAGCCAGTGAATAAACTCACGACATCCCGCAGGCGTGTTAGCAAACTTTTTAGTTTTGTATTTCTGACCAGGCAGCAGGACAGCGACATCAAATTTTAGCTTAGCAATATCAACGCCGACAGAAGTGAGGGTCATCTGATTCTCCGTAACCTTATGAATAATATCGCCAGACCATCCTTATATGTGGGTGCTCAGAGGCACAGGATACCGTTCGGTCTTGAGGCGACAGGGAATAAGGTTGCCGGGGCATAATCTCTCCCACGGGCTCGGAAGCACCAGGGCCAGGGGATGCTCACCGGCAACCTCCCGATGATCAGTCGGGGATCTTCCCCGCACTGGCGGGGAAGTTCAAGACATAAGGGCCGGGGTGAGGGGCTTTACTTAACTGCTCGCTTTACTGTCAAATTTCCCAAAAAGCTCACGCTCATAGGCCTGGGCTTTTTTATGGTCGAATTTGTGTTCCCACTTGGCGATAACCAGCACCGCCAGCGCGTTGCCAACTACGTTTAGCGCGGTACGCGCCATATCCAGAATACGGTCAACACCGGCAATAAACGCCAGTCCTTCCAGCGGAATACCGACGCTGCCAAGCGTTGCCAGCAGCACCACGAAGGAGACGCCCGGCACGCCGGCAATCCCTTTTGAGGTCACCATCAGCGTCAGCACCAGGATGATTTCCTGCCACAGCGACAGCTCGATGCCGTACAGCTGTGCGATGAAAATCGCCGCAATACTCTGGTACAGCGTGGAGCCATCGAGGTTAAACGAATAACCCGTCGGCACCACAAAGCTGGTGATCGACGCCGGAGCGCCATAGGCTTCCATCTTCTCGATGATGCGCGGCAGTACGCTTTCAGAGCTGGCGGTAGAGAACGCCAGGATCAGTTCATCTTTCAGAATGCGCATCAGGATAGTGATTTTCAGCCCGCACAGCCGCGCCACGGCGCCCAGCACTACAAATGCGAAGAAGGCAATCGCCACGTACACCAGCACCACCAGCTTCAGCAGCGGCCAAAGCGAGGCAAAGCCAAAGTTCGCCACGGTCACCGAGATAAGCGCAAAGACGCCAACCGGCGCATAGCGCATCACCATGTGCGTCACTTTGAACATGGTTTCAGAGATGGAGCGGAAAACGGTCACCAGCGGTTCACGATGCGTGGCCGGCAGCGACGACAGCCCAAGGCCAAACAGCACCGAGAAGAAGATGATCGGCAGCATCTCGCCCTTCGCCATCGACGCGACGATGTTGGTGGGCACGAGGGACAGAATGGTGCCCATCAGGCCGTGAGAATGGCTTTGAACATCCTGGGCAGTATGCTGGTATTTCGAAATATCCACGGTAGCAAGCTGCGACATATCTATGCCGTGGCCCGGCTGGAACACATTCGCGAGCGTAATGCCCAGAATGATGGCAACCGTCGTGATCACTTCGAAATAAATGATGGTTTTTGCCCCGATGCGGCCGAGCTGTTTGGCGTCGCCAACGCCGGCGATCCCAACCACCAGGGTGGAAATCACAATCGGCACGACGATCATTTTGATCAGGTGGATAAAGATATCGCCCGCCGGTGAAAGCAGGTTAGCGACCAGCCACTCACGGCTATCACTTTGATAATGAAGAAAACTTCCCAGGATAATGCCCAGCACCAGCGCCAGCAAAATTTGCCAGGCCAGGCTGATTTTAAAGTTTTTCATAACGACTACAGTTCCTCAAAAAAACGCCATTCCCATGCTGTTGACTCAGGAGAAGGTCACAAACTGAAAGGGGGTATGACAAACGTCAGGTGTTAAGCGGGGTTTTTTAAAGCGCCGTATGAGTACCATCCCGATAGCCTGCTGCGCAACTCTTCATTTTCAAGGTTATGCACTGACTTAACGCTGATAAGCAGGATTTTCATCACATCCGTGGATATAACTTATTGTTATGGAAAAAATTTCATTATTTGTTTTTAGAATTAAGTCACTCCGGTAATTATTTCTTATGATTCATCTGTTTGAACATTTTTTGCGCGATTATTTTAATGCGTGATCTGCCGCCCAAAAAGTAAACAAAGCTGCCTATACCCCTACAATTAACGTTTGTGTGACATATTATTAACATCCTAAAGGAGAAAAAAAGCCATGAGCCAAATACACAAACACGCTATTCCCGCAAACATTGCGGACCGTTGCCTGATAAACCCGGAGCAGTACCAGGCCCTGTATCAGCAGTCGATACAGGATCCCGATGCGTTTTGGGGCGAGCAGGGAAAAATCCTCGACTGGATAAAACCCTACAAAAAGGTGAAAAACACCTCTTTCGCGCCGGGAAACATCTCTATTAAGTGGTATGAGGACGGCACGCTGAATTTAGCCGCAAACTGCCTCGACCGACACCTGGAAGAACGAGGCGATCAAACCGCCATTATCTGGGAAGGCGATGACGCAACCCAGAGCAAACACATCACCTACCGCGAGCTGCACCGCGATGTCTGCCGTTTTGCCAATACGCTGGTCGAGCTGGGGATTAAAAAAGGGGATGTTGTCGCCATTTATATGCCGATGGTGCCTGAGGCCGCCGTCGCCATGCTCGCCTGCGCGCGCATTGGGGCCGTGCATTCCGTCATCTTTGGCGGTTTCTCGCCGGAAGCCGTGGCCGGGCGCATCATCGATTCCAGCTCCCGGCTGGTGATCACCGCCGACGAAGGCGTACGCGCCGGGCGTTCCATCCCGCTGAAAAAGAACGTGGATGACGCGCTTAAAAATCCAAATGTGAAAACCGTCGAGCACGTTATCGTGCTGAAACGCACCGGCGGCAAAATCGACTGGCACCAGAACCGTGACCTGTGGTGGAGCGAGCTGGTGGAGAAAGCCAGCGACCAGCATCAGCCGGTCGAAATGAGCGCCGAAGATCCGCTGTTCATCCTCTATACCTCCGGCTCTACCGGCAAGCCTAAAGGCGTGCTGCACACCACCGGTGGCTATCTCGTTTACGCCGCCAGCACCTTTAAATACGTCTTCGATTACCATCCGGGTGACGTCTACTGGTGTACGGCGGACGTGGGCTGGGTCACCGGGCACAGCTACCTGCTTTATGGCCCGCTGGCCTGCGGCGCGATCACGCTGATGTTTGAGGGCGTGCCTAACTGGCCGAAGCCAAACCGCATGGCGCAGGTGGTCGACAAACATAAGGTGAATATTCTCTACACCGCGCCAACCGCCATCCGCGCGCTGATGGCCGAAGGGGATAAGGCCACCGAAGGCACAGACCGCTCTTCGCTGCGCATTCTTGGCTCCGTGGGCGAGCCTATCAACCCGGAAGCCTGGGAGTGGTACTGGAAGCACATCGGCAATGAGAAATGCCCGGTGATGGACACCTGGTGGCAGACGGAAACCGGCGGCTTTATGATCACCCCGCTGCCTGGCGCAACCGAGCTGAAAGCCGGTTCCGCTACCCAGCCGTTCTTTGGCGTTCAGCCCGCGCTGGTCGATAATGAAGGCAACCCGCAACCGGGCGCCACCGAAGGCAATCTGACCATTACCGATTCCTGGCCGGGCCAGGCGCGCACGCTGTTTGGCGACCATGAGCGCTTCGAGCAGACCTACTTCTCCACCTTCAAAAATATGTATTTCAGCGGTGACGGCGCGCGCCGGGACGAAGACGGCTATTACTGGATAACCGGCCGCGTGGACGACGTGCTGAACGTGTCCGGCCACCGCCTTGGTACCGCAGAGATCGAGTCGGCGCTGGTGTCCCATCCGAAGATTGCCGAGGCCGCCGTGGTGGGCATTCCACACAACATTAAAGGCCAGGCGATTTACGCCTACGTGACGCTGAACCACGGCGAAGAGCCGACGCCGGAGCTGTACGCCGAGGTGCGCAACTGGGTACGTAAAGAGATTGGCCCGCTCGCCACGCCGGATGTACTGCACTGGACCGACTCGCTGCCGAAAACCCGCTCCGGCAAGATCATGCGTCGCATCCTGCGCAAGATTGCCTCCGGTGACACCAGCAATCTGGGCGATACCTCCACCCTCGCCGATCCTGGCGTGGTAGAAAAACTGCTGGAAGAAAAACAGGCGTTAACCATACCTTCGTAACCTTGTTCTCCCCCTCTCCCTTCCGGGAGAGGGAATAACTACAAATACCTACCCTACAAAAACCTCTGGAGATTCTGTGATGAATGACACCATTTATCAGCGGATAGAAAGCAGTGCGCATTTCAGGGAGTTGGTTTCCAAAAGGCAACGGTTTGCCGCCATTCTGTCACTGATTATGTTAGTGATTTACGTTGGTTTTATTTTGCTGATTGCCTTCGCGCCCGCGTGGCTTGGCACCCCGCTTCACGCCGGTACCAGCGTCACGCGAGGCATCCCTATCGGCATCGGCGTTATCGTTATTTCCTTCCTGCTCACCGGGATTTATGTCTGGCGTGCTAACGGCGAATTTGACCGCCTGAACAACGAAGTGCTGCGTGAAGTGGGGGTTAAATGAAACGTTTTCTTGCGGTTTTTGCCGCTCTGCTGCCGGCCGGAGCCTTCGCCGCCGATGCGATAACCGGCGACGTGCAGCGCCAGCCAACCAACTGGCAGGCGATCATCATGTTCCTGATTTTCGTCGCTCTGACGCTGTATATCACTTACTGGGCGTCCAAACGCGTTCGCTCCCGCAACGACTATTACACCGCAGGCGGCAATATCACCGGCTTCCAGAATGGCCTGGCCATTGCCGGTGATTTTATGTCGGCCGCCTCGTTCCTCGGGATTTCCGCGCTGGTGTATACCTCGGGTTATGACGGCCTGATTTATTCGCTGGGCTTCCTGGTCGGCTGGCCGATTATCCTGTTCCTGATAGCCGAACGCCTGCGTAACCTGGGCCGTTATACTTTCGCCGACGTGGCGTCTTATCGCCTCAAGCAGGGCCCAATCCGCACGCTGTCCGCCTGCGGCTCGCTGGTGGTGGTTGCCCTTTACCTGATTGCCCAGATGGTCGGCGCCGGGAAGCTTATCGAGCTGCTGTTTGGCCTGAATTACCACATCGCCGTGGTGCTGGTGGGCGTGCTGATGGTGATGTACGTACTGTTCGGCGGCATGCTGGCCACCACCTGGGTACAGATTATCAAGGCCGTGCTGCTGCTGTTCGGCGCAAGCTTCATGGCGTTTATGGTGATGAAGCACGTCGGCTTCAGCTTCAACAACCTGTTCAATGAGGCGATGGCGGTTCACCCTAAAGGCGCGGCCATCATGAGCCCTGGCGGGCTGGTGAAAGACCCCATTTCTGCGCTGTCTCTGGGCCTCGGCCTGATGTTTGGCACCGCTGGTTTACCGCATATTCTGATGCGCTTCTTTACCGTGAGCGACGCCCGCGAAGCGCGTAAGAGCGTGTTTTACGCCACCGGTTTCATGGGTTACTTCTACATCCTGACCTTTATCATCGGCTTTGGCGCCATTATGTTAGTAGGTGCTAACTCAGCATTTAAAGACGCGGCGGGCGCGCTGATTGGCGGCAACAACATGGCGGCGGTTCACCTGGCAGATGCCGTGGGCGGGAACCTGTTCCTCGGCTTTATCTCTGCGGTTGCCTTCGCCACCATCCTCGCGGTTGTGGCCGGGTTAACGCTGGCGGGCGCTTCGGCGGTATCTCACGACCTCTACGCCAACGTCTTCCGCAAGGGCGCTTCCGAACGTGATGAGTTAAAAGTGTCTAAAATCACCGTTCTGGTGCTGGGCGTGGTGGCTATCCTGCTGGGCATTCTGTTTGAAAAACAGAACATTGCTTTTATGGTGGGGCTGGCATTCTCCATTGCCGCAAGCTGTAACTTCCCGATTATCCTGCTGTCGATGTACTGGTCGAAGCTGACCACGCGCGGCGCAATGATCGGCGGCTGGCTTGGCCTGCTGACCGCTGTCGTGCTGATGATTCTTGGCCCAACAATCTGGGTGCAAATTCTCGGCCACGAAAAAGCGGTCTTCCCGTACGAATACCCGGCGCTGTTCTCGATCCTGGTTGCGTTTGTCGGCATCTGGCTGTTCTCGATTACCGATAACACGCCAGAGGGTAAGCTGGAGCGTGAGAAGTTCCGCGCGCAGTTTATTCGTTCTCAAACCGGCATCGGTATCGATCAGGGGCGGGCTCACTAGTTAGTAAGCACTTACCGGGGCTATGTCTGCCCCGGTAGGTTAAAACATCAGCCAGCTGACCAGCGGCGCAACCAGAACCGTCACCACGCCGGACAGCATCATCACCAGGCTGGCAATCACCCCTTCCTGCGGCCCCAGTTCGTAAGAGCGTGCGGTGCCCGCGCCGTGAGAAGCCGCACCGAATCCGGCACCTTTGGCTATCCCTTCCCTGATCGACAGGCGCAGAAACAGCATGTCGCCTACCGCCATGCCAAACACGCCGGTGATCACCACAAACAGTGCCACCAGTTCAGGCTCACCGCCGATAGGCTTAGCTGCCGCCAGGGCAAAAGGCGTGGTAATCGAGCGCACCGCGAGGCTGCGTTGAATGCCGTCAGGCAGGGTAAATAAGCGGGCCAGCCAAATCGAGCTGGTTACCGCCACAATCATCGCCGTCAGCACGCCTGCGGAAAGCGACATCCAGTGGCGTTTAATTACCCTGAGATTGTCATAAACCGGCACCGCAAAAGCGATGGTGGCAGGCCCGAGCAGCCACAGCAGCCAGTGCGCCTCGCCCATGTAGTTACTGTAAGAGATGTGCCCGAAAACAAGCATTCCCACCAGCAGCACCGGCGTAAAGACCAGCGGCATCAGCGGCAATTTACGAAAGCGGCGATACAGGCGTTTGTTGGCGAAGTAGAAGACCAGAGTAACCACGAGGCACAGCACGCTGAGCTGAAAATTAGTCATTGCGGGACTGCCTGCGGGCTTCGCGAGCCAGCTCAAAGCGGTAAACTTTTTCCACCACAAAAGCCGTACTGGCCAGCACCAGCATGGTGCTGACCGCGATCACCGCAAAAATGCGCCAGCCTTCCACCATCAGCAACTGCGAGTAGTTCACCACGGCCACCACCGCCGGGACAAAGAACAGCAGCATCTCGGCCAGCAGCCATTTTGACCCTTCCCTGACCCACTTCAGCGGCACGATGCGGCAGACAATCAGCGCCAGGAGCAGCAGCATTCCCACCAGATTCGCGGGCAGCGGCAGGTGCCCCCACGTGACCAGCTGCTCGGCAAAAACAAAAAGCCCGGCGTACAGGGCCACCTGCACAGGGACGCGCAGGCTATGAATTACAGCAGGCGTAAAACGACCTAACGCCAAAGCCATGATGTGTGCTCCAGAAAAAATACCAGCCCCAATTATAGAGAGCGGTTCATCGCTACTGAAATGAATTAAAATCATTGCAGGTATAGTTAATGGGAATAGTTATGGACATCAGAACGCTGCGTTATTTCGTTGAGGTTGTACGCCAGCAGAGCTTCACTCGTGCGGCGGAGAAGATGTTCGTCACGCAGCCCACCATCAGTAAAATGCTGCGTAACCTTGAGGATGAGCTGAACTGCACGCTGCTGATCCGCGACGGCCGCCGCCTGCTGCTGACCGACACCGGCCAGGTGGTGTTCCAGCGCGGGCTGGCAATTCTGGCCGAGTTTCGCCAGCTTGAGGCCGAGCTAAGCGACATCAAACAGCTCACCAACGGCGTGCTGCGTCTTGGCATTCCACCGATGGTCGGCACCCTGATGACCGGCCCGATAGGCGTGTATCAGCACCGCTATCCCGGCGTGGAGTTTAAGATTTCCGAGTTCGGCGGCCTGACGGTGCAGCAGGCGGTGCTCAACGGCGACCTCGATCTCGCGGTGACGGCGATGCCGATAGAAGACGAAGACGCACTGACGGTAATGCCGCTGTTCCGCCATCCGCTCTGCGTGCTGGTGCCCCGCTCCGGCCCGTGGATTGGCCGCACAAGCGTTGACCCGGCCGAGCTGGCCGAACACCCGCTGCTTATTTACAACGAAGATTTCTCCCTCAGCCGCCAGCTTATGCAGCTGTTTGCCGACAACGGCTTCACCCCGCGTATTGCGGTGCGCAGCGGGCAGTGGGATTTTCTGGCGGCGATGGTTCAGGGCGGCGTGGGGATTGCCGTGCTGCCGGAGCCAATTTGCCGCAAGCTCGACCACGCCACGCTGATGTGGCTGCCGCTAAACAGTAATCTAAGCTGGCAGTTAGGAATGATTTGGCGTGAAGGGGTTTATATTTCGCAGAGCGCGCAGGCGTGGATTGATTGCTGCAAGGAGTTCTGGCCGGAGATTGAAACCGGCCAGAACTAACGCGGTTACTCTTTCTCGATCAGCAGCGCTTCCAGCAGGTCGAGATCGTGCAGGAGTTTCTGCAGGGTCTCGTTGCTGATTTGCTGCGTGGCGCGAAGATGGTAAAGCTCGGCGCGCTCCGAACGCAGCGCCGTCAGGCGGAAGCGGCGCTCAAGGTTTTCTTCAAGCTCGCTGCTTTCGACGTCGTTGCGCCCGTCTGCGCGGCGGCGTAGGTTGCCGATAACCCGCGAACTCACCTCTTTCAGCAGCTGGTCGTCGATGTTCTCTTTGCTGTCGACGGCCAGCCGTTCCTCCATTTTCTGGATAGCGACAATCGCCACTTCGGCGGTCGCGGAACGGGCCAGACGCTCTTCTTTACGCGCTAAAGACTTATCCCCTACCTCAACGTTTCGCAGCAGAATCGGCAGCATGATAACCCCGGCAAACAGCGAGAACAGGATCACGCCTGCGGAGAGGAAAATCAGCTCATAGCGCGCCGGGAATGGCGTGCCGTCGTTCAGGAACAGCGGGATAGACAGCACACCGGCCAGGGTAATCGCCCCACGCACGCCGGCGAAAGAGGCGATACCCAGCTCGCGGGTAGTGAAGAAGCCGAACTCCAGCGGGCGCTTTTTCATAAAGCGCAGGCTGATGCGCTTCATCGACCACAGCCACAGGAATCGCACCGCAATCAGCGCGAAATAAATCATGCCGACGTCGAGGAATAGCATCCACAGTTCAACGTTCGGATCGGCATTGGCCGCCGCGACGGACGTCTCGAGAATGCCCGGCAACTGCAGGCCTAACAGCAGGAAGACCATGCCGTTAAATACAAACTCCAGCATCGCCCAGACGCTGTTCGCACGCAGGCGCATAGTCAGCGGCGCGCTGCGCAGAACGCCGGAGCGGGTGATGGTCATCCCTGCGGCCACTGCGGCCAGGATGCCGGAAACCCCGATATGCTCGGCAATCAGATAAGAAGCGAACGGCAGCAGCAGCAGCAGCAGAATCTGAGTTGCCGGTTCATCGCCGCTCCAGCGGCTCATCAGGCGCAGCGATTTCCCGTACAGCCAGCTGACCGCGATACCCGCCAGCAGGCCACCCACGGCAACCTTGAAGAATTCGAGCGATGCCCCGCCAACGCTAAAGGCCATCGCCCCAATGGCGACCGCGACAGCAAGCTTCAGGGACACCAGGCCGGAGGCGTCGTTCATCAGCGCTTCTCCCTGCAAAATGCCCATGATTTTCTTAGGAATACGCCCTTCGCCCACGATGCCGGAAAGCGCCACGGCGTCCGTCGGTGACAGCACGGCGGCCAGCGCAAAAGCAGGCACCAGCGGAATACCCGGTACCAGGAAGTAAATCAGGAACCCGATGCCGACCACGGTGACCAGCACCAGCACCAGCGCCAGGCCAATAATTTCCCGGCCATGGTGCAGAAACTCATGGGTTGGCGTCTTCCAGCCGTCGGCAAACAGCAGCGGCGGAATGAACAGGACCAGGAACAGTTCAGGGTCAAATTCGACGTGCAGGCCAAAGTGCGGCCAGGCAAGCAGGGCCCCAATGGCGATTTGCATTAACGGCAGCGGGATCTGAAACGGCAACATACGTGTTACCACCCCAGAGAGGGAGACCACGAGGGTCATAATCAAGATTGTGAAGAAAATTTCCATGTTTTCCCTGAACGTGATGTGTGATTTGAAGCGTCACCTTTGGAGGTTGTTTTAATAATAAAACAACTTTTTTCATCACATTGGAACCGGAAATACCCGAAGTGGGCAAAAGCGGCGGGTTACGGAGCGCAACCCGCACGAATTGAAAATCAGATAGCCCAGCCGCCGGCGTAGAACGCCACCAGCGCAACGGCGATAACCACGGTACCGACGTTCAGCTTGCGCCATTCACCGGATACCACGCGGCCGATAACCAAAGAAGCGAAACCGATCATGATGCCGGTCACGATGTTACAGGTCAGCACGATGAATACCGCAGTAATCAGCCCGGCCATCGCATCCACGAAGTCCGCAAAGTCGATTTTGGCAACGTTGCTCAGCATCAGCAGGCCAACATACATCAGCGCAGGCGCCGTGGCGTAGGCAGGTACCAGATAGGAAAGCGGAGACAGGAACAGGATCAGCAGGAACAGCACACCAACGACGATCGCGGTCAGGCCGGTTTTACCACCTGCTGCCGTACCCGCTGCAGACTCGATATAAACCGCTGCCGGGGCTGCGCCCACCAGGCCAGAGAACACGCTGCTCAGGGAGTCGGTGGTCAGCGCTTTGCCGCCGTCGATGATTTGGCCGTCTTTGTCCAGCAGGTTTGCCTGACCGGCAACTGCACGGATAGTCCCGGTGGCGTCAAACACCGCGGTCATCACCAGCGCCAGCACGCTTGGCAGCACAATCGGGTTCAGCGCGCCCATGATGTCCAGGCTGCCAATCAGCGAGTTGCCTTTGTCATCGCTCAGCGACGGCATGGCGAAGATACCGGAGAAGTGAACGTTCGGGTCAAAAATCAGGCCAACGATGGACACGCCGATAATCGTCAGCAGAATGCCGCCCGGCACCTTCAGTTTTTCCAGACCGATGATCACCGCCAGGCCAATCAGCGACATGATAACCGGGAAGCTGGCAAAGTGGCCCAGCGCAACCGGCAGCCCGTCCAGCGGGTTTTTAATCACCAGGCCGACGCCATTTGCGGCAATCAGCAGCAGGAACAGGCCGATACCAATCCCGGTGCCGTGCGCCACGCCCATCGGCAAATTGCGCAGAATCCAGCTACGAATGCCGGTGGCAGAGATAAGGGTAAACAGGACGCCCATCAGGAACACCGCGCCAAGCGCGACCGGCACGCTGATGTGCTGGCCGAGTACCAGGCTAAAGGCGGTGAAGGCGGTCAGCGAGATGGCGCAGCCGATAGCCAGAGGCAGGTTGGCCCACAGGCCCATAACGATGGAGCCCACGCCCGCCACCAGGCAGGTCGCCACGAAGACCGCCGTTGGTGGGAAACCCGCTTTACCGAGCATGCCCGGCACAACGATGACGGAGTAGACCATGGCCAGGAAGGTCGTCAGACCGGCGACAACTTCCTGACGCACGTTACTGCCACGTGCAGAAATTTTGAACCAGGCGTCGAGCGAACCGCCGGCACGCGGAGAAGGTGTAGACATAGTGAAAAATCCCCTGAGATTTTTAGAATGACGTTT
This sequence comes from Cedecea neteri, assembly GCF_000757825.1. GTDB lineage: Bacteria > Pseudomonadota > Gammaproteobacteria > Enterobacterales > Enterobacteriaceae > Cedecea > Cedecea selenatireducens. The sequence continues at coordinate 2,302,549 of NZ_CP009451.1, forward strand.
GCCCGGGTGGTGGACAACCCGCTGCCAGTTAAACGTTGTCTCCCTGCGCTACGATTGTGACAAAGGGGTGTCACAAAAAAGCAATCGTTTAACTCCACACGGACAAATCGGTGTCACAGAATGAAAGCAAACGATTATCCAGCCTTCCTGACGGGATTTTCAACTTAACTTTTGCCCTTTTCGCGGAAAATGTGCTCAGCTGATGAATTAATCGCCTCATGGTGCGCAAACGTTATCGTCAATGCGCAATTTCGCAACAAAATCGTAAATTATCGGGCTGGCTTTCTCTCCTTTTATCCCCGCGGCGATCACGTGCCGGGGATCTCAAAAGGGCCACCCTGATTCAGCGCTCGCTGCCAGGCAGGACGTGTTTGCACATTTTTCATCCATGCCTGAGTGTGCGGCATATCGTTCACCTCACCTCGTGCCAGGAGCGCGGCCACGGGGAAGCTCATCTGAATATCTGCCGCGCTAAACTGCGGCCCGGCAAACCAGCGGTTCTGCTTCAGGTAATCTTCAATGAAGCGGGCATGGGTGGCGATTTGCTTGTTGAGCCAGGCTTTCTGCACGCCCTGCCCCAACGCTTTGCCCACCGGGCGTAACGGCCAGGGAACCGGCGCTTTGCCGAGGCTGCCAAACACCAGCTTCATTAATAGCAGCGGCATCAACGATCCTTCCGCGTAATGCAGCCAAAAGCGGTACTGGATCTTGTCGTCAATCTCCTGCGGCTTCAGGCGGCTTTCGCTATCGTAGGCCTCCTGCAGGTATTCAAGAATCGCGCCTGACTCGGCGAGGATATGGCCGTTATCTTCTACCACCGGGGATTTACCCAGCGGATGAATCTTTTTCAACGTTTCCGGGGCGAGCATGGTGGACTCCCGCTGGTAACGCACGATCTGGTAGGGCTGCGCCAGCTCTTCCAGCATCCAAAGTACGCGCTGGGAGCGAGAGTTATTGAGGTGATGAACCGTTAGCATGGGGTAACCCTATGTTTAGCCAAATGGAATAACTATAGGAAAGTCGGCCGCGAATCACATGTCAAAAAAATGAACAAAAAAAGACCAATTGACCTTGCAAAGTGAAGGGGCGGACCTACACTTAAATTGTCGGTGCAGACCGGAACCTCCAAAGTCAGTGAAGTATGTACGTATGTATGTGTAAGCGTTATCGAGGGGTGCCGACGTCGGGGGAAACCCTCCTGTCAGAACGGGATAGAGCGAAAGACAAAGACCGGAAAACAACTAAAGCGCCCTTGTGGCGCTTTAGTTTTTTGTCTGGAAGCTAATGCTAATCCTCCAGCAACCGTGCGCCAGTCCCCTGCTCGCCCAGCTTGTCTCCGGGGTTACGCAGCGGGCAATCCGCCCCGGATAAACAGCCACAGCCAATGCAGCCGTTCAGCTCGTCACGCAGCGCGGTCAGCGTATCAATGCGGTGATTTAATTCCTCGCGCCATTGCGACGAAAGCTTCTTCCAGTCGTTTTTGTTGATTGAGTGCCCGTCGGGCAGCACGCCAAAGGCGTCGCCAACGGTACTGAGCGGAATGCCGATGCGCTGGGCGATTTTGATTATCGCCACCGTACGCAGCACATCACGCTGATAACGTCGCTGATTACCTGAGTTTCGTGTGCTTTTAATCAGGCCTTTGCTTTCATAAAAGTGGAGCGCGGAGACGGCCACGCCGCTGCGCTTCGCCACTTCACCGGGCGTTAACAGCGTTTTTATTCGGGGCAATTTCTTTTCCATAATGCTCTTTACCTCAAGTTAACTTGAGGAATTATACTCCGGCTCAACGAAACAAGCTAACCCGGAAATGAGGACGACTCATGGCTCACCAGGACATCATTTATACGTTGACTGAATGGATTGATGAACATATTGACCAGCCGCTGAACATCGACGTGGTGGCAAAAAAATCTGGTTATTCAAAATGGTACTTACAGCGCATGTTCCGTACCGTGATGCACCAAACGCTGGGCGACTATATCCGCCAGCGCCGTCTGTTGATGGCCGCCACGGCGCTGCGCACCACCCAGCGCCCTATTTTTGATATTGCGATGGACTACGGCTACGTCTCACAGCAGACCTTCTCCCGCGTGTTCCGCCGTGAGTTTGACCGCACGCCAACGGATTACCGCCATCAGGCTTGAATACCCGGTGCCGAAGCAAGGTTGATACCGCCTGGCGTATACAGCCAGGCGATAAATTCCTGCGGCGGCAGCGCTTTCGCGAAATACCAGCCCTGACAGTACTCCACGCCGTGATCGACCAGCCAGGCCACCTGTGCTTCGGTTTCGACCCCTTCGGCAATCGTCGTCAGGTTCAGGCTGTGGGCAATTTCAATTATGTGCTCCACCAGCAAATGGCTGGCTCGTTCGCTGGCGAGGGAATCAATAAAGCTTTTGTCGATTTTTAGAATATCGACGTTAAGGTACTGCAGGTTATGCAGATTCGAATAACCCGTGCCGAAGTCATCGATTGCAACCTTAAAGCCTGCGTTGCGGAATTCCTGAATAACCGGTCTGGTTTTTTCAACATCTATAAACCCTCGTTCGGTGACCTCGATTTTTATCTGCCCTGGCCGAATGTTATAGGTTTTAATTCGTTCGGAAAGTACGGTTATTAAGCGCGAGGAGTGGAAGTCGGATGCCGAAAGATTAATCGAAATATAAAGTCCCGGATGGTCGGCAAGAAATTCGCCAAAATCTTTAAATACGGCATCAACAACATAGTCAGATATTTTGTGAATCAGACCTTCAGATTCTGCCAGCGGAATAAACGTCCCAGGGCTGATGGTTTGCCCGTTAAAATTTACCCACCGCAGCAGCGCTTCTGCCCCCACGCAATAGCCGTTTTGAATATCAATAATGGGCTGATAGTGAAGTTTTAGCTGCTTTCTGGCCAGCGCCCTTAATAGCATGCGGCGCGGTGAATTTAACTGCTGACGGGTACGGGACCACATCATTAAAATCAGCAGGCTGCAAATAACGCCGAGCGGAAGCGTAAGAGTAAGCTGGTGATACCACTGGCGATTAAACAGCGTTTCGGAGGTTGAAACAATCACCGCAATCGGCCTTTTAGCCGACTGGTCGATGGTGTAAAAGCGGTCATCCTGAGTAAACGCTTTCTCTTTGCGCAGAATAAAACGATGCAGCAGATCGCTGTCAGCGCCGGGGCTCAAAGAGAAAAAGCTGCGGGTCACCGTGTCGTATACGCCGTAAATCAGTGAGTCATCTTCGGATAACACTTCTGACCAGCTCAGCGGGTTAATCACCGCCATATAATTCCCGCGTTGCATATAGGTCATTTTATGCCCGGCATAAAACGGCGTATCCAGATAATAATAAATGGCGACGTCCGGTTTGCGGGTATAAGAAGGCAGCGGAGCAGGCAGCGATTTTAAAGGCTTGTAGCTGGTAGAGCACAGCATCTTATCGCCCCGGATGTAAATTAAATCCGCGACGAATAGTTTACCACGCACGATATCCAGCATATTTGCCATATGCTTAGGGCTGCATATTTCCCCTGAAAAACGTTCTGCTTCGCTGCGGGCCTCATTAACATGGCTGATGACAATTTCCGTTTTTTCCATCACCAGTTTGCCGAAAGAGTGCAGATGCTGCTGGGTGTCGCTGGTTGCGCGCACGTGGGCAAAATAGATCGCCAGCATTATCGGCAGGCAAACCATCAGGACAAAACCTGAGGTACGCAATACCTTAAGATAAACTCGTCTCACCATGATGCTCACATGACCCTGCTTTTATGCGCCTGTTTATGCCTTAAAGGAACAACCTGATGACCGCCGATTACGTTGCATCATAAAGCAGGCTTTAGCAATAGCCTTCAGCCGTTAACTCCATGGAAATTAATTTGCGCAACAATGAGATAAGATTAACCGGGATGCCGTTTAGCTTAAGATTTCACCCACCGCACTAATATGAGTTTTTCTGGGGTTAAAGCAGCAGGGAATGATTATTTAAACGAAATTGTGGTAAACGTCAGATAAACAAAATGTTCACACCTCCTGCCAGCCATTTCGCCTAAAAAACACCGCTCGCCGCCCCAGCAAAGCGGGCAAAAAACCACCACAAAGCTGGCGATTTAACGCGCAAAAGTGATAGACTTCACATTATAAGTGCAACAAAAAACCAAATTGCAGCTTTTGAGGAATAAGGTTCATGGCAACAATCACCACCGGCGTTATTTTGATGCGCTGGCCGCTGCTCAGCGCGGTTTTGATGTTTTTGGCAAGCAGTTTAAATATTCAGTTCCGCCGGTCAGACTCCCGCGCATTGGCCTTTATTTGCAGTGGGTTAGGTGTTGCCGCGTCGTGCTGGTTCGCCATGGGGCTGCTTGGCCTGACGATCGGGGACTTCCCTGTCATCTGGGATTCGTTTAAAACGGGGCTGGTCGACATTATTGCCAGAATGCCGCCCGAATGGCCGACCATGATGCCTTAACGGGCAGAAGCATAAAAATAACCGCCCTTTATCGGCGGTTTTTTGTTTTCAGGCTTCAGGCGCCAAAACCGTATAGCATCAGCAACTTCCGCGCGGTGCTCGAGGTCAGATAAGCCTGCAACGGCTCCGCTCGTGCATCGCACAACGCCAGCCCGTAATCGGCCTGAATATTGTAGTCAGACGGGATCTCAAATACCCGCAGCTCCCGGTGAGACTTCAGCGCTGCAGCGTAGCTGCGATAGCCAATCATCAGCTCGGCCTGCCCGCCAGAAATAACCCACTGCGCGGCGAGCATACCGTCAGGCACTGCCTGCGTGCCCGGCCCGCCAACCAGCCGCAGAGCCCTCGAGCGCAATGCGATGCCAAATTCAGCTTCTAATCTGGCAAAAAGCTGCCAGGTATAATCCCCGGAAGGGTCGCTCCCCGGCGTGGACGTGCCGATGCGCAACGCGGGATTGCTTAACAGCGTTAGCCAGCTGCTTTGCGCATCAACACAGTGCGCCGCCGCCGTCAGGCAGAGCGTATTTCCGGCAAACCGCTGAACCGCCAGCGCTTTACCCTGCGCCAGCAGCGTCTGAGGGTGCGCCATGTTCGCCGAAGCAAACAGAGCGCAGTTTTCACCGGCTTCAATACGCGATCTCAGCATCCCCGCAGGGGCAAATTGCGTTTCCGTTAAGATACCGGTTTGCCGTTCGAACTCCGCCATTAGCGGCGGCCAGACCCGCCGCAGGCTTCCAGCCGCCAGCACCTGCAAAGGCATTACTCCACCCCTTCATAATGCGTACGGTAAAAGCGCTGATACCAGCTGTCGGCCACTTTCTTCATATCGATATCTTTGAATCTGGCCGGATAAAGCTTTTTCGCCATCCACAGTTCACCGATGGCCATCGCTTCCGGCATCGGGTAGCCCCAGGCCTTGGCGTATTCTGGCATCAGCCAGACCTGATGGTTTTTCACCGCATCGATCGGTTGCCACTCGGGCTTGTGGACGATCTCATCCACCACTTTCGGATAACGATCCTGCACGAAGATCGCCTGCGGATCCCAGGCGATCACCTGCTCCATCGACACCTGCTTGAAGCCTTTTACGGTTGATGCCGCCACGTTTAGCGCGCCCGCGTGAGCCATCATCAGGCCGGTATATTTCCCGGATCCGTAGGTCGTCAGATCGGGGTTAGCCATGTAGGCGCGCACGCGCTGGCTCTCCGGGATATCTTTCAGGCGGTCGCTAACCAGCTTGCGCCCGGCAAAGGTGGCATCGATCAGCGCCTTCGCCTGCTTCTCTTTATTAACCACTTCGCCAATCAGCTCGATGCCCTCTTTCAGGCCAAGATTGTAGGCCTGCTCTTCATCGCCCATAGAAGGGTTTAGCTTGTCCTGCTCGCCCGCCGCATCGTGACGCAGCGAAATGGCGATAACCGGAATGCCAAGCTTGCTGATGCCGTCGATCATCTCTTTTGGCGCGTAGTTGGTCACAAACACCGCCTGAGGATGCAGCGCCACCAGCTTCTCGGTGTCCACGCTGGTTAAATCCCCCAGTTGGGCTTTGTGCTCAAGCTCCGGCGCCAGGCGAGCATAGCCGCTGCCAAGCTGCTGCTTCCAGTTGGCAAGAATGCCGACCACTTTGTCGGTGGCGTTCATTTGTACCAGCAGATTGAGCGTCTGATGCTGGAGCACCACCACGCGGTCAACCTCATCGGGGAGAGTGACCTGGCGGCCAAGCTGGTCAGTGATGGTGCGGTTCGCCAACGCGGCGAGCGGAGAAAGTACTAACAGGACGCCTAACGTCAGGCGGCGGGTAAATAGGTTCACGGTGGGAGTCCTTATGATCGTTGTGTATAAAAATATACAACGATGACTCCCCCGCGCCCAGCGATTTTAAGGGGTAGGAACTATTCCCGGTGCAGGCTGGCAACACCTCCACCAAACGACCAGTCTTCAGAAGAATTGTGGCGAATCACCACCATCACGTCGTTGGGATGAATGCCGGGAGCCGCCGCCAGCTTTTCAGTGAGGGTTTGGTAGAAACGCTTTTTCGTCTCAATACTCCGCGGCTTACCCGCCGTTATCTCAATCAGCAGCCAATTATCGCTACGCGGCCCCGCCATATAATGGCGATCAAACCGCAGCGCCGACTTCTCTGACTCGTGAAAGACCTGAAACAGGTCGGCTGCCGGGACCTCAAAAGCCTCGACCAGCGCCTGCTGTACGCTGGACGAAACCGCGTCCAGGTACGCCTCGTTTTTGCCTTTAAGTAAAGTGAGGTGGAGAACCGGCATTTATTTTTCCTCCTGACTATCCGCGACTATTACTGCGTCCAGCACTTTTAAAGCGCTATGGGCGGCAGGCCAACCTGCGTAGAAGGCAAGATGGGTAATCAGTTCGCTTAATTCCTCGTGGGTTACGCCATGCTTGCCCGCCAGTTCGAAATGAATGGGGAGCTGCTCCAGCCGGTACAGCGCCAGCAGCGCCGCCACGGTAATCAGGCTACGCTCGCGTTTATTGAGCAGAGGCCTTTCCCAGATATCTTTAAATAACAGTTCGTTACTCATGCTGGCGAGTTTTGGCGCCCGACTCAAAACCCGTTGAATTTCATCTGATGTTTCGCTCATAGAGCCTCCTGAGTGATGTTGACAGCCTCAGCATACTCATCGAATATCATTCCAAAAATCAGATACTTTTTGACCAACCATCCCGTTTTTCAGGACTATCCTCAATGACCCACTTAGATCTCGATGTACTGCGGACTTTTGTTACCGGCATTACGCTGGGCAACTTTGCCCGTGCGGCCGAACGGCTGGGGCGATCGACGTCAGCCGTCAGCGCTCAGCTCAAGAAACTTGAAGAGCAGGTCGGCACGCCCGTGGTCAAAAAAGCGGGTCGGGGCCTGGCGCTGACGCCAGCAGGCGAAATTGTCCTGAGCTACGCCAAACGTCTGCTGGAGCTGAATGACGCGGCGATGGCGGCGATCGTCGGCACGCCATTGAGTGGGCATGTGCGCGTCGGTTTTCAGGAGGACTTTGGTGAAGGCATATTGACTGAGATCCTCGGCTCATTTAGCCGGGCTCATCCCGCGGTGATGGTTGAGGCACGCATCGCACGAAATGCAGAGCTGGAGTCTGCGGTAGGTCATTCGCAGCTGGATATGGCCTTGTTTTGGCAAACGCCGTCGGCTCCCGTAGAGAATGAAATAGGTAAAATTCCGCTGCACTGGATAGGTTCCGCAGCACGGATGGAAGACTGTATCGTCCAGGGTGAACCGCTACCTTTAGTGACTTTTGATACGCCCTGTATTCTGCGAAGTCGTGCTATTGAAACCTTAGATGCTGCGGGACTCCCCTGGAGAATAGCCTTTACCAGCAGCAGCCTGAACGGCCTTTGGGCGGCAGCACGAGCCGGGTTAGGCGTGACGCCACGCACGCTGGTAGGGAAACCTGCTGACCTGACAACTCTCCGCTCGCTCCCTTCGCTGCCGCCCCTGGGTATTTGCCTGCAACGATCTTCACCGGCACCTAACCCGGTTCTGGATTTTCTGGCGACCATTATTGAAGAACAGGTGATGGCTTTTTGCCGTTAAAGCCCCCGGCAACGGCCTGCTTATGCACAAAAAGTGAAACCCCTGTTGCCAATGAATGTCCCGGAGTAATTTTTTGTTGTTAATTATTTCTAATCCGCGAAATCTGGTCTGTCCAGACCGTTTCAATACGCCAAATTAGGCCTTTAACGGGACTTTTTTTCCTGCCATTGCCAATAGTTAAGAGATCGGATGTCTGGATACCGGTCAAAAGCATCTCCAATACATTGATTTTAAATTAAAAAAATCGGAAAAAATTAATCGTTGAGCGGGGGGGTAAAAAGCCATATATTGGCGGCGTTTTATGCACCCTAAACGACATTTATACTCTGGATAATTCGAGTTTCAACTTGAAGCATGACGAGTATGTTTACTTAATTCAGCCGCTGCGCTCATGCCGACGGTTGTAGGAGAGATATGATGACGGATAAAGTCCGTATTGATACTTTAGATGCACAATCTGCAAACGCTACCAACGAAACCTATTTGGCACGACAGGCTGAATTCGAATCGAATGTCAGAAGTTACCCGCGCAAATTACCGTTCGCTATAGCCAAAGCCCAGGGCGCCTGGATCATCGACGTTGAAGGTCACCGTTACCTTGACTGTCTGGCCGGTGCGGGCACGTTGGCGCTTGGCCACAACCACCCTGACATCCTGCAAAGCATCCAAAACGTCATTACCAGCGGCTTGCCGTTACATACTTTGGATCTGACTACCCCGTTAAAAGACGAGTTCTCAGAATACCTGCTCTCTTTACTGCCGAGCCAGGGTAAAGAATATTGCCTGCAGTTCTGCGGCCCATCCGGCGCGGACGCGGTAGAAGCCGCTATCAAGCTGGCGAAGAAACACACCGGCCGCAGCGCCGTTATCAGCTTCTCCGGCGGCTACCACGGGATGACCCACGGCGCGCTGTCCGTGACCGGCAACCTGTCTCCGAAAGTGGCCATCAATGGCCTGATGCCGGAAGTGCAGTTCATGCCTTACCCGCACGAGTACCGCTGCCCGCTGGGCATTGGCGGTGACGCTGGCGTGAAGGCGCTGACCTACTACTTCGACAACCTGATCAACGACGTTGAGAGCGGCGTGCGCAAACCTGCGGCCGTGATCCTCGAAGCCGTACAGGGCGAAGGCGGCGTGAACCCGGCGCCTGCCGAGTGGCTGCAGCGCATCCGTAAAGTGACCAAAGAGCACGGCATCGTGCTGATCATCGATGAAGTTCAGGCTGGCTTTGCCCGTACCGGCAAGCTGTTCGCCTACGAACACGCTGGCATTGAGCCAGACATCATCGTGATGTCCAAAGCCGTTGGCGGCGGCCTGCCGCTGGCCGTGCTGGGCCTGAGAAAAGAGATCGATGCCTGGGAACCAGGTCACCACACCGGCACCTTCCGCGGCAACCAGCTGGCGATGGCTACCGGCCTGACCACCCTCAAGTACCTGAAAGACAACAACGTCGCTGACAAAGTTGCCGCTCAGGGCGAATGGCTGAAAGGCAAACTGATCGCGCTGCAGAAACGCTACCCGGCTATCGGCCACGTTCGCGGCCTGGGCCTGATGCTCGGCATTGAGATCGTGAAGCCAGACGAGGCGCAGGATCATATGGGTTGCTACCCTGCGGACGGCGCGCTGTCTGCCCTGATCCAGAAAAAATGCTTCGAAGCGGGCCTGATTCTGGAGCGCGGTGGCCGTAACGGCTGCGTGCTACGCCTGCTGCCGTCCCTGCTTATCAGCGACGACGAGCTGGAAATTTTCCTGAGCAAATTTGAAAAAGCCTTGTTAGCCGCTGGCGCAAAAGCTGTCTGACTGGAGTAAAAAATATGTCCCGATCTAACCCGATTCTGGCCTCCTCTGCGCAGAGCATTGAGGAATACCAGCAGGCGATCGCCCAGACCAGCCAGGCCGTAGTGGAATGGCTGCAGCAGCCCCAGATGTACAAGGGCAAAACCGTCGCCGAGCTGAAAGAACGTATTCAGCTCGACTTCAATCCACAGGGCCTGGGCAACCAGGCTGCGATTGAACGCGCGATTGAGTATTTCTTAAAAGACAGCCTGCTGGTGCATCACCCGCAGTGCGTGGCGCACCTTCACTGCCCAAGCCTGGTGGTTAGCCAGGCCGCGGAAGTGCTGATCAACGCCACCAACCAGAGCATGGACTCCTGGGATCAAAGCCCGTCGGCAACCATCATCGAGATGAAGCTGATCGAATGGCTGCGCGCGCAGGTTGGCTACCCGGCTGGCGACGCGGGCGTGTTCACCAGCGGCGGAACCCAGAGTAACCTGATGGGCCTGATGCTGGCGCGTGACGCTTACTTTGCGCGTCAGGGCCACTCCGTCCAGCAGGACGGTCTGACCGGCGATATCCGCAAAATCCGGGTGCTGTGCTCTGAAAATGCCCACTTCTCCGTGCAGAAAAACATGGCGCTGATGGGCATGGGCTACCAGTCAGTCACGCTGGTGAAAACCGATGAGTTCGCCCGCATGGACGTCAACGACCTGGCGGCTAAAATCGCCCAGGCGAAGGCGAACGGCGAGCAGATCATGGCTATCGTCGCCACTGCCGGTACGACCGACGCTGGCGCTATCGACCCGCTGAGCGACATCGCGAAGCTGGCCGCTGCGCACCAGATTTGGGTACACGTTGATGCAGCCTGGGGCGGCGCGCTGCTGCTGTCCGAGAAGTATCGCGATTACCTGAACGGCCTGGAGCTGGTGGATTCCGTTACCCTGGACTTCCACAAGCAGTTCTTCCAGACCATCAGCTGCGGCGCGTTCCTGCTGAAAGACGCTCGCCACTACGAGCTGATGCGCTACCAGGCGGCCTACCTGAACTCCGAGTTCGACGAAGAGCAAGGCGTGCCAAACCTGGTGTCCAAGTCGCTGCAGACCACCCGCCGCTTTGATGCACTGAAGCTGTGGATGGGTCTGGAAGCGCTGGGCCAGAAACAGTACGCCGAAATCATCGATCACGGTGTGACCATGGCGAAGAACGTGGCCGCCTATGTGGCTGACCACGCTTCTCTGGAGCTGGTGATGCAGCCTCAGCTGGCGAGCGTGCTGTTCCGCTTCCGTCCGGCAAGCCTGGCTGGCCGCAGCGATGCGGAAATCGCACTGCTGAACCAGAAAATTGGCGATGCGCTGCTGGAGTCCGGCCGCGCGAACGTCGGCGTGACCGAGCATAACGGCGTCACCTGCCTGAAGCTGACCCTGCTGAACCCAACCGTTACCCTGGAGGACGTCAAAGTCCTGCTGGCGTTGGTTGAGAAAACCGCAGAGCCGCTGCTGAACGCGTAATTTTTTACGTATGAAGAAAAGCCGGTCGCGAACCTTCGCCACCGGCTTTTTTATTGCCTTTAGTTCACCAGCCTGAGCTGCCGACGCAGAGCCGCCTGTGCCTCATCACTAATGGATTCAGGGAACGGGATAATGTGCTCGGGGCGCAGAACGCCATCAATTTTGTCTTTCATTGCCTGACCTGTACTTAATTTATTCCTTCAGATGCAACTGCAGCCAGTGCGCCACATCCTGAACCGGGATTTTTTTACTGAAGTTATAGGTTTTTTCCATCGGCCACCAGACACCTTCGCCGCGCGCAAAAGCGGTACGATAGCGCAGCATGACGTCATCAGGATGGCGACTAAGCCCGGCCTGTAAGTACGGCAGGCTCAGGACAGCTTTGCTAAATGATTTGCCGCTGGTGCGCTCGACAATCTCTGCCAGTCTGCCATAGGTGAGCGTTTCGCTGGCGATAAACACCACCTGGTTAGCCACGCGAGGCTGTTCAAGATAAATGGCGGCCGTAAGTCGGCCAATATCTTCCGGCGAGGTGACGGTAACCTGAGTTTCCCAGCCACCCAGCGCGTTGACGGTTTGCTTATCCAGATTGACCACATCAAACGCTGGCTCAAACAGGAAGCTGGTGAACATCCCGGTGGAGACTATCACCCATTCGGTCACGCTCTGGCTTCGCAGCAGCGTTCTGACATCGTGCTGTTCGTCCCATACCGGCTGCCCGCTACCTTTGCCTACCACATCGTAATCGACGCCAAACTGCCACGGGAAATAGCGGCTGACGCCTGCCTGAATCACCGCGCGGGTAATTTTAAGCTGCGTACCTTCGCCTGCGACAAACCCCATGCAGTTGATGACGGTGTCGAATTGCTGGAACAGCGGCACCAAAGCGTCGCTCTCGCTGGTCGCGATATCCAGAGCGATAAAATCGATCCCGGCTTCGGCATACTTTTTATGACGCGGCGAAACCGGCCGTCCATGCTCATTGAGAGATCCCGGCGACACGCTGGCGGTTATAGCCCTTCCCAAACCCAAGACGGCTGGCTGCAGCGCATCCAGAATTGCCGCGCCCAGTTGTCCCACGCCCAGCACCAATATCTTTTCACCTGCCTTCTCAGTAATGATATTCATATCACTCTCGCTCCCCTTTACTTGCAGCAGAATTGCTACATTATTGGACAGTCTACCGGCGTGATTAAGGAGCGATAAGCCGCCCTGACCAGGTTAGACTGTTCGCAAAAATGGGATAATTTTGCCGAATTGACGGAGGATTCAATGGATAAGCTGGAAGCCATGCGGGTCTACCGCCACGTGGTTGAAACGCAAAGTTTCGCCAGAGCTGCCGAGCTACTCGGACTACCGAGATCAACCGTCTCCCGCATGATTAAAGATCTTGAAAACTATCTGGCGGTGCAGCTGCTTCAACGTACGACGAGGAAATTAAGCGTCACGACCGACGGCCAGAACTATTACGCCGAATGTAAAAAAATCCTCGGTGATATAGCCGCCCTAGAATCCTCCTTCCCCGGAAAAACCGGGCAGCCGCGAGGGCGCTTTAAGATTGGTATGCCGCAGTCGCTGGCCCGACATTGTATTTTGCCGGAAATACAGAGCTTTATGGCACGCTACCCTGAACTGGAACTGGTGCTTTGCTCAAGCGATCGGGTTACTGATTTAGTGCAGGAGGGATTTGACTGCGTTATTCGGGCGGGTGCGGTAGAGGATTCCACCACGCTGGTTGCCCGCCAGATCGCGCGCTTCAGGTGGTCGGTACTGGCTTCCGGGCAATACATATCTCAATTCGGAACGCCTAAGACCTTAGAGGATTTGCAACATCATCACGCCGTGGGCTACCTCTCCCACGCCACCGGCAAAACAAGCGAATGGCATTTTGATCGGCAAGGCCGTGACGTATCCGTAAGAATGAAAGAGACGCTGGTTGTGGATGATACCGACGCCTATATCCAGGCCGGCCTTCAGGGTATGGGGTTAATTCGTGTGGCCAGCTACCTGGTGAGTGATTATTTATCCTCCGGGGTGTTAATTTCCTGCCTGGAAGAGTACGCCGTCGATATGCCGCTGTTTCTGGTTTACCCGCAAAGCCGCCATGTTTCCCCGGCGGTACGGGCGTTTTATGACTGGAGTAAAGCCACCCTGACTAGGCACTACGCGCAATAAAAAAGCTCCCAAAGGGAGCTTTTTCGCTTTAGCTACGAACGGACATTATCAGAACGGGATGTCGTCGTCGAAGTCCATTGGTGGTTCGTTAGATGGCGCTGGCGCGCTCTGCTGCTGCGGACGAGCCTGCGCGCCGCCGCTGAACTGGTTGCCGCCCTGTGGCTGCTGAGGCTGACCCCAGCTGCCCTGCTGCTGGCCGCCGTTGCCGCCTGCCGGTGCACCGCCGCCCTGACGGCCGCCGAGCATCTGCATGGTGCCGCCAACGTTAACCACGACTTCGGTGGTGTATTTTTCTACGCCAGCCTGGTCGGTCCATTTACGGGTTTGCAGTGCGCCTTCGATGTAAACCTGAGAGCCTTTACGCAGGTATTCGCCGGCCACTTCTGCCAGTTTGCCGAACAGCACTACGCGGTGCCACTCGGTTTTTTCTTTGGTTTCGCCGGTTTGCTTATCACGCCAGGACTCTGACGTGGCCAGTGTAATGTTGGCAACTGCGCCACCATTTGGCATATAGCGTACTTCCGGGTCCTGACCCAGATTCCCAACGAGAATCACCTTGTTTACGCCTCTGCTGGCCATGTTCGTGTCTCCTGAAACGGTTTTAAATAGTCTAAACCGGGGATTCTACACTATGCCACCCACAATGTTTATAGCTGCGAGGGACATTCCAGAATCTCGGCTAAGTATAGCTCGTTTCATTAAAACACTGGATATTCATTCAGGTTTTATTGTGTCATAATTAGCCGTTTCTGGCCGTCGGTTGTACCTCTACATACATACCAGGCGCATGCAGTCATTATTCCGGGAAAGGTGAATGGATAAGATCGAAGTTCGGGGCGCCCGCACCCACAATCTCAAAAATATCAATCTCGTCATCCCGCGCGACAAACTGATTGTTGTCACCGGGCTTTCGGGTTCAGGCAAATCCTCACTGGCATTCGATACCCTTTACGCAGAAGGGCAACGCCGTTACGTTGAGTCCCTCTCCGCCTATGCGCGCCAGTTCCTGTCGCTGATGGAGAAGCCGGATGTCGACCATATCGAAGGGTTGTCGCCCGCGATTTCTATTGAACAGAAATCCACATCCCATAACCCGCGTTCCACCGTCGGCACCATCACGGAAATTCATGACTACCTGCGTCTGCTTTACGCCCGCGTAGGCGAACCGCGCTGCCCGGATCACGACATCCCGCTCGCGGCGCAAACCGTCAGCCAGATGGTGGATAACGTGCTGGCGCAGCCGGAAGGCAAACGCCTGATGCTGCTCGCGCCGATCATTAAAGATCGCAAAGGCGAGCACGCTAAAACGCTGGAAAACCTCGCCAGCCAGGGCTATATCCGCGCGCGTATCGACGGCGAAGTTTGCGACCTGTCCGATCCGCCCAAGCTTGAGCTGCAGAAGAAGCACACCATTGAAGTGGTCGTGGATCGCTTTAAAGTGCGCGAAGATATCGCCCAGCGCCTGGCCGAGTCGTTTGAAACCGCGCTGGAGCTGTCCGGCGGCTCTGCCGTTGTCGCCGATATGGACGATGAAAAAGCGGAAGAGCTGCTGTTCTCCGCCAACTTTGCCTGCCCGGTTTGCGGCTACAGCATGCGCGAGCTGGAACCTCGTCTGTTTTCCTTTAACAACCCGGCCGGCGCCTGCCCAACCTGTGACGGCCTGGGCGTTCAGCAGTATTTCGATCCAGATCGCGTGGTACAAAACGGTGAGCTGTCGCTGGCCGGCGGGGCAATTCGCGGCTGGGATCGCCGTAACTTCTATTACTTCACCATGCTACGCTCGCTGGCCGAACACTATAAGTTTGACGTGGAATCTCCATGGAACGAGCTGAGCGACACGGTGAAGAAAGTGGTGCTGCACGGTTCCGGCAAAGAAACTATCGAATTCAAGTACATGAACGATCGCGGTGACACTTCCGTGCGCCGCCATCCGTTCGAAGGCGTGCTGCACAACATGGAGCGCCGCTACAAAGAGACGGAATCTTCCGCCGTTCGTGAAGAGCTGGCGAAGTTCATCAGCAACCGTCCTTGCACCAGCTGCGAAGGCACCCGTCTGCGCCGCGAAGCCCGCCACGTGTTTGTCGAAAACACCGCGCTGCCGACCATCTCTGACATGAGCATCGGCCATGCGATGGAATTCTTCCAGAACATGAAGCTGAGCGGCCAGCGCGCGCAAATCGCGGAAAAAGTGTTGAAAGAGATCGGCGACCGCCTGAAGTTCCTGGTGAACGTCGGCCTGAACTATCTTTCTCTCTCCCGCTCGGCAGAAACCCTGTCCGGCGGCGAAGCCCAGCGTATTCGCCTGGCAAGCCAGATTGGCGCCGGGCTGGTCGGCGTGATGTACGTGCTGGATGAGCCGTCTATCGGCCTGCACCAGCGCGATAACGAACGCCTGCTGGAAACCCTGATTCACCTGCGTAACCTCGGCAACACGGTGATTGTGGTAGAGCACGACGAAGACGCCATTCGCGCCGCCGACCATATTATCGATATTGGCCCTGGCGCGGGCGTTCACGGCGGCCAGGTGGTCGCGGAAGGCACCATGAAGGACATTATTGCGGTGCCGGAGTCCCTGACCGGGCAGTTCCTGAGCGGCAAACGCGAAATTGCGGTGCCGAAACAGCGCGTTGCCGCCGATCCGTCAAAAGTGCTCAAGCTCTCCGGTGCGAAAGGTAACAACCTGAAGGACGTCACGCTGACGCTGCCAGTGGGACTGTTTACCTGTATTACCGGGGTTTCCGGATCCGGGAAATCGACGCTGATCAACGATACGCTGTTCCCGATTGCCCAGCGCCAGCTGAACGGCGCCACTATCGCAGAACCTGCACCGTACCGCGACGTTCAGGGTCTGGAGCATTTCGATAAGGTTATCGATATTGACCAGAGCCCGATTGGCCGTACGCCACGATCCAACCCGGCTACCTACACCGGCGTGTTTACGCCAGTGCGTGAGCTGTTTGCAGGCGTACCGGAAGCGCGTTCACGCGGCTATACGCCGGGGCGCTTTAGCTTCAACGTTCGCGGCGGACGCTGCGAAGCCTGCCAGGGCGACGGCGTCATCAAAGTCGAAATGCACTTCCTGCCGGATATCTACGTGCCGTGCGACCAGTGCAAAGGCAAACGCTATAACCGTGAAACGCTGGAGATTAAGTACAAAGGCAAAAGCATTCACGAAGTGCTGGATATGACGATTGAAGACGCGCGTGAGTTCTTCGACGCCGTGCCGGCGCTGGCGCGCAAGCTGCAAACGCTGATCGACGTGGGCCTGTCCTACATCCGTCTTGGCCAGTCAGCCACCACGCTGTCGGGCGGTGAAGCGCAGCGCGTTAAGCTGGCGCGTGAGCTGTCCAAGCGCGGCACCGGCCAGACGCTGTATATCCTCGACGAGCCGACCACCGGCCTGCACTTTGCGGACATTCAGCAACTGCTGGAAGTGCTGCATCAGCTCAGGGATCAGGGCAACACCATCGTGGTGATTGAACACAACCTCGACGTGATTAAAACCGCAGACTGGATTGTGGATCTGGGTCCTGAAGGCGGCAGCGGCGGCGGCGAGATTCTGGTCTCCGGCACGCCGGAAACCGTCGCAAGCTGTGAAGCATCCCATACCGCGCGGTTCCTCAAACCGTTGCTGAAGCTGAAATAGTCAAACCGATAATTGCTGCCTGACCTGCTCAGGCAGCAATGTCACCGCCTGCTGATACGAAGCATCCACCAGATAGTAAATTTGCGAACCGGGCAGCGAGCCGTCCAGGTATAGCGTGCTCCAGTGCGTCTTATTCAAATGGGCGCTGGGGAACACATCCTGATGCTGCTGGCGCAGAAGCTCTGCCAGGTCTGGCGTCGCCTTGAGGGAGACCGCCGGGCGCTGATTCTCCGCATGCACCATCGCAAACAGCACATCGCCGACTTTGATTTGTGTTGCCTTCCAGTCGCTATGCACGCTCTGCTCTGCGCCTGGTTTCTTCATGCAGTACTCTAGAAGTTCCGAATTCGTCATCTCGATTTCCTCGTCCTGATAGTCTGGCCGGAAGCATTCGCGGCAGGATTAAGTGTGCGCCAAAAGCGCATAATCGACGAGGAAAATTGATTAAAAAAACGGCAGTTAATTTGCGTTAACTGCCGTGTTTGATACCGGGATTAATACTCGGAGTTGACGATGACTTCTTCGCCAAACGAGCCTGCTTTTGGCAGCGGCTGATAGCTGGAGTTCGAGGCTCGCAGGATGCGGATCCCGCGCGCGCCAACGTCCTGCGCGGCGGTAATGTCGTTATCGGAGTCGCCGTAGAAGATTTTGATTTTCTTATCTTTCAGCCACTGCGTTTTGGTGTTCTGGCCTTCTTTATCCCCGGCAAAAATCACCGGATTTACGCTCGGCTCTGGGATCAGGAAGTCGTTTTGCAGGGTTTTGGTGACGGTTTCGGTTTTGGTCTGGCTACGCCCGGTGACAAAGTAAACGCTGTCGCCACGTTTGAGGTGCATGGTGATCAGGCTCTTCGCCACCTCTTTTGGCATGCTGAAGTCGTCCCAGCCGTTGTTCATTTTTTCCCAGAACGCGGGATTTTTCAGGTAATCCTGTTTGCCCGGTGAGAACTCTTTTTGCCCGCGGTAAAAGCCAGGGCTGGAAAACAGTACGGTATCGTCAATATCAAAGCCAACCGCGATAGGTTCACGGCCAAGCAGGCTGTTTTCAATTTGTGCCACGGAGACCCAGTGGATTGGCATCTGCTGCGCCAGCTGAGCAACGGTGACGCCAGGGTTAAGCGGAGCGGGTGCGGATTCAGTTGCCAGCGCGGCATGATTAAGGCCTACCAGCAGGCAGGCGGCACTGAGTGCCAGGGCGATCTTACGCATTGTTTTCCCTTTTGTTTTCTGTTTTTAATCGTTGTTTAAATGAGCAGCCTTGCCATAAAACATTCCGACCATACCCGCCGGGGACCGATCTACAAAGGTTTTTTTCAGTTTAATGTCGCAGAAAACAGGCAGAGTCACAGAATGGCGGTGTGATTTCCTCTCCCTGCCGGGAGAGGAAAAAGGGAACGTTAAAAATCAAATATTGTTAGTGAGCACTTACATTACAGCAGCAAACGCCTGCGCCACGCGCTGGACGTTGCCGTGGTTAAGCCCAGCCACGCAGATACGGCCGCTGGCCAGCAGGTAAACGCCAAACTCATCGCGCAGGCGGTCGGCCTGAGCTGCGCTTAGCCCGGTGTAGCTAAACATGCCGCGCTGTTTCAGCAGGTAGTCAAAATTACGCCCCGGCACGGCTTTGGTCAGTACTTCCACCAGCACCTGACGCATTTCCAGAATACGCACGCGCATGGTTTCTACTTCGGCCAGCCAGCTGGCTTTCAGCTTCTCGTCGTTCAGGACGGTGGCCACAACCTGCGCACCAAAGCACGGTGGGCTGGAGTAGTTCCGGCGCACGGTGGCTTTCAGCTGACCCAGCACACGCCCTGCGGCGTCGCTATCTTCGCAAACCACGGAGAGCCCGCCAACGCGTTCTCCATACAGGGAGAAGATTTTAGAGAAGGAGTTGCTCACCAGCATTGGCTGGCCGGATGTGGCGATAGCGCGGATTGCATAAGCATCCTGCTCCATGCCGGCGCCAAAGCCCTGATAGGCGATGTCGAGGAACGGAATCAGGTTGCGAGCTTTAAGGATTTCTACCACCGCGTCCCACTGGCTGTCGATCAGGTCTGAGCCGGTTGGGTTGTGGCAGCAAGGGTGCAGCAGCACGATGCTGTGCTCAGGCAGCGTATTCAGTTTTTCCAGCAGCGCATCAAAACGAACGCCGTTGGTTTCGCTGTCGAACCACGGATAGGTGTTAACGGTGAAGCCCGCACCTTCAAAGATGGCGACGTGGTTTTCCCAGGTTGGGTCGCTGACCCACACCTGCGAATCCGGGAAATAAGTTTTCAGGAAGTCAGCGCCGATTTTTAGGGCACCGGAACCGCCAAGGGTCTGTACGGTCGCAATACGTCCTTCCACCAGCGCCGGATGATTGGCGCCAAACAGCAGCGGTGCAATCGCGCTGCGGTAGCCGTTCAGGCCTTCCATCGGTAAATAGAGAGAGGCGCCATGCGGCTGCGAGTTCAGGCGAGCTTCCGCTTCCGCGACGGCCTGTAACTGCGGGATAACCCCGTCTTCATTGTAATAGAGGCCGATGCTGAGGTTTACCTTGTCGCTGCGCGGATCGACTTTAAAGCGTTCCATGAGGGAAAGGATCGGGTCGCCAGCATAGGCGTCAACTTTTTGAAACACGGTGAGGTTCTCCTGGTTTACAGTTCGCGGATTTCCACTGTAAACCAGGCGAGGACACTCAGTCCAGATACTTCATGGTCACCCTTGAAGTCAGGCGAGTGATAAGTTCGTAAGCACTTACATTTGAGTATTCAGCAATGCGCTCGACCGGCAGCCCGTCTCCCCAAAGTACCGCGCTATCGCCCGGTTTTTCAGCGGCATCAGGCCCCAAATCGACGCAAATCATGTCCATGGCGACGCGTCCAACAATCGGTACTTCCCGGCCATTGACCAGCACCGGCGTCCCCGACGGCGCGCTGCGCGGATAACCGTCGCCGTAGCCCATCGCCACCACGCCGAGGCAGGTGTCACGCCCGGCAATCCAGGTGCCGCCGTAGCCGACCGGCTCACCGGCTTTATGACCGCGAACCGCTATCAGGCTTGAGGTCAGGGACATGACGGGCTGGAAGCCAAAATCCTCGCCCCACGGCTTTTGCTCCAGCGGAGAAACGCCGTACAGAATGATGCCCGGACGAACCCAGTCCATGTGCGAATCAGGCCACAGAAGAATACCGCCCGAGGCGGCAATGGAACGCTGCCCCGGCTTGCCTGCGGTAAAGGAATTGAAGATATCGAGCTGACGCGGC
Source organism: Cedecea neteri (assembly GCF_000757825.1). Lineage (GTDB taxonomy): Bacteria > Pseudomonadota > Gammaproteobacteria > Enterobacterales > Enterobacteriaceae > Cedecea > Cedecea selenatireducens. The sequence goes on from NZ_CP009451.1 coordinate 2,322,935, forward strand.
GTGGCGTCGGATTCCCGCTCATCGGCACGCGCAAAGTGGCTCACCACGTTCACCGGCTGGCTCACGTTTTTGCAGGCAGCCAGGCGCTGATAGAACGCTTCTGCGTCTTCCGGACGCACGCCGAGGCGATGCATCCCGGTGTCCAGCTTCATCCAGACGGTAACAGGCTGGCTCAGTTCGGCCTGCTCAAGCGCTTCCAGCTGTTGGATGCTGTGGATTGCCGTTTGAAGATTCTGAGTGGCAATAACGGGCAGGTCTTCAGCATTGAAGAACCCTTCCAGCAGCAGAAGCGGCTTGGTGATACCGCCCTCTCGCAGGCGCAGGGCCTCTTCGAGTCGGGCCACGCCAAACGCATCGGCGTTTTCTAAGGTGCGGGCGGTCTCCAGCAGACCATGCCCATAGGCGTTTGCTTTCACGACTGCCACCATGCGACTGTTCGGGGCCAGTTCGCGCAGGCGTTGCAGATTGTGTCGCAGAGCGCGGCGGTTAATCACGACGGTTGCCGCTTGCATGTTCGTTCCTTGCTCAATGTTTGGATTAAATTGTGCCAATCCTCTTAATCATTCAGGTCACAGCAGGGCGGCTTGAAGGATGACGAGGATTTTTATTCTTCGTCGTACTGCGGCCCGGTGTAGTTGTCAAAGCGCGACCACTGGCCGTTAAAGGTCAGGCGCACGGTGCCAATGGGGCCGTTACGCTGCTTACCGATAATGATTTCCGCGATACCTTTCAGGTCGCTGTTCTCGTGGTAAACCTCGTCGCGGTAAATAAACATGATCAAGTCGGCATCCTGCTCGATGGAGCCGGATTCACGCAGGTCGGAGTTAACCGGGCGTTTTTCAGCACGTTGCTCCAGGGAGCGGTTAAGCTGCGACAGCGCCACAACTGGTACCTGAAGTTCTTTCGCCAGCGCCTTGAGCGAGCGAGAAATCTCGGCGATTTCAAGCGTACGGTTGTCGGACAGGGACGGCACCCGCATAAGCTGCAGGTAGTCGATCATGATAAGGCTCAGGCCTTCATGCTCGCGATAAATACGGCGGGCGCGGGAGCGAACTTCGGTCGGCGTCAGGCCGGAGGAGTCGTCAATATACATGTTGCGCTTCTCCAGCAGGATACCCATGGTACTGGAGATACGCGCCCAGTCCTCGTCGTCCAGCTGGCCGGTACGAATTTTAGTCTGATCGACGCGAGACATGGAGGCCAGTATACGCATCATGATCTGCTCGCCGGGCATCTCAAGGCTGAAGATCAGCACCGGTTTGTCCTGCGTCATGGCGGCGTTTTCACACAGGTTCATCGCAAAGGTGGTTTTACCCATCGACGGACGAGCCGCCACGATTATCAGGTCGGAGCGCTGGAGGCCAGCGGTCTTCTTGTTCAGATCCTGGTAACCGGTATCCACGCCCGTGACGCCGTCGTGCGGCGTCTGGTAGAGGGACTCAATACGCGACACCGTGGCTTCAAGAATCTGGTCGATACTTTTCGGACCTTCGTCTTTGTTGGCACGGTTTTCCGCAATCTGGAAGACGCGGGACTCGGCGAGATCCAGCAAATCTTCACTGTTACGTCCCTGCGGGTCGTAGCCGGCATCGGCGATTTCATTGGCAACAGCAATCATTTCACGCACAACTGCACGTTCGCGCACGATATCGGCATAAGCGCTGATGTTCGCCGCACTTGGCGTGTTTTTAGAAAGCTCTGCGAGATAAGCAAAACCACCGACGCTCTCGAGCTGCCCCTGAAGTTCCAGAGATTCTGAAAGCGTAATCAGGTCGATGGGTTTGCTCATTTCGAGCAGACGCTGCATTTCGGTGAAGATCATGCGGTGCGGACGGCTGAAGAAGTCGTTAGCAACCACGCGCTCGGCGACGTTGTCCCAGCGTTCGTTATCCAGCATTAAACCGCCCAACACCGACTGCTCCGCCTCGAGCGAGTGCGGCGGCATCTTCAGCCCTTCTACCTGACGGTCGCGGGGTTCTTTCGGTTTGTTGAAGGGTTTATTTCCTGCCATAGTGAGGGAGCTACCAAATTCATAGTGAGAGACCGGGAAGTATAACCATTCTTGTCACTCTTCGACACAAGGAGTTTCCATGGCAACGCGCATCGAATTTAGCCAACACGGCGGGCCAGAAGTACTGAAAGCCGTTGAGTTTACGCCGAAAGATCCGGCAGAAAACGAAGTTCAGGTTGAGAACAAGGCTATTGGTATTAACTACATTGATACCTATATCCGCAGCGGGCTCTACCCGCCTCCGGCGCTACCGAGCGGGCTGGGCACCGAAGCCGCCGGCGTTATCAGCAAGGTCGGCAGCGGCGTCACTCACCTGAAAGTGGGCGATCGCGTTGTTTACGCGCAATCCGGTCTCGGCGCTTACAGCAGCGTACACAATGCGCCAGCCGATAAGGTCGCAAAACTCCCGGACGCAATCTCCTTCGAGCAGGCCGCGGCCTCGTTCCTGAAAGGGCTGACCGTGTTTTACCTGCTGCGTAAAACCTACGAAGTCAAAGCGAATGAAATTTTCCTGTTCCATGCGGCGGCCGGTGGTGTGGGCTTGATCGCCTGCCAGTGGGCGAAAGCGCTTGGAGCAAAACTGATTGGCACCGTGGGCTCGGCACAAAAAGCCGATCGCGCCCAGCAGGCTGGCGCCTGGCAGACCATTAACTATCAGCATGAAAACATCTCTGAGCGCGTCAAAGAGCTAACCGGCGGCAAGAAAGTTGCGGTGGTTTATGACTCGGTAGGGAAAGAGACCTGGGAAGCTTCGCTCGATTGCCTGCAGCGCCGTGGGCTGATGGTGAGCTTTGGCAACTCTTCCGGGCCGGTGACCGGCGTGAACCTGGGCATTCTGAACCAGAAAGGTTCGCTTTATGTGACGCGCCCTTCTCTTAATGGCTATCTCACCACCCGAGCGGAGTTCGATGAGGCCTGCAACGAGCTGTTTTCGCTGATCGCCAGCGGCGCAATAAAGGTGGATGTTGAAGAGAACCAGAAGTTTGCGCTTAAGGACGCGGTGCTCGCCCATAAGACGCTGGAAAGCCGGGCGACGCAGGGTTCAAGTTTGTTGATCCCATAACTGATTGAAATTCCGGAAAGAATTAGGGCTTCCCGTAGGAAGCCCTTTCTTTTTTTGTTCGTGCCGTATGTAGGGTACAGCGCGATGAATTCTTGTTACTGCCAAAGGATATTCGCAGATTTAATAAGTAAATGAAATGACGCTGCCGGGTTTAAGTTCAGGCTTGTGATCTGCTCCTCAATACCTAAATTATCCCGGCGGCTTTACGGCTAAAGCTGGCGTTTATCGGCCACCAAAGACAGCGCATGTTCAACCACGTCAATGCCTGCCCCGGCTTTATGGGCGTTCTCACTTAAGTAGCGACGCCACTGTCGCGCCCCAGGAATGCCCTGGAACAGGCCGAGCATATGGCGAGTGACATGGCCCAGATAAGTCCCGTTCGCCAGCTCGCGTTCAATGTACGGGTACATCGCACGCACTACGGCGACAGAGTCGCTGTCCACCACATCAGCCCCGAAAATCTCACGATCGACCGTGGTCAGCAGGCCTGGGTTTTGATAAGCCTCACGCCCGACCATCACGCCGTCCAGATGCTGAAGATGCGTTTTGGCTTCTTCCAGCGTTTTGATACCGCCGTTAATGGCCATCGTCAGATGCGGGAAATCGCGCTTGAGTTGATATACCCGCGGGTAATCCAGCGGCGGGATTTCACGGTTTTCTTTCGGGCTCAGGCCAGAAAGCCAGGCTTTACGCGCGTGGATGATGAACATCTCGCATTCGCCCTTACCTGCCACCGTGCCGATGAAATCGCAGAGAAATTCGTAGCTGTCCTGGTCATCAATGCCGATGCGGGTTTTCACCGTCACCGGAATAGAAACCACGTCGCGCATCGCTTTAATGCAGTCGGCAACCAGCTGTGCTTCGCCCATCAGGCAGGCACCAAAGCGCCCGTTCTGCACACGATCGGAAGGACAGCCAACGTTAAGATTGATTTCATCGTAACCGCGCGCTTCGGCAAGCTTCGCGCAATGTGCCAGCGCCTGCGGGTCACTTCCGCCCAGCTGCAGCGCAATCGGATGCTCATCTTCGCTATAGGCCAGATAGTCCCCTTTGCCGTGAATGATCGCCCCGGTGGTCACCATTTCGGTGTACAACAGCGTGTGGCGAGACAGCTGACGCAGGAAATAACGACAGTGGCGGTCGGTCCAGTCGAGCATCGGTGCAATGGAGAAGCGGTGCGGCTGGAAAGGAGTCTGGTTGCTTTGTGAGGACATACGTTTACGCAGGCTACGATTAAAAAAGGGTCGCTACTATAGCATAAAGCTGCGCCGGGGCATCAGGCTGCCCCGGCATTCAGCCTCAGAAGGCTACGCTCAGCTGTGCACCAGCGCCCCAGGTCTGATCCTGGCCATACAATCCCATCAAATCGACATTCACATGTTTACCCGCCGCGAAGCCCACGCCGCCGGTAAAGACGTTGCTGTCGTTATTTTTCACATCGGCGCGGTAACCGGCACGCAGCGCCAGCCATGACAGTGGCCTCACTTCGGCACCTACGCCAACGTACTGGGAATTAGCCTCGCTTTTGAAGCCTTTCGTTTCGGTCAAATCCCCATCGGCGCTCAGCGTCACCAGCTCGTTGTGCCAGGCCACGCCAGCGGTAACCAGCGGACTGATTTGATAAGTATCTTTGTAGTTGCGGACCTCACCGGTGCGCCCGTTAGTGATGCGGATATCTTTGGTGTCGATATCACGGGAAACCAGGTTCTGGCCGCTCAGGCCGACGGTCCAGTTTTCACCCAGATCCGCCGCAACGCCGGCATCGAGGTTAAATCCGGTGTCATCGTTACGGTACTGGCTGTTTTTCCAGTCTCCGCTGCGGTAGTCGTAAATGGAGGTGGTGTAGTTATAAAGCCAGGTTTTCTGCAGCTTTGGCGTGACGCCAACGGAGACCGGCACGCCCCCGACGTCAAACTTGTGGGCCAGCGCAATGCCGTAATCAGAAACGATAGCCGCACGCCCGGATGCGGTGGAGTTCAAGTTACGGGTGATACGGTCTGAGCCGTTTAGCGCCGCATCAATCGCTACGCTGCCCGCCACCAGGCTGGAATTCTGGATGCTGTGCAGATAATCGATATCATTTTGATCGATTGAGGAGCTGACCTTCGCACGAGCATAAGCCCTGGTGACAAAAGCCACTGAGAGTGTGTCATTTGGAATACTCACCGCAATACCCGCCGCGGCTTTGGCATGCGCCGTTTCACCTCGTAAATCTTCAAGCTCCCCGGCTAAATCCCCGGCCGCGCTACGGAACTGATTTAACGTACCGTTCGGATTTAAAAGAATATCTCGCGGCGTTAGCGATCCAATGGATTGTTTATAGTTATCAACTTTATCGTTGATATCATCTATGCGGTCCTGGAGGTTATCTTTATCCGTTATTTGTGCGCCAACCGTCGGCAGAATAACGGTAATATTGTCATCTGGCTGGGAGCGCGCTAATAGCGCCGGGTTGATTAATACGCCGCTGCCATAATTAGCAGAAGCTACGCCTGTTCCCCCCATCGCATCGTTACGCGCCTCGGACCAGGTTCCTGCCGCCCCGGCCTGATGGGCAATAAATAACGTTGCGGCGAGTGTCGCCACCGAAGATTTTATTTTATTCATTCACAGCACGCCTGTCTGATTGTCAGATGAAGTAATTCGCCCCTGACAGTTATGACTGAACAGAGGCAGACTATTGCTGTGAATAGCGCGATAAAAAGATGGATATTTGAACCATCGGGAACCCAAATATATCCATAGGGTTAGCGTCTCATCGTTTCCTTGCTAATTAATTTATAGTTTACCCTTTGGCTTTCGTGAAGGCAGACCGTTATGCGGGCCAAAGAATTGCGGGGGATGATCTATCCAGCGATCCTTACGCTGCATGGCGTAAGACTGATTTAGCGGATAATAAATTTTATTTTCGGCTTTATTCGCTTCCCCAACGACCAATAGCCGAACGTCCTGCTCGGTATTATTGATAAAGGTATGGCAAATGCCTGTTCCGGCAGGAAAACCTACGCTATCGCCGGGTTCAAGCTGCCAAAGGTGGCCATTGATCCACACTTCCGGGTGCCCTTCGAGCACATAGGCAAACTCTTCTTCGCTGCTCTCAGCGTGGGGATAAGAGGTTCTGCGCCCAGGCGGAATGCGTTCGTGGTGAATACCAAGACGGGATAAGCCAAAACTGCGGGCCAGCGGGGCACCAATAGAAAACAGCTCCGGGCTGTCCGGGTAGGTTGAATTATCCCTGCCTTCCAGCTCGCGCCAGTGGCGAATACAATCGGGTTTTTGCATTACTTCCTCCTGGGTAGATAGGGTCATTATGTACCAGGATTCGGCGTTTTATCCGCATTATGGTAAAGTATTGAGTCAATGACCGGGAGAGGCAGATGGACACCACGACTTCGCAAAACGTGTTAGCACAGGCTGAAAAGCTGTGTCTGCAACGCAATGTACGCCTGACGCCGCAGCGTCTCGAGGTGCTGCGCCTTATGTCCGAGCAAACTGGCGCCATCAGCGCCTACGACCTGCTGGATCTCCTGCGCGTCAGCGAGCCACAGGCAAAGCCGCCCACCGTTTACCGTGCGCTGGACTTCCTGCTGGAGCAGGGTTTTGTGCATCGCGTGGAATCAAACAACAGCTATGTGCTGTGCAATTTTATCGACCACCCCACCCACTCTTCCGCAATGTTTATTTGCGACAGATGCGGTGCCGTCAAAGAACAGGCGGCTGAAGGTGTGGAAGATATTATGCAGAAGCTGGCGTCAAAAATGGGTTTTGCCCTGCGCCACAACGTGATTGAAGCCCACGGGCTGTGTTCAGACTGTTCGGAAGTTGAAGCCTGTCGCCACCACGGCGCCTGCAATCACGACCATACGATACAGCCGAAGAAAAAGCGTTAAGAAGGGTAGGTACATCCTTGTACCCGGGCAGGATTGGTTTTACGGATTAGCACATTTGAGGGGCCGCCAGGTTACCAGCGGTATTCGTTCCTGGACTCCCAGTCCTTAACCTCTTTCTCTGCCTGGTCTTTGGCGTAACCATAACGTTCCTGGATTTTACCCACCAGTTGGTCACGCTTCCCTTCAATGACGGTCATGTCGTCATCGGTCAGCTTACCCCATTTTTCTTTGACCGTACCTTTGAACTGCTTCCAGTTACCGCCGATTTCGTCCTTATTCATTGTCATCTCCTCATCGTTCGGTTTAGGGTTTTGCATCCTCATTGTCGGATGCTGAATTTCTGGAAAACATCCAATATCTGCTGGATGTAGAAATAATTGTAGTCAAGGATTTCGGGTTACATATAAAACTCAGAATCTTTAACCATTTTCAAAATCAGCGGCACGCGGACTCCCCGCCTTAAAAGCGGGAAATCAGCATGATAGATGAGAAGTTAACGAGGATCAGAAAACGCGATCAATGGTCGCCTTGCGCGGCAAACCAGGTGTTATTGCGCCAGTGGCGCCGCCAGATATAACCGAGCGACAGGCCGCGCAAAGCCAAAAATACCGCCAGCGACAGCCATAAAGCGTGGTTGCCAAACAGCGGCAGCGTAAGCAGCGTCACGCCAAAGCCCAGGGCGGCAACCGCCATGCTGTTTCGCATCTCGGCCCCGCGCGTGGCACCAATAAACATCCCGTCCAGCAGGTAGCACCAGACGCCCACCATCGGCAATATCACCTGCCAGGCAAGGTAGCGGTCGGCCTGCTGACGCAGCTCCGGCAAGGATGTCAGCAGCGCGACGATGTGTTCTCCGGCAACGGCATAGAGAGCGGCAAACGCCACCGCGACCAACCCGGCCTGCCTGCACGCTGCGCCCCAAACCTCCAGCAGTTGCCCACGGTTACGTGCGCCGTAGGCCTGGCCAGAATGAGCTTCCACCGCATAAGCGAAGCCGTCCAGCGCATAGGCGGTGAAGGTCAGCAGCGTCATCAGCACGGCGTTCACCGCCACAATTTCGCTGCCGAGGCGTGCGCCGAAGATGGTGATGGAGGCAAAGCAAATTTGCAGCAGCAGCGAACGCAGCATGATGTCGCGGTTCAGTGCCAGCAGCTTGCGTAGATCCCCCTGCCAGGCCGTTTTAAGGCGTGCCCAGCTAATGCCGCGCAGCTTCAGGACGTTGTGCACCATCAGCAGGCCGATGAAAAACGTGGCGTATTCAGACACCGCCGTCGCCAGCGCCGCCCCCTGCACGTTCATGTGCAGCCCCATCACCAGCCAAAGATCGAGCACGATATTGATAAGGTTTCCCACCACCAGCAGGATCACCGGTGCCCGCGCATACTGAACGCCCAGCAGCCAGCCCAACAGCACGAGGTTAGCCAGCGATGCGGGGGCACTCAGCCAGCGGATCTCCAGGAAACGACGAGCCTGATACAGCACCTCTTCGTTGCCGCCAACGACGTGCAGCGCGAGGGTGATCAGTGGATAACGCAGTAGCACGATGGCAAGCCCGGCGATCAGCGCCAGCATCAGCGGCTGAACCAGCGCGCGCGCCAGCCGCTGTGGATCGTTTGCGCCAAACGCCTGCGCCGTTAATCCGGTGGTGCTCATACGCAGAAACAGCAGCAGCATAAACAGGAAGCTGGTCGCCGTAGCGCCGATAGCCACGCCGCCGAGATAGGTCGGGCTGTCGAGATGGCCGATGACGGCGGTGTCAACCAGGCCCAGCAGCGGCACGGTAATATTGGAAAAAATCATCGGCAGCGCCAGTCGCCAAAGCGCACCATCCGTTGACGAGAAGAATCGCATGGGAATGATCCAGAGGAAAATAGAGGGGTTTAAAGCGGGTGGTACAGCAGGTTTACCGCACCACCAGAAGACGTGTTACAGCCATTCACCGTTGCGGATCACCCCGACGGCCAGACCTTCAATGCTAAAGTTCTGCTCGCGAAGATCGACCACAATAGGCTGGAATTCGCTGTTTTCAGGCAGCAGATGCACGGTGTTACCCTGCTTTTTCAGGCGTTTCACGGTGACTTCATCGTCGATACGCGCGACAACGACCTGGCCGTTACGCACGTCCTGCGTTTTGTGAACCGCAAGCAAATCGCCGTCCATGATGCCGATATCTTTCATCGACATGCCGCTGACGCGCAGCAGGAAATCGGCATTCGGTTTAAACAGCGACGGGTCAACCTGGTAGTGGCCTTCGATGTGCTGCTGTGCCAGCAGCGGCTCACCGGCGGCCACACGGCCTACAAGCGGCAGGCCGCTTTCTTCTTCAACCAGCAAACGAATGCCGCGTGATGCACCGGAAACAATCTCGATGGCACCTTTACGCGCCAGCGCTTTGAGATGCTCTTCAGCGGCGTTTGGAGAACGGAACCCCAGACGTTGTGCAATTTCGGCGCGCGTAGGTGGCATGCCGGTCTGGTTGATATGATCCCGAATGAGATCAAACACCTCTTGCTGCCTGGTAGTTAGTGCTTTCATTCCGCCCCCTGGGTGTTTATACAGTTATGCTGTGAGTATATACAGCCCCGGGCGAATTTGAAACCACAAATTAAGCAAAAAACCAGCGACTTAAACTATTCTGGAAGGACTATCGCAAATGTGACCAAAGCAAGGTGGCCCAGGTCGCAACCGCAAGAATAATCGCTATCAATACCGCGGCTGAACCCATATCTTTGGCTCGCCCTGAAAGCTCGTGGTAGTCGGTGCCCACACGGTCGACCAGCGCTTCAATGGCGCTGTTAAGGATCTCGACAATCATCACCAGCACCACCGAGCCAATCAGTAAAATGCGGGTGATAGGATCAACGTCCAGCCAGCAGGCAATGCCGATGGCAATAACCGCCGCAACGCCTTCCTGACGAAATGCAGCTTCGTTGATCCAGGCCGCTCGCAGTCCCTTCCATGAGTAGCCTGCAGCCTTAATAATGCGGGTGATGCCGGTGGTATTATTCGCCATTAAAGGAAACCTTTTTAAATATTGAGCGTCAATGCTCATTGAGTCTAAATCGCAGCGCCACAGAAATTCCCCAGAGTTTCTGATATCCTTGCGGCGCATTTGCATTATTAACCTGAGGCTTTACATCATCTATGTCAGGCTGGCCAAGAATTTACTACAAATTACTGAATTTACCATTAAGCGTTCTGGTAAAAAGCAAGTCTATCCCGGCCGATCCGCAAACCGAGCTCGGTCTGGATCCCTCACGCCCGATTATGTACGTCCTGCCCTACAATTCTAAGGCAGACCTACTGACGCTGCGTGCCCAATGCCTGGATCACGACCTGCCGGACCCGCTGGAACCTTTGGAAATTGACGGCGTACTGCTGCCGCGCTACGTGTTTATCCACGGCGGCCCGCGCGTCTTTACCTACTACACGCCAAAAGAAGAGTCGGTAAAACTGTTCCACGACTATCTGGATCTGCACCGCAGCAACCCGGATCTCGATGTGCAGATGGTGCCGGTTTCCGTGATGTTTGGCCGCTCCCCAGGACGCGAGAAAGGGGAAATCAATCCGCCTTTACGTACCCTGAACGGCGTCCAGAAATTCTTTGCGGTTTCGTGGCTGGGTCGCGATAGCTTTGTCCGTTTCTCTCCGCCGGTTTCGCTGCGCCGCATGGCGACCGAACACGGCACCGACAAAATTATCGCCCAAAAACTGGCTCGCGTGGCGCGTACCCACTTTGCCCGCCAGCGCCTGGCCGCAGTAGGCCCACGTCTGCCGGTTCGCCAGGATCTCTTCAACAAGCTGCTGGCGTCAAAAGCGATTGCCCGCGCGGTAGAAGACGAAGCCCGCAGCAAGAAAATCTCCCACGAAAAAGCGCAGCAAAACGCCGTCGCGCTGATGGAAGAGATTGCCGCCAACTTCTCCTACGAAGCCGTACGTTTAACGGACCGGGTTTTAGGCTTAACCTGGAACCGCCTCTATCAGGGCATTAACGTGCACAACGCCGAGCGCGTGCGCCAGCTTGCCCATGACGGCCACGAGATTGTCTATGTGCCCTGCCACCGCAGCCACATGGATTATCTGCTGCTCTCCTACGTGCTTTATCACCAGGGGCTGGTTCCGCCGCATATCGCCGCCGGGATTAACCTGAACTTCTGGCCGGCCGGCCCGATTTTCCGCCGCCTGGGCGCCTTCTTTATTCGTCGTACCTTCAAGGGCAACAAGCTTTACTCTACGGTGTTCCGCGAGTACCTCGGCGAGCTGTTCAGCCGTGGCTATTCCGTGGAGTACTTTGTCGAGGGTGGCCGTTCCCGTACCGGTCGCCTGCTGGATCCGAAAACCGGCACGCTGTCGATGACGATTCAGGCAATGCTGCGCGGCGGCACCCGTCCGATTACCCTGGTGCCGATTTACATCGGCTACGAGCACGTAATGGAAGTGGGCACTTACGCGAAAGAACTGCGCGGTGCGACAAAAGAAAAAGAGAGCTTCATGCAGATGGTTCGCGGCCTGAGTAAGCTGCGTAACCTGGGTCAGGGCTACGTTAACTTCGGTGAACCGCTGCCGCTGATGGCCTACCTGAACCAGCATGTGCCGGAATGGAAAGATTCTATCGATCCGATTGAAGCGATTCGCCCCGCCTGGTTAACGCCGACGGTGAACAATATCGCCGCCGACCTGATGGTGAGAATCAACAACGCAGGGGCGGCCAACGCCATGAACCTGTGCTGTACCGCGCTGCTTGCCTCACGCCAGCGCTCACTGACCCGTGAACAGCTCACCGAACAGCTGGACTGCTACCTGAACCTGCTGCGCAACGTCCCATATTCTCCGGACGCTACCGCCCCAACGGTCTCCGCAAATGCGCTGATCGACCACGCCCTGCAGATGAACAAGTTCGAGGTGGAGAAAGACACCATCGGTGACATCATCATTCTGCCGCGCGAGCAGGCCGTGCTGATGACCTATTACCGCAACAACATCATGCATATGCTGGTGTTGCCGTCGCTGATGGCGTCCATCATCACCCAGCATCGCCATATCTCACGTGCCGAGCTGCTTCGTCAGATAGAAGTCGTTTATCCGATGCTGAAGGCCGAGCTGTTCCTGCGCTGGGAAAAAAGCGAGCTGGGCAGAGAAATTGATGCGCTGATCGCGGAGATGGAACGTCAGGGGCTGGTGATGGTTGTTGACGATGAAGTGCAGATCAACCCTAACCGTTCTCGCACTCTGCAGCTTCTGGCAGCGGGCGTGCGCGAGACGGTTCAGCGTTATGCCATTACCTTCTGGCAGCTGAGCGCCAACCCGTCGATCAACCGCGGGACGCTGGAGCGTGAAAGCCGTACGGTGGCGCAGCGTCTGTCCGTTCTGCACGGCATTAACGCCCCAGAGTTCTTTGATAAAGCCGTCTTTACCTCGCTGGTACTGACCCTGCGCGATGAGGGCTACATTAGCGATACCGGAGATGCAGACGCGACCGAAACCATCAAGGTGTACCAGATGCTGGCAGACCTGGTGACCTCGGATGTACGTCTGACTATCGAGAGCTCAGCCTCCCAGGACGCTGTTTCCTGATTCGATAGAAACGAAAAAGGCGGGTCGGCATTATGCGTCGACCCGCCTTTTTTATTGCCTGAGCACTCAGAAATGCAGGTAGCTCAGTACCAGCCCAATAAACAGTACCAGGCCCACGTAGTTGTTGTTCATAAACGCTTTAAAGCAGCCTTCACGCTCGCGCCTGGCGATGAGTTTTTGCTGATGAATAAACAATCCACCCGCCAGTAAAATTGACCAGTAGAACGCGCCACCCAGGCCGTTTAGCCAGCCAACGACTCCCATCAGCACCATGGTCGCGATTTGCAGCAGGCCGATAATCAGCTTGTCGTGACGGCCAAACAGAATAGCCGTCGACTTAATGCCAATCTTCAGGTCATCGTCACGATCGACCATCGCATACTGTGTGTCATACGCCACGGTCCAGCAAATATTCGCCAGGAACATCAGCCAGCAGCTGAGCGGCACAGACTCGCTAGCCGCGGCAAAGGCCATTGGAATCGACCAGCCGAAAGCCGCCCCCAGCACCACCTGAGGCAAATGCGTGTAGCGCTTCATAAACGGATACACCCATGCCAGCGCCAGCCCTGCTATCGACAGCAGGATAGTCATGGTGTTGAGCGTCAGCACCAGCAGGAAGGCAAGGCCCACCAGCACGACAAACAGGATCTTCGCTTCTTTCTCTGAAACCGCCCCGCTGGGCAACGGGCGCTGCGCGGTGCGCTTAACGTGGCCGTCGAACTTACGGTCGGCATAATCATTCACGACGCAGCCTGCGGCGCGCATCAGCCAGACGCCAGCGATAAAGACAATCAGGTTCATCAGCGACGGCAGGCCCGGCGTTGCAACCCAAAGCGCCCACAATGTTGGCCACAGCAACAGCAGAGCGCCGATTGGCTTATCGGTGCGCATCAACCGGTGGTAGGCCAGAAGCTTTCCCTGGTTAAGACTCCACTCCATTATTTTTCCTCTTCGTACAGCGGAGACGCTGGCAAAAACAGTTCGGTCAGCAGCAGCGGTTTGCCGGAGAGCCTCAGCCGGGAGCGACGCCCCCAAAGTTCAGCGCTGCGGCCAATTTCGATGTAGTCGCGCGTCAGGGTTGATGAGCTAAACAGGTAGCGCCCGAGCGGCGTATTGCCAAGCTTTTGCAAGGCCAGCTCGGGACCCTCTAGCGTGGTTTCAGGCACAACGGTGCGCCCAAGTAGCCAGGGTTCATCATCACCACAGAGAATAATTTCCCGCAGCCAGTAGCGCTCAGAAGCAGGCAATAGCCCGACTTCAGGCATATCACTGCCGGCCGGGAAAAAACCTTCGCGCACAATGCGGACGGTGACTTTGCTGCAGTGCTGTTCGAAGCGTTTCGTCATCGAATCTTCCAGCAAGAGCCAGTCAAGATAAGCGGAGCTAAGCCCTTGCGGGACCTCCGTAAAGAAATTCAGGGCGCGCAACGGCGACAGCGCGTCGGACATGGGAATACTCTCCGATATATAACCTGGAGGCATTGTAACGCAGAACATCCCCGTGGGGGCAGACAATGGCAGCACCCGCGGCAAATATCGCAACAATTGAGCAACAGAAGAGCAATCTTAGGTAAGGGAGTACAACCCCCCTGTGGCTCGAATTATGACGGGGAAAAAAAAGGTGCGCCTGAGCGCACCAATACTTCAAGCATCAGCAACGTGGGGAGATGGTTACCCCTTGCCTTTTACACTGCTGATAAAAGTTTTACGGGCGGAGGTGGAACCCAGACGCTCGGCTTCATTCAGCAGTTTCAGGGCCTTATCGATGTCGCCTTTATCCACAGCCTGTTTAATTGCGCGGTTAAAATAGCTTTCCGTATCATTGAGCATCGGCTCGCTCTTCGCGGCCGGTGCCGGAGCAGGCGCGGCCACTGGCGCTGGAGCGGCAGCCGGTGCGGAGTAAGCCGTTGGCGGCGCTACGTTGCCCACGACAACAGGTTTCGCATCGGAACCACCGAAGATTTTGCCGATCATGATGTTGCCGCTGTTCTGTTCGGTTTTGACCTGCACCGTCAGCGTACCTTGCCCACTGTGACGGGCAACCGGGTCGGCAACGTCAGGAATGGCGTTGCTTGCCCCTTCGGCGTAGAGCTTCGCCGGGTTAATCATGCGGGTAGTCTCAGTCAGATCGTGTTTGGTGGTGTACACCAGCATATAGATCTGTTTCTGCCCCATCATCGGGGTCAGCTTCATGACGTTTTCCAGACGGTTGCCGGAGGTCATACCCGGCTTCTGGTACTGGAAGTAACTGCTCGGGAAGAAAGCAGAAGGCTGCATCTGCCCGTCGAGAATCAGGACGTTTGGCGCATAAACGCTTAAGTCTTTTACCAGGCTGGTCAGCGTGATTTCCAGTGAGCCCTGATCGGCTGGCAGTATGAATGCCGCCACGCTACCGGAGAGTTCACCTACGTTAAGGCTGGCCGAAGAGGCACTCAGGACCACATCCTGACTGACGGGCGGCATCAGCGGGACCCACGGCAGGCTCTGTAATTTTTCCGCAGGAATAGACGGTGCGGTTGAGACGTTTTGCGGGTTAATCGCCGCGTTGGCGGCAAATGAGGCCGGCACGGACGATAAGCCCAGGACGGGAAGCAGGCAAAGCGCGAGAAGATGTTTTTTCATTGTTTTATCCTCGAAGCGAACCCGCCTCCTTCAGGCAAAAAAGAGACGGGTCAGGCATGTGAAACTGGCGGGCGCTATGCACCCGCACAGCGGGTTAACTTACCACCAGACTTCCATCTGAGCACCGAAGGTCACTTCGCTGTCGTTGCCACGGCTGAAAGTACGGGCGCTGGTATCGCTGAAAGCAGTACCGGATGAGGCATTTGCCACGTAGTTGGCATCACCCACATTGCCGGAAGAGTAACCCCACTTCTCATCCCACTTGGCGTAGGTCGCGAAGACGCGGATGGCCGGACGAGACCAGATGCTGTTCCCCGCCTGCCACTGTTGTGCCAGGGTAATTTTGTACTGGTTGTTGCTCTTGTCGGTCAGCTGAGACTTCACGTTGTCATAGCCAACTTCCAGCAGGGTGCTCATGATTGGCGTCCATTTGTACATAGGACGAACGCCCACGGTCCACCACTTGGTGCCGTTGCTATCATCGCGGTTGATATCCTGGTACATACCCACATACATCAGGCCCCAGGTATCGTTGAAGTCGATAGCACCGTGGTCGATCACGCGCAGCATTTTGCCGTCGTTGTTTTTGGAGGTATCAGGACGTCCGGTACCGTTGGTTTGTGCCATCGCATTGGTGCCGTACTGCACCACAAATTTGTTCAGGCTGGTGCCAAGGAAGGTCTGAGTATGTTCCACGGTACCCAGCCAGCCATTGGAGGTAGCATTCTGATCGACTGAATCGTAGTGATCGGTATTATTTGCACGACCGTAATCAAAACCGACTTCCAGAGAACCGCCTGGGTTCACTTCCATCTGGCCTAAACGGATATCGAAGATGTCATTCGACTTGTTTTTCTTACGGGTTTCGCCGTCGATAAAGGCCTGAGAACCGCCAGCTTCACCGTTACGGGTTGCGGCCAGGGAGAGTTTACCGAAGCCCAGGTTGATGTCTTCAAGACCGGCACCCGGACCTGAAACGTCCCAGTAGTAGAAGTCGATCATGTGCACGTCATGACGTTTGTAGTAACGCTTACCTGCCCAGATGTTGGCCCCCGGCAGCGCGTCAATCAGGTTTTTACCCACCACGTTCATCTGGCGCACGCGCGGACCACCGTTGGTGTCCTCGTCATCGTTCAGCTGGTCGGTGGCGTAACCAATCATGGTGTCAACGTAGAAGCTTTTTTCACCTTCTTGCCAAACCTGCTGACCTAACTCAACTTCAGCATAAGTTTCGCACTCGTTACCCAGACGGTATTTAGAGCCAGCACCTGTCGCTTTAAAACACTGCTGCTCGCCGCCGCTACCTGTCCAGCCAATACCTGAACGTGCATAACCCTTGAAATCAACGGCGCCAGCCTGTGCAGACACAATGCCTGCAATAACGGCGACCGCCAGTGGGAGTTTGCGCAGAGTAATCATCATTCTATCTCCTGAGATCATTGCTTTTCTTTTTTATGGGAATGCTTAAACGCCGGGCTCTTGATGCAACCGACGACATGCGGTGCCATCTTCTCGGAACAGATGGCAACGCTCTGGCGGCAGGCCAATAGCGAATGTGGCACCCTCTTTTACCAACACCACGTCATTCTGGCGGTAGACCAGGTTCTGACGAATGGCGGGGATTTGGATGTGAATCTGAGTCTCATGTCCCAACTGCTCAACGACCTGCACTTCCCCTTCAAGGGTGACATCAGCAATGTCGCTCGGCAGCAGGTGTTCCGGGCGGATGCCAAGAGACATATTGGCGCCTACCTGAACGTTGCGGCTTTCTACCGGCAGCCAGACATGCTGACGGTTAGGCAATTCCACCTGCACCTGATCAATGGCCGTCGCGGTCACTTTTACCGGCAGGAAGTTCATTTTTGGCGACCCGATAAAGCCCGCCACAAAGCGGTTTGCCGGGTAGTGATACAGCTCTAACGGTTTCCCGACCTGCGCGACGCGTCCGGCGTCCAGCACGACGATTTTGTCGGCCAGGGTCATCGCCTCAATCTGGTCATGGGTCACGTAAATCATCGTGCGGCCCAGGCGCTTGTGCAGACGGGATATCTCGATACGCATCTGCACGCGCAGCGCCGCATCGAGGTTTGAAAGTGGTTCATCCAGCAGGAATACGCGTGGCTCCGCTACCAGGGTTCGGCCAATGGCCACGCGCTGGCGTTGCCCCCCGGAGAGCGCTTTTGGGCGTCTTTCCAGCAGGTGCGCGAGCTGCAGGGTTTCAGAAACCTGATTGACGCGCTGGTTGATATCGTCTTTTTTTGCCCCGGCCAGCTTCAGGCCAAAGGACATGTTTTCCGCGACAGAGAGGTGGGGATAGAGGGCGTACGACTGAAACACCATGCCAACGCCGCGTTCAGCGGGTGGAATGTCGTTCATGCGCTTTTCACCAATCATCAGTTCGCCGCTGGTGATGGTTTCGAGGCCCGCAATCATTCGCAGCAGCGTTGACTTACCGCAGCCTGAAGGTCCGACAAAAACCACGAACTCTCCTTCATTGATGTCGAGGTTGATATCTTTCGATACCACCACGTCACCCCAGGCTTTTGTTACGTTCCGCAGCTGTACGCTTGCCATTACCACTCCCTCATTACTGCCGCCTGCCGCTGGGCAGGTGATTCAATATGTGTCCGACTATGAGGGATCGCTACATTTGGTAAATCCTCCACCCTAACGCTTTTTTGTGGGGGAGGAGGCGGGAGGATGAGGAAGGGGCATCTGCAACCGGTTGCAGGTACCACAAGGGATTTTCGTGATCGCGGCTTCAGTTTTCAGTGCGTTTTTATGTGCGCCAGGACACATAACGGCCAGTTATGCAAAGCAGATCACAGATAACCACCCAGGGGCGTAGAGCAAAGGAGGATGAGAAGCGCTTGCCATCTCCGCAGACTTAACAACGTTAATCTGCACTACCCTATAAAGCGCACACCACCACTCAAAGGATGGGAACATGAAAATTAAAACCGGCGCCCGTATCCTCGCTCTGTCAGCCCTGACGACGATGATGCTTTCCGCCTCTGCACTGGCAAAAATCGAAGAAGGCAAACTGGTCATCTGGATTAACGGCGATAAGGGCTACAACGGCCTGGCCGAAGTCGGTAAGAAGTTTGAGAAAGATACCGGTATTAAAGTCACCATCGAACATCCTGATAAACTTGAAGAAAAATTCCCTCAGGTGGCAGCAACCGGCGATGGCCCGGATATTATCTTCTGGGCTCATGACCGCTTTGGCGGCTATGCCCAGTCCGGCCTGCTGGCCGAAATCACCCCAGACAAAGCTTTCCAGGACAAGCTCTATCCGTTCACCTGGGACGCGGTGCGTTACAACGGCAAATTCATCGCTTACCCGATTGCGGTAGAAGCGCTGTCGCTGATTTATAACAAAGACCTGGTGCCAAACCCGCCGAAAACCTGGGAGGAGATCCCAGCCCTGGATAAACAGCTGAAGGCGAAAGGTAAGAGCGCGTTGATGTTCAACCTGCAGGAGCCGTACTTCACCTGGCCGCTGATTGCCGCCGACGGCGGGTATGCCTTCAAGTTCGAAAACGGCAAATATGATGTGAAAGATGTGGGCGTAGACAGCCCGGGCGCAAAAGCGGGCCTCGGCTTCCTGGTCGATATGATCAAGAACAAGCAGATGAACGCCGACACCGACTACTCCATCGCTGAAGCCTCGTTCAACAAGGGCGAAACGGCGATGACGATTAACGGCCCGTGGGCCTGGTCCAATATCGATAAGAGCAAAATCAACTACGGCGTGACGCTGCTGCCAACCTTTAAAGGCAAGCCGTCTAAACCGTTCGTGGGCGTACTCAGCGCCGGTATCAACGCCGCCAGCCCGAATAAAGAACTGGCGAAAGAGTTCCTTGAAAACTACCTGTTGACCGACCAGGGTCTGGCAGACGTAAACAAGGACAAACCGCTCGGTGCCGTGGCGCTGAAATCCTTCCAGGAGCAGTTGGCTAAAGATCCACGTATTGCTGCCACCATGAATAACGCCCAAAAAGGCGAGATCATGCCGAATATTCCTCAGATGTCTGCCTTCTGGTATGCCGTGCGTACCGCAGTTATCAACGCCGTTAGCGGTCGCCAGACCGTTGATGCTGCGCTGAAGGATGCTCAGGGACGTATCACTAAGTAAAGCTTGCCCCTCACCCCGGCCCTCTCCCCATAGGGGAGAGGGGGGAATTTGGATTGAGTCCGGCCCTTTCTATCCCCTCTCCCCTGTGGGGAGAGGGTTAGGGTGAGGGGAAATAATACGCTGTAGAGGAACACCCCATGGATGCAGTTAAAAAGAGCCGCTGGTGGCAAAGCGAGGGGCTGAAATGGTCAGTCATCGGCGCGTTGGGCCTGCTGGTTGGCTATCTTGTGGTTTTAATGTACGCCCAGGGGGAGTACCTGTTCGCCATTATGACGCTGATTTTAAGCTCACTTGGCCTCTATATTTTTGCGAACCGCAAGGCCTACGCCTGGCGCTATGTGTACCCCGGCATGGCCGGCATGGGGCTGTTCGTCCTGTTCCCGCTCATTTGCACCATTGCTATCGCCTTTACCAACTACAGCAGCACCAACCAACTGACGTTTGAACGCGCGCAGCAGGTGCTGATGGACCGCCAGTATCAGGCGGGTAAAACGTTCAATTTTGGGCTTTACCCGAACGGTAACGAGTGGACGCTGGCGCTCACCGACGGGGAGAGCGGTAAAAACTATGTTTCGGACAAATTCACTTTTGGCGGCGCACAAAAAATCCAGCTGAAAGAGGCAGACGCCCTGCCGGAAGGCGAGCGCGGCAACCTGCGTGTTATCACCCAAAACCGCCAGGCGCTCGGCCAGATAACCGCCGTCCTGCCGGATGAAAGCAAAGTAGTGATGAGCTCGCTGCGCCAGTTCTCCGGCACGCGCCCGCTCTACACCCTGGCGGAAAACGGTGAGCTGACCAATAACCAAAGCGGCGTAAAATACGCGCCAAATGAGCACATCGGCTATTACCAGGCGATTAACGCCGACGGCAGCTGGGCCGGTGAACAGCTAAGCCCCGGCTATACCGTTACCATCGGCTGGAAAAACTTCCTGCGCGTGTTCCACGACGACGGCATCCAGAAACCGTTCCTCGCCATCTTCGTCTGGACGGTTATCTTCTCCGTGCTGACGGTGATTCTGACCGTTGCGGTCGGCATGGTGCTGGCCTGCGTGGTGCAGTGGGAATCGCTGAAAGGCAAAGCCGCTTACCGCCTGCTGTTGATCCTGCCGTATGCGGTACCGTCGTTTATTTCGATTTTGATTTTCAAAGGTTTGTTCAACCAAAGCTTCGGCGAAATCAACATGATGCTGAGCGCGCTGTTTGGCATTAAACCGGCATGGTTTACTGACCCGATAACCGCCCGTTCGATGATCATCATCGTCAATACCTGGCTTGGCTATCCGTACATGATGATTTTGTGCATGGGACTGCTGAAGGCCATTCCTGACGACCTTTATGAAGCCTCGGCGATGGACGGCGCTGGTCCATTCCAGAACTTCTTTAAAATCACGTTGCCGCTGCTAATTAAGCCGCTAACGCCGCTGATGATTGCCAGCTTTGCGTTTAACTTTAACAACTTTGTGCTGATTCAGCTGTTGACCAACGGCGGGCCGGACCGGCTCGGGACGACCACGCCGGCAGGCTATACCGACCTGCTGGTGAGCTACACCTACCGCATCGCCTTTGAAGGCGGCGGCGGCCAGGACTTCGGCCTCGCCGCGGCTATCGCTACGCTTATCTTCCTGCTGGTTGGGGCGCTGGCTATTGTGAACCTGAAAGCCACCCGCATGAAGTTTGATTAAGGAACCTGACCTATGGCTATGGTGCAACCCAAATCTCAAAAGCTGCGTCTGTTTCTCACGCACTTTCTGCTGCTGCTGTTTATCGCGGCAATCATGTTCCCGCTGCTGATGGTTATCGCCATATCCCTGCGTCCGGGTAACTTTGCGACCGGCAGCCTGATCCCGGACCAGGTGTCCTGGGAACACTGGAAACTGGCGCTGGGCTTTAGCGTCGAGCATGCCGACGGCCGCGTGACGCCGCCGCCGTTCCCGGTCCTGCTGTGGCTGTGGAACTCGGTAAAAATTGCCGGCATTACGGCGATTAGCATCGTCGCCCTTTCCACCACCTGCGCTTACGCCTTTGCCCGTATGCGCTTCCCGGGGAAAGCGACGCTGCTGAAAGGCATGCTGATTTTCCAGATGTTCCCTGCGGTGCTGTCACTGGTGGCGCTGTATGCCCTGTTTGATCGCCTGGGCCAGTACATTCCGTTTATCGGCCTGAATACCCACGGCGGGGTTATCTTTGCTTATCTGGGCGGGATTGCGCTGCACGTCTGGACGATTAAAGGCTACTTCGAAACCATCGACGGTTCGCTTGAAGAAGCCGCCGCGCTGGACGGAGCAACGCCGTGGCAGGCGTTCCGACTGGTGCTGCTGCCGCTGTCGGTGCCGATTCTGGCGGTGGTGTTTATTCTGTCGTTTATCGGCGCGATTACCGAAGTGCCGGTGGCTTCTTTACTGCTGCGCGACGTGGACAGCTATACGCTGGCCGTAGGCATGCAGCAATACCTCAACCCGCAAAACTACCTGTGGGGCGATTTTGCCGCCGCGGCGGTGCTCTCCGCGATACCGATTACCGTGGTCTTCCTGCTGGCCCAGCGCTGGCTGGTAAGCGGCCTGACCGCCGGCGGGGTGAAAGGTTAACGTTTATCCCTGAAAGTCATTGGCTTCATCTTTATGTCGTACCACTGCAACCCTCAACTTTGACCTTAGCACTTTATTCAGGCGGCCCCAGGGCCGCCCTTTTTTATTCTCGTTTCAGGCGCTGGCTGTTGCACAGCCAGAGCGTTATCACCAGCACCAGAATCGCCGCCGAATAAATCAGCACGTCGAGCGGCGATTTATGATCGATGATAATCAGGCGCACGATCGCGGTGATGCCGATGTAGACGAAGTAGCGCAGCGGGAAGTGATAGCCCGACTGAAAGTACTTCACAATCAGCGCGATAAACTCGAAATAGAGGAAGTAAACCACCAGCCCCTCGATAAACAGATACGAGCTGGCGTCATCCCCCGGCGTAAACAGCACGGTGGCCAGGTGAATGGTTTCTTTGCCCAGGAAGATAATCAGGATCAGCCCCAGGGCTAATAAACCCAGATTGAGCACCGTCTGCATGACGGTAGAAATCCAGGCAAAACGCGGTGTCGCAGGCATAACAGCCCCTCATTATTATTGTGGTATTGAGAGGCTGTTATACTTTGAAAATGTGATCTTGATCTAGTTTATTTACTTACCTTCACTAGCGAAAATTTTCACTGCGATCGCCGGTCATGCCGTACAGGTCAAACTTACGGCCGAGCATCTGCCCGCCGTCACGCGTCAGCGGCGTCCAGGTTACCTGAGCACGGCTTCGGGTTGGGTACGCCGAGAAGATATCCAGCGGAATATTGATATAGAAGCCCTTGGTAAAGTCCCCTTCCCCGTATTCTTTCTTCGACACATTGGTGATAGTGGCGTAGGTGCCCACCACAATGCCGCTGTCAAAGTGTTTAGAGATCTCCAGCGTGCCACCCTTATCCTGCGCCAGGTACTGGCCAATACTGAGCTTAACCAGCACATCCTGAGCAAACGGTGGCGTCCAGTAGCCGGTGATATGCCCGGTTTTTGCGCTGTAATCGGTAAATTTCATCATGTCTTGCGAACTGCGCCAGTCACGCTGTTTGACGTAGTTGCCGTTGACGCCGATCGCCCAATTACTGTCCACCGGACGATACAGCAGCTCGGCCCCTGCGCCGCCATACATGGTTTCCAGATACCCCGCATAAACCTGGCCGTAGATCCCATGTCCGAAGTACTGGAAGTAGTTAGCCTGCAGGTTGTTGATGTAAACATCGTTTTCTACATACTCGCGAACGTGGGTACGCACGCGCGGCAGCGTGGAATCCATTGGCGGATTGGTGTAGTTAAATTTGTCGTAGTTATTGGCGACGTTGGCAAACAGGCTGCCGCTGGTTAACAGGTGGTCCGTCAGCCAGTAATCGACGTTCCCCATCACCCCAAGCTGGTACATGTAGAAGCTTTCCGGGCCGCCGATGGACTGATTGAGAATCGGATCTATCGAGTAGTTGAAGCGCGACTTCTCGATGTAATACCCCTGCTCGGTGCTTTCAGGCACCACGGGCTCAACGCGTTTTTGTACCAGCGTAGTTTCATGCCCCAGCGGTTCGCCTGCAAGGTGATTGCGCAGGCTGGCCACGTCCGTTTCTGTGGTCACCTGCGGCAGATTAAGGCGGCTTTCGGTTATGCGGATAGTACGAATATTATCCGGCAGGTCATTCATGATAATGCGGTTGGCACGTTCGATACCTTCGCGAGAATTACGGTATTTCACCTGCTCGCCCGTGACATAAAGCGTGTCACCTTTAACCTGAATATTTGGGTTAACCAGCCCGGCGTTGTACTTCAGATCGGTCAGCTGGTTTGCCACCACGTTGTGCTGCAGAATTTCATCCTGCGGATGAGGCTGGTATTCAGGGCGACGGGAGTCGCCGTACCCCGGCTTGAGGTCGTTAAAATTGGAGCGCAGCGTCACGCCGAACATAAAGGTATTGCCGCGCTCATAGCTCACGTTCACATCGGCCCAGTCGGCCACCCGGTAGATTGCCCCGACGTTGACGCTGCTACGCTGATCTATTTTCCCGGCAAATTCATGGCTGTAGTTGTTGCCTTCGTACTCAAGCTTCAGCCTGAGCGGCTGCCACGGCGTCTGGTACTCTACGCCCCCGAACAGCGACGTCGGGCCGTGGAACATGCCGCTAAAGTTGAAGGAGCCCGCCATGTTGTAGCTGTTATCGCGGTGACAATATTTGTCGCTGTATTCACACAAAGGGTTCTTGATATTGCCGCTGGTACCCAAATATCCCCAGCCCATGCCGAGGCTAAAATCGAACGGCCCCCAGGCTTTGCTCGCCACCACATATTCACCGTCAAACAGCCCGGTACCGCCCAGATCCCGAATACCAGCGGACACCTGAGGTAGCCAGTCCCCTTCTTCCCAAAGGCGGAATTTCACGTCAAACGCTTTGTCTTTGTAGGTCTGATTGCCCGAGAACGCCTGCACGCTACTGTAGTGGCGAGTACGCACGTCGGTATAGCGCAGCGTGGCCTCCATCCAGGGGAAAAGCTGCATGGAGGCGGAGTAGAAGCGGTACTGATCGTTATCGCGATAGTTGAGGTTGAATTCCCCTTCTGGCGCCATTCGCGCCGTGGGCGTTTGCAGCAGGCCTACGCCACCAAAGTCTGCCTGAGAGGGGCCAACGGGTGCCGGATACGTTTCGGCGCGGCAGGCGGAGGTCACCGCCAGCGCAATCAGGCTATACAGGTAACGTTTTTTCATTAATCCGGTATCCGATGGGTCAGGGTATTAAGAATTTGCTGGTTCAGCTCGTCAAAGGTGGAGCTGAAAAGGCGGTCGGAGAAACCAACAAAAATGAGGCTGCCCGGCGAGGGTTCGATATGGCGTTTATTCCAGTACGCCACCGGCGCTTTTTCGGTTTTGCCATTCGGGTAAATCACCCAGGCATAGCTTCTTTCGGCCCCGCTCAACAGGCTGATGTCGTCCAGATATTCATCGACGCTACGCCCGGGCGTGAAGGGTTTAATGCCGGGTGAGCTGACTAACCCCACCAGCGTAATCGTCGTGGGCTGTGGGCCAGTCCACAGGCTGTATTCTCCCTGCAGCGGCACGTTCGCCTGCGGGCGAAGTCGAACCCAGTCGGGATCCAGATTGACAAACTGCCGTCCCGTGACGTGGATTGCGCTGAGCTGCTGGCGCAATCCGTTGATTGCCGCGCCGTCGTCTCCGCCTTCATCAGCAGCGACTTCGCCGAGCCGGGCCAAAAGCTGCTGCTGTTTTTGTTCTTCTGCCGCGCTGGCCTGCCGTTCGCTGATAACCGCTCCCGGCCACCAGCTGCGGCTGAGTTCAGGGCGCGTCACTAAATCCGCCAGCCGCTCAGCGTCTTTAATCACCTGCGGCTGCGTTTGCGATTTGCTATAAACCGTCACCGTACTTTCTGCGTGGCTTAAGGCGCTGGCGAAAAGCAGGGCTATCAGGGGAAAGGGGATTTTTTTCATTGTTTTGCCGCCTTCACAAGAAGCGTGGTGACAGGCCAGTAGCCCGGGCCCAGATACTGTTTTGATTTGCGGATTTGCCCTTCGTCGTCCACCCAGTAGCGGTTGGTCCAGCTTTTCCCTGCCGCGGTGACCTCTTCTTCAAGAACGCGCACTTTGGTCAGGCTGCTGCCGACTTTTACGGTATCGGTACCGTCAAATTCAAAGCTGGATGTGGCGGGGGCGTAACGTACCTGCTGGTGTTCTGTCCAGGCTATCTGCCGGGTCCAGCTCGCACCCTCCGTAATCTGTTTCACTTTCGCCAGCGGGTCGCTGCCCAGGTTGGTGACTTCCGTCAGGTTGTCGCCCAGCCCGGAGGTTTTCACGATGCGGCCATTTTGCGTGACGATGACCGCTCTGTCCTGCGTCACCCATTTCTGCTGGCCGTCTTCGTTATAAGCGAGCACCACGAACAGCTGCGGGCCGTTGTTGATGCTCATGTACTGGCTCGCGTAGCGCATCTCGGCAATTTCATCATCGGTAAGCTGTACGCCACCGCCTCCGGCAATACTGTTCCAAAGCGAGGTACCCAGCCCTCTGGTGGTCGCTGAGCACGCCTGGAGTAACAGACAGACAAAGAGTATTGCGAGTCGCTGCACGGTGATTCCCCGGTTTAAAATAACCACACCGAAGTGTGGTTATGGTTAAAAACACCCTAACGTTAACGGGTGGTGGTGCTGGTCGTGGTTGTTGTGGTGGTCCCGGTGTTAGAACCGTCGCCGCCACCGGTTGCGGCTAACGCCACACCGACCGCTGACCCAACAGTGCTGGCGCTGGTTGCAGCAGAACTGCCTGCAGACACAGAGGTCGCCTGCGCGCCGGCCGCGTCACCCACTGCTACAGGGTCAGCATTCGCCGCGCCGGCGGCTGCCAGCGTTAATATGGCTAAAGCGCCATAAAGGGTTTTTCTCATTACAATTTCCCTTCATTGAATGAATGGAGATTTACCCGAAAAGGTTTCAGGCGCGATCGAGTATACACAACACAATGTGATGAATTGGCCTGCGGGAAATAAGGAGTGAACTTTAAGAAAAAGAGTAAAAATTAAATTGATAGACCTATTTATTTTACAAAAAAACAATTAAAAACAAATAACTAAGGAATAAAAAGGCAATCTCAACTTCAAGATAATCTTAAATTAAAGACGTAGATTCGGCGCGGGAAAGATAATTTTCAGATTTACCTCAGGGTGGCAATATCAGAAATTATGACGACAAGGGGATTACTCTTATAAAAAATATGCCAGCACGAGGCTGGCATATTATCAATCACGCGGGGTAATTAATCACGCCATGCTTTATAGCGGTTAATCAGGCCGTTGGTTGAGCTGTCGTGGCTGGCGATTTGTTTGTCGTCGCCCAGCTCCGGCAGGATGCGGTTAGCCAGCTGTTTGCCAAGCTCCACGCCCCACTGGTCAAAGGTGAAGATGTTCAGGATTGCGCCCTGGGTGAAGATTTTGTGCTCATACAGCGCAATCAACGCGCCCAGGCTGAACGGGGTGATTTCACGCAGCAGGATGGAGTTGGTCGGGCGGTTGCCTTCGAACACCTTAAACGGCACAACGTGGTCCAGCGTGGCAGGATCTTTACCCTGGTCACGGTATTCCTGCTCTACTACTTCGCGGGATTTACCGAACGCCAGCGCTTCGGTCTGAGCAAAGAAGTTAGACAGCAGTTTTGGATGATGATCCGACAGCGCGTTGTGGCTAATAGCCGGCGCGATGAAGTCGCAAGGTACCATTTTGGTCCCCTGGTGGATCAGCTGGTAGAACGCGTGCTGGCCGTTGGTGCCCGGCTCGCCCCAGATAATTGGTCCAGTCTGGTAGTCCACGGCGTTGCCGTTGCGGTCAACGTACTTACCGTTGGACTCCATGTTGCCCTGCTGGAAGTAGGCCGCAAAGCGGTGCATGTACTGGTCGTATGGCAGAATCGCTTCAGTTTCAGCGCCGAAGAAATTGTTGTACCAGATGCCGATCAGCGCCAGCAGAACCGGCAGGTTTTGCTCGGCAGGCGTGGTGGCGAAGTGTTTATCCATCGCGTGCGCGCCGGACAGCAGCTCAACGAAGTTGTCGTAGCCAACGGACAGGATGATGGACAGGCCAATTGCGGACCACAGAGAGTAGCGGCCGCCAACCCAGTCCCAGAACTCGAACATGTTGGCGGTGTCGATGCCAAATTCGCCGACGGCTTTGCCGTTGGTGGACAGCGCGGCAAAGTGTTTCGCCACGTGTTTTTCATCGCCAGCCGCACGCAGGAACCAGTCGCGCGCGCTGTGGGCGTTGGTCATGGTTTCCTGAGTGGTGAAGGTTTTAGACGCGACCAGGAACAGCGTGGTTTCCGGGTTCACTTTTTTCAACACTTCGGCAATGTGGGTCCCGTCAACGTTGGACACAAAATGCATGTTGAGGTGGTTTTTGTAAGGGCGCAGCGCTTCGGTGACCATGAACGGGCCGAGGTCAGAGCCGCCAATACCAATGTTAACCACGTCGGTGATGGCCTTGCCGGTGTAGCCTTTCCAGCTGCCGCTGATGATGCTTTCAGAGAAGGCTTTCATCTTCTCAAGCACCGCGTTCACTTCCGGCATCACGTCTTTGCCGTCGACCACGATAGGCGTGTTGCTGCGGTTACGCAGGGCAACGTGCAGCACGGCACGGTCTTCGGTACGGTTAATTTTTTCGCCGGCGAACATGGATTTGATCGCGCTCTGCAGGTCGGTTTCTTTCGCCAGAGCCTGCAGTTTTTCGAGGGTTTCGGTGGTGATGCGGTTTTTGGAGAAATCCACCAGCATCAGGTCATCGAAGGTTGCGGAGAACTTGCTGAAGCGGTCGTTATCTTTCGCGAACAGCTCGGAAAGCGTAACGTCTTTCATCTCATCGTAGTGTTTCTGGAGCGCCTGCCAGGCAGAGGTCTGCTTCGGGTTGATGTTTTTCATAGCAATACTCTTCTGATTTGAGAATTGTGACTTCGGTCGATTGTAGCGCCTGCAGGCAAAAATTGTGATTGATTTTATGCCATTAACCGACTGTTTCCCGTAACCCCCTAAAAAGCGGCAAAAATACCCTCTTATAAGTTAAATTCCTGATTCCGGATTTAACATGAAAAATCCGCATAACCCCGCGGTTGACATGCCTTCGCTGAAGCTTTATTTATTAGGCGCTACCTGCGCTTGCGCAGGCCAGAAGAGGCGCGTTGCCCAGAAAATCGTATCTGAGAAACCAGTAACTAAGAAGATACGTGAGGGGGTGCAACGCCGAGATGATGAAGCGGCTGGTCACGCTTATTGTCGGCTGCAGGGGCTGAATCCTCTGGGTTGTCACCAGGAAACGTTCGCAGTCGAGCGTTTCATGTTCGGCTCACAAAGCTGGATAAACAAGGTGGAGCACTTCTGGGTGATATCGTAGTTCTCCTGCTCTGCGCCCACCCGTTTACCGCTCTTCCCTTGTGCCAAGGCTGAATACTTTTTTGCCAGTTGAATGGCCCCCTGACACGAGGTAGTTATGTCTCAAACCGTAGTCGCCAAATTTGGCGGTACCAGCGTCGCCGATTTTGACGCGATGAACCGCAGCGCCGATGTTGTAATGGCCGATAGCCATGTCCGCGTCGTGGTCCTTTCCGCCTCCGCCGGCGTGACTAACCTGCTGGTTGCTCTGGCCGAAGGGCTCGAAGCAACCGAGCGCTTCGTCAAGCTCGATGCCATTCGCAAAATCCAGTACAACATCGTTGAACGCCTGGCGAGCCCGGAAGTGATCCGCGAAGAGATCGACCGCCTGCTGGAAAACATCACGACGCTTGCGGAAGCCGCCTCCCTTGCGACCTCAACCGCGCTGACCGACGAACTGGTCAGCCACGGCGAACTGATGTCCACCCTGCTGTTTGTTGAGATCTTGCGTGAACGTAGCGTTGAAGCGCAGTGGTTCGATATTCGTAAAGTCATGCGTACCAATGACCGCTTTGGCCGCGCCGAGCCGGATATCACCGCGCTGGCGGAGCTGGCAAGCCAGCAAATGCTACCGCGCCTGGCGGAATCCCTGGTGATCACTCAGGGCTTTATCGGCAGCGAAGAAAAAGGCAGAACGACCACGCTTGGCCGCGGCGGCAGCGACTATACCGCGGCATTGCTCGGTGAAGCGCTGAATGCCGCTCGTGTGGATATCTGGACCGACGTGCCGGGCATCTACACCACCGACCCACGCATGGTGCCAGCGGCAAAACGTATCGATCGCATCGCCTTTGAAGAAGCCGCTGAAATGGCCACCTTCGGGGCGAAGGTCCTGCACCCTGCCACGCTGCTGCCCGCCGTACGCTGTGATATCCCGGTGTTTGTTGGCTCCAGTAAAGATCCGGCCGCAGGGGGGACGCTGGTGTGCAAAAAAACCGAGAATCCGCCGCTCTTCCGCGCCCTTGCGGTACGCCGTAAGCAAACGCTGCTGACGCTGCACAGCCTGCATATGCTGCATTCACGCGGTTTCCTCGCGGAAGTGTTCAGCATTCTGGCTCGCCACAATATCTCCGTGGACCTGATAACCACCTCCGAAGTGAGCGTGGCGTTGACGATGGATACCACCGGTTCAACTTCTACCGGCGACAGCCTGCTGACTACCTCGCTACTCACCGAGCTGTCGTCTCTGTGCCGCGTGGAAGTCGAAGAAAACCTGGCGCTGGTTGCCATCATCGGCAA
This sequence comes from Cedecea neteri, assembly GCF_000757825.1. GTDB lineage: Bacteria > Pseudomonadota > Gammaproteobacteria > Enterobacterales > Enterobacteriaceae > Cedecea > Cedecea selenatireducens. Next base: position 2,352,960 of record NZ_CP009451.1, read on the forward strand.
TAAGCTGTCTCAGGCCTGTGGCGTAGGCAAAGAAGTGTTCGGCGTGCTCGACCCGTTCAACATCCGCATGATTTGCTACGGCGCATCCAGCTACAACCTGTGCTTCCTGGTGCCGGGCAACGATGCCGAGCAGGTGGTGCAGAAGCTGCACCGCAACCTGTTTGAATAACAGACAAATTCATGCCATGAATACAGAAAGCCGGGCTCGCACCCGGCTTTTTTTATAACCATAAAACAACACAAACTCTGCAAGGACATCGCTATGATAGCCACCCTAACCCGGCTGTTCCCGCTTTGGGCGCTGCTGGTCTCCGTCGCTGCGTATTATACCCCTTCAACCTTTACCCCGATTGGCCCCTGGGTCAGTACGCTGCTGATGCTCATTATGTTTGGTATGGGCGTACATCTGCGACTTGAAGACTTTAAACGGGTGCTGTCGCGCCCGGCACCGGTGGCGGCGGGAATTTTTCTGCACTATCTGGTGATGCCGCTGGCAGCATGGCTGCTGGCGATGCTGTTCCATATGCCCCCCGATCTTTCCGCCGGGATGGTGCTGGTCGGCAGCGTAGCCAGCGGCACGGCGTCCAACGTCATGATTTACCTGGCCAGGGGCGACGTTGCGCTCTCCGTTACCATCTCTTCTGTTTCCACGCTGGTCGGCGTCTTCGCCACTCCGCTACTGACCCGTCTGTATGTGGATGCCGATATCAAAGTCGATGTGATGGGCATGCTGGTCAGTATTTTGCAAATCGTCATTATCCCGATTGGTCTGGGCCTGATTGTGCACCATCTGTTCCCACGCCTCGTTAAGCGCGTGGAGCCGTGGCTGCCCGCATTTTCCATGCTCTGCATTCTCGCCATCATCAGCGCAGTTGTCGCAGGCTCGGCGTCACACATCGCCTCCGTTGGCCTGGTGGTGATTATCGCGGTGATTCTGCATAACACTATTGGCCTGCTCGGCGGCTACTGGGGCGGGCGTCTCTTTGGCTTCGACGAGTCCACCTGCCGGACGCTGGCCATTGAAGTGGGTATGCAGAACTCGGGTCTCGCGGCTACGCTGGGTAAAATTTACTTCTCACCGCTGGCGGCGCTGCCTGGCGCATTGTTTTCCGTCTGGCATAACCTTTCGGGCTCCCTGCTGGCAGGTTACTGGTCAGGTAAAGCGATAAAATCGCAGCAAAACGAGAAAAAATAGAACGATAAAAGCCTGCAAACGCAGGCTTTTTTGTCTCGTCGATGCTGGAGGTTTGCTTTACACTGAACGTCCTTTCCTGGGAGATTGCAACGATGGCTACAGCCAGACTGACACAGCAAGACATGACGGAAAGCGAACAGCGTGAGCTTAAAACACTGCTGGATCGCGCCCGCATTGCCCACGGTCGTACGTTGACCAACTCAGAAACCAATCAGGTAAAAAAAGAGTACATCGATAAGCTGATGGCGGAACGCGCGCTGGCGGCTAAGAAAGCTCGCCAGCTGAAGAAACAAAACGCATTAAAACCGGATACTTCTACCACCTATTCGTGGTCAGCCAATAACCATACGCGGGGGAAACGCTAGCTTAACGGCCCTTCTTCTTGCGGCCGGGAGAAGCAAAGCGTTTACGAGAGGCGAGCTCAGCGGGCGTTTTTGCTGAGCTTTTCGGCCCGCTGACCAGCGGCTTTTTCACCGCTGGCGTGGCCGCTTTTGGCTTCGCTTTTTTAGCCGGTGCGGCCTCAGAGGACGAGTCCTCAATCAGCTTAAACAGCTCAATCAGTTCATCATCCGTCAGGTCACGCCACTCTCCCAACGGGATCCCGGTCAGGTTAACGTTCATGATGCGCGTGCGCTCAAGCTTCGTCACTTCATAGCCAAAATGCTCACACATGCGGCGAATCTGGCGGTTCAGCCCCTGAACCAGGATAATACGAAACGCAAACGGCGCCTCTTTTTTGACTTTGCATTTTTTGGTGACGGTGCCAAGAATCGGCACGCCCGCGCCCATACCGCGAATAAACTCGTCAGTGACCGGTTTGTTCACCGTGACCACATACTCTTTCTCGTGGTCGTTACCGGCGCGCAGAATTTTGTTTACCAGGTCACCGTGGTTGGTGAGGAAAATCAGGCCCTGAGAGTCTTTGTCCAGGCGGCCAATAGGGAACACGCGCTTGCTGTGGTTCACGTAGTCGACGATGTTGTCTCTTTCGCCGTCTTCCGTGGTGCTCACAATCCCCACCGGTTTATTCAGGGCAATCAGCACCAGATCGTCTTCATTACGAGGCTCAATAAGCTGACCATTCACCTTCACGCTGTCGCCGGCAAAGACCTGATCGCCAATTTTGGCGCGCTTGCCGTTAATAAAAACGTTGCCCTGTTCGATGTAGCGATCGGCGTCACGGCGTGAGCAGATCCCGCTCTCGCTGATGTATTTGTTAAGACGAATAGATGAATTAGTCAGCATGGCTCCTCCGAAAACCCAGGACTATACCTTACCCGCAGGGCGTTGCGAACCGCCTTTCTCACATTAACCTGCATCTCTGGAAGCTTCCTCGTAAATATTGAAAACGTGCTGCGAATGACTTTCCAGACTGCGGCGACGGCCATTGCGCCGCTTTAGCCGCATGAATATTTTTTATACACCTATTTCTGATGTGCTTTATAAACTACAATGAATAAACTCAAACAAACGAGTGCTTTTAGCGCCTGGCTAAGTTTACTTAGAGATAAAAGGGCAAAAACCGTTATTGCCGCCCGGCTTTTAAGGCTAGCGAATGGTTTACCTGGCGATGTGCAACCCGTTGGGGCAGGCATCAGCGAACTTAGAATCCATTTTGGGCCGGGCTATCGCCTTTACTACCAGCAGCGTGGGAAGCTAATCATTTTGCTTCTCTGTGGAGGAAGCAAAATGATTAGCACAAGGATATAGTTTTAGCGAAATTGCTGGCGAAAGACTGGGAACATGAGGAAGATTTCGACGATGAATAAATTAACAGATTACGATCCTGCATCTGCATTGGTCGACAACGAGGAAATTGCTTTTTTCATGGCGGATGCCCTGGAAACCGGAGATGCAGCCTATATAGCAAAGGCGCTGGGCGTAGTTGCACGGGCAAAAGGGATGTCGCAAGTAGCCACTGAAACGGGCCTGTCTCGCGAACAGCTGTACCGTTCATTTAGTGCAGAAGGAAACCCAACGCTTAAAAGCACGCTTGCCGTGATGAAAGCGCTGGGTATTACCCTTACCGTAAAGTAGGCGCCCAGCCCATTAAGGCGCCATTTTTCTAATACTCATCCCGCTCGTCGTCATCGTCCGGCTGGTCCAGCACGCTGTAGGCGACGGAACAGAACAACGAGTTGAGGCGCTTCATATCCCCCAGCAGCCCAAGGTGCAGCGAACTGGTTTCGATGCTCTGCACGTTTTGCTGGTGCAGACGGTCGACGTGAGCGTGAGAATAGCGGCGGTTCATAATGCGGAAACGGTGCTTGTTGCGGCGCAGGCGGCGGGCGCTGCCCAGGTCGCTTGAAAAGAATACCGACAGGCTGAGCTGCAGGTTGCTTATCAGCTGCTGAAGCAGGTTGTCCAGCTCGGTCAGGCCATCCGGCGAAAAGGCCCGGCGCGCGGCGAGCGATTTATCCGCCACTTCGCTGCCCATACGTTCGATGATATCTGCCGCCTGTTCCAGGTTAAGCGACATTTCGATGATTTCCGCCCAGCGGCGGGACTCCATTTCCGCCAGATCTTCTTTTGGCATCTGCGCCAGATAAAGCTTAATGGCGGTATACAGCACGTCCACGTCGTCAGCCAGCTTGCGCAGCTCTTTTTCCTGACGCGGCTCGCCGTGCATTACCTTGCTCCAGGTTTCCAGCATCTGCTCCAGCACGTCCCCCATTCTGAGGGTTTCGCGCGCAGCATTAGATAACCCCAGCGCAGGCGTATCCAGCGCCGTAGGATCGAGGTGCTTCGGCTTCATGCGGGCATCGACTTCGGGCACTTCGCTGATAACCCGGCGGCAGAAGCGCGCCATCGGCTCGGCAAAAGGCACCATCACCAGGCAACGGATCAGGTTGTAGAACACGTGGAAGTAGATAACCAGCTCTGACTCAGGCAGCGGCAGGTGGTGCATCAATCGGGCAAGAATGTGCACAAACGGCAGCACCAGCAGGCTACCCACCAGCTTAAACAGCAGGCTGCCAAGCGCTACCCGGCGCGCTGCGGCATTCGCGGCGCTGTTGTTGATCATCGCCAGCAGGCCGGAGCCGAGGTTAGCGCCAATCACCAGGCATAGCGCCACATCAAACGAAATTACTCCGGTGGACGTCAGCGTGGCCGTCAGTAAAACGGCCGCCAGGCTGGAGTAGCTGATGATGGCGAACATCGCGCCAATCAGCGCGTCGAGCATGATATCGCCGGTCAGAGAAGCGAAGATGACCTGGACACCGTTCGCCTGGGTGATCGGCGTGACGGCCCCGACAATCAGCTCAAGCGCCAGCAGAATAAGGCCAAGGCCAATCCCCACGCGGCCAAGCTGCCCGGCGCGCGTTTGCTTGCGGCTGAGGAAGAAGATAACGCCGATAAAAATCAGCAGCGGCGAAAGCCACGAAAGATCGAAGGTCAGGATACGCGCCATCAGCGCCGTACCCACGTCGGCCCCCAGCACAATCACCAGCGCAGGCGTAAGCGCCACCAGATCCTGAGCAACGAAGGACGTGACCAGCATCGTGGTGGCATTGCTGCTCTGCACCAAAGCGGTCACGCCGATACCGGCGCAGAAGGCGAGAGGTTTCTTTTCTACGCTGCGGCTAAGTACGCTGCGCAGGTTGGCGCCGTAAACGCGCATGATACCGGTACGCACGATGTGCGTGCCCCAGACCAGCAGTGAAACGGCGGAAAGCAGGTGTAACAAGGTCAGCACGGATTTTTATTCTCCTTATCGTTTTTAGGGTTCCTGAGGCAAAAAATAGCCACCCTTCTTCAGTATAAGGGGTTAACTTCAATAAAGAGACAAGGCGCTCACGGAGCGCCTTGTAAGTTGTAAGGAAAGGTTATTTTTAGCGGCTAGTCGGCGTCATAACCCAGGTTTGGCGCCAGCCAGCGTTCAACCTCGCTCACCGGCATCCCTTTGCGCCTCGCATAGTCCTCGACCTGGTCGCGCTGAATTTGTGCGACCGCGAAATACTTGCTGTCGGGGTGGCTGAAGTACCAGCCGGAAACCGACGCGCCGGGCCACATGGCGTAAGATTCAGTGAGTTTCATGCCAATCACGTTCTCTACGTCCAGCAGCGCCCAGATAGCCGCCTTTTCGGTGTGCTCCGGGCAGGCCGGATAGCCCGGCGCCGGACGAATCCCCTGGTAATTTTCGCGAATAAGCTCCTCATTGCTGAGGTTTTCAGTCGCCGCATAGCCCCAGTAGACTTTACGTACGCGCTCGTGGAGATATTCAGCAAAAGCTTCGGCCAGGCGATCGGCCACCGCTTTCACCATGATTTTGTTGTAATCATCATGCTGCGCGTCATAGGCGCCGGCCAGGTCGTCTTCTTCAATACCGCCGGTGACCGCAAAAGCGCCGATGTAGTCCGCTTTACCGCTGTGTTTAGGCGCGACAAAGTCGGCAATACAGTAGTTCGGGAAGCCGCTTTTTTCGGTTTGCTGGCGTAGATGACGGCTGACGGCTTTAACCTGGGTCCGCGTTTCATCGGTATAAACCTCTACGTCGTCGCCAACACGGTTCGCCGGGAACAGGCCTACCACGCCGCGCGGCGTCATCGTCTTCGTGCGGTGGAGCATATCGAGCATGTCGTTGGCGTCTTTAAACAGGCGCTGCGCTTCCTCGCCTACCACTTCATCTTCCAGGATGCGTGGGTATTTCCCGGCCAGCGACCAGGTCATAAAGAACGGCGTCCAGTCGATGTAATTTCGCAGCGTCTCAATGCTGGCGGTAACCTCCTGCACGCCAGGCCGATGGGCAACCGGCGGCGTATAACTTTCCCAGTCAAACGCCAGGTCGTTATCCCTTGCGGCCTGCAGCGTAACAGGCGGAGTGCGAGGTTTTTTGCGTGCGTGCTGGGTGCGAACCACTTCGTACTCTTTGCGGGTTCGGGCCACAAATTCATCATGCTGGGTTTCTGAAAGCAGAGCAGAGACAACGCCTACGGTACGGGAGGCGTTTTGCACATACACCGTTGGGCCGCTGTAGTTCTGCTCGATTTTCACCGCGGTATGGGCTTTGGAAGTCGTCGCTCCGCCAATCAGCAGCGGTAACGTAAAGCCCTGGCGCTCCATCTCTTTGGCGACGTTGACCATTTCATCCAGCGAAGGCGTAATAAGGCCAGAGAGGCCGATAATATCCGCGCCCACTTCGCGGGCAGTTTTCAAAATTTTCTCGCCGGGCACCATCACGCCAAGGTCGATAATTTCGTAGTTGTTACACTGCAGCACCACGCCGACGATGTTCTTGCCGATGTCGTGCACGTCGCCTTTCACCGTGGCGAGGACGATTTTGCCGTTAGTCGATCCTTTTTCCTTACTGGCTTCGATATAAGGCTCGAGCCAGGCCACCGCCTGCTTCATGACGCGGGCCGATTTGACCACCTGCGGCAGGAACATTTTCCCCTCGCCAAACAGGTCGCCCACCACGTTCATCCCCGCCATCAGAGGGCCTTCAATTACTTCGATTGGGCGAGCCGACTGCTGGCGAGCCTCTTCGGTGTCTGCTTCGATGAACTCGGTGATCCCTTTCACCAGCGAATATTCAAGCCGCTTAACGACGTCCCAGCTGCGCCACTCGGCCTGTTGCGCATTGGCGGCTTCATCACTTTTGCTGCCGCGATATTTTTCAGCCAGCTCTAACAGCCGTTCGGTGCTGTCATCACGCCGGTTAAGAATGACGTCTTCTACAGCGTCACGCAGCTCGGCCGGAAGGTCGTCGTAAATCGCCAGCTGCCCGGCGTTCACGATCCCCATGTCCATGCCGTTGCGGATCGCGTAATAGAGGAATACCGCGTGAATGGCTTCGCGTACCGGATCGTTGCCGCGGAAGGAGAAGGAGACGTTAGACACGCCGCCGGAAATCATCGCGTGCGGCAGCTCGCGCTTAATGTCTTCGCAGGCGCCGATAAAGTCCTGCGCGTAGTTGTTGTGCTCTTCGATACCGGTCGCCACCGCGAAGATGTTCGGGTCAAAGATGATGTCTTCCGGCGGGAAGCCCACCTCTTCGGTAAGAATTTTGTAGGCCCGGCGGCAAATCTCGATTTTTCGCTCGCGGGTATCCGCCTGGCCCGCTTCGTCGAACGCCATCACCACCATCGCCGCGCCGTAGCGACGCACCAGCTTCGCGTGATGAATAAACGGCTCAATGCCTTCCTTCATCGAGATGGAGTTAACGATGCCTTTGCCCTGAATGCACTTCAGCCCTTTCTCGATGACGTCCCATTTCGAGGAGTCGATCATGATCGGCACGCGGGCGATATCCGGCTCGCCGGCAATCAGGTTGAGGAAGCGCACCATCGCCGCTTCGGCGTCGAGCATCCCCTCGTCCATGTTGATGTCAATTATCTGCGCGCCGCTGGCGACCTGCTGCAGCGCAACGTCCAGCGCCTCGCTGTATTTTTCTTCTTTGATCAGCCGCTTGAATTTAGCCGAGCCGGTGACGTTGGTGCGTTCGCCTACGTTCACAAACAGGCTGTCCGCGCTAATGTTCAGCGGCTCAAGCCCGGCCAGACGGCAGGCAACCGGCAGTTCGGGGAGCTTACGCGGCGCAACGCCAGCCACCGCTTTGCTCATCGCAGCAATGTGCGCAGGCGTTGTCCCGCAGCAGCCGCCAACAATGTTCAGGAATCCGGCCTGCGCCCATTCGCCAATCTGCTGGGCCATCACTTTTGCATCGAGATCGTACTCGCCGAAAGCATTTGGCAGACCGGCGTTAGGGTGAGCGGTTACGTAGCACTCGGCAATGCGCGACAGTTCAGCGACGTACTGGCGCAGCTCGTCCGGCCCCAGCGCGCAGTTAAGCCCAAAGGAGAGCGCATCGGCATGGCGCAGGGAGTTATAGAAAGCTTCCGTCGTCTGACCGGAAAGCGTGCGGCCTGAAGCATCGGTAATCGTGCCGGAAATCATAATCGGCAGGTCAACGCCAAGCGCCTCAAACTCTGCCTTCACCGCGAAGATGGCGGCTTTGGCGTTCAGGGTGTCGAACACCGTTTCGATCATGATCAGGTCGGTCCCGCCTTCCACCAGCGCCCTGGTCGATTCACGATAAGCGGCGACCAGTTGATCAAAAGTGATGTTGCGGAAGGCCGGGTCGTTCACGTCCGGGGAGATTGAAGCCGTGCGGTTGGTGGGGCCTAACACACCGGCGACATAGCGTGGTTTTTCCGGCGTACGTGCCGTCCATTCATCGGCACAGGCACGAGCCAGCTTCGCGGCTTCGTAGTTAATTTCCGCCGACAGCGATTCCATTTGGTAGTCAGCCATCGCAATCGTGGTGGAGTTGAAGGTGTTGGTTTCAACGATGTCTGCACCAGCCTCAAAGTAGGCGTAGTGAATCGCGGTGATGATTTCCGGCTTGCTGAGCACCAGCAGGTCATTGTTGCCCTTGAGGTCGCACGGCCAGTCGGCAAAACGCTCCCCGCGGAAGTCGTTCTCATCAAGACGATAGCTCTGGATCATGGTCCCCATGCCACCGTCCAGCACCAGAATGCGTTCACTCAGTTGTTGCTTCAGCTTCTCTACGTTGTTACTCACGCTCACTCCCACCTTTTTTCCCTGACTGACGGACCTGCAGCCCCATACTTGCACAAACTACAGGGTCGTAAAAGCCGCACGTCAGGAACATGAGAGATGTTCAGCATCACTCATCCGATCAGTCCGTGAGCGGTTGCAAATTCGCCAAATAAAACGAAAATGATTTCCACGATACGAAAAAGGAGTCCGGTATGGTTGCTACAGTCCCCGCTAAACGAGGTAAGAAACCCCGCGCCGCAGCCGCTGCTGCCCCGCAGGTCACCGGGCAGGTTCAATCCCTCACTCGCGGCCTCAAACTGCTGGAGTGGATTGCCGAATCTCACGGCAGCGTGGCGTTGACCGAGCTTGCCCAGCAGGCCGGCCTGCCGAACTCCACGACCCACCGTCTGCTGACCACGATGCAGCAGTTAGGCTTCGTTCACCAGGTAGGCGATCTGGGCCACTGGACGATTGGCGCTCACGCTTTTGTCGTCGGCAGCAGCTTCCTGCAAAGCCGCAACCTGCTGGCCATCGTGCACCCGATTCTGCGCAAGCTGATGGAAGCTTCCGGCGAAACCGTTAACCTCGCGGTGCTGGACAAGAGCGATCATCAGGCGATTATCATCGACCAGGTTCAGTGCACGCAGTTGATGCGTATGTCGGCCCCCATTGGCGGCAAGCTGCCGATGCACGCTTCCGGCGCAGGCAAGGCGTTTCTGGCTCATCTCAACGATGACGAACTGGCGGGCCTGCTGCACCGCAAGGGCTTACACAGCTACACGCCCGCAACGCTGACTTCACCGCTGCATTTAAAAGAAGATTTAGCGCAAACGCGCAAGCGGGGTTACTCGTTTGACGATGAAGAACATGCGCTGGGGCTACGCTGCGTGGCCTCCTGCATCTACGACGAGCACCACGAGGCGTTTGCTGCCATCTCCATTTCTGGCCCGATTTCGCGCATCACCGATGACCGGGTGACGGAGATTGGCGCTCTGGTCATTAAGGCAGCGAAGGAAATTACTCTGGCATACGGCGGCGGGCGCTAACCCGCCCTCTTCACGTCCCCAAACCGCTGGCTGAAACGCTGGCGGCGGCGATAGGCGAAGACATCCTCGACATAGCCCTCGCGGATGCGGGTTTGCAAAGCTCGCCAAAAGTCGGCGCGGAACAGGTCAGCGTGCATTTCATCGAATAGCGGGCGAATACGCCTGTCCGCGCAAAGATAGTGCCTGAATTCCTCCGGGAAGACATCGCCCGGCGAGATGCTGTACCAGGGCTCGGAGGACAACTCATCCTCTGGGTAACGTGGCGGCGGAATATCCCGGAAATTTACCTCGGTCATATAGCAAATTTCATCGTAATCGTAGAACACCACTCGCCCGTGGCGCGTCACGCCAAAGTTTTTAAACAGCATGTCACCGGGGAAAATATTAGCCGCCGCCAGTTGGCGAATGGCGTTGCCGTACTCTTCCACCGCATCCCTCAACTGCTGACCTTCAACCTGCTCAAGCCACAGGTTGAGCGGCACCATTCGCCGTTCGATATAAAGATGGCTAATGGCAATGCGGTCGCCAAGATCGGTGAGTTTTTCCGGGACTTCTTCGTGCAGCAGCGCCATTAACTCAGGGCTTATCTGCTGCTTATCCAGCACGAAGTTTTCAAACTCCTGGGTATCCGCCATACGCCCCACGCGGTCGTGTTCCTTTACCAGCTGGTAGCAGGCACGAACCCTTTCGGCGGTGACTTCTTTCTGCGGCGCGAACCTGTCCTTTATCACCTTAAAAACACGATCGAAGCCCGGGAGAGTGAAGACCAGCATCACCATGCCACGAATGCCCGGCGCCTCAATAAACTGCTCGGGCGTGTTGTTAATGTAGGTCAGATATTCGCGATAGCTTTCGGTTTTGCCGTGCTTCTGGCAGCCGATTGCCATATACAGTTCGGCGGTGGTTTTGCCCGGTAAAATCTCGCGCAGCCACTCGACGAGCGCGGCGGGGAAAGGGGCATAAACCATAAAGTAAGAACGAGCGAAGCCAAAAACGATGCTGGCTTCAGGTGAACTGGTCAGGCAGGTATCCACCATTAAGCGGCCATCATCTGTGCGGTGGATCGGCAGCAAAAATGGAATTGTTCTCCCCTGCAGTACCAGTTTGCCAACCAGCCAGGCGGCTTTATTGCGATAAAACAGCTCGTTGGCGACTTCGAGCGTGGCCGTACGCAATGCTTCTGCGCCGAACGTTTCATGGAGATGGGCAAGAATAAAACCAACGTCCCGCGCAATATCCTGCCAGGGAAGACGCAGCGGGAGATCGGAGAGCAAGGTGGTGAGCAATGTCGTCCAGCCCTGCTCCGGGAAAAAGGTTTTAGCCAGCGGACGAGGCAGCGGCCGGAGCTGTTTGCCAGCCTGCGAGCTAAAGATAAAAAGCCGCTCGGGAGTAAGCGAGCGGTGATCGAAGAGCCGACAATAGACGGAATTAAAAAAGCTTTCGGCAATTTCAAAACGCGGATAATCCGGCAAAAGCCTGGTGTACTGCTCTTTCACGCGCAGCAAAAAGGCCGCATCGGTATTCTGGCCGCCGGTAATACAGCGAAGCTGCTCTACGACGAGCCCTACGTGATGATCGTAAAGATTGATACGGCTTTTCATCGCCTGCTGAACGGCGTGCCAGTCGGCCTGTTCAAAGCGCTGCTGCGCACCCGCGGTGACCTCAAGAAATCGACCGTATTGCGCATCGAACCCTTGCAGGATGGTGTGGGCAATTAACAGCTCCAGCCTGTGTGACATTTATTTCTCCCCTCACCCCGGCCCTCTCCCAAAGGAGAGGGGGAAAATAAAGTTTGTTCAGAACTGTTCTTCTTCGGTAGAACCAGTCAACGCGGTTACGGAAGAGGCGCCGCCCTGAATGATGGTAGTGACGCGGTCGAAGTAGCCGGTACCCACTTCCTGCTGATGAGAGACGAAGGTATAACCTTCGGAAGCCGCAGCAAACTCAGGCTGCTGTACCTTCTCAACATAGTGGCGCATCCCCTCGCCCTGAGCATAAGAGTGCGCCAGGTCGAACATGTTGAACCACATGCTGTGGATCCCCGCCAGGGTGATGAACTGGTACTTGTAGCCCATGTCCGACAGTTCTTGCTGGAAGGAAGCGATGGTTTTGTCATCGAGATTTTTCTTCCAGTTGAACGATGGCGAACAGTTGTAGGCCAGCAGCTTGCCAGGGAAGCGAGCGTGGATCGCTTCGGCAAAGCGACGGGCCTGGTCCAGATCGGGTTTAGAGGTTTCACACCAGACCAGGTCGGCATAAGGGGCATAGGCCAGGCCACGGCTGATAGCCTGCTCAATGCCAGCCCGAGTGCGATAGAAACCTTCCTGCGTACGTTCGCCGGTGACGAACTCGCGGTCATATTCGTCGCAGTCGGAGGTGATCAGGTCTGCCGCATCGGCATCGGTACGGGCAATCAGCAGCGTGGGAACGCCCATCACGTCCGCCGCCAGACGAGCGGCGATTAATTTCTGGATAGCCTCCTGGGTCGGGACCAATACTTTGCCGCCCATATGACCGCACTTTTTCACCGAGGCAAGCTGGTCTTCAAAGTGTACCGCCGCTGCACCGGCCTGAATCATCGACTTCATCAGCTCGAAGGCGTTTAGCACGCCGCCAAAGCCTGCCTCAGCGTCGGCAACGATCGGCAGGAAGTAGTCAACGTGGCGCGGGTCGCCCGGCTCAATATTCGACGCCCACTGGATCTGATCCGCGCGCTGGAAGCTGTTGTTGATCCTGTCGACTACCGCAGGAACGGAGTTAGCCGGGTAGAGCGACTGATCCGGATACATGCTGGAGGCCAGGTTAGCATCCGCCGCCACCTGCCAGCCGGATAAGTAGATAGCTTCGATACCCGCTTTAGCCTGCTGCAAAGCCTGACCACCGGTTAACGCCCCCAGACTGTTTACGTAGCCTTTTTTCGACTCGCCGTGCAGCAGACGCCAGAGCTTCGCCGCCCCGTGCTGCGCCAGCGTGCATTCCGGGTTCAGCGAACCGCGCAGTTTCACCACGTCTTCTGCGCTATAGGTACGCTCAATGCCTTCCCAACGCGGTTGTGTCCATTCTTGTTGTACTTGTTGAATCTGTTGGCTACGAGAGGTTTTCATTGCAGATGCTCCATTTTTATAGGGTTAGGTTCAGGCAAGCAGGCGGTAGCCCGGCAGCGTCAGGAAGTCGATTAACTCTTCTGAGGTGGTAATTTGTTCCATCAGCCGTGCGGCTTCATCGAAGCGCCCCTGGCTATAACGCTGGTCCCCCAGCTCGGCCTGAATCACCAACATCTCTTCGGCAAGCATCTGGCGAAACAGCGATTTAGTGACGGTCTGGCCGTTGCTCAGCGTCTTCTGGTGATGGATCCATTGCCAGATGGAAGTACGGGAAATTTCAGCGGTCGCGGCATCCTCCATCAGCCCATAGATAGGCACGCAGCCGTTGCCGGAGATCCAGGCCTCGATGTACTGCACTGCAACGCGGATGTTGGCGCGCATGCCTTCTTCGGTACGCTCCCCAGGGCAAGGCTCAAGCAGCTGGGCCGCGGTAATGGGAACATCTTCGCTGCGGCTAATATCCAGCTGGTTGTGACGCTCACCTAGCGCTTTGCCAAAGACCTCGACAACCGTGTCCGCAAGGCCCGGATGCGCAATCCAGGTGCCGTCGTGGCCGTTGTTGGCCTCCATCTCTTTGTCCGCTTTGACTTTGTTCAGCACCCATTCATTACGCGCGCTGTCTTTGCTAGGGATAAAGGCCGCCATACCGCCCATCGCAAAAGCGCCCCGGCGATGGCAGGTTTTAATCAGCAGGCGCGAGTAAGCATTCAGGAACGGTTTGTCCATCGTCACGGACTGTCTGTCCGGCAGGACGCGATCCGGATGGTTTTTCAGGGTTTTTATGTAGCTGAAGATGTAGTCCCAACGCCCGCAGTTCAGGCCGACAATGTGATCTTTCAGCGCGTGCAGGATCTCGTCCATCTGGAAGACTGCCGGTAACGTTTCGATCAGCAGAGTGGCCTTGATGGTGCCCCGCGGCAGATCGAAGCGATCTTCCGTAAAGCTGAATACTTCGCTCCACCAGGCGGCTTCCTGCCACGACTGCGTTTTCGGCAGGTAGAAGTAAGGGCCGCTGCCTTTGGCCAACAAGGCATCAACGTTGTGGAAGAAATAGAGCCCGAAGTCGAACAGGCTGCCCGGAATGGCTTCCCCACGCCAGGTCACGTGTTTTTCAGGCAGGTGCAGGCCGCGTACGCGGCAAACCAGTACCGCCGGATCGGGCTTTAGCTGATAAATTTTTCCCGCTTCGTTGGTCCAGCTGATGGTGCCATTAACCGCATCGCGCAGGTTGATCTGGCCATCGATAACCTTGCTCCAGCTCGGTGCCAGGGAATCCTCAAAGTCGGCCATAAATACTTTTACGTTAGCATTCAGGGCATTGATAACCATTTTGCGTTCAACCGGCCCGGTAATTTCAACCCGCCGGTCGAGAAGATCCTGTGGAATGCCGCGAATTTGCCAGTCACTCTTTCGAATGGAATCGGTTTCCGAATTAAAATCAGGCAGTTTTCCTGCATCAATAGCCTGCTGCTCCGCAATACGAGCCGCCAGCAGCTTATTGCGCTGTGGGGTAAAGCGGGCTACCAGGTCGCTGAGGAAATCAACGGCTTCAGGGGTGAGAATCTGTCTCTCCTGGTCACCAAACGGCTGGCTAAAGGCCAGCTCTTCGCTAACTGTCTGTTGTGTCATTCGGTTACTCCTTCGTCTTATCCCGTCGAGACGGCCAAAAGTGAATCGCGCACGGCTGTGCAGTTTTCATGCAACAGAATTAAGACTACTTGATGAATTTTTAAAATCAAAAACAATTTCCATTTTTGAATTTAAATTCATTTATCACATTGATATTTATAAGATTAAAGTTTAAACAAGGAGGGAAGTGGTTTTCAGAATATAAAAAAGGCGCCGGAGGCGCCTGTGGTGGGAAGCTGAAACGCTTAATCCAGCGTAGGGTTCATGCGGCGGAGATCGAATGGCGTGATCTGGTAGACGTAATAGTTCAGCCAGTTGGTGAACAGTAAATTGCCATGGCTACGCCAGGTGGCACGAGGTTTTTTCGCCGGATCGTCCCCAGGGAAGTAGTTATAGGGCACATCAGGCTCGAGTCCCGCATCAACATCGCGGAAATACTCTCCGGACAGCGTTAAAGGATCGTATTCCGGATGGCCCGTCACGAATGCGATGCGCTTATCCCTGCTGCCAAACAGATAGGCATCGCCCTGTTCGGTTTCGGCAAAAATCTCCAGATCCGTATAATCGCGGATCAGCTGGGCGGGGAAGTCGGCATAGCGAGAGTGCGGCGCAAGAAATGAATCGTCAAAGCCGCGCGTCAGCAAAGCATGAGGCTGGGTGACATGGTGCTCGTAGACGCCAGATAGTTTTTCATCCCGAGTTTGCTTCGGAATGCCATACAAAATATTCAGCGCGGCCTGCACGGCCCAGCAGACAAACAGCGTAGAGGTGACATGATCTTTGGCCCACTCCAGGACCTGCTGGATCTGTGGCCAGTAAGCGACGTCGTTAAATTCGACCAGGCCAAGCGGCGCGCCGGTCACAATCAGGCCGTCATAGTTATCGTGCTGGATATCTTCAAAATTGCAGTAAAAGTTATTGAGATGTTCGCTGGGCGTGTTGCGAGATTCACGGCTATCAATGCGCAGCAGCTGGATGTCCACCTGCAGCGGAGAGTTGGAGAGCAGCCGCAGGAACTGGTTTTCCGTCTCAATTTTCTTCGGCATCAGATTCAGGATCAGTACCTTTAGCGGACGTATTTCCTGATTACTGGCGCGCGATGAAGTCATCACAAAGACGTTTTCCTCACGCAGGAAATTGACGGCTGGTAGCTCGTCCTGCACCCGAATCGGCATAACCTTATATCCTCAAAGCATACGTTTAAACGTTTAGACATCCAGACACCTGACAATACCGAGTTTGGCAATCAATGTCGAGCCAGAAGCGAAAAGGTGAAAATGTTTCATTTAGCGGAGATGGCTAAGATCAGGGCTTTACGCTGGAATGGGGGCCGAAATGCAGTGAATGAGTCTATCCGCTGTGACGTGAAAATTAGCAGGGCATAGAAAGCAAAAAACCCCAGCCGTCAGGCTGAGGTTTTCTGTTTTATTTGATGCCTGGCAGTTGTATGCCGGGCTGTCCTGCCCGTCACCCTGCGGGCAGCCTCCGGCTGTGCAAAATCGTTCCCGACTTAGTATTCGTATCATCCTGATACTCACCCCTCCGGGGCCGCCGCAGGCGGCGTTCAAAATCGTTCCCGACGATTTTGTCCTACTCAGGAGAGCGCTCCCCGACAAACAACAGATAAAACAAAAGGCCCAGTCTTTCGACTGAGCCTTTCGTTTTATTTGATGCCTGGCAGTTCCCTACTCTCGCATGGGGAGACCCCACACTACCATCGGCGCTACGGCGTTTCACTTCTGAGTTCGGCATGGGGTCAGGTGGGACCACCGCGCTACGGCCGCCAGGCAAATTCTGTTATTGACCGTTATGCATCCGCATAACCATCAATTTAATCCTGAACTAAGCTGAAAATTTACTCTTTCTCTCTAATTTCTCTCAAAACACCTTCGGTGTTGTAAGGTTAAGCCTCACGGATCATTAGTACTGGTTAGCTCAACGTATCGCTACGCTTACACACCCAGCCTATCAACGTCGTAGTCTTCAACGTTCCTTCAGGACCCTTAAAGGGTCAGGGAGAACTCATCTCGGGGCAAGTTTCGCGCTTAGATGCTTTCAGCGCTTATCTTTTCCGCATTTAGCTACCGGGCAATGCCATTGGCATGACAACCCGAACACCAGTGATGCGTCCACTCCGGTCCTCTCGTACTAGGAGCAGCCCCCCTCAATTCTCCAGCGCCCACGGCAGATAGGGACCGAACTGTCTCACGACGTTCTAAACCCAGCTCGCGTACCACTTTAAATGGCGAACAGCCATACCCTTGGGACCTACTTCAGCCCCAGGATGTGATGAGCCGACATCGAGGTGCCAAACACCGCCGTCGATATGAACTCTTGGGCGGTATCAGCCTGTTATCCCCGGAGTACCTTTTATCCGTTGAGCGATGGCCCTTCCATTCAGAACCACCGGATCACTAAGACCTGCTTTCGCACCTGCTCGAGCCGTCACTCTCGCAGTCAAGCTAGCTTATGCCTTTGCACTAACCTCACGATGTCCGACCGTGATTAGCTAACCTTCGTGCTCCTCCGTTACGCTTTAGGAGGAGACCGCCCCAGTCAAACTACCCACCAGACACTGTCCGCAACCCGGATCACGGGTCTACGTTAGAACATCAAACATTAAAGGGTGGTATTTCAAGGTTGGCTCCACGCAGACTGGCGTCCACGCTTCAAAGCCTCCCACCTATCCTACACATCAAGGCTCAATGTTCAGTGTCAAGCTATAGTAAAGGTTCACGGGGTCTTTCCGTCTTGCCGCGGGTACACTGCATCTTCACAGCGATTTCAATTTCACTGAGTCTCGGGTGGAGACAGCCTGGCCATCATTACGCCATTCGTGCAGGTCGGAACTTACCCGACAAGGAATTTCGCTACCTTAGGACCGTTATAGTTACGGCCGCCGTTTACCGGGGCTTCGATCAAGAGCTTCTCCTTGCGGATAACCCCATCAATTAACCTTCCGGCACCGGGCAGGCGTCACACCGTATACGTCCACTTTCGTGTTTGCACAGTGCTGTGTTTTTAATAAACAGTTGCAGCCAGCTGGTATCT
Organism: Cedecea neteri; assembly: GCF_000757825.1. Classification (GTDB taxonomy): domain Bacteria; phylum Pseudomonadota; class Gammaproteobacteria; order Enterobacterales; family Enterobacteriaceae; genus Cedecea; species Cedecea selenatireducens. Next base: position 2,370,488 of record NZ_CP009451.1, read on the forward strand.
TCGACTGCCTTCAGCTCCACCCGCGAGGGGTTTCACCTACCGACAGCGTGCCTTCTCCCGAAGTTACGGCACCATTTTGCCTAGTTCCTTCACCCGAGTTCTCTCAAGCGCCTTGGTATTCTCTACCTGACCACCTGTGTCGGTTTGGGGTACGATTTAATGTTACCTGATGCTTAGAGGCTTTTCCTGGAAGCAGGGCATTTGTTACTTCAGCACCGTAGTGCCTCGTCATCACACCTCAGCGTTTAATAAGCGTCCGGATTTACCTAAACGCTCCGCCTACATGCTTAAACCGGGACAACCGTCGCCCGGCTAACATAGCCTTCTCCGTCCCCCCTTCGCAGTAACACCAAGTACAGGAATATTAACCTGTTTCCCATCGACTACGCCTTTCGGCCTCGCCTTAGGGGTCGACTCACCCTGCCCCGATTAACGTTGGACAGGAACCCTTGGTCTTCCGGCGAGCGGGCTTTTCACCCGCTTTATCGTTACTTATGTCAGCATTCGCACTTCTGATACCTCCAGCAGACCTCACAGTCCACCTTCGACGGCTTACAGAACGCTCCCCTACCCAACAACGCATAAGCGTCGCTGCCGCAGCTTCGGTGCATGGTTTAGCCCCGTTACATCTTCCGCGCAGGCCGACTCGACCAGTGAGCTATTACGCTTTCTTTAAATGATGGCTGCTTCTAAGCCAACATCCTGGCTGTCTGTGCCTTCCCACATCGTTTCCCACTTAACCATGACTTTGGGACCTTAGCTGGCGGTCTGGGTTGTTTCCCTCTTCACGACGGACGTTAGCACCCGCCGTGTGTCTCCCGTGATAACATTCTTCGGTATTCGTAGTTTGCATCGGGTTGGTAAGCCGGGATGGCCCCCTAGCCGAAACAGTGCTCTACCCCCGAAGATGAGTTCACGAGGCGCTACCTAAATAGCTTTCGGGGAGAACCAGCTATCTCCCGGTTTGATTGGCCTTTCACCCCCAGCCACAAGTCATCCGCTAATTTTTCAACATTAGTCGGTTCGGTCCTCCAGTTAGTGTTACCCAACCTTCAACCTGCCCATGGCTAGATCACCGGGTTTCGGGTCTATACCCTGCAACTTAACGCCCAGTTAAGACTCGGTTTCCCTGCGGCTCCCCTATACGGTTAACCTTGCTACAGAATATAAGTCGCTGACCCATTATACAAAAGGTACGCAGTCACCCCATAAAGAGGCTCCCACTGCTTGTACGTACACGGTTTCAGGTTCTGTTTCACTCCCCTCGCCGGGGTTCTTTTCGCCTTTCCCTCACGGTACTGGTTCACTATCGGTCAGTCAGGAGTATTTAGCCTTGGAGGATGGTCCCCCCATATTCAGACAGGATACCACGTGTCCCGCCCTACTCTTCGAACTCACAGTATGTGCATTTTAGTGTACGGGAGTATCACCCTGTACCCTGCGACTTTCCAGACGCTTCCACTAACACACAAACTGATTCAGGTTCTGGGCTGTTCCCCGTTCGCTCGCCGCTACTGGGGGAATCTCGGTTGATTTCTTTTCCTCGGGGTACTTAGATGTTTCAGTTCCCCCGGTTCGCTTCGTTAAGCTATGTATTCACTTAACGATAGTGTGTCGAAACACACTGGGTTTCCCCATTCGGAAATCGCCGGCTATAACGGTTCATATCACCTTACCGACGCTTATCGCAGATTAGCACGTCCTTCATCGCCTCTGACTGCCAGGGCATCCACCGTGTACGCTTAGTCGCTTAACCTCACAACCCGAAGATGTCTCGTAAGACAAAATCGCTGTTGTGAAAATTTGAGAGACTCGAACATGTCTTAACCCCATTCCTTATTACGGAGGAATGAGACGACATGTCGTTTCAATTTTCAGCTTGTTCCGGATTGTTAAAGAGCAAATATCTCAAACATGACTCTTTCAAGTCAGTTTTGAGATATAACGGCACGCAACTTTCACTTACATACCAGCAAGTGGCGTCCCCTAGGGGATTCGAACCCCTGTTACCGCCGTGAAAGGGCGGTGTCCTGGGCCTCTAGACGAAGGGGACACTGAAGTCTCAATCGCAAGACGCCTTGCTTCTCTACATCTATCAGACAATCTGTGTGAGCACTACGCGGGTTTGTATCTTTTAGGTAAGGAGGTGATCCAACCGCAGGTTCCCCTACGGTTACCTTGTTACGACTTCACCCCAGTCATGAATCACAAAGTGGTAAGCGCCCTCCCGAAGGTTAAGCTACCTACTTCTTTTGCAACCCACTCCCATGGTGTGACGGGCGGTGTGTACAAGGCCCGGGAACGTATTCACCGTAGCATTCTGATCTACGATTACTAGCGATTCCGACTTCATGGAGTCGAGTTGCAGACTCCAATCCGGACTACGACGCACTTTATGAGGTCCGCTTGCTCTCGCGAGGTCGCTTCTCTTTGTATGCGCCATTGTAGCACGTGTGTAGCCCTACTCGTAAGGGCCATGATGACTTGACGTCATCCCCACCTTCCTCCAGTTTATCACTGGCAGTCTCCTTTGAGTTCCCGGCCGAACCGCTGGCAACAAAGGATAAGGGTTGCGCTCGTTGCGGGACTTAACCCAACATTTCACAACACGAGCTGACGACAGCCATGCAGCACCTGTCTCAGAGTTCCCGAAGGCACCAATCCATCTCTGGAAAGTTCTCTGGATGTCAAGAGTAGGTAAGGTTCTTCGCGTTGCATCGAATTAAACCACATGCTCCACCGCTTGTGCGGGCCCCCGTCAATTCATTTGAGTTTTAACCTTGCGGCCGTACTCCCCAGGCGGTCGACTTAACGCGTTAGCTCCGGAAGCCACGCCTCAAGGGCACAACCTCCAAGTCGACATCGTTTACGGCGTGGACTACCAGGGTATCTAATCCTGTTTGCTCCCCACGCTTTCGCACCTGAGCGTCAGTCTTTGTCCAGGGGGCCGCCTTCGCCACCGGTATTCCTCCAGATCTCTACGCATTTCACCGCTACACCTGGAATTCTACCCCCCTCTACAAGACTCAAGCTTGCCAGTTTCGAATGCAGTTCCCAGGTTGAGCCCGGGGATTTCACATCCGACTTAACAAACCGCCTGCGTGCGCTTTACGCCCAGTAATTCCGATTAACGCTTGCACCCTCCGTATTACCGCGGCTGCTGGCACGGAGTTAGCCGGTGCTTCTTCTGCGAGTAACGTCAATCGCTAAGGTTATTAACCTTAACGCCTTCCTCCTCGCTGAAAGTACTTTACAACCCGAAGGCCTTCTTCATACACGCGGCATGGCTGCATCAGGCTTGCGCCCATTGTGCAATATTCCCCACTGCTGCCTCCCGTAGGAGTCTGGACCGTGTCTCAGTTCCAGTGTGGCTGGTCATCCTCTCAGACCAGCTAGGGATCGTCGCCTAGGTGAGCCATTACCCCACCTACTAGCTAATCCCATCTGGGTTCATCTGATGGCAAGAGGCCCGAAGGTCCCCCTCTTTGGTCTTGCGACGTTATGCGGTATTAGCTACCGTTTCCAGTAGTTATCCCCCTCCATCAGGCAGATCCCCAGACATTACTCACCCGTCCGCCGCTCGTCACCCAGGAGCAAGCTCCCTGTGCTACCGCTCGACTTGCATGTGTTAGGCCTGCCGCCAGCGTTCAATCTGAGCCATGATCAAACTCTTCAATTTAAAAGTGTTTGATGCTCAAAGAATTAAAACTGTTTATAAAATCAGTAGTCACTCTTCAAGACTTGATATTTTGTTGCATCCGAAAATGCTGAGATATCAATCCTGCGAGTGCCCACACAGATTGTCTGATAAATTGTTAAAGAGCAGTGAGTTACGCGCTTTCGCTTGCTAACTCGAGGTGGCGTATATTACGCTTTCCTCTTTCAGAGTCAACCCTTAATTTCAGGATTTTTTACTCTCATCGCCGCCGTTACTCTGTGATGTTGTTCACATGTTCCGTGTCGATGGAGGCGCATTATAGGGAGTTCTCCCGGCGCTGCAACACTAAAATGACAGAAAAATGACTGACTGCTGCATTCCACAGCAAAACCCCGCCTTATACCCTTTTGCACACAGACTTATCCACAATCCGGATTTGAACTTAAAATTCGCGAGCGTGACGCAAACGTTTTCGCTACAATGCACCGCGATAAAATGGACACCCCCGATCGGGGCGTTAGCTGAGTTTTCGTCTCTTCTTTTCCTTAAATTCCCTTTTCTGCGCCGCCAGAACCAAGGTGAAGACTAAAATTCAGCTAACGCTCTTCTATATGCGAACCAAAGCCAAGGGATAAAACCATGCCACAACGTCGTCCTGTACGCCGCGCACTGCTCAGTGTTTCTGACAAAGCCGGTATCGTCGAATTCGCTCAGGCCCTCTCCCAGCGTGGAGTGGAGCTGCTGTCCACCGGCGGAACCGCCCGCCTGCTGGCTGAAGCAAACCTGCCGGTAACCGAAGTCTCCGACTACACCGGTTTCCCGGAGATGATGGACGGACGTGTCAAAACGCTGCATCCGAAAGTTCACGGCGGTATTTTGGGTCGTCGTGGCCAGGACGATGCGATTATGGCGGAGCACGCCATCTCTCCTATTGATATGGTCGTCGTTAACCTTTATCCGTTTGCCCAGACCGTTGCTCGCGAAGGCTGCTCTTTAGAAGATGCGGTCGAGAACATCGATATCGGTGGCCCAACCATGGTTCGCTCCGCGGCCAAGAACCATAAAGATGTGGCGATCGTAGTAAAAAGCAGTGACTACCCGACGATCGTTGCCGAGCTGGACGCTAACGAAGGATCGCTAACGCTGGAAACCCGCTTCGATCTGGCGATCAAAGCCTTTGAGCATACCGCCGCCTACGACAGCATGATCGCCAACTACTTCGGCAGCCTGGTGCCTGCTTACCACGGCGAGAGCAAAGATCCTGCCGGGCGCTTCCCGCGCACGCTGAACCTGAACTTCATTAAGAAGCAGGATATGCGCTATGGCGAAAACAGCCATCAGCAAGCCGCCTTCTATATAGAAGAAGAAATTAAAGAAGCGTCCGTGGCTACCGCGACCCAGGTGCAGGGTAAAGCGCTCTCCTATAACAACATCGCGGATACCGATGCGGCGCTGGAGTGCGTGAAAGAGTTCGACGAACCTGCCTGCGTTATCGTTAAGCATGCCAACCCTTGCGGCGTTGCGGTTAGCGGTTCCGTGCTCGAAGCCTACAACCTGGCTTATAAAACCGATCCAACGTCAGCCTTCGGCGGCATCATCGCCTTCAACCGCGAGCTGGACGCTGAAACCGCACAGGCGATTATTTCCCGCCAGTTCGTCGAAGTGATCATCGCCCCTTCCGCCAGCGAAGAAGCGCTGCAGATAACCGCAGCCAAGCAGAACGTTCGTGTCCTGGTTTGTGGCCAATGGCAGAAACGCACTGCCGGCCTCGACTTTAAACGTGTGAACGGCGGCCTGCTGGTTCAGGATCGCGATCTGGGTATGGTGACCGCTGGCGATCTGCGCGTTGTCACTAAACGCCAGCCAACAGAGCAAGAACTGCATGATGCGCTGTTCTGCTGGAAGGTAGCGAAGTTCGTTAAATCGAATGCCATCGTTTATGCCCGTGACAATATGACCATCGGCATAGGCGCCGGCCAGATGAGCCGCGTTTACTCCGCCAAAATTGCCGGCATCAAGGCCAGTGACGAAGGTCTGGAAGTGAAAGGCTCCGCCATGGCCTCTGACGCCTTCTTCCCGTTCCGCGATGGGATTGATGCTGCAGCCGAAGCTGGCGTGAGCTGCGTTATCCAGCCGGGCGGTTCTATTCGTGATGAAGAGGTCATTGCCGCCGCCGACGAGCATGGGATCGCGATGATCTTCACCGATATGCGCCACTTCCGCCATTAATTACCGGAGCGTTTATAGATGAAAGTTTTAGTTATTGGTAACGGCGGGCGCGAACATGCGCTGGCCTGGAAAGCCGCTCAGTCTCCTTTAGTACGCACCGTCTTTGTTGCTCCAGGTAACGCGGGCACCGCGCTGGAACCTGCGCTGCAGAACGTCGCCATCAGTGCCACGGATATTCCGGCCCTGGTGAGTTTTGCGCAGAACGAAAAAATCGACTTAACCATCGTCGGCCCTGAAGCCCCGCTGGTCATTGGCGTAGTGGATGCATTCCGCGCCGCCGGGCTGAAGATCTTCGGGCCAACCGAAGGCGCCGCGCAGCTGGAAGGCTCGAAGGCCTTCACCAAAGACTTCCTGGCTCGTCATAACATTCCGACGGCGGAATACCAGAACTTTACCGAAGTTGAGCCTGCGCTGGCTTACCTGCGTGAAAAAGGTGCGCCAATCGTGATTAAGGCCGACGGCCTGGCCGCGGGAAAAGGCGTTATTGTGGCGATGACCCTGGAAGAAGCGGAAGCCGCCGTGAATGACATGCTGGCCGGGAACGCGTTTGGCGATGCGGGCCACCGCATTGTTATTGAAGAGTTCCTCGACGGCGAAGAAGCCAGCTTTATCGTGATGGTTGACGGCGAGCACGTCCTGCCGATGGCCACCAGCCAGGATCATAAGCGAGTTGGCGACGGCGATACGGGCCCGAACACCGGCGGGATGGGAGCTTACTCCCCGGCTCCGGTTGTTACGGATGAAGTTCATCAGCGCACCATGGAACGCGTGATTTGGCCGACCGTACGCGGTATGGCTGCCGAGGGGAACACCTACACCGGCTTCCTGTACGCCGGGTTGATGATCGATAAGCAGGGTAATCCGAAGGTGATTGAGTTCAACTGCCGCTTTGGTGATCCAGAAACCCAGCCCATCATGCTGCGTCTGCAGTCAGACCTGGTCGAACTGTGCCTCGCGGCCTGCGACGGCAAGCTTGATGAGAAAGACTCTAAGTGGGACGAACGTCCGGCACTGGGCATCGTGCTGGCGGCGGGCGGTTATCCAGCCGATTATCGCAACGGAGACGTTATCCACGGCCTGCCGCTGGAAGAAGTGGCCGACGGCAAGGTCTTCCATGCCGGCACTAAGCTCAGCGAAGATGACCTTGTGCTTACCAACGGCGGGCGAGTTCTCTGCGTGACCGCACTCGGCGAGACGGTTGCTAAGGCTCAGCAGCGCGCGCTGGAGCTGAAAAAAGATATTCACTGGGATGGCAGCTTCAGCCGCTCGGATATCGGCTACCGCGCCATTGCGCGTGAAGACGCGAAGTAATATCGACAGTACGGACTAAACCGCTCTCGTAGCGGTTTTTTTATGCCTAGAAATCGCCAGGCCTGGGCTGCCAGCTGCAGAAGTTCTGGTTCGCCACCAGCAGCAGCTGTGAACCTTCCGGCGCTTCCAGCCAGGCAATACTGACGTCGAGAGAAGAGTTGCTCTGACGACGCGCGATGTGGCTCAGTGAGGCGCTATCAAGCTTAGGCGATAGCGTTTCCCCTTCGCAGGTCGTTACCGTGCCGTTCTGGTGCCAACGCCCCTGACGCAGCACAACGTGGCCAATGCGTAGCGCTTCGCTTGTTTCCCGAATACGGTTGGCATTGAACTGGTACAAAGCGACCTGATCGTTGGAGAGTTGCTGCTTCTGGCTGTTGACTTCGCGCTGCATAAAGCTCAGCTCACCGTGGTCGTCAAAGCGGACTTTGACATGCTCCGGCTGCTTACCCTGAATATTGAGCTCGATAAAGGTCAGCTTATCGCCCTGCCAGCGGTATTCACCGGTGGTAGTTGCCCCGTGCTGCCACGGACTAAAGGCGGTAAGTATGTGGGTGGACTCATCGGCGTTGTCTTTACGCCAGATGCGGACTACGCCCTGGTCGGCAACATAGCCAGTGGCGGTAAAAGGAGGGAGATTATTGCTGCTGCATGCCGTGAGCACTAACGCACCCGCCAGCGCCAGTAGTGGGCGCCAGACGGACAAAAGGGGCGTAAACGCCCCTCTGTTAAAACTGTTCACCGACACGCGTTAACTTACTTAACCGCGTCTTTCAGTGCTTTACCAGAAACAAATGCCGGCACGTTAGCAGCAGCAATTTTGATTTCATTACCGGTCTGCGGGTTGCGGCCAGTGCGCTCAGCACGGTGGTTCACCTTGAAGGTACCGAAACCAACCAGTTGTACAGCATCACCTTCTTTCAGAGACTCAGTAATTGCAGCCAGAGTGGATTCCAGAGCAGCTTTAGCCTGTGCTTTAGACAGGTCAGCCTTGTCAGCAATTACATCAATCAGTTGAGTCTTGTTCATAAGTTATCCTTACAATGTGTTTATCGCTTGCTAAGCATCGAGTGCGACGGAAATGCATAAAAAGCACTCTCCTGCATACACGCACCGACAGCCACTTTTATTCGCCCCACAAATGTAGACCAGACGGGGGGTTAATTGGAAGCCTCCAGGGAGGACAAATCAGACTGTATGTCACGTTTTACTGTCTTATTGCTGCAAATTTATACCGATATTACTGATGCCGGCCTCACGGAGGTCAGCACGAAGCCCTTTAATGAGCTCAATATCGCGTTCTTCGCAGTCCGCCAGCAGTCGGAAAATCTCCCACTGAATGTCCCATTCCTCTTCTACCGCCGGGTTTGCTCTCAACTCCTCGTCGGTCATTTCACGACCGGCCTGAGTCATTTCCAGCATCGCCACCGAAGTGATTGAACATTTACTGACTTCGATTGCGTGCTCCAGCGTTTCACCTGAGAGACGAGAATGGACAAGCTCACTCAGCGCCACGCAAGCGTCAATCGCCGGATAGACACCGTAAATATCATAGTCGTCAGCCGCAGGAATTGCCTCTTCAAGTTTTTCCAACTGGCTATCAAAGTTCACTTTGGCGTCTTTCACCGTTTGGGTTTCCCAAATCAGGTCGAGGATCTTGCGATAAAGCTGGGCATCACCAAAGCCGGTTTGCTGGCAAAACATGGCGTAGTTCGGGTACATACGCTCGCACAGAGAGGCCATAAAGGTGACGTGCTGCCAGCTTTCGAGCTTCTCCAGGCGTAAATGAATTGGGTTCTGTAACATGACGGTGTCTCAAAGACGGAAAATTAGCGGCAGTTTACCTGAATCACCTGCCAATTGCTTGCAGGCGCTTAAAGGCCGGACGCCCGGAGGCGACGGCATCGGCCCAGCGGGTCGGCTCCGGCAGACGGTAGCCCGCCATACAGCGCTCAACCCATGTTAACGCGCCGTCGAGGCTCACTCGGTGCCCGGTAGAAACAAACAACGGGTTACAGCGTTTTTTACTGCGCCAGACCCACGCCAGCTGTTCGCCTTTGTCCATCAACGGCGCACGAGCGCCCGGCTCGTCGCCCAGCGGTGCAAACTTTCCGCACAGCCGCTTTTTCGCTACGCCGATAGTTGGCACGTCCACCAGCAGCCCAAAATGGCTGGCTACGCCTAAACGGCGGGGATGCGAGATGCCGTGCCCGTCCACAAACACCAGATCGGGTTTCTGCGAAAGCATACTCCACGCTTCAAGCAGCGCAGGGTATTCTCGAAAAGATAAAAAACCGGGGATATAGGGCATGGCGGTAGCCATTCTCGCCACCTGATATTCAACCAGATCAAGGGACGGATAGCTCAACAAAACGAAGGCCGCGCGGGTGACGTCTCCGCTTTGTTCAAACCCCACATCGGCCCCGGCGATCAAACGCGGCGGATCCTGGTCAAGGCGATCCTCGCGGATCACCTTTGCGGCCAGATCCAGCTGCTGCTCTCGTAATGCTGCGAGATCCATCCCTCTTTTTCCTTAAGCGCGATGATATTGCGCCGACAGGCGATGCACCGCTTCCACAAAGACGCCTGCATGCTCCGGCGGAACATCCTGATGAATACCGTGGCCCAGGTTAAAGACGTGCCCTTCTCCCTGGCCGAAGCCGGCAAGAATAGTGGCAACTTCTTCTTCGATACGTGCAGGCTGAGCGTAAAGCATGGAAGGATCCATATTACCCTGCAGAGCGACTTTATGACCTACGCGACGGCGAGCGTCGGCTATGTCCGTCGTCCAGTCCAGGCCCAGCGCGTCGCAGCCGGTTTCCGCCATGGCTTCAAGCCACTGACCGCCGCCTTTGGTGAACAGCGTCACCGGCACACGGCGACCGTCGTTTTCACGCAGCAGGCCGTCGACGATTTTGTGCATGTAGTAAAGCGAGAATTCTTTGTAGTCACGGCCGCTAAGCACGCCGCCCCAGGTATCGAAGATCATCACCGACTGCGCGCCCGCGCGGATTTGCGCGTTCAGGTAGAGCGTCACGCTCTGTGCCAGCTTATCCAGCAGCAGATGCAGCGCTTTTGGCTCGGCAAACATCATTTTCTTAATCACGGTAAACGCTTTGCTGCTGCCGCCTTCCACCATATAGGTGGCCAGCGTCCACGGGCTGCCGGAGAAGCCAATCAGCGGGACTTCGCCTTTCAGCTCGCGGCGAATGGTACGCACCGCGTTCATCACGTAAGCCAGCTCGCCTTCCGGGTCTGGAATCGGCAGCTTTTGAACATCGGCCAGGCTTTTAATTGGGGAGCTAAAGCGCGGGCCTTCACCGGCTTCAAAGTACAGCCCAAGCCCCATTGCGTCTGGAATGGTCAAAATGTCCGAGAAGAGGATCGCCGCATCAAGCGCATACCGACGCAGCGGTTGCAGGGTGACTTCGCAGGCCAGCTCGGCGTTTTTGCACAGCGACATAAAATCGCCGGCCTGAGCGCGCGTTGCCTTATATTCCGGCAAATAACGCCCGGCCTGGCGCATCATCCATACCGGAGTGATATCTACCGGCAAGCGCTGCAGGGCGCGCAGGTAACGATCGTTCTTCAGTTCAGTCATTTTTACCTTTCCTTTAGCTGTATCGCCGCAGTCTATCATTCATAGTCCGCGCGACACAGGGCAACGGTATCTTCAATTAAGCGGCGCGCCACGGTGCCCGGCGGTGGCAATAGCGGCAGTTGGTCATAGCGATACCAGCTGGCATCCAGCAGCTCTTTGGGATCTATTTTGATTTCGCCGCTATGGTAATCCGCCATAAATGCGGTCATCAGCGACTGGGGGAAAGGCCAGGGCTGGGAGGTCACGTAGCGCAGGTTTTTCACCTGAATGCTGCTCTCTTCCATGACTTCGCGAGCCACAGCCTGCTCCAGCGTTTCACCCACTTCGACAAATCCGGCCAGCACGGTGTAAACGCCGTTGCGGTGGCGCGTATGCTGAGCCAGCAGGATATGATCGTCCTTACGGATAGCAACGATAATGCAGGGGGCGATTTGCGGGTAATAGCGTTCCCGGCAGTGGCCGCAGAGCATCGCCCATTCGCTTTTGCTGAAGTGCATTTCATGGCCGCAGTAGCCGCAATATTTATGCGAGCGGTAAAACTCGGCCAGTTGAACACCCCTTCCGGCGAGCTGAAACAGGCCAACATCACGGTCCAGCAGCTGGCGCAGCGAGCCCATGTCCGTGCGGCGCGGTTCTCGTATCAGCCATACCGGTTCGCCTTCCCATTCCCCGATGTCCAGGGCGTGGCAGCCTGTAAGCTGAAATTCGGCGGCGCTGCCGTGAGGTAAGTCACCCTGCGGCAACCATATTTTCTGCTCATGGCTGACTATCCACCAACCATGATCTAAGTTTTGAATAACACGTTCCATAACCTGGTGCACATCCCCGTGTTCACTGATATAAACAATTAGTTTTTACTTTTTTGGGTTAGTTTGCGTTCAATCTTTTAACTCACGGAGTCTCAATCATGCTGAACCAGTTAGCCAATCTGACTGAGCGCGTTGGTGGTAGTAATGAGTTAGTTGACCAGTGGCTTCAGGCTCGTAAACACCTGTTGGTTGCCTATTACAACATGGTCGGGATCAAGCCTAACAAGGAATCCCACACCGCGCTCGACGAAAAAGCGTTAGATAATTTTTGCCACGGCCTGGTGGATTATCTCTCTTCCGGCCATTTTAGTATTTACGAGCGCATTATCAGCAACCTGGAAGGCGGCAGCCCGCTGCTGAGCGCGGCACAGCTTTATCCTCAACTGGAAGCCAATACCCAACAGATAATGGACCTCTACGACTCGCATCTCGAAAACGCCATCGGCCGCGACAGCTGGGTCGAGTTTCAGCAGGCATTATCGGAGATAGGCGAGTGCCTTGAGGCCCGCTTCACCCTTGAAGATAAGTTAGTCCTGTTGGCTATCGATAACAACCTGGACGGCAGCGCCAGCGATGCGGCCGGGCTGGCAAGTCCAGCTTGAGTTGTTAGCTATTAACGAGTAATTTACAACTTTCCCACCGCGAGGTGGGATCATTCTTGTCGGAGTGCCGAGTGCGTTATGCACCGGCTGAGACCGTTAATTCGGGATCCGCGGAACCTGATCAGGTTAGAACCTGCGAAGGGAACAAGAGTAATTCTTTCTTTGGTGCACCCGTTTGTGGGCGGCCCATATCCATTACTCCTTCCGTTGTCCTGACAAGCCATATCCTGATGAAACCTGGAATGAGCTATGTCTGCATCTGAAAAAAAACCGGGCCGACGCGAACAGCGTGCAGCCGCCCAACACTTTATCAATACGCTTGAAGGCACCGCCTTCCCCAACTCCCGGCGCATCTATCTGACCGGATCACGCGAAGATATCCGCGTCCCAATGCGGGAAATTCAGCTCAGCCCGACGCTCACCGGCGGCAACAATGATACTCCTCAATATCAGCCGAACGATGCTGTCCCCGTCTACGATACGTCTGGCCCTTATGGCGACCCCGCAATCGCTATAAACGTGTTAAGCGGACTTTCCCCTCTTCGCAGCGCCTGGATTGCCGAACGCCGTGACAGCGAAACGCTGGATGAACGCAGCTCAGCTTATACAAAAGCACGTCTGGCCGACGACGGCCTGGACGAGCTGCGCTTTGAAACTCAGCTAGCGCCCCGTAGGGCGGCAGCGGGAAAATGTGTCACCCAGCTGCATTACGCCCGGCAAGGCATTGTCACCCCGGAGATGGAGTTCATAGCCATTCGCGAAAATATGGGGCGCGAACGCATCCGCGATGAGGTCCTGCGCCACCAGCATCCGGGCGAAGGCTTCGGCGCAAGGCTGCCGGAAAACATCTCGCCGGAGTTCGTGCGCGATGAAGTCGCCGCCGGCCGAGCGATTATTCCCGCCAATATCAACCACCCTGAATCAGAGCCAATGATTATCGGCCGCAACTTCCTGGTGAAGGTGAACGCCAATATCGGCAATTCGGCGGTCACGTCCTCTATTGAAGAAGAGGTGGAGAAGCTGGTGTGGGCCACCCGCTGGGGTGCCGATACGGTGATGGATCTCTCGACCGGCCGCTATATTCACGAAACGCGGGAATGGATCCTGCGCAACAGCCCGGTGCCCATTGGCACGGTGCCGATTTACCAGGCGCTGGAGAAGGTTAACGGCATCGCCGAAGACCTGAACTGGGAAATATTCCGCGACACGTTGCTGGAACAGGCAGAGCAAGGCGTGGATTACTTCACTATTCACGCGGGCGTGCTGCTGCGCTACGTGCCGATGACGGCGAAACGCCTGACCGGCATCGTGTCGCGCGGTGGGTCGATTATGGCGAAGTGGTGCCTGTCCCATCATCAGGAAAATTTCCTGTACGAGCACTTCCGCGAGATTTGCGAGATCTGCGCCGCCTACGACGTTTCACTTTCGCTGGGCGATGGTTTACGCCCCGGTTCAATACAGGATGCCAACGACGAAGCGCAGTTTGCCGAGCTGCATACGCTGGGCGAGCTGACCAAAATCGCCTGGGAGTATGACGTCCAGGTGATGATTGAAGGCCCGGGCCACGTGCCGATGCAGATGATTCGCCGCAACATGACCGAAGAGCTGGAGCATTGCCACGAAGCGCCTTTCTACACCCTCGGCCCGCTAACGACCGATATCGCGCCGGGCTACGATCATTTCACCTCCGGCATTGGCGCCGCCATGATCGGCTGGTTTGGCTGCGCCATGCTCTGCTACGTGACGCCGAAGGAGCATCTTGGCCTGCCGAACAAAGAGGACGTTAAACAGGGGCTGATTACCTACAAGATTGCCGCCCACGCCGCTGACCTGGCCAAAGGTCATCCTGGCGCACAAATCCGCGATAACGCGATGTCCAAAGCACGCTTTGAATTCCGCTGGGAAGACCAGTTCAACCTGGCGCTCGATCCCTTCACCGCTCGCGCTTACCACGATGAAACCCTGCCGCAGGAATCCGGCAAAGTCGCACATTTTTGCTCTATGTGCGGCCCTAAATTTTGCTCAATGAAAATCACGCAGGAAGTGCGGGACTACGCCGCAAAACAGGCGATAGACGCAGGTATGGAAGAGATGTCCCAGGACTTTCGCGCCCGGGGCGGTGAAATTTATCTCAGACAGGAGGAAGCATAATGTCAAAACTCACATTTCCAGCCACGTCACGCAGGCTTGGCCTTTACCCGGTCGTCGACAGCGTGGCATGGATCGAACGTCTGCTAGGCGCGGGCGTCAAAACTATTCAGCTCCGTATTAAAGACAAGCATGACGAAGAAGTCGAAGCCGACGTCATCGCAGCTATTGCGCTGGGTGAGCGCTATAACGCCCGCTTGTTCATCAACGACTACTGGCGACTGGCCATCAAACATGGCGCCTACGGCGTGCACCTCGGCCAGGAAGATATGGACGTGGCTAACCTGACGGCGATAAGCGAAGCCGGGCTTCGCCTTGGGCTTTCTACCCACGACAACATGGAAATGGATCGCGCGTTAAGCGCTAATCCGTCCTACATCGCGCTGGGCCATGTCTTTCCCACCCAAACCAAGCAGATGCCCTCTTCCCCACAGGGACTGAATAAGCTGGCAGAACACATTCAAACTTTGGGCGACTATTCCACCGTTGCCATCGGCGGGATAAGTATCGATCGAGTACCTGCCGTTTTAGCGACCGGGGTTGGCAGCGTTGCCGTCGTCAGCGCGATTACTCAGGCTCCGGACTGGCGTGCTGCCACGGCGAAATTACTCGAACTGGCAGGAACCGGCGATGAATGACGCGGATTTTATGCGCTACAGCCGCCAGCTGTTGCTGGAGGATGTGGCCATTGAAGGGCAGGAAAAACTGCTGTCCAGCACGGTGCTGGTCGTCGGCCTTGGCGGGTTAGGTTCGCCTGCTGCGCTGTATCTCGCCGCCGCGGGCGTCGGCAAACTTATCATCGCGGACGATGACACGGTGCATATCAGCAACCTCCAGCGCCAGATTTTGTTCACTTCTGAAGATATCGATCGCCCTAAATCTACCGTCGCCCACCAGCATTTGCAGCGCCTGAATCCGGGCGTAAACATTGTGCCGCTGGCAGAAAGGCTAGCGGGCTCTTCGCTGGTGAAGGCCGTAAACGAAGCCGATGTAGTGCTGGATTGCAGCGACAATATGGCAACCCGGCAGGCGGTCAACGCCGCCTGCGTGGCCGCGAATACACCGCTGATCGCCGCCAGCGCCGTAGGTTTTGGCGGCCAGATGATGGTGCTAACCCCGCCCTGGGAACATGGCTGTTACCGCTGCGTCTGGCCTGATGAGAGTGAACCCGAACGCAACTGCCGCACCTCTGGCGTTATCGGCCCGGTCGTGGGCGTGATGGGTACGCTTCAGGCGCTGGAAGCCATCAAATTGCTTACCGGCATGGTGCCTGCAACCGGCTCTCTTCGCCTCTTTGACGCCCGACAGCACAGCTGGCGCACGCTGGCGATGCAAAAATCGATGACCTGCCCTGTTTGCGGAGGTCGCGATGCGCATTCAGTTTAACGATGAGCCTCTGGAATGTACGGAAGGTATGACGCTCGCCACCCTGCTGGCTCAGCTTGAGCAGGGCAAAGCAGGTGCTGCGCTGGCCGTTAACCAAACCATTATCCCGCGCGAACAGTGGAGCAATTACCTGCTGCGCGAGGGCGACACTATTCTGCTGTTTCAGGCGATTGCCGGGGGCTGACATGTTACAGATTGCCGATAAAACTTTTTCCTCACGCCTGTTCACCGGGACCGGGAAATTCTCTTCCAGCCAGGTGATGATCGACGCGATTCGCACCTCTGGCTCACAGCTGGTCACCATGGCGATGAAGCGCGTGGACCTGCGTGGCCATAACGATGACATTCTTCTGCCGCTTAAACAGGCAGGTGTGCATCTGCTGCCAAATACTTCCGGCGCTAAGACCGCTGAAGAAGCTATTTTTGCCGCCCAGTTGGCACGTGAGGCGCTCGGCACAAACTGGGTGAAGCTGGAAATCCATCCCGACGTTCGCTATTTATTGCCGGATCCCATTGAAACGCTGAAAGCCGCAGAAGCCCTGGTGAAGCAGGGATTCGTGGTGCTGCCTTACTGCGGTGCCGATCCGGTACTGTGCAAACGCCTGGAAGAAGCCGGCTGCGCGGCCGTGATGCCGCTCGGCGCGCCTATCGGTTCAAACCAGGGCCTGCAAACCCGCGCCCTGCTGGAGATAATCATTGAGCAATCTCGAGTGCCGGTGGTGGTAGATGCCGGGATCGGCGCGCCAAGCCATGCAGCCGAAGCGTTGGAAATGGGCACCTCGGCCGTGCTGGTGAATACCGCAATAGCCGTCGCCCGTGACCCGGTGCAAATGGCTCAGGCTTTCCGCCTGGCCGTCGAAGCCGGGCACCTTGCAGCGCAGTCCGGGTTAGGCTCACGCCACCAGCAGGCACAGGCTTCCAGCCCGCTAACCAGCTTCCTGCAGTTTAGCGAGGAGAATGCCTGATGGCAGAAACCTTTACCGACCGCTGGCGGCAGCTGGACTGGGACGATATCACTCTGAGCATTAACGCTAAGACGGCGGCAGACGTCGAACGAGCGATTAACTCACCTCGCCTGACACGAGAAGGTTTGATGGCTTTGCTCTCGCCCGCCGCCGGCCTTTATCTGGAGTCTCTGGCTCAGCGAGCGCAGCAGCTTACGCGCCAGCGTTTCGGCAACACCGTGAGCTTTTACGTGCCGCTTTATCTCTCCAACCTGTGCGCCAACGACTGCACTTACTGCGGCTTTTCCATGAGCAACAAGTTGAAACGCAAAACGCTGGATGAAGCAGAGATTGAGCGTGAATGCGCGGCTATCCGGGCGCTAGGCTTTGAACACCTTTTGCTGGTCACCGGCGAACATCAGACCAAAGTCGGCATGGACTATTTCCGCCAGCATCTGCCGGCCATCCGCCGTCGCTTTAGCTCGCTGCAGATGGAAGTTCAGCCGCTGGACGAGCATGAGTATGCGGAGCTAAAAACGCTCGGACTCGACGGCGTGATGGTTTATCAGGAAACCTATCATCCGGCGACCTACGCGGAGCATCATCTGAAAGGCAACAAACAGGACTTTTTCTGGCGGCTGGAAACACCCGACAGGCTTGGGCGCGCAGGCATAGATAAAATTGGGCTGGGCGCGCTGATTGGCCTGTCGAACAGCTGGCGCACCGACTGCTTCATGGTGGCTGAACACCTGCTTTGGCTACAGCAGCACTACTGGCAAAGTCGCTATTCCATCTCCTTCCCTCGCCTGCGTCCGTGCACCGGCGGCGTGGAACCCGCCTCTATCATGACCGAACAGCAGCTGGTGCAGGTAATCTGCGCGTTTCGTCTGCTTGCGCCGGACGTGGAACTGTCGCTTTCAACTCGAGAATCGCCGTGGTTCCGCGACCACGTGATCCCACTGGCGATTAATAACGTCAGCGCATTTTCAAAAACTCAGCCGGGCGGCTATGCCGATAATCACCCCGAACTGGAACAGTTTGCGCCGCACGATGGCAGAACACCGCAGGAAGTTGCCGCCGTGCTTCGCAACTCGGGTTTACAGCCGGTCTGGAAGGACTGGGATCACTTTTTGGGAAGGAGTGCGCGAACCTGATGTAACACGCCGCAAGGAAAACGATAACTTACGCTATTCACCGTAAAAACGCCGCCAGGGCATTGTTGTTGCCCCGACGATGAAAGAGTGTCCCTCCGGTCAGCAAGATACCTGACCGGAGCGGCAACAGACATCTCTTCATACCCCTCCGCCTTCACAATTCTTGTCTTGATTCTTCGAGAAAAAGCAAAAATGTAACCGGTTTCAGTTTTCTGCGATTTCTTTTGTGATACCTGACACACAATCGGGTTAAAGCGGTTGTTGCCGCCCCTCCTGACGGATAAATATCTCTGTATCCTTCGGACATTGAGAGCGAACTATGAAAAATATCGTGTTGTGTTGTGCTGCCGGTATGTCGACCAGCATCCTGGTTCAACGTATGGTTGATGCCGCACAAAAGAAAGGCATCGAGGTCTCAATCAAGGCTGTGCCTGTTGCAGAGTTTAAAGAGAATATCGAACGCGCCGACATCGTTCTGCTCGGTCCGCAGGTGAAATACGAGCAGGCCAAACTTCAGGCCCTTGCCGATCCTCTGGGTAAAAAAGTCGTCGTTATCGACATGATGGATTACGGCCTGATGAAAGGCGACGTGGTGCTTGATAAAGCCCTGAAAATGATGGAGTAAGATGTGGAAGATTTAGAATCGATTATTATGGAACTGCTGGTCAATGCCGGCAGCGCACGTAGCCAGGCCCTGACTGCTTTGCAGCTGGCACGTAAAGGTGACTTTGAGGCTGCCGAGAAGGCAATGGAAGAATCACACGAATTCGTTAAACACGCACATAAAATCCAGACCCAGCTGATTGGCCTGGATGAAGGCTCCGGCAAGCTGCCGGTCAACCTGATTACCGTACACTCTCAGGATCACCTGATGAACGCGATGGTTATTCAGGATCTGGCGACCGATATGATTGAGCTTTACCGCCGCCTGCCGTTGGTGAAATAGTCGCTTTTAATGACAGGCGCCTCCGGGGCGCCTGTTGTCTGTTATAAAAAACCGTATAACCCGGCAAGTATCCAGCCAAAAACACACGAAATACTCACGCCGATTAATCCAGGCAGAATAAAACTATGGTTTATTACAAAACGACCGATGTGCGTGGTGCCTGACCGATCAAATTGAATAGCCGCGAGGTCACTTGGGTAAGTTGGCAGAATATAGTAGCCGTAACACGCCGGAGCAGAGGCAATGATATACGCAGGGTCGACGCCGATCGCCAGAGCAACGGGGACTATCGCCGCCAGCGCCGCGGCCTGAGAATTGACAAACTTAGAAACCAGCAGCAGAACGATAGCATATGCCCATGGGTACTCTTTCACCATCTCCCCTAGTACGCTTTTAATCTCCGACATGTGTGCACCAAACATGGTTTCCGCCATCCATGCAATGCCATAGACCGCGACAATGGCTATCATCCCGGAGCGAAATACCTCATTTTTGGAGATTGAAGCAGGATTCGTTTTGGTGATGATGATGATCAGTGCGCCCGAAAGCAGCATAAACATCTGAATAACCAGCACCATCGAGAGTGGTTTACCCTCAAACATCGGTCGGAGCTCTGAAAAAGCGCCTAACAGAGCAACCACCGCGATAGATGCAAGAAAAATCCACATCGCAATCCAGTTGGCCATTGGCAACTTTTTATGCAGTAAAGTCGCCGTGTCGCCGTAAACATAGTGATGGTTTTCTGGAACAGAGATAAAGGCCTGGAATGTCTCGTCTTTATCTAAATCCTTACCGCGAAACCAGCTGAAAATGCCGATGGCCAGAATGCCCAATAGTGTTGACGGAATAGTAATGGCAAGAAGGTCAAGGAACTCCAGATGCCTGCCGTTAAACGTAACGTTGCCAAGCATGGCGACCAGCGATACAACCGCGACGGAGACCGGGCTGGCAATAATCCCCATCTGGGCACCGATAGAGCTTGCCGCCATAGGTCTCTCAGGTCGGATATTATTCTTAATGGCGACATCATAAATAATCGGCAGAATTGTGTAGACCACGTGTCCAGTGCCACAAAGTATCGTCAAGATGCAGGTAACAAAGGGGGCGACGATGGAAACATACTTCGGATTGCGTCGCAGCAACTTTTCGGCAATCTGCAGCATCACATCTAAACCACCGGAAGCTTGCAGCGTTGACGAGGCGGCAACCACGGCAATAATGACAAGCATTACATCAATGGGAGGTTTTCCCGGTTTAAGGTGAAAAACAAACACCAGGATAACCAGACCAATTCCCCCTAGCAACCCCAGTGCAATACCACCTTTTTTAGCGCCGTAGAACAGGCAAATTAAAATAATAATAAGTTGTAGAGCAAATTCCATGTAACCCCCAGAAGCTATCCGTTAAATAAGATCCATATCCGCATAAGTAACTTTATTGCCACCATGGCCGCCCGTTTTACAGGCAAAACAATCCCCTCGGCGATAATGACCCGAAATGTGATATGCCCACTTATCAATCAATAAGTTAGATTTTTGACTATATCGATTTTGGATTGTTTATTTTTTGATACATGTAGAAATTTCATTCATCCCTAACGGCAGGAAAAAGGAAAAATGGTTGATGGGAATCAAAGGTTAATTAATTGATGAGCAATGTGGAATATAATGTTAATGGCATGAGTTATGATTTGGAATAAATGTCATAAGCTGGTGTTAACAACGTTGAAGGCGATTAATTCCAGGTTATTCAGTCGCCATGGTACAGAGCAAAAGACCTGTTTCAGGCATAAAAAAACCCGCCGAAGCGGGTTTTTTATTTCAGGCGTATCGAGCGATTACTCGTCGTTACCGCCCAGGCCTGCGTTCAACAGCTCTGCCAGGCTGGCAGTAGCGTCTTCAGCAGTCACCTGAGGTGCCGCAGGGACTTCACCCGCTGCACGGCGACGCATACGATCCTGGTGGTACGCATAACCGGTACCGGCCGGGATCAGACGACCCACGATAACGTTCTCTTTCAGGCCGCGCAGTTCGTCGCGTTTGCCCGCAACGGCTGCTTCGGTAAGCACACGAGTTGTCTCCTGGAACGATGCCGCGGAGATGAAGGACTCGGTTGCCAGAGAGGCTTTGGTGATACCCAGCAGATCGCGTGCAAAGGACACGTTAATCTTACCGTTCGCTTCCAGTTCGCGGTTAGCGATCTTGATGCGGGAGTATTCAGCCTGCTCGCCTTCCAGGAAGTCGGAGCTGCCAGCGTTAACAATAGTCGCTTTACGCAGCATCTGACGCACGATAACTTCGATGTGTTTATCGTTAATCTTAACGCCTTGCAGACGATAAACGTCCTGCACTTCGTTGGTGATGTAACGAGTAACAGCATAGACGCCACGTAAACGCAAGATGTCGTGCGGAGACTCTGGACCATCGGAAACCACGTCACCACGTTCTACGCGTTCACCTTCGAACACGTTCAGCTGGCGCCATTTCGGAATCATCTCTTCGTAAGCATCGCTGCCGTCGATTGGGGAGATAACCAGGCGGCGTTTGCCTTTGGTTTCTTTACCAAACGAGATAATACCGCTGATTTCAGCCAGGATCGCAGGCTCTTTCGGACGACGTGCTTCGAACAAGTCGGCAACACGCGGCAGACCACCGGTAATATCCTTGGTACCGCTGGATTCCTGTGGAATACGCGCCAGGGCGTCACCAGAGTGAATCTGAGTACCATCTTCCAGCTGGACAATCGCTTTACCCGGCAGGAAGTACTGAGCCGGCATATCGGTGCCAGGGATCAGAACGTCATTGCCTTTAGCATCAACGATTTTCAGCGCTGGACGCAGGTCTTTACCACCAGCAGTACGCTCGGCAGAGTCCAGAACGACCAGAGAAGACAGACCGGTCAACTCGTCGGTCTGACGAGTAATGGTCTGGCCGTCGATCATATCGGTAAAGCGGATGAAACCACTAACTTCCGAGACAACCGGCATGGTGTGCGGATCCCAGTTTGCTACGGTTTCACCGCCGGCAACCTGCTCGCCATCACCTTTAGCCATCACAGCACCGTAAGGTACTTTATAGCTCTCTTTGGTACGACCGAATTCGTCTATCAGTTTCAGCTCGGTGTTACGGGAAGTGACTACCAGCTTGCCGGTAGAGTTCACAACCGACTTCGCGTTGCTGAGCTTGATGCTACCTTTGTTCTTAACCTGAATGCTGGATTCAGCAGCAGAACGGGATGCAGCACCACCGATGTGGAACGTACGCATCGTCAGCTGTGTACCAGGTTCACCGATGGACTGTGCCGCGATAACCCCGATAGCTTCACCTTTGTTGATGATGTGGCCACGTGCCAGGTCGCGACCGTAGCAGTGAGCACATACGCCAAAGTCAGTTTCGCAACCTACTACGGAACGTACTTTCACGCTGTCAACAGAGTTAGCTTCCAGCAGGTCACACCACTGCTCGTGCAGCAGCGTGTTGCGTGGAACCAGGATATCAGCAGTGCCCGGCTTCAGAATGTCTTCAGCGGTAACACGGCCCAATACGCGGTCACGCAGCGGCTCTTTAACGTCGCCACCTTCGATAACCGGCGTCATGGTGATGCCTTCCAGGGTGCCACAGTCGTCTTCAGTAACGACCAGATCCTGGGCAACGTCAACCAGACGACGAGTCAGGTAACCGGAGTTCGCTGTTTTCAGTGCGGTATCCGCCAGACCTTTACGAGCACCGTGAGTGGAGATGAAGTACTGGAGTACGTTCAGACCTTCACGGAAGTTCGCGGTGATTGGCGTTTCGATGATGGAGCCATCTGGCTTAGCCATCAGACCACGCATACCGGCCAGCTGACGAATCTGTGCTGCAGAACCACGCGCACCGGAGTCGGCCATCATGTAGATGCTGTTGAAGGAAACCTGCTGCTCTTCGACGCCGTCACGGTTAATCACGGTTTCGGTTTGCAGGTTGTCCATCATCGCTTTGGATACACGATCGTTCGCCGCAGCCCAGATATCGATAACTTTGTTATAGCGTTCGCCAGCGGTTACCAGACCAGACTGGAACTGCTCCTGGATCTCAGCAACTTCAGCTTCCGCTTCAGAGATGATCTCGTATTTTTTCTCCGGGATGACCATGTCATCAATACCAACGGATGCACCTGAACGCGCTGCATAAGCAAAGCCGGTGTACATCGTCTGGTCCGCAAAAATAACGGTCGGTTTCAGGCCCAGAATACGGTAACAGGTGTTCAGCATCTTGGAGATTGCCTTTTTACCCAGCGCCTGGTTGACGATGGAGAAAGGCAGGCCTTTCGGTACGATCATCCACAGAATCGAACGACCAATAGTCGTGTCGATCAGGCTGGTTTTCGCAACGAATGCGCCCTGAGCATCTTTTTCGTATTCGGTGATACGCACTTTAACGCGCGCATGCAGAGAGGCCAGGCCAGCGCGGTAAATACGCTCAGCTTCTTTAGGGCCAGTCAGCACCATGCCTTCGCCTTTGGCGTTAACACAGTCACGGGTCATGTAGTACAGACCCAATACAACGTCCTGAGAAGGAACGATGATTGGCTCGCCGTTCGCTGGGGACAGGATGTTGTTGGTAGACATCATCAGCGCACGCGCTTCCAGCTGAGCTTCAAGCGTCAGCGGAACGTGTACTGCCATCTGGTCACCATCGAAGTCGGCGTTATAGGCCGCACAAACCAGCGGGTGCAGCTGGATAGCTTTACCTTCGATCAGAACAGGTTCAAATGCCTGGATACCCAAACGGTGCAGGGTTGGTGCACGGTTCAGCAGTACCGGGTGTTCGCGGATAACTTCGTCCAGGATATCCCAAACGACAGCTTCTTCACGCTCAACCATTTTCTTAGCAGCTTTGATGGTGGTCGCGAGGCCACGCAGTTCCAGCTTGCCGTAGATGAACGGTTTGAACAGCTCCAGTGCCATTTTCTTCGGCAGACCGCACTGATGCAGACGCAGGTATGGACCTACGGTGATAACAGAACGACCGGAGTAGTCAACACGTTTACCCAACAGGTTCTGACGGAAACGACCCTGCTTACCTTTGATCATGTCGGCCAAAGATTTCAGAGGACGTTTGTTAGAGCCGGTGATGGCACGACCGCGACGGCCGTTATCCAGCAGGGCATCTACCGCTTCCTGCAGCATACGTTTTTCGTTACGTACGATGATGTCTGGCGCAGCCAGATCAAGCAGACGCTTCAGACGGTTGTTACGGTTGATAACGCGACGGTACAGATCGTTCAGATCTGAGGTTGCGAAACGACCACCATCCAGCGGTACCAGCGGGCGCAGATCTGGCGGCAGAACCGGCAGAACGGTCAGGATCATCCACTCTGGTTTGTTACCAGACTGAACGAACGCTTCCAGCAGCTTGATACGCTTGGTCAGCTTTTTACGTTTGGTTTCGGAGTTGGTTTCGTTCAGCTCTTCGCGCAGAGTTTCACACTCTTGCTCCAGATCCATGCTCTTCAGCAGGGCCTGAATAGCTTCCGCACCCATCTTCGCGTCGAATTCGTCACCGAACTCTTCCAGCGCATCCAGATACTGCTCTTCAGTCAGGATCTGACGACGCTCGAGGTTGGTCATCCCGCCTTCGATAACAACATAAGATTCGAAGTACAGTACGCGCTCGATATCACGCAGCGGCATATCCAGCAGCAGGCCGATACGAGATGGCAGAGACTTCAGGAACCAAATGTGGGCAGTTGGAGAAGCCAGTTCGATGTGACCCATACGCTCACGACGAACTTTAGTCTGGGTAACTTCTACGCCACACTTCTCACAAATCACACCACGGTGTTTCAGGCGCTTGTACTTACCGCACAGGCACTCGTAGTCTTTCACTGGCCCAAAAATACGGGCGCAGAACAGACCGTCACGCTCAGGTTTGAACGTACGGTAGTTGATGGTTTCCGGCTTTTTAACTTCACCGAAAGACCATGAACGGATCATGTCTGGCGAGGCCAGAGCAATTTTGATCGCATCAAACTCTTCGGTTTTAGTTTGCGCTTTCAGAAACTTTAATAAGTCTTTCACGGATTTGCTCCCGTCGGAGTTAGCACTCTGTGATGCCCGACGTTAGCCGGGCACCCTGGACCTTTTGAGCAACGATTACTCGTCTTCCAGCTCGATGTTGATACCCAGCGAACGGATCTCTTTCAACAGTACGTTGAAGGATTCCGGCATGCCCGGTTCCATCTGATGGTTGCCATCCACGATGTTCTTATACATCTTGGTACGGCCATTCACGTCATCAGACTTAACGGTCAGCATTTCCTGCAGGGTATAGGCAGCGCCATATGCTTCCAGCGCCCACACTTCCATCTCACCGAAGCGCTGACCACCGAACTGAGCCTTACCACCCAGCGGCTGCTGAGTAACCAGGCTGTAAGAACCGGTAGAACGCGCGTGCATCTTGTCATCAACCAGGTGGTTCAGTTTCAGCATGTACATGTAACCTACGGTTACCTGACGCTCAAACTGCTCACCGGTGCGGCCGTCGAACAGGGTAATCTGGCCAGAAGATGGCAGACCGCCCAGTTGCAGCAGCTCTTTGATTTCCGACTCTTTTGCACCGTCGAATACCGGAGTAGCAATCGGCATACCTTTTTTCAGGTTTTCAGCCAGGCGCAGAACTTCATCGTCGGTGAAGGTGTTCAGATCTACCTTCTGACGAACGTCTGTACCCAGGTCATACGCTTTCTGGATGAATTCGCGCAGTTTGGCGACTTCCTGCTGCTGTTTCAGCATGGCGTTGATCTTCTCGCCGATACCTTTCGCAGCCATACCCAGGTGGGTTTCCAGAATCTGACCGATGTTCATACGAGATGGTACGCCCAGCGGGTTCAGTACGATGTCTACCGGCGTGCCGTTTTCATCGTATGGCATATCTTCGATCGGGTTGATCTTGGAGATAACACCTTTGTTCCCGTGACGACCTGCCATCTTGTCACCAGGCTGGATCTGACGTTTAACGGCCAGATACACTTTCACGATTTTCAGCACGCCAGGTGCCAGGTCATCGCCCTGAGTGATTTTGCGGCGCTTAGCTTCGAGTTTCTTCTCAAACTCGTGCTTCAGCTCGTCGTACTGCTCTGCCAGCTGCTCCAGCTGGTTTTGCTTATCTTCGTCGGTCAGACCCAGTTCCAGCCAGCGGTCACGCGGCAGTTTGTCGAGCTTCTCAGCTTCAACGCCACCGGAAACCAGTACGGCATAGATACGGCTGAACAGACCGGCTTCGAAGATCTGCAGTTCTTCGGACAGGTCTTTCTTAGCCTGCTTCAGCTGCATCTCTTCGATTTCCAGCGCACGTTTGTCTTTTTCCACGCCATCGCGGGTGAAGACCTGAACGTCGATTACGGTACCGGAAACGCCGTTTGGTACGCGCAGGGAAGAGTCTTTAACGTCAGACGCTTTCTCACCGAAGATTGCACGCAGCAGTTTCTCTTCTGGCGTCAGCTGGGTTTCACCTTTCGGCGTAACCTTACCAACCAGAATATCACCGCCGGTCACTTCAGCACCGATATACACGATACCGGACTCATCCAGCTTGGAGAGCGCAGCTTCACCCACGTTAGGGATGTCAGCGGTGATCTCTTCTGGCCCCAGTTTGGTGTCACGAGACACACAAGCCAGTTCCTGAATGTGGATAGTGGTGAAACGATCTTCCTGAACAACACGCTCGGATACGAGGATGGAGTCTTCGAAGTTGTAACCGTTCCACGGCATGAACGCTACGCGCATGTTCTGGCCAAGTGCCAGTTCACCGAGATCGGTAGACGGGCCGTCTGCCAGCACGTCGCCGCGTTCGATTGGCTCACCCAGGGACACGCAAGGCATCTGGTTGATGCAGGTGTTCTGGTTAGAACGGGTGTACTTAGTCAGGTTGTAGATGTCGATACCTGCTTCGCCCGGATACATCTCGTCTTCGTTAACTTTGATAACGATACGGGAGGCATCAACGTACTGAACGGTACCGCCACGTTTGGCAACGGCGGTAACGCCGGAGTCAACGGCTACAGCACGTTCCATACCGGTACCAACCAGCGGCTTATCAGCGCGCAGAGTCGGAACCGCCTGACGTTGCATGTTCGCACCCATCAATGCACGGTTGGCGTCATCGTGTTCCAGGAACGGGATCAGGGACGCACCGACGGAAACCACCTGCTGGGTGGAAACGTCCATGTAGTCAACCTGGTCGTTACTGAACAAGCTGGATTCGCCTTTGCTACGGCAGGTTACCAGGTCGTCTACAAAACGGCCTTCTTCGTTCAGGTTGGTGTTCGCCTGAGCGATGACGTAGTTACCTTCTTCAATAGCAGACAGGTAATGGATTTCGTCGGTCACAACGCCGTCAACAACGCGACGATACGGAGTCTCAAGGAAGCCGTATTCGTTAGTCTGTGCGTACACGGACAGGGAGTTGATCAGGCCGATGTTTGGACCTTCTGGGGTTTCGATTGGACACACACGACCGTAGTGGGTTGGGTGTACGTCACGTACTTCGAAGCCCGCGCGCTCACGGGTCAGACCGCCTGGGCCCAACGCGGAGATACGACGTTTGTGCGTGATCTCGGACAGCGGGTTGTTCTGGTCCATGAACTGAGACAGCTGGCTGGAACCAAAGAACTCTTTCACTGCGGCAGAGATAGGCTTGGCGTTGATCATATCCTGAGGCATCAGGGTATCCAGATCGCCCAGGGACAGACGCTCTTTCACCGCACGCTCAACACGTACCAGGCCAACGCGGAACTGGTTTTCCGCCATTTCGCCTACGGAACGGATACGACGGTTGCCGAGGTGGTCGATATCATCCACTTCGCCCTGACCGTTACGAATACCGATCAGCTTGCGCATAACTTCGATGATGTCATCTTTGCTCAGGATACCGGAGCCTTCGATTTCATCACGCAGCAGAGAACGGTTGAACTTCATACGACCAACCGCAGACAAGTCATAGCGGTCTTCGGAGAAGAACAGGTTCTCGAACAGGCTTTCCGCTGCTTCACGCGTTGGTGGCTCACCAGGACGCATCATACGGTAGATTTCAACCAGCGCGCTCAGGCGGTCATTGGTTGGATCGACGCGTACGGTCTCGGAGATGTATGCACCATGATCAAGATCGTTGGTGAACAGCGTTTCAATGCGCTTGTGGCCTGACTGGCTCAGTTTGGCCAGCAGATCCAAAGACAGTTCCATGTTCGCCGGGCAAATCAGTTCGCCGGTAGAAGCATCAACGTAGTCTTTAGCCGCAACTTTACCGGCGATGTACTCAACAGGAACTTCGATATGTTTGATATCGTCTTTTTCCAGTTGGCGAATATGGCGCGCGGTGATACGGCGGCCTTTTTCAACGTACACTTTGCCGTCAGCTTCGATGTCGAAGGAAGCGGTTTCGCCACGAAGGCGTTCCGGTACCAGCTCCATCTGCAGCTTGTTGTCACGGATTTCGAAATTAACTTTCTCAAAGAACAGGTCAAGGATCTGCTCAGTGGTGTAGTTCAGTGCGCGCAGGATGATGGTCGCAGGCAGTTTGCGGCGACGGTCAATACGCACGAACAGGTTATCTTTCGGGTCGAATTCGAAGTCCAGCCAGGAACCACGGTAAGGAATGATACGTGCGTTATACAGTACCTTCCCTGAAGAGTGGGTCTTACCTTTGTCACTGTCGAAGAACACGCCCGGGCTACGGTGAAGCTGAGAAACGATTACGCGCTCAGTACCGTTGATAACGAAGGTCCCGTTGTCGGTCATGAGCGGAATTTCGCCCATGTACACTTCTTGTTCTTTGATGTCTTTAACGGTGCCTTCCGGCGCTTCGCGCTCGTAGATCACCAGACGCAGTTTTACACGCAGCGGAGCAGAATACGTCACGCCACGGATTTGACATTCTTTAACGTCAAATACAGGTTCGCCCAGGCGATAGCTCACATACTGCAGCTCGGAATTGCCGCTGTAGCTTGCAATCGGGAATACGGAGCGGAAAGCCGCTTCCAGACCGTACTGACCTTCGGGATCTTGCTCGATGAACTTCTGGAACGAGTCAAGCTGGATAGAAAGGAGATAAGGAATGTCCAGTACTTGTGGACGCTTTCCAAAATCCTTACGAATACGTTTTTTCTCGGTATAGGAGTAAACCATTAGGGTTCCTCAGCTCGCTGACAAGTCGACCCATCTGCCCGTCGAAAGGGGCAGTTTATGCAACACTATTTTGTGGATCGGAAAGTGGAACACTTCCCGCAATACTTGTTTCTATCACTCTTAAACCATTTCGTTACGCTTTGCCCCGGAACTCCCGGCGCGAAAAGACGCAATATATTAAGGCGTCGATAGGAACAAACATTGGGAGGTAATCAGCAGTCAAACAGCGTGAAACGCTGCTGATACCCTACAGCGCAAAAAGGCTGGTGACTAAAAAGTCACCAGCCATCAGCCTAATTTCTCAGGCTGCAACCAGAAGGGTTGGCTTATTTAACTTCAACTTCAGCGCCAGCTTCTTCCAGAGATTTTTTCAGAGCTTCTGCGTCGTCTTTGCTGATGCCTTCTTTCAGAACGGCATTCGGGGTTTCTGCCAGGTCTTTAGCTTCTTTCAGACCCAGGCCAGTTGCGCCACGAACAGCTTTGATTACGGCAACTTTGTTAGCGCCAGCAGCTTTCAGAATAACGTCGAACTCAGTTTTCTCTTCAGCAGCTTCAGCTGGGCCAGCAGCAACAGCTACAGCAGCAGCAGCAGAAACACCGAATTTTTCTTCCATTGCAGAGATCAGTTCTACAACGTCCATTACGGACATAGCGGATACTGCTTCAATGATTTGATCTTTAGTGATAGACATTTAAATTGTTCCTGAATATCAGAATAAGTTTATACGTAAGCGAATACTTGATAAAGAAAACTGCGATTAAGCAGCTTCTTTTGCATCGCGTACAGCAGCCAGAGTACGAACCAGTTTGCCAGCCGAAGCTTCTTTCATGGTTGCCATCAGGCGTGCAATTGCTTCTTCGTAGGTCGGCAGAGTTGCCAGGCGGTCGATTTGCGACGCCGGGATCAGCTCACCTTCAAAGGCAGCGGCTTTGACCTCAAATTTTGCATTCGCTTTAGCGAAATCTTTGAACAGACGAGCAGCAGCGCCCGGGTGTTCCATAGAATATGCAATCAGGGTCGGACCAACGAACGCGTCTTTCAGGCACTCAAACTGAGTACCCTCAACAACACGGCGCAGCAAGGTGTTGCGAACAACACGCATGTAAACGCCGGCTTCGCGACCTGCTTTACGCAGTTCGGTCATTTTATCTACAGTAACGCCGCGGGAATCCGCAACTACTGCAGACAGCGCGCCTTTGGCTACTTCGCTGACTTCAGCAACAATCGCTTGTTTGTCTTGAAGATTTAAAGCCATTAGCTTTTGCTCCTGGGTTTTAGCCGGGACAGAAGTCCCGAAACTCACTTCGCGCTTAACCACAATGGAAAAACGCGTCTACATACGGTGAGCAGAAACAAGCTAAAGACTATCTAAAAATATTCTTCAGGTTCTGTCACCGTCTACGCAGGCAATTAAGTCTCTTGCGAAACACCTGCGGTCTTGGACGGAGGCCTGGATAAGGCCAGGCTCCAACCGAAAATTCTTTGTGTTCTGTATTAACAGAACAACGGGCGTAAGATATTAGACTAATCTTTCGCCCGCGTAAAGGCGATTATTAGTTCGCCACAGTCGCGGTCAGACCGGACTGATCAACGGCAACACCAGCACCCATGGTGGTGGAGATGCTAACTTTCTTGATGTACACGCCTTTCGCCTGAGATGGTTTTGCTTTTTTCAGAGCAACCAGCAGAGATTCCAGGTTTTCTTTCAGTTTGTCAGCGTCAAAATCCACTTTACCGATGGTGGTGTGGATGATGCCGTTTTTGTCGTTACGGTAACGAACCTGACCTGCTTTAGCATTTTTAACTGCTTCTGCAACGTTAGGGGTTACGGTACCAACTTTCGGGTTTGGCATCAGGCCGCGTGGACCCAGAACCTGACCCAGCTGGCCAACAACGCGCATTGCATCTGGAGATGCGATAACAACGTCGAAGTTCATTTCGCCTTTCTTGATCTGGTCAGCCAGATCTTCCATACCTACCAGCTCTGCGCCAGCAGCTTTAGCTGCTTCAGCGTTAGGGCCCTGAGCAAATACGGCTACGCGAACGGAACGGCCAGTACCGTGCGGCAGTACAGTTGCACCACGTACGTTCTGGTCAGATTTACGAGCGTCGATGCCGAGGTTAACGGCAACGTCAACGCTTTCTACGAATTTAGCAGTGGCCAGCTCTTTCAGCAGAGCGATAGCTTCGTTGATGTCATACTGCTTAGTTGCATCAACTTTGTCACGAATCACGGACATGCGCTTGGTCAGTTTAGCCATTTCTTAGTCCTCCACTACCAGGCCCATGGAACGTGCAGTACCTTCAATGGAGCGAGTCATCGCTTCAATGTCGGAACCAGTCATGTCGGCAGCTTTGGTCTGCGCGATTTCCTGCAGCTGAGCGCGGGAAACTTTACCCACTTTGTCTTTGTTCGGCTTACCGGAACCAGACTTGATACCAGCCGCTTTCTTCAGCAGAACTGCTGCTGGAGGGGTTTTGGTAACGAAAGTGAAAGAACGGTCAGCGTAAACGGTAATAACAACCGGGATTGGCAGACCTTTTTCCAGGGATTCAGTTTTTGCGTTGAACGCTTTACAGAATTCCATGATGTTCACACCCTGCTGACCCAGAGCTGGACCAACTGGTGGACTTGGGTTCGCCATACCAGCTGCAACCTGCAGCTTGACGTAGGCTTGTACTTTCTTAGCCATTCTAAAATCCTCTGATTGGGTAATAGCGCCTCAAAGAAGCTCCCCGTGAATAAACGTCTTATGTGTACGAGACACATAAAAACAAAAGGCGCGAAATTGTATGCCAATTTCGCGCCCTGTGCAATCAATAATCGCTGCTTAAACGATCAAATTATCAGGCTTTCTCAACCTGAGCAAAATCCAGTTCAACCGGCGTTGCACGTCCAAAGATGGAAACGGAAACCTTCAGGCGGCTCTTCTCGTAATCCACTTCTTCCACTACACCGTTGAAGTCCGCAAACGGACCATCGCTAACGCGTACCATTTCACCTGGTTCGAACAGCGTTTTCGGACGCGGCTTGTCACCCACCTGCTGCAGGCGGTTCATGATCGCATCAACTTCTTTATCGCTGATTGGTGCTGGGCGATCGGAAGTCCCACCGATGAAACCCATTACGCGAGGAACGCTACGCACCAGGTGCCAGCTTGCGTCGTTCATCACCATCTGGACCAGAACGTAGCCAGGGAAGAATTTACGTTCGCTTTTACGACGTTGGCCGCCACGGATTTCAACAACCTCTTCGGTTGGAACCATGACTTCGCCAAACAGCTCTTCCATGTTGTGGAGTTTGATATGTTCGCGCAGCGACGTGGCTACACGACCTTCAAAACCGGAAAACGCCTGAACGACGTACCAACGCTTTTTAGGGGCTTCAGACATCTCAGAACCTCAGGCCAGTAATAAAAGATACCAGGCGGACCAGAATACCATCCAGCCCCCACAAAATCAGTGACATCACAGCGGTAACCGCGGCCACGATTAAAGTGGTGTGCAGAGTTTCCTGGCGAGTAGGCCAAATCACCTTGCGTACTTCAGTTCTCGCTTCGCGAGCAAAGGCTACGGTTGCTTTGCCTTTTACCGTCAGCAGTGCAACACCACCTGCCGCTGCAATCAGAATTACCACAGCCAGTGCACGAAGCGGCAGAGTGATATCACGATAAATGTAGTTGCCCACGATTGCCACGAGCAGCAAAACGACTACTGCCAGCCACTTCATCGCTTCGAGGCCACGCCCGCTCCCTTGAGCTTCGGTATTCGCACTCATAAACCAACCTGTCACAATAAATCAGACAAACATTTTTGCCCCGCGCAGGCGAGGCAACCAAACCGAATGGCCCTTTTCAGGCGCTATCCGGCATAAACGCCATCTTCAGAGCCTGTCTCAGCAATGATTATCGGTAAAAAATCACTGATGAGCCAGGTTCTGGTTCGAAAGCGTACAAAAAGGGCATCAAATGATGCCCTCTTCTTGCGCATTGCGTCAAATGTTATCAGCGATTAAGCGATAACTTTAGCAACAACGCCCGCACCAACGGTACGGCCACCTTCACGGATTGCGAAACGCAGACCGTCATCCATCGCGATTGGGTGGATCAGGGTAACAACCATTTTGATGTTGTCGCCTGGCATTACCATCTCTACGCCTTCTGGCAGTTCGATGGTACCGGTCACGTCAGTTGTACGGAAGTAGAACTGTGGACGGTAGCCTTTGAAGAACGGAGTATGACGGCCGCCTTCGTCTTTGGACAGGATGTACACTTCAGATTCGAACTTGGTGTGCGGCTTGATAGAGCCTGGCTTAGCCAGAACCTGACCACGTTCGATTTCTTCACGTTTGATACCACGCAGCAGAACACCAACGTTCTCACCAGCACGGCCTTCGTCCAGCAGTTTGCGGAACATTTCAACGCCGGTACAGGTAGATTTCGCAGTATCTTTGATACCAACGATTTCTACTTCTTCGCCCACTTTAACGATACCGCGCTCTACACGACCGGTAACAACGGTACCACGGCCGGAGATGGAGAATACGTCTTCGATTGGCAGCAGGAACGGCAGGTCGATTGCACGTACTGGTTCTGGGATGTAGGAATCCAGGAAGCCAGCCAGTTCAACGATTTTAGCTTCCCACTCAGCTTCGCCTTCCAGCGCTTTCAGAGCAGAACCACGGATGATTGGAGTGTCATCGCCCGGGAAGTCGTACTGAGACAGAAGTTCACGAACTTCCATTTCAACCAGTTCCAGCAGCTCTTCGTCATCAACCATGTCACATTTGTTCAGGAACACGATGATGTAAGGAACGCCAACCTGACGACCCAGCAGGATGTGCTCACGGGTCTGAGGCATAGGGCCGTCAGTCGCAGCAACAACCAGGATAGCGCCGTCCATCTGAGCAGCACCGGTGATCATGTTTTTCACGTAGTCGGCGTGCCCTGGGCAGTCAACGTGCGCGTAGTGACGAGTCGGGGTGTCGTATTCAACGTGGGAAGTGTTGATGGTGATACCACGAGCTTTTTCTTCTGGTGCGTTATCGATCTGGTCGAATGCACGAGCAGAACCACCGTAGGTTTTAGCCAGAACGGTAGTGATTGCAGCGGTCAGCGTTGTTTTACCATGGTCAACGTGGCCGATAGTACCGACGTTAACGTGCGGTTTTGTACGTTCAAACTTTTCTTTAGACATCGATTGTCCCTCTAAGACACGGATAAATCGGTGATATCACCACATCAACCAGGCATATGCCTGAATTAGCTGAATGCATTAACAGAAGAGAAACAGGGAGGAGATAAAGAAGTGGTGCTGATAGGCAGATTCGAACTGCCGACCTCACCCTTACCAAGGGTGCGCTCTACCAACTGAGCTATATCAGCACATCTTGTTGGAGCGGGCAGTGGGAATCGAACCCACATCATCAGCTTGGAAGGCTGAGGTAATAGCCATTATACGATGCCCGCATCCTGGAACTCGGCTACCTGAATCTTTCTGTACTGAATATGAGAGAAGGCCTCTCAATATTCGAGCCGACAAACTGCTTGTCTATCGTCTCGGGCTTCGCAATGCGTTGCCGAATATGGTGGTGGGGGAAGGATTCGAACCTTCGAAGTCGATGACGGCAGATTTACAGTCTGCTCCCTTTGGCCGCTCGGGAACCCCACCTGGGGTACTTGATGGTGCCGGCTACCGGAATCGAACTGGTGACCTACTGATTACAAGTCAGTTGCTCTACCTACTGAGCTAAGCCGGCATCAAGTAGCGCGCATTCTAGGAAGACAGAGCCGCGCATGCAACAAAAAAATTGCATAAAATGCACTACCGCTCACATTTTGTGCTAGATCTCGAAAATATGATGGCTAAAGCACCAATTGAGAACAAATTTCCATCATTACCGCCTGCCATATTGCCTGACCCGACGTTTTGTTATTGTAGAATGGCAATCGTGAGTCCTGAAAGGGGCTAGTTATGCAACGATTACTTGCAGACCTCTCTTTTACCTAAGCGTAACGTGATGTATTCGCCGTAATACGTCACTGCTGTTGATTTTTTCTTATCGTTCTCTCCATTCCGGTGTTACCCTCCTGCCCACTATTGAAAAGTTAAATACGCTGCATACTTTTGATGCACTACGTTTGATTTCATGCGTTAGAGAATGCAGTGCGTAAATTTTGTCCTGAATTACAGGCAGAAGCATGCTTATGAGTAATAAAGAGCAAATGTTGGCAACGACCCCATATCTACAATTTGACCGGAGCCAGTGGGCGGCTTTGCGTGACTCAGTCCCCATGACGCTAACCGAAGGGGAAATAGCCCGGTTAAAAGGCATTAACGAAGACCTCTCCCTGGAAGAAGTGGCCGAGATTTATCTGCCGCTGTCTCGCCTGCTCAATTTTTATATCAGTTCAAACCTGCGGCGCCAGGCGGTACTCGAGCAGTTCCTTGGCACAAACGGACAACGCATTCCCTATGTCATTAGTATTGCGGGCAGTGTGGCGGTCGGGAAGAGCACTACAGCTCGCGTACTGCAGGCTTTGCTGAGCCGCTGGCCTGAGCATCGCCGGGTTGAGCTGATTACCACTGATGGCTTCCTTCATCCAAATAAAGTGCTCAAAGAGCGCAATTTGATGAAGAAGAAAGGCTTCCCGCAATCCTATGATATGCATCGCCTGGTGAAGTTTGTCTCTGATATCAAATCTGGCGCAACCAATGTGACAGCGCCGGTTTACTCACATCTCGTGTATGACGTGATTCCTGACGGTGACAAGATAGTTGCCCAGCCGGATATATTAATCCTGGAAGGATTGAACGTTTTGCAAAGCGGAATGGATTATCCGCACGATCCGCATCATGTATTTGTTTCGGATTTTGTGGATTTTTCTATTTATGTCGATGCGCCGGAAGAGTTATTACAAAACTGGTATATCAATCGTTTCCTGAAATTCCGGGAAGGCGCTTTTACCGATCCAAATTCTTATTTCCATAGCTATGCAAAACTTTCTCAGGATGAAGCTGTGAATATTGCCATGCAGTTATGGAAAGAGATTAATCTGTTGAATTTACAGCAGAACATATTACCCACACGCGATCGCGCAAGCTTAATAATGACAAAAAGTGCTAATCATGCCGTTGACTGCGTTAAGCTGAGAAAATAATAAGGCGAGGGGGAAATCCCCCTCTCTTTAATTCACACCGCGCAGGGAAATTTCACCGCCAACCCAAGACTTTATTACGCCATCCTGTTCCAGCAATAATCCCCCCTGCTCGTTGATCCCGCGAGAAATACCATAAATCTCACGTTCACCGATAATGAGCTTTACCGGACGATGAATAAAATTATCCAGCTTTTCCCAGCGAGGCAGAAACGGTACCAGACTTTCCTGCTCAAATAGCTGCAGCGCCGCACGAAGCTCCTGAATAAGCGTTATGGCCAACGTATTCCTGTCAATACGGATACCGGCTTCCTGCAGGTTAATCCAGCCCTGGTTAATCACATCTGTAGCTACGCTGCGCATCGCGAGATTAATCCCTGCTCCAATTACTATCTGTGCAGCGTCCCCCGTTTTGCCCGTGAGCTCAACCAGAATACCGGCAAGCTTGCGATCGTTGAGATAGAGGTCATTTGGCCATTTAACTCTGACCTCTTCGGCACCAAGCCTCTGCAATACTTCGGCCATTACGATGCCAATAACAAGGCTGAGACCAATTGCCGCCGCGGGTCCCTGCTCCAGACGCCAGTACATGGACAGATAAAGATTTGCC
This sequence comes from Cedecea neteri, assembly GCF_000757825.1. Classification (GTDB taxonomy): domain Bacteria; phylum Pseudomonadota; class Gammaproteobacteria; order Enterobacterales; family Enterobacteriaceae; genus Cedecea; species Cedecea selenatireducens. The sequence continues at coordinate 2,407,203 of NZ_CP009451.1, forward strand.
CCAAAGGGGGAAAACCACTGGCGACCTCGTCTGCCACGCCCAGCCTGCTGGTATTCGGCTATACAGGCATCACCGGACTGAAGGGTGCTGAGGCGATCGAGCAGGTACTGATTGGTCGAATCAATCACCGGTAGCACAGCTACTGTACCACTATCGATTTGCGACTTAATGAAGCTTTCATCCAGCAGCTGGATGGGCTCCGGCAAGCTGTAGCCTTTGCCCGGAACGGTGAAAACATCAATACCCCAGTCTCTCAACGTTTGAACATGCTTATTAATCGCGGCACGGCTCATGCCTAATTGCTCACCCAGATGCTCGCCGGAATGAAACTCGCCGTCTGCAAGAATACTGATTAACGTTAACGGAACTCGATTATCTTTCATGCGATAGTCTCCACGGCGCTGACTTCACCTTTACCGCCCATAAAACGAACCTCAGGCTCAAGCCAGACATCAAACTTTTCTCCGACTCGCTGGCGAATATAATGAGCGAGGGCAATTACATCCGAGCTGCTTGCCTCATCTTCATTAATAATAACAAGGGCCTGCTGCTGATGAACCGCCGCGCCACCGATGCGATGGCCCTTGAGCTGGCATTGATCGATCAGCCAGCCAGCAGCAAGCTTAACGCTAGCGTCAGGTTGCGGATAATGAGGCACGTTCGCCACGTTGGAAATCAGTTTTTCTGCCTGTTCGGCACTAATAACGGGGTTTTTGAAGAAACTACCGGCATTACCATTCACTTTAGGATCGGGCAGCTTCGAGGTTCTCATAGTGCAGACGCTTTCAAAAATCTGCTGAGGCGTAACGGTAGCCGGATCTAATTTAGTCAGATCACCATAGTTGAGCACAGGCATCCATGCTTTCGGCAGGCGGTAACCTACAGCAACAATCGCGAAGCGATCCTGATAGTCATGTTTGAAGATACTGTCACGGTAGCCAAAGCGGCACTCTTCGTTGGTTAAACGCAACGCACGGCCGTTGCTCAGCTCAACACAATCGACGTAATCGCAGACCTTTTTTATTTCGACCCCATATGCTCCAATGTTTTGGATTGGCGATGAGCCTGCACAACCGGGGATCAAAGCAAGATTTTCCAGACCCGGCATGCCTTGCTGGAGGGTATATTCCACGAGATTATGCCAGTTTTCACCGGCTCCGACATGCAGTAACCAGGCATCTTCAGTTTCAATCACCTGGATCCCTTTGATGCGATTAACAATCACCGTTCCCTCAAAGTCCTGCAGGAAAAGGACGTTACTGCCTTCACCCAGAATAAGAACGGGCTGCTGAGCATGCATCGATGCTGTCCATGCTTCAGTAAGCTGTTGTACGGATTCAGCGATAACTATACGTTCAGCCGTTGCCTGAATACCAAAGGTATTGAAGGGTTTAAGAGAGGAGTTCATGTCAGCCATTTCCCGGAATATTAACCGAAGTAGTTTACCCGATCCTACCGGGATTGGCTTGCCTGTCTCGGTATAACGCGCATAGCAAAAAGGCCCAGTCTTTCGACTGAGCCTTTTGTTTTATTTGATGCCTGGCAGTTCCTACAGTACTCGTATCATCCTGATACTCGCCCCTTTGGGGCCGCCGCAGGCGGCGTTCAAACGTGTTCCCGACACGTTTGTCGCATGCCCATGCTCGTGCAGATAATTTCCTGATATCACATAAACAAAAAACCCCAGCCGTCAGGCTGAGGTTTTTTGTTTTATTTGATGCCTGGCAGTTCCCTACTCTCGCATGGGGAGACCCCACACTACCATCGGCGCTACGGCGTTTCACTTCTGAGTTCGGCATGGGGTCAGGTGGGACCACCGCGCTACGGCCGCCAGGCAAATTCTGTTATTGACCGTCATGCATCCGCATAACCATCAATCTAATCCTGAACTAAGCTGAAAATTTACTCTTCTCTCTAAATTCTCTCAAAACACCTTCGGTGTTGTAAGGTTAAGCCTCACGGATCATTAGTACTGGTTAGCTCAACGTATCGCTACGCTTACACACCCAGCCTATCAACGTCGTAGTCTTCAACGTTCCTTCAGGACCCTTAAAGGGTCAGGGAGAACTCATCTCGGGGCAAGTTTCGCGCTTAGATGCTTTCAGCGCTTATCTTTTCCGCATTTAGCTACCGGGCAATGCCATTGGCATGACAACCCGAACACCAGTGATGCGTCCACTCCGGTCCTCTCGTACTAGGAGCAGCCCCCCTCAATTCTCCAGCGCCCACGGCAGATAGGGACCGAACTGTCTCACGACGTTCTAAACCCAGCTCGCGTACCACTTTAAATGGCGAACAGCCATACCCTTGGGACCTACTTCAGCCCCAGGATGTGATGAGCCGACATCGAGGTGCCAAACACCGCCGTCGATATGAACTCTTGGGCGGTATCAGCCTGTTATCCCCGGAGTACCTTTTATCCGTTGAGCGATGGCCCTTCCATTCAGAACCACCGGATCACTAAGACCTGCTTTCGCACCTGCTCGAGCCGTCACTCTCGCAGTCAAGCTAGCTTATGCCTTTGCACTAACCTCACGATGTCCGACCGTGATTAGCTAACCTTCGTGCTCCTCCGTTACGCTTTAGGAGGAGACCGCCCCAGTCAAACTACCCACCAGACACTGTCCGCAACCCGGATTACGGGTCTACGTTAGAACATCAAACATTAAAGGGTGGTATTTCAAGGTTGGCTCCACGCAGACTGGCGTCCACGCTTCAAAGCCTCCCACCTATCCTACACATCAAGGCTCAATGTTCAGTGTCAAGCTATAGTAAAGGTTCACGGGGTCTTTCCGTCTTGCCGCGGGTACACTGCATCTTCACAGCGATTTCAATTTCACTGAGTCTCGGGTGGAGACAGCCTGGCCATCATTACGCCATTCGTGCAGGTCGGAACTTACCCGACAAGGAATTTCGCTACCTTAGGACCGTTATAGTTACGGCCGCCGTTTACCGGGGCTTCGATCAAGAGCTTCTCCTTGCGGATAACCCCATCAATTAACCTTCCGGCACCGGGCAGGCGTCACACCGTATACGTCCACTTTCGTGTTTGCACAGTGCTGTGTTTTTAATAAACAGTTGCAGCCAGCTGGTATCTTCGACTGCCTTCAGCTCCACCCGCAAGGGGTTTCACCTACCGACAGCGTGCCTTCTCCCGAAGTTACGGCACCATTTTGCCTAGTTCCTTCACCCGAGTTCTCTCAAGCGCCTTGGTATTCTCTACCTGACCACCTGTGTCGGTTTGGGGTACGATTTAATGTTACCTGATGCTTAGAGGCTTTTCCTGGAAGCAGGGCATTTGTTACTTCAGCACCGTAGTGCCTCGTCATCACACCTCAGCGTTTGATAAGCGTCCGGATTTACCTAAACGCTCCGCCTACATGCTTAAACCGGGACAACCGTCGCCCGGCTAACATAGCCTTCTCCGTCCCCCCTTCGCAGTAACACCAAGTACAGGAATATTAACCTGTTTCCCATCGACTACGCCTTTCGGCCTCGCCTTAGGGGTCGACTCACCCTGCCCCGATTAACGTTGGACAGGAACCCTTGGTCTTCCGGCGAGCGGGCTTTTCACCCGCTTTATCGTTACTTATGTCAGCATTCGCACTTCTGATACCTCCAGCAGACCTCACAGTCCACCTTCGACGGCTTACAGAACGCTCCCCTACCCAACAACGCATAAGCGTCGCTGCCGCAGCTTCGGTGCATGGTTTAGCCCCGTTACATCTTCCGCGCAGGCCGACTCGACCAGTGAGCTATTACGCTTTCTTTAAATGATGGCTGCTTCTAAGCCAACATCCTGGCTGTCTGTGCCTTCCCACATCGTTTCCCACTTAACCATGACTTTGGGACCTTAGCTGGCGGTCTGGGTTGTTTCCCTCTTCACGACGGACGTTAGCACCCGCCGTGTGTCTCCCGTGATAACATTCTTCGGTATTCGTAGTTTGCATCGGGTTGGTAAGCCGGGATGGCCCCCTAGCCGAAACAGTGCTCTACCCCCGAAGATGAGTTCACGAGGCGCTACCTAAATAGCTTTCGGGGAGAACCAGCTATCTCCCGGTTTGATTGGCCTTTCACCCCCAGCCACAAGTCATCCGCTAATTTTTCAACATTAGTCGGTTCGGTCCTCCAGTTAGTGTTACCCAACCTTCAACCTGCCCATGGCTAGATCACCGGGTTTCGGGTCTATACCCTGCAACTTAACGCCCAGTTAAGACTCGGTTTCCCTGCGGCTCCCCTATACGGTTAACCTTGCTACAGAATATAAGTCGCTGACCCATTATACAAAAGGTACGCAGTCACCCCATAAAAGAGGCTCCCACTGCTTGTACGTACACGGTTTCAGGTTCTGTTTCACTCCCCTCGCCGGGGTTCTTTTCGCCTTTCCCTCACGGTACTGGTTCACTATCGGTCAGTCAGGAGTATTTAGCCTTGGAGGATGGTCCCCCCATATTCAGACAGGATACCACGTGTCCCGCCCTACTCTTCGAACTCACAGCATGTGCATTTTAGTGTACGGGAGTATCACCCTGTACCCTGCGACTTTCCAGACGCTTCCACTAACACACAAACTGATTCAGGTTCTGGGCTGTTCCCCGTTCGCTCGCCGCTACTGGGGGAATCTCGGTTGATTTCTTTTCCTCGGGGTACTTAGATGTTTCAGTTCCCCCGGTTCGCTTCGTTAAGCTATGTATTCACTTAACGATAGTGTGTCGAATCACACTGGGTTTCCCCATTCGGAAATCGCCGGCTATAACGGTTCATATCACCTTACCGACGCTTATCGCAGATTAGCACGTCCTTCATCGCCTCTGACTGCCAGGGCATCCACCGTGTACGCTTAGTCGCTTAACCTCACAACCCGAAGATGTCTCGTGAGACACCATCGCTGTTGCGAAAATTTGAGAGACTCGAACATGTCTTAACCCCATCCCTTATTACGGAGGAATGAGACGACATGTCGTTTCAATTTTCAGCTTGTTCCGGATTGTTAAAGAGCAAATACTTCGCAGCACACCGTTGCCGGTACACTCTGAAGTAGTTTTGGTGCATGAAATGATGGTGGAGCTAAGCGGGATCGAACCGCTGACCTCCTGCGTGCAAGGCAGGCGCTCTCCCAGCTGAGCTATAGCCCCATCGATTTCGTAAAACCTTTGATTACCGTTAATTTTCATCTGGTCAAGGCGCAACTTAGCGACGCATACTTAAGTATGCGAGTCTGAGGTGCAACGCAGAACAGGGGAAAATTTGGTAGGCCTGAGTGGACTTGAACCACCGACCTCACCCTTATCAGGGGTGCGCTCTAACCACCTGAGCTACAAGCCTATAAGGTTTTACTGCTCGTTTTCTATCAGACAATCTGTGTGAGCACTACGCGGGTTTGTATCTTTTAGGTAAGGAGGTGATCCAACCGCAGGTTCCCCTACGGTTACCTTGTTACGACTTCACCCCAGTCATGAATCACAAAGTGGTAAGCGCCCTCCCGAAGGTTAAGCTACCTACTTCTTTTGCAACCCACTCCCATGGTGTGACGGGCGGTGTGTACAAGGCCCGGGAACGTATTCACCGTAGCATTCTGATCTACGATTACTAGCGATTCCGACTTCATGGAGTCGAGTTGCAGACTCCAATCCGGACTACGACGCACTTTATGAGGTCCGCTTGCTCTCGCGAGGTCGCTTCTCTTTGTATGCGCCATTGTAGCACGTGTGTAGCCCTACTCGTAAGGGCCATGATGACTTGACGTCATCCCCACCTTCCTCCAGTTTATCACTGGCAGTCTCCTTTGAGTTCCCGGCCGAACCGCTGGCAACAAAGGATAAGGGTTGCGCTCGTTGCGGGACTTAACCCAACATTTCACAACACGAGCTGACGACAGCCATGCAGCACCTGTCTCAGAGTTCCCGAAGGCACCAATCCATCTCTGGAAAGTTCTCTGGATGTCAAGAGTAGGTAAGGTTCTTCGCGTTGCATCGAATTAAACCACATGCTCCACCGCTTGTGCGGGCCCCCGTCAATTCATTTGAGTTTTAACCTTGCGGCCGTACTCCCCAGGCGGTCGACTTAACGCGTTAGCTCCGGAAGCCACGCCTCAAGGGCACAACCTCCAAGTCGACATCGTTTACGGCGTGGACTACCAGGGTATCTAATCCTGTTTGCTCCCCACGCTTTCGCACCTGAGCGTCAGTCTTTGTCCAGGGGGCCGCCTTCGCCACCGGTATTCCTCCAGATCTCTACGCATTTCACCGCTACACCTGGAATTCTACCCCCCTCTACAAGACTCAAGCTTGCCAGTTTCGAATGCAGTTCCCAGGTTGAGCCCGGGGATTTCACATCCGACTTAACAAACCGCCTGCGTGCGCTTTACGCCCAGTAATTCCGATTAACGCTTGCACCCTCCGTATTACCGCGGCTGCTGGCACGGAGTTAGCCGGTGCTTCTTCTGCGAGTAACGTCAATCGCTAAGGTTATTAACCTTAACGCCTTCCTCCTCGCTGAAAGTACTTTACAACCCGAAGGCCTTCTTCATACACGCGGCATGGCTGCATCAGGCTTGCGCCCATTGTGCAATATTCCCCACTGCTGCCTCCCGTAGGAGTCTGGACCGTGTCTCAGTTCCAGTGTGGCTGGTCATCCTCTCAGACCAGCTAGGGATCGTCGCCTAGGTGAGCCATTACCCCACCTACTAGCTAATCCCATCTGGGTTCATCTGATGGCAAGAGGCCCGAAGGTCCCCCTCTTTGGTCTTGCGACGTTATGCGGTATTAGCTACCGTTTCCAGTAGTTATCCCCCTCCATCAGGCAGATCCCCAGACATTACTCACCCGTCCGCCGCTCGTCACCCAGGAGCAAGCTCCCTGTGCTACCGCTCGACTTGCATGTGTTAGGCCTGCCGCCAGCGTTCAATCTGAGCCATGATCAAACTCTTCAATTTAAAAGTGTTTGATGCTCAAAGAATTAAAACTGTTTATAAAATCAGTAGTCACTCTTCAAGACTTGATATTTTGTTGCATCCGAAGATGCTGAGATATCAATCCTGCGAGTGCCCACACAGATTGTCTGATAAATTGTTAAAGAGCAGTGCTACTTTCTCAGTAGCGCGGGCTGTGCATATTACGCTTTCCCGCTGCGTAGTCAAGCATTTATTTTTCGCTTCACTCCGCCTGACACGCCGCTTTACAAGCCGTTGTTCCGTGTCAGTGGAGGCGCATTATAGGGAGTTCTTCGGCGGTGACAAGCGTTTATTTAAAAAAACTTTCTGACCGTATTCTTTTTCGCCAACCCGCTTATTTACAACACTATTTGGTGCTTAACTGCGCAATTTCATGGGCAAAACGGGCTACCTGCTGCCAATCGGTATAAACCACTTCTTTACTGGTATCCGTTTCACCGTCGGTCATTTTCATAATTAAGCGGATCATGAAGCGGTCTAACCAACCATAACGTGGATAACGCAGCGCACCTGCAAACACGGCACAATGGTCAGGCTGCCAAACCGAGTTAAGCAAAAACTTGCGGGTGTAGGGATTTGTCTGTGGCGAACGCTTCTCTGGTTTACGGGCAACCAGGTTGACTGCGAAAAATGCACTCGCACGCTCCTTCAGCTGCAGCTGATGCTTTTTCACAAACGCCTCGACGGAAGCATGGAAATGCCCGTAGCGAATAGAGGCACCAATAATTACCCGGTCGTAGTTAGCCCAGGCGATATCCTCGCAGCGATGGAGATTCACCACATCACTCTCAACGCCCAACTCTTTCAGTTCAGAAGAGATATAGGAAGCAATCTCACGAGTTTGACCATCTCGGGTCGAAAACAGAATTAAGGTTTTCACACAGGCTCCGGTTACTCTCGCCAGAAAGTAGGCGTGAACAGTACTAACAGGGTAAACACTTCCAGACGACCAAACAGCATATTCACAATCAGGATCCATTTGGCGACGGGATTCATGCTGGCAAAGTTATCGGCCACCACGCCAAGGCCGGGACCAAGGTTATTGAGCGTTGCCGCTACCGAGGCGAATGCTGAGAAGTCATCGACGCCGGTCGCGATGATGGCCAGCATACTGACAATAAACACCAGCGCATAAGCAGAGAAGAATCCCCATACGGCTTCGAGGATTCTCTCCGGCAGGGCCCGGTTCCCAAGTTTAATGCTGTAAACCGCATTCGGATGCACCAGGCGTTTCAGCTCGCGGTTACCTTGTTTGAACAGCAGCAGGATACGAATAACTTTCAGGCCGCCGCCGGTAGAACCCGCACAGCCCCCAATGAAAGCAGAACAAAGCAGCAATACCGGCAAGAATAGTGGCCAGCGAGCAATGCTATCCGTGGTAAAGCCTGCGGTGGTTGCCATCGATACGACCTGGAAGAAGGCCTGGTTTAAGGTCTGCCAGGCGGACTGGTAGGTATTGTGGAACCAAAGCACCAGCGTACAGACCAGAACCAGCGATAGCTGCACGCCGATGAACATACGAAATTCCGGGTCACGCCAGTACACCTTCAGGCTGCGTCCGCTGAGCACAGCGAAGTGCAGACTATAGTTACAGCCGGAGATCAGCAGGAAGATAGCGATGATGGTATTGATTGTTGGGCTATTGAAGTAGCCCACGCTGGCGTCGTGAGTTGAGAAGCCGCCAATCGCAATAGTAGAAAAACTATGCCCGATAGCGTCAAACGCCGGCATACCGGCAAACCAAAGCGCAAGCGCGCAGGCAATCGTCAGCAGGACGTAAATAAGCCACAGCGTCTTTGCCGTTTCGGCAATTCGCGGGCGCATTTTGTTATCTTTTAGCGGCCCCGGCATTTCTGCCCGGTAGAGCTGCAACCCCCCGACGCCAAGAATAGGCAAGATGGCCACAGCCAGGACAATGATCCCCATCCCGCCGAACCATTGCAGCATCTGACGGTAAAAGAGAATGGCGTGAGGTAAAGAATCCAGCCCCACCAGCGTTGTTGCGCCGGTGGTCGTCAGGCCAGAAAAGGACTCAAAAAAGGCGTCTGTTACCGTCAGATTCGGCCGCTCGGCGAAGACAAACGGCAGCGCACCCACGCTGCCCAGCACGGTCCAGAACAGCACAACGATCAGGAAACCCTCTTTGGGTTTTAGCTCCCTCTTCTCGCGGCGGTTAGGCCACCACAGCAGAGAGCCGATTGCCAGAGCAACGAAGAAGGTTTGGGTAAAAGCGCGGCCGGCACCATCGCGATAGATTAGAGCCACTAAGCCGGGGAGTATCATGGTTCCGGAAAAGAGGATAACCAACAGACCAACGATTCGGGTTATGGCGCGAAAATGCATTTCAGCCGCTTCCTTAAATATCTATAAATAACGAGGTGGGATTATTGTTCAAACGGCAATAAATGCAATGCACCGCGGCTAAAATCACTCAGCCTGGCGCTGAAAGCAGCCACCTGGGTTTGCGGCAATGCTACGCGCAGATCAACGGCGACCTGGAAGTCGCTTTCCACGATAAGACCATCACTTTGCTTGAGCAGCGCTTCCACACCCGCCAGCTGCGAATAGTCGCACTGCAAAGTATATTCGGTTAACGGCACTTTGAGCACTGTCGGAAGCAGGTTTAACGCCAGCTGTACGCCGCCGCCGTAGGCTTTCACCAGGCCACCCGTGCCCAGCTTCACCCCGCCATAATAGCGCACTACAACCGCCGTGATTTCACCAATGCCTTTGCCCATCAGCTGAGCCAGGATGGGTTTCCCTGCGGTGCCGGCAGGTTCGCCATCATCCGAGAAACCGAGCTGCTGCGAGTCATCCGGCGCGCCAGCAACCCACGCCCAGCAGTGGTGCCGGGCGTCCGGGTGTTCGGCTCGAGCCTTCTCAACAAACGCTTTCGCCGCTATTACCCCGTCTGTATGAGCGACAAGGGTAATGAAGCGGCTTTTCTTAATCTCCTCGCTGACCGTGACGGGCTCAGCGGGGATTGGCCAGCTTTCCATTACGCGAGCTTCAGGTTACGCGTCATGTTTTCGGTGCTGTTTTCATAGATAACCACGTTATCTTCAATACGAATGCCGCCAAACGGCTTCAGGGCTTCAATGCGCTTCCAGTCGAAGTGCTTGCTGTATTGCCCTTCACGCCACGGTGCCAGCAACGATTCAATGAAGTACAGGCCAGGCTCGATGGTCAGCACCATGCGAGGTTCCAGCACACGGGTACAGCGCAGGTAAGGATGCTGGGAAGGTGCTGCCAGATGCGTCCCGGTATCGTCCTGCATAAACCCGGCTACGTCATGAACCTGCAGGCCCAGCGGATGCCCGATGCCGTGAGGCATGAACGGCGTGGTGATCCCGGCTTCCAGCATCGCCTCTTCACTGATGTCGTTCACCAGCTTGTGGCGGCGCAGCAGCTTAGCCAGGCGCTGATGGAACTGGATGTGGTAGTCGGTGTAGCGCACGCCGGACTTCATGGTATCGATAAGCGCCAGTTGCTCTTCGTTCACATCTTTAATCAGATGAGCGAAATCGCTGTCACCATGGGTGGTCCAGGTGCGGGTCAGGTCGGCGGCATAGCCGTTATATTCTGCCCCGGCATCCAGCAGGAAACTGCGGATTTCGGCAGGTACGCGGTGATCCAGCTTGGTGTAGTGCAGTACGGAGGCATGCTCATTGAGCGCCACGATATTGCCATAAGGCACGTCAGTATCGCGGTGGCCGGTTGCCGTCAGATAAGCGATGTTAATATCGAACTCGCTCATACCAGACAGGAAGGCTTCATGCGCAGCACGATGGCCCACAACCGCCGTTTTCTGAGCTTCACGCATGCAGGACAGTTCGTAGTCCGTTTTATAGGCGCGATAGTAATGCAGGTAATCGATAACCCCTTTCGGGTTGATATTGGCTGGAGTGATATCCAGCTGTAACGCACGCTCCGGCACCGGGCCAATATAGCCGATGTTGCCGCGCGCAGCAGGCAGTTGACTGCCAATACCGTCGGCTTTTGGCAGCGCTATCACTTCAATATCATCGGTCCAGAAGGATTCCGGCAGCGGCTCCACGTTGTGCCAGTAATCTACCGGCAGATAGAACCACAGCTTCGGCTTATTCACGCCGTCCACCAGCAGCCAGCAGTTGGGTACCTGAGTGACCGGCACCCACGCCTTAAACTGCGGGTTAACTTTAAACGGATAGGCATGATCATCGAGGAAAACGTTGAACAGCTCCCCGGAGTGAATAAGTAATGCATCAAGGTTAAAACGCGCCAGAACGTTGCGGGTACGCTCCTGTAGCGTTGCCACATGATCTTTGTACAGCGCGGCCAGTGATTCCATAATTTATCCTTCTGTTTTTTGTACCTGTTCGCCACGCATCTTAGCATACCGTACAAACCGTCGAGTTATTTCCGCCTCCTGTGATCGAGTTTGCAAATATTTAAAGAGAAATTTGCATTTCATTAACATCAATTCCACACTCCGCTTCATCTGGTACGACCAGATCCCATTGCTGGATTCAGGAGACTGACATGCTCTACCAAGGTGAAACCCTACATCTCGACTGGCTGGAAGACGGCATTGCCGAACTGGTGTTTGATGCCCCCGGCTCCGTCAACAAGCTGGATACGGCGACCGTCGCCAGCCTCGGCGAAGCGCTGACCGTGCTTGAAAAGCAGCCGAACCTCAAAGGCCTGCTGCTGAGCTCCAGCAAGTCCGCCTTTATCGTTGGCGCCGACATTACTGAATTCCTCTCGCTGTTCCTGGTCCCTGCCGAACAGCTGACCCACTGGCTGCAGTTCGCCAACAGCGTATTTAACCGCCTGGAAGATCTGCCGGTCCCGACCATTGCAGCCGTGAATGGCTATGCGCTGGGCGGCGGATGCGAATGCGTACTGGCGACGGATTACCGCCTGGCCACAACGGATGCCCGCATTGGCCTGCCGGAAACCAAGTTAGGCATCATGCCAGGCTTCGGCGGTTCCGTTCGTCTGCCTCGTTTGTTAGGTGCGGATAGCGCGCTTGAAATTATTACCGCGGGCAAAGACGTCGGTGCGGCAGAAGCGCAAAAGCTGGGCCTGGTTGATGGCGTAGTGAAAACCGAAAAGCTGCGCGACGGTGCGCTGGCGATTCTTCGTCAGGCAATCAAAGGCGAGCTGGACTGGCAGGCTAAGCGCGCGCCGAAACTGCAACCGCTGAAACTGAGCAAAATTGAAGCCGGCATGAGCTTTACCATCGCCAAAGGCATGGTGGCACAGATCGCCGGTAAACATTATCCGGCCCCGATGACCGCGGTAAAAACGATTGAAGCCGCCGCTGGCCTTGGTCGTGATGAAGCCCTGAAGCTGGAAACCCAAAGCTTTGTGCCGCTGGCTCGCTCCAATGAAGCCCGCGCGCTGGTCGGCATCTTCCTGAACGATCAGTTTGTTAAAGGTCAGGCGAAAAAGCTCACCAAAGATATTGAAACGCCTAAACACGCGGCCGTACTCGGCGCGGGCATTATGGGCGGCGGCATTGCCTACCAGTCTGCCTGGAAAGGCGTGCCGGTATTAATGAAGGACATTAGCGAAAAGTCGCTGGCGCTGGGCATTAACGAAGCCAGCAAGCTGCTGAACAAGCAGCTTGAACGCGGCAAAATTGACGGCATGAAGCTGGCGCAGGTTATTTCGACCATTCAGCCAACGCTGGAATATGCCGGGTTTGATCGTGTAGACGTCGTTGTCGAAGCCGTGGTTGAAAACCCGAAAGTGAAAAAGGCGGTGCTGGCAGAAACCGAAGATAAGGTTCGTCCGGACGCCGTTCTGGCTTCCAACACCTCCACCATTCCTATTAGCGAACTGGCAAGCGGGCTGAAACGCCCGGAAAACTTCTGCGGCATGCACTTCTTTAACCCGGTTCACCGTATGCCGCTGGTTGAGGTCATTCGTGGGGAGAAAACCTCGGACGTGACGATTGCCAAAGTGGTAGCCTGGGCGAGCAAAATGGGCAAAACGCCTATCGTGGTAAACGACTGCCCGGGCTTCTTTGTGAACCGCGTGCTGTTCCCCTACTTCGCAGGCTTTAGCCAACTGCTGCGCGACGGCGCAGACTTCCGCCAGATTGATAAAGCGATGGAAAAACAGTTCGGCTGGCCAATGGGCCCGGCTTACCTGCTGGACGTGGTCGGGATTGATACCGCCCATCACGCTCAGGCAGTGATGGCCGCAGGCTTCCCGCAGCGCATGAGCAAAGATTACCGCGACGCGATAGACGTTCTGTTCGATGCCGGGCGCTACGGCCAGAAAACCCAGCAGGGCTTCTACCGCTTTAAAGAAGACAGCAAAGGCAAACCGCGCAAAGAGCAGGACGAAGCTGTCGATAGCCTGCTGGCAGAAGTCAGCCAGCCGAAGCGTAACTTTAGTGACGAAGAAATTATCGCCCGCATGATGATCCCGATGGTCAACGAAGTCGTTCGTTGCCTCGAAGAAGGCGTGATTGCCAGCCCGGCGGAAGCCGATATGGCGCTGGTTTACGGCCTCGGTTTCCCTCCGTTCCACGGTGGTGCATTCCGCTGGCTGGATACCCTGGGCAGCGCGAAATATTTCGATATGGCGCAGCAGTACCAAAACCTCGGCCCGCTGTACGTCGTGCCTGAAGGCCTGAAGGCCAAAGCATCACGCAATGAGCCGTACTATCCGCCGGTTGAGCCTGCCCGCCCGGCCAGTGACCTGAAAAGCGCCTGAGGAGTGATTATGGAAAAGGTTGTTATTGTTGATGCCATCCGTACGCCGATGGGCCGCTCTAAAGGCGGCGCATTCCGCAACGTTCGCGCAGAGGATCTGTCGGCGCACCTGATGCGCAGCATATTGTCCCGCAACCCGGCGCTCGAAGCGGCCGCGCTGGATGATATTTACTGGGGCTGCGTACAGCAGACGCTCGAACAGGGCTTCAATATTGCACGCAACGCGTCTTTGCTGGCGGAAATCCCCCATTCGGTCCCGGCCACCACGGTGAACCGTCTGTGCGGATCTTCAATGCAGGCGCTGCACGATGCCGCACGCATGATTCAAACCGGCGATGCGCATGCTTGCCTGATTGGCGGCGTAGAGCACATGGGCCACGTGCCAATGAGCCACGGGATTGACTTCCATCCAGGCCTGAGCCGCAACGTGGCAAAAGCCGCCGGTATGATGGGCCTCACGGCTGAAATGCTCTCCCGTATCCACGGCATCAGCCGCGAAATGCAGGATCAGTTTGCCGCCCGCTCGCATCAGCGTGCCTGGGCCGCAACGGAAGCTGGACACTTTAAAGCCGAGATTATGCCAACCAGCGGCCACGATGCCGACGGCGTTCTGAAACGCTATGACTTCGACGAAGTCATTCGCCCGGAAACCACGGTTGAAGGTCTGGCGGCGCTAAAACCTGCTTTCGACCCGGTCAATGGGACCGTCACCGCTGGCACATCTTCGGCGCTGTCCGATGGTGCATCCGCGATGCTGCTGATGAGCGAATCACGCGCCAAAGAGCTGGGCCTGAAAATCCGCGCTCGCGTGCGGTCTATGGCCGTCGTCGGCTGCGATCCGTCCATCATGGGTTACGGTCCGGTGCCGGCATCAAGGCTGGCGCTGAAAAAAGCAGGCCTGACGGCGCAGGATATCGACCTGTTTGAAATGAACGAAGCGTTTGCCGCCCAGATCCTGCCGTGCATTAAAGATCTGGGGCTAATGGACAAGATCGACGAGAAGATCAACCTGAACGGGGGCGCGATTGCGCTGGGTCACCCGCTGGGCTGCTCCGGCTCACGCATCAGCACCACGCTTATCAACCTGATGGAGCGCCGCGACGCGCAGTTTGGCCTGGCTACGATGTGTATCGGCCTGGGTCAGGGTATCGCGACCGTATTTGAACGCGTTTAATAAAAAACGAAACTGGGTTTAGTTGCCGTGTTTCCCGCCTGTCAGGGGCGGGTTTTTTATTTCTGAAAGATAAAAAAAACCACCGACGATGCGGTGGCTTATTCTGACGACGAACAACCTTAGATAAAGGAGAACGCGTCGCCGAACATGTGATCAACCAACGCACCGCGCTCGTTACAGAACAGGTCCCGGGCGATTTTCGCCATTTCGAAACGACCTGCGATATAAATATCGTGCCCGCTCAGTGAACTGTAATCCTGCATAACGGCGGTCAGTACTGTCCCGCTGCGGCCACGCCAGCCTTCTTCCGGCTGCTCAACCACGGCTTCAACACGCAGGTTCTGGTGCTGTAGGGTAAGCCCCTCAAGCTCGGCCAGATCGTAAAGATGTTTCTCTTCACGCCCGCCCCAGTAAATGGCAATTTCACGCTGCGGATTACGCGCCAGCGCGGTCAGCAGGATAGAGCGCACGTAAGAGAACCCCGTTCCCCCGGCAATCAGAATCAGCGGGCGGTCTTCATCTTCACGCAGCCACGCATCGCCGTGTGGCATATCAACCACAATTTCCTGCTCTTTCAGAATACGGTCCATGACCGCCATGGCGTAGAGGTTGAGCTCCGAAGCACCGATGTGCAGCTCAATGAACTCATGCTCGCTCGGCGTGGATGCCATAGAGAACGGGCGCTTATCCCGTTCGTCCATCACCACCATCAAATACTGCCCGGCCTGGAATGAGAAATCGCCTTCCGGCAGCAATCGAACGCGATACACCGTGTCGGTTATCGCTTCTACCGAGTTCACTTTACAGCTTAAGGTTGTCATGCGTCCCCTCTGTCGGGTCAATAATGCTAAACCGTAAAGGTCGCCGCTCAGGCGCCTTTGTCGTTATCAAAAATAGCCAGTTCATCCCAGATTGCATCAATACGCGCGCATACCTCAACATCTTTCTTGATTGGGCGCCCCCATTCACGCTGGGTTTCGCCCGGCCATTTATTGGTGGCGTCCAGTCCCATTTTAGAGCCCAACCCGGAAACCGGGGAGGCAAAGTCCAGATAGTCTATCGGCGTGTTTTCCACCAGCACCGTATCACGGGACGGATCCATGCGAGTAGTGATCGCCCAGATAACATCGTTCCAGTCGCGCGCATTAACATCGTCATCGCAAACGATAACGAATTTGGTGTACATAAACTGGCGCAGGAAGGACCACACGCCCATCATCACCCGCTTAGCATGCCCGGCATACTGCTTTTTAATCGTCACCACCGCCAGCCGGTATGAACACCCTTCAGGCGGCAGGTAGAAATCGATAATTTCCGGGAACTGCTTTTGCAGGATAGGTACCAGCACTTCATTGAGCGCGACGCCCAGTACCGCAGGTTCATCCGGCGGGCGGCCGGTATACGTAGAATGATAAATCGCATCCTGCCGCTGGGTAACGTGAGTCACGGTAAACACCGGGAAGCTGTCGACTTCATTGTAGTAACCCGTGTGGTCACCGTAAGGGCCTTCCGGCGCCATCTCGCCCGGCTCAATATAGCCTTCGAGAACGATTTCCGCGCCCGCGGGCACCTCAAGGTCATTAGAAATACACTTCACAACCTCGGTTTTTGTGCCACGCAGCAGCCCGGCAAAGGCGTATTCAGAAAGCGTGTCAGGCACCGGCGTCACGGCCCCCAGAATGGTTGCCGGATCGGCGCCCAACGCTACGGAGACAGGGAAACGCTCGCCCGGATGAGCCTCACACCACTCCTGGAAGTCCAGGGCACCGCCACGGTGGGATAACCAGCGCATAATCAGCTTATTCTTGCCAATTAGCTGCTGGCGGTAAATACCCAGATTCTGGCGTTCTTTGTGTGGGCCACGGGTCACCGTTAAGCCCCAGGTAATTAGCGGAGCAACGTCTTCAGGCCAGCAGCGCATGATCGGAATACGATTCAGGTCGACTTCATCACCTTCCCAGATTTGTTCCTGGCAGGGCGCGTTACGCAGACGCCTGGTGGGCATATTCAGAACTTGTTTAAACTGCGGTAGCTTATCAAACAGGTCGCGAAAACCTTTTGGTGGCTCCGGCTCTTTAAGGAAAGCCAGCAGTTTTCCGACTTCACGCAGGGCGGTGACATCCTCCTGCCCCATGCCCATTGCCACGCGCTTCGGCGTTCCAAACAGGTTGCACAGCACCGGCATGGTGTAGCCTTTTGGATTTTCAAACAGCAAAGCCGGGCCGCCGGCTCGCAGAGTGCGATCGGCAATTTCGGTCATTTCCAGATTCGGATCGACGGGCAATGCGATACGTTTGAGTTCGCCCTGCTGCTCTAGCAGCGCAAGAAATTCGCGTAGGTCGTGGTATTTCATGCAATTTATCGTGACGTCGGATTTTGCCGTCATTATACGGACTTCACCGCCGCCATGCTGTATTTTTGTTAAATTAGCGTGAAACTCGCCGCCAGCGGCCACGCTTAGCCAGGTTATACTGGAGCTGTCTATCTCTGCGGAAGACGTTTTGTTATTCTGACGCGCTTAAACGGGCGAAAAGAGAAATTATGCAATCCTGGTACCTTCTTTACTGTAAACGTGGTCAATTATTGCGCGCAAAAGAGCATCTTGAGCGTCAGGCAGTAAATTGCCTTACGCCGATGATTACGCTCGAAAAAATGGTGCGTGGCAAAAGAACTGCGGTCAGTGAACCCCTGTTCCCTAATTATCTGTTCGTTGAGTTCGACCCGGAATCCATTCATACCACGACGGTTCATTCAACCCGCGGCGTCAGCCACTTCGTGCGCTTCGGCGCACAGCCGGCAACGGTGCCGGAGAAAGTGATTGATGAGCTGATTCACTTTCAGGCCGAGGACATCACCGACCCCGAAACGCCGTACCCGGGCGATAGCGTGGTGATTACCGAAGGCGCCTTCGAAGGGTTAGAGGCAATCTTTGCCGAACCCGACGGCGAAGCCCGCTCGATGTTGCTGCTGAACTTATTGAACAAGCAGGTGCGGCAAAGCGTCAGGAATACTGACTTCCGTAAGGTTTAATGTAAAAAGGCCAGCATTCGCTGGCCTTTCTGTCACCAAGTGGCAACTAGCGCTGCATTTGCTCATCGTGCAGCCACTGGGCAACACGTTTTGAGAAATACGTCAGCACGCCATCGGCACCGGCACGCTTAAAGCACATCAAAGATTCCATAATTGCTGGTTTTTCGGCCAGCCAGCCATTCTGAATTGCCGCCATGTGCATAGCGTATTCACCGGAGACCTGATAGGCGAAGGTCGGCACGCCAAAGGTGTCTTTCACGCGACGCACAACGTCGAGGTAAGGCATCCCTGGTTTCACCATCACCATATCAGCCCCTTCCTGCAGATCCTGCGCGACTTCCTGCAGCGCTTCATCGCCGTTGGCCGGATCCATCTGGTAAGTCTTCTTGTTGCCGCCTTTCAGGTTCCCGGAGGAGCCAATCGCATCCCGGAACGGCCCGTAGTAGCAGGAGGCATATTTCGCTGCGTAAGACATGATCTGTGTATTCACGAAGCCATCGGCTTCCAGTTGATCACGGATGGCGCCAATACGTCCGTCCATCATATCGCTAGGTGCGACTATCTCTGCCCCGGCTTCGGCATGGGAAAGCGCCTGACGAACCAGAATCTCGCGGGTGACGTCGTTGATAACATAGCCCTCGGCGTCAATGACACCGTCCTGGCCGTGAGTGGTGTACGGATCCAGCGCGACGTCGGTCAACAGCCCAAGCTCCGGCACGGCATCTTTCAGCGCGCGTACGGCACGCTGCACCAGCCCGTTTGGATTATAGGCTTCTTCAGCATGCAGCGATTTCCCATCACTTTCGATAACCGGGAACAAGGAGAGCACCGGCACACCCAGCTTCGCTACCGCCTCTGCTTCTTTCAGCAGTTGATCGATAGTCATGCGATAAACGCCCGGCATTGACGGCACTTCCTGCTGCTGGTTGTGGCCTTCCATGACAAACACAGGGTAGATAAGGTCGTTAACCGTCAGCTGGTTTTCAGC
Organism: Cedecea neteri; assembly: GCF_000757825.1. GTDB lineage: Bacteria > Pseudomonadota > Gammaproteobacteria > Enterobacterales > Enterobacteriaceae > Cedecea > Cedecea selenatireducens. The sequence goes on from NZ_CP009451.1 coordinate 2,426,057, forward strand.
CACAAGGCGGCGGCTGAAGTCATGGCGGCGTACGCGACGCATACGACGACCGGGAAACGTACCGGGAAATGCATAGCTCATTTAACTTTCTCCTGATTAAAACCCAGTCGGAATAACCGACGAGCGTTGTCATCTGTTACCTGCGCAAGCCAGGCCGGATCTTCACCTCGCCATTCGGCTACCTTATTCAGGATATGGGGCAGGTAACAGGGTTCGTTGCGGCGGGACGCAGGTTTTGGTTGTAAATCCCGGGGCAACAAATAAGGCGCATCGGTTTCCAGCAACAGTTGCTGAGCGGGGATGACCGGAAGTAACTCTTTTAAGGCCAGGCCACGACGCTCATCGCAAACCCAGCCGGTAATGCCGATAAATAGCCCGCGCAGCAGGCAATCGCGCGCTTCTGCTTCAGTACCGGTAAAACAGTGCAGCACCACGCCAGGCAGCTGATCCAGCCACGGATCTAACAGCGCTAAAAAACGTTCGTGGGCATCCCGGCAGTGTAAAAATACCGGCATCATGAGCTCAGCGGCCAACGCCAGCTGCGCGGTAAAAGCGCGCTCCTGCTCGGCCGGTGTAGAAAAGTTGCGGTTGAAATCAAGACCGCACTCGCCGATGGCGACGACCTGGGGGGCTGCAGCTAGCTGGCGAATGGCGTCCGCAGTCGCGTCATTCCACTGGCTGGCATCGTGCGGGTGCACTCCAGCAGTCGACCAGCAGTTGTCGTATCGCTGCGCCATGAGCAGCGCTTGTTCACTTTCATGGAGGTTGGTACCGGTCAACATCATGCCGCTCAGGCCAGCCTGCCACGCTCGCGTGACCACTTCCGCATGGTCTTTCGCAAATTGCGAACTGGTTAGATTAACGCCAATATCAAACATCTCATCCTCCAAACGACAACCGCCCCTGAGGGCGGTTATTTAATTACTGCTCTTTTTCAGAGCGCTCTTCTTCAGACTCCGGCTCATCTTCTTCATCACCGTTCCGCCCTTTACCGACGTAGAAGCGAGAGAAGAATACGCCAACCTCAAACAGGCAGTACATCGGCACCGCCAGAAGGGTCTGCGAGAAAACGTCCGGCGGCGTCAGCAGCATGCCGACGACAAAAGCACCTACCAGAATATAAGGGCGTTTCTGTTTCAGAGACTCCGGCGTCGTCACGCCCATCCAGCACAGCAGGATAATGGCGACGGGCACTTCAAACGCTACGCCAAAGGCCATAAAGAGCGACATCACGAAGTCGAGATACTTCGTGATGTCCGTTGACACCACCACCCCTATTGGCGCGGTTTTCGTCAGGAAGCCAAAGGCAAGCGGGAAGACAACGAAGTAAGCAAACGCAATGCCGATATAAAACAGCAGCGTGCTGGAGAACAGCAGCGGCATCACCATTTTACGTTCATGCTTGTACAGCGCAGGGGCAATAAAGGCCCAAATCTGGTGCAGGATGACCGGGGCTGCCAGGAACACCGAAACGTAAATGGTTAATTTAATCGGGGTAAAGAACGGCGAGGCGACATCGGTCGCAATCATCGTTGACCCCAACGGCATGTGTTTTATCAGCGGCGCAGAGACCACCTGATAAATGTCGTTGGCGAAATAGACCAGCGCCAGGAAAATCACCAGCACGGCGATCATGCTGTTCAGCAGGCGCTTACGCAGCTCAATCAGATGGCTGATGAGCGGTTGGGTATCTTCAACAGCCATGGTTACGATTTTTCACTCGGAGGTTGCGTAGGTGCCGCGACAGGCGTTGCTTCTGGCAGAGGCCTCACCTGCGGCTCGACGGCAGGTTCAGCGACGTGCTCTACAGCCGTTGACGCAGGAGACACCGTCTCTGCCGGTACTGCATCAGGCGCGCTCGCCTGATGCGCTGCACTGGCCGGCGTCACGCCGTCATGACTCTGCTGCTCATCCTTCACCAGCGGGTTATGGATGGTGTGGGCTTCGTCACTGTTCTTTTCAGCATCGTTCTGGGTATAAGAACGCTTCATCGACTCAGCGGCCTGGCGCAGTTCGTCCATTGACGCTTTTAGCTCGGGCGTCAAATTATCCATACTGGCTTTCTCGACCTTTTTCAGGCTGTCCTGCAGCTCCTGCAGCTTCAGTTCCTGAACGAGTTCGTTCTGCACCGTGGTAGCAAGTGAACGCAGCGCGCGCACCCAGCCAACAACTGTTTTTACCGCCACCGGTAAGCGCTGTGGACCCAAAACAATCAGGCCAATCACAAACACCAGCAGCAGTTCGCCAAAACCAATGTCGAACACGGTTTATACCTGCTCTTTATCGTTGCTTTTCGCTTCGTCTTTTTTCACGTCGCTCGGTTTTTCAGAGAGGGATTTCGCTGTGAAATCAGCATCCTTCTCACCCTTTTCTTTCTCTTTGCTGTCGTCGTCGCCCATGGCTTTTTTGAAGCCTTTAATGGAAGCACCGAGATCTGAACCCAAAGAGCCTAGTTTCTTGGTGCCAAACAATAAAACAACGATAACAACAATGATTAGCAATTGTGGCCAACTGATGCCCATACCTACTCCTGACTGAAAGATGTTAAGGCAATGAGAACCGCTATTATACGGCAATCACCCGTTAATTCCGATTAAAGTTCAGGCAGAGCGCCGCCAGCCAATAAGCCAGACAACGATCCCCCCCGCCATCAGCCAGGCAGGCATAAAGTCCCACTCAGGCTTGTTGATCAGCAGCAGCGTGCCGCTCAGAATGAGCGTAGCACCGATACCGAACAGATAGCGCGACTGTCCCTGCCGCACGTGATGAAGTTGCAGGTCGCGCTGAATTTTATCAACGCTATGCTGTAATTGCTTGCCCTGGCGCAAACTGTTGTACACCAGTTCCGGCAACTCCGGCATTTTTTCCACCCAGAAGGGTGCTTTCTCTTTAAAAGCCCGAACCAGAGCAGGAATACCAACCTGATCTTTGATCCAACTTTCCAGGAAAGGTTTCGCCGTTTTCCACAAATCGAGCTGTGGATAGAGCTGTCGACCAACCCCTTCGACGTATAAAAGGGTCTTTTGCAGTAAAACCAGCTGTGGCTGAACTTCCATGTTGAAACGACGCGCGGTGTTGAACAGGTTCAGTAGCACGTGACCAAAAGATATCTCAGCCAGCGGCTTCTCGAAAATAGGCTCGCAGACGGTACGAATAGCAAACTCGAAATCTTCTACGTTTGTGTCCGGCGGTACCCAGCCGGAGTCCACATGCAGCTCGGCAACTTTGCGGTAATCACGGTTGAAGAAGGCGATAAAGTTTTCCGCCAGATAGCGCTTATCGTCTTTGTTCAATGAGCCCACGATGCCGCAGTCAATACCAATGTATTGCGGATCATCCGGATGGTCGTAGCTCACGAAGATATTGCCCGGATGCATGTCCGCATGGAAGAAGCTGTCGCGGAAGACCTGCGTAAAGAAGACCTGCACGCCACGTTCGGCAAGCAGCTTCATGTTGGTGCCCTGAGCCTCAAGCGCAACGGTATCGGAGACCGGAATGCCGTAAATCCGCTCCATCACCATCATGTTTTCGCTGCAGTAGTCCGAATAAACCTCCGGCACATAGAGCATTGGGCTATTTTCGAAGTTACGCCGCAGCTGGATGGCATTCGCCGCTTCACGCAGCAAATTGAGTTCATCTATCAAGGTCTTTTCGTATTCACGCACGACTTCCAGTGGGCGTAAACGGCGGCCATCCGGCAGCAGGCGAGGCACCCAGCGAGCAAGGCGATAGATAAGCTTCATGTCAGCCTTGATAACCGGCAGGATGTCAGGCCGAATCACCTTAATCACGATCTCTTTGCCGTTCTCTTTCAGCCGCGCGGTATGCACCTGGGCAATAGAGGCTGAGGCCAGAGGTTTGATTTCAAAGTCGTCGAACCAGCTTTCAACGGGAAGACCGCCCATCGCCAGCTCAATCTGTTTTTTCGCCAGCGCGCCGTCAAAAGGTGCAACTCTGTCCTGCAGCATCGCCAGTTGGTCGGCAATCACCGGCGGGAACAGATCGCGACGGGTGGAAAGCATCTGGCCGAGCTTGATCCAGACGGGTCCCAGCTCCTGCAGCGCAAGACGAAGACGTTCGCCCAAAGGCTTATCACGATGACGGTTAGGCATCCAGAACAGGCAGCGCCGCCATAAGCGTAGCGGTAGCGTAATGCGCATTTTGGGGATCAGTTCATCGAGACCATAGCTCAGGAAGGTACGGACAATGAAATATAGGCGGCGAATTTCTCCTGGCGTCATTTGCCCTCCAGCTTATCCAGCCGTTCGGAGAGTGAGTCCACCGAGCGGGCCAGCGCTTCGGTTTCCTCTGCGAACCAGGCAACTTCCAGCGAACCCGGCGCAACGCGCCACTCTTCGGTGAGCACTTCGCCGAGGTACTGCTGATTACGAATAAATCCTTTCTGCAGCAGCTTGCCGCCGCGGCGGGCAATTTTACTGATGCCTTCAGAGGCAATATCGCCGATGTAGGGCGCCAGCAGTTCCGCAGGGTCAAACTCCGCGAGATCCATCAGCGATGCCAGATTTTGTACAACCTGAATGTCACCTTCAACCTCCAGCTCACCGCTGCGAATCAGGGCGGTAAGCTGTTGACGATCGCGCAGCTTCGGCAATACGCCAATACGCGTTGTGACCTGGCAATCCGCCTCGCCTTCCCACTGGCTCAGGACATCCAGCTGTTGTTCACTGAACGCCAGCACCAGCGGGGCAGAAAACTCTTTCAGGCTGATGCGCAGCGTCTTGCCCTGCAGGCGCTGGCGCGCAGATTTCAGGCTACGGTCGCGCCAGAGGAAGGTGTTCAGCACACCTTCGATTCCGGCGGTCATAAGCGGCATAAACGGCATCGCGGCTCCCTGGTTAAAATTTATAGCCACGGTGCAGGGCGACAATCCCACCGGTCATATTGTAATAGGTGGTGTTTTCAAAACCTGCTTCTTCCATCATCCCTTTGAGCGTTTCCTGGTCCGGATGCATGCGGATAGATTCTGCCAGGTAGCGGTAGCTTTCGCCATCCTGTGCCACCATCTCACCAATGCGCGGCAGAATGTGGAAGGAGTATGCGTCGTAGGCTTTGTTTAGCGGTTCGAAGGCAGGTTTGGAAAACTCAAGCACCAGCAGGCGGCCACCAGGCTTGAGGACGCGGAACATTGAGCGCAGCGCGGCGTCTTTGTCTGTGACGTTGCGCAGGCCAAATGAAATGGTGATGCAGTCAAAGGTGTTGTCGGGGAACGGCAGCGCTTCGGCGTTGGCCTGCACGTATCTCACGTTCCCAACAATGCCGATGTTGCGTAGCTTTTCGCGCCCCATTTTCAGCATCGAGTCATTGATGTCCGCCAGCACCACTTCACCGGTGTCACCCACCAGGCGAGAGAATTTCGCCGTCAGATCGCCCGTGCCGCCCGCAAGGTCCAGCACGCGCTGGCCGCGACGTACGCCGCTACAGTCAATCGTGTAACGTTTCCACAACCGGTGGATACCAAAAGACATCAGGTCGTTCATTACGTCGTACTTCGCCGCAACAGAGTGGAACACGTTCGCCACCATATCGACCTTCTGCTCTTTGGCTACGGTACGGAAGCCAAAGTGCGTTGTTTCCTTGGATCCGGACTCCTGGGATTCATCAACCATCTCAATGCCTGCTTAATCAAGAAAATGTTCGGGAAGTGTAACAGAATGGGCGCGAAAGCCCTATGATTCAACCGTGCGGCTAAACCTTAGCTCAACGCCCTTCTCCTGAGCGTTGTGAAGCAAATTCATCAAATCCGGGCGCTGATTCTGCGCTCTCGTGGCCCAGCCGTGCGGAATCATCTTCATCTTCCTGATGAGCACGTTCGACCAGATCTGGGTTAATCTCTCGCTTCACTTCTACCCCGAGCCCGCGAAATGCCTCTGCCTGAACCAGGATATTTCCACGCCCCGACGAAAGCTTTTTCATCGCCTGGCGGTAGTTATCTTGTGCCTTATCGAGGCTTTGGCCAATCGCGGACATATCATCCACGAACAGGCGCATTTTGTCGTACAGACGCCCGGCGCGCTCGGCGATTTGCTGGGCGTTACGGCTTTGATGCTCATAGCGCCACAAATTGGCAATGGTACGCAGCGCCACCAGCAGCGTCGTCGGGCTGACCAGCATAATGTTGTTTTTCAGCGCTTCGCTAATCAGCTCGGGTTGGCGATCGATCGCCAGCAAGAAGGCGGGTTCAACCGGGATGAACATCAGCACGTAGTCCAGCGAACGCAGCACCGGCAGTTGCTGGTAATCCTTACGGCCCAGAAGGCGAATATGGCTGCGGATAGCGGCAATATGCTCATTCAGCGCGCTTTCACGCGTGAGTTCATCTTCACCGTTGAAGTAGCGCTCATAAGCCACCAGCGTCATTTTCGCATCGATAACAACGTCTTTGCCCTGCGGCAGGCGAACAATGACGTCCGGTTGCATACGGCTGTTGTTCTCAAGCTGGATGTTCACCTGAGTCTGGTATTCATGACCTTCGCGCAGGCCAGAAGCTTCAAGCACGCGGGTTAACACCACTTCCCCCCAGTTGCCCTGGGTTTTGTTGTCGCCCTTCAGCGCTTTGGTGAGGTTCAGCGCCTCTTGCGCCATATGGGCGTTGAGCTGCTGCAGATTGCGGATTTCATGCGTTAGCGTATGGCGCTCGCGCGCCTCCTGGCCAAAACTCTCCTGGACCTGGCGACGGAAGCCGTCGAGCTGTTCGCGAAGTGGCGAAAGGAGCACATTCAGGCTTTGGCGATTCTGTTCCTCTACCTTGCGCCCGCTCTGCTCAAAAATACGGTTTGCCAGATTCTCAAACTGCTCGTTAAGGCGCTGCTCGCTGTTGAGCATTTGACGGTGCTTATCTTCGGCATTGAGCCGCGTTTGCTCCAGCAGCGTGGTTAATTCACGGATGTCAGCTTCCTGCCCGCTGTTAATTTCCATTTGGGCACGGACTTCACGGTTAAGCTGCTCGCACTCTTCCCGCCAGTGTTGGCTTTGCTGAAGCTCCTGGCGCGCGGCGGCAAGCTCCCCGTAGATTTCACGCTGTTCTTCGTGCAAAGCCGCCAGCCGCTGAGCCGCACGCAGGCTGGCAATAAGCCAACCGGTCACTAAGCCCACCAGCCCAATGCCCAGCCCAAACAACAGTGAAATATCCATGCTTCCCCCAAAACGATACCAACAGCGGCAAGATAAAATTCTGCTGTATAAATGTCCAGATGAAAAGGGATTTTCCGGAAGGCGCTACGCAAAGCATAAAAAAAGCCGGCGAGCGCCGGCTTCGAATTGGAAACAGGGAAAACTACAGCAGGCGACGGGCCGCCTCGACCACGATTTTCACCGCGTGGCTTTCCGTTTTCTTCATGGTTTCCGCGTTAGGGATCTCTTGCTGAGTACGGTTCACGATAACCCCGGCAACCATACCCGCACGCAGGCCCTGGCTGGAGCACATGGTCAACAGCGTGGCGGATTCCATTTCATAGTTCATCACGCCCATCTCCTGCCACTCTTTCATCGAGCCCTTGAAGCGGCTAACGACGCGGCCGGACAGCGTATCGTAACGCTCCTGCCCCGGGTAGAAGGTGTCTGAAGAGGCGGTTACGCCAATGTGGGTCGTGGCACCTACGGCTTTTGCCGCTTCAACCAGCGCGGTGGTACAAGCGAAGTCTGCCACAGCCGGATATTCCATTGGCGCAAAGTGCAGGCTGGCCCCGTCAAGACGAACGGATGCGGTAGTCACCAGCACGTCGCCCACGTTGATGTTCGGCTGAATCGCCCCGGTAGTCCCGACGCGCAGGAAAGTACGGATGCCAAGCTGCGCCAGTTCTTCAACCGCAATAGAAGTAGAAGGGCCACCGATGCCGGTAGAACAGATGATAACCGGCTTACCGTCCAGCTCAGCACGCCAGGAGGTGAATTCACGATGGGCAGCCAGCTTAACCGGCTTGTCCATCAGCGCGGCGATTTTTTCCACACGCTCAGGATCGCCAGGGACGATGGCGAGCGTAGCCCCTTGCAGGTCATTTTTAGTGAGGCCGAGATGGAAAACATCAGACTTGGACATAACAGACTCCTCTGTTGAGTAGGTTTCAGGAGAAGCAAAGCGACACTTTACAGAACCCCTGAGCATAATTTCGTGATGACGCTCACTTTGAATGAAACAAATTACATTATTTGTATTCACATAAGTGACCAAAGTCACACATACGAATCAATCGGGCTATTTTTTGAACTTCATCTGCGTTTTTTGGCGACCAGATTTGCTACTAATCCTGGCTATAGTTATCACACTGCGCTAATGCTGGTTCGGAGAAAACCATGAAACAAAAGCAAACAACACATAACACACCGGGCGAAGGCTTCGCACCGGCGGCCTCACCCATCGCTTCCACCACCGTGTTAACACCGGACGATGCCATTGTTTCCGGGGAAACGTCCATTCCAAGCCAGGGCGACAATATGCCGGCTTATCACGCGCGGCCTAAAAATGCCGATGGGCCGCTTCCTGTGGTTATCGTCGTTCAGGAGATTTTTGGCGTACATGAACATATCCGCGATCTTTGCCGCCGACTGGCGCTTGAAGGGTATCTGGCCATCGCGCCAGAACTTTACTTTCGCCAGGGCGAACCGGGAGACTTCGCCGATATTCCAACGTTGCTGAGCGGGCTGGTTTCAAAAGTGCCGGACAATCAGGTGCTGGGCGACCTTGACCATGTGGCCAGTTGGGCTTCCCGTAACGGAGGCGACGCGCATCGCCTGATGGTGACCGGTTTTTGCTGGGGCGGGCGCATTGCCTGGCTGTATGCCGCGCACAATCCACAGCTTAAAGCCGCGGTGGCGTGGTACGGCAAGCTGGTAGGAGACAAAACATTAAACTCTCCGCATCATCCCGTAGATATCGCCGTCAACCTTAATGCCCCGGTGCTCGGCCTATATGGCGGCCAGGATACCGGGATTTCTCTGGAAAGCGTTGAGACGATGCGCCAGGCGCTGCGAGCGGCAAATGCCAATGCGGAAATCATTGTCTACCCGGAAGCCGGCCATGCTTTTAACGCAGATTACCGCCCGAGTTACCATGAAGAGTCGGCCAAAGACGGCTGGGAAAGGATGCTGGCCTGGTTTAAGCGGTATGGCGTGAGGAAATAGAAAAACGGGGGCCAGTTGCCCCCATTTTGTTTTTAGAACTATGCGCTACGCAGGTTCTGCGCCGCCTGCACCATGTTCGCCAGCGCCGCACGAGTTTCTGGCCATCCGCGCGTTTTCAGGCCGCAGTCCGGATTAACCCACAGGCGCTCTGCCGGTACGGACTCCGCAGCTTTCTTCAGTAACGCTTCAATCCACTCCACATCCGGAACGTTTGGGGAGTGAATGTCATACACGCCCGGCCCGATTTCGTTCGGGTATTCGAACTCTTTGAACGACTCCAGCAGATCCATATCGGAACGAGAGGTCTCGATGGTTATCACGTCTGCATCCAGCGCCGCGATAGAGTCCATGATGTCGTTGAACTCGCAGTAACACATATGGGTATGGATCTGGGTGTCGTCACGCACCACGGCGGCGTTCAGTCGGAAGGCTTCCACGCCCCACGCCAGATAGGCCTGCCAGTCGGACTGACGCAGCGGTAAACCTTCACGCAGAGCGGGCTCATCAATCTGGATGATACCGATACCCGCAGCTTCCAGATCCGCCACTTCATCACGCAGGGCCAGGGCAATCTGCTTCGCGATAGTCTCGCGAGAAACATCTTCGCGCGGGAAGGACCAGCAAAGAATCGTGACCGGGCCGGTCAGCATGCCTTTTACCGGTTTGTCGGTCAGGGACTGCGCGTATTTCGCCCACTCAACGGTGATTGGCTCAGGGCGGCTGATGTCACCGATAACAATCGGCGGCTTCACGCAGCGGGAACCGTAACTCTGCACCCAGCCATTCTGAGTAAACACAAAACCATCCAGATGTTCGCCGAAGTACTCAACCATGTCGTTACGCTCGGCTTCGCCGTGCACCAGCACGTCCAGGCCCAGACGCTCCTGCTCGGCAATCGCCTGTTTAATGTGTTCGGCGATGCCGGTGCGGTAGTTGTTGGCATCCAGCTTCCCTTTCTTGAAGTCCAGGCGCAGGCCACGGATTTCGGTCGTTTGCGGGAAGGAGCCGATGGTCGTCGTTGGCCATGCCGGCAGATTGAAACGTTCACGCTGTGCCGCCGCACGCGCGGTATAGGAACTCTGGCGCTGGCTGTCCTGCGCGGTGATTTTCGCCAGGCGTTCGCCCACTGCGGCATTGTGCACGCGCTTAGACTGACGGCGAGCCTGAATCGGCGCACTCCATTCGGCAATTTTCGCAGTATCGCCGCTGTTCAGCGCTTCGGTCAGTAAGGACAGTTCGGCACACTTCTGCAAAGCAAAGGCAAACCAGCTTTTAACTTCAGCATCCAGACGAGTCTCCACGCTCAGGTCGATTGGGCTGTGCAGCAGGGAGCAGGAAGAGGCAACCCACAGGTCACGTTTACCCACCAGGTCTTTCAGTTGAGCGTATTTCTCCGTCAGGTCGGCACGCCAGACGTTACGGCCGTTGATCACGCCCGCAGACAGCAGCCAGTTTGCAGGCAGCTTCTGATGAATCTCTTTCACATCATCTTTGCCGTGAACAAAGTCTACGTGCAGGCCCTGTACCGGCAGCGCGGTGATGGTATCCAAGTTTGGCCCCACCCCTTCGAAATAGGTAGTTAGCAGCAGCTTAACCTGGCCGGTCAACGCGTCGTAAGCTGGTTTGAACGCATCAAGCCACGCCTTTGGCAGCTCCAGAACCAGCGCAGGCTCGTCGATCTGCACCCATTCAACGCCGCGTTTCGCCAGCTCGGCCAGCACCTGCTGGTAAACCGGCAGAATGTCTTTCAGCAGGCTCAGGCGGTCAAACTGTTCGCCCTTCACTTTGCCCAGCCACAGGTAAGTCACCGGGCCCAGCAGCACGGGCTTCACGTTATGGCCCAGCGCAAGCGCCTCGTCGACTTCTTCCAGCAGCTGAGCCCAGGTCAGTTTGAACTGCTGACCTTTGGTAAATTCCGGCACCATGTAGTGGTAGTTAGTGTTGAACCATTTGGTCATTTCAGCGGCGGCGGCAGGCTCGCCGGTTGGCGCACGACCACGACCAATGCGGAACAGCGTATCGATATCGACGCTGCCGTCTTTGTTCTGATGACGAGCCGGCACGTTACCGAGCAGCAGGCTGGTGGTCAGAACATGGTCGTACCAGGCAAAGTCGCCCACCGGCAGTAATTCAACGCCGGCCTGTTTTTGTTGGTCCCAGTGGCGGGCGCGCAGCTCGCGGCCAACCGCCAGTAATTCTTCACGGGAGGTATTTCCTGCCCAGTAGCTTTCCTGTGCTTTTTTCAACTCGCGCTTAAGGCCGACGCGAGGGAACCCCAGGGTGTGATTATGGATTGTCATGGTCTGTCCTCTATTCGGTGCGATGTATTTAGCCATCCAGATGTTTACACTTCTATAATCCGCAGGTACTGTATATTCCTCAAGCGCAATTTGTTCATGCCGAAGTGAAGGACTTTCATGATCGAGATTAAACACCTGCGGACGCTGCAAGCGTTACGACACAGCGGTTCGCTGGCCGCCGCCGCCGCCGCACTGCATCAGACCCAGTCGGCCCTATCCCACCAGTTCAGCGATCTGGAGCAACGGCTTGGCTTCCGCCTGTTTATCCGTAAAAGTCAGCCGCTTCGCTTCACGCCACAGGGGGAGATCCTGCTGCAGCTTGCCGAACAGGTATTACCGCAGATTGGCCGCGCGCTGCAGGCCTGCAATGAGCCGCACCAGACCCGGCTGCGTATTGCGATTGAGTGTCATAGCTGCATTCAGTGGCTGACGCCTGCCCTGGAAACCTTCCGCCAGCACTGGCCGCAGGTGGAGATGGACTTTAAATCCGGCGTTACGTTTGATCCGCAGCCTGCGCTGCAGCAGGGCGAGCTGGATATCGTTCTGACATCAGATATTTTGCCGCGCAGCGGGCTACATTATTCACCGATGTTTGATTTTGAAGTGCGCCTGGTGATGGCGACCGACCACCCACTGGCGAAGAAAGAGAGCATTAAGCCTGATGACCTGGCGCTTGAAACGCTGCTTATCTACCCGGTACAGCGTGAACGCATGGATATCTGGCGTCATTTCCTGCAGCCCGCAGGAGTGAGCCCGTCGCTGAAAAACGTCGATAACACGCTGCTGCTGATTCAGATGGTGTCGGCACGGATGGGGATTGCCGCTCTGCCGCACTGGGTGGTGGAAAGCTTTGAGCACCAGGGCCTGATTGTTACCAGAACCCTGGGCGAAGGTTTATGGAGCCGCCTGTACGCCGCGGTACGTGACGGCGAACAGCGCCAGCCGGTGACCGAAGCGTTTATTCGCTCGACGCGCCAGCATGCCTGCGACCATTTACCGTTTGTGAAGAACGCGGAGCGACCCATCGGCGATGTACCCACAGCGAGGCCATTATCACCGTTCCCCCAATGATAAAGCTCGGCCAGTGGGGCTGCTCCTGCCAGATGGCAAGATTCACCAGCAGCCCGGCCGGGACATGCACGTTGTTCATGATGCCGAGCGTGCCGGCGTCCACCTGAGTTGCGCCGTAGTTCCACATAAAATAACCCAGCCCGGAAGCGACCACGCCAAGCCAGACCAGAATCCCCCACTGTAGCGTGGTGGTGGGCAATTTCTGCGGATTGCCCAGCGCAAACCAGGCAACAACGGCGACGATAAACGCCCCCAGATAGAACCACGAAAACGCGCAGTGCTGCGGCATCGGGTGAGTTTCCATCAGACGCTTGTAGCCCACCATGCCGATGGCAAAGCAGATATTAGCGCCCTGCACCAGCAGCAGGCCTATCCAGAAGTGATCGCTCACTTTGTCGTAGCGAATAATCGCCGCCCCGATAACCGCCAGTCCCGCGCTCAACGCATAGCCCCAGCGCAGTTTATTGCCGCTCAGCAGATCATAGATAAGCGTGACGTACAGCGGCGTCATCACCGTGAAAAGCAGGAATTCGGAAACCGTGAGGTAGAGATAGGCACGGAAGCTGAACAGGTACATCACGCCGAGCTGCAGCGCCCCCACCAGCATATACAGCAGCAGGGTTTTTAGCCGGTATCCCTTGAAGCGCAGGAACGGCAGAAACACCAGCGCGGCCAGGCCGATGCGCATCAGCACCGAGAAATAGCTGTCCACATGCCCGGCAAGGTATTCCCCAATCAGGCTAAAAGAGAAGGCCCACAGAATCGTGGTAATGATGAGTAATGGCACAATGAGCGGTCCGTAACGAACAAGATTGCGCCATTGTACTCAGAGGGCGTTACATCGGCTTAACTATTTAGTTGACGAGTGGTCATTAATAAACCACTCGTCATTGTACCTGTTATTCAGCCTTAAGGAACAACTTGCGAAGGTAGTGCGGCACGGCGTTATCGCCGTTGGTACCAATCACCTCAAGCTCCGGCAGCAGGTCTTTCAGGCGCTGGTGAGCGTTGCCCATGATGCAGCCCTTGCCGGCCATGCTTAGCATTTCTGCGTCGTTCATGCCGTCGCCGAAGGCGATGCACTCTTTCAGGCTGTAGCCCATGGCTTTCGAGACCGCTTCCAGCGCGTGCCCTTTGGACACGCCGCCCGCCATCACTTCCAGGCAGGTAAGCGTGGAGAAGCTCACGTTGACGCGATCCCCCCAGCGGGCGTTGATCGCCTGCTCCAGCGGCAGCAACGTATCGTGATCGTCACAGGTGAAGAACACCTTGCTGACGCCATCCGCTTCCAGCAGGCCTGGCTCAAACAGGGTGTAGCTAAATTTAGCTTCCTGGAAATACTTCATCTCTTCCGGGCGATGGCGGTTCATAAACCACTCGTCGCCCTTATAGACGTTGGTCACGATATCCGGGCTGTTATGCACCACGCCAAACAGATCCTGAGCAATGTCATGGTCGAGATCGTGAGAGAAGAACAGATTGCCGTCGGTATCGTGCACGCGCGCCCCGTTAGAGGTGATCATGTACGCCTTGATCTCAAGGTTATCGCGGATTTGCGCCACGTCGATATGGTGACGACCGGTAGCAAAAACAAAGTTAACGCCTTCGGCTGTGAGCAGTTTTAACGTTTCTTTCGCGTAAGCGGAGAGGAAATGATCGGGAGATAGCAAGGTGCCATCTAAATCTGAAGCAACGACGTGATACATAGAGATCCTCTAAAGAGATATATTCAATGAGTTATGCCGGTCGAAAAATTCAAGCACGGCAGACAATGCTCTGGCTCGCATAGCGTCCTTCTCAAACAGGATCTCGTGATACGCGCCTTCAATGACGTAAGGTGTTTCCCCCTCACAAGGGTGGCCCGCCGCGGCCATAATTTCGCAGAATCGCTGGTGCGCGCGGTTATCAACCACTCGCTCCTCTTCTGCCTGGAGTAAAAAGATCGGCGTGGTGATGGCAGTGGCTCCTGCTAACACCTTTTCTCCGGCGAGGATCCCTTCGCGTACCCAATGGAACGTTGGCCCACCCACCCGCAATGCTGGCTCATCAGCATAAAAACGCAGGCTGCGGCGGTAGCGCTCTTCACTGTGGGTCAAAACGTTAACGCTAAACGGCAACGCGCGCCAGCGGCCTGTCCCTATGGCGTATCCTTCCCGAATACGTGGATGCCCTTCTGCCCAGTCAAGAATGTGGCGCACCATCCATTCCGGCCAGCGCAGCGTAATGCCGAACATCGGCGCGCAAAGCGCAACCGCGTCAAAAGCATCAGGTGCTTGCTGTAGCCATAATGCGGCAATAGCGCCGCCCATCGAATGGGCCAGCAGATAGCGTTTACGCCAGTGCCCCGACGCCACTTCCTGCTGGTAAAAGTGGTCAAAATCTTCGACATAGTCGCTAAAATTGACGACGTGCCCACGGTGAGAATCCGACAGCATCCGCCCTGAACGGCCCTGCCCGCGGTGGTCAATTATCAGGACATCAAACCCGCTATAAAACAGGTCATAGGCCAGCTCAGCATATTTCACGTAGCTTTCTATTCTGCCGGGGCAGACAACAATCACGCGATCGTGCTGCGGCGAACAGAAACGAACGTAGCGAACCGGCACGGCATCCACGCCGGTAAATTCGCGCTCTTCCCGCCTGCGCCAGAAGTCCGTTAGCGGACCCGTGGCAAAAGCAGCAAATGCGCCTTCCCGTTCTAACCATTCATTTTTATGCTGAGACATAGGGGTCGGCATCAGGTATCTGTGGTTTTTTTATGGCCCGTGGCACGCTTATCAACAATAGCGTATTGTGGCATAAAAGTGCGCGTTCAGGGAGTTTCGCATGACCTTCGAGTGGTGGTTTACCTATCTGCTAACCACAATAATTCTTAGCCTTTCACCCGGGTCCGGAGCCATTAATACCATGACCACCGCCATTAGCCACGGCTATCGCGGCGCGGCGGCTTCGATTACCGGGCTGCAAACCGGGCTGGCGCTGCATATTGTGCTGGTCGGCGTTGGCCTTGGGGCACTGTTCTCGCGTTCGCTGCTGGCCTTCGAAGTGCTGAAATGGGCGGGTGTCGCCTATCTTATCTGGCTGGGGATCCAGCAATGGAGAGCGGCCGGAGCGCTGGATTTGAATACTCTGGCAACCACCCAACCGCGCAGTAAACTGTTTAAGCGGGCGGTGTTCGTCAACCTGACCAACCCCAAGAGCATCGTGTTTCTCGCCGCCCTGTTCCCGCAGTTTATTGTGCCTCACCAGCCTCAGGCGATGCAGTACGTGGTGCTCGGCGTAACAACGGTGGTGGTGGATATCATCGTGATGATTGGCTATGCAACTCTGGCAAAACGCATTGCCGCCTGGATTAAGGGGCCGCGCCAGATGAAGGCGTTGAACCGGGTCTTCGGTTCGCTGTTTATGCTGGTTGGCGCGCTACTTGCCGGAGCGCGCCAGGCCTGATTATCGGGAGATAATCAGGTGAATACCAAAACCGGTGAACAGAGCGCCCGCCATACCGTCGATCCATTTGGCGAGGCGCTGATAGCCGCGACGCATTTTCGGTAAAGCAAACAGGCTCGCCACAATCGTGAACCAGGCGAAAGTTTCAATCGCAATCAGCACAAACAGGCCCCAGCGCTCAGCGCTGCCCACGTCGTCGCCAACAAACAGCGAGAACACGCTGCCGAAGTAGATAATCGCTTTCGGGTTTGCCAGGTTCGTCAACAGCCCTTTCACAAAGCTCTTCCCGCCGCTCGCCAGCTCAACTTTCGGGGCTTCTTCGCCTTTAGCTTCTTTCTTGAATGCGCCGCGCAGCATCTGATAGCCCATCCAGCACAGATACAGGCCGCCGCCGACCATAATGATGTTATGCAGCCAGGCCATTTTTTCGAGGATCAGGTGCAGGCCAAGCAGCGCTACGCCCGCCCAAACCATAACGCCAGCGGTAATGCCCAACACGCCCATCATCGCCTCTTTACGAGAGCGGCTTACGGCTGTCTGGGAAACAAAGAAAAAGTCAGGACCCGGGCTCATCAGGGCAACGATGTGCACCAGCGCCACGGTCAGGAATAGCATTAACATAGGGAATAGCTCGCGTGCAGATAATTTGAAGAGTCATTATCCTGCCACTTTTCATCGCGGCAGGCTACTCTTCATCCACACCGTCGACATGGTCGCGAATCATCGTCATGAACGGGCGGCCAAACCGCTCCAGCTTGCGCGTGCCCACGCCGTTAATCCCCAGCATTTCACCCGGTGACAGCGGCATCTGCTCGGCCATTTCAATCAGAGTGGCATCGTTGAACACCACGTAAGGTGGAATGTTTTCTTCGTCAGCGATGGACTTGCGCAGCTTCCTGAGTTTGGCGAACAGTTTGCGATCGTAATTGCCGCCAAAGACTTTCTGGCTGGCGCGCGGCTTAATAGCCACGACGCGCGGTACCGCCAGCATGAGCGGCTCTTCGCCACGCAGATAAGGACGCGCCGCTTCCGTAAGCTGGAGGGCCGAGTGTGCGGCAATATTTTGCGTCACCACGCCAAGGTGAATGAGCTGACGAATCACGCTGACCCAATGCTCGGTGGTGTGCTCGCGGCCTTCACCGTAAATCTTCAGCTTGTCATGGCCGAGGTCGCGAATACGCTGATTATTAGAACCGCGCAGCACTTCAACCACGTAGCCCATACCAAAACGCTGGCCGACGCGGTAAATGCAGGAAAGTGCTTTTTGTGCATCCATCAACCCGTCATAGCGACGAGGCGGATCGAGACAAATATCGCAGTTGCCGCATGCCTGCTGCCGGCCTTCGCCGAAATAGTTGAGCAGCACCAGACGGCGGCAGGTTTGCGCTTCGGCAAACGCTCCCATGGCATTGAGCTTGTGGCGCTCGATGTCCTGCAGCTGCCCCGGCGCTTTCTCTTCGAGGCATTTGCGTAGCCAGGCCATATCCGCCGGATCGTAAAACAGCATCGCTTCTGCAGGCAGGCCGTCGCGCCCGGCACGGCCGGTTTCCTGGTAATAAGATTCGATGTTGCGCGGGATATCGAAGTGGGCGACAAAACGCACGTTCGGCTTGTTAATACCCATGCCAAACGCGACGGTTGCCACCACAATTTGCAGGTCATCGCGCTGGAATTTTTCCTGTACGTCACCGCGCACCTGATGCTCCAGGCCCGCGTGGTAAGCGCCGGCGCTGATGCCTTTGCTTTGCAGGCGGGCGGCGATGTCTTCAACCTTTGCCCGGCTGTTGCAGTAGATAATCCCGGATTTACCGCGCTGTTCCTGAATGTAGCGGGTGAGCTGATCGAGCGGCTTAAACTTCTCCATCAGCATGTAGCGAATATTCGGCCGGTCAAAACTGCTGATTTGTATAAACGGATCGTTAAGCCCCAGCAGGCGAACAATATCAAGCCGCGTGGTGTCGTCAGCCGTTGCCGTTAATGCCACAAAGGGGACGGCAGGCAGCCGTTCGCGAAGCTGGCCAAGAGCGGCATATTCCGGGCGGAAGTCATGCCCCCACTGCGAAATACAGTGCGCTTCATCCACCGCAACCATAGAAAGCTGCCAGTGGCTGAGATGGTCGATGAAGTTATCCATCATCAGGCGTTCAGGCGCGATATACAGCAGGCGGATTTGCCCGGTACGGCAGCCGGTCATCACTTCCATCTGCTGTTCGCGAGTCTGGGTCGAGTTAAGGCAGGCGGCAGCCACGCCGTTCGCCAGCAGCTGATCCACCTGGTCTTTCATCAGGGATATCAGCGGGGAGACCACCACGGTCAGGCCGGCGAACACCAGCGCAGGAATTTGATAACACAGCGATTTACCACCGCCTGTCGGCATCACCACCAGGCAGTCACGCCCCTCCAGCACCGTATCGATGATGGTTTCCTGGCCCGGACGGAACTGTTGGTACCCGAAGGTTTCCTGCAGAACCTGCCTCGCCAGCGACGCCTGATTGATTACTTCCGCCTGTGCCACGCTATCCCCACTACCTAAAATTCAGGCGCCATTTTCAGCGCCTGGAAGAGAAACTGCAATGCTTTAGAAAAGATCGTTTAGCATAACGCCTACGCCAACTCGTGTCTGGTTAAAGTTGTAATCGATGAGCGATTCGCCGTAGCCGCTGTAGACCTGGGTGTAGAAGCGAACGTTTTTCGAGATCGGATAGCTCACGCCAAACTCTGCCCCGCCGTAGCCGCTGTTCCAGTTATACTGCCCCTTCACGCTGAATATCGCCTCGCCCAGCGCGTAGCCTACTTTGAGCTGGTAATAGCCCATGTATTTGGCGATATCCGGGTTATCTTCAACGCTCCCAACCACATACCAGGGTTTCACCTCAACCTGCCAGTTTCCGTTCTGCGCCATCAGGCGGGTGTAAAGGCGGTTCCAGCCGCGAGAAGTCGGGTCAGAGCGACCATTCGAATCATGGTTATAGCCAAACTCGACGTCCCTTAGCGTCCAGCCAGCAAACGTGGTGTCCGTTGCAAAGCCGAGGAACAGCTGAGGCTCATAGTTGGTTTCACGAAACGGTGAGGATTCATTGCGATTAGAAAGTTGCCACCAGGATTTCTGAGTGTAGGAAGCGCCCAGCACCGAGTTATCCCCCAGAATGCCGCGCCACAGCGGGAACGCCAGGCTTAGCTGGAACTTCACTTCATCTTTGCGGGCATTGTGCGCCCAGTCATAAGAGCTAATCGCCTCTTTGTTCATATCGCTGGTCCAGGTGTACAACAGGTAGTTTGTGTCGTACGGGTACAGCGTGAACGGGTTGTCATGTTCCTGCAGCAGGTTGGCAATAATACTGCCGTGCACGGCCGGCTTGTCGTGGATCTTATCGATAGTCGCTTCTTGTGCGAAGGCAGTCAAAGGCAGCATCGCAGCCATTCCCCACCCCAGAGGTTTCAGCATTGGTCCCGTTCTCCATAACAAAATAAGTTTCAAAATATTTATCGCCGATCATTCTACAGCGGGATGCCCTAAAGCGCGTCCCTTCGGTTCCTAAAGTGGAAAGCAACAATTGAGAAGCATAAACTACACATCTTGTTAACTTATCCGTTATTTGTTCGAGGAATGAACCATGTCTTCCCCTGTTCTGACCACAGAAGCCGCCCTCAAGCTGGTGGGCGAAATCTTCGTGTATCACATGCCTTTTAACCGTGCACTAGGCCTGGAACTGGACCGATACGACAAAGCCTTTGCCCAGCTGAGCTTTAATAATCAGCCAATGATGGTGGGAAACTGGGCACAAAGTATTTTGCATGGCGGCGTTATCGCCTCCGCGCTGGACGTTGCGGCAGGCCTGGTCTGCGTGGGCAGCACGCTGACGCGCCATGACACCATCACCGAAGACGAGCTGCGCCAGCGCCTGTCAAAAATGGGCACCATCGATTTGCGCGTTGATTATCTGCGTCCCGGTCGAGGAGAACGCTTCACGGCCAGCAGCAGCCTCCTGCGTGCCGGGAATAAAGTCGCGGTGGCACGCGTGGAGCTGCATAACCAGGATCAGCTGCACATCGCCAGCGCGACGGCTACCTACATGGTAGGGTAAGGATATAAACCCTGTTATTATTTGCTCACTATTTTTTTGCTGAGTTTTCTTCATGGATCCGAAACAGACGCGTCAGGGAGTCATGCTTGCCCTGACGGCCTACTTTATCTGGGGCATCGCGCCGGTATATTTCAAACTTATTCACTACGTACCGGCCACCGAAATCCTGACCCACCGCGTTATCTGGTCGTTCTTCTTTATGCTGGCGCTGATCACCGTCTGCCGCCAGTGGCCGCAGGTCAAACGTTCCTGCCAGAACCGTAAAAAAATCCTCGCGCTGGCGTTAAGCGCCGTGCTGATTGGCGGTAACTGGCTGCTTTATATCTGGGCAGTCAATAATCACCACATGCTGGAAGCCAGCCTGGGCTACTTCATCAACCCTCTGGTCAACGTTGTGCTGGGCATGCTGTTTTTAGCCGAGCGCTTCCGCCGTATGCAGTGGGTTGCCGTATTGCTGGCGGCCTGCGGCGTGCTGGTGCAGCTGTGGACTTTTGGCTCGCTGCCGATAATCGGCCTGGGCCTCGCCTTCAGCTTTGCTTTCTACGGTCTGATCCGCAAAAAAATTGCCGTAGATGCACAGACCGGAATGCTGTTTGAAACGCTGTGGCTGCTGCCGATTGCGGCCATTTACCTGTTTGGCATCGCCAATAGCGCCACCAGCCATATGGGCATGAACCCGTGGTCGCTGAACCTGATGCTTATCGCTGCAGGCGTGATTACCACCGTGCCGCTGCTCTGTTTTACGGCCGCCGCGACGCGTCTGCGCCTGTCAACGCTGGGTTTCTTCCAGTATCTGGGGCCAACGCTGATGTTCCTGCTGGCGGTGACGTTCTATGACGAAGTGGTGAGCGAAGATAAGCTGATCACGTTTGGATTTATCTGGGCGGCGCTGGCGCTGTTTATCGCCGACGCGATTTACACTCAGCGGCGCACCAAAGCCCTGTCGGCGAAGTAGACGTAAAAAAGGAGCCTTTCGGCTCCTTTTCTCTTACAACCAGTTTTTGCGCTTAAAGTAGAGATAAGGCGCTAAGCCGGCGAGCATCATAAAGATAATCGCGCCGGGGTAGCCAAAGCTCCACTTCAGCTCAGGCATAAACTCGAAGTTCATCCCGTAGCTGGACGCCACCAGCGTCGGCGGCAGGAAGACAACCGAGACCACCGAGAAGATCTTGATGATGCGGTTCTGCTCGATGTTGATAAAACCCATCGCCGCCTGCATCAGGAAGTTAACCTTCTGGAACAGCGATTCGTTATGCGGCAGCAGGGATTCGATATCTCGCAGAATTTCGCGAGCCTGTTCCAGCTGGCTGCCCGGCAAACGCGCTTTACGCACGAGGAAGTTAAGCGCGCGCTGGGTATCCATCAGGCACAGGCGAACTTTCCAGCCGATATCTTCCAGCTCTGCCAGCGTCGAAAGCGCGGCATCGTATTCGTCGCCCTGATGCCCTTCCATGATCACCCGGCTGAGCTGCTCCAGGTCGCTATAGATGTTTTCGATTTCATCCGCCAGCTGTTCGATTTTGGTTTCAAACAGGTCCAGCAGCAGTTCCCACGCGTTACCGTCCACCATCGACTGATTACGGGCACGCATACGATAGAGGCGAAATGCCGGCAGTTCGCGTTCACGCAGCGTATACAGGCGGCCTTCACGAATCGTAAAAGCGACCGTGCTGTTGCCCGCGTGATCGTCCGCATCTTCAAAGAAGAAAAAGGAGTGGATGTGAAGGCCGTCTTCGTCCTCGAAGAAACGCGCGGACGCCTCGATGTCTTCCAGCTCTGGTCGAGTTGCCAGGCTTTGGCCAAGTTCCGTTTGCACACGCTCTCGCTCGCTCTCTTCCGGCTCGACGAGATCGACCCATACCGAGTTGGCAAGGGTATCCGTCTCGTCCAGCTCAAGGCGGGCAAGGCGATTATTTTCCAGTTGAAATGCGCTCAGCATGACCGGGACTCCCAATGCAAAAAAAGATCAGGGACAATTCGGTTGGCACACAGACAGAAACAATAGAGGTTTCAGACCATTAAACAGTCTGACTCAAGGGGCGACGGAATGAAAATACACGAGGTCGCTGACAACCACGAAGGCTATCAGCATTAGAGGATAGCCTTAGAAGTTGTACCTGGATGACAGGTTATTGAGCCAGCATCTACTGGGTGTGTCCAAGGCGAGTGTCCTCTTAGCGTATTCGTGCGCGCATGTTACGCCACCACCAATATGGCGTCAACACGCAACGGGACACGGCTGAACAAGTTCATACCAGTGACATATTAAGGGTAGCGTACACGCAGAAAATAGCGATTATTTTCTGTAGCTTACACTGTTTCTAAGCGAGCGTAAGCGGCAACCAACCACTTAATTCCCTGCCCCTGGAACGCCACCTGCAGACGGCTGTGCTCGCCGCTGCCTTCCAGATTCACAATGGTGCCTTCGCCAAATTTCGGATGACGTACGCGCTGCCCCAGGCTAAACCCCGAATCGTTCTGCGCAATAGGCGTGCCCATACGCTGATGGCTGACCGGGCGGCTGATGCTGGCGCGCAGACGCACCTCTTCCACACAGTTTTCCGGCAGCTCGCCGATAAAACGCGAAGGGCGATGGTAGGCTTCTTTGCCGTACAGGCGACGTGTTTCCGCGTAGGTCAGCGTCAGCTTCTGCATCGCTCGGGTGACGCCGACGTAGGCCAGACGGCGCTCTTCTTCCAGGCGCCCGCCCTCGTCGAGGGACATCTGGCTCGGGAACATGCCCTCTTCCATTCCCACGATAAACACCTGCGGGAATTCGAGGCCTTTCGCCGAGTGCAGGGTCATCAGCTGCACCGCGTCCTGCCAGGTGTCCGCCTGCCCTTCACCCGCTTCCAGCGCGGCGTGGGAGAGAAACGCCTGCAGCGGCATTAAATCTTCATCTTCGTCGTTGTAGCTGAACTGGCGCGTTGCCGTTACCAGTTCCTCTAAGTTCTCAATGCGGGTCTGGCCTTTCTCGCCTTTTTCCTGCTCATACATCATGAACAGGCCGGAATCTTTAATCACCCGGTCGGTCTGGACATGCAGCGGCATATCCGCCGTTTCATGGGCGAGCGCATCAATCAGCTCCATAAAGCGCTGCAGGGCCGAAGCTGCACGACCGGCCAGCGCTTTTTCCTGCAGCAGCAGGCGGCAAGATTGCCACAGCGTTAGTTGCTGGTCGCGGGCTGTCTGGCGTACCACGTCAAGCGTGCGATCGCCGATGCCGCGGGTTGGCGTATTCACCACACGCTCAAAGGCAGCATCGTCGTTGCGGTTGGCCATCAGGCGCAAATAGGAGAGCGCATCTTTGATTTCCTGGCGTTCAAAGAAGCGCATCCCGCCGTAGATACGGTACGGCATGCTTCCCTGCAGCAGCGCCTCTTCCAGCACGCGCGACTGGGCGTTACTGCGGTACAGAATGGCACACTTCTCCAGCGCGCCGCCGTTTTCCTGCCAGGTTTTAATGCGGTTGACCACGAAGCGGGCTTCGTCCAGCTCGTTGAACGCACAATAGATTGAGATAGGCTCGCCGTCGCTGCCGTCAGTCCACAGCTCTTTGCCGAGTCGGCCGGAGTTATTGGCGATCAGGGCGTTGGCCGCATTCAGAATGTTGTTCGTCGAGCGGTAGTTTTGCTCCAGACGGATAGTTTGCGCCCCCGGGAAGTCATTCAGGAAGCGCTGGATATTTTCTACCTGAGCGCCACGCCAGCCATAGATCGACTGGTCATCATCGCCCACGATCATCACTTTACCGGTATCTCCGGCCAGCAGGCGGATCCACGCATACTGGATGCTGTTGGTATCCTGGAATTCGTCCACCAGGATATTGGTGAAGCGCTCGCGGTAGTGGTTCAGGATGTGCGGCTTGTTCAGCCATAGCTCGTGGGCGCGCAGCAGCAGCTCGGCAAAGTCCACCAGCCCGGCGCGGTCGCAGGCTTCCTGATAGGCCTGGTAAACCTTCTGCCAGGTTTGCTCCACCGGATTACCGTAGCTTTCGACGTGGTGCGGACGCAACCCTTCATCTTTTTTACCGTTGATGTACCACATCGCCTGGCGCGCAGGCCACTGCTTATCATCCAGGTTCATGGCTTTAATCAGGCGCTTAAGCAGGCGCAGCTGATCTTCGCTGTCGAGGATCTGGAAGTCCTGCGGCAGGTTTGCATCCATGTGGTGAGCGCGCAGCAGACGGTGCGCAAGGCCGTGGAAGGTACCGACCCACATGCCGCCCTGGCTGGTGCCCATCAGTTGGCCAATACGGTGACGCATTTCCGCCGCCGCTTTGTTGGTAAAGGTCACCGCCATGATGGAGTAAGGCGAGCAGTTTTCTACCGTCATCAGCCACGCAATGCGGTGTACAAGCACGCGCGTCTTACCACTGCCTGCCCCGGCCAGCACCAGCATATTGCTGCGCGTGGCGGCAACCGCTTCGCGCTGTTTATCGTTGAGGCTGTCGAGCAGGTAAGAAACGTCCATTGGCACCGCCGAAAAAGAGAAAGAGTTGGCACAGCCAACCACTGGTGATTTATACAGAATTATTGTTGATTATATCAGCGCGGTCAGGGATGCCAACCGCGAAATCTCGAGATGCGGCAGCAAACGGCTGTCATCGATTCGCATCAGGTCGCCCTCACGCAGGTTAATCCAGCAGGCCTGCATACCGCAGCGCACCGCACCTGCTACGTCAGTAGTCAGGTCATCACCTACGTGCAGGATTTGCTCCAGCGGAACGCCTAAGCGCTGGGCAGCGGTATGGTACATATCGCTGAAGGGTTTAGCGCGACCATCTGGCCCGGCGCGAAGAATAAATTCAAAGTAGTTATCCAGCCCAAACAGGTGCGGCTCTGCGTTACCGTTGGTGATTGCCACCAGCGGCCATTTCTTCGCAAGTTTTGCCAGCGTGTCGTGCGTTTCCTGCGGCACGTCGATGCGGCTACGCCACTGAGCAAAGTTTTCCATCGCCGCGTCGGCACCGGAAAAAGCCTCTTCAGGGCTAAGCCCGGCATCCAGCATCATCTGCTCGACGGCACGACGGCGCCATTCGGTAACGTCATGATAGATTTCCGGCTCTTTCAGGCGTAGCGCTTCCCGGCTGCGGTGGAAGTCCCGTGCGGTAAAGGCGCTAAGCTTCGGATGATATCTCTGCACAAAGGCCAGAGACTCCTGAGTGGTACGCATAATCACCGGATGGTTATCATAAAGCGTATCGTCGAGGTCGAAGGTCAGGGCGGCAATTTGCCCGAGTGGGCGGTAAAAATGCATTACGATTTCCCCCGTTTGGCGCGTGGATGCGCGGCATCATACACCGAGGCTAAATGTTGAAAGTCGAGATGGGTATAAATTTGGGTGGTGGAAAGATTGGCGTGCCCGAGCAGCTCCTGAACGGCGCGCAAATCACCGCTGGACTCCAGCATATGCGTGGCAAAAGAGTGGCGCAGTTTATGCGGATGTACGTGGCTGCTTAACCCTTGCCTGATGCCCCACTCAGCAAACCGCTTTTGCACGTTGCGGGCGGATATTCGTTTGCCCGTCTTCGCCAGGAAGAGCGCATCATCGTCCGGGCCAAACAGCTCACGCAGATCCAACCAGTGCTCAACCCAGGTGACCGCACTGCGCCCAACGGGTACGCGGCGCTCTTTGCTGCCCTTCCCCATCACCCAGACTTCACCGGTCGAAAGATCGAGGTGGCCACAGTTCATGTTCACCAGTTCTGAAAGACGCAGGCCTGCGCCGTACATGACTTCCAGCATCGCACGGTCACGTACCGCCAGCGGATCGTTCAGATCGATGTCCAGCAGATGGTTTACATCATCGACTTCGATGTTCTTCGGCAGGTGACGACCAGCTTTTGGCGTAGTGATGCCTTTGGCCGGATTCGCCTTTAGCTCTCCCTGGCCGATCATCCAGTCAAAAAAGCTGCGCAGTGCTGAAAGTCTTAGCGCCAGGCTGGAGGCCTGCAGGCCAGCTCTGCGGCTACGCACGGCCAGAGAACGCACGGCGGCGGCGTCGCATTGCTGCCAGCCGCTGAGCTTCATCTCTTCGGCAATGTGGATAATCGCCGTGAGTTGGCGCCGGTAGTTCAGGAGAGTGAGCGGGCTGAGCTGGCGCTCAACCTTCAGATATCGAAGAAAGCCATCAACGTGAGAGGTTAATACGGAAGCGGTCATGCACGCTCAACCCAGCGCTCCAGCAGATCGGGCAGCATCAGCGCAAGCTCGTGCAGCAGCTGAGTGCCCTGTCCCTGCTGATAGTGTTGCGGGTCGCGGCTGCTAAACAGCAGAACGCCAAGATCGCCGTCGTTGCCCATCAGCGACATAGCAACGGAACCAATCGCTTTCGCCTGCGGCAAGACCAGCAACAGCTCCGGGCCATTGAGTGGGCCAAGATAGTGCTGGCTTTCGCCAAGGCGCTGAATGCGCAGCGGCTCAAAGGCCTGACGATTCAATGCCAGATGGGTAAAGTCCGAGGGAGCGCCGATGCGCCAGCGGTCGGCAAAAAGCCGGACATTCGCCCCCGCCAGCCCGATTTCCCGCGCCCAGCGGTGCAGCCGGTTCAGCATCTCCTGCAGGCTGGACGCCGAGGCCAGCCTGCCCTGAAGCTTCAGCAGCCGGTAGAACAGGCCTTCGTTGGCGCTCGCCTGCTCCATCAACAACGTCATGTTCTCTTCGAGGTTGTTGATATGGTTACGGCTGCGGGCCATATGCCATTCCACCAGCGAAACGGTGCCGCGAACCGGGTGAGGAACCTGCATGCTCTCCACCTGGTGGGCATTGCGAATAAAGAAATCGGGGTTGCGCTGTAAGTATTCGGCAACGGCGAGATCGTTAAGCTCAAGAAGGGCTTCTTGCTGTTCCTCGGCATTCTTCATAGATGTATAAATCCATCATAGACGTGGGCCGCCGGGCCGGTCATATACAGCGGTGAACCGGGCCCTTTCCAGGCGATATCAAGGCGACCGCCGGGCAGTTCAACCCGCACCTGCTCCGCCAGTAATCCTTGCTGAATGCCAACCGCCACTGCACCACAGGCGCCGCTGCCGCAGGCCTGGGTTTCACCCGCGCCGCGCTCATAAACGCGCAGTCGGATGTGTTCGCGGCTTACCACCTGCATAAAGCCGATGTTGGCACGTTCCGGGAAGCGCTCATGGCCTTCCATCACCGGTCCCAAAGTCTCTACCGCGGCGGTTTCGATGTCATCGACCTGAATCACGCAGTGCGGGTTACCCATTGAAACCACGCCGCACATAATGGTTTGTTCGGCGGCACGCATAATATAGGTCTTTTCCGCTTTGTTTGCCCGGAACGGTACCTGAGAAGGTTCGAAGTTCGGCTCGCCCATGTTGACGCGCACCGTCTCATCTTCCGTGACGCTCAGAACCATTCGGCCATTGGCGGTGCTGACGCGAATTTCACGCTTATTGGTCAGCCCTTTCAGGCGCACAAAGCGGGCAAAACAGCGTGCGCCGTTGCCACACTGGGAAACTTCACTGCCGTCGGCGTTAAAGATCCGGTAATGGAAGTCGAGATCGGGATCGTACGGTGGCTCAACGATCAGCAGCTGATCGAAACCCACACCATGATGACGATCCGCCAGGCGCCGGATCAGCTCCGGAGAGAAATAAACATTCTGCGTCACCGCGTCGACGACCATAAAGTCATTACCGAGGCCATGCATTTTAGAGAACTGCATCTTCTGCTCCATTAGCGCGGTTACAAAGCACGGTTTAGCTAGTAAACAACCTGAGTCGGTGCGTCATCAATGCCGCGACTGTTGCGGACCGGTGCCGTCTGGACAGGTTTTTCAGGGGTTGCGCTATGGGTAGTCGGCGTCGCTTTTTTATCGGCCGGAGGGAAATAAAGAGGCCCCTTCAGGCCACAGCCGGTAAGGCTTACAAGCGTCAGTGCCAAAGCTAGAGGGCAGAAAATCTTCTTCATTATCGGGTAGCCTGTGATTCACTATTCTGCCGTCTATCATCGCAGGTGAACCCTGAAAAGCAATACTCTTCGTTACCCAGACCGCTGAAAATAGCCTTCCCGCAAACCAGGCAAGAAAATAATCTCTGGTTTACGCTACTTATGGGGCCTCCGTTCGGAAAATGCCGGGCGCCGCCTCCTCACTGCTCCAGGCTGATGCTGTTGTCTTTCATGAGGTAACGCAGATGAAACGGATTGGTATTACGGGTCTTGAACGTGAAGCAATGCAGAATTTAATCGAACGGGCTGCGCCCGGCAGGTTTACCACTCAGTTGGTGAGCGACATTGATGCAGCAAATTACGTTAAGCGAGGCGAACTTCATTACACTATCGGCGCATTTAAGTCGGGCATTGGTCCCGCGCTGGACGTTGCTGTAGCCGTACTCGGCCCGGAAAAATGCTGTACCGTGACGCGCCCCGGCTCCCCTGCCAGAGAGGAACAAATCGCCCGCTGGGTGCGGGACGGGAAAGTCGCCTTCGGCATCGCTATTGAAAACGCGCCGCACGCCGTTCCTTTGCTAGTGCACTATCTGGATGATGCCTGAGCGGCAGTTTCTAATTGACGGCGATGCTTTTATACTGCCCTGAAATCTCAACAGGAAGCAGACATGAACGACAGCGAATTCCACCTTTTAGCCGATAACCTGTGGCGTACTATCGAAGAGCGCCTGGATGACTGGGACGGCGATAGCGATCTTGACTGTGAGATCAACGGCGGCGTGCTGACCATCAGCTTTGAAAACGGCAGCAAAATCATCATCAATCGCCAGGAGCCGTTACACCAGGTGTGGCTGGCAACCAAAAGCGGCGGTTATCACTTCAACCTGAAAGGTGACGAGTGGATTTGTGACCGTAGCGGCGCAGAGTTTTGGCAATTGCTGGAAGAAGCCAGCACGCAGCAGGCGGGTGAAGCGGTTAGCTTTCGCTGATTATTGCTGATACTGCTGCAGCAGCGGCGCTGAGTTATCGTCCGGATTGACCGGCGCGGCTGTTGCCATTGACTGGGTGCGGAACGGAATGACCTGCATCCGGCCATCAACCTTCACAATCTGATAGAACTGCGGCAGGTTGAAGTTAATGAAGCTTGAGCCGTAAGTAAAGCGATCGTGGGACGAGGAGTAGAAGCGGCTAACGTCGCGCACCAGCTCTTCTTTGCTGCCTTCGCAGTGGTGATAAACCTCGGCGCGGTTGCTCTCATCCAGTATATAGATGTTGAAGCCCTGATCTTCGCTGGCCTCTTCAAAGAAGAACTGAATAATCCCTTCACTGGCAAAGCCATCCACCACCGCCGGCAGTTGAACCTGGTTGGTGCCTACCTGCACCGACAGGCCGTGCAGCTTGTTGTGCGAAATCGCGCCATAGAACTCAACGGCGTTTTCCAGCTTCTGCACGGAGACGTTCAGCCGCTCAAAGAACAGGCCCCAGGTCTGGCCGGAAACGCGCAGCGCTTTGAAGCGGCCCGGTTCCTGACGCGTGCTGGAAAGGCGGAATTCGATGCATTCAGACACCAGCTGCTGCACGCGAGTACGAATCAGGCCGCGCAGATGCTGGCTATAGCAGAAGACCTCGACGCTATCCGGCGGGGCTGCATCCTGGTGCATTTTACCGAGAATGGTTTTTAACGCTTCGATCATCGCCTGCTCGCCGTTGAAGTGCAGGGTACGCACCTCATTCCACGAGTTGCGGTACAGCAGATCAACGCTGCCAATCAGGCACTGCTGCTGCTCACCGAAGCTGAACACGTCCAGCTTGCGGAAGTCGAAGTGCACCACCTGATTGCGGAAGGCCGCCGTCGGGTCGTACTCGAGGTTGACGATAATCGCCAGATGGCGAATCTCGCACGGGCTGTACAACGCTTTCGGCGTTGGGGCCGGGAGACGCAGCGGGAAGTGATGGGAAACATCCGCCACCATTTCCTGCAGCTTAGGTAAGTCACAAATGCCGTTGCCCTTAATAAACAGGCGGGTACGCGAGGTCAGCAGGCCGTTAAAGTACGCCCATGCCACCAGCTTATTAAGATAACGGTTATATTCCAGCGGTTGATGGCTGACGATGGAGTCCATGTTTGGCGCGCGATTGTAGAGATACCAGCCGGAGCGGTTGGCTCGGCCTGGCGGCACATGGATAAAGGTCAGGTTCGGTTCAGAGAGATCCGGGGAAATTTGCGGGTTAACGAGCGTGACTTTGCCCGGCAGCGCTTCAAACGCGGCGTACAGCTTACGCGTTAACACGCCGATGTCCTGCGGGCTGGCCGAAACGCTAAGGTTGTTGCGGCGCGCAAAGCGGATCAGGTTGCGGTAGCTCTGCATCATCGCATCGAGCAGCTCGTTATGCGCTTCGCGTACCTGGTCGATTTTCCAGTTCGCCCGGTTATCCAGCATCGCCAGGCGGCTATCGTCCCAGCCCCAGCTTTTCACCATCTGGCTCAACACTTCACGACGCCAGCCAACACAGGTGCGCTCACGCGAGAGTTTTTCACAGACCTTCAGGTAGAAACAGCGGCGAACCAGGTCCAGGCGCGCATGATCTTCAATTTGCGTCAGGTACTCGGTAACGCGCTCCAGCATCATGCAGTACGGGTCGAGACCAAAAGAGACTATCTCGCCGTCGTGCAGGCGCTGCTTGATATCTTTAGCCAGCAGGCGGGTGTTCGGGTATTCCCAGGAGTAGGCTTCCAGCAGCAGCGTTTTCAGCACCGCCTTATACGGCGAATCGATGCTTTTATACAGCTGCCACAGGCTGGCACCAAAGTACTCTTCGGCGGACAGGGAGCTTAAGCCACCGAGATCCAGCCACTCGTTTGGCGTCAGCACGCCCTGAGCATAAAGGGTCATTACGTAATCGTCGTAATGCTCTTCTTCATCGCCCGGGACCATGTTCCACAGAATGCGTTTCCCGGCCAGACGCACGGCCGTACGGTAAAACTCGTCCAGCAGCAGGATGTGCTGGGTAGAACCGCAGTCTTCGCCGCCCAGGCTGCCGCTTTCGTTGTGGCGGAAGCGGTTTTCATCGATCAGGAAGAAGCTA
Organism: Cedecea neteri; assembly: GCF_000757825.1. GTDB lineage: Bacteria > Pseudomonadota > Gammaproteobacteria > Enterobacterales > Enterobacteriaceae > Cedecea > Cedecea selenatireducens. The sequence continues at coordinate 2,457,095 of NZ_CP009451.1, forward strand.
ACCTCGACGCCAAGGGACGCCGCCCAGCTTTCCAGCAGGCTGCATTTACGCTGCAGCAGCTGGCGCTCGTCATTATCGAGCCAGGACTGGTGACAAACCCAGATATCAAGGTCAGAAGAGCAGCTCTGCCCCACGGAGGAGGTGCTGCCCATAGAATAGAGGCCGGTGATCGGCAGTTCGCCCGCTGGCGTCTCCTGAGGCGGCATGCCGCGCTGCAGTTCGAGTTCGTCCAGGTAGTGGCGTTGGGTTTCATCAGGCGTGTAGATGCAAATGCCACAGGGAACGTTACCGTCAAGGTAACCTGGCATCAGCGGGTGATGATAATGTAATAACGTTGGCAGTAGACTGTAGACCTGTTGAAAGGCAGGCCCCATAGCAGCAAGCGCACGATCTACGCGCAGTTGGTTGATGGCATCCAGTCTCTGTTTAAGTGTCTCAATATAGAGGTACAAGACGTATCGCCTGATGGTTTCAGTATTACGAAAAAACCCGTTTCCTGGTTGTTGTCCCCATTATTATAAACGATCGGGACAGCAATTGCTGGAAACGTGATCAATTTAACACCTTGCCTGTTGACCGTAAAGAAAGATGCGCTACCAAAGTGGTAGAGACCCTGGCCACAGGCTGTTTCTTCCATAATACGAATCACGTCCCTCTGTTGCCGCAGAAACCGCCGAACCTGACAGCCTTCCGCTAAGAGTGGTAGGATGGTCGGTGGACGATAATTACGGTAACAAGCATGTTAGACAATATACTCAGAATTGCCACTCGCCAAAGTCCCCTTGCACTCTGGCAAGCACATTATGTTAAGCAGCGCCTGGAAGCCTTCCACCCGCAGCTCACCGTTGAGCTGGTGCCAATGGTCACGCGCGGCGACGTTTTGCTGGATACCCCGCTTGCCAAAGTGGGCGGTAAAGGACTGTTCGTTAAAGAGCTGGAGCTGGCAATGCTGGACGGGCGCGCGGACATCGCCGTGCACTCGCTTAAGGATGTCCCGGTGGAATTCCCTGAAGGTCTTGGGCTGGTCACCATCTGCGAGCGTGACGATCCCCGCGACGCCTTTGTCTCCAATCATTACCAAACGCTGGATGAGCTTCCGGCCGGCAGTATCGTGGGCACCTCAAGCCTGCGTCGCCAGTGCCAGATAGCCGAACAGCGTCCCGATTTAGTGATTCGCTCCCTGCGCGGCAATCTCGGTACCCGTTTGGGTAAGTTAGATAAGGGCGAATACGATGCCATTATTCTTGCCGTCGCCGGGCTAAACCGCCTTGAGATGCAGGATCGCATTCGCTACGCTCTGCCGCCGGAAGTGTCTCTGCCCGCCGTCGGTCAGGGTGCAGTTGGCATTGAATGCCGCCTGAACGATGAGCGCACCAAAGCGCTGCTGGCTCCGCTGAATCACCATGAAACCGCCATTCGCGTCAGCGCAGAACGCGCGATGAATATGCGCCTTGAAGGCGGCTGCCAGGTGCCAATCGGTAGCTATGCCGAGCTGAAAGATAATGAACTCTGGCTTCGCGCATTAGTCGGCGCGCCTGACGGTTCCGTGATGGTACGCGGCGAACGCCGTGGTAAACCGGAAGATGCCGTAGCCATGGGCGTTTCACTGGCGGAGGAGCTGCTGGATAACGGTGCTCGGGAGATCCTCGCTGACGTTTATGATGGAGATGCTCCCGCATGACGATCCTTGTCACCCGCCCCTCCCCTGCCGGGGAAGAGTTAGTGAGCCGTCTGCGCGCACTCGGGCAGGTGGCGTATAGCTTCCCGCTTATCGAGTTCTCGCCCGGCCGGCAGCTGTCACAGCTTCCGGCCCAGCTTGCGGCGCTTGCGCCCGGCGATCTGGTCTTTGTTCTTTCGCAGCACGTGATTGACTATGCCGCCCCTCTTTTGCGCCGCAGCGGTATCCCCTGGCCAGATAAACTAAGCTGGTTTGCCATAGGCCGGACAACCGCGCTGGCTTTTCATACCGTCAGCCATATTCCCGTTCGTTACCCACAAGATCGGGAAACCAGCGAAGTCTTGCTACAATTACCTGAATTACAGAATGTTGCCGGCAAACGCGCGTTAATTTTACGTGGAAACGGCGGGCGTGAACTGCTGGGTGAAACGCTCGAGGCACGAGGCGCTGAAGTCAGCTTCTGTGAGTGTTATCAGCGAAGCGCTATTATTTACGATGGAATAGAAGAAGCTAACCGCTGGCATGCGCGAGGGATCTCGACGCTGGTGGTCACCAGCGGTGAAATGCTGCAGCAGCTGTACATGCTAACGCCCGACTGGTATCGCGAAAACTGGCTACTTCGCTGCCGGTTGCTGGTTGTCAGCGAGCGCTTAGCGGACCTTGCCCGGGAAATGGGCTGGCAGAATATTCGGGTCGCCGCGAATGCGGACAATGACGCGCTGCTACGTGCGTTACAACACACCTAACAATAACAGGACGCCACAATGACGGAACAAAATAACTCCTCCGCCATGGTTGAGGAAACCACACCCGCGGTGGAGACGCCATCGCAGCCCGAGCCAGCGACGAAGAAAAATCGTTCCGGCGTGGCGGGTATCGCGCTGGGAGCGATTGCCATTGCGATTGCTCTGGCGTTAGGCGGCGGGCTTTATAGCTATGGCAAACATCAGGTATCAACCCAGACGGCGACCAGCGATGCGCTGGCTAATCAGCTGATTGCCCTGCAGAAGCAGCAGGAAACGCAGAAGAGCGAATTTGATGCCACGCTGAAACAGCAGGCTACCGCACTCAGCGATGCCAATAAGCAGCAGGCAGCCCTGGCGCACCAGTTAGATGAAGTGCAGCAAAAGGTCGCGACAATTTCCGGCAGTGACTCGAAAACCTGGCTGCTGGCACAGGCTGACTTCCTCGTGAAGCTTGCGGGCCGTAAGCTGTGGAGCGATCAGGACGTTACAACAGCCGCGGCGCTGTTAAAAAGCGCCGATGCCAGCCTGGCCGATATGAACGACCCGAGCCTAATCACCGCTCGCCGTGCGCTAACGGATGATATTTCAACGCTGTCTACGGTGACCCAGGTCGACTACGACGGGATTATTCTTAAGCTGAATCAGCTCTCTAACGGCCTGGATAACCTGCGTCTTGCCGATAACGACAGCGATGATTCACCGATGGATTCTGACAGCGGCGAGCTGTCAGGCACGATTACCGAATGGCGTCAGAACCTGGTGAAAAGCTGGCATAGCTTTATGGATAGCTTTATCACTATCCGCCGCCGCGATGAAACTGCAGTGCCGCTGCTGGCACCGAATCAGGATATTTACCTGCGCGAAAATATTCGCTCCCGCCTGCTGGTCGCCGCGCAGGCTGTACCACGCCATCAGGAAGATACCTACAAGCAGGCCCTGGACAATGTGTCTACCTGGGTGCGTGCCTATTACGATACGAATGATTCAGCCACCAAAGCATTCCTTGAAGAGCTTGATGGCCTGAGCCAGCAAAGCATCCATATGGATATCCCGCAAACGCTGCAAAGCCAGGCGCTGCTGGAAAAATTGATGCAAACCCGAGTACGTAATTTACTTGCCCAGCCGGCAAGCCCTGCGATCGATAACGCACAGCCAGAGGCAGCGCCAGCACAACCTGCGCCTGCCGCAGGCCAGGGGGAATAAGCATGATTAAAGTCTTATTGCTCTTCCTGCTGCTGATTGCAGGCATCGTTCTGGGCCCAATACTGGCAGGTCACCAGGGTTACGTATTAATCCAGACCGACAACTACAACGTTGAAACCAGCGTAACCGGCCTGGTCATTATTCTGATCCTGACGATGGTGGTGCTGTTTGCTATCGAATGGGTATTGCGCCGTATTTTCCGTACCGGTGCCCGTACCCGCGGTTGGTTCCTGGGCCGCAAGCGCAGCCGTGCCCGTAAGCAAACTAAAGCCGCACTGCTAAAACTGGCCGAAGGCGATTATCAGCAGGTTGAGAAGCTGATGAGCAAGAATGCCGACCACGCTGAACAGCCGGTGGTGAACTATCTGCTTGCCGCAGAGGCAGCTCAACAGCGCGGCGATGAGATTCGCGCCAATCAGCATCTTGAGCGCGCGGCCGAACTGGCGGATAACGATCAGCTCCCGGTCGAAATCACACGCGTTCGTTTGCAGCTGGCACGTAATGAAAACCACGCGGCACGCCACGGCATTGATAAGCTTCTGGAGGTCGCACCTCGCCATCCTGAAGTCCTTCGTCTGGCCGAGCAGGCTTATTTGAGAACCGGCGCGTGGAGTTCGCTGCTGGATATTCTACCCGCAATGGAGAAAGTGCAGATCGGCGATGAAGCCCACCGTGAAGTACTCCAGCAGCAGGCCTGGATCGGGCTCATGGATCAGGCGATGGCCGATCAGGGCAACGATGGCCTGAAGGCCTGGTGGCGGAATCAAAGTCGGAAAACGCGTCACCAGACAACGCTGCAGGTGGCAATGGCCGAACATCTCATCGAGTGCGACGATCATGATGCCGCGCAGGAGATAATCATCGACGGGCTGAAGCGCCAGTACGACGATCGCCTGGTGTTATTGATGCCGCGCCTGAAGTCGGGTAATCCGGAGCAGTTAGAGAAAGTCCTGCGTCAGCAGATCAAAACTCAGGGCGATCGTCCTCTGCTGCAAAGCACGCTGGGACAGTTGCTGATGAAACATGGCGAATGGCAGCAGGCAAGCGACGCATTCCGTGAGGCCATTAAGCAACGTCCGGATGCTTATGATTACGCCTGGCTGGCAGATTCTCTCGATAAACTGCACAAGCCTGAAGAAGCGGCAACCATGCGCCGTGATGGCCTGCTGCTGACCCTGCAGAACAATTCCAATCCATAATTTAAGGCGGCATTCTGCCGCCTTCCCTTTCCTGCACGCAAAAAAAAAACACCTGCCATAAGGCAGGTGTTAAAACAGGTCTGTTTGACAACTAAGTGGTGCTTCACTCAACGTTATGTCCATGGTGTTGGATGAGACCCCATCGGGGCGACATCTGTCGGTGGACGATAAGCACCGTAATCGGCTCTGCGTCATTCCTGGGTTTATGAAGCCTAAGCGAACATAAGAAGTGGAATGAGCATCTACGAATTTATTATTGCACAATGCATGCCAGGTTTGCATTTAGAAACTAAGCCAACCGCTAATATTAGTAGTTTCATAGTATTAGCATAACCGAAGTAACCCTTTCAGATGCCCCGGCATTCCCTTCATCACGAAAAGCTTTTGTCTCCTTAAGGAGACGAGTTAGCGCTTTATTTATAAATTACTTTAAAAACAAAGAACTATATGTCTCCATTTAGAGACATGAAATGACCCTCCTGTCGTGTCTGGGCGACAGTAACGACAGATAGCAACATCAAGGCTCAAAAGGCAGGGTTGGGGTATCTGGCATTAATGAGGGCGGGGGGATGGGTAGAACGCGAAAAAGCAAAAAGACCAGCTCGAAAGCTGGCCTTTTCTAAAGTGGTCGGCGAGAGAGGATTATTCCCCTGCGGGCCGTTGCTAAAGCAACGTTGTCTCGCTACGCTCGGCTCAAACCTCCTTCGGAGGTTCTCATCCTCTTTGAGCTTCAGATGCAAAAAGGCCAGCTCGAAAGCTGGCCTTTTCTAAAGTGGTCGGCGAGAGAGGATTCGAACCTCCGACCCACTGGTCCCAAACCAGTTGCGCTACCAAGCTGCGCTACTCGCCGAAATACTGCTCTTACTGCGGCCTTCAACGTGCCTGTGACCTTTTACGGTTCAGTGTTGAAAGCAAAAACCCTTCTTCAGAAGGGCTTTTTAAAATTGGTCGGCGAGAGAGGATTCGAACCTCCGACCCACTGGTCCCAAACCAGTTGCGCTACCAAGCTGCGCTACTCGCCGAAATACTGCTTTTACTGCTGATTAATTTAGGTGTGGTGCGAAGAGAGGGACTTGAACCCTCACGTCCGTAAGAACACTAACACCTGAAGCTAGCGCGTCTACCAATTCCGCCACCTTCGCATACATCTAAATTAATGGGGTGGCTAATGGGACTCGAACCCACGACAACTGGAATCACAATCCAGGGCTCTACCAACTGAGCTATAGCCACCACTGTAAAACTTTCACGCGGTACATAATACCACCGCAGCTCTAGCGCCATTATAAATGGTGCGCCCGACAGGATTCGAACCTGAGACCTCTGCCTCCGGAGGGCAGCGCTCTATCCAGCTGAGCTACGGGCGCGTAGCGCCGTTGCGGGGTCGGATAATACGGGCTTCGTGCTCAGCTGTCTAGTGGTTATTTCAATAAAATACGCGCAAAACTGCGCGTTTGGTTATGCTTTGCGCATCCTGATGCTTATCCGTTCAGTTTTTCACTGGCGGCGTACTTATTCAGGCCAAATACCTTATAAACCAACGTCACGGCAGCCAGGAAAATCACCCCAACCGTCAGCGACATCCTCGTGTCTTCATTCAGCCCCATGCCAACCAGAACGCACACAAGGAAGGCCATGGTCAGGTAGTTCGCCCACGGGAATAAAATGGAGCGGAACGGATGGCTGGCGATGGCCTCGCGGTGCGCCTTACGGAAGCGAACCTGGCTAATCAGAATCACAAACCACGGCACCATCCCGGGCAATACGCTGGCGCTGTAGACGTAAACGAAGACGCGCTGCGGATTAGGAATGATGTAGTTGAGGCAGGAGCCAAGCAGCAAAATAACGATAGAAATAGCGACGCCCACAACCGGCACGCCACTGCGTGAAACGGTGGCCATTTTAGCCGGAAGCTGACGGTTTTTGGCAAGGGCATACAGCATGCGCCCGCAGCTGTACATGCCGCTGTTACAGCCGGACAGTGCCGCCGTCAGAACAACGAAGTTAATAATTCCTGCCGCCGCCGTAATACCAATCTTCGCAAAGGTCAGCACAAACGGACTGCCGGTGGTGCCAATCTGGTTCCATGGGAAGATAGTCACGATAACGAAAATCGCCCCCACATAGAAAATCAGAATACGCCACAGCACTTTACCCACGGCGCTACGCAAGGTGACCTGCGGGTTTTTCGCTTCACCGGCGGTAATACCGATAAGCTCCACGCCTTGATAAGACGCCACGACAATACACAACGCGGTCAGGAAACCTTTCCAGCCGCCGGCAAAGAAGCCGCCGTGCTCGGTCAGGTTGCTAAAGCCTATCGCCTGCCCATGGTTGCCAAAACCGAAAAAGATAACGCCAAGGCCAACGACGATCATCACAATGATGGTGGTGACTTTAATCATCGCAAACCAGAATTCTATTTCACCGTATAAACGCACCGCGGCCAGGTTCGCTAGCGCCACAAGCCCGACGGCAAAAATGGCCGGCAGCCACTGGGGCAGATCCGGGAACCAGTATTGAACATAAACGCCAATTGCCGTTATTTCGGAGATGCCGACCGCCATCCACATAAACCAGTACGACCACGCCGTAAGGTAACCGAAAAAGGGGCTCATATAGCGGTGCGCGTAGACGGCAAAAGAACCGGCTACGGGCTCAAGGAATAACATCTCCCCCATTGAACGCATAATGAAGAACACGAACAGGCCCGCAACAATGTACGCCAGCAATACCGACGGCCCGGCCCATTTTAGGGTACTGGCGGCGCCCATAAACAGGCCAACACCAATGGTCCCTCCCAGGGCGATAAGTTCGATGTGTCGAGCTTCCAGCCCGCGCTGCAGCTCTGCTTTTTTCTCTGCCATAAATCCTCTGTATTGTGTTTGCTTTTACTCCGGTTTTTACCGGTTATTGTGTTTGGTTGTTGCCAGGCTCAATAACAGGCCATGCAGCGTCGGCAAGAGATTTGCTGGCGCAACATCACTACGGCACTGCATCGAGTGGGCGCAATGGTTCCGTATTTTTTACAAAATTACAAATAACTGCGTAACAAACTGGCCTAAGTCTGGTGGGAAATTGCGCAGAGAAAGCAAAACGCGCCCGGATGAGCGCGTTGGAAGATTTATAGCTTGCCGGTCAAATGCCAGCGCTGATAGCGCAGCAGCCGCAGCTGCCGTTTAATGCGGGTCGGCTGTGAAAGCAGGCGATATAGCCACTCCAGGCCGAGATTTTGCCAGACCTTTGGCGCTCGCTTTACGCGTCCGGTAAAGACGTCATACGTGCCGCCAACGCCCATATAAAGCGCCTGAGGATGCACTTTTCGGCACGCCTGCATCAGGATCTCCTGGCGCGGAGATCCCATCGCCACCGTGACAATCGCGGCGCCGCTATCACGAATGCGCTCAAACAATGCCTGCCGCTGCTCGTCCGTAAAATATCCATCCTGACTGCCGACGATATTGACCTGCCAAAGCTGGCGTAATTTAGCCTCAGTCTGGGCCAGAACCTCGGGCTTTCCGCCGACCAAAAACACCGGAGTACCTTCCTGACCGGCCCGCTGCATCAAGGCCTCCCACAGATCGGCACCGGCTACGCGGTTCACTACGGCCTCTGGGTATTTTTTACGGATAGAGCGAACAACGCTGATTCCGTCGGCATATTTATATTCCGCCGCGGCAATAAGGCCACGGATTTGCTCATCATCTTCGGCCGTAAGGACTTTTTCGGCATTGATTGCCACTAACGTGCCCTGACGCAAGTTGCCCCCCGCATAGAGATAATCCAGCGCATGCTGCATATCTCGCCACCCCAGCAGGTTCAGGCCACGGATGTTATAGGAAGGGGCTTCAGTAGAGTTGTTCATGAATATCCTTGTCATGCATTTTGCGTGTCGGCAGCAGGAGCAGGCACGCGGCGCAGGCGCTGATGAATAAGCCCTGCGCTTTCAAAAAGCCAGTAAAGTAGTTTTGCCACGACCAGGCAGGCGCCAAAAATGACGAGGAAGAACACCACCCGTGAGACAAACGAGTCCAGCCCCTCGCGGGCCAGAACGATCATATTGAAAATCGCGCCAAAGCAGAACGCGTAGATTATCGCGGCTTTATAGCGGTTGCTTTCCCCGTTCGCCAGCTCATAGAGCCAGTCAAACCATTTGATAATCAGCCCGACGACAACCGCGCCCAGAGGAATAAACCACACGCCTCCCATCACCACCAGCGAGCCAATCAACGTTGGGGAAATCGCCAGTCCCGAATGGTTGTTCAGCACCTGCCAGGTGAAGTAGTTCGCGGTATTAAGCACCGTTCCCGGGCGATCTGGCCATACCCAGCTTGGGATGAAGACGTAGAAATCGCGAATAATCGGCGCCAGCCCCTGGAACTCGATCTTGTCGTAGTTTTGCAGCAGCAGGCCAAGGTTTTCCCACGGAGAGAACGTATCGCGAGTCAGATAAAGGAAGGTATAAAACGCCTCGTCCCCGCTGACGCTCAGGCCATAACGCTTCAGCGCCAGCCAGAACATCCCAACAATTCCCAGCACGCCAGCAGCAGCCAGCATCCAAAGCGTGATCCAGCCGCGAATAATGCCAATGAACAAGAAGATGGCAAAGGCGATGATGATATTAGCGCGCGTCCCGCCAACAATCATGTACGTCAGCAGGCCGAAGGCAACGGTGCTAACCAGGAAGAAGATCCAGGCCCGGCTGTCCTGACGCAGGAAGTACACCACCAGCATCGCTGGAATAAAGAAATAGAAGAAGCGCTTGAGCGCTACGCCTGACACTTCACTGGAGAAAATTTGGCTGTACGAATGCAGCTTAAACAGCAGGAAGCCATTATGGGCGAAGAAAATGCCGACGCTGACCAACGCCACCAGCACCAGCATCAGCCAGGTCAGGTGCGTCTCCACCCGGTTCATGGTAAACAACGGCCGCCGCGCTTTATGCTCAACCTTCGCCCTGAGCCGGGTTTTATAGGTCACATAATAAATGCCGTAGAAGCAGGCTGCCGCAAGCTGAGCCTGCAACAGCACGTCTGCCGGCACCACCGATACGCCAAAACGGAACACCAGGGTACAGGTAAACGGAAAGCCGAAGAAAAAGGTCAGCAGATAAAGCAGCGAAAAGAAGACGTTGAAGTTAAACCGCACGCGGCGAAACTCCTGATACGTCAGCAGCCCGATAAACCCGACCGACAGGAACCAGACGACAAATAACCCGCCAAATTGCGCCAGACTCATTTTTGCTCTCCTGCCGCGATGCTCAACGCGTGATGCCACCCATCGATATAGTTAGGGTTAAAGAAAGCGATGTTTTGTTTATCCAGTAAGCGTAGCTGGCGCTGAGCTTCCCGCACGGTCGCTTCATCAAGCACATCCCCGGTAAATAGTACCGGAACATGCTGCTCGACCATATCCTGCCAGAACGGATTTTTGCGGTTCAGCACGCAGGGGATCCCAGCCTGAATCAGCAGGCACAGCGTGCCAATACCCTGCTGGCGTTCAAAAATAAAATAGCCGAGATCGCACCGGCGCAGCAGTGCCAGGTATTCATTGAATTCAATTTTTTCCGTCAGTAGCTGGAGGTTTTCCGGGCTAAACAACGCGCGGCCGGCCTGTTGCACCTCAGCAATATAAGCTTCGTTATTCGCCGGATAGCCCATCGGCACGACAACGCGAACCGTGTCGCCAAACTGCTGGTGAATGGCCTTCAACGCATCAACATGCTGATTACTGCGATCGCCTGAATTCCCCACCAACAACGTTAGCTTCTCGCTATGTTGTCGATCGGCCGCCATTTTATTGAGGCTCGGATCCATGCGGGTTGGGAAATACAACAGTTCACCCGGCACACGTGGATGACGCTGATGGAAATAGCTTAAATCCCCACGCGTAGCAAAAACGCGTCCCACGCGCCCCTGGGCAAACCGGCGCAGCCGGTAAAACAGACGGAACTTAATGCTGCGCGAAACCTCATACAGGTCCGCACCCCAGATATGCCAGTTCATCTGCTCAGGCTTCAGGCCACCGGTTAACAACGCAACCCAAAGGCTGCTGTTAAACTGTCCGTGGAAAAAGAAACGTTGCTGCCGGTTCGCTCGGGCTTTAGCCAGAACTTCAGCGGCAATAGCCTGCTTCGAAGGGCAAAGCGTGATCGACAGCGCCGGAAAAGCGGACAACAGGGATTGATCCCCGGACACCACGATAAATTCTCGGGCATGGGGAGTCGTGGCGGCCAGAACGTCGCTAAAGAAACGCAATACCGTCTGATTATGATGCGGGATATCAGATCCCAATACGTGAATCAGTGTTGTCATGCTCGTCTACGATAAATAAGGAAAACGCCACAGCAGAGCGCAAAATAAACAATATAGGTTGCCATGTAGGCCTGGGCCGCACCCAGCGCACCGTGGGCCGGGATCAGCCAGCGTGAGAAGCCGGTTAACAGGGCAAACTGACTGATTTCAGTCAAAATATAAAAACGCAGTGACGCCTTAGCGATGACCAGATAGCCAAACACGTAGGCACCCACTTTCAATACGTCGCCGACAAGCTGCCAGGCAAACAAATCGCGCATGGCGACGAACTTGGGTGAAAACAGCAGCCAGATAGCAAAATCGCGCAGCAGCCAAACCGTCAGGCTTGCCGCCGCCACCGCGGGCAGAACAAACTTTAACGAGCGCACGATTTCGCGCGTAATGGCACTTTTTTCCTTCAGGCGGGCAAGCGTGGGCAGCAGATAAACGCTAAAAGACGCCGTAATAAACTGCAAATAAGCATCTGAAATACTGCTTACCCCTTGCCAGATCCCGACTTCGTCCCAGCTGTAGTGCGCCGCCAGAAGGTTTCGCATCATCACGTAGGCCACGGGGAGCGTGACTGAGGTGATCAGCGCCATAATAGTAAACTTACCAAGATGGCTGGCCAGCAGTTTATCCCAGCTCGGCTTCATATAGCTCAGCGGAACGTGTTCACGCCTGACGAGCATGATGACCGCAGGGATAACGAGCAATGCAGGCACCAATGCCAGGCCTAACAGCGCCCCCTGGTAACCGCCAAAATGATAGCAGGCATAATAAGCCAGCACGCCGATGACGCTGCCGGTAATCAATGCAAGAGCGTTACCTGCGGCGTCACGAAAACCCTTCATGACGGCCAGCGACAGGTTTGCCCATGCAATCCCCATCTGGACCAATGCCACCAGGCGCACCAAATTCTGGTAATCAGCATGGCCGAATAGCCCGACGCTGATTGGCCGCGCGGCCAGGACAAAAATCACCGCCAGCAGCGAAGAAAAGCCCAGCACCATCGCCGAGGATGTGCCGAGCACCCGCTTCAGCTGTTCCGGGTTGTCATGATGCTCCGCAACGTATTTGGTGACGCCGTTAAATATACCCGCCCCGGCAAGCACGCCCAGCACGGTAATCATTTGGCGGAAGTTACCGGCCAGCCCCACGCCAGAAGGGCCAAAAGCAACGGCCAGCATTTTGACTACCAGTAAACCGGCACCAATTTTTACCAGCGTGGACCCTGCGGTCCACACTGAAGCTTTAGCTAACGACATATCAGGCGAAGTAGCTTTGCAGCGTATTGATGACGGTGCGTTGGTTCACCGGCGACAGGTTATAGAACAGCGGCAGGCGAAGCAGGCGCTCGCTTTCGCGGGTCGTGAAGCGGTCTTCCCCGTGGAAGCGACCAAACTTCTCACCCGCCGGGCAGGCATGCAGCGGAATATAGTGGAACACCGCCATGATCTCCGCCTCTTTCAGGTATGAAATCAGCGCGCTGCGGTCTTCAATATCGCGCAGTTTGATGTAAAACATATGGGCGTTCTGCACGCAGTTTTCAGGGATAGCCGGCAGCTCTATGCGCCCGGCTTTTGCCAACGGTGCAAGGGCATCATGATAGGTTTGCCACAGCTTCAGGCGCTGCTGGTTAATCTTCTCTGCCGCCTCAAGCTGTGCCCAAAGATAAGCGGCCTGCAAATCTGCCATCAGGTAGCTTGAACCGATATCACGCCAGGTATACTTATCCACCTGCCCACGGAAGAATTGGCTGCGGTTGGTGCCTTTTTCACGAACGATTTCCGCACGCTCAATCAGCGCAGGATCGTTAACCAGCGTCGCGCCACCCTCACCGCCCGCGGTGTAGTTTTTGGTTTCATGAAAACTAAAACAACCGATGTGCCCAATAGAACCTAACGCACGGCCTTTATAAGTGGACATCACACCCTGCGCGGCATCTTCCACCACGAAAAGGTTATGTTTTTTCGCGATAGCCATAATGACGTCCATTTCACAGGCTACGCCCGCGTAATGCACCGGCACGATGGCGCGTGTTTTTTCAGTGATAGCCGCTTCAATTTTGGTTTCGTCGATGTTCATGGTGTCAGGACGCACGTCCACAAACACAATGACCGCCCCCCGAAGCACGAAAGCATTAGCCGTCGAAACAAAGGTGTAGCTCGGCATAATCACTTCATCGCCAGGCTTGATATCCAGCAGGATAGCGGCCATTTCCAGCGACGCGGTACAGGACGGCGTGAGCAGAACTTTCTTGCTGCCAAAACGCTGTTCCATCCACTGCTGGCAGCGGCGGGTGAAACCACCGTCTCCGCACAGTTTGCCGCTGCCCATGGCAGCCTGCATGTATTCGAGTTCTGTACCGACGACCGGCGGAGCGTTAAATGGGATCATTTTTTCACCTGTATAACCAGAAGGCGGTGCTTTCTATCGTGGCACCGCTTTTAATATAGCGACGCAGCGCGGCGGTATTGCTCACCTGAGTCGCCACACGCAGGGTTTGCAAGCCACGCTGTATACACCAGTCTTGTGCCGCAGCCATCAGTTCTTCACCTACGCCTCGCCCTGCAAGCAGGCCAATTCGGGCCTCGACGTCATTGAGCTGCCGCAAGGTCACAAAGCCCTGATTCTCGCCGCAACGTTTGAGCAGCAGGCACTGATGATCAAAGGTGCCGAGCACGGCATTTTCAATCCACTGGGCGTAGAAACGGCCACTGTCGCCGTCCTTGTACCACGGTGTGCGAAAACGACTTTGCGTAAAGACCTGCGAGGCCGCCAGGCGAAGCGCGGGAATATCTTCGGGCTGCGCGATATCGACAGAAATAACTGCATTTTGCGTGCCAGTAGTAAGCGCCAGGTCAACTTCGCCTTCAACAAGCTGGAAACCAAATCGCTGAAGGCCATCCAGCCAGTCGGTACGATGCGTTGGAATTTTGGCCTGGACCCTGGACCAGTCACGTAGCTGTTCTTCCCGCAGCGCAGGAGCGTCTTCAGAAAAACGGACCGCGCTGCTGTTCACCTCAAAGAAGCGGTTTTCCCAGTCCAGCGGAGCCAGGGTTGCCTTAATCAGGCTCATCGCCGCTTACCGCCAAACGCCTTTGGTGTCGATAATCCACGGCTGACGCACGTTCTCAGCAGGAATAGCCTTAAACTCTTTATGATCGACCAGCATGACCAGCACGTCGGCCTTCTCAAGCGCGGCATCCACAGAAGTGAGTTCGCAGCGATCGGCCAGTTTCGTCGGCAGCGAGTGAATGTTCGGTTCAACGACTAGCGTTTTACCGCTATGCCATTCGGCCAGCAGTTCAGCAATTTCCATTGCCGGGCTTTCGCGTAAGTCGTCGATATTGGGCTTAAAGGCGAGGCCAAAGCAGGCAATCGTTAATTCACTGGCACGGCGGCCTGTTTCAGAAAGGCAGTCGGCAATTGCGGCTTTAACCTGGCTAATCACCCACAACGGCTTGCCGTCATTGACCTCACGAGCGGTGCGAATAAGGCGAGCTTGCTCAGGGTTCTGCGAAACGATAAACCATGGGTCTACCGCGATGCAGTGCCCTCCGACGCCCGGCCCCGGCTGCAGAACATTTACGCGAGGATGGCGATTGGCGAGACGAATCAGTTCCCAGACATTGATCCCCTGATCGGCACAGATCAGCGATAATTCATTGGCGAACGCGATGTTAACGTCGCGGAAGCTGTTTTCCGTCAGCTTGCACATTTCGGCGGTGCGGGCGTTGGTGATAACGCATTCCCCTTCAAGAAAAATGCTGTAAAGCTCGCTGGCACGTGTGGAACAGACAGGCGTCATGCCGCCAACAACGCGATCGTTTTTAATCAGCTCAACCATGACCTGACCCGGTAAAACTCGCTCAGGGCAATAGGCGATATTGATATCCGCCTGTTCTCCCACCTGGTGAGGGAAGCTCAAATCCGGGCGCAGGGCAGCCAGCCACTCGGCCATTTGCTCGGTCGCGCCAACGGGAGAGGTCGACTCCAGCACCACCAGGGCGCCTTTTTTGAGCACCGGGGCAATGGACTCTGCGGCAGCTTTCACATAAACCATGTCCGGTTCATGATCGCCTTTAAAAGGAGTTGGTACGGCAATCAGATAAGCATCAGCCTCAACGGGCTGTACGGTAGCGCTCAGGAATCCATCCTCAACGGCGGATTTCACCACTTTATCTAAATCAGGTTCGACAATGTGAATTTCACCACGATTAATGGTGTCCACCGCCCGCTGATTAATATCCACACCGATGACTTTCCGTTGACGGGAAGCAAATGCGGCAGCGGTTGGTAAGCCGATATAGCCAAGGCCAATGACGGAGATGGTGGAAAAATTCATAATTTCACCTGATTTTGTTTTAAGGCATTCAAAATTCGGCTGCAAGCCTCGCCGTCACCGTAAGGGTTATGGGCGCGGCTCATCGCATTATATTCTTGCTCATCACGGAGCAGTCGAGTGACTTCTGCCACGATTTTCTCTTCATCCGTCCCCACCAGGCGCACGGTCCCTGCAGCAACGGCTTCAGGACGCTCGGTAGTTTCACGCATCACCAAAACGGGCTTACCAAGGGAAGGGGCCTCTTCCTGGATTCCGCCGGAATCAGTCAGGATAAGCCAGGCATGATTCATGAGATAAACGAACGGCAGGTATTCCTGCGGCTCAATCAGAATCACGTTATCGACATGCCCCAGAATACGTCTGACTGGCTCACTGACGTTTGGATTCAGATGAACCGGATACACTATCTGCACATCGCTGTTTTGGCTGGCGATTTTTGCCAGTGCATGGCAAATACGTTCGAAACCATCGCCAAAGCTTTCCCGGCGGTGGCCGGTGACCAGAATCATTTTTTTACTGGCATCAAGGAAGGGGTGGCGGGCCTCAATGTCCTGACGCACAGAATCCTGAGCCAGGACGCGATCGCGTACGGAGATCAACGCGTCGATAACGGTATTGCCGGTGACGAAGATTTTTTGCTCGCTGATGTTTTCTTTTAGTAGATTCTGGCGCGAGTTTTCCGTTGGCGCGAAATGCCAGGAAGCAAGGTGTCCGGTTAAGGTACGGTTTGCTTCCTCCGGCCATGGAGAATAAAGATCGCCGGTGCGTAAGCCCGCCTCAACGTGGCCGACGGGGATCCGCTGGTAGAAAGCGGCAAGGCTGGCCGCAACGGTTGTGGTGGTATCGCCATGGACCAGAACGACATCCGGCTTAAAGGATTCCAGCACTGGCTTAAGCCCTTCCAGAATGCGGCAGGTAATTTCCGTCAAGCCCTGCCCCGGTTTCATAATATTTAAGTCGTAGTCTGGCGTAATGGAAAAGAGGTGTAATACCTGATCCAGCATCTCGCGATGCTGTGCCGTTACACATACTTTCGCGTCAAAAAACGCGTCTTTTGCCAACGCATCCACCAACGGGGCCATTTTTATAGCCTCCGGGCGCGTGCCAAAAACTGTTAATACTTTCACGGTGATTCTCTTATATTGAATTAGGTGGAGGCATTCCATCGCTCCTCCACCAGTAAAGGGCTTACGCGGCCTTTGGACGGCGAGCTAAGGCTACGCCAGCACCGATAAGCGCCCCAACCGCACCCCACATAATCAGCAAGAATGCACGACGAGGACTGTCGCGCTTCACCGGCTCTTCTGGCGTGCGTAAATAGCGATAAGTTTGGAAACGAGTGTCGACCGTCGGCCCAACGTTTAACGTGTTTAACATCGCCCGATTCTGATCGTAGTCGATATCAAAATCAGGGCCGACGGCCTGAAGGCTTTCCAGCCTCGCCTGTAACATAGGGCGGCCCAGCATAAACATTTCTGAATCAGGAAGCTCTTCAGCGGGAACATTCGTTTCACTGCGGGTAATGTTTTGCTGTTGAGCGATTTTCAGCGCCTGCTCAACGCTTTTTATTTTGCGATCGTAAATGGACTGCGCAACGGCTTCCTGCCTTTTTACCTGTGCTTTCAGCTGGATGGTGCGTGCCGCCCAGGCGCCCGTGAGTTCTTCATTAAGATGGCTGGCCGCACGCTGGCTCGCAAAAGCAACATATTGACGCAGAAGGTTATTGGCGTCCGCGGCGGTTTCAGCAACCAGCTTAACGCTATCACTGATATTGCGAGCGCTGTCGCCAGAGGTGTACTGGATGTTATCGACAATTTCATCCAACAGCGCGGCATCGACTTTACTGTTCCCCACCTGACGCTGCTTGTAGTAATCCGTCTGTAGCCAAAAATCCCTGCGGGTGTCATAGGCCGAGAGCTGTACGACGAACTCTTTATAGGCTTCGTCCATCACCGAAGGCTGATCGGCCGTCGCCATATTGGATTTAACATCGAGGTTGCGCAGGAACTGCTGCTGGGAATAGTAGCCCCCCAACATATTAACCGTTGGGCGGTCAGTGATCGCCGTTGAACTCCACTCTTGTTTCGCTAAAAATGTATAAATCAGCGCAATAAGGGCAAATACAAAGGCAATTCCGATAATCCAGAATTTGCCCTGCCACAGCGTGCGAAACAAACCACGAATATCCAGCTCGTTTTCTACTGCCGGGTAACTGCCTGGCACGTTGTCTTTCATCGCTTCCCCAATTCAAGTCAGACTAGATGTTTACGTTGTTGTTTCTGCGAATGCGACGTTTATGGCGTCTGATAAAGCGAGCGACTTTCCAGGCTCGTTTAATACAAAAATCGTATAGTACAAATGCAAGCAAGAACAATGCCAACATTACCCACTCAGGGATAAAGTGCAGATATTCAGCGGCAACGCCAACGGCAGCAAGCAGCGCTGCGGCAAGCGTAATCAGGACAAAGGCCTGCCGAGAAGTAAAACCAGCCCGCATGATCAAATGATGAATGTGCTGGCGGTCTGGAGAGAATGGACTCATACCCTTACGTAAACGACGATACATAATTGCAATCATATCCATCAGGGGAATCGCAATGATCCATAGCGCAGTCACTGGGCTTATTGGGTGTGTTTGTCCCTGAGTCGTCTCCAGCAGGATCCAGATAATCGTAAAACCGATTAACGTACTGCCGGCATCCCCCATAAAGACTTTATAGCGACGTCCAAGCACACCCAGGTTAAGAAGGATGTATGGCAAGATGGCAACGATCATCGCAAAACACCACATCGCGAGACTGTACTGACCATCAAAGAATAGAATAATACCAATCGCAGCAAACGAAACGGATGAGAGTCCCCCAGCAGACCATCAATCCCATCAACCATATTGAATGCGTTGATCGCCGCCCACACGGCAAACAGCGTCAGGAAATAGCCAAAGGGGCCTAGTACCAGTTCCCATGAACCAAATATATAGCCCAAACTACTAAGATGCAGATTGCCATAGAACATCATTACGATGCCAATAAGTGCCTGTATTGACGCTCGAATCTTCACTCTTACATCAAAACGGTCATCAAGTGCACCGATCAGAACAAGCACGCCCGCGCAGGTTAAATAAAGCCAGCCGTGTGGGATGTAGTACTTTCCGAGGATGAAAGAAAAGCAAATACCAGCGTAAACAGAGATCCCACCAACCAGGGGAATCAACCCTTGGTGACGTTTACGGAAATTCGGTTTATCAACAAGGCCGATTCTCTTCGCTACCTTACGAGCAATGAATAGAAAGGCGGTAGTAAAGATGAAAATTAGTAGTAAGTCAGTTCCGGCGGTGACTAAATTCACAGTGAAAGGTCTCTGCAAGATTTATGGGCAAAGTCAGCATAGTAGAAATATGCAACTGTCCCGAAGAGATTAAACATAATTCCTCCCTGAACAAACTGTTAGCGATGGACTGCTTCCATGGCAAAAGGAATTTTGAAAAGATAACGATAGCGAATACATTCATCGTATGTATATCGTATCTAGCAGAAAAGAAAAACGCCACGACTAAGCGTGGCGTTCCCCGAGTTTTTGTTGCTTACGAGCGCTTCATCATGTCGAAGAAGTCATCGTTGGTTTTGGTCATCGCCAACTTATTGATGAGGAATTCCATGGCATCAATTTCGCCCATCGGGTGAATGATTTTGCGCAGGATCCACATTTTCTGCAGCTCTTCCTGGGTAGTAAGCAGCTCTTCTTTACGGGTACCGGAACGGTTGTAGTCGATTGCCGGGAAGACGCGTTTTTCCGCGATCTTACGGGACAGGTGCAGTTCCATGTTACCGGTGCCTTTAAACTCTTCGTAGATAACTTCATCCATTTTAGAGCCGGTATCGATAAGCGCGGTGGCGATAATGGTCAGGCTACCGCCTTCTTCCACGTTACGTGCAGCACCGAAGAAGCGTTTTGGACGGTGCAGGGCGTTTGCGTCCACACCACCGGTCAGTACTTTACCGGAAGCCGGTACTACGGTGTTGTAGGCACGCGCCAGACGAGTGATGGAGTCGAGCAGGATGATAACGTCTTTCTTGTGCTCAACCAGACGTTTCGCCTTCTCAATAACCATTTCGGCGACCTGCACGTGGCGGGAAGCTGGCTCGTCAAAGGTAGAGGCAACCACTTCACCCTTAACCAGACGCTGCATCTCGGTCACTTCTTCCGGACGTTCGTCGATCAGCAGTACCATCAGTACGCAATCAGGGTGGTTGTAGGCGATGCTCTGAGCGATGTTCTGCAACAGCATGGTTTTACCGGCTTTTGGCGGTGCCACGATAAGGCCACGCTGACCACGGCCGATTGGCGATGCCAGATCGAGTACGCGAGCGGTTAAATCTTCGGTAGAACCGTTACCACGCTCCATACGCAGACGAGAGTTTGCGTGCAGCGGGGTTAAGTTTTCGAACAGGATCTTGCTACGGGCGTTTTCCGGCTTGTCGTAGTTAACTTCGTTAACCTTCAGCAGCGCAAAGTAGCGTTCGCCTTCTTTCGGCGGACGAATCTTACCGGAGATGGTATCCCCTGTGCGAAGGTTGAAACGGCGGATTTGGCTGGGAGAAACGTAGATGTCATCGGGACCGGCGAGGTAGGAGCTGTCTGCAGAGCGGAGGAAACCAAATCCATCCTGCAGTATCTCCAGCACACCGTCACCAAAGATATCTTCGCCACTCTTAGCGTGTTGCTTCAGGATGGAGAAAATGATGTCCTGCTTGCGCATGCGGGCTTGGTTTTCCAGCCCCATATTTTCGCCGAGAGTAATCAGCTCAGAAACCGGCGTATTCTTTAATTCGGTAAGATTCATAATGGTGGGTTCTTAAACTCGGGGGAAATCTCGAACTTAGTTTCGTGAATGGTATGGCAGGGTCATCCGTGCCTGTTTAATGGCTACCACACATGTCCGATCGCTGCCTGGTCATAGGAAATACGCAGAACTGAAACGACAAGACGGAATGGGTGATAAGCCCGAATTCGGTTATGCGTCCGTTGTGATTGCTGTAAAAGAGAGTGTATTTGACAGCGAACGGGAAGCATTAAGGTAATACAAAGATTCAAACTTAAGGGCAAGTTCAAAGCGAAGTCATAGGTAACTTAGCATGTGTGATGCCGGGCGTCCAGCAGCTCGCAAAAAAATGCAAGTGTGGCACGCGCCGGCTGAGATTCCATTATGCCAGATTAGCGTCGAGGAACTCTTTTAACTGACCTTTAGACAGCGCACCCACTTTGGTCGCCGCGACTTCGCCGTTTTTGAACAGCAGCAGGGTTGGGATACCGCGGATGCCGTATTTAGGCGCAGTGCCCGGGTTCTGGTCGATGTTCAGCTTAGCTACGGTGATTTTGCCCTGATATTCATCAGCGATCTCGTCAAGAATCGGGGCGATCATTTTGCATGGACCACACCATTCTGCCCAGAAATCAACCAGAATCAACCCTTCAGCTTTAAGCACGTCCGTGTCGAAACTGCCGTCAGTCAGGTGAATAATTTTATCGCTCATGTTCTACTCCGCAGGATTGTGTCTACCTTGTTGGTGTAGCATTAACCAACTTGGGGTGACTTTATTTCACCCGGTTTATTTCAACGGATGTGCTTTCGTAAAGCAATAGTAAACTGATATTCTACCACACTATGAGCAAAACACATTTGACCGAAAAGAAGTTTTCCGACTTCGCCCTGCACCCTAAGGTGATTGAAGCCCTTGAAAATAAAGGGTTCCATAACTGCACCCCAATTCAGGCACTGGCACTTCCGCTGACTCTGGCGAATCGTGACGTTGCAGGGCAGGCGCAAACCGGTACAGGCAAAACGATGGCGTTTCTGACGTCCACGTTCCATTATTTACTTTCTCACCCGGTTCCTGAGAACCGCCAGGTGAATCAGCCGCGCGCTTTGATTATGGCGCCAACCCGCGAGTTAGCGGTACAGATTCACTCGGATGCAGAACCGCTAGCGCAGGCAACAGGCCTGAAGCTTGGCCTTGCCTACGGCGGCGACGGCTATGATAAACAGCTGAAAGTGCTGGAAAGCGGCGTAGATATTTTGATTGGCACCACCGGTCGTTTGATCGATTACGCCAAACAAAACCACATTAACTTAGGTGCCATTCAGGTTGTGGTACTGGATGAAGCCGACCGCATGTACGACCTCGGCTTCATTAAAGACATTCGCTGGCTGTTCCGCCGCATGCCGCCGGTCACCCAACGTCTGAACATGCTGTTCTCTGCGACCCTTTCCTACCGCGTACGTGAGCTTGCTTTCGAGCAGATGAACAATGCGGAATATGTAGAAGTTGAACCGGAACAGAGAACCGGCCACCGTATTAAAGAAGAGCTTTTCTACCCTTCTAACGAAGAGAAAATGCGTCTGCTGCAAACGCTTATCGAAGAAGAATGGCCAGACCGCGCCATCATCTTCGCAAACACCAAACACCGCTGTGAAGATATTTGGGGTCATCTGGCCGCTGACGGTCATCGCGTTGGGCTGTTAACGGGTGATGTCGCACAGAAGAAACGCCTGCGTATCCTGGAAGAGTTTACCCGTGGCGATCTGGATATTCTGGTTGCAACCGACGTTGCGGCTCGCGGCCTGCATATTCCGGCTGTAACCCACGTCTTTAACTACGATCTGCCTGACGATTGCGAAGATTACGTTCACCGTATTGGCCGTACAGGCCGTGCCGGGGCAAGCGGTCACTCGATCAGCCTCGCCTGTGAAGATTACGCGCTGAACTTATCGGCGATTGAAACCTATATTGGCCACTCAATTCCGGTGAGCAAATATAACCCTGAAGCATTGTTAAATGAGTTCCCACCGCCAAAACGCCTGACCCGTAGCCGCCCAGGCAACGGTCCACGCCGCGGTGGTGCTCCTCGTGGTAATCGTCGTCGCGCAGGTTAAAAATCTATGCTTAGCACCACCTCACTCTATGCAGCAATTGATCTCGGTTCTAACAGTTTTCATATGTTGGTTGTGCGTGAGGTGGCGGGAAGCATACAAACCCTAACCCGCATTAAGCGAAAAGTTCGCCTCGCTGCTGGCCTAAACAGCGAGAGCGTACTCTCCCCGGAAGCAATGGAGCGCGGCTGGCAATGCCTGCGCTTATTTGCTGAACGCCTTCAGGATATTCCTCAGAACCAAATTCGCGTTGTGGCTACAGCCACGCTGCGTCTCGCCGTCAATGCCGATGTTTTTCTGCAGAAAGCCCAGCAAATCCTCGGCTGCCCGGTACAGGTTATTCGCGGTGAAGAGGAAGCCCGCCTGATTTATCAGGGCGTCGCCCACACAACCGGCGGAGACGATCGACGTCTGGTGGTGGATATTGGGGGGGCGAGTACCGAGCTGGTGACCGGCACCGGCGCACAAACCACCTCATTATTCAGCCTTTCAATGGGTTGCGTCACCTGGCTGGAGCGTTTCTTCAGCGACAGAAATCTCGCTCAGGAAAACTTTGCTGCGGCAGAGGCTGCAGCAGCAGAAGTCCTCAGCCCGGTGATTAACGAGCTGAAAAGCCACGGCTGGAAAATCTGTGTGGGTGCTTCGGGTACCGTGCAGGCGCTGCAGGAAATCATGATGGCGCAGGGGATGGACGAACGTATCACCCTCGCAAAACTCCAGCAGCTAAAACAGCGCGCTATTCAGTGTGGCCGCCTGGAAGAGCTGGAAATTGAAGGCCTCACGCTGGAACGTGCGCTGGTTTTCCCAAGCGGTCTTGCCATTCTAATCGCCATATTCGAACAGCTCGGCATTGAATGTATGACGCTTGCCGGCGGTGCGCTGCGTGAGGGATTGGTCTACGGCATGTTGCATCTTGCGGTTGACCAGGAGATTCGCCAGAGGACGCTGCGCAACGTTCAGCGCCGCTTTATGGTGGACACCAGCCAGGCCGCTCGCGTGGAACAACTGGCACAGAATTTTGCAACACAAATAGCGGAGCCGTGGGGGCTTGACCCGCTTAGCCAGCAAATGCTGGCGAGCAGCGCACTGCTGCATGAAATTGGGTTGAGCATTGACTTCAAGCATGCGCCGCAGCATGCGGCCTATCTGGTAAAAAATCTGGATTTGCCGGGCTACACGCCAGCGCAGAAAAAGTTGCTGGCAACGCTGCTGCTCAACCAGACCAACCCTGTCGATCTCTCTTCCCTGCACCAGCAAAACGCGGTGCCGCCGCGTGTGGCAGAAAGGCTTTGCCGCCTGTTACGCCTGGCAATTATTTTTGCAAACCGCCGCCGGGACGACATTCTTCCCGTGATTAAGCTGCAGGCGGACGGTGAAACTCTGCATCTGGAATTACCGGAGACCTGGCTGGCCTGCCACCCGCTAGGTGCCGAGCTGCTGGAACAGGAAAAACTCTGGCAGAGTTACGTTCACTGGCCGCTAAGCGTCAACTGAACTAGTTTTTACGTGCTTTTGCCAGCATTTCGCGGATGTTGGCCACATTACTCTGCCCTTTTTGCATCCGCTCTTCGGCAGAAACCACCTTCCGCTCGGTTTCCCAGCTTAAATCATCCTGCGGCAACTCCAGCAGGAACCGGCTAGGTTCAGGCCGCACCAGCTCGCCGTACTGGCGACGCTCCCGGCAAAGCGTGAACGTCAGCTCTTTCTGAGCTCGGGTGATCCCTACATACGCCAGACGGCGTTCTTCATCCACGTTATCTTCGTCGATGCTGCTTTGGTGTGGCAGGATCCCTTCTTCCATGCCGACGAGGTAGACATAAGGGAACTCCAGCCCCTTAGAAGCATGCAGGGTCATCAGCTGAACCTGATCGGCCTCTTCCTCGCTTTCCCCGCGCTCCATCATGTCGCGCAGCGTAAAGCGCGTCACCACCTGCGTTAAGGTCATCGGCTCATCCAGATCGCTGCCTTCAAGCATTTCCGTCATCCAGCTAAAGAGCTGATTAACGTTTTTCATGCGCATTTCCGCAGCTTTCGGGCTGGGTGACGTTTCGTAAAGCCAGCTTTCATAGTCGATGCCGTGGATAAGGTCACGCACCGCAGCCACCGGCTCACGTTCAGCAAGCGTTGCTACGTCCCGCAGCCAGTGGGTAAAACGCTGCAGTGAGTCAAGGCCGCGCCCGCTAAGCGTCTGGCTTAGCCCCATATCGAAGCTGGCGGTAAACAAACCTTTATTGCGCTGCATCGCCCACTCGCCAAGCTTTTGCAGCGTTGCCGGGCCAATCTCGCGCTTGGGCGTGTTCACTATGCGCAGAAAGGCACTGTCGTCATCCGGATTCGTTAACACGCGCAGGTAGGCAAGCAGATCTTTGATTTCCGGGCGGGAGAAGAAAGATGTGCCGCCGGAGATACGATACGGGATGCGGTTTTGCATCAGCATCTTTTCGAACACTCGCGACTGGTGGTTACCGCGATACAGAATGGCGTAATCTTTGTAGTTGGTTTTATTGATAAAATGGTGAGCAATAAGCTCCCCGGTGACGCGTTCGGCCTCATGCTCTTCATGATTCGCCGTAACCACTTTTAATTCCGCGCCGTGCTCCAGCTCGGAAAAAAGACGTTTCTCAAAAACGTGTGGGTTGTTGGCAATCAGAATGTTTGCCGCATTCAAAATACGACGGGATGAGCGGTAGTTCTGCTCGAGCTTAATCACCTGCAGCGCCGGAAAATCTTTGCTCAGCAGCACCAGGTTCTGCGGATTCGCCCCACGCCAGGAATAGATAGACTGGTCATCGTCGCCTACAACGGTAAAACGCGCCCGCGCACCAACAAGCAGTTTCACCAGTTCGTACTGGCTGGTGTTGGTATCCTGGTATTCATCCACCAGCAGATAGCGGATGCGGTTTTGCCAGCGTTCGCGAACCTCAGCATTGCGCTGCAGCAGGAGCGTTGGCAGCAAAATAAGATCGTCAAAGTCCAGTACATTACAGGACTTAAGGTGCGTATCGTAAAGGCCATAGCAATGAGCAAAAATACGATCCCGCTCGCCCTTCGCCTGCGCGGCGGCCTGAGCCGGAGACAGCAAACCGTTCTTCCAGTTAGAAATCGTCGAAATCAGCTGCTGGAGAAGCACTTTGTCGTTTTCCAGCAGCCCCTCGGTTAGCTCTTTTAACAACGCGGTCTGATCGGTATCGTCGAACAGCGAAAAATTAGATTTCATCCCTAGCGCCGCGTACTCGCGCTTGATGATTTCCAGCCCCAGCGTGTGGAATGTAGAAATCATCAGCCCACGCGCTTCTTTACGTCCCAGCGTTTGCGAGACGCGCTCTTTCATTTCGCGGGCGGCCTTATTGGTAAAAGTTACCGCCGCAATCTGGCGCGCCTGATAGCCACTTTCGCGGATCAGATGTGCAATTTTATTGGTGATTACGCGCGTTTTACCCGAACCAGCCCCGGCCAATACCAGGCAGGGTCCGGTGACAAATTCGACGGCTTGTTGTTGGCCAGGGTTTAAACGCATATGGTCACTCAATGAAAGTCAGGAGGGGACAAAAACAGCGTGGTAGTATAGCGAGCGTAATCAACATGACTCAAGGCACTATCATGGCAAAAACCGCAGCAGCACTGCATATCCTTGTAAAGGAAGAAAAACTGGCTCTGGACCTTCTGGAGCAGCTGAAAAACGGCGGCGACTTCGAGAAACTGGCGAAGAAGCACTCTACCTGCCCGTCCGGCAAAAAAGGCGGCCACTTAGGTGAATTCCGCCAGGGCCAGATGGTTCCTGCATTTGATAAAGTGGTGTTCTCCTGCCCGCTGCTGGAGCCTTACGGCCCGCTGCATACCCAGTTCGGCTACCACATCATCAAAGTGCTGTACCGCAACTGAGTTTAAGGCCGGGTTCCCGGCCTTTTCTTTACTCTTTATTT
Source organism: Cedecea neteri (assembly GCF_000757825.1). GTDB lineage: Bacteria > Pseudomonadota > Gammaproteobacteria > Enterobacterales > Enterobacteriaceae > Cedecea > Cedecea selenatireducens. Next base: position 2,483,419 of record NZ_CP009451.1, read on the forward strand.
CGTCGACTGCAAAGTTTGCTGAGCTTCATGCTTCAGCAAATGCGTGCCGACCGCCATCTGGAACACTTTAAAAATAATGCCGTTCACGAAGGTGGTTAGCGTGAGGGTAACAAACGCCGTCATTATCCAGTCAATCACCGGCATCCCGCTGTGCAGCAAATACGGGCGGTAAATCAGCATACCGGCAAACACCACCCAGTGGCTCAGGCAATAGAAGCATTGGAAGAGATGGCCCAGCATCGCGTTCTTTTTCACCGTCCAGCGGCGTAAACCGGCAAACAGTTCCGTTTGCGTGATGGTCATCGAAATGCTGGCGGCGGCCAGCGCGATCATCAGACAGACCGGCAGGTCGGTAGTTAAAGTAGAAATCATGCCTCGTGCCCCTTTTCGTTGAAATAGCTAATAAATTCGCTGCCTATATCCTGCAACGTCAGGCGCTTAAAGCGTGCCAGCACCAGCTCTTCGGCCGCCGCAAAGGTATCGGACATCACTCGGTTTACCCCCTGCTCCACCAGGCACTGCGGGTTTTCATTGCGATTACCTAGCGCAAACAGGCCGGGTGAACCCAACGCCAGATAGATATCCAGCAACGTAACCTCGCTGGCAGGACGGCAAAGCTTCCAGCCGCCGTGATGGCCCTTGGTCGAGCAGACGATTTTGTTCTCGCGCAGGCCGGCAAGCACTTTACGAATAAACGCCGGATTACCGTCAATAAAAGCGGCCATTTGTTCCGAGGTTAGCGGTTTGTCCATCTGCTCCAGGTGAAGCAGAATGTGCAGCGTAGCTGAGAAGGAGTTGTTTGTTTTCATGTAACTTACAATATTACATAAAAAGAAAAGCGGCAAGACGACGGGCAAAAAAAAAGGCGCCTGAGCGCCTTTTTCGTATTACTAAATAATTAGCCAGCAACAGCAATGCGTTTCATATCAGTCATATAGCCACGTAGTTTCTTGCCCACTTTTTCAATTTCATGATGACGAATCGCTTCGTTAACGTCACGCAGCTGGGCGTTGTCTACCGCGGCTGCCGGGATCTCTTTACCCAGGTCGCCCGGTTGCAGAGTGGTCATGAACTCTTTCAGCAGCGGAACGGCGGCATACGAGAACAGGTAGTTACCGTATTCGGCGGTATCAGAGATAACCACGTTCATTTCGTACAGGCGCTTACGTGCAATGGTGTTAGCAATCAGCGGCAACTCGTGCAGGGACTCGTAGTATGCAGACTCTTCGATGATGCCGGCATCAACCATGGTTTCGAAGGCCAGCTCAACGCCCGCTTTCACCATCGCGATCATCAGCACGCCTTTATCGAAGTACTCCTGCTCGGAGATCTTGCCTTCAAACTGCGGTGCGGTTTCGAAAGCAGTCTGGCCGGTCTCTTCGCGCCAGGTATGCAGTTTCTTATCATCATTCGCCCAGTCAGCCATCATGCCGGAAGAGAATTCACCGGAGATGATGTCATCCATATGCTTCTGGAACAGTGGAGCCATGATGGTTTTCAGCTGCTCGGACAGCGTGTAAGCACGGATTTTTGCCGGGTTGGACAGGCGATCCATCATCAGCGTAATACCGCCCTGCTTCAGCGCTTCGGTGATAGTTTCCCAGCCGAACTGAATCAGTTTCTCAGCATATGCAGCATCGGTACCTTCCGCCACCAGCTTGTCGAAGCACAGCAGAGAACCCGCCTGCAGCATACCGCACAGGATAGTCTGCTCGCCCATCAGGTCAGATTTCACTTCAGCAACGAAGGAAGACTCCAGCACGCCCGCACGGTGGCCGCCGGTTGCCGCAGCCCAGGCTTTGGCGATTGCCATGCCTTCGCCTTTTGGATCGTTTTCAGGGTGAACGGCGATAAGGGTCGGCACGCCGAAACCACGCTTATATTCTTCACGCACTTCGGTGCCCGGACACTTCGGTGCGACCATCACAACGGTGATATCTTTACGGATAGTTTCACCCACTTCTACCACGTTGAAGCCGTGGGAATAGCCCAGCGCTGCGCCGTCTTTCATCATCGGCTGTACGGCCTGAACAACGGAGGAGTGCTGTTTGTCTGGCGTCAGGTTCACAACCAGGTCTGCCTGCGGGATCAGCTCTTCATAGGTGCCGACTTTGAAGCCGTTTTCGGTAGCTTTACGCCAGGAAGCACGCTTCTCAGCGATAGCTTCAGCACGCAGGGCGTAGGAAACATCCAGCCCGGAGTCACGCATGTTCAGGCCCTGGTTAAGGCCCTGAGCGCCGCAGCCGACGATGACGACTTTTTTACCTTTGAGGTAGCTTGCTTCATCGGCGAATTCTTCGCGCCCCATGAAGCGACATTTACCCAACTGCGCTAACTGCTGACGCAGGTTCAAAGTGTTGAAATAATTAGCCATCGTAGAACTCCGTATGTGTCGTGTTGTGCTTATTGTAAGGGCTCTGCAGCCGTGTCGTGCTGCGAAGAATGAACCCACTATATGACAGGAAATGCGTTGCTGAAATTGATATATTAACAACGTCGCGTTGCAATTATTGCAATGCAAAAACGAGGCCTGATGACCATGGATTTACGCGATCTGAAAACCTTTCTGCACCTGGCCGAAAGCCGCCATTTCGGGCGTAGCGCGCGAGCCATGCACGTCAGCCCTTCCACGCTTTCGCGCCAGATCCAGCGGCTTGAAGACGACCTTGGGCAGCCTCTTTTTTTACGTGATAACCGCACCGTAACGCTGACAGAAGCGGGCGAGCAACTCCGCCAGTTTGCCCAGCACACGTTGCTGCAATATCAGCAGATGCGCCACACGCTCGGCCAGCAGGGCCCTTCCCTGAGCGGAGAGCTGCATCTTTTCTGCTCGGTGACCGCCGCCTACAGTCATCTGCCGCCCATTCTTGACCGCTTCCGGGCCGAACATCCCTCCGTTGAGATTAAGCTGACCACGGGTGACGCCGCGGATGCGGTAGAAAAGGTCGACTCCAACGAAGCCGATCTCGCGATTGCCGGAAAGCCTGAATCCCTGCCGCCTGGCGTCGCGTTCTCGATGCTGGAAAATTTATCCATTGCTTTAATCGCCCCCGCGCTGCCTTGCCCGGTGCGGGCGCAGGTGAGCCAGCCAGAGCCAGACTGGGCTAAGATTCCGTTTATCATGCCCGAGCAGGGGCCCGTTCGCCGCCGTATCGAGCTGTGGTTCCGTCGCCAGAAAATCAGTAATCCTGTGATTTACGCCACCGTCGCCGGGCATGAAGCGATGGTGTCGATGGTGGCGCTGGGGTGCGGGGTTGCGCTAATCCCGGAAATCGTGCTGGAAAACAGCCCCGAGCCGGTACGTAATCGCGTCCTGATCCTCGAACGTAACGATGAGAAAGCCCCGTTTGAACTGGGCGTTTGCGTACAAAAAAAGCGGCTCAATGAGCCGCTTATTAGCGCGTTCTGGAAGCTATTGCCCGGCAGTCACTAGCCCGCCAGGAAGAAACGAAACGCCGGGTTTTGAGTTTCGTCGTGGCATTCGTAGCCCAGCTCATTGAGTCGGGTTTCGAAGTCCGGCTCATTTTCGCCAAGCTCAAACGCCGCCAGCACTCGCCCGTAGTCGGTGCCATGGCTGCGGTAATGGAACAGTGAAATGTTCCAATGCGTCCCCAACGTACTTAGGAACTTCAGCAGTGCGCCCGGTGATTCCGGGAATTCGAAGCTGTACAGCCTTTCACGCAGCGGCTTAGAAGGCCGTCCGCCGACCATGTAACGAACGTGCAGTTTCGCCATCTCATCGTCGGAGAGATCTACCACGCCGTAGCCACCCTCGCTCAGCTGAGCAATGATCTCTTTGCGTTCTTCCAGACCACGAGTCAGGCGCACGCCGACAAAAATGCAGGCATTGTCAGAGCTGGCGTAGCGGTAGTTGAACTCGGTAACCGAGCGCCCGCCCAACAGCTGGCAAAACTTCAGGAAACTGCCTTTTTGCTCGGGAATGGTAACCGCAAGCAACGCTTCCCGCTGCTCGCCCAGCTCACAGCGCTCGGAAACATAGCGCAATCCGTGGAAATTCACGTTTGCACCAGACAGCACGTGCGCCAGACGTTCGCCGCGAATGTTGTGCTGCTGCACGTATTTTTTCATTCCTGCCAACGCCAGCGCGCCGGATGGCTCCGCAACGGCGCGGACGTCTTCGAACAAATCCTTCATCGCCGCGCAGATAGCATCGCTGTCCACGGTGATGATGTCGTCCAGGTATTCCTGGCAAACGCGGAACGTCTCGTCACCGATACGCTTAACCGCAACGCCCTCGGCAAACAGCCCTACACGCGGCAGCTCAACCGGCTTCCCGGCTTCCAGCGCCGCCTTCAGGCAGGCTGAATCTTCCGCTTCGACCGCGATCACTTTGATCTGCGGCATCAGCTGTTTGATCAGAACCGCTACGCCTGCCGCCAGGCCACCGCCGCCCACCGGAACGAATACGCGATCGATATGCGCATCCTGCTGGAGCAGCTCCAGCGCCAGCGTGCCCTGTCCGGCGATAACCGCCGGGTGGTCAAACGGAGGCACGTAGGTGAAGCCTTGCAGTTGCGAAAGTTCGACGGCTTTGGCTTTTGCCTCATCGAAATTCGCGCCGTGCAGCAAGACTTCGCCGCCAAAGGCTCGCACTGCGTCGACTTTGATATCTGCAGTGGCCACCGGCATAACGATCAGCGATTTAATGCCAAGCCGGGTGGATGAGAGCGCAACGCCCTGAGCGTGATTTCCCGCAGAAGCGGTGATGACGCCGCTGGCTTTTTGCTCGCTGTTCAGGCCAGCAATCATCGCGTAAGCGCCACGCAGCTTGAAGCTGTGTACGGGCTGACGGTCTTCACGCTTGACCAGAATGACGTTATCAAGGCGCGAAGAAAGCTTCTCCATTTTCTGCAACGGCGTTACCTGCGCAACTTCGTAAACCGGAGCACGCAGTACCGCACGCAGATATTCAGCCCCGCAGGGGGCGTCGGGTAGCGGTTGTGACTCAGCCATGGTTAGCCTCCAAGCTTGCTTTTGTCGCGCACAGCGCCTTTATCCGCACTGGTGGCAAGGCTCGCATAAGCACGCAGAGCGAAAGAAACCTGGCGTTCACGATTGCGAGGAGTCCATGCCGCTTCACCGCGAGCTTCCTGCGCTTCACGACGCGCCGCCATCTCCTGGTCGGTCAGCTGCAGCTGCATACCACGGTTAGGAATATCGATGGCAATCATGTCGCCGTCTTCAATCAGGGCAATGTTGCCGCCGCTGGCTGCTTCCGGAGAAACGTGACCGATCGACAGGCCAGAAGTCCCGCCGGAGAAACGACCGTCGGTGACCAGCGCGCAGGCTTTACCCAGCCCCATCGATTTCAGGAAGGTTGTTGGGTAGAGCATTTCCTGCATGCCAGGCCCGCCTTTCGGCCCTTCGTAGCGGATAACAACCACATCACCCGCAACGACTTTACCGCCGAGGATGGCTTCTACCGCATCGTCCTGGCTTTCATAAACTTTGGCTGGACCGCGGAATACCAGGCTGCCTTCGTCTACGCCAGCCGTTTTAACGATGCAGCCATTTTCCGCAAAGTTACCGTACAGAACGGCCAGGCCACCGTCTTTGCTGTAAGCATTTTCCAGTGAGCGAATACAACCTTCAGCGCGATCGTCATCCAGCGTGTCCCAACGACAGTTCTGCGAGAAGGCCTGGGTAGTACGAATCCCAGCCGGGCCCGCACGGAACATCGTTTTCACCGCTTCGTCTTTGGTCAGCATCACATCGTATTGCTCAAGGGTCTGTGGCAGCGAAAGGCCAAGGACGTTTTTTACCTCACGGTTCAGCAGCCCGGCGCGATCCAGCTCGCCGAGGATCCCCAGAACGCCGCCGGCACGGTGGACGTCTTCCATATGATATTTCTGGGTGCTTGGTGCGACTTTACACAGCTGAGGAACCTTGCGGGACAGCTGGTCAATATCGGTCATGGTGAAGTCGATTTCAGCTTCTTGCGCAGCAGCCAGCAGGTGCAGAACGGTGTTAGTGGAGCCGCCCATGGCGATATCCAGCGTCATGGCATTTTCGAACGCCGCTTTGCTGGCGATGTTGCGTGGCAGCGCGCTGGCATCGTCCTGTTCGTAATAACGTTTGGTCAGTTCGACAATGCGCTTACCGGCGTTCAGGAACAGCTCTTTACGATCGGCGTGGGTTGCCAGCAGCGAACCGTTGCCCGGCTGGGACAGGCCCAGCGCTTCGGTCAGGCAGTTCATGGAGTTGGCGGTAAACATCCCCGAACAGGAGCCGCAGGTCGGGCACGCAGAGCGTTCAACCTGCTCGCTTTGCTCGTCAGAAACTTTCGGGTCCGCGCCCTGAATCATCGCATCCACCAGATCGAGCTTGATGATCTGGTCAGAAAGTTTTGTTTTGCCGGCTTCCATCGGGCCACCGGAAACGAAGATCACCGGAATGTTCAGGCGTAGCGAGGCCATCAACATCCCTGGGGTGATTTTGTCGCAGTTAGAGATACAAACCATGGCATCGGCGCAGTGAGCGTTGACCATGTACTCAACCGAGTCGGCGATCAGCTCGCGGGACGGCAGTGAATAGAGCATGCCGCCGTGCCCCATGGCGATACCGTCATCCACCGCAATGGTATTGAACTCTTTCGCTACGCCGCCGGAGGCTTCGATTTGCTCGGCAACAAGTTTACCCAGATCGCGCAGGTGAACGTGACCCGGTACGAATTGGGTAAAGGAGTTTACGACCGCAATAATCGGTTTGCCGAAATCGGCGTCGGTCATCCCCGTTGCGCGCCACAGAGCGCGGGCACCCGCCATATTACGGCCGTGGGTTGTGGTGGCGGAACGATACTTAGGCATGCTTTATTTACTCCAGTCTGTCGGGTAGCAGGCGGTCAGTTGCCGCCCGCCTGATTATATTTTTTGTTTAAGACTTATGGGTTTACCTGATCTAACCAGCCCCATTTGTCTTCGGTTTCGCCGGTGAACAGGCCAAAGAATGCCTGTTGAATACGTTTGGTGACCGGGCCACAGCGGCCTTCGCCCACCTGGATGCGGTCTACGCTGCGTACCGGGGTGATTTCCGCGGCGGTACCGGACATGAAGACTTCGTCGGCCAGATACAGAGATTCACGTGAGAGCACCTGTTCGCGCACTTCGATACCCAGGTCTTTTGCCAGTTTGATAATCGCGTCTCGGGTAATGCCCGGCAGCGCTGAAGAGGTGAATGGAGGGGTGTAAATTACGCCGTCTTTCACTTCAAACAGGTTTTCGCCCGCGCCTTCTGACAGGAAGCCGTTCACATCCAGCGCGATACCTTCCTGATAACCGTGGCGACGCGCTTCGCTACCGACAAGCAGGGAAGAAAGGTAGTTACCACCCGCTTTTGCTGCGGTTGGAATGGTGTTTGGTGCCGCACGGTTCCAGGAAGAGACCATTGCATCAATCCCCTGATCCAGCGCTTCAGCGCCCAGATAAGCGCCCCACGGGAAGGCCGCAATGATCACGTCAGTGGTGTATCCGTCCGGCGGGTTAACGCCCATGCCTACGTCGCCAACAAAGACCAGAGGGCGAATGTATGCGCTGGTGAGGTTATTTTTACGGATAACCGCACGGCAGGCTTCCATCAGTTCATCCACGCTTTGCGATACCGGGAAGCGATAGATTTTTGCTGAGTCACGCAAACGCTGCATGTGTTCGCGATGGCGGAACACCACTGGCCCTTTGTGCGAGTCGTAGCAACGGATACCTTCGAAGACCGAAGTACCGTAGTGCAGCGCGTGGGACATTACGTGTACTTTCGCTTCTCCCCACGGGGTCATCTCGCCATTGAACCAGATGTAATCAGCTTTCTTGGTCGTCATTGTTCTCTTCCTTTTGCGCTCAGGCGCGGATTTGTTGTGATGTTGGTTGCTGGATTTCAACGCAGGCGACGTCAACCAGCTTACTTAATTGGGTAAACAGTAATTCGACAGGGCGCAGACTCGCAACGGTCAATTCAATATTAATATTGTCGGTATTTCCCGCCGCGGCCATATTCATAGCGCAGATCTGAAAGCCACGATGGCGTACCACGCGTAAAACACGCTCTAACGTTTCCGGGCGAAAGCGAGCCTGCACTGCCAGCTGGTGCTGCATCATGATAATTTCTCCAACATTTGCGAGTTACTGGCACCTGGAGGTACCAACGGCCAGACGTTTTCGTACTCATCAATCGAGACGTGAAGCATGTACGGGCCGTCGCTGTTCAACAGGGCGTCTAACGCGGCTTCTACCTGGTCTTTGCGGGTGATGTGCTGACCAGGAATGCCGAAGGCACTGGCCAGCGTGAGGAAATCAGGGTTATCGGTCAGGGTGGTTTCGCTGTAGCGTTCTTCAAAAAACAGCTGCTGCCACTGCCTCACCATCCCCAGGCGTTGGTTATCCAGCAGCAGGATTTTGACCGGTAACTGCTTGCGCTTAATGGTGCCCAGTTCCTGAACATTCATCATGAAAGAGCCATCGCCAGACACGCAGATAACCGTATCTTCGCGTCTGGCAACCTGCGCCCCAACGGCGGCCGGTAAACCAAAGCCCATCGTGCCCAGGCCACTGGAAGTGATGAAGTTTTCCGGGCGAGTGAAGGTCATGTGCTGTGCGGTCCACATCTGATGCTGGCCTACGTCGGTGGTCACAACGGCTTCTGCTGATTTGCGCTCAGAGAGCTGCTTCAACAACAGCGGGGCATAGATAGCCTGGCCCGGATGGTCGTAGCGCCACTGGTGTTCTTCGTTCAGGGCCGCGATATGCTGCTGCCATGAAGCAATGTGCAACGGCTGTTGCAAGGCAGGTAAAAGCTGGTTCAGCAGCCCCTGCAACCCAACATGCGCCTGGCGCAGCTTACTCAGCTCCGCAGGATCGATATCCATGTGGATAACTTTGGCATGAGGCGCAAAGGTATTCAGCTTGCCGGTAACGCGATCGTCAAAGCGGGCGCCAACGGCCAACAGCAGATCGCATTCCTGAACGGCGAGGTTTGCCGCTTTGGTGCCGTGCATTCCCAGCATACCGGTATAAAACGGATGGTTAGCAGGCACAGCACCCAAGCCTTTCAGAGTGACCGTCGAAGGCATACCTGTCACGGAGATAAACTCACGGAGCGCCGGAACAGCCTGAGCTATGCCAACGCCACCGCCCACGTAAAGCATTGGCTTTTTGGCATGAGCGAGCATTTCGCGGGCTTGCTGCAGCCCGGCAAATGGCAGATCGGTCTCATCTTCAACGGCTGAAAGCCAGGCTTCAGGCTCACCAATTGCCAGCTGGATATCTTTTGGAATATCGACCAATACCGGGCCAGGGCGGCCTGAATGGGCAATCTCAAATGCCTCGGCAAGCACACGTGGCAATTCATCAAGGGATTCAACGAGGAAGCTGTGTTTAGTGCAGGCGAGTGACAGGCCCAGGACGTCAACTTCCTGGAAAGCATCGGTGCCTATCAGAGGAGCGGCCACCTGGCCGGTGATAGCCACAACGGGGACAGAATCTAACAGCGCATCAGCAAGACCGGTTAACAGATTGGTCGCGCCAGGACCGGAAGTCGCGATACAAACGCCGGTTTTGCCCGTAGAGCGAGCATAACCGATAGCCGCCATTGCCGCGCCTTGCTCATGGCGACACAGTAGATGTTCCACACCACCGTCGTACAAAGCATCGTACACCGGCATAATCGCGCCGCCAGGATAACCGAAAACTGTTTCAACACCCTGCGCTCGCAACGCATGTACTACCCACTGTGCACCATTCATAGTTAGTTCCCCGTCTCATTACCGGAGAAACAGCATTTTATTCTGCAACACATACTCTGCTCCTCGCTTTACATTCTTCAGTCAACAAAAAACCCCCGGACCTTTCGGTGCGGGGGTTCTTTTCGATTCAGGCTTGATTTTTAAGCCTTTCTCTCTCCAAGTGCAGCCCCGCACGGTGGGATAATAATCACCACCACGCTAATCACGACCAGGCTAATCACTCGTAGAAGGGCTGTCATTTTCTGTATGTTCTAACGTCTAGTTCGAAGTAATGCCTACAGAGTTATCACAGAGTTTACGTAAAGCACAATATTTTTTTATGACGAAAAGATCGCTGCAGAAATTAATTAGCATAAAAACTATTTAATTTCAGTGGATAACGAGAACGTGAAAATAATTCACAAAACTGGTCTGCTGAGACCATTTTCTACGTAATACCAGTAAAAAGTTATTGTTCTGCGATCGCCCTTGCAGGAAGAGCTGTAAAAAAGAAAGTGTTCGAAAAAGTCAGGGAGATACTTCCCAGAGCATTAAAAGAACAATGTTTAATCATCCAGGAGGCCGGCAGAATAAAATTTTAACGGAGGAAAAATGTCACTGTCGGTTGTCTATACCAGAGCAGCGCTAGGCATTCATGCCCCGCAGGTTACGGTTGAAGTGCATATCAGCGCAGGCTTACCCGGCCTTACCCTTGTGGGCCTGCCAGAAACAACCGTTAGAGAAGCTCGCGACCGGGTCAGAAGCGCGCTGATCAACAGCGGCTACACTTTTCCGGCACGCAAAATCACCATAAACCTTGCGCCGGCCGATCTTCCCAAAGAAGGTGGGCGATACGATTTACCTATTGCTCTGGCGCTACTCGCAGCCTCTGAGCAGCTAAGCACATCAAGGCTGACACAGATAGAATTTATCGGTGAGCTCGCGTTAACAGGCGAATTACGTGGTGTTTCAGGCGCAATATCCTCAGCCATGGAGGCATTAAACAGAGGCCGGGAAGTCGTTGTTCCCGCTGAAAACGAGGATGAGGTAGGCCTGATAGCTAAACCGGGCTGTTTCGTCGCCACACACCTGACGGAAGTCTGTGCATGGCTGGAAGGAAAAAGCGAACTGCGTGCGCCTGTCAGTCCTGCATTATGGCAAGCCCATTACGCTGAAGACATGAACGAAATTATCGGGCAAAGCCAGGGAAAACGAGCACTAGAAATTGCTGCAGCTGGCGGGCATAACCTTTTGCTGATAGGCCCTCCGGGAACGGGGAAAACCATGCTGGCGAGCCGACTTAATACGCTTCTTCCTCCCTTGAACGATGCTGAAGCGCTACAGAGCGCAGCTATCCTGAGCCTGGTGCAATTATCCCACCTTCATCGCCACTGGCGTCAGCGGCCTTTCAGAGCGCCTCACCATAGCGCCTCCTTAACCTCTGTCGTAGGGGGTGGGTCGATCCCACAGCCCGGGGAAATTTCGTTAGCGCACAACGGCGTATTATTTCTGGATGAGCTTCCGGAATTTGAGCGCCGGGTACTGGACTCGCTCAGGGAGCCAATTGAGTCCGGAGAAATTCATATCTCCCGTACTCGAGCCAAAATTACCTATCCAGCAGATTTTCAACTTATCGCAGCCATGAATCCCAGCCCGACCGGGCACTATGAAGGCAATCACAATCGCTCCACGCCACAGCAGACGCTTCGCTATATGAATCGCCTCTCAGGGCCTTTCCTCGATCGTTTTGACCTCTCAGTGGATATTCCGCTTCTCCCGGCAGGGATGCTCAGTAAGACAAGTAATAACGAAGAGAAGAGCGAGGTGATAAGAGCAAGGGTTATTGAGACACGTAACAGGCAGTTCTTAAGGCAGGATAAGCTTAATGCCCGGCTCAGCAACCATGAGATCCGCAAACACTGTGCGCTTGTTCAGGATGATGCGGTTTGGCTGGAGGAAACGCTGTTGAAGCTGGGATTATCTGTCAGGGCATGGCAGCGTCTTTTGAAAGTCGCACGTACCATCGCGGACTTACAGCATTGCGAGCAGATAACACGCACGCATCTCCAGGAGGCGCTCAGCTACCGTACCATCGATCGCCTGTTGCTGCATCTGCACAGGTTAACGGAATAAAAAATGGGGCTTTCGCCCCATTTTTTAATCATCGCTGTCGGTGTAGTCTTCAACGGTGTCCATCTGCGGTTTACCGCCGGACAGGGTATGAAAACGTTTTGGACGTTTGATACGTGCCATGTACTTGCTCCAGACACGTTCCGCCTCCGTAGCAGGCTCACGTACACCGCGGCACACAGCCACAAACTGCACTTCTTCTTCAGTACCGGGTTCGCGCTTGCCGAGATCCAGCTCATTGAACGCAAAACCATGGCGTTCTAACAGCTGCGCCTCTTTGATGGTGAAATCACCATGGCGAGCAAACCCGCGCGGATAATGTTTATTGTCGAAAAACCGATTAGTCGTCGTAAAGCTTTCCGCCATCCTACACGCTCCTGATTTTCTTGGCCGAGCTATTTATGGCGCGGAGTATTAGTTACGCTTGACAGAGTGTAAAACAAAACATTTAAATCATAACGACAAATTATTTTTTGGAGTAAGGCGTGGACACCGAATTACTAAAAACCTTCCTGGAAGTTAGCAGAACACGGCATTTTGGTCGTGCTGCAGAAGCACTTTATTTGACGCAGTCTGCGGTAAGCTTCCGCATTCGGCAGCTCGAAAATCAGCTGGGCGTAAACCTTTTTACCCGCCACCGCAATAACATACGGCTGACAACTGCCGGGGAGCGTCTGCTGCCCTACGCGGAAAATCTGATGAATACATGGTTAGCGGCGAAAAAGGAGGTATCGCACACTTCTCAGCACAATCAGCTAACGCTTGGTGCCAGCGCATCGCTTTGGGAAAGCATGCTTTCTGAATGGTTAATTGCGCTTTATCAACAGCATAATGGCCTACAGTTCGAAGCACGAATTGCACAACGCCAGTCACTGGTCAAACAGCTCCATGAACGCCAGCTGGATCTGTTGCTCACAACAGAAGCGCCCAAAATGGATGAGTTTTCCAGCCAGCTGCTGGGGTATTTCAGCATGGGGCTTTACGCTCCCTCGCAGGAAAGCCGTAAAGATTCACTCAACTATTTACGCATTGAATGGGGTGCGGATTTTCATCAGCACGAAGCCGGTCTCATCGGTAACGATGACATTCCCGTGTTAACCACCAGTTCGGCAAAAATAGCCTGCAAGCTGCTCTCTGAACTTAATGGTTGTACCTTCCTCCCGGTTGAATGGGCAAAGGAACAGTCCGGGATCTGGCCAGTAGCTGAGAGTGCTACGCTTTCCAGACCATTGTATGCCGTCTGGCTGCAAAACACTGATAAGCAAAATATTATTAAAGAGTTATTAAAGACACCATTAATGGCGCAGTAATGCGCTTTTAATAGCAAAGAACGTAAAGGAGAGGGGTATTTTGGACAAAAAAAATCCTTTGCATAAGCAAAGGATTATATATGGCAGGGGCGGAGAGACTCGAACTCGCGACACCCGGTTTTGGAGACCGGTGCTCTACCAACTGAGCTACGCCCCTAAATTTTTCTACTATTAAGCCTGCTTAATTAGCAGGCTTAATTTTAATAAGTGGCGGAACGGACGGGACTCGAACCCGCGACCCCCTGCGTGACAGGCAGGTATTCTAACCGACTGAACTACCGCTCCACCGAATTTTTCTACAACCACCGGTTTGTTGCCCCGGTTTACTGCTAATTTGATGCCTGGCAGTTCCCTACTCTCGCATGGGGAGACCCCACACTACCATCGGCGCTACGGCGTTTCACTTCTGAGTTCGGCATGGGGTCAGGTGGGACCACCGCGCTACGGCCGCCAGGCAAATTCTGTTATTGACCGTTACGCTCTCGCATAACCATCAATCTAATCCTGAACTAAGCTGAAAATTTACTCTTTCTCTCTAATTTCTCTCAAAACACCTTCGGTGTTGTAAGGTTAAGCCTCACGGATCATTAGTACTGGTTAGCTCAACGTATCGCTACGCTTACACACCCAGCCTATCAACGTCGTAGTCTTCAACGTTCCTTCAGGACCCTTAAAGGGTCAGGGAGAACTCATCTCGGGGCAAGTTTCGCGCTTAGATGCTTTCAGCGCTTATCTTTTCCGCATTTAGCTACCGGGCAATGCCATTGGCATGACAACCCGAACACCAGTGATGCGTCCACTCCGGTCCTCTCGTACTAGGAGCAGCCCCCCTCAATTCTCCAGCGCCCACGGCAGATAGGGACCGAACTGTCTCACGACGTTCTAAACCCAGCTCGCGTACCACTTTAAATGGCGAACAGCCATACCCTTGGGACCTACTTCAGCCCCAGGATGTGATGAGCCGACATCGAGGTGCCAAACACCGCCGTCGATATGAACTCTTGGGCGGTATCAGCCTGTTATCCCCGGAGTACCTTTTATCCGTTGAGCGATGGCCCTTCCATTCAGAACCACCGGATCACTAAGACCTGCTTTCGCACCTGCTCGAGCCGTCACTCTCGCAGTCAAGCTAGCTTATGCCTTTGCACTAACCTCACGATGTCCGACCGTGATTAGCTAACCTTCGTGCTCCTCCGTTACGCTTTAGGAGGAGACCGCCCCAGTCAAACTACCCACCAGACACTGTCCGCAACCCGGATCACGGGTCTACGTTAGAACATCAAACATTAAAGGGTGGTATTTCAAGGTTGGCTCCACGCAGACTGGCGTCCACGCTTCAAAGCCTCCCACCTATCCTACACATCAAGGCTCAATGTTCAGTGTCAAGCTATAGTAAAGGTTCACGGGGTCTTTCCGTCTTGCCGCGGGTACACTGCATCTTCACAGCGATTTCAATTTCACTGAGTCTCGGGTGGAGACAGCCTGGCCATCATTACGCCATTCGTGCAGGTCGGAACTTACCCGACAAGGAATTTCGCTACCTTAGGACCGTTATAGTTACGGCCGCCGTTTACCGGGGCTTCGATCAAGAGCTTCTCCTTGCGGATAACCCCATCAATTAACCTTCCGGCACCGGGCAGGCGTCACACCGTATACGTCCACTTTCGTGTTTGCACAGTGCTGTGTTTTTAATAAACAGTTGCAGCCAGCTGGTATCTTCGACTGCCTTCAGCTCCACCCGCGAGGGGTTTCACCTACCGACAGCGTGCCTTCTCCCGAAGTTACGGCACCATTTTGCCTAGTTCCTTCACCCGAGTTCTCTCAAGCGCCTTGGTATTCTCTACCTGACCACCTGTGTCGGTTTGGGGTACGATTTAATGTTACCTGATGCTTAGAGGCTTTTCCTGGAAGCAGGGCATTTGTTACTTCAGCACCGTAGTGCCTCGTCATTACACCTCAGCGTTAACAGAAGTCCGGATTTACCTAAACTTCCCGCCTACATGCTTAAACCGGGACAACCGTCGCCCGGCTAACATAGCCTTCTCCGTCCCCCCTTCGCAGTAACACCAAGTACAGGAATATTAACCTGTTTCCCATCGACTACGCCTTTCGGCCTCGCCTTAGGGGTCGACTCACCCTGCCCCGATTAACGTTGGACAGGAACCCTTGGTCTTCCGGCGAGCGGGCTTTTCACCCGCTTTATCGTTACTTATGTCAGCATTCGCACTTCTGATACCTCCAGCAGACCTCACAGTCCACCTTCGACGGCTTACAGAACGCTCCCCTACCCAACAACACATAAGCGTCGCTGCCGCAGCTTCGGTGCATGGTTTAGCCCCGTTACATCTTCCGCGCAGGCCGACTCGACCAGTGAGCTATTACGCTTTCTTTAAATGATGGCTGCTTCTAAGCCAACATCCTGGCTGTCTGTGCCTTCCCACATCGTTTCCCACTTAACCATGACTTTGGGACCTTAGCTGGCGGTCTGGGTTGTTTCCCTCTTCACGACGGACGTTAGCACCCGCCGTGTGTCTCCCGTGATAACATTCTTCGGTATTCGTAGTTTGCATCGGGTTGGTAAGCCGGGATGGCCCCCTAGCCGAAACAGTGCTCTACCCCCGAAGATGAGTTCACGAGGCGCTACCTAAATAGCTTTCGGGGAGAACCAGCTATCTCCCGGTTTGATTGGCCTTTCACCCCCAGCCACAAGTCATCCGCTAATTTTTCAACATTAGTCGGTTCGGTCCTCCAGTTAGTGTTACCCAACCTTCAACCTGCCCATGGCTAGATCACCGGGTTTCGGGTCTATACCCTGCAACTTAACGCCCAGTTAAGACTCGGTTTCCCTGCGGCTCCCCTATACGGTTAACCTTGCTACAGAATATAAGTCGCTGACCCATTATACAAAAGGTACGCAGTCACCCCATAAAGAGGCTCCCACTGCTTGTACGTACACGGTTTCAGGTTCTGTTTCACTCCCCTCGCCGGGGTTCTTTTCGCCTTTCCCTCACGGTACTGGTTCACTATCGGTCAGTCAGGAGTATTTAGCCTTGGAGGATGGTCCCCCCATATTCAGACAGGATACCACGTGTCCCGCCCTACTCTTCGAACTCACAGCATGTGCATTTTAGTGTACGGGAGTATCACCCTGTACCCTGCGACTTTCCAGACGCTTCCACTAACACACAAACTGATTCAGGTTCTGGGCTGCTCCCCGTTCGCTCGCCGCTACTGGGGGAATCTCGGTTGATTTCTTTTCCTCGGGGTACTTAGATGTTTCAGTTCCCCCGGTTCGCTTCGTTAAGCTATGTATTCACTTAACGATAGTGTGACGAATCACACTGGGTTTCCCCATTCGGAAATCGCCGGCTATAACGGTTCATATCACCTTACCGACGCTTATCGCAGATTAGCACGTCCTTCATCGCCTCTGACTGCCAGGGCATCCACCGTGTACGCTTAGTCGCTTAACCTCACAACCCGAAGATGTCTCGTAAGACAAAATCGCTGTTGTGAAAATTTGAGAGACTCGAACATGTCTTAACCCCATTCCTTATTACGGAGGAATGAGACGACATGTCGTTTCAATTTTCAGCTTGTTCCGGATTGTTAAAGAGCAAATATCTCAAACATGACTCTTTCAAGTCAGTTTTGAGATATAACGGCACGCAACTTTCACTTACATACCAGCAAGTGGCGTCCCCTAGGGGATTCGAACCCCTGTTACCGCCGTGAAAGGGCGGTGTCCTGGGCCTCTAGACGAAGGGGACACTGAAGTCTCAATCGCAAGACGCCTTGCTTCTCTACATCTATCAGACAATCTGTGTGAGCACTACGCGGGTTGTATCTTTTAGGTAAGGAGGTGATCCAACCGCAGGTTCCCCTACGGTTACCTTGTTACGACTTCACCCCAGTCATGAATCACAAAGTGGTAAGCGCCCTCCCGAAGGTTAAGCTACCTACTTCTTTTGCAACCCACTCCCATGGTGTGACGGGCGGTGTGTACAAGGCCCGGGAACGTATTCACCGTAGCATTCTGATCTACGATTACTAGCGATTCCGACTTCATGGAGTCGAGTTGCAGACTCCAATCCGGACTACGACGCACTTTATGAGGTCCGCTTGCTCTCGCGAGGTCGCTTCTCTTTGTATGCGCCATTGTAGCACGTGTGTAGCCCTACTCGTAAGGGCCATGATGACTTGACGTCATCCCCACCTTCCTCCAGTTTATCACTGGCAGTCTCCTTTGAGTTCCCGGCCGAACCGCTGGCAACAAAGGATAAGGGTTGCGCTCGTTGCGGGACTTAACCCAACATTTCACAACACGAGCTGACGACAGCCATGCAGCACCTGTCTCAGAGTTCCCGAAGGCACCAATCCATCTCTGGAAAGTTCTCTGGATGTCAAGAGTAGGTAAGGTTCTTCGCGTTGCATCGAATTAAACCACATGCTCCACCGCTTGTGCGGGCCCCCGTCAATTCATTTGAGTTTTAACCTTGCGGCCGTACTCCCCAGGCGGTCGACTTAACGCGTTAGCTCCGGAAGCCACGCCTCAAGGGCACAACCTCCAAGTCGACATCGTTTACGGCGTGGACTACCAGGGTATCTAATCCTGTTTGCTCCCCACGCTTTCGCACCTGAGCGTCAGTCTTTGTCCAGGGGGCCGCCTTCGCCACCGGTATTCCTCCAGATCTCTACGCATTTCACCGCTACACCTGGAATTCTACCCCCCTCTACAAGACTCAAGCTTGCCAGTTTCGAATGCAGTTCCCAGGTTGAGCCCGGGGATTTCACATCCGACTTAACAAACCGCCTGCGTGCGCTTTACGCCCAGTAATTCCGATTAACGCTTGCACCCTCCGTATTACCGCGGCTGCTGGCACGGAGTTAGCCGGTGCTTCTTCTGCGAGTAACGTCAATCACTAAGGTTATTAACCTTAATGCCTTCCTCCTCGCTGAAAGTACTTTACAACCCGAAGGCCTTCTTCATACACGCGGCATGGCTGCATCAGGCTTGCGCCCATTGTGCAATATTCCCCACTGCTGCCTCCCGTAGGAGTCTGGACCGTGTCTCAGTTCCAGTGTGGCTGGTCATCCTCTCAGACCAGCTAGGGATCGTCGCCTAGGTGAGCCATTACCCCACCTACTAGCTAATCCCATCTGGGTTCATCTGATGGCAAGAGGCCCGAAGGTCCCCCTCTTTGGTCTTGCGACGTTATGCGGTATTAGCTACCGTTTCCAGTAGTTATCCCCCTCCATCAGGCAGATCCCCAGACATTACTCACCCGTCCGCCGCTCGTCACCCAGGAGCAAGCTCCCTGTGCTACCGCTCGACTTGCATGTGTTAGGCCTGCCGCCAGCGTTCAATCTGAGCCATGATCAAACTCTTCAATTTAAAAGTGTTTGATGCTCAAAGAATTAAAACTGTTTATAAAATCAGTAGTCACTCTTCAAGACTTGATATTTTGTTGCATCCGAAGATGCTGAGATATCAATCCTGCGAGTGCCCACACAGATTGTCTGATAAATTGTTAAAGAGCAGTGAGTTACGCGCTTTCGCTTGCTAACTCGAGGTGGCGTATATTACGCTTTCCTCTTTCAGAGTCAAGCGTTTATTTTCGCTTTCGTCTGACTGACTACCGGGTTGTTAAGCCGCTTTCGAAGCCGCTTTGCCGTGTCAGTGGAGGCGCATTATAGGGAGTTCTCAGAGCCTGACAACCCCTAATTTGAAAAAAACTTTCAAGCGCCGATTTTTTACTCAAAATGGCGCTAAAGTGCCAGTTTTTCGAGCTTTTCAAAGCCGTAACGTTGCAAAACGGGCATTAATTGCGCAGTTTCAGGCGTGAACGCCATACAATAGGCAATATTCTGATCTGCAGAAGCCGCATCCGGCGCTTCATGTTCCAGCAACCAAACGGTACGTCTTGCAATGGCGGCTCCGGAATCAATCAGTCTTGTCCCTTCCGGCAACACTTCCAACAGCTCTTCCTGTAATAGAGGGAAGTGCGTGCAGCCTAATACAACGGTATCCGGTGGCTCCGACATACGTAACCACGGACGCAGGATTTTACGCAGCTCATCCAGCGGGACCGGCTCACCATGAAGCTTCGCCTCAGCAAGCTCCACCAGCTCGGCCGAACCCAGCATCTCAATTTTGCATTCGGTAGCAAACCGGGAGATAAGCTCGTGAGTATAAGGCCGCTTTACCGTGCCGCGAGTTGCAAGCAGGCCCACTACACCATTTGTCGTCAAACGTGCTGCCGGTTTAATGGCAGGCACAACGCCAACAACGGGGAAGTCGAACTTTTCACGTAAAGCCGGGAGAGAAACGGTGCTTGCGGTATTACAGGCGATAACGGCGAGGGCCAAAGGATAATGCTGCTGGACAGCAGTCACTATTGAAACCACCCGGTCGACGATAAACTCTTCGCTCTTTTCGCCGTAAGGAAACGCCACGTTGTCGAAGGCGTAGATGAAATGAAGATCCGGCAGAAGCTGCCGAATCTCATTGTAGACGGACAACCCACCGACGCCGGAGTCAAAAACCAGCACGGTAGGATGTGCATCAGAAGGTGTAGCTGCCAGACAAGTAGTATTCCCGTCCTGCAGTATGGTAGCCATAAACCGTCTCGTAATCTTTATCGAACAGGTTAGCTATTCTACCACGAACGGTCAGCTGTGACGTGACTGGATACGACAACGCGACATCCCACAGGCTAACACCACCCATTTTGACGGTTTTATTGGTATTGAAATCGGTGTCGTAGCGCGAGCCCAGGTAATGGTAGGTTACGCTCCAGTCAAGATCGTAAAGTGCCCAGTCAAGCTGATACTTCACCTGCTGTTTGGCTCGACGCGCCAGCGGTGCATCGGTCAGTCCATTACGGGCATCAACATAATCATAGCTAACGCTGTGCTGCACAGGCCCGGTATCGAAGGAAGCTGTACCTTCAATACCTTTAATATTGGCCTTGCCGACGTTGTAATAGCTCAGCGTGTTATTGTTAAAGTCGATCAGGTTATCAACAAGGTTGCGATAGCCAGAAACACGCCAGTTTACGCCCGACGTTAATCCTTCAAATGCTCCTTCCCACTGACGACTTTCTTCAGGATTCAGGTTTCTGTTGCCGTAGAAGCCAAACAGCTGCCCCTGATTTGGTGCCTTAAAGGCCGTACCGTAGGAAGCAATGAAGCGATATCCCTCAACGAATTCCCATGCGGCGCTGCTCTGCCAGGTTCCGTGATTACCGAACTCTGAGTGAGAGTCGTTACGTGCAGCACCTTCAAAGGTGAAATCACCCAACTTTTGTAGCGCAGTCAGATAGACGCCGGTATTACGCTGATCGTAAGCGTCAGTAAGATAGTTAGTGCCCGGTTCAGTGCTTTGCTTCTGCCAGTCAACGCCCGCGCCGACATTCCCTGCGCCTACATCAACGGAGTTGGTCCACTGCAGGTTGTACTGCTTAATTTCATCGAGGGTCGCGCTGGAGTCATAGCGGCCAAGGCGCGGGTCGAAGTTGTAATCTTTGCTGTGGCCGTAGCTGGAGATCAGCTGCGAATGGAAGATATCGTTGTTAAAACGCAGCCCTGTATCCCAGGTCTGGCTATAGAGCTGACGGGTGTCCACCAGCTGGTTTGGCGTAAAGCTGCTGTAGAAGCCATCATAGGCCGTGCGGTTATCGTAACCGTAGCCGCGAACAAAGCCGCTCCATTGCTCAGAGAAATTGTGTTCCAGCGCACCATAAAGGGATTTACTCATAAATCCGTCGCGATCGGGCTGACGCAGGCCTCCAGTATTGCCATCGGCCACAACGTCGAAGCCTTTGGTGTACTCATAGTTACCTGCCAGGGTCACGCGGGTGTTATCCCCCAGCTTTTGCTGCGTGCTGGCGTCATAGTTCTGGTAACCATTGGAGCCCATTCCGGCCGTCAGCGTTGTGCCGTCTTTATCACGAGTAGTGATAATGTTGATGACCCCGCCAATAGCATCAGAACCATAGACCGCAGAACGAGGCCCGCGGATGTACTCTACGCGCTGAACAAGGGAAACTGGAATCTGGCTGAGATCGGAAGAACCGGTCACGCCGGCCTGATTCAGGCGGATACCGTCAATCAGCACCAGCACATGGCTGGAATTAGTCCCGCGAATGAACACTGAGGAGAGCTGGCCAAGCCCACCGTTTTGCGCAATATCCACCCCCGGCAGACGGCGCATTACGTCGGTCAGCGATTTTGACTGCCAGCGATCGATATCTTCACGCGTAACCACCGAGTTCGGCGCCAGTACGGTATTCACCGGCTGCTGGAAACGGTTCGCCGTGACCACCAGAGTATTGTCGGTATTGCTGTCCTGCGCCCAAACTGAAAAAGCCGTTGCGGACAGAGCCGTCAACAGCGAAACCTTCTTTATCATCATTTATATAAGCATCCGCTTTCGAATAGGATGCCGCAGATATGGCAAATAGCACGCGATAGCCATATCACTTGCGACGTCATTCCGGCAGGTCTTCGGGCTTGGGGGCTTAATTGAGATGAGGACTTCCCGCTTATATATAGAAAGCAGTGTCTGCTTAATGCATTCATCTCGCCGATCCTTACCGCTGCGCGTCAGCCCCAGAATTACACTGGGTTCCCTTTTAACTCTCAGGAGGCCGGAAAAGCCATGCTACCGTTAGGCTTATATAGATGTCCAGACTTCCAGCAGAACTTCTTATAGCAATCGGGCTGGACATCGTGAGTTGAATCCCTACAATCGCCGCGTAGTTTGTATTCATTGACCGACTGGATGGCTAGCCATGACCCCTGAACACCTCCCGACAGATCAGTACGACGCGCAGCTGGCGGAAAAAGTCACTCGCCTGCAAGGCATGATGGCGCCCTTTGCCGCACCGGCCCCGGAGGTATTCCGCTCACCGGTCAGTCACTACCGTATGCGAGCCGAGTTCCGTATCTGGCATGAAGGTGACGATCTCTATCACATCATGTTCGATCAACAGACCAAAAGCCGCATCCGCGTCAACAGTTTCCCGGCGGCAAGCGAGCTGATTAACGCCCTGATGCCAGCCATGCTGGACGGCGTTCGAGATATTCCAGCGCTGCGCCACAAGCTGTTCCAGATTGACTACCTGACCACCCTGAGCAATCAGGCCGTGGTCTCTCTGCTCTACCACCGCAAGCTGGATGATGAGTGGCAGCGGCACGCCGAAGCGCTGCGCGACAGCCTGCGTGCACGTGGTTTTGACGTGCACTTAATTGGGCGCGCCACCAAAACCAAAATTGAGCTGGACCAGGATTTCATCGACGAGCGTCTGCCGGTAGCCGGCAAAGAGATGATTTACCGCCAGGTTGAGAACAGCTTCACCCAGCCAAACGCCGCCATGAATATTCAGATGCTGGAGTGGGCGTTGAACGCGACGGAAAACTCAAGCGGCGATCTGCTGGAGCTGTACTGCGGGAACGGTAACTTCTCGCTGGCGCTGGCCCGTAATTTTGACCGCGTGCTGGCAACCGAAATTGCGAAACCCTCTGTTGCGGCGGCACAGTACAACATCACGGCCAACAACATTGATAACGTGCAAATCATCCGCATGGCGGCAGAAGAGTTTACCCAGGCGATGAACGGCGTCAGGGAGTTTAACCGCCTGCAGGGGATCGATCTTAAGAGCTATCGGTGCGAGACCATTTTTGTCGATCCACCACGCAGCGGCCTGGATGCTGACACGGTAAAAATGGTGCAGGCCTACCCGCACATCCTTTATATCTCCTGCAACCCACAAACGCTGTGCGAGAATCTGGAGACCTTGTCTCAGACCCACAACATCGCCCGGCTCGCGCTGTTCGACCAGTTCCCGTATACGCACCATATGGAATGTGGCGTACTGCTCACACGCAAATAAGAAAAGGACGCCGAGGCGTCCTTTTTTGTTTTCGTCTGGCTTACTCGGCCGCTTCTGACTTACGGGAACGAACCTTAAATACAATCCAAAACAGCACCATCACCGACAGAATCGAAGGCACAAAGTTAGAGCCAATCACCGGGTACTCAACGCGAACTACAGAGCTATAAAGCAGCACGCCTAAGACAAAGCACGCGGCGGCAAGGCTCGGTAACCCAACGGGCATAGTTCGGTTCTGGTAACGCTGATGCAGGCAGTAAACCGTCAGCACCAGGGCAATAACAGGGAAAATCGAGAACGGGACCACCGAGCTAAACAGCGCGGCAAAAGATCCGTTAATCGACAGGCCAGCGATAAACGCCAGCGCCAGCGTACCTCTATCTTGTAACTGTTTCATTGCTGCTCGTTCCTTCACTCTTCGGATAAATGAGCAAGCGCCATTTTTTCTTGTTCCCGGCGATACCAGTAGTAGGCCCCTTTCGAGATCATACGTAACTGCAGCACCAGTCGCTCTTCGAGCTGGCGACGTTGTTCGATATCAACGTCCAGCGCTTCGGCACCTGCACTAAAAACAATCGTGACCATCGCTTCCGCCTGCGCTTCCGTGAAGCTGCGAGGCATGCGATTTTCGAGTTCTAAATAGTCGGCAAGTTCCGCAATGAAGTGCTGAATTTCACGGACTACCGCGGCACGAAACGCCGCAGACGTGCCCGATCTTTCGCGCAGCAGCAGGCGGAAGGCGTTAGGGTTATTGCCGATAAATTCCATAAAGGTGGAAACCGACGTGCGGATAACGCTGCCGCCCTTCGCGATGCGTTGACGCGCCTGGCGCATTAGCTGACGCAGCATCAGGCCACTTTCATCGACCATGGTAAGGCCGAGTTCATCAACATCGCGGAAATGGCGATAAAATGACGTCGGCGCAATGCCGGCTTCGCGGGCAACTTCACGCAGGCTCAGGCTGGCAAAGCTTCTTTCGGCGCTTAGCTGGCTAAATGCGGCTTCGACTAAAGAACGCCTGGTTCTCTCTTTTTGTTGCGCTCTTACACCCATCATATTGCCTGAATCCTTCAAACAGAGCTGGAACTATATCAGAGAATCAAGCTACCGCTTTTATAGTGTATTGTGAATGATTGTTTACGGAACATTGACCTGAACTGGCGGTAAAAAGCACAACAAGAATTGGGGAAATTCCCGGTTGATGTTACCATCGTGTTGCCTTTATGTATAAAAACAGGTAAGCCTTACAATGCCACAAACCTACGATTATGACGCAATAGTGATTGGTTCCGGTCCCGGAGGCGAAGGTGCCGCCATGGGTCTGGTGAAACAAGGAGCCAGGGTAGCGGTGATTGAGCGCTACCATAATGTCGGCGGCGGTTGCACCCACTGGGGCACCATCCCTTCAAAAGCCCTCCGCCACGCAGTCAGCCGCATTATTGAATTCAATCAAAACCCGTTATACAGCGACCACACTCATCTTCTCCGCTCCTCTTTTGCCGACATCCTTAACCACGCCGACAGCGTGATTAACCAGCAAACCCGCATGCGCCAGGGCTTTTACGAGCGTAATCGCTGCGAAATGCTGCAGGGGGACGCGCACTTTGTGGATGAACATACCATCGCGCTGCAGTGCCACGATGGATCGGTCGAAACCTATACCGCCGAGAAGTTTGTCATTGCCTGCGGCTCGCGGCCTTACCGCCCGCCAGAAGTTGATTTTACCCATCCGCGTATTTACGACAGCGACTCTATCCTTAGCCTGCATCACGAACCGCGCCATGTGATCATCTATGGCGCCGGGGTGATCGGCTGCGAATACGCTTCGATCTTCCGTGGGATGAACGTCAAAGTCGACCTGATCAACACCCGCGATCGCCTGCTGGCTTTCCTCGATCAGGAAATGTCGGACTCGCTCTCCTATCACTTCTGGAACAGCGGCGTGGTTATCCGCCACAACGAAGAGTTCGAGAAGATTGAAGGCGTGGATGACGGCGTGATCGTTTCCCTGAAATCCGGCAAAAAAGTGAAGGCGGATTGCCTGCTTTACGCTAACGGACGTACCGGGAACACGGATTCGCTGGCGCTGGAGAACATCGGTCTGGAAGCGGACAGCCGTGGGCTTATCAAGGTCAACAGCATGTACCAGACCGCGCTGCCGCATATTTACGCGGTGGGCGACGTTATCGGCTACCCAAGCCTGGCTTCAGCGGCCTATGACCAGGGACGCATCGCCGCTCAGGCGCTGGTAAAAGGCGAGGCGACTGGCCATCTGGTAGAAGATATTCCCACCGGGATTTATACCATCCCTGAAATCAGCTCCGTGGGCAAAACGGAACAACAGCTGACCTCGATGAAAGTGCCTTACGAAGTGGGCCGTGCGCAGTTTAAACACCTCGCGCGGGCGCAAATTGTGGGGATGAACGTCGGGACGCTGAAAATTCTGTTCCACCGTGAGACGAAAGAAATTCTGGGGATCCACTGCTTTGGCGAGCGCGCGGCCGAAATTATTCACATCGGCCAGGCGATTATGGAGCAGAAAGGTGGCGGTAACACCATTGAGTACTTCGTTAACACCACCTTTAACTACCCAACGATGGCGGAAGCCTATCGGGTAGCGGCGCTTAACGGCTTAAATCGCCTGTTTTAGCGCTGAGTCGAAATGGCCAACCATCTGAGTGCGGATGGCCTCTGCCAGCTGCTCATAGCGGCTGCGCAGCGGTGACCCTGGACGATAAACCAGGCCGATGGTACGACGCGGCTCTGGTTTATAACACGGCAGATAAACCACCCCGTCTCGCTGGCGCTCCTTCGGTACGGCAAGGGCTGGCAGTAGCGTAATGCCGCTGCCTGCTGCAACCATGTTGCGCAGCGTTTCTAAGCTTGTTGCCCGGAAATGGGTATCTTCATCAGCGCCGGCTTCAAAGCAGAAGCCCATTGCCTGGTCGCGCAGGCAGTGCCCGTCTTCCAGCATCAGCAGCTTTTCACCGGCCAGATCGGACATCGGCACGCGGTCGCGGTTCGCCCATGGATGATCCTTATAAACCGCCAGCACCATTGGCTCATCAAACAGCGGCACTTCGATAAACGCTTCGCTTTCTTTCACCAGCGCCAGAATGGCACAGTCCAGCTTACCGCTATCAAGCTGCGCCAGCAGCTGATGGGTTTGGGCTTCGTGCAGATACATTTCCAGCTTAGGGAAGGTTTGATGCAGCATCGGAATAATTTGCGGCAGCAGATAAGGTCCCACGGTTGGGATCAGGCCGATGTGTAGCGGGCCGGACATGGCTTCGCCCTGCTGGCTTGCCATCTCTTTCAGCACCTTGACTTCACGCAGCACCGTTCTGGCCTGATCCACCAGCAGCAAACCTGCCTGGGTGAACAGCACTTTACGGCTGGTACGCTCCAGCAGCATGACGCCAAGTTCATCTTCCAGCTTGCGAATCTGGCCGCTCAGCGTCGGCTGGCTAACGTGACAGGCATCCGCTGCCCGACGAAAATGGCGGTGCTCGGCCAGCGCCACCAGGTATTCAAGATCTCGAATATTCATTCTCTATCCTCCTGTGCCACGATAGTTCATGGCGATAGATAGCATAGCAACGAACGATTATCCCTATCAAGCAATGTTGGTGAATAATAGCCCGCAACAGCAAGGCGCTTCGCTCTTACTTACCCGAGAACGAAGCGCGGCTGCAGAGACTCTCTGTTCTCTGAACCTGACGAATTATTAAAGCCAACGTGAACTTTTAGCGGACAGTATGTCCGCTTTTTTTTGTTCAAATTTCGAGGGGATTAGACCAGGCGCTGTTTGGCGTCAGCGATAGCCAGAGCAACCTGCTTCGGAGAAACGCCGCCTTTCGCGGCGCGTTTGTCGAGACAGGATTGCAGCGACAGGATCGGATAAACGTCTTCGCCAATGACCGCACTGAATTTCTGCAGATCGGCCAGGGCTAAGGCTTCCAGGGCTTTACCTTGTTGGATCGCTTCAACGACGGCCTCACCGACAATGTGGTGGGCTTCACGGAACGGTACGCCTTTGGCGACCAGGTAATCCGCCAGTTCGGTGGCATTGGCATAGCCCTGCTCGGCAGCTTCCTGGCAACGCGGACGTTTAACCTGAATGCCGTCCAGCACCAGCACCGACATATGCAGGCAGTCGAGCCAGGTATCGAGCGCGTCGAATAACCCTTCTTTGTCTTCCTGCATATCTTTGTTATACGCCAGCGGCAGGCCTTTCAGGGTCATCATCATGCCTGTCAGCGCGCCCTGCACGCGGCCACACTTGCCGCGGATCAGCTCCAGCGCATCCGGGTTTTTCTTCTGCGGCATCAGCGAAGAACCGGAAGTCACGCGATCGGACAGCTCAACAAAACCGGCTTCTCCGGTATTGAAGAAGATCAGGTCTTCTGCAAAACGGGACAGGTGAACCATGCCGATAGAAGCGTTGGACAGCAGTTCCAGCACGTGGTCGCGGTCAGATACGCTGTCGAGACTGTTGCGGGTTGCAGAAGCAAAACCTAACCAGCCAGCCAGCTGCTCACGGTCAATCTCATAGGCCGTGCCGGCCAGCGCGCCGCTGCCCAGCGGGCTAACGTCGAGGCGCTGCAAGGTGCTTTGTAAACGACTTTCGTCGCGAGCCAGCATCTCAACGTAGGCCAGGCACCAGTGTGCAAAAGTCACCGGCTGCGCACGCTGCAGGTGCGTATAGCCCGGCATCACGGCATCCTGGTTCGCTTCGGCGGTTTCAATCAGCGCCTGCTGAACCTGGCGAGTGGCCGCCAGCAGTTCGCTAACCTGCATTTTGCACCACAGTTTCAGGTCGGTAGCGACCTGGTCGTTGCGGCTACGGCCGGTATGGAGTTTTTTACCCAGCGTACCGACTTTATCGATAAGCTTGCCTTCCACCCAGCTGTGAATATCTTCCGCGTCGCTTTCCAGAATCGCCTGCGGATTGGCCTGTACTTCTTCCAGCAAAACTTTCAGAGCCTGCTCGAGCTGCTGCTGCTCAGCTTCGGTCAGCACGCCCACGGTGACCAGCGCTTTGGACCAGGCGACGGAACCTACGATGTCTTGCTCAGCTAAGCGATAGTCAAAGCGCAAAGAGTCATTGAATTGCTTAAACCGCCGATCGGCTGCCTGAGTAAAACGCCCACCCCAAAGTGCCATAGTCATGCTCCATTCATCATATTGATATTCGTTTGCCCCTCACCCACTCCCTGTCCAGGGAAAGAGTGAGGGTAAAAATTACTTCTTAAGTTCGTTCAGCGCACGGATACGAGAAGAGAGCGAGAACAGACGGATAAAGCCGCCGGCATGGCTGTGATCGTAAACTTCATCTTCGCCAAAGGTCGCAAATTCTTCGCTATACAGGCTGTTCGGTGATTTTTTCTGAATCGCCGTCACCTGGCCTTTATATAGCTGCAGCACAACTTCACCGTTCACTTCTTCCGCCAGCGACTCGGCAGAGGCCTGCAGAGATTTACGCAGCGGTGCAAACCAGCGGCCATCGTACACGACGTAGGACATTTCGAGGCCCAGTTGCTCACGCCATTTGAAGGAATCACGATCCAGCACCAGCTGCTCAACGCCACGCAGCGCGGCCATAATAATCGTGCCCCCTGGGGTTTCATAGCAACCACGGGACTTTATGCCCACCAGACGGTTTTCTACGATATCGATACGGCCAATACCGTGCTTAGAGCCAATCGCATTCAGGGTTTCCAGGCACTTGAACGGGCTCATCGCTTCGCCGTTAACGGCAACCACTTTGCCCTGCTTAACGGTAACGGTCACCTGCTCGGCCTGGTCCGGCGCTTCCTGCGGGTCAACGGTCCACACCCAGCAATCTTTGTTCGGGGCATTCCACGGGCTTTCCAGCACGCCGCCTTCGGTGGAAATGTGCCATGCGTTTTCGTCACGGCTGTAGATTTTTTCCAGTGAGGCGGTGGTCGGGATGTCACGCTCTTTCAGGTAGTCGAGCAGCGCTTCACGGGAACGCAGGTTCCACTCACGCCATGGCGCAACAACCTTCAGATGTGGAGCCAGCGCGGCCCAGGTGGATTCGAAACGCACCTGGTCGTTACCTTTACCGGTCGCACCGTGGCACAGCGCATCAGCGCCCACTTTGTTCGCTACATCTACCAGCGCCTTAGCGATCAGCGGACGCGCCATAGACGTACCGAGCAGGTAGCTGCCTTCATACAGCGCGCCGGTCTGCAGCACAGGGTAAACATAGTCGCTGATAAACTCTTCACGCGCATCCACGACGTAGCACTCAGTAGCCCCGGAGCGCAGCGCTTTCTGCTCAACGCCTTTCAGATCTTCACGATCCTGGCCGATATCCACCACGCAGGCGACCACTTCGCAGCCGCCGTAGTTCTCTTTCAGCCATGGAATGATGGCAGAAGTGTCGAGGCCGCCAGAGTATGCGAGAACGATTTTTTTGATGCCGTGATTTTGCATTGTCTTGTCCTTGTTAAAACTATTCTTTGTCTATGCCAGAATCCGGGTGCCAATAGCCACGCCGTTGAATAAAGAGGGTAGCTGATCCGCGTGGCGCCATGAGGCGATATCCACCGGGCGTCCCAGAGTACGGGCCGCATCCAGCGCCGCGTTCACTTTCACTATCATGCCGTCGGTAATAATGCCCTGCTGAATCAGCTGTTCGGCTTTGGCCGCCGTCATCTCGGCAATGCGCTGGCCTTTACCGTCCAGGATACCGCTCACGTCTGAGAGCAGAATCAGGTCCGCGCCGAGCGTGGCGGCAAGCGCTGTCGCCGCCTGGTCCGCATTCACGTTCATCAGCTCGCCTTCCGCGGTCACGCCGATGGAGCTAACAATCGGCAGGAAGCCGTTTTCCAGCAGGGTATTAATCAGTTTTGGCGAACCCGGTTTAGCCAGACCGACGTGGCCCAACGCTTCGTCAAGCTGGGTCACCGTGACGCTATCCCCGTCGCCGAGGCTCAGGCCGACGCCGTTAATGCCGTGCTTCTTTGCCCACGCCAACAGCGTCTTGTTAGCCGTACCCGCCAGCGCACCGGTAATAATGTCAATCTGGTCGGCAGGCGTAACGCGCAGGCCATTTTTCTTTTCCACCGGCAGCGCCAGCTTTTTCATCAGCTCATCCACCAGGCAACCGCCGCCGTGAACAATAACCAGCGGGCGCTGATGGGACTGACGATAGTTCACCAGCGCGGTAAACAGGCGCTCCAGCGCTTCTTCGCTATCCAGCAGTACGCCGCCTAATTTGATAATTAAAGGATTCATCATTTCACCCGACAGACGGTTAAATAAGAGACTGCGTTTCGGCGAAGCCAAAACGAATATTAAGACACTGTACTGCCTGCGCCGCGGCACCTTTCAGCAGGTTATCCTCGGTGGCAACGACAATCAGGTGCTCATCCTGCACGGCAAATCCGATGTCGCAGAACGGCAGGCCAACCACATTTTTGAGCGCCGGCACGCCATTTTCATACAGGCGAACCAGCGGCTTGCCGCCGTAGGCCTGGCTAAACGTCTCAGCGATTTGCTGCTGCGTTACGCCCGCCTTCAGGCGGCAGGTAATGGTCGCCAGAATGCCGCGCGGGAAATTGCCGAGGTGCGGGGTGAAAATGACCGACGCGCCAAGGTGGGTAGCAATTTCGGGCTGATGACGATGATTAAACACGCCATAGGGCTGCAGGCTAACTTCGCAGAAGCTGTTGGAAATCGCCGCCTTGCGCCCGGCACCGCTTACGCCACTGGTGGCGTTGATCACCGGCCACTGGCTCAAATCCAGCAGATCGGCGTCGATCAGCGGCTTCAGCGCCAGCTGAGACGCCGTCGGATAACAGCCCGGCACCGCAATTAAATTGCTCTCTTTCAGCTTATCGGCCTGCCACTCTGCCAGGCCATAAACCGCCTTTTCCAGCAGCTCAGGATGCTGATGGGTAAAACCGTAATAACGTTCATAAAACGCCGGATCGTTAACGCGAAACGCACCGGAGAGATCGATAACTACGCAGCCGGCAGCAAGGAACTGCGGGGCCAGGTCGTGGCTAACTTCATGAGCGGTGGCCAGGAATACCACGTCCACGCCTTCGCTAAACTCGCTGATGTCGGACATCGCCTGCAGCGGCAGATCGACAATGCCCTTTAATTGCGGATGCAAATCAGATATCAATTTACCTGCATCTGAACTTTGCGCTGAAACCGTCAAAGCGGTTATGTTCATATCAGGATGGCGATTCAAATAGCTCACAAGCTCTGCGCCTGCATAACCACTTGCACCCACAATCAGCGTATTCAACATCTGGGTCGTTCACCTTGTCTTTTCGGTCTGCTCAGAGTGCAAGCCTGACGCTTTCACCCACGTCCGTTAGCGTGGTTTTTTATTCACCGGAACGCTTAACTGTTCCTTTACGCTCAACGTTATTGTATTTTTATTCATAATTACTGCATGAATATTGATACTATCCTAACCTAAGGCCTGTCAACAGTGAAGATGAAATTACCCCCTTTTATCGACATCTACCGCGCCCTGATCGCGACACCTTCCATCAGCGCCACCGACAGCGCGCTGGACCAAAGCAATGAGTCTTTAATCAATTTACTCGCAGGTTGGTTCCGCGATCTCGGTTTTAACGTCGAAATTCAGCCTGTTCCTGGAACGCGCAATAAATTCAACATGCTGGCAAGCAGCGGCCAGGGCGCTGGCGGCCTGCTGCTTGCAGGGCATACCGATACCGTGCCGTTTGACGATGGCCGCTGGACGCGTGACCCGTTTACCCTGACCGAGCACGACAACAAGCTTTACGGCCTGGGCACCGCCGATATGAAAGGTTTCTTCGCGTTTATTTTGGATGCGCTGCGCGACGTGGATGTGACAACCCTGAAAAAGCCGCTCTACGTCCTGGCCACGGCCGACGAAGAGACCACCATGGCGGGGGCCCGCTATTTCTCTGAAACAACGGCTCTGCGCCCGGACTGCGCCATCATCGGTGAACCGACGTCTTTACAGCCGGTACGCGCGCACAAGGGCCACTTGTCGAATGCCATCCGCATTCTCGGGCAGTCCGGCCACTCAAGCGATCCGGCGCGGGGCGTGAATGCGATTGAGCTGATGCATGACGCGATTGGCCATATCCTCACGCTACGAAACACACTGAAGGACCGCTACCACCACGACGCTTTCACCGTGCCGTATCCGACCCTTAACCTGGGCCATATCAACGGCGGCGACGCGGCAAACCGCATTTGTGCGTGTTGCGAACTTCACATGGACATTCGCCCGTTGCCGGGCATGACATTAAACGATCTGAACGGTTTACTGACCGAAGCATTAGAACCGGTGAGCCAGCGCTGGCCCGGCCGTGTGACAATTTCGGAACTGCATCCGCCGATTCCAGGCTACGAATGCCCACCGGACCACCAGCTCGTCCAGGTCGTCGAGAAGCTGCTGGGTGCACAAACGGAAGTGGTGAACTACTGCACCGAAGCACCGTTTATCCAGACCGTATGCCCTACGCTGGTCCTTGGCCCTGGCTCTATCAACCAGGCACACCAGCCGGATGAATACATTGATACACGCTTTATAAAGCCGACCCGGGAATTAATTACTCAGGTGGTGCATCATTTTTGCTGGCATTAATAAATCGCGGTGAAAGGGGGTTTTACCCCCTTTTTAATCTGGATTTATCGCTATTCTTATAAGAAACGCTTATGAGCGAAGTTGGTAATTAAATTTCATAAATTCGCGTCATTTCTTCGTTTGCTGAAACGATTTCGTAGCAATTGACGAATGGTTAACGACGTGGCTTTATAAAAGGCGGTGTTGAACCTTCACGGGTGAAATTAAGTTACATAATAGATTGGGCTGGAGTCATATGAACGAACGCTATTCTGCTTTGCGAAGTAATGTCAGCATGCTCGGAAAACTGCTCGGAGATACCATCAAAGATGCGCTGGGGGAGAATATTCTCGACCGCGTAGAAACGATCCGTAAGTTATCCAAGTCCTCCCGCGCCGGTAATGAAGCCCATCGTCAGGAGCTGCTGAGCACGCTGCAGAACCTCTCAAATGATGAACTGCTCCCCGTCGCCCGTGCTTTTAGCCAGTTCCTTAATCTTGCCAACACCGCAGAGCAGTACCACAGCATCTCCGCGACGGGCGAAGCGGTCAGTAACCCGGAAGTTATCGCCAAAACGCTGCAAAAATTAAAAAATCAGCCAGACATCAGCGAAGCCGCAATTCGTGAAGCCGTTGAGTCCCTCTCTCTGGAGCTGGTGCTTACCGCTCACCCTACGGAAATCACCCGCCGTACCCTGATTCACAAATTGGTCGAAGTGAACAGTTGCCTGAAGCAACTCGACCACAGCGATCTCGCCGACTACGAGCGTAACCAGATAATGCGCCGCCTGCGCCAGCTTGTTGCTCAGGCCTGGCATACCGACGAAATCCGTAAACATCGCCCTTCTCCGGTCGACGAAGCCAAATGGGGCTTTGCGGTGGTGGAAAACAGCCTCTGGGAAGGCGTACCAAACTACCTGCGCGAGCTTAACGAGCAGCTCGAAGAGAACCTGAACTACAAGCTGCCGGTGGACTTCGTACCGGTACGTTTCACCTCCTGGATGGGCGGTGACCGCGACGGTAACCCGAACGTCACCTCCGAAATCACCCGTCACGTCCTGCTGCTTAGCCGCTGGAAAGCCACTGACCTGTTCCTGCGCGATATTGCGGTGCTGGTTTCAGAGCTGTCGATGGTGGAATGTACGGCGGAGCTGAGCGAGCTGGCAGGACCGGATGCGGGCCAGGAACCTTATCGTCACATCATGAAAGGGCTGCGCCAGCAGCTGCTTGCCACTCAGGCATGGCTTGAAGCCCGTCTGAAAGGTCAGCGCCTGCCCAAACCTGAAGGTCTGCTCATTCAAAACGAGCAGCTCTGGGACCCGCTCTATGCCTGTTATCAATCGCTGCAGGCCTGCGGGATGGGGATTATCGCCAACGGACAGCTGTTGGATACCCTGCGCCGCGTGAAATGCTTCGGCGTGCCGTTGGTACGCATTGATATCCGCCAGGAAAGTACTCGCCACAGCGAAGCGTTGGGCGAAATGACTCGCTATATTGGCATCGGTGATTACGAAAGCTGGTCAGAGGCCGACAAACAAGCCTTCCTGATCCGCGAACTGAATTCCAAGCGCCCTCTGCTGCCCCGCCAGTGGGAACCAAGCGCGGATACCCGCGAAGTGCTGGAAACCTGTAAAGTGGTCGCCGAAGCCCCGCGTGGTTCTATCGCGGCCTACGTTATTTCGATGGCCAAAACGCCTTCCGACGTGCTGGCCGTTCACCTGCTTCTTAAAGAAGCCGGTTGTACTTTCGCCCTGCCGGTTGCGCCGCTGTTTGAAACCCTCGACGACCTGAATAACGCCGACGACGTAATGACCCAGTTGCTGAACATTGACTGGTACCGCGGCTTTATCCAGGGCAAGCAAATGGTCATGATTGGCTATTCTGACTCGGCGAAAGATGCGGGCGTAATGGCTGCATCCTGGGCGCAATACGAAGCGCAAGATGCCCTGATCAAAACCTGCGAGAAGGCCGGGATTGCCCTGACGCTGTTCCACGGTCGCGGTGGCTCTATCGGTCGTGGCGGTGCACCTGCTCACGCGGCCCTGCTTTCACAGCCACCGGGAAGCCTGAAGGGCGGCCTGCGTGTGACTGAGCAAGGCGAGATGATCCGCTTCAAATACGGCCTGCCGGAAATCACCATCAGCAGCCTGTCGCTCTACACCAGCGCCATTCTTGAAGCTAACCTGCTGCCGCCGCCGGAGCCGAAGAAAGAGTGGATCCAGATTATGAATTCACTTTCGGCCACCTCATGCGAGATGTATCGCGGCTATATTCGGGAAAACGAAGACTTCGTGCCGTATTTCCGTTCCGCAACGCCGGAGCTGGAATTGGGCAAACTTCCATTGGGCTCTCGCCCGGCAAAACGCCGTCCAAACGGCGGCGTAGAATCTCTGCGCGCCATTCCGTGGATCTTCGCCTGGACCCAGAACCGCCTGATGCTGCCTGCCTGGCTGGGAGCCGGTGCTGCACTACAAAAAGTGGTGGAGGAAGGGAAACAAAGCGAACTGGAAACAATGTGCCGCGACTGGCCGTTCTTCTCCACTCGCCTCGGTATGCTGGAGATGGTATTTGCGAAAGCAGACCTGTGGCTGGCGGAATACTACGATCAGCGCCTGGTGAAGCCCGAGTTGTGGAAGCTGGGTAAACAACTTCGTGACCAGCTCGAAGCCGACATCAAGGTCGTGCTGGACATCGCCAATGACTCGCACCTGATGGAAGATTTACCGTGGATTGCCGAGTCTATCACCCTACGTAATATCTACACCGACCCGCTGAACGTCCTGCAGGCCGAGCTGCTACACCGCTCACGTCAGTCGGAAGAGAAAGGCGAAGAACCTGATGCCCGTGTAGAACAAGCCCTGATGGTCACCATCGCCGGCGTTGCCGCCGGGATGCGTAATACCGGTTAATTCTTTATTAACTACCTCTAAACCCCGCTTCGGCGGGGTTTTTCATTGCAGGCTAATTAAAAGGCTCATCATTATTGCAATTTGCCTTAACTATTTATTCTTCTTAAATAAAAAGACAATAAACATGCAAAAGTAGAGCCACCGTAAATCGTTGTGGAACAAGCTCCAAATTCCGCTGTCATTATCCAGACACATTTCCTATATTGTGCGCAAAAGTCACTCGTTTACGGGTGGCTTTTTTCGTCAATAAAAGCCACCGTAGCGTCCATAACTAAGGCTTACTTAAGGTTTTCTCATTACGGTTAATGATAATTTTTTAGCACAGGCAAGAGAATGCACTTCACATCGAACCCGCCTGAACGCAAGTTCAGCATTAAAGCCCTTGGATGGGTTTTACTTTATTTTTGGTATTTTTCATCGGTTCTGCAGATTGCCATATTATCAACAGGATACAGCGGTACAACGGGGCTGCGTGATTCCCTGCTGTTCAGCTCCCTGTGGTTTATTCCCGTCTTTCTGTTCCCACAGCGTACGCGCATTATCGCCGCCGCTATCGGCGTCGTTCTATGGGCAGCTTCGATTGCGGCTCTCGGCTATTACGTTGTTTACGGACAGGAGTTCTCACAAAGCGTTCTGTTTGTGATGTTCGAGACAAACGCCAACGAAGCCAGCGAATACCTAAGCCAGTATTTTAGCCTGAAGCTGTTGTTGATTACGCTGGCCTATACTCTGGTGGCAATCCTGCTTTGGACACGCTTGCGCCCGGTTTATATTCCAAATCCATGGCGCTGGCTGGTCTCCTTCGCCATCCTGTTTGGTCTGGTGCTTAACCCGGTCGGCAAAGAGTGGCTCATTAACAAACGCAGCATCGGCGACTCGTTCTCAAGTATTTCTTCTCGCCTTGAGCCAGCGGCACCGTGGCAGTTTATCGTCGCCTATACCGAGTACCGCCAGCAGTTGGACAGCCTGAACAGCATGCTCAATTCCAACAACGCGCTGCCGCCTTTGGCTAACCTGAAAGATGCCTCCGGCAACGCGCCGCGCACCTTAGTGCTGGTGATTGGCGAGTCGACACAGCGTGGCCGTATGAGCCTTTATGGCTATCACCGCCAGACAACGCCTGAACTGGACGAGCTGCACAAGACCGACCCGCAAATGACGGTGTTTAACAACGTCGTCACGTCACGTCCCTACACCATCGAAATTCTGCAGCAGGCGCTGACGTTTGCGGACGAGAAAGATCCGGACCTTTATCTGACCAAACCTTCGCTGATGAACCTGATGAAGCAGGCCGGTTACAAAACGTTCTGGATAACCAACCAGCAGACAATGACCGAGCGCAACACGATGCTGACGGTGTTCTCAAGGCAGACCGACAAGCAATATTATATGAATCAGCAGCGTACGCAGAGCGCACGCGAATACGACACTAACGTCCTGGCACCGTTTAAAGAGGTGCTGGCAGACCCGGCACCGAAGAAGTTCATTATCGTGCATTTGCTGGGTACGCATATTCGCTACGACTTCCGCTACCCGGAAAACTGGGGCAAGTTTGACGGTAAAACCGATGATTTACCTGCAGGTTTGAGCAAAGATCAGCAAGAAGCCTACAACAGCTACGATAACGCCAACCTGTTTAACGACCATGTGGTTTCCACGCTGATCAAAGACTACAAAGCCAGCGACCCTAACGGTTTCCTGCTCTATTTCTCAGACCATGGGGAAGAGGTTTACGATACGCCACCGCACCAGACGCAGGGTCGTAACGAAAGCAACCCAACGCGTCATATGTACACCATACCGTTTATTGTCTGGACGTCACCGACCTGGCAGCAGGCTCATCCGCGTGACTTCTCGGGCGATATAAACCGGAAGTACAGCAGCTCAGAACTGATTCATACCTGGTCTGATTTGGCCGGTTTAACCTACGACGGCTACGATGCAACGCGAGCCATCGCCAGCCCGCAGTTTGTAGAAGCAACCCGCTGGATTGGTAACCCGTATGAGAAAAACGCGTTAAGGGATTACGACTCGCTGCCTTACAGCGAGCAGGTAGGCAATCAGTAACGTCTTTTTCCAGTTAAGCAAAAAGCCCCGCGTATGTAAGTGGACTGACCCCATAAAGTTGGACAGTTCATGTTAAGCGGCTATCGGGGTCTGGGTTCGGTATTCTACCGGACTCAGGCCTTTTAATTTCAGACTGATCCGCTCGTTGTTATAGTAATGGATATAGTCCTCTATCGCCTTCCTCAGTTCATTCAGATCGCTGAACCTGTTCAGGTAAAAACACTCCGATTTCAGTGTGCCGAAGAAGTTCTCCATCACCGCATTATCCAGACAGTTTCCTTTGCGCGACATACTTTGTGTCATGCCCTGTGCCTTTAACCTTGCCTGATAGCCTGCCATTCGATATTGCCAGCCCTGATCCGTGTGCAGCAAGGGGCTATCTTCCGGGCTGAGCTTCAGGAACGCATCGCGCAGCATGCTATTAACCATCTCCATCACCGGCCTTTCCGACAGGCTGTAGGAGATAATCTCCCGGTTAAACAGATCGAGAACCGGCGACAGATACAGCTTTTTACCCTGTACTGAGAACTCGGTGACATCCGTGACCCATTTTTCGTTGGCTTTCGATGCCCCGAAGTTCCGGCCCAGGATATTGGGTGCAGCCTTGCCCACTTCCCCTTTCCAGGCACGATATTTCTTCACCCTTATCAGAGAACGGAGCGACAGTTCTGCCATCAGCCGCTGTACAGTTTTATGGTTCACCAGCAGACCCTGCCTTCTCAGCGAGAGCGTGATCCTGCGGTAGCCATAACGCCCTTTGTGATAGTGATAAATCTCTCTGATTTTGGCTTTCAGCCCGGCATGCCTGTCTGCTCGCTTCAGCGCATTGATATTGTGATACCACGTACTGCGGGACATGCCCGCTGCACGAAGAAGATCACTGAGCGCATACTCCAGCCTTAGTTCGTTGATTATTGCGGCTTTCCGCCGTTTTTCTCGCTTTGAACTAAGGCCTTCAGCTTTTTTAGATAGGCATTCTCTGCTCGCAGGTAACGAAGTTCAGCCCGCAACTCTTCGGGAGATAACTTATCCAGCGCAGCATCGGTAAGTGGAGGTGTTTTTTTGGGTTTTGTCATGTCCTTGCTCCGGCCAGGTTTTATGCTCAGAAGTCCTTTTTCACCTGCGTCTTTGTAGACATTCACCCAGTGCCGGACAACGGTTTCAGTGGAGATATTAAACCGTGCGGCAGCTTCGCGCATCGAAAGTTCTTCAGCGAGAACCGTGCGTACGACAGCAATCCGGAACGCCGGAGAATGGCGGTCATTTTTCCAGGTAATGCCATCAATACCGTGGAGTTGCCAGGCTCTTACCCAGCGTCGCACTGATGTTCTTTCAACACCAAAACGTTCAGCGGTACGATGTGTTCCATCTTTTCCGGCAAGGTAGTGTTTGACTACAGCTAATCTGGTTTCGAGGGAATATTTTGGCTTTGCCATAAAAAACTGCACCTTACTCAGTTGGGTGTCCAACTTTTGGGGTGCAGTCCAAAGCGGGGCTTTTTTTATCGAAAATAAACGGTTACAGCGCCGGACGAACACCTAAAGTGTGGCAAATCGCATAGCTCATTTCCGCCCGGTTCAGCGTGTAGAAATGGAAATCCTTCACGCCTTCACGGCTGAGTATCTTGACCATATCCATCGCGATATTCGCCCCAACCAGCTGGCGTGTTTCTGCGTCGTTGTCCAAACCTTCAAACATCTGCGCCATCCATGAAGGAATGCGTACGTTAGTCATGTCGGCAAATTTCTTCGCCTGTCTGAAGTTAGATACCGGCAGGATGCCAGGGATGATCTCAACATCAATTCCGGTCGCGGCACAGCGGTCGCGGAAGCGAAGATAACTTTCAACATCAAAGAAGAATTGAGTAATCGCGCGGTTAGCCCCGGCTTCAATTTTACGACGCAGGTTAAGTAAATCCGCCTGGGCACTTTTGGCTTCGGGGTGTACTTCCGGGTAGGCCGCAACGGAAATATCAAAGTCGCCGACTTCCTTCAGCAGAGCCACTAAGTCAGAGGCATACATATCCGGTTTTCCGCTGTCAGGCGGTAGATCGCCCCGAAGCGCAACGATATGGCGGATACCACTGTTCCAGTAGTCCTGCGCAATAGCGCGAAGTTCATCGCGTGTCGCATCAATACAGGTGAGATGCGGAGCCGCCTCAAGGCCGGTGCGATCTTTTATGCCTTTAATAATGCTGTGGGTACGGTCTCGTTCACCGGAGTTTGCGCCGTAGGTAACGGAGACGAACTGAGGTTTCAGGCTGCTCAGTCTGTCGATTGACTTCCACAGGGTCTGTTCCATTTCACTGGTGCGCGGCGGGAAAAACTCAAAGGAAACGTTAATATGCCCCGCCACTTCGGCCAGACTCTGATTCAGCGCTTCCCGCTGGTTGGCGTGAAAAAAGCTCATACCCTTACCTCATCAATCGCATCATTATTGTGTGTTATTGCACCCGTTGCCACCCAGACGTTTAGACGTCTGGATAGAAAGATGACGGAAAAGCGCCAATGCGTCAACAGAAATATCACCACAGAAAGTGGAGGAATTCTCACTCAAGATGAATTTTTTTCAGGAGGGGTAGAAAGGAAGGCTTGCAGGAAAACGCACTCTCCTCCGGGAGGAAGAGAGTGCGGGGAAAAACAACTACAGCAGCTGTGCCAGGCGGTTCAAATCAGACTGGATTGCCCCGGCCGTCACGTCGCGGCCGGCGCCAGGTCCGCGAATTACCAGCGGGTTATCACGGTACCAACGGCTTTCAATCGCGAAGACGTTATCGCACGGCAGCAGAGCGGCAAGCGGATGCTCTGCACGCACGGCTTCAACGCCAACGCGCGCCTTGCCGTTCGCATCAAAACGAGCCACGTAGCGCAGCACCAGCCCCATTTCCTGCGCGGCCTCCAGCCGTTGCAGCATTTGCTCGTTCAGCTCATCGCCATTTTCAAAGAAGTGGTCGATGGAGCCACCTTCACAGCCTGAAGGTACCAGAGATTCCACCCGAACCTGATCCGGCTCGATGTCATAACCCGCTTCGCGGGCAAGGATCACCAGCTTACGCATCACGTCTTTACCAGAAAGGTCAACGCGCGGATCCGGCTCGGTCAGCCCCTGCTGCCAGGCTTGATCCACCAGCTCGGTAAACGGCACGGTGCCGTCAAACTGCAGGAACAGCCATGAGAGCGTCCCGGAGAAAATACCGCTAATAGCCAAAATGGCATCACCGCTATCGCGCAGGTCACGCACGGTATGGTTAACCGGAAGCCCGGCACCTACCGTCGCGTTGTACAGCCAGTGGCGCCCCGTTTTCTCAAACGCATCGCGAATCTGGCGATACTTATGGCCATTTCCCGCGCCGGCCAGCTTATTGGCGCTGATCACGTGGAAGCCGTGGCTGGCGAAGTCGAGATACTGATCCGCAAGCTGCTCGCTGGCGGTCACGTCCAGCACCACTAAATCATCGTAAGGGTGAGCGCGCATCCACAGGAACAGCGACTCTTCATCCTGCTGGACGGCCTCGTCATTGAAGAAGGCCAACGCGCGGCTGGCATCCAGCCCTTCATAGTTCAGCAGGCTACGGCTGCTATCAACCACGCCGGCAAGCACAAACTCAAAGCCGGTACGGGCAGAGAGAACTTCCTGCTCACGGGCAAAAAGCTCAAGCCAGCGGGAGCCGATATTGCCTTTTCCGAATAGCATCAAGCCAATACGTTTTTCAGCACGAAACAGCGACTTATGTAAGCCCTGAATCAGGCTCTCCGTTGGACCAACGCGCAGCACGGCCACCAGGCTAATGCCGTCTTCCGACTGCCAGATAAACTCGACGGGATGATCTTTTAGCTGCTGCCAGAAGCGGTGGCTATGCAGCGGGTTACGACAAACGCCCGCCCCCACCATCGCCACAAGTGCCAGGCCTTCCCGCAGACGCAGTTCACCCTGCAAACCGGCGTCCTGGAGAAGCAACAGCACGCTGTTTGCAACTTCAGAGGTGTAGCAAAGCTGAAGCAGGTTACGGTCAGGATGTACGCCAATCGACAGCGGGCGTACCTGGCCACGCTTGAGGATCAGATCCAGCTCTTTTTGCGCCAGCTTAAAGTCCTGATGCGACGGCACCTGATACTCGATCAGGCAGACATCGTCGTGACTGGTGACAATACGTGCGCCGGTGCCGGAGGCCAGCACGCGCTCAATTCGCGTAGAGCCCTGCTCAGGCGAATAGCTGCAGCGCAGCTGAAGGTCGATATCGCTCCCGGATACGGGCTGCAAGGTACGAGCGTGCAAAACCGGGGCGGCAAGGCGAGCCAGTTCGCTAGCTTCATCAAGACGCAGGAGCGGCAGCAGGCAGGCATCTTTAACCTTACGCGGGTCGGCGCTGTATACACCGGCAACGTCACTCCAGATAGTGACACGGGAAACGCCGGCCAGCGCGCCAATTTGCGTCGCAGAGTAGTCAGAACCGTTACGTCCCAGCAGAACGGTTTCCCCCGCCTCGTTGCTGCAAATAAAGCCCGTGACAACCAGCCGTTTATTCGGATGCTGGGCAAGCAAGTTTTGCAGCAGTGGCCAGGAACGGCCCTCATCAACCTGCGGCTGAGCAGCTCGTTCAGCACGCATAAAATCACGGGCGTCCAGCCACGCGGCTTCAACACCAAGTTGGTTCAGGACGGCAGACATCAGACGTGCCGACCAGACCTCGCCGTGCCCAACCACCTCTGCGTAAACGGCATCGGTCATTTTGCCGTCCAGCAGTCCCGCAAGGCGCTCAAGGTCGTGGATAAAATCGGCAATCAGGCCATCGGCAACGTCCGGCGGCAGCAGGCCGCCAATAAGATCGCTCTGGTAGCGGCGCAGCGTTTGCTGCACCTGATGCGCGGAAAGCCTGTCGCTCTGGCTCAGCTTGAGCCAGTTGATCAACTGGTTAGTGGTACTGCCGGCGGCCGAAACCACCATCATGTCACCCGGTCTGGAATACTCGGTCATGATACCCGCCACGCGCAGGTAACACTTCACATCGGCAAGACTGCTGCCCCCAAACTTGTGCAGTTGACGAACCGGCGTCCCTGCTGGTGCTGAAACACTCATGCTTACCCCTCGGCAGCGACCCGGAAGGCATTTTCCAGATCGGCAATTAAATCTTCACTATCTTCTATACCTGTTGAAACGCGCAGCAGCGTCTCAGAAATACCGGCGGCGGCGCGCGCCTCCGGAGCCATGCCCGCATGGGTCATGGTTGCGGCGTGTGAAATCAAACTTTCCACGCCACCCAGCGATTCCGCCAGAGTAAACAGCGACAGGGCACTCAGGAAACGACGCAGCGTTTGCTCGTCGCCGTCCAGCTCAAAACTCAGCATCGCGCCAAACCCTTTTTGCTGACGAGC
Organism: Cedecea neteri; assembly: GCF_000757825.1. Classification (GTDB taxonomy): domain Bacteria; phylum Pseudomonadota; class Gammaproteobacteria; order Enterobacterales; family Enterobacteriaceae; genus Cedecea; species Cedecea selenatireducens. Next base: position 2,526,439 of record NZ_CP009451.1, read on the forward strand.
GGCGATTTCGTGGCCCTGATTTTCCGGCAGTGAAGGATGATACAGCTTTTTCACCAGCGGTTGCTGCCTGAGGAACTCAACAATTGCCTGGGCATTGCGCTGAGCCACCTCCATACGTGGCGACAGGGTACGCAGGCCGCGCAGCAGCAGATAGCTGTCGAATGCACCGCCGGTGACGCCAATGTTATTCGCCCACCATGCCAACTCGGTGACAGTCGCCGGATCCTTCGCAATCACCACGCCGGCAACCACATCAGAGTGGCCGTTAAGGTATTTGGTGCACGAGTGCAGGACCAGGTCAGCCCCCAGCGCCAGCGGATTTTGCAGCGCCGGGCTCAGGAAGGTGTTATCCACCACGCTAACCGCACCGGCTTCACGCGCCGCGGCGCAGATTTTCGCAATATCCACGACGCGCAACAATGGATTACTTGGACTTTCTACCAATACCAGCTTAGGTTTTTCCGCCAGCGCAGATTTTAAAGCTTCTTCATCGTTCTGATCGACGAATAAAACGCGATAGGCCCCACGTTTTGCAAGACTATCAAACAGGCGATAGCTGCCACCATAGCAGTCATGAGGCGCAACCAGCAGGTCGCCGGGCTTCAGAAATACGGTAGTCACCAGGTGGATCGCCGACATCCCGGTATTGGTTAACACCGCGCCCGCGCCGCCTTCCAGCTCCGCCAGCGCCCGCTGCACAACGTCACGCGTTGGGTTACCGCGACGCGAATAGTCATGGGCGCGCGGCTCGTTGAAGCCGGTAAAGTTATAGGTGCTGGACAGGTGAATAGGTGGAACGACGCAGCCGTACTGCTCGTCATCATTCAAACCGCTACGAACTGCTATGGTTGCCTGTTTACGCGTCATGGTGTGCCCGATCCTTGCTGGTCGAATAAAAGTCAGGCCTCAGAGTAAACAACCGCAGTATAGACGTCAATACATCTGGACATCTAAACCTCTTTGCGTATAGATTGAGCAAAAGACAAATAGCCGTTAAAATTATGCGTTTTAGAGTGTATGCGTCTGAGTTTCGCGCTCAGGAAAGGGTTATCCTACGCTGTACACTAAAAGAGATAATCGTCAACGCCGTGGATTCACCCGGCTTTGGCACATTTTCATAGATTAAGAGGATTAAGGTATCTCATGGCTGAATGGAGCGGCGAATATATCAGCCCCTACGCTGAGCACGGCAAGAAGAGTGAACAAGTAAAGAAAATTACGGTTTCCATTCCTCTGAAAGTGTTGAAGATCCTCACCGACGAGCGCACGCGTCGCCAGGTGAATAACCTGCGTCATGCGACCAACAGTGAACTGCTGTGTGAAGCTTTTCTGCACGCGTTCACCGGCCAACCGCTGCCGAACGATGCTGACCTGCGTAAAGAACGCAGCGATGAGATTCCGGAAGATGCCAAGGTCATCATGCGTGAACTGGGGATCGATCCGGATACGTGGGAATATTAAGGCTTGAGCAAAGGCACCCTCGGGTGCCTTTGTCATTTAATAAGCCTGACGATAAAGCCCGACTATCTCCTCAAAGGTCGCTTTTCGCGGGTTACCGCCGGTACAAACATCTTCCAGCGCGGCCTGCGCCAGTGCCGGAATATCCGCCTCACGCATGCCAGCCTCCCGTAGTTTTGCGGGAATACCCACATCCCTGTTTAGTGCCTCCACGGCCCGTATCGCTAAATCTCGAGTCTGCTCCAGCGTAGCGGTTGCCACATCAACACCCATTGCCTGTGCAATACGGGAATATTTGTCCCCAGTAAAAGCAGCGTTATAACGCATCACATGCGGCAGCAGAATGGCGTTCGCCACGCCGTGGGGAGTGTTATAAAACGCCCCCAGTGGATGGGCCATGCCGTGAACCAGCCCCAGCCCTACATTGGAAAACCCCATCCCGGCGATATATTGCCCCAGCGCCATCGACTCTACCGCCTCCGGTTTTCCGGCAACGGACGCGCGCAGCGAACGGGCAATAATCTCAATCGCTTTAAGATGTAAAATATCTGTCAGCTCCCACGCTCCCAGAGTGATAAACCCTTCGATGGCGTGCGTAAGCGCATCCACACCCGTCGCCGCTTTTAGCGCAGCAGGCATTCCATCCATCATGTCTGCATCAATAAAGGCAACCAGCGGGATATCGTGAGGGTCAACACAGACAAATTTACGCCGCTTTTCTTCATCGGTAATGACGTAGTTGATAGTCACTTCTGCTGCCGTACCCGACGTGGTCGGAATCGCCATAATCGGCACGCACGCACGCCGAGTCGCAGCTACGCCTTCCAGGCTGCGAACGTCTTCAAATTCGGGGTTATTAATGATTATCCCGATGGCTTTACAAGTGTCCTGCGGCGACCCCCCGCCAATCGCGATAAGATAATCCGCCTCCGATTGCCTGAAGGCTGTCAGTCCCTGCTTCACCACGCTGATTGTCGGGTTGGGGATAACGCCATCAAAGACCTTATAAGGAAAACCGGCCCGATCCAGGCCGGCGGTAACCTTAGCCACCGTGCCGCAGGCTATAAGCCTCGCATCCGTAACAATTAACGCTTTGCGATAGCCACGACGCCGCACCTCCGGGATCAGTTCGTTAATCGCCCCCCGGCCAAACCACGAGGTCTCATTTAATATCATGCGGTTTGTCATGGTGTTACTCCTCTACACGCAGGCCGTAGGTTTTGAATTTCTCAAGCACGGTGGCAATTTCCGCCTCCGAAAGCACGGGAACCGGGTCGTTGATAGCCAAAGTAGCGAGATAGAGATGGGCGAGCACTTCCACTTCGTGCGCCAGCCAGAGCGCCTTTTGCAAGTTGATTTCACAGGCAATCATGCCGTGATGTTGCAGCAGGATAGCCTTACGATTTTTCAGCGCTATCGCCACATATTCCGAGAGCTTTTTAGAGCCGAAAGTCGCGTAAGGGGCGCAGGGGATCGTATTCCCACCCGCAGCGGCAATCATGTAATGAATAGCCGGGATCGGGCGATTAAGAATAGAAACGGCCGTACAGTGAACCGCGTGGTTATGCACCACGGCATTAGCATCGGGCCGGGTTTGATATGCCATCTGATGGAAGCGCCACTCGCTGGACGGGATTTTTCCCTCTTCATGCTTGCCCCCGGCATCCACATAAACGATGTGGGAAGGGGTTAACGTTTCGTAGGGAATACCCGTCGGCGTTATCAGCATACCGTCCCGGTAGCGCACGCTAACGTTGCCCGCCGTTCCCTGATTAAGCCCAAGCCTTGTCATCTCCAGGCAGGTAGAAATAATGCTGCGCGCCAGTGAATCTCTTTCCATTTTTTCCTCTTTATCCAGTGAATGGATTTAATAAAAGAAGTGAATATCTGCGAGTTATCATCATGCGCTGCTAAGGACCGTTCATTTTCAGTCAAAAAATATGTGATGGGCGTCAACACAATTGTGCCAATTACGCCCCCACCTCCGTTATAAAAAAAATTAAAATGTCCGTTTTGATTGAATAAACATAAAAACGGTCAGTTGTTACTGATTTAATTAACATCTGCCTGTTTCAAATAAAAAATAATAAATCGGTCATTTACGCTGGCTGTTTAAATCACTTTTCGTTTCAAACGGGCATGTTTATAGGTTGATTAAAGTGATAAGGCTCACAGTTCATTTGTCGGGAATCTTCAATGTGACTGAATTCAAATTTTCCGGCGTTTTTTGTTCTAAGAATGGCGGCACGATTATCTCCTCCACTCCTGATGAGGGCGCTATGGGAAACGTATCCATCCAGTCACAGACCTATCTCGTTGACAGCAATGAGCCTAAAGGAAGCTATCTCTTGCCCTTTGCTTTGCTCTGTTCATTGTTTTTCTTATGGGCCGTTGCTAACAACCTTAACGATATTCTATTGCCGCAATTCCAGCAGGCATTCATGCTAAATAATTTTCAGGCGGGGCTGATCCAGTCCTCATTCTATTTCGGCTATTTCCTGATTCCCATTCCGGCCGGAATGCTAATGAAGAAGCTCAGTTATAAAGCTGGGATCATTACCGGGCTACTATTTTATGCCATTGGCGCAGCGCTGTTCTGGCCTGCTGCACAGGGTATGAATTACACCCTCTTTCTGATCGGATTATTTATTATCGCTGCCGGACTTGGCTGTTTAGAAACCGCGGCCAATCCGTTTGTAACTGTATTAGGGCCGGAGAAAACAGGTCATTTCCGAATTAATCTGGCGCAGACTTTTAATTCCTTCGGCGCAATTATAGCCGTGGTGTTTGGGCAAGGGCTGATTCTTTCTCATGTCCCGCATCAGTCGTCTGACGTTCTTAAGCACATGACGCCGGTCCAGCTTGAGGCCTATAACCGCAGCCTGGTACACGCCGTGCAGTCTCCGTACATGATAATTGTGGCCGTGGTCGTCATCGTCGCGCTACTGATTGCCCTAACCCGCTTTCCAACAATACAGAGCGATACGCACGACGACGACAGCGGTTCGTTGCTGTCCTCGGTTTCACGCTTGCTGCGTATTCGCCACTGGCGCTGGTCCGTGCTGGCACAGTTCTGCTATGTCGGCGCACAAACGGCCTGCTGGAGCTACCTGATCCGCTATGCCATCGAGGAAATACCGGGCACCACGCCGGGTTTTGCCGCCAACTACCTTACCGCCACTATGGTTTGCTTCTTCATCGGTCGTTTCACCGGTACGTGGCTTATCCGCCGTCAGTCCCCGAATAAAGTGCTGGCGATTTACGCATTTATCTCCATGGTGCTTTGCATTATTTCTGCCGTCGCCGGAGGGCATATCGGGCTGATTGCCCTTACGCTCTGTAGCCTGTTCATGTCGATTCAGTACCCGACCATTTTTTCGCTCGGCATCAAAAACCTCGGTCAGGACACCAAATACGGCTCGTCAATTATCGTGATGGGCATTGTAGGCGGTGGAGTGGTCACCCCGTTAATGGGCTTTGTCAGCGATGCCGCCAATAACCTCCCTACCGCTGAAATCATCCCGGCGATCTGCTTCGCCATTGTTTTCATCTTTGCCAAATTCAAATCTGGGGCAACCCCGGCGATAGCCAGCTAGCCGCACGATGAATATCAACCCGTTATGTTATCCGATTAACCGTGAGGAAAATGAATGAAAAGCCAACAGTATTCCGTAAAACCGCTCCCGAAAATTGGTATCCGCCCGACAATAGACGGCCGACGCCTGGGCGTCCGTGAATCGCTGGAAGAACAGACCATGAACATGGCGCTGGCGACAGCCCACCTGCTGAGCGAACGGCTGCGCCATCCGTGCGGTGCGCCGGTGGAGTGCGTCATTGCCGATAGCTGCATTGCCGGAATGGCCGAGTCTGCCGCCTGTGAAGATAAGTTCAGCAGCCAAAACGTTGGGCTGACAATCACCGTCACCCCGTGCTGGTGCTATGGCAGCGAAACCATCGATATGGCCCCTGACCGCCCAAAAGCTATCTGGGGTTTTAACGGTACGGAACGCCCTGGTGCGGTTTATCTGGCTGCCGCGCTGGCGGCTCACGCTCAGAAAGGCATCCCGGCATTTTCCATTTATGGTCACGATGTGCAGGACGAAGGCGACAACAGTATTCCGCCAGATGTCGAAGAGAAACTGCTGCGTTTCGCCCGGGCGGGGCTGGCAGTGGCTCATCTGAAAGGTAAAAGCTATCTGTCGCTGGGCGGCGTTTCTATGGGGATCGCCGGATCGATTGTCGATCACAACTTCTTTGAGTCCTGGCTCGGCATGAAAGTCCAGGCCGTGGATATGACCGAGCTGCGCCGCCGTATTGATCAGAAAATTTACGACGAGCAGGAACTGGAGCTGGCGCTGAGCTGGGCAGATAACCACTTCCGCTTTGGCCCGGATCTTAACGCCGAACAGTATCGCCGCTCGCCGGAAAGCAGCCGCGCCATACTGCGGGAAAGCTTGCTAATGGCGATGTGTATTCGCGACATGATGCAGGGTAATCAGAAGCTGGTGCAAAAGGGGTTTGTCGAGGAGTCCCTGGGCTACAATGCCATCGCGGCCGGCTTCCAGGGCCAGCGGCATTGGACCGATCAATATCCCAACGGCGATACCGCCGAAGCCCTGCTCAACAGCTCCTTCGACTGGAATGGCGTGCGCAAACCGTTTGTTGTTGCCACCGAAAACGATAGCCTGAACGGCGTGGCGATGCTGTTCGGCCACATGCTGACGGGTACGGCGCAGGTCTTTGCCGACGTGCGAACCTACTGGTCGCCGGACGCGGTGAAACGCGTTACCGGCAGCGAACTGACCGGCCAGGCAGAGCACGGGATTATTCACCTGATCAACTCAGGCTCTGCGGCGCTGGACGGCACATGCCAGCAGCTGGATGAGCAGGGCAAACCGACAATAAAACCGCACTGGCAAATCAGTCAGAAAGAAGCGGATGCCTGCCTGAAAGCGACAGAGTGGTACCCGGCAATTCATGAATACTTCCGCGGGGGTGGCTTCTCGTCGGGCTTCCTGACCCGCGGCGGCGCGCCGTTCACCCTGTCCCGCGTCAACCTCATCAAAGGCGTTGGTCCGGTGCTGCAAATCGCCGAAGGCTGGAGCGTGGAGCTACCAAAAGCGATGCACGACACGCTGGATAAACGCACCAACGAAACCTGGCCAACGACCTGGTTTGCGCCACGTCTTACGGGCAAAGGCCCTTTTACCGATGTTTATTCTGTGATGGCGAACTGGGGCGCGAACCACGGCGTGCTGACTATCGGCCACGTCGGGGCGGATTTAATTACCCTGGCGTCAATGCTGCGTATTCCGGTTTGTATGCATAACCTGCCGGACGAGGCAATTTATCGCCCTTCCGCGTGGGGCGCGCACGGTATGGATGTCGAAGGCCAGGATTATCGCGCCTGCCGGAACTATGGCCCGCTTTATAAAAAATAAGCGCAGCGCCTCCCCGCCGCGATGAGCGTGCCGGGGAGGCGCATGATCCCATTGAAGGAGCCATTATGAATCATGATGTGGTGATTGTTCTGGACTGCGGCGCAACCAACGTTCGCGCCATCGCCGTGGATACTAAAGGCACGGTCGTCGCCAGAGCCTCAACCCCAAATGCCAGCCAGCCCGGCGCCGAACATAGCGACTGGCAAATCTGGTCGCTCGACGACATTTTGCAGCGCTTCACTTTTTGCTGCCGCCAGATTATCCCCCGGCTTCACGGCTACGCCGTTCGCGCGCTTACCGTAACGACATTCGGCGTGGACGGAGCCCTGGTGGACAGCAAGGGTGAACTGGTTTATCCGATTATCAGCTGGAAATGCCCAAGAACGACTGCCGTGATGGAGAAGATCGATCGCTACATCACGTCAGGCGAGCTGCAAACCATTTCAGGCATTGGCCAGTTCAGTTTCAACACGCTCTATAAACTTATCTGGTTAAAAGAAAATCGCCCCGAACTGCTGGAAAAAGCATATGCCTGGCTGTTCATTTCATCGCTGATTAACCAAAAGCTGACCGGTGAATTCACTACAGACCGCACGATGGCGGGTACAAGCCAGCTGCTGGATGTACGTAGCGGGACGTTCAGCGACACCATTCTCCAGCGAACCGGCCTGCCGAAGAGGCTGTTTCCGCGAATGGTTTCGGCGGGGGAGTTTATTGGCAACTTGCTACCGGGTATCGCAGGGAGGCTGGGGCTTCCCGCAGGCGTGCCCGTTATTTCAGCCGGGCACGATACTCAGTTCGCCCTGTTTGGCTCCGGCGCTGAGCTGGACCAGCCGGTGTTATCGTCCGGCACCTGGGAAATATTAATGGTGCGAACTCCGCACGTGAATACTTCCCTGCTACCTCGTTTTACCGGCTCAACCTGCGAGCTGGACAGCTGCCAGCAGCTGTTTAACCCGGGGCTACAGTGGCTGGCTTCCGGCGTACTGGAGTGGATTCGCCAGCTTTACTGGCGTGATGACACGCTGCCTGATGTTTACCGACAGATGATAGACGAAGCCAGCGACATACCGCCGGGTTCAGAAGGCCTGCGCATGAACTGCCGAATGCTGGAAAGCCAAACGACTGCGGGCTGGCAAGGTATGCGGTTGAGCACCAGCCGCGGCCATTTTTATCGTTCTGCGCTCGAAGGTCTCTGCTGGCAGCTCCAGCAAAACCTGGCCGTGCTGGAAAAGATAGGCGACTTTAAAGCCAAATCGCTTCTGCTGGTAGGCGGCGGTAGCCGCAATGCCCTGTGGAATCAAATCAAGGCAGACGTGCTTAATCTCCCCGTCAACGTACTGCGTGATGCAGAAACTACCGTGCTCGGCGCGGCGATGTTCGCCTGGAGCGGCGTGAAGTATTACGCCTCGCCGGAGCTGGCTCGTCAGCAGGTCGAATATCGCTATCAAACCTGGTATCCCGGCGAGCAAAGCGTGGACTACCGCGCCCTGTCCGGATGCAACAATAAGGCTTTAGAAGGAGCATAACGTGTTGAAAACAATCTCTCCGCTTATCTCCCCGGCGCTGCTGAAAACGCTGGCAGAAATGGGGCACGGTGACGAAATCATTTTTTCCGATGCTCATTTCCCGGCCCACAGCCTCGGGCCTCAGGTGATCCGCGCCGATGGCCTGAAGGTCAGCGCCCTGCTGGCTGCCATCGCGCCTTTATTTGAACTGGACAGCTACGCGCCACCGCTGGTGATGATGGCGGCGGTGGCGGGAGACAGCCTGGACTCATCCGTTGAAGAGCGCTATCTGGCAGCGTTGGCCATCGACGGGCTTAGCATCCGCCGAATAGACCGTTTCGCGTTTTACGAACGGGCGCAAAAAAGCCTTTGCGATCGTTATCACAGGTGAGACGGCAAAATACGGCAATATATTGTTAAAAAAAGGCGTGACGCCGTAGTCTCATTCTCCTCATTCAGCCATGCGCTCACGTGCGCATGGCGATTTACAGAGGAGTACGCGGATGAAAACGGCTCGCCACCAGGCCATCGTCCAGTTGATTCGCCAGCACGAAACGTTGGCGACCGAAGAGCTTGCCAGCCTGCTCCACGTCAGCAAAGAGACTATTCGCCGGGATCTGAGCGCCTTACAGACCCAGGGGAAAATAATCCGCCTTCATGGGTGCGCAAAAAGCATTAAGCGGGAAAATCGTGATAGCGGCGACCCTTTTAATGCCCGCCTGAAAAGCCACCACACCAGTAAAGCCGACATCGCCCGCCAGGCGTTGCAGTGGGTTAATGACGGGATGGTGATCGCACTCGACGCCAGCTCCACCTGCTGGTATCTGGCTAAACAGCTACCGGATATTGATATCACGGTATTTACTAATAGCGAGCGTATTTGCCAGGAGCTGTCGAAACGAGAACACATTCAGCTGATCAGTTCAGGCGGGCTGCTTCAGCGGAAATACGCCTGCTATGTTAACCCGGCGATTGTCTCGCAGCTTAAGGAGTTGGAAATCGATCTGTTTGTTTTTTCCTGCGAGGGGATAGATAAAGAGGGGACGCTGTGGGACTCCAACCGCTATAACGCTGAATTTAAGTCTCTGCTGCTAAAGCGTGCGCTGCAATCTTTACTGCTGATTGATAAAAGTAAGATGAACCGGGCGGGAGAGATAAAAATCGGCAGTCTGGAAAACGTGATGCAGGTGATTTCCGAGCCGTAGTGCCACGGAATACCGGAAACAAAAAAGGCGCCCAGGGCGCCTTTCTCTTTCCAGCTCGCGAAACTTATTTTTTCGCGCCTGGTACGCTGAAGCGCTTGTTGAAGCGATCAACACGGCCGCCGGTAGCAACATCACGCTGCTTACCAGTGTAGAACGGGTGGCATTCGCCGCACACGTCCAGGTTCAGGTCGTGACCCGCAGTAGAGCGGATTTTGATAACATTACCGCAAGAGCAGTTTGCAGTAATTTCTTCGTATTTAGGATGGATATCTTTTTTCATGGTAAACCTCGGTAAAGGCCGCGTCGCTCTTCCAGCCCTAACGCCAGACACCACGCGAAGTTAATAAATTAGGTTTTTTCGATACCAAAACTGCGCATCAAAGGCGGCGAATCATACAGAACTTACTCAGCCGGTGCAAACTGATCCGCATTTCTGGAAGCACACAGTGTACACTAATACGTCATTTTTTTCAGCCTGGATGCTTTCATGCCCGTAGCCCACGTCGCTCTGCCTGTTCCGCTGGCCCGTACCTTCGACTACCTGCTTCCCGACGGCATGCAGGTAAGCGCTGGCTGCCGCGTGCAGGTGCCCTTCGGCAAACAGCGAGAGGCCGTCGGCATCGTCATGGCGGTCAGCGATAACAGCGATCTGCCTCTTGAAAAACTGAAACCCGTTGCCGATGTGCTCGACGGACGATCGCTCTTCACGCCGTCACTGTGGCGCGTCCTGCTGTGGGCGGCAGAGTATTATCACCATCCGATTGGTGAAGTACTCTTTCACGCTCTGCCGATTCTTCTGCGCCAGGGAAAACCCGCGCACCATGCCCCGCTTTGGTATTGGTTTGTCACTGAAGAAGGCAAAGCCATCGATCTGAACAGCATTAAACGAGCGCCTAAGCAGCAACAGGCGCTGGCCGCGTTACGCCACAATATTATCTGGCGGCATCAAATTAGCGAGCTGGAGATCAGCGAACCGGGGCTGCAGGCGCTGAGAACCAAGGGCCTGTGCGACCTGAAAAGCGCAGCACCCGCGGAACAAGACTGGCGGCCAGGCTATTCCGTTGCCGGTGAACGACTAAGGCTGAATACCGAGCAGGCCACCGCCGTGGGGGCCATCCACAGCGAATCTGACCACTTCGCCGCCTGGCTGCTCGCCGGTATTACCGGCTCCGGGAAAACCGAGGTTTACCTCAGCGTGCTGGAAAACGTCCTGGCGCAGGGGAAACAGGCTTTAGTGTTAGTGCCAGAAATTGGCCTGACGCCGCAAACCATCGCTCGTTTCCGTGAGCGCTTTAACGCGCCGGTTGAAGTCCTGCATTCCGGGCTGAACGACAGCGAAAGACTTAGCGTCTGGCTAAAAGCGCGTAGCGGTGAGGCTGCCATCGTCATTGGCACGCGCTCTTCTCTGTTTACGCCATTCTGCCGTCTCGGGGTCATTGTTATCGATGAAGAGCATGACAGCTCCTATAAGCAGCAGGAAGGCTGGCGCTATCACGCTCGTGACCTGGCCGTTTACCGGGCACATGCAGAAAACATTCCGATTATTCTCGGGTCGGCCACGCCAGCGCTGGAAACGCTGCACAATGTTGAGGTGGGGAAATACCGGCAGCTGCGCCTGACCAAACGTGCAGGAAATGCGCGCCCTGCCCACCAGCAGGTCGTAGATCTCAAAGGGCAGCAGCTTAAAGCAGGCCTGGCGCCAGCGCTGATCAAAAAGATAGGCGAGCATCTCGCCGCAGATAACCAGGTGATTCTGTTCCTCAACCGCCGTGGCTTTGCGCCTGCCCTGCTCTGCCACGAATGCGGCTGGATTGCAGAATGCGCCCGCTGCGATCACTATTACACGCTGCACCAGGGCCAGCGCCACCTGCGTTGCCACCACTGCGACAGCCAGCGTGCAATCCCACAGCAGTGCCCGCAGTGCGGCTCCACGCATCTGGTCCCGGTTGGCATGGGCACCGAACAGCTTGAGCATAGTCTTGAGCCGCTATTCCCTGACGTGCCGATTTCCCGTATCGATCGCGACACCACCAGCCGTAAAGGGGCCCTGGAACAGCAGTTGGCCGAAGTTCACCGCGGCGGCGCACGTATTCTTATCGGCACCCAGATGCTGGCTAAAGGCCACCACTTCCCGGACGTCACGCTGGTCGCACTGCTGGACGTAGACGGCGCGCTATTTTCTGCCGATTTCCGGGCCGCCGAGCGTTTTGCTCAGCTCTACGTTCAGGTTTCTGGCCGTGCCGGGCGAGCCGGTAAGCAGGGTGAAGTCCTGCTGCAAACGCACCATCCGGAACATCCTTTACTGCAAACGCTGCTGGCCAAAGGCTATGACGCGTTTTCCAGCCAGGCGCTAAGCGAGCGTAAAACGGTCTTTTTACCGCCGTACACCAGCCATGTACTGATTCGCGCCGAGGATCAGAACAACCATCAGGCGCCGCTGTTTTTACAGCAGTTGCGTAATCTGCTGGAAGCCAGCCCGCTGCGCGATGAGCAGCTCTGGATCATGGGGCCTGTCCCGTCGCTGCAGCCAAAACGCGGCGGCCGCTTCCGCTGGCAAATCTTGCTGCAGCATCCGTCCAGGGCACGCCTGCAAAAGCTGGTCAGCCATTCGCTCACGCTGGTCAACACGCTGCCCGAAGCCCGTAAAGTGAAGTGGATGCTGGACGTTGACCCTATCGACGGGTAGCACAATGTGGCTGGTTATGAGAAGCGGATCGAAAAATCTAATACTCATCACATTTCTTGTGAAAAATTTGTAACCGCTTACAGCCAACTTCTGCTAAGAATGTGATGACTGTCAGACACACAGGAGTGTTGACGATAGCGGCGTGCATGTGAGGAGAAGAAGTGAAGCCGAAGAAACCGGTGGTTAATGCCACCATGAAAGATGTCGCCGTGCAGGCAAACGTGTCTACTGCAACGGTATCCCGCGCTCTAATGAATCCAGATAAAGTTTCACAAAGCACCCGTAATCGCGTGGAGCAGGCGGCGATTGAAGTGGGCTATCTGCCTCACTCCCTGGGCCGTAACATCAAGCGCAGCGAATCACGAACTATCCTGGTCATCGTGCCCGATATCTGCGATCCGTTTTTCAGCGAAATTATCCGTGGCATTGAAGTGACCGCTGCTGCACAGGGCTATCTGGTGCTGATTGGCGACTGCGCCCATCAAAACCAGCAGGAAAAAACCTTCATCGACCTTATCATCACCAAACAGATTGACGGCATGCTGCTGCTGGGCTCACGTCTGCCGTTTGACGCCAGCAAAGAAGAGCAACGCAACCTGCCGCCGATGGTGATGGCGAACGAATTTGCGCCGGAGCTGGAACTGCCAACGGTGCATATCGACAACCTGACTGCCGCCTTTAACGCCGTTTATTATCTGCAGGAGCTTGGGCATCAGCGCATTGCCTGTATCGCCGGGCCAGAAGAGATGCCGCTTTGCCATTACCGCCTGCAGGGTTACGTCCAGGCGCTGCGCCGCAACGGCATCGTCGTCGATCCTCACTACATTGCACGCGGTGACTTTACTTATGAAGCTGGTGCAGCCGCTCTGGCACAGCTTATCGCCCTGCCCGAACCGCCAACCGCTATTTTCTGCCACAGCGATGTCATGGCGCTAGGCGCTCTGTCACAGGCGAAGCGTAGCGGGCTGAAAGTCCCGGAAGATTTATCTATCATGGGCTTCGACGACATCGCCCTGTCGCAGTTCTGTGACCCGCCCCTCACCACTGTCGCACAACCCCGTTTCGATATTGGCAGAGAGGCTATGCTGCTATTGCTGGACAACATTAACGGCCAAAACGTTAGCAGCGGCTCTCGCCTGCTGGACTGCGATCTTATTGAGCGAGGCAGCACCGCCGCGCCCGGCAGCAGAAAATGAGCCGCTTTTAAGACTGCATAAACTGGTCAAAGCCCCGCCCCTTAAGTAACATGGCGGACTGATAAACGAATAAAGACAGCGAAACGATAGTGGCACAACGAGATTATGTAAGCCGCGGGCAATCGGCAGGGACGCGGCGCAAAAAAAGTACACCCCGCAAAAAGCAACGTAGTCTGCCCTCCGTCTCTCCGACGATGGTAGCCATTGCGGCCGCGATCGTGGTGGCCTTTGTCGGTGCTCTTTACTTTATTACTCACCATAAGAAAGAAGAGATAGACGTTCTCCCGGGCCACAAAGTGACCGGGAATGGCCTGCCGCCAAAACCAGAAGAGCGCTGGCGCTATATTAAAGAGCTGGAAAACCGCCAGCCTGGCGTTCGTGCGCCTACCGAGCCGACCGCCGGTGGCGAAGTCATGAACCAAAACCAGCTCACCAACGAACAGCGACAGCTGCTTGAACAAATGCAGGCGGATATGCGCCAGCAGCCAACTCAGCTAAATGAAGTGCCGTGGAATGAGCAAACACCTGCCCAGCGCCAGCAAACTTTGCAGCGTCAGAAGCAGATTGTTCAGCAAACGCAGCCAGCACAACAGCAGCAGCAGTGGAATACGCAAACGCAGCAGCCTCGCGTTCAGCAGCGCGTAGCGGAGCAGCCATACCAGCAGCCGCGTAACACGCAGCAAACCACGCAGCCTTACCAGCAGCCAAAAACCGTTCAACAGCAACAGCCAAAGACCTCGACGGCCAACAATCAGCAGCCTTACCAGGATCTGCTGCAGACGCCGCCGCACAGTCAGCAAAAAGCGCCTCAGCAAACCAAACCGGTTCAGCGTGAACCCCAGCCAGCACCCATTACGCGCGAGCAGGAAGTCGCTAAGCAGGCCCCGGCCAGCCAGGAGAAGAAGGACGAAAAACGCTGGATGGTACAGTGTGGCTCGTTTAAAGGCAGCGAGCAGGCGGAAACCGTTCGCGCTCAGCTGGCGTTTGAAGGTTTTGACTCTCGTATTACGACCAATAACGGCTGGAACCGCGTCGTTATTGGCCCTATCAAAGGCAAAGACAACGTCGACGGCACAATCAATCGCCTCAAGATGGCTGGACATACCAGCTGTATTCGTCTTGCCACCGGGGGTTGAAACCCCAAAATTGCCCCCCATTTATAATGGCATTAGGCCCTGCGTACCACGCAGGGCTCCTGTTTAGCTGATGCAAAAGGGGTCCGATCGTGACAACAATAGTAAGTGTACGTCGTAACGGCCATGTGGTCATTGCCGGCGATGGCCAGGCCACGCTGGGAAATACCGTCATGAAAGGCAACGTCAAAAAAGTGCGTCGCCTGTACAACGATAAAGTGATCGCCGGTTTTGCTGGCGGTACTGCGGATGCCTTCACGCTGTTCGAACTTTTTGAGCGCAAGCTGGAAATGCATCAGGGCCACCTGGTGAAAGCCGCCGTTGAGCTGGCGAAGGACTGGCGTACCGACCGCATGCTGCGCAAGCTGGAAGCGCTGCTGGCCGTGGCTGACGAGAATTCCTCTCTGATCATCACCGGTAACGGCGACGTCATCCAGCCTGAAAACGATCTGATTGCCATCGGCTCTGGCGGCCCGTACGCCCAGGCCGCCGCCCGTGCCCTGCTTGAAAACACCGAAATGGGTGCGCGCGACATCGCTGTGAAAGCGTTGGATATTGCAGGTGATATCTGCGTGTATACCAACCACTTCCATACCATCGAAGAATTACCGTCTAAAGCGTAAGGATTTCCCATGTCTGAAATGACCCCACGCGAAATTGTCAGCGAGCTGAACAAACACATTATCGGCCAGGACAACGCTAAGCGCTCCGTCGCTATCGCCTTACGTAACCGCTGGCGCCGTATGCAGCTTGACGAAGAGCTGCGCCATGAAGTTACCCCTAAAAACATTCTGATGATCGGCCCAACCGGCGTGGGTAAAACCGAAATTGCCCGCCGCCTGGCAAAACTGGCCAACGCGCCGTTCATTAAGGTTGAAGCGACCAAATTCACCGAAGTCGGCTATGTCGGTAAAGAAGTGGACTCCATCATCCGCGATCTGACTGATGCTGCAGTAAAAATGGTTCGCATGCAGTCTATTGAGAAAAACCGCTATCGCGCCGAAGAGATGGCAGAAGAGCGCATTCTCGACGTGCTGATCCCACCGGCGAAGAATAACTGGGGCCAGTCTGAAGCTCAGCAGGAACCTTCTGCGGCTCGCCAGTCGTTCCGCAAGAAACTGCGTGAAGGCCAGCTGGATGACAAAGAGATTGAAATCGATCTCGCCGCTGCACCTATGGGTGTAGAAATCATGGCACCTCCGGGCATGGAAGAGATGACCAGCCAGCTGCAGTCCATGTTCCAGAACCTGGGCGGCCAGAAGCAGAAACCGCGCAAGCTGAAAATCAAAGATGCGATGAAGCTGCTGGTGGAAGAAGAAGCGGCAAAACTGGTGAACCCGGAAGAGCTGAAGCAAGACGCCATCGACGCGGTTGAGCAGCACGGTATCGTGTTTATCGATGAAATCGACAAAATTTGTAAGCGCGGCGGCAACAGTTCCGGCCCGGACGTTTCCCGCGAAGGCGTACAGCGCGACCTGTTGCCTCTGGTAGAAGGGTGTACCGTGTCTACCAAGCACGGGATGGTGAAAACGGACCACATTCTGTTTATCGCTTCCGGCGCGTTCCAGGTTGCCAGCCCGTCAGATCTTATTCCTGAGCTGCAGGGCCGTCTGCCGATTCGCGTTGAGCTGCAGGCTCTGACGGTTGACGATTTTGAGCGCATCCTGACCGAGCCAAACGCCTCAGTGACCGTACAGTACAAAGCGCTGATGGCGACCGAAGGCGTGAACATCGACTTTACCGAGGACGGTATCCGTCGTATTGCTCAGGCGGCCTGGCAGGTGAACGAATCAACCGAAAACATCGGTGCTCGTCGTCTGCACACCGTGCTTGAACGTCTGATGGAAGATATCTCCTATGACGCCAGCGAGCTAGATGGTCAGTCCATCCTGATCGACGCCGAATACGTGGGCAAACATCTGGATGAGTTGGTTGCAGATGAAGACCTGAGCCGTTTTATCCTATAATCCGGCTAACGCATTTTCTTCATTTGAAGTGGAGGGCTTATGCCCTCCATTTTTTTATCTAAGTTGGCAACCAAATAATGAGCGATTCGCAACCTACAAGTGTCACCCAGGCCTGGCTGGAAAGTCTTCGCCCACGCACGCTGCCTCTGGCGTTTGCTTCCATCGTCTGCGGCTCGGCCCTGGCCTACTGGCAAGGCGTATTTGACCCTGCCGTGGCGCTGCTGGCGCTGCTGACCGCCGGGCTGCTGCAAATCTTGTCAAATCTCGCCAATGACTACGGCGATGCGGTTAAAGGCAGCGACAAAGAAGATCGCATCGGGCCGCTGCGTGGGATGCAAAAAGGGATGATTACTCAGGCACAGATGAAACGTGCGCTGGTCATCACGGTCGTGCTGATCTGCCTCTCGGGCCTGTCGCTGGTCGCCCTCGCCTGTCACACTTTTGCGGACTTTATGGGCTTCTTGCTGCTCGGCGTACTGTCTATCGTCGCTGCCATTACCTACACCGTCGGCACTCGCCCTTACGGGTATATGGGGCTGGGGGATATTTCAGTGCTGGTGTTCTTCGGCTGGATTAGCGTCGCGGGAACCTGGTATCTGCAGGCTCATTCACTGGCGCCGCTGGTCATTCTGCCCGCCACCGCCTGCGGCCTGCTCGCAACGGCCGTGCTAAATATCAATAACCTACGTGATATCGACAGCGACCGTGAAAACGGTAAAAGTACGCTCGCCGTGCGCCTCGGCCCGGTCATTGCCCGCCGCTATCATGCCGGCCTGCTCATCGGTTCTTTGGTCTGCCTCGCCCTGTTTAACCTTATCTGGCTCAAGAGTCTGTGGGGATGGCTGTTTGTTCTGGCCGCGCCGCTTTTACTCAAACAAGCAGCCTATGTGGTACGCGAGCAGTCTCCTGTTGCGATGCGCCCAATGCTGGAACGCACCGTAAAAGCAGCGTTGCTAACGAATCTGCTGTTTGCCATGGGCGTCGTGCTCAGTACCGTTTTCTGATGACTGACAAATATCAATTAACAATTGATGATTTTGCCAACAGTTAACAGAACGCGATATACTGACAACTCCTGCAGCAAATGAACCTTAATCCTATGAAATACGATACTTCTGAGCTTTGTGACATCTACCAGGAAGAGGTCAACGTCGTCGAGCCGTTGTTCTCCAACTTTGGTGGCCGCTCGTCATTTGGTGGGCAAATCATCACGGTGAAATGTTTCGAGGACAACGGGTTGCTGTACGATCTGCTCGAAGAGAATGGCCGTGGACGCGTGTTGTTGGTCGACGGCGGCGGTTCGGTACGTCGTGCACTGATTGATGCGGAACTGGCTCGTCTTGCGCTGCAAAACGAGTGGGAAGGCATTGTAGTTTACGGCGCGGTACGCCAGGTGGACGATCTGGAAGAGCTGGACATTGGCATTCAGGCCATTGCGGCAATTCCGGCAGGCTCTGCGGGTGAAGGCATCGGCGAAAGCGATGTGCGCGTCAACTTCGGTGGCGTCACCTTCTTCTCCGGCGACCATCTGTATGCCGACAACACCGGAATCATCCTCTCCGAAGATCCGCTGGATATTGAGTAATCCAGCTGATACATAGCAAAACGGGCGCCTGAGGCGCCCGTTCTTATTTGTCGGAAGCGGGAATTACACTTCTTCCATTTTGCCCAGCAGCGCATGCAAACGCTCCTGCCAGACGTGCTGTTGTTCTTTCAGGCTGCTGTTTTCACGCACCAGCTCTTCGTGATTGCTCTGCGCCTGCTGCACTTCCTGAGCCAGACCGTTATTTTTCTCTTTCAGCTCTTCGATTTCCATCTGTAACAACGTAATCGTGTCAACCGCCTGCTGAACTTTTGCTTCCAGTTTCTCAAACACTTCAAATGACATTTCGAACTCTCCTGAATGGCAAGGCGTTGATGGATGGCTATCCTCGTCCCGATTCTTCGGCGACGCCTTTATGAACGTATGCGCAACACGTGGCGTAACTCGATTGTAAGGAGCGCGGATGCACGTGTCCAGCGGCTTACCGCGCTCTTTGCGTAACATGACGTTTTTCAGCCTATGCCGAAAGCCATCCGCCCTCACGGCCAAAATTTGTTAAATAATACGTTAACAAAACGCGTAACTTCCCCCGTTTTATCATGCGGTGCCGCTCATTTTTTAGCGCGAAAACGCTCATTTTCTTGACGCACCACGCACATTTAAAGTTCGATATTTCTCGTTTGTGCTCGTTAACGATAAATTAACACCGTGCCTACACGGCATAAAGGTGGCTAGGACGCTCTACAACAATAATCATCAATTTTGCCTTCAGGACCCCACTATGAGTCAGACAGCTACAACAACCTTAAAAGGCCAGTGCATCGCCGAATTCATGGGTACCGCGTTGTTGATCTTCTTCGGCGTGGGATGTGTTGCTGCATTGAAAGTGGCCGGTGCCACCTTCGGGCAGTGGGAAATCAGTATCATCTGGGGCTTAGGGGTGGCGATGGCTATCTATATGACCGCAGGGGTTTCTGGTGCACATCTTAACCCGGCCGTGACGATCGCACTCTGGCTGTTCGCTTGTTTTGACGGCCGCAAAGTCGTGCCGTTTATTATTTCACAGTTCCTTGGCGCGTTCAGCGCCGCCGCGTTGGTTTATGGCTTATATTACAATCTGTTCCTCGACTACGAACAAACGCATCATATGGTGCGCGGCAGCGTAGAAAGCCTGGATTTAGCAGGTATCTTCTCCACCTACCCGAATCCACACATTAACTTTGTGCAGGCCTTTGCCGTAGAAATGGTGATTACCGCCATTCTGATGGGCGTGATTCTGGCGCTGACCGATGACGGTAACGGCGTGCCGCGTGGCCCACTGGCTCCGCTGCTGATTGGCTTGCTGATCGCGGTTATCGGCGCGTCAATGGGCCCGCTGACCGGGTTTGCGATGAACCCTGCTCGTGACCTTGGGCCGAAGACCTTCGCGTGGCTGGCAGGCTGGGGCGACGTAGCCTTCACCGGTGGGAAAGACATGCCTTACTTCCTGGTGCCGCTGTTTGCGCCTATTGTCGGCGCGTGCCTCGGCGCATTCGGCTACCGTAAATTGATTGGTCGCCACCTGCCATGCGATGTCTGCGTTGTCGAAGAAGACAAGCCGGACACCAAGGTGACCTCTCAGCAAAAAGCACTGTAATACTGACTTCAGGACATGATTATGACTACAGAAAAAAAATACATCGTCGCTCTCGACCAGGGAACAACCAGCTCGCGTGCCGTTGTCCTGGATCATGACGCCAACATCATCAGCGTCGCGCAGCGTGAATTCGAGCAAATCTATCCTAAGCCAGGCTGGGTAGAGCACGATCCGATGGAAATCTGGGCCACCCAAAGCTCCACGCTGGTAGAAGTGCTGGCAAAAGCGGACATCAATTCCGACGAAATCGCGGCCATCGGCATCACCAACCAGCGTGAAACCACCGTGGTGTGGGAGCGCGAAACCGGTAAGCCAATTTACAATGCGATCGTCTGGCAGTGCCGCCGTACCGCTGATATCTGCGAAGAGCTGAAGCGCAACGGCATGGAAGAATACGTGCGTCACAACACCGGCCTGGTGGTTGACCCGTACTTCTCCGGTACCAAAGTAAAATGGATCCTCGACCACGTTGAGGGCTCACGCGAGCGTGCTCGCCGCGGCGAACTGCTGTTCGGTACCGTGGATACCTGGATTATCTGGAAGATGACCCAGGGACGTGTGCACGTTACCGACTACACCAACGCCTCCCGTACCATGCTGTTCAACATCCACGAGCTGGACTGGGACGACCGTATGCTGGAAGCGCTGGATATCCCTCGGGCGATGCTGCCGGAAGTTCGCAAATCTTCCGAAGTGTATGGCCAGACCAACATCGGCGGTAAAGGCGGCACGCGTATTCCTATCGCAGGTATCGCCGGCGACCAGCAGGCCGCGCTGTTTGGCCAGCTGTGCGTAAAAGAAGGCATGGCGAAGAATACCTACGGCACCGGCTGCTTTATGCTGATGAATACCGGCGAAAAGGCAGTTGCATCAACCAACGGCCTGCTGACTACCATCGCCTGCGGCCCGAAAGGCGAAGTTAACTACGCGCTGGAAGGCGCGGTGTTTATGGCTGGCGCATCCATTCAGTGGCTGCGTGACGAAATGAAGATGATTGGCGATGCGTTCGACTCCGAGTACTTTGCCAACAAGGTGAAGGATACCAACGGCGTATACGTTGTGCCTGCGTTTACCGGCCTGGGCGCGCCTTACTGGGACCCGTATGCACGTGGGGCTATCTTCGGCCTGACTCGCGGCGTGAACTCGAACCATATTATTCGCGCTACGCTGGAATCCATCGCCTACCAGACTCGTGACGTGCTGGAAGCAATGCAGGCTGACTCCGGTATTCGCCTGCATGCATTGCGCGTGGACGGTGGTGCGGTTGCCAACAACTTCCTGATGCAGTTCCAGTCCGATATTCTGGGCACCCGCGTTGAACGCCCTGAAGTTCGTGAAGTTACCGCTCTGGGTGCGGCTTACCTGGCAGGTCTGGCCGTGGGCTTCTGGCAGAACCTGGACGAACTGCAGGAGAAATCCGTTATCGAGAAAGAGTTCCGTCCGGGTATCGAAACTACCGAGCGTAATTACCGCTACGCCGGCTGGCAAAAGGCGGTTAAACGCGCCCTTGCCTGGGAAGATCACGAAGAGAAGTAATCTCCATAAGGCCCCTGAAGAGGGGCCTTTCAGTTTCTGCCTTGCCCGCCCTCTTCCCCGCCTGTGCTAAACTCCCCGGCAATTCTGTTTGCTAAATGAGTCTGCTATGAAACGAGAACTTGCCATCGAATTTTCCCGCGTGACCGAAGCCGCCGCGCTTGCTGGCTACAAATGGCTTGGCCGTGGGGATAAGAATGTGGCCGACGGCGCGGCCGTAAACGCCATGCGTATCGTCCTTAACCAAATCAACATCGACGGCGAAATCGTCATCGGCGAAGGTGAGATCGACGAAGCGCCGATGCTCTACATTGGCGAAAAGGTCGGTACCGGCAAAGGCGATGCGGTGGATATTGCCGTTGATCCGATTGAAGGCACGCGTATGACGGCGATGGGTCAGGCCAACGCCCTGGCGGTTCTCGCAGTGGGCGATAAAGGCACGTTTCTGAATGCACCCGATATGTATATGGAGAAACTGATCGTTGGGCCGGGAGCCAAAGGCGCAATCGACCTTAATCTCGGCCTTGAAGATAATCTCCGCAACATCGCGTCTGCGCTGGAAAAGCCACTTGGTGAGCTGACGGTAACCATCCTGGCAAAACCACGCCACGACGAAACGATTAAAGAGATGCAGCAGCTTGGCGTGCGCGTGTTCGCCATTCCTGACGGCGATGTTGCCGCCTCGATCCTGACCTGCATGCCGGACAGCGAAGTTGACGTCCTCTATGGGATCGGCGGCGCTCCGGAAGGCGTAGTTTCTGCGGCAGTTATTCGCGCGCTGGACGGCGATATGCAGGGTCGGCTGCTGGCTCGTCACCACGTAAAAGGCGACAGCGAAGAGAATCGTCGCATTGGCGAGCAGGAACTGGCGCGCTGCAAAGCAATGGGCATCGAGGCCGGGCTGGTGTTAAAGCTTGATGAAATGGCGCGTAACGACAACGTTATTTTCTCCGCCACAGGCATCACCAAAGGCGATTTGCTGGAAGGCATCACCCGTAAGGGCAACATGGCCACCACGGAAACGCTGCTGATTCGCGGCAAATCCCGGACCATTCGCCGCATCCAGTCCATTCACTATCTGGATCGTAAAGATACCGAAGTGCAGAAGCATATTCTGTAACGTTTCTCGTTTGTTGGTTAGAGCTTTCCGGCTCGTTTGGGCTGGAAATGCCGCCACATTCTGGAGAAGATAGAAAAAAAGTAACGACGGGAGTGCAACATGGCGGAGTGGGTTACAGGTAAAGTCACCAGGGTTCAAAACTGGACCGATTCTCTCTTCAGCCTGACGGTTCACGCGCCGGTAAATGCGTTTACCGCCGGGCAATTTACCAAGCTTGGGCTTGAGATAGACGGCGAACGCGTTCAGCGCGCCTACTCCTACGTTAACGCCCCGAGTAACCCCGATCTTGAGTTCTATCTGGTTACCGTTCCCGAAGGCAAACTCAGCCCTCGCCTGCATGCCCTTCAGCCTGGTGATGAAGTGCAGCTGGTCAGCGAGGCGGCCGGGTTCTTCGTGCTGGAAGAAATCCCCGAATGCAAGACGCTCTGGATGCTGGCGACCGGCACCGCGCTGGGGCCTTATCTGTCTATCCTGCAGGAAGGCAAAGATCTTGAGCGCTTTGACAATATCGTTCTGCTTCACGCGGTGCGCTACGCCAGCGACTTAAGCTATCTCCCGCTCATGCTTGAGTTACAGGAGCGCTATCAGGGGAAACTGCGTATTCAAACCGTGGTCAGTCGTGAAACCGTTCCAGGTTCGCTCACCGGGCGCGTTCCGGCGTTAATTGAAAGCGGCGAGCTTGAGGCGGCTGTAGGCTTAGCGATGGATATTGAAACCAGCCATGTGATGCTATGCGGGAACCCGCAAATGGTGCGTGATACCCAGCAATTGCTGAAAGATACCCGGCAGATGGCCAAACATCTGCGCCGCAGACCTGGCCATATGACCGCCGAACATTACTGGTAAGTTAGCGAAATTTAACTTCGCTGGTCTCTTTCCCGAAGCGGTTTTCTCCCTGGGTGCCAACAAACGCACCCAGGTCCATCAACACCATGACGAAGATAAGCGTCGGGATAAAACGCCCTAATCCCCACTGCCACAGCGTGCCAAAAGTTTCCCAGTTCCCCGCCACCAGCAGCCATGCCGGAATGAACAGCAACGCCCACCAGCCTTTTTTATCCCTGTCGTGCAGGCGCTTCACAATCACTGCGGCGGTGGGAATCAACGAGCCGGTGAGGAAGAAGCCCGCCGTGGAGTAAGGCAGGATTTCTGCCCCGGCCAGGGTAAACAGAATAATCAGCCCGACTATCCACGCGCCGATCCAGATCCAAAAGTCACGGCGTCCAATACGCCCTTTAAAAGAGAACAACCATTGTTGTATGGTCATGGGTAAGGTCCTTATTATTTTCTCGCGGCGTAGTGTACCCTGGTCACCGCCCGTTTTGACAAGCCAACGGATTGCCGATTTAATCGGGATGATGAACAAATCAGGAGAAGTGTGTCGATGAAATACCTGCTGCCTGCCCTTGTGCTGCTGGCGCTGCCTCTGGCGGTGAGTCGGGCAGATCCTACGTCAGATACAGCTTCTCAGCTTCCTGCCGCCCCTTACCTGCTGCCAGGTGCACCGACTTTCGATCTGACCATTACCCAGTTTCGCGGAAGGTTTGATATCGATAATCCGTCGCTGCCTCTGAATGAATTCCGCGCAGTGGAGAAAAGCCGCGACAAAGCTAACCTGACCCGCGCCGCCACCAAGATCAACGAAAATCTTTACGCTTCTACGGCGCTGGAACTCGGTACCTTAAAAATTAAGTCGATGCAGATAACCTGGCTGCCCATTCAAGGACCGGAGCAAAAAGCCGCCCGCGGCAAGGCGCTGGAGTATATGGCCGCGATTATCCGCAGCTTCACGCCAACGCTTTCAAAAGCGCAAAGCCAGCAGAAGCTGACCAAATTACTCAGCGATGGAAAAAATAAACGCTATTTCGCCCAGAACGACGGTGCCATCCGCTATGTGGTGGCAGATAACGGCGAAAAAGGGCTAACTTTCGCCGTTGAACCGATTAAGCTAACGCTATCCGAGACGTTAAACAGCGGCGAATAAATGACAAAAAGCAAAGCCTTTCACCCGCTGACTCTCTATACTGTTTCACAGACCAAGCTGCCCAACGGGCAGTGATTCTTTTTATTGCTTACCGCGTGGAGAATTAAAATGCGACATCCTTTAGTGATGGGTAACTGGAAACTGAACGGCAGCAAACATATGGTTAACGAGCTTATCGCTAACCTGCGTAAAGAGCTGTCTGGCGTGGACGGCTGCGGCGTTGCCATCGCCCCACCAACCATGTACCTGGACCTGGCTAAACACGCTGCTTCCGGTAGCCACATCATTCTTGGCGCGCAGAACGTAGACGTTAACCTGTCCGGCGCGTTCACCGGTGAAGTTTCTGCAGACATGCTGAAAGATATCGGTGCTAAATACATCATCATTGGCCACTCTGAGCGTCGTACCTATCACGCTGAGTCCGACGAGTTCATCGCCAAAAAATTCGCCGTGCTGAAAGCAGCAGGCCTGGTGCCAGTACTGTGCATCGGTGAAAGCGAAGCGGAAAATGAAGCGGGCAAAACTGAAGAAGTTTGCGCACGCCAGATTGACGCCGTGCTGAAAACTCAGGGCGCAGCAGCTTTCGAAGGCGCGGTTATCGCTTACGAACCAATTTGGGCTATCGGTACCGGTAAATCTGCAACCCCAGCTCAGGCTCAGGCAGTACACAAATTTATCCGTGACCACATTGCTAAAGCAGACGCGAAAGTGGCTGAGCAAGTGATCATCCAGTACGGCGGTTCCGTTAACGATAAAAACGCAGCAGAGCTGTTTGCTCAGCCGGACATCGACGGCGCGCTGGTTGGCGGTGCATCCCTGAAAGCGGACGCTTTCGCGGTTATCGTTAAAGCAGCAGCTGAAGCGAAAAAAGCGTAATTACGCGAATAATATTGATGAACGGCTCCGGCAAGCGGAGCCGTTTTTTTTTAGAGCTTATGCAGCAACTGGAACCAGCCATAATCCAGCGGCAGCAGAATCAAGAACGTCACCAAGGCCAGCGCCAGGCAAAGCTTCAATCCCTCTTTGGCGGGGACTTTCCCCAGCCCCATCGCCACCACAATCGGTGAAGCCATATACGGCAGCAGCGGCGTTGAATAACCGAGCACCTGAATCATAATCACTGACAAAAGTGGGAACCCTGTCGCCTGCGAGAAGCTCTCCGCAAAGGTGGTATAAAGCGCGGGCACGCCATTCGCGGTGACGATAAAGTTGAGCAGGCTGGTGATGCCGGTCAGCGCGGCAAAGCTGGTAAAGGGCCTGCTGGCGTCCAGCGGCATAATAGCCATTAGCTTCTCGCCCACCAGAGCGCCCAGCCCAATATGAGTCACGGTCGTTGCCAGAGCCAGAATCCCCGCCACGTAAAAACAGGTACGTACATTCACGCCGCTGGCAAACTCCTCCCCGGTGATAAATCCAACGCGCGGCAACAGCGTTATGCAGGCGGCGATAAGGCCTATCCACGCAGGACCAATCCCGTGCCAGCTTTCAGTCACCCACAGTCCCAGCACGGCAACCAGCAGCCACGCCAGCCGCTTTTCTTCGGCGCTCATCGGCGCTGAGCTGGCCATTTGCTCAGGCGGCAAAGGCTTGCCGGGAAATAGCCAGGAAATCAGGCCTATCAGCACAATCCCTTTCAGAATGCCGAGCACCGGGGTGTGCAGCATCAGATAAGGCAGATAGTTAAGATGCAGGCCATAAGACCCTTCAGCCGCCCCGCTCATCACCAGATTCGGTACGTTGGCGGGTAAAATCGTGGCCGAGAGCTGGAAAGTGCCAAATCCCACGGCCAGCGCCAAACCGTACCAGGCTCGAGTGCCTTCGCCGATGGACGCTCTTTGCGCCATCGCCGCAACAATCGGCATCAGCAGCGCAATGCGCCCCATGTTCGAAGGCATAACAAAAGCCAGGGCATAACTTAGTAACACGACGCTGCCGACCATATGCAGCCAGGAATTCGTCAGCCTTGCGGAAAGCGCTCGAGCCACACGATCGGCCAGACCCGTTTTGCGAATAGCGATGCCCAGAACAAAACCGCTGAACACCAGCCAGAAGGCCGACGAGGCAAAGCCGCTAAAAATCACCTCGGCCGGGGCTATCTTCGCCACCATCGCTGCGGCAAAAAATAACAGCGCGGTCAGGTATTCCGGCAGCGCAGAAGTGGCCCAAAGAATAATGGTGATGAGAATAATAATGCCGGGCAGGATGAGGGGATCTGAAAACCAGAGCGACATACCTGTCTCCTGTAGAGTTTTTCAGCACTCTACGGGAAGATATTCAGCGAGTAAATGTCAGACAGCGGAAACAAAAATGGCCCCAAGGGGCCACTTCGGACTTAAATGGCCCCTCGGGGCCACTTAAGATTAACGCTTGCTGATTTGGTCGAAGCTACCGCCGTTAGAGAAGTGGTCCTTCTGCGCCTTCGCCCAGCCGCCAAACTCTTCATCAATGGTGTAGAGCTTCAGTTTCGGGAACTCTTTTTCATACTTTTTAGCAACGTCAGGGTTACGCGGGCGATAGTAGTTCTTCGCCGCAATCTCCTGGCCTTCTGGCGAGTAGAGATACTTCAGGTAAGCTTCTGCCACCGCCTGAGTCCCTTTCTTCTCAACAACTTTATCCACGACCGACACGGTCGGTTCTGCAAGAATAGATTCGCTCGGGGTCACAATCTCGAATTTGTCTTTGCCCAGCTCGTTGGTAGCCAGTAAGGCCTCGTTTTCCCACGCAATCAGCACATCGCCAATGCCGCGTTCAACGAAGGTGTTAGTCGAGCCGCGGGCACCGGAGTCCAGCACCTCTACGTTCTTGAATAATGCTTTAACGAAGTCCTGCGCTTTCGCCTGATCGTTATTGTTGTGGTGTAGCGCATAGCCCCATGCGGCTAAGTAGTTCCAGCGCGCACCGCCGGAGCTTTTCGGGTTTGGCGTGATGACGGAAACGCCGGGTTTAATCAGGTCGTTCCAGTCATGAATCTGTTTAGGGTTGCCTTTACGCACCAGGAACACGATGGTGGAAGTGTATGGCGCGGAGTTATCCGGCAGGCGCTTGATCCAGTTTTTATTAATGCGTCCGCGTTCCGCAATGGCATCAACGTCATAGGCCAGAGCCAGGGTCACGACATCGGCTTCAATACCGTTAATGACCGAGGTTGCCTGTTTCCCGGACCCACCGTGAGACTGGCGTACGGTGACCGTATCACCGGTCTGCTGCTGCCAGTGAGCGCTGAACGCTTTGTTGTACTCTTCATACAGTTCACGAGTCGGATCGTAAGACACGTTGAGTAACTGAATATCCTTCGCCAGTACGCCACCAGAAGCCAAAAGTAATGTTAAACCCACGCCCCACTTGTTCATCGCTCGCTCTCTCTATGAAGTTTGATGCAGCCAGCGTGCCAGAAACTATTTCAAGGATTAAAGAATAAAAAAAGATTGGCTATAACTTTTGGCGATATAACAGGCAATAAAAAACCGGGCAATGCCCGGTTTTCGCTGATAGCAGCTCGACTTAATAGAGCTTTTTAGCGCAATCCAGCCAGTCACCTTTAAACGGACGCTTCATGTTCTCAATCGCGTCGATGATATCATGGTGAACCAGTTTTTCGTTCTGGATGCCGACGCAGCGGCCACCAAAGCCCTGCAGCAGCAGTTCGATGGAATAAGAGCCCATGCGGGACGCCAGGATACGGTCATACGCTACCGGAGAACCGCCGCGCTGGATATGGCCCAGAACGGTAGCACGGGTTTCGCGCTTGGTTTCGGTTTCAATATATTTAGCCAGTTCGTCGACATCGCAAATGTGCTCGGTAATGGCAACAATGGCGTGTTTTTTACCTTTGGCGATCCCGGCTTTAATTTCTGCCACCAGATCTTCGCGGCTGAATTCAACTTCCGGCAGAACCACAAACTCACAGCCGCCGGCGATAGCCGCAGCCAGGGTCAGGTCACCGCAGTAACGCCCCATCACTTCAACGATGGAGATACGCTGGTGTGAAGAGGAGGTATCACGCAGGCGGTCAATCGCTTCAACCACGGTTTCCAGCGCGGTGAAGTAACCGATGGTGTAGTCGGTGCCTTTGATATCGTTATCGATGGTGCCCGGCAGACCGATGCAAGGGAAGCCCATTTCGGTCAGGCGCATTGCCCCCATGTAAGAACCGTCGCCGCCGATAACCACCAGCGCGTCAATGCCGCGTTTTTTCAGGTTTTCGATAGCCACGGCGCGAACATTTTCATCGCGGAACTCAGGGAAGCGAGCGGAACCCAGGAATGTACCGCCACGGTTAATCATGTCGGACACGCTATAGCGGTCCAGCTGCACCATGCGATCTTCGTACAGACCCAGGTAGCCATCATAGACACCCATGACTTCCAGACCTTCTGACAGCGCTGCGCGCACCACACCGCGGATCGCCGCGTTCATGCCCGGCGCATCACCGCCACTCGTCAACACACCAATTTTTTTGATCATGACTACCTCTGAACTTTGAAAGCAAAATTAATCCTGTTGCCGGAAAACGCTGCGGGCAATCCGAAGCTTCGACGCTGCCCAAATAGTATAACAACGGCTTCCAGCTGAATTGATTCAGGTCAGGCCAAATGGCGGTACATTATGCAAAAACTGCCAATCAGCGCCAACTTTCCAACGTAAAACTAAAGCTCGAAATGCCCCTGTCGTCCCGCTGGAACCACAGAGCAAGGATCCTGGTGGATAATCACATCCGATCCGGGAAAACGATGCAAGATTGCCTGTTCCACCTGTTCAGCCACAACGTGCGCCTGAACCAGCGGCAAATTATCTTCCATCTCAATATGAAGCTGTATAAAGCGGGTCGGCCCTGACTGCCGCGTTCGAAGATCGTGGGCCCCTCTGACGCCGGGCCACGCATTCACGATATCAATAATAGCCTGACGTTCCTCGTCTGGTAACGCCCGATCAAGCAGCGATTGCACGGCTTCATAACCCATTTGCAGCGCGCTATACAAAATGTACACGCCAATACCCAAAGCAAACAGCGAATCCGCACGATGCCAGCCGTACCAGGATAAGGCCAACGCAATAAGAATTGCACCATTCATCATAACATCAGACTGATAATGAAGCATATCGGCCCGGACGGCCTGGCTTTGAGTTTTTCGCACCACCCAGCGCTGGAAAGTCACCAGAATTAAGGTGCTTATCAGTGCCACAATCGTGACCGCAACGCCAATACCAGGATCTTTCATCGGCGTGGGTTCGGCCAGGTGCTGAATGCCGGTCAAAAACAGGAACAGTGCAGAACCTGAGATAAACATGCTTTGTGCGAGGGCGGCCAGCGACTCAGCCTTACCGTGACCGAACGTATGCTCTTCATCCGCGGGCTGAAGCGAATAACGCACCACCAGCAGATTCGTTAATGAAGCGGCAATATCAACCAGTGAATCCACCAGCGCGGCCAGGATACTGACCGAACCGGTATACCACCAGGCGAAAATTTTAATTAACAGTAACAGCGACGCCATGACGGTCGCTGCAATTGCAGCCCGACTAACCAGCTGCCCATATTGTTGATTCATGGGGGCTCCCGCAGGTGAATGCCGCTAGTATAGCGGATCCGCCCTGAGCGTCGGGCAAAAAAAACCCGCCTTGGTAGGCGGGGAAGACAGGGATGGTGTCTATGGCAAGGAAAACAGGGTTTGTTACTGGTTACTACGGGTACTGCTACTACTCATGGCCTGCAGCGAAACGCCCTGCTGCAGTTCAGACAGTTCACGGAGATTATCCATGCGCTGCTGGTGTTTCTCATTCAAAGCGGCTTGCTGCTCCGGACTGAGTAAGTGGTACATTTGGTTGCGTACTTTTGCCATTTCAACCTGGCGGGCAACCTGTTCTTGTGCCATTTTTTCAGCCTGAGCTTTCACTGCCACTTCATCAAATTTATCTGCGGTGACCAGGCGATGCATGATCTCCATTTCGCTAACATTAACGGGTGGGCTATCATGCCTTGCCCGGTGCATAAGATCTCGCATCTGTTGGCGTTGTTGCTCAGTCAAACTTATGCCGTCAAACATATGATTCTGACCGTTGTTTCGTTTTGCCAGATTGTCGCTTTGTGGCCAGTTAACGCCGGTCGGCAAATCAGCGGCCTGGCTGGCTAACGAGGTAAACGCCAGCGTTGAGGCCATGACGACAGCGGTAACATTGCGCATCACTTGCTCCCAAAATCTGTGTGTGCTGCGATTCAACGAGAGCCAGTCTACGATTCCCGCTGCAAACTAGCGTCAGGGGGTGTAAAACAACGTAAAGTCATGGATTAGCGCGCCTTGATGACGTAATTTCTGCCTCGGAGGTAATTTCACAATGAATAAAATCCTGTTAGTTGATGATGACCGAGAGCTGACTTCCCTGCTAAAGGAATTGCTCGACATGGAAGGTTTTGACGTGATTGTTGCTCACGATGGTGAGCAAGCGTTGACGCTTCTGGACGACAGCATCGACCTGTTATTGCTCGACGTAATGATGCCAAAGAAAAACGGCATTGATACTTTGAAAGAGCTTCGCCAGACACACCAGACACCTGTCATTATGCTTACCGCTCGCGGTAGCGAACTCGATCGCGTGCTCGGCCTTGAGCTGGGTGCCGATGACTATTTGCCAAAACCCTTTAACGACCGCGAGCTTGTCGCCCGTATTCGCGCCATCCTGCGTCGTTCACACTGGAGCGAGCAGCAACAGAACAGCGACAGCAGTTCGCCGACGGTAGAAGTCGACGGGCTGAGCCTCAATCCGGGCCGCCAGGAAGCCAGCTTTGACGGGCAGGCCCTGGACTTAACCGGCACCGAATTCACGCTGCTTTATCTCCTTGCCCAGCATCTGGGTCAGGTGGTTTCACGTGAACATCTGAGCCAGGAAGTTCTGGGTAAACGCTTAACGCCGTTCGATCGTGCAATCGACATGCATATTTCCAACCTGCGTCGTAAATTGCCGGATCGTAAAGACGGCCATCCGTGGTTTAAAACCTTGCGTGGCCGCGGCTATCTGATGGTTTCCGCTTCATGATAAGTAGCCTTACCGCGCGAATTTTTGCCATCTTCTGGCTGACGCTAGCTCTGGTACTGATGTTAGTTTTAATGCTGCCGAAGCTGGATTCACGCCAGATGACCGAGCTGATGGAAAATGAGCAACGTCAGGGCTACATGATTGAGCAACACGTCGAGGCGGAGCTGGCAACCGATCCACCGAATGATTTGATGTGGTGGCGGCGCCTGTTCCGCGCCATCGACAAATGGGCACCTCCTGGCCAGCGTCTGCTGCTGGTCACCAGCGAAGGGCGCGTCATTGGCGCCCAACGCAACGAAATGCAGATCATCCGCAACTTTATCGGCCAGTCCGATAATGCCGATCATCCTCAGAAAAAGAAATATGGCCGGGTTGAGCTAGTTGGGCCTTTTTCGGTGCGAGATGGCGAAGATAACTACCAACTTTACCTGATTCGCCCGGCCAGCAGCTCGCAATCTGACTTCATCAACCTGCTGTTCGACCGCCCTTTGCTGCTACTGATTGTCACCATGCTGGTGAGTTCCCCGCTGTTGCTCTGGCTTGCATGGAGCCTCGCCAAACCGGCTCGTAAGCTGAAAAACGCAGCAGATGAAGTAGCCCAGGGCAACCTGCGTCAACATCCGGAACTCGAGGCTGGGCCACAGGAATTCCAGGCCGCGGGCGCAAGCTTTAACCAAATGGTGACGGCGCTGGAAAGAATGATGACGGCGCAGCAAAGATTGCTGTCTGATATCTCTCATGAACTCCGCACTCCGCTGACCCGCCTGCAGCTTGGTACCGCGCTGCTGCGCCGCCGAAGCGGTGAGAGCAAAGAGCTGGCACGCATTGAAACGGAAGCCCAGCGCCTGGACGGGATGATTAATGACCTGCTTGTCATGTCGCGTAACCAGCAAAAAAATGCGCTGGTTAGCGAGACCATGAAGGCTAATCAAATCTGGACTGAGATGCTGGATAACGCCGCCTTCGAAGCCGAGCAGGTGGGCAAGTCGCTGGAGATCACCTACCCGCCGGGACCGTGGCTGATGTACGGTAACCCGAATGCGCTGGAAAGCGCACTGGAGAACATTGTTCGTAACGCCCTGCGTTATTCCCACACCAAGATAGCTGTGAATTTCTCAGTCGATAATCAAGGCATTACCGTCACCGTTGACGATGACGGCCCGGGTGTCAGTCCGGAAGACAGAGAGCAGATTTTCCGCCCGTTCTATCGTACAGATGAAGCTCGCGATCGCGAGTCGGGAGGTACAGGTCTCGGTCTGGCTATCGTGGAAACCGCCGTACAGCAGCATCGTGGCTGGGTAAAAGCTGACGACAGCCCGCTGGGTGGTCTGCGCCTGACGCTCTGGCTACCGCTTTATCACCGCTAACAAGCAGGCTCTACGGAGCCTGTTTTCATTTCTGCTTAGCCGCAATTTTGCTATTCTTCGCCCCCTAGTCGATGGGGGTTGTATGTTAAATATCGTTTTGTTTGAGCCAGAAATTCCGCCCAATACCGGGAACATTATCCGCCTGTGCGCCAATACCGGTTTCCGGTTGCACATCATTGAGCCGATGGGCTTTCCCTGGGACGATAAGCGCCTGCGACGCGCCGGGCTGGACTACCACGAATTTACGACCGTGCTGCGCCATCGCGACTACAATGCATTTTTAGAGGCAGAAAAGCCTCAACGCCTGTTTGCCTTAACGACCAAGGGAACGCCGGCCCACAGCGCGGTGAGCTATCAGGCAGGGGATTATTTGATGTTCGGGCCGGAAACGCGTGGGTTGCCCCCTGAGATCCTGAATGCGATGCCGGCGGAACAGAAGATTCGCATCCCAATGATGCCGGACAGCCGCAGCATGAACCTCTCTAACTCGGTGTCCGTGGTGGTGTATGAGGCCTGGCGCCAGTTGGGGTATCAGGGCGCCGTGCTCAGAAGCTAGATACCGTCGCCGTACTCAAAGCCCGCGCCGTTGAAGTGCTGATCCATATCCATCGCCGGTTTGTCGCTACCTGGCGTGCCCACAATGCGAGCCGGTACGCCAGCAGCAGTGGTATGCGGCGGAACAGGCTGTAGCACAACTGAGCCTGCGCCAATTTTTGCGCCGGTTCCGACTTCTATATTGCCAAGGATTTTTGCGCCAGCGCCAATCATCACGCCTTCACGGATCTTCGGATGGCGATCGCCACTGGTTTTACCGGTACCGCCCAGCGTGACCGACTGCAGAATAGAAACATCGTTTTCGACGACCGCAGTCTCACCGATCACAATCCCCGTGGCGTGATCCAGCATGATCCCGCAGCCGATTTTCGCCGCCGGGTGAATGTCTACCTGGAAAGAAACTGAGACCTGATTCTGCAGGAAGATAGCCAGC
Organism: Cedecea neteri; assembly: GCF_000757825.1. Lineage (GTDB taxonomy): Bacteria > Pseudomonadota > Gammaproteobacteria > Enterobacterales > Enterobacteriaceae > Cedecea > Cedecea selenatireducens. The sequence continues at coordinate 2,560,236 of NZ_CP009451.1, forward strand.
GCCTGTCGCCCTTGCAGCCAGAGCCAGTGGCCAATTCGATATGCCTGGAGCGCGTGAAAACCTTTGAGATAAAGCAGCGGCGTTGAATACTTGTCTACCGCCGGGTCACGGGTGCGAACAGCCTGAATGTCACAAGCCGCGGAAGCAATCATCTGCGGATCGGCTGCGTAGGCTTCTTCGACAACCTCGCGAATCGCGATAGCCGGCATAATCGGCGAAGCTAACTTATTGGCCAGCATGTAGCTGAGCGCGTTACCAAGGTTATCGTGCTTGAGGAGCGTCGCATGATAAAAACTGGCCAACATGGGTTCACAATCCGCAAGCGCTCGCGCTTCGGCTTTAATATTGCTCCACACCAAATCCAGTTCTTCAGACGACATTGTTCTCTCCAGACAGAAAAACAACGCCCGACACCAGGGTCGGGACGTTTCAGTTATTGCGGTGTATTAAGCGATCCCTCAATTGCCGCTTCGTTCATCCTTACGAGTACGACCAAGCAACGTTAATGCTGCCTCGCGCGCATTTTTTCCGCAATACAATACCTGATAAATTTCCTCGGTTATTGGCATTTCGACGCCTACTCGAGCCGCCAGCTCGCGAACTTCTTTGGTATTGCGATAGCCTTCAACCACCTGGCCAATCTTCTGCTGTGCGCCATCCACATCCATTCCCTGGCCAAGCATCATGCCGAAGCGACGGTTACGGGATTGGTTGTCGGTACAGGTCAGCACCAGATCGCCCAGGCCAGCCATCCCCATAAAGGTTTCAGGCGAAGCACCGAGCGCACTGCCCAGACGCGTCATCTCTGCAAGACCACGGGTGATAAGCGCGGTACGTGCATTGGCGCCAAACCCGATGCCATCCGACATCCCGGCCCCAATAGCGATGACGTTTTTAACCGCCCCGCCCAGCTGAACGCCGATGAAATCGGGATTACTGTAGACGCGGAAGCTTTTGCCGCAGTGCAGCAGGTGCTGGAGATCCTCTGCAAACTGGTCGTCGGTCGCCGCAAGCGCAATCGCGGTTGGTAAACCGGCAGCCAGCTCTTTCGCAAAGGTCGGGCCGGAAATAACCGCCAGGGGAACATCATCACCCAGCGCTTCGCGGGCAACGTCCTGCAGCAATCGACCCGTTTCAGCTTCCAGCCCTTTTGTCGCCCACACAATACGTGCATCCGGGCGCATCAGCGGCTTGATTTGACGTAACACTTGCCCGAACACATGGCTCGGCACGACCACCAGAATATTGCGGCTGGCGGCAAGTGCGACGGCTAAATCACTCTCGAGATGCAGCGTGTCGGGAAAAGGAACGTCGGGCAGGAAAGCCACGTTGCAGCGATCGGCCTGCAGCGTAGCGATATGTTTGGCATCATGGCCCCACAGCACAACGTGGTGGCCATTTCTCGCAAGGGTGATAGCGAGAGCGGTGCCGTAAGAGCCGGCACCGATAACAGTCATTGAAGCATTAAGGCTGTTCATCAGGCATCCTGATGGTTTTCAGCACCTTCGCCAGCTTGCTGCTGCAGATAGTTCATGAACAACGCATCGAAGTTAACCGGTGCAAGGTTCAGCTGCGGGAAAGTGCCGCGAGAAACCAGGCTAGTGATACATTCACGCGCATACGGGAACAGAATGTTCGGGCAGTATGCACCCAGGCAATGCGCCAGCTGCGAGCCTTCGATACCGTCCACGGAGAAGATACCCGCCTGCTGAACTTCACACAGGAAAGCAGTGTCTTCGCCCAGGCTGGCGGTGACGGTTACGCGCAGTACAACTTCGTAGATATTGTCAGCCAGCTGGCTGGATGCAGTATCCAGATCCAGTTTAACTTCTGGCTGCCAGTCTTTCTGGAAAACGTGCGGCGCGTTAGGTGCTTCGAAAGAGACATCCTTGGTGTAAACACGCTGAATCTGGAAACCCATTTCTGTATTGTTTTGTTCTGACATTGTTAACCCTTAAATTTAAACGTCCTTACTCTGCGATACACGGCAGACAAACCACACTAGCTCAGCAGGGGATCGAGTCCACCACGCGCGTCCAGTGCGTACAAGTCATCGCAACCGCCAATGTGCTGTGCGTCAATAAAAATCTGCGGTACCGTGGTGCGGCCACTGCGTTTGATCATCTCTTCCCGCTTAGCGGCGTCGCCATCAATAGGCAACTCCTGGAACGCCACGCCTTTTTCATTCAGCAGGGCTTTTGCACGGTGGCAAAAAGGGCAGGTCGCTTTGGTATAGATCTCAATGTTCGCCATGGTTTACCTCAGTCTTTTCCAGATTATTTACCGCGAACCAGTGGCAGGTTTTCCCCGCTCCAGCCAGCAATACCTTCTTTTAACAGCGAGACTTGCTCGAAGCCAGCTTTGTGCAACAAAGCCGCTGATTCTTGTGAAGAAACACCGTTAGCGCATACCACAATAATGGGCTTCGCTTTGTGTTTTTCAAGCTCACCAAAATTGCCGCTTTTGATTTCGGTTGGCAGCACGTTCAGTGAATTCGCAATGTGGCCTTTACGGAAATCGTCACGCTGGCGCACATCGACAACCACCGCGTCTTCTTTGTTAATTAAGCGAGTGGCTTCACCGCGGGTTACCACTTTGACTTTGGAGGCCAGGCCTTTAAAGGTCATGAAAAGTACCGCTGCCAGCAGACCAACCCACGCCAGACTAAGTATGGGATGACGACCAACGAATTGCATAATTTCTTGCATGGGGGGTAATAACTCCCGACTAAGTAATGATGAGAAAACCAGGTGGGGAGTATACCTTCGCGTTGTGGCAATTACAGCCAGTCTGAATAATGTTATGTGGATTCTGCGGGCTGTTACGAAAAAAAAGAACCAGACTGATGTAATCCGATCGCCCTCCAGCCCCTTTCTTTGATCTTCTGCGGCTATTCACCGGGAGTGCCTGTAGTAAAATTACGCAAATTTTGTCTTAGACTCAGAGGTTGTTGCAATGTCGGTTACTAAAAAACCTATGGTGCTGGTGATTCTGGATGGCTACGGCCACCGCGAAGAGCAGCAGGATAACGCCATCCTTAACGCGAAAACTCCGGTAATGGATAACCTGTGGGCCCAGCGTCCACATACCCTGATCAACGCATCTGGCCTGGAAGTTGGCCTGCCGGACGGTCAAATGGGTAACTCTGAAGTGGGCCACGTCAACCTTGGCGCCGGCCGCATCGTCTACCAGGACTTGACTCGCCTGGACGTTGAAATTAAAGAACGTACTTTCTTTGCTAACCCGGTGCTGACCGGCGCGGTAGACAAAGCGGTTGCCGCCGGGAAAGCAGTACATATCATGGGCCTGGTTTCTCCTGGCGGCGTTCACAGCCATGAAGAACATATTCTGGCGATGATCGAACTGGCCGCTGAACGCGGTGCTGAAGCCATCTATCTGCACGCTTTCCTTGACGGCCGCGACACGCCGCCGCGCAGCGCCGAATCCTCCCTGAAGAAATTCTCCGACAAGTTCGCTGAGCTGGGCAAAGGCCGCGTAGCCACCCTGATTGGCCGTTACTACGCGATGGACCGTGACAACCGCTGGGATCGCGTTGAGCTCGCCTACGACCTGATGACTCAGGCCAAAGGTGAATTCCAGGCAGACAATGCCGCTGCCGGTCTGGCAGCCGCTTACGCCCGCGATGAAAACGATGAGTTTGTTAAACCTACGGTGATCCGCGCTACAGGTGAAGCCGAGTCCACTATGAACGACGGCGATGCGCTGATCTTCATGAACTTCCGTGCCGACCGTGCCCGCCAGATCACCCGCGCCTTTGTTAATACCGATTTCGACGGTTTCAGCCGTAAAAAAGTGGTGAAGTTTGGCGACTTCGTGATGCTGACCGAATATGCCGCAGACATTAAAACAGCCTGCGCGTACCCACCAGCTTCACTGACGAATACCTTCGGCGAGTGGATGGCGAAACACAACAAAACCCAGCTACGCATCTCCGAAACAGAGAAATACGCTCACGTTACCTTCTTCTACAACGGCGGGGTTGAAGAGCCTTTCGCTGGTGAAGACCGCGTGCTGGTGAATTCGCCAAAAGTAGCCACTTACGATCTGCAGCCAGAAATGAGCTCCGCAGAGCTGACCGACAAGCTTCTCAGCGCCATCAACAGCGGTAAATACGACACCATCATCTGTAACTACCCGAACGGCGACATGGTCGGTCATACCGGCATTTATGATGCCGCTATTTCTGCCGTTGAAGCGCTGGATAATTGCGTGGCTCAGGTGGTTAAAGCCGTTGAGGCCGTTGACGGTCAACTGCTGATTACCGCAGATCACGGCAACGCAGAACAAATGCGCGACCCGGCTACCGGCCAGGCACATACCGCGCACACCAGCCTGCCGGTTCCTCTGATTTATATCGGCAAGAAAAATCTGAAAGCGGTCGAAGGCGGCAAGCTGTCCGACATCGCGCCAACCATGCTGAGCCTGATGGGCATGGAAATCCCGCAAGAGATGACTGGCAAGCCGCTGTTCATCGTGGAATAATCCCTCCCCATGAGGGGAAAGGCGATTTTTTCAAAGACATGGGCTGTGAAGCCCGTTATTTACGCCAGCGTGTTAAGCGCTGGCGTCTTGTTATGCTCTTTTTCCAGCCACGCCGATGACAAACAGCAGCTGCAGTCTATCCAGCAGGATATCGCCGCCAAAGAGCGAGCCGTGCGCCAGCAGCAGCAGCAGCGATCCGTTTTACTCGCTCAGCTAAAAGCGCAGGAAGAAGCTATTTCTGCGGCCAGCCGTAAGCTGCGTGAAACCCAGAACACCCTCGCAGATTTAAACAATCAAATCGCAACCCTGAATAACTCTCTCGCCAAACTGCAAAAACAGCAGGCAACCCAGGAACGTAACCTGGCCGCTCAGCTGGATGCGGCGTTTCGCCAGGGTCAGCATACCGGTATTCAGTTGATTCTCAGCGGAGAAGAAAGCCAGCGAGGCCAGCGCCTGCAGGCTTATTTTGGCTATCTTAACGCTGCTCGTCAGCAGACAATCGAAGAGCTAAAGCAGACCAAAGCTGAAGCCGCACAGCAGAAATCCGAGCTGGAAAGTAAGCAGAGTGAACAGCAAACGCTGCTCTACGAGCAGCAGGCACAGCAGGCCAAGCTGGAAAGCGCCCGTAACGAACGCAAAAAAACCCTCGCTGGCCTCGAATCCTCGATTCAGCAGGATCAGCAGAAGCTGAGCGAAATGCGTCAGAACCAGTCGCGCTTGCAGAATCAAATAGCCCGAGCAGCCGCCGCAGCAAAAGCCAGGGCAGAGCGTGAGGCGCGCGAAGCCGAGCAGGTTCGCAGCAAGCAGCAGGAAGCCTCTAACAAAGGCACGACCTACAAGCCAACCGAAAGCGAACGCTCGCTGATGTCGAGAACCGGCGGCCTCGGGTCACCGCGCGGGCAGGCATACTGGCCGGTTCGCGGTTCGTTACTGCATCGTTATGGCGAACAGCTGCAAGGTGAACTACGTTGGAAAGGTATCGTTATTGCGGCACCGGAAGGCACGGAAGTTAAAGCCATTGCCGACGGACGCGTGATCCTTGCCGACTGGCTGCAGGGCTATGGCCTTGTCGTCGTTATTGAACACGGTAAAGGCGATATGAGTCTCTACGGCTACAACCAGAGCGCGTTGGTCAGCGTCGGCACCCAGGTGCGCGCCGGGCAGCCTGTCGCGCTGGTCGGTAGCAGTGGCGGCCAGGGCCGTCCGTCACTCTATTTCGAAATTCGTCGCCAGGGCCAGGCAGTGAATCCACAACCGTGGTTGGGAAGATAAGTTTTGCCTCAGTTCCGCACTGTTTTTTTCGCCGCCGCCAGCGGGCTAATGTTGGCAACCTCCGCATGGGCCGGTAAGCTCTCGATAGTGATTGATGACTTTGGCTATCGTCCTCAGCAGGAAAACCAGGTGCTGACACTGCCGACTAACGTCTCCGTTGCCGTGCTGCCCAATGCGCCTCACGCTCGTGAAATGGCCACCAAAGCGCATAACGCCGGGCACGAAGTCCTGATCCACCTGCCGATGGCACCGCTTAGCAAGCAGCCGCTTGAGAAAGATACTCTACGCCCGGACATGAGCAGCAGCGAGATCGAGAGAATTATTCGCGACGCGGTAAACAAAGTCCCTTATGCCGTTGGCATGAATAACCATATGGGCAGCGCGATGACCTCCAGCCTGTTCGGGATGCAAAAGGTGATGCAGTCGCTGGAGCAGTACAATCTCTATTTCCTGGACAGCATGACCATTGGCAACAGCCAGGCAACGCGTGCCGCAGCCGGGACGCGCGTAAAAGTGATTAAGCGGAAGGTCTTTCTCGACGATACCCAGAACGAAGCGGATATTCGCTTTCAGTTCAACCGCGCGATTCAACTTGCGCGCAAAACCGGGTCGGCAATCGCCATCGGCCATCCACACCCATCAACCGTTCGGGTCCTCCAGCAGATGGTCTATAACCTTCCGCCGGACATTACTCTGGTACGCCCGAGCAGCCTGCTTAATGAACCACAGGTAGACACTTCAACGCCAAATAATACGCAGCCGGGCAAACAACAGCCGCCTCGTAACCCATTCCGTGGCGTGAAGCTGTGTAAACCGAAACAGCCTATCGAGCCGGTGGACGCAACCACCTACTTTAAAGTCATCAGTGAAAGTATTGCCGAGAGCGCGCTGGTGAAATATCTCCAGCATCAGTGGCAGGGTTGGGGCAAACAGGCGTAACTGAAAAACCAGAGGGCGCGATGCCCTCTGGCTTAATGATTAATCCCAGCTCAGGATAACTTTACCGGACTGCCCGGAGCGCATCGCGTCAAAGCCTTTCTGGAACTCATCGATAGAGAAACGATGGGTGATGATAGGAGACAGATCCAGGCCAGACTGGATCAGCGCGGCCATCTTGTACCAGGTCTCAAACATCTCTCGCCCATAGATACCTTTAATAAACAGGCCTTTAAAGATAACCTTGGTCCAGTCGATAGACATATCAGACGGCGGGATCCCCAGCATGGCAATACGGCCGCCATGGTTCATGGTATCCAGCATGGTGCGAAACGCCGGAGGTGCGCCGGACATCTCCAGGCCAACGTCAAACCCTTCGGTCATCCCCAGCTCGCCCATCACGTCCTGCAGGCTTTCTTTGCTGACGTTAACCGCGCGAGTAATACCCATTTCACGCGCCAGTTCCAGGCGGTATTCGTTCACGTCGGTAATCACCACGTTACGAGCACCAACGTGCTTCGCTACCGCAGCGGCCATGATCCCGATAGGACCCGCGCCGGACACCAGCACATCTTCGCCCACCAGATCGAACGAAAGCGCGGTATGCACTGCGTTGCCGAATGGATCGAAGATAGAAGCCAGATCGTCAGAGATATTGTCCGGAATTTTGAACGCATTAAAGGCCGGGATAACCAAATACTCAGCAAAACAGCCAGGGCGGTTGACGCCAACGCCGGTGGTGTTGCGGCACAGGTGGGTACGACCGCCGCGGCAGTTACGGCAGTGACCACAGGTGATGTGCCCTTCGCCGGAAACGCGGTCACCAATCTTGAAGCCTTTCACTTCCTGGCCTATGCCAACCACTTCCCCTACGTATTCGTGACCCACAACCATAGGGACAGGGATGGTTTTTTGCGACCATTCGTCCCAGTTGTAGATATGCACGTCGGTACCGCAAATCGCCGTTTTACGAATTTTAATCAGCAGATCGTTATGACCCATTTCCGGCTTGGGTGCATCCGTCATCCAGATGCCTTCTTCCGCCTTCAGTTTTGCTAATGCTTTCATGGCCGCTCCCTTAAGCGATAACGCCTAATTGCTTACCGATACGCGTAAACGCATCAACCGCACGTTCAATTTGCTCAGGGGTATGCGCCGCCGACATTTGGGTACGAATACGCGCCTGACCTTTTGGCACCACCGGGTAGAAGAAACCGGTGACGTAAATACCTTCTTTTTGCAGCTCACGCGCAAAGTTCTGCGCCACAACCGCTTCGCCCAACATCACCGGAATGATCGCGTGATCGGCACCGGCAAGCGTAAAACCGGCTGCGCTCATTTTTTCGCGGAACAGGCGGGCATTCGACCACAGGCGCTCACGCAGCTCTTCGCCTGACGCCAGCATCTCCAGAACCTTAATAGAGGCGGAAACAATGGCCGGAGCGAGCGAGTTAGAGAACAGATAAGGGCGTGAACGCTGGCGAAGCCATTCAATAACTTCTTTGCGTCCTGCGGTGTAGCCACCGGAAGCACCGCCCAGCGCTTTGCCCAGCGTACCGGTGATGATGTCAACGCGGTCCATGACATCGCAATATTCGTGCGTACCACGCCCGTTGGCACCGACGAAACCCACGGCGTGAGAATCATCCACCATCACCAGCGCATTATATTCGTCAGCCAGGTCACATACGCCCTGCAGGTTGGCAATCACGCCGTCCATTGAGAACACGCCGTCGGTGGCGATCATCACGTGACGAGCCCCGGCAGCACGCGCCTCTTTCAGGCGAGTTTCCAGTTCCTGCATGTCATTATTGGCATAACGGTAGCGCTGGGCTTTACACAGGCGAACGCCGTCGATAATCGAGGCATGGTTCAGCGCATCGGAAATGATGGCGTCTTCCGGGCCAAGCAGGGTTTCAAACAAGCCGCCGTTGGCGTCGAAGCAGGAGGAGTAAAGAATCGCATCGTCCGTACCGAGGAATTCCGCCAGCTTGCCTTCCAGCTCTTTGTGACTGTCCTGAGTACCGCAGATAAAGCGCACCGAAGCCATACCAAAGCCGTGCTTATCCATCCCCTGTTTAGCCGCTTCAATCAGCTGCGGATGGTTAGCAAGACCCAAATAGTTGTTGGCGCAGAAGTTGATAACGTGGCTGCCATCGGCAACGGTGATATCCGCATTCTGGGCGGAGGTGATAATACGCTCTTCTTTAAATAACCCTTCCGCACGAGCCGTCTCGAGCTGGGAGGTCAACTGCTTGTAAAAATCTTCGCGCATCGCGATTCTCCAGGCATGGCAAATTTCGGCACATATTACCCAAACCTATACCAGGAGACGAGATTACGCTTCAGGGAATCTGATTTTTGCAGGATAAATCACGAGGGTGAAAAACTTCCGCTCATTAGGCGGGTCTTTAATTGTAATGGTATGATAAGAGCCATTAGCGCATCAGGCACAAGGCCTGAAAGCCCCACTTTTTAAAGGTTAAGCTTATGATTATCGTTACTGGCGGCGCCGGCATGATCGGCAGCAATATTATTAAATCCCTGAATGAGCAAGGCTACCGGGACATCCTGGTGGTGGATAACCTGAAGGACGGCACTAAGTTTGCTAACCTGGTTGATCTTGATATCGCTGACTACATGGATAAAGAAGACTTCCTTATCCAGATTATGGCCGGGGAAGAGTTTGGCGATATCGACGCTATCTTCCATGAAGGCGCCTGCTCGTCCACCACAGAGTGGGACGGCAAGTACATGATGGACAACAACTATCAGTATTCTAAAGAAGTCCTGCACTACTGCCTCGAGCATGAAATTCCGTTCCTGTATGCTTCTTCCGCTGCCACTTACGGCGGTCGCAATAAAGACTTTATCGAATCCCGCGAATATGAGCAGCCGCTGAACGTTTACGGCTACTCCAAGTTCCTGTTCGACGAGTATGTCCGCCAGATCCTGCCTGAGGCTAACTCTCAGGTGACCGGGTTCCGCTACTTCAACGTCTACGGACCACGTGAAGGCCACAAAGGCAGCATGGCGAGCGTGGCATTCCACCTCAACACTCAGTTAAACAACGGTGAAAATCCTAAGCTGTTTGAAGGCAGCGACGGCTTCAAGCGCGATTTCATCTACGTGGGTGATGTTGCCGCCGTTAACCTGTGGTTCTGGCAAAACGGTGTTTCCGGTATTTTCAACTGCGGTACCGGCCGGGCGGAATCCTTCCAGGCCGTGGCAGATGCCGCGCTGGCGTTCCACAGCAAAGGCAGCATCGAATACATTCCTTTCCCGGACAAGCTGAAGGGGCGCTACCAGGCTTATACCGAAGCAGACTTAACCAATCTGCGTGCTGCAGGCTATGACAAGCCGTTCAAAACCGTCGCCGAAGGGGTGGCGGAATACATGAAATGGTTAAACCGCGACGCATAAGCAGCACAGGGAACGCATGAAAATTCTGGTGATTGGCCCGTCATGGGTGGGCGACATGATGATGTCGCAAAGTCTCTATCGCACGCTCAAGGCGCGTTATCCCCAGGCGATAATCGATGTGATGGCACCCGCGTGGTGCCGTCCGCTGTTATCCCGCATGCCGGAAGTGAACGAAGCTATCGCCATGCCGCTTGGTCACGGCGCACTGGCAATAGGCGAACGCCGTCGTCTTGGCCACAGCCTGCGTGATAAGCGCTACGATCGCGCTTACGTCCTGCCAAACTCGTTCAAATCCGCACTGGTTCCCTTTTTTGCCAACATCCCCCACCGCACCGGCTGGCTGGGCGAGATGCGCTATGGCCTGCTGAACGACAGCCGCAAGCTGGACAAACAGGCCTGGCCATTGATGGTCGAGCGCTACGTCGCATTGGGCTACGACAAAGGCGTAATGCAGTCGGCCAAAGATCTGCCGCAGCCACTGCTGTGGCCTAAATTACAGGTTAATGAGGGTGAAAAAGCCCAGGCCTGCGCCGCTTTTAACCTTGAGCAGCAGCGCCCGATGATCGGTTTCTGCCCGGGAGCCGAATTCGGCCCGGCAAAGCGCTGGCCGCATTATCACTACGCCGCGCTCGCAGCGAAGCTCATTGATTCTGGCTATCAGGTTATTCTTTTCGGCTCGGCCAAAGATAAGGAAGCGGGTAAAGAGATTCTGGCGGCCCTGTCCACCGAGCAACAGGCGTGGTGCCGTAACCTTGCGGGTGATACCCAGCTTGAACAGGCCGTTATCCTGCTCTCAGCATGCCAGGGCGTGGTCACTAATGACTCTGGCCTGATGCATGTTGCCGCCGCACTCGACCGTCCTCTGGTGGCACTTTATGGCCCAAGCAGCCCTGATTTCACGCCGCCGCTCTCTCATAAAGCGAAGGTCATTCGCCTGATCAGCGGCTACCATAAAGTACGTAAGGGCGATGCAGCCGAAGGGTATCACCAGAGCCTGATCGATATTACTCCCGATAGCGTGCTGATTACGTTAACCGAACTGCTCACCAGTAGTAAGGAAGACTGATGCGTGTACTTCTGGTTAAAACGTCCTCGATGGGCGATGTACTGCATTCCCTTCCTGCGCTGACGGACGCGATGCAGGCGATTCCGGGTATCAAATTCGACTGGGTTGTTGAAGAAGGCTTTGCCCAGATCCCGGGCTGGCATCCCGCCGTGGATAAGGTGTTTCCGGTTGCTATCCGCCGCTGGCGTAAAAGCTGGTTTGCCTCCAAAACACGTACCGAACGCAACGCATTCTATCAGGCACTGAAAACCAGAGAATATGACTGCATCATCGACGCTCAGGGGCTGGTAAAGAGCGCAGCGCTGGTCACACGTAAGGCGCATGGCATAAAGCACGGCATGGACTGGAACAGCGCGCGTGAGCCACTGGCCAGCCTGTTCTACAACGTAAAACACAGCGTGGCTAAACAGCAGCACGCCGTTGAGCGTATCCGTGAGCTTTTTGCCAGGAGTTTGGGTTATGCCAAACCCAATCGGCAGGGCGATTATGCAATTTCAGGGCATTTTCTTACTAATCTTAAAGGTAGTGAGGAAAAGTATGCTGTATTTTTACATGCAACAACCCGGGATGATAAACACTGGCCCGAAGCAAACTGGCGAGAACTGATTAAGCTCATGGCGGCGACCGGCCTGCGGATAAAGCTGCCATGGGGTGCTCCACACGAAGAAGAAAGAGCAAAGCGCCTGGCCGAAGGGTTTAGCTTTGTTGAGGTGCTGCCCAGGATGACGCTTGAAAGCGTAGCCAGGATATTGGCTAATGCGGAATTTGTGATTTCTGTTGATACAGGATTAAGCCATCTTACCGCAGCATTAGACCGACCAAATCTGACGCTTTATGGGCCGACGGATCCGGGATTGATTGGAGGGTATGGGTTACACCAGCAAGCCCTAAAGAGTGAGGATCACACAATGACTTCAATATCAGCAGGCGACGTGCGAAAATCGCTACAACAATTAAATATATTATAAATATTTCAAGAGTATACTCATGCTTGATAGCTCAATTCTTTCTCAACATTGCAGCAAGAGAAAAGATGTCTTCTTCCGCGTAGTAGACGGCCTGTTTTTTGCGGGATGTCTGCTATCATTAGTGATGGCGCTAATCAATCCGGATCAGGCAATTAAGGTCTTCATTTTCAGTGCCGTACTTTCACTGCCTCTGATTTTCAATAATTATAATAACCTATTAAAAAATAAAAGCTTATGGCTTTTACCTCTTGCGCTTATTGCATTTGGGCTGATGCAAGTCATTTGGGTTGCGATCTTTAAACAACATAATTCTCCCTTCACTGCAGCCTATCGCTCTTACCAAAATGGCGGTAAAAATTTAATTTTTGCCGCCTTGATGATTACAGCAATTTGCTCGCAACAGACAATCTCCTCAGGCAAAAGCCGGATTGCACGATACGTAACCATCGCAACGGGGTTAGGACTCTATTGCTGGGCAGGGTATCAGCTTTATGCAACAAGCGGTGCTAACCCTCTCGCCTATAGAGTAACTCTAGGCCTGGAGTTCGCAACAGGCACGGCGTATGCCCTGACTTTTATTGCGCTTCTGGCCTCTCAGGCAATTCTTAACCTGCGTGGTATTTGGGTTATTCCTTTTTATTTCATACATTTTGCATTATCCACTTTGGCCATTGTTTCAACACAAACAAGAGCGGCCATTTTGGTCTATCCGGTGCTGTGCATTGTCTTGTTGCTGCTGAATTACCGCCACAACCGCAAAGTATTATTTGGGTCTTTAGCAGGCTTTATTATCCTGAGTCTGGCAGCGCTAATTCCACTGAAACCAGTCCTGGAACAACGCTATATTGAATTTAAAAGTGATATTACTGCTTATCAGAGCGATAACAGTAACTCGTCTATTGGAGCAAGATTCGCGATGCAAAAAGCGGGTCTGGAAACAGGAAAGCTCAAGCTATGGGGTGAATCACTTGAACAACGAAGTGCGGTCTTAACCGAGTTGGAAAAAAGCGATCCCTCATTAAGCGGTGCGTTGTTTTTTTCCAACATTCATCTCCATAACGAAGTGATGGATACCTTTTCGTTGAAAGGCGTTACAGGAGTGATATTGCTGCTCATTTTATATACATCAGCTGTCTATATCTCTCTTAAACAGAAAAATATACTGATGCTAGTCGTAGCTGGTGCAATCATTGCTTATGGTTTAAGCGATATGGTGCTGTACTCGAAAGCGGAATCATTAATCAGTATGTTGGCCCTTTGCTTTGCCTTCATTTTGTTTCCTGGCACAATGAGAGAGCAGTCCCATGAATGATAGAAACGATTACCTTCTTAGCATTATTATCCCGACATACAATAATGCAGAATTTATCATCTCGACACTGTCATCACTGCAACAGGGGCTCACAGATGAAGTTGAAATTATCATTATCAATGACGGCTCAACCGACAACACTGATGAAAAAATAGCCAACTTTTATCAATTAAGACCCTGCAATAACGTAAAAATTATCCATCAGGCTAATCAGGGAGTTGCCATTGCCAGGAACCGTGGGCTAGACATTGCCACAGGTATTCACATCGCATTTGTTGATAGTGACGATATTATCAGCCCCGACTACTTCACTCTTTTGCTACCGATCCTGCGTGAACAACGTTATGACATCGTAGAATTTAGTTTAACTCGTGACGAAGAAAAACTGCATACTGCACAACATAGCAGCAACGAGAAAATTGCACGAAGTGAACTCATTTTGCAGGATGCCCGGTATTTACCGTTGATACCGACGTTCAGCGCTGCACAATGGCATCTGGTCACCAAAATATTTCATCGGGATCTTCTTGGCAGCGACCGATTTGAAGCAAATCGCCGCTATGAAGACATTATCTTTAGCCCATTTCAGTACTTTAAATGCCGTCGAATTTTAAAGCTTGACGCCAACCTCTATTATTATCGGATAAACAGCCAAAGCATCACTGAAAATCTACGAGAGAGTGACGCTCAGCACATATTTTTTGCCATGAGAAAAATGTGTGACTATATAAAAGGCAATCCAGAAAAACGCTCGGTAGCAACACTAATGATTGTTAACTGTTTCCTTGAAGGGCGCAAAATTGTACGCAAAAAGAAAGGCTACTATGCCTATGATGAGCAAATGTTAAGCGATATAAAAACAGCACTACAGTATTGCGACGAAAGCGTTATGAACAAAAAAATCATCTATAAAATGCGACATCCTTGGGTAGATACATTTATCTCTTCTACTCGTAACCAGGTATTGAAGCTTTGCAAGAAAAAGATCAACAAGGAACGTTAAGATGGCTCAACAACATATAGATCGCATCTTAATTTGTAAGCTTAAATTCTATGGTGATGTATTACTCATTACTCCAATCATAGCAAGTCTACAGGCTCGCTATCCTCAGGCTAAAATTGACGTATTGCTGTATAAAGATACAAAAGCAATTCTCGCGGCAGATGACCGAATTAATCAATTTTATCTGGTCGAAAAGAAGCTCGGACTGCTCGACACAATTAAAAACTATCTCACCCTACGACGTGAGCTGAAAAAAAATCGCTATGATCTGATTGTGAACCTGACCGAACAGTGGCCCATTGGCGTGCTAGTGGCATCATTAGGGCGGCCTTCTATTGCATTTCAACGTGAGAAACAGCTGTGGAATAAGCTCTTTAGCCGGGTAGTCCCTATGACAGGAACTCACATCGTTGAGCAAAACCTGTCTCTGCTGAAGGGTATCGACTTTAACGATACTGACCTTACGCCACGGATGCAGCTAAATTATCGGCAAAGTGACTTTCAGGCGTTATGTTCCCGGGATCCAGAGCTCACCTTACAACCTTATGTGGTTATTCAGCCCACAGCACGGCAGTCGTTTAAGTGCTGGGATGAGGATAAGTTCGCTGAGGTTATTAATCACCTGCATAGTCAGGGATTGAAGGTCTATTTAACCTGCGGGCCAGCAGCCAGTGAACAGGAAGAGGTAAAGCGTATTGCCAGCCTGTGCGATATTTCTCCAGACATCCGTTTTGCAGGGAAAACATCATTCCTGCAGCTTGCCGCGCTACTCGACCACGCAATCCTATATATCGGCGTTGATTCCGCCCCAATGCACATGGCTGCTGCATTAAATAAACCTCAAGTATGCCTGTTTGGTGCAACTAACTATCAGCAATGGCGACCATGGTCAGATAAAGCGACGCTGATTTGGGCGGGAAATTATCACCCTATGCCCGAAAGAAAAGATTTGGATCGTTCGCAGAAGTATCTTTCCTGGATCCCAGCTCAGGCCGTCATTGACGCTATCGATACCACGTTGAAAAATACGGTAACACAAGACAATGAGAAAAAATAAATGGCTAATAACTCAGTAATCAATGTCGCCTGGTGCACGGATGCCAATTATCTGGAGTATGTAGCCACCTCGATGATATCCGTTTTGATGAATAACACTCATCAATCACTGGCCTTTTATGTTTTTGTTTATGATGTCAGCGATGATGAAATCGAAAAGCTAAAATCGATTAATACATGTATTCATGTGCAAAAAATTGAAAAATCAGATATAGAAAAATACAGTGATAATCTAAAAATAAAACACCTGAATCGCTCTATTTATATGCGACTTGCAGTTCCGCGTCTTTTACGTGATAACGTTGAAAACTTGATTTATCTTGATGCCGATACGCTTTGTTTTGATAGTATAAGTTCAATAAGTGAAGTTAATATTAGTGACGTTATCTGCGCGGTAAGTCATGACGCTTTAACTATTGATGAAAACAAAAATGCACAACGCCTGGGCTTAAAAAACACACATTACTTCAACTCAGGATTCCTTTATATCAATGTGAAAAACTGGATCCAGCATGATATAGAAAACAAGGCAAATACATTGCTGCAGGAAAAGGGAAACAGCCTACCTTATCCTGATCAGGATGCCTTAAATATTGTCATTGATGGCAACGTGAGATTCATAGATAATAAATGGAATTTTTTATTTAACTGGTTTACCGACGAGCAAAAAGAAACGTTTTTCTATCATAAAAACCTGACACCTAAAATCATGCATTTCACTGGGGGCAGGAAACCATGGTATAAAGAGCACGCTGGGCTAGCACAACAGCTTTATGTTTTTTACCATCATTTCACCCCATGGCGTGATTCTCCTTTGCGCTCCTACAAGCCTCGTATGCGGCCAACAGATTATAGAGTCTATGCGCGACAAAATGCCAAAAAGGGTCATTACTTTATTGCCATTGGTTGGTATTTGAAATACATCAAAAGCAAATTCCATTAAAAAAGCTCCCTCTGGGAGCTTTTTTATCATTACGGTAAAACAATCTATTATAACAGGGCATTACTTACTTTTAAGCTTCGCTATTAGATAACCAACATAACTAACAATAGACTTCAGGGTTTTTCCTTGAAGTCTTTCATGCCGTGATTTCTTCTTGAATTGCTTAGGTGTTATTGCCCCAAGTAACGGCACATCTGACCACGGAGAAGCTTTATAAGCGACGCCAAAATATTGTGCTGATGGATAAACTGCCCAGGAGTGCCATGGTTTTGTCACGCCGATATAATGAATAAGGATAGTCTCATCAGTAATGAACTCTTTATATTTCTCCAGGTCCTTACTTTTTAACTCTTGCTTCATACCATAAATAGCATCATAAATACGTGGTAAGAACATTACCTTATTCAGGAACATAATATTTAATACATCCTGATCGAAGAAAGCAAAACTTTTATTTTTATCCATTAACATATTGAAAGCAGTACTTAAGAAACTCTGTGCTTTCCATGCTTTTAGGTTGGCATAAATTACGCCGGCATTGAAGTAATCACTTTCAAACTGTGGCGTATTCAATCTCTGAGCGGCATATTCACGACTAGAATCAATATCAAGGATTACCGCAGCAACACGATCTCCAAAATCAATATCACACAACTTATGCAACGACCCTTTGCATATCACATCAGCATCAATATAAAGAAGTGAGTCAATTTCATCACTTAAATATTCAAATGCTATGAAACGAAAATAGGTTGCATGCGACCAGGCGTTGCCACAAGGTAAGACCTTTAGCCCTTCGGAATCCATAACATATACAGTAATTATGGTATGATATTGCTGAACAAGGCGCTGTAAACGCACTTTATAATCTTCATCAATAGAATCAGTAAAAAGATGAAAATGAATGGGGGTGTCACGATTGTTCATCAGCACAGATGTTAATGAAATAGCGGCACCGAACATAAAGTTTTTATCAACACCCCAGGCAATATTCAGGGCCGGACCCTGATAAGATTCCGGGGTTGAGGAATAAACCAATTTTTCCTTAATTGCCTGGCGACAGTCGAAATTCATTATTTTCACCTTATTTATATCAATACCAGTCAAAAATTTTCATTTGCAGTGTTTAATCCTGCGAATTACACAGCTTATATTTTATATACATAATATGACTCAGAACAGAGCTAATATGCTTTCCCTGAACCTTTTCATGGCGCGACTTTCTTTTGTACAACTTTGCCGCATTCGCATTTAACAACGGTTTTTCGTTCCAGGGAGATTTTTTATATGCATGCATAAAGAAATCTGCCGCCGGGTAGTTAGCCCAACAATGCCATGGCTTAGTCACACCAACATAGTGAATAAGTATTGTCTGTTTAGAAATATAATGCTTATATTCATCAATGCTTTTGTTAACTAATTCCTGATCCACCCCATAAATGCAATTAAAATCTCGACGTAATGAGATGACATTACCTACAAATAGAATATTAAGAACATCCTGGTCAAAATAAAGCAAACCCGCTTGTCTCTCAAATAAAATGGCAAAGGCTTTAGACAACAGCCCCTGCTCGCGCCAGACAATCAGGTTGGCAAACACAACGCCGGAATTAAAGTAACCATCTGACAGGGCCGGTATTCCTAAGCGTTCACCCGACTTAAGGCGAACTTCATCAATATCATGGATAACCGCTGCATATTCGCCGTTAAACTTAATCTCAGATAGCTCAAGAAGAGAACCTTTACAAACAACGTCCGCATCAAGATAGAGCACCGAATCCAACTCGGCACTCAAGTATTCGAAGGCAAAATAGCGATAGTACATGGCATAAGTCCATGCCTTGGTACTTGGGAGCTTACGAAACTCCTGGTTATTAAATAAAAATACAGTAACCGAAGTGCCGTATGTTTTAGCAAGAGACTCTATGTGCGAAAGATACTCATCATCAACATAATCAGTAACAATGTAGAAACTGATATCGATATCCGGATTATTGATCAATACGGATGTCATTGAGATGCCTGAACCAAACAAAAAATTACGATCAACACCGTATGCAATATTTAACTTATTGTCTTTTGCATGCTCAGAGTGATCGAATGTTATCTTCTTAAGCACCACTTTATCGAAATCAAGTTCCATTCTTTCTTGCCTCATACCTTACAGGGCTTTTACTTTTAATTAATTATAATGACTTTCTTACCGTTCTTTTCTGTATCTTTTGTGCTTTAACGCCTGCAGTGGCAAACAAAGCTGACTCATTCTTGATGATGTCGCGTAATGGCACAGAAAAATAAATGCTCAGAAATCGGTAAATGTCGCGAGAAGTTAACCCAATGTGCAAAGATGAAAAATAAAGGCCGATGAGGTCTTTGTCTCGCCAACGTCGAGGTACGGCGGGACGAATTTGAGCCCGGTGTAAATCAATCACCGATATCTTGAATGGTTTTTTTGGGGACTCAAACGGTAAATGCAAAAGGAAGTGGCATATGTAGCAATCCCGATGATTTACGCCGCCACGGTGCATATCTCTAACCATCCCGGCCACGCGTTGGATAATTGCGCGTTTCACGCTAACTTCGGGTGGCCTGGCGGCCCAATCTGCACAATAGTCTTCAAGACTCACGGTTGGGGACAGGTCTTCGGTAATAATAAAAGAGGTTCGTTCTAAAGGATTCAGCCCCTTTTGTCCAAACGCAACGCCCTTCATCGTGTCGACGCCAAGCGCCTTGAGCCGATGAATAGCAAACCATTCTCTGTCTGCACCCAGCACCGGCATACGTAATGAAGCCAGGTTTTTTACTACTTCTTTTAACGTTGTGCCACGATGATACTTCAGAAAATAGCCTTTACCCTCCATCTCGAAACGGATAGTCCGACGAGATTCCAGGGCACGGAAGACCTCTCCCTCAAGCTTTATAACCTCAGCAAAAGGGTCTTTTCCGCGCCATTGCGTAGCAAACGGCTCTTTAAGCTCAATCATGTTCACAACCTAAAATAATATCGGCCACTTTCTCAGGCAAACTGTACAGATCCTCACTGTCGGCATAATGCCGCGCATGCTCGGCCCATTGATTACGCAACGCATCATTCTCTAATGCATTGAAAAGTGAGCGGTTCAACGTCGACTGGTTAAACGGCTCAGGAATCACCTCACCACAGCGAGCAGACTCAATATAGTGTGCATACCCGCACACTTCCGTCACCAGAACCGGTAATCCAGAAACGATAGCTTCCAGCAGAACAATCCCAGCCGCTTCCTGGACCGCAGGATGGATCAGTATATCGGCTGCAGCCATCAGCTCGGCAACGTCATCTCTGCCTGAAAAGAACTGCACGTTATCTGCAATTCCAAGCTGCCGCGCCCTGGCTTCGAAACGGCCGGGTTTATCCTGCCCTACGACCAGAAAACGCGTTCTTTTGCGCAAGGTTTCCGGCAACACGGCTATCGCCTCCAGCGAACGAAACACGCCTTTGCGCTTAAAATCCGAGCCCACTTGTAAAACCATTAACTGCTGCGGATCGATTCCGTTCTTCTGGCGGTAAACCTGCCGGCTGTCTGCAATCTGGTTGCTGTACTTTCTGTCGGGGTAAATTCCCGGTGGCATAATATGGAAGCGATCCGATTCCGTCTGATAGTGCTTTTTGAAATCAGCAATTTGCGTTGGCGTCAGCATCAGCAGTTGAGTTTTCTTTCCCTGCTGGAATGTCGCTTTCTCAAATTGCGCATAGTGCCGATAGCGAGCGGTCAATTTGTAGAAAAAGCCCTTTTCACGCTCAACCTTTTCGGCATAGCAGACGTCAGCTGCGTAATAAACATCGAGACCGGGCATTTTGTTGAATCCGACGACTCTATCGACCGGATGCACCTTCAGTTCATTCTCAACCCATTGATGATACTGCGCATTTTTGCCATGATTTGTACGAGCCGTCACCGGAACAAGAACGATTTCAAACTGCTCAGGATGCTCCCCTTGCCACTGTTGGGTAAACACTTTGACGTGATGCCCACGAGAAGCAACGGTTTGAGCTATACGCATAAAATCGCGCTGCAGGCCGCCGTAGGGAAAGTATTTGTATAAGCAAAAAGCAATGATCATGTACTCATATCCGTGAGGCCTAAACCGAAGTCAGACAAACCATAGGGAAAAATCGCTCTAACCAGGTCGATGATGTCGGAAATAAAATGCTCAATTTTCCAACATTGACGAGTCCCGAATGCCTTCCAAAACGTTGCATAGTGTAGCATTTATCAGGGGGCAATCCGATATGAATATCAATCGCACAAAGCAAAGCACAACCTATTATAAAATAAGAAAATTATCTCTATTATCTCTAGTCGTAATGCCTTACCAGCACGGTTTGCAAACCCAGAATTTACCCTCATCTATTCAATAGAAATTGAAAAAAACACCCAAGCGAATATCACCAGGAACAATCAGGGGTCATTTCAGGCAAATTCCGCAAAAGTAATGGCAAAGCTCAGGTTAAATACATAGAATCCCCAGCACATTCATAATGTCAGCCGTGTCCTATGCTCCAATTGCTTTACACCATACTGCTTTACCTCATACAGCCACTCATCTGGCTGCGATTGTGGGTGCGCGGTCGTAAAGCTCCGGCATACCGTAAACGCATTGGCGAGCGCTACGGCTTCTATAAAAAACCGCTCAAGCCCGGCGGCATTATGCTGCATTCTGTTTCCGTGGGTGAAACCCTGGCCGCCATTCCCCTGGTGCGAGCCCTGCGCCACCGCTATCCAGAGCTTCCGATTACCGTCACGACAATGACCCCAACGGGCTCTGAGAGGGTAATGTCCGCCTTCGGACAAGACGTCCAGCACGTCTACCTGCCTTATGATTTACCCTGCGCGCTTAACCGTTTCCTTGATAAAGTCGATCCGAAGCTGGTGCTTATCATGGAAACCGAGCTTTGGCCGAACCTGATAGCCGCCCTGCACAAGCGCTACATTCCGCTGGTCATTGCTAATGCCAGGCTTTCTGCACGCTCAGCTAAAGGCTATGCAAAACTCGGTGACTTTGTCCGTACGCTGCTACAGCGCATCACGCTCATCGCGGCTCAGAATGAAGAAGACGGCGAACGTTTTATTGCGTTGGGAGCAAAGCGAAGCCAGCTGACCGTAACCGGTAGCCTTAAATTTGATATCTCCGTAACGCCACAACTTGCAGCCCGGGCCGTCACGCTTCGTCGACAGTGGGCTCCGCACCGCCCTGTCTGGATAGCCACCAGTACGCATGAAGGCGAAGAAAGCATTGTCATTCAGGCTCATCAGTCGCTTTTAAAACAGTTTCCTAATCTGCTGCTGATTCTTGTCCCTCGCCACCCGGAACGCTTCCCGGATGCCATTAACCTGGTGCGAAATGCGGGGTTGAGCTATACCACCCGCTCTTCTGGAGAGGTTCCTTCTTCCAGTACGCAGGTCGTCATCGGCGATACCATGGGTGAGTTGATGCTGCTATACGGCATTGCCGATTTAGCCTTTGTTGGCGGCTCGTTAGTCGAACGTGGCGGCCATAACCCTCTTGAGCCAGCTGCGCACGCTATTCCGGTGTTAATGGGGCCGCATACCTTTAACTTCAAAGACATCTGCGCGCGCCTGTCGCAGGCTGATGGCCTCATCACCGTGGCCGATGAGCCGTCGTTAGTAAAAGAGATTGCGTCGTTGCTCACAGATGAGGATTATCGTAACTTCTACGGTCGCCATGCTGTGGAAGTGCTCTACCAGAATCAGGGCGCATTACAGCGCCTGTTGCAGCTGCTGGAACCTTATCTCCCCCCTAAAACACACTAAGGTCAGATATGCAAAAGCGTGCAATCTATCCGGGGACCTTCGATCCCATCACCAACGGCCATATTGATATTGTTACCCGTGCAGCCAATATGTTTGACCAGGTGATCCTTGCCATTGCGGCAAGCCCAAGTAAGAACGCACTGTTTACCCTTGATGAACGCGTCGCGCTGGCGCAGCAGGCAATTGCACATTTGCCTAATGTTCAGGTTCTGGGCTTTAGCGATTTAATGGCAAACTTTGCCCGCAATCAGCAGGCAAACGTACTGGTTCGCGGTTTACGTACCGCTGCAGATTTTGAATATGAGATGCAGCTGGCTCACATGAACCGTCATCTCATGCCGGAACTGGAAAGCGTATTCCTGATGCCGTCGAAAGAGTGGTCGTTTGTCTCTTCTTCCCTGGTCAAAGAAGTGGCGCGCCATCATGGAGATGTCGCTCACTTCCTGCCTGAGCACGTCTGTAAAGCGCTTATCGAAAGGCTTAAATAGCTATCGCTGGCAGCGGCGGCAATAGTAAGTGCTGCGTTGCGCATGCTTACCGGCAACAATCGGCGCACCGCAAACCCTGCACGGCTCTCCTTCCCGCCCATACACCTGCAGCTCCTGCGCAAAATAGCCTGGTTTACCATCGGACTGGAGGAAGTCTTTTAGCGTCGTTCCTCCCTGTTCGATAGAGCGCTGCAATACCGTTTTGATCGCCGCAACCAGTATTTCAGACTCTTTTTTGGACAGCGACTGCGCGCTGCGGTCAGGATGAATGCCTGCTGCAAACAAAGATTCGCTGGCATAGATATTCCCCACGCCAACAACAAGTTTGTTATCCATTAGCCAGGGCTTAATGGCCGTTTTCTTTTTGGCGGATTTCTCACGCAGGTACCCGGCATTGAATGCATCGCTCAGCGGTTCAGGCCCGAGATGCGCCAATACGTTGCTGCCTTCCAGCTCTTTGGCCCACAGCCAGGCGCCAAAGCGGCGCGGGTCGGTATAGCGCAGGACTTTGCCGTTGCTCATGATCAGATCAACATGATCGTGCTTCTCCGCCGGAAGCTCTTGCGCAAGGATCCTCAGGCTGCCGGACATTCCCAGGTGAATAATTATCCAGCCATCAGGTAATTCCAACAGCAAATACTTGGCTCGCCGCTGCACGCTTATCACCGGCTTATCGCTCAGGGCATGGATTTCATCAGAAACCGGCCAACGCAGTCGCCCATTGCGTACAACCGCATGCAAGATTGTTTCACCCACCAGATGCGGCTCGATACCGCGTCGGCTGGTTTCTACCTCAGGTAATTCAGGCATCTCTCCTCCGGGAAGCAGGCATAAAAAAACCCGGCCTGAGCCGGGTTTCTTCAACAAAGTTACCAGAATTATTTAATTTTGGCTTCTTTGTATAAAACGTGCTGACGGACAACTGGATCGAACTTTTTCAGCTCCAGTTTTTCCGGCTTAGTACGTTTGTTCTTCGTGGTGGTATAGAAGTGACCAGTACCAGCAGAAGAAACCAGCTTGATTTTCTCACGAATACCTTTAGCCATGATTTATTTCCTCTAAGTACTTAGTACTTTTCGCCACGGGCACGCAGTTCGGACAGAACTGTATCGATGCCTTTCTTATCGATTACACGCATACCTTTAGCAGATACACGCAGGGTGACAAAACGCTTCTCGCTCTCAACCCAGAAACGGTGAGAGTGCAGGTTCGGCAGGAAACGGCGTTTAGTCGCGTTCAGTGCGTGGGAACGGTTATTACCGGTCGCCGGACGCTTGCCAGTAACTTGGCAGACTCGGGACATGTCTATTCTCCAAAAATCAAATTAGCTCGAGCTTCGTATAGGGTTAGGCGCCTCGTCAGGCTGCAAGCCTGGTCCCTGGCGGTTCAATGTGAACCACAGTGCCAGGCGCATAATGCCAAACCCGAGATTCTCAAAGGTGGCGTAGTATACGCTGTGTGAGGCATGTGCTCAAGTCCCGAACAGACAAAGATCCCTATGGATCGCGCCTGATGAACTAAATCCACCCTCGTTCAGCGAAAGAAACGTACTCTCCGTGACCAATAACCAGATGATCAAGCACTCGAATTTCCATAAACAGGCAAACTTTCACGATACGTTCCGTAATAGCCCGGTCTGCTTTACTGGGTTCAGCCTTACCTGACGGGTGGTTGTGCGCCAGTATAATGGCTGCCGCGTTGCATTTCATCGCTTCGCGGACAATTTCTCTCGGATGAACTTCAACGTGACTTATCGTACCGGCGAACAAACGCTCACACTTGATGACCTGGTGCTGGTTATTCAGAAACAGAACCATAAATATCTCACGCTGCTCGGTCATCAGCTGACTCTGAAGGTACTCCCGTACCCGGTCAGGCGTAAGCATGGAGAGTTCGTTCACACCCTGAGACGAATAGTAGCGCCTGGCCAGCTCCGCAATGGCGTGCAGCTGAGTGTATTTTGCTTCGCCGATACCTTTCACTTTCTTGAAATGAGAGTAGTCAGCCGACAACAAGCGGTGCAGGGAACCAAATTCGCGTAAAAGCATGCTGGCAAAGGCCAGGACATGCATGCCGTGGTGGCCGGTGCGCAAGAATAGCGCCAGAAGCTCAGTATCCGTGAGTGAACTGACGCCAAATTGAAGCAGTTTTTCACGGGGTAAATGCGCTTTATCAAGATCAATATCCTTTTTCATGACGACCCTCCCTCTCTTACACAGCCTATAGTGCGGCCTTTTTTCTTCTCGGGCGATGGGCGGGTTTTGGTCTTGCGTGATGCCTCGCAAACTGCAAAAAGGCGCATGACAGCGATTGTGATAAAATAGCCATTCGACTGTATCTTCCAACGGATAAAAATCATGATGGGACTTTCCGGCAAGAAAATTGTTCTTGGTGTCAGCGGCGGCATTGCTGCCTATAAAACACCTGAGCTGGTTCGTCGTCTGCGCGATCGCGGAGCGGATGTACGAGTGGTAATGACCGAGGCGGCGAAGGCCTTTATCACGCCACTAAGCTTACAGGCCGTGTCAGGCTATCCGGTGTCCGACAGTCTGCTTGACCCCGCTGCCGAAGCCGCAATGGGCCACATTGAACTAGGCAAATGGGCAGATTTAGTCATACTGGCGCCTGCAACGGCAGACCTGATTGCGCGTGTAGCAGCGGGAATGGCAAACGACCTGGTCAGTACAATCTGCCTGGCAACGCCAGCTCCGGTTGCCGTCGTTCCGGCAATGAACCAGCAAATGTACCGTGCGGCTGCAACCCAACATAATCTGGACGTTCTAACCGCTCGTGGCCTGCTGATTTGGGGGCCGGATAGCGGCAGCCAGGCATGTGGCGATATCGGGCCAGGACGTATGCTGGACCCGCTGACGCTGGTTGATATGGCGGTGGAACATTTTTCCGTCGTCAAAGATCTGCAACATCTGAACGTCATGATTACCGCCGGCCCAACGCGCGAACGTCTGGACCCCGTCAGATACATCACCAACGACAGCTCAGGTAAAATGGGCTTTGCTATCGCCGCAGCTGCGGCGGCTCGCGGCGCTAACGTCACCCTGATTTCCGGGCCGGTCAATCTGCCAACCCCGGCATGGGTAAACCGAATTGATGTCACAACGGCGCTGGAAATGAATGATACGGTCCAGCAAAGAGTATCAGGGCAGCATATTTTCATTGGTTGCGCCGCCGTTGCCGACTACCGCGCTGCGGTTGTTGCCGACGAGAAGATTAAAAAGCAAGGCGATGAAATTACTCTGAAAATGGTTAAAAACCCGGATGTGGTTGCCGGGGTCGCGGCGCTTTCCGAAGGCCGCCCTTATGTTGTAGGGTTTGCCGCCGAAACAAATAATGTGGAAGAATACGCCCGGAAAAAGCGTACTGCTAAAAACCTGGATCTGATCTGCGCCAATGACGTATCTCAGAATAATCAAGGGTTTAATAGCGACAGCAACGCATTGCACCTTTTCTGGCAGGAGGGAGACAAAGTCTTACCGCTTGAGCGTAAAGCACTCCTTGGCCACCTTTTATTGGACGAGATCGTTACCCGCTATGATGAAAAAAATCGACGTTAAAATTCTGGACCCGCGTGTTGGTCAGCAGTTCCCATTGCCAACCTATGCCACCTCCGGCTCTGCCGGTCTTGACCTGCGTGCTTGCCTGGATGACGCCGTAGAACTTGCCCCTGGTGCAACAACGCTGTTGCCTACCGGCCTGGCTATCCATATTGCTGATGCCTCTCTGGCCGCAGTAATCCTGCCTCGCTCCGGCCTGGGCCACAAACACGGCGTAGTGCTGGGCAACCTGGTGGGGCTGATTGACTCCGATTATCAGGGTCAACTGATGGTTTCTGTCTGGAACCGCGGCCAAAATAGCTTCACCATTCAGCCAGGTGAGCGCATTGCACAGATGGTCTTTGTACCTGTCGTCCAGGCCGAATTTAACCTGGTTGAAGATTTTGACGCCAGCGATCGCGGCGAAGGTGGCTTTGGCCATTCTGGCCGCCAGTAATACCGTTTTATAAACGTAACCCTACCGCGCTGATAACGTTAAAACAGACCGCAAACCAGGCGTTTGCGGGCGCGGTTCGGTGTTTACCTGACAAGGTATTTTTCAGGGGTATTTTAGAACATGGCAGAAAAACAGACCGCGAAAAGGAATCGTCGCGAGGAAATACTTCAGTCTCTGGCCCAAATGCTTGAATCCAGCGACGGCAGCCAACGGATTACCACCGCTAAACTGGCGGCAACCGTTGGCGTGTCCGAAGCCGCTCTTTATCGACATTTTCCCAGCAAAATGAAAATGTTCGATAGCCTGATTGAGTTTATCGAAGACAGCCTGATTACCCGCATTAACCTGATTCTGAAAGATGAAAAAGACACCTTAGCCCGCCTGCGGTTAATCGTGCTGCTGGTCTTAGGTTTTGGTGAACGGAATCCGGGCCTGACGCGTATTCTCACCGGTCACGCGCTTATGTTTGAACAGGATCGCCTGCAGGATCGCATTAATCAGCTTTTTGAACGCATTGAGGTTCAGCTGCGCCAGGTCATGCGTGAAAAAAAGATGCGTGAAGGCGAAGGGTTTACCACCGATGAAGCTCTGCTGGCTAGCCAGCTTCTGGCCTTCTGCGAAGGGATGCTGTCGCGTTTTGTACGAAGTGATTTCCGCTATCTGCCCACGGATGATTTTGATACCCGTTGGCCGCTGATTGCCGCTCAGCTTTACTAATAAAAAAGGGCCTTAAGGCCCTTTTTACTGATTCTCAAAAAAAGCTTAAACCCCAAACTCTTCACGGTATTTGCGCACCGCAGCCAGCTTGTCCGCCATCTCAGGCTTCTCTTCCAGATAGGTAATCAGATCTTTAAGAGTGATGATAGAGATGACTTTACACTGATAATCACGCTCAACTTCCTGGATGGCAGAGATATCGGCGCGGCCGCGTTCCTGTCGGTCGAGAGAAATGAGAACGCCGGCCAGGCTCGCGCCATTCGCGGCAATAATCTCCATCGACTCACGAATAGCGGTCCCAGCCGTGATCACATCGTCCACCAGCATAACGCGCCCCTGAAGCGGGCTGCCGACCAGGTTACCGCCTTCACCGTGGTCTTTCGCTTCTTTACGGTTAAAGCAGTAAGGCACATCGCGCTCGTGATGCTCCGCCAGCGCAACCGCCGTCGTGGTAGCAATAGGAATGCCTTTATAGGCCGGGCCGAAGAGCAGATCGAAGTCGATACCGGAATCCATCAGTGCGGCTGCATAGAAACGCCCTAATAACGCCAGATCGCGCCCGGTATTAAACAGCCCGGCGTTGAAGAAATAGGGGCTCGTACGCCCGGATTTCAGCGTGAATTCGCCAAACTTGAGTACCTGTTTGTTAAGCGCAAACTCAATAAACTGGCGCTGATACGGTTTCATGGATTCGCTCCTTAGCATTGTTACACGGACATAAAAGTTACACGGACATAAAAAAAGCGACTTCTCAGTCGCTTTTAAAAAATTAATTTTCTAACGCCGCCTTCTGCGACGTGATGATGGAATCAATGCCCCCTCGAGCCAGCGCCAGTAGCGCCAGTAGCTCTTCATGGGAGAACGGCTCGCCTTCTGCGGTGCCCTGCACCTCAATCATGCGTCCGTCTTCCATCATGACAACGTTCATGTCGGTTTCGGCCGCTGAGTCCTCGACATACTCCAGATCGCAGAGTGCTTCGCCGTTGACGATGCCAACGGAAACCGCCGCAACCATGCCTTTCATTGGGTTAGTTTTCAGCTTGCCGGAGGCAACCAGGCCATTAAGTGCATCGGCCAGAGCCACGCAGGCACCGGTGATAGAAGCAGTGCGGGTGCCGCCGTCGGCCTGCAGAACGTCACAGTCAAGCGTAATGGTAAATTCACCCAGCGCTTTTAAATCCACAGCTGCACGCAGTGAACGAGCGATAAGACGTTGAATCTCAAGAGTACGGCCACCCTGTTTGCCTTTTGCCGCTTCACGGGCATTACGGCTGTGGGTTGCACGCGGCAACATACCGTATTCAGCGGTGATCCATCCCTGGCCCTGACCTTTCAGGAAGCGAGGCACACCTTCTTCAAGCGTCGCGGTGCACAGTACTTTGGTATCACCGAACTCGACAAGCACGGAACCTTCAGCGTGTTTAGTGTAATGACGGGTCAGGGTAACTGGGCGCACTTGTTCGGCGCTACGACCTGATGGACGCATGGGCTTATCTCCGGCTAAAACGAATGTGGCTGCGCATTATACGGACTTCAGGCGCTTATTCCTATCCTGCAAGACCCCTGATGGCTATAATCCCCCCATACATTAGCTGAAAACGGGTACGTACTATGATCCGCAGTATGACCGCCTACGCCCGGCGTGAAGTAAAAGGTGAATGGGGCTCTGCCTCCTGGGAATTACGCTCGGTAAACCAGCGCTATCTCGAAACGTATATCCGCATGCCGGAGCAGTTCCGCAGTCTTGAGCCCGTTGCCCGCGAGCGCATCCGCAACCGCCTTACGCGCGGTAAAGTCGAATGCAACCTGCGGTTCGAGCCCGATGCTCGTGCGCAGGGGTCACTGATCCTTAACGAAAAACTGGCTAAGCAGCTGGTTGAGGCCGCTAACTGGGTCAAAATGCAAAGCGATGAAGGTGAAATTAACCCGGTAGATATTCTTCGCTGGCCGGGCGTAATGGCCGCTCAGGAGCAGGATCTTGACGCAATCACCGCCGAAATACTTTCCGCTCTTGACGGCGCGCTGGACGACTTTGTTATTGCCCGTGAGACCGAAGGTCAGGCGCTGAAAGCGTTGATTGAACAGCGCCTTGAAGGCGTCAGCGGCGAAGTGGTTAAGGTTCGCGCCCAAATGCCAGAAGTCGTGAAATGGCAGCGCGAGCGCCTGGTTAACAAGCTGGAAGAAGCCGAAGTTCAGCTTGAGAACAACCGCCTTGAGCAAGAGCTGGTGCTGATGGCACAGCGCATTGACGTCGCTGAAGAACTGGACCGCCTCGAAGCACACGTCAAAGAGACCTATAACATCCTGAAAAAGAAAGAAGCCGTTGGCCGCCGCCTCGACTTTATGATGCAGGAGTTTAACCGCGAGTCGAACACGCTGGCTTCTAAGTCAATCAATGCAGATGTCACAAGTTCGGCTATCGAGCTGAAAGTCCTGATCGAACAGATGCGCGAGCAGATTCAGAATATCGAGTGATGCCGTATAAGCCTGCGTTCAGCAGGCTTTTTCTTTTTACGTATACGCTAAACGCTGCTCCGCCGTAATGAGCCCCATCTTTTCTAGCTGAATAGCCACCGCACGCGCAGAACGTCCAAACTCACCGCCTAAGGCTTCAATAGCCTCACTTTGCCCAAAACGTTCCGCCAGGATTACTTTCTCTTCTTCAGTCCAGGGGAAGTAAGACTTTGCCGGGCGCCCCTCTGCAAGGTTACGCTGCTTTTTTTCCTCCGGCGTCAGCTTTGTTTTTTTCTGTTTTTCCGGCGTAGCCGACAGCTCCTCTATCAGGGCAAACAGTATTCGTATTGCTTCCGGCTTATTTGCTGTCGATTCGGCGGTCAAAATCTCTCCTGTCTCTGGATGGATGCCGTTCGCTAGCGCTTTTAACATCGCCAGTATTTTCATCGACCCTCCTTAAATAATTTTACTAATCCATTTATCAAAAAAATAATCAAACAAACTTCAACACAGAAGGAACAAACCTTCATTTTTGGATAAATAAAACTAATCATTTTTCATTCAACTTAGAAAATCTCAATCGTGATACAGCACACAAAACGTTACCCTCCACCTGTTTTCTGAGGGGACAGACATGCTGCTACACATCCTTTATCTGATTGGTATCACGGCGGAAGCCATGACCGGGGCGCTTGCCGCCGGCCGCCGCCGCATGGATACGTTTGGCGTCATTATCATCGCAACCGCTACGGCACTGGGCGGAGGTTCAGTTCGCGATATTCTGCTTGGCCACTATCCCCTCGGCTGGGTGAAACACCCCGAGTACGTTGTGATTGTTGCCATCGCGGCGGTACTCACCACTATCATGGCCCCGGTGATGCCACACCTGCGTAAACTCTTTTTGGTACTTGATGCGCTGGGTCTGGTTGTTTTCTCTATCATCGGTGCTCAGGTTGCCCTTGATATGGGTGAAGGCCCTATCATTGCGACCATTGCCGCCGTGATCACGGGAGTCTTCGGCGGAGTGCTGCGAGATATGTTCTGCAAACGCATTCCACTGGTGTTCCAAAAAGAACTGTATGCCGGTGTCGCCTTTGCTTCGGCCGTGCTTTATATCGCACTTCAGCACTACGTTAGCAGCCATGACGTCGTGGTGATTGCGACCTTATTATTCGGATTCACCGCTCGGTTGCTTGCGCTTCGCCTGCGCCTTGGCCTGCCTGTCTTTCATTACAAGCACGCCGATCACTGACGGCTAAACCCCTGAATGTTGTACTGGCCCAGGAAGGTGGCCAGGGCAACAACCTGTGGATGTTTCATAAAATCCATTAACTGCTTTGCCCGCTTAAGCCCCACGCCGGGCAAAGTTTGCCAACGTGATAGCGTCCAGTCTCCCAGTTGATACCAGCGCTTATCTTTGATGGCTTCATGCGCACTTCGCGGCAGCGGCATTCCTAAAGCCATCACCCAACGAATAAACGACTGCTTTCGGGATAAAGAAAATTGATGCCATAGCAGCTCGGTTTTTTTCGAAGAGAATCCGGGCAAAGCTGACACCTCTTCTCTGCTCAGCGTCAGCCATGAAAAAATATGCTGAAGCCGCGTGCGCATGTGCAAATGCCGCCAGGTACTCTGGCTTACTCCCGCTAAATCAAGCACGGGCTTTTGGCTCATCCATGTCAGACGGGCAATAAATTGTTCTGCACACTCTGCGGATGAATAAAGGCAGCTGACTGGAGTAAATGAAGCCATTTCCGGTATTGATGTTTCTCGCTGGCTGACGCGCCAGACAACCTCGTCCACACGAGGTATTCCTTGACCCGCCAGGCTGATTTTCACTTTATCACCGGCCACGACATCCCATTCTTTCCAGCGTTTTAGCGAGCCAATGTTCACCCGCCGAACACGTTTATCGTCGAGCTGCACCTCCTCCAGCTCAAGCACGACGGATACCTTGCCGGTACGCCCAACGGCAAAATCAACGTTACGGACTTCGGCGATTTTTTCTGCAGGAGGATATTTCCACGCTACGGCCCATTCTCCCTGGCCTGGTTGCCAGAAAGTAGACTGGGGTTCACGTTGCTGGCGAATCACAACCCCATCCGTGACAAAAGGAAGTGGTTGGTTAAACCAGCTATCACGCAGACGGGTCACCTCGTCAATATTGGCTACCGGCATGGACCAGGCAGCGGTGAGTGAAAATCCCTCATCACGCAATATCTTTCCCTTTTCGACCATACCTTCAGGACCCTCCGGCCAGGCCCATATAAATACGCCCAGAAGGTTCGGCTCGCTAACGGGTCCCGTACGCAACATCTCCCCGGCAACTTTAGAACGCGCATTTATGCCCCCCATCTGGCTTTGAATATGGCCGTCTCGTTTCAGGAAAAGTTCTCCCTGCAATACGCTGTTCGCAAGTGGCCCAGAAACCTGAGGAGGAATTGCAGCAATACCGGCAGCTTTATGCGTCCAGTCCTCTCCCTTTAGGCCATCGCCGCGGCTGAGCATTTTCACCAACCGGCCCTGTTGATAGACCAGCGTTATCGCCACGCCGTCAATTTTGGGCTGCACCCATAACCCCTGACGCCCTTTCCCCCATAGCGCAACAGCTCGTTTATCCGGCAACTTTTTGAGTCCGGTATGTGCAACAGGATGAGGGAAGCGCCCTGCGGAGCCCATCCTGACGGGTTCTCCATCTATTCCCGGCTTAACACAACGCCGCCATACGGAGAGTGTCGCCTGCAAGTTGTCGTAAACCGCATCACTCACCAGGCTTTTTCCCTGCTGAAAGTAAGAGTCATCCAGAATGGCGAGCCGCTTCGCCAGACTTTCAATTTCTGTCTGTGTTCTTAGCGCTGACCATGCCGGGCACGAGGCCGACACAGTGGCCGTGACGTTAAGTAAAATAACGCTCAGTACTAATGCTATCCCTTTCATGTTGCCCCCATTGTCTTTCTCAGCGGAGGTATAACCGGGCACTGCATTTTTCACGAGCGAGAATTATTCCTCACGCGAGATGGCGCCCTAAAAACCTGTTTTGTTACATAGAAAGCAGCAAAGAAGTGGAAAACATCGCGTAAAACACGAGAAAAAAAGCGCCAGCCGATGACAAAATCTACGTACCACGGCGGCGGTGTGTATAATATGCCGGTAGACGCTCTTCCCTTTATGCATACCGATTAAGTTAGAACTCATGGCTCAAGGCACGCTTTATATTGTTTCCGCTCCAAGTGGCGCGGGTAAATCCAGCCTCATCCAGGCTTTGTTAAAGACACAACCGCTGTATGACACCCAGGTTTCCATCTCTCATACCACTCGTGGTGTGCGCCCTGGTGAAAATCACGGGGAACATTACTTCTTTGTCAGCAAAGACGAATTTCAGCAGATGATCGCTGAAGACGCTTTTCTTGAGCATGCGGAAGTGTTTGGTAACTACTACGGTACGTCGCGTCGCGCGATTGAAAACGTCCTGGCAACCGGCGTGGATGTATTTTTGGATATCGACTGGCAGGGCGCAGAGCAGATTCGTCAGAAAATGCCTCAGGCCCGCAGTATCTTTATTCTGCCGCCGTCAAAAGACGAGCTTGACCGCCGCCTGCGTGGCCGCGGCCAGGACAGCGAAGAAGTGATTGCAAAACGCATGGCGCAAGCCGTTGCGGAAATGAGTCACTATGCGGAGTATGATTACCTTATCGTTAATGACGACTTCGATACCGCCCTGTCTGATTTAAAGATAATCATTCGTGCCGAGCGTCTACGAATGGGTCGCCAAAAGATGCGACATGACGCTTTAATCAGCAAACTATTGGCAGACTGACACCAGTTTCAGTATCATGCCCAGTCATTTCTTCACCTGTGGAGCATTTTAATTATGGCACGCGTAACCGTTCAGGACGCTGTAGAGAAAATTGGTAACCGTTTTGACCTGGTACTTGTGGCCGCGCGTCGCGCTCGTCAGATGCAGGTTGGCGGTAAAGATCCGCTGGTACCGGAAGAAAACGATAAAACGACCGTTATCGCACTGCGTGAAATCGAAGAAGGGTTGATCACCAACCAGATTCTCGATGTGCGTGAGCGCCAGGAACAGCAAGAGCAGGAAGCCGCAGAACTGCAGGCCGTAACTGCTATTGCTGAAGGTCGTCGTTAATTAGCCTGCGGGTAGCCCTTGTATCTGTTTGAAAGCCTGAATCAGCTGATTCAAAGTTATCTGCCAGAGGAGCAAATTAAGCGCCTCCGGCAGGCATACCTTGTCGCACGTGATGCTCACGAGGGACAAACTCGTTCAAGCGGTGAACCCTACATCACCCATCCAGTCGCCGTTGCCTGTATCCTGGCCGAGATGAAACTCGACCATGAAACGCTCATGGCAGCGCTTCTGCATGACGTGATTGAAGACACCCCGGCCACCTACCAGGATATGGAACAGCTGTTTGGCAAAAGCGTTGCCGAACTGGTGGAAGGGGTTTCTAAGCTAGACAAACTGAAGTTCCGCGATAAGAAAGAGGCTCAGGCCGAAAACTTCCGCAAAATGATCATGGCGATGGTGCAGGATATCCGCGTCATTTTGATCAAGCTTGCTGACCGTACCCACAACATGCGTACGCTCGGGTCACTGCGCCCGGATAAGCGTCGACGCATTGCCCGTGAAACCCTCGAAATCTACAGCCCACTCGCTCACCGCCTCGGTATTCATCACCTGAAAACCGAACTGGAAGAGCTCGGCTTTGAAGCGCTTTACCCAAACCGCTACCGCGTCATAAAAGAAGTGGTAAAAGCGGCGCGCGGTAACCGCAAAGAGATGATTCAAAAGATCCTCTCGGAAATCGACGGGCGTTTACAGGAAGCAGGCATCCCCTGCCGCGTAAGCGGTCGCGAGAAGCACCTTTACTCCATTTACTGCAAGATGACGCTCAAAGAACAGCGTTTCCATTCGATCATGGATATCTACGCGTTTCGCGTCATTGTCCACGATATGGACACCTGCTATCGAGTCCTCGGGCAAATGCACAGCCTCTACAAGCCTCGTCCGGGCCGGGTTAAAGACTACATCGCCATTCCGAAAGCGAACGGCTATCAGTCTCTGCACACCTCAATGATTGGGCCGCACGGCGTCCCGGTTGAAGTGCAAATCCGTACCGAAGACATGGATCAGATGGCGGAAATGGGGGTCGCTGCGCACTGGGCTTATAAAGAACAGGGCGAAAGCAGCACTACCGCACAAATTCGCGCTCAGCGCTGGATGCAGAGCCTGCTGGAGCTGCAGCAAAGCGCCGGTAGTTCGTTTGAATTTATCGAGAGCGTAAAATCCGATCTGTTCCCGGATGAGATTTACGTTTTCACCCCGGAAGGCCGCATTGTAGAGCTGCCCGCTGGCGCGACGCCGGTGGACTTTGCCTACGCCGTGCATACCGATATCGGCCACGCTTGCGTCGGCGCTCGCGTCGACCGCCAGCCGTACCCGCTTTCACAGTCTTTGACCAGCGGGCAAACTATCGAAATCATCACTGCGCCTGGCGCGCGGCCAAACGCCGCATGGCTCAATTTTGTCGTCAGCTCGAAAGCTCGCGCCAAAATTCGCCAGATGCTGAAAAACCTTAAGCGTGATGACTCCGTAAGCCTGGGTCGCCGTCTGCTCAACCATGCGCTGGGCGGTAGCCGTAAACTGGCAGAAATTCCGGCGGAAAATCTCCAGCGTGAGCTGGACCGCATGAAGCTTGCGTCTCTTGACGATCTACTGGCTGAAATTGGCCTCGGTAACGCGATGAGCGTGGTGGTGGCGAAAAACCTGCAGGGTGAATCGTCGATTACCGCTCAACCCGGTACTACGGCATCGACAGGCCACAGCAATTTACCGATCAAAGGCGCCGACGGCGTATTGATCACCTTCGCTAAGTGTTGCCGCCCAATTCCAGGCGATCCTATCGTCGCTCACGTCAGCCCGGGCAAAGGGCTGGTTATCCACCATGAATCCTGTCGAAATATTCGTGGCTACCAGAAAGAGCCTGAGAAGTTTATGGCCGTGGAGTGGGATAAAGAGACCGAGCAGGAGTTCATCACCGAGATCAAGGTGGACATGTTTAACCACCAGGGCGCTTTGGCGAATCTCACCGCGGCAATCAATACCGCTGGCTCTAATATTCAAAGCCTGAATACCGAAGAGAAAGACGGCCGAGTGTACAGCGCCTTTATTCGTCTGACAGCCCGGGATCGCGTCCATCTGGCTAACATCATGCGCAAAATTCGCGTGATGCCGGATGTGATTAAAGTTACCCGCAACAGAAATTAGTGTTATGAATCCTCAACGTTATGCGCGTATTTGCGAGATGCTCGCCAGACGCCAGCCGGACCTGACCGTGTGTATGGAGCAGGTGCATAAGCCCCATAACGTCTCCGCCATCATCCGTACCGCCGATGCCGTAGGCGTGCATGAAGTGCACGCCGTTTGGCCCGGAAACCGTATGCGCACCATGGCGTCTGCCGCTGCAGGAAGCAACTCCTGGGTTGAAGTCAAAACGCACAAGACTATCGGCGAGGCCGTTACTCAGCTAAAAAGCAGCGGAATGCAGATTCTGGCCACTCATCTTTCCGATAAAGCCGTCGATTTCCGTGAGATAGACTATACCCGCCCAACCTGCATTCTGATGGGGCAGGAAAAAACCGGCATTACCGAAGAGGCGCTAGCGCTTGCTGACCAGGACATCATCATCCCGATGATTGGCATGGTGCAGTCGCTGAACGTCTCCGTTGCCTCCGCGCTGATTCTGTATGAAGCTCAGCGCCAGCGTCAAAATGCAGGCATGTATCGCCGCGAAAACAGTACGTTACCGGAATCAGAGCAGCAGAGATTGCTGTTTGAAGGCGGTTACCCTGTGCTGGCGAACGTCTCCCGCCGTAAAGGCTTACCGTACCCACATGTGAATCAGCAGGGTGAGATAGAAGCTGATGCCGCATGGTGGGCAACGATGCAGTCAGCGAAGTAAGCCATGAAAGGCCGCCTGCTGGATGCCATACCGCTAAGCACGCTTGCCGGAGTGGGTGCCAGCCAGAGCGGCAAGCTGGCCAAAATTGGCCTGCACACGATTCAGGATTTACTGCTGCACCTGCCGCTTCGCTACGAAGACCGCACCCATCTCTACCCCATTAACGATCTCCAACCCGGCCTTTACGCCACGGTGGAAGGTGAAGTGCTGAACTGCAATATCTCCTTCGGCGGCCGCCGAATGATGACCTGCCAGATTAGCGACGGCACCGGCATTCTTACCCTGCGCTTCTTTAATTTCAACGCGGCGATGAAGAACAGCCTTTCCACCGGAAAGCGCGTGCTCGCTTACGGTGAAGCCAAACGCGGTAAATACGGTGCCGAGATGTTCCATCCTGAATACCGCATTCAGGGGGATCTCAGCACGCCGGATCTGCAGGAAACGCTCACGCCGGTTTACCCGACAACTGAAGGCATCCGCCAGGCCACACTGCGTAAGTTGACCGATCAGGCGCTTGAGCTGCTGGATACCTGCGCAATTACCGAGCTTCTGCCCGCCGAGCTGAGCCAGGGCATGATGAGCCTGCCGGAAGCGTTACGCACCCTGCACCGCCCGCCGCCGGACATGAAACTGGCCGATCTCGAAACCGGTAAGCATCCTGCGCAGCAGCGGCTGATCCTCGAAGAACTGCTTGCCCATAACCTGAGCATGCTGGCACTACGCGCCGGGGCACAGCGTTACCATGCGCTGCCGCTGGGCAATCACGACGAGCTAAAAAACCAACTGCTTGCTGCCCTGCCCTTTAAACCTACCGGGGCACAGGCGCGAGTCGTGGCAGAAATAGAACGCGATATGGCGCTGGACGTCCCCATGATGCGCCTGGTACAGGGCGATGTGGGTTCCGGTAAAACGCTGGTTGCCGCACTTGCCGCGCTGAGAGCTATTGCTCATGGGAAGCAGGTTGGCCTGATGGCACCTACCGAGCTGCTGGCAGAACAGCACGCCAATAACTTCCGTCTGTGGTTTGAACCATTAGGCATCGAAGTGGGCTGGCTTGCCGGAAAGCAGAAAGGGAAGGCCAGAATTGCGCAACAGGAAGCCATCGCCAGCGGTCAGGTTTCAATGGTGGTCGGCACTCACGCTATTTTCCAGGAACAGGTACAGTTTGCCGGACTGGCGCTGGTTATCATTGATGAACAGCACCGTTTTGGCGTTCATCAGCGCCTGGCGCTGTGGGAAAAAGGCCAGATTCAGGGCTTTCACCCTCATCAGTTGATCATGACCGCGACCCCTATTCCGCGCACGCTGGCGATGACCGCCTATGCCGACCTTGATACTTCCGTTATTGACGAGCTGCCGCCGGGACGAACGCCGGTCACCACCGTTGCGATAGCCGATACCCGACGGGGCGAGATAATCGAGCGCGTACGCAGCGCCTGCCGCGACGAGAAACGCCAGGCTTACTGGGTTTGCACGCTGATTGAAGAGTCTGAACTGCTGGAAGCCCAGGCGGCAGAAGTCACCTGGGAAGAGCTCAAAACCGCGCTGCCGGAGCTTAATATTGGCCTGGTGCACGGGCGTATGAAGCCGCAGGAAAAACAGGCGGTGATGCAGGCCTTTAAGCTAGGTGAACTGCATCTTCTGGTCGCCACCACGGTGATTGAAGTCGGCGTGGATGTGCCCAACGCCAGCCTGATGATTATTGAAAACCCCGAACGTTTAGGGCTTGCGCAACTCCACCAGCTGCGCGGCCGCGTAGGCCGTGGCGCGGTGGCCTCTCATTGCGTGTTGCTGTATAAATCCCCGCTATCCAAAACGGCGCAGCTTCGCCTGCAGGTGCTGAGAGACAGCAACGATGGCTTTGTGATTGCGCAAAAAGACCTGGAGATTCGAGGGCCTGGCGAGCTGCTTGGAACTCGCCAGACGGGTAACGCAGAATTCAAAGTGGCCGACCTGCTGCGGGACCAGGGGATGATCCCGCAGGTTCAGCGCCTGGCGCGCCATATTCACGAACGCTATCCCGAACAGGCTAAGGCGCTGATTGAACGCTGGATGCCGGAAACCGAACGCTACTCCAACGCTTAAGCAAACAGCGGCAGCATCAGGAACAGCTTGATCACCACCGCATTCACGATGTCGATAAAGAACGCTCCCACCATCGGCACCACCAGAAACGCCATATGCGACGGGCCAAACCGCTCGGTAATTGCCTGCATGTTAGCAATAGCCGTCGGCGTGGCGCCCATGCCAAAACCACAGTGACCGGCGGCCAGCACCGCCGCATCGTAGTTTTTGCCCATAAAACGCCAGGTCACAAAGATGGCATATAGCGCCATAAACAGCGTTTGAACGGCCAGAATAGCCAGCATAGGCAGCGCCAGAGAAGCCAGCTCCCAAAGTTTAAGGCTCATTAACGCCATCGCCAGGAACAGCGACAGGCAAACGTTGCCCAACACCGAAACCGCACGCTCGTAGACGCGGTAAAACCCCACCGCCGCCAGTAAATTACTGAGAATGACGCCGACAAACAGCACGCAGACAAACGTCGGCAGCTCAAACAGCGTCCCCTGCAGCAATCCGGCAACGACGCGTCCGGCCGTCAGGCAAATGGCAATCAGGGCAATAGTTTCAATCAGCACCAGGGACGTAATGACACGCCCTACGTCAGGCTTTTCAAACGCGCCGGGAATTTCATTATCATCCGGGGCGCCATTCGGCGTAGAAGAATGCCTCACCAGATAGCGAGCAACCGGGCCGCCAATTAACCCCCCCAGCACCAGGCCAAAGGTCGCACAGGCCATGGCAACCTCCGTCGCATTCTGGAAGCCATAGCGCTCGGTAAAGAGCTTGCCCCAGGCCGCACCGGTACCGTGCCCGCCGGATAAGGTTATCGAGCCTGCCAGCAGCCCCATCAGCGGATCGAGCCCCAGCATGCTGGCCATACCGATGCCAATAGCGTTCTGCATCACCAGCAGCCCAACGACGATAAGCAGGAAAATCCCCACCACCTTCCCGCCCTTGCGCAAGCTGGCGATATTGGCGTTCAGGCCGATAGTGGCAAAGAAAGCGAGCATCAAAGGATCTTTGAGGCTCATATCAAACTCAATTTCCCAACCCATGCTTTTTTTCAGGACCAGCAGCGCAACGGCGACCAGCAGCCCACCAGCGACGGGTTCAGGAATGGTGTACTTCTTGAGAAAAGGGACGGAGTGGACCATTTTACGCCCCAGAAGCAGGACTAACGTAGCGGCCACCAGAGTAGAAAGGGTATCAAGATGAAACATTGCAGTGCTCCTTTATTGCGCATCCATTAGTCGCGCGCTTAATTATCCTTTGCTGTTTTTCCGTCATTCATGAAATCAGCCGGCACATTTTAACCAAAAAACGCGTATCAGTTATAAATAATGACTGATTTATGACATTTCACTCTTACCCTCACATGCTGGCAATCGTTTGCTTTTACCGTTCAGTCCGTTAAAATCAGCGCTTTTCCAGCCACGAGATAACGCCTGATGTCCGTCAATGCCGTAGAGTCAGAAAATGCGCAACCGGTTGCGCAGACTCAACCGAGCGAACTAATCTATCGCCTTGAAGATCGCCCGCCGCTTCCACAAACGCTTTTCGCCGCCTGTCAGCACCTGCTGGCTATGTTTGTGGCGGTGATTACCCCGGCATTGTTAATTTGCCAGGCGTTGGGGTTACCGGCATCAGACACTCAGCACATTATCAGCATGTCTTTGTTTGCCTCTGGCGTGGCTTCGATTATTCAAATCAAAGCCTGGGGGCCGGTAGGTTCAGGCCTGTTGTCGATTCAGGGCACCAGCTTTAACTTTGTTTCACCGCTGATTATGGGCGGTATGGCGCTAAAAAACGGCGGCGCGGACGTGCCGACGATGATGGCCGCGCTGTTCGGTACCCTGATGCTTGCCAGCTGCACGGAAATGCTGATTTCTCGCGTCCTGCACCTGGCCCGCCGCATTATTACGCCGCTGGTTTCCGGCGTGGTGGTGATGATTATCGGCCTGTCGCTGATTCAGGTTGGGCTAACTTCTATCGGCGGCGGCTACGGCGCAATGGCTGACCATACCTTTGGCGCGCCGAAAAACCTGCTGCTGGCGGGCGCGGTTCTGCTGGTTATTATCCTGCTAAACCGCCAGCGTAACCCTTACCTGCGCGTAGCCTCGCTGGTTATTGCAATGGCCGTGGGCTATCTGCTGGCCTGGGCGCTGGACATGCTGCCTGCCACAACTCAGCCAGCTAACACCGACCTTATAATGGTACCAATGCCGCTGTATTACGGCCTTGGCATCGACTGGAGCCTGCTTATCCCGCTGATGCTGGTCTTTATGGTGACCTCGCTGGAAACCATCGGCGATATCACCGCCACCTCTGACGTATCAGAGCAGCCGGTTTCTGGCCCACTTTACATGAAGCGTCTGAAGGGTGGCGTGCTGGCAAACGGCCTCAACTCCTGCGTTTCTGCCGTGTTCAATACCTTCCCTAACTCCTGCTTTGGTCAGAACAATGGCGTCATTCAGCTGACCGGCGTTGCCAGCCGCTATGTCGGTTTTGTTGTCGCGCTGATGCTGATCGTGCTTGGCTTATTCCCGGCGGTCAGTGGCTTCGTGCAGCACATTCCTGAGCCGGTTCTCGGCGGCGCAACGATTGTGATGTTCGGCACCATTGCGGCCTCCGGCGTACGTATTGTTTCCCGCGAACCGCTAAACCGCCGCGCGATTATGATTATCGCCCTGTCGCTCGCCGTGGGTCTGGGCGTCTCCCAGCAGCCGCTGATTTTGCAGTTTGCACCAGACTGGCTGAAAACCCTGCTTTCCTCAGGCATTGCCGCTGGCGGGATCACAGCCATTATTTTGAACCTGGTTTTCCCTCCGGAAAAAGCGTAACTCCCTCACGCGCCGGCGGCTGTTTTTGCCGGCGCGAAACCTCCTTTGACAATCCCTTCCTTGAGCTATAGCGGTAAATGGGGCATAACACCCTTAGCGAAACTCAATGGAGCGGAAGGCAATGAAATTCCTCGGAAAGCTGGTTCTTATCCTGTTGGGCCTTGTCATACTGGCGCTGATTGCCTTTTACATCCTGCTGCAAACCCGCTGGGGCGCTGGCCAAATCAGCAGCTGGGTGAATGAAAAAACCAACTACCATCTCTCTTTCAATGAGATGGAACACGACTGGTCTTCGCCCACTCACCTGATGTTTCATAACGTTACTTTTGGCCGCAGCGGCCAGCCCGCAACGCTGGTAGCAAAGAACGTGGATATTGGCCTGAGTACGCGACAGTTTTCTCAGCCACTCTATGTCGACACTATTTTGCTCCAGCAGGGAACGCTGAATCTCAGTTCGAACGCCGTTCCGCTCCCGCTTGAGGCAGATAAACTGCAGCTGCAGGATATGGCCATTAACAGCCCGGATAGCGAGTGGAACCTCAGCGCTCAGCGCGTTGAGGGCGGCGTTTCACCCTGGAGGCCTCAGGCCGGGAAAGTACTGGGCAATAAAGCCACTATAGCCTTCAGCGCGGGCTCACTGACGCTTAATGGCGTCAACGCCAGCAACGTCTTGCTGCAGGGAAACCTGGATAATGAACAAGTCACGCTGACCACTCTCGGTGCGGACGTTGCACGTGGCTCGCTGACCGGCAACGCCCACCGCAATGCCGACGGCTCGTGGGAGGTTGGCAGCCTACGCCTGAACGATATTCGCCTGCAAACGGCAAAATCGCTCAGCGATTTTCTAGCGCCGGTGACGTCGATTCCCTCGTTAACCATCGATCGCCTTGAGATAACCGATGCGCGGCTGGAAGGGAAAGAGTGGGCGGTGAGCGACCTGGCCCTTAGCCTGCGTAATCTGACGTTGGCTAACGGAGGCTGGCAAAGCGATGACGGCCAGCTGTCGATGAACGCCAGCGAGTTCATCAACGGCTCGCTGCATTTGCAGGATCCGATCGTAAACGTCGATTTTGCTCCAGCTGCGGCCACGCTCCGCCAGTTCAGCTCCCGCTGGGAAGGCGGTTTAGTCCGCGCTTCCGGGCAATGGTTGCGCGAGGGTAATCAGGCGGTGATGGATGAAGTCGTCGTGGGCGGGCTCGAATATACGCTGCCATCCAACTGGAAGGCCCTGTGGATGGAGACGCTTCCGGACTGGCTGAATAGCATCACGGTGAAAAAGTTTTCGGCTAATCGCAATCTGATTATCGATATCGACCCGGCATGGCCGTTCCAAATGACAGGCCTGGATGGTACAGCGACGAATATTCAGCTGGCGCGGGATCATCAATGGGGAATTTGGTCAGGCAATGCCTCGTTTAATGCCGCCGCCGCCACCTTTAACCGGGTTGACGTGCGCCGCCCGTCGCTGTCGTTAACGGCAAATCAGAGCCAGGTGGCGATCACGGAGCTGAGCGCCTTCGCCGGGAAAGGATTACTGGAAGCAACGGCAACCGTGAGCCAAACGCCTCAACGGGCCGTCAGCGTTAGCCTGAAGGGCCAGAGCGTGCCGGTGAACGTGCTGCACGCCTGGGGCTGGCCTTCTCTTCCGCTCGAGGGCGACGGTAACCTGCAGCTTTCGGTTACCGGGCAGGTATCAGCCAATTCGGCTCTGAAACCGACAGTAAACGGCAGCCTGCAGGCCACAGGCGCCAGCGGGCAACAGATCCAACAGACTATGCATAATGGAGAAGTTCCCGGCGCGTAACCTGCGTCCAGGGATCACTCCTCTTCGTTACCGCCCTCTTCCAGGGGGCCAAACGGCTTAGCGGGCAGCACGAGATAAACACCTTCAAATACGGCGCCGGGCGTTTCATTGCCGTAAAGCTCAACCTCAAGCGCAACGCGAGCTTTACGGCCACGGGCAAGCCTGTCCAGATCGCCGCTCAAAGATCCTAAATCGGCGGTTGCCCCCGGTTTCCCGGTGATCGGTTTGCTATAGCGGATATGGGCATCGGCCAGAATAATCGTGCCGCCCAGATGCCGCTCACGCAACATCAGCCAGATAAGTCCCCAGCCGGTTAACGTGGCCAGCGAGAACAGGCTCCCCGCGAAGAGCGTATGGTGCGGATTCTGGTTGCCCATTTCCGGCATCGTAGTAATGAATTTTTGCCCGGTATACTGCTGTATGCGCACGCCCATTTTCTCGCTAAGCGGAATATGTTCGTACCAGGCCTGCTGCAGCTGCCCACACCAGTCGCCCCGGTGAAGGATATCGTCAAGCGTGGCAACCGGCTTAATCATCAGGAAGTGGCGTACAGGCGTGGTTTGCGGGGTTGTGATTTCGCCCTGGTTAACAAAGCCCAGCTTGGAGAAAAACGCCACGGCATCTTCACGTGCACTGCAGGTTACGCGCTTAACGCCCTCCTGCCGCGCTACGGACTCCAGAGCCATCGCTACCAGCGTACCTAAACCTTTATCCTGAACCGAAGGGTGTACCGCCATAAACCGAATCGCGGCTTCGTTATCGGCATTAATATAAAGGCGGCCTACGGCAACGGTATTACCCTCTTCATCCACCACCATCTGATGATGCGCCATCGCATCCCATGCATCGCGCTCGGAGCCTTTAGGCTGGTGTAGCGGCTGGCGCAACATTTCCCAGCGGAACTGGTAATAACGGTCAAGTTCTTCTTCTGTTTGTGGCACA
Organism: Cedecea neteri; assembly: GCF_000757825.1. GTDB lineage: Bacteria > Pseudomonadota > Gammaproteobacteria > Enterobacterales > Enterobacteriaceae > Cedecea > Cedecea selenatireducens. The sequence goes on from NZ_CP009451.1 coordinate 2,604,828, forward strand.
CGAAGGTGATACATACGTTGCTCTCTCGTTGCGCGGGCCGGTGGCGAGGGTTATACCTGCAGCCAGAACGTCACCGGCCCATCATTAATTAGTGAAACCTGCATATCGGCGGCAAATCGCCCGGTGGGGGCTTCTATCCCCTGCTGCTTGCAGCGCCCGACAAAGTACTCATAAAGAGCTTCAGCCTGCTGTGGCGCCGCGCCACCGGAGAAGCTCGGCCGCATGCCGCGTTCAGTGTCCGCAGCCAGCGTGAACTGAGAAACCACCAGCAGGCTGCCGCCCGCCTGCTGAACGTTGAGGTTCATCTTGCCCTGCTCGTCGCTGAAGATTCGATACCCCAGAACGCGCTCGCACAGGCGATTGGCTTTTTGTTCGTTATCTTCTTTTTCGACACCCAACAACACCAAAAGTCCGGGGCCAATTTCACCCGTCACCTCACCCTCCACGGTGACGCTGGCACGGGTTACGCGCTGAATTAATGCAATCATGGTTCTTCCAGTTCTTCCTGCTCTGCAGCTTGTCGTAATTTTCGGTAGTCGCCCAGCGAGGCGGTGATTTCCGCCCCCAGCAACACAATACACCAGGTCCAATAGACCCAGACAAATAATATGGGGATAACCGCCAGCACGCCGTAAATCAGCTGGTAAGAGGGGAACATGGTGATGTAGAGGGCAAACCCCTTCTTGCCCAGCTCAAACAGCAACGCGGCCACCAGAGAGCCTATCATGGCGTCCCTGGCCCGCACGCTGGTCGTCGGCACCAGGCTGTAGAGCAGCCAAAACGAAAGCCAGGAGAGCAGCAGAGGGAAAATGCGCAGCACTTCATCCAGCATGCTGTTCAGTTCGGAAGCCCAGCGCAAAGACAGGAGATAAGAGCTGATCGCCAGGCTTGCCCCGGCCAAAAGTGGCCCGAGCGTGAGGATCATCCAATAAATGGCAAAGGAATACACTTTTGGCCGTACGCGTTTGCTGCGCCAGATGGTATTTAGCGCGCTGTCTACCGCATACATCAGCAGCAGCGAGGTCACAATCAGCCCGACAGCCCCCACCGCCGTCATTTTATTGGAGTTGGCGACAAACTGTTCGATGTAGCGCTGAATCACGTCCCCGGTGGCCGGCATAAAATTGGCAAAGACAAAATGGCGCAGCTGAACGCTGATATCGGCAAACATCGGAAACGCGGCGAACAGCGCAAATACGACCGCCACCAGCGGCACCAGTGACAGCAAAGACACATAGGCGAGGTTGCCTGCCAGCGTCGTCATGTTGTCCTGATCGATACGCTGCCACAGCAGTTTGCCCCAGGCCCAGAGCGGCCTGAGGCGATGCGCAGTTTTACGTGGCACGCTTTTGCTCATCCCTGCTTAGCAAACCAGTCTGGGATGGTCTTCTTGTCGAGCACCTGAATACTGTTAATACCTAATGCCCGCGCGCCGATAATATTGTCGGCGTTGTCATCGAAGAACACGGCCTGATCCGCAGAGAATCCTTCTTCCTGCAGCACTTTGAGGTAGATTTCCGCGTCCGGCTTGCGCATCCCCATTTCCTGGGAGAGATAGATTTTATCGGCCGATTGCGCCACTTCCGGGTATTCATCAGGCCAGAATCCGGTGTGCAGGCGGTTGGTATTGGAAAGGACCACGACGCGATGTCCCTGCTCGCGGAGTTTTTGCATGACGCCAATCGTCTCTTTGCGCAGGCCAACGAAAATGGCCTGCCAGCCCGCGGCAAACTGCTCGTAGCTCAGCGCAACGTCCATTTCATGGCACAGGCGTTCGGCAAACACTTCATCCGTTATTTGCCCACGTTCGTGCTGATGGAAGGTTTCTCCCATCGCGAAACTTTTCTGCAGGTTGGCTAACGGCACCCGGCTGTAATCACTCCAGACGCCCAGTACGCGATTAAAGTCGATATCAACGATGACGTTACCTAAATCAAAGATATACAGCATGCGCACCTCCTTTCCGAACATGGAGAAATAACTGTAGCGGGAAAGGCTGGCTTTGACTATCAGAGGAAAGCAACGTTGAGCATTCTGAGAGGTAAAATAAAAAAAGCCCCACCTTTGCAGGTAGGGCTTCAATGGACTGCAGAAAAGAAACTTACGCTTCTTTGCTACCACGACCCGCACGTTTGCGGTCGTTTTCAGTCAGGTGGCGCTTACGAATACGCACGGACAGCGGAGTCACTTCTACCAGTTCGTCGTCATCGATGAACTCCAGAGCTTGCTCCAGGGTCATTTTCTGCGCAGGAACCAGAGTGGTCGCTTCGTCAGTACCGGAAGCACGCATGTTGGTCAGCTTCTTACCGGTCAGGCAGTTAACGGTCAGGTCGTTAGAACGACTGTGAATACCGATGATCTGGCCTTCGTAAACTTCAGCCCCGTGGCCCAGGAACAGCTTGCCGCGATCCTGCAGGCCGAACAGAGCAAACGCAACCGCTTTACCCTGACCGTTGGAGATCAGCACGCCGTTCTGACGCTGGCCCACTTCGCCCTGACGGATATCGTCATAGTGGCTGAAGGTGGAGTACAGCAGACCGGTACCGGAGGTCATGGTCATGAATTCGTTACGGAAGCCAATCAGACCACGGCTTGGAATCACGTAGTCAAGACGCACACGGCCTTTGCCGTCCGGATTCATGTTTTTCAGGTCGCCTTTACGCTCGCCGAGCGCCTGCATCACGGAACCCTGATGCTGCTCTTCGATATCCAGCGTTACGTTTTCGAACGGCTCTTGTTTACGGCCGTCGATTTCGCGGAAGATAACTTTCGGACGGGATACCGCCAGCTCGAAACCTTCACGACGCATGTTTTCGATAAGAACGGAGAGGTGCAGCTCACCACGGCCGGATACGCGGAATGCATCCGCATCTTCGGTTTCTTCAACACGCAGCGCAACGTTGTGTACCAGCTCTTTGTTCAGACGATCCAGAATCTGACGAGAGGTCACGAACTTACCTTCTTTACCGCAGAACGGAGAGGTATTTACGTTGAAGAACATGGAAACGGTTGGCTCATCTACGGACAGCGCTGGCAGCGCTTCAACATTTTGCGGGTCGCAAATGGTGTCGGAGATGTTCAGCTCGCCCAGGCCGGTGATGGCGATGATATCGCCCGCTTCGGCTTCGGTAGACTCGATACGCTCCAGGCCCAGGTGGGTCAGAACTTTACCGACTTTACCGTTACGGGTTTTCCCTTCGCTATCAATGATAGTGATCTGCTGGTTTGGCTTCACTTTGCCGCGTTTGATGCGGCCGATGCCGATAACGCCAACGTAGTTGTTGTAGTCCAGCTGGGAAATTTGCATCTGCAGTGGACCGTCGAGGTCAACGTTCGGTGCCGGTACGCGATCGACAATGGCCTGATACAGTGGAGTCATGTCCGCTGCCATATCATTGTGATCCATGCCCGCGATGCCGTTCAGTGCGGATGCATAAATAATTGGGAAGTCGAGCTGCTCGTCGGTCGCATCAAGGTTAACGAACAGGTCGAAGACCTGATCAACAACCCAGTCAGGACGCGCGCCAGGGCGGTCAACTTTGTTGATAACCACGATCGGCTTCAAACCATGGGCAAACGCCTTTTTGGTTACGAAGCGCGTCTGCGGCATTGGGCCATCCATTGCATCAACCACCAGCAGAACGGAGTCAACCATTGACATTACGCGCTCAACTTCACCACCGAAGTCGGCGTGTCCTGGGGTATCAACGATGTTGATACGATAGTCATTCCATTTGATAGCGGTGTTTTTAGCGAGGATGGTAATCCCACGCTCTTTCTCCAGGTCATTGGAGTCCATCACGCGTTCAGTGGCTTCAGCACGTTCGTTACTGAAAGTACCAGATTGCTGCAGCAGCTTATCAACCAGGGTAGTTTTACCATGGTCAACGTGCGCGATGATGGCGATATTACGCAGATTTTCGATCACAACTTTGCCTCAGGCATTAGAAATAGCGCGTTATTGTACACGTATTAATCGAAGGACAGAACAGGATCACAAAGAACCTTTACAAACAATATAGAAAGTAAGGGATTGTGATCGCTTTCACGGAGCTAAAAAGGGAGCTATAACGTAAATTGCACCAATATGGTGCTCAGGTTTTAATCTGAAGCACTATATTGGTGCAAAATATTCATCCTGGTGCAGCCCTTTTGCACTATGGTGCGCATGATAGCGCCTTTTTAGGGTGATTTAAAAGTTGGCACAGATTTCGCTTTAAACATTTTATGGCGAAAAGCCACATTAAGAAGTGTTTGATTACCTCGTTACCACGACGACTACACCAATCCGGGAGAGTTTAAGTATGTCCGCTGAACACGTTTTGACGATGCTGAATGAGCATGAAGTGAAGTTTGTTGATCTGCGCTTTACCGATACTAAAGGTAAAGAACAGCACGTCACTATCCCTGCTCATCAGGTGAATGCTGACTTCTTCGAAGAAGGCAAAATGTTTGACGGCTCCTCGATTGGTGGCTGGAAAGGTATCAACGAATCCGACATGGTGCTGATGCCAGATCCAACGACGGCGGTTATCGACCCGTTCTTCGCGGATTCTACCCTGATTATCCGCTGCGACATTCTCGAGCCAGGCACCATGCAGGGCTACGACCGTGACCCGCGTTCCATTGCAAAACGCGCTGAAGACTACCTGCGCTCTACCGGCATCGCAGACACCGTTCTGTTCGGGCCAGAGCCAGAATTCTTCCTGTTCGACGACATTCGTTTCGGCAGCTCTATCTCCGGCTCCCACGTTGCTATCGATGATATCGAAGGCGCATGGAACACCGGCACCAAATACGAAGGCGGTAACAAAGGCCACCGTCCTGCTGTGAAAGGCGGTTACTTCCCGGTTCCACCGGTCGACTCCGCTCAGGATCTGCGTTCTGCTATGTGTCTGACCATGGAGCAGATGGGCCTGGTTGTTGAAGCTCACCACCACGAAGTAGCGACCGCTGGTCAGAACGAAGTGGCTACCCGCTTCAACACCATGACCAAAAAAGCTGACGAAATTCAGATCTACAAATACGTTGTGCACAACGTTGCTCACGCCTACGGTAAAACCGCGACCTTTATGCCTAAACCAATGTTTGGCGATAACGGTTCTGGTATGCACTGCCACATGTCCCTGTCCAAGAACGGCGTAAACCTGTTCTCCGGCGACAAATACGCAGGCCTGTCTGAGCAAGCGCTGTACTACATCGGTGGTGTTATCAAACACGCTAAAGCGATCAACGCCCTGGCGAACCCAACCACTAACTCCTACAAGCGTCTGGTCCCAGGCTACGAAGCCCCAGTAATGCTGGCGTACTCTGCCCGTAACCGTTCTGCTTCTATCCGTATCCCGGTTGTTGCGTCTCCAAAAGCACGTCGTATCGAAGTGCGCTTCCCGGACCCAGCGGCGAACCCATACCTGTGCTTCGCAGCGCTGCTGATGGCCGGCCTGGACGGTATTAAGAACAAGATCCACCCTGGCGAAGCCATGGACAAAAACCTGTATGACCTGCCGCCAGAAGAAGCGAAAGAGATCCCACAGGTTGCAGGTTCTCTGGAAGAAGCACTGAACGCTCTGAACGAAGACCGTGAGTTCCTGACCGCAGGTGGCGTATTCACCAACGACGCTATCGATGCTTACATCGCGCTGCGTATCGAAGAAAACGACCGCGTACGCATGACTCCGCACCCGGTAGAGTTCGAGCTGTACTACAGCGTCTAATAATTTAGAAATCCAACGAATTTCGCGTTGCAGCAAGACGGCAACTGAGTGAATCCCTGGAAGCATAGGTAACGATGTGACCAGGGTGAGTAAGGGCAGCCAACGCAGCTGTGGCGCGAAGGGCGTTAGGAGTTTTTTGTTGCCGTGGAAACTTTGGCCCATCTCCGGATGGGCTTTTTTCTCCACCGGAATCCCCTGTGACGCTGTTTTTTGTCACCCAAAGACTATAATGCACTAAAACGGTGCACGGAGACTGCTGTATGGCAACTGGCGCGCTGCCCGATGCTGGGCAGATTCTGAATTCTCTCATCAACAGCATCCTGCTCGTGGATGACGAGCTGGCGGTACATTACGCCAACCCTGCGGCTCAGCAACTGCTGGCGCAGAGCTCACGCAAGCTGTACGGCACGCCTCTGCCGGATCTATTGAGTTATTTCTCGTTGAACATTGGCGTCATGCAGGAAAGCCTGATGGCGGGCCAGGGATTTACCGACAACGAGGTTACGCTGGTCATTGATGGCCGATCGCACATTCTCTCCCTGACGGCGCAAAAGCTGCCGGAAGGGTACATCCTGATGGAAATGGCGCCGATGGATAATCAGCGTCGACTGAGCCAGGAACAGCTGCAGCATGCGCAGCAGATTGCCGCCCGAGACTTAGTCCGCGGGCTGGCGCATGAAATTAAAAACCCGCTTGGTGGGCTGCGGGGGGCGGCACAGCTGCTGAGTAAAGCATTGCCGGACCCGTCGCTGACTGAATACACCAAAGTGATTATTGAACAGGCCGATCGCTTAAGAAATCTGGTCGACCGCCTGTTAGGCCCACAGCAGCCGGGGATGCACGTCACCGAAAGCATTCACAAAGTTGCCGAGCGCGTGGTGACGCTGGTGTCGATGGAGCTGCCGGACAACGTGACTCTTGTGCGGGATTACGATCCAAGTTTGCCGGAGTTTGCTCACGATCCGGACCAGATAGAGCAGGTTTTACTGAATATCGTTCGCAATGCGCTGCAGGCGCTGGGCAGTGAAGGCGGTGAGATTATCTTACGCACCCGCACGGCTTTCCAGCTGACGCTTCACGGCTCGCGCTATCGTCTTGCAGCACGCATAGACGTTGAAGATAACGGCCCGGGTATCCCGGCACATTTGCAGGACACGTTGTTCTACCCGATGGTCAGCGGGCGAGAAGGTGGCACCGGGCTTGGTCTTTCCATAGCGCGTAGCCTTATCGACCAGCATTCGGGGAAAATCGAATTCAACAGCTGGCCTGGTCATACCGAATTTTCGGTTTACCTGCCTATTCGGAAGTAGAGGTCTTTATGCAACGAGGGATAGTTTGGGTCGTTGACGACGATAGCTCCATCCGCTGGGTACTGGAGCGCGCGTTAACCGGAGCCGGGTTGATCTGCACCACCTTTGAAAACGGCAATGAGGTGCTGGACGCCCTGGCGACCAAAACCCCGGACGTGCTGCTGTCGGATATTCGTATGCCCGGCATGGACGGTCTTGCCCTGCTAAAGCAGATTAAACAGCGCCATCCTATGCTGCCGGTCATCATAATGACTGCCCATTCGGATTTAGACGCCGCCGTTAGCGCCTATCAACAGGGTGCTTTTGACTATCTGCCAAAACCGTTTGATATCGACGAGGCGGTGGCGCTGGTTGAACGCGCCATCAGCCACTATCAGGAGCAGCAGCAGCCGCGTAATGCGCCGGACAACGGACCAACGACCGACATCATCGGCGAAGCCCCGGCGATGCAGGACGTGTTTCGTATTATTGGCCGCCTGTCGCGTTCGTCCATCAGCGTATTGATTAACGGCGAATCTGGTACCGGTAAAGAGCTTGTGGCGCATGCCCTGCATCGCCACAGCCCGCGGGCTAAATCGCCGTTTATCGCGCTTAATATGGCGGCTATTCCCAAAGATTTAATCGAGTCAGAGCTGTTTGGCCATGAGAAAGGTGCTTTCACCGGCGCCAACCAGATTCGCCAGGGCCGTTTTGAACAGGCCGACGGCGGCACGCTGTTTCTCGATGAAATAGGCGACATGCCCCTGGACGTACAGACCCGGCTGCTCCGCGTACTGGCCGACGGCCAGTTTTATCGCGTTGGCGGCTACGCGGCCGTTAAAGTCGATGTGCGTATTATTGCCGCAACCCACCAGAACCTCGAGCTACGGGTGCAGGAAGGGAAGTTCCGTGAAGACTTGTTCCACCGCCTGAACGTGATCCGTGTACACCTGCCGCCTCTGCGTGAACGCCGGGAAGATATTCCTCGCCTGTCACGGCACTTCCTGCAGGTGGCCGCACGCGAGCTGGGTGTTGAAGCAAAACTGCTGCATCCGGAAACGGAAAATGCCTTAACGCGTCTGGCCTGGCCCGGCAACGTACGCCAGCTGGAAAACACCTGCCGCTGGCTGACGGTGATGGCGGCGGGTCAGGAAGTACTTATTCAGGATCTCCCGAGCGAGCTGTTTGAAACGACGGTAACCGAAAGCGGCGGGGTTACGCAGACTAACCCTGACAGCTGGGCAATGCTGCTGGCACAGTGGGCAGAACGGGCGCTACGTTCCGGGCATCAGGATCTGCTTTCAGAAGCTCAGCCGGAAATGGAGCGCACGCTGTTAACCACCGCGTTACGACACACTCAGGGACATAAACAAGAAGCGGCTCGCCTGCTGGGCTGGGGGCGAAACACGCTGACTCGTAAGCTAAAAGAGCTGGGAATGGAATAGCGCTTTGCGAAGGTTGAAATAACGGCGGGGCTAAAGCCCGCCGTTTTTATATCACGCGCGAAAACTGCTGCAGGCGCGCTTTTTGCCTCAGGTAGGTATCAAAGCACATACAGATATTGCGGATCAGCAGGCGCCCCTTGCCGGTTACCTGAATCCCCTGGCTGTCTATCACCACCAGCCCATCTTTCGCCAGCGGAGCCAGCAGGCCCAGATCTTCTGCAAAGTAGTCAGCAAACGTCAGCGACCATGCTTGCTCAATTTCAGCGAAGTTAAGCTGGAAGTTACAGATCAGCGCCTTAATCACGTCGCGGCGAATACAATCGTCTCGCGTTAACGCCAGACCGCGCCACAGCGCATTGCCCTGCTCGTCCACCTGCTGATAATAAGACTTCAGCTCTTTCTGGTTCTGCGCGTAGCAATCGCCAATCATGCTGATGGCCGACACGCCAAGCCCCAGCAAATCGGTATCGCCCTGAGTGGTGTAGCCCTGGAAATTACGGTGCAGTTTGCCTTCACGCTGGGCAATAGCCAGTTCGTCATCCGGGCGGGCAAAATGATCCATACCGATAAATTGATAGCCTGAGCCGGTCAGCGAAGCGATGGTTTCCTGCAGGATATCCAGCTTCTGCTGGGCGCTCGGTAAGTCAGCGTCTTTGATCTTACGTTGGGCGGCAAACAGCGTCGGCAGGTGCGCATAGTTAAAAACGCTCAGACGATGCGGGCTTAGCTCGGCCACACGCTTGAGCGTAAAGGCAAAGCTTTCCGGCGTTTGCTTTGGCAGGCCGTAAATCAGGTCGATATTGGTGGAAGTAAAACCCAGCTCTCGCGCACGTTGAATAAGCGCGAAAATAAACTCTTCGTCCTGCTCACGGTTAACCAGACGCTGCACTTCTTTATTGAAGTCCTGAACGCCCATGCTGAGGCGGGTAAAACCTTCCTGCCGAAGATGATCGAGCACGTCCAGCTCGATTTCACGCGGGTCAACTTCAATGGACAGTTCGGCGTCGTCGTTAAAGCGGAAATTACCGCGCAGCAGCGTCATCAGGCGACTGATTTGCGCTTTGCTCAGGTAAGTTGGCGTCCCGCCGCCCCAGTGCAGCTGGCTAACGTGACGGCCAGCAAACAGCGGCGCACGGTGGATGATTTCCTGTTCCAGGGCATCGAGATACTGATCGGCTTTATGCTGCTGGCGGGTCACAATTTTATTGCAGCCGCAGAAATAGCAAAGCTTGTGGCAGAACGGGATATGCACGTAGAGCGACAGCGGGCGCTCCGGGTAACGGGCAACCGCCTGCAAAAATTCCGCCTCGCCAAAAGCTTCTGAGAACTCCAGCGCGGTCGGATAAGAGGTGTAACGCGGCCCTGAATAATTATATTTCTGGATCAGAGCCAGATCCCAGTCGATTAACTGCTCAGACATACTCACTCCTTGCGGTGTTGTCGCCGGCGCCGACGAGGCGAAGCTGGCCCGCTCGTTCCGCGAGCCATAACCCTTCGCCGCAGCAAATTCTGCAGCCGCGACAGCCGCCGTAGTTTAACGAATAACCACAGCAGATAACACACCAGCGGAATAACCATAATAAGAACAGGTAATCCCATAGGAGTAAGCGTCAGTTACCGCCCTTCAGCAGACGCATTAAATCGTCAGCTTTTTCTTCTTCTTCCTCTTCATCGTCTTCCCAGGCGATGCCGAGTTCGGCCATCAACGCGTCGATACGATCGAGCTTCGCATCAACCCAGGACTGCTCTTCTTTGCTCAGGGTTTCGCCTGCTTCCAGACGCTCCAGCAGCCCATCCAGGCGCTCATCGTTTTCCAGCATATCCAGCTCAGCCTGTGGTGTTAGCATAGGTTTCTCGCTCTTAGGTTTGTGCTGTTTAGCGACCGGTGCTGCATCGGTTACGCCCAGTTGAATTGGTTTTTTACTGCCAATGCGCGGGTCTTTCGCCTGACCCGAGGACTTACCGCCTTTTGCCTGGCTTTCGCCGTTAGCGCGGCTACCCGCTGCGTGGCCACTGTGTTTTTTCTGGCGCTTGCGCTCACGCGCTTCCTGGTCAATCTCTTCGCGCGATTTGCGGCGTGCTTTTGCCGGTTTTTTACCTTGTGGTGCAGAGTTTTGTTGCTTCATGATAAGTCGTCTTAAGCCATTTTATTCAGTATAGAATTGCGGCGGAATCTAGCAGAAAGCAAGCAAAGAAAAAAGGCGACAGGTTAACCAACCCTTATTTTCTTCATTAAGTTTCTCTTCTGGCGAGAAACACGGCGTTTTTCGCTCGTTCAGGTATAATCCCCGGCAAATGCTTACCTGACGGAGACAACCGTTTTGAAAAACTGGAACTATCAACTGACTAAGTTCGTGCTCAGCGCACCGGACATTCGCCATCTGCCTTCTGATACCGGTATTGAGGTTGCTTTCGCAGGCCGCTCTAACGCGGGTAAGTCCAGCTCGCTGAACACGCTGACCAACCAGAAAGGCCTGGCTCGCACCAGTAAAACCCCTGGTCGTACCCAGCTTATCAACCTGTTCGAAGTTGCCGAAGGCAAACGCCTGGTGGATTTACCGGGCTACGGCTATGCCGAAGTCCCTGAAGAGGTGAAGCACAAGTGGCAGCGCGCGCTGGGTGAATACCTGCAAAAGCGTAACAGCCTGAAAGGCCTGGTCGTGCTGATGGATATTCGTCATCCGCTGAAAGATCTCGACCAGCAGATGATTCAGTGGGCCGTAGCCAGCAATATCGAAGTGATGCTGCTGCTGACCAAAGCCGACAAGCTGGCTTCAGGCGCACGTAAAGCGCAGCTGAATATGGTGCGCGAGGCGGTTCTGGCGTTTGGCGGGAATATCGAGGTTGAGGCGTTCTCTTCCCTGAAGAAAACCGGCGTCGATAAACTGCGCCTGAAGCTGGATAGCTGGTACAACGATCTGCCACCGGCGGTGGAAGAAGAAGCGGCTGAAGAGTAATTAAAACACGTCCTCTGGCATATCCGATTTGCTCGGGGCTTGTCATCAGTCCAATACGCGGCCCAGGCCGCGTTTTTCTTTTGTTTCGCGCAATAAAAAACGCCCCAGTCATTTCTGACTGGGGCGGCTAAATATTCAGCCAAATCCGATTACGTGAAGTAAAAGGTCTGAAAGATAGAACATCTTACCTCTGTACCCTACGCGAATAACTCTACTCCTTTTTAATCGCTCAAAAAAGCATTTTTTGTAGTTTTTTTTCACTTTTTGCATCACATTCTTGAAGCATCATCACAAAAAGCTATGACTTATGTTGCTTAGTTACAAAAACATGACCTGAGCATTGAGTATTAATGCGCCTCATCCCAGTTCTTACCGCTGCCCACTTCCACCAGCAGCGGCACGTCGAGCTTCATGCTGTTTTCCATAAGCTCATGCACCTTTTCAGACACCGCTTCCACGTCGTCTTTGTGCACTTCGAATACCAGTTCATCGTGAACCTGCATGATCATTTTCACCCGTGGTTTATCCGTCTCCAGCCAGGCATCGACGGCAATCATCGCGCGCTTGATGATGTCAGCGGCGGTTCCCTGCATCGGGGCGTTGATCGCGGCACGTTCTGCCCCGGCACGGCGAGCGCCATTGCTGGAATTGATATCCGGCAGATAGAGGCGGCGGCCATCCAGCGTTTCTACATAGCCCCGATCTTTCGCCTGAGCACGCGTACGCTCCATATACTCCAGCACGCCCGGGTAACGCTCGAAGTAGAGATCCATGTACTTTTGGGACTCTTTACGTGGAATGTTGAGCTGGCGGGAAAGGCCAAAGGCGCTCATTCCGTAGATCAGACCAAAGTTAATCGCCTTCGCGCTGCGGCGCTGCTCGCCGGTAACGCTTTCAAGCGGCAGGCCAAAGACTTCTGCCGCAGTGGCGCGGTGGATATCTTTTCCTTCGGCAAAGGCGCTTAGCAAGCCTTTATCGCGGGAAAGATGAGCCATGATGCGCAGTTCAATTTGCGAGTAGTCCGCAGAAAGGATCACGTAGTCTTCAGGCGCAATAAAGGCCTGGCGAATACGGCGACCTTCATCGTTACGAACCGGGATGTTCTGCAGGTTAGGGTCGGTAGAAGACAGGCGACCGGTCGCCGTTACCGCCTGATGATAAGACGTATGTACGCGTCCGGTTATCGGGCTAATCATCAGCGGCAGTTTGTCGGTATAGGTGGATTTCAGCTTCGCAAGGCCGCGGTATTCCAGAATCACCTTAGGCAGCGGGTAATCCAGCGCCAGCTCTTCAAGTACCTCTTCGGAGGTTGACGGTGCACCGCCTGGCGTTTTCTTCAGCGGCTTAATGCCCTGCTTTTCAAACAGAATCGTTTGCAGCTGCTTAGTCGAAGAGAGATTAAATTCCTCGCCGGCAATGTCATGGGCCTTAAGCTCAAGCTCGGCAAGGCGTTTGGTCAGCTCGACGGAATGCGTGTGCAAAATAGTCGGGTCAATTTTAACGCCGTTGCGTTCAATACGTGAAATCACCGGTACCAGAGGCATTTCGACGTTTTTAAAGATGTTCAGCGGACCTTCGGTCTGCTCAAGCTTCGGCCACATTTTCAGGTGCAGCTGCAGCGTTACGTCTGCATCTTCTGCCGCATAACGCCCGGCCGTTTCCAGATCGATCTGGTTAAAGGTCAGCTGTTTTTTTCCTTTGCCGGCAATCTCTTCAAACGAGATGGTTTGGTGCTTCAGCCAGCGATCGGCAAGGCTGTCCATATCATGACGGCCCGCTACGCTGTCCAGCGTGTAGGACTCCAGCATGGTGTCAAAAGCAATACCACGCAGCTCAATGCCATAGTTCTGCATGATGCCACGGTCATATTTCAGGTTCTGGCCTACCTTCAGCGCTTTATCATCTTCCAGCAGCGGCTTAAGCAGCTCAAGCGCTCGTTCGCGCGAGATCTGATCTGGCGCATCGAGGTAATCATGAGCAACAGGGATGTAACAGGCGACGCCCGGTTCCGTGGCGAAGGAAAGCCCCACCAGGTTCGCGCTGACGTTATCCAGGCTGTCGGTTTCGGTATCAAACGCAAAGAGCGGCGCTTTTTTCAGCCGTTCAATCCATTCAACCAGCACTTTCTCATCGAGGATAGTGACGTAGTTGTCATAAGAGAGCTGGCTGGCTGGCGCTTCGGGTTCGGCTTCAACCTCGGCGGCTTTGTGCGGCTGTGCTGCCGGTTTAGCGCCTTTAGCCTGCATCCACTTGCCGGCTTCTACGTCGGTTACCCAGCGTTTGAATTCATACTGCTTAAAGAGGCCCAATAGCTCGTCCGCCGCCGGTTGCTGAATCTCAAGCTGCTCGCAGCCCAACTCCAGCTCAACGTCGGTTTTAATGGTAGCCAGTTTGTAGGACAGGTAAGCCAGCTCTTTGCTTTGCTCCAGCTTGGCAGCCATAGTTTTCGCACCGCGGAAGGAAAGCTCTGCGATTTTTTCCGGGTTGGCATAAAGCGTATCCAGACCACCAAGGCCCTGTAGCAGCGCCTGCGCCGTTTTCTCACCGACGCCCGGCACGCCAGGGATGTTATCGGAGGAGTCGCCCATTAGCGCCAGGAAGTCGATGATCAGTTCCGGCGGCACGCCGTACTTTGTCTGCACTTCTTCCGGCCCAAGAATAGTGTTGGTCATGGTGTTAATCAGCGTAACGCCAGGCGTCACCAGCTGCGCCATGTCTTTATCGCCGGTACTGATAAGCACCGGGCGACCGACCTTTTCAGCCTCCAGCGCCAGCGTCCCGATAACGTCATCGGCCTCAACGCCAGACACCGCCAGCAGCGGCAGCCCCATCGCTTTCACCATCGCGTGCAGCGGCTCAATCTGCGCTCTTAAATCGTCCGGCATCGGCGGGCGGTGCGATTTATAGTGCTCAAAAAGCTCATCACGGAACGTTTTGCCTTTGGCATCAAACACCACGGCGGCGTGCGTTGGCTGATACTGCAAAATCAGGCTACGCAGCATGTTCAGCACGCCGTACATCGCCCCCGTTGGCTCGCCACGGCTGTTCGTCAGCGGTGGGAAGGCGTGATATGCCCGATAAAGATAGGAAGAGCCATCAACGAGGATAAGCGGGTTGTCTGCGATCTGGACCATAATGTTCCGTTCCATGCCTGTGATTAATTTATTGTTCAAGGATGCCATAGCCAGGCCAAAAACATGAACTATTGGGCGCAATATGCTGAAAAGAATTCCTGGATCGGGAGATCCTGCGCAAGATCAAATCTGTGGATAACTTTGTGCATATATTTTTAACTAACTAATTTCACGAAATTATTTTTATTCTTATCATATTAAATGCATTTTAATTTCAGTAAGTTAACAGCATGATTGTTTAGCCTTAGTGAATTAACTAACGATCGTTTGATGTGGATATATACTCAGACGAGTGATAAACGACGCATCATTGTTCTACCCATAAATGCGGTTCATGAAAATCCTGTTCATTTGGCGAGTCGTCATTTTAGGTTTTCTGATAAAATCCGCCTCTTATTGCCGTTAATACCAGCGATCCACACTCACTTAACCTGCAAAAAAAATTACCTATGTCGAGATTACTCGCCGCGATCACATTAGTGCTAAGTGTTGCACTGGCTATTCTGGTCACGATCGCCTGTTCTGTGCCTATCATTATGGCCGGGATCGTTAAGCTACTGCTGCCCGTGCCGGTTATCTGGCGCTCAATCTCGGTATTTGCTGATTTCATGATGTACTGCTGGTGCGAAGGGCTCGCGCTGCTGCTGCGCCTCAATCCTTATTTAAAATGGGATGTTGAGGGACTGGAAGGACTTAACAAAAAGCACTGGTATTTGTTAATCAGCAATCATCAAAGCTGGGCAGATATCGTGATCCTTTGCGTGCTGTTCCGCAAACATATCCCCATGAACAAATACTTCCTTAAACAGCAGCTGGCCTGGGTTCCCTTTATGGGACTGGCCTGCTGGGCGCTGGATATGCCGTTTATGAAACGCTACTCGCGAGCTTATTTGCTGCGCCATCCGGAGCGACGCGGCAAAGATGTTGAAACCACGCGTCGCTCCTGCATGAAGTTTCGTGCCCATCCAACAACGATTGTGAATTTTGTTGAGGGTTCACGCTTCACCGCAGAGAAAAAGTCTCAGACTCGTTCGCCGTTTAACTATCTGTTAGCACCAAAAGCAGCCGGTATTGCAATGGCGATGAATGTACTGGGCAAGCAGTTCGACAAGATGCTGAACGTCACGCTGTGCTACCCGGAAAACGACCGTTTGCCTTTCTACGATATGCTGTCAGGAAAGATGACGAAAATTGTTGTGCGTGTTTCTTTGGAGCCGATTACCGAGGAGCTGCACGGGGATTATGTAAACGATAAAAACTTTAAGCGTCGTTTCCAGCTCTGGCTAAACAGGCTGTGGAACGAGAAAGATAAGCAGCTGGAAGCGCTGCACGGCGAGGAAAAAAAAGCCGGTCAGTGACCGGCTTCTTCTTATCTTATTTCTTCTCAACCAGGTATTTCACTGTGTCAGCATACTGCTGCACGAAGATATCCATGCTGCTGGTATCCATCCCCTGCATGTTCAGCTGATATTTGCCGTTAACAAACATGGCCGGTACGCCCTGCAGCTGAAGATCGGCTGCCGCTTTCTCTTGCTGAGCAACCAGAGATTTGACCACGAAGCTGTTCCAGGCCGCATCGTACTCTTCCGGCTTCACGCCCGCATCGATAAACACCTTGCGGATGTCTGCGTCGTTCTGCACGGTTTGAGTTTTCTGAACGGCTTCAAACATTGGGGACGTAATTTTATCTTCCACGCCCAGCGCCATAGCCACTGCCCATGCCTGAGTCAGATCTTTGCCCAATGGGCCCAGGAACTCAACGTGGTACTTGGTCATTTTGGTGCCTTCCGGCAGCTTTTTCTTCACGTTATCAGAAACATGAAGAACCTGTTCGAACTGGTAGCAGTGCGGGCAGTAGAATGAGAAAAACTCTAATACCTGTGGCTCACCGGCAACCGGTTTATCCAGGGTGACGTACTGTTTACCGTCGGTAAACTGTGCTGCAGAAGCGCTAAATGCCAGGATCATGCCCGCCAGCGCCAGCCAAATCTTCTTCATAATCAACTCTCTCCTGAATTTTACTGATTAATACATTGGCGTTAATTGTAATGGTGGTTCTCGAAGAACCCGGACCTGCTCTGTAAAGGTTGCAGTCTGTCTTCTCCAGAAATCCTCCTCGCTAAACCAGGGGAAATTTCGGGGGAATGCGGGGTCATCCCAGCGTCGCATCAGCCACGCGAGATAATAAACAATGCGCATAGCGCGTAGCGGTTCAATCAGGGTTAGTTCGCCGGTATCAAACGTCGAAAACTCTTCGTAAGCTTCAATAATGGTTTCTAACTGCATGCGCTGTTCGGGCTTATCGCCATTAAGCAACATCCAGATATCCTGCACGGCCGGACCATTACGAGCATCATCAAGATCAACGAACAGCGGCCCGTCGCGCCAGAGAATGTTACCCGGATGGCAGTCACCGTGCAGGCGAAGTGATTCAAAATCGGTGTGCCAGGTGAGTTTTACTTCGTCGATCAACGCATCTGTTGCGGTCAAAAAGTCTTTCTTAAGGGCGCGGGGAATAAGCTTGCTGTCTTCAAATAGCTCACGCGGCTGAAAAAGATATTCATCCAGGCCAAAGGTTGGGCGGTGCTGAAAGAGTTGCTGGCGACCCGTTTGATGAATGCGGCCAAGATAGCGACCCACCCATTCCATTTGGTCGAGGTTATCGGTTTCATACTGCCGCCCCCCCAGGCTTGGGAACACGGCAAACATAAACCCCTGATGCTGCAGGAGTGTGTTTCCCGCAAAACGGAGGGGAGCAGCCATAGGCACTTCATCAGCCTGAAGCTCCAGCGCAAATTGATGTTCTTCTTCAATTTGCGCCGCTGACCAGCGATGTGGACGATAAAACTTCACCACAAACCGTTGGCGATCTTCATCCTGGAATTGGTAAACGCGGTTTTCAAAACTGTTTAACGGCGTCAAACCCGAATCAACCCGAATGCCCTGTTCAAAAAGAGCATCGAGGATAGTATCCGGATGTAGAGTCTGGAAATTAAAAGCGCTGTCTGTCATCCCGGCAACCGGAGTAAATACGAATACTTCAGGATAACATTTCAAAACCGCTTAAGTGTCTCGACTTACAAGCTTTTACTCTTTAATCACACCACGTGCGCGCAACAGAGCCGTTTTAAAGTCTTCCTCATAGTCTTTTTTAAGACCCGGAATAGCGTCATCTTTTGCAGAATCACGCATTTTAAGGTGGTAGATCAGTACATCGTCAGTCAGATCGGTCAGCTCACCGCGATAGCCTGACTCCGTAGCCAGTTTCTGCAAGAATTGTATCAGGTTAAGATCTGGATCTTTCTGCCATGCTGGCTGAAGCAGTTCAAGAAGTTCGTTCAGGCGCTTACATTTCATGTTGGTGTTCCTTATCACATGTGAAAGGCAACACGTTAGCAGGCTCAAACCCACATTAAAAGAGGCGATATTCGTGCAGCGATTAACAGAGGTAACTGGCGTTGTGCTGGCCGGCGGCCGGGGAAGCAGAATGGGCGGCAGCGATAAAGGATTAGCCTTGCTTAACGGCCAGCCACTTTTCCAGCACGTCCTCAACGCATTAAGGCTACAGGTAGGCGATGTTGTCATCAGCGCCAACAGAAACCTCGAGATCTATCAGCGAAGTGGCGCTCCGGTTATCCAGGATTCAATGAGTGATTATCAGGGGCCGCTGGCCGGTATGTTAGCCGTTATAGAACAAACGGAAAGCGAGTGGCTGTTATTCTGCCCTTGCGACACCCCTAATATACCCGAAGATCTGGCATCAAGACTCTGGCAGGCGCGTGAAAATGCGCCGGCAACCTGGGTAAATGACGGCCAACGGGATCACCCTAGCGTTGCACTACTTCATCGTTCCCTTTGTTTGCCGCTAACAGAATATTTGCACGCAGGCGAAAGACGAGTGATGCAGTTTTTATTGAGCACCGGCGGGCATGCAGTCTCTTTTGATGGCCTGGCAGACTGTTTCACCAACATAAATACTCTTGATGAGCTTTCACGATGGCAGAAAAAAGGATAGTAGCGCCTTTATTGGCTATTGCGGCCTGGAGCGGTACAGGAAAAACCACGTTACTGAAGCAGCTGATCCCACTTTTGCTGGAGAAAGGCATCAGGCCAGGACTTATCAAACATACGCATCATGATATGGATGTGGATAAACCGGGTAAGGATAGCTATGAGCTACGCAAAGCTGGCGCAGCGCAAACCATCGTCGCCAGCCAGAAGCGTTGGGCACTAATGACGGAAACGCCCGAAATACCTGACCTGGTTCTACATTACCTTGCCTCAAGGATGGACAGCAGCAGGTTGGATCTTATTCTTGTCGAGGGTTTCAAACACGAGCCGGTGGCAAAAATCCTGCTGTTCAGACAGGAAACGGGTCATAAAGCGGAAGAATTAGAGATCGATCCCTGTGTTATCGCTGTAGCCAGTAACGTACCTTTGACCATTTCCGTACCCGTATTGGATATTAATAATGCAGAAGGGATTGCTGATTTCATCTATGAATGGATAAAACAGCAATAACGAGCTGAAAAGATGCCGCTTGCGGCGTTTTTTTAATCTGTAAAAAGCAAAAAACCCCAGCCGTCAGGCTGAGGTTTTCTGTTTTATTTGATGCCTGGCAGTTCCTACAGTACTCGTATCATCCTGATACTCGCCCCTTTGGGGCCGCCGCACACGGCGTTCAAACGTGTTCCCGACACGTTTGTCGCATGCCCATGCTCGTGCAGATAATTTCCTGATATCACATAAACAAAAAACCCCAGCCGTCAGGCTGAGGTTTTCTGTTTTATTTGATGCCTGGCAGTTCCCTACTCTCGCATGGGGAGACCCCACACTACCATCGGCGCTACGGCGTTTCACTTCTGAGTTCGGCATGGGGTCAGGTGGGACCACCGCGCTACGGCCGCCAGGCAAATTCTGTTATTGACCGTCATGCATCCGCATAACCATCAATCTAATCCTGAACTAAGCTGAAAATTTACTCTTTCTCTCTAATTTCTCTCAAAACACCTTCGGTGTTGTAAGGTTAAGCCTCACGGATCATTAGTACTGGTTAGCTCAACGTATCGCTACGCTTACACACCCAGCCTATCAACGTCGTAGTCTTCAACGTTCCTTCAGGACCCTTAAAGGGTCAGGGAGAACTCATCTCGGGGCAAGTTTCGCGCTTAGATGCTTTCAGCGCTTATCTTTTCCGCATTTAGCTACCGGGCAATGCCATTGGCATGACAACCCGAACACCAGTGATGCGTCCACTCCGGTCCTCTCGTACTAGGAGCAGCCCCCCTCAATTCTCCAGCGCCCACGGCAGATAGGGACCGAACTGTCTCACGACGTTCTAAACCCAGCTCGCGTACCACTTTAAATGGCGAACAGCCATACCCTTGGGACCTACTTCAGCCCCAGGATGTGATGAGCCGACATCGAGGTGCCAAACACCGCCGTCGATATGAACTCTTGGGCGGTATCAGCCTGTTATCCCCGGAGTACCTTTTATCCGTTGAGCGATGGCCCTTCCATTCAGAACCACCGGATCACTAAGACCTGCTTTCGCACCTGCTCGAGCCGTCACTCTCGCAGTCAAGCTAGCTTATGCCTTTGCACTAACCTCACGATGTCCGACCGTGATTAGCTAACCTTCGTGCTCCTCCGTTACGCTTTAGGAGGAGACCGCCCCAGTCAAACTACCCACCAGACACTGTCCGCAACCCGGATCACGGGTCTACGTTAGAACATCAAACATTAAAGGGTGGTATTTCAAGGTTGGCTCCACGCAGACTGGCGTCCACGCTTCAAAGCCTCCCACCTATCCTACACATCAAGGCTCAATGTTCAGTGTCAAGCTATAGTAAAGGTTCACGGGGTCTTTCCGTCTTGCCGCGGGTACACTGCATCTTCACAGCGATTTCAATTTCACTGAGTCTCGGGTGGAGACAGCCTGGCCATCATTACGCCATTCGTGCAGGTCGGAACTTACCCGACAAGGAATTTCGCTACCTTAGGACCGTTATAGTTACGGCCGCCGTTTACCGGGGCTTCGATCAAGAGCTTCTCCTTGCGGATAACCCCATCAATTAACCTTCCGGCACCGGGCAGGCGTCACACCGTATACGTCCACTTTCGTGTTTGCACAGTGCTGTGTTTTTAATAAACAGTTGCAGCCAGCTGGTATCTTCGACTGCCTTCAGCTCCACCCGCGAGGGGTTTCACCTACCGACAGCGTGCCTTCTCCCGAAGTTACGGCACCATTTTGCCTAGTTCCTTCACCCGAGTTCTCTCAAGCGCCTTGGTATTCTCTACCTGACCACCTGTGTCGGTTTGGGGTACGATTTAATGTTACCTGATGCTTAGAGGCTTTTCCTGGAAGCAGGGCATTTGTTACTTCAGCACCGTAGTGCCTCGTCATCACACCTCAGCGTTTAATAAGCGTCCGGATTTACCTAAACACTCCGCCTACATGCTTAAACCGGGACAACCGTCGCCCGGCTAACATAGCCTTCTCCGTCCCCCCTTCGCAGTAACACCAAGTACAGGAATATTAACCTGTTTCCCATCGACTACGCCTTTCGGCCTCGCCTTAGGGGTCGACTCACCCTGCCCCGATTAACGTTGGACAGGAACCCTTGGTCTTCCGGCGAGCGGGCTTTTCACCCGCTTTATCGTTACTTATGTCAGCATTCGCACTTCTGATACCTCCAGCAGACCTCACAGTCCACCTTCGACGGCTTACAGAACGCTCCCCTACCCAACAACGCATAAGCGTCGCTGCCGCAGCTTCGGTGCATGGTTTAGCCCCGTTACATCTTCCGCGCAGGCCGACTCGACCAGTGAGCTATTACGCTTTCTTTAAATGATGGCTGCTTCTAAGCCAACATCCTGGCTGTCTGTGCCTTCCCACATCGTTTCCCACTTAACCATGACTTTGGGACCTTAGCTGGCGGTCTGGGTTGTTTCCCTCTTCACGACGGACGTTAGCACCCGCCGTGTGTCTCCCGTGATAACATTCTTCGGTATTCGTAGTTTGCATCGGGTTGGTAAGCCGGGATGGCCCCCTAGCCGAAACAGTGCTCTACCCCCGAAGATGAGTTCACGAGGCGCTACCTAAATAGCTTTCGGGGAGAACCAGCTATCTCCCGGTTTGATTGGCCTTTCACCCCCAGCCACAAGTCATCCGCTAATTTTTCAACATTAGTCGGTTCGGTCCTCCAGTTAGTGTTACCCAACCTTCAACCTGCCCATGGCTAGATCACCGGGTTTCGGGTCTATACCCTGCAACTTAACGCCCAGTTAAGACTCGGTTTCCCTGCGGCTCCCCTATACGGTTAACCTTGCTACAGAATATAAGTCGCTGACCCATTATACAAAAGGTACGCAGTCACCCCATAAAAGAGGCTCCCACTGCTTGTACGTACACGGTTTCAGGTTCTGTTTCACTCCCCTCGCCGGGGTTCTTTTCGCCTTTCCCTCACGGTACTGGTTCACTATCGGTCAGTCAGGAGTATTTAGCCTTGGAGGATGGTCCCCCCATATTCAGACAGGATACCACGTGTCCCGCCCTACTCTTCGAACTCACAGCATGTGCATTTTAGTGTACGGGAGTATCACCCTGTACCCTGCGACTTTCCAGACGCTTCCACTAACACACAAACTGATTCAGGTTCTGGGCTGTTCCCCGTTCGCTCGCCGCTACTGGGGGAATCTCGGTTGATTTCTTTTCCTCGGGGTACTTAGATGTTTCAGTTCCCCCGGTTCGCTTCGTTAAGCTATGTATTCACTTAACGATAGTGTGTCGAAACACACTGGGTTTCCCCATTCGGAAATCGCCGGCTATAACGGTTCATATCACCTTACCGACGCTTATCGCAGATTAGCACGTCCTTCATCGCCTCTGACTGCCAGGGCATCCACCGTGTACGCTTAGTCGCTTAACCTCACAACCCGAAGATGTCTCGTGAGACACCATCGCTGTTGCGAAAATTTGAGAGACTCGAACATGTCTTAACCCCATCCCTTATTACGGAGGAATGAGACGACATGTCGTTTCAATTTTCAGCTTGTTCCGGATTGTTAAAGAGCAAATATCTCAAACATGACTCTTTCAAGTCAGTTTTGAGATATAACGGCACGCAACTTTCACTTACATACCAGCAAGTGGCGTCCCCTAGGGGATTCGAACCCCTGTTACCGCCGTGAAAGGGCGGTGTCCTGGGCCTCTAGACGAAGGGGACACTGAAGTCTCAATCGCAAGACGCCTTGCTTCTCTACATCTATCAGACAATCTGTGTGAGCACTACGCGGGTTGTATCTTTTAGGTAAGGAGGTGATCCAACCGCAGGTTCCCCTACGGTTACCTTGTTACGACTTCACCCCAGTCATGAATCACAAAGTGGTAAGCGCCCTCCCGAAGGTTAAGCTACCTACTTCTTTTGCAACCCACTCCCATGGTGTGACGGGCGGTGTGTACAAGGCCCGGGAACGTATTCACCGTAGCATTCTGATCTACGATTACTAGCGATTCCGACTTCATGGAGTCGAGTTGCAGACTCCAATCCGGACTACGACGCACTTTATGAGGTCCGCTTGCTCTCGCGAGGTCGCTTCTCTTTGTATGCGCCATTGTAGCACGTGTGTAGCCCTACTCGTAAGGGCCATGATGACTTGACGTCATCCCCACCTTCCTCCAGTTTATCACTGGCAGTCTCCTTTGAGTTCCCGGCCGAACCGCTGGCAACAAAGGATAAGGGTTGCGCTCGTTGCGGGACTTAACCCAACATTTCACAACACGAGCTGACGACAGCCATGCAGCACCTGTCTCAGAGTTCCCGAAGGCACCAATCCATCTCTGGAAAGTTCTCTGGATGTCAAGAGTAGGTAAGGTTCTTCGCGTTGCATCGAATTAAACCACATGCTCCACCGCTTGTGCGGGCCCCCGTCAATTCATTTGAGTTTTAACCTTGCGGCCGTACTCCCCAGGCGGTCGACTTAACGCGTTAGCTCCGGAAGCCACGCCTCAAGGGCACAACCTCCAAGTCGACATCGTTTACGGCGTGGACTACCAGGGTATCTAATCCTGTTTGCTCCCCACGCTTTCGCACCTGAGCGTCAGTCTTTGTCCAGGGGGCCGCCTTCGCCACCGGTATTCCTCCAGATCTCTACGCATTTCACCGCTACACCTGGAATTCTACCCCCCTCTACAAGACTCAAGCTTGCCAGTTTCGAATGCAGTTCCCAGGTTGAGCCCGGGGATTTCACATCCGACTTAACAAACCGCCTGCGTGCGCTTTACGCCCAGTAATTCCGATTAACGCTTGCACCCTCCGTATTACCGCGGCTGCTGGCACGGAGTTAGCCGGTGCTTCTTCTGCGAGTAACGTCAATCGCTAAGGTTATTAACCTTAACGCCTTCCTCCTCGCTGAAAGTACTTTACAACCCGAAGGCCTTCTTCATACACGCGGCATGGCTGCATCAGGCTTGCGCCCATTGTGCAATATTCCCCACTGCTGCCTCCCGTAGGAGTCTGGACCGTGTCTCAGTTCCAGTGTGGCTGGTCATCCTCTCAGACCAGCTAGGGATCGTCGCCTAGGTGAGCCATTACCCCACCTACTAGCTAATCCCATCTGGGTTCATCTGATGGCAAGAGGCCCGAAGGTCCCCCTCTTTGGTCTTGCGACGTTATGCGGTATTAGCTACCGTTTCCAGTAGTTATCCCCCTCCATCAGGCAGATCCCCAGACATTACTCACCCGTCCGCCGCTCGTCACCCAGGAGCAAGCTCCCTGTGCTACCGCTCGACTTGCATGTGTTAGGCCTGCCGCCAGCGTTCAATCTGAGCCATGATCAAACTCTTCAATTTAAAAGTGTTTGATGCTCAAAGAATTAAAACTGTTTATAAAATCAGTAGTCACTCTTCAAGACTTGATATTTTGTTGCATCCGAAGATGCTGAGATATCAATCCTGCGAGTGCCCACACAGATTGTCTGATAAATTGTTAAAGAGCAGTGAGTTACGCGCTTTCGCTTGCTAACTCGAGGTGGCGTATATTACGCTTTCCTCTTTCAGAGTCAAGCGTTTATTTTCGCTTTCGTCTGACTGACTACCGGGTTGTTAAGCCGCTTTCGAAGCCGCTTTGCCGTGTCAGTGGAGGCGCATTATAGGGAGTTCTCAGAGCCTGACAACCCCTAATTTGAAAAAACTTTCTGACCGCATTCTTTTTCACCAACGGCGCGCAGAAAGCCAGCAATATCGGGATATTTGCTGCATAAATCACCGCAAAATCACTGCCGGTGGCATACTAAGGCAAGAAATACTGCTAAAGGAATTGCGTCATGTCTTTATCCACTCAACAACTTGCCGCCCAAAAAAACCTTTCTTACGTGCTGGCAGAGAAATTAGCCCAAAGAATTCTGAAGGGAGAATATGCCGCAGGAAGCATTCTTCCGGGCGAAATGGAGCTGGGTGACTTATACGGCGTCAGCCGAACCGCCGTTCGCGAAGCCGTAAAGACGCTTGCCGCTAAAGGTATGCTGCTGCCCCGCCCACGGATTGGCACTCGCGTTATGCCTCGCAGCCATTGGAACTTCCTTGATAAGGAACTGATAGCCTGGTGGATGACCAAAGATAACTTCAGCCATGTAGTAGAAGAGTTTTTAATTATGCGTAATAGCCTGGAGCCACAGGCCTGCGCGTTAGCCGCGATTAATAGTAATGAAGCGCAGCGCGCAAAGCTGGCCCAGCTGATGGCGCAAATGACCGAACTTCAGCACACCTTTGATCGGCAGCGGTGGATTGAGGTGGACATGGCCTACCACGAAATTATCTATGAAATGAGTGGTAACCCTTTCATGACATCTTTCGCGAACTTATTCAGGTCGATTTATTACAATTACTTCACCGCGATTACCGATAACGAAGTCATTAAGCTCGATTTGCATCAGGCGATTGTTGATGCCATTACTCAGGGAGAGGAGCAGGCCGCCTTTAATGCCTGCCTGGCGTTATTAAAGGAACCCGTCGCTCATCGGTAGTCTAAGGCGCACTTAACCTTCAGGATAATAATGACGAAAACAGCACGCAGCATGGCCGGCCTGCCATGGATAGCCGCAATGGCTTTCTTTATGCAGGCGCTGGATGCCACCATTCTTAACACCGCGCTACCGGCAATAGCCCATAGCCTTAATCGCTCGCCGCTGGCCATGCAGGCCGCCATTATTAGCTACACCCTAACCGTTGCGATGCTTATCCCGGTAAGCGGTTGGTTAGCCGACCGCTTCGGCACACGGCGGGTATTTATGCTGGCCGTTAGCCTGTTTACTCTCGGCTCCTTCGCCTGCGCCATGTCCGGGTCGCTAACTCAACTGGTCATCTTCCGCGTGATTCAGGGGATTGGCGGGGCAATGATGATGCCGGTGGCCCGCCTGGCGCTGCTTCGGGCTTATCCTCGCAGCGAATTACTCCCTGTGCTCAACTTTGTCACCATGCCCGGCCTGGTCGGCCCCATTATTGGCCCGCTGCTCGGTGGCGTGCTGGTGACCTGGGCAAGCTGGCACTGGATCTTTTTAATCAATATCCCGATTGGCATTCTGGGCCTGCTGTATGCCCGCAAATACATGCCCAATTTCACCACGCCGAAGCGCAGGTTTGATATGAGCGGCTTCCTGATGTTTGGCGCGGGCCTGGTTCTGATCTCCAGCGGGGTTGAGTTATTTGGCGAGCGCATTGTCGCCAGCTATATAGGAATGTTGGTTATCCTTGGCGGTATTTTACTGCTGCTGGCGTATGTCTGGCATGCTCGCCGCGTTCCAACGCCGCTTATTCCCCTTCCTCTCTTTAAAACGCGCACCTTCTCGGTTGGCATCGTCGGCAATATAGCCTCGCGCCTCGGCACCGGCTGCGTCCCTTTTTTAATGCCGCTCATGCTGCAGGTCGGTTTTGGTTATTCAGCGCTGCTGGCTGGCTGCATGATGGCGCCGACCGCCGTAGGTTCACTGCTGGCCAAATCGACGGTGACTCAGGTACTGCGCTGGCTGGGCTATCGTAAAACGCTGGTGGGGATAACAGTGGTCATCGGCCTGCTCATTGCCCAGTTCTCACTACAGTCGCCGGGGATGGAAGTCTGGCTGCTGATCCTTCCCCTCTTTATATTAGGGATGGCGATGTCGACGCAGTTTACGGCCATGAACACCATCACTCTTGCCGACCTGACGGATGAGAACGCCAGCAGCGGTAATAGCGTGCTGGCCGTAACTCAGCAACTTTCAATCAGCCTTGGGGTTGCGGTAAGCGCGGCGGTGCTGCGTGCATGGGAAGGTGTTGAGAGCGTTAATACCATCGAGCAGTTCCACTACACCCTCTTGACGATGGGTGCGATAACGCTGGTCTCTTCGGCGGTATTTCTGCTGCTGCGCCCAAAAGACGGGCGCAACTTAATAAAAGAACGTCACAAGTCTTAAACGGACCTTCGTTCCACCAGCTCTGGCGTCAGCAGTAAACGCTGCTGCGCCAGATCGGGCTGCCCCATCCGGTGGATCAGCACATCCACAGCCAGTTCGCCGAGCTCATCTTTAGGCTGATGAATGGTGGTCAGCGGCGGCGTCATGTAGCGAGCAAGCTCAATATCATCGTAGCCAATCACCGCCATATCCTGCGGCACGCTAAGGCCGGCCTGATATAAAGCATGGTAAGCGCCCACGGCCATCGCGTCATTGCCCATAAATACTGCATCTGGCCTTTCCTTGAGCGTGAGCAGCTCGCTCATAGCGCTAAACCCGCCCTGAAACTCAAAGTCACCGATAATTTCATAGCCCGGGAGGATAGCCAGCCCGGCCTGATCCATGGCTTTACGGTAACCTTCAAGGCGCAGCCTGGCCGGCGTTTTGTCCTGCGGCCCGGCAATGCAGGCAATGCGGGTATAGCCATTGTCGATCAGATGCTGCGTGGCCATTTCCCCGCCGAGCAGCGAGTTATCCTGAATCACATCGCTCAGCCCCTCAAACGGAGCCCAGTCCATCATTACGGTAGGGATAGTCGGGTAGCGGTTGATGATTTCAGGCGAAGGCTGATGTGTTTCGGTGCACAGCAGCAGCAATCCATCCACGCGCTTTTGCAGCAGCGTTTCCAGATTTCGGTTCATGCGATGCTCATCGCCTTCGGTATTGCACAGCACCAGGCTGTAGCCGCGCTCAAAGCAGCTGCGTTCAACGCCGCGAACCAGTTCAGAATAGAACGGGTTGCTACTCGCTGTGATCAGCATGCCGATAGTATGGGTTTGATTGAGCTTTAAGCTTCGCGCCAGCGCAGAAGGGGCATAATTCAGAGTTTTAACAGCTTCCTCTACCTTCTGGCGAATAGCATCGCTCACGAAGCGGTCATTATTAATGACGTGCGAAACGGTAGAAGTAGAAACGCCCGCCAGGCGGGCGACGTCTTTCATGGTAGCCATAGCTTACCTCTGCTTTTGCAGAAACTCGTCAATCTCCTGACGCCACGGCACGGAAGGCTGGGCGCCTTTACGCGTTACGGCAATCGCGGCTGCGGCATGAGCGAATCTCACGGCGTCTTCCATCGGCTTATCTTCCAGCAGCGCGGTAACCAGCGCGCCGTTAAAGGTGTCGCCGGCAGCAATAGTATCAACAGCTTTGACCTTAAAGCCCGGCACGCGTTTGCCGCTGCCATTTTCGCTGAGCCATACGCCACGGCTGCCGAGGGTGATAATTACCGTGTCGATCCCCTTCCCGTGAAGCACTTCAGCGGCTTTGGCGGCATCTTCGTCGCTCTCAACGCGCACGCCGGTCAGCTTTTCCGCCTCGGTTTCGTTCGGGGTGATCATATCCAGCAGCGCCAGAAGCTCATCGGAGAGTTCACAGGCCGGGGCCGGATTAAGAATAACTTTGGTCTGGTGCTGATGGGCAATTTTCGCCGCCGCCAGCACGCTTTCGAGCGGAGATTCCAGCTGCATTAATAAAGCAGAAGCTTCGGCGATTTTCTGCTGTTGCGCCTCAACCAGCACAGGAGTTAAGGCCGCATTAGCGCCAGCGTGGATCCCAATAACGTTTTCACCTGCGCCATTGACGAAAATCAGCGCGACGCCGGTGGCTTCATCTTTAATCGTGCTGATTGGCGAAGTATCAATGTTATCACTGGCAAGCTGCTTACAAACTCGGCTGCCGGTATCGTCATCACCCACACAGGCAATAAACGCGATGTCGGCCCCGCTACGCCCGGCCGCCACGGCCTGGTTCGCGCCTTTACCGCCGAACGCCACCTGATAGCCCTGCCCGGTGACGGTTTCACCCGGGGTTGGGAAATGTTCGAGGTTGAGGATGTGGTCAGCGTTGATGCTGCCCAGAACGACGAGTTTGCCAGTGCTTTTCATATCTTGATATCCAGTTTGAGTGCGCCACTCATTGCTGAGCGGCGCGATGCCCTGCTTTTCTTTGCGTCTTATTTGGTGATCAGTTTCAAGTCGACCGGGATTTTCGCATCCACTTTCTCGCCTTTCAGCACTTTATCGGCGGTTTCCACACCGATAACGCCGATCTGGTCAGCCATCTGGGCAACAGTCGCGCCCAGCTTGCCGCCTTCTACCGCCTTCACGCCGTCAGCCGTACCGTCAAAACCAACGACCAGTACATCAGATTTACCCGCGGTTTGCAGCGCACGCAGGGCACCCAGTGCCATTTCATCGTTCTGAGCGAATACCGCCTGAACGTTAGGGTGCGCGGTCAGCAGGTTCTGCATAACGTTCAGACCTTTAGTGCGGTCGAAGTCAGCCGGCTGGCTCGCCAGCACGTCAAGTTTATGTGCGGCAACGGCCTGCTGGAAACCTTCGCCACGCTCACGAGCAGCGGAAGCGCCTGCAATACCCTGCAGTTCAATGACTTTCGCGCCTTCACCCAGTTTCTTAGCGATGAAATCACCGGCCATTTTCCCGCCGGCAACGTTATCAGAAGCAATGTGGCTCACCACGGTGCCCTGGTTTGCGATACGGTCGAGGGTAATCACCGGGATTTTAGCCTGATTTGCCATTTTAACGGCATTACCCACCGCGTCGGAATCGGTTGGGTTGATCAGCATAAGCCTGGTGCCGCGAACGGTTAAGTCCTGCACGTTAGCCAGCTCTTTCGCCGGGTTGTTTTGTGAATCCAGCACCACCAGGTTGTAGCCCAGCTTGTCGGCCTCTTTCTGCGCGCCGTCTTTAAGCGATACGAAGAACGGGTTGTTCAGGGTAGACACCACCAGCGCGATGGTATCTTTTGCCATGGCGTTAGCGCTTACGGTGGCGCTCAGGGCGACAGCGGAAACCAGGGTAGCCAGTTTTTTCATATTCATAGTCAGATGTCCTGTAGGGTTATGGTTTTACTGCTTTTTATTGTCCACCAGCACCGCCAGCAAAATAACCACCGCTTTGACGATCATCTGGTAATAAGAAGAAACACCTAATAAATTCAGGCCATTGTTCAGGAAGCCGAGGATCAATGCCCCGATAAGCGTACCGACAATGCG
The DNA here is from genome assembly GCF_000757825.1 of Cedecea neteri. Lineage (GTDB taxonomy): Bacteria > Pseudomonadota > Gammaproteobacteria > Enterobacterales > Enterobacteriaceae > Cedecea > Cedecea selenatireducens. The sequence goes on from NZ_CP009451.1 coordinate 2,634,869, forward strand.
ACCTTTACCGCCTGCCAGGCTGGTACCACCCAGCACGACCGCCGCGATAGCATCCAGTTCGTATCCCGCACCCGCCGTAGGCTGCGCAGAAGAAAGACGCGCGACTTCGATGATCCCCGCGAGCGACGCCAGCAGACCACACATAGAGTAAACGATGATTTTCACTTTGTTGACGCTAATCCCGGACAGGCGCGTCGCCGCTTCGTTCCCACCGAGCGCATAGATATAACGCCCCAGGCGGGTATGGTGCAGCATGTACCATGCGGCCAGGAAGACAACAGCCATAATCCAGACCGGCGTTGGGATCCCCAGCGGACGGCCAATACCGAACCAGCCAAACAGGTCTGCATTGTCCGAGAAGCCGGTATTCATCGGGCTGCCGTTGGTGTAAACCAGCGTCACCCCACGCAGCAGCAGCATCATCACCAGCGTGGCGATAAAGGCCTGAACTCGCCCTTTCGCAACAATCACCCCGGTCACGGCGCCAATAGCAGCCCCCAGAGCCAGCGCGGCGGCAACGGCCACCAGCGCATTAACCTCAAAGCCAACAATAGAGGCGGCCACCGCCCCGGTCAGCGCCAGAAGAGAACCGACGGACAGGTCGATCCCGGAGGTCAGAATGACCAGCGTCATCCCCACCGCCATAATGGCGTTAACCGAGGTTTGCTGCAGGATGTTGAACAGGTTATTCACGGTAAAGAAGTTCGGGCTCAGCGCTGAAACAATCGCAATCAGCACCAGCAGAGCGATCAGCGATTTTTGCTCCAACAGCCACGCTTTGGTGAACCAGCGACGGGTGGACACGGTCTGGGTACTCATTTATCTAACTCCTGATTCACTCGATTAAGCTTACCAACGGCCGCGGCCATCAGCGCCTCCTGGGTAGCGTCTTCTCGGGAGAACTCCCCGCTCAGTCGCCCTTCGTGGATAACCATGATGCGGTCGCTCATGCCCAGCACTTCCGGCATCTCGGACGACACCAGAATGATGCTCAAACCCTCGGCTTTAAACTGGTTAATTAACTGATAAATTTCTTTTTTCGCCCCAACGTCAACGCCGCGGGTTGGCTCATCGAGGATCAGCACTTTCGGACGGGTCATCAGGCCACGCGCGATGGCGACTTTCTGCTGGTTGCCGCCGGAAAGCAGGCCAATTGGCTGCTCCATAGAAGGCGTTTTGACGTTAAACAGGCGAATGAAATCCTGCACTGCCTGCTGCTCATCTTTATGCTTCAGGCTGCCAACGTCGCGGCTGAAATAGCGCAGCGCGGTCAGCGACATATTCTCTTTCACCGACATGCCCAGTACCAGGCCATCGCGCTTGCGGTCTTCGGAGATGTAAACGATGCCGTTTGCCAGCCCGTCCTGCGGAGAGCGAGTCACCACTTCGCGACCATCCAGCGCCACATAGCCGCCGGTTCTCGGCAGCGCGCCATACAGCACCTTCATGAGTTCGGTACGCCCGGCACCCATCAGTCCGGCCACGCCGAGGATTTCGCCCTTGCGCAGCGTGAAAGAAACCTCTTTCACGCCGGGGCCGGACACGTTATCAACCCGCAGGCGAATGTCGCCCGGCTGTTTGTCCAGATGCGGATACTGGTCTTCAAGCTTGCGGCCAACCATCATTTCGATAAGCGTGTCTTCGGTGAGCGCGGAGACTTCACGCTCGGCGATAAACTGCCCGTCGCGTAGAACGGTCACGTCGTCGCAGACTTCAAAGATCTCTTTCATGCGGTGGGAGATGTACACGATGCCGCAGCCCTGAGCCTTCAGCTCACGGATGACGCGGAACAGCGACTCGGTTTCGGTGTCGGTCAGCGCATCTGTCGGCTCATCCATGACGATGACTTTTGACTCGAAGCTCAGCACCTTGGCTATTTCGACCATTTGCTGATCGCCAATCGACAGTTCGCCTACCAGGCGCTCGCTGGTGTAGCGTAAATTCAGCTTCGCCAGCAGCTTGTCGGCTTCCCGGTACATCTTCTTCCAGTCAATTTTGCCAAAACGCCCGACAAACTCGCGGCCAAGGAAGATGTTTTCCGCAATGCTGAGCTGCGGGATGAGATTAAGTTCCTGGTGAATAATCCCGATGCCGGCTTCCTGGGAGGCTTTTGGCCCGCTGAAGGCCGTTTCTTTCCCAAGCCACAGCAGCGAACCGGCATCTTTGGAGTAGATCCCGGTCAGGACTTTCATCATGGTGGATTTGCCGGCGCCGTTTTCACCCACCAGCGCCATGGCACGACCCTGATAGACGTTCAGCGCCGCGCCAGAGAGGGCTTTCACCCCAGGGAACGATTTATCGATCCCTTTAAGTTGCAGTAAAGGTTCCATACTGGCCTCCTCAGAAGGTTACGCCAGCACAGAGAATGATATTCGCATACGGGGAACACTCCCCGCTGCGAATAACCGCATGTGCATCCGCGGTGTGCTGCTTGAACTGCTCATGACTGATGTAACGAATAGTTATGGTGTTTCCCTGGTGTTTTTGCAGTTGCTCAATGTGACTGAGCAACGTTTCGTGAAGCGCGGGATTATGTTGTTTGATTTCAGAAGCAATGATTGCCGCCTCAACCTGCATTTCCTGAGTTACCACGTCCACGACCTGCATAAAGCCCGGAACGCCGTGAGTCAATGCCAGATCGATGCGCTGAGTATTGCGCGGAATTGGCAGCCCGGCGTCGGCAATCACCAGCGTATCGGTGTGCCCCAGACGGGAGATAACGGCCGAAATATCAGCGTTAAGAACGGTACCTTTCTTCATTTTCCTGCTCCACTAGCGAAACGTTTCGCTGACAATGAGTGTAGGAAATGAGATGGCGGTTAAACAACCACCAGGTTAAAGAAGTGTGATCAACATCGAAACGTTTCGCTAATAAACGCAAAACGGTACCTGAGTACCGTTTTTAGTGTTTACTCCCTCTCCCTGTGGGAGAGGGCCGGGGTGAGGGGATCATGCCGAATCGTTCCTGAGATCTGAAACCAGCACTGATTCGCTAACTTAAATCTCGACCTGGGTGCCCAGCTCGATAACCCTGTTCGGCGGGATCTCAAACTGGTCAGGCGCACGTAGAGCGTTTCGCTGCAGGGCGAGGAACAGCTTGCCGCGCAGGCGGAGATACCACGGACGCTTGCCGATAATCAGCGACTCGTGCGACATGAAGAACGATGTTTCCATCATCCGGCAGCTCAGTCCCTCAAGGCCACAGCGGTGGAAAATCTCTTCCACGTTCGGCGTTTCACGCCAGCCGTAGCTTGCCACCACGCGCCAGAAGGTTGGCGACAGCTGCTCAATGGAAACACGACGCACGTTGTGAACGTACGGCGCATCTTCGGTACGCAGGGTCAGCAGCACCACTCGCTCATGCAGCACTTTGTTGTGCTTGAGGTTATGCAGCATCGCAAACGGAATCACGTTCAGAGCGCGGGACATATAGACCGCTGTGCCCGGCACGCGAACCGGCGGCGACTTCTCGAGCGAAGCAATCATCGCTTCCAGAGAATTACCGTGCTCGTGCATGCGGCGCAGCAGGCGGAAGCGCTCGCTCTTCCACGTCGTCATAATGGTAAACATGACGAGGCCCAGCGTGAGCGGCAGCCAGCCACCGGAGACGATTTTCTCGAGGTTAGCCGAGAACAGCGGCACGTCGATAAACAGGAAGCCCACGCACATCAGGAGCACGGCAATTTTATTCCAGTGCCAGTTTTTGCGCGCGACGGTACAGCAGAGGATCGAGGTCAGCACCATCGTGCCGGTTACCGCGATGCCGTAAGCAGCCGCAAGGTTGCTTGAGTGTTCAAAGCTAACGATAACAATCACCACGGCGATATACAGGATCCAGTTAATCGCTGGAATGTAAATCTGCCCGGACTCCATTTCCGAGGTGTGGATGATGCGCATTGGCGATAGATAGCCCAGACGAACCGCCTGACGCGTCAGCGAGAAGACGCCGGAAATAACGGCCTGAGAGGCGATAACCGTGGCCAGCGTTGCCAGAATCAGCAGCGGGATCAGCGCCCAGTCAGGCGCCAGCAGGAAGAACGGGTTTTTAATCGCTTCCGGGTTCTTCAGCAGCAGCGCGCCCTGGCCAAAATAGTTAAGGACCAGAGAAGGCAGAACCGCAATAAACCATGCGATGCGAATCGGGAGCTTACCGAAGTGCCCCATATCGGCATACAGCGCTTCAACGCCGGTTATCGCCAGCACCACCGCACCGAGAGCAACGAACGACACCGTTTTATACTGCACGAAGAAATTCACCGCCCAGGCAGGGTTAAGCGCCTGCAGGACTTCCGGGTTGCCGATAATACTGCGCGCGCCCAGGACGGCGAGCGTCAGGAACCACAGCAACATCACCGGAGCAAACAGCTTGCCCACCATCCCGGTGCCGTGCTTCTGAATCATAAACAGCAGCGTCAGAACAATAATAGAGAGAGGGACGATGTATTGGTCCAGCTGCGGCGCGGCTATCTCCAGGCCTTCTATGGCCGACATCACCGATATCGCCGGCGTGATAACCACCTCGCCGTAGAAGAAGCTGCCGCCAATCAACCCCATGATTACCAGCACCGAGGTCATGCGGGCCGTCGTATTGCGCCCGGCCAGAGACATCAGCGTTAAGATCCCGCCTTCCCCGGCATTATCCGCACGCATCACAAAGGTGAGGTATTTAATGGAGACGACCAGAACCAACAGCCAAAAAATTAACGACAAAAAACCAAACACGGCGTCGCGTTCAACGCCAAACCCAAACTGCCCGGACAGGCATTCACGAAGGGTATAAAGCGGGCTGGTACCTATATCACCGTACACAACCCCGATAGCAGCCAGCGTAACGGCCGGCAACGATTGTTTATTATCAGCGCTCATAGACTAATCTTTTGTTGGAATCCCGAAAACGTGTGCTTAGTCCCTTGGCCCACAAAACGGCGCACAGTATGCACGATAATTGTGTAAATCGTACTCCTAAATGCATTTGACTTATCCCAGCTCAAACGCTGCATGCGGCATAATCAGCACATTAACTGGCTAAAAATAAACGCTATACTCGCGTTCCTCCACAGGGTTAACCGCGTAAGGATGCAAAGCTAATTATGGCTCAATCACATTTGCTGGCTGAAAGAATTTCTCGTCTCAGCCAGGCGCTGGAAAAAGGACTTTTTGAGCGTCAGCACGCCGTTCGCCTTTGTTTGCTGGCGGCGCTCAGCGGCGAGAGCGTCTTTTTACTTGGCCCGCCGGGCATTGCGAAAAGCCTGATCGCTCGCCGTCTTAAGTTCGCTTTCCGCGAAGCGCGCGCCTTTGAATATCTAATGACTCGCTTCTCAACGCCAGAAGAAGTTTTTGGTCCGCTTTCTATTCAGGCCCTGAAAGATGAAGGACGCTACGAGCGCCTGACCGCAGGCTATCTGCCGGAAGCCGAAATTGTGTTTCTGGATGAGATCTGGAAAGCAGGCCCGGCGATTTTAAATACCTTGCTGACCGCCATTAACGAACGCCGCTTTCGCAACGGCGCCAGTGAAGAAAAAATCCCGATGCGCCTGCTGGTGGCCGCGTCCAACGAATTACCCGAAGTGGACAGCAGCCTGGAAGCGCTGTATGACCGCATGCTGATTCGTCTGTGGCTCGACAAGGTGCAGGACAAAGGCAATTTCCGTTCGATGCTCATCAGCCAGCACGACGAGAATTTTAATCCGGTTACCGAAAGCCTGCAGGTTACCGATGAAGAATATTTCAGCTGGCAGCAGCAAATTGGCAGCATCGCGCTGCCGGAGGACGTTTTTGAACTTATCTTCACCCTGAGACAGCTGCTTGAGGCCACGCCGGGGGCGCCTTATGTTTCTGACCGCCGCTGGAAAAAAGCCATTCGCCTGCTGCAGGCCAGCGCCTTCTTTAACGGCCGCGATACCGTGGCACCTATCGATCTTATCCTGCTGAAAGACTGCCTGTGGCACGACACGGCGACGATGAATTTAATGCAGCAGCAGATTGAAGTTTTGATGACCGGACACGCGTGGCAACAGCAGGCTATTCTCAGCAAACTCAGCGCTATCGTGCAGCGGCGCCTTCAGCTCCAGCAGCAAAGCAGCGACCGGGATGCCTTTACCGTACTCAAACAGACCGGCATGTTCAGCCGCAAACCGCAGTATCAGCTACCGGATGAGATAACCGGCGAAACGCTGACGCTTTTACTGCAAAAGCCGCTGAAACTGCACGATATCGAAGTGATTCATATCACCCTTGCACGTGAGGCGCTGGCTCAGTGGCTTAATAAAGGAGGCGAGATCCGCGGTAAGCTCAATGGGATTGGCTTTGCGCAGCTGCTTAATCTGGAGGTAGACAACAGCCTGCACCTGACTATTCGCGATGTCAGCCTTCAGGCCACCCGGCTTGCGCTGCCGGGCCACCAGCAACAAGGCGTGCCTGATGAGATCAAAAAGCAGTTCGACGATCTTGATGCTGCGCTGCACCAGCAGCACGAGCGCTTTAACGATCAGCAAAAGTGCCTGTTTATAGAAAGCGACTGGCTGGGGAAAATTGAAGCCAGCCTGCAGGACGTGGCCGCGCAGCTGAAACAGGCGCGGCAATGATAAGCGTTGAAACGCTGGATATGATCCTCGCCATTGGTGAAGGTGAACTGATAGAAGAAATAATCATTACCCTGCTGGCTGCGCCGCAGCTGGCGGTGTTTTTCGAAAAATTCCCGCGTTTGAAAAAAGCAGTTAGTGAAGACTTACCTCGTTGGCGAGACCAGCTCAAAGGCCGCCTGAAGGACGGCCATGTCCCGGATGAGCTGGCGCAGGAAGTCCTTTGCTACCAGCAAAGCCAGCTGCTCAGCACCGGGCAGCTTATTACCCGGTTGCCGGAGATTATTCAGCTGCTGCACAAACTCGGCTCGCCGTTCTATGAGCAGGCCAAAACGCTGGTGGCCGAGAACCCGCACTTCACCCCGGCGCAGCATACGCTGTTTCTGCAGCGCTGGCGGCTAAGCCTGGTTGTACAGGCCACGTCGCTTAACCAACAGCTGCTGGAAGATGAACGCGATAAACTTCTGGCCGAGATTCAGGCGCGGCTGGCGCTCAGCGGGCAGCTGGACCCGGCGCTGGCGGAAAACGACAAGGCCGCCGGCAAGCTGTGGGATATGAGCGGCGGCGCCCTGAAGCGCGGAGATTATCAGCTGATTGTGCAATACGGTGAGTTTCTTACCGGCCAGCCGGAACTGATGCAGCTTGCCGAGCAGCTGGGGCGCTCTCGCGAGGCGAAATCCGTGCCGCGTAAAGATTCCCCCACCGAGCCATGGAGTATGCTGGTCCGGGAGCCAGCCACCGTCCCTGAACAGGTTGATGGCCTGCAGCGCAGCGACGATATCCTGCGTCTGTTGCCGCCGGAGCTGGCAACGCTGGGCATTACCGAGCTGGAGTTTGAGTTCTACCGCAGGCTGGTGGAGAAGCAACTGCTCACTTACCGCCTGCACGGTGATTCATGGCGTGAAAAAATTATCGAACGTCCGGTCGCCCATCAGGATTTTGACGAGCAGCCCCGCGGGCCATTTATTGTCTGCGTGGACACTTCCGGCTCAATGGGCGGGTTCAACGAACAATGCGCCAAAGCCTTTTGCCTCGCGCTGATGCGTATTGCCCTCGCCGATAACCGACGCTGCTTTATTATGCTGTTTTCCAGCGAAGTCGTGCGCTATGAGGTGAGCGGGCGGGACGGGATCGATCAGGCGATCCGCTTTTTAAGCCAGCATTTCAGCGGTGGGACGGATCTGGCCAGCTGCTTCCGTTCAATCCTGGAGAAAATGCAGACCGGAGACTGGCACGATGCCGATGCCGTGGTTATCTCTGATTTTATCGCCCAGCGATTGCCGGATGATGTCGTCAGCAGCGTGAAGGCGCTGCAGCGACAGTATCAGAACCGTTTTCACGCCGTCGCCATGTCGGGGCACGGCAAGCCCGGCATCATGCGCATTTTCGACCATATCTGGCGCTTTGACACCGGGATGAGAAGCCGCCTGCTGCGTCGCTGGCGGCGCTAGGGCTTACAGCAGGTCGCTCACCTTAGCCTGAACTTCTGGTGACCAGACGCCGCACTGAACCTGGCCGATGTGCGGCAGCTGCAGCAGCAACATTGTCAGGCGAGACTGGCCGATACCGCCGCCGATGGTTTGCGGCATCTCGCCTTTTACCAGCGACTGGTGCCACTCCAGCTGGAGCCTGTCTTCATCTCCGGTGGTCGCCAGCTGGCGCTTCAGGGTTTCTGCATCCACGCGGATCCCCATAGAAGAGAGCTCTAACGCATCTTCCAGCACCGGGTTCCAGACCAGAATATCGCCGTTCAGACCCGCCAGCCCGCCTTCACCGCTCGTTGACCAGTCATCATAATCCGGGGCGCGAACGTCGTGACGCTTCCCGTCCGACAGCTTGCCGCCGATACCTATCAAGAAGACGGCCCCAAGCTCTTTAGCAATAGCGCGCTCGCGGCCTTTCGCATCCAGGCCCGGGAAGCGCTGCAGCAGCGTTTCGCTGTGAACAAAATGGATTTTCTCCGGCAGGAAGGCGGCCAGGCCAAACCGTTCGCTAACCTCAGCCTCGGTAGCTTTAATTGCCGCCCAGATGCTCTCTACGGTTTGTTTTAGCGTGCCGGTGTGGCGTTCGCCATCGCCCATCACGCGTTCCCAGTCCCACTGGTCAACATAGACCGAGTGAATAGGGGATAAACGGTCTTCATCGGGGCGAAGGGCTTTCATGTGCGTGTAAAGCCCTTCGCCCGCGCTGAAGTCATGCCGGCCTAGCGTTTTTCTTTTCCATTTGGCCAGCGAATGCACCACTTCAAACTGCGCCTGCGGCAAGGTTTTCACCTTTACCTGCACTGCTTTCTCGCTGCCAGAAAGGTTGTCCTGTGTACCATCGCCCACGCGGCTGAGGATCGGCGCCTGGACTTCAATCAGGCCAAGCTTCTCTTCCAGCTGACGGGAGAAATGGGTTTTCACAAAACTAATCTGACGTTGTTTAGCAATCCAGGCGGTTTTCATGGCTTTTCTCTTTGTTGTGTTGTTTCTGTCATCGATTAAGCAACAGAAACGCCATCATATTCAATAATCAACAATAAAAAAGGCCAGCCTCTTTTTAATCGACGAATTTAAGGCTATAAAAAATGGAGAATCGGCATTTATCATAGGAAAAAGTGATGGATAATTATCAAATCGACAATCTCGATCGCGGGATACTTGAAGCATTAATGGCAAATGCGCGCACCGCCTATGCGGAACTGGCCAAGCAGTTTGGCGTCAGCCCCGGCACCATTCACGTTCGCGTAGAGAAAATGAAGCAGGCCGGGATTATTACCGGCGCGCGCATCGATATCAGCCCGAAGCAGCTTGGCTATGACGTCTGCTGCTTTATCGGCATTATTTTAAAGAGCGCGAAAGACTACCCCTCCGCCCTGACCAAGCTGGAAAACCTGGATGAGGTGACCGAGGCTTACTACACCACGGGCCACTACAGCATCTTTATTAAGGTGATGTGCCGATCCATTGATGCCCTCCAGCAGGTACTTATCAACAAGATCCAAACAATCGATGAAATTCAGTCCACCGAGACGCTGATCTCACTGCAGAACCCGATCATGCGCACCATCCGCCCCTGAGGCCTAATTTTAATACCCATATTATCCACAGGTAGATCCCCGCTCTTTCACAGCGTACAATACGCGACGATTTGAAAAGGCGGGACACAATGGCTGATATCACTCTGATTAGCGGCAGTACGCTCGGTAGTGCCGAATATGTAGCAGAACATCTGGCAGAGAAGCTTGAAGAAGCAGGGCATGGCACCGAAATGCTGCACGGCCCTCTTTTAGACGATCTTAAAACCAGCGGTATCTGGCTTGTGGTCTCCTCTACGCACGGTGCTGGCGATCTGCCGGACAACCTTCAGCCTTTCTATGACGCTATAAATGAACAGCGCCCGGATCTGAGCGGAGTAAGCTATGGTGCGATCGGGATCGGCAGCCGTGAATACGACACCTTTTGCGGTGCAATAGAGAAGATCGACCTGCTGCTAACCGAATGCGGCGCCTCTCGATTAGGATCCTTGCTCAAAATTAACATCCTCGATCACGACATTCCTGAGGATCCGGCCGAGATTTGGGTCGGTTCATGGATTAATTTACTCCCTGAAGTGTAAAGATTGCGCGATCAGATGTGGATAAGTCTGGTTAAAAGCTTGGGTTAAGCGGTAGTTATCCCAATAACAACTGCTGTTCACTTTTTGAGTTGTGCATAAACCCCTATTCTGATCCCAGCTTATACGGCGTGGGATCACCGGAAGTACACAGCAAACGATCCTTTCCAGGTTATTGATCCTAAAATGGATAAATGGCTTATCCACAGAGGTGGTCGATCCTAATAAGAGATCATAATAAAGAGATCTTTAAATAAAAAAGATCTTCTTTTAATTACCGAAGATCCCGACGCTTTCTCGAAAGACTAAAGTTGAGTAGAATCCCCAGCCCGGGAAGTCACAAACCCTCATTCGCGAAACCGAGGCAGTTACCATGTTTTATCCAGATCCTTTTGACGTCATCATCATCGGCGGGGGTCATGCAGGCACAGAGGCGGCAATGGCCGCAGCTCGTATGGGTCAGCAGACCCTGCTTCTGACACACAATATCGACACGCTGGGACAAATGTCCTGTAACCCGGCTATCGGCGGTATTGGCAAGGGACATTTGGTTAAGGAAGTGGACGCCCTCGGTGGCCTGATGGCAACCGCGATCGATCATGCAGGTATTCAGTTTAGGATACTAAACGCTAGCAAAGGCCCGGCAGTCCGCGCTACTCGTGCTCAGGCAGACCGCGTGCTTTACCGCCAGGCCGTTCGCACCGCGCTGGAGAACCAGCCCAACCTGATGATTTTCCAGCAGGCGGTTGAAGATCTTATCGTTGAGAACGATCGCGTTGTCGGCGCAGTGACCCAGATGGGCCTTAAATTCCGTGCAAAAGCGGTTGTGCTCACCGTAGGGACCTTCCTGGACGGTAAGATCCACATCGGGCTGGATAACTACAGCGGTGGCCGGGCAGGCGATCCCCCGTCGATCCCGCTATCACGTCGCTTACGTGAACTGCCTCTGCGCGTAAGCCGCCTGAAAACAGGTACGCCTCCGCGTATTGACGCTCGCACCATAGATTTCAGCGTACTTGCTCCACAGCATGGGGATAACCCAATGCCGGTCTTCTCGTTCATGGGGAACGTGAACCAGCACCCAGAGCAGGTACCTTGCTATATCACCCATACCAACGAGCAGACCCATGAGGTTATTCGCAATAATCTCGACCGCAGCCCAATGTATGCGGGGATTATCGAAGGTATTGGTCCTCGCTACTGCCCTTCTATCGAAGACAAAGTGATGCGTTTCGCCGATCGTAACGCGCACCAAATCTTCCTGGAGCCTGAAGGGCTGACCAGCAATGAGATTTACCCTAACGGGATCTCCACCAGCCTGCCGTTCGACGTTCAGATGCAGATCGTCCGCTCGATGAAGGGCATGGAGAATGCGAAGATCGTTCGTCCTGGCTACGCGATTGAGTACGACTTCTTCGATCCGCGCGATCTGAAACCGACGCTGGAAAGTAAGTTTATTCAGGGCCTGTTCTTTGCTGGCCAGATTAACGGCACCACCGGTTACGAAGAAGCGGCTGCTCAAGGCCTGCTTGCCGGTCTGAACGCCGCCCGCTTCTCTGCTGAGAAAGAGGGCTGGGCCCCACGTCGCGACCAGGCATATCTTGGCGTGCTGGTGGACGACCTGTGTACGCTGGGCACCAAAGAACCGTACCGCATGTTTACCTCTCGGGCTGAATACCGCCTGATGCTGCGTGAAGATAACGCCGATCTGCGTTTGACTGCGGCAGGTCGTGAACTTGGGCTGGTGGATGATGCCCGCTGGGCTCGCTTCAACGACAAGCTTGAGATGATCGAGCGTGAACGTCAGCGCCTGAAAGACATCTGGCTGCATCCGCACTCTGAGCAGGTGGAAGAAGTGAATGCTCAACTTAGCGCACCGCTTTCGAAAGAAGCCAACGGCGAAGATCTGCTGCGCCGCCCGGAAATGACCTATGCTTCGATGATGCAGCTCTCCACTTTCGCACCAGGGCTGGAAGATCCTCAGGCCGCCGAGCAGGTTGAGATCCAGGTTAAATACGAAGGCTACATCGCGCGCCAGCAGGATGAGATTGAAAAACAGCAGCGCAATGAGAATACTGTGCTGCCTGCAACGCTCGACTATAGTCAGGTGAGCGGGCTGTCTAACGAAGTGATCGCCAAGCTTAACGATCACAAACCGGTTTCTATTGGCCAGGCATCGCGCATTTCGGGTATTACCCCTGCGGCAATCTCTATTTTGCTTGTCTGGCTTAAAAAACAAGGGCTGCTGCGACGCAGCGCCTAAAAACAGAAAACAACAGGCCAGGCATTCCTGGCCTCTTTTTTTGATGGGTTTACGACGTGCTGACTAAATTATCTCGCCTGCTGAAAGAAGCGGGCATCACCCTTCCTGAAAATCAGCAGCAGCAGCTGGTGGGCTATGTTTCGCTGCTCGACAAATGGAACAAGGCCTACAACCTCACTTCGGTGCGTAATCCCGATGAAATGCTGGTGCGCCATATTCTTGACAGCATTGTGGTTGAACCGCATTTGCAGGGAAGCTGGTTTATCGACGTGGGCACAGGCCCTGGTCTGCCGGGCATCCCGCTGGCCATTGTTCGCCCTGATTCGCATTTCACCCTGCTGGACAGCCTCGGCAAGCGCGTCCGGTTCCTGCGCCAGGTGCAGCACGAGCTGAAGCTTGAGAACATCACGCCGGTCCAAAGCCGGGTCGAAGATTTCCCGGCCGAGCCGCCGTTTGACGGCGTCATCAGCCGTGCTTTTGCCTCGCTAAGCGACATGGTGAACTGGTGTCACCACCTGCCTGCGGAAAACGGAAGGTTCTATGCGCTGAAAGGGGTACGTCCGGATGAAGAGATTACCGAACTGCCTGTCGGATTTTCTGTTGAAAATATCGTCAAACTCAACGTGCCGAGCCTGGAAGGGGAGAGGCATTTGGTGCTGATTAAGGCAAACAAAACTTAATATTTATCAAAAAACGGCGCGATTGAAATGTTTCACTGAGGTTAAAAAATGAGGGGGTTGCCGATGAAATGCTTGGTTACATTTAACCAAAATTTAACTCGGAATTATCCTGCTTTTAACCTCACGGTGATTGATTACCAGGGTAATAATTTTATTTGAAAATATCATCCGACTAAAAATACGCCGAAAAACGGCCTGCTTCGGATGTTAAAAGTTTAACTGGAATGTCAATGAAAGGTTTTAATGATGTTTCTGCGTGTTTTAAACAGAGTGCACATTAATCAGCTTAATTATCAGTCATCTGTAATTAGTGCTTTCTTAGGCTGCAAAATAACGTCTGACGATAAGATGTCTAATTTGTGATCGTGTGCACGCTTTGTTGTCTGGGATTTCGGCTTATTTGCACTTTTTGAGGAAGCCGATGCGATTCACCAAAAGTCAGAAAATGGCTGTGCAGAAAATTATTTAAACATTTGTTCACCTTTTCGCTACTTATTGTTTGAAATCACTGGGCCGCACCGTATAATTTGCTCGCTTTTTGAGGCTTGACTCAGCGTCGCAAAGACAGTTTTATACGACACGCGACATACCTCATTGGTAGCAGGAGTTAGAAACGTCATGTCTGTGTCGCTCTTGAGTAAGAACGTAGCCCGCAAGCTTCTGTTCATCCAACTTCTGGCTGTAGTAGCAATTGGACTGCTGTTTTGCCTTAAAGGCCTCGCTTGGGGCGCTTCTGCCATCGGCGGGGGCATGGCGGTTTGGCTGCCAAACGTGCTGTTTATGATTTTTGCCTGGCGCCATCAGGCGCATACACCCTCAAAAGGCCGTGTGGCCTGGACATTCGCCTTCGGCGAAGTGCTGAAGGTGATTGCGACCTTTATCATTCTGGTGGTGGCGCTGGCGTACTTTAAGGCGGTGGTATTGCCGCTAATAGTGACGTGGGTTTCGGTGCTGGTTGTGCAGATACTCGCACCAGCTGTAATTAACAACAAAGGGTAAGAGGCATCATGTCTGCAGGAGAAATCTCTACACCGCAGGAGTATATAGGTCACCACCTGAATAACCTTCAGTTGGACCTGCGTACTTTCTCGCTGGTGGATCCGCATAACCCCCCGGCTACCTTCTGGACGCTCAACATCGACTCCATGTTCTTCTCAGTATTTCTGGGTCTGGTGTTCCTGGTGTTGTTCCGTAAAGTGGCGAAAACCGCAACCAGCGGCGTCCCGGGTAAATTCCAGACTTTTGTAGAGCTGATTATTGGCTTTGTGCATGGCAGCGTGAAAGACATGTACCATGGCAAAAGCAAGGTTATCGCTCCACTGGCTCTGACGATTTTCGTCTGGGTCTTCCTGATGAACGTGATGGACCTGTTGCCTATCGATCTGCTGCCATACATTGGTGAGCACATCTTTGGCCTGCCAGCCCTGCGTGTGGTGCCGTCTGCGGACGTGAATATCACCCTCTCTATGGCGCTGGGCGTGTTTGTCCTCATTCTGTTCTACAGCATCAAAATGAAAGGCATTAGCGGCTTCACGAAAGAGCTGACGCTGCAGCCGTTCAATCACTGGGCATTTATTCCGTTCAACTTAATCCTTGAAGGGGTAAGCCTGCTGTCCAAACCTGTTTCACTGGGTCTGCGACTTTTCGGCAACATGTATGCCGGTGAGCTGATTTTCATTCTGATTGCTGGCCTGCTGCCGTGGTGGTCACAGTGGATTCTGAATGTGCCTTGGGCCATTTTCCACATCCTGATTATTACGCTGCAAGCCTTCATCTTCATGGTTCTGACGATCGTCTATCTGTCGATGGCGTCTGAAGAACATTAATTTACTTACCACTACTGCGTTTAACTGAAACAAACTTGGAGACTGTCATGGAAAACCTGAATATGGATCTGCTGTACATGGCTGCCGCTGTGATGATGGGTCTGGCGGCAATCGGTGCTGCGATCGGTATCGGCATCCTCGGGGGCAAATTCCTGGAAGGCGCTGCACGCCAACCAGATCTGATTCCACTGCTGCGTACTCAGTTCTTTATCGTAATGGGTCTGGTGGATGCAATCCCAATGATCGCTGTTGGTCTGGGTCTGTACGTGATGTTCGCCGTCGCTTAGTGAGCGATGTTTGAGTCATCTAGCTATATCAGAACGTTAACTAACAAAGAGGCATTGTGCTGTGAACATTAACGCAACAATCCTCGGCCAGGCCATCGCGTTTGTCCTGTTTGTTCTGTTCTGCATGAAGTATGTATGGCCGCCTTTAATGGCAGCCATTGAGAAACGTCAAAAAGAAATTGCTGACGGTCTTGCTTCTGCTGAACGTGCTCACAAGGACCTTGACCTTGCACAGGCCAACGCGACCGACCAGCTGAAAAAAGCCAAAGCGGAAGCTCAGGTGATCATTGAGCAGGCAAACAAACGCCGTGCCCAGATCCTTGATGAAGCGAAAACTGAGGCAGAGCAGGAACGTAATAAAATCGTTGTACAGGCTCAGGCAGAAATCGACGCTGAGCGTAAACGCGCTCGTGAAGAGCTGCGTAAGCAGGTCGCTCTGCTGGCTATTGCCGGTGCCGAGAAGATAATCGAACGTTCCGTAGATGAAGCTGCTAACAGCGACATCGTCGATAAACTGGTCGCTGAACTGTAAGGAGGGAGGGGCTGATGTCTGAATTTGTTACTGTAGCTCGCCCCTACGCCAAAGCAGCTTTTGACTTTGCCGTCGAACACCAGAGCATTGATCGCTGGCAGAACATGCTGGCGTTTGCTGCCGAGGTAACGAAAAACGAACAAATGGAAGAGCTCCTTTCCGGTGCATTGGCACCCGAAACGCTCGCAGATTCGTTCATCGCCATTTGCGGCGAGCAACTGGACGCCAACGGCCAGAACCTGATTAAGGTGATGGCTGATAATGGTCGTCTAAAAGCGCTCCCGGATGTTCTCGAGCAGTTTGCGCATTTACGCGCGCTGAGTGAAGCGATTGCAGAGGTTCAGGTAACTTCTGCTGCTGAACTGAGTAATGAGCAACTCGCGAACATCACGACCGCAATGGAAAAACGTCTGTCACGCAAAGTTAAGCTGAATTGCAAAATCGATAAGTCTGTTATGGCGGGCGTTATCATCCAGTCGGGTGATATGGTCATTGACGGTAGCGTACGCGGCCGTCTTGAACGCCTTGCAGACGTCTTGCAGTCTTAAGGGGACTGGAGCATGCAACTGAATTCCACCGAAATCAGCGAACTGATCAAGCAGCGCATTGCTCAGTTCAATGTTGTGAGTGAAGCTCACAACGAAGGTACAATTGTTTCTGTAAGTGACGGTATTATCCGCGTTCACGGCCTGGCCGATTGTATGCAGGGTGAGATGATTTCCCTGCCGGGAAACCGTTACGCTATCGCACTGAACCTGGAGCGCGACTCCGTAGGTGCTGTAGTTATGGGTCCATACGCTGACCTTGCCGAAGGCATGAAAGTTAAGTGTACTGGCCGTATTCTGGAAGTACCGGTCGGCCGCGGCCTGCTGGGCCGTGTGGTGAACACCCTGGGTGCACCAATTGACGGTAAAGGTCCAGTTGATAACGATGGCTTCTCGCCAATCGAAGTTATCGCACCGGGCGTAATCGAACGTCAGTCCGTCGACCAGCCGGTTCAGACCGGTTATAAATCCGTCGATGCGATGATTCCAATCGGCCGTGGCCAGCGTGAGCTGATCATCGGTGACCGTCAGACCGGTAAAACCGCGATGGCAATCGATGCCATCATCAACCAGCGTGACTCCGGCATCAAATGTGTGTACGTGGCTATCGGCCAGAAAGCGTCCACCATTTCTAACGTGGTTCGTAAACTGGAAGAGCACGGTGCACTGTCCAACACTATCGTTGTTGTGGCGACTGCGTCTGAATCTGCTGCACTGCAATACCTGGCACCATATGCCGGTTGCGCAATGGGCGAATACTTCCGTGACCGCGGTGAAGATGCGCTGATCGTATACGATGACCTGTCCAAACAGGCTGTTGCTTATCGTCAGGTTTCCCTGCTGCTTCGTCGTCCACCAGGTCGTGAAGCATTCCCAGGCGACGTGTTCTACCTCCACTCCCGTCTGCTGGAGCGCGCATCCCGCGTTAACGCGGAATACGTGGAAGCTTTCACCAAAGGTGAAGTTAAAGGTAAAACCGGCTCCCTGACCGCTCTGCCGATCATCGAAACCCAGGCGGGTGACGTTTCTGCGTTCGTTCCGACCAACGTAATTTCCATTACCGATGGTCAGATCTTCCTGGAAACCAACCTGTTTAACTCCGGTATTCGTCCGGCGGTTAACCCAGGTATTTCGGTATCTCGTGTTGGTGGTGCTGCTCAGACTAAGATCATCAAGAAACTGTCCGGTGGTATCCGTACCGCGCTGGCACAGTATCGTGAACTGGCTGCGTTCTCTCAGTTCGCATCCGATCTGGACGAAGCAACCCGCAAACAGCTGAGCCACGGTCAGAAAGTGACCGAGCTGCTGAAACAGAAACAGTATGCCCCAATGTCTGTTGCACAGCAGGGCCTGGTGCTGTTCGCGGCTGAACGCGGTTACCTCGAAGACGTGGAACTGGCGAAAATCGGTAGCTTCGAAGCCGCTCTGCTGGCTTACGCTGACCGTGATCATGCTCCGCTGATGCAAGAAATTAACCAGACCGGTGGCTATAACGACGAGATCGAAGGCAAGCTGAAAGGCATCCTCGACTCCTTTAAAGCAACCCAGTCCTGGTAACGTCTTAGCGGCCTGTCTTAGGACAGGCCGCGAGGCATTGAGGAGAAGCTCATGGCCGGCGCAAAAGAGATACGTAGTAAGATCGCAAGCGTCCAGAACACGCAGAAGATCACCAAAGCGATGGAGATGGTCGCCGCTTCCAAAATGCGTAAATCGCAGGATCGCATGGCGGCCAGCCGTCCTTATGCAGATACCATGCGCAAAGTGATTGGTCACCTTGCGAACGGTAATCTGGAATATAAGCACCCATACCTGGAAGAACGCGACGTTAAGCGCGTGGGCTACCTGGTGGTGTCGACCGATCGTGGTTTGTGCGGCGGTTTGAACATTAACCTGTTCAAAAAAGTGCTGGCGGATATGAAAGAGTGGTCCGATAAGGGCGTTCAGAGCGAACTCGCGATGATCGGCTCTAAAGGCGTATCTTTCTTCAACTCCGTTGGCGGCAACGTGGTTGCTCAGGTTACCGGCATGGGAGATAACCCTTCCCTGTCTGAACTGATCGGCCCGGTGAAAGTGATGCTGCAAGCCTACGACGAAGGTCGTCTGGACAAGCTGTACGTTGTCAGCAACAAATTTGTCAACACCATGTCTCAGGTTCCGACCATCACTCAGCTGCTGCCGTTACCGGCATCAGAAGATGAGGATCTGAAGCGTAAATCCTGGGACTACCTGTACGAACCGGATCCGAAAGCGCTGCTGGACACCCTGCTGCGTCGTTATGTCGAATCGCAGGTTTATCAGGGCGTCGTAGAAAACCTGGCCAGTGAGCAGGCCGCGCGTATGGTGGCGATGAAAGCCGCAACCGATAACGGCGGTAGCCTGATTAAAGAGCTGCGGTTGGTCTACAACAAAGCTCGTCAGGCAAGCATTACTCAGGAACTTACCGAAATCGTCGGTGGCGCGTCCGCGGTTTAACCAGGTTATTACCCTAAATAGTTCGGTTTGCAGAAAGGCGGCAACTGAGCGAATCCTCAAGAGCTTACTTAAGTAAGTGACCGGGGTGAGGGAAGGCAGTCAACGCATCTGCAAATTGAAATATGACGGGTAAACGAATTACGTAGAGGATTCAAGATGGCTACTGGAAAGATTGTCCAGGTAATCGGCGCCGTGGTGGACGTCGAGTTCCCTCAGGACGGCGTACCGCGCGTTTATGACGCGCTTGAGGTACAGAACAACAGTGAGAAGCTGGTGCTGGAAGTTCAGCAGCAGCTCGGTGGTGGTATCGTGCGTACCATCGCAATGGGTTCTTCCGACGGTCTGCGTCGTGGTCTGGTAGTGACAGACCTCGAGCACCCGATCGAAGTCCCGGTAGGTAAAGCGACCCTTGGCCGTATCATGAACGTGCTGGGTCAGCCGATCGACATGAAAGGCGACATCGGCGAAGAAGACCGTTGGGCGATTCACCGTGCAGCACCTTCCTACGAAGAGCTGTCCAGCTCTCAGGAACTGCTGGAAACCGGCATCAAAGTTATCGACCTGATTTGTCCGTTCGCTAAGGGCGGTAAAGTAGGTCTGTTCGGTGGTGCGGGCGTAGGTAAAACCGTAAACATGATGGAGTTGATCCGTAACATCGCGATCGAGCACTCCGGTTACTCCGTGTTTGCAGGCGTGGGTGAGCGTACTCGTGAGGGTAACGACTTCTACCACGAAATGACCGACTCCAACGTTCTGGACAAAGTAGCGCTGGTTTACGGCCAGATGAACGAGCCACCAGGTAACCGTCTGCGCGTAGCGCTGACCGGTCTGACCATCGCGGAAAAATTCCGTGACGAAGGCCGCGACGTTCTGCTGTTCGTTGATAACATCTACCGTTATACCCTGGCCGGTACCGAAGTATCTGCCCTGCTGGGTCGTATGCCTTCTGCGGTAGGTTACCAGCCTACGCTGGCAGAAGAGATGGGTGTTCTTCAGGAGCGTATTACCTCCACCAAGACCGGTTCTATCACCTCCGTACAGGCCGTTTACGTTCCTGCGGATGACTTGACTGACCCGTCTCCGGCGACCACCTTTGCGCACCTGGACTCAACCGTTACGCTGAGCCGTCAGATCGCATCTCTGGGTATTTACCCGGCAGTAGACCCGCTGGACTCCACCAGCCGTCAGCTGGATCCGCTGGTTGTTGGTCAGGAGCACTACGACACCGCGCGTGGCGTTCAGTCCATCCTGCAGCGTTACCAGGAACTGAAAGACATCATCGCGATTCTGGGTATGGACGAACTGTCCGAAGAAGACAAACTGGTTGTAGCACGTGCGCGTAAGATCCAGCGCTTCCTGTCTCAGCCGTTCTTCGTAGCAGAAGTCTTTACCGGTTCTCCAGGCAAATACGTTTCGCTGAAAGACACCATCCGTGGCTTTAAAGGCATCATGGACGGCGAATACGACCATCTGCCAGAGCAGGCGTTCTACATGGTTGGCTCCATCGACGAAGCCGTTGAGAAAGCGAAAAAACTTTAACGCCTAATCGGAGGGTGACATGGCTATGACTTACCACCTGGACGTCGTCAGCGCGGAGCAGCAAATGTTCTCCGGTCTGGTCGAGAAGATCCAGGTAACGGGTAGCGAAGGCGAGCTGGGTATTTTCCCAGGCCACGCGCCGCTGCTCACCGCCATTAAGCCTGGTATGATTCGCATCGTTAAGCAGCACGGACATGAAGAGTTTATCTACCTGTCCGGCGGTGTTCTGGAAGTGCAGCCGGGTAACGTAACCGTCCTGGCTGACACCGCGATTCGCGGCCAGGATCTCGACGAAGCGCGTGCCCTGGAAGCGAAACGCAAAGCTGAAGAGCACATGCATAGCTCCCACGGTGACGTGGATTACGCTCAGGCTTCTGCTGAACTGGCTAAAGCGATCGCCAAACTGCGCGTTATCGAGTTAACCAAAAAAGCGATGTAACTACCTGCTTGAAAAGACAAATGCCAGTCCGGGAAACCTGACTGGCATTTTTTTTATCTTTCAACTTTATTCCGCCTTCAAAATAATTGTAAAACCAGCGAGATAGCGTGGTCTGCGGGGTGTGTTGGCACCATTTTGACCTTAAATCCCATGGATTCTGCCGCCGTTACTGCTATAAAAGACTCAGATAACATTATGGCGGTTAAATTAGCAGCAACGTATTTTTTGGTGCAAAATATGTAGAATTTTCAAGGCTAAATCGCTTTACTTCACACACTAAACAGATTCAGGACACGTATGTCAAACAGCGCAATGAGCGTGGTTATCCTTGCCGCAGGCAAAGGGACCCGCATGTACTCAGATCTTCCTAAGGTGCTGCACACGCTGGCCGGGAAGCCAATGGTTCAGCATGTCATTGATGCCGCGAATAAATTAGGCGCCCAGCGGGTTAACCTGGTGTATGGCCACGGCGGCGATCTGCTCAAACAGACCCTGAACGATGAGGCCCTCAACTGGGTGCTGCAGGCTGAGCAGCTGGGAACCGGCCACGCCATGCAGATGGCGGCCCCGTTCTTTGCCGATGACGAAGATATTCTGATGCTGTACGGCGATGTGCCGCTGATCTCGGTGGAGACTTTGCAGCGCCTGCGTGAAGCCAAACCGCAGGGTGGCATCGGCCTGCTGACCGTTAAGCTGGACGACCCTACCGGCTATGGCCGCATTGCGCGGGAAAATGGCAAGGTCGTTGGCATCGTTGAGCATAAAGACGCCAGCGAAGAGCAGCGCAAAATCAACGAAATCAACACCGGGATTCTGGTGGCTAACGGCGCAGACCTGAAGCGCTGGCTTGGTAAGCTGGATAACAACAACGCCCAGGGCGAGTTCTACATCACGGACATTATTGCCCTGGCCCACGGTGAAGGGCGCGAAATCGCCGCCGTTCATCCGGATCGCCTGAGTGAGGTCGAAGGCGTAAATAACCGCCTGCAGCTCTCTCGTCTGGAACGTGTCTTCCAAACGGAACAGGCCGATAAGCTGCTGCTGGCTGGCGTGATGCTGCGCGATCCGGCTCGTTTCGATCTGCGCGGTGAATTAACGCACGGGCGCGATGTTGAAATCGATACTAATGTCATTGTGGAAGGCCGCGTGGCGCTGGGCAACCGCGTGAAGATCGGGACCGGCTGCGTGATTAAAAACGCGGTTATCGGCGATGACTGCGAAATCAGCCCATATACGGTTATCGAAGATGCGACGCTTGAAGCCGCCTGCACCATCGGGCCATTTGCCCGCCTGCGTCCTGGTGCCGAACTGGCGGAAGGTGCTCACGTTGGCAACTTCGTCGAGATGAAGAAAGCGCGCCTGGGTAAAGGCTCTAAAGCGGGCCATCTGAGCTACCTCGGTGATGCCGAAATTGGCGACAACGTGAATATTGGCGCAGGTACCATCACCTGTAACTACGACGGTGCGAATAAACACAAAACCATTATCGGTGACGACGTGTTTGTGGGCTCTGATACCCAGCTGGTGGCGCCGGTTACCGTGGCGAGTGGCGTTACGATTGGCGCCGGGACGACCGTCACGCGTGACGTGGCTGAAAATGAACTGGTGATCAGTCGCGTAAAACAGAAACACATCCAGGGCTGGCAGCGTCCGGTGAAGAAAAAGTAACGGATTTATACCCCTCACCCTAATCCTCTCTCCACAGGAGAGAGGGGATCGTTCGGTGCGGTGTTTTTCTCCTTCGCCCCTTTGGGGAGAGGGTCGGGGTGAGGGGATAACATAATCCTCCCCCCAAAGGCAGTAACCATAAAAATAACCCCACTCTCTACAAGGCTCGGGGCTCCGGAAAACCGGAAAAAACAGGTCAGCGACAACACATGGCTAACGCCATTCTCAGGACTTAAAAATTATGTGTGGAATTGTTGGCGCAGTAGCGCAACGCGATATCGCTGAAATCCTTCTTGAAGGACTACGTCGTCTGGAATACCGCGGGTATGACTCGGCGGGCCTGGCGGTCGTGGACGACAAAGGTCAGATGACCCGTCTTCGCCGTCTGGGTAAAGTGCAGAAGCTGGCGGAAGCCGCGGAAGAAACCGCTCTGCATGGTGGCACCGGTATCGCTCACACTCGCTGGGCAACGCACGGCGAACCTTCAGAAATTAATGCCCACCCACATGTTTCCGACCACATCGTGGTGGTGCATAACGGTATCATCGAAAACCATGAACCGCTGCGTGAAGCGCTGCAGTCTCGTGGCTACACGTTTGTTTCACAGACCGATACCGAGGTTATTGCTCACCTGGTGCACTGGGAGCTGGAACAGGGCGGCACGCTGCGCGAGGCGGTACTTCGTGCTATCCCACAGCTTCGCGGCGCTTACGGCACCGTTATCATGGACACCCGTAACCCTGATGTTCTGCTGGCCGCACGTTCCGGCAGCCCGATGGTTATCGGTCTTGGGATGGGTGAAAACTTTATCGCTTCTGACCAGCTGGCGCTGCTGCCGGTGACCCGTCGCTTTATCTTCCTGGAAGAGGGCGATATCGCCGAAGTGACCCGCCGCGCGGTCACTGTTTTTGATACCAAAGGCGAGCAGGTTAAGCGCCCGGACATCGAATCTAATCTGCAGTATGACGCTGGCGACAAAGGCATTTATCGTCACTACATGCAGAAAGAGATCTACGAGCAGCCGAACGCCATCAAAAACACCCTTGCCGGGCGTATCAGCCACGGCGAAGTGGATTTGACGGAGCTGGGGCCAAAAGCCAATGAAATGCTCTCTCAGGTCGAGCATATTCAAATCGTAGCCTGCGGCACCTCCTATAACTCAGGTATGGTTTCCCGCTACTGGTTTGAATCGCTGGCCGGCGTGCCTTGTGATGTCGAAATCGCCTCTGAATTCCGCTACCGCAAATCTGCCGTGCGCCGCAACAGCCTGATGATCACCCTTTCCCAGTCTGGCGAAACGGCGGACACCCTGGCGGCGCTGCGCCTCTCCAAAGAGCTGGGCTATCTTGGTTCACTGGCGATTTGTAACGTGGCTGGCTCTTCTCTGGTGCGCGAATCCGACCTGGCGCTGATGACCAATGCCGGCACGGAAATCGGCGTGGCTTCAACCAAAGCGTTCACCACCCAGCTCACCGTGCTGCTGATGCTGGTGGCGAAGCTGAGCCGTCTGAAGGGTGCTGACGCTAAGATTGAGCAAGATATCGTGCATGGCCTGCAGGCGCTGCCAAGCCGTATCGAGCAGATGCTGTCCCAGGACAAACGCATTGAAGCATTAGCAGAAGATTTCTCCGACAAACATCATGCGCTGTTCCTTGGCCGTGGCGATCAGTACCCGATCGCCATGGAAGGCGCGCTGAAGCTCAAAGAGATCTCCTACATTCACGCCGAAGCCTATGCGGCCGGCGAGCTGAAGCACGGCCCGCTGGCGCTGATCGACGCTGATATGCCGGTTATCGTTGTGGCGCCGAACAACGAGCTGTTGGAAAAACTGAAATCCAACATCGAAGAAGTTCGCGCCCGCGGCGGCCAGCTGTATGTCTTTGCCGACCGTGACGCAGGCTTTACCAGCAGCGACAACATGCACATCATCGAGATGCCGCATGTGGAAGAGGTGATTGCCCCAATCTTCTACACCGTGCCGCTGCAGCTGCTGTCCTACCACGTGGCGCTGATCAAAGGCACCGACGTGGACCAGCCGCGTAACCTGGCGAAATCGGTAACAGTGGAATAAGCTGTTGTCATAAATGTTGAAGAATAAGCTGCCTACGGGCAGCTTTTTTATTGCCCGCTTGTTGAGTTTAACTATTTGATTTTTATTCGAATAATAAGTGGGTTTGGCTTAGGTATTATTGCAGGTCTGCATTGTCATAAAACCGTCATAATTCGTACATTTAACTGTCACCAAACTGTCCTATTTTCTACCCTGTATTTAATTAAACAACAATTTACGAACATCTGGCAGGAGACATTATGAACGTTATGCGTACCACTGTCGCAACTGTTGTCGCCGCGACCTTATCTCTGAGCGCTTCTACTGCGTTTGCAGCTGCAAGCCTGACTGGCGCTGGTGCAACTTTCCCTGCGCCGGTGTATGCCAAGTGGGCAGATACCTACCAGAAAGAAACTGGTAACAAGGTGAACTACCAGGGTATCGGTTCCTCCGGCGGCGTGAAGCAAATCATTGCTAACACCGTTGACTTCGGCGCTTCTGACGCCCCTCTGGCGGATGACAAATTACAGCAAGAAGGCCTGTTCCAGTTCCCTACCGTGATCGGCGGCGTGGTGCTGGCGGTTAACCTGCCGGGCTTCAAGTCTGGCGAACTGGTGCTGGACGGCAAAACCCTGGGTGACATCTACCTGGGCACCATCAAAAAATGGAACGACCCGGCGATTGCTAAGCTGAACCCAGGCCACAAGCTGCCGGATCAGAACATCGCGGTTGTTCGTCGTGCTGACGGCTCCGGTACTTCCTTCGTGTTCACCAGCTACCTGGCTAAAGTGAACGAAGAGTGGAAAACCAAAATCGGCGCAGGCTCTACCGTTAACTGGCCAACCGGCCTGGGCGGTAAAGGTAACGACGGCATCGCGGCCTTCGTACAGCGTCTGCCTGGCTCTATCGGCTACGTTGAATACGCTTACGCTAAGCAAAACAACCTGACTTACACCAAGCTGCTGTCCGCTGACGGTAAGCCGGTTAGCCCGACCGAAGCAAACTTTGCTAACGCGGCTAAAGGCGCTGACTGGAGCAAATCCTTCGCACAGGATCTGACCAACCAGAAAGGTGACGAAGCGTGGCCAATTACCTCCACCACCTTCATCCTGGTCCACAAAGAGCAGAAAAACCCTGAGCAGGGCGCAGAAGTGCTGAAGTTCTTTGACTGGGCATACAAATCTGGCGCGAAAGAAGCTAACGCCCTGGATTACGCAACGCTGCCGGCCTCTGTGGTTGAGCAAGTTCGCGCTGCATGGAAGACCAATGTAAAAGACAGCTCCGGTAAGGCGCTGTACTAAGTGCAAAAATCTGGGGTAACAGGTATGTTACCCCGGTTTATTCAGCAACCACGAAGAGTACGCTATGGCTGTGACTAAGCCGACGTTTAAAGCCCCCGGCAAACAAGGCGATGTAATTTTCAGTGCGCTAGTAAGACTGGCTGCGCTGATTGTGCTATTTCTGCTGGGTGGGATTATCATCTCGCTGTTTATCTCCTCGCTGCCGAGCATTGAGAAGTTTGGCTTCTCCTTCCTCTGGTCCAAAGAGTGGGATGCCCCTAATGAAGTCTTCGGCGCGCTGGTGCCGATTTACGGAACCCTCGTGACCTCGTTTATCGCGCTGCTGATTGCGGTGCCGGTGAGCTTTGGTATCGCCCTGTTCCTGACAGAACTTGCGCCTGGCTGGCTGAAGCGCCCGCTGGGTATCGCCATTGAGCTGCTGGCGGCCATTCCAAGTATCGTGTACGGCATGTGGGGCCTGTTTATCTTTGCTCCGCTGTTTGCGACTTACTTCCAGCAGCCGGTAGGCGACGTGCTGTCTGCCGTGCCTATCGTTGGCGCGCTGTTCTCTGGCCCTGCGTTTGGTATCGGTATTCTTGCCGCCGGTGTGATCCTCGCGATTATGATCATCCCTTACATCGCCTCCGTAATGCGCGATGTTTTCGAGCAAACGCCGGTGATGATGAAAGAGTCGGCCTACGGCATAGGCTGCACCACCTGGGAAGTTATCTGGCGCATCGTTCTACCGTTCACCAAAAATGGCGTGATCGGCGGCGTGATGCTCGGCCTTGGCCGTGCGCTGGGTGAAACCATGGCGGTGACCTTTATTATCGGTAACACCTACCAGCTCGACAGCGCCTCGCTGTATATGCCGGGCAACAGCATTACCTCCGCGCTGGCTAACGAATTTGCCGAAGCGGAATCTGGCCTGCATACCGCCGCGCTGATGGAGCTTGGCTTAATCCTGTTTGTGATTACCTTTATCGTACTGGCTATTTCTAAGTTCATGATTATGCGCCTGGCGAAAAACGAAGGGGCTCGCTCATGACCACGATGGAAATGCAAAGCAGCGCGGCGCTGGCTGAATCGCGCCGTAAAATGCAGGCTCGTCGCCGCATGAAAAACCGCATTGCCCTGACGCTCTCTATGGCGACGATGGCGTTCGGTCTGTTCTGGCTGGTATGGATCCTGTTCTCGACGGTGACCCGTGGTATCGACGGTATGTCGCTGGCGCTGTTTACCGAAATGACGCCTCCGCCAAATACCGCGGGCGGTGGCCTGGCGAACGCCCTGGCGGGCAGCGGCCTGCTGATCCTGTGGGCGACGGTTATCGGCACGCCTCTGGGCATCATGGCCGGGATTTATCTGGCGGAGTACGGGCGTAAATCTGCGCTGGCCGAAGTGATTCGTTTTATTAACGACATTCTTCTGTCCGCGCCGTCGATTGTGGTCGGCCTGTTCGTTTACACCATCGTGGTGGCGAAAATGGAACACTTCTCCGGCTGGGCGGGCGTGATTGCGCTGGCGCTGCTGCAGGTGCCAATCGTCATTCGTACCACTGAAAACATGCTGAAGCTGGTGCCGGACAGCCTGCGCGAAGCGGCCTACGCGCTGGGAACACCAAAATGGAAGATGATCTCCGCGATTACGCTGAAAGCGTCCGTCTCCGGGATTATCACCGGCGTGCTGCTGGCAATTGCCCGTATCGCGGGCGAAACCGCACCGCTGCTCTTCACCTCCCTCTCCAACCAGTTCTGGAGCACGGACATGATGCAGCCTATCGCCAACCTGCCGGTGACCATTTTCAAATTTGCTATGAGCCCGTTTGCCGAGTGGCAACAGCTGGCCTGGGCGGGGGTGCTGATCATTACCCTCTGCGTACTGCTGCTGAACATTCTGGCGCGCGTGATTTTCTCGAAGAGTAAACACGGTTAAATTTTACGGCGCGGCCCTCGCGGCGCCGGACGGAGATTAAGACACAGATGAGTAAGGTTGATTTAGCCCCAGGCAAAATCCAGGTTCGTGACCTGAACTTCTACTACGGTAAGTTCCACGCCCTGAAGAACATCAATCTGGATATCGCGAAGAACCAGGTTACCGCCTTCATTGGGCCGTCAGGCTGTGGTAAATCCACCCTGCTGCGTACCTTTAACAAAATGTACTCGCTCTACCCGGAGCAGCGTGCAGAAGGCGAAATCCTGCTGGATGGGGAAAATATCCTCACCCAGAGCCAGGACATCGCCCTGCTGCGTGCCAAAGTCGGCATGGTCTTCCAGAAGCCGACGCCGTTCCCGATGTCCATCTATGACAACATCGCTTTTGGCGTGCGTCTGTTTGAAAAGCTGTCCCGGAGCGACATGGATGAGCGCGTACAGTGGGCGTTGACGAAAGCCGCGCTGTGGAACGAAACTAAAGATAAACTGCACCAGAGCGGCTACAGCCTCTCCGGTGGTCAGCAGCAGCGTCTGTGCATTGCTCGCGGGATAGCGATTCGCCCGGAAGTGTTGCTGCTGGACGAGCCGTGTTCGGCGCTTGACCCGATTTCAACCGGGCGTATTGAAGAGCTGATCACCGAGCTGAAAGAAGACTATACCGTAGTGATCGTGACCCACAACATGCAGCAGGCGGCGCGTTGTTCTGACCACACGGCGTTTATGTACCTCGGCGAGCTGATCGAATTCAGCGAAACCGATACGCTGTTTACTACGCCAGCGAAGAAACAAACCGAAGATTACATTACTGGCCGCTACGGTTGATTGGAGAGCGCGATGGATAACCTCAACTTAAACAAACATATTTCTGGTCAGTTCAACGCCGAGCTGGAGTACATCCGTACTCAGGTGATGACGATGGGCGGGCTGGTGGAACAGCAGCTCTCCGACGCGATCACCGCGATGCACAACCAGGACAGCGAGCTGGCGAAGCGCGTTATCGCCGGTGACCAAAAGGTCAACATGATGGAAGTGGCGATCGATGAAGCCTGCGTGCGCATCATCGCCAAACGCCAGCCAACCGCCAGCGACCTGCGCCTGGTGATGGCCATCATCAAAACCATCGCCGAGCTGGAACGTATTGGTGACGTAGCGGATAAAATCTGCCGCACCGCGCTGGAGAAATTCTCCCAGCAGCACCAGCCGCTGCTGGTCAGCCTCGAGTCGCTGGGGCGCCACACCGTGCAAATGCTGCACGACGTGCTGGACGCTTTCGCGCGTATGGATCTGGATGAAGCGGTACGTATCTACCGCGAAGACAAGAAAGTTGACCAGGAATATGAAGGTATCGTGCGTCAGCTGATGACCTACATGATGGAAGACTCCCGCACCATTCCAAGCGTGCTGACCGCGCTGTTCTGCGCCCGTTCCATCGAGCGTATCGGTGACCGTTGCCAGAACATCTGCGAATACATCTTCTACTTCGTGAAGGGACAGGACTTCCGTCACGTGGGCGGCGATGAGCTGGACAAGCTGCTGGCGGGTAAAGACCCGAAAGAGTAAGTGCACTTCTTTCCCCCCTCTCCCCTTTGGGGAGAGGGCTGGGGTGAGGGGCAGTTACTTCCCGAGCAAACGCCGCGAATTATCCTCTATCTTTCTTGAAATACGCCTTTTCTGCATCGTTCTGCTCCAGCTCACCGACAACCCAGCCGCCGACAAAAGCCGATGATATTGCGAATCATCAAACGGCATATGCCAGGCAATGGCGATAGCTTCTGCCACCGTCACGTCGCTAACGCGTGAAACCAGCTCCAGCGGCGCATCGGCAGAAACGCTCCCCGCCAGAATCACGCGATAAAGCCAGCCGCAGTAGCCTGCTTCCTGCATCCGCGCCGCCATATCCTCTACGCCAAAATGGTAGTTAAGCTTAAAGCACGGCGAGCGAGGCTGGGTTACCTGAATCAGCGCCTCACCCCAGCGGTAAATATCGCCCATATAGACGTTCTTTTCCGTCATCCCTTGCGTAGACAGGTTTTCGCCGAAGGCCGGGGCATTAAACAGTTCCGCCTTATCCGGGAAGATTTGCGCCCAATACTGATAATGCTCGCGCGGATAGTGGCACAGCGCCCTGTCTGGCCCGCCGTGAATCACCTTCTCCGCCTGTTGATCGCCCTCAAGCCCAGTCTCGGTTAAGCGAAGCTCGCCGTCCACCTGAACCTTGGCGATGGCGCTGGGCCGGCTCCCTTCGTAATCACGAATCTGGCCGGCGTAAACCTGAAGCGGATAGCGGTGCATAAGCGACTCCCTGCGTTGTGCTACGGACATAAAAAAAGCGAGCCATCAGGCTCGCTTCTCTAAGGTCGTATTGCAACCTTATTTTTTAGCGGCGAAACGGGCAGCTGCTTCGTCCCAGTTAACCACGTTCCAGAACTCTTTTGCGTAGTCCGGGCGACGGTTTTGGAATTTCAGGTAGTAAGCGTGTTCCCAAACGTCCAGGCCCACAATCGGGAAACCGGAAGCGCCGGAAATAGCTTCGCCCATCAGCGGGCTGTCCTGGTTTGCAGTAGACACTACGGCCAGTTTGTCGCCTTTCAGCACCAGCCACGCCCAGCCGGAGCCGAAACGGGTAGCTGCAGCTTTTTCGAACTCAGCTTTGAACGCGTCAACGCTGCCGAAATCACGCTCGATAGCGGCTTTCAGGTCACCTTTCAGCTCGGTGCCTTTTTTCAGGCCTTTCCAGAAGAAGCTGTGGTTAGCGTGGCCGCCGGCGTTGTTACGCAGCGCGGTTTTCTTATCAGCGGGCAGCTGATCCAGTTTGGTAATCAGCTCTTCAGCAGATAGGCTGGCAAACTCAGGCAGGGATTCCAGCGCGGCGTTCGCGTTGTTAACGTAGGCCTGGTGGTGTTTGCTGTGGTGGATTTCCATGGTTTCTTTATCGAAATGCGGTTCCAGCGCGTCGTAAGCGTAAGGCAGGGATGGCAGTGTATAGCTCATATTCATCGTCTCCATTAACGTAGAGCGGCTGTAGTGCTGTTAACGCCGCGTAATCAGTCGGTTCATTATAGTTAATTAAATGATATTGAAAATGTTTATCAATGCCGTACTTAGCGTGTGGTTATAACTTTTCTTCATGAAACCACGGCTTACGGCTATAACGCAGCGGGTAAAAAGCTTTGTGCTGAGGGTAAGTGAAACGTGTTACCCGAGCATGACGGGGGAATAAAAAGAGGCATAACGGCTCCACCTTTAGGCAGAGCCGGAATCTTTATTATTGACGGGCGGCGTCTTCCAGCGCTTTGTGGATCACGGCAGAAAGCTCGACCACGTCGAACTTCGCAACGTAGCCGTTGGCACCGACTTTACGCACGTGATCTTCGTTGGCGCTGCCGGAAAGCGAGGAGTGAATCACCACCGGGATATGCTTAAGCGTTGGCTCGGTTTTGATGTTGCGGGTCAGGGTAAAACCGTCCATTTCCGGCATCTCGATATCGGTCAGCACCAGGCCGATTTTATCGGTTATCGGCGTGCCGGAAGCTTTGGCATCGGCGGCAATAGCTTTGATTTTTTCCCAGGCCTCCAGGCCGGTGGCGTGCATGATGGCCGGAATGCCCATCCCTTTCAGGCCCTGCTCCAGCATCGAACGCGCGACTTTGGAATCTTCGGCAACGATAGCCACCGCGCCCGGCTTCAGGGTATAGATTTTCTCTTCAATCGCGGCAATGTTCACATCTCTCCCGGACGGGATGATGTCATAGAGGATCTGCTCCACGTCCAGCACCAGCGCCAGGTCTTTACCGGTCAGCGGATCGTCAATATTGGCGATGCTGGTGATATTGCGGCTGCTGACCCCGGCTTCGGCGGCGTGCACCTGGCTCCAGTCGAGGCGAATAATATTCTCCACGGACTCCACGGCAAAAGCCTGGGTGCTGCGGGCGTATTCGGTGATCAGTAATAAATTTAAGCCAGTCTTAGGCGTGCAGCCGGTCACGGCGGGAAGGTCGATGACCGGGATAATCTGGTCGCGAATATTGGCCATCCCCAGCAGCGGCGACTCCATGCCTGCGGCACGGTTAATCTTCGGCATGGGCACAATTTCACGCAGCTTAAAGACGTTGATGCCGTACAGCTCGGACTTGCTGTCGTGCTGGCCTGTGCCTAAGCGGAACAGCAGCAGCTCGAACTTGTTGGATAACGCCAGGTTGGCCCTTTCATCGATATCTTTCTGAAAACTATCCATTTTAACCTCAAGTGATAACCCGGCCTCAGAACCCAACCGTACGGAGTGAATGCTTGTATAAGTTATCGGCAGCAGCAGGAAAAAATGAAGGGAGAAGGTGAAATGATTTCGTTTAGAGGGAAGTGACTCCCTCTCAACGGATAGCGCTTACTACTTCTTGTTCAGCATCGCTTTCAGGTCGGCAAATGGATTATAGGTCGCTTCGCCCACGTCCTTTTGCGCATCCTCGCCGGCAATCACCCTCGAGCCGTACTGGTCCGCTTCGGTGTATTTCGAATGCTCATGATCGTGGCAATACAGGCATAAAAGCTCCCAATTGCTGCCATCTTCCGGGTTATTGGTATGATCGTGATCCATATGATGAACGGTCAGCTCGCGCAGATTGGAATACACAAACTCGCGGGAGCAGCGGCCACACACCCACGGGAAAAGCTTCAGCGCCTTTTCGCGGTAGCCGCTTTCCAGCCGCGTATAGTTCTTGGGAATAATTGCCATGATTCAGGTTCCAGACAAAAAATGTAGGGTTATGCCCAGTTTCCGGCTAAAGCGCGTCTTTATCAATCCCCAGACGCTTCATCCGCGAAAGTAACGTGGTGCGCTTCAGCCCTAAACGCTGAGCCGCACCGCGAGGCCCGGCAACGACGCCGTTTGCCTCTTTCAGCACGCGCAGGATGCGCTGATACTCGTCTTCATCTTCACGTATCTCTTCGCTGGCGAGGCCAGACAGCGTTCGCTCAACTGACGGATGGTAGTCCACCTCCGGCAGCGAAAGATGCAGCACGTTGCCGCGCGTCAGCAGCACGGCGCGCTCAATCACGTTTTCCAGCTCACGCACGTTACCCGGCCACTCCATGCGGCTCAGGGCGCGCAGCGTTTCCGCCGGAATACTGTCGATGTTGCGGTTCAGGCGGCGGGCGATTTTAAAGGTGAAGGATTTCACCAGCAGAGGGATGTCCTCCGGGCGCTCGCGCAGCGGCGGCAGGGTGATAGGGAAAACGTTCAGCCGATAGTAAAGGTCGCTGCGGAACTCGCGGTCAGCCACCATCTCTTTCAGGTTACGGTTGGTGGCGGCTATCAGGCGCACGTCCACTTCCTGGACTTTATTGCTGCCGAGGCGCTCGAATTCCTGCTCCTGCAGCACGCGCAGCAGCTTGGGCTGAAGCTCAAGCGGCATATCACCGACTTCGTCCAGGAACAGCGAGCTTTTGTCCGCCAGCTCAAAGCGGCCGATTCGCTGATTATTGGCTCCGGTAAACGCCCCACGCTCGTGGCCGAACAAATCGCTCTCCAGCAGCCCGGCGGGCATTGCGGCGCAGTTGATCTTCACCATCCGGCGGCCGTTGCGCTCGCTCAGGTTATGGATTGCGCGGGCAATCAGCTCTTTACCGGTGCCTGTTTCGCCGAGGATCAGTACGGTGCTGTCGCTGCTGGCGACCATCTCTACCTGTTTGAGCACGATAGACATCGCCTCGCCGCGGCCGATAATTTCGCCAAAATCGCTGTCGACGTTATTAATTTGCTCGGTGAGATAGAGGTTTTCATCCACCAGGTTTTCTTTCAGGCGGTTGATTTCCTGATAGGCAAGGGCGTTATCCACCGCAATCGCGATACGTTCGGCAATCTGGCGCAGCAGCTTCAGGTTGGCCGGCGTAAAGCCCTGTTCGCTGCATTTTGCCAGCTTCAGCACGCCCAGCATATTGTTGCCAAACTTCAGCGGCAGCAGGCAAAGCATCTGCGGTTTGTTGTCCCACATCTCGAGCAGCATCCGCTCATACGGTGCCAGCTTGTCGCCGGGGCAAAGGTTGAGCAGCAGCATCTCGCCGCTTTTAAAGACCCGCTCCGAAAGGGTGCCGGTCTCAAGGACATCGCTCTGATCGTGAATCGGCGAGGCTTCATCAACAAAGTGGGTGGAATAGAGCGTGAGCCGCGACTTGCGGCTGCTTTTCAGCACAATGCTGATGGAATCAATGGCGAAGTGGTAGTGAATCTCGCGGGCAATCTCGCTTATCAGCTCGTCCAGATCCAGCTTCGACAGCACGGCGTTGGTGACGGCCACCAGAATGCGAAAGTCGTCGCGTTCGCGGCACAGCAGCTGATGATCGTGGCTCGAGTTAAGCCGGGTTTGGATCTGCTCGGTCACCAGGCCTACGATCTGCGCCAGGGTGTAAAGTCGGTTAAGTTCTTTTTCGGTCCAGGCATCCGCCCTGTCGCGAATAAATTCGCAGCCGCCGAAAATCTTGCCTTCTGAAGCCAGCGGCAGCAGGCCGTAGCGGCCAAAAGGGGCGTACAAATCAAGGCTCGCCATCTGCGGCCAGGTTTCATCAAACTCCTGCTGGCTGCAAATTAGCGCCTCCGGGCGCGACAGCATGCGGCGCACCGGGCCGTTGGCCAGCGCCATTTCATCTTCGTAGTGCAGTCCCTTGCCGTGTTTATCCTTACCGTAAA
Source organism: Cedecea neteri (assembly GCF_000757825.1). GTDB lineage: Bacteria > Pseudomonadota > Gammaproteobacteria > Enterobacterales > Enterobacteriaceae > Cedecea > Cedecea selenatireducens. The sequence goes on from NZ_CP009451.1 coordinate 2,669,241, forward strand.
AACTCACCCGTTGGTGCTGGGGATGGTAAAGCAGGATATTTACGCGATCGGCCAGCGCGCCCTGTTTCACCAGCTGCGTCAGGCTGCTGGCGAGTTCGTTGAGATCGGGCTGCTGCAGCAGCGTACGGGTAATATCAAATAACCCCTGCTGCCCGAGATCGCTCATCGGCGTGTATGACATGTTTGCTTTCCATTGAAATGCCCCGCGGCGGGCGCAGGGCTAAAAGATTTTATTAATATAAATATTTTTTAAGTTTAGTCGGCGTGAGGTGATTGCGTACTGGCGCAGGTCAACAAATGCGCGGTAAGGGTTCAAAGTGCGGCAGGTCGAGGGTGCGTTTTACGCCGTAAAGCCCCGTCACGCGCACGCCTTTACGCTCCACGACCTCACCTACGATCGTGGCCTGTTTGCCGCAGGGATGCTGCTGCAAAGCGTGTAGAACCGCAGCGGCAGACTCGGGGGAAGCGGCGATAACCAGCTTGCCTTCATTAGCAAAATTTAACGCATCCAGCCCAAGCAGCTCGCAAACTCCGCGCACCGCCGGGTTCAGCGGCAGTTGGTTTTCGCTGATTTCCATGCCGCAGCCGCTGGCGTCTGCAAACTCATGCAGAACGGCGTTTACGCCGCCGCGCGTGGCGTCCCGCAAGGCTTTTACGCCGGGAATATGAAGCAGTGGGGCAATCATTCGCGCCAGCACCGCGCAGTCGCTCTGTAGATCGCCGTCCAGGCCAAGCTTCTCGCGCAGGTTGAGAATAGTTGCGCCGTGATCGCCGAGCGTGCCGCTGACGATAAGCAAATCTCCGGCTGTAATCTGAGCCGCGCCCCAGTTAATGCCAGCAGGAATAGCGCCGATCCCGGCAGTGTTGATAAAAAGTTTGTCCGCCGCGCCGCGAGGCACGACTTTGGTGTCGCCGGTCACGATGGCGATATTTGCTGCACGGGCGGCCTTTGCCATGCTGGTGACCACGCGCTCCAGCGTTTCAAACGGCAAGCCTTCTTCGAGAATAAATCCGCACGACAGCCAGCGAGGCGTAGCGCCGCTCACCGCGACGTCGTTCGCCGTACCGCACACGGCCAGCTTGCCGATGTCGCCGCCGGGGAAAAACAGCGGGTCAATAACGTAGCTGTCGGTGGAAAATGCCAGCCGGTCGCCGCCGGCGGTAAGCTCCGCCAGGGAAAGTCGGGCCTGATCTTCCTGCTCTGCGAGCCAGGGGTTATCGAAGGCCTGCATAAACAGGCTGGCGATCAGCTGCTGCATCGCCTGGCCGCCGCTGCCGTGGGCCAGCTCAACGGTTTTCATACTTCACACTCCTGAGAACGGTACTGATACCACGCCGCGCAGGCTCCTTCGGAGGAGACCATCAGCGCGCCAAAGGCGTTTTGTGGGTTGCAGCCGCTGCCGAACAGCGGGCATTGCTGCGGCTTGCAGCGCCCTGTAAGGACGTCGCCGCAGCGGGCGTTTGGGTCGTCGTAAACACGCTGAGGTTTGGGCTGGAAATGGTCTTCGGCGTCAAACTGACGGTACGCCTCGGTGAGCTGGACGCCGGAATCGCTGATAACCCCCAGGCCGCGCCATTCGGCTTCGCCGCGAATCGTAAACACTTCGCTTATCGCTTTTTGCGCAAGCCTGTTGCCTTCTTCCGGCACTACGCGGCGGTACTGGTTTTCTACCTCGCTGTGCTGCTGGATTTTTTGCTCCACCAGCATCAGCACGCCCTGCAGCAGATCGAGCGGCTCAAAGCCGGCTACAACAAGCGGCCGCTGGTGCTCAGAGGCGATAAAGTCATAGGCTTCGGTGCCAATCACCATGCTGACGTGCCCCGGCGCGAGGAAAGCGCCGATGCCGTTATCAGGCTGGGAAAGCAGGCTACGCAGCGTCGGGATCAGCGTGATGTGCTGGCAGAAGAAATAGAAGTTATCGATGCCCTGCGACTTTGCCTGCTGCAGGGTAATCGCCGTTGCGGGCATAGTCGTTTCAAAGCCGAGCCCGAAAAACACCACTTTGCGCTCCGGGTTCTGGCGCGCCAGGGTCAGCGCGTCCATTGGCGAGTAAACCACCCTGACGTCCGCGCCACGCGACTTCGCCTGCATCAGCGAGCCGTTTTTTCCCGGCACGCGCATTGCATCGCCAAAGGTGCAGAAAATCACCTCCGGATGGCTGGCTATCTCAATGCAGCTGTCGATTCTCCCCATCGGCAGCACGCAAACCGGGCAGCCTGGGCCGTGGATAAACTCGATGTTTTCCGGCAGCAGCTGGTCGAGGCCGAATTTAAAAATAGCGTGGGTATGGCCGCCGCAAACCTCCATGATGCGCAACGGGCGGGCTGCCGTGTAGTCCAGCAGCGGGGCGCGTACTTTCAGCGTCTCAATCAGCTGCATCACGCGTTCCGGATCTCGGTATTCGTCGACATAGCGCATCAGCGATGCTCCTCGCCGTAGAGCAGGGCGCCGACGTCCGGCTCCACCTCGAACATGTTTTGCAGGGCATCGAGCGTGTCGCGCGCTTCGGCTTCATCAATGATGCTCATGGCAAACCCGACGTGGACCAGCACCCATTGCCCCACGGCGGCGTCGCCGACCAGGGTTAAATTCACGTCGCGCTGTACGCCGCAGACGTCCACTTTTGCGCTGCCGTCGGCCAGTCGCTCGACTATCTGGCCGGGAATGCCTATGCACATCGTTCCGCCTCCAGCCAGCTAAGCCACTCGTCCATTCCTTCGCCGCTGGTCGCAGAAACCAGAATAATTTTGATGTCCGGATTGACCTCGCGGGCAAAGGCCAGGCATTTGTTGACGTCGAACTGCAGGTACGGCAGCAGATCTATTTTGTTCAGCAGCATCAATGACGCGGCGGCGAACATATGCGGGTATTTGAGCGGCTTGTCTTCCCCTTCCGTGACCGACAGCACAGCGACCTTGTGGCGTTCGCCTAAATCAAAGCTCGCCGGGCACACCAGGTTGCCGACGTTTTCGATAAACAGCACGCCGTGCTGCTCAAGCGGCAGGCGCAGCATGGCATCGCGGATCATTTGGGCATCAAGGTGGCAGCCTTTACCGGTATTCACCTGAATGGCCGGCGTCCCGGTTTCGCGGATGCGCGCCGCGTCGTTCACCGTTTGCTGATCGCCTTCGATAACCGCGCACGGCACTTTAGTATTTAGACGTTTTAGCGTTTCGGTGAGCAGGGTAGTTTTGCCTGAGCCGGGGCTAGACACCAGGTTCAGCACCAGCTGATTCTGGCTAGCAAAGCGTTCGCGGTTATGGGCGGCGAGCTGGTTGTTTTTATCCAGCACGTTCAGCTCAATCTCCAGCATTTTGCGCTGCGTCATGCCCGGCGCGTGGGTGCCCGCCGCGCCGTGGCCGTAATGCAGGTCGCCCTGCTCGTCGGCCGTCGGGGCGAACTTGACGCCGGTTATCTGCTGCAGCGGGCGTGCCGCCGGGGCAAACGGGGCGCTGCGAAAGCCTGAGTGAGGATTACGCTCGTCCCCTTCAATATACAGGTTGCCTTCACCGCAACCGCAAGTGCTACACATGAGCTATCTCCTGATCGATTTCCAGACGCTTAATCTGCATGCCGTCATCCGCCACGATGCGCAGGTTGCTGCCGTTACAGTTGGGGCAGCACTTCACGCGCTGGGTCAGCAACGTGACGAACTGCTGGCAGTCATGGCACCAGCATTCAGCTTCCTGCTGGTGGACATGAAGCTCGCAGCCTTCCGCCAGCGTGCCGCGGCAGACCAGATCAAAGCAAAACTCCAGGGCGCTGGTTTCCACGCACGAGAAGGCGCCGACTTCCAGCCAGACGCCGGTTACGCGGCGGGCGTTGTTCTGGCGGGCATGGCTTTCGATAAGTTCGACTGCGCGCTGGCAAAGGGTGATTTCGTGCATGGGGCCTCCGGGGTTAACTGGGGCTGGTAATGCAAAGACGGTGCCAGGCCTTTTTTTTTGCCCCTCACCCCGGCCCTCTCCCCGAAGGGGCGAGGGAGAATTCTTTAAAGGAAAGGGAATGATTTATCCCCTCACCCTTGCAGGGAGAGGGTTCTCCAGTCCTGCTTTTTATCCCCTCACCCTTGCAGGGAGAGGGTTCTCCAGCCCTGCTTTTTATCCCCTCTCCCTCCCAGGGAGAGGGTTAGGGTGAGGGTAAAAAAATCCCGACACGAAAAGTCAAAGATGACGAAATGACACGTCACCCGTCATTTTTCCGCCAACCATTTAACGAAAAAGCATTTAAATACAATGAATTAAAAACATGGCACGAAATGTGCCTTACGGAGGGACAAGCATTAACAGAGTGAACAAAACATGAACATTTGGGAACTGAGCGAGAAAGCCGAGTATATCGCCGACAAGCACCAACGCCTGCTTTCGCAGTGGCATCATTACGGCAACACCCTGATTCAGGGGATCACCTTATCGAAAGCGAAGCTGCATCACGCCGTGGGCTGCAACCCGGACGAAAGCCTGCGCTTCTTCTTGTTTGACCACTTCGTCATTCAAATCAACCTCGCCGAAGGCTTTAACAGCCACACCATCGAGTACGCCATCGAACTGCGTGACGGCAGCGATAAAGTGCTGATTGCAAAGGCGACTATCGACGATGACGGGCTGATTGATAACGCCATCAGCAACCGCGACCGCGAGAAAGTGCTCGACCACTACCTGGAGCTTATCCGCCCGGTGTACGACAGCCTTTATCTGGCCGTGCAGCAAAACACCCCGCTGTCCATGACGCTGCTTCAGCAGTCCGCCGTGGCATGAAGAGATTTGGGGTGTCGAGAACTGTCGAACCGGCAGCTTTTCGGCATGTTTTCGTCAAAAATGACGATCGTCACCTGAGGAAGAGCTGGTGAACCGTTTTGTAATCGCTGACTCAAAATTGTGTATGGGCTGCCATACCTGCGAAGCGGCCTGCGCCGAGACGCACCGTCTGCACGGCCTGCAGTCCCTGCCGCGCCTGAAAGTCATGCGCAACCTGAATGAATCTGCGCCGCAGATGTGCCACCACTGCGAAGACGCACCCTGCGCCGGGGTTTGCCCGGTTAACGCTATTACCCGCGTGGACGGGGCCGTACAGCTGAATGAAAGTCTGTGCGTAAGCTGCAAACTTTGCGGTATTGCCTGCCCGTTCGGCGCCATTGAATTCTCCGGCAGCCGCCCGCTGCATATTCCCGCCAACGTTAACAGCCCGAAAGCGCCGCCTGCACCTCCGGCCCCGGCTCGCGTTAGCCCGCTGCTCGACTGGGTGCCCGGCGTTCGCGCTATCGCGGTCAAATGTGACCTGTGCAGCTTCGATGAAAGCGGCCCGGCCTGCGTTCGCACCTGCCCGACCAAGGCGCTGCGCCTTATCGACAACAAAGACATCGCCCAGGCCAGCAAACGTAAGCGTGAGCTGACGCTTGGTGCGTCGCTCGGCGACCTGACCCTGTTTACCCAGCCAGAGGCGAGAAAATGAATGCTTTTCTACTGATTCACTGGGCGCTTTTGGGGTTTGTCGTTAGCGCCGTGTTAGCCGGAGTTCTTGCCTTTTCTAAGCCAGTTAGCGGATTTTTCGCCGGCGTTGGCGGCGCAATCAGCTCCGTGCTTTTGCTGGTCGCGGGCGCTCAGGCGCTGCTGGGCTTTAACGGCGACGCGCAAATCTGGCACTGGCACCTTCAGCTTAACGCCTTTAACGGCGTCTGGCTGGTCACCGTGGCGCTCAGCGGCCTGTTCATCTCCCTGTTTAACTGCGCGTGGCATCGCCATCCTGAAATAAAAGCCAACGGCCTGCTGATTAATTTAATCCTGGCGGCTAGCGTTGCGGCGCTGGTGGCCGACAACTTCGTCACCCTGGTGGCGATGGCGGAAATCATCTCTCTGGCAGGCTACTTCCTGACCGGCTGCCAGAAGTCCGGGCAGCTGTGGTTTGCGCTGGGCCGCCTCGGCACCGCGCTGCTGGTCATCGCCTGCTGGCTGATGTGGCAGCGCTACGGCACCCTGGGCTACGGTGAATTGCGTCATCTTGTCGCCGGTGCGCCGCTGCCTACGCCGGTGCTGATCCTCGCGCTGCTCGGCTTTGGGCTGCTGGCCGGGATTATTCCGCTGCACGGCTGGGTGCCGCAGGCGCATGCGAATGCCTCTGCTCCGGCAGCCGCGCTGTTCTCCGCCGTGGTGTTGAAGATTGGCCTGTACGGCATCATGTGCTTCTCGCTTATCAGCAACGTTTTGCCGCTGTGGTGGGGCGTGCTGGTGGTGGTGGTTGGCATGATCACGGCGTTTATCGGCGGGCTTTACGCGCTGATGGAGCACAACATCAACCGCCTGCTGGCTTATCACTCCCTTGAAAACATCGGCATTATTTTGCTGGGCCTGGGCTGCGGCCTGATCGGTATCGCGCTGAATGAGCCGGTGCTGGTGGCGCTGGGCATGACCGGCGGCCTTTATCACCTGTTCAACCACAGCCTGTTTAAAACCACGCTGTTCCTCGGCGCTGGCGCGGTTTGGTTCCGTACCGGACACCGTGACATCGAGAAACTGGGCGGGATCGGTAAACGCATGCCGGTTATCTCGCTGGCGATGCTGGTCGGGCTGATGGCGATGGCCGCGTTGCCGCCGCTGAACGGCTTTGCCGGGGAATGGGTTATCTATCAGTCATTCTTCCGTCTCGGCAGCCTGCCGCTGTTTGTCGGCCGCTTTATCGGCCCGCTGCTGGCCGTTGGGCTGGCGATTACCGGCGCGCTGGCGGTGATGTGCATGGCGAAAGTTTATGGCGTCACTTTCCTGGGCGCGCCGCGTACCAAAGAAGCAGAAAACGCGAGCTCTGCGCCGTGGCTGATGAACGTGAGCGTAGCGTTACTGGCCGCGTGCTGCGTTGTGGCCGGTGTGGCTTCGCCGTGGCTGCTGCCTTTGCTTCAGCACGCCGTTCCGCTGCCGCTGCAAACGGCGCATACCGCTGTTTCTCAGCCAATGATGACGCTGCTGCTGGTCGCCTCTCCGCTGCTGCCGTTTATTTTGACGATCGTTTTCCGTGGCGAGCGCCTGCCAAACCGCTCTCGCGGCTCGGCATGGGTCTGCGGCTACGACCATGAACAGGCGATGGTGATCACCGCGACGGGCTTTGCCCAGCCGGTAAAAGCGGCGTTCGCGCCTTTGCTTAAGCTGCGCCACACCCTGAACCCTGGGAAATGGATGCCCGGCTGGCAGTGCGAGTGCCTGTCCGGCACGTTCCGCCGCCTGGCGATGGTTGAGCTGGCGGTCTTACTGGTGGCGATGGTTGCCTGAGGAACTGATATGACTACGTTTTTATTTGCCCTGATCCAGGCGCTGGCGCTGTTTTTTGCCGCGCCGCTGCTGTCCGGCATTACCCGCGTGACGCGAGCCCGCCTGCATAACCGCCGTGGCCCCGGCGTGCTGCAGGAATACCGGGATCTGTTCAAGCTGCTGGGTCGCCAGAGCGTGGCGCCCGCCGCGTCCGGCTGGGTTTTCCGCCTGATGCCGTTCGTGATGGTTGGCGTGATGCTGACCATCGCCACCGCGCTGCCTGTGGTGACTATTGCCTCGCCGCTGCCGTCATTAGGTGACCTGATCACCTTAATTTACCTGTTCGCCATCGCCCGCTTCTTCTTCGCCATCGCCGGGTTAGACACCGGCAGCCCGTTCACCGGGATTGGCGCGAGCCGCGAAGCGATGCTCGGCGTGCTGGTCGAGCCGATTCTGCTGCTTAGCCTGTGGGTGGCCGCTCAGGTTGCGGGCAGCACGCACATCAGCAATATCGCCGGGGCTATTCACGCCTGGCCGGTGGCGCAAAGCCTGACGCTGGGGCTGGCCTTCGTCGCCTGCGCTTTCGCGACCTTCATTGAAATGGGCAAGCTGCCGTTTGACCTTGCCGAAGCCGAACAGGAGCTGCAGGAAGGGCCACTGTCTGAATACAGCGGCGCGGGTTTTGCGGTGCTGAAGTGGGGTATTTCCCTCAAGCAGCTGGTTGTTCTGCAAATGTTTGTCGGCGTGTTCCTGCCGTGGGGGCAAATGAGCGCCTTTAGCTGGGGTGGACTTGTTCTCGCCGTAGCGCTGGCCGTCGTCAAGCTGGTGGTGGGCGTACTGATTATCGCGCTGTTTGAAAACAGCATGGCGCGCCTGCGGATGCTGGAAACCTCGCGCATTACCTGGGCCGGTTTTGGCTTTGCCTTTTTAGCCTTCGTCTCCTTGCTGGCGGCGTGATTTAAGAGAATTTATCGATGTCTGAAGAAAAAATTGGTCAACAGTATCTCGCCGCGCTGCATCAGCAATTCCCGAATGCCGTGCTCGACGAAGCCTGGCAGACGAAAGATCAAATCACCGTCACCGTGAAGCTCAACATGCTGCCGGACGTGGTGGAATGGCTTTACTACCAGCAGGGTGGCTGGCTTTCGGTGCTGTTTGGGAACGATGAACGCCAGCTGTGCGGCAGCTATGCGGTGTATTACGTGCTGTCGATGGAAAGCGGCGTGAAGTGCTGGATCACCGTGCGTGTGGAAGTAGACGCCGACAAACCGGAGTTCCCGTCCGTCACGCCTCGTGTGCCTGCCGCCGTTTGGGGCGAGCGCGAAGTCCGCGATATGTACGGCCTGCAGCCGGTTGGCTTGCCCGATGAACGCCGCCTGGTGCTGCCGGACGACTGGCCTGACGATCTCTATCCGCTGCGTAAAGACAGCATGGATTACCGCCAGCGCCCGGCGCCGACCACCGACAAAGAGACCTACGAGTTCATTAACGAACTGGGCACGAAAAAGAACAACGTGGTGCCGATTGGCCCGCTGCACGTCACTTCTGACGAACCGGGCCACTTCCGCCTGTTCGTCGATGGCGAAAACATTATCGACGCCGATTATCGCCTGTTCTACGTCCACCGCGGCATGGAGAAGCTGGCGGAAACCCGCATGGGCTACAACGAAGTCACCTTCCTGTCCGACCGCGTGTGCGGCATTTGCGGCTTCGCCCACAGCACCGCCTATACCACCTCGGTCGAAAACGCGATGGGGATTGTGGTCCCGGAGCGCGCGCAGATGATTCGCGCCATCCTGCTGGAGGTTGAGCGCCTGCACAGCCACCTGCTGAACCTCGGCCTGGCCTGTCACTTCGTGGGCTTCGACTCCGGCTTTATGCAGTTCTTCCGGGTGCGCGAAATGTCGATGAAGATGGCGGAGATCCTGACCGGGGCGCGTAAAACCTACGGCCTGAACCTGATCGGCGGCATCCGCCGCGACCTGCTGAAAGACGACATGATCCAGACCCGCCAGCTCGCCCAGCAGATGCGTCGGGAAGTGAAAGATCTGGTGGATATTCTGCTGAGCACGCCGAACATCGAGCAGCGCACCGTGGGCATTGGCCGCCTTGACCCGCAAATCGCCCGTGACTTCAGCAACGTCGGCCCAATGGTGCGCGCCAGCGGCCACGCCCGAGATACCCGCGCCGACCACCCGTTTGTGGGCTACGGCCTGCTGCCGATGGAAGTCCATAGCCTCGACGGCTGCGACGTGCTTTCCCGCCTGAAAGTACGCATCAACGAAGTCTTCACCGCGCTGAACATGATTGATTTTGGGCTGGATAACCTGCCGGGTGGCCCGCTCGCCGTGGATGGTTTTACCTACATTCCAAACCGCTTTGCGCTGGGCTTCTCGGAAGCGCCGCGCGGGGACGATATCCACTGGAGCATGACCGGCGACAACCAGAAGCTTTACCGCTGGCGCTGCCGGGCGGCGACCTACGCCAACTGGCCAACGCTGCGCTACATGCTGCGCGGCAACACGGTGTCGGACGCCCCGCTGATTATCGGCAGCCTTGACCCTTGCTACTCCTGCACCGACCGCATGACGGTGGTGGACGTGCGCAAGAAGAAAAGCCAGGTGGTGCCGTACAAAGAGCTGGAGCGCTACAGCATTGAGCGCACCAATTCGCCGCTGAAATAATTTTGATGCCTGGTCGGTGACTGACCCTCACCCCGGCCCTCTCCCTGGAAGGGAGAGGGGGAAAACCTGCTTCGATCTGTCCCCTCTCCCCTCAGGGGAGAGGGTTAGGGTGAGGGGTTGTTCTAAGACCAGGCAAACAAGGAAAACGCATGTTTAACTTCATCAAAAAAGCCATCAAGGGCGGCGTGGCAACCGAGTCTTATCCGCTCCAGCCCATTGCCGTGGACCCGAATTTTCGCGGCAAGCCCGAGCACAACCCGCAGCAGTGCATCGGCTGTGCCGCCTGCGTTAACGCCTGCCCGTCCAATGCGCTGAGCGTTGAGACCGATCTTGCCGCCGGGCAACTGCAGTGGAGCTTTAACCTCGGGCGCTGCATCTTCTGCGGGCGCTGCGAAGAGGTTTGCCCGACTGCCGCCATCAAGCTTTCGCAGCAGTACGAGCTGGCGGTATGGAATAAAGCCGACTTCCTGCAGCAGGCCAGCTTCCCGCTGTGCAACTGCCGCGAGTGTGGCCGTCCGTTCGCCGTGCAAAAAGAGATCGACTACGCCATTGCGCTGCTTGAGCACAACGGCGATTCCCGCGCGGAAAGCCGCCGTGGGGCATTTGAAACCTGCCCGGACTGCAAGCGCCAGCAAAGCCTGGTGTCGTCCGACCGGATCGACTTTAGCCGTCAGATGAGAGAGGCCAGCTAATGAGTAACCTACTGGGGCCGCGCGACCACAATGGCATTCCGGTGCCGATGACGGTGGACGAATCTATCGCCAGCATGAAGGCGTCGCTGCTGAAAAACATCAAACGCTCCGCCTACGTTTATCGCGTGGACTGCGGCGGCTGTAACGGCTGTGAAATCGAGATTTTCGCTACGCTTTCGCCGCTGTTCGATGCAGAACGTTTTGGCATTAAAGTTGTTCCGTCACCGCGCCATGCCGATATTTTGCTGTTTACCGGCGCGGTAACCCGCGCGATGCGCTCTCCGGCGCTGCGTGCCTGGGAATCGGCACCCGATCCTAAAATCTGTATCTCGTACGGCGCCTGCGGCAACAGCGGTGGGATTTTCCACGACCTTTACTGCGTGTGGGGCGGCACCGACAAAATCGTACCGGTCGACGTTTACATCCCTGGCTGCCCGCCAACCCCAGCCGCCACGCTGTACGGCTTCGCGATGGCGCTTGGCCTGCTGGAGCAAAAAATTCACGCCCGCCCGGCAAGCGAGCTGGACGTAGAACCGGCAAAAATCCTGCATCCGGATATGGTGCAGCCGCTGCGCGTGCGCATCGATCGCGCCGCTCGCCGCCTGGCGGGCTACCGCTATGGTCGCCAGATTGCCGACAGCTACATGACTAACCTGACGGCCGGAGGCGATGCTGTTCAGCAATGGCTGAGCGCGGAAAACGACCCACGCCTGACGGAAATCGTCACTAACCTTGAGCATCTGGTTCATCAGGAGCGCGCGTAATGAGCGAGTCGGTGGTGTTCTGTCAGCTCAGCCGCAAGTTTGTCGACGAGAACGACAACACCCCGGCTGACGCCCAGCAGGTGGTCTACTACAGCCTGGCGATTGGCCACCATTTGGGGGTGATCGACTGCCTGAAAGAGAGCCTGGTTTGCCCGCTTGAAGCTTATCAGGCGTGGATAGCTACGCTTGAGGCCGACGGCGAGGCCCGGCGCAAAATGAACGGCGTGCCGCGCTACGGTGAAATCGTTATCGACCAGAACCACGTGGTGATGCTGGCCCGCGCGTTTGATGCCGCTAAGCCGACGCAAACGGCTGAACAGCAGGGCTGGAGCCAGGCGCTGCTCGACATGCTGCAGGCCATTCAACAAGAACCCGCCATCTACCTGATGGTAAGGAGACGCTATGACTAAGGTACTGCTTTGCGTAGGCAACAGCATGATGGGTGACGACGGGGCTGGCCCGCTGCTGGCCGAGAAGTGTCAGGCTTCTCCGCAGGGCGACTGGGTGGTGATCGACGGCGGCAGCGCGCCGGAAAACGACGTGGTTGCTATTCGCGAACTGCACCCGGAACTGCTGCTGATTGTCGATGCCACCGACATGATGCTCAATCCCGGCGAGATCCGCGTCATCGACCCGGACGACATCGCCGAGATGTTTATGATGACCACCCACAACATGCCGCTTAATTATCTGGTCGATCAGCTTCAAGAGGATGTCGGCGAAGTGGTGTTCCTCGGCATTCAGCCGGATATCGTCGGTTTTTACTATCCGATGACGGAGGCGGTGAAAGCGGCAGTGGAGCAGGTTTACCAGCGGCTGGCGACGTGGTCCGGTTACGGTGGGTATGCCCAGCTGACGGCGGAAGAAACAGAAGGTCTGTAAGTCACTAATGACATCGTCATTAGTGTCGATGTCATCTACTTTTATTGATCCTTTCAATTCAATGCATTGAAATTATTGGTTTTTAATTTCTGGCACGGTTTGTGAATAAGCCCCTGCGATAACACACTTATTGCAGGAGTTTATGATGAACCGCTTCATCATTGCCGATTCGAGCAAATGCATCGGCTGTCGCACTTGTGAGGTGGCCTGCGTCGTCTCCCACCAGGAGAACCAGGACTGCTCGGCGCTGACCCCACAAACTTTCTTGCCGCGCATTCACGTCATCAAAGGCGTGAACGTATCTACGGCCACCATGTGCCGCCAGTGCGAGGACGCGCCCTGCGCGAACGTCTGCCCTAACGGCGCCATCAGCCGGGACCAGGGCTTTGTGCACGTGATGCAGGAACGCTGCATCGGCTGCAAAACCTGCGTCGTCGCCTGCCCTTATGGCGCGATGGAGGTCGTCGTGCGGCCGGTGATCCGCAACAGCGGTGCCGGGCTGAACGTGATGGCGGAAAAAGCCGAGGCCAACAAATGTGACCTTTGCTACCACCGCGAGGCTGGCCCGGCCTGTCTGGAAGCCTGTCCGACCAACGCCATTCTGTGCGTTGACCGTAACCGGCTGGAACAAATGAGCGCGGAAAAACGTCGCCGCGCCGCGTTAGATGCCCCTGCGGCCCTGACCTTCTAATCCCTATGCATTTCAACTTTTAACAGGTCTGTTACTGATGAAAAAAATTACCAGCGTCTGCCCTTACTGTGGCGCAGGCTGCAAACTGAAACTGGTCGTCGAGAACAACAAAATCATTCGCGCCGAAGCGGCCGAGGGCGTGACTAACCAAAACGAACTCTGCCTGAAAGGCTACTACGGCTGGGATTTTCTTAACGACACCAAGCTGCTGACCCCTCGTCTTACGCAGCCGATGATCCGCTACGAGAAGGGCGGCAAGCTGCAGCCTGTCAGCTGGGAAGAGGCGATTAGCTATACCGCTGCGCGCCTGAAGGCGATCAAAGAGCAGTTTGGCCCACGCGCCATTATGACCACCGGTTCCTCGCGCGGAACGGGGAACGAAACCAACTTCGTGATGCAGAAATTCGCCCGCGCGGTACTGAATACTAACAACGTCGACTGCTGCGCCCGCGTGTGCCATGGCCCTTCCGTTGCCGGGCTGCAGGCGACGCTGGGTAACGGGGCGATGAGCAACTCCATCGGCGATATCGAAAACTCCAAATGCCTGCTGGTGGTGGGCTACAACTGCGCCGACTCGCATCCTATCGTGGCGCGCCGGGTAATTAAGGCCAAAAGCAACGGCGCCAAAATTATCGTCTGCGATCCGCGCCGCATTGAAACCGCCCGCATTGCCGACCAGCATCTGCAAATCAAAAACGGCTGCAACATGGCGCTGGTAAACGCCTTTGGCTACGTGCTGCTGGAAGAGCAGCTGTACGACAAAGAGTACGTCGCCAAATATGCCGAAGGGCTGGATGCCTACCGCGAAACCGTGAAGGGGTATGCGCCAGAGGACGTCGAGCACCTGACCGGCATTCCCGCGCAGCAGGTTCGCCAGGCGATGCGTACATTTGCGGCGGCCCCTTCTGCCACCATCATGTGGGGCATGGGCGTGACCCAGTTTGGCCAGGCTGTAGACGTGGTTAAAGGACTGTCCAGCCTGGCGCTGCTCACCGGCAATCTGGGCCGCGAAAACGTCGGCGTTGGTCCGGTACGCGGACAGAACAACGTGCAGGGCGCCTGCGATATGGGCGTGCTGCCTAACCAGTTCCCCGGCTACCAGGATGTGGTCGATCCCGAGGTTCGCGCGAAGTTTGCCAAAGCCTGGGGCATCGACCCGGCGGTGATGGATGACAAAGTTGGCGTGCGTATTACCGAAGTGCCGCACCTGGCGATAGAGGGCAAGGTTAAAGCCTATTACATCATGGGCGAGGATCCGCTCCAGACCGAAGCGGACCTGGGCCTGGTGCGCAAAGGGTTTGAGGCGCTCGACTTCGTGGTGGTGCAGGACATCTTCATGACTAAAACGGCCGAAGTGGCGGACGTGCTGCTGCCGGCGACCTCATGGGGCGAGCACGGCGGCGTCTTTACCTGCGCCGACCGGGGCTTCCAGCGTTTTGAAAAAGCGATTGAGCCGAAGTACAACGTGAAGCGCGACTGGGAAATCATCAGCCTGCTTTCGACGGCGATGGGCTACCCGATGCGCTACGAAAACAACCAGCAAATCTGGGATGAGCTGCGCGAACTGTGCCCGCTGTTTTACGGCGTAACCTACGAAAAAATGGGCGATATGGGGCACGTGCAGTGGCCCTGCCCGACGCTCGATCATCCCGGCACGCCGTATCTCTACAAGGGGAGCAAATTCGACACGCCGACAGGCAAAGGTCAGCTGTTTGCCGCCGCATGGCGCGCGCCAGCCGAAGTTCCCGACGACAGCTACCCGCTGGTGCTTTGCACCGTGCGTGAGGTCGGGCATTACTCCTGCCGCTCGATGACCGGCAACTGTGCCGCGCTGCAAACTCTCGCCGACGAGCCCGGCTTTGTGCAAATCAACCCGCTGGATGCGGATGCGTTAGGTATTAAAGACCGGCAGATGGTTTGGGTAAGTTCGCGTCGCGGCAAGGTTATCAGCCGAGCCGACGTGAGCGATCGCATTAACAAAGGCTCCGTCTACATGACCTATCAGTGGTGGATTGGCGCCTGTAACGAACTGACGCAGGATAATCTCGACCCGATCTCCAAAACGCCGGAAACCAAGTATTGCGCGGTGAAGGTTAGCGCGATTGAGGATCAGGCCTGGGCCGAGAACTACGCGCAAACGACCTACAACAGCATGAAGGCGCGGCTGCGCGAGGCGGTGGAAGCGTGATTTTTACCCTCACCCCGGCCCTCTCCCTCGAAGGGATAGGGGGAAGATCTGAGTCTGATGTCTCTCCTCGTTCAGAAATGGGAGAAGCTGTGGTTGAACTCGATCTGTCCCCTCGCCCCTATGGGGAGAGGGTTAGGGTGAGGGGCACCGTACTCCGCATTCGCGGCAAAGTGCAGGGCGTTGGCTTTCGCCCGTTTGTCTGGCAAATCGCACAGCGCCTTAAGCTGGTGGGCGACGTCTGCAACGACGGCGAAGGTGTTGTGGTTCGCCTGGAGGCCAGCCCGGAAGCGTTTCTGGGCGAGCTTTACGCACATTGCCCGCCGCTGGCTCGCATCGACAGCGTGGTGCAGCAGCCCATGACCTGGGACGTTTTGCCTGCGGACTTTAGCATTCGCCACAGCGGCAGCGGCGCGATGGACACCCAAATCGTGCCGGATGCCGCCACCTGCCCCGAATGCCTGCGTGAGCTGAACGATCCCGCCGACCGCAGATACCGCTACCCGTTTATCAATTGCACCCACTGTGGGCCGCGCTTCACCATCATCCGCGCGATGCCTTATGACCGTCCGTCCACGGTGATGGCGGCGTTTCCGCTCTGTAAGGCTTGCGATGAGGAATATCGCAACCCGATGGACAGGCGTTTTCACGCTCAGCCGGTAGCCTGCCCGGACTGCGGGCCGCAGATTTTCTGGCAGCAGGGAGAGCAACGACTCGAGGGCGAGCTGGCGCTTGCACAGGCCGTTGCCGCGCTGCACGAGGGCAAAATCGT
The DNA here is from genome assembly GCF_000757825.1 of Cedecea neteri. Taxonomy (GTDB): domain Bacteria; phylum Pseudomonadota; class Gammaproteobacteria; order Enterobacterales; family Enterobacteriaceae; genus Cedecea; species Cedecea selenatireducens. Next base: position 2,685,147 of record NZ_CP009451.1, read on the forward strand.
TGCGGTGAAAGGCCTCGGCGGTTTTCATCTTGCCGTGGATGCCCGTAACGATGCCGCCGTTGAACGCCTCCGGGCGCGTAAGCAGCGGCCTGCCAAACCGCTGGCGGTGATGATTGCTACGACCGAAGGGCTGCCCGAGCAGGCCGTGGCGCTGCTTTCAACTCCCGCTGCGCCGGTAGTGCTGGTGGCAAGCAACTGCCTGCATGGGCTGAGCGCTGCCGTAGCGCCGGGGCGGAATGAAATCGGCGTGATGTTGCCCGCCAATCCCCTCCAGCACCTGCTGGCGCAGGACTTCGGCGGCCCGCTGGTGATGACCTCCGGAAACCTGAACGGCAGACCGCCAGCTGTTGATAATGCCCAGGCTCTTCAGGATCTTGAGGCTATTGCCGACGGCTTTCTGCTGCATAACCGCGACATTCTTCAGCGCATGGACGACTCCGTTGTGCGCCCCAGCGGCGAAATGCTGCGTCGTGCACGGGGCTTTGTGCCCGATGCACTGCCTTTGCCTGCGGGCTTTAAAGACCTGCCGCCGATTCTGGCGCTGGGCGGCGATCTTAAAAATACCTTCTGCCTGGTTCGCGGCGGGCAGGCGGTGCTCAGCCAGCACCTTGGCGATCTGGCTCAGGAAGGCGTGGAGGCTCAATGGCAGCGTTCGCTGGCGCTGATGAGCGAGATCTACGGCTTTACAGCTGAACATGTCGCGCTCGACGCTCACCCCGGCTACTGCAGCTCGCAGCTGGGGCGTGAAATGGCGCTGCCGGTCAGCGAAGTGCTGCATCACCACGCCCACGCGGCGGCCTGCCTGGCCGAACACGGCTGGCCGCTGAACGGCGGCAAGGTGATTGCCCTCGCGCTGGACGGCATTGGCTATGGTGAGGACGGCAAGATTTGGGGCGGGGAATGCCTGCTGGTGAATTACCGCCGCTGCGTACACCTTGGCGGACTGCCTGCCGTGGCTCTACCGGGTGGCGATTTGGCGGCCGTGCAGCCGTGGCGCAACCTGCTGGCGCAATGCGAGGCGTTTGTGCCCGGCTGGCAGCGCTATCCCGAAACGGAAGCTATCAGGGCGCAGAACTGGCAGCCGCTGGCTAGAGCCGTGTCACGCGGGGTTAACGCTCCGTTGGCCTCTTCTTGCGGACGTCTGTTTGATGCGGTTGCCGCCGCGCTTAACTGCGCGCCCTGGCAGCAAAGCTACGAAGGCGAAGCCGCCTGCCGCCTTGAGGTGCTGGCGCTGGAGGCGGGCCCCTGTTCGCATCCGGTCACGCTGCCGTTGGTGAACGGTCATCTCGATTTCGCGGCGTTCTGGCGGCAGTGGTTTGGCTGGCAGGTCGAGGACGGCGCGCGGGCCTGGGCCTTCCACGATGCGCTGGCGAAAGGGCTTGCTGAGCTGGTTCGCCATCATGCGTTGCTGACCGGCGTAACCAACGTGGCCTGTTGTGGCGGCGTGCTGCACAACCGTCTGCTGCGCGAGCGTCTCGCGTTCTACCTCTCCGATTTTAAAACTCTCTTCCCGATGCGGCTTCCGGCCGGCGACGGGGCGCTTTCCCTGGGGCAGGCAGTGGTTGCCGCTGCCCGCTATTTGAATCACCACAAGGATAAAAAAGATGTTAATGCGTGTTCTTCGTGACAATCCACGAGCCGGCCTGCTGCTGGCGATTTTAGTGGCGGCCAACTTTGCCGCATGGGCCTGGGCTCTGGTGGCGTTTAACCACAGCTCGGCGCTGATGGCGGCAAGCCTGCTGGCCTGGTGCTATGGCCTGCGCCACGCGGTAGATGCCGATCATATTGCCGCGATTGATAACGTGACCCGCAAAATGATGCAGCAGGGAAAGCGCCCGTTTGGCGTGGGGGCCTGGTTCTCGCTGGGCCACTCCAGCATTGTGATTCTGGCTTCTGTCGCCATTGCGGCCACGGCGGCGGCTTTCCAGCAAAAAATGGACTGGTTCCACGACGTTGGCGGCGTTATCGGCACCGCCGTTTCTGCCTGCTTCCTGCTGGCGATGGCGCTGGTGAACCTCGTTATTTTACGCGGCGTGTGGCGCAACTTCCGCCAGCTTAAACGCGGCGAGCCGCTGGCGGCAGACGCGACGGAAATGACCGGCGGCGGCATGATGAGCTGGCTGTTTAACTCCGTTTTCCGCCTGATCGGCAAAAGCTGGCACATGTATCTGGTCGGTTTCCTGTTCGGCCTGGGCTTTGATACCGCCACCGAAATCGGCGTGCTGGGCATTTCTGCCGCCAGCGCGTCCAGCGGGATGTCTATCTGGTCGATTCTGGTGTTCCCGGCGCTGTTTGCCAGCGGCATGGCGCTGGTGGATACCCTCGACAACGTGATTATGGTTGGCGCTTACGGCTGGGCCTTCAACAAGCCGCAGCGCAAGCTTTACTACAACATGACGATTACCGGCACTTCTGTGGTGGTGGCGTTGTTTATCGGCGGCCTCGAGGCGCTGGGCCTGCTGGCGGACAAGTTCGGGCTTGAGGACGGTATCTGGTCGTGGGTTGGCGCGCTCAACGATAACCTCGGCAACGCAGGATTTGTCGTCGTCGGGCTGTTTATCGCCTGCTGGGGAATTTCGATGCTGAACTACCGCTGGAAAGGGTACGACGCTTTAGTGGTGAGATAAAAAAACGGGGCCTTGAGCCCCGTTTTCTATTGCTGCTCGTTACCCGGCTTCCGCCCAGGCTCGCTCAATCTCTTCGGCCAGGATTTTCACCCCCGCCTCAATTTTTTCTGGCTCCGGCACATAGTTCATGCGCATGCACTGGTGAGTGTGCGGCCACGGCTTATCCAGGCCTGGGAAGAAGTAATCGCCCGGCACCATCAGCACGCCGCGCTTTTTCAGGCGCTGGTACAGCAGTTCGGTGGTGATAGGCAGGTCTTTAAACCACAGCCACAGGAAGATAGCGCCTTCCGGTTTGTGAATCAGGCAGCGCTCCGGCGACAGGTAGCGGCGAATAACGGCGATAGTTTCATGCACGCGCTGGTAGTAGAACGGCTTGATAACCGTCTCGGACAGGCGCAGCAGATCGTTACGCTTAATCATTTCGCAGGCCATAGCCGGGCCAATCCCGCCCGGCGCCAGGCTGATAATGCCGTTCATGTTGCCGATCGCGGAGATGATTTTCTCGTTCGCGATAATGATTCCGCAGCGGCTGCCCGGCAGGCCGAGCTTGGACAGGCTCATGCACAGGATGATGTTCGGGTTCCACAGCGGGCGGGCTTCGCTAAAGATAATGCCGGGGAACGGTACGCCGTAAGCGTTATCGATAACCAGCGGAATACCGTGCTGGTTGGCCAGCGCGTCCAGCTTCATTAGCTCTTCATCGGTTATCACGTTGCCGGTCGGGTTAGTCGGGCGTGATACGCAAATCATGCCGGTATCTTCGCCGATATGCAGATGTTCGAAGTCAACGTGGTACTTAAACTGGCCTTCTGGCAGCAGTTCGATGTTCGGGCGAGTGGAGACAAACAGATCTTCTTCAAGCCCGGCATCCGCGTAGCCGATGTACTCCGGCGCCAGCGGGAAAAGCACCTTTTTGGTGCGGCCATCCGCATGACGTCCGGCGAAAAGGTTAAACAAGTAGAAAAACGCGCTCTGACTGCCGTTGGTTAGTGCAATATTCTGTGGTTCGATGTCCCAACCCAGTTCATCGCGCAGCATTCCGGCAAGCAATTTTAGCAGTTCACTTTTCCCCTGCGGACCGTCGTAGTTGCATAGCGTGTCGGTCAGTTTGCCGCTGGCCAGCATCTCGGAAAGCAGCTGCTGGAAGTAGTCGTTCATCGCCGGGATTTGCGCAGGGTTACCGCCGCCAAGCATGATGGCGCCGGGCGTGCGCAGGCCGTCGTTGAGATCCTCCATCAGGCGGGTAATGCCTGCATGGCGGGTAAATTTGTCGCCGAAAAGTGAAAACGTCATAACGTGGGTCTGCTGAATGCTTTTGAAAAGAGGCTAACCATAGCGCTACAAATAACGCCGTGCAAACCCGGTAAGCCTGGCCACTGTTGGTGAATATGCTGTGGGATTCGTGCTGTGTAGCAGGATATGTTGAATGGCGGCGGCATCATTGATGCTGGCTCATATGATATTTTCTATGGGAAAACGGATGAAGTTCCGTTCACCTTGAGATCTGCTTCCCCTGCACTTTCAGCGCACGGTGAACGTGTCCGGGGGATAACGCCATCCCCCGAACAGCCCCGGCGCCCGGCGAGCTCATCGCCGCTAAAGCGGTAAACCCACCGGCTATCACCCAAACATTCGTGGTCGTTCCCGATTCGTTCCCGACGATCGCTCTCTTTCGCTGCTCCCGGCAGCTCAACCCCGCCTGAGTTGGGTCATAACCGGGGGCGATGAGAGCCGGGAACAAGGGAGTGGCTGTAAGTCTTGAAGCGACAGTGATGTTCAGCGTGGCTGGGAACAAAAAGCGAGGCACGGTTCCGGCTTAAATCGCCTCCGTTTTCTCTCCGACTGGCCAGGGTCCGGACGTCGGGAACGGCCGGAGGCTGAGAGCGTCTGGAACGCATCTCAGCCGACCCAGGACTGGGAGATAAAACGGAGGTCTGCCGCTTTAGCGGTCGATTTATTTGGCCGGGAGTCCGGGGTCTCGGGGAAGTGACGGTGACTTCCCCGAGTCGTTCACCGGTTCGGTGGTGACATATGAAACCGAACTGGAAGTGAACGGAACCTTAGCCGAACTTAAATAGTCGATATGACGACTATCGATTCCCCGCCCACACCACCATCACCTTGTCATTGCCGCTGACCCGGCTAAAGGCATAGCCCTGTTTGACGCTTAACGTCGTTTGTTTTCCTGCGCCGATGGCCTGATGGCGGGCGCGGAACTGGCCCAGCGTCTGCCAGTGGGCAAGCGTTGCGGCCTGCTTGCTTGTGGCGTCCGGCCAGTTCATGTCCGAGCGGGTGCCCTGCAGCGGGTCAGACCCCGTTGGGCCAAACGGTCTTTGCGTTTCATCGCCGTAGAAAATCTGTACCGCGCCTGGCGTGAGCAACAGCAGCTCCGCCGCTTTTTGTCCCCCTTCCCGGAACAGGCGGGTGTCGTGGGAGGACAGGTAGCTCAGCACGTTGAAGTGCTGGAGTTTGTCCGACATTTGTTGCCATGTGGGGGCAATCGTGGCCAGGCATTCCACCGCTTTGGCCGCCTGCTCCTGGTAGTCGAAGTTGATCATCGCGTCGAAGCCGTTCGCGTAGTAATCGCTTTTCATCACGCCGTGGCCCCAGGCTTCGCCCGTCATCCAGAACGGTGCATCATCGATTTTTTTGTCCGGGTTGGCCTGCTTCCATTCGGCTAATGCCGCACTGGACTGCATTTTTAATTGCTGCCAGGCCGCTTTTTCAACGTGTTTTGCGGTATCTACCCTGAAACCATCAATGCCATAGTCACGTACCCATTGGCTAAGCCAGTGGCTCAGGTAGTCGCGAACGGTGTAGCCAGGTATCACCTTCGCGGCGGTATCGGGCTTGTGGCGGTAAAATATCGGGAGTTCTGCCGGAGCGGTCGCTTCGGTTTTCAAATCGGGCAAGAAGGCGAGCGACATAGTTAAGTCGTCGAAGCCAGGGTTGTCGTAATCGCCAATGTCCGTTCTGATCCAGGCCTTGCCCCACCACTTATCCCACGCGGCTTTGTCGCTAAAGTTGATGTAGTCGTTAAAGCTGTGCCAGCTTTGGCCCGCCGCTGGCTTCCAGTCAGTCCAGCGCTCGCCGAGCGTTTTCCTGAGTTCCTCCCCTTTGAGATACAGCGCGCCAAACTGGTACTCCTGCATGTCGGCGAGCGTCGCATAGCCTGTGTGGTTCATGACAACGTCAAACAGAATGCGGATCCCGCGCCTGTGGGCTTCATCCACCAGTTTGCGGAGCTCGGCTTCGTTACCCATGTTGGCGTCAAGCTTCGTCCAGTCCAGGGTGTAGTAACCGTGGTAGGCGTAGTGTGGGAAGTCGCCTTTGGTGCCGCCGCCCACCCAGCCGTGAATTTGCTCCAGCGGGGAGCTTATCCAGAGCGTGTTAACACCAAGCTGCTGCAGGTAATCCAGCCTGCTGGTGAGCCCCGCGAGGTCGCCTCCGTGGAAGGTGCCTATCTCCTGCATTCCGTCTTTGTGGCGGCCATAGCTGCTGTCGTTTGCAGGGTTGCCGTTTTCAAAACGATCGGTCAGAACGAAGTAGACCGTCGCATTGTGCCAGCTAAACGGCGCTGGTTTTTCTACGGCTGCGGATTCCAGCAGCAATAAACCGTCGCTTCCGGCGGCAGGCATCAGCGTGATATGGCCTTGCTCAACTTTTGCCGTGCCTCCGCTGTAGAAATCACGCACCAGTGAACCTTCCGGGAAAGTACTGCTAACGTCGACGGTGAGTGGCTTTCCATCCCATTTAGGGCACTGCGCCACCGTCTGTTGAGGCTGGCTGCTGGCCTCGGGCTTAATGCTGAGCATCAGCGTGGGGGTACCGCTGCGGGTATCTATCTGTGCCTGGTATTCTCCGGCTCGGAAAAGTCGCCACGCAGGCGCATCGCCTGAGCACGGCCTGAGTGAAAGAGCCTGATTAAGCTTGATGGTTTCTGCAGGCTGCCAGCATTGGTTATCTAGCTTCAGATTAAGCGGCAGCGAGCCTTTGGCCAGATGAGCGGTGCTGATGAACTGGCCCGGACCCGTTTCCTGAAAAGCAGGAAGTCCCGGTGCGGTCCAGCCTGCGTAAGCGAGGTAAGGCGTGAGTAAAAGACAGAGAGAGAACCGTTTCATACGCATCATCCTGTGGGGATTTATTGCGCAGTTTGCCACCGTTCAGACGGAGGGCGCTCATCCTGCGCCTACGTTATGCAGGGTGGAGCCGCAAGGGTGAGTGACGGCGTTAACGTTTTTATTTATTCGTCAGCCAGTGGCCGAAGTGCGCGGTCAGCGTATTGCGGGTGGCCAGTAGCTCATCGATCGTTTTGGTGAGCCTGGCGTTCAGGGTTTCACACTGCTCAAAACTGTAGTGGTTATCTGCCTGAAGGTTTGCCAGCTTTTCGTGTAGCTGGGTGACTTCCTCTTCCGCTTTGTAGCGCGCCTCCTGCTGGGTTTTTATCAGCTCGTCCGCGGCTTCCAGGCGCTGATACAGCTCGTTTTTTTCGCGTTGGTGAGTCTCCGCCAGCCCGGACCCGGACTCTTTCTGGCGGTTTAGCAGGCTTTTAAGCTCGTCAATTTCCCGCTGCATCACGCTGCGTACCAGGGCTGATTCTTTGAGGTGCATTTCCTGGCTGATATTCAGCGCTTTCTGGAGTTCTGCGACCTGTTTTTCATACCTGTGCAGGCGGGTGGTGGTTTCTGCTGTGTCGCCCTGAGCGGAACGCTGCTGGGCTTCACGCAACTGGGCAAGCAGGCTGGCAGAGAGAGATTCTGCGTCTTTCAGGCGACGGAGGGTTTCCGGCGAGTCCTGGTAAACCGTTTTGGTCTGCGGCGGTTTTTCACTGATGCGAACAAGATTAACGTTGACTAATGCCGCGCTAACCTCGGCCTGAATCTGCTCTTTGTTATGCGATTTCATGCGGTTGCATGCGCTGGCCAGGAAGCTGGCGGCTTCGTTGGCATTCGCCGTCGCAAAGGCTTTTTTTATCAGGTTCTGCACCAGGCTCATGTTGCCAGTTTTCCTGTATCAAATGTTATTTGAGCGCCTTAACCCCGGTTGCACCTCTGCCAGGTTATTGCCGCCGCCACCTTAAAAATATAACCAATAATCTCACTCTCTAAACGCGGGAACAGCCCTCAGCAGTTCATTTTTTTCCTGCATCATGAACTGTGATTAACTCCCGAATTTTACAATACTTTTTATCACTATAAGAAGTTCATAGGTGACATTGTTTCGGAATAGTACTATTTCTAAAGGTGCTCTGAGCGGTTAATTTTGATATAATTCGCACCTATTTTTCTAAAACCTTTTAAAAAATAAGGCACTGGAAACGATCGATCCGACCAGGAGAGCTAATGATATCACCCCCATTCCGACGATTCGGGGCCGCGATACTCATGCTGCTGACCGTGGGCTTTTCAAGTCACGCGTTCGCCAGTAAACATGAGCCTAAATCGCACAGCAAGGCCCATATAACGAAAGTAAGCAGTAAAAAAGCGGTAAGTAGTAAGCTGGCAAGTAGTAAAAAAGAGTATTCTCGCAATAGTGAAAATGGTTCGCTTCCTGATTTGCGAAAATACCCTTCCGGGACACCAAGGAAAAAAGCGTTTCTCCGGACGGTCATGCCATATATTACCCGCCAAAATGCAGTGATAACTGCCGATCGTAACTGGTTGATTTCAAAACAGTACGAGAAGCGTTGGTCGCCGAGTGAGCGCACACGCCTGAAAGAAATCACCCAGCGGTATAAGGTAGCATGGCGCGGCAACACCAACCGCGTGCCGTGGAACACCCTGCTGGAGAAAGTCGACATTATCCCTACCAATATGGTGGCGACGATGGCGGCGGCGGAAAGCGGCTGGGGGACTTCTAAGCTTGCCCGCAGCAACAACAACCTGTTTGGCATGAAGTGTACCAGGCGCCACTGCAACAGCGAGCCGGGCAAGGTCAAAGGCTACCTGCATTACGGTTCTGTGAATGAAGGCGTTAATGCGTACGTGGCGAATCTGAATACCCATCCGGCCTATTCTTCATTCCGTAAAGAGCGCGCTAAGCTGCGTAAAGCGGATCAGGAAGTGACGGCCAACAATATGATCCATAAGCTGAAAGGGTATTCAACCCGAGGCTCCAGCTATAATAATTTCCTGTTCGCGATGTATCAGAGTAACCAGCGTTTCATGCTGCCGAATTAATTTTCATTGTCTGAATGAAATTAAACAATGCCCTCTTCGGAGGGCATTGTTATTTATGGCTTTAAACTAAAATTTCGCTAAATCTATCGCGATGCTCTTTTGGCGTGGCGTCGTACTCTTTTTTAAATACCGAATAGAAATATTGCAAAGACGGGTAGCCACACATCTGTGATATTTCATTGATAGATAAAGACGTTGAGATAAGCAGGCTTCTTGCCTTTTCCAGTTTCTCCGCATGAATCACCGCGTGAATCGTCTCTCCCACTTCTTCCTTAAAACGTTTCTCCAGGTTTGAGCGCGAGATCCCCACCGCATCCAGCACCTGTTCGACTTTTATGCCTTTGCAGGCGTGATTGCGAATGTAGTGCATGGCCTGGATCACCGCCGGGTCATGCAGCGAGCGATAATCCGTAGAGCTGCGCTCCACAACCCTGACCGGCGGCACCAGCACGCGCTGCAGCGGCAGGTTTTCGTGGTCCAGCAGGCGGTGCAGCAGTTTGGCGGCCTGATAGCCCATCTGGCGCGTGCCCTGCGCCACCGACGAAAGCGCCACCCGCGATAAATAGCGGGTCAGTTCCTCGTTATCGATGCCGATCACGCACAGCTTTTCCGGGACGGGAATATGCAGATGCTCGCAGACCTGCAGCAGGTGGCGGGCTCGAGCGTCCGTTACCGCAATAATACCGGTTTGCGGCGGCAGCGTTTGTACCCAGTCGGCGAGGCGATTCTGTGCGTGCTGCCAGTTCTCTGGCGCCGTTTCGATGCCCTGATAAACCACGCCCCGGTACTTCTCCTTCGCAACCAGCTGTCGAAAAGCGTGCTCGCGCTCTGTGGCCCAACGCTTGCCGCTCGAGCCGGGAAGCCCATAGAAAGCAAAGCGCTGGACGCCTTTCTCTTTCAGGTGCAGAAAAGCGCTTTCTACCAGCGCATGGTTGTCGGTGGCGATATAGTGGACCGGCGGATAATGCTCCGGCGAGTGGTAGGAGCCACCAACGCCCACAATCGGGACTTCGGCGCCTTCCAGAAGGCGTTCAATTTCCCGATCGTCAAAATCGGCAATCACGCCGTCGCCCAGCCACTCTTTGATGTTATCGATGCGGGCGCGAAAGTCTTCTTCGATAAAAATGTCCCACTCCGATTGAGACGCCTGCAAATATTCCCCCACGCCTTCGACCACCTGCCGGTCATAGACTTTATTGGCGTTGAATAACAGCGTGATGCGATGACGTTTCTCAAACATGCTGATAGTTTCCCGTAGCTAGCCAGATGCCTGAATACCACAGCCGCGTGCCAGCCGGGGAACGTCGCCCCGGCATTGTGACCGTTTGCACGTTTTGCGCCGCTTGCGCATCAGGCCCGGCGTTTGGTCGCGGAATCCATCCATACCGCCAGCAGCAAAATGGCCCCTTTCACGATGTACTGCCAGAAGGTGGGCACGTCCATCATGCTCATGCCGTTGTCCAAAGAGGCCATAATAAACGCCCCCATGACCGCCCCGGCGACGCTGCCGATGCCGCCCGCCAGGCTGGTTCCACCGATGACGCAGGCGGCAATGGCATCCAGTTCGGCGATATTACCGGCGGAAGGTGAACCCGCGCCGAGGCGTGAGCTTAGGATCAGCCCGGCAATCGCCACCATCAGGCCGTTTATCGCAAATACCGCCAGCTTGGTGCGTTCAACGTTTATCCCCGACAGCCGCGCCGCGTCGATATTGCCGCCGATGGCGTAAATACGGCGACCAAACGCGGTGCGGGTGGCCATAAACATCCCGGCGAGCAGCAGCAGAGCAAGGAGCAGCACCGGCGTCGGAACGCCGCGATAATCGTTCAGCAGCCAGATTGCACCGAGCACGACCACGGCGGTGATCGCCTGACGGCCAACAACGCCGCCCGATGCCGGCGCAGCAAGGCCGAGCGCCTGGCGGCGTATGCGAAGCCGCCACTGCCAGGCAATAAAGGCCATCAGCCCCAGCACGCCCACGGTGAAGCCGATGCCGCCTGACAGATAGCTTTGCCCGATTTGCGACATTGCGCTGCTGGTCGGCGACACCGTGGTGCCATTGGTAATGCCGATAAGAATGCCGCGAAACGCCAGCATGCCCGCGAGCGTGACGATAAACGACGGGACCTTGCGATAGGCAACCCACCATCCGTTCCACGCTCCGAGGACCAGACCCAGGGCCAGCGTGACGACAATCGTGAGCGGCAATGGCCAGCCAAGCCAGACGTCAAAAATGGCCGCCACGCCGCCGAGCAGCCCCATCATTGAGCCCACCGAGAGGTCGATTTCGGCCGAGATAATGACAAACACCATGCCGACGGCCAGGATGCCGGTAATCGCCGTTTGCCGCAGCAGGTTAGACACGTTGCGGGCGCTCAAATAAGCCCCCTCCGTCTGCCAGGTAAAGAACAGCATGATGACGGCAATAGCGGCAATCATGACAAAAACCTGCAGATTCAGCGATTTTAGCGCCCCAGGCAAGGCCCGGCCTGGTGGCGTCAGTTTCAGTTCAGACAAATTGCTTTTCGACATGGGGGTCACTCCTCAGGGCGGCTTCCATGACCTTTTCCTGGGTCAGATTGTGGTTAATCAAATCGGCTTTAATGCGGCCCTCATGCATGACCAGCACGCGGTCGCTCAGGCCGAGCACTTCCGGTAATTCAGAGGAGATGACAATGACGGCAATCCCCTGCTGCACCAGCTGATTAATAAGTTTGTAGATTTCGTACTTCGCGCCTATGTCGATGCCTCGCGTGGGTTCATCGAGTATCAGAATGCGTGGATTAAGCAGCAGACAGCGGGCAAGAATAGCTTTTTGCTGATTCCCACCGCTGAGGCGGCCAATGGCCAGGTCAGGCGATGAGGTTTTAACCTTCAGACGCTTGAGCGACTGCAGCATGCAGTTTTGCTCCTGAGCCTCGTCCAGGCTGCTCAATACCCCAGAGAACTGACTTAATGCGGCAAGGGTGATGTTTTGCCCCACGGCCATCACCGGCACGATGCCGTCTTTTTTACGATCTTCCGGCACCATAGCAATGCCATGGGCAATCGCTTGCTGGCAGGTATTGATATGCACTTGCTGACCGTCGATATAGACTCTGCCCTCCCAGCGGCCTGGCCAGACGCCAAACAGGCACTGAACCGCCTCGGTTCTTCCGGCCCCGACCAGCCCGGCAATACCCAGAATTTCCCCTTTGCGTAGGGAAAAAGAGGCATCGTTTACACGCTTAATGTGTCTGTTGACCGGGTGCCATGCGGTCAGTTGCTCCACGCGCAGGATCTCGTCGCCGGTTTGGTGCGGCTCGTTAGGGTAAAGCGCCGTCAGTTCCCGCCCTACCATCATCGTAATGATGTCGTCCTCGCTCATCTGCTTAGCTTCACGAGTACCGATGGGCTGCCCGTCGCGAATAACGCAGATGGTGTCTGAAATGGCTTTTACTTCATTGAGCTTGTGGGAAATATAAATACAGGCGATGCCGTGAGCCTGCAGGTCGCGAATAATCCCGAGCAGCACGGCGGTTTCCTGTTCGGTGAGCGAAGCGGTGGGTTCGTCCAGAATCAGCAGCCTGACCTGCTTGTTCAGCGCCTTGGCGATCTCCACCAGTTGCTGCTGACCAAGACCTAAATCCCCCACGCGCGTATCCGGGGAAAGAGACAGGTTCACCTGGGCAAGCAGCTTCTGGCAGCGAAGCGTCATGGTGTCGAAGTCGAGCAGGCCGCGATGCGTAATCTCTGCCCCCAGGAAAATGTTTTCCAGAACCGTAAGATGCTTAACCAGCGCCAGTTCCTGATGAATGATGGCGATCCCTTTTCGCTCGGTGTCGCGAATATGGCCTGCCTGCAGCAGCTCTCCCGCAAACCAGATTTCACCGTCGTAACTGCCGTGGGGGTAAATACCGCACAGCACTTTCATTAGCGTGGATTTGCCCGAGCCGTTTTCGCCACACAGCGACATCACTTCCCCGGCTTCAAGAGTCAGGCTCACGTTATCCACGGCTTTCACCGTGCCAAAGGCTTTGGTGATGTTTTTCATTTCCAACAAATGAGGCATAAGCTCTCCTCCGGTTGAGCGAGAAGGCCCGCAAGCGCGCGGGCCCGTCGGCTACAGGTCGCTCTTTTTGTGGAAACCGTCGGCGATAACGGTGCTGTCGATATTGTTTTTTTCCACCTCAATAGGGGTTAAGAGGCGGGATGGAACATCCTTCAGGCCATTATTTAAGCTGGCATCCGTGGCTGGCTGCTTGCCTTCGCCTAATTCGACGGCAATTTCAGCGGCGGTATTTGCCAGTTTGGTAATGGGTTTATAGACGGTCATCGTTTGGGTGCCGGCAATAATACGTTTAATGCCCGCCAGGTCAGCATCCTGACCCGAAATCGCGACTTTCCCGGCCAGTCCTTGCGCGCTTAGTGCCTGGATAGCACCGCCTGCCGTGGCATCGTTAGACGCCACGACCGCATCAATCTTGTTATTATTCGCTGTCAGAGCGTTTTCCATAATTTTCAGCGCGTTTTCCGGCAACCAGCCGTCAACCCACTGATCGCCGACGACTTTAATTTTTCCTTCATCAATATAAGGTTTTAATACTTTCATCTGCCCGGCGCGGAATAATTTCGCATTATTATCCACCGGCGAACCGCCCATCAAAAAATAATTACCTTGAGGCACTTTGCTTACAATGCTTTTAGCCTGTAATTCACCGACTTTTTCATTATCGAAAGAAATATAAAAATCAATGTCGGCATTATTAATCATGCGATCGTAGGCGAGCACTTTAATGCCTTCGCGTTTCGCTTCTGCGACCACGTTGCTTAATACCTGGCCGTTGTAAGGAATAATAACTAATACATCAACGCCGCGATTGATCATGTTTTCAATTTGCGACATCTGCGTTTCTTCGTTACCGTTGGCGGACTGGACAAACACTTTTGCCCCTAAGGATTCCGCCTTTTTTACAAAAATATCGCGATCTTTTTGCCAACGCTCCAGGCGCAGGTCGTCTATCGCCATACCGATTTTCACTTCTTTGGCGATACCGCTTACGCTGGTAAGAATGAGTGAGGCGCATAGCGTGAGTAAGAGGTTCTTTATCTTCATATTATTTTACCTGTAGGGGAAATGGCTTATAGGAGTAAAGAATGATTCATATCAGCAGACCCTGTAGATTGTTATCCGTATAGGCGTGACCATCAATTACAGATTTTTATCTTCGCGTTATGTTTTTTTGTTTAATCGTAAAAATATGATGGCGATCTAATTTAATATTGAATTGACGGCCTGTTGCACTCATTTATGGAAGGCGTTGCGCGATATTTTTTTATTATTTTAGTGGTTTTTTGCGAGGTGACGCACATTTGGGTATTCTCTTAACCCCAGAGTGAAATAACGTAATTGAGCAACCGCCAGGGAGAATTCAGGATGAAATAACTCAATATCCTGACCGCTGTTTCCTGATGACGGAGTTAATTATGCAAGCTTATTTCGACCAACTCGACCGCGTGCGTTTTGAAGGCCCGAAAACCACCAACCCACTGGCGTTTCGTCACTACAACCCGGATGCATTAATTCTTGGGAAACGCATGGAAGAGCACCTGCGTTTTGCGGCCTGCTACTGGCACACATTCTGCTGGACGGGGGCGGACATGTTCGGCGTGGGGGCATTTGAACGCCCGTGGCAGCAGGCTGGAGACGCACTGGCGCTGGCGAAGCGCAAGGCTGACGTGGCGTTTGAGTTTTTCCAGAAACTTGGCGTGCCGTATTACTGTTTCCATGACGTCGACGTTTCACCGGAAGGCGCTTCTCTGAAGGAATACCTGAACAATTTCGCGCAGATGACGGAAGTCCTGGCGCAAAAACAACAGGAAAGCGGCGTGAAGCTGCTGTGGGGCACCGCTAACTGCTTCACTCACCCGCGCTACGGCGCCGGGGCGGCAACGAATCCCGATCCCGAAGTGTTCACCTGGGCGGCGACGCAGGTCGTGACGGCAATGAACGCCACGCATCAATTAGGCGGGGAAAACTATGTGCTGTGGGGCGGGCGCGAAGGCTATGAAACCCTGTTGAATACCGACCTACGGCAGGAGCGCGAGCAGATTGGCCGCTTCATGCAAATGGTCGTTGAGCACAAGCATAAAATCGGTTTTCGCGGCACGCTGCTTATCGAGCCGAAGCCGCAGGAGCCAACCAAGCATCAGTATGATTACGACGTTGCGACCGTTTACGGCTTCCTGAAGCAGTTTGGTCTCGAAAAAGAGATAAAGGTCAACATCGAGGCGAACCACGCGACGCTGGCTGGTCACTCCTTCCACCACGAAATCGCCAGCGCGATTGCATTAGGTATCTTTGGCTCGGTCGATGCCAACCGTGGCGATCCACAGCTGGGTTGGGATACCGATCAGTTCCCGAACAGCGTTGAGGAAAACGCGCTGGTGATGTATGAAATTCTGAAGGCCGGAGGATTCACCACCGGTGGCCTGAACTTCGATGCCAAAGTGCGCCGTCAGAGCACCGATAAATATGACCTGTTCTACGGCCATATCGGCGCCATGGATACGATGGCACTGGCGCTAAAAATTGCTGCCCGCATGGTGGAGGATGGTGAGCTGGATAAACGCGTCGCGAAACGTTACGCCGGATGGAATAGTGAGCTGGGCCAGCAAATTCTTAAAGGTCAGATATCGCTCACGCAGCTCGCGCAGTACGCTGAGCAGCACAAGCTGGCCCCGCAGCATCAGAGCGGGCATCAGGAGCTTTTAGAAAACCTGATTAACCACTATTTGTTCGATAACTAAACTTGCCTGCGCCGCCGAAAAGCGGCGCGATATTAAGGAGCTACCATGTATATCGGCATCGATCTTGGCACGTCGGGCGTGAAGGTAATCCTGCTGAGCGAAGCAGGCGAGGTGGTGGCTGCACACAGCGAGTCGCTGACCGTTTCCCGGCCTCACTCCCTTTGGTCCGAGCAGGATCCCGAACACTGGTGGCAGGCCACAGACCGCGCGATGCGCGCGCTAGGGGCGGAACGTTCTTTTAGCGGCGTAAAGGCGATTGGGCTTGCCGGCCAGATGCATGGTGCGACGTTACTGGACAGCAAACAGCGCGTGCTTCGCCCGGCCATTCTTTGGAACGATGGCCGCAGCGGCGAAGAATGTGCGCTGCTGGAAAGTAACGTTGAAGAGGCAAGAGCCATAACCGGCAACCTGATGATGCCGGGCTTTACCGCACCGAAGCTGCTGTGGGTCGAGCGCCACGAGCCGGATATCTTTGCGCAAATCAATAAAGTGCTGCTGCCGAAGGACTACCTGCGCCTGAGGATGACCGGGGAATTTGCCAGCGATATGTCCGACGCGGCGGGCACGATGTGGCTGGATGTGGCAAAGCGCGACTGGAGCGACACGATGCTCGACGCCTGCCGCCTTTCTCGCCAGCATATGCCCGAATTGTTCGAGGGCAGCGAAATCACCGGCGTGCTGAAGCGCGATGTCGCTGAAAGCTGGAATATGCCTGCGGTGCCCGTGGTGGCTGGCGGCGGGGATAATGCCGCCGGGGCTATCGGCGTCGGGATGGTAGACGCCGGGCAGGCCATGCTCTCGCTCGGCACCTCCGGCGTCTATTTCGCCGTAAGCGACGGTTTTCGCAGTAAGCCGGAAAGCGCGGTACACAGTTTTTGCCATGCGTTACCCAACCGTTGGCACCTGATGTCGGTCATGCTCAGCGCGGCTTCCTGCCTTGACTGGGCGGCAAAACTCACCGGTCTGGGGAGCGTTCCGGCCCTGCTGGCGGCGGCGGAACAGGCTAACCCGGAGGCGGGCGTTATTTGGTTTCTGCCCTATCTTTCCGGCGAACGAACCCCGCACAACAATCCTCAGGCTAAAGGCACCTTTTTTGGCCTGACCCATCAACATGGCCCCGCCGAGCTTGCCCGTGCGGTGCTGGAAGGCGTGGGCTACGCGCTGGCGGACGGCATGGACGTTGTGCATGAATGCGGCATTACGCCCGACAGCGTCACGCTGATTGGCGGGGGTGCTCGCAGCCCGTACTGGCGGCAAATGCTGGCCGATATCAGCGGTCAGGTGCTGGACTACCGCACAGGCGGCGACGTTGGGCCTGCTCTGGGTGCAGCTCGCCTGGCGCAAATCGCGCTCTCACCGGGGCAGCCTTTGCAGTCGCTGCTGCCCCAGCTGCCTCTCGAGCAAAGGCATCAGCCAGATTTTGCCCGGCATCAGCGCTACGCCGGGCGGCGTCAGGTGTTTAACCAGATTTATCAGCAGCTGTTGCCGCTGATGTCCTGATAGCCGTTTTCCCAGTGAGGGAGAAGGCGTGCAAAGAAGCCCTGTTTCCAGGAGTAAGGGCGTGGCTGTAGGACTTGAAGCAACAATGACTTTCAGAATGGATTTGGGTCAAAAGCGAGGCTCGGTTCCGGCTTAAATCGCCTCAGTTTTCTCTCCGACTGGCCGGGGTCCGGCCGTCGGGAACGGCCGGAGGCTGAGAGCGTCGGGAACGCATCTCAGGCGACCCAGGACTGGGAGATAAAGCTGAGGTTTACCGCTTGCGGCGATTTATTTGGCCGGGAGTCCGGGGCCTCGGGGGAGTGACGGTGACTCCACCGAGACGTTCACCGTCTCTGTGATGACATATAAAGCAGGGCTAGAAGTGAACGGAACCTAAGTCCATCGTTCATAGAACGTATTTTGGGCTAAAAGACAGCCATTTAGAATGAGTGAAGATCGTCGTCTCAAACCAACACCATCCTGTCCTTTTTTGGTATCAGCGCTTGCGGAATCCCCTGCCAGAATGGTTTTAAGCAAACCAATGAGGAGTCCGAATATGTCACGTGCCGCGCTGATCAATATTGATACCCAACGGTCTTTCTTCCACCGGAATTACTGGCAAGAGGATGATGTGCCTGCGTTTCAGCAGGCGATGCTGGCGCTTATTGCCGGCTGCCAGCAGAAGGGCATACCGGTGGTGGATATCTTCCACGTGGATGAAGATGATGTTTTTTCGCTGAAATCCGGGTTTGTTACGCCGATGCCGTTTTTGCAGCATCAGGCAGCGGTCAGTTTCCAGAAACACGTTCATAACGCGTTTACCGATACCGGGCTGGATCATTGGCTCCGTACCCGAGACATCAACCACCTGATTATCTGTGGGATCCGCACCGAGCAATGCTGTGAAACCACCGCGCGCGTTGCCTCTGACCTGGGTTACCGGGTTTCTTTCGTGAGCGAAGCCATGCTCACCTTCCCGATGACCTGGAAAGGCGTTACGCTGGACTCCGCCACCCTGCGCCACCGCACTGAAACCGTGCTGGCCGGGCGGTTCGCCGAAATACAAACCGTAGCCGAGTGTCTGGAGTCGCTGGAATGAGTATTGGGGTCTGGTTTGTGGTGCTGCCGGGGATATTGTCCCTCGATCTGAGCGGCCCGGCGGAAACGCTGGGGCTGGCGAAGAACGCGTTTGATCTGCACTACATTGGGCCAGACCCCCAGGTTGAAACCTCCATTGGCCTGACCTTCAGCGGCATTCAGCCGCTACCTGAAAACCTTCCCCCCGGGAGCCTGCTGATGCTGCCCGGCGTGTACGATTCAAACCGTTTTTTTGCCACGCCGCAGGCGGAAGAAGTCCGGCGTTGGTTAACCCGCCTGCAGCCGCAAATTCACAGCCAGCAGCTTAACCTGATGTGCGTGTGCTCCGGGGCACTGCTGGCGGCACGAGCGGGACTGATGCACGGTATTCAGTGCACAACGCATCATGACGTCCTTGAGCGATTGAAAGCGGCGGCCCCCGGCGCACAGGTCAAAGACAACCGGATTTTTGTTGAAGACCGGGGGATTTGGACCAGCGCCGGGATAACCTCCGGGATCGATCTTTCCCTGCATTTGATTAACCGCTACTGCGGCCCGAGGGTAGCGCTGGAGGTAGCCAGAGAGATGGTGGTCTGGTTCCGCCGCTCGGGCGACGACCCGCAGCTTTCACCCTGGCTTCGCTACCGGAATCATATTCATCCCGCCGTGCACCGTGCGCAGGATCTTCTTGCCGCATCTCCTGAAACGCCCTGGCCGGTACCGGAAATTGCCGACCGGGTTCACGTCAGCCCGCGGCACTTATCCCGCCTTTTTCAGCAGCATTTGGGGATTTCCGTGCGCGACTATCTGGAACAGCTGCGGCTTGCGGTGGCGGAGCAACGGCTACAGCAGGGGCAGCGCCTCGAGCAGGCCGCCAGCGCCGCAGGATTTTCTTCCCCGCGCCAGCTGCATCGGGCACGGGGCAGAATGCGTGGCGCTTAGCTAACCAGTTTTTTGCGGTCGAGTTTTCCAACGCCAACGGCCAGCAGCAGGCTGCCTGCCAGCGTTGCGCCGAAAATCCACAGAATATCCAGCACCGGCCAGTGGGTCAGTTGGATATCGTGTGTGCGCAAATAATGAATGATCAGCGCATGAAACCCGTAAATGCCCAGCGAGTAGCGCGAAATAAACGTCAGGCCGGGCAGCGGGCGCTGGTTCAGGCAGTTCTTCGCCACGACCAGCAGGCTGATGGCGGCAATAAACACCAGCGGGCCGCAATACACGTAGAAGGTTTCGGCGAAGTTCTGGTTGATTTCCAACTGCCGGTGGGTGCCCAGCGCAATCGACATGACGCAAATCACGAACAGGCCGCCTGCCAGGCCGCTCACGCCTTTTCTTTGGGTATCGAACATGCCAATCGCCCGGCCTAGCAGGCCGTAAAGCACGTAATAAAAGGTGTCGCCGTTAATGTAGAGGTTAACGGGCAGCCAGCGCATATTGCCCAGCGTCTGCGGCACCGTGTTGGGGTTGGCCACCACGCCGAGCAGCACCATCAACCCAAGGATTGTCACCGCGCTGACCTTCTTCACCTGTATCAGCGGCGAAAGCAGGTATATCACCATAATCGCGAAGAAAAACCACAGGTGATAGAACACCGGTTTTACCAGGATGTAGCGCAGCGCAAGGCCGATGCTTATCGGGGTAAACAGCCAGATATAGAGCAGCGCAATGGCGCTATAAAACAGCAGGCAGCTGGCTATGCGTAGAAAATGGCGCTGCTGCGCGCTGCGTTCGCCAAAAAACAGATACCCGGAAATCATGAAAAACAGCGGCACGCTGACGCGTGAAGCCGAGTTCAGAACGTTTGAAAAATCCCAGCTAAAAGCGGTCACGGTATGTGGGTTGGTGATGTACCAGGTCGTGGTGTGGATCATAACCACCATCAGGCAGGCAATGCCCCGAAGGTTATCAATCCAGTTTATTTTTTGCTGCATTCGTTCCCCTGAAGCCGCTTGTGTACCTGCGCCCGGAAATGTCTGAGTTTGCTCCGCGCATCTTGCTATCCCCGCGACGGCTTCGCAAAATGCCGGACTCCACGGGGAGTATGAATAAGAAACCGAGTTTAACGCACTGGTAGCAAATGATGATGGCAGAAAGAAAAAATAGACTCCTCTTAAGCGCTTTTTTCGCGCTCATGCTCAGCGCCTGCAGCGCGCCACAGCAGGAAAGCCAGTCGGCAAAAGAGCGTCGGCCGATTGTTCATACCGGGACGATGGAGCTTGCCTGTAAAAACCAGGCCGCGTACCGCTACAACACGCAGCCGCAGCGCATCAACCTGTCTGAATTTAAACAGTACCAGGCCAGCTATGAAATGATGGGCAGCACCACCCGCAAAGAGGGATTTACCTGTTCGTTTGACGAAAGTGGTCAATTTTCACACCTTTCCAGCCGCGAAAACCTCAACCAACGGGCAACAACCTGACGCCTTTCCCGCTCACGGCCGTTCCGTTGCCGTGTTGATACAACTCGACCGCGTTTGCGTATATACTGGCCGCTTCTCTTAAATCCACCGAACGCGTGCGAATTCAACATGCAAAAGTTTGATACCAAGACCTTTCAAGGCCTGATCCTGACCTTACAGGACTACTGGGCTCGCCAGGGCTGCACCATTGTTCAACCTTTGGACATGGAAGTAGGCGCAGGCACCTCTCACCCGATGACCAGCCTGCGTGCCTTAGGCCCGGAGCCAATGGCCACCGCTTACGTGCAGCCGTCCCGCCGTCCTACCGATGGCCGCTATGGCGAAAACCCGAACCGTTTACAGCACTACTATCAGTTCCAGGTGGTGATTAAGCCTTCCCCGGACAACATTCAGGAGCTGTACCTCGGGTCTCTGAAAGAGCTGGGTATGGATCCAACGATTCATGACATTCGCTTCGTGGAAGATAACTGGGAAAACCCAACGCTTGGCGCATGGGGCCTTGGCTGGGAAGTGTGGCTTAACGGCATGGAAGTGACGCAGTTCACCTACTTCCAGCAGGTTGGCGGCCTGGAGTGTAAGCCGGTGACCGGCGAAATCACCTACGGTTTAGAGCGTCTTGCGATGTACATTCAGGGCGTAGACAGCGTTTACGACCTCGTGTGGAGCGACGGCCCGCTGGGTAAAACTACCTATGGCGACGTGTTCCACCAGAACGAAGTGGAGCAGTCCACCTATAACTTCGAATACGCCGACGTGGACTTCCTGTTCACCTGCTTCGAGCAGTACGAGAAAGAAGCGCAGCAGCTGCTGGCGCTGGAAACTCCGCTGCCGCTGCCGGCCTACGAACGTATTCTGAAGGCCGCTCACAGCTTTAACCTGCTGGATGCGCGCAAGGCCATTTCCGTGACCGAGCGCCAGCGCTACATTCTGCGCATTCGCACCCTGACCAAAGCCGTGGCCGAAGCCTACTACGCTTCTCGTGAAGCGCTTGGCTTCCCGATGTGTAATAAGAACAACTAAGAGGCCGCCATGTCTGAAAAAACTTTTCTGGTGGAGATCGGCACTGAAGAGCTGCCACCAAAAGCCCTGCGCAGCCTGGCTGAATCCTTCGCTGCTAACGTTACCGCCGAGCTGGATGCGGCCAACATCGCCCACGGCGAAGTAAAATGGTTTGCTGCTCCGCGTCGCCTGGCGCTGAAAATCGCTAACCTGGCGGCTTCTCAGCCGGATCGCGAAGTCGAAAAACGCGGCCCTGCGGTGTCTGCGGCGTTTGACGCCGAAGGCAAACCAAGCAAAGCCGCCGAAGGCTGGGCTCGTGGCTGCGGAATTACCGTTGACCAGGCCGAGCGTCTGGCGACCGACAAAGGCGAATGGCTGATGTACCGCGCCCACGTGAAGGGCGAAAGCGTGCAGGCACTGCTGCCGAACATGATCGCCACTTCTCTGGCGAAGCTGCCGATTCCAAAACTGATGCGATGGGGCGCGTCCGACATTCAGTTCGTGCGCCCGGTTCACACCGTGACGCTGCTGCTGGGTGACGAGCTGATCCCTGCCACTATTCTGGGCATTCAGTCCGATCGCGTGATTCGCGGCCACCGCTTTATGGGCGAGCCGGAATTCACCATCGACAATGCCGACCAGTACCCTCAAGTCCTGCAGGAACGCGGGAAGGTCATCGCTGATTACGAAGCGCGTAAAGCCACCATCAAACGTGATGCTGAAGAAGCCGCCCGTAAAATTGGCGGTAACGCGGACCTGAGCGAAAGCCTGCTGGAAGAAGTCACCTCGCTGGTGGAATGGCCGGTGGTGCTGACCGCGAAGTTCGAAGAGAAATTCCTGGCCGTGCCTGCCGAAGCGCTGGTTTACACCATGAAGGGTGACCAGAAGTACTTCCCGGTTTACGACAACAGCGGCAAGCTGCTGCCAAACTTCATCTTCGTGACGAACATCGAGTCGAAAGACCCGGTGCAGATCATTTCCGGTAACGAGAAGGTGGTTCGCCCGCGCCTGGCGGACGCCGAGTTCTTCTTCAATACCGACCGCAAAAAGCGTCTGGAAGATAACCTGCCGCGTCTGGAAACCGTATTGTTCCAGAAAGAGCTGGGCACCCTGCGCGACAAAACTAACCGCATCGAAGCGCTTTCAGGCTGGATTGCGGGCCAGATTGGCGCAGACGTGAATCATGCAACCCGCGCTGGCCTGCTGTCCAAGTGTGACCTGATGACCAACATGGTGTTCGAGTTTACCGATACCCAGGGCATCATGGGCATGCACTACGCACGTCACGACGGCGAAGCGGAAGACGTAGCGGTTGCGCTAAACGAGCAGTATCAGCCTCGCTTTGCGGGCGATGAACTGCCGTCTAACCTGGTGGCCTGTGCGGTGGCGATTGCCGACAAGATGGACACCCTTGCGGGCATCTTCGGCATTGGTCAGCATCCGAAAGGCGATAAAGACCCGTTCGCGCTGCGCCGTGCCGCGCTGGGCGTGCTGCGCATTATCGTTGAGAAAAACCTGCCGCTGGATCTGCAGACCCTGACCGAAGAAGCGGTTCGCCTCTACGGCAGCAAGCTGACCAACACCAACGTGGTGGATGAGGTTATCGACTTTATGCTGGGCCGCTTCCGCGCCTGGTATCAGGAAGAAGGCCACGCGGTTGACACCATCCAGGCGGTGCTGGCGCGTCGTCCAACCAAACCGGCGGACTTCGACGCCCGCATGAAGGCGGTTTCCCACTTCCGTACTCTGGAAGCGGCGGCGTCTCTGGCGGCGGCTAACAAGCGTGTGTCCAACATTCTTGCCAAGTCCGATGAAGTGCTGAACGACATCGTGCATGCTTCTGTCCTGAAAGAGGCCGAAGAAATTCGCCTGGCGACTAACGTGGTTGTGCTGCGCGATAAGCTGCAGCCGTACTTCGCCGAAGGCCGTTACCAGGAAGCCCTGGAAGAGCTGGCCAATTTGCGCGAGCCGGTGGATGAGTTCTTCGACAAGGTAATGGTTAACGCGGAAGATAAAGATCTGCGTATTAACCGCCTGACGCTGCTGACCAAGCTGCGCGAGCTGTTCCTGCAGGTGGCGGATATCTCCCTGTTGCAGTAATGGTTTAAAAGCTATACACCTTCAGAAACCCGCTTCGGCGGGTTTTTTTATTAATTTTTTTACTTTCAAATATCAATGGATTAACAAAAAGTCGCGCCAGGGTCGATAAGGTAAATCTGCGCCGAACCGATATATCTCATATCGGCCACTACTTCAGGAACGTTCGGCGCTATGAAAAATATCAAAGTTATTACCGGCATCGTGACTACGCTCGGGATTTTCAGCGTGTTGTTGCTGGTGACCGGGGCTCTGTTCTTCTCCTCCGTCAGCAGCGATCGCCTTAACTTCCAAAATACCGGCCTGCTTAACTACCAGCAACAGCAGCTTGGCGGCAGCTTCCAGACGCTGGTTGAAACCCGCGTCACCATCAACCGCGTGGCGATTCGTGTCCTGAAAAATCAGCGCGATCCTGCCTCGCTGGAGGCGATGAACAAGCTGCTGACGAATGCTGGCGGGCTGCTGGTCGAGGCGCAAAAGCAGTTCAGCAACTACATGGATTCCGACGATGTGCCGGGCCAGGACAAAGCCATTGATGACAAAGCGGCCGCCAGCTTTAAGCAAATGCATGACGTCATGGCGCAGTCCATTCAGTTCCTGAAGGCCGATAACTACCAGGCCTACGGCAACCTTGATGCCCAGCAGGCTCAGGACGATTTCAAAGCCGTTTATGGCCAGTGGCTGACCCAAAACACCCGTCTGCTGAAGGCCGCCAGCGCGCAGAACCAAAGCAGCTATACCGGTATGCTCTGGACGCTGGGCACCATTTTGCTGATTGTTATCGCCGCGCTGGTGGTTATCTGGCTGGGCCTGCAGCGCGTGCTGCTGTGGCCGCTAAAAACCGCGATGGGGCACATTCAGGCTATCTCGGAAGGGGATTTAACCCGCACTATCGACGCCGAAGGGCGCAGCGAAATGAGCCGCCTGTCTGCCGGGCTTAAATCCATGCAGCAGTCGCTGGCGAAGACCGTGAGCGTGGTGCGCGACAACGCCGATTCCATTTACACCGGCGCCAGCGAAATATCTGCCGGCAGCAGCGATCTCTCCTCCCGCACCGAGCAGCAGGCGGCGGCCCTGGAAGAGACGGCGGCCAGTATGGAGCAGCTTACCGCCACCGTGAAACAGAATACTGACAACGCGCGCCAGGCGACCGGTCTGGCGAAAAACGCCTCCGAAACCGCGCAGAAAGGCGGGCGAGTGGTCGATAGCGTGGTCAGCACGATGAACGAAATCGCCGAAAGCTCCGGCAAAATCGTGGATATCACCAGCGTTATCGACAGTATTGCCTTCCAGACCAACATTCTGGCGCTTAACGCCGCGGTAGAAGCTGCCCGTGCGGGCGAGCAGGGCCGTGGATTTGCCGTTGTTGCGGGGGAGGTCAGAACGCTGGCCAGCCGCAGCGCGCAGGCCGCGAAAGAGATTAAAGTGCTGATTGAAAACTCGGTATCGCGCATAGATACCGGCTCAAGCCAGGTTCGCGAAGCCGGTGCGACCATGAAGGAAATCGTTTCGGCTGTCACCCGTGTGACCGACATTATGGGCGAAATTGCTTCCGCTTCCGAAGAACAAAGCAAAGGCATTGAGCAGGTGGCACAGGCGGTATCCGAGATGGACAGCGTGACCCAGCAAAACGCCTCGCTGGTGGAAGAGTCAGCTTCTGCCGCTGCAGCGCTGGAAGATCAGGCGAGCGAACTGCGTCAGGCTGTGGCGGTGTTCCAGCTTCAGCAGGCCGGAGGGCGTCGCGTGGAGCCAGTGCAGGAAAAACTGCGTCCTCAGCCGGCCATGTTAAAACCACAGGCAGCGTCGGCGGCCGATGCAAACTGGGAAACGTTCTGATCCCGGCGCTAAAATGACAAACCCCGCATCATAGCGGGGTTGTTTTCAAACGCAGCAACGATTTTCTAGCTTATTAACTGCTTACTGAGGCCTGGATTGGCCTGAATCAGACGCATCAATTTCATTTCGGTGCTTGAGGGCTTGAGTCGTCTGGACTCCCATTCCTGCACCATCGTGACGCTAACCCCCATCGCCTGAGCAAAATCATCGATTTTTAGTCCGGTACTTTTACGTAGCTGCTCAAACTCCGAGAAGGCGCTGGGTTTCTGACTCAGGCTAATGACCTGATTATCTTTAAAAACAATCTGCTCAAGACTGCTAAGCAGCTCAACCATTGGATCTTTATATTCCATTGAGAACTCCTCATAAATCACACAGCGAGAACGTGAACGCAAAGAAGCCTATTAACTGTAGCTGGATTTAAAGCGTGCGTAGGATCACGTTAGGGGCTAAACGTGCTGAAAAAAAATGCTTATGCGTTTCAGCTGAATGCCCAGTCGAAGTAAGCGTTTGAAAAGCTTCTGATGGTGGGCGTTAGTATAAATGTGTAAATAGTTATGCAAATCCTTAGCAAGCAAATCCAGCCTTTGTCCCGCAGGGCTTTTCGCGCGCTTTCTTCCGTCGTGGAAGAAGCATAAGAGATTATTGCGAAAGGGTATCTTGCGAAGGGCTGTTGGACTATTCTTAGCATCGTTATTGGGTGGCAATTTGCCAGGTAGTGCATTGGTGACAGGAGTAGAAATGATGGCGACAGGTAAGTCCTGGTCTCGCTGGTTTGCGCCGCTGGCGGCGTTATTAATGGTGGTGAGCCTGAGTGGTTGCTTCGATAAAGAAGGCGACCAGCGTAAGGCGTTCATCGATTTTCTGCAAAACACGGCTATGCGTAGCGGCGATCGCCTGCCAACGCTGACGTCCGATCAGAAAAAACAGTTTGGCCCGCTGGTCTCCGACTACGCCATTCTGTACGGCTTCTCCCAGCAGGTTAGCCAGGCAATGGACGAAGGAATGAAGCCGGTCGTGGATAGCGTGAACAGCATCCGCGCGCCGCAGGATTATATGACCCAGCGCGACGCGCTGCGCCAGGCTAACGGCTCGCTGAACGTCTTAGGTCAGCAGGTGCAAAATGCAAAAATGCAGGCCGACGGCGCGCTTGCGGCGCTGAAACAGCCTGACGATCTGAAAACCGTTTACTACCAGGTTTACCAGAAAGTGGTGACCGGCCCGGCGAACGCCATGGCGCCGCTGATCCCAGCCGCGCAAACCCTGACCCAGCAGCTGGTACAGGTGGGTGATTTTATCGCTCAGCAGGGGACTCAGGTTGGCTTTGCTAACGGCGGTATTCAGTTCCCGACTTCCCAGCAGGCAAGCCAGTACAACTCGCTGATTGGTCCGCTGTCTGCCCAGCATCAGGCGTTTACTCAGGCCTGGAGCGCGGCACAGACCGCAATGCAGTAAATTTAGTAAGCTAAGAAAAGGCGGAGCGCTTAACGGCGACTCCGCTTTTTTTATGGGCGTTAATACGGAACTATTTCAGCACCTGCGGGTTCACGCAGTTCACTTCCACCTTGCCGGTCAGCGCGGTAATCAGGTTTTCCACCGCGCATTCTGCCATGCCATAGCGGGTTTCATGGGTGGCTGAGCCGATGTGCGGCAGGGCCACCACGTTTGGCATGCCGAGCAGTGGGGAGTCCAGCGGCAGCGGTTCCTGCTCAAAAACATCCAGCCCGGCGGCGTGAATTTTCCCCTCTTCCAACGCCTGAATCAGCGCTTTTTCGTCAACCACCGGGCCGCGCCCGACGTTGATCAGAATGGCGGAGGATTTCATCTTCGCAATTTGCTCTGCGCCAATCAGGTGGCGGGTTTCTTCGCTTAACGGCAGCAGGATACAAACGAAATCGGACTCTGCCAGCAGGGTGTCCAGGTCGCAATAGCGGGCGTTAAAACGCTCTTCCGCTTCTTTATGATGGCGACGGGCGTTGTACAGAATCGGCATGCTGAAGCCGAAGTGTGCGCGCTGTGCCAGCGCCAGGCCGATGCGTCCCATGCCCAGAATACCGAGCGTTTTATGGTGCACGTCGAAACCAAACCAGTCAGCGCCAATACTGCTTTGCCATTCGCCTACCTTCACGCGCTCGGCGACTTCCACCACGCGGCGTGCGCTGGAGAGGATCAGGGCCATGGCGGTGTCGGCCACCGTTTCAGTCAGCACCGTCGGCGTATGCATCAGCACCACGCCGCGCTCGTTCAGGGCCTCCACGTTAAAGTTGTCGTAGCCGACAGAAACGGTAGAAGCCGCACGCAGCTTGGGCGTATTGGCCAAAAACGCGCCGTCGACTTTGCCGCCGGAGCCCAGGATACCTTCCGCGTTGGCAAAAAGCTCTGCGTTCGCTTTCACGGTTTCCGGGCTGATATCGTCAAGCTGGGTGACGGTAAAGTGGCTTTCAAGTCGGGACAGCAGGTTATCAGGCAGCGCCTTGTAGAGGATGACGGACGGCTTCATGAGATTCTCCGTTTTCGGTTAAACGCGAACCGGGCGACAAATCGCCCGGCGCGGGGTCAGGCGTGATGTGCGCCGGACGGTATTTGTTGATGGTTAGCAGGCTTAACAATCAGAGTAAGCCATACCGAGGCGAGCAGCGCCAGCCCCATAAAGACATAGGACGCCGCCGGGCTGCCCGTGGCGCCGTTCAGGTAGCCCACAAACCAGGAGCCGACGAAAGAACCCAGCGCACCCATGCTGTTGATTAAAGCCATCGCCCCGCCGGCCACGTTCTTCGGCAGCATCTCCGGGATAATGGCGAAGAACGGGCCGTACGGGGCGTACATTGCTGCCCCGGCAATCACCAGCAGCGTATAGGACACCCAGAAATGGTTGGCCCCGACCAGCCATGAGCCCAGGAACGCCAGCGCGCCAATCAGCAGCAGCGGCCAGACGAACAGCTTCCGGTTTTGCATTTTGTCCGACGCCCAGGAGACGGCGATCATCGCGATAGTCGCGGCCAGGTAAGGTACGGAAGAGAGCCAGCCGACCTCCACCATCCCCATGCCCGCCGCACCCGCGCTGCGGATAATCGACGGTAGCCACAGCACGAAACCGTACACGCCGATGCTCCAGGCGAAGTACTGCATACACAGGATAACCACGTTACGTGACCGGAAGGCTTCACCGTAGTTACGCACGGCTTTAATGCCTTCCTGTTCTTTTTGTAGCTGTGCCTGCAAGGCAGATTTT
Source organism: Cedecea neteri (assembly GCF_000757825.1). Lineage (GTDB taxonomy): Bacteria > Pseudomonadota > Gammaproteobacteria > Enterobacterales > Enterobacteriaceae > Cedecea > Cedecea selenatireducens. The sequence goes on from NZ_CP009451.1 coordinate 2,713,884, forward strand.
TCACCGTCTGACAGCCAGCCCACCTGGGCAGGTTTATCTTTTACCAGCATCCACCAGGCAAAAGCCCAGATAACCGCCGGGATCCCCTCGAAGATAAACATTTCGCGCCAGCCGAAGGCCTGAATCAGGTAGCCGGACACCACCGACATCCACAGCACGGTGACCGGGTTGCCGAGGATCAGGAAAGTATTGGCGCGGGAACGTTCGGACCTTGTAAACCAGTTGCTGATATAAATCAGCATCGCCGGCATCACCGCCGCCTCAACCACGCCGAGCACAAAGCGAATGGCGGCCAGCATCGGAATGTTGCTCACCATGCCGGTCAGCGAGGCGCAGCCGCCCCATAAGATCAGGCAGACGAAGATAAGTTTGCGCACGCTGCGGCGCTCGGCGTACATCGCCCCGGGGATCTGGAAGAAGAAGTAGCCGAGGAAGAACAGCGCGCCCAGCAGGGATGAAATCCCTTTGGTAATGCCGAGGTCATCGTTGATGCCCGCGGCGGAGGCGAAGCTGAAGTTGGCGCGGTCGAGGTAAGCCAGGCTATACGTGATAAACACGATAGGCATGATGTACCACCAGCGCTTCGGCGCGATTGTCTGGTTTTTCATGAGAGTGCCTCTATCTTGAGGTTAACCGTATCGCTTTGTCTGTAGGGTACAAAGCGATGGAGTCGGGTTTATTCGCCCAGTGCGCTTCGGGTCGGTAGACCTTCGCTGTCACCGATGACCTGTATCGCCAGTGAGCCGATTTTGTTGCCCCGGCTGACGGCCTGATGCAAAGATTTCCCTTCCAGCAGGGCGCTTATCACCCCGACCGCAAAGCCGTCTCCGGCACCCACGGTATCCACTACGTTGTCTACTTTTACCGCCGCGACCGCGCCTTTCTCGCCGTCTGCGGTTTTATACCAGGCGCCGTCCGCGCCGGTTTTTAGCACCACGACTTTTACGCCATGATGAAGATAAAAATCGGCGATCCCTTCCGGGGTGTTTTGCCCGGTGAGCACGATGCCTTCTTTCACGCCGGGCAGCACCCAGTCGGCCTGGAAGGCCAGCTGGTTAAGCTGCTGTACCATTTCGGCTTCGCTGCGCCACAGTACCGGGCGCAGGTTAGGATCGAAGGAGAGCGTTTTGCCCTGCTGCTTCATCGTTTTTGCCGCGTGATTCAGCAGCTCCAGCGACGTGCCTGACAGGGCTGCCGCCACGCCGCTCAGGTGCAGATGGCGCGCCGAGAGAAAGTATTCGCTGTTGAAGTCGGCCACCGACAGATGGCTGGCGGCGGAGTCCTTGCGGAAATATTCCACGATGGGATCGGTTCCATCTTCGACTTTGGATTTGAGCTGAAAGCCGGTGCGGTATTGCTCGTCTACGGTGACGGCGCGGGCATCGATGTTTTCCTTCGCCAGCTGTTGCAGCACGTAGCGGCCAAAGGAGTCATTGCCTACGCGGCTTACCCAGCCGACGTTTAAGCCCAGGCGAGCCAGCCCTGTGGCGACGTTCAGCTCGGCACCTGCGGCGCGTTTAACAAAGTGTTCGGCGGCGGCCAGATCGCCGGTTTCGCTGGCGACGAACATCGCCATCGCTTCACCAATCGTGATGACATCCAGCTGATGCATGGTTACTCCTCGCGTAGCAGATTGACGTAATGACGGGTTACCGCGACCAGGTCTCGCCCTTCCAGCGGAAACTCAATGCCGCGTGGGGCATCCACCGGCAGCATGTTCAGCAGCCCTTTCCAGTCAGAGCTGGCGTCATCCAGCGCCACGGCGCGGTAGTGGTTATGGTGGGCAACTGCCGTTTTCACGTGGATATAGCTGACGGAAGGCGCCAGGGCGTGCGCGGCCTGCTGTGGGGAATCATCCACCCATAGCCAGTTTGCCATGTCGAAAGTGAGCGTGACCGGCAGGTTGTGAACGTCACAGGCGGCCTGGAAGCGCTGCATTGGGGCCAGCTTTCCGCTGTCGGTTTGGTCGTTTTCCACCACCAGCGCGACGGGGCTTTCGCTAAGCCACTGCTTCAGCGTGTCGAACATCCGGGCGTGGTTAAACTGCCCGAGAGAGAGCTTGAGCCAGCGGGCGTTCAGCTGATGAGCCTCCTGTAACAGCGAAGGGATCAGCGGATTCAGCTTGCCGTCGCCCGTGAACAGCGGCTCTGGCGCGGAATAGCAGGCTTCCAGCCCGTGCCGGGTGATTTCACCGGCCATCGTCGACAGAAAATCTAACTGCGCGGAGGTGAACAGTTCGCGGCGGATCTCTACGCCGTCGGCACCTGCTTCGGCAATAATGGGCAGCAAGGCCTGCTGCCCGCCGAGGGCGGCAATGCGGTCGTGGCCGTAGGCGGCGGTGACGACGATAATTTTTCGCGACATGGCGGTCTCCAGGGCGATAACAGCTAACTAACGATGTTATTACGCTAGATGGAACCGGTTCCAAAGAAAAGAACGCCAGTGCTAATTTTTGAGCGCCATCACGAACAAAAGATTTAGCGGGAGGTGGAGCCGCGCACGATAAGCTCGCCGGAAAAGAGCTGCTCACGCACGGTTTCAGCGGTACCTTCAATGCGCCTCACAACCTGCTCCAGCGCGGCATAGCCTATCTGCCAGGTCGGCTGCTTCAGGGTGGTAATGCCAACGCCGGCAAGCTCTGCCCATTCCAGCTCGTCAAAGCCCAGCAGGCCGATATCGCTGCCCCAGCTCAGGCCGATGCGGCGCAGAGAGCGGGCAACCTGCAGGGTGAGTGCGCCGTTGGCGGAGATAACCGCTTTGCGCATCCCACGGTGGCGGGTGTGGAACTGGCGCAGCGTGTTGTCGATTAACTCTGCCTCATGCAGCGGCGTTTCGGCATTTTCGGCGATCACGCCGGGATAGCGCTCAAGCGTGCTACGAAATGCACGTAAGCGTTCATGGCGAGTATTCACCATGCCCAGCGGCTCACTCAGGAACAACATCGCCTCGAAGCCCTGCTCGATGAGGTGTTCGGTGGCGGTGGTTGCGGCCTGAATGTTGTCCAGCCCGACCATGTCGCAGGCAAAGCCTGGGATTTTACGGTCGATAAGCACCATCGGCAGCGCGGACTGCTGCAGGCGGTTGAGCCCTTCTTCACGCATCCCAACCGCGTTGACCACGATCCCCTCAACCTGATAGCTGCGCAGCAGGTCGAGATAGTGCAGCTCCTGATCGACTTCGTTGTTGGTGTTACACACCAGCGGCGTGAAGCCTTTCTCGCGGCAGGCGGCTTCTATGCCGCTAAGCACGTCGACGGAATAGGGATTGGTGATGTCGGCAATGATCAGGCCGATGAGGCGGGTACGACCTCGTTTCAGTCCGCGGGCCATTTGGCTTGGGCGATAATCGAGATCGGCAATGGCACGCTCAATGCGGCCAAGGAGGTCGTCGGACAGCGCGTTTTGCTCGCCGTTAAGGTAGCGGGAGACGCTGGTCTTCCCGGTCTTCGCCGCTTTTGCGACATCGCTTATCGTAGGGCGCGCTGCCTTGCCGTTCATAGCCATCTCCAGAGGGGTAACCCAGCGGAGAGTAACATATTTTTTTGCGGGGGAAAGGCGATGGCCGAGCATTATGCTGCGTTGGTTGAACACCTGAAATAATAAAAAAGAGTTTCTGCGAGACGGATTCCTGCTTTGCCAATGGCAGCTTTTTGGCTGCCGCAGCTCCCCATATTCTTGCCGCTTACCCTTCACAGATGCGCGGTTCTTTTGTTGCGCATAGAGGAACATAACGGGAAAAGCCGCATTGACGCCTGAAATGGCGTTTAAGCTTTCTATCGTCATTGGGAGTTCGCCCGATGTCTGGATGAAAATTCAGAGCGCTTTCAGCCTCGCTGAGGCCGAGAAGTCTGTGGATACGTCGCGCCTTCATCGTCTGGTTCAGGCGAGCATATAAAAAAACCGACGCTCTCACGTCGGTTTTCTTTTTTTACTGTTGGGGAAATTAACGCAGTTCCCCGTTCACATCCTGATCGACAGCGAAACACGCCACCAGCTGGCCGTTGCCGTAATCCTTAAGCTGCGGCTGGAGCTGGGTGCATGGCCCGAAGCGACGGCTGCAGCGGGCGTTAAAGGCGCAGCCCGGCGGTGGGTTCAGCGGGCTTGGCAGCTCGCCGGTCAGCTTGATGCGTTCGCGGCGTTCGTCCGGGTTCAGACGTGGCGTAGCGGAAAGCAGCGCCTGGGTGTACGGGTGCAGTGGATTAGAGAAAATCTGCTCTTTACTGCCTTTCTCCACGCAGCGGCCCAGGTACATCACCATCACTTCATCGGCAATGTGCTCCACCACCGACAGGTCGTGGGAGATGAACACGTAGGACAGCCCCAAATCCTGCTGCAGGTCCATCATCAGGTTCAGCACCTGCGCCCGAACCGACACGTCCAGCGCGGACACTGGCTCATCGGCAATCACCACGTCCGGGTCAAGCATCAGGCCGCGGGCGATAGCGATACGCTGACGCTGGCCGCCGGAGAACATGTGCGGATAGCGGTCGTAGTGCTCGGTTTTCAGACCCACTTTCGCCATCATTTCCAGCGCTTTTTCACGGCGCTCGGCTTTGCTCAGCCTGGTGTTGATTTGCAGCGGCTCTTCCAGAATCTGCCCGACTTTTTTACGTGGGTTCAGCGAGCCGTACGGGTTCTGGAACACGATCTGAATTTTCTGGCGGCGCAGTTTTTCCGCTGAAACGTCCGGGACCAGCAGATCCTGGCCCTGGTAGTACAGCTCCCCGCCGGTTGGGACTTCAATCATTGTCAGCAGGCGGCCAAGGGTGGACTTCCCGCAGCCGGACTCGCCGACGACCGCCAGCGTTTTACCGCGCTCAAGGGTGAAGCTCACGCCATCCAGCGCTTTCACCAGGCGTTCAGGGGCGAAAAAGCCCTTCTTCACCGGGTAGTGTTTTTTCAGGTCGATGGCCTGCAACAGCGGTTGCGCGGCGGCCTGTTGGGTACTCATAGGGTTGGCCTCCCGGCATCATCGAGTGGGTAGTGGCATTTGGACTGACGCCCGTCTGCCAGCATGGCGAGCTCCGGCTCTTCGCTGCGGCATTTGTCGGTGGCGTACGGGCAGCGCGGGTTAAGCAGGCAGCCGTTTGGTCGGTCGTACTTGCCCGGTACCACGCCCGGCAGCGAGGCCAGACGCGCTTTATCCTGTGCAAATTCCGGCAGCGCACGGAGCAGGGCCTGAGTGTACGGGTGGCGAGGCGCGCGGAAGATATCGTGGGACGAGCCCGCTTCCACTACCTGACCTGCGTACATCACGATGATTTTATGGGCGGCTTCGGCAACCAGCGCGAGGTCATGGGTGATCAGGATCAGCGCCATGTTCTCTTTTTGCTGCAGCTCCAGCAGCAGCTCGATGATCTGCGCCTGAATGGTTACGTCGAGCGCGGTGGTCGGCTCATCGGCAATCAACAGCTTAGGACGACAGGCAATCGCCATGGCGATCATCACGCGCTGGCTCATCCCGCCGGAGAGCTGGTGCGGGTAAACGTCGAGGCGCGAACCCGGATCGGGGATCCCCACCTGCGTCAGCAGGTCGATAGCGCGCTGGCGGCGGGTTTTCTTATTACCGCCCTGGTGCACCTTAATGGCTTCCATAATCTGGAAACCGACGGTGTAGCACGGGTTCAGACTGGTCATCGGGTCCTGGAAGATCATCGCCACTTCGGCGCCCACCAGGTTGCGGCGCTCTTTCTCAGAAATGCGCTTCAGGTCCCGGCCGTTGAACTCCAGTTTTTCCGGCATTACGCGGCCTGGGAAGTCGATAAGCCCCATAATCGCCAGCGAGCTGACGGATTTACCGGAGCCGGACTCCCCCACGATGCCGACAACTTGCCCCTGATCCACGCTATAGCTGATGCGGTCAACGGCACGGAACGGTGCGTCTTCGTCGCCGAAATGCACCGATAATTTATCTACATTTAATAACGCCATCTCGAACCTCTTACTGCTTCAGTTTGGGATCGAGCGCGTCACGCAGACCGTCACCCATCAGGTTAAATGCCAGCACCGTCAGCAGGATCGCAACCCCAGGGAAGGTCACAACCCACCAGGCACTCTGCGCGAACTGCAACACGTCGGCGAGCATGGTGCCCCACTCAGGTGTTGGCGGCTGCGCACCCATGCCGAGGAAGCCAAGGGCGGCCATATCGAGAATGGCGTTCGAGAAACCGAGCGACGCCTGAACAATCAGCGGCGCGAGGGTATTCGGGAAGATATTCACAAACATCTGGCGAACCGGACCGGCGCCCGCAACACGGGAAGCGGTGACGTAGTCGCGGTTAACTTCCACCAACACCGCAGCGCGGGTTAAACGCACATAGTGCGGCAGCGCAACGAAGGTCAGCGCCAGCGCGGCGTTACCGATAGACGGGCCGAAGATAGCCACCAGCACCAGCGCCAGCAGCAGGCTTGGCAGCGCCAGCATGATATCGACCACGCGCATGATGATGTTGTCGACCACGCCGCCGAAGTAACCGGCGACCAGGCCCAGCACGATGCCCATTACCAGCGACAGGACGACCACCAGGCAGCCGACCAGCAGCGACAGGCGTGCGCCGTACATCAGGCGGGAGAGCACATCGCGGCCCACGTCATCGGTGCCGAGGATGTAGCTCCAGCTGCCGCCTTCCTGCCAGACCGGCGGGCGCAGCAGCGCGTCGCGGAACTGCTCTGCGGGCGCGTGAGGCGCGATGAAGTTAGCGAACACGGCGATGAAGATCATTACGGCGACGTACACCAGGCCGATCACCGCCCCTTTATTACGTTTGAAGTAGTGCCAGAACTCCTGGAAAGGCGTCATCGGCTTGGGTGCTGCCACCACTTTGTTTTCAGTCAGTTGCGTCATGATGGCCCCTTATTTCTTATGGCGTATACGCGGGTTCACCACGCCGTACAGCAGGTCTACCAGCAGGTTGACGAGGATAATCATCGTCGCCACCAGCAGCACGCCGCCCTGGACTACCGGGTAGTCACGACGCTGCAGGGCGTCGATGAGCCAGCGGCCAAGACCCGGCCAGGAGAAGATAGTTTCCGTCAGGATGGCACCCGCAAGCAGGGTTCCGACCTGCAGGCCGATTACGGTGACCACCGGCAGCATCGCGTTGCGCAGCGCATGGACCACGATTACGCGCATACGCGTCAGGCCCTTGGCGCGAGCGGTACGGATGTAGTCTTCGCCCAGCACTTCCAGCATCGAGGAGCGGGTCATACGCACGATAACCGCCAGCGGGATAGTGCCCAACACGACGGCAGGCAGAACCATGTGGGCTACGGCGTCAATAAAGTCGCCCGGCTCGCCCCAGATAGCGGTGTCTATCAGCGCAAACCCGGTGAGCGGCAGGGAGTCATCAAGGAACACGGTGTCGCTCACGCGCCCGGAAACCGGCGTCAGGTTCCAGTGCACCGAGACCAGCATGATGAGCATCATGCCCCACCAGAAAATTGGCATGGAGTAGCCGGTCAGCGCGAGGCCCACGGCGGTGTGGTCGAAGATAGAGCCACGCTTCACGGCGGCAAGTACCCCGACCGGAATACCGACGGCAACGGCGAACATCATCGCGCAGATGCCGAGTTCCAGCGTCGCTTTAAAGCGTGGCACGAACTCGTCCCAGACCGGGAGGCGACTCTTTAATGAAATACCCAGATCGCCATGCATTACGCCCCAAATGTAATGGAGGTATTGCTGCCACATTGGCTTGTCGAGACCAAGCTCGGCCAGCAGCTGAGCATGGCGCTCAGGAGAAATACCGCGCTCTCCGGCCATGATCATTACCGGGTCTCCGGGGATCATATGCACGAAAGCGAAGGTGAGTAGGGTAATACCTATAAACGTGGGGATGACTAACCCCAGTCGTCGGAGGATGAACTGCAGCATATCCCGGATTCTCTGTAGTGACGGAAAGCCTGGTAACTGTTCCGTCTGTATTGCTCACAAATGTTTCCCCTCTCCCTTTGAGGGAGAGGGAATAAAGCACGTAACTTTTATTATTCGACGGACACGTTTTCGAAGTGGTGTTTGCCCAGCGGATCGACCACGTAGCCTTTGACTTCTTTACGCACTGGCTCGAACACGGTGGAGTGAGCGATGATCAGCGCAGGCGCCTGATCGTGCATCACAACCTGAGCCTGTTTGTACAGTTCAATACGCTTGTTGTGGTCGTCGGTTGCGCGAGCCGGCTGAATCAGGTCTTCAAACGGCTTGTAGCACCAGCGAGAGTAGTTAGAACCGTCTTTCGCCGCGGCACAGCTGAACAGGGTCGCGAAGAAGTTATCCGGATCCCCATTGTCGCCGGTCCAGCCCATCATTACGGCCTGGTGCTCGCCCGCTTTAGCACGCTTCAGGTACTCGCCCCACTCGTAGGTCACGATTTTGGCGGTCACGCCCACTTTCGCCCAGTCAGCCTGAATCATCTCGGCCATGCGGCGAGCGTTCGGGTTATAAGGACGCTGTACCGGCATAGCCCACAGGTCAACGGTGAAGCCTTTATCCTGGCCCGCTTCTTTCAGCAGCGCTTTCGCTTTTTCAGGATCGTAGGTGTAGTCCTTCACGTCATCGTTGTAGCCCCACATGGTTGGTGGGATCAGGTTTTTAGCCGCGGTGCCCGCGCCCTGATAAACCGCTTTGATGATCGCTTCTTTGTTTACCGCGTAGGTCAGCGCCTGGCGCACTTTCACGTCGTCAAACGGCTTCTTCTCGGTGTTGAAGGAGAGGTAGCCCACGTTCAAGCCGGCCTGTTCCATCAGATTGATGTTTTTGTCTTCTTTCATGCGGGCGATGTCAGCCGGGTTCGGGAACGGCATCACCTGACATTCGTTTTTCTGCAGCTTGGCGTAACGCACGGAAGCGTCTGGGGTGATGGAGAAGACCAGACGATCGATCTTCGGCTTGGCGCCCCAGTAGCCTTCAAAGGCTTTATACAGAATACGGGAGTCTTTCTGGTACTGCAGCAGCTGGAATGGGCCGGTACCGATTGGGTTCAGGTCGGTTTTTTCCGGGGTGCCGGCTTTCATCATGTTGTCGGCATATTCTTTAGAAAGAATAGAGGCGAAGTCCATGGCCATGTCCGCGAGGAACGGCGCTTCTGGACGTGCCAGCACGAACTGCACGGTGTTGTCGTCGACTTTCTTGATTTCGGTAATCAGGTCAGGCAGGCCCATACCTTCGAAGTATTCATAGCTGCCGCCAGAAACTTTGTGGTACGGGTTGTCTTTGTTTTTCTGACGGTCGAAGGAGAACACAACGTCGTCGGCGTTAAAATCACGAGTCGGTTTGAAGTCTTTATTGTCCTGCCACTTCACGCCTTTACGCAGGTGGAAGGTGTAGGTTTTGCCGTCCGGGCTAACGTCCCATTTCTCAGCGAGGCCTGGGATGATTTCGGTGGTGCCGGTTTTGAATTCTACCAGTCGGTTATAAATTGGAACGGAGCTGGCATCGTAAGTCGTGCCGGAGGTGAACAGCTGTGGGTTAAAGCCCTCTGGGGAACCTTCTGAACAGTAAACCAGGGTTTTGGCTTGTACGCTTGCTGCAACGGTCATGGCAACCAGGCTCAGACCAAATTTCAGCATCCCTGACTTCTTCAAGGAAATACTCATTATTCTGCTCCAATTATGTGTCGTGTTGTGTTTTGTAACCGTCTGACCATTGTTATTTGTGGGTGGTCGGTACGGTGTGCCCGGAGGCAGTGGTGAGGCTAGCAGTTCCTTTCGCGAGTCATGCATGGAGGTAGCACAGACGGTCCGTAAATAGCTCCTCTCGTCCTACAATCTGTCAACAGATTAAGGAAACGTCAATACAGGTTACGGGGATTTACAAGCAAGGTGGGATTTAGCGGGCAAAGATTAAAAAAACCTTCAGGGGTCATTTCCAGCAGGGAAATTTATGCTACAGGCTTGTTACCAGAATATTACACTGATTAATTTGCAACCTACAGAGGGAATCGATTGCCTTGAATGGGTAAAATTTTGTGTTAAATGATGAATTGTTGCACGATTTATTTTGTGATCTGCATCGCTCACAGCGGAAAATGCTGTCTCCCATCATAAGCGACGGCGCAAAAAACCACGGTTTTCCATAACCAAACACGATGACTTAATGTGGCCTGGCAGAGGCCAAAATAGCAGAACCTGATGCGAATAAACCCGTGGGCTGAAGAGAATAAAACACCCCGCGATACGGAGTGTTTTATTCAAATGCGTGCCGCAGTGAATCGGTTAGTTCACGGCTTTATTTGGAACGTGACACCAGTTGTTGTTCTGGTTAATCCCGCCGTTGGGTGAGGTATACCCCAGGCAGCCGAGAATAGTGTCGTACAGCTCAACGTGGCGATGCGGCACCTTCATTTTTGCCTGTTCCTGCAGGTGTTTAAAGGACTCGGCGAACGTTGGGTTCTCCAGATACTTGTCCGAGGCCCAAATCATCAGCGGCACGCGGAACTGCTCTGGCGGAGCCATAGCTCGCGGCGTGCCGTGCAGGTGCATTGAGTCGCTGATGGACTCACCGTGATCCGCGGCGTAGAAAACAATCGCCTTCTTATCGCGCACCTGGTCAATCACGCTGTCGATCATCGTATCGATGTACAGCACCGAGTTATCAAAGGCGTTGATCAGGTGTTCCTTTGAACAACCTTTTTCGAGGTTGATGCACTCAGGCGTCCATTTCGCAAAGCTGCGCGGATAGCGCTGAGCGTAGGAGAAGTGAGAACCCTTGGTGTGCAGGATAATAAGATGTTTGCCATCGGGGTTGCGATTGAGCGACTGCTTCATCTCATCCACTAACAGCATATCGTCCACGGTTTTACCGCGGTTACGAGGCTCAGCGGCAATTTGTTCGCGGAAGGCCAGGGTGTCCGGCATGGCATTTTTATAGAACCAGACTTCGCTCTGCATGGCGTACAGGTCGGAGCTAAAGCCCAGCTGTTTCAGGACCGCAAAAACATTCTGCTCTTTGAGGGTTCGCTGAGGGTTATCTTCAGCTCCGCCTTCGCGCACGAACATGCAGCGCAGCGAGAGTTTAGTGGCGGTATCGCAGGACTGGCCGCGAAAAGCGACCAGGTTTTTCTCTTTAGAGAGTTTTGGCGTGGTGTCGCGGTCATAGCCGAGCAGGCCCATGTGATCCCAGCGGGTTGTCTCGCCGATAATAAACACCACGTAGGTGTCATCCATGCCTGGCGGCGCGACGTAGGTGAATTTTTTCGTTGGGTTCATCAGAGAACCGTTACCGTCAGATTCGTCGGCCTGTGCCCAGGCAAACAGCCCCAGCGAGGAAACCCAGTTTACCGGAACATAGGAACTCGCCACGACGCCGCCGTAGCTTGCCATATCTGTGGTTGAGCCGCGCTCATCGTTGGACTGTATTTCACCCAGCGTACGCAGCGGCGCCCAAACCAGTAAGCCTGCGCAGACGACGATAGCGATGTTTTTAATGCGTTGGCCAGGGGTTTTCAGCTGCTGAAGCAGCGTATCTTGTGACCTGTTCGTCCAGATCAGATACAGCGGTATAAGGCTAACCAGCACCATCCAGATAGCGAAGTGATAGCCCACCACTTCTTTAGACAGGTCGATATCAGTGGTCATCACCGAGGCAATAATGCCGTAGCCGATCACCACGTTGAAGAAGGTCATATAGTAGCTGGCGGCCACCGAGCAAAGCACTACAAAGGTAGCCAGCACGCGCCAGAGGTTGCGGCCAAAAATCGACAGCAGGCGGAACAGGAAAAACGTCACCAGCAGGCAGGCGAAAAACTCAGTTGCAGCGGCAAGGCCCTTCCAGGCGATGAAAACCTGTGCCCGGCTATCAAAGCGTTGATAGAAAACAGAAATATTTAAAAACCAACCAATGTAGACCCCGAGCAGTAAACATAATTTCTGCTGGGACATTGTCTTAAAGTAATTCATGCAGGGTATCCTGGCGATATAAACATATTAGCGCTTATCAGACCGTGGGGTTCGAGCGTAGTTCTCTATGAGGGGTGAATTCAAAGAAAAATCTCATCTCCGCGTCAAAACTCAGCGGCGGCTAGTAGAGCACAGGATAAGAGGGATGTATCCAGATACGTGACGATCCGGCCCGTTATTTACAGTTGGCGCCTCAGATCTTTGATGGTGAGTTAATTACCTTACTTGTAGGCAGTGGCCCAATCCTGACCTGCGCTTCTGGAATAAAAAAAGCCGCCCGAGTAGGCGGCTGTATCTGCTGATTATCAGGAATAATCAGGCGTGTGCGTGTTTGTGGTTCAGCGCTGTACGGGCTGGCTGACGAATCGTGGTGGAAATCGCCAGGGAGAGAATCAGCAGGGCGAAGATGACGCAGAAGGTGACGTAGAAGCCGCCAAACAGCGAGGCGATGATGGAGCCGCAGATGCTGCCGATACCGAAGCCCAGGTAAATCACGCCGTAGTTTTTAGTCAGGTTGTTCAGGCCGAAGAATTCGCTGACCAGAGAAGGGTAAACGGTGATGGTGCCGCCAAAGTTAAAGGCAACGCAGGCGATGGCCGCAAAGAACGTCATTTCGTTCAGCGGGGCAAACAGCAGGGCCGCCATACCGACCAGAGAAATCACCTGGCCAATCGTGATAACGCGAATACGGGCGATTTTATCGGACAGAATACCGAGGATAAGGCGGCCGCTCAGGTTAGCAATTGAGATAACGGTCACCGCGTTGGCGGCGGACATTGCATCCAGGCGCACCATGCCCTGCGCGATATCTTTTGCTACGCCGATAACGTACAGGCCGCTCATGCAGGCGGTCAGGAACATCAGCGCCAGCATCCAGTACTGTGGCTGACGCATAGATTCCGCCAGGGTGAAGTCTGTTTTCGCCGCGCCGTTTGCGGTTTTGGTTTCCTGCAGCGGAGCATCTTTCATCATGGTGGCGCCGAACAGCACCATGACCATCGCCAGGCCGCCCCAAATCATAAAGGTGTTTTCGAGGCCGTAGGCCGCCAGCAGATGGGTATCAATATATTTAAAACCGAGGCTGCCGAGGCCATAGGCACCGATGGAGAAAGCAGAAATCAGGCCTTTGCGCTCCGGGAACCATTTCACGCAGTTAGACAGCGTCAGCAGGTAGCCTGCGCCGTCGGCCAGGCCGACCAGTACGCCTGCGGTGAGCCACAGCATCATCAGGTTGTTGGCGTGCGCGGTGAAGAACAGACCGGCACCGAGCAGCACGCCTGCCGCCATGGTGACCTTACGCACGCCGAAGCGGTCCTGCAGTTTGCCCGCTATGGAAGAGGAGATGGCGAGGCCCAGGCTCAGCAGGCCGAAGGAGAAGGCGACCTGGCTGATAGGGGCGTCCAGCTTCTGGGACAGCGCGCTGTTGAACAGGCTCCAGGTATAAACGGAACCCAGTGCGAACTGGGTAATGATGGTCCCGATGAGGGTTAACCAGCGAGTACGGTTGTAGGTGGCAGTGTTCATGGCAGATGTCCTGCGGATCTAAGGGAAGTTATCTGCCGCCTACGATAGCGAAGCGCCGTTTATTCCAGGAAAAAACGGCATGAAATGCGTGGAGAACGGAATGAAATGCCTCTGAGGCGGTATGAACGGCCTCCACAATGCATGTTGAGTTCTGTTGGTTAGTGCTTGCTATCAATCTATTGTGCGTGATTGCTGTATATTAAATGTTAAATCATAAATGGGACATAGTTAACACTTTGCAAAATCATCAGTGCTAAATCACCTTTCTTTGATCTCGTTTAGGGTTGCGAAACGCCCCGGATTCACTATTGTCAGATTGTGAATTTGCCCGCGGGTGCGGAAGGTGATGAGGGAGAACGAAATGGAACGTTGTGGCTGGGTCACTCAGGATCCGCTGTATCTGGACTATCACGACAAAGAATGGGGCGTGCCGGTCACCGACGGGCAAAAGCTGTTTGAGATGATCTGTCTTGAAGGCCAGCAGGCAGGGCTATCGTGGATAACCGTGCTAAAAAAACGTGAGAACTACCGCCAGCGCTTCAGGAATTTCGACCCTTATGCCGTCGCGCTGATCCAGCCGGAAGAGGTGGATGAGCTGATGCAGGACGCCGGGATTATCCGCCATCGTGGGAAAATTGAGGCCATTATCAATAACGCCAAAGCCTTTCTGGCGATGAAGGCCAACGGAGAGAAATTCCCCGAGTTCGTCTGGGCCTTCGTGGAGAATAAGCCGCAGATCTCGCATGCCGCCTCGCTCAGCGAAGTTCCAGCCTTTACGCCAACCTCAGATGCGTTGTCTAAAGCGCTGAAGAAACGCGGCTTTAAGTTCGTGGGATCGACAATCTGCTATTCGTTTATGCAGGCCTGCGGCCTGGTCAATGACCATGTGACGGGCTGCTTCTGCCACCCAGATTTTCGCCAATGATCCGGCCCTTTAACGCCGGGGAAATGGATGCGCTGATGGCGCTCTGGCTTGAGAGCACCATCGACGGGCATCCGTTTATCGCGGAAAGCTACTGGCATGAGAGCGTGAACCTGGTGCGCAATGTGTATATCCCGCAGTCAAAAACGTGGGTCTATTTGCATGAGCGGCAGCTGGTGGGGTTTATCAGCGTCATGGAGAAGCAGTTTATTGGCGCGCTGTTCGTGGCACCTTCCTGCACGGGGCAAGGCATCGGCGGCAAGCTGCTGGAGAAGGCCAAAGAGGAATACCCGGCCTTGACCCTCGAGGTGTACCAGAAAAATCGCCAGGCGGTACATTTCTACCACCGCCACGGCTTTCGCATAGAAGAAAGCGCGTGGCAGGAAGAGACGCAGCACCCGACGTGGATTATGGGCTGGCAGGCGGATCAAACGCCGTCACCGTAGGCGCCGGACCGGTAAATTTCTCTGCCCAGACGAGGGAGTTGTTTGCCGCGCAGCCGTTAGCCAGCCGTGAAGACGGAATATCCATCGTGAGTACGTTAACCGCGCCGTTTTTGCACAGGTTATCTTCGTCCAGATCGGGCCATGCACCCTGGTGGATACAGACCACGCCGGGCCTGATGCCGTCGGTAACCTGAGCGCCCACCAGGACCTGCCCGCGAGCGTTCCATACCCGCACTAAATCTCCGTGCTCAATGCCGCGCGCTTTGGCGTCAATCGGATGCAGCGTAATAGGTTCACGTCCCGCTATCGCATACTGGTCGCGCAGCGCGGCGTAGTTTAGCTGGCTGTGCAGGCGGTGTGCTGGATGGGATGAGAGCAGCTGCAGCTGGCCGGAAGCAGCGTTGCCCTGCCATTCGTCAGGTGCCAGCCAGCTTGGATGCGGCGGGCAATCCTGGTAGCCAAAGCTGGCGATGCGCTCGGAATAGATTTCAATCTTACCGCTCGGCGTTTTGAGCGGGTTTGCTTCAGGATCTTCGCGAAAAGCTGAGAAGCGAATGAATTCAGCATTTTTCGCGTTTTCTGGCATTTCTATCAGCTGGTTAGCTTCCCAGAAGTCGTTAAATTCCGGAAGTTCGATCCGTTGGGCTGCGCCTCGTTGGCGGGCAATGTCATAGAAACTCTCCAGCCATTCAAGCTCGCTTTTTCCTTCACTGAACCGTTCTTTACCGCCGGTTTCCCATTTTTCACTCAGTTCAGCAAAGATATCAAAATCATTCCACGCCTCGCCCTGCGGGGAAACCACCTGCTTCATCGGCACAAGGTGTTGGTTACTGTAATCCCCGGTCATCGTCATGTCGTTTCGCTCGAACGAGGTGGTTACCGGCAGAACGATATCGGCGTGTTTTGCCGCCGCCGTCCAGAAACATTCGGAGATAACGATCAGCTCCGGCTTCTGCCAGGCTGCGGCAAGACGGTTTGTGTCCTGATGATGGGTGAAGTTGCTGCCACCCGCCCACCAAAGCATGCGGAGGTCGGGGAAGGTGTGCTGTCTGCCGTTATGCTGATAGGCCACCCCTGGATTTTCCAGCGCCTCGACGATACGTGCCACGGGGATTTTTTCTACTGCGTCGGTGCCGCCAGCAAGCGAGCCCTGTAGCGAGCCGGGCACGGCCGCGCTACGTGTCGGGTTACCGCCGTTGGCAAAGTGATAGGAAAGACCAAAGCCGCCGCCAGGCGTGCCTATCTGGCCCAGCATCGCCGCCAGCGTGACCAGCATCCAGTGTTTTTGCTCACCGTATTGCTGGCGCTGCATGCCCCAACCGGCCATCAGCATGGTGCGTTTTTGGCTGAAAAGGTCCGCCAGCTTTTCGATTGTGTCTGCCGGAATACCGCAGATCTCAGCGGCCCAGGCCGCATTTTTCGGGATGCCGTCGGTGTTGCCGAGCAGGTAGGCTTCAAACTTGTCGTAGCCATAGGTGCAGCGTGCCAGGAAGGCCGTATCGTGCCTGCCATGCACAACCAGCGTGTGGGCAATGCCGAGCATTAGCGCTACGTCGGTGCCCATGTGCGGGGCGATCCATTCGGCGCGTGCCCCGAAGAAGTCGACGGTTTCTGAACGCATCGGGTCGATGGCGATAATCGTTTTGCCGCTGTTTTTTAGCTGCTCGAAGTACTTCACGCCCTGTTCGTCGCTGGCATTCCAGGCGATTTTCAGCGTATTAAGCGGGTTCGCGCTCCACACCACCACCACGTCGCTGTGCTCAAGCAGCAGCGGCCAGCTGGTTTGCTGCTGGTAAACCTCATTGGAGCCGACCACGTAGGGCATGATCACCTGCGCGGCACCGGTCGAGTAGTCGCCGGAGTGCCCGGTATAGCCGCCCGCCAGGCTCATGTAGCGCTGAAGCAGCGTGGAGGCTTTGTGCAGCACGCCGTTGGAGCGCCAGCCGTAGGAGCCTGCGAAAATTGCCGCCGGGCCGTAGTTCTCCCGAATGCGTTTGTGCTGCTGGTGAATCAGCGTCAGCGCGTCATCCCAGCTGATGCGCACATACTCATCTTTGCCTCGAACGCCCTGTGGCTTATCCGGCGAGGCCAGAAAGCCTTTACGCGCCATGGGAAACGCGACGCGAGCTTTGCTGTGAACCTGATCCGGCACCGCGCTTTGCAGGGAGTTTTGATGACCGGTTTCAAGCGCGCCGCGAGAGTGATAAACACGTTCTCCGTCGGTTTCGACCAGCATGGGGCCCCAGTGCGCGGCAGTGAGGATCTGTTTACGTGAAGAGGATGAATTGGCCAATTTGGGCTCCGCGATTGCAGGCGGTGGGCTATGCCCACTCAATTTGCGACAACTATTCAGAATACTTACCGGAATTTTCTACACGAATTATCGTCATAATCAATCGCCGGGTTCGTATCCGGCAAAGGATGAATAAGGATTGAAGGAAATAAGATGAAAAAACGCGTCATGATTATCGCCGCCGTCGTGTGTGGCACCTTAGCGGTTTCTGGCTGTACCACTAACCCGTACACCGGTGAAAGCCAGGCCGGGAAATCAGGGATAGGAGCCGGAATTGGCTCGCTGGTAGGGGCTGGCGTAGGGGTTCTTTCGTCATCGAAGAAAGATCGCGGTAAAGGCGCTCTGATTGGCGCGGCCGCGGGTGCAGCGCTCGGGGGCGGTGTGGGCTATTACATGGATGTGCAGGAAGCCAAACTGCGCGACAAAATGCGTGGAACCGGCGTGAGCGTGACCCGCAGCGGCGATAACATCGTGCTGAATATGCCGAATAACGTCACCTTCGACAGCAGTAGCGCCACCCTGAAACCGGCGGGGGCCAATACCCTGAGCGGCGTGGCGATGGTACTGAAAGAATATCCAAAAACGGCGGTTAACGTGGTCGGCTATACCGACAGTACCGGCAGCAAAGAGCTGAACATGCGTCTGTCACAGCAGCGTGCGGACGGCGTAGGCAGCGCGCTGATTACCCAGGGCGTTGACGCGAGCCGTATTCGCACCTCCGGTGCAGGCCCGGCGAATCCTATCGCCAGCAACAGCACTGCGGAAGGCAAAGCGCAAAACCGTCGCGTAGAAATCACCCTGAGTCCTTTGGGGTAATCTGGCTCACTGCGGTTCAGATTTTCCGATAACCGCATAAAAAAAACCGGCGCTCCAGGCGCCGGTGAGACTGCTGACAAAGTTCATTGCTCTAAAAAAGTCCGAACCCAGGTCTACTAAAAACAATGAATAATGTTCTCTGGTTTGCCCCAAACAGTCGAAAACCACGTTTTTCGGCTGTTTGTCATCAATGTGACCGGCGCTCCAGGCGCCGGTGAGACTGCTGACAAAGTTCATTGCTCTAAAAAAGTCCGAACCCAGGTCTACTAAAAACAATGAATAATGTTCTCTGGTTTGCCCCAAACAGTCGAAAACCACGTTTTTCGGCTGTTTGTCATCAATGTGACCGGCGCTCCAGGCGCCGGTTTTCAATCGTCTAAACGCAAACCTTATTGCGGATAAGGCACCCAGTCGCCGCCGCTCAGGCGGACATAAGGCTTATCCTGGTACTTCACCACCACCGCCGTAGAGTTTTCGGAAACCGGGGCGGTTTGCGGCAGGTTGCCGGTCAGCGCGTTCCAGTCGACCTGGTCGGCGACAAAGTTCTTGCCGTCTATCGAGCGGGAAACCAGTTCAGAAATCGCCAGATAGCTGCTTGGCTGAGTGATTTCAATGGCATCGCCGCCGTGTGGCGCCTTCATACCGACGAACTTCACGCCTGCAGGAACGTGGGTGATATCCGGGCTTGGGATATCACGCAGGCCCGACACCTGCATTTTGTCGCCTTTCAGCGCCGCGCCGTGCTCCGGCACAATCACCACCATCACTTTACGGTTCGACTTCTCAAGCTCGGTCAGGAATGAGTCCAGCTCATCAAACAGCTTCTGGGCACGTACCTTATAGTCTGCAGGCTTGCTGTTCCCCGGATAGTGGTTGCCATCATGCAGCGGTACCAGGTTGTAGAAGGTGGCGGTACGCGGGTTAACCCCGTCGTTCTGCTCACCCTGCAGCCAGCGGTGCAGCACGGCAGTGTCGTCGTAAATTGGCGAATTGTCGAACGCCTGCAGGTCGCTTGGCAGCCCGCTTTGATCCATCAGAGGCACCTGAATGCCGCCGTACTCACGGACTTCTTTCAGGAAGTCGCCGAACACGCCGTTATGATCCATCATCAGCTGCTGCTTAAAGCCCAGGCGGGCAAGATCGTCAAACAGATAGCACTGGTTGCCCTCTGGCTCATACAGACCTTTATGCGTGGACTGGCCGCAGCTGGCGCGGAGCAGGCGAATAGCCGCCGGGCCGCTGTAAGACGTCGCCGAGTTGAAGTTTTTAAACAGAATATCGAAGTGTTTCCACAGCGGATGCGAACTGAGGCCCACCGCCTCGATATCGGACCAGGAAAGCGAGCAGATGTTAATGATCAGCAGCTCAAAAGGCTGAGCGTCTGCGGGCAGCGCGTCCGGGAATTTGGTCTGCCGTTTAGCTTCGCTGGCATAGAAGCTGTTCAGCCACGCGGTGATGTTATCGCTGGTCGGTGGTGCCGTTTGCGCCGGAATATCACCGGGAACCGGGGCCAGCGTATTGCCGGAAGTTGTTGCCCCAGCCGTGCCGCCAGCGTTAACGGAGGCTGTCGTTTGCGACGTCGACGGCAGTAAAGAGATAGCCGGGCCGGCCACGGTTAGCAGGTTCAGCCACACCAGGATTGCCACGACGAAGACCGTGACGCGCAGCCACTGCGAGACAAACAGCCAGGCAACCAGCAGCACAAACGCCGCGCCGATCATCTGCCAGTTAATAAAGCGTGTCACCAGGTCGAGAAGGTAGTCTGCGCTAAAGCCGACAACCTGCGAGCCCTGGCTCATGATGCTGTCAGGTCCCGGCAGCCAGGTATCGTGCCAGAACAGGCCAATCCCTACCGGCAGGGCTATCCAGTTGCGCAGCTTATGAAGTTTGAGCGGCGGCAGCGGGAACAGCAAAAAGGCCAGAAAGACCAGGTTTGCCAGCGGGTGAAAATTAAGATAGCCGGTCCACAGCAGCCCGAACTTCAACAGGAAGTAGTAGTTCCAGCCACCCAGGCCACGCCAGTATTGCAGAAAATAGGCTGGCGACTTTGCCGTTTGAGAGTGATTAGTCATGTTGATGGTCTGCCTTGACGGAAGTTCGGCGCAGCGTTCCGGCCGGTTTAACGTAGCGTGGTTTTAAAAACATCAGCCGTACCGAAGCGGTAAGGCGAGGAAGCCAGCGGCGAGCGGTGTAGCCCAGCGGAATAAAAATAATCGCGCAAAGCACGATGAGCTGAATGATGTCGGTGATGTTCATCATGGTGTCTGCTCCCTCGGCGTGTCATCCAGCAGCGTGATGGGCGTTGGCTCCCGACGCCAGCCGTGCCCTTCGCGGCTGACATGGCGCACGGTGTTCAGGTCGAGGGTGGCGGCAAGCGGCTTCGCCCACTTCTCCGGACGCATGGCCTGCATCTGGAGTATTTCAGCCGTGATTTGGCTGTCTTCAAACCACACCATGCGGTTGGTGAAAATGTCGTTCACCGGCAGCGGGAATATGTGATTCAGCGCGGTATCGAGATCGTTAATTCGGCAGAAAGAGAGGAACAGCACCAGCCGGTTTTCGCCGAGGGTGACGATATCGCCCATGCGGTTCGGACGGCACAGCGTCAGCGCCTGCTCAACCCGCAGCCCTGGCACCGGGCGCAGCGCGACCATTACGCCTTTGCCGTCTTCCGGCAGCAAAGCGTTGTTCATCAGCGTGCCGATGCCGTTGCAGAAGACGTCCCACGGCTGGTAGCCGCGCAGCTTCAGCGGCTGCATCTGGTCTATCAGGACGCTAATGTCTTCCGGCACATGGCGGGTAAACTTCGCGCCCTGCACGCTTTCTATCATCGTCAGACAGCGTGAAAGCGGGGCGTTCCACGGAATAATCAGCGTGGCGCCGCAGCCCAGTAAAAGCCTTTCGTCGGTGGCGCGCAGGCTGGCCTGGTTTTCGCGGACAACGAGTTTGAGCGCACTGCCGCGCTGGCGGCGGAGCGAGTGGATCTGGCGGGCAATGCTGTTGATTTGGCCGTTCTGGGTGAGAGAGAAAATGATCGTCGCGGCCTGCGCGGTTCGCGCCGCTTCAAACAGCTGCTCGTTGTTGTCGAAGAGCTGCCAGTTTTCCGACAGGGCAGGGGCTCCTTCCAGCACCGCAATGTGGCTGAGGACGCGTTTTTCATCGCTGCGGGGCTGAGGGGCGTTTTCGGAATTTTCCTGCACCTGCCACGCTTCATTTTGCCATTGAATATTAAGTTGTTGATCGGCTGTGACGCCTCTCTCATTACACCAGAAGGCTACGTCATAACGGTGAATATCACTTTGTGCGCGCAGGCTGGCGAGGCCGGAAAGGCTGCGATGTTCGCTGACTAATAATGAGAATTGTTTGTCATTATTATTTCCGACATTGACAAAAAGCAGACTGCACTTAATGCGTTTGGTCCATTTTCCCATCGCGGCAAGCCAATGGCGCAGGTCGGCTGTTGATATATTGTCCCAAACGTTATCTGAGCTTAAGAGTATAAAAAAGTAGTGTTCGGGATTAATGCTGCACATCAAATCACGGCGCAGCGAGTTGAGCCCATTGATAGTCGAAGGCATCGTAAAAAGGCGTATTTTCTCCGGGCCTTTCGTCGAGTCGAGCTTTATCGTTTGTTTTGGCCTGGCTGACATTGCAATGACGGCAACGTTTGCATCCGAGTTTTGGGCTGCAACTGTTTGATTAACAATGTTTATTGCGTCATCCTGACGTTCTACGTTTAGCCACCAGATGCCGCCTGCGGGCATATGGCTCAATTCGTTCCACAATGAACGGATGCCAAGCGAAAATATGGGTTCCATGGCGTCCCCTGGAGATAAATTAGTATGTATGTCAGTTTACTAGCGTAAGCTAAGAAAGAAACCTACCATTGAAAATAAACAGCATCAGTTTTAGCATTGTAAAACACTTTTCGTTTTCCGGACATTTGCCGTTATCGCTGGTGACGAAACCTGCCCGAGGGATGACTACCAAAATGCAAGATGAAGAGACTGGCAATGCTCAGGAAAACAAGCTTGTTTATGCCTTCCAAAATGATTTTCTGGCGCTAAGTAAAGCATTCTCACTGCCGGAAATAGATTACACCGATATATCGCAGCAGGAACAGCTGGCGGCGGCAATTAAGCGCTGGCCGTTGCTGGCGGAATTAACGCAACAATAGGGAGTAGGCCTGATGGCTGTCATTGGGTTGCAGGGGTTGCGTGGTGGCGTAGGGACGACTTCTATCACCGCGGCACTTGGCTGGTCGTTGCAGCAGCTTGGGGAGTCGGTACTGGTGATAGATATCTCGCCAGATAACCTGCTGCGCATGTTTTATAATATTGATTTCGCAGAGCCTAAGGGCTGGGCGCGTGCCATGCTGGATAACGAAGACTGGCGCAAAAGCGCGTGGCGTTATACCAGCCACCTCGACGTGCTGCCGTTTGGTCAACTGAGCCCGGCTGAGCATGAAACGTTCGAGACGGTGGAAAAAGCCCTCGGGCAGTTCAGCCATTTTCTCGCTGACCTGAAAGCGAGCCAGCAATACCAGTGGATTTTACTGGACTTACCTCACGGCTTTAACGCATTAACGCGTCAGATTCTGGCGCAAACCGATAGCGTACTGACGGTGGTAAAACCGGACACCAACTGCCATATCCGCCTGCACCAGCAGGCCCTGCCTAAAGGCGCGCACTTACTGGTGAACTATCTTCTGGTAGCGAGCCAATTGCAGGACGATATCTACCAAATCTGGCTGCAGAGCCAGCGCACGATGATCCCTATTATTCTCCACCGGGATGAGGCGATGGCCGAAAGCGCCGCGGTAAAACAGCCGCCTGGCGAGCATCGTCCGGACTCACTTATCGCAGAAGAAATTATGACGCTCGCTAACTGGTGCCTGCTGAACCTTTCAGGGAAGAAGCATGAGTAACCTGGCGTCGTGGCTGTTACTTCCTGCTGCCAGCCGGCGGTTGGGGGAGCGTTATCGTACTTTCCGTCGCAACGGCGCTCCGCCGTTCAGCGCCGTGCTGGGCTGCATAGTCTTTATTCTGGCGTGGATTGTTCTGCCGCTTGAAGGCCAGCGCTGGAGCCGCATACGCGCCGAGCATGACCAGCTTTATCCGCACATCAATCCCGACAGGCCTCGGCCGCTGGACGCTGTCCGTTACGCTATTCAAAGCCTGTGGCTGATGCTTCGTGCCGGCAAGAAAAGCGGGCGCCCTCGCGTGCGTTCTTTTGCCCGAATTCAGGCGTGGCGCGAGAGCTGGCATGACTGGCTGAATAAGCTGCCGGAAAACTTTAGCAATCGCACCCAGCACCTCGAAGAGAAGAAAGAGCTTGGCCATATCAGCCACACCGCCCGGCGTATTATTCTGGGCGCGATCGTGGTCTTTTCCGCCGTGCTGGCCCTGCTTTGCATCACTCAGCCGTTTAACCCGCTGTCGCAGCTTATCTTCCTGCTGCTGCTGTGGGGCGTCGCGCTGCTGGTTCGCCGGTTGCCCGGGCGTTTTGCCGCTCTGATGCTGATCGTGCTGTCGCTGACCGTTTCCTGCCGCTATATCTGGTGGCGCTACACCTCGACCCTTAACTGGAACGATCCGGTGAGCCTTGCCTTCGGGCTGGGGCTGTTGTTTGCCGAGACGTACGCCTGGCTGGTGCTGGTGATGGGGTATTTCCAGGTGGTGTGGCCGCTTAACCGCCAGCCGGTGCCGATGCCAAAAGACATGAGCACCTGGCCGGTGGTAGATATTTTTGTCCCGACTTATAACGAAGAACTGCACGTTGTGAAGGGCACCATCTACGCCTCGCTGGGCATAGACTGGCCGAAGGACAAGCTGAACATCTGGATTCTGGACGACGGCGGGCGCGAGGAGTTTAAGCAGTTCGCCGATATGGTCGGGGTAAATTATATCGCTCGCCCAACGCACGAGCACGCCAAAGCGGGGAACATCAATAACGCGCTGAAGCATGCCAAAGGTGATTTCGTCGCCATCTTCGACTGCGACCACGTGCCAACGCGCTCCTTCCTGCAGCTGACTATGGGCTGGTTCTTCAAAGAGAAACAGCTGGCGATGATGCAGACGCCGCACCACTTCTTCTCGCCCGACCCGTTCGAGCGCAACCTTGGGCGTTTTCGTAAAACGCCTAACGAAGGCACGCTGTTCTACGGGCTGGTGCAGGACGGGAACGACATGTGGGATGCCACGTTCTTCTGCGGTTCCTGTGCGGTGATCCGCCGTGGGCCGCTGGACGAAATTGGCGGTATCGCCGTCGAAACGGTGACCGAAGATGCGCACACTTCGCTGCGCCTGCACCGGCGCGGCTACACCTCGGCTTATCTGCGTATTCCGCAGGCGGCTGGGCTGGCAACGGAAAGCCTTTCGGCGCACATCGGGCAGCGTATTCGCTGGGCGCGCGGCATGACGCAGATTTTCCGTCTCGATAACCCGTTCTTCGGCAAAGGGCTGAAGTTTGCCCAGCGACTCTGTTACGCCAACGCCATGTTCCACTTCCTGTCGGGGATCCCGCGGCTTATCTTCCTGACTGCGCCGCTGGCGTTTCTGCTGTTCCACGCCTATATCATTTACGCCCCGGCTATCATGATTGCGCTGTTTGTTCTGCCGCACATGGTTCACGCCAGCCTGACCAACTCCAAAATTCAGGGCAAGTACCGCCATTCGTTCTGGAGTGAAATCTATGAAACGGTGCTGGCGTGGTATATCGCCCAGCCTACGCTGGTGGCGCTATTCAACCCGCACAAAGGGAAGTTCAACGTCACCGCGAAAGGTGGGTTAGTTGAAAACGAGTACGTAGACTGGGTGATCACAAGGCCGTACCTCGTGCTGGTGCTGGTTAACCTGCTGGGCGTTGCCGTTGGGGCATGGCGTTTCTTCTACGGCCCCGAAAACGAGGCGCTAACGGTGGTGGTGAGCCTGCTTTGGGTATTCTACAACCTGATTATTCTCGGTGGCGCAGTCGCCGTTTCGGTTGAGAGTAAGCAGGTCAGGCGCGCGCACCGCGTTGAAATCGCCATGCCGGCGGCGCTGGCGCGTGAAGACGGCCATCTGTTCCCCTGCACCGTGCACGACTATTCAGACGGCGGGGTAGGCATCAAGATTCATGGCCCAACGCAGGTGCTGGAAGGCCAAAAAGTGAATCTGCT
Organism: Cedecea neteri; assembly: GCF_000757825.1. Classification (GTDB taxonomy): domain Bacteria; phylum Pseudomonadota; class Gammaproteobacteria; order Enterobacterales; family Enterobacteriaceae; genus Cedecea; species Cedecea selenatireducens. The sequence goes on from NZ_CP009451.1 coordinate 2,738,935, forward strand.
GCTCAAGCGTGGGGCGCAGGAGTTCTTCTTCCCGGCCCAGGTGATGAGGGTCTTTGGTGACGAAGTCGGCCTGCAGCTGGCGCAGATGACCACCAAACAACATATTGATTTTATTCAGTGTACTTTTGCCCGCGCCGACACCTGGGCGCTATGGCAGGACAGTTTCCCTGAGGATAAGCCGCTGGAAAGCCTGGTGGATATTCTCAAGCTTGGTTTCCGGGGCTACCGGCACCTCGCGGAGTTTGCTCCACCGTCATTGAAGTTTATTTTCCACGCGATCACCGTGCTGGTTGACTGGGTTGTGTCGTTTATTCCGCACAGCCCGACGGCCGAACCAGCAAAACGGCGGACCTTGTCTGCATTGGCCTGACGAGATTGCTTATGAAGAGGGAGGAAGCGTGGTTTTTCCCTTTTTGTAGCCGGCAACCGAAATAACGAATTGATGTTCTCTGGTGTTTCTTCCTTCGCCTGAGGTTTGTCAACAGCCTGATTAATTTGATGAAAACGCGATGAAAAGAAAAATATCCTGGTTTTATGCGGCGGCGGTAGGCATCAGCGCCCTGCCTGTTACGGCGGTGAACGCGGCTGACGCGACCCCGGCTCCGACGGTTCCTGCCGTGGCTCCGGCAAACCAGGCGGTGGTGACACCTCAGCCTGGGTCGACGGACGCGGTGGTGCCTGCAACGCCTGCGGAAAACGCCCCTATGGTTGGGCAGGTTTTGCCGGGTGTGCCGGGTGCAAATGCACCCATCGTCGCCGAAAATGTGCCTTCTCGCGATGTGAAGCTGAATTTCGCGCAAATTGCGCCGCCGCCGGGAAGTATGGTGTTAACCGGCGTGCAGCCGAACAGCGGGGTTGAGTTTGGCATGCGTCGGGATGAAATCGTCTCGAAAGCGCTGCTGAATCTTGAATACACGCCTTCGCCTGCCCTGCTGCCGGTGCAGTCTCAGCTGAAAGTTTATCTTAACGACGAGCTGATGGGCGTTCTGCCGGTCACCAAAGAACAGCTGGGCAAAAAGACGTTTGCTCAGGTGCCGGTCGATCCGCTGTATATCACCGACTTTAACCGCGTGCGGCTGGAGTTTGTCGGCCACTATCGCGATATCTGTGAAAACCCGGCCAGCAGCACGCTGTGGATGGACGTCGGGCGCAGCAGTTCGCTGTCGCTGACCTATCAGCGTTTGCCGGTGCAAAACGACCTGTCGCACTTCCCGGTGCCGTTCTTCGACTCGCGCGATGACCGCCCGCTGACGCTGCCGATTGTTTTTGCCGCCAGCCCGGATATTGAGCAGCAGCGCGCCGCAGGGATTGTCGCCTCATGGTTTGGCTCCCGCACGGCGTGGCGTGGGCAGAGCTTCCCGGTGATTTTCAACCAGTTGCCGACAAGCAACGGTATCGTATTTGCCACTAACGACAAGCGTCCTGACTTCCTGCGTGACCATCCGGCCGTGCAGGCGCCAACCGTTGAGATGATAAGCCACCCGGATAACCCATACGTTAAGCTGCTGGTGGTGATGGGGCGCGATGACAAAGACCTCGTGCAGGCCGCAAAAGGGATTGCCCAGGGCAACATCCTGTTCCGCGGCAGCAGCGTCACCGTGGATGATGTGAAGCCATTGCTGCCACGTGAACCTTACGATGCGCCAAACTGGGTGAGAACCGACCGCCCGGTGACGCTTGGCGAAATGAAAGGCTACCAGGAGCAGCTGCAGTCCAGCGGAGTGCAGCCGGGTGCGATTAGCGTGACCATGAACCTGCCGCCGGATCTCTATCTGCTGCGCAGTAACGGGATCGATCTGAACCTGAAATATCGTTACACCGCGCCAGCGATGAAAGACAGCTCGCGCATGGATATCAGCCTGAACAACCAGTTCCTGCAGTCGTTCAGCCTGACGCCGAGCGAAGAGAACAGCAAGCTGCTGCTGCGCCTGCCGGTGCTGCAAGGGCTGCTGGACGGCAAAACCGACGTGGCCATTCCGGCGCTGCGCCTGGGTGCCGCCAACCAGCTGCGCTTTGACTTCTCGTACATGAACCCGATGCCGGGTGGTTCGCTTGAAAACTGTATTACTTACCAGCCGATTCAAAACCACGTTGTGGTGGAGGACGAGTCAACTATCGACTTCTCCAACTACCATCACTTTATTGCGATGCCGGATCTGCGTACCTACGCGAATGCTGGCTTCCCGTTCAGCCGCATGGCCGATCTCTCGCAAACTATCGTGGTGGTCAGCAAGGAGCCTAAACCTGCTCAGGTGACCGCGCTGCTGGACGCGCTTGGCACCATTGGTTCGCAAACCGGCTTCCCTGCCGTAAACGTGAATCTGACGGATGATGGCAGCACAATTCAGGGCAAAGATGCGGACATCATGATAATCGGCACCATTCCGCCGACGATGAAAGATGACAAACGTATCGATCTTCTGGTTGAAGCTGCGCAAAGCTGGGTGAAAACGCCGGTCCGCCAGACGCCGCTGCTGAGCAGCGTTTCCGATCCAAAAGATCGCGCGGCGGATACGCAAACCACGGTCAATTCCAAAGGTGCTATGGCCGCCATCGTGGGCTTCCAGTCGCCGTATAACGACCAGCGCAGCGTCCTCGCTTTACTGGCCGACAGCCCTCGCGGCTACGAACTGCTGAACGGTGCGCTTAATGACAGCGGCAAACGTGCGGCGATTTCCGGGTCCGTGGCGGTGATTCGTGAATCCGGCGTCGATAGCCTGCGCGTGGGTGATATTTACTACGTTGGCCATCTGCCCTGGTTCGAGCGCATCTGGTACGCATTGTCGAACCATCCGGTTCTGCTGGCTATCTTTGCGGCGATAAGCGTGGTGCTGCTGGCCTGGGTGCTGTGGCGCATCCTGCGTATTATTAGCCGCCGCCGTATCGATCCTGAAGACGAGTAATCACGATGAAAATCAGCTCCGTACTGCTGATGGTCGGGCTGATGTTGACAGCCGTTACCGGGCAGGCCGCCTGTACCTGGCCTGCCTGGGAGCAGTTTAAACAGAACTACATCAGCGACCAGGGAAGGGTTATCGACCCCAGCGATGAACGCAAAATTACCACCTCGGAAGGGCAAAGTTATGCGCTCTTCTTTGCGCTGGCCGCTAACGACAGGGCAATGTTCGACCAGCTGCTGAGCTGGACGGAAAACAACCTTGCAGAAGGGGCGCTAAAAGACCATCTGCCCGCCTGGTTATGGGGCAAAAACGACAAAGACGAGTGGACGGTTTTAGACACTAACTCTGCCTCTGACGCCGACATGTGGATTGTCTGGAGCCTGCTGGAGGCGGGGCGTTTGTGGCATGAGCCTGCCTATAAGCGCCTTGGCGAAAAGCTGCTTCAGCGCGTGGCGAAAGAGGAAGTGATTAAAATCCCTGGGCTTGGTTTTTCACTGTTGCCTGGGCGTGTGGGTTTTAACCATTCCCCTGAGTGGCGGCTGAACCCAAGCTACCTTCCGCCGCAGGTGCTACAGCGGGTGGTTCGCTACCGTGGCCCATGGCCGGCGATGCGGGCGGCTAATCAGCGGTTACTGCTCGAGACTGCGCCAAAAGGATTCTCCCCAAACTGGGCTGACTGGCGCGAAGGCAAAGGCTGGCAGTTTGCGACAGATGATGCCCGCTACGGCAGCTATGACTCGATACGCGTTTACCTTTGGGTTGGCATGATGGCCGACGACGATCCGCACAAGGCCCGGCTGCTAAAGGCATTCCAGCCGATGGCCGATATGACGATTAAACAAGGTTTGCCGCCGGAAAAAGTCGAGGTGCAAACCGGAAATATTCAGGGCAACGGGCCGGTGGGTTTCTCCGCCGCGATGCTGCCTTTTTTACAGGATAGCGAAGCGCGGGAAGTGCAGCGCCAGCGGGTTAAGGACAATTTCCCCCAGGCTGACGCCTATTACAGCTACGTTTTAACGCTCTTTGGTCAGGGATGGGATCAAAAACGTTTTCGCTTCAATTCTCTGGGTGAATTAATCCCGAGCTGGGGTCAGGTATGCGCAAGTTCTCATTAAGTTTAGTCACTCTCTCACTGGGCATGGCGCTGATGCCGATGGCCCAGGCCGCCCTGACGCCTCAGCAGCAATTGCTCGATCAGGTGCGTATGGGCGAGGCCAGCAAGCGCGAAGATATCGTGCGTCAGTCCCTTGCCCGACTGGAGCTGATGGCACCCGACGATCCGGACGTTATTTCAGCCCGGATGCGCTACATGCTGCGCCAGGGTGACAACGCCGGGGCGAAAAAGCAGCTGGAGCGGCTGGCAAAGCTGGCCCCCGGTTCTGATGGCTACAAACAGTCTCAGTCCACCATGATGTTGACCAGCGCGGACGGCCGCCAGCAGCTGCAGGAAGCCCGGTTACTCGCGGCCAGCGGCCACACCGAGCAGGCTATTACGGCCTATGAAAAAATGTTTGGCGGCAACCCGCCTGAGGGTGATTTAGCGATTGAATACTGGATGCTGATGGCGAAGCGTCCTGGTGGTGCTAACCAGGCGATTGATAAGTTCAAAGCGCTGGACGCTGCCGCGCCGGGGAATGCCGAGCTGCGTGGCAACCTGGCACGCCTGATGTTTGCCAACGACCGCAGCGCCGAGGCTTACCAGATGCTGGAGAAGATGTCGAAGTCCAACAGCAGCCGGGGCGATGCCGCTGTGCAGTGGTATGGTCAAATTAAGAACCTGCCGGCAGGGCCAGAAAGCGTGGCGGCTTTGCAGCGTTTTCTCACCGTGTTCACCGAGGGCGATACGGTCGCCAGCGCGCGTGAACAACTCGCACAGCAGCAAAAGCAGCTGGCCGATCCGGCCTTCCGGGCGCGTGCTAAAGGTTTAGAGGACGTCAGCGGCGGGCGCGGAAACCAGGCGATCCCGCAGCTGAAAGAGGCGTTAAACGCTAAGCAGAACGACAGCGAAGTGGTTGGCGCGTTGGGGCAGGCTTATTCCCAGCAGGGAAAACGTGCCCTGGCGGTGCAGCAGTTTGAAAAAGCGATTCAGATGGATCCTGAAAGCGATAACCGCGGGAAGTGGGACAGCTTGCTCAAAACGAACCGCTACTGGCTGCTTATTGAGCAGGGTGATACCCAGCTAAAAGCCAATAATCCGGATGCCGCGCTGCAGAAGTACCAGCAGGCGCAAAGAATTGATAATACCGATAGCTATGCGGTGCTGGGCTTTGGCGATGTTGCCGTCGCCAAAAAAGACGACGCGGGCGCCGAGCGTTATTACCAGCAGGCGCTGCGCATGGATCGTGGAAACAGCAACGCCATTCGCGGACTGGCAAACGTTTATCGCCGTCAGTCGCCGGAGCGCGCTGCGGCCTATATTCAGAGCCTTTCCTCCAGCCAGCGCAAAAGCATAGATGATATTGAACGCAGCCTGACGGCAGATCGCCTGGAACAGCAGGCTACCGCGCTGGAAAGCCAGGGGCAGTGGGCAAAAGCGGCGGACGTTCAGCGTCAGCGGCTCAAGCTTGACCCGGACAGCGTATGGATTACCTATCGCCTGTCTAACGATCTCTACGCCGCCGGGAAGCATAGCGAGGCGGATAGCCTGATGCGAGGTCTTGCCCAGCGTAAACCTGGCGACCCTGAGCAGGTATTTGCCTACGGGCTTTACCTTTCAGGCAATAACCACGATGCGGCGGCGCTGAGCCACCTCAATACGCTGCCAAAAGCGCAGTGGAACGATAATATTCATGAGCTTGCCGACCGGTTGCAGTTCAACGAAGTGATGCAAACGGCTAACCGCCTGCGGGACGGCGGTAAAGAAAAAGACGCCATTGCGCTGCTTCAGCAGCAGACGCCGTCCGATCGCATTGATTTAACGCTGGCCGACTGGGCCGCCGAGCGTGGCGACCGTACCACGGCGAAATCGCAGTATCAGAAAGTCCTGCAGCGCTCGCCGAATAACGAAGACGCGCTGTTAGGCTTAACCGAGGTGCTGATCGCCGAAGGTGATAAACCGCAGGCTCGTGATCTGCTGGCTAAGCTGCAAACAACCCCGGCGGGCGTTACCCCGTCGATCAATACCCAGCGCCGGGTCGCAAATGCCTGGGCTGCTTTGGGTGATAACGAAAAAGCTGCACAAACCTATGCCCCGATTCTGGTTGCGGCGAAAAGCCAGCCGCCGTCGATGGACAGCGCGCTGGTGATGCGTGATGCCGCCCGCTTCCAGGCCGCAAGCGGCCAGCCGCAGCAGGCGCTGGAAACCTATAAAGACGCGATGGTGTCGTCAGGTATCACCCGGACGCGCCCGGTGGATAACGACAGCTTCACTCGCCTTACGCGTAATGACGAAAAAGACGACTGGCTGAAGCGTGGCGTGCGTAACGATGCCGCCGATCTTTATCGTCAGCAGGATGTGAACGTGACGCTTGACCACGAATACTGGGGTTCCAGCGGCACGCCGGGTTATTCAGATTTGAAAGCGCACACCACCATGCTGGAAGTGGACGCCCCGCTCAGCGATGGACGCATGTGGTTCCGTACCGATATGGTGAACATGGATGCCGGATCGTTCAAAGATAACGGCTCGGGCTACAAGGAGCGCTGGGGCACCTGTGCGGAACACAACTGTTTCGGCAACACAAAACAGAGTGGCAACGGCGCAAGCCTGGCCGTTGGCTGGAAAAACGATACGTGGCAGACGGATATCGGCACTACGCCGCTGGGCTTTGACGTCGTTGATGTCGTGGGCGGCGTGAGCTACAGCAACGACCTCGGGCCGATTGGCTACACCGTGAATGCGCACCGGCGGCCAATCTCCAGCTCCCTGCTTTCCTTCGGCGGGCAGCGGGATCCGAATACCAATACCGTGTGGGGCGGCGTTCGGGCAACCGGCGGCGGTGTCAGCTTGAGCTACGATAAGGGCGAAGCTAACGGCGTCTGGTCCAGCCTGAGCGCAGACACGCTTACCGGGAAAAACGTGGCCGATAACTGGCGCGTGCGCTGGATGACGGGCTACTACTACAAGCTGATCAACGAGAATAACCAGCGCCTGACCGTCGGCCTCACCAATATGGTCTGGCACTATGAAAAAGATCTTAGCGACTACTTCCTCGGCCAGGGCGGTTATTACAGCCCGCAGAAATACGTGTCGTTTGCCGTGCCGGTGACCTGGCGTAAGCGTACAGAGAACTGGTCCTGGGAGCTGGGCGCTTCCGGCTCCTGGTCCTATTCCCACAGCAATGCGGGCATGCGCTATCCGCTGCGTAACCTCGTGCCAAATAACACTAACGCCTACCCGGACGATCTCAATGGCTATCCGGACCGTAACGACCCATCCTCAGCCAGCAGCAGCAACGGCTTCGGCTACACGGCCAGGGCGCTGGTAGAGCGCCGCATCAGTTCGCACTGGTCAATCGGTGCCGGGATTGATATTCAGCAGGCCAAGGATTACACCCCAAGCCACGCGCTGATTTTCGTTCGCTACTCGATGGCGGGCTGGCAGGGCGATATGGATATGCCGCCGCAGCCGCTGGTGCCTTACGCAGACTTCTGATTGGGCGTATTCTAAGACGGCGGGTTAGCCCGCCGTCAGCGGTTCTTCAGCCCGACGTTGACTCAAATTTAGCCATAAAAGCAGAATTAGCCGATTATCCAGGGTCGAGGATTAAAAACCGTGGCAATGCAGTATACTCTGCGGGCATAAGAATATCCTGATGCCGGGCGTGGCGTGGGTTAAGCATAAGCGGAGAGTCAGCTTGCGAGTCAGTCGTTCCCTAACGATAAAACAGATGGCTATGGTGTCAGCCGTGGCCCTGGTGTTTATTTTTATTTTTATCGTCATTCAGCTGTTCCATTTTGTGCAGCAAAACCGCTACGACACCGCCACCCAAATGGAGAAAATCGCCCACTCCATTCGTCTTCCGCTGTCTGACGCTATCCTTCGGGCGGACATTCCTCAGGCCGAGGCTATCCTGCACCAGATCCAACCTTCCGGCATTATCAGCCGGGCGGACGTGGTGCTGCCGAACCAGTTCCAGGCGCTTCGGCTTAGCTTTATACCGGAACACCAAATCCCGATGCTGATCACCCGCGTGTTTGAGCTGCCGGTGCAGATATCTCTCCCGCTTTATTCGCTGGAGCGCCCGGCTAACCCGCAGCCGCTGGCTTATCTCGTGCTACAGGCCGACTCGTGGCGCATGTATCGCATCATCATCAGCACGATTTCCACCCTGTTGACCACCTATTTGCTGCTGGCGCTGATTCTGACCGTGGCGATCAGCTGGTGCATCAATCGGCTGGTGGTGCATCCGATCCGTAAGATTAGCCGCGAGCTGGATGGCCTTAACCCCCAGCAGGCGGGTGAGCACCAGCTAACGTTGCCGCCGCTGCACCATGACGATGAAATCGGCATGCTGGTGCGCAGCTATAACCGCAACCAGCAGGTTACGCTGCGTCTTCAAGAGCAGATGAACACGATGAGCACCCACAATCCGATCACCGAGCTGCCAAACAAAGCGCTGCTGCTGGCGCTGATTGAGCAGATGGTGGTGAACGAGAAACACGGTGCGCTGATGTTAATCGGCAGCGAAACCTTGCAGGATGCGGCCGGCGTGCTGAACGAAGAGCAGCGCGAGATGCTGCTGCTGACGCTGGTGGAAAAAATCAAACCCGTGCTGCCTGCCAACGCGGTGCTGGCCCAGCTCAGCCTGAATGATTTTGGGCTGCTGCTCTACGGCGTCAGCGACCCGTGGTATGCGATGTCGCTGGCGCAGAAAATCATGGAAACGCTCAATGCCCGTTTGCCGGTTCAGGCGCTTCAGCTGAAGCCAACTGCCAGCCTCGGCATTGCGATGTTCAAGCCCGGGCTCAGCGCCGAGCAGCTTTACCGTCGGGCGGCCTCGGCGACGCTTTCTGCTCGCCGCTGCGGGAAAAATCAGATTCAGTTCTTCGACCCCGATCAAATGGAAAAAGCGCAGCGTCGCCTGACCGAAGAACACGATATTTTAAACGCGCTGGAAAAACACCATTTTGCGGTCTGGCTGCAGCCGCAGGTGGATATGCGCGACGGCAGCGTGGTCAGCGCCGAAGTTCTGCTGCGTCAGCGCCAGCTGGACGGCAGCTGGAGCCTGCCGGAAGGGTTGATTGAACGCATTGAGGCCTGCGGATTGATGATTACCGTCGGTAATTGGATCCTCGAAGAGTCCTGCCGCACCCTGTCTGCCTGGCAAAGCAGGGGCATTACGCTGCCGCTATGCGTGAACCTCTCTGCGTTACAATTGCTGCATGAAGAGATGGTGCCGTCGCTGCTGGAGCTGCTTAAGCGCTATAGTATCCAGCCCGGCACGCTGATCCTCGAAGTGACCGAAAGCCGCCGCATAGACGACCCGAAAGCGGCGGTGAATATCCTGCGGCCGCTTCGCCAGGCTGGGGTGCGCATCGCGCTGGACGATTTTGGTATGGGCTACGCCAGCCTGCGTCATCTGCACCACATGAAAGCGCTGCCGATTGACGTGCTGAAGATAGACAAAAGCTTCGTGGAAGGGCTGCCGGAAGACAACGCGATGGTGGGGGTTATCATCGCGATGGCCAAAGCGCTGGACCTGAAAGTGGTGGCCGAGGGCGTTGAGCAAGAGGCACAGCGCGAGTGGCTGGTGGCGCACGGCGTTATCTACGCGCAGGGCTTCCTGTATGCCAAAGCCCGCACCCTGGAGCAGTTTGAAAGTGAATTTCTTGCTGCCTGAATGAAAAACATTAGTTACAAATGTTGCGAGCTGGATCGGTTCAGTTCAAGTTTTTAACAATTCCGTTAACAAAGTCGATCGAGGCCACTTCTGCGTTTTTTTTGGGGTGATATGTTGAGTGCCGCAGTGATACCGGTCCCTGAGCCGGGCTGCGGTTACTCTCCGTCCCAAGGATACTCTAATGAAAACCTCACTCTTCAAAAGTCTGTATTTTCAGGTGCTGACCGCAATTGCCATCGGCATTTTGCTGGGTCACTTTTACCCGGAATTGGGTGCCCAAATGAAACCGTTTGGCGACGCGTTCGTTAAACTGATTAAAATGATTATTGCGCCCGTCATCTTCTGCACCGTGGTGACCGGGATCGCGGGCATGGAAAGCATGAAAGCCGTGGGCCGTACCGGCGCGGTAGCGTTACTCTATTTCGAAGTTGTCAGCACCATCGCGCTGATTATCGGGCTTATCGTGGTCAACGTGCTGCAGCCTGGCGCGGGGATGAACGTTGATCCGGCGACGCTGGATGCTAAAGCGGTGGCGGTTTACGCCGAACAGGCTCAGCAACAGGGCGTGATTGCCTTCCTGCTGGACGTGATTCCAGGCAGCGTGATTGGCGCGTTTGCCAGCGGTAACATCCTGCAGGTGCTGCTGTTTGCCGTGCTATTTGGCTTTGCCCTGCATCGCCTGGGCCACAAAGGCCAGATGATCTTTAACGTCATCGAAAGCTTCTCTCAGGTTATCTTCGGTATCATCAACATGATCATGCGCCTGGCGCCTATCGGGGCGTTTGGTGCGATGGCGTTCACCATCGGGAAATACGGCGTCGGCTCTCTGGTTCAGCTGGGCCAGCTGATTATCTGCTTCTACATTACCTGCCTGCTGTTTGTGATTCTGGTGCTGGGCTCTATTGCGCGCGTCACCGGCTTCAGCATCTTCAAGTTCATCCGCTACATCAAAGAAGAGCTGCTGATTGTGCTGGGAACGTCCTCTTCCGAGTCCGTGCTGCCGCGCATGCTCGATAAGATGGAAAAACTCGGCTGCCGTAAATCCGTTGTTGGCCTGGTTATTCCAACCGGCTACTCCTTCAACCTGGACGGCACGTCGATTTATCTGACGATGGCGGCGGTGTTTATCGCTCAGGCGACCAACAGCCACATGGATATCTTCCACCAGATAACGCTGCTGGTGGTGCTGCTGCTCTCCTCTAAAGGAGCTGCAGGCGTGACCGGTAGCGGCTTCATAGTACTGGCTGCAACCATCTCTGCGGTAGGGCATCTGCCGGTCGCCGGTCTGGCGCTGATTCTGGGTATCGACCGCTTCATGTCCGAAGCCCGTGCGCTGACCAACCTGGTGGGTAACGGCGTGGCGACCGTCGTGGTGGCCAAATGGGTGAAACAGCTGGATGAAAAACAGCTTCGCCAGCAGCTGGATAATCCACAATCCGACAAAAAAGTGACCGAAGTCTCCCACTAATCCGACCAATTGCCCGCAGCGACTTGCCCTCGCTGCGGGCGACTCTGCATAATTACCCCGCTAAATATTCAACACTCTCTATTTTTCACTTTCTTAAGTGACGTTTTCGCAGAAATGCGGTCAAACGGATTGGTGAAACGTCACCTATGTCGGTCTGCGGACGTCGAATGCCGCGCCGATGTGCTACTTTTAACCAGGATTGTTTTTAGGGGTTCACATGCAGGGCACCAAGATTCGACTTTTAGCTGGCGGATTGCTGTTAGCAGCAATGGCCGGTAACGTGCAGGCAGAAGCACTCCAGCCGGACCCGGCCTGGCAACAGGGAACGCTTTCTAACGGCTTCCAGTGGCAGGTTTTATCCACTCCCCAGCGCCCAAGCGATCGTGTTGAAATTCGCCTGATGGTGAATACCGGTTCGCTCGCCGAAACCGCTCAGCAAAGCGGTTACAGCCACTTTTTACCGCGCATGGTGTTGACGCAGGCTGGCGGCCTGCCGACGAGCCAGGCGCGTTCGTTATGGCAGCAAAGCAGCGACCCGGAGCGCCCACTTCCTCCGGCTATCGTCTCGTATGACTTCACGCTGTTTAACCTCAGCCTGCCGAATAACCGTAATGATTTACTGAAAGAAGCGCTGATGTTCCTGGCGACGAATACCGGCTCGCTGGACGTGGCCTCTGGCACCGTGACCGCTGCGCTGCACGCGCCGGATATGGTTGCCACCTGGCCGATGAACACCAAAGACAGCTGGTGGCGCTATCGCCTCAAAGGCTCCACGCTGCTGGGCCATGATCCGGCAGAAAGCCTCAAGCGCCCGGTTGACGCCGCGCAGCTGAAAGCGTTTTACGACAAATGGTACACCCCGGACGCCATGACCCTTATCGTGGTCGGCAACGTAGACAGCCGCAGCGTAGCGGAACAAATCAACAAAACGTTCGGCGAGCTGAAAGGCAAGCGCGAAACGCCTGCGCCGGTGCCAACGCTCTCCCCGCTCAAGCCTGAGCCGGTCAGCCTGATGACCGATAGCGTGCACCAGGACAGGCTTTCTCTGATGTGGGACAACACCTGGCAGCCGATTCGTGAGTCTGCGGCGCTGCTGCGCTACTGGCGTGCGGACCTGGCTCGCGAAGCGCTGTTCTGGAACGTGCAGCAAAGCCTGGGCAAAAACGGCGTTAAAGACCTGAACCTCAGCTTCGACTGTCGCGTGCTCTATCTGCGTGCCCAGTGCGGGATAAACATTGAGTCGCCAAACGATAAGCTGAACGCCAGCCTGACCAGCGTAGGCCGCGAGCTGCTGCGAGTGCGCGATAAGGGCCTGTCTCAGGAAGAGTTTGATGCGCTGATTGCCCAGAAGAAGGGCGAGCTGACGAAGCTGTTTGCCACCTACGCGCGCACCGACACCGATGTGTTGATCAGCCAGCGCATGCGCTCGCTGCAGAACCAGGTTGTCGATATTGCGCCGGAACAGTATCAGAAGCTGCGCCAGGACTTCCTCGACAGCCTGACCGTGTCGATGCTCAACCAGGACCTGCGTCAGCAGCTGTCTCAGGATATGTCGCTGATACTGCTGCAGCCTAAGGGCGAGCCTGAGTACAACATGAAGGAACTGAAAGCGACGTGGGATAAGGTGATGGTTCCAGCCGCCGCGCCGCCGGTGACCGACGATCCTAAGCAGGATGTTTCAGATATTCCTCCGGCTTCTTAGTGCCGGGATTGCCCCTCACCCCGACCCTCTCCCCATAGGGGAGAGGGGGAATTCTTTTAGCCCTCGGGGTGAGGGTCCACTTATTTGGGCATTGCTTCCAGCGGGATAATCGCCCCGCGAAACTGGATCACCGTCCCTGCCGTCAGATGGCCGCGCTTCGCGGCCTCTTCCGTCGTTCCTCCGGTTAAACGCACCGCCAGGTAGCCTGCGCTAAACGAATCCCCTGCCGCGGTGGTATCCACAACGTTTTCTTTCGCCAGCCGAAGGGCGGGGACTTCGAGTTCGCTTGCACCTCTGATCGACACCAGGCAAGACTCTGCGCCCCGTTTGATAACCACTTCTTCTACGCCTGCAGCGTGCGTCCGGCGAATCACCTCACCTGCAGGGGCAGTGCCCCAAAGCAAGTCTTCATCATCCAGCGTCAGGAAGGCAATATCCGTGCAGGCCAGCATCTGCTGGTAAACGCGCCGTGTCTCTTCGGGGCTGGCCCATAGGCGTGGGCGATAGTTGTTGTCGAAAATCACCTTGCAGCCGTTGGCTCTCGCCTGCTTCAGCATTGCCAGCAGCTTCTCGCGGCTGGTTTCGTTGAGGATAGCCAGGCTAATACCGCTCAGGTAGAGATAATCGAACTGTGCCAGTTCGGCGCAAATTTCCTCTGAACGCTCGCTCTCCAGCCAGAACCGCGCCGCCGCTTCGTTACGCCAGTAGTAGAAGGTGCGCTCGCCGTGGGCGTCGGTCTCGATGTAGTAGAGGCCCGGAAGGCGGTGCTCCAGGCGCTGAATTAGCGCCGTATGCAGCCGCTCCTGACGCCACGTGTCCAGCATCTGCTGGCTAAAGCTGTCTTCGCCCAGGGCGGTGACATAGTGCACTTCAAGCTCGCTTTCGCTGACCTGGCGAGCGAGATATACGGAGGTATTTAAGGTATCGCCACCAAAGCCGCGCTGCACCTGAGCGCCGTTCTGAGACAGTTCAATCATGCATTCGCCAATCACGGCAATTTTCTGAGTGGGCATAGGAAACCTGATGATGAAATGAACAAAAAGACTGTTTTTTCGCATTCTCCGCCGTGGTGAAAAGTGAGTCAAACATTTTAAAACAGTGTTTCGGAAAATTTTGATGTGCGCCAGGTTGTTGTGATTGTGACAAAAATCGCTCTAGTCGATTTTGCTGCGAAAGCGAACATAAAGTTCTCAATTGCCACGCCGATAACCTTTCGACGAGCCATGTAGAGTCATCAGGTCAAACAGGATGTAAAGATGAAGTTGAAACAGATTACTCACCGGCTGCATACGCTTGAGGCGAGCGTTGAAAGTTTGCAGGAGCGACGATTTTGGCTGCAGTGCCAGCGGCGCTATACCTTTCAGCCGATTTATAAAACAGACGGGAAATTGATGGCAGTGGAGCTGCTCACGGTGGTGACGCATCCGGCCGAGGCAGACGTGCGTATTCCGCCTGACCGCTATTTCTCTTCGATCCCCGGCCGCCAGCGTCTTACGGTGGTGGAAGAGCAGCTGCGCCTGCTGGAAGCATGGGAGCAGACCTTTATCGGGCATGACATTCTGGCCTCGGTGAACGTTGATGGCCCCACCCTGATTGCCATGAAGCAGCATCAACCGATCCTCGATTTGATCGCAAAACTGCCGTGGGTGCGCTTTGAGCTGGTGGAGCATATCAACCTGCCGCAGGCGGCAACCCTGGCCGGTATGCACGAGTTTGGCCCGCTTTGGCTGGATGATTTTGGCACCGGCCTGGCAAACTTTTCTGCGCTGAGCGAAGTGCGTTATGACTACATCAAAGTGGCGCGCGAACTTTTCATCATGCTGCGAAAAAGCGATGAAGGGCGCAATTTGTTCACCATGCTGCTGCAATTGATGAACCGTTACTGCAAAGGCGTAATTGTGGAAGGCATTGAAACGGTTGAAGAATGGAGGGATGTTCAGTCTTCGCCTGCCTATGCAGCGCAGGGCTATTTCCTTTCGCGCCCGGTTCCTTTCGAAAACCTTGAACATGTGCTGATTCACCTCCCCTGATGCCGTTTCGGTCATGCTGGACTATCTTTTAGTCAGGCAGGCCGGCATCAGGAGAGGTAAGAAGGATGACAAGAGCAGGTAAAATTAGCAGTGTAATCGCCGGGATTTTCTTGTTGTTGGTTGTGGTGGCGATCGTCGTGATTGCGACGTTTGACTGGAACCGACTAAAACCAACCATCAACCAAAAAGTCTCGACCGAACTGAACCGCCCCTTTGCCATTCGTGGCGATTTGGGCGTGGTTTGGGAGCGAAACAAAGACGAAAGCGGCTGGCGTAGCTGGGTGCCATGGCCGCACGTTCACGCCGAGGACATTCTTCTTGGCAACCCGCCGGATATCCCCGAAGTCACCATGGTTCATCTGCCGAGGGTGGATGCGACGCTTGCCCCACTCTCGCTCCTCACCAAAACGGTCTACATCCCCTGGATTAAGCTGGTTGAGCCCGACGCCCGAATTATCCGGCTGTCGGAAAAAAATAATAACTGGACCTTTAACCTTGCCAGCTCTGGCGACAACGATCCCCATCAAAAACCGTCCGGCTGGTCCTTCCGGCTGGACAATATTTTGTTTGATAAAGGCCGGATCGCGGTAGACGACAAGGTCACCAGGGCAGAGCTAACGATCCTCGTCGATCCGCTGGGTAAACCGCTGCCGTTCAGTGAAGTGTCAGGCCAAAAGCCGCAGGGGAAGGACGCGGCGAAGGCGGCGGATTACGCGTTCGGGCTGAAAGTGAATGGTCACTACAACGGCCAGCCGGTGGAAGGCAGCGGTAAAATCGGCGGCATGCTGGCGCTGCGCAGTGAAAGCGATAGCGCGTTCCCGGTGCAGGCCGACGTGCGTTCTGGCACGTCTCGCGTGGCCTTTGTGGGGACCGTCAACGACCCAATGAAAATGGGCGGGGTTGACCTCAGGCTTAAATTCTCCGGGGACTCCCTCGGTAACCTTTACGCGCTGACAGGCGTGCTGCTGCCGGATACCCCGCCGTTTGAAACGGACGGCCATCTGCTGGCGAAAATCGATACGGATAAAGGTTCGGTCTTCCGTTACCAGGATTTTAACGGGCGCATTGGCGACAGCGATATTCACGGCTCCCTGACTTACAGCCAGGGCAAACCGCGGCCTAAGCTTGAAGGTGATTTAGTCTCTAAACAGCTGCGGCTGGCCGATTTAGGGCCGTTGATTGGCGTCGACTCAGGGAAGGGCGCAGAGAAGACGAAAAAAGCCAAACAGCAGCGCGGAGAAAGTACGGCGCAGCCCGCCGACAAAGTGCTGCCTTACGATCGCTTTGAGACGGACAAGTGGAACGTGATGGACGCCGATGTGCGCTTTAAGGGGCAGCGTATAGAGCACAGCGGCACGCTGCCGCTCAGCGACCTGAGCACCCACGTGATTCTGAATAACGCTGACCTGCGCCTGCAGCCGCTGAAATTCGGCATGGCGGGAGGGTCCATCAATGCCAATATCCACCTTGAAGGCGACAAAAAACCGATGCAGGGGAAAGCGGATATTCAGGCGCGTCGTCTCCAACTGAAGCAGCTTATGCCAAAGGTGGAGTCGATGCAGAAAACGCTCGGTGAGCTGAACGGTGACGCTAACCTGAGCGGGCGCGGTAACTCCGTGGCTGCACTGCTTGGCACCAGCAACGGCAGCCTGAAGCTGCTGATGAACGACGGGCTTATCAGCCGCAACCTGATGGAAATCGTAGGCCTGAACGTTGGGAACTACATTGTCGGGAAGATTTTTGGCGACGATGAGGTGCGGATAAACTGCGCTGCGGCGAACCTGGATTTGCGTAACGGCATCGCGACGCCGAGGATTTTCGCCTTTGATACCGAAAACGCCCTGATCAACGTGACCGGCAGCACCAACTTTGCCAGCGAACGTCTGGATTTGACCATCGATCCGGAGAGCAAAGGGATTCGTATTATTACCCTGCGTTCACCGCTCTACGTGCGCGGCACGTTCAAAAACCCGGATGCGGGCGTGAAGCCGGGGCCGCTGATCGTTCGTGGTGCGGTGGCCGCAGCGCTTGCGACGCTGGTCACGCCGGCTGCGGCGCTGGTTGCGCTGATCTCAACTTCTGAAGGCAGCGATAATCAATGCCGGACGATTTTGGGGCAGATGAAGAAGTGAGTGAACGTTTCCCCTCACCCCAGCCCTCTCCCCGAAGGGGCGAGGGGGAAATCAGCGTCCCCTTTCCCTTTTAGGGAGAGGGTCAGGGTGAGGGTAGATTTACAGCGACTGGTGGCGGGTTTCTTTACTCAGCAGCAGCGCAATCAGCGTCAGCGCAGACATCGCCGCCAGATACACGCCGACGTAGAACAGGCCGTAGTTAGCCTGCAGCCAGGTCGCGATATACGGTGCGACGGAAGCGCCGAGAATGGACGCGACGTTGTAGGAGAAAGAGGCGCCGGTGTAACGCACTTCCGTCGGGAACATCTCCGGCAGCAGCGCGCCCATTGGGCCAAAGGTCAGCCCCATCAGGCTCAGGCCGATCAGCAGGTAGGCCATCACCAGCGCCTGGCTGCCTGAACCCAGCAGCGGCGGGAAGACGAACAGCGCAAACAGAATCATCAGGCTGGTTATTACAATCATGCTCTTGCGGCGGCCAAAGGCATCCGCCAGGTAGCCCGCAATCGGCACCATCACGCCAAAGCCAATCACCGCCATCATCAGCATCCACAGCACGTCATTGCGTGAGAAGCCGAGGCCTGCCGGGACCGGCGCGGTACTGAAGGTCATGGAGTAGACCGTCATGATGTAGAACAGCGTATAGGTTGCCAGCATGATGAAGGTGCCGAGGATGGTCGCCTTCAGGTGTTTGGTCAGCAGCGTACCCATCGGCACTTTAACCTGCTTCCCGGCTTTAGCAATCTTCGCGAATACTGGCGTTTCATGCAGCGAAACACGGACATAAAGCCCAATAATGACCAGAACCGCCGAAAGAATAAACGGCACGCGCCAGCCCCAGGACATGAACTGCTCGTCGGTCAACAGCCAGGAGAGCAGCAGGAAGGTGCCGTTGGCGAAGAAGAAGCCGATAGGCGCACCCAGCTGCGGGAACGAACCATACAGCGCGCGCTTGCGCGGCGGGGCGTTTTCCGTAGCCAATAGCGCCGCGCCGCCCCATTCACCGCCCAGGCCAAGACCCTGCCCAAAACGGGCCAGCGCCAGCAGCATCGGGGCAAAAATACCGATGGAGGCATAACCCGGCAGCAGGCCGATGACGACGGTTGAAATCCCCATCGTTAGCAGAGAAGCAACCAGCGTCACTTTGCGGCCAACGCGGTCGCCGAAGTGGCCAAACAGCGCCGAGCCAATCGGGCGGGCGACAAAAGCGATAGCGAAAGTGGCGAGAGACTGTAGCGTGGCGGCCGTCGGGTCACCCTGCGGGAAGAAGATGTGCGGGAAAACGATTACCGCCGCGGTGGCATAGATATAGAAGTCGAAGAACTCGATGGCCGTGCCGACCAGCGAAGCGACAACGACTTTTCCGCGTGAGTTTACGGGCGTGGCGTCAGCCCCGGTATCGAGAGTTGTGGCAACGGATGCTTGCATAGTTTTTTCTTATTTATGGCGAACGAAAGTCCATTTACGCATAGCAAAAGAAGCATTTCAACGCGCCACGGCGGGCGGCTCAGCTCAAAAAACAGGCATTAAGTGAATAATTTTTAAGCCTGCGCGTAAGCTTCCATGAAATGCTTCACAAAATTTTCAAAATAGAGAATAAAACTGGTTTCAGGTTAAATAAAAGTTACCAGTTAGATTTATCTGCTAAGTTGGCCGGGTTGTCCCAGCGAGCGCAAAAACTTGCTGTCTCTCCGGACTGAAATTCCGGCAGGTGCGCCATTAATTTCTCCAGCGGCCAGTCCCACCAGGCAATGCGCTGCAGGCTTTCGGTGATTCCCTGCGGGAAGCGGCTGCGAATGGGTTTGGCTGGAACGCCACCGACGATGGTGTACGGCGGCACGTCTTTGCTGACCACCGCCCCGGCGGCAAGCACTGCGCCGTCGCCAACCGTTACGCCGGGCAGCACAATCACTCCGTGGCCAATCCACACGTCGTTACCAATCACCACCCGATCCTCACGGCGATGGGCAAAGAATGAAGTATCGCGGCCAACGCCGGGCGCGTAATACTCCGGGCAGTAGGTAAAGCGGTGCTGTGACGGGCGATCCATCGGGTGATTGGGCGCGCCAAGGCGGACGTGGTTGGCTATAGCGGTGAATTTACCGATAACGCTATCCGCCACGCAGCAGTGTTCGCCGAGGTAGGAGAAGTCACCGAGGATGCTGTATTCCAGCACGCTGTTGGCGAGTATTTCGCACTGTTCGCCGAGGGTGGTTTCACGCAGGCGAACGCTGGGGTCAACAAAGGTTTTCTGGAGTTTGGGTGCGGCGGCGGTTGTCATGGCATGTTCTCTGGTCGGAGGTTTAGACAAGTGGGCCTGCTAACCCGAAGGTCGGCAGGCCACCTATCCTGACCGGAAAACATGACAGGATTATTTATGCGTTTTGCCGGGCATTCTCGGGTCGTCTTTGTATTCTGCGGTGGCAATCCAGGCCGCGCAGAACAGCGTGAGGCGAGCGAAGAAGTAGAAGAAAGCCATCAGCCCCAGCACCGAACCAAAAGCGGCGCCGGAAGGCGAGCTGACCAGTTTTGGCAGGCTGTAGGTCATGATGATTTTGATCACCTCAAAACCGATAGCCGCAATCATTGTGCCGCGAATAAGCGCCTTGCGACGCGGGCGGTGACGCGGCAGTCGCCAGAAGATCCAGAAGAACAGCAGGTAGTTAGCAAAAATCGAAATCGCCAGGCCGACAAAGTGCCAGGCCGGTTTTAGCCACTCGATGTCGCCCAGGTGGAGGAGGCCTATCAGCAGCGTCTGGGCCGAACCGGAAATCGAGGTAATCGACAGGGTGACGATCAGCGCAATCAGCAGGCCAATCAATGAAATAAAGTCACGCAGGTATTTAATCCAGAATTTTTCCTGATCCTGCGGGCTGCGTTCCCATTTATCCCGCGACTGGGCGCGCACCGCTTCACGCAGGTTGCCCATCCAGTTAATGCCGGAGTAGAGGGCAATGAGCAGCCCGACCAGGCCAACGGTGGTGCGCTGCTGAACCGCAGTGTTGATGGTGTTTTTAAGCGTGGCGGCAAGCGTTGGGTCGCTGACGTTCTCAAGGATTTTGGCAAAAATGTCTTCGAGCAGCGTGGGGTGCGAGGCAAGCACGTAGCCGCCCGCCGCGAAGGCCACCATCATGATGGGGATCAGCGACAGAAACGAGAAGTAGGTAATGGCGGCACCAAACTGGTTTCCCAGACGGTCATTAAAGCGTTCGGCCGCACGCAGCAGGTGAGCAATCATCGGCTGCCTGACCGTTTTGTTGACCGCGGATATGGTGCTGTTCACCGCGGCGTTGCTGGTTTTAAGCTTCACCAGCGGTTCGTTCTCTGCGGGGTCGCTTTGAGCTTCATCCTGCTGAGTCTCGATAGGTATAACAGGCTCGTATTCGAGCTCGTTGGTTGGGCGTTTTTCACGGTTATCCGGCGTCGTCATCGGGTCAATTTTCCTTTTGCAGTGGCAGGATCTTAAGGAAATTATAGCCATAACGCTAATCTACATAGGCTTTGAGTACGCCGGTTAGCCATTCCATAAACAAATGTACCCGCCGGGAGAGGTTGCGGCGATGCGGATAAAGCAGCGAAATCGGCATCGGTTCGGCGCGGTACTGCGGCAAAATCTCCACGAGGCTGCCTTCTTTTAGCTGGGCTTTCACGCCCACGCGTGGGACCTGGATAATACCCAGCCCGGCAGCGCAGGCCGCCTGGTAAGTTTCCGTGCTGTTGACGGTAATCAGGCCGCCGGTTTTCACCCACTGCGTTGTTTTATCCAGCCAGACTTCAAAGCCCTGCGGGCGAGTGCCGAGGTTTTGGGCGTAATGCACCAGCGCGTGTGAAGCCAGATCGTCCAGGTTTTCAGGGTAGCCAAAGCGGCTGAGGTAGTCCGGGCTGGCGCAGTTGATCATGGTAAATTTTCCCAGCGGTCTGGCCACCAGACCCGAGTCTTTGAGGTGGCCCACGCGTACCACGCAGTCAAACCCTTCCCGGACAACATCTACCATTCTGTCGCTGCTGCTAAGCTCCAGCTCTATGCCCGGATACTGCTGCAGAAATCCCGGCAGTTTAGGAATAATCAGGCCGCGCGCCAGCGTGACGGGCATATCGACCCTGATTCGCCCGCTGACGCTGGCAGGATCGTGCTGGAACAGGCCATCCAGCTCGTCGAGATTGGTTAGCAGGTCCCGGCAGCGTTCGTAATAAACCATGCCGTCCTGGGTGAGCTGAACCCGGCGCGTGGTACGGTGCAGCAGGCGTGTTCCGAGCGAGGTTTCCAGCGCCTGAACCTGGCGCGAAACGCTGCCCTTCGGCAGCCCAAGGGTGTCTGCGGCGCGGGTAAAACTCTCCAGCTCGGCGACTCTCACGAAAAGCTGCATTGCATGTATTTTATCCATCTTATCACCGCATTGTTGTTTGAATTGAAACAGTGAGGCGCATCTGGCCGTATTTATTGATTTTGTATCAGCTAATAAGCTGTACCTCAATGACCAGTCAGCCAAATAAGAGGTTTATCATGAATCAACGTATCGCTTTAGTGACCGGCGGCAGCCGTGGATTAGGTAAAAACGCAGCGCTGAAGCTGGCTGCAAGAGGAATCGGTATTCTTCTGACTTACAACAGTAAGCAGCAGGAAGCCGAAGATGTTGTGCGTGAAATTGAGCAAAAAGGCGTAAAAGCCGCAGCAATACAGCTGAATGTCGGCGATTCCTCTACCTTTGCGGAGTTCGTTGAGCAGGTGATAGAGACGCTGAATAACGTCTGGCAGCGAGATACGTTTGATTATTTATTGAACAATGCGGGGATCGGTCTTGAAGCGTCGTTTGCCGAGACCAGCGAAGCGCAGTTCGATGAAATAATGAACATCCATTTGAAAGGGCCTTTTTTCCTGACCCAGCGCCTTCTGCCGCTGATTAAAGACGGCGGGCGCATTCTGAATGTGTCCACCGGCCTGACCCGTTTCTCGCTGCCGGGTAAAGCCGCCTACGCCACGATGAAAGGGGCGATGGAAGTGCTGACTAAGTATCAGGCCAAAGAGCTGGGCTCACGCGGGATTGCGGTGAATATCATCGCGCCGGGCGCTATTGCCACCGATTTTAGCGGCGGTATCGTGCGGGATAACGAGCATGTGTCGAAAGCTATCGCCGCACAAACCGCGCTGGGGCGAGTAGGGCAGCCGGATGATATCGGCGATGCGATTGCGGCGATCCTCAGCGATGAGACCGGCTGGATGAACGCGCAGCGGATTGAAGTGTCCGGCGGGATGTTCCTTTAGTTTTTTGACCGTTCCCGGCAGGTGACCCTCACCCTAACCCTCTCCCTAAAAGGGAGAGGGGACAGACAGAAGCCAGTTTTCGGGGGAGTTTCTCCCTCGCCCCCTTTGGGGAGAGGGCCGGGGTGAGGGGCAATCCCTACGCCGTAATCACCCAACCGCGTGCTTTCCACAAGCCCGGTAACTCGGCCAAATCGGTAAACGTCGTCACTTTTGGATGATCGATCGGTTTGTTATGCGGATCGGCACAGAAATAAAACACCTCCATTCCCGCCGCAATGCCCGATTGCGCACCCGCCATAGAATCATCCACCAGAATGCAGTGCTCCACCCCCACCTTCATCTGTTCTGCCGCGTGGAACATCAGAGCCGGGTCTGGCTTCCAGCGCTGAATGTCGTAGCCGCTGTACAGCGTCTCCGGGAAGTAGCCGAGCATCCCGGTTTTGCCGAGAGAATGCTGCATCTTGCTGACCGGGCCGTTGGACACCACGCACATCGGCTTTTTGATTTGCGCCAGCAGGGTGTTCGCCCCGGCGATTTCCTGAAGCTCGCTGTCGAACAGACGGGCGACTTCGGCTCGGTAAATCGCCTCAAGTTCTGGCTTCGGCAGGCTGGTGCCGTACTCGGCGTTGATTGTGTCGATAATTTCGTAGAGTTTGACGCCTTTAAAGGTCTTGAAGACATCTTCGAGCGCAAGCTGAATGCCGTATTGCGCAAACATATGCACGTAGGCTTTGGAGCAGATGACCTCGCTGTCGACCAGCGTTCCATCGCAGTCAAAAAACACCGCTTCTATCCGGGACATGCCATTTCCTTTCTCTCTGGTTTAACGTTTACTCTATGCTTTTTGCGCAACGCAATCGATCCCGTGGCGGTAATTTCAGCGAAAAAAGTGGATGATTTCCGTTATCCCCTGCCATTTTTGGTATAGGATAGCGGCGTATTTTTTCCTCTTTTAGTTCGGAAACCGATAATGAGCCAACCACAGTCCACTCCGGAAACAACCCCGGGGCTGCTCGAACGCGCGTTCAAATTACGCGAACACGGTACTAACGCCCGCACCGAGGTGATCGCCGGGTTCACTACCTTCCTGACGATGGTGTATATCGTTTTTGTTAACCCACAGATCCTCGGCGCGGCCGGCATGGATACTCAGGCGGTATTCGTCACCACCTGCCTGATTGCGGCCTTTGGCAGCATCCTGATGGGCATTTTCGCCAACCTGCCCGTTGCGCTGGCACCGGCAATGGGCCTGAACGCTTTCTTCGCGTTCGTGGTGGTCGGTGCGATGGGAATTTCCTGGCAAGTCGGGATGGGCGCGATTTTCTGGGGCGCCGTTGGCCTGCTGTTGCTGACCATCTTCCGCGTTCGCTACTGGATGATTGCGAATATTCCGCTTGGCCTGCGCGTAGGCATCACCAGCGGTATCGGCCTGTTTATCGGCATGATGGGGCTGAAAAACGCCGGGATCATCGTGGCCAATAAAGAGACGCTGGTCAGCATCGGGAACCTGACTTCCCACAGCGTGCTGCTTGGCGCGCTGGGCTTCTTTATCATCGCGATTCTTGCTTCCCGTAACATCCACGCGGCCGTGCTGGTCTCCATCGTGGTGACCACGCTGCTGGGCTGGCTGCTGGGCGACGTGCAGTATCATGGCATCGTTTCTGCGCCACCCAGCGTGAGCAGCGTTGTGGGGCAGGTTGATCTGGCTGGCTCCCTGAATCTGGGCCTGGCGGGCGTTATCTTCTCCTTCATGCTGGTCAACCTGTTTGACTCCTCCGGCACCCTGATTGGCGTGACGGATAAAGCTGGGCTAACCGATGCGAAGGGCAAATTCCCGCGCATGAAGCAGGCGCTGTTCGTGGACAGTATCTCATCCGTGACCGGCTCTTTCTTTGGCACCTCTTCGGTTACCGCCTACATCGAAAGCTCTTCCGGCGTTTCCGTCGGTGGCCGCACCGGGCTGACCGCTATCGTGGTTGGCCTGCTGTTCCTGCTGGTTATCTTCCTGTCACCGCTGGCGGGCATGGTGCCGGCATACGCGGCCGCTGGTGCGCTGATTTATGTTGGCGTCCTGATGACCTCAAGCCTGGCCCGTGTGAAGTGGGATGACCTGACCGAAGCCGTTCCGGCGTTTGTTACCGCCGTGATGATGCCGTTCAGCTTCTCGATTACCGAAGGTATCGCTCTCGGCTTTATTTCCTACTGCGTCATGAAGCTGGGTACCGGCCGCTGGCGCGAGCTGAGTCCGTGCGTCGTCATCGTTGCGCTGCTGTTTGTGCTGAAAATCGTGTTTGTTGATTAAAGCGACAGCAGAAATAAAAACGCCAGTCATGCGACTGGCGTTTTTTTTGGCCCGGAATCAGGCTTTCACGCGCTTGATATAATCGCCAAAGGCGGTGAGCTGCCCGGTCAGATGGTCAAGCGTGCTTTGATCGACCACTTCGCCGCTCTGTGGGTCAACTTTGTTCTGGATAACGCCGCCCATAAACTCCGGCTTGTTCATCACCATCGCGTCGAGGAAGACGAGGATTTGGCGCAGGTGATACTGGCAGCGTGCGCCGCCGATGGCGCCCATGGAGCTGGTTTGAATCAGCACAGGCTTGCCGGCCAGCGGCTGCTCAGGCAGGCGGGAGAGCCAGTCAATGGCGTTTTTCAGGCCGCCCGGCACCGAATAGTTGTATTCCGGCGTGACAATCACCACGCCGTCCGCCTGGCGAATCTGCCCGGCAATGGCTTCTACGCTCTGAGGGAAACCTTCTTCCTGCTGAATGTCGGCATCGTACAGCGGAATGTCACCGATGGAAGGCAGGGCATCTATCTGCATACCTGCCGGGGCAATGTTCGGCAGCGTGCGGGCGACCATTGCGTTAAATGAACCCTTACGCAGGCTCCCCAGTAAAGTCACTATCTGCAACGAATCAGACATTGGTACTCCTTTATGCGTCAGGACGTTCGGGAAAATGTGTTATGCGGCGTAGCTGCCTCTGATGATATACCCGTCAGGCGAATGATGCGCGCCTGAGCGCTGCGGCTGCGTGCTTCTGCGTCCGGCAGGGCGTTCCAGCCCTGCTGCCCGTCAAACTCCCACAGCTTCAGACGTTCAACGCCCGGTGCTACGGCACAGCCCCAGATAAGGATATCTTCCGCGTCGCTGATAGCCTCAATATGCGGCTCGTTTGTGACGCGCAGACGACCAGAGCCCGGCAATAATTGTAGCGTGTTCAGGCTGGTCTGGGGGTTGTCGGTAAGCTTCAGGACGCTACGGCGCAGGGTATGCAGCTGGGTGCGGGCTTCGTTGGGATCGTTTTGATTGTTGATCCAGGTGATTTCGCTACTGCTTGACTGAGATGGTGGCACCACAGGGGACGGAGCCTGAAAGCTGCGGCGAAGCTCCATGTCCAGACCGCAGCGTCCTTCGGTGGCCAGCAGCACGCCCACCATGTTACCGGCATAGGCGAGGCTGAAATCCGGCAGCTCGGCGTCGGCAAAGCGCGGGCGTCCGGCGGTGGAGGTGATAATTTGCGGCAGGCGTTGGGTGCCGTACAGCATAAACATCATCTCGGCGACCAGCGTCCGTGACGCGAGATAGCGCGTGCGGCGGTGTTCCGGCATCAGGCTGGCTGCGTTAAGGGTATCGTCGCTCAGTCGGGGTGAAGTGAGGTTGGGAGGGTTCAGAGCCCATCTTGCAAAATGCGTCGCCATTTGTCGCTCCTTGATAATGGTCAGTCGATGTCATGCCGTTTCGGGTGGCTGAAACAGCGCTCCGCTTTCGATCCTGAACGTCGTCAGGCATCGAATAGTAATCTCAGGTTCAGGGCGTTGTCATTGACGCTCTTCAATAGAGTGACCTATTTTTTGAGCAATATATTATATATTCAATCCTGGGAGAATTCTTAGTGGTTTGCGTCAGTGAAACACTTAAAAACATTGCTCAAAAGACAGGCTATTGAAATGATGAAGTATTTTGAAATTGAGGAAAACGCCCCGCATTCTGAAGTGTGACGCGGGGCGGCCGAGAAGTGTTATTTCCCGATACAGAAGCTCGAGAAGATGCGCCCTAACAGATCGTCAGAGCTGAATTCACCGGTAATTTCACTTAAGTTCTGCTGGGCCAGGCGCAGCTCTTCAGCCAGCAGTTCACCGGCCCAGGCACCCAGCAGCTGGGCTTTACCCTGCTGCAGGTGTTCAGCGGCTTGCTCCAGCGCCTGCAGATGACGGCGACGGGCGAGGAAGCCACCTTCCATGTTGGTTTCAAAGCCCATGCTCTCTTTCAGATGCGCGCGCAGCACGTCCACACCTTCCCCGGTACGGGCGGAAAGCCGAACAAGTGAGTGACCATTTACTTCGCTCAGGCCAAGCGTCTCGCCGGTCACGTCAGCTTTATTGCGCACCACGGTAATCGGCAAACGCTCCGGCAGACGAGCGATAAAATCTGGCCAGATGGCGGCCGGGTCAACGGCGTCGGTGGTGGTGCCGTCGACCATAAACAGCACGCGATCCGCCTGCTCAATCTCTTGCCAGGCACGTTCAATCCCGATGCGTTCGACTTCGTCGCTGGCTTCGCGCAGGCCTGCGGTATCGATGATATGCAGCGGCATGCCGTCGATATGGATATGCTCGCGCAGCACGTCACGCGTGGTGCCGGCTATGTCGGTAACGATAGCGGCCTCGCGCCCGGCCAGCGCGTTCAGCAGGCTGGATTTGCCGGCGTTAGGACGCCCGGCGATAACCACCTTCATGCCTTCGCGCAGCAGGCTGCCCTGACGAGCTTCGGCGCGCACCGCATCGAGGTCGCCAATGACCCGATGCAGCTGGGCTTCGATTTTACCGTCAGAGAGGAAGTCGATCTCTTCGTCCGGGAAGTCGATAGCCGCTTCCACGTAGATGCGCAGGTGAGTCAGCGCTTCCACCAGATGGTTAATACGCGAAGAGAAAGCGCCCTGAAGCGAGTTGAGCGCCGAGCGAGCGGCCTGTTCGGAGCTGGCGTCGATCAGGTCGGCAATGGCTTCTGCCTGCGCCAGGTCGAGCTTATCGTTCAGAAACGCGCGTTCAGAAAACTCACCGGGCCTGGCGATACGCAGGCCAGGCAGCGTCAGGATGCGTTTTAACAGCAGGTCGAGGATAACCGGGCCGCCGTGCCCCTGCAGCTCAAGCACGTCCTCGCCGGTGAAGGAATTCGGGCCAGGGAACCACAGCGCAATACCCTGATCCAGCGCGCTGCCGTCGGCATCACGGAAAGGAAGGTAGTCCGCGTAGCGCGGTTTCGGCAGTTTGCCGAGGACAGCTTCTGCGACCTCACGCGCCTGGCGGCCGGAAATACGCAGAATCCCTACGCCACCGCGCCCCGGCGGAGTAGCCTGGGCAATAATCGTGTCATGATTGCTCATCGTTTATCTCAGACCTTGAATCAAAAAGAAAAAGGCGGTCAATAGACCGCCTTTCGTAAGCTGTAAGCTAAATCTTATCAGGTCTTTTTCTTGTCGCGGCTATGCAGGCCACGCTTTTCCAGACCGCGATAAATCAGCTGCTGCTGAAGGATGGTCACCAGGTTGCTGACGATATAGTACAGCACCAGACCTGACGGGAACCACAGGAAGAACACGGTGAAGATGACCGGCATAAAGGTCATTATCTTCTGCTGCATCGGGTCGGTTACGGTGGTCGGCGACATCTTCTGGATGAAGAACATCGTGGCGCCCATCAGAATCGGCAGGATGTAGTACGGGTCCTGTGCAGACAGGTCATGGATCCACAGTGCGAACGGCGCATGGCGCAGCTCAACGGAGCCCATCAGCATGTAGTACAGCGCCAGGAAGATTGGCATCTGGATGATCAGCGGGAAGCAGCCGCCCAGCGGGTTAACCTTCTCAGCTTTGTACAGCGCCATCATTTCCTGGCTCATACGCTGCTTGTCGTCACCGATACGCTCACGCATGGCCGCCAGTTTTGGCTGCAGCATACGCATTTTGGCCATCGAGGTGTACTGCGCTTTGGTCAGCGGGTACATGATGCCACGAACGATAAAGGTGATAACGATAATGGAGAAGCCCCAGTTACCGATGAAGCTGTGGATAAATTTCAGCAGCTTAAACAGCGGCTGAGAGATGAACCACAGCCAGCCGTAATCCACGGTCAGGTCAAGGTGTGGCGCAACGGCCGCCATTTTGTCCTGAATCTCCGGACCTACCCACAGGGTGCTGCCCATCTGAGCCGTCTGGCCAGGCTGAACGATCTGCGAGGCAGACTTATAGCCAATTGCCGCCACGTCGTTGTTCAGCTTGGTGGTATAGAAGTTGTTCGCGCCCTGAGTGTGTGGCACCCATGCGGTAGCAAAGTACTGCTGCAGCATTGCCACCCAGCCGCTGTTGGCGCTGAGGTTCAGGTTCTCGCCGTCGGCAATCTTGTCGAACTTGTATTTTTCGTACTTCGCATCCGGCGTGGAGTAGGCCGCACCACGGAAGGTGTGCAGCGCAAAGTTGCTGCTGCCGGTATCACGATGAGTAGGCAGGTTGATGGACTGCTTCAGCTGACCAAAGGTCGCCAGCTCCAGCGGCTTCTCGCCCACGTTCTTCACGTTGTAGTCGACACCCACGGAGAACTCACCGCGTTTCAGGGTGAAGGTCTTGGTGAAGGTGTTGCCTGCCGCGTCGGTAAACGTCAGCGGAACAACCAGCTCGTTCTGGCCTTCAGCCAGCGCGAAGGTATCGGCGGTGACGTTATACAGAGGACGCTCACCGTTCGCCGGGTTATCCGGGCCATCACGACCGGTCAGGCCGCTCTGCGCCTGGTAGATAAATTCAGGCGTGGTTTCCAGCAGCTGGAAAGGCTCTGCGGATTTCAACTCTTTCGGGTAGGTTGGCAACAGCGCTTGTTCTACATCACCACCGCGGGTGTTGATGGTCAGTTCAAGAACGTCAGTTTTAACCGTAATGAGTTTTCCCTGGCCACTGGCCGGCACACCCTGGTTAGCGGCGTTACCCTGGCTGTTCGTGGTCTGCGTGGTCTGCTGCACCTGAGGTTGAGGAGCGTGGTCCTGCTCCCAGGCTTGCCAGATCATGAAAGACACGAACAACAAAGCGATGAGAAAAAGATTGCGTTGCGAATCCATCGTTAGTGTTCTCTGGTATCAAAAGGTCCGGGCGGAACGGGATCGTCTCCACCGGGGTTCAAAGGGTGGCATTTTAGTACGCGTTTCATCGTTAACCAACTGCCTTTTAACACTCCAAACCTGCGTAAGGCCTCAATTCCGTAGTGAGAACAGGTTGGGGTGAAACGACAATGCGGCCCGAGAAGCGGACTAATCAGGCGTTGATAGACCCTGATGAGGGCTATCAGGACCCGTGAGCCTGGCGACAATGGCGGCGCCATAACTTTTCCAATGCTTCCGATAAAGCCCGGTTATCCAGGTCGGCAACCCCTTTTTTCGCTACTACCACGAAATCCATTGGTGGCAGTTCGTGTTGACGCAGACGGAAGCTTTCACGCGTCAGACGTTTAATCCGATTGCGTTCATGGGCGCGTTTAACGTTTTTCTTAGCGACGGTGAGACCGATGCGGGGATGCCCCAGCGTATTCAGGCGGCCGAGGATGGTGATTTGCGGCGTGCCAGCCCGTTGAGGCTGCTGGAAGACGAATGTGAAATGATGGGGAGTTAACAAACGTAACTCCCTGGGAAAAGCTAGCTTAACCACGCAGGGGTTAGCTTTTATTACTTAGAAACGGTCAGACGGGAGCGGCCTTTAGCACGACGACGTGCCAGAACCTGACGACCATTTTTAGTAGCCATACGAGCACGGAAGCCGTGAGAACGGTTGCGCTTCAGTACGGACGGTTGAAAAGTGCGTTTCATGGCGATTTCTACCTAAACTATTAAATTTCACTGGATTTGCGTAATGCCCTACAGGGTCTGCGAACGACTTACGCTTCAGTGTGGCTGATTAAAGAGGCCGGATTGTAATAATTGTACACTCCGGAGTCAATTCAATTCCCTTACTGCTGCGCCCTTTTTGACCCCGAAAAGAGGCCCGGATCTCCGCTGAAGTACAGCGGCATTACGCGACGGGTGGGGAATTATACGGGCTTGCGGCGAAAGCGCAAGGATCCGCACGGATCTTCATCAGATCCCTTTAGCGATATTTGTGCGCTAGTCATTAAATTTTCCAATATGAGACGGTTATACACTGCACGTGTGCCAGGATCGATTACACTTAACCCGCTCAAAACTTCCCTGTGGATAATTCGTGAAGAATCTGTGAGAAACAGAAGATCTCTGCCGCGCTTTAGGCTATGATCCGCGGTCCCGATCGTGATCCAGCCTTCACCGGGGAAACCGCAAATAGCGGTTCGCGCGCCTCCCACAGCCTGAGAGCGCGTGTCAACAATCATGAATGTATAACTTTCAGTCTTCGTCTTTTTATCGACTTTGTTCGAGTGGAGTCCGCCGTGTCACTTTCGCTTTGGCAGCAGTGTCTTGCCCGATTGCAGGATGAGTTACCAGCCACAGAATTCAGTATGTGGATACGCCCCCTACAGGCGGAACTGAGCGATAACACGCTGGCTTTGTACGCGCCTAATCGTTTTGTGCTCGACTGGGTGCGTGATAAGTACCTTAATAATATCAATGGACTGCTCAATGATTTCTGCGGCACCGACGCGCCTTTGCTGCGCTTCGAAGTCGGCAGTAAGCCCGTGACTCAGCCCGTTGCCGAACTGGCAACTACTGCGGCGCCAGCTCAGGTTGCGCGCGCTGCGGCGCCGATGCGCCCAAGCTGGGATAACATGCCTGCGCCCGCTGAGCCGTCCTACCGTTCTAACGTTAACCTGAAACACACCTTTGATAACTTCGTTGAAGGTAAATCGAACCAGCTGGCCCGCGCAGCGGCACGTCAGGTGGCCGATAACCCAGGCGGCGCTTATAATCCACTCTTCCTTTATGGCGGCACCGGTTTAGGTAAAACGCACCTTTTACATGCTGTGGGTAACGGCATCATGGCGCGCAAGCCGAATGCCAAAGTGGTGTACATGCACTCTGAGCGTTTTGTTCAGGACATGGTTAAAGCGTTGCAGAACAACGCCATCGAAGAGTTCAAACGCTACTACCGCTCGGTGGATGCGCTGCTTATCGATGACATTCAGTTTTTTGCCAATAAAGAACGTTCTCAGGAAGAGTTTTTCCACACCTTTAATGCCCTGCTGGAAGGCAATCAACAGATCATTCTGACGTCGGATCGCTATCCAAAAGAGATCAACGGCGTTGAGGATCGTTTGAAATCCCGTTTCGGCTGGGGGCTGACGGTGGCGATCGAACCACCTGAACTTGAAACGCGTGTGGCGATCCTGATGAAAAAGGCCGACGAGAACGATATCCGTCTGCCGGGCGAAGTGGCCTTCTTTATTGCCAAGCGACTGCGCTCTAACGTCCGCGAGCTGGAAGGGGCGCTGAACCGCGTAATCGCCAACGCCAACTTTACCGGCCGGGCAATTACCATCGACTTCGTTCGTGAAGCGCTGCGCGATCTGCTGGCGCTTCAGGAGAAGCTGGTCACCATCGATAATATTCAGAAAACGGTGGCCGAGTATTATAAAATTAAGGTCGCTGATCTGCTGTCCAAGCGTCGCTCTCGTTCCGTTGCCCGTCCGCGCCAGATGGCGATGGCGCTGGCAAAAGAGCTGACCAACCATAGCCTGCCGGAAATTGGCGATGCTTTTGGTGGACGCGACCACACCACGGTTTTGCATGCCTGCCGTAAGATTGAGCAGTTGCGTGAAGAAAGCCACGATATCAAAGAAGATTTCTCCAATTTAATCAGAACATTATCTTCGTGACGCTATGAAATTTACCGTTGAACGTGAACATTTATTAAAACCGCTACAGCAGGTAAGTGGCCCCCTCGGAGGCCGCCCGACCCTGCCTATCCTGGGCAACCTGCTGCTGCAGGTGGCTGAAGGTGCACTCTCTTTAACCGGTACCGATCTGGAAATGGAGATGGTGGCGCGCGTGGCGCTGGTACAGCCTCATGAACCTGGGGCAACGACCGTACCGGCACGTAAATTCTTCGATATCTGCCGTGGCCTGCCGGAAGGGGCTGAAATTGCGGTACAGCTGGAGGGCGACCGCATGCTGGTGCGCTCCGGGCGTAGCCGCTTTTCGCTTTCCACGCTGCCGGCGGCGGACTTCCCTAACCTGGACGACTGGCAGAGCGAGGTAGAATTTACCCTGCCGCAGGCGACCATGAAGCGCCTGATAGAAGCCACGCAGTTCTCGATGGCGCATCAGGACGTTCGCTATTACCTGAACGGCATGCTGTTCGAAACCGAAGGTGAAGACCTGCGCACCGTCGCAACGGACGGCCACCGCCTGGCGGTCTGTTCGATGCCGGTTGGGCAGCCTTTGCCAAATCATTCGGTCATCGTGCCGCGTAAAGGCGTGATTGAGCTGATGCGTATGCTCGACGGCGGCGAAACCCCGCTGCGCGTGCAGATCGGCAGCAATAACATTCGCGCTCACGTCGGTGACTTCATCTTTACTTCTAAGCTGGTGGATGGCCGCTTCCCGGACTATCGTCGCGTGCTGCCGAAGAACCCGGATAAACACCTCGATGCAGGCTGTGACCTGCTGAAACAGGCGTTTGCCCGGGCGGCTATCCTGTCGAACGAGAAATTCCGTGGCGTGCGCCTGTTCGTCAGCGCAAACCAGCTGAAAATCACGGCAAACAACCCGGAGCAGGAAGAAGCAGAAGAAATTCTGGACGTTTCCTACGACGGTACCGAGATGGAAATCGGCTTCAACGTCAGCTATGTGCTGGACGTGCTGAACGCCCTGAAGTGTGAGAACGTCCGCATCCTGCTGACGGACTCCGTTTCCAGCGTGCAGATTGAAGACGCGGCCAGCCAGGCGGCGGCCTATGTTGTTATGCCAATGAGACTGTAGATGTCACTTACGCGTTTGCTGATTAAAGACTTTCGCAACATCGAAAACGCGGATCTCGCTCTTTCTCCTGGCTTTAATTTTCTGGTCGGTGCTAACGGCAGCGGCAAAACCAGCGTGCTTGA
This sequence comes from Cedecea neteri, assembly GCF_000757825.1. GTDB lineage: Bacteria > Pseudomonadota > Gammaproteobacteria > Enterobacterales > Enterobacteriaceae > Cedecea > Cedecea selenatireducens. Next base: position 2,772,261 of record NZ_CP009451.1, read on the forward strand.
GGCGATTTACACCCTCGGGCACGGCCGCGCTTTTCGCAGCCTGAAAATTGAACGCGTGATCCGCCATGAGCAGAACGCTTTTGTTTTGCACGGGCGGCTGCAGGACGGTGAAAGGGAAACCTCAATCGGCCTGTCCAAAGACCGCACCGGCGACAGCAAAGTGCGCATTGACGGCAGCGACGGCCACAAAATCGCCGACCTGGCGATGATGATGCCGATGCAGCTGATTACCCCGGAGGGGTTTACTTTGCTCGGCGGCGGCCCCAAATACCGTAGAGCTTTCCTTGATTGGGGCTGTTTTCACAACGAACCAGGCTTTTTTGTTGCCTGGAGTAACCTCAAACGCCTGCTGAAGCAACGCAACGCCGCGTTGCGCCAGGTGACACGCTACGCACAGCTGCGCCCGTGGGATCAGGAACTGATTCCGCTGGCCGAGCAGATCAGCCGCTGGCGCGCCGATTATAGCGCCGCCATTGCGGAAGATATGGCCGATACCTGTGCGCAATTTCTGCCGGAATTCGCTCTGAGCTTTTCCTTCCAGCGCGGCTGGGAGAAAGAGAGCGACTACAGCGAAGTGCTGGAGCGTAATTTCGAACGCGACCGGATGCTGACCTATACCGCACACGGCCCTCATAAAGCGGATTTTCGTATTCGCGCCGACGGTGCGCCGGTAGAAGATACGCTCTCGCGCGGGCAGCTTAAATTACTGATGTGCGCCTTACGACTGGCGCAGGGTGAGTTTCTCACCCGGCAGAACGGGCGGCGTTGCCTGTATCTGATAGATGATTTTGCCTCTGAACTGGATGATGCCAGGCGCGGCCTGTTGGCCAGCCGGTTAAAGGCCACGGAATCACAGGTTTTTGTTAGCGCGATCAGCGCCGAACATGTGATGGATATGGCGGACAAAAATTCAAAGATGTTCGCCGTGGATCAGGGTAAAATAGCGGATTAACCCAAGATTAAATGAGCGAGAAACGTTGATGTCGAATTCTTATGACTCCTCCAGTATCAAAGTCCTTAAGGGGCTGGATGCGGTACGTAAACGCCCGGGCATGTATATCGGCGATACGGATGACGGCACCGGTCTGCACCACATGGTATTTGAGGTCGTGGATAACGCTATCGACGAAGCGCTCGCGGGCCACTGTAAAGACATCGTGGTCACTATCCACGCGGATAACTCCGTTTCGGTAACCGATGACGGCCGTGGTATTCCAACCGGCATTCACCCGGAAGAGGGCGTCTCGGCTGCGGAAGTTATCATGACCGTACTGCACGCCGGCGGTAAATTCGACGATAACTCCTATAAAGTTTCTGGCGGCCTGCACGGCGTAGGCGTTTCCGTTGTTAACGCCCTGTCACAGAAGCTGGAACTGTTGATTCGCCGCGAAGGCAAAACTCATCAGCAAACCTACGTGCACGGCGTGCCGCAGGCTCCGCTGGCGGTCACCGGCGAAACCGAACTGACCGGCACCCAGGTGCGTTTCTGGCCGAGCCATGAAACCTTCACCAACGTGGTGGAATTTGAGTACGACATCCTGGCTAAGCGCCTGCGTGAGCTTTCGTTCCTGAACTCCGGCGTGTCTATTCGCCTGAACGACAAGCGCGACGGTAAGCAGGATCACTTCCACTACGAAGGCGGCATCAAGGCGTTTGTTGAGTACCTCAACAAGAACAAAACGCCTATTCACCCGAACGTGTTCTATTTCAGCACTGAAAAAGACGGTATCGGCGTAGAAGTGGCGCTGCAGTGGAACGACGGTTTCCAGGAAAACATCTACTGCTTCACCAACAACATTCCTCAGCGCGACGGCGGGACTCACCTTGCGGGCTTCCGTGCGGCGATGACCCGTACCCTGAACGCCTACATGGACAAAGAAGGCTACAGCAAAAAAGCCAAAGTCAGCGCCACCGGTGACGATGCGCGTGAAGGCCTGATTGCCGTGGTTTCCGTGAAGGTGCCGGATCCGAAGTTCTCTTCCCAGACCAAAGACAAACTGGTTTCTTCGGAAGTGAAATCCGCGGTTGAGCAGCAGATGAACGAACTGCTGGCCGAATACCTGCTTGAACATCCTGGCGATGCGAAAATCGTTGTCGGCAAAATTATCGACGCTGCTCGTGCTCGTGAAGCTGCTCGTCGCGCACGTGAAATGACCCGCCGTAAAGGCGCGCTTGATCTTGCTGGCCTGCCGGGCAAGCTGGCGGACTGCCAGGAACGCGACCCGGCGCTGTCTGAACTGTACCTTGTGGAAGGGGACTCTGCGGGCGGCTCTGCAAAACAGGGGCGTAACCGTAAGAACCAGGCGATCCTGCCGCTGAAAGGGAAAATCCTGAACGTTGAGAAGGCGCGCTTCGACAAGATGCTCTCCTCTCAGGAAGTAGCGACGCTTATCACCGCCCTGGGCTGCGGCATCGGCCGTGACGAATACAACCCGGACAAGCTGCGCTATCACCACATCATCATCATGACCGATGCCGACGTGGATGGTTCGCACATCCGCACCCTGCTGCTGACCTTCTTCTACCGTCAGATGCCGGAAATCGTTGAGCGCGGCCACATCTACATTGCGCAGCCGCCGCTGTACAAAGTGAAGAAAGGCAAGCAGGAGCAGTACATCAAAGACGATGAGGCGATGGATCAGTATCAGATCTCCATCGCGCTTGACGGCGCAACCCTGCACACCAACGCAAGTGCACCTGCTCTGGCCGGTGAGCCGCTTGAGAAGCTGGTGGCCGAGTACAACACCGCGCAGAAAATGATTGGCCGCATGGAGCGTCGTTATCCGCGCAACCTGCTGAACAACCTGGTTTATCACCCAACGTTGCAGGCGGCTGACCTGATCGATGAAGCGAAAGTGACGCAGTGGATTTCTGCGCTGACTACCACGCTGAACGAGAAAGAGGAGCACGGCAGCACCTGGAAATACGCTATCCACCGCAACAGCGAGCTGAACGTGTTTGAGCCGATTGTGCGCGTGCGTACTCACGGCGTGGACACCGACTACGTGCTGGAAAAAGAGTTTGTTGAAGGGGGCGAATACGGCCGTCTTTGTGCGCTCGGTGAGAAGCTGCGTGGCCTGATCGAAGAAGATGCGTTTATCGAACGTGGCGAACGTCGTCAGCCGGTAACCAGCTTCGAGCAGGCGCTGGAATGGCTGCAGAAAGAGTCCCGTCGTGGCCTGGCTATCCAGCGTTATAAAGGTCTGGGCGAGATGAACCCGGAGCAGCTGTGGGAAACCACCATGGATCCGGACAGCCGCCGCATGCTGCGCGTTACCGTTAAAGACGCGATTGCTGCAGACCAGCTGTTCACCACCCTGATGGGCGATGCGGTAGAACCACGCCGTGCGTTTATCGAAGAGAACGCCCTGAAGGCTGCGAACATCGATATCTAATATTGAACGTCAGCGATTAAGAAGGCCGTGCTTTTAGCACGGCTTTTTTTATGGGCGCTATACTTTGCGTTGTCGAATTTCTACATCACAGAGGGAAACACCATGGGGCTTTTTGATCAGGTTGCGGGCTCGCTGTTAAACGGCGACGCCGGTAAATATCAGGCCATTCTAAGCTGGGTAGAACAGCAGGGCGGTATTCAGGCGCTGTTGGATAAGCTGCGCCAGGGGGGCTTAAGCGAAATCGTCTCCTCGTGGCTGAGCAGCAACGGGACAAATCAGTCGCTGAGCGGCGACCAGATAACCCAGGCGCTGGGTTCACCGTCCGTTGCGGCGCTGGGGGAAAAACTGGGCGTGGATGCCGGCTCGGCTTCCGCTTTACTGGCGGAATACCTGCCGAAGGTGATCGACGCGCTGTCGCCAAACGGCGAAGTCACGCCGGAAGCCCATAATGACCTGCTCAGTACGGGTGTTAACTTACTGAAAGGTAAGCTTTTTAGCTGACCTTTTTGTTGGCCCCGGCTTTATGTCCGGGGCTTTTAAAAGAGGAGTTTGCCCGCCGCCTCTGATCCCCCTTTTCCCCGGAGTTTGCTGCTGTTTTTTGAGCGGAATCGCGTTAGCATGAGGTAAATCCATTACCTCTGAAGATCCCATGGCCATAAAACTGATTGCAATTGATATGGATGGCACGCTGCTGCTGCCAGACCACACCATCTCCCCGGCGGTAAAACAGGCCGTTGCGGCGGCACGTGAACGCGGCGTGAATGTCGTTATCTGTACCGGTCGTCCGTTTGCTGGCGTTGAAAGCTATCTGCGCGAGCTGCATATGGATAAGCCCGGCGACTACTGCATCACCTACAACGGCGCGCTGGTGCAGAAAGCCAGCGACGGCAGCACGGTTGCCCAGACGGCGCTGAGCTATGACGACTATCGTTACCTGGAAAATCTGTCCCGCGAAGTCGGCTCGCACTTCCACGCGCTTGATCGCCACACGCTGTATACCGCAAACCGCGATATCAGCTATTACACGGTGCATGAATCCTTTATCGCCAGCATTCCTCTGATGTTCTGCGAAGCGGAAAACATGGATAAAAACGGCGAGTTCCTGAAGGTCATGATGATTGATGAGCCGGCCATCCTCGACAAGGCCATCGCCAAAATTCCTGCTGAAGTTTTTGAACGCTACACGCTGCTGAAAAGCTCGCCTTACTTCCTGGAAATTCTCGATAAGCGCGTCAACAAAGGCACCGGCGTGAAGTCACTGGCCGAGAAGCTGGGCATTAAGCCTGAAGAAGTGATGACCATCGGCGATCAGGAAAACGACATCGCGATGCTGGAATATGCGGGCATGGGCGTGGCGATGGACAACGCTATCGACAAAGTAAAAGCCGTCAGCAACTTTGTCACCAAATCCAACCTGGAGGACGGCGTTGCCTACGCTATCGAGAAGTTTGTGCTGAATTAAGCCCTTCTTCTCTCTCCTGCTGCCCTGGCTCTGCCGGGGTTTTTTTTATCCTTTCATTCAGCAATTGCCTATTATGTGATCCACATTGTAGTACAACGACAATATATTGTACTACATTGAACGCATTGAAACGGCACCTGGTCTCACATTTGTACTTCAAAAATGCGGTGAAATTCAGCGGGAGCGGTAAAGTAGCGGGTAAGACTTTGTTCACAAGGAACCCGTTATGACCCTCAATAAAACCGACCGCATCATCGTCACGCTGGGGCAGCAAATCGTTAGCGGAAAATACGCGCCGGGTGCAGCGTTGCCGGCAGAAGCCGATTTGTGCGAAGAGTTTGAAACTTCGCGCAACATCATTCGGGAAGTGTTTCGCTCGCTGATGGCGAAGCGGCTGATTGAAATGAAGCGCTACCGCGGCGCGTTCGTTCAGCCCCGAAACCAGTGGAACTACCTCGATACCGAGGTGCTGCAATGGGTGCTGGCGAATGATTACGACCCACGCCTGATAGCCGCGATGAGCGAAGTGCGAAATCTGGTTGAACCCGCCATTGCCCGCTGGGCGGCGGAGCGCGCTACGTCGAATGACCTGGCCCGGATAGAAAGCGCCCTGAACGACATGGTGGCGAATAATCAGCACCGCGACGCGTTTAATGAGGCGGATATTCGCTATCACGAAGCGGTGCTGGAGTCTGTGCATAACCCGGTGCTGCAGCAGCTGAGCATTGCTATCAGCTCCCTGCAGCGGGCCGTTTTTGAACGCACCTGGATGGGCGATGAGGCCAATATGCCGAAAACCCTCCAGGAGCATAAAGCGCTGTATGACGCTATCCGTCATCAGGACAGCGCGGCAGCGGAGCAGGCGGCGCTCACCATGATCGCCAGCTCCACCAAACGACTGAAGGACATTACATGACATCTCGCTACATCGCCATTGACTGGGGATCGACCAACCTTCGCGCCTGGCTCTACCAGGACGGAGCGTGCATCGACAGCCGCAAAAGTACTTCAGGCGTGACGCGCCTGGGCGGCAGGTCCCCGGAGGCGGTGTTTAGCGAGGTGGTTGCAGGCTGGCGAGAGACGCCCACGCCGGTGTTGATGGCAGGGATGGTGGGCAGCAACGCGGGCTGGAAAATTGCCCCATATCTGCCGTGCCCTGCTCGTTTTGCCACTTTCAGTGAACAGATGACGGCGGTAGCCGAACAGGCGTGGATCATTCCTGGCCTGTGCGTGCAACGCGATGACAATCAAAATGTGATGCGCGGCGAAGAGACCCAGCTGCTGGGTGCCCGCTCACTGCATCCTGCTCCGCTTTATATTATGCCCGGCACCCACTGCAAATGGGTGCAGACCGATGAACAGGCGGTGCTCGATTTCCGCACCGTATTGACCGGCGAACTGCACCATCTGCTGCTTCAGCACTCCCTGATTGGCACCGGCCTGCCAGAACAACAGGCCAGCCCCGAGGCGTTCAACGCCGGGCTTGAGCACGGGGTTCACGGCGGCGACCTGCTGCCGCAGCTGTTTGAAGTACGCGCCGCTCACGTGCTGGGCAAGCTACCGCGAGAGCAGGTTAGCGATTTCCTTTCCGGGCTGCTGATTGGCAGCGAAGCCGCAACGATGACGCGCCGCTTCGCCTGTTCAACCGGGCAGCCCGTCACTATTGTCGCCAATCCTGCGCTCAGCGCCCGCTACCAGGCGGCCTTATCCCTGCTCGGCTTTAGCAGCCAGGTAGTGGATGGCGACAGTGCTTTCCAGGCAGGAATAAGGAGTATTGCAAATGCAGTGGCAAACTAAGCTTCCGCTGATCGCGATTTTACGCGGCATCACCCCGCTGGAGGTTCAGGCGCACGTGAGCGCATTGCTGGACGCCGGTTTTGACGCGGTGGAGATTCCCCTCAACTCCCCCCAGTGGCAGCAAAGCATCGCTTCTATGGTCACGGAGTTCGGCGATAAAGCGCTAATCGGGGCGGGTACGGTGCTCAAGACGGAGCAGGTGGATGAGCTGGCGGCGATGGGCAGCAAGCTCATGGTCACGCCGAACACCCAGCCCGAGGTGATACGCCGCGCCGTAGCAAACGGTATGACGGTTTGTGCCGGCTGTGCGACGGCCTCCGAGGCTTTCTCCGCGCTGGATGCGGGCGCTCAGACGCTGAAAATTTTCCCTTCTTCTGCCTTCGGGCCGGACTACATCAAGGCGCTGAAAGCCGTGCTTCCGCCGGAGGTGCCGGTATTTGCCGTCGGCGGCGTCACGCCGGAAAACCTGCATATCTGGCTGCAGGCTGGCTGCGCCGGCGCCGGGTTGGGCAGTGATTTATACCGCGCCGGGCAGCCGGTAAGCCGCACCAGCGAAAGGGCAAAAGCATTTGTTAAAGCGTATCAAGAGGCCGTGCAATGAAAATTACCAAACTGACGACGTACCGTTTACCGCCGCGCTGGATGTTCCTGAAAATTGAGACTGACGAGGGCGTAGTGGGCTGGGGTGAGCCGGTTATCGAAGGCCGGGCGCGCAGCGTTGAGGCGGCGGTTCATGAGCTAAGTGAATACCTGATTGGCCAGGATCCGGCCCGCATTAACGACCTGTGGCAGGTGATGTATCGCGGCGGGTTCTACCGCGGTGGCCCGATTCTGATGAGCGCTATTGCCGGTATCGATCAGGCGCTGTGGGACATTAAAGGTAAGGTGCTCAACGCGCCGGTGTGGCAGCTGATGGGCGGCCTGGTGCGCGATAAAATTAAAGCCTACAGCTGGGTAGGCGGCGACCGCCCGGCGGAAGTGATCGACGGGATTAAATCCTTACGCAAAATTGGTTTTGATACTTTTAAATTAAACGGCTGCGAGGAAATGGGCATTATTGATAATTCCCGCGCCGTTGACGCCGCAGTAAATACCGTGGCGCAAATTCGCGAAACCTTCGGCAATGAAATTGAGTTTGGCCTTGATTTCCACGGTCGGGTTAGCGCCCCGATGGCAAAAGTATTAATTAAAGAGCTTGAACCGTATCGTCCGCTGTTTATTGAAGAGCCGGTTCTGGCAGAGCAGGCTGAATATTATCCTCGGCTGGCGGCACAAACGCATATACCTATTGCGGCCGGGGAACGCATGTTCTCTCGCTTCGAATTTAAACGTGTATTGGAAGCGGGCGGGATTGCCATTCTGCAGCCCGATCTCTCTCACGCAGGCGGCATCACCGAATGCTACAAAATTGCCGGAATGGCAGAAGCTTATGATGTTTCCCTGGCACCGCATTGCCCGCTGGGGCCAATTGCGCTCGCGGCTTGCCTGCATATCGACTTTGTTTCCCGCAATGCGGTATTCCAGGAGCAAAGCATGGGCATTCACTATAACAAAGGCGCCGAGCTGCTCGACTTTGTTAAGAATAAAGATGATTTCAAAATGGACGGCGGTTACTTCCTGCCGTTGATGAAGCCGGGTCTGGGCGTTGAAATTGACGAAGAGCAGGTGATTGCCCGCAGTAAAAATGTCACCGACTGGCGAAATCCTTTATGGCGTCACGCCGATGGTTCAGTGGCTGAATGGTAAATAAATAACGCCTGAAGTCTGCAGTAAAAAATAAAACATTATAAACACCCTCTGTATAACAGGGCATGGTGAGTAGCATCGCCATGCCATATTCTGGAGACGAAATATCATGGATATTTCTGCAACTGCGGTGAAACCTACGCGCCGCCGTTATTTAACGCTGGTGATGATCTTTATTACGGTAGTGATTTGCTACGTTGACCGCGCCAACCTCGCGGTCGCGTCGGCCCATATTCAGGCCGAGTTCGGTATCACCAAAACGGAAATGGGCTATATCTTCTCGGCCTTTGCCTGGCTTTATACCCTGTGCCAGATCCCGGGCGGCTGGTTCCTCGACCGCGTGGGCTCTCGCCTGACCTACTTTATTGCTATTTTCGGCTGGTCCGTCGCCACGCTGTTTCAGGGGTTCGCCACCGGGCTTATGTCTCTGATTGGCCTGCGCGCCATCACCGGTATCTTTGAGGCACCGGCGTTCCCGACCAATAACCGCATGGTGACGAGCTGGTTCCCGGAACACGAGCGTGCTTCTGCGGTAGGGTTTTACACCTCCGGGCAGTTTGTTGGCCTGGCGTTTTTAACGCCGCTGCTGATCTGGATTCAGGAGCTTTTAAGCTGGCATTGGGTATTTATCGTGACCGGCGGGATCGGCATTATTTGGTCGCTGATTTGGTTCAAGGTTTATCAGCCGCCGCGTAAAAGTAAAGGCATTAACACCGCCGAGCTGGACTACATTCGTGAAGGCGGGGGCCTGGTGGACGGCGATGCACCGGCCGAAAAGAAAACGCGTAAGCCGCTCAGCGCCGCCGACTGGAAACTGGTGTTCCACCGTAAGCTAGTGGGCGTTTACCTCGGGCAATTTGCCGTCACGTCTACCCTTTGGTTCTTCCTGACCTGGTTCCCGAACTACCTGACGCAGGAAAAAGGCATTACCGCGCTGAAGGCCGGATTTATGACCACTGTGCCGTTCCTGGCGGCGTTCTTCGGGGTGTTGCTCTCCGGATGGGTAGCGGATCGCCTGGTGCGCAAAGGTTACTCGCTGGGCATCGCACGTAAAGCGCCCATCATCTGCGGGCTGCTGATTTCCACCTGCATTATGGGCGCCAACTACACCAACGATCCGGTGTGGATCATGACGCTGATGGCGATAGCCTTCTTCGGCAACGGCTTTGCGTCCATCACCTGGTCGCTGGTGTCTTCCCTGGCGCCGATGCGCCTGATTGGCCTGACGGGTGGCGTGTTTAACTTTGTCGGCGGCCTCGGCGGGATCACCGTGCCGCTGGTGATTGGCTATCTCGCGCAAAGCTACGGCTTCGCTCCGGCGCTGGTGTATATCTCCGTGGTTGCGCTGCTGGGTGCGCTTTCTTACATCCTGCTGGTGGGGAAAGTGGAAAGGGTCGGTTAATGAGAGAAAGGGGAGCGCCGGGTGCGCTCCCTTTTGTTATTTCACTGAGGGTAACTGATTAGTGACGCAGTGAATGCCCCCGCCTCCGGCGGCAATCGCGTCGATGTTCAGCTGCACGACCTCCCGGCCAGGGTAAAGCGTCGACAGCAGGCGAAACGCCGCCTCATCCGTTTCTTCATCGCCAAACTCCGGGGCGATAATTGCGCCGTTGATCACGAAGTAGTTGATGTACCCGGCGGCAAAATCCGGGTTCTCTTCGCTGAAGCGGCTTTCACGCGGCTCCTGCGGCGGCGTGACGCTGTGAACCTGTAGCCTGCGGCCATCGGCGTCGGTTGCCTGCCTGAGGATCTCCAGATGTGCCTGGGTCACCTTGTGGTCCCAGGAATCCGGGTCGGGATCCAGGTTGGCGATCACCACGCCTGGCTCAACAAAACGGGCGTAAAAATCGACGTGGGCGTCGGTGATATCTTTCCCTTTAATCCCCGGCAGCCAGATGATCTTTCTCAGGCCGAGCTGCGTTTTCAGCTCCTGCTCGACCCGATCGCGGCTCCAGCCCGGATTGCGGTTGCCGTTGACCCAGCTGCTTTCGGTCATGATGCCGGTCCCGTGTCCGTCCACCTCAATCCCACCGCCTTCGCCCACCAGGGCGCTGCGGATAAACGGCGTCGCACCGTATTTTTCTGCCATAAACGCCGCCAGCAAAGTGTCCTTGCTGTGCCGCTGTTTATTGCCCCAGCCGTTGAAGTTGAAGCCCACCGCGCCGAGCTTTCCTTCTGGCGAAGTGACAAAGCACGCGCCGGTATCCCGCATCCAGATGTCGTCCAGCCCGGTCACCACGTAGGTCACGTTGTGGCTGCCGCATTTTTCCTCCGCCAGCTCGCGTTCGTGTTCGCGGCAAAAAACTGTCAGCGGCTGGTAACCGGCGATAGCGTGCGCGATGCGGCCCAGGGCATCCTGCACGCCGGGGGTAAAATCTTTCCAGATGGCTCGCTGAGCGCCAAACGCGATAAACGCCCGCTGCTGCTGTTCCCCTTCGTCCGGCATGCGCCAGCCAGCGTTCGCCGCCGCGAAGGCGGATAACGGCAGCCCCAGAGAGCCCGCCATGCCCATCCCGGCCAGCACGGAGGCACATTTAATAAATTCACGACGTGTTGACATACCGGACTCCCGTATAGCTGTTTTAACGTAAGAAATTCTGCTCAGTGTTGCAGGTAGATATTTCACCACTGGCTGAATTCGGCTTCCAACGATATATTTAGCGGACATCTGATTAGCCTGGCTTATCGAAATGTTAAAACACTGGCCACCGTTAAATGCCCTGCGCGGGTTTGAAGCCGCCGCGCGCCTGGGAAGCTTTCACCAGGCTGCGTCTGAACTGCATCTCACCCAGTCGGCCATCAGCCAGCAGATCCGCAGCCTGGAGGCTTATCTGGAACAGCCGCTGTTCTTTCGCAGCGGGCGCAGCGTCAGCCTGACGGACGCCGGGCAGGATCTCTACAGCACCGCGCAGGTTATGCTGCAACAGCTGGCCGTGGGTATCCGCCGCCTCGATCAGTACCGCAAGCCGAACCAGCTTATCGTGAACACTACGCCAGCCTTCGCCAGGCACTGGCTGCTGCCCAATCTGGCGGACTTTAACCGCCAGCACCCGGAAACGGATTTGTGGCTGTTTACCAGCTTTGACCCGCCGGATATGGCCGGCGAAACTATCGACGTGGCTATCCGGGACGACGTCAGCCAGCAGGCGGAATGTATTTTCGAGGTGTTGTACAAGGATAGACTTTATCCGGCCTGTCACCCCAATGTGCTGAAGGTGCCGGAAGAGCTGCGGACAACGCTTCACGGCGAGCGTGAGATGAGCTGGGAGCACTGGAGCGTGGCCGGAGGTGCGGACGTCGGCCAGCAAAGTCAGGGGCTGAACTTCTCTGACCCAGGATTGTTGCTGGATGCGGCCGCAGACGGGCTGGGTATCGCGCTTGTTAGCCAGCTGCTGGCGGAAAGAAAAAGGGCAAACGAGCAGCTCATCCCGCTGGTGGAGCAAACCGTGCGCGGCGCAGACTGGGCGTGGCTTATCCATCGTGACAGCGAAAATGACCCGCTAACCCGCCAGTTTTGCACGTGGCTGCGGGGCAAAGTGGAAAGGCCGGACTAATTCTTTTACCCTGAAGCGTACTCAGCGCTTCAGGGCAAAACCGTGATAAAACAACTCACCTTCGCACCGCGTCATCATCAGCTTACCAACGTTAACACCTGGACGCCGGACAGCCAGTGGCTGGCCTTCGACGTGCGGCCATCGGGCGCCTCTTTTACCGGTGCAACCATCGAGCGAGTCAATATCCTGAACGGCGATGTCGAAGTGGTCTATCGCGCGCCTGAAGGGGCCCACGTTGGCGTGGTGACCGTGAATCCGCAACAGCCGGAGCGTTACGTCTTTATCCACGGCCCGGAAAACCCGGATGCCGACTGGCATTATGACTTCCATCACCGCCGTGGCGTGGTTGTGAACAAGGGCGAGGCCAGCAATCTTGATGCGATGGACATTACCTCGCCTTATACCCCTGGCGCACTGCGCGGCGGCAGCCACGTTCACGTCTGGAGCCCGGACGGCAGCCGCCTGAGCTTTACCTACAACGACCACGTGATGCACGAGCTTGATGAGCGTTTAGATCTGCGCAACGTCGGCATTGCGTTGCCTTTTGGGCCCGTAACGCCACCCAGGCAGCACCCGCGTGAATATGACGGCAGCCATTATTGCGTGCTGGTGAGTCGCACAACGCCGCAGCCGCAGCCCGGCAGCGATGAGATTAACCGCGCCTACGAAGAAGGCTGGGTCGGTGAGCATGGTTATCGCAAGCCAGACGGCAGCCTCCAGCGCTGGGCGCTGGCGTTTATCGGCGATACCCGGTCCGCAAGCGGCGAAAAAGTGCCTGAGCTGTTTATCGTGGATCTACCTGATGAAGCGCAGGCTTATCAGCTCGCCGGAAGCGAACCGCTGTGCGGCACTGAAAGCACGCTGCCGGCGCCGCCAAAAGGCGTGATGCAGCGCAGGCTGACCTTTACCCACGAGCGCCGCTATCCGGGCCTGGTGAATCAGCCTCGTCATTGGGTGCGCAGCAGCCCGGACGGCAGCCAGCTTGCCTTCCTGATGCGGGACGACAGCGGCGTGGTACAGCTCTGGACGCTTTCCCCGAACGGCGGCGAGCCACGGCAGGTCACCCACGGCGAACACGGCGTGCAGTCGGCCTTTAACTGGCATCCTTCAGGGAAGGTTCTGGGGTTTGTGCAGCAGGGACGCGTGGTACTGTGTGACGCGCAAAGCGGAGCGATTACGACATTAGGTGCAGCGGAAGGGGAAGCGCCTTCCGGCGATGCTATCGTCTTTTCTCCGGACGGCAAGCAGGTCGCCTGGATGCAGGAGATCGACGGTTTCCGCCAGCTATGGAGCGCGGAAACCGGGCTTTAAGCCGCTTAATGAGGAAGTTCTGCCGGTGGGATAACGGAATTAGTGGCCAGATTCTGTTTCTCGCTGGCTTCAACACGCGATCTCACCGAGTTATCCTTCCGGAACATATCCCACGGCAACAGCACCGTATCCAGCACGGCGGTAAACGGCAGATCCAGCGCAACCAGGGGCTTGATGGCCCAGCTTGTTTCGTCGTCGCCAAGCGTTGCCGCGCTTGCACGGGTGCCCGGATAGACACCTTCTTTGCCCCCGCTGTGCGACATCATACTGGAGCAGCCTGTGAGTAAGAACAGCCCGCTGCTAAGCACCAGAGTTGAAAACCAGTTTCTCATTATCATTTTGCTGTCATCTTCAATGGCTGGCGGAGTACCAGCACCTGCGGAGTTATAACACCCGCCAGTGGTTTAAAAATGCCCGTCGTTCCGCTCTGCGGCGGCTATCGCATATTTTTAACCTTTTATGCTGTTTGCCAGTCTATGTAAGGAAATCGCCAGACGCAAAAAATTTGCCGTAAGACGCCTTGAAAAATTTTAAGCGGGCCACATTTTAGTAAGGTAACCAAAACGAGTACGCCGATTGGGTGCTCAGGTTCATGGCCTGTCCAAAGGGAAGGCTTTTACATCTTACTCGCTGATTTCAGGAGCTATTTGATATGCGTAACTTCGATCTTTCTCCGCTCTACCGTTCCGCCATCGGTTTTGACCGCCTGTTTAACCTGCTGGAAAGCAACCAGAGCCAAAGCAACGGCGGCTACCCTCCGTACAACGTTGAATTAGTGGATGAAAACCACTATCGCATTGCTATTGCCGTCGCCGGTTTCGCCGAAAGCGAACTGGATATCACCGCCCAGGACAATCTGCTGATTGTTAAAGGCGCGCACGCAGACGAGCAGCAAGAGCGTACCTATCTCTATCAGGGTATTGCTGAGCGTAACTTCGAACGCAAATTCCAGCTTGCAGAAAACATCCACGTACGTGGTGCAAGCCTGGTTAACGGCCTGCTGTACATCGAGCTGGAGCGTGAAATTCCAGAATCGATGAAGCCTCGCCGCATCGAAATTAACTAATTTTATCGGGTCGCACATCGCGGCCCGTCATCAGCTGGCTTGCCGTCAGGGAGCCAATCATGCCCGTTCGCATGCGGGCAGGGTAATTTCTTGCTTCAAAGAAGGAGAAAACACTATGCGTAACTACGATTTATCCCCACTGCTGCGTCAATGGATCGGTTTTGACAAGTTAGCGAACGCGCTCCAGTCCAGCAGCGAAAGCCAGAGCTTCCCGCCGTATAACATCGAAAAGAGCGACGATAACCATTATCGCATCACATTGGCGCTGGCCGGTTTCCGCCAGGAAGATCTCGATATCGAGCTGGAAGGCACCCGCCTGAGCGTGAAGGGCACCCCGGTTAAACCGGAAAAAGAGGTCAACTGGCTGCATCAGGGCCTGGTGACTCAGCCGTTTAGCCTGAGCTTCACCCTGGCCGAGCATATGCAGGTTTCAGGGGCAACGTTCACCAACGGCCTGCTGCATATTGACCTGGTACGCGAAATCCCAGAAGAAATTGCTCCGCAGCGGATCGCCATTAGCGAACGCCCCGCGCTTAATAGCTAATTAAGATTCTTTTATTAAGTATTAAGGCCCCTGAAAATGGGGCCTTAATTTTGATGACAAACAGCCGAAAAACGTGGTTTTCGGCTGTTTGGGGCAAACCAGAGAAAAGTATTCATTGTTTTTATTCGATCGGTGTTCAGCCTTTCAACGTACAGTGAATTTTGCCAGCAAACCTGAGGCCCCTGAAATGGGGCCTTTTTTGTGCTCCCCACCCCATTAACCTGCCCGAAGCTCTGCCAGAATCCCTGGTAACAATAATGTTATTCACAGGGATTATAGTATGAGTGGAATAGCGTTAACCGTCAGCATGCTGGCGTTGGTCGCCGTAGTGGGCCTGTGGATCGGCAATATCAAGATCCGTGGCGTAGGGTTCGGTATCGGAGGCGTGCTGTTTGGCGGGATTATTGTCGGCCACTTTGTTAATCAGGCCGGGATTGGCCTGAACGGTGACATGCTGCACTTTATTCAGGAATTTGGGCTGATCCTGTTTGTCTATACCATCGGTATTCAGGTTGGGCCCGGCTTCTTCTCTTCGCTCCGCGTCTCCGGCCTGCGGCTTAACCTGTTCGCTATTCTGATCGTCGTGCTGGGTGCGCTGGTCACCGCCGTGGTCTATAAGCTGTTTGATGTTCCGCTGCCGGTGGTGCTGGGGATCTTCTCCGGTGCAGTCACCAATACCCCCGCGCTGGGGGCGGGGCAGCAGATCCTCACCGATCTCGGCACGCCAGCACAATTGGTTGACCACATGGGGATGAGCTACGCGATGGCGTACCCGTTTGGGATTTGCGGCATCCTGATGACCATGTGGCTACTGCGCATAGCATTTCGCGTTAGCGTCGACAAAGAAGCGCAGCAGTTTGAAGCCAGCAGCGGGCAAAATCACGCTCAGCTGCAGACCATCAATATCTGCGTTGCCAACCCCAACCTGAACGGCCTGGCAATTCAGGACATCCCTATTCTTAACAGTGACGAGATAATCTGTTCCCGCCTCAAGCGTGGTGAATTGCTGATGGTGCCTTCACCAGGCGCCCTTGTTGAGACCGGCGACCTGCTGCACCTGGTCGGGGCGGAAAAGGATCTGCACAAAGCGCTGCTGGTGATCGGCACCGAGGTGGAGACTTCGCTTTCAACGCGAGGCACGGATCTGCGGGTTGAACGTGTGGTGGTGACGAATGAGAAGGTTTTAGGCAAGAAGATCCGCGATCTGCATCTAAAACAAAAATACGACGTCGTCATTTCACGACTTAACCGCGCGGGCGTGGAGCTGGTGGCCAGCAGCAATGCCAGCCTGCAGTTTGGCGACATCCTCAACCTCGTGGGCCGCCCTCAATCGATAGATGCGGTGGCCGCAGAAGTCGGTAACGCGCAGCACAAGCTGCAGCAGGTACAAATGCTGCCGGTCTTTATCGGCATCGGGCTTGGCGTACTGCTGGGCTCCATTCCGCTGTTTATCCCCGGTTTCCCGGCCGCGTTGCGCCTTGGGCTGGCTGGTGGACCGCTGATTATGGCGCTGATCCTTGGGCGCATTGGTAGCATCGGCAAGCTGTACTGGTTTATGCCGCCGAGCGCAAACCTGGCGCTGCGTGAGCTGGGCATCGTGCTGTTTCTGGCGGTGGTCGGGCTTAAGTCCGGCGGGGATTTTATCGACACGCTGCTGGCGGGCGACGGCGTAAGCTGGATTGGCTACGGCATTCTGATCACGGCTATTCCGCTGATTACCGTCGGCCTGCTTGCTCGCCTGCTGGCGAAGATGAACTACCTGACGCTGTGCGGCATGCTGGCGGGCTCGATGACCGACCCGCCTGCGCTGGCCTTTGCCAACGGGCTGCATGCATCCAGCGGTGCGGCCGCGCTTTCTTATGCCACGGTTTACCCGCTGGTGATGTTCCTGCGCATTATTACTCCCCAACTGCTGGTGCTGCTGTTTTGGGGTCTATAGCTCACCGCCGCCCGGCTGCTCGGGCGGCACCCTCGTATGATCCCTGCGTAGGTGATAATCCACCTGGTATTCGCTGGCATTTCTGAACATCACCGAATAGTTAAGAAACTCGCCTTTATCGCTGTAGGAGAGCGACGTGATGCGCAGAATAGGCGTCGCCTCCGCGATGTTCAGCAGCCTGGCCGTTTTGGCGTCGGCGAGAACCGGCGTCAGCGTTTCATAGTTGCCGCTAATGATTATCTGGCATTCGTCTTCGATATAGCTGAATTTTGACCCTTCAAGGTGGGCCAGCGACAGGTTACGGAAGAGCTTTACCGGCATGTAGCTGTCTTCCACCATCAGCGGCTTACCGCCGACGGCGCGCACGCGGCGGGAGTAGTAAATTTTCTCGTCTATTTTAATGCGCAGCAGGCTGGCAATCGCCGGTGGCGCTGGCATCACGTTAAACTCCAGCACCTCGCTCAGCACCTCTTTTCCCTGGCTGTGCATCACTTCCACAAACCCCGTCAGATTGGTGGTTTCGTGGTGAACATCTTTTTTAGTGACCCATGTGCCGCTGCCCTGGCGACGTGTAACCAGCCCCCAGCCGATAAGCAGCGCCACCGCTTTGCGGATGGTCATTCTCGAAACGCCAAACTCCTCGGCGAGTTTTTTCTCACCGGGCAGCGGGCTGCCGATGGTGTAGTCGGCGGAGTTAAGCCGCAGTCGCAGTCGGTCGGCAATGGATTTGTAGATCATCTCTGGACATCTCCAGGCTTTATCTCGCCGTTGCATTTCGATCAATTGTCTAGTTTCAAGACTAAAAGTAGACAACTTTGACCAAATAAAAACCATGAATACGATCACGAATCGCTGCGCCTGACGCGGCGGGCGTGCGCCGAGGCTCATATCCTCAGTTTCAGGCCAGATTAAAAAAATAAGGCCGCCTCTTACTTTATGAAGTTGTTACATGAGGATTTAAAAATGCTCAGTCAAATACAACGCTTTGGTGGTGCAATGTTTACCCCGGTTTTGCTTTTCCCCTTTGCCGGGATCGTGGTCGGGCTTGCCATCATGCTGCGCAACCCGCTGTTTGTTGGGGAGGCGCTCACCGCACCTGACACCCTTTTTGCTCAAATTGTTCATATCATCGAAGAAGGCGGCTGGACGGTGTTCCGTAATATGCCGCTGATTTTCGCCGTCGGCCTGCCTATTGGCCTGGCGAAACAGGCCCAGGCGCGAGCTTGCCTTGCGGTGCTGGTTAGTTTCCTGACCTGGAACTATTTCATCAACGCGATGGGGATGACGTGGGGGCATTACTTCGGCGTCGACTTTAGCCTCGAACCTACCGCAGGCAGCGGCCTGACGATGATGGCCGGCATTAAAACGCTGGATACCAGTATCATCGGGGCAATTGTTATCTCAGGCATCGTCACCGCCATTCACAACCGCTATTTTGACAAGCCGCTGCCGGTGTTCCTGGGGATATTCCAGGGCAGCTCGTTCGTGGTTATTGTGGCTTTCCTTGTGATGATCCCCTGCGCCTGGCTGACGCTGCTCGGCTGGCCAAAAGTGCAGCTCGGCATCGAATCGCTGCAGGCATTTTTACGCGGTGCCGGGGCGCTTGGCGTCTGGGTATACACCTTCCTTGAGCGCATCCTGATCCCCACCGGGTTGCACCACTTTGTCTACGGTCCGTTCATCTTCGGCCCGGCGGCGGTTGAAGGCGGCATTCAGGTGTACTGGGCACAGCATCTGCAGGAGTTCAGCCAGAGCACCGCTTCGCTGAAATCCCTGTTCCCGGAAGGCGGCTTTGCCCTGCACGGCAACTCGAAGGTGTTTGGCTCGGTGGGCATCGCGCTGGCGCTTTACTACACCGCTTCACCGCAGAACCGCGTGAAGGTTGCCGGGCTGCTAATCCCCGCGACGCTAACCGCCATGCTGGTCGGCATTACCGAACCGCTGGAATTCACCTTCCTGTTTATCTCCCCGCTGCTGTTCGCTGTGCATGCCTTCCTGGCGGCCTCGATGGCAACGGTGATGTACATGGCGGGCGTGGTAGGCAACATGGGCGGCGGCCTGCTTGACCAGTTCCTGCCGCAAAACTGGATCCCCATGTTCCATAACCACGCGTCGATGGTCTTTACCCAGATAGGCATCGGCATCGCCTTTACCGGCGTCTACTTCGTGGTTTTCCGCGCCTTAATCCTGCGCTTCAACCTGAAAACGCCAGGCCGGGAAGACAGCGAAATCAAACTCTACAGCAAGGCTGATTACCAGGCCGCTCGCCAGCAAACTAGTGCGGCGGTGAGCCAGGACGCAAAACACGGCCAGGCCTATGGCATCCTGCAGGCGCTTGGCGGCGCGGCGAACATCGGCAGCCTCAATAACTGCGCTACTCGCCTGCGTATCACGCTCGCCGATATGGCGCTGACCGAAGCCGACGAAGTGTTTAAAGCCCTTGGCGCCCACGGCGTGGTGCGCAGCGGCAACGGCATTCAGGTGATTGTCGGGCTGCATGTCCCGCAAATTCGCGACCAGATTGAAACCCTTATTAAGCAGCAAGTCTCAGACGAAAATCCATCCATGACGGAGGCAGTATCATGAAAAAATTCTCGGTAGTTGTAGCAGGCGGCGGCAGTACTTTTACCCCAGGCATCGTGCTGATGCTGTTGGCTAACCAGAACCGCTTCCCGCTGCGTGCGCTGAAGTTCTATGATAACGACGGGTCGCGTCAGGAGACCATCGCCGAGGCTTGCAAAATCATCCTGAAAGAGCAGGCGCCGGATATCGACTTCAGCTACACCACCGACCCGCAGGAAGCGTTCAGCGACGTGGATTTTGTGATGGCGCATATTCGCGTGGGCAAATATCCAATGCGCGAAAAAGACGAGAAAATTCCGCTGCGCCACGGCGTGCTCGGGCAGGAAACCTGTGGCCCGGGCGGGATAGCCTACGGCATGCGCTCAATCGGCGGCGTGCTGGAGCTGGTGGATTACATGGAAAAATATTCGCCAAACGCCTGGATGCTCAACTACTCCAACCCGGCGGCTATCGTGGCGGAAGCGACCCGTCGCCTGCGCCCGAATTCAAAAATCCTCAATATCTGCGATATGCCTATCGGCATTGAAAGCCGCATGGCGCAGATTGTGGGCCTGAAGGACCGCAAAGAGATGAAGGTGCGTTACTACGGGCTGAATCACTTTGGCTGGTGGACCCACGTTGAAGATAAAGACGGCAACGATTTGATGCCGAAAATTCGCGAACATGTCGCTAAACATGGTTACGTGCCGCCAACGGACGAGCACGGTACAGAAGCCAGCTGGAACGACACCTTTGCCAAAGCGAAGGATGTCTGGGCGCTCGACCCCGATACGCTGCCGAACACCTACCTGAAATACTATCTCTATCCTGACTACGTGGTGCAGCATTCCAACCCGCAGCGTACCAGGGCGAATGAGGTGATGGATCACCGTGAGAAACACGTATTTGGCTCCTGCAACGCCATTATCAGCGCGGGGAAATCCTCCGCAGGCGAGCTGGAAATTGATGAACACGCCTCCTACATCGTTGACCTTGCGACGGCGATTGCTTTTAACACCCAGGAGCGAATGCTGCTGATTGTGCCGAACAACGGGGCCATCAATAACTTCGACCCGGAAGCGATGGTTGAAATTCCTTGCCTGGTCGGCAAAGACGGGCCGGAACCGCTGGTGGTGGGAAACATCCCTCAGTTCCAGAAAGGATTGATGAGCCAGCAGGTTGCGGTGGAAAAACTGGTGGTGGATGCCTGGGAGCACCGCTCTTACCAGAAACTGTGGCAGGCGATCACCCTGTCGAAAACCGTGCCGAGCGCGTCCGTCGCCAAAGCTATCCTGGACGACCTGGTTGAGGCGAACAAAGAGTACTGGCCTGAATTAAAATAAGTTTTCTTGAGTGATTACGAAGCGCGGCGGAGACGTCGCGCTTTTTTTATGGCGATGCTTTCCAGATAACGCTCTCCAGTCTGGACATTTTTTATGCAAACTTATAAAGTGGTAAGGGTTATTAAGGTTAGGTTGGTTAGGAAGGTTATTTTGGAGGGGCTATGATATCCAGACAAATCGGGCGCATTGAGAAGAAAAAAGACCGGGTGCTGTTTGACAGCGAGAGCGTAAAACTCACGCTAGCAAAAGGTGTTCGCGAGCAAAACAGCAAGCGCGAAGCAGGGCTGACCCTGCAGCTTGCGCTGCGCGGCGGCGTTTCCGGGCTGGAAGGACTGCATACCCAACTCACTCACCTGCTGCAGGCGACCGAAGAGCTACAAGCGCAGCAGCAGGGGCTGGAACTTAATGACGGCTATGAAAAGCTGGTGGAACTCTACGGCGAGAAGCTTTTCGGTGAGGGAGCCCTTGTCGCCCATGAACCATCAGCAAGCTACAGTGCGAACCCGGCAAGACATTACCCTAAGCAAAGCGGTTCGCCCTCACTGGCTCAACAGCGCGGGGTTATCAACCAGGCGCGACTGGTGCAGGCCAGGGAGCGATTAACGGACGAAGGCTGGCTGACCACGCATGAAATCGCCATGCTGGGCGGTTACTCGACAAAGAATGTCTCGGCTCAGCCAACGCGCTGGAAGGCGGCCGGAAAAATTTTCTCAGTGATTAAACACGGCGTTGGGAACGTCTATCCGCGCTATGGCCTTGATGAAAACTACCGTCCTCTGCCGGTGATGAAAGCGATTCTGGACACCTTCGCTGAGCACAAAACGGCCTGGGGGCTGGCCGAATGGTTTGCTACCTCTAACGGCCTGCTTGCAGGAAAAACGCCTGCCGAAATGGTGTCCACTTATCCGGCGAACGTGCTCCAGGCTGCTGAATATGAGGTCAGGAGGCTGCAGGATGGCGCCGAGTGATGAGGCCAAAACGAGAGCCCCTTTTGGTGAGCCTGTGCTGCTTGCCCCTGAACTCCCTGAGCCGGGGGACGCGATCCCGATTTTTAAAGAAACTTTACCGGCGGGAAAGATCCTTTATCGCTGTCATGCTATGACCTGGCCTGGAAACAGTTTTAATCCTGGGCGCGAGCTAACCGGCAACGATTACGGTGCGAGATTCAGCCCCTTTAAAGATTCGCAGGGGCGGCTGGTTCCGAGCCTGTATGCGGCAGACAGCATGGCAGGGGCGCTGGCAGAAACGCTTTTTCACGACCTGATTGGCGGCGAGCGGCGGGGGTTTTTATCCATCAGGCCGTGGCGGCACTGGGGAATGAGTCAACTGGTGCTTAAGCGAGACCTGACGCTGGTGACGCTTAAAACGGCAGACCTCTACCGGATGCGGTTATCAAAGCAGTTATTTCTTTTAAGCGATCGTCTGGTGTACCCGCAAACGCAGCGCTGGGCGTGCGCGATTCATTATCAAAATCCCACGTTTGACGGCATGGTCTGGAAGTCCCGACAGCATGATGACAGCAGTGCTTTCCTTTTTTACGGTGACAGAGCTGGTCCTGAGGATTTGGCGTTTCAGCGTGAAGCCTGCGGGATATTTTCAGCGCCAGAAGTGGTTGAAGAGATTGTGAAGATGGCGGTCAGGCTTGGCATTGTGCTCAGCGACGAGTAGTCCGCTTTGGCAATCCTTCACACTCGGCATCACCATTCATTTTTTATTGCAATCCTCACTCCCCGCAAACGGTAAAAGCATGCTAAATATTAGTTTTCCTTCGCTAAGTAACGTGCCGCCGATGTTAAAGCCGACTCTTATTCTGGTTGCCCTCTCTTTCTGTGCCAGCGCGTTTGCTGCGCAACAGGAAGCCCTGCCGCCCACCTGGACCAGTCAGCTTGGGGTGGGGATGAACGTTGACTGGGCGGTAACGGAGCGAGGCATTCGTGAGTTCGATCCTCTGACGGTGCGTGATTTCCAGCAGCGCGGGTTTGGCCACGTCCGCATTCGTGTTGCGGGGCCGATAACGCATCAAAAGCTGGTGCATCTGCGGCGCATTGTGGATGCCTGCGAGCAGTACCATATCGTGCCGGTGATAAGCTACCGGGCAGCGGAGCTGAAAGCCAAGCCGACCTCGGACAACGCAGAGGATATCGTCGAGTGGTGGACGACCGTGGCGCGGTTCTTTGCTAAAAACGATGATTCGTTGGTGTTCGATATTATCGGGCAGCCGGAGGAAAAACTCAGCACCAATCCTCAACTGCTGAACCAAATTTACGACAAAACCGTGAAGGCGATTCATAAAATCAGTCCGCAGCGGCACATCTTTGTCGCACCCCGCAACCACGCCTCTCCGGAAGCGCTGAGTACGCTTAAAATACCTGAATCCCGCCACGGATTGGTCATGGCTGACTGGCATCTGATGCCGGGCGGCCCGAAAAACTGGAATGGCAAAACCTGGAACGGAAAAAACCAGTGGACCACCGGCACGGATGCTGAAAAAGCCGCGATTCATGCCCGCATTGAAACGGCCGTGCGCTGGCAGCAGAAAACCGGCCATCTTTCCTGGGTGGGTAACTGGTCGCCAGGCAGCAAATTACCGCTCGATCAGCAGGTTGCGATGGCGACGTTTGTCGCCTGTGAGCTGCAAAAAGCGCAGATCCCGTATGCGATCAACGGCGATGAAAAATTCTATGATGGGGAAGAGGGGGCCTGGCGCACGGATATGGTGCCGGTGCTGGACGCCATTCTTAAGCCTCAGTGCCAGTAATTGTCGCTCATGGTGAATTATCTGTTGCTGCCTTTCGGCTAATTATGTATTTTTATGCATATTAACTGCATAAAAACATCATATATCCAGGGGCTTCTATGTTCACTAAAGCGATGAAATCAGTAGTGGTTGGCGGGTGTTTACTCGCGGCGTTGTTCAGCTCTGCACAGGCGCTGGCCCAAACCTACGTTGTGGGTTCCGGCGGCACCTACCGTCCGTTTGAATACGAAAATAGCCAGAAGCAGCTGGAAGGTTTTGATATCGATATCATCAAAGCCGTCGCGAAGGCGGAAGGCTTTGATATCAAGCTGGTTAACACCCCGTGGGAAGGCATTTTCGCCACGCTGAACTCCGGCGACCGCGACATCATCATTTCCGGCATCACCATCACCGACAAGCGTAAAGCGATGGTCGATTTCTCCACCCCGTACTTCCCGGCCGAGCAGTCCATCGTGGTACCGACCGACTCTAAAGTAGACTCCGTTACCGCCCTGAAAGGCAAAAAAGTGGGCGTGGTTAACTCCAGCACCGGCGACATCGTTGTTTCCGACGTCCTGGGTAAAAACAGCACTGATATCAAACGTTTCGATAACACCCCGCTGATGCTGCAGGAGCTGACCGAAGACGGCATCGACGCCGCAGTTGGCGACGTCGGCGTGGTGAAGTACTACATCAAATCCCACCCGGAGAAACCGCTGAAGCTGGTTCCGGACAGCAAGTTTGAACGCCAATACTTCGGCATTGCGGTGGCTAAAGGCAACGCCGAGCTGAAGGGTAAAATCGACGCTGGCCTGAAGAAAATCATCGCCGACGGCACCTACGCTAAAATTTACGCCACCTGGTTTGACAACAACGTTCCAACCCTCCCGGCAGAGTAATTTTCAATCGGGGCCGCTCCGGCCCCAACAAGGACAGGTATGACCGGATTTCGCTGGGAGATAATCTCAGAATACGCGCCGTTATTTATGCAGGGCGCGCTGATGACCATCAAGTGCACCATTATCTGCGTGATTTTAGGCACAACGTGGGGGCTGCTGCTGGGGCTGGGCCGTATGGCTCACGCCGACGACGGCCCGTGGAAACACGTGCTGCGTTATGCAGTGCAGTGGCCGGTACGCGTTTACGTCAGCGCGTTTCGCGGCACGCCTTTGTTCGTGCAGATCATGGTGGTTCACTTTGCGCTGGTGCCGCTGTTTATTAACCCGCGCGACGGGGTAATGATCACCAGCGGGATGATGTCCGTGGACTTTGCCCGCGAGCTACGTTCCGAGTACGGCGCATTTCTCTCCTGCGTGGTGGCGATCACCCTGAACGCCGGGGCCTATGTGTCCGAGATTTTCCGCGCCGGTATTCAGTCCATCGATAAAGGGCAGATGGAAGCTTCACGCGCGCTCGGCATGGGCTGGGGCAAAACGATGCGCAAGGTTATTCTGCCGCAGGCTTTCCGCCGCATCCTGCCGCCGCTGGGCAACAACGCGATTGCTATTGTGAAAGACTCGTCGCTGGCTTCCGCCATCGGCCTTGCCGACCTGGCCTACGCGGCGCGTACCGTTTCCGGCGCTTACGCGACCTACTGGGAACCGTACCTGACCATCTCCGTGGTGTACTGGGTTCTGACGTTCCTGCTATCGCTGCTGGTGCAACATATGGAAAAGAGGCTTGGCAAAAGTGATTCACGTTAAGGACTTACAGAAACAATTTGGCAAAACTCACGTGCTGCGCGGCATCTCCTGCGATATCGCGCCGCAGGAAGTAGTTTGCGTGATTGGCCCTTCGGGCTCCGGCAAAAGTACGTTTCTGCGCTGCCTGAACGCGCTGGAAAAACCGGACGGCGGCGAAGTGGTGGTGAATGGTTTCGCGGTACATGACCCAAAAACTAACCTCAACACGCTGCGTGAAGGCGTGGGCATGGTGTTCCAGCGCTTTAACCTGTTCCCGCACATGACGGTGCTGGAAAATCTGATTATGGCGCCGATGTCGCTGAAAGGGCTGTCAAAAGCGGAAGCGGTGAATCGCGCCGAGAAGCTGCTGCAAAAGGTGGGGCTGTTGGACAAAATCGACGCCTGGCCTTCAAGCCTGTCCGGCGGCCAGCAGCAGCGTGTGGCGATTGCCCGAGCGCTGGCGATGGAACCGTCGATTATCCTGTTCGATGAGCCAACCTCTGCGCTGGATCCTGAGCTGGTCGGCGAAGTGCTGGCGGTCATGAAACAGCTGGCGCAGGAAGGGATGACGATGATCATCGTGACCCATGAAATGGGCTTTGCCCGCGAAGTGGCGGACCGGGTTATCTTTATCGACCAGGGCGTCATTCAGGAGCAGGGCGTACCAGCGCAGCTCTTTAGCGCGCCGCAAAACCCGCGAACTCAGGCCTTCCTCAGCAAGGTGCTGTAAAAAAGGGCGCTTAAGCGCCCTCTCTCTTCTATGCAAACTGGCGGATGTGCCTGTCGATAAGCGCCAGCAGCTTCTGGTTATCCACGGTTTGCAGCAGCGTGACCGGCTTGCCCTGCGGGGCGTCAACGTTCACCGCCAGCCGCAAATGTTCCGGGCCATAACGCAGCGTTCTGCCCCGGCTCAGCCCGTTCAGGGACACGTCCACATAATCCTCCGTCCAGCTCACAAGTTCTGGCTCAAGCAGCCAGGCGACGGTCAGCACATCGTGGATCCAGCAGCCCGGTAGCTGGCGAGTCTGCATGGAAAAATCCATCCACGGACGAATGGTTTCGACGAGAAAACGGCTCAGGCGGTTATCGCAGGTGGCCAGCGCATCCAAATCCTCGTGCGTCATCATGGTTTGGGTAGTGACATCCATCGGCACCAGAACGATGTTTGCGCCGCTGGTTAGCACGGCGTGCGCGGCCTCCGGGTCAACGCCAAAATTGGTGTCCTTCAGGTAGCCGTCAACGTTAAACACGCCGCCCATAATCACTATCTCTTTCACCGCGTTCGCCATCTGCGGATACAGCTGCAAAGCCAGCGCCACGTTGGTTAACGGCCCAATGGCAATCAGCGAAATCTCACCCGGATTCGCGCAGATAAGCTCGCCCATCTTATGCACCGCCAGCGGGGCCACTTCGGCCAGCATTTGCGGGGCAATCACGTCCTTCCAGAGATGGCGCAGGCCCACTTTATCGACCTTATGATCCAGGTGTTCACGCCACGGCGCCGACGGCTCAATCAGCGCGCGCGAGGCGCCCCTGGCAACCTCAACGGACACGCCCAGCCGGGCGACTAAATCAGACGCCACGGCGTAGCCCACTTCGCTTGGCGTATTGCCGGACACGGTGGTGATAAGCTCCAGAGAAATCTCCGGCGCCGCCAGGGCAAGGGCCAGAGCCAGACCATCGTCTACGTTAGCCCCGGCAACGCCGTTACCCGGATCGCAATCGATAATTAAACGCTTCATGTTACCTGTGACTTCCTGCTTGTGGTGAGGGAGCGGCAGCCGCAGGACCCGCCGATCTCCAGCTCAAAATCGAATTCATATTTATGCGGCTGCCCGTCCCATTTTTTCAGCATCTCGACGGCCTTCTTCGCCATCTGCGTGACCGGCTGGCGCACGGTGGTCAAAGACGGGACGTTAAAGGCTGACTCCAGCGTGCCGTTAAAGCACACCAGCGCCAGATCTTTCGGCGCGGAAAGTCCATGTTCAGACAGCGCTCTCAGGCAGCCAAAGGCCTGTTGTTCATTGGTGGCAAACAGCGCGCGAGGCAGTTCGCCCGCCAGCATTTGCTTTGTTGCATCGTAGCCGCCCTGGCGGGTGTAATCCGTTGAAAAAATCCATTCCGGGCGAACGGCAAGGCCCGCCTCTTCCAGCGCCAGCCGCCAGCCGCTGATACGATCCTGAGTGTTCAGCATCTCCTGAGGCCCGCAAATAATGGCGATATCGCGATAGCCATGCTCAATCAAATGGCGGGTTGCTCGCCGGGCGGCGTGCTGCTCGTTAACCTGAATTGAGCAGACGTTCAGCTCCGGTTCGACCCTGTCCAGCATGACGCAAGGCGTGCCGCTGGCCTGGATAAGATCGATGTAAGGATGCCTGTCGACGCTGGTATAAATCAGCCCGTCGACCTGGCGATGCAGCAGGTTGTTGATAAGCTCCAGCTCGCGGGCGCGGTCATCACCGGAATCGCCCAGCAGCAGCACCCGGCCATCGGCAAAGGCCTCCTGCTGGAGAGCGTGCGCCATGGACGAGATAAACGGGTTGGCGATATTGGGCACGACTAAGCCGTAGGTGCGCGTGGTGCCACTGGCTAAAGCCCTGGCGATGCCGTTCGGGCGATAGCCGGTTTTCTTTATAGCGGCGAGCACGCGCTCACGGGTGGCCTGCGCAACCGGGCGAGGGCCGTTGTTAATCACGTAGCTGACGACCGCAACGGAAGTGCCTGCTTCTTTGGCGACTTCAGCGCGGGTAACGCGGTGCACATGAGGCTTAGTCACTGAATACCTGCTTTATTTGGCGGGCGATAAACGGAGCCACAGCATAAAGCTTTGCTCCGTAAAAATCGCCGTCAACACTGTGACAAATCAAATAGCGTCTTCCGGTAGATTAAGGTCGCGACCTCGGGTTTCCGGGGCAAAGAA
The DNA here is from genome assembly GCF_000757825.1 of Cedecea neteri. Lineage (GTDB taxonomy): Bacteria > Pseudomonadota > Gammaproteobacteria > Enterobacterales > Enterobacteriaceae > Cedecea > Cedecea selenatireducens. The sequence goes on from NZ_CP009451.1 coordinate 2,800,319, forward strand.
GGTTGTTACCAACCCAATCCCCGCCATCACCGCGAAGTAGAGCGCGATAGGCCACCAGTGCCCGGTCCAGGACAACAGCGCGGCGGCAACCAGCGGCGCGGTTCCGCCGGAAAGTATCGACCCAAGCTCTTTGGCAAACGCCATTTTGGTGTAGCGGTTGGTGACGCCAAACAGCTCTACGCCCCAGGCCGCCTGCACGCCGAAAATCCCCAGCGAAGCCAGCCCCATACCGACGACGATGGTCGGTATAACAATCATCGGCTCGCGTGAGTCCAGCAGCATAAAGGCCGGGAAGGCATAGATAATTAACAGCAGGCAGAACCAGCGGTAAACGATACGGCGGCCAAAGCGGTCGGAAAGCCAGCCGGCAAAAGGAATAATCGCGAAGCCCAGCACCGAGGCAATCAGCACCGCCAGCGTGGGGACGGATTTATCTACCGCCAGCACTTTAGCGACGTAGCCGATGATAAATCCCTGTGCGAGATAAGACGGACCGTTCTCGCCGATGCGTAGCCCGACCATCGTCCAGAAAGCGCGAGTGCGTCGCCAGAAGCTGCGCGGGTCTTCCTGCTGCTGGGCCAGCCCTTTTTCCAGGCTCTGTTTGCGCTCGGCTTCCAGCAGCGCTTTCTGCCGTTCAAAGACCGGCGTTTCACGCAGATGCTGACGGATGACCAGGGCGACAACGGCGATCAACATGCTGCACAGGAACGGAATGCGCCAGCCCCAGGAGAGCAGCGTTTCTTTATCCATTTGCAGCGCCAGCAGCCAGGTCAGCGAGGCCAGCAGCGTGCCGCTGTTGGAGCCCAGCCCGATAATGGAAGAGACCAGGCCGCGACGTTTGACCGGGGCATATTCACCCAGCATCACGGTGCCGCCGGACAGCTCCGCGCCTGCGCCCAGCCCTTGAGCAAAACGCAGAATAACCAGGCAGGTTGGCGCCCAGACGCCAATTTGTGCGTAGCTCGGGATCAGGCCAATAAGCGTGGTGGAGCAGCCCATCAGCGCAATAGTAATGATCATCACCATCTTTCTGCCGTAGCGGTCGCCCAGCCTGCCAAACAGCAGGGCGCCTATCGGCCGGGCAACGAACCCGACGGAGTAAGCGGCAAAGCTTGAAAGCAGCGCCATGACCGGCGTGGCATCCGGGAAGAAGACGTCACCAAAGATTATCCCTGCCGCCAGGCCGTAAAGCGCAAAGTCGGCGTATTCCATGGTGGTGCCAAGCCAGCAGGAGAAGGTCGCACGAACAAAATCGCGTTTGCCTTCGGGCGTCGCCAGGCGTTCCTCAGCAGCGTGCTGTGCGTCAGCCGGAGGAGGAGAGAAAGTGCTTGTCGTCATTAGGGGGTCTCACAGAGATCGAACGTTATCCGTCGGCGATGATGCCATTTTTTAATCATTTCTCGCAGTGTATCTACGCGCGTAGATAGATCAAATGATTAAACCAAAAGTGAGAGTAAGGTAACTAAATGACAGAAATATGACGGGGAAGATGACCCTCACCCTAACCCTCTCCCTGGAAGGGAGAGGGGACAGAACGGCGGCCAGGGCAAGGCGTGGGTTTTCTCCCTCGGCTCCTGGAGATAGAGTCGAGGGAGAGGAGTGAATCAGTAGCGATATAGGCTGGGTTTTCTCCCTCGCCCCTTTGGGGAGAGGGCTGGGGTGAGGGGGAATATCAGCGAGCCTTCGCTAAATACTGTGCCATCTCAGCTTCAGGAACCATACCGCCCCCGGTGGCCCAGACCAGGTGCATCGCGTTATTAAGCTGCCGGGCGCTGAAACCCTGCATCTCGTGGTAAGAAGCCGTGGCACAAACTCGCTGCGGCCCGGCCATTCCGGCCAGGGCCGAAGGCTCCAGGCGAATATTCTCTTCTTCTGCCAGCCAGCCGAGCATGTTGTACAGCGTTTGATCGTCCACGGTATAGAAGCCGTCCAGCAGCCTTTGCATCGCTCTGCCGACAAAGCCGGAAGCCCGTCCCACGGCCAGGCCGTCGGCGGCGGTCAGGTTATCAATTCCGATATCCTGCACGGAAAGCGCATCATGCAGGCCGGTGTAAACGCCTAACAGCATGCAGGGGGAGTGAGTTGGCTCGGCAAAAATACAGTGAACGTGATCGCCGAAGGCCAGCTTCAGCCCAAATGCTACGCCACCGGGGCCGCCGCCGACGCCGCAGGGCAGGTAGACGAACAAAGGATGCTGCTCATCAACGGTTATAGCCTGCCGTGAGAATTGGTCTTTCAGCCGTTGCCCGGCGACGGCGTAACCCAGGAACAGCGTGCGGGAGTTTTCATCATCGATAAAGAAACAGTTGGCGTCCGCCTCGGCGGCTTTTCGCCCCTGCTCAACGGCGACGCCGTAATCTTCCGCATATTCAACCACCTCAACGCCGTGACTGCGCAGTTTGGCTTTTTTCCATTCGCGGGCGTCGGCGGACATATGCACCGTGACGCGGAAGCCGATTCGGGCGCTGATGATACCAATCGACAGCCCCAGGTTGCCGGTAGAGCCAACGGCAATACTGTAGCGGCTGAAAAACTCACGTAATTCAGGGGACAGCAGCTGGCTGTAGTCATCTTCAAGGCTAAGCAACCCGGCCTCGATAGCCAGTTTCTCCGCGTGAGTCAGGACTTCATAAATGCCCCCGCGAGCCTTAATCGAGCCGGAAATAGGAAGGTGACTGTCTTTTTTCAGCCACAGCTTGCCGCAGACTGTCTGCCCATTTTCTTTTTCCAGCCGTTTTTGCATCGCCGGAATTGCGGCCAGCTCTGACTCGATAATACCGCCGGTTGCTGCGGTTTCCGGGAAGGCTTTCGCCAGATATGGCGCAAAGCGAGCCAGCCGGGCATGCGCTTCTTTCACGTCCTGCTCTGTCAGGCCAACATGCGGCAAGCCTTCGGCAAGGGAGGTTGCTCCTGGGTTAAACCAGGTCGTTTCGTTCAGGGCGGTAAGCTCGCTGAGCAGCGGGAATTGTTCGGTTAATGCGTTTAATTCTGTCGATTTCATAACGAGCCTCCTGGCGCTCAGATGATAAAGGAAAGCAGGAATGTGCCAGCCAGTGCAACTAAAGAAGCGATGAATGTCGCCGTGGTGTAGTACTTAAAGGTTTCATGGAGCGTGGCGCCGCAGTATTGCTTCACCAGCCAGAACAGCGAGTCGGTCACAATGGTGCAGCCGATAGCGCCGGAGCCAATCGCGAGCGTAACAATCTCGGGGCTAACGTTGGGATAGAGCGGCAGCAGCGGGGCAACGATAGCCGTGGCACCCATCATCGCCACGGTCGCGGAGCCGACGGCGGCGTGAAGAATAAGGGCAACCAGCCAGGCAAGCAGGATCGGGTGCATATGCAGGCTGGAAAGGCTCAGCGCGAGGCTGTCTGCCATGCCGCTGGCCTTGAGGATGGCGTTAAACGCGCCGCCGGCCCCGATGATCATCAGGATATTAGCAATGGAGCCAAAGCCGGTCTCGGTGTGGTTCAGCAGCGTAGCAATACCCATGTTCTGGCGCAGGCCCAGCAGATAATAGGCCACGAAAACGGCGATAAACATCGCGGTAATTGGGTTGCCGATGAACTCCAGCGCGGTATACGTCGTGCTGCCCGGCGTCATGTTCAGTTCCGCGAGCGTCTTCGCCAGCATCAGGAAAATAGGCAGCAGCACGGTAAACAGCGTGGCGCTCAAAGACGGCAGAGAAGCCGCGTCTCGCGTTTGCAGATCCGAAAATTCGGCGGGAACGGATTTAAAAGGCAGGCGATTGCCCAGGCACTTCAGGAAAAGTGGGCCACCCACCAGAGACGCCAGCAGGCCAACCGCCAGGCCATACACAATCACGGTGCCTACGTCGGCGCCGAGCTTATTGGTCACGAACAGCGCCGCCGGGTGGGGTGGCACCACGCAGTGAACCGCCATCAGCGCGGTACACAGCGGGATTGCCAGCTTCAGCAGTGAAGTGTGGGTCTTTTTGGCGATGGAAAACGCCAATGGGATCAGCAGCACCACGCCAACCTCAACGAACAGCGTAATGCCACAAATCAGCCCGACCAGCACCATAATCACGTCGGCGGAGAGCCAGCGGCAGCGCTGCAGCGCCAGGCCAATACGCTCGGCGGCACCGGAAACTTCCATCATTTTTCCCAAAATGGTGCCCAGTCCGATGACCGCGGCTAAAAAGCCCAGCGTGCCGCCGATGCCGCTTTCCACCGCGTTAACCATCTCCAGCGGGCCCATGCCCATCATCACGCCGACGAAAAAGCTCGCCAGCAGCAGCGCGAGGAAAGGATGAAGCTTCAGTTTTACGATGGTCAGCACGATTAAAATTATGCTGGCAAGCAGCGTACCCACCACCCAGATTTGCGATCCCATTAGTTATCCTCCTGTGCATCATTGCGGGCTATTGGATAAAAATGCGCCTGGGCTGACAAACGATAAAACTGACCTTTCACATGAGCCAGATTGAACCAGGAGAGTGATTTGCGTCGAAATAAGGCGATGAATTGTGTTTCGGGTTCGGTTTTATTCAACTAAATGCTGCTGGTTAGCCGTGGATTTTTTAAACTGGGCAGCTGGAATTGAGAAGGAGGTCACGATGGAAACGTCACGCGAAGGGCGCAATCGGTTATTAAACGGCTGGCAGCTGTCGAAGCTGTACACCTTTGAGGTGGCGGCGCGCCATCAATCTTTTGCGCTGGCGGCGGATGAACTGTCGCTGAGCCCCAGCGCCGTTAGCCACCGGATAAACCAGCTGGAAGAGGAGCTGGGGATCCAGCTTTTTGTTCGCTCGCACCGTAAAGTGGAGCTGACGCATGAAGGCAAGCGGGTGTTCTGGGCGCTGAAATCGTCTCTGGATACGCTGAATCAGGAGATTCTGGATATCAAAAATCAGGAACTCTCCGGCACGCTGACCGTGTACTCAAGGCCGTCGATTGCCCAGTGCTGGCTGGTGCCCGCGCTGGGAGATTTTACCCAGCGCTACCCTTCTATTTCGTTAACCATTCTGACCGGGAACGACAACCTGAATTTACAGCGTGCAGGCATCGATCTGGCGCTCTATTTTGACGATGCGCCGTCCTCGCAGCTGAGCCACCATTTCCTGATGGACGAGGCGATTCTGCCGGTTTGCAGCCCGGAATATGCCCGCCGCTTTGAGCTTCATTCGCGGCCTTCTCAGCTGCGCCACTGCACTTTGCTGCACGACCGGCAGGCGTGGAGCAATGATTCCGGCACCGACGAGTGGTACAGCTGGGCGCAGCAGTTTGGCATTGAGCTGCCCGCTTCGACCGGTATTGGTTTCGATCGCTCTGACCTGGCGGTGATTGCCGCGATGAACCACGTTGGCGTGGCGATGGGGCGAAAAAGGCTGGTGCAGAAGCGGCTGGAGCGGGGCGAACTCATCGCCCCTTTTGGGGATAAAACGTTGAAATGCCATCAGCATTACTACATTTCGACCCTTGCTGGCCGACAATGGCCGAAGATTGACGCTTTTATCAGCTGGCTTAAAGCCCTGGCCGAAGAGGCAAAATAACTTACACCGTCTCGCTGTGATGCTGGAATCGCTGCGCCAGCGGCAGCCAGCAGCACAGGATCAGCACGCCCATCGCCGTCATCAGCATTCCGATGCTGTATTGCCCGGTTTGCGGCATCAGCGCGGAGAACCAGGCCATCACGCCGGAGCCGATATTTTGCAGGCCACCAACCAGCGCGCCTGCGGTACCGGCGAGGAACGGGAACGGCTCCATCGCGCCGCTGGTCGCCAGCGGGAACAGCATGCCTGCGCCGAAGAAGAACAGCGCTGCAGGCACCAGCAACGTCCAGATATTCATGATGCCGAACCAGCCAGGGATCCACATCAAAATACCGGCGAGCAGGCAACTCAATACCGCCTGCCACATCAGGCTGGGGAAGCGCACGTTCTGGCGGCCCGCATACCAGGAGCCAAAAAATGCCGCCGGTATAGGCAGAATAAACAGGATGCTGACCACCACGCCGCTCAGGCCAAGCACGCCACCCATCAGCACGCCGGAGCAGGCTTCAAACACCGCCACGCCCGCCAGCCCGCCGACTAACATCAGCAAATAGCAGTTAAAGGAGATATTGCCGAGCAGCATTTTGTAGCTGCGCATCAGGCGCGGCGGCGCGGCGTCCGCCGGGCGGGTTTCCGGCAGCCAGCGCCACATAGAAAACGCCACAATGGCGCACAGCAGCAGCAGGAAACCGTAGCAGGCGCGCCAGCCCCAGACGCTGTCCAGCATCCCGCCGATAACCGGTGCCAGCAGCGGGCTCACCAGAATACCCATGTTCAGCAGGCTATTGGCCTGACGTAAATCGCCGCCTTCGTAAAGGTCGCGCGGCATGGTTCTCGCCATCACCCCGGCCACGCCGGTGCCCATCCCCTGCAGGGCGCTCGCCAGCACCAGAATATGCAAATTAGTGGTAAACATCGCGCCGAGCGTGGCCAGCATGAAAATCACCATGCCGGCGAGGATCACCGGGCGGCGGCCAATGCGGTCGGAAAGCGGGCCATAAAACAGCTGCGACACGCCGTAGGTAAACAAATAGGCCGCCATCACGCGCTGAATTGCGCCGCTGCGTACGCCCATTTCATGAGCCATATCGGGAATCGAAGGAATATAAATCGTCTGTGTCATCTGCCCGACAGCAACCAGCAGAATCAACATCATCAGCAGGTGGATATTGGCTAACTTTCTCATGGCGTTCGATCGTTTATCTGAAAAGAGAGAGATGCTTCGCAGCGTATTTTGCTGTGTATGTTTTGAAAACGAGAAGAATCTATCACAACCTTGGCAATAAGCCAGATGATGAGGCTGTTTTAACAACAGATTTACGTGTTGCCTTGTAAAGCGAAAGCGGCAATTTTTATTGCCACCGAACGCCCTTTTTTGCCCCGCAACGGTGCAATCTTCGTTAACCCTCAGGGAATTACATTTGTTTACAGGTTAAATACAAATGCGTATATTTCTCATCCGCATTTAATCGTGCGCGTCTTTATAAAAATCAAAAAAGTGCCGGCACCGGAAAACGCCGCCGCACCATAAAAATTCAAAATGAGGGTTTAACATGGCATTTGTTAACTTCTCCAGGGAACGGTTCACGTTACGGGCAGGCGGCCCATCACTGCTGGCGGCGGCCGTTGCGCTGGCGCTGCTTCCCCCTGCGCAGGCGGAAGACACCATCACGGTGAACACTCAGGCGGATAATCCGCTGGCAGGGCAGGCGCAGGATTACAGCGTCAAAACCACCACCACCGGCACCAAACTGCTGCTGGTCCCGCGCGATATTCCTCAGTCCGTCAGCGTCATCAGCCAGCAGCGCATGCAGGATCAAAACCTGCAAACCATCGGCGACGTGCTGGATAACACCACCGGCATCAGCACTAAGCTGGTGGACAGCAGCCGCGCGACTTACTTCGCGCGTGGCTTCTTCATCAGCAACTATGCCTACGACGACATGCCCACTCAGGTTAGCGACGTCTGGGACTTCGGCGACACCGGCTCGGATGCCGCCGTATACGAAAATATCGAAGTGGTACGCGGCGCGGCCGGGCTGATGAGCGGCAGCGGCAATCCATCGGCGTACATCAATATGGTGCGCAAGCACGCCGACAGCCGTGAGTTTAAAGGCAACGTTTCCGCCAGTTACGGGAGCTGGGGCAAGCAGCGCTATGTGGCGGATCTCTCCGCGCCGCTGAGCGAGTCCGGCAACGTGCGGGGCCGCGTGATCACCGGCTACCAGGACAATGACACCTGGCTGGACAAAAGCCATTTCCGCAAGAAATTCATCTATGGCGTGGTGGATGCCGATTTGACCGACTCCACCACGCTTTCCGTCGGCTACGACTACCAGGAAAGTAACGACGACAGCCCGACCTGGGGCGGCCTGCCAACCTGGTATGCCGACGGCAGCCGCACGCACTTCAGCCGCAGCGCCACCACCGCGCCGGACTGGGCTTACTCCAACAAAGACGCCACCAAAGTGTTCGCCAATCTGGTCCAGCGCTTTGATAACGGCTGGGAGGCGCGCATCAACACGCTGCACGCCGAAACCAACTTCGACTCTAAGCTGATGTACGTGACCGGCTTCCCGGATAAAGTGACCGGCGCTGGCACCAGCGCTTACGGCGGCTGGAACCGGGGCGAACGTAAGCAGGATTCGGTGGATGCGTTTGTGCGCGGGGGCTTCGACCTGCTTGGCCGCCAGCATGAGCTGATGTTTGGCGGTAGCTACAGCCGCCAGCGCAATCACTATGATAACGCCATGCCGAACACCGGATTGCCTTACGGCGGCATCGCGATGGACAGCTTCTACAGCAACGTAGCGGACCCGAGCTGGTCTGCCTTCTCGCTGTACAGCAAAGACGTGGTGCGCCAGCAGGCTGCCTACACCGCAGCGCGTTTCTCGCTGGCCGACCCGCTGCACCTGATCGTGGGCGCCCGCTACACCGAATGGGATGCGGACTACAATCCGTCCACCGCCCCGCAAACCAGCCTGAGCAGCAAAAAACATGACGTGACGCCGTACGCGGGCCTGGTTTACGACATCAACGACACCTGGTCGGCCTACACCAGCTACACTTCCATCTTCCAGCCAACCGACAAGCGCGACGTTAACGGCGATTATCTCGACCCTACCACCGGGAAGAGCTACGAAGCGGGCGTGAAGGCGGACTGGTTTAACACGCGCCTGACCACCTCGCTGGCGGTGTTCCGCATCGAGCAGGATAAAGTTGCTCAGTCGCTCGGCACGCCGGTTAACGGCAACCCTGGCGAAACGGCGTATAAATCCGTGGACGGCACCGTGAGCCGTGGCGTGGAGTTCGAGCTGAACGGCGCGCTGACCGATAACTGGCAGCTCACCTTTGGCGCTTCCCGCTATGTGGCGGACGACAGTAACGGTGAGGCGGTGAACCCTGACCAGCCGCGCACCACCTTGAAGCTGTTTACCCGTTATCAGCTGCCGATGCTGCCGGAAGTGACCGTGGGCGGCGGCGTGAACTGGCAGGGTAAAACCTGGCAGGATGCCTACGGCCCGAACGGAAATACGCGTATTAAACAGGGCAGCTACGCGCTGGTGGATCTCTTCACCCGCTACCAGGTGACGAAAAACTTCGCCGTACAGGGCAACATCAACAACCTGTTCGACAAAGAATATGAATCCTGGCTGTCCGATTATGTGGTTTACGGCGCGCCGCGCAGCTTCTCGCTGACGGCAATCTACAGCTTCTAAGCGTTACGGGGAGGTCAGTGACCTCCCTGACTTCTTTCCCGCGCCAGGGCCAGGAAGGCGGCAAGCCCAGCGGAAGGATGCCGCCTGCCGGAATAGTAAAGGCAAAGCCCCGGAAAGGGCGGCGTCCACGCTTCCAGCAGGCGAACCAGCTTGCCGGCGCGGATTTCGTCGGCGACGTTTTGCTCCATGAAAAAGCCAATCCCCATTCCTTCCAGCACCGCCTCCCGCGCCAGCGAGGCTTCGTCCAGCGTCAGCGGGCCGCGCACATCAATTGCCGCGACTTCGCCCTGTTTTTCCAGATGCCAGCGGTAGAGGGAACCGTCCGGCAGCCTGACGCGAATACAGGCGTGAGCCAGCAGATCGCCCGGCGTTAGCGGCGTGCCGTGCTCCGCCAGATAAGCCGGGGATGCAACGACGGCGAAGCGCTGCGGCTGCCCAAGCGAAAGTGCAATCATATCGGCAGGCACCAGCCCGGCCACGCGCACGCCAAGGTCGAAACCTTCCGCAACGATATCAACTAGTTTTCCTTCGGTGACGATATCCACCTGCATATCCGGATAGCGGCGTAAAAATTCAAAAACCAGCGACGAAAGCACCTGGCGAGCGGCAAAAGGCGGCGCGTTGATGCGCAGCACGCCGGACGGCGTATCTCGGTGCGCCCGCACGCTCTCCAGGGCGTCGTTCAGCCCCTGAAGGGACGGGCTGACTCTCTCGATAAACAGCCTCCCGGCCTCCGTCAGCGACACGCTGCGGGTGGTGCGGTTGAACAAACGTACACCAAGCTCGGCCTCAAATTTTGCCAGCGTATGGCTGAGCGCCGTGGTTGAAACGCCCAGATCGATAGCCGCCGCACGGAAAGATCCCCGGCGGGCGATCGCCTGCACGGCTTCGATATCGCCGAGGGCTATGCGCGACATTGTCCCGATTCCTTCATCATTTCATCCCGGTTTGTCCCAATTGTTTAAATTATACCGCGTTCTTAGAGTAGTGATACGGCAGGTAAATCGACTTTCTGGAGAACGTAAAATGACTGACTTTTTGACGCTGAAGGGCAAGAGAGCGCTGGTGACGTCCGGCACGAAGGGCGCTGGCGCGGCGACCGTAGCGCTGTTCCGCGAGCTTGGCGCGCAGGTGATGACCGTGGCCCGCCATGCGCCTGAAAACGTTGGTGATGAAGAGTTTGTGGCGGCGGATCTGGCCACGCGTGAGGGCTGCGAGCAGCTGGTAAAAGCCGTGCAGGCGCGGCTCGGCGGCGTGGATATCATCGTGCATATGCTCGGCGGCTCATCCTCCCCGGCCGGAGGCTACGCGGCGCTGGACGAAGAACAGTGGCAGCGCGAGCTGGCGCTTAACCTTTTCCCGGCGGTGCGGCTGGACAGGGCGCTGCTGCCGGGCATGACGGCGCAGGGGTCAGGCGTGATTATCCACGTCTCTTCCATTCAGCGGATTTTACCGCTGCCGGAGGCCACCACGGCCTATGCGGCGGCTAAAGCGGCGCTTTCCGCCTACAGCAAAAGTCTGTCGAAAGAGGTGTCCCCGCAGGGCGTGCGGGTGCTGCGTGTGGCGCCGGGCTGGATTGAAACTGAGGCTTCTGTTCGCCTGGCGGAGCGGCTGGCGCTGCAGGCGGGCACGGATTATGAAGGTGGCAAGCAGATCATTATGGATTCTCTGGGTGGAATTCCGCTTGGCCGCCCGGCCCGGCCTGAAGAAGTGGCTAATCTGATAGCCTTCCTGGCCTCAGAGCGTGCCGCCGCGATCACCGGCACGGAGTACATCATTGACGGCGGGACGGTGCCAACCGTTTAGAAATGTACCGGCTGGCCAAAGCCGTCGCCGCTGTCGGTGCTGTTATCCCGGCGCCCTCTGGCTTCCAGCTGGTCGGCGCGGATCCTGTCTCGGATGTCCTGGCGCTGTTCCGGGGTGAGGTAGCGGCTGTTGTAGTAAGGGTCGGGCCACGGCGAGCGCATAAAGCTGTCGTCCAGCCGCTGCCTGTCCTGGCGATCCATCCCTGAATTGTCCGATGATGAGCAGGCCGCAAGCAGCAGCGGAGCCAGCAGTACAAGCGCATATTTATAGGCCATTTTTCTTCCTGAAGTGGCAAGTAATAAAAGTGAGGCAGTATCGCGCATCAACATATTGATGCGCTTTATCTGTCGCCAATATTGCGCAGCTTATCACGAAATAGTGAGCCGCTCAGAATGCCGATAACGTCTTATCCGCTTCGCAAAAGAGCACGTTTCGGGTAGGTAAGGAAACGTTTGAACACACTCTTTAACCCCCGGGATTGATTTGGCGGTTACGCTTGATCCAGAGCATTTCTTAACCTGACCTGATTCTGGAGAAAGCATGATCAAGCCTCGTTTGTTTATCCCGGCCTTAAGCCTTCTGCTGCTGAGCGTTGGCGCAGTGGCGGCGGACAATGTCATTACCCCGGTGCGCGGCACCATTGACTCGGTCAATGATTCCTCACTGCAAATCACCACCCGGCAGGGCGAAAAGCTCTCCGTTGGCCTGACGGATAAGACCCGAATCAACGGCGTGAGCGAAGCGAAGATGAGCGACATCAAGCCCGACAGCTTTATCGGCACCGCCGCCGTACCGCAGGCGGACGGCACGCTGAAGGCGCTGGAGGTGCACGTTTTTGCGCCGAGCCTGCGCGGCTCCGGGGAAGGGTTTAATCCATTTGAGTCCGCCAACGGCCAGGTTAACACCATGACCAACGGCACCGTCGGCACCCTCGTAAATAGCCACGGGCGCACCATGACGGTGAAATTCCACCGCCAGCAGAAAACCGTACAGGTGCCGGACGACGTGCCGGTGGTGCTGATCAGCCCTGCCGACAAATCCGTGCTGAAGCCGGGCGCGAAAGTGGTGCTGTTCGCCACCAAAGACGATAAAGGCCAGGCCGTCGCGCGCGGGATTTCCGCCGGGGTTAACGGGCTGACGCCACCGATGTAATTTGTGGCGATTCTCAGAACAACGGCGATGCTTGTTTGCAGCTATACAGGCTGAATCGCTGAACCGTATTTTCCCCTCTCCCTTTTAGGGAGAGGGCAGGGTGAGGGTCTGGTGAAGATTATTTCCGGCCTGGCTATCGATCATTGCCAGACCTGAATCTGTTCGAACAAAGCGGGGCGCTTTTAAATCCTCTACTAGCGCATTAATCATCTCGAATAACAGGCCGGTAATATCAAAGAAAAATGAATTATTAATGTTCATCATCTTTTATTTATTTTGTCGGAAATGGTTTTTCGTTTAATCTCATAAGATAACTCAATAGCCAGTACTCTTCTGAGGCATAAAATGAAGAAATAAATTCCATATATAAAAGGGATGACTGATATAAAATAGAACGCGTTCTGCTTTTTAATTACTGCTAATATATTTTTTTGATCCTCTATGCTAGAATAACTACTACATAACATATCAATAGTTTCTATTTTTAACCTGCTCTTAGTCGAGAAACTATTACGATCAAATTTTTTATTATTACAGTCTTTTGTTGATAGTGACCAGTTTTCCCACTGAAGTTGCCTTAGGCTGATATTTGGGAAATAGTTTGTAGTTTGATTTTTACCTACCCATATCCATGGTTCATTATTATCTATTCTGACTAGTGCAGCTGGTTTTATAGCAATAGTGAGTGCTGCCAATGATAGATATATAAAGAAAAATGAACATATAAATATGAAAAAAGTGGTTTTTCTTCGGGGGGTTAATAATTCTAAGGTTGATATATTATACCATCCTTTTGCTCTGGATACTTTAGTGATATCGATTTTATTAATAGTTGCCCATGTTATAAATCTTTTTATTTCTATTTTATTTTTAGCATTGACATTGAAGAGCATGTTAAAGTGCTCAATATCACTTCTGTCAGTCCAAAAAGAGTTTAATTTTTTATCGGTAAATGAAGAGGTTCCAAGGAAGAAATGCCAAAATCTGTTTACAATGCTATATCCAGAGCCTGCACGGAAGCTAATATAAGAAAAAATAAATAACAATATTAATAACCAGAATACACTATTAATTATAGTGTCATACTTCACGATTAGAGCCGCAACACTTTCCATGAGATAAGCAATCCAATCAACAACAGATATATAACTATATATTATTATTGAAGTAGAAACTTGGCGGAAAGTCACAGGAGTCGAACCTGCCCGGCGCCGCTGGCGGCACCAACTGGAGTTGAAGTCCAGCCGCCTCACCGGAGACGACGACCTTCCGCGCCTTCATTGCTACATGGAGGCGGGGCGCAGTATACCGGGTTTCCTGCTGCTACCCAATGGGTCAGTAAGAATATATCCTGCGCCTAAAGTGAAATTCTTTACTAAATCAGTCTAACAGCCTGGGAATCACCCTGTTGACGCAGTTCGCCAGGCGATGTCTCTCATGGCGTCTCTTGCCGCCAGGCTAATACCGCCCAGTTGGAAGAAGCCGTGGATCACGCCCAAATAACGCTGGCAACTTGCGGTAACACCTTGTTCTGTAAGCCGGGAATAAAGTCGCTCACCTTCATCGCGCAGGGGATCGTATTCGGCGGTGATGATATGCACCGGCGGCAACCCGGTAAAATCCTCGCGCCACAGCGGGCTGGCTTCTGGGTACATCACATCCGTTCCAGGGAAATAAGCTTCAAAGCCGCTGAGCAAGGTGTCGCGGGTGATGACATAGTCTTCGCCGTTCTGCTGGTAGCTTGGCAGCTGAGCGCTGGCGTCGAGCATCGGATAAATCAGCATCAGGCTGGCCGGGAGCCATTCCCCGGCGGCTTTCAGGCGCAGGGCAGTTACCAGGGCGATATGCCCGCCCGCGCTGTCTCCGGCAAGCGTAATACGCTCGCTATCGACGCCTAAATTCATTGCGTGGTGCCTGATTAATGTGGCGGCACGTTCGGCATCATCATGGGCGGCAGGGTAAGTGTGTTCGGGGGCCAGGCGATACTGCACGGCAACGACCCGGCATCCGCTGTGAAAAGCTAACTGGCGGAGCTGATTATCGTGAGTGGCAAACCCACCGCTGACAAAGCAGCCGCCGTGATAATAAATCACCGTCGGCAGTGTTCCACTGGCGTCGAGTGGGGAAACGACCCGTAACGGCATTCCCTCCAGTGAAATATCTTCCACCTGAACTCTGGTTTCCGTTTCACCGGCCAGCACGGTACTGGCGATATAGCCCGCCCGGCGTTCGGCAAAACTTTGCTGGCGGGAAGAGGGGCGACCGGCGGCAATAAAGTCATTCACCAGCCGGGCAAGAGCGGGTTCGAGGGCCATAAAACGTCCTTTTACTGGATGAATATCCATATCCATATCCTATGCCGACAAACTGATCAGGTAAACCCATTATTTATGGCGGGCAAGGTTCAGCCAAAAAAGAACCAGGCCGTTTTGATCAACCCGTTTTCTACCTCGAAAACGGCCATGCTTTCAATGGGTTCATCGCTCAGACCATGGATTTTCTCGTGGTCGAACACCTTGTTGCCCAGCGCGGTGCGGGAAATGATTTCTGCGCGCAGGGCTGAGTTATTGAAGCGGTGCTCTTTATAGAAGGCATAAAGGGCATCGCGTCCTTCCAAGGAAGGCGTCAAGGCTGGCGGGCGGTAAGCGATGAAGTCTTCGCTAAAGCAGGCGGCGAAAGCCTCGAGGTCGTGGGCGTTGTACGCCTCATACTGGCGGATGACGGGTTCTGTGACTGACATAAAGAATATCCTGATAAGAGAAAGTGTTGGGCTGCCAAAGTGTGGTTGTTGTGTGCGAGGACAGAGTCTCTTGCCGGATGGAAAATGTCTAATGAAAGGATAGGGCAGATTGTGCGGTGGCTCGGTCTGCGGCTGAAACACTTCTTTCCCTGCTTGCCCAAACTTAGCCCCAGTCTCCCTTCGCAATACACATTAACACCCGGTTGCATTTCATCCAGCTACAATCCGGCGTCTAAAACAATAAAGGGTTGGAAAAAGTGAAAAAACTGTTCGGGATGATGTTGGTGGGTGTGGTTGTTCTGTCGGCGGTGGCCTGCTCCAGCAGCTACGTGATGTCGACTAAGACGGGCGAAATGATCGTGACCAAAGGCAAGCCGGAGCTCGATAAGCAGACGGGGCTGACGCGTTATTACGACGCACAGGGCGTGGAGCACCAGATCCAAAACGATCAGGTTGTGCAGATGATTAAGCGCGGGTGATCGTAGGGAAAGAAATGACCGGCCAGAAAACGCTGGCCGGTAGAGCCGACTTATTCCCCTTCGCCAGGGAATAAGAACGGGTTGATGCTGCTGCGGGCGAAGCCTTCCTGCTCCATGCGGGCGTCAAGCACCAGCGAGGCCAGGTCGTCGGCGACGGCTTCCACTTTCGGGTCCTTTTCCTGATAGAGAATTTTCAGGTAGGTGCCGCAGTCGCCGCAGCTTTCGGCTTTAATCGCCGCCTGTTCGCTGTCCAGCGACCAGTAGTTTAAGTCGCGGGTCTGCTCGCAGTTGCTGCACTTCACGCGCACCACATGCCACTCGGTTTCGCACAGGTTGCAGTGCAGATAACGCAGGCCGTTGGTGGTGCCGATGTGCACCATGCTGGCGACCGGGATCGAGCCGCAAACCGGGCAGAACTGGCGCTGTTCGCCGTACTCTGCTTTGGCTTTGCCTGGGATAAGCGTCGCCATTTGCGCCCAGTAGAGCGACAGCGCGGCCCAGATAAACGGCGCTTTGTCACTGCTGACGAGCGAAAAGTCGGCGTTAAACAGCGCGGTGGCCATCTCTTCCAGCTCCTGTGAAGAAGCTTTTTCAAGATTTTCAATCACCGCTAACGCCGGGCCGTCCATTTCTGGCTTCAGCTCGGCAATCAGCGACTGCAGCAGGCGCTGCCAGTGCGGGTCGCGCGGCAGGACGTGAATGTCCAGCGGTGGCTTGCCGGTTTTGGCGGCTTCGGCAATCAGGGCGGTTAAATCCATCTCCAGCGGGTGGTCGTACAGCACCACTTCCTGGGCGTGGGCGATCAGCGCGGCAAAGCGCAGATAGTCGCCCAGCGGGTTGCTGGCAGCCAGCTCGCGCAGGCGTTCAGCGCGGCGGTTGTAGAGATTTTTGAGCCTGGGGAATAATAACGGCGGAATCACTTCCGCCGTGCGTTTCTCGCTCTTCTCCAGCTGATCTTGCGGGATTATGCGAATACTCATTCAGATGACTTTTCCTGTTTCTGGCGGACTTCGCGGTACCATTTCGGGTGATGTTTCTTCGCCCACGTCGTGGTAACCCAGCCCTCCACCATCGCGGTGATGGTGCCTTTTACCCAAAGGGCGGCGTAAATATGCACCATAATAACCACAATTAACGCTACCGCGGCAAATGAATGCAGCATTAACGCAAATCGAATAACCGGGATAGGGAAGACTGGCGCAAAGTAAGGACGCCAGATAATCACGCCGCTCGCCAGCAACAGCACCAGGAAAATAATCGCCGCCCAGAACACGCATTTCTGGCCGAAGTTATAGCGCCCGGTGTCTCCCACTTCCTCGTTGACGACGATCTTACGAATATTCTTCGCCCAAAAGATATCATCCCGATTGATTAGGTTGTGGTGCCAGTAACGGAAAAACATGATTATGAAGGAGGCGAACATCACCACCCCAACGAACGGGTGGAGAATGCGCGCCAGCTGCGGCGTGCCGAGAATGCCCATCAGCCAGTTGAAGGACGGGAAGAAAAAGCCCAGTCCGCTCACCGCCGCCAGCACGAAGCAGAAGGCGGTGATCCAGTGGTTGATGCGCTCAGGCGCGCTGTAGCGCTGAATGGTCGGTTGCTTTTTCATTTACGCACCTCGTCGTCGTCATGGTGCAGATTATCGTCCTCTTCATCGGCACGGTTCGGGCCGACCCCAACGTAGTGGAAGACGCTGGCGGCGAAGGTGGCCGCAAAGCCGATCGCGGCCAGCGGTTTCCAGACGCCTTTCCAGAACTTCACGGTTGGGCTGATGGACGGGTTCTCCGGCAGGCCGTGATACAGCGTCGGCTTGTCCGCATGATGCAGCACGTACATGACGTGCGTCCCTCCAACGCCGGCCGGATCGTACAAACCTGCGTTGTCGTAACCACGGGTTTTCAGCTCCGTCACGCGCTCACCGGCGAGGGTTTTCATGTCCTCTTTCGAGCCGAAATGAATCGCCCCGGTCGGGCAGGTCTTCACGCATGCCGGCTCCTGGCCCACGGTGACGCGGTCTACGCACAGGGTGCATTTGTAGACGCGGTTGTCTTCCGGGTTCAGGCGCGGCACGTCGAACGGGCAGCCGGCGATGCAGTAGCCGCAGCCGATGCACTGCTCAGACTGGAAGTCGACGATGCCGTTGGCATACTGAATAATAGCCCCTTCCGACGGGCACGCCTTCAGGCAGCCCGGGTCCGCACAGTGCATACAGCCGTCTTTGCGGATCAGCCATTCCAGTTTGTCGTTCTGCTCCACTTCCGAGAAGCGCATCACCGTCCATGATTTGGCGGTCAGGTCCGCCGGGTTGTCGTACACCCCGACGTTGTGCCCCACTTCATCGCGGATGTCGTTCCACTCTGAGCACGCCACCTGGCAGGCCTTACAGCCGATGCAGGTGGTGACGTCGATAAGCTTGGCGACCTCTTGCTGGTGATCCCGCGCCTGAGGCGCGGGCGTGAAGCCGTTAGTAGCGGAACGACGGATAATGTCCTGAGATTGATAAGCCATAATTCGTCTCCGTTACACCTTTTCCACGTTGACCAGGAACGCCTTAAACTCCGGCGTTTGCGTGTTGGCATCCCCGACAAACGGCGTCAGGGTGTTGGCAATAAAGCCTTTTTTCGCCACGCCTTCGTAACCCCAGTGAATCGGGATCCCGATGGTGTCCACCTTCTGACCGTGAACGTCCAGCGTGCGGATACGCTTGGTCACCACCGCTTTGGCCTTGATGTAGCCGCGGTTGGAGGAGACCTTCACCGTGTCGCCGTGGGCGATGCCGAGTTTGTTGGCCAGCTTCTCGCCAATCTCGACAAACTGCTCCGGCTGCGCGATGGCGTTCAGCAGCGCGTGCTTGGTCCAGTAGTGGAAATGCTCCGTCAGACGATAGGTGGTGCCGACATATGGGAACTTGTCATGCTTGCCCATCGCTTCCAGGTCGTCTTTAAACACGCGTGCTGCCGGGTTGGAGACCACGTTCGGGTGCAGCGGGTTGGTGCCCAGCGGCGTTTCAAACGGCTCGTAGTGTTCCGGGAACGGCCCCTCTGCCATCTTGTCGAGGGCAAACAGGCGACCCAGGCCTTCCGGCTGCATGATAAACGGCCCGACCCCGCTGTCCGGCGCGGCGGTGCTGTAGTCCGGCACGTCGATGCCGCCCCATTTCGCGCCATCCCAGGAGATCAGGCGGCGTTTTTCATCCCACGGTTTACCCGATGGATCGGCGGAGGCACGGTTATACAGAATGCGGCGGTTAAGCGGCCACGCCCATGCCCAGCCGAGCGTGTTGCCCAGGCCGGACGGGTCGGCGTTGTCGCGGCGAGCCATCTGGTTGCCGTCCGGCGTCCAGCTCCCGGCGAATATCCAGCAGCCGCTGGACGTTGTACCGTCGTCGCGCAGCTGAGCAAAGGAGCTAAGCTGCTGCCCTTTTTTCACCAGCACCGCGCCGGTGGCCGGGTCGATCAGGTCTTCGAGCGCCTTGCCGTTGCTTTCCATGGCCACTTCTTCCGGCGCCGGGTTGTCCGGCGTCAGGTACTTCCAGGTCATGTTCAGCACCTGCTCAGGCACCTTACCGCCGTCGCGCTCGTACATGTGGCGCAGGCGGGTGAAGATGCCGGAGAGGATTTCGCCGTCGTTCAGCGCTTCCCCTGGCGCATCCGCCCCTTTCCAGTGCCACTGCAGCCAGCGTCCGGAGTTCACGATGGAGCCATTCTCTTCCGCGAAGCAGGTGGACGGCAGGCGGAACACCTCGGTCTGGATTTTCGACGGATCAACGTCGTTCATCTCGCCGTGGTTCTGCCAGAAGTTGGACGTTTCGGTGTTCAGCGGGTCAATGGTGACCAGGAACTTCAGCTTCGAGAGCGAGGCCACGACCTTGTTCTTGTTAGGGAACGAGGCCACCGGGTTAAAGCCCTGGCACAGATAGCCGTTGACCTTGCCCTGGCTCATCATCTCGAAGTACTGCAGCACGTCGTAGCCTTTGTCCCACTTCGGCAGCCAGTCATAGCCCCAGCCGTTTTCCTTCGTCGCTTTGTCGCCAAAGAAGGCTTTCATCATCGAGACGAAGAATTTCGGGTAGTTGCCCCAGTAGTTCACCTGGCCTTTCAGCAGCGGTTTAGGCGTGTTGGCCGCCAGATAACTGTCGATATCCACCTGTTTTTCGCTTGGCAGGTTCATGTAACCCGGCAGGCTGGTGGAAAGCAGGCCAAGGTCGGTCAGACCCTGAATGTTGGAGTGGCCGCGCAGGGCGTTGACGCCGCCGCCTGCCATCCCCATGTTGCCGAGCAGCAGCTGGATCATCGCCATGGTGCGAATGTTCTGCGCGCCGACGGAGTGCTGTGTCCAGCCCAGGGCGTACAGGAACGAGGCGGTTTTGTCCGCCACGCTGGTTTCGGCGATGTATTCGCAGACCTTCAGGAAATCTTCTTTCGGTGTGCCGCAGATGCTGGTCACCACGTCCGGCGTGTAGCGGGAAATGTGCTCTTTCAGCAGGTTCCACACGCAGCGCGGGTGCTGAAGCGTCAGGTCGCGTTTGGCGAAGCCTTCTTCATCCAGCTCATAGTTCCAGGTGGTTTTGTCGTACTTGCGGCTCGCCGCGTCGTAGCCGGTGAACAGGCCGTCGTCGAAGCCGAAGTCCTCACGCACAATCAGGTTGGCGTTGGTGTAAGACTCGACGTACTCGCGGTTGAATTTGTTGTTGTTTATCAGGTACAGCAGAACGCCCGACAGGAAAGCAATGTCGGTCCCGGAACGGATAGGCGTGTAGAAATCCGCCACCGAAGCGGTTCGAGTAAAGCGAGGATCGATCACAATCAGCTTCGCGCCGTTGTGAATTTTGGCTTCCATCGCCCAGCGGAATCCCACCGGATGCGCTTCTGCCGCGTTCCCACCCATCACCACGATGAGGTTGGCGTTTTTGATATCAACCCAGTGGTTGGTCATCGCACCGCGACCAAATGTTGGAGCAAGACTTGCTACCGTTGGTCCGTGTCAGACACGCGCCTGGTTATCCACGGCAAGCATGCCGAGGGCGCGGGTAAATTTCTGGGTTAAATAACCTGTTTCGTTGCTCGACGCGGAGGCGCACAGCATCCCCGTGGAGAGCCAGCGGTTGACCGTGGTGCCCTGTTCGTTCTTTTCGATGAAGTTGGCGTCGCGGTCTTCTTTCATCAGCTTCGCGATGCGATCAAAGGCATCGTCCCAACTGATTTGCTGCCATTTATCGGAGCCTGGTGCGCGATAAGAAGGCGTTTTCAGGCGGCTTTCGGAATGGATAAAGTCCACCAGACCGGCCCCTTTCGGGCAGAGCGCGCCGCGGTTTACCGGGTGGTCCGGGTCACCTTCGATATGGAAAATTGAGGCTTTTGCGTTTTTTGCGCCATCGCCGAGGCTATACATCAATAGCCCACAGCCGACGGAGCAGTATGTGCAGGTGTTACGGGTTTCACGGGTGCGTAGCAGCTTGTACTGCCGGGTTTCCGCGAGCGCAGCGCCGGGGGCAAAACCCAGTGCCGCTGCCGTGGTGCCTGCCATACCGCCAGCACAGATCTTAAAGAACTGCCTTCTGCTGACCTGCATGGATCGCTCCTTACATTTCGACATTTCACATTGCTTAGGATTTATTTTG
This sequence comes from Cedecea neteri, assembly GCF_000757825.1. Taxonomy (GTDB): domain Bacteria; phylum Pseudomonadota; class Gammaproteobacteria; order Enterobacterales; family Enterobacteriaceae; genus Cedecea; species Cedecea selenatireducens. Next base: position 2,821,353 of record NZ_CP009451.1, read on the forward strand.
CGGGGTGACCCGCAAAGGTTCACAATTAGAACCACTATAGATTTTGATGGCTTACTTCCCTTCATCCGGAAGGGGTATTTCTAGAATACCACAATGGTACTGAGGGTGTTCTCGATTGGTTAAAACAAAGTGAACAAATTTCACCACTCTGAAAAAAATATGATGGAACAGGTTACCGGCGCGCGCACGATCGAGCTCTGGCACCGGGGCAATCTCACCGTAGCCGAAACCGACTGGCTGGCGGAGGAAGTGCCCGTCGCGCTGGTCTACAACGGCATTTCCCACGTCGTGATGATGGCTTCGCCCAAAGATCTCGAAGCGTTTGCGCTCGGGTTTTCCCTGTCCGAAGGCATTATTGAAAGTCCGGCAGATATTTACGGGATGGATGTGTTGCCAACTTGTAACGGCATTGAAGTGCAGGTCGAGCTGTCCAGCCGCCGCTTTGCGGGCCTGAAAGAGCGTCGCCGGGCACTGGCCGGACGAACCGGCTGCGGCGTCTGCGGCGTCGAGCAGTTGAATGACATTGGCCGCCCCGTGCCGCCGCTGCCGTTTACCCAGACGTTTGCTCTGGAAAACCTGGACGAGTCGCTGAAAAAAATGCGTGACTACCAGCCCGTCGGCGAGCTAACGGGCTGCACTCATGCGGCGTTATGGCTTGATGTTAATGGCCAGATTCTGGATGGGCGCGAAGATATTGGCCGCCATGTGGCGCTGGATAAAATGCTCGGCGTTCGCAGCCGTAACCCGTGGCATAACGGCGCCGCGCTGGTGTCGAGCCGTGCGAGCTATGAGATGGTTCAGAAGGCCGCGATGTGCGGCATTGAAATCCTGTTTGCGGTATCTGCTGCAACTTCGTTGGCAGTGGAAGTTGCACAGCGTACGAATCTGACGCTGGTGGGCTTTAACCGGCCAGGCCGTGCCACGGTTTATACGCACCCGGAGCGGCTGCGCTAGATTTTCCCCTCACCCCGCCCCTCTCCCAGAGGGAGAGGGGGAAAACAGCCAACGTGGAACATTGTTTATTCCCTCTCCCTTTCAGGGAGAGATACCGTCTTGTCGGTTATCCGGCAAGCGGTATTTCAGCGTTAAATTCACGCCCTGATTTCACCACCCCATAAGCCAGCTGTAGCAGCTTTCTCATTCCTGCACACACGCGTTCTTTGCCTGTCTTCCCCCTGCTCGCCATCCGGGTCATCAGGTCTTTCACCACTTCATTACATCTTCCCGCCACTACCGTAGGCATATACAGCACGCTACGCAGCTCACGGCTCCCCACTTTTGACAACCTGCTCTTTCCCTTCCACATCCCGGACTCACAACGTCGTGGGTTCAGCCCTGCATAAGCCACCAGAGCCTTACTGCTCCTGAACCGCCTCAGGTTTCCCGCGAAGGCCAGAAGACTCGTACTCAGCACATCTCCCACTCCCGGGATACTCTCCAGCAGCGCTTTGTCTTTTCTCAGGTCCGGGTCATCATCAATGTGCTGTCTGATTTTCTTTTTGGTTTCTTTTATCAGTTCATCCAGCGTGGCGATGTGCTCTTTTAACGAGCCAGTGATGACCTCATCTGCGGCCTCCAGCCTGTTCTCTTCCATCTGACGCATCTCTTCAAGATTTTTAAGATGCCGCACCAGCGCGGTCAGCTGTCGCTGGCTGAGAGGAGCCGGATGCCATTGGGCTGGCTGATACAGGGCACAATACCGTGCTATCAGGGCGGCATCGCTTTTATCCGTTTTGTTTCGGGTCAGTTCGGTGTTACTGAAGGCATGAATGCGGGCAGGGTTTTCCAGGCTGACGCGATAGCCGCCATCGGACAATGCCGTGGCGAGTTCCGTGCTGTAGCTGCCCGTCGCTTCCATACAGACATGACAGTCCCCAAAGCGGGTCAGCCAGTGAATAAACTCACGACATCCCGCAGGCGTGTTAGCAAACTTTTTAGTTTTGTATTTCTGACCAGGCAGCAGGACAGCGACATCAAATTTTAGCTTAGCAATATCAACGCCGACAGAAGTGAGGGTCATCTGATTCTCCGTAACCTTATGAATAATATCGCCAGACCATCCTTATATGTGGGTGCTCAGAGGCACAGGATACCGTTCGGTCTTGAGGCGACAGGGAATAAGGTTGCCGGGGCATAATCTCTCCCACGGGCTCGGAAGCACCAGGGCCAGGGGATGCTCACCGGCAACCTCCCGATGATCAGTCGGGGATCTTCCCCGCACTGGCGGGGAAGTTCAAGACATAAGGGTTAGGGTGAGGGTAAAAATAAGAAGCGAGGCACGGTTCCGGCTTAAATCGCCTCCGTTTTCTCTCCGACCCAGGACTGGAAGTGAACGGAACCTTAGCCGATCTTTCATAGAACGTATTTGTGACTAAGGTTTAGCCCTACCTGAGTGAGGGTCAACCCTCAGAACAGGCCCAGCGGCTTATCGGAATAGCTCACCAGCAGGCACTTGGTCTGCTGATAATGCTCCAGCATCATCTTGTGGGTCTCGCGCCCGATCCCGGACTGTTTGTAGCCCCCAAACGCCGCGTGTGCCGGGTAGGCGTGGTAACAGTTGGTCCACACGCGCCCGGCCTGAATACCGCGCCCCATTTTGTAGGCCAGGCTGCCGTTGCGGCTCCAGACGCCCGCGCCCAGACCGTATTCGGTATCGTTCGCCAGCTCCAGCGCTTCCTCCACGGTTTTAAACGTGGTGACGGCGAGCACCGGCCCGAAAATTTCCTCCTGGAATACACGCATGTTGTTTTTACCAAACAGAATGGTCGGCTCGAGGTAGTAACCCGCCTGCAGGTCGCCCGTCAGCGCTTTTCTACGCCCGCCGGTCAGCACGTCCGCGCCTTCTTTCTTGCCGATGTCGATGTAGTTGAGGATGGTTTCCATCTGCCCCTGCGACACCTGCGCGCCCATTTGGGTGCGGCTGTCCAGCGGGTTGCCGGAGCGAATGGCTTCTACGCGGCGGATCGCGCGCTCAATGAAACGTTCGTAGATGGACTCCTGCACCAGCGCGCGGCTCGGGCAGGTACAGACCTCGCCCTGGTTGAAGGCGAACAGCGCAAAGCCCTCCAGCGCCTTGTCGAAGAAGGCGTCTTCCTCTTCCATCACGTCGGCAAAGAAAATGTTCGGAGATTTGCCGCCCAGCTCCAGGGTGACCGGGATAATGTTCTGGGTGGCGTACTGCATGATCTGTTGCCCGACCTCGGTGGAGCCGGTAAACGCCACTTTGGCGATGCGTTTCGAGGTTGCCAGGTATTCGCCAATCTCGCCGCCCGCGCCGTTCACCACGTTAACCACGCCCGGCGGCAGCAGGTCGCCAACCAGTTCCATCAGCAGCAGCACGGAGAGCGGGGTCAGTCGCGCAGGCTTCAGCACGATGCAGTTGCCCGCCGCGAGCGCCGGGGCCATTTTCCAGCTCGCCATCAGCAGCGGGAAGTTCCACGGAATGATCTGTGCGACCACGCCGAGCGGCTCGTGGAAATGGTAGGCCACGGTGTATTTATCCACCTCGCTGATGCCCCCCTCCTGAGCACGAATACAGGAGGCGAAGTAGCGGAAGTGGTCTATGGCCAGCGGCACGTCGGCGGCGCTGGTTTCGCGAATCGGTTTGCCGTTGTCCCAGGTTTCTGCCGTCGCCAGCAGCTCGATGTTTTGCTCCATGCGGTCGGCAATTTTCAGCAGGATGGTGGCGCGCTCCTGCACGGACATCTGCCCCCAGCCTTTTTTGGCTTCGTGGGCGGCATCCAGCGCCAGGTCGATGTCGGCCTTGCCGGAGCTGGCGATTTCGCACAGCGGCTGGCCGGTCACCGGGGTGAGGTTTTCATAGTACTGACCGCCAACCGGGGCAACCCATTGGCCGCCGATAAAGTTGTCGTAACGGGGTTTAAGTTTTAGCGGGAAACCATATTCGCCTGGGATAATACGGGTATCGGGAGGATTATTTGTCATAGCCGTCTCCTTGTGATGGTTCATCCACAAGGGTAGTTCGGGCTGGCTGTTTCTTCGCCGATTCCCGCCCGCTTTACGACGTGCTTCACGGATTAACGCCGGAGAAGAGGGAAATAACTCTTCTCCGGCAGGAGGGATCAGCGCGAAGGCGTAAACAGCGCCTTGTCGCGCAGCAGGTGGTCGTTGCCGCGCCGACGGGTAAAGCCGGTTTTGTCGAAATATTCCAGGATCTGAATCGCCAGCTTGCGGCCTACGCCTAATCTGTCGCGGAAGTCGGCGGCGTTGGTGGCACCGTGAGTTTGATCCAACTCGCGGATCAGATCGGCAAACGCCTGCAGGCGATCGTTTCGGTAATAACGATCTTTCAGAATCGCGGTGACCAGCCCCTGCTGGGCGGCGGATCGTAGCAGCTGACGCATCGCCTGTTCTTCCTCGCCGGTTTCTTTAGCCAGGTCGCGAACCCACCAGGGCTCGTCGCCAAGCCGCGCGTCTACTTTGTCCCACACCGCCTGCTGCGTGGCAGAAAAACCTGGCTCGTGTCCCGGCAGGTGCAGCCAGCCCTGGCGGCTTATCAGCAGGCCTTCAGCGCGCATTCTTTCGATAAGCGACAGAACCAGGCCTTCGTCTTCCGCGGGCAGCGCCATGCGGCGCAGGCGTTCACGGCCCGGCCCCGGCTGATCGTCATGCTGCTGGTGGTAGCGTGCCAGCACGTCGAGCAGTTTTTGCTGCCATAGAGCGGCCACATCCGGGCTTAGCAGCGCATTGCCCGCCTGCAGATAACCCGGCTGATCGAGCAGAGCCTGAAGACCTTCCGCTGTTAGCTGGCGTGCCCAGGAAAATTCGCTGAGCAGCACGGCTCCGCGAGCCAGATGTGCTTCCAGCGCCTGCGGGTCATCGGCTCCTTTTGCCAGGTCTGCCAGCCAGCTCAGGAAAGCGGGTTGGCGCTTGCCGCGGCGTGGGGCATTGAGCAGCACGGCACGGGCACCGGCGAGCGTGGTGCGGGCGCTGATGTCGCGCAGCACCAGGCGGTCGTTGTCCGCCAGCCACAGCGGCACATCCAGCACCAGTTCGGCAAGGTTGCCTTCCAGCAGCGAAACGCGCCCGGTTACGTGACGTGCGGAATGGTGAATATGCAGCGGTTGCCACTGCTGGAGCGGCTGCAGCGTTTGCAGTTCGACGATAACGCGCTCAATCGGCTGCAGAGGTTTTTCGCTCAGCAGCCAGTCGCCCCGGCTGATGTCGTTTTTTTCCGCGTCACCGCTGATGTTCAGGGCAATGCGCTGCCCGGCCATCGCGCTGGAAACCGGCTGGTTTTGGGCGTGAAGGCCGCGCACGCGCATCGGTTTATCCGCGCCGGTCAGCCAGAGCGAATCGCCAACGTTAACTTCGCCGCTCAGCGCCGTGCCGGTCACCACAAGGCCTGCGCCCTTAACCGTAAAAGCACGGTCGATGGCGAGGCGGAAGCGGTGCGAGGTGGCATGAGGACGTTCGCTTAGCCCGATAAGATGCTGCTGTAGCGCTTCTACGCCTTCACCGCTGGTGGCGGCGGTCACAAAGATTGCGGCCAAAGTATCGCCCAGCAGAGCGGCGACTTCATCGCGGACTTCTGCAATACGGCTGTCGCTCACCCGGTCGGCTTTGGTTAGCGCGACGGTTACCTGCGGGTTGCCCGTCAGCTGTAAAATCGCCAGATGCTCGCGGGTTTGCGCCATCACGCCGTCGTCGCAGGCGATGACCAGCAGCGCATGATCTATGCCGCCGACGCCCGCCAGCATGTTGGCCAGAAATTTTTCGTGCCCTGGCACGTCAATAAAGCCAATCACACGGCCATCCGGCTGCGGCCAGTAGGCGTAGCCGAGGTCGATGGTCATACCGCGCTTTTTCTCTTCAGGCAGGCGGTCAGCATTCACGCCGGTCAGCGCCTGGAGAAGGGTCGTTTTGCCGTGGTCAACGTGCCCGGCGGTGGCAATAATCACAGGGTAATGCCCTCCAGCAGCAGCGCTTCGTTTTCGAGGCAGCGTAAATCCAGCCACAGTCGGCCATCGGCAATGCGGCCAATAACCGGCCTTTCAAGCTCGCGCAGGGTTTGCGTCAGTGAGGCAAGCGTTGATCCACGTCCGTTTTTCGGCGTGAAGGTCAGGGCCGCGCCAGGCAGGCGGTCAACGGGCAAAGAGCCGCTGCCGATTTGCGACAGGCACGCTTCAACGCGCACATCGAACTGCTCGCCAAAACGCTGTTCAAATGCGGGCCGCAGGCGGCTGGCCTGCAGATGGATGTCTTCGGCGCTGCGGGTTAGCAGGCGCAGGGTTGGCAGGCGTTCCACCAGTGTTTCCGGGTATTGATACAGCCGTAGCGTGGCTTCCAGCGCCGCCAGCGTCATTTTGTCGGCGCGCAGCGCGCGCTTCAGCGGGTGGCTCTGAATACGTTCAATAAGCGCCTTTTTGCCGACGATGATCCCGGCCTGCGGGCCGCCGAGCAGTTTGTCGCCGGAGAAACTCACCAGGCTCACGCCGTCGGCAATCAGCTGCTGCGGCATCGGCTCCGGCGGCAGGCCCCACTGGCTTAAATCTACCAGCGAGCCGCTGCCCAGGTCGGTGACGACCGGCAGGTTGAGTTCGTTGCCCAGCGTAACCAGCTCGGCCTCGCTAACTGCTTTGGTGAAGCCTTCGATGTGGTAATTGCTGGTGTGCACCTTCATCAGCAGCGAGGTGTTTTCGCTCGCGGCTGCGCGGTAGTCTTTCAGGTGCGTGCGGTTGGTGGTGCCGACTTCAACCAGCGTGCAGCCTGCCTGGCGCATGACGTCGGGAATGCGAAACGCGCCGCCAATTTCCACCAGTTCGCCGCGCGAAACCACTACTTCGCCGCCGACTGCGCAGGCCGCCAGCATTAGCAGCACCGCTGCCGCATTGTTGTTGACGATGCAGGCATCTTCCGCGCCGGTCAGCTCGCAAAGCAGATCGGCGATGGCGCGATCGCGGTGGCCGCGTCCTGCGTCGTCCAGTGAATATTCCAGCGTTACGGCGGAGCGCATGGCTTCGCTTACTGCATCAATGGCCGCCTCGGCCTGTAGCGCACGCCCGAGATTGGTGTGCAACACGGTGCCGGTCAGGTTGAAAACCGGCAGCAGAGCGCTGCGCTGGCTGGCCTCGAGCACGTCACGCGTTTTCTTTGCCCAGTCCTCGCTCCAGTCCGGCAGCTTACTCGCCGTGCGAATGTGCTCGCGCGCTTCGCTTTGCAGCATTCTCAGCGTTGCCACCACGCGGGTGTGGCCGAACTCGGCAAGGAGGGCGGTAAAGGCGGCATCGCGCAGCAGGCGGTCGGTCGCCGGAAGATGGCTAAAAAGTGTTTGAGCTGTCGTCATGGCAGGGACTGGATTAGGAAATTTGTGAGTAATATTACAGGGGACAACGTCCCCTGTCCTGGCAGCAGATCATGCCGCGGGTGGTTCGGTACGCGCAAAGCTCTCGCGCAGGAACAGCTGTTCGACCAGCTTGACCAGGTGCGGGCGATTGACGCACCAGCCCGGCGCGACGCGGCGGAAATTGAGGTAGCCCACCGCGCAGGCGGCAGAAATATTGGCCAGATTAAGCGGCTCGGCGGTCAGCGTGCCGTCGGCGGCGTATTCTTCCAATAGATCGAGGGCGCGGCCAATCTTCTCGCGCTGGCGGATCAGCACCTCTTCAGACTGCTGTTCCGCCGGGCGCAGTTTTTCACGCACGGAAGTTAACGCCGCGTCCATGATCCCGTCGGATAATGCTTCAAGCTGGCGTACATGCAGCGCCGCTTTCTGGTCGTGCGGGATAAGCTCTGGCGCGATGTTCAGCAGCTCGAGGTATTGGGCGATGATCGACGAATCAAACCAGCGCTCGCCTTCATCGGTGATAAGCGCCGGCACTTTGCCGAGCGGGTTGTACTGCGGGGCCGGGCTGTCGCCTGTCCACGGGTTGACGTTAACAAACTCAAAGCTAAGGCCTTTTTCCAGCAGGATGACCGAGATCTTTCGAACAAAGGGGCTGGTATAGTTGCCGATCAGTTTCATGACATTATCCGTTTTTGCCAACTTGAGGTAAGTATGAAACAGATACCCAACATTGCTGAAAAAGTCTACGCCCCTTTTATGTAGTCGACAAAGGCGCGTAGCGCGCTGGGCATGTACTGGCGGCCTGGGTAATAGAACTGGAACGGTGGAAGGTCGGGCAGCCACTCCTCCAGCATCGAAACCAGCCTGCCGCTTGCGAGATGCTCTTCTACCTGCTGCTGATACAGGTAGCCAATGCCCGCCCCGCACAGCACCGCTTCCAGCTCGGAGTCGAGATCGTCGACGACGATATTGCCGCACGGCGTCACTTCCAGTTTGCCTTCCGGCCCGTAAAACTCCCAGTAGTAGGGGCGGCCGCTTGGATAGCGGAAAATAACGCTGCAGTGATTGACCAGCTCGCGGGGATGAGCCGGAGCCGGGTAGCTCGCAAGATATTCCGGCGTGGCGACGACGCAAATCTTTGCCTTCGGGCCAATCGGCACGGCAATCATGTCTTTTTCCACCGTGGTTATCAGGCGGATACCGGCGTCATATTCCTGCTTCACGATATCCACCAGCCTGTCGTCGGTGGTGACTTCCACTTTGATGTCGGGATAGCGGCGGATAAATCCGGCCACCAGCGGCATTAAAACCGTGCGTGCAGCCAGCCGTGAGCTGTTGATTTTGAGGGTGCCCATCGGCGTGTCGCGAAACGAGTTCACCTCGTCGAGGATGGTATGAATTTCGTCACAGGCCGGGCGCAGGCGCTCGTAAAGGTTAGCGCCAGCCTCGGTGAGAGACACGCTGCGGGTGGTGCGGTTGAACAGCCGGATTTTCAGGCGCTGCTCGAGCTGTTTGATGCCGTGGCTGATCGCCGACGGAGAAAGCCCCAGCTCGTCGCCGGCGGCGCGAAAGCTTTTGTGTCGCGCCACGGCGATAAAGGTCGCGAAGTCGGAAAAATTCAGCGCCATTAGTGAAAATCCTTCATTAACTCATCTCAAATACTACGTTTTACAGAATTATCCAGCGGCCGTAAAGTGGTGGCTACTTCCCAACAGGCTGAGATAACTCCATGAAATCAGTGAATATGTATATCGTTTGGGCCCATCCGCGCAGCGACTCATTAACCGCGCAGGTGGTACAGGAAATTCAGGGCGAGGCGGCGGAACGCGGCATTAACGTCTCTTCGCTCGATCTTTACCGCAGCGGCTTTAATCCCTCGCTTGGCGTGGACGACGAGCCGGACTGGAACAACCCGCAGAAGCAGTATTCCCCGGAGGTTCACCGCCTGTTTGGCGAGTTAGCAGATAAAGACACCGTGGTCGTGGTGTTCCCGGTGTGGTGGTACAGCTTCCCGGCCATGCTGAAAGGCTACCTGGACCGCGTGTGGAACTACGGCCTGGGCTACGGGCCGGGCGGCACGCTGGGGAATAAGAAAATCCGCTGGGTGGCGCTGGTCGGCGGCTCGCAGGCAGGTTTTGTGAAGTACGGCTGGGAAAAGAACATGACCGATTTTATCGACGGGTCGATGGGCTACCTGGGCGTTGAGGATGCAAAAATCGATTTCCTCTATAACACCATCGGCGTGGAAGAGGGGATTGGCGATAGCGATGCCCATTACCAGCAGCTGTTTGCTCAGGCGCGCGGCATTGTCGCGGACTTAGCTCAATAACCTTTTATTCTTCACACAAGCGCGGCATTCAACGTCGCGCTTTTTACCCGCCGCCTCGCTGTAATTTACTTTCATCCCGTGATTGCCCTTCTTATGTTGTCAACGCCCAGATTTTAACTGGATCACATTAGGATTAGTCCCCCTCAAAATACTTTGTGATGTAAGTCACAAATAAATAACAAAGACGTCATAACTAAATGTGATGTTAGTCACATTAAAAGGTCAATCAGGGTTAAAAATTCCTCTGTGTACTTTTTTTACACAACCATTATGTGATCACCATCACTCAATGTGGCTGGGTGATCCCCGATTATTAGTGATCTGAGTCACGTAATAGGGCGCTGGCTGGACAGCTTAACGATTCAGTGCCAGATTCGCGTCACTTACTGCATAAGGCCGGCGACCCTGCCGCTACGTTAACAATAAACCTCGGGCTGCTTTTCAGCGCGGAACACCAACAAGGGGTATGTGTATGTCATCCGATATCAAGATCAAAGTGCAAAGCTTTGGTCGTTTCCTCAGCAATATGGTTATGCCAAATATCGGGGCGTTTATCGCCTGGGGTATTATCACGGCCTTATTTATTCCTACCGGATGGTTGCCAAACGAAACGCTGGCGAAGCTGGTAGGCCCGATGATCACTTACCTGCTACCGCTGCTGATCGGCTTTACCGGTGGTCGCCTGATTGGCGGTGACCGCGGCGGCGTAGTGGGTGCTATCACCACTATGGGCGTTATCGTCGGGGCTGACATGCCGATGTTCCTCGGCGCAATGATTGCGGGGCCTCTGGGCGGCTGGGCAATCAAGCACTTCGACAAATGGGTCGACGGTAAAATCAAATCCGGCTTTGAAATGCTGGTGAACAACTTCTCTGCCGGTATCATCGGGATGATCCTGGCGATTCTGGCGTTCATGGGTATTGGCCCTGCGGTTGAAGTCCTGTCCAAAATTCTGGCGGCGGGCGTTAACTTCATGGTTGTGCACGACATGCTGCCGCTGGCGTCCATCTTCGTAGAACCGGCGAAAATCCTGTTCCTGAACAACGCCATCAACCACGGCATCTTCTCGCCGCTGGGGATTCAGCAGTCCCACGAGCTGGGCAAATCCATCTTCTTCCTGATTGAAGCGAACCCGGGTCCGGGTATGGGCGTCCTGCTGGCATACATGTTCTTCGGTCGCGGTAACGCTAAGCAGTCTGCGGGCGGCGCGGCTATCATCCACTTCCTGGGCGGTATCCACGAAATTTACTTCCCGTATGTGCTGATGAACCCACGTCTGATCCTGGCCGTTATCCTCGGCGGTATGACCGGCGTATTCACCCTGACCGTGCTGAACGGTGGCCTGGTGTCTCCGGCTTCCCCTGGTTCTATCCTGGCTGTTCTGGCGATGACCCCGAAAGGCGCGTACTTCGCTAACATCGCGGCTATCTGTGCGGCAATGGTTGTTTCCTTCGTGGTCTCCGCCATCCTGCTGAAAACCAGCAAAGTGAAAGAAGAAGACGACATCGAAGCTGCGGCTCGCCGTATGCAGGAAATGAAGGCTGAATCCAAAGGTGGCGCAGCGCCGCTGGCGGTAGGTGCTGGTCTGTCTAACGACCTGAGCCACGTGCGTAAAATCATCGTAGCCTGCGACGCAGGTATGGGCTCCAGCGCCATGGGTGCAGGCGTGCTGCGTAAGAAAGTGAGCGATGCTGGCCTGAAAAATATCTCCGTGACCAACTGCGCTATCAACAGCCTGCCGGACGACGTTGACCTGGTGATTACCCACCGCGACCTGACCGAGCGTGCAATGCGCCAGGTGCCACAGGCGCAGCATATCTCCCTGACCAACTTCCTCGACAGCAGCCTGTACGCCAACCTGGTTGAGCGTCTGCTGGCCTCTCAGAACCTGAGCGACAAAGAAGTGAAGGTGATGCACAGCCTGGAAGACAGCTTTGTTTCCAGCGAAGAAGGCGTCTTCAAGCTGGGCGCGGGTAACGTGTTCCTCGGCCTGAAAGCCAGCACCAAAGAAGAAGCGATTCGCTTTGCCGGTGAGCAGCTGGTGAACGGCGGCTACGTGCAGCCGGAATACGTGGACGCAATGTTTGAGCGCGAAAAACTGACTCCAACTTACCTGGGCGAAGGTATCGCGGTTCCTCACGGTACCGTGGAAGCGAAAGACCGCGTGCTGAAAACCGGCGTGGTGTTCTGCCAGTACCCTGAAGGCGTGCACTTCGGCGAAGAGCCGGAAGACATTGCCCGCCTGGTTATCGGTATTGCGGCCCGCAATAACGAGCACATCCAGGTGATCACCAGCCTGACCAACGCGCTGGATGATGAGTCGGTGATTGAGCGCCTGGCGCACACCACCAGCGTTCAGGAAGTGCTGGATCTGCTGGCCGGTAAGAAATAAGGGTTTGCCCCTCACCCCAACCCTCTCCCCGGAGGGGCGAGGGGGAACAACAGGTGCAAAGCATTATCCCCTCTCTCCTTTGGGGAGAGGGCTAGGGGAACAACAGGTGCAAAGCATTATCCCCTCTCCCCAAAGGGGCGAGGGGGAACAACACAGGTGCAAAGCATTATCCCCTCTCCCCCTTGGGGAGAGGGCTAGGGTGAGGGGATTCGCATACAGTATCCTTACCCCAGCCCTCACGGGTGAAATAATCAGGAAGGTTAACGCAATGAAAGCATTACATTTTGGTGCAGGTAATATCGGTCGTGGCTTTATCGGTAAACTGCTGGCAGACGCCGGTCTGCAGCTGACTTTTGCCGACGTAAACCAGGTGGTTCTGGATGCGCTGAACGCGCGTCACAGCTACCAGGTTCACGTAGTGGGCGAGCAGCAGCAGATTGATACCGTCTCCAACGTGAATGCCGTCAGCAGCATCGGCGACGACGTGGTCGCGCTTATCGCGCAGGTAGACCTGATTACCACCGCTGTGGGCCCTGTCGTGCTGGAGCGCATTGCTCCAACGCTTGCTAAAGGCCTGGAGCTGCGTCGCGCCAACGCCAACGACGCGCCGCTGAACATTATCGCCTGTGAAAACATGGTGCGCGGCACCAGCCAGCTGAAAGAGCACGTGAAAAAAGCGCTGTCCGCTGAGGCGTGGGCGTGGGTTGAGCAGCACGTTGGCTTTGTCGATTCTGCGGTTGACCGCATCGTTCCACCGTCCGAGTCCGCCACCAACGACCCGCTGGAAGTGACCGTGGAAACCTTTAGCGAGTGGATTGTTGATAAAACCCAGTTCAAAGGTGAGCTACCGAACATTCCTGGCATGGAACTTACTGATAATCTTATGGCGTTTGTCGAGCGCAAGCTCTTCACGCTGAATACCGGGCATGCTATAACCGCGTACCTCGGTCAGCTGGCCGGGCACCAGACTATCCGCGATGCGATTCTTGATGAGAAAGTGCGCGCCGTAGTGAAAGGGGCGATGGAAGAGAGCGGCGCGGTGCTGATTAAGCGCTACGGCTTTGAAGCCGACAAGCACGCCGCGTACATCAAGAAAATCCTTGGTCGTTTCGAAAACCCTTACCTGAAGGACGACGTGGAGCGCGTTGGCCGTCAGCCGCTGCGCAAACTCAGCGCCGGCGATCGCCTCGTCAAGCCGCTGCTCGGCACCATTGAGTACGGCTTACCGCACGTGAACCTGATCAAAGGGATTGCAGCGGCAATGCACTACCACAGCGAGCAGGACCCGCAGGCTCAGGAGCTGAAGCAGCTGCTGGCTGATAAGGGCCCGCAGGCCGCGCTGGTGGAAGTGTCGGGTCTGGATGCAAATAGCGAAGCCGTGACCGAGGCGGTGAAGGCGTATAACGCCATAGCGTAACCCTATGCAGGCGCGGTGGATGCCGCGCCTGAAACATGTTTAGTGATGCAGGCAAAAATGGAAGAAACCCAGGCCTTTGAAAACCGCGTGCTTGAGCGACTGAATGCCGGCAAAACCGTACGAAGCCTGCTGATTGCTGCCGTCGAGTTGTTAACCGAAGCGGTAAATATCCTGGTGCTACAGGTGTTCCGCAAGGACGACTACGCGGTGAAATATGCGGTAGAGCCGCTGCTGGACGGCGACGGGCCGCTGGGCGACCTCTCGGTACGGCTGAAGCTTATCTACGGGCTGGGCGTGCTGAACCGCGCTGAGTACGAAGACTGCGAGCTGCTGATGGCGCTGCGCGAAGAGCTAAACCATGACGGCAACGAGTACAGCTTCACCGATGACGAAATGCTTGGCCCGTTCGGCGAGCTGCACTGCGTCACGGCGCTGCCGCCGACGCCGACCTTCGTTGACGGCAGCGATCCGGAGCTGCTGGCGATGCAGCGTCAGCGCTACATGCAGATAGTCCGGTCCACGATGGTACTTTCCCTGACAGAGCTGATCTCCCGGATCAGCTTAAAAAAAGCCTTCCAAAAATAGCCGCCTTTCGCCCTGTCCCTCAGGATCGTGTATCCTTGCCAGCAAGCCATCTTTATTCACGGTAAGTCAAAATGAAAGAAATCGAAAAATCAGAAATTAAACGCCTTAGCGATCGTCTGGACGCTATCCGCCACGAAATGCCAGATTTGCACCTGATCAACGAAGCGGAAAAATATGCCGAGCTGGAAAAAGAGCGGCAGAAGCTGGAAATTGAAATCGCTCGCCTCCAGGCGGTACGTAACCAGAAGCTGAGCAAAGAAGCGCAGAAGCTGATGGCGCTGCCGTACAAGCGTGCGATTACCAAAAAAGAGCAGGCCGATATGGGCAAGCTCAAGAAAACCGTTCGTGGCCTGGTGATTGTCCACCCGATGACCGCCCTGGGCCGTGAAATGGAGTTGACCGAGATGACCGGCTTCTCCCGCACTGAATTCTGACCGCGCTCTCTTTTCGGTGAAATAAACCGATAAAACCTGCCTCATCAGCCTCTTAAATCTCCATCCGGCTCTATAGTTAAGTGCCGGGTGAGGATTTCTCCTGCCCCAAATCTTCCAATGGACAATTTGCCCGAATCGCTACAAGGCCGCAGGGAACGCCAAACCTTGGTTTAACTTTCTTGCAGTGAGAGTAAGTATGAAAAATAAGGTTTTGACTCTGGTTCCCGTCTGTCTGGCCGGTTTCACCGGCGTGCTTCCCTTTTCAGCCTCCGCCGCCTGTTCGTCGCAAACGCCGAACACCGGGGACACCGTGACCTGCAGCGGCTCGGGCATGGCGCCCGTTGTAGCCACCGCGGGCAGCAGCAACGTCACGATTAACCTCGACTCAACCGCCACCGGCAGCTACTCGCTGCCCACCCAGGCGACGCCATTCTCCGTGGACAGCAACAGCGTGATTAACAACGACGGGGCGCTTACCCTCACCGGCAACGGTACGGGCGTAGCGAACCGTGGGGCGTTGCTGCTTGGCTTGAACAACGACAATACGCTGACTAACGGCGCGGCGGGCACGCTGACTACTACCGGGGCCTACAACGACGGCATGGCGGCCAACGGCAATAACAATACGCTGATCAACAACGGCACCATCACCACCAGCGGCAACAACTCTTACGGCATGACCGCCGCCTGGGGGCAGAGCAATCCTGGCGCGGCGGGAAATACCATCACGAATACCGGGACGATCTCCACGTCGGGGAATAACGCCAGGGCGATTTCGCTGCTGGGGGGCAGCGGCACGGTGAACAACAGCGGGACGTTGACCACTTCCGGACGGGACGCGCCCACGGTGTTTTTACAGGGCAACAACGCCACGCTAAATAACAGCGGGCTGATTCAGGCCAAAGGCACGGCGTCCTCCAGCGGCAGCGTGGATGGCGTGGTGGCGAACACGCTCGGCAGCAGCTTTAACACCACGATCAATAACCTGGCCGGTGGGCAGATTATCAGTAACAACGGGATCGGTATTCGCTCCACCAACGGCAATATCACCATTACCAATGCCGGGCTGATTCAGGGCGGAAGCGGCACGGCAATTCTGAGCGGCAACGGCAGCATTTCGCTGATCCTGCAGACAGGGTCGCAGATTGTTGGTCTTTCTGACGGCGGACGGGGTAACAACAGCGTGACGCTTGAAGGCACGGGAACGGCCTCTAGCGCCTTTACCAACTTCCAGACGCTGACGATGACGGGCAGCGACTGGACCTGGGCTGGCACCGGTGCGTTCACCACCGCCCTCGTGCAAAGCGGAACGCTGGATCTCACCGGCACGCTCGGTACCAGTACGGCTTCCGTGACGGCTTCGGTAAGCAACGGCGCGACGCTGCAGGCAAACTCAACCAATCTGCCGCTTTCGGTGAGCAACAACGGGCTGGTGCGCTTCCTGCAAAACAATCAGGGCGAGTATCTGGGCACGATAAGCGGGAGCGGTGCGGTAGAAAAAGCAGGGACCGGGACGTTACTTTTTAACAGCGTGAACAGCTACACCGGGGGGACGGTCGTCAATGCCGGGACGCTTATCGTCGGCGATAGCTCACACGCTTCGGCTTCCCTTGCCAGCGGCGCTACCGTTGCGGCCGGAGCCACGTTTGGCGGCTACGGCACGGTAAACGGCGACGTGACTAACAGCGGAACGCTGGGAGCGGCCAATGCTCTGTCGTCGCTTTCTGCTGGTCCACAGGGCAATTTCCAGATTAACGGTAACCTGACCAACGCGGGATTTGTGCAGCTGGGCGGCAGCGGCGTGGGGAACAGCCTGACCGTAGCCGGAAACTATAGCGGCCAAAACGGCGTGATTGCGCTGAACACGGTGCTGGCGGGCGACGGAGCCGCGTCCGACAAGCTGATCGTGAGCGGGGGCAGCGCTTCCGGCAGCAGTACGCTGAAGGTCACTAATATTGGCGGGGCCGGGGCGCAAACTGCCATAGACGGTATTCAGGTGGTGCAGACCACCAACGGCGCGACCAGCTCGGCAAACGCCTTCAAGCTTTCGGGCGGCACAGTTAGCGCCGGAGCGTATTCCTACTATCTCGCCAGGGGCGGCGTCTCTGACGGCAGCGGCGGGAGCTGGTATCTGCGTAATTCCGTGGTGCCAGATTCGACAACGTCGGTCACCCCGGCGGAAGAAACGCCTCAGTCCATCGTGGATGCTTCGCACGGCAATGAGACGGTGAACGTCTATCGACCAGAAGTGGCGCTGTACGCCGAAGCGCCCTCGGTTGCCCGCCAGCTCAACCTGCAGCAGATAGACACCTTCCACGACCGCCAGGGCGAACAGAGCCTGCTAAACGGCGATAACAAAGCCCCGGCTTTCTGGGCCAGAAGCTGGGGAAGCCATGCGGATATTCATCAAAGCGGGGACGTTAATCCTTCGTTCAACGGTACGCTGTGGGGGCTGCAGCTGGGCCAGGATTTGTATACCGCAACCGAAGATAATGGCGCAACTCATCATGCCGGTGTGCTGTTCGGCTTCTCCAGAGCGACCGGCGACATCGATGGTTTTGCGCTGGCGAAACAGGGCTCGCGCGTCGGGAAATTGCAGTTGAACAACTATAACTATGGGGCGTACTGGACCCGGGTTGCCGCTTCCGGCTGGTATACGGACGCGGTGTTAATGGGCAGCGCGCTGCGGCTGAATACGGATTCGGTGAACGGCGTGAACGCCTCTTCCAGCGGCAATGCGGTTACCGGCTCCGTTGAAACGGGGCTGCCTGTTACCCTCGGTGAAGGGCTGACGCTTGAACCTCAGGCGCAGCTGGTCTGGCAGAGAACCTCGCTGGATTCGCTGCATGACGGCGTCTCTGAGGTGAGCTGGAATAACGGCAATACCTGGCAGGGGCGGGTTGGGGCCCGTTTGCAGTGGGCGTTTGAGGCGAGCGGCGTGAACTGGAAGCCCTATCTGCGGGCCAACGTGCTGCGTACGTTCGGGCAGGATGATGAAACGGCTTTCGATGACAGCACGACGATCGCCAACAACGTTGGGCAAACGGCCGGGCAAATCGGCGCGGGGCTGGTGGCGCAGGTTAGCCAGAACGGCAGCCTGTACGCCACGACCGGCTACCTGACCAATCTAGGCGGCGAGCGCCAGCGGGTAGTTACCGGCAATGTCGGCGTGCGCTGGAGCTGGTAATCGCCCTGCGGCTCCGGGCTTTGCCGGAGCCGCTTTTATTATGGTTACCTTGCATTCAGTTTTTTTGAATGAGATAAGCGAATTGTTCCGCTAACAAACAAAGTCGTGCGGCGCTATTCTTATTTCATCGAAGACAGTCAGCCTTCCAACTAAACAAAATGCAAAGGTAATTATCATGAAAAGCATCAAATATTTTGCCGTAGTTATGACTCTCGCCGCTTCCTTCTCCGGTTTTGCAGCGGAAACTCAGTCAGTTGCCAGCCAGACAATGGGCACCGTATCGGTCAGCGGCGCGTCTAACCTGGACAGCCTGCAGCACCAGTTGCAGCAAAAAGCCGAGCAGGCCGGGGCGAAATCCATCCGCATCATCTCTGCCGGTGGTGATAACAAAATGTACGGCGTGGCTGAAATCTACAACTAAGCGCTGAATCACGCAGTATGGGCCGCCTCGAGCGGCCCGTGTTTTATCTGAACTCTCGCGCCAACAGGCCAAAAATCCAGTCATCCTGCCAGCGTTCATTCAGCCAGTAGTTTTCCCGCAGCGTGCCTTCCTGCTGAAACCCCACTTTCTCCAGCACTTTCTTTGACGGAATATTTCCGGCAGTGACCGTGGCAACAAGCTTGCGGATACCGGCCTCTGCAAAAGCAAAGTCGCAAACCTCCAGCAGTGATTCATAGCCGTAGCCCTGCCCGTGAAACGACGGATCGAGTAAAAAGCCCACTTCTGCTATATCGTCCTCGCGCAGGATAAAACCGGTGACGCCAATCGGCACGCCGGTTTTCAGATGCCGCATCACCATGCAGAGCCAGTGCCTGCTGCCCGGCTGCCATTCGGGGAGACGAGCGTCGAAGGTGCGGCGGATCTCTTCCTCCGGGCGGTTTACGTCGACGTAGCGCATTACCTCCGGCTGCTGCTGCAGGTAACGAAAAAGCGGCCAGTCGGCTTCGGTAAGCTGGCTGAGTGACAGGCGAGGGGTGTGAAGTTGCATAGTGTGTTGACTCGTCTTTACCGGGAATGCTCTTTGATAGCAGTAAATAAAAAGCGGCGCCAGTTTGTGGCCCCGCTTATGTGTTAATCCCAGCGCGATAAGTCATCTCTTGTTAGCCCCATATCCCTGAGCTGTTCAGGACTGAGTTCGCGCAGGGCGCGTAAAGTCCGACGGCGCTGGTGGCTACGACGAAAATACTGGTAAAGCATGACCAGGCCAAAAAACGGCCTACGGTGGTGGTTCTCTTCAAAGCCCATGGCATCACTCCTCGCGGTTTTTCTGGGGTTATCATGCGGCGAGCGGGCAAAAGCAGACAGATTCAAAAATCACTTTTCTTTAACATACAGAAAGGCTAAAACATGAGCTGAATGGCATTTATTGCGCCATTCTGTATTGGTTTTTCCTTCTGTATGGTTTCCGGTGAGGATACAGCATGACGCGTTACCAACATCTCGCCACGCTTCTGGCCGGGCGTATTGAGCAAGGGCTTTATCAAAGCGGGGAGCGTTTGCCTTCGGTTCGTAGCCTGAGCAGTGAGCACGGCGTCAGTATCAGTACCGTGCAGCAGGCTTATCACGTCCTGGAAGATCAGCAGCTGATTTCCCCCCAGCCGCGTTCCGGCTACTTTGTTGCGCCGCGTAAAGCGGTTCCTCCCGTGCCGCGTTTAACGCGTCCGGTACAGCGGCCGGTTGAAGTGACGCAGTGGGATGCGGTGCTGGAATTAGTGAACTCCCGGCAGAACTGTGAAGTGATCGCTTTTGGCAGCGGCTCGCCGGATCTTACCCAGTCGACAATCAAGCCGCTTTGGCGGGAGATGGGGCGGCTCGCACAGTATCAGGAGCCTGAACTGCTGGGCTACGACGGCATGTTCGGCGTGAAAGCGCTGCGCGAGCAAATTGCCCGCCTGATGCTGGACAGCAACTGCGTGGTGAATGCCGACGACATCGTGGTGACGAACGGCTGCCATGAAGCCCTGTCGATTGCGATTCGCGCGGTGTGTGAGCCGGGGGACATTGTGGCGGTCGAGTCCCCGTCGTTTCACGGCACCATGCAAATGCTGCGCGGATACGGCGTTAAAGTTGTTGAAATCCCTACCGATTCTGTCACAGGCATGAGCCTCGAGGCGCTGGAGTTGGCGTTAGAGCAATGGCCGATAAAAGCCGTCATTCTGGTGGCCAACTGCAATAATCCTCTGGGATTCATCATGCCGGATGCGCGCAAGAAAGCGGTGATGAACCTTGCGCAGCGCTTTGATATCGCCATTATCGAAGATGATGTTTACGGCGAGCTGGCCTATGAGTATCCGCGCCCGATGACCATCAAATCCCTGGATGTTGATGGCCGCGTTCTGCTGTGCAGCTCGTTTTCAAAAACGCTGGCACCGGGGCTGCGCGTGGGCTGGATAGTGCCTGGGCGCTACCTCGACCGGACGCTGCACTCCAAATACATCGGCACAGGCAGCAGCGCCACCTTCACCCAGCAGGCGGTAGCGGCGTTTATTCGCAACGGGCACTATCACCGCCATCTCAGACGCATGCGCCAGCACTATCAGCGCAACCTGGACGTCTTTACCTGTCGCGTGCGGCAATATTTCCCCTGCGGTATTTGCGTCAGCCGGCCTCAGGGGGGCTTCCTGATGTGGATAGAACTCCCGGAAGAGGTCGATGCCGTGCGGCTTAGCAGCGCATTGAAGGAGGCTAAAATCCATATTGCGATCGGCTCGCTGTTTTCGGCCTCTGGTAAATACCGTAACTGCCTGCGGCTGAACTATTCTTTGCCGTGCAACGCCGTCACCGAGGCTGCCCTCAAAAGGTTGGGTGAAATCGTTGAATGTGAGATTTGAAAATGCCTGATTAAATCGCTCCTTTTATCGCCATTGATTATTATTTAGCTGTTTTACACTCGGCTGTAATGGCGAAGTTTGGCCTTGGCATTAATAACCATAAAAAAATAGCCGCCTGGGGCGGAAAAAGCAGTTTTTTCTGCGTTCGGCAGCATAAGGCCGGACATCGACAAAGGACTATCATGAGCAGCGCAACATTGCAGATGCGGGAGCACTTTGAGACGTGTCTGGGGATTATTCGGCAGGCTTCGCTCCAGATCCTGCCCTTACTGAACATTCGTGCCGCCGAAGGCAAAGATCCGCAGTGGTTTTTCCAGCAGTTGGAGCAGGCTCGTATGGCGCTTGGCAGCTGGGGCGCGGTGGCGAAACGGCTGAATCTTAACGACTCCGAGATTTCACAATTTACGCTGCTGCTGCGCCATTTGCAGCAGCTGGTGCCGCAGTATGAGAGCGGGCAGGAGGTCAGCCAAAACCAGCTGCTCGCCGCCCTGCGCTTCACCAGCTATCTTGAGCATGTGCGGTTCAAGCAGCCGCTGCTGGGCTATTCCACCGAGTTATCCTCAGATGTTGACGGCCTGCAGAAAGGCGCCCAGCAGCAAATGCGCGCCATTGAACTGATGCTAAAAGGGCTGGTGAACCAGGCGTGGGAAAGCCAGGCTGACCTGGTGAATCAGCTCAAAAACCAGTTTGGTGCCGATAAGGTTCGCCGCTGGCTGAAGCGAGGCGAACGGGGCGACGTGCTGAGCGGGATGAAGTTTAGCGAGCTGGCGCTGATGCTGGTGGACAAGAAAGAGTTCGCCCATCACTACGCGAAAATCTACCAAAACTCGCCGCAGCTGGGCTTTCTTATCGACCAGCGTAAAACCCTGCAAATCTTCCTCGATGGCACCAGGCAAATCCGCAATGACCTGATGCACAAGCAGCCGCTGTCCACCGTGCAGGTGGCTTTGCTGGATAGCTATTTCGGTGAAATCAGCGGCCCGGTACAGAAAGCTTTTAGCGAAGGCCGCACCAAAGTTAATCCTTCCGCTTTGTTAGACGCTGATGACGCCACGCTACAGAACTATCTTGAGCAGTCGCGTAAAAACCACTCGGCACAGGGCGGTGACCCGGAAGAGATCAGAGAGTCCATTGAGCGTTTCGACCCACGCGCTGCCAAAAAGCAGCATGATACAACCAGCGTTATCTCTACCGCGCTTTGGGCATCGGTAGGGATTGCCGTTGTGGCGGTAGCGGTGGTTGGTCTCTACTTGTTAAGCGATATGTCTTCAAAGCCAGAAGTGACGGTGACGGCTCCGATTGTGAGCACGCCGGTGCAGCAGAAAGAGCGCCCGGAAAACAACAGCCCGCGCGATATGCTGGCCAATATGGGCATCAGCTGGGATGAAAATAACCTGCGTGCGGCGATTAACCGCAACGACGCCCGTATTGTGCGGCTTTTCATGCAGGGCGGGATGAACTGGAAAGTTTATTTTGCCGAGCAGGCGCTGGCGGAGGACTACCGGGATGTGTTGACTATTTTGCTGCAATACCGGCCGCAAATGGATGAGGCCCGGCCCTGCCGCAGGCTGATTGGCTCCACCGAGCTAGGTATGAAGAAAGGGCAAAAGCTGACTTCGCTGAGGAAGCAATTCCTCGCCAGCTTCTGCAGTTCAGCCCCGGCAGTACAGCGCCAGAAGGAAGAAGTTGAGCGCGCCCGGATGCGCCTGGCGGCGCAAAAGCAGCGTGTTGAAGATGCGACCGCTCAGGGGCTGGAGACAGAGCCGGTGGATGAGCAGACCGCCAAAATTCAGCAGGCGATCTACAACGCGATGCGCTAGTTGTACCGGGCAGCCTTCGGGCCGCCCAATGCATTACAGCAGGCCTTTATCGCGGAACGTCGCGGCGGTGGCTTCGTTCAGGTCATAGTTAGCCAGATCCTGCGGGCTGACCCACGCATACTGCTCAAACTCTTCGTTAATGGTTATCTCGCGGTTTTCGCTGACGCAGTCAAACATCAGGTAAATCATATACACCTGCTCTTTGCTGCCGTCGGCGTAGGTTTTCACCCGGACGTCATCGCGGAAGGTCCACGGTTCGATGTGCGAGATAATCAGCGCTTCGCCCAACTCCTCTCGGATCTCACGCCGCAGCCCTTCTGCCATGGTTTCGCCCGGCTCAATGCCGCCGCCGGAAAGCGCCCACTGGCCGGGAAAAACACCGCGATCTTGCGGCATTTTGCACAGCAAATATTGGCCCTGATTCTGGATAATCGGGCAGGCAATCACTCTTTGTCGCATCGTCTTCTCCCTGAAAAATAAGCCGCCGAGTTATAGCACAGATAAGAAAAAGGGTCTGCGCGTAGGCAGACCCTCAATGAACAACAACAATAAAAGGCTTTTAGAAGCGATACTGAATGCCGACGCCGTAGGTATAGCTGTCGTTACTCAGGCCAGCGGCATCGCCACCCTGAGACCAGGTTTCCCCGGTTTTATTATCACGGGTTTTTGTCGAGGCCTTCGCTTCGGCAAAACGCGTCCACGTTAATTCCGTATAGAGTCGGGTATTCGGCGTAACGTAATACCCGGCAGAAACGGTAGCGGCATAATAATTGGAATTATTGCCTTTTTCGCTAAAGCTCAGCTGACGCATATAATGCTCGTCATTATCTTGCGCATTCACCCACGGGCTGAATTTAAATTGCCCTGCTAAATCAAAGTCCTGATAGCGATAACTTCCGGTCAGCCCAACGTATGGCACGCTGAATTTCTGGCTATAACCAATCCCTGGTTTCCCGGCAGGGAATTCACCGACAAGCGCGCCGTTGAAATAATTGTATGAGCCGCCTCTGGCGGTCCAGCTGTATCGGGTTTCCTGGTAGCCGGTGACGATGCCGAGGTTATAAGCCGGTTCCTTTAACAGCCAGCCGGTCAGGTTAAGATCGAACTGATTGGCGTAATTCAGGCTGGTGTCGGGGTGGGTGGATTTGTCGCTCCAGCGGCTTTGGCCTGGCGTTTGCCAGTCATAGTCGGACATGTGTGAGCCGCGTGAGGCGAAGGTTGTCCAGCCGTTTGCGTTGAGAGTGATATAGCGCTGAGCGTCCCAGCTAATACCGCCTTTAATAATAGGTGTATTTTTAATTTTCCATTTCAGTTCACTTAATTTACTGCCATCGTGTTGATTATAAACGAGCTCTTTAGATTCTCCGTTTAGAACACCGGTGGAAATATTGGTGGTTACCGCGTCGGGTGAAAAATTAAAGCTGGTTGAAGCGAGCAGCGCCGGGCTAAACAGCAATGCGGCGGCCGCAGGCAGGTATTTTTGCTTGTGCATGATGTATCGTTCTGTTTTCTATAACATTGGTTTGGTGTTGCAAAAAATAAACCTGTACGGACAGGTTAAAGACCGTAAAGAGTTATTGTTGCGCGATAAATTATGTTGTTGAAAATTATTATTAGGTTGTCTTGCCAGGCAAAACGAAACGTATTTTATGGGCTGTTACTTGACAGGGGAAAGATTATTTTCTACTGGTGAATATTTGAGCGGTGAATCGTTTGATTTTAAAGAAAATTAAAATTGTAGCTTTTTGTTACAAGGATATATCATAACTAGTCATATGTATTTATTGAGAAAATTTAACTTAAGTCAGGTTGGGTCGGTTTAAATATGTAAGCGGGCTAATGATTATTTGGCGATGGAAGCCCGGCCGTTCGTAGCATACTCATTTCACTCTCTTTTTGACAATATGAGCACCATCAGCGGCAGGGCTTCGCTTTTGAATCTTTGCCTGCAGTGATTGAACCGTTGTTCACCCCCCTCAACAACCATCGCCTGCTGGCGACGGTTGATGCCAGGAACGAGACCGCAGCTGGCCTGCTGGAGAAGCTGGGTTTTCGTCGTGAAGCACACTTTCGCAAGAATATTTTCTTTAAAGGCGAATGGGGGGATGTATATGCCTATGCGCTGTTACGCAGCGAATGGAAATAACGGGCTGCTTGCTTAGCGGGCCATTATTATTTTGTGACTTAACGTCGTGGTATAGCTGCAAAATTCAGTCAGAGGCGCGAAATATTCACTGGCCGTTACTTTATGATTTTGTGCGTTTTAATTTGGCGCCCAATGCGGCGTTTAGGTTTTGTTTAACCTTTAATTTACATTATTACTATACTGGCTTCACTTCCTTTCAGGTATGAATTCACCGTCTTCCGGCGGCGTTATTCTACTCGTTTATCTAAAATAAAATGTTCCGGAAATTCATCTGTTAAATACATTGTCCGGATAATTGGCAAGGACATTGATATGTCAGATTTAAACATCTCTCTTGATACCGCGACCCTGACGCATCCGCTTTCTCAATGGGAGGATAGCGCAGCTGAATCCGTTGTTGGCGACCTGGAGCAGGGCAAAGTTATCTTTCTGCCGCAGCTGGCGTTCACGCTCACCGAACGGGAAAGGGCGCTGCTGAACCCGGCTGTGGTTGATCCGAAACGTAAGAACATCAGCTATCAGCCGCTGAAAGATAAGCTGACTGGCGTTGCGGTTGCCGGGCAAGAGCCAGAGGTTCGCGAGCTGCTTAAACGCCATTACGAATCCTGTCAGCAGCTTATTGCCAGCCTTCTGCCGGAATACCAGCAGGTGCTGCACACGCCGACCAATAGCCTGCGCCTGCACCCGGTTAAGCAGTGGACGCAGAACACCTCCTGGCGAAAGGATGACAGCCGCCTGCACGTGGACGCCTTCCCGTCCCGCCCTAACTACGGCGAGCGTATTCTGCGTATCTTCACCAATATTAATCCGGCCGGGGAAAGCCGTAGCTGGCGCGTGGGCGAGGCGTTCCCGACGCTGGCCGAGCGCTTCCTGCCGCGTTTAAAAGGCTATTCCCCAGCGAGCAGCTGGTTGCAGAACGCGGTTGGCATTACTAAAAGTCGCCGCAGCCATTACGACCATCTGATGCTGCAGATGCACGACGCCATGAAGGCCGATGCGGATTATCAGAAGCAGGGGCCGCAGGTCGCCATCGACTTCCCGCCAGGCAGCAGCTGGATATGTTTCTCAGACCAGACGCCTCACGCCGCAATGGGCGGGCAGTTTATGCTGGAACAGACATTCTTGCTGCCGGTGGATTCGATGCAAAACCCGCAGCTGTCACCGCTGAAGGTATTGGAAGGGTTGCTGCGTAAGCCGCTGGTTTAGTCATAATGACCGCGTGTAAAAAGCCGCTTGGGCGGCTTTTTTATTGGCATCATCCGTACGCCGCACAAGCACTGTCTGCGTTGACAAAAAGAATGGGTCAAAATAGCAATAGATATACCGTCACAGGCAATAGATTCGCTTCGAAAAAAGATGGCATTAGCGTTCGCGGTAAAATTTAAATAGGAATTACCTGTAAGTGACATGGCTCATTACTACCATTGATATTTATCAATACTCTACCGCAAATGATCGGTGAGACATCATCTGTGTAATAGCTTTTATGCTTTTTTAAATGAATTATTTGTTAAGTCCGGCGATTGTTTTGCATCCAGACAAATTTTTTCATTTTTGATTTTGAGCACTGAATCATGCCTTTTTCTTCTAACTTCAGTAACCAGTTTCTGGCTATGTATATTGAAACATTGCAATTATTGGAGATCTCTCTTGTCGTGACCTCGCCATTATTAACAATTGTGTCATAAATTTCTTTCATCAGTTTTACAGAGCAAGGGCGACTGATATGCTCGTCCGTTTCGGTACTACGGAATCTTTCCATCTGAGTGAACCTGTCTTAAAGTACAGGGTGATTTTATCACAAGATACTATATGTGAAATTATAATTATAAGTACTGCGTAATATTTTCTGTTTTTATATCAGACCTAAATTTATGGTGATAAAATATTCGGTTGTGCCCACGGTTTTATTAACTCTTTTATAGGATTGTTGGTACATATCTGAAACGCAGTTAACATTCATGAAAAATAGAGTCAGATTATTCCGTAAGGTGGCGTTTGCAAGAGGGTGTAGGTCAGTAACGGCAACGTATCAACATTGAAAGTAAATACTTTACTGCCTGGAGCGGCATCTGGCTGGCGTAAGCTTTCGAGAGACGATGTATAATCCGTAAAAGAATAACTCTGAAATCTATTATTCCAGAGTAATATAATTGATAAGCTACAATGTGGCATACGAGGTTAAAAAAAATTAACGATTGCATACTGAAAGTTGAGTTCGCCCCGGTCGTAGTAAAACGCTTTAATGCTTACATCCTCCTGGGTCTCACTTGCAAGATAAACTCTTGCGATACCCTGTTCATCGGTAACCCGTGTTGTATGCGATAGTCTGGCGTGTCCATTGCACAGGAACGACAGCGTTAACCCACCCACCGGCGTATCGCCCTCTTTTACGCAAAAATCGATGCAGTTTATTTCATGAGTGCCGACACTGGCTCTTTCCTGAATGGGTGTGTAGCCGATGGATTGCATGTTTCATTACCTCATTTCTAGGGGCTTAGAAAAATTAAGCCGCTGTTACAAAATGCACTTTTGTTCTGGAAACAATATTGTCGTCGTCGGTGTATGCGCTGACGATAACAGGCTCTGCGACAGTGTTGTAAACATATAACGTAGCGGTACCTGAATCATCGGTAGTCAGGGTCCGTCTGGAGGGGTAGGCAGTGACGCTTTGCAAAACAATCGAGATCTCTTTTTTTTCATTTACATTATGAGCACTCTTTTTCGTCAGGATATAGAGTATCTCGCAGTAAGCTTTACCATCAGCATCCACCTTATCTCCGATGATATGGCTGGTTAAGGCATTAAGCTCATCTGCTTTAGAAAATGAAATTCCGTTGACGATGAGCATGTCTTTCTCACCATAGATCTCGACGGAGATAAAGAAATCACCCTCAGACCGGGCTGTACAGCTGACCACTGCCTTACCTTCGGCATCCGTTAACAGAAATCTGTCTGCCAGCGTCAAATTCGTGCTCGGCAAAAACTGCAGCAATTTCTCCCGAACCGGATTTCCGAGTGAATCCAAAACTTTAATGGATACCTTGTTTTGGCTGATGCCATCCGCGGCGGCGTTGTTTTCGATCAGAGTACTTTCTAAGTGATAAGAAGCTTCGACGTTGCTGAATACCAGGGTGTCAACAGCGCCCTGAAAAAGGCCATCAATGGCCGGAGAGGCGGAGATCATTACTTTCTCTGCCTCGGTATTGGTCACATTCAGGACAAAATTACCGCCTGCATCCGTCTGGCCAAACGCTGAAGATAATGCCGCGTGACCCGCTGAACTGACCGCTGAGAATTTAAGATACTCATCGGCGTAAGGCACACCGTTTCTCGTCAAATGATAAATAATGGTGTTTTCTTTTTTGCCATCCGCGACCGCATTGTTGTCCTGAACGGTCGACTTAAGAATGATGATATCGTCCATCTTAAAGTCCTGTATTTTCGCTATTGGGAACCGATAATGAGTTTTAAAAAGGCCACGGCGGGTTTTAAGCCGCGGCCTCGCTCTCGAGAAAAATTAATTAACGCCTAAATCAATAATGATCAGGGTGTAGGTCAGTGAAGAATAATCCCCAATCTGATAGTAAACATTTGTCGCGGTATCAACCCCGCCGTGGGTACATTTTGCAATAGCACCGTCGTAGTTAAAGTCATTAAACTTCGCATAGTGCGGGTCAGAAATAATCTGGCACGACTGCGATGTTTTGATGATGTTATAACCGTCCTGGCACATCTGTTTTTTAACATCGCCCGCTTCTTTGG
This sequence comes from Cedecea neteri, assembly GCF_000757825.1. Classification (GTDB taxonomy): domain Bacteria; phylum Pseudomonadota; class Gammaproteobacteria; order Enterobacterales; family Enterobacteriaceae; genus Cedecea; species Cedecea selenatireducens. The sequence continues at coordinate 2,849,566 of NZ_CP009451.1, forward strand.
TGCTGAGCATAAATTGATAAGAGTGGCCGGTAATAAAGTCATACTGACTGCTGGTAAACATATCAAGGCTGCAGAAAGTGTCACTGGTGATCGTGCCAGAGGTGACCGAAACAGGTTTTCTGAAGTTAACGACGGTTTCCTCGCTGATATCCTCAATATCTGTTGTGGCTGTTACTGTTACGCTTTCAGCGACGGAGTTGTAGATTTTTAACGAGGCAAGCCCATTTGAATCTGTGATCAGTTTGTTTTCCGAGACAGTGACATTGCCGCTGTTCACTTTAATATAAATATTATGCCCTTCAGCGGCATCCAGAGAGTTGGCTTTGGTCAGGCTGTACTGAATCTGGCAATAATCACCTTTCCCCTCAGTGGCCTCGGCATTATCTCTGACGACAATACCGATTAAATCCTTAATATATTCCGGTTTTGCAAAAGAGATTCCTTCAACAATACAGTTGGTATCACTGTTTGGGTAGAGCAGTGCTTCGATACTGTAATCGCCCGCCGGCACGAGGGCGGTACAGGAGACGGTGACTTCACCGTTTAAATCTGTCTCATGGTACTGGCCGTCAGGCAGAGAAAGATTATGGCTTGCAATGCAGTTTAGTACCTTATGCATTGCCGGTGCGCCCGTTTTGGTGTCCGTGACCTTAAACAGCACGGCATTGGTGCTGGTACCATCGGCGGAGGCGTTATTCGACACAATAGAGCCGACGATAGTATAAGGAGAAACAACGGCTTCGAAGATGAGTTCAACCGGTTTGGCTTTTACGCCAATTAATACCGCCTCTGCTTCAACGGTCACCGTCTCTGCAAATGCGTTGGTAATATTGATAGATGCAGTGCCGAAGTCATCGGTCATGATGGTGGTTGGATCCGCCGTTGCACTGCCCGAGACGTTAACAAAAATGTACTGTCCGGCAACCGGGGCGGTGCCGTTTTTCAGAGAATAGACAACGACGATTTTATCCAGCCCATCAGCAGCGGCCGTGTTATCACCCAGCACGGTTGCCGTTAATGTTTCCTGCCCTTCCACAGCCTCTTCAAACACGCTTTCGATTTGGGTGGAAATAAAATCACCGTGGTAGCAAACGGCTTTAACCAGAATATGGCCCGCGACTTCACTTTTTAACTCGACGTTACAAATTCCGGCCTCATTCGTGATGGCTGAAATATCTTGTCTGCCGTTTGAAAATGTCGCGCCTTCAGCGGTAACAATAAAGTTTACAGAAATACCAGGGACTGGCGTTGCGTCATCGCGCAGCGTGGCGGTAATTGTATTGGTGTCGACATTATTAGCCGTTGCGACATCATTTGAATGAATATAAAAATTAGTAGCACGAACGTTAATTTCGCTCATTACCCGATCTCCAAATAATAAAATCAAAATACATGCCGGACTAGCCGGCATGTGGATAGCGTGGTTAAATTTCCCACTCGTTGATGGTTAGGCTGTAGTTATGACCGCCGGAATAATTATTATAATTTCGGAAGTAAGCCGTAGTACCTCCACGAACACAATAGAAAGTATTGTCACCGCTGAAATAGTGTGGTGAAGAGAACCCAGCCCCCATTGTAGGTTGGGTATTTGAATAATAAATACAGCTACTGCCATTGAATATATATTGATTGCTACAGCTGTTCTGAGACGCGGTTGTTACAAGGATAAACTGATACATCCGTCCAGGAGTGAAGTAGTAGCTGTCGGCAGGTATCAGTTCATGAATACCGTAACTACTGCTGCCGTGGTAACCGCTGAAGGTGACGCTATTTGGTTGACCTGGCTCGTCAGGGCCAAAGGTCACCGAAGTTCGGGTATTAATATTCTGATCTTTGGTATAAGCGCTGACCACGACTTCTTCTGCTTTGGTATTAAAAATCTTCACGGTGGCAATACCGGCGTAATCCGTGGTTAAGGTGCGGGCAGAGGCGTAAGCGGTCACGCTATTGAGCTCGATATCAATTTCTTGATTGGCGACAACATCCTGTGTTTTTTTGGTCAGGCGATACTGAATCTCGCAGGCGTCTTCCCCATCGGCGGTGGCATTATTTTTCAGTATTACGCTGGTTAACGCATCCAGTTGATCGGCCTTAACAAAGGTGATGTTGGCCACACGGTGCTCAACGTGTTCATCGTAAACTACAGCGGTTAAGCTGTAGACGCCTTCGATCAGGCTGGTGCAGCTGAGCGTCACGCTGCCGTTAGCATCGGTTTCAATGATGGAATCACGCAGGGATAAGTTGGTGCTTGGGATAAACTGCAGCAGCTTCTGTGGTACCGGGCTTCCAAGCGAATCTTTGAGCATGAATAAAATTTTATTCTCGCTCACACCGTCGGCCTGGGAACCATTGACCATGATCATCGAATCAAGCACGTATGTCGTGTCAACTTCAACGAAAGTGACTTGTGAAGCGACGGAAGGAAAACTGTCGGTTGCAGATTTCGCGGTCACCAGCGCCGATTCCGGAGTCGTATCCGTCACATCCAGAATAAAGCCGCCGTTGCTGTCTGTTTCACCAAAGGCAGTGGATAATTTTGCATTACCGGAAGTACTGATGACCGAGAAAGTAAGGAATTGATTGGGAACAGGTGCTGAGCCCTGCACCAGATGATAAACAATGCGGTTTGCTGTTTTACCGTCAGCCAGAGCGTTATTAGACTGAACCGTTGCGGTGAGTACCATGGTATCCACCTGGGTACCAAATTCACTTTCTACTTCTGCCATTTGAATTTCCTCTTCTACGGAACAAGTTCCCGAAACTTTAATTTTGCCTGCAACCTGGCTGTGCAGTTGCACCGTGCATTTTCCCAGGGCATCCGTTGTGGCCGTTATGGCCTTAGCATTGTTGCTAAATAATGCTCCCGGCTCTGTTACGCTAAATAAAATACTAATACCATATTGATGGTCTCCATCAGCAATTAGCGTTGCCGTAATATCATTGGTGTCAATGTCATTGGCAGCCGCACCTGTTGTGGAGGTTAAGGTGAAATTCACCACGGCAAATTTATCATTGGCCATGCGTTGGCTCCTGATTAATATCAATAGGTGATCGTATTCAGTACACGCTTATCTCTGAATAAACGTATTCATGAATAATTTAAATTAAAAATTACTAAATGAAAGACTGACCGTCTGGTTAACCTCCGTGCTTTGTGGCGAGGTAATAATGACCCCCGCGGCTGAAACTGCCGTATTGCTAAGAATATCTATTTGGGCAGAGCCGTCGGCGTGTAGGGAGATATCAACTGTTTCACCAATATTATGTCCGCTTACCTTTAGTGGGGCTGGAACAGCTATCCTTAACGTAGAAATAGCTCGTGCTGCTTTATCTTCAATAAAAATATAAATGCTGCAGGGTGATATACCGTCTGGCAATGCGCCAGTGGTATTAGCAATAGCATTCACAATGCCATTACCGAGTTGATAGTTTTCGTAATTTAAATGGCCGTTAATGACGTCATCGGGCGCATTCTCGTTGCTGATGGAGACGGCGACGTCGCCAAGCACAACAGATCTGACCCTGAAGCTATGTATGCCGGCAGCATCCATAGTAAATGTATAATTAGCGTTGCCGGTTTCTACAATGGTGGCTCCGGTCTGGCAGCTAACGTTAATTACATCTCCCGCGGGGGCCTGAATAAAGCCGTAGTTGCAAGGTGCCACGTTGATGGCGTTGTAATCATAAACCGGTGAGCCGTGGGTACCCTTAAATTTGAAATCCGTGGTAATGCCTTCGGCCAGCAGCGCGCTTCCGGCAGTGGATAAATACTGGGATCCTGCCGTGGTTGTTACCATGTAGGTGGCATACAGCGTGCCTTCAGCCCCTACGGCATCGGCATAGGCGGCAGAAACGGTGATATTTTGGGCTCCGGTATTATCAACAATAAGCTCATAAGGCGAGTTGCTATCCGGGACTTCCGCACCTTGTTTATCTTCACCCCGCATAACGACGATAACGCGGTCACCAATGGCTATCGAGGGATAAGCGATCTCGATGACGATACCGCTATCGGAATGAATGTCACCCAGCTTAATTGTGCCATTACTGGCCTGAGGGAACGTAGGGGCCGGCAGCGTGCGCTCCGCGGACATATTAATGAACGCTATTTTGGCATGTGAAACCCGATAAGGGGTGCTCGTGCTTTTTACCCGGTAATAGATCTCGATTTTGCCTGAGCTAATGGCCTCAGCAACATAGGATGAAAGCGTAAGATGGATGATGCCATGGGTAATGTCGGCAGAGGATACCCGATATTCAACGCGGCCATCCACATCGGGGACTGCTTCATTTTCGGTATTAAATCCGCGCCATATTAACGTAATGAGATCGCCAGCAGCCATATTGCTATAGGCATTAATGTAAATACGAATGCCGTCCGCGACATCATATTGGGTCAGCCAGCCGTTAAGGGCATCAGTGAAATGTGGATTTTCCAGGAATTCTACAACGCCGTTCAGCGTCACTTCAGCATTGAAAGAGAGGGCGTTTGCGCCGTCGGAGTTTCTGGTGATTCTGTAGAAGGCGATGGCTTTGGTGCTGCCTGGCAAAAAAATCTTTGATTCAGGAATTAGCGTTTTGAAGCCGGTAGTCAGGTCAGCAGAGACAACAGTATGAGTTTCGCTGACGCTAGCCTCCGGAATAATTTCATCTCCGGTATCGTAAACCAGGTAATTCAGCTCTACCCGGTCTCCCGCCTCAATGCCCTGATAAGGCGGTACCTGAATCCGTGTGCCCTGGTTTAGCTTTACGCTGTCCAGAGAAACAGTGTCGTTAACCGCGTCAATAAACACCGGTTTATCCAGCGTTCTGGCGCCGTCCCGGCTCACAATGGCCAGCGTTTTGGCCGAAGAGGTTGGATTATTTGATAAGTCGATTGCCGTATAACTTACGGTATAAATACCATCAGGAACGCTGGCTTCCGGGATATGAAATTCTATGTTCTGGCCTACATTTACATCACTGACCACTTCAGTGAGAGAAACCAGTTTCCCAAAGTCCAGAATAATAAGATCGCCAATGGCCATGTTGTTGTAGGGCGGGATAAACACATAAATATTGCCGCTGCCCAGGTCGTTATTGTCGATAATACCGTTGTCGTTCATTTGCGGCACCAGGGGTGCACGCAAGTCTCTGCTGATCCGCATTTTTTCCTCCCGGATAATCCGATGACCGGCAGCAGTGGTTGCCTGCCGGTCCCAGAGCGCTAAAACTTATTTGCGGCCTGGAGCGACAACGTCAACGTAGTAGGTTTGCTCGGCGGAGGCGTGAAGTTTGCCACCATCGGCGATCAGCATTTCATAAGAGATCTTAACTGTACCTTCACCCAGCACATACAGGAGTTTGCGCAGCGCGTCGGTGCCACCTTCATAGCTATCATCCAGCACAATGATGTCCTTCTCATCTGCCTCCGCATTAACTGGGAAGGAAAATACGCTGCTGGCTTCCGGGATCTCTTTTTTCCCGACGTAGGACTTCCAGTAAATATTGCAGATGGAGTTAGTCACACCTGCTTTATGGACAGCCAGATTCTTGTAGGTCCCACTGAGGCAGACTTCGACGCCAAAAGTCGCTACCGCGATGTTAATCATGCCTTCATTGGCGTCCGCTCGGGGAACCGTGACCGGCGGTAGGTCAACGATCGTCGAAGAAGCGCTGTCGCGTTTAACATTGACGGTTATAACCGGGGAGAAGGTCGAATTATTCGATGATTCAGTAATATAGTAACCTGTGTCATGTGCGCCGGTAGTCATAAAATCATCGGGAACCGATACAGCCAGGTTTTTGTCACCTTCGTTGTGCTCTGAATGCTTGATAACAGGATTATCGCTGAAATGGAATGAAACCACGTCTCCGGCAACGGGAGTATCCAGCGGGAGTACTGCGTAAACGCCTGCGGCGACATCTGCTTCTGTGATGGTATTATTAGCACCGCTGGCAATCGGGAAGCTATGGCTATGTAAAGTTGGAGCGACCATCAGGATCTCACGGACAGCAGGTTTTTGGTCAGCAGGATCGGTCTCAATTTTTGTAGCAGTAATGGTGACGCCCTGCGGAGGGGCCTTGCCAAACTTCAGTTCGGCAAAGATTTCGCCGTCATAATTTGTCTCAAGCTCAATGATGTTCGAGGTACCACCCACCCAGGTGCTGGTACTATCCGTGGACTCAAGACGGACTATCACTTCGCGGGCTGGGGCTAAGGTGTCTTGATCGACAACCCGAGCAGAAACGTTGAAAGGAATATTTGACCAGGTATTACACCAGGACTTACTTTCTGTTGTGAGACCAACTAAATATGGCATTTCTTTTTTCCTTACCTAGGGATAAGTAACAAAAAGGACTCCCGAGCCATAAAAACTACCGGTTCTATTGGGCGTTCCCTTTAGTTCACTGGTTAATTCAATAATATTGACACCCTGCTGTCCCGATAACGTTTCACCCAGAGGTTCTCCATTATTCGTCGTCAATTCGGCGTGCATTCCATTATCAAGCGGTATTTTGTCATTACCCCTTAGCCTTAAAACATAGGGGATGTCATCGGTACACTCGACGTTAATATTTTTTGTTAACTCTTTCCCTGCGGCCGTTTTTACCGTCAGCGGGCCGTAAGCAAATTCAATTTTATCTTGTGTCAGTGCGCAAAAATTATTTACCGGAGGTGTGCCAATACACTGAGTGGCGCCGGTTGATGGATAAACCCTCTGGTCCCATACTGAACCAAAAGTCTGGTTCACGGTGGCTATCGCGACACATTCATTACCGTTTGGGCCGCTGTCATGGTGGACTTTATAAGTCCCTGACTCACCGTTTTTCTCAATCCATTTTTGGCCAATACAGCTGAGCGTAACTATTGAGTTTGGGCAATCAGCGTTATTAACTTTAAGTTCGGTCTGATAGTCCATCGTGCCAGCTTCAATAGCACCGGTATCCGATTTATGCCGATGTATTATTCCTGTATATTTTAGTCTGGTGTCAGTATCCAGGCTGTCGTCAACCTCAATAACTGTCCAGTTTCCCGTATAAACGGCTTCTTCTGGCCCGATAAGTTCAACTTTGACATCCAGTACTACTGGCCATTTGAACGCGTAACTGACGTCTGGTACCAGGGAAAAAATAACTGACATACCCATGCCAATAAAAAATCTGCAAAAGTTTCGGCTGAATAAATTATACATAGACTATTTTTCTCTCCATGAAGGCTATATTTAAATGGCAGTCATGTAAGTCATCCGATGTGGATAACGTTACTGCTGAAATATTTTCTCTGCAAGTTTTACAAAGTGAAATCTGGGCGAAAATAATTGTACGCACAGTTATTTCGCGAATTAATAAAATGAATATTTTTGCGACATTAAAAGTCGTAATAAAATAATAAAAAAGAGAAAATGACTGCCATTTTCGATTTTTTTTAGGTTTAACAATGTTTTTTTGATATCAATTCAGTTGATTCACGAAGTTTCATGAGGGGTCCGGCAGAGATCACATCGCTCGCCAGTTGAAATAGGAAAGCAAATCGACATTATTCTGTAACCCCAGCTTGCACATCGCTGAACGCTTATAGCTGCTCACCATTTTGGGGCCGATTTGCAAAATTTTGGCGATATCTGAGTACTTCATCCCTTCGCTGACTTTGGTGATGACATAAAGCTCCTTATCATTAAGCTTCTGATTTTTACATATTATTGAACATCCCGTTGAGCCGTCCATGATGTTTCTGTTAGCGCGCCCATTCTTGCCGCCAATGACCAGCCGGCGCAGGCTGGCATAAAGCTCCTGTACCGTATCTTCTAGCGTGATATAGGCCGAAATAGCAGGGCAGTGCAGGCGATTATCCAGCTGGTTTTTATTGGGATACACCAAAATCATTCTGCGCTGCGTCGCCTTCTGTCGGTACACGGGGTCATGCCGATAGCGGTCGCAGTTTATCGGCGGCAACCCGCACCATGACTCCCTGAATATGAGATCTGAATTCGCTTCATTGGTCAGCACAATGTCTTGAAGCATGCCTTCGCTATGAAGAATTTCAGTCAACAGCAGCAGGATGCCCTGTACCCAAACCTCATTTCTATCAGGTATGCTAATTCTGATGCCGTTAACTTTTCGTCGGTTTCTTGCTTCCTCCAGACGTTCTGCATAGCGTTGGATCCCCGTTGTACTGAGGGCCATGCTTTTCTCTGGCCATAAAAAGCCCTGGCCTAAATCTGCGCCTGAAAGCACAGCAAGTTCGCGCATATCCTCGGTTTCAATGCCTTCGGCAACGATAACTGAGCCATGTGATCGCAAAGAAGACACCCAACCTATAAACGCCTTTAGCTCGGCTTTGGTGTCAGGCATAGCAGTGCGACATGTTTTAATACCCTTAAATTTCAAACCAATAGAATCTATGTCTGCGGTTAAATCCGGCGTAACATCGTCAAGGTAAACTGGCCATCCCGTTTTTTTCAGGCGACGTAACCCTTTGATAAAATTAAATCGGGATAAAACATCCAGATTTTTAATATTTTCAGGATCCTGGACCTCGATAACAAAGCCCCCGTCATGGGCTAAGGTGTTGAGTTGCTCAATAGAAAACTCGTCAGCAATCACCGCCACCGGTAAATTTAACCAGTATTGAGCAGGCCCGGTTTTTAGCGATCTGGATTTGGCCGCATGAAACTGACTAAAGAAAATCGCGAGACTTTGAGCGGGTGTTATTTCATTGAAAAATTTTTCTATATCAATAGGTTCAGGTGATAATCGGCTCAGGATTTCCCATGCGACAATTTCGTTTGTTTGCAATGAAACCAGCGGTTGAATTCTGAATTCAATTATCTTTTTGTAGATGCTGTCGTTATTTTTAGTCGTCAAAACATCCATCATGATTGACATGATCTGCCCTCCTATTGGCAGGGTAAGTATGGAAGTCCTTATTGAATATCTATCTGGATTACAGCCGTTGCATAGAAATTACCTGCGCTGACTGTTTCATCTTTCTTTTTTACAAGTAACGCATCCAGATTAATAACGCCAGAAGTAGCATCGAAATTTTCTGCATGATCTAAAGCTAGTTCATTTCCATCCTTAAATAATTTCACACCCAAATTATCAACATTGTTAACCTTTATGATTGTTTTATTTCCCGTATCAAAATCTGCTACGGTTCCTCCCAGGGTAAACGTGAAGGTGCGTCCGGTGGAAATGACATCCGGTTCGCAAATAACGTCAAGATTAACGTTTTTCAGGTATTCTCCAGCCTCGATTTTTGAGGGGTTTACTTTGCCAAATGACACGGTTTTCTCATCACCACCGTTTATTTCACAAGGTGGATCTTCCTGGATTTCACCCGTCACAATAACTTCTGTTGTCGTTCCTTCAACGGCATCAATGGACAAGGCATAGCTAACATGCAGGCAAGGAAGCAGCACCATAAGTGCCAAATATTTATTACGCATATAAATTCCGTTTATACAGATTATCGTTTTGGTATAATGATATCTTCTATCTGGCATATATCTTTTCGGCAGGAAAAAGATAGTGTTCTTGGGCTGCCATAATCATTTATTGCGGTTAGTAATATTTTTTCCACAGGCTCACTACCCTGGTGTTTTAACGTGTAGCTTCCTTTAGGTGGCACCATGAACGGTGATATTTTTACCTTCTCTTTCAGCGCCATCCCGGTAATTGACAGGTAATAAGGCGTGGGGTTATTGATTTCATAACCTCGGGCGGACTTGACCAGGGTGACCGCCTTCATGCCGGGCACGGTATCATCCGCTTTTGTGACTTTCAGCGATTTTGGGCGCCAAAAAACCTTAATCCTTGTCTGGATAGCCAGGGTCAGCACATTTTCTTTGTGACTTCTTTGCGGAATTTCCCGCAGGTTGAAATAAAAAACACTTTCCCGGTCATTGGGAAGCCTCACCACATTTGCCAACTGTTGGAGCCTGAAGATGCTGTATTGACCGGCATCGATTCTTTGTACCGGCGGCACCACCATAAACTGGTCAATCAGCTGGCCATCAGCGTCCTCGACCCAGCCCTGAGCAAGATAAGGGTCTGATTCGCTTCTGTTAGTCACGCGAAGCGAAACCGCATTTTGTTCTTCATTAATAATAAGCCTTGTGCGATCAAGGGATAATGCCGCATCGGCATCAGACACAACGCTATTTAAAATAATTAAAATAAATATGCATACAAATTTCATTTGTATCTCTCTTATTCTTTCAGCTCAGGTTGGCATTCATTACTGTTGCATAGTAAATTGAATGGCATCTTCGAACCGAAATCATTAACGATGGTGATTTTTCCCGGATTGTTTATTTTGAGATCAACCAGCTCTTCGCTAAATGGGGGAAGTGCTATCGCTTTAATTATTTTTTGTCCGTTCTTATCATTAAAACTGATAATATTGAGATAAAAGGCAGAGGCATTCGTCAACTGGTAGCGGTTGACGCCGACTTTATGTATTTTCAGTTTATCCATATGAAAATTTATTTCATCATCCTCCAGCGCTGTAGGACGATAAAATAACTTTACTTTCGTCTGTAATGCCAGTTGCATAACATTTTCTGACGAGCTGACAGTTGGGATTTCAAGTACGCTGAAGTAGTACAAACTTTCTCTGTCTTTCGGCAGCGTTTTTTCTAACGCAGTTGGGCTGATACGAATAAAAGAGTGCGTTTCAGGTTCAACACGCTGTAGCATCGGTGTGGCAATAAGCGGCACCGAAGTGTTGTTATCTTGTTTATCCGCTACCCATGCTTTAGCCAGGTAGGGGCGCGTATGGTTATCGTTTCTGATGCGGATGGATATATTATTATCACCTTCATGATAAATAACCCTGTTTCGATCAACGGCAATTGCTGCATAGACCTGTGGGCAGTTCATAACGGTAATAATAAAGAGCAACAGAAATGTGTTCAGGTTAATTTTTTTCATCATAAAATTTATCTATTCATTAGCCTTATTTATTCTTCGCAGGGAAGCAGTAACATATTTTGCGGATTGATATAGGCTGGTAATACAATGGTGCAGTGCGTAGCGCCATTCCATTTGGCCGTCAATGCCTGGTTGGCAGTGATGCCTGATAACCAGGTCAGTCCGTTGTCACCCACAATGCCCAATTCGACACCGTTTTTGTTTAGCACGCTGGTGCCAAAGGGCACGGGGCTGCCATCTCTCAGGCGCAGCGTTGCGGCGAGCTTGAGCCCCTTAATCACGTTTATGCTCTTGAAGCCAATGGCGCCATTTGTCAAAACTTGCTCTGCCACTGGAGAGCCAATGACTTCTATATCCTCAGGCAAGCGGGTGACATCAACCTCACTTCTTACCCGTGAATAGCTGCTCACACCGGCCTGCACGGCAATACCCATGCCGTTTGTGACCAGGTTTCTCCCCAGCGGGACATCGGCGATACCATCGGTGCCTATCATCACACGCGTTGCGCCGCGGTTACCCGAGGGATGCATTGCGACGCCTTTTGTCGTGGCGGTGATTCCCCCGTTTATATTCATGCCAGCGGAGGTATAGTTGTCTTCTTTCCAGCTAACGTTGGCTGACATATTCGCGAGTGAGCCATTGTGGTAATAAAATCCATTTACCAAGCCTTTGGCACCGTTATTCTTAGGCTTGTCGATACCGGTTTGTAAGCGATAACTATCGCCATTGTGAAGTTGCTGATACCACCCGGCGAGCTGGTTAATATTGTTTCTCGATATACTATTGCTATAGCTGACTGTGCCATTACCCAGAGGAATGCTCAGGTTGAGGTACACCATGTCATCCTGGCTGCGGTAATAATTGTTTCTTACGGCCGACAGGCTGAAAGTAATATTTTTCCATTCATGAAAATCAATATATTTGCTGAGGTTTAACGAGTAGCTATCATTGTTCCCTCCAGCCCAATAGGTCTTGTGTAAGAAATTGGCGCTCAGTGACATTTTTTGTTCGCTGAAGTTTTTCGTTAAGCTCACGCTGTACTGGCTGCGATCCCGGCGGCTGTCATCCCAGTCATCTTTATTGTTGATATAATCTGACATGCTGAAGAAATCGGAGTCCGAATACTGGATCCCTGAAACCGTGAACGTGCTATTTAACTGTTCAAAGTTTTTATAATACTTAAGTCGGTATGACTCACCCTTGTGACTGCTATTTTTAAAGGTTGTCTCTGCGTGCGTGATATCAGCGGATACAACACCTGCAATGCCTAAGCTTCGGGCTACGCCCAGCGCCGCACTTTTATAATCACCTGAGAGTATTGCTCCCGCGTAGGTGGACCACTCCCCCGACAGGCCACGAGACATTTCTGAGGTCACAAACAGCTCACCGCTGGTGTGGCGATGTCGGTCTTCCGGCCTGCCTAATGCCAGTTTGTATTGCGTCTGCCCGGGCCGGGTCAGATAAGGCAGAGACGACGCCATGACCTGGTAATGCTGCGTGGAACCGTCCTGTTCTTTAATATCCACATCCAGCAGGCCTGACGTGGAGGTACTAAGCTGCTGGATGGTGAAAGGGCCTTCCGCGACAACCGTTTCATAGATAACGCGCCCTTGCTGGCTAACGGTTACGGTTGCATTGGTGCGCGCGATGCCGTTGACCTCCGGCGCGTAGCCACGCAGAGCCGGCGGGAGTTGTTTCTGGTCGCTGGCCAGCGACACGCCCCTGTAGCGCCAGGAGTCAAAAATGTCTGAGGTGAGATTATCTTCACCCAGCATCAATGCTGACTGAATCTCAGGTAATGCCCGGTACGCATAAAAACGATCCCAGTCAAAAGTCTGCCGGGTGCTCCGTTTATGGCCTGTTAAATGGCTGTAGTTTCCCTGATAGTCTCCCCTGAAGCGCCAGGCACCGGCGTTGAAGCCGAGAGTACCGTTGGTACTGGCAGTTTGAGATTGCGACCTGCCCTGATTTTTCCCCGTATTCAGATTCATGTTGTAATCCAGAATCATGCCGGTCAGGCCATTGTCCCAGTAAGCAGGCGGCAGCCAGTTTGCATCGTGGTACTCAAGCATCTGAGGCGCGATGGCGAGGGTGAGTGATTCTTTAGAGAGATCGCCTTTAACAACGGCACCTTCCAGCGCGTCCAGGTTGTAACACCCGTCAAACTGATGGCTTAAGACCCGATCTTTATATTCTTTTCGCAGCCCCAGTTTTTCCACAAGTTCTCGGGTAAGGCAGGCTTCGGTATTATCTTTTAGAGCAACAAATTTAATAACTGCATTTTCGGTAAGAATGGTTTTATTTAAATAAATATCGAATGAATAAGTGCCAGGCATAATAAAGCCAGCATTGGAAAACATCGAAATATCAATGTTTTTCTTATCGTTGGCGTTCAGCAGATCGGTGTTGAACTCTACGGCATGCGCATCAATGCAGAAAAGTGCCAGAGAGAGGACCAGGATATGATTATTTTTCATCAGGAATTTATTCAAAAAGCATCCCCTGCAATATAGATCTGCAGAGGATGCTTATTATTACTCGTACGCTAAAGTGAAGTTGGTAATAGCGACAAAATCACCAGTCGTGATTGCAGCTGCTGAACCCGGCAGTTTTGCCAGGTATGCGTTATAGTTCAGCGTATTGCTACCTGGGGTAATGGAATGTGCGTTAGTCGGTGTAGCGCCCCATTTAACATCAGTGTTCTGCCAGTCAACCATGGTCACGCCAACGCCATCAACGCCGGAAACATTGAGGTAGGTTTCGTCGGTTACCTGCTGGCCGCTAAAGGTCACTTTGACAGAGTCATCATCGCCATTTCCTGAAAGCGTGCAGTCTTTCAGCTCAATCAGTACTTCTTCAGGACCCGATTTTGCATCTGTGCTATTTAAATAAGATGCAGAAACCTGGCCAAAGTTAACTTCCTGAGTCGTTTTATCCGGGTCAATAGAGCATGGGGACTCAATAATGCTACCAATGAAACGAATTTGTCCCTGTCCCTGATCGGCTGCCATTGCACCAGTCGATGCCATGAAAAGACCAACCATTGATGAAACCATTAATTTTTTATAAGCCATTACTATTCTCCTTGTGCCTATTTATTTTTATAGGACGCAATATCCAATTACGTCCCGGCACTGATAGTAATTATTTTTTGTAGTCTATTGAGGGGGAATGTCTGATGTTGCGGTTTTTTAGTTTCTAACTTCAAGTTTTGCGATTTTGCTTGCGCTTTATCGATATTTTATTTTTTGTTTTGATTGTTTTTTGGAATAAAATTCCATTGATTTGGGTGGTCGCGATTGATTGATTTGGTATTTTATACTTTGCTATATCAGTAAATAATCAATTAAGTTACATAACCGGATCGCGAAATACTGATAATTAGTTATTTCATTCACAATAGGGGAGAATTTTCAGGGCGAATATTCCGAATAGGAAATTTAACTTCCGGGTGGGCGCAATAGGCTGGCAGTATTTGGGATTTAATATCTTGATCTTGAATATAAAAAAGGCCAGAAAGAATCTGGCCTTATTGTTATTGCCCCGAATAAATGGGGCAGCGGAAGTTTTTCCGCATTAACGCATGGTGACAAACTCTTCCGCCGCGGTCGGGTGGATAGCCACGGTGTTGTCGAAGTCTTTCTTTGTCGCGCCCATTTTCAGCGCCACGGCGAAGCCCTGCAGGATTTCGTCCATGCCGAAGCCGATGCCGTGAATCCCGACAATTTTCTCGTCCGGGCCCGCGCAGACCAGCTTCATGCGGCACGGCTGGCGGTGAGAGGTTACGGCGGTGTACATAGCGGTGAAGGAGGATTTGTAGACCTTCACGTTGTCATCGCCGTACTGCTCGCGCGCCTGTGGTTCGGTCAGGCCCACGGTGCCGATTGGCGGGTGGCTGAACACCACGGTTGGCACGTTGCTGTAGTCCAGGTGCTCGTCCGGTTTGTTGTTAAACAGGCGCTCGGACAGGCGACGGCCGGCGGCGACCGCGACAGGCGTCAGCTCAACCGCGCCGGTGTTATCACCTACCGCATAGATGCCAGCCACGTTGGTGTTCTGGAACTTATCGACCTTGATATAACCTTTTTCGTCCAGCTCGACGCCGGTTACCTGCAGGTTGAAGTTGTCGTTAGCCGGTTCACGGCCAATTGCCCAAATCAGGGTATCGACGGTTTCAGAGCGGCCATCTTCCAGCTCCAGCGTCAGGCTACCGTCTGCGTTTTTCACTACCGCTTTCGGAATCGCGTTGGTGTGCAGGGTTGGGCCTTCTGCTTCAATCACTTCCAGCAGCGTTTCAACGATCAGCGGATCGAAGGTGCGCAGCGGCGCGTGTTTGCGCACGAACAGGTGCGTTTCAGAGCCCAGCGCGTTAATCACGCCCGCGATTTCCACCGCGATATAGCCCGCGCCGACAACCGCCACGCGTTTTGGCAGGCCCGGCAGCTCGAAGAAGCCGTCGGAGTCAATGCCGTATTCTGCGCCGGGGATGTTCGGGTGGCTTGGACGACCGCCGGTGGCGATCAGAATATGGTCCGCGGTGATGGTTTCGCCGTTAACTTCCACGGTGTGCGCATCCACAAACTTCGCAAAGCCGCGAATCACGTCGACTTTATTCTTGCCCAATACGTTGTCGTAAGAGCTGTGAATGCGGTCGATATAGGCGGTACGGCTGGCGATCAGCTTGTCCCAGTCGAAATGGTTCAGCGTGGTGTCAAAGCCGTAGTCCGGGCCGTAGTTGTGAATCGCTTCGGCGATTTGCGCCGCATGCCACATCACTTTTTTAGGCACGCAGCCAACGTTGACGCAGGTGCCGCCCAGATCTTTCGCCTCAATCAGTGCGCATTTCTGCCCATACATTGCCGCACGGTTGATCGAGGCGATACCGCCGCTGCCGCCGCCAATGGCGAGGTAGTCATAATGTCTGGTCATGATGTTTCCCTTTTGAGTCGAAAATAAGGCGCGATTGTAGCGCGCCGGGATAAAGGTTCTACCAATTACTGTGAAAGGGACGGCCGTTATTCAGGCACAATCCAGCTCAACGTGGTCGAGCCGGTGCCCGCTGGCACCAGCTTTTTATGCAGCCACGGCAGCACGTTGGTCATCTGCTGTTCCAGCTTCCACGGTGGGTTGATCACAATCATGCCGGATGCCGTCATGCCGCGCTGGTCGCTGTCCGGACGAACCGCCAGCTCGATTTGCAGGATACGGCGGATGCCGGTCTCTTCCAGGTCACGGACCATGCGTTTGATTTGCTGGCGCAGCACCACCGGATACCACAGCGCGTAGGTGCCGGTGGCAAAACGTTTGTAGCCTTCAGCAATCCCTTTCACCACGTCCTGATAGTCGGTTTTGATCTCATACGGTGGGTCGATGAGGATCAGGCCGCGACGGGAAACCGGCGGCAGCTTCGCTTTCAGCTGCTGGTAGCCGTCGGCGCGTTCAACGCGGGCGCGATCGTCTTTCTGGAACTCAGAGCGCAGCAGCGGGAAATCAGACGGATGCAGTTCGGTGAGCTGCAGGCTGTCCTGCTCGCGCAGCAGGTGGCGGGCAATCAGCGGAGAGCCTGGGTAATAACGCAGTTTGCCGCTGCGGTTCAGGTGATTCACCGCGCCAATGTAGGCTTCCAGCTCGGCAGGTAAATCGTCCTGCTGCCAGATGCGGGCGATACCTTCCAGATACTCGCCTGTACGCTCCGCATGCTCGCTGCTTAGCTGGTAACGACCGGCGCCTGCGTGGGTGTCGAGATAGAGAAACGGTTTCTCCTTCTCTTTGAGCGATTCAATAATCAGGCTTTGAACGGTGTGTTTCAGTACGTCGGCATGGTTACCGGCGTGAAAGCTGTGGCGATAGCTGAGCATGGGGGATGGTGTTCCGCAAATAAGAAAACAAATTTCCCACAGTTTACCGCAGATTGCGGCGGATTACCGCCCGGGCGCGGGGCTGTTTCAATCAGGTCGAAAACGTTTCAAAACATAAATGTGTCATAAAAGCGTCAAATTCCCAGGATAGCGTCGCAGCCAGGCAAGGTAATCGTTTGAATAAAAGGAAAAATAATGAAACTCCGTATTTCTATGCTGGCAGCAGCGCTGGCCGTGGCTATGCCCGCGCTGGCGAAGGATGTGTCTCTCCCTCAGGCCGCGGCGATAGCCAATACCGTGACTCCGGCGAACAGCAGCCAGGCGTTTGATGATCTTGAAACGCAGTCCCTGGCGGCGCTCCGCACTGCCCTGAAAGGCGATGCGGATAAGCTGACCCGCGACCAGCTGGATAAAGCCAAACAGAGCAAAAAGCTGGCGGATACCGCGTGGCTGAAGGCCAGCGGCTATGACTTCCAGACCAAAGCCAACCAGAAAGCGGGCATCGAGCTGCTTTCCGCGTTCAGCCAACTGCCCGACTCCGTGATTAAGCCGAACCTTGAAACGGTCACCAGCATCAACCTGAACGCCGTGCAGGCCTCCCGCCATCAGGCGCTGGCGGATGCAGAGGGCATTAACTATCTCTATTTCCTGAGCGACGCGATGGGGCCACGCCTGGGCAAGGCCTTCCTGGCCGCCTACGATAAAGGCGAGCTGAGCAAGGCCGCGGCGCTGATTAAAGCCTCTGAAGTCAGCACCAGCGCGGCGAAGAAGCACTTCAACAACCCGCGTCCGTTCCTGATCCAGGGCAACACCATCCATCTCGTGCCGGACGATGTGGTGGTGAAAGATAACAAAGCGTACACCGCAGACGGCGGCTCCTTCCCGAGCGGCCACACCAACACGGGTTACACCGACGCGTTGCTGATGGCCGAAATGGTGCCGGAGCGTTTTGAGGCCCTGGTTGAACGCGGCGCGCGCTACGGTTACTCGCGCATTGTGCTGGGCGTGCATTACCCGCTGGACGTGATGGGTTCCCGCATGGTGGCGCAGCGTAACGTGGCAAACTACCTGAACGACCCGAAATACCGCGCGTTGTTTAACGAAGCTCGCGATCAGCTGCGTACCGCGCTGGAAAAAGAGTGCGGCACCACTTTGGCTGAATGTGCGAAATCTTCCGCGAAAGACGATCCGTATCGTGCGCCAGCGATGAAAGAACTTTACCGCTTCACCATGACCTACGACCTGCCGCAGCAGAAGGGCGAGAAGCAGGCTCTGAAGGTGCCACAAGGGGCGGAAGTCCTGCTGGAAGCCGCGCTGCCTAAGCTTTCCGCCTCACAGCGCCGCGCTTTGATGGTGAAAACGGCGTTACCTGCGGGCTACCCGCTGTCCGGCACGACGGCGGACCAGCAGTTCTGGCAGCGTCTTAACCTGCCTGCGGCCTACGGCATGGCGCAGAAATTCCACTGATTCACCTTTCGGGGCGGCGTCTGCTGCCCCTTTCCTGGCGAGCTAAGCGCAACGTCCGGGATTGAAATTCGCTACACTTAACCCCATGCTAGATCCCATGCACAAAGCGCCGCTTGAGCGCTTCTCTCTCCCTTTTAATCAGGAACGCGCTTATGACCAATCCATTACTGACTCCTTTTGAGCTGCCGCCGTTTTCCGCCATCAAACCTGAGCATGTTGTGCCGGCCGTGACCAAAGCGCTGGACGACTGCCGTGCGGCGGTGGAAGGCGTGGTCGCCCAGGGCGCGCCTTATAGCTGGCAGAACCTGGTTCAGCCGCTGGCGGAAGTGGACGATCGTCTGGGCCGCCTGTTCTCCCCGGTCAGCCATCTGAACTCGGTGCAGAACAGCCCGGAACTGCGCGAAGCCTATGAGCAGACATTGCCGTTGCTGTCCGAATACAGCACCTGGGTTGGCCAGCACGAAGGGCTGTACAACGCTTACCGCGACCTGCGTGACGGCGCGAACTACGCCAGCCTGAGCGTCGCCGAGAAGAAAGCGGTGGACAACGCCCTGCGCGACTTCGAGCTGTCCGGTATCGGCCTGCCAAAAGACAAACAGCAGCGTTACGGGGAGATCTCCGCTCGCCTGTCCGAGCTGGGGTCTACCTACAGCAACAACGTGCTCGATGCCACCATGGGCTGGAGCAAGCTGATTACCGATGAAGCCGAGCTGGCAGGCATGCCGGAAAGCGCATTGGCTGCGGCCCGCGCTCAGGCAGAAGCCAAAGAGCAGGACGGCTGGCTGCTGACGCTGGATATTCCAAGCTATCTGCCGGTGCTGACCTACTGTGACAACCGCGCCCTGCGCGAAGAGATGTATCGCGCCTATTCAACGCGTGCTTCTGACCAGGGGCCGAACGCCGGGAAGTGGGACAACACCCCGGTGATGGAAGAGATCCTGGCGCTGCGCCACGAACTGGCTCAGCTGTTGGGCTTTGGCAACTACGCGGAGAAATCCCTCGCCACCAAAATGGCGGAAAATCCGCAGCAGGTGCTGGAGTTTCTGTCCGACCTGGCAAAACGCGCTCGCCCGCAGGGTGAAGCCGAGTTGGCTCAGCTGCGCGCCTATGCGAAAGAGCATTATGGCGTGGAAGAGCTGGAGCCGTGGGACATCACCTGGTATAGCGAAAAACAGAAACAGCACCTTTACAGCATCAGCGACGAGCAGCTGCGCCCGTACTTCCCGGAAGAGCGCGCGGTGAACGGCCTGTTCGAGGTTGTGAAGCGCATCTACGGCATTACCGCCAAAGAGCGTAAAGATATCGACGTCTGGCACCCGGACGTGCGCTTCTTCGAGCTGTATGACGACCAGGGCGAACTGCGCGGCAGCTTCTATCTCGATCTTTATGCTCGCGAGCACAAACGTGGCGGGGCGTGGATGGATGACTGCGTGGGCAAAATGCGCCGTGCCGACGGCTCGCTGCAAAAGCCGGTGGCCTACCTGACCTGTAACTTCAACCGCCCGGTGAACGGCAAACCTGCGCTGTTTACTCACGATGAAGTGATCACCCTGTTCCATGAGTTCGGCCACGGCCTGCACCATATGCTGACCAAAATCGAAACTGCGGGCGTGTCCGGCATCAACGGCGTGCCGTGGGATGCGGTCGAGCTGCCGAGCCAGTTTATGGAAAACTGGTGCTGGGAGCCGGAAGCGCTGGCGTTTATCTCCGGCCACTATGAAACGGGAGAATCTCTGCCTGTGGAACTGCTGGAAAAAATGCTGGCGGCGAAGAACTACCAGGCTGCGCTGTTTATTCTGCGCCAGCTGGAGTTCGGCCTGTTCGACTTCCGCCTGCATGCGGAATTCAACCCGGAGCAGGGCGCGAAAGTGCTGCAGACGCTGGCCGAGATTAAGAAACAGGTTGCCGTGGTACCGGGGCCGAGCTGGGGCCGCTTCCCGCACGCCTTCAGCCACATCTTCGCGGGTGGCTACGCGGCGGGCTATTACAGCTACCTGTGGGCCGACGTGCTGGCGGCGGACGCTTACTCTCGCTTCGAAGAAGAAGGCATTTTCAACCGTGAAACCGGCCAGTCGTTCCTCGACAACATCCTGACCCGTGGCGGTTCGGAAGAGCCGATGGAGCTGTTCAAACGCTTCCGTGGGCGCGAGCCGCAGCTGGACGCGATGCTGGATCACTATGGTATTCAGGGCTAATCCACCACGTGAAAATCTGTTTACTGACTGAAGCAGGCGCCGACTCCGGCGCCTTATCTGTTTTGAGCGAGCGCTGGCAGCTTGAGCATGATGAAGATGCCCTGATGGCGCTGGTACTCACGCCTGAGCATCTTGAACTGCGCAAGCGCGATGAACCAAAGCTTGGCGGCATCTTCGTTGATTTTGCCTCCGGCGCGATGGCGCATCGCCGTAAGTTTGGCGGCGGCCGTGGCGAAGCGGTGGCAAAGGCCGTTGGCGTGAAGGGCAGCTATCTGCCGGACGTTGTAGATGCGACAGCCGGGCTGGGGCGCGATGCTTTTGTGTTGGCCTCTGTAGGCTGCCGTGTGCGGATGCTGGAACGCAACCCGGTTGTTGCCGCGCTGCTTGATGACGGCCTGCGTCGTGGCTATCAGGACCCGGAAATCGGCGGCTGGCTGCAGGAGCGATTACAGCTGATCCACGCCTCGAGCCTGACGGCGCTCAGCGATATCACGCCGCGTCCGGATGTGGTTTACCTCGACCCGATGTTCCCGCATAAGCAAAAGAGCGCGCTGGTGAAGAAAGAGATGCGTGTTTTCCAGTCCCTGGTGGGGCCGGATGAAGATGCGGACGGGCTGCTGGCTCCGGCCAGAGCGCTGGCGAAGAAAAGGGTGGTGGTGAAGCGTCCGGACTATGCTCCGCCGTTGGCCGAAGTCGCCACGCAAAATGCGGTGGTGACCAAAGGGCATCGGTTTGATATTTACGCCGGAACACCGGAGTAACGCTAAAACGCTGGAAAGCCCCTCGCAGAAGAGAATATTTCTACTCGTCTCTCTACGGCTGCATTGGCATGTTGAACGCTATGCAGCCGATCCGACGTTACGCCCGCCAGTTAAGGCGCCAGATGACCTCCGAAGAGAACCTGCTGTGGTATCAACTCCGCAGCAGGCGCTTTGCCGCGTATAAGTTTCGTCGCCAGCATCCGGTTGGCCCTTATATCGTTGATTTTGCCTGCTGCGCTACACGTCTGGTGATAGAGCTGGACGGTGGACAGCATCAGGCGCAAAAAGGTTACGATGAGCGAAGAACGCAGTACCTTAATGAGCAAGGGTGGCGGGTGAGGCGGTTCTGGAATAATGAGTTGTGGGAGAATCTGGAGGGCGTATTGGCGGTGATTCTGCAGGATTTGAGTGAGCTGTGACCCTCACCCCGGCCCTCTCCCTGGAAGGGAGAGGGGGGAAAATCAAAGAGTTATGCTCGATCCAGTCCCCTCTCCCCCGTGGGGAGAGGGTTAGGGTGAGGGGAAAATCTTACTCGTCTTCTTCATCACGCAGCGGAACAATCAGCATATCCACATGCACGGTATTGATCAGCTGGCGCGCCGAGGACATCAGCTTGCTCCAGAAGTCCTGGTGGTGACCGCAAACCACCAAATCCATATCGTATTTTTTAATGGCATCGACCAGTACCTGGCCCAGATCGCCGCTGCCGCTCAGGGTTTCGGTGATTGGGTAGCCCGCGCCGGTGGACAGTTCGGTGAGCGCGTGGTGAGTCTCTTCGGAAATGCGTTTCTGCATATCGCCCAGATTGACGTCAATCAGCCCGGTATACAGATCGGAGTAATTCACATCGACATGAATCAGGGAAACTTTCGCGTTATAAGGACGAGCCATGGAGACGGCTTTTTCTACCAGGACTTTGCTCTCAGGGGAGAGGTCGACTGCGATCAGAATGTGTTTATAAGCCATAATGTTACTCCTTCCATAAGTTATCGATGACTCTCGCCGTCATCTTTTAAACCGCAGCGGCATGAGCTACGGTCACCCGATCTAAAGACTTAAATTGTAGATGGTATTTCTATCTTATAACGAGCTATTCAGCCCGACAATGCGCTATCCCTCAAACTCATTCAAGCGAAAAATGAATCAGGCCACTTTGATAAAGATTAACGCGGTGGTAAAAAAATTAAGGGATCTCCTACACTATTAAATGAGCCGGACGGGAAGAATGCTGTGACCTGTATCGGTTATTCGCTGCAGGATTGTCTGACAGGGTTTTCGGGGAGAGCGGTTGTCCCGGAGCAAACGCTTCGAGGGCTTCGCCGGGAGGGGTACATGATCAGCACCGTCGCGCTGTTCTGGGCGCTTTGTGTAGTTTGTGTGGTGAATATGGCGCGCTATTACTCTTCACTGCGCGCGTTACTGGTGGTGCTGCGCGGGTGCGATCCGCTGCTGTATCAGTATGTCGACGGCGGAGGCTTTTTCACCTCGCATGGTCAACCCAGCAAGCAGGTACGGCTGGTGCGTTATATCTACGCCCAGCGTTATTGGGATCATCACGATGAGGAGTTTATTCGCCGCTGTGAGCGCCTGCGCCGCCAGTTTATTCTGACGAGTTCGCTGTGCGGATTAGTGGTGATTAGCCTGATTGGATTGATTATCTGGCACTAGAGTATCAGGGCAGAGTTATGGACAAGCATAAAAAAAGCGGGCCAGTTTCCTGACCCGCTTTTTCTTTTGGCTGCCGCTTACACGAAGCGCAGCGCAATCCAGTACAGCCCGCCGGAGAGCAGAATCGAAGCCGGTAAGGTGAATATCCAGGCCATCAGGATATTGGTTACCGTCTTACGCTGCAGGCCGCCGCCGTCCACGATCATCGTCCCCGCCACGGAGGAAGAGAGCACGTGAGTGGTGGAAACCGGCATCCCGGTATAGCTTGCCAGACCGATAGAAACGGCGGCCGTCATCTGCGCGGACATCCCTTGCGCATAGGTCATGCCTTTCTTACCGATCTTCTCACCGATGGTGGTCGCCACACGACGCCAGCCGATCATCGTCCCGATACCCAGCGCCAGCGCCACAGCCAGAATAATCCAGACCGGCGCGTACTCGATGGTGCTGAGCATGTCGCCTTTCAGTTTCTTCAGCAGGCGCTGATCGTCCGCGCTCACTTCCGGCAGCTTCGCCACTTTATCGGTCGTGTCGGAGATGCACAGCATGATGCGACGCAGCTGGCTACGCTGCTCAATGCTGAGCTTGTCGTAGCTTTCGATGTCGGTCAGCATCAGCTTCGCGCGGTCCAGCGCGGTGATCGCGTTGGCCGGATGGCAGTGGAACTGAGCCGGTTCAGTTGCGCCCGCTTCCGGGGAAGGGATCAGCTGTTCCGAGCCGGTGGCTTTCTTCAGCAGCTCAGGACGTTGCTGGAAGAAAGTCTCAACATTGTTCACCGCATCGCGGGTACGGGTGATTTCGTAGCCGGAGGCGTTCATGTTAACCACGAAGCCCGCCGGGGCAACGCCAATCAGCACCAGCATAATCAGGCCAATGCCTTTCTGACCGTCGTTAGCGCCGTGAGAGAAACTCACGCCGATAGCGGACAGGATCAGCGCGATACGCGTCCAGAAAGGCGGCTTTTTCTTGCCGTCTTGCTTTTCACGTTCCGCAGGCGTCAGGTGAATACGCTGCTTTTTCTTGGTGTTGCTCCAGTAACGGCGCAGCAGGAAAATCAACCCACCGGCAATCACCAGCCCGACAATCGGGGACAGAATTAATGAAGCGAAGATCCCAACAACTTTCGGGATATTCAGCGCGTCGACAACCGAGGTTCCGGTCAGCAGCGCGTTGGTCAAACCGATACCGATGATGGCACCGATAAGCGTATGGGAGCTGGAGGCCGGCAGACCAAAATACCAGGTGCCGAGGTTCCAGATAATAGCGGCCAGTAACATAGAGAACACCATGGCGAGACCATGAGAAGACCCTACGTTTAACAGCAGATCTGTAGGTAGCATATGCACAATGGCATAGGCTACGCTCAGCCCACCGAGCAGAACGCCGAAGAAGTTAAACAACGCAGCCATTGCCACCGCAAGTTGCGATCGCATAGCGCGGGTGTAAATTACCGTTGCTACTGCGTTAGCCGTATCGTGGAAACCATTAATAGCTTCGTAGAACAGCACAAATGCCAGAGCAAGCAATAGTAAAAGCCCGGTGTGAAGATCCAGGCCGGCAAACAAATGTAGCATAGACGTTACGCCATTTTGAGGACATGAACGCGGCGCATTATGTAAGACAACCTCCACCGCGGCAAAGTGAAATCTGGACTTTTTTTGATTTTAGTCGCCATCTGGCCTGCTGGTGGAATGATTTACATTTTGTTTATCAACTACCTGCATTTGTTCTTAACCTTAAAGCTGGTGCGACCAGCCGCAGGTCTTTACAATCCGTTGCCTTAAGCATAGTCGGGAGTCGGTCGTGGAAAAGTTTGATGCCATTATTATAGGTGCGGGTGCAGCAGGAATGTTTTGTGCGGCGATGGCCGGGCAGGCGGGCAGCCGCGTATTGCTGATTGATAATGGGAAAAAACCGGGCCGTAAAATCCTGATGTCCGGCGGCGGACGCTGCAACTTTACCAACCTTTATGTCGAGCCTGCGGCCTATCTGAGCCAAAACCCGCATTTCTGCAAATCTGCGCTGGCACGCTATACCCAGTGGGACTTTATCGACATGGTGGGCAAGCACGGCATTGCCTGGCATGAGAAAACCCTCGGGCAGCTGTTTTGCGATGATTCCGCCCAGCAGGTTGTCGATATGCTGGTGGCAGAATGCGAAAAAGGGAAGGTGACCCTGCGCCTGCGTAGCGAAGTCATAAGCATTGAGCGTGACGAACAGGGTTATACGTTACAGCTCAACGGCGGCAGCGTGCAGGCCGCTAAGCTTGTTATCGCCAGCGGCGGCCTGTCGATGCCGGGACTGGGCGCGACGCCGTTCGGGTATAAAGTGGCGGAGCAGTTTGGCCTGAAGGTGCTGCCGACTCGCGCGGGCCTGGTGCCGTTTACCCTGCATAAACCTTTGCTCGAACAGCTGCAGGTGCTGTCCGGCGTCTCGGTGCCTTCCGTCATCACTGCTGAAAACGGCGTCAGCTTCCGGGAAAGCCTGCTGTTTACCCACCGGGGCCTTTCCGGCCCAGCCGTGTTGCAGCTCTCAAGCTACTGGCAACCGGGCGAATACGTCAGCGTGAACCTGCTGCCGGACACCGACCTGGACGGCTTTATCAACGAGCAGCGTAACGCGCACCCGAATCAGAGCCTGAAAAACACGCTGGCGATGGTGCTGCCCAAGCGTCTGGTGGAATGCCTGCAGCAGCTGGAGCAAATCCCGGACGTAACGCTTAAGCAGCTCAACGTTCGCCAGCAAAGCGAGCTGGTGGAAACGCTGCAAGCCTGGCGAGTTCAGCCCAACGGCACTGAAGGTTACCGCACGGCAGAAGTTACCCTCGGCGGCGTGGACACCAACGAACTTTCCTCGCGTACCATGGAAGCCAAAAAAGCGCCGGGCCTCTACTTTATCGGCGAAGTGATGGACGTCAGCGGCTGGCTGGGCGGCTATAACTTCCAGTGGGCCTGGAGCTCCGCCTGGGCCTGTGCACAGGCGCTGGTTGAAGCCTGATGCTCCGCCTTGCGGCTGCGATGCTAGATTGTGATATGTTATGCACAATTGCAGCTATTTGAGGGCTAAACGTGACAGATTATGACGCATTGCCTGAACAGCGCCAGGCGATGATCCACCAGATCCTGACCGAAACGGGCAGGGTGATTGGGGCTGACGTGGCGCGGAAGCTGGGCGTGTCTGAGCACACTATCCGCCGGGATCTGCAGGAGCTGGCGCGCCGTGGCCTGTGTAAAAAGGTTTATGGCGGCGCCATCAGCCAGTTCCAGCAGTCTGCCAGCTTTGAAACCCGCGTGTCGCAGGATGTGGTTGAGAAGTCCCAGGTGGCGCGGAAGTGCGCCGGGATGATCAAAGCCAATACCTGCGTGTTTCTCGACGCCGGTTCAACCTATCTGGCGATGGTGGAGTTTATTCCCGAAGAGCTGGATCTCACCATCGTCACCAACTCTCCGCAGATTGCCGCCGCGCTAAGTGGGCGCACCCGTGGCGAGCTGATTTTGTTAGGCGGTAAAGTTAACCCGCTGACCGGCAGCAC
This sequence comes from Cedecea neteri, assembly GCF_000757825.1. Lineage (GTDB taxonomy): Bacteria > Pseudomonadota > Gammaproteobacteria > Enterobacterales > Enterobacteriaceae > Cedecea > Cedecea selenatireducens. The sequence continues at coordinate 2,875,964 of NZ_CP009451.1, forward strand.
GCTGGGCTCCGACACGGTAAACCAGCTGCGCGGCATGGTTTTCGATCAGACCTTTATCGGCGTGTGTGGGCTGGATCCGCAGGCTGGCCTGAGCGCGGTTTATTACGAAGATGCCTGCTTTAAGCGAGAAGTGTTGAGCCAGAGCAACGAGGTGATCGCCGCCGTCACGGCCAATAAGATGTCTCAGGTGGCTCGCTATAAGGTGGCACCTTGCGAAGACATTGACGTGGCGGTGGTTAGCTCCGAAACCAAAATTACCGATTTCAGCGGCGTTAACCTGCATATTGAAGTCGCCGACTAGCAAAACGGGCGGCGCGTCTGCCGCCCATCTTCACATTCAGTTTTGCAGCGCCAGCAGGCTTTTTATCGTGTGCTGGACCGCGCTCTCGTCATTGCTGCCGGTGATAAAGCGCGCCGCGGCCTTCGTCTCCTCAAACGCATTGCGCATCGCGAAGCTGTATTCCGCCTGAGCCAGCAGCTCGAGGTCGTTATAGCCATCGCCAAACGCCAGGGTTTCCGCCGGGCTGACGTTCAGTAACTGCTGGAGCTTTTGTACCGTCGTCCCTTTGTGAACGCCATAATCGGCAATATCAATCCACGCCGCTTCGGACACCACGATATAAACATCCTGCTCAAAAGGCGCGAGCACCGGCCGGGTCTGCGGGCAGTTTCCGGCTTCGTCATAGACGCTTATCTTCACAAAGTCGCAGTTAAGTTCTGCGAAAGAGTCCACCTGCGCCAGGCGGGCGTAGGACTGGCGCATTTTGTCTTTAAGGCGCTGCGGCACGTCTTTGCGAATAAACGCGCTCTCGCTGCCGCAGGCAATAATCACGTGGTTGTCGCTGGCGGCCTCCAGCGTGTCGATGATGCGTAATCCCAGCGCATTATTGATAAGCGACTCGTAGATGTACTCCCCGTTCCTTTTGATGCGCGTGGCGCTGTCGCCGATTATCCATAAATCCTGACGGTAATCGGCGAACAGCTCTTCCACCCGCTGGCACTGCTTGCCGGTGCAGGCGGCGAAATGGACGCCTTTTTGCGCCATTAAGCGGTGCGTTTGGGCAAATAATTCACGGTCATAGTCGCCGTGGCTATTGAGGAAAGTGCCGTCCAGGTCGGTAATGATCAGCTTTATCATGTTGTTATCCCATCGGTAAGCGTTCTGTAGGCGTTTATATTTTTAGTTTTGAGACGAAGGGCAGATTGCGGTACTTATTTTCCCACGGCATGCCGTAGCCGATGAGCAGGTCATCGTTGTCCATGATGTAGGCATGAAATTGCTCCACGGGGATCTCTACGCGGCCCGGCTTCACAAACAAAGTGGCAATGGCGAGGGATTTCGGGGCGTAGTTCTCGATTAAATGTTCGACCAGGCGCTTCATGGTGCCGCCGGACTCGATGGCATCATCCACCAAAATCACGTCTTTCCCCTTGATGCCAATATTGTCGTGGTAAACGATGGTAGAGCCGTTATTTCTGTCGCCCGGCGTGTGCGGGCAGGAAATGTAGTCCATTGATATATCGAAAGTTAGCTGCCTGACCAGGTCGGCGGTAAACAGGATCCCGCCGGGAACGACCGTAATCACCACCGCCTCGTGATAGCGACTATTTAGCTCTCTGGCGACCTTCGTTACGCCATCGGCAATCGTCGATTCGTTCATCACTATCTGCCCAACATGGTTATTTCTCACTGCTGAATCCTCATTTGTTATCTTATGCTCGATGTTGCTCGATTAACATAAGATCTAATGCTCGGTTGTGCAATGTGAAGACGGTCTCGTGCTGCAATTTTGTGATCTTTAACGATCGAATGGAGAGTTATGTGCCCAATGTGGCAAGACCGAGCATTGGGCGGAAGATCTTAGGGGCGAAGATCGAAGCGGATCGGCAGCGTGAGCATAATTTGCGCCTGTCCTGGGGCGATGTCTTCGGTGGGGGCGGGCAGAGGCGTCGCGCGAGCCGGCAGGGCAAGTGCTTCTCGATCCAGCGTTGGCGTGCCGCTGCTTTTTTCCAGCGCCACGCTGAGGACCTGGCCATGCCTGTCGAGCGTCAGGCTCAGGTAAACCACGCCCTGCGCCTGTTGGCGTAAGGCCTGAGCCGGGTAACGTTTGAAGCGGTCCAGGCGCTGGCGCAGCAGGCTGACCCAGTTCACTTCGCCGGGGCTGGGTGCGCTGACGGTGCTGCTCCCTGCGGTACCGGCGCTTTGCTGAGGATGGCTGGCGGGCGCGTGGGTTTCGGGCGCAGGTGGCGTGGGTGCCGGCGGTACTTCGGCATCGTGTGGCTTAACCGGCTGAGGTCTGGTTTTGGCACTGTGGCGCACTTTTTTGGCGACCACGATTTCCGGGTTCGGGGCTTCCACGCTTTTCACCTCTTCTTTTGGCTCTGCTTTCTCCTGAGGCGCTGCCGACCGTATCTGTTTGATCTTATCGGGCTGCTTCTCCGGCGTGGCCGTGGATGCCGGGTCGGTAGAGGGTAAAATCATCAGTGCAATAGGCGGTGGCGCGGTGGCCGGCTGTTCCTGCGTGGGCCGATAAGCGAGCCAAAGGAACACGCCAGCGTGCAGCAAAAGCGCCAGCAGTAGCCCTGTACCCCGGCGTGAGGCGGGCAGGCTGTCGGGCCAGGCAGGAAGAGGTTGTCTTATCGGCAGGGTTGAAGGCATGACCAAATTACTCCGCAGCCGGGCGGCTGGTTATCGTTTCAGGAGAGATAAGAGAGAGGACACGCGAACTGCGTAAACGGGCAGTCTCGAATGAATAACGAGACAATCAGCATGGATACACCATCAGCGAAGCATTATTCACTGCCGTGAAAGGCTGACCCAGTAGCGCGACAGCGTATTTATCCTGATGGGTAAGACGCGCGGTAAGGCGGCCAGAATCTCATCGGTATCCGTTAGCGGGAAAACGCCCGACAGCCGCAGGGAAGCTATGTCCTCGTCGCAGCGTAAAACGCCCGGGCGATAGCGGTTTACTTCCCGCAGGAAATCCCCTAGCGGCATATTGTCGGCCAGCAGTTTACCGTGAACCCAGCCGGGCTCTTTTTCACCGCCGTGCAGGCCCCCGGACTGTTCTTGCGTCAGCCATGCTCCCTGGCCCGCGCCGAGCTGCAGCCCGGCCAGCCCCGAGCTACGCGGATAAAGACGCACGGCTCCGTGGTAAACGGCAATACGAGTACGTTCCGGCTCCAGCTTTACGCGGAATTGAGTGCCGAGAGCCAGCACTTTACCGTGAGGTGTCGTCACGCTAAAAGGCCGGGGCCAGGCCGACAGCTTTTCACGCTGCCCGGTGGTAATCAGCAGGTCGCCGCTGAGCAGCTCAATCTGACGCTGCTGCCCGGTAAAATTTACGTTTAGAGCGGTTTGGGTGTCCAGCAGCAACTGGCTACCTTCGCTGAGTTCAACCTGTCGCTGTTCGCCCGTTGCGGTGCGGTAATCGGCCGTGAACGTTTCCCAGCCGTGCTGCTGCCTGCCCCACTCAAGCGAGCCTCCGACCAGCAGTAAAGCGCCCAGCCCTTTTAAGGCGCGACGCCTGCCGCTGTTTTTTAACGAGGAGAGGCTTTTCTGCGCCAGCTTGCCGTCAACCTGCCTGAAGCCGGCGCATACCGCTTCAATGTGCCGCCACGCACGCTGGTTATCGGCGCTCTCCGCCAGCCAGTTTTGCCAGTTCTTTTTGTCCTGCTCGCTCACCTCATCAGACATCATCAGCGTAAGCCATGACGCCGCAGCGTAAGCGCTATTGCGGTTGAGTTCCTGCCCGTTTCGGTCGACTAAACGTTCGGGGATCATCAGCTTAGGGCAAAGAAGCAGTGCAGGTTAGCGCGCTGAAGATATTGCTTAACGGAGCTGCTGGAAACGCGCAGGCGTTCGGCAATGTCGCAATAGCGCATGCCCTGCAGGTGTGCCAGCAGGAAGGCTTCTCTGACCTGAGAAGGCAGGCCGTCCAGCGCCGCATCAATCTGTTCCAGCACTTCCAGAATCAGCAGCCTGGCTTCGGGGGAAGGGTGTTCCTGTTCCGGCTGGGAGGCCAGCGCGTCCAGCCAGGCCTCTTCGATTTTCTTGCGGCGATAATGGTTAGCTATCAGCCGCCGGGCAACCGTGGCGAGGAAAGGGCGCGGCTGGCGAATGGAAACCAGATCGGGGCTGACCAGGATATTAATAAAGGTATCCTGAGTAAGATCCTGCGCCTGTTCCGGGCAGCCGACCTTATTGCGCAGCCAGTGGTAAAGCCAGCGCTGATGATCGCAGTAAAGCTGCTGTGCAACCTGTTGGGAACGGGACATGACGTGACTCACCATCGATCGGTATCAGGGCGTGATAAATATTAAATGATAATCATTATTATTTTCATTTCTCTATTTTTATGTCAAGAGATTGCGGAGTATTAATGTACTTTTGCGAGCAATGAGAACGCAGCGCCGGGGCCGGCACTGCGGATAATCCATTAGAATTTCTGAGAAATACTCAGCTTGATGTTGCGCCCGATGCCGGAGACGGACTCGCCCAGGTACGGGTAGTAGTCGGTGTTGAACAGGTTATCGATGGCTACGCGAGCCTCCATGCCTTTAACCTGTTCCGGCTGCCAGGTGGCAAACAGCCCCTGCAGGGCATAGCCTTTGGTTTTTGGTAGTGCCCAGATGCCCGCTAACGGGTCACCGTCCTGCGGCGAACGGTCCTGCTTGCGCGCCATATCCATCGTCCAGCCGAACGTCATGTTCCATTCGGGGGCTTTTACGCCCAGCGTGGTGTGTGCGGTGACGGGCGGAATTTCTGCGATCCAGGTTTTATTACCCCAAGGGTCGCGCGGCGAAGCATCACGCTGGCCACGAATGGTGGAGAACGAGAGGCTGCCAAACATGCGGTGGCTGTCGTAAAACGACTCAATTTCCAGTCCCTGGATGGTGTATCCCGGCAGGTTACGGTAGTTCGACAGCGGCGAGCCGCAGTTCGCGCCACTTTTCACCGACTGCGCCCCGCACAGTACGCCGCGGCGATAGAAGATTTCGTCTTTGCCGCGGTTGCGGAACAGCGTGGTGCGGATTTGCACGCTGTCGTCGTCTGCCAGCAGGTCGTTGAAGTTGAGGATCATCCCACCGCGAACGCTGTGGATGGTTTCAACCTTCAGGTCGCGGCTGGTGCCGGAGACGTTAGACAGCGCGTACTGTACGGTGTACTGCTCGTCGATCGTCGGCGCACGCCATGTACGAGTGACGTCGGCAAACAGCGACATATTCGGCGTGGCCTTCCAGACCAGCCCAAGCGCAGGCGTAAAGCCGTGATAGCTTTTGCTGCTGTAATCGTGGCCGACTTTCGGATCGCTGCTGTTGTACATTGAGGCAATATTTGGCTCGCCGGTATTCGTCACGCTGTCGTAGCGCACGCCTGGCGTAACGGTGACGCTGCCGAGCGTCATGCTGTCCTGGATATACAGGCCGCGCGTTTGCTGCTCCCCGGCAGGCATGTAATACGGCTGGAAGTAGCCATAGTTGTAGGCCGCGTTCTTCTTGTAGCCAGGGTAGTACATCAGCGCGTCGCGTTGATTTTTATGCCAGCTCGCGCCGATTTCCAGCAGGTGATCCACCGGCCCGGTGCTGAAACGGCTCTTGTTACTGACCTCCACCAGATTGTCTTTGTAGTCCACCCAGCTCTCATTGCCGAGCGTGCCGAGGAAGCTGGAAGTGCCTGCGGAGTCAGGGCGAGTGTCGTGCTGTTTGGTTTTGGACCAGGCATAGCTCAGCGTCAGATCTATCCACGGGTTTTCTGCCGGGGCCAGATTCCACTTCACGGAGTAGTTTTCATCGGTCTGGTTGCGGTACACCAGCTTCCTGCGCCAGGCTTCGTCGAACCCGTATTTGTTGATATCGGCCTGACTGGGGGCGGCGATGTCGTCCCGCTTGGCGGCAAAAGGCTGCCAGCCTGTGGATTCCGAATGCATGGCCGAGAGCGTCAGCGTCTGCGAGTCGGTCAGATAGAGGTTGGTTTTTGCCAGCCAGGTGCCCTGCCGGTTGGCGGAATAGTCGAAATGGGTGCCGTCCGGGCGGGTAATGTTGCCGCCATCGCGTTTGCTGGCGTAGAGCATACCGTCGGCAAAGCCTTCCGGAGTTTTGCCGTACAGCGCCCCGCTGTAGATATTCTGGTTATCGTTGGTGTGGAAGCCGTACTTCAGCATGCCGCCAAAGTTTTCACCGGGCTGTAGCAGGTCGGCCGCGTCTTTGGTGACGATTTTAATGCTGCCGCCGAAGCCGCCGTTGCCGTTGGCGAGGTTAAACGGGCCCTTATCGACGTCGATCTGCTTGATAAGCTCCGGCTCGATAAACACCGAACCCTGGCGGTACTTCTCAAACCCTTTGGGCGCGCCGTCCAGCGTCACTTTGATGTCTTCCATACCGCCCATGCCCCAGATGTTCAGGCTCTGCCCGCCCGGACGTGGTGAACCGGCAGAAGAGACGCCCGGCAGTTTATCCAGCAGTTCGGCGACGTTATCCGCCTGGATCCGCTCGATATTCTCTTTCTTCAGCGTTGAACGCCCGGCCACCACGCTGTCGTCCAGGCCGCTGACCACGGAAAGCTCCGGCACACTAATCGGCGCGGCTTCACCAGCGGCGGCTCCCGTGGAGACGAGTCGATAGCTGTTTCCCTCGCGAACGGCTTTCAGGCCGCTGCCTGACAGCAGATGGTCAAACGCACTCTGTACCGAGTAGCGCCCCTTGAGGCCCGAAGTGGTTTTATTCGCAGCCTGGTCTGGGGTGAAAACGAGCATCACGTTGGCATCGCTTGCCAGCGTTTGCAGGGCGCTGCTCAAAGGCCCGGCAGGCACGGAAAACGCCTGACTGGCGGCTGAGGAGGCTTCTGTCGCCCAGGAAAACGTGGGTAAACCGGTTGCCAGCGCCAGCAGGCCGGATAAAGCAATGCCAGACGCAAGCGGGGCGCGAGGGAGCTGTGCAGGTTGGCTCGCGTCGGAAATGGCCGTAGCCTTTCCGTTATTTTTTATCGTCATGATGTATCCCTGAAGGTGAGTAACGAGAAGTACTGCTTCAGAGAGGTCACGCGAAACGGAAAATCAGGCAGAAAATTTTTTAATTAAGCGTGGGTGGCCTGGTGATTCTTGTTCATTTTATCCGGCTGCTAGTCGATATTCAGCTCCGAGAAGCGGGTAATGATTTTCCCGACAATGCCGTAATCGATAGCTTCTTTCGGCGACATCCAGTAATTGCGGTCGGTGTCCTGCTTCACCTTTTCCAGCGGCTGGCCGGTGGCTTCTGAGATCATCTTGTTCACGCGTTCGTGCATGCGAATAATCTCTCTGGCTTCAATCTCAATGTCCGTGGCCTGGCCGCGCACGCCGCCCAGCGGCTGGTGAATCATAAAGCGGGTGTTTGGCAGCGAATAGCGGTGCTTTTTGTCCGCGGCCAGGAAGATGGTGATCCCGGCGCTGGCAACCCAGCCGGTGCCGATGATATGGACTTCCGGCTTGATGAATTTGATCACGTCATGAATGGTGTCCGCCGCCTCAACGTGGCCGCCCTGGCTGTTGAGATACAGCTTAATCGGCTTGTCGTTGATGCTTTGCAGCAGCAACAGTTGGGACACCACCTCTTTGGTGATCGCCTGAGTTATCTCACCGGAGATAATGATCGAGCGTGAATCCAGCATTTTTTGCTGCATTAGCCCTGATACATTGGCGGGGGTAGCGCTTTCTTCAGGTTCATCTTTTTCTAAAAACGTAAGCATAATCAGTCTCCTGCCAGTTTTATGGCGTAATCAGGGATGCACTAGAGCATAGCACTTCATTCAGGCGCTGCACGGCACGAACGATCTCTTCGTCACTGTAGCCGCCGAGCCCGAGCAAAATACCGGCTTTCTGCCTGTCTGGCGTAAACATATGCGACACCGCACGGACGGCAATTCCGGCCTGCATTGCCCGCTCCACAACCTGGTGATCGTCCAGGCCGTGGCGCAGCCAAAGCACCATGTGCATGCCCTGGTCACAGGGCTGAAGCCAGGCCACGTCCGGGGAAATGTATTGTTCTACAGCCGCCATCAGTACCCGACGTTTTTCGGCGTAAACGCCGCGCATTTTTCGCAGGTGGCGGTCGAGGTGTCCCTCGGAAATAAAGCTCGCCAGCACGTGCTGGTCAGCCCCCGGCGGCTGCCTGTCCATCAGGATGCGTGCTCCGCAAAAGGCCGAAACCAGCTGCTCAGGCACCACGGCATAGCCGAGGCGCAAAGACGGGAAGAGGATTTTACTGAAGGTGCCGAGGTAGATAACGTTCTCCGGCCCAAGCCCCTGTAGCGCCGGGAACGGATGGCCCGCGTAGCGCATCTCGCTGTCGTAGTCGTCCTCAATTATCCAGGCCTGATTTGCCTGCGCCCACTCCAGTAAAGCGGCGCGGCGCGACATGCTGAGCGGCATGCCTATCGGGTATTGATGCGAGGGCGTAACGAACGCGGCGCGGGCGTCAGGAGCCAGCTTTTTGCCTGACTCAACGTCCAGCCCCTCGTCGTCAACGGCGACTCTTACCATCTTGCGGTCGCGGAACATCGTCTCAAACAGCGACGTGGCGCCAGGGTAGCCGGGCTCCTCCATCCACACTGAATCCCCCGCCTCCAGCAGGATTTGCAGCGTCAGGTACAGGCCGTGCTGGTTGCCGGAGGTGATGATGACCTGCTCCGGCGTGCAGCGCACCGAACGCGACTTTCTGACGTATTCGCAGATAGCTTCACGCAGGACCAGCGCGCCTTGCGGGTCGGCATAGCCCGACGGGGCACCGGCGCCTCGCGCCCGAATGCGGTTGCCGAGCTTGCGCCACACGTCGTCCGGGGCGGTGTCGCCTACAGGCACGGAAACGGCAAACGGCTTTGGGGCCAGCGTTTTTAGCTGCTCGCCGACTTTGGCAAATGCCTGCGCCTGGGCAGAAAGCGGAATTGTTGCTCCAGGACGTGTTGGCTGAACCGGCTGCGGGCTTTCCGGCGCGTAGGCCACTCTGGTGCCGGAGCCGTGTCTGGATTCCAGAAAACCTTCCGCAACCAGCTGTTCGAACGCTTCCAGCACGGTGCCGCGCGCCACATTCAGTGCGCCAGCCAGCACGCGCGTGGAGGGCAACAGGTCGCCGCTTTTCAGCTCGCCTTTATGGATGGCATTTTTCAGCGCTTTGGCCAGCTGCAAGCTTAGCTGTCCGCTGCGGCGGTCAAGTTCGCCGATGGCGGGAATATCTACGGCTCGGGCTTTACGTGACATGCATTGTGGCTCGGTCATATTGCGGGAATGTGGTTCTTTATCATAAACCACTTCGGCCATAAGCTGGGTAAAATTACCGCCAATAAAGGGCTGCCAATGTACATTCCTCGCCATTTCCAGGAGCACGATATTAATGTGCTGCAGGGGCTTATCCGGGCTAATCCTCTGGGCATACTGATCGTGCAGAGTGCAGGCGTGCCGGACGCTTTTGATATCCCCTTTGAACTTTGCCCCGAGCAGGGCGAACTCGGCACGCTCCGGGCTCATATCGCCCGGGCTAACCCACTGTGGCGCTCACTTCAGCCGGAGCAGGAAGTGCTGGTCGTGTTTCGCGGTGCGCAGGGGTACATCTCTCCTGGCTGGTATCCGGGCAAGCTGGAACATCATAAAGAGGTGCCGACCTGGAACTATCAGACCGTGCAGGCGCGAGGGAAAATCACCGTGCGGGATGATGCAGATTTCGTGCTGCAGCAGATAACCAGCCTGACGCGCCAGCAGGAGGCGCCGATGGAAATGCCGTGGCAGGTCAGCGATGCGCCGCCGGCGTTTATCGACTCAATGCTGAAGGCCATTATCGGAATAGAAATTCCTCTGGCCTCGCTTATCGGCAAGACAAAACTCGGGCAGAACAAAAAGCTTGAGGATCGGGCCGGAGCCGCTCAGGGGCTGATGGCGAAAGGCGAGCGGGAAATTGGCGAGGCGATGCTGCACAGCATCGCCAGGCGTGATAAAAAATAGCTGAGATTATCCCGGCAGACGGCTTTTTGGCCTGCCTGGCCCCAGCAGAATAGCCAGTTTCGCCCCGCCCTGGGTCGACTCCATCAGGATCTTACAGACGCTGGTCAGCGGCACCGAGAGCAGCATGCCCACCGGGCCGAGCAGCCAGCCCCAGAACAGCAGCGAGAGGAATACCACAAAGGTCGACATCCCCAGCCCGCGCCCCATCATGCGGGGTTCCAGAATATTCCCCAGCACCATGTGCACCACCAGGAACAGCGCCCCGACCATCAGCATTTCATAGGTGCCGTTAAGCAAGAAGGCCTGAATCATCGGCGGCACGGCAGAGATAACCGAGCCGATGTTGGGAATGTAGTTGAGCAGAAAGCCCAGCACGCCCCACATCAGCGCAAACTGCACGCCCAGCAGCTTTAATCCCAGCCAGATAATGATACCGGTCAGCAGGCTGATAAACGTTTTCAGCGCCAGATAGTGGGTGACGCCTTTTAACGCGCGGTGCATGCCGGCGATGTGAAGCTTCGGATTTGCCAGCGCGAAGCGCAGCTTATAGGGCACGTGACGCACTTCAAACAGCATAAAAATCACCGTCATCGCCAGCAGTAAAATGCTGGCCATCGCCCCTGAAAGACCGGCCATTAAGGTGGTGGCAAAGGTCATCAGCTTGTCGGAGTCGAGCTTTTGCAGCATACGTTCCGGCGACAGCGGCAAATGCAGGAACGGCATCGCATGCTCTATTTCTCGCACCTTCTGCGTCAGCAGTTTGTTGAACTGCGGCATCTGTTCCATGAAATCGTTCATCGACGTTGCCAGCACGCCAACGAGTAAAGTGAGCACCACCAGCATCACCAGCACCACGATGGTTATGGCCAGCGGGCGGTTAAAGCCCCGGCGCATAAACCAGGTGACCAGCGGGTTGAGAACGATGGCGAAGAACAGCGCCAGCAGCAGCTGAACGATGATGTCGGCGGCGGCGTGAATGCCAGCGAGAATAATCACTAACGCGGCAAGCTTGAGCAAAATATGCAGGCCGGTTTTATCGAGTTGAGGGGGAGTCATGCAGACGTCCTGTCAGGAAACGGTGCTTTTAGTGTAGTGCTTCCCGGGCGCGAGGCTGCGGCAGTCTGTCTGAAAATGAAGAAAAAAATGGCCCCGCGAGAGGCGGAGCCATTAATGCATCGCGCAACGCTTACTTGATGGCGATGGTATTGATGATGTTTTCCGCGTTGGTCTGCGCCAGCTGCTGGTTATCCGCAGGCAGCGTTATCTGCATGGTCAGCAGCTTGTCGTCCACTTTCCCAAGGATGATGGAAGAGTAGGCGGTCTGGCCTTTGGCGGAGATAACGCTGTCCAGCTGTTGCAGCTCGTGGCCTTTGATCTCAATGGATTTGTTGGTCACGACCTGAAGCTGCGGGTCACGCGCGCGCTGCTGTTCTTCCAGACGTTTTGCCAGCGCGGCAAGGTCGTCGGTAGTGTTGTCGCCGACAATCACGATCACTGCTTTCTGGCCGGTCGCGTCAGAATAAACGTGCATGTTGTTGGACTGGGTGCCCACTTTGCCGCTCTGATCGGTCATGTCTGCCGGTAGAGCGAAGCTCAGCTTGCCGTCCAGCAGTTCGATAGGCTGGCCGCTGGCGCTGCTGGCTGCCTGACTACCGGCGGTAGCGGTTTTGCTGTCGTTGTTGTCACAGGCGGCAAGACCCACTACCAGCAGGCCAATACCGACATATTTTACCAGGTTGCGCATCGCGTTATTCCTTTCCGTTAGCAAGCCACAAGGCCGATGCCTGCATCTTAACACAAGATATTCAGCCCGCGTTTAACCTGGCTGTAGCGCGGAGATTTCGGATTTATCTGCGAGGCGTTTCAACAGCATATTCAGCAATACGCCGTACATCGGCAGGAAGAAAATCAGGCTGATAAGAACCTTGAAGCAGTAATCGACCACGGCGATTTCTACCCAATGCTGGGCCATAAAGGCGTCCGGGCTGCGCCAGAAGGCGATAAAGAAGAACGACAGCGTGTCGCTCACGTTACCAAACAGCGTGGAAGCGGTAGGCGCTAACCACCAGCAGCGGTTTTGACGCAGGCGGTTGAAGACGTGCACGTCGAGGATCTGGCCGAGCGCATAGGCCATAAAGCTGGCGATTGCGATACGGGCGACGAACAGGTTGAAGTGGGTTAGCGCTTCAAAGCCCTGCCAGCTTCCCATGTAAAACAGCGCTGAGATGCCGTAGGAGATAACCAGCGCCGGGATCATTACCGCGAAAATAATTCGTCGCGCCAGCGGAGCGCCGAAAATACGCACCGTAAGGTCGGTCGCCAGGAAGATAAACGGGAAGCTGAAGGCGCCCCAGGTCGTATGAAACCCGAAGACGGAGACCGGAAGCTGAACCAGATAGTTACTGGAGGTGATCACCAGCAAATGAAAAAGCGATAGCCAAAACAGCGCATTAGTACGCTGGCGAGTGCTGAACTGCATCATGTTGTAGCCTTTTTAGTAGTGGGGTGAGGGAACCCAGTCAAAAATGTAAAGCGCGGGGATGATACTGCTTTAGCTTTTCATTGCAATGGTTAATTTTAACGCAATCGTTCACGCGGCTTGCGCCAGATTTTCCCCGGCGTAAACTAGCGCGGTTTTTGACGACCTGAGAGTGCTATGACCGATTTGTTCGCAACCCCCGACCATACGCTGGATGCCCTTGGCCTGCGCTGCCCGGAGCCGGTGATGATGGTGCGCAAAACCGTGCGCAATATGCCCGTAGGCGAAACGCTGCTGGTGATAGCCGACGACCCGGCCACCACGCGCGATATCCCCGGTTTCTGCCGCTTTATGGAACATGAGCTGGTTGCCAGCGAAACCGACGCGCTGCCTTACCGCTATTTGCTGCGTAAGAGCCACTGATCCCTCTCAGAAAAAGAGGGCAGGTGAGATGCCAAAGCGCCGGGAAAGCCGGCGGATGTGTTCGGTGGTTAGCTGTCGTTCGCCGCTGAGAATGCGGGATACCATCGACTTGCTGCCAATCTCTTGCTGAAAATCGCTCTGTTTTAATTGGTGATGCTCCATCAGGGTTTTCAGCATGGCTATCCCGGCCGGGATTGCCTGCATTTCCGCTCGGAACGTCTGTACTTCAGGCTGTGCGTTTTCCCAGGCAGAGATTTTGCTGCTGACAATCTCAACCAGTGGGTTTTCTGGGTCATTGAGCAGCAGGTATTCGACCAGCTCCAGCGCCGCCAGATAATCTTTTTCTCTGGTGCTGCCACCCAGCAGTGGAACCGCCGTTTTCAATGCTTCGGCGGCTTTAAGCGCATCAGCAATCATCTCTTCTTTCCCCGGTGTGTTTCAGTAAACCGCATGTATTCGCTGTGCGTCATGATATGGCGGATGTAGAACTTCTGGCTGGTAAAAAAGATAAGCGCAATCAGCCTGAGTTCATTGCCGGCGATATTGATGACGTAATGTTTATCGAGGTACTTAAAGTTATCCAGTGAAGGATAAATCCGCTTAAGTGATTCCGGCGTTGGAAAGAAGCCTTTTTCCAGCACTTTGCCGAGAATTTGCAGTTCCTGCCTATGTCTGGGAAATCTTTGACCCGCTTCTATAAGCGTCTTCAGCGTAATCAGATGCATCACTTCATCCTGAAGTTGACTGATTGGCAATAATTATGCCCGCAAGTTGCCAATCAGTCAACTTGCGGGCGGGGGATTCATTTTTACACGTGAGCGTCCTTGCTCCATTGATTGAGTAAAAATCCGGAAGATGACTCGAAAACTATTTCTTCCGCAGCAGGCGAATGGCGTTCGCCGTTACCAGCGCGGTAGCGCCTGAGTCTGCCAGCACCGCCAGCCACAGGCCGGTCAGGCCGAGCAGGGTGGTGACCAGGAAAATCCCCTTCAGCCCCAGCGCAATCGTCACGTTCTGGCGAATGTTGTTATGGGTGGCTCTGGCGAGCCGCACCATGCTTGCCAGTTCGGTCAGGCGGTTGTGGGTCAGGGCGGCATCTGCGGTTTCCAGCGCGACGTCCGTGCCGCTGCCCATGGCAATACCGATGGTGGCCGCTTTCATCGCCGGCGCATCGTTAATGCCGTCGCCGACCATCGCCAGCGGCGCGGTGGCATTCAGTTTGTTCACCGCCGCCACTTTGTCTGCCGGGAGCAGGCTGGCGCGGTAATCAATGCCCAGTTCGTTGGCTATTGCCGCCGCCGCTCGTGGGTTATCCCCCGTCAGCATCACGCCCTGAATGCCCAGTTGATGAAGGGCGGTAACCGCTTCACGCGCGTCGCTGCGCAAAGTGTCACGCATGGCGATGGTGCCCAGCAGCTGCCCTGAACGCAGTACCACGATGACCGTCTGGCCCTCTTCTTCCTGCTTCGCGATACGTTGCTGCCAGACTTCGTTGAGTGCCTGAGCGTCAAGTTTGGACGGTGAGCTGAGCAACAGCGTTTCACCCTGGATATTCGCTTCAACGCCAACTCCGGCCAGCGCGCGGTGATTTTCCGCGACGAAAGCTGGCAAATTACGCTGTTGTGCTGCGCTCACAATGGCCTGAGCCAGAGGGTGCGTTGAACCCTGTTCTACTGCGGCGGCGAGCGCCAGAAGCTGGTCTTCTTCAATCCCGTCAGCCACGGCAATGGCGGTGACCTGCGGTTTACCTGCCGTCAGGGTGCCGGTTTTATCGAAGGCGACCTGCTGGATTTGACCGAGACGCTCCAGCGCCGCGCCGCCTTTAATCAACGCCCCACGGCGTGCGGCTGCGGCAAGGCCGGAAGTAATGGCCGCAGGCGTGGAGATAACCAGCGCGCACGGGCAGCCGATAAGCAGCAGCGTCAGGCCTTTATAGATCCACGGTTCCCAGGTTTGCCCGAACAGCAAAGGAGGAACGACGGCGGTCAGTAACGCGAGAAGCATGATAATCGGCGTGTAAATCCGGCTAAAGCGATCGATAAAGCGTTCGATGGGCGCGCGGCGCTCCTCGGCTTCTTCAATCAACCGCAGAATGCGGTCGATGGCGCTGTCGCCGGGTTCGGAAATCACCTCCAACTGAACAAGGCGATCCACGCTGGTGCTGCCTGCGGCGACTTTTTCGCCCTGCTGGCGCTCTACCGGCACGGATTCCCCGGTTAAGGCACTTTCATCAAAGCTTGCAAAACCGCTGAGCAGGCGACCGTCGGCCGGCAGTCGGCCACCGGCGGCGACCTCAATAACGTCGCCGGGGCGAAGCTCGGCCTGAGCGACGGTTTCGCGCTCGCCGTCCCGGAGGCGAATAGCGACGTCCGGCTTTAACGCCATTAAGGCGCTTACCCCCCGGCGCGCACGGCTGGCGGCGTAGGATTCGAGACGTTCACCGATCAGAAACAGCAGCAAGACCATCGCTGCTTCGGCGGTAGCGCCGATAAACAGTGCGCCGATGGCCGCGACGCTCATCAGCGTTTCAATGGCAAACCAGTTGCCGCTGCGGATCAGGCGGACCGCCTGGCGGGCTATCGGCCACAGGCCAACCAGCGTGGTGGCGATAAACGCCAGGTTGCCGAGCGGGTGGTTGAACTGCTCGAGCCCCCAGCTAATCACCATCAGCACAATAAGCAGGATCAGCGGCAGGTTTTCCTGCAGGCTGCTGCTTTTTTCCTGCTTCGGCGCATTGCCTGCATTCAGGGTGTAGCCTGCGGCCTTGACGGCTTTTTCTACGTCACTGCGAACGTCGCGCGCAGAGCTGACCAGCAGTTTTTCGGTAGAAAACACCACCTGAACCTGCTGAACATCGCTCACCTGTTTCACCGCATTTTCTACTTTGCGGGCGCAGGCCGCGCAGTCCATCCCCTCAACGTGCCAGCTGTAGCGGCTGCCGTTGTCGGCGATTTCCGGCTCTGGATTTTGCGCAGAGCAGGTGTCATCGGCGCAGCAGGAGGGGCCTTCTGCCTGCAGCGGGCTAAGTTTGGCAAACGCAAACTGAGGTGGCTTTTTGCCGTCTTGGGGTGTGTTGAGCATGGCGCCCTCCGGTAATGATAATTTTCTCATTAGCGATGTTACTCTCTGGAGTCAACTCCAGAGTCAAGCCCCTTTTTTGCCTGATAACGTTTCTGGCTCACGGGCGGCAGTTTTCAGCATTGGCCTTTGCTTCCCCGGGGCGCTTCCCCTAGTATTATCCGCAGGTCGGGATGAGAATGAGTCGATGAAAAAACCACTGACAATCAAAGATATTGCGGAGCTGGCGCAGGTGTCCATCGCCACCGTCTCCCGGGTACTGAACAACAACAGCTGGGTGGCAGACAAAACGCGCAGCCGGGTCGAAAAAGTGATTCAGGAACATAATTTCAGCCCAAATTTACTCGCGCGCGGCATGATCTCGAAGAAAACCCAGACGCTGGCAATTGTCGTTTCGGATATCAGTAACCCTTACTTTGTGATGCTGGTGGCGCAGATTGAGCATGAAAGCTTGCGGCTCGGCTACAAAGTCACGCTGTACGACACTCAATCGGCAAACAGAACCTCTCGCGAAGCGCCGGTGGTGCCCGAAGAGCATATTTTTAATTCCATCACCGACAGCCAGATAGACGGCGTGATTATTCTGGGCGGCAACATCGACTACAACGATATTTCAGCGACCTATCTGCAGGAGCTGAAAAAACTCATCGCCACCGTGCCGGTCGTGGTGGTGGGGCGTAAGCTTCAGGGCGTGGAATATGCCTGCGTTGAACGTGACCAGACCGGATGCGTGAGGTTAGCGACTCGTCATCTTATTGATAAAGGCTACCGGCGGATTGGTTTTATCGGCGGGTCGAAGAATGTTTATATTACTCGCGAGCGTGAAGCGGTATTTCGCACCGAGCTGGAGTCAGCAGGTTTACCGGTAGAAAATAGTTTCGTGGTGCTGAATAACTTTTATTTACAGCATGGCTATGAGGCTATCGAATCGCTAATTGCTAACAATGAAGCCTTGCCGGACGCCATTGTGGCAATTAACGACCACGTCGCAAAAGGTGCCATCCGCGCGCTAAAAGATAAGAACCTCTTGGTGCCAGAAAATATCGCCGTAGTGAGCTGCGAATATTTTCCCGGCAGCGAATATTTTATTCCACGCATTACCACCGTTGACCATCAAAACGCGTTAATTGGCAAAGAGGTTATGCGGCGATTAATGGCCATCCTGAATCAGAATGCTGACGTGGCCGCGGCAGAAAAGATCCCTCTTAGCCTGACCGGCGGTGAATCCTCTTAGTTTTCAACGGCGGATAACGCTTTTTTCGGCGTCCGCCCGTTTTCCCTTCTGCGATATTTTTTGATCCCGCTAACAGTTGCGCGATCTGGCGTTGACAAGCCTCGCCCGACTCCTCTAGCCTAAAACCTGAAAACGTTTTCATGTTTTGATTACAGGAGAGCCGATGAAACCGACAATGATGACCTATATCCATGAAGAGCAGGCGACGTTAAGCGCCATGATTGCCCGCTATCCGTCCGATCTTCCGGTCCTGGAGGGGCAAAAGGAGTGGTTAGTTCTGGCTACGGGTTCCAGCATTAACGCCATCAAAAGTGCGAAATACTACGTGGAAAAGCTGGCGGACGTGCGCATCACGGTGGAGGAGCCTTTCCACTTTCAGCACTACGAAAAGTTCAGTGAGACGGCTGATTTGGTGATAGGCGTTTCCCAGAGTGGGGAAAGCACCTCGACCATCAACGCGATCCAGCATATTCGCCAGACTCACGCGGTAAAAACGCTGGGCATCACCAGCAAAACGGGCAGTGAACTGGCGCGAAACGTTGACCATGTGGTTGATATTGAAATTGGCGAAGAGCGCGTGGGCTACGTGACCAAAGGGTACGTTGCCACCATCCTGAAATTCATGCTGCTGGGCGTGTTTGCGGCTCGCCGCAGCGGGAAGATCGACGCCGAACAGGAAGCGGCCGAGCTGAGGAAACTGGGCGTGGCGGTGCAGGCTATCCCGGGCATTATCGCCGACACCGAAGTTTTCTTTACCAGGTGGCAGGATGAGCTGGCCGCCTCCCCGCGATTTACCTCCATTGGCTACGGGCCGAGCGTCGGCGTTATCAAAGAGATGGAAACCAAGTTTGCCGAGACGATTCGCGTTCCTTCCCAGGGCGTGGAGCTGGAAGCGTTTATGCACGGGCCCTATTTCGAAGTGAACGGCACTCACCGGATGTTCTTTATTGATACGCCGGGCCTGGCTCGCGAACGTTTATTGCTGCTGAAAGCCTATGAGCAGAAATATACCGACTACGTGTACACCATTAAGTTAGGCGAGGACCACGATCCACGCACGCTGGCGGTGAAAGCCGATGTTGATGAGTTTATTGCTCCGCTGATCATGGTTATTCCGTTCCAGATACTGGCTCACCATATTGCCGAGGCGAAAGGGAATAACCTTCCACAGCGAATTTTCACCGACTTTGGCGTTGCGGTGAAAAGCAAAACTAAACCGGGCGATTACGCCTGATACGGGCTGTACCCTACTCAACAATAATTTCCATACCTTGCTACTAAGGAATGATTATGGCTACCTTCAGTCAACTTGCCCGGCAGATAATTCAGCACGTCGGCGAGGCAGAAAATATAGAGCATCTTACCCACTGCGCAACCCGCTTGCGTTTTACCCTCAAAGACAAAAGTAAGATTAATAAAGACGAGCTTTATAAGTTGCAGGAGGTAGTCAAGCTGGTTGAAAACCCAGGGCAATTCCAGATTGTGATTGGGCCAAAGGTTGAAAAAGTCTTTCAGGCAATAATGGCGCAGATGGGTGAGCCTTCCGCAGAGGAGCCCGCCGCGCCGCAGGGCTCGGTGATTAACCGCCTGCTGGCAACGCTTTCGGCGATGTTCACCCCTTACATCGGCGTACTGGCTGGCGTTGGGGTTGTGAAAGGTATCGTGGTTCTGTTGCAGACGATGAACCTGGTCGATACCCACTCCTATGTTTTTACCGTGTTCAATGCGCTGTCGAGCGGCGTCTTCGTCATGCTGCCGATGTTTATTGCGGTCACCGCGGCGGAACGCTTTAAGGCCAATAAATTTAGCGCGCTGGCGCTGACGGCCGCGATGATCTTCCCGCTGACGGATGCCAGCGTGCCCGGCGCATTCCACGTCATGGGCCTGGCCCTGAACGTGAAAATCTACGGCGGGGCAGTGATCCCGGCGGTGTTTGCCGTGCTCTTCCTGAGCCACGTCGAACGCTGGCTGAAAAAGGTGATCCCTGAGATTGCCGCGCTGGTGTTCGTGCCTTGTTTATCGTTGATCATTAGCGGCTTTGTGGTGTTCACCGTGATTGGCCCGGTGGCTGATTATGTCGGCGTTGGCATCGCCAATGGCTATGCGTGGCTGTACAACCTCAGCCCGGTAATTTCCGGCGCGCTGCTGGCGGGGATTGGGCAGCTGTTCGTGGTGTTTGGCGTGCACTGGGGCATTATTCCACTGGCGCTGATTAACATTCAGGTCAACGGCTACGACACTATTATGGCGATGTTTATGTCGGCGGTGATGGGGCAGTTTGGCGCGGCGTTTGGCGCTATCTTTATTGCCCGCAACCTGAAAGATAAGCAAATTGCGATTTCCGCCTCGCTTTCCGCCTTCTTCGGCATTACCGAACCGGCTTTGTACGGCGTGAACCTGAAATACCGCATGCTCTTCGTGTTTGGCTGCATCGGCGCGGCGCTGGGCGGCGGTATTACCGGGCTGCTGGGGGTGAAAACCTACAGCTTCCTGCCGGTGCTGAACGTGTTCGAGCTGGGGCTGTTTAGCGGGCCGGATTCAAAGATGATTTATGAGGTGATTGCGATCGCGGTGGCGTTTACGGTGCCTGCGGTATTAACCATTATCTACGGCAAAACCCGCAGGCTGGAACCTGCCTCCCTGGCGGAAGACAGGCGTTAACCTCAGATATACAGGGCGCGAACAATCATGAAGTGCCCGGCAAAGTAGCAGGCGGCAGCAATCGCGCTGTCGCCTCTGAAACGATGCCGATAGTGGCTGACCAGCCAGACGATATTGCCCAGCAGCAGCAGGCTGGCACCCACAAACCCGGAGAAGCTTGGGGCCGTCGGGCGGAAGAAGTAAAGCTCGGCCGCCAGCCAGACCATCACCAGCGTCATGCCGATAAATGTCAGAATAGGCATGCGCAGGGCTTCAAGCCGCGTCCAGATAGTGGCCACCAGCAGCGCACCGATAATCAGCAGGGCAAGAGGCAGCGGCCAGAAGATGGCTAAGGTCATCTGGCTGGCGAAATAGATGGTATACAGCAGATGTGAAAGGAAGAAAGCGCCCACCGCATAGAGCAGGCGCTGGGTCGGTAATAGCGTGAGAGCATCGCCGACAAGCGTTGCCAGAAGACCCGCCACAATCAGGTAGCCCGCAGCTTCAAACATCGGCGCTTGCCAGGCCAGCAGCAGCAGCAGGAGCAGGGTGACCGGCTTGAAAATCCAGCGCTGCCAGGTGGACCCGCGCCAGGAAGCGTCAATGTAAATCCAGGCAGATAACGCAACAGCAATAAATGACCAAAGCATGGCATATCCTTATTCTAATTGTTGGCGTAACAGTATTCAGTCTAGTGGCTAAGCGTCGCAGATGACAACGGCGCGGCGCCAGGGTTATGCTTAAAAGTGTCTGACAATTAGAGAAAAAGCCATGAGTAAGCCTCCCATTTTTATTATCGCGATCGTTGTGGTGATAGCCGTTGCCGCTTCTTTCCGCTACCTGCAGCAGCGCCGCCAGAACATCGAAAACGACGCGGCACCGCTGAGCGTAAAAAAAGTGGTGGTGGCGACCAAACGTGAAAAACCGTCCAATGACAGGCGCTCGCGCCAGCGGGAAGTTACGCCGCCGGAGGACTCAATCCGCTATGAGATTTGGTTTGCGCCCCAGAGCGGCGGCATGGAGATGAAAATGCGGGTAGCAGCGGCGGAATACAATGCGGTAACGGTGGGAGATAAAGGCACGCTGAGCTATAAGGGGACGCGCTTTGTCAGCTTCGTCCCCGAAGAAACTCACTTGCCCTGACGCAGCTTTTTCTGCCAGATAAGCAGTTCAAACACGCCGAAGACAAAGATCTTAATCTGCTCAAGACGGCCAAGCGCCGGGCCGTCTTTTGGCTGCGTGGCTTTCAGCAGGCTCAGCTGCAGGCCGTGCATAATCACCATAAAGATCAGCGCGACGTTAACAAAAATGTTTAGCGGGCGCGGATAAGGGTGAATCAGGTTAAAAATCAGAAAACCCCAGACGCAAAGCATCAGCAGGCGGCCAAAGTTAATCAGAATCGGCATTATGCGGCTCCTTGAGCTTCACGAATAAACAGGCGGTAAGCCACCTGACCGGCGACTTTCTCACGGTGTAACGCCCAGCTTGCGGGCACCACCGGCAGACCATTTTCCACTTCACTTTCTACGTAAATTAGCGCCTCATCCGCCAGCCAGCCATTTTTCTCCAGCAGGCTAAGCGTTTCATCCAGCAGCCCTTTACGGAACGGCGGATCGACAAACACCACGTTATGCGGCGTGCCAGGCTGGGCGAGAACGCTGAGCGTATTGGCGTTGAGCACCTTGCCGTGGCTGGCTTTCAGGGTCGCCAGGTTCTTTTGTAACTGCTGGGAAACCGCGCGATCCATCTCAATCAGCGTTGCGCTGGCGGCATAGCGAGAGAGCGCCTCCAGGCCGAGCGCACCGCTGCCGGCAAAACAGTCGAGACAATGCGCATCTACCATTGACGGAGCCAGCCAGTTAAACAGCGTTTCGCGTACGCGATCCGTTGTCGGACGCAGGCCGGGACTGTCGGGAACCGGAAGTTTTCGACCGCGCCATTGGCCGCCGATGATGCGAATCTGGCCGGAGCCAGCGGATTGGGGTTTCTTCATTGCTCTCACTGCGATGCTAAATTTTGCGGCTATTCTAACGGTGCTCGCCCGGCCAGGAAACCTTAATCCGCCGGAGTGATGCCGCGCCGGGAAAGTGATAGACTAACGCACTATTTTTTATGCCCGTGGCAAGCAGAATCGGGTCTGTGCCATGAGTTAACAGCGAGGAGTGTAGTCGCAAATGGCGAAAGAGAAAAAACGTGGCTTTTTTTCCTGGCTGGGATTTGGCCAGAAAGAGCAGCAGCCGGAAGCAGAAACAGAACAAAAAGTAATAGAAGAACAACCGGTTACTGAACAGGCTTCCACACAGGATGAACCTCAACAGCCTCAGGCTGTTGAGCAGGATAAGCAGGATTTAGTTAGTGAGCACTCACTGGAGGAGTCCGAAAAGTTTGCCGAGCAGGTCGTGGAGGTTAACGAGCAGCTCGTAGAAGAAGCCGAAGAGAAGGCGCTTGTTGCCGAGCCGGAAATGATTCCTGAGCCGGAAGTGACCGTTGAGCCTGAGATTGTGGCCGAGCCAGAACCTGTGGCGGTTATTGAACCTGAGCCTGTTGTTGAACCTGAAGCCGTTGTCGAACCTGAGGTTATGGAACCTGCGGTTGTTGTCGAAGAGCCGGAAGCCATCGAACAACCGGTTGCCGCCGTTGAGCACGAAACGCTGCCGCTGCCGGAAGAGATTGTTGAAACCGCAGAGCAGCCGGACGAATGGCAGGCCGAGCAGGACGAGATCGTCAACGAAGAAGTGGCTGAAGCTGAGGCATTGTTTGCACACGAAGCTGCCGTTGAAGATGAAGCCGTTGCGCAAGAAGTCCTTGATGACGAACCGCAAGAAGAGGCTGTCGAAGAAGCTGCTCCGATTGCCGCGCTGCAAGAGCAGGAAAAACCGACTAAAGAAGGCTTCTTTGCTCGCCTGAAGCGCAGCCTTGTCAAAACCAAACAAAATCTCGGTTCCGGATTTATCAGTCTGTTCCGCGGCAAAAAAATCGATGATGATCTGTTTGAAGAGCTGGAAGAGCAGCTGCTGATTGCCGACGTTGGGGTGGAAACCACGCGTAAAATCATCACCAACCTGACCGAAGGTGCAAGCCGCAAGCAGCTTCGCGACGCCGAAGCGCTGTACGGTCTGCTGAAAGAAGAGATGAGCGAAATCCTCGCCAAAGTGGATGAGCCGCTGAATATTGAAGGCAAAACGCCGTTTGTTATCCTGATGGTTGGCGTGAACGGCGTGGGTAAAACCACCACCATCGGCAAACTGGCCCGTCAGTTTGAGCAGCAGGGTAAATCCGTGATGCTGGCGGCGGGCGATACCTTCCGTGCGGCGGCGGTTGAGCAGCTGCAGGTTTGGGGCCAGCGCAACAATATTCCTGTCGTGGCCCAGCACACCGGCGCGGACTCCGCCTCGGTTATCTTCGATGCTATCCAGGCGGCGAAGGCGCGTAATATCGACGTGTTAATCGCCGATACCGCAGGGCGTTTGCAGAACAAATCGCACCTGATGGAAGAATTGAAGAAAATTGTCAGGGTTATGAAAAAGCTGGACGAGGATGCCCCGCATGAGGTTATGCTCACCCTCGACGCCAGCACCGGTCAGAATGCGATAAGCCAGGCTAAACTGTTCCACGAAGCGGTGGGGCTGACGGGCATCACCCTGACCAAACTGGATGGTACCGCCAAGGGTGGCGTAATCTTCTCTGTGGCAGACCAGTTCGGCATTCCGATTCGCTACATTGGCGTCGGCGAACAAATTTCTGATTTACGACCGTTTAATGCGGGCGACTTTATAGAGGCACTTTTTGCCCGAGAGGATTAACAATGATTCGCTTTGAACACGTCAGTAAAGCCTATCTCGGTGGGAGACAAGCGTTGCAGGGAATCACCTTCCATATGCAACCAGGCGAGATGGCCTTTCTGACCGGCCATTCTGGCGCAGGGAAGAGTACTCTGCTCAAGCTTATCTGCGGTATCGAACGGCCAAGCGCCGGGAAGATTTTTTTCAGCGGCCACGATATCAGCCGCCTGAAAAGCCGTGAAGTGCCGTTCCTGCGTCGCCAGATTGGCATGATCTTTCAGGATCACCATCTGCTGATGGACAGAACCGTGTACGACAACGTGGCCATCCCGCTGATCATCGCGGGCGCCAGCGGCGAAGATATTCGTCGCCGCGTGTCTGCGGCACTGGATAAGGTCGGGCTGCTGGACAAAGCGAAGAACTTTCCTATCCAACTCTCCGGCGGTGAACAGCAGCGCGTCGGCATCGCTCGTGCCGTAGTGAACAAACCTGCGGTACTGCTGGCGGATGAACCGACCGGTAACCTTGATGATGCGCTGTCGGAAGGCATTCTGCGCCTGTTTGAAGAATTTAACCGCGTGGGCGTGACTGTTCTGATGGCTACCCACGATATGGGGCTTATCTCGCGTCGCAATTACCGTATGTTGACGCTCAGCGACGGCCATTTGCATGGAGGCCTGGCAGGTGAATAAACACAGTGCGCTCAACCATATCAAGCGCTTCAGCAACAAGCTGGACAAGATTAACCAACTGAATAAGTTAGGCGCTCTTGGCCGCTCGGTGAAAAAGCGTGGCAAAGGGCCGCAGTCCAAAAGCAAATCCCTGAAGGGCGGCGTGAACGAGCAGTTCCGCTATGCCTGGGAAGGGGCGCTGCAGGACCTGAAGAGCAAGCCGCTGGCGACTTTCCTGACGGTGATGGTGATTGCTATTTCCCTGACGCTGCCGAGCGTCTGCTATATGGTCTACAAAAACGTGAACCAGGCGGCCACCCAGTATTATCCGTCGCCGCAAATCACCGTTTACCTCGATAAGGCGCTGGACGACAACGCCGCGCAGCAGGTGGTGGGCGCTATCCAGGCGGAAGAGGGCGTTGATAAAGTTAACTACCTTTCCCGCGAGGAAGCGCTGGGCGAGTTCCGTAACTGGTCGGGCTTTGGCGGCGCGCTGGATATGCTGGAAGAGAACCCGCTGCCGGCGGTTGCGGTGGTTAACCCTAAACTCGATTTCCAGAGCACGGATCACCTGAATACGCTGCGTGACCGCGTGGCGAAGATTCATGGCGTCGATGAAGTACGCATGGACGACAGCTGGTTTGCCCGTCTCGCGGCGCTGACCGGCCTGGTTGGGCGCGTGGCGGTGATGATCGGCATCCTGATGGTGGCGGCGGTGTTCCTGGTGATTGGTAACTCGGTGCGCCTGAGCATTTTTGCCCGCCGCGATACCATTAACGTACAGAAGCTTATCGGTGCTACCGACGGATTTATCCTGCGCCCGTTCCTTTATGGCGGGGCGTTAATCGGGTTCAGCGGTGCGTTCCTGTCGCTGATCCTGTCTGAGATCCTGGTGATGCGTCTGTCGTCGGCGGTGACGGACGTGGCGCAGGTCTTCGGCACGAAGTTCGATATCAGCGGCCTTGGCTTTGACGAGTGCCTCCTGTTGCTGCTGGTCTCTTCGATGATCGGCTGGCTGGCAGCCTGGCTTGCCACTGTTCAACATTTACGCCGCTTTACGCCGGAGTAAAAAGTTTTTGATATACTCATTCCCTGCTACGATAACGTCGTCAGCAGGGAGTGCGTTTTACACCGCTGTGCCCCCTGCCATGCTGCAACAACCGTCACACTTTGTGTGTAATCTATTCACAGCTTTACATTGAACTTGTGGATAACATCACTGTCTGAGAGTACAGTGAATGCTACGGTTTGGCCCCTGACGTGTTGTCGGTGTGCCATAAGTCAGTAAAATGGCAACCTGTACGTAAGTCTCTAAGAGAGGGTTTGAATGACCAAAGAAATGCAAAATTTAGCTTTAGCCCCTGTTGGTAACCTGGAGTCGTATATCCGGGCTGCGAACGCCTGGCCGATGTTAACGGCTGAGGAAGAGAAGGAGCTGGCTGAAAAGCTGCATTACCAGGGCAGTCTGGAAGCAGCGAAAAAGCTGATCCTGTCTCACCTGCGCTTTGTTGTTCATGTTGCGCGTAACTATTCCGGTTACGGCCTGCCGCAGGCAGACCTTATCCAGGAAGGCAACATTGGCCTGATGAAAGCAGTACGCCGTTTTAACCCGGAAGTGGGTGTTCGCCTGGTCTCCTTTGCGGTGCACTGGATCAAGGCAGAAATTCATGAATACGTGCTGCGTAACTGGCGTATTGTGAAAGTCGCAACGACCAAAGCACAGCGTAAGCTGTTCTTTAACCTGCGTAAAACCAAGCAGCGTCTGGGCTGGTTTAACCAGGATGAAGTCGAAATGGTCGCCAACGAGCTTGGCGTGTCCAGCAAAGACGTGCTTGAGATGGAATCACGCATGGCGGCGCAGGATATGACCTTTGACATGTCTAACGACGACGATTCCGACGGTCAGCCAATGGCGCCGGTGCTGTTCCTGCAGGATAAATCCTCTAACTTTGCCGAAGGCATTGAGGACGACAACTGGGAATCTCACGCCGCCGACAAGCTGAGCGATGCGATGCAGGGCCTGGACGAGCGCAGCCAGCAGATTATCCGCGCGCGCTGGTTGGATGAAGACAACAAGAGCACGCTGCAGGAACTTGCTGACCGCTATGGCGTTTCCGCCGAGCGCGTTCGTCAGCTTGAAAAGAACGCGATGAAAAAACTGCGCGCCGCTATCGAAGCTTAACGCCGATACCGTACCGCGCACCGATAACGCCCCACTTTATGCTGGGGCGTTTTGCTTTTTAGCTTCCGGCATACATTCCAGCAGCACGGCAAACGCCGCCTCCATTTCGCTCTCCGGCAGGCTGGCAAACCCCATCAATAACCCCTTCTTGCGCTGCCCGGTCAGGTAGTAACGCGACAGCGGCCGCACCAGAATATTGCGGGCGTTGGCACGTTGCGCAATCGCCACATCATCGGCCTCATCCGGCAGGTTCAAAATCAGATGCAGCCCGGCGTTGTCGCTGAAATCGGACAGCGCCTGAGGCCCGCAGTGGCGGGAGATAAGCTCGGTCAGGAAGGCGCGGCGACGGCCGTACAGCAGGCGCATACGGCGAATATGGGCCGAATAGTGCCCGGCAGTAATAAATTCCGCCAGCGCCTGCTGGATAAGCGAGTGGCCGCCGCGATACAGCTCCGCATGCGCTGTTTTCAGGTCATTTATCAGCGGGCGCGGCAGCACCACGTAGCCGAGCCTGAGCCCTGGATAAAGCGTTTTGCTGAAGGTACCGATGTAAACCACCGGCGCCTCGGCGACCAGCCCCTGCAGAGCGGGGATCGGCTGGCCTGAGAAGCGAAACTCGCTGTCGTAATCATCTTCAATAATCCAGCTTCCGTGCTGGCGGGCAAGGGCCAGCAGGCGCTGACGACGCTCCAGACTCATCACCGCGCCCAGCGGGTACTGATGAGACGGCGTGACGAAGATTAAGCGCGGCGCTTCTGTTACCGTCTCCGGCGGGCAAAGGCCGTTCGCGTCGACGGTGAGCGGTGTGATCCGCACGTCATTCATCGTCAGCACGTGACGAATTCCCCAGTAAGAAGGCTCTTCGATCCACGCCAGATCGCCCCTGTCGCACAGCATCCGGGTGACCAGATCGATAGCCTGGTGGATCCCTTCGGTGATAAGAATTTGGTCGACCTGGCAGTTTACGCCGCGTGAAACCCGCAGGTAGTCGACAAGGGCATGCTGCAGCTCAGGCGTACCGCCGTTGCAGCTATAGCTCAGGCGTTCGGGTTTAGGACGGCGGCTGATGCGCGCCTGAATCTTGCTGAATAGCGGATGAGGGAAAGCGTTAACGTCCGGGACGCCCGGAATAAACGCTCCCCACTGGCGCGGGCTGGCGCTGACCTGGGACAAAAGATGCAGGCCGCGGCGGGAAATTGAAACCTCCGGGGCAGGGGGCGCGCCGCTTTCGCCAACGTTCCCTGCGGAGGTGAAGCGATCCGGCAGCGTTTTTTCAACAAATGTTCCGCTGCCCTGGCGGGAGGAAACGTACCCCTCAGTCATAAGCTGCTCGTAAACTGTTAATACAGTGTTACGAGAAATACTGAGTTCGCTGGCCAGATCGCGGGAGGCGGGCAGGCGGCCATGGGGCGGCAATGAACCATCCAGAATTGAGCGGCGTAGCGCATTGTAAAGGCGCTTATGCAGCAGATTGTCGGTCTCTTCCTGCAGCCGGACAAGAATCAAATCACCCACTAAATCTCGCAATTGGATCCCTCAGATAATCTGAATTGGTACTCGATTATAGGGCCAATACCTGTGTAAATAAACGACATTGTTTCTGATTTGTTGCGATAAAGTGACTGACATAACAGGAGAGACCAAGGTGAAAAGTGCAGAGCTGAATCAGCGTCGTTTACAGGCCACGCCGCGCGGCGTGGGCGTGATGTGTAGCTACTTTGCAGAGAAGGCTGAGAACGCCACCCTGTGGGATGTGGAAGGCAATGAAGTTATTGATTTTGCCGCCGGGATTGCGGTGCTGAACACCGGTCATCGTCATCCGAAAGTGATTGCCGCCGTGGAGAAACAGCTACAGGCCTTTACCCACACGGCTTACCAGATTGTCCCTTATGAAAGCTATGTATCGCTGGCCGAGCGCATTAACGATCTGGCACCTATCGACGGCCCGGCGAAAACCGCGTTCTTCACCACCGGTGCAGAAGCCGTTGAGAATGCTGTAAAAATTGCTCGTGCCTACACCAAACGTCCCGGCCTGATTACCTTTGGCGGCGGCTTCCATGGCCGTACCTTTATGACCATGGCGCTGACCGGCAAAGTGGCGCCTTACAAAATCGGTTTCGGCCCATTCCCAGGCTCCGTTTACCACGCGGTTTACCCCAATGCCGCGCACGGCGTAACGACTGAGGATGCGCTGAAAAGTCTCGACCGTATCTTTAAAGCGGATATCGCCGCCGATCAGGTTGCGGCCATTGTGCTGGAGCCGATTCAGGGCGAAGGCGGCTTCAACGTTGCCCCACCTGAATTTATGCAGGCGCTGCGCAAGCTGTGCGATACCCACGGCATTCTGCTGATTGCCGATGAAGTACAGACCGGCTTCGCGCGCACCGGCAAGCTGTTCGCCATGGATTATTACGACGTTAAGGCCGACCTGATGACGATGGCGAAAAGCCTGGCCGGTGGTTTCCCGCTGTCCGGCGTTGTGGGTCGCGCTGAAGTGATGGATGCACCTGCGCCTGGTGGCCTGGGCGGCACTTATGCAGGTAACCCGCTGGCGGTTGCTGCGGCTCATGCTGTGCTGGACGTGATTAAAGAAGAGCAGCTGTGCAAGCGTGCAAACCAGCTTGGCGAACACCTGAAAGAGGTGCTGAACCAGGCTCGCCAAGGCTGCCCGGCCATTGTTGACGTACGCGGGCAAGGCTCGATGGTGGCGGTGGAGTTTAACGATCCGCAGACCGGGAAACCTTCGCCGGAATTTACCCGCGAAGTTCAGCTGAAGGCTCAGGAACAAGGGCTGCTGCTGCTGAGCTGCGGCGTCTACGGTAACGTTATCCGCTTCCTTTATCCTCTGACCATTCCTGATGCTCAGTTCACCAAAGCGCTGGCCATTCTGTCCCAGGTGCTGAAGGGCTAAAGCCCCGTACTGTGCGGCGGCAGGGAAGCCCGTCATAACACAAGGTTTTGTTGCCCAGCGTGAAGTGGTTTATCACCCTGATATCCCCTGTTTTCCGGCGGGCGTTACCGCCGGAGTAATACGGAAAATATTATGTCTGAAAACTCCACCTTCTCTCCCGCCATCGCGCGCGGGGAGCGAACGGCTGTCCCCGGTAAATCCCTGAGCTTCGTTGAAGGCGTGTCGATGATCGTCGGCACCAACATCGGCGCGGGCGTGCTTTCCATCGCCTATGCGTCGAGCAAAGCTGGCTTCTGGCCGCTGCTGTTCTGGCTGGTGCTCGTGGGCAGCCTGACCACCGTGACGATGCTTTACGTCGCCGAATCCACCTTGCGTACTCGCCAGCATTTGCAGCTCAGCGGACTGTCGCTGCGCTACGTCGGTCGCTTTGGCGCGCTGATGATGTTCCTCTCGGTTTGCGTGAACAGCGTGGGCGCATTGACCGCCTATATGACCGGCAGCGGCAAACTATTGCACTCCTTATTTGGTATTTCTCCGGCGCTGGGCAGCGTGCTGTTTTTCATTCCTGCCGCAGGCGTGCTGTATATGGGCCTGAAGGCCATCGGGCGCGGGGAAAAGTTTATCAGTATCGGCATGGTGGTGATGATCGCGGTGTTGGTTATCGCCACCTTGCTAAAAGAAACGACCAGCGTGGGCTACCTGCTGGAAGGCAACTGGCTGTACATGGTGCCGGTATTCAACGTGGTGGTGTTCTGCTTCTCGGCGCAGTACATCGTGCCGGAGATGGCGCGAGGGTTTGCCGATAAACCTGAGAAGTTGCCGAAGGCGATTATCGTTGGCATGGTTGTAACCTTCGCGCTACTGGCCCTGGTGCCAATGTCGGTCATCATGCTTAACGGCCTGGACGATATCTCTGAGGTGGCGACCATTTCATGGGGGAAAGCGCTGGGAGAGTGGGCGTTCTTCTCGGCGAACCTGTTCGCGCTCTGCGCCATGCTGACCTCGTACTGGGGGCTGGGCGGCAGCTTCCTGACCAATATCTTTGACCGCTTCCGCCTGGGCAGCGACGAACTCTCCCTGAAGCGTTTCCTGGTGCTGCTGGTGGTGGCGATTCCACCTTTCGTACTGGCCTACAGCGGGCTGGTGTCGTTCGTGAATGCGCTCTATTTTGCCGGCGTGTTCAGCGGCGTGATTTTATCGATTATGCCGATTCTGATGATTAAAGGCGCTCGTCGCAGCGGTGATGTCTCGCCGGGCTGGACCTGTCCGCCGTTTATGACCCACCCGCTGATTCAGATTTTCATTGTGTTGCTTTACCTCTGCAGTGCCGTTTATGCGGTTGCTTCCGCTCTGGGATACCTGCCTGCGGGCTGGTGATTTTGATGCTTGCTCCCCCGCGCCTGGAAGCATTCCGGCGCGGTTATTTTTTTGTCACATTCCCGTTATCTAACCTTCAAATATGTCTTTCCAAATTATCGCAAATGGCGCTATGTTTAGCATAGTGTGCTGCCGTAGCGCCGGCTGTCGCCCTTAAGTTAGCTGTCATATGCTTTTCTTATACCTACAAACAGAATAATGCGCTAACAAACAACAACACAACAAATTCAATAACCATAACAATGGGGACTCTCAGGATGAAAATGACGGGTAAAGCCTTACTGGCAGGATGCATTGCACTGGCAATGAGCCACGCGGCGATGGCAAAAGATATTAAGGTCGCGGTAGTAGGGGCAATGTCTGGGCCGGTTGCGCAATACGGCGACCAGGAATTCACCGGTGCCGAGCAGGCGGTGGCCGACATTAACGCTAAAGGCGGGATCAAAGGCGACAAACTGGTTATCACGAAATATGACGATGCCTGTGACCCGAAACAAGCGGTAGCGGTTGCCAACAAAGTGGTGAACGACGGTATCAAATACGTTATCGGTCACCTGTGCTCTTCTTCTACTCAGCCAGCGTCTGATATCTACGAAGACGAAGGCATTCTGATGATCACCCCGGCGGCAACCGCACCTGAGCTGACCGCGCGTGGCTATAAGCTGACCCTGCGCACCACCGGCCTGGACTCAGATCAGGGCCCAACCGCGGCGAAATACATTCTGGAACACGTGAAGCCTAAGCGCATTGCCGTTATCCACGATAAGCAACAGTACGGCGAAGGCCTGGCGCGTTCCGTGCAGGACGGCCTGAAAAAAGGCGGTGCTAACGTGGTCTTCTTTGACGGTATCACCGCCGGTGAGAAAGATTTCTCCACGCTGGTTGCGCGCCTGAAGAAAGAAAACATCGACTTCGTTTACTACGGTGGTTACCACCCGGAAATGGGGCAGATCCTGCGTCAGTCCCGCGCCGCTGGCCTGAAAACCCAATTCATGGGGCCGGAAGGCGTGGCGAACGTTTCTCTGTCTAACATCGCCGGGGATTCTGCGGAAGGCCTGCTGGTGACCAAGCCTAAGAACTACGACCAGGTTCCTGCCAACAAACCAATTGTGGACGCCATCAAAGCGAAGAAACAGGATCCAAGCGGCGCATTCGTCTGGACTACCTACGCGGCGCTGCAGTCCCTGGCCGCTGGCCTGAACCAGAGCGAAGATCCGGCTGCAATCTCTAAGTACCTGAAAGGGGCGACCGTGGATACCGTGATGGGGCCGCTGTCCTGGGATCAGAAGGGCGACCTGAAAGGCTTTGAGTTCGGCGTGTTTACCTGGCATGCCAACGGCACGGCCACCGACGCAAAATAAACCGCAAACGGCAACCAAATGGTTGCCGTTTTAGTGTTTACGCAAAGGTTTCTCGCAGAGGTTTCTGGAGCGATATTTTTTAACCCGTGGTTTTTCCGTTCACCCGTATATCCGTTTTCCATATAAGTTCCCAGCACGGTGAACGTGTCCGGGGGATAACGCCATCCCCCGAACAGCCCCGGCGCCCGGCGAGCTCATCGCCGCTAAAGCGGTAAACCCACCGGCTATCACCCAAACAGTCGGGGTCGTTCGCGATTCGTTCCCGACGATCGCTCTCTTTCGCTGTTCCCGACAGCTCAACCCCGCCTGAGTTGGGTCATCACCGGGGGCGATGAGAGCCGGGGACAAGGGCGTGGCTGTAGGTCTTGCAGCAACAATGATTTTCAGAATGGCTGTGGGTTAAAAGCGAGGCTCGGTTCCGGCTTAAATCGCCTCCGTTTTCTCTCCGACTGGCCAGGGTCCGGGCGTCGGGAACGGCCGGAGGCTGAGAGCGTCGGGAACGCATCTCAGCCGACCCAGGACTGGGAGATAAAACGGAGGTCTGCCGCTTTAGCGGTCGATTTATTTGGCCGGGAGTCCGGGGGCTCGGGGGAATGACGGTGATTCTCCCGAGACGTTCACCGTTGCGGTGGCTGCATATAAAACAGGACTGGAAGTGAACGGAATCTTAGGCGTACCTTCATAGGGCAGTTTACTTCTCCCAGCCGCCGCTCAGCTCCCGGAACCCCGAAGCCTGCATAAACGCCGTCATCACGTCATGGTCTTCAACGCCGACACCTGCCAGCCACCAGTGCGTAATCACTGGGTTATCCCGCATCACCTCTTCCAGCAGATACTGACCCACGCCCCGGCGGCGGGTAATTTCACGTACTCGCAGCGAATCCAGCGCACCTTGTTTACCGGTCAACGTCACTCTCACCGCGCCCAACAGGCGATCGTTAAATTTTGCCGCGTAGATCCTTTCATTGTCGCTAAGCGTCAGCGAATCGCTGGAATATTCCGGCCAGATCTTACCGAGGTCAATTTTATCCTGAGCGCTAAACTCAAACAGACGAATGATAGTGAGTTTCATAAGTGAGCTAACCAAAAAGCGGGGAAACCACGAGTGTAACCAATTTATTTGCCTCAGACGCTTTATCTTTTTTATCCCGCTCAGCAGTTGATTACTTTTTGTCGTAAAGCTAAGCCAGCCTTAAACGCGGCAGATTGAATCATGACCAGGATAAAGCACTAAAATCCAGTGAATTGTTCGGCTCTTTGTACCGCTATTTTATGCTGATTTCAGTGCTTTTTTTTGTTTAACTATGGCGAAATACAGAATATTATCTCTACTTAATCGCCTGAAAAATAGAGAGTTTAGCCTGATAAATTGTGAAATTTACCGCTAACTCCTTCAAGGCACTGATAAAAATGAACATTGATTATAAAAAGTACTGCGTGCTTTTTAACCAGGTTATGGGGATGGAACGAATGAAGATGAACGCGAAGACATTACTTGCCGGGCTGGTGGCGTTGGCTGTGTCTCACGCGGCAACCGCTGGAGATATTAAAGTGGCTGTTGTCGGGGCAATGTCAGGCCCGGTAGCGCAGTGGGGCGACATGGAATTTAACGGTGCTCGCCAGGCTATCAAAGACATCAATGCCAGGGGCGGGATCAAAGGCGACAAGCTGGTCGGCGTTGAATATGACGACGCGTGCGATCCTAAACAAGCCGTAGCGGTTGCCAACAAGATCGTTAACGACGGCGTGAAGTACGTTATCGGTCACCTTTGCTCTTCTTCCACCCAGCCAGCTTCCGACATCTATGAAGATGAAGGCATCCTGATGATAACTCCGGGTGCGACCAACCCTGAGCTGACCCAGCGCGGCTACGGCATGATCATGCGTACCGCTGGCCTCGACTCCTCCCAGGCCCCGACGGCGTCCAAATTTATTCTGGAGCACGTTAAGCCGCAGCGCATCGCTATCATCCACGACAAACAGCAGTACGGCGAAGGCCTGGCGCGTGCCGTGCAGGACGGCCTGAAAAAAGGCGGGGCGAACATCGTGTTCTTCGACGGGATCACCGCCGGGGACAAAGACTTCTCCACCCTGGTCGCGCGTCTGCAGAAAGAAAATATCGACTTCGTGTATTACGGCGGTTACTACCCGGAAATGGGGCAGATCCTGCGTCAGGCACGCGCCGTAGGCCTGAAAACCCAGTTTATGGGGCCGGAAGGCGTGGGTAACGCTTCTCTGTCCAACATCGCCGGACCTGCTGGCGAAGGAATGCTGGTCACCATGCCTAAGCGCTACGACCAGGATCCTGCCAACAAAGCTATCGTTGATGAACTGAAAGCGGCGAAGAAAGACCCGAGCGGCCCGTACGTGTGGATCACCTACGCGGCAGTTCAGTCTCTGGCCACCGCCATGGACCGCAGCGGCAGCAAAGATCCTGCTGCGCTGGTGAAAGATTTAAAAGCACACGGTGCGAACACCGTGATTGGGCCGCTGAACTGGGATGAGAAAGGCGATCTGAAAGGATTTGAATTTGGTGTCTTCCAGTGGCACGCCGATGGTTCGTCCTCTGTGGCGAAGTAAGGCGACCACTCGTCATACTTCGAGCCGCAGGTGCGTTGGCTGCGCATGCCCACCTCAGTCACATACTTTATGTATGCTCCTGAGGATGAGCAAGCTTGCCGCCTTCCTGCGACTCGAATTATTTAGAGTGGATTCAATATCCCGTCCATACGGGTTTGGAAAGGTTAAGTTATGTCCGAGCAGTTTCTCTACTTCCTGCAGCAGATGTTTAACGGCGTCACGCTGGGCAGTACCTATGCGCTGATCGCCATCGGCTATACGATGGTGTACGGCATTATTGGCATGATCAACTTCGCCCACGGCGAAGTGTATATGATCGGTAGCTACGTCTCTTTCATGATCATCGCCGCGCTAATGATGCTCGGAATTGATGTGGGCTGGATGCTGGTAGGCGCAGGCTTTATTGGCGCGATTATCATCGCCAGCGCCTATGGCTGGAGCATTGAGCGCGTGGCCTACAGGCCGGTGCGTAATTCCAAGCGCCTGATTGCGCTGATTTCCGCCATCGGGATGTCCATCTTCCTGCAAAACTACGTCAGCCTGACGGAAGGTTCGCGCGACGTCGCGCTGCCAAGCCTGTTTAACGGACAGTGGATTGTGGGGGCGAGCGATAACTTCACCGCCACCATCACCACCATGCAGCTGGTTATCTGGGTAGTGACTTTCCTCGCCATGCTGGCGCTGACGCTGTTTATCCGCTATTCCCGCATGGGCCGCGCCTGCCGTGCCTGTGCAGAAGACCTGAAAATGGCCAGCCTGCTCGGGATTAACACCGACCGCGTTATCTCGCTCACCTTCGTGATTGGGGCGGCGATGGCGGCGGTGGCCGGCGTGCTGTTGGGTCAGTTCTACGGCGTAATCAACCCGTACATCGGCTTTATGGCGGGCATGAAAGCCTTTACCGCAGCGGTACTTGGCGGTATCGGCAGTATCCCTGGCGCGATGATTGGCGGCCTGATCCTCGGCGTGGCCGAAGCGCTGACCTCTGCCTATCTGAGCACGGAATATAAAGACGTCGTCTCCTTCGCGTTGCTGATTGTGGTGCTGCTGGTGATGCCTACCGGGATCCTGGGTCGTCCGGAGGTTGAGAAAGTATGAAACCGATGCATGTTATCTTTTCGCTGCTCTCGGCAGCCATGTTCTTTGTTTTAGCATCGGTATTTATGGGCGTTCAGCTGAGCCTGGACGGCACCAAACTGGTGGTGAACAGCGCGCCTTCCGTGCGCTGGGAATGGGTATATATCGGCACGGCTGTCGTGCTGGTGTTCCAGCTGCTGCGCCCGCTGTTCCAGAAAGGCATGAAGAAAGTGTCCGGGCCGAAGTTTGTGCTGCCGGCGCTGGACGGCTCCACGGTTAAGCAGAAGCTGTTCCTGGTAGCGTTGCTGGTGGCGGCTGTGGCCTGGCCATTCCTGGTTTCACGTGGCACCGTAGACATTGCTACGTTAACCATGATTTACATCATCCTCGGCCTGGGGCTGAACGTGGTGGTCGGGCTGTCTGGGCTGCTGGTGCTGGGCTATGGCGGTTTTTATGCCATCGGTGCCTACACCTTTGCGTTGCTGAACCACTATTACGGCCTGGGCTTCTGGACCTGCCTGCCGCTGGCGGGCCTGGTCGCTGCTGCTGCGGGTTTCCTGCTCGGCTTCCCGGTGCTGCGCCTGCGCGGTGACTATCTGGCGATCGTGACGCTGGGCTTCGGCGAAATCGTCCGTATCCTGCTGCTGAACAATACCGAGATTACCGGCGGCCCTAACGGCATCAGCCAGATCCCAAAACCCACCTTCTTCGGCCTGGAGTTTAGCCGTACCGCGCGCGAAGGCGGCTGGGATACTTTCAGCAACTTCTTTAACGTGGCCTATGACCCGAGCGACAGGGTTATCTTCCTTTATCTGGTTGCGCTGCTGCTGGTGGTGCTGTCGCTGTTCGTGATTAACCGCCTGCTGCGTATGCCGCTGGGCCGTGCCTGGGAAGCGCTGCGCGAAGATGAAATCGCCTGTCGCTCGCTGGGCCTGAACCCAACTCGTATTAAACTGACCGCATTCACTATTAGCGCCGCGTTCGCAGGTTTTGCCGGGACGCTGTTTGCCGCACGTCAGGGCTTTGTCAGCCCGGAATCCTTCACCTTCGCCGAGTCGGCGTTTGTGCTGGCGATTGTGGTGCTGGGCGGGATGGGCTCGCAGTTCGCGGTAATTCTGGCCGCTGTCTTGCTGGTTGTCTCTCGCGAGCTGATGCGTGACCTGAACGAGTACAGCATGCTGGTGCTCGGCGGCCTGATGGTGCTGATGATGATTTGGCGTCCACAGGGCCTGCTGCCGATGACGCGCCCGCACGTGAAACTGAGGAAAGAGCAAGTAGTGAAAGGAGAGCAGGCATGAGTCAGCCATTGTTATCCGTAAGCGGTCTGATGATGCGTTTCGGCGGCCTGCTGGCCGTCAACAATGTCTCGCTCGAGCTGCATCCACAGGAAATTGTTTCGCTTATCGGCCCGAACGGGGCCGGTAAAACCACGGTATTTAACTGCCTGACCGGCTTTTATAAGCCAACCGGCGGCACCATTATGCTTCGTGACCAGCATCTGGAAGGCTTACCTGGCCAGCAGATTGCGCGCATGGGCGTGGTGCGTACCTTCCAGCACGTTCGCCTGTTCCGTGAAATGACGGTGATTGAGAACCTGCTGGTGGCCCAACATCAGCAGTTGAAAACCGGAGTGTTCTCCGGGCTGCTGAAGACGCCGGGTTTCCGTCGTGCCCA
Source organism: Cedecea neteri (assembly GCF_000757825.1). Lineage (GTDB taxonomy): Bacteria > Pseudomonadota > Gammaproteobacteria > Enterobacterales > Enterobacteriaceae > Cedecea > Cedecea selenatireducens. The sequence continues at coordinate 2,913,404 of NZ_CP009451.1, forward strand.
AAGCGAAGCGCTGGACAGAGCGGCAACCTGGCTCGAGCGTATCGGGCTGCTGGAGCACGCTAACCGCCAGGCGAGTAACCTCGCCTATGGCGACCAGCGCCGCCTTGAGATTGCTCGCTGCATGGTGACCCAGCCGGAGATTCTGATGCTGGACGAACCTGCCGCTGGCCTTAACCCGAAAGAAACCCATGAGCTGGATGAGCTGATCATGGAGCTGCGTAATCACCACAACACCACGGTGTTGCTGATTGAGCATGACATGAAGCTGGTCATGGGGATTTCTGACCGTATCTACGTGGTGAATCAGGGAACGCCGTTAGCCAACGGCACGCCGGAGCAAATCCGCAACAACCCTGACGTCATTCGCGCCTATCTGGGTGAGGCTTAAGATGGAAAATGTAATGCTGTCGTTTGACAAGGTGAGCGCCCACTACGGAAAGATTCAGGCGCTGCACGAGGTCAGTCTGCATATTAAACAAGGCGAAATTGTTACGCTTATCGGTGCCAACGGCGCGGGTAAAACCACGCTGCTCGGGACGCTTTGCGGTGACCCGCGCGCCACCAGCGGTCGGGTTGTGTTTGATGGCAAAGATATTACAGACTGGCACACCGCGCGCATCATGCGTGAAGCCGTGGCGATTGTGCCGGAAGGGCGCCGCGTTTTCTCCCGCATGACGGTAGAAGAGAACCTGGCGATGGGCGGCTTTTTTGCCGAGCGTGACCAGTTCCAGGACCGCATTAAGCGCGTCTACGATCTGTTCCCGCGCCTGCACGAGCGCCGTATTCAGCGGGCGGGCACCATGTCAGGCGGCGAACAGCAGATGCTGGCGATTGGCCGGGCGCTGATGAGCCAGCCGCGTCTGTTGCTGTTAGATGAACCGTCGCTGGGGTTAGCGCCGATCATCATCCAGCAAATCTTCGACACCATCGAGCAGCTGCGCAGCGAAGGAATGACCATCTTCCTCGTGGAGCAGAACGCCAACCAGGCGCTGAAGCTGGCCGACCGGGGCTACGTGCTGGAAAACGGCCACGTGGTGCTGGAAGACACCGGCGATGCGCTGCTGGCGAACGAAGCCGTAAGAAGCGCTTATCTGGGCGGCTAATAAAAGCAAAACGGCAACCTCGGTTGCCGTTTTTTTTGTTTGCACCCTCTCCCTGTGGGAGAGGGGCGGGGTGAGGGCATCAGGCAACCCCGTTTTGTTTGCACCCTCTGCCTGTGGGCTGTTCCTTAGCTACAAATATGTTCTATGAAAGCTTGGCTAAGGTTCCGCTCACTTCAACTGCAGCTTTACATGCAGCCACGACCTTGTTCCCGGCTCTCATCGCCCCCGGTGATGACCCAACTCAGGCGGGGTTGAGCTGTCGGGAACAGCGAAAGAGAGCGATCGTCGGGAACGAATCGCGAACGACCCCGACTGTTTGGGTGATAGCCGGTGGGTTTACCGCTTCAGCGGCGATGAGCTCGCCGGGCGCCAGGGTTGCCAGGAAGATGTTGGAAGGAAAATGTGTATAAGAAGTAGCTCCCTGCAGGCAGAAAGAAAATATATCTCCCGTCGACGACGAAACATTTCATTCACTCCGCTGTAACTATTCTGTCATCCAGCCGTTATTTTTCTGTCATTCGAGCGTGTCATGTTACCTCGCGAGCATAAAACGCGTGATTTCGCGCATCCGGCACAACAAGAGAGATAACCGAATGACATCGTTACGACACACAGCTTTAGCGCTGACGCTTGGTCTGGCATTTGCCTCCCAGGCGATGGCCGTTACCACGATTCCTTTCTGGCATTCAATGGACGGGGAACTGGGTAAAGAAGTGGATTCTCTGGCAAACCGTTTCAACGAAACGCACCCTGATTACAAAATTGTGCCGGTTTATAAAGGCAACTACGAACAGAGCCTGGCGGCGGGCATCGCGGCATACCGTTCCGGTAACGCCCCGGCCATCCTGCAGGTGTATGAAGTCGGCACCGCGACCATGATGGCTTCTAAAGCGATCAAGCCGGTCTACGAAGTGTTCAAAGATGCGGGTATCAGCTTCGACGAGTCTCAGTTTGTACCGACCGTGGCCGGTTACTACACCGACTCCAAAACGGGCCACCTGCTGTCCCAGCCTTTCAACAGCTCCACTCCGGTGCTGTACTACAACAAAGACGCTTTCAAGAAAGCTGGCCTGAACCCGGATCAGCCGCCTAAAACCTGGCAGGATGTGGCTGACTACAGCGCCAAACTGCGCGCAGCGGGCATGAAGTGCGGCTACGCCAGCGGCTGGCAGGGTTGGATCCAACTGGAGAACTTCAGCGCCTGGCACGGCCTGCCGTTTGCGACCAAAAACAACGGCTTTGACGGCACCGACGCAGTTCTGGAGTTCAACAAACCTGAGCAGGTGAAACACATTGCCCTGCTGGAAGCGATGAACAAGAAAGGCGACTTCACCTATTACGGGCGTAAAGACGAGTCCACCGAGAAGTTCTACAACGGCGACTGCGCGATCACTACCGCGTCTTCCGGCTCCCTGGCTGACATCCGTCAGTACGCGAAATTCAACTACGGCGTAGGCATGATGCCTTACGACGCAGACGTGAAAGGCGCTCCACAGAACGCCATCATCGGCGGTGCAAGCCTGTGGGTGATGCAGGGCAAAGACAAGCCTACCTATACCGGCGTGGCCGAGTTCATGCAATTCCTGGCTAAGCCAGAAATCGCCGCTGAATGGCACCAGAAAACCGGCTACCTGCCGATCACGACCGCCGCTTACGACCTGACTCGTAAAGAAGGCTTCTACGACAAGAACCCGGGTGCGGATACCGCCACTCGCCAGATGCTGAACAAGCCGCCGTTGCCGTTCACCAAAGGCCTGCGTCTGGGCAACATGCCGCAGATCCGTACCGTGGTTGACGAAGAGCTGGAGTCTGTCTGGACCGGTAAGAAAACGCCTCAGCAGGCGCTGGACGCCTCCGTTGAGCGTGGTAACCAGCTGCTGCGCCGCTTCGAGCAGTCTACCAAGTCTTAAGTTCTACCCTCGCTCTCACCCGAAAGGGAGGGAGCAGAGTACGGCGCTCTCTGTCAAAGGAGAGCGTTGTGCTGAGGGGCAAAGCATCGCCTGTAATAACATTAATCGAGTAACCCTATGTCATCATCTCGCCCGGTGTTCCGTTCAAGTTGGCTACCCTATGCGCTGGTCCTGCCGCAGCTGATCATCACCGTCATTTTCTTTATCTGGCCAGCGGGTGAAGCCCTCTGGTACTCGCTGCAAAACCTTGACCCGTTTGGTCTGTCCAGCCACTTTGTTGGCCTGGATAACTTCGTGCAGCTGTTCCACGATAGCTACTATCTGGACTCTTTCTACACCACCATAATCTTCAGTGGCCTGGTGGCGGGCTGCGGGCTTCTGGCTTCGCTGTTCTTCGCCGCGCTGGTGGATTATGTGGTGCGCGGCAGCCGTCTTTATCAGACGCTGATGCTGCTGCCCTACGCCGTAGCGCCCGCCATTGCCGCGGTGCTGTGGATTTTCCTGTTCAACCCAGGGCGCGGGCTGATTACCCACGTACTGGAAGAGTTTGGCTATAACTGGAACCACGCGCAAAACAGCGGCCAGGCGATGTTCCTGGTGGTGTTTGCCTCCGTGTGGAAGCAGATCAGCTACAACTTCCTGTTCTTCTTCGCCGCCCTGCAGTCGATTCCGCGCTCGCTGGTGGAAGCCGCAGCGATTGATGGAGCCGGCCCCGTGCGCCGCTTCTTCTTTATCTCGCTGCCGCTTATCGCCCCGGTGAGCTTCTTCCTGCTGGTGGTGAACCTGGTGTATGCCTTCTTCGACACCTTCCCGGTGATTGACGCGGCAACCGGCGGTGGCCCGGTGCAGGCAACCACCACGCTTATCTACAAGATTTATCGCGAAGGGTTTGCCGGGTTGGATCTCTCTTCCTCGGCGGCGCAATCGGTGGTGCTGATGCTGCTGGTTATTGTCCTGACGGTGGTTCAGTTCCGCTTCGTTGAACGTAAGGTGCGCTACCAATGATTGAGAACCGTCGCGGGCTGACTATCTTCAGCCACACCATGCTGATTCTGGGCATCATCGTCATTCTGTTCCCGCTGTACGTGGCGTTTGTTGCCGCGACGCTGGATAACAAAGCGGTATTCGACACGCCGATGACGCTGATCCCCGGCACTCATCTGTGGGAAAACATTAGCTACATCTGGACTAACGGCGTGGCGGTCAACAGCGCGCCGTTCAGCAGCCTGCTGTTTAACAGCACGGTGATGGCGCTGGTGATCACCATCGGTAAAATCGCCGTGTCGATGCTGTCGGCTTTCGCCATCGTCTGGTTCCGCTTCCCGCTGCGTAACCTGTTCTTCTGGATGATCTTTATCACCCTGATGCTGCCGGTCGAAGTGCGTATTTTCCCGACGGTTGAGGTTATCTCTAACCTGAAAATGCTGGACAGCTACACCGGCCTGACGCTGCCGCTGATGGCGTCGGCCACGGCCACGTTCCTGTTTCGCCAGTTTTTCATGACGCTGCCAGACGAGCTGATGGAAGCGGCCCGCATCGACGGCGCCTCGCCGATGCGCTTTTTCTTCGACATCGTGCTGCCGCTGTCCAAAACCAACCTGGCGGCGCTGTTCGTGATCACCTTTATCTACGGCTGGAACCAGTATCTCTGGCCGCTGCTGATTATCACCGATGCTGACCTCGGCACCGCCGTGGCGGGGATCAAGGGCATGATTGCCAGCGGTGATGGCGTCACGCAGTGGAACCAGGTCATGGCAGCGATGCTGCTGACGCTCGTCCCACCGGTTGTTATCGTTTTAGTTATGCAGCGCGCCTTTGTGCGTGGTCTGGTTGATAGTGAGAAATAGCCCATGGCTGGTTTAAAATTACAGGCAGTAACCAAGAGCTGGGACGGTAAAACCCAGGTAATTCAGCCGCTGACGGTTGACGTTGCGGACGGCGAGTTCATCGTGATGGTCGGGCCTTCCGGCTGCGGTAAATCTACGCTGCTACGTATGGTGGCCGGGCTGGAGCAGGTGACCAGCGGCGATATCTGGATTGACAGCCAGCGCGTCACCGACATGGAACCCAAAGAGCGCGGCATCGCGATGGTGTTTCAGAACTATGCGCTCTACCCGCACATGACGGTAGAAGAGAACATGGCCTGGGGCCTGAAAATCCGTGGCCTGGGCAAAGAGCAGATCCGCCTGAAGGTGCTGGAAGCCGCTCGTATTCTGGAGCTGGATGCGCTGCTGACCCGCCGCCCGCGAGAGCTTTCCGGCGGCCAGCGTCAGCGCGTCGCCATGGGCCGCGCCATCGTGCGTGACCCGGCGGTATTCCTGTTCGACGAACCGCTGTCAAACCTTGATGCCAAGCTGCGCGTGCAGATGCGTCTTGAACTTCAGCAGCTTCACCGCCGCCTGAAAACCACCAGCTTGTACGTGACGCACGACCAGGTGGAAGCGATGACCCTCGCCCAGCGCGTGATGGTGATGAACAAAGGTATTGCGGAGCAAATTGGTACGCCAGTTGAGGTTTACGAACGTCCTGCCAGCCGCTTTGTGGCAAGCTTTATCGGCTCGCCGGCGATGAACCTGCTGGATGGAAATATCAGCATCGATGGTTCACGCTTTGAGCTGAACGGCGGCGATGCGCTGCCGATGGGTAGCCAGCGTTTACAGTGGGTTGGCCGCCCGATGACGCTGGGTATCCGCCCGGAACATATTGCGATAAGCTCTCAGGAAGCAGGTGGCATACCGATCCTGGTGGAAACCCTTGAAATGCTGGGCGCTGATAACCTGGTCCACGGCCGCTGGGGTGGGCAAAAGGTGGTGATTCGCCTTGGGCACCAGGAACGCCCGCAGCCGGGCACTACGCTCTGGGTTCATCTGCCGGAAGAACATCTGCACTTTTTTGATGGCAAAAACGGACAACGTTTATGAGCAACTGGCCCTATCCAAAAATCGTCGCCCACCGTGGCGGCGGTAAGCTGGCACCGGAAAATACCCTCGCGGCAATCGACGTGGGGGCACGTTACGGCCACACGATGATTGAGTTTGACGCCAAGCTGTCCCGCGACGGGCAAATTTTCCTGCTGCACGACGACACGCTTGAGCGCACCAGCAACGGCTGGGGCATTGCCGGCGAGCTGAGCTGGGACAATCTGTTGAAGGTTGACGCCGGAAGCTGGTTCAGCCGTGAATTTGCCGGTGAGCCGCTGCCGCTGCTTTCTCAGGTGGCCGAGCGTTGTAAACAGCACGGCATGATGGCAAATATCGAGATTAAACCAACCACCGGGCTGGAAACAGAAACCGGGAAAGTGGTCGCTCTGGCGGCTCGGGAACTGTGGGCCGGGCAAACGGCACCGCTGCTTTCTTCTTTCGAGGTTGAGGCCCTGGAAGCCGCCCAGCTTGCGGCGCCTGAACTGCCTCGCGGCCTGCTGCTGGATGAATGGCGTGATGACTGGCAGGAGCTGACCACGCGCTTACAGTGCGTGTCTATTCACCTGAATCATCAGCTGTTAGATGAGGCTCGGGTGAAGGCGCTGAAAGCGGCCGGATTGTACATTCTGGTGTATACCGTGAACGTTCCCCACCGCGCGGCCGTGCTGCTACAGTGGGGCGTCGATGCTATCTGTACCGATCGCATCGACGAGATAGGCCCGAACTTCTCCGCATAACGCCTTACGGCGTGACCGGCGGCGGCAGCGTTGAACCACTTTGCTTCAGCATGCCGCCGCTATTCCCTTTTAGCATCCCACCATTGGTGTTCGGCAACGGCTGCTGGCTCATGCCCGGCTGCGACTGCAGGACGCGCTGCTGATTGTTGTTGAGCTGCGTCTGAAGCTGCTGTTGCTGTAGCTGATTTTGCGATTGTCTCTGCTGTTTTAACATCCCCTGCTGTTGGGATTGCTGCGTTTGCATTTGCGTCAGCATCCGCTGCTGGCTCGGGTTCTGATAGCCCGGCTGGTTAGGGTTGTTGGTGGTGTTGAGCGGCTGTGCGAGCGCGGTTAGCGGCAGCAAGGCTGCCAGAAGCCATACCTTTTTCATCGTTATCTCCTCCCGTCAGGGGTTCCCCTAAGTTTACTCGGTTTCCTTCATCACGATGATTATTTCGGATTTGTGAACCAGGATTAAGCGGGGACTTTCCCCGGGTAAATGAGGATATAACGATGATAAAGCAGTGGAAAATTTTGCGCTGGGTCGCCATTCCGGCGCTGACTATCGGGCTGTGCTTGACGGTGATTGCCGCTCCTCCGCCGGTCTCCTATGGCGTGGAAATGGACGTTTACCATCCGGTGCGCGCTGAGCACGGCATGGTAGCTTCGGTGGATGCGGCGGCGACTCAGGTTGGCGTCGATATCTTAAAGCAGGGCGGTAACGCAGTGGATGCTGCGGTTGCCGTAGGTTATGCCCTTGCGGTCACGCACCCGCAGGCGGGCAACATCGGCGGCGGCGGTTTTATGATGCTGCGCACCAAAGACGGCAAAACGACCGCTATCGACTTCCGGGAAATGGCGCCGGAAAAGGCCAGCCGGGATATGTTCCTCGACGATAAAGGTAATGCCGATAGCAAGAAATCGCTAACGTCGCACCTTGCCTCCGGCACGCCGGGCACCGTGGCCGGGTTTAGCCTGGCTTTGGAAAAGTACGGCACCCTGCCGCTAAACAAAGTGGTGCAGCCCGCCATTAAGCTGGCGCGGGACGGCTTCATAGTGAACGATGCGCTGGCAGATGACCTGAAACAGTACGGCGCCGAAGTGATCCCGAACCATGCCAACAGCAAGGCTATTTTCTGGAAAGCGGACGGAGAGCCGCTGCAGAAAGGCGACAAGCTGGTGCAGGCCAACCTCGCGAAAAGCCTGGAAATGATTGCTGAGCAGGGGCCGGATGCCTTCTATAAAGGGGCGATTGCCGACCAGATTACCGAAGAGATGGCAAAGAACGGCGGGCTGATAAGCAAGGCGGATTTAGCCAACTACAAGGCGATTGAGCGCCAGCCCGTCAGCGGCGAATACCGTGGCTATGAAGTCTATTCCATGCCGCCGCCGTCCTCCGGCGGGATCCACATCGTGCAGATCCTCAATATCCTTGAAAACTTCGATCTGGCGAAGTACGGCTTTGGCAGCGCGGACACCCTGCAGATCATGGCCGAGGCGGAGAAATATGCCTACGCGGATCGCTCGGAATACCTTGGTGACCCGGACTTCGTCAAGGTGCCCTGGCAGGCGCTGACCAGCAAGGCTTATGCCAAATCGCTGGCCGGGAAAATTGATATCAACAAGGCTCGTCCGTCGAGCGATATCAAGCCGGGTAACCTGGCCCCGTACGAAAGTAACCAGACCACGCATTTCTCCGTCGTGGATAAAGACGGCAATGCGGTGGCGGTGACCTATACGTTGAATACCACCTTCGGCACCGGGATTGTCGCCGGTAACACCGGCATCCTGATGAACAACCAGATGGATGATTTCTCCGCCAAACCGGGCGTGCCGAACGTTTACGGGCTGGTGGGCGGGGAGGCCAACGCCGTGGGGCCACACAAACGCCCGTTATCTTCTATGTCGCCCACTATCGTGGTGAAAGACGGGAAAACCTGGCTGGTAACCGGCAGTCCCGGCGGGAGCCGAATTATCACTACCGTGCTGCAAATGGTAGTAAACAGCATTGATTTTGGCATGAACGTGGCAGAAGCGACCAATGCGCCACGCTTCCATCACCAGTGGTTGCCTGACGAGCTGCGGGTGGAGAAAGGCTTTAGCCCGGATACGCTTCGGTTACTGAAAGAGAAAGGGCAGAACGTCGAAGTGAAGGCCGCGATGGGCAGCACACAGAGCATTATGATTGCGCCCGATGGGAAGCTGTATGGCGCGTCCGATCCGCGTTCAGTGGATGATTTAACCGCGGGGTATTGATTGCCTTCTTCTCCATGCGGGGGCTGTCTCTTAGACACAAATACCGACGATTGTGCAGGGCTGGTTAATATTCCGTTCACTTCCAGCGCTGTTTCATATTTAGCCACTGCACCGGTGAACGTCTCGGGAGAATCACCGTCATTCCCCCGAGACCCCGGACTCCCGGCCAAATAAATCGCCGCAAGCGGTAAACCTCCGTTTTATCTCCCAGTCCTGGGTCGGCTGAGACGCGTTCCCGACGCTCTCAGCCTCCGGCCGTTCCCGACGTCCGGACCCTGGCCAGTCGGAGAGAAAACGGAGGCGATTTAAGCCGGAACCGAGCCTCGCTTTTTGTTCCCAGCCACGCTGAAAGTCACTGTCGCTTCAAGACTTACAGCCACGTCCTTGTTCCCGGCTCTCATCGCCCCCGGTTATGACCCAACTTAGGCGGGGTTGAGCTGCCGGGAGCAGCGAAAGATATTCTCCGAGAAAATAGGGTATAGGAGACAGCCCAGGTGAGGGCTAAAATCACCCCGGCTTAAAACGTGCCATAAAATAGGCATCCACATACTCGCCGTCGCGCAGCGCGAAGAGCTTCCCGGTACCTTCCACCTCGAAGCCAAACTTGCGGTACACCGCCAGCGCCGGGGCGTTATCGGTATAGACCGTCAGCTCAATGCGCTCGACGCGAAGCCACTTATCGCACAGGGCAATCATTTCTTTCAGCAAAGCTGAAGCGATGCCTTTTCCCTGATGATCGTAATGCACGCCCATGCCGAAGGTGGCAACGTGGCTGCGGCGCGGAGACTGCTCCACCGTGAGCGTTAGCTGCCCCACAATCTCATCGCCGATGCACGCCACCAAATGTCGGCTTCCTGGTCTGGGGTCGGTAATTCGATCATGCCAGGCTTTTAGAGGAGGATGAGGTAGCTGTAGCGTGTCGCGGTAAAGCGCCGGATGGGCATACATTTTCTGTAAAGCTTCCGCATCGCCAGGTTCGGCGTGACGCACAACAACTGATTTCATCCTTTTCTCCTCAATGAGTTATGGAAAACCTTTTAAACATCATTGACTTTGAACCGCAAGTCAACGCTATTTTTTTCAAAAAACACTTTACAAGTGCGAATGATAATGATTATTATTGCCATGCGTTCAGGGGAGACCCCTACGGAGACATCCTGAAAGCACGACATTGCTCACATTGCTTCCAGTATTACTTTAGCCAGCCGGGTGCTGGCTTTTTTTTTGCCCTTCTTATTTGAAGCCGTAGCTGTGTTGGCTGCGCTCAGTTACCCGAATCACTTACCCAAGTAAGCTCATCGGGATGCCTTCCCTTGCCGCCTTGCTACAACTCCAACTAATTTGGGCAAACTTTCGGTCTTCTTATTTGAAGCCGTAGCTGCGTTGGCTGCGCTCAGTTACCCGAATCACTTACCCAAGTAAGCTCATCGGGATGCCTTCCCTTGCCGCCTTGCTACAACTCCAACTAATTTGGACAAACCTTTGTCCGGTTTTAATAAAACGTGGCTGGAAAATGCAGTAAGGTACAGGCAGCTCAAATCAAAAAGGATAATGAAATGACTCTGCACTGTGCCTTCATCGGCTTTGGTAAAAGTACCACCCGCTATCACCTTCCGTTCGTACTCTTCCGTAAAGACAGGCTCAACGTGGCCCACATCTTCCGCCGTAGCGAAAAGCCGGAGCTGGAACAGCAGCCGCAGTACGCCGGGATCCACTTTACCAGCCAGCTTGATGACATCCTCACCGACCCGCAGGTCAAGCTGGTGGTGATTTGTACCCACGTCGACAGCCATTTTGAGTACGCGAAAAAGGCGCTCGAAGCGGGTAAAAACGTGCTGGTGGAAAAACCGTTTACCCCAACGCTTGCCGAAGCGCGAGAGCTGTTTGCTCTGGCGAGCGAGAAGGGGCTGGTGGTCACGCCTTACCAGAATCGCCGCTTTGATTCCTGCTTCCTGACGATGAAAAAAGCCATCGAGAGCGGCAAGCTCGGCAAGATCGTGGAAATTGAAAGTCACTTCGATATGTATCGCCCTGATGCGCCCGCGAATCCGGGCCAACCGGCGGACGGCGCTTTCTACGGCCTGGGCGTGCACACCATGGACCAAATCATCTCCCTGTTTGGCCGCCCGGAACACGTCGCCTATGACATCCGCAGCCTGCGCAATAAAGCCAACCCGGACGATACTTTTGAAGCCCAGCTGTTCTTTGGCGATCTCAAAGCGATCGTGAAAACCAGCCACCTTGTGAAAATCGATTACCCGAAATTTATCGTGCACGGCACCAAAGGCTCGTTCGTGAAGTACGGCATCGACCAGCAGGAAACCAGCCTCAAAGCCTACATCATGCCGGGTGAGCTAGGGTTTGGCGCGGACAGCAGCGTAGCCACGTTGGAGTACGTTAACGAAGCCGGTGAAACGGTGCGCGAGGAGTGGAAGCCGGAAGTGGGCGACTATGGCCGCGTCTACGATGCACTGTACGACACGCTGATCGGCGGCAAGCCTAATTATGTCAGAGAAATTGAAGCTCTCACCAACCTGGAAATCCTGGAGCGCGGTTTCGAACAGCCTTCTCCTGCGACAATAAGCCTCTCCTGAGAGTATTTTGACTCCTCTAACTCGTTCATTTTTTTTGAACAGAGGAGTCAATTTTCACCCTCTATGATCCTCCGCTAAATGGGTCCACACTTGTCCCATCAAACGAATTGCGGAGGACATAACATGATCTACTTAAGAAAAGCACAGGACCGCGGCCATGCGAACCACGGCTGGCTGGACAGCTGGCATACCTTCTCTTTTGCCGACTATTATGACGCCAATTTTATGGGCTTCTCGGCGCTGCGGGTCATTAACGAAGACGTTATCGATGCGGGTCAGGGCTTTGGTACTCATCCGCATAAAGACATGGAAATCCTGACCTACGTGCTGGAAGGCGCGGTTGAGCACCAGGACAGCATGGGCAACAAAGAGCGTGTGCCCGCGGGTGAATTCCAGATTATGAGCGCCGGAACCGGGATCCGTCACTCCGAGTACAACGCCAGCCAGACCGAACCGCTGCGCCTGTACCAGATTTGGATTATTCCAGAAAAAACCGGGATTACGCCGCGTTACGATCAGCGTCGGTTTGATGCTCCTCAGGGGCGCCAACTGGTGCTTTCTCCGGATACACGCGACGGCTCGCTGAAGGTTTATCAGGATATGGAGCTGTCCCGCTGGGCGCTGGCTAAAGACGAGCAGTCTGTGTATCAGATTCCGGCCGACCGCCGCGTCTGGATCCAGGTAGTGAAAGGCGACGTGTCTATTAACGGCACGCAGGCAAAAACCAGCGATGCGATCGCAGTCTGGGATGAACAAGCGATTTCCGTTCATGCCAGCGAAGCGAGCGAGATCCTGCTGTTCGATCTGCCTCCGGTATAACGTTACCCGTCACAACCCGCCCCTGAAAAAGGGGCGGGTTTTCTTTTGTCCGTGCTAAACTCGGCTGTCGAAACTTCATAAGCCAAGCAGGACGATGAAAAAGAAAAGACCGGTACTACAGGATGTTGCGGATCGCGTTGGGGTGACCAAAATGACGGTCAGCCGTTTCTTACGTAATCCTGACCAGGTGTCTGCCGCGCTGCAGGTTAAAATTGCCGCCGCGTTAGATGAACTGGGCTATATCCCTAACCGTGCACCGGATATTCTTTCTAATTCAACCAGCCGGGCCATCGGCGTCCTGCTTCCTTCGCTAACCAACCAGGTGTTCGCCGAAGTGCTGCGCGGCATTGAAAACGTCATCGATGCCCACGGTTACCAGACCATGCTCGCCCACTACGGCTATAAGCCGGAGCTGGAGCAGGAGCGTCTGGAATCCATGCTGTCCTGGAACATCGACGGGCTGATTTTGACCGAGCGCAACCACACGCCCAGAACGCTGAAAATGATTGAAGTTGCCGGTATTCCGGTGGTGGAGCTGATGGACAGCGTCTCTCCTTGCCTGGATATCGCCGTGGGCTTTGATAACTTCGAAGCGGCTCGCCAAATGACGGCCAACATTATTTCCCGTGGGCATAAGCACGTTGCCTATCTTGGCGCGCGCCTCGACGAACGTACCCTCATCAAGCAAAAAGGTTACGAGCAGGCGATGCTCGACGCCGGGCTGACGCCGTACAGCGTGATGATTGAAAACTCCTCTTCTTATTCCACCGGTATTGAGCTGCTGCGCCAGGCGAAACGGGAATATCCACAGCTCGACAGTATCTTCTGCACCAACGATGACTTAGCGATTGGTGCGGCGTTTGAATGCCAGCGCCAGGGCCTGCGCATTCCGGAAGATATGGCGATTGCCGGTTTCCACGGCCATGACATCGGGCAGGTGATGGAGCCGCGGCTGGCGAGCGTGCTCACCCCGCGAGAGCGCATGGGGCGTATCGGGGCAGAGCGTTTGCTGGCGCGTATTCGCGGTGAGATCATTACCCCAAAAATGCTCGATTTAGGCTTTACGCTGTCGCCCGGCGGCTCGATCTAAGCCGAAAATTTTATTTGATACAGCTCACACTTATACACTTTGCAAGCTAATGGTTATTGCTTATTGCTCAGCCAGACCGGAAAATGTTATCGGTAACAGTTACCCGTAACAAAACCAGGCGCATTGCTTTGTGTCAGAGTCGGAGCCATCATGAGTACTACTAATCACGACCACCACATTTACGTCCTGATGGGCGTCTCCGGCAGCGGCAAATCCGCCGTTGCCAGCGAAGTTGCCCACCAGCTGAACGCCGCGTTTCTTGACGGCGACTTCCTGCATCCCCGCAGCAACATCCTGAAAATGGCCTCCGGCGAGCCGCTGAACGACGACGACCGTACCCCGTGGCTGAAGGCGTTAAATGACGCCGCGTTTGCGATGCAGCGCACCAACAAGGTTTCGCTGATCGTCTGCTCGGCGCTGAAAAAGCACTATCGCGACCTGCTGCGCGACGGCAACCCGAACCTCTCCTTTATCTATATGAAAGGTGACTTCGGGGTGATTGAAAGCCGCCTGAAAGCGCGTAAAGGTCACTTCTTCAAAACCCAGATGCTGGTAACCCAATTCGAAACCCTGCAAGAGCCGCAGGCGGATGAAAAAGACGTGCTGATCGTGGATATCGACCAGCCGCTGGACGGCGTTGTCGCCAGCACCCTCGCATTAATCAACCAAGGCAGCGCAGAGTGAGTACATTAACGCTTGTTTTAACCGCGGTCGGCTCCGTGCTGCTTCTGCTGTTTTTAGTGATGAAGGCTCGTATGCACGCCTTCGTGGCTTTGATGGTGGTTTCTATTGGTGCCGGGCTGTTCTCCGGCATGCCGCTCGACAAAATCGCCGACACCATGCAGAAAGGCATGGGCGGTACGCTGGGCTTCCTGGCGATTGTGGTCGCCCTCGGCGCTATGTTCGGCAAAATTCTGCATGAAACCGGCGCGGTGGATCAGATTGCCGTCAAGATGCTGAAGTCCTTCGGCCACAGCCGCGCGCATTACGCCATTGGCCTGGCTGGCCTGATTTGTGCGCTGCCGCTGTTCTTTGAAGTAGCCATCGTGCTGCTGATAAGCGTCGCGTTTTCGATGGCGCGCCATACCGGAACCAATCTGGTGAAGCTGGTTATCCCTCTGTTTGCAGGCGTAGCCGCTGCTGCCGCGTTCCTGCTGCCTGGGCCTGCGCCAATGCTGCTGGCATCACAGATGCACGCTGACTTCGGCTGGATGATCCTGATTGGCCTGTGCGCCGCGATCCCCGGCATGATTATCGCCGGCCCGCTGTTCGGGAACTTCATCAGTAAATTTGTTTCGCTGGAAATCCCGGACGATATCTCCGAGCCGCATCTGGGCGAAGGCAAGCTGCCATCCTTTGGCTTCAGCCTGTCTCTGATCCTGCTGCCGCTGGTGCTGGTTGGCCTGAAAACCATCGCCGCTCGTTTTACCGCGCCAGGTTCTACGCTGTATGAATGGCTGGAATTCATCGGTCACCCGTTCACCGCGATTCTGGTGGCCTGCCTGGTGGCTATTTATGGCCTGGCTTATCGTCAGGGTATGGACAAAGAAAAAGTGATGGCGGTATGCGGCCAGGCGCTGCAGCCTGCGGGTATTATCCTGCTGGTTATCGGTGCCGGGGGCGTGTTCAAACAGGTGCTGGTTGACTCCGGCGTGGGTCCGGCTCTGGGTGAAGCGTTGACCGGCATGGGCCTGCCTATCGCGATTACCTGCTTCGTGCTGGCCGCTGCGGTACGTATCATTCAGGGTTCCGCTACCGTGGCCTGCCTGACCGCCGTTGGCCTGGTGATGCCGGTTATCGAGCAGCTGAACTATAACGGCGCGCAGATGGCGGCTCTGTCTATCTGTATCGCGGGCGGTTCTATCGTGGTGAGCCACGTGAACGACGCGGGCTTCTGGCTGTTCGGTAAATTTACCGGCGCGACCGAAGCACAAACGCTGAAGACCTGGACGATGATGGAAACCATCCTCGGCACCACCGGGGCGATTGTCGGGATGATTGCGTTCAGCCTGCTGTCTTAATCTCTCTCTTCCGCTCCCGCTAAAAACACCCGGCAATTGCCGGGTGTTTTGCTTTTACGGGTTAAGCTTCGCTCTTCCCGTGACGCTCTTATTCCCTATTAAAAAGGGAGCGCCGCATGAAAAAATTACTCTTCTTACTGTTATTGCCGCTGTTAACCGGCTGCGCGACGCTGGTTAGCAATAATGACGCCACGGTGTATATCGACAGTACGCCAAAGCGCGCTGCTTTTACGATTTTTGATGGCAAGGGAGAGATTGCCGCACAGGGCATTACCCCCCAGTCCGTGACGCTGAAAAAGACGGACGGCAGCTACTTCGGGAAGAAAAACTACACGTTGAGGCTAAAACATGAAGGGTATTACTCCCTGTCGCTACCGCTGGAAACCCGTTTTAGCAACTGGTATCTCTTTGGCAACGTCATCTTCTTCGGAGTGCCGGGGTGGCTGATTGTCGATCCGTTCTTTGGCGGCATGTATACGCTGAAGCAGGAAAATCTTCATCTCTTGCTGCGAGCATGCCAGCCGGGGCCGTATCGGTATATGTGTTCGTGAGGGGGAAATAGGGGGTTAGGAGCAGGACTCGATTCGTCCCCTCTCCCTTTTAGGGAGAGATACCGTCTTGTCGGTTATCCGGCAAGCGGTATTTCAGCGTTAAATTCACGCCCTGATTTCACCACCCCATAAGCCAGCTGTAGCAGCTTTCTCATTCCTGCACACACGCGTTCTTTGCCTGTCTTCCCCCTGCTCGCCATCCGGGTCATCAGGTCTTTCACCACTTCATTACATCTTCCCGCCACTACCGTAGGCATATACAGCACGCTACGCAGCTCACGGCTCCCCACTTTTGACAACCTGCTCTTTCCCTTCCACATCCCGGACTCACAACGTCGTGGGTTCAGCCCTGCATAAGCCACCAGAGCCTTACTGCTCCTGAACCGCCTCAGGTTTCCCGCGAAGGCCAGAAGACTCGTACTCAGCACATCTCCCACTCCCGGGATACTCTCCAGCAGCGCTTTGTCTTTTCTCAGGTCCGGGTCATCATCAATGTGCTGTCTGATTTTCTTTTTGGTTTCTTTTATCAGTTCATCCAGCGTGGCGATGTGCTCTTTTAACGAGCCAGTGATGACCTCATCTGCGGCCTCCAGCCTGTTCTCTTCCATCTGACGCATCTCTTCAAGATTTTTAAGATGCCGCACCAGCGCGGTCAGCTGTCGCTGGCTGAGAGGAGCCGGATGCCATTGGGCTGGCTGATACAGGGCACAATACCGTGCTATCAGGGCGGCATCGCTTTTATCCGTTTTGTTTCGGGTCAGTTCGGTGTTACTGAAGGCATGAATGCGGGCAGGGTTTTCCAGGCTGACGCGATAGCCGCCATCGGACAATGCCGTGGCGAGTTCCGTGCTGTAGCTGCCCGTCGCTTCCATACAGACATGACAGTCCCCAAAGCGGGTCAGCCAGTGAATAAACTCACGACATCCCGCAGGCGTGTTAGCAAACTTTTTAGTTTTGTATTTCTGACCAGGCAGCAGGACAGCGACATCAAATTTTAGCTTAGCAATATCAACGCCGACAGAAGTGAGGGTCATCTGATTCTCCGTAACCTTATGAATAATATCGCCAGACCATCCTTATATGTGGGTGCTCAGAGGCACAGGATACCGTTCGGTCTTGAGGCGACAGGGAATAAGGTTGCCGGGGCATAATCTCTCCCACGGGCTCGGAAGCACCAGGGCCAGGGGATGCTCACCGGCAACCTCCCGATGATCAGTCGGGGATCTTCCCCGCACTGGCGGGGAAGTTCAAGACATAAGGGTTAGGGTTAGGGTTGGTCTTACCCACGCATCCACGTTCTGATCCCATCCAGGAACATCTGGGTGGAAATCATCACCAGCACCAGCCCCATCAGGCGCTCAAGGGCGTTAACCCCTTTCTCACCCAACAGGCGCAGGAACAGGGAAGATTGCAGCAGAATGGCGACGGTACCGCCCCAGGCCAGCATCAGCGCGGCGACTAAATGGCTCATTTGGTTTGGGTACTGGTGAGACAGCAGCATCAGCGTGGCGAGCAGTGAAGGGCCGGCAACCAGCGGGATCGCCAGCGGCACGATAAACGGCTCTTCCCCGGCGGGTAAACCGGAAGAACTGCCTTCCTGGCCTGGGAAAATCATCTTAATGGCGATAAGGAACAGAATAATGCCGCCTGAAATCGACACGGTTTCAGCCCGCAAATTCAGGAAACCAAGAATTTTTTCCCCGGCAAACAGGAAGATAAGCATCAGCAGCAGAGCAATAAGCAGTTCGCGGATCATAATGGCCCGGCGACGCTTTGGCTCCGTGTGTTTCAGCACCGACATAAAGATTGGCAAGTTGCCCAGCGGGTCCATAATCAGGATCAGGAGCAACGCGGCGGATATGATTTCAGTCATCTGTTTTCCCCAAAATCTGGCAAGTAGTTTCTATTAATAAGCTTTGTTTCTGACACGGCGGATATCATTGATTAATTTCACTTGCGACTTTGGCTGCATTTTGTAAGGTGGAGTGATGTTCTGGCTCACTGCCAGCGCTTACACACGCAATCATCTCTGCAGGATTAAGTCGCTATGAAAAATGTTGGTTTTATTGGCTGGCGCGGTATGGTCGGCTCTGTGCTCATGCAACGCATGGTGGAAGAGCGCGATTTTGACGCCATTCGTCCGGTTTTCTTCTCCACTTCCCAGCTTGGGCAGGCAGCCCCTACGTTTGCCGGCACCACCGGCGGTACACTGCAGGACGCATTTGATCTGGAAGCGCTGAAGGCGCTGGATATCATAGTGACCTGCCAGGGCGGCGATTATACCAACGAAATCTATCCAAAGCTCCGTGAAAGCGGCTGGCAAGGTTACTGGATTGACGCAGCTTCTTCTCTACGCATGAAAGATGACGCGATTATTATCCTCGACCCGGTCAACCAGCACGTCATTCAGGAAGGCCTGAACAAAGGCGTCAAAACCTTCGTTGGCGGCAACTGCACCGTAAGCTTAATGCTGATGTCCCTTGGCGGCCTGTTTGCCCACGACCTCGTTGACTGGGTTTCCGTGGCGACTTACCAGGCTGCGTCCGGCGGCGGCGCGCGCCACATGCGTGAACTGCTGAACCAAATGGGCCAGCTGTATGGCGAAGTCTCCACCGAGCTGGCGAACCCGGCTTCCGCTATTCTGGATATCGAGCGCAAGGTCACCGAACTTGGCCGCAGCGGTAAGCTGCCGGTGGATAACTTCGGCGTGCCGCTGGCCGGCAGTCTGATTCCGTGGATCGACAAGCAGCTCGACAACGGCCAGAGCCGTGAAGAGTGGAAAGGCCAGGCAGAGACCAACAAAATTCTTGCGACGTCAACCGCTATCCCGGTTGACGGTCTGTGCGTGCGCGTAGGCGCGCTGCGCTGCCACAGCCAGGCGTTTACCATCAAGCTGAAGAAAGACGTTTCTATCCCAACCGTGGAAGAGCTGCTGGCCGCGCACAATCCGTGGGCGAAAGTGGTGCCAAACGATCGTGAGATTACCATGCGTGAGCTGACGCCTGCTGCGGTAACCGGCACGCTGTCAACGCCCGTTGGCCGCCTGCGTAAGCTGAACATGGGGCCAGAGTATCTCTCCGCGTTCACCGTCGGTGACCAGCTGCTGTGGGGCGCCGCCGAGCCGCTGCGCAGAATGCTGCGGTCGCTCGCATAATTACACTTATTTAACTGAGGGGCCTTATGGCCTCTCTTTTTTTGCCTGCAATTTAAGGTACAACGAAAGTCATTAATTTATTTCACGAGGAGCCAGGAAAGCGTTGGCTATGCTTAAGTCATCACGCGTCTGCGTTTTGGCGAGTATTGGGCGAACCGGCTGACAGGAGTTAAGCGCCGTTCGTCAGGTCAATGATAAGTGTCGTACCCGCGCGGCGGCGTAGCGCAGGTTGTTGGTGACACATAAAAAAGGAAAATGCCATGTCTGTTCTGCCGGAAAGAGACGTGATCAATGCGCTAATTGCGGGTCATTTTGCCGATCCGTTTTCCCTGCTGGGGATGCACCAAACGGACGCCGGGCTTGAAGTCCGTGCGCTGCTGCCTGACGCCACTGAAGTCTGGGTTATCGAACCAAAAACCGGGCGAAAAGTTGGCCAGCTCGAGTGCCTCGATTCCCGGGGTTTCTTTTGTGGGCTGATTCCTCGCCGTAAAAATGCCTTTCGCTACCAGCTTGCCGTTGTCTGGCACGGTCAGGAAAACCTGATTGACGATCCCTATCGTTTTGGCCCGCTGATTCAGGAGCTGGACAGCTGGCTGCTTTCCGAAGGCACGCATCTACGCCCCTATGAAACGCTGGGTGCGCATGCTGACACGATGGACGGCGTGACCGGAACGCGCTTCTCTATTTGGGCACCGAACGCCCGAAGAGTCTCCGTCGTGGGTCAGTTTAACTACTGGGACGGCCGCCGCCACCCGATGCGGCTGCGCAAAGAAAGCGGCATTTGGGAGCTGTTTATCCCCGGCGCGCACAACGGACAGCTGTATAAATTCGAGCTGCTGGATGCCGATGGGCACCTGCGTATTAAGGCCGACCCGTACGCTTTTGAAGCGCAAATGCGCCCCGAAACGGCTTCTCTTATCTGCGGCCTGCCGGAGAAAACCACGCTCAGCCCCGAGCGGCAGAAAGCCAACGGCTTTGACCAGCCTATCTCAATCTATGAGGTTCATCTCGGCTCCTGGCGTCGCCATACCGACAATAACTTCTGGCTCAGCTACCGCGAGCTGGCGGAGCAGCTGATCCCCTACGTCAAAGAAATGGGATTCACCCATCTCGAACTGCTGCCGGTCAACGAGCATCCGTTTGACGGCAGCTGGGGCTATCAGCCGCAGGGGCTTTACGCCCCGACGCGCCGTTTTGGCACGCGCGACGACTTCCTCTACTTCCTGCAAACGGCCCACGAAGCCGGGCTTAATGTTTTGCTGGACTGGGTGCCGGGCCATTTCCCGACGGATGACGCGGGGCTGGCTAAGTTCGACGGCACCTCGTTGTATGAACATGGCGACCCGCGTGAGGGCTATCACCAGGACTGGAACACGCTGATTTACAACTATGGCCGCCGTGAAGTCTGTAACTATCTGGTGGGCAACGCGCTCTACTGGATTGAACGTTTTGGCATTGACGGCCTGCGCGTGGATGCCGTCGCCTCGATGATTTACCGCGACTACAGCCGGGAAAAAGGCGAGTGGGTTCCGAACGAGTACGGCGGCCGCGAAAATCTGGAAGCGATTGAATTTCTGCGCAATACCAACCGCATCATCGGGGAGCAAACGCCGGGCGCGGTGACGATGGCGGAAGAGTCCACCGATTTTGCCGGCGTCTCTCGCCCGCCGAGCATGGGAGGGCTGGGGTTCTGGTTTAAGTGGAACCTGGGCTGGATGCACGACACGCTCGACTACATGAAGCTGGACCCGGTTTACCGCCAGTATCACCACGACAAAATGACCTTCGGGATGCTGTACAACGGCACCGAAAACTTTGTCCTGCCGCTTTCGCACGATGAGGTCGTGCACGGCAAAAAATCGATTCTCGACCGCATGCCGGGAGATGCCTGGCAGAGGTTCGCTAACCTGCGCGCTTACTACGGCTGGATGTGGGCATTTCCGGGCAAAAAGCTGCTGTTTATGGGCAACGAGTTTGCCCAGGGGCGCGAATGGAACCACGACAGCAGCCTTGACTGGCATCTCCTGCAGGGCGGGGATAACTGGCACCACGGCGTGCAGCGCCTTGTACGCGATCTGAACCATACCTACCGGCGACACGCGGCGCTGCATCAAATGGATTTTGACGACTACGGCTTTGAATGGCTGGTGGTGGAGGACAAGGCGAATTCGGTCTTTATTTTCGTGCGCCGTGACGCCGAGGGCAACGAGGTCATCGTTGCCAGCAACTTTACGCCGATACCTCGCTACCATTACCGCTTCGGCATCAACCAGCCGGGGCGCTGGCGTGAAGAGCTGAATACCGACTCGATGCATTATCACGGCAGTAACGCCGGCAACAGCGGCACGGTGCGCAGCGAGGCGGTGCCAAGCCACGGTCGCGATCATTCGCTCTCTATCACGCTGCCGCCGCTGTCTACCCTCTGGCTGATTCGGGAGGGCGATGCATGACGCAGCTGGCTCAAGGTAGCCCGGCTCCCTTTGGGGCGTATTACGACGGTAAGGGCGTTAACTTCACCCTTTATTCGGTGCATGCCGAAAAGGTCGAGCTGTGCCTGTTTGATGAACACGGACACGAAAAGCGCTACGACATGCCCTCGCGCTCGGGAGACATCTGGCATGGCTATCTGCCGGAAGGTAAACCGGGGCTGCTCTACGGCTACCGGGTTCACGGGCCGTGGGAGCCTGAAAATGGCCATCGCTTTAATCCTGCGAAGCTGCTGCTCGATCCCTGCGCTCGCGTGGTGGTGGGCGGGGCCGAAGATCATCCGCATTTTCACTGCGGCTACGATGAACCCAACCTCGAGGACAGTGCCCCGCACATGGCCAAGTGCGTGGTGGTCAGGGAAAAATTTGACTGGGAAGACGATCGGCCGCTTCGAACGCCGTGGGGCAACACGGTTATCTATGAAGCCCACGTTCGCGGGCTGACGCTGCTTCATCCCGGCATCCCGGAAGAGCAGCGCGGGACTTATGCGGCGCTGGGGCACCCGGTGATGACTGATTACTTCAAACGGCTGGGGATCACGGCGCTTGAGCTGCTGCCCGTGGCGCACTTCGTTACCGAGCCCCGCATTTCGCAGTTGGGGCTGAGTAACTACTGGGGCTACAACCCTCGCGCTTTCTATGCCGTTGAAAGTTACTACGCGATAGACCAGAACCCCCACAACGCGGCCAACGAGCTAAGAGGCGCCATCAAAGCGCTGCACAAGGCCGGGATTGAAGTGATCCTCGACATTGTCCTGAACCACAGCGCGGAGCTGGACAAGGACGGCCCAACCCTGTCGCTGAGCGGAATCGACAACCGTAGCTATTATTGGTTAATGGACAACGGCGATTACCAGAACTGGACCGGCTGCGGAAATACCCTGAACCTCAGCACGCCGGGCGTGGTGGCCCAGATGACGGACTGTCTGCGTTACTGGGTAGACAGCTTCCACGTGGACGGTTTCCGTTTTGATCTGGCCTCGGTGATGGGGCGCACGCCGGAATTTCGGCAGGATGCGCCGCTGTTTGAGGCGATCAAAAACGATCCTCACCTGTCGCAGGTGAAGCTTATCGCCGAGCCCTGGGATATCGGTCAGGGGGTTACCAGGTCGGCAATTTCCCACCGCTGTTCGCCGAATGGAACGATCATTTCAGGGACGGGATGCGTCGCTTCTGGCTCCAGCAGGATCTCTCTTTGGGCGGGTTCGCCTGCCGCTTTGCCGGCTCGAGCGACGTTTATCGCCATGGCGAAAGGTTACCCTCCACCAGCATTAATTTAATTACCGCTCATGATGGTTTTACGCTGCGGGATTGCGTAAGTTTTAACCAGAAACATAACGAAGCCAACGGCGAAGATAATCGCGACGGCACCAACAGCAACTTTAGTAATAACTATGGTTTTGAAGGGCTTGAAGCCAACCTGATTACCAAGGAACGGCGTCGGGACAGCGTGCATGCGCTGCTGACCACGCTGCTGCTCTCGCAGGGAACGCCGATGCTGCTGGCCGGGGATGAGCACGGGCATAGCCAGCACGGCAACAATAACGCCTACTGCCAGGACAACGTGCTGACCTGGCTTGACTGGGAGCAGGGAAACGACGGGTTAACCACCTTTACGGCGGCGCTCCTTCACCTGCGGCAGGCTATCCCGGCGCTGACCGCCAACCGCTGGTGGGAAGAGGGCGACGACAACGTTCTCTGGCTGAATAAAGAGGCGCAGCCCCTGAGCGCCGATGAGTGGCAAAACGGGGTCCACCGCCTGCAAATCCAGCTGTCCGATCGCTGGCTTATCGCTATTAACGCGACCGAAGAAGTTGCGGACATCGTTCTACCTGAGGGGGAATGGCACGCCGTTCCTCCGTTTGCCGGAGAGGACAACCCGGTCGTGATGGTTGTATGGCATGGTCCCGCGCACGGAGTCTGCGTGTTCCACAAGTCATGAAAAAGGAGTTCGTTATGGTCAGGTTTGAGAAAAACGATCCGCTGATGCTGGCCCGCCAGCTGCCCATCAAATCCGTTGCGTTAATTCTGGCGGGTGGCCGCGGGACTCGACTGAAGGATCTCACGTCGACGCGCGCCAAGCCTGCGGTCCACTTTGGCGGCAAGTTCCGCATTATTGATTTTGCGCTATCCAACTGCATCAACTCCGGCATTCGCCGCATTGGGGTGATTACTCAGTATCAATCACACACCCTGGTGCAGCATATCCAGCGCGGCTGGTCTTTCTTTAGCGAAGAGATGAACGAGTTTGTTGATTTGCTGCCCGCCCAGCAGCGCGTACACGGTGAAAACTGGTATCGCGGAACGGCCGATGCCGTGACCCAGAACCTCGATATTATCCGCCGCTATAACGCCGAGTACGTGGTGATCCTCGCCGGGGACCACATCTACAAGCAGGACTACTCGCGCATGCTTATCGACCACGTCGAGAAAGGCGCGCGCTGTACCGTCGCCTGTATGCCGGTGCCGGTGCATGAAGCTTCGGCGTTTGGCGTTATGGCGGTGGACGTTGACGAAAAAATTATCGCTTTCGTGGAGAAGCCGGAAAACCCGCCAACCATGCCAAACGACAGCAGCAGGTCTCTGGCAAGCATGGGGATCTACATCTTTGACGCCGATTACTTGTTCAGGCTGCTGGAAGAAGACGATCGGGATGAAAACTCCAGCCATGACTTTGGCAAAGATATCATTCCGAAAATCACCCTGGCGGGCGAAGCTTACGCCCACCCGTTCCCGCTCTCCTGCGTGCAGTCCGATCCTAACGCCGAGCCCTACTGGCGCGACGTCGGAACGCTGGAAGCCTACTGGAAAGCGAACCTCGATCTGGCTTCGGTGATGCCCGAGCTGGATATGTATGACCAGGCCTGGCCGATCCGTACCCATATGGAGCCGCTGCCGCCCGCCAAGTTCGTCCAGGATCGCTCCGGCAGCCACGGCATGACGCTGAACTCGCTGGTGTCCGGCGGCTGCATCATCTCGGGCTCGGTGGTCGTGCAGTCGGTGCTGTTTCCGCGCGTGCGCATCAACTCTTTTTGCAATATCGACTCGTCCGTTCTGCTGCCCGACGTCATCGTCGGACGCTCCTGTCGACTGCGTCGCTGCATCATCGACCGCGCTTGCATGATCCCGGAAGGGATGGTGGTAGGCGAAAATGCAGAAGAGGACGCTCGCCGTTTTTACCGCTCTGAAGAGGGCATTGTACTGGTCACGCGCGAGATGCTGGCGAAGCTGCAGGGCTAGCGCGAAGAAGATTGGCCTGCGCACGGTCATGCCGTGCGCGGTTATTTTATCGTTTGGCGCTGCCTGAGGATCCAGACCGGCGCCGCGACTTTCCAAATGGGAGCGATAATGCAGGTCTTACATGTCTGTTCCGAGATGTTTCCTCTACTGAAGACAGGCGGCCTTGCGGATGTGCTGGGCGCTTTGCCGGCGGCGCAGATTGCCGGCGGCGTTGATACGCGCGTCCTGCTGCCCGCTTTTCCCGACGTTCGGCGGGGAATCGAAGATATTCAGGTAGTTGCCCATCGACAGACGTTCGCGGGCGACATGCGCCTGCTCTACGGCCACTATAACGGCGTTGGCGTTTACCTGATTGATGCGCCCCATCTCTATGAGCGCCCCGGAAGCCCGTACCACGACACCAATCAGTTTGCTTATCAGGACAACGTGCTGCGCTTTGCGCTGCTTGGCTGGGTCGGCGCGGAAATGGCCTGTGGGCTGGATCCCTTCTGGCATCCCGATATCGTGCACGCCCATGACTGGCATGCCGGGCTGGCACCGGCGTATCTGGCGGCGCGCGGGCGCCCTGCGAAGTCGGTATTTACCGTGCATAACCTTGCCTATCAGGGCATGTTCTATGCACATCACTTAAGTGAAATCGATCTGCCGTGGTGGTTCTACGACATGAACGGGCTGGAGTTCCACGGCCAGATTTCGTACCTGAAGGCCGGGCTTTTTTACGCCGATCATATTACCGCCGTCAGCCCTACCTATGCGCGTGAGATAACCGATCCGCACTTTGCCTACGGCATGGAAGGGCTTCTGCGCCAGCGCCAGCGTGAAGGGAAGCTGTCTGGCATTTTAAACGGCGTAGACGGCAAGATTTGGAATCCGGAAAGCGACCTGCTGCTGGCCTCGCGCTACACCCGCGACTCGCTGGAAGAGAAAGCTGAAAACAAACGTCAGCTGCAGGTGGCGATGGGGCTGAAGGTGAATGACAAAGTCCCGCTGTTCGCCGTGGTCAGCCGGTTAACCAGCCAAAAAGGGCTGGATCTGGTGCTTGAGGCGCTGCCCGGATTACTGGAGCAGGGCGGCCAGCTGGCGCTGCTGGGGGCTGGGGACTCTGTGCTGCAGGAAGGATTCCTGGCGGCGGCCGCCGAGCATCCCGGCCAGGTCGGCGTCCAGATTGGCTATCACGAGGCATTTTCCCACCGCATCATGGGCGGTGCCGATGTGATTTTAGTCCCGAGCCGCTTTGAGCCCTGCGGCTTAACCCAGCTCTACGGCCTGAAGTATGGCACCTTGCCGCTGGTGCGGCGAACCGGTGGCCTGGCCGACACCGTGTCGGATACTTCGCTGGAGAACCTGGCTGACGGTGTGGCAACCGGTTTTGTGTTTGAAGACAGTAATGCCTGGTCGCTGCTCCGCGCGATCCGGCGTGCTTTCGTGCTGTGGTCCCGCCCGTCACTGTGGCGTTTTGTGCAGCGGCAGGCGATGAATATGGATTTTAGCTGGCAGGTAGCGGCGCAGTCATACCGCGACCTTTATCAACGCTTGTTGTAATTACCCATACACCAGGAATCACTGATATGAATGCACCCTTTTCCTATGCATCACCCACGCTAAGCGTCGAGGCGCTGAAACACTCGATTGCCTATAAGCTGATGTTTACGGTGGGGAAAGACCCTGCCATCGCCAATAAACACGAATGGCTTAACGCCACGCTATTTGCCGTGCGAGACAGGCTGGTTGAACGCTGGCTGCGTTCCAACCGTGCCCAGCTCTCGCAGGAAGTTCGCCAGGTTTACTATCTGTCGATGGAGTTTCTTATCGGGCGTACGCTGTCGAACGCGCTGCTTTCTCTCGGTATTTATGAAGATGTGAAAAACGCCCTCGAAGAGATGGGACTCGATCTGGAAGAGTTGATTGACGAGGAGAACGACCCCGGCCTTGGCAACGGCGGTCTTGGCCGTCTCGCCGCCTGTTTCCTCGATTCGCTGGCGACCCTGGGGCTGCCGGGGCGCGGCTACGGCATTCGCTACGATTACGGCATGTTTAAGCAGAACATTGTTGATGGCCGTCAGAAAGAGTCGCCGGACTACTGGCTCGAATACGGTAACCCATGGGAGTTTAAGCGCCATAACACGCGCTATAAGGTGCGTTTTGGCGGACGAATTCAGCAGGAGGGGAAAAAAGCCCGCTGGGTCGAGACCGAAGAGATTCTTGCGGTGGCCTATGACCAGATTATCCCGGGCTATGACACCGACGCGACTAACACACTAAGGCTGTGGAACGCCCAGGCGAGTAGCGAGATCAATCTCGGTAAGTTTAATCAGGGCGACTACTTCGCGGCGGTGGAGGACAAAAACCATTCCGAGAACGTGTCCCGCGTGCTTTATCCAGATGACTCAACCTATTCGGGGCGCGAGCTGCGTCTGCGTCAGGAATACTTCCTGGTTTCATCAACCATGCAGGACATCCTTAGCCGCCACTATCAGCTGCATAAAACCTACGCCAATCTGGCAGAGAAAACGGCGATTCACCTGAACGACACGCACCCGGTGCTGTCGATTCCGGAGCTGATGCGGCTGCTGATTGACGAGCATAAGTTTGAGTGGGAAGAGGCGTTTGAGGTCACCTGCCAGGTGTTCTCATACACCAACCACACGCTGATGAGCGAGGCGCTGGAAACCTGGCCGGTAGATATGCTCGGCAAGATCCTGCCGCGCCATTTGCAGATAATCTTTGAGATTAACGACTACTTCATGAAGACGCTGCAGGAGCAGTACCCGAACGACACCGGGCTGCTGGGCAGAGCGTCTATCATCGATGAGTCCAACGGCAGGCGCGTGCGCATGGCCTGGCTTGCGGTGGTGGTCAGCCATAAGGTGAACGGCGTTTCCGAGCTGCACTCCAATCTGATGGTGCAGTCGCTGTTTGCCGACTTCGCCAGCATCTTCCCGATGCGCTTTAGCAACAAAACGAACGGCGTGACGCCTCGCCGCTGGCTGGCGCTCGCCAACCCTGCGCTGTCCGAAGTGCTGGACGAGAACATCGGCCAGACGTGGCGTACGGACCTGAGCCAGCTGAACGACCTGAAGCAGCATATTGATTACCCGACGGTGCATCAGGCGGTGCGCAAGGCCAAGCTCAGCAACAAAAAACGGCTGGCGACGTATATCGGGCAGCAGCTCAACGTGGTGGTTAGCCCGGATGCGCTGTTCGACGTGCAGATCAAACGTATTCACGAGTACAAGCGCCAGCTAATGAACGTGCTGCACGTAATAACCCGCTATAACCGCATCAAGGCCAATCCGGAGGCTGAATGGGTGCCGCGCGTGAACATTTTTGCGGGCAAAGCGGCGTCTGCCTACTACATGGCGAAGCACATCATTCATCTTATCAACGACGTCGCGGAGGTCATTAACAACGATCCGCAGGTGAAAGATAAGCTGAAAGTGGTGTTTATCCCCAACTACAGCGTCAGCCTTGCCCAGCTGATTATTCCGGCGGCGGATCTCTCTGAGCAAATCTCGCTGGCGGGTACCGAGGCCTCCGGCACCAGCAACATGAAGTTTGCTCTGAACGGGGCGCTGACTATCGGCACGCTGGACGGTGCGAACGTTGAAATGCTCGATCATGTCGGTAAGGACAATATCTTCATCTTCGGTAATACGGCGGAAGAGGTCGAGGAGCTGCGCCGCAAGGGCTATAACCCTCGAGAGTATTACGAGAAGGATGAAGAGCTGCGTCAGGTGCTGACCCAAATCGCAACCGGCGCGTTCAGTGCCGGAGAGCCGGGGCGTTATCGGGATTTAGTGGATTCGCTGATTAACTTTGGTGATCACTATCAGGTGCTGGCGGACTACCGTAGCTATGTGGATTGCCAGGATCGGGTTGATGAGCTTTATCAGCAGCCGGAGGAGTGGACGATTCACGCCATGCACAATATTGCCAATATGGGGTATTTCTCGTCTGACAGGACGATTCAGGAGTACGCCGATGAGATTTGGCATATTAAGCCGGTGAGATTGTAGGTTTCCCCCTCACCCTAACCCTCTCCCCGCGTGGGAGAGGGGATAAAAATGTTTCCCATAGCTTTTTTCTCCCTCGCCCCTTTGGGGAGAGGGCCGGGGTGAGGGGAAGATTTGAACGTAAAGCTTCCTCACTGAGCGTACAAACCTCAGCACAGCTCCAGCTGCACGTTATTCTCTTTAATCACCTGCATCACCCCCGCAGGAGGCATCACGTCCGTATATACGGTATCCACCAGGCTAATACTGCCCAAATTCACCATCGCATTACGGCCAAACTTCGAGTGATCTACGACTAACAGCACGCTGCGGGAGTTTTCGATAATCGCGCGCTTGGTGCGAACCTCGTGGTAGTCAAACTCCAGCAGTGAGCCGTCGCTGTCGATGCCGCTGATGCCGAGAATGCCGAAGTCGAGGCGGAACTGGGAAATAAAGTCCAGCGTGGCCTCGCCGATGATACCGCCATCGCGGCTGCGCAGTTCGCCCCCGGCCAGAATAATACGGAAGTCTTCTTTCACCATCAGCGTGTTAGCCACGTTGAGGTTGTTGGTCACGATGCGCAGATTGCTGTGGTTAAGCAGCGCATGTGCCACCGCTTCTGGCGTGGTACCGATGTCGATAAACAGCGTGGCGCCGTTCGGGATCTGGCTGGCCACCTTCTGCGCAATGCGCTCTTTCTCGGCGGTCTGTGTTGCCTTTCGGTCGTGCCACGGAGTGTTGACCGAGCTGGACGGCAGAGCGGCGCCACCGTGATGACGCAGAATCATATTCTGGTCGGCCAGGTCGTTTAAATCACGGCGAATGGTTTGCGGGCTGACGGCAAACTGTTCCACCAACTCTTCGGTACTGACGTATCCCTGCTGCTTAACCAGCTCAATAATCGCGTCATGACGTTGTGTCTGCTTCACTAGCTACTCCAGCATTTTTATGTTCGTTTTCGCGCATTCAGGGTATCTACCAGCGCCATCGCCAGCCCGACCAGCATGCCGGTCAGGTGGGCTGGAATAACGGCTGACTGAGTAAAGACCTCAATAACCAGCCAGATGACAGCAAAGGCCAGCAGGCCACGCTGCATCTGTAGCCCGCTGTCGGGATCCCGCTCTCCGCGCAGCCAGACATAGCCCATCAGCGCAAACACCGTTCCCGACAGGCCGCCAAAAAGCGGGCCGGTAAATTTCGCCTGCATAAAGCCGCTCAGCAGGGTGGAGATAAGCGTCAGCGTCAGCAGCTTGCCGGTGCCGAGGCGTTTTTCCAGCGCACCGCCTAAATACCACCACCATAGTAGGTTAAAGAGGATATGCATCAAGGAGAAATGCAGTAGTCCATGCGTGAAATAGCGCCAGAACTCAAAGCGCTGCTCGGGCACGAGCGGCCAGCCAAGTACGGAAATCACCGGCCCGAAGCCTACGATATTCAGCAGCACAAAAAGCGCGATACACAGGCCGATAACGAGGAGGGTTAGCGGCCCGGCACGCTCTTTGATGGTGGCGAAGAACGGATAGCGTTTATAGCTGAAGCTTACGCCGCTGTGGCCGGTGCTCCAGCTGGCGGCCTGATAGCGCGGGTCGCCAGGATTTGCGACAAACCTTTCCAGCTCTGCGCGCACAGTCTGCACCTGGCTTTCATCCGCCAGCCAGACATCGCTTTGAGTATGCTGCTGAATAGTAAGAATAACGCCCTGAGTTGCCATGTAATCGACAAAAGCCTGCGCAACGCGCGGGTTGGCGAAAGAGGTAATCATGATCATGAAAGTTTAACCAACTTCGTCTATTTACCCGTCATACTTCGAGCCGTAGGGGCACCGTCTTCACTTCCCCACCTCAGTCACTTACTTTATGTAAGCTCCTGAGCGTGAGCTCACTTGCCGCCTTCCTACGACTCAAATTATCCAGGGTAAAGCTTTTATTAGGGCAAGCAGTATACCCGCAGGGAGCGAAAACGGCTGAACTTTACGCGCCGTGAGCGACTTCGGCCGGGAAGTGACGGTGCCAGGCGTCAAAGCCACCGTCGATGCTATAGACCTGGTCATAGCCCTGCTGCAGCAGATATTGAGCGGCGCCTTTGCTGCTGTTGCCGTGGTAGCACATCACCATCACCGGCGTGTCGAAGTCGGTTTGCTGCATAAAATTCACCAGCGTGTCGTTGGTGAGGTGGTAAGCCCCCGGCGTGTGTCCCATGGCAAAGCTCTGCGGATCGCGGATGTCCACTAATACCGCCTGCTGCTGCTGGAGTTTCTGGTGTGCTTCTTCCACACCAATACATTCAAATTGATCCATGGTTTTACTCGTCGAGAAAGAAAGGAAACAAGGGGCATGTTAAGGCATAGCGCCCCGCTGGCGCTGATATTAACGCCAATATGTTATCCATATCACGTAGAAATGTTTTTATTTCGTTACCAAAGCGGACGAACACTTGCTATTATGATCGATATCGAACATTTTTGAGCTTTAACGAAAGTGCGTGAGGGCAACATGGAAACCAAAGATCTGATTGTTATTGGCGGTGGAATCAACGGCGCCGGTATTGCGGCGGATGCCGCTGGCCGCGGGTTATCCGTGTTAATGCTGGAGGGACAGGATCTGGCCTGTGCCACTTCCTCCGCCAGCTCCAAGCTGATTCACGGCGGCCTGCGCTATCTGGAACATTACGAGTTTCGACTGGTCAGTGAAGCCCTGGCCGAGCGTGAAGTGCTGCTGAAAATGGCACCGCATATTGCCTTCCCGATGCGCTTTCGTTTGCCGCACCGCCCGCATCTTCGCCCGGCGTGGATGATCCGTACCGGACTGTTTATGTACGACCATCTGGGCAAACGCACTAGCCTCCCGGCTTCTGCCAGCCTGCGTTTTGGCGCAGACTCCGTGCTGAAGCCTGAAATCGTGCGCGGTTTCGAATATTCCGACTGCTGGGTGGATGACGCTCGCCTGGTACTGGCCAATGCCCAGATGGTGACTCGCAAAGGCGGTGAGGTGAAAACCCGTACCCGCGCTATTAAAGCGACCCGTGAAAACGGCATGTGGGTGGTTGAAGCGCAGGACATTGATACCGGCGAAACCTTCACCTGGCGTGCGAAAGGTCTGGTAAACGCTACCGGTCCGTGGGTGAAAACCTTCTTTGACGAAGGCCTGCAGTTGCCGTCGCCTTACGGTATCCGCCTGATCAAAGGCAGCCACATTGTGGTGCCACGCGTGCATACCCAGAAGCAGGCCTACATCCTGCAAAACGAAGACAAACGAATCGTGTTTGTAATCCCGTGGATGGATGAGTTCTCCATCATCGGCACCACGGACGTGGAGTACCACGGCGATCCGAAAGCGGTGCAAATTGACGATAAAGAAGTGAGCTATCTGCTGAACGTTTACAACGCTCACTTCAAAAAGACGCTAACCAAAGACGATATCGTCTGGACCTATTCTGGCGTGCGCCCGCTGTGTGACGACGAGTCGGATTCTCCGCAGGCCGTAACCCGCGATTACACCCTGGATATCCATGACGAAAACGGCCAGGCTCCGCTGCTGTCGGTCTTCGGCGGCAAGCTGACCACCTACCGTAAGCTGGCCGAGCACGCGCTGGATAAGCTTGAGCGTTACTACCCGAATATCGGCCCGGCCTGGACTAAAGAGAGCCGTCTGCCCGGCGGTGATATCGGCGGCGATCGCGATGATTACGCGGCAAAACTGCGCCGCCGTCACGGTTTCCTGACCGAAAGCCTTGCCCGCCGCCTGGCGCGTACCTATGGCAGCAACAGCGATCTGGTGCTGGGCGATGCCAAAAGCCTGAGCGATTTGGGCGAAGAGTTTGGCCATGAGTTTTACGAAGCCGAGCTGCGCTACCTGGTCGAGCACGAGTGGGTAAAATGTGCGGAAGACGCGCTCTGGCGCCGTACCAAGCTGGGTATGTGGCTGAATGAAGAGCAGCAGACTCGGGTGTCGCAGTGGCTGGTAAAGCAGGCGGCTAAAGCGGGATTGTCGCTGGCGTCTTAAATAGCTTTGAACCGGTAACGTTATTTTAGGCTTTTCCCTCACCCGAATCCTCTCCCTAAAAGTGAGAGGGCGGGGTGAGGGTTAGAACCCGTCTCCAGAATCTTTCCAGCTAAACCCCATACCCCATCATCTTCAGCAATTTCTGCGCATGCTGTACCGCGTCCTGACGATGCGCCACGCCGAGCTTCTGATACAGATTTCGGATATGCGTTTTAATGGTCGTTGCCGCGACGTCCAGCTCCCCGGCGATCTGCTCGTTGCTGTAGCCTGAGTAAATCAGCCCCAGTACCTGCCACTCTCGCTGCGTCAGCGGGCTGGTGCGGATAAGCTCCGGTACTTCCGGGTGGTTAAGCAAGCGGTTCACAAAGCTTTCGTCAAAGTGAGCAAACTTGTGGCGATGATGCTGGTTTATCTCGCGCAGGATGCGCTGAGCGCGATGCTGGTCCAGCTCCGGCAGCGTGTTGAGCTGAATGAGCTGGCGCAGCTGCTGCGCCATGGCTTCCCCTTCAATCACGAAGTGGCTGATGAACCCCGTGCGGTTTGCCAGCGACAGCGCTTCCAGCAGCACACGCTGAGCGTCACTTTTACGCCCTGCCTGCCAGTAAAGCTGGTTTAGCAGCAGCAGGTTGCGGTTGAGGTCGCTCATCAGGCGCAGGCTGCGGGCATTTTCGTTTAGCTCTTCCAGCACCATTTCTGCCGGCTCGTACTCGCCCAGCAGGATTTGCACACGGGCGATGTTACGCCACTGGCTTTGCAGGAAGTGGTTATTGGCAAATTCAGGTTTTGGCGTCAGGCGCAGCCAGTTGGCCGCCGACTTCTTATCCCCGGTCATTTGCCAGTAAATCACCCGCACCTTATCGGCGTTAGAGACCCAGTCGCTGTGCCAGGGACCGTTCCCAAGCAAATTTTCAAGGCGGTTAAGGTGATTCCGGGCATTATCCAGGTCACCACGCGCCAGAGAACACTGCACCAGCAGCGCCAGGCACTGCAGCTGTTGCTGTGGCTGGAAGCTGGAAAGCACCTCCATTCCGCTGCGTGCTGCCGCTTCGGCTTCATCCAGCCGTGCCCATGCCCAGAGCAGTTGAGCGCGGATGCGCTGCAGGAACTCATGCAGCGGCAGCTGTTCGAGGTGCTGTTCGCGGATCAGCACAAAAGCTTTTTCCTGCGTTTCCCAGGCGGCCTGCAGGAACCCCTGAGCCAGCAGAATCTCGCTTTGCTGAATCAGGCTCCATAAAGCGTAATGCCAGACATCGTGGCGGCGTGCCATCTGCTCTGTTTGCTGCATAACGGAGAGCGATTTAGTGAGATCTCCCTTGCAGTGCAGCACCTCGCCGTGAACCGAGGTGGCGACGATGCGGCTGTAAAAATTGGCCAGCGGCAGCATTTCCAGCGCCACCATTGCCAGACGTTCGGCTTCTGCCGGGTCACCCGCGTTGATGGCGACCTGGGCCCGCAGGGCGTTGAATTCGCCGTGCAGCGTGTCGTCGATAACCAAATTCATTTCCTGCTCGGCTCTCGCCAGCAGGGTGTTTACTTCGCTATAGCGGTGCTGACTTTGCATCAGCCAGGCCTGCAGCAGCACAAGTTTGGGGTTTTCCAGCAGGCTTTCCCACGGCAGCGCCTTGAGCGACTCTTCCAGCAGCGTCAGTTCGCTATGGTTAAACAGCGCCCATGCGTGGCCCAGAAGGATGTCGCGCAGCATATTGGCATCGCCCGCCGCCAGCGCGTGGTGAATCGCCTCGCTGGGGAAGCCTTGTTCCATCCAGCTTTTGGCCGCGGCGCGATGAATATCCGGCAACTCTGCGGCCAGCTCCCACTGGCAGCGCTGGCGCAGGAAGCTGCCAAACAGAGGATGGAAGCAGAACCATTCGCCGGAGTCGTCCATGCGCTGCAGGAACAGGCCCTGGCGCTCGGTCTCTTCGAGACGCATCTGACCATTTTCTTCGCCGGTCACCTGGACTATCAGCGCGTCATTCATCGAGCGCAGAATAGAGCTTTTTAACAGGAAGTTGCGGGTGTCGGCATCAACGTTATTCAGCACCTCATCCACCAGATAGTCTGAAAGATGGCTGGCGTTAATCCCCGACAGCCGGCGTGCGGAATGCTGGGCCGGCGTATTGCTCTGGCGAGCGGACAGGGCAATCAGCTGCAGGGCGGTGACCCAGCCGGCAACGTCATCACAAAGGCGGCTGCTGTCCGCTTGCTCGATAGGCGTTGCCAGGCGGTTATCAAAGAATTGTTTGGTTTCCTGGTGCGTGAAGGCGAGCTGCTGGCTGCCGATTTCCAGCAGTTGGTCGCGAACGCGGAGGTTGGCGATACCAAGCTGCGGCAGGTTGCGCGACAGGATCACCAGCGTCAGGTTTTCCGGCTGGTGGCGAATGAAAAAGCGCATCGCTTCATGAATCACCGGGTTGGCAATCAGATGGTAATCATCAATCACCAGATACAGCGGTTTGTCCCATCCCGCCAGCTCGATGAAAAGTTGGGAAAAGAGCGAGGACAGGCTGGCATATTGCCGTTTTTGCGCCATGATTTCGCTACTTATACAGTGCCCGCCGGTAGCGTGCTGCACGGCGGCAATCAGGTAGCTGGCAAAGCGTTCCTGCTGGTTATCGCCTTCGTCGAGCGAGTACCAGCCCAGCTCTTTTCGCCCGGCCGCCCACTGTGAGACCAGGGTTGTTTTACCATAACCGGCAGGGCTGGCGATCAGCGCTAAGCGGTAGTTGGCGGCGGTCGAAAGCTTCACCAACAGGCGATCGCGAACCACAGTGTTTTCCAGCCGAACAGGGCGACTTAATTTGGATGGGATTAACATAGTTGATCACTTCACTGTGTATAAATTTCCCCGGCATCATCCGCGCCGCAGGGCGGAATTACCGCGTTGCAGAAGGAATCATGGAGGGAAAAGTTCAAGGATGCGATTTTTTTTACGCTTCGTAATTAATGCTTACGGATAAGGTCGGCCAGAATGTCGCTTATTGCAAGGTTGTTGAACTTTCCGTGCTCGGTAAGTTGCACCCTGTCACAGTTCCATTTTTTTCATGAAGACGATTGCTCACTCCTTGCGCCGGCAAGACTGAAACCTGTTACATCGCCGCACAGAGTGGCAGAGATCACATTTTTCGCTCATCCTCGCTACTCCTCCCCGCCTAATCCGCGCCGGGATGAGGAAGTCACCCAGGCTGCCCGGCACACTAACGGGTAATGATTTTCGAACATTACAGGACCGATTTCCTATGTCACAGCCGATCTTCAGTAAAGAACAGTTCCAGTCCGCTCTGACGCGCCAGTGGCAGCGTTACGGCCTTAATGATGCCAGTGAAATGACCCAGCATCAGTGGTGGCACGCGGTTAGCGGCGCGCTGGCAGAGCTATTAGCGGCTCAGCCGGTAGCAAAACCTGAGAATAAACAGCGCCATGTTAACTACATCTCGATGGAGTTTCTGATTGGCCGCCTGACCGGGAATAACCTGCTTAACCTCGGCTGGTTCTCCGAGGTGAGCGACGTGCTGAAGGGTTACCAGATTAACCTCACGGATTTGCTGGAAGAAGAGACGGATCCGGCCTTAGGAAACGGCGGGTTAGGGCGCCTGGCGGCCTGCTTCCTGGACTCGATGGCTACGGTCGGGCAGTCGGCTATTGGCTATGGCCTGAATTATCAGTACGGCCTGTTCCGCCAGTCCTTTAAGGACGGCAAGCAGATGGAAGCCCCGGATGACTGGCAGCGCGGCAGCTACCCCTGGTTCCGCCACAACGGCGCGCTGGACGTGCAGGTTGGGGTCGGCGGTAAAGTGGTTAAAAGCGGGAAAAATCAGCGCTGGGAACCGGCCTTTATTTTCCAGGGCGAAGCGTGGGATTTACCGGTGCTGGGCTACCGCAACGGCGTGGCGCAGCCGCTGCGCCTGTGGCAGGCAAAACATGCTCATCCGTTCGATCTGACGAAATTTAACGACGGTGAATTCCTTAAGGCAGAACAGCAGGGCATCGACGCCGAGAAGCTGACCAAGGTGCTTTACCCGAACGACAACCATCTGAACGGCAAAAAGCTGCGCCTGATGCAGCAATATTTCCAGTGTGCCTGCTCGGTGGCGGACATACTGCGCCGTCATCATCTGGCGGGCCGCAAGCTCGCCGAGCTGCCGGATTACGAAGTTATCCAGCTCAACGATACTCACCCAACTATCGCAATCCCGGAGCTGCTTCGCGTGCTGATTGACGAGCATCAGCTTAGCTGGGATGACGCCTGGGCGATAACCAGCCACACCTTCGCCTACACCAACCACACCTTGATGCCGGAAGCCTTAGAGTGCTGGGACGAGAAGCTGGTTAAGGCGCTCTTGCCGCGCCATATGCAAATCATCAATGAAATCAACAAGCGCTTTAAGGTGCTGGTCGACAAAACGTGGCCGGGTGATGAAGCCGTTTGGGCGAAGCTCGCCGTGGTGCATAACAAACAGGTGCGTATGGCAAACCTGTGCGTGGTGGGGGGCTTTGCGGTTAACGGCGTTGCCGCACTGCACTCTGAGCTGGTGGTCAAAGATCTGTTCCCGGAATACCACCAGCTGTGGCCGAACAAATTCCACAACGTTACGAACGGCATTACGCCACGCCGCTGGATCAAGCAGTGCAACCCGGCGCTTGCCGGGCTGTTCGACAAGACGCTGAAGAAAGAGTGGGCGAACAATCTCGACGTACTGGAAGGGTTGGAGAAGCACGCCGATAACGCCAAATTCCGCCAGACCTGGCGCGAAATCAAATACCAGAACAAGGTGAAGCTGGCGGCCTTTGTGAAGGCTCGTACCGGGATTGTGATTAGCCCGGATGCGTTGTTCGATGTGCAAATCAAGCGTTTGCATGAGTACAAGCGCCAGCATCTCAATCTGCTGCATATCCTGGCGCAGTACAAAGAGATCCGCGAAAACCCGAAAGCAGACCGCGTGCCGCGCGTTTACCTGTTTGGCGCGAAGGCAGCTCCGGGATATTACCTGGCAAAAAATATTATCTTTGCGATCAACAAGGTGGCCGAGGCGATCAATAACGATCCGCTGGTGGGCGACAAGCTGAAGGTCGTTTTCCTGCCGGACTACTGCGTGTCTGCGGCGGAAATCATGATCCCGGCGGCCGATATCTCCGAGCAGATTTCGACCGCGGGCAAAGAAGCTTCCGGCACGGGCAATATGAAGCTGGCGCTGAACGGTGCGCTGACGGTGGGCACGCTTGACGGCGCCAACGTTGAAATCGCCGAGAAAGTGGGTGAAGAGAATATCTTTATTTTTGGCCACACCGTCGAGCAGGTTAAAGCCCTGAAAGCCAAAGGCTATGACCCGGTGAAATGGCGCAAAAAAGATAAAGTGCTGGATGCGATCCTTAAAGAGCTGGAGCAGGGGAAATACAGCGAGGGCGATAAACACGCCTTTGACCAGATGCTGCACAGCATCGGCAAAGAGGGCGGCGACCCTTATCTGGTGATGGCGGACTTTACCGCCTACGCCGAAGCGCAGAAGCTCGCCGACAAGCTTTATCTCGACCAGGAGGCGTGGACGCGCGCGGCCATTCTGAACAGCGCCCGCTGCGGCATGTTCAGCTCCGACCGTTCAATTCGCGATTACCAGCAACGTATCTGGCAGGCAAAACGCTAAGGGAGCGCCATGGAACGTAAACGTCTTGATAGCGCCGCGCTGGCGGCCGGTATCAGCCCGAACTACATCAACGCCCACGGCAAACCGCAGGATATTCCTGCCGAGACAAAGCTGCGTCTGCTCGAGGCCATGAACCGCACCGTTGCGCCGAAGCAGGTACCCACGCCGGTGCCCGTTGTGCAGGTTTTCACCGCGGGACAGCGGATGCAGCTGGCGCTGGAAGGCGAAGGGGAGTTTAGCTGGCAGCTGACTACCGAAGAAGGATATGTCCATCACGGGCATGCCTCCGGCGGTAAGAAATTATCGCTGCCGACGAAGCTGCCGGAGGGATATCACTCTCTGGTGGTGACCCAGCAAAAGCAAAGCTGGGCTAGCCGCATTATCGTCGCGCCGCCGCGCTGCTATGAGCCCGCTGCCTTGCTGCAGGGCAAAAAACTGTGGGGCGCGTGCGTGCAGCTGTATACGCTGCGTTCTGAGGCGAACTGGGGCATCGGCGACTTTGGTGACTTGAAGCAGATGCTGGCGGATGTGGCAAAGCGTGGCGGGGCATTTATCGGCCTCAACCCGATTCATTCGCTTTATCCTGCGAACCCGGAAAGCGCCAGCCCGTACAGCCCCTCGTCTCGCCGCTGGCTGAATATCATCTACATCGACGTTAATGCGTTAGAGGATTTTCAGAGCAGCAAAGCGGCGCAGGCGTGGTGGAAAAAATCCGCCGTCCAGCAACGGCTAAAAGCCGCGAGAGATGCCGAATGGGTGGATTACTCCGCCGTCACGGCCCTTAAAATTGCGGCACTGCGTCTGGCGTGGCAGCAATTCTCGCTGCGTAAAAGCAATGATGAGCAGGTTATCGAGTTTGACCGCTTCATCGCTGAAGGCGGTGAAGGACTTTTCTACCAGGCCGCCTATGATGCGCTACATGCCAGTCAGGTTAGCGAAGATGTTGGCCGCTGGGGCTGGCCGGTGTGGCCTGAGGGCTATCGTGATGCCCACAGCCCGGAGGTCAAAAAGTTCTGCGAGGTGCATCGCGATGAGGTTAACTTCTGGCTTTGGTTGCAGTATCTCGCCTGGCGTCAGTTTAAGGCGTGCTGGGATGCCAGCCAGCATGACGAGATGCCGATTGGCCTCTATCGCGATCTCGCGGTGGGCGTGGCGGAAGGCGGATCTGAAACCTGGTGCGACCGTGAACTTTACTGCCTGAAGGCTTCTGTCGGTGCCCCGCCGGATATTCTTGGCCCGCTGGGGCAAAACTGGGGCCTGCCGCCAATGGACCCCCATGTCATGGTCGCTCGAGCCTATCAGCCTTTTATCGAGCTGCTGCGCGCCAACATGACCCACTGCGGCGCGCTGCGTATCGACCACGTGATGTCGATGCTGCGGCTGTGGTGGATCCCTTACGGCGAAACGGCGGATAAGGGCGCTTACGTCCAGTATCCGGTCGACGATTTGCTGTCTATCCTTGCGCTTGAGAGCCAGCGTCACCGCTGCATGGTGATAGGTGAAGACCTTGGCACGGTGCCGGTTGAAATCGTCGGCAAGCTCCGCGACAGCGGCGTTTACTCTTACAAAGTGCTGTACTTCGAGCACGACGGGGAGAAGCAGTTTAAGGCGCCGGCTTCATGGCCGAGGCAGTCGATGGCGGTCGCCACGACGCACGACCTGCCAACGCTTCGCGGTTACTGGAACAGCGGAGATTTAACGCTGGGTAAAACGCTGGG
The DNA here is from genome assembly GCF_000757825.1 of Cedecea neteri. Taxonomy (GTDB): domain Bacteria; phylum Pseudomonadota; class Gammaproteobacteria; order Enterobacterales; family Enterobacteriaceae; genus Cedecea; species Cedecea selenatireducens. The sequence goes on from NZ_CP009451.1 coordinate 2,953,615, forward strand.
TCTCTATCCGGATGAAGAGGTGCTGGCGGGGCTGTATGAAGACCGTGAGCGAGCTAAACAGGGCTTGCTGGAGGGGTTGCATAAGTACGGCTGCTTGCCGAAGCGGGCAGGGCATAAAGCAGCATTAATGACGATGACCGACACCCTGAACCGTGGCATGCAGCGTTACATTGCCGACAGCCATAGCGCGTTACTGGGGCTGCAGCCGGAGGACTGGCTTGATATGGCCGAGCCGGTGAATATTCCAGGGACCAGCGATCAGTATAAAAACTGGCGTCGGAAGCTAACCCGCTCGCTGGAGGCGATGTTTGGCGATGAACGAGTGAACAGGCTGCTGAAGGATTTGGATAAGCGGCGTAAGAAAGCGTAGGTACTTCTCAATTTTCGCGATCTATCCCCTCTCCCTTCCAGGGAGAGGGTTAGGGTGAGGGTCAAACTAATAGTAAGAGTGCTCACCGCGCTGGTGTTCGGTCAGATCACGAACGCCTTTCAGCTCAGGGAACTCAGCCAGAAGCTGTTTCTCGATCCCTTCTTTCAGCGTAACGTCGACCATAGAACAGCCGTTACAGCCGCCGCCAAACTGCAGGATGGCATAGCCTTCGTCGGTAATTTCCATCAGCGTGACGCGGCCGCCGTGGCCAGCCAGCTGTGGGTTAACGGTGGCCTGCAGCATGTACTCAACGCGCTCCATCAGCGGTGCATCGTCAGACACTTTACGCATTTTCGCATTAGGCGCTTTCAGCGTCAGCTGAGAACCGAGCTGATCGGTAACGAAGTCGATTTCGGCGTCTTCGAGGTAAGGGGCGCTCAGCTCATCGACATAGGCGGTTAACTGCTCAAACGGCAGCGCCGTGTCGGTCGCTTCAACCGCATCCGGCGGACAATAAGACACACCACACTCCGCATTCGGGGTGCCAGGATTGATTACGAATACGCGGATTTGCGTCCCTTCTTCCTGATTTGCCAGCAGTTTGGCAAAGTGGGATTGTGCAGCATCGGAAATACGGATCATAACGATTGCTCAATAGTTGACTATTTTAGTCGGTTATAATACGCCCATCGTCGAGGGTCTACAAGGTTCGACACAGGCACCATACCTGGACAGTCGCCGCGCCCTGCTTTTTCAGCAATCGCGCTATCTCCGCAACAGTACTACCCGTCGTCACGACATCATCCACAATAGCCATATGGCGACCCGCCACCGGGATTTCAACCCTAAAGATGCCTTTCAAATTCCTCTTTCGCTCTTTGGCCGTTAGCGTGTGCTGCGCCGGTGAAGAACGTATGCGTTTGATGGCAAAAGGGAAATAATCGCAACCCAGCCAGCGAGCCAGTGGGGTAGCAATAAGTGCGCTTTGGTTGTAGCCCCGCCGCCACGCTCTGGCGTGATGTAAAGGCACGCTCAGCACGCTATCGGGCAGTTGAATACGTCCCTTTCGCCTGGATGCTAAAATGCGCAGCAGCAGCAGGCGTGCCAAAGCCGGGGCGAGCGAGGGCGTACCGGTAAATTTCAGGTGATGAATCACTGTGCTTAGCGGCGGCAGATAGTCGGTCACGTAGGTTATTGCGTCCCACTCGGGCATTCGTTGCAGGCAGCGACCGCAGGGCAAACTCCCGCTCAGGGCCGGCAAACCGCACTGTGGGCAGCAGGCCTGTGGCTGAACGAGCGAAGCGGTGCAGCATGAGCAAACCCCCCAGCCTGGGCAGGCAAGCGGTAACTGGCATAGCCAACAGCGGCCAGGGATTGTTAGCATAGCGTTCTCCTTGCTGATGAAAATGAGAACGGTAACCGATGAGCGACCTGTGGTGGCAAACAAAAGGTGAAGGGAATAACGATCTTGTGCTGCTGCACGGATGGGGGCTGAATGCCGGGGTATGGCACAACATAGAAGCCGAACTTGGCTCGCATTTTCGGCTGCACCTGGTCGACCTGCCGGGATACGGCCGGAGCAAAGGTTTTGGTTCACTGACGTTAGAGCAAATGGCTGACATTGTGCTGGCTAAGGCTCCTGAGCGGGCCATCTGGTTAGGCTGGAGTCTTGGCGGGCTGGTGGCTAGCCAGATAGCGCTTGCCAGGCCTGAGCGCGTAAAGGCGCTGGTGACGGTAGCCTCTTCGCCGTGTTTTACCGCCGCAGAAGGATGGCCGGGCATTAAACCGGACGTGCTGGCCGGGTTCCAGCGGCAGCTAAGCGAAGACTTTCAGCGCACCGTTGAGCGCTTTTTGGCGCTGCAAACCCTGGGCACGGAAACGGCGCGCCAGGATGCTCGCCTGCTTAAATCTATTGTTCTGGAACAGCCAATGCCGGATGTGGATGTGCTCAACGGCGGTCTTGAGATCCTGAGAACCGCCGACCTGCGTGCGGGTCTTGCAGAATCAGTTGTACCTCATTTGCGGCTGTATGGCCGGCTGGACGGGCTGGTTCCACGCAAAGTGGTTCCCCTGCTTGATGTCCTGTGGCCGCACTCCAGTTCACTTATTTTCGACAAGGCCGCACACGCGCCCTTTATCTCGCATCCGGCGGAGTTTTGCCAGGCGGTGCTGGAGTGGGAACAGCGTCTTACATAAAAGACGGGCGATAAAAAAGGCGGGGATGGCCCGCCTTCTCTCCTACCTCAGAGCCCAAAGTTCCCGGGCGCACTTTTTCCCCTCAGGGCAGCTTTTACAACTCCCCGTCAGGCAACTGCTCGGGTCTTCACTGATGCGCATTGCTTTGCCCATGGCTTCCAGGCGATCGAGCATCGCGGCCACCAGCGGCAGGGGCGTAGCAAGCTGCTGGCTTATCTGTTTCGCTTCCAGGCGGCCCTGAAGCGCCAGGGCGTTACGGATATCAATCAGGCTTGCCATAATCGCTCCTTAGTGACAGTCGCCGGCGCTGCTTTGGCAGCAGGATGACGGCGTTTTTCTGGTAGCCAGCAGTGAGACATCAACGCGGCTGCGGGCCCGGCGCAGGCCGCCCAGCAGCAGGACGTTGAACAACACGACCGCTAAAATACAGATCAGGCTGAACCTTGGATGTTCGCTGAAGGTGACGCTTTGGTAATACAGCGTAGAGAGCGAGTAGGCGATGTTCAGCCCCCAAAGTACCGAGAATGTCATCCAGCCCCGGCTTGATTCGCGGGCAATCGCGCCCATCACCGAGATGCACGGAATATAGAGCAGGACGAAAATGAGATAGCTGTAGGCGGCTTCGCTACCAAACTTGCTGCTCATCACGCCCATCGGCCCGGAGGACATTTCGCCGTCGCCTTTACTGGCCTCAATCGGGTTCGCCAGCACGCTCAGGCTAAAGGTGTTTTTCAGCCCCTGCCAGGTTTCATCGGCGGCGGCACCCAGCTCATCAAGCAGGTTAAAGCTGGCGGCATCAAACTCCTCGTTGTGGATATCTTCGGCGGTATAAAGGGTATTCAGCGTACCGACGACCACTTCTTTTGCCATCGCGCCGGTAAACAGCCCAACGGTGGCCTGCCAGTTGTCGTCGTGGACGCCAATCGGCTTAAGCAGGGGGGTCAACACCCGGCTGACGGAGGCAAGGGCGGAGTCATTTATGTTATCCACCGGCTTGCCGCTAAAGGAGAAGCTGTTCAGTGCGCCGATGAAAATACTCACAATCACGATGACTTTACCGGCGCGAAGCACGAAGCCTTTCAGGCGCTGCCAGGTCTGTAACAGCAGGCTTTTAAGGTGAGGGACGTGGTAAACCGGCAGCTCCATCACGAACGGTGAAGCTTCGCCGCGCATAATGGTGTGCTTCAGCATCAGGCCGGTAAGAATGGCCATTACGATGCCGAGGATGTAGAGCGAGAACACCACCAGCGCGCCTTGCTGACCAAAAAATGCGGCGGCAAATACCGCGAAAATTGCCAGGCGTGCGCCGCAGGACATAAACGGCGCCATCATGATGGTCATCAGCCTTTCGCGCGGAGCGTCAAGGGTACGGGCGCCCATTACCGAAGGTACGTTGCAGCCGAAGCCAACGATCAGCGGCACAAACGATTTACCCGGCAGCCCCAGCGACTGCATCAGGCGGTCCATCACGAAAGCCGCCCGAGCCATGTAGCCGGAGTCTTCGAGGAACGACAAGAACAGGTACATCATGCCGATTTGTGGCACCAGAGGCAGCACGGTGTTGATCCCGCCGCCGATGCCCTGGGCCAGGAAGATGGTCAGCCAGTCCGGGAAATGCAGCGTATAGCCAAGCCACTGAATGCCGTGAATAAATATCGCCACCGAGCCGGCGTCAAAAATAGGCTGCAGCGCCCCGCCGATGTTAATCGCCAGCAGGAACATCAGGTACATCACCAGCATAAAGATCGGCAGGCCGAGGTAGCGGTTGAGAATGATTTTATCCATCGCTACCGTCAGGTGGTTCGGCTCGGCGGTCATGCTGTTGCTGACCGCGTCGCAGACTGAAGCGATGCTCTGGTAACGCGCATCGGCAATCAGCAGGGCAGGATCGTCAACGGTTTCTGCGAGGCGCGCGCGGGCAGCGTCAAGTTTGTCTGTGGCATTGCCCGCATAAGCGAGGCTGTAGATATCACCTTCCAGCATCTGCAGCGCCAGCCAGCGGCGTTGTTCAACCGGCATTTCCTGCGGCATGTCCGCGGCCAGGCTTTCCGCCTCTTGCAGTAAAACCTGCGGATAGTGGACCAGTTCGCTTTTTTGGTTGGGCTGTTTGCGGTCAATGGCGAGCTTCAGGCTTTCAATGCCGCGCCCGCGGGTAGACACCAGCGGCACGACCGGGCAGCCAAGACGGGCGGCAAGCGCGTCGATGTCGATACGAATGGCCTGCTTTTCGGCGATATCCAGCATATTAAGCGCGACCACGCACGGAATGCCCAGTTCGAGCAGCTGCAGCGTCAGGTAGAGGTTGCGCTCAAGGTTTGAAGCATCCACCACGTTAATGAGCAGGTCGGCGTCGCCGCTGAGGATGTAATGACAGGCAATTTGCTCATCGAGCGAAGTCTGCGACGAAATGGTGGTGAGCGAATAGGTGCCGGGCAAATCAACCAGCGTTACCTGGTGCTCAAGCGTGGAAAACTGACCTTCTTTGCGTTCTACGGTGACGCCAGCCCAGTTTCCCACGCGCTGGCGGGCACCCGTCAGCTGATTAAAAAGCGTGGTTTTGCCCGAGTTGGGGTTGCCGATTAAACCTATGGTTAAGTTTTTCATTTTGTTCGTGGACTTCGTTGAGTTTGCAAAAAGCGCGTACGCTCACCCGTCGTTAAACGACAGCTTCGATATTCACCAGCGCGAGATCTTTTTTGCGCAGCACCAGGCTTACGCGGCGAGTTTCGATATGAATAGGATCGCCCAGAGGCGCCACGCGAACTACGTTAAATGAAGATCCCGGCAGCATGCCGAGCGACAATAATTTCTGGCGATAAGCCGGGCTGATTTCATTGGCGAAACCGGTAATTTTCCACGCGCTATTCGGTATGAATTGCATAGGACCTACTTAGAGCTGGGCTCTGCATTGACGCTGACTGAATGAAGGCTTTATCCGCGAGCTATGCGCACGATAAAAGCTGATTACGGCATCGGAAGAAAGAGAAGAAATATCGTTCAACACAATGATAATGAGAATGGTTAACGTCGACAATATTTATTTTTCTTTCAAAATTTTACTGAAATTATTATTTAAGGGGCATTTAGGGCGCGTGGATTATTTATGGGGTTGCGAGATGTTTTGATTAATTGACTGAAAATTATAGTGATACTTTAATCGTGAAGAAGCGAGAGTGTTATTTTACTATTAACGATGTTACAGGAGTGATAATTACTGGTTTCTTAGTAGGATAAATATTGAAAATTGATTTAAATCAAAATTAAGTTATTTTTCTGCTTCTGGCGGGGCGGTGAAAAATAAATCCTCTCCCCGAAGGGAGAGGAAAGACAATTAACGCTTTTTGCCCATTGCCGCAGCCAGGGCATCCATCATGGCGCTATTTCCACCGCTGGCGTTGTCACGCCCGCGTGGTTTTTGCTGCGCTGCCGGTCTGCCTTTTTGCTCGCGAGGGGCGTTACCGCCGTTACCGCGACGGCTGCCGCTCTCGCCCGGCTGTTCGTCGAGGCGCATGGTTAAGGCGATGCGTTTGCGCTGCAGGTCAACCTCAAGCACTTTGACCTTCACAATATCGCCCGCTTTCACCACTTTATGCGGATCGTCGATGAACTTGTCGGACAGCGACGAGATGTGAACCAGCCCGTCCTGATGCACGCCAATATCCACAAACGCACCGAAGTTGGTGACGTTGGTCACTGCGCCTTCCAGCACCATGTCCGGCGTCAGGTCGTTCATGGTTTCCACGCCTTCGGCAAACTGTGCGGTTTTAAACTCAGGGCGCGGGTCGCGGCCCGGCTTTTCCAGCTCTTTAATAATGTCCGTCACGGTAGGAACCCCGAAACGCTCATCGGTGAACTGGCTGGCTTTGAGGTCGCGCAGCTCGCTGCTGTTGCCCATTAGATTCTGCAGCGCCTGCTGGGTTGCGGCCAGGATGCGTTCGACTACCGGATAGGCTTCCGGGTGAACGGTAGAGGCATCCAGAGGGTTATCGCCGTGGTTAATACGCAGGAAGCCCGCGCACTGCTCGAAGGCTTTTGGCCCCAGGCGGCTAACTTTCAGCAGCTGCTGGCGGTTCTGGAAGCGGCCGTTTTCGTCGCGCCAGGTGACGATATTCTGCGCCATCATGCGGGTCAGGCCGGCAACGCGGGTTAGCAGCGGCACGGAAGCCGTGTTCAGATCCACGCCAACGGCGTTTACGCAGTCTTCGACTACGGCGTCCAGTTTCCTGGCCAGCTGAGTCTGGCTGACGTCGTGCTGATACTGGCCCACGCCGATAGATTTCGGGTCGATTTTCACCAGCTCGGCCAGCGGATCCTGCAGGCGGCGGGCGATGGAGACGGCCCCGCGGATAGAAACGTCCAGGTCAGGGAACTCCAGCGCTGCCAGTTCGGAAGCAGAGTAGACGGACGCGCCCGCCTCGCTGACGATAACTTTCTGTGCGGTGACTTTCGGGAACTGTTTTTGCACATCCAGGAAGAAGCGCTCGGTTTCGCGGGATGCGGTACCGTTACCGATAGCGACCAGCTCGACGTTGTGCTTCTCGCAAAGTGCAGCCACGGCGACGGCGGCTTTTGCCGCCTGGCCGGTATGCGGATAAATGGTATCGGTGGCAACCAGCTTGCCGGTGGCGTCAACCACCGCGACCTTCACGCCGGTACGCAGGCCTGGATCGAGTCCCATCGTGGCACGCAGGCCGGCCGGGGCCGCCATCAGCAGGTCATGAAGGTTACGGGCGAAGACGTTAATCGCTTCGTCTTCCGCGCGTTCGCGCACGGTGCCCATCAGCTCGGTTTCAAGATGCATCAGCACCTTGATGCGCCAGGTCCAGCTCACCACGGCCTTGCGCCAGCTATCGGCTGGGGCGTTGTTCAGGCGCAGATTGAGATGGTTGATAATCAGCTGTTCGCAATAGCTCTCGCGCGGTGGCTCATCGAACTGCGGGTCGGCATTCAGCGACAGCTGTAATATGCCTTCGTTGCGCCCGCGGAACATCGCCAGCGCGCGGTGGGAAGGAATGGTGGCAATCGCTTCGTGGTGGGCAAAATAGTCGCGGAATTTCGCGCCTTCTTCCTCTTTGCCGCTGACAACGGCCGAGACCAGATGCGCATTTTTCCACAGGTAATCGCGGACTTTGGCCAGCAGCGCGGCGTCTTCAGCGAAACGCTCCATCAGGATGTAGCGTGCGCCGTCCAGCGCGGCTTTGGTGTCGGCCACGCCTTTGTCGGCGTCCACGAAGCGGGCAGCTTCCTGCTCCGGGTCGTGTGAAGGCTCGTTCCACAGCAAATCAGCCAGCGGCTCAAGGCCTGCTTCGATAGCGATTTGCCCGCGGGTACGGCGCTTGGGTTTATACGGCAGGTAAAGGTCTTCGAGCTCGGTTTTGCTCAGCGTGCCGTTGATGGCACCGGCAAGCTCGTCGCTCAGTTTGCCCTGGTCTGCAATGGATTTGAGAATGGTCTGGCGGCGTTCTTCCAGCTCGCGCAGGTAGCTAAGACGAGTCTCCAGTTGACGCAGTTGCGTGTCATCCAGACCGCCGGTGACTTCCTTACGATAACGTGCGATAAACGGCACGGTATTCCCTTCATCCAGCAGGCGAACGGCAGCTTCTACCTGTTCGTTTCTGGCCTGAAGCTCACCCGCAATAATGCGGCAAAGCGAATCATTCATCATGGCTTTTCATCTGTGTAGTACGGAAAATTCAGCAAACAGTTATACGGATCGGGGTACGAAAATGCCAGCCACCGACCCCCGGATATTGGGTTTCAGACAGTTCTGTGCGAATTATTCAGGTTTAGGGTACTCAATTTCATTGACGTACCACTGTGCTTCTCCCGCCGGAGTTTGCACCACGGCTAAATCGCCCACCTCTTTTTTGAGCAGCGCTCGCGCCATCGGCGAGTCGATAGAAATGTAGTCCTTGCGGCCAAAGATCTCGTCGTAGCCGACGATGCGAAAACGCAGCAGGTCGCCGTCGTCGTTTTCTATTTCGACCCACGCGCCAAAGAAGACTTTGCCTTCCTGCTGCGGTGAGTAATCGACAATTTTCAGCCGTTCCAGCGATTTAGTGATGTAGCGAACCCGGCGGTCAATTTCACGCAGGCGTTTTTTGTTGTACTGGTAGTCGGCGTTTTCGCTACGATCGCCAAGGCTGGCGGCCCAGGTCACTTTTTTGGTCACCTCAGGGCGTTCTTCACGCCACAGGTAATCCAGCTCTTTTTTGAGCTTTTCGTAGCCTTCACGGGTGATTAACGGCGTTTTCATCTTTTTGCCCTGCAGCCTGTAAAACCAGAGTGTGATTTAAACCGATGCTCAATGAAGAATGCAACCGGTGCATTTTGGGAAGCAAGTCACCAAATTTTGATTTAAAACGTTGATAACCGACTGTTTAATATGCTTTGTAACAATTTCGACTAGAATGTATACCAGAATTGACTGGTTGTATTAGCGCAGTTTTTTAAGAATACACACTCAACTGTTCGAGCCTTTGGGAGTACAAACGATGCAAGAGAACTATAAAATTCTGGTGGTCGATGACGACATGCGCCTGCGCGCGCTGTTAGAGCGTTATCTCACCGAGCAGGGCTTCCAGGTTCGCAGCGTCGCCAACGCCGAACAAATGGATCGTCTCCTGACCCGTGAATCCTTCCACCTGATGGTGCTGGACCTTATGCTGCCGGGCGAGGATGGTCTCTCTATTTGCCGTCGTCTGCGCAGCCAGAGCAACCCAATGCCGATCATCATGGTGACCGCGAAGGGTGAAGAAGTTGACCGTATTGTCGGTCTGGAAATCGGCGCGGATGACTATATTCCTAAGCCGTTTAACCCGCGTGAGCTGCTGGCCCGTATTCGTGCCGTACTGCGTCGCCAGGCCAACGAACTGCCGGGTGCGCCTTCTCAGGAAGAAGCGGTTATCGCGTTCGGCAAGTTCAAGCTGAACCTCGGCACCCGCGAAATGTTCCGCGAAGACGAGCCAATGCCGTTAACCAGCGGCGAGTTTGCGGTACTGAAAGCGTTGGTAAGCCACCCGCGCGAGCCGCTTTCCCGCGATAAGCTGATGAACCTGGCCCGTGGCCGTGAATACTCCGCGATGGAGCGTTCCATCGACGTACAGATCTCCCGCCTGCGCCGCATGGTGGAAGAGGACCCGGCGCATCCGCGTTATATCCAGACCGTTTGGGGCCTGGGCTACGTCTTTGTCCCGGACGGCTCTAAGGCATGAGGCGAGTTCGCTTCTCACCAAGAAGCTCGTTTGCCCGTACGCTGTTGCTGATCGTCACCTTGCTGTTCGTCAGCCTGGTGACGACCTATCTTGTCGTTCTGAACTTCGCGATTTTGCCGAGCCTGCAGCAGTTTAATAAGGTGCTGGCGTACGAAGTCAGAATGCTGATGACCGACAAACTGCAGCTCGAAGACGGCACCCAACTTGTGGTGCCGCCGGCGTTTCGTCGCGAAATTTACCGCGAGCTGGGTATTTCGCTTTACTCCAACGAGGCGGCGGAAGACGCGGGTCTGCGCTGGGCACAGCACTACGAGTTTCTGAGCCAGCAAATGGCGCAGCAGCTCGGCGGTCCGACCGAAGTGCGCGTTGAGGTGAATAAAAGCTCGCCGGTAGTGTGGCTGAAGACCTGGCTGTCGCCGAATATCTGGGTGCGCGTGCCGCTGACCGAAATTCATCAGGGCGATTTCTCCCCGCTGTTCCGCTACACGCTGGCAATAATGCTGCTGGCGATAGGCGGCGCGTGGCTCTTTATTCGAATACAAAACCGACCGCTGGTCGACCTGGAGCACGCCGCGCTACAGGTCGGTAAAGGAATTATTCCCCCTCCACTGCGCGAATATGGTGCTTCGGAAGTGCGGTCGGTGACGCGGGCGTTTAACCACATGGCCGCGGGCGTAAAACAGCTGGCCGACGACCGCACGCTGCTGATGGCGGGCGTCAGTCATGACCTGCGTACGCCGCTGACGCGTATTCGTCTGGCAACCGAAATGATGGGGCAGGAAGACGGCTATCTGGCCGAGTCGATCAACAAAGATATCGAAGAGTGTAATGCGATTATCGAGCAGTTTATCGACTATCTGCGCACCGGGCAGGAGATGCCGCTGGAAATGGCAGATCTTAACAGCGTGCTCGGCGAAGTGATTGCTGCCGAAAGCGGCTACGAGCGTGAAATCGACACTGACCTGCAGGACTGCGAGATCCGCCTCAATATTCACCCGCTCTCTATCAAGCGTGCGGTGGCGAATATGGTGGTGAACGCGGCGCGCTACGGCAATGGCTGGATCAAAGTCAGCAGCGGCAGTGAGCTAAACCGCGCCTGGTTCCAGGTGGAGGACGATGGCCCGGGCATTGAGCCCGATCAGCTCCAGCATCTGTTCCAGCCGTTTGTGCGTGGCGACAGCGCCCGCAGTACGAGCGGCACCGGGCTGGGCTTAGCTATCGTGCAGCGAATCATCGACAATCATAACGGAATGCTCGATCTCGGGAAAAGCGAGCGCGGCGGGCTGCGTATCAGAGCCTGGTTACCGTTGCCGATAGCCCGGGTTGTGGCCCATAGAGAAAGCTGAGTTGTCGTCAGCCCAATAAAAAACGAACCCCGAGAGGTTCGTTTTTTTTTCGCCTTAGTTTTCTGGATTACAGCTTAGGACCGGCTGCTACCAGTGCCGCACCTGCTGGGGTGTCGGTGTACTTCTCAAAGTTTTCCATAAACAGCTTCGCCAGCTGTTCAGCTTTTTCCTGCCACTGCTCCGGAGAGGCGTAGGTGTTACGCGGATCCAGAATCTGGGGATCAACGCCCGCGAGCGAAGTTGGGATCGCGAGGTTAAACATCGGCAGGGTAAAGGTTTCTGCGTCGTCCAGCGAGCCGTCGAGAATAGCGTCGATGATCGCGCGAGTATCTTTAATCGAGATGCGTTTCCCGGTGCCGTTCCAGCCGGTATTCACCAGGTAAGCCTGCGCCCCGGAAGCCTGCATACGCTTCACCAGCACTTCTGCATACTGCGTTGGGTGCAGCGACAGGAACGCCGCGCCAAAGCAGGCGGAGAAGGTTGGCGTTGGCTCGGTCACGCCGCGCTCGGTGCCCGCAAGTTTAGCGGTAAAGCCAGACAGGAAGTGATACTGCGTCTGGTTTGCGGTGAGGCGTGAAACCGGCGGCAGCACGCCGAAAGCGTCGGCGGTCAGGAAGATAACTTTGGTGGCGTGTCCCGCCTTCGACACCGGCTTAACGATGTTGTCGATATGGTAAATCGGGTAGGAAACGCGGGTGTTTTCCGTTTTGGATGCATCATCAAAGTCGATAGTGCCGTCGGCACGGACGGTGACGTTTTCCAGCAGCGCATCGCGGCGGATGGCGTGATAAATATCCGGCTCTGCTTCTTCCGACAGGCGAATGGTTTTGGCATAGCAGCCGCCTTCGAAGTTGAACACGCCGTCGTCGTCCCAGCCGTGCTCATCGTCGCCAATCAGGCGGCGTTTTGGGTCGGTGGAAAGCGTTGTTTTACCGGTGCCGGACAGGCCGAAGAACACCGCCACATCACCTTTTTCACCGACGTTTGCCGAGCAGTGCATGGAAGCGATGCCTTTCAGCGGCAGCAGGTAGTTCATGATGGAGAACATGCCTTTTTTCATCTCGCCGCCGTACCAGGTGCCGCCGATAAGCTGCATGCGTTCGGTCAGGTTAAACGCCACGAAGTTTTCGGAGTTCAGGCCCTGTTCTTTCCAGTTCGGGTTGGTACATTTAGCGCCGTTCATCACCACAAAATCAGGCTCAAAGGTTTCCAGCTCTTCGTCCGTGGGGCGAATAAACATGTTCTTAACGAAGTGAGCCTGCCAGGCAACTTCGGTAATAAAGCGTACAGAAAGGCGAGTATCGGCGTTGGCGCCGCAGAAGGCGTCGATGATAAACAGGCGCTTGCCGGAAAGCTGCTGCGTGACCAGGCCTTTCAGATCGTGCCAGGTTTCTTCAGAAAGCGGTTTATTGTCGTTTTTGCCTTTTCCGTTGTCTGACCACCACAGCGTGTCGCGGGTGGTGTCATCGCGAACGATGTATTTATCTTTTGGAGAGCGGCCGGTGAAGATGCCGGTATCAACGGAAACGGCACCTAAGGTGGTGACCACGCCGCGCTCAAAACCTTCCAGTTTTGGGTCGAGCTCTTCGCGGTAGAGGGTATCGTAATCGGGGTTATAGACGACTTCGCTGACGTCATGAATGCCATAAGCCTTGAGATCTTGCGGGGTTATGCCTTTAACTCGCATTTCACTGCTCCTTAGCCAATTTATACTGCCTGATATTGTAGGGTTGTTTAGGGGGGGTAACCGCGACCACTATCATAAATTTACTCGCCTGCTTAAATTTACAGGGGAAATGCTTAGGGGATGCCGCAGCGGGGGCAGAGTATGGCAGGAATTCACGGGCTCTCGGGGAAAATATGGCGAATATGTTAACAATTAGGATAAAAACGGAGAACTTTGTGAATGAACGCGCTCTCATACGCAACGCGATGAAACAAGACCGTCATTTGCAGGTCGCAGCCTGCCGTTACACTCAGTCAAAAATCAGCTAATAAGGGATGACTACCATGTTCGTGTCCGAACCGTTACCAAAGGCAACCCGCTGGGGCATTTTGCTGGTGGGGTTTCTTTTAGGCGTGGTGCTGTACCTCACCGAGGGAAATCGAGGCAGCGTCATCTGGCTGCAGGGAGATAGCCAGGCCCTGTACCTTCGTTCTCTTTCCGTGGTGTTCGCAACGACGCTGGCGCTTATCGCTGTACGTTTTAATGGCCTACGGTTCTGGGGGCTGGCGCTTATCCCGCTGCCGGTGGTGGCGCTGATGAGCGGCTGGGTTAACTGGACGACTCAGGGATTGGAGAGTTGGGATCGTCACGATATTGTGCTGGGGTACCAGTGCTCGCTGGCTGCGATGCTCTTTTTAGCCTTGCCGTGGCTGCAGGGACGTCTGCGTTCGAGCGGCGGCTGGGGAGGCTGGCAGGCATTTTACGGCCAGCTCTGGCGTAACGGCATTACGCTGCTGCTGACCGGGCTGCTGGTGCTCTTTTTCTGGGGCGTGCTGGCGCTGTGGGCCGGGTTATTCAAGCTGGTGGATATCACCTTCTTCGACACGCTGTTCTTTAGTTCTTCGGCCTTTGCCTGGATTGCGACCTGTACGGCGGCGGCGCTCGCCGTGACGCTTTGTCGCGACCAGACGCGGGCGATTAACGCGGTAAAACACTTCTTCAGCGTCTTTGCGACCGGCCTTTTGCCGCTGCTGTCGCTGATCTCGCTGATGTTTTTGGCGACGCTGCCGGTGGTTGGCCTCGGGTCTATTTCACAGCATGTGTCCTGCAATGCGTTGCTCAACACCCTCACGCTGATGGTGATGATCGCCGCCGCGGTGGCCTGGCATCCGGAAAGAGAGACCCGGCCTTATCCAGCCTTGCTGGACGGGGCGATTAAGCTGACGTTGCTGCTGTCTCCTGTTTACGCCCTGCTGGCGAGCTATGCGCTGTGGCTACGTGTTTCGTCGTACGGCTGGACGCCATCGCGTGTTTATGCCGCGCTTATCACTCTGACGGTGCTGGTCTGGGCCTTCGGCTACGCGGTAACGTTAATTCGTCAGCATCGGGAGGCCGTTTTACAGCCGGGATGTATCAATCGTGCGGTGCTTTTACTGGCTCTGTTCCTGCTAGTTGCCGTCAATTCCCCACTTTTAGACCCTTACCGCATCAGCGTGAATAACCAGATGGCGCGCTATCATAGCGGTGTTCTGAAGCCAGAAAAGATGAGTCTGACGATGCTGCAGTCGTCCGGTAGACGTGGCTATGACGCGATGCGAGAACTGCAAAAAGATCCGGCATTTGTTGCCAGCCCGGAACGTAAAAAGCAGCTCGCAATGCTGCTTAGCGACAGAAAATCGGGCGGGGCTGTGACGAAGAAACTTACCGTTGAGTCGCTGCGTCAGCGCATCGTGCTGGCGGATAAAGATCGCGTGCCGGAAAACGCGTGGTGGCAGGCGATGGTAAAAGACGAAAGCTATCAGGCTCGGGAGTGCCTGGACGATGAGGATAAATGCCTGCTGGTCGGGATGGATCTGAACGGTGATGGTCAGGATGAATGGCTGCTGTGCCAGCCGGAAATGAACTACTGCAAGGTTTACGGAAAAATGGGCGACAGCTGGAAGGATATCGGGCAAGCCCGGGATCTGGATAAAAACCAGATGATGGCCGCGTTAAAGCAGGCGGCTTCCGAAGGCAAGCTCACGGCCGCACCTAAGGTATGGCAGGACGTGATGGTTCAGGGACAGCGGATCAAAGTCGATTATTATCGCTAAAAAAAACGCCTCCGATTAGGAGGCGTTTCAGCTAATTAGTGAACCTGTGGATCTGCCGGTGAGGCATTGTTGCGGATTGCCGCTATGTCCATTGAATCAAATACATAGTGGCTGCCGCAGTAATCACAGTTCATGTCGATTTCGTTGTCTTCCGCCAGAATGCTGTCGATTTCTTCATCCGGCAGCGTGCGCAGCGCATCGGCACAGCGTTCGCGGGAGCAGGTGCACTTGAACTCTACGTCCTGCGGATCGTACAGCGTGACTTCTTCTTCGTGGTAAAGGCGCCATAACACATCGTTCGCCGGCAGCGTCAGCAGCTCTTCTGCCTTGATAGTTTCGGTCAGCGTGGCCAGATGGTTGAAGTCGTCGGTCTCGGCGTTTTGCGCCGGGAGAACCTGCAGCAGCATGCCGCCTGCCGCCGCTTTACCTTCCACTTCACCGGTACGAATAAACAGGCGAGTTGGCAACTGCTCGGAACGCATGAAGTAATCTTCCAGGCAGGCGGCCAGGGTATCCCCCTCCAGCCCGACCACGCCCTGATAGCGCTCGCCTTCGCTTGGGCTAATGGTGATAACCAAATAGCCGTTGCCGACCAGGTCTTTTAACGCCGCATCAGCCGGAATCTCACCCTGGACGCGAGCTACGCCGCGCATTTGCTGTTTGTTGTTCCCGTTGATCACGGCCAACGTCATTGGGCCATCGCCCTGAAGCTGAACGGTGATGTCACCGTCAAACTTCAGCGTGGCGGTCAGCAGGCTGGTGGCAACCAGCAGCTCGCCGAGGATATTTTTGACTGGCTGCGGGTAGTCATGATTTTCCATGATCTGCTGCCAGGTTTCAGAAACCGTCACCAGCTCGCCGCGAACGGCGTAGTTTTCAAACAGATAGCGGTGTAGTTGGTCGTGTTGAGTCATCGTCATCTCTCTTGCTGGTAGGCGGATTTACGCTTCGCCACCGTGTTTAAATTTCATCAAATCTCGCCGCTCTTTTTTATCCGGGCGGCGATCGGGGTGGGGCATGGTTAGCGCGTTCATTTTGCGTGCCAGCGCCACTTTTTCCCGCTTGGCGATACTTTCCGCCGTTTCTTCATAAAGCTGAGTGGCTTCCGTGGCCGGCCTGCGCTGCCCGGTAATCGCGAGTACGTTAACGGTGCGTTCGTCATTGCCCTGACGTAGCGTGAGAACCGCGTTCAGCTCAACCAGCTTACTGGGTTTGCTACGCTGGCCGTTGTAGTGCACTTTTCCGCCTTCAATCATTTCCCGCGCCATGGCCCGGGTTTTGTAAAAGCGTGCGGCCCACAGCCATTTATCCAGGCGTACGCCTTCGGCTGCTTTTTCTTTCATTACGCCTCCTTAAACGGAAAGCGACGGGATCAGGCGGCGGTAATCGCTAAGGCCAGGGTGGCGCTCAAACGTTTTTTCCGCTTCGCCTGAATCCGGGTTGAGGACGCCGAAGCAGTAGCGAATGCCAAACTTCGCTGCGGCATCAAGAATCGCTTCGCTGTCGTCGATAAATACCGTTCTGGCCGCGTTGAACCCGGTATGTCCGGCTACCGCCTGCCATAAACGCTGATCTTCTTTCGGATAACCAAATGTGTGGGTAGAAAGCAATAAATCAAGGTGCTTACCCAAACCCGTATGTTCAAGCTTCACCGCCAGATTGTGCGGGTGCGCGTTGGTGAGCAGAATACGGCGCTTGCCGCTGGCTTTTGCTGCCTCAAGAAACGGCACAGTATCTTCACGTAGCGCGGCTTTTGGCCCCTGCTCGGTGGTCATCGCACAGATATCCAGCCCGAGGCGCTCGCTCCAGTAATCGAGACAGTACCAGTTTAGCGTATGCTGCACGGCGTGGTATTCGCGAGAAATCAGTTGATGTGCTTCCTGCAGCGGAATGCCGCGCTGGAGGCTAATGGTTTCCGGTACCAGCTTTTTCCAGAAATGGTTATCAAAGGCCAGGTCCAACAGGGTCCCGTCCATATCCAGCAGCAGGGTGTCAACGTCCTGCCAGGCGATAGCACCAGACATAGCTTTAGTCTCGATTGAGGGAAAAATAGCGTACCAGGGTAGCACAACCCGGTACGCAAAGTTTACCCGTAACGGCTACCTCAGCGGTGAAGGCGGGGTCAGCGTGGGATTGAGGCAGCTGTCGTAGTAACGCTGAATTTCGGCCAGCCTCGTGCTGGCACGACGATAGCGGATGACGGCCAGAACGCCGTTTATCGCAGCACAGACCAGCATCGCAATGAGCATCAGAGAAATGCTGATGTAGCTCCACAGGCTATGCGTATCGGAGATTCGGTGCAGCGTGACGTGCTGGGTTCCGTTGGCGTCGGTATAAATACCGGTAATGATCCCTTCGGCGTGGAACGGCGTTTGCAGCAGCATTTCTGCCAGCCGCTGGAATTCGGTCCACTGCTCCTGAGCCGGGAAGTCATACAGCGACATTGGCGGCAGCGGCTGATCCACGAGATCGCCGCCTTCATCATTGATAATGACATAGCCTCCGGGGGCTGGGCTGTTCAGCGACTGTGCGGCGCGCGCGGTTTCACGAATAAAGAAAGGTGCGGTTGAGGTGGCCACGAGGTTATCCAGCGACTCGGCGCTAACCGGCCGTAGCAGGACATTTACCCCGGTCAGTTTTCCTGAATCGGCACGTTTGATGAGCGAATCCCAGTCTTTGGTATTGCCCAGGTTCACCAGGGCATTTTTAAGGCGAACGCACTCTTCTTCTGCGGTACACAGCGCCTGAGTTTTTTTCACAATCCCGGCAAAATCATCCAGCAAAACCATGCCTGATTTCTGGATGGCATCGGCCAGCTGCGGGTTCACTTTACTGTCGCCCTCACCCCCCTGAGGATGCAGTTGCCCGCTGACTGCCCTGGTCAGGGCTACCGCTTTGTCCATGATTTCAGACTCCGGCAGCGGCAGAGGGCGAGCGGTATTCCAGATTATTTGTGAGCAGTCGAACGGCGTGAACGGGAAGCTTTGGCGAGCGTTATAGCTGCCGGGGGTGTGAATATTACACATCCCTGTTCCCTTCACTCTTAGGGTATCGCCCACCTGCAGCTTGTACTTTGCGAGGTCCTGTACGCTGCTCGCTTCGATGGACTGAGCCCCTTTTAGCCACGAGGCGCTAAGTTTGATGGGCATTTCCAGCGGAACCCAAATAGTCATCATCAGCAGGACAAGCAGCGCACCGGCGGAAATTAACAGGTTACGCACCCAGTGCTGAAGCGGGAAGTTACGCACTTCGTCATGCAGCGAAAGGAAACGACCCTGGCGCACCACATGGCGGTCGAGATAGATATCAATGTCGGTTTTCTGGCCCAGGTCCTGGGTCACAAACGGCTGCCAGTGCGGCGGATAAATCAGGTCGATAATGCCGAGCGAGATATTGTTCATCTGCTCCTGGTTTGATTCGCCGAACAGCCCCCAGCGCTTAGGCGTGCCGCGCAGGCAGTGGATTTCGCGCAATGCCGTTTTTGCCGGCGGCGCAAAAAGCCCCCACAGCCCGGCGGCAATCAGCAGAACGGCACCGCCAAGCAGCCATGGCAGAAACACCGGAGGCGTAACCAGGCTCAGGAAGAGCATGATAAACGCGATGCAGATAAGCGCCGCTTCGCGCACGCCGTCCGGGCGGCTCAGGGAATATTCTTCCTGCGTTTCCTGGCGGATATTCAGCAGCTCTATCTGTTCACTTTCTTCACCACGGATCGACGCCTGGGTGCCGGAATAACCCTCGATGGCGTACTGCTGCGTGTCCAGCGTATCGTTTTGTAGGGTATTACCGTTGAGCGAAATCACCAGCGGGATGCTGCTCGTGCGGATAAGCTCCACGTCGTTATCGTTGGTGATGAACTGTTCCCAGAAAGGCGGCAGATGGACTTCAACAGAATCGAGGTAATAGCGCCATTTATTGGCGTCATCGGCAGAGAGGCCGTAGCGGGTTATCGACCGGGTCAGAGAAATAACCGTATTGCTTTGCGCCGTCAGCGTCAGCTTGGGCAGCGGATTGCTTGCGCCAGAAGGGCCGATCAGCTCCTGAGAGCGTGAATAGCGCTCGAGATAATTTTCGACGGCTACGCGTTCTTCCGGAGTCAGCTTGCGCGTTGTTGAACCGGAGAATGAACGATCGTGCGAAACCCGGGCTCGCAGCCGCAGGCTTCGCCAAATTAGCCATCCGGCAATCAGCGTGCAGGCCAGCATAGCAGCTAACAGAAATAATAAGGTGCTCATGCTTTCCCCATCAAACAATCGTCTTTTTCATCAAGCTCGGCAAAAGGTCGGCCTTTCAAAAATTTTAGAGATCAGAAGTCATTATCGGCAGGTAAAGGCACAAACTTGAGCTTTTTTTAGGGCGACCAACCTGCAGTAACACAATGTTAGCAAAGCGACTTCGACTGAAATACAAGTAAATTCCTATTCAATACTACCCGTCTTGACAGGGGGGCGCATTACGTGTTTTGGAAAAACATACGTTACAAAAATGTAAATAATAGCCAATGCTCGTTGCACGATATGTGCGGCATGCCGCACAATAAGTTACCTCTTTCACTGTTGATCCCGGCCACATGAGCAAATCACTAAAAAAACCAACGATTTTACATGTCGAAACCGTGGCGCGTTCGCGGTTGTTTAATGTCGAAACGGTGGACCTGGAGTTCAGCAATGGCGTTCGTCGCGTCTATGAACGGATGAAACCTTCTTCCCGCGAGGCGGTGATGATTGTCCCTATTGTTGATAACCACCTGATCCTAATCCGTGAATACGCCGTCGGCACAGAATCCTATGAACTGGGCTTCTCCAAAGGGCTGATTGACCCCGGTGAAACCGTGTTCGAGGCCGCCAACCGCGAGCTGAAGGAAGAGGTTGGCTTTGGGGCAAACCAGCTCACGTTTTTGAAAAAACTGACGATGGCCCCGTCCTATTTTTCCAGCAAAATGAACATCGTGATTGCAGAGGATCTGTATCCCGAGTCGTTGGAAGGGGACGAGCCGGAAGAGCTGCCGCAGGAGCGATGGTCGCTGGACAAGATGATGGATTTGCTGAATGAAGATGATTTCAGCGAGGCGCGTAACGTCAGTGCGCTTTTCCTTGTTCGGGAATGGTTAAGACAGCAGGGCAGGCTGTAAGCCAAACTGCAAAAGAATTAAAAAGGGCCGCTCTATGCGGCCCTTTCATATTGATGACAAACAGCCGAAAAACGTGGTTTTCGACTGTTTGGGGTAAACCAGAGAATATAATCCATTGTTTTTATTACGTCGGAGTGGAAATTTTTTGAGAACAATGGACTTTGCCGTTAGTTTCAAAGGGCCGCGATGCGGCCCTTTGCTATTTTGCACAGGATTAGAACAGCTCGTGCGTTTCCCCGTTATCGATAATCGTGGTGCCGACCTCATGTACGGCCTGCTGCGTAGGCTGCGTGCCCTCAATGAAGTACTCTTCACGACTGTTGCCGCCGTTGGCCAGCTGGCCGGTACTGCGGTCGATATTCACGGTGACGATGCCCGGTGGCGGCGTCAATGTCTCTTCCGGTACCCCTGCCAGCGCAATTTTCATGAAATCATCCCAGGCTGGCTGAGCGCTCTTCGCGCCGCCTTCGTAGCCGGAGATCTGGTCTTTGATTGCGCCAGATGCGGTGGTGCGGCCAAGGTCACGACGGTGATCGTCAAAGCCAATCCAGACTGACGTTACGACGCCGGGGCCATAGCCGGAGAACCATGCGTCTTTAGAACTGTTGGTGGTCCCGGTTTTGCCGCCGATATCACGACGTTTCAAATCCCGACCCGCACGCCAGCCGGTTCCCTGCCAGCCCGGTTCACCGTAAATGTTGCTGTTCAGCGCGCTTTTGATCAGGAACGACAGCGGCGTGTTGATCACGTGCGGGGCGTATTCCTCAGCCTGCGCCTTAGCAACCAGAGAGCTGTTAGCCTGTTCAAGCTGCGGCATTGGAACGCTGCTGTTTTGTGGCGCCTGCGAGACCGCCACGTCTTCTACGTCCTGATTTTCCAGCACCGTTGATTTCGCCGTGTCGCCGTAGATAACCGGAATATCGCAGCTTGCGCAGGCGACTTTAGGTTTCACTTCGAACACTGTGTTGCCGGTGTCGTCAACGATTTTGGTGATGTAGTAAGGGTCGACCAGGAAGCCGCCGTTAGCCATAACCGAGTAGCCGCGCGCCACCTGCATTGGCGTAAATGACGCGGAGCCCAAAGCCAGTGATTCGGTATGAACGATGTTCGCGGCCGGGAAACCAAAGCGCTGCAGATACTCAGCGGCGTAATCTACGCCCATCGCTCGCATCGCTCGTACCATCACAACGTTCTTGGACTCACCAAGGCCCTGGCGCAGGCGAATTGGCCCGGCATATTGTGCCGGTGAGTTTTTCGGCCGCCAGTCGGATCCTGCCCCGGCATCCCAACGCGAAATAGGCACGTCGTTAAGGATGCTTGCCAGCGTCAGGCCTTTATCCATTGCCGCGGTGTACAGGAAAGGTTTGATGTTTGAACCTACCTGACGCAGCGCCTGGGTGGCACGGTTAAATTTGCTTTGGTTAAAGTCGAAGCCACCAACCAAGGCCAGGACGGCACCGTCGTGTGGATTGAGCGAGACCAGCGCGGAGTTCACGTCAGGCACCTGGCCAAGCCACCATGCATCATCCACTTTTCGAACCCAAATCTGCTGGCCTGCCTGAACCACGTCGGTCACCTTGCGTGGCGTAGCGCCTTGGGCGGTATCTGAGCGATATGGGCGAGCCCAACGCATGCCGGGCATGCCAAGCGAAACGGAGCTGCCGTCTGCCAGCATCGCCGTCGCCTCTTCAGACGCTGCGCGAGTGATCACTGCCGGGAGCAGCGGGCCATAAACCGGCAGGTTTTTCAGCGAGTCGACGATTTTTTTCTCGTTCCAGGCACTTTCGCCCACTTTCCACAGCACGTTTGACGGGCCGCGGTAGCCGTGGCGCATATCGTAGGCCATGACGTTATTGCGAACGGCGTCTTGCGCACCCTGCTGAATCTTGCGGCTGAGGGTGGTGTAGACCTTGTAGCCGTCTTCGTAGGCTTTGTCGCCGTAGCGGCTGACCATGTCCTGGCGCACCAGCTCTGACAGATAAGGCGCGGAGAAGGCGATTTCAGGCGTGTGGTAGCTGGCGTCGATAGGCTGACTGCGCGCTTCGTCATACTGGCTCTGGCTGATATAGCCTTCGCTCAGCATACGCGACAGCACCACGTTGCGGCGTGAGGTTGAACGGTCCATGGAATAGAGCGGGTTAAAGGTTGACGGGGCTTTAGGCAGCCCGGCAATCACCGCAATCTCGCTCAGGGTCAGCTGATCGACCGTTTTACCAAAATAGACCTGGGCGGCAGCGCCGACGCCATAGGCGCGGTAGCCGAGGTAGATTTTGTTCAGGTAAAGCTCAAGGATTTCATCTTTGCTCAGCATCTGCTCGATGCGTACGGCAAGGAAAGCCTCCTTGATTTTACGCATCAGGGTGCGTTCCGGGCTCAGGAAGAAGTTACGTGCCAGCTGCTGTGTAATGGTGCTTGCACCCTGAGAAGCATGGCCAGAGAACAGCGCCACGCTTGCTGCACGGAAGATACCCACTGGGTCAACGCCGTGGTGCTCGTAAAATCGGCTGTCTTCGGTCGCGATAAACGCTTTTACCATCACCGGCGGAATTTGGTTCAGGGTCAGCGGAATACGGCGTTTCTCGCCGTACTGAGCAATGAGCTCGCCGTCAGCGCTGTAAACCTGCATTGGAATCTGCAGCCGCACGTCTCTTAGGGTCGCAACGTCCGGAAGCTGGGGCTCAATGTATTTGTATAAGCCGTAAATCGAGCCGGCTCCCAGCAGAACGCAACAGACTGCAAGGATTAATAAGTACTTTACGAACTTCACCTTAAATTTCCCATTAGGTTTCAATTGGGCAGTTTCTAAACAACCGCGCGGTAGTATAAAGGCAAGCCAGAAGCTTTGATATACCCGTTACTGTTTCGGGATCAGGGCTGTTCATCATCCGGATAAGGAGATCGAAACCATGATGTTTCCTGGTTGGAGGATTGGCCTGGATATCCAGGCGGAGGGCGTACGCGCCGCTGCGGTGCAGTGGCACCGGCAAGGGTGGCAATTGCGGCATTGGTGGTTTTTACCCTTCCCGAAGCAGGGACTTGCGGGCGGCATGTTACCCGAACCCGCCACGCTGCGCGAGGCGCTTGCTACGTGGCGTAAAGAAATCCCCGTGCGTCATCACCTGCGGGTTGGCTTTCCGGCTCAGCGCACTTTGCAGCGCCACATCCCCCGGCCAGCCCGCCGGCTACAGGAGTCAGCCCAGGAAAAGTATATCGCTGGGGCAGCGGCCCGCCAGCTGCAGATGCCCGCGGAACAGCTTTGCTATGACTACCTGGACGAGGGGGAGTCGCTTTACGTGACGGCGGCAAAACAGGAAGACATCGGCGCGCTGCTGGCAAACCTTGCCAGCGTCAAACTCTTTCCCCGGACGATAACGCCGACGGACAAAATTCTTGGCGCTTTGCCCCAGAGTTGTTACTCCGCTGATTGTCGCTTTTTAGTTCATGAAGAACAGGGTTACTGGCTTTGGGCTGCCGTGAACAATCGCGAGCGCTCCGGCTGGCTGGCTAAGTCGCAGGTGGCCGACTTTCCCGCGCTTTGCCTGCAGCTGGGGGCGAGTGCCGGTGAAATCGCGTTTAGCCACGCGGATGGAGATAGTGCCGTGCCCGCTGGGGCTGAACGGCTTAATGCCTGGCAGCCCATCGTTCGCCATCAGCCGCCGCTGCCGCGGCATGGGGGCCTTTACACCCTCGCATTGGGGCTGGCTCTGGGACCCGACCGCTAATGACACCGCTGATAAATCTCCTGCCATGGCGAGCCTCGAGGCGCCGCTATCGGCTAAAGCTCTGGGCCGGCATCGTGCTGTTCGGCATGCTGTTAGTTGCTGCCCTGGCGCAGCTTTGGGCCACGCCGCCGGCCATGAAAACTCGGCTACAGCAGGCCCAGGCTATCACGCTCGAGGCACAGCAGCCCGTCCTGAAGGCACTGTTATTGCGTAAGCAAACTGAGCTGAAAGACAACCAGCAGCGGCTGGCGGTTCTACGGGCTGAAGTGGCGCGTAAGACCAGTATTTCACGTTGGGAAAGCGTGCTGAATGAGCTTGCCTTTCAGTTGCCCGAAAACAGCTGGCTGCAAAGCGTTAGCTGGCAGAACGAAAACGCTAGCGTATCTGGCGTTGCGGGAGATGCTCGTGAGCTGGGGAAGCTCGAGGCCGCGTTGGGTGCTTTACCCGGAGCCTTTAAGGTCAAGCCCGGCGAGCTGCGTGATGAAAAACATAAGGGGCTTGTCTTTACCTTCACCTTAATACCCAAAGGCGGTGAGCGTGCTGAATAACATTGAGCGCCTTATGAGCGTGCATGTCGGGTTCCGTATTCTGTGCGCAACGGTTTTCCTGCTTGTCATGGCATGGTCGTGCTGGTGGCTGCTGATTCAGCCTCGCCAGCAGCAGCTACTCGAACTAGAACGGCAAAATCAGCAGCACTGGCAGCAAGTGCTCTCGCTGCAGCAGAAGATTGCTGCCGTGCCGAAGGTTGAGCCGCTGCCTGATGTTACTCCCTCGACGATTTTTTCCGCGATGGCGGCGGTAAAACTTGGTGGCGGAAGGCTTGTGAAATGGCAGCCTGACCCGCGCCGTGCCGTGCTGGAAATGCTGTTGCCGTGGCCCAAAGTGCCATTGTTCTTTCGGCAACTGGCGGACTACTCGGGCCTGAAGATACCGACCTTTGTTTTGAGCAGTGCCGGGGAGCAAGTTCGGGTGCTACTGACGCTGGAGTTTACCGATGAAAACCGCTAGCTGGATACTGCTGGCTGTACTCAGCCTGCCGCTGCAGGCGGGGCCGCGTAATCCCTTCCTGTTACCGCCATCGCCCTGCGAATCGTTGCTGAAGCGCCTGGATGGCTGGCAGCTGCGCGGTATGTTTTATCGGCCAGGACCAGAAAACAGCATTGCGCTGATGAAACTCTCCGGTAAGCAATGGCAAAGAGTAAAGGAAGGGCAATGGATTGCGCCGGATGTACAAGTAGCGGCCCTGCTTGAGCAACATATGCGGGTTTCTCTTCGGGGGGACTGTGAAGGGAGCTATTACCACTGGAAGATACAGGGAGGATCCGATGATAAGACATATCGTGGCAGGCGCACTGATGCTCGTACCGCTGACGAGCTGGCCGAAAAACAACGTCACTCTGACGCTGGATGAAACGCCGGTCGTGCAGGTTCTGCAAACGCTGGCCGAGCTGCAAAGTTTTAACGTAATGATCGCCCCTGAGGTGACGGGAAACCTCTCTCTGCGTTTGGTTAATGTCCCGTGGGAGCTGGCTTTTCAGCAGGTGCTCAGGTTGTCGAGCCTGACTTCATCAACGACGGGAAACATTCTTCAAATTCGGCAGAAGCAGGACCCGGCGAAGCTACGCGCTCAGCGGGAGGCCGCGCGTAAGCAAAGCGTGCTTGAGCAACCTTTGATTCAGGCGGTCTATACGCCACGCTATGCTGAGGTAGCCGATCTCGCCGCAGGGATAAAAGCGAATGAAGAGAAGCTGCTCGGGCCCAGGGGCAGTATCACCGTGGATAAGCGCACAAATCGCCTGGTAGTACGCGATAACAAGCAAGCGCAAAAGCGCATTGCGTCATGGGTTGCAGATATGGATGTCTCTATGGGGCAGGTTGAGCTGTCTGCCCATATTGTCACTATCAACCAGGAGAAGCTGCGAGAGCTTGGCGTGAAGTGGAGCGCTCCGGCGGGAGAGGCAAAAGCGAGGTTGCATCAGGCAACAACGGTTTCAAGCCAGCTCGCGGTAAATGCCGCGACCACAACGTTGGGGTTTAATATCGGCCGCATCAATGGCCGCATGCTTGAACTGGAGCTTAGTGCGCTTGAGCAGCAACAGCAACTGGACATTATCGCCAGCCCACGCCTGCTGGTGGCGCATCAGCAGGCTGCCAGCATCAAGCAGGGGACTGAAATTCCGTATCAGGTGTCCAACGGCAAAAATGAAGCGACCTCGGTGGAGTTTAAAGAAGCCGTGCTAGGCATGGAGGTGACGCCCACAATCAGCCACCACGGCACGATTCGCCTACAGCTGCGCATTAGCCAGAACATGCCGGGGCGCAGCATCCAACATGCGGATGGCGAGGCATTAGCCATTGATAAGCAGGAGATTGAAACGCAGGTAGAAGTGAAAGACGGCGAGACGCTGGCGTTAGGCGGGATCTTTCAGCAGCAGAACAACCGAACCCTGGATAGCGTCCCTGTGCTGGGAAATATTCCACTTATCGGCCAATTGTTCCGGTACGACGGGAAAAAACGCCAACGTCGGGAATTAGTTGTGTTTATCACCCCAAGGCTGATCGCATTGCCCTAGCCGATTTCCACTTCTGCCTGCGGATTTTTCTGCCAAACAGTGCCCAGGTGTTTGACGGCAGAGAGGAATTAGCTTACAAGGTGTACCGTTTCGGGAGGCAGGGTATTGAGAACCTGTGGCCGGGAAAGCTGGAACAGGCTTTTCGTCCCGAGCCAGGCGCCAGGTGATTTATTCGGTTGCCAAACCCCCTTGAGTATTGAGATAATTTTTAGTCTGATTCTCGAACTCACGCTTATGAGGTTTCAGTTCATGTCCCGCCGCAGCAGGTTGTTATCGGGCGGGTTTACTATCAACGAATTGTCTTAGTAGTACCGAAAAAATGGCAGAGAAACGCAATATCTTTCTGGTTGGGCCTATGGGTGCCGGCAAAAGCACTATTGGGCGTCAGTTAGCTCAGCAACTCAATATGGAATTTTTCGATTCTGATCAAGAGATTGAGAAACGTACCGGAGCTGATGTGGGCTGGGTATTCGACGTTGAAGGCGAAGAAGGCTTCCGCGATCGCGAAGAAAAAATTATCAACGAACTCACTGAAAAACAGGGCATCGTGCTGGCTACCGGCGGCGGCTCTGTGAAGTCTCGTGAAACCCGCAATCGTCTTTCCGCCCGTGGCGTAGTGGTTTATCTTGAGACCACCATTGAGAAACAGCTTGCACGTACTCAGCGCGATAAAAAACGTCCGCTGCTGCAGGTTGAGACTCCACCTCGTGAAGTTCTGGAAGCGCTGGCGCACGAACGCAATCCGCTGTACGAAGAGATTGCTGATGTAACGATTCGCACCGACGATCAAAGCGCCAAAGTGGTTGCAAACCAGATTATTCATATGCTGGAAAGCAACTGATTCTGGCTTAATCAAGAAACGCCTGCGGGCAAAGCAACATAAGGTGGGCTCCGCGTAATGGAGAGGCTGAAAGTCACTCTTGGGGAACGTAGTTACCCTATTACCATTGCCGCCGGGTTATTCAATGACCCGGCTTCCTTTTGGCCGCTGAAAGCTGGCGACCAGACTATGCTGGTCACCAATGAAACCCTTGCGCCTCTCTATCTGGACAGGGTTCGTGGTCTTCTGGAACAGGCAGGCGTTAAGGTCGATACCGTCATTCTTCCGGATGGCGAACAGTTTAAAAGCCTCGCGGTGCTCGATACCGTCTTTACGGCGCTGCTGGAAAAACCTCACGGTCGTGATACTACGCTGATTGCTTTAGGCGGCGGTGTTGTGGGCGATTTGACCGGTTTTGCCGCAGCGAGCTATCAGCGCGGGGTTCGTTTTATCCAGGTTCCCACCACGCTGCTTTCGCAGGTGGACTCCTCCGTAGGCGGCAAAACGGCCGTCAACCATCCCCTCGGCAAAAACATGATTGGCGCGTTCTATCAGCCCGCTTCGGTGGTGGTTGATCTTGATTGCCTGTCAACTTTGCCTGCGCGGGAGCTGGCTTCGGGCCTGGCAGAAGTCATTAAATACGGCATTATTCTCGACGGTGAGTTTTTTGACTGGCTTGAAGAGAATATCGACGCATTGCTGAAGCTGGACGGTCAGGCAATGGCGTACTGTATCCGCCGTTGTTGTGAGTTGAAAGCCGAAGTTGTTGCTGCGGACGAGCGAGAAAGTGGCTTACGTGCTTTACTGAATCTGGGTCATACGTTTGGCCATGCTATTGAAGCCGAAATGGGCTATGGCAACTGGTTGCACGGTGAAGCCGTGGCTGCCGGGATGGTGATGGCGGCGCGAACCGCTCAGCGCCTGGGTCAATTCAGTGAGGCAGAAGTTCAGCGTGTGATCGCGCTGCTGGCACGAGCCGGATTACCGGTTAACGGGCCACAGGAAATGTCCCCTGACGCGTATATGCCCCACATGATGCGTGACAAAAAAGTATTAGCCGGCGAGCTGCGTTTGATTCTGCCGTTGGCAATAGGGAAGAGTGAAGTGCGCGGTGGAGTACCGCACGATGTCGTTCTATCAGCCATTGCTGATTGCCAGCAGGCTTAACAACTAGAATTTTTACAGTATTTAACTTCGGGCGTAATGCGGACATGAGCATGCGCCTTTGAGTGGGGTGTTAAATGGATGAGTTTAAACCAGAAGACGAGCTGAAACCCGATCCAAGCGATCGTCGTCCTGGGCGTTCCCGCAAACCTGACGAGTTCGACAAAGAACCGCAGATCAACGTCGATGACGTCGATCTTGATGCGGACGAACGTCGTCCTTCTCGTTCACGCCGCGAGCGTGAAGAAGAAGTCGAGGAAGAGTACGAAGGTGATGACGGCATGGCCGCAGATCCTCGTCCGGCGCGTGGACGTAAAAAGGCAGCAAAACAGAAAGCGCCTGCTTCTCGTCAGCACATCATGATGGGCGTAGGGATTCTGGTCCTGCTGCTGCTTATCATCGGCATCGGTTCAGCGCTGAAAGCACCTTCATCCACTCCAGATACTGCTGAGCAAAAATCGGGCGCGGAGAAGAACATCGATCTTTCCGGCTCGAATACTGCGACGCCTGCCGATCAGGCAAACGGCGCTCAGCCGCAGCCGGGGAATACCCCAGCTACTGGCCAGCAGAACCCGCAGGATGTTTCCCTGCCGCCTATTTCTTCTACGCCAACCCAGGCACAGACTCAGCCGCAGCCTGAAGGGCAGCAGCGCGTTGAGGTTCCTGGGAACCTGAATAACGCACTGACTCAGCCTCAGCAGCAGGGCCAGATTGACAACGTGGTTAGTAATTCCACGCTGCCGACCGAACCAGCCACTGTAGCACCTATTGCCGGTAGCAAAACCGAGCCGCGCAAGCTGGCAGGTACTCAGGAACCAACCCGTACCGTTGAGTCTCGCCCTGAACGTAAAAAAGCGGTGATTGAGCCTGTACGTAAAGCGGAATCGAAACCGCAGGTAAAAGCGGAAAGCAAGCCGGTTGCAACGGCAAAACACAGCGAACCTGCTCCGGTTGTCTCCACGCCAGTGAAAGCGCCATCAACCAGCGTTGCAACATCCACTCCGGCGCCAAAGGCTACGGCATCCACCACGCCTAAAGCACAACCGCAGGCGGCCGCAAGCACTGGCGGCACGGTTAGCGGTGATGCAAGCGCCATTAAAAGCGCGCCAGGCAGCCACTACACGCTGCAGCTGAGCTCTTCTTCAAACTCAGCAAACCTGAATGCGTGGGCGAAAAAAGAGAACCTGCAACACTATATGGTTTACCAGACCCAGCGTAACGGCCAGCCATGGTACGTGCTGGTGACCGGGGTTTATGCGACGAAAGATGACGCAAAACGCGCGGTTTCAAACCTGCCGGCAGACGTTCAGGCTAAGAACCCGTGGGCAAAACCTATTCATCAGGTGCAGTCTGACCTTAAGTGAAAATAAGCGCAGTCGCTGTCGGAGCCTTTCCACAGCTGGATAAGGTGTAAATAGTAAGGCAGCATGAAAAAAAATCGCGCTTTTCTGAAATGGGCAGGGGGAAAGTTCCCCCTGCTGGACGACATAAAAAAGTATCTGCCGGAAGGCGACTGTCTGATTGAGCCCTTCGTTGGCGCCGGGTCGGTATTTCTCAATACCGATTATCAGCGCTATATCCTCGCGGACATCAACAGCGATCTGATTAACCTCTACGATATCGTCAAAAACCGCGCGGATGAGTACGTGCGGGAATCTCGTTTGCTCTTCACCAAAGAGAAAAACGAAGAGGCGACCTATTACGCCTTCCGCGTCGAATTTAATCAGTGCACCGACAAATTCCGGCGTGCGGTGCTGTTTCTGTATCTTAACCGCCATTGTTACAACGGCCTGTGCCGTTATAATCTGCGTGGTGCATTTAACGTGCCGTTTGGCCGCTACAGCAAGCCTTACTTCCCGGAAGAAGAGCTGTACAACTTTGCCGAACGAGCCAAAAATGCCACTTTTGTCTGCCAGTCATATGACGTCAGCATGGTAAACGTTGCCGCAGGTTCCGTTGTGTATTGCGATCCGCCTTACGCGCCGCTTTCCGCCACCGCCAACTTTACCGCTTATCACACGGACAGTTTCAGCATGGTGCAACAGAAGCATCTGGCGGAGCTGGCTGAAAAACTGCGTGAGCAGAGCATCCCGGTCGTGATTTCCAATCACGATACCGAGCTCACTCGCGAGTGGTACAAGAATGCTACCGATTTCCGTAAGCTGCAGGTAAGACGCAGCATCAGCCGAAACGGTGGAGAACGTAACAAGGTGGACGAACTTCTGGCGCTTTATAACGTAAAGTTTGCCTGAGCCGTTTCGCCCGCCGCTGAAGATGAATGACTCCTGGAGAAGCGGATGAAACAGTATTTGATTGCCCCCTCAATCCTCTCTGCCGACTTCGCCCGACTGGGCGAGGATACGGCTAAAGCGCTGGCCGCCGGTGGTGACGTCGTCCATTTTGACGTCATGGATAACCACTATGTCCCTAACCTGACGATGGGGCCAATGGTGCTTAAGGCACTGCGCGATTACGGCATCACCGCGCCTATCGATGTCCATCTGATGGTGAAGCCGGTTGACCGTATCATTCCTGACTTCGCCGCTGCGGGCGCCAGCATCATTACTTTCCACCCGGAAGCTTCTGAACATGTCGATCGCTCCCTGCAGCTTATCAAAGAGTACGGCTGCAAAGCGGGTCTGGTGCTGAACCCGGCGACCTCCCTTTCCTGGCTGGATCACGTTATGGATAAGCTGGATGTGATTTTGCTGATGTCCGTCAACCCTGGGTTTGGCGGCCAGTCGTTCATTCCCCACACGCTTGAAAAGCTGCGCCAGGTTCGTGAGCGTATTGATGCATCCGGCTATGATATCCGCCTTGAAGTGGACGGCGGCGTTAAAGCCGACAATATTGCGGAAATCGCCGCTGCGGGCGCAGATATGTTCGTCGCAGGCTCCGCCATTTTCGGCCAGCCTGATTATAAAGCGGTGGTTGACCGCATGCGTTCTGAACTGGCTAAGGTAAGTCATGGATAAGTTTCAAAAAATTCGAGGTGTCGCCTTCGATCTTGACGGCACGCTCATCGACACGGCGCTTGGTCTGAGCCAGGCTGTCGATCTCGCCCTGTACGCGCTTGAACTGCCTGTGGCGGGTGAAGAACGCGTAGTGACCTGGATTGGTAACGGCGCGGATATCATGATGCAGCGGGCGCTTAAGTGGTCGCTGAAAGATAAAGAGCCCGATCTCGCTCAGCTGAATATGGCGCGCAAACTGTTCGATCGCTACTACGCGGAAACGGTTGAAGAAGGGAGCTTTCTGTTCCCGGGCGTGGCCGCAACGCTTGCTGCTCTGAAAGAGAAAGGCCTGCCGCTCGCCGTGGTCACCAACAAACCCACGCCTTTTGTCACGCCGCTGCTGGAAGATCTGGGCATTGCCCAATATTTCCAGACCATCATCGGCGGTGACGATGTGAAAGAGAAAAAGCCGCACCCGGAAGCACTGTACAAAGTTATGGAAACCCTGGGCCTGGCGGCGGACGAGCTGCTTTTTGTTGGCGACTCCCGCAATGATATTCAGGCCGCACAGGCGGCCGGCTGCCCAAGCGTCGGCCTGACCTGGGGTTATAACTATGGCGAAGCGATCGGGCTGAGCAACCCGGACGTTGTGTTCGATCGTTTCGAAGACTTATTGCCCGCTTTCGGGCTACCACCTTTAGCAAATCAGGAAGCAGAAAATGAGTAAGCCCATCGTATTTAGCGGCGCGCAGCCGTCAGGCGAATTAACCATTGGCAACTACATGGGTGCGCTGCGTCAGTGGGTAAACATGCAGGATGATTATCACTGTATTTACTGCATCGTTGATCAGCATGCGATTACCGTTCGTCAGGACCCGACCGCGCTGCGTAAAGCGACGCTGGACACCCTGGCGCTGTACCTGGCCTGCGGCATTGACCCGAAAAAGAGCACCATTTTTGTTCAGTCCCACGTGCCTGAGCACGCGCAGCTGAGCTGGGTGCTGAACTGCTACACCTATTTCGGCGAGCTGAGCCGTATGACTCAGTTCAAGGACAAGTCCGCCCGCTACGAAGAAAACATCAACGCCGGTTTGTTCGACTATCCGGTGCTGATGGCGGCAGACATTCTGCTGTATCAGACCAATCAGGTCCCGGTGGGTGAAGACCAGAAGCAGCACCTGGAGCTGAGCCGCGACATTGCAGGCCGCTTTAACGCGCTGTACGGCGACATCTTCAAAGTGCCTGAGCCGTTTATTCCTAAATCCGGCGCCCGCGTGATGTCCCTGCTTGAGCCGACGAAAAAGATGTCCAAGTCTGACGATAATCGCAATAACGTTATCGGCCTGCTGGAAGACCCGAAATCCGTAGTGAAGAAAATCAAACGCGCGGTGACCGACTCCGAAGAGCCACCTGTCGTGCGTTACGATGTGAAAGAGAAGGCCGGGGTGTCTAACCTGCTGGATATTCTTTCCGGCGTTACAGGCAAAGCGATTCCTGAGCTTGAAGCCAGCTTTGAAGGCAAGATGTATGGTCACCTGAAAGGCGAAGTGGCGGAAGCCGTGTCCGGTATGCTGACCGAGCTTCAGGAGCGCTATCACCGTTACCGCAACGATGAAGCTTTCCTGCAGCAGGTGATGAAAGAGGGCTCAGAAAAAGCGCGAGCTCGCGCCGGTGAGACGCTGAAAAAGGTGTATGAAGCGATCGGTTTTGTCGCTCACCCATAATTTTTCCCTATGAATAACCCGCCGCCTGGCGGGTTATTTCTTTTTTGTGACCCCATTCTCCTTTTGTCATTTTCCCCTTTGCCATCTATATTCAATTTTATGAAGATATATTCATTCAATAAATTGAAGATAACAGATGAGCCGCAGCTTTATTAAAAAAGAGGGCGTAGCCCAATCCAGTCTGGCCCGTTATTTACTGGGTGAGAAATGTGGTAACAGACTGAAAACCATCGATGAGTTAGCCGGTGAGTGCGGTTTTTCCGTAGGCCTGACGCAGGCGGCCTTGAAGACGCTGGAGAAGGCTGGCGCCGTGAGCGTTGAGCGCCGCGGCCGCAACGGTAGCTATCTGTTGAGCATGGATAACAAAGCCCTATTGGCGTTCGCAGATATCGGCAATGTAGTGTGTGCTATGCCGCTGCCGTACACCCGGCTTTATGAAGGGCTTGCCAGTGGTTTAAAGGCGCAGTTTGACGGAATTCCGTTTTACTACGCCCACATGCGAGGGTCTGATGCTCGCGTGGAATGTTTGCTGAATGGGGTTTATGACCTTGCCGTGGTCTCCAGGCTGGCGGCGGACAGCTACCTCAGCAATCCGGGTATTTTTACCGCCCTGGCGCTGGGACCGCATACCTACGTCGGCGAGCATAAGCTGATTTGCCGCGCCGGGCAGCAGGAGAGTATCCGCCGTATCGGCATTGACCCACGTTCTGCGGATCAGCGCATCATGACGGATGTCTACTTTGCCGGCCAGGATGTGGAAATACTCGACGTGTCGTACCACGAATGCCTGAACCGCATTGCTAAAGGCAATATTGATGCGGTGATTTGGAACGTCAGCAACGAGGCCGATCTGACGGCGCTGGGGCTGACGGCGCTGCCGCTCAGCGGCGATAAATGTTTCCTGGCGGCGTCGGAAGCAGTGGTGCTGACGCGAAGCGAAGATATCCCTATCCAGCAGCTGTTGAGAACGGTGGTGGATAAAAATGAACTGCTGGCGCATCAGCAAAGCGTGCTGAGCGGCGAACAGGAACCAAGCTATTGACAGAGGTAATCAGTATGGAAGACCGGCTCAACCTGCTGTGTGAGGCAGGCGTCATCGACCGGGATATTTGCGATGGCATGAAGGCTGTGGTGACGCAGCTGGAAACCCGCTGGGCTATCCCGCTGCAGAACGACCAGGGCGCGATGGCTATTACCCACATGGCTAATGCGCTGATGCGCAGTCGTCGGGGTGAGGAAGTCGGCCCGCTGGATGACGAGCTGCTGGCGGAGATTAAAACCGACAGCGTGTTTGGCGAAGTGGAGCAGGCGCATTATTCGCTGCTGGCTCCGTTCAACGTCAAGCTGCATCCGAACGAAGAAGGTTATCTGCTCGCTAACCTGTTCGGCCTGTGGCTGATTCATAAGAGCTAACGGATTTACCGACAGCGGTTTTTCTCAATCTAAATATTCAAAAAAATGATTATTTAGGCTGGTTTATTTATCAGGTCGCGAGGCAAGGCATGTTTATTGAGGCACTCAAGGCACAGAACCCGGCGTTGATTGATGCGGCCAGAATCCTCTGGCGGCAGGGCGCGGTGCTGCCCGATACCTGGATTATCGATGTCGATCAGGTTCTGGAAAACGGCCGGAAACTGCTCGCGGCCGCGCAGAAACACGGCATCACGCTCTACTTTATGACCAAGCAGCTGGGGCGCAATCCGTGGCTTGCCAACAAACTGGTTGAGCTGGGCTTTAAAGGGGCGGTTGCCGTCGATTTTAAAGAGGCCAGAACGCTGCGTGCTGCAAATGTTCCCGTATCACATGTCGGCCACCTGGTGCAGGTTCCGGTCGCGCAGGTAGAAGAGAGCGTGAGCGGGGCGACGGAAATCATCACGCTGTTTTCACTGGAGAAAGCTCGTGAAGTCTCGGCTGCCGCGCTGGCCAGCGGGCGTGTTCAGGCCGTCATGCTGAAAGTGTTTGCCGAGTACGACCGCCTTTATCCGGGCCAGGAAGCCGGTTTCCCGCTTAACGAGCTGGATGACGTCGTGCGCGAGATCCGGTCGATGACGGGGATTCGGCTGACCGGCCTGACGCATTTCCCCTGCCTGCTTTGGAACGAAGAGCAGCAGCAAACGCAGCCGACCCGCAACCTGATGACGCTGCTGAAAGCGCGTGACCTGCTGCAGGACCAGGGCATTGAGATTGAGCAAATTAATGCCCCATCGGCCTCCAGTTGCAACACGTTACCCATTCTTGCCGAACACGGCGTGACCCACGCGGAACCCGGCCATGCGCTGACCGGCACTATTCCGGCAAACCAGCACGGTGACCAGCCGGAAGCCATTGCCATGCTCTACCTGACGGAAATCTCCCATCAGTTCCAGGGCAAAAGCTACTGCTTCGGTGGCGGATATTATCGTCGTGGCCATGCGCAGAATGCGCTGGTGTTTGACGCCGCCGGTCAATCGGAGTCTGCCCGGCTGCTGCCGCCAGACATCACCAGCATTGATTATCACCTTGCGCTGGAAGGCCGCTATCCCGTCGGTAGCCCGGTGGTGATGTGCTTCCGCACGCAGGTTTTTGTTACCCGCAGCGACGTGGCGCTGGTGTCCGGCATTCAAAGCGGGAATCCGCTACTTGAAGCGCTGTACGACAGCCTTGGTCACCCTATATCGAGAGGTCAGCATGAGTAAGTTTTTGGTGCTGGTGATAGACAGCTTCGGCGTGGGAGCGATGGACGATGTGCCGGCGGTCAGACCGCAGGATATCGGGGCGAATACCTGCGGGCATATCTTGCAGCATTTTCCTGAACTGCGCTTACCCACGCTTGAGAAGCTGGGGCTGATAAACGCGCTGGGCTTTGCCGCCAACGTTATGCAGGCCAACGCTAATGCCGTCTATGGAACCGCGGCGTTGCAGCATGAAGGCGGCGACACTTTTATGGGCCATCAGGAAATTTTGGGCACAAAACCACAAACTCCATTGCGAATGCCGTTTTCCGACGTTATCGATGACGTTGAGCGAGCGTTAGTGAGTGCGGGCTGGGAGGTTGAACGCAAGGGCGGCGAGCTGCAATTCCTGTGGGTGAACCAGGCCGTGGCCGTGGGCGATAATCTTGAGGCCGATCTCGGGCAGGTGTTTAACATCAGCGCCAACCTCAGCGCTATACCGTTTGAGCAGGTACGCGCCATTGGCGAAGTGGTACGCCGCTGCGTGAAGGTCGGACGGGTGATTGCTTTTGGTGGCCTGCTTGAGAGCAGCGAACAGTTGATCGACGCCGCTGAAGAAAAACAGGGCCTTTATGTCGGCATTAATGCGCCGCGTTCCGGGGTATATAAAAGTGGGTTTCAGGTCGTGCATATGGGCTATGGCGTGGACGCCAGCGTTCAGGCTCCGCAGCAGCTGCATCAGGTCGGGGTTAAAACCGTGCTGGTGGGGAAGGTGGCCGACATTGCGATTAACCCACACGGCATCAGCTACCAGAATCTGGTCGACTCCCAGAGCATCCTCGATATCACCCGGGATGAGCTGAATAAACCCGGCCGCGCGTTTATCTGTACCAATATTCAGGAAACTGACCTGGCGGGCCATGCGGAAGACGTTGCGCGCTACGCCGAGCGACTTGAGCTGGTAGATAAAAACCTGGCTTTGCTGATGGCGGATATGCAGGCGGGAGACTGCCTGGTGGTGATGGCCGACCACGGTAACGATCCGACTATCGGCCACAGCAAGCACACGCGTGAAAACGTCCCTTTGCTGGTGTGGCAGCCCGGCATAACAGGCGCTTATCTGGGCGCACGCGCTACGCTTTCTGATGTAGGCGCAACGGTTTGTGACTTTTTCCGGGCAGCTGCGCCGCAGAACGGTACTTCGTTCCTGCCGCTGCTGAATGTCTCTTCTGCACGTGGAGTGAATCATGACAGGGCATAAGCATATCGATCCATCGGGCTATACCTATGCCCATGAGCATCTTCATATCGATCTTTCCAGCTTCAAGGACAACATCGATTGCCGTCTGGATCAGTACGAGCTGATTTGCGGTGAGATGACGTCACTCTATGAGCAGGGCGTACGCAATATCATAGAAATGACCAACCGCTATATGGGGCGTAACCCTCAGTTTATGCTGGATATCATGCGTGATACCGGTATGAACGTGATGGCCTGTACCGGTTATTATCAGCACGATTTCTTCCCGCCGCACGTGGCGACCACGCCGGTGAAAGTGCTGGCGCAGGAGATGATCGATGAAATTGAAATCGGCATCGACGGCACGGCGTTAAAAGCCGGGATTATCGCGGAGATTGGCTCCAGCGTGGATGTGATTACGCCGGTAGAAGCCCGGGTATTTCAGGCGGCGGCCATCGCCCATCATGAGACCGGTCGGCCTATTTCGACCCATACCTCATTCAGCACCATGGGCCTTGAGCAACTGGTGCTCCTGAAGTCCTGGTGCGTGGATCTTTCCCGCGTCACCATCGGCCACTGTGACCTGAAAGATAACCTCGAAAACATCCTGCGGATGATTGACCTGGGCGCCTACGTTCAGTTCGATACCATCGGCAAAAACAGCTATTACCCGGACGAAAAACGCATTGCGATGCTGAGTGCGCTCAAAGAACGCGGCCTGCTCGACCACGTCATGCTGTCGATGGATATTACTCGCCGCTCTCATTTAAAAGCGAACGGCGGGCCTGGTTTTGATTATTTACTTACCACGTTTGTGCCGATGCTGCTGGAGGCCGGTTTCAGCCAGGCAGACATCGATTTGATGTTACGTGACAACCCCTCTGTCTTCTATAAGTAAGGATTTTCCATGAAAAAGATCGGTGTCGCTGGCTTACAGCGCGAACTTATCAAACAAACCATCGAAACCGCCGCACCCGGCAGCTTCGAAGTGTTTATCTATAACGACATGGACGCCGCGCTGAAGGTGAAATCCGGGCAGCTTGATTACTACATTGGGGCCTGTAATACCGGGGCAGGTGCGGCGCTGTCTATCGCCATCGCGGTAATCGGCTACAACCGCAGCTGCACCATCGCCAAGCCCGGTATCAAAGCCAAAGAGGAGCAAATTGCCCGCCTGGTCTCAGAAGGCAAGGTGGCGTTTGGGCTCTCCGTGGAGCATATCGAGCATGCCATCCCGCTGCTGGTTAACCATTTAAAATAAAGGCATCCGTATGGAATTTTACCTTCACCTTGTTGTTGTTGCCTTGCTTACCGGGATGACGGCTTTACTGGCGCACCGCTCAGCGGCGGTGTTTCATGACGGGATCCGACCGATTCTGCCGCAGCTTATCGAAGGCAATATGAATCGCCGCGAGGCGGGCAGTATCGCCTTTGGCCTGAGCATCGGCTTTGTGGCCTCGGTTGGGATCTCTTTTACCCTGAAGACCGGGCTGCTTAACAGCTGGCTGCTGTTCTTGCCGACCGACATCCTCGGCGTGCTGGCGGCCAACAGCGTGCTGGCCTTTGGGCTTGGCGCCGTCTGGGGCGTTCTGATCCTCACCTGCCTGGTGCCGGTGAATCACCTGCTGACCGCGCTGCCGGTAGACGTTCTCGGCTCGCTGGGCGAACTGAGTTCTCCGGTGGTTTCAGCCTTTGCGCTGTTCCCGCTGGTGGCGATTTTCTACCAGTTTGGCTGGAAGAACAGCCTGTTCGCGGCGGTGGTTGTGCTGCTAACCCGCGTGCTGGTGGTGCGTTTCTTCCCGCAGCTGAACCCTGAGTCCATCGAGATTTTCGTCGGTATGGTTATGCTGCTGGCGATTGCGATTTTTCATGATCTGCGCGCTCGCGATAAGCATGAGCACGATGCTCACGGGCAGTCGGTGTTTGAGGAGCGTACCTCGAGGATCATTAAAAATCTGCCTTATATCGCCATCGTTGGTGGCCTGATCGCCACCGTTGCCAGCATGAAGCTCTTTGCAGGTAGCGAGGTGTCTATCTTTACGCTGGAAAAAGCCTACAAGATTGGCCTCGATCCAACCCAGTCCCAGAGTCTGATAGATCAGGCCGCGCTGGCCGAGTTTATGCGTGGCCTGGGCTTTGTGCCGATGATTGCCACGACGGCGCTGGCGACCGGGGTTTATGCCGTGGCGGGGTTCACCTTTGTTTTTGCCGTAGGCTATCTGATTGCTAACCCGCTGCTCGCTTTTGTGGTCGGTGCGCTGGTGATTTCTGCCGAAGTCCTGCTGCTTCGTTCCATTGGGAAATGGCTGGGACGTTACCCTTCGGTACGCAACGCCTCGGACAACATCCGTAACGCGATGAACATGCTGATGGAGATGGCGCTGCTGATTGGCTCTATCTTTGCCGCCATCAAGATGGCGGGGTATACCGGCTTCACCATCGCGACGGCGCTGTACTTCCTGAACGAATCGCTGGGCCGCCCGGTGCAGAAAATGGCCGCGCCGGTTGTGGCGGTGATGATAACCGGCATTGTGCTGAATATTCTCTTCTTCTGCGGCCTGTTTATCCCGGCCTAAGAGAGGTTGTGTGGAAAGCTCGCCGTTGCAAAGCCTGAACCTGGCTCAGGCGCAGCAAAAGCAGTTTCGGCTGGTGGATATTATCTGCCAGCATTTTTCCGGCGCTGATTTTCTCAGCCAGGGCGATGTTGGCCTGGTACATGGTCTTAATCAGCCAAAAACTACGCAGCGGGTTGAGTGGGTTCTGGCCGACTTCTTCTCTGCGCCAGCCGCCGCGCTGGTGCAGGGGGCCGGCACCGGGGCTATCCGTAGCGGGCTGGCGGCCTTGTTAAAAGCGGGCGATAAGCTGCTGATTCATCAGGCACCTCTGTACCCTACCACGGCGGTTATTGCCGAACAGATGGGGCTTGATCTAATCAGGGCCGATTTTAATAAACCTGGTGAAGTGGATACCGCTATCGCCACGCATCGTCCGGCTGCGGCTTTGATTCAGCACACCCGCCAGACGCTGGATGATGCCTATCGGCTCGCAGATGTCATTGCCTGCTTTAACCGCCATGGTTTGCCGTCGCTGGCTGATGATAACTATGCGGTGATGAAGGTCGATAAAATCGGCTGCCAATGTGGGGCGACGCTGTCGACCTTCTCCTGCTTTAAGCTGTTTGGCCCTGCTGGCGTGGGCGTGGTTGTCGGCGAGAAAGCGGCGGTTCAGGCCGTGCGTCAGAGTATGTATTCCGGCGGTAGCCAGGTTCAGGGCTTCCAGGCCATGGAGGCGCTGCGCGGTTTGGTCTTCGCCCCGGTGATGCATGCCGTTCAGGCACAGGTTAACGACGACCTGGTTGAGCTTCTGTCGCAGGGGGCTGTGCCCCAGGTTAAAAATGCGTTTATCGCCAACGCGCAGTCAAAGGTCCTGCTGGTCGAGTTTCATCAGCCGATTGCCGAAAAGGTGCTGGCCGCCGCGCAGAAGCTGGGGGCTTTGCCTTATCCGGTGGGCGCAGAATCGAAGTATGAAATCCCGCCGCTCTTTTATCGGCTATCCGGGACGTTCAGGCAGGCTGAACCGGGTCTTGAGAAGCGGATGATTCGCATCAACCCGAACCGCAGCGGCGCAGAAACCGTGCTGAGAATTTTGCAGGAAAGCTGTGCAGAGGCAGAAAAGTAAAAGGGAGGCCTGTGCCTCCCTTTAGATTTAATGGTTTGAGAACCAGTTTAGCCTGTCGCGGAGGCCAACGACACGCCCAACAATAATCAATGCCGGGCTGCCGACCTGCGTGGCTAACTCGCCTAATTGATTCAGGGTGCCGTCCACGACCCGCTGATTTACCGCCGTGCCGTTTTCCACCAGCGCCACCGGCATCGTCTCTTCCATGCCGTGCGCGATCAGCTGCTGCTGAATAGCAGAGGCCTGGTTAAGCCCCATGTAGAACACCAGCGTCTGTTTTTCTGCCGCCAGGTTAGCCCAGTCGAGCTCACCGCCGGTTTTCAAATGGCCGGTGACCAGGCGAACGCTTTGCGCGTAGTCCCGGTGCGTGAGCGGAATGCCTGAGTAGGCGGAACAGCCGGAAGCAGCGGTAATTCCCGGCACGACGGAGAACGGGATCCCGCCGTTGCACAAGGTTTCAAGCTCTTCACCGCCGCGCCCGAAGATAAACGGATCGCCGCCTTTCAGGCGCACGACGCGTTTGCCCTTTTGCGCTTCACGCAGCAGGATTTGGTTAATCTCTTCCTGCGGCACGCAGTGGTAGCCCGCGCGTTTGCCGACGAATACGCGGTCGGCATCACGACGGACCAGATTCATGATGTCGTCCGACACCAGGCGGTCGTAAACCACCACGTCAGCCTGCTGAATCTGCTGCAGGCCTTTTAGCGTCAACAAACCTGCATCGCCTGGGCCAGCACCAACCAGCACAACTTCGCCGCGGTGATCGAGCGGGGTGGAAAACAGGGATTCCGTCTCTTTTTCAACGGCAAGCTGGTCTTCATTGGCCAGATACTGCGCCAGACGGTCGTTGGTGAAGAACTTTTCCCAGAAGCGGCGACGCTCGCCCATGGTGGCAAAAGTTTGCTTCACGCGGCCACGCAGCGTGCCCGCAAAGGCGGCGATTTTACCCAGATGCAGCGGCAGGCTGGCTTCCAGCTTTTCGCGCAGCAGTCGGGCCAGAACAGGGGATGTGCCGCCGGAGGAAACGGCGACCATCAGCGGGGAGCGGTCGATGATCGACGGCATAATGAAGCTCGCCTGCTTCGGTGCATCGACCACGTTGCAGAATATACGGCGGGACTCGGCGGCATCGCTAACCTGCTGATTGACCTCATCATCGTCGGTGGCGGCAATCGCCAGCCAGCTTTCGTCCAGCAGCGTTTCTGAGAACGTGCCTTCTGCCAGGGTCAGCATATTTTGCTCAGCCCACACCTTAAACTGCGGGCTAAACTCGAGGGCGTTAACGGTGATGCGCGCACCTGCCTCCAGCAATAAACGCGCTTTGCGTTCAGCGACGTCGCCCCCGCCTACCAGCAGGCAGGCGCGGCCACGTAACTGACAAAATATCGGCAGGTGATCCACGGTAAATCCTCAATTAATTTCGGGCTGTTTCCGGTGCACCTGCGGCGGCAGGCTGCGGACGTTCGGCTTTCGGCGTAGCATACCAATAACCCAGACCCATGAATACCACGCCAGAAAGGGTATTCCCCAGCGTGACCCACAGCAGATTATGGCCGATACCGGACAGCGTATAAGCCTCGCTGTGGTGACCAAACCAGGAGAGGGCAAACAGCGTCATGTTGGCGATGGAGTGCTCGTAGCCGGAGGCGATAAACGCCAGCAGGCACCACCAGATAGCGATGAATTTCGCCGCGCCTTCGGTACGAATTGCCATCCAGATTGCCAGACAAACCAGCCAGTTACACAGCGCGCCCTTAAAGAACAGCACCATCGCCGGCGCGGTGGTTTTTGCCAGCGCCACGGCGTGCACAATGCTGGTGTCTACCGGCAGCAGGCTGCCGCCGCCCCAGCTATACAGCAGTGCAACAAACACTGAACCTACCAGATTGCCAAGCCAGGTCTGCGGCAGAATCGCCCACATTTGGCCGTGAGAGATGGTGCCGGCTTTCACGCCGAAGGTCAGGAACATGGTGTGGCCGGTAAACAGCTCGGAACCGGCAATAATCACCAGCGTCAGGGCGATGCCGAAGGTTGCCCCCATGACCAGCGGGCGAATGGACGGATCGAGCAAATTACCGAGGGTGAAAATCAGGATGATGCCAAGGCCAACGTAGGCGCCCGCCATGGCAGAACTTACCCAGAAGCCCAGAGGATTCGTCTGCGAGAGACGGTTAATACGCGCGGCATTCGCCGCACACTTATTGATGGTATCGGTGAACATTTTTGTTATCCCAATGAAGTTAAAAATAAAAATTTAAAAAAAGAATCTAATTTTTACCCTCACCCTAACCCCTTCCCTGAGGGAGAGGGGATCGCCGGGGAAGCCTTGGTGACTTTCTCCCTCTCCTTAAGGGAGAGGGCCGGGGTGAGGGTTGTTTTAAGTATTAAGCTTTTATCTGTACCAGTCCGTCCTGCACGCGCGCTTCATAGTGCGGGACGGAGCGGCTTTCATCTTCCATGCACAGGCCGTCCCGCAGGCGGAAGTGCTGTTTTTTCAGCGGGCTGGCAACCCACAGCTCATCCTGATGTTCTGCAATCAGCCCGCGTGAAAGCACGCTCGCTTCAAAGAACGGGTCGATATTGCTGATGGCGTAAACCTGCTCGTCTTTACGCGGGCGGAAAATAGCAACTTGTGCAGATCCCACCAGGGCGCAAACACCCGTTGCAGGCAGGATGTCGTCTAGCTGACAAACGGTTGTCCACTGGCTCATGCGTGTTCCTCCACTTCTACCAGAGTGACCGGAATACGCTCATACGGCGTGGCCGGGCGGTGTTGTTCGCGCTCGCTAACTGTCTGCACGTTCGGGTCGCGCTGCGGGCTATTGATAAAGTGTTTGAAGCGAACCTGAGCCTGTGGCGTGTTCACGGTTTCTGTCCACTCGCAGATCACTTTCTCGCGCAGGCGGTTAAGCTCAGCTTCAAGCTGATCGTTGAGGCTCAGCTTGTCGTCGACAATCACGCTACGCAGATAGTCGATACCGCCTTCCAGGTTCTCCAGCCAGACGGAAGTACGGGTGAGTTTGTCGGCGGTGCGGATGTAGAACATCATGAAGCGGTCGAGATACTTGATGATGGTATCGTGGTCGAGGTCCGCCGCCAGCAGGTCCGCATGGCGTGGCTTCATGCCGCCGTTACCGCAAACATACAGGTTCCAGCCTTTTTCAGTAGCGATGATGCCCACGTCTTTGCCCTGCGCTTCCGCACATTCGCGGGTACAGCCGGAGACGCCAAACTTCATTTTGTGCGGAGTACGAATGCCTTTGTAGCGGTTTTCCAGCTCGACGCCGAAGCCCACGCTGTCGCCCACGCCGTAACGACACCAGGTGCTGCCGACGCAGGTTTTTGCCATACGCAATGCTTTGGCATAGGCGTGGCCGGTTTCGAATCCGGCTTCAATCAGCTGACGCCAGATTTCCGGCAGGTCGTCCTTTTGTGCGCCGAACAGGCCGATGCGCTGGGAGCCGGTGATTTTGGTGTAAAGGTTATATTCGCTGGCGATACGGCCGACTTCCATCAGCCCCTCCGGCGTGATTTCACCGCCTGCTGAGCGCGGGATCACCGAGTAGGTGCCGTCTTTCTGGATGTTGCCGAGGAAGTTATCGTTGGTATCCTGCAGCGGCGTTAGCTCTGGCTGCAGCACGTAGTCGTTCCAGCAGGATGCCAGCAGCGAGCCTACGGTTGGCTTGCAAACTTCACAGCCGTAGCCTTTACCGTATTTTTGCAGCAGCTGGTCGAAGGATTTGATCCCTTCCACGCGGATCAGGT
Organism: Cedecea neteri; assembly: GCF_000757825.1. Classification (GTDB taxonomy): domain Bacteria; phylum Pseudomonadota; class Gammaproteobacteria; order Enterobacterales; family Enterobacteriaceae; genus Cedecea; species Cedecea selenatireducens. The sequence goes on from NZ_CP009451.1 coordinate 2,997,922, forward strand.
GGTACAGCTCCTGGCGTGAGAAGGCAAAGTGTTCGCACAGGTTGTTGTTCACTTCGATACCGGCTTTGGCCAGCTCGGCGTTCAGCACCTGGGTGACCAGCGGAATACAGCCGCCGCAGCCGGTGCCGGCTTTGGTTTCGGCCTTCAGCGCCGCAACGGTGTGGCAGCCTTTATTGATAGCCTTGATCAGGTCGCCTTTGGTGACGTCAAAGCAGGAACAGATTTGCGCGCTTTCCGGCAGCTTATCCACGCCGATAGACGGCTTACCGCTGCTGGCGTGAGCCGGCAGGATCAGCGAGTCCGGATTTTCCGGCAGCTCAATCGCGTTCAGCACCAGCTGCAGCAGGTTACCGTAGTCGCTGGTGTCGCCAACCAGCACCGCGCCAAGCAGGGTCTTGTTGTCTTCGCTAACCACCAGGCGTTTGTATACCTCTTTGCTTTCATCGAGGTAAACATAGCTGCGGGCGTTTGGCGTGCGGCCGTGAGCATCGCCAATACCGCCGACGTCAACGCCGAGCAGTTTCAACTTGGCGCTCATGTCCGCGCCTTCAAAGGTGTTTTCGCTCCCGAGCAGGTGGTCCGCCGTCACCTGAGCCATTTTGTAGCCCGGTGCGACGAGGCCGAAGACGCGGTTATTCCAGCTGGCGCATTCTCCGATGGCGTAAATATCCGGGTCTGAAGTCTGGCACTTATCGTTGATAGTGATGCCGCCGCGCGGGGCTGTTTCCAGCCCGCACTGGGTCGCCAGCTTGTCCTGAGGACGAATACCGGTAGAGAAGACGATGAAGTCCACTTCCAGCTCACTGCCGTCGGCAAAACGCATGGTTTTGCGGGCCTCGGTGCCCTGCTGGACGATTTCCTGGGTGTTTTTGCCGGTGTGCACACGCACGCCCATGCGCTCGATTTTGCTGCGCAGCTGCTCCCCGCCCATGCGGTCAAGCTGCTCGGCCATCAGCATTGGTGCGAATTCGATAACGTGAGTTTCCACGCCGAGGTTTTTCAGCGCCCCGGCCGCTTCCAGCCCCAGCAGGCCACCGCCGACGACGGCACCGCGTTTGCTGCGGCGGGCGCAGGATTCAATAGCGTTCAGGTCTTCGATGGTACGGTAAACGAAGCAGTCCTGAGTTTCCGAGCCTTTAATAGGCGGGATCCACGGATAAGAGCCCGTTGCCATGACCAGCTTGTCGTAATAAACGGTGCGGCCGGTATTGGAGTGGATCACTTTTTCCTGGCGGTTGATAGTGATGGCACGTTCGCCAACCAGCACTTTTACGCCGTGTTTTTCGTAGTAGCCGTCGCGGACGAGGGAAAGTTCTTCAGCGGTATGATGGGAGAAATAAGAAGAGAGGTGCACGCGATCGTAGGCTTTACGCGGCTCTTCACAAAATACGGTGATATCGAACTGGTCCGGCGGGGCTTTATCAAGTAAGTCTTCGATAAAGCGATGGCCCACCATGCCGTTACCGATAACTGCGATTCTGACCTTGCTCATAATTGCCTCAATTTCTTTTTTATTACCGCCTACCTTAACGATTCAGCCAGGGTGATTATTGATACAAATCAAACGCGCCTTTATATACCCATTAAGAGGTATATCATTGATTTTGATGTATTTTTGTAAGTAATGGAATTGACTGGTTTTTCGCCAGTAAATCAAAGCGGTGTATGCTATGAAACAGTCTGCGACGGATAAGAGAGGACTTATGGAAACGAAAGCGTTACGGGTTATTCAGAATGTGCGGCTGACGGGCCGGGAAGGGTTGTGGCAGCTGTCGATCGCTGACGGAAAATTTCAGGCCATTACGCCAATGGGTGAGGTGCAGCAGGAAAGCGGCCAGGCGTTGGACGGTGAAGGCGGGTTAGCCATTGCCCCCTTTGTTGAGCCGCATATCCATCTGGATACCACGCAGACCGCCGGGCAGCCGGGCTGGAATCAGTCCGGCACGCTGTTTGAAGGGATTGAACGCTGGGCGGAGCGCAAAGCCCTGCTGAGCCATGAAGATGTAAAACACAGGGCGTGGCAAACGCTGAAGTGGCAAATTGCCAACGGCATTCAGTATGTTCGTACCCACGTGGACGTTTCTGACCCGACGCTGACCGCATTGAAGGCGATGCTTGAAGTGAAGCAGGAAGTTGCCCCGTGGGTAGAGCTGCAGCTGGTGGCTTTCCCGCAGGAGGGCATTCTCTCCTATCCGAACGGCGAGGCTTTGCTGGAGGAGGCATTACGTCTGGGCGCCGATGTTGTCGGGGCTATCCCACATTTCGAGTTTACCCGTGAATATGGCGTTGAGTCGCTGCATAAGGCTTTTGCCCTGGCCCAGAAATATCAGCGGCGGTTAGATATTCACTGCGATGAAATAGACGATGAACAATCGCGGTTTGTCGAAACCGTGGCCGCTCTGGCCCACCGCGACGGTATTGGCGCGCGGGTGACCGCCAGCCACACAACGGCAATGCATTCCTACAACGGGGCCTATACCTCGCGGCTGTTCCGTTTGCTTAAGCTGTCGGGTATTAACTTTGTGGCAAACCCGCTGGTCAATATTCATTTGCAGGGGCGTTTCGATGATTACCCTAAACGCCGTGGCGTAACGCGGGTGAAGGAGATGCTGGGGGCGGGCATCAACGTTTGTTTCGGCCACGATGATGTTTTCGACCCGTGGTATCCGCTCGGAACCGCCAATATGCTGCAGGTGCTGCACATGGGGCTGCATGTTTGCCAGCTGATGGGCTATCAGCAAATAGACGAAGGATTAAAACTTATCACCGATAACAGCGCCCGGACCTTCGGCGTTGAGGACTACGGCATTACGCCGGGTAACTCGGCGAACCTTGTTATTTTACCTGCTGAAAACGGATTTGATGCGGTACGGCGGCAGGTGCCGGTGCGCTGGTCGATTCGTGCCGGGCAGGTCATTGCCACGACGCAGCCTGCTCAGACGAAGATAATGCTGGGGGATAAAACGGAAAACATTCAGTTTGAAGGACCCTCTCCCCGTTAGGGAAGAGGGCAAATCGCAGGGCGATTAGTGTGCCGCAGCTTCTGCGCCATGACGACGGTGTTTGGTTACGAAACCAAGCACCAGGCACATGACGAACACCACAGCATACAGGCCATTCGCGGTATGCAGAGCAGCCAGAGGGCCGCTGTGAGCCACGATAGGGCCGGTAACGATAAAGGTCAGCATGGTACCCACGGTGCCGCAGGTCAGCACAAAGTTAACCAGTTTCGGCGAAGACACTTTGGTCTGCTGTGAACCCAGGGTAATGATGGTGGTGTAAATCGCGCTGGAGAAGAAACCGAGCGCCAGAATAAACCACGCCAGGTGAGCCGGATCGCCGTGGTTGAACAGGTACATCAGCACGGTGGCTGCCCCGGCCAGCACGGTCAGGATGCGCTGCAGATCGAAGAAACGCAGGATAAAGCTGAAGGCCCACATGCCGAACATGTAAGACATCCAGAAGTCGCTGACCAGCTTACCGGCATCGTTGATGCTCATGCCGAGGCCTTTGGCGTATTCCGGTACCCAGGAGATAAAGCCCAGCTGGCCGAGGATGTAGCATAGCGCCGCGACGGAGAGGAACAGCACGCCGATGCCCCATTTTTCTTTGGCAACAGGTTGCTCGTCTTTCTTCGCATGCTTGCCCAGCGCCGGGAACTCACAGCCCAGAGTCAGCAGGAAGATAGCCACGTAGACCAGACCGATACAGACGTAGACCCAGTACCAGTTGATGCTACGGGCCAGCAGGATTGCGGCGACCATCGGGAAAATCATCCCGGCCATGCTGAAGAAGGAGTCGGTAAACAGCAGGCGAGAACCGCGCTGACGCCCTTCATACATATGGGTGATCAGGAAGGTACCAATCGACATGGTTATCCCGCTCACCAGCCCCAGCACGAACATCGAGGCCGAGAAGATAGCCAGGTTATGACCGAAGATCAGGCCGGCAACGGCCAGCACCATCAGCAGGAAGCCAAAGCGCAGCTGGGTTTTCAGCGGTACGATTTCCATCAGCCAGGCGTTCAGGAAGATAGAGATCAAAATACCGGCATTAAGGAAAGTAAACGTGTTACTCATGCTGGACACCGGCAGATTGAAGTACTCTGCGATGTTTCCCATCACCATCCCGGTGACGATCACCAACGCCCCGGTCAGGGCGTAGGAGAAGAAGCTAATCCATAAAAGCTTGGTTCGGTTGCTGTTAGTCATAACGAGCCTGTGCAAGGAAGTGTAAAGCGCATTGACAGCGCGGCGGACGGGCAGATTTTAGTCATTTGCGTGATCTATTTAAATGAATTATGAATTTATTGCTGAAATAAACTAATTGAATCATGAAGTGCGTCACATATTTCAACCTATTTCAGCGCGCTGACGCTGCAACTCGTTGATTTGTGTAAAAGTAAATAACAGTAAATGGCTGGCGTCGACTGCGGTGCCTCTTTACAATCAAGCAACTTGCTTCACTCACTGCCTTCGTAAGGAATTATTCATGCTCAAATCGACACTGGCGGCTGTTGCAGCTGTATTCGCCCTTTCTGCGCTTTCCCCTGCGGCGCTGGCTGCAAAAGGCGACCCGCACGTCCTGTTGACCACCTCGGCTGGCAATATTGAGCTTGAGTTAAATAGCCAAAAAGCGCCTGTTTCGGTCAAAAACTTCGTGGATTACGTTAATAGCGGTTTTTATAACAACACCACCTTTCACCGTGTGATCCCGGGCTTCATGATTCAGGGCGGTGGCTTCACCGAAGATATGAACCAGAAGCAGCCTAACCCGCCGATCAAAAACGAAGCGGACAACGGCCTGCGCAATACCCGCGGCACGATTTCTATGGCGCGCACCGCCGATAAAGACAGCGCCACCAGCCAGTTCTTTATCAACGTGGCCGACAACGCATTCCTGGACCACGGCCAGCGCGACTTCGGGTACGCGGTATTTGGTAAAGTGGTCAAAGGCCTGGACGTTGCCGATAAAATCTCCCAGGCACCAAGCCATGACGTCGGCCCGTACCAGAATGTGCCGTCAAAACCTATCGTGATCCTTTCCGCGAAGGTTCTGCCTTAAGATTTCCGGCGCGGGTCCTGTCGCCCGCGCAACCCTCTCCTGAAGCAGAGAATTTCAATAAGTGGTGAGCCAGGCCAGGGAAAGCGGCTAGAATAACGCGTTCTTTTTTTGCCCTGGAGCCGCCATGTTACTGCTTATCGACAACTATGATTCCTTCACCTGGAACCTCTACCAGTATTTTTGCGAACTGGGTGAGGAAGTGCTGGTTAAGCGTAATGACGAAATTGGGCTGGACGACATCGAGCGTCTGGCCCCGGAGAAACTGGTGATTTCTCCAGGCCCCTGCACGCCGACCGAGGCGGGCATCTCCCTTACCGCGATTAATCACTTCGCCGGACAGCTTCCTGTTTTGGGCGTTTGCCTGGGGCATCAGGCCATTGCCCAGGCGTTTGGCGCCACCATTGTGCGGGCAGAACAGGTGATGCACGGCAAAACCTCCGCTATCAGCCACAACGGCAGCGGCGTATTTCGCGGGCTGAATAATCCGCTGACCGTGACTCGCTACCACTCGCTGCTCATCGACCCTGCCACCTTGCCCGACAGTTTTGAAGTCACTGCCTGGACGGATAAGCAGGAAATCATGGGGATCCGCCACCGCTCGCTTGATCTTGAAGGCGTGCAGTTCCACCCGGAAAGCATTCTCAGCGAGCAGGGGCATGCGCTGCTGGCGAATTTCCTGAAGCGGTGAATTGTTGCTTGCCTGGTTTTGGTTTTTTATGCATATTTCGTGATTATATTTTCATTCATGTCTAACGCATAAAAACGGGTGGGGAATAAATGGCAACTGAACAATCAGCGGTTACGCGGGCAACCTTCGACGAAGTGATTCTGCCGATTTATGCACCGGCAGAGTTTATTCCAGTTAAAGGAAAGGGCAGCCGCGTGTGGGACTCCGCCGGGAAAGAGTACGTGGACTTTGCCGGAGGCATCGCCGTGACCGCGCTGGGGCATTGCCATCCTGCGCTCGTTGAGGCGCTGAAGGCCCAGGGCGAAACCCTGTGGCATACCAGCAACGTTTTTACCAATGAGCCAGCCCTGAAGCTTGCCCGTAAGCTGATCGACGCCACCTTTGCCGAACGCGTCGTCTTCATGAATTCCGGCACGGAAGCAAACGAAACGGCTTTCAAACTGGCCCGCTACTATGCTTCGACCCGTCACAGCCCGTACAAAAGCAAAATCATCGCCTTCTACAATGCGTTCCACGGCCGCTCGCTGTTCACCGTTTCCGTAGGCGGGCAGGCTAAATACTCCGACGGCTTTGGCCCCAAACCGGCCGACATTATCCACGTGCCATACAACGACCTTGCGGCGGTGAAAGCGGTGATGGATGACCATACCTGTGCGGTAGTTGTTGAGCCGATTCAGGGTGAAGGCGGCGTGACCGCTGCGACGCCGGAGTTCCTCCAGGGGCTGCGTGATTTGTGTGATGAGCACCAGGCGCTGCTGGTGTTTGATGAAGTCCAGTCCGGGATGGGCCGCACCGGCGAATTATTCGCTTATATCAACTACGGCGTCACCCCGGATATTTTGACCAGCGCCAAAGCCCTCGGCGGCGGTTTCCCGGTGAGCGCGATGCTGACCACCCATGAGATTGCCTCCGCGTTCCACGTGGGCAGCCACGGTTCAACCTATGGCGGTAACCCGCTGGCATGTGCGGTGGCCGGTGCGGCTTTCGATATCATCAATACGCCAGAAGTTCTGCTAGGCGTGGCGGTGAAGCGCCAACTGTTCGTTGAACAGTTGCAGAAGATTAACGACCAGTTCGATCTGTTTAGCGATATTCGCGGCATGGGGCTGTTGATTGGCGTAGAACTGAACGAGAAGTACAAGGGACGTGCCCGTGAGTTTCTCTATGCGGGAGCGGCTGAAGGCGTGATGGTGCTGAATGCCGGCCCGGACGTCATGCGTTTTGCGCCTTCGCTTATCGTTGAAGACGCGGATATCCTGGAAGGAATGCAGCGCTTTGCTAAAGCCGTTGCCCGCGTGGTGGCTGGCTAATCTTAACCCGAGCGCCGCAGGCGGCGGCTCAGCCAGATCCCATGCTGAGGCCGCTGGCGCCAGGCTACCGAGGAGATGGTATGCATGGTGTTCAGGTGGCCAATAATCCGCTGTAAATGCTGCTCCATGGTGCTTAACGGCCCCGTGGGCAGCGTGTCCGCATCCAGAATATTGGCGTCGTTCGACCCGCCAGGTCCGTCATACTCCAGCCTTTGCTGGCAGCGCTGTAAGCCTATTTCACAAGACTGCAGGTACTTTTGCGCCAGGTCCGGCGTGAGCATGTTGTGCTCGCGCGCCAGAGTTGTCATGGCGTTGATATGCTCGACGATGAACTGGCTGTGGGTCACCCAGAGCTTCATGTCTGCCAGATAATGAGAGTTAAATCCGGGCTCCTGCATCGCCTGGTTGAGCGAGTTGAAGAGCGCGTTGTGCGCCTGGTTGACCCGCATTCGTTGCCAGGCCAGAGGCGTAGGTTCCGGATCGTTGCTCAATATCAGGCGAATCGCATCCTGGTCGGCCTCGAGCGCGTCGTGGGCGTTCTGGCGAAGCAGGCCAGTTTGCCACTGTGGCCAAAGCCAGATCATGCCGCCAAAGGCAATCAGGCAGCCGAGCAGCGTGTCGATAAGCCGTGGAATGATGTAACTTTCGGCGCTCAGGGTAATGAGCTGCAGGGTATATACCGCCGTGACGGTAAAGCCGATGGTGGCCCAGCCGTAGCTTTTGCGAATGAACAGATAGCTCACCAGGGTAATCATTAGCATCGCCAGCAGGGTGTAGCTGTCCGGGACGTGGAAGTGCAGGGTGATACCGGCGATACACAGCCCTGCCATGGTGCCAGCCGCCCTGTGCACGATACGTACCCGGGTGGCGCCGTAGCCGTTTTGCGTCACGAACATCACGGTCATCAGGATCCAATACGGTTTAGGCAGATGTAAGAAGGACCCGAGCAGGCTGGCAATCGTCAACATTACGCCTAAACGTGCGGAGCTGCGCAGCGCTGATGACTTGAAGGAGAGATAGTTTTTCAGGGCCGGGAAGAACGGCAGGCGGCGCTCCCGATCTTCCATTAAATCCCTTACATACAGCGGGCGTTGGGTTTTCAGCACCCGGCCGATGCGGCTGAAGTGATAATGGCAGAACTGCCCGACCGGGTTATCCGGGTTTTGGCGGGCGATCTTTTCCAGGGCGTCGATCTGCTTGTCCATGGTAAAGCGCGTCGGGTAGCGGTGGTAGAGAATATCGTCTGCCAGCACCCGCAGGCGTGCGGCGATGGTTCGGGCGTTCCAGCGGATCACCGCCTCGGCATGGCTTTGCTCGACCAGCTTCTGGACCTCTTCCGGCTGATGCAGGCTAACCGAAATGTGCTCCTGCAAATCCAGGGCGACCTGGAAAGCGCGTAGCAGGCGTTTGTAGCCATTTTGCTGATTGGCCGACAGCATATGCAACTGCTGGTAGCAGGTCGTTATCAGGTCGACGGCTTTCTGCTGACGTACCAGCAGCGGCGGTAGCGCTTTTTCAGGATCCGTATGCTGGGTCAGCAGGCTGTACTTTGCTTCGCAGTAGTCCGCAAGCTGGCGGTACAGCAGGCTGAGCGACTCTCTGAGCGGCTGTTCACGCCATAGCCTGAACCAGAACCAGTTAAACGCGCCGTACCAGATGGTGCCGGAGATATAGAGCACCATCGGTTTCCAGATAGGCATGTTGCCGGCCATGCTGAGCGTAAAAATGGCGGCAATCAGCGACGCGGGCAGCAGGCGAGCATGCAGCGAGCTTATCTCCGCCGTGACGCCGAGCAGCAGGGCCATGACGATTAATATCGCAGGCAGCGGGACGTGGGTGTAAAGCAGCAGCAGCTGCATGATAAGGCTGCTAACGGCGAACAGGCTGCCGCCGATGATCAAGCGTTTGAAGAAGCGTTTATGCGGCGTGTCCAGCCCGGCAATGTTGCAGCAGGCAGGCACTAACGAGAAGAGCAGGCCATTTTGCAGGCTGCCGAGAATCAGGCCGATAGCCACGGGTAAACACAGCACCAGGGTTTGCCGCAGCGCGTAGTTAACTTCCGGGTGATAAATTAATCTCTTCCACATAGCCTGAATTGTAGAGACAAAAAAGGCGTGTTACCGAAGCGACACGCCTTTATGGGGCTAATTAGCGAGTGCCGTAAACGACAATCGTTTTACCGTGTGCGGAAATGAGGTTCTGGTCTTCCAGCATTTTCAGAATACGGCCAACGGTTTCGCGGGAGCAGCCCACGATCTGACCGATTTCCTGGCGGGTGATTTTAATCTGCATCCCGTCCGGGTGGGTCATGGCGTCCGGCTGTTTAGCCAGGTTCAGCAGCGTCTGTGCGATACGGCCGGTCACGTCGAGGAAGGCGAGGTTGCCGACTTTCTCGGAGGTCACCTGCAGGCGACGCGCCATCTGGGAAGACAGACGCATCAGAATGTCCGGGTTGACTTGAATCAGCTGGCGGAATTTTTTATAAGAAATTTCAGCTACTTCACAGGCTGACTTGGCGCGAACCCAGGCGCTACGCTCCTGGCCTTCTTCGAACAAACCTAATTCACCAATGAAATCACCCTGATTCAGATAAGAAAGGATCATCTCCTTGCCTTCTTCATCTTTAATCAGAACAGCTACGGAGCCTTTGACGATGTAGTACAGCGTCTCCGCCTTTTCACCCTGGTGAATCAGCGTGCTCTTCGACGGATACTTATGAATGTGGCAATGAGACAAGAACCATTCGAGAGTCGGGTCTGTTTGCGGTTTGCCAAGCACCATGCGCGGTTATCCTCTGTTATAAACTGGCTACCAAAGACAAGACTCGGAACCTCTTGTCTGGCGTTGCAATCGTGAAATTTTCCCAAACCCTGGGAACTGGCGGGCAGGTCACTCCTGCGGCCTGTAATTAGTCGTTTCCTCTGCTTACGGCATAAACTTCTCTGTATAGCAGCAGCATCCGGATTGTTTTAGCATAGCTTTTGGTAAGTGTCTTGTCTTGTCTCGTTTCAGCATGACCTGGATCGCCTTACGTTGCCAGTTTTCACGTAGGCGCGTAATCTGAAAGAATATTTTCTCAACTGGAGTAGGCAAAATGCAGGCACGTGTTAAATGGGTGGAAGGCATGACCTTCCTCGGTGAGTCCGCTTCTGGCCACCAGATCCTAATGGACGGTAATTCTGGCGATAAAGCGCCAAGCCCAATGGAAATGCTGCTGATGGCGGCGGGCGGCTGTAGCGCCATTGACGTGGTGTCGATTTTACAAAAAGGCCGCCACGACGTGACGGACTGTGAGGTGAAGCTGACTTCGGAACGCCGCGAAGAAGCGCCGCGTTTGTTCACCCATATTAATCTGCACTTTGTGGTTAGCGGAAAAGAGCTGAAGGATAGCGCCGTCGCTCGCGCAGTCGATCTTTCTGCTGAAAAGTATTGCTCGGTAGCGCTCATGCTTGGGAAAGCGGCAAACATTACCCACAGCTATGAAGTGATCGAAGCTTAAGCGTCAAAAAGGCGGCATTCACGCCGCCTCTGCCGAATCAGGCAATCTTCCTGCCTTCCGCCAGTCGCTGCACCAGCGGCCCCATAATCAGCTCCATCGCCAGCCCCATTTTTCCGCCAGGCACCACCAGGGTGTTGATGTGGGAGATAAAAGATCCTTGCAGCATCGCCAGCAGATAAGGGAAGTCGATGTCGTCCAGGCCGCGGAAGTGGATAACCACGAAGCTTTCGTCCAGCGACGGAATTGCCCGGGCGGCAAACGGGTTAGAGGTATCCACCGTTGGGACGCGCTGGAAGTTAATATGGGTGCGTGAAAACTGCGGGGTAATAAAGTTGATGTAATCGTCCATCGAACGCACGACGGAGTCCATCACCGCCTCCCGCGAATGACCGCGTTCGCCGGTGTCGCGAACCAGTTTTTGAATCCATTCCAGGTTAACGATAGGCACCACGCCAACCAGCAAATCTACGCAGTCGGCCACGTTGTGCTGCGGGGTGACAACGCCGCCGTGCAGGCCTTCATAAAACAGAACGTCGGTTGGCTCCGGCAGCGGCTGCCACGGCGTAAAGGTGCCGGGCACCTGGTTCCACGGCACGGCTTCATCGTAGGTATGCAGATATTTACGTGATTGCCCTTTGCCGCTCTGGCCGTATTCGATAAAGGTTTGTTCCAGTAATCCGAAGTCATTGGCTTCTGGCCCAAAATAGCTGATGTGGCGGCCGGCATCGCGCGCCTTGCGGATGGCCATGTCCATTTCCGGGCGGGTATAGCGATGGAAACTGTCGCCTTCAACTTCGGCGGCACGCAGGTTGAGCTGCTGGAAAATCTTGCGGAAGGCGAGGCTGGTGGTGGTGGTTCCGGCGCCGCTGGAACCTGTGACCGCAATAACCGGGTGTTTGGCTGACATAGGGTGACAACTCCATGAAGGATCGGAAAAAGGTCTGGTTTCTGATTGTTATACTTTTCAGCCAGTATAGATCACCCCGCCGGTTAGCGGTCAGCCGCGAAACTGCCCGCGCGGCATAATGTTTACCGTTTCATGGAGTTCAGACCAAACCAGCACGGCTTCGCCGCTTTGCAGCTGGCGCTTCACGTCGGCGACTTTTTGCGTCAGCGAGCGCTCCTGCTCACCATAATCGGTGCCTTCGCGTAATACAAAAGATTCAATCAAACTGTCGAGCGTTTCAGGGGCGAGATCTTGCCAGGGAATGATCATTTCAGTGGTCCAGGAAGCGGGTTAGCCAGTCAGGGATGCGCTGCTCAAGCCACATCTGCGGACGCAGCGGCGTGCCGCCAACGAAGCCAACGTGGCCGCCATAGGTGGTGAGCTGATAGTGGATATTCGGCGGTAGCGTTTCGCGGTCCGGGATCACGTGGTGGTCCATAAACGGATCGTCTTTGGCGTGAATAATCAGCGTCGGCGAGGCAATGTCCGGCAAGAGCGGCATGGCGCTGCACTGGCGGTAGTAGTCCAGCGCGTCGGCAAAACCGTGAATTTTTGAGGTGATCAGGTCGTCGAACTCGCGAATCCGGCGCAGACTTTTAAGTTTACGCAGGTCGATAGGCAGCGAACCGGGGTAGCTCTTCAGCTTGCGGGCGGCATTTTTCTTCAGCAGGTTCAGCAGATAGTGCTGATAAACGCGCGAGAAGCCTTGTTCCATGTGATAGCAACATTGCTCGAGCATCAACGGTGCGGAGACGATAACCCCCGCTTTCAGCGTACAGGCCGCGCCCTGTTTTGCCATCAGGCAGGCGAGCATATTCCCGCCCAGCGAAAAACCAACCGCAGCGGTCGGGACTTCGCCATAGCGCTGATTTAGCCAGTCGAGGAAATACGTGCCGTCTTCGGTTTCGCCGGAGTGATAAATGCGCTCTTTGCGGTTTGGCACGCCGCTACAGCCGCGAAAATGCATCACCACGCCTAACCAGCCGCGCTTTTTGGCCGCTTCAATCATGCCGTGAGCATAGGGACTGTGAAGGCTGCCTTCCAGGCCGTGAAACACCACCAGACGCGGTTTTTGCATGGCGGTTTGCGGATCTTCGCTCCACGCAAGATCGACAAAATCCCCGTCCGGCATATCCAGGCGCTGCCAGTGAGGTTTGAAATTGATTCGGCGGCGAATCAAACGTGGGATCATGGTTTGCAGATGCGGATTACTGAGTCCGCGCATCGGGCGGAAATCGTCACCTTCATCATGATGAATATTCAATTCTAAAGGACTTGTACTGGCCATATCACACTGTTAGTTTCGTTTAGTTCGCTAATTATTCTTCGGGTGTGGAGCACCCAATTCATGGACTTAACGCTTTTTCTGTCGATGCTGGGCTTTCTCTGGGTCGCCGCGATTACACCTGGCCCTAATAATACGCTACTTACCGCGTCCGGGGCGAATTACGGTTTCTTCCGCAGCCTGCCGTTGATGATTGGCATCATGCTCGGGATGCAGTGCATTCTGGTGCTGGTGGCCTTCGGCGTCGGGAGTTTAATCCTGCTTTATCCGGCTTTGCACCTTATCCTGAAGATTGCCGGTAGCGTTTATCTTTTGTGGCTGGCCTGGAAAATTGGTACCGCGAAATACGAGCGGCTGGAAACGGATGCTGCCCCGCCGTCTCCGGTACCTTTCTGGCAGGGTGGCCTGCTGCAGGTGATAAACCCTAAAGCCTGGCTGATGGCGCTGGGTGCCGTGGCAAGCTTCAGTCTGGCTGGCGCCGATTATCTGCATTCCGTGGCGATGATTAGCGTAGGCATTGCGCTGGTGAACATCGTGGCCGGCGTAATCTGGATAGCCTTTGGCAGCCTGATTGGCCTGTTCCTGCGCAGCCGCCGCTCCTGGGCCATTTTCAACGTTAGCATGGGCGTGTTAACCGCGGCCTGCGTGTTGCTTATCTGGCGTTGAGGGCAAACCCTCTCCTCGCGAGGAGAGGGAAAACTTAGCGTTTAGTCGCTCTGCAGCATCTGCTCAAGCTGTTCCTGAGCGTCCAGCCATTCCATCTCACACTCTTCCAGCGCCGACTTCACTTTTACCTGCGTTTGCAGACATTCGTTCATCTCGGCTTTACGGCTTTGCTCGTAGATAGCGCTGTCTGCCAGTTTCTCTTCTACCCCTGCAAGCTGAGCGTTCAGCTTTTCCATCTGCTTTTCAAGCTGGGTGATTTGCTTACGCAGCGGCTGGGTTTGCGTGCGAAGCTCGGCCTCACGGCGCTTCTGGTCCTTACGGGCCTGCGCGCTGTTGGCGTTATCCTTCGCGGTATCGGCAGGCTGGTTTTCCTGCTTTTGCAGGTCGCTCAGCCACTGCTGGTAATCTTCAAGGTCACCGTCGAAAGCTTCCACTTTGCCGTCGTGCACCAGATAGAGATCGTCCGTGGTGGAGCGCAGCAGGTGGCGGTCGTGCGAGACCACAACCAGCGCCCCTTCGAAGTCAATTAACGCTTCGGTCAGCGCCTGGCGCATGTCGAGATCAAGGTGGTTCGTCGGTTCATCGAGCAGCAGCAGGTTAGGGCGTTGCCAGACAACCAGCGCCAGTACCAGCCTGGCTTTTTCACCGCCGGAAAAGCGTGCCGTTTGCTCCGTGACTTTATCGCCCTGGAAACCAAAGCCGCCCAGGTAGTCGCGCAGCTGCTGTTCCAGCTCGCGGGGAGCAATCCGGGCCAGATGCTGGAGCGGCGATTCGTCGGCACGCAGGTATTCCAGCTGATGCTGGGCGAAGTAACCGAGCTTGATGCCTTTGGCGAGGCCAATGTCGCCCTGCAGAGGCTCTAGTTCACCGGCCAGCAGCTTGATTAAGGTGGATTTACCCGCCCCGTTTCGGCCCAGCAGGCCAATACGCGAGCCGGGAACCAGGTTCAGTTTGATGGAGTTCAGGATCACCCGCTCGCCGTAGCCTGCGCTAACTTTTTCCATCCGCAGCAGCGGGTTGGGCAGGTTTTCTGGCGCCCGGAAGCTGAAGTGGAACGGATTATCGACGTGCGCCGGGGCAATCAGCTCCATGCGTTCCAGCATCTTCACGCGGCTTTGCGCCTGCTTGGCTTTAGAGGCTTTGGCCTTGAAGCGGTCGATAAAGCTTTGCAGGTGGGCCACTTTTTGCTGCTGGCTCTCAAACATCGACTGTTGCTGAGACAGGCGAGTCGCGCGCTGGATCTCGAACGAAGAGTAGTTGCCGGTGTACTCGAACATATTTTCCTGTTCGATGTGGATAATTTTATCGACCACCGGATCGAGGAAGTCGCGGTCGTGAGAGATAAGGATCAGCGTGCCCTGGTAGCTTTTCAGCCAGCGTTCCAGCCAGATGACCGCGTCCAAATCGAGGTGGTTAGTTGGTTCATCAAGCAGTAAAAGGTCGGAACGGCAAATCAGCGCCTGAGCGAGGTTAAGACGCATGCGCCAGCCGCCCGAGAAATCGCTTACCGAACGTTCCAGCTGTTCATTGCTAAAGCCCAGGCCGTGCAGCAGGCTGGAAGCGCGGGAACGAATGGTCCAGGCATCTACCGCATCCAGTTTGCCGTGAACCAGCGCAATGGCGTGGCCGTCGTTGCGTTCGTTTGCCGCGTTCAGTTCGGCTTCCAGCTTACGGAATTCACGATCGCCATCGATGACATACTCTATGGCTGGCATGGCCAGCGCGGGAGTTTCCTGATTAACCCAGGCAAGCTGCCAGTTGCCGGGGAAGCTTGCGCTGCCGCCGTCGGCGCTTATCTCGTTTTTCAGCAGCGCCAGCAGCGTGGATTTTCCACAGCCGTTTTTACCCACCAAGCCGACTTTTTGCCCGGGGTTGATAGTGGCGGTGGCGTTATCCAGCAGAACGCGGGTGCCGCGACGAATTTGTAACGAGGAGAAAACAATCATAAAGCGCCGTATGTTCAGAGTATGTTAAATTGTCATTGTAATTCGTTAACATGTCGCCTGGGCAACAGGTCGGGCTGCATGGTAGCCCAAAATAATGACTATGACGACGCCCTGGAGGGTAATGATGTCGCAGCCGCCGAAAGTTTTGCTGCTGTATGCCCATCCGGAATCCCAGGACTCGGTGGCTAACCGGGTTTTGCTTCAGCCGGCTCTGCAGCTTGAAAATGTGACCGTGCACGATCTCTACGCGCACTATCCCGATTTTTTTATCGATATTTACCATGAACAGTCATTGCTGCTCGAGCACGATGTCATTGTTTTTCAACACCCTCTCTACACCTACAGCTGCCCTGCGCTGCTGAAGGAGTGGATGGATCGCGTTCTAAGCCGCGACTTTGCCAGCGGCGTTGGAGGCAACGCTCTGGCGGGAAAGTACTGGCGCAGCGTGATAACCACCGGCGAGCCGGAAGGCGCCTACCGCTATGACGGCTACAACCGCTTTCCCTTAACGGAAATTTTACGCCCCTTTGAGCTCACCGCCGCAATGTGCAAGATGCACTGGCTGATGCCGATTATCGTTTATTGGGCGCGCCGCCAGTCTAAGCCGGAGCTGGAAAGCCACGCGAAAGCCTACGGCGAGTGGCTGGCGAATCCGTTGCCGATAGGAGGGCGCTGATGGAAGGATCTGATTTGCTGCTGGCGGGCGTACTGTTCCTCTTTGCGGCGGTTGTTGCCGTGCCCATTGCCGCTCGTTTAGGTATTGGTGCCGTGCTGGGCTATTTGCTGGCAGGCATCGCCATTGGCCCGTGGGGCTTAGGTTTTATCAGCGACGTCGATGAAATTCTGCACTTCTCCGAGCTGGGCGTGGTGTTCCTGATGTTTATCATCGGCCTGGAGCTGAATCCGTCGAAATTATGGCAGCTACGGCGCTCTATATTCGGGGTTGGGGCCGCGCAGGTTATCCTCAGTGCGATTGTGCTGGCCGGGCTGCTGATGCTGACGAACTTCTCCTGGCAGGCCGCGGTTGTGGGCGGTATCGGTCTTGCGATGTCGTCGACGGCGATGGCGCTGCAGCTGATGCGGGACAAAAGCATGAACCGCAGCGAGTCCGGCCAACTCGGCTTTTCGGTGCTGCTGTTCCAGGACCTGGCGGTGATCCCCGCTTTGGCGCTGGTGCCGCTGCTGGCCGGTAACGGGGACGATCATACCGACTGGATTAAAGTTGGCCTGAAGGCGCTGGCGTTTATCGGCATGCTCCTTGGCGGGCGATACCTGCTTCGCCCGGTGTTCCGCTTTATTGCGGGTTCCGGCGTGCGTGAAGTCTTTACCGCGGCGTCCTTGCTGTTGGTGCTTGGGTCAGCGCTGTTTATGGATGCGCTTGGTTTCTCCATGGCGCTGGGGACGTTTCTGGCCGGCGTGCTGCTGGCCGAAAGTGAATATCGCCACGAGCTTGAGATTGCTATCGATCCGTTTAAAGGGCTGCTGCTGGGGCTGTTCTTTATCTCTGTCGGCATGGCGCTAAACCTGGGCGTGTTGTTTACCCATCTTTTGTTGATTGCTGTCAGCGTGGTGGCGCTGGTCGCGGTAAAAGCCACCATTTTGTATGGCCTGTCTCGCGTCTATGGTTTACGCAGCTCTGAAAGGCTGCAGTTTGCCGGGGTGCTGAGCCAGGGCGGGGAGTTTGCCTTCGTGCTGTTTTCTGCGGCCGCCTCGCAGAAGCTTTTCCAGGGCGAGCAAATGCCGCTGCTGCTGGTGACGGTGACGCTGTCGATGATGACCACGCCGCTGCTGATGAAAGGCGTGGATGCCATACTTGCCCGGCGCTTTAACCCTGGTGATGAGACCGAAGAGACGCCTTACGTTGAGGACGATCATCCGCAGGTCATCATCGTCGGGTTTGGGCGCTTTGGTCAGGTCATTGGCCGCCTGCTGATGGCTAACAAGATGAGAATCACCGTCCTTGAAAGGGATATCAGCGCCGTAAGCCTGATGAGGAAGTACGGCTATAAGGTGTATTACGGGGATGCGACGGAAGTGGAGCTGCTGCGTTCTGCTGGCGCAGAAGCGGCGAAATCCATTGTTATTACCTGCAATGAGCCGGAGGATACGATGCAGATTGTCCACCTCTGTCAACAACACTTTCCACACCTTGCCATTCTGGCGCGTGCTCGCGGGCGTGTTGAAGCACATGAACTGCTGCAGGCCGGCGTTAAACTGTTCTCGCGGGAAACTTTTTCCAGTGCCCTCGAGCTGGGACGTAAAGCATTGCTCACGCTAGGAATGCATCCGCATCAGGCGCACCGCGCGCAGCAGCACTTCCGCCGTCTGGATATGCGTATGCTGCGTGAGCTAATGCCCATCCATACCGATAGCGCGCAGATTTCCAGGGTGCGTGAAGCCCGCCGTGAGCTGGAAGAGATTTTCGAACGTGAAATGCAACAAGAGCGTCGGCAGCTGGACGGCTGGGACGAATTTGAATAGTAAGCCAGCCCGTTGAAGAAATACCTACGATAGAGATTTGATCGGCGGAAGCAAGAAATAAACCAGGAAAATCAATTTATTGATTTTCGCCAGATAACCAAAAAGAGGGAAAAACCACGCTATTTCCCTCTTTTTCAGAACATCAGGTGAAGCCAATGTCAGTGCGTAAACGTTTTATTGCCGGGGCCGTTTGCCCCAAGTGCCAGGCGAAGGATTCCCTTGCCCTGTGGCGTGAGAACAACGTCGATATCGTTGAGTGCGTGAAGTGCGGCCACCAGATGCGCGAGGCGGATAAGCAGGTTCGCGAGCACGTTCGTGAGCAGGAACAGGTGATAGGGATTTTTCATCCCGACTAGCGAGATGAAGCAGCTTTTTTTAAGCTAGAGAGTACAGCGGCGCAGATTTCCGTTACAATCTGCGCCAGTTTTTTCCCTACGCTCGTTCAGGAGATATCATGAAAGTAGCAAAAGACCTGGTGGTCAGCCTGGCTTATCAGGTACGTACAGAAGACGGTGTGTTGGTCGATGAGTCTCCGGTGAGCGCGCCGCTGGACTACCTGCACGGTCACGGCTCCCTGATTTCTGGCCTGGAAACGGCGCTGGATGGTCACGAAGTTGGCGACAAGTTTGACGTTGAAGTAGGCGCAAACGACGCTTACGGTCAGTACGACGAAAACCTGGTGCAGCGTGTACCGAAAGACGTCTTCATGGGCGTTGACGAGCTGCAGGTTGGTATGCGCTTTATGGCGGAAACCGATCAGGGTCCCGTTCCGGTTGAAATTACCGAAGTGGAAGACGAGCACGTTGTGGTTGACGGCAACCATATGCTGGCTGGCCAGAACCTGAAGTTCAACGTTGAAGTTGTGGCGATTCGCGAAGCGACCGAAGAAGAGCTGGCTCACGGCCACGTTCACGGCGAGCACGATCATCATCACGACCACGACCACGACCATGACGGCTGCTGCGGCGGTCATGGCCACGATCACGACCATGGCCACGAGCAGGGTAAAGGTGGTTGCGGCAACGGCGGCTGTGGCTGCCACTGATCGCTGTAAAGAGAGAAAAGGCCGCATTAGCGGCCTTTTTTACATCTGCAATTCAGTAATGCGGCGGCGGCGTCTCTTCAGACTCAGAGGCGATCATCGACGGCTGGCTTGCCTTCAGTTTTTCAACCAGCAGGCGGAAATGCTCGCGAAGTTTGGCCATCTCAAGTTCGTGCGCCGTCACGGTCTGATTCAGCTCTTCAATCGTTATCTCCTGAAATGCAAGACGACTCTCGAGATCTTCCAGCCGTTGTTCGGTGGATTTAGGGTGCATGGCGGATCCTCTTCTGCCTGCGGGATGGACAATATGCGGTGATTTTACTGAAAATGACTCAGCTTTACAGCGCAGAAGCACTTTGAAGGAAACTTCTTTAAACAAAAAGAATCTCAATTTGACTCGATAACTCGCTGAGAGATTGTGTAGATTTCTTTCACGACGTTATAGTACGTCACTTAGCTTATTTGAAAAACCTGGGGTGAGAGGCCCCGGCCCTTGGAGAAATGGATGAAATCATTATTTAAAGTAACGCTTCTGGCGACCACAATGGCCGTTGCCCTTAATGCTCCTGCTTTTGCCGCACCCGCTGCTGCGAAAGATGCGCCTGCTGCCGCTCAGGCTGACAGCAAAGCTGCCTTTAAGAACGACGATCAGAAAGCGGCCTATGCGCTGGGTGCTTCACTTGGGCGTTACATGGAAAACTCCCTGAAAGAGCAAGAGAAACTGGGCATCACTCTGGACAAAGCTCAGCTGATCGCCGGCGTACAGGATGCGTTTGCTGATAAGAGCAAACTGTCTGACCAGGACATCGAGCAAACTCTGCAGGCGTTTGAGACTCGCGTAAAAACCTCCGCTCAGGAGAAAATGGAAAAAGACGCTAAACAGAACGCAGACAAAGGCAAAACCTTCCGCGATGCTTTCGCCAAAGAGAAAGGCGTTAAAACTTCGTCTACTGGCCTGATGTATAAAGTTGAGAAAGACGGTACCGGCGATGCGCCAAAAGATACCGATACCGTTGTGGTTAACTACAAAGGTACGCTGATCGACGGTAAAGAGTTTGATAACTCTTACACCCGTGGTGAGCCTCTTTCCTTCCGTCTTGATGGCGTTATCCCAGGCTGGACTGAAGGCCTGAAAAACATCAAGAAAGGCGGCAAAATCAAGCTGGTTATTCCACCAGAGCTGGCTTACGGTAAAACTGGCGTTCCAGGGATCCCTGCCAACTCCACGCTGGTGTTTGAAGTTGAGCTGCTGGACATTAAACAGGCGCCAAAAGCTGACGCTAAACCTGCAGCAGCAGCGGATGCCAAAGCGGCTGACGCAGCAAAAAGCAAGTAATTTTCTGGCAGTTTGAACCGCCGCCCATCGGGCGGCGGTTTTGTTTTTGGGACTTGCTTTATTTTCCCCCACGCGCAATGAGGAGAATAAAGACTGGAAAGCACGTCTTACGTTGTATTACCTTAGCGGGCAGCGTTTCAACCGAGTATGAGTCTGCCCTGACACCATCAAAGCGCGACAGGCTCTCATTAGAGGGTGGTATTTTTACATGTCCAATTCGCTTTTAACCAACGAAACCAGTGAACTCGATTTACTGGACCAGCGTCCTTTTGAGCAAACCGACTTCGAAATCTTAAAATCCTATGAAGCGGTTGTGGACGGGTTAGCGATGCTGATTGGCTCCCATTGCGAAATCGTTCTGCATTCCTTGCAGGACCTGAAATGTTCAGCCATTCGTATTGCTAATGGTGAACATACCGGGCGAAAAATAGGCTCGCCAATCACCGATCTGGCGCTGCGCATGTTGCACGATATGACCGGCGCCGATAGCAGCGTATCAAAGTGCTACTTTACCCGCGCGAAAAGCGGCGTTCTGATGAAATCGGTGACCATTGCGATTCGCAACCGTGACCAGCGCGTGATTGGTTTGCTGTGCATCAACATGAACCTCGACGTGCCGTTCTCCCAGATTATGTCGACCTTTGTGCCACCAGAAACGCAGGATCAGGAAGTGCCGTCCTCGGTGAACTTTGCCTCCTCCGTTGAAGACCTGGTGATGCAAACGCTTGAATTCACAATCGAAGAAGTGAATGCCGATCGCAACGTGTCGAACAACGCCAAGAACCGCCAGATAGTCCTTAACCTCTACGAGAAAGGCATCTTCGATATCAAAGATGCGATTAACCAGGTTGCCGACCGCCTGAACATTTCCAAACACACCGTTTATCTCTACATCCGCCAGTTCAAAAACGGCGACTTCCTCGGCCAGGATAAGTAATGCGCTTTGCGTTGATGGTTACCGGGCCGGCTTATGGTACTCAGCAGGCGAGTAGCGCGCTGCTGTTTGCCCGAGCATTGCTGGCGGAAGGCCATATGCTTGAGAGCGTTTTTTTCTATCGCGAGGGGATTTATAACGCTAATCAGCTGACCGCGCCGGCAAACGATGAGGTTGATCTGGTCCGCGAGTGGCAGTTGCTGAGCTCGCAGCACGGTGTCGCGCTGCACATCTGCGTGGCCGCGGCATTGCGTCGCGGTGTGACCGATGAAGAACAGGCGAAATCTTTGGGACTCAACGTCAGTAATCTTCAGCCCGGCTTTACGCTTAGTGGGCTGGGAGCGCTGGCGGAAGCCGCGCTGACCTGTGAAAGAATGGTGCAATTCTGATGAAGCGTGTGGCTTTTGTGTTCCGCTCTGCGCCGCACGGCAGCACGTCTGGTCGGGAAGGGCTGGATGCGTTATTGGCGACGTCAGCACTGTCTGAAGAAATCGGCGTGTTCTTTGTCGGTGACGGCGTTCTGCAGCTCCTGCCGAATCAACAGCCGGCAAAAGTGCTGGGCAGAGACTACATCGCTACCTTCCGCGTTTTGCCGCTGTACGACATCGAGCAATGTTTTCTCTGTGCAGCTTCATTGAGCGAGAGAGGGCTGTCGGCTCAGTCATCCTGGGTTATCGATGCCGAAGTGCTGGAGCCTGATGCACTGAGGGAAAAGTTAAACCAGTACGATGTTGTACTCACCTTCTGAGGCACCCATGCTGCATACCCTACGTCAGTCGCCCTTTCAGTGTGATATCAGCGAGATGCTGCGCTATGTGCAGCCTGGCGACGATCTGCTGCTGATAGAAGATGGCGTGATTGCCGCGCTGAATAACAGCCGGGCGCTTGAATTACTGCTTTCAGCCCCCATTACTGTCAACGTTCTACGAGAAGATGTTGAAGCCCGTGGCCTGGCTGTTCAAATTTCACCCAAAATTGGGCTTGTCGACTATACTGACTTCGTCAGATTAGTGATAAAACATGACCAGCAGTTCGCCTGGTGATGGCGGAATGCTGTATATTTCTTGACACCTTTTCGGCTCAGCCCTAAAATTCTGCGTCCTCATATTATATGAGGCCGTTTTATTACGTGTTTACGAAGCAAAAGCAAAAACCAGGAGCTATTTAATGGCAACAGTTAACCAGCTGGTTCGCAAACCACGCGTACGCAAAGTTGCAAAAAGCAACGTGCCTGCGCTGGAAGCCTGCCCGCAAAAACGTGGTGTATGTACTCGTGTATATACCACCACTCCTAAAAAACCAAACTCCGCACTGCGTAAAGTTTGCCGTGTGCGTTTGACTAACGGTTTTGAAGTCACCTCCTACATCGGCGGTGAAGGTCACAACCTGCAGGAACACTCCGTGATCCTGATCCGTGGTGGTCGTGTTAAAGACTTGCCAGGTGTTCGCTACCACACCGTTCGTGGTGCGCTTGACTGCTCCGGCGTTAAAGACCGTAAGCAATCTCGCTCCAAGTATGGCGTGAAGCGTCCTAAGGCTTAATGGTTCTCCGTTAAGTAAGGCCAAACGTTTTAAATTAATGTCAAAATAAACTCTTTGAGTTTTGGACAATCCTGAATTAACAACGGAGTATTCCTATGCCACGTCGTCGCGTGATTGGTCAGCGTAAAATTCTGCCGGATCCTAAGTTCGGATCAGAGCTGCTGGCTAAATTTGTAAATATCCTGATGGTAGATGGTAAAAAATCTACTGCAGAATCTATCGTTTATACCGCGCTGGAGACCCTGGCTCAGCGTTCTGGTAAAAACGAACTGGAAGCTTTCGAAGTCGCTCTGGACAACGTCCGTCCGACCGTCGAAGTTAAGTCCCGCCGCGTTGGTGGTTCTACTTATCAGGTTCCAGTTGAAGTTCGTCCGGTTCGTCGTAATGCCCTGGCAATGCGTTGGATCGTAGAAGCTGCTCGTAAACGCGGTGATAAATCCATGGCTCTTCGCCTGGCGAATGAACTGTCTGACGCTGCAGAAAACAAAGGCACTGCAGTTAAGAAACGTGAAGACGTTCACCGTATGGCTGAAGCCAACAAGGCGTTCGCTCACTACCGTTGGTAATAAATCCTTCGTAGTGTTACCCAAGCGGGCGCTTCATGAAGCTGCCCGCTTTGGGTTACTTAACTTGAACGTCCCAGGATATAGAGGAATCAAATGGCTCGTACAACACCCATTGCACGCTACCGTAACATCGGTATCAGTGCACACATCGACGCCGGTAAAACCACGACTACCGAACGTATTCTGTTCTACACCGGTGTAAACCACAAAATCGGTGAAGTTCATGACGGTGCTGCAACCATGGACTGGATGGAGCAGGAGCAGGAGCGTGGTATCACCATTACCTCCGCTGCAACTACTGCATTCTGGTCTGGTATGGCTAAGCAGTATGAACCGCACCGCGTAAACATCATCGACACCCCAGGGCACGTTGACTTCACCATCGAAGTTGAACGTTCCATGCGTGTTCTTGACGGTGCAGTAATGGTTTACTGCGCAGTTGGTGGTGTTCAGCCACAGTCTGAAACCGTATGGCGTCAGGCTAACAAATACAAAGTTCCACGCATCGCGTTCGTTAACAAAATGGACCGTATGGGTGCAAACTTCCTGAAAGTTGTAGGCCAGATCAAATCCCGCCTGGGCGCGAACGCTGTTCCGCTTCAGCTGGCAATTGGTGCTGAAGAAGGTTTCACCGGCGTTATCGACCTGGTGAAAATGAAAGCCATCAACTGGAACGATGCAGATCAGGGCGTTACCTTCGAATACGAAGATATCCCGGCTGACATGCAGGACCTGGCTGACGAATGGCACCAGAACCTGATCGAGTCCGCTGCAGAAGCCTCTGAAGAGCTGATGGAAAAATACCTGGGCGGCGAAGAGCTGACCGAGGAAGAAATCAAGACTGCTCTGCGTCAGCGCGTTCTGAACAACGAAATCATCCTGGTTACCTGTGGTTCTGCATTTAAGAACAAAGGTGTTCAGGCGATGCTGGATGCGGTAATCGATTACCTGCCAGCACCAACTGACGTACCTGCTATCAACGGTATGTTGGACGACGGTAAAGACACTCCATCCGAGCGTCACGCTAGCGACGAAGAGCCATTTGCTGCTCTGGCATTCAAAATCGCTACCGACCCGTTTGTAGGTAACCTGACGTTCTTCCGCGTGTACTCTGGCGTGGTTAACTCCGGTGATACCGTATACAACCCGGTTAAATCAGCTCGTGAGCGTTTTGGTCGTATCGTTCAGATGCACGCTAACAAACGTGAAGAGATTAAAGAAGTTCGCGCGGGCGACATTGCTGCGGCAATCGGCCTGAAAGACGTGACTACAGGTGATACCATCTGTGATCCGGACAACGTGATCATTCTGGAGCGTATGGAATTCCCAGAACCGGTAATTTCCATCGCTGTTGAACCGAAAACCAAAGCTGACCAGGAAAAAATGGGTCTGGCTCTGGGCCGTCTGGCTAAAGAAGATCCATCATTCCGCGTATGGACTGATGAAGAATCTAACCAGACCATCATCGCCGGTATGGGTGAACTGCACCTCGACATCATCGTTGACCGCATGAAGCGTGAATTCAACGTTGAAGCGAACGTCGGTAAACCTCAGGTTGCTTACCGTGAAGCGATTCGCGCGAAAGTTACCGATATCGAAGGTAAACACGCCAAGCAGTCTGGTGGTCGTGGTCAGTATGGTCATGTTGTTATCGACATGTACCCACTGGAGCCGGGCTCTAACCCTAAAGGTTACGAGTTCATCAACGACATCAAAGGTGGTGTAATTCCTGGTGAATACATCCCTGCCGTTGATAAAGGCATCCAGGAGCAGCTGAAATCTGGTCCACTGGCGGGTTACCCGGTTGTTGATCTCGGCGTGCGTCTGCACTTCGGTTCTTACCATGACGTTGACTCCTCCGAACTGGCGTTTAAACTGGCCGCTTCTATTGCCTTCAAAGATGGCTTTAAGAAAGCTAAACCAGTTCTGCTTGAGCCTATCATGAAGGTTGAAGTTGAAACTCCGGAAGAGAACACTGGTGACGTTATCGGTGACCTTAGCCGTCGTCGTGGTCAGCTGAAAGGCCAGGAATCTAACGCTACTGGCGTACAGATTCATGCTGAAGTTCCGTTGTCTGAAATGTTCGGGTACGCAACTCAGCTGCGTTCTCTGACCAAAGGTCGTGCATCTTACTCCATGGAATTCCTGAAGTATGATGACGCACCTAACAACGTTGCTCAGGCCGTAATCGAAGCTCGTGGCAAATAAGCCAACGCTTTTAACACAATGATCCCGTGCTCTCTCCCGAAGGGGAGAGCACAATAGTAAGGAATATAGCCGTGTCTAAAGAAAAATTTGAACGTACAAAACCGCACGTTAACGTTGGTACTATCGGCCACGTTGACCACGGTAAAACCACTCTGACTGCTGCAATCACTACCGTTCTGGCTAAAACCTACGGTGGTTCTGCTCGTGCATTCGACCAGATCGATAACGCACCAGAAGAAAAAGCTCGTGGTATCACCATCAACACTTCCCACGTTGAATACGACACCCCGACTCGTCACTACGCGCACGTTGACTGCCCAGGGCACGCCGACTACGTGAAAAACATGATCACCGGTGCTGCTCAGATGGACGGCGCTATCCTGGTTGTTGCTGCGACTGACGGCCCTATGCCTCAGACCCGTGAGCACATCCTGCTGGGTCGTCAGGTTGGCGTTCCTTACATCATCGTGTTCCTGAACAAATGTGACATGGTTGATGACGAAGAGCTGCTGGAGCTGGTTGAAATGGAAGTTCGTGAACTTCTGTCTCAGTACGACTTCCCGGGCGATGACACTCCAATCATCCGTGGTTCTGCTCTGAAAGCGCTGGAAGGCGAAGCAGAGTGGGAAGCTAAAATCGTTGAACTGGCTGGCTTCCTGGATTCCTACATCCCAGAACCAGTACGTGCAATCGACCTGCCGTTCCTGCTGCCAATCGAAGACGTATTCTCCATCTCCGGCCGTGGTACCGTTGTTACCGGTCGTGTAGAGCGCGGTATCGTTAAAGTGGGCGAAGAAGTAGAAATCGTTGGTATCAAAGATACTGCGAAATCTACCTGTACCGGCGTTGAAATGTTCCGCAAACTGCTGGACGAAGGCCGTGCTGGTGAGAACGTTGGTGTTCTGCTGCGTGGTATCAAACGTGAAGAAATCGAACGTGGTCAGGTTCTGGCTAAGCCAGGCTCTATCAAGCCGCACACCAAGTTCGAATCTGAAGTGTACATCCTGTCCAAAGACGAAGGCGGCCGTCATACTCCGTTCTTCAAAGGCTACCGTCCACAGTTCTACTTCCGTACAACTGACGTGACCGGTACCATCGAACTGCCAGAAGGCGTAGAGATGGTAATGCCAGGCGACAACATCAAAATGGTTGTTACCCTGATCCACCCAATCGCGATGGACGACGGTCTGCGTTTCGCAATCCGTGAAGGCGGCCGTACCGTTGGCGCTGGTGTTGTTGCTAAAGTTCTGAGCTAATCCTCTGATACTTTAATGCAATAATGGAAAGGGCATCTTCGGATGCCCTTTTTTATGCCCAAAAACCAGCGTTGACGAAAACGGAAGGCAGCTTTGCACAACGTAAAGGCTTGCCTGTTAGCCGTTGGCGCCCGTTTTTGCATTTGATTACCATTCTCTACATCCTACCTCGCCCGATCCCTTGTAAAGCCAATCATTCTCATTTACAATTTGCGCAGTTTTTGAGCGGGAGTGATCATGTACGTTTGCTTGTGTAATGGTGTCAGTGATAAGACAATTCGTCAGGCGGTGAGACAACACCATCCTCAGTCTTTTCAGCAGCTTAGGAAGTTTATCCCGGTTGGTAATCAATGCGGTAAGTGCGTTCGTCAGGCCCGCGAAATTATGCAAGATGAACTGATGCAGATCCCGGAATTTAAAGAGATCGCTTAAAACACGCTCATTTTTTTGACTTACACCCCGCGACATCTACGCTTCAATAAGTGGAAGCGGAGGATGTCAAAATGAAAGGTGATGTTAAGATAATAAATTATCTCAATAAATTATTGGGAAACGAGCTTGTCGCGATTAACCAGTATTTTCTGCATGCCCGTATGTTTAAAAACTGGGGATTAAAACGTCTTAATGACGTCGAGTATCATGAGTCAATCGATGAAATGAAGCACGCCGATAGGTACATCGAGCGTATTCTTTTTCTCGAAGGCATTCCAAACCTGCAGGATCTTGGCAAGCTTGGCATCGGTGAAGATGTCGAAGAGATGCTTCGTTCTGACCTGAAGCTGGAGCTGGATGGTGCTAAGGACCTGCGCGAAGCCATCGCCTATGCCGACAAAGTTCATGACTACGTCAGTCGCGATCTGATGATTGAAATTCTGGCCGATGAAGAAGGCCATATCGACTGGCTCGAAACTGAACTGGATTTGATTCAAAAATTGGGTATCCAGAACTATCTGCAGGCGCAGATACGCGAAGAGTGACCCCAACCCTGCTAAGACAGAGGGCTTTCCTCTGTCTTCTCCTCTCTTCTTACCCAAATACCCGCCAGACAAAATTTCCCCAGCCTGCAATGGCCAGCCAGGGACCTAAAGGCATTTCTACGATCCTGCAGCGTTTGAACAGATAAAGTGCCCCGGCAAAAATAAGGCCCAGTAACGAAGCGACCGTGATAACGAGCGGCAAATTTTGCCAGGTGTTCCAGGCACCAATGGCGGCCAGCAGCTTGAAGTCACCATAGCCGAGCCCTTCTTTACCCGTCGCATAATGGAATAACTGAAAAATAATCCACAGAAAAAGATAGCCGGCTACGGCACCGTAAACGGCATGGTAGACATTATGTGGATTCACCAGACTATGAAAAAGCAACCCAAGCCACAGCAGGGGAAGGGTAAGTCTGTCAGGCAGCAGCATGGTCCGGAAATCAATAATGCTTAGCGCAAGCGCAAAACAGAAATAGAGCACGGTTGCCGCGGCTACCGGCAGGACGGACTGTATGTCGGTCGAAATCATCTTTGTACCTCGGCTTAGCATGTAACTGCCGGATGCTACTCCGTTGCGTTGGTCACTCCTACTCCCTCCCGAAACAGGCTTTTGATGCTGCGAAGCGCCCCGCAAATGTGTCCGTATACTGTGTTTACTGAGCCATGAGATAACTAAATAGAGGGTGTCGGCGAAATTTCGACCCACATAGCTTGCAAGCTGACTCGAAACCCGTATAATGCGCGGGCTGTCTTAATAGACAGCTGGTTCAATATGAACCCTGATAGCAGTCAGTAGAAGTGATTCAGTTGCTATCAAACAATGTCCCCAATTGGGGGACTATGTATGAACGATTACACTCCCCCATCAATCGTAATGGGTGCGGGTAGTAATTTTTTTCGTCTATAAAATAATTGGAGCTCTGGTCTCATGCAGAACCAAAGAATCCGTATCCGTCTTAAAGCGTTTGATCATCGTCTGATCGATCAATCAACCGCGGAAATCGTCGAGACTGCTAAGCGCACTGGTGCGCAAGTCCGTGGTCCGATCCCGCTGCCGACCCGCAAAGAGCGCTTTACCGTTCTGATCTCCCCGCACGTCAACAAAGACGCGCGCGATCAGTACGAGATCCGCACTCACAAGCGTCTGGTTGACATCGTTGAGCCAACTGAGAAAACCGTTGATGCTCTGATGCGTCTGGATCTGGCTGCCGGTGTAGACGTGCAGATCAGCCTGGGTTAATCAGGTCATTGACGATTGAGAGGTTGAAACAATGATTGGTTTAGTCGGTAAAAAAGTGGGTATGACCCGTATCTTCACTGAAGATGGCGTTTCTATCCCAGTAACCGTAATTGAAGTAGAAGCAAACCGTGTTACTCAGGTTAAAGACCTGGCTAACGACGGCTACCGTGCTGTTCAGGTGACCACTGGTGCTAAAAAAGCTAACCGTGTAACCAAGCCGGAAGCTGGTCACTTCGCTAAAGCTGGCGTTGAAGCTGGCCGTGGTCTGTGGGAATTCCGTCTTGCTGAAGGCGAAGAGTTCACCGTAGGTCAGGACATTAGCGTTGAGCTGTTTGCTGAAGTTAAAAAAGTTGACGTAACCGGTACCTCTAAAGGTAAAGGTTTCGCAGGTACCGTTAAGCGCTGGAACTTCCGTACCCAGGACGCTACCCACGGTAACTCCTTGTCTCACCGCGTTCCGGGTTCTATCGGTCAGAACCAGACTCCGGGCAAAGTGTTCAAAGGCAAGAAAATGGCAGGCCAGCTGGGTAACGAACGTGTAACCGTTCAGAGCCTGGACGTAGTACGTGTTGACGCTGAGCGCAACCTGCTGCTGGTGAAAGGTGCGGTTCCCGGTGCAACCGGTAGCGACCTGATCGTTAAACCAGCTGTGAAGGCGTAAGGGGATAGCAATGGAATTAGTATTGAAAGACGCGCAAAGCGCGCTGACTGTTTCCGAAACTACCTTCGGTCGTGACTTCAACGAAGCGCTGGTACACCAGGTTGTTGTTGCTTATGCAGCAGGCGCCCGTCAGGGTACTCGTGCTCAGAAGACCCGTGCTGAAGTAACTGGTTCCGGCAAAAAGCCGTGGCGCCAGAAAGGTACCGGCCGTGCGCGTTCAGGTTCTATCAAGAGCCCGATCTGGCGTTCCGGTGGCGTAACCTTCGCTGCTCGCCCGCAGGACCACAGTCAAAAAGTTAACAAAAAGATGTACCGCGGCGCGCTGAAAAGCATCCTGTCCGAACTGGTACGTCAGGATCGTCTGATCGTTGTTGAACAGTTCTCTGTTGAAGCACCGAAAACCAAGCTGCTTGCTCAGAAACTGAAAGATATGGCTCTGGAAGATGTGCTGATCGTGACCGGTGAACTGGATGAGAATCTGTTCCTGGCCGCTCGTAACCTGCATAAGGTTGACGTGCGCGATGTAGCTGCAATCGACCCAGTTAGCCTGATCGCCTTCGACAAAGTCGTTATGACTGCGGAAGCAGTTAAGCAAGTTGAGGAGATGCTGGCATGATCCGTGAAGAACGTCTGCTGAAAGTACTGCGCGCGCCGCACGTATCTGAAAAAGCGTCTACCGCGATGGAAAAAACCAACACCATCGTACTCAAAGTTGCGACTGACGCGACCAAAGCAGAGATCGTTGCTGCTGTACAGAAGCTGTTCGAAGTTGAAGTTAAAGACGTTAACACCCTGGTAGTTAAAGGGAAAACTAAACGTCACGGACAGCGTGTTGGTCGTCGTAGCGACTGGAAAAAAGCTTACGTCACCCTGAAGGAAGGCCAGAATCTGGACTTCGTCGGCGGCGCTGAGTAAGTCGGAGGAGAAAGACAATGGCAGTTGTTAAATGTAAACCGACATCTCCGGGTCGTCGCCACGTAGTTAAAGTGGTTAACCCTGAGCTGCACAAGGGCAAGCCTTTTGCTCCGTTGCTGGAAAAAAACAGCAAATCCGGTGGCCGTAACAACAATGGTCGTATCACTACCCGTCATATCGGTGGTGGTCACAAGCAGGCATACCGTATTGTTGACTTTAAACGCAACAAAGATGGTATCCCGGCAGTTGTTGAACGTCTTGAGTACGATCCGAACCGTTCCGCGAACATCGCGCTGGTTCTGTACAAAGATGGCGAACGCCGTTACATCCTGGCCCCTAAAGGCCTGAAAGCTGGCGACCAGATTCAGTCTGGCGTTGATGCTGCAATCAAAGCGGGTAACACCCTGCCGATGCGCAATATCCCGGTTGGTTCTACCGTTCATAACGTAGAAATGAAACCAGGTAAAGGCGGTCAGCTGGCTCGTTCCGCTGGTACCTACGTGCAGATCGTTGCTCGTGATGGTGCTTACGTTACCCTGCGCCTGCGCTCCGGTGAAATGCGTAAAGTCGAAGCTGACTGCCGCGCTACCCTGGGTGAAGTTGGCAACGCTGAGCATATGCTGCGCGTTCTGGGTAAAGCAGGTGCTGCTCGCTGGCGTGGTGTTCGTCCTACCGTTCGCGGTACCGCGATGAACCCAGTCGATCACCCACATGGTGGTGGTGAAGGTCGTAACTTTGGTAAGCACCCGGTATCCCCGTGGGGCCTGCAGACCAAAGGTAAGAAGACCCGCAGCAACAAGCGTACTGATAAATTTATCGTACGTCGCCGTAGCAAATAATTTTAGAGGATAAGCCATGCCACGTTCTCTCAAGAAAGGTCCTTTTATTGACCTGCACTTGCTGAAGAAGGTAGAGAAAGCGGTGGAAAGCGGTGACAAGAAGCCCCTGCGCACTTGGTCCCGTCGTTCAACGATCTTTCCTAACATGATCGGTTTGACCATCGCTGTCCATAATGGTCGTCAGCACGTTCCAGTCTTTGTTTCCGACGAAATGGTCGGCCACAAACTGGGTGAATTCGCACCGACTCGTACTTATCGCGGCCACGCTGCTGATAAAAAAGCGAAGAAGAAATAAGGTAGGAGGAAGAGATGGAAACTTTAGCTCAACATCGCCATGCTCGTTCTTCTGCTCAGAAGGTTCGCCTTGTTGCTGACCTGATTCGCGGTAAGAAAGTGTCGCAGGCTCTGGATATTCTGACCTACACCAATAAGAAAGCGGCTGTATTGGTTAAGAAAGTACTGGAATCTGCCATTGCTAACGCTGAACACAACGATGGCGCTGACATTGACGATCTGAAAGTCGCGAAAATCTTCGTAGACGAAGGCCCTAGCATGAAGCGCATTATGCCTCGTGCAAAAGGTCGTGCAGATCGCATCCTGAAGCGCACCAGCCACATTACTGTGGTTGTGTCCGATCGCTGAGACTCTGGAGACTAGCAATGGGTCAGAAAGTACATCCTAATGGTATTCGCCTGGGTATTGTAAAACCATGGAACTCAACCTGGTTTGCGAACACCAAAGAATTCGCTGACAACCTGGACAGCGATTTTAAAGTACGTCAGTACCTGACTAAGGAACTGGCTAAGGCGTCTGTATCTCGTATCGTTATCGAGCGTCCTGCTAAGAGCATCCGTGTGACTATTCACACCGCTCGCCCAGGTATCGTTATCGGTAAGAAAGGTGAAGACGTAGAAAAACTGCGCAAGGTCGTAGCGGATATCGCTGGCGTTCCTGCACAGATCAATATCGCCGAAGTTCGTAAACCTGAACTGGACGCAAAATTGGTTGCTGACAGCATCACTTCTCAGCTGGAGCGTCGTGTGATGTTCCGTCGTGCTATGAAGCGTGCTGTACAGAACGCAATGCGTCTGGGCGCTAAAGGTATCAAAGTTGAAGTTAGCGGCCGTCTGGGCGGCGCCGAGATCGCACGTACCGAATGGTACCGTGAAGGTCGCGTGCCGTTGCACACTCTGCGTGCTGACATCGACTACAACACCTCTGAAGCGCACACCACTTATGGTGTAATCGGCGTTAAGGTATGGATCTTCAAAGGTGAGATCCTGGGTGGTATGGCTGCTGTTGAACAACCGGAACCGGCTGCTCAACCTAAAAAGCAGCAGCGTAAAGGCCGTAAGTAAGGAGAGTCGCTGATGTTACAACCAAAGCGTACAAAATTCCGTAAAGTGCACAAAGGCCGCAACCGTGGTCTGGCGCAGGGCACGGATGTTAGCTTCGGCACTTTCGGTCTGAAAGCTGTTGGCCGTGGTCGTCTGACTGCCCGTCAGATCGAAGCAGCACGTCGTGCAATGACCCGTGCAGTTAAGCGTCAGGGTAAGATCTGGATCCGCGTATTCCCGGACAAACCGATCACCGAAAAGCCGCTTGAAGTGCGTATGGGTAAAGGTAAAGGTAACGTGGAGTATTGGGTTGCCTTGATCCAGCCAGGCAAAGTCCTGTATGAAATGGACGGCGTACCTGAAGAGCTGGCCCGTGAAGCCTTCAAGCTGGCAGCAGCAAAACTGCCTATCAAAACCACCTTTGTAACTAAGACGGTGATGTAATGAAAGCAAAAGAGCTGCGTGAAAAGAGCGTCGAAGAGCTGAACACCGAGCTGCTGAACCTGCTGCGTGAGCAGTTCAACCTGCGCATGCAGGCTGCAAGTGGCCAGCTGCAACAGACTCACCTGCTGAAGCAGGTTCGTCGTGATGTTGCACGTGTTAAGACTTTACTGACTCAGAAGGCGGGTGCGTAATGACCGATAAAATCCGTACTCTGCAAGGTCGCGTTGTCAGCGACAAAATGGAGAAATCCATTGTTGTTGCCATCGAACGTGTTGTGAAGCACCCGATCTACGGGAAATTCATCAAGCGTACGACCAAACTGCACGTACATGACGAGAACAACGAATGCGGTATCGGTGACGTGGTTGAAATCCGCGAATGCCGTCCGCTGTCCAAGACTAAGTCCTGGACGCTGGTTCGCGTTGTAGAGAAAGCGGTTCTGTAATACAGTAAGCCTTCTCAAACAAATAAACGGCTCAGCGATGAGCCGTTTATTTTTTCTACCCATATTCAGGAACCGGTGTTATAATGCCGCGCCCTCGTTTATGGGGCTTTTTAACGACCTGAATTTCAGGTCCCGAAGTAGTAGTTGACATTAGCGGAGCACTGAAATGATCCAAGAACAGACTATGCTGACCGTGGCCGACAACTCCGGCGCGCGTCGCGTAATGTGTATCAAGGTTCTGGGTGGCTCGCACCGTCGCTACGCAGGCGTCGGCGACATCATCAAAATTACCATCAAGGAAGCAATTCCTCGCGGTAAGGTGAAGAAAGGCGATGTGCTGAAAGCGGTAGTGGTGCGCACCAGGAAGGGTGTTCGTCGCCCGGACGGTTCTGTCATTCGCTTCGATGGTAATGCATGCGTTATTTTAAACAATAACAGCGAGCAGCCAATCGGCACGCGTATTTTTGGGCCGGTAACTCGTGAACTGCGTAATGAGAAGTTCATGAAAATTATCTCTCTGGCACCAGAAGTACTCTAAGGAGCGAATCATGGCAGCGAAAATCCGTCGTGATGACGAAGTTATCGTGTTAACCGGTAAAGATAAAGGTAAGCGCGGTAAAGTAAAAAATGTTCTGTCTTCCGGCAAGATCATTGTTGAAGGTATCAACCTGGTTAAGAAACATCAGAAGCCGGTTCCGGCCCTGAACCAACCAGGTGGCATCGTTGAAAAAGAAGCTGC
Source organism: Cedecea neteri (assembly GCF_000757825.1). Lineage (GTDB taxonomy): Bacteria > Pseudomonadota > Gammaproteobacteria > Enterobacterales > Enterobacteriaceae > Cedecea > Cedecea selenatireducens. The sequence goes on from NZ_CP009451.1 coordinate 3,032,288, forward strand.
AATTCAGGTTTCTAACGTTGCGCTCTTCAACGCGGCAACCGGTAAGGCTGACCGTGTAGGCTTTAGATTCGAAGACGGCAAAAAAGTCCGTTTCTTCAAGTCTAACAGCGAAACTATCAAGTAATTTGGAGTAGTACGATGGCGAAACTGCATGATTACTACAAAGACGAAGTAGTTAACAAACTCATGACTGAGTTTAGCTACAATTCTGTCATGCAAGTCCCTCGGGTCGAGAAGATCACCCTGAACATGGGTGTTGGTGAAGCGATCGCTGACAAGAAACTGCTGGATAACGCAGCAGCTGACCTGACAGCAATCTCCGGTCAAAAGCCGTTGATCACCAAAGCACGCAAATCTGTTGCAGGCTTCAAAATCCGTCAGGGCTATCCGATCGGCTGTAAAGTAACTCTGCGTGGCGAACGCATGTGGGAGTTCCTTGAGCGTCTGATCACTATTGCTGTACCACGTATCCGTGACTTCCGTGGCTTGTCCGCTAAGTCTTTCGACGGCCGTGGTAACTACAGCATGGGTGTCCGTGAGCAGATCATCTTCCCAGAAATCGATTACGACAAAGTCGATCGCGTCCGTGGTTTGGATATTACCATTACCACTACTGCGAAATCTGATGATGAAGGCCGTGCTCTGCTGGCTGCCTTTAACTTCCCGTTCCGCAAGTAAGGTAGGGTTACTTCATGGCTAAGCAATCAATGAAAGCACGCGAAGTAAAGCGCGTTGCTTTGGCTGATAAATTCTTCGCTAAACGCGCAGAATTGAAAGCTATCATTTCTGATGTGAACGCGACCGACGAAGACCGTTGGAGCGCTGTTCTCAAGCTGCAAACTCTGCCGCGTGATTCCAGCCCGTCCCGTCAGCGTAAACGCTGCCGCCAGACTGGTCGTCCACATGGTTATGTGGGCAAGTTCGGGTTGAGCCGTATCAAGCTGCGTGAAGCCGCCATGCGCGGTGAAGTGCCTGGCTTGAAAAAGGCTAGCTGGTAATTGTCACCAATTGAATCACGGGAGTAGAGACAGATGAGCATGCAAGATCCGATCGCGGATATGCTGACCCGTATCCGTAACGGTCAGGCCGCGAACAAAGTTGCGGTCACCATGCCTTCCTCCAAGCTGAAAGTGGCAATCGCCAACGTGCTGAAGGAAGAAGGTTATATTGAAGAATTTAAAATTGAAGGCGACATCAAGCCTGAACTGGAACTGACTCTTAAGTATTTCCAGGGCAAGGCTGTGGTAGAGAGCATTCAGCGAGTCAGCCGCCCAGGTCTGCGCATCTATAAGAAAAAAGATGAGCTGCCTAAAGTTATGGCCGGTATGGGTATTGCTGTCGTTTCTACCTCTAAAGGTGTTATGACTGATCGTGCAGCGCGCCAGGCTGGTCTTGGTGGCGAAATTATCTGCTACGTAGCGTAATTGGAGGAATAAAATGTCTCGTGTTGCTAAAGCACCGGTCGTTGTTCCTGCAGGCGTAGAGGTAAAACTCAACGGTCAGGTTATTTCGATCAAAGGTAAAAACGGCGAGCTGACTCGTACTATCAACGATGCTGTTGAAGTAAAACACGCTGAAAATGCTCTGACTTTCGCTCCGCGCGAAGGTTTTGCAAACGCGTGGGCCCAAGCGGGTACCACTCGTGCGTTGTTGAACTCAATGGTTGTCGGTGTTACCGAAGGCTTCACTAAGAAGCTGCAGCTGGTTGGTGTAGGTTATCGTGCAGCCGTTAAAGGCGACGTGGTGAATTTAGCCTTGGGCTTCTCTCACCCTGTTGAGCATAAGCTGCCGGCAGGTATCACTGCTGAATGTCCGACTCAAACTGAAATCGTGCTGAAAGGCGCTGATAAGCAGATGATCGGTCAGGTTGCAGCAGATCTGCGCGCCTACCGTCGTCCTGAGCCTTATAAAGGCAAGGGTGTTCGTTACGCCGACGAAGTCGTGCGTACCAAAGAGGCTAAGAAGAAGTAAGGTAACACTATGGATAAGAAATCTGCTCGTATCCGTCGTGCGACCCGCGCACGTCACAAGCTCAAAGAGCTGGGTGCAACTCGCCTGGTGGTACATCGTACCCCGCGTCACATTTACGCACAGGTAATTGCACCAAACGGTTCTGAAGTTCTGGTAGCTGCATCTACTGTAGAAAAAGCTATCACTGAGCAACTGAAGTACACTGGGAACAAAGACGCCGCTGCTGCTGTAGGTAAAGCTGTAGCTGAGCGCGCGCTGGAAAAAGGCATCACCGTAGTTGCTTTTGACCGTGCTGGTTTCCAATATCATGGTCGTGTCCAGGCACTGGCAGATGCTGCCCGTGAAGCTGGCCTTCAGTTCTAAGGTAGAGGTGTAAGATGTCTCACATCGAAAAACAAGCTGGCGAACTGCAGGAAAAGCTGATCGCGGTAAATCGCGTATCTAAAACCGTTAAAGGCGGTCGTATTTTCTCCTTCACTGCTCTGACAGTGGTAGGCGACGGTAACGGTCGTATTGGTTTTGGTTACGGTAAAGCGCGTGAAGTTCCAGCAGCGATCCAGAAAGCGATGGAAAAAGCCCGTCGCAACATGATTAACGTCGCGCTGAACAGCGGCACCCTGCAGCACCCTGTTAAAGGTGTGCACACAGGTTCCCGTGTGTTCATGCAGCCGGCTTCCGAAGGTACCGGTATCATCGCCGGTGGTGCAATGCGCGCCGTCCTGGAAGTCGCTGGTGTTCATAACGTCTTGGCTAAAGCGTATGGTTCTACTAACCCGATTAACGTGGTTCGTGCAACTATCGATGGCCTGGCGAATATGAATTCTCCAGAAATGGTCGCTGCCAAGCGTGGTAAATCCGTTGAAGAAATTCTGGGGTAATTGACCATGGCAAAGACTATTAAAATAACTCAAACCCGCAGTGCAATCGGTCGTCTGCCGAAACACAAGGCAACGCTGCTTGGCCTGGGTCTGCGTCGTATTGGCCACACCGTAGAGCGCGAGGATACTCCTGCTGTACGTGGTATGGTCAACGCGGTTTCCTACATGGTTAAAGTTGAGGAGTAAGAGATGCGTTTAAATACTCTGTCTCCGGCCGAAGGGTCTAAGCACGCTTCCAAGCGTCTGGGTCGTGGTATCGGTTCTGGCCTCGGCAAAACCGGCGGTCGTGGTCACAAAGGTCAGAACTCTCGTTCTGGTGGTGGCGTACGTCGTGGTTTCGAAGGTGGTCAGATGCCGTTGTACCGTCGTCTGCCGAAATTCGGTTTCACCTCTCGCAAAGCAATGATCACGGCAGAAGTTCGTCTGTCCGATCTGGCGAAAGTTGAAGGCGACGTAGTTGACCTGAACACGCTGAAAGCAGCAAACATTATCGGTATTCAGATTGAGTTCGCGAAAGTGATCCTGTCTGGTGAGGTAACTCGTCCGGTAACTGTTAGCGGCCTGCGTGTGACCAAAGGCGCTCGTGCTGCTATCGAAGCTGCTGGCGGTAAAATCGAGGAATAAGTAGCAGATGGCAAAACAACCGGGATTAGATTTTCAAAGCGCTAAAGGCGGCCTCGGCGAGCTGAAACGCAGACTGATGTTTGTTATCGGTGCGCTGATTGTGTTTCGTATTGGCTCTTTTATTCCGATCCCTGGTATTGATGCCGCTGTACTTGCCAAACTGCTTGAGCAACAGCGAGGCACTATCATTGAAATGTTTAACATGTTCTCTGGTGGTGCTCTCAGCCGTGCTTCTATCTTCGCGCTGGGTATCATGCCGTACATTTCGGCATCGATCATCATTCAGCTGCTTACCGTGGTTCATCCCGCGCTGGCAGAGCTGAAGAAAGAAGGGGAGTCTGGTCGTCGTAAGATCAGCCAGTACACCCGTTACGGCACTCTGGTGCTGGCAATATTCCAGTCAATCGGTATTGCTACCGGTTTACCGAATATGCCTGGTATGCAGGGCCTGGTGTTAAATCCAGGCTTTGCATTCTATTTCACCGCTGTTGTAAGCCTTGTCACCGGGACAATGTTCCTGATGTGGCTGGGTGAACAGATTACTGAACGTGGTATCGGTAACGGTATCTCAATCATAATCTTCGCGGGTATCGTTGCGGGTCTTCCGCCGGCCGTTGGCCATACCATCGAGCAAGCAAGGCAAGGCGACCTGCACTTCCTCCTGTTGCTGTTGGTTGCAGTATTAGTATTTGCAGTGACCTTCTTCGTTGTTTTTGTTGAGCGTGGCCAGCGCCGCATTGTGGTCAACTACGCTAAACGTCAACAGGGTCGTCGTGTCTATGCTGCGCAGAGCACACATTTACCGCTGAAAGTGAACATGGCCGGGGTTATCCCTGCGATCTTCGCCTCCAGTATTATTCTGTTCCCGGCAACCATCGCGTCATGGTTCGGGGGCGGTACCGGTTGGAACTGGCTGACAACAATTTCGCTGTATTTGCAGCCTGGGCAACCGCTTTATGTGTTACTCTATGCGTCTGCAATCATCTTCTTCTGTTTCTTCTACACGGCGTTGGTTTTCAACCCGCGTGAAACAGCAGATAACCTGAAGAAGTCCGGTGCATTTGTACCAGGAATTCGTCCGGGAGAACAAACGGCGAAGTATATCGATAAAGTAATGACCCGCCTGACTCTGGTTGGTGCGCTGTACATTACCTTTATCTGCCTAATCCCGGAGTTCATGCGCGATGCAATGAAAGTGCCGTTCTACTTCGGTGGGACCTCACTGCTGATCGTTGTTGTCGTTATCATGGACTTTATGGCTCAAGTGCAAACTCTGATGATGTCAAGTCAGTATGAGTCTGCATTGAAGAAAGCGAACCTGAAAGGCTACGGCCGTTAATTGTCGCTTGAGAAGTTACGGAGAGTAAAAATGAAAGTTCGTGCTTCCGTCAAGAAATTATGTCGTAACTGCAAAATCGTTAAGCGTGACGGTGTTATTCGCGTGATTTGCAGCGTAGAGCCGAAGCATAAACAGCGTCAAGGCTGATTATCTCGCATATTTTTCTTGCAAAGTTGGGTTGAGCTGGCTAGATTAGCCAGCCAATCTTTTGTATGTCTATGCGTTTCCATTTGAGTATCCTGAAAACGGGCTTTTCGGCATGGGACGCATAATCTAAATAGTAGGAGTGCATAGTGGCCCGTATAGCAGGCATTAACATTCCTGATCAAAAACACGCCGTGATCGCATTAACTTCGATCTACGGTGTCGGCAAGACTCGCTCCAAGGCCATTTGCGCTGCGGCGGGTATCGCTGAAGATGTTAAGATCAGTGAGCTGTCTGAAGAACAAATCGACACGCTGCGTGACGAAGTTGCCAAATTTGTCGTTGAAGGTGATCTGCGCCGTGAAGTGAGTATGAGCATCAAGCGTCTGATGGACCTTGGTTGCTATCGCGGTTTGCGTCATCGTCGTGGTCTGCCAGTGCGCGGTCAGCGTACTAAGACCAACGCCCGTACCCGTAAGGGTCCGCGCAAACCGATCAAGAAATAATCGGGGTGATTGAATAATGGCAAAGGCACCAATTCGTGCACGTAAACGTGTAAGAAAAACAGTCTCTGACGGCGTGGCTCATGTCCATGCTTCTTTCAACAACACCATCGTTACTATTACCGATCGTCAGGGTAATGCGTTGGGTTGGGCAACTGCCGGTGGTTCCGGTTTCCGTGGTTCTCGCAAATCCACTCCGTTTGCAGCTCAGGTTGCAGCAGAGCGTTGCGCAGAAGCCGTGAAAGAATACGGTATCAAGAACCTGGAAGTTATGGTTAAGGGTCCGGGTCCAGGCCGCGAATCAACTATTCGTGCTCTGAACGCCGCTGGTTTCCGCATCACTAATATTACTGATGTGACTCCGATCCCTCACAACGGTTGTCGTCCGCCGAAAAAACGCCGCGTATAACGCTTCGTTTTCTAGGATTGTTGGAGAAAGAAAATGGCAAGATATTTGGGTCCTAAGCTCAAGCTGAGCCGTCGTGAGGGCACAGACCTGTTCCTTAAGTCTGGCGTTCGCGCGATCGATACCAAGTGTAAGATTGAACAAGCTCCTGGCCAGCACGGTGCGCGTAAACCGCGTCTGTCTGACTATGGTGTGCAGTTGCGTGAAAAGCAGAAAGTTCGCCGTATCTACGGTGTGCTGGAGCGTCAGTTCCGTAACTATTATAAAGAAGCAGCTCGTCTGAAAGGCAACACCGGTGAAAACCTGTTGGCTCTGCTGGAAGGTCGTCTGGACAACGTAGTTTACCGTATGGGCTTCGGCGCCACTCGTGCAGAATCACGTCAGTTGGTTAGCCACAAAGCAATTATGGTAAATGGTCGCGTTGTTAACATCGCTTCTTATCAGGTAACTCCGAATGACGTAGTCAGCATCCGTGAGAAAGCCAAAAAGCAATCTCGCGTTAAGGCCGCTCTGGAGCTGGCTGAGCAGCGTGAAAAGCCAACCTGGCTGGAAGTTGATGCTGCCAAGATGGAAGGTGTGTTCAAGCGTAAGCCTGAGCGTACTGATCTGTCCGCGGACATTAACGAACACCTGATCGTCGAGCTTTACTCCAAGTAAAGCTTAGTACCAAAGAGAGGACACAATGCAGGGTTCTGTGACAGAGTTTCTAAAACCACGCCTGGTAGATATCGAGCAAGTGAGTTCGACGCACGCCAAGGTGACCCTTGAGCCGTTAGAGCGTGGCTTTGGCCATACTCTTGGTAACGCACTGCGCCGTATTCTGCTTTCATCGATGCCGGGTTGCGCGGTGACTGAGGTTGAGATTGATGGTGTACTGCACGAGTACAGCACCAAAGAAGGCGTTCAGGAAGATATCCTGGAAATCCTGCTCAACCTGAAAGGGCTGGCGGTAAGAGTTCAAGGTAAAGATGAAGTTATTCTTACCCTGAATAAATCTGGCATTGGCCCTGTGACCGCAGCCGACATCACCCATGATGGTGATGTCGAAATCGTCAAGCCGCAGCATGTGATCTGCCACCTGACCGATGAGAACGCCGCTATTAGCATGCGTATCAAAGTTCAGCGCGGTCGCGGTTATGTGCCGGCTTCTACCCGAATTCATTCGGAAGAAGATGAGCGCCCAATCGGCCGTCTGCTGGTCGACGCCTGCTACAGCCCTGTAGAGCGTATTGCCTACAATGTTGAAGCAGCGCGTGTAGAACAGCGTACCGACCTGGACAAGCTGGTCATCGAAATGGAAACCAACGGCACAATCGATCCTGAAGAGGCGATTCGTCGTGCGGCAACCATTCTGGCAGAACAACTTGAAGCTTTCGTTGACCTACGTGATGTGCGTCAGCCGGAAGTTAAAGAAGAGAAACCAGAATTCGATCCGATCTTGCTGCGCCCTGTTGACGATCTGGAATTGACTGTCCGCTCTGCTAACTGCCTTAAGGCAGAAGCTATCCACTATATCGGTGATCTGGTACAGCGTACCGAGGTTGAGCTACTCAAAACGCCTAACCTGGGTAAAAAATCTCTTACCGAGATTAAAGACGTGCTGGCTTCTCGTGGTTTGTCTCTGGGCATGCGCCTGGAAAACTGGCCACCAGCAAGCATTGCTGACGAGTAACCGGATCACAGGTTAAGGTTTTACTGAGAAGGATAAGGTCATGCGCCATCGTAAGAGTGGTCGTCAACTGAACCGCAACAGCAGCCATCGCCAGGCTATGTTCCGCAACATGGCAGGTTCACTGGTTCGTCATGAGATCATCAAGACGACCCTGCCTAAAGCGAAAGAGCTGCGTCGCGTAGTTGAGCCGCTGATTACTCTTGCCAAGACTGACAGCGTTGCTAATCGTCGTCTGGCATTCGCCCGTACTCGTGATAACGAGATCGTGGCAAAACTGTTTAACGAACTGGGTCCGCGTTTTGCGAGCCGTGCAGGTGGTTACACTCGTATTCTGAAGTGTGGCTTCCGTGCTGGTGACAATGCTCCGATGGCTTACATCGAGCTGGTTGATCGCGCCGAGTCTCAAACAGAAGCTGCTGCAGAGTAATCTGTAGTAACGTAGAAAAACCGGGCTTGCCCGGTTTTTTTATATCCAGAATATCCCCTTCCCGATACTTTCCTCGTATTCTTGTATTACTCCTTGTTGATCTGAGGTCGCTATGTGGTTACTCGATCAGTGGGCGGAACGACATATTGTTGATGCCCAGCGTAACGGTGATTTTGATTGTCTGCCGGGCAGCGGTGAACCCATAATGCTCGATGATGACAGTCATGTTCCTCCCGAACTCCGTGCCGGATACCGTCTGCTTAAAAATGCGGGTTGTTTACCGCCGGAGATGCAGCAACGTAAAGATGCGCTTGAGCTGGTTGATCTGCTGAAAACGGTGCATGCTCAGAGCGAGGAATACCAGGCAATCAGCAGCAAGCTCGCACTGCTTGAGCTCAAGCTTCGTCAGGCAGGCATAAATACAGATTTCTTACGCGGTGAGTATGCCGTAAAACTGATGCAGCAAATTGTCGAGGAAAAATGATGTTTCGTATAGGTGAGCTGGCAAAGCTGGCAGATGTGACGCCAGATACTATTCGTTATTATGAAAAACAGCAGATGATGGATCATGAGGTGCGAACTGAAGGTGGTTTTCGCCTTTACAGCGACAGCGATCTCCAGCGCCTTAAGTTCATCCGTTACGCCAAGCAGCTGGGGTTTACTCTGGAAGCCATCCGCGAACTGCTGTCGATCCGTATCGATCCTGAACACCATACCTGTCAGGAATCTAAAGGCATTGTGCAAAGCCGGCTAAGCGAGGTAGAGTCCAAAATCAAAGAATTGCAGAATATGCGACGTTCGCTGCAGCGCCTGAACGATGCTTGCTGCGGTACCGCACACAGCAGCGTTTACTGCTCAATCCTGGAAGCTCTGGAGCAGGGAGCAAGCAGTAAGAAATAGTCGCTTGATCTTTTTTTGAACAAAGAATAGACTCGCGGCGCTAATTAAACCCATCTGGAGTAATTATGAGCACTAAATACCGCCATCAAAAAGGCCAAATTAAAGATAACGCCATTGAGGCTCTGTTACATGACCCACTGTTCAGGCAAAGAGTAGAGAAGAATAAGAAAGGGAAAGGCAGTTATCAGCGCAACGAGAAACACGGTAATCGGGGTAACTGGGAGGCCAGTGGCAAACAAGCAATGAGCTTTTTTACCACTGGCCTTCTGCTTTTAGCAGCCAGTATTAATTACGCTGGTTCTGTTCTTTTAGCAGGTCGCGGATTTCGCTCAGCAATACTTCCTCTTTAGAAGGTGCCGGAGGTGCCGCAGGCTCTTCAGCCTTCTTACGGTTTAGTTTATTAATCACTTTGATGGCCATGAAGATGGCAAATGCAACAATCACGAAGTCAAAAATATTCTGAATAAAGACGCCGTAGTGCATGACCACTGCAGGCACATCACCCTGCGCGTCACGCAGCGTCAGTGCAAACTGCTTAAAATCAACCCCCCCAATCAGCAGACCCAGTGGCGGCATAATAATATCCGCAACCAGCGAGGAAACAATTTTCCCGAATGCTGCACCAATAATCACACCCACTGCCAAATCAACAACGTTCCCGCGCATCGCGAATTCGCGAAACTCTTTTAAAATACTCATTTATCTCTCCTTGTGCCGGCTGACAGTAATAATTCTAACAAAGGATGTCTTAATTTCCATTGCCGCAGGAAATAAGATTTTTTTGTTAATTCCATAATAGTAAAGTGGTTTTCTTACAAAGAAACGGGACAGAAAGATTTCTGCCCCGGTGAGTTTAGAGGAAGAATGGGCTTGGCTGGAACAGTCGCTCTACATCGCTGACAAATTTCTTATCCGTTAAGAACATAATCACGTGATCGCCCTGCTCTATACGCAGGTTGTCATTGGCGATCATGACATCATTGCCACGTACCACGGCGCCGATGATCGTCCCTGGCGGAAGCTTTATTTCATCAATCACTCGTCCTACAACGCGGGAAGTACTTTCGTCACCGTGTGCAACGGCTTCGATGGCTTCAGCAACGCCGCGGCGAAGGGATGAAACACCAACAATATCGGCTTTGCGAACATGTCCCAGCAGGGCAGAAATCGTTGCCTGCTGGGGAGAGATAGCAATATCGATAACGCTGCCCTGCACTAAATCGACATAGGCGTTACGCTGTATGAGAACCATGACTTTTTTGGCTCCCATACGCTTGGCCAGCATGGCCGACATAATATTGGCTTCATCATCGTTGGTGACCGCAATAAACAGATCGACCTGATCGATATGCTCTTCAGCCAGCAATTCCTGATCTGAGGCGTCGCCATAAAATACGATGGTATTTTGTAGCATTTCCGCAAGCTCAGAAGCGCGCTGCTGGTCGCGTTCAATCAGTTTTACGCTGTAATCTTTCTCCAGGCGGTGGGCCAGACCTGCGCCAATATTACCGCCGCCCACCAGCATAATGCGCTTATAAGGTTTCTCCAGACGCTGAAGCTCGCTCATAACCGCACGGATATTCTGCGAAGCCGCTATAAAGAAGACCTCATCGCCTGCTTCAACGATGGTCGACCCCTGTGGGCGAATAGGACGATCATGACGGAAAATTGCGGCGACACGCGTATCGATATGCGGCATATGTTCGCGCATGGTGGAAAGTGCATTACCTACCAGTGGACCACCGTAGTAGGCCTTTACTACCGCCAGACTCACTTTGCCTTCTGCGAAATTTACGACCTGAAGTGCGCCAGGGTATTCAATCAGGCGATAAATATTGTCGATGACCAGCTGTTCTGGAGCAATCAGGTGATCGATAGGCACCGCTTCCGCATTGAACAGTTTCTCCGCATCGCGAACATAGTCCGGCGCTCGAATACGGGCAATCCTGTTTGGCGTGTTAAACAGTGAATAGGCCACCTGGCAGGCGATCATATTCGTTTCATCAGAGCTGGTAACTGCAACCAGCATGTCTGCGTCATCCGCACCCGCCTCACGAAGTACCCGGGGATGAGACCCATGGCCCTGGACTACACGCAGATCGAACTTGTCCTGCAGAATACGCAGGCGAGCCTGGTTGGTATCGACGACGGTGATATCGTTGTTCTCACCGACCAGGTTTTCCGCCAGAGTGCCGCCGACCTGACCGGCACCCAGAATGATTATTTTCATCGTTTATCGCTTCACGAGTGATGAAACTTATGACTTGCCCTGAAGGGAGTCAGCTCTTAATTAGCTTAGCGTAGTAGAAGCCGTCGCCGTCGTCTGCCGCGGGCAGATTTTGAATGCCGGGCCTCTTTTCGTCACCGGTTTCAACCAGTTTGGCATCGGCATGACTCGCCAGAAACGCGCTGACCTGATCTTTGTTTTCGTCAGGCAGAATAGAACAGGTAGCATAAACCAGCGTACCGCCTGATTTCAGGTGAGGCCAGATAGCGTCCAGGATTTCTTTTTGCAGGGCAACCAGCTCGGCGATATCCCTGTCACGGCGTAGCCACTTGATGTCTGGATGGCGACGAATGACGCCGGTTGCCGAGCACGGTGCATCAAGCAGAATGCGATCAAACTTAGTGTCGCCGCACCACTGTACCGGGAAACGACCATCTCCCTGCTTCACCTCTGCTTTCATACCTAACCGCGCAAGGTTTTCATTCACGCGTTTCAGACGCTGAGCATCAACGTCGACGGCCATGACTTTTGCGTTCGGTGCAGCTTCCAGAATATGTGTCGTCTTGCCGCCTGGGGCGGCACAAAGATCCAGAATGGTATCGCCGTTTTGCGGATCTAAAAGATCAACGCTTCCCTGAGCAGAAGCATCCTGAACCGTCACCCAGCCTTGTTCAAATCCTGGTAAAGCCTGGACAGGGGCCGGTGCATCAAGGCGTACCGCGTCACTGTATTTTGGATGGATATGTCCTTCGAGACCTGCTTCAGCAAGCAATGCCATCCAGGCTTCGCGGGTATGATGCTGACGATTTACACGCAGCCACATTGGGGGCCGCTGATTGTTCGCATCGACAATGGCTTCCCAGCTCTCCGGATAAGCTTTCTTCAGGCGCTGCAGCAGCCAGCTTGGGTGCAGAAAACGACTTTCATGCTTAGCGGCTTCCGCCATCAGGCTTTCCTGCTGACGCTGGAACTGACGCAGTACGCCGTTGATTAAGCCCTTGAATGCCTGCCGCTTAATAGCGATTGCGCCTTCAACGGTTTCGGCAAGCGCCGCGTGTGGAGGAATGCGGGTATACAGAAGCTGATAGAAGCCGACCATAATTAAGTAATGGATCGTGCGCTGTTTTCCGGTCATCGGACGTGACATGAGTTTGCCAACCAGCCAGTCCAGCTGCGGGAGAGTACGCAGCACGCCAAAGCACAGCTCCTGCAGCAGGGCTCTGTCTTTATCCGAGACTTTCTGCTGTACCGCAGGCAGTACATTACTTAATGATTGTCCTTGCTCGACAACTTGTTCAATAGTTTGGGCAGCCAGGCTGCGAAGATTCAGTGTTTTTTTCATTACCGTGCTCTGGTTTTTCCAGCGCTATAAACAAAAATGCCCAGGTTACCCCGGGCGTATAGGTGCGGTTTTATCAGGCCAGGACCGTTCCAGGCTCAAACCATTCACGGCGTGAGTTCAGGAGATCCTGTGCTTTCATGGCTTTTTTACCTGCGGGCTGCAGTTCTTCAAGATTCAGAATGCCGTCAGCGGTCGCGACCTGAATGCCCTGTTTACTGGCGGCAACAATGGTGCCGGGCGCCGAGTTTGCCTGAGTGCTGATGACCGAAGCACGCCAGACTTTCAGCGGCTGCCCGTCAATCTCCAGCCAGCTCATTGGCCACGGGTTAAAGGCGCGAATGCAGCGTTCCAATTGAGCGGCGGAAAGATTCCAGTTGATGCGTGCTTCTTCCTTGCTGAGCTTCTCAGCATAGGTCACCAGCGCTTCATCCTGCACTTCTGGTTTGGCTGTTCCGTCGGCTAACTGTTGAAGCGTGTCCAGGAGACCTTGTGGACCAAGTCCTGCCAGCTTATCGTACAGCGTACCGCTGGTATCTTCTGCTTCAATCGGGCAGGACAGCTTATACAGCATATTGCCGGTATCGAGGCCGATGTCCATTTGCATGATTGTGACGCCAGTTTCTGCATCGCCCGCCCATAAAGAACGCTGGATCGGTGCGGCACCGCGCCAGCGTGGCAGTAGCGAACCATGTACGTTCACGCAGCCCAGACGAGGCATATCAAGCACCGCCTGCGGTAAAATCAGGCCGTAGGCAACCACAACCATCACATCGGCATTGAGATCGGCAACAAGCTGCTGATTTTCCGCCTTGCGAAGCGTAGCGGGTTGAAAGACCGGAATGCCTTTATCTTCAGCCAGCACTTTTACCGGGCCTGGCATAAGTTTTTTACCACGGCCTGCAGGGCGGTCTGGTTGCGTAAAGACGCCGACAACCTGGTGCTGAGAAGACAACAGCGCGTCAAGATGACGCGCTGCAAAATCGGGGGTTCCGGCGAAAATAATACGCAGAGAATCTGACACGTTGCTTGTTGTCCTTAAGCTTTCGCTTTCAAACGGTCGAGTTTTTCAACTTTCTGACGAATACGTTGCTGTTTCAGCGGCGACAGATAATCGATAAACAGTTTACCGACCAGGTGATCCATTTCGTGCTGGATACAAATAGCCAGCAGACCATCCGCTTCCAGTTCAAACGTTTTACCTTCACGGTCCAGCGCACGAATCTTCACTTTCTCCGCGCGTGGCACCAGTGCTCGCTGTTCCGGAATAGACAGACAGCCTTCTTCGATACCGGTCTCGCCGCTTTTTTCCAGCAGCTCTGGGTTAATCAGCACCAGCTGCTCGTCGCGGTTTTCAGAAACATCAATAACGATGATGCGCTGATGAATATCAACCTGCGTAGCGGCCAGGCCAATACCTTCTTCGTCATACATTGTTTCGAACATATCATCGACGATGCGCTGAATGTCCGCATTCACTTTTTCGACCGGTTTAGCGACTTTGCGAAGGCGCTCGTCGGGAATATGTAATACTTGCAAAACTGCCATAAATATCCAGAGCTGTGTTCAGTAGTAGAAAGGATTATTCCCTCTATTCTAGACATTTCCCCGGCTGATTGACAGCATCAGTGACCAATCGCAAGGATTGCTTTTATGGCCTGTGGCAGGAGGAAATGGTGCTGCGAACGGAGATTTGGTTACGTCTTATGGCTGTTAAAGGACTAAGTGGTGATAAGTTCCTAAAAATAGCCCACTTCCTGCAACGCAGCCCCGCAATAGATAGAGCAAGCTTGCCTGGCTCGGGATTAAGCGCAAGCGAATGTGCACTCTTTAATGCATTTGATGAGCGTCAGCTTGAAGCCAGTCTCAGATGGCTTGATAAACCGGGGCACTACTTGCTGACGGCGGAAGATGCTCATTACCCGGAACAGCTTCGCGCTATAAATGATTATCCTGCAGCCCTCTTTGTAGCCGGGGATCCCTCGCAACTTAGCCAAAATCAGCTCGCCGTTGTCGGCAGTCGTAATCTCTCCGATTACGGTGAACGCAATTGTCGGCAGTTCTGTGAGGAACTTGCTCAGGCAGGGCTGGTAATAACCAGCGGTCTGGCTTTGGGAATTGACGGTGTTGCTCATCGTGCTGCCCTGAGTGTTCAAGGTAAAACAATTGCCGTGCTGGGTAATGGTTTAGGCAGCGTTCATCCTAAACGCCATCTGATGCTGGCCAGGCAAATTGTGGAACAGGGCGGGGCAGTAGTGTCTGAATTTCCCCTTTCCTGCACGCCGTGGCCATCGAACTTTCCGTGGCGCAATCGTGTCATCAGCGGATTAAGCCGGGCTGTCTTGGTGGTGGAGGCCGGGGAGCGAAGCGGATCTCTGGTTACCGCTCGTTATGCCGTTGAGCAGGGAAGAGAGGTGTTTGCCTTGCCAGGCACGATTGGTAGCCCAGGCAGTGAAGGCCCACATTGGCTGATTCAGCAGGGTGCAAATCTGGCCCGAAGCCCGCAGGATATCCTCGATTATCTGTCCTCTGAACTGCACTGGCTCCCCGCTTCGCACAATGTGCCAATATATTCGCCAAATCAACAAGACGGTGCATTGCCATTTCCCAATCTGTTGGCTAACGTAGGAGATGAGGTTACACCTGTTGACGTCGTCGCTGAACGTGCCGGCCAACCTGTGCCAGAGACGGTAGCTCAGCTACTCGAACTGGAGTTAGCAGGATGGATCGCAGCTGTACCCGGCGGCTATGTCCGATTGAGGAGGGCATGCCATGTTCGACGTACTAATGTACTTATTTGAAACCTACATCCACAGCGAAGCAGAAATGCGCGTTGACCAGGATAAGCTGACGAGCGATCTCACCGACGCGGGTTTTGATCGTGAGGACATTTTTAACGCCTTAGTGTGGCTTGAAAAGCTGGCTGACTATCAGGAAGGTTTGACCGAGCCGATGCAGCTTGCTGCGGATCCTCTCTCCATGCGTATTTTCACCGCAGAAGAGAGCCAACGGCTCGATGCGGACTGCCGGGGCTTTTTACTGTTCCTTGAGCAGATTCAGGTGCTAAATCTCGAAACCCGTGAAATGGTTATTGAGCGCGTACTGGCGCTGGATACCGCAGAATTCGAACTGGAAGATCTGAAATGGGTTGTGCTGATGGTGTTGTTCAATATTCCGGGTTGTGAAAACGCCTACCAGCAAATGGAAGAATTACTCTTCGAGGCAAATGAAGGTATGCTGCACTAAATTGAGTTGCAGCATGAGATGTTATGGCCAAGTCAGCACTGTTCTCGGTGCCAAAAAATGAACCCTGCCCCCAATGCGGGGCAGAGTTAACAATACGTTCCGGTAAACACGGCCCATTTTTGGGCTGTTCCCACTACCCGGAATGCGACTATGTTCGCCCGCTAAAGAGCCAGGCCGATGGCCATATAGTTAAAGTGCTTGATGGTCAGCAGTGTCCGGTTTGTCAGGCCACGCTCGTGTTACGTCAGGGGCGTTTTGGCATGTTTATCGGCTGCAGCAACTATCCTGAATGCGAACACACGGAAGTCATTGATAAACCAGATGAGACCACGATAGCTTGCCCGCAATGCCAGAAAGGGCAATTGGTTCAGCGGCGTTCGCGCTACGGCAAAACCTTCTGGTCTTGCGATTGCTACCCGGAGTGCCAGTTCGTCATCAACTTTAAGCCTGTAGCGGGCATCTGCTCTGACTGTCAGTACCCGCTGCTTATTGAAAAGAAAACGGCCCAGGGCGTGAAACGCTTCTGTGCCAATAAACAATGTGGAAAGCCGGTAACGGCGGAATAAGCCAGTGAATAATAACCTGCCTGAAGGCCAGCTCGCGCAGATCGTAGCGGCCCTGAAAGAACAGCAAGTCATCGCTTACCCAACCGAAGCCGTATTTGGCGTCGGTTGCGATCCCGACAGTGAGCTCGCGGTTACCCGTCTGTTAGAACTGAAACAGCGTCCGGTAGAAAAGGGACTTATCCTTATTGCGGCCGATTTTGATCAACTGAAACCTTACATTAACGTCGCTGTATTGAGCGAAGAACGGCTTTCCTCGGTGTTCGCCAATTGGCCTGGGCCAGTTACGTTTGTTTTCCCTGCTTTGCCTTCCACACCAAAATGGCTGACCGGGCATTTTGATTCTCTGGCGGTGCGCGTGACCAATCACCCGCTAGTGAAAGAGCTATGCCTTGCCTACGGTAAACCGCTGGTGTCGACCAGTGCGAACCTTACAGGTCTGCCTCCGTGCCGCACTGCGCAGGAAGTCCTGCAGCAGTTTGGTGAGAGCTTCCCGGTGCTTATGGGAGACACCGGTGGGCGACTGAACCCTTCAGAAATCCGCGATGCCTTAACCGGCGAACTCTTCCGTCAGGGGTAATTATGGAAACCTTCGCCGTCTTCGGGAACCCTATTCAACACAGCAAGTCTCCTCTTATTCACCGCCTTTTCGCCGGGCAAACAGGCATTGAGCATTCTTACGGACGCGTGCTTGCTCCGCTGGACGAGTTTGTTGCAACGCTGGATGCTTTCTTTAATGAAGGGGGCAGAGGCGCCAACGTCACGGTGCCTTTTAAAGAGCAGGCTTTTGCCCATGCGGACGAACTGACGGAGCGCGCGGCACTTGCGGGCGCGGTCAATACGCTCAAGCGCCTGGAGGATGGCCGTTTGCTTGGGGACAATACCGACGGTATTGGTTTGTTGAGCGATCTTGAACGATTGAAGCTGATCAAACCTGGCGATCGTATTCTGCTGGTGGGCGCCGGCGGTGCCGCACGTGGTGTTCTGTTACCGCTTCTGTCACTGGACTGCTCGGTTACGATAACTAACCGAACGTTTGCAAAGGCCGAAGAGCTTGCCACGCTCTTTCACCACACGGGCAGCGTTAATGCCGTCGCAATGGATAAGCTCGAAGGGCATGAGTTTGATCTGCTGATCAATGCCACGTCCAGCGGGATTGGCGGCGAAATTCCTGCGTTGCCGGTTTCTCTCCTTTCGCACCGCGTAAGCTGTTATGACATGTTTTACCAGAAAGGACTGACGCCCTTCTTGAACTGGGCCGTCGGGCACGGCGTAGTCCACTATGCGGACGGTTTGGGCATGCTGGTGGGGCAGGCCGCACATGCCTTTATGCTTTGGCATGGCGTTATGCCGGAGGTTGCACCGGTTATTGAAACTTTGAAAAGAGAAATGACGGCGTGAACCAGGCCATTCAGCTCCCGGATCGTGAACGCTGGGATGAAGAACGCCAGGCTGTTTGCTTTCCGGCGTTGGTTAATGGCTTTCAGGTGGGTTGTGCTATGGCCTCGGAGGCAATTGCCGCTCGCTTTGGTGGCAATTGCGCAGAAGAGTGGCTCTCTTTATTCCGGGAGCATCGCTGGGATATTGAAGAAGAAGTCGAAAGCCTTATCGAAGACGAGCAGGAAGGCGATCAGGGCTGGTACTGGCTGTCCTGAGCCAGATACTCATCTTTCCAGCGGACATAATTGTTAGCGGAGTAGAGCAAGCCGGCCAGCTCCGCTTCAGTCAGACGGCGAATCTGTTTTACCGGACTGCCTAAATAGAGATAACCGCTCTCCAGACGTTTGTTCTGCGGTACCAGGCTGCCAGCGCCAATCATCACATCATCTTCTATTACTACCCCATCCAACAAGATCGATCCCATACCGACTAATACCCGATTGCCAATCGTGCAGCCGTGCAGCATAACCTTATGGCCTACCGTCACATCTTCGCCAACGATCAGCGGGTTCCCTTCGGGCTTATAAGAAGACTTATGGGTAACATGAAGAACGCTTCCATCCTGAATGTTGGTACGTGCGCCAATCGTCACGGTGTTTACGTCCCCGCGAATGGCGACTAACGGCCAGATACTGACATCGTCAGCCAGTTTTACATCACCGATCGCCACGCTGGTGGGATCAACCATGACTCGTTCGCCCAGTTTTGGGAAAGTTTTTTGAAAAGCACGCAGTACCGCAGACATAAACACCTCAGGTAAATTCATTGCATGAATAGACTGTGGCTGCTTTCTTGAGCAATGGCAAGGGAGTAAAGGGCTGGAAAGAGGGCAGATCGAACAGGATCTCAGCGAAAAGTGTGAAAACTAAACATTCAGAAAAAAAGATCGAAAAAGTACTTGTGCTAAAAAGTGGGATCCCTATAATGCGCCTCCATCGAGACGGCACAGTGAATCACTTCACAAATTAGCCGGTTCGATAAAGAGAAAAAATCCTGAAAATCGGGGTTGACTCTGAAAGAGGAAAGCGTAATATACGCCACCTCGAGTTAGCAAGCAAAAGCGCGTAACTCACTGCTCTTTAACAATTTATCAGACAATCTGTGTGGGCACTCGCAGGATTGATATCTCAGCATCTCCGGATGCAACAAAATATCAAGTCTTGAAGAGTGACTACTGATTTTATAAACAGTTTTAATTCTTTGAGCATCAAACACTTTTAAATTGAAGAGTTTGATCATGGCTCAGATTGAACGCTGGCGGCAGGCCTAACACATGCAAGTCGAGCGGTAGCACAGGGAGCTTGCTCCTGGGTGACGAGCGGCGGACGGGTGAGTAATGTCTGGGGATCTGCCTGATGGAGGGGGATAACTACTGGAAACGGTAGCTAATACCGCATAACGTCGCAAGACCAAAGAGGGGGACCTTCGGGCCTCTTGCCATCAGATGAACCCAGATGGGATTAGCTAGTAGGTGGGGTAATGGCTCACCTAGGCGACGATCCCTAGCTGGTCTGAGAGGATGACCAGCCACACTGGAACTGAGACACGGTCCAGACTCCTACGGGAGGCAGCAGTGGGGAATATTGCACAATGGGCGCAAGCCTGATGCAGCCATGCCGCGTGTATGAAGAAGGCCTTCGGGTTGTAAAGTACTTTCAGCGAGGAGGAAGGCGTTAAGGTTAATAACCTTAGCGATTGACGTTACTCGCAGAAGAAGCACCGGCTAACTCCGTGCCAGCAGCCGCGGTAATACGGAGGGTGCAAGCGTTAATCGGAATTACTGGGCGTAAAGCGCACGCAGGCGGTTTGTTAAGTCGGATGTGAAATCCCCGGGCTCAACCTGGGAACTGCATTCGAAACTGGCAAGCTTGAGTCTTGTAGAGGGGGGTAGAATTCCAGGTGTAGCGGTGAAATGCGTAGAGATCTGGAGGAATACCGGTGGCGAAGGCGGCCCCCTGGACAAAGACTGACGCTCAGGTGCGAAAGCGTGGGGAGCAAACAGGATTAGATACCCTGGTAGTCCACGCCGTAAACGATGTCGACTTGGAGGTTGTGCCCTTGAGGCGTGGCTTCCGGAGCTAACGCGTTAAGTCGACCGCCTGGGGAGTACGGCCGCAAGGTTAAAACTCAAATGAATTGACGGGGGCCCGCACAAGCGGTGGAGCATGTGGTTTAATTCGATGCAACGCGAAGAACCTTACCTACTCTTGACATCCAGAGAACTTTCCAGAGATGGATTGGTGCCTTCGGGAACTCTGAGACAGGTGCTGCATGGCTGTCGTCAGCTCGTGTTGTGAAATGTTGGGTTAAGTCCCGCAACGAGCGCAACCCTTATCCTTTGTTGCCAGCGGTTCGGCCGGGAACTCAAAGGAGACTGCCAGTGATAAACTGGAGGAAGGTGGGGATGACGTCAAGTCATCATGGCCCTTACGAGTAGGGCTACACACGTGCTACAATGGCGCATACAAAGAGAAGCGACCTCGCGAGAGCAAGCGGACCTCATAAAGTGCGTCGTAGTCCGGATTGGAGTCTGCAACTCGACTCCATGAAGTCGGAATCGCTAGTAATCGTAGATCAGAATGCTACGGTGAATACGTTCCCGGGCCTTGTACACACCGCCCGTCACACCATGGGAGTGGGTTGCAAAAGAAGTAGGTAGCTTAACCTTCGGGAGGGCGCTTACCACTTTGTGATTCATGACTGGGGTGAAGTCGTAACAAGGTAACCGTAGGGGAACCTGCGGTTGGATCACCTCCTTACCTAAAAGATACAAACCCGCGTAGTGCTCACACAGATTGTCTGATAGAAAACGAGCAGTAAAACCTTATAGGCTTGTAGCTCAGGTGGTTAGAGCGCACCCCTGATAAGGGTGAGGTCGGTGGTTCAAGTCCACTCAGGCCTACCAAATTCTCCGCTATCCTGCGTTATAGCATCACTCACATACTCAAGTATGCTTCGTGGCGTTGCGCCTTGGCTAGCAAAGAATTCATGGTAATCAAAGGTTTTACGAAATCGATGGGGCTATAGCTCAGCTGGGAGAGCGCCTGCCTTGCACGCAGGAGGTCAGCGGTTCGATCCCGCTTAGCTCCACCATCATTTCATGCACCAAAACTACTTCAGAGTGTACCGGCGACGGTGTGCTGCGAAGTATTTGCTCTTTAACAATCCGGAACAAGCTGAAAATTGAAACGACATGTCGTCTCATTCCTCCGTAATAAGGAATGGGGTTAAGACATGTTCGAGTCTCTCAAATTTTCACAACAGCGATTTTGTCTTACGAGACATCTTCGGGTTGTGAGGTTAAGCGACTAAGCGTACACGGTGGATGCCCTGGCAGTCAGAGGCGATGAAGGACGTGCTAATCTGCGATAAGCGTCGGTAAGGTGATATGAACCGTTATAGCCGGCGATTTCCGAATGGGGAAACCCAGTGTGTTTCGACACACTATCGTTAAGTGAATACATAGCTTAACGAAGCGAACCGGGGGAACTGAAACATCTAAGTACCCCGAGGAAAAGAAATCAACCGAGATTCCCCCAGTAGCGGCGAGCGAACGGGGAACAGCCCAGAACCTGAATCAGTTTGTGTGTTAGTGGAAGCGTCTGGAAAGTCGCAGGGTACAGGGTGATACTCCCGTACACTAAAATGCACATACTGTGAGTTCGAAGAGTAGGGCGGGACACGTGGTATCCTGTCTGAATATGGGGGGACCATCCTCCAAGGCTAAATACTCCTGACTGACCGATAGTGAACCAGTACCGTGAGGGAAAGGCGAAAAGAACCCCGGCGAGGGGAGTGAAACAGAACCTGAAACCGTGTACGTACAAGCAGTGGGAGCCTCTTTATGGGGTGACTGCGTACCTTTTGTATAATGGGTCAGCGACTTATATTCTGTAGCAAGGTTAACCGTATAGGGGAGCCGCAGGGAAACCGAGTCTTAACTGGGCGTTAAGTTGCAGGGTATAGACCCGAAACCCGGTGATCTAGCCATGGGCAGGTTGAAGGTTGGGTAACACTAACTGGAGGACCGAACCGACTAATGTTGAAAAATTAGCGGATGACTTGTGGCTGGGGGTGAAAGGCCAATCAAACCGGGAGATAGCTGGTTCTCCCCGAAAGCTATTTAGGTAGCGCCTCGTGAACTCATCTTCGGGGGTAGAGCACTGTTTCGGCTAGGGGGCCATCCCGGCTTACCAACCCGATGCAAACTACGAATACCGAAGAATGTTATCACGGGAGACACACGGCGGGTGCTAACGTCCGTCGTGAAGAGGGAAACAACCCAGACCGCCAGCTAAGGTCCCAAAGTCATGGTTAAGTGGGAAACGATGTGGGAAGGCACAGACAGCCAGGATGTTGGCTTAGAAGCAGCCATCATTTAAAGAAAGCGTAATAGCTCACTGGTCGAGTCGGCCTGCGCGGAAGATGTAACGGGGCTAAACCATGCACCGAAGCTGCGGCAGCGACGCTTATGCGTTGTTGGGTAGGGGAGCGTTCTGTAAGCCGTCGAAGGTGGACTGTGAGGTCTGCTGGAGGTATCAGAAGTGCGAATGCTGACATAAGTAACGATAAAGCGGGTGAAAAGCCCGCTCGCCGGAAGACCAAGGGTTCCTGTCCAACGTTAATCGGGGCAGGGTGAGTCGACCCCTAAGGCGAGGCCGAAAGGCGTAGTCGATGGGAAACAGGTTAATATTCCTGTACTTGGTGTTACTGCGAAGGGGGGACGGAGAAGGCTATGTTAGCCGGGCGACGGTTGTCCCGGTTTAAGCATGTAGGCGGAGCGTTTAGGTAAATCCGGACGCTTATTAAACGCTGAGGTGTGATGACGAGGCACTACGGTGCTGAAGTAACAAATGCCCTGCTTCCAGGAAAAGCCTCTAAGCATCAGGTAACATTAAATCGTACCCCAAACCGACACAGGTGGTCAGGTAGAGAATACCAAGGCGCTTGAGAGAACTCGGGTGAAGGAACTAGGCAAAATGGTGCCGTAACTTCGGGAGAAGGCACGCTGTCGGTAGGTGAAACCCCTCGCGGGTGGAGCTGAAGGCAGTCGAAGATACCAGCTGGCTGCAACTGTTTATTAAAAACACAGCACTGTGCAAACACGAAAGTGGACGTATACGGTGTGACGCCTGCCCGGTGCCGGAAGGTTAATTGATGGGGTTATCCGCAAGGAGAAGCTCTTGATCGAAGCCCCGGTAAACGGCGGCCGTAACTATAACGGTCCTAAGGTAGCGAAATTCCTTGTCGGGTAAGTTCCGACCTGCACGAATGGCGTAATGATGGCCAGGCTGTCTCCACCCGAGACTCAGTGAAATTGAAATCGCTGTGAAGATGCAGTGTACCCGCGGCAAGACGGAAAGACCCCGTGAACCTTTACTATAGCTTGACACTGAACATTGAGCCTTGATGTGTAGGATAGGTGGGAGGCTTTGAAGCGTGGACGCCAGTCTGCGTGGAGCCAACCTTGAAATACCACCCTTTAATGTTTGATGTTCTAACGTAGACCCGTGATCCGGGTTGCGGACAGTGTCTGGTGGGTAGTTTGACTGGGGCGGTCTCCTCCTAAAGCGTAACGGAGGAGCACGAAGGTTAGCTAATCACGGTCGGACATCGTGAGGTTAGTGCAAAGGCATAAGCTAGCTTGACTGCGAGAGTGACGGCTCGAGCAGGTGCGAAAGCAGGTCTTAGTGATCCGGTGGTTCTGAATGGAAGGGCCATCGCTCAACGGATAAAAGGTACTCCGGGGATAACAGGCTGATACCGCCCAAGAGTTCATATCGACGGCGGTGTTTGGCACCTCGATGTCGGCTCATCACATCCTGGGGCTGAAGTAGGTCCCAAGGGTATGGCTGTTCGCCATTTAAAGTGGTACGCGAGCTGGGTTTAGAACGTCGTGAGACAGTTCGGTCCCTATCTGCCGTGGGCGCTGGAGAATTGAGGGGGGCTGCTCCTAGTACGAGAGGACCGGAGTGGACGCATCACTGGTGTTCGGGTTGTCATGCCAATGGCATTGCCCGGTAGCTAAATGCGGAAAAGATAAGCGCTGAAAGCATCTAAGCGCGAAACTTGCCCCGAGATGAGTTCTCCCTGACCCTTTAAGGGTCCTGAAGGAACGTTGAAGACTACGACGTTGATAGGCTGGGTGTGTAAGCGTAGCGATACGTTGAGCTAACCAGTACTAATGATCCGTGAGGCTTAACCTTACAACACCGAAGGTGTTTTGAGAGAATTTAGAGAGAAGAGTAAATTTTCAGCTTAGTTCAGGATTAAATTGATGGTTATGCGGATGCATAACGGTCAATAACAGAATTTGCCTGGCGGCCGTAGCGCGGTGGTCCCACCTGACCCCATGCCGAACTCAGAAGTGAAACGCCGTAGCGCCGATGGTAGTGTGGGGTCTCCCCATGCGAGAGTAGGGAACTGCCAGGCATCAAATTAGCAGTAATGGTCAGTAATACGAGGCAGTTCACTACTCTCAGAGAGTAGGACTGACTCACCGAAAGGTGAGTCTGAACGCTGCGAAGCAGCGGCCCGTAGGGTGAACGCAAGTTCATCAACTGCCAGGCATCAAATTAAGCGTGCTGATATGGCTCAGTTGGTAGAGCGCACCCTTGGTAAGGGTGAGGTCCCCAGTTCGACTCTGGGTATCAGCACCAGTTTTTAGGTTTAAGTTCGGCACGTAGAAAAGAATTTGCCTGACGGCCGTAGCGCGGTGGTCCCACCTGACCCCATGCCGAACTCAGAAGTGAAACGCCGTAGCGCCGATGGTAGTGTGGGGTCTCCCCATGCGAGAGTAGGGAACTGTCAGGCATCAAATAAAACAAAAAACCTCAGCTTATTAGCTGGGGTTTTTTGTTTTCTGAATTCGGAAAACACCATAAAAAAGGCCGCATCAGCGGCCTTTGTCGTTTAATGGATAACCTGAGACAAGAAAGCTCGCGTTCTTTCTGATTTCGGATGGGCAAAAAACTCTTCAGGCGGGGCCTGTTCTACGATCTCTCCGCGATCCATAAAGATAACCCGGTCAGCGACGGTGCGGGCAAAACCCATTTCGTGCGTGACGCAGAGCATTGTCATGCCGGATTCTGCCAGCCCTATCATGGTGTCCAACACTTCTTTCACCATTTCCGGGTCGAGTGCCGAAGTTGGCTCGTCAAAAAGCATGATTTTGGGTTTCATACACAGTGAGCGGGCAATGGCCACACGTTGCTGCTGGCCTCCCGATATCTGCCCTGGGAATTTATGCGCGTGTTCGGCGATTCTCACTCGCTCGAGATAATGCATCGCCAGCGCCTCGGCCTCTTTCTTAGGCATCTTACGAACCCAGACAGGGGCCAGAGTGCAGTTCTGCAGGACGGTTAAATGGGGGAACAGGTTAAAGTGCTGGAAGACCATGCCGACTTCGGTACGGACTTTTTCTATATTCCGCAGATCGTCATTCAGCTCTGTTCCATCGACGACAATACGCCCCTGCTGATGCTCTTCAAGATGGTTGATACAGCGAATCGTCGTGGATTTTCCGGAGCCCGATGGCCCGCACAATACGATACGCTCACCCTGCTTCACATTGAGATTAATGTCTTTTAAAACATGGAATTGACCATACCACTTATTCACGTTTTCCAGCGTGATCATCGTGTCGGCAGCCTGCGGTGTCATTTTACTCATGATAATCCTTAGTGCGGCGTACGGCCGGTGTGGAAGCGCTTTTCCAGATGCTGGCTATAGCGCGACATGCTGAAACAGAAAATCCAATAGACGATGGCGGCAAAGACGTAGCCTTCTGTCGACATCCCCAGCCAGGCCGGATCAACCGTTGCCTGCTGGACGCTACTGAACAGATCGAACAGGCCGATGATGATCACCAGACTGGTATCTTTGAACAGCGCAATAATCGTGTTTACCAGACCCGGGATCACCAGCTTTAGCGCCTGCGGTAATATCACTAATCCTTGCGTCTTCCAGTAGCCGAGAGCCAGTGACTCCGCTGCCTCATATTGCCCTTTCGGCAAAGCCTGCAGCCCGCCGCGAACCACCTCTGCGACATAGGCAGACTGGAACAAAATCACCCCGACCAGCGCCCGAATCAGTTTATCGATGGTGGTGCCTTCCGGGAGAAATAGCGGCAGCATCACCGAAGACATAAAGAGCACCGTAATCAGCGGTACACCACGCCAAAATTCGATAAACATTATCGAGAGCACTCTCACTACCGGCATGCGTGAACGCCTGCCCAGCGCCAGCAAAATACCCAGAGGTAATGCTCCTGCAATGCCAACCGATGCCACGATCAGGGTGAGCGTTAAGCCGCCCCAGAGACGTGTTTCAACACGTTCCAGACCTAAAAAGCCACCGTACATCAGCCACCAGACGACGACCGGATAAGCTACTGCCCAGCAGGCAATATAGCGGCCGCGATGAGGGAGCGATTTCCAGAACATGACTGCAACGGAAAGCAGCCCAATGATAAGCGCAAGGTTGATTCGCCAGCGCCACTCGTGAGGGTAAAGCCCGTACATGAACTGGCCGAAACGTTCGTGGATAAACACCCAGCATGCCCCGCCTTTAGTGCAGTCGGCTCTGGTCTCGCCTACCCAGTTCGCCTGGAAAACTGCCCAGTTCAGCAGCGGAGGGATAAGCACCCACATCAAGCTGAAACACAGTAGCGTAAGCAGGGTATTCAACCAGCTGGAGAAAAGGTTTTTACGCATCCAGCGCCAGACTCGCTCTGCAGAGTTGCCTGTCGGGCGGGCACTGTGCGCCTTCAGAACTTTAATCATCGACATTCCTTAGCGCTCAACCAGGGCAATACGGCGGTTATAGACGTTCATCAGCAGCGAGATAACGAGGCTGATAACCAGATAAACGGACATTGTGATAGCGATGGTTTCGATTGCCTGTCCCGTCTGGTTCAGTACGCTACCGGCAAACAGAGAGACCATATCCGGATAACCAATCGCCGCCGCCAGAGAGGAGTTTTTGACGATGTTCAGATACTGGCTGGTCAATGGCGGGATAATGACTCTCAGCGCCTGAGGCACGATCACCTGCCGCAGCGTCACCTGCTTAGGCAAACCGAGGGACAGGGCGGCTTCATGCTGGCCATAAGGGACCGATTGAATACCCGAGCGAATGATTTCGGCAATAAAGACCGAGGTATAGACCGAAAGCGCCAGCGTTAAAGCCGCGAGTTCAGGGATAAGCACAATCCCGCCGCGGAAGTTAAAGCCGTGCAGAGCGGGAATATCCCAATGCAACGCCGCGCCGAAGATCAAATGTGCAATGAGGGGCAGGGCAACGATCAACGCGATCGCCACGGGCCAGGTACGACGAATTTGCCCGGTCTTCATCTGATGCATTTTGTTATAGCGATACAGTCCCGCAGAGACGAGAAGCGCAAGCAGCACGGCAGCAGAAAATGCCAGCAGGCCTTCCCCCATAACCGGGGCCGGAAGAGACAGCCCGCGATTGCTCAAATACATCAGGCTGAAAGCATCCAAAGCCTGGCGTGGGCCCGGCAGATTACGCAGAACGGCAAAGTACCAGAAGAAAATTTGCAGCAGCGGGGGGATGTTGCGAAACGTCTCTATATAAAAGGTAGAAAGCTTACGCACCAGCCAGTTATCAGAGAGCCGTGCCAGGCCCACAAAGAAGCCAATAAACGTGGCAAACACGATACAGAGTACGGAGACCAGCAGGGTATTCAGGAGCCCCACAACGAAGACTTTTCCGTAGGTGTCCCCCTGATCGTAGTCAATCAGATGCTGGACGATGCCAAATCCGGCGGCGCGATCGAGAAAGGCAAAGCCGGAGGTAATACCGCGGCTATCCAGGTTGGTGATAGTGTTGTGAATCAGATAAACGGCCACGCCAATCACAAAACTAATGGCGACTATCTGATACAGCCAGGCGCGAACCGAAGGGTTAGAAAAAGATAAGTCGGCCTTCACGGCTGGGCGGTGATGACGCATAAGCAAACCTCAGTAACAGGAACATAGATCCTGGGCACCGCACCGAGCAGTGCCCTGTTCTGGTATTTCGCTTAGCGAACCGGCGGGGCGTACTGAATACCGCCGTTGTTCCACAGGTTGTTCTGGCCACGTTTGATTTTCAGCGGACTTTGGGCCCCGACGTTGCTCTCGAAGATCTCTGCGTAGTTACCTACCTGCTTCACGATGTTGTAGGCCCACTTGTTATCCAGCTTCAGGTCTTTGCCGAAATCGCCTTCTTTCCCTAGCAGGTGAGCCATATCGGGCGTGGTTGGGTTAGCGGCCATCTGGTCAACGTTTTTAGAGCTGATGCCCATCTCTTCGGCATTCAACATGGCAAACAGCGTCCAGCGCACAATAGAGAACCAGTCATCGTCGCCGCGGCGGACAACAGGCCCGAGAGGCTCTTTAGAGATAACTTCTGGCAGGACGAGCCATTCGGCCGGGTTGCTGAGCTTGATGCGCAGGGCATACAGCTGGGACTGATCTGAGGCCAGGGTATCGCAGCGCCCGGACTCCAGTGCTTTTGCCGACTCATCTGAGCGGTCAAATGTCACCGGCGTGTACTTCATGTTATTGGCTTTGAAGTAGTCGGCGACGTTCAGCTCGGTATCCGTTCCTGCCTGAATACAAACGGTTGCGCCGTCGAGCTCTTTGGCACTCTTCAGGCCGGCTTTATTGTGGGTCAGGAAGCCGATGCCGTCGTAATATGTGACGCCGGTAAAGACCATCCCCATGCCTGCGTCACGAGAGGAAGTCCAGGTGGTGTTACGGGAAAGAATATCGACCTCGCCGGACTGCAGCGCAGTAAAGCGCTCTTTCGCCGTCAGCGGGGTGTATTTGACTTTAGAAGCATCGCCGAACACGGCCGCCGCCACGCCGCGGCAAACATCTACGTCTATACCGGTAAATTTGCCGCTGCCGTCAGCGTAAGAAAAGCCCGGCAGGCCGTCACTGATCCCGCATTGCACGAAGCCCTTCTTTTTTACGGCATCCAGCGTGGTGCCTGCATGAGCCTGATTAGCCATCGCGAACAGCGTACCGGTAGCGACCAGAGTGGCGATCATCATCTTCTTCATAAATGCATCCTGTGTGGCGAAATTATCGTTATTGGCGTAATGGCGTCCGGGAGACACCGTATCCCTGTTCGTGGCAAATGCCCGAGTCATATTCGGTAAAGCAAAGGGGATGCCAGGTTTACGCGGAGTGTCGGATGCAGGAGACGGCTGAAATAAATGAAGAGAGCGAACGGTGAACGCTCCGAAAGAGTGCAACACTGCAACTAACGGCGCATTTCAGAGCAAAATGATTCAGATGTTGCAGGAAGAATAAACAAAAAAGCGCGAGAGGCTCGCGCTTTGATATGAAGAAAGGCTTATTTGGTTAACGCCACGATACCCAGGGCAACGCCTGCCACGGCGGCAGTGCCGGCGGCAATTGCGCCTGCGGTTTCCCAGTTATCCTGGGTGGTGCCTTTCATACAGGTATTGGTGTGCACCAGGCGTCCCTGGTCATCATAGACCGGTACGCAAGGAGACTCGGTCGCACAGCCTGCCAGAAACGTGGTGAGCAACGCAGCGGCGATGAATTTAGTCATTTTGAACCTCGTTTGAACCAAACGCCGGAACAGGGATCGCTCTCGTAGATGCCCATAAAGGTACGAAGCTTTCTCGGATGCTGTGCCGGAGTGAATGTGGCTATTTTACCACTGCGTATCAGACCACAGGATTGGGGAATAATTGCAAAGCGTGTGCAGTGTAAACAAAGTGAAGGAAATAGCTCAGCAGCGGCAAATGATGATGAAAAACGTCAGATCTCAGGTGAATAAAAGAAAAAAGGCGCTTCCCCATGCCGGTTCGCGCCTTTTCACAACACTCGCTGATTAGTATCAGTTCATGCCGTATTTTTTCAATTTCTTACGCAGCGTACCACGGTTGATGCCCATCATCAGGGCAGCACGGGTCTGGTTGCCACGGGTGTATTGCATCACCATGTCCAACAATGGCTGTTCTACTTCAGCCAGTACCAGCTCATACAGGTCGTTCACATCCTGACCGTTCAGTTGAGCAAAATAGTTCTTCAGTGCCTGTTTCACGGAATCACGCAGGGGTTTTTGGGTTACCTGATCCTGAGAGTTAACGGTAGAAACGGTCAGTACGTCAGAATTTACGCGTTGTTCGAACATAGTTCTGTCAGCTCTTTATTTCTGTTTACGCAAAATTTTCGAAGTATGCCTCCAACGCCTCCAGCTGTACGCTGGCATCCTCAATGGCGTTGAATGTGCGCCGAAACTGGTCATTTGGAGCGTGCTCCTGGAGATACCAGGAGACGTGTTTACGTGCAATTCGGTAACCTTTTACATCGCCATAAAAGCTATGCAGTTCCCGAATGTGCGAGCAAAGTAAGCGCTTCACCTCTGCCAGAGGCAAGGGCGGTAGCAGCTCTCCAGTGTCCAGATAATGCTGGATTTCCCGAAAGATCCAGGGTCTTCCCTGAGCCGCACGGCCTATCATCAGGGCATCAGCCCCCGTATAGTCAAGTACAGCTCTGGCTTTAAGCGGGTCAGTAATGTCACCATTCGCGATAATCGGAATGGAAACTTTCTGCTTAACTGCCCGAATGCTGTCGTATTCAGCATCGCCCTGGAATAAACAGGCGCGTGTGCGTCCATGAATTGTCAGAGCCTGAATCCCACAGTCTTCAGCCAGTTGGGCAATCTCTACACAGTTACGGTGCGCGGGCTCCCAGCCGGTACGAATTTTCAACGTCACAGGAACATCCACTGCCTTCACTACCGTCGTCACGATGTCCTTTACCAGACTCGGGTACTGCAGAAGGGCTGAACCTGCCAGCTTACGATTCACCTTTTTTGCCGGACAACCCATATTGATATCAATAATCTGGGCGCCATTAGCCACGTTTATACGCGCGGCTTCTGCCATCTCTTCAGGTACGCTACCGGCAATTTGCACGGTGCGAATACCCGGTTCATCCACATGTACCATCCGTAAACGGGACTTATCGCTCGCCCAAACTTCTGGGTTAGAGGACATCATCTCGGAAACGGTTAACCCTGCTCCCATCTCGTAGCACAGCGTCCTGAATGGTCTGTCAGTAATGCCAGCCATAGGTGCTGCGATCAGGCGATTTCTGAGCTGGTGGTGTCCGATGCGCATGAGTTAAGAAATGACCATACTGTGCCTGCAAGGCGGCGTATATTACGCATTTTTTGCACGAGATGAAAGGCCAAACTTTGAACAATCCTCTGTCACAGATCAATGAAGCGGCAACAAGCGCGGCCTTAATTGGTAATTAATTCATTTAATCAGTGGGTTAGGATTTTTCGTTTATTTCGTGTTGTTTTAAATTTTCCTGAAAGTTAGCAGAAATATGCTGTCTGACAGAGTGTTTTTACCATATAAACCGCTGTTTTTATGGTCGGTTTTGGGTTTTTTATGCGAGCAAGCTCTCATTTTTGGATGCTGATTGCCCACTAAAACTGGCTAAAAACGACACACGGCAGGAGCGCCGTATGCCGTTATTTTCATCAGCTGTGCTTACGACCGGTGATGCGGCACCACTCTTCTTTTTCCGCGACAGGGTCGAGGGTGAATTTATCAGCGTAAGCTTCGCAAACGCCTTCGGCCTGGCTGGCCAGTACGCCAGAAAGGCCCAGGAAACCGCCCTCAACCGGCAGCACGCTGATTAACGGCGCTAACTCACGTAAAGGGCCTGCGAGGATGTTGGCGACCACCACGTCGGCGCTCATGGCTTCTGGCTGGTCTTTTGGCAGGTAAAGCTCAAGACGCTCTGAAACGCCGTTGCGTTCGGCGTTGTCACGGCTGGCCTGAATCGCCTGTGGGTCGATATCAATGCCGATGGCTTTTGCGGCACCCAATTTCAGGGCGGCAATGGCCAGGATCCCGGAGCCGCAGCCGAAGTCGATAATGGTTTTGCCGGCCAGGTCCAGGCCGTCGAGCCACTCGAGGCACAGCGAGGTCGTTGGGTGAGTTCCGGTGCCAAACGCCAGGCCCGGATCGAGCATCACGTTGACGGCGTTTTCGTCCGGCACATCACGCCAGCTTGGGCAAATCCACAGGCGTTCGCCAAAGCGCATCGGGTGGAAGTTATCCATCCATTCGCGCTCCCAGTCTTTGTCTTCCAGCTGCTCCACTTTGTGGTGGAAGCCCTGGCCCAGCAAAGGACAGTTCTCCAGCATAGCCACGACTTCTTTCATGTCGGTTTCTGCGTCATACAGGCCGATAACGTCGGTGTCGCCCCAAAGGCGGGTTTCGCCAGGCAGCGGCTCAAAGACCGGCGTGTCGTGGGTGTCCTGGAAGGTGACGGAAACCGCTCCGCTTTCAATCAGCGCATCGCCCAGGCTTTCAGCGTTGCCGCCGGTGGTGTTAATTTTCAGTTGGATCCATGGCATGGCGAAACTCTTTATTTATCAGTAGTGGAAACAAGAAGGGGTTCCGGACCGGTATGACCAAATCGGTTACCTATCAGGAACGCCAGCAAGCTTAATAGCAGCGACGGCACAATCGGGTGGAAGCCGAAGAGCTGGAGGCTGAAGCTGGCGAGCACCGCGTACAGCACGCCGCCGACAATCATGCCGCTTAGCGCGCCTGCGGCGTTGGCTTTCTCCCAGTAGAGGCCCAGCACCAGCGGCCACAGGAAAACGGCCTCAAGGCCGCCGAAGGCCAGCAGGTTGAGCCAGATAATCATCTCCGGCGGGCGCCAGGCTGCCAGCATCATCAGCAGGCCCAGCACCAGCGTCGTGGTAGTGGAGATGCGCTTCAGGCGGCTTTCATGACGAATTTTAGCCGGACTTGCACTGAGCCACAGGTCTTTCACGATTGTCGCCGATGCCTGCAGCAGGTGCGCGTTAACGTTGGACATAATGGCGGCCATTGGCGCGGCCAGGAATAACCCAGCTGCCCACGGGGGAAGAACCTGCATCATCAGGGTTGGGATCACCAGGTCTGGCACCGTCAGCCCCGGAATAACCGCTCTGCCCAGCGCGCCGGCAAGGTGCATGCCCAGCATAAGAATGGCGACCACAATGGTGCCGATAATAATTCCGCGGTGTACGGCCTTACTGTCCTTATAGGAGATACAGCGCACCGCCGTGTGCGGCAGGCCGATAACGCCGAAACAGACCAGCACCCAGAAGGACGTCATAAAGGTTGGCGTCAGAATATCGCCCGCGCCCTGCGGGCTCACCAGTTTCGGATCGATATGCTCTAACGTCTGTACCGCGTTCCCTAATCCGCCCGCGGCGTGAACAACGCCAACCAGCAGAACGATGGTGCCTATCAGCATCACCATGCCCTGCATGGTGTCGTTGAGTACGCTGGCGCGGAAGCCGCCGAAGGCGGTATACAGGGCGATGGTTATCCCGAAAATCAGCAGGCCGGTTTCGTATTTTATGCCCGCTGCCGTTTCCAGCAGCCTTGCGCCACCGATGAACTGCACGGCAATTGCGCCCACAAAGGCGACCAGCAGGCTGACGCTGGCAATCCAGACGACGGCCCGATTCTGATAGCGAGCCTGCAGCATGTCGTTGAGGGTAATGGCGTTATAGCGGCGCGCCAGGATGGCGAACTTTTTCCCCAGGATCCCCAGAGAAAGCCAGATCGTCGGGATCTGAATCATCGCCAGTAGCACCCAGCCGAGGCCGTATTTATAGGCGGCGCCAGGCCCACCAATAAACGAACTGGCGCTGATATAGGTGGCGGTGAGCGTCATTGCCAGCACAAAACCGCCCATCGAACGGCTCCCGAGGAAATACTCGCTCAGGAAAGTGCCGGAGCTGCGTTGACGCATGGCGTAGAAGGAGAGACCAAAGACCGCTATCAGGTAGACAACCAGCACGGCAATGACTTCATTTTGCATGGTCATCTCCCAGAGGAATATCGCGGAAAATGGTTTTCACCATCAGCCAGCAAAGCAGGATAAACAGCAGCGGCACCAGCAGGCAGGCCATCTCGAACCAGTGCGGTAACCCGGTGATGCCCTGGGCATTATCAGGTAAGTAAGCAGCCACTAACCACGCGGCAAGATACAGCAGGGTCAGCCAGAGCGCCCAGCGCGCTTCTTTATGGGCCTGAACAAAACGCTTGTCCATTTTTGTCCCTTGAGTTCGCGGAAAGCGGGGATTGTAACGCATCCATCCAGCGGGGGAATACAAAAAGAAAAGGCCGGAGATCCGGCCTTTTGTCGACATGTTCAACGGAAACTTAGTGCTGAAGACCGAGTTTCTTCTCCAGATAGTGGATGTTAGTTCCACCGTGCTGGAAGTTTTCGTCGTTCATGATTTTGGTCTGCAGCTCGATGTTGGTTTTGATGCCATCGATAATCAGTTCCGCCAGGGCGTTTTTCATGCGGGCAATAGCCACTTCACGCGTTTCGCCGTAGCAGATGAGCTTCCCAATCATTGAATCGTAGTACGGCGGTACGGTGTAGCCGGCGTAGATATGCGATTCCCAACGCACGCCAAAACCACCAGGCGCATGGAAGCGCGTGATTTTGCCCGGGCTTGGCAGGAAGGTGTTCGGGTCTTCGGCGTTGATACGGCATTCCACCGCATGGCCGGTAACGTGAACGTCTTCCTGTTTGATGGACAGCGGCTGACCGGCAGCAATGCGCAGCTGCTCTTTGATCAGGTCCACGCCGGTGATCATTTCGGTAACCGGGTGTTCTACCTGAATACGGGTGTTCATTTCGATGAAATAGAACTCGCCGTTTTCGAACAGGAACTCGAAGGTCCCTGCGCCGCGGTAGTTAATGTCGATACAGGCTTTTGCACAGCGGTCGCCGATGAATTTACGCAGCTCAGGCGTGATGCCCGGCGCTGGCGCTTCTTCAACAACTTTCTGGTGGCGGCGCTGCATGGAGCAGTCACGCTCGGCCAGATAGATAGCATGACCCTGGCCGTCGGCCAGCACCTGAATCTCGATATGGCGTGGGTTCTCGAGGTATTTCTCCATGTAAACCATGTCGTTGTTGAAAGCCGCTTTGGCTTCCGCACGGGTCATGTTGATGGATTGCTCGAGTTCCGCGTCGCCGCGCACTACGCGCATGCCACGACCGCCGCCGCCGCCGGACGCTTTGATAATAACCGGGTAGCCGATGCGTTTCGCATGGGCACGGTTTTTATCCATGTCGCCGTCCAATGGGCCGTCAGAGCCTGGTACCGTCGGTACGCCAGCCTGCTTCATCGCGGTGATCGCGGAAACTTTGTCGCCCATCAGGCGGATAGTTTCAGCTTTCGGACCGATGAAGATAAAGCCGGAGCGCTCAACCTGCTCGGCAAAGTTGGCGTTTTCAGACAGGAAGCCATAGCCCGGGTGAATCGCTACCGCGCCGGTGATTTCCGCCGCGGAGATGATTGCCGGGATGTTCAGATAGCTTTTTACGGACGGAGCCGGGCCGATACAGACCGTCTCATCCGCCAGTAATACGTGTTTCAGATCGCGATCCGCGCTTGAGTGCACGGCGACGGTCTTGATGCCCAGTTCTTTACAGGCACGAAGAATACGCAGGGCAATCTCGCCACGGTTGGCGATGACAATTTTATCCAGCATGTTCGCCTCGTTACTCGATGACGACCAGCGGCTCGTCAAATTCTACCGGCTGACCATTTTCAATCAGAATCGCTTTCACCACACCGGCTTTATCAGATTCGATCTGGTTCATCATTTTCATTGCTTCAACGATGCACAGGGTATCGCCAACGTTAACTTTCTGGCCCACTTCCACGAACGCTTTTGCGTCAGGGCTTGGGGTACGGTAGAAGGTACCGACCATTGGGGAACGTACGATGTGACCACTGACTTCAGCAGCTGCAGGGGCTTCCATGGCTGGGGTTGCGGCTGGCGCAACGGCCTGGGCCAGACCCGGTTGTGGCTGAGGCTGGTACATTGGCGCAGCGTAGGCCTGTTGCATCATTGGGAAACCAGCGTTTGCCGGTGAGCGGCTGATACGTACAGACTCTTCGCCTTCAGAAATTTCCAGTTCAGCGATGCCTGATTCTTCAACCAGCTCGATCAGTTTTTTAATCTTACGAATATCCATGAGTGGGTTCCGTACTCTTTGTTTAGATGGATTTTGACAGGCGTTTTACCGCCGTCTGTAGTGCATATGAATAGCCATCAGCGCCTAATCCGCAGATCACGCCGACGGCCTTATCTGAAAGATATGAATGATGGCGAAACGGTTCACGTGCGTGCACATTGCTGAGGTGAATCTCGATAAACGGGATATCCACCGCCAGTAACGCATCGCGCAGCGCAACGCTGGTATGCGTGAACGCGGCCGGATTAATCAGGATAAAGTCGACAGTGTCTTTGGCCTGATGAATTCGGTCAATCAACGCATACTCCGCGTTAGATTGCAGGTGGCTGAGCGTTACGCCAAGGTTTGTTGCCTCTGCCTCAAGCGTGTTAACAATTTCTGCTAACGTTTGGTGGCCGTACTTGTCCGGCTCCCGCGTGCCCAGCATGTTCAGATTAGGGCCATTCAAAAGCAAAATGTGAAATTCACCCGACATCGTGCTGCCATCTCCCGCAATTAGTAGGCAATTTACAAAATATACCTAAGTTTTCCGGTTGTCACCTTTTCGAGCCGAAAATGGGCGTCAGAAAAAACCGAAGTCGCACATTATAACGATTTCGTAGCATTTGGCAGCTAAATACTGGTCTTATCAGGGAAGATGATCAACCGGTATCCGGAGAACGGTACCGATTGATGTTTTTTCTGCGGAGAAGCACACGCTCTGTGGCTAGCGCCACCACTGGCGAAACTTCTTGTAGCGAAGTGCAAGAAGGATGATAGCGCCCAGCGCATAAAGCAAGGGCTGAGGGGACAAAATCTTAACCGACCAAAGGAAATGAATCGGCGCGAGGATCGCCACCAGATAGACGAAGTTATGCAGTTTCTGCCAACGGGCGCCTAAAAAACGCTGTGCCCGCTGGGTGGACGTGACGGCCAGCGCCAGCAGGATAATCCAGCAGATGATGCCCAGCGTCAGGTAAGGGCGGCTCACCAACTCCTGGCCAAGCAGGCCAAGATTGCTTATTCCCAGCTCCAGCAGCGAATAGCTGGTGAGATGCAGCGTCGCCCAGACAAAGCACCAGACGCCCAGCAGGCGGCGGGTACGAATCAATAGCGGCTGTTTAGCGTAGCGTGCCAGCGGCGTAATCAGCAGCGTTGCCAGCAGCAGTTTCAGCGCCATTCTGCCGGTAAAATGCTGGATATCTTTCGCCGGATCGGCGCTGAAAAGTCCCTGGCTTGCCGCGTAAAACAGCCAGACGAAGGGCAGGAAAGCGGCGAGATGAAGCGCCACTTTGAGCCAGGTTATCTGTTTTACCGTCAGTCTCACTCAGAAGTTCTCCTTCAGATTAAGACCGCGATAAAGCGAAGCTACCTGGTCAGCATAGCCGTTAAACAGCAGCGTCGGCTGGCGCTTAACGTCCAGTACACCACCCGAGCCGATAAAGCGCTCCGAGGCCTGAGACCAGCGAGGATGATCGACGTGAGGATTCACGTTGGCGTAGAAACCATATTCATTCGGTGCGGCAAGGTTCCAGGTCGTCGGCGGCAGTTCGCTGACCAGCTTGATGCTGACGATAGATTTAATGCCCTTAAACCCGTATTTCCACGGCACAGTGAGGCGTATCGGCGCGCCGTTTTGCGGCGGCAATGCCTTACCGTAAACGCCCACCGTTAGCAGCGTAAGCGGATGCATCGCTTCATCCAGCCGCAATCCTTCTACATAAGGATATTGCAGGCCGCCGCCGATGAACCGGTCTTTCTGCCCGGGCATTTGTTCCGGGTCATTAAGCGTTTCAAAGGCAACGTACTTTGCGTTGCTGGTGGGCTCAACCATCGCCAGCAGCTTATGGAGCGGGAAGCCAATCCACGGCACGACCATCGACCAGGCCTCAACGCAGCGCATGCGGTAAATGCGTTCTTCGAGCGGGAAGCGTTTATACAGATCGTCGTGATCCAGCGTCATGGGCTTAGCCACCTCGCCGCTGATTTTGATCTGCCACGGATCGGTTTTCAGCCCGCCGGCGTTAGCGGCAGGATCGGCCTTATCCAGCCCAAATTCGTAGAAGTTGTTGTAGCCGGTAACCTTGTCTTCCGGGGTCAACGCCAGCTTTGCCTGATACTCTTCTGGTTTACTGAACGTCAGGGGTTTGCCGGAAGGTGCCGCCGGGCGATCGTTACCTTTGAACCACGAAAGAATATCGGCGTTTGCGGTTTGGGGGAGCGACAGGGCGGCAGCGCTGATGCCCAAAGCCTTCAGCACCTGGCGGCGCTTCATCATAAACACGGATTCTGGCGTAACGTCGGCTTCGGTGAGCCGGGTGACCTTTTTCATGACGTTCTCCTCGTAGCGATAGCCTAAGCATGACCGAGAGAAAGCGTTCCGGCGAATATGTCACGAAAAATTGAAATTTGAGGAGCGACAGAATGTCACTCCTCAGGCGGTATCAGCGTACTTTTACCAGGGTTCTTCCCTGAATGGCGTTGTTAATGATGTCGCTGGCGTACTTTGGTGCGTCTGCAAGGCCAATTTCGGTGGTCGCCTGCTGATAGAAAGACTCCGGCAGGTCGCGTACCAGGCGTGCCCAGGCGGCGGCACGGCGTTCCGGCGGCGTCATCACCGAATCCACGCCCTGCAGGCGAACGTTACGCAGGATAAACGGCATCACGGTGGTTGGCAGCGCGAAGCCACCGGCTAAACCACAAGCTGCCACGCAACCGCCGTAGTTCATCTGCGCCAGGACTTTCGCCAGCACTTTATCGCCCACGGTATCCACGGCACCGGCCCACAGCTGTTTTTCCAGTGGACGTGTTTCGGCAAACTCGTTGCGGCCCAGAATGCGGTCAGCGCCAAGGCTCTTGAGGTAATCGTGTGTGCTCTCGCGGCCGGACACGGCGGCCACTTTATATCCCAGCTTGTGCAGCAGGGCGACCGCGGTGCTGCCCACTCCGCCGCTTGCGCCGGTCACGACTATTTCACCGCTTTCTGGCGTCACGCCCGAGTCTTCCAGCGCCATAACGCAAAGCATGGCGGTAAAACCGGCGGTACCGATGATCATCGCTTTACGCGCGTCTAAACCTTCCGGTATAGCAACCAGCCAGTCACCGTTGACACGGGCGGCCTGTGCGAGACCACCCCAATGGTTTTCCCCTACGCCCCAGCCGGTAAGTAATACCGCCTGACCAGGCTGGAAGCGAGCGTCTTCGCTGGCGTGGACTTTGCCTGCAAAGTCGATACCCGGCACCATCGGGAAATTACGGATAATTTTGCCTTTGCCGGTGATGGCCAGCGCGTCTTTATAGTTCAGGCTGGAGTAATCAATTTCCACCGTAACGTTGCCTTCAGGCAGCGTGGCGAGCTCAATAGTTTTTACCGCGGCCACGGTTTGGCCTTCGGACTGTTCCAGGATTAATGCCTGCATGGGCGCTCCTCGGTCGGTAGCAATGGGAAAAAAATCTTAGCAGACTATACTCCGATACTGATGTGAAGAGCCGACTTACCGCAATAAATGCTCAGAAATTCCCGAGGGGTTTCGTTTGCCTGGGGTCGACCTTTGCTATTTAATGCTTCCTCCTTTGGGGCCCATGATGAGTGTGGTTAATTTTCACTAACCGGAGTTAACACAAGGATGCGATTAACGACGAAACTCTCAGCTTTTATCACCCTTCTCACCGGGCTTGCGATTATCGTAACGCTGGTGGGGTGCCTGTTAAGCTTCTATAACTCGGTCCATGATAAAACTCAGCAGCGTATCCTGACCGTTGCCACCATTATTGATAATCAGCTGGTTTCACATTCACCCCAGCAGCTCGCGGATCGCTTCAGCGAACTGATGATGCCGGTTGATATTACGGAAATTCGCCTGCTGGCGGATAAAAGCTACCTTTTCCTGCACGCTTTACCCGAGGGCTATCGCCCGACGGGCACGCAATACACCTACCGCACCCTCAATGTTGCCCTGATGAAGCACCCAGGGATGACCCTGCATTTGACCTATCGTGACCCGATTTCCGTCTACTACCACGCGATGTTTACCACTACGCCATTGACTGCGGCGGTCGCTTTTATGCTGGGGGTTCTGTTCATTGCAGGGCGCTGGCTCAAGCGTCAGCTTTCAGGGCAGGAGCTTTTAGAAATAAGGGCCGGGAAAATCATTAGCGGGGAACGTGGGGCTGAGGTTCGCGGCACCGTGCATGAGTGGCCACCGCTGGTGAGCAGCGCGCTGGATACCTTACTTTCAGATTTGCAAAGCGCCGGCGAGCAGCGCAGCCGTGTGGATACCCTGATCAGGGCCTTTGCCGCTCAGGATATTAAAACCGGGCTGAATAATCGCCTGTTCTTTGATAACCAGCTCGCAACGCTGCTGGAAGGCCAGGAGCAGGTCGGCGCCCACGGCGTGGTGATGATTATTCGCCTGCCGGATTTCGAGCTGTTAAAAGAGACCTGGGGCAACGGCCCGGTAGAAGAATATTTATTCACTTTGGTTAATCTGCTCTCAACCTTTGTGATGCGCTATCCCGGCGCTCTGCTGGCTCGCTATTTCCGCAGTGATTTTGCGGTTCTGCTGCCGCACCGTACCCTAAAAGAGGCCGACGGTATCGCCAGCCAGCTGCTGAATTCCGTCGATGCGCTGCCGCCCACCCGTATGGTTGACCGGAGCGATATGCTGCACATCGGCATTTGCGCCTGGCGCAGTGGGCAGACAAAAGAACAGGTGATGGAACATGCGGAAATCGCCACCCGCAATGCCGCTTTCCAGGGGGCAAACAGCTGGTCGGTCTACGATGACAAGCTGCCGGAGCAGGGGCGAGGCAACGTGAAGTGGCGCACCTTGCTTGAGCAAATCCTGAAGCAGGGCGGCCCACGTTTTTACCAGAAACCTGCGGTCGATCGCGACGGTGCCGTTCTTCACCGTGAAATCATGTGCCGTATTTTTGACGGCGAGCAGGAAGTCTTGTCGGCAGAGTATATGCCGATGGTCAGGCAGTTCGGTTTGTCAGAGCAATATGATCGCCAGGTGGTGTCCCGGCTTTTGCCGCTGCTGAACTTCTGGCCGGAAGAAACGCTTGCGATTCAAATCACCGTCGACTCGTTGATCCGTGCCCCATTCCAGCGCTGGCTGCGTGATTCTCTGATGCAGTGCGAAAAATCGAAGCGCTCACGGATTCTTTTTGAACTTGCTGAGGCAGATGTATGTCAACACATCAGCCGTTTACAACATGTTGTTCGCTTAATCACCGCATTAGGGGCAAGGGTGGTGGTTATCCAGGCGGGGTTAACGGTGGTCAGCACAACCTATATTAAAGAGCTGGATGTGGAGTTGATCAAGCTGCATCCTGGTCTGGTCAGAAACATCGGCAAGCGTACTGAAAACCAGCTCTTTGTTAAGAGCCTGGTTGAGGCCTGTAACGGCACGCGAACCCGTGTTTTTGCAACGGGAGTGAGGACCCGAGGCGAATGGCAGACGCTGATTGATAACGGGGTGGCAGGGGCACAAGGTGATTTTATCGCCGCATCTCAGCCGCTTGACAGTAATGTGAAAAAATATTCACAAAGATACTCGGTTTAACCTGCCGTTTGCCATTATTTCACGTAGAATAACGCGCGCTGCATCTTAAGGGGGCTAGTCAGCCTGCCGGCCAGATTGTCGCAGCCGTTATGAACCGGTTTGCTGCTGTTAGCTGTTCGTTTATTCTACCGCGTTTGCTGCATTTCTGAACGCCACGTAGGAAGACGTTTCAAAAGTGTAACAGCCGTAGTGAACTGCACTATTTTTCACCGTTGCAGAACATTTTTGCGCCTTGTCGCTGTAGCGTGTGGTTGGTAAAGTAAGCGGATTTTGTATCCGCCCCAGCTTTCAGGATTATCCCTTAGTATGTTGAAAAAATTTCGTGGCATGTTTTCCAATGACCTGTCCATTGACCTGGGTACTGCGAATACCCTGATTTATGTGAAAGGACAAGGCATCGTACTGAATGAGCCCTCCGTCGTGGCCATTCGCCAGGACCGTGCCGGCTCGCCGAAAAGCGTTGCGGCCGTGGGCCATGATGCTAAACAGATGCTGGGCCGTACGCCGGGCAATATCGCGGCTATTCGTCCGATGAAAGACGGCGTTATCGCTGACTTCTTCGTGACCGAAAAAATGCTGCAGCACTTTATCAAACAGGTTCACAGCAACAGCTTCATGCGCCCAAGCCCGCGCGTGCTGGTGTGCGTGCCGGTAGGGGCTACCCAGGTTGAACGTCGTGCTATCCGTGAGTCCGCTCAGGGCGCCGGTGCACGTGAAGTATTCCTGATTGAAGAACCAATGGCTGCGGCAATTGGCGCAGGCCTGCCGGTTTCTGAAGCAACCGGCTCGATGGTTGTTGATATCGGTGGTGGTACCACCGAAGTGGCCGTTATCTCCCTGAACGGCGTGGTTTACTCCTCTTCCGTGCGCATCGGCGGCGACCGCTTTGATGAAGCCATTATTAATTATGTGCGCCGTAACTACGGTTCTCTGATTGGTGAAGCTACCGCTGAACGCATCAAGCACGAAATCGGTTCTGCCTACCCAGGCGACGAAGTGCGTGAGATCGAAGTTCGCGGTCGTAACCTGGCTGAAGGTGTTCCACGCGGCTTTACCCTGAACTCTAACGAAATCCTCGAAGCACTGCAGGAGCCATTGACCGGTATTGTTAGCGCGGTTATGGTTGCGCTGGAACAGTGTCCGCCAGAGCTGGCTTCCGATATCTCCGAGCGCGGTATGGTACTGACCGGCGGTGGCGCATTGCTGCGTAACCTCGATCGCCTGCTGATGGAAGAGACGGGTATCCCGGTAGTAGTTGCAGAAGATCCACTGACCTGTGTTGCCCGCGGCGGCGGCAAGGC
This sequence comes from Cedecea neteri, assembly GCF_000757825.1. Taxonomy (GTDB): domain Bacteria; phylum Pseudomonadota; class Gammaproteobacteria; order Enterobacterales; family Enterobacteriaceae; genus Cedecea; species Cedecea selenatireducens. The sequence continues at coordinate 3,074,885 of NZ_CP009451.1, forward strand.
ACTGGAAATGATCGACATGCACGGCGGCGACTTGTTTAGCGAAGAGTAACAGCCACAGGACAGGGGGAGCTTTCGGCTGCCCCTGCTTGCTGGTTTGGGAATACGCATAGCCTATGAAGCCAATTTTTAGCCGTGGCCCGTCGCTACAGATTCGCCTTATCCTGGCGGTGCTGGTGGCGCTTGGTGTCATTATCGCCGACAGCCGCCTCGGTATGTTCAGCCAGATTCGAACATACATGGATACTGCCGTCAGTCCTTTCTATTTTGTCTCTAATGGTCCCCGTGAATTACTCGACAGCGTGTCTCAGACGCTGGCCTCGCGCGACCAGCTTGAACTTGAAAATCGGGTTCTGCGTCAGGAGCTAATCCTGAAAAACAGTGAACTGCTGATGCTGGGTCAATACCGGCAGGAAAACGCGCGCCTGCGCGAGCTGCTGGGTTCTCCACTGCGTCAGGATGAGCAGAAAATGGTCACCCAGGTTATCTCTACCGTTAACGACCCTTACAGCGATCAGGTCGTTATCGATAAAGGCAGCGTCAACGGTGTTTACGAAGGCCAGCCGGTCATCAGCGATAAAGGCGTTGTCGGCCAGGTTGTCGCGGTCGCAAAACTGACCAGCCGGGTGCTGCTGATTTGTGATGCAACCCACGCGCTGCCAATTCAGGTGCTGCGTAACGATATTCGCGTGATTGCCGCGGGTAACGGCTGTACTGACGATCTCCAGCTTGAGCATCTGCCGGCCAATACCGACATTCGCGTCGGGGACGTGCTGGTGACTTCCGGGCTCGGTGGCCGCTTCCCTGAAGGTTACCCGGTTGGGGTTGTATCATCGGTTAAGCTGGATACTCAGCGTGCCTATACCGTGATCCAGGCTCGTCCAACCGCCGGTCTGCAGCGTTTGCGTTACCTGCTGCTGCTGTGGGGTGCGGACAAAAACGGGTCGTCGCCAATGCCGCCTGAGGAAGTCCACCGCGTGGCCAATGAGCGCCTGATGCAGATGATGCCTCAGGTTCTGCCGCCGCCGGGTTCAATGGGCCCGCCAGCGCCGGTCCCTGCACCTGCCACCGGCATTACCCAGCCTGCTACGGGAGCACAGTAGTGGGAAGTTATCGTAGCCAGGGCCGTTGGGTTGTCTGGCTTTCATTTTTGATTGCCCTGCTGTTGCAGGTAATGCCCTGGCCGGATGACCTAAAGTTTTACCGGCCGGATTGGGTATTGTTGATTCTGCTTTACTGGATTTTAGCCCTGCCGCACCGCGTTAATGTTGGGACGGGTTTTGTTGTGGGTGCCATACTGGATTTGATCAGCGGCTCCACGCTTGGCGTACGCGCTCTATCATTAAGTATTGTGGCTTACCTGGTGGCGCTGAAATACCAGCTTTTCCGTAACCTCGCCCTTTGGCAGCAGGCGCTGGTCGTCATGCTGCTCTCGTTAGTCACCGACATCATTGTTTTCTGGTCAGAATTTTTAGTGATCAACGTCTCTTTCAGACCGGAAGTGTTCTGGAGTAGTGTAGTTAACGGTATCCTGTGGCCCTGGATTTTCCTGTTAATGCGCAAAGTTCGCCAGCAATTCGCTGTGCAATAAAAGGTAAACATGACTACGTTGTATCTGGCATCCGGTTCGCCTCGCCGTCAGGAGCTTCTGACCCTGATGGGCGTCTCTTTCGAACGCCTGGTTCCAGGCATTGAAGAACAGCGGCAGCCGCACGAAAGCGCGGAGCAGTATGTCCGTCGCCTGGCGCGTGAAAAAGCGCAGGCTGGCGTGGCGCTTGCCGTCAAGGATTTGCCGGTACTGGGTGCAGACACGATAGTTATTTTTAACGGAGAAGTGCTGGAAAAACCGCGGGATACTGAGCATGCCGCTCAGATGCTGCGCCTGCTTTCAGGAAACCAGCATCAGGTGATGACGGCGGTGGCTATCGCCGACGCGAATCAGGTGCTGGAAGCGTTAGTGATAACCGAAGTGACGTTTCGCAGCTTATCCGAACAGGATATTGCCGGCTATATTGCCAGCGGTGAGCCTATGGACAAAGCCGGTGCCTATGGCATTCAAGGGCTTGGTGGCTGTTTCGTTAAAAGGATTAATGGCAGTTATCATGCAGTGGTGGGATTACCGCTGGTGGAAACTGGTGAATTGCTGAGCAATTTTCACGCGCTGCGTGACGGACGAGGAAAAGATGACGGCTGAATTATTAGTCAACGTTACCCCATCAGAGACGCGGGTAGCCTATATTGACGGTGGCATACTGCAAGAGATTCATATCGAGCGCGAAGCGCGCCGCGGAATAGTAGGGAATATCTACAAAGGTCGCGTTAGCCGGGTGCTGCCTGGAATGCAGGCGGCATTTGTAGATATTGGCCTGGACAAGGCGGCTTTCCTTCATGCTTCTGACATTATGCCGCACACCGAGTGCGTAGCCGGTGAGGAGCAAAAGAACTTTAGCGTGCGCGATATCGCCGAACTGGTTCGCCAGGGGCAAGATTTAATGGTGCAGGTGGTGAAAGATCCGCTGGGCACCAAAGGCGCACGCCTGACCACCGACATTACGCTTCCTTCCCGCTATCTTGTCTTTATGCCGGGCGCATCGCACGTTGGCGTTTCCCAGCGCATTGAAAGCGAAGCCGAACGTGACCGCCTGAAGCGCATCGTGAATGAATATTGCGATGAGCATGGGGGCTTTATTATTCGTACGGCCGCAGAAGGCGTCTGCGAAGAAGATTTAGCCTCTGATGCGGCTTACCTGAAGCGAGTCTGGACCAAGGTCAGCGAGCGCAAAAAGCGTAATCAAACCCGCTATCAAATGTACGGCGAGCTGGCCCTGGCGCAGCGAGTACTGCGTGACTTTGCAGATGCGGCGTTGGATCGTATCCGCGTTGATTCCCGCCTGACTTATGAAATGCTGCTGGAATTTACCGCCGAGTACATGCCGGAGATGACCGGTAAAATCGAGCATTACAGCGGCCGGCAGCCCATTTTCGACCTCTATGACGTTGAGAACGAAATCCAGCGTGCCCTTGAGCGCAAGGTGGAGCTGAAGTCCGGCGGTTATCTGGTCATCGATCAGACCGAAGCGATGACCACGGTAGACATCAATACCGGCGCGTTCGTTGGCCACCGCAATCTCGACGACACGATTTTCAATACCAATATCGAAGCCACTCAGGCCATCGCGCGCCAGCTTCGGTTACGTAACCTGGGCGGCATTATCATCATCGATTTTATCGACATGAGTAATGAAGATCACCGCCGTCGCGTGCTGCATTCTCTCGAGCAGGCGTTGAGTAAAGATCGCGTGAAAACCAGCATTAACGGCTTCTCCCAGCTTGGCCTGGTCGAGATGACCCGTAAGCGCACGCGCGAAAGCGTAGAGCATGTGCTCTGCAACGAATGTCCGACCTGCCACGGCCGCGGCACGGTAAAGACGGTCGAAACGGTCTGCTATGAAATTATGCGTGAAATCGTTCGCGTGCATCATGCCTACGATTCTGACCGTTTCCTGGTCTATGCTTCTCCTGCGGTAGGTGAAGCGTTGAAAAGCGAAGAGTCTCACGCGCTGGCCGAAGTAGAAATCTTTGTAGGTAAACAGGTCAAAGTCCAGATTGAGCCGCTCTACAATCAGGAGCAGTTCGACGTCGTTATGATGTAAATGTGCGGATGCGCATTTTGCCCGTAAGGCTGACAAGGAGAGAAAGGTGAGGCGACTGCCCGGCATTCTGCTGCTCACAGGCGTAACGCTGGTTGTTATCGTCGCGCTGCTGGTGAGTGGCCTGCGGCTCGTTTTGCCGCACCTGGATGCCTGGCGGCCTGCGCTGCTGGACAAGATTGAGGCGGCTACCGGCGTGCCGGTTGAGGTCAGCAATTTACGGGCAAGCTGGGAGAACTTCGGCCCTACGCTTGACGTGCGTGATGTTAAAGCCGGGCTCAAAGACGGCGGTACGTTGAGCATCAAACGCGTGACTCTGGCGCTGGATGTCTGGCAAAGCCTGCTTAACTTCCGCTGGCAGTTTCGCGATCTGACCTTCTACCAGCTGCAAATGCGCACCAATACGCCGCTCAGCCAGAACGGCGGTGATAGTACGCTGGAAGCGGATAAAATCAGCGATCTCTTCCTGCGTCAGTTCGATCACTTCGATCTCCGCGACAGCTCCCTTAGCTTTTTGACGCTCTCCGGCCAGCGTGCCGAACTCTCGATTCCTCAGCTAACCTGGCTCAACGGTAAAAACCGGCATCGGGCGGAAGGTCAGGTGAGCTTATCCAGCTTCAACGGCCAGCACGGCGTAGCCAACGTCCGCATGGATCTGCGGGATGAAAACGGCATTCTGAACAACGGCAAGGTCTGGCTGCAGGCTGACGACGTGGACGTGAAGCCCTGGCTGGGCCGCTGGATGGAAGACAATGTTGACCTGAAAAGCGCCCGTTTTAGCCTCGAAGCCTGGATGGACGTGAAGGAAGGCGATATCAGCGGCGGCAGCGTCTGGCTGAAAAAAGGCGGGGCGAGCTGGCCGGGAACCGACAGCGTGACGCATACGCTTTCGGTCGATAATCTTACCGCGCAGGTCAGCCGCGAGAAATCCAGCTGGCAGCTTTCTATTCCTTCCACCAACATTACGCTGGATGACCAGACCTGGCCAAAAGGCTCGCTCTCCGTGGCCTGGATAGCGCCGCAGGACGTGGGGGGTAAACAAAGCCAGCGCAGCGACGAACTCCGGGTGCGTGCCAGCAATATGGAACTGGCCCGCTTCAACGGCCTGTTGCCGATCGCCGCTAAAATCTCGCCTCAGTTTGGCGACATCTGGACTTCGCTTCAGCCCCAGGGCCACATCGACGTGCTGGCGCTGGATATTCCGCTCCAGCAAACCGAGCAGACCCGCATGCAGGCGCGATGGAATGACGTGAGCTGGAAGCAATGGAAGCTGTTGCCTGGGGCGGAACATTTCTCTGGCTCGGTGACCGGCAGCGTCGCAAACGGGCAGCTTAACGGCGTAATGACCGACGCTAAAATGCCGTACGAAACCGTCTTCCGCGCGCCGCTTGAAATTGAAAAAGGGGCAGCCACGCTCGCCTGGCAGAAAAACGCCGAGGGCTTTCAGTTAGACGGCAAGAACATTGACGTTAGGGCTCGCTCCGTTTGGGCTCGCGGCGATTTCCGCTACTTCCAGCCAGCCAGCGGCGATCCGTGGCTGGGAATTTTAGCCGGGATCAGCACCGATAACGGCGCGGACGCCTGGCGTTATTTCCCGGAAAACCTGATGGGTAAAGAGCTGACGGATTACCTCAGCTCGGCGATTCAGGGCGGCCAGGCGGACAACGCCACGCTGGTCTACGGCGGCAACCCACATCTGTTCCCCTACGAGCATAACGAAGGCCAGTTTGAGGTTTACGTTCCGCTCCGCAACGCCAAATTTGCCTTCCAGCCGGACTGGCCGGCGCTGGAAAATCTCGATATCACGCTCGACTTCATCAATAACGGGCTGTGGATGAACAGCAACGAGGTCAAGCTGGGTGGCGTAACGGCCACTAACCTGACGGCGAACATTCCTGATTACGCCAAAGAAAAGCTGCTGATTGATGCCGACATCAACGGGCCTGGCAGCGCGGTAGGTCCTTATTTCAAAGAGACGCCGTTGGAGGATTCACTTGCCGCCGCGCTCGATGAACTCCAGATTGGCGGCGATGTGAATGCTCGCTTACATCTCGATATCCCGCTGACCGGCGAAATGACGACGGCGAAAGGCGACGTTCGACTGAACAACAACACGCTGCTTATCAAACCGCTGGACAGTACGCTGCATAATCTGAGCGGTAAATTCAGCTTTACCAACGGTGACCTGCAGAGTGAGGCGATGAGCGCCAGCTGGTTTAATCAGCCGGTAAGCCTGAACTTCAACACCAAAACCGGTGATAAAGACTACCAGATTGGCGTTAACCTGAGCGGCGACTGGCAGCCCAATAAAACCGGCGTTCTGCCGAAGCAGGTCAACGACGCGGTTAGCGGTAACGTGATGTGGAAAGGCGATGTGGGAATTACGCTGCCTTATCACGGCAGCGCCAGCTACAAGGTCAATCTGGCGGGTGATCTGAAGAATGTGAGCAGTCACTTACCTGCTCCTGTCGATAAAAAAGCCGGGACAGCTCTGCCGCTGAATATTGCCGTTAAGGGTGACCTGAAGAGCTTTAATCTCACCGGTAATGCGGGCGCGCTAAATCACTTCTCCAGCCGCTGGCTGCTAAATAAAAAGCTAACCCTGGACCGGGCCATTTGGGCTACCGACAGTAAAACCGTGCCTCCGCTTCCGGAGCAGCCGGGCGTTGAGCTGGATCTGCCCGCGATGGATGGCGCCCAGTGGCTGGCGCTCTTCAGCGAAGGGGCTGCAGACAGCGTAGGCGGTTCGGCGGCATTCCCGTCGGCCGTTACTCTGCGCACGCCAGCCTTAACCCTGGGGGGCCAGCAGTGGCATAACCTGAGCCTGGTTTCTCGCCCGGTGCTGAACGGCACTCAGGTGGAGGCTCAGGGGCGTGAAATTAATGCCTCACTGAGCATGAAAAACAACGCGCCGTGGCTCGCCACCATCAAATACCTTTACTTCAACCCGAACTGGAGCGTAATCCCTGGTGGTGCTAACGGTACGGCCCCGCTTCAGGTACCGGAAAACGGCGATGCAATTAGCTTCCGGGGCTGGCCAGACATGCAGCTGCGCTGCGCTGAGTGCTGGCTGTGGGGGCAAAAATATGGCCGCATAGAAGGGGATGTGAAGATCAACGGCGATACGCTGCAGCTGGCTAACGGGCTGGTGGATACCGGGTTTGCCCGCCTGACCGCCGACGGCGAGTGGGTGAATAAGCCGGGCACCGAGCGCACCTCGCTTAAGGGCAAGCTGAAGGGTGACAAGCTGGACGCTGCGGCCAACTTCTTTGGCGTGAAAACACCGCTGCAGGGCTCTTCTTTCGACGTTGATTACGACCTGCACTGGCGAGCGGTGCCGTGGAAACCTGATGAGGCTTCGCTTAACGGCATTCTGCATACCAGGCTGGGTAAAGGCGAGATCACCGACGTCAGCACCGGCCATGCGGGCCAGCTCCTGCGGCTGGTCAGTTTTGACGCCTTGCTTCGCAAGCTGCGCTTCGACTTTAGCGACACCTTTGGCAGCGGCTTCTATTACGACTCTATTCGCAGCACGGCCTGGATAAAAGACGGCGTATTGCATACTGACGATACGCTGGTGGATGGGTTAGAGGCGGATATAGCCATGAAAGGCTCGGTGGATTTAGTCCGCCGCGAGCTGAATATGGAGGCGGTAGTTGCGCCTGAAATCTCCGCCACCGTCGGGGTTGCCGCCGCCTTTGCCGTTAACCCTATAGTCGGTGCCGCCGTGTTTGCGGCCAGTAAAGTGCTTGGCCCGCTGTGGAGCAAAATTTCCGTCCTGCGCTACAGCATCACCGGCCCGGTCGACAAACCGCAAATTAATGAAGTGCTGCGCCAGCCACGTACCAGTGAAGCTCACTGATTTGACGTTAGCGGTTAATTGCCGCAAGCTCCATTAATAAACCATTCCTCGCCCAATGGGCGATAAGCAATAAGAGTAGCGAAACGATGAGTCTTAACCTGGTAAGTGAGCAGTTGCTGTCTGCGAATGGCTTAACCCATCAAGATCTGTTTTCCATCCTCGGCCAGCTGTCCGAGCGCCGCCTCGACTACGGCGATCTCTATTTCCAGTCCAGCTATCATGAATCCTGGGTGCTGGAAGACCGCATCATTAAAGACGGTTCATGGAATATCGATCAGGGCGTTGGCGTTCGTGCGGTTAGCGGCGAGAAAACCGGGTTTGCCTACGCGGATCAAATTACTTTGCTGGCGCTGGAGCAGAGCGCTCATGCGGCTCGCAGCATCGTACGCGAGCAGGGCGATGGGCGTGCCCGCACGCTGGGTAACGTGCCGCACAGCGCGCTTTATACCAGCGCCGATCCGCTGCTCAGCATGACGCGTGAAGAGAAGCTCGACATCCTGAGACGCGTGGACAGCGTCGCGCGCGCAGCAGACGCTCGCGTGCAGGAAGTGAGCGCCAGCCTGACGGGCGTTTATGAGCTGATTCTGGTGGCGGCTACGGACGGAACGCTGGCGGCGGATGTTCGCCCGCTCGTGCGCCTGTCTGTTAGCGTTCAGGTTGAAGAAGACGGCAAGCGCGAGCGCGGCGCAAGCGGCGGCGGCGGTCGTTTTGGCTATGAATATTTCCTGGAAAGCGTGAACGGTGAAGTTCGCGCTGATGCCTGGGCTAAAGAAGCTGTACGCATGGCAATGGTTAACCTGTCGGCCGTGGCGGCTCCTGCCGGCATGCTGCCGGTGGTGCTGGGCGCAGGCTGGCCTGGCGTCCTGCTGCACGAAGCGGTCGGTCACGGCCTGGAAGGCGACTTTAACCGCCGTGGCACCTCGGTCTTCAGCGGCCAGATGGGCCAACTGGTGGCTTCAGAACTGTGTACCGTGGTGGATGACGGCACGATGGCTAATCGCCGTGGTTCCGTTTCCATTGATGACGAAGGCGTGCCGGGGCAGTACAACGTGCTGATCGAAAACGGCATTCTTAAAGGTTATATGCAGGACAAGCTGAACGCTCGGCTGATGGGCGTTGCGCCGACAGGCAACGGTCGCCGCGAGTCTTATGCACACCTGCCTATGCCGCGTATGACCAATACCTACATGCTGGCGGGTAAATCTACCCCGCAGGAGATTATCGAGTCCGTGGACTACGGTATTTTTGCGCCAAACTTCGGCGGCGGCCAGGTCGATATCACCTCCGGCAAGTTTGTGTTCTCCACCTCCGAAGCCTACCTGATTGAAAAAGGGAAGGTCACGAAGGCGGTGAAAGGCGCCACGCTGATTGGCTCCGGCATTGAAACCATGCAGCAGATCTCGATGGTCGGTAACGATCTGGCGCTGGATAACGGCGTCGGCGTCTGCGGTAAAGAAGGGCAAAGCCTGCCGGTTGGCGTCGGCCAGCCAACCCTGAAGGTCGATAACCTGACCGTGGGCGGTACCGCTTAAGTTCATCTGACAGCCGGGCTAGCCCCGGCTGTTTTCATTTCTCGCCCGCACGCCCTGAAAAAGCTGCGTCACCCGCACGAAATAATCCGTCAGATAGTTAATGCAGACCTCCACCTTCAGCGGCAGTTTGTCCTTCTCGGTATACAGTGCGTAAACCGGGCGTGGATCGGACTGATAGCGAGGGAACAGGATCTCCAACTCTCCGCTGTTGATCTCGTCGATCACCCACATCAGCGGCGCAAACCCGACTCCGGCACCGGCCTTAAGCCAGCGGCTTAACGTCATCGGATCGTTGGTGACAAAGCGACCATGCGGGATAACCTTGGTGGAAATCCCTTCCGGCGCGATAAGCTCAAACTCATTGTGCGGACGTACGCTGTATTCGAGCCAGGAATGGTTCGCCAGATCGGCGGGCTTTTCCGGCGTACCGTGAAGCTGCAGATAGTTTTTCGAGGCGCAAACCACCATCGGCATCGAACCCAGTTTGCGTGAAAACAGGCTGGAATCCTGCAGAGCACCTACGCGAATCACCAGGTCCAGGCCGTCGGCAATCAGGTCGGGAAAGGGAATACCCGTCACCAGATTTACGGTCAGGCCCGGGTACTCTCTCAGCATTTCGGTCGTCATGTCGGCGAGGACATTCTGTGCCATAGTTGAAGAGCTACCGATGCGCAGCGTGCCAATTGGCGTGTTGTTAAAGGCGTAGAGCTGCTCGTGGACTTCCTGCGCCTCGTGCAGCATTTTGCGGCAGCCCTGATAATAGATTTTGCCCGCTTCGGTCAGGCCGATGCTGCGGGTGCTGCGGTTGAGCAGTTTCACCTGCAGCTCATCTTCCAGTTTGGACACGATCTGGCTGATGGAAGAGACGCTCATTTGTAGCTGCCTTGCGGCGGCGGTGTAGGAGCCAAGTTCAACCACTTTGGCAAACACCGACATGCGTTTAAGTCGTTCCATTGTTCACTCTGAGTGAAAAGTGATTTAGATCACATATTATAGATAACAGGGTAACAGTTACGTTAATATATTATTATTAACATAACTCATACCGCACGCTCGCCCGCCTTTTCTGGCCTTTCCGTCGCGGTTTATCGTCGAGTTATGTATCGCCTGCATTATCTTATCAAGGTCAAAATGAGTCTATTTCCGGTAATCGTAATATTCGGTCTTTCGTTTCCGCCGATATTCTTCGAGTTAATTCTGTCGCTCGCCGCGTTCTGGCTGGCGCGTCGGCTGCTGACCCCAACCGGCATCTATGATTTTGTCTGGCACCCTGCATTATTCAATACAGCGCTCTATTGCTGCCTTTTTTATCTGATTTCGCGTTTGTTCGTTTGAGGTTGATGTGAAAATACTAACAAGAAACATAACCCGTACCGCTATCACGCTTCTGCTGGTGCTGCTGGCCTTCATCGCTATTTTCCGGGCGTGGGTGTTTTATACCGAATCCCCGTGGACGCGTGACGCGCGTTTCACCGCTGACGTCGTCGCAATCGCGCCGGACGTGTCCGGACTTATCACTACCGTTGACGTTCATGACAACCAATTGGTGAAAAAAGACCAGGTGCTGTTTACCATCGACCAGCCTCGCTATCAAAAAGCGCTCGAACAGGCCGAAGCCGATGTGGCCTATTATCAGGCGCTGGCATCAGAGAAACGCCGTGAAGCCGGCAGGCGTAATACGCTTGGTATTCAGGCGATGTCGCGCGAAGAGATTGACCAGTCGAACAACCTGCTGCAAACCGTGTTGCACCAGCTGGATAAAGCGCAGGCGACGCGTGACCTGGCCAAACTCGATCTGCAGCGCACGGTTATTCGTGCCCCGGCTGACGGCTGGGTGACTAACCTTAACGTGCATACCGGCGAGTTTATTAATCGTGGCGCGACGTCCGTGGCGCTGGTGAAACAGAATTCATTCTACATCCTTGCCTACATGGAAGAGACCAAGCTTGAGGGGATTCGCCCGGGCTATCGCGTGCAGATTACTCCGCTTGGCAGCAACCGCGTGCTGCGCGGCAGCGTTGACAGCATTTCTGCCGGGGTGACTAACGCCAGCAGTACCAGCGATGCAAAAGGCATGGCGACGGTTGATTCTAACCTCGAGTGGGTTCGTCTTGCTCAGCGCGTGCCGGTCAGGATTCGCCTCGATGAACAGATGGGGAATTTGTATCCTGCCGGGACTACCGCGACCGTTGTAGTCACCGGTGAAAAAGACCGTAAAGCGGAAAATGACTCGGCGTTTATCAAGCTGATGCATCGCCTGCGCGAGTTCGGTTAAGCAGGCCGCTATGTATAACATTTCCAGGCTTCACCTCCGCTTTGCGATAAAGCTCGCCTTTGCCATCGTGCTGGCGGTGTTTGTCGGCTTCCATTTTGAGCTGGAAACACCGCGTTGGGCGGTGCTGACCGCCGCCATTGTTGCAGCCGGGCCCGCCTTTGCCGCCGGCGGGGAGCCCTATTCCGGGGCGATACGCTACCGCGGGATGCTGCGTATTATCGGGACGTTTATCGGCTGTGCTGCCGCGCTGGTTATCATCATTACCCTGATCCGTGCGCCGGTCGTTATGCTGCTGGTGTGCTGTATCTGGGCCGGATTCTGCACCTGGATCTCTTCGCTTGTTCGCGTCGAAAACTCTTACGCCTGGGGGCTCGCTGGCTACACCGCGCTGATAATCGTAGTCACTATCCAGGTTGCTCCGCTGACTACGCCGCAGTTTGCCGTTGAGCGCTGCAGCGAAATCGTCATCGGGATTGTCTGTGCCATCGTCGCTGACCTGCTGTTCTCGCCGCGCTCGATCAAGCAGGAGATAGACCGGGAGCTGGACAACCTGCTGGTGGATCAGTACCGCCTGATGCAGCTTTGTATTGCCCACGGAGAGAAAGAAGAGGTCGATAAAGCCTGGAGCGGGCTGGTGCGTAAGGTGACCGCGCTCAACGGAATGCGCGCCAACCTGAATATGGAGTCTGCCCGCTGGTCGAAGGCCAATCGCCGCCTGAAAGCGATTAATACGCTTTCGCTGACGATGATCACTCAGGCTTGTGAAACGTTCCTCATTCAGAACACCCGACCGGAATACGTCACGCCGGAATTTCGACAGCTTTTCGCCGCCGAAGTGGAAACCGCCGACGACGTTTATAAGCGCATGAAGGTGTTGCGCAGGGCGATTTCCGTGATGGGGGAAAAGGCCACGCCGGTTACCATTGGCTCCTGGGTTTCGGCCTCTACCCGTTTTCTGCTGCTGAAGCGAGGCTTTATCAGTAATACCCGGGTCAGCGCGATTGAAGAGGAAGTGCTGAACGGCGAGGCTGTGGTGAAGGTAGAATCCGCCGAAGGCCACCACGCGATGATTAACTTCTGGCGTACGACGATTTCGTGCGTGCTCGGAAGTCTGTTCTGGCTGTGGACCGGCTGGACGTCCGGCAGCGGCGCCATGGTGATGATTGCGGTGGTTACCGCGCTGGCGATGCGCCTGCCTAACCCGCGGATGGTTTCGCTCGACTTCCTTTACGGCATGCTGGTGGCGCTGCCGCTGGGGGCGTTTTACTTCCTGGTTATTCTGCCGTCGACTCAGCAAAGTATGCTGTTGCTGTGCGTCAGCCTTGCCCTGCTCGGCTTCTTCATTGGGATTGAGGTACAAAAACGGCGATTGGGTTCAATGGGGGCGTTGGCCGGGACAATCAACATCATCGTGCTGGATAACCCGATGACTTTCCATTTCAGTACATTCCTGGACAGCGCGCTGGGGCAGATCGTCGGCTGCTTCCTGGCGATGATGGTGATCCTGCTGATCCGCGATAATTCCAAAGAGCGAACCGGCCGTACGCTGCTGAATCAGTTTGTCTCTGCTGCCGTTTCGGCGCTGACGACCAATAACGCTCGCCGCAAAGAGAACCATCTGCCCGCGCTGTATCAGCAGCTGTTTTTACTGCTGAATATGTTCCCCGGCGACATCGATCGTTATCGCCTGGCGCTGACCCTGATAATCGCTCATCAGCGCCTGCGGGATGCGCCTATCCCGGTGAATGACGATCTTTCTGCCTTCCACCGACAGCTGCGTAAAACGGCTGATAAAGTTATTTCTGCTAACAGCGATGATAAGCGAGAGCTCTATTACCAAAGGCTTTTAGGCGAGCTTGAAATCTATCAAGAGAAGCTTCGTCTGTGGGAAGCTCCGCTGCAGGTCACCGAGCCGGTGAAGCGGCTGGCGGACATTTTGCACCGCTATCGGCACACGCTAATTAACGCCTGAGCCCAACCCTTGCACTGAGAGCCGACGCCTGCGTCGGCTTTTTTCTATCTATACTTAACTGCGGTTACTGGGATGAACACTTAACAACAGGAGAAATTATGACGAATGAACCCCTCCAGCAAAGTGAGCTCTTCAAAACCGGATATCTGGTAGACGGCAAGTGGCACACGCTCGGTGAAACCTTTGATGTGCTGAATCCTGCGACGGGAGAAGTGGTGGCTAAAGTGGCGAAGGCAGGCAAGCACGAAGCCGAAGCCGCGATTGCTGCCGCCAGTAAAGCGTTCCCCGCCTGGCGGGAGAAAACCGCCAAACAGCGCTCTGAAATCCTCTATCGCTGGTTTGAACTCATTCTGAAAAACAAAAGCTGGCTCGCCCGGCTGATGACTCTTGAGCAGGGAAAGCCGCTCAAAGAGGCCGAAGGTGAAGTCGACTATGCGGCAAGCTTCATTCAGTGGTTTGCTGAACAGGCCAAACGTGCGAACGGTGAAGTTATTCCTCCGGCCAGGTCTGGCTCTCGCATCCTGGCCACGCGCGAACCTGTCGGCGTTGTGGCGGCGATCACGCCGTGGAATTTCCCCATGGCTATGCTGACCCGCAAGCTCGGACCCGCTCTGGCCGCGGGCTGTACCGGAGTGATAAAACCTGCCAATAACACGCCTCTTTCCGCCTTTGCGCTGCTGGAGCTGGCAACGCAGGCAGGCGTGCCGAAAGGTGTACTTAACGCGGTGGCAGGGAACACGCAGGAAATCAGTGATGCCATTATGGCCAGCCAGCAGGTGCGCAAAATCTCCTTCACAGGTTCAACGGCGGTGGGCAAAACGCTGATGCGTAACGCTGCGGAAACAATGAAGAAAGTGTCGATGGAGCTGGGGGGCAATGCGCCTTATATCGTGTTTGATGATGCCGATATCGACGCGGCGGTGAAGGGAGCCATTGCCAACAAGTTCCGCAATGCGGGCCAGGTCTGCGTCAGCGTCAACCGCTTCTTTATCCAGCAGGGCGTGTACGATAGCTTTGTGAATAAGCTTGCGGAAGAGGTCAAAAAACTGAAGGTGGGCAATGGCCTGGAAGACGGCGTTGTCGTGGGGCCGCTGATTGAGTCGTCCGCGGTAGATAAGGTGCGTGAACACGTGGAGGACGCGCTGGCCAAAGGCGGTAAGGCGCTTGTCGGTGGCAAACCTCACCAGCTCGGCGGCAACTTCTGGCAGCCTACGGTCATCATCGACGCTAATGACGAGATGAAGCTGGCTAAGGAAGAGACGTTTGGCCCGCTGGCGGCCTGCTTTAGCTTTAAAACGGAAGAGGAAGTTATCGAGCGGGCGAACAATACGCCCTTTGGGCTTGCGGCTTATTTCTACACCCAGAACTTACAGCGCGTATTCCGCGTCTCACAGGCGCTGGAAAGCGGCATGGTTGGGATAAATGAATGCGCCGTCTCAACGGAGCTTGGGCCATTCGGCGGGGTGAAAGAGTCCGGGTTAGGGCGTGAAGGTTCCGTGCTGGGGCTGGAAGAGTTCCTGGAAGTGAAAACGTTACACATTGGCGGGCTTTAGCCCCACCGCTTGCTTTAAAGGGTCAGGACGGCAGCGATGAAAAAATTTACTTTTGATTTTAGCCACATCGACGACAACCCTGCTTTCTATCGCCAGTTTGCGGAGCAGCTCGCTTTGCGTAAGGAGCAGGTCCATGACCTGGATAGCCTGTGGGAAGTGGTCACGGCGTCAATGCTGCCGCTTCCCGTCGAGATCGAGTTTGCGCATTTACCGGAGAGCAAACGGCGCAGATTCGGCGCACTCATCCTGCTGTTTGACGAGGCTGAAGAGGAGCTGGAGGGCCAGCTTCGCTTTAATATCCACGGCTAACGCGTAAGGCGCAGGCATAAAAAAGCCCCCAGCGATCGGGGGCAAGGTCGTAGGACAAGTACGACGAGGGGTTATTTGTACAGCTCTGCTGTTGCGTGCCAGGTATCGCCGGAACGAGCTTCGGTAATACGGTAAGCAGAGGCACCTTGTTCAGTGGCTTTCTGGGACAATTCTTGACGCATATCCATTGGCGCGCTGCCAACCTGGCTGACTGAAATTGAGCCCATGGACTGCATACCCTGAGCTTGTTCATTGTTGACCTGGTGAGCTGCGGCGTTAGCGCCTAAAGAGATAACGGACAACAGGCTCAGTGCGGCGATAGTTAATTTGGTTTTCATAGTCTTTACTCCTGAAGGTTTAACGTGGCGGCCGGAAGGGCTTACTGGCATTTATTCTACTTAGGGCCGCCGAGGCATAACGTTTCTAACGACATCTATTCAACTGGCTTATGGCTAAGAACGATTATTTGTACAGTTCTGCCGTTGCATGCCAGTGTCCGCCGGTGCGAGCTTCGATAACGCGGTAAGCAGAAGCGCCGTTTTGTTCAGCTTTCTGGTTCAGCATTTCGTGCATATCCATTGGAGAACTGCCGATGTCATCGACCGAAACGGTCCCCAGTGACTGGCGGTCTTGCGCCTGCTGAGCGTTGATAGAGTCAGCGGCGAAAACGCCGAATGACAGGGCGGAGAGCAGGCTTGCGGTAACTAAAGTTGCTTTCATGTTCATGATTTCTTTCCTCGTCGTATTCTTTTGGTTGGGCCATCGTTCTGTGACCCTCATCACGAAATTAAGTATACACTAGTTACGGGAAAAATTAATACCCTGCTAATTGTTGCCTATGCAACTTTAAATTAATGGGACGATTTTTTATTACTATGAGTTATAAAAAAGACGTTTTTATCACGCCATTTTTGTTAAATATAAGTAAAATCATATATATGGGTGAATTTAACTATTTGTGCGGTAGCACACAGAACAATGCCCTATAGAATGTTATTGAAGCCATTCCATGCGCTGGATTGAGGTTTATTTACGGAAGATTACCGAATTCGGGGGAGTGCACCCGCCATAAGGTATGACGGGTGAGGAAAGATGATGAATTAAAGCTCTTGTTCGAACAGCACCAGAATGGCTTCGTAAAGCTCTTTAACGGTGAAGTCGCTGGCAGGAGTAGTGAAGATAGTGTCGTCCCCGGCGATGGTGCCAAGAATACCTTCTGCTTTACCCAGAGAGTCCAGCAGGCGAGCGATGAGCTGAGCCGCGCCTGGACTTGTGTGAATGACCACGACCGCATCATTGTAGTCGATGTCCAGTACCAGGTTTTTTAGCGGGCTGGAGGTGGTTGGCACGCCCAGCTCGGCCGGAAGGCAGTAGACCATTTCCATTTTTGCATTACGGGTTCTTACCGCGCCGAATTTGGTCAGCATGCGGGAAACCTTGGACTGGTTGATGTTTTCAAAGCCTTCGTTTTGTAACGCCTGGACTATCTCACCCTGTGAGCTGAATTTCTCTTCTTTAAGTAATGCTTTGAAAGCCTTTACTAATTCTTCTTGTTTTGAGGAGTTACGCATAAATAACCTATCCTGGGTAAAAGAGATAACATTATTATGCATTTAAATGAATTATTATGCAAATTGTTCATCTTCCTTCAAGGCCCGGATTTACGGTTGCCTGAAAAGGGTGGGAGAAGCATCTGGCGGAAAACAGCCTGAAATAATGTTATGAAAGCGGGCGATTTTATCAAATTTCGTTATCGGCGAACATGCTTGCGTCACGACTCGCAAATAAGCCTCAAAGTAAACTAAATGTTATCAAAATGATGTTGTTTTGGTGTGCGCAGAGGGGTAATGTAACCGCCGTTGATGTAACCACATCAGGTCGTGACCGGGCGCTATGGCGTCGTTCCTCCCGGCGAGTAAATGCAGCAACGCGGTCGAGTATTGCTTTATCTCGCAATCTGGCGGCGGGAAGATTGTAATTATCTCCTCTCTGGATTATGGTCGCCACCGCATGGAGTTACGGCACGATTTTGCTAACCATAATAAGGAGTTTAGGATGAAAGTTGCAGTCCTCGGCGCAGCTGGCGGTATCGGCCAGGCGCTTGCCCTTCTACTTAAGACCCAACTGCCTTCAGGCTCAGAACTCTCTCTGTATGACATTGCGCCAGTAACCCCAGGGGTTGCGGTGGATCTGAGTCATATCCCGACTGACGTGAAAATCAAAGGTTTCTCCGGCGAAGATGCAACCCCGGCGCTGGTTGGCGCAGACGTGGTGCTTATCTCCGCGGGCGTAGCGCGTAAACCAGGTATGGATCGCTCCGACCTGTTCAACGTGAATGCCGGCATCGTGAAGAACCTGATCGAGCAAGTTGCGAAAACCGCACCTAAAGCCTGTATCGGTATTATCACTAACCCGGTTAACACCACCGTTGCTATTGCAGCAGAAGTGCTGAAAAAAGCGGGTGTCTACGATAAGAACAAACTGTTCGGCGTCACGACGCTGGATATCATCCGCTCCAACACCTTTGTTGCCGAGCTGAAAGGCAAACAGCCTACGGATATCGAAGTGCCGGTTATTGGCGGCCACTCTGGCGTGACCATTCTGCCGCTGCTGTCCCAGATCCCTGGCGTGAGCTTCACCGAGCAGGAAGTTGCTGACCTGACTAAACGCATCCAGAATGCGGGTACCGAAGTGGTTGAAGCGAAAGCCGGCGGCGGGTCTGCAACGCTGTCTATGGGCCAGGCTGCGGCTCGTTTTGGCCTGTCTCTGGTTCGCGCTCTTAAGGGCGAAAGCAACGTTGTTGAATGCGCTTACGTTGAAGGTGACGGCGAGCACGCACGTTTCTTCTCTCAGCCGCTGCTGTTGGGTAAAAACGGTATCGTTGAGCGTAAAGCTATCGGCACCCTCAGCGCGTTTGAGAAAAACGCGATGGAAGGCATGCTGGATACCCTGAAGAAAGATATCCAACTGGGCGAAGAGTTCGTTAAGTAACCGCCCCTGGATAAAAAAAACCGGAACTCAGGTTCCGGTTTTTTTATGCCTGCCGTTTAGCCACCGGCGGGGTATTCCTGGACCGTGACCTGCAGCGTGAGCTTTTTATCTTCACGCATGACTTCTACCGGAATCACGGAGCCTGGACGAATTTCCGCCACCTGGTCCATCGTTTCCAGCGCGGAGACGGCAGGCTTGTGGTTTACCGAAATAATCACGTCATTCACCTGAATGCCCGCGAGTGCGGCCGGACCGTCCGGTGATACCGCATTGACGATAATCCCCTGCAGCTGATCGATGCCGGTTGATGGGCCGTGCAGCGGGGTAATTTCTCTGCCGCCAATACCGATGTAGCCACGAATCACCCGGCCATCGCGGATCAGCTTATCCATTATCTTGGTCGCTAACTGGGTCGGTATCGCAAAGCCAATCCCTTCCGGCGTCTCGCCGTCATTGCTCTTGTCAAACGACAGCGTGTTGATGCCCATCAGCTCGCCCAGAGAGTTCACCAGCGCCCCGCCAGAGTTACCGCGGTTAATGGAGGCATCGGTCTGTAAGAACGACTGGCGACCCGAAGGGCTCAGGCCAATGCGGCCGGTGGCGCTGATAATGCCCTGAGTCACCGTCTGCCCAAGGTTGTAGGGATTACCAATAGCCATCACGACATCGCCAATATGCGGCTGACGTTTGCCATTAATAGGAATAATCGGCAGGTTGGTGGCGTTGATTTTCAGCACCGCGAGGTCGGTCAGGCTATCGGAGCCAATGAGCAGTGCTTCAAATACCCGTCCATCCTGGAGAGCGACGATGATCTGCTCTGCATCATTAATGACGTGCTTGTTGGTGATGATGTAGCCCCGCCCATCCATGATAACGCCAGAGCCGAGTGTCTTGATTTGGAGCTGGTTCTGACCGTTATTGCCGACGCTGCGGTTGTACACGTTGACCACAGCCGGGGCAGCACGACGTACCGCCGGATTAAAGCTCATCGGCGTTTCGTCTGCGCTGTCATATTGCGCAGGCGCAAGCGGACCAATGGCTTTGCGTAATGACGGCATCGCGAGCAGCAGCAGCCCCGCAACAATCAGCCCAATGACCACCGAACGTAAGATCTTTAGAAACATGAGTTTGAGTTAATGAGTGAGAGATCGACCGCAGAATAGCATGAGTTGAACGGACATCGTACAGACGATGTCCGTTTCTCTGCTTCCGTTAACGCAACAGCAAATAGAGGCTCTGTTCGCCGCGAACAACATGCAGCGCAATGACCGCGGGTTTGGCTTCAAGCACTTTACGCATTTCGGCGATGGTATGGATACGCTCGCGGTTAATGCCGATAATTACATCGTCTTTATGCAGGCCAACCTGAGCGGCGGGCGTGCCTTTATCCACGTTATCCAGATGAATGCCTTTGCCGCCGTCTTTCAGCTGCCCATCGCTGAGGGTGGCCCCTTGCAGCGCAGGCAGGATCATTTCAGCGCTGGCCGAAGAGGCGGTGCTCTTATCCAGCGTCACGCTAACTTCCAGCGGCTTGCCGTCTCGCAGCAGGCCCAGCTTAACAACGGTGCCAGGCTCAGTTGTGGCAATTTTAGCCCTCAGTTCGGCAAAACTGCTCAGCGGGTTACCGTTCAGGCTGGTGATGATATCCCCGGCTTTGACGCCAGCTTTTGCTGAACCTGACTGCGGGAGCACTTCACTGACAAACGCGCCGCGCTGGGTTGAAAGGTTAAAGGCTTTGGCGATGTCAGAGTTCATCTCCATGCCTTTAATGCCCAGCAGGCCGCGTTTGATTTCACCAAACTCCATCAGCTGTTTGGCGAGGGTTTGCGCCATATTGCTGGGGATGGCGAAACCAATCCCTACGCTGCCGCCGCTTGGGGCAAGAATAGCGGTGTTAATGCCAATCAGTTCACCGTTCAGGTTCAGCAGCGCGCCGCCGGAGTTTCCGCGGTTGATTGAGGCGTCGGTCTGAATAAAGTTCTCCAGGCCTTCGAGATTAAGCCCGCTGCGGCCCAGCGCAGAAACAATACCGGAGGTTGCTGTTTGGCCCAGGCCAAAGGGGTTTCCTACCGCAACGGCAAAGTCGCCCACTTTGAGCTTGTCAGAGTCGGCAACTTTGATTTCGGTCAGCCCTGAAGCATTCTGCAGTTGAATCAGCGCAATGTCGCTCTGATCGTCTCCGCCGATAAGTTTGGCATCAAACTCACGCCCGTCGTTCAGCTGCACGCTAATTTTTTGGGCCTGGTTGATCACGTGGTTATTGGTCAGGACATAGCCTTTAGCGGCGTTAATGATGACGCCGGAACCTAAACCTTCGAACTGCTGTGGCGTGTCGGAGGGCGCATCATCCCCGTAGAATTTCTTGAACTCTTCCGGCACCTTCTGGCCTGAGGCCGAAGCGGTACCTTCTACCCTTACGCTGACAACCGCCGGCAGCACTTTTTCCAGCATCGGCGCAAGGCTCGGCAACGCCGGCTGGCCTGGAACCTGGGAAGGCAGTGACGCGTTCGCCAGAGGGGATACGCCGAGCGTCAGACCGACGCTTAACGCTAATGCACTCCACAGCCGTGTTTGTTTCTTCATTGGATGCTGGCTCTCGTCACCTGGAAAAAGGAATACCCACTAACGCAATCGATGTTATTGAAATATCAATCGACTCACAATGGCGTAATAGGGAAGCAAAAGACAATTAAATGATAGCTGGGTCAGGGAAGGATGGGGGGCACATGAGCCGTGCCCCGGAAAAAATCTGAAACAGGGATTAATCGCGTTTTGCACCGGCGCGCAGCAGACCAGAAGCACCGTCTGAATAGTCACGCGGCATCTGAACCGGAGCCTGATCGTTACCGGCTTCGGATTCGGCGAGACGGTTGCGGAACGGATTGGCTTCCGCCGTCATTTCCGGCAGCAGGCTGCTGGAGCTTTTTGCCATGTGCTGATAAAGCTGACGATAATCGTGCGCCATGTTGTCCAGCAGCTCGGCGCTGCGGGCAAAGTGGCTGACTAATTCTTCGCGGTACTCTTCAAGCTCCGCTTTGTTCTTTTCCAGCTCATACTGCAGAGCTTGCTGCTGGCGCAGCTTACGGTTGCCGAAACGCATGGCTACGGCGCCGATAATAAGGCCCACCACTAACCCAATAAGCGCATATTCCCAAGTCATGAACTTCTCCCGTTATCTTGTGATTCCGTAGGGTAATGTAGCCACTATAACCGTTAACCGAAGAGAAGTGGAATCCTGACGCAGCATCGCTTAGGGTAGAACGGCCTTTTTTTCGACAACCTGCTCGAAAATGGCAGTGAACGGCTATCCGATTATAAAGGGAAGATAAAATACCATGCAAAATCTCTCTCCTGCATCGCGCTACCAGCAGGCCCTGGCAGAAGGCAGCTTCCAACCTGATGAAGTACAGCGCGAAGCGATTATGCGCCTGGACGCTATCTGGCATGCGTTGTCCGCTGCGCCAACGCCGGTGTCGTCAGGCGGTTTACTGAGTACATTTGGCAAGTTATTTGGTAAAAAAGAGGCCCAGGCTGAGCAGGAGCCCGCGCGTGGCCTGTATATGTGGGGAGGCGTGGGGCGTGGTAAAACCTGGCTGATGGATATGTTTTTTCAGAGCCTGCCGGGAGAACGTAAGCTTCGGCTGCACTTCCACCGTTTTATGCTTAGGGTTCATGAGGAACTGGCGCAGCAGCAGGGACACACCGATCCGCTGGAAATTATTGCCGACGGTTTTAAAGCTGAGACGGACGTGCTGTGCTTTGATGAGTTTTTTGTCTCCGACATCACCGATGCGATGCTGCTTGGCACATTAATGAAAGCGCTTTTTGCTCGTGGTATCACGCTGGTGGCAACGTCGAACATTCCGCCGGATGATTTGTATCGCAATGGGCTCCAGCGCGCACGTTTCTTACCGGCTATCGAAGCGATTAAACGCTATTGCGATGTGATGAACGTCGATGCCGGGATTGACTATCGTCTGAGGACATTGACCCAGGCGCATCTCTGGCTTTCGCCGCTTAACGATGAGTCTGCTCAGCAGATGGAGAAGCTTTATACGGCGCTTGCGGGCGCTAAACGTGAGGGCGGCCCGGTGCTGGAGATTAATCACCGTCCTCTGGCGACGCTCGGCATGGCTAATCAGACGCTGGCGGCCGACTTTACCACGCTGTGCGTGGACGCCCGCAGCCAGCATGATTACATCGCGCTTTCTCGTCAGTTTCATACCGTCATGCTGTTCAATGTGCCGGTGATGACCCCGCTGATGGAAAGTGAGGCACGCCGCTTTATCGCTCTGGTGGACGAATTCTACGAGCGCCACGTGAAGCTGGTTGTGTCTGCAGAGACTGAGCTATTCAATATTTATCAAGGGGAAAGGCTGAAATTTGAGTTCCAGCGCTGCCTTTCCAGGCTGCAGGAAATGCAAAGTGAAGAGTATTTGCGCCGCGCTCATCTGCCCTAAAGATGAATATGTGATATCAACGACAAATTGTGGTCGATCTTTGAGGGCGACTTCTCTATAATCTTGCGACCCCACGTTACAACCAAAGTTTTTTTCCCAAAACTTTTGTCGTGCCGGCATAGGCTATTCGAAGGGGTAGGTTTGCTGGACAATGTCGCGTGAACCTCAACTGATTTTAAACGTTTGGGTGTTCACCAACGTGTAACTATATATTGGGTAAGCTTTTAATGAAAACTTTTACAGCTAAACCAGAAACTGTACAGCGCGACTGGTATGTTGTTGATGCTGAAGGTAAGACCTTAGGTCGTCTGGCTTCTGAACTGGCTCGCCGTCTGCGCGGTAAGCACAAAGCGGAATACACTCCGCACGTTGATACTGGTGATTACATCATCGTTCTGAACGCTGACAAAGTTGCTGTAACCGGCAACAAGCGTACTGACAAAGTGTACTACCATCACACCGGCCACATCGGTGGTATCAAACAAGCGACCTTTGAAGAGATGATTGCCCGCCGTCCTGAGCGTGTGATTGAAATCGCGGTTAAAGGCATGCTGCCAAAGGGCCCGCTGGGTCGTGCAATGTTCCGTAAACTGAAAGTTTACGCGGGCACCGAGCACAACCACGCGGCACAGCAACCGCAAGTTCTGGACATTTAATCGGGATTATAGGCAATGGCTGAAAATCAATACTACGGCACTGGTCGCCGCAAAAGTTCCGCAGCTCGCGTGTTTATCAAACCGGGCAACGGCAAAATCGTTATCAACCAACGTTCTCTGGAACAGTACTTCGGTCGTGAAACTGCCCGCATGGTAGTTCGTCAGCCGCTGGAACTGGTCGACATGGTTGAGAAACTGGATCTGTACATCACCGTTAAAGGTGGTGGTATCTCTGGTCAGGCTGGTGCGATCCGTCACGGTATCACCCGCGCTCTGATGGAGTATGATGAGTCCCTGCGTTCCGAGCTGCGTAAAGCTGGCTTCGTTACCCGTGATGCTCGTCAGGTTGAACGTAAGAAAGTCGGTCTGCGTAAAGCACGTCGTCGTCCTCAGTTCTCCAAACGTTAATTGTTCTCTGCTTACGCAGAAAGGCAATTGGCAAAAACCCGGTCTTCGTACCGGGTTTTTTTATGCCCGTAATTTATATTATTGCTTCTAACTTTTTGAAATGCTTTGCCTTTTAGGCAAATTCAATCTGTGACCACCACAAAACCGGTAAAATCTGGTAAACTATCAACCAATTTTCTGCCCAAATGTCGGCATCAGGTTGTTTTCGCCACGCTTTAAGGCGTAAGCGGTGCTCCGGCGAAGCATTGGGTAATAAACGGTCAGGTTAGTCGCCGCTTGCGGCTATTAGCAGTAATTTTCTGGATAAACTTGGAGGTTTTCATGGCTGTCGCTGCCAACAAACGTTCGGTGATGACGCTGTTTTCCGGTCCTACTGACATCTACAGCCATCAGGTGCGCATCGTACTGGCTGAGAAAGGTGTTAGCGTTGAAATTGAGCATGTGGAAACGGATAACCTGCCTCAGGATCTGATTGACCTCAACCCAAATCACAGCGTACCGACCCTGGTTGACCGCGAGCTGACGCTGTGGGAATCCCGCATCATCATGGAATACCTTGATGAGCGTTTCCCGCATCCACCTTTGATGCCGGTTTACCCGGTAGCACGTGGTGAAAGCCGTCTGTACATGCATCGCATTGAGAAAGACTGGTACACCCTGATGAACGTGGTGATGAAAGGCTCCGCGCAGGAAGCGGACGCGGCGCGTAAGCAGCTGCGTGAAGAGCTGTTGAGCATCGCACCGGTGTTCACCCAGAAGCCTTTCTTCCTGAGCGACGAGTTCAGCCTGGTAGACTGCTACCTGGCTCCGCTGCTGTGGCGTCTGCCGCAGATGGGCATTGAGCTGACAGGCGCAGGTTCTAAAGAGATGAAAGGGTATATGACCCGCGTCTTCGAACGTGATTCCTTCCTCGCCTCTTTGACCGAACCTGAGCGCGAAATGCGTCTGCAGACTCGAGGCTAAGTGATGGATATGTCGCAGCTGTCGCCGCGCCGTCCTTACCTGTTGCGCGCCTTCTATGAGTGGCTGCTGGATAACCAGCTCACTCCGCATCTGGTGGTAGATATTACGCTGCCGGATGTACAGGTGCCGATGGAGTATGCGCGAGACGGGCAAATTGTGCTGAACATCGCGCCGCGCGCCGTGGGCAACCTGGAGTTGGCCAATGACGAAGTGCGCTTTAACGCGCGTTTCGGCGGTGTACCGCGCCAGGTGAACGTCCCAATGGCTGCCGTTCTGGCTATCTATGCGCGTGAGAACGGTGCAGGCACGATGTTTGAGCCAGAAGCGGGCTATGATGAAGACGCTGAAAGCCACAACGACGATCGCTCTGATGCAGGCGAACCGGAAACGGTGATGCAGGTTATTGATGGCGATCGCCCGGATCACGGCGATGACGACAATAACCCGGATGACGATCCGCCGCCGCCGCCTCGCGGTGGTCGCCCCGCACTGCGCGTGGTGAAATAACAAAAAGCCAGTCGAAAGACTGGCTTTTTTTATGGTGCGATGGCGGCTAAATCTGGCGACCAAAGCCGCCAGGTTTTAACGCTTATACCTCGAGGAAGTTCAGGATCCCGTCGGCGGCTTTGCGCCCTTCAGCAATGGCCGTCACCACCAGATCGGAACCGCGAACGGCATCGCCACCGGCGAAGATTTTCGGGTTGCTGGTCTGGAAAGCGTTCTCACTGCCTTCAGGCGCGATGATGCGACCCTGGCTGTCCAACTCAACGCTATGCTGTTCCAGCCACGTCATGCTGTGAGGGCGGAAGCCAAACGCCATAACGACCGCATCGGCAGCCAGAACGTGTTCAGAGCCGGCTACGATTTCCGGACGACGGCGGCCTTGAGCATCTGGTGCGCTTAGTTCGGTACGCGCAACCTTCACGCCACAAACGCGGCCGTTAGCGTTAATTTCAACGCCCAGTGGCTGCAGGTTGAACTGGAACTCCACGCCTTCTTCACGCGCGTTTTTCACTTCGCGTTTGGAGCCCGGCATGTTCTCTTCGTCACGGCGGTAGGCACAAATTACGTGGCCTGCGCCCTGGCGGATGGAAGTGCGTACACAGTCCATGGCGGTATCACCGCCGCCCAGCACAACGACACGTTTGCCTTCCATGCTGATGTACGGCTCTTCAGCCGTTTCAGCAAAGCCCATAATCTGCTTAGTGTTAGCGATGAGGAACGGCAGGGCGTCATAAACGCCAGGCGCGTCTTCATTCTCTAAACCACCACGCATTGACTGATAGGTGCCGACGCCCAGGAACACTGAGTCATATTCGCTGAGCAGCTCGTCCATCTGTACGTCACGGCCAACTTCGGTATTGAGTTTGAATTCAATCCCCATCCCGCTGAAGATTTCGCGGCGTTTGGTCATCACCTCTTTTTCCAGCTTGAACGCCGGAATACCGAAGGTCAGCAGGCCGCCGATTTCTGGATGCCTGTCGTAAACCACCGCCTTCACGCCGTTACGCGCCAGCACGTCCGCACAGGCAAGCCCCGCAGGGCCTGCGCCGATAATAGCCACGCGCTTACCTGTTTGCTTCACGCCGGTCAGATCCGGTTTCCAGCCCATCTCAATCGCTTTATCGTTGATATAGCGCTCGATGTTGCCGATGGTTACCGCCCCGAACTCGTCGTTTAGCGTACAGGAGCCTTCGCAAAGGCGGTCCTGAGGACAGACGCGGCCGCATACTTCCGGCAGGCTGTTGGTCTGGTGAGACAGCTCGGCTGCCTCAATGATGCGACCCTCATTGGCCAGTTTCAGCCAGTTTGGAATGTAGTTGTGAACCGGACACTTCCACTCACAGTACGGGTTGCCGCAGGAGAGACAGCGGTCGGCCTGCGCCTTGGCCTGCCCTTCAGAGAATGGCTCGTAAATTTCCACAAATTCAATTTTGCGGATCTTCAGCGGCTTCTTCGGCGGATCAACGCGCTGCAAGTCGATAAATTGATAAACGTTTTGACTCATCGTGACCTCTTACTGCGCCTGCACCCGCAGCTCGGCTGCGGAACGACTGCGGTGACCCAACAATGCTTTGACATCACTGGACTTCGGTTTAACCAGGGTGAATTTGGAGGCGAACGTCGGCCAGTTAGCCAGAATCTCCTCGCCGCGCTGGGAGCCGGTCAGCTGAACGTGTTCGGTTATCATGCCGCGCAGATGCTCTTCATGAATCGCCAGCTCTTCCACATCCAGTAATTCAACCAGTTCAGGGTTCACGCGTTTACGGAACTCACCGTCTTCATCCAGCACGTAGGCGAAGCCGCCCGTCATGCCGGCCCCGAAGTTAACCCCGGTTTTGCCAAGAATACAGACGATACCGCCGGTCATGTATTCACAGCCGTTATCGCCAATGCCTTCAACTACGGTGATGGCACCGGAGTTACGCACCGCGAAACGCTCACCTGCGCGGCCTGCGGCATAGAGTTTGCCACCGGTAGCGCCATACAGGCAGGTGTTGCCGATAATCGTCGCTTCATGGCTACGGAAGGCTGAGCCTACCGGAGGGCGCAGAGAAATCAGGCCGCCCGCCATGCCTTTGCCTACATAGTCGTTAGCATCGCCGGTCAGGTGAAGCTCCACGCCGCCTGCGTTCCAGACGCCGAAGCTCTGGCCCGCGGTGCCGCTAAAGTGCGCTTTGATTGGGTCAGACGCCAGCCCCTGGTCGCCATGCTGCTGGGCGATGTAGCCGGAGAGGGAAGCCCCAACGGAACGATCGGTGTTGCGGATATCAAACCAGAAGGTTTTGCTCTGTTTGTCATCCACGTACGCCTGCGCCTGGTTCAGCAGCTGTGCGTTAAGGTCGCCCTTATCGAACGGCGGGTTATGCTCGGTGCAGTACACCGCTTTGCCCGGCATAGGTTCAGCCGTTTTTAGCAGGGCGGAGAGATCCAGCTTCTGCTGCTTAGCGGTAAACCCGTCCAGCTCTTTCAGCAGGTCGGTACGACCAATCAGGTCGACCAGACGCTTCACGCCGAGCAGCGCCATCAGTTCGCGGGTTTCGCGAGCGATGAACTCAAAGTAGTTGGTCACTTTGAACGGCAGGCCGTGGTAATGGTTCTTACGCAGCTTGTCATCCTGAGTTGCCACGCCGGTTGCGCAGTTGTTCAGGTGGCAGATTCGCAGGTATTTACAGCCCAGCGCAACCATTGGCCCGGTACCGAAGCCGAAGCTTTCTGCGCCAAGGATGGCCGCTTTAATGATGTCGAGGCCGGTTTTCAGGCCGCCGTCCACCTGCAGGCGAATTTTATGACGCAGGCCGTTAGCCACCAGAGCCTGCTGGGTTTCCACCAGGCCAAGCTCCCACGGGCAGCCCGCGTATTTCACGGACGATAGCGGGCTTGCGCCGGTGCCGCCGTCGTAGCCGGCAATAGTGATCAGGTCGGCATAGGCTTTGGCTACGCCCGTCGCGATGGTGCCGACGCCCGGTTCGGAAACCAGCTTCACGGAGATCATCGCCTTCGGGTTAACCTGTTTCAGGTCGAAAATCAGCTGCGCCAGATCCTCGATAGAGTAGATATCGTGGTGAGGCGGAGGTGAAATCAGCGTCACGCCCGGTACGGAGTAGCGCAGCTTAGCGATATAAGGCGTGACCTTATCACCCGGCAGCTGGCCGCCTTCGCCCGGTTTCGCGCCCTGCGCGACTTTAATCTGGATAACGTCGGCGTTGACCAAATAAGCTGGCGTGACGCCGAAGCGGCCGGAAGCCACCTGCTTGATACGGGACACTTTATTGGTGCCGTAGCGAGCCGGATCTTCACCGCCTTCGCCGGAGTTAGAGTTCCCGCCGATGCTGTTCATCGCTTCAGCCAGGGATTCGTGCGCTTCCGGGCTCAGGGCACCGATGGACATCGCCGCGGTATCGAAGCGCTTGAACAGATCGGTTGCTGGCTCAACGTCTTCAATTTTGACGGATTCGTCCTGCGGGTTCAGCGCAAGCATATCGCGCAGCGTAGCGACCGGACGCTCGTTAACCAGCTTCGCATACTGCTGATAGTCGGCGTATTCGCCGCTCTGCACCGCTTTTTGCAGCGTCTGCACAACGTCCGGGTTGTAGGCGTGGTATTCCCCACCGTGAACGAACTTCAGCTGACCGCCCTGATCCAATGGTTTACGCACCAGCCAGGCACGTTTGGACAGGTTCAGCAGGTCCTGCTGGAAGTCGCCAAAGCCTGCGCCGCCGATGCGGCTGACCGCACCCTGGAAGCAAAGCTCTGAAACTTCTTTGTGCAGGCCAACGGCTTCGAACAGCTTAGAGCAACGGTAAGAGGCGATAGTCGAGATGCCCATTTTGGACATGATCTTGTACAGGCCTTTGTTGATGCCGTTACGGTAGTTCTGCATCACGATGCGATAGTTTCTGTCGATAGCGCCGTTGTCGACCAGCTTCGCCAGGGTTTCATAGGCGAGGTACGGATAGATGGCGGTCGCACCGAAGCCCAGCAGCACGGCAAAGTGGTGCGGGTCGCGGGCGCTGGCGGTTTCAACGATGATGTTGGCGTCACAGCGCAGGCTCTTCTCAACAAGACGAGTCTGGATGGCGCCCACGGCCATCGGGGCCGGCACCGGCAGGCGATTTTTCGCAATGTTGCGGTCGGATAGCACCAGCAACACGGTGCCATTGCGTACCATGCGTTCAGCTTCATCGCAGAGCGCCATCACCGTTTCGTGCAGTGATTTCTCGGTCACGTCATAAGTGATGTCGAGCGTATCGGCGCGATAGTGTTCTTCTTCAAGCGTGGTGAGTTGCTGGAAATCAGACCACAGCAGAATCGGCGATTTGAAGCTCAGGCGGTGCGCCTGGCCTTCTGCTTCACAGAAGACGTTCATCTCGCGACCAATGCTGGTGGCCAGGGACATCACGTGTGCTTCACGCAGCGGATCGATTGGCGGGTTGGTGACCTGCGCGAACTGCTGGCGGAAGTAATCGTAAATAATGCGTGGCTGGCTGGAAAGCACGGCAAAAGGCGTGTCATCGCCCATTGACCCCACCGCTTCCTGGCCGTTTTCGCCCAGAACGCGAATCACTGAATCCAGCTCTTCGCTGCTGTAGTTAAACTGCTTCTGGTAGCTGGCGAGCGCGTCGTCGTCCAGCTCTCTCGCGCCCACTTTTTCGTCCGGCAGATCTTCAAACGGCACCAGACGACGCACGTTGTTCTCCATCCACTCTTTATACGGATGGCGGCTTTTCAGCTCGGCATCGGTTTCAGCGGAATGCAGAATACGGCCAATACGGGTGTCGATAACCATCAGCTCGCCCGGGCCAACGCGGCCTTTTTCAACCACTTCGTCCGGCTGGTAGTCCCAGATCCCGACTTCAGAGGCACAGGTGATGAGCTTGTCTTTGGTGATGACGTAGCGCGCCGGGCGCAGGCCGTTACGGTCCAGGTTACAGGCAGCGAAGCGCCCGTCTGACATCACGATACCGGCCGGGCCGTCCCACGGCTCCATGTGCATGGAGTTAAAGTCGAAGAAGGCACGCAGCTCAGGATCCATGTTCGGGTTGTTCTGCCATGCCGGCGGAACAAGCAGACGCATGGCGCGTACGATATCCATCCCGCCCGCCAGCAGCAGCTCAAGCATGTTGTCCATGGAGCTGGAGTCGGAGCCGGTTTCGTTCACGAACGGCGCGGCGTCGTGCAGATCGGGGATCAGCGGCGTCTGGAATTTATAGGTACGAGCGCGGGCCCACTGGCGGTTACCGGTAATGGTGTTGATTTCGCCGTTATGCGCCAGATAGCGGAACGGCTGAGCCAGCGGCCAGCGCGGCACGGTGTTGGTAGAGAAACGCTGGTGGAACAGGCAAATGGCCGATTCCAGGCGCAGGTCCGCCAGGTCCAGGTAGAAGCGCGGCAGGTCAGCCGGCATACACAGACCTTTATAGATGTTCACCAGGTTAGACAGGCTACAGATATAGAAGTCTTTATCTTCCTGGATGCGTTTTTCGATACGGCGACGGGCGATAAACAGGCGGCGTTCCATATCACGAGGACGCCAGCCCGCCGGGGCGTTAACGAAAATTTGTTCAATACGTGGCAGAGAGGAGAGGGCGATTTCACCGAGCACGTCTTTGTTCAGCGGCACTTCACGCCAGCCAACAATAGACAGAGTTTCGTTTTGCAGCTCTTCTTCAACAATGCGGCGGCTGGCGCGAGCAAGCGCGTCATCCTGGCTTAAGAAAATCATGCCAACGGCATAGTTCTTGGCCAAACGCCAATTGCGTTCTTCTGCAACAATGCGGAAGAAACGATCTGGTTTTTGCAGCAGCAGGCCACAACCGTCGCCGGTTTTACCGTCGGCCAGGATGGCCCCACGGTGCTGCATACGGGCTAGCGCGTGAATAGCGGTACGCACTACCTTGTGGCTAGGTTCGCCTTCTATGTGGGCGATCAGGCCGAAACCACAGTTATCCTTCTCAAGGGATTTATCGTACAACATATCAGTGAACCTCCCCAGGCTCTACGTTACTCCCAACCGTTTGCGCGTGGACGCAGCAAGGGCATGGCGACGGGGTTTGCGCATCATACGCTTGCCTCGCGTGTCGCCCTCTTAATGTCCAACGCATCCGGTGTCACAAGTGTTGAGGACTTGCTTTAGAGGGAATCTCAATTACTGCATAAATATGATGGGCACAGAACCCATCCAGAAAGCTTCCAGCGGATTTCCAAGTTATCGGGAAAGAGCACACAGGTCAAATGGCATTCTTATTTATACATAATTGTGCTAAGAGCGTCCTAAGAATCTGAATACAATGATGTTTTGCGCTTTTTTGCCTGTGGCGGCAGCGCGGCAAACGCCGGGGGTTATGTGATCGTCCTCACTATCCTGAAGCCCAGGGAACTCCAGACCATGCTGGCATCAGTGGTATTGCTAGCACGATATGCTACTTAACCCCCATGGAGTGCAGCATGACACTGTTTTTCACCGCTCGTCATATTCTTTAAATAAAGGGCAGCATCATAAGGAAAAGTAATTAAGCCTTATTTGAATAGAGTTGCACTTATTTTGAGTTTATATGCAATAGATAAAGCTGCGCCGAAGCGATTGATCCAGGTCATCGCCGCTGCGAGAAGAAAATGGCAGGCTAGGCCCCTTTTTCGGGACGGCCCATCAGATTATGCAGTTACAGAAATTAGTCAATATGTTTGGCGGCGATCTCTCTCGTCGCTATGGGCAAAAGGTCCATAAACTCACGCTGCATGGCGGGTTTAGCTGTCCTAATCGCGACGGCACTATCGGGCGAGGCGGCTGCACCTTTTGCAACGTGGCCTCTTTTGCCGACGAAGCCCAGCAGCACAGCTCCATTGCAGAACAGCTCGCGCATCAGGCCAGTCGGGTGAATCGCGCTCAGCGTTATCTGGCCTACTTCCAGGCTTACACCAGCACGTGGGCTGAGGTGCAGGTTCTGCGTGCTATGTATCAGCAGGCGGTAAGCCAGACCAGCATTGTTGGGCTGTGTGTGGGCACCCGGCCCGACTGCGTGCCCGATGGCGTGCTCGATCTGCTGAGTGACTACCATGAGCAAGGCTATGAAGTGTGGCTGGAGCTGGGTTTGCAGACGGCGAATGACAAAACGCTGCACCGCATCAACCGTGGGCATGATTTTGCCTGCTATCAGGAGACAACGCGGCGGGCTCGGGCGCGTGGTTTAAAGGTTTGCAGTCATCTTATCGTTGGCCTGCCCGGTGAAGGTCAGCAGCAATGTATGGACACGCTGGAAAAAATGGTTGAAACCGGCGTGGATGGCCTGAAGCTGCATCCTCTGCATATTGTGGAAGGCAGTATTATGGCCAAAAACTGGCGGGCAGGACGTCTGGAGGGGATTGCGCTGGATGAGTATGTGGTTACCGCCGGAGAAATGATTCGCCACACGCCGCTTGATGTCGTATTTCATCGTATTTCGGCTAACGCCAGGCGCCCCACGCTGCTGGCACCTTTGTGGTGTGAAAACCGCTGGGCTGCGATGGTGGATATCGACCGCTATTTGCTGGCTCATGGGGCGCAGGGTTCAGCGCTGGGAACGCCGTGGGATCTCTCAGTTCTTTCGTAAATCCTGAGTACGAGTCCTTTTTGCGGTATATTTAGCGCATCCACGGCGAAGGAATCGTTCCATGAAGCAAATCCGGTTATTGGCGCAGTATTACGTTGATCTTATGGTGAAGCTGGGGTTAGTCCGCTTCTCCCTGCTGCTGGCCTCCGCGCTGGTCGTGCTGGCGATGGTGGTGCAAATGGCCGTCACCATGCTGCTGCGCGGGCAGGTCGAAAGTATTGACGTTGTTCGTTCTATCTTCTTTGGCTTGTTGATTACGCCCTGGGCGGTTTACTTCCTGTCTGTTGTTGTCGAGCAGCTCGAGGAGTCCAGGCAGCGGCTGTCGAAGCTGGTGGAAAAGCTGGAAGAGATGCGCGAGCGGGATCTTATCCTTAACGTCCAGCTTAAGGACAATATTGCCCAGCTAAACCAGGAGATAGCCGACCGCGTGAAAGCGGAAGCCGAACGCCAGACCATGCTTGAGCAGCTTAAAGTCGAGATGCAGGAGCGTGAAGAGACGCAAATCCGCCTCGAACAGCAATCCTCTTTCCTGCGTTCTTTCCTTGATGCTTCTCCTGACCTGGTCTTCTATCGCAATGAAGACCGAGAGTTTTCCGGCTGTAACAGGGCCATGGAGCTGCTGACCGGCAAGAGTGAGAAACAGCTGGTTCATCTTAAACCGCAGGACGTGTACACGTCTGAAGCGGCAGAGAAAGTGCTGGAAACGGACGAAAAGGTATTCCGCCACAACGTTTCTCTGACCTATGAGCAGTGGCTTGATTATCCGGATGGGCGAAAAGCCTGTTTCGAAATCCGAAAAGTGCCTTATTACGACCGCGTCGGTAAACGCCACGGGTTGATGGGGTTTGGCCGCGATATTACCGAGCGTAAACGCTACCAGGACGCGCTTGAGCGCGCGAGCCGGGACAAGACAACCTTCATCTCAACCATCAGCCACGAGCTGCGTACTCCGCTCAACGGCATTGTCGGCCTGAGTCGTATTCTGCTGGATACCGATCTCACCGCCGAACAAACCAATTACCTGAAAACGATCCACGTTTCCGCCATCACGCTTGGCAACATCTTCAACGATATTATCGATATGGATAAGCTCGAGCGCCGCAAAGTCCAGCTCGATAACCAGCCGGTTGATTTCACCAGCTTCATCGCCGACCTTGAAAACCTTTCTGGCCTGCAGGCTCAGCAAAAAGGGCTGTCGTTTGTGATGGACCCTACTCTGCCGCTACCGCACAAGGTGGTGACGGACGGTACTCGCCTGCGTCAGATCCTTTGGAACCTGATCAGCAACGCCGTGAAATTTACCCCCAAAGGGGGGCTGGTGACGGTGCGCGTCCGCTATGAAGAGGAGAGCTGCCTGCGCTTTGAGGTTCAGGACTCCGGGATTGGTATTCCGGTGGATGAGCAGGACAAAATTTTTGCCATGTATTACCAGGTAAAAGACAGCCACGGCGGCAAGCCTGCGACCGGGACCGGCATTGGGCTGGCGGTTTCTCGCCGTCTGGCGAAAAGCATGGGCGGAGACATTACCGTTACCAGCAAGCCGGGTGAAGGATCGCTGTTCACGCTGACCGTTCAGGCGCCGAGCGTGGCGGAAGAAGTAGAGGACACGCTAGAAGATGACGATATGCCATTGCCGGCACTGCACGTGCTGCTGGTGGAGGATATCGAGCTGAACGTCATCGTAGCGCGTTCGGTTCTGGAAAAACTCGGCAATAGCGTAGATGTGGCGATGACCGGGAAAGACGCGCTGGAGATGTTTATTCCGGGCGAATATGACCTTGTGCTGCTTGATATCCAACTGCCGGATATGACCGGGCTGGATATCTCTCGCGAACTGAATAAGCGTTTTAGCAAAGATGAGCTGCCGCCGCTGGTGGCGCTGACCGCCAACGTGCTGAAAAACAAGCAAGAGTATCTTGAGGCCGGGATGGACGACGTGCTAAGCAAGCCGCTCGCCGTGCCGGCATTGATGTCGATGATCCAAAAATTCTGGGATAACCAGATAACGGACAAGGAGCCTGTGGTGACAAAAGTCGATAGTGAAAAACAGCAAGCGCTGCTCGATATTCCGATGCTCGAACAATATATCGAGCTGGTTGGGCCAAAACTTATTACCGACGGCCTGGCTATGTTTGAAAAAATGATGCCGGGTTATTTAGAGGTGCTCGATTCCAATATGACCGCGCGGGATAACAAAGGCGTGGTGGAAGAGGGGCATAAAATTAAAGGTGCTGCTGGCTCCATTGGTTTAAGGCATTTACAGCAGGTTGCCCAGCAAATTCAGTCTCCGGATCTTCCCGCCTGGTCAGATAACGTTGGTGAATGGATTGAGGAGCTGAAACAAGAGTGGCAGCATGATGTTAGCGTATTAAAAGCATGGGTTGCGGACGCTGGAAAAAAATGACCCCGGCCAGGCCGGGGTGCGCGAATACTGCGCCAACACCAGGGAAAACAGGGTTGCGCCTTTTTTAAGCGTTGAATTATTGAACGGCACAACCAGCAATTCGCAGGCTGTCAGCCATATAAGATAGCAAACCTTAAAATATTTGTTACGTGAATCAGTAAAATATGTGAAGCATAGCGATCAAATTAACGCGGCTGATACTGATTCACGCCTGACGAAAAGGAACAAGCGAATGAAAAAAATAGGCGTAGTGCTGAGCGGCTGTGGAGTTTATGACGGCAGCGAGATCCATGAGGCGGTGTTAACGTTGCTGGCGCTTTCTCGTGCCGGGGCAGAAGCCATCTGCTTTGCACCGGATAAAGCACAGTCCGACGTTATCGATCATTTAACCGGTGAGCCAGCCGCAGAAACGCGCAATGTTCTGCAGGAGGCGGCACGCATCACTCGGGGCAGAATTCATCCCTTGCGTGAGGCAGCATCAGAAACCCTGGATGGATTGATTGTACCGGGCGGTTTTGGCGCGGCTAAAAACCTGAGCACCTTTGCCTCGCAGGGCGTTGATTGCGAGGTTGATGCAGATTTACGCCGCCTTGCGAGGGAATGCCACGAGCAGGGGAAACCGCTGGGTTTCATGTGCATTGCTCCGGCGATGCTGCCGAAGATTCTGGATATGCCGCTGCGCCTGACCATTGGCACCGACATTGATACCGCTGAATTGCTGGAAGCGATGGGGGCGGAACATGTCCCCTGCCCGGTGGACGATATCGTTGTTGATGAAGAACAGAAAGTCGTGACGACCCCGGCCTACATGCTGGCGCAAAACATCGCTGAAGCCGCCGTGGGTATCGACAAGCTGGTGGCCCGCGTGCTGGAACTTAGCGCATGAGAAAAGGGCGTTTTGCGCCGTGGCAGTGGGTTAAGCGCTGGTTGTTTAAAGTTCTGCTGGCGGTTGCGTGCGTGTGGTTCATGGGGATCCTGGTTTTCCGCTTTATTCCCGTGCCTTTTTCTGCGGTGATGGTAGAGCGGCAGCTCAGCGCATGGTTTAGCGGTAATTTTAGCTACGTTGCTCATTCTGACTGGGTTTCAATGGATGAGATCTCGCCGTGGATGGGGCTGGCCGTGATTGCCTCTGAGGACCAAAAGTTTCCTGAACATTGGGGCTTTGATACGGACGCCATAGAAAAGGCGCTGGCGCATAACGAGCGCCATGAAAGAAGGGTGCGAGGCGCATCGACGCTCTCTCAGCAAACCGCGAAGAACCTGTTTTTATGGGATGGCCGAAGCTGGCTGCGTAAAGGTTTGGAAGCAGGCCTGACGGTGGGGATTGAGACGGCATGGAGCAAGCGGCGTATTCTGACCGTGTATCTCAACATTGCTGAATTTGGCGAAGGGGTTTTTGGCGTGGAAGAAGCCTCCCGGCGCTATTTCAACAAACCCGCTAGCCGCCTGACGCCGGCCGAAGCCGCACTGCTGGCAGCCGTCCTGCCTAACCCGATTCGTTTTAAAGCCAACGCGCCGTCAGGGTATATACGCCAGCGTCAGCAGTGGATTTTGCGGCAGATGCGCCAGCTGGGCGGGGAGTCTTTCCTCGGGCAGCACAATTTAAATTAGGCTACCGTGGACTCGTCGCGGTAGCTCTCAGCGTTCCCTCTCTGCCGTCTATCCGGCAAGGTAAACCGCCATGATGATGACCTCCTGCCTTAGAGAAGATACCGCCCGACAAATTGTCCAGCGCACGATGAACATCATCGACCATTCGGTGAATGTGATGAGCGAGCAGGGCGTAATTATTGCCTCCGGCGATCCTCGCCGTCTGCACCAGCGTCATGAAGGTGCGGTCCTGGCGCTCACGGAAAACAGGACGGTAATCATCGATGAAGCCTCCGCGCGCCGACTTAAAGGGGTGAAACCCGGTATTAATCTGCCCATTGTTTTTCGTCAGCAGATTGTGGGCGTGGTCGGTATTTCCGGTGAACCGGAGAAAGTACAGGCTTACGCGGAACTGGTGAAAATGGCCGCCGAGCTGATTCTGGAGCAGGCGGAAATGCTAGAGCAAAATCAGTGGGAAAAGCGCTATCGGGAGCAACTCGCCGCCCAGATTATTTCCGGACAGCAAAGTCTGGCGGAACTGCGCCCGATGGCCAGCGGCCTTGGGGTGGATCTTGAGCTGCCGCGCGTGGCTTTGATGATTCACTTTTCATCTCAGCAGACTCTGCGTCAGCGTGAACTGCTGGAACGCCTCAGCAACTACGACAGCCAGGTCCTGGTCACGCCATTCGGTTTTGAACAAATAGCGATGCTGCTGCCGTTGGGGGGAGGGCGCATCGAGGAACGCCAGGCATTGCTGAAAAAAATGCTGCGTAAGCTTCACTCTCAGCTGCTGGCGCATTTTGACGTCACTCTTTCTGTCGGTGGTTTATTCGACGGAAACGATGCCTTAAGGCGCTCCTGGCTTAGCGCTGTGGCGCTGCACAAGATGGCTTCACGCCAAAAAATAGGGCAGTCGACGCTGTACTATCAGGATCTTTTATTACCCGTACTGATTAACGGTCTCGCCGGAAGCTGGCAGGCGGACGAAATGGGGCGGGCGTGGCGGACGCTCTGCGAGGCTGACCCTAAAGGCGTTCTGCGCCGTACGCTGCGCTGCTATTTTGAACAGAATTGTGATCTGTCTCAAACGACGAAATTACTGCATATCCACGTGAATACCTTGCGCTATCGGCTAAGCAAAATAGAATCGATAACGGCATTAGATATTAATAAGTTAGATTCCATTCTTCAGCTATTTATCGGCATGCAGCTCAGCGACTGATTTGTAGCAATCTACAAAAAACCTCTTTTTCGGCGCTTATTTTCTGGCGCTTCGTCTCAAGCTATTCGCCGCCCGCCCAGGGTAATGTCCCGTCCGTACCCATTCAATCTCCCTAAAAAAATCAAAACAGGAGTGATATATGACCACGGTTTCGGC
Organism: Cedecea neteri; assembly: GCF_000757825.1. Taxonomy (GTDB): domain Bacteria; phylum Pseudomonadota; class Gammaproteobacteria; order Enterobacterales; family Enterobacteriaceae; genus Cedecea; species Cedecea selenatireducens. The sequence goes on from NZ_CP009451.1 coordinate 3,112,975, forward strand.
TCTGGGCGCCCTGGTGGCGCTGGTTGTCTCTATTGTGCTTATTTTACGCAAGGTGCCGCCTGCCTACGGCATGATTGCTGGCGCGCTGGCGGGCGGTTTGGTCGGCGGCGCGGACTTAGTCCAGACAATTTCATTGATGATTACCGGGGCGCAGGGCATCACCAACGCGGTACTGCGCATTCTGGGGGCTGGCATTCTGGCTGGCGTACTGATTGAGTCCGGCGCCGCCAACACCATCGCCGAAACTATCGTGCGCAGGGTTGGAGAGAAGCGTGCCCTGCTTGCCCTGGCGGTGGCCACCATGCTGCTGACCGCCGTCGGCGTGTTTATCGACGTGGCGGTCATAACCGTTTCACCTATTGCGCTGGCGATAGCCCATCGGGCGGATATTTCGAAAATGGCTATTCTGCTGGCGATGATTGGCGGCGGAAAGGCCGGTAACGTCATGTCGCCCAACCCCAATACTATCGCAGCGGCTGACGCTTTCCATGTGCCTCTTACCGATTTGATGATGGCCGGCGTGGTGCCGGGGTTATTTGGCCTGGTGCTGGCCTATTTTCTGGCAAAACGGCTGAAGCATCGTGGCTCCAAAGTGGGCATCAATGAGCTGGTTGCGGTGAAAACAGAGAAGGCTTTACCGGCCTTCGGGGCGGCAATAGCGGCCCCGCTGGTGGCTATCTTTCTGCTGGCGCTGCGTCCGATTGCCGGCATCGCCATTGATCCACTGGTCGCGCTGCCGATAGGCGGCCTGATCGGGTCTATAGTGATGGGGCAGTGGCGGCAGACGAACCATTATATGGTGTCGGGGCTGGCTCGAATGTCTCCGGTGGCGATTATGCTACTGGGAACAGGGACGCTGGCCGGGATTATCGCTAACTCAGGGCTGAAGGATGTTTTGATTAGCGGCTTAACGGCCTCCGGAATGCCGTCTTATCTGCTGGCACCTTTCTCCGGGGCGCTGATGTCGATGGCTACGGCCTCTACGACTGCCGGGACCGCGGTAGCTTCGGCAGTGTTTAGCTCAACGCTTATCGATATGGGCATTACCGCGCTGGCAGGTGCGGCAATGATCCATGCCGGGGCGACGGTGCTGGACCATATGCCTCACGGCAGTTTTTTCCACGCCACCGGGGGCAGCGTCAATATGCAGGTTCACGAACGCTTAAAGCTGCTTCCCTATGAAACGGCCGTCGGCCTGGCGATCGCTTTTGTGTCGACCCTGATGTTTGGCGTATTTAATTTAGCGGGTTAATGAGGTAGCCATGAAAATTGTTATTGCCCCTGATTCTTTTAAAGAAAGCCTGACCGCGATGCAGGTAGCCGAGGCTATTGAGCAAGGTTTTCGCCAGATCTATCCGCATGCTGACTATCTCAAACTGCCGATGGCCGACGGTGGAGAAGGCACCGTGGAGTCGATGGTGGCGGCCACAGAAGGGAAAATCATCCCGGTAACGGTCTCCGGCCCGCTCGGGCTGCCTGTGGACGCTTTCTTCGGGCTGACGGGAGAAGGTGATACTGCAATCATCGAGATGGCGGCCGCTTCAGGGTTGCATCTGGTTGTGCCGGAAAAGCGTAACCCGCTGCTGACCGGAACGTTTGGTACGGGTGAGCTTATCCTGGCGGCACTAGATCACGGCGCACGTAAAATCATTATTGGCATCGGCGGCAGCGCGACAAACGATGGCGGGGCGGGAATGATGCAGGCGCTGGGGGCTAAACTCTGTGATGTGCAGGGCAATGAGATTGGCGCCGGCGGTGCGGCACTGGCTGAACTCTCAACTCTTGATCTTAGCCTGCTGGATGCTCGCCTTGCTGAGTGCGATATTCTTGTTGCCTGTGATGTCGATAATCCTTTGTGCGGTAAGTATGGTGCGTCGGCGGTCTTTGGCCCCCAAAAAGGTGCTACGCCAGAGCAGGTGCAGCAGCTTGATGCCGCTCTGATGCATTACGGCAACCTGATTGAGCGCGTCAGCGGTAAAGGCGTTATCAACGTTGCAGGTGCCGGTGCGGCGGGCGGAATGGGGGCTTCTTTGTCGGGCTTGCTTAATGCCCGCCTGCAGCCGGGCGTGGCGATTGTCACCGAAGCGTTGCGTCTTGCCGAGGCCGTTCAGGGCGCCGATCTGGTGATTACCGGGGAAGGGCGCATAGACAGCCAGACGATCCACGGGAAAACGCCGATAGGCGTGGCAAGAGTGGCTAAGCGTTTTAATGTGCCGGTTATTGCCCTGGCTGGGGGCATGACGGCAGATTACGGCGTGGTGCATCAGCACGGTCTCGATGCCGTTTTCTCGGTGCTTAATCGAGTTCAGACGCTGCCAGAGGCGCTGGAGCAGGCGAGGGATAATATTTGCGTGACGGCGCGGAACGTTGCCGCAGTATGGAAATTAGCGCGCGGTTAATACCGCGCGCAAAGTCTTTAGTCTTCGTCAAACCCGGCGTTGAACAAAGCAATCACGGCAGCCAGGGCCTGTTCTTCTTCCGGGCCCGTTACTTCAATTTCGATATGGCCACCCTTGGCAGAGTCCAGCATCAGAAGCGCGATAACGCTGCTGGCTTCTGCTTCGGTGCCCGCTTCGTTTCTCAGCATGACTTCAGCGTCAAAACTTTGTACCAGCTCAAACAGTTTCATCGCCGGGCGAGCATGCATGCCCAGCTTGTTGGTTATTTCAACGGTTTGCTTTACGGTCATGTTTTACGTTTTTCCAGCGTGCGGTGACGGGACTGGACGTTCTTGCCGCGTGAGCGGAAGTAGTCGGCCAGCTGCTCAGCTATATAAACCGAACGGTGTTTACCGCCGGTACAGCCAATCGCCACGGTCAGGTAGCTACGGTTATTGGTTTCCAGCATCGGTAACCATAGCTCAAGATAGCTGCGGGTCTGATAGATAAAATTGTGTACTTCTGTGTGCCTGTCGAGGAACGCGGCAACCGGGCGATCCAGGCCGGTCATCGGGCGCAGCTTCGGGTCCCAGTGCGGGTTAGGAAGAAAGCGCACGTCAAACACATAATCGGCATCAATCGGTATACCGTGCTTGAAGCCGAAGGACTCAAATACCATCGTCAGTTCGCGTTCACGTTTGCCCAGCAGGCGAGTACGCAGCATTTCTGCCAGCTCATGCACCGACATTTCTGACGTGTCGATAATCAGGTCGGCCCGCGATTTGAGCGGTTCCAGCAGATCGCTTTCTTCGTCAATGGCGCTTTCCAGAGAGAGATTTTTGCTGGAGAGCGGATGAAGACGGCGCGTATCGCTATAGCGACGGATCAGCGTATTACGATCGGCATCCAGGAACAGCAGCTGCGGGGAAAAAGCGTCCGGCAGGCTGTCCATTGCGTGCTCGAAGATTTCCGGCGACTCCGGCATGTTGCGCACGTCGATGCTGACCGCCGCGGAAATTTGCCGGTCGGCAAGCGTTTTCGCCAGCTCTGGTAGCAGAACGACCGGCAGGTTATCCACGCAGTAGAATCCCATATCTTCCAGTGCGCGCAAGGCTACAGACTTCCCTGAACCTGAGCGGCCGCTGACAATCATCAGCACCATGTAATCATTCCCCCGATTTATCTGTCTGAGACATTAAACGCGCTGATTATTCGTTTTCGCTGCCGTTATCGACTTCTGTTTCAGTAATTATCTGGTAAAGCTCTTCATCGCTGCTGGCCGAGCGCAGCCGACGACAAATGGTTTTATCCGCCAGACGCTTGGCCACAAGGGAAAGCGTGTGGAGGTGCGTTTTTGTCTGGTCTGCCGGTACCAGTAACGCAAACAGCAGATCGACCGGCTGGTTATCGATGGCGTCAAACGCGATAGGCGTTTCCAGTTGGATAAAGACGCCGACGGCCCGGAGCGTATCCTCCTCCAGCTTGCCGTGGGGAATGGCAATGCCGTTACCAATGCCGGTACTGCCCATACGTTCGCGGGTGAGTACGGCTTCGAACACCACCTGCGGCGGCAGGCCAAGCTGTTTTGCTGCCAGTTCGCTGATGATTTCCAGCGCACGTTTTTTACTCTGACAGTGGACGCCACTGCGAGTACATTCCTGGTTAAGGACATTGCTCAGTTGTAGAGCGGAATCGTTGTTCATCATAAGTTCACCTAAGCACTTTTTGTGCAAACGGCCCGCTACACGGGCAGCGGGCCGGCCATATGCACATTGGATGCCCGGATTATCAGTGTTGTTTTAGTTTATCTTTGTGTTTCGTTAACTGTCGGGCCAGTTTATCAATCAGACCGTCAATCGCGGCATACATGTCCTGGCCTTCGGCGCTGGCATGCAGTTCTCCACCATTCACATGCAGCGTAGCATCCGCTGTATGGGTGACTTTTTCCACCTTTAATACAATATAGACCTGGTTGATTCTGTCGAAGTACTGCTCCAGTTTGGCAAACTTCGTGTTCACAAATTCACGCAGTGCATCAGTGATCTCGACGTTTTGTCCCGTAATGTTGAGCTGCATAGTGTCTTCCTTATCGGTGAAGTCACACCAGCTGCTTGCGCTGGTTTGACGGTGGAATGGATAAAGACTCTCGGTACTTCGCAACTGTGCGGCGAGCAACCATAATACCTTGATCCGACAGCAGGGTGGTTAACTTGCTGTCGCTCAACGGTTTGGCTGGGTTTTCCGCAGCAATTAACTTCTTCACCAGCGCCCGAATTGCCGTGGAGGAGGCTTCGCCGCCGCCTTCGGTATTGACGTGGCTGGAGAAGAAATACTTCAATTCAAAGATGCCGCGCGGGCTATGCAAATACTTCTGGGTGGTCACCCTTGAGATAGTCGATTCGTGCATCTCGACCGCCTGAGCGATGTCGGCGAGCACCATCGGCTTCATGTGTTCTTCACCGTGTTCGAAGAACGCCTGCTGCTGCTCGACGATGCAACGGCTCACGCGCAATAACGTATCATTGCGGCTTTCCAGGCTTTTAATCAACCATTTCGCTTCCTGCAGATTGCTGCGAATAAACTGCGAGTCGCTGTCATTGCGCGTGTTGCCGCCCATGGCTGCATACTGCTGGTTGATTTTGAGGCGTGGAATGCTGTCTGCGTTAAGCTCAACGACCCAGCGTGCCAGGTGCTTACGGACCAGTACATCAGGGATAACGTACTCCGGTTCGCCGGTTTGAATCGACTGGCCAGGGCGAGGGTCGAGGGATTGGATCAGGCACATGGCCTCTTTCAGGGCGTCTTCTTTAATGCGCGTGATCCGCATTAAATTACGGAAATCGTGATTCGCCAGCAGATCTAAATGATCGCTTACGATTAACCTGGCCTCTGCCAGCCAGGGTGTGTCTTTGGCGTATTGAGAAAGTTGAATAAGCAGGCAATCGCGTAAGTCTCTTGCCGCAACGCCAACGGGATCAAAGCGTTGAATTCGCTTCAGCACTGCCTCAACTTCGTCCAGGCTCACATCGTCGTGGCCCAGACTTTCCAGAATGTCTTCCAGAGGAACGGTGAGATACCCGGTTTCATCGACAGCATCGACGATGGAGGTCGCGATCGCCGTATCCGTATCGGAAAACGGCGTCAGATCAACCTGCCACATCAGGTAATCCTGAAGTGACTGGGTGGTTTCACCCTGATAGACAGGAAGCTCGTCATCGAGATAGTCGGTACCTGTCCCTGAAGGCGTACCGGCGGTGTAGATTTCATCCCAGCTGGCATCCAGCGGCAGCTCATCGGGCATCTCTTTCTGCTCGAGGGCTTCACGGGTGTCCATTGCTTCGTTCTCAGGCATCTCCTGAGTCTCGATCTCATCATGCAGGTCGGTTTGCTCAAGCAATGGATTACTGTCCAGTGCCTGCTGGAGTTCTTGCTGAAGCTCTAACGTTGAAAGCTGCAACAGGCGGATGGCCTGCTGTAGCTGGGGCGTCATAGCAAGTTGTTGGCTAAGCCGTAATTGCAAACCTTGCTTCATGTTCAGAGCAAACGTCCTCAAATAAGTCGTGTAAGACTTCCCACCCTATCAGAGTCTGAACTCTTCGCCCAGATAGACTCGCTTAACTTGCTCGTCTTCAAGGATTTCTTCCGGCGTGCCGTGGGCAATCAGATGCCCCTGACTAACGATATAGGCGCGTTCGCAAACGGCCAGTGTTTCGCGCACGTTATGGTCGGTAATCAACACGCCGAGGCCGCTGTCACGCAGGTGCTCGATGATGCGCTTGATATCGATAACGGAAATAGGGTCAACCCCGGCAAAGGGCTCATCCAGCAAAATGAATTTCGGGTTGGCCGCCAGCGCGCGGGCGATTTCAACGCGGCGGCGCTCACCGCCGGACAGCGATTGCCCAAGGTTGTTGCGCAGGTGCGAGATGTGGAACTCTTCCATCAGCTCGTTAGCGCGATCGTCACGCTGCTCTGACGTCAGGTCATCGCGAATCTGCAGCACCGCCATCAGGTTATCAAACACGCTCAGGCGGCGGAAAATGGACGCTTCCTGCGGCAGATAACCGATACCACGACGGGCACGGGCATGCAGTGGAAGCAGGCTGATATCGTCATCATCAATGATAATGTTTCCCGCATCACGAGGCACGATGCCAACGACCATGTAAAACGTCGTGGTTTTACCGGCGCCGTTTGGCCCAAGCAGCCCCACGATTTCACCCGAATTTACGGTCAGGCTGACGTCTTCGACAACGCGGCGGCCTTTGTAGGCCTTGGCGAGGTTTTTCGCAATTAAAGTTGCCATAACGAATCAGTTACTCTTTTTTTGTGCCGGCTGCTGGCCGTTTTTATTCTGCAGCTGAGACGGCACCAGCACGGTAGTAACGCGTTTGCCTTTCTCGCTAAACGCCTGCATTTTTTGATCCTTCACCAGATACGTAATCTTGTCGCCGGTGATGTTGCTGTCCAGTTGTTCAAGGTAAGCGTTACCGGTCAGCACCACGAAGTCGTTAGCCAGTTCATAGTGCATGGTGGAGGCGTGGCCTTTTACCGGCTTACCGCTGTCCTGCATTTGATAGAAGGTCGCAGGCTTGCCGTAGCCATCAATCACCTCTTTGCCCTGCTCGCCGCCAGGGCGGGTGACAACAACTTTATCGGCGTTGATTTTGATACTGCCCTGCGTCACAACGACATTACCGGTGAAGGTGACAACGTTGCCCTGCATATCGAGGGACTGTTGGTCAGATTCGATATGAATAGGCTGTTCGGTGTCGCCCGTCAGGGCCCAGGCTGACAAAGGTGCGGCAAAAAGCGAACCAAGCAGAACAAGTTTAAGGCTGAGTTTGTTTATTCTGGATTTCATAAGAGGTTTTAACCTTTTCAATCAGCTGTGCAGTTTGGCTGCGTAAGTTGCCACGCATTTTCAGGCCACTGGAGTTAAATGTGGTGCCGTACAGGGTAACAAGATCGTCAGAAGCGACATCTTGAGTAATTAAATTCACCTGCGCATTGTCCGTCGTAATTTTGCGTAACTGCGAGTCTGGCGTTAGCGCTGTGACGACGACGTTACCGTACAGATAGAGCATCTTGTCATCGGTAAGTTTGGCGCGATCTGCGTGAATTTCCCAGGTAGCAATTTTATTTTCATCGTACTGCGTCATTACCGGCCTGGTGAACCACGAAATACCGGTATCCGAGAAGTATTCAACGTGTTGAGCGATAAGCTTATAGTTCAGCGCGCCCTGCGGGTTATAGACAATCGTTGTGGATAATTCACTTTGATAAGTCGGGGTATCGTTGTTAACGGCTACGCCCGGCTCGTCTTTATCCGTCAAATTCAGGCCGATCAGCACTAATGCCGCAATGGCGAGCAGGAAAATAATCCAACGTCTGGTCTTGCTCATATGGATTGCCCTTTGGCCTCGTCAAGTTTACCCTGCGCCATCAACAGCAGATCGCAAATTTCCCGCACTGCACCTCGCCCACCGCTGATTCTGGTCACGTAATCCGCTTTTGGCGTCAATAATGGGTGCGCGTCGGCTACCGCAACGCTTAAACCCACCTGCTCCATAACCGGCCAGTCGATAAGATCGTCGCCAATGTAGGCAACTTGCTCCGGTAAAAGCGCGACTTTTGACAGCAGATCGCGAAACGCGACCAGTTTATCGGACTGCCCCTGATAAAGGTGGGTGATGCCCAATGTTGCGCAGCGATCTTCCAGCAGCTTTGCTTTCCTGCCAGTAATAATAGCGACTTCAATTCCGGAGGTCAGGGCGCAGCGAATACCATAGCCATCACGCACGTTGAAGGCTTTAAGCTCTTCGCCGCTGTTGCCCATGTAAATAAGGCCGTCGGACATTACGCCATCGACGTCCAGAATCAGCAGGCGAATCTCTTTCGCCCGCGCTATGACCTGCGCGCTTACCGGCCCGTAGCAGGTATCAAGCAGCGCATCACGGTTACTCATTAAGGCTAATCCTTTTTTAAACTACGCCTGCGCGCAGCATGTCATGCATATGTACCACACCCAGCAACTGGTCGCCATCCGCGACCATAACCGAGGTGATATGGCGGGACTGCATCAGGTTTAATGCATCTACCGCCAATGTGCCAGGGCGTACGCGAATGCCGCCGGTCGTCATGACATCAGCAATGCGTAAGGTATTTAAATCGGCTCCCATATCGAACACGCGACGTAAATCGCCGTCGGTAAAGATGCCTTCAATTTTCATCAGGTCATTGCAGATGACCGTCATCCCCATATTTTTACGGGTAATTTCCAACAGCGCATCGCGTAGCGACGCCTCTTTGCTCACGTGCGGGATATCATCGCCTGTGTGCATGATGTCGTTGACGCGTAAGAGCAGTTTGCGGCCCAGCGCGCCGCCAGGGTGAGACAGTGCGAAGTCTTCAGCGGTGAACCCACGGGCTTTCAGCAAGGCTACGGCCAGGGCGTCACCCATGACCAGCGTCGCCGTGGTGCTGGTGGTCGGCGCCAGGCCAAGCGGGCATGCTTCCTGAGGGACTTTAATGCACAGATGGATATCCGCCGCGCGGCCCATGGAGCTTTCCGGGCGTGCGGTCATGCAAATCAACGGCACCTGCAGGCGTTTTAATACCGGAATGAGCGCCAGAATTTCATTCGACTCGCCGGAGTTAGAAACCGCAATGACGATATCCTGCGCCGTGACCATACCCAGGTCGCCGTGGCTGGCTTCTCCTGGATGCACAAAAAAGGCCGGGGTGCCGGTGCTGGCAAAGGTTGCCGCCATTTTTTTACCGATATGGCCTGATTTCCCCATGCCCATGACGACAACTTTGCCCGGGCAGTAGAAAATCTTCTCGCAGGCCTGTGAAAAATCGTCGTTGATGTACTGGTCAAGCTGAGCCAGGCCTTCACGTTCAATATTGAGCACGTCTTTGCCCGCTTGTTGAAAGTCAAAACCCGGCGCTAAATCTATATGAGACATAATTCCTGTTTCCGTTTTATCCGACGACAGGTGGCGCAACAAACCACAGCACCACGATCCATATGATAAACCCACATGTTAACAGAGCGCCGGCGAGCTTGCCGATTTGGCGTGGTTTACGCCAGCACAGCACGGCAAAAACAGCACTTACCGCTAACATCAGCCAGTAATCCCGGGCGAAAGCCAGCGGATTCAGGCTGCCGGGCGCCACCAGTGCGGGGATCCCGAGAACAAAAACAACGTTAAAAATATTCGACCCGATAATATTACCGATCGCGATATCATCTTCACCTTTGCGTGCACCGGCGATAGCGGTTGCCAGTTCCGGCAGGCTGGTCCCCACGGCGATAATCGTCAAGCCAATCACCAGCTCGCTTACGCCGAAATAATGGGCCAGCACTGAGGCATTATCGATAACCATCCGCGTCGCCATCGGCATGATAACTAACGCAACGCCCAGCCATAAAAACGCGACCGACAGGCTGCCTTCCTGAGGAAGCTCAGCGAGCTGTTCCCGCGTCAGGCTATCAACGCCCTGGCGCTCGGCAAGGCGGCCTATTCTAATGATAAACACCAGATATAACACTGCCATCGTCAGCAGCATGATACCTTCTGCCTGCGTCAGCTCACCGTCATATAAAAAAAGGCCTGCGGCGGCACTTACCGCCAACATTAGGGGCAATTCACGCCGTAGAATATCGGAATTAACGGTAAATGGGTGTAATAGCGCTGCGAGCCCCAAAATCAGCATTATATTGGTGATATTAGAGCCGATGGCCGTGCCGACGGCTAAATCCAGCTGGCCGTGCAGCGCGGAAGAGCTGGCGATGATAATTTCAGGAAGTGAAGTGCCGATGCTGACCACCGTCATGCCGATAATCAGCGGTGGGATCCCGATACTGCGACAAAGGATCGCTGCGGCGAAAACTAAACGGTCGGCGCCATAGACCACCAGAAGTAAACCAATAATTAATAGCGCCGTAGCTAACAGCATGAAAAATCCTTTCTTAGGGTATAATCGCCGATCCTGAGGGCCTGAAGGCTCGGGCAAAACGAAGTGCTGCCTGAACCCGGCGATAAGTCTTAATTCTGACTTTATGCGGCGGAAAAGTAAAACAAATGCCAGCTTTCGCTAACCCGCACAGGTAATATTCTGTAAAAATGTTGGGTTTTAGCATCTCTTTAAGGCCATGCTTGCCGGCAAACACAAAAAAGGAAGGGCGATGAGTCAGACTGGAGCGAATCTGGTTGAGATCCGCGGGATGAGTTTTTCCCGTGGCGAACGCCAGATCTTCGAGAATATTTCGCTGACCGTACCTCGTGGCAAGGTGACGGCGATCATGGGGCCATCGGGGATCGGTAAGACTACGCTTTTAAAGCTTATTGGTGGGCAGATCCAGCCCGACAGCGGCGAGATCCTGTTTGACGGAGAAAACGTTCCGGCGATGTCACGTTCGCGGCTTTTCACCGTTCGCAAGCGTATGAGCATGCTGTTCCAGTCAGGTGCTTTATTTACCGATCTTAACGTGTTCGAAAATGTGGCTTACCCACTGCGTGAGCATCGCCAGTTACCGGAACCTTTGCTGCAAAGCACGGTGATGATGAAGCTGGAAGCGGTAGGGCTTCGTGGTGCCGCGAAACTTATGCCTTCTGAACTATCCGGCGGTATGGCTCGCCGCGCAGCTTTGGCCCGCGCGATTGCGCTTGAGCCAGACCTGATCATGTTTGACGAACCTTTTGTTGGTCAGGATCCGATAACCATGGGCGTTCTGGTTAAACTCATCTCTGAACTCAACAGTTCGCTCGGTGTCACCTGCATTGTGGTATCGCACGACGTTCCGGAAGTATTAAGCATCGCGGATTACGCTTATATTGCCGCCGACCAGCACATTGTTGCGCACGGTAGCCCGGCGGAACTTCGCGAAAATCATGATCCCCGTGTTCGACAATTCCTTGACGGGATCGCTGACGGTCCGGTGCCATTCCGCTATCCGGCCGGGGATTATCAACAAGATTTGTTATCTGGAACGAGGAGCTAAACTGCTCATGCTGCTAAATGCACTGGCCTCTTTCGGGCGACGTGGGATAAAAACCTGCGCCTCGTTCGGGCGTGCCGGACTGATGTTATTCAACGCGCTGGTCGGGAAACCTGAGTTTCGCAAACATGCGCCGTTGCTGGTGCGTCAGCTTTATAACGTCGGCGTATTGTCGATGCTGATCATCATGGTTTCCGGTCTGTTCATCGGGATGGTGCTTGGGCTTCAGGGCTACCTGGTTCTGACGACCTACAGCGCCGAGTCGAGTCTCGGCATGCTGGTGGCGCTCTCCTTGCTTCGTGAACTTGGCCCGGTCGTTGCCGCGCTGCTGTTTGCCGGGCGTGCGGGTTCTGCTTTAACCGCCGAAATTGGCCTGATGCGCGCTACCGAACAGCTTTCCAGCATGGAGATGATGGCGGTTGACCCGCTGCGCCGTGTTGTCTCGCCGCGCTTTTGGGCCGGGGTGATTTCACTGCCGCTGTTGACGCTTATTTTTGTCGCCGTAGGCGTTTGGGGCGGTGCTCTGGTGGGCGTTAACTGGAAAGGCATTGATGCCGGTTTCTTCTGGTCAGCAATGCAAAATGCGGTTTCCTGGCGGCTTGATTTGGTTAACTGCGTCATTAAAAGCGTGGTGTTCGCCATTACCGTAACGTGGATTGCGTTATTCAACGGGTACGATGCTATTCCGACCTCGGCGGGAATTAGCCGGGCAACCACACGCACCGTTGTGCACGCTTCTCTGGCCGTTCTGGGCCTCGATTTTGTGCTGACAGCACTGATGTTTGGGAATTGAGTTCATGCAAACAAAGAAATTTGAAGTTTGGGTTGGTGCTTTTCTGCTGGTAGCGCTGGTTGCCATTGTTTTTCTCTGCCTGAAGGTGGCTAACGTCACGTCTCTGCGCAGTGAGCCGACCTATCGGGTCTACGCCACATTCGACAACATTGGCGGCCTGAAAATGAGTTCGCCTGTTCGCCTTGGCGGCGTCGTGATTGGTCGTGTTGATGGCATCGCCCTCGATCCCAAAACGTACCTGCCTCGCGTAACGCTGGATATCGAACAGCGCTACAACCAGATCCCGGATACCAGCTCCCTGGCTATTCGTACTTCTGGCCTGCTGGGTGAGCAGTATATTGCCCTTAATCTCGGTTTTGATGACCCGGAACTCGGGTCATCTATGCTTAAAGACGGCAGTACCATTCAGGATACGAAGTCTGCGTTGGTACTTGAGGACCTGATTGGCCAGTTCCTCTATAAGAGCGGCAACGGCGACAACAAGAATTCTGGCGATGCCGAGGCGCATCCTGCGGGTCATACTGATGCCGCGCCGCAGCCAGGGACCACGAATTAATTTAAGAGGAACGAACAATGTTTAAGCGTCTTATGATGGTTGCCATGCTGGTGATAGCCCCGTTTGCGATGGCGGCCGATCAAACCAACCCTTACAAGTTAATGAACGAGGCGGCGCAGAAGACCTTTGACCGCCTGAAGGCTGAGCAGCCTAAAATTCGGCAGAACCCGAATTATCTGCGCGATATCGTCGGCCAGGAGCTGTTGCCTTACGTGCAGATTAAATACGCTGGAGCATTGGTGCTGGGTCGTTACTATAAAGACGCCACGCCTGCGCAGCGCGACGCCTACTTTAAGGCTTTCGAAGAATACCTGAAGCAGGCATATGGTCAGGCGCTGGCGATGTATCACGGTCAGACTTACCAGATAGCCCCGGAGCAGCCGCTGGGCAACGCGGATATTATTGCGATCCGCGTGACGATTATCGATCCCAATGGCCGGCCGCCGGTGCGTCTTGACTTCCAGTGGCGTAAAAATAGCCAAACGGGCAACTGGCAGGCCTACGACATGATCGCCGAAGGGATCAGCATGATCACCACTAAACAGAACGAGTGGAGCGACCTGCTGCGTACCAAAGGGATTGATGGTTTGACCGCACAGCTGCAGTCCATTTCGAAGCAGCCGATTACTCTGGACAGTAAACAGTAATGGCGGAAGAACTGAGCTGGAAACAGGAAGGTGCCACGTTGCACTTTTTTGGCGAGCTGGATGGAGATACCGTTCAGCAGCTCTGGGCGCAGCGCGAGAAGACGGTCGCCGGTATTACCGTCTTTGAGCTTAGCGGCCTGACGCGTGTTGATACTGCAGGGCTGGCGTTACTTATCCACCTGACAGCCATCGCCACCCGTCAGGGACGCGAGGTTGAGCTGCGGGGAGCCAGTGAGAATTTGCGCACGCTGGCTCAGCTCTACAATCTGCCAGAGACGCTGCTGCCGCATCTGGCAGGCTAATGATTTCAGCACGTTACTTTCAAAGCCCTCGAACTGTTAAGTTCCGGGGCTTTTTGCTTATTTAAGCGGACGCCACTTTCCTCTAAGATGTGTGGCTTATTTCATCATTTATTAATCGACGAATAGATACCCCATGGAAAATCATGAAATTCAGACAGTGCTGATGAACGCACTGCCCCTCCAGGAAGTCCACGTCTCGGGCGATGGCAGCCACTTTCAGGTGATAGCGGTGGGTGAGTTATTCGCCGAGTTAAGTCGCGTCAAGAAACAGCAAACGGTCTATGCTCCGCTGATGGAATTTATCGCGGATAATCGCATCCATGCCGTTTCCATCAAGACCTACACGCCGGAAGAGTGGGCGCGCGATCGCAAACTGAATGGTTTTTGAATCATCGGCTCAGGCTGATGATAACGTTTTGAATTTAAAAGAGAGCAGTTTCAATGGATAAATTTCGTGTGCAGGGGCCAACTCGCCTGAGTGGTGAAGTGACAATCTCAGGGGCTAAAAACGCCGCGCTGCCAATCCTCTTCGCAGCCCTTCTGGCGGAAGAGCCGGTAGAGATTCAGAACGTTCCAAAGCTGAAAGACATTGATACCACCATGAAGCTGCTGAGCCAGCTGGGTACCAAGGTTGAGCGTAATGGTTCCGTCTTCATTGATGCCAGCGGCGTGAATATCTTTTGTGCGCCATACGACCTGGTAAAAACCATGCGCGCGTCTATCTGGGCTCTGGGGCCACTGGTTGCGCGTTTTGGACAAGGGCAGGTTTCTCTGCCTGGCGGGTGTGCCATTGGTGCTCGTCCGGTTGACCTGCATATTACCGGTCTCGAGCAGCTGGGCGCAGAGATTAAGCTGGAAGAAGGCTACGTTAAGGCTTCGGTAAACGGCCGCCTTAAAGGGGCCCACATTGTGATGGATAAGGTGAGCGTGGGCGCTACCGTCACCATCATGAGTGCAGCCACGCTTGCTGAAGGCAAGACGGTGATTGAAAACGCCGCTCGTGAACCTGAAATCGTCGATACGGCGAACTTTCTCAACACTCTGGGCGCGAAGATCAGCGGTGCGGGCACAGATCGCATTACTATCGAAGGTGTTGCTCGTTTGGGCGGCGGCGTTTATCGCGTTCTACCTGACCGCATTGAAACCGGGACCTTCCTGGTGGCTGCAGCTATTTCAGGCGGTAAAATCCTCTGCCGTAACGCGCAGCCTGACACCCTGGATGCGGTTCTGGCTAAGCTGCGTGAAGCAGGTGCTGAGGTTGAAACCGGTGAAGACTGGATAAGCCTTGATATGCACGGCCAGCGTCCAAAAGGCGTGACGGTTCGTACGGCCCCACACCCTGGCTTCCCTACCGATATGCAGGCGCAATTCACCCTGCTGAACCTGGTGGCTGAAGGGACGGGCGTGATCACCGAAACTATCTTCGAAAACCGCTTTATGCATGTGCCTGAGTTAATTCGTATGGGCGCGCACGCGGAAATCGAAAGCAACACCGTTATCTGTCATGGCGTTGAGACACTTTCTGGTGCTCAGGTCATGGCGACAGATCTCCGCGCGTCAGCAAGCCTTGTTCTGGCTGGCTGTATTGCAGAGGGCACGACGGTGGTTGACCGTATTTACCACATCGACCGCGGCTATGAGCGCATTGAAGATAAGCTTCAGGCGCTGGGCGCGAAAATCGAACGCGTGAAGGGAAGCGAGTAAGCCTCCCTTAGCAAGAAAAAACCGGGGCATGCCCCGGTTTTTTTATAGCTGCCGAATCTTGCTGGATCTGTCGATAAACTCATGGGTTATAGGATCGTGATAGCGCGACGGCCAAATGACCTGAGGGGCTACGCCCAGAGCCTGAGCGATAATGAACTCCCCTTTAGGCCAGGGGCGGGATAACGCGTTGGCGAGCGTTGATGAGCTTAAACCTGACTGACGTGACAGGGCGGCAAGCGAGGTTCTCTTTTTTCGCAGGCCGGCAATGATGTCCGCCGGATGCCAGTCCACATACTGATTTTCCATAATCTCTCCCTGTAATCTTACAAATCCTGCCCTGAACTGAGCATTAGTACAGGAAACTTATAGCATAAAAAGTTCCAAATGATTCCTGTAAGTGTAAGGAATAACGCATTCTGTGTTTTCATCCGCATATATGATGAAATCAAATGAAAATGGCAGGATTTAAGTGAAGGTATGGAGATGGGGCGAAGTTTTATTGGAAACTTAGCGCGCCAAATGACGCGCTAAAGTACTCGCTAACGATCGCGCTGTACGGACATGTGGGCTAAAGAGATAAGCGCTTCACGATATGGGCTATCAGGCAGAACAGAAAGCGCGTCGATTGCTTTATCTGCCTCTTCCTCAGCACGCTGGCGGGTCCACTCCAGAGAACCGCAATCCGCCATAGCTTTCAGGACAGGATCCAGCAGATGGCGGCCATTTCCTTGTTCGATCGCTTCACGGATCATCTGTGTCTGTTCCGGTGAACCATTACGCATGGCGTGCAGCAGCGGCAGCGTAGGCTTACCTTCGTTAAGGTCATCACCGACGTTTTTACCCAGGGTCTGCCCGTCCGAGCTGTAATCCAGCAGATCGTCAATGAGCTGGAAAGCCGTGCCCAGGTAACGCCCATAATCCTGCAGCGCTTTTTCCTGAACGTCAGATGCACCAGCCAGGATCCCCGAACATTGCGCTGCGGCTTCAAACAGGCGAGCCGTTTTGCTGTAAATCACCCGCATGTAGCTTTCTTCGGTGATATCAGGGTCATTGCAGTTCATCAACTGCAGTACTTCGCCTTCAGCAATGACGTTAACAGCCTCAGACATGACTTCCAGCACTTTCAGCGAGCCAAGACTGGTCATCATCTGGAAGGAACGCGTATAGATAAAGTCGCCGACCAACACGCTTGCGGCATTGCCAAAAGCAGCGTTAGCCGTGGCTTTACCGCGACGCATATCTGATTCGTCCACGACGTCATCGTGGAGAAGGGTAGCGGTATGTATGAATTCGATTAGCGCCGCTATTCTGACATGCGCCTGCCCTTCATAAGCAAGTGCCCGTGCGGCAAGCACGGCAATCATAGGGCGGATACGTTTACCGCCGCCGCTGACGATGTAGTAGCCCAGCTGGTTGATCAGCTGGACATCAGAATTCAGTTGCTCAAGGATTGTCGCATTGACACCCGCCATATCTTGCGCGGTTAACTCATTAATTTTTTCTAAATTCATCGCAAAAGTCTGGCTTTCGTCCTGTTTATTCCATATCCGTATGGCATAACGAGAGGGTTGAGGTTCGATACTGTAGTACAGATTGTACTGAAAAAACGAGGCAGATAAACGGTGTGTGTGCTGTTGCGTTTTTTTTCTACGCTAATTGACGATCGGACTTGTCAAAGCATCACGATTTGCGTAATATTCGCGCCCTATTGTGAATATTTATAGCGCTACCTGAATCCAATGAAAGGCAAGCGCGGAAAGCGGAGTTTTATATGTACGCGGTTTTCCAAAGTGGTGGTAAACAACACCGAGTAAGCGAAGGTCAGACCGTTCGCCTGGAAAAGCTGGACATCGCAACTGGCGAAACTGTTGAGTTCGCTGAAGTTCTGATGATCGCAAACGGTGAAGAAGTCAAAATCGGCGTTCCTTTCGTCGATGGTGGCGTTATCAAAGCTGAAGTCGTTGCTCACGGTCGTGGCGAGAAAGTTAAAATCGTCAAGTTCCGTCGCCGTAAACACTATCGTAAGCAAGCGGGCCACCGTCAGTGGTTCACCGATGTGAAAATTACTGGCATCAGCGCCTAAGACCTGAGGAGTAGATTAAATGGCACATAAAAAGGCTGGCGGCTCAACTCGTAACGGTCGCGATTCAGAAGCAAAACGCCTCGGTGTAAAACGCTTTGGTGGCGAAACTGTACTGGCTGGTAGCATCATCGTTCGTCAACGTGGTACTAAATTCCACGCTGGCAACAATGTAGGTTGTGGTCGTGACCACACCCTGTTTGCTAAAGCAGACGGTAAAGTAAAATTCGAAGTTAAAGGCCCGAACAATCGTAAATACATCAGCATCGTTGCTGAGTAAGTTTTTCGGTCCGGTAACGGATGAAAGCCCCGCAACGTGTTGCGGGGCTTTTTACATTGTACGCCTGGTAAATTAAAACAGGGAATGGGCATGGGGCAGCAGGCGGGGATCGGCATTCTTTTAGCGCTTACCACGGCGATGTGCTGGGGAGCGTTACCGATAGCGATGAAGCAGGTGCTTCCGGTGATGGCGCCGCCGACGGTGGTCTTTTATCGGTTCCTGATGGCCAGTATTGGCCTCGGCATTATTCTCGCGATTCGGGGTAAACTTCCGCCGCTCACCCTGTTCCGTAAGCCTCGGTGGCTGGCGCTGTTAGCGATTGCCACCGGTGGGCTATTTGGCAACTTTCTGCTCTTTAGCTCCTCCCTGCAGTATTTAAGTCCTACCGCGTCTCAGGTCATTGGTCAGCTCTCCCCCGTGGGGATGATGGTGGCGAGCGTGGTGGTGCTGAAAGAGAGAATGCGTGGCACACAGGTTATCGGTGCCATTATGCTCTTATGCGGGCTGGTGATGTTCTTCAACACCAGCCTGATAGAAATTTTTACCCGCCTGACGGATTACACGCTTGGAGTAATCTTTGGCGTGCTGGCGGCAACGGTTTGGGTCAGTTATGGTGTAGCGCAGAAGGTGTTATTACGTCGGCTGGCCTCGCAACAGATCCTCTTTTTGCTGTACACTTTATGTACTATTGCACTTTTGCCGCTGGCAAAGCCGGGCGTTATTTTCCAGCTCAGTAGCTGGCAACTGACGTGTCTGGTTTTTTGCGGTCTGAATACGTTGGTAGGATACGGCGCGCTCGCTGAGGCGATGGCGCGCTGGCAGGCCTCCCAGGTTAGCGCCATCATTACGCTAACGCCGCTGTTTACGCTGCTGTTCTCAGACCTGCTGTCTCAGGCCTGGCCCGAGTATTTCGCCATACCGATGCTTAACCTTGTGGGTTACATCGGTGCACTGGTGGTTGTGGCTGGTGCTATGTATTCTGCGATTGGCCACCGCCTTTGGGGGCGCTGGCATAAAACCGAAACGGCCACACCGGTGCAACGTTCGGGCGAATGATTTACGGAGAAGTAAGATGAAGTTTGTTGATGAAGCAACGATCCTGGTCGTGGCAGGGGATGGCGGTAACGGCTGCGTTAGCTTCCGTCGTGAAAAATATATCCCGAGAGGCGGCCCGGACGGCGGTGACGGCGGTGACGGCGGTGACGTATGGCTTGAAGCCGACGAGAACCTGAATACGCTCATCGATTATCGTTTTGAAAAGGCTTTCCGCGCTGAACGCGGTCAGAATGGCCAAAGCCGCGATTGTACCGGCAAGCGTGGTCATGACGTGACTGTGAAGGTGCCGGTCGGGACCCGAGTTATCGATCAGGGCACCGGTGAAACCATGGGTGATATGACCCTGCACGGTCAAAAGCTGATGGTTGCTAAGGGCGGCTGGCACGGTCTGGGTAACACCCGTTTTAAATCCTCGGTCAACCGTACTCCTCGCCAGAAAACGATGGGGACTCCAGGTGAAAAACGTGACCTACAGTTAGAGCTGATGCTGCTGGCCGATGTTGGCATGCTGGGCATGCCGAACGCAGGTAAATCAACCTTTATCCGCGCGGTATCTGCAGCGAAGCCAAAAGTTGCTGACTATCCATTTACCACGCTGGTGCCAAGTCTTGGCGTTGTCCGCATGGATAACGAGAAGAGCTTCGTTGTCGCGGATATCCCGGGGCTGATTGAGGGTGCCGCCGACGGTGCCGGTCTTGGTATTCGCTTCCTGAAGCACCTGGAACGTTGCCGTGTCCTGCTGCACCTCATCGATATTGAGCCTATCGATGGTTCAGATCCGGTTGAGAACGCCCGTATTATTGTTGGCGAGCTGGAAAAATACAGCGAAAGCCTGGCGTCTAAACCTCGCTGGCTGGTGTTTAACAAAATCGACCTGATGGACAAAGCGCAGGCTGAAGAGAAGGCGAAGGCGATTGCCGAAGCACTCGGCTGGGAAGATAAATTCTACCTTATCTCTGCGGCAAGCCAGATGGGCGTGAAGGATCTCTGCTGGGATGTGATGACCTTTATCATCGAAAACCCAATTACGGCGACTGAAGTCGCTAAGCAGACAGAGAAAGTCGAGTTTATGTGGGATGACTACCATCGCCAGCAGCTCGATGAAATGGAAGCTGAAGCAGAAGAAGATTGGGATGACGACTGGGACGATGAAGACGACGAAGGCGTCGAAATTATCTATCAGAAGTAAGTCTCAAACGAAGAAGGCCGGTGCTCCCGGCCTTTTTTATTGAATGCTGCCGGGAAGCCAGCAGTCAGCCTGCAGGCCGCCTTCAGCGCGGTTATCCAGTTCAAGACTGCCATGATGGAGCTGCACAATACGTAGCACAATGTTCAGGCCCAGCCCGCTTCCACCGTAACGCTGGTCCATACGCCTGAAAGGTTCCGTTATCTGCTGAAGATACTCGGCTTTAATGCCCGGACCGCTGTCGACCACGCTCAACAGAGTTCCTCCCTCTTTCTCTGCCAGCATCACATGAATCACGCCTTTTTCTGGGCTATAGCGAGAGGCATTTTCCAGCAGGTTACGCAGCATCAAACGCAGCAGCACGGCATCGCCCTGAACGGTCAGAGAGGCGTCCGCGGGCCAGATGAGCTTTTGCCCGCGAGGCGCAGCCAATTCTTCCATTTCCATCTTCAGCGGCGCAACGATGTCGCTGCTCCAGGTCAGCGTATTGTAATGCCCGCTGGCGAGGGCTTGCCCGGCACGGGAGAGCATCAGTAGCTGCTCAATGGTGTGCATGAGCTGATCGATTCTGGTTAGCAGCATCGGGGCCTGCTCTATGCCCTTTTTTGCCATCAGTTCGAGATGCAGCCTGAGGCCAGCCAGCGGCGTTCTCAGTTCGTGTGCGGCATCGGCAGTGAACAGACGTTCTTGCTGAATAGTATGATCCAGGCGGCCAAGCAGCTGGTTAAGGGAATTGGTCACCGCCACCATTTCGTCCATGTCGGAAAACATGGGCAGCGGCGTGAGATTGTCGGCGGAACGATTAGCAAGGCTGGAGCGCAGCTGATTCAGAGGACGGGTTATCCAGGTGATTGCCCAGAAGGAAAAGAAAAGCGTGAAGGCGACCATCACCAGAGAAGGCACCAGCAAAGAGGCAATCGCTTCGCGGATCTCCTTCTCCACCTGCTGGTTTCGGGCCTTGGCGGACAGCGTTTCACTCACCAGGAAGCCAATCTGCTCACGACTTTCATGCCAGAGCCAGACGACGCTTATCAGCTGGAAAAAAAGAAGAATAAGCGCCAGCAGGACCATCAGGCGCCGGCGCATGCTGCTCATGAACGGCTTTCCAGTCGGTAGCCAACGCCGCGCACGGTTTTGATTCTGTCCTTCCCTAATTTGCGGCGAAGATTATGGATATGCACTTCGAGGGTATTGGAGCCTGGGTCGTCTTGCCAGCTGTAAATATCCTGCTGCAGCGTTTCGCGGTGCACCGTCTGGCCAATGCGCATCATCAGGCGAGTGAGCAAGGCGAACTCTTTGGGCGTAATTTCTACGGCCTGATTAGCGAGTAAGACCTGCTGTGTTTGCAGATTAAGGGTTAAATCGTCTTCCTGCAGCAGATTGTCGCTGTGCCCCTGGTAGCGGCGAATCAGCGCCCGGGCGCGTGCCTGTAGCTCTGCAAGGGCAAAAGGTTTAACCAAATAATCATCGGCGCCAGAATCCAGGCCGTTTACGCGGTCTTCAAGCGCGTCGCGAGCCGTGAGGATCAGCACGGGGTTTTTTACCCCACGACGACGCCACTGGCTTAGCAGCGTGGCACCGTCCTTATCAGGCAGCCCCAGGTCGAGAATAATCAGGCTGTACTCGCCGCTTTGCAGCAGGGCGTCTGCCTGGGCCGCCGTGGTGGCGCAGTCTAAGGCATAGCCTTCCCCGCCTAATGCCAGCGCAAGACCTTCCTGGAGCAGTAAATCGTCTTCAACAATAAGCAGTTTCATGGCTAGTTATTTTGGTAAATATCCTTGTAAAGCCGGCTTTCAAAACGCACCAGCGGGATACGGCGGTTACGCTGGTCGGCCGGTTCAACGGCATAGCCGGAGAGATACTGCACGAAGGCCATGCGTTGGCCACTGGCCGTAGTAATGAAGCCTGCCAGATTATAAACCCCTTGCAGCGAGCCCGTTTTCGCCGACACTTTGCCGTCAACGCCAGCCTGATGCAGGCCAGCACGATACTGCAGGGAACCGTCGTAGCCCGCGAGCGGCAGCATGGAGATAAAGTTTAGCTGATTATCATTCTGAGCGATGTATTGCAGCACCTGCATCATCGTGGCTGGCGAAATCAGGTTGTGGCGTGAAAGGCCGGAGCCGTCGACGACGATGCTGTTCCCCAAATCTACGCCCGCTTTTTGACGCAAAATCTGACGAACGGAATCTGCTCCTGCGCGCCATGTGCCGGGGACGCCTAAACGATTATGTCCGATGGTCCTGAATACGGTATCGGCAATCATGTTATCGGATTTCTTCAGCATGATTTTAAGCAGGTCGTGCAGCGGTGCTGACTGCTTGCTGGCGAGTACCGTACCCGGTTCGTTGGGCTGAGTCTGGCGCAGCAGCGTTCCGCTATAGCTAATCCCCGCCTGCTTCAGTTCATCTTTGATGATGGCACCTGCATAGCTAGCACCGTCCTGAATGGCAAAGGCTAATGGCAGAGGATCTGCGCGCTGTGTGAGGCAGCCTGTCAGCGTGTAACGATTCAAATCTCCCGGAACGACATCAAGTTCACAGTACTGGGCGTCAGGGGAGCCTTTGGCCAGGGTTCTGACCTGGCTAAACATCACTACCGGGTAATAAGACGCGATACGTATGTAGGCCAAATCGTCAGCCTTAGGGGCGCTATACAGGGAAATTGAGAAACAGTTCCGGTCCACGATTGCGGCGGCAGGGGGGGCGCTAAAACACTGCGTCATATCGTTCCAGGGCCAGCCTGGCGCTTTATCGTGGCTGGCAAAGATGGACGTATCGACCAGTACGTTACCTTTAATCTGCTGGACGCCTGCTTTTTTTAATTCGGCGACCATATTGCGGATATCCTGACGTTTAAGCGTAGGATCGCCGCCAAATCGCGCGATAAGGTCGCCATTCAGTACGCCATTATCGACCTGCGCGCGGCTTTCCAGCGTCGTCGTAAAGCGAAAGTCCGGGCCTAACTGAAGCAGCGCAGCCAGCGCCGTAATGACTTTTTGAGTACTGGCAGGCAGTGCCATCTGCTGGCTGTGGTAATCAATGAATGGGCTTGTGGCACCGACTTTTTGCACCATCAGCGCCAGGTTCGCCCCATCAGGCAACTGGGAGGTGTACTCTTCAACGTTCGCAGCCTGAACATTGATGGCTACGGCAGCGGTCAACCCAATGACAAATCTAAAAAATCGCATAATCTCGCGGTAACGGCCTGGAAACGTGACCGCCATACTACGGTGCATTATGGTGCAAAGTAAACGATGACCCTTAGGGAACTCCAGGGTAAAATACCGGTCAATTTGAAAACTGTTACTGACCTGGAGTCATCACTCCGGGTTGGTTTTCTTTTATTTATTGCCGGAGATACTGCCCGTATCCCGGCCATGCTTTTAAGCCAGCAGGGTGTTTTGCCCTGCTGCAGAGGACTGATTTTAAGAGGTATAACAAATGCAACCTATTCCGATGACATTACGTGGCGCCGAACAATTACGCGAGGAACTGGATTTTCTGAAGTCCGTTCGTCGTCCGGAAATCATTGCTGCAATTGCAGAAGCTCGCGAGCATGGCGATCTTAAAGAAAACGCCGAATATCACGCCGCGCGTGAGCAGCAGGGCTTTTGTGAAGGCCGTATTCAGGATATCGAAGCGAAGCTGTCCAATGCTCAGGTGATCGATGTCACAAAAATGCCTAATAACGGCCGTGTGATTTTTGGCACCACCGTAACGGTATTGAACCTGGATAATGACGAAGAGCTTACTTATCGCATCGTTGGTGACGATGAGGCTGATTTTAAAAAGAATCTTATTTCTGTAAATTCGCCTATCGCTCGCGGCCTTGTGGGTAAAGAATGCGATGATGTTGTTGTGATTCGCACGCCGGGTGGCGATGTCGAATTCGAAATCCTGAAAGTAGAATATTTGTAATTTTTACTACGCTGGCTAAAGGGTTGGCGTATTGTAAAGAAAAGAAAAAGGCCGCATAGCGGCCTTTTATCAACGAACATAGCGTGGCATTTTGCACACCTCTGCCTACTTCGGCAGAGAGATCTTCCGCTCTTTAGAAGGGCGATAGATCACCAGCGTTTTACCGATGACCTGTACGTTACAGGCGCCGGTTTCCCGCACGATGGCATCCACTATTAAGGTTTTCGTTTCGCGATCTTCCGTTGCGATCTTCACCTTGATTAACTCATGGTGCTCAAGCGCTTGTTCAATCTCGGCCAGTACCCCTTCGGTCAAACCATTATTGCCAAGCAGAACGACCGGCTTGAGCGGATGGGCCAGACCTTTCAGGTGCTGTTTTTGTTTAGTACTCAGATTCATCGTATTTTTTGCTTACGTTGGGATTGAAAACGGTTCATTCTACCGCCATCTCCAGTGTATCGCCAAATCGGCTGTGCTGATTGTTAGTTAGCCTGCTATTCACGATGAACAAAGTTGGATATTGAGATGACAGGTAAGAAGCGTTCTGCCAGCTCCAGTCGCTGGCTGCAGGAACACTTTAGCGATAAATATGTTCTACAGGCACAGAAAAAGGGGTTGCGGTCCCGTGCCTGGTTTAAACTTGATGAAATACAGCAAAGTGACAAACTTTTTAAGCCAGGAATGACTATTGTTGATCTTGGTGCTGCACCCGGCGGGTGGTCACAGTACGTCGTGACCCAAATCGGGAATCAGGGGAGAATCATCGCTTGCGATCTTTTACCAATGGATCCTATCGTTGGTGTGGACTTCCTTCAGGGCGATTTTCGTGATGAATTAGTCGTCAAAGCCCTGCTGGAACGTGTTGGTGACAGTAAAGTGCAGGTTGTCATGTCAGATATGGCGCCAAACATGAGCGGGACACCGGCAGTCGATATCCCGCGCGCTATGTACCTGGTTGAACTGGCGCTGGAAATGTGTCGGGACGTGCTGGCGCCGGGCGGTAGTTTTGTAGTGAAAGTGTTTCAGGGCGAAGGTTTCGATGAATACCTGCGAGAAATTCGCTCCCTGTTTACGACGGTTAAAGTTCGTAAGCCGGACTCTTCTCGTGCCCGCTCACGTGAAGTGTACATTGTAGCGACCGGGCGCAAACTATAGTACCCTGACGCTGTTTGTTAACACAGTTGTAATATGAGGTTAATCCCTTGAGTGACATGGCGAAAAACCTAATACTCTGGCTGGTCATTGCCGTTGTGCTAATGTCGGTATTCCAGAGCTTTGGGCCCAGCGAGTCAAATGGCCGTAGGGTGGACTACTCCACTTTCCTGTCCGAAGTTAATCAGGACCAGGTTCGCGAAGCGCGCATCAACGGACGTGAAATCAACGTTACCAAGAAAGATAGTAACCGATACACGACTTACATCCCCGTTAATGATCCCAAGCTGCTTGATAATCTGATTACCAAGAACGTGAAAGTTGTGGGCGAGCCGCCTGAAGAGCAGAGTCTGCTGGCAACTATCTTCATTTCCTGGTTCCCAATGCTGCTGCTGATTGGGGTCTGGATCTTCTTTATGCGCCAAATGCAGGGCGGCGGTGGCAAAGGTGCCATGTCGTTCGGTAAGAGCAAGGCGCGTATGCTAACGGAAGACCAAATCAAGACCACCTTTGCTGACGTTGCAGGCTGTGACGAGGCGAAAGAAGAGGTGGCTGAGCTGGTTGAATACCTGCGTGAGCCGAGCCGTTTCCAGAAGCTGGGCGGTAAAATCCCGAAAGGCGTCCTGATGGTCGGTCCTCCGGGTACGGGTAAAACGCTGCTGGCAAAAGCGATTGCTGGCGAAGCTAAAGTGCCGTTCTTCACGATTTCCGGCTCTGACTTTGTTGAAATGTTCGTCGGTGTGGGCGCATCCCGTGTCCGTGACATGTTCGAACAGGCCAAGAAAGCAGCACCTTGCATTATCTTTATCGATGAAATCGATGCCGTAGGTCGTCAGCGTGGCGCCGGTCTGGGTGGTGGTCACGATGAACGTGAGCAGACCCTGAACCAGATGCTGGTTGAGATGGATGGCTTCGAAGGTAACGAAGGTATCATCGTTATTGCGGCAACTAACCGTCCTGACGTACTTGACCCGGCGCTGCTGCGTCCAGGTCGTTTCGACCGCCAGGTTGTTGTCGGTCTGCCGGACGTTCGTGGCCGTGAGCAAATCCTGAAAGTGCATATGCGCCGCGTACCGCTTTCGCCGGATATTGATGCTGCAATTATCGCTCGTGGTACGCCTGGTTTCTCCGGTGCCGATCTGGCCAACCTGGTGAACGAAGCCGCGCTGTTTGCCGCTCGCGGTAACAAGCGTGTGGTATCGATGGTTGAGTTCGAGAAAGCGAAAGACAAAATCATGATGGGGGCAGAACGTCGCTCCATGGTGATGACGGAAGCGCAGAAAGAATCTACTGCCTATCACGAAGCTGGCCATGCGATTATCGGTCGCCTGGTACCGGAACACGATCCGGTGCACAAAGTGACGATTATTCCTCGTGGTCGTGCGTTGGGTGTGACCTTCTTCCTGCCTGAAGGCGATGCTATTAGCGCCAGCCGTCAGAAACTGGAAAGTCAGATCTCCACGCTGTACGGCGGCCGTCTGGCAGAAGAGATTATCTACGGACCGGAACATGTGTCTACCGGGGCGTCGAATGACATTAAAGTCGCGACCAACCTGGCACGTAACATGGTTACCCAGTGGGGCTTCTCCGACAAACTTGGTCCGCTGCTGTATGCGGAAGAAGAGGGCGAAGTATTCCTGGGCCGTTCAGTTGCGAAAGCTAAGCATATGTCTGATGAGACCGCGCGTATCATCGATCAGGAAGTGAAATCCCTGATTGAACGCAACTATGCTCGTGCTCGCCAGCTGCTGAATGAGAACATGGATATCCTGCATACCATGAAAGATGCGTTGATGAAGTATGAAACCATCGATGCACCGCAGATTGACGATCTGATGGCTCGCCGCGAAGTGCGTCCGCCAGCAGGTTGGGAAGATGCGAGCAAGAGCAGCAATAATTCTGATAACAACGGTACCCCAAATGCGCCACGCCCGGTTGATGAACCGCGCACGCCAAATCCGGGTAACACGATGTCAGAACAGCTGGGCGACAAATAAGACGCTCACGACAGATGTTTTTGCAGTAATCTATAAACCCCGGGCCTGTCCCGGGGTTTTTGTTTTTGTACCTCCTAAGACAAACGCATAGGAAGAAGAATGAAACTTACCGCGCAGGGCTCTACGCTGGATCTCTCCCATCCTCATGTCATGGGGATTTTAAACGTCACGCCGGATTCTTTTTCTGACGGTGGCCAGCACAACTCGCTGGTTGAAGCCCTGAAGCATGCAAACGCTATGATCAACGCCGGGGCGACAATCATTGATGTTGGCGGAGAATCTACGCGACCTGGTGCGGCCGAAGTAAGTACTGAAGAAGAGCTTGAGCGCGTTATCCCGGTGGTGGAGGCGATTGCTCAGCGTTTTGAAGTCTGGGTTTCTGTGGATACCTCAAAGGCTGAGGTTATCCGCGAGTCTGCCCGAGTGGGGGCGCATATTATCAACGATATTCGCTCGTTACAGGAGCCCGGGGCGCTGGCCGCCGCTGCGGAAACGGGGCTACCGGTTTGCCTGATGCATATGCAAGGTGAACCGAAAACGATGCAGCAGGCGCCGCACTATGATGACGTGTATGCCGACGTGAATCGCTTTTTTGTGCAGCATATTGCCCGCTGTGAGGCGGGAGGTATCTCAAAAGAGAAATTGTTGCTCGACCCAGGCTTTGGTTTCGGTAAGAATCTCACCCACAATTACCAGCTATTAGCCCGACTTTCGGAATTCCATCACTACGGCATGCCGCTCCTGGTGGGAATGTCCCGTAAATCCATGGTGGGGCAGTTGCTGAATGTTGGCCCCGACCAGCGTCTGAGCGGAAGTCTTGCCTGTGCGGTGATTGCTGCCATGCAGGGGGCACAAATTCTTCGCGTTCATGACGTGAAAGAGACAGTTGAAGCTATGCGCGTGGTTGAAGCTACGCTTTCAGTGAAGGAAAACAAATACTATGAGTAACCGTAAATATTTTGGCACCGATGGCATTCGTGGCCGCGTGGGCGATGCGCCTATTACTCCTGATTTCGTTCTGAAGCTGGGCTGGGCTGCGGGTAAAGTGCTTGCTCGTCATGGCTCCCGTAAAATCATCATCGGTAAAGATACGCGTATTTCCGGCTACATGCTGGAGTCTGCACTGGAAGCAGGTCTTGCCGCAGCCGGTCTGTCCGCTTCTTTTACCGGGCCAATGCCAACGCCTGCGGTTGCCTATTTGACGCGAACATTCCGCGCGGAAGCCGGCATTGTTATCTCTGCCTCTCATAATCCGTTCTATGACAACGGCATCAAATTCTTCTCTATCGACGGGACTAAGCTCCCGGATGAAGTCGAAGAAGCGATTGAAGCGGAGATGGAAAAAGAGATCACCTGCGTAGATTCGGCGGAGCTGGGTAAAGCCAGCCGTATTGTTGATGCCGCAGGGCGCTATATTGAATTCTGTAAGGGGACTTTCCCGAACGAACTGAGCCTGAATGGCCTCAAAATCGTCGTGGACTGCGCTAACGGAGCGACTTACCACATCGCACCCAATGTATTGCGTGAGCTGGGCGCAAAAGTCATTGCCATCGGCTGTGAGCCGGATGGGGTGAACATTAATGAAAAATGCGGTGCGACCGACGTTCGCATGCTGCAAGAACGCGTGTTGTTAGAAAAAGCCGATCTTGGTATCGCGTTTGACGGCGACGGCGACCGGGTGATCATGGTGGATAACCTGGGGCATAAAGTCGATGGCGATCAGATTCTCTATATCATCGCTCGCGAAGGATTGCGTCAGGGGCAGCTACGCGGCGGCGCCGTGGGGACGCTAATGAGCAATATGGGGCTGGAAGTCGCGCTTAAGCAGCTGGGTATTCCATTTGTCCGTGCCAAAGTTGGTGACCGCTATGTCCTGGAGAAACTGCAGGAGAAAGGCTGGCGTATAGGTGCGGAAAACTCCGGGCACGTTATCCTGCTGGACCAGACCACAACGGGCGACGGTATCATCGCTGGTTTGCAAGTACTCACAGCAATGGTTCGCAACCACATGAGCCTGCACGATCTTTGCAGCGGCATGAAATTATTCCCGCAGATTTTGGTTAACGTCCGCTTTACCGCTGGCAGCGGCGATCCGCTTGAAAACGAAGCGGTAAAACGCGCTACCGCTGAGGTGGAAGCCGCATTGGGCAACCGTGGCCGCGTATTGTTGCGTAAGTCAGGCACTGAACCGCTGATTCGAGTGATGGTTGAAGGTGAGGACGAAGCGCAGGTTACGGCCTTTGCCCACCAAATCGCAGATGCAGTGAAGGCAGTTTAATATTTTCTGCGCATCAAACTGATTGAAAAGGCGGCAGTTGCCGCCTGTTCTTCTACCGAATACTGATTGTTTGCTGTTTTTTTCCGCAGTCAGTGCATTGTTAATAAATTGCCCTTGCGCACCAGTCTGGCTTTGGTTAGTATTCTCACCCGCTTCAGTGGGTAATGACAAACGTATCCGCTTAACTGGTTTGAAGCAATTGGCGTGCGGTAACCCCGCAAGGAACAGGTTGATTATGTACGAAGCTCTTTTGGTTGTTTTCCTTATTGTAGCGTTAGGCCTTGTAGGTCTTATTATGCTGCAGCAAGGTAAAGGCGCTGATATGGGAGCCTCCTTCGGAGCAGGCGCTTCCGCTACGTTATTCGGTTCAAGTGGTTCTGGTAACTTCATGACCCGCATGACCGGTGTGCTCGCAACGTTGTTCTTTATTCTGAGCCTGGTTCTGGGTAATCTCAGCACCAACAAAACCAGTAAAGGAAGTGAGTGGGAAAATTTAAGTCAGCCAGCACAAACTGAGCAGACTGCGCCAGCGGCACCTACCAAGCCGAGCAGCGATATCCCGCAGTAAGTTTGTCAGCTTCAATGCGGTAATATGAAGGTTACCGTGTTCAAAGAGTGCCGAGGTGGTGGAATTGGTAGACACGCTACCTTGAGGTGGTAGTGCCCGATTGGGCTTACGGGTTCAAGTCCCGTCCTCGGTACCAAATCCTAGCAATTCTTGCATTTTATGCAATTCTGGCGTAGTATTTGCCACGTTTTCGGACGCGGGGTGGAGCAGCCTGGTAGCTCGTCGGGCTCATAACCCGAAGGTCGTCGGTTCAAATCCGGCCCCCGCAACCACTTTCCCTGAGAGTTCTTTTTCAAATATACTGTGAACACCAGTTTCGGTGCCTTCGCGAAGAATTTAGAAAAAAATTCTCCTGGACGGTGTCCGGGCCGCAGTTGCGGCATACAGGGTTCAGTTATATAAAGCCCCGATTTATCGGGGTTTTTTGTTATCTGACTTCAGAATAACTGGGCTATATGCCCTTTTTTTATGTCTTGGGGGTGGGCTTGTCCACATTAGAGCAAAAATTAACAGAGATGATTTCAGCACCGGTCGAAGCACTGGGCTACGAACTTGTAGGCATCGAATTCGTTCGCGGCCGCACGTCTACGCTGCGCATCTATATTGATAGTGAAGATGGCATCAATGTTGATGATTGTGCTGATGTCAGTCACCAGGTCAGTGCCGTACTGGATGTCGAAGATCCCATCACCGTGGCCTATCACCTGGAAGTGTCATCACCTGGCCTCGATCGCCCAATGTTCACCGCAGAACACTACGTTCGTTTTACCGGCGAAGAAGTGAGCATTGTATTGCGCATGGCTGTGCAAAACCGCCGCAAATGGCAGGGTATTATTAAAGCCGTAGACGGTGAGATGATCACGGTAACGGTCGAAGGAAAAGACGAAGTGTTCGCGCTGAGCAACATCCAGAAAGCGAACCTGGTACCCCACTTTTAATAGTTTGGATTGAGGTGAAAACCCAGGATGAACAAAGAAATTTTGGCTGTTGTTGAAGCAGTTTCCAACGAAAAATCGCTACCGCGTGAGAAAATTTTCGAAGCGCTGGAAAGTGCGCTGGCAACGGCGACCAAGAAAAAATACGAGCAAGAAATTGACGTGCGCGTTGAAATCGACCGCAAAAGCGGTGATTTCGATACCTTCCGCCGTTGGGTTATCGTTGAAGAGGTGACGCAACCGACGCGTGAAATCACCCTGGAAGCGGCTCAGTTCGAAGATCCGGCCTTCACGGTTGGTGAATACGTTGAAGATCAGATTGAATCCGTGACCTTTGACCGTATCACCACCCAAACCGCCAAGCAGGTTATCGTGCAGAAAGTTCGCGAAGCCGAGCGTGCGATGGTGGTCGATCAGTTCCGTGAGCACGAAGGTGAGATTATCACCGGCGTGGTGAAAAAAGTTAACCGTGACAACATCGCTCTGGATCTCGGCAGCAATGCTGAAGCCGTGATTCTGCGTGAAGATATGCTGCCGCGCGAAAACTTCCGTCCGGGCGACCGCATTCGCGGCGTGCTGTACGCAGTACGTCCTGAAGCTCGCGGTGCACAACTGTTCGTTAGCCGCTCCAAACCTGAAATGCTGATCGAACTGTTCCGCATTGAAGTGCCGGAAATCGGTGAAGAAGTTATCGAGATTAAAGCCGCTGCACGCGATCCTGGCTCTCGCGCCAAAATCGCTGTGAAAACTAACGACAAGCGTATCGACCCGGTCGGGGCATGCGTTGGTATGCGTGGTGCACGCGTTCAGGCGGTTTCTACAGAGTTAGGCGGTGAGCGTATTGATATCGTGCTGTGGGACGACAACCCGGCGCAGTTTGTTATCAACGCAATGGCACCGGCTGACGTAGCATCCATCGTTGTCGACGAAGACAAACATACGATGGATATCGCGGTAGAGGCAGGCAACCTGGCACAGGCCATCGGCCGTAACGGTCAGAACGTTCGCCTGGCATCACAGCTGAGCGGCTGGGAACTCAACGTCATGACCGTTGATGACCTGCAGGCTAAACATCAGGCTGAAGCGCATGCGGCTATTGATACCTTTACCAAATACCTCGACATTGACGAGGATTTCGCCACCGTGTTGGTCGAAGAAGGTTTCTCCACGCTTGAAGAGTTGGCCTATGTGCCAATGAAAGAGCTGCTGGAAATCGACGGCCTTGATGAAGACACCGTGGAAGCATTACGCGATCGCGCTAAAAACGCGCTCACCACACTGGCTCTGGCACAAGAAGAGAGCCTTGGCGATAAGAAACCAGCCGAGGATCTGCTGAACCTCGAAGGGATGGATCGCACGCTGGCCTTTAAACTGGCTGCTCGTGGTGTTAGCTCGCTGGAAGACCTTGCCGAGCAAGGTGTTGACGACCTGTCTGATATCGAAGGTTTAACGGATGAGAAAGCCGGTGAACTGATTATGGCAGCGCGTAACATTTGCTGGTTTGGCGGCGAAGCGTAATAAACTGTAGCAGGAAGGAACAGCATGACAGATGTAACCGTAAAAGCGCTGGCCGCAGAGATTCAGACCTCCGTGGACCGCCTGGTACAGCAATTTGCTGATGCAGGGATCCCGAAGTCTGCTGATGACTCCGTTTCGGCGCAAGAGAAGCAAACTCTGCTGGCTCACCTGAACCATGAACATGGCTCAGGCCCAGATAAGTTGACTTTACAGCGCAAAACGCGCAGTACTTTAAACATTCCAGGTACCGGTGGGAAAAGTAAATCGGTACAAATCGAAGTCCGCAAGAAGCGCACCTTTGTGAAACGTGATCCGCAAGAGGCTGAACGCCTTGCCGCGGAAGAACAGGCGCAGCGTGAAGCGGAAGAGCAAGCCCAGCGTGAGGCAGAGGAAACTGCCAAACGTGCGGCACAAGAAAAAGCTAAGCGTGATGCTGAAGAACAAGCTAAGCGCGAAGCCGCTGATAAAGCGAAACGTGAAGCTGCGGAAAAAGACAAAGTGAGCAATCAACAAACTGACGATATGACGAAAACTGCCCAGGCCGATAAAGCCCGCCGTGAAGCTGAAACTGCAGAGCTGAAGCGCAAAGCGGAAGAAGAAGCTCGTCGCAAACTCGAAGAAGAAGCACGTCGCGTAGCGGAAGAGGTCCGTAAATTGGCTGAAGCTAACGCAGGCGTGTGGGCCGAACAAGAGAAAGTGGAAGACGACAAGTCTGACTATCATGTCACCACTTCTCAGCATGCCCGCCAGGCTGAAGACGAAAACGACCGTGAAGTAGAAGGCGGGCGTGGTCGCGCTCGTACTACAACGGCTAAAGCTCCTCGCCAGAAAAAGGCAGGCGGCAAACACGGCGAATCTAAAGCTGACCGTGAAGAGGCTCGTGCAGCCGTTCGCGGTGGTAAAGGCAAGCGTAAGCCAAGCAGCCTGCAGCAGGGCTTCACCAAGCCTGCACAGGCGGTTAACCGTGATGTTGTGATCGGTGAAACCGTTACCGTTGCTGAACTGGCTAACAAAATGGCTGTTAAAGGCTCTCAGGTCATCAAAGCGATGATGAAGCTGGGCGCAATGGCAACCATTAACCAGGTCATCGATCAGGAAACCGCCCAGCTGGTTGCCGAGGAAATGGGCCACAAGGTTATCCTGCGTCGTGAAAACGAGCTGGAAGAGGCGGTAATGAGCGACCGTGATACCGGCGCTGCAACCGAAACTCGTGCTCCGGTTGTGACCATCATGGGCCACGTTGACCACGGTAAAACCTCCCTGCTGGACTACATTCGTTCTACTAAGGTTGCCTCCGGTGAAGCGGGTGGTATTACCCAGCACATCGGTGCTTACCACGTAGAAACTGACAACGGCATGGTGACCTTCCTGGATACCCCGGGTCACGCAGCGTTTACTTCCATGCGTGCTCGTGGTGCTCAGGCGACGGATATCGTTGTTCTGGTTGTTGCGGCTGACGATGGCGTGATGCCACAAACTATCGAAGCTATCCAGCACGCGAAAGCGGCGCAGGTACCGGTAGTAGTCGCAGTGAACAAAATCGATAAACCAGAAGCAGACCCGGATCGCGTTAAGCAGGAACTGTCCCAGTACGGCATCATGCCGGAAGAGTGGGGCGGCGAAAGCCAGTTCATCCACGTTTCTGCTAAAGCCGGTACCGGTATCGACGACCTGCTGGACGCTATCCTGCTGCAGGCTGAAGTTCTGGAACTGAAAGCCGTACGTAAAGGTATGGCAAGCGGCGTGGTAATCGAATCCTTCCTGGATAAAGGTCGTGGTCCGGTTGCAACCGTTCTGGTGCGTGAAGGTACTCTGAACAAGGGCGATATCGTACTGTGTGGCTTCGAGTATGGCCGCGTGCGTGCGATGCGTGACGAGATGGGCCGTGAAGTGACCGAAGCGGGTCCTTCTATCCCTGTTGAGATCCTTGGCCTGTCCGGCGTACCTGCCGCGGGTGACGAAGTGACCGTTGTTCGCGACGAGAAGAAAGCCCGTGAAGTTGCTCTGTATCGTCAGGGTAAATTCCGCGAAGTGAAACTGGCTCGTCAGCAGAAATCCAAACTGGAAAACATGTTCGCCAACATGACTGAAGGCGAAGTGTCCGAAGTGAACATCGTGCTGAAAGCCGACGTTCAGGGTTCTGTGGAAGCGATCAGCGACTCCCTGCTGAAACTGTCTACCGATGAAGTTAAAGTTAAAATCATCGGTTCCGGCGTGGGCGGGATCACCGAGACTGACGCTACGCTGGCAGCAGCATCCAACGCCATCCTGGTTGGCTTCAACGTCCGTGCCGACGCTTCTGCGCGCCGCGTGATTGAAGCGGAAAGCCTGGATCTGCGCTACTACTCCGTCATCTATCATCTGATTGATGAAGTAAAAGCGGCGATGAGCGGCATGCTGTCTCCGGAACTGAAACAGCAGATCCTCGGCCTGGCCGAAGTTCGCGATGTGTTTAAATCACCGAAGTTTGGTGCCATCGCAGGTTGTATGGTCACCGAGGGTGTGGTCAAACGTCATAACCCAATCCGCGTACTGCGCGACAACGTAGTTATCTATGAAGGCGAGCTGGAATCCCTGCGTCGCTTTAAAGATGATGCTAACGAAGTCCGTAACGGTATGGAATGTGGTATCGGCGTTAAGAACTACAACGACGTGCGCGTGGGCGATATGATCGAAGTCTTCGAAATTATCGAGATCAAGCGTACCATCTCCTGATAGCTATACCGCATCAACTATCTTAGGGGGGCCGTGTGCCCCCCGTTTTGTCTGGAGAAATTATTATGGCGAAAGAATTTGGTCGCTCGCAGCGCGTTTCTCAGGAATTGCAGAAAGAAATTGCCATTATCCTGCAGCGTGAAATTAAAGACCCGCGTCTGGGTATGATGACCACCGTCTCCGGTGTTGAAATCTCCCGTGACCTGGCCTATGCCAAAGTTTTCGTAACGTTCCTGAACGATAAAGACGAAGAAGCCATCAAAGAAGGCATCAAAGTTCTGCAGGACGCGTCTGGCTATATCCGCACTTTGGTTGGTAAGGCAATGCGTTTGCGCATCGTGCCGGAGCTGACCTTCTTCTACGATAACTCGCTGGTTGAAGGGATGCGCATGTCTAACCTGGTTTCCAATGTCATCCGTCATGATGACGAGCGTCGCGTGAATACGGACGACAGCAAGGAGGATTGATGAGTCGTCCTCGTCGTCGTGGTCGTGATATTCATGGTGTACTGTTGCTGGACAAGCCTCAGGGGCTCTCTTCCAACGATGCACTACAAAAAGTAAAGCGCCTTTATAACGCGAACCGCGCGGGCCATACCGGTGCGCTGGATCCGCTGGCGACCGGGATGTTGCCAATCTGCCTCGGTGAAGCAACGAAGTTCTCCCAATATCTGCTGGACTCCGACAAGCGTTATCGCGTGATTGCTAAACTTGGGCAGCGTACCGACACTTCTGATGCCGACGGCATTGTCGTTCAGGAACGCCCGGTTAACTTTAGCGCCGGGCAGCTTGCTGCCGCGCTGGAGACTTTCCGCGGGGACACCGAGCAGGTTCCATCGATGTATTCTGCGCTCAAGCATCAGGGCAAGCCCCTGTACGAATATGCGCGCGCGGGTATTGAGGTTGAACGTGAAGCTCGCCCAATCACGGTGTATGAACTGCTGTTTATTCGCCATGAAGGGGATGAACTGGAGCTGGAGGTTCACTGTTCTAAGGGAACGTACATCCGTACGATCGTTGACGATCTCGGTGAAAAACTTGGCTGCGGTGCGCATGTTATTTTCCTGCGTCGCCTGGCGGTAAGTAAATATCCGATTGAGCGCATGGTCACTCTGGAACAGCTTAGTGAGCTGGTCGAGCAGGCACACCGGCAGGAGGTCGAGCCTGCAGACCTGTTGGATCCGCTGCTGATGCCAATGGATAGCCCCGCCTCAGATTTTCCGCTGGTGAACTTGCTGCCAGAGGTTGCCGTTTATTTTAAAAACGGCAATCCGGTACGCGCTGCGGGTGTTCAGGCTGAAGGCCTGGTGCGCGTTACCGAAGGCGAAGAGCAGAAATTTATCGGTATGGGGATAATCGATGACGAGGGCCGGGTCGCTCCGCGCCGTCTGGTCGTTGAATATCCCGTCTGACTTTTGCCGCTATCTTGCGGTAAAAGAGCGCTACAGGTAAAATAGCGCGGCTTAACGACTGGCCGATTGTTTAACAACGGGTTCAGTCGTGCACTGGGGTTGCTGAATTAGAGATCGGCACCCTGTTTATTTATCTATAATGTTGGAGTTGAAAATGTCTCTAAGCGTTGAAGCTAAAGCTAAAATCGTTTCCGAGTTTGGTCGTGGTACTAACGACAGTGGTTCTACCGAAGTTCAGGTTGCACTGCTGACTGCACAGATTAACCACCTGCAGGGTCACTTTGCAGAGCACAAAAAAGATCACCACAGCCGTCGTGGTCTGCTGCGTATGGTTTCTCAGCGTCGTAAACTGCTCGACTACCTGAAGCGTAAAGATGTAGCACGTTACACCAGCCTGATCGAGCGTCTGGGTCTGCGTCGCTAGTTCTTGCGAGTTTCAGAAAAAGGGGCCTGTAAGGGCCCCTTTTTTCAACCAGGCGGCAGCAATTCTATGGAAACTAATGTATTGTTGCTGAGTGTGATCTTTATTGCAGAGGTTCGCGCGGCTAATGAGAGGCTTTACCCGTAAGAGCGGGTTAGGGTTGTCATTAGTCGCGAGGATGCGATGAAGGTCGGGTACCAACGGCGGCGCGTGAAGCCACGTGCTGCCCGTCATTTTAAAGGATCTTATTTTGCTGAATCCGATCGTTCGTAAATTCCAGTATGGCCAGCATACGGTCACGCTTGAAACCGGCATGATGGCTCGCCAGGCTACCGCTGCTGTAATGGTAAGCATGGATGACACCGCGGTATTCGTTACCGTTGTGGGCCAGAAAAAAGCCAAACCAGGCCAGGACTTCTTCCCGCTGACCGTTAACTACCAGGAGCGTACCTACGCTGCTGGCCGTATCCCAGGTAGCTTCTTCCGTCGTGAAGGCCGTCCAAGCGAAGGCGAAACCCTGATCGCGCGTCTGATTGACCGTCCGGTTCGTCCACTGTTCCCGGAAGGTTTCGTCAACGAAGTGCAGGTTATTGCTACCGTTGTTTCCGTAAACCCACAGGTACACCCTGATATCGTTGCCATGATTGGCGCATCTGCTGCGCTGAGCCTGTCCGGTATTCCGTTCAACGGCCCAATCGGTTCCGCTCGTGTTGGTTACATCAATGACCAGTATGTGCTGAACCCGACTGCTGAAGAGCTGAAAACCAGCAAGCTGGACCTGGTTGTTGCCGGTACCGAAAGCGCAGTACTGATGGTTGAATCCGAAGCTGAACTGCTGAGCGAAGACCAGATGCTGGGCGCCGTAGTCTTCGGTCACGATCAGCAGCAGATTGTTATCAAGGAAATCAACGCACTGGTTGCTGAAGCTGGCAAACCGCGCTGGGACTGGCAGCCAGAAGCAGTAAACGAAGAGCTGAATGCTCGCGTTGCTGCACTGGCAGAATCCCGCCTGAGCGATGCTTACCGCATCACTGAGAAACAACAACGTTATGCTCAGGTTGACGTCATCAAAGCGGACGTTATTGCAACCCTGACCGCAGAAGACGAATCTCTGGATGCTGGCGAACTGTCTGACATTCTGCACGCTATCGAGAAAAACGTTGTTCGTAGCCGTATTCTGGCAGGCGAACTGCGCATCGATGGCCGTGAAAAAGACATGATTCGTGGTCTGGACGTGCGTACTGGCGTTCTGCCGCGTACTCACGGTTCTGCGCTGTTCACCCGTGGCGAAACTCAGGCGCTGGTTACCGCGACTCTGGGTACCGCACGTGATGCGCAGAATCTGGATGAGCTGATGGGCGAGCGTACTGACAGCTTCCTGTTCCACTACAACTTCCCTCCGTACTCCGTGGGTGAGACCGGGATGGTGGGTTCGCCTAAGCGTCGTGAAATTGGTCACGGTCGTCTGGCGAAACGTGGTGTGCTGGCCGTTATGCCAGAAGCTGATAAATTCCCGTACACCGTTCGTGTGGTTTCTGAAATCACTGAATCTAACGGTTCTTCTTCCATGGCTTCCGTGTGTGGTGCTTCTCTGGCACTGATGGACGCTGGTGTGCCGATCAAAGCCGCCGTGGCGGGTATCGCGATGGGCCTGGTGAAAGAAGGCGACAACTTTGTTGTTCTGTCCGATATTCTGGGTGACGAAGATCACCTGGGCGATATGGACTTTAAAGTTGCCGGTAGCCGCGAAGGTATCTCTGCGCTGCAGATGGATATCAAAATCGAAGGCATCACCCGCGAAATCATGCAGGAGGCTCTGAACCAGGCTAAGGGTGCGCGTCTGCACATTCTGGGCGTGATGGAACAGGCTATTGATGCACCGCGTGGCGACATTTCTGAATTTGCTCCACGTATTCACACCATCAAAATCAACCCAGACAAGATCAAAGACGTGATCGGTAAGGGCGGGGCTGTGATTCGTGCGCTGACCGAAGAAACCGGCACCACAATCGAAATCGAAGATGACGGTACCGTGAAAATCGCAGCGACCGACGGTGATAAAGCGAAACACGCTATCCGCCGTATCGAAGAGATCACCGCTGAAATCGAAGTGGGCCGTATCTATAACGGTAAGGTCACTCGTATCGTTGATTTCGGTGCGTTTGTTGCCATCGGTGGTGGTAAAGAAGGTCTGGTTCACATCTCTCAAATCGCTGACAAGCGCGTAGAGAAAGTGACTGATTACCTGCAGATGGGTCAGGAAGTTCCGGTGAAAGTACTGGAAGTTGACCGTCAGGGCCGCGTCCGTTTAAGCATTAAAGAAGCAACCGAGCAGTCTCCAGCAGAAGATGCAGCACCGGCTGCGCCAGAAGCTGAGTAAGGTTTGCCAATTAAGCTCTCCATGGTGACATGGAGAGCTGTTTGTTACGGGACAGGAAGTCTCGTTTGCAGCCGGGGGACAGGACGTTCATCCATTTGTTGTCTTCGGGAGTAGGAAATGAAGCCTTTTTTGCGCTGGTGTTTCGTTGCGACAGCTATCACGCTGGCCGGATGCAGCAACTCTGCCTGGCGTAAGAACGAAGTATTAGCGGTGCCACTGCAGCCTACGCTACAGCAAGAAGTGATTCTGGCACGCATGGAACAAATACTTGCCAGTCGGGCTTTAACCGATGACGAACGCGCACAGCTTTTATATGAGCGCGGAGTGTTGTATGATAGTCTCGGTCTGAGGGCTCTGGCGCGTAATGATTTTTCACAAGCGCTGGCCATTCGACCCGATATGCCTGAAGTATTCAATTACTTAGGCATTTATTTAACGCAGGCAGGCAATTTTGATGCTGCCTATGAAGCGTTTGATTCTGTACTTGAGCTTGATCCAACTTACAACTACGCGCACTTAAATCGCGGTATCGCCCTCTATTACGGCGGTCGTTATCGTTTAGCGCAAGATGATCTGCTGGCGTTTTATCAAGACGATCCCAACGATCCTTTCCGTAGCCTGTGGCTCTATGTTGCTGAACGCAATATGGACGAAAAACAGGCCAAAGTGGCGCTACAACAGCGTCTCGAGAAATCGGATAAAGAACAATGGGGATGGAACATTGTCGAGTTCTACCTGGGCAACATTAGCGAAAAAGAGCTAATGGAACGCCTCAAGGCGGACG
Organism: Cedecea neteri; assembly: GCF_000757825.1. GTDB lineage: Bacteria > Pseudomonadota > Gammaproteobacteria > Enterobacterales > Enterobacteriaceae > Cedecea > Cedecea selenatireducens. The sequence continues at coordinate 3,153,043 of NZ_CP009451.1, forward strand.
CAACGGATAACACCTCGCTCGCTGAGCATCTCAGTGAAACCAACTTCTATTTAGGTAAGTACTACCTAAGTCTGGGGGATAAGGACAGCGCCAAGGCACTGTTCAAGTTAGCGGTTGCTAACAACGTACACAACTACGTTGAGCATCGTTATGCATTGTTGGAATTAGCGCTCTTGGGCCAGGAGCATGACGACCTGGCAGAATCGGACCAGCAATAGCTGACGAACAACGATCGTCCCATACACTTTTTAACTAAAGTCATCACCTTCACGGGTGAGGGCGTTTTTGTTCGTTAATCAATCAAATTTGAGCCGGTTCACACTTTTCAATGAAAATTGCAGATCAATTTCACGATGAGTTACGTAGACTGGCCGCCATCAATGAGGCACATGTACTACATGACTGATATCATCGAAACCACTTTTTCTGATCTGGGGCTGCACGCCTCCATCATTCAGGCTCTTAACGACCTGGGCTACGAAAAGCCATCACCAATCCAGGCAGAGTGTATCCCACATCTGCTGAATGGCCGTGACGTTCTGGGTATGGCCCAGACCGGTAGCGGTAAAACTGCAGCGTTCTCCCTGCCGCTGCTGAACAACCTCGATCCTGAGCTGAAAGCACCACAAATCCTGGTGCTGGCCCCGACCCGCGAACTGGCGGTTCAGGTTGCTGAAGCCATGACGGATTTCTCAAAACATATGCACGGCGTGAACGTTGTTGCCCTTTACGGCGGCCAGCGTTATGACGTGCAGCTGCGCGCTCTGCGTCAGGGACCACAGATTGTTGTCGGTACCCCAGGGCGTCTGCTTGACCACCTGAAACGCGGCACGCTGAACCTGTCCGGCCTTAAAGGTCTGGTTCTGGACGAAGCTGATGAAATGCTGCGTATGGGCTTCATCGAAGACGTTGAAACCATCATGGCGCAGATCCCGGCTGAACATCAGACCGCGCTGTTCTCCGCTACCATGCCGGAAGCAATTCGTCGCATTACCCGTCGCTTCATGAAAGATCCTCAGGAAGTGCGCATTCAGTCCAGCGTAACCACTCGTCCTGACATCAGCCAGAGTTTCTGGTCTGTTTACGGCATGCGTAAAAACGAAGCGCTGGTTCGTTTCCTGGAAGCAGAAGACTTTGATGCAGCTATCATCTTCGTGCGTACCAAAAACGCGACCCTGGAAGTAGCTGAAGCGCTGGAGCGCAGCGGTTACAACAGCGCCGCGCTGAACGGTGACATGAACCAGGCGCTGCGTGAGCAGACTCTGGAGCGTCTGAAAGATGGTCGTCTGGACATCCTGATCGCGACCGACGTTGCGGCCCGTGGCCTGGACGTGGAGCGTATCAGCCTGGTTGTTAACTACGACATCCCGATGGACTCCGAGTCTTACGTTCACCGTATCGGTCGTACTGGCCGTGCTGGCCGTGCTGGCCGTGCGCTGCTGTTCGTTGAGAACCGTGAGCGCCGCCTGCTGCGCAACATCGAGCGCACCATGAAGCTGACTATCCCTGAAGTAGAGCTGCCAAACGCAGATCTGCTGGGCGAGCGTCGTCTGGCTAAATTCGCCGCTAAAGTTCAGCAGCAGCTGGAAAGCAGCGATCTGGATCAGTACCGTGCGCTGTTGGCAAAAATTCAGCCTTCCGCTGAAGAAGCGCTGGATATCGAAACGCTGGCTGCAGCCCTGCTGAAAATGGCTCAGGGTGAGCGTCCTCTGATTCTGCCACCAGATGCACCAATGCGTCCACGTCGTGAATTCAAAGAGCGTGACGATCGTTTCGAACGTCGCGGCGACCGTAATGACCGTGGCCCGCGTGGTGACCGTCCAGAGCGTGGTGGTGAAGATCGTCCACGTCGTGAGCGTCGCGAAGCTGGCGATATGGAACTGTATCGCATCGAAGTGGGCCGTGATGATGGTGTTGAAGTTCGTCATATCGTTGGCGCTATCGCTAACGAAGGCGACATCAGCAGCCGTTACATCGGTAACATCAAGCTGTTCGGGACCCACTCCACCATCGAGCTGCCGAAAGGCATGCCGGGTGAAGTTCTGCAGCACTTTACCCGTACTCGTATTCTGAACAAGCCGATGAATATGCAGCTGCTGGGTGATGCTCAGCCTCGTCCAGAGCGCAGCGGTGAACGCCGTGGCGGTCGCGACGGCGGCGGTCGTAGCTTCGGTGGCGAGCGTCGTGAAGGCGGTCGTGGTCCACGTCGCGAAGGCGCTGGTGCAGGAGCCGGTGCCGGGGCTGGTCGTAGCTTCAGCGGTGAACGCCGTGAAGGTGGCCGTGGCCCGCGTCGTGAAGACGGTGCCGCAACCGCACGTCGTCGCTTTGGTGATGCATAATTGACCTATAATCTGCCGTTTTATTTTTAAACGGCAGTCGGAAAAGCCCCGGTTATCGCAATCGGGGCTTTTTTTTATCCCTTTCGTACTCATGTACTGGTACAATGATTCGCATCAGACAATTTCGTCGCGTTATGCCTCTCTTCAGGGATTCGATATGACAACTTTAACCTCCCCCGGCACAAAGCCTTCGTTAATAGGCGGCGTAATGATTATCGGTGGGACGATCATTGGCGCAGGGATGTTTTCTTTACCCGTGGTGATGTCGGGTGCCTGGTTCTTCTGGTCACTGGCCGCGCTGGTGTTCACCTGGTTTTGTATGCTGCATTCCGGGTTAATGATCCTGGAGGCGAACCTTAACTACCGCATTGGCTCCAGCTTCGACACCATTACCAAAGACCTGCTGGGCAGAGGCTGGAACGCGATAAACGGCCTGTCGATTGCCTTTGTTCTTTATATCCTGACCTATGCCTACATCTCGGCCAGCGGCTCTATCCTGCATCATACATTTTCGGCGCTGTCGCTCGACGTGCCGGCTCGCCTGGCGGGGCTGGTGTTTGCGCTGGTCGTCGCGTTTATTGTCTGGCTGAGCACCAAAGCGGTGAGCCGCATGACGGCGATTGTCCTGGGCGCGAAGGTCATCACTTTCTTCCTGACCTTCGGCAGCTTGCTTGGGCACGTAACGCCGACAACGCTGTTTAACGTCGCGGAGAGCAATGCTTCCTATACGCCATATCTGCTGATGACGCTGCCGTTCTGCCTGGCCTCTTTTGGTTATCACGGCAACGTGCCGAGCCTGATGAAGTATTACGGCAAAGATCCACGCACCATTATTCGCTGCCTGGTGTACGGCACGCTGATGGCGCTGGTGCTGTACGCTATCTGGCTGCTGGGGACGATGGGGAATATTCCTCGTCCGGAGTTCGTCGGCATCGCGGAGAAAGGCGGTAATATTGACGTGCTGGTTCAGGCGCTGAGCGGCGTGCTCAACAGCCGGAGCCTCGACTTGCTGCTGGTGGTGTTCTCAAACTTTGCGGTAGCGAGCTCGTTCCTCGGCGTTACGCTGGGGCTGTTCGATTACCTGGCGGATCTGTTTGGTTTTGACGATTCCGCGTTCGGACGGTTGAAAACGGCGCTGCTGACTTTTGTTCCGCCGATTATCGGTGGCCTGCTGTGGCCGAACGGCTTCCTGTATGCCATTGGCTATGCGGGACTGGCGGCGACTATTTGGGCTGCGATTGTCCCCGCGCTGCTTGCCAGGGCTTCCCGTAAGCGTTTTGGTAGCCCTAAATTCCGGGTATGGGGCGGTAAGCCGATGATTGCCCTGATTCTGGTCTTTGGCGTGGGCAACGCGCTGGTACACATCCTTTCTACCTTCGATGTGCTGCCGGTTTATAAGTAAAGATGAATGGGCCCTTTCAGACTGAAAGGGCCTGATACAACGCTAACCTAAAAGCTCTTCTTTAACCTGCATCGCCAAATCAAACGAATGCAAACGAGCCTGATGATCGAAAATCTGTCCGTTAACCATAATTTCATCCGCTTCGGTTTCACGCAGGATGGACTCAAGGCCGTGACGTACCTTCGCTTTATCCCCCACCAGAGACATGCTCAGCGCCTGCTGGACGCCATATTGCTCAGAGGCAGACCAAAGCTGATGCATATTTTCCACCGGCGGCGGCAGCTGCCCGGTTTCGCCGCGACGCAGTCGAACAAACGCCTGCTGCATGGAAGTAAACAGAAACTCCGCGTCCCGGGTACTGTCTGCTGCCACGATATTGATGCACACCATCGCGTAAGGTTTTGCCAGCCGCCCGGACGGCTTGAAGTTCTCGCGGTACAGCTGCAGCGCGCGGAACAGCATGTCAGGCGCAAAGTGCGAGGCAAAGGCAAACGGCAAACCAAGCTGTGCCGCCAGCTGGGCGCTATACAGGCTGGAGCCTAGCAGCCAAACCGGAACCTTTTCCCCATAGCCAGGCACGGGGCGAACGTGTGGATTTGGGTCGCGGGCATCGAACCAGTCAACCAGCTCCGCGACATCCCGTGGGAAGTTATCAACGTCGCCGCTCATATGGCGTCGCAGCGCCCTCATGGTGGGCTGATCGCTGCCCGGCGCTCGTCCAAGGCCAAGGTCAATACGCCCCGGGTAGAGCGTATTCAGGGTGCCGAACTGCTCGGCAATGACCAGCGGTGAATGGTTAGGCAGCATCACGCCGCCGGAGCCTAAATGCAGCGTGGTGGTATTCGCGGCCAGGTAGCCAATCAGCACCGATGTTGCCGCGCTGGCAATGCCGACCATATTGTGGTGTTCTGCCAGCCAGTAACGGTGATAGCCGCGCTTTTCGGCCAGCCGGGCAAGATCCAGAGAGTGGGAAAAAGCCTCCTGCGCCGAGGAGCCTTGAGGGATCGGCGCCAGATCGAGCACCGAGAAAGCAATATTTTTGTCAGTCATAACCGCTCACTTTTGTTACAGCGTAGTCATCAGATTGAAGGTCTTCTTCCAGCCTGGCGCAGGAATACCGCGCCGGCCAGAAAAGCTGCACCTTTAATAGTGCATTAAACAATGACCAGACTTGTTAACAAAGTGAGCTATTATCAGGCCCGTAACTCCAGCCCTGCAACGCGCCGCCAGTAGCCATTACAGTCGCTGCGGTTAGCCAGCGGAAGCGGAGCACTGCCGTTTTCATTGGCGCGGAACGCGTTAAGAATATCCAGCGTCCCTAAGCCCATCGGCGACAGGCGAACGATATCCACCAGCCCTTTCATCGACGTCAGCTCATTGCCGAGGTTGTAAACATAGCCGCTCATGGTCTGAATGCCGTTCAGCACGAAGACCTGCTGCTGCTCCTGAGAACGCATATCCCGGCCGTTCGGGTACTTAATGCAGCATGTTTCGCACTCATCCTTGGCGCGGTCTTCAGAGCGTGCGGTGAAGCAGCGAGCGGAATAAGCCAACGGCAGATGGCCGTAGCTCAGCACTTCCACTTCGAATTTATCGCGGATACCGAGTTCATCGCACTGGTTAAGCATATTGGCGAGCCAGTCGCGGGAGAGTTCTACCGGCATGCACCAGCGCATCATGCCCTGCTTATGCAGCAGGCGTAGCGTAACGGCGTTATAGCAATTGAGGGCGTGTCCGGCGACGAACGGCAGCTTGCGTTCTGCGGCCATATTTACGCTGCCGATATCATTGGCCTCAATCAGAAAATCGCCGTTTTCTACGTAGCGCTTAAGTTCGCCCAATTCCGACGGAGCCTGCACCAGCGCCAGCGTGGAAAGCACTACCTGCTTGCCCTCGTTGGCGAGCATTTTAGCCATATCCAGCCAGTCGCCGACTTTGGTTGCCCGGCGCTTGCTGCATACCGCTTCGCCCAGATAAATAACGTCGGCACGGCTTTTGGCCGCCGCCTGATAAAACTTTTCCAGCGTCTCTTTTGGCCAATAGTAAAGCACCGGCCCTAATGAATATTTCATGCTTTTTCCTACTGCCATTTGCGGTGATAGGCACCGAGCGTCGTTTGGGTGCCTTCGGCCATCGATCCCAGCGCTTCCATCCAGGCGGGCTGTGCCTGGTAGTTTTTAGGATCCGCCATGCAGCGATCGATAGCCTGACGCCAGACCTTTGCCACCTGGGTAACGTAAGCCGGACTGCGCTGGCGGCCTTCGATTTTTACAGAGGCTATGTTCGCGGCCAGCAGTTCCGGGAGCAGCTCAAGCGTGTTAAGGCTGGTGGGTTCTTCCAGCGCATGGTAGGGGCGGTCGTCAACCAGGTAACGTCCTTTGCAGAGCGTTGGATACCCGGCATTTTCGCCGTCCTTATAGCGGTCGATCAGTACGTCGTTGAGGCGAGATTCCAGCCCCTGCGGCGTTTGTTGCCAGCGCACAAAGCGAGCAGGCGAACAGGCGCCCACGGTATTCGGCGACTCGCCGGTGAGGTAAGACGAAAGATAGCAACGGCCTTCGGCCATTATGCACAGGCTGCCGAAGGCAAATACTTCCAGCGGCACCGGCGTGACGCGAGCGAGCTGTTTAACCTGATGAATAGAAAGCACGCGCGGAAGTACCACGCGGGCAACGTCAAAGTTGCGATGATAAAAACGGATCGCTTCTTCATTCGTGGCCGAAGCCTGGACCGACACGTGGCGCTCAATGTGTGGGTAGCGCTCAGCCGCATATTCCAGCATGGCTAAATCCGCCAGGATCAGCGCATCGGCCCCAAGCTGCGCGGCCATATCAACCGCTCGCTGCCAGCGTACATAACCGTCCGGATGAGCGAATGTATTGATGGCAATATGCAACTTACGGCGACGTTGATGCACGTAGCTGACGGCTTCCTGCAGCCTTTTCTCGGTGAAGTTAAGGCCTGCAAAATGACGCGCGTTGGTATCATCTTTCAGGCCGATGTACACCGCATCTGCACCGTTATCGATGGCCGCTTTCAACGCCGGAAGGTTTCCGGCCGGGCAAAGCAACTCCATAATTTATCCTGAATCATAGGGGGCACGAATAAATGCCCGCGCTGCACAGGGACGGGCAGCAAATTGTTAACGAACCGGGATTTTAGTTAACCTGTCGGCGACAATTTTTGATTTGAGGCAGAGAAAGGCGTATTGCTTAGTGGGCCCGGCGCTAATTCGGCCCCGCAGCAACCTGCGGAATTGTTGATTTGGCGCGTCACCGGGAATTGTCGTTATGGCAAAATAACGGCAAATTTTTTAAAGGAGCTAAACCCGTGTTCGATAAACTGCGTTCTCGCCTGGTTCAGGCTGGTCCTTCTTTGCTGCGGGTTCCGGTCAGATTAACCCCTTTTGCCGTTAAGCGTCAGGTTCTGGAGCAGGTGCTTGGCTGGCAGTTTCGTCAGGCGCTGCAGGACGGAGAGCTGGACTTTCTGGCTGGCCGCTGGCTAAGTATTGAAGTCCGTGACCTTGGGCTGAAGTGGTTTACTTCCGTTGAGGACAATAAGCTGCTGGTGTGCGACGATGCGCCAGCAGACGTGAGCTTTAGCGCTGAGGCCAACGACCTGTTGCTGATAGCCGCTCGCAAGCAGGACCCGGATACCTTATTTTTCCAGCGTCGCCTGGTGATTGAAGGCGACACGGAACTCGGGTTATATGTGAAGAATCTAATGGATGCCATTGAGCTGGATGCGATGCCGAAACCGCTACGCATCCTGCTGTTACAGCTGGCTGATTTTGTTGAGGCAGGTTTGAGACATAACCCCGCCTCTGAAGGTAATTCGATAGGTGAGCCATGTTAATTCGTGTAGAGATCCCCATTGATGCCCCTGGCATCGACGCGCTGTTACGCCGTTCCTTTGAAGGCGAAGGCGAAGCTGAGCTGGTCAAGGCGCTGCGGGAAGATGGGTTGTTAACGCTGGGTCTCGTCGCAACCGATGATGAAGGGCAGGTGATTGGCTACGTCGCCTTCAGCCCGGTCGCCGTTGAGGGTGAAGAGCTACAGTGGGTTGGGCTTGCTCCGCTGGCGGTAGACGAGTCCGTACGCGGTCAGGGCATTGCCAAACAGCTGGTATATGAAGGGCTGGACTCCCTGAACGAGTTTGGCTACGCCGCGGTGGTCACGCTGGGTTCGCCGGAGATGTACGGTCATCTTGGCTTCCAGCCTGCGGCCCGTTACGACCTCCGTTGCAGCTGGCCGGGTACCGAAGCGGCATTCCAGGTACATCCTCTGGCTGATGATGCCTTAAACGGCGTTAGCGGCCTGGTCGAGTATTCGGACCACTTCAACAACGTTTAACGGGTTTTCCCTTGAAGGCTTGCGAGCAGGTCTTCAAGGGGCATCTTCCCTCCAACCAGCCGCTCTTTCTCGGCCTTGCTCAACTGCTTAATTCTGTATTCAGCTCGCAGCGCCAGCGAGCGGTCGCCCACAGCCTGACTGAATACCAACGCAAGCTCCCCTTTACCACGCAGTGCCTTCGCCCCTTTGCCAGCCTGATGCTGGGCAAAGCGACGCTCTACGTCGGTAGTAATGCCGGTATACAGGCGGTTATCGGTGCAGCGGATTAAATAGAGATACCAGGAAGTCATAGTGCGGGCGCATAATTAGCATTTGCCGCAGAGTATCACTGTTCAGGATGACGATGGAATCACTCAATGCCATCAGCCGCTGGCTGACAAAACAACATGTTCTGAGCTACTGCGTGGGCAGCGGGGACTCGCTTTGGTGTGCGAATGCTTTTTATATCTTCGATGCCGAGCGGGTGGCATTCTATTTGCTGAGCGAAACCACTTCACGCCACGGCGAGCTGATTGGAGAGCAGGCGCCGGTTGCCGGCACGATAAACGGCCAGCCTAAAACCGTGGCGCTTATCCGCGGCGTGCAGTTTCGAGGGGGGATCCGCCTGCTTGCGGCAGAAGAAGCGGTGGACTATCGTCGGCGCTACTTAAAGCGTTTTCCGATTGCGCGCGTGATGTCGGCTCCGATGTGGGAAATTCGGCTCGATGAGCTGAAAATGACCGACAACACGCTTGGTTTCGGGAAAAAGCTACACTGGTTGCGTGAGGACTAGCGGCCCAGCAGAATCAATGCTTCACGATTAAACGCCGGCAGATCCTCAGGCGTTCTACTGGTGACCAGCTGATGTCCATCAACGACGACTTCACGATCGTAAAAATCCGCACCGGCGTTTTTCACATCAACGACGATAGGTTTTACCGCAGTGAGCTTCCTGCCGCGTATCACGTCTGCGCTGATCAGCAGTTGTGGGCCATGACAAATGGCAAACACGGGTTTTCCGGTGTTAACAAAATCGCGGGTGAAGCTGACAAACCGATCGTCGCCGCGCAGGGCGTCAGGGGAATGGCCGCCAGGGAGCAACAGGGCATCAAAGTCGGCAGGGCGGACGTCGTCGATACCCTTGTCTATCTTCACTTTGGCTTCGCCTTGTTTGCCGGTAACCGTTTTTCCCGCCTGCTTCTCGATAGTGATTACCTGGTGTCCGGCCTGACGAAACTCCTCAGCCGGTGAGGTGAATTCAGAGTCCTCAAACTCGTCGGTAATCAGAACTGCAATTTTCTTGCTCATCTTTCCTCCGTTATGTTTGTGGCACTATTAAGCCTGGACTACCATGCTGACATTGCAAGCGCTTAGCGAGAACAGGAGGCATTATGAGTCGAATCTTAATCACCGGAGCCACGGGGCTTGTCGGCGGCCATTTACTTCGTCTGCTTAACCAGGACTCCCGGATTAGCACTATTGCTGCACCCACTCGCCGCCCGCTGCAGGTGGCCCTGAACAAAGTGGTTAATCCCCACGATCCGCAGCTTTCCGATGCGCTCGCGCAGGTCACTGAGCCGGTCGATACCGTCTTTTGCTGCCTGGGAACGACGCTACGCGATGCGGGCAGCAAAGAAGCCTTTATCCTCGTCGATTATACGCTGGTGGTGGATACCGCACTTGCTGGCCTCCGGCTGGGTGCAACACATATGCTGGTGGTCAGCGCTCTGGGGGCGAACAGCCGCTCGCCGTTCTTCTACAACCGCGTTAAGGGCGAAATGGAAGACGCGCTGATAGCGCAAAATTGGCCACGGCTGACGCTTGCCCGGCCTTCAATGCTGCTGGGAGATCGCCACGCCCGGAGGTTAAATGAAACGCTGATGGTGCCGATTTTCAAAATGCTGCCCGGCAAGCTAAAAGCTATTGAGTCAGTGGACGTGGCGAAAGCGATGCTTTCTGAAGCGTTCAATCCAGCACGGGAAGGCGTGACGATCCTCGACTCAGGTCAGCTACGGGAATTAGCTGCTAAATATTATTGAGAAGATGAATACCCAGGCGGTAAAGGCTAAATATTAAAAGGACTGCAGGTAATCAATATATCCTTTAGCGCTGTTTTCCAGCTGTTGGGCCGGGACTTCATATTCGGCACCGTAAAAAGCATAAAACGGCTGATAATCTGCTTCGACATATTTCGCCGTCATTTCAAAGGGCAGAAGTATTTCCTGAAGCGAATGGTGGTAACGCCCCTCGCGTGAGAAATCTTCTGCCTTAATCCCTGCGCTTACCGCCAGCGCAAACTTGCGGCCTCTGAGTTTATGCCCGCTGGTAGAGCCATATGCCCAGCCGTAGGTAAAGACTTCATCCAGCCACTGCTTCAATAAAGGCGGGCTATTAAACCAGTACAGTGGAAATTGCAGAATAATTTTATCGTGTTGCTCAATGAGTTTCTGTTCTCTTTCAACATCAATAGCGCCATCTTTATAAGTCTGATAAAGATTGTGCACGGTATATAACTCCGGGTATTTTTCTACTTCACTTACCCAATGCTTATTGATTTTTGACTCATCGATATTGGGGTGAATAACAACAATTAACGTTTTCATATCTAATTCCTTACGGAGTGGCTGACCGTCAGCGATTATTTTATGTTTTGCATCATAGGCAGCTTTAAATTAAAGTACAATACTGTCATTGTTGATATGTACTATACAAAAGGATAGTGTCATGAGCGAAGAGATCGCGCCGGATTCCTGCGCATTTATGGGCGATACGGGCTTTGCCTATACGCTGTCGCTGGTGAATGGGAAATATAAAATGATCATTCTTTATGCGCTGGCGGAGCATAAACCGGTGATCCGCTTTAACGAGCTTAAGCGCTGCATCGATACCATCTCATTCAGAACCCTGAGCCTGACGCTGAAAGAGCTGGAGAGCGACGGGCTGATTATCCGCAACGAATACCCGCAGATCCCGCCAAAAGTCGAGTACAGCCTTTCCGGGCGCGGTAAGTCGCTGATCCCGGTGCTGGATATGATGTGTGAATGGGGTAACGTGCATCGCCATGATGGGCTGAAGTGAGGCCTCCCGCTGGCCGTCGGGAAGCCGGCTTTAACGCAGGTGATGCACGACCTGGTTGCTGCTGCCGCGCCAGATAAGCGCCGGGTCTTTTAAATCCTGAACAAACTTGCCGTCTACCAGTACGTTAATTAACGCAACCACTTCTTGCTGGGCAGCGTCCAGCTCATCAATCTTATACCCCGTCCAGACCCAGATATCCTTGCCGGGGCATTCGGCGCGTACGCGCTGCACCAGTTTAAGAATCTCCGGCACGTTTTGTGGGTGCAGCGGGTCACCGCCCGAAAGCGAAATACCCTGGCGCTTAACGCGGGTATCGTTGAGGTCGGCAATAATGCGGTCGGCCATTTCTGGGGTGAACGGCATACCTGAATTCAAGCGCCAGGTGCTCTTGTTGTAGCAGCCGGGGCATTCATGCACGCAGCCTGAGACAAACAGCGTGCAGCGAGTGCCGGGGCCGTTGACGATGTCGACGGGGTAGTATTGATGATAATTCATAGTATTGGCCTGATGCCCTCACCCCAGCCCTCTCCCACAGGAGAGGGAGAAAACCAGCGCAGGATGTAACAACATGCTCGACGGTTCCCTCTCCCCTAAGGGGAGAGGGTTAGGGTGAGGGGAAATGGCTAAATGACTTAGCCGATCTGCCCGTTACCCAGGTGCTTAACGCGACGCTTAACTTCTTCCTGCTTGCCGGCGTTGAACGGACGAGCGTCCGGGCTGCCGAGGTAGCCACATACGCGACGGGTAACCGACACGCGCGCGGCGTCGTGATTGCCGCATTTCGGGCAGGTAAAGCCCTTGCTGGTACATTCGAACTCGCCGGTAAAACCACACTCATAGCATTCATCGATCGGCGTGTTGGTGCCGTAATACGGCACGTGCTTGTAGCTGTAATCCCACACGTCTTCGAGCGCCCGCAGGTTGTGCTGGATATTTGGGTATTCGCCGTAGCAAATGAAGCCGCCGTTAGCCAGCGGTGGGTACGGAGCCTCAAAGTCGATTTTGTCGTAAGGATTAACCTTTTTCTCCACGTCGAGGTGGAAGCTGTTGGTGTAGTAGCCTTTGTCGGTCACGCCCGGTACGACGCCGAATTCTGCGGTATCAAGGCGGCAGAAGCGGTCACACAGGTTTTCGCTTGGGGTGCTGTAGAGGCTAAAGCCGTAGCCGGTTTCTTCTTTCCAGCTGTCGGTGGCTTCGCGCAGGCGAGCCACGATAGCAACGGCTTTCTCGCGCAGGGCTTCGCTGTCGTACACATGCTGATTACCGAACAGAGCGTTAACCGTTTCATGAATGCCGATATAGCCCAGCGAAATCGACGCGCGGCCGTTTTTAAAGATCTCAGACACGTCGTCGTCGGCCTTCAGGCGGACGCCGCAGGCGCCTTCCATATAGAGGATAGGGGCCACGCGAGCTTTGACGCCTTCCAGACGGGCAATGCGGGTCATCAGCGCTTTACGCGCCAGCTGTAAACGATCGTCCAGCAGTTTCCAGAAAGCAGCTTCATCCCCTTTGGCTTCCAGCGCAATGCGCGGCAGGTTCAGGCTTATTACGCCGAGGTTGTTACGCCCGTCGTGGATTTGCTCGCCGTTTTCTTCGTACACGCCCAGGAAGCTGCGACAGCCCATTGGGGTTTTAAACGAGCCGGTCACTTTCACAACCTGGTCGTAGTTAAGAATGTCCGGATACATGCGCTTAGACGCACATTCCAGCGCCAGCTGTTTGATGTCGTAGTTGGCATCACCAAACTTGTGGTTCAGGCCGTCACGGATTGCAAAGACCAGTTTTGGGAACACCGCAGTTTTGCGGTTTTTGCCCAGGCCAGCGATGCGGTTGCGCAGAATAGACTTCTGGATCAGGCGTGATTCCCAACTGGTGCCGAGGCCAAAACCAAAGGTAACAAACGGCGTTTGCCCGTTGGCGGTATGCAGCGTATTCACTTCATATTCAAGGGACTGGAAAGCGTCGTAGCACTCTTTCTCGGTGCGGGAATGTGCATATTCCTCAGCATTCGGGATCTGCCACTCTTCGGCGATTTTACGGTGCTTGTTAAAGCTTTCGGTCACAAACGGCGCCAGCACTTCGTCGATACGGTTGATGGTGGTGCCGCCGTAAATGTGGCTGGCAACCTGGGCAATTATCTGCGCCGTTACCGCCGTGGCCGTAGAGATAGACTTCGGTGGTTCAATCTCGGCGTTACCCATTTTGAAGCCGTGGGTCAGCATGCCTTTCAAATCGATAAGCATGCAGTTAAACATTGGGAAGAACGGAGAATAATCGAGATCGTGATAGTGGATATCACCGCGCTCGTGTGCCAGCACGACGTCACGCGGCAGCAGGTGCTGCTTGGCATAGTGCTTGGCGACGATCCCGGCCAACAGATCTCGCTGGGTTGGGATCACCTTGCTGTCTTTGTTGGCGTTCTCGTTAAGCAGGGCGGAGTTAGTCTGCTCAACCAGGCCGCGAATTTCCTGGTTCAGACGACCACGCTTCTCGCGCTCAATATCGCGGTCATGGCGGTACTCAATGTAGGCGCGCGCCAGCTGCTTGTAGTTACCGGCCATGAGCTGGTTTTCCACGGCGATCTGGATCTCGCCAATGTCTACCTGGCTGCGGCCTGCCATCTGCTGGCTGACGCTCTCTGCGACGGTGGCGCAATAGTCCGCGTCATCGACTCCCGCTGCTTTAGCTGCACGCAGAATAGCTTCTCTGATGCGCTCTGAAGTGAAAGGTACCTTGCACCCGTCTCTTTTCATCACATGCGGTGTCATGATTTCTCCGTTTATTTTTAGGTTATCCACATAGGTAGGGGCGTATTCGGGAGCGCGTAGCCGTTTGTCCTGTCAAAACTTCCCGAAACTCGGCCCTTTTTATCCACAGATAATCCCCAAACTTATCCTGCGGACGTTGTTGTTATAATAGTCGATAGATACAACATGTAGGGCCGAGGTGCATTCTAAGGTCTATATATAGTGATTTGCATCAAACATGTTTGCGATTTTATTGATGCAGAACAAAGTAAATCGGGGGCGGCAGAGACGGTGGGCATCGATCAAAATGATGAGAATCATCTGATTAGTTTTTCGGAGAGATACTCGACAAAAACCCGGATTTTAGGCGGGACTTTTCCTCCGGCATATTTCACCCAGAGCTGCTGTGGTTCCGTGGTAACGTTCTGCAAAATCGGCAGCAGTTTTCCTTGCGCAATTGGCCCGGTGAGATACCAGTCGGCGAGATAAACGATCCCCATGCCGGACAGCGCCGCATCCACCAGCGAATCCGGTGAGGTAGTGATAAACCAGGCAGAGGGTTCGTCAAACAGCGCGCCGTTATCCATCCACTGCTGGAGGCGCCCGGTGCCGGAGTTGCGGTGCACGAGGCAGCGATGCTCCATGAGGTCTTCCAGCGTTTGCGGCGTGCCGAACTCGGCCAGGTAAGCCGGTGATGCCGCCATGATCATCTTTGACGTGTACAGCTCGCGGGCGACTACGCGGTTATCACGCACCGTGCGGTGGCCGATGGCCACGTCGATGCGTTCGCCAATCAAGTTCACGCTGCGGGCCTCCATCGACAGCTCAAAGCGAATCAGCGGGTAGCGCCGTTGAAACTCGGCAAGGATTGGCATCAGGCAGTGGCGGCCAAAGCCGGGGATCACGCTGACGCGCAGCAGCCCGGACGGTTCCGCGCCGGGGTTGACCAGCGCCTGGTTCAATGCGTGCCACAGCGGCGCAACCTGTTCACGCAGCGCTGTGCCTTCCTCGGTAAGCACCACGTAGTGCGTATTACGCACGAAAAGCACGATCCCTAGCCGCTGTTCAAGCTGGCGTATGCTCTTACTCACCGCCGCAGGCGTGATGCCCAGCTGGCGCGCAGCGGCGGAAAAGCTCTCGCAGTCTGCTGCCGCGAGAAAAGCCGGAATGAGCCGATGAACGTCTGCCGAAAGCATCATGCTTGTAACCTTTGGTTGAAACAGATGTGCCATGTTATGGACTACAGGTAAGGTCTGTCATCTGAAAAGATAGCCTCATCCCAAAAATGAGGTCTGAAAAATGAAAAAAATATTAGTGCTGGCGGCGCATCGCACGCCTGATGAATCCCGTATTAACCAAGCAGGTATTACCGCCCTGAAAGGCATTGAAGGCGTCACCGTTCATGAGCTGAAGCGTGAATACCCGGACCACCAGATTGACGTGGCGCGTGAGCAGGCGCTGCTGCTGGATCACGAGTCCATCGTGCTGATGTTCCCGTTCTGGTGGTACAGCTCTCCGGCGATCCTCAAGGACTGGCAGGATCTGGTGCTGACCTTCGGCTTTGCCTACGGCAGCAACGGCACCGCGCTGCACGGTAAAAAACTGATGGTGATGACCTCAACCGGCGGGGCGGCGGAAGCCTATCGTGCTGACGGCGCTAACCGTTATACGGTTGAAGAGCTGCTGCTGCCGTTCCATGCGATGGCGAATAAAACCGGCATGATCTGGCAGGCACCCGCGCTGCTCCAGGGGGCAAATACGATTACGGAAGCGCTGATCGATGAGGGCGTAAACGGCTGGCTGAGCCGGATTCAGGCGCTGAAAGGGTAATTTCTCCCTCACCTGAGGCTGCCTCTTAGTCACAAATAGCGACTGTGACTTTCAGAATTGCTGCGGTTTTAAAGCGAGGCTCGGTTCCGGCTTAAATCGCCTCGGTTTTCTCTCCGACTGGCCAGGGTCCGGGCGTCGGGAACGGCCGGAGGCTGAGAGCGTCGGGAACGCATCTCAGCCGACCCAGGACTGGGAGATAAAACGGAGGTCTGCCGCTTCAGCGGTCGATTTATTTGGCCGGGAGTCCGGGGTCTCGGGGGAATGACGGTGATTCTCCCGAGACGTTCACCGGTTCGATGGCGGCATGTGAAACTGTATTTGAAGTGAACGGAATATTCGCCTGCTCTGCATAAATAGAGCAAGTACCAGGTTAACGCTTAACCCAGTACACCGCCTCAAACGGTCTCAGGCTCATCTCGCCCGGCTTAGCTGCGGCGTCAGAGTAGTTACTCATCAGCACTTCCCATTCACCGTCATGGCCTTCCAGCTGCAGCCACTGTGCTTCACCGCTGAGGTTAGCGGCAACCACCAGCGTTTGCCCTTCGTGTTGCCGGCTGTAGCTCCACACCAGCGGATGCTCCGGAAGCAGATCCTGATAGTCACCCCAGGTCAGCACCGGCTCTGCCTTACGCAGCTTGATCAGCCGCTGGTAGGTATAGAACACCGAGTCGCTGTCTTTCAGCGCCGTTTCGGCGTTGACCGTCTGGTAGTTATCGCACAGGCCAATCCACGGCGTGCCTTCGCTAAAGCCTGCATTGTTGCCCGCATCCCACTGCATCGGCGTGCGGCTGTTGTCGCGTGACTTGCTGGCGAGAATAGCCATCAGCGTGTCGCTGTCGCGCCCAAGCGTGCGCAGCTCGGCAAACATATTGAGGCTTTCTACATCGCGATACTGATCGATGCTGGAGAAATGCGGGTTGGTCATCCCAATCTCTTCGCCCTGGTAGATGTACGGCGTACCCTGCATGCCGTGCAGCACCATCGCCAGCATTTTCGCCGACGTTGTGCGCAGCTCGCCTTCGTGGCCGAAACGGGAAACAATGCGTGGCTGGTCGTGGTTACACCAGAACAGCGCGTTCCAGGCCACGTTGTGCATGCCCTGCTGCCAGTGGTTGAAAATGGACTTCAGCTCCACGTAGTCTGGTTTTGCCAGCGTCCATTTCTCGCCGCCCGGATAGTCGACCTTCAGGTGGTGGAAGTTAAAGGTCATCGACAGCTCGCTGCCGTCGAGGGCGCCATATTTCTGGCAGTTATCCAGCGAAGTTGAGGACATCTCGCCGACGGTCATCAGGCCGAGTGGCTTAAAGGCATCACGGCTGAATTCCTGCAGGTACTCATGAACGCGCGGTCCGTCGGTGTAAAAACGGCGGCCATCACCTCCGTCAACGTCATTCGGGAACTGCTGATCTTTGGAGATCAGGTTAATCACGTCGAGACGCAGGCCGTCCACGCCGCGGTTGGCCCAGAACTCACAGACCTTTTTCAGCTCGGCGCGAACCTCCGGGTTCTCCCAGTTGAGATCGGCCTGCTCGGAGGCGAACAGGTGCAGGTAATACTGCCCGGTTTCCGCCTGCCACTGCCAGGCGTTGCCGCCAAACTTCGAACGCCAGTTGTTCGGCAGAACATCCGGCGTGCCGTCGCGCCAAATATAGAACTCGCGATACGGGCTGTGTTTATCCTGTGCCTGCTTAAACCAGTCGTGCTCGGTAGAGGTGTGGTTGAACACCATATCGAGCACCAGCCGAATGCCGCGCTGGTGGGCTTCCGCGACCAGTAAGTCGAAATCTTCCAGCGTGCCGTAAGTTGGGTCGATGGCGCAGTAGTTGGCGACGTCGTAACCGTTATCTATCTGAGGTGAGACATAAAACGGCGTAATCCAGAGGGCGTCGACGCCCAGCGTCTTGAGGTAATCCAGACGCTTAATCACGCCTTTCAGATCGCCGGTACCGCTGCCGGTCGTGTCCTGGAAACTCTTCGGGTAAATCTGATAGATGACGCCGGTCTGCCACCAAGGAGGAGTGATATTCATAACGAATTCCTGCTAGCTGAAGGGGGGCATTGCTGCCCCCCGGTAAATCGAATTAAACCACCAACAATGTGCCCTGACGTAATTTGCGCTTATACACCACAGATGTCAGAACAATAGGTACGATGACTGCAATAACAATCGCAATAGCGTAGATGCCCCAGAACTTAGGCTGAATGGACAGAATGCCCGGCAGGCCACCAACGCCGATGCCGTTTGCCATGACCCCGTTCAGTCCGCACAGCAGGCCGGCCAGGCCGGAACCTACCATCGCGCACAGCATCGGGAAGTGATACTTCAGGTTGATACCGTACATTGCCGGCTCGGTGACGCCGAGGTAGGCAGAGATAGCCGCCGGGACGGAGATTTCACGCTCGTTTTGCTTGCGGCTGCAGATAATGATGCCGACAACCGCAGAAGCCTGCGCGATGTTAGACAGCGCAATCAGCGGCCAGACCGGCGTGCCGCCCATGCTCTGAATCATCTGCATGTCGATGGCAAGCGTGGTCTGGTGAACGCCGGTGATAACCAGCGGTGCATACAGGAAGCCAAACAGCGCGGCGCCAACAGGGGCGAAGCTGCCGGTCATCAGGTGACGAACCGCGAAGGCAACGCCGTCACCGATCATGCGGCCGAATGGCCCAATCACGGTGTGCGCCAGGAATACGGCGAGGATCAGCGAGCAGACCGGCACGATAACCAGGTAAAGGTAATCCGGCACGATGCGTTTCATGCGTGTTTCAATGAAGCCGAGCGCCAGGCCCGCCAGCAGCGCAGGAATAACCTGTGCCTGGTAGCCGACTTTCTCGATGGTGAACCAGCCGAAGTTCCACACTTCCGGGATCTTGCTGCCAAGCTCATAGGCGTTCATCAGCTGAGGTGACACCAGCGTGACGCCCAGCACGATGCCGAGGATCGGCGTCCCGCCCATTTTCTTCACCGCAGACCAGCAGATACCCACCGGCAGATAGAAGAAGATAGCCTCGCCAATCAGCCACAGGAAGTCGTACACGGTTTTCAGCGCCGGATACATCTGGGCAAGGGTTTCCCCGTTGCTCATCGGCAGGTCGCCAATCACGTTACGGAAGCCGAGGATCAAACCCCCGCTTATCAGCGCTGGCAGCAGCGGGAAGAAGATCTCCGCGAAGTGCGAGATCAGCTGTTCGTGCCATTTCATGTTTTGGCGGGCCGCCGTTTTGGCCTGCTCTTTGTCGGCGGAGTCGAGCCCGGTAGTGGCAATCAACGCTTTGTAATAATCATCCACATCGGTACCGATAACCACCTGGAACTGGCCGGCGTTGGTAAAGCAGCCTTTCACCATTGGCAGGTTTTCGATCTCTTTAGGATGGGCATTTTCGGGATGGTTCAGTACAAAACGCAGTCGGGTAATACAGTGGCTGACGGTGGCGATATTCTCGCGTCCGCCAACCAGTTCGATCAGTTTATCGATGTCTTGTTGTTTTACTTTGCTCATAAGTAACACCCTGGGTAGGAGGTAATGACCTGTAGTAAGGGTAGCCGGGAATCTATTTTACGAAAATGGGAACGTTCCCGAAATCGGGCGAAGATCACAAAATCCCGCTTAGGGGAGGTTTTATTGCAGGTGGCTTGGGACGACGATTTGCCGCAGCTGTTGGCCCTGGGAGATCTGCCCGATCAGCTGTAAAGCCGCGGCGCGACCGGCTTCGGCATAGCCTGGGTCGACGGTAATAATTTCAGGATGCAGAAACTTCATCAGCGGCGTGTTGCCCACGCTCGCCAGCTTGATCTCGCTGAGGTTTTGCTGCTGGAGATACTTGCTCGCGCCCAGCGCCAGGGTGTCGGTGGCGCACAGCAGGGCGGTGGTTTTCGGGGTCAGCACTTCAACAACGTGGTCGTAACCCTGCTTCATGGCCAGGCCCGGCAGGGCGGCATTAGGGACAATATCGTGGTCACGGCAAAAAGCGAGATAAGCCTGATGACGGCGGTAGCCGGTGGTTACGTCCCCGTGGGGCACGCCGAGGAAGCTGATGTCGCGGTGGCCCTGCTGGTAAAGCGTCGACATCAGGATCTGAATGGCGCCTTCATCGTCATAACACACCGAGGCGAAGCCGCTGGCGTCTCGCGCCATCAGCACCAGCGTGGAGCGCCAGGGCTGCAGGATTTTCTCGTCGATGCCGGTGAAGCCAAACAGAATCACGCCGTCAATGTTGCGACGGCGCAGCATGCCGAGGTGTTCTTCAACCATGTCCGGCGAAAACTGGCTTTCCATCATGATGGGATCGTAACCCTGCTCGTAAAGAGACGGCAGCATGGTTTGCACCGCCAGGTTTTCCGACAGGGAGTCCAGACGGGTGACAATAATGGCGACAACTTTATCGCTTTGCCCACGCATGGCGCGCGCCGAGCGGGAAGGGGAGAACTCGTGCTGCTGCATCACCGCTTCAACCCGTTCACGCGTGCGGGCGCTGACGCCGCTTTCATTGTTCAATACGCGAGAAACGGTAGATTTCCCAACGCCGCTGAGGCGGGCGATATCTTTAATGGTAAGGCGAGTTTGCATAGCAGTTCTTTTTCCTGGCGGTCACGGTGCAAAAAAGCTCGTTCTTCATCAGGCCTGGCGGCGAGTGCCGCTCCTTTAGGGTCACGAGCGCAGTGATTGTCACTCGTTTGCCACCAACCTGTAATCCTGATTATTTAGAATATACTTAGTAAGAGTAAAATTTTAACGCAGTATCCCGTTCCCACTATGGGCAAAATCTGGTTTACAAAAGGTTTAGTTTCACGGGCGTAGTATACCGGGCATTCTCATTATGCCAGAAGGCGTAATGCTATTTATCTTTCAACGCTACCGGAGATGACATGGAACCCGATCCCAGTCCTCACCCTGAAGTAACAGGAATTTTCCGGTAAGCCACAGGTTAACGCCCGCTGCCTTACCGGTTTTGTAAGGCAGTGACGACCCCCTCTTTTACGTCCCTGCTTGTTGATGCTCTCCGGCCTGGTGCAGCTTTGTTGCGCCTGCAGGAAACTTAGGTACCGCTCATGACGGTGCTAAGGACGTTTATGCAATTTAAAAACCTCACCCGTCAGCTGATGTCCCAGCTGAGCCGCCACCTGCCTCGCCGCCTGGTGCAGCGCGATCCTATGCCCGACGGCAACGTCGTGGCCAAAGCCGCAGACATTCCGGCGACGCTGACTCAGGCCTGCCTGAAATATGCCGCCGCCAGCGAAGAGCAGCTCTATATTGAGTTTGGCAGCCATCCGGAAGGGCTCAACGAGCGCGAAGTGGAAAAGGCGCGCGAAGCTCACGGTCTGAACCAGATCCCGGCGCAGAAACCTTCCCCGTGGTTTGTGCACCTTTGGGTTTGCTACCGCAACCCGTTCAACCTGTTGCTGACGGCGCTGGGGATTTTCTCCTACGCCACGGAAGACGACCTGTTTGGCGCAAGCGTTATCGCCCTGATGGTGGTGATTTCCACGCTGCTGAACTTCATTCAGGAAACCCGCTCCACCCGTGCGGCGGATGCGCTCAAGGCGATGGTCAGCAACACCGCCACCGTGCTGCGCGTTATCAACGAACAGGGTGAATATGCCTACGTAGAAGTCCCGCTGGACCAGTTGGTGCCGGGGGATATCGTCAAGCTTGCCGCAGGCGACATGATCCCAGCCGACCTGCGCGTTATGCAGGCGCGTGACCTGTTTGTGGCGCAGGCTTCGCTGACCGGGGAATCGCTGCCGGTCGAGAAAGTGGCCGTCAGCCGCCAGCACGATCAGCACAACCCGTTGGAGTGCGACAACCTCTGCTTTATGGGCACCAACGTCGTCAGCGGCACGGCGCTGGCCATGATTATCGCCACCGGCGGTAACACCTGGTTCGGGCAACTGGCCGGGCGGGTCACCCAGCAGGAAAGCGAGCCTAACGCCTTCCAGCGTGGGATCAGCCGCGTAAGCTGGCTGCTGATCCGCTTTATGCTGGTAATGGTGCCGGTGGTACTACTGATCAACGGCTTCACCAAAGGCGACTGGTGGGAAGCGGCGCTGTTCTCACTCTCCGTGGCCGTCGGCCTGACGCCGGAAATGCTGCCGATGATCGTCACCTCCACGCTGGCGCGCGGGGCGGTGAAGCTGTCGAAACAAAAAGTCATTGTGAAGCACCTCGACGCTATCCAGAACTTCGGCGCGATGGACATCCTGTGTACCGATAAAACCGGTACCCTGACCCAGGACCGCATCGTGCTGGAAACCCACACCGATATCTTCGGCGAGCAAAGCGATCGCGTGCTGCACACCGCCTGGCTGAACAGCCACTACCAAACCGGGCTCAAAAACCTGCTGGACGTGGCGGTACTTGAAGGCGTTGAGGCCGACCACGCCCGCACGGCGGTTGCCCGCTGGCACAAAATAGATGAAATCCCCTTCGACTTTGACCGCCGCCGCATGTCGGTTGTGGTCTCCGAGCAGTCAGACGTGCATCAGCTTATCTGCAAAGGCGCGCTGCAGGAGATCCTCAACGTTTGTACTCACGTGCGCCACGGCGACGAGATTGTGCCGCTCAGCGAAGGGATGCTGAAACGCATTCGCAGCGTGACCGACTCGCTGAACAGCCAGGGCCTGCGCGTGGTTGCCGTCGCCACCAAATTCCTGCCTGCCCGCAGCGCAGACTACAGCCGCGTGGATGAGTCAGACCTGATCCTCGAAGGCTACATTGCCTTCCTCGATCCGCCGAAAGAAACCACCGCACCGGCGTTAAAAGCGCTGAAAGCCAGCGGCATTGCGGTAAAAATCCTGACCGGCGACAGCGAGCTGGTCGCGGCGAAAGTGTGCCGTGAAGTCGGGCTGGAAGTCGGCGACCTGATCGTCGGCAGCGATATCGAAGAGATGAGCGATGACGAGCTGGCGCGCGTTGCGCTGCAAACCACGCTGTTTGCCCGCCTGACGCCGATGCACAAAGAGCGCATCGTTCGCCTGCTGCGCGGTGAAGGCCACGTGGTGGGCTTTATGGGCGACGGCATTAACGATGCCCCGGCCCTGCGTGCGGCGGATATCGGTATTTCCGTAGACGGCGCGGTGGATATCGCCCGTGAAGCTGCCGATATTATTCTGCTGGAAAAAAGCCTGATGGTGCTGGAAGAGGGCGTTATCGAAGGTCGTCGTACCTTCGCCAACATGCTCAAATATATCAAAATGACCGCCAGCTCCAACTTTGGTAACGTCTTCAGCGTGCTGGTGGCCAGCGCTTTCCTGCCGTTCCTGCCGATGCTGCCGATTCACCTGCTGATCCAGAACCTGATGTACGATGTCTCTCAGGTGGCGATTCCGTTTGATAACGTCGACGATGAGCAAATCAAACAGCCGCAGCGCTGGAACCCGGCCGACCTGGGCCGCTTTATGGTGTTCTTCGGGCCGCTCAGCTCCATCTTCGACATCGTCACCTTCGGCGTAATGTGGTGGGTTTTCAAAGCGAATACCCCGGAGGCGCAAACGCTGTTCCAGTCCGGCTGGTTCGTGGAAGGCCTGCTGTCGCAAACCCTGATTGTGCACATGATCCGTACCCGCCGTATTCCGTTCCTGCAAAGCCGCCCGGCGTGGCCGCTAATGATGATGACGCTGCTGGTGATGGCGCTGGGGATTGCGCTGCCGTTCTCACCGCTGGCTGAGTACCTGCACCTGCAGGCGCTGCCGCTGAGCTACTTCCCGCTGCTGGTGGTTATTCTGGCGGGCTACGTGATGCTGACCCAGGCCGTGAAAGGCTTCTACAGCCGCCGCTACGGCTGGCAGTAATCTCAAAAAATGGCGAGATGTGATCCACGTCTCGCCGCCGCCTTGCTGAAAAATCCTTCACGTGATAACAGATTGTTTTTGCTATTTTCTGGCCCGTCACGTGAAAGGATTACTCATGTTCAAATCGCTTCGTTTTAGCCTGCTGGCCGCAGGTATCGCCGTTGCCTGCCAGGCACACGCCACTCCGGCAGGGGATTTACCGCTCATGCCCTGGCCGCAGCAGGTCGAGCTTCCGGCAACGCAGGGCAGCCTGCCGCTGACTAACGCTGTTTCTATCGCCATTAGCGGCGACAAGCTGGACGGGGCCGTCGATCGCTGGCGCCAGCGCATTAGCCTGCAAACCGGCTGGCAGCTACAGCCTGCCGTCACGCAGCCGGCGAAACCCACGATTGCCATCCAAATCAAACAAGTAGTCGATCCGCTGCCTAAAGCCGACAGCGACGAAAGCTATGCGCTAAGCGTCACCGCAGAGGGAGTAAAGCTCACCGCGAACACGCGCTTTGGCGCGATGCGCGGCATGGAAACCGTGCTGCAGCTGATTCAAAATGGCCCGCAGAATACGTCGATTCCTTATGTAGACATTAAAGATGTGCCGCGCTTCCCCTGGCGTGGGCTGCTGCTCGACTCGGCCCGCCACTTTATGCCGGTGAACGACATTCTGCGCCAGCTGGACGGCATGGCCGCCGCCAAGCTGAACGTTTTCCACTGGCACCTGACGGATGATCAGGGCTGGCGTTTCGCTTCCACTCATTATCCGAAGCTACAGCAGCTGGCGAGCGACGGGCAGTTCTACACTCAGGCGCAGATGAAGCAGGTTGTGCGCTATGCCACATCGCTGGGTATCCGCGTGGTGCCGGAAATTGACTTGCCTGGGCACGGCTCAGCGCTGGCGGTGGCTTATCCGGAGCTGATGAGCGCGCCGGGGCCTTACCAGATGGAGCGCAACTGGGGCGTTCTGAAACCGCTGCTGAACCCGGCTAACGAAGCCGCCTATAAGTTTGTGGATACGCTAATTGGCGAAGTTACCGCTATTTTCCCCGACAGTTATCTGCATATCGGCGGCGATGAGGTAGATGACAGCCAGTGGAAAGAAAACGCCGCCATCCAGCAGTTTATGAAGCAGCATAATCTGGCGGACTCCCACGCGCTGCAAACGTATTTCAACCAGCGGCTGGAGAAGATCCTCGAGAAACATAAGCGCCAGATGATGGGCTGGGACGAGATTTACCATCCGGATCTGCCGAAAAACATTTTGATCCAGTCCTGGCAGGGGCAGGACTCGCTGGGCGCGATCGCGGCTAACGGCTACAAAGGCATTTTGTCGACGGGCTTTTATCTCGACCAGCCTCAGTCAACCGCCTACCACTACCGCAATGAAGTGCTGCCGGTGGGGCTGAACGGCGTGGATCATATTAGCGAAGCCGACAGCGCGCAAAGCTGGTTCTTCAGCATGCCTCGCCTGAAAGGCAGCGCGGTGGAAGGCAGCTTCACGCTGGTGAAAAACGACGGCGGCTGGCGCGGGTTTATCGACTTCAAGGGCAAATCCCGCCGCGCGGTTCACGATGTGAAATGGCTGAGCCCAACCCAGGTGACCTTCACGGTGGATACCTGGATGGGGGAAACTCGCCCGGTTGTGACGGTGGAAAACGACAAGCTTAGCGGCTACTTCCTCGTGGGCAACGTGCGCTATCCGGCCACCGGGCAGAAGCTGGAAGGTGTTCCGGACGGCAAGCAACCTGTGGTGCCGACCGAAGCGCAGATGAGCAATATTCTCGGCGGCGAAGCGGCCCTGTGGGCGGAAAACATCATTTCTCCGCTGCTGGATATCAAGCTGTGGCCGCGTACCTTTGCGGTAGCCGAGCGCCTGTGGTCGGCGAAAGACGTAACCGACGTCGACAACATGTACCAGCGTATGCAGGCGATTGACGCCTGGTCGACGGTGTCCGTTGGCCTGCGTCAGCACACCGAATCCGTCACGCAGCTGACGCGCCTTGCCGGTACGCCGGAGATCATGCCGCTGCAGATCCTCGCTCAGGCGATTGAACCCGCGCAGTATTACACGCGTCAACACCTCAAGTTCCAGGCCGGAAACTACAATCACTTTGAGCCGCTGAACCGCTTTGCCGACGCGTTGGGGGCAGAAAGCGGCCAGGTGAGGGCAATTAATAGCTGGGTGGATAAACTGATTGCCGACCCGGAAGACAGCAACAGCGCGGAGGCGCTGCGCCATATCTTCTCTCGCTGGCAAAGCAATACCCCGGACGTACTGGCGCTGATCGACGGCAATTACGTGCTGAAGCCGCTCAAGCCGGTTGCCGAAGATGTGGATAAGCTTGCCGGGCTGGGCTTAAGGCTGACGGATCTGGTAGCGAAGCAAGGATCGCTCAACGATGACGAGCTTAAGGCCATTCAGGCTCAGCTGGATGCTGCGGCGCAGACTCGAGATGAAGTGGTGATTGCGGCGGTTTATCCGCTGGAAAAACTGCTGCGGGCCGTTGTGAAGTAAGGCAATAAAGTAGCCCCGCGAAAGCGGGGCCAGAAGCAAAAGCGCTGCGGCGAATTAGCGGCGAACGGCGATAGCTTCGATTTCGATTTTCACGTCTTTAGGCAGACGAGCCACTTCCACGCAGGAGCGAGCCGGGAAGGTCGCTTTATGCTCGTTGAAGAAGGCTTCGTAGGTAGCGTTAACGGTCGCGAAATCGTTCAGATCTTTAACGAACACGGTGGTTTTTACGATATCGCCAACTTTCAGGCCCGCGGACTCAACGATAGCCTGCACGTTTTCGAGGGACTGACGAGCCTGAGCGGCTACGTCTTCCGGCACTTCGCCGGTTTTTGGATTAACCGGGATCTGCCCGGAGGTGATGATCATGCTGCCAAGATCTACGCCCTGAACATAAGGACCGATAGCGGCCGGTGCGTTTTCCGTGCTAAGCGTACGTGACATACTTTCTCCTTAGTATTGGATATAAACTCCCGCCCATTATAGGGATGGGAGCTTGCTTGTCATTAGCCGGTCGTTAATCTGCCGTCACTACGTGACGGGCGAACTCTTTTTCGCAGTATTTGCACTTCAGGCTGATATCATCTGCGCGCTGCTTCACGGCGAACGAAGACGCTACCGGCTCGTTGTGGCTGATGCAGTTGGTGTTCGGGCAGTGAAGCACTTTCTCGATACGTTCCGGCAGGCTTGGCGTGCTTTTTCCCACCACTTCGTATTCGTCGATGCGGTTTACCGTCGCGTTAGGGGCATACAACGCCAGCTGGTTCACCTGCTCGTCGGTCAGGAAAGTGTTCTCAATTTTAATCAGGTCTTTGCGGCCCAGCTCGCGGGACGGCAGATTCAGGCCGATGGTGATGCGCTGGTCGGTTTTGGTCAGCTGGAACAGCGTCAGCAGCTTAAAGCCAACCTGAGCCGGAATATGGTCGATAACGGTGCCGCGCTTGATGGCTTCAACCTGCAATTTATTATCGTGCGTCATCTTATTGTCCTCTCACTTAAACCAGTTCGCGATTCAAAACCAGCGCCAGCAGCGCCTGGCGAGCAAAAATGCCGTTACCTGCCTGCTGGAAATACCAGGCGTGCGGCGTGCTGTCTACATCGGTGGTTATTTCATCCACGCGCGGCAGCGGGTGCAGCACCTTCATGTTGCTGCGTGCGCCGGTCAGGTCGGCGGCGCGCAGGATAAACTGCGCCTTAACGTTGGCGTACTCGGACGGGTCGAGGCGCTCTTTTTGCACGCGGGTCATGTACAGAATATCCAGCTCGCCTACCACGTCGTCGATGGACTCATGGCGGCTCCAGGCAATCCCTTTCTCATCCAGCATATCGAGAATGTACTGCGGCATTGCCAGCGCGGCCGGGGCGATAAAGTAGAAGCGGTTGCCGTTGAACTTCGCCAGCGCCTGGGCCAGAGAGTGCACGGTGCGGCCATATTTCAGGTCACCGACCATGGCGATATTCAGGTTTTCCAGGCGGCCCTGGGTCTCCTGAATGGTGAACAGGTCCAGCAGGGTTTGGGTTGGGTGCTGGTTGGCACCGTCGCCTGCGTTCAGAACCGGGATCTCGCCGGAAAACTCGGTGGCCAGGCGAGCCGCACCTTCCTGCGGGTGGCGCATCACGATGGCGTCAACGTAGGTACTGATGACGGAAATGGTATCCGCCAGCGTCTCGCCTTTCTTGCCCAGCGAAGTGTTGCTGCTGTCGGAGAAACCCACCACCGAAGCGCCCAGGCGGTGAATGGAGGTTTCAAAAGAGAGGCGGGTGCGGGTGGATGCTTCAAAGAAGCAGCTGGCGATAACCTTATGCTTCAGCAGCTCCGGCTGCGGGTTAGCCTTCAGCTTTGCCGCGGTTGCCAGCACCAGTTCAAGTTCTTCGCGACTGAGATCATTGATGGAAATGATGTGTTTTTTATAGAGCGGGTTAGTCATGTTTCTCTCCTGTTCTCGGTCCGACGGGCAAAAAAAAGGCCCCTCAACGAGGGGCCTTAGCAATTTGGGAGTTTAGAAATTCGACGCTGCAACGGGAAGAAAAACGCCCTGCCGCGTCTGTTTTCAGACGGCGCGCTGCGGCATTTTTTTGAACACAGTGGACCATGCTTCCTCCCGGCAAATTGTGGCGCATTATACGCGCGTACGTGTTCTCTGCAAGCGCTAAAATCACACTTTTTAGGGGGGCGGCAATCGGTTGCGGCGAGCCTATGCTAAACCCAGCGTGCGCATAATACGGTGATGCACCTGCGGCGTTTTGCGGATCTCACGGGGGGCAATCCACACGACGCTGCTGCCGGCGACCACGCCCAAAATCTCGGCGATGGCGTGGTGATCGAGTATTTTGGCTATCGCTCTGCCGTAGCCGGATACCGTATGAACCATCACAAACTCGCGGTTGTGCTCAACGCTGATAACCATTTCTGCCACCGAGCGTGCCGCATTCGGCTGCGGCAGGGTCATCGGGCTGAGGGCATAGATCTTTTGTCCTTTAGCGTTACGCATTTTGATGACGCCCAGCAGCTTGAGCAGGCGGGAGACGGTGGACTGGCTGATGGCTTCAAAGCCGTGCTGCTTCAGGTCATGACGTAGCTGCTCCTGGGAGTGATAGCTCTTATGGCTGATGAGCTGCTGGCATAGCTCAAGCTGGCGCTGCTCTTTCTCGGACGAGAGTCGGGAGATCCTCATGATATTCACCACTCCTTTGATTGCTGGCGCGTTACCAGACATGGTGGATGTCTGAAACCGTTTGATAGAAAAGGCTTTGCCGATCTTATCGTTTAAAAATATCGTCAATTTGTTGAATTAAAGAACTTAACGCCACTAATGTGGCGTTAATGTCGTCAGGATATCTGTAAATTTCCGCTTATCACCAGTTTTAATGTCCACGCGGCCAGCGCCAGGATGGCAATCGCTATGGCCAGCTCATAGCTTTTCAGCAGCGGTTGGCCCTGGGACTTTTTCTGCCACAGGAACACCAGAATCCCTGGCGTAAACAGCAGCGAGCTCAGCAGCATTGAGTCACCGGCGGCGTAACAGAGCCAGAAGCCGTAAACCGTCGCAATCAGGCCAAGCACAATGCCACCGGTGCGCGATTCGCCCTGTTTGTAGCGTTCCCCGGTCCAGGCCAGCTTTAACCCGTAGGCGGCGCTGAACAGGTAGGGCGGCAAAATGGCCGCGGTGGCGATGGAAAACAGCGCCTGATAGCCCGCGGCGTAGAACAGGGTCAGGATCAGGAAGATCTGAATTAAGCCATTGGTGATCCACAGCGAAAATGAGGGCGAATGGCGGGCATTTTCTTTCGCAAAAACTTTGGGGAAAATGCCGTCAATAGCGGCGACACGCGGTAATTCTGCGGCGAACAGCGTCCAGGCCAGCAGCGCCCCGGCAACCGAAAGAATCACCCCGCCGGCAACGAACTTAGCGCCCCACGGCCCGACCACGCTTTCCAGCACGCCGGCCATTGACGGGTTTTTCAGCCCGGCCAGGCTCGCCTGATCGAGAATGCCCATCGACAGCACGCTAACCAGCACGTAAATCGCCAGCGCGCCCAGCAGCCCAATAACCGTGGCCTTACCGATATCCTCACGTTTTGCGGCACGTGCGGAAACGACGGTCGCCCCTTCAATACCGATGAACACCCAGGTGGTCACCAGCATGGTGTTTTTCACCTGATCGAAAATCTCCGGGCGTGACCCTTCGACCAGCATCATGCGGCCCCAGAAATCTGCCGTGAACACGCCAATCCGGAAGGCAATCAACACCGCGACGATAAACACCAGCAGGATAATGACCTTCACCACGGTAAGAATGGTGTTGATATAGGCGGCTTCACGTACCCCTCGAAGCACCAGGGCATGAACTAACCAAAGCACGATGGAGGCGCCGATAATCGACGGCAGGTTGTTTCCATCGCCAAAAACCGGGATGAAAAAGCTCATGGCGCTGAACAGCAGCACCGCATAAGAGACGTTGCCGAGCCAGGCGGAGAACCAGTAGCCCCAGGCGGACTGGAAGCCGATAAAGTCGCCAAACCCGGCGCGGGCATAGCTGTAAACGCCGCCGTCAAGATCGGGGCAACGGGCGCTGAGATTCTGATAAATAAACGCGAGGCAAAGCATGCCCACGCCGGTAATCACCCAGCCAATCAGCAGCGCGCCGGGTGAGGCTACTGAAGCAAAGTTTTGCGGCAGGCTAAATACGCCGCCGCCGATCATTGAGCCTATAACCAGCGCAACCAGCGCGCTGAGCCCGAGTTTTCTCTCACTGCTTGCGGAGGTGTCTGTGGCACCTTCATGGATAACATCGGCCATTTCCTTTTCTCCCGCTGCGCCAGGCAGCATAAGGGCAAAACGGGCAGCGAGAGGTTCTCACTGCCCGACAGCGTTACGCGCCGAGCGTGGCAACCATCACGGCTTTGATGGTGTGCATACGGTTTTCGGCTTCGTCGAAGACGATGGAGTGTTTTGACTCAAAGACCTCTTCGGTCACTTCCAGCCCCTTCAGGCCATAGGTTTCTTCGATCTCTTTGCCGACTTTGGTGTGTTCGTTGTGGAAGGCGGGCAGGCAGTGCATGAACTTGACGTTCGGGTTGCCGGTCGCGTTGAGGACGTTCTGGTTAATCTGGTACGGCGTCATGATGCTCACGCGTTCGGCCCAGGCTTCTTTAGGTTCACCCATCGAAACCCAAACGTCGGTGTAGAGGAAATCTACCCCCGCGACACCTTCCGCCACGCTGTCGGTCAGCATAATGCGCCCGCCGGTTTCTTTGGCGATGGCGCGGCATTGTTCGACCAGCGCCGCCTCAGGCCAGAAGGCTTTTGGCGCTACCAGGCGAATGTCCATGCCCATCTTGGCGGCACCCACCATCAGGGAATTGCCCATGTTGTTGCGGGCATCGCCGAGATAGGCGAAGGAGAGATCCTTCAGTTTTTTGCCCGGCGCATGCTCCAGCATGGTCATCAGGTCAGCGAGGATCTGGGTCGGGTGGAATTCATTGGTCAACCCGTTCCACACCGGCACGCCCGCGAATTCTCCCAGCTCTTCGACGATGTCCTGGCCATAGCCGCGGTATTCAATCCCGTCGTACATGCGCCCCAGCACGCGAGCGGTGTCCTTCATCGACTCTTTATGGCCGATTTGCGATCCGCTTGGCCCGAGGTAGGTCACCAGCGCGCCCTGGTCAAACGCGCCGACCTCAAAGGCGCAGCGGGTACGGGTGGAGGTTTTTTCGAAGATCAGCGCGATGTTTTTACCGCATAGCGTTTTTTTCTCAGTACCGGCCTGTTTGGCGGCCTTCAGGTCACGAGCCAGGTCGATGAGGTACTGAATTTCTGCAGGTTTAAAGTCGAGGAGTTTCAGGAAATTACGGTTTTTTAAGTTGATAGTCATTTTCGTTATCCTTGAAGAGTAATAGTTTGCTGACCCTCACCCCGGCCCTCTCCCTAAAAGGGAGAGGGGGAAGTGCAGGCGACTCTGTTTTATCCCCTCGCCCTAAAAGGGAGAGGGTTAGGGTGAGGGGTTTTCACCGCCCCCGAATAAGCGTGCCTTTCTCACCGGCCAGAATCGCCGGGCCATCTTCCAGCGCGCCAATCCCGGCGATGCCGTGGCAGCTGGCGACAAAGCGGCTGCAGGCGGCCACTTTGGGGCCCATCGATCCGGCGTCAAAGCTCATCCCTTCCAGCTCAGTCGGTGTCACGCTGGTGAGCGGGCGCTGCGCCGGCGTGCCCCAGTTGAGGTAAACCGCGTCGGCGTCGGTCAGGATCAGCAGGGCGTCGGCCTCTATCTGGCGGGCCAGCAGCGCGGCGGAAAGGTCCTTATCAATGACCGCTTCAATCCCGTGGTAGCCGTCGGCTTTCTCCACCACCGGCACTCCGCCGCCGCCGTTGCAAATGACCAGATGGTCACGCTGAATCAGAGCCGTAATGGCATCGCTCTCGACGATGCGTTTGGGCTGCGGTGACGGCACCACGCGGCGGAAATACTGCCCGTCAGCTTTTACCGACCAGCCTTTGTCACGCACCAGCTCATCCGCCTGCTCTTTGCTGTACACCGGGCCGATATACTTGGTCGGATTGTTGAAGGCCGGATCCTGCGGATCCACTTCAACCTGCGTCAGCAGCACGCTGACTTCACGGTCAGGCAGATGATTTTTCAGCGCCTGCTGCAACATGTAGCCGATCATTCCCTGGCTCTCTGCGCCAAGAACGTCCAGCGGATAAGGGCTCACGTTTTGGTAGGCGCTGTTTTGCAGGGCAAGCAGGCCAACCTGCGGGCCATTGCCGTGCACCAGCACAACGCGCCAGTCGCTGGTGAGCCGGGCGATAGTTTTCGCCGCCAGCTCGATGTTTTTGCGCTGCAGGTCGGCTTCCAGCGGTTCTCCACGTTTCAGCAGAGCATTCCCGCCGAGCGCCACAACCAGCGTGGGTTTTAGTTCCATATGCTTTGCTCCCTTAAATTCCGTCGCGGTCCAGCGGGCAGCTCATGCAGCGTGCGCCGCCGCGCCCGCGCCCCAGTTCATCGCCAGGAATCGGCAGAACGGTGATCCCGGCTTTGTCGTATTTCTCGTTGGTCCAGATGTTGCGTTCGTAGCCGATAACGACGCCGGGGCGAACGGTCAGCACGTTGTTGGCGTCGTTCCACTGCTCACGTTCGGCTTCAAAGGCGTCGCCGCCGGTGGTGATGAGCTTGACCTGATCGATACCCAGCGCTTTTTCGATGGCGTTTACCAGGCTGGTTTCCTGGTGGCGTTTGATGCCGCCGTGGCCGTCAGGGGTTAAGGTCCAGCACTGCACGTCTTTGCGGACGACTTCCGGGTAAACGGAGAAGGTGTCGATATCGAGATGGGTCATGACGGTGTCGAGGTGCATGCAGGAGCGGTGTTTCGGCAGCTCGACGGCAATTACGCGGGTTGCCTGCTGGTGTTTGAATAATGATTCAGCGAGGAACTCTATGCCCTGAGGCGTGGTGCGTTCGGACATGCCAATTAATACCGCACCGCGGCCAATGACTAATACGTCTCCGCCTTCCAGCGTGGCATGGTCGTAATTAATATTTTCATCGCCGTAATATTTAATGAATTTTCCGTCGGTAAATGCCGGATGCCAGCGATAAATTGCTCTTAAATTATTGGTTTCACGTTGGCGAGCCGCTTTCGCCATTGGATTAATAGAGACGCCGTTATAAATCCAGCAGGATGTATCGCGGGTAAATAAATGATTTGGCAGTGGCTTCATAATAAAATCGGTCGCGGCGTGAGTATCCACCACCATATTTTTTATGTGTGTTGGGATTTCTCCGTAGGTCAGCCCACCAGAAAGGCGGCGCGCCAGTTCACGATGTGGCATATCGGCCAGCCAGCCGCGCACATCGGAGGCGAAAGCCGGCCCCAGACGGTAGTCTGAAACCTGCGTGTTCAGCAGCCAGGCCTTGGCATCGCTGACGTCCAGCGTCTGCGTCAGCAGGTCGGTGAGCAGCAGAACCTCGACGCCTTCGCCGCGCAGGGTGTTGGCGAACACATCATGTTCTTCACCGGCACGTTCAACCGACAGCACGTCGTCAAATAATAATTCCTGACAGTTTGAAGGGGTAAGTCTTTTCAGGCTGAGGTTTGGGCGATGCAGCATCACGCTACGTAATTGACCTATTTCGGAACCGACATAATGTTTGTCCATGACTATTCCTTTGCATTAATCTGGAGATAAAAGTGCCTGTGGCGCAATGAATATTGCGTCGCGATTTTAATAACCCGTTAAGTTGTCTTCGTGGCGTATCTTAATTTCTTCACAACCATTTAATGTGAGGTTTATCACGTGTTCAAGGCTGTTTTTATTTGTCTTGTTATTAATTGATGGGTGTCAGGAAATAGCAATTATACGGGTGGTGACAAATGCATAATTACTCGCTGAAGGAGTTTTAATTATTTCTTGGTGTTAAAGGGTTGTGATTTTATGCGAAAACAGGAATTTCTTAATGCATTGATTATTAATGTTATTTATTCTCAGTTTGAATGGTTATTCATTGTGGATTTTGTTTAATGCCGTGCAGGGAAGAAAATAGAACAATAGTTATTTTCAATCTGACATGAATGCAGTGAATGGAAACTGTGAGCGGGAAGAGTTTTTTCTTATTACTTACAATAAAACAAGGTGTTGGCGGTGTGTTCAAACTGACGGTGTATGAGGTTATGCCTTTTTTGTGCATAAAAAACGCGGGTGATGCACCAGACACGCAACATCTTTAGTAATAAACATGCGGGGGAAAAGAAAACCCCTCGGACGGGAAAGCCGCCGAGGGGCCAGGATAAGCCCTGGGAGCGAAAAAACTATTTTGCCAGCGTGGCGACCATAACGGCCTTGATGGTGTGCATACGATTTTCAGCCTGGTCGAATACGACGCTGTGGGAAGACTCAAAGACTTCGTCGGTAACCTCCATGCCGCCGTGCAGGTCAAACTCCAGCGCCATTTGCTTGCCCAGCGTGGTTTGATCATCGTGAAACGCCGGCAGACAGTGCATGAATTTGACCTGCGGATTGCCGGTTAACGCCAGCATGGTGCTGTTAACCTGGTAAGGACGCAGCAGGGCGATACGCTCGGCCCACTTCTCTTTGGCTTCGCCCATAGAGACCCAAACGTCGGTATAGATGAAGTCCGCGCCCTTAACTCCCGCGGCAACGTCTTCGGTTAACGTGATTTTCCCACCGGTTTTTTCGGCCATGGCCTGGCATTCGGCAACGAGTTTTTCGTCCGGCCAGCAGGCCTTCGGCGCCACAAGGCGCAGATCAAGGCCGGTCAGTGCGGCGGCCTCAAGCATGGAGTTACCCATGTTGTTGCGTGCGTCCCCGGCGTACACCAGCGTCATCTCATTCAGGTTTTTGCCCGGCAACTGTTCCTGCATGGTGAGCAAATCTGCCAGCAGCTGCGTAGGGTGATACTCGTTGGTCAGCCCGTTCCACACCGGCACGCCCGCATAGCTGGCGAGGGTTTCGACGATATCCTGACCATAGCCGCGATACTGAATGCCGTCATAAATACGGCCCAGCACGCGTGCCGTATCCTTAATTGATTCTTTATGCCCAATCTGGCTGCCGCTTGGGCCGAGGTAAGTGACGCGCGCGCCCTGGTCGTAAGCGGCAACTTCGAAAGAGCAGCGAGTACGAGTCGAATCTTTTTCGAAGATGAGCGCAATATTCTTGCCAGTAAGCTGCTGAATCTCATTTCCTTTTTTCTTATCGCTTTTCAGCCTGGCGGAAAGGACCAGCAATTCGTTAAGTTGAGCAGGGGTAAAATCGAGCAGCTTAAGAAAATTTTTCTGATAGAAGTGACTCATTTTTTCCTCGCGTGGCACAAGCCTTTATTGAATTAAAATTCAATTTATATGTATGAATATTCAATTGCAACCCCGCGAGTTAAAACTTTGCCGTGAAAGGTGGAGGCAAACCCCGGCGTGTGTGAAAATGAGAGTATCTGCCTACACATTTGAGGAAAGGGCCATGGCAAATCCAGAACAGCTGGAAGAACAGCGCGAAGAAACACGTTTAATCATTGAAGAACTGCTGGACGACGGTAGCGATCCGGACGCGTTGTACACCATCGAACACCACCTTTCTGCGGATGATTTCGAAACGCTGGAGAAAGCCGCCGTTGAAGCTTTCAAGCTGGGTTATGAAGTCACCGACCCGGAAGAGCTGGAAGTTGAAGAAGGCGATACCGTCATCTGCTGCGACATTCTGAGCGAATGCGCGCTGAACGCTGAACTGATCGGTGCCCAGGTTGAACAGCTGCTGAATCTGGCAGAGAAATTCGGCGTGGAATACGACGGCTGGGGCACCTACTTCGAAGACCCGAACGGCGAAGAGGGTGAGGAAGGCGAAGAAGGCGACGAATATCAGGACGAAGACGACGACGGCGTGCGTCACTAAAAGTAAGCGGTGCAGCGGCGTTCGGCCGCTGCGCTTCAGGATACCTCATGGACTACCAGCAACTCCTCTCCCCGATAAACCAATTCCTGCTGTGCCCGACGCCCGAAGCGTGGATTCAAAAAGCCCGTCGCCCGGAAAATCTGACCCTGCTGTTAACCGACCATATGATTTGCGAACTGAAAGCCGCGCAAACCGCGATGCTGTTCGTCCGTAAATACGTTGCCGATAAAGAGGGTTCGCAGGCGCTACTGGCCTGGCTGCAGCCCTATGAGGCTTTTGCTTTTCGCGACGGTGAAGAGCCCGATTTTCTGGCGCTTCATAAAGGCCTGAACAAAAGCATCATGCCGAAAACGAAGCACGGCTGGGGGCAGCAGCTTATCGACAGCATGGTATTGCTGATCAAAGAAGAGCTGCACCATTTTTGGCAGGTGCGGGAAATCATGATTGCCCGTAACATCCCGTACGCCAAAATCACCGCCAGCCGCTACGCTAAAGGTTTACTGAGTGAAACCCGCACTCATGAACCGCTGATGTTGGTCGATAAGCTTATCTGCGGGGCTTACATTGAAGCGCGGTCTTGTGAACGATTTGCCGCGCTGGCGCCGCACCTGGACGATGAATTACAGCGTTTTTACCTGTCGCTGCTGCGTTCCGAAGCTCGGCATTATCAGGATTATTTAACGCTGGCAGAACAGATTGCCGGGGGCGATATCAGCGAACGCGTTCGCTTTTTTGGCCACGTCGAGGCTGAACTAATCCAAAGCCACGACGACGAGTTTCGTTTTCACAGCGGCGTGCCCGCAGACTAGAAGGATGAACCATGAACTGGACCCACGTCATTATTGCAGGCTATGTCGGCGCCGCGATCGCCGCAGTGGTGGCGATATTTCGAAAGAAGGGCTGGGTCGGCAAAGTGGGCGCGGTGGTTATTGCGCTGGTCGCCATCATGGCGTGGAACATCCTTGACGTAAAATATCTGATTCCACGCGACAGATCCGGGCAGGAACTGGCCGAACTTGACGATGCTATGGCCCGGATGCCGGTTTACCAGGTGCTGAAGGAACAGGAGCCCGCGCTGTGGATGTCTATTCGCCAGCAGGCGGTGGAGATGCACCGGCAGGGGAAAACCGAGCAGGAGGTTATCGACACCATCCAGCCGCAAATCCTCGCCGTGGAGACGAAGCGTCTGCAAAGCGCGACGGATGACAACGTGGTGGCGTTTATGCAGGTGAACATGCAGCAAACGGCGATGGTGCAGAAGTCCAGCGATGACGCCTGTTTCCGTTTCCTGTTCCCGGGCGTGAAGGGCGGGATCAACTCCCCGAAAATCTTGCCTCGCGACGTGACGATGCGCCGTATGCAGGTGGATGCGGCGATGATGCGCTCCGCCTACGGCCCGGACAAACACAGCGTTACCGACGCCGAACGCGAACAGGCACGGCAGGACATTCAGCCTATCGTCCGGCAATTGACGAAGCGCTACGGCAGCGATCTGCAGCTGATGTCCGAGCCGCACAAAGCGGTGGGCAAAGAGGGGCTGGTTTGTAATCAGGTGCAGGAACTGTGGCGCAACGTGCTGCAGCTTCCTCCGGCCCGTGCGGCCGGGATTATCCGCCTGTCGGTTGCGCTGGAGTAGCCCGCTGCGCAGCCTCAAAATCGCTTAAGACTTGAACAGTCACGCGCTTATCGCTAAGGTATGCGCGTTTTTTACCTTCCTGGAAAGCATCATGACCGCCATTGCCCTTATCGACGACCACCTTATCGTCCGCTCCGGCTTTGCCCAACTTCTTGGGCTCGAGGCTGATTTTCAGGTTGTGGCCGAGTTTGGTTCAGGGCGCGAGGCGCTGGCGGGATTGCCGGGGCACGGCGTGCAGGTCTGCATCTGCGATATCTCGATGCCGGATATTTCCGGGCTGGAGTTGCTTAGCCAACTGCCGAAAGGGATGGCGATCATCATGCTGTCGGTGCACGACAGCCCGGCGCTGGTGGAGCAGGCGCTGAACGCCGGGGCGCGCGGCTTTTTATCCAAACGCTGCAGCCCGGACGAACTGATTGCTGCCGTGCGCACCGTGGCGACGGGCGGCTGCTACCTGACGCCGGATATCGCCATGAAGCTGGCGGCCGGGCGGCAGGATCCGCTGACGAAGCGCGAGCGGCAGGTCGCGGAAAAGCTGGCGCAGGGCATGGCGGTTAAAGAGATTGCTACCGAGCTGGGGCTGTCGCCGAAGACCGTGCATGTGCACCGCGCCAACCTGATGGAAAAGCTCGACGTCAGCAACGATGTGGCGCTGGCGCGACGTCTGTTTGACGGTTGGTAATGCGGACTTTCCTCTCCCGGCTGATCGCCGTTATCGCCAGTTTCTTTATCTTCTCCGCCGGCTGGTTTTGCCTGTGGAGCATTAGCCTGCATCTGGTGGAAAGGCCCGAGCTGGCGGTGCTGCTGTTTCCCTTTGGGCTGCGTTTAGGGCTGATGCTGCAATGCCCGCGCGGCTACTGGCCGGTTCTGCTGGGTGCAGAATGGCTGATGCTGGCCTGGCTCGCGCAGGAAGTGGCCCTGGCCCATCTGCCGCTGTTGATGCTGGGAGGGGTGTTCACCGTCGTACCGGTGGCGCTGATTTCCCGCTATCGCCATCAGCGTGACTGGCGCACCCTGCTGCGGCAAGGTGCGGCGCTTATCGCCGCCGCGCTGCTCCAGTCGCTACCTTGGCTGGGCCAGGGGCAAGAATCCCTCAATGCGCTATTGCTGACGCTGACCGGTGGCTTAACGTTGGCGCCGACCTGCCTGGTGCTCTGGCACTATCTGACCAGCACCGTCTGGCAGCCTCTCGGTCCGGGGCTGGTTTCCCAGCCGGTCAACTGGCGCGGGCGTCACCTGATTTGGTATTTGCTGCTGTTTGCCGTCAGCCTCTGGCTACAGCTGGGTTTGCCCGCCGAACTTTCCCGTTTTACGCCGTTCTGCCTCGCGCTGCCGATTATCGCCCTCGCCTGGCACTACGGCTGGCAGGGGGCGCTGATTGCTACCCTGATGAACGCCATTGCGCTGATAGCCAGCCAGACCTGGCACGATCATCCGGTGGATCTGCTGCTGTCGCTGCTGGCACAAAGCCTGACCGGGCTGTTGCTCGGCGCGGGGATCCAGCGTCTGCGCGAGCTTAACCAGTCTCTGCAAACGGAGCTGGCGCGGAATCGCCGCCTGGCCGAACGCCTGCTGGAAACCGAAGAGAGCGTACGGCGGGAAGTGGCGCGCGAGCTGCACGACGATATCGGGCAGACGATCACGGCGATTCGCACCCAGGCCGGTATTGTCCAGCGTCAGGCGCCGGAAAACGAAGGCGTGAAGCGCAGCGGGGCGCATATCGAACAGCTTTCGCTTGGCGTTTATGACTCGGTTCGTCGCCTGCTGGGGCGCTTGCGTCCGCGCCAGCTGGATGATTTGTCCCTTGAGCAGGCCGTACGCTCCCTGATGCGTGAAATGGAGCTCGAAAGCCGCGGCATCGTCGGCCATATCGACTGGCAAATCGATGAGCCCCTGCTTAGCGAAGGGCAGCGCGTGACGCTGTTCCGCGTTTGTCAGGAAGGGCTCAACAACATTGTGAAGCACGCCAGCGCCAGCGCGGTAACCCTGCAGGGCTGGCAGCAGGCAGAGCGGCTGATGCTGGTGATTGAAGATGACGGCAGCGGTTTGCCGCCGGGGTCCGGGCAGCAGGGCTTTGGGCTTACCGGGATGCGCGAACGCGTCACGGCGCTGGGCGGAACGTTCGCGATTTCCTGCACTCACGGCACGCGCGTCAGCGTAAGCCTGCCATTGCGCTATCTCTAAGGGGCAAGCATGTTCAGTTTTTTAAAAGTACCGCCCAGCGTCGCGCCGCTTAGCGACAAAAGTGAGATTGATGCCCGCTACCGCTACTGGCGCCGTCATATCCTGATAACTATCTGGCTAGGCTACGCGCTGTTTTACTTTACCCGCAAAAGCTTTAACGCCGCCGCGCCGGAAATCCTCGCCACCGGCGTGATGGAGCGCACCGATATCGGCCTGCTGGCGACGCTGTTTTACATCACCTACGGCCTGTCGAAGTTCTTCTCCGGGATCGTCAGCGACTTCTCCAATGCCCGTTACTTTATGGGCATCGGGCTGATAGCCACCGGCATCGTGAATATCCTGTTTGGCTTCTCGACCTCGCTTTGGGCGTTTGCGCTGCTGTGGGCGCTGAACGCCTTTTTCCAGGGCTGGGGGTCGCCGGTCTGCGCCCGCCTGCTGACGGCGTGGTATTCCCGCAGCGAGCGCGGCGGCTGGTGGGCGGTATGGAACACGGCGCACAACGTGGGCGGGGCGTTAATCCCCATCATCATGGGCGCAGCGGCGTTACAGTACGGCTGGCGCGTCGGGATGATGATTGCCGGCGGGCTGGCGATTATCGCCGGGCTGTTTCTGTGCTGGCGGCTGCGCGACAGGCCGCAAACCGTGGGCTTACCGGCGGTCGGCGACTGGCAGCATGACGAGCTGGAAATCGCCCAGCAGCAGGAAGGGGCCGGGCTGACGCGCAAAGAAATCCTCTACAAGTACGTGCTGGTTAACCCTTATATCTGGCTGCTGTCCCTGTGCTACGTGCTGGTGTACGTGGTGCGAGCGGCTATCAACGACTGGGGCAATCTTTATATGTCGGAGACGCTCGGCGTCGGACTGGTTACCGCCAACTCGGCGGTGACGATGTTTGAGCTGGGCGGATTTATCGGCGCGCTGGTGGCGGGCTGGGGTTCGGACAAACTGTTCAACGGCAATCGCGGGCCGATGAACCTGATCTTCGCCGCCGGGATTCTGCTTTCCGTTGGCTCGCTGTGGCTGATGCCTTTTGCCAGCTACGTGATGCAGGCGGCCTGCTTCTTTACCACCGGCTTCTTCGTGTTTGGCCCGCAGATGTTGATTGGCATGGCGGCGGCCGAGTGCTCGCACAAAGAGGCGGCGGGGGCGGCCACGGGATTTGTCGGGCTGTTTGCCTACCTGGGGGCATCGCTTTCCGGCTGGCCGCTGGCGCGGGTGATCGACATCTGGCACTGGAACGGCTTCTTCGCGGTGATCGCGATAGCCGCCGGGATATCGGCTTTGCTGCTGCTGCCGTTTTTAAACGCCCAGGCGCCGCGCGCCGCCAGCGAAGCGTGATGCATCTCACCCTTTTGCCCCAAGAAGGGCAAAACTAAGAAATATTCCCGGTTCGGCCTGGATGCTGTCTCAGGCCAGTTTGCTCGCTGATTTTTACAATGCCTGCCATTAAGCAGGTATTCATATCAGGAGTCATCCATGCTGGCCTTTCTAAACCAGGTGCGCAAGCCCACCCTGGATCTGCCGCTCGAAGTGCGGCGCAAAATGTGGTTCAAACCGTTTATGCAGTCGTATCTGGTGGTGTTTATTGGCTACCTGACGATGTACCTGATCCGCAAAAACTTTAACATCGCCCAGAACGACATGATCTCCACCTACGGGCTGAGCATGACGCAGCTGGGGATGATCGGCCTTGGCTTCTCCATCACCTACGGCGTGGGCAAAACGCTGGTTTCGTATTACGCGGATGGGAAGAACACCAAGCAGTTCCTGCCGTTTATGCTGATCCTTTCCGCCATCTGTATGCTCGGCTTCAGCGCCAGCATGGGCGCGGGTTCGGTTAGCCTGTTCCTGATGATCGCCTTCTACGCGCTAAGCGGCTTCTTCCAGAGCACCGGCGGGTCGTGCAGCTATTCGACCATCACCAAATGGACGCCACGCCGCAAGCGCGGCAGCTACCTGGGTATGTGGAACATCTCCCACAACCTCGGCGGCGCGGGCGCGGCCGGTGTCGCCCTGTTTGGCGCGAACTACCTGTTTGACGGCCACGTCATCGGGATGTTTATCTTCCCGTCCGTTATCGCGCTGATTGTCGGTTTTATTGCCCTGCGCTACGGCAGCGACTCCCCGGAGTCTTACGGTCTCGGCACCGCAGAAGAGCTGTTTGGCGAAGAGGTCAGCGAAGAAGATAAAGAAGCCGAAGATAACTCGATGACCAAATGGCAGATCTTTGTTGAGTATGTGCTGAAAAACAAAGTGATCTGGCTGCTGTGCTTCTCCAACATCTTCCTGTACGTGGTGCGCATCGGCATCGACCAGTGGTCCACCGTGTACGCCTTCCAGGAGCTGAAGCTCTCCAAAGAAGTGGCGATTCAGGGCTTCACCCTGTTTGAAGTGGGCGCGCTGGTTGGCACCCTGCTGTGGGGCTGGTTGTCTGACCTCGCCAACGGCCGCCGTGCGCTGGTGGCCTGCGTGGCGCTGGCATTGATCATTGCTACGCTGGGCGTGTATCAGCATGCGAGCAACCAGTACGTTTACCTGGCTTCGCTGTTCGCGCTTGGTTTCCTGGTCTTCGGGCCGCAGCTGCTGATTGGCGTGGCCGCCGTGGGCTTCGTACCTAAGAAAGCCATCGGTGCAGCAGACGGCATCAAGGGCACCTTCGCTTACCTGATTGGCGACAGCTTTGCCAAGCTGGGCCTGGGGATGATTGCCGACGGCACGCCGATCTTCGGCCTGACCGGCTGGGCGGGCACCTTTGCCGCGCTCGATGCTGCCGCAATCGGCTGTATTGTGCTGATGGCCATCGTGGCGATATTTGAAGAGCGTAAAATTCGCCGTGAGAAAAAAATCCAGCAGCTGAAGATAGCCTAAGCGTCCTGGTGAACGCTTCCAGCCCGGCATAACGCCGGGCTTTTTTATGCCTGCGGTTAACCCCGGCGTGAGGCATTACGGAGAAAAGTGATTGCGCTATACTGCCCGGCATTCATTGCTAGCAAATTGTCGTCAAGCTGCCGGGTATCTAACTTTATGATTTGGATTATGTTGGCCACGCTATGTGTGGTGTTTGTTGTCGGCTTTCGGGTACTCACCTCTGACTCCCGACGGGCGATCCGCCGGCTGAGTGAGCGGCTGGGGATCGATGTGGTGCCGGTTGAGTCGATGATCGATCAGATGGGGAAAGCGCAGGGCGACGCGTTTTTGCAGTATCTACACCGCCCGGACGAGTCTCATCTGCAAAATGCCGCTCAGGTGCTGCTTGTCTGGCAGATGGTGATTGTGGACGGCAGCGATCAAAATCTCCAGCAGTGGTACCGGAGGCTGCAAAAGGCCCGGCTTGCCACGCCGATAACCGACGCTC
The DNA here is from genome assembly GCF_000757825.1 of Cedecea neteri. GTDB lineage: Bacteria > Pseudomonadota > Gammaproteobacteria > Enterobacterales > Enterobacteriaceae > Cedecea > Cedecea selenatireducens. The sequence continues at coordinate 3,196,144 of NZ_CP009451.1, forward strand.
AGGTTCGCCTGGCGCTGGGCTTTTTACGTGAAATGGAGCCGGATAAGTCAGATATTAGCGCCTTTCAGATGCGCTATAACGGCTACTTCCAGCCTGAAGATGGCGTCCACTGGCTGCACTGAGACTCGTTTTTGCGCTGTGATCACAGCGCTTTGAGCATCGTGACTTCGCAATCCACGTGGCCGGTGCAGCCGAGCGGGGCAGGAATATGCTCGAAGCCAAGGTGTTCATATAAACCAACGGCCTCTTTCAGGAACGCCGTGGTTTCCAGATAACAGCGCTTAAAGCCCTGGGCACGGGCGTGATCCAGCGCCTGCAGCGCCAGCTTTTTCGCCAGGCCTTTGCCGCGAACCACCGGCAGGAAATACATCTTCTGCAGTTCACAAATGTCCGGCTCGCTACACGATAACGGCGCCACGCCGCCGCCGCCCACCACTTCGCCATTAATTTCCACCACCCAGTACGCATGGCCTGGCTGGCTGTAGAGCTGGTACAGCTCATCAAGGTTAGGGTCCGCGACGGTATAGCCTTTATCGGCGGTCAGGCCGTATTCGGCCGATACCTGTCGAATAACCCGGGCGATCGCCGAATTATCTTCGGCAGTAATCCGGCGCAGCTGGAGCTTCATATCAACCGGAGCAGTGGTGTTCATCATGCGACTCATAGGCTTAGGGAAGGATAAAAGGAGTTAATAGCACTTCATTACGGAGGGTGCAAGCTGGATAAAAAACGCCCCACACCGAAGTGCAGGGCGGATTATGCAGTGCGACTGATTACAGGGCGGCGATAACCGCCTGCTGTTCAATCAGCTTAGCTTTGGCGTCGGCAAAGCCTTCGAGACGCTCGCGCTCTTTGGCGACAACGTCAGCCGGGGCACGGGCCACAAAGCCTTCGTTGGACAGCTTGCCTTCGATCTTGCCGATTTCGATTTCGATCTTCACGACTTCTTTCGCCAGACGCTCGATCTCCGCGGCTTTATCGACCAGGCCGGCCATCGGGATCAGCAGTTCTGCGCCATCGATAATCTTGGTCACGGAAACCGGACCTTTGTCATCGACAGGCAGAATAGTGATGCTTTCCAGGCGAGCCAGGTTCTGCAGGAAGGTGCGGTTTTCGCTCACGCGACGAATCGCCTCTTCGCTACAGCCGCGCAGCAGCACGTCCAGACGTTTGCCTGGGGCAATGTTCATCTCGGCGCGAATGTTACGCACCGCGGTGATCACGTCCTTCAGCCACTCGGTGTCCGCGAACGCCGCTTCATCAACCTGAGACGCATCGTAGGCCGGGAATTCTTGCAGCATGATGGTGTCTGCGGTAATGCCTTTCAGCACTTTCACGCGCTGCCAGATGGTTTCGGTGATGAATGGAATGATCGGGTGCGCCAGGCGCAGCAGGCCTTCCAGCACGTTCACCAGCGTATTACGGGTGCCGCGCAGTTCCGCTTCAGTACCGCCGTTCATGACCGGCTTGGTCAGCTCCAGGTACCAGTCACAGAACTGGTTCCAGGTGAACTCGTACAGAATGTTGGCGGCGATGTCGAAGCGGTAGCTGTCCAGCGCTTCACGGTACGCTTTCACGGTACGGTTGAACTCGGCCAGAATCCAGCGATCGGCCAGAGACAGCACCATTTCACCGCCGTTGAAGCCGCAATCCTGCTCTTCGGTGTTCATCAGCACGAAGCGGCTGGCGTTCCAAAGTTTGTTACAGAAGTTACGGTAGCCTTCCAGGCGCTTCATGTCCCAGTTGATGTCGCGGCCGGTAGAGGCCAGCGCTGCCAGGGTGAAGCGCAGGGCGTCGGTACCGTGTGGCTCGATGCCGTTCGGGAACTGTTTCTCGGTGCGCTTGCGGATTTTCTCCGCGAGCTGAGGCTGCATCATGTTGCCGGTGCGTTTCTCGAGAAGATCTTCCAGAGAAATGCCGTCCACCATGTCCAGCGGGTCGATAACGTTGCCTTTGGATTTTGACATCTTCTGGCCTTCGTCATCGCGAATAAGGCCGGTCATATAGACGGTCTTAAACGGCACCTGCGGCTTGCCGTCTTCATCTTTGATGAAGTGCATGGTCAGCATGATCATGCGGGCAATCCAGAAGAAGATGATGTCGAAGCCGCTGACCATGACGCTGGTCGGGTGGAAGGTGCGCAGCGCTTCGGTATTTTCCGGCCAGCCCAGGGTGGAGAAGGTCCACAGGCCAGAGGAGAACCAGGTGTCCAGCACGTCTTCGTCCTGGTGAAGCTCAACGTCGGCACCCAGGTTGTTTTCGGCGCGGACTTCCGCTTCATTGCGGCCAACGAACACGTTGCCTTCTGCGTCATACCAGGCCGGGATACGGTGGCCCCACCACAGCTGACGGGAGATACACCAGTCCTGAATATCGCGCATCCACGAGAAGTACATGTTTTCGTACTGCTTAGGCACGAACTGGATGTCGCCCTGCTCAACGGCTTCTACCGCCACTTTTGCCAGCGGCGCGGTACGCACGTACCACTGGTCGGTCAGCATTGGCTCGATAACCACGCCGCCACGGTCGCCGTAAGGGACGGTCAGGTCGTGCGGTTTGATTTCGTCTAGCAGGCCAAGTTCGTCGAACTTCGCGACCACGGCTTTACGCGCGGCAAAACGTTCCAGCTTCTGGAACTCTGCCGGGATGTCGGACGCATAAACGTCGGATTCTTCGCCGTTGGTATCGAAGACTTCTGCCGCTTCGCGGATATCGCCGTCGAAGGTCAGAACGTTGATCATTGGCAGCTGGTGGCGGCGGCCAACTTCGTAGTCGTTGAAGTCGTGCGCAGGCGTAATTTTCACGCAGCCGGTGCCTTTTTCCATATCGGCGTGTTCGTCGCCAACGACAGGAATGCGGCGGTTAACCAGCGGCAGAACGATGAATTTGCCAATCAGGTCTTTGTAGCGCGGATCTTCCGGGTTAACGGCCACGCCGGTGTCACCGAGTACGGTTTCCGGGCGAGTGGTGGCGACCACCAGGTAATCTTTACCGTCTGCGGTTTTCGCGCCATCGGCCAGCGGGTAACGCAGGTGCCACATGGAGCCTTTGGACTCGCGGTTCTCAACTTCGAGGTCGGAAATCGCGGTGCGCAGTTTCGGGTCCCAGTTTACCAGGCGTTTGCCACGATAAATCAGGTCTTCTTTATACAGGCGGACGAACACTTCTTTCACCGCGTTGGACAGGCCTTCGTCCATGGTGAAGCGCTCGCGCTCCCAGTCTACGGAGTTACCGAGACGACGCATCTGACGGGTAATAGTGCCGCCGGACTCTGCCTTCCACTGCCAGATTTTGTCGATGAACGCATCACGGCCGTAATCGTGGCGGGTTTTACCTTCTTCGGCGGCGATTTTGCGTTCTACAACCATCTGGGTCGCGATACCGGCGTGGTCGGTGCCCGCCTGCCACAGGGTGTTTTTGCCCTGCATGCGCTGGTAACGGATCATGGTGTCCATAATGGTTTGCTGGAAGGCGTGACCCATATGCAAACTGCCGGTGACGTTCGGCGGTGGGATCATGATGCAGAAGCTTTCCTGGCTGGTGTCGCCATTCGGTTTGAAGTAGCCCTGCTGTTCCCAGTGCTCGTAAAGCGGCTGTTCGATATCTTGCGGGTTATATGTCTTTTCCATTGTCTGCTATGTCGTTCCCGGCGGGGTATAGGTCGCCGTAGTCAAGTGGAAACCGGCAACGCGGTACGCTTTGTAGCGCTCGCGGGCCAGTTGTTTCTGGGATTCTTCGTAAGGTACGAAGTCTATCACTTCCAGGAAAGCGGTGGCAAAATCTGCGAACTGCGGCAACAGGCTAATCAGAAGATCTCGAGGGGCGCTGCCGCGGCGCTGAGGCCATGCCAGCTCAACCGGCGCGCCGTAGCGCGGGCCTTCACCTGCCAGATTGTGCGGGACGAATGCCTGGGCATCTCGCTGCCAGAGTGCTTCGTCGAGGCGAATCGCCTGCTGCTCGTTCTCACAGGCGACCAGCACCCGCTTACCTGCACGGAATCTATCCGCTGCCAGCTCGCACACCAGCTGTTCCACGGCACTGAGCCCATCGGCGTGAGTGTCGTTATCCAGCAGGTAAAACGTTGCGTTTTTCATGAGACCAGCTTGTTAAGTTGAATGTTGTTGCCCCTCACCCTAACCCTCTCCCCAAAGGGGCGAGGGAACCAAACGGAGTTTTTTACGCCCGTCCAGGGTGAGGGTCAGTTTTACAAATTACTCTTCACCGTTAAATCCGGAGCGGTTCAGCAGGAACTGAGACAGCAGGGCGACAGGACGACCGGTTGCACCTTTTGCCTTGCCGGAGCGCCATGCGGTGCCGGCGATGTCCAGGTGAGCCCAGTTGTACTTACGGGTAAAGCGAGACAGGAAGCATGCCGCGGTAATCGCCCCGCCAGGACGGCCGCCAATGTTTGCCATATCGGCAAAGTTGGACTCCAGCTGTTCCTGGTACTCGTCGCCAATTGGCAGACGCCATGCGCGGTCACCCGCCTGCTCGGACGCGCTAATCAGCTCGTGCGCCAGCGGATTGTGGTTCGACATCAGGCCGGTGATGTGATGGCCAAGGGCAATCACGCAGGCGCCGGTCAGGGTAGCGACGTCGATAACCACTTCCGGCTCGAAGCGCTCAACGTAGGTCAGCACGTCGCAAAGCACCAGGCGGCCTTCGGCGTCGGTGTTCAGCACTTCAACGGTCTGGCCGGACATGGTGGTCAGCACGTCACCCGGACGATAGGCGCGGCCGCCCGGCATGTTTTCACAGCCTGCAAGCACGCCAATCACGTTCACCGGCAGGTTCAGCTCGGCAACCATGCGCATCACGCCGTAAACGGAAGCGGCGCCGCACATGTCGTACTTCATCTCATCCATGCCTTCGGCAGGTTTGATGGAGATACCGCCGGAGTCGAAGGTTAAGCCTTTGCCGACCAGCACAATTGGGCGAGCATCCGGGGACGCATTGCCTTTATATTCAATCACCGACATCAGTGATTCGTTCTGCGAGCCTTCACCTACCGCAAGGTAGGAGTGCATGCCCAGCTCTTTCATCTGCTGTTCGCCAATCACGCGGGTGACCACGTTTTTGCTGAACGAGTCCGCCAGCTGACGAGCCTGAGAGGCCAGGTAAGCGGCGTTACAGATATTTGGCGGCATGTTGCCAAGATCCTTCGCGGCTTTGATGCCGGAAGCGATGGCCAGGCCGTGCTGAATGGCGCGCTCACCGCTGGTCAACTCACGGCGCGTTGGCACGTTGAATACCATTTTACGCAGCGGGCGACGTGGTTCGGTTTTGTTGGTTTTCAGCTGATCGAAGCTGTACAGCGACTCTTTCGCCGTCTCAACCGCCTGGCGCACTTTCCAGTAGGTGTTGCGGCCTTTAACGTGCAGCTCGGTCAGGAAGCAGACGGCTTCCATTGAACCGGTGTCGTTAAGCGTATTGATTGTTTTCTGAATCACCTGCTTGTACTGGCGTTCATCGAGCTCGCGCTCTTTGCCGCAGCCAATCAGCAGAATGCGTTCAGACAGCACGTTTGGCACGTGATGAAGCAACAAGGTTTGCCCTGGTTTTCCTTCCAGCTCACCACGGCGCAGAAGCGCGCTGATGTAGCCATCGCTGATTTTATCGAGTTGTTCTGCGATCGGGGACAGGCGACGCGGTTCGAAGACTCCCACAACGATGCAGGCACTACGCTGTTTCTCGGGGCTACCGCTTTTTACACTGAACTCCATGCACTACGCTCCTGAATCTTAAAGACAACGGCGGGGGCTACAGGCTAGAATTGCAAGCTTTCGTAACTCATCTCCGCTGTTGCGATGACTTCGTGTTAATCTTAACGAATGGATCTACGTTTTCTATTATGTCTGAACATCGTCCCGTTATGCGAGTTCGCCGGGCTATCTAATCTTAGCGATGTTTTCGACGATTAAAGAGAATAAATGACGTATAAGCGATGAAACAAGCAATTTTCCTGCAAAAAGACTCGTTTTCACAGGCGTATTTAATGTGATTATCATAAGATATCTGGTTCGGGAGACGCTTAAGAGCCAGCTGGCGATCCTTTTTATCCTGCTGCTGATTTTCTTTGCTCAGAAGCTGGTAAGGATCCTGGGCGCTGCCGCCGATGGCGAAATCCCGACAAATCTGGTGCTTTCTCTGCTTGGATTAGGGGTGCCCGAAATGGCGCAGCTAATTCTCCCCTTGAGCCTTTTCCTCGGCTTGCTGATGACGCTTGGGCGTTTGTACACCGAGAGTGAAATCACGGTAATGCATGCCTGCGGTCTGAGTAAAGCGGTACTGGTAAAAGCTGCGATGGTACTTGCACTCTTCACCGGCATTGTGGCCACCGTGAACGTCATGTGGCTGAGCCCGTGGTCCGCTCGTCATCAGGACGAAGTGCTGGCTGAAGCCAGAGCCAACCCGGGCATGGCCGCGCTGGCGCAGGGGCAGTTCCAGGTCGCGACGGACGGTAACGCGGTGCTGTTCATCGAAAGCGCGAAGGGGAAAGAATTTAAAGATGTATTCCTTGCCCAGATGCGTCCTAAGGGCAACACGCGTCCCTCTGTCGTGGTTGCAGATTCAGGCCAAATCTTCCAGCGTCCGGACGGCACTCAGGTCGTTAAGTTAAATACCGGCACCCGCTTTGAAGGGACCTCTACCCTGCGCGACTTCCGCATTACTGATTTCAAAGATTACCAGGCCGTGATAGGCCATCAGGCGGTAATGCTGGACCCATCCGATACCAGCCAGATGAGCATGAGTGAGCTTTGGAACAGCCCTGATCCTTCCGCACGCGCCGAGCTGCACTGGCGGCTGACGCTTATCATGTCAGTGATTCTTATGGCCCTGATGGTTGTCCCACTGAGCGTGGTAAACCCGCGTCAGGGGCGTGTGTTATCTATGCTACCGGCCATGCTGTTGTATCTGGTCTTCTTCCTGCTGCAAAGCTCGTTACGCTCTAGTGGGGCAAAGGAGAAGCTGGATCCGATGATTTGGATGTGGGCAGTGAACCTGACGTATCTGGCGCTGGCTATCGTCCTGAACCTGTGGGATACGGTACCGATGCGCAAAGTGCGTGCCCGCTTTAGCTACAAAGGAGCGGCTTAAATGTTTGGTGTACTTGACCGTTACATCGGTAAAACCATCCTAAACACCATCATGATGACGCTGTTTATGCTGGTATCGCTGTCGGGGATCATTAAGTTCGTTGACCAGTTGAAGAAAACGGGGCAGGGCTCTTATTCTGCGGCGGGCGCAGGAATGTATACCCTGCTCAGCGTGCCGAAAGATATTCAGATTTTCTTCCCGATGGCTGCGTTATTAGGCGCGCTGCTGGGGCTGGGAATGCTGGCTCAGCGCAGCGAACTGGTGGTGATGCAGGCTTCTGGCTTTACCCGCATGCAGATCGCCTCCTCGGTGATGAAAACGGCGATCCCGCTGGTGCTGTTGACCATGGCAATCGGCGAGTGGGTAGCTCCACAGGGTGAGCAGATGGCGCGTAACTATCGTGCCCAAATGCTGCTGGGTGGCTCTCTGCTTTCCACGACCAACGCTATTTGGGCGAAAGATGGCCACGACTTCGTTTATATCGATCATGTGAACAATGATTCTGAAATTGCCGGCATCATGATTTATCACTTCAACGGCGAGCGTCGCCTGCTTTCGGTACGTAATGCGGCGGCGGCGAAGTACGACGCTGAGCACAAAGTCTGGCGCCTGTCGCAGGTTGACGAGTCTAACCTCTCCGATCCAAAGCAGATCACCGGCTCACAAACCGTCAGCGGCGAGTGGAAAACTAACCTGACGCCGGACAAGCTTGGCGTTGTGGCGCTGGACCCGGATTCGCTGTCAATCAGCGGCCTGTACGATTACACGAAGTACCTGAAAACCAGCGGCCAGGACTCCCGACGCTACCAACTGAATATGTGGAGCAAGATTTTCGCTCCGGTCTCGGTAGCGGTCATGATGCTGATGGCGCTGTCGTTTATCTTTGGCCCGCTGCGTAGCGTGCCGATGGGCGTGAGGGTGGTGACGGGGATAAGCTTCGGCTTTATCTTCTACGTGCTGGACCAGGTCTTCGGCCCGCTAACGCTGGTTTACAACATCCCACCGATTGTCGGCGCGCTGCTGCCTAGCGTGACCTTCCTGCTGATCAGCCTCTGGATGCTGACGAAAAGAGCGGGATAAGTTTTACCCTCACCTTTCTTTACCCCCCTCTCCCTTTTGGGGAGAGGGCCGGGGTGAGGGGAATCAGTGAATAAACATCACCGACACACACAAAATCCCGACAATCAGCGTCAGCAGATTCGCCAGCGAACGCCACGGCTTAAGCGCAGGCACCAGATAAGTCGACAGGGTTGGCATAATAAACAGAATCAGCGCGATGAGCGGCCCGCTGATGGCGTAAATCATCGCCAGCGCATTCGGGTTGATATAGCACACCACGAAGGTCAGTAGCGAAATCAGGGTAATAGAAAGCGCCCGGCAGAAAGCCCGGCTTCGGCTCATACCCGCCGCGCCCAGCGTGGACTTAACAATCGCCGTTGCCCCTTCAATCACGCCAAAATAGGTGCCCAGGAACGACTTGGACATCGCTACTATCGCGACGATAAAGCCTGAAATGCCCAGCCATGCAGGCGTGCCCGGCACCATCGACAGGGCGGACAGAATAGTCAGGCCCTGCGCCTTCGCGGCGGTAATATCCTGAGCCGGAATCGACAGGAAGCAGCTAAAGACGAAGAACAGCACGCTGCAGCAAATCACAAAGTAGGCCACTCGCATGATTTTCTTGCTGTTATTCATCGCCCCTTCGCCATGGCTTTCGCGCTGTGCCACCGCAAAGGTAGAAATAATCGGCGTGTGGCTGAAGGCAAAGACCATCACCGGAATCGACATCCAGATCTCACCCAACGCGTGGCGGTCGAGCACCAGGCCTTCGGTCAACAACGAGGTCTGCCAGCTGCTGGTCAAATACAGCGATAAAAACAGGAAGTAAGCAATCAGCGGGAACACCAGGAACCCCATCACTTTGATGGTCACCTGCCGCCCCATCAGGAAGATCAGGTTCAGCGCCGCAACGACGCCGAGGCTCACCAGCACCCTGACCGTGGTCGTAATCGGCCCGTGTTTGGCCAGCTGCTCGATCAACGAGTTGGTAATGGCGACGGCATAAATCAGGATCACCACAAAAAACGCGACGAAGTAGAGCCCGGTTATCAGGTTACCGATGGTTTTGCCGTAGTAGTGGGTCACGGCGCTGGTGATGCCACCGCTGCCCGACGTTTTCGCCGACAGGATGAACTGGCAGAGCGCCCGGTGTGGCCAGTAGGTCAGCGGGTAGGCAATCAAGGCCGTAAGGAGGAGAACGATAGCCCCGGCGGAGCCGAGCTGAATAGGGAGAAAAAGGGTTCCTGCGCCAACGGCAGTACCATATAAGGCGAAACTCCACAAAGTTTCTTCTTTTGTCCAGAATTTGCGCATTATTTAATCTTTTCTTCTGACTGATTTCTAAAAACCGGCGTAATCTAGCACAAAACTGACCTGGTGAGTCATGTGGCTGTTATTGCAGGTTTTATTACCAACTATCGGTGAAAGGGTTGAAAGGGAAAGTCCCCTCTCCCTGGAGGGAGAGGGGATGGGTGAGGGGGAAATGACGGAAACTACCGCTTACGCCCTCCCATAATACTGCCCAGCACGCCGCGAATAATCTGGTTTGTGACCTGCCTCGCCGCGCTCTTCGCCATCGTTTGCACCACGCCGTCGCGCTTGCCGCCTCGCGGCCCGGTGCTGCCGAACAGAATATCTTTTAGCCCGCCGAGGATCCCGTCGTCCACCTCCACGCTCTGGCCTTTGGCCGGCGGCGCATCCTGCTTATCGCCCGCGGCCTGCACGCCTTTTTGCAGCATTTCGTAGGCCGATTCCCGGTCAATCACTTCGTCATATTTGCCGTACAGCGGGGAATGATTCAGCAGGCCGTTACGCTCGTCGTCCGTCACCGGCCCCATGCGCGAACAAGGGGCGATCACCATCGCGCGTTCGACCACCGTCGGGCTGCCTTTGGCGTCGAGGAAGGAAATCAGCGCCTCGCCGGTGCCCAGCTCCTGAATAGCCTTTTCGGTATCGAAAGCCGGATTCGCCCTCATGGTCTGCGCCGCCGCTTTCACCGCCTTCTGGTCTTTTGGCGTAAAGGCGCGCAGGGCATGCTGCACGCGGTTGCCGAGCTGGCCGAGGACCATGTCTGGAATATCCGCCGGGTTTTGTGTCACGAAGTACACGCCCACGCCTTTCGAGCGGATCAGGCGAATCACCTGCTCGATTTTATCCAGCAGAACCTGCGGAGCATCGCTAAACAGCAAATGCGCCTCGTCGAAGAAAAACACCAGCTTCGGCTTGTCGAGATCGCCCGCTTCCGGGAGCTGCTCGTAAAGCTCGGACAGCATCCACAGCAGGCTGGCGGCGTAAAGCTTCGGCATCTGGTAGAGCTTTTCTGCCGACAGAATATTGATGATCCCTTTGCCGTTTGAGTCGGTTCGCATCCAGTCTTTAATATCCAGCATCGGTTCGCCGAAGAAATACTCTGCGCCCTGCTGCTCAAGGGAAAGCAGCCCGCGCTGGATAGCGCCCACGGAAGCACTGCTGATATTGCCGTACTGCGTCTGGAAGGATTTGGCGTTGTCGCCGATGTACTGGGTTAAGGCGCGCAGATCTTTAAAGTCCAGCAGCAGCAGGCCCTGGTCGTCCGAGATGCGGAAGATGATTTGCAGCACGCCGCTTTGCACGTCGTTCAGGTTCAGCAGGCGAGCTAAAAGCAGAGGCCCGAGGTCAGACACGGTGGCGCGAACCGGGTGGCCTTTCTCCCCGAAGATGTCCCACAGCACCACCGGATTGCCGTGCGGCGACCAGTCCGTTACGCCGATATTGGCCAGCCTCGCGAGAAGCTTTTCTGACTCAGCGCCTTCTTCGGCGACGCCGGTTAAATCTCCCTTCACGTCGGCCATAAACACCGGCACGCCGATCTCCGAGAATGACTCAGCCAGCTTTTGCAGCGTCACGGTTTTGCCCGTCCCGGTCGCGCCGGTGATTAACCCGTGGCGGTTCGCCATGTTGGGCAGAATATGCAGTTCAGTCTCTTTAGTTCTGGCAATCAGCAGTGGTTCAGTCATCAGCGTTTCCCTGTGGCAACATTTGTCTAAAGCATAGCTTTCCGCACAAATTGAGCATCAGGATCTTCCCATGTTTACCTCGTCGACCCGCCAAAGGGCTATGCTTGGCAGACTTCACACAAAACCAGGGAAAGCTATGTCCAGATTCTTTTATAACGATCGTAAGCAACTGGTCAACGATGCCATCGAAGGCGTGATTGTCAGTTCCCGCTACCGCAACCTTGTGCGCCTGGATATCGATCCGGCGATTCGCGTGGTCGCTCGCAGCGACTGGGACAAAAGCAAAGTGGCGATTATCTCCGGCGGCGGCTCCGGCCACGAACCGGCGCACGTAGGCTTTGTTGGCAAAGGGATGCTGACCGCGGCGGTATGCGGCGACCTGTTTGCTTCGCCGAGCGTGGACGCGGTGCTGAACGCCATCGTGGGCGTCACCGGCGACCGTGGCTGCCTGCTGATCGTCAAAAACTACACCGGCGACAGGCTGAACTTTGGCCTTGCTGCCGAAAAAGCCAAAAAACACGGCCTGAAGGTCGAGATGGTGATCGTCGGCGACGACATCTCGCTGCCGGATAACAAACAGCCGCGCGGCATCGCCGGCACGGCATTAGTGCATAAAATTGCGGGCTTTGCCGCAGAGCAGGGCAAATCCCTCGGCGAAGTTCGGGACATCGCGCAAAAAGCCTGCGACAGCATTGCCAGCATGGGCGTGGCGATGCAAACCTGCAACCTGCCGGGCAGCGATGATACAGAAGGGCGCATTAAGGGCGGCCACGTCGAGCTTGGGCTGGGCATTCACGGCGAGCCGGGCGCCAGCACGGTGGATAGCCAAAACAGCAAAGAGGTGATTGCCACGTTGGCTAAGCATCTGCGTAAAGCCACCGGCAAGGAGAGCGACCTGGCGGTGTTGATCAACAACCTCGGCGGCGTCTCGTCGCTGGAGATGGCGCTGCTGACCAAAGAGCTGATGCACTCGGATCTTGGCTCACAGATCAAATACCTGATCGGCCCTGCACCGCTGGTGAGCGCCCTCGATATGAAAGGTTTTTCGCTCTCCACCATTAAGCTGACCCCGGACTTTATAAAGGCGCTGGAGTCAGACGTGGAAACCGCAGGCTGGCAGCCGATGGTGAAGTACCACAAGATGCCGGAGCAGAAGCAGAGCGCCATCCGCGAAGATCGCGAAGTGAAGCCTTCCGCTAACGACGAAGTGAAAGCCCTGGTGGCGAGCGTGACCAAAACGCTTATCGGGCAGGAAAACCACCTCAACGCGCTGGACGCCAAAGTGGGCGATGGCGATACCGGCTCAACCTTTGCCGAAGGCGCGCGCGACATTGCGAACCTGAACGACAAAGGCAAGCTGCCGCTGAACGACGCCGCCGCGCTGCTGGGGCTGGTGGGCGAGCGGCTGGCAACGGTGATGGGCGGTTCCAGCGGGGTGCTGATGTCTATCTTCTTCACCGCCGCCGGGCAGAAAGTGGGCGAGAGGCAGCCGCTGGCCGAGTCCCTGCTGTTTGGCCTGGCGCAGATGAAGCGCTACGGCGGCGCGGACCTGGGCGACAGAACGCTGATCGATGCTCTGGAACCGGCGCTGGAGGCATTGAGAGATAAAGATCTTAAAGCCGCTGCGAAGGCAGCAGAGAAGGGCGCGGACGACACGGCGAAGATGCAAAAGGCCAACGCCGGGCGCTCGTCCTACGTGAACAGCGATAACCTGGATGGGGTGAAAGATCCGGGCGCAGTCGCCGTGGCTGCGGTATTTGCCGGGCTGGTGAAGTAACTAAAAAGGCTCCCGTTTGGGAGCCTTTATCACATCAGAAATCTGACTTCAGCACCACGCGGTAGCGGGCTTTGCCGTCGCGCACGTGCTGGATGGCCTCGTTGATTTTCGACATCGGGTACAGCTCGATTTGCGGCTGAACCTTCGCGCGGCCCGCCAGCTTCATAAGCGAACGCAGCTCGTGCGGGGAGCCGGTTGCCGACCCGGAGATGCTACGGTCCCCGGCAATCAGGGTGAAGGCCGGCACCTCGAACGGCTTCATCACCGCGCCAACCGTGTGGAAGTTGCCGCCCCAGGCCAGCGCCTTGAAGTACGGCATCCAGTCCAGATCGACATTGACGGTATTAATGATCAGATCGAACTGGCCCGCCAGCGCGGTTAACGCCTCTGGATCGCGGCTGTTCACCACTTTATCCGCGCCCATCGCCAGCACTTCTTCTTTTTTGGACGGGTTAGAGCTGAACGCCGTCACCTCGCAGCCCATGGCGTGCAGCAGCTTGATGGCGATATGCCCGAGGCCGCCGATGCCGATCACGCCCACGCGGCTGGTGGCGGTGATGTGGTGCATCAGCAGCGGTTTAAACACCGTGATGCCGCCGCACAGCAGCGGCCCGGCGGATTCAGTATCAATCGACTCCGGCAGTGGGATCGCCCATTGCCAGTCCACGCGAATTTTATCGGCGAAGCCGCCGCGGTTCACGATGGTCGGCACGCTACCTTGCTGGCAGTTGATCTGGCTGCCGCTGATACAGGCGTCGCAGTGGCCGCAGCTTCTCGCCGTCCAGCCGATGCCCACGCGTTGCCCAACTTTCAGCCCTTTACTCTGTGCCGCCGAGCCCAGCGCATGCACGCGGCCAATCACCTCATGCCCGGCGACCAGCGGATACTGCGAGAACCCCCATTCGTTGTCGATCATCGACAGATCCGAATGGCAGATACCGCAGTATTCGACCTTAACTTCGACATCTTCCGGCAGCAGATCGCCCGCGTCGAAATCCTGAAGCTCCAGCTCCGCACCGGCCTTTGGCGCGGCATAACTTTTGATGACAGACATTCGCTCTTCCTCTGTGTTGGCTCTGCAACCAGTTTAGAACATTGCGCGAGACTGGAACCTGGTGGAATGTGCCCTGACGCGCTAAAGCGTTACCCAGCCACCGCCCTGCTCAGCCGAAGCATAAAGCGCGGCGACGATCTGCTGCACGACATAACCCTGTTCGGCATCGGCCACCATTGCCGCCTCGCCCTGAACACGGCGCACAAAGCTCTCCATGGCGCGGAAATGACGACGGTCGTCGGCGGCTTCGCGGCGCTGGAGCGTTTCCAGCTTGCCGTCTCGATCATGGTAAATATGGGCCGGGAACAGCGTGGCACCGGCGCGTTCACCGCAGAACTCGATGTTCATTTGCGAGGTTTCTTCCACGTTGAGGATAAAGGAGGTGTCCAGCCGCAGAATGCCGCCGCCCTCGAACTCGACCACGCCAAACAGCGCGTCTTCCACCGTATAAAGAGCCGGGTCCCACTCACCAAACTGACCGCTGTTTTTACTGTTGCCCAGCCTGCGGAAGCTGTGGGCCATCACCCGATTCACCTTTGGGAAGCTGAGCACGTAAAGCGCGGCGTCCAGCATATGGATGCCGAGATCGATCAGCGGGCCGCCGCCCTGTGAATCCTTGCTGATGAAATTCCCCCACGACGGTACGCCGCTGCGGCGCAGCGCTTTGGCCGTGGTGACATAGACATCGCCCAGCTCACCGGCCTGAACCTGCTCGCGCAGCAGGGCGCTGTCTTGCGCAAAGCGATGGTGGAAGTTGTAGGCCAGCACCCGATTCGCATTTTGCGCCGCCCGCCGCATTTCGTCGGCCTGTGCCACCGTCATCGCCGGAGGCTTCTCGCAAAGCACATGGCAACCGGCCTCCAGCGCCTGCATCACGTGTTCGTAGTGCAGAATATTGGGCGAGCAAACGCTGACGATCTCCGGCTTCGCCTCACGCAGCATCTGCCCGACATCGTCATACGCCGCCGGAATGCCGAGCTTATCCGCAAACGCCCGAGTACGCGCCAGGTCGCGCCCGCAGGCCGCCACCAAAATCAGCAATGGATTGGTAGCGTAGTAAGCCGCGTGAACGTTCTCGGCGATCTGTCCCGGCCCGATGATGGCAACTCTGAGGGGGGACGTGGTGGGGTTGGGCATGGTTGATAGCTCCGGTGAGTAGGTTAGCGACGAGTAAGTATCACGTTCAGCCATATCTCATCGCGATCGGGGCGAACATCGCGGGTGAGCCATTGCTCTGCTATCTCCAGATCGGGCAGATCCTTTAACAAGGCTGTTAGCCTTGCCTCGTTGATATCGGTAAAGCTGCGGCCATCCTTCTCGCGCTCGCTATCGCCATATTTAAACGAAAAGTACCAGATGCCACCGGGTTTTAAGGCCGCCGCCAGCTTCTGCATTACGCCGGGTAGCTCCGCATAAGGCAGATGCAGCAGCGAGGCGCAGCACCAGATGCCGCCGTATTCTTCACCGGCCTCTACGTCAGCAAAAGTCATTTTCTTCACCGGCAGGCCGCTATGCTCCCGTGCCAGCGCCACCAGTTCAGAAGACGCATCGAAGGCATCGACCTGGTAGCCCATCTGCGTGAAGGCCAGCGCGTCCCGCCCGGAGCCGCAACCTGCATCCAGCACTTTTGCGTGGGCAGGCAGGCGGCTGGTAAACGCTTCATACAGCGAGGACATATCCACGTTTACCGTGCCTTCGAAGAACGTTTGGGCGTGAATCTGGTAATAACTGGAGTTCATCAGAGAATCAGTTCCTTCTGCACAGGCGGTTGCCAGATTTGCAGGCGGCAGGCATGCGCCTCGTTCCACCTGTCGTTTAAAAATGCTCTGCGTTTCGCCTCATTATTACCCGTCTGGTTGATGATTGCTTCATGCAGCGGCAGGCGGCTGTTAATGAAATATTCATTGCGGGCGTGGAGCCGGTACAGCAGATCGATGTGTGGCACTCTGGCAAACTTGCCTTGTTCACCCCGGTTGCAGCTCTGGCAGGCAAGAACAAGGTTCCAGACGCCGTTGAGGTTAGTCCCCGGCATACCATGCTGAGCAACCAGCGGCAGGAAATGATCGACATCCGCCAGCAGCGGGTGACCGGTTTCGAGGCTGACAGGGGCGTGGCAGTAGAAGCAATGGCCTTTCTGGTAGCAGTTCAGGCTGTTACGGCAGTTGGTTAGCGTGATGCGGCTGTTGGCTAGCTGGGTAAATAGCGTTTCCTGCTGTGGATCGAAATGCACGTCCAGCAGTTGCGCAGGCAGGCTCATCTCCCAGGCTTTCTCGACCAGACGCCAGCGGGCATCGGTTTCATGAATCAGGCTGTGAAACTGCGATGTCTCCGTCAGCCGGTAAAAATCATCCGTCAGACGAATGCCCTGGCTGCTCCGTACCTCGTTGATAAAAAACTGCTTATCAATTTGGCTGCCGCTGACGTTATGAAAGGCGTCCAGCACCACTTTAAAGCCGTGTTTCACCGTCGCCTGAATCAGCTGGCTATGCGAAATCTCACCGTTGTTGTACTGGACGGCTGCGGTTAAAAATGGCCCCTGTTTGCTCATATTGAGCGTCTGCTTTGGCGCTAGCTTCAGATGCTCGCAGATATGTTTGCTGAACGGCACAGCTAAATCTTCCAGCATCACCAGCGTGTTATTGCGCTCGACGTCGTACAGCGCATGGGCCAGCGCAAACTTGTAGGTGGCGAAGTTGTTCCCAAAGAGGATCACGCCCCGCCAGTAGTTTTCCAGCGCAGGATCGACCTGGTAAAAACGCATACGTTTTCCTGGTTACGGTTTGCTAGTGCAAAGGGAGATGGGTACGAGAACCCGTAACTGGATCACATAACAAATGAAAGATGATGTAAACCGTAGAGCGATAGATTTACTGAATATGTGAAGTGAGGGAGGGCTTGTCAGGTGGGCAGGGCAGAGCAAAGGGGAACGCTGAAAAATTCAGCACTTAACGAGACTTACGTGCAGCACTGCTTGCATGGCGGCCAGCGACAGGTATAATCCACAACGTTTCCGCATACCCCTTCAGTGCCGAAGTGGCGAAATCGGTAGACGCAGTTGATTCAAAATCAACCGTAGAGATACGTGCCGGTTCGAGTCCGGCCTTCGGCACCATAAGTATGTAAATGGACCTCAACTGAGGTCTTTTTTTATGCCTGAAATCCAGTATTTACCCATCATTCCCGCTATATTAACTCTCTCAAGGTCAACCGACTTCAACGTACATCTACCAACAGATGTTGGTATAGATGATGGTATTTCCGGTTCGATAATGCTTGTACCAACAGGGAGGGGATAAGCATGGCGTTAACAGATATCAAGGTCAGAACAGCCAAGCCAACGGGTAAGCAATATAAGCTGACCGATGGTAGTGGTATGCATCTGCTTGTTCATCCTAATGGTTCTAAGTATTGGCGTTTGCAGTACCGTTTTGCAGGTAAGCAAAAGATGTTGGCTTTAGGGGTATATCCTGAAGTTTCTCTTGCAGATGCCAGAGCTCGTCGTGATGAGGCTCGTAAGTTGTTGGCAAACGGCATCGATCCGGGAGACAAAAAGAAAAGCGATAAGGTTGAGCAAGAAGACGCTCGCACTTTTGAACAGCTTGCAGTTGAGTGGCATGCAACGAATAAAAAGTGGTCGGAAGAACATAGCCGACGAGTACTGAAAAGTCTGGAGGACAATCTTTTTCCAGCTATTGGCAAACGTAATATTGCCGAACTTAAAACACGGGATTTGTTAGCCCCAATAAAAGCCGTAGAGATGTCTGGACGTCTTGAGGTTGCATCACGACTGCAACAGCGAACTACCGTAATTATGCGTTATGCCGTGCAGAGCGGTTTACTTGACTACAATCCCGCGCAGGAGATGGTTGGTGCCGTTGTTTCAAGTAACCAGCAGCATCGACCTGCATTGGAGTTGAAGCGAACTCCTGAACTCCTTCAGCGTATTGATAGTTATACCGGTAGGCCTTTGACTCGTCTTGCCGTTGAACTAACGCTCCTTGTCTTCATTCGTTCCAGTGAACTGCGTTTTGCTCGTTGGTCAGAGATTGATTTTGAAACATCTATGTGAACGATTTCAGCTGAGCGAGAAGCGATTGAAGGGGTAAAGCATTCACATCGAGGTTCGAAGATGCGGACTCCACATCTTGTTCCTTTGTCGCAGCAGGCTCTAGACATTCTGGAAAAGATTAAAAGCATTAGTGAGAATCGAGAACTGATTTTTGTAGGTGATCATGATCCGCGTAAACCCATGAGTGAGAATACGGTGAATAAGGTTTTGCGAGTGATGGGCTATGACTCAAAAACGGAAGTTTGTGGGCATGGTTTTAGGACGATTGCATGTAGTTCATTGATAGAATCGGGATTGTGGTCGAGGGATGCAGTAGAGCGGCAGATGAGCCATATGGAGCGTAACTCAGTGCGTGCGGCTTATATTCATAAGGCTGAACATCTGGATGAGCGCAGGCTGATGCTGCAGTGGTGGGCTGATTTTTTGGATATGAATAGGGAAAGGGAAGTTAGTCCTTATGACTTTGGCAAGTAATCTAATTCCTGATGCTTGCTATGTTCGAATTTGAAAAGCCAGCTTGAACTATAACCCATACTTTTTTATAACTGTATTATTCTGGCGACTCAGAGGTGCACTATGAAAACTTTCGATACCCAACTTGCGATGAGCATTGTATCGCACTCAACGGGAGGTTTTAGTTATGACACTCTTGCTAGGGCCTTGATTTCTTTAAATAAAGATGAAAATTCTGATGTCCTTCTTGAGTCATGTCGAAATTTTTGTCTCTCTCTTGAGGAAAAAGGTATTCTGAGGCGATGCCAAAAATGTGCTCATTCTCAAGATGAGTATTTCGAGTATATTTCTCACTAACATCAGTCCCTGAAAATTTTTTCAGGGACTGATGACTCCGTTCTTGTCATCCCCTTTTTTCTCCTGTAGCTTGTGTAACACGATTCTGGGGGGGGCGATTGTGAGCAACATCAACTTAATAACAACATGTACAAACGGCAAACACTACGGTAGTAGGGATATATTGAGTCTGAGTCAATTTTCATCAGGCCGAATCCCTTCAGATGTGCTCATGAATTCTTGGTGCAATGCTCTGAATGAAGCCATTTCTACATCTGTAACTATATGTACAGAGGATCTTTATAAAGGTGGGCACTGGGCGACGGCTAAAGCTATTTTAGATAATTATCCTATTGATTTATGGGTTCTTTCTGCTGGTTTAGGTCTCCTTCACCATAAAGATAATGTTGTACCTTATAAAGCGACCTTTGCTGTTGGATATGACGAATCAATACCATTGTATTCTCAAGAATATGTAGGGAAAAGTTTTCATAGAACATGGTGGAAAGAAATAACCAATAGATCTATTTTTAAATCTAAGCATCCTACATCTATTGTAGAGTTAATGAAAAAAAGAAAAAAAGACTATTATATTATTTGTGGTTCTCCAGATTATATTAATGCAATTGAACTGGATATCATTAATGGTCTTGAGTATCTGGTTGATGCAAAAAAACAACTGATTGTTATAACTTCCAAAAAAATTAATAGTAGGCTGAATGCATACCTTTTCAAAACCAACCAAAATATAGCTCAGTGGTTGAGATGCAATATGCTTATGCTTAATATCAGCGTGGCAAAATACATTGTGAAAGAATTTACGTCAAAACAACTCAATGATTTAAATGAGTTATCTCAGAAGTTAATAGAAGAATTCAAGGCGTTACCTGAGCGTGAAGTGAAAAAAGGAATTCGTCGTAGCCCGGAGGAAGTTAAGTCTTTCATTTTAAAACTTATGGAACAAAATCCTGGTATCAGTGCAACACATGCGTTGCGTGAATTTCGTGACTCGGGAAATTCATTTGAGGAAAAACGTTTTCGGGCTGAGTTTAAGGTCCTGAGAGAGGCTAAACCTTAATGCTACTTGCCTGGGTTTCATGGTAGAATCCCCAGCTTTTTGAGGCTTTGCAGTGGCGTCACAGGAGAGTAAGTTGTCGAAGCTAAAGTATTTTTTCCCTGATAGTCAGGATTTTATCGATCCCAGTTTCGACTTCCTCCGCGAAACACGTAACGAACATCGCGTGCGCCAACGTGACGATCATTATCCGCATGAGGTTTTTCCTCATCCTTACGATGGTATGCTGGTTTCTAAAGCTGTAGTCGATGGTCTTGGCGGTGGCGAGAGCAAATATACCCGTGCCCAGCGTTTGCGTTACTTCCGTAATGGAATGAAGCATTTTTTCCGCCTGCCGGAAAATATGGAAACTATGGGTGATTGCGGAGCCTTCACCTATGTTAATCAGGATGTCCCGCCATACCGTGTGGAAGAGGTGATTGAGTTCTACGAAACTTCTCGCTTTAACCATGGCGTTTCTCTCGATCATATCGTTTTTGGCTATGAGAAACCTGGTGAGGTATTCAGTGGCGAAGTGTTGGCTGAATGTCGTCGACGCCAGGATATTACGCTGACCCTGGCTCAAGAGTTTTTGAACAAGTCTCAAAAGTCCTGTTTCACTGCCTTTGGCGTTGCAC
Source organism: Cedecea neteri (assembly GCF_000757825.1). Classification (GTDB taxonomy): domain Bacteria; phylum Pseudomonadota; class Gammaproteobacteria; order Enterobacterales; family Enterobacteriaceae; genus Cedecea; species Cedecea selenatireducens. The sequence continues at coordinate 3,216,678 of NZ_CP009451.1, forward strand.
ATGGATGGAGCAAAACCTCCTACCGTCAGTCTGTAGAGGCCTTGCTGGCCATGGGATACAAAAATATCACCATGGGGGGGATGGTGCCGTTGAAAACGGCGCAGATCCTTGAGACTCTCGAAGAGATTAAACCTCTGCTGAAAAGTGATACACGTGTTCACTTGCTTGGTATTGCCCGTCCAGAGAGTTTCGCCGACTTTATCAAGTTTGGTGTGACCAGTATTGACTCGACTACACCGCTTCAGCAGGCCTTCAAAGATCGAAAAAATAACTACCATATGCCCGATGGCCCGGCCTATACCGCTGTGCGTGTCCCTCAGTTTGATGCGAATCCAAGTTTGAGTCGCAAAATAAAATCTGGCGTGATTGATCAGGATATTGCTCGGCATCTGGAAAAGGATGCCATGAATGCCCTGTTCGAATACGATAAAGGGGCTTTGTCCCTTGAGAAAACTCTTGGGGCAGTACTGGCTTATGAACGCCTGCATTCAGGTGAAAAAGAGGCCGATAAAATCCGTGCGGATTATGAACGCACACTGGGTGAACGTCCCTGGAAACAGTGCCAATGCAATATTTGCCAGGCTATCGGTATCAACGTCATCATTTTCCGTGGAGCAGAACGCAACCGTCGCCGCGGTTTCCATAATATTCAGGTGTTGTACAACCGTTTACAGCACACATTGTCATTACGCTCAGAGGAACTGTCATGAGTGAGTATCGTGTTCCCGCCCTGCGAATCCGACAGGGTGAGGAGAGGCAACTCTATAGCCTTGCGATAGAAGGTAAACAAATTAGCAAAATTGCAGCAATTTCACGTATCCGTCGTGGCGAAGAGAGTCTGGTTGGTTATCAGCGTCCAGAAGTACGTAACCATATTCGCGAAATTCAGCGCTACATTGAGAGCGCAAATCCGATGATACCAAACCCGGTGATTATCGCTTTTGATAAGCGTGTGCGTTTTGAGCCGCTTACAGATAATGGCGATATGGGACATCTGATAATACCTTTCTCCGAAGATAAGGATTTTGAGAAGCCAGGTTTTATTGTGGATGGTCAACAACGTACCGCTGCTTTGCGGGATGCGGAAATCGACTCATTTATGATGCCGGTCTCCGCTTTCATTGCTAATGACGCGGAAGAACAGCGTGAACAGTTCATGCTGGTTAACTCCACAAAACCGTTGCCAAAAACGTTGTTATACGAACTGGCACCGCATACCCACGGTCGTTTGCCATCCGATCTGCAAATGCGCAAGTTTCCTTCACTGCTAACTCAACGACTGAACTTCGGCGAAGGTCCACTCGCAGGGCGCATCAAAACGGCGACCAATCCTGATGGGGTTATTGCTGACAACTCGATGATCAAAATGATCGATGCTAGTCTTCGTGAGGGAGCATTGTATCGCTTCCGTGACCCTGCGACAGGGTTGGGGGATGAAGGGAAGATGGTGAAACTGCTGAATAACTTCTGGTCGGCGGTGGAAACTGTGTTTACTGATGACTGGGATAAAAAGCCTCGTTATTCCCGCTTGTTACATGGCGTTGGTATTCTTGCGCTTGGCAGCTTGATGGATGAAATCGATCAGGTTCATCAGGACTATAAAGGTGAACCAGGCTGGACTGAGATCCCTTCCTATACTCGTTTTGTCGAAGAGTTAAACCGTATTAAGCCGCTTTGTGCATGGAGTAGTGGCGTGTGGAACTTCGGCACAGATGTTGATGGTCAGCCTATTGTTCGTAAATGGAATGAACTGCAAAATCTTTCAAAAGATATATCTTTGGTTACTGATTATCTGGTAACCAATTATATTAAAGTAGCTAACGCTGACATTTAAGATATAAGTAAAATCTAAAGCCTCATATTGTTAAATGGAGGCTTTATTTTTTAATGAAATAATTTCATGGTGGAATTAGTGGGGGTGTATATAAGAATTGTTTAACTTTATTTAATATGATGGCATTAACTGATTGATTTAAATATCTAAAATTTGTGATCGAGATCACCTACCAATTTACGTAGTGGCCCGGCCTCTCCTTCCAGCAGATTTGCTTCATTGGCTCATTCGCCGTATATTCATTATAGATTTATTCGTTTTTTGCGAATTACTTTCACTTCCTGACTACTTAAAAATCATAATGACTACACATACTGGCGCGTTTTCTGAAGGTGACCTAGTAATATCGCCATTATTTGACGGTATTGCTAAAATTATTAGTATTCTCTCTACTGAGCGTGCAGAGATAGCCTGGTTCTACTCCCCTTTAGAAGAGGAGGTTAACCATCAGGAGGTGGAGGTTCGCGCGCTTACGGCAGCGACGCTATATGAGGAAAGCACCGTTTATTTTCGCTCTCCCGATAGCGGCATCTGGTCCAGAGGCCGTTATGGCGGGCCTCGGCCCGGCAATAAGCACCTACTGATTATCCGTACGGGAGATAATGCGGTCGTTGATATGGCGGAGATGTACTACCCCAATTATGGGCAGGGGCAGGCAATGAATCCGGCTCATTTTCTGGCGGCACGTTCAAATGACGCCCCCTATTTCTACCCGCTAAGGGAGCGATTTATTAGCGCCTGGATTAATCAACGGGCGGCCTGTCGTTCAATGTCTTCTCTCATAAGCAGTCGCGTCGAGATAGAGCCGCACCAAATTGCGGTTGTCAGGCGGATTTTGCAGGATCCGAATCCTAAATATCTGCTGGCCGATGAAGTCGGACTGGGCAAAACTATCGAAGCCGGGTTTGTAATCCGTGAACACGTGCTGGAGTGCAAACTTGATGCTCGGGTGCTGGTCGTTGTTCCTGGAGCCCTGCACGGGCAGTGGATGCAGGAGTTGATCGACCGCTTTGCGCTGCAGGATGTGATGCGGGGTGGACGACATCATCAGATTCGTATGTGCCAGCCGGATGAGATAGACGCTCCGGAACTGCTCGACTGGTGTCCAACGCTGGTCGTGATCGACGAAGCGCATCAGTTAGCCGCGCTCGCATGGTCCAGAGATGCTGGGGAGCGCACGCAATATAATGCGATGGCGGCATTGTGCCATCAGGCGCACATCGTGCTGATTCTGTCCGGGACGCCGATGCACGGTAACGAGCGTAACTTCCTGGCGATGCTGCACTGTATCAGCCCACAGGCATGGCAACTCAACCAACTGGGCATCGAGAAGTTTATACAGCGTGTGTCCGAACGTGAGCGATTAGGTGGGATCTATAGCGCCCTGACGCCAGAAACGCCGAACATGATGCTGGAAGAAAGTCTGAATGAATTGAGTGATTTGTTCGCGGACGATGCTCGCTTGCAGGAGTTAATCGACGCGTTACGCCCACACGTGGATTTCTTTGCGACTGACGAAAGTGAAGAACGAACGGAAGGCATCCTTGCACTTCGCTACTGGATCGGGGAGCACTATCGCCTGTTTCACCGCCTGCTGCGCAATCGTCGAGAAGATCCTTCGCTCATCTGCCTGTTCCCAGGGCTGGATGGACTGGAAAAAGTCACCTGGCCGGTCAGCGCCGAGCAGATCACGCTGGATGAAATCCTTGAAGCCTACCGCGAGGCTTCTCTGCGCAACCCTGAACGTTATCGGTATCAGAATGCGGATACGTTGACTGACTGGGTGGATGCACTGTTCCTCAGTCCGCTGACGCTATCTCGTCGCGCCAAAGAGTGCCAGACCATTGGTGCCGGTAGCGACGAGGAATTCCGTTTCCTCGAACAAATTATTGAAGTGGCTCAGCAGGAGCAACGCGTAAAAGATACAGTATTAATGGCGTGCTTAACCCACTGGTTTGAAACCAATCCAGAGGGTAAAGCGGTGATCTTCTGCGGTGAAAATCAGGAAGCGGCACACTTGGCCACCAAACTGGCTATCCAAGCACCCTGGCAGGTCGTCCGTCATACGCCTGAGGTGCTTATGCAAACGGAATTGCTGGATGGCACTTGGCAGGTGCTGATTTGCGATAAACGGGGTGAGGATGGACTGAACCTGCACGGCAAGCGTCGATTGGCCATTCACTACAGCCTAAGCCGCGACTTCAACCGGTTTGAGCAGCGATTGGGGCGTTTTAACCGTTACTGCGGTAACCTTCACGTTAAACCTGTGAAAAGTCTGGTGCTATTGCCGGAGCGTGAAGGTCTGACTGCCGACTGGTTGACGCTCCTGGATGAGGGGACCGGTCTGTTCAAGCGCAGCGTTGCCAGCCTGCAGTTTGTTCTGACGGAACAACTCGATGCCGTCTGGCGAGACTACGTCAGCCAGGGGCCTGAGGTATTCCGTGAGAAAATCGCACATCTGGCTGGTGAAGACGGCTTTGTTAATCAGGAACGTAAGCGGGTATTGGCGCAGGAGAACCTGCTGTCGATGGAGCACGAGGTGATTGCGGCTCGTGAGTTCTCCGAGCAACTGGCGGGTAAAGAAGAAGATGCCGATGCTCAGGCTGCCGATATGCTGAGGTGGATACGCAACGCGCTGGGCTTCAAACGTGAGAAATATGAAGAGGGTGGTTTCCGCCTGTGCTTTGAACGCGGACAGAATCAGCGCCAGACGCTGGTCGATGTGAAAACCTTCATCGACAACTGCCTGATCGGGCTAGACTTTTCGGAAGGATATCCGCCATCGACAGCGATGATGAGCCTGTCGCGCACGGAGGCGAGCAGCCAAAAGCTGGTGTATCCATTACGCTATGGTCAGCCCTTCGTGGAAACGGTCTGGCAGCTAATGCAGGCCGATCCACGAGGCGCCACGATGGCGCTGCTGCGGGTGTTGACCTCGCTCCCTCTAAAGCAGCCGCGCACCTATTTCCATTTCCAGTGGTTAACTGAAGCGAAGCACGACGGGGAGGATTCTCTGACGGCGCAGCGCTGTGGCGATGAGCGCTTCAGCCCGGTGGTGAATCAATTCTGGCTGGACGACAGCGGGAACTGCGCTGAACCACAGATTGTCGTTTCCCTGCTGGATAAGCCATACGATGAGGACGGCAACGTGTTGTTTCAGGATATCAACCTGCGTGAAGAGGTGTGGACGCAAATGCCGGACTGGTTTGAACCGTTCAACTGGAAGGCCACCGTCCTTGCCGTGAAAGAGCAGGCCTACCAGCAACTGCAGCAATCCTACGGCGATCAATCCGTGCGCCATCAGTTGCTGGCCATGAAAGCGATAGTGCTGTGTACCCGGGACATGTTGTAAACGGACGCATAAATGGATACTCAGTGGCTACAACTCCGTGCGGTGCTGAACGGCGAGCACGATGAAAAAGACGGGATTAGCGGGCAATTTTTTACCCGCCTCCTGTATTGTCTGGACGATGATGAGGCTGGAGAGAGCGACCGCCTGCATGCGTTCTATGATGCTTTGCAGTGCGCTCGGGTGCATGGTCTGGTTCCGTTAATGCTTCCGTATCGGCATCTAACGGAAAATGCCGCACTGAGCCGTTTTGGCCTGTGCCGGCATCGGGATTATCCCGGCGAACTCCTGCTGGAGCGGGGGGATGAAGCGCTGGATGCTAATTTGCTCGCGGTATGGCAGGGAGAAAAGCGCCGTTTTCTTGAGTCTCCCCCCCTGGATACTATTCTCCCCGCCGTACTCAATGATCCGCGTTACACGCACTACACCTCCGTCGGGCAGCAGCAGGCGGTGCGTACGGTACTGACCAGCCCGCAGGATAAGACGCTGTTGGTGAATCTGCCTACCGGGGCGGGGAAAACCTTTGTTATTCATGCCCAGATGCTGACATCACCCCGTCGGCACCTGACGCTGGTGATTGTCCCCACCGTGGCGTTGGCGATTGAACAAGCGTTGCGGGCGAAAGAGGTGATGCAGCGGGCAGGTCAGGATCACGGCGGGAGTTACGTCTGGCATAGCGGGCTTGGCCTCGAGGCGCGCAGCGAAATGAAGGTGCGACTGGCCGCGGGCGAGCAGCGGGTGCTGTTTTGCTCCCCGGAAGCGGCAACCGGCGGGCTGCTGCTGCTGCTCTTTTCACTGGCCCAGCGCAGCCTGCTTGGCGCGGTGATGGTGGACGAAGCGCACCTGATCGATCAGTGGGGGGCGGAATTCCGCCCAGAGTTCCAGCTGCTGGCGCCGCTGGTTAAGTCGCTGATGGCGACCTCACCGGAACCCATTAAAGTGGTTCTGCTGTCTGCGACTTTCAGCCAAAGTACGCAAGATACATTAAAGGCGTTGTTTGCGAGTTCACGTGCGGACGCCGTTATTGATATTAACGGTAGTTTTTTGCGCCCGGAGCCCGCCTGGTTTGTCAGCGAAGCCGCGGACTATGACGATTATCTCGTTCAGGTGGAAGCGGCCATCGCTCGTCTGCCGGCACCGATGATTATTTACACCACTGAAGTGGAGCAGGCGAAGTTCTGGCATCAGTACCTGCGTGGACGTGGCTACCGCCGCTGCGGTTTATTCCATGGCGCCACCCCAATGCACGAACGCGAAGGGCTGATTCATGCTTGGCGTGACGATGCGCTGGATATCATGATCGCTACGTCGGCCTTCGGCGTAGGGATGGACAAAAGCAATGTCCGTACAGTGCTGCATGTGGCGGTGCCGGAGAACTTCGATCGCCTCTATCAAGAGAGTGGTCGTGGCGGGCGTGATGGCAACGCTTCTGTTGCCCAGATTATTTTCCACCATCAGCAGTTGCGGGTGGCGCGTACCTTAAATCGCACCAAATTGATTGGTGCTGGTAAGGGTTTCTTGCGCTGGTCGAAAATGCACCAACTGCGTGAGCAGCACCGGCCAGGCCTCTTTACAGTGCCGTTATGGGCTAAGCACCACGATATCCGTATGGATTCACAGGGCAACGTCGACTGGAACCTGCGCACGCTGCTGTTGATGCAGCGAGCTGGGTTTATAGATATCGCCTATCCCGCGCCGGACTTGAGCACCATCAGTGCGGACGAGCGTGATGATGAGAAGGTACAGTCCTGGTTCGACAACTATTTCAGCCGTATTCAGGTTTCCGTTCGCCGTGACGGGCATCTCGACGAAACGCAGTGGCAAGCAAGTATTCAGGCGCATCGTGCACATGAACTCTCCATGCGCCAGCGCGGCTTTATCGTGCTAAGCGAATGGTTAAACGATCTGTCTAACCCGCTGTGCCAGCAGTTAGCGGAGTTTTATACCCTTGACGGCTACGTTCCCGAGCAGGCGTGTGGCGGGTGCCCTGCATGTCGTGAGCAGGGGCGGCCACCGTTTACTCCAACGCTTGGGCGGGTCTCTCATGTTGTCGGCAATGCGCAGCATGCGGCAGTCGGAAATGATCGGCGCGTTCGCTATCAGACCAACCTGACCACCCGACTACTGTTGCGCCAGTGGGCTGACTGGATTGCGCGCCTGCTGGCCGGTCATCAGGTACAGGCGATCCGGGCAAGCCAGAGCACGCTGAGCCTGCTGAGCGCGGTGCTGCCCGCAGGGTTACCGTTCTGGTGCTCGCTGGCGCCTGATGAAGAGAATAACAGCTGGCACGAACTGGTGCTGGTTCTTCCCGGGGAAGCGCTGCCTGAGCTGGATGTTTTTGCCAGCATCAACCGAATTATCGTCGCCCCTGAACAGCTGCAGGAGCCGGGCTATCGTGGTCGTCGCTGGTGGGAAGTCGATCAGGGTGCCGTGACGTTAGAACAATTTCAGAGGAACATTTTCTAGTGGCAATCACAAACAACACCGGTGCAGGAAGTCAGATCCGTCTGCTGTGTATGATCGATCGTGTGTTGAACAGACGAATGGGGGAGCCGATCGCTAAGACGGCATTGGTCGATCTGCTAAGGCCGGAGATGCTACCTGGGTCCACCGGGGCCAGAAAAAGGTTGCCGGCTGAAATTTCGTTCTGGGCTAAAGAGGGGCTGTGGAAGGTGGAAAAAGCCGGCCTTAGCCAGCAGTCGCCGCTGTGCAGCGAACGCGACCTGCCCAGTCGTGTGCTGCGCACCTTGATCAGCTCCGTAGAAACGGAACCGCTGCTGAGTGGAACCCGCGGCCAGCCATTTTTAATGAGCGTGACCTCAGTGCTGGCGCAGGATAAATATACCCTGCGCGGTAATGAGCCATTGACCAAAGATGCTGTACCGACGGCTGTTGGGCCAATGCTCCATAATCAAATGGCCGGCGTGGGTTGGCGCTATCTGAATTCCACTAACGAAGCGGAGCCGTTCCTCGACTACGCCTACTTCCTCGGTTTTACCGAACCGTATCTGGATGGCTGGGTGATGGACCCTACGCGTGCGATTGAAGGTGTGCTGGACAACCTACAACTGGCCTCGGCCACGCCAATTCAGCAGTTCCTTGATCGGCTGGCGGAGCATTTACCGATGCTGGACCGAGGAAAATACCGTGAGCTCGTGGAGCCGATGATTATCGCCGAAAACTGGCAGCCGCTGGAGGGGCGTATTATTAGCGCTTCGCTGAGTCAGGCGTTACTGCGCCTTGAACTGACCATGCAGTTAACTTTCAACACCCTATCTGATGATCCTTATGACTGGATACTGCAGGACACGAACGGCTCTCAGCGCCGTATTAGTACCGTTAGCGTCGGGGAGGCACGAAAATGAAGATGATGGAATACTGGCCCTCCTCGCAAAATATTATCGACTGTATCCGCACCGAGGCGGAAGAGTTGGCGGAACATACGCTGCTGGCCGTGCACCAGCCGGTTCGCCTGCTGCGCATGGATAAAGACGGCAACAGGCAAGGGTACGGTAAGGAAGAGGATCTGCTAAACCATTTCCTCGTCACCCCGCGCCCCATCCCTATTGTAGGCAAGGCCGGCGTCGGCAAGTCGCATATTATTCGCTGGCTCGACGCCAAGTTGCGCCTGCGTCCGGAATATAAAAATAACCAATGGCATATTGTGCGTATTCCCAAAAGCGCCAGCCTGCGCGAAGTGCTGACGCTGATGCTCAAAGGGTTGGAAGGGCAGATTTTTGATGAAGCCCGGGAAGACATCAATAAAGTATCGGAAAAGCGCACGCCTCGCGAGATTGCCGAGTGGCTGCTGATGCTGATGGGCCAGGAGTTGCGTAACCTCCACGAGCGCAACAAGCTGGATATGGAAGCACTCAAAAAGCGGATGCAAGGCTGTTCGCCAGAGCAGCAGCATATGATGAAGCCGGAAGCGGTCCGCCTGCAAAAAATCCACGTTCATGCGGAAGATAAAGCGCTGGCGACGCTGATCAACGACGCCTATTTCAAACAGTTTTTGCTAAAAGACGAGCACTGCCTGTTCCGTCTGGCCAGCCGTCTGACTAATGGCGCAAACAGCAACGATCTGGACGAAGGGGAGCAGCAGCTTCAGGCCAGTGATCTAGACTTCAGCTTTAATATCAATGATTTAAGCTTACCGGCGCGTCAGTACATCCAGAAAAGCCGCCTCAACACCCATGAGGATGGGCGTAAAGATGCTTCGGTGATCCTGAATCTGGTGCTGGGAAAAGCGACGCAGGCGCTATTCAACCAGCTCTTCAACTTCCGGGGACGCAGCTTTTCCGATCTGTTCACCCAAATCCGTGAAGCGCTGCATGAAAAACAGATGACGCTGATGGTGTTGGTTGAGGATATGTCGCTGATCACGGCCATTGAAGATGTGCTGATCGACAGCCTGGAGAGGGAAGGTATCCGTGACGGTAAAGCGGTGCTCTGCCCGGTATGTTCCGCGATTGCGGTTACCGACGGTTATCAGGGGTATGCTCGCCGTCGTCAGGGGATGCTGGACCGCGCAAAAGGCGAGTGGGTGATTGAAGAAGTGGGGGGCGGTCGCGAAGAGACCCGGCAGCGCATCGTTGATTTTTGCGGTCGCTATATCAACGCTGCCCGTTTTGGTAGTGAAGCCTTACTGCAGCGTTGGGAAAGTACAAAGGATAAATCGCACTGGCCGCCAGACTGGGAAGCAACCGCCGATGGCGATGAAATGGTTGAAGTTTTTGGCCGCAGTAACCAGGGGTTCTCGCTATTCCCCTTCAATGCTCGCGCGATTCACGCGCTGGCGGAAAGCTTCTGCCGCGACGATCGCAATGAATTGAAATTCAACCCCCGGCAGATCATCAACCAGTTGCTGCTGCGAGTGCTGCAGCATTGTCGCCGTGACGCCGAAGAGGGGCATTTCCCGCCGGCACGTCTGGCCGATATTGCCGCTCCTGCTGGTCTGCGAAGCTGGCTCTTCCGTCAGGGCCTGGCGGACGTTGAACGCGCGGAGTCCATGGTCGCGCTGTGGGGATACCCGGCGAGTTCCGGGCCGACCTTGAGCAGCGCGCTGCCGCCTGATATCGCCCGTACTTTTGATCTCGGCGATCTGGCTCAGGTGTTGGAAAACACCAAGAGTGAGCCTGTAGGGGAAGCGCCGCCTGAACCACCAAGCGTCCATAAACAAGAAGTTAAAGAAGACGTTAAGAAAAAGAAAGTCGTCGTCGAGAAGCCGAACCCTGCGGCACAAGCGGTACCCGAGGATAAAGACACGTTAGCGATCAGGGAACTGGATGCCGCCGTGGGCGACTGGATGCTCAAAGGGGTCACGCTGGATCGCGATTCCGCGCGATTTATCCGCGCGACCTTAGCTTATTTCTTTGATAAACGGGCCGTTTTCTCCTGGGCGGGGACAAGCACACGACCAACGCTGTATGCCGGTAATACGGGGTTTGTGAATATAGAACTGCCTGAAGCGCAGGGTAACCGCGGTGTACACGTGGTGCAATTTATCCCACAGTCGGAATACGAAAAGCGTTCCGTGATCCTGACGGATGCCGCAATGGCGCTGGCCCGCTTTGGTTACTACCGGGAAACGAAGGGGAAAACCGAAGACTGGAGCTATCCGCAGGGTAAAGAGGACTATTTGGTTATCCAGAGCTTCTGCGATCGCTGGGTTAGCTATGCGCTGGCGGAGTTGGTTAAGCATAAGCGCAGCGATCTGCCGATGCTGCTGGGCGAACACCTAAAGCTGGCTCGCTCGCTGGGAATGAAAACCAACGGTGGGGTGACCGAGGTGTTGGGACGACTGCTGCAAAAAAGCGCCGTGCTGAAAAAACAGTTCCGCACCGGCCTGACGCCATCGATTATCGAACTCCGTAAGGACGCCCTCACGCGCTGGGATGAAGCTCAGACCAACTGGCTGTCGCTGGTGGCGCTAAACGATCATGCGCTGGAAGGTGATGTGTTGCACACCACACTGCAAACGGCGATGAAAGCGAAACCGGACGGCAGCCTGGCGTCGGTCGTGAAAAAGTCACTGTCTGAAATTCGTTCAGAGGTGAGCGCGGCCGAGCTATTCGCGGACTGTGAAAACGCGGATGATTTTGCTGACCTCATCAGCAGTATGACCCAGCAAGTGAAGTCGCTGGCGGACAGCGGTGACTATCCCGCCGATATGACACCTGACAGTCTCACCCTGATGGACGCCCTTACCGGGCTTACCGAAGGCGGCGTATGGCTGACCATTACTAAATTGCGAGGCGTTACGCTATCTGAAGATACGCAACGTCAATGGCAGTTACTTTGTGAACTGGACGGTACTTTAATTACCCGACTAATGATCGCGATGCAGTACTGGCAACTGATGTATAAACGGGTATCCGGCGCGATCGCCGCCTACAACAATAGCCACGGCGGGCATCGGATTAACGAATGTCGGGCTCAGATTGACACCACGCTGCAGGAACTCGATCTGGTTCTGGAGGAGTTGCAGCAGGCAGCAGGGAAACATGATGACAACGCTTAAGACACAGCTTGCCGGGTTACTGGAGCAGTACCAGTTAAAAGAGCAACTGCAATCCATGCAGGATGTTTACGAACAGTACCGAGCTATCCGCGATAGGTTGCAGGATGTCGCCGACCCGCTGCAGAAAGTCTGCGCTCAGCTGAAGGTGCTGAAAACACTGCCAGAATTGCAGGAGCAGCTTGATTTCCAGGAGAACGCTGCGACATTTTTTGGCATTCGAGCCGAACTACAGGCCTTAACCGCAAGCTTCAAATCGAGCGGAGAGCGCATCGAACAGAACGGTCTGGGCGAACTGCTGGTTCGCCTGTCGGGCGTGCATGACCGTATCAGCGAGAAAGTCGTGCAGGCCTGGGCGGTTTTTGTGGCGGAACTGGAAGCGCGCGCGGTACTCGCGCCCGTATTTCTTGAGCAGCAGAAAACGCTTGGCAACACCATGGCGTACACCAACTACCGTAACGCTCTTGATAACTTTAATCGCCAGAAGACCAGCGCGCCGGATAGCCAGGCGGTTGTCAAAAAGCTGCAGGGGTACTGCGACGAGATGGTTGAACTGAAAAAGGGGATGGAATTCAACGCTCCTGATGATGTTCTGCGATTCTTCGATGCCCTCGATAAACAACACCAGGCCTCACTGGCGCTGCTGACGCCAGAGGTACTGTCCTGGTTAAAAGAAAAAGCGCTGCTCCAGTCCTTCAACGTTACCCGTAAGAGAATGATGTGATGGCGGAAGTCGAATTATCTCTGCTGCATCGCGTGCTGGATGCGCTGGAAGAGCAGGAAAATGCGTTGCTGGTATGGGGTGATACCGGCGGTTTTTTTAATCTCGAGGAACTGCTGGAGATTATTGGTCGGATAGCGCCTGATGACGATCCTGAAGAGGTGCTGGAAGGTTTACTTGATACCGGCATGCTGATTCAGGCGCCCCATATTAGCGGCCGGCCGGTCTGGCGCACCCGCATGGGGGAAACAGTACATCTTCTGCGTAACCTACGTCAGTGGATGTTCAATAAGTCGCTGGAAGAGAGTAAAACGTTGGTCTCTGACTATCGTTTTATTCGCCGTCCGCGCAGATATCCGCAGCGCGTTGCTGAACCGGAAGCGTTGATTGTCGACTGGAAGACGCGGCTGAAACTGAGCCCGCGTATGTGTGAGATCATGCGGCAGGCGCTGGCATCCGCGAAGCCGTTTCGGCTGGCGAAGTTCCAGGCGCGTTCAACCGAGCGCATCATCCAGCACTGGCGCATGCATCAGGGCAACAGCAAAACCGCCAGCGCGACCATCGTCTGTGCCGGTACGGGGAGTGGTAAAACCCTGTCGTTCTATCTTCCTGCACTCACCAGCCTTGCAGATGAGATCTGCCGTAATCCTGCGCGAAAGGTGCGTATTCTAGCGATCTACCCGCGCACAGAGTTGCTTAAAGATCAGTTCGCTGAGACGTTTGCCCAGTGCCGTAAGCTGGATGGATACATGCAGGCCAATGCGGGGCGCAAAATCCGTATTGCCGCATTCTTCGGCGATACGCCAGTAAAGGCGGAGTGGAGTAGAAAAGACGTCAAAGGCAAATCAGGCCTGCCCTTCGGGCTGATGAAATGCCAGCAGCCCCATCCGCAAGACCCGCAGCAGCAATGCGGTGGCGCACTGGAATGGCGACGCGATGATATCTTCTCTCTTCATGAAGTGCTGACCTGTACCCAGTGCCATCATCAACTGGATGACAGCGAGATCCTGCTCACTCGCAGTACCCAACAGGCCAAAAGCAACGGGCCAGATATTCTGTTTACCACCACGGAAATGCTCAACCTTCAGATGAACTCCGGCTGGAGCAACCATCTGTTTGGCGTGGGGGAAGGTCAAGGGCCGACGCTGGTCCTGCTGGATGAAGTTCATACCTATAGCGGCACGACCGGAGCGCAAACGGCGCTGTTGTTACGCCGCTGGATGCAGCGTACGGACTGCCTCCCGCACTTCGTGGGGCTATCCGCTACCCTGGCGGATGCTCAGCATTTCTTCGCGAATCTGGTGGGGGCGCCCGAAGAAGAGGTGGCCCTTATCGAACCTGAACCGGATGACATGATCGAAGAGGGGGCCGAGTACCTGCTGGCGCTGCGCGGCGATCCGGTATCTGAAACGGCGTTATTGTCAACCACTATTCAGGCCACGATGCTGATGTCTCGTATGCTGGACTGCGATGCCGATAAATCCAGAGGCACGTGGGGCACGAAAACCTTTATTTTTACCGATACCCTCGACGGTAATAACCGCCTCTATCACGACCTTAGCGATGCGGAAGGCTGGGAAACGACGATCCCTCCACGTATCGATCACGCCCCGCTGGCGGCGCTGCGTAACCCGTATGATTTCAAAAGCGATGAACGTTCAAAGACCGAACTGGGGCAGAACTGGAAAGCGGCGATGGATATCGGCCACGACCTCTCTCAGCACAAGGTAATTTCACGTACGTCGAGCCAGGACTCCGGGGTCAATGCGCAGGCGGATGTAGTGGTCGCCACTTCATCGCTGGAAGTGGGGTATAACGATCCTCTGGTCGGTGCTGTTTTGCAGCATAAGGCGCCGAACGATGTAGCCTCTTATCTGCAGCGCAAAGGGCGTGCCGGTCGCCCACGCGGCATGCGTCCGTGGATGCTGGTGGTGCTTTCTGAATTTGGCCGCGACCGGGTCGCATTCCAGCGCTACGAAGGGTTGATGAGTCCCGAGATTAAACGCCAGGGGCTGCCGCTGGGTAACCAGCATGTACAGAAAATGCAGGCGGCGATGGCGACGCTCGACTGGATTAGCAAGACCGGGTCATTCAAGGATGTCTGCGGCATGCTCAGAAAACCGGAGCGCAACTCGCAGAAATTTAAACGTTATTACACCCCGTTGATTACCCTCATTGAAGAGGTGCTAAAGGGGGGCAGAAAGCAGAATGAACTGATTCGCTATCTGCAGGATGCGCTACAGTTGCCCGAAAATGCTATTCAGAGCATTCTCTGGAGCCCACCGCGTTCGATTATGCTGGAGTTTCTCCCGACCATTTTACGCAACCTGAAGTCACACTGGGCGGTGAATGGCGTTGAGTGGGCGGCCCTGCGTGCACCACAGGCAGATGGCGACGATGAGCAGTATAAAACGACCTCTCCCGCGCCGGAATTTATTCCGCAAAACCTGTTTAGTGAACTGAATCTGCCGGAACTGGATATTCGTCTGATGCGCGGCCGCGATAATGTTGAACAGTGGGAAACGCTCTCTTTCTGGCAAGGAATGCGAGAGTTTGCCCCGGGACGACTGTCAAAGCGGTATGCGATTAGATCAAACAGCAGTACAGACTGGCTGGTGCCTGAAACCTATGTGCCGGTGGCGACCGATGGCCGTCAGTACGTGGATTTCCCGGTAGCGGAGGCGTTTGGCGATAGCTATCAGGAAGAGTGTACGGTGGAACACCAGGGGAAGATGATCACGGTCATTAAACCCGCGAAGGTGCTGACGACACGTGCGGATATCCGCAAACTGACGGATAAAAGTAACGCTCAGTTGCAGTGGACGTTGAGCTTAATTAACCCCCATGTTGCCCATCCGGATAGTGTACCCAAAGGTGCTTGGAAAGGCACGCTCTATGATGTTACCTTTTTCAACCATCAACATATGACTCCGCTGGAGCTCGTGCGTTTTTCCACGGCATCGCAGGCATCGATACGCTTTCAGAATCGCGATCGGGCCCACGTTGAATTTAGCTGGGTGAAAGAGGGGGAAAAGGTCGGGGTAGGCAGTCGACAGTGGGTCGACGCCATGCGCCTGCGTTTTCGCCTCCCGAATGAAAATGTCCTGAGCTTGCTACAGCAGGACGATATTCTGCGTGGCCTGCGGCCGGTTTATTTCCAGCATAAAGTCAGACAACTTCCGGAATTTGAGTTCGACAGTTTTAAAGCTGATTGGGTGATTGAATGCTTTATGACGCTGCTGGCCGAAACGCTGGCGGCGGGGAGCAGTGTCTCCGTTGTCTCAGCGCTGCGAGTCATGGGGACAGCGCAAGGGATGGACAGGCTCGTCGATATTCCCGCGAGCCTGTTCCAACCTGATGCCAACAATGTCAACGGTGGCGATCAGGTGCTGCAGCTTAACCTACGTGAACTACTGATTCGTCCTGAGATCCAGCAGTCGCTGCTCGATTGCGCCGACGCGCTATGGAAGCCGGTAGCCGAGCTCGAGGGCTTTGTTGACTGGGCGCGCCAGGTGCTGGCGGATACTCTGGCCGCCGGTGTCCAACAGACGTTGAGCACACACCTTCCGGACGTTGATGAACGCGCGGTGGTGACCGATTCCCTCTGGTCGAAAGATTCTCGAACCGGGGAAGAAATACTGGAAATCTGGCTCTGTGAAATTGAATCAGGTGGCAGTGGGATTCTGATCCGGCTGCAGCAAAAATGGGCGGAAGATCCCGTCACCTTCCTGAATGTATTGGTGCGAAATCTCTCTGCCAGTGACTATGAGCAGATCGACTATGACCTGCGCATGGTGCTGGCGCTGCTACAAACCGATGAGACGTTGCGGCAGGCAGTAAGGGACGTGCGCGAGGCCAGTAATATGGACGCACGTCGAGAGGCGAATAAAAATCTGCATCTGCAGCTTTCACGCCGCGGTTTTCGCCTGTCCCATAGCTTCACTACGGTACTGTATTCGCGTCTGCTGCGAGCTGGCAGCGGGGATGACACTGATGACCAACTTCACCAACTGCTGACGGAGTGGACCTCGCTTGAGGCGCAGTCTGGCGTTGAATTTACGCTGAATACGATGGCGCACGCGCTGGCCGTTAAGGCCCGAGGGGCGGATTCAGAAGCGGCGGTTATCTTTGGCTTGCAGTGCCGGAATCAGAATTTACTCTGGCCGCGTGGGTACACGATTCGTCAGGCTGAGCTTGGTTTCTATAATATGTTCTGCTCGCGTGCCGTGGTGACTGAACGCCTGTTGGCGGGGGCGCTGTTCAGCGAGCGCATTGAAAAGCTATCTCTCGATCGGCCCGACTGGTTAGCATTGTTACATGTCGCGCTGCGTAAAAACGGGCGTGCAGAGCTTATTCTGCCTCGCGAGCAGCTTAGCCTGGTCCATCAAGTGATAACGACGGTGCAGATTGAAGCCGTCGATCATCTGGGCCTTTTGCTGTATCCGCGCTTGGGTGAGGTTCGACGTGAGCAGGATCAGTTGATATTACGTATTGAACTCGCGGAGATGGTGCAATGACAACGAAAGCCAACCAGCGCCAGATTTTCCTCCACGGCGCGACCGGGCAGCGAGTCCTTAGAGAGGTGCTGAGCGCGCAGCTGGTGGGATTGATTCTGCAGCCTGAACCTATCTGGCTGGTATCTCCCTGGGTAAGCAACTTTATGCTTTTGGATAATCGCGCCGGAAGCTGGGATAGCATTGAACCGGCCTGGGGAGGGCGCGAGGTCGACTTTATAGAGTTGCTGGCCAGCGCCATCAACAACGGGGCGCAACTGTCGTTGGTGACGCGCGATTTACCGCAAAACCGCAGCTTTATGAAAGGGCTGGAAAATCGGCTTAATAGCCATGCGGAATACCGTCTGGAACTACGCGATCAACTGCATACCAAAGGGTTGTTAACGTCGCATTTCTTCCTGAAGGGCTCCATGAATTTTACGTGGAGCGGCGTCAATCGAAACGAAGAGTATGTCGAACTGAGCTGCGATCCGCATATGATCGGCGAGGCGATAACGGCATTCGAAAGTCAGTATCATTTTAGTGGATCACAGGAAGCGTTCTGATGCAGGCAGATTGGCTGGAAAAATTTTATGCTGACGATACATATCTGGATTTCGGTAAGGCGATGCGCGGGGAGTACAACACGCCGCAAATCAATACGCTAATCCAAAAGGCCAACGCGCAGCAGATGCCCTGCATCATTCCTTCAGCCCGCCAGGGGCGGACGACATTTTATGGCCTGGCGCAAAATGGGCGCAGTCTTGAGGAATTGCGGCGGGTGCTGACGGCAGCATTGGGCTCTGCGGATACGAGTGCGGATATCAAAACGCTGTATCACCCAACCGAGCCAGGGGAACAATTGCTGCTTGAGCGATCTCCAAATGGGATCCTGTCTTTCCATTTTTTACAGGTTGCCGTGACAACGGCAGAAGAGGCCGCGAAGTTGCGGGGGGAGCGGACGAAAAGAGTGTATGCCATGCTGGAAACGGTCATGGAACTCTACCGTCAACGACCGGTGCTGAATACGCTGATTAGCCGGCAGACAGGGCGTATCCTGCGTGACTTTTACACCGCCTGTCATGCCCATGATGGAAAAGCCGCTGAGCTCTACCTACAGGAGCTTCGGGGAAATCAGGCACTGTCGCCGCTGAACCTGCTGTTTCTCGAACTCCAGGGGATGGCTGCCTCGGCGAAATGGGAAGCGATACTGACCTTCCCCCGCCTGGACGTGCTGCTTCAGGGGCGAGTGCCTGAACGTATTCAGCGCCTGCTTTTGCGTTCGACCGGGCATTACATGATGAATGCCATTCAGAAGGCGAACTTCCCGGAGGATTTAAGGGATGGTGCCCGCCGACTGGCGCTTGATATGCTGCCGCTGTACAAAACAAAGCCGGGGTTTGCCCATCACGACAACTTCCTCTCGGACTGGCAGCTTTGGGTGATGGGGGCGGCACTGCTGGGCATTCATGGGTGGCAAACGGCTAGCCCTGTCCTGCAGAAGGGTTGGATTCAACAGGTTGAGGATTGGGTCAATGATGCCAGCGCGCTGCAGGCTGTTGTGCAGGATGCCGAACAGAAACTGATCCAGGCCCCGGTAGTGACGTTGTTGAGCGTTGACGATGCGATAGCCTTATTAGCCGAAGCCTTCATTGCGGACGTGGAGCGCGAGAGCGAAATTTTTGCTCAGATGAGTGCTATGCCAGAGGTCACACAACAGGCGTTGCGGGCAACGCCGAAGTACTGGGACGCCTGGCTGGGGCTAAAGAAACGCTGTGAACCACAGGGCTATGGCTGGCATCACTGGCTGCTTGACGTTCAGCAGGCGACGGACAGCCAGCAGTATGAATCATTACGTCAGCAGTTGACGATACAGTATATGGACTGGCTCCCTGCGACCTTTGATGAGCAGCAGTGGACGCAATTGCTGGGCCAACAACCGACTGGCATGCTGGGTCAGGCGCTGCGTGACGGTTTACCTAACGTGCTGCAATGGCTTAATGAGTATGGCGTCAGCGTTTCTTCCTCTTTATGGTCAGAATGGCTGACGCTGCTTGCGCTGGAAGGTGTTAGTTCCGTTGAGGATGTCCGACTTGGCGGTATGATTCTTGATGCGCTGCTTTCCGGTAGCTTCAGTCACAAAGAGTATCTTGACGCGCTTGACGCTATCGAGGAGCTGTGCAGGAAGAATGAATCATCACGTACGGTGGAGTACGCGATTGATATTGCTGAGGTTCTGTATGACCGGGTGAGTGGCGATGATGCTCGCCGGTTACGCTACTGGGTGGGCGTTCAGGAGATGCTGGTGCGTCGTTGGGAGAGGCTGGACAACAGCATGCAGCTTTTGGCTCGCATGGTGGAACGGCTCTACCTGGGTAATGACGCCGGCAACACCTTCCCGACGGAAATCACTCAAGCGGGTGTAGCTTCTCCGTTACATCGCGATCTCAGCGGGAAAAAACTGGTGATTTATAGCCTGACGGAAACCGCCGCCCGGCGCGGTAGAGATGCGCTGATGAAACTGTATCCGGGGCTGTCTATTGAACTTAATGCTGACCATGTGGCCACGGATGCGCTGATCAATGCCGCGAGAAAAGCGGACTACTTTATCTTCGCCAGCGGTAGCTCAAAACATCAGGCGTTTTATACGGTAACCAGTTGCCGCGAGGATATTATTTATCCGGCAGGCAAGGGAGCCTCAAGCATGGTTGCTGCCTTTATTCGCGAACTGGTCTGATTTAGCAAGGAATAGCACCTGCTATTCCTTGTCTGTTATTCACCGCGATAAATGCAGCCTGCAGAGCAGGTCTCTTTTACTACGACTGCGCTAAGGATTTGGAGTTGCGGCTTAATCTGATTCCAAATCCATTCAGCAAGCACTTCGCTGGTGGGATTCTCCAATCCAGGAATATCATTGAGATAGTAATGATCCAGGCGATCTAGCGTCGGCTTGAAAATGGCCTTGAGTTCAGCGAAATCAATAATCCAGCCTGTGTGTTTATCAACTTCACCGGTAATCTCAAGGCGCACGACAAAAGAGTGTCCGTGTAGTCGGCCACATTTATGGCCGTCCGGAACATTGGGAAGACGGTGTGCGGCTTCAAAGCTGAAATCTTTGTATAACGTAGTTTTCATGGTTACCTCATTTTTTTGTTATACAGTAACAATAAGAGCTAGGATTTCCTAGCATTTCTGAGTTAGCTACCACTACCCTATTGATAGAAAAAATATTCAGCTCGAGCCCTACCCGGGCTGTTTTCGAGTGACCCTGACCCCGAATATGCTCCAGTCATAATCAGGAATAACCGGCCTCGATTTTGCATCGTGCATCCTCCAGGGACATGAACCAGTTCTCGTTCAGACATTCCTGCCGCAGCCTGCCATTAAACGACTCCACAGTGGCATTTCCGTCGGTGTTCCCGGGCGTGAGAAGTCTATGCGGATCCCTCGTTCATATACCCATTTGTCCAGCATTTTCCCTGCAAATTCAGAGCCATTATCGGTTTTCAGTAATTG
Source organism: Cedecea neteri (assembly GCF_000757825.1). Taxonomy (GTDB): domain Bacteria; phylum Pseudomonadota; class Gammaproteobacteria; order Enterobacterales; family Enterobacteriaceae; genus Cedecea; species Cedecea selenatireducens. The sequence continues at coordinate 3,237,108 of NZ_CP009451.1, forward strand.
TAGTAAGGACCGTCTGAGGGCAATGGTGTTCAGCATCTCTGCGACCTCCGTTGAGCTCAGATTCTGGCCCACGCAGATCCCCAGACATTCGCGGGTGTAGAGATCAATGACCGTCAGCAGACGTAACCGACGCCCGTCAAATAAGGCGTCAGAGACAAAGTCCATGCCCCAGATATGATTCGGATACAACCCCTGCTCACTGTAGAGCCGGTAAATGCGTTTATGATTATCCAGCCAGCCCTCCCGCCTGAGCATGACGTGAACCCGGCGGTAGCCATAGTGGGCCCGGGTTTCGGTGATCTCCCTGATACGCAGGCGTAGCGCACTGTCGTCTGCTGCCACAGAACGATAGCGGAAAGAGCTGCGGCTGATCCGTAGCGCAAAACAGACCTGCCGCTCGCTGGCCCCGTAGCGTGCCTGCAAGTCCCGGCCCCATTCCCGCAGACGCGCCAGCGTCAGGTCTTTTTTGCCAGTACATTCTGCAGCATGGCCTTGTCGAGGCTCAGATCGGCAACCAGCTTCTTCAGCCTGAGATTCTCTTCCTCAAGCTGCCGCATGTGCTTCAGCTCCGAAGGAGAAATCCCGCCGTATTTCTTGCGCCACGTATAGAACGTGGCATCGGAAATGCCCAGTTTGCGACAGACGTCCGGCACGGACGTCCCCAGTTCAGCCTGCTTCAGGGCAAAAACAATCTGCTCTTCGGTGAATCGTGATTTTTTCATCGGCACCACCTCCGTTCAGGGAGTGTAGATCATGCCGGAATTCTGTTTCTGAATGGAGCAGGATCTTGGGTCAGGGTCAAAGGGATATACCTCAAGCTCTCCATGCACTCAATCTTTCACCGCCATGCCATAGAATTCCTCTGCCCAAAGACGAAAGGGGCGCTAAGCCCCTTTGGTGAACGCAAACATCAGAAAAAAATCACTGCTCCAGCAATTTCAAACGCATAACCAAAGGCAAATGATCGCTTACCGCAGGCCAGTTGATGCCTTTTAATTGCTGCTGCTTGCCTGTAGGCAGAAGGATCTCGGTAGTTTCCCAGCGTTGGCCTTTAAATGTCAGGATATGGTCGATGGCTGCGGCCGGGTTTATGGCAGGCCAGGTCCTGGCATCAAACTCAGACGGCATCTGGCTTTGCCAGTAGCGCTGGAACCCCTGCATTACCGGGCTGCCGGAAACGTCGTTGAAATCGCCTGCCAGTATTTTTATGGACGTTTCAATGTTGGGGAAGCTGGAAGTGATATTCCCGGCTGCAAAGTCGTTGATAGCGTACATCTGCTGCATGCGTATGGCCGGGTCTTCCTGCCAGTCGAGGTGGCTGGCGATGAATACTATCGGGCTGCTGAAACCGGGTTTTTGTACTTCGGTCGCCAGCATTATGCGCTGTTCTACTTTTGGTGATGGTAGCGGGAGCGCTTCGTGGCGGGTGATTGGGTAACGTGAAAGCACGGCTATGCCATATTCCCCACCTTCAAAATCAATTGTTTTGCCAAAGACGCCGTACATGCCTGTTAGCTTTTTTAACTGTTCAAGCTGGTTAACGCCGCCGCTGCGTCGAGTGTTTTTATCCACTTCGCTCAGGGCGATGATGTCGGCATTTAAAGCTTTAATCGCCCTGGCTACGGCGTCGATTGCGCCAACTCGTACCGCCGCTATGTTGTAGGTGGCAACGGTAAGTTCAGGTGCCTTTGCGGATGGGTAGATTTTATTTGGGGTTCCGACTTTTCCGGGGGTGAGCACCACTAATTCACTTTCTTTGGCCGCAGTTTGTTCAGCGGCGTAGCTGGCCGGAATAGAGCTGATGATTACCAGGCTGAGGATAATTTTCCCGGCAGCTCGTAAATGGCGGCTGGCGCTTTTGGGGTTTGGTGTTTTTGTTATTCCTGATGTAGCGATTGTTCGTAGTAATGTAGATTTCATAAACGGCATTCCTTCGCGATCTTATAAACGATGAATGGATATGGCTGATCAAGGTAAACCAGCCGTAAAGGGTGAATCTTTAATGACTTTCTGTCGCCCCATCTTTAACGCCGGGGCCGCATGTTTGTGCCAAAGCTTCTCGTGGCTGGCGGCTATCGCCCTGGGTGGCGAATCTTTCCGGCCAGATTTCACTCGGATGCACACCAAGCGCACCGGCAATTAAAAACTCGCCTTTAGGCCAGGGGCGTGTAAGCGCGTTCGCTAATGTTGAAGAAGCCAGCCCGGCTGCTCGCGAAACGGCTGCCAGTGACGTTCCTTTTTTACGTAAACCCGCAATAATATCTGCTGAATGCCAATTCTCATTCATAACTCCCTCCACTTATTTATCTAACGGTTATTTCTTAGTGCGTGATCTAACTTAAAATAAATAAAATTGGCTGGATACTACGAAGAACGTAGCTTTATAGTTATGAGAGTCAAATCGGCAAAAAAGTCTTGGGTTCTTAAATTATCGTTTCTTTTTACATGGCTAACTAATTGATGCTGAATGATTAATGTTTTTATGTTATCTGTTTTTTATGTCTTAGAATGTTTTTCGGTCACAAAATTTAAATTTATTTAAATGTCGTGTGGATGATTTTATTTATTATTGGGTGTTTAAGTAAGAGGGTTAATTTATGGAGTTGAATAACTAAGAAGACATTATCTCTGATGATATAAGCGCGCCGGAACATCGCAACCGCAATGGGAGCATGGTATGGTCCATTCCCGTATGGAGACGACTCACACAATCAATTCTGGATTAAACAGGGAATAGATTATGCAAAAAACACGGCTATTAAGCGGCTACACTACACCTTAACCGGCGTGCTGCTGTTGCTTGTCGCAATTATGCCGGTTATCAGCTTCACGGCTAACGGAGTGCGTTAGCCACCTGATGCAAGGCTGCCAGTCTAAAATATTATCCTCTGATAATCCGCGCCGCCTGGTGGGATAGTCCATTGAAAATAGCATCGCTGATTTGTTGGGGAAAGTCGGCTGGCAGTTCTGCTGTAACTGTGGCGATAACTTCCTCTGTACGAGCGGCCATTTCCTGCATAAGGTCGAACGCCGTTTTCGGAGAAAATCCGACATGATCGGCAGTGCTGATGAAATGCCGGGGTTGGATCATCGAGAAATGGTACTGCCGATTCTTCCCTTGTAATGCCATTGCCATCTTCGCTTTTTGGAGAGGGATCCCGACCGTTTCAAAGATCGGGAAGGCAGACATAACATCGTACAAGGGGGTCATACGAAATGATGACTCTGGCTCGATGAACAAGCTAAAATTCTTCCCGTGACCGTCTATAGCGGCCAGCATCCAGAAGAGGATCTGTGTTTTAAAGAATATTTCACGATCCTGCGTTGCAACACGAGAGCCCAACAATAATTTCATTGCATCCGCGATGCCCGGTCCGCCGTGTGACTCATATTTCAGGGCCGGGGCAACGCCCAATGCCTGGCAAAAGTCCTCCTGGGGCAGCCGCAGCAGCCAACCATCGCGAGACCATCTTCGGTCAAAACGTTCGACTACCAGCACTTTCTTTTGACCAAATACGGCAAGTTCTGCATTAGCCACCGGGAATCCAAACGCTCTGGCAATACGCAAACACAGCCACTCGTTTTCGCAGCTTTCACTCAGGTCAATGTTGTTCTGCTCTATTCTGCCAATCGGGAGTTTGAAAATGTGGCTGGTCGGGGTGCTACCCTGCGGCCTTTGCCAGCGTGCCTGGTACCAGAGTAGGGCTGTTTTTTCCTGGGCTCCGGCTAATGAAATACGAAAATCAGCGCCTTCTGCCATTCCCAACGGAGCCATCTGGTAACCATCCAGTAGGGTTTCTATCTGAGAGTCATCCAACGGCTCTGCCAGCGTTTCCATTACGGAGGGGATGTCACTTCCAGGAGGGTAAAGCTGTATGGCACCCACGCAGTCACGCCCGACACTTGCTAACAGATCGAAAGGGTGTGCTGTTTCTACATGGAAGCGGGCCTGCATCCGGGCAATAATCGCCTCGGAGTCGGGTAAAAGGTTGCTGAAGAAATTGAAAACTTCTTTTCCTCTTATGCGGCTGTGCTGGAGGGGTAGTGACAACGAGATGGCGCGTGCACCGGGTTCAGACAGCCACTCGGGTACGTACTGAAATGACATCGCACCGCTGCCGTCCCGGTACAATGTGCCCACCACATCGCCGTTCATGGCAACGGTCAGAGTTTGTGTTCTCATCTCTTACCACTCCTTTTTCCAGTACCCGGCTGCTCTCTCATCCATGTTTGTGTCTTTTTTCACCACATGCAGTTCAAGATCCAGTGCTGAGAGGATTTTAAATAATGTCTCCAGCTTGGTGGACTCTGGTCTGTTCTCGAAATCAGAGACAGTTGTTTGCTTGATTCCAATCATCTCCGCGGTTTTGGTTTGAGTCAGTTTATTGATTTTTCGTTGGTCTTTGACTGCGTAAGCCAGTGAGGTCGGTGACGTTACTTTCATCATTATCCCCTTTAGCGGATATTTTAATAAAATCCCCTGTAGGGGTTAAAATAAGATTATCCTCTGTGGGGGTTAAATGCAATTTATCCTTTATAGAGGATAAGGTTTTTTGATGAACTGGCAGAGATGGGTTCTGGTGTGACTCATAAAGTCACGTCCATTAAACAGAAGCCCCGGCCTCCCGGCCAGGACTTTGCAAGCTACTACTTCGTATAAAACCGATAGGTCGCCGTATAAGGCACTTTCAGCGTGGCGCCAAACGTCGCCGGGTCGCAGTTCGTCGGGCCGGTTACGCCGCCGCGAGTGTCCACGCGCTGGATGCTGCTCACGTTGGCGAACAGGCCTGGCTGGGCCTCTGAGGTGCCGGCCAGCAGCAGCCACGGAATAGAGCCTTTATCTTTCGCCGGGCGAGTGGCGCTCAGCGCTCCGGCGACCACGCTGCCGTCCGTGGCCTGCCAGTGCGGGCCGTCGAAGTGTTTGCCGACGAGGTGCTTCAGGCCTTTGTCGCTGAACAGGTCCGCTTCCGGGGCCTGGAATACCCAGCTCCCGGTTTTGGCCCCGGCGTCCGTCGCCGCGCAGCGGTAGATTTGCACGCCACGGGCATAAAGCTCGGTTTGCAGATGCTCGCCTTTTGGCGCATCGATAGAAGTCTCTGCGGCGTTCGCCAGGGCCGGAAACCCGCCTGTCATCAGCGTGAAACACACCGCCGTTAAGACGCGCTTGCTCATGACGTCACTCCGCACACCATACGCGCGCCGCCGCCGCCGAGCATTGCCGGGTGGTCAGAGTGGTTATCGCCGCCGGCGTGGATCATCAGCGAGTGGCCTTTGAGGTCAGACATTCGCAGGCGAGGAGCCAGCACCGGGTAGGTTGCGGTGCCGTCGCTGTCTACATACAGCGCAGGCAGGTCGCCGAGGTGGCCGTTGCCCCACGGGCCTTCGTGTTTGCCGGTGTGGGCCGGATCTAAGTGGCCGCCCGCCGCCAGGCCTGCCACCATTTTGCCGTCCTGCATGCCGGGGCCGCAGTTCGGATTAGTGTGCACGTGGAAGCCGTGAATACCCGGCGGCAGGCCTTTCAGGTTTGGCGTAAAGACCACCCCATATTGGGTGGCGTGATATTCAATTGTGCCCGCTGGCGTTGAAGTGCCGTTGGCGTCCACGGTGTTCATGGTCACGGTGGCGGCCTGCGCCAGCCCGGTACAGGCGAGGGCGGCAATACACAGCGTCAGTTTTAGCGTTTTTAACGTGTTCATCGTTTAACCCTGTATTTTTATCGGATGATGCAAAGAGACAGATGTCGCGAAATTTTGTGCTGCGGGCTTATGCGCGGCAGCAAGCTGGTTATAACAAACCGTTTTGCGGCGTGTTTGATTGCTCTGATAGGTAAAATTGTGGGTTGAAATTCAGCGTGAGGATTTTTAAAAACAATATTTTCATGAGCTTATCCTGTGGTCGGGAACGATTAAAGGGAGAGGCCTGAATGAAAAATAAAGCGTATTTAGCGGTGATAAGCGAGAGTGCAAATGACCGGCTAACGATCGTTAAAAATTATTTGGCTGCTATGCCTTAACTAAAGCATAGATGATTGCGCTGAGCGGGTTGAATACGGTCGCTGAAAATTTCGAGATTTTTAAAAAGCCTTTAATTTTCATCCGGCTTGATAAATAAGATATATCCGAATAAAAAAAGGGCCGTTAAACGGCCCTTGAAGTGAATAAAAATATTTAAGCCAGCGGGCGGGAGCCAATCATTCGGGCGCTCTTAATCCACGCCATAGATCCCATCACCGCAATCGCCGTCAGCAGGATGTACTCCAGCGACATGGCATACACGCCCTGAATGGCGTAAATCACCACGCTAATCACGTCGATAACCACCCACAGCAGCCAGTTCTCAACGTATTTACGGGTCATCAGCACCATCGCGGCGATCGACAGGATCAGCATCGCGGAATCCCACAGCGGGAAGGCATCCGGCTGGAGCTGCGGCATCTCAACCGCCACGCCGAGGCTTTGCATAATGCCCACCGCAATGCGGGTCAGCACGGCGAAGACCGGGTCGATAAAGAAGGTCATCAGCGCGATGGCGACCAGGCACACCGCCGCCAGCGTGAATGCCTTGCTGCGCGGCAGCCAGCGGATCTTCAGGGCGGCCTCGTTGGCTTCGTTCTGGCGGCTCCACGCGTACCAGCCGTAAAGGTTGGCGGCGAAGAAGAACACCTGCAGCAGCAGGCTGGCGTAAAGCTGGATCTGGAAGAAAATCGCCGCAAACAGCGTGACGTTAATCAGGCCGAACAGGTAGTTGATGATTTTCTCTTTGCTGGCGAACCAGATGCAGAGCAGGCCGAAAACGGTGCCGATGGCTTCGATCCACGAGAGCGCGTAGCCGCCTTCGCCAAGCGGAATGGTGACCATCACATTCTTAATGCTGAAGAAATCCATGATTACTGCTCCTGGCTGTCAAGGTAGAGCGCTTCGAGGGCGAGTAAGATCTCGCGGGATTCACCCTGCAGGCAGGACTGTTCCTGCTGCTGGTAGTTGTTAATGCCTTCTTCCAGATTGCCGCTGTGCTCCACGACCACGTTAAGCACGGAGGCGATGCGTAAGCCGCGCAGCGCGCCGACCACCATTAGCGGCGCCGTTTCCATATCCGCGGCGAGGATGCCCTTGCCGGACCAGAACTGGTTAATCTCGTCTTCGCGTTCGGTGTAGAAGCTGTCGTGGCTGCGCACGTAGCCACAGTGGCTGGCGTAGCCCAGGCGTCTGGCCTGTTGAGCAAGATGATGCACCAGGCCGATGTCCGCGCAGGCCGGGTAGCCTTTGTCGATGTACATATTGCTGGTGCCGTCGTCCCGGACGGCGGCGGTGGCGATCACCAGGTCGCCGAGGCGGATGTGGTTTTGCATCGCCCCACAGCTGCCGATGCGGATCAGGTTGGTGACGCCAATCTGGCGCAGCTCTTCCACGGCGATGGCGGTAGAGGGCCCGCCCATGCCGGTGGACATCACCAGCACTTCCACCCCACGGAACCAGCCGCGCAGGGCGCGATATTCCCGGTTGCTGCCGAAGTCTTCCACGTTTTCCAGAAACTGAGCGACGTGTTCCACGCGTTTAGGATCGCCCGGCAGGAGCGCATAACGGGCGTGCGTCATCTCCCGGCTGAGCCGGATATGGGGCTGGAGTTGGGTCATGATGTTTTACCTGGCGTTAAACGAGCCCTGTAAACGGGCTCAGGATTTACTGCTGTTTTTAATGTTCGGCGTGCTGGCGCAGGCGTTGAGGATCGATAACCTGAATATGCTCGCCGTGAATCACAATAATATTTTCTTCCCGCAGCTCGGATAAAATCCGGTTGATACTGCGCGGCGCCACCGCAAACTGCTCGCTTAATTGCTGCTTATTAAGCAGGATGTCGCCCTGGATCTGCTGGTGTTTTTGCCATAACGCCAGGCAAATACGCTGATGTAACGAATAAAGAATGTCTTCCCCGGCCTTTTTAGACAGCTGATAATATTGAACGCTGACGGCCTGTAATATTTTTTGATTAAAGTAATTGTCTAACGCCAGCCAGCGAATAAAATCTTCCCGCGTCAGCACTAATAACGCCGCGTCGCTAACCGCTTCTACCGAGCAGATGTATTGCCGCCGCTCGAAGATTTCCAGCTCGCCCAGCATGTCGCCCTTTTTATAGCGCGCCTGGGAATATTTTCGCCCGTCGTCGGCGGTGGTGAAAACGTCAATTTCCCCTTTAACGATCAGGTGGAACTCATCGCAGGTTTCACCCTGGCGGAAGATCAGCGAGCCACGAGGGTAATGTTTTAGCTGCCAGCTGCGCAGAATATCCAGCGGGCAATACTTCAGCAGCTCATACAGCGTCGGGTCGCCGGTCACTCTTTCAATGACGCTGAGCCAGTCGCTTTGTCTGCTCTCGTTTTTCATGGTGTTCACTATAAAATTTCCCGTCAAATAAGGACAGGACGCCCGTCCCGCGCAGCCCACAGATTAGCGCGAAAACTGCCAGCGGGATCTGAAATCCGCATCGTGGCCGGGACATTTGTCCCGCTGGTTCGCTGGCGGAGTGGGCGATTTGCTCTTTTTTCGTACATACTGTTTTTGAAGTTCACCCAATCTATTAACTGTTTATGATTTTAATCAAGGAGTTAACATGTCTGGTTGGTTCGAATTAAGCAAAAGCAGCGACGGGCAGTTCAAGTTTGTGCTCAAGGCCGGTAACGGGGAAGTGGTCCTCACCAGCGAGCTCTATAAAACCCGCGCCTCGGCGGACAACGGCATCGCCTCGGTGCGCACCAACAGCCCGCTGGACGAGCGCTTCGACAAGAAGGTCGCCAGCAACGGGAAGTTCTACTTTAACCTCAAGGCCGGGAATCATCAGGTGATTGGCACCAGCCAGATGTACGCCACGGAGCAGTCCCGCGACAAAGGCGTTGCCTCGGTGAAAAATAACGGTGGAACCGAAACGGTGAAAGATAAGACTTAACCAAAACCAGGGGCGGCGGGGCAATCCGCGAGCATTCACCTGGGTGATGTTTCGCGTGATGCTGCCCCGGCCGCCTTTTCCCGGCCGCAGCCTCAATGGCTTGTTGTTTATCGCCGGGAGCCTGGCCGTAAAAATGAAAGTGGAATCTACCCCCGTGGCGTATCGCCATGCCGGGCTTCATCTGCCCGCAGAGAATAAAATCCCCGGCACGAGTCTCCAGCAGCTTGTTTCTCAGGTCAAAGACAAAACAGGCATCGTGCCTGCACACCTTATCCCGCTCCAGCGCGTGGCCTCGGAGCACAACTGCATTATCGGCATTCGCCCGGTGGACAAGCTGGCGACGGCGCTGATCGAGGCCGGGCATCCGACCAAAGGTTTTCACATCAAGGGGAAAAGCGCCTCGTGGGGGCCGCAGGCAGGGTTTATCTGCGTGGAGCAGAGTTTCAGCAAGTTGGAGAACGCCTCGCCCGAGCGAATCGCAAAATTCAACTTGCAGACGCAGGCCTGTATCGCCGAAGGGCATGCCGTAGCCGTGCCGCTGGAGGTTTCCCAAAGCCGTCTGCATAACCTGTTTGAGCACGGGCTTATCGATAAGCTTTCCCCGGAGAATACCCGCGGCGTGAGCCATCTCAGGGCCAGCGGGCCGGGCGGCGAGCGCTATGCGTTTGAGGCCCAACGCCTGCCGGGGAACGGAGAGGCGCGATATCGAATTTCCCATCATGGTACGCCGCTGGAGGTGCTTGCTCCGCATGCCGAAGCCAGGCCCTTCACAGCAGATTATGATTTGATGGTCATCGCCCCGCACGTTAGCGAGCTAGGGCCGGAAGACAATTTGCAGGTGCCGGACGTGTCGCATCAGGTTTTTCGCCAGCGGCTGGAAAATTACCGCACGCTTCCCGAGCACGCGGCGCTGCGTGGGGACTATGACGACCCGGCGAGCTTCTACCGCAAGAGCGACGGTGAGATAGGCAATACCAGCGAACGCGCTCGCCGGATGATCGGCGTGCTTAACCAGGCGCTGGCAGGAGAGGGCGAAAAAGTCGTGCATCACGCAACCGACAACGCCAACCCGGTGACCGACCCGGAGAGCAACTATCCGGCCACGTTTGCGCTGCCGTGCAAAATCGGGCGCTTCGAGCCGTTGTGCATCATTGAGAATAAAGACGATTTGGCCGAGCTGGTGATGCAGGCGAAGAACGCGGGCTACCACGTGCCGCTGAATCCGCTGTGGGAAAAAGAGGTGCTTGGCGTGCGAAGCGACAGGTTTACCGCCGCGAAGCTGACGCTGGAGGCGGCGCAGTTAGCAAGGCCGGTTCGGCAGCGTTGAGATGTGTTTTGCGAGGCGTGCCGATATATCGAACGAAAAAAGCTCAAAAGCGCACCCATTGTTCAAAAAATGATCGCGGACGGGTCGATACTGAAAACAGAAGCATATGACTTACCCAAAAGTTAACTCACAAAGGGATATGCTGATGAAAAGAGATCTACAGGCAGTAAAGAATTTTGATTTTCTGGCGCGCAGCTTCGCGCATATGCAGGCTTCGGGGCAGCAGGTGAATCTCCAGGCCGTGACCGGCAACATGAGCCACGAGCAAAAAATGTGGTTCTGCGAACGCTTCAACCATTATTGCATCGAAGAATCCCGAGCCGCCGCGCTCGAACACTGAAACAACGGGCCAGTAGGCCCGTTGTTTGTTTTAGCCCTTCAAAGCGTTTACTCATCCAGACTCATCGCTAATTATCGGTTATCCAACTGGGCACGCACATTGTTCAGGCCGGTCGTATTGATCCGGTACGGCTGCCCGTTGCTGGATTTAATCAGCTTCTTGGTTTTGAGTTTTTTGAACACGGCCAGCGTGCAGTCGCTAAGCAGCAAGCCTTCACGGGTATAACATTCAACGGCGGTGACGCGGCCAGAGCTGTCGCGGGTGTGAACGATGCGTCCCCCTTTCGCTAAAACGTGAAGGGTACGTTGTTCCTGACGGGATAAATTCATACTGGAAAAGCCTTTTCATCATCATGTGCAAAACGTGCCAACACAACGCGTGTGTTCGCATACGGATTAAGCGCAGTGATAATCAGTCCGTCCCGTGGTGGGCGGGGAGCTGATTATCTGATGATTACATTCTCCAGCATCAGGCCTCTGAGTGACTTCGGTTGAGGAAACGGGCGGATAATAACACATAAAAACTAGAGGGGAATAGTCAAGGGATCCAGCTGTCCCACGCGGGCTGCGGCGCAAGTTGCTCCACCAGGAAATCAATAAACGACCGGACCTTCGGGTTGCTGTATTTGCTCGGGAAATAGAGGGCGTACAGCGCGTGGGTTTCGTAGGTGATGATGCCGTCCAGCAGCAGCGGGGTTAGCTCGTCCTTTTGAATATGGTCGCCAATCAGGTAGGTGGGCAGGTAGGCGACGCCCTGGTTTTCCAGTACGGATTTAAGCAGCACCAGGCTGCTGTTGGCCTGGATTGGGGTGCGCATTTTTAGCAGGTGCTGCCGCTCGTGCTCGTCGGTAGTTTTAATCTGCGGCGTTAACCCAGGGTAAACCAGGCAGTCGTGCGTCACCAGGTCCGTGCGTTTGCCCGGCATCCCTTTCTTGCTGAGGTAGTCTGCGGTAGCGCAGTAGGCCCAGCGTACCGGCGCCAGTTTGCGCATGGCATAATTTTGCGGCGGAGAGGTGGATATTCTCAGGGCGATATCAAAGTCGGATTCATTAAGATTAATAAAGTTATCGTTAAGGTCGATATAAAGATTCACGTCGGGGAAGTTCGCCCGGTATTTATCAACCAGGTTGACCAGCCTGGCGTAGCCGAACGCAATCGAGCAGGTGATGCGTAATTCCCCCTGCGGATTATTGTAATAGCTGGATGTGGTATTTAGCGTATCGTCGAACTCTTTAATTAACTTATTAGCGCGGTTAAACAAATATTGCCCCGCATCGGTCAGCGTAATGCTGCGGGTCGTTCTTTTGATAAGCGTTGTTCCCAGCAAATCCTCCAGCGCCGCCAGGCTCTTGCTCACCGCCGAAGGCGACACGCTGAGCTGCGCCGCAGCTTCAGACAGCCCGCCGCAATCGATAATTTTGACGAATACCTCGAGATGCTTGAGTGAAATTGGCGCGCTCATTCTTTCCTTTTATTCACAAGTGATTTGCGGAAACGGTATTAATTCCCCATACCAATCCAATTTCAAAAGTGTAACTATTGCGCTGTAGTAAATAAAGAAGTTAGAAAATGAATTTTATACATCATTAGTGATTTGCATCACAAAAGCCCGGGGATTTAATTGCAGTAGTTGGTAATTGTGATTTTCGTCCCAGTTATTATTACTTTTATTGAGAAGGTATCCTTTATGTGGACACGCCTCGAACCCTACAAATCATCATTTGTTCTTTTATTTGCCCTTATTGTCGGTGGCCTGCTGGGTATTTATGCCCCGACTTACGCCATTAAATTACAGCCCGTCGGGCAAATATTCCTCAACCTGTTGTTTATGATTATTGTGCCGCTGGTTGGCGTCAGCGTGATGTCTTCTATTGCCGGCATGACCGATCTTAAAAGGCTTGGCCGCATCATGGTGGTTATTTTTATTGTCTCCATCGCCATGGCGCTTATTCCTGCCGCAGGCATTGTGCTGCTGGCACTTTGGTACAACCCGGCTCAGGGCGTGACCATCGATCTTTCTCACTCGGTGAAAGGCGGCTCGGGGGAGATGGATTTTGTCAGCATGGTGACCACCAGCGACTTCGTTGGCCTGTTTTCCAAGTCGAACATTCTGGCGCTGATCGTCATCGCGATTATTGCCGGGGTGGCGATTGGCCAGTCGGCGGACGCGGGCAGGCGCATCGCCGCTCTGCTGCAGGATGCCAACACCGTTATCATGAAAATTGTCTCGATTATCATGCAGGTGGCACCGGTCGGGCTGGGCTGCTACTTCGCGGCCACCATGGCAAGTCAGGATGCCGCGCTGCTGATGACCTTTGCCCGCGCCATCGGGCTGTTTATGGCCGCAACGCTTATCTATTACGTGCTTGGCTCCATTTTCTACTCGTGGATTGGCGGCGGGATCTCGGCGGTGAAAGCGTTCTGGCGGCACGCCATTGAACCTTCAGCCACCGCGCTGGGCACCTGTTCTTCGCTCGGGACGCTGCCGGTTACGCTGCGCGCGGGCAAGGCGATGGGTATCAATCCTGAAATCGTCGATGTCTCGATTCCGCTGCTGGTTAACCTCAATAAAGGCGGTGTGGCGATGATTGCCGCGCTGAAAATCGTCTTTATCTATTCGGTTCTCGGCCTGCCGTTTACCAGCGAAACCTTCTTCCTCGCGATGCTGATTGCCGTGCTGTCGGCCATTATCGTTGGCGGCGTGCCGGGCGGCGCGTTCCTCGGGGAAATCTTTATTGTGACCACGCTGGGTCTGCCGATGGAGGCCATCCCGCTGCTGGTGGTGCTTGGCACCATTACCGACGCCCCGGCCACGCTCATCAACGTGATTCACGATCTTAATGCGGCACAAATCGTTGAGCGCTTCGCCGGAAAGAAGCGCACTGAACCTCAGGCAAGCGCCCCGCTGGCGGCGGACGGTATTGCGGGCTAAGCCCTTTGAATGGAATGAATCAGGAAATAACGGGAGATTTTTATGAAACAGAAAATGCATCTTGAAACCCAACTGGTCACCGCCGGACGGGAGAAACGCTACACCCAGGGCGCGGTAAATGCGGTGATTCAGCGCGCTTCCTCGCTGGTTTTTGACAGCGTAAAAGACAAAAAATTTGCCACCGCCAACCGGGCAAACGGCGAGCTGTTCTATGGTCGCAGAGGCACGCTGACGCATTTCTCCTTCCAGAAGGCGATGACCGACCTGGAGGGCGGCGCCGGGTGCTCGCTTTATCCGTGCGGTGCGGCGGCGGTCACCAACGCGATTCTGGCTTTCGTCAGCGGCGGAGACCATATCCTGATGACCGGCGCGGCCTATGAGCCAACACAGGACTTCTGCAATAAGATCCTGAGCAAATTTAACGTCTCAACGACGTACTACGATCCGATGATTGGGGCCGGGATAGCTGAACTTATCCAGCCCAATACCCGCGTCGTTTTCCTTGAATCTCCGAGTTCAATTACCATGGAAGTTCAGGACGTTCCCGGCATGATTAAGGCAATTCGTGCCGTTAGACCGGACATTGTCATCATGCTGGACAACACCTGGGCCGCCGGAGTGCTGTTCCGCGCGCTGGATTATGGCGTAGATATCTCGATTCAGGCCGGGACCAAATACACCATTGGCCATTCGGACGGCATGCTGGGGACGGCCGTGGCCAACGAGCGTTGTTGGGATCGCCTGCGTGAAAATTCCTACCTGATGGGCCAGACGCTGGATGCCGATACGGCGTATATGGCCGCCCGCGGCCTGCGCACGCTGGGGGTGAGGCTGAAGCAGCATGAAGAAAGCAGCCTCGCGATTGCCCGCTGGCTGTCAGAGCATCCACAGGTGGAGCGGGTTAACCATCCCGCGCTGGCAGAATGCCCTGGGCATGCGTTCTTCGAACGTGACTTTTCCGGCAGCTCCGGCCTGTTCTCCTTTGTGCTGAAACAGCGCCTGACGGACGAACAGCTTGCTGGCTATCTCGACAACTTCGCGCTGTTCCATATGGCGTATTCCTGGGGCGGGTTTGAGTCACTTATCCTGGCCAACCAGCCGGAAGAGCTGAATGAAATCCGCCCGGCCGGAAAGGTAGACTTCAGCGGCACGCTGGTGCGCGTGCATATCGGTCTGGAAAACGTTGAAGAACTGATTGCCGACCTCGAAGCCGGTTTCGCCCGCCTCGTCTGATTCCCTCCTTTGCCGCTCGAAAGGGCGGCCTTTTCGCCTGAGTTATTCCGCTATTCTCCCTCCATTGGAATAAAATATTCGTGATAATGCGCACGCACATGGAATAAAATATTCCATACTATGCACTGCAGAACACACTAATGGATGTCCCGATGAAGATTAATTTAACCAAACTGGTCACCGAGAGCCGCAATACGGCGAGCGCGGAAATCGATACGCTGCCCACTTTAGACATGCTCAAAGTTATCAATAACGAAGACAAACAGGTGCCGCTGGCGGTTGAGGCAACGCTGCCGCAGGTGGCTCAGGTCGTCGATAAAGTCGTGGCCGCATTCGCCCGGGGCGGCAGGCTGATTTACAGCGGCGCAGGGACATCAGGCCGGCTGGGTATTCTGGATGCAAGTGAGTGCCCGCCAACTTTCGGCACCCCGCGCGAGCAGGTGGTCGGCCTGATTGCCGGCGGGCATCCGGCCATTTTGCAGGCGGTGGAGAACGCCGAAGACAGCCGTGAAATGGGCGAGCAGGATCTGCGGAACCTGAACTTTAGCGCGCGAGACGTGCTGGTGGGTATTGCCGCCAGCGGCCGCACGCCGTACGTGCTCGGCGCCATGGCCTATGCAAAAAGCGTGGGCGCCACCGTCGCGGCAATCTCCTGTAATCCCGGCAGCGAAATGAGCCTGGCGGCTGATATCGCCATCGAACCCGTGGTCGGCCCCGAAGTCGTCACCGGCTCTTCACGCATGAAGGCGGGTACGGCGCAAAAGCTGATCCTGAATATGATCACTACCGGGTCGATGATCCGCAGCGGCAAAGTCTATGGCAACCTGATGGTGGACGTGGAAGCCACCAACGCCAAGCTGATTCAGCGCCAGATTAATATCGTGGTTGAGGCTACCGATTCCAGCCCTGCGCAGGCAGAAGAGGCGCTCAATGCCTGCCACCGTCACTGTAAAACGGCGATCTTCATGCTGCTGAGCGGCCTGTCTGCCGAAGAGGCCAGCGAGGTGCTGGCGAAAAATCAGGGCTTTATACGTAAAGCATTGCAGGGGTTAAACGGATAGCTATGGCGAAAATCACCGGCTCGATGATGGAACAAGTCCTGCGCCTGACGGGCGGCAGCGGCAATATCCTTGTCTGCGGCAACTGCATGACGCGCCTCAGGCTGACGCTCAAAGACAGAGATCTCGTCCAACACGACGAACTGAAAAAAATTCCCGGCGTGATGGGCGTGGTCAACGGCGACGATCAGCTGCAAATCATTCTCGGCCCTGGCAAAGCGCAAACCGCCAGCGAGCTGATGAATTCGATGCTGAAGCAGGGCGGCCAAAGCGAGCCGGAGAACGGCGAAAGTGCGGATCTGGCCGCGCTCGCCAGCCAGAACAAAAAGCAGATGAAGGCGAAGCAGAACAGCGCGGTGCATAACTTCCTCACCAAGTTTGCCACCATTTTCACGCCGCTGATCCCGGGCTTTATTGCCGCCGGGCTGCTGCTGGGGATTGCCACGCTGCTGCAACAAACGCTGGTGGTGGAAGGCACAGCCCCTGCTGCGTGGCTGACCCAGCTTATTGCCTATATGAAGGTATTCAGCATCGGGCTGTTTACCTTCCTGAGCATTCTTATCGGCTTCAATACCCAGAAGGCTTTCGGCGGCACCGGCGTGAACGGGGCCATCATCGCCTCGCTGTTTATTCTGCGCTACGTGCCGGAAGGCAAAGTGGGCTATTACGCCGGGATGGATACCTTCTTTGGGCTGACAATCGACCCGCGCGGCAACATCATTGGCGTACTGCTGGCATGTATTCTGGGGGCGTGGATCGAACGCCAGGTGCGGCGGATGATCCCGGATAACCTGGACATGATCCTTACCTCGACGATCACCTTGCTGATCACCGGGGCTATCACTTTTGTGGCGATCATGCCCATCGGCGGCGAGCTGTTCAAAGGCATGTCGTGGCTGTTTATGCACCTGAACGGCAACCCATTCGGGACGGCGATTCTGGCCGGGCTGTTCCTGATTGCCGTGGTATTTGGTATTCACCAGGGCTTTGTCCCGGTGTATTTCGCACTAATGGATGCCCAGGGTTTCAACTCGCTGTTCCCTATTCTGGCGATGGCCGGTGCGGGGCAGGTAGGCGCGGCGCTGGCCCTGTTTGCCCGCTCGCCGAAAGGCTCGATGCTGCGCACGCAAATCAAAGGGGCCATTATTCCCGGGCTGCTGGGCATCGGTGAGCCGTTGATTTACGGCGTGACGCTGCCGCGCCTTAAGCCGTTTATCACCGCCTGTATCGGCGGCGGGATAGGTGGGTTCTTCATCGGGCTGGTGGCCTGGCTCGGGCTGCCCGTCGGGCTGAATACCGTCTTTGGCCCGTCCGGGTTAGTGTCGATTCCACTGATGACCTCAAGTCAGGGGATCTTCGCCGGGATGGCGGTTTACGTCGCCGGGATTGTTATCGCCTATGCCGCCGGTTTTATCATGACCTGGTTCTTCGGCAGCAAGAACGTTGATTTAACTTAAGTTAATATAACTCTGCCCGCCCGCGCTCTGCGGGCGGCATTATTCCCACTTCACATCTATCGTTACCCACTTTTTTTCTAAGGACAGAAAAGCATTAGCGATAATTTTTTATTCTTTTATGGAATCGTTGCCGTTGGAAATACTGCTTTCTCCCCCGAGACAGGAGCAGAATCATGGCAGCAAAACGACACTCACTTTGGCTGGTTGCACTGGCCTTAATCGCAGCTCAGGCCCACGCGGTGGACGTCACCGTGGCGTACCAGACTTCCGCCGAACCCGCCAAAGTTGCGCAAGCCGATGATGCTTTTGCCAAAGACAGCGGGGCAAAAGCGGAATGGCGCAAATTCGACAGCGGCGCGAGCGTGGTTCGCGCGTTGGCTTCCGGCGACGTTCAAATCGGCAATATCGGCTCCAGCCCGCTAGCCGTGGCGGCCAGCCAGAACGTGCCGATTGAGGTCTTCCTGCTGGCCTCCCAGCTCGGTAATTCGGAAGCGCTGGTGGTCAAAAAAAGCATCAAATCTCCGCAGGACTTAATCGGCAAACGTATCGCGGTGCCGTTTATTTCCACCACCCATTACAGCCTGCTGGCTTCCCTCAAGCATTGGGGTATTAAGCCCGATCAGGTTCAAATCCTTAACCTCCAGCCTCCGGCAATTATTGCCGCCTGGCAGCGCGGCGACATCGACGCCGCCTATGTCTGGGCGCCCGCGGTGAACGAACTGGAAAAAGACGGCAGCGTGCTGACGGACTCTGCGCAGGTGGGCAAATGGGGTTCCCCAACGCTCGACGTGTGGGTGGTGCGTAAAGACTTCGCCGAAAAACATCCTGATATCGTCACCGCCTTTGCCCGCAGCGCCATTGCGGCTCAGAAAGGCTATATCGACAACCCGGAGCAGTGGCTCAAGCAGCCGGACAACCTGAGCAAGCTCTCGCGCCTGAGCGGCGTGCCGGAAACCGACGTCCCTGGGCTGGTGAAGGGCAATACCTACCTGACGGCGAAACAGCAGGTCGAGCAGCTTAGCGGCCCGGTGAATAAAGCTATCGTCGATACCGCGAAGTTCCTGAAAGAGCAGGGCAAAGTACCTGCGGTGGCAACCGACTACAGCCAGTTTGTGACCGACCGCTTCGTGAAGCCGCTGGCGCAGTAACCGTTAACAGGAGGCACGGCGATGCTACAGGTTTCGCATCTTAGCGCGGAGTACGGCGGTAAAGCGGTACTCGACGACATTAATCTGACGGTGGACGAGGGCGAACTGCTGGTGGTGCTCGGCCCTTCCGGCTGCGGTAAGACCACGCTGCTTAACCTGATCGCCGGTTTCGTCCCCTATCACTCCGGCAGCATTACGCTGCAGGGCAAAACGGTTGAGGGCCCTGGCGCCGAGCGCGGGGTCGTTTTCCAGAACGAGGGGCTACTGCCCTGGCGCTCGGTGCTGCATAACGTGGCTTTCGGGCTGCAGCTTGCCGGGCAGCCTAAGCCGCAGCGTGAAGAGCTTGCGCTCGACATGCTGCGCAAGGTTGGCCTGGAAGATAAAGCCAAACGCGCCATCTGGCAGCTTTCCGGCGGGCAGCGGCAGCGGGTGGGCATCGCCCGAGCGCTGGCAACAAAGCCCCAGCTTTTACTGCTGGACGAACCGTTTGGCGCGCTGGATGCCTTTACCCGCGA
The DNA here is from genome assembly GCF_000757825.1 of Cedecea neteri. Lineage (GTDB taxonomy): Bacteria > Pseudomonadota > Gammaproteobacteria > Enterobacterales > Enterobacteriaceae > Cedecea > Cedecea selenatireducens. The sequence goes on from NZ_CP009451.1 coordinate 3,256,057, forward strand.
GCAGATGCAAACCCTGCTGCTAAAGCTGTGGCATGAGAGCCGCCGCCAGGTGCTGCTGATCACTCATGATATTGAGGAAGCGGTGTTCCTGGCGACAGAGTTAGTGTTGCTGTCACCGGGCCCTGGCCGCGTGCTGGAACGGCTACAGCTTGATTTCGGTCGTCGTTTTGCCGCCGGAGAGCCGTGCCGCAGCATCAAATCTGACCCTGAATTTATCGGGAAGCGCGAATACGTGCTGAGCCGCGTGTTTGAACAGCGGGAGGGCTTCTTATGAGCGTAGTCATTCAGGACAAGCCGGTGCGCCGCCGCCTTACGCTGCGCTGGCCGTTTTCGCGGCAGCTGACGCTAAGCGCGGCAACGCTGGTTACGCTGGTGCTGCTGTGGTGGTGGGTTGCCTCTCAGCACTGGGTCAGCCCGCTGTTTCTTCCGCCGCCGGGGCAGGTGCTCTCGAAGCTGATTACTATAGCCGGGCCGCAGGGCTTTATGGACGCCACGCTGTGGCAGCACCTGGCCGCCAGCCTGGGGCGCATTCTTACCGCGCTTGCCGCTGCGGTGCTGATAGGCATCCCGGTGGGCATTGCGATGGGGCTGAGCTCCACCGTGCGCGGCATCCTTGATCCGCTGATCGAGCTTTACCGCCCGGTGCCGCCGCTGGCCTATTTGCCGCTGATGGTGATTTGGTTTGGCATCGGCGAGACCTCCAAAATCCTGCTGATTTACCTCGCGATTTTTGCGCCGGTAGCCATGTCCACCATGGCGGGCGTGCGCAGCGCGAAGCAGGTCCGTATTCGTGCCGCCCAGGCGCTGGGCGCGTCCCGTTTGCAGGTCATCTGGCATGTGATTTTGCCGGGTGCGCTGCCTGAAATTCTGACCGGCTTCCGCATTGGGCTGGGCGTGGGCTGGTCCACGCTGGTGGCCGCAGAGCTTATTGCCGCGACGCGCGGGCTGGGCTTTATGGTGCAGTCGGCCGGTGAGTTTCTGGCAACGGATGTGGTACTGGCCGGGATCGGCGTAATTGCCGTCATCGCATTTTGTTTAGAACTGGGGCTGCGGGCGCTACAGCGCCGCCTGACCCCGTGGCATGGAGAAGGGCAATGAGTGAAAAAGTGAACGTTAAGCCATTGGGGCCGTACATCGGGGCGCAGGTCAGCGGCGTGGATCTGACGCGTGGCCTGAGCGATAACCAGTTCGAGCAGATTTACCACGCGCTGATCCGCCATCAGGTGCTGTTCTTCCGCGAACAGGAGATAACGCCTTCTCAGCAGCGCGCGCTGGCTCTGCGCTTCGGCGACCTGCATATCCACCCGGTTTACCCGCATGCCGAAGGTGTGGAAGAAATTATCGTGCTGGATACCCACAACGATAATCCGCCGGATAACGACAACTGGCACACCGACGTGACCTTTATTGAAACGCCGCCTGCCGGGGCGATTCTGGCCGCGAAGCAGCTGCCGGAAACCGGTGGGGATACGCTGTGGACCAGCGGGATTGCTGCCTTTGAGGCGCTGTCGGAGCCGTTTAAAAAGCTGCTGTCCGGGCTGGAGGCAGAACATGACTTCCGCAAATCGTTCCAGGAGTACAAGTACTCCCATAACGAGGTCGAGCACCAGCGCTGGCGCGAGGCCGTGGCGAAGAACCCGCCGCTGCGCCATCCGGTGATTCGTACTCATCCGGTCAGCGGCAAGCAGGCGCTTTTCGTCAACGAAGGCTTTACCACCCGCATCGTCAACCTGACGGAAAAAGAGAGCGAGGCGCTGCTGGGCTTCCTGTTTGCCCACATCACCAAACCGGAGTTCCAGGTGCGCTGGCGCTGGCAGCAAAACGATATTGCCATTTGGGATAACCGCGTCACCCAGCATTATGCCAACGCTGATTATCTCCCGGCTCGCCGCATCATGCACCGCGCGACTATTCTGGGCGATAAGCCTTTCTGGCGCGGTTGATAAAAAAATAGCGCCTGATATCAGGCGCTATTTTTAGATTTTTTTAAGCCCGAACCTTCACCGCAACCAGCAGGGCCGTCAGCAGCATCAGGCTGCCGGATAGCATCAGCGGAGCCAGCAGGCCGAGGTTATCCAGCGCCAGGCCGCCCACCGCCGCGCCGCAGGTGTTGGCCAGCTGAATAACGGCCACCTGAATCGACCCGGCTTTTTCCGCCTGGTCCGCCAGCGAACGGGTGATCCACGTTGACCAGCCTACCGGCACCAGGGCAAAGGCCAGGCCCCAGACAACCGCAATCACCGAAGCCACGGTTTTATTCGTTCCCCACAGCACCAGCACCGCCGCGCTAACGGCGAGAATCAGCGGCGCGCAGGCCAGCGCCAGCTTTAACGAGCGTTTCAGAATAGGCGCGGAAAGCGAGGTGCCGACGAAGCTTGCGATACCAAAGCTCAGCAGCACCAGCGTCAGGCCGTCAACGTCGAAGCCCGACATCGTCATGTAAACCGGGCGGATATAGGTAAAGAACGAGAACTGACCCGCAAACGCCATGAAGATGGCGAGCATACCCGCCAGCACGCCCGGCCGCTTTAACAGGCCAAACATGTTTTGCTTCTGGTGCGCCGGTTCACCCGGCAGCGAAGGCAGCGCCTTCCAGACCCAAATAATACAGGCTACGCCCATCAGCGCCGCGGCGTTAAAGACGTTGCGCCAGCCTATTATTCCGCCGAGAAAGCTGCCCAGCGGGGCGGCAATCACTAACGCAATCGACACCGCGCCGAAGATAACCGACAGCGCCTTTGGCACCGTGCGGGCAGGAACGAGGCGCATGGTCAACGAAGCCGACATGGCCCAGAAGCCGCCAAGCGCCAGCCCGAGGCAGGCGCGGCCCAAAAGCAGCAGGGAGAAATTACCGGCAAATGAAACCAGCAGGCAGGAGGCGGTGAGCAGGACGGCAAAAAGCAGCACCACGCGGCGGCGATCGGTGGAGCCAATGAGGTTGGTGATAAACAGGCTGGCGAACATGGCCACAAACGCGGTGACGGTGACCGACTGCCCGGCAACGCCCTCGGAGATATTCAGTTCCTGTGCCATAGGGGTCAACAGGCTAACCGGCAAAAACTCAACGGTAATCAGGCAGGCGACGCAAAAAGCGATAGCAAATACTGCTGACCAATTGGGGCGGGTTATCGAGGTCGCCGGAATGGCGTGGGGAGCGGTCTCATTCATCCTGAAGTCCTGGGTAAGTTTTCGATGGCAAGCCCTCCAGTGTATCACCGCTTGCGCAACGACTTTAACGTTTTGGCAACTTTGCACGGTATTGCGCATTTGGCGTTCAAGATTCCCTTTCCTGCGTTAAACAAAAAATAAACAAATTTAACAATAAATATACAATATTCTCATGCCTGGAGGGACGCATAACCCCCTAAATAAACGAGGTTTTTGCTGCTTTATCCCCGTATTCCCGAAAGGTTGTCCTGGTGATTTCTTAGGCGTTATTAAGACCGGGCTTACCTAACATAAAGAATTGGCATCTATTACTTAATTCAAATTTGGCTTAATTTAGCCCCACTTCGTCACCTGGTGCGAATATATATAAATTTTATTTTTGATTATTAAGGATGACTTCTTTACGGCCATGAAATAACGGGCCGGGGAATCGTTTGTCTTTAATTCTCATGAAAATACTGAGCATTCTAAGGAATTCCCACAGGATGTGGGAAATGCGTTATGCGGTCATTTAAGACCGATGATGATTCAAACGGCGTAATGAAGGATGCATTGCTCCGATGTGCGTTTTATATATGAAGGAATACCCATGAAATTAAGCAAAATCGCCTCTTCACTGATCGCCACCGTTGCTCTGGTAAGCGGCGCCGCTAACGCAGCAGATCCAGTTACCGTTAATGGCGGTACCGTGCATTTCCAGGGCGAGCTGGTTAACGCCGCTTGCGCAGTAAGCACTCAGTCCGACGGCCAGATCGTTAAGCTGGGCCAGTACCGTACCGCCGCTTTCACCAAAGTGGGCGATACCTCTTCCCAGATCCCATTCAACATCGTGCTGACCGATTGCGATAGCACCGTTGCGGCTACCGCTTCTGTGGCATTCACCGGCCAGACTGATGCAACCGATCCAACCCTGCTGGCGGTGAACTCAGGCGGTAACGCTACCACCGCGAAAGGCGTAGGTATCGAGATCCTGGATCGTGGTTCTAAGACGCTGTCTCCAAACGGGACCGTGTTCTCTACCGCTCAGACTCTGAACGACGGTGAGAACACCATTCCGTTCACCGCTCGCTATAAAGCTACTGCTGCTACCGCCACTGCCGGTGCTGCAAACGCGGACGCTACCTTCGTAATGAAATACGAATAATCAGCGACAGCTGATAGCACAAGGATGATTCAGCCTCAGGGACGAGGCTTGTCCGACGTGAGTCCAGAGAGGACGATGATGACAAGGAAAATCCTGCTCCTGGCTATTCTGGCAGCGGTGAATCCCGTTCAGGCAAAGCGCATTGTGGTTATCCACGGCGGTGAAGTGCACATGCAGGGCGAGTTGGTCAACGGCGCCTGCGCCGTCGCGCCTGAAAGTCAGGAAATGACCGTGCAAATGGGTCAGTACCCAAGCAACGTTTTTAAAGATGTTGGCAGCTACGCGCCGCCCAGCATCCCTTTTACCCTTCGGCTGACGGACTGCCGCCCGGAGGTTTATGACCATGTTGGTATCGCGTTCCAGGGCTCAACCCCGGCGGAAGATCCTCAGGTATTTCTGGCTACATCCAGCGTAAGCGGCAATGACGCCAGCAGCGGGATTGGCCTGGCGTTATTTGACCAACAGCAGCAGTTGATTATTCCAAATAGCGAACCGGCTTCATATTCGCCAATAACCACGCAGGAAATGAGCTTTCATTTTACTGCGCGTTATCGTTCGGTCTCTAAGCACATGTCGCCCGGAAATATTCGCTCCGACGTCTGGTTCACGCTGGTTTATCCCTGAACCTCTGCTTCTCCATTCTGGCTATTTTGATGGTACCTGTCGTGATGAACAAATTATATAAAGCCGCTTCGGCGCTGATGCTCTCTTTAATGATTACCTCTCTTAATGCGCAGGCTGCGGGCGGTATTGCCCTGGGCGCCACGCGCGTTATTTACCCGGCCGATGCGAAACAAACGTCGCTGGCCATCACCAATAGCGATCCTAAAGAACGCTTTCTGGTGAACTCCTGGATTGAAAACGATCTGGGGCAGAAAGAGAAAAGCTTCGTGGTCACGCCGCCGCTGTTTGTCAGCGAGCCAAAAAGCGAGAACACGCTGCGTATTATCTATGCCGGACCGCAGCTGCCGAGCGACCGTGAGTCCATCTTCTGGATGAACGTTAAGGCGATTCCTTCGGTGGATAAAAACAGCGTTGAGGGCAAGAACGTCCTCCAACTGGCGGTTCTCTCCCGCATTAAGCTGTTTGTACGTCCTAAAAACCTGCAGATGCAGCCCGAAGACGCCCTCAAGCAGATTCGCTTCGCCCGCAGCGGCCAGTACCTGAAAATCAGCAACCCTTCTCCTTACTATGTGTCGCTGGTCAACCTGAAGATGGGCAACGAGAAGCTGCCTAACACCATGGTGGCACCAAAAAATAGCGTGCAGGTTGCCGTGCCGTCTGGCGTTCAGGGTGCCGTGAGCTTCCAGAGCGTGAACGATTACGGCGCGGTGACGAAAGCACAAGCGGGTGTCATGCAGTAAAGCCGGGCTGGCAAAGGGAAGCAGGTAAATCATGAAGACATCAGTCTCGCGTAAGGTTTTTACGCTAGCGCCGCTGACGGCGACCATCCTGGCATCACTCTGGCCTGGACTCGCCGTCGCCGAGAGCTATTTCAACCCGGCATTCTTGTCGGACGATACCGCGGCGGTGGCGGATCTGTCTCGTTTCGAAAAAGGCAGCAGCCAGCCGCCGGGCGTCTACCGCGTGGACATCTGGCGTAACGATGAGTTTGTTGCCACCGAAGACGTGAACTTTGCTGCGGCGGATAAGAAACTGTCTGCTTCTGAAGCCGTGAAATCCGGCGGACTAACGCCTTGCCTGGACACCGAATGGCTCAAGCGCCTTGGGCTGAATATGCTCGCCTATCCCGAGCTGGCAAAATTTAAGCCCGGGGAGTGCGTGCCGGTGACGACGGCGGTGCCGGGAGCCGAGATTAGCTACGACTTTTCTCGCCTGCGCCTTGATATAAGCCTGCCTCAGGCTTCGCTTATCAACAGCGCCCGTGGTTACATTCCGCCGGATCAGTGGGATGAAGGGATCCCTGCCGCGCTGCTGAACTACACCTTTACCGGCAACCGTGGGACTTACAACGACAGCTATTATCTGAACCTGCAAAGCGGCCTGAATTTCGGCCCGTGGCGCCTGCGTAATAACGGGGCCTGGAACTACAGCAGCGGCGATGGCCGCCGTCAGAATCAGTGGCAGAACATCAGCACCACGCTGCAGCGCACGATTATTCCGCTGAAGGGTGAGCTGGTCATGGGCGACAGCAACACCGGCAGTGACGTGTTCGACAGCCTCGGATTCCGCGGCGCGCGCCTTTATTCTTCAGACAGCATGTACCCGGACAGCCTGCAGGGCTACGCGCCGACCGTGCGTGGGATTGCTCGCACCAACGCCAAGATCGTCATTCGTCAAAACAGCTATGTGATTTATCAGAGCTATGTCTCTCCGGGCGCGTTTGCCATTAGCGACCTTAACCCGACCTCTTCAAGCGGTGACCTTGAGGTGACGGTTGAGGAGAAAGACGGCACCCAGCAGAAATATACCGTGCCTTATTCCACCGTTCCACTGCTGCAGCGTGAAGGGCGTTTTAAGTATGACGTGGTGATGGGCGACTTCCGCAGCGGGAATAACCAGCAGGATAAACCGTTCTTTACCCAGGGGACGCTGGTTGCCGGTCTGCCGAACGGCTATACCGCCTACGGCGGGACGCAGCTGGCTGAACGCTATACCGCAGTTGCGTTAGGTGCCGGTAAAAACCTTGGCGACTGGGGGGCTATCTCCCTTGATTTGACCCACGCACGCAGCAAGCTGGCGGATGACAGTGAGCATCAGGGGCAGTCCTTGCGCTTCCTGTATGCAAAATCCTTGAGCGACTATGGCACCAACTTCCAGCTGCTCGGCTACCGCTACTCCACGCGTGGTTTTTACACGCTGGATGACGTGGCCTACCGCAACATGGAAGGCTACCAGTATGAGTGGCAAAACAACGACAGCAATAGCCAGGAGCTGGTGGCGACCAGCTATCACAACCTGCGCTACAACAAAAAGGGCCGGTTTCAGGTCAACATTTCTCAGTCTCTGGGAGATTACGGCTCGGTCTATGTTTCCGGCAGCCAGCAAACTTACTGGGGAACCGATCAGGACAACACCTGGTATCAGCTGGGTTATTCCAGCGGCTGGCGCGGCATCAGCTATTCGCTTTCCTTGTCCTGGAGTAAATCCCTCGGCCTTTCAGACACCAACCGCATCATCGCGTTTAACCTCTCGGTTCCGTTTAGCACGCTGCTTGGTCACGGCTATTCGCGCGATACGGCGCTGGATCGTGCCTATGCCACGATGGCCACAAGCCGCAGCTCGGACGGCAAAAACAGCTGGCAAAGCGGGGTCGGCGGGACGCTGCTGGAAGGCCGCAACCTGAACTACAGCGTTACCCAGGGCCATACCAGCACTAACGGCTATTCCGGCAGTGCCACCGCCAACTGGCAGGCGACTTACGGCACGCTTGGCCTGGGCTACAACTATGACCGCAGCCAGCATGACTTCAACTGGCAGGCTTCCGGCGGCGTAGTGGGGCATGCGGACGGGGTGACCTTCAGCCAGCCGTTGGGCGACACCAACGTGCTGATCAAAGCGCCCGGCGCTTCCGGCGTCAGCATTGAAAACCAGACCGGTGTGAAAACGGACTGGCGCGGCTATGCCGTGATGCCGTACGCCACGGTTTACCGCTACAACCGCGTGGCGCTGGATACCAACACGATGGACAACCACACCGACATTGAAAATAACGTCAGCAGCGTGGTGCCGACCGAAGGCGCGCTGGTTCGTGCCGCTTTCGATGCCCGTATCGGCGTGCGCGCCATCATTACCGTTAAGCGCGGTGACCGCCCGGTGCCGTTCGGCTCAGTGGTGCGGGAGGTGCAAAGCGGCGTGACCAGCATGGCCGGCGACGACGGGCAAATCTACCTCAGCGGCCTGCCGTTGAAAGGTAACTTGTTGATCCAATGGGGCGACGGGAAGGGTTCCCAGTGCCGCGCCAACTACTCCCTGCCGGAGGAGAGCCTGAAGCAGGCTGTCGTCATGGCGACCGCCACCTGCTCATAGCGTGCGGAGAGATTCAGGAAGATGAAGATGAAACTGAACACTTTGATTACCGGCGGGCTGCTGCTGGCCTGCGCGGGGCCCGCTGCGGCGACGGTTTGCTCAAACGAGAAAGGCATTCCGACCGATATTGCTTATGATTTGTCTGACAAATTTAATAGCAGCAATAACAACGTCGGGCAGATTGTGACCCTGTCTGAAAAATCAGGTCTGATTGGCGTGAATGCGGTTTGCCCTAAGGGAACATCGGGGAATACCACCAAGCGTAGCTACGTGACAGATTTACCTATCCAGGAAGTAGTGGGTAGTTATAAGTATCTAAAAATAAATGATTATCTTAACGGCGCGATGAAAATCAACGACAGCTATGCCGGTGATTTTTATCCTCCGGTGAACTACATGCAGATGGGCTCTCACCCTAACGTGTCGAAGAATAAGCCTTTTGGGGTCACAGATTCGAAACTGGTATTTCGTCTTAAAGTTACCCGCCGTTTTATCAATATGGTGCCGATCCCACGCCAGACGATGTTCCGTGTCTACGTCACGACCACTACCGGCGATCCGTTAAGTACGGTGGTTTACACCATCAGCTATAGCGGCAAGGTTGAAGTGCCGCAGACCTGTGAAATCAACGCCGGCCAGGTGGTCGAGTTCGACTTTGGCAGCATTGGCGCATCGCTGTTCAGCCAGGCCGGGGCCGGTAATCGCCCGCAAAGCGTGACGCCGCAGAGCAAAACCGTCGGCATCAAATGCACCAATATTGACGCTCAGGCTTACCTTACGCTGCGTCTTGAAGCCGAAAAGGCCAGCGGCAATATGATGGTGTCCGATAACAGCGATCTCGGCTTTATCGTGGCCAACTCCAGCGGCACGCCGCTGACGCCAAACAACCTGGGCAGCAAGATTAATTTCCAGCTTGATGATACGGCGGCGGCAAGGGTGGGGATTCGCGCCTGGCCGGTGAGCGTCACGGGCGTTAAGCCGAAAGAAGGGCCATTCACCGCCCGCGGCTATCTGCGTGTTGATTTTGATTAAGGGGAAAAGGATGAAAAAATTATCCCTGGCCGCGCTGACTCTGTTTTCAGCGTTGTTGAATCCCATGGCCAAAGCGGCCTCTCCGCTGGGGGAGATCAACGTTGAGCTGCGTGGCAATATTGTGGATTACACCTGTGTCATTGAGACGGCGAGCGACAACAAGACCGTGAAGCTGGGATCGTGGCCGACCAAACAGCTGCGCACCGCAGGCAGCACGACACAGGCCATGCCGTTCAACCTGAAGCTAACCGGCTGCCCGCCAGGCGGCGCTGCGTCGATAACCTTTACCGGAAAGGATACCGGCAGCGGGCTGCTGGCGCTGAACGCGGCCAGCACGGCGAAGAACGTGGCGATTGAACTTCTCAATGAGGATAAGTCCCGGCTGTTGCTGAATAACGCCAGTAAAACGATGCAGGTGGATGCTAACGGTGACGTAACGATGAAGTTTTGGGCCAACTATATAGCGACGGCTGACAACGCAGATGCCGGGCTGGCCAATGCCGATGCGACGTTTCTGATTAACTACAACTAAAAGAATCCAGATAGTTCCAGAAAATAACCGGGAGGAGCGTTCCCGGTATTTCCGCTTCCAGCGCTCGATTGTCCCTTATAGCAGCTCGTGCACCTTGGCATAGTCAATCAGCTCGACAATTGAAGTGAGTCCAAGTTTAGAGAATATATTCGCTTTATGTGCGCTAATGGTTTTATTGCTAAGCAGGAGTTGCTCGGCAATCTCTTTATTTGATAGCCCATTTGCCAAATAGCGCAGCACGGTTACCTCACGGTTGGATAATGGCATGTCGTCCATCGTTCCCCGGCGAGATTTATGGCTGCTGATAAAATGCAGCGTCTCCGAAGGGAAAAAGGAGTAGCCCGACAGCAGCATTTCCACCGCGTTAAATATATCTTCCTGCTCCTTACGTTTGCTAACAAATCCGTTGGCACCCGCCTGAATCGCGCGCCCGGCGTAAAAAGACTCTGATTTTGATGACAGGAAAAGGATCTTGGTTTTTTCCTGTATTCCTTTGATTCTCTTGAGTAATGTGAAGCCGTCGGTGTTTGGGAGTTCAATATCAAGAATCACCAGGTCGACGGGATTCGCTCGCATATAGTCGATAACTTCCCGACCATCATCTGTTTTTAAAACAACATTAATATCTTTATTCTTCTGGAGCAGCACTTCTATCGACATTCTGACAATAGGGTGTTCGTCCATAATGATTACGGATGCCGGTTTCATTTTTTTTGCCTCGAGTGTTTGATAAAAACATCGCTTTGACACAGCGTCAATGGCAGCGAAAGTGATAAACAGTGAGTTGGCGGTTGCCGGTCTTTATGCGGGAACCTCCTTGTTTATATTAATACTTATCCCTTTTTAAATTCGTTATTCATGGCTGGAGAACGACTGCCTAAATAACTTCACATTTAAACGTTATAAATGCCCTGGCAAATATAAATATGTGATGAGGTGATTATACAGCGCAGTTCTTGTGGGAAAAGTCTGATGTTCCTGGGGTTAATCAGAGTCAATACGAAATGCTGCGTAATTGATCGTCATTTTTATAAATTGAATTAAGAAACCTTAATTTTGAGTTAGGGTGGTTGAAAAGACTTTTTATTCTAGAAAAAATGACATTTAGTTCTGATTGTTGTTGATTTGTTTTGGATCAAAAAGTGCTGATTGGCGGCAGAGCGGAAAAATTGCTTCCAGGAATAGTTATAATTGTTATTGTTTTGTTTATTTTTAACCCACATCAAACATAAAAATTAAGTAAATTCCTAAAATATCTTACCGCTCAGTAGGTTAGTTCGAACGGCAATGCACACTACCTGCAACAGAAATTTCATTAAGCAGGTGCAGCAATTTACTGCGATTTTCAAGCGCCAGCCTGGCCAACAAAACGTTGAAGCGGTAAACGACGTGATGATAGGGTCTCTCCAGAAAAAGAGCGATAGATTTCAATGACTCCCCGCGGCTCAGCGCCAGCAAAATCATCCATTCTCTAATGGAAAAACGAGGCGTGCTGTAAAGCGCGACTAAATCGGGCGGGCTGTTGCTTAACGCCTGTTTCAGCCCCTCGGGGGATAGACGGCGTTCGACTATCTGGCAGTCGACGGCATAGCGAATAAATCGTGTAATCTCAGGCTTGCGCTGGGCGCTAAGCAGGGTTATCTGGTGCTGTGGCGTGGTGATAATTTGTTGGCGAATAGCTTTCAGGACTTCAAGCGTAGGTGTCTCCAGGCTGTCGAGGTCAATAATCAGACGTGGTACAGAAGAAAGGGTTTGGTGCGCGACGACGTCATCCAGTGAAGGGTAAACCGGAATGTTAAGGTGATGAAAAAGGCTGCCGGTGATTGCGCTACTGAGAAAGCCGTCGGCAGATACCAGGATGGCGTCGGGCTTCTTTGGTTTTTGTCCTCCGATTAATTGCTGCTGAAGATATTCAAGTCGATCGAAAAAAAGCGGCGCGGTGTAGTTGGCGGGGTTTAGAAAATAATCTGTCCGACTACGGCGGTGTTTATTTCGCCTGATAGCAGCGCACATAAGCCCCCTCACAACGGCAATGAATCGGTGAGTGACCAGCGTTTATGCGGCCATAAATAGCCTTGCCCGAGGTTGGCGCCGGATTGCCGGGCCAGCTCAAGATGAAGCGAGTCTTCGATACCTTCGATAACAATTTGAGGCGAAATATCCGCGCATTGTGCAACCAATTGCCGAAGCGCCCGGCGGTTATTGCAGAGGGCCCAGAATGCGTACTTGTCAATTTTTACTCCGCCGACATCAAAGGCGTAGCGATGGAAGCTTTCCATACAGCGGTCGGTAAGGTCATCAAGCCATACCGATATCCTTTCTTGCTGTAGTAGCTTAATTCGCTCACACAGGCAGCGCTGATGCTGCCGGGCGAGCGTGCCAAAAAGTGGGGCATCCTGTATCTCAATTGTTATCCACGATTCACAAACATCAAGCAGCCGCGCGAACAACCGATCGTCAATCAGCGCCTTAAGGGGAAGGTTAAGAAAGTATCTGCCAGATTTTTGCAGAGACTTTAGCAGGTCAACCTGATGGCAAAAGAGCGCCACGCTATCGGTAACCGGTAGTTTTGCAAAAAAAGCTTCAGGATCGCGCGACGGCGGTAACTGGCTGAGGACTTCGTGGCTAATCACCTGCCCGCTAAATAAATTAACAATCGGCTCCAGGCGGAGTCCGGATATATGTTGGTTAACAGATAATAAAATGTTATCGGCAGAAATATTTATCATTATTTTGTCGCTAATTGTGACAACTAGAACTGAATTGCTGAACGATCAGGGACCTGAGAGGAAGAGGCGGTGTGCATCCAGCTAATTTGGAGATTATTCTGAAGGTATTCTCTCAGTGCCTTGACGGGGTGAATACCGGGGATGACTTATTCCAGGTTGCGAAAATTCGCAACCCTGATATGTGAAGGGGTGATTTTTTTAATAATTAAGATTAATTCCCTGACGTAATAAGAAAAGACTTAATTAAATACTTCAGTCCAGCAGGAAAGGTAAATTGAGCTTGATATAATTCATGAGTTTATATTGGTTCTTGATATTAAGTTTTTTCATAATCGACAGTCGTTTATCCCGAGCGACATTTTCATCAATATGCATAATAAAGGCCGCATCGACCAGCGAGTAGCCACAGGCCATAAGCTTGAGCAATTCGCGTTCCTGCAGGTTGAAATGCCGGGTTGTGCAGTAGTGGCAAATAGACGTTGGGACCGGCAGGGTATTTTTTCTACGCCGCTCGGGATCAACCCAGGGCGCCAGTTTGAGCCTGACATCCTCGACCTCATCCTCCCGATAAATTGACGGCAGCATATACAGGCAAGGGCGGAACATCAGGTTTTCCTGATCCTGCTTACGGCAGATGAGGATCACCCGCTGGTGGCGCGTCGTTTGCGGGATTTTGTAGCAGTTGGCGGTGGACCAGTTGTCATCGAGCGCGAAAAATACCAGGTCGGCGACGTCCTGGTGCGCCAACGGTAAGAAATGATAAGTCTCGCTAAACTGACGACAGAGCTGCTGGATAATAATTTTAATGCCATTTGCAAAATGGCTATTTCTTTCACAGATAGCAACGGTAAGCATGCCTTCCTCCGGGCTGGTTGACTATTAAAAAAATGATAGTGAAAAAAACTCGGATTATGAATGTGTTACGACTTAACCCCGCGGTAGTGGAGGATGAATTATTGCCAGGCCATTTCCTGGGAGTAGCAGAAAAAGCGGCAAAAAAACGCTTTGGGTAAAGTTTTCTGCTGTTACGCCGATGATTAAGACTTGTCTTACAGGGAATGAGAAGCAATGTTAAACCGTATCAAAATCGTTACAAGCTTACTGGTCGTCCTGGGGCTGTTTGGCATTTTGCAGATAGCTTCCGGCGGATTGTTCTTTAACGCGCTGAAGCAGGACAAAGAAAATTTCACCGTTTTACAAACTATTCGTCAGCAGCAGTCAACGCTAAACGGCAGCTGGGTTGCGCTGCTGCAAACCCGTAATACCCTGAATCGCGCGGGCATCCGCTATATGATGGATGCCAATAAAATTGGCAGCGGTTCGACCGTTGAAGAGCTGATGGCGATTGCCAGCACCTCGCTGAAACAGGCCGAGGTCGAGTGGGCGGCTTATGAAGCCCTGCCGCGTGACCCGCGCCAGAGCGATGCCGCCGCGCAGGAAATTAAGCGCAACTACGACATTTATCATGGCGCGCTGGCGGAGCTGATTCAGCTGCTTGGCGCGGGCAAAATTAATGAATTCTTCGATCAGCCGACTCAGGGGTATCAGGACGGTTTTGAGAAGCAATACGTTAACTACCTGCAGCAAAACGACCATCTGTATCAGGAAGCCGTAGACAGCAGCAACAGCTCTTACAGCATGGCTATCTGGATCCTGATTGGCGTGCTGATTGTCGTCCTGGTGGTGATTCTTGTGGTCTGGCAAGGGATCCGCACGACGCTTATTTCTCCGCTTAACCGCCTGATTGAAAGCATCCGCCATATTGCTGGCGGTGACCTGGTGCGCAAAATCGACGTTGAAGGCACCAACGAGATGGGGCAGTTGGCTGAGAATCTGCGCCATATGCAAAACGAGCTGGTTATCACCGTGGGCGAAGTGCGTAACGGCGCGAACGCGATTTATAGCGGCGCCAGCGAGATTTCTATCGGTAACAACGATCTCTCGTCTCGTACCGAGCAGCAGGCAGCTTCGCTTGAGGAAACTGCCGCGAGCATGGAACAGCTGACCGCCACGGTTAAGCAGAATGCTGAAAACGCTCGTCAGGCCAGCCAACTGGCGCTGAGCGCCTCTGAAACCGCCCAGCGTGGCGGAAAAGTCGTGGATAACGTGGTGCATACCATGAGCGAAATTGCCGGCAGCTCGCAGAAAATTGCCGACATTATTAGCGTGATTGACGGTATCGCCTTCCAGACCAATATTCTGGCGCTGAACGCCGCCGTTGAAGCCGCTCGCGCGGGTGAGCAGGGGCGTGGTTTTGCGGTTGTAGCCGGTGAGGTTCGCAACCTGGCGCAGCGCAGCGCCCAGGCCGCAAAAGAGATTAAAACCCTGATTGAAGACTCGGTCAGCAAAGTGGATACCGGCTCGACGCTGGTTGAAAGTGCCGGGGAAACAATGGGTGAGATCGTCAATGCGGTAACCCGCGTGACCGATATTATGGGGGAAATCGCTTCCGCGTCCGACGAGCAAAGCCGTGGTATCGATCAGGTTGGCTTAGCCGTTGCAGAAATGGATCGCGTGACTCAGCAAAACGCCGCGTTGGTGGAGGAATCCGCAGCCGCAGCCGCAGCGCTGGAAGAGCAGGCCAGTCGCCTCACTCAATCCGTGTCCGTGTTCCGTATCGCTCAGGAGCGCCAGGCAAAAGCGCAGTCTGCTGCGCCTAAGTCCGTCGCGACGGCTGCTGCCCCGCGCAAAGCCGTTGCCGCCGCGTCTGACGATAACTGGGAAACCTTCTGATTTAATGACGTTAAGTAAACTACGGCGGCCTGTGCTGCCGTGGTTATTTATAAGCAAACTCGTAGTTCACAATGTAAGAGCCCAGTTTGTTCACCCTCGCCGTGACCCACACGGCATCCATGCCTTGTCTTCGTTCCACAAGTAATGCTGCTTTGCTGGTGCACAGTTCTTTCCATCTGTCCGTATGGGGATCTTTAATCCACAGCCCAGCCTCGCAGTGTCCGCTTTTGCCTCTGGCCGGGCCTGGAAACTCGACGTCATATTCGGAAAGGTAGCCGATGGTTTTGTCGGGGAAGAGATAAACATAAACATCCGCGCTGTTTAATACCAGGACGGTGAATACCGTAGAGTAGCCGAAAAACTTTTCACCTAAATATTTGAGCTTTTTTGTTGCGGGCAGGTGGCGCAGGGAGCCAAGCGTCAATATCAGGCCTATAGAGAACCCAAAGCCAAGGTAAATTCGGAGCTCAGGAAAGTCTTTTACCAAAACGGTGTAGTGCGAGATAGACATGGCCCAGAGCATGTACCACATTATTGCGGCAAAAAAAGACATGAAGACGGCTGTCACCATGAATTGTTTAGAAAAAATATAGCTAAGCAGCTTATTTATTTTGCTTTTGACGTCCATGTTCAGCGAGAACCCAATTTGTTGAGTTTAATGAGACGTTATTATTATCGGCCGTTTTGGTAGGTATTTGAATAGGCGATGTACCCCTCGCCAGGCAGGCGAGGGGCCGGGGTATTACTCTGTGTCTTTCGGGGCTTCGCGATTTTCCAGCTCGGTCAGGCGTTGCTCCAGCAGAGCCAGCTTCTCACGGGTGCGCAGCAGGACCTGAGTCTGGACGTCAAACTCTTCGCGGCTCACCAGGTCGAGGCGGGTTAGCTGAGACTGCAGCACCTGGCGTACTTTCTTCTCCACATCATCCCCGAACTCACGAATCCCTTTCGGCATTGACTCATGGACCTGACGGGCGATTTGTTCAATTTTTTTCGGGTCAATCATAGCGGCTTCCATTATCTGGCGGGTGATTGGGCTAATTGTAATGCCTGATTGCCAGGGGATAAACTGGAAATGTTGCCTGCGTAATCGTTGCCCACAAAAATGATTAGCGCTATAGTGAACCTGCTTATTCTCAGGGCGGGGCGAAACTCCCCACCGGCGGTAAATCAGCTTACGCTGAAAGCCCGCGAGCGCTTCAGGCTTAGCCTGAAGGTCAGCAGATCCGGTGTAATTCCGGGGCCGACGGTTAAAGTCCGGATGGGAGAGAGTAACGATCACGTCAGGCCTCGGCCTGCCCGCGTTATTTTTTTAGCTCCTAAGACTGCCCTGATTCTGGTAACCATAATTTTAATGAGGTTTTTTTACCATGAATCAGACGCTACTTTCTGCATTTGGCACCCCGACTGAGCGCGTTGAGCGTGCTCTTGATGCGCTTCGCGAAGGCCGTGGCGCCATGGTTCTCGACGACGAAAATCGTGAGAATGAAGGCGATATGATCTTCCCGGCTGAAACCATGACCGTTGAGCAAATGGCGCTGACCATTCGCCACGGCAGCGGTATTGTCTGCCTGTGCCTGACCGACGAACGCCGTAAACAGCTCGATCTGCCAATGATGGTCGAAAACAACACCAGCGCTTTTGGCACAGGCTTTACCGTGACCATTGAAGCCGCTCACGGTGTCACGACCGGCGTTTCTGCTGCTGACCGCCTGACCACCGTACGCGCGGCGATTGCCGACGGCGCGAAACCGAGCGATCTGCATCGCCCTGGTCACGTATTCCCGCTGCGCGCGCAGCCGGGCGGCGTGTTAACCCGCGGCGGCCACACCGAAGCGACTATCGACCTGGTTTCCCTGGCCGGTTTCAAACCTGCTGGCGTCCTGTGCGAGCTAACCAACGACGACGGCACCATGGCGCGTGCGCCGGAGTGCATGGAGTTCGCCCGCAAACACAATATGGCCGTTGTGACCATTGAAGATCTGGTGGAATACCGCCAGGCGCAAGCGCGCAAAGCCAGCTAAAAAATAAAGCCCGGTCAGCGCGATCGGGCTTTACTTCTCACCTCCGCCTCACCGTTTTCCGCTCGTTCAGACCTGTTCAAAATTTCTGATGATGATCATCATGCTTATCTGAGTTCTTCCCCCAAAAATTGGGCGTAATCTGTGTGCATTAAAGCTTAGCCATTTAAGGACACCCTCATGACAACCCAACGTATGCCCGCGCTGTTCCTTGGTCACGGTAGCCCGATGAACGTGCTGGAAGATAACCGCTATACCCGCGCCTGGGCGCAGCTTGGTGAAACGCTGCCGCGGCCAAAAGCGATTGTGGTGGTGTCGGCCCACTGGTTCACCCGGGGGACGGGCGTGACGGCGATGGAAGCTCCGAAAACGATTCACGACTTTGGCGGTTTTCCGCAGGCGCTGTATGACACGCATTACCCGGCCCCCGGCTCGCCTGAACTGGCGCAGCAGCTGGTCGAGTTACTGGCTCCGGTTCCGGTCGCGCTGGATAAAGAAGCCTGGGGCTTTGACCACGGTTCGTGGGGCGTGCTTATTAAAATGTACCCGAATGCGGATATCCCGATGGTGCAGTTGAGCATCGACAGCACCAAGCCTGCAGCCTGGCATCTGGAGATGGGCCGCAAACTTGCCACGCTGCGGGACCAGGGCATTATGCTGGTGGCGAGCGGTAACGTTGTGCACAACCTGCGCACCGCGCGCTGGCACGGTGAAAATACGCCATACCCGTGGGCCGAGTCGTTTAACGAGTACGTGAAAACGAACCTGACATGGCAGGGGCCTGCCGGGCAGCATCCGCTGGTGAACTATCTCGACCACGAAGGTGGCTCACTGTCGAACCCGACGGCGGATCACTTCCTGCCGCTGCTTTATATTTTAGGCGCGTGGGACGGTAAAGAGCCGGTGACGATTCCGGTAGACGGAATAGAGATGGGATCGCTGAGCATGCTGTCGGTTGTTATTGGATAAACGAAAAAGCGCCCAATGGGCGCTTTATAATGCTTATTCCACAAAGATGTGCGGATAGAAGCGGGACAGATCCTGCGTGATAAGCTCGCGATCTTCGCGAATGCCGATCCCGGCTGGCCGATCGTTGATGAGCCAGCTGCCAATCAGCGTATAGCTGTCGCCGAATTTAGGCAGTTGATAGAACTGCTGAACTATCATGCCTTCTTCGCCGTACGGCCCGTCAACGCGCGCGATCTCCTGACCATTTTCGATGATCTTCACGTTGGCACCTTCGCGGGAGAAGATGGGCTTCACGACGTATTTTTCCATCGGCGGGAAGGTATCTTCGGCGAAGTAAGCCGGCAGCAGGTTAGGGTGATCCGGGAACATTTCCCACAGCATCGGCAGCAGGGCCTTGTTGGAGATAATGCTTTTCCACGCTGGCTCCAGCCAGCGTACGCCCGCATCTTCCAGCTTGGTGGAGAACATCTCGCGCAGCATGTGCTCCCATGGGTAGAGCTTGAACAGGTTACTGATAACCTGATCCTGCAGATCGGTAAACTGCCCTTTCTCTCCAAGACCAATTTCCTCAATAAAGAGGAATTCGCTGGCGACGTCTGATTCAGTGGCGCAGTCCTGCAGATATTGCACCGTCCCGCGATCTTCTACCGTGTCCTGGCAGCAGGCGAAATGCAGCAGGTTAAAGCCGTGCTGCTGTTTTAGCTCTGCGAAGCGTTCAATCAGCTTTTCCTGCAGGCTGTTGAACTGGTCTGCGCCTTCGGGCAGGTTGCCCGCCGCGACCTGATCTTCAAGCCAAATCCACTGGAAGAACGCCGCTTCGTACAGCGACGTTGGCGTATCGGCGTTGTTTTCAAGCAGCTTGGGTTCACCCACGCCGTCCCACGCCAGGTCCAGGCGTGAATAAAGGGACGGCTGCTGGCTGCGCCATGACTGACGCACGAACT
The DNA here is from genome assembly GCF_000757825.1 of Cedecea neteri. Classification (GTDB taxonomy): domain Bacteria; phylum Pseudomonadota; class Gammaproteobacteria; order Enterobacterales; family Enterobacteriaceae; genus Cedecea; species Cedecea selenatireducens. Next base: position 3,275,316 of record NZ_CP009451.1, read on the forward strand.
CCCAGGTGTGTTTCGGAATGCGGAAGCGGGCCATCAGCTCGTCGCTGGCAACCACCTTTTCCACGACCTGCAGGCACATCTGATGCAGCTCGGCGGTAACGTCTTCCAGGCGTTCAACCTGCGCCAGCGTCAGCTTGTAATAGGCATCTTCACACCAGTACGGCTCGCCGTACATGGTGTGGAAGTTAAAGCCGTATTCCGTGGCCTTTTCGCGCCAGTCAGGGCGCTCGACAATAGAAACTCTTTCCATGATTTATCAGCCGCCCATCGAACGGCTGGTGCCGGAGGCGCTGCTGCGCTGCATGGTGGACTGTTTGGCCACTGACTCACCAAAGCCGCCGCGAGTGACCGTAGAGGTTGTGGCTGGTTTTGGTGCCATAGCGGTTTTTGGTACGGTGGTGGTGCGGCCTGGCGTGGCTGCGCCGTAGCTCTTGCCGCTGGCATCGGCGTATTTACCGTAAGCCGGGCTGGCCGGATTTTTCGAGCTGAACAGCGGCTGTTGAGCAAAGCCCGCGCCGCCGCCCATCAGGCGACCCATCATGTAGCCCGCCATCAGCGGCATCCAGAAGCTGCCGCTTTGCTGCGGTTGAGCCTGAGCCTGGCTTTCGCCGGCAAGGCTTGCCTGAGCTGGCGCCTGCTGGCACTGACCTTCGCCAAACTCGGCGACACAGGCTTCACGTGAGGCGTATTTCGGCGCGGTGCGCTCGGCTTCTTTCAGCGCATTGTTATAGGCGGTGGTACATTCCGCGCTTTTGCTCGGGTTTGCCTGCGAGCAGTCATCCGCGTTTTGATACATGGAGACGGTTTCGTCGCTTTGTTCACAGCCAGCCAGCATAAAGACGGCGGTGACGGCCAACGCCACCGGCGTTAAATGGCGAGCGTTCCAGCTTTTGCGGAACGATGAATGATTTATATTTTTTGTCCGTTTCATTTAATCAGTCCTGAGCCCAGTAGGTTTGGTGCTAAGGATAGGGGATGAGCGGTTGAAATTGAAGCGATGTCGGCCTGTTGGCAGGGGATCTTTACGTTGCCTTACGTTTAAACGTGAGGCGAAAAAAAAGGGGCGTGTTTTCACGCCCCTGATAATGATGTTTTCGCGATTAATTGCCGAATGGGTTGGCTTTTTTACCGCTGGTGGCCGCTGCCGGAGTGGCATGAGCCGGTTTAGTCGATGCGGAGGCGGCGGTTGTGTTGTAGCCGTCGGCCCGGGCATCCTGATCTGGCGTTTCTGGCGCCACGCTGTCAGCCGCCGTAGAAACCGGCTTGCCGAGGGCGCTGTTCAGAACCTGCAGATCCTGCTCGTTCAACGTACCCAGCGCTGATTTGATATTCAGCTGGTTAATCAGGTAGTTATAACGTGCGCTGGAAAGCTGTTGCTTCGCGTTATACAGCGTGGTGGTCGCATCCAGCACGTCAACGATGGTACGAGTCCCGACGGAGTAACCGGCTTCCATGGCATCCAATGAGCTTTGCGCAGACACAACGGCCTGTTTGTAGGCGTTGATGGTGCTGATGGAGGCATTCACGTTGTTAAAGGAAGAACGTACGGTCTGGACTACGCTGCGGTGCGCGCTTTCCAACTGCTCGCTGGCACCCACGAAGTTGTACTGAGCCTGTTTAACCTGAGAGTTAACCTGGCCGCCCTGATAAAGCGGCAGGGAGAAGCTCAGGCCCACTTTGTTTTGGCCATCGTAGCTGTTGCCGTAACGAGTTTGATCGCTGGTTTTAGAGCCGTTGTAGCTGGTGTTAGATACACCGGTGGAGGCAGTCAGGCTCAGCGTTGGCAGGTGGCCATCTTCTGCCAGACGAATCTGCTCGCGAGCCAGGTCCTGGCTCAGGCGAGCCTGCAGCAGGCTGAGGTTGCGCTTTTCGGCTTCTTTCAGCAGGCTGTTTACCGCATCTGGCTTGGTGGTTTTGAAACCATCAACGTTCAGAGACGCGAGGTTCAGATAGTCGTTACCGGTGACCTGACGCAGAGACTCCACCGCATTATCCAGGTTATTACGGGCGGTGACTTCATTCGCCAGCACGGTGTCGTACTGCGCACGGGCGTTCTGCACGTCGGTAATAGCAACCAGGCCTACGTTAAAGCGCTGAGTGGTTTGATCCAACTGGCGATAAATAGCCTGTTTCTGCGCTTCGGTGTAGGAGAGTGCATCAATCGCGCTCAGCACGTTAAAATAGGCCGTCGCGGTATTCAGGATCAGCGCCTGCTGGTCTGTCTGGAAGCTGACGTCCTGAATGCCTGCGGTTTTTTCCTGCAGGCTCAGTGCACGCCATTTTGACATATCAAAAATGGTTTGCGTCAGCTGTAACGTTGCGCTGGTCGCGTTGGAGTTAACGCCGTTAGAGTCGCGGTAGCCGCTGCCGTAGCCATAATCTGCACCCAGACCCAGCTGTGGCAGTAATGGGCTGCGTGTTTCATTAATTTTTTCGAATGCGGCGTCACGGTCAGCAGCGGATTTACGCAGATCCGGGTTGCTGGTGCGGGCCTGTTGGTAAACCTGCAGCAGATTCTCTGCCTGGCTCATAGCGCTGAAACCTGCCAGGCTCAGACCGATAAGAATGGGGAGCAATTTCTTCATTTGCATTCCTTGTTGTGAAGCAGAATTATTTTGTTTAACGCCGACAGGAGTCAAATATGATCGCCAATTCTACAGATTCCGTCAGCCGGGCAGGTTGGCGTAAAGTGCCATCTACCTTAATTTTCACCAATCTACCACATCAAAATTGAAAGGGCAGTTGTGCGGGGTTGAAATCGCCCGGCCAGCGCCCATTTGCCATCAGGACATCATCTATGAACAAGTCAGTAAAGCAAGTGGCTACTTTCGCCAAAAAGGATGTAGAAATTATTGCACGTGAAACGCTTTATCGTGGCTTTTTTTCACTCGATCTTTATCGCTTTCGCCATCGCTTGTTTAACGGCGAAATGAGCGGTGAAGTGAGGCGTGAAATTTTTGAGCGCGGTCACGCTGCGGTGCTGCTACCCTATGACCCTGTGCGTGATGAAGTCGTGCTGGTAGAGCAGATTCGTATCGCCGCCTGGGACTCCAGCGAAACGCCGTGGCTGCTGGAAATGGTCGCCGGCATGATTGAAGAGGGCGAGAGCGTAGAAGATGTTGCGCGCCGTGAAGCAGTAGAAGAAGCAGGCCTGGTCGTTGGCCGCACCAAACCGGTACTGAGCTATTTGGCCAGCCCCGGCGGCACCAGCGAAAGGCTGTCTATCTTAGTAGGCGAAGTGGACGCCACTCAGGCCAAAGGTATTCATGGCCTGGTGGAAGAAAACGAAGATATTCGTGTTCATGTGGTCAGCCGGGAGCAGGCTTACCAGTGTGTTGAAGAGGGGAGCATCGACAACGCGGCGTCGGTCATCGCTTTGCAATGGCTGCAGCTGCATTATGAGCAACTAAGAAAAGAGTGGAATCACTGATTATGAAGCGCTATACCCCTGACTTCCCTGAAATGATGCGTTTGTGCGAAACCAACTTCGCGCAGCTGCGCCGCCTGCTGCCGCAAAATGATGCGCCAGGCGAAACGGTAACATATCAGGTTAATAGCGCCAGATATCGATTAACTATTTCAGAATCAACACGTTATACAACCCTTGTGGAAATAGAACAAACGCTGCCCGCCGTGAGTTACTGGAGCCTGCCGTCGATGTCGGTCAGGCTGTATCACGATGCGATGGTCGCGGAAGTGTGTTCAAGCCAGCAGATCTTTCGCTTCAAAGCACGTTATGATTATCCGAATAAAAAGTTGCATCAACGCGACGAAAAGCATCAAATTAACCAGTTTCTTGCCGATTGGCTGCGCTACTGTTTAGCGCATGGAGCAATGGCGGTTCCGGTTTATACCTAGTTTTTTAGGGACGAGGACGGCTAACGGCACTACGCCCTGAATAATGGATGGTATTAATACCCTGAATGAACCGAGCTGCGGCCTGGATATCAGCAGCTTAAGTGCGGTGGGTAGTAAGTATGGTGGGGAGTAAGTGTGCGTGAAACCTAAGGACACCATTTGGAAAGCCTGTTAACCCTTCCTGTGGCCGATGGGGGCCGAATCAGGATATTGCAAATAACCGATACCCATCTGTTCGCTGGGAAGAACGAAACGCTGCTCGGTATTAATACCTGGAAGAGCTATCAGGCAGTGCTGGCCGCTATCCACGCCGAACAGCGTACCTGTGACTTGCTGGTGGCAACCGGCGATTTGGCTCAGGATCACAGCGTGGAGGCTTATCAGCATTTTGCTGAAGGGATCTCCAGTATTGCTGCGCCCTGCGTTTGGCTCCCGGGCAATCATGATTTCCAGCCGGCGATGTTTGGCGCCCTGCAGGAAGCCGGCATTTCACCGGCAAAGCGGGTCTATATCGGCAACCACTGGCAAATTTTGCTGCTGGACAGTCAGGTCTTCGGCGTTCCTCACGGTGAACTAAGCGACTATCAGCTGGAATGGCTGGAGCGACAGCTGGCCGCTGCGCCGGAACGCCACACGTTACTTCTGCTGCACCATCATCCTCTGCCTGCTGGTTGTAGCTGGCTGGATCAGCATAGCCTGCGTAACGCTGCGGCATTGGATGCGGTACTCAGGCCCTGGCCGCAGGTGAAAACCCTGCTCTGCGGGCATATTCATCAGGAACTGGATCTCGACTGGAACGGCCGCAGAATGCTGGCGACGCCTTCGACATGCGTCCAGTTCAAACCGCACTGCGCTAACTTTACGCTCGATACCATTGAACCCGGCTGGCGCTGGCTCGATCTGTATCCTGATGGCAGCCTGACTACCGAAGTTTGTCGACTGCAAACCGGTAAATTCAGCCCTGACACGGCTTCTGAGGGTTATTAATGCCGGCGTTACTTTATCTGCACGGGTTTAACAGCTCGCCTGCTTCCGCGAAGGCTACCCGCTTTAAGGTGTGGCTGACGCAGCATCATCCCGAAATAGAAATGATTGTGCCACAGCTGCCACCGTACCCGGCGGATGCCTCCGAGCTGCTGGAGTCGCTGGTGCTTGAACGCGGCGGTGAGCCGCTGGGCATTGTTGGTTCCTCGTTGGGCGGCTATTACGCAACCTGGCTTTCGCAGTGCTTCACGCTGCCTGCGGTGGTGGTTAACCCGGCCGTCCGCCCCTTTGAGCTGTTGGTGGATTATCTCGGCAAGAACGAGAACCCCTACACCGGGCAGCAATATGTGCTAGAGTCACGCCATATTTACGATCTGAAAGTCATGCAGATTGACCCGTTGGAAGCGCCGGATTTGATTTGGCTGCTGCAACAAACGGGCGATGAGGTGCTTGATTACCGCCAGGCCGTTGCGTACTACGCGCTTTGCCGCCAGACGGTGAAACCCGGAGGCAATCACGCTTTTACGGGCTTCGAAGATTATTTCACACAGATTGTCGACTTCCTCGGCTTACGCTGAGGCCAGACGGCCGATTTCCTGTTTCGCTATCTGAATGAATAAACCATGACGCAATCCTATAATGCCGATGATATAGAGGTGCTCACCGGGCTTGAGCCAGTTCGCCGCCGCCCGGGGATGTACACCGACACCACTCGTCCTAACCATTTAGGGCAGGAAGTCATTGATAACAGCGTGGATGAAGCGCTGGCGGGTCACGCCAAACGCGTGGACGTCATCCTGCATGCCGATCAGTCTCTGGAAGTCATTGACGACGGGCGAGGGATGCCTGTTGATATCCATTCCGAAGAGAAGGTTCCGGCCATTGAGCTGATCCTTTGTCGCCTGCACGCAGGCGGTAAATTCTCCAATAAAAACTACCAGTTTTCCGGCGGCCTTCACGGCGTAGGGATTTCCGTGGTTAACGCCCTTTCCAAACGCGTTGAAGTGACCGTCCGCCGTGACGCTCAGGTATACAGCATCGCTTTTGAAAACGGCGATAAAGTGCAGGATCTGGAAGTGATTGGCACCTGCGGTAAGCGTAATACCGGCACCAGCGTTCACTTCTGGCCGGATGAAAGCTTCTTCGATAGCCCGCGTTTTTCCGTTTCACGCCTCAGCCACCTGCTGAAAGCGAAGGCCGTGCTGTGCCCTGGGGTAGAAATTACCTTTACCGATAAAGTGAATAACACCGAGCAGCGCTGGTGCTATCTGGATGGCCTGAACGATTACCTGTGCGAAGCGGTGAATGGCCTGATAACGCTGCCGGAAGCGCCATTTATCGGCAATTTCTCTGGCGATACCGAAGCGGTTGACTGGGCGCTGCTCTGGCTGCCGGAAGGCGGCGAGCTGCTGACGGAAAGCTACGTCAACCTGATCCCAACCATGCAGGGCGGGACGCATGTCAATGGCCTGCGTCAGGGCCTGCTCGACGCGATGCGGGAGTTCTGCGAATACCGCAATATTCTGCCGCGTGGCGTGAAGCTTTCTGCGGAAGATATCTGGGAGCGCTGCGCCTACGTGCTGTCGGTCAAAATGCAGGATCCTCAGTTTGCCGGTCAGACCAAAGAACGTCTGTCTTCGCGCCAGTGTGCGGCTTTTGTCTCTGGCGTAGTGAAAGATGCTTTCAGCCTGTGGCTGAACCAGAACGTGCAGGCGGCGGAACAGCTGGCCGAGCTGGCTATTTCCAGCGCCCAGAGGCGTATGCGTGCGGCGAAAAAAGTTGTGCGTAAGAAGCTGACCAGCGGCCCGGCGCTACCAGGCAAGCTGGCTGACTGTAGCGCGCAGGATTTAACCCGCACCGAACTTTTCCTGGTGGAAGGGGACTCGGCGGGAGGCTCTGCGAAGCAGGCTCGCGACCGTGAGTATCAGGCGATCATGCCGCTGAAAGGTAAGATCCTGAACACATGGGAAGTTTCCTCTGACGAAGTGCTGGCCTCGCAGGAAGTTCACGACATCTCCGTGGCGATCGGTATCGATCCTGACAGCGAAGATCTGAGCCAGCTGCGCTACGGCAAAGTTTGTATTCTTGCGGATGCGGACTCCGACGGTCTGCACATTGCCACGCTGCTGTGCGCGCTCTTTGTACGCCACTTCCGGTCGTTAGTGAAAGGCGGTCACGTTTATGTGGCAATGCCGCCGCTCTACCGCATCGATTTGGGTAAAGAGGTTTATTACGCGCTGGACGAAGAAGAAAAAGCGGGCGTGCTGGAACAGCTTAAGCGTAAGAAAGGGAAGCCAAACGTGCAGCGCTTTAAAGGCCTGGGCGAGATGAATCCGCTTCAGCTGCGCGAAACCACGCTTGATCCTAACACCCGCCGTCTTGTGCAACTGACTATCAGCGATGAAGACGATCAGCGCACCCTGGCGACTATGGATATGCTGCTTGCCAAGAAACGTTCAGAAGACCGTCGTAACTGGCTGCAAGAAAAAGGCGACATGGCCGATATCGAGGGTTAAAAAACCTTTATCCAAAACGTAAAAGGGATGGCCATAGCCATCCCTTTTTGCATTCCAGCCAGCCGGTTATTTCACGGCTTCTTCGAGAATGCGGATATGTACTTCCAGCACGTCTTCTTTCACGCGAGCGCTATGCTCTTTCATGTGCGTAGTCTGAAGATGGGCTTCCAGATGCGCAACGCTTTCCCATTTTTCCAGCATGAAGATGGAATCCGGGGCGGTGGTCTGGAATGCGACCTGGGCGTTGTGATCGACCAGCGGCGCGTAGCCGTGGCAGCCGTCTTCCTGCAGTACGGTTGGAATAATCTTCTCAAATGCCGCAATCACAGCCTGGCGGTGGTGTGAACCGGGACGTGTGCGAATTTCTGCAATCACTGTCAGCATGACTAACTCCTTATGTTGTCCGGCAAACAGTTAAGCAAAAATACCAGCCAGATGCTTGCGATATTCTGCTACATAATGTGGCACGTCCGGAGATTTGATGACGTCATTAGCGATAAAGGTAGGTAACCCTTCCATGCCCAGGAACTGGTTAGCCTTGTGGAACGGAAGATACACGCCGTCTACGCCAACGCCATGGAAGAACTGATCTTTTTCGGTGAAAGCTTCTAAAGGCGCGTTCCACGTCAGGGAGATCATGTAGGTTTTACCCTGAATCAAGCCGCCGGAGCCATATTTTTTAGACGCATCTGAACGGGTACGGCCGTCGCTTGCGTACAGGGAGCCGTGGCCTTCGGTGAACACATCGTCGATGTATTTTTTGACCGTCCACGGGGCACCCATCCACCAGCCCGGCATCTGCCAGATGATGCTGTCAGCCCAGAGGAACTTCTCAACTTCCGCTTTGACGTCGTATTCGCTGTCCGCGCGGGTCACCTGAACATCATGCCCGAGGTCGCGCAAATAGCTTTCCGCGACTTCAGTCAGGGTGTCATTAAGCTGGCCGTTGGAGTGACCGAATTTTTTACCGCCGTTGATAATCAGGATATTGCTCATCGTTAGCCCTTAAATAATTACGTTTGACAACCATTGTAATGAGATCGTCATCACGAAAAAATGGCTAAAATGTGCAAAGACTTTTGCTGTACAAGCAATAATCAGCTGCGAGTAGGTTAGCGCCAGCTGATGCAAACCCGGAAACCGCCGTTCTCCGCGTTACCGAAAGCGGTCTGCATATCGTGCAAAGCGGCAATTCTACTCACAATGCATAATCCCAGTCCGCTGCCGGTTTTAAGCTGGCCCGGAGGGCGGAAGAAGCGTTCGCCCAGCGAGGTCAGGTGCTCAGGACTTACGCCAGGCCCATTGTCGATGATCTCCAGCGTATGTCCGCGTAAAACGACGTGCACAATGCTGCCAGGCGGGCTGTAGCGCACGGCGTTATCGAGAATGTTACGCAGCATTAGCCCGAGAAGAAGTGGCTGACCACGGCGAATAACCGGTTGCTCCTGCATTTGCAGGCGAATGTCGACTTGCTCGCGTTGAGCGCCGTGCCAGGCTTCCATCACGCTTTCCTGAAGCAGCTTCTGCAGCGAGACTTCCTGCACATCATTGAGCCCGGCCAGGGAATCTAACCGCGACAGCGTCAGCAATTGCTCAACAAGGCGTGACGCACGGTCAATGCCCTGGTGGAGGTGATTAAGCGCTTGTTCCCTGACCTGAGCGTCATTTTCTGCCAGTTGGGCCACCTCAGCCTGTACTTTCAGGGCAGCCAGCGGGCTGCGGAGTTCGTGGGCTGCATCGGACGTAAAGCGTCGTTCGCGCTGCATGAACGCCTCTGTGCGATCAAATAGCTGGTTTAGTGCTTCAACAAGCGGTCTGACTTCAAGCGGGAGCGGCCGTGTTTCCAGCTGGCTGTTGTCGCCCGGCGGGCGGTGCTGTAGCTTCTGCGCCAGTTTACGCAGCGGGGCCAGTTCGGCAGTGACTAGCCAAATCAGCAATACCAGCATCAGCGGCAGCGCGATTAGCCAGGGCGTTAACTGAGCAGAAACAATATCCAGGGCCATATCGTTCCTGTAGTCCCACTCCTGGCCGACCACTATGCGATAACGCCCATCCGGCGTTGTCAGCCATACCAGCCGCCACAGATCGTCATCGTGCTCAAGTTGCCCATCAACAAATCCGTCTCTATGCCAGGAGTAAGTCAGCCCTTACCGCTATCGCCATCATTGAGTACAAGCCTGCCGTCTGCGGTAAAAATGGCAAAAGCGAGCGTGTCATCATCAAGCTTACCGCGGTGTTTTTTAAGCATGTTTTTACTGCGGGGAAGCTGTGATTCAGCGTTTGTCGCGACGTCAAAATCCAGCACGCTTAACCGCTTGGCAAACAGCAGTTGCTGCGTATCGAAAAGCTTGTTTAGTGATTTACGGGCTTCGTACCACGCGGCGGTGCTGGCAAAGGCCGCTGCTGCGAGGGTAAGCACGATAAAACCTACTGTCAGGCGGGTGCGCAGGCTTTTGGTCAACGTCCTCAGCATGTATCACCCAGCGTATAGCCAATACCATGCACGGTGCGAATAAAGCCGCTACCCAGCTTTTTGCGTAGATGGTGGATGTGGACTTCAAGGGCATTGCGTGACACTTCGTCGTCCCAGTTATAGATTTTTTCCTCGATTAACGTGCGTGGCAGAACGCGTCCGGCGTTTCGCATCAGCAGTTCCAGCAGGGCAAATTCCTTAGGCTTTAGCTGTAAGGGTTCACCATTGAGCGAGGCGGTGAGGTTTGTCGGGGAAAGCACGACGTTGCCGTAGGTCAGTTCAGGCTGTGCGTGGCCGTGCGCACGGCGAATGAGTACCTGCAGCCGGACAGCCACTTCGGTAAGCGCAAAAGGTTTACAAAGGTAGTCATCCGCACCCAGTTGGAGACCTTCAATGCGCTCGTCCAGCGAATCTCTGGCCGTTAAAATCAGCACCGGTTCGTTGTGCCCTTCTTTACGCCAGGTTCGTAGAATGTCCAGACCATCCATGCCCGGCAGGCTTAGGTCCAGTACGACGGCGTCGTAAGGTGCCTGGCCGAGCGCGGCACGCCCTTGTGCTCCATCGCTAAACCAGTCGACCGCAAACCCCATTTTGATCAACCCGGCTTTGATGCCGTCGCCAATCAGCGGATCGTCCTCAATTAATAGTAGGCGCATGGTGCACTCCTTGTTGCTGCCGTTGAGAGGTGAAGTAAATACCCGAAGCGCTTGTGTGTACAGAAGAAAAGCCCGGGCCTTCGGCAATAATCGCAAATGCATAAAAAAAACAGTTTATGCCGCAAGGATTAAGATCCCGCTAAGATTTGGGCGCTTTAATAGGGGCTAAGAAACGAAAGGAGAATAACATTATGAAAAAGACTGCAGCTTTGTTCGCCATTATTGCTTTAACTTCCGCCCCTCTTTTTGCCGCGCAAACGGGCGGTTTTGTTGACCCGAATGCGGCTGTGCAAACTCAGCCGGTACAGCAGGGCGGCTTCGTTGGCCCAACGGGCAGTAAAACCACGGTGAAGCAGGCAAAAACATTCTCTGATGACACCTGGGTAACGCTGACCGGTAAAATCGAACAGCGCATTGGTGGTGATGACTACATCTTCCGTGACGCGACCGACAGCATCAACGTGGACATCGACCATAAGCGCTGGAACGGCCAGACTGTTACCCCGCAGGATACCGTCGAAATTCAGGGTAAGGTCGATAAAGACTGGAACTCGATTGAAATCGACGTAAAGCAAATTAACAAACTGAAGTAACGCCAAAAAAGCGGTAAGCCTTCTCGGGCTACCGCTTCGTTTAAAGCTATTCATCGCTATGACTCGACAGGCCAGATAAGGTACTATCGGCGGCAATTACGTCGATTGTGGCCACAATCGGCTCGTCAGTTTGAGGATGAATGAGCAATGAGTGATTTGACTCATGATGGTGCTGAGCGTCTTGCGCTGCACGAATTCACGGAAAATGCGTATCTCAACTATTCCATGTACGTCATCATGGACCGCGCCCTGCCGTTTATCGGTGACGGGCTTAAGCCGGTTCAGCGTCGAATCGTATATGCGATGTCAGAGCTGGGGCTAAACGCCAGCGCGAAATTCAAAAAATCTGCACGTACCGTGGGTGATGTGCTGGGTAAATACCATCCGCATGGCGACAGCGCCTGTTATGAAGCGATGGTCCTGATGGCGCAGCCATTCTCATACCGCTATCCGTTGGTAGACGGGCAGGGGAACTGGGGGGCACCGGATGATCCTAAGTCCTTTGCCGCGATGCGTTATACCGAATCTCGCCTGTCGAAATACGCGGAGCTGCTGCTCGGGGAACTCGGTCAGGGAACGGTAGATTACGTCCCGAACTTTGACGGTACGCTGCAGGAACCGAAGATGCTGCCTGCGCGTTTACCGAACATCCTGCTTAACGGGACAACCGGGATCGCCGTGGGTATGGCAACCGACATTCCTCCGCATAACCTGCGTGAGGTTGCTCAGGCCGCCATTACGCTCATTGATCAGCCTAAAACTACGCTCGACGACCTGCTCGATATCGTTCACGGTCCTGACTATCCGACCGAGGCTGAGATCATTACGCCGCGTGAAGATATCCGCAAAATTTACCAGAACGGGCGCGGTTCAGTCCGCATGCGTGCGGTATGGCGTAAAGAAGACGGTGATGTGGTGATTACCGCCTTGCCTCACCAGGTGTCCGGTGCTCGCGTGTTGGAGCAGATTGCCAGCCAGATGCGCGCTAAAAAGCTGCCGATGGTGGAAGACCTGCGGGATGAATCGAACCATGAAAACCCGACGCGCCTGGTGATTGTGCCTCGTTCTAATCGCGTGGACGTCGAACAGGTGATGAACCATCTCTTCGCAACCACCGATCTGGAAAAAAGCTATCGCATTAACCTGAACATGATTGGTCTGGACGGTCGTCCGGCGGTGAAAAACCTGCTGGAGATCCTCAGCGAATGGCTGGTTTACCGCCGCGATACGGTGCGCCGTCGCCTGAACTATCGTCTGGAAAAAGTCCTCAAGCGCCTGCATATCCTCGAAGGTTTGCTGGTGGCGTTCCTCAATATCGACGAAGTGATCCACATCATTCGTAGCGAGGATGAGCCCAAGCCGGCGCTGATGTCCCGTTTTGGTATCAGCGAAACTCAGGCCGAAGCCATCCTTGAGCTGAAACTTCGCCACCTCGCCAGGCTCGAAGAAGTGAAGATCCGCGGTGAGCAGGACGAGCTGGAAAAAGAACGCGATCAGCTGCAGGGCATTCTCGCTTCCGAGCGTAAAATGAACACCCTGCTGAAAAAAGAACTGCAATCAGACGCCGATACCTACGGCGACGCTCGTCGTTCTCCACTGCATGAGCGCGGCGAAGCGAAAGCGATGAGCGAGCACGACATGGTGCCGTCTGAACCGGTCACCATCGTGCTGTCGCAGATGGGCTGGGTGCGTAGCGCCAAAGGCCACGATATTGACGCACCGGGCCTGAGCTACAAAGCCGGTGACAGCTATCTGGGCTCAGCCAAAGGCAAAAGCAACCAGCCTGTGGCGTTCATCGACTCCACGGGAAGAAGCTATGCGCTGGACCCAATCACTTTACCGTCAGCGCGCGGTCAGGGTGAGCCTTTAACGGGTAAACTTACGCCGCCGCCGGGCGCGACCGTGGACTATGTTCTGATGGCTGCAGACGATCAGAAACTGCTGATGGCTTCGGATGCAGGCTATGGTTTTGTCTGTACCTTTAACGACGTCGTGTCGCGTAATCGCGCAGGTAAAGCGCTGATTTCCCTGCCTGATAATGCACGCATCCTCCCACCGCTGGAAATTCATAGCGCAGACGACATGCTGCTGGCTATCACTGCCGCCGGGCGTATGCTGATGTTCCCGGTGAGTGATTTGCCGGAACTGTCTAAAGGTAAGGGCAATAAGATTATCTCTATTCCGGCGGCAGAAGCGGCCAAAGGTGAAGATAAGCTGGCGCACCTGTTTATCCTGCCGCCGCAGAGCACCCTGACCCTGCACGTTGGCAAGCGCAAAATTAAGCTGCGCCCTGAAGAACTGCAGAAAATCACCGGTGAGCGAGGTCGTCGCGGGACGTTAATGCGCGGCCTGCAGCGCATAGATCGGGTAGATGTCGACTCCCCAATGCGGGCAGGGGCTGGAGACAGCGAAGAATAATCCGGGGTACGGCGGCGAGGTTGCCGCCGTCCGGTGTGTTTTACGCTAAAGCCGATATACTTATCAACGGCTTCGGCTCATGAGGTAGTTATGCTAGCGATTGTACGTTTTATTATTGTCGTTATTTACTGCATCCTGGTATGCATCTTAGGTTCAATTTATTGTCTGTTTAGCCCACGTAATCCGCGCCATGTGGCAACCTTTGGGCACCTTTTCGGGCGTCTTGCGCCGGTATTTGGTCTTAAGGTAGAAACCCGCTTACCTGCCGGGGCTGAAAATCACCCTACTGCGATATACATCGGGAACCATCAGAACAACTACGATATGGTCACCGCCGCTAATATCGTCCAGCCGCCAACGGTTACGGTCGGGAAAAAAAGCCTGATGTGGATCCCGTTCTTTGGCCAGCTTTACTGGCTGACGGGCAACCTGCTGATTGACCGCGATAACCGGGCGAAAGCCCACAGCACCATTTCTCAGGTTGTTGACCAGATTCGCAAGCGCAACGTGTCAATCTGGATGTTCCCAGAGGGCACCCGTAGCCGCGGGCGTGGCCTGCTGCCGTTTAAAACCGGCGCGTTTCATGCGGCTATTGCGGCCGGTGTCCCGATTATTCCGGTGTGTGTTTCCAATACCAGTAATAAAATTAAGCTAAACCGTTGGAACAACGGCTTAGTCATTGTCGAAATGCTGCCGCCTGTTGATATCAGCGCTTATGGTAAAGATCAGGTACGTAAGCTGGCCACCGACTGTCGTGAACTGATGATGGCCAAAATCGACGAACTAAATCAGGAAGTCGCCGCGCGTGAAGCCGCCGGCAAAGTTGAAAAGAATCAGGCGCATTAATCGCCGACTTTGGCGGTACGGTTTGTATCGCCCCTCGTTATTCAGTTTTACATGGAGCAATTATGTCACTCAGTCGGCGTCAGTTTATTCAGGCATCCGGAGTTGCGCTTTGTGCCAGCTCGGTGCCGCTGAGGGCAAACGCGGCAGGGCAGCAGCAACCTTTACCGGTTCCCCCCCTGCTTGAATCTCGCCGTGGCCAGCCGTTATTCCTGACGTTGCAGCGTGCCCACTGGTCATTTACCGGTGGCGCAAAAGCCCCCGTTTGGGGCTTAAACGGGCGCTATATGGGGCCAACGATTCGCGTCTGGAGCGGTGACGACGTGAAGATGATTTACAGCAACCGCCTGCAAGAAAACGTCGCGATGACCATTGCTGGCCTGCAGGTGCCGGGCCCGCTGATTGGCGGTGCTGCACGTATGATGTCACCTAACGTGGACTGGGCACCCGTGCTGCCCATTCGCCAACGAGCCGCAACGCTTTGGTATCACGCCAATACGCCAAATCGTACCGCAAGGCAGGTTTACAACGGCCTGGCGGGGATGTGGTTGATTGAGGACGAGGTCAGCAAGTCCCTGCCCATTCCTAACCACTACGGCGTCGACGACTTCCCGATCATCATCCAGGACAAACGTCTCGATAATTTCGGTGCGCCAGAATACCAGGAGCCGGGCAGCGGTGGTTTTGTTGGCGATACGCTGTTAGTTAACGGGGTGCAAAGTCCATACGTTGAAGTGTCCCGCGGCTGGGTGCGGCTGCGCTTGTTGAATGCATCCAACTCTCGCCGCTATCAGCTGCAAATGAGCGACGGCCGTTCGATAGCGGTGATTTCCAGCGATCAGGGCTTCCTGCCTGCGCCGGTTTCGGTCAAGCAGCTGTCGCTGGCGCCGGGAGAGCGTCGGGAAATTCTTATCGACATGACCGAAGGGAAAGAAGTGTCGATCACCGCCGGTGAAGCTGCCGGCATTATGGACCGCATTCGCGGCTTCTTTGAGCCGTCGAGCATTTTGATTTCCACGCTGGTGTTAACGCTGCGTCCGACAGGGCTGCTGCCGCTGGTCACCGACACGCTGCCAATGCGCCTGCTGCCGGAAGAGATCATGGGCGGTAACCCGACGCGCAGCCGTGAAATCACCCTCGGTGACGATCCCGGTATTAACGGCCAGCTGTGGGATATGAAGCGTATTGATATTCAGACCCAGCAGGGAACCTGGGAGCGCTGGACGGTGCGCGCGGACACGCCGCAGTCTTTCCACATTGAAGGCGTCAGTTTCCTGGTTCGTAACGTCAACGGGGCTTCGCCATTTGGGGAAGATCGCGGGTGGAAGGATACCGTGTGGGTAGACGGGCAGGTCGAGCTTCTGGTCTATTTTGGCCAGCCGTCCTGGGAGCATTTCCCGTTCCTTTATTCCAGCCAGACGCTGGAGCTTGCCGACCGCGGTTCTATTGGTCAGCTGCTGGTTCAGCCCGCGCCGTAGTTTTTACCCTCACCTAACCCTCTCCCTAAAAGGGAGAGGGGACAGCATGGCACTCTACACCGAGTCTTTTCCCCCTCGCCCCTTTGGGGAGAGGGTTGGGGTGAGGGGGCATAAAACCCAGAATAACCCTTCAAAAACTACTGCCAATCGGCGTATAATCGCCGCCCTTTTGTTCATTTCTACATCATCTTTTCGGACATCCTATGAGCGTCAAAAGCCTGATCCAGCCGGATCGCGAACTCTTTTCGTGGCCACAATACTGGGCCGCCTGTTTTGGACCGGCACCGTTTTTACCCATGTCCCGTGAGGAGATGGATGAACTCGGCTGGGACAGCTGCGACATCATTCTGGTTACCGGTGATGCCTATGTTGACCACCCAAGCTTCGGGATGGCGATCTGCGGCCGTATGCTGGAGGCGCAGGGCTTCCGCGTTGGTATTATTTCCCAGCCGGACTGGTCCACGAAGCAGGACTTTATGCGCCTCGGCAAGCCAAACCTGTTCTTTGGCGTCACCGCAGGGAACATGGACTCGATGATTAACCGCTACACGGCAGACCGTAAGCTGCGCCATGACGATGCCTACACGCCGGATAACGTAGCAGGCAAGCGTCCCGATCGTGCTTCTCTGGTCTATACCCAGCGCTGCAAAGAGGCGTGGCGCGATGTGCCGGTGATCCTTGGTGGCATAGAGGCCAGCCTGCGCCGCACCGCGCATTATGACTACTGGTCCGATACCGTGCGCCGTTCGATTCTGGTGGATGCCAAAGCGGATATGCTGATTTTCGGCAATGGCGAACGTCCGCTGGTGGAAGTGGCGCATCGTCTGGCGAACGGAGAAGGGATCGCTGAAATTTGTGATGTGCGCAATACCGCCATCATGCGCAAAGAGGCGATGCCCGGCTGGGCAGGTGTAGATTCCACCCGTCTTGATACGCCAGGAAAAATCGATCCGATCCCACATCCTTACGGCGACGATCTCCCCTGTGCCGACGGCAATAAACCAAAAGACCAAAAGGCGGATGAAGCCAAAGCCGTTACCGTGCAGCCACCGCGGCCAAAACCGTGGGAGAAGACCTATGTCCTGCTGCCGTCCTTTGAAAAGGTGAAGGCGGATAAGGTGATGTACGCTCACGCTTCGCGGATCCTGCATCATGAAACCAATCCCGGCTGTGCCAGAGCGCTGATGCAGAAGCACGGCGATCGCTATATCTGGATCAACCCGCCGGCGATCCCGCTTTCAACCGAGGAAATGGACAGCGTGTTTGCGCTGCCTTACCAACGCATCCCTCACCCTTCCTATGGCAAGGCGCGTATTCCGGCCTATGAGATGATCCGCTTCTCGGTAAACATTATGCGTGGCTGCTTCGGCGGCTGCTCTTTCTGCTCCATCACAGAGCACGAAGGCCGCATTATTCAAAGCCGATCCGAAGATTCCATCATCAGCGAAATCGAAGCGATGCGCGACAGCGTGCCGGGCTTTACCGGCGTGGTTTCAGACCTGGGCGGCCCAACGGCCAACATGTATATGCTGCGCTGTAAGTCGCCGCGCGCGGAGCAAACCTGCCGCCGCCTGTCGTGCGTTTACCCGGAAATTTGCCAGCATATGGACACCAACCATCAGCCGACTATCGATCTCTATCGTCGTGCACGCGATCTTAAGGGCGTCAAAAAGATCTTAATCGCCTCCGGCGTGCGATACGATCTGGCGGTAGCCGATCCGCGTTACATCAAGGAGTTGGCAACTCATCACGTTGGTGGCTATCTGAAAATTGCTCCTGAACACACCGAAGAGGGGCCGCTGTCGAAAATGATGAAGCCGGGGATGGGGAGCTATCACCGCTTTAAAGAGCTGTTTGATACCTATTCGAAGCAGGCTGGCAAAGAACAGTATCTGATCCCATACTTTATCTCCGCTCACCCTGGAACGCGTGATGAGGATATGGTGAATCTGGCGCTGTGGCTTAAGCAGCATCGTTTCCGCCTCGATCAGGTACAAAACTTCTATCCGTCGCCGTTGGCTAACTCCACCACCATGTATTACACCGGCAAAAATCCGCTGAGTAAGGTGGGCTATAAAAGCGAGGATATCGTGGTGCCGCGCGGCGATCGTCAGCGCCGTCTCCACAAGGCACTGCTGCGCTATCACGATCCGGTGAACTGGCCGTTGATTCGCGAGGCGCTGGAGGCGATGGGCAAAAAGCACCTGATCGGCGGCAGACGCGAATGCCTGGTGCCTTCTCCGACGCTCGAGGAGATGCGTGAGGCCCGTCGAAACACCCGTCACGCCCGCCCGGCGCTCACGAAGCATACCCCGCTTGCGCATCAGCGCCGCACGGCAGCAGCAGGAAAGAGGAAGCCGCTCGGGAAGTAACGG
Source organism: Cedecea neteri (assembly GCF_000757825.1). Classification (GTDB taxonomy): domain Bacteria; phylum Pseudomonadota; class Gammaproteobacteria; order Enterobacterales; family Enterobacteriaceae; genus Cedecea; species Cedecea selenatireducens. The sequence continues at coordinate 3,293,510 of NZ_CP009451.1, forward strand.
CGTGCTTTCATGCCGCTGTCATTTTTTTCTGCGACAAAGAGGGTAGGGAACCCCTGATCGCCGGGCCTGGCGCTAAGCTGCCCGGCGGCCTCTTTGCTGAAATGAGAAATGAACATGTCTAACCCGCTTTACGTTTTTGACCTCGATCACACCCTGATAGACGCCGACTGCAGCACCCTCTGGAGCCGCTTCCTTTCCCGCGAAGGGCTGATTAAAGACCCCGATTATCTGGCTAAAGAACACAAGCTGATGCTCGACTATCAGCGCGGCGAAATGAATATCCACGAATACGTTGGCGTGACGCTGGCTCCGCTGGCGGGTATGACGATTGCCGATGTGGACACCCTCGTTGCCCGCTGCGTAGAAACCGACGTTCTGCCGCTGGTTTACCCGCAGGCGAAGCGCCTGATTGAGCAATTGCACGCCCAGGGCCAGCAGATGATGATTATCTCTGCGTCCGTCAGCCTGCTGGTGAAAGCCATTGCACCACGGCTTGGCATTAAACATGCGATAGGTATCGACCTGGTGACCGGCAATAACGCTTACACCAGCGTGATAAGCGGCGTGCCGAGCTACCAGACCGGGAAAATTACCCGCCTGAAGGAGTGGCTGCAGGTGAATCCGGAATACAGCGGGGAACTGACGTTTTATACCGATTCCATTAACGATCTGCCGTTGTGTCTGGAGGCCGACCGGGTATTGATGGTCAATCCTTGTCAGAAGCTTGCGGCGCAGGGCGCACGCTACGGTTGGCAAACGCTGAACTGGTCTTTGTAGCATGAGCGGGGCACGGCGAAGACCGCGCCCCGTTTTAGACGTTATTGCGGAGAATAGAGCGGCACCGGCTTACCGGTGATATAGCGTCGGCGCAGCCAGGCAGAAATAGCGTCCATCGCCATCACCACGCAGACCAGAATCAGGGTGATAAACATCACCACGTCCCAGTTCCACAGCCGCATGTTCTCGGCGTACACCAGGCCTACGCCGCCCGCCCCAACAAAGCCCAGCACTGCCGCCGAGCGGGTGTTGGACTCAATCTGATACAGGCTGAGAGAGAGAAACGCCGGGAACGACTGGGTGAAAATCCCGAAGCGGTGTTTCTGAATGCCCGCCGCGCCCACGGCGGTTAATCCCCGACTCGGAGAGCGCTCTACCGCTTCGTGCCCCTCGGCATACAGCCTGCCCAGCAGCCCGGTATCCTGCATGATAATTGCCAGCACGCCTGCCAGCGGGCCAAGCCCAACCGCACGTACGAAAATCAGCCCCCAAATGGCCATGTCGACGCCGCGCAGCAGGTCAAACAGGCGGCGCACCAGCAGCGCGACGATGCGTGCTACCGGGCCCTGCATGATATTGCGGGCGGCAAAAAACGATAGCAGCAGCGCCAGCACCGTGGCGGTTAACGTCCCGGCGAAAACGATGGCGAGCGTAATGGCGATTTGCGAGAAGTAATAGGCGAACGGCCAGTTCATAAAATCATGCCAGACAAACATACGCAGGAAGTAGCGCCCCAGCTGAACCATGCCGCTGAGAATTTGCCCGGAGTCGATGCCGAAGGTGAAAAAGAACCAGATGTAGTAGCCGAGGATGGCGGCGGCCAGCAGGCCGATGTGGCGCAGATAACGCCCCTGCATACGGTAAAGTTCGCGGTGCTGCTCGCGGCTTTGGGTGATATCCGGCGTTGCCTGAAAAGTATTCATTTTTTCCCTTCCAGAACCCAGCGGCGCAGCCTGCCGGACAGGACATCGAGGACCGAAACCACCACGATAATCAGCAGCAGCGTGATGCTGACCTGGTCGTAGCGGTCGAGTTTAATGTTGGTCATCAGCTCCTGCCCAATCCCGCCCGCGCCCACGAGGCCGAGGATGGTGGAGGAACGGAAGTTAATCTCAAAACGCATGAAGCTGTAGGACAGAAAAATAGGTTTTACCTGAGGCCACAGGGCGAAGCGTACGCGCTGGAGTGGCGTAGCGCCGCAGGCCATGAGCCCGCGTACCGGTTTGTCAGATGCACTTTCGATGGCTTCGTAAAACAACTTGGTCAGGCTGCCAACGGTGTGCAGCGCCAGCGCCAGAAATCCCGGAATGGCGCCGATACCAAAGGCCATCACGAACATCACCGCCCACGCCAGCTCCGGCATGGTTCTCAGAAACGCAACCGACGCGCGAACGCCGAAGCGTACGGCGGGCGGCGTCCAGGTATTACCGGCGGCAAGAAATGCCAGCACGGCGGCAATACAGGTCGAAATCAGCGTCGAAGCCAGCGCCAGCTGCAGGGTTTCCCAAATCAGCGGGAGCTGAATGGGGAGACGGTAGCCCCAATAGGCCAGTGAGCCTTTGGTGTGGACGTCGGCCAGCAGAACCGACAGGTGCAGCGTCGGCAGGGTTTCGAACATGTAGTCGAAGAAGTTTGGTAGTGATTGCCAGATGGTAGTCAGGCTGAACTCAGCGATGTGACCGGCGGTAAGATACAGGCCTACCAGCAGCAGAGACCAAATCAGGGTGTCGCGCTTCTGGCGCATTCTGATCTGGTGATAGTAACGTTCAAATTCCGTATTCAACATCATCACTTATTATCCGGTTTGTTTCCGGTGACGGGTCGCCCCGTCCTGATAAAAAAGCACCCTGGCAGGCCGCCGGGGTGCGATTTTTATGCGGCGTTCGCGATTAGCGGGCGCTAACCAGCTCACGCTTCATGTCGATGATCTGCTGGAAGTCAGCCACAGATGCCGGGCCGATGTGCTGGGTGCCGCCCATCGCCTTCACGAAGCAACCGTGATCTTCTTTATCCAGTTTCTTCACCGCATCCACGACTTTGGCCTTGAAGTCAGCCGGCAGCTTGTTGCTGACCAGGATCGGGCCGTTCGGGATCAGCGGGGAAGTCCAGATGATGCGGATCTGCTTCATCAGGTCAGGGTGATCCATACGGATCAGGCGGTTAAACGCCCCGGCGCTATAGCCGTCGTTATAGTCGCCGACCATTGAAGCCCAGGTCACCGCGCCGGCAAACTGGCCGTTCAGCACGCCCAGGATGTCCTGCTCGTGGCCGCCGGAGAAGGTCACGCTGGAGAAGAAGTTGTTGTATTTGTTGTCCGGAGTGCCGCCGAGCTTCTGTTTGAACTCGTGGTTAGGGATCAGATAGCCAGAAGTGGAGTCAGGATCGGCGAAGCCGAAGGATTTCCCTTTCAGATCTTCGATGGTTTTGTACGGGCTGTCGGCCTTAACGATAACCACAGAGTGGTAGCCGCGGGACTGATCTTTATCGTCAACCGCGATGCCAACGATATCCACCGCTTTCGGATCGTTCATGTACACCGAAGCGTAGGAAGAAGGGGACATGCTCAGCACCAGGTCGACTTTACCGCCGATCAGGCCCTGAATAACGCCAGAGTAGTCAGAAGAGTTACGCAGTTTAGTGTCGACATTCAGTTCTTTATCCATGAACTGCTTCACACACTGGTTATCACCAATTTGCTGGGTCGCATTCTGCCCGCCGAGGATCCCGAGGTTCAGTTCGCGCGGCTGGTCAGCAGCCATTGCGTGGCCTGCAATCACAAGGCCAGTAATCACTGCAGATAAACGTAATGCGCCAGTCAGTTGCTTTTTCATTATCATTGCCTGTGTTGTATCAATTGGAGAGAGAATTAATGCACTTGATTGATTTCATCGCCGTACAAGAGATGCAGCACGTCGTCCGTTAACATCGCCGGATGACCGTCAAACACGATATTTCCTTTTGCAACCCCGATAACGCGGGTGCAGTACTCCTTCACCAGCTCGATGGAATGCAGGTTCACCATCACGCTGATGCCTTGCTCACACACTTCACGCAGCACTTTCATGATGCGCTGGGTATTTTTCGGGTCGAGGGAAGCCACCGGCTCATCGGCCAGCAGGATGCCTGGGTTTTGCATCAGCGCCCGGCAAATGGCTACGCGCTGCATCTGGCCGCCGGAAAGGTTCTCGGCGCGCTGCAGGGCGTGAGGCAGCATGTTCATCCACTCCAGCAGGGAAATGGCGCGGGCGCGGTCTGCCTCAGGGAAAACTTTAAACAGGGATTTCAGCGTGGAGGTCTGGCTCAGGCGGCCCAGCAGCACGTTAGTCAGCACGTCCAGTCTCGGCACCAGGCAGAAATCCTGGAAAATCATGCCGCATTCGGTGCGCCACTGGTTCAGAGCGCGACCGCTGAGTTTAGACACATCGTGCGGCATCCCGACTTCTGGAAAGCTGAGGATCTCGCCCGACGTGGCAGTGTGCGTACCGTTAAGAATATGCAGCAGCGTGGATTTGCCCGCGCCTGAGCGGCCAATCACGCCAACCAGTTCACCGGCATGCAGGTCGAAGTTAATGTCGTGCAGCACGGTCTGGTGTGAGTTATAGGCCTTACTCAGGCTCTTAACGCTCAGTACTTTACGGCCCGGAGCGGGTGCAAACTGCGGCAGAGACTCCAGGTCAGAGTTGGTAACAACGGCAAGGGATCTGTTCATAACCATTCCAAATGAGTTAGCGAAGCTGGCCCTATTTATCGTGGTGTTGTGTGACTTTTTGATTACGGCTAAAAGAACAAATAATGAACGCCGTGAAAATTCAGTCACCGTCAGAACGGATGTGTTGCGCGTAGAAACCGCTTGGGCAGGGGGTGTACAGGAAATAAAAAACCACCCGGCCCGTTAAGGCGAAGGTGGTTTGGGAAAGAAAATCTGGACTTAGCCGACAAACACATCCGGGTCTGGCCCAAGACGTTTGCCGCTGTCGAGCTTCGCAATTTCAGCCAGCTCGTCTTTGTCCAGCCGGAAGTCGAACACCTCAAAGTTTTCGGCAATACGAGCAGGCGTGACCGATTTAGGGATAACCACCAGTCCGCTATCCAGGTGCCAGCGAATCACAACCTGCGCCGGCGTTTTGCCGTATTTTTCCGCTAAATCACGAATGATTTTCTGATCAAACACGCCTTCGCCGCCCTGAGCCAGCGGGCTCCATGACTCGGTCTGAATCTTATGGGTAGCGTTCCACGCATGAATCTGGCGCTGCTGCAGCAGTGGGTGCAGCTCAATCTGGTTAATAACCGGGCTAACGCCGGTTTCGTCGATCAGCCGCTGGAGATGATTAATATTGAAGTTACACACCCCGATACTCTTCACCAGGCCCTCTTTTTGCAGCTCAATCAGCCCTTTCCAGGCTTCGAGGTAGCGATCCTTACTCGGCACCGGCCAGTGCAGCAGGTAGAGATCGACGTAGTCGAGCTGCAGCTTTTCAAGGCTGTCTTCCAGCGCCTGGCGAGGCCGCTGCTGGTCGCTGTTCCATAGCTTTGTAGTAATGAACAGGTCGTCACGCGCAACGCCTGCGCTCTTCAGCGCGGCGCCTACGCCGTCCTCATTTTTGTAGGCGGCGGCGGTGTCAATGGAGCGGTACCCCACCTCCAGCGCTTTCTCAATGGCTGTCCTGACCTGGTCGTTGCTTGCCTGCCAGACACCGAGCCCAAGCTGCGGCATCACGTTGCCATCCTGGAGCTTGATTAAGGTTGGATGAGTCATACGTACCTCCTTAATAGTGCGAAAAACACCGGGCAAGCCCGGTGTAAGTTTTTTATTAAGTCTAGTCGAAACTCAGGCAATGAAAGCCATCACCAGGATTCTCTTAGCGAGCGGCTTCGTAAATGCGGCGGCTAACGTCCAGCGTGATGTCCTGATGTTCACCCAGCTTAGTCATGCCTTTTTCTTCCAGTTTCACCAGCAGAGCGGGGATGGAACTGCCGTCCAGGCCGTAGGCGGACAGGCGAGTCGCGGTGCCCATTTTCTCGAAGAAATTGCGCGTAGCTTCGATAGCAGCATCAATACGTTCGTCTTCGCTGCCGGAAGTGATGTTCCAGACGCGCTCTGCATACTGCAGCAGTTTGGCACGCTTCTCGTTACGTTTTTCATTCATCAGAGAAGGCAGAACCACCGCCAGGGTCTGAGCGTGATCCAGACCGTGCATTGCGGTCAGTTCGTGGCCCAGCATATGGGTTGCCCAGTCCTGCGGCACGCCGGCCCCGATCAGGCCGTTCAGCGCCATCGTCGCGGCCCACATCACGTTCGCACGAACGTCATAGTTTTCCGGATCTTTCAGCGCTTTCGGGCCGTCTTCAACCAGCGTCAGCAGAATGCCTTCGGCAAAACGATCCTGAACTTTGGCGTTAACCGGGTAGGTCAGGTACTGCTCGATGGTGTGAACAAAGGCATCCACCACGCCGTTAGCAACCTGTTTAGGCGGCAGGGTGTAGGTGTAAACCGGATCCAGAACCGCAAAGACAGGCTGTACGAAATCAGACATAAACGCCTGTTTGTCGCCGGTAGAACGGCGGGAAACCACTGCGCCTTTGTTGGACTCGGAGCCGGTGGCCGGCAGCGTCAGTACGGAGCCCATTGGGATCGCGCTTTTCACGTCGTTACCGCGGGTCAGCAGAATGTTCCACGGATCGATATCCTGCGGATAGTGAGCCGCAGCCGCGATGAATTTAGTGCCGTCGAGCACGGAGCCGCCGCCGACTGCCAGCAGGAAAGTCACGTTTTCTTTACGCGCGATTTCCACGGCTTTCATCAGCGTTTCGTAAGACGGGTTAGGTTCGATGCCGCCAAACTCCAGCACGTCGAGGCCTTTCAGCGCGTCTTTAACCTGGCCCAGTACGCCAGTTTTAATCACGCTGCCGCCGCCGTAGGTCACCAGGACGCGAGCGTCCGCTGGGATCTGGTCACGCAGCTCTGCCAGGGAGCCTTTACCAAACAGGATGCGGGTTGGGGTATGAAGATTGAAGTTATTCATGATGGGTTTCCCGTTCGTTAGATGAGTTACATTGCTAAATCTGATGGCGCTTATTGTGGTCCGCCACCCTGTCTCTCTCAATGCATATTCCTGCCTTTATCTTGCCTGTTTCTCCAAACGGCTGGAGAAACCGTAGGATTCATCGCACACTGTAAGCCGGATAAAAGTGCCGTGGAGACGTAAACATGAACCGCCAGGCTATCTGCCAGCAGCTGACGGATAAAATCAATCAGCTGATTTTAAAAGAAAAAAGTGATGTATTTTTTGATGGCGTAAGGCTGATGTACGGCACCAAACCGATGGTACGTACCCCGGTAATGTACGATCCGGGCATTGTTTTTCTCTTTTCAGGCCATAAAACGGGTTATCTCAACGACCGCGTATTCCGCTATGACGCCAACGAATACCTGCTCCTGACGGTGCCTTTGCCCTTTGAGTGCGAAACCTTTGCGACAGCCGACGTGCCGCTCGCGGGGATGCGCGTGAAGGTGGATATTCAGCAGCTGCAGGATTTGCTGATGGACATCGGCGAGGACGACCTGTTCCGGCCTCAGTCCTGCACCGATGGGATCAATTCAGCCGAACTGTCGGAAGAAATTCTTTGCGCCACCGAGCGGTTGTTGGACGTCTTAGAAAGGCCTCTTGATGCCCGGGTGCTGGGCAAACAAATTATCCGCGAGATCCTCTATCACGTGCTGACGGGGCCAAGCGGCGGGGCGCTGTTGGCGCTGGTTAGCCGCCAGACTCATTTTAGCCTCATCAGCCGGGTGCTGCGTCGGATTGAAAACCAGTACACCGAAAACCTGTCGGTAGACCAGCTGGCGGCCGAGGCTAACATGAGCGTGTCGGCGTTCCATCATAACTTTAAGTCGGTGACCAGCACCTCGCCGCTGCAATACCTGAAAAGCTATCGCCTGCATAAGGCAAGAATGTTAATGCTGCATGACGGTATGAAGGCAAGCGCGGCGGCTATTCGCGTCGGCTATGAAAGCGCTTCGCAGTTTAGCCGGGAGTTTAAGCGCTATTTTGGCGTGACGCCGGGGGAAGACATGGCGCGGATGCGGGTGATTTAAGGCGGTGATTGCAAAGAGCGAATAAGCCATTCTTATCCGCTCTGGCTGAATCAAGGACGATTACGCGGCGCTAACTTTTTTTTTCAACACCACAAACAGCGTGCCGACAAGGCCAAAAATCAGCAGGGCAACGGGCAGGATCATCAGGAAGGTCATGACCTGATCTTCATGACGCTTAACAAAGGGGATCATGCTGAGCGCATAGCCCAGGCTGGTAACAACGCCCACCCACAGCAGCCCGCTCAGCCAGTTAAATAACTGAAAACGACGGTTGCTGAGGCCCGAAATGCCCGCCATGGTTGGCAGCAGCGTACGAACAAAGGCCAGGAAGCGGCCAGCGAGCAGCGCCAGCAGGCCGTGGCGGTCAAACATCTGCGTGGCGCGCTGGTGGTACTGGGTTGGCAGTTGTGCAAGCCAGCCTTTCACGGTACGGGTATTGCCGAGCCAGCGGCCTTGTAAATAGCTCAGCCAGCAGCCGAGGCTTGCGGCAACGGTAAGAATAACCAACGTTGGAACAAATCCCATTACCCCTTTCGCTATTAGCGCGCCCGCGAGCAGCAGCAGGCTATCTCCCGGCAAAAACGAAGCGGGAAGCAGCCCATTTTCCAGAAAAAGCGTTGCGAACATAACGCAATAAACAACACCAATAACGTGGGGGTCGGCCAGCGCGGCAAAATCGTGATGCCAGAGCGCCTCGACAATATTTTTTATAACAGCCATGGGTATTCCTGTGGAACCGCTTATTGAGCTTGCCTGAGTATTGCTCCCGCAACTTAGGCTCACCTTAATTTCTACACATTGTACCGCTAAAATGCCGGCGACACCTTGATCCCAGGCTCAACAAAACGCCGATGATGGCAAAAAAACGCTCCACGGTTACCGCTAAACGGAAATTTTAGGCAATGCGCTGGAAACCTACTTCCAGATCGGCAATCAGATCGTCCACGTTTTCCAGGCCAATATGCAGGCGAACCAGGGTACCGCTGAAGTCGACGCCGCCTGCGGGGCGGATCTCAGCCAGTTCATCAGGCTGATTAGCGAGAATAAGCGATTCATAACCGCCCCAGGAATAGGCCATGCTGAAATGCTCGAAATGATTGAGGTACCGTGCATACTCTTCATCGCTGAGCCGTTTTTTCAGCACAAACGAGAACAGCCCGCTGCTGCCTGTAAAGTCACGTTTCCAGTATTCATGCCCTTTACTTCCGGGAAGTGCCGGATGATTCACTCTTTCTACCTGAGGATGCCCGGCCAGCCATTCGGCCACTTGTAGGCTGCTTTCATGGTGCTGACGCAGACGAACGCCCAGCGTGCGAATACCTCGGCTTGTCATATAAGCGGTATCCGCATCCAGCATTTGCCCCATCAGGTAGGCATTCTCGCGCAGCCGATCCCAACATCGGGCATTGGATACCGCGGTGCCGACCATCGCATCCGAATGGCCAATCAGGTATTTGGTGCCCGCCTGAATAGAAATATCGATACCGAACTCCAGCGCCTTAAACAGCACGCCAGCCGCCCAGGTATTGTCGATCATGATGATAGCGTCAGGGGCAACGCGCCTGACCGCCGCGACGATCGCCGGAATATCGTGGACTTCCATGGTAATAGAGCCGGGGGACTCGAGGAAAACGACTTTGGTGTTCGGCTGAATCAGGTCGGCTATCCCGGCCCCGATATCCGGCGCGAACCAACTGGTGCTGACCCCGAGCTTCGAGAGAATTTTGGTGCAGAAGTCCTGGGTGGGTTCGTAGGCGGTTTCGGTGACCAGAACATGATCGCCCTGCTCGACAAAGGCCAGAATAGTATTGGCAACGGCAGCGGCGCCGCAGGGGAAGAGGGCGCAGCCGGCGCCGCCTTCAAGTTCGCACATCGCTTCCTGTAACGAGAAATGGGTTAGCGTGCCGCGGCGGCCGTAGAACAGCTCTCCTTTTGCGCGATTGGCGGTGGCCTGTTTTTTGGCCTCGACGCTTTCAAACACCAAAGAGGAGGCGCGCTGAATGACGCTGTTAACCGAACCCTGAGTAAACTTCTTGCTGCGCCCGGCGTTGACCAGCGTCGTTTCGATGTGTTTTTCCGCCATTGTCGTTTCCCCGTTTAACCATCTGGATGTCTGGACGTAAATTAACACACAATGCGCAAAGGGCATCATGGCGTTTTTTCAGGTTGGTCAAAAAAGTCATCATTTCGCCGGGGCAGACCTTTTCCTGCGTAAGCGCAAGGAATGCCTCAACAATTTCTGGCAGTCTGCAAATACTAATGAGAACGACTATCAATTCGATAGTTTTTTGATATATTAGTCTCAGTTTTGACATTTATTTCTCGCTGGAGCGTAAGACGTGACGAGTAATTTGATGCAGACGGATCTGTCCGTTTGGGGCATGTATCAACATGCTGACATCGTAGTGAAGATCGTGATGATTGGCCTGATTATGGCCTCTGTAGTCACCTGGGCCATCTTTTTCAGTAAGAGCGTGGAGCTGATTACCCAGAAACGTCGCCTCAAGCGCGAACAGCAGCAGCTGGCTAACGTCCGCTCCCTGAATGAAGCGAGCAGCGCGGCCGAAGCGTTTGACAGCAAAAGCCTCAGCACGCTGTTAATCAACGAAGCCCAAAACGAGCTGGAACTTTCCGCCGGCGTTGAAGATAACGAAGGCATCAAAGATCGTACCGGCTTCCGCCTTGAGCGCCGCGTGGCCGCCGTTGGGCGTCACATGGGGCGTGGCAACGGCTTCCTGGCCACTATCGGCGCTATTTCGCCGTTTGTCGGCCTGTTCGGCACCGTTTGGGGCATCATGAACAGCTTCATCGGTATCGCCCAGTCCCAGACCACTAACCTGGCGGTTGTTGCGCCGGGTATCGCAGAAGCACTGCTGGCAACGGCCATTGGCCTGGTCGCCGCAATCCCTGCGGTGGTTATCTATAACATCTTCGCGCGTATGATTGGCAGCTACAAAGCAAGCCTTAGCGACGTGGCGGCTCAGGTACTGTTGCTGCAAAGCCGTGACCTTGACCTGGAGGGCACAGCCCAGCCGCGCCCGGTACGCAATACTCAGCAACTGCGTGTAGGTTAATGCCCCATGGCAATGCGTCTGAACGAAAACCTCGATGACAATGGTGAAATGCACGAAATCAACGTTACGCCGTTTATCGACGTGATGTTGGTGCTGCTGATCATCTTCATGGTGGCCGCGCCGCTGGCCACGGTGGACGTGAAGGTTAACCTTCCGGCCTCCAGCAGCGAACCGCAGCCACGCCCGGAAAAGCCGGTTTACCTGTCGGTAAAAGCAGACCATTCGATGTTTATCGGCAACGATCCGGTAAGCAAAGAGTCGATGGTTAGCTCATTGATTGCCGCGACCGAAGGGAAAAAGGACACCACCATTTTCTTCCGCGCGGACAAAACGGTGGACTACGAAACGCTGATGGACGTGATGGATACGCTGCACCAGGCAGGGTACCTGAAGATTGGCCTGGTCGGCCAGGAAGTCACTAAAGCGAAGTAAGAGGGGGGGCCCTCATCACGGCCCTTTTCCTCTTGGGAGAGGAGTCTATGACGGTTCGACTAAGGTTCCGTTCACTTCCAGTCCTGCTTCACATGTCATCACAGAACTTGTGAACGACTCGGGGAAGTCACCGTCACTTCCCCGAGACCCCGGACTCCCGGCCAAATAAATCGACCGCTAAAGCGGCAGACCTCCGTTTTATCTCCCAGTCCTGGGTCGCCTGAGATGCGTTCCCGACGCTCTCAGCCTCCGGCCGTTCCCGACGGCCGGACCCTGGCCAGTCGGAGAGAAAACGGAGGCGATTTAAGCCGGAACCGAGCCTCGCTTCAAACTTATAGCCACGCTGAACATAAAAATTGCTGCCAGTTCCAAAGCCACGCCCTTGTTCCCGGCTCTCATCGCCCCCGGTTATGACCCAACTCAGGCGGGGTTGAGCTGTCGGGAACAGCGAAAGAGAGCGATCGTCGGGAACGAATCGCGAACGACCCCGAATGTTTGGGTGATAGCCGGTGGGTTTACCGCTTCAGCGGCGATGAGCTCGCCGGGCGCCGGGGCTGTCCGGGGGATGGCGTTATCCCCCGGACACGTTCACCGTGCGCTGAAAGTACAGGGGAAGCAGATCTAAAGGTGAACGGAAAACCGCGGGGCGAAAGATATCTCCCGGAAGATTGGAAAGGGAAATGTGTAGAAGAGGAAAACCCCACTCACAGAGTGGAACTCTTCCATGTCTTCTCCGCCAGGCCACGGGTTATCGACAGCGTCTGGGCTTCTTGCTCCTTCAGGCGCTGATAATGTCCTTCCAGTCGCTTGAGGATTTGCTCTTTAAGCTTCGGATGGTGGCTGAGGATCTCTTCCAGCACCGCGCCGTACACTTCCTCCTTCGCTCGCCATGGGTAAATCTCACGGCGGTTCATCCATTTCAGGTCGACCAGTGCCGAAGTAATATCCGTCACTTCCTGTGTATTGCGGGTAATATTTTCATTTTTAAGCCGAACAAGAATAGCTATGTTTTTACTTAACGTAAATTCATGGTCTTTATTTTCGTCGGCGTTGATTAACGCAGATTGTTTTTTTATAGGTTCTGCCACGGCACTACTCCTCAATCGAATAGCATAATGGCCAGGGTTTTTCTTGAGTCATTTGATTAACCCAAATTTCCTGTTCTTTGCTACTCACCCAGGCGGTTTTATCTTCGATAAGCATTTGTAAGTCGGCGGCGCTAATAAGTTCTTTTTCAACCAGTTCGCCCATCAGGGCATGTAGAGCTTCTATCCTGACCGCGCACAGCAGACGTTCTTTAATATGACGATCGGTTTCTTCAAGCAGGCGGTTTTTGGCCTGGCCTGCGTAATGACTGCCGCTCAGGATGTTTTTTTCCAGCGTTAAAATCTTATCCTGAACGACTTCCGGCGTGGTACTATTTTCAGCTTCTGCAGGGAGCGTTGAGGGTGCAACAACAGGATAGCGCCGTGGTAAGAAGTGTTCAGGCAGCATCGAATGTGATCCTTTGATATCGGTTCAATATTCAGGTTCAGAGATTCGCGATATGATGCCTCAATTCAAAAATAAAAAAAACAGGAGTTTCTTATGCACAGCATATTTTATTCTATTGTCACAATTTTGATTTTGTTATGCGCCGTGTTGGTTATGCGCAAGGAATTTGGTGCGTCAAATAATAAGTCTGATGAAATAAAACCGCTGACCACCAGCGAAGAGCGGGAAGATTACTTTGGCATGTTGATGTCAAAAATCACGCCCAGCTATTATTGGCGTATCAACAGTGAGTATATTGATTTCACCCATGCCACAATTAAAAAAATGCGTATTGATGAGTTGACCTCGCAGCCGGTTTTATTTAGCGCCCAGCGCCGCTGCAGCGACTTAAATTCGGCGGTATATAAATATTACGACAATATTAAAAAACGCTGCGCCGAAGGTGAACAGGTTCCGTTGTCGGATATTGAAGTGCTCAACCTGCGTCAGTGTTTTAACGAGTTTAGCCGGGAAGCCTACCCGGAGCTGGTGGCGCTGGTTTGGCCGCAGTACCAGCGCCCTGAGATAGACCTGAACAGCGTGTGAGACGTTAAACGCATTTCCAGACAGGATAGGAACGTATTATTGAGAATGTGATGCGGACCTCGCGCTGACTTCTTGCCCCTGTTAAACAGGGGCTTTTGCTTTTATTTATCCGAAGATGCCTGCCACAAATTCAGTTCGCCATCGGTAACGTGGCGGTCAATTCTCTCCAGCTCTTCTGCCGTAAAGCTGAGATTATCCAGCGCTTTCACGTTTTCTTTTAGCTGCTCTGGCCGCAGGAGCGATACTGCATGGATTGATAACGTGCCGGGCTGGCCTCGTACGGCATAGTGTCTCCTTAGGGTAAGAGTTATTTTTTGAAACGCTGTTTTCATCTTAACCCTGCGGAGACATTCGGCAATCCGAAAATCAGGCCTCCGGCGAAAGCGCGCTGTGGGGCGTGCCCTGGTAATACGCGAGCGCCACCATCAGCGACTGCACCAGGCAAAGCGTGGCCGACTGCGAGCGGAAAGCGTCGACCTGCGCCTCTTTCACCACAAAACAGAGATCGCTGAATGTTGCGAACGGGCTGATCTGGCTGTCGGTAATCACAATCTGGCGGGCACCGGCCTGCGCGGCGATTTCACTCACCATCAGCGTTTCCTCGGCATAAGGCGAGAAGCTTATCGACACCACGATATCTTTCGCTTTAACGCGGTTGACCTGCTCGCGCAGCATGCCGCCAAGCCCGTCCAGCAGCACTGCGCGGCAATCAAGGTGGCTCAGGGCATAGGTCAGGTAGGCCGCCACGCTAAAAGAACGGCGCAGGCCGACAACATAGATAGTGTCCGCTTCGGCGAGCAGCTCAACCGCATGTTGTAGCTGCTCTGGATCGGTACGTGCGGCCAGCTGCTGCAGCGCCTGAGCGTTCGAACGAGCGAACTCTTGCAGAATATCCAGCGGCGTTTCCGGGACGACTTCGCTGCCAAGCTCGCGGAACAGCCTCGCCCGGTCAGTGTAGCTGGCCGTCTCTTCCACCAGGTTCATGCGGAACAGCTGTTTCATCTCGTTGAATCCGCTGAAATCAAAGGCATTGGCAAAGCGAATCAGCGTCGAGGGCGGCACTTCGGCCCGCTCGGCAATGGCGGCCACGGTATCAAATGCCACGCTGTTGGTGTTATCCAGCACGTAGCGGGAAACCTGCTGCAGCCTCTTACTCAGGCCGTCGTAGCGGTCGCGGATCTGCTGTTGGAGTTCGCTTAGGGTCGTCGCCGTGGTCAATTTGCCATCCTCAAAAGTATTCACTGAAACGTATTTAAGCGCAGTACCGCGAAAAATGAAACAGATGCACCAAAAGCCGGTGGGGCTGAAATGTCTCTTGCCTCTCAGTCTTTGCACATCTTTCCCCGCGTTAACATAAAAACGGAGTGTTGATCACAATAATCAACATTTATTTTATTTCAACTTAAAATGGAATGTTTGTTTCATATACAGTGTTCGGGAGACAACCCTAACAGCGAGAGGCCAGAGATGGAGACGGTAGCTAATTTTATTCACGGTGAATGCGTCGCGGGCGAAGGTCAGCGCGTGCAGGCGATCTTCAACCCGGCAACCGGCGAGCAGATTCGCCAGGTCGGCATGAGCACGGCCAGACAGACCGAGCAGGCCATCGCCGCCGCTCAGCAGGCGTTTCCGGGCTGGGCTCGCCAGTCTCCCCTCAAGCGCGCTCGCGTGATGTTCCGCTTTAAAAGCCTGCTTGAAGAACATATGGACGGCCTGGCGAGGCTCATCAGCGAAGAGCACGGCAAAGTGTATTCTGATGCCGTGGGCGAACTGACCCGCGGCCTCGAAGTGGTGGAGTTTGCCTGTGGCATACCGCATCTGCAAAAGGGCGAGCATTCGGCCAACGTGGGTACGGGCGTAGATAGCCACTCGCTGATGCAGCCGCTTGGCGTTTGTGCGGGGATCACGCCGTTTAACTTCCCGGCCATGGTGCCGATGTGGATGTTCCCCATTGCGCTGGTTACCGGCAATACCTTCGTCCTCAAGCCGTCGGAAAAAGATCCGTCGTTGTCGCTGCGGCTAGCTCAACTGTTGCAAGAGGCCGGGCTGCCGGACGGAGTATTTAACGTAGTTCAGGGCGATAAAGAAGCCGTAGACGTTCTGCTGACTGACCCAAGAGTTCAGGCCGTCAGCTTTGTCGGCTCGACGCCGATTGCCGAGTACATCTACCAGACTGCTTCCGCCCACGGCAAGCGTTGCCAGGCGCTGGGCGGGGCGAAAAACCACTGTATCTTAATGCCGGATGCTGACCTGGAAATGGCAACCAACGCCATCATGGGAGCCGCTTTTGGTGCCGCCGGTGAGCGCTGCATGGCGCTGTCGGTTGTGGTTGCCGTGGGCGATGAAACCGCCGATGCGCTTTGTGCGGGACTGGAAAAACAGCTCGACACGCTGCGAGTTGGGCCTGGGCTGGGGCATGAGCCAGAAAATGACATGGGGCCGCTGATTTCCGCCCCGCACCGGGCAAAAGTGCTGGGCTATATTGATAGCGGCGAGCAACAGGGCGCGACGCTGCGCGTTGATGGCCGTGGTCTCAGGCTGGCGGGCAATGAAGGCGGTTATTTTGTTGGCCCAACGCTGTTTGACCGCGTCACGCCTGAAATGACCATCTATAAAGAAGAAATATTCGGCCCGGTGCTGTGCGTGGTGCGCATGCCGGATTACGCCAGCGCTCTGGAGCTGATTAACAAACATGAATACGGCAACGGCACGGCGATTTTTACCCGTGATGGCGGCACCGCAAGGCGTTTTACCGAGGAAGTCCAGACGGGCATGGTCGGCGTGAACGTCCCCATCCCGGTGCCAATGGCGTTTCACAGCTTCGGCGGCTGGAAGCGTTCCATCTTTGGGCCACTTAACGTCCACGGCAGCGACGGCGTACGTTTCTATACGCGCATGAAAACCGTCACCGCCCGCTGGCCGGACACCAGCCATCAGCAAGGCTCTGCGTTCTCGATGCCAACGCTGGGCTAAGGGGAGGAAAGATGACGACACAACGCATGACCATGGCGCAGGCGCTGGTCAGGTTTTTAAACCAGCAGTACGTTGAAATCGACGGGCGCGAGCAGCCGTTTGTTGAGGGCGTAATGACCATTTTCGGGCACGGCAACGTGCTCGGCCTTGGGCAGGCGCTGGAGGAGGAACCCGGCCACCTGAAGGTACATCAGGGCTGCAACGAGCAGGGCATGGCGCATATCGCCACTGGCTTCGCCAAACAGCACCGTCGGCAGCGCATTTATGCCGTGAGCTCATCCGTGGGGCCAGGGGCGGCAAATATGGTGACTGCCGCCGCAACGGCCACCGCCAACCGCATTCCTTTGTTGTTGCTGCCCGGCGACATCTATGCCAGCCGGCAGCCGGACCCGGTGCTCCAGCAAATCGAGCAGTATCACGATCTCAGCATCAGCACCAACGACTGCTTCCGGCCTGTGTCCCGCTACTGGGACAGGATTAACCGCCCGGAGCAGCTGATGAGCGCCATGATTAGTGCCATGCGAGTACTTACTAACCCCGCGGAAACGGGAGCGGTAACGATTTGCCTGCCGCAGGACGTGCAGGGGGAAGCCTGGGATTATCCGCAAAGCTTCTTCGAGAAGCGAGTACATCATATTGAACGGCGCCCGCCGGATGAAAGCCGCCTGCAGGCTGCGTTGAAGCTGATTGCCGGCAAGCGTCGCCCGCTGGTTATCTGCGGCGGAGGGGTTCGCTATTCAGGCGCGCATCAGGCATTTCAGCATTTTGTGGAGGGCTTCGGGCTGCCGTTTGCCGAAACGCAGGCCGGGAAAGGTGCAATTGTAAGCGAGCACTCACTTAATCTCGGCGGCCTCGGCGTGACGGGCGGCCTGGCGGCTAATCGGCTTGCGCCGCAGGCCGATCTGATTATTGGCGTGGGTACCCGCTTGACCGACTTCACCACCGGTTCTAAATCACTATTTTCACCTGAGGCCGACTTCCTGCTGCTTAACGTGGCCGAGTTCGACGCCCTCAAGCTGGACGCCACGCCGCTGGTAGCCGATGCAAAGATTGGGCTTGAATGGCTGACTACCGGCCTGCATCAGGCAGGCTACCACGCTGCCTGGCAGGACGAAGCAGCTCACGCTCAAGCGGCCTGGCGCGACGAGTGCCAACGGTTGTGGAGGCGGAACTGGCAACCAGGAGAACCTCCAGAAGTGGCGGGCCACCTGGATGAAACGTTGCAGGAATACAGCCACGAGCTAGGCACCTCATTAACGCAAACCCGCGTGCTGGGCCTGGTGAATCAGCATATAGAAGAGGACGCCATCGTGGTGGGCGCGGCCGGGTCGTTGCCGGGAGATTTACAGCGCCTGTGGCAGGTAAAAACGCCGGACAGCTATCACCTCGAATACGGCTATTCGTGCATGGGCTATGAGATAGCCGCCGCGGTAGGGGCTAAGCTCGCGAAGCCGCAGCAGCCGGTGTATGCGATGGTCGGGGACGGATCTTACCTGATGCTGCATTCTGAGATGCAAACCGCCGTCCAGGAAGGGATAAAAATCACCATTTTGCTGTTTGATAACGCCGGCTTCGGCTGCATCAATAACCTGCAAATGGGCCACGGAATGGGCAGTTTTGGCACCGAAAATCGTTCCCGTAACCCGCAAAGCGGCAGGCTTGATGGCCCGCTGGTGAAGGTGGACTTTGCCCAAAATGCCGAAAGCTATGGCTGCAAAGCCTGGCGGGTCAACGGCGAGTCTGAGCTGCTTGCTGCCCTGGAAGCCTCCCGCCGGGAGCCGGGACCGACGCTGCTGGATATCAAAGTGCTGCCTAAAACCATGACGCACGATTACGAAGCCTGGTGGCGTACCGGAGATGCCCAGGTTTCGCGCTCGAGCGCCGTGACCGATGCCGCGGAACAAACCGCTGGTAAGCTCAAAAAAGCCCGTCAGTACTAGTCCTTTAGCATTCCGCCAGACCATTTGGCGGAATGTTCATTTCATTTTCACTTCATCTGTGTTCTTTGTCGATCTATGAACGCGCTCCCTCTCTCAAATCCCTTCTCTGTGCAGGCGTTAATTCACCCGTTGTTGTGATTTTGCTAGCAAAATGAAGTCGATAAATCATCAAAATGTTAACCTCTGCGCAAAAATGAAACTTTCACTCTGCATTAAAATGAAATAAATGTTTTATTTAAGGCGTCGTTATTCAGCTGCACGTGAAGGCCGGCCTGCCCGGCTCATGACCCTACTGCAACACCACTTTCGGGAGCCGCCATGTTTAACATTGCTTTACTAGGAGCAGGCCGTATCGGCCAGATCCACGCCGCCAATATTGCTGCCCATCCGCATTCCACCCTCTGGTCCGTTGTCGACCCTAATGCAGAAAACGCCGCGCGCATTGCCGAAAAATACCAGGCTCGCCAGCAAAGCGTTGAACAGGCGATGAGTGACCCGGAGGTGCATGCCGTGCTGATCGCCTCGGCGACCGATACCCATGCGGACCTGATTGAGCTTGCCGCCAAACACGGCAAGGCTATTTTCTGTGAAAAGCCGGTACACCTGGATCTGGCTCGCGTGCGTGACTGCCTGAAAGTCGTTAAAGAGCGTGATGTTCCGCTGTTCATTGGCTTTAACCGCCGCTTCGATCCGCAGTTCCGTAAAGTGAAAAACGAAGTGCTGCAGGGGCGCATCGGGACGCCGGAATCGCTGGTGATTATCTCTCGCGACCCGTCGCCACCGCCTGCAGAATATGTGCGTGTCTCCGGCGGGATGTTCCGCGACATGACCATTCATGACTTTGATATGGCTCGCTTCATCATGGGTGAAGAGCCCGTTTCGGTGTACGCCCAGGGCAGCAACCTGGTTGACCCGGCGATTGGCGCGGCGGGAGACATCGATACCGCGTTTATCGTCCTGAAATACGCTTCTGGCGCGCTGGCCACCATCGTTAACAGCCGTCGTTCGGCCTACGGATACGACCAGCGCCTCGAGCTACACGGTTCTAAGGGCCTGCTGACCGCCGGCAATATTCTGGAAAATCAGGTCCAGTTCTTCGGCGACGGCGGTCACAACAGCGCGTTGCCAGAACACTTCTTCCTCCAGCGCTACAAAGATGCCTACGCCGCCGAATGGCAGCACTTTGTTGCCGTCCTGCGCGGTGAGGCCAAACCCGAGTGCAGCGGCGATGACGGTGAACGCGCCCTGTACCTGGCCGACAAGGCGCTGGAGTCACTGCGTAGCCAGCGCGAAGTTGCTTTGTAACCTCCGAAGACCCTACACATAGAAGAGAGATAACAATGAAAAAGCTGATCCTCGCCGCCCTCATCGCCCTGACCACGGCTCCGGCGCTGGCCGAAAACGAACAGATTGTTTTTAGCACCCCAAACCTCGCTATGCCGTTTGAAGTGCATATGCAGCGCACCGCCGTGCAGGCCGCCAAAGAGATGGGCGTTAAGCTGCAGGTGCTCGACAGCCAGGGCAGCTCTCCTAAGCAGGCTGCCGACCTGGAAAACGCCATTACCCGTGGCGCGCAGGGATTTATTGTTTCGCCGAATGACGTTAACGCCGTGTCGAGCGCGGTAGGAGAAATTCAGGACGCTAATCTGCCGGTGGTCACGCTCGACCGCTCGGTAGCCAGCGAAAAGCCGGTGCTGCATTTCGGCGCCAACAACTACAAAGGCGGCCAGGCGGTGGCTGACTTTGTGAAAGCCAAATTCCCTGACGGCGCGGACATCGTGCTGCTGACCGGCCAGCCGGGCTCTTCCTCCAACATAGAGCGCACCAAAGGGATCCGTGATGGCCTGAAAGCCGGAGGCGATAAATACAAGATCGTCGCCGATCAGACCGGAAACTGGATGCGTTCTGAAGGTATGCGCATCGTTGAAAGCGTGCTGCCGTCGCTGCCGAAAAAACCTCAGGTCATTCTTTCTGCCAACGACGATATGGCGCTGGGAGCCATTGAAGCGCTGCAGGGGCAGGGCATGAAGCCGGGTGAAGTGCTGGTGACAGGCTTTGACGCCGTGCCGGAAGCGCTGGCCCGCGTGCGCGATGGCTGGCTGGCGGCAACCGCCGATCAACGTCCAGGTTTTGCGGTGAAGACGGCGATGAGCCAACTGGTGGCCAATATCCGTGAGAAGAAGGCGATCACCGGAGCAGATTACGCGCCAACGATGATAACCAAAGAAAACCTGGATCAAGCAGAGCGTATCGGCGAAGCCGGCAAGTAGATCTGACAGTGCCCGTCCCGATGCGGACGGGCGCAACAGAGGAGCAGTCTGATGTCGCAACCTTTACTGAAAGTGACCGACCTGGCGAAAAGTTTCTCCGGCGTGTGGGCGCTGAGCAGCGCTCAGCTCAGCGTCGGGCAGGGGGAAATTCACGCCCTGCTGGGGGAGAACGGCGCGGGAAAATCCACGCTGCTAAAGGCGCTGGCCGGAGCACAGCCGCAAACGCGCGGCGAGATCTGGTTTAACGGTGAAACGCTGCCCGTTGATGACTCGCCGGTGGAGCGCCAGAACAAAGGCATTATTACCATTTATCAAGAGTTTAACCTGCTGCCTAATATGACGGTGGCGGAAAACATGTTTCTTGGCCGTGAGCCGCGCCGCCGGAATCTTATCGTCGACAGCAAAGCGGTGAACCAGGAAGCGCAGGTCATTCTGGACTATTTACAGCTCAACGTAGCGCCGACGACCGCCGTTGCCCGCCTGAGCGTTGCCCAGCAGCAAATGGTGGAGATTGCCAGAGCGCTGACGCTGAATGCCCGATTGATCATTATGGATGAGCCTTCTGCCGCGTTGAGCGACAGCGAAGTCGAAAGCCTGCACCGCGTGGTGCGGGAGCTTAAAGGTCGCGGCGTTAGCATTATTTATGTCACCCATCGCCTGCACGAAGTCTTCCAGCTTTGCGACCGTTTCACCGTGTTCCAGGATGGCCGCTATACCGGTTCCGGCGACGTGGCGGGCACCAACGTGGAGCAAATTATTCGCCTGATGGTCGGTCGCGACGTGGTGTTTAACCGCCGCGATGCCAGCCTCACGCACCATGAAGACAAGCCCATTCGCCTGGCGGTGAAGGGGCTCAGCCGTGAAAAACCGCCGCTCGATCCTCACGGTATCGCATTAAAAGATATCAGTTTCCACGTGCATGCCGGTGAAGTGCTGGGCATCGCCGGGCTGGTAGGCGCCGGGCGCACCGAAGTCGCCCGCTGCCTGTTTGGCGCCGACAAATTCACCACCGGCATCTTCGAGCTGGACGGTAAACCCTATCAGCCGCAAAACCCGATGCATGCTCTGGAGCAGGGGATCGCGCTGGTGCCGGAGGATCGTAAAAAAGAGGGCGCGGTTCTTGGCCTGTCGATCCGCGACAACCTGTCTTTGTCCAGCCTCTCGTCGCTGCTGACCTGGCGCTATTTCGTTAGCCCACGTAAAGAGGACGCGCTGATCGAGTCCTATCGGCAGGCGCTGCAAATCAAAATGGTTAACGCCGAGCAGGAGGTGCGCAAGCTCTCCGGCGGTAATCAGCAAAAAGTGATCCTTGCGCGCTGTATGGCGCTTAATCCACGGGTGCTGATCGTTGATGAGCCGACCCGCGGCATTGATGTTGGCACCAAGTCTGAAGTGCACCAGGTACTGTTCGAGATGGCAAAGCGGGGCGTGGCGGTGATCGTTATCTCTTCCGATCTGCCGGAAATCCTCGCGGTGTCTGACCGGATAATCACCCTCAGCGAAGGGCGGGTGACCGGCGAACTGCACGGCGATGAAGCCAACGAAGAGCGGCTGATGACCCTGATGGCCATCAACCATAGCGCCTTAAGCGCCGCATAACGGGGGAGCCCATGACGCAGATGATTACCAAAAGCCAGACGCCGGCAAAAAGCGCTTCGCGCTTCGATCCGATCGCTTTCTTTGAGCGCTTCGGGGTGCTGATCTTCATGTTCCTGCTGCTGATTTTCTTCCAGTCGCAGAACAGTAACTTCCTGTCCGAACGTAATATTTTCAACATCCTGACCGAGGTTTCCATTTACGGGATCATTGCGGTGGGTATGACCTTTGTCATTCTTACGGCGGGTATCGATCTCTCGGTTGGTTCGATCCTTGCGGTCTGCGCAATGACCGCGGCTTATGTGATCAAGGGTGACAACTTTACTACCGTCGATCCCAACGCCTGGGGCGGTTTTAGCTGGCTGTTGGGGCTTGGGATCTGCCTGGCTATTGGCACGCTAATAGGCTTCCTGCACGGACTGGGCGTCACTCGCCTGCGCCTGCCGCCGTTCATCGTCACGCTGGGCGGGATGACTATCTGGCGCGGCCTGACGCTGGTGATTAACGATGGTGCGCCTATTGCCGGTTTCGATGCGGGCTACCGCTGGTGGGGACGCGGCGAAATGCTCGGCATCTCCATTCCTATCTGGATCTTCGCCATTGTCTCGATTCTGGGCTATCTGGCGCTGCATAAAACCCGCTGGGGACGCTTCGTCTATGCCATCGGCGGCAACCCCGAAGCGGCTCGTCTCGCCGGGGTCGACGTTAAGCGCGTGCTGGTCAGCGTGTATGTCGTTATCGGCTGCCTCGCAGGGCTGGCGGGCTTTGTGCTCAGCGCCCGCCTCGGCAGCGCCGAAGCGGTGGCGGGGATCTCCTTTGAGCTGCGGGTGATCGCCTCGGTGGTGATCGGCGGCACGTCCCTGATGGGCGGCTACGGGCGGATCAGCGGCACGATCATCGGCGCCATCATCATGGGGATCCTGATTAACGGCCTGGTGTTGATGAACGTCTCGGCCTATTACCAGCAGATCATTACCGGGCTGATTATCGTGCTGGCGGTGGCGTTTGATACCTACGCCAAGAACCGCCGTGGCGCGCTGTAAGGATTGCCCCTCACCCTAACCCTCTCCCCAGAGGGGAGAGGGGAAAAAAGAGGGGACACCATTACAGCTCTCCCCAGAGGGGAGAGGGGAAAAAAGAGGGGACACCATTACAGCTCTCCCCAGAGGGAAGAGGGGATAAGCGCGGGGATATTTTCAACGCTGCCTCTGTTTTCCCCTCTCCCTTTCAGGGAGAGGGCCGGGGTGAGGGTAAAGGACAGGTAACGACTTCAGGAACAACACATGAAAAAGGTCAGAATTGGTTTAATCGGCACCGGCTACATCGGCAAAGCGCACGCAATAGCCTACGCGCAGGCGCCGACGGTTTTTGATCTGCAGGGCGAACTGGTCCGTGAAATGGTGGCGGAAGTCACGCCTGAGCTGGCGGCCAAACGCGCTACGGCGTTTGGCTTTAATCGCTCCACCGGCGACTGGCGCGAGCTGGTAGCAGATCCAAACATCGATGTGGTGGACATCTGCTCCCCAAATCATCTGCATAAAGAGATGGCGCTGGAGGCGATTCGCCACGGCAAGCACGTCTATTCGGAGAAGCCGCTGGCGCTCAACGCCCGCGATGCCCGGCTGATGGTGGATGCCGCCGATCTGGCTGGCGTGAAGACATTGGTCGGCTTCAACTACATGAAGAACCCGACCGCGCAGCTGGCAAAGCAGATTATTGAACGCGGAGAGATTGGCGAAGTGATTCACTTCTACGGCACCCATAACGAAGACTATATGGCCGATCCGCTTTCGCCGATCCACTGGCACTGCTTCAAAGAAACCGCAGGGCTTGGCGCGCTGGGGGATCTGGCGGCGCACATCGTCAATATGGCGCAGTACCTGGTGGGCGACATTCGCGAAGTCTGCGGCGATTTGAAAATAGTGGTTCCGCAGCGCCCGGCTTCGGCGGGCAGTAGCGAAATGGTTGCCGTGGAAAACGAAGATCAGGCGCACGCGATGGTGCGTTTTGAAGGCGGTGCTCAGGGGGTGATCGAAACGTCACGCGTTGCCAGCGGCAGAAAAATGGGGCTGACCTGGACTATCACCGGCACGAAAGGCGCACTGAGCTTTACCCAGGAGCGAATGGCGGAGCTGAAGCTTTATCTGCAAAGCGATCCGGAAGGCCGCCAGGGGTTCCGTACGCTGCTGGTTGGCCCGGCCCATCCGGACTACGGCTCGTTCTGCATGGGGGCGGGACACGGCATCGGTTTTAACGATCAAAAAACGGTAGAGGTGCGCGATCTGATCGACGGCATTGCCGCTGATAAGCCGATGTGGCCGGATTTTGAAGAGGGCTGGAAGGTATCGCGCATTCTCGATGCTATCGCCCTGTCTCACCAGCAGGGGCGCTGGGTCAACGTATCTGACATTGTCTGAGGACGAAGCATGAAAGAAAAGCAGTTGGATCTGATTTGCATGGGGCGGGTCGCGGTAGATCTCTACAGCCAACAGATTGGCGCGCGGCTGGAAGATGCCAGCAGCTTCGCCCGCTATCTTGGCGGTTCGTCCGGCAATGTGGCCTACGGCACCGCACGCCAGGGGCTGAAATCTTCCATGCTGGCGCGCGTTGGCGACGAGCACATGGGGCGCTTTTTGCGTGAAGAGCTTAGCCAGGTCGGCTGTGATACCAGCCATTTAATCACCGATAAAGATCGGCTGACGGCGCTGGTGCTGCTGGGCATCAAAGATCGCGACACTTTTCCGCTGATTTTTTACCGCGACAACTGTGCCGATATGGCAATTACGGCGGATGATTTCAGCGAAGAGTACATTGCCTCCGCCCGCTGCCTGGCGATCACCGGCACACATCTTTCTAATCCGCGTACCCGTGAGGCGGTGCTGACAGCGCTGAACTATGCCCGCCGGAACGATGTGCGCACCGTGCTGGATATCGATTACCGCCCGGTGTTGTGGGGGCTGGCCTCTCTTGGCGACGGCGAGACGCGCTTTGTTGAAGCTGAGCAGGTGACAAAACAGCTGCAATCCGTTCTGCATCTTTTTGACGTCATCGTCGGCACCGAAGAGGAGTTTCATATTGCCGGGGGCTCAACCGACACGCTGGCGGCGTTGAAAAAAGTACGTCAGACGACGGATGCAGCGATGGTCTGTAAGCGCGGGGCGCAGGGCTGCTCGGTATTCCTCGGGCTGATTCCTGATTCGCTGGACGGCGGGATCAACGTCAGCGGCGTGCGTGTGGAAGTTCTCAACGTGCTGGGCGCAGGGGACGCGTTTATGTCCGGGCTGCTGCGCGGCTACCTTAATGATGAAGGCTGGGAGCAGGCCTGCCGCTATGCCAATGCCTGCGGCGCGCTGGTAGTTTCACGCCACGGCTGCGCTCCGGCGATGCCGAGCAAAATCGAACTGGATGACTATCTTTCGCGCGAGCACCTGGTGCCTCGCCCGGATCTCGACGCTCGTCTGAACCACCTGCACCGCGTCACCACTCGCCGCCGCCAGTGGCCGGAACTCTGCGTGATGGCTTTCGACCATCGTAGCCAACTGGAAGAGATGGCGCTCAAAAGCGGGGCGGATTTACGTCGTATTCCGGTTTTGAAACAGCTGATTTTGCAGGCCAGCCGTGATGCCGCTCAGCGTGCCGAACTGGAGGGCAAGGCCGGTCTGCTGTGCGACGGCACCTTCGGGCAAGACGCGCTGAATTCGATCACCGGTGAAGGCTGGTGGATTGGCCGTCCGATTGAACTGCCGGGCTCGCGTCCGCTGGAAATGGAGCACGGCAACATAGGCTCGCAGCTGATTAGCTGGCCGCAGGAACACATCGTTAAATGCCTGGTCTTTTTCCACCCGGAAGACGCCCATGCCCTGCGCCTCGAGCAGGAGCAGAAGATTGCGGAAGTGTACAGCGCCTGCTGCCAGTCGGGTCACGAGCTGCTACTGGAAGTTATCCTGCCGGCGAATATGCCGCGCAGCGACGAGCTTTATCTCAGAGCCGTTTCCCGCTTCTACAACCTTGGTATTTACCCTGACTGGTGGAAGCTTCCGCCGCTGACCAGCGCTGGCTGGGCCGCACTGAGCGAGCTGGTTGAGAAGCGCGATCCCCACTGCCGCGGCGTGGTGATCCTCGGGCTGGATGCCCCGGTCGACGTGCTGCGCGACGGTTTCAACGCGGCAGCCAATTACCCGATTGTGAAAGGCTTTGCGGTAGGGCGCACGCTGTTTGGCGAAGCCTCGCAGGCCTGGCTAAAACGCGATATCGACGATGCGCAGCTGGTGGCACGCATCCGTGACAATTACCTGCGGCTGATCGCCCTGTGGCGCGAGCGCGGCTAGCATAAACACTAAGGAGAGCATTATGACCGTGCATTTAGGCATTAACCCCCTGACCTGGACCAATGACGATCTGCCTTCTTTGGGCGCAGACACGCCGCTGGATACCTGCCTGAGCGAGGGCAAAGAGGCCGGGTTTGAAGGTTTTGAGCTAGGGAATAAATTCCCGCGAGAGGCCGGCGTGCTGGGGCCGATTCTCGACAAGCATGCGTTAAAGCTGGTTTCCGGCTGGTATTCCGGGCGGCTACTGGAATGTTCCGTGGAGGAGGAAATTGAAGCCGTGCAGCCGCATCTGACGTTGCTCCGCGAGCTGGGTGCGAAGGTGCTGGTCTTTGCCGAGGTAACTCATTGTATTCACGGTGAACAGCAAACCCCGGTGCATTTACGTCCTCGTTTCCCGGCAGAACGCTGGCAAGAATACGGCGAGAAGCTCACCGCGTTTGCCCGGTATACGCAGCAGCAGGGCGTGCAAATTGCCTATCATCACCATATGGGCACGGTTATCGAGAGCGCAGACGACGTTAATAATTTGATGCTTCACACCGGGCCGGAAGTTGGGCTGTTGCTGGACACCGGGCACTTGACCTTTGCGGGAGCCGATCCTCTGGCCGTGGCCGAGCGCTGGATTTCACGCATTAATCATGTGCACTGCAAAGACGTGCGCGCTGGCGTGCTGGCTGACGTGAAAAACCGTAAAACCAGCTTCCTGGATGCGGTGCTGAGCGGCGTGTTTACCGTACCGGGCGACGGCTGTGTGAACTATCCGCCGATCATGGCGCTGCTGAAAAAGCAGGGCTATCAGGGCTGGCTGGTTGTTGAAGCTGAGCAGGATCCTGCTGTGGCGCACCCGATGACCTACGCGCGTCTGGGCTACGCTAACCTGAGCCGCTTCGCTCGTGAAGCTGGGTTGATTTAAGGAGGGTAAATGGCTGAATTACTTTCCCGCTGGCAGCAGCCAGATGCGCAGGGGCAGACGCAGGACGTCACGCCGGAAAACGCGGGCTGGGACTACGTGGGATTTGCTGCTTACCAGCTTCAGGAAGGGCAGATTCTGGAGCTGCCTGCCGTGGAAGATGAGCGTTGCCTGGTGCTGGTCGCGGGGCGAGCTACGGTAGATACGCCGCTCGCCCGCTTCCCTGAAATCGGCGACCGCATGAGCCCGTTTGAACGCCGTAAACCCTGGGCCGTGTACGTGACTTCCGGCGAGCCGGTTAAGGTTCAGGCGCTTACCGCGCTCGAGCTGGCCGTTTGCTCCGCGCCTGGAAAAGGGACCTATGCCACTCGCCTTATCGCCCCGCAGGATATTGATGCTGAAGCGCGTGGCAAAGGCCACAACCAGCGCTATGTCCACAATATTCTGCCCGAGGATAAGCCCGCCGACAGCCTGCTGGTGGTGGAGGTATATACCAATGAGGGCTGCACCAGCTCGTACCCAAGCCACAAGCACGACGTCGATAATCCGCCTCACGAGACCTATCTCGAAGAGACCTATTATCACCGGCTCAACCCGCCGCAGGGCTTCTGCATGCAGCGCGTTTACACCGACGATCGCGCTCTGGATGAGTGTATGGCGGTGTACGACAAAGACGTGGTGAAAGTGCCGAAAGGCTACCACCCGGTGGCGACGATGGCCGGGTACGACAGTTATTACCTGAACGTAATGGCGGGGCCGGTACGAAAGTGGATGTTTACCTGGGAGAAAGATCACGCCTGGATCAACAGCAACGAGTACGGCGCTCAGCAGGAGTAGCTGACAATCGGCTAATCAAGGCTGCCCGATGAGGCGGCCTTTTCTTTGGGTAAAACCTTACCGAAATACGTTTTGTTTAAACGAAGCGCGACTGCACAAAACCGTGGGCAGAGGTGTATGATGACACCTTCTCTGTCAGGTTAATTTTAACGTGCAGACGACAATCAGCGTGACCTTTGCCGCCTGCCTGATTTAGGTTGGAAACATGCATACAGGAACACCAGACCACGATTCGCCCTTCGGTACACTTCTGGGCTATGCGCCGGGTGGCGTAGCGATTTACTCTTCTAATTACGGCAGCCTCGACCCAAAAAATTACCCCGAAGAAGCCGAGTTTCGCAGCTACATCGGCAACGAATACATGGGCCACAAATGGCAGTGCGTTGAATTTGCTCGCCGTTTCCTCTTCCTCAATTACGGCTTTGTGTTCACCGATGTCCATATGGCGTGGGAAATATTTTCTCTGCGCTTTTTACGTCAGGTGGTGAACGACAATATTCTGCCGCTGCAGGCCTTTGCTAATGGCTCAAAACGGGCGCCTGAAGCGGGTGCGCTGCTTATCTGGCAGAAGGGCGGTGAGTTTCATGAAACAGGCCATGTCGCGGTGATCACTCAGCTTATCGGCAATAAAGTGCGCATCGCCGAGCAGAACGTGATTCATGCGCCGTTACCCGCCGGGCAACAATGGACGCGTGAGTTAACCGTGGTTGAGCATGATGGGAGCTACACGCTGCAGGATACCTTTACCGACACCTCAATCCTCGGCTGGATGATTCAGACTGAGGATACGGCCCACAGTGAGCCACAGCCGGAAATCGGCGGTGAAGCGTTAAAAATTGGCGGGGCTCGCCTGGCCAACAAGCGCCAGTTCGACGGTAAATGGCTGAATGAAAAAGATGAACTCCAGCGGGCCTATATACAGGCCAATGGCCACATTATTAATAAAGATCCCTGTCAGTATTTCACCATTACCGAAAGCGCCGAGCAGGAGCTGATTAAGGCCACCAACGAGCTGCATCTGATGTACCTGCATGCTACGGATAAAGTGCTGAAAGACGACAATTTGCTGGCACTTTTTGATATCCCCAAAATTCTCTGGCCTCGCCTGCGGCTTTCCTGGCAGTGGCGTCGCCACCAGATGGTCAGCGGCCGCATGGATTTTTGTATGGATGAACGCGGGCTGAAAGTGTACGAATACAACGCCGATTCTGCCTCCTGCCACACTGAGAGTGGGCTGATTCTTGAAGAGTGGGTTAAGACGGGTTACCGGGGCACCGGGCATAATCCGGCTGAAGGTCTGCTCGAGGAACTTACCGGCGCGTGGAAGCACAGCAGCGCCCGGCCGTTTGTCCACATCATGCAGGACAACGACTCGGAAGAGGATTATCACGCCTTATTCATGCAGCGGTCGCTGATGCAGGCCGGGTTCGACACCAAAATATTGCACGGCCTGGGCGAGCTAAGCTGGGACAGCGCCGGGCAGCTTATTGATAGCGATGGCAGGGCGGTGAACTGCGTCTGGAAGACCTGGGCGTGGGAAACGGCGATTGAGCAAATTCGCGAGGTCAGCGAAACCGAATATGCCGCCGTACCTATCCGTACCGGTCACCCTCAAAACGAGATCAGGCTGATCGACGTCTTGCTTCGCCCTGAAGTGCTGGTGTTTGAGCCGCTATGGACGGTGATTCCCGGTAACAAAGCCATTCTGCCGGTGCTCTGGCAGCTATTCCCGAACCACCGTTATCTGCTGGATACGGATTTTGAGGTGAACGAGCTGCTGGCAAAAACAGGTTATGCGGTGAAACCTATCGCAGGCCGGTGCGGCAGTAACATCGACTTGATAAGCCACCACGATGAGCTGCTGGATCAAACCAGCGGCAAGTTTGTTGCCCGCAAGAATATCTATCAGCAGCTGTGGTGTCTGCCGAAAGTGGACGGCAAATACATCCAGGTTTGTACCTTTACGGTTGGCGGCAGCTACGGTGGCACCTGCCTGCGGGGGGATGATTCGCTGGTGATTAAAAAAGAGAGCGATATCGAACCGCTGATTGTGGTCAAAGACAAATAGATTATTTAAATGAACAATAGAGTCCCCTGTTATTGATGGGGGGCTCTTTATCTTTTTGATGTGTTTGTTATTTACTCTGGTGTGATGTGGTTTTTCGATGAAAAAAATACTGTCTGTTTTTATAGGATTTATTATCTCTGGTGCAGCATTGGCCGATCAATGTACTGGTGTTCTGATTCGGGACACACAGATTAGCACTGGGGAAGTCGTAGCGGGTGGAGTATCCAGATACCCACTTAACTATGCTGAAAGAGGCAATTTATTATCTGTCAGCATTAATGGCACTGATTTAAATTTTCAAACCACGCCTGTTTACAACGATAAGTGGAAGAAAAATGCCAAAATGCAGATGCGCACTGGATTAATTGATACCGGAGAGTTTGGTGCTGAGATAATAACGATCAAGGAAAGTAACAAGATGTCGGCTATTCAGCTGACGATAAAAAACGGTGATAAAGAACGAATAATTAGTGGTTCAAGATGCGGTGAAGACTAAAACGTCGGGAACGTTTTGAACAGCGCTTGCGCTGGCCCCAAAGGGGTGAGCCTCATGGATGAGGCGAATACTAAAACGTCGGGAACGTTTTTGAACAGCGCTTGCGCTGGCCCGTAGGGCGAGTATCAGGATGAGGCGAATACTAAAACGTCGGGAACGTTTTTGAACAGCGCTTGCGCTGGCCCCGAAGGGGTGAGCCTCATGGATGAGGCGAATAATCGAACTTGTTCGATGAAGAGTCCAGACGCCAGAAAGCAAAAAACCAGCCCGTAGGCTGGTTTCTTTAAATAGTGGTGCCCGGACTCGGACTAACGCCGAAGGCGTTTGAACAGCGCTTGCGCTGGCCCGTAGGGCGAGTATCAGGATGATACGAGTACTAAAACGTTGGGAACGTTTTGAACAGCGCTTGCGCTGGCCCCGAAGGGGTGAGCCTCATGGATGAGGCGAATAATCGAACTTGTTCGATGAAGAGTCCAGACGCCAGAAAGCAAAAAACCAGCCCGTAGGCTGGTTTCTTTAAATAGTGGTGCCCGGACTCGGAATCGAACCAAGGACACGGGGATTTTCAATCCCCTGCTCTACCGACTGAGCTATCCGGGCAACGGGGCGCATTAAACCGTAAACCCCGTTCCGCGTCAATGGCTTTGTTGTACAGCGCGGTGCGTTTGCATGATTTATGTGCGGGCTGTTACAGACTTCATATTGAACCCCCTGGCAGAAGGTGCCATGATTGCGCCAATTTTGTTATTCACTACGGGGCGCCTTGATGTTCACTCTCAATTCCCATGCATCTTTCGGGATGGCGCTCGTCCGTGCTGCTATTACCTTCCGAAGTCCCTTGCTCACCATGCGGTGAGGGCAATGTATGCTCGCTGCAGGACATCAGTAAAATCAGACTCCGTCTGGTTTTACTGATGTCTGGCGGTCGAAGTGGATTCACACCTAAGACCCTCAGAACGCCTTCACCGGGGAATTTTCCCTTTGCCGTGCCGGTTGGCACTCACTCATCCTTGCAGACGGGGATTTGTGCTTATGAAATCATTGAAAATTGCCGCCAGCCACGATGTGGCTGCATTACTCTCAACGCATCGCGAAGTGGTTACGCTTGACGATACCGACTTCACCGATGTGGCGGCAGTTGTCATTTCCGTTGCGGATAGCCGCAGCGGTATTCTGGCCTTGCTCAAGCGCACGGGTTTTAATTTACCGGTATTCATTTTCAGCGAGGCCGCCGTTGACGGCTTGCCTGCGGTAACCGGCGTGATAACCGGGAAAGCGCAGGATTATCTGGAGCTGGAAACCGCGGCCAGTGATTACGAGGAAGACCTGCTGCCGCCGTTCTTCAACACGCTGACTAAGTACGTGGCGATGGACAACAGCACTTTTGCCTGCCCAGGCCACCAGCACGGCGAGTTCTTCAAAAAGCATCCTGCAGGCCGCCAGTTTTATGATTTCTTCGGTGAGAACGTGTTTCGTGCCGATATGTGCAACGCAGACGTCAAGCTTGGGGATTTGCTGATCCACGAAGGCTCCGCCAAGCACGCGCAGAAGTTTGCCGCGAAAGTTTTCCATGCTGACAAAACCTATTTCGTGCTTAACGGCACCTCCGCCGCTAACAAAGTGGTGACCAACGCGCTGCTGACGCGCGGTGACCTGGTCCTGTTTGACCGTAACAACCACAAATCTAACCATCACGGCGCACTTATCCAGGCCGGGGCGACGCCGGTTTATCTTGAGGCTTCCCGCAACCCATTCGGTTTTATCGGCGGCATTGACGCGCACTGTTTTGATGAGAAATACCTGCGGGAGCTGATTGCGGAAGTGGCACCTGAGCGTGCTCAGGAAGCAAGGCCGTTCCGCCTGGCGGTTATCCAACTGGGCACCTATGACGGTACGATTTATAACGCCCGGCAGGTGGTGGATAACATCGGCCATCTGTGCGATTACATCCTCTTCGACTCGGCATGGGTCGGCTACGAGCAGTTTATTCCGATGATGGCGGACTGTTCGCCGCTGCTGCTGGATCTGAACGAAAACGATCCTGGGATCTTTGTTACCCAGTCGGTTCACAAGCAGCAGGCCGGTTTCTCCCAGACCTCGCAGATCCATAAGAAAGACAACCATCTTCGGGGCCAGGCACGCTTCTGCCCGCACAAGCGGCTGAACAATGCCTTCATGCTCCATGCCTCAACCAGCCCGTTCTATCCGCTGTTTGCCGCGCTGGACATAAACGCCAAGATTCATGAGGGTGAAAGCGGTCGTCGCCTGTGGGCGGAATGCGTGGCAATGGGCATTGAGGCCCGCAAGGCGATTATCGCCAACTGTAAGATGATCAAACCGTTCATTCCGCCGGAGGTCGCAGGGCGCCCGTGGCAGGATCATCCCACGGAGAAGATCGCGCAGGAACGCTGCTTCTTCAGCTTTGAGCCGGGTGAAAGTTGGCACGGCTTTGAAGGCTATGCGAAGGACGAATATTTTGTCGATCCCTGCAAGCTGCTGTTAACCACGCCGGGTATTGATCCGCAAACCGGCAGCTATACCGGGTTCGGCGTGCCTGCGGCGATCCTCGCTAACTATCTTCGCGAAAACGGCATTGTGCCGGAGAAGTCGGATCTTAACTCGATCCTGTTCCTGCTTACCCCGGCGGAAAGCCACGATAAGCTGGCTCAGCTGGTGGCGATGCTGGCGCAGTTTGAACAGCACATCGAGGACGACACGCCGCTGGCGGACGTGCTGCCAACGATTTATCAGAAATACCCGGTGCGCTACAAAGGCTACACGCTGCGTCAGCTTTGCCAGGAGATGCACGACCTGTACGTGAGCTTTGAAGTTAAAGAGCTACAGAAGGCGATGTTCCGCAAGCCAAGCCTGCCCGCCGTGGCGGTGAACCCGCAGGACGCCAACATTGAGTTTATTCGTGGCAACGTGGAGCTGGTGCGTCTGAGTGAAGCCGAAGGGCGTATCGCGGCGGAAGGCGCGTTGCCTTACCCGCCTGGCGTGCTATGCGTGGTACCGGGTGAAGTTTGGGGCGGAGCGGCGCTGCGCTATTTCCTGGCGCTGGAAGAGGGCGTGAACATGCTGCCGGGCTTCTCGCCCGAGCTTCAGGGCGTGTATAGCGAGACGGATGCGGACGGTATTAAGCGGTTGTACGGTTATATGTTGAAGTAAGAGGGAATGGCCCCTCACCCCGGCCCTCTCCCCAGGGGGGCGAGAGAGAAAAAAAGGGTGAGGGTATCCGTCTAAACTACCGCCGGCGGTAACTCTTCTGCGCGGTGTTCACCTTATACAGATAGTGACGAGACTCAGCGGAAGGGTGGCGCGTTGTCAGCGTCTGGTAGACGTCGCCCGGCCCCATGCTGTTAATCAGGCTGAATGCCTGAGTTTTGTCGTTGGAGAACACTCTCAGCACGCTGCCCGCGCCGCCGTTATAAGCGGTGATAACCGCATAGCGACGTGACGTTGGGTTATCAATCTGCCCCAGATAGCTGTTTTGCAGAATCGCCAGATAAGCCGTGCCGGTATCGATATTGCTTTCCGGATCGAACAGGAAGCTGCGGCTTGGTTTACCCCATTTCCCCTGAGCCTTGAACACGTCAACTCCGGCGCTGTGCTGCACAACCTGCATCAGGCCCAGCGCATCCGCGTGGCTTACCGCATACGGGTTAAAGCTCGATTCCGTCTGCATGATAGCCAGGATCAGTGACTCTTCTACGCCGTATTTCTTCGAGGCTTTACGCACCATGCCAAGGTACTTATGGGCACGCTTGTCGAGGTGGTTAGGCACAAGGTTGATGGTCACGCTATAGACTATTTTCAGCCCGGTACTGCGCTTTTGCAGGCGCGTTTGCAGCAGATAATCGGCAAACTTCGTGGCGCGCCCTTCCCAGCGGATCGGCTGGCCGGTGTTATCCACCACCTGTCCGTAAAGGAACGGTTCTTTGGAAATCTGGACGTCGTTGGCGTCAGAATAAAGATCGATCGAACCCGGATCGTCGCCCATCAGCAGGGTGGTAACGATCGCCTGGCGCAGGTGCGCGGCAGGATCGGTTCCCGCGATCGTCTCAACGGTGATGGTACCTTCGTCGAAGTTAATGTGGCTACGCGTCAGATATTGGTCGGTGTATTTGACGTAATCTTTCGGGCCTGCAATCAGTACCTCTTTGATACCCCAGATATTTTCAATGTTGTTGGCAAATTGCCCCATTAAAATATCGAACCCGTTGGTGTCCTTGATAAACGCGTCGTTGTAGGCGTCGTCGTTTTTCTTGCTCGAACAGGAGATCAGCAACGGGGCCACAAGAGCCAGCGCGAGAAGTTTTTTCATCATTCCGTGTATGCGTGTTGTGTTTGCAAAAAGGTGCCGACGATTATTGTTTTTCTGGCGGGGTAAAGCCTTCGATATGGACTTCTTTCCCTTCAAACAGGAAATTGACCATCTCGTTTTCCAGCTCTTTGCGGTGCTCCGGGTTCATCATGCTCATCTTTCTTTCATTGATAAGCATGGTTTGCTTGGACTGCCACTGCGCCCAGGCTTCTTTGGAGATTTCGTTGTAGATTCGCTTGCCCAGCTCGCCCGGGTACAGCTGGAAATCCTGGCCTTCAGCGTCGCGCTGCAGGTAAGTACAAAAAATCGTTCTGCTCATGATTATTCCTCTTCTTCGGCGCGAACGGGCGCTAAGGCAACCGGTTCGGCACGCAATTGTTGTAGCAGGCGCTCTACGGGAGCCGCCAGCCCGACGGATTGTGGCTGGCCTAAGTTATACCAGAGAGCGGGGCCTTCATCCATGCAGCCGCCCGTAGACGACACCGGAAGCCACATTGGCACAATATCCAAATGGAAATGGCTAAAGGTATGGCGGAAAGCCGTTAACTGCGTGAGATTATCGGCCGGAATTCCGCGCTGTTCCAGCCAGTTATGCAATTCCTGTTCGTCAGAAAACTGTGGGAAGCAGAATAATCCGCCCCATAGTCCTACGGCCGGGCGCTGTGCCAGAAATACTTCATCGCCATGCTGCATCATCAGCATATAGCCGGTGCGTTCCGGTAGCGTCACTTTAGGCTTCTTGCCGGGATAATTCGCCCAGCTGTGATTAGCATAAGACACGCAGCCGTTGCTCAGAGGGCAAAGTTCGCACTTGGGTTTTGAACGCGTGCAGACCATCGCGCCCAGATCCATCATCGCCTGATTAAACTGGCTTACACCTTGCGCCGGAGTGACTCGCTCGCTTATTTCCCAGAGGCGGTTTTCGACCTCTTTTTTACCCGGCCAGCCGGAAACGGCATAACAACGTGCGAGCACGCGCTTAACGTTGCCGTCGAGAATAGGGAAGTGTTTGCCCAACGAAAGAGACAGAATCGCGCCTGCGGTTGAGCGCCCAACGCCCGGCAAATCCGCGACTTCTTCATACGTTTGTGGGAAAACGCCACCGTGTTTATCGGCAACCTGTTGCGCGGCTTTATGCAGATTACGGGCGCGGGCGTAGTAGCCCAGGCCGGTCCACAGATGCAGCACTTCATCCAGCGGCGCTTTTGCCAGATCGGTCACGGTGGGGAAGCGCGCCATAAAGCGCTCAAAATAAGGGATAACCGTCGCGACCTGGGTTTGTTGCAACATCACCTCAGAGAGCCATACTTTATAAGGCGTTTTCTCCTGCTGCCACGGCAGGGTTTTACGCCCATACTTGTGGTACCAGTCGAGGACTTGTTGGGAGAATTGAGGAGCTTGCATCGTCAACGCGGGATATCCGGCAAAGGTGTAATAAAGGTGCCGATTCCAGCACAGAGGCGTAAAGCTGTAAACCGGAACTTTCTGCCACTTGCTTCTCATCCTTAACTTTGGATAATGCCCGTTTCCCGAACACTAAGCGAAGCGTTAAGAAAACCATGAAGAATGACGTCATTTCACCGGAATTTAATGAAGAAGGCCGTGTACTGCGCCGCATCCGCAGCTTTGTCCGTCGCCAGGGGCGTCTGACAAAAGGCCAGCAGCACGCGCTGGATAACTACTGGCCGGTGATGGGCGTTGAGTTCCAGGCCGAGCCTGCCGACTTTAGCGAGATTTTTGGCCGCGAAGCGCCGGTCACGCTGGAAATCGGTTTTGGTATGGGCACTTCGCTGGTGGCCATGGCGCAAACCAATCCGCAGCACAACTACCTCGGTATTGAAGTGCATTCACCGGGCGTGGGCGCCTGCCTGAGCACCGCGCATGAAGCCGGCGTGGAGAACCTCCGCGTGATGTGCCACGACGCGGTGGAAGTGTTGGAAAACATGATTCCTGACAATTCTTTGAACATGGTTCAGCTGTTTTTCCCTGATCCATGGCATAAAGCGCGTCATAATAAACGCCGTATCGTTCAGGTACCGTTTGCTGACCTTGTGAAGCGTAAGCTGAAGCTGGGCGGCGTGTTCCATATGGCAACCGACTGGGAACCTTATGCTGAACATATGCTCGAAGTGATGTCCTCTATCGAAGGGTATAAAAACCAGTCGGAGAGTCACGACTACGTACCGCGTCCGGACTCACGTCCAGTGACCAAATTTGAACAACGTGGCCATCGTCTTGGCCACGGCGTATGGGACTTAATGTTCGAGAGGGTGAAATAATGGCAAAGAATCGTAGCCGTCGTCTGCGTAAGAAAATGCACATCGAAGAGTTCCAGGAACTGGGGTTCTCGATTGCCTGGCGCTTCCCGGAGGGCACTTCCGAAGAGCAAATCGATAAAACCGTGGACGAGCTGATCGCTGAAGTGATTGCGCCGAACAAGCTGGCGTTTGACGGCAGTGGTTACCTGGTCTGGGAAGGCCTGGTGTGCATGGAAGAGATTGGCAAATGCACCGAAGAGCATCAGGCGCTGGTGCGTAAATGGTTAGAAGACCGCAAGCTCGAAGATGTTCGCATTAGCGATCTGTTCGACGTCTGGTGGGACTAAGTGTTAGCAAAAAACAGGCTGGTTAATTAACCAGCCTTTTTTTCAGGAGCTGATTTTTCAGGAGAGAATATGATCCGTAAGGTTCTTTTAGGCGCACTGCTGGTCACCGCCGCTTCGGCGCACGCTGACTATCAGTGCAGCGTAAATCCACGCGATGACGTGGTCATTAGCCCGCAGTCCGTTCAGGTCGTGGGTGAGAACGGCAACCTGGTGATTGCGCCTGACGGCAGCGTCAAATACAACGGCGTTCAGAAGACGCTGAGCGCGGCACAGCGCCAGCAGGCGTTGAACTACCAAAAAGCTCTGCGCACGGATTTACCGTGGATTGATAACGGTGCCCGTTCTCGCGTAGAGAAAAGCCGCATAGCGCTGGACGGCATTATTGCGAAGCAGGTCGGGGAGAGCAGCAGCATGCGCAGCCGCCTGACCAAGCTGGATGCCCAGCTAAAAGAGCAGATGAACCGTATTATCGAGCGCCGCCAGGACGGGCTGACGTTCCACTATAAAGCCGTCGATCAGGTGAGGGCCGATGGCCAGCAGCTGGTGAACCAGGCGATGGGCGGCATTCTGCAGGATAGCATTAATGAAATGGGCGCGCAGGCGGTGCTGAAAGGCGGCGGCAACCCGCTGCAGAATGTGCTGGGTAACCTCGGCGGCCTGCAAACGGCGGTTCAGAACGAGTGGAATAATCAGGAAGCGGATTTTCAGAAGTTCGGTAAAGATGTGTGTGACCGCGTGATCACCCTTGAGCAGAGCCGCAAGGCGCTGGTGAGCGGGCTTAAGTAATCCAGAGGCCGGCTTTTTCCCGGCCGCTTCCTCCCATTTATTATTATTTTCTGTTCATTGGTTTCTGTATCTAATAATCGTGATTATTGGAGAGCGTTTATCTGGTTAATGGGCTGTAGTCACATTATTCATCTTTGATGCTGGGATAATGCGGCAAATTCACATAACTGGAGAAATAAAATGAAGTTTTTTGGAAAAATGGCGCTTCTCACAGTAGTTATGGGGTTCAGCAGTGCAGCCCTTGCTTTGCCTCATGTCACTATTTTGGCAACCGGCGGCACTATTGCCGGAGGCGGTGATTCGGCAACGAAATCTAATTACACCGCCGGTAAAGTCGGCGTAGAGAATTTGGTTAACGCGGTACCGCAGCTAAAAGATCTGGCGGTGGTGAAGGGCGAGCAGGTCGTTAATATCGGTTCGCAGGATATGAACGATCGGGTCTGGCTGACGCTGGCGAAGAAAATTAACGCCGACTGCGATAAAACCGATGGGTTTGTTATTACCCACGGCACGGACACGATGGAGGAAACCGCCTATTTCCTCGATCTCACGGTGAAATGTAATAAGCCGGTGGTTCTGGTAGGCGCGATGCGTCCGTCGACCTCGATGAGCGCCGATGGCCCATTTAACCTCTATAACGCGGTGGTCGCGGCCGTTGACCCGCAGTCTGCCAACCGTGGGGTGATGGTGGTAATGAATGATACCGTGCTGGATGGGCGTGACGTCACCAAAACCAGTACTACGGATGTTGCGACGTTCAAGTCCGTCAACTTTGGCCCGTTGGGCTATATCCATAATGGCAAAATTGACTATCAACGCACCCCGGTGCGTAAGCACACAACGTCCACGCCGTTTGACGTATCGACGCTGAGCGAGCTGCCGAAGGTGGGTATTATCTATAACTATGCTAATGCCTCTGACCTGCCGGTGAAAGCGCTGGTGGACGATGGCTATGAAGGGATCGTTAGCGCCGGTGTGGGCAACGGTAACCTGTATAAGACCGTGTTCGATACTCTTGCGACCGCCGCGCACGAGGGGACCGTTGTGGTTCGCTCATCGCGAGTGCCGACAGGTTACACTACCCGTGATGCGGAAGTGGATGATGGGAAGTATGGTTTTGTCGCCTCTGGTTCGCTGAACCCGCAAAAAGCCCGCGTGCTGTTGCAGCTGGCGCTGACTAAAACCAACGATCCGAAGCAAATTCAGGAAATGTTTAACCAGTACTGATCCGTACGCCCGCCCTGGCCGTCCGGCCAGGGCATCACAGGAAGAGGTTACTCGGCAAGGAACAGTTCAAGCAGGGAGTTTAAAAACAGCTTCCCGTGCTCGGTTATCTGCCAGTACTCATCCGTTTCAGTCATATAGTTTTTCGCCATCGCCTCATCCAGCTGCGGGCGAATCGTTGCTTCATCTAAACCGGTATAGAGCTTGAACTCGCTGCGTGGCGCGGCTTCCAGCAGGCGGAAGCGGTTCATAAAGAACTCGAACGGCTTATCAGCCTGTTCCACGTCATGCTGGCGGTCGAGATATTTTCCTTCCATATAGCCGCGCGGGTGACGCGTTTTCGCCGTGCGAGTAATACGCCCATCCGGGAAGGTGACTTTACCGTGCGCGCCGCAGCCAATGCCAAGATAGTCGCCAAAGCGCCAGTAGTTCAGGTTGTGCTGACACTGGTAGCCCGGCTTCGCATAGGCGGAAGTTTCATACTGCTGGTACCCTGCGGCGGTGAGCAGCTTGTCGCCCTGCTCGAAAATATCCCACAGCGCGTCGTCATCCGGCAGCTTCGGCGGGCGTGAAGCAAACAGCGTATTTGGCTCGATGGTCAGCTGATACCAGGAAAGATGCGGTGGGTTCAGTTCAATGGCCTGGCGCAGGTCGTCCAGCGCCTCTTCAATCGACTGGTCTGGCAGGCCGTGCATCAGGTCAAGGTTAAAGCTGCGCAGGCCCAGGCCGCTTGCCAGATTAGCCGCACGTTTGGCCTCGCCCGCATCATGAATACGGCCCAGGCGTTTTAGCTTAGGTTCGCTAAAGCTCTGCACGCCGATAGAAATGCGGTTCACGCCCGCTTTTTGGTAGCCAACAAAGCGGTCGGCTTCAACCGTACCGGGGTTGGCTTCCATAGTGATTTCTGCGTCATCTGCCAGCTTTATGCGCGAGCGCACGCCGTCCAGCAGCGTTTGCATGGCTTCGCTGGACAGCAGGCTTGGGGTGCCGCCCCCGATGAAAATAGTCTTTACCTCACGCCCTTGAGCCAACGGCACGTCGCGGTCGAGATCGCGCAGTAAATGGCTCACGTATTCGTCGTGCGGCACGTCGCCTTTAAGCGCGTGGGAGTTGAAGTCACAGTATGGGCACTTCTGTACGCACCAGGGGATGTGAATGTAGAGACTCAGAGGTGGCAAATTAGCCATTACGCATTGCTTCCAGTAACAGTTTCAGCGCTTGCCCACGATGGGAAATGGCGCTCTTTTCATCGCGGGTCAGCTCGGCCGCGGTTTTCCCCTCGGACGGAACATAGAAAATAGGATCGTAGCCAAAGCCACCTTGCCCGGCAGGTGCGTGGGTAATCACTCCCGGCCAGCTGCCGTGGAACACCAGCGGCGTTGGGTCTTCCGCGTGACGCATATAGACCAGCACGCAGTGGAACTGAGCCTGGCGTTTATCGTCCGGCACATCTTTCAGCGCTTCCAGAAGTTTTTCGAGATTCTGCTGGTCGCTGGCATCTTCGCCCGCATAGCGCGCGGAATAGATACCCGGAGCACCGCCCAGAGCATCCACGGCCAGGCCAGAGTCGTCGGCCAGCGCCGGAAGCCCGGTTACTTTAGCCGCATGGCGGGCCTTGAGAATGGCGTTCTCTATAAAGGTCAGGCCGGTCTCTTCTACCGACTCCACGTTCAGTTCAGTTTGCGCGACCACATCGAGGCCGAAATCCGCCAGCAAATCGGCGAGTTCACGCACTTTACCGGCGTTACCGGTAGCTAATACGACTTTTTGCATAGCCAGTCCTGTCGTTATTCGAGGGTTTCAATCAATGCCGCGACTTCCGTCGGGATTTGCTGTGGGCCGATAATTTTAACTTGTTTATGGCGGCCAAGGTCGCCTTTCTCAATCACCACCTGGCTTTTCGCGACCCGGAACTGTTTGGCCAGGTATTTTACCAGGTGAGCGTTGGCCTGCCCGTCGACCGGCGGCGCGGTGATGGCGACTTTTAGCTCGTCGCCATGCACACCGACCAGGCTGTCGCGGCTGGCTTTGGGCTGAATATACAGCCGCAAAACCAGCCCGTCAGGCAGTTGAGTGACAGCACTCAAATGGCGTACCAGAGACCAGGGAACAGATCCATACCGAGATAGTTCAGCGCATAAAGGATCAGAATCACCACCATAGCGGAGAAATCAAGCCCGCCCATGGCCGGTAAAATGCGGCGAATCGGCGCCATCATTGGCTCGGTCATTTGCATCAGTACGTATTCAATCGGGCTACGGCCCTGGCTTATCCAGCTCATCAGCGAGCGGATAATGATCACCCAGAACACCATCGTACCGGCTGATTTCAATAGCGACAGGACGCCAATGACTAAATTGAACGGATCGAGCGACAGCCCGCCGGACTGAATCAACAGCAAAATAGGGAACTTCAGCGTGGTGAGGATAAATGCCACCAGCAGGGATGAAGTATCAATCGGACCAATAGACGGGAGCACGCGGCGAAGCGGCCCGACGACAGGCTGGGTGACCTTGACAATGAACTGGGCAAAAGGGTTATAGAAATCACAGCGTGCCCACTGCATCCAGATACGGATAAGCAGCACCATTACGTACAGCTCAATCAGGGTTTTGACCAGGAAAGTCAACGTTAGCATGGTTTTCCTCAAAAATGATGGTGATTAACGAGCGGAATAATCCCGCGCGCCGAAAATAGCGGTTCCAATGCGCACCATGGTGCTGCCTGCGGCAATCGCGGCTTCCATGTCATCGGTCATGCCCAAAGATAACGTATCGACCGTTGCATAACGGTCTTTGAGTGCATGGCAGGCTTCTGCCATTTTGCGGCAAACGGCAAGCTGGCGCTCGTAGTCCGGTTCCGGCGCAGGAATGGCCATTAATCCCCGCAGCGTCAATCCCGGTAAGGCCACCACTTCCGCAGCCAACTGCTCCAGCTCGGTTAACGCGATGCCGGATTTACTGTTTTCGTCGCTGATATTAATTTGAATCAGCACGTTCAGCGGCGGCAGCGTTGACGGGCGCTGCTCGCTTAATCGGCTGGCAATACGTAGTCTGTCGACGGTATGGCACCAGTCAAAATTCTCCGCCACCAGGCGACTTTTGTTCGACTGCAGCGGCCCGATAAAGTGCCATTCCAACCCTTCAACGCCCTGTTCAGCGAAGTGGTGAATCTTATCCACGCCTTCCTGCACATAGTTTTCGCCAAAGGCACGTTGCCCCGCGGCGACCGCTTCTGCGATGGCGCTCGCAGGTTTAGTTTTGCTGACTGCAAGCAGTGTAACTTCTTCAGGGCTTCTGCCGCAGCGTGCAGCGGCGGCTGATATTTTCCCGTGAACCTGTGCCAGATTGTGCGCTATCTCATTCATGATCGTTGGAAGTGATATGGATATCGAAGAAATTGTGGCCCTTAGTGTAAAGCATAATGTCTCCGATCTACACCTGTGCGCACGTCAACCGGCGCGTTGGCGAAAGCGCGGCAGGCTGGAGCTGTGCCCGGAGGCCGCACCGG
The DNA here is from genome assembly GCF_000757825.1 of Cedecea neteri. Taxonomy (GTDB): domain Bacteria; phylum Pseudomonadota; class Gammaproteobacteria; order Enterobacterales; family Enterobacteriaceae; genus Cedecea; species Cedecea selenatireducens. The sequence continues at coordinate 3,336,835 of NZ_CP009451.1, forward strand.
AGGTTGAAGAGGTTTTGGGTGCCTGGCTTAATGAAGAGCAGACGTCACAGCTCAAACGTGCCGGGCAGCTGGATTTTTCTCTCACGCTTGAGAGCGGCGTCAGGCTAAGGGGAAATGCTTTTTTACACCAGGAAGGGCACTCGTTGGCGCTGAGATTGCTGGCATCATCCTGCCCGACGCTGGAGGCATTGAAAACGCCGGCTCACATTAACGAACTTTTGCGTGAAAGCGAGGGGTTGATACTGGTTACCGGGGCCACCGGTAGCGGGAAATCTACAACGCTTGCAGCGATGATCCAGCATCTCAACCAGCATCTTGATGGCCACGTGCTGACGCTGGAAGACCCCATTGAATTTATTCATTCCTCCGGCCGCTGCCTGATTCAGCAGCGTGAGCCAGGTCGGCATTGTGAAAGCTATGCCTCGGCTTTAAAAGCCGCTCTGAGGGAGGACCCCGATGTCATTCTGCTGGGGGAGCTGCGTGATAGCGAAACGATAGGCCTCGCGCTGACCGCCGCAGAGACCGGGCATTTAGTGCTGGCGACGTTGCATACGCGTGGCGCTGCACAGGCCGTAGAGCGGCTGGTGGATGTATTCCCCGCCCAGGAGAAAAACCTGATTCGCACCCAGCTTGCAGGGAGCCTTAAAGCGGTGCTGGCGCAGAAGCTGGTACCGTCGCGTGACGGTGGTCGGGTGGCGCTTTACGAACTGCTGGTTAACACCTCAGCGGTGGCAAACCTGATTCGTGAAGGGAAAACGCATCAACTGCCTGGTGTGTTACAAACCGGTCAGCAGCAAGGTATGCAAAGTTTTGCTCAAAGCGAGGCACAGCGGCTGCGTGAGGGCAGCATTGGCGAGGGCGACCTGGCAGTCAGTGAGCCATGGGAGGTGCCGCTTTGAACGCTTTTGTTGCTTCTGTGTGTATTGGTGTGTATATTCCTTGTCAGCCAGGGAGATCATGATGACCTCAGCCGAGCTAATTAAGGAATTGAGGGCTGCAGGGTGTGAATCCGTCAGACGTTCCGGGGGGAGTCACTGGATCTGGTGGTCGCCTGAAACCGGAAAAACTTTCCCCATTCCGCATCCCAAAAAGGATTTGCCCATCGGTACCGTCAAATCCATACGCAAAATGGCAGGGATTTAGCCTGCACAGCCGGAGGTTAAAGATGTTTTTTTCTGTTGGTGTAGAGTTACCGGCAACTGAAAACGAAGCGTTTGGCCTGGTCGTCCCCGCGCTATGCAACGATGACTTTGGCTGCGTATCCGCGGCGGATAGCCAGGCTGATATCGCACCGATGGTGCAGGACGCGGTGCTGTCGATTGTCGATTTAATGGTAGAAAGCGGAAAAGATATTACGCAGCTTCGTGATGCAGGGCCTTTTGCTTATGCCGCCGACCCGGAGTACGCCTACTGTCAGCAATGGCTGCTGGTTGATGTAGATTTATCAGCGCTGGAAGGAAAACAGCAGCGGTTAAATATCACGCTGCCGGACGCGCTGCTGCGCCGTATTGATTCCCGTGTAAAGCAGCCTTCATCAGGCTACCGGGACCGCAGCCATTTTCTGGCGATTGCCGCGAGGCATGAGCCTGCTGAACGCAGGAAGCGAAGCACCCAACAGCTAATCCCTTCACGGGTGATATTCGAACCAGCTCTCGAGGATGATAACGGCCGAAGCGGAGTCAATGCTGCCTTTGTTCAGGGCGCGGAAGCCACCGTGTTCGAACAGCCCTGCGCGGGCTTCGACGGTGCTCAGGCGCTCGTCCTGCAGAGAGACCTTCACCCCAAAGCGGCCATGCAGGCGGTTGGCGAACTTGCGGGCGCGTGCCGTCAGAGGTTGCTCGGTGCCGTCCATATTCAGCGGTAAACCAACCACCACTTCTTCCGGCTGCCACTCTTTCAGGATTTTTTCTACCGCGTTCCAGTCCGGGGTACCGTCCTGCGCTTTAAGCGCGGTTAAAGGCCGGGCTGTGCCGGTAATTCGCTGGCCGATAGCGACACCGATGCTTTTCGTCCCGAAGTCAAAGGCCATTAAGGTTCCGCTGCTCATCAGGCGTGCCCCGCTTCGCTTGGCATAGTGTGGATGTCGATGCCTATCAGGCGGGCGGCTTCGCGCCAGCGGTCTGCAATCGGCGTATGGAACAGGATCTCAGGAGAGGCAGGCGCCGTCAGCCATGAGTTTTCCATGATTTCTTGCTCAAGCTGGCCCTTTTCCCAGGAGGAGTAACCGAGGGCAACAATCACCTCTTTCGGCTGCTTTTCGGTGCCTAAAGTTTCCAGCACGTCCCGCGAGGTGGTGATCACCGTGTCGTCGGAAATGCGGATGCTCGAACCGAAGTTGCCCGGCGGCGAGTGCAGGATGAAGCCGCGGTCTTCCGCCAGAGGGCCGCCGATGAAAACGGGCTTATCCAGGCGAATCGCGGTATCACGCGGTTCTGGTTCAATTTTTAGCTTTTCGAGAACGCCATCAACCTGCAGATTTTCCAGCGGTTTATTGATGATAATCCCCATCGCGCCTTCATCGTTGTATTCGCAAATATAGACTACAGAGCGCTTAAATAAGGGGTCCTGAAGAGCCGGCATGGCAATAAGAAAGTGATGCTGTAAATTCATTGTCAGAGGTTCTGATCCCGGTTGATAAAAGCGGCAGTGGCTGCGCGAAGAGTGGCCAGCTTACCACTAATGAAGGAAGAGCGGCTACCCGGCCTGTATCGCGCCTTTGAAGGAATGGGCGGGTAACCGTTACCCGCCCGGATGCGCTTAGTGTGCGAGGCGTTTTTCGATGGCATCGAACAGCATGCCGGTAATCGACACAGGGAATTCGGCTTCGATTTCACGGATGCAGGTTGGGCTGGTGACGTTAATCTCAGTCAGGCGATCGCCGATGATATCCAGGCCAACAAAAATCAGGCCTTTAGCCTTAAGCGTTGGCCCAACGCGGCGGGCAATTTCCCAGTCGCTTTCGGTCAGTGGACGAGGTTCACCACGGCCACCGGCCGCCAGGTTGCCGCGAGTCTCGCCGCCCTGCGGAATACGTGCCAGGCAGTAAGGCACCGGCTCACCATCTACCACCAGCACGCGCTTGTCGCCGTCTTTAATGGCCGGCAGGTAGTTCTGCGCCATGCAGTAGCGGGTGCCCAGTTCGGTAAGGGTTTCTGCGATAACGCCGATGTTTGGGTCATCCTGCTTCACGCGGAAGATAGACGCGCCGCCCATGCCGTCCAGCGGTTTCATAATGATATCGCCGTGCTGCTGCCAGAAGGCTTTCAACTGCGCTTTGTTACGGGTCACCAGCGTTTCCGGCGTCAGGTCGGCAAACCATGCGGTGAACAGCTTTTCGTTACAGTCGCGCAGGCTTTGCGGCTTGTTAACGATCAGCGTGCCTTTCTCTTCTGCGCGCTCAAGAATGTAGGTCGCGTAGATAAATTCGGTGTCGAATGGCGGGTCTTTACGCATCAGTACGACGTTCAGGTCTGCCAGGGCGATATCCTGCTCGGAGCCAAACTCATACCACTTATCGTAATTCTGCTCGACGCTGAGCAGGCGAGTGCGTGCGCGTGCCTCGCCATTGTTCAGATACAAATCGGCCATTTCCATGTAGTGCAGTTCGTAACCACGATGCTGCGCTTCCAGCAACATGGCAAAGCTGGAGTCTTTTTTGATGTTGATGTGTGCGATGGGGTCCATCACGATGCCGAGCTTGATCATTGTTGTTCTCCTTTAGCCCAGATCGCCAAAGCGCACCTGCAGTGCGGTAATGGCGGTGAGCGCGGTGGTCTCAGTACGCAGAACGCGCGGTCCCAACAGAATATCAGTAAATTGGTGTTCAGCGGTCATGGCGATCTCATCCGCCGTCAGGCCCCCTTCCGGGCCAATCAGCAGGCGCACGCGCTCGACCGGCTGCGGTAAGGTGTTGATGCTGGCGCTGGCGCGAGGGTGTAGATTAAGTTTTAGAGCTGCATCCTGCTCGGCGCACCAGGCTTCCAGCTCCATCGCCGGGCGAACTTCTGGCACACGGTTACGGCCGCATTGTTCGCAGGCGGCGACGGCAATCTTCTGCCACTGCTGGAGCTTTTTGCTCAGCCTTTCAGCGTCCAGTTTTACCCCGCAGCGTTCGGAAAACAATGGGGTGATAACGTTCACGCCCAGCTCCACGGCCTTTTGAATGGTAAATTCCATTTTTTCGCCGCGTGACATGACCTGGCCGAGATGCAGCCAGAGAGGTGATTCACGATCGTCCTGGCTGGCTGCCAGCACTTTTACGCGCACGCTTTTTTTATCCGCCTGCACAATTTCCGCGTCGAACACCTGATTGCTGCCGTCGAACAGCTGAATGGCCTGGCCTGCGCCCATACGCAGCACCCGTCCTACGTGGTTTGCCGCATCTTCGCTCAGAAGTACGTCCTGGCCAACGGAGAGATTTTCAGGGTGGTGAATGCGGGGTATACGCATGAAATAGTTTCCGATTAGTTGCGCTGCAGGACTTGACCCTCATCCTGACCTTCTCCCAAAAGGGAGAAGGGATTTTTCAGCCCCGGCCTTTGTTGGCGAAAGGGCGATGTTTCGTCACAGCAAATAAAGAATTGCCGCTAGTGTAGGTTAGCTGTTTCGCGCCTTGCAAGCCCGTAGCACATATGGGTTATGGTTGCCCTGGACTCTCGCAATACGTTCATCCCGCTCGCACTCCCAGTCGTTGACCGGATAGCGTTTGTCCCAGGCCTGGAAAAGCTGGGTTTGCTGGCGTGAAAGCGAAAGCTGGTACTGGTCGCGCATGTAGAAATAGGTACGGGCAATTGCGCCTCGCGCACGCTCCGGCGGTTCGGCCACTTTATCTTTGAAATCAACCTTCATTGCGCACTGGCCATATTGCCCTTCACCGCCGTTCCACTGGCTGTACATGAAGTTATTTCTGTCGGCGTTAACCTCGCCGACGGCAGGCTGCAGGTTATGCATATCGCTTTCGATTTTGCGGTAAACGGGGTCTTTGGCGCAGTTTTTACGCCCGCCGTCCTGCCAGCATTGCAGCAGGTGGCCGAACTGCCAGGCTGGCATGACGTGTTCCCACTCAATGCGGGTAGCCCGGTTCTCGTTTTTCCGCACTTTATAGCCACAGGACTCAAGGTCCGGGATGCCCTTTTTGCCCTGCCAGCTGATCTTGCAGCCGCAGTAGAAGTCGCCCGGGACATCGGCATTGATTTTTACGCCTGCGGTTTTGGCCTGGGCGAAGCTGTTGATGCCGGAGCTAAATGCGGGAAGCGAGCTGAGAGCTGCAACGAATGCAACAGCCCAAGAAATTTTGCGAGACATTTCTAGAATCCTTACTAAAACGTGCCCGCACCCTAACTGATCGGATATCCAGTTTCAATCGGCGATGGTGTAAAAATTCCAGAAATAAATGATTAATTACATGGGGTTGTAACGTCGGGTTTTAATAGCTGCCCGCAATGAGTGCAGCGGTATTCTGCTTCACCGCGCAGAACCCGATTGTGGCGGCGCACGGTGAGCTGATGCTGCTGGCAGGGGCAGCGGTAGGGGAAGGTATTTTTGCGTACCGAATCTACTTCAAACCGATGGGTGCGGCGAGCGGGCACGCCAAGCACGGTTTCCATCATCCATTTCCACTCTCTGCCGTGAGGAGCTACGCGGCCAAAATGCTTCCAGACCAGCAGGTGAGCCAGCTCATGGGGAACGACTTCGTCCACAAAAGCCTGCTGATTTTCCATCAGTAGCACCGGATTGAGGCGAATTTCGTAGCTTTCCAGCCAGGCGGTTCCGGCAGCGGTGCCGCGCTGCTGATAGACCATTTTGGGCTCAGGATAATGCGTGCCTAAATGCGAGTTGGCCTGCTGAAGCTTTTCACGCAGGCAGCGCATCACGGCTTGCTGGATGGCGATAGGGAGTCGGGGGGCTTTCATAACGGCAGAGAATAATGGGGCGGGAAGCGCGGTGCAAGCCCCTCCCGTCACCGGGAGGGACCGTTAGAGCTTAGTCGTGCGCGCCGATTTCGCGTAATTTACGGCCTTTCATCAGGTTACGTTCGATGTGTTCCAGCGAGACGTGTTTTGTCTCAGGAATAAGCCACAGCGTCAGGACGATGAAGAACAGGTTCAGCGCCGCATAAACCCAGAAGGTGTTGGCGTTGCCCAGCGTGTTCAGCATGGTCAGGAAGGTGGCGCCAACGATCATATTGGCAATCCAGTTGGTGGCGGTGGAGCAGGTGATACCGAAATCACGCCCTTTGAGCGGCTGGATTTCAGAACACAGCACCCAAATCAGCGGGCCCGCGCTCATGGCGAAGCCAACGATGAACATCAGCAGCATGGCAATCGCGAAGTACTGCGCGCCCTGAGAGTGGATACCGATGTGCAGCATGGTGCCCAGCACGCCCATCCCAACGGCCATGACCATGAAGCCAAGCACCAGCGTAGGCTTACGTCCCCAGCGATCCACCAGGCCGATGGCGATGAAGGTCGCCAGCACGTTAATCAGGCCGACGATCACGGTGCCCCACATTTGCTGCGTGGTGTTGGCAAACCCGGCAATTTCGAAGATTTTCGGTGCGTAGTACATGATGACGTTCATGCCGGTGAACTGCTGCATAACCTGCAGCAGTACGCCAAGAAAGACCGCGCGACGGAAGTTAGAGTTGTCCTTAAACAGCGACCAGCCGCTCTGTTTTACCTTCAGGCTTTCGCGGATCTCTTCCAGCTCACGTTTCGCTTCTGCGCTGGTATCACGCAGGCGCAGCAGAACGCGCTCAGCATCGTGGAAACGGCGCTTGGCGGCAAACCAGCGCGGGCTGTCCGGCAGGAAAAATACGCCAACCAGCAGCAGCAGGGCAGGCAGGGTAATAACCCCAAGCATCCAGCGCCAGGATTCGGTGTAGCTGAAGGCGGTATCAGAGAGATAAGCGCCCAGAATACCGATGGTTATCATGAGCTGGTACATGGAGATCATGCTGCCGCGAATCTTCTCCGGCGCAATCTCTGACAGGTACAGCGGCGCGGTGTAGGAAGCTACGCCGACGGCAAGGCCCAGCAGGACGCGGGAAACAATCAACACTTCAACGTTAGGCGCAAAGGCCGAGCAAAGGGAGCCGAGCACAAACAGCACGGCGCCGATCATCAGGCTGTATTTTCGGCCCAGCTTGAAGGAGAGCCAGCCGCTGCCGATGGCCCCGACGGCGGCACCGAACATCATTGAGCTCACCACCCATTCCTGGGTGTGGGAAGTGATGGCGAAGTCTTTAGCGATAAAAGGCAGCGCACCGGCAATTACGCCGATATCCAGGCCAAACAGCAGGCCGGCGAGTGCGGCGAGGAAGCAGACGAAAAAGGTCATGCTTTTGTTTGAACGCCCGGATTTTTTATTGTCAGGCATAACGCCCTCCACGTGGGTTTTTCGGATTTGACGGCATTAAGGGTAGGTCAGCGAAGGGCAAAAGTGTGTGATGATAATCACAGCTATGTAATCGGTTACACTAACGGTGCAGATTAAAAAGAGGCTTCATTATGATAAAACATGAGATTAATAGTGACTAAAGTCCACGCCGCGGGAAAAAATCAGCTTAATCTGAAGCGTTATGTAACAAATGATGTGTTTTAACTGAGGGATGATAAAAAGCGATAACAGAAGTCTTTATTTACGGATGTAATCGGTTTCACGATGACGGCGAACGGCTCGGGGAATAGGAAAAAAGAGGCGTGCTGGCGCAGCGGCAGAAAGCAAAAGGCCAGCATAAGCTGGCCTTTAAAGACGGAAGGCTGGAGAGTTATTTCAGGCCAGCAGCTTCGCGCAGCAGTGCTGCTTTGTCGGTTTTTTCCCAAGGGAAATGTTCGCGACCAAAGTGACCGTAAGCGGCGGTCTCTTTGTAAATCGGGTGCAGCAGATCCAGCATCTGGATCAGGCCGTATGGACGCAGGTCGAAGAACTCACGCACCAGCAGGGTCAGCTGCTCGGTAGAGATTTTCTCGGTACCGAAGGTTTCCACCATGATGGAAGTAGGTTCTGCCACGCCGATAGCGTAAGAAACCTGAATTTCACAGCGGTCGGCCAGGCCTGCAGCCACGATGTTTTTCGCAACATAACGCGCAGCGTAGGCGGCAGAACGGTCAACTTTAGACGGATCTTTACCGGAGAATGCGCCGCCACCGTGACGAGCCATACCGCCGTAGGTATCAACGATGATTTTACGACCGGTCAGACCGCAGTCACCCATCGGGCCACCGATGACGAAACGGCCGGTTGGGTTGATGTGGTATTTGGTCGACGCGTTCAGCCACTCGCCCGGCAGAACAGGTTTGATGATCTCTTCCATCACCGCTTCCTGCAGGACTTTCAGCTCGACGTCTTCGGAATGCTGAGTAGACAGCACCACCGCATCGATACCGACGATCTTGCCGTCGTCATACTGGAAGGTGATCTGGCTTTTCGCATCCGGACGCAGCCAAGGCAGGGAGCCGTTTTTACGCACTTCAGCCTGACGCTGCACCAGACGGTGGGCGTAGGTGATTGGCGCTGGCATCAGCACGTCGGTTTCGTTAGTCGCGTAGCCAAACATCAGGCCCTGGTCGCCCGCGCCCTGCTCCAGCGGATCGGTACGGTCAACGCCCTGGTTGATGTCCGGGGATTGCTTACCAATCGCGCTCAGAACGGCACAGGAGTTGGCATCAAAGCCCATATCTGAATGCACATAGCCGATTTCACGCACGGTGTTGCGGGTGATTTCTTCGATATCAACCCACGCGCTGGTGGTGATTTCGCCGCCAACCAGAACCATGCCGGTTTTAACGTAGGTCTCACAGGCTACGCGTGCTTTCGGATCCTGCTCGAGGATAGCATCAAGGACGGCGTCGGAGATTTGGTCAGCGATTTTATCAGGATGCCCTTCAGATACAGACTCGGACGTAAAAAGGTGTTTAGCCATATTTTCTTCACCCTAAAAGGATTTGTTTAGTTCAGGCTGCTGCTCTACGCCGCAGGTGCGGTGAGATAGACCAACCTGGGAACTTATTGCCACAGATTGAAAAACAGGCAGTCTAACAGTTAATCAGTATAGATGGATTAACATCTGGACGGCTATTTTAGATTACACAATCGGCAGATAGCCAGAATTTTTTAGGGTAACGGCAATATGTGAGAAATCTTTAGTGGAAAGCATGGCTGACACTGCTGGCAATTTACGCATTTTTGTTTTGCTTTTTACCCCTGATATGGGTATAAAGCGGCGCGCGCGGCTTAATCAAAAGCACACAGTTTGTGTTGCCCACTTCCAGCCGGGTTGAGCAATTATTTAGAGCCTGTCAGCTACAGTGCTCGCAGCTTTGGCTTGTCGCATACATAGTCAACGTATGCGTGGAGGTGATACGAGTAATGAACCGCCGTCATTCAATTAATCTGGCACGCCGTCCTGGCGCGCATATGCTCCTCGCAGCCTGCATCTCATGTTTTCAAACTTGCCGATGTTTTACCCATCTCGGCGCTTCTCAGGATCCCCGGGCCGGTCTGTAATCCGCCGTGGTCACTGAACAAGGGCGCTCTTGTAATACAAGAGTTTTCTCGTGGTTTCGCCGTCCTGTCATACAGGGTTCGGATACGTGTTTTACAATGATATGAAAATGAAACCGGTCGCACAGCCTGGCTGTCAGCGTCTTGTGCTGTCAATACGCGCTGTTAATGGGTTGTTATTGCAGGATACCCCTGCGATAGTAGTCAACTGTTTTGCACAATCGACAAAATTTGAGGTTCGCCATGACTGACAAAATTACTTCTGTTTCGGGTTCGTCAGTGGGCGGGCAGGATGTACATCGTTCCATTCAGGAGGTTGCCATGAGCTCCGAGGAAGCCAGCAAGATGCTGCGTACATACAATATTGCCTGGTGGGGCAATAACTATTACGACGTCAACGAACTGGGCCACATCAGCGTTTGCCCGGATCCGGACGTTCCGGAGGCTCGGGTCGATCTCGCCGAGCTGGTTAAAGCTCGCGAAGCCCAGGGCCAACGCCTGCCTGCGCTGTTCTGCTTCCCGCAGATCCTGCAGCACCGCCTGCGTTCAATTAACGCCGCCTTTAAGCGCGCCCGTGAATCTTACGGCTATAAAGGCGACTACTTCCTGGTTTATCCGATCAAAGTAAACCAGCATCGTCGCGTGATTGAGTCGCTGATCCATTCCGGCGAGCCGCTGGGTCTGGAAGCTGGCTCTAAAGCCGAGCTGATGGCCGTGCTGGCGCATGCGGGTATGACCCGTTCTGTTATCGTTTGTAACGGCTATAAAGACCGCGAATACATCCGCCTGGCGCTGATCGGCGAGAAGATGGGCCACAAGGTCTATCTGGTTATCGAGAAGATGTCCGAGATTAGCATCGTGCTGGAAGAAGCCGAGCGCCTGAACGTGATTCCTCGCCTGGGCGTTCGCGCCCGTCTGGCTTCCCAGGGCTCCGGTAAGTGGCAGTCCTCCGGTGGTGAAAAATCCAAATTCGGCCTGGCGGCAAACCAGGTTCTGCAGCTGGTGGAAATCCTGCGTGAACGCGGTCGCCTGGACAGCATTCAGCTTCTGCACTTCCACCTCGGCTCGCAGATGGCAAACATTCGTGACATCGCGACCGGCGTGCGTGAATCCGCCCGCTTCTACGTTGAGCTGCACAAGCTAGGCGTGAATATCCAATGCTTCGACGTTGGCGGTGGCCTGGGCGTGGACTACGAAGGGACGCGTTCCCAGTCCGACTGTTCGGTTAACTATGGCCTGAATGAGTACGCGAACAACATCATCTGGGCAATCGGCGATGCCTGTGAAGAAAACAGCCTGCCGCACCCGACGGTGATTACCGAGTCTGGCCGCGCCGTAACCGCGCACCACACCGTGCTGGTTTCCAACATCATTGGCGTTGAGCGTAACGAATACACCGCAGCGACCCCACCGGCCGATGACGCGCCGCGCGCGCTGCAAAGCATGTGGGAAACCTGGCTTGAAATGCACCAGCCGGGCACGCGCCGTTCGCTGCGTGAATGGCTGCACGATAGCCAGATGGACCTGCACGATATCCACGTCGGCTACTCCTCCGGTGCCTACAGCCTGCAGGAACGTGCCTGGGCCGAACAGCTCTACCTGAACATGTGCCACGACGTGCAGAAGCAGCTCGATCCGAGCAACCGCGCGCACCGTCCCATCATCGACGAGCTGCAGGAGCGCATGGCGGACAAAATGTACGTCAACTTCTCGCTGTTCCAGTCGATGCCGGATGCGTGGGGTATCGACCAGCTGTTCCCGGTGATGCCGCTGGAAGGGCTGAACCACGCGCCTGAGCGCCGTGCCGTACTGCTGGATATCACCTGTGACTCCGATGGCGCAATCGACCACTACGTGGACGGCGACGGTATCGCAACGACCATGCCAATGCCGGAATACGACCCGGAGAACCCGCCAATGCTGGGCTTCTTTATGGTTGGCGCGTATCAGGAAATCCTCGGCAACATGCACAACCTGTTCGGCGACACCGAAGCGGTAGACGTCTTCGTCTTCCCTGACGGCTCCGTGGAAGTTGAGCTGTCTGATGAAGGCGACACCGTGGCGGATATGCTGCAGTACGTGCAGCTCGACCCGAACAAGCTGCTGACCCAGTTCCGCGACCAGGTGAAGAACACCGGCCTTGACGAGGCGCTGCAACAGCAGTTCCTCGAAGAGTTTGAAGCCGGTCTTTACGGTTACACGTATCTGGAAGACGAGTAATTCAATCGCCCTCTTTCTGTACGAGAGGGCAGGGTCAGGGGCAAAGGCAGCATCATCGCCTATACTCTCTTGAACCCGTATGAATTAGCGGCGATAATCCGCTCAATAAAAGGCAGTACCCCAATCCAATCCCTTCCTCGTCGGGTTTAACGACGCGGAGGGGATTTTTTTTAGGCTTTTTTTAACCCCAACCGAGAGGTCAGACAATGAGCACCTTAGGCCACAAATACGATAACTCCCTGGTATCTAATGCCTTTGGTTTTTTGCGTTTCCCGCTGAATTTCCAGCCGTACGATAGCGATGCGGACTGGGTTATCACCGGCGTTCCGTTTGATGCGGCAACTTCCGGTCGTGCGGGCGGCCGCCACGGCCCGGCAGCGATCCGTCAGGTGTCCACCAACCTGGCATGGGAAGGAAACCGCTTCCCGTGGAACTTCGACATGCGCGAGCGTCTGAACGTTGTGGACTGCGGCGACCTGGTATACGCCTTCGGTGATGCCCGCGAAATGAGCGAGAATCTTCAGGCTCACGCCGAGCGTCTGCTGGCTGCCGGCAAGCGTATGCTCTCCTTCGGCGGTGACCACTTTGTGACTTTGCCGCTGCTGCGCGCCCACGCTAAGCACTTCGGTAAAATGGCGCTGGTTCACTTCGATGCCCACACCGATACCTACGCGAACGGCTGCGAGTTCGACCACGGCACCATGTTCTACACCGCGCCAAACGAAGGCCTGATCGATCCGAACCACTCAGTGCAGATCGGTATCCGTACCGAGTTCGACAAAGACAACGGCTTCACCGTGCTGGATGCCTGCCAGGTGAATGACCGCGGCGTGGACGACATCATCGCTCAGGTTAAGCAGATCGTCGGTGATATGCCGGTGTACCTGACCTTTGACATCGACTGCCTGGATCCAGCGTTCGCGCCGGGTACCGGTACGCCGGTGATTGGCGGCCTGACGTCTGACCGCGCTATCAAGCTGGTACGTGGCCTGAAAGATCTGAATATCGTGGGGATGGACGTGGTGGAAGTGGCTCCGGCCTACGACCAGTCAGAAATCACCGCGCTGGCCGCGGCGACCCTGGCGCTGGAAATGCTCTACATCCAGGCAGCGAAAAAAGGCGAATAAGCCTTAGGCGCTGATTGCTGCTGCGCGACGCATGCGCAGCAGCAACATTCCTCCCGCCAGCAGGGTAATAACCTGCGACACAACCAGCACCGAAAAGCCTGAACTGACCGATCCCTCCGATTTCATCACCATTCCCATCAGCAGCGGAATAAAGGCCGCGCAGATATTGCCGATGCCGTTGATTATCCCATACGCGCTGCCAACAGCTTCCCGCGCGGCATGATGCTGAACGACCGCAGGAATGGCCGCCCCCTGCAGTCCCCAGAAGATATTGGCCGAGAGCATAAACAGCGCAAGCCATGCTGGCTGGTGGCTCAGCATCAGTGCGACAACGGACATCGCCGTCAGCAAACCGCCCACCACAAATAGCACCGGCGCCTGTTCCGGGCGCATCCTGTCGAGCAGTACCCCGCCAAGAAATTTAGATCCCAGGCTTAGCAGGAAGGGAATAGCCGCTAACATGCCCGTCGCGTGCAGCGAGAAGTGATGCTCATCACGAAGCCATGCGGGCAGCCATGCGCTGCTGCCCCAGAGATAGCTAAGCGTGGCGACTTCCACCAGAAGGATCCAGCCCAGCAGCGGCGTTTGCCAGGCAAGCGTAAAGGTCTGCACAAATCCCGATTTTTTTATCTTTGCCGTGCGGGGTGGTGCAGGCAGGAAGCGCCAGATTAACCCTCCACCCAGCACCAGATTCATGACCGCCAGTGCGTAAAAAGAACCGGCCCATCCCAGATGGGCCATCAACCATGTCACCAGCGGAAAGCCGACGGCCAGCCCGAGAGAGACGCCCAGCGCGGTAACGGCATTGGGCTTTCCGATCTCTTCGGCCCGGAAGCTATCGCTAATAAAGCGTGTTTTGAGCGAAAACAGCGGCCCTTCGGCAACGCCCAGAATCACGCGGGCAATGAGCATGCCCATTAGCGATCCCAGAAGCGGAGAAATAGCGCAAACCGCAGCCCAAATCGCAATACTGCTTAATAATCCCTGTCGATAATTTAATTTGCTTTCTATAACCGGCGTTAATAATAAAGCCGAAAAACCATAACCCAGGAGAAAGCAGGTCATCAGCATTCCCTGTAACATTCTGTTTTCATTTAGCTGAAAGTGTTCGGCAAATTCCGGATTTAAAATCATTACTGAGATATTCACCCGGTCGATGTAGGAAATAATAATAAGCAACAAAAGTGCTATTGTGCCTTGCCATCTTGCCGTCATTACGCCCGCCTTAAATTTTGATTTATTAATATTTTTATCAGTGTGATTGTCACGGGGCTAAAATGATTCACCTGTGAAACTCATTGTTTATAAATACAAATATTTAAATTTGTTTCACAGGTGAAACAACGTCCCAGCCACATTTATTTATTTTTATGAGTGGGTGAGAAGAAAAGTCAATACCTTTCATTCAGATTTAAGAGAATCAATAAAGCCTATTTATTCACACCTGAAGAATGAATGTTTCATATCTCTGCATTTTTTCGTGATCGCTTGCACAGATAGATAATTAAAACCCTTTCCATTAACAAATGCGTCACAAACAGGCTTGACGAAAACGTCCCCGCTTTTATATTGACCGTATTAAATAAGAAACAAAGTTTCATATATGAGACGAAAGCCTGGAGGATCGTGATGAGCTGGATAGGCGTATGTGACGCAGAACAAGTACAGGAAGATTTCCCTTTTAGCGGCAACGTCGAAGGTAAAGAGATCGGCATTTATTTGATTGACGGTGAATATTACGCGCTGGAAGACGTATGCCCGCATGCCTATGCGCTGCTGAGCCAGGGCTTCGTCGAAGACGGTAAGGTGGAATGCCCGCTGCATGAGGCTATTTTCGACGTCAAAACCGGCCAGTGCCTGCACGGCCCCGGTGGGCGCAACCTCAACAGCTACCCGGTTCGGGTCATTGAAAACCAGATCCAGATTACCTTCATCGAGGAGACCGTGGCATGAGCGATTCCCTGAACTTCAACCCGGCGCTGCCGGAAAGTCGTCAGTTTACCCCTCCCGCAGAGGGCGGGAACGGCGCCATCCATAAGCCGGGTGATTACCAGAATCAGATCTGGCAGACCCGCAGCCGCGTACCGGAAAACTGGGAAGTGAGCCTTATCGCTACGCTGGAAGATTTCTTTGAGCAGGGCGTTGAAACCTTGCCGGAGCTGGTTAATGGGCTGAATGCGGTACGGATGCACGATATGCAGGGCGAGCCATGGAGCGACGCCAGCTTCCAGGCATTCTTACGGGTTCACGGCTACTGAGGGCAACGCGATGACGACTACCGTACAAAATTATCTTGATAAAGGTCTACGTGGCCTCTGGTACCCCGTACTGGCAAGCTGGGAGGTGCAGTCTGCTCCGGTGGGGATTACCCGCCTCGGCGAGCAGATTGTGGTCTGGCGTAATAAGGATGGCCAGGTGCAGGCCCTGGAGGACCGCTGCCCGCACCGTGGCGCGCGCCTGTCGATGGGCTGGAACCTCGGCGATCGTATCGCCTGCTGGTATCACGGACTGGAAGTGGCGGGCAACGGTGAAGTGAAGGATGTGCCTGCCGTGGACAAATGTCCTCTGGTCGGCCAGCAGTGCGTGCGCAGCTACAGCGTGCAGGAGGTGCACGGCGCCATTTTCCTGTGGTTTGGCGTGACGGCGGAGCAGCAGCCCGATGAACTGACCTTTCCGGAGGAGCTGGCCGACGGCGAAGCCCACAGCAACTTCTTGTGTACCGCCGCATGGCAATGCAATTACCAGTACGCGCTGGAAAACGTCATGGACCCGATGCACGGCACCTATCTGCACTCGGCCTCGCACTCAATGGCGGAAGGCGACCGCAAGGCCGACATGGTACTCCAGCCGACCAAAACCGGCTTTATCTTTGAGAAAAAAGGCCAGACCGGCGTCAACTTCGATTGGGTTGAGCTGGGCAACACCGGGGCGCTATGGATGCGTCTGTCTATTCCTTACCGCAAGCGCTTTGGGCCGGGCGGGCACTTCTTTATCGTCGGCATGGTGGTGCCGGAAGATAACGACAACTGCCGCGTCTTCTTCTGGCGTATCCGCCGCGTGCAAGGCTGGCAGCGCGATATGTGGCGCTTTATGTACCGCAACCGTCTGGAAAAACTGCATTGGGAAGTCCTGGAGCAGGATCGTGTGGTGCTGGAAAGCATGGCGCCAAATGCCCGCGAACACGAATATCTCTATCAGCATGACGTCGGCCTCTCACGCCTGCGCCGCATGATGCAAAAAGCGGCCAGGGAACAGCTGGCAACCCTCGAAGCAGCGCAGGGCGCGGCCTGATGAACGGGCTGTTGAACGGTAAGCGTATCGTCGTGACTGGCGCAGCCCGCGGGCTGGGCTATCACTTCGCCAAAGCCTGCGCGGAGCAGGGCGCGGCGGTAGTGATGTGCGATATCCTGGCAGGTGAACTGGCTGAGAGTGCACACGGGTTAAGCGCTCTGGGGTATTCGATTGCCTCCCACGTTATCGATCTGGCCGATCCGCACTCTATTGAACAGGTCTTCAACGCCATTGGTGCCGAAGGGCAGATTGACGGCCTGGTGAACAATGCGGCAATGGCGACCGGCGTTGGCGGCGTGAATATGCTCGATTACGATCCCGATCTATGGGATCGCGTGATGAGTGTGAACGTTAAAGGCACCTGGCTTGTGACGCGCGCCGCGGTACCGCTGATGCGTGAAGGGGCCGGGATAGTGAATGTGGCCTCCGACACCGCGCTGTGGGGCGCGCCACGCCTGATGGCCTATGTTGCCAGCAAAGGGGCAGTGATTGCCATGACGCGCTCGATGGCTCGCGAGCTGGGTGAGAAACGCATTCGTATTAACGCCATTGCGCCGGGGTTAACTCGCGTTGAGGCGACAGAATATGTCCCCGCCGAGCGCCATCAGCTGTATGAAAATGGGCGGGCGTTAACCGGCGCGCAGCTGCCTGAGGACGTCACCGGCAGCGTGGTCTGGTTGTTAAGCGACCTGTCGCGGTTTATTACCGGACAATTGATTCCGGTCAACGGTGGTTTTGTCTTTAACTAAAGGGTGAAGCGAGTATGGCAAACGATCAGGAAGTGAAGTATCTGGTGCCGGGACTTGAGCGCGGCCTGCAGTTACTGCTGGCCTTCGGCGAGCAGCATCGCGAACTGACCTTTGCCGAGCTGCACCGGCTGGTGGACATGCCGAAAGCAACCGCCTATCGCGTGGTGCAAACCCTGGAATACATGGGCTTTCTGGAGCGCAACACGCGCACCAATACCTTCTCGCTGGGCATGAACGTGCTGCGCCTGGGGTTTGAGTACATTGCCTCGCTGGATGTGGCGCAGGTCGGCCAGCCGGTGATTGAACAGCTGCGTGACGTCAGCCAGTGCAGCAGCCATCTGGCGATCCGTGACGGGCGCGACATTATCTACATCGCTCGCGTCAGCGCCGCCGGTTCACGTATCAATCAGGTCAGTATTGGCACTCGTTTGCCTGTGCACTGCACGTCGCTGGGACGCATGCTGTTGACCGATATTTCCCGAACTGATTTTGAACTGCTGTTCCCACATGAGCGCCTGCCGGGCAACACGCCGGGGCAGCTTCACGACCGCGAAGCCCTGTGGCAGATGGTGCAGCAGGACAAAGCCCGCGGCTACGTGATTGGCGAATCCTTCTTCCGCCACGGCATCTCTTCCATTGTGTATCCGGTGTATGACCGCAGCGGGCGTGTGGCCGCGGTAGTGAGCATTCTGGTGCCGTCGGAAGAGATCCCACAAACCGACCGCGAGCGTCTACAAAACGACGTCCGTCTGGCGGCAGATAAAATTTCTGGCTTCTTAGGCTATTTGTCACAGGCCAGCTAAATCAGCGAGTTAACGTCAGGCGCTTAAGTGCGTCGGGCATGTTTTACGCCCAATTTGGGCCAGATGAGGCAACGAACGATGAGTATAACCGGAATTGAAAAGCTTGAATTTGGCGTTGAGAACCTGACGCACTGCGCCAAATTTATGCATGATTTTGGCTTGACGGGCGATGCAGACGGCCGGTCTTTCACTACCTTGAGCGGCGCTCGCGTGGAGCTTAGCCCCATTGATAGCCAGGAGCTGCCCCCTGCGTTTGAAGCGGGTAACACCCTGCGTCGCATGACCTGGGCGGTCGCCACGAAGGCTGACCTGGATGCGTTGCGTCCGAAACTGCAGCGGCAGCCCGGTTTTCGTGAAGTGGATGGTGCGCTGGAGTGCCTCGATCCTAACGGTATGACCCTGCGCGTGCAGGTAAGCCAGCAGAAGCCGGTCGATCTTAACGTCGAGCCGATTAACCAGTGGGGCGACGTGCGCCGCGTTGATACGCCAAGCCCGGTTTACGATCGCGCCCAGCCAATCAACGTTGGTCACGTAGTATTTTTTGTCGAAGCGCTGGCGGAGGTGGAGAAGTTCTATCGTGAGGTGCTCGGTTTCCAGGTTTCAGACCGTTACATCAACCGCGCCGTATTCCTGCGCTGCGGCGTGCGCGGGGGCCATCACAACCTCTTCCTGTTGCAGCTCCCTAACCGCAAGCGCGGGCTTAACCATGTGGCCTTTACCGTGCGTGATATCCACGAGGTGATCGGCGGTGGGATCGCGATGAACAAAAATAACTGGAGCACCTTTATCGGGCCTGGCCGCCATCCGGTTTCGTCAGCCTATTTCTGGTACGTCAACAGCCCTACGGGCGGCGCGTTTGAGTATTACACCAACGATGATTACCTGACCGAAAACTGGCAGCCGCGCGAGCTTGAACACTCTCTGGTCTCCTTTACCGAATGGGCGGTGGAAGGCGGCATCGACCATGACACCCGACGCCAGCAAAAAAAGCTGGAGTCGGTATGACGTCGCGCATTGTCATAATTGGCGGCGGTCAGGCCGGTGGCTGGGCGGCAAAAACGCTGCGTGATGAGGGCTTTGACGGCGAGATTTGCGTCGTGGCGGAAGAAGAGTGGGATTTCTACGAGCGCCCCCCGCTCTCCAAAGCCTCTCTGCTGGAGCCGGATGCCGTGCTGCCGCGTCTGTTTCCCGAGGAAGTGCAGCAGGCGCTGAACCTGAGCTGGCATCGCCCGCTGCGCGCTGAGTCCTTTGATTGCGATACCAAAACGGTACGTTTAAGCAATGGCGAGCACCTGAGCTACAGCACCCTTTTAATCGCTACCGGGGGGCGTGCGCGCTTGCCCGGTAAGGCATGGGCCAACCATCCTCAGGTCTACACTCTGCGCCACTGGCAGGATGCGCTGCGTCTGAAAGCGCGCCTGGCGGGAAGCAAAACGCTGGCGATTGTCGGCGGCGGCTGGATAGGCCTAGAGATTGCCGCCTCCGCGCGTAAAAGCGGCGTGGCGGTCACACTGTTCGAGCAGCAGCCTGCGCTATGCATGCGTTCTGTCAGCGGCGAGGTTTCTCAGCGATTAACCACGATTCATCGCGAGCAGGGCGTGGATATCCGTACCGGCGTTGGCGCGCTGGAGCTTGAGGATGATAACGGTCGGCCGGTTATTCACTGCGAGGGTAAACGTGAAAGCTTCGACGCTGTTGTTGTCGGGATCGGCGTCGATCTCAACCTGGAGCTGGCCCGTGACGCCGGGCTTAACATCGAGCGTGGGATCGTGGTGGATTCACAGGGGCGCACGTCGGATCCGTCCGTCTTTGCCGCGGGTGACGTGGCGCAGCACCATCACTTCGGACTGTGCATTCAGTCGTGGGCATTTGCCCAGAACCAGGCGGTGGCAACGGCCAAAGCGATGCTTAACCCCGACGCGCCGGGCTACGACGACGCGCCGTGGCTGTGGTCGGATCAATACCAGCACAATATCCAGATCCTCGGTATTCCGCAGCCTGGCAGCACAACCACAGTGCGTGAAGATTCGCTGTTCTTCTCGCTGGATGAGCACGGACGGCTGACCCAACTGGTGGCGTTTAACGATGCGCGCACCGTCAAGCTGGCGAAACGCTGGATGGCGGCGGGGCGGGATTTATCGGCCGTGCCGCTTACCGACCCGACGTTTTCACTGATGTCACTGCGATAGCTAATCCGCACCCGTAGGGGGAGACATGACCACTTTTGAGACCAACACCGCGCCCGTTGAGGCAGGCGGTGAGGGGACCCGCACGCCTGAAAAGGCGGTGCGCTGGGCTATTCCGTTGTCGCTGCTTGCCTGTGTACTGCTGGCATTTTTCGACAAAATCAGCATTGCGGCGCTTTTTTCCGATAGCCATTTCCAGCAGGCGATGGGCATTGATTTTGATACCACGCGGCTCGGCATTCTGATGAGCGCCTTCCTGCTGAGCTACGGCTTTTCGTCGGTATTTTTAAGCGGTCTGGGAGACAAAATTGCGCCACTGCGACTGCTCACCGGCATGATGGCGGTGTGGTGTGTGCTGATGGTGGCGATGGGCTTTACCCATAACTACACGCTAATGATCGTGCTGCGCATCCTGCTCGGCGTGGCGGAAGGGCCACTGTTCCCGCTGGCGTTCGCCATTGTGCGTCATAGCTTCCCGCAGCACCTGCAGGCTCGCGCCACCATGCTGTGGCTGTTGGGTACGCCCGTGGGGGCGGCGATTGGTTTTCCGCTTTCCCTCTGGTTGCTCAACACCTTCGGCTGGCAGAGCACTTTCTTCGTGATGGCGCTGCTTACTGTGCCGGTGCTTATCTTCGTGCGTATCGGCCTGCGCGGGATCCGTCTGGACGCGAAACCTGCCACATCACAGGCTTCTCAGGATGAGCGACGTGCCGCACGGCGCGAGCTGTTTGTCAGCACGCACTTCTGGATCATCTGCATCTTTAACATCGCGTTTCTCACCTACCTGTGGGGCATCAACGGCTGGCTGCCGGGCTACCTGATTAAAGGTAAGGGCATTCACCTGGAGCATGCGGGCTGGCTGTCGTCGATGCCATTTATCGCCATGCTGGCCGGTGAGGTGATTGGCGCATGGCTTTCGGACCGGGTCGATAAACGCGCCGCGGCCTGTTTTATTTCGATGGCAGGGGCTGCTCTTGGGCTGGTGGCGGTGATGCACCTCGATACACCGCTGGCCATTATTGCGGCGATGAGCTTTAGCACTTTTATGTGGGGCACTGGCGCCCCCAACATTTTCGCCCTGCTGGCGAAGGCCACTCACCCGCGCGTAAGCGCCACGGCGGGCGGCATCTTCAACGGGCTGGGAAACTTTGCGGGCGCGCTGTCGCCGGCGGTGATGGGGGCATTGATTGCCTTCACCCACAGCATGGATTCCGGACTGATTTTTCTGGCGGTGATGGCGGCGGTGGGCTGCGTCCTGTTACTGCCGCTGCTGAGACGTTACTGAGGAGAGTGTCATGACTGATTCAACCATAGCTTCAAAACCGGGCGTTAAACCTGAAAACCTGACGATGGAAGAGTGGATCGAGTCGCGTATTGCGCGCTTCGAAGGCCGTAAATACGACTGGAACGCGCTGAAGTTCCAGGCTGATTTCGACCCGAAATACCGCCGCGCGCAGATGCGCTACATCGGCACGGGGGCAACGGGCGTCGCCAGCGATACCAACACGGTTCAGGCAGAACACTTTACCTTCTCCACCATGGTGCTGCCGTCTAAATGTGAAGGGCCTCTGCACCTGCACGATGATGTGGAGGAGGTGTTTTTCATGCTCAAAGGACAAATCACCCTGATGATCCAGGACGGTGATAACTACACCGAAACCGTGCTGCGCGAGCGCGATTTGATCTCGGTCCCGCCGGGAATCTATCGCGGGCTGTTTAACCACGGCGAAGAAGAGGCGCTGATGTGCGTCATGCTGGGGACCAACAAGCCGGAAATCCCGACCTACCCGGAAGACCACCCGCTCTCAAAAGTGAAGCGGGGCTAAGGGGGCGCTATGACGGGCTTTCGTGAACAGGGAAGCGGTATCCCGCTGATGCTGCTGCATGGCATTAGTTCCGGCGCAGCTTCCTGGCATAAGCAGATGTCGCTAAACGGTTTTCGCGTGCT
This sequence comes from Cedecea neteri, assembly GCF_000757825.1. Taxonomy (GTDB): domain Bacteria; phylum Pseudomonadota; class Gammaproteobacteria; order Enterobacterales; family Enterobacteriaceae; genus Cedecea; species Cedecea selenatireducens. Next base: position 3,358,663 of record NZ_CP009451.1, read on the forward strand.
GGCGTGGGACATGCCCGGTTATGGCGAAAACCCAATACTGGCGACCGAGCGTGCGAATGCGGGGGAATATGCCGACGCGCTGGCGGCGATGCTCGACCGCGCAGGCGTCTGGCGGACGGTGCTGGTTGGCCACTCTTTGGGGGCGCTGGTCGCCAGCGCATTTGCCGCGAAATACCCGGAGCGCGTGCTGCATTTAGTGCTGGCGGATGCCGCGCAAGGCTATGGCCAGGCCGCAGCGGAACAGCGCGAGCAGGTGTGGCGCAGCCGGGAGCAACAGATAGCGCTAGGCGGCGAAATCCTGGCGCAAACCCGGGCCGCGAAGCTGCTGCGCCCGGGCGCGCGGGCCGAAGATATTGGCACGGTAGCGGCGGGGATGCGCAGGCTGTGTGTCGATGGTTATCTGGCCGCGGCCTGGATGCTGGTACATGACGATATCCACGGCTGGCTAAAGCGTTATTCCGGCGCGTTTGAAGTCTGGTGCGGGGAGCAAGATGCCATTACCCAGCCGGAGCTGGTGCAAGGGCTGGCTCTTCGCTATGGCATGCCTTTTATTAGCATCCCGCAGGCCGGGCATGCCAGCTATCTCGATAACGACGCATTTTTTAACCAACAGCTTTTACGCATTAACGAAGAGGTGCGCGATGAATGCACAAATTGACGGGCGTATAGCGGTAGTCACCGGCGGTTCTTCCGGCATTGGCTTTGAAACGCTGCGCCTGCTGCTGGGCGAAGGGGCAAAAGTGGCCTTCTGTGGCCGCGACCAGGACCGCCTCGCCAGCGCGCATGCGGCGCTGCAAAACGAATATCCCGATGGGGAGATTTTCTCTTACCGCTGTGACGTGTTGAATGCCGATGAAGTCCTGGCGTTTGCGGATGCGGTGAAATCCCGCTTTGGCGCAACGGATATGCTGATCAACAACGCCGGGCAGGGTTATGTGGCGCACTTCCATGACACTCCGCGTGAGGCGTGGCTGCACGAAGCCGGGCTCAAACTGTTCGGCGTCATCAACCCCGTTCAGGCGTTTCAGCCGCAGCTGGAGCAATCGGATATCGCTTCTATTACCTGCGTGAACTCCCTGCTGGCGCTCCAGCCGGAGGAGCACATGATCGCCACCTCTGCGGCCCGTGCGGCGCTGTTGAACATGACCCTTACGCTCTCAAAAGAACTGGTGAGTAAAGGTATTCGGGTGAACTCGATTCTTCTTGGCATGGTGGAATCCGGGCAGTGGCAACGCCGCTTTGAAGAGCGCGCGGATAAAAGCCAGAGCTGGCCGGAGTGGACGGCGGGAATTGCTCGTAAACGCGGCATTCCGATGGCTCGTCTCGGCAAGCCACAGGAACCTGCCCAGGCGCTGCTGTTCCTTGCCTCGCCGCTGGCCTCGTTTACCACCGGTGCCGCGCTGGACGTTTCCGGCGGTTTTTGCCGTCATCTGTAAGGACACATCATGAAAAAGATCATGTTAATTGGCTATGGGGCAATGGCGCAGGCGGTGATTGAGCGTCTGCCTGCTCAGGTTGCCATCGGCTGGATTGTGGCACGTGAATCTCACCATGACGCTATTCGGGCTCAGTTTGGTGATGCGGTGCTGGCACTGACCTCGCCGATGGCGTGCACGGACACGCCCGATCTGGTGCTGGAGTGTGCCAGTCAGCAGGCCGTGGCGCAGTATGGCGAAGAAATTTTGCAGCGGGGCTGGCATCTGGCGGTGATTTCTACCGGGGCACTGGCGGACAGCGCGCTGGAACAGCGCCTGCTTCACGCGGGCGGCAAGCTGACCCTGCTCTCCGGTGCCGTGGCAGGCATTGACGGCCTGTCTGCGGCAAGAGAGGGCGGGCTTGAACGGGTGACCTATCAGTCTCGTAAAAGCCCGGCCAGCTGGCGCGGCAGCTACGCAGAGCAGCTTATCGATCTTAATGCAGTATCAGAAGCGCAGGTCTTCTTTGAAGGCAGCGCCCGCGAGGCGGCGCGTCTGTTTCCGGCCAATGCCAACGTTGCTGCTACCGTGGCGCTCGGCGGCATAGGCATGGATGACACCCGCGTGCGGCTGATGGTTGACCCGGCCACGAAGCGCAACACCCACACGCTGCACGTTGAAGGCGTGTTTGGCGAGTTTCATCTGGAGCTGAGCGGCCTACCGCTTGCCGGTAATCCAAAAACCTCCACTCTGGCGGCACTCAGCGCGGTACGCGCCTGCCGCGAACTGGCCCGGCGCTGAGGAACCATGATGGAAGAGTTGAATATTTTCATCGGCGGCCAGTGGCGACGCGGCGGCGGCACCCTGATGCAGAGTCATTTTCCCGCTGACGGTTCGCTGAACGCCACGCTGAACGCCGCCAGTCTCGACGATCTGCAGGACGCGATTGAGGCCGGCGAGCGTGCGTGGAGGGATCCCGCATGGCGAAACAGTCTGCCTCACAGCCGTGCAAAGATCCTGCACAGGGTGGCGGATCTGATCGAATCTCGGCTAGATGAGCTGGCACGCCTGCAGAGCCGCGATAACGGTAAGCCGCTGGCGGAAGCGCGTGGGCTGGTGATGAGTGCGGCGGGAACGGCGCGCTATTTTGCTGCTGCCTGTGAGCTGCTGGAGGGCGAATTGCCCACGCCACGGCAGGCTGACTTACTGACGCTGAGCCGCTATGAACCGCTGGGTGTGGTGGCAGCCATTACGCCGTGGAATTCGCCTATTGCCAGCGAAATGCAGAAAGTCGCCCCTGCTATTGCGGCCGGTAACGCAGTTATCCTCAAACCCGCGGAAGCCACGCCGCTGATGGCGCTGGAGCTGGCGCGAATTTTTGAGCAGGCCGGGCTACCCGCCGGGCTGCTCAGCGTATTACCGGGCAAAGGTTCAGTGATTGGCGATGCGCTGGCGCGTCACCCCAAGGTGCGGAAGATCTCCTTTACCGGAGGAACCACCACGGGCCGCCATTTGGCGCACGTGGCGGCTGAAAAGCTTATTCCTGCTTCACTGGAACTGGGCGGTAAATCCCCGACCATCGTTTTGGAAGATGCCAACATTGAGCAGGCCGCGCGTGGGATCTGCTACGGCATTTTCAGCTCGGCGGGGCAGGCGTGCATCGCGGGTTCGCGCCTGTTCGTGCATGAAAGCGTTTATCCGCAGCTGATGGCGCGACTGCTGGAACTCACGCGCGGGCTGCGCATCGGCAATCCCTTCACTGACGGCGTGCACATGGGGCCGTTAATTAACGACAGGCACCGTCAGAGCGTGCAGGACTACGTCGAGCTGGCGAAGCGTGAAGGCGGGCGCTTGCTGTGCGGCGGGGAGATCCCGGCCGATCCACAGTTGGCAAACGGCAGTTTCTTCCTGCCTACGATCGTTGAAGGACTGACCAATAGCGCTCGCGCTTGCCAGGAAGAGATCTTCGGCCCGGTGCTGGTCGCCATGCCGTTTAGCGATGAGGCGGCGCTGATTCGCGAGGCTAATGACTCGGTTTATGGCCTTGCGGCAGGGATCTGGACGCGCGATACAGGCCGTGCCCTGCGCCTGAGTGAGCAGTTGGAAGCGGGCACGGTGTGGATAAACACCTACAAAGTTTTTGCTATTTCGACCCCGTTTGGGGGCTTTAAAGAGAGCGGTCTGGGCCGCGAAAAGGGCATTCAGGGGCTGAAAGCCTGGATGCAGCAAAAGAGCATTTATCTGGCGACGGGCAACGGCGTCAACCACTGGTGCGACTGAGAAAAGGGTGAGCAATGAGTGAAATGATAACCGTCGGCGATGCCATCGCCAGAACGCTGGAACAGTATAAGGTTGAGGCCATTTATGGCGTCATCTCTATTCATAACTTACCTATCGCGGATGCGGTGGGGCAGCGCGGGAATATCCGCTTTGTCCCGGCGCGCGGTGAAGCGGGTTCTGTCACTATGGCCGACGCCCACGGGCGTTTTTCCGGCCTTGGCGTGGCGCTAACCAGCACCGGTGCGGGCGCAGGTAACGCGGTGGGCGCGCTGGTTGAGGCGATGAATGCCTGCACGCCGCTATTGCATCTGACCGGTCAGGTGGAGAAAGCCTGGCTGGATGCCGACACCGGATTTATCCATGAAACCCGCGATCAGCTGACCTTCCTGAAGGCCAGCTCAAAACGGGCGTATCGCATCAGCAATGCCAACCAGGCGATGGCGATTCTGCATAAAGCCATTCAGGAGGCGCAGACCCCGCCGTGTGGACCAGTCTCTGTCGAAATCCCGATCGATATTCAGGGGGCGAAGATCCCGCTGTCGCTGGTGACGGCACCGGTAAAAGCGGCTTCGGCTTCAACCGTAGATGCCACGGTTGTCGATACGCTGTGGGCACAGCTAAAACAGGCGAAACAGCCGTTACTGTGGCTGGGCGGCGGGGCTCTGGGCTGCTCAGAAGCAGTGAAAAAACTGGCGGATGCGGGGATTACCGTTATCTCCAGCACCCATGCGCGCGGCGTGCTGGCGGACAGCCACCGTGCCAGCCTGCGAGCGTTCCATAACTCGCCGTCGGTTGAGGCTCTCATCGCGCAGTGCGACTTTACGCTGGTGGCCGGTTCACGCCTGCGCAGTAACGAAACCCGCTCGTGGACGCTTGACCTACCGCATCCGCGCGTGCAGGTTGATATCGATCCGGCGGCGGCGAGCCGTAACTACCTGATGGACAACACCCTCGTGGCTGACTGTGCTTCGCTGATGGCCGCCCTGGCCGATAAAGCGCAGGGGCGTGAATGGGGCGATGCCCATTGGGATGCTCAGGTGCAGGAGGCGGTAGCCAAAGCGGATCAGGGGCTGCGGGAGCAGTGCGGGGCCTATGCGAAGCTCAATGATGCTATCGAGAAAGCGTTACCGAAAGATGGCCTGCTGGTACGCGATATCACCGTTTCCGGCAGCCTGTGGGGCAGCCGTTTGTTCCGCGCGCACGGGCCGCTGATGAACATCCACTCCCTCGCAGGGGCGATCGGTATGGGTCTGCCGATGGCCATCGGCACCGCGATTGCTAATCCACAACGTAAGGTCGTGGGGCTGGTCGGCGATGGCGGCTTGAGCCTGAACATGGGAGAACTGGCGACGCTGGCGCAGGAGAAAGCTAACGTCACGCTGCTGGTGATGAACGATGGCGGTTACGGCGTGATGCGTGGCATTCAGGATAAGTATTTCGGCGGGCGTCAGTATTATAACGAGCTGCATACGCCGGATTTCACCCAGCTTGCTCAGGCGATTGGCCTGCAGGCCTGGAGCGTGGAACGGGCTGAGGATTTTGACTCGGTGATGACTGAAGCTCTGGCGATGCCGGGGCCTTCGGTCGTAGAAGTGCGAATGGGGCTGATAGGTGCCCTGAAGTTCGCCGGGCCACCGCAGAAGACGCTTTACTAAGGTATTGGCTGTGGCGCTCTTCTTGAACTGTTCGGGGAGAGCTTAGGCAGATGTTCTGGGCAGGGTTAACACGCTTAGCCCTATAACGATCGACCTGTTATTCAGGCCGATCGTTGCCACATATTTATTTAATCCCGTCCGCCGCCATACGGTCGCGGATGTGCTGGGCACGCGCGGCAGACGCCGGGTGGTCGTCCAGCATGGAGCTTTGACGGCCTTCGTCGAGCTTAGCCAGTTTCTCAAAGCTGGTGGCAAGGCCGGTCGGGTTGATACCACGTTTGCGCAACAGATCGTAAGAGTAGTCGTCAGCCTCGGACTCCTGGCGCTGGGAGAACTGAGCGTTGACCAGTTTTTCGCCTAAATCCCCAAGCTGAGACTGCGACAGGTTGCCAATCACGCCGCCCGCAGATGCCGCTGCAACACGTGCTGCGTTAGCCCCGAGCGCGACCTGCATGCCCTTTTTCACGTGGCCGAGCGCGACGTGCCCCATTTCGTGGCCAATCACCGCTTCGACTTCGTTGTCATCCATGATGTCCATCAGGCCGCTGTAGACGCGGATACAGCCGTTAGCCATGGCGAAGGCGTTGACGTCCTTGGTCACATAAACCTTGTAGTTAACCGGCAGGCCGTTGATGTTATCGCCCAGCGCGGAGGCAATTTTGTTCAGCCGCTGGGTGTAGGGGCTGTCTGCCGGGGCAATCGTGGCTTTGCTGTCCTGCTGCTTGCAGGCGTCATCGCTCAGGGTTTTGACCTGGGCATCGCTTAGCGTGTAGGCCTGGAAAGCTTCGGCTCCGGAGGTAAGTAGCCCGTTGGAGTCCATTCCCTGGCAGCCGGTCAGCAGGGCCGCGACGCTCAGGCTCAACAATATTGGGCGCATCTTCATGGCCATTTTTCCTTTCTTTATAATAGGTAAAAACAGAATCGGATTTACCGCAGGCGAGGCGGCTCCACACTCAGTATAAAGAAGAATAAATGGCCTGCGCATCAGGTTGCGCAACTTGCGAGCGTTATCCAGAGATTTCTTACCCTGTCAACGGCGCGCCGCATGTACATGACCATTCCCCTGGTGTACATTGTTGTCACATTTTCGGGCGTAGCCCATAACGCATCGTAGTCAAGGCGCGATCTTCAACCATCCGATCTGGAGTCAAAATGTCCTCTCGTAAAGAGCTTGCCAATGCTATTCGTGCGCTCAGCATGGACGCAGTACAAAAAGCCAAATCCGGTCACCCGGGTGCCCCTATGGGCATGGCCGACATTGCCGAAGTCCTGTGGCGTGATTTCCTGAACCATAACCCACAGAACCCGTTATGGGCTGACCGTGACCGCTTCGTGCTGTCCAACGGCCACGGTTCTATGCTGATTTACAGCCTGCTGCACCTCAGCGGTTATGACCTGCCGATTGAACAGCTGAAAAACTTCCGTCAGCTGCATTCTCAGACTCCGGGCCACCCGGAAGTGGGCTACACCGCAGGTGTTGAAACCACGACTGGCCCTCTGGGTCAGGGCATCGCGAACGCGGTCGGTATGGCTATCGCAGAGAAAACGCTGGCGGCGCAGTTCAACCGCCCAGGACACGACATCGTGGACCACTTCACCTATGCATTCATGGGTGATGGCTGCATGATGGAAGGCATCTCTCACGAGGTTTGCTCTCTGGCCGGTACCCTGAAGCTGGGTAAACTGGTTGCTTTCTATGACGACAACGGCATCTCCATCGACGGCCACGTTGAAGGCTGGTTCACCGACGATACCGCGAAACGCTTTGAAGCCTACGGCTGGCACGTAGTGCGCGGCGTAGACGGTCACGACGCGGCGGCTATCAAACGTGCGGTAGAAGAAGCGCGCGCTGTTACCGACAAACCTTCCCTGCTGATGTGCAAAACCATCATCGGTTTCGGTTCCCCGAACAAAGCCGGTACTCACGACTCCCACGGCGCACCGCTGGGTGATGCAGAGATCGCACTGACTCGTGAAGCGTTGGGCTGGAACCACGCGCCGTTCGAAATCCCTTCTGACATCTATGCTCAGTGGGATGCGAAAGAAGCAGGTCAGGTTAAAGAAGCGGCCTGGAACGAGAAGTTCGCTGCCTACGCCAAAGCCTTCCCGCAGGAAGCCGCTGAGTATACTCGCCGCGTGAAGGGCGAAATGCCGGCTGACTTCGATGCAAAAGCAAACGAATTCATCGCTAAGCTGCAGGCAAATCCATCCAAAATTGCCAGCCGTAAAGCGTCTCAGAATGCTATCGAAGCATTTGGCCCGCTGCTGCCAGAATTCCTGGGCGGCTCCGCTGACCTGGCGCCTTCTAACCTGACTATCTGGTCCGGTTCTAAAGCGATTAACGAAGATACCGCCGGGAACTACATCCACTACGGCGTGCGCGAATTCGGTATGACCGCGATTGCCAACGGTATCTCCCTGCACGGTGGTTTCCTGCCGTACACCTCTACCTTCCTGATGTTCGTAGAATATGCCCGTAACGCGGTGCGTATGGCTGCGCTGATGAAACAGCGTCAGGTGATGGTTTATACCCACGACTCCATCGGCCTGGGCGAAGATGGCCCGACTCACCAGCCGGTTGAGCAGGTTGCTTCCCTGCGCGTGACCCCGAACATGAGCACCTGGCGCCCATGTGACCAGGTTGAGTCCGCGGTAGCGTGGAAATACGGCGTTGAGCGTCACGACGGCCCGACCGCACTGATCCTTTCCCGTCAGAACCTGGCTCAGCAGGATCGTACCGAGCAGCAGCTGAAAGACATCGCTCGCGGTGGCTACGTGCTGAAAGACTGCGCGGGTCAGCCTGAGCTTATCTTCATCGCTACCGGTTCCGAAGTTGAGCTGGCCGTGGCGGCATGGGACAAGCTGACTGCCGAAGGCGTGAAGGCGCGCGTGGTTTCCATGCCTTCTACCGACGCATTCGACAAGCAGGATGCTGCTTACCGTGAATCCGTGCTGCCGAAAGCCGTTTCTGCTCGCGTGGCTATCGAAGCCGGCATCGCTGACTACTGGTACAAATACGTTGGCCTGAACGGCGCTATCGTTGGCATGACCACCTTCGGTGAGTCTGCTCCAGCGGAACTGCTGTTCGAAGAGTTTGGCTTTACCGTGGAAAACGTGGTGAAACAGGCTAAAGCGATTCTGTAATCCGTCTCGATAAATATGAGGGTCGCTTCGGCGGCCCTTTTTTATGCCGATTATTCCACTAATGCCCTGTTCTTTATTCCACCACTGCGGCGTTGAGTTGCAGTTATTCCACCAAAACTGTGATGTGCGTCAGAAGTTGAGCTGAGCATATTGGGGTATCGTTCCTTTTATTCCCGCTTTCGCTTAACATAGCTGAAGCGTTTCAGTCGAATAAATGTTCGACAATTAAGCAAACAAGTGCAGTTTCATGAGTGCGAGGATTCCCCTCGGGCGGTTGCTGGATTACTCTGTCAGCCACTAAATCCCAGGGATTCTGGCAGGAGAGATATGACCGTACGCATCGCTATTAATGGCTTCGGTCGCATTGGGCGCAACGTGGTACGTGCTTTGTACGAATCTGGTCGCCGTGCGGAAATTACCGTGGTAGCAATCAACGAACTGGCAGACGCTGCGGGTATCGCGCATCTGTTGAAGTACGATACCAGCCACGGCCGCTTTGCCTGGGATGTGCGCCAGGAGCGCGAAGTCCTGTTTGTGGGCGATGACAGCATTCGCCTGCTGCACGAACCGACCATTGAGGCGCTGCCATGGCGCGAGCTTGGCGTTGATATCGTGCTGGACTGTACCGGCGTATTCGGCTCCCGCGCTGACGGTGAAGCCCACCTCGCGGCAGGGGCGAAAAAAGTGCTGTTCTCGCACCCTGGCGGCAACGATCTCGATGCTACCGTCGTTTATGGCGTTAACCATGAACTGGTCGAAGACAGCCACCGCATCGTCTCCAACGCCTCCTGCACCACAAACTGTATTATTCCGATTATTAAACTGCTGGATGAAGCGTTTGGCATTGAGTCCGGGACGGTCACGACCATCCACTCGGCGATGCACGATCAGCAGGTTATTGACGCCTATCACCCCGATTTACGACGCACCCGCGCGGCGAGTCAGTCGATCATTCCGGTGGATACGCGTCTTGCAGCCGGTATCACGCGTATTTTCCCACAGTTCAATGACCGTTTTGAGGCCATTGCGGTGCGTGTACCGACGATAAACGTCACGGCAATTGATTTAAGCGTCACGGTCAAAAATTCGGTAAATGCATGTGAAGTCAACCACTTGCTGCAAAAAGCGGCACAGGAAGCATTTCATGGTATAGTTGACTATACGGAATTACCGTTGGTCTCTACTGATTTTAACCACGATCCGCACAGTGCAATCGTCGACGGCACGCAAACGCGGGTCAGTGGGCAACATCTGATTAAAACTCTAGTCTGGTGTGATAACGAATGGGGCTTTGCCAACAGGATGCTCGATACCACGTTGGTTATGGCTCAATGGATTTCAGGTAAGGCGCACGTTGCGTCTGCAAAACTTTAAGAATCAACGAGAGGATTCACCATGTCTGTAATTAAGATGACCGATCTGGATCTGGCGGGCAAACGCGTTTTCATCCGTGCCGATCTGAACGTGCCGGTTAAAGACGGGAAAGTCACCAGCGATGCACGTATCCGTGCTTCTCTGCCGACCATTGAACTGGCTCTGAAACAGGGCGCTAAAGTCATGGTTACTTCTCACCTGGGTCGTCCGACCGAAGGCGAGTACAACGAAGAATTCTCTCTGCTGCCAGTTGTTAACTACCTGAAAGACAAACTGTCTAACCCGGTTCGTCTGGTAAAAGATTACCTGGACGGCGTAGAAGTTGCCGCGGGTGAACTGGTTGTGCTGGAAAACGTTCGCTTCAACAAAGGCGAGAAAAAAGACGACGAAGCGCTGTCCAAAAAATACGCCGCACTGTGCGACGTGTTCGTGATGGACGCATTCGGTACTGCACACCGTGCGCAGGCTTCTACTCACGGCATCGCTAAATTTGCTGACGTTGCCTGTGCAGGCCCGCTGCTGGCAGACGAACTGGAAGCGCTGGGTAAAGCCCTGAAAGAACCTGCTCGTCCAATGGTTGCTATCGTTGGCGGTTCTAAAGTTTCTACCAAACTGACCGTGCTGGACTCCCTGTCCAAAATTGCTGACCAGCTGATCGTTGGCGGCGGCATCGCGAACACCTTCGTGGCAGCTCAAGGCCACAACGTCGGTAAATCCCTGTACGAAGCAGACCTGGTTGATACCGCGAAAGAACTGCTGACCCGCTGCGATATCCCGGTACCAACCGACGTTCGCGTTGCGACCGAGTTCTCCGAAACCGCGACTGCAACCCTGAAGTCCGTGAACGACATCAAAGACGAAGAGCAGATTCTGGATATGGGCGATGTTTCCGCTGAGAAACTGGCTGAAATCCTGAAAAACGCGAAAACCATTCTGTGGAACGGCCCGGTCGGCGTGTTCGAATTCCCTAACTTCCGTAAAGGGACCGAAATCGTTGCTCGCGCTATCGCAGACAGCGAAGCCTTCTCTATCGCAGGCGGCGGCGACACTCTGGCGGCTATCGACCTGTTCGGTATCGCAGACAAAATTTCCTACATCTCTACCGGCGGCGGCGCATTCCTCGAGTTCGTGGAAGGCAAAGTACTGCCAGCTGTAGCGATGCTCGAAGAGCGCGCTAAGAAGTAATTCCTACGGGCAGGGTATCCTGCCCGTTGATTTATTGCCGCCCGGCAAGATTCAGGACGGTGATTCGATTTTTCCAAGGCCTACAGGACACATCAACATGTCTAAAATTTTTGATTTCGTAAAACCAGGTGTTGTAACTGGCGACGACGTACAGAAAATCTTCCAGGTAGCAAAAGAGAACAACTTTGCTCTGCCAGCCGTTAACTGCGTCGGTACCGACTCTATTAACGCCGTTCTGGAAACCGCTGCGAAAGTAAAATCTCCGGTTATCGTTCAGTTCTCCAACGGCGGTGCTGCTTTCATCGCTGGTAAAGGCGTGAAAACTGATGTTCCACAGGGTGCTGCTATCCTGGGTGCAATCTCTGGCGCGCACCACGTTCACCAGATGGCTGAACATTACGGTGTTCCGGTTATCCTGCACACTGACCACTGCGCTAAGAAACTGCTGCCGTGGATCGATGGCCTGCTGGACGCGGGTGAAAAACACTTTGCCGCTACCGGTAAACCACTGTTCTCTTCCCACATGATTGACCTGTCCGAAGAGTCTCTGGAAGAAAACATCGAAATCAGCTCAAAATACCTGGCTCGCATGTCCAAACTGGGCATGACCCTGGAAATCGAACTGGGCTGCACCGGCGGTGAAGAAGACGGCGTGGACAACAGCCACATGGACGCTTCTGCTCTGTATACCCAGCCAGAAGACGTTGATTACGCTTACACCGAGCTGAGCAAAATCAGCCCACGCTTCACCATCGCGGCTTCCTTCGGTAACGTGCACGGCGTGTACAAACCAGGTAACGTGGTTCTGACCCCAACCATCCTGCGCGACTCTCAGGACTATGTTTCTAAGAAACATAACCTGCCGCACAACAGCCTGAACTTCGTCTTCCACGGCGGTTCCGGTTCTTCCGCTCAGGAAATCAAAGACTCCGTAAGCTACGGCGTTATCAAAATGAACATCGATACCGACACCCAATGGGCGACCTGGGAAGGTATTCTGAACTACTACAAAGAAAACGAAGCTTACCTGCAGGGTCAGCTGGGTAACCCGAAAGGCGCTGACCAGCCGAACAAAAAATACTACGATCCACGCGTCTGGCTGCGTTCAGCTCAGAGCTCCATGATCGTTCGCCTGGAGCAGGCATTCAAAGAGCTGAACGCGGTAGACGTTCTGTAATTTGAGTTTAGCCTTGCTTTAGTGAAAACCCGCTTCGGCGGGTTTTTTTATATTCAAATAAAAGTGTAATATTTGCAGGTGTTTTTAATATTAAATCATATTTTTACCTGGCTGGATGAATTAACGGCAATCTGTATAAATTTTCATTTCTGATAACAGCTTACTGACATTTATATGAATTTATTATCACCATAACTTTATTTTATTCAGGATATTTAGGTTGACCTTAATCATATAAATGGCAGATCGCAAAATCATAACTCATTGTTATTTTTGTATTTTATTGTATTCGGGTGCTTATTGAACAAATCATGGTTGAGCAGTTGTGAGTCGCAGCACATAACCTTTAACGGGGAATTCGTAAGATCGCTGCCATCGGCAACTTATTAGGCATGGCGCTTTATGGATAATACGACATTACCTAAAACACAGCACCTGGTCGTATTTCAGGAAGTGGTAAGAAGTGGTTCATTTGGCTCTGCGGCGAAGCAGCTGGGTTTGACTCAGCCAGCGGTCAGTAAAATTATCAGCGACATGGAGGCTCTGTTCGGACTGGAGCTTATCATTCGCAAAAATACCGGCGTTCAGCTCACCGTGGCAGGTAAAGTGCTGCTCGGCTACGCCGAGTCTATTACCCGCGAAATGCGCAATATGTGCAACGAAATGAGCAGCCTGGTCGGCAGCGAGGCGGTGGATGTTTCCTTCGGCTATCCTTCACTTATCGGCTTTACTTTCCTGCCGGGCATGATGAAAGCCTTCAAAGAGCTGTACCCTCATGCCGAAGTCTCGATGTTTGAAGCGCAGCTTTGTTCCTTCTTACCGGCAATACGCGACGGCAGGCTGGACTTTGCTATCGGCACGCTCAGCGGCGAAATGCTGCTTCAGGATTTACATATTGAGCCGCTGTTCGAATCAGAGTTTATTCTGGTTGCCAGCCGAACACGAACGCGCGGAGGCGCGATGACGCTTCGCTCATTAAGCCATGAGCAGTGGGTGTTGCCTCACACCGAAATGGGCTACTACAGCGAACTCCTGACCATCCTGCAAAAGAACCACATCACCAGCGATAAAATCATCAAAACTGACTCCGTAGTCACCATCTATAACATGGTGCTGACCGCCGGTTTCCTGACGATTATTCCCCGTGAAATGATCGCCCCCTTTGGTTCTCAGGAGTTTATTCAGGTTCCCTTAACGGATGAACTGCCTGTAGCACGCTATGCCGCGGTATGGTCAAAAAATTGCCGAATAAAAAAATCAGCCGCCACGTTGGTCGAATTAGCCAGAGTGCATTCAGTACGTAATCAATATCAATTTAATAAATTAACGGTGGTGGCTTAGCAAAACTAACCAACTCGCTTTTTATTATTAATTAACCAAGGGCGGCGAATTGCATCTATTTGCCATCTCTAATATTGCATTTTTAATGCAGAGGTCAACATGCATATCGACAACGAACTTCCTGTCACTTTTAACGATGTTCTCGAAGCGAAAAAAAGAATATCTGGATTTGTGTATAAAACCGGGATGCCTCGCTCTAATTATCTTAGCGAATGCTGTAAAGGTGACATCTATTTAAAATTTGAAAATATGCAGCGCACCGGCTCGTTTAAAATGCGCGGCGCATTCAACAAGCTTAGCTCGCTGAGCGAAGAGGAAAGAGCCCGGGGCGTCGTGGCCTGCTCTGCGGGGAATCATGCCCAGGGCGTTTCACTGTCCTGTGCGCTTCTCGGTATCAACGGCAAGGTGGTGATGCCAAAAGGGGCACCAAAGTCGAAGGTCGCCGCCACCACAGATTATTCGGCTCAGGTCATTATCCACGGCGATAATTTTAACGAAACCATCGCTAAGGTTAGCGAGATTGTTGAAACCGAAGGGCGCATCTTTATCCCACCTTTTGATGATGAAAAAGTGATTGCCGGGCAGGGCACGATTGGCCTGGAGATCCTTGAAGATCTATACGACGTCGATAATGTGATTGTGCCTATTGGCGGCGGTGGCCTGATTGCCGGGATTGCGGTAGCGATTAAATCCATTAACCCAACGATTAATATTATTGGCGTGCAGGCAGAAAACGTTCACGGCATGGCCTCTTCTTTCCGTACTGGCGAAATTACCGCGTATCGAGCAAGCAGCACGTTGGCTGACGGTTGTGACGTCGCTCGCCCAGGGGCGTTAACCTTCGAAATCGTTAAAAAATTAGTCACCGATATTATTTTGGTCAGCGAAGAAGAGATCAGAAATAGCATGGTGGCACTTATTCAGAGAAACAAAATTGTCACCGAGGGGGCCGGTGCGCTTGCCTGTGCTGCTTTATTAAGCGGCAAGCTTGACCATTATATTAAAGGCCGGAAAACCGTGAGTATTATTTCTGGCGGAAATATTGATTTGTCTCGCGTCTCTGAAATTACTGGCACCGCGGAAGCCTGCCTGAGTTAAATAAGGATCTTCATTATGAGTAATGCAGAAACAACCCTTGTTGGTCAAAAAGAATCCTCGCTGTGGCGTAAGTCCGATACCACCTGGACTCTCGGCCTGTTTGGCACCGCCATCGGCGCAGGAGTACTGTTTTTCCCGATTCGCGCGGGCTATGGCGGCCTGATCCCAATATTGATCATGCTGGTCCTGGCCTACCCAATCGCTTTCTTCTGCCACCGGGCGCTGGCGCGGCTGTGCCTTTCCGGCAGTAACCCATCGGGAAATATCACCGAAACCGTAGAGGAGCATTTTGGTAAAACCGGCGGGGTGGTTATCACCTTCCTGTACTTCTTTGCTATTTGCCCGCTGCTGTGGATTTACGGCGTCACCATCACTAACACCTTCATGACCTTCTGGGAAAACCAGCTTCAGCTTATGCCGCTAAATCGTGGGCTGGTCGCGCTGTTGCTGCTGATGTTGATGGCCTTTGTCATCTTCTTCGGCAAGGATCTGATGGTGAAGGTGATGAGCTATCTCGTTTTCCCGTTCATCGCGAGCCTGATTATTATTTCCCTGTCGCTGATCCCTTACTGGAATTCGGCGGTTATCGAGCAGGTGAATCTGAGTGAAATCGCCTTGACCGGGCATGACGGCATTCTGGTGACGGTGTGGCTCGGTATCTCCATCATGGTGTTCTCCTTTAACTTCTCGCCGATTGTCTCTTCTTTTGTAGTGTCGAAGCGCGAAGAGTACGAAGCGGATTTCGGAAAAGCCTATACCGAAGATAAGTGCTCAAAAATCATCTCACGTGCCAGCATGTTGATGGTCGGCGTGGTGATGTTCTTCGCCTTCAGCTGCCTGTTCACGCTGTCGCCGCAGAACATGGCTGAAGCGAAAGCGCAGAACATTCCGGTGCTGTCCTACCTCGCTAACCATTTCTCTTCGCTGTCCGGTTCTAAGTCTACTTTTGCCACGGTGCTGGAATACGGCGCGTCGATTATCGCCCTGGTGGCCATTTTCAAATCCTTCTTTGGTCACTACCTGGGTACGCTGGAAGGGCTGAATGGCCTGGTCCTGAAGTTTGGCTATAAGAGCGACAAAACGAAGATTTCTCAGAGCAAACTTAATCTGATCAGCATGGCGTTTATCATGGGGTCAACCTGGGTTGTGGCCTACGCTAACCCCAACATTCTTGACCTGATTGAAGCAATGGGTGCCCCGATTATTGCCTCTCTGCTGTGCCTGCTGCCGATGTACGCTATTCGTAAAGTCCCGGCGCTGAGCAAATATAGAGGCAGAACCGAAAACATCTTCGTTACCGCGATCGGCCTGCTGACGATCCTGAATATCGTATACAAAATCTTGTAATTAATCGTCATAGGCTCAGGATGAGTGAACGTTAATATGAATGAATATCCGGTAATATTAACCATAAATTGCGGTTCATCTTCAGTTAAGTTTTCCGTGCTGGATGAAATTTCCATGGAGCCACTTTTAGCGGGGATTTGCGAGGGGATTAACACCGAGGCGACCACGCTGATTGTTAATAGCGGCGAGCCGGTGAAGTTGGCTCATTCCGATTATGAAGATGCGCTGGCGGCAATTGCTCTCGAACTTGAAAAGCGCAACCTGATTGAATGCGTGGCCTATATAGGCCACCGCATTGCGCACGGCGGGGCTATTTTTGGCGAATCGGTATTGCTCACGGATGAGGTTGTGGAGCAAATTCGTGCCGTTTCACCGCTCGCTCCGCTGCACAATTATGCCAACCTTAGCGGCGTCGCCTCTGCCCGGCTGCGCTTTCCTGGCGTGCCGCAGGTCGCGGTATTTGATACCAGTTTTCATCAGACGATTAGCCCGGAAGCCTACCTTTATGGCCTGCCGTACAGCTACTTCAAAGAGCACGGCGTCAGGCGCTATGGATTCCACGGCACCTCTCACCGCTACGTTTCAATGCAGGCTGCTGAGTTGCCTGAACTGAAAGGCGTCTCATCAGGGCTGGTGATTGCTCATCTGGGTAACGGCGCGTCGGTTTGTGCGGTTGCAGGAGGGCAAAGCGTCGATACCTCTATGGGAATGACGCCGCTGGAAGGGCTCATCATGGGCACGCGGTGTGGCGACGTGGACTTCGGGGCGATGGTGTGGCTGGCAAGGCAAACCGGGCAATCGCTGGATGACCTTGAGCAGGTGGCAAACACCGAATCAGGCCTGCTGGGGCTTTCGGGTATCTCTTCCGACCTGAGGACGCTGGAGAAAGCCTGGCGGGAAGGTGACGCTCGTGCCGAACTGGCGATAAACACTTTTGTGCACCGTATCGCCAGAGCCATAGGCGGGCATGCTACTTCGCTCCCCCGTTTTGACGGTTTAATTTTTACCGGCGGCATTGGCGAAAATTCCGTGCTTATTCGCAGGCTGGTCATTAAACATTTACGCGTATTCGGCATAGAAATGGATGAAGAAAAAAACGCGCGGCCTAATTCTGACGGCGAGCGAATTATTTCATCCGAAAGTTCTGCGGTGCTGTGCGCGGTAATTCCTACCAATGAAGAAAAAATGATTGCTTTTGATGCCCGACGGCTGGGGAAAGCCTCTCATTTAGCGGAATTCGCTTAATCTCATTTGTTGTACAGAGGATTGAATTAATGAAAATGGATATTGATATCTCCCATGATAATTATGCTCATGCCTGGCAGCAGTTCCGTGGAGAAAGCTGGCAGCATGAAATTAACGTTCGGGATTTTATCCAGCAAAACTATACGCCGTATGAAGGGGATGATGCATTTCTGACGGGAGCGACGGCGGCTACTACGGCGCTGTGGGAAAAGGTGATGGAAGGCATTCGTGTCGAAAATGCCACCCATGCGCCGGTAGACTTTGACACCAACGTTGCTACTTCAATTACCGCTCACGCCCCCGGCTACATTATTCAGGAACGTGAAAAGATCGTTGGCCTGCAGACGGATAAACCACTGAAGCGCGCGCTGCATCCTTTTGGCGGCATCAATATGATCAAAAGCTCGTTTGAAGCTTATGGTCGAAAAATGGATCGCGAGTTCGAATACCAGTTTACCGAATTACGCAAAACCCATAATCAGGGCGTGTTCGACGTTTATTCGCCGGATATTCTGCGCTGCCGCAAGTCCGGCGTTTTAACGGGATTACCGGACGGCTACGGGCGTGGCCGAATCATCGGGGATTATCGCCGCGTGGCGCTGTATGGCATCGGCTATCTGGTCCGCGAGCGTGAGCTACAGTTTGCCGATCTGCAGCAGAAGCTGGAGCGTGGGGAGGATCTTGAAGCGACGATTCGCCTGCGTGAAGAGCTGGCGGAACATCGCCACGCGTTACTGCAAATTCAGGACATGGCCGCCGGATACGGCTTTGATATCTCGCGACCTGCAGGCAACGCGCAGGAGGCGATTCAGTGGCTGTATTTTGCCTATCTGGCGGCGGTGAAGTCGCAAAACGGCGGGGCGATGTCGCTTGGGCGTACCGCGACCTTTATCGATATTTACATTGAGCGCGATATTAAATCTGGCTTGCTCAACGAGCAGCAGGCGCAGGAATTAATTGACCATTTCATTATGAAAATCCGCATGGTGCGCTTCCTGCGCACGCCGGAGTTTGATTCGCTGTTCTCCGGAGATCCTATCTGGGCCACCGAAGTGTTGGGCGGAATGGGGCTGGACGGTCGTACTCTGGTGACGAAAAGTACCTTCCGCTACCTGAATACGCTGCACACCATGGGGCCTGCGCCAGAGCCTAACTTGACCATTCTTTGGTCAGAAGCGCTGCCGGGCGCGTTCAAAGTCTATGCTGCCAGAGTGTCTATCGAAACCTCGTCATTGCAGTATGAAAATGATGATCTGATGCGCAGCGATTTCGACAGTGACGATTACGCTATTGCCTGCTGCGTAAGCCCGATGATCGTTGGCAAACAGATGCAGTTCTTTGGTGCTCGCGCCAACCTGGCGAAAACCCTGCTGTACTGCATTAACGGTGGGGTGGATGAAAAGCTGAAGATTCAGGTCGGGCCTAAAACCCCGATGTTGCTCGACGACGTGCTGGACTATGACAAGGTGATGGCCAGCCTTGATAGCTTTATGGACTGGCTGGCGGTGCAGTACGTGACGGCGCTTAATCTCATCCACTATATGCACGATAAATACAGCTACGAAGCGTCGCTGATGGCGCTGCATGACAGGGATGTTTACCGCACGATGGCGTGCGGGATTGCCGGGCTTTCGGTGGCGGTGGACTCGCTTTCGGCTATCAAACACGCGGTGGTTAAGCCAGTACGTGACCACACCGGATTGGCGGTAGATTTTGTGATTGAGGGCGACTATCCGCAGTACGGCAATAATGACGACCGCGTGGACGCCATTGCCTGTGGCCTGGTTGAGCGTTTTATGAAGAAAATTCAGGCGCTGCCCACCTACCGTGACGCGGTGCCGACGCAATCGATCCTGACGATTACCTCCAATGTGGTTTACGGGCAGAAAACGGGCAATACGCCCGATGGGCGCAGGGGCGGAACGCCGTTCGCTCCCGGTGCCAACCCGATGCACGGGCGTGACACTAAGGGGGCCGTGGCCTCGCTGACTTCCGTGGCGAAGCTGCCGTTTAGCTACGCGAAAGACGGCATTTCCTATACGTTTTCCATCGTTCCGGCCGCGCTGGGTAAAGATGACTCCGTTCGTCGCCATAACCTGGTGGGGCTGCTTGACGGTTATTTCCATCACGATGTTAAAACGGAAGGCGGCCAGCACCTGAACGTCAACGTAATGAATCGTGAGATGCTGATGGATGCCATTGAACATCCGGAAAATTACCCGACGCTAACCATTCGAGTTTCCGGCTACGCGGTGCGTTTTAACGCGCTTACCCGCGAGCAGCAGCAGGACGTGATTTCCAGAACCTTCACCCAGGCGCTGTAAGCCGCTAATAAGCCCGGACAGATGTCCGGGTTTTTCCCTTCTTTTGCCGTATTAACACGCAATTCGTGAACAATTTTGTGACCTGCTTGGCACATTCATGCGTTTTTGTTTACCCTTTACGGTCTGAGCTGCCTCTCCAGGCGTAGAAACTTTTCGGACAAGGAACAGTAAATGGAAGATCTCAACGTAGTAGACAGTATTCACAATGCAGGAGGCTGGCTGGCGAGAAATCAGGAGCTCCTGCTCAGTTATGTGGTGAACATCGTTGCCGCAGTTGCCATCCTGATTGTCGGGATGATCGTTGCCCGCCTGATTTCCAGCACGGTGAATCGCCTGATGCTGGCTCGTGGCATAGACAGCACCGTGGCTGATTTCCTCTCCGCGCTGGTACGCTACGGCATTATTGCCTTCACGCTGATTGCGGCTCTGAGCCGGGTTGGGGTGCAAACCGCTTCCGTGATTGCCGTTCTCGGTGCCGCCGGTTTGGCCGTTGGTCTGGCGCTACAGGGCTCGTTGTCCAACCTCGCCGCAGGCGTGCTGCTGGTGACCTTCCGTCCGTTCCGTACCGGAGAGTATGTTGACCTCGGCGGCATTGCAGGCACCGTGCTTAACGTGCAGATCTTCTCCACCACGATGCGCACGGTTGACGGCAAAATCGTGGTGGTGCCAAACGGTAAAATCATCGCCGGCAATATCATCAACTTCTCCCGCGAGCCGGTGCGCCGTAATGAATTTATCATTGGCGTCTCTTACGAGGCTGATATCGACCAGGTTAAGCAGATCCTCACCGATATCGTGAGCCGCGACGAGCGCGTGCTAAAAGATAGAGATATCACGGTGCGTGTTAATGAACTTGGGCCTTCTTCGGTAAACTTTGTGGTGCGTGCCTGGAGTAAGAGCGGCGACCTGCAAAACGTTTACTGGGACGTGCTGGAGCAAATTAAGAAGGGGCTGGATGCCAACGGCATCGGTATTCCTTACCCGCAAATGGACGTTCACGTTCGTAAAACGAACGACGCTGAAAACGCATAATCCTCAAGGCCAGCTTTCGCTGGCCTTATTTTTGCCTCTGGTGATTAGTAATTCTTATTAGTGATTAATAATATCCATTTCCTCTAATAATTTTTGCGCATTACACTCACGCCAAATGATGAACATTTGAAGGGTGTGCAGCGTGTTAGCTTATTATTTTCAAGGTATTGCATTGGGGGCGGCGCTGATTCTTCCGCTGGGGCCGCAAAATGCTTTCGTGATGAATCAGGGCATTCGTCGTCAGTATCATTTGATGATCGCCTCGCTGTGCGCGCTGAGCGACATCATTCTCATTTGCGGCGGGATTTTTGGCGGCAGTGCCATCCTGATGCAGTCTCCCTGGCTGCTGGCGCTGGTCACGTGGGGCGGCGTGGCATTTCTGCTGTGGTACGGCTGGGGCGCGCTGCGCACGGCGATGAGCAGCAATGTGGAACTAGCCTCGGCAGAGGTGCTCAAGCAGGGGCGCTGGAAAATCGTCGTCACTATGCTGGCGGTCACCTGGCTCAACCCGCACGTTTATCTGGATACATTTGTGGTGCTCGGTAGCCTGGGTGGCCAGCTTGCTGATGAAGCGAAACGCTGGTTTGCTTTGGGCACCATCAGCGCCTCTATTCTCTGGTTTTACGGTCTGGCAATGCTTGCCGCCTGGCTTGCGCCACGTCTGCGCACGGCGAAAGCCCAGCGTATTATTAATGGCATCGTTGGCGTAGTGATGTGGGTTATCGCGGCTCAGCTGGCCAGAGATGGCGTGCAGCATATCGCGGCGCTCGTGGGCTAATTCGCCATAATCTGATAGACAAGTTACTATTACAGGCTAAGCTTGCTGGCAGACGCCGGGAGTTTGTCGATCGGCGTAATCACAGTGGAACGTAGCACGGAGGAGTTACAGTGAAGTTTAAAATTTTAGCATTAGCCGCGTTAATGGGATTAGGTTCTGTTTCTGTACAGGCAGGCGAGTTGCCAAACGGGCCGCACGTGGTCACCTCCGGGACAGCCAGCGTCGATGCAGTTCCTGATATCGCCACGCTCGCCATCGAAGTCAATGTGACCGCTAAGGACGCAGCTTCCGCCAAAAAACAGGCTGACGATCGCGTGGCGCAGTATCTGACCTTCCTGCAGAAAAATGGCGTAGAGAAGAAGGACATCAATGCCGCCAACCTGCGCACACAGCCAGAATATGATTACCTGAAAGACGGTAAAACCCAGTTGAAGGGCTACCGTGCGGTACGCCAGGTGGAAGTCACCCTGCGTCAGCTGGATAAAATGAACGAACTGCTTGATGGTGCGCTGAAGTCCGGCCTGAACGAAATCCGTTCCGTGTCCCTGGGCGTTGCACATCCGGAAGAATACAAGGATAAAGCACGTAAAGAAGCGATTACCGATGCGACCCGTCAGGCGAAGCTGTTGGCAGAAGGCTTTAACAGCAAGCTGGGGCCGGTATACAGCGTGCGTTACCACGTTTCTAACTACCAGCCAGCGCCGATGGTTCGCATGATGAAAGCGAACGCAGCAGCGCCGGCTTCCGCTCAGGATACCTACGATCAGCAGACTATTCAGTTTGACGACCAGGTTGATGTGGTGTTTGAACTGCAGGGCGCACAGACTCCGGCTGCTCCTGCTCAGTAAGATTTGATCTTCACCTTAACCCTCGCCGTTCCAGGCGAGGGTTAATCAAAGCGTTATTCCGTATCCTGCCTCAATACCTTGTGCCCGTACTCCAGCAAAGCATCCGTCACGTTACGCATCATGCGGCTTTCAGGCGCAAAGCGGTGCCAGTAAAGCATGCGTCGCTGCAGCAGGCCCGGCGTCAGGTCGATTAATTCGCCGCTATTCAACTCGCGCTCAATTTGCAGATGCGGGATCATACAGCAGGTTGTGCCCTGGCGAGCCAGCTGCACAAAGGCTTCCGAAGAGTTAACGATATGGCACGGCACGCTGCCCGGCGACAGGTCAAAGTTCTGCTGTAAAAACGCCTGATGCATGTCGTCGAGATGATCGAACGCAACGGCGGGGGCTTTAAGCAGGGCTGAACGCGTGACGCCGTTAGGGAAATAGCGTTCGGCAAAATCTTTCGACCCAACAAACAGGTAGTCCAGCGCGCCCAGGCGATCCACCAGGCAGCTCGGCAGCGGCTGAGGCTGAATGGAAACCGCCCCGACCACTTCACCACGGCGCAGGCGTTCCTGAGTCCGGGTTTCATCTTCAACCTGAAGATTCAGGCGAATAGGCGAGTCGGCTAATACCGGCGCCAGAGCCGGCAGCAGCCAGGTTGCCAGACTGTCGGCGTTGACCGCCAGGGAAAGCAGCAGCGGCGTGGAGCCGGTTTGCTCGTCGCCCAGCCACTCTTCTTCCAGCAGCTCTACCTGGCGTAAAAGCGCCAGCAGTTTTTGGCCCTGCTCGGTAGGACGAGGCGGCACGGTGCGCACCAACAATGGCTGGCCGAACATCGTTTCCAGTTGCTTAATACGTTGTGAGACGGCCGACTGAGTAATGCACAGCTTCTGCGCAGCACGCTCAAATCCTCGTTCACGAATTACCGCATCCAGCGCCTGCAGCGTTCTGTAGTCCGGGCGTTTCATTGTTGTTCATTTGCTCCTGATTTCGTCGGGCAATCACTATGACATAAATTTGCCGTTGATTCAGACCAAATCGGCGAGCGGTGATTTCGTTCGAACGTGATGACGTTGGCATTGCGGCAAAGCCGGGGACATTTTTCCGATGCATGCTCTATAATGCGCGTCAGTTTCCACATCACAGGCATAAAATTATGACGCAGGATGAACTGAAAAAAGCAGTCGGATGGGCAGCACTCCAGTACGTGCAGCCGGGCACCATTGTGGGCGTGGGCACGGGCTCAACTGCCGCACACTTTATTGATGCTTTGGGCACCATCAAGCACCAGATTGAAGGCGCTGTTTCCAGCTCCGACGCTTCCACCGCGAAACTGAAAAGCCTTGGGATTACCGTTTTCGATCTCAATGAGGTGGACTCATTAGGCGTTTATGTTGACGGTGCCGATGAGATTAACAACCAGATGCAGATGATCAAAGGCGGCGGCGCGGCCCTGACCCGCGAGAAAATCATCGCTTCGGTAGCAGAGAAGTTTGTCTGCATCGCGGACTCGTCCAAGCAGGTCGATATTCTTGGTAACTTCCCGCTGCCGGTTGAGGTTATCCCGATGGCGCGCAGCGCCGTAGCGCGTGAGCTGGTGAAGCTGGGCGGCCGCCCGGAATATCGCCAGGGCGTGGTAACGGACAACGGTAACATCATTCTGGATGTGCATGGTCTAAGCATCATGGAGCCGATGAAGCTGGAAAATACCATCAACGGTATGCCTGGCGTGGTGACCGTGGGTCTGTTTGCGAACCGCGGCGCGGATGTGGCGCTGATCGGCACCGCAGACGGCGTGAAAACCATCGTGAAATGATCTGACCGGGGCGCATCCCGCGCCCCAAAAATCCGTATAAAAAATGACAAATTATTTTAACGGCATATTTGGTGACATATATCACATTTTGGTAACAGTCCTGTGATTCATTCCTGGTTCTTCCTCCCTCCCAGCATTTTATTCTGACACCTGCCGCCTTATTCCCTCCTGACGAGACGGGGACGCAATCGTTCATATTGCCCCAAACGTAGATTTTGATATTTTGACAGAAGGGTAACTTATAGGCGGTGGCGCATCACCGCCCAGAAACGAACACAACAGCACAGAAATAGGGTCGGGGAAATGGCAAAAGTATCACTGGATAAAGACAGAATTAAATTCCTGCTTGTCGAAGGCGTGCACCAAAAAGCGGTGGATAATCTTCGCGCGGCGGGATACACCAACATTGAGTTTCATAAAGGCGCGCTGGATTCCGAAGCGCTCAAAGAGTCGATCCGTGATGCTCACTTCATTGGCCTGCGTTCCCGCACCCATTTGACCGAAGAGATCTTTGCCGCAGCCGAGAAGCTGGTGGCGGTGGGCTGTTTCTGCATTGGGACAAACCAGGTTGACCTGGACGCCGCCGCGAAGCGTGGGGTTCCGGTGTTCAACGCCCCGTTCTCTAACACCCGTTCCGTTGCTGAGCTGGTCATTGGCGAACTGCTGTTGCTGCTGCGCGGTATTCCAGAGGCTAACGCCAAAGCGCACCGTGGCGTGTGGAACAAGCTGGCCGTGGGTTCTTACGAGGCTCGTGGTAAAAAGCTGGGCATTATCGGTTACGGCCACATCGGCACGCAGCTGGGGATCCTGGCTGAATCTTTGGGAATGCACGTTTACTTCTACGACATCGAGAACAAGCTGCCGCTGGGTAACGCCACTCAGGTTCAGCATCTTTCCGACCTGCTGAATATGAGCGATGTGGTGAGTCTCCACGTGCCTGAAAACGCCTCGACCAAAAACATGATTGGCACTAACGAACTGGCGCTGATGAAGCCGGGTTCGCTGCTGATCAACGCTTCTCGCGGCACGGTGGTGGATATTCCTGCTCTGTGCGGCGCGCTGTCCAGCAAACACCTGTCCGGTGCGGCCATCGACGTCTTCCCGACCGAACCTGCGACTAACAGCGATCCGTTTAACTCACCTCTGTGCGAGTTCGACAACGTTATCCTGACGCCACACATCGGCGGCTCGACTCAGGAAGCGCAGGAAAACATTGGCCTGGAAGTGGCGGGCAAGCTGGCGAAATACTCTGATAACGGCTCTACGCTGTCTGCGGTTAACTTCCCTGAAGTTTCTCTGCCGCTGCACGGGGGTACAACCAGCCGTCTGCTGCATATTCATGAGAACCGTCCGGGGATCCTGACCGCGCTTAACCAGATCTTTGCCGAGCAGGGCATCAACATTGCCGCTCAGTTCCTGCAGACTACGCCGCACATGGGCTACGTCGTGATTGATATTGATGCGCCGGAAGATGTTGCGGAGAAAGCGCTGAAATCAATGAAAGCAATTCCGGGCACCATCCGCGCCCGCCTGCTGTACTGATAGACGAGGCTGCCTCTTTCTCTGATGGGGAAGGGGCATTACCACTGCCAGAGGCGCGACGGTGTGACTACGGCTGGTAAAGGGATATCCCACTGCTCGACTGGCAATGCATCCACCTGCTGGCAATCGTGAGCCAGGCCAACCGGGTAAAGGCCGTGCTGGTGCCAATTCTGTAGCGTTCTGTCGTAAAACCCGCCGCCCATCCCCAAACGCTGTCCGGTTTCATCAAAGGCAACCAGAGGCGTAACCAGCACGTCCAGCCTGTTCAGCGGCAACACGTCGCGAACATCCAGCTTAGGTTCAAGAATTTTCAGGCGATTTATCACCAGATTGCTTTGCGGCGTGTAGCGCAAAAACAGCAGGTTACCGGCGCTGAAAGGGTGAAGAACCGGAAGGTAAACCTCTTTTCCCGCCTGCCACAGTGCTTCAATCAGCGGCGTGGTATCAAGCTCGCCGTCGAAGGAAAGAAATAGCGCCACGGTTTTCGCGCGAAGAACCGGCTCAAACGCCAGCATGCGTTCAGCGGCCTGTAGGGCAAAAGTTTGTTGTTCAGCGGGAGTGAGTGACCGACGTCGCTGCCGGATTGTCTGGCGAATGTTCTGACGAAGCGTTGAGGTTAACGGGATATGCGTCATGATGTCTGGGTAGTAAAGAGGGAATCTCCGAGATGCCGCCGCAGGCTGTAACCCTTGAACCCTTGGTTCAAGGTGAGTGTGTCGTCATGGTTTTCAGGCTTCTCGGACGGACCGAGCATGCTCACCAACCGCGGAGCGCCACACTCTTGTGGTATGAAATATCGGCTCAGGGGACTGGCCCGCTTGCAAACATCTCAGAGAAATTTTGTCTTCGAAGTTACTCTACCATAGTCAACTGCGAAGTGTTATTCAAACTTTGGACCCTGTCGGTCTGCGATGCGACCCTGCTCAAGCAATGCTTGTTCGATGGTCTGCTGTAGCATCCGAATACGCTCTTCCATGTTGGCGGCGTAGTCACGGGTTTTCGACTTTTCCTGAGTCAGCTCGTAGCAAATGTTCAGTGCTGCGATAAAGACCAGCTGCTCGGTATTTGTGACTCTAGTGCGAACTTTTAAATCTTGCAACCGCTGATTCAGCTCTTCCGCAGCCTGATTCAGCGCATCCTGTTGTTCAGGCGGACAATTCACGCGCAATGAACGACCGAAAATTTGAATATCGACTGGTTGTGCAGACATGCTACCTTCCTGCTGTTTACTCGCCTGCCTTAACGCTACCGGCCCCGGTAGCGGAAGGGGCGCCACTATAGCTATCCCGATATCAAGATACAAGCCCTTTTCTGGTATCTGCGGGGGTCCTGGTGGTAGCATAACACACACTATTCCTGCCAACGATGACGAATGCGCATGTCAATACAGAACGCAATGCCTGACTACGACTTAGTCGGTCAACTTTTGAACCAACAGGGTGTGGGCCTGACGCCTGCAGAAATGCACGGCTTAATCAGCGGCATGCTGTGCGGCGGTAACAACGATACTAGCTGGCAAACGCTGCTGCATGACCTGACTAACGAAGGCCTCGCCTTTAGCCAGAATCTGGCGGACCCGTTGCGTAATATGCACGGTGCCATTGGCGACGCGCTGGAAGACGAAGGCTTCCTGTTCCAGCTTTACCTGCCGGATGGGGATGATGTCTCCGTCTTCGATCGTGCCGATGCGCTTTCCGGCTGGGTAAACCACTTCCTGTTGGGCCTCGGCGTGATGCAGAGCAAGCTGGATAAAGTCACCGGCGAAACCGGCGAAGCGATTGACGATCTGCGTAATATTGCCCAGTTGGGCTATGACGAGGACGAAGATCAGGAAGAGCTGGAAATGTCCCTCGAAGAGATTATTGAGTATGTACGTGTTGCTGCACTGCTGTGCCACGACACCTTTACTCATGCGGCACCGACCGCACCAGAGGTACGCAAGCCAACGCTCCACTAACGATAAAAATGTCAGGAGGTGTGATGAATCAGCAGGAATTTCTCCGTCGCCGTCAGGCGTTACTGGCTAAAATGGCCCCCGGCAGCGCTGCGCTTATCTTTACCGCGCCCGAAGTTATCCGTAATGCGGATAGCGAGTATGCCTATCGGCAGAGCAGCGATTTTTGGTACTTCACCGGTTTTAACGAGCCGGAAGCGGTGCTGGTGCTCATTAAAAGTGACACATCACATAACCACAGCGTGCTGTTTAACCGCGTGCGGGATAAAAGCGCTGAGATCTGGTCTGGTCGTCGACTTGGCCAGGAAGCTGCACCGCAGAAGCTGGGTGTGGATCGCGCGCTGGCCTTTACGGAAATCGACGAACAGCTACACCTCCTGTTAAACGGTCTGGACGTGGTTTACCACGCACAGGGCGAGTACGAATACGCAGACAGCATCGTGTTTGCCGCGCTGGATAAGCTACGTCGCGGTTCGCGTCAAAACCTGGCCGCGCCAGCAACGCTGACGGACTGGCGCCCGACGGTGCACGAACTGCGCCTCTTCAAATCAGAAGAGGAAATTGCAGTTATGCGCCGCGCCGGGGAAATCACCGCGCTGGCGCATACTCGTGCCATGCAGGCCTGCCGTCCGGGAATGTTTGAATATCAGCTCGAAGGGGAAATTCATCACGAATTTACTCGCCACGGCGCGCGTTATCCTTCGTACACCACCATCGTCGGCGGCGGTGAAAACGGCTGTATTCTGCATTACACCGAAAACGAAAGTGAGCTGCGCGACGGCGATCTGGTGCTGATTGACGCCGGATGTGAATACCAAAGCTATGCCGGAGACATCACGCGTACCTTCCCGGTCAATGGGAAGTTCAGCCCGGCACAGCGTGAGATTTACGACATTGTCCTGGAATCCCTCGAAACTTCGCTAAAACTCTACCGTCCAGGCACCTCCATGCAGGAAGTGACGGCGGAAGTCGTACGCATCATGGTTAAAGGGCTGGTGAAACTGGGCATTCTCAAAGGCGATGTCGATCAGCTTATTGCCAGCAATGCTCACCGCGCCTTCTTTATGCATGGCCTGAGCCACTGGCTGGGGCTCGACGTTCATGACGTTGGCTCTTACGGCCAGGACAAGTCGCGCGTGCTCGAGCCGGGCATGGTTATTACCGTTGAGCCGGGGCTTTATATCGCGCCGGATGCGGACGTGCCTGCGCAGTACCGTGGCATTGGCATCCGCATTGAGGACGATATCGTTATCACCAAAGACGGCAATGAAAATCTGACCGCCAGCGTGGTGAAATCGGCAGACGATATCGAAGCGCTGATGGCTGCGGCGCGTCAGCAATGAGCGTAATCATTGTTGGCGGCGGGATGGCCGGGGCGACGCTTGCGCTGGCTATCTCAACGTTCACTCGCGGCAAGCTACCGGTTAGCCTGATTGAAGCCGTAGCGCCGGATTCCACCGCGCATCCGGGGTTTGATGCTCGCGCAATTGCGTTAGCAAAAGGCACCTGCCAACAGCTTGACCGCATTGGTATCTGGCCTGCTATTGCCGACTGTTCAACGGCGATTAAAACCGTGCACGTTAGCGATCGGGGCCACGCCGGGTTTGTCACGCTTGAAGCGGAAGATTATCAGATTGATGCGCTCGGGCATGTGGTGGAGCTGCATGACATCGGGCTGCGCCTGTTTGGCCTGCTGCGTAAGGCGCCGGGCGTAACGCTGCATTGTCCACAACGTGTGGCGTCTTTCTCCCGGAATGAACATCGCGTAAACGTTGTGCTGGATAATGGCGTCGAGCTGCAGGGTAACGTGCTGGTCGCGGCGGATGGCACTCGCTCTAAGCTTGCCGCGCAGTGCGGCGTGACCTGGCAGCCGCAAAGCTATCATCAGGTTGCAGTCATCGCCAACGTCACCACCTCCGAGCCCCATAATGGGCGGGCGTTTGAGCGCTTTACCGAGCACGGGCCGATTGCCATGCTGCCGATGTCTGACGGGCGCTGTTCGCTGGTGTGGTGCCACGCGCTGGAGGCTCGTGCAGAAGTTGAAAGCTGGAGCGAAGCCGAGTTTTGCCAGCAGCTGCAGCGTGCCTTTGGCTGGCGGCTCGGGAAAATTACCCATGCGGGCGTGCGCCATCACTATCCGCTGGCGCTGACGACGGCCTCGCAGACAGTTTCTCATCGCCTGGCGCTGGTCGGTAATGCCGCGCAAACGCTGCATCCAATAGCCGGTCAGGGCTTTAACCTCGGCCTGCGTGACGTCATGTCTTTGGCCGAAGGATTAGCACAGGCGCACGCCACAGGCACCGATGTTGGCAGCTTCCCGGTGCTTGCGGCCTGGCAGCAGCGTCGTGCCGCAGATAAAGCCGCGACCATTGGCGTTACCGACGGGCTGGTTCAGCTGTTTGCTAACCGCTGGGCACCGCTGGTGGCGGGCCGTAATCTTGGCCTGATGGCGATGGAACATTTTACCCCGGCACGAGACGTGCTGGCTCAGCGCACCCTGGGTTGGGTGGCGCGTTAAAGGAGAGTCAATTTGCAAAGCGTAGATGTGGCGATTGTCGGCGGCGGCATGGTGGGGCTGGCGGTAGCCTGTGGGCTCCAGGGCAGCGGCCTGCGCGTTGCGGTCATTGAAAGCCACCTTCCTCAGCCGCTTGCGCCTGATGCCGCGCCTGAACTGCGTGTTTCGGCGATCAATGCGGCCAGTGAAAAACTGCTGACGCACCTTGGCGTGTGGCCAAAAATTAGCGAGCGGGCCAGCTGCTATCACGGGATGGAAGTCTGGGAGCGAGACAGCTTCGGGCAAATCGCCTTTGACGACAAGAGCTTTGGTTTCAGCCATCTTGGGCACATCATTGAAAACTCGGTGATCCACCAGGCGCTTTGGCAGCGGGCGGAGCAATGCAGCGATATCACCCTGATGGCACCGGCGGAAATTAACCAGGTCGCCTGGGGCGAAAACGAAGCGTTTCTGACCCTCAAAGACGGCGCGATGCTGACCGCACGGCTGGTCGTCGGCGCTGATGGTGCCAACTCCTGGCTGCGCGATAAAGCAGACATTCCGCTGACGTTCTGGGACTACAATCACCACGCGCTGGTGGCAACGATTCGCACCGCCGAACCGCATCAGGCTGTCGCCAGGCAGGCGTTTCACGGAGAAGGTATTCTGGCGTTTCTGCCGCTCTCTGATCCGCATCTATGCTCGATTGTCTGGTCGCTGCCGCCGGAAGAAGCGGCGCGTATGCAGCAGGTGGACGATGAAGCCTTTAATCAGGCGCTTTCCGTAGCCTTTAATATGCGCCTCGGGCTGTGCACCGTGGAAAGCGAGCGCCGCGTCTTCCCGCTGACGGGGCGTTATGCCCGCAGCTTTGCCGGTCATCGCCTGGCGCTGGTGGGCGATGCCGCCCATACCATTCATCCGCTGGCCGGGCAGGGCGTCAACCTGGGCTTTATGGATGCCGCAGAATTGATTGCCGAAATCCGTCGCCTGAATCTTGAGGGCAAAGACTTCGGGCAGCATCTTTATCTGCGCCGCTATGAACGCAGCCGCAAGCACAGTGCGGCGGTCATGCTTGCCAGCATGCAGGGGTTCCGCGACCTGTTTGCCGGCAGCAACCCGGCGAAAAAGCTGCTGCGGGATATCGGCCTGAAGCTGGCCGACACGCTGCCGGGCGTGAAGCCCCAGCTGATCCGTCAGGCTATGGGGCTGCAAGATCTGCCGTCGTGGCTACGTTGAATCTCTAAGTGATAACCCCGTCACATTTCCCTTCCCGATGACCGGGAAGGGCACCTTCGCCCTCGTTTGAAATATTCTAATCTCAGGACAAATCTCGGATTACATTTTCTAATCTTACAATTTTAGCGATGTAGTTAATTTGTTTCTGAAATGGTCGTAAATGTTAGCTAGTGCTAAATTCGACATTAAATACCTGCTGTTAATGTGGGGTGTATCGCATTTTTTCAGTGAATTACTCTGCACACTTCCTCTCCCATTTTGGTCATAAGCTAATGCAATGACCGTTTTTCGCTTATGGTTTACGCCCCCGTTCGGTGGTAAGTTCAGGTCAAAGGTAACGTTTGCGTCGCTATCGGGGAACGGTGGCGGTGCCGGGTTTCGTCTGACGGTTGGCAAAGCCAAATCCGCTTTGCAACCAGATGGTTAAAGAGGAAAAGATGACTCAACAGACCCCCTTATTTGAACAGCACACGCTTTGTGGCGCCCGCATGGTTGATTTCCACGGCTGGATGATGCCGCTGCACTACGGCTCACAAATTGATGAACACCACGCGGTACGCACCGACGCCGGTATGTTCGACGTTTCCCACATGACCATCGTCGACCTGCAGGGCAGCCGTACCCGCGAATTCCTGCGTTATTTGGTCGCCAATGACGTCGCCAAACTGACTCAGCCAGGTAAAGCGCTTTACACCGCCATGCTTAATGCTTCCGGCGGCGTAATTGATGACCTGATTATCTACTTCTTCACCGAAGACAGCTTCCGCCTCGTTGTTAACTCCGCCACCCGTGAAAAAGACCTTGCCTGGATTAACCAGCATGCCGAAACGTATGGCGTGTCCGTCACCGTGCGCGATGACCTGTCGCTGATTGCCGTTCAGGGCCCGAACGCGAAGGCTAAAGCCGCCACGCTGTTTAGCGAAGAACAACGTAAAGCCGTTGAAGGCATGAAGCCGTTCTTTGGCGTGCAGTCCGGCGATTTGTTCATCGCCACGACCGGCTACACCGGCGAAGCGGGCTATGAAATTGCGATGCCTAACGAAAAGGCCGCAGAGTTCTGGGCGCAGCTGGTTGAAGCCGGCGTTAAGCCTTGCGGGCTGGGCGCTCGCGACACGCTGCGGCTTGAAGCGGGTATGAACCTCTACGGCCAGGATATGGACGAAGGTGTTTCTCCGCTGGCTGCCAATATGGGCTGGACTATCGCCTGGCAGCCGGAAGATCGTGATTTCATCGGCCGTGAAGCGCTGGAAGCGCAGCGCGCCAGCGGCACTGAGCAGCTGGTTGGCTTGATCATGACCGAAAAAGGCGTATTACGTAATGAGCTGCCGGTACGGTTTACCGACGCGCAGGGCAATATCCATGAAGGGGCGATCACCAGCGGCACCTTCTCGCCTACGCTCGGTTATAGCATTGCGCTGGCCCGCGTACCGGCCGGCATCGGTGAAACGGCGATTGTGCAGATCCGCAACCGCGAAATGCCGGTCAAAGTCACCAAACCTATTTTTGTTCGCGCCGGTAAGCCGGTTGCGCTTTAAATTTTGAAATCAGGTATCAGGAGAAAACAATGAGCAATGTGCCGAACGAACTGAAATACAGCAAAGAGCACGAATGGCTGCGTAAAGAAGCTGACGGCAGCTACACCGTGGGCATCACCGAACACGCGCAGGAACTGCTGGGCGACATGGTGTTTGTGGACCTGCCTGAAGTGGGTGCCACCGTTTCTGCCGGCGATGATTGTGCCGTTGCCGAATCCGTGAAAGCGGCTTCTGACATCTACGCCCCAATCAGCGGTGAAATCGTCGCGGTTAACGACGCGCTGAGCGACAGCCCGGAACTGGTCAACAGCGAGCCTTACGGCGAAGGCTGGATCTTCAAAATTAAAGCCAGCGACGAAGCACAGGTTGCCGCGCTGCTGGATGCTTCTGCCTATGAAGCGCTGTTAGAAGACGAGTAATTTTTAAACCCCTCTCCCCAGCGAGAGGGGAAAACATTTCAGGAATCACCGCTCATGACCCAGTCTTTACGTCAGTTAGAGAATCACGAAGCGTTTATCGACCGTCACATTGGCCCGAACGCGCAGCAGCAGCAAGAAATGCTGGACACCGTCGGGGCGAAGACGCTCAACGACCTGATCACCAGCATCGTTCCGCAGGACATTCAGCTTGCCGAGCCGCCTCAGATTGGCGCCGCTGCGACCGAATTTGCCGCGCTGGCTGAATTAAAAGCCATCGCCAGCCGCAATAAACGCTTCAAAACTTACATTGGCATGGGTTACACCGCGGTACAAACGCCGCCGGTGATTCTGCGTAACATGCTGGAAAACCCGGGCTGGTACACCGCCTACACGCCTTATCAGCCGGAAGTTTCTCAGGGCCGTCTTGAAGCGCTGCTGAACTTCCAGCAGGTCACGCTTGACCTGACCGGCATGGACATCGCTTCTGCTTCGCTGCTTGATGAAGCCACCGCGGCGGCAGAAGCTATGGCGATGGCCAAACGCGTCAGCAAGCTGAAAAACGCTAACCGCTTCTTCGTGGCATCTGACGTTCACCCGCAAACGCTGGACGTTGTGCGCACCCGTGCGGAAACCTTCGGTTTTGACGTCATTGTTGATGACGCAGCGAAAGTGCTGGATCACCAGGATGTGTTTGGCGTGCTCCTGCAGCAGGTTGGCACTACCGGTGAAGTGCATGATTACACCGCGCTGATTGCCGAGCTGAAACAGCGCAAAGTGGTCGTGAGCGTTGCCGCAGACTTTATGTCGCTGGTCATGCTGACCGCACCGGGCAAACAAAGCGCGGACATCGTGTTCGGTTCCGCACAGCGCTTTGGCGTACCGATGGGTTACGGCGGCCCGCACGCGGCGTTCTTCGGCGCACGTGACGAATTTAAGCGTTCCATGCCTGGCCGTATTATCGGCGTCTCCCGCGATGCCGCCGGCCGCACCGCACTGCGCATGGCGATGCAAACCCGTGAGCAGCATATCCGCCGCGAGAAAGCGAACTCCAATATCTGTACTTCTCAGGTTCTGCTGGCGAACATTGCCAGCCTGTATGCGGTCTTCCACGGCCCGGCCGGGCTGAAGCGCATTGCAGGCCGCATTCACCGCCTGACCGACATTCTGGCCGCTGGCCTGCAGCAGAAAGGCCTGGTCCTGCGCCACAAGCACTGGTTCGACACCCTTTGTGTTGAAGTTGCCGATAAAGCCGCCGTGCTGGCGCGTGCCGAAGCGCGTGAAATCAACCTGCGCAGCGACATCCTGAACGCGGTGGGCATCACCCTTGATGAAGCCACCACCCGTGAAGACGTTGTGGCCCTGTTCGACGTGCTGCTGGGCGATGCTCACGGCCTGGACATCGACAAGCTGGATCGCGACGTTGCCAACGACAGCAAATCCATTCCAGCGCCGATGCTGCGCGACGACGAAATTCTGACTCACCCGGTCTTTAACCGTTATCACAGCGAAACCGAGATGATGCGCTACATGCACTCTCTGGAACGCAAAGACCTGGCGCTCAACCAGGCGATGATCCCGCTCGGTTCCTGCACCATGAAGCTGAACGCCGCCGCCGAAATGATCCCGATCACCTGGCCGGAATTTGCTGAACTGCATCCGTTCTGCCCGGCAAACCAGGCTGAAGGTTATCATCAGATGATTGCCCAGCTGTCCGACTGGCTGGTGAAGCTGACCGGTTATGACGCGCTTTGCATGCAGCCGAACTCCGGCGCGCAGGGCGAATATGCAGGCCTGCTGGCTATCCGCCGCTACCACGAAAGCCGCAACGAAGGCAGTCGTAATATCTGCCTGATCCCAAGCTCCGCGCACGGTACCAACCCGGCCTCCGCGCAGATGGCGGGCATGGAAGTGATCGTTGTGGCCTGTGATAAACAAGGCAACATCGATCTGCAGGATCTGCGTGCTAAAGCCGAACAGGCTGGCGAAGCGCTCTCCTGCATCATGGTGACCTACCCGTCGACCCACGGCGTGTATGAAGAAACCATCCGCGAAGTTTGCCAGATTGTTCACCAGTTCGGCGGCCAGGTGTACCTGGACGGGGCGAACATGAATGCCCAGGTCGGGATCACCACGCCGGGCTACATTGGCGCAGATGTTTCGCACCTCAACCTGCACAAAACCTTCTGTATTCCACACGGCGGTGGCGGCCCGGGCATGGGCCCAATCGGCGTGAAAGCACATCTGGCTCCGTTTGTGCCGGGCCACAGCGTGGTGCAGATTGAAGAGATGCTGACCCAGCAGGGCGCGGTTTCCGCGGCTCCGTTCGGCAGTGCCTCTATCCTGCCAATCAGCTGGATGTACATCCGCATGATGGGCGCGGATGGCCTGAAGAAAGCCAGCTCCGTGGCGATTCTGAACGCCAACTACATCGCGACTCGCCTCAAGTCCGCTTACCCGGTGCTGTACACCGGCGCGAACGGCCGCGTGGCTCACGAATGTATTCTGGATATTCGTCCGCTGAAAGAAGAAACCGGTATCAGCGAGCTGGACATCGCCAAGCGCCTGATCGACTTCGGCTTCCATGCGCCAACCATGTCGTTCCCGGTGGCGGGCACGCTGATGGTTGAGCCGACCGAATCCGAAGGTAAAGTGGAGCTGGACCGCTTCATCGAAGCCATGCTCTCTATCCGCAGCGAAATTGACCGCGTGGTAGCCGGCGAATGGACGCTGGAAGACAACCCGCTGGTGAACGCGCCGCACACTCAGGACGAAATCGTTGCCGAGTGGGCGCATCCGTACACCCGCGAGCTGGCTGTGTTCCCGGCAGGCCACGGCAACAAATACTGGCCAACCGTGAAGCGCCTCGATGACGTTTACGGCGACCGTAACCTGTTCTGCTCCTGCGTGCCGATGAGCGAGTACGAATAGTTTTAACAACTTGATGACGGGCACTTCGGTGCCCTTTCTTGTTTCTGGAGAGTCGCATGAAGATAGCTCTGGTCACCGGCGGCAGCCGGGGAATCGGCAAAGCCACCTCGCTTTTACTGGCCCGGCATGGCTATAAAGTTGTGGTTAACTACCTTCGCAATAAGCAGGCTGCGGATGAAGTGGTGAGTACGATTGTCGCCAGCGGCGGCGAAGCGCTGGCGCTGCGGGCGGATATCGCCGATGAGCTTCAGGTGATGGCGATGTTTGCTGAAATCGATAACGCGTTTGGGCCGGTGACCGCGCTGGTGAACAATGCCGGGATCCTGTTTCAACAATCGACGATTGAAAATCTGACGGCGGAGCGTATTAACCGCGTGCTGACGACTAACGTTACCGGATATTTTCTCTGCTGCCGGGAAGCGGTGAAACGCATGGCATACCGACACGGCGGGGAAGGCGGGGCGATTGTTAACGTTTCCTCTGCGGCATCCCGGTTAGGGGCCGCGGGAGAATATGTGGACTATGCGGCGTCAAAAGGCGCGGTCGATACTTTGACCACCGGGCTGGCGGTTGAAGTTGCCGCGCAGGGCATCCGCGTGAACGGCGTGCGGCCTGGCTTTATTTATACCGAAATGCATGCCTCCGGCGGAGAAGCGGGGCGAGTCGATCGGGTGAAAACGGCATTGCCGATGCAGCGCGGCGGCCAGCCGGAAGAAATAGCAGAAACCATTGTTTGGCTGCTGAGCGAGAAGGCTTCTTACGTGACCGGTACGTTTATTGATGCGGCAGGTGGGAAATAAGATCGCTACGCCAGAAGAGGGTGAGACTGGCGTAGCGTAAGGCTTATTGCTTGCTCATGCTGTCTTTAGCCATACCGTCTTTGCCCATATGGTCTTTGCTCATGCCGTCTTTCTTCATCCCATCTTTGGACATGCAGTCTTTCTTCATGCCGTCCTTGTTCATGCCGTCTTTACAGGTATGGGTCATTTTGCCCATGCCGTCTTTGGCCATAGAATCTTTGCTCATCGAGTCGGCCGCGTTGGCACCGGCAATCCCGAACAGCATGGTGGAGCACAGCAGGGCAGCGTAGATCTTTTTCATTTTTTGATTCCTTACGTTCACAGTGAGATACAGAGAATTAACTACCGCCGAACCAGTTATAGCCCTGGTCTTCCCAGTAGCCGCCGGGGTAGCGATTAGTGACTTCAATAACCTGAATATGTTTCGGGTTCTTGTAGCCGAGTTTGGTTGGGATGCGCAGTTTCATCGGGTAGCCGTATTTGCGCGGCAGGACTTTGCCATCCCAGGTTAAAGCAATCAGCGTTTGCGGGTGCAGCGCAGTAGCCATATCGATGCTGGTGTAGTAGTCATCCGCACATTTAAAGCTGACGTATTTAGCCCGCAGATCCGCGCCAATACCTTTCAGGAACAGGGCAAAGGGCACGCCGCCCCACTTGCCGATGGCGCTCCAGCCTTCAACGCAGATGTGGCGAGTCACCTGGCTCACCTGCGCCATCTGGTGAAGCTGCGCCAGGGTCCAGGGGCGCTTGTCGGTAATCAGCCCGGCAAGCTCAAGGCGATAGCTGTCGCCGTTGATATCCGGCGCTTCATCCTCGCCGTAGAAAGCGTTAAACGGGAAGTTAAGGTCGATCATGCTTTCCGGGTAAACCGGTGCCAGCTGGCTGCCGTTAAACAGCCAGGCCTGAATGCGGTCGTTAAAACGTGAAATCTTGCCGAGCGAGCTTTCAATCGTGGCGTTATCGCTGATATCGCAGCCGGTTAGCATCGCGATGCCGCCGAGCGTTAAGCCCTGCTTTAAAAAACGACGGCGGCCTTCCTGGGTGAGCTGCTTATTAATCAGCTGTGTCGCTTCTTTAATGATCTCGTTTTTATCGCTCATGTTTCTTCCTCAACGGCCACGGAGCATGGCGAGCAACGTGCGGGGTACCAGCGCCACCATCAGTAGATGAACCACCACGAAACCGATCATCGCGGACATGGCATAAAAGTGGATAAACCTCGCCGTGTCGTAGCCGCCAAGCAATTCTCGCAGCAGGGCAAACTGCACGGATTTCCACACGACAAGGCCGGAAACAACCAGCAGCAGGCTGTCGGCGATAACGAACAGATAGGCCGCCTTTTGCACCATGTTGTAATGGCTGAGGTCGGCGTGGGCTAATTTCCCCCGCAGCGCCGCAAAGGCATCCTGGAAGAATTCACGAGGTGAAAGAGGCCAGTATTTCTGCCTGAAGCGGCCGCTGAAGAGATTGCACAGCAGGTAAATCATGCCGTTGACCGCAAACAGCCACATCCCGGCGAAGTGCCACTGCAGCGCGCCGCCCAGCCAGCCGCCGAGGGTAAGTTCATTGGCAAACTGAAAATTAAACAGCGGAGAGGCGTTATAAATGCGCCAGCCGCTGGTGACCATAATCAGCATCGCCAGCGCATTCAGCCAGTGGCAGAGCCTCAGCCATAAAGGGTGAATGAGCGGTGGGGCGGTATGCAGCGTTGAGCTTTCCATCGTCCGGCTTCCTCGTGATTCGATGCAGCGAGTATTGGCCGGATTTGTTCCCGATTGCCTCACGCAAAGTTAAATTAAATGTGACAACTTAACCGACGCGAGTTGTGTAAACTTTGGCTATGCCAGGCGTGTGGGGACGGACAAAGTGAATCAGGCAAAAAAAATCTTAATCGTGGAAGACGACGAGAATATCGCCGAGCTTTTGCAACTGCATCTGCGGGAAGAAGGCTTTGAAATCGTTCATGCCGCCGACGGCAATGTCGGGCTGGAAAAGCTGAGACAGGGCGGCTGGGATGCACTAATCCTCGATTTGATGCTGCCCGGCGTCGATGGCCTCGAGATTTGCCGTTTTGCCAGAAGCATGACGCGCTACACGCCGATTATCATGATCAGCGCCCGCTCCAGCGAAACGCACCGCGTGCTTGGGCTTGAGCTGGGCGCGGACGATTATTTGGCAAAACCGTTTTCAATGCTTGAGCTGGTGGCCCGCGTGAAGGCGCTGTTCCGCCGCCAGGAGGCCATGAGCCAGAACCTTAAGATAGATGCCGGGACTTTGACCTTTGGCCCGCTTTCTATTGACCCTCTGGCCAGAGACGTTCGCCTTAACCAACTGCCGGTGGAGCTAACTCCGCGTGAGTTCGACCTGCTCTATTTCTTCGCCCGCAATCCGGACAAAGTGTTTTCGCGGCTGAATCTGCTCAACCAGGTCTGGGGCTATCAGCACGAAGGCTACGAGCACACCGTTAACACCCATATCAACCGGCTGCGCATTAAGATTGAAGACAACCCGGCGGAGCCGAATTTCATCCGCACCGTGTGGGGTAAAGGCTACAAATTTACCGCCCTGATACGTGAGTAACCCTATGCGAATTCTTACGCTTTCCCGGCGCCTGACGCTGGTTTTTGCCGTGCTGCTGCTGACCGCCTGCGCCTTTTTGGGCTGGCTGCAGGTTCGTACCAGCACGCAGTACAGCCAGGCCGTTATCCAGCAACTTTCCGGTGACCTGGCTCAGCACATCAACCAAAGCTACCCGCTGCTTGGGCAGGATGGGCTGAACAAAGACTCGGTGCGAACGCTGTTCGATCACCTGATGGCGGTGAATCCCAGCGTGGAGGTTTACCTGCTGGATAAGCAAGGCAACATTATTGGTGATGCGGCTCCGGATGGGCATATAAAGCGTCATCAGGTCGATCTCGCGCCGCTTCAGGCCGCGCTGAAAGGCGATAAGTTCCCGCTTTACGGCGATGACCCACGCAGCCTTGATGGGCAAAAGGTATTTAGCGTGGCGCCGATGCTGCGCGACGGCAAGCTGGAAGGCTATTTGTACGTGGTATTGCTGGGGGAAACCTATAATCAGCTCGCCAACAGCGCCCAGTTTGATGCTGTCCTGAAGCTCAGCCTGCTGTTGTTGAGCCTGATCTGCGTGCTGGGGCTGGTGGTTGGCGGCCTGGCGTTCCGTTGGATCACGCGCCCGCTACGCGAACTTTCGCAGCACGTTAAGGCCCTGGAATCGGGTGGTATGGCAGAAATGCAGGCGATGGCGGCGCTCCCGCAAAATCCACAGCAGGACGGGGATGAGCTTGCCCAACTCCGTCACGGGGTGATTGCTATGGCGGGGAGAATCTCCGAGCAGTGGCACAGCCTGACGCAGCAGGATCAGCTGCGGCGCGAGTTTATCGCCAATATATCTCATGACCTGCGCACTCCGCTGACGTCGCTGCATGGCTATCTTGAAAGCCTGTCGGTAATGTCGGCCACCCTGAGCGAGGCCGATAAAAAACGTTATCTGGATATCGCCCTCGCGCAAAGCCAGAAGGTGGGCGCGCTGGCGCAGTCGCTGTTTGAGCTGGCCCGCCTGGAATATGGCGTGGTGAAGCCGCACAAGGAGAGTTTCTCTATCAGCGAACTGCTGCAGGATGTTTTCCAGAAATTTGAGCTACCGGCGCAGACTCGCCAACTTGAGCTTTTGGCTGACATCCAGCCTGGATTGCCGCTGATTGAAGCCGATGTCAGCATGATTGAGCGTGTGCTGACCAATCTGTTGGACAACGCGATCCGCCATACGCCGGACAAAGGCGTGATTTCGGTCCGGCTATGGAAAGAGCTGGATAAAGTGATGGTGCAGGTCAGCGACAGCGGGCCGGGTATTCCGCAGGAGCTCAAAGAAGGGCTGTTTGTAAGGCCATCGATTGTGCATCAGTCCCGGCTCAGGGTCGGCGGGCTTGGCCTGATGATCGTCCGACAGATGCTGCAGCTTCACGGCAGCGATATTTCCCTGGTCGACCTGCCGCAGCGCGGAGCCTGTTTCCGGTTTGGCCTGCCCGTTTAAACAACAAAGGCGCCATAACGGCGCCTTCTACTTAGAGATTCTCGCCGTTGCTGGCGATCACTTCTTTGTACCAGTTGAAGCTCTTTTTACGGGAGCGAGACATATCGCCGGTGCCGTCGTCGTGTTTGTTCACGTAGATAAAGCCGTAGCGCTTGCTGTACTGGCCGGTGGTAAATGACACACAGTCGATGCAGCCCCATGGCGTATAGCCCATCAGGTCCACTCCATCGTAGGTCACGGCTTTTTTCAATTCTTCAACGTGAGCACGCAGGTAATCAATACGGTAGTCATCGTTGATGGAGCCGTCGGCTTCGACCTTGTCGTAAGCGCCAAAGCCGTTTTCTACGATGAACAGCGGCTTCTGATAACACTCATACAGTTCGCACAGCGCATAGCGCAGGCCAACCGGGTCAATCTGCCAGCCCCAGTCGGAGGCTTTGACATGCGGGTTCGGCACGCTGCCCTGGAAGCCGGAAAGTGCATCGCCGCTGCCGCCCTCGGCCTGAACGGCATTAGTCATGTAGTAGCTAAACCCGAGGTAATCGCAAACACCCTCGCGCAGGATCTGCTCGTCACCGGCTTCCATTTTGATGTTGAATTCGCGGCGTTCCCACTCGTTCAGCACGTAAGAAGGGTAATAGCCACGCAGCTGCACGTCGGTAAACACGTAACGCTCGCGCATCGACTCCTGGGCGTACATCTGATCTTCTGGCTTACAGGAGAAGGCGTACAGCGGCACCATCGCCAGCATGCAGCCAATCTTCATTTCCGGGTTGATGCGGTGGCCGATTTTCACCGCCATTGCGCTCGCCACAAACTGGTGGTGCAGCACCTGGTACATCACCTCTTCCGGGTTGTCGTGCTCGGTGTAAACCACGCCAGAGCAGCAGTAGCCGAACAGCGGCGCGCGCCAGTTACGCTGGTTGTTGATTTCGTTAAACGTCATCCAGTACTTCACTTTGCTCTTGTAGCGCTCGAACACGACCTCGGCGAAACGAACAAAGAAATCGACCACTTTACGGCTGGTCCAGCCGCCGTATTCGGTGACCAGATGGTGCGGCATTTCGAAGTGGGAGAGGGTGATAACCGGCTCGATGTTGTACTTCAGCAGCTCATCGAACATGTCATCGTAGAACTTCAGGCCGGCTTCATTAGGCTGCAGTTCGTCGCCATTAGGGAAAATACGGGTCCAGGCAATCGAGGTGCGGAAGCACTTGAAGCCCATTTCGGCGAAAAGCTTGATGTCTTCTTTGTAGCGGCCATGAAAATCAATTGCTTCATGGTTCGGATAATATTTACCGGGTACAACCTGCTGAGTAATCTCACGAGGCACGCCGTGGGCGCCTCCCGTCAGTACGTCACAAATGCTTGGGCCTTTACCGTCTTTGTTCCAGCCGCCTTCTACCTGGTGAGCGGCAACCGCGCCGCCCCATAAAAAGTCCTTCGGTAACTTCAGTTGTTTCATATTATTTCATCTCATCGTTAGCGCAGGAAATAATGTGCGTTGAATCACACTGTGGCGCTGAATGTATTATTTCTGTTTTCGAGTCTAACAAATGAAATGGGATTGTCACGATATAACAAATAGCGTGAATTGTGATTTGTCACAAATAAAAAACAGGGTGTTTTTTATAGCATTCTTTTTGCCAGACGGCGGCCAATGGTTTCAAGAATATAAATAACGGGAATTTGTGTAGTGATGTCATAAACCCCGGCAATACGTACCGGTGGAATATGCCAGGAAATATTAAAGTCGGCTAACTTAGCCAGCGACGAGTTCTCATGGCTGGTGATAGACATCACTTTACAGTGGTGAAGGCTGAACTGGCTGGCAAAGCGTAAGATCTCTTCCGTCTCGCCGGAAACCGAAAGTACAATAGCCAGCGCGTTACGTGCCATATCGTTGGTAACCGGAAAATAAGGATCGTCGATATGGTTACTGAATTTACCGACGTTAGAAAAGAAGCGTGCGCCGTATTTTGCTAATGCACCTGAAGTTCCCGCACCGACAAAAATAATACGCTCAGATGAACATATAATATCTACCGCGTGGTCGATGAGAGTATCAAATTCTTCGTTATTGGTGCTTTTAAAAAAGCTGATGATTTCGCTGCTGCCGAAATTAGCTGGCTGAGATTCCGTTTGCTCCAGATATAATTTAAAGCGAACGCGAAACTCGGAATACCCCTCACAGTTGAGCTTGCGGCAAAAACGCAGCACGGTGGTGGTGGAGACGCCTGCGGCATCTGCCAGCTCACGGATGGTCATGTACATCACTTTGTCTTTGTTTTTAATGACAAAGTTGTAGACCATCATTTCCAGACCGTTCAGGTTGGCGATTGCCGCGTGGGTAAACATACTCTCTCTTCCTGCTGAGTCGACTTTTGCTAACGGCCAGGGCTAACGCAGCCAGCCTTTCTCGTGTGCCAGATATAATTGGCGCTCGACATGTTGCCATAATTCCGGCCAGCTTTCTCCCACCTGTGCGTTACGGGTTAATACCTGCTGCAGGGAAATATTATTCTCCCGCCAGCTTTGCCCTTCGTTATGCAGATTCAGCAGGATAGGCAAAATACGATCCAGCGCTCCGGCAAAACGAGCATCAGGGCTGGTGCCCGACTCATATTCTTCCCACAGCGCAAGGAATTGTGGCCCCTGTGGCGCGGGTAATAAACCAAACAGGCGGCTAGCGGCCGCGGCTTCTTTGTCGGCTATGGCTTCACGGGCGGCAATGTCGTAAACCAGCACATCGCCAACGTCGATCTCCACGATGTCATGCAGCAGCGCCATCTGAATCACTCGCTGAATATTCACGTCTTCCCTGGCCCAGGGCGCAAGGCTCATCGCCGCCAGGGCAAAATG
Organism: Cedecea neteri; assembly: GCF_000757825.1. Classification (GTDB taxonomy): domain Bacteria; phylum Pseudomonadota; class Gammaproteobacteria; order Enterobacterales; family Enterobacteriaceae; genus Cedecea; species Cedecea selenatireducens. The sequence goes on from NZ_CP009451.1 coordinate 3,402,528, forward strand.
CCAGCTGTGCTCCGCGGAATTCTCATGGCGTTCATGGCCGATGATTTTGGTACGGCGCTGAACCAGCTTGAGCTTATCGATCTCCATCAAAAAATGGATGACCTCACTCATCTCGCCAAATGCCTGTTGCATCGTGTTTTTTCCTGTTTTTTACGCTGTCGTTTGATTGTAAAAGAAATCATCCAGACTGACGAACCGAGGTCGTCACAGGCGCTCACACATTTATTTTAGCTTACATGTGTTCACTGGAATCATTCTCAGTTAGGCTAGTGATGCTGCTTTATTCTTCTATATCTCCGGGAGGAGCCAGATGGCTCGCAAACCACTTATCGCGCATGGATATTCTCTGGCTGAGGAAGTAGCCAACAGCATCAGCCACGGTATTGGGCTGGTGTTCGGCATCGTTGGCCTGGTATTGCTGCTGGTGCAGGCGGTTGACGCCAACGCCAGCGTGACGGCGATTACCAGCTACAGTCTTTACGGCGGCAGCATGATCCTGCTGTTTCTTGCCTCAACGCTCTACCACGCCATCCCGCACGAGCGGGCTAAACGATGGTTGAAAAAGTTCGACCATTGCGCCATCTACCTGCTGATTGCCGGTACCTACACGCCTTTTTTACTGGTGGGGCTCAACTCGCCGCTGTCAAAAGGGCTGATGATTGTTATCTGGAGCCTGGCGCTGGCCGGGATCCTGTTCAAGCTCACTATCGCCCACCGGTTTAAGGTGCTGTCGCTGGTGACCTATCTGCTGATGGGCTGGCTGTCGCTGGTGGTTATCTACCAGATGGTGGTCAAACTGGCGCCGGGCAGCGTGACGCTACTGGCGATTGGCGGCATCGTTTATTCGCTTGGGGTTATTTTCTACGTCTGCAAACGCATTCCTTACAACCATGCTATCTGGCACGGGTTTGTGCTGGGCGGCAGCGTTTGTCACTTCCTCGCGATTTATCTCTATATCCGCTAAAACGCTTAACCCGCGATAAAACAAAGCCCCCTATATAGGGGGCTCAGCGTTTGATTATTTTTCTTCCAGAGAATAAGGCAGTGGCTCAAGCGCCAGCCTGCTGCTGGCATCGTCACGCACGCGTAAAACGCTGTCCGGCTCAAGATCGTTATTCATTACGGCCTGCACCACAAGACGGCCATTTTCTAGCCGCCCGGCGGCCAATATGGTGCCGGTACGACGCCAGTTCTCACCCATCTGCAGCTCAAGATCTTCGCCTGCTTCAGGCACGCGGCTTGCGGTACCGGCCAGCAGCCAGAGGGCTCGTTTGTTCGCCCCGCGGAACTTGGCTCGGGCGACCATTTCCTGCCCGGTGTAGCAGCCTTTTTTAAAGCTGATCCCGTCCAGCGCCTGAAGGTTGGTCGCCTGAGGAATAAATTGCGCGCTGTTCACGCTATCAATAACCGGCAAACCGCCTTCGATATCCAGCGTCAGCCACTGCTGGCTGTCGTTGAGCTGTGCTTCTCCGCGCAGTTTCTCCGTCAGGCGCTGCGCCGTTTCTTCATCGGTAACAATCAGGAAGCGTTCCGCAGGCAGGTTCAGCCACAGCAATGTTGTTGCGCCCTGCTGTACAACCTGGGTTTGTTCATCCGGCAGCGTTTCGAAGACGGCAGCAAGCGCAGAACGTGCCTGGAAGCCAGCCAGGCCAAGCAGGACGCTGGCATCATCCGCATTGAAGGTGACTTTGGAAAAGACGGAATATTTCTTTAGCTCCGTTAGCTGTGCGTCACGCAGGTTGCGGCGCTCAATAAAGGCAAAGCCTTCACCGCGATGGAACAGGCGCAGGTTGCTCCACATCTTGCCTTTGGCATCGCAATGAGCGCACAACAGGTGCTGGCCTGCATCAAGTTTAGCCACGTCAGCGGTGACCTGACCCTGAAGATATTTCTCAGCGTCTGCGCCCACGGCGGTGATAAGAGCCCAGTCATCAAGCGTCATCAGCGTCAGCGGCAGACGGGCGGCGGCACTGGGCTGGCGAGGAGGAAACGGATTAAAAGCCATAACAAAGATCCCGGGTTATCCAACGGTTTAATTTCTCAATGGTAAAAGAGCCTGAGGGCAATGCAAGCAGTTTGATAACGCCATTCGTGCGTTTACGAGCAGCCTCGGAGAATCTGGTGCAATCGATGCTGTTACAGCGCTTTGTGCCGGGAAAGTGCGCACAATAAAACATTCCGGTAATCCCGCTGACGAAAACACGTTACACTAACTCGGTACCCAACTTGATGGTCAAGCAGGAAAGAGCACATGGATATCAATAATAAAGCCCGAATTCACTGGGCATGCCGCCGTGGAATGCGCGAGCTCGATATTTCGATTATGCCGTTCTTCGAACATGAATATGAAACGCTTAGCGACAGCGACAAGCAGCTGTTTGTCCGCCTGCTGGAGTCTGACGATCCTGACCTGTTTAACTGGTTGATGAACCACGGTAAACCTGCGGATACGGAACTTCAGCGTATGGTTAGCCTGATTCAGACACGGAATAAAGAACGTGGTCCTGTGGCAATCTGATCTCCGGGTTTCCTGGCGCGCGCAGTGGCTTTCATTGCTTCTCCACGGTCTGGTGGCACTGCTTGTGCTGCTCACGCCGTGGCCGATGAGCTATACGCTCGTCTGGATGCTGCTGCTTTCCCTGGTGGTTTTCGACAGCGTGCGTAGCCAGCGCCGCATTCACGCACGTCAGGGCGAAATCAAGCTGCTGACGGACTTTCGCCTGCGCTGGCAGGGGCGTGACTGGGACATCGTCGGGAATCCGTGGATGATTGACAGCGGTGCGATGCTAAGACTGCGTCGGCCCGGTAAACAGCGTTGCCAGCATCTTTGGCTGGCCGCTGACAGCATGGACATCGGCGAATGGCGTGATTTACGTCGCCTGCTGATGCAACAACAGGCGAGCGGAAGCGGGCAGATTTAGGCGAAACGCTCGGCCATTTCGCCAAGGATTTGCTCGCACCAGGTTTCAATCCGTTCGTCGCTCAGGTCGTACTGATTGGTTTCATCCAGCGCGAGGCCGACAAACAGCTGCCCGTCGGCAATCACCGGTTTTGGGCTGGTAAATTCATAGCCTTCGGTTGGCCAGTAGCCAATGAACTGCGCCCCACGCGGGCCTAACTTGTCGTGCAGCATACCTAGCGCATCCAGGAACCACTCACCGTAGCCCAACTGGTCGCCCATGCCGTACAGCGCCACGAGTTTGCCTTCCAGATTCAGCTCATCTAACTGCGGCCAGACGGTTTCCCAGTCTTCCTGCAGCTCGCCAAAATCCCAGGTCGGGATGCCGAGGATCAGAACGTCATACTGTTCCATCAAGGCCGGGGCATCGTCTTTCAGGTTATGCAGCGTCACCAATTCTGGGCCAATAATGTCGCGAATTTTTTCGGCCGCCATTTCGGTGTAGCAGGTGCTGGAGCCGTAAAAAAGACCAATGTTCATAACAATAAAAACTCATTTTAATAGCGTGCAGAGGGCCAAGTGTACCAGATCCCACTCGCCATCATGCATAATGGACACAATTCGCCAAACCGGGAGTGACGCGTGGAACAGGATAAGGCCCGTATAGAACAATTTCTGGATGCGCTGTGGCTGGAGAGAAACCTGGCTGAAAATACGCTCAGTTCTTATCGCCGCGATCTCACGATGGTGGCAGAGTGGCTGGAGCGTCATCAGCTCAGTTTTTTGACCGTTCAGGCTTCGGACCTACAGGGATTGCTTGCGGAGCGTATTGAGGGCGGTTATAAAGCCACCAGTTCTGCGCGGTTGCTTAGCGCCATGCGGCGGTTATTTCAGTATCTGTATCGTGAAAAAATGCGCGAAGACGACCCTAGCGCGTTGCTTTCATCGCCCAAACTGCCGCAGCGTTTGCCGAAAGATTTAAGCGAGGCGCAGGTTGAACGGCTGTTACAGTCGCCCTGTACCGACCAGCCTATTGAGCTACGCGATAAAGCGATGCTTGAAGTTTTGTACGCGACCGGGCTTCGCGTGTCGGAGCTGGTCGGGCTCACCATGAGCGATATCAGCCTGCGGCAGGGCGTGGTGCGAGTCATCGGTAAAGGCAATAAAGAACGTCTGGTGCCGCTTGGCGAAGAAGCCGTGTACTGGATTGAAGAGTACCTGAAGTATGGCCGCCCGGACTTGTTGAACGGGCAGTCGCTGGACGTGCTGTTCCCCAGCAATCGCGCACAGCAGATGACGCGGCAAACCTTCTGGCACCGCATTAAGCACTATGCTGTTTTGGCGGGCATCGACAGCGAAAAACTGTCTCCGCACGTGCTGCGCCACGCTTTTGCCACACACTTGCTGAACCATGGTGCGGATCTCCGTGTCGTACAGATGCTGCTGGGCCATAGCGATTTGTCCACCACACAAATTTATACACATGTAGCGACTGCGCGTTTACGTCAGCTGCATCAACAGCACCACCCTCGAGCGTGAGTGCCACAAGAGAAAAAGGAATCCTCATGAAAAAAGGTTTTTGGCTGCTTTCGCTGCTGGCCGCTTCTGTTTCCGGTTTTGCCCACGCGGATGACGCCGCCATTAAACAATCCCTGGCGAAGCTCGGCGTGCAGGGCGCAGACATTCAATCTGCTCCGGTTGCCGGAATGAAAACCGTGCTGACCGACAGCGGCGTGCTCTACGTCACCGAAGACGGCAAACATGTGATTCAGGGGCCGCTTTACGACGTGAGCGGCGCCCAGCCGGTGAACGTGACTAACCAACTGCTGATCGGCAAGCTGAACGCGCTTGAAAAAGAGATGATCGTCTACAAAGCGCCGAAGGAGCAGCACGTGATTACGGTGTTCACCGACATCACCTGCGGCTACTGCCACAAGCTGCACGAAGAGATGAGCGACTACAACGCGCTGGGGATCACCGTGCGTTACCTGGCGTTCCCGCGTCAGGGACTGCAGAGCCAGGCTGAAAGCGATATGAAGTCCATCTGGTGCGCCAAAGACCGTAACAAAGCGTTCGATGCCGCAATGAAGGGCGGCGATGTGGCACCGGCAAGCTGCGACATCAACCTGGCTAATCACTACAACCTGGGCGTGCAGTTTGGCGTGCAGGGGACGCCGGCGATTGTCCTGAGCAACGGCAGCATGATCCCGGGTTATCAGGGGCCAAAAGAGATGAAGCAAATGCTGGACGCCCACAAGCAACTGATGAAAGCGGGTGGTTAATTTCGGGTGAAACAGCAAACGCAACTCCGCCGCCGGGCCGTTGACAGCTCGGTGGCGCTTCCGGCTACGCTGCCTTCTTTGCTCCAGCGGCTGTATGCCAGCCGGGGCGTGCGTGATGAGCAGGATCTGGAACGTGGCGTAAAAGGAATGCTGCCGTGGCAGCAGCTCAGCGGCGTAGATCAGGCCGTCGTGATGCTTTACAACGCCTTTCGCGAAGGCCTGCGCATCATCGTGGTGGGCGATTTTGATGCCGATGGCGCGACCAGCACCGCACTGAGCGTTCTGGCACTACGCAGTATGGGCGCTGAAAATGTTGGCTACCTGGTGCCCAATCGCTTTGAAGATGGCTACGGGCTTAGCCCGGAAGTAGTCGATCAGGCTCACGCCCGCGGCGCGCAGATGATAGTGACCGTCGACAACGGGATCTCTTCCCATGCGGGCGTTGATCGAGCCCATGCGCTGGGGATCCCGGTGCTGGTGACCGATCACCACCTGCCGGGGGAAACGCTTCCCGCCGCTGAAGCTATCATTAACCCTAATCTTGCAGACTGCGCGTTTCCGTCTAAATCTTTGGCCGGTGTCGGCGTCGCGTTTTATCTGATGCTGGCGCTGCGCACGCATCTGCGTGATAACGGCTGGTTTGAACAGCGTGGGCTGGCCATTCCAAACCTTGCGGAACTGCTCGATTTAGTGGCGCTGGGCACCGTGGCGGACGTGGTTCCGCTGGATACCAACAACCGCATTCTGACCTGGCAAGGCCTGAGCCGTATTCGGGCAGGTAAATGCCGCCCCGGTATTCGCGCACTGCTTGAAGTGGCTAACCGTGAGCCGCACAAAATCGCCGCCAGCGATTTAGGTTTTGCGCTGGGGCCGCGCCTGAACGCCGCTGGACGACTGGATGATATGTCGGTTGGCGTGGCGCTGCTGCTCAGTGAGAACATTGGCGAAGCACGGATGCTGGCCAACGAACTGGACGCGCTGAACCAAACGCGTAAAGAGATTGAACAGGGCATGCAGGTTGAAGCGCTGACGCTGTGCGAACAGCTGGAGCGCAGCAGCGAAGAACTGCCTTATGGCCTGGCGATGTATCACCCGGAGTGGCATCAGGGCGTGGTCGGCATTCTGGCCTCGCGCATCAAAGAGCGGTTCCACCGCCCGGTAATCGCGTTTGCACCTGCGGGAGACGGCACGCTGAAAGGCTCTGGTCGCTCGGTTCAGGGGCTGCATATGCGCGATGCCTTAGAGCGTCTGGATACGCTTTACCCTGGCATGATGCTGAAATTTGGTGGTCACGCAATGGCCGCCGGCCTGTCGTTGGAAGAGGCTCGCTTTGAGGAGTTCCGCCAGCGCTTTGGTGACCTGATCGGTGAATGGTTGGATCCGGCGCTACTACAGGGTGAAATCTGGTCAGATGGCCCGCTGTCTGCTCAGGAGATGACGCTGGAAGTGGCGGAGATGCTGCGCGATGCCGGGCCGTGGGGGCAAATGTTCCCGGAGCCGCTGTTTGACGGCAAATTCCGCATCCTCCAGCAACGTCTGGTAGGCGAGCGCCACCTGAAGGTGATGGTGGAGCCTGTCGGCGGCGGCCCGCTGCTGGACGGTATCGCCTTCAACGTGGATACCACCCGCTGGCCGGACAACGGCGTGCGCGAAGTTGAGCTGGCCTACAAGCTGGACGTGAACGAGTTTCGCGGCAACCGAAGCGTGCAGCTTTTGATCGATCATCTCTGGCCGATATAGCCCGCGTTCTTAACGCTGCCGCAGCGTTAATTACTTGGCTATATGTCAAGGACAAAGCTACAAAATGCGGCGTAAATCCGGTAAACTTTCTGGTTTACGACTGCATTTCGTCTTCTGAAATCAACATAAGAAATTACGCATGTTTGAAATTAACCCGGTAAAAAGCCGCATCCAGGACCTCACAGAGCGCAGCGACGTTCTTAGGGGGTATCTTTGACTACGATGCCAAGAAAGAGCGCCTCGAAGAAGTAAACGCCGAGCTGGAACAGCCCGATGTCTGGAACGAACCTGAACGCGCACAGGCGCTGGGGAAAGAACGTTCCTCGCTGGAAGCGATTGTCGAGACTTTAGACCAGATGGCCCAGGGCCTGGAAGACGTTTCCGGCCTGCTCGAACTGGCGGTAGAAGCCGACGACGAAGAGACCTTTAACGAGGCCGTTGCCGAGCTGGACGGGCTGGACGCCAAGCTGGCGCAGCTTGAATTCCGCCGCATGTTCTCTGGTGAGTACGACAGCGCCGACTGCTATATCGACATCCAGGCAGGCTCCGGCGGTACGGAAGCGCAGGACTGGGCAAGCATGCTGGAGCGTATGTACCTGCGCTGGGCAGAAGCTCGCGGTTTCAAAACCGAAATTATTGAAGAGTCCGAAGGCGAAGTGGCGGGCATCAAGTCCGTGACAATCCGCATTCAGGGCGACTATGCCTTTGGCTGGCTGCGTACCGAAACCGGCGTTCACCGCCTGGTGCGTAAGAGTCCGTTTGACTCCGGTGGCCGCCGCCATACCTCGTTCAGCTCCGCGTTTGTTTACCCGGAAGTGGACGACGACATTGATATCGACATCAACCCGGCGGACCTGCGCATTGACGTATATCGCGCATCCGGTGCGGGTGGTCAGCACGTTAACCGTACGGAATCCGCGGTACGTATTACCCACATTCCAACCGGTACCGTGACCCAGTGTCAGAATGACCGTTCTCAGCATAAGAACAAAGACCAGGCGATGAAGCAGATGAAGGCGAAGCTGTACGAGCTGGAAATGCAGAAAAAGAATGCTGAGAAGCAGGCGCTGGAAGACAACAAATCGGATATCGGCTGGGGCAGCCAGATTCGTTCTTACGTCCTCGACGACTCCCGCATTAAAGATCTGCGTACCGGGGTTGAAACCCGTAATACGCAGGCGGTGCTGGACGGCGATCTGGACAAATTTATCGAAGCAAGTTTGAAAGCAGGGTTATGAGGAACCAACATGTCTGAACAACAAGCACAGGGCGTTGACGCAGCAGCCGATCTTAATAATGAACTGAAAGCGCGCCGTGAGAAGCTGGTGGCTCTGCGTGAGCAGGGTATCCCATTCCCGAACGATTTCCGTCGTGACCACACCTCAGACCAACTGCACGCTGACTTCGATGCGAAAGAGAACGAAGAGCTGGAAGACCTGGGCGTTGAGGTAAGCGTGGCTGGCCGTATGATGACCCGCCGTATCATGGGGAAAGCCTCCTTCGTGACGCTGCAGGACGTTGGCGGCCGTATTCAGCTGTATGTGTCCCGCGACGACCTGGCGGAAGGCATCTACAACGAGCAGTTCAAGAAATGGGACCTGGGCGATATCCTGGGCGCGCGCGGCAAGCTGTTCAAAACCAAAACCGGCGAGCTGTCCATTCACTGTAGCGAACTGCGTCTGCTGACCAAGGCGCTGCGTCCGCTGCCGGACAAATTCCACGGCCTGGCCGATCAGGAAACCCGCTACCGTCAGCGTTACCTGGATCTCATCGCTAACGATGACTCTCGTAACACTTTCAAAGTGCGTTCGCAGATCATGGCCGGTATTCGCCAGTTCATGGTGGGTCGCGACTTTATGGAAGTTGAAACCCCGATGATGCAGGTGATTCCTGGCGGCGCGTCTGCCCGGCCGTTCATCACGCACCACAACGCGCTGGACATCGACATGTACCTGCGTATCGCGCCTGAGCTGTACCTGAAGCGCCTGGTGGTGGGTGGTTTCGACCGCGTCTTCGAGATCAACCGTAACTTCCGTAACGAAGGCATTTCTCCGCGTCATAACCCAGAGTTCACCATGATGGAACTCTATATGGCCTACGCGGACTACAAAGACCTGATTGAGCTGACCGAATCCCTGTTCCGCACCCTGGCGCAGGATGTTCTGGGCACCACCGAAGTGCAGTACGGTGAAGAAACCTTCGACTTCGGTAAGCCGTTTGAAAAACTCACCATGCGTGAAGCTATCAAAAAGCACCGGCCTGAAACCAACCTGGCCGATCTGGATAATTTCGACTCTGCGAAAGCCATCGCGGAAAGCATCGGCATCAAAATCGAGAAGAGCTGGGGTCTGGGCCGTATCGTGACCGAGATCTTCGAAGAGGTTGCGGAAAGCCACCTGATTCAGCCGACCTTCATCACCGAATACCCGGCTGAAGTTTCTCCGCTGGCGCGCCGTAACGACGAAAACCCTGAAATCACCGACCGCTTTGAGTTCTTCATCGGCGGCCGTGAAATCGGGAACGGCTTCTCCGAGCTGAACGATGCGGAAGACCAGGCGCAGCGCTTCCAGGATCAGGTTGATGCGAAAGCGGCAGGCGACGACGAAGCCATGTTCTTCGACGAAGACTACGTCACCGCCCTGGAGCACGGTCTGCCACCAACGGCGGGTCTGGGCATTGGTATCGACCGTATGGTTATGCTGTTCACCAACAGCCACACCATCCGCGACGTTATCCTGTTCCCGGCTCTGCGTCCGACTAAGTAACATCTTTCTCCCTCTCCGCAAGGGGAGGGATTTCCCTCAAGTTCATCAACGTTACCGGGGACTGGTTTGCGCAAGGAAAGCATTTTTAAACGCTGGCACATCACCGCTTTCATTATCATGACGAGCCTGATGCTGACGGCCTGCTCCTCCTCGAAATCAGCCAAAAGCACCCGAAACGAAGGCACCTTCAGCGGCGCGGTTTACACCGTTAAACGCGGCGACACGCTCTCTAAAATCTCCAGAATGACCGGCAGTAGCGTGGGCGATCTCGCCCGGCTGAACGGGATACCTGCGCCTTACACCATCCAGGTGGGCCAGCGTATTCGGATCAAAGGCTCAGGCTCTGCAAGCCGGCCGAAAAATACCGCCACGGCAAAAAACACCCCAGCGCCTTCTCGCACACAAAACTCGTCCATTGCCAAAGTAGCACCGCCGCCGGTGGGGGCTCGTTGCTGGTTATGGCCGACGAAGGGCAACATTGTTGAGCCGTTCTCCAGCAGCGACGGCGGCAATAAAGGCATTGATATCTCCGGTTCTCGCGGGCAGCCCATTTATGCTTCCGGCGCGGGTACGGTGGTTTACGTCGGTAACCAGCTGCGCGGCTATGGCAATCTGGTGATGATCAAACACAGCGAAGAGTACATCACCGCTTATGCCCATAACGACACGATGCTGGTGAATACGGGTGAGAAAGTGAAGGCCGGGCAGAAAATTGCCACGATGGGCAACACGGGGGCAGATTCTGTGCGTTTGCACTTCCAGATTCGCTATCGCGCTACGGCGATCGACCCGCAGCGCTACCTTAAACCCTCTTGTTAGTCTAAAAAGTGCTTGAAAAACCATCACCTGGACACAAAGGCACTTGCCAGCGAGAGCTGAAAGTCTATAATGCCTCACGCACCTCAAAGCGGGCGTAGTTCAATGGTAGAACGAGAGCTTCCCAAGCTCTATACGAGGGTTCGATTCCCTTCGCCCGCTCCAATCCTTCTCTGGTGCATCCACCCGAAACTTTTCTACATTCTTCGTAACGCTTTGGTGCGATACCGACGCGAATTTCAAACTCAGACCATTCCTCACCTTGTTGGTGGAAGAGACCCTGACCCCAGGGGCAGGGAATGAAGAAGACACGCTGGCGACGGATAAGAATAAACGGCGGAGGCTATTGACCTCCGTGGTGGCTGGCAGCGTTGACGTTGCACCGCTGGCTTCTGCAATGGGCCTGGGCGAAGTGGGCATCCCTGGCCCGCAAGCTGGAGGCCACGGGTTCAGATAATATTATCGTTCCTTCCCGGCACGTGAGCTGGTTCGCAACCGGCGTGCGTACCGTTGATGACACGCTGCCTGCTGAATACTGGTCAGGTGACACGTGAGCCTGGTCACATTTTACGCCCCGTTTTAGTCAATATGATGCTAAGCTGCTGAAAGATTTAGGCGTGATGCTGACCGTGCAACTGATGCAGGCCGGTTATATCTCAGTCACTCGGCCTTTGGCGCTGACCAGTGAGTCTAAGGTCTGGGTTGCCCGCAAAGGTTTCACGGCCTTTGGCTCTGCCAGCCAGTACTATCGCCCTCTGCAACAGCAAGACACCTTGCTGACCGGGAAAACATCCATCACCTGGGATACCCATTATTGTGCCGTGACGTATATTCAGGATGCCGCTGGGGCCGGAACCCATGCGGATTATGGCTATCGTTTCCTGACGCCCAATCACCTCATCGATCCTAACGATAACCATCAGTTAGTCTCTCTGGACGCGTGGGACGGCCGACCAGCTCTCGGTTCTGGGGGACTGAAAACGGCGTGGCGCAGGGGTACACACAGCCTTCGACAGAAAAAGTACCTTCCCCGTCCCGACGATGGTAGAAGAGGCGCTGGCTATCATTACCACGATCCCGGTGGCGCAATGTCTGGTCTATTGTGACAGCAGCTGGATGGCGGCCGAATCGTCGCGGATGCCGCCTCACACATTCTGTATGCCGACACTCACTACTTCGATGCAATAGGCCGGGAATATCAGGTTAAAACGGCAAAAGGAGACTTCAGGAAAACACTGTTCACGCCGTGGTTTACGTTTGCTGAAGACGTGAACGACACGGCATCCCAGTAACAAATAACGCCCTGCTCCCTGGGGTCTCAATGCCGGGAGTAGGGTGCGTAGTTAACTATCGAGAGGAATCTATGCATACATCGCTGTTCAGCCACACCCCTTCGGTCACGGTTCTCGACAACCGGGGCCTGAGCGTCCGCAGTATCGAATATCACCGTCATCCTGACACCCTGACCACCACCAACGAACGTATCACCCGGCAGCAGTATAATCCTGGCGGGTTTCTGAGCCGCAGCGCCGACCCGCGCCTGCAGGCTACGGGCCTGGCAAACTTCACGTACATCACTGACCTGGCCGGTAACGTGCTGTGCGCCCAGGGCGTGGACAACGGCACCACCGTGAGCCTGAACGACGTGGCCGGGCGGCCTTTTATCGCGGTCAGCAATGTCGGCGTCACCGGAGACAAGAGCGAGGCGGTGACGCACACCTGGCAGTATGAAGCGGCTTCACTCGCCGGGCGTCCGCTGAGCGTGACGGTACAGGTCACAGGCAAAACCGCCCGCATTGCGGAGCGCTTTGTATACGCAGGCAACAGTGCGGCAGAAAAAAAACTGAACCTGGCGGGGCTGTGCATCAGCCATTACGATACCGCCGGTCAGGAACAGACCGACGCGATAGCCCTGACCGGCGTACCGCAGTCCGTCACCCGTCGCCTGCTGAAAGACGCCGATAACCCGGATAACGTGGCCGACTGGCAGGGGGCGGATGCATCCGCCTGGAACGAGTTGCTGGGCACAGAAACGCTGACCACGCAGAGCACCGCCGACGCGACTGGCGCCGTCCTTACCACCACCGATGCAAAAGGTAACGTACAGCGCGTGGCGTATGACATAGCTGGCCTGCTGGCGGGCAGCTGGCTGACGCTGAAAGGCGGCCAGGAGCAGGTCATCGTGAAATCGCTGACCTGTTCCGCCGCCGGGCAGAAACTGCGCGAAGAACACGGCAACGGCGTGGTGACCACCTACTCGTATGAACCTGAGACGCAGCGCCTGACGGGGATTAAAACCGAACGTCCGGCGGGACACGCCTCAGGGGCAAAAGTCCTGCAGGACCTGCGCTACGACTACGACCCTGTGGGCAACGTGCTGAGCATCCGCAACGACGCGGAAGAGACGCGCTTCTGGCGAAACCAGAAAGTGGTGCCGGAAAATACCTACGTTTACGACAGCCTGTACCAGCTGGTCAGCACCACCGGGCGCGAGATGGCAAACGCGGGCCAGCAGAGCAGTAAGTTCCCTACCGCCGCCATCCCCCTGCCGACAGACAGTGCCGCTTTCACCAGCTACACCCGGACTTACGCCTACGATAACGGCGGCAATCTGACGCGGATTCGCCACAACGCGGCGGCGACCAACAACCGCTACACCACGGATATCACGATAAGCGACCGCAGCAACCGGGGCGTGTTGAGCACGCTGGCAAAAAGTCCGTCGGATGTGGACGGGCTGTTCACGCCGGGCGGACAGCAAAAACAGCTGCAGCCGGGTCAGACGCTGAACTGGACGGCGCGCAACGAGCTGCTGAAAGTGAGTCCTGTACAGCGCGACGGCAAGGCGAGCGACAGCGAAAGCTACCGCTATGACTGCGGCAGTCAGCGCGTCCTGAAGGTGAGCACGCAGCAAACCGGGAACAGCACGCAGACGCAGCGGGCGCTGTACCTGCCGGGGCTGGAGCTGCGAACCACCCAAACCGGCAGTACGGAAACGGAAAGCCTGCAGGTCATCACCGTGGGTGAGGCGGGCCGGGCGCAGGTGCGGGTACTGCACTGGGCGGCGGGCAAACCGGCGGGCTTGAACAACGACCCGCTGCGCTACAGCTACGACAATCTCACCGGCGGCAGCCAGCTGGAGCTGGACGGCAGCGGCAACTTGATTAGCATGGAAGAGTACTACCCGTACGGCGGCACGGCCATTCTGGCGGCCAGAAGCCAGACTGAAGCCAACTATAAAACTATCCGTTACTCGGGCAAAGAGCGGGACGCGACGGGGCTGTATTACTACGGCTACCGCTATTATCAGCCGTGGGTAGGCCGCTGGCTGAGCGCTGACCCTGCGGGCACGGTGGACGGGCTGAATCTGTATTTGCTGGTAGGAAACAATCCTACGTCTTTCCATGACAGCAATGGATTACTCCGTGAAGGACAAAGCGCAAGGAAATTAGTCGGAGAAGCCTTTGTTCACCCTTTACATATGCAGGTGTTTGAACGCATATCCATTGAAAAAAATATCGCCATGAGCGTCAGAGAGGCTGGTACTTTTACTATTACAGCTTTGGGCGAAGGGGCTGCAGCAAAGGGCCATAATATTCTTGAGAAAACCATTAAACCTGGATCTCTGAAATCGTCTTATGGGGAAAAAGCTGGGGCGGCGCTTGAACAGGCAAAAGCAAGCGGCTTTGTGGGTCGGGTTGGCAAGTGGGATAAATCTGGAGTGCAGGGAATTTATGCTCATAACAAAGCTGGTGGAGAGGATTTAGCTTACCCAATAAGTCTTACTTCTACTATGGATAATGAATTGGTGAATTCGTGGATCAAACATAAAGTGATCACGCCGTACACCGGTGATTATGATATGCACGATATTATTAAATTCTCGGGGGGGAGAGGTCACATACCCGCAGCGGAAAGTGCTGAAGAAAGAGGTGTAAAAGATCTGATTAACAGGGGGGTTGCGCAAGTTGATCCCTCCAGACCTTTCGAATTGACGGCTATGAATGTTATTCGTCACGGGCCTCAGGTCAGTTTTGTCCCTTACATGTGGGAGTATGAAAACGATAAGGTGGTTAAAGATAACGGCTACCTTGGCATAGTTGCCCGGCCAGGGCCATTCCCGGTAGCGATGGTGCATAAGGGCGCATGGAGTATTTTTGATACCAGTGAGGAGTTGTTTAACTTTTATGCATCCACGAATACAGCGCTACCAACACACTGGCAGCAGAGCTTCATTGAAAGAGGCAATGGCATGGTGTCTACTCCTCAACATGCCCCTCTTATTGATAAGCGCCGTACTGTACAACAACGATGGCAAAAAGTTGCCAGCTAAGCGCTAGGATCCTGAAGAGATAAAAAGGATTAACAGGCTCAACGGCCTGTTAATCTTTTATGTTAACTCTATATAACAGAAATAAATTTACCCGGTTTTATTAACGCTTTTCCCTGTGACTTACGGTAAGCGTTAGCATCGCGCAGAGAATAAGCGCAGCCGCAATATTCCTGCTGATAAAACTGCTCGCGTTTGCAGATCTCTACCGTGCGCGCGGAGCCGCCTTGCTTACGCCAGTTGTGGGTCCAGTAAAACATTCCCGGATGACGAGCCGCCGCCCGCTGGCCGCAGTCGCAGACCTGCTCAAAATTCTTCCAGCGTGAAATCCCCAGAGAACTGCAAATTGCACCGAAACCGTGCCCTGCGGCATAAAGCGCGGTGCGCTCCAGGCGCATATCAAAACAGACCGTGCAGCGGGCTCCACGCTCGGGTTCCCACTCCATGCCTTTCACACGCGCAAACCAGTTATCGACGTCATAATCCGCGTCGATGAAGGGCACGCCATGTTGCTCAGCAAAACGCTTATTCTCTTCCTTGCGGATGAGATATTCCTGTTGCGGATGGATATTGGGGTTGTAGAAAAAAATCGTAAAGTCGATGCCAGAGGCAAGCAAAGCCTCTATCACTTCGGAAGAGCAGGGCGCGCAGCAGGTATGCAGCAGCAACTTGCTTGCGCCGTCCGGCAGCGTCAGTTTTGGGCGCTTAAATTCGGTGGTGGTCATGGTTTGTCGGCGGAAAGAAGGAAAACAGCGAGAATTGTACCACTAAAAATGTGGTCAATGGGCTTTGCCAACCGAGAGTGAGGCGGGAGGCTGTTTCTCCCGCCTTAAAGAACTGCTATGCCAGCCCCGATAAATGCATCCCGACGTACCGCTCGTAGCGGCTCTTTTTCAGGAACGTTAAATCAACCAAAACCAGCCCGTCGACGCAGTTGTTGAAGGCCGGATCGCTGCCGAAATCAATAAACTGTACGCCGCCCGGTTCGCAGAGTTCTGAATACTGCTTATAGAGGGTCGGAATGCCGCAGCCCATATTACTGAGCAGTGATTTTAAGCGGGTGAGATCTTCACCGTAGTCTTCCCCTTTGAACTGCGCCAGCACGGCGGGAAGGCTCGCCGGGTATGGGCTACGCGAGGCGGCAAGCGGATGGCTCGCCGGGAACCACAGTCGGTAAAACGCCACCAGAAGATCGCGTGCGTCCGGCGGCAGGCCTCCGGAAATAGATACCGGGCCAAACAGATAGCGGTACTGCGGGTAACGGGCGAGATAAGCGCCAATGCCCGACCATAAATAGTCCAGGCCACGGCGACCCCAGTAGCGAGGCTGAATAAAGCTGCGCCCCAGCTCGATACCGTGCTGCAGCACATCGTCCATCTTCTCGTCGTAGTGAAACAGGCTGTAGCTGTACAGCCCGTCTACGCCGCGTTTTTCAATCTGGCGTGCGGTTGGCATAAAGCGGTATGCGCCGACGATCTCCAGATCCTGTTCGTCCCAGAGGATCAGATGCAGGTAATCGTCATCATAACGATCCACATCCCGGCGTTTGCCGCACCCTTCACCCACGGCGCGAAAGGCAATCTCACGCAGCCGGCCCAGCTCGCGCAGCAGCGGAGCCTCTTCTTTTGAGTCGCTGCGCTGCCAAAGATAAATCACTTTGTCGTCGGCGGTGCGGCCCAGGCATTCCGCTTGTGCCAGCTCCCGGCGCAGCGTGGCGCGGTCTTCCGCCCGGGCAATGGCGCTTTCCGTCGTGAACTTGCCTGAAAGCCCTTTGCCCAGCAGCTGAACGTGCTGGCGGCACTTCTTAGCCAGCTCTCGCGGGGCCTGCTGCGGGCTATGCCAGCTTTCCCACGGAATACGCTGACCAAGGGTTACCGGCAGGTTGGAGTTGCGGCGGCGAAACATCTGCTGCATCAGCAGCACCATCGGCAGCGCAGGGGAAACCAGCGCGCTGGCATAAAACAGTGCGCTGTTACGGGCATGAATAAACGCCGGCAGCAGCGGTACGCGGTATTTTGCGGCAAGCTTAATAAAGCCGGTGTGCCAGTGCCCGTCGGCAATGCCCTGGCGAGATAAACGAGAAACTTCGCCCGCCGGGAAGAAAATCAGCACGCCGCCGTTTTGCAGCTGCCTGTCCATCAGCACAAGGGACGATTTAGGCGTGCGGCCATTGATATTGTCGACCGGAATAAACAGCGAACTCAGCGGCTCGAGGTGATTAAGCAGGCGGTTGGTCACCACTTTGACATCCCGGCGAACGCGGGAAACGGCGTACAGCAGCGCCAGCCCGTCAAGGGTGCCGGTTGGGTGGTTGGACATAATCACCACGGGGCCGTGTTCGGGGATGTTTTCTAATTCGCGGGGAGAGATATTGCAGCGGATGTGTAGGTGATCCAGGACTTGTTCAATCATATCCAGCCCGCGGAGGTGCGGATGATTGTTGGCAAAGGCCTGGAATTCTTCCTCATGCAGCAGGCGTCTTAACAGGTTTTTTTGCCAGGGCGCGGGCCTTGCCTGGGGCCACAGGTCGTCAAGTACGTTATCGAGACTAAACATATTCGCTCCTCTTACCGTTCTGGGCACGACGGTAGAAGATCAAGATGAACGTTGCGTGTCAGCGAGGTGACGTTTCAGGGATGTGTATATGGAACAGGTCGCGTCGATTTTTTATCCTTCCGGACTAGATTCGTGGACTAATAACGAGGTATTTGGCTCAGTTGACAGAGTAAACCCGGAGGAAGAGTAGGTTAAATAGTGGTGTTGCGTGAAAGAAACGGAATAATATTTAATATATTGTTTTTAAAGTATTTTATTTCATATGTTAAGGCATTTTGTTGTCAAGCGTTAAGCGCATTTAATGAAAGTTTTATATCGTAAAATGAGAGTTAAATCGACTTTTACTCTAAAAAGCATCAATTAAGCAATAAAGTTGCTCTACCCCTTGCCTGTTTTTCGAAGATCTACGCTACAGTAGCCGCCGCTGGCGGAATGTCAGCCTATGATTAAAAAACAGCAACAGAACGCCGTGAGCGGCGTTTTCTCAACACCGCATCAAAAAAGATAACCTATGGGAGTTCACAGATGAGTCACTCTGCGACAAAAACAAAAACCTTTTTCGGGCATCCGTACCCGTTAAGTTCGCTCTTCCTCACCGAAATGTGGGAACGTTTTTCCTTCTACGGGGTTCGCCCGCTGCTCATTCTGTTTATGAGTGCGGCACTGCTTCAGGGCGGGATGGGGCTGCCGATTGAGCAGGCTTCCGCGATTGTCGGTATTTTCGCCGGCGGCGTGTACATCACCTCTTTACCGGGCGGCTGGCTGGCCGATAACTGGCTCGGGCAGCGCCGCGCCGTTTGGTATGGCTCGCTGATTATTGCGCTGGGGCATCTCTCGATTGCGCTGTCGGCATTCGTGGGCAACACCTTCTTCTTTGTCGGCCTGCTGCTGATCGTCCTGGGAACCGGGTTGTTCAAAACCTGTATTACCGTGATGGTCGGGACGCTGTACAAAAAAGAAGATACCCGCCGCGACGGGGGCTTCTCGCTGTTTTACATGGGCATCAACATGGGCTCGTTTATCGCCCCGCTGATCATCGGCCCGCTGCATGAGAAATACGGCTGGCACATGGGCTTTGGCCTGGGCGGGCTGGGCATGCTGGTTGCGCTGTTCATCTTCCGCTTCTATGCCATTCCGCAAATGCGCCGCTACGACAAAGAAGTCGGGCTGGACTCCACCTGGAATCACCCGACGACCGAACGTAAAAACGTCGGTAAATGGGTAACGCTTGCGATGGTGCTGCTAGCCGGGCTGGTGGTGCTGATCGCCAACGGGACAATTCCATTCAACCCGACGGTTATCGCCAAAAGCTCCGCGTACATTATTTCCACCTGCGTGGGCCTTTACTTCCTGTTCATGTTCTTCTTTGCCGGGTTAACCAGCAGCGAGCGTTCACGCCTGCTGGCCTGCCTGATCCTGCTGGTTGCGGCGGCATTCTTTTGGTCTGCCTTCGAGCAGAAGCCGACCTCCTTCAACATCTTTGCGCGTGACTACACCGACCGCCAGATGGGCAGCTTCGAAATCCCGACCATTTGGTTCCAGTCGATCAACGCGCTGTTTATTATCCTGCTGGCACCGGTGTTTAGCTGGTTCTGGCCGTCGCTGGCTAAGCGCAACCTTAATCCGAGCAGCATGACGAAGTTCGTTATCGGCATTCTGTTTGCGGCGGCAGGCTTTGCGGTAATGATGGCGGCAGCAAACCAGGTGCTGGCGACGCAGAGCGGCGTTTCTCCGTTCTGGCTGGTCGGAAGCATCCTGCTGCTGACCCTCGGCGAGCTTTGCCTCAGCCCGATTGGCCTGGCAACCATGACCCTGCTGGCACCGCAGAAAATGCGTGGCCAGGTGATGGGGCTGTGGTTCTGCGCCAGCGCGCTGGGCAATCTCGCGGCGGGTATCATGGGCGGGCATATCAAAAAGGATCAGCTTAGCTCGATGCCGGAGCTGTTCTCCCACGTGTCTATCGCCCTGGTCATCTGCGCCATTGTGCTGGCCGCGCTGATTATTCCGGTGAGAAGCATGCTGAGAAATGCGGACGCCAACGAAGCCAAATAACGGCTTTTAAACATCTTGCCCGGTAACCTTCTGCGGGTTACCGGGTTTTACCCCGAAGAGATTCAGTACTGATACTTCTTATCCAAAACCCGGCAGGTCGTATAGGCTCCGGCGGCACACAGCAGCGCAGGGGCAAAATAGCTGTGGTCCATATGGGTAAATTCCATCACCAGCGCCACGGCCGTTACCGGCATCTGCATCGAAGCGGCCAAAAACGCGGCCCCGCCGACCAGCGCAAAGCTGCCCACGTCCCCGCCAGGGAAGACAAACTGCCAGACCACAGCCAGCAGCAGGCTCAGCAAAGCACCCACCGTTAAGCCCGGCGTCAGCAACCCTCCCTCAGCGCCACCGCGCAGGACGGCGAGGATCACCAGCATTTTCAGCGCCAGCAGTATCGCGGCATAGTCAACGCTCAGGCCATTACTAATGGCAAGCTGCATTGGGCCTTTGCCGTTGCCCGGCAGCTGTGGGAACCACAGGCTAAGCGCTGCCAGCAGCGCAAAGGCCAACAGGCAAAATACCGGCATCTGCCAGTTGGTTTTTACCTGCGTTCTCACTTTGGTTGTCGCTTTGCGAAACAGCCAGGCGGCATAGCCGAGCAGCGGGCTGACCACAATGGCCCAGGCTATAAACGCGTGGGGAAGCGCAAAAGAGGCGAAGTGATACTGCGATTCATCCCCCAGTCCAAGCGTCGCAACCCAGGCCGCCACCGCAGAGGTGATGACCGCCGCCAGCGCTTTCTCCCAGCTAAACGAAAGCAGCAAGACCTCGAGGGTGAACAGCGCCCCGGCCAGAGGAACGTTATACACCGCAGCAAGGCCTGCGCCCGCACCGCAGGCAATCAGCGTGCGGGTTTCGTCCGGCGGCAGGCTGAACTTCCGCGCGAGAATACCCGCCGCCAGCGCGCCCATTTCTCGAGGAGCAACTTCACGCCCAAGCGGTGAACCCAGCGCGACGGTGATGATTTGCAGCAATGCATGAATAGTGGTGGTGCCGGTCGGCATCGGCACCGCAGGATTGGCGACGGCAGCGGCAATAGACACTCTCTTTTTGCCGTAACGCGCCAGCAGCCACCAGCCAAACCCGGCGACGGCGCCACCGCCAATAATTGCGGCCACGCGGCGCAGATGCGAGGCATCAGCTACGCCCTGAAGAAACGTCTCGCTGCCCACCAACTGGTCGATGCTGTAGCCAAAAGCCAGATGCTGAATAGCGTGTAAAATCAGCGCGAGAAGCATGCCCGCTATACCGGCGAGAATGCCGGTAAGTACCACAGCAGCCAGGCGTCCAGGGTAGTTTTTAGCATCAGCCTGTTCAGTTGGCTGGGTCATATCGGGATCCTTAACGCGGGGAAAACTGGATGATAAGGGAGAAGAATTAAACATTTAGTATAAATGTAGCATTCATCATGCCCGAGTCATCCCGGCTTTTCCCGGCGTAAAATCCCTCCGGTTCAGTGAGCTTTCTGGCATGCGGCTATCAGCATGCCTGCCAGAGCAGCACCGCCCAGCAGCCGGAAGGCGGTTGCCCAGTCGCCCATATCAGGGGCCTGCCCGAGAGCAACCGAGAGTACCGCCAGCATCATTGCCCCCGCCATATACTGGCTGGTGGCCATCAGCGCGCTGGCGCGTCCCTGCTGGGCGAGCGGAGTGGCTGAAAGACCGACGGCGAACATCGCGGGGAAAATTAACCCGTGGCCAATCCCGCTGAGCGCAATCCCGCCGATAAAGACCGCAGACAGCGGCGACGCTAAGCCGACGGAAATCAGCCACAGCCCCAGCGCCGAACAGGCGAACCCGGCGGCCAATACGGTTGCGTTGGCGTAGCGGGCGGTCAGGCGGGTATACAGCGCATTGCCCGCCACGATCAGCAGCGCGAGCGGCGTGAACATCAGCCCGGTGGTGACGGCATCCTGCTGCAAAGTCTGCTGCCAAAGTAGGGTCATGGCGTAAAACTGGCTGCCAACGCTTGCCATATAACAGGCGCTGCTGAGCCAGCCTGTTTGCAAGCCCGGCAGGGTGCGAAGCGAGCGGGCCAGTAATGGCTGTGGCGCATAGCGCTCGTGCAGGATAAACAAGATCCCCATGGCAACGGCGATGCGATTAGCCAGATAGTCGGCCTGCCCGGTTTCGCCATAGCGCATCAGCGCCCATACCAGCGCTCCGGCGGCGAAACAGCCCACCAGCGAACCCATGCCTGGCCGCTGTGCCTCACCCTGCGGGCTGAGCGGTAAAAAATCCCGCCGAACCAGCCAGAGTGCGATAAGCCCCGGCGGCACGTTAATAAAGAAAATGGTTCGCCAGTCCAGCGCGGCCAGTATGCCGCCCAACATCACGCCCGCGACTAATCCCAGCGCGCCGATAGCGCTCCAGATTGCCAGCGCCCGCCGATGCGCCTCGCCGTGAAAGCGTTGCGCCATCAGCGCCAGAACGGCAGGCTGCAGCAACGCCGCCGCCATCCCTTGCCCGCAGCGGGCGGCGAGCAGCAACGTGCCGTTTTGCGCCAGTCCGCCCAGCGCCGAAGAAAGTAGAAACAGCGCCATGCCGAGGCTGAACATGCGGCGGGCGCCAAGCCGATCGCACAGGCTACCGCCCGCCAGCAACAGGGCGGCAAACGCCAGGCCATAGAGGGAAACAACCCACTGCATCTCGCTGAGAGAAAGGTTTAGATCCTCAGCCAGCGTAGGCAGCGCGACGTAGACAATCGCATAGTCCAGCGCGATCAGCGCCTGCGCTATTCCCGGCGCGAACAAAGCGCTATAGCGCCCGGAAGCGGCGGCGGGTACCGCATAAGTTTGTGTCATCGGCGTTTCCTGCTATTTTCTTTTAGATGAATAAGTTTCATCAATTAATGTGCGTGGATAACAGGCTACGCCTTTATTTATAGTGCAATCAAAATCATATTATTCAGCAAAGGATGAGTTAAATTCATTCATGAAGAATCGTCGACTTCCGCCACTCACGGCCGTTCGGGCCTTTGACGCCGTAGCCCGCCACGCCAGTTTTAAAGCCGCGGCTGACGAAATTGGCGTCACGCCTACCGCCATCAGCCACCAAATCCGCCTGCTGGAGGAATCGCTGGAGCAGCGGTTATTCATTCGTTCGGCTCGCGGTGTGGCGCCCACCCCGGCGGGGGAGATTCTGTTTCGTGCTTCCGGGAACATTTTCACCACGCTGCGGGACGCCGTTGAGTCTATAGCCACGATCTCTCACCCCGGCACGCTCACGCTCAGCACCACCTCGAATTTCCTGACTAACTGGCTGGTACCGCGTTTGCCTGCTTTGCATCAGCGTTATTCCTCGCTGGAGCTGCGCTTTCACAGCAGCGTGGCGCTGGCCGATCTCAACGGCACCACGGCGGACTGCGCCGTGCGCTACAGCATGCAGGCCGACGAATCTCTCGACAGCACGCTGCTGCATAGCGACAGGTTTGTGCTGGTGGCCAGCCCGCAGCTGAAGCTCAGGAGCGTGAAGGATCTGCCGGGGATGACGCTCTTCCATATTGATAACCGCCACGTGCCGAGCCCGGAGCCCAGTTGGCAGCACTGGAAATCGGTATTTGGGCCGGAGAATTTGGACGTGCAGACCGGGATTCATTTTGATGACGAAACGCATGCGATTCAGGCGGCCATTGCCGGACAGGGGATCTTGCTGGCGAGCGAACTGCTGATTCGCCGCGCGCTTCAGCAGGGGCTATTGCATATCGCGCTGCCGGGCGCGCTCCCTGGAGCGAATTACTACTTTGTCAGCAGCCGCGAAAAGGCCAGGAGAGAGGACGTGCAGCAGGTTAAGGCGTGGCTGCAGCAGGAGTTTCACGCTGGAGAGTAGGGTTGCCCCACCTTTTTTGCCTCTTTGTCACAAATATCCATGATTATGCAGGACTGGTTAATATTCCGTTCACTTCCAGCCTTGTTTTATATGCAGCAGCCGCACCGGTGAACGTGTTCGGGGGATAATGCCATCCCCCGAACAGCCCCGGCGCCCGGCGAGCTCATCGCCGCTGAAGCGGTAAACCCACCGGCTATCACCCAAACATTCGGGGTCGTTCGCGATCCGTTCCCGACGATCGCTCTCTTTCGCTGCTCCCGGCAGCTCAACCCCGCCTGAGTTGGGTCATAACCGGGGGCGATGAGAGCCGGGGAGCAATTCCACCCTCACCCCGGCCCTTATGTCTTGAACTTCCCCGCCAGTGCGGGGAAGATCCCCGACTGATCATCGGGAGGTTGCCGGTGAGCATCCCCTGGCCCTGGTGCTTCCGAGCCCGTGGGAGAGATTATGCCCCGGCAACCTTATTCCCTGTCGCCTCAAGACCGAACGGTATCCTGTGCCTCTGAGCACCCACATATAAGGATGGTCTGGCGATATTATTCATAAAGTTACGGAGAATCAGATGACCCTCACTTCTGTCGGCGTTGATATTGCTAAGCTAAAATTTGATGTCGCTGTCCTGCTGCCTGGTCAGAAATACAAAACTAAAAAGTTTGCTAACACGCCTGCGGGATGTCGTGAGTTTATTCACTGGCTGACCCGCTTTGGGGACTGTCATGTCTGTATGGAAGCGACGGGCAGCTACAGCACGGAACTCGCCACGGCATTGTCCGATGGCGGCTATCGCGTCAGCCTGGAAAACCCTGCCCGCATTCATGCCTTCAGTAACACCGAACTGACCCGAAACAAAACGGATAAAAGCGATGCCGCCCTGATAGCACGGTATTGTGCCCTGTATCAGCCAGCCCAATGGCATCCGGCTCCTCTCAGCCAGCGACAGCTGACCGCGCTGGTGCGGCATCTTAAAAATCTTGAAGAGATGCGTCAGATGGAAGAGAACAGGCTGGAGGCCGCAGATGAGGTCATCACTGGCTCGTTAAAAGAGCACATCGCCACGCTGGATGAACTGATAAAAGAAACCAAAAAGAAAATCAGACAGCACATTGATGATGACCCGGACCTGAGAAAAGACAAAGCGCTGCTGGAGAGTATCCCGGGAGTGGGAGATGTGCTGAGTACGAGTCTTCTGGCCTTCGCGGGAAACCTGAGGCGGTTCAGGAGCAGTAAGGCTCTGGTGGCTTATGCAGGGCTGAACCCACGACGTTGTGAGTCCGGGATGTGGAAGGGAAAGAGCAGGTTGTCAAAAGTGGGGAGCCGTGAGCTGCGTAGCGTGCTGTATATGCCTACGGTAGTGGCGGGAAGATGTAATGAAGTGGTGAAAGACCTGATGACCCGGATGGCGAGCAGGGGGAAGACAGGCAAAGAACGCGTGTGTGCAGGAATGAGAAAGCTGCTACAGCTGGCTTATGGGGTGGTGAAATCAGGGCGTGAATTTAACGCTGAAATACCGCTTGCCGGATAACCGACAAGACGGTATCTCTCTCAGAGGGAGAGGGGGAAAACAGCCAACGTGGAACATTGTTTATTCCCTCTCCTTTCCAGGGAGAGGGTGAGGGTAAAAATAAGAAGCGAGGCACGGTTCCGGCTTAAATCGCCTCCGTTTTCTCTCCGACTGGCCAGGGTCCGGACGTCGGGAACGGCCGGAGGCTGAGAGCGTCGGGAACGCATCTCAGGCGACCCAGGACTGGGAGATAAAACGGAGGTCTGCCGCTTTAGCGGTCGATTTATTTGGCCGGGAGTCCGGGGTCTCGGGGGAATGACGGTGATTCTCCCGAGACGTTCACCGGTTCGGTGGTGACATATGAAACTGTACTGGAAGTGAACGGAACCTTAGCCGATCTTTCAGAATGCTTATTTGTGACTAAGAGACAGCTCACCAGGAGAGGAACCATCTATCAGTGGGCCGGCGGTTTTTTCATTAACGGAACCAGCATTGCAGCAATCAAAAAACCGATCATGATCAGATAAAAAGCATCCGAAAACGCCTGCGTTCGCGCCTCGCGCAGCGCGAGGGCAGAAAGGTTTTTTAGCGCCCCGCTGGTGGCGGCATCCGGCGATAAACCCTGCGCGGTGAGGCTTGCGGCGCCGCGCTGGACGAAATCCGTCATCGCCAGGTTAGCGGTGTTGAGATGGTCGGCCAGGCGGCTGTAGTGCAGATTGGTTCTGTCATTCAGCACCGTGCCGCACAGGGCGATGCCGATAGCGCCGCCCAGGTTACGCATCAAATTGAACAGGCCGGAGGCGAGCTTAAGTCGCGCAGGCGGCAGGCTGCCCAGGGTTAGCGTGACGGTTGGCGCAACGGCGAACTGCTGCGCAAGGCCTCGAAACGCCTGCGGAAGCAGCAGCTGATCGCCACCCCAGTCGTGGGTTATTGGCACAAAGCTGTACATCGAAATAGCAAAGCCAATAAGCCCTGCCATCAGCAGCCAGCGCAGGTCCACTCGGTTGGCCAGCCACGAATAAAACGGAATCGACATCACCTGGAACAGGCCGGTAGAAAACACGGCCAGGCCGATTTCCAGAGCGCTAAAGCCACGCACGGTGCCGAGATACAGTGGCGTTAAATAGATCGTGGCGAAAATGCCCACCCCGGCCATAAACGAGAAATAGCAGCCGAGGCTAAACGTTCTGTCTTTTAGCGCCCGGAGATCCATCACCGGCTGCGCGTGGCGCAGGGTTCGGATAATAAAGGCGATGCCGCACAGCAGCGCAATCCAGCCTGTGGTGGCGATGGTGCTGTCATCAAACCAGCCCCAGCGCGGGCCTTCTTCCAGCGTGTATTCCAGGCACCCGAGCGAAGCCGCCAGCAGCAAAATACTGAAATAGTCAGCGCCGCGCAGCAGGGAAAAATCTGGGGTATCTACCTTCACCAGCAGCGGGACGGCGACGGCGATATAAATCCCCGGGATCACGTTAATAAAGAACAGCCAGTGCCAGTTAAAATTTTCGGTGATCCAGCCGCCCACGGTTGGGCCCAGCGTCGGTGCCAGAGAGGCCAGTCCGCCAATGGTCGCGGCGGCAATAACCCGCTGTTTGCCCTGGAAGAAGGCGAAAGCGGTGGTAAACACCAGCGGGATCATTGAACCGCCCGCCAGCCCCTGCAGGGCGCGAAACGCAATCATGCTTTGAATATTCCACGCCCAGCCGCACAGCAGGCTCATCAGCGTGAAGCCTGCCGCCGAGGCGGCAAACAGCCAGCGGGTGGACATCACCCTTGAGAGCCAGCCGGACAGCGGAATAATAATGATCTCGGCGATCAGGTAGCTGGTCTGCACCCAGACGGTTTCGTCATCCCCAGCAGAAAGGCCGCCGCCGATGTCCCGCAGTGAAGCAGAAACGATTTGGATATCAATCAGCGCAATAAACATCCCCACGCACATGCTGGCAAAGGCGAAGATCTTTTTTGCCATCGGCATAGAGATGCCCTGCGGCATCGGTGCGGCCTGAGCGGTGCTCATCGCGTACTCTTTTGATCGACGGTCACGATGACCGAGAGTCCCGGACGAAGCACATCCAGTTTTGCGCCGTCACCTTCCAGCGCGATCCGCACCGGCACGCGCTGGACGATTTTGGTGAAGTTGCCCGTGGCATTTTCCGCCGGGAGAATACTAAATCGAGAGCCGGTGGCAGGTGAAACGCTGGCGATATGCCCTTTAAAAGTGCGGTTCGGCAGCACGTCGGCGACGACGGTCACCGGCAAACCGGCACGCATATTTGCCAGCTGGTTCTCTTTGAAATTAGCGTCGACCCACAGCCCGTGTGAAGGCACCAGCGAGAGCAGCTGCGTGCCGCTGGTGACGAACGAGCCTGACCATGCGCGGCGGTTGCCGATTACGCCGTCAAAGGGCGCGCGAATTTCCGTATAGCTGAGATTCAGCTTCGCCATGGTCAGATTAGCCTGCGCCTGTTCCAGCGCGGCCTGAGTTTGTTTTTCGCGCGCGTCCAGCACGGCCAGCTGGCGCTCGGCAACGGCTCTGTCCGCCTGAGCCTTGCCCTGTTCGGCCCGCGCCCGGCGATAATCCGCAGAGGCATTGTCGCGAATCTGGGCTGAAATCGCGCTTGAGGCTTCCAGCGCGTTATAGCGGCGGTTGTCGTTGGCTGACTTCTCCGTTGCCGCCGCTGCGGCAGCGACCGAGGCGGACGAACCCTGGATAGTGGCCTGCTGCAGCCGGCGTGTCGCGGCAATATCCGCCAGCGCGGCCTGCTGAGCAGCAACTTCACCCTGCGCTTTTGTCAGTGCGGCCTGGTAGTCGCGGTCATCAATGCGAATAAGCAGGTCGCCTTTTTTCACCGCCATGTTGTCCTGCACGGCAATCTGCTGAATGTAGCCGGACACTTTAGTCGAGATAGCGCTGATATCGCCCCCGATATAGGCGTCGTCAGTGGACTGAATAAAACGCCCGCTGTGCCACCACCAGGCGCCGTAGCCTGCCGCCGCTAACACCGCTGCGCCGAGGGCGGTCAGCGTAATCAATTTTTTCTTATGGGCGGCGTTCATCACTGGGGTTCTCTGTACGGTTCTGGCTGGAATTTAAGCCCGGTGTCACCGGCGTGCTTGCGCTGCAGGTAGTCGTGGCGGTACTTCATCATTGGCGAGGCGGCCGGGCCCGGCACCATGGTGTATTTTCCGGGAACAATAGGCTCCCCGGTTTCTTTGTCGGCGAGGATGGGTTCCACCGGGCGCTGGGTTTCGCTTTCTACCAGCTGCATCTGCCGCCCTTCTGGGGCGAAATGGCGATTCCCCCATTCAGCCAGCGCCAGCAGCACCATGCGGAAGTCGCGCCCGCGCTGGGTGAGATGGTACTCATAGCGAGGCGGCGAACTGCTGTAGCAAACCTTTTCCAGCAAACCGTCGTCGACCAGCTCCTTCAGGCGCCGCGAGAGAATATTGGGCGCGACGTTACTGCTTTTTTGGAACTCGTCGAAGCGGGTAAAACCGGCTAATGCGTCCCGAAGGATCATGATGCTCCAGCTGTCGCCGATGCGGCCGAGGCTGCGGGCGATGGGGCAGGGGGCGCTGCAAAGAGGTTCGTTTTTCATGGATCGATCCGATGGCGGGTTATCGTCTGGCGACAAATTGACATAGTGACTATCAAAATGCAAGTCACTAAGGGTCTGACAGCTGTGCTACATTGTTGGTGTCATAACGTCGCGGATATATTCAGAAAGTCGTCGCTCTTAAACGAAAAGTGCGGCTTTAAAACCCTTCCAGTTGCCTTATGTCGAGATATAACTCTAATCTTTTTTGCTGGATGGATTTTCCATAAATCCAGGTAATAAATAATATACCCGCCCGAGCCATTTACAGGATTACCTATGCTTAAGAATGCAAGCGTTCGAAGCGTCATTGCCCTTTTCTTGGCTGTATCCTTTTTAGTTATTGATCTTTTGGCGTTCGCTTTATCCGCAAATGTTACAATTTTAGCCATGCTTAATATTGCATGGGTGGCGATACTCTTCACTCTCTGGACGTACATGACGATATATCTTGTACGACCGATTAATCATGTTAAGAGAAGTATTGATGAAATTAACTCGGGGAATTTATCGGTACATATCCCTGAGTTTGGTAATAATTGCGCCGGGCGATTAATACCTGGCATAAATACGCTTTCGGCTGAAATTACGACCCTGGTGATGGATATTCGTAAATCTTCTCAGTCGGCCAAACTGCTGTCCGAAAGCCTGGCGCAGCAAAGCGCTACGCTGTCGGTCAAAACCGAGCAGCAGTCAGCAATGCTGATTCAAACGGCCTCCAGCATGGAGCAAATTTCGGCAGGGACTAAAAATAATGCCGACAGCACCCGCCAGCTGAGCGGGATTACCAGCGGTGCGCATCGCTCGGCTAATCACGGCAGCGACCTGATGCAGAAGCTGACCACCAACATGACCTCAATAACCGACTGTGCCAACAAGATGACGGAAATTATCACCATCATCGACAGCATCGCCTTCCAGACCAACATTCTGGCGCTGAATGCGGCGGTTGAAGCGGCCCGTGCCGGTGAGCATGGCAAAGGATTTGCGGTGGTCGCCGGTGAGGTCAGAAACCTGGCCCATAAAAGCTCGGAATCGGCCAAGAACATCAAGTCGTTAATTGATATTACCAACCAAAATGTTTTGCAGGGCGCAAGCCTCGTCTCCGAAGCGGAAAAAAATATGAAGGATATTGTTTCCGGCTCAGAAAATATCGACGACCTGATGGGCCATATATTTATTTCCACTAACGAACAGGAAAAAGGGATTCAGCAAATTACCACGGCGTTGTCCGAACTGGAGAAAGTCACCCAGGGGAACGTCGCGGTTGTCGAAGAGCTGGCGGGTTCTTCAGAAGTGCTGAATAAACAGGTCTTCGAGCTGGAAAAAAGAACTAACGGTTTACATCTGGGCGACAGCGATGAGGCGAGAGTAATATTACCGACGCCGCCAGCGCCGCGCAGAATGTTAAAAAAAGAAGAAGAACACTGGCAGACATTTTAAAATTTAGTCTTTTTTCGAAAAAAAAGCCCTGGGGTATTACTGCTCCGGGGCTTTTATTATTGATGCGTTGTTTATTGTGGCGTGGGTAGCGTTGAAGGATGCCTTCCAGACCAATGTGCCGTGTTATCGGCCAGGCTCGCTGCCACATCAAAAAAATCTTGTCTCAGCGGATTGATAAACCAGTCTTTTCTTCTCTGCCTGGCTTAACCAATGGATAAATTTCACGCCCGCGTATTGCAAATTAAATCACCAGTTCTATAATTGAGTGAGTGGTCAGTCATTTAATGATGGCCACAACACTCACAACAGACAGCCGCCAGGCCACGCGCCGCGCTTATCAACCGAGGATACAAAGATGACGTCTAAAACTGAAAAGTGGTTTATTACCGGAGCTTCCGGTGGCCTGGGCCTGGCGCTGACCCGTCGCGTGCTGGAGGCGGGCAATACCGTCGTGGCCGCGGTACGTAATCCTGCCGCTTTGGCCGAGCTGCAGCAGCAGTTTGCCGGGCAGCTCATCGTTGAAAAACTGGACGTGACCGACTATGCCAGCCTGCCTGCCATCGCTCAAAAGCACGGCGATAGCGATGTCATCGTCAATAACGCCGGCGGGGCGATTATCGGGGCGATGGAAGAGTTCACCGGGCAGGAAATCGAGCATCAGTTTGCCCTGAATCTGCTTTCCCCGGTGCACATCACCCGCGCATTCCTGCCTGCGTTACGTGCTAAAAAACAAGGGCGGCTGATCTATATCACCAGCATGGGCGGCCGTGTTGCCTTCCCCGGTGGGGCCTTCTACCATGCGGCAAAATATGGCCTGGAAGGGTTTGCCGAAAGCACGGCGCAGGAAGTGGCGGAGTTCAATATCAAGGTGCAAATCATTGAGCCCGGTTCGATCAAAACTAACTTCCAGGCGAACGTGCGCTGGACCGAAGAGTCCGACGCCTACAAAAATGGCACCGTGGGCCAGCTGCGCCGCTGGATTGCCGAGCATGGTGAAGAAAGCAACGCCGGTGACCCTCAGAAAATGGCCGATGCTATTTTCACGCTGAGCCAGCAGGCCGAACCGCCGCTGAGAACCGTGCTGGGTGCCGATGCTTTCCAGATCCTCAAAGGCAGCTATGAGAAGAGCCTGCAGTCGCTGGAGGAGCAAAAAGCGGTGTCTGTCTCGGTGGTGATTGAAGGCAAAACCGGATTTATTCCCGAGTAATGTTTTCGGCCCCCGCCGGGTGTGAATGCGGGGGCAAAGCTCAAACCCTGGCGGCGAAATCTATTACACTGTGCGGAGATTTTATTAACCCCGGAGACGTTGGAATGGCAAGACCCCTAAGCCCGCAAAAACAGGCGGCACTTCTGGATGCAGCGGTAGAAATTGTTGCGCAGAGCGGTCTGTCGGCTACAACGGCCAGCATTGCAAAACGGGCGGGGGTGGCGGTTGGCACGCTGTTTACCTACTTCCCCACCAAAGAGCAGTTGCTAAACGAAGTCTATTTAATGCTGAAGCAGGATATGTCCGACCTGCTGGTGACCGGCTACCCAAAAGATGCCGACTTCCGCACGCAGATTTTACACATCTGGCGAGGTTACACGGAATGGGCGCTGCTCAATCCTCAAGGCAAGCAGGTGCTCAGGCTGCTGACGGTGTCGGATCTGCTGACGCCGGAAACGCTCGCCAGCACGCCAGAGGCGCTGAACCAGGCGGATAAAATGTTTGATGAGGCGATAAAGCAGTCGCTGTTTGTCACCGACAGTAAAACGTTTATCTACGCCATTATTCAAAATATTTCCGATGCCACCAGCGAGCAAATCGCCAGGCATCCGGCAGATAAAGAGACATTGTTGCAGCTTGGCTTTCGCATGATGTGGAACGCGATTGCGGCTTAACTCATCAAGTTTCCAGGAAAGAGCCATGAAAATTGTGATTGTAGGTTCCGGCGGTATGGTCGGGCAGGGCGTGCTGCTGGCAAGCCTGGCGGCAAAAGACGTCAGCGACATTATCCTGCTCGTCAGGAAGCAGCCTGAAGGTGAGCATGACCCCCGCATCCACTATGTGGTGAACGGCGATCTGATGGATTTCGATGCTGCCGACCCGCTGTTCAGCGACGTTGATGCGTGTTTCTTCTGCGCTGGGATCAGCTCCTCTGGCGTCAGTGAAGCGGTGTACAGACGTATGACCTACGACATGACGCTGCAGGTTGCAGAGCAGCTGAAATCCCAAAGCCCGCAGATGAAGTTTGTTTATGTCTCCGGCGCGGGTGCAGACAGCAGCGGAAAGAGTTCGCAGATGTGGGCTCGCGTGCGGGGAGAAGTGGAAAACAAATTGCTGGCGCTGTTCCCGGGCAACGCTGCCATTTTCCGTCCGGCGTTTATTCTGCCGACGCCGGAAGTGCAGTCCCGGACTCCTGCATACCGGGCTTTATATACCGTCATTGCCCCAGTGATGCGCCTTATCAGCGCCACCACCGGGAAGCGCTTTTTGTCGATTATCGACATCGGCAACGCGATGCTGAACATCACGCGTTTTGGCGTGAATAAAACCATCATGGCGAAGCCGGACATAGTGGCCTGCGCCGACCGCCGCAGCTAAGCCGGACTTTCGGCCGCTTTTCTGCGGCGGGTACTGAGTAACACTAGCGGGACGGCGATGATGTACACCACAATCACCGACAGCCAGATAGCGCCTGGCCACGCTTTTTGCACCACAAAGTAGAAGCTTGAAAACCCCAACGGAGCAATGATAGACGCCAGGCTGACCGCTGAAGCCAGAATGCCCTGCAGTTGCCCCTGGCTGGCTTCATCCACCTTGCGGGTGGCTAACGCCTGCAGGGCAGGAGCCCCAACGCCGCCCAGCGCGAACAGCGGCATAATCACAAATACCTGCCAGCCCTGCTGCACGAAGGCCAGCATCGCCAGCGCAATACACGAGCTAAAGATGCCAAACAGCACCGCGCCACGCTCGCCCAGCCAGCGGGTAATCGGGCCGGGAAGCAACGCCTGCGTGAGCGTCTGGCAAATACCGTAAGCGCCCAGAGAAAGCCCAATCCACAGGCCGTTCCAGCCGAAGGTATCAGCCCCCCAAAGCGCCCAGCAGGTGCCGTACACTTCTCCCGTCGCGCTCAGGATGAAAAAGACCATCGCTATCGGGATGAGCCCTTTCAGGGTGAAAATCCGGCGTAGGGGCTGCAAGGGATTAAGCACCGCAAAACTAAATCGTTGACGTTCCGGCGTGCGGGATTCTGGCAGCATAAACAGCGCCATCAGCAGGTTACAGGTGTTCAGTACCGCCGCGGCGATAAACGGCAGCCGCACCCAGTAATCGCCGAGCAGGCCGCCCAGCACCGGCCCGATGATAAACCCGGCGCCAAACATGGCGTTAAACAGCCCGAAGCGGCGGGCGCGTTTATCCGCCGGCGTGACGTCGGTGATGTAAGCCATCGCCACCGAGACGTTGGCGCTGGTGAGTCCGGCAATGGCCCGGCCCAACAGCAACATCCACAGCTGCGGCGCAAAGGCCATGATCAGGTAGTTCACGGCGGCCCCGGCAAGGGACACCAGCAACACCGGTCGACGACCATAGTTGTCGCTCAGCGCGCCCAGCAGCGGGGCAAAGATAAACTGCATCAGGGCATACAGCGCGGTCATGATGCCTATCCAGTGGGCAATATCCGACGTATGCGTTACCTCTTCCAGCAGGCGCGGCAGAATGGGAAACACCAGGCCGATGCCGACGGCATCGAGGCAAATGGCGGAGAAAATAACAACCAGCGCTTTGTTCATGTTTACCTGTACTAAGTACCAATATATACTCGGTACATAATTATCCATTCATCAGGATCCTGTCAATGTCTCTCGATCGCCGTACGCTTAACCGTCTCGCCACCCGCCAAAAAATTTCTAACGTCGCAACCCGGCTGTTCCTGGAAAAGGGCTTTGAGCAGGTGACGATTGATGAGATTGCCGCGGCGGCGAAAGTGGGGCGGATGACGGTGTTTAACCACTTCCCGCGTAAAGAAGACATGTTCTTTGATCGTGAAGAAGAGGGCCTGGAGATGCTGCGTACTGCTCTGAATCAGAGTGATAAAAACGCTGGCCCGCTGGAAGCGCTGCGCCGTTTTGCCCATCAGCTTGTCGCGCAGAATAGCCCGGTGGTGGCCTTCTCCGTCGCGGGGCAGGGGTTTGTCTCGACGATTGAAAACAGCGCGGCGCTTAAGGCCCGGGCCAGAGAGATACGAGACGAGTTTACCCAGGTGCTTGCCGAAGAGCTGGCCGCTGGCGCTGGCCTTGAAAAGCATGACGCACAAACCCAGTTGGCCGCAGCGCTGGTGCTGGCGACCTGGAGTGCGGCGCTGATTCAGGCGCACCGAACCTTTGGCCAAACGCTGGACAACGCAGCCGCTGAAGCCGTGTTTCTTGAGCTGATCGACAGAGGAATCGCTGGCGTTATCGCGGCGATGAGCGGCACGGTTTACGGCAAAAAATAACGCCATCAGGGCGTTGCCGGGCTGAGGGAATTTCAGTAGATTTATCGTTTTCGGAGTTAGAAAAATGTCCGTCACCGATGCTCTTATCGCCTTTACGCTTGCCGCCACGCTGCTCACGCTGACTCCCGGCCTTGATACCGCACTTATCCTGCGAACCGCCGCCGCCGAAGGTGGCAAAAAAGCCCTTCATGCCGCGCTCGGTATCGACGTGGGCTGTTTTGTCTGGGGGGCTTTGGTTGCCTTTGGGCTTGGCGCTTTGTTAGCGGTGTCTGAACTTGCCTACAGCTTGCTGAAGTGGTGCGGTGCGGCGTATTTATGCTGGCTGGGTATTCAGCTGCTTTTGCGTCCTCGCCAGAGCTTTAGCCTTGCTGCCGGGGAGCCAACGCGTGCCAATAACTGGTTTCTTCGCGGGATGCTGGGCAACGTGCTTAACCCGAAAATGGGCGTCTTTTACGTCTCCTTCCTGCCGCAGTTTATTCCCTCCGGTCACTCCCCTATCCTCTGGACTTTTCTGCTGGTTTCCATTCACGTCGTGCTCGGCACGCTATGGTCGCTGACCCTGATTCTTGCCACGCGCTACGCCTCGGGCGTGCTCAAAAAACCAGGGGTCGTGATGTGGATGGATCGCGTCACCGGCTGCGTGTTTCTGCTGTTTGCCGCGAAGCTGGCAATTAGCCGACGCTAAGGCTGTTTCGCCGTCAGCATGCCCGGCGTTTGCCCGGTCATGCTGCGGTAAAAATAGATAAAGGCGCTGTCGCTTGAAAAGCCAAGCTCTCCGGCCACGGCGGTAATTGGCGCGTGGCTTGCCAGCATTTCCACGGCTTTCATTAAGCGCCACTGCTGCCGCCATTGCTGCCAGGAGAGGCCAGTTTCCCGGCGGAAAATACGGCCAATGGTGCGCTCGCTCGCACCGGTCACGGCGGCCAGTTCGTTGAGTCGTGGCGGTAGCGTGTCACCCGCCAGGTGTCGCAGGCGTTTATCCTGCGGGAATCGTAGCGTCATCGGCTCTTCCCTTGCTGCCTGTAGCTCTGTTACGCACAAGGCGGCCATGTGCATCGGCGCGCCTTGCTCCCAATTTGTTGCCCACGGGCTGGCCGAGATCCTTTCCAGCAGTTCATTGAGCAACGGCGTGACGTTGAGCACCAGCGCGTTGGCTGGCAGCGTGGGGTAACGCTCCGTGTTAAACCAGATTGAGCGGTAGGCCACGCTACTTTTCATTTCGGCGCGGTGGCTCACGCCTCCCGGCAGCCAGGCGACTTTTCCCGGCGGCAGTAAAGAGAGCATCCGGCCTTCATCCAGCGTGAGCTTTACGCAGCCTTCCCGGGTAAACAGCAGCTGCCCCATACGGTGCCGATGCAGCCCGGAATCATGATCCCCAAGTTCAGCCTGCACGCCAATCACGCTGTTATCCAGCGTATCAGGGTTAAATTCCGCGTCCGCGCTTAGCCAGCTCATAATGTCCGATTTCCGCTATTAAATGTCCTGATGTTTATAATGGTTCATTCGCCGTTTTCCTACAATAGCGCCTCTTTTGATGGAGGACGCAGGGTGAACATACACCGTGGAATAGCGCTATTAACCGCGCTGCTGATGTTTCCGCAGATTGTGGAAACCCTTTATAGCCCGGCGCTGACCGATATCGCCCGGCATTTTTCTGTTACCGCCCAGGATGCGGGCTGGACGCTCTCGCTGTACTTTTTTGGCTTTGCCGCAGGCGTGCTGTTTTGGGGGCGAATGTGTGACCTTTTAGGCCGCAAACCGGCGCTGCTGCTTGGGCTGCTGTGCTATGCGGCAGGCGCGGCGGCGGCCCTGATGACTTCGCATTTTATGCTGCTGTTGGCGGCTCGGATGCTGGCGGCCTTTGGCGCGGCCACCGGCTCCGTGGTGACCCAGACGGTTTTACGCGACCGTTTTAGCGGCGGCGAGCTGGCGCGGATATTTTCTTTTATGGGCATTGCGCTGGCCGTGAGCCCGGCGCTGGGCCTCTGGCTGGGCGGCATTATTGTCTCCGCCGCAGGCTACGAGGGGGTATTTTACCTGCTGTTCGGGTTGGCCGTTATTCTGCTGACCTGGAGTGCGCGACAGCTTGAGGAAACGAGGCCGTCGCAGCACGCCCGACATGCTTTTGGCGCGGTTGTGCAACGTATGCTGAAAGACCCGGAAATCTGGCGGGCAACCGGGCTGGTGGCGTTGTTCAATATCAGCCTTTTCAGCTACTACAGCCTGGCGCCGTTTCTGTTCCAGTCCTTAGGCTTTGGGCCCGCCGCTTTTGGGCTGACGGGCGGCGTGCTGGCGCTGGGTTCTCTGGTGGGGGCACAGCTTAATCATATTCTGATGAAACGGAGTCTGAATGCCAAAGCGTTGCTGAATTTAGCCAGTGGCATAGGTCTGGCGGGAAGTGTTGGCGTCTGGGGATTGATGCACAGCATCTGGTTTTTGGCACCGATGTTTCTGGTTATGGTCGCGTTCTCGATGGCTATTCCGGTGGTGCTTAGCACCGCGCTTGGCGCTTATACCGATTGCCGGGGGACGGCCGGGGCGCTGTTCGGCTTCGCCTATTACCTGTTGATTGGCAGCGGGCTGATGATATCCGGCTGGGGTCAACAGCTTGGGATTACGCTGGTGGTTTGCGCCGTGGGGATTGTGCTTGTGGGATGGAGGTATAGGGGGAGTTAACGCTGCCCGATTGCCTCTTAGTCGGAGATAGTCACGATTATGTAAAACCAGCTTAGATTCCGTTCACCCATCTATCTATTTCCCATGCACATTCAGAGCACGGTGAATGTGTCAGGTGGCATTACGCCATCCCCCGAACAGCCCCGGCGCCCGGCGAGCTCATCGCCGCTGAAGCGGTAAACCGACCCTCACCCCGGCCCTCTCCCAGAGGGAGAGGGGGAAAACAGCCAACGTGGAACATTTTTTATTCCCTCTCCCTTCCAGGGAGAGGGTTAGGGTGAGGGTAGGAAGCGACGTTGTGGTTTAAATCGGCGCCGAAGAGAAAGCGAGGCCCGGTCCGGTGGCTGCATATAAGACAGACCTGGTAGTGAACGGAACCTTAGCCGATCCAACACAGACCATAACCGATTCAACACAATCCGTATTCGCGGCTACAGCAACCCACCCAGATTCATGTATTTAGTCTCCAGGTACTCTTCCAGGCCGCAGTCGGAGCCTTCGCGGCCGAGGCCGGACTCCTTCACGCCGCCGAAAGGTGCCACTTCCGTGGAGATAATCCCTTCGTTTACGCCGACCATACCGCTTTCTAACTGCTGCGTGACGCGGAAGGCGCGAGCCAGATCGCGGGTGTAGAGATAGGCCGCAAGGCCGAACGGCGTGGCGTTGGCGCGTTCGATAGCCTCCAGTTCATCGCTAAAGCGGAAGCAGGCCGCCAGCGGGCCGAAGGTTTCCTCGCGCGCCAGCAGCATGGCTTCGGCGGCATCCGCCAGCACGGTTGGCTGGAAGAACGATGCGCCGAGAGCGTGACGCTCGCCGCCGCACAGCAGGCGTGCTCCGTGCTGCAAAGCGTCCTTCACGTGGGCTTCCACTTTTTCAACCGCTTTCTGGTGAATCAGCGGCCCCTGCTGGGCTCCCGGCGTCATACCCGGCGCAACTTTCAGCGCTTGCACGGCGGCGGCGAGTTTCTCAACAAACTGCTCATACACGCCGTCCTGGACGTAGAAGCGGTTGACGCAAACGCAGGTTTGCCCGCTGTTGCGGAACTTAGCCGCCATGGCACCTTCCACGGCGGCATCAATGTCCGCATCGTCAAAGACGATAAACGGCGCGTTGCCGCCCAGCTCCAGCGACAGCTTTTTCACGGTATCCGCCGCCTGGCGCATTAGCAGCTTGCCGGTAGGCGTTGAGCCGGTGAAAGAGATTTTACGCACCGTCGGGCTTGCCATCAGCGTGCTGCCGATAGCTACCGTGTCGCCGGTCACGGCATTGATTACGCCTGCCGGGACGCCAGCCTGTTCTGCCAGCACGATAAGCGCGAAGGCGGAGAGCGGCGTTTCGTTTGCTGGCTTAATTACGGCGGTACAGCCAGCCGCCAACGCAGGGCCGAGCTTGCGGGTCAGCATCGCCAGCGGGAAGTTCCACGGGGTGATGGCCGCCACGACGCCAACCGGCTCTTTGAAGGTGAGGATTTGGTTTCCGGCCTTCGGCGACGGGATGGTTTTGCCGTTGGCACGTTTGGCTTCTTCGGCAAACCATTCGATAAAGCTTGCGGCATAGGCCACTTCGCCTTTGGCTTCCGCCAGCACTTTGCCCTGTTCGGTCACCATCAGTTCCGCCAGTTCGGCCTGATGCTCCATGATCAGCGCGAACCAGCGCTGGAGGATCTGCGAGCGGGCTTTGGCCGTTAGCGCTCGCCACGCGGGCAGGGCGGCATGGGCTGCGGCAATCGCCGACTCGGTCTCTTTTGCTCCGGCGTTTGCCACCAGGGCAACAACTTCATCGGTTGCCGGGTTTAAAACAGCGTAGCGCTCGGCGGCATCCCGCCATTCACCGTTGCAGTACCAGCCGGTTTGAACCAGGGCGTCAAAGTTGCTCATGCGATATTCCTTGTCGTTACGTTGTCGATAAACAAGCCGCGTGCGGCACGGCCTTCTCGCGCGATGCGTTTGCCTGCGGTGTAGTCGTTAATGACGTCGCACGGCGTGTAGTTGCGTTCCAGCTCGTAGCGCTCGTCTTCAGCGAGCGGGGTGCCGAGTGCGGCAATCGCGCTGTCAATTTGCTGCACGGAATCCGCGCCAACCAGCATGCAGTCCACGCCTGGATGGTTCAGAACCCAGGCCTGCGCGATTTGCGCCGGAGGCAGGCCGCGCAGCTGGGCCACGTGGCTCACGGACTGGGCGACATTGCGGGAGGTGGCATCCGCATACATTTCCTGGGTGAAGAAGTCGGTCTGGTTGCGCACGGAGGTAAAGTCGCAGCTCAGCAGGCCACGGGCGAGCGGGCTGAACACCGAAACGCCGAGCCCCTGGTCGCGGCAGAAGGGGATCATTTCCCGCTCTTCTTCGCGGTAGGCGCAGTTCAGCTGTAGCTGCATGTTGATAGGTTTTGCGTAGCCGTTGCGCTCGCAGCACCAGAGGATTTTCGCCAGTTGCCAGGTGTACATGGTGGAGACGCCGACGTAGCGCGCTTTGCCGCTGCGCACGATGTCGTTCATTGCCGCCCAGGTCTCTTCAATAGGCGTGTTCACGTCGAAGTAGTGCAGCATGTAAATATCGACGTAGTCGGTGCCGAGGCGCTTCAGGCTGCCGTCAATGCTCTCCATAATGTGCTTGCGCGAATGGCCCTGGTTATTAAAGCCGGTGCCGATCGGGTAGCCCACTTTGGTGGTGAGGACCAGGTCGTCGCGGCGGGCAATGCGTTTTAACACATTGCCGACCACTTCTTCCCCGGCACCGCTGGAGTAGAAGTCGGCGAGGTCGATAAAGTTGATGCCGGACTCCAGCGCGTGGCGGATCAGCGGCTCGCTTTGTGATTCGTCAAAAATCCACGGCTTCCACTGTTTGCTGCCCATGTTCATGGTGCCGAGGCACAGGCGAGAGACTTTCAGGCCGCTGTGGCCCAGGTTGACGTATTCCATTTCGCCTCCTCAGGCTTTTGGGGTGTAGAAAGGGTTGCCGAGCTGTGGCAGGGCGTCAGCAATCTGGCTGCGCTGCGGCAATTTACCCATCGCTGCGCGAATGGCCTGGCGGCAGGCGCGGTAGTTATTGTGGTAAACCTCGTCGATGTCGTTACAGCCTGGGTTCACCCAGTTGGCGGTGACGATGCACCATTCGTCTTCCGCTTCCGGCGGCAGCGTGCCGTCCAGCAGCGCTTCGGTCACCGCTTTGGCGATGGCGGCCTGGGACGCGCCCCAGGTGGCATTACCGTGCAGCTCGCCGCTGATTTCCGCTTTGTTGACGTACAGCGTCATCGGCTTGGCCGGGACGTTAGGCTTAATCACCACCATAAACGGGCAGTGGCCCTGGCTTGGTGAAGCGAGGCTGCTGGAAAACGCCTGGCCGACGACGCCGCTGCGCGGGCCAATCATGATGTTGATGTGCGAGGCGTTAACGCCGTTACCTTCAAACCCTTCTCCGATATACATTTCCACGAGACTTCTCCTGTTAAGCGTGAGCGTTATTTAGCCGGTTCAGCGGCGGCATTGCCGTGGCGCTGGGCCGGGTCGTGAGCGGCATCGACCAGGGTTAGCCCTTTGGTTTCAGGCGCCCAGGCGAGAGAGACAACGGCACCGATGACGAGCACCAGCGCCAGCATGCCGGTGGTGGCCTGCATGCCGTAATTCAGAATGGCCAGCGGCAGCAAGCCGGTGCCGATGGCAGAGCCCAGGCGGCTCATAGAGGTGGCAAAACCCACGCCCATCGAACGCACTTCCGTTGGGAAGCTTTCGGCCGGGAAGACGCCCACCAGATTGCTGACCGCCGACATCACCAGCGTGAAGGCGGCAAAAAACAGAATTAACCAGCCGGACTGGCTCACCGGGATGACGCTGAGCATCACCAGGCAGGCGGCGAGGAACACGAAGGAACCGATCAGGAAACCACGGCGTGAGCACACTACGGTCAGCAGGATCCCGGTCAGTGCGCCGACGATCAGCAGGCCGTTCAGCAGCAGGTCGGTGGTGAAGTTATTGTTCAGCCCCATCACCTGCAAAATCGACGGCAGGAAGGTGTAGATGGCGAAGTAAGGGATAACCAGGCAGACGAAAAACAGGCTGTTAAAGGCGGTGCGGCGACGGTATTTCGGGCCGAACAGCGACATAAAACGTTGCTTTGAGGCGACCGGGGCTTCATCTACCAGCAGCACGTTAGGGCCGAAGTATTTATGGACGATAGCCATCGCCTGTTCTCGTCGTCCTTTGCCCATCAGCCAGCGTGGAGATTCCGGCGTGCCGATGCGCATCAGCAGAATAATCAGGGCAGGCAGCGCCGAAGAGGAAAGCAGCCAGCGCCAGGCATCCGGGCCAAGCGCCGTTAAGAAATGCCCGGCGAAGCCTGCGGCCACGTAGCCGAAGGTCCAGATCACGCTGAATGAGCCGAGCAGCACGCCGCGATGTTTACGCGGGGAGAACTCCGCCAGCATGGTGTGGCCGACGGAGAAATCGCCGCCGAGGCCGATACCGACCATTACCCGCAAGAAGAACAACTGTTCTGGCGTGGTCGCGAAGAACTGCAGCGCCGAGGCGAGCGTGATAACGACGAAGCTGAAGCAGAAGATCTTCTGGCGACCAACGTAATCGGAGATCCAGCCGAGCACCAGGCTGCCGAGAAACAGGCCTACCAGCGCCGAACTGCCGAGCATCCCTTCCCAAAAGGGGGTTAGCCCCATTTGCGGTTTTATCTGGGCCAGCGCGAAGCCGATCACGCCCAGCACGTAGCCGTCAGTGAAGTGCGCGCCGAAGGTGAGGCCGGCGATTTTGATATGGAAACGGTTTAACGGCACGTCATCCATACGGGTGTACTGTTGTGTCAGGTGGGACATAACGCATCCTCCTGTGAGGGGATTTTTGTAGGGTATTTGTATTTTTTATGTTTCAAGTGCGTTAACAATGTGGCAGCAAAGTGCGCCGACAGGCGAGTGCGTTTTAGTCATACCCCCAGGCGAAAAACGCATGTGATCGCCCTCCTGTTTTACAGAAATAGGTGCGGCGGGGGATGGTGTTTCAGGGCAGGTTAATAACATATTATTAACATGACTGGCGCTTGCCCGTGGATAACGACAATAATGAGAAAACTCCCGTCACTCAGTATGTTAAGAGTCTTTGAAGAGACCTGCCGGACGCTTAGCTTTAGCAAGGCGGCCCAGGCGCTGTGCATCACCCAGAGCGCCGCCAGTCGGCAAATCAAACTGCTGGAAGAGTTTCTCGGCAAGCTGCTGTTTGTGCGTACCCACAGCGGGCTGGAGCTGACCCAGGACGCGATGCTGCTGTTGCCCGTGGTGCGCCAGTCGCTGGATATTCTGGAAGAAGGGGTATGCCACGTTCAGCTGCGCAACCCTTTACAGCACCTGCGCCTGCAGGTGGCGCCGACCTTTGCCACGCGCTGGCTGGCACCGAGGCTGGTGGCGCTTCGCCAGCGTAACGGCCAGCTACAAATTGCCCTTATCAGCGAAACCCGGCAGAAATACAGCGATTTTGACTGCGCTATCCGCTTTGGCACACGTAAGGAAAGCGAAGGGCGAGGGCAGTGGCTGTGCCATGAAAAACTGCTGCTGGTTGCCAGCCCGCTGCTGATGATTGACGGCGTTTTCCCGCCGCTGGCCTCGCAGCCGCAGCTGCATATTCTTAACGGCGATATCCGGCTGGATAACTGGTCGCGCTGGCTCGCTGCGACGGGAGAAAACGACAGCCTGCTTTCCGGCGGGCTGGAGTTCAGCACCGAGGATCAGGTGATCAACGCCTGCGTGACCGGCGCGGGCTATGCGGTGCTGGATCGGATGATGATCCGCAACGAGCTGCGTGGGGGATTACTGGTGCCGCTGGCCGAGCTGGAGCTTGAAAGCGGCAACGGCTACTGGCTGGAGATCCCGCAGGGGAAGCTTGATCTACCGCGGGTCGGCTATTTTTGTGACTGGGTTCAGGCGGAGGTCGCCCGTTTCTGGGGTGAGGAAGATCCGGTAGTGCCGGGTGCGCCTGTCATACCTGACGCGCTGGCCGTCGGGTAAGTAGAAGCCTCCTGATGGAGGCTTTTTTCTTGCCGGGATACGGGTTATAACCGGAGGAAACGACATAAGGGGATGACGATGAAAACGATTGGGCTGCTGGGCGGCATGAGCTGGGAGTCGACGATTCCCTACTACCGGTTAATTAATGAAGGGATCAAGCAGCGTCTGGGTGGGCTGCATTCGGCCAAAATCGTGCTGCACAGCGTCGATTTTCACGAGATAGAGGCCTGCCAGTCCTCCGGTGAGTGGGACAAGGCCGGTGAGATGCTGGCCGAGGCGGCACTTGGGCTGCAAAAGGCCGGCGCAGAAGGCATTGTGCTGTGCACGAACACCATGCATAAAGTGGCGGAACACATTGAGTCCCGCTGCGCGCTGCCGTTTCTACATATCGCCGACGCAACCGGGCGAGTGATTGCGGCGCACGGGGTAAGCCAGGTCGCTCTGCTGGGCACGCGCTATACCATGGAGCAGGATTTTTATCGTGGCCGCCTGCAGGCGCAGTTCGGCATCCACTCTATTATTCCGGACGCATCCCAGCGCCAGCGTATTAATCAGATAATCTTTGATGAGCTTTGCCTCGGGGTGATTAACCCGGACTCGAAGCGCTACTATCAGCAGGTTATTCAAGAGCTGCAGGCGCTCGGCGCAGAAGGGGTTATTTTCGGCTGTACCGAAATTGGCCTGCTGCTCGGCCAGCAGGATTGCCCGCTGCCGGTGTTTGATACCGCTGCGATCCACGCCGCCGATGCAGTTCTCTTTATGTGCGGTGAGGAATAAGCATTTTTCTTTTTCTATCAATAAATTAAATATTACTTCAGCTTTACCCCCACGCCGTGCCGGGTCATGCCCGGCCGCTTATGTGTTATAAATTTGTTATGTAGCGCACATTATTCTAAAAAGCTGCTCCTCTGAAAACCTCACACTACAGGCGATTGCGCCCAGCAATGGCTTTTCATCATGTCTGCAACCGGAGTTATACAATGCCTGTTTCCTTACTGGCGCTGGCGATGAGTGCGTTTGCCATCGGCACGACGGAGTTCGTGATTATGGGGCTGCTGCCCGAAGTGGCGGGGGATCTTCAGGTCTCCATTCCCGTCGCCGGCTGGCTTATCAGCGGCTATGCGCTGGGGGTTGCCATCGGCGCGCCAATCATGGCTTTGCTCACCGCTCGCTTGCCGCGCAAGCTGTCGTTAACTTTGCTGATGGTGATTTTCATCGTCGGTAACCTGCTGTGCGCCCTTGCGCTTAGCTACAACTTCCTGATGCTGGCGCGTGTTATTACGGCGCTGTGCCACGGGGCGTTCTTCGGGATTGGTGCCGTCGTGGCGGCAAGCCTCGTACCGGCCGGGCGCAAGGCGTCTGCGGTGGCGCTGATGTTCACCGGCTTAACGCTGGCGAACGTGCTTGGCGTGCCGATTGGTACCTGGTTCGGGCAGCTTTACGGCTGGCGCGCGACCTTCTGGGGCGTGGCCGTTATCGGGGTGATTGCCTTCCTCGCGCTGGTGGTCAGCCTGCCGTCGCAGAAGGATGAAGAAGCTACCGACCTGAAAAGCGAAATCAAGGCGCTGGCGCACGGCAAGCTTTGGCTGTCTCTCAGCATGACGGTGTTCTTCTCCGCCGCGATGTTTGCGCTGTTCAGCTATGTGGCGCCGATGCTGCTGCAGGTCACCGGGATCACGCCGAGGGGCGTGAGCTGGACGCTGTTCCTGATTGGCGCGGGGCTGACGGTGGGTAATATCCTGGGCGGGCGGCTGGCGGACTGGCGCGTGTCGTTCAGCCTGATTCTTAGTTTTAGCCTGATTGCCGTCTTCTCGCTGCTGTTCCGCTGGACCAGCCACGGCGCATGGCTCGCGGAAATCACGCTGTTCCTGTGGGCGATGGCGGCGTTCGCCACCGTGCCTGCGCTGCAAATCAACGTGGTGCTGCACGGTAAAGAGGCGCCGAAC
The DNA here is from genome assembly GCF_000757825.1 of Cedecea neteri. GTDB lineage: Bacteria > Pseudomonadota > Gammaproteobacteria > Enterobacterales > Enterobacteriaceae > Cedecea > Cedecea selenatireducens. The sequence continues at coordinate 3,447,435 of NZ_CP009451.1, forward strand.
CTGGTTTCCACGCTCAATATCGCCGCCTTTAACGTGGGCAATGCGCTTGGTGCCTGGGTTGGCGGGACGGTGATTGAACGTGGTTATGGCTTGACGGCGGTACCGGTGGCCGCCGCCGGATTGGCGGTTGTCGGGCTGATTATTTGCCTGATTAACTTCAGCAACGGCTCCGGTCACCAGCAGCCGGTAACAGAGCAATAAGCTAGCGGTTGAGCAGCGCGTTTAGCGGGTCACTGTACAGATGCATACTGCGCTGTAGGTGGTCGCTGAACGCGCTGACCAGCGCAGAAGTCGGGCGGTGTAGAGGCCGAATCAGGCTGACGGTAAAAGGCACCGCCACGCTGAATCTGCGCACCACCACGCCCCGCTCGTGGTAATCCAGCGCGGTTAACGGATTGACGACAGACACGCCAGCACCCGCCTGAACCATCGCGCAGACGGAGGCGGCGCTGTGGGTTTCAACCACCATCCTTCTCTTTACGTCATGTTCCTGAAACAGCGAGTCCAGCAGCTGGCGATAGCTGTCGGTGCGCGACAGGCTGATGTAATTCTCCCCGGCAAAATCCTGCGGCGTTAGCTCCGCTTTCCCGGCCAGCCTGTGTCCGGCGGGCAGCACGCAGACTTCGTTCAGGGTTAACAGCGTCTGGCGTTCTGTTCCGGCGGGCGTGCTGACGTTCTCCGTTAGCCCCAGGTCGTGGCGCTGGGCGGAAAGCCACTCTTCCAGCAGCGGGGATTCCTGCGGCACGATGTTCAGGCTGAGATCCGGGTAGCGGGCAAGAAACGGCTGTATCAGGCGCGGTAAAAACGATTGTGAAAAGACCGGCAGGCAGGCGATAGAGAGCTCGCCCTGGCGGAATTCACGCAGGCTTTCCGCCGCATTAATAATGCGGTCCAGCCCGTACCAGGATCGCTGAACCTCTTCAAACAGCCGTAGCCCCTGCACCGTGGGGTAAAGCCTGCCACGGCTGCGCTCGAACAGCTGCAGGCCGATGAGCTTTTCAAAGCGCGCCAGCTCACGGCTGACCGTGGGCTGGGAGGTGCGCAGCAGCCCGGCAGCCTCGGTGAGGTTGCCGGCGGTCATCACGGCGTGGAAGATTTCGATGTGGCGCAGGTTGATGGCTGGCATGTTTTTTTGTCCGCTGGCGTTGTTTTACCCTCACCCCGGCCCTCTCCCTGGAAGGGCGAGGGGGAAAACCTGGTCTGCATGAGGGGGAGGGGGATGAATTGTCCCCTCTCCCCTCTGGGGAGAGGGTTAGGGTGAGGGGATAATTTCTAAACCATATCATATTTGAATAGACTCGCTAGAAAACGATATTTTTTATCACTCACGCTCTGTGGCGTAATAGAGGCAAATGACAGTTACCCGGAGTTCACCATGCCTCGCTCGCTGCACGACACCACCACCGCGCTGAATGCGCAAAACCTGCTGACCCTGCCCGCCGAATTCGGCTGCCCGGTATGGGTTTATGACGCTGAAATTATTCGCCAGCAGATTGCTCAGCTGCGCCAGTTTGATGTGATTCGTTTCGCCCAGAAGGCGTGTTCGAATATTCACATCCTAAAGCTGATGCGCGAGCAGGGCGTGAAGGTGGATTCGGTGTCGCAGGGGGAAATCGAGCGTGCGCTGGCGGCGGGCTATAAGCCGTTGGAAAATCCGGACGATATCGTCTTTACCGCCGACGTGATTGATAACGCCACGCTGGCGCTGGTGGCAGAGCAGAAAATCCCGGTCAATATCGGGTCCGTGGATATGCTGCACCAGCTCGGTGAAGTGTCGCCGGGCCACCGCGTCTGGCTGCGCATTAACCCGGGCTTCGGCCACGGCCATAGCCAAAAAACCAACACCGGCGGCGAAAACAGCAAGCACGGTATCTGGCTGAGCGATATGCCCAAAGCGCTGGAAGCAATGCAGCGCTACGGCATCCACCTGGTCGGTATTCATATGCATATTGGCTCAGGCGTGGACTATGGCCACCTCGAGCAGGTGTGCGGCGCGATGGTGCAGCAGGTGATCGACTTCGGGCAGGATCTTGAGGCAATTTCCGCGGGCGGCGGGCTGTCTATTCCTTACCGTGAAGGCGAGGAAACGATCGACACCGATCATTACTACGGCCTGTGGAATGCCGCGCGCGAGAAAATTGCTGCTCATCTGGGGCACCCGGTGAAGTTGGAGATCGAACCCGGGCGTTTCCTGGTGGCTGAAGCCGGGGTGCTGGTTTCGCAGGTGCGCGCGGTGAAAGATATGGGATCCCGCCACTTTGTGCTAATCGACGGCGGTTTTAACGATCTTATGCGTCCTTCGATGTACGGCAGCTATCACCATATTTCCGCCCTGGCGGGAGATGGTCGCGAGCTTGCTGCACTGCAGCCGAGAGAGACCGTGGTGGCAGGGCCGCTGTGTGAGTCCGGGGATGTGTTTACCCAGCAGGAAGGCGGCAAGGTTGAAACCCGCCTGCTGCCGCCGGTAAAACCGGGTGACTACCTGGTGCTGCACGACACCGGCGCGTACGGGGCTTCTATGTCGTCCAACTACAATAGTCGCCCGCTGCTGCCGGAAGTGCTGTTTGATAACGGTTGCGCGCGCCTGATTCGCCGCCGCCAGACTATTCAGGAGCTGCTGGCGCTCGAGCTACTTTGAGATCTTTCTTCCGGCCTCGAACCAGGGGCCGGGTGCAACGGAATCTCTCAGCACCAGGGTACCTACAAACGGCGGGATTGGCTCTAACGGCTCGCCGCTTGAGAGCTTAATGGCCCGATCGATGGCGGTAATAATCATGTTGTCGATGGGCAGATAGACGGATGACAGCGCCGGCTCCAGCCATTGCGCGCTTGGCGCGTCATCAAAACCAAACAGCGAGATATCCTGCGGAATGCGAATCCCGGCCTGGTGCAGCGCTTTGGATGCGCCCAGCGCCATATCGTCGTTGCAGGAGAACAGGGCGCTGAAGGTTACGCCGCTGGCCAGCAATTCCTGGCACAAATGGTGCCCTTCTGTCATGGTCGAATCCCCGTACTTCACCCGGTTTTCATCCCACGCAATGCCGTGTTTTTGCAGCGCTTTGCGGTAGCCCATCAGGCGCGCTTTGCCGGTTGGCGTGGAGATAGGCACGGTTATGCAGGCTATCTCTCTGTGCCCCTGCTGAATCAGATATTCGGTGGCCTGAAAGGCGGCATCCTGCTGTTCGAAGAAGACGCAGCGTTCACGTGCCAGGGTGACATCGCGGTTGATCACCACCAGCGGTACCTGGATGGCGTTCATCAGCGACATTAGCGCCCGCTCGCTCATAAAACGGGTGTAGAGAACGATAGCGTCACAGTGCCTGTCCGCCAGCATTTGCACGGCGTCCAGCTCTTTTTCAGGCGTGTCGTGCCCGTCGGTGACGATCAGCTGTTTGCCGTAGAATTCCGTGCGGCGTGAAGCCTGCTGCAGAAGGCGGCCAAAGTAAAAGCCATCAAAAGTGGAGACAACCAGCCCGATGCTGTTACTGCTGCGGTTGGCGAGCGAACGTGCCAGAAAATTGGGCTTATAGCCCAGCTCTTCCATGGCCTTAAACACCTGTTCGCGGGTGCTTGCTTTAACCTGTCCGGTGCCGTTTAACACGCGAGATACCGTCGCTTTGGAAACCCCTGCGCGTAACGAGACATCTAACATTGTTACCATTGTTTCCTTCCCGATCTGGACGCTGTCGCGATTTTACAGCAGTTTATCACAGGAGTTTGGTGCGCAAGCGGCGTTGCCGTTTGGCCGTGCAAATTGTCGTACCAGATCACGCTTTAGCTATTTTCGTTCGGGGACACGACCGAGTGACGACGCACCAGCGTCGGGCTGAACATGTGGGTAATTTCCGGTAGCGGCTGGTTTTCGGCCAGCGCCAGCGCGAGTTCCGCCGCCTGAGTTGCCATGGTTACAATCGGGTAGCGAACCGTGGTCAGCTTCGGGCGCACGTAGCGTGAAATCAGCACGTCATCAAAGCCAATCAGCGAAATCTCGCCTGGAACATCAATCCCGTTGTCGTTCAGCACGCCCATTGCCCCTGCGGCCATTGAGTCGTTGTAGCAGGCCACGGCGGTGAAGTTTTTGCCACGCCCCAGCAGCTCCGTCAGGGCCTGTTCGCCGCCGCTTTCATCGGGTTCACCAAAGGTCACCAGGCGTTCGTTAATCGGAATATTGTGTTCGCGCAGCGCGTCGTAGTAGCCCTGCAGGCGATCTTCTGCGTCGGAAATCTGGTGGTTTGAGCAGATATAGCCGATGCGGGTGTGGCCCTGCTGAATTAAATGACGGGTGGCAAGCCAGGCACCGTAGCGGTCATCCAGCGCAACGCAGCGCTGTTCGAACCCTGGCACGATGCGGTTGATCAGTACCATGCCGGGGATCTGCTTCATCAGGGAGATAAGCTCTTCGTCCGGGAGCTTTTTGGCGTGAACGACCAGCGCCGCGCTGCGGTGACGAATAAGCTGCTCGATGGCCTGGCGCTCTTTTTGTTCGCTGTGGTAGCCGTTGCCGATCAGCAGGAAGTTGCCGGTGCGGTAGGCGACCTGTTCAACGGCTTTCACCATGGCACCAAAAAAGGGATCGGAAACGTCGCCGACGATCAACCCAATGGTTTCAGTGGCCTGCTGAGCCAGCGCCCGGGCGTTAGCGTTAGGATGATAGTTTAGCGCTTCCATGGCGCTGTTCACCGCCTGCTTTGAGGCCTCGCTGGCTTTTGGAGAGTGGTTAATAACGCGTGATACCGTGGCGACAGAGACACCAGCCAGCCGAGCTACATCCTTAATTGTCGCCATCAAATACCTTCCTGTTAGGGGTAATCGTTTACACAGCGTTTAGTGTTACGGAAAACCCTTGTGACTGCAAGGCAACAACTGACGAATGCCTCGCAAACTGGAACAAAATCAAGGCGAAAGCGTGTAACGGTTACACCTGTCTCAACGAGCTGCCTCTTTTTAGTGCATCTTGCGGATTTTTAAACGTTTCTGCCCAAATTTTTGCTTACATTTTGCAGTCGGCTGTTGCGATTTCAGCGTAGCTAAAATGAAGGCGTCGCTGCTACATTTGTTGTCCCAGAGGTATTGATAGGTGAAGTCAGCGACTAATTGCTGATCCTATGAATTACACCAACCTGCGCGGATGCGCAGGTTTTTTTTTGCCTGAATCCCGCCGCCTGTAACAAGAATCGAGAATTTAAACACCTGGTTGCACTTGGGCTCATTCCCTTGCTTTTTGCCGCTGGTTTCACCGCCAGTGGCGCGAGACAATTCAGATCCCAGAGGTATTGATTGGTGAGAATTCCTGGTACTCTGCTGAGTACAATTCTTTTGCACCAACCTGCGCAGATGCGCAGGTTTTTTTTTGCCATTTTTTGAGCCCCCTCCCGCACTTAACGCATCTGGTGTACTCTTCGACTCTACACTTAACGCTTGCCGACAGACGACAAAGAGAGTCGCTATGCTTTTTGCTTTTTTCCGCGCGCTATTCCGCATTCTGTTCCGGGTAACCCTTTCCGGCGATCCGCAGGTTCTTCATTTACAGCGGGTGCTTATTGTTCCAAACCACGTGTCGTTTCTGGATGGGATCCTCGTCGCACTGTTTCTGCCGGTGCGCCCGGTGTTTGCGGTCTACTCTTCGATCAGCGAGCAGTGGTTTATGCGCTGGCTCAAGCCGCTGATTGACTTTGTGCCCCTTGACCCGACCAAGCCGATGTCGATTAAGCACCTTGTTCGCCTGGTGGAGCAGGGCCGTCCGGTAGTGATTTTCCCGGAAGGACGTATCAGCCTGACCGGCTCGTTGATGAAAATCTACGACGGAGCCGGGTTTGTGGCGGCAAAAGCCCAGGCAACGGTTGTCCCTTTACGTATCGACGGCGCGGAGCTGACCTTCTTTAGTCGCCTGAAAGGGTTGGTAAAACGTCGGGCTTTCCCACGTATTAGCCTGCATTTGTTGCCGCCAACCGCCATTGCAATGCCGGAAGCGCCACGGGCAAGGGATCGCCGCAAAATGGCCGGCGAGATGCTGCATCAGATAATGATGGAAGCGCGAATGGCGGTACGTCCGCGCGAGACGCTTTTTGAGGCTCTGCTGGCGGCAAAAGATCGCTATGGTTCACGCAAAAACTGCATTGAAGACATTAACTTTAAGCCAGATACCTACCGTTCACTGCTGACTAAAACTCTGTTTGTGGGCCGAATCCTCGATAAATACAGCGAGCAGGGCGAAACTATTGGTTTAATGCTGCCGAATGCGGCTATCAGCGCGGCGGTAATTTTTGGCGCTTCTTCACGCGGCCGTATTCCGGCGATGATGAACTACACGGCCGGCGTAAAAGGGCTGACCAGCGCGATTACCGCAGCGCAAATCAAAACTGTCTTCACCTCTCGCCAATTTCTGGAAAAGGGCAAACTGTGGCATCTGCCGGAACAACTGACGCAGGTGCGCTGGGTGTATCTGGAAGATTTGAAATCTACGGTCACCATGAAGGACAAAGTTTGGATCTTTGCCCATCTGCTTGCGCCGCACCTGGCGCAGGTGAAACAGCAGCCCGAAGACGCGGCGATGGTGCTGTTTACCTCCGGCTCGGAGGGCAACCCGAAAGGCGTGGTGCACAGCCATAAGAGCCTGCTGGCCAACGTCGAGCAGATTCGCACCATCGCTGACTTTACCGCTGACGATCGCTTTATGTCCGCGCTGCCGCTGTTCCACTCTTTTGGGCTAACGGTGGGGTTGTTCACGCCGTTGCTGACCGGCGCGGAAGTGTTCCTCTATCCAAGCCCGCTGCACTATCGCGTGGTGCCTGAACTTATCTATGACCGTAACTGTACGGTCGTGTTTGGCACCTCGACGTTCCTCGGTAACTATGCGCGCTTTGCCAATCCTTATGATTTCTTCCGCCTGCGCTATGTGGTCGCCGGGGCAGAAAAACTGCAGGAAAGCACCAAACAGCTGTGGCAGGACAAGTTTGGCCTGCGCGTTCTGGAAGGCTACGGCGTGACCGAATGCGCGCCGGTGGTTTCTATTAACGTGCCGATGGCGGCGAAGCCGGGGACGGTGGGGCGTATTCTCCCGGCGATGGACGCTCGCCTGCTGGCGGTGCCCGGCATTGAGCAGGGCGGAAGGCTGCAGCTCAAGGGGCCAAACATCATGAACGGCTATCTGCGCGTTGAAAATCCAGGCGTGCTGGAGCGGCCAGAAGCCGAGAACAGTCTCGGCGAAATGGAGCCAGGCTGGTACGACACCGGCGATATCGTGACCTTTGATGAGCAGGGCTACTGCGTGATTCAGGGGCGTGCGAAACGCTTTGCCAAAATCGCCGGGGAGATGGTATCACTTGAGATGGTTGAGCAGATGGCGATCGGTATTTCGCCTGACAAACTGCATGCCACGGTGGTTAAGCACGATGCGGCCAAAGGCGAAGCGTTGGTGATGTTTACCACCGACAGCGAGCTTAACCGCGAAAAACTTCTGCGCTATGCGCGTGAGCACGGCGTGCCCGAGCTGGCGGTGCCGCGCGATATTCGCTTCCTCAAACAGCTGCCGGTGCTGGGCAGCGGAAAACCAGATTTTGTCACCCTGAAAGCACAGGTTGATGAAGCGGAGAAGGCCCATGGCTGAACAGGCTGGCAATAGCGGTTCTTTGTGGTCCCGGGGCATGATGGCGGTGACCGCGGCGCAGTTTTTATCGGCCTTTGGCGACAATGCGCTGCTGTTTGCGACGCTCGCGGTGCTCAAGCAGCAGTTCTACCCGGACTGGAGCCAGCCGGTGCTCCAGATGGTGTTTGTCGGCGCCTACATCCTGTTTGCACCTTTTGTGGGGCAGGTGGCCGATAGTTTCGCCAAAGGGCGAGTGATGATGCTGGCCAACAGCATGAAGCTTGTCGGCGCAGCGGTGATTGCGGTGGGGCTGAATCCTTTTGTCGGCTACACGCTCGTAGGCATTGGCGCGGCGGCCTATTCCCCGGCTAAATACGGCATTCTCGGCGAGTTAACGACCGGGGACAGGCTGGTGAAAGCCAACGGCCTGATGGAGTCCTCTACCATTGCCGCTATCCTGCTTGGGTCGGTGGCTGGTGGGGTGCTGGCGGACTGGAACCTGACGGCGGCGCTGGTGGTCTGTGCGCTGGTTTACGGCGGGGCGGTGATAGCCAACGTCTTTATCCCTAAACTTGCCGCGGCGCGTCCCGGTCAGTCCTGGCGCTTTAAGCCGATGACCCACAGCTTCTTTTTCGCCTGCCGCAGCCTGTGGCGCAGCGGGGAAACGCGATTCTCGCTGGTGGGTACCAGCCTGTTCTGGGGGGCGGGCGTGACGCTGCGCTTCCTGCTGGTGCTGTGGGTGCCGGTTGCATTGGGGATCACGGATAACGCCACGCCTACCTACCTGAATGCGATGGTTGCGGTCGGGATTGTGGTGGGGGCCGGGGCCGCAGCGAAGCTGGTGACGCTCGAAACCGTTGCCCGCTGCATGCCTGCCGGAATATTGATAGGCGTCGGAGTGCTTATTTTTGCTCTCCAGCACGCTCTGCTTCCATCCTATGCCTTACTGGTGCTGATAGGCCTGCTGGGTGGTTTCTTTGTGGTGCCGCTTAACGCGCTGCTCCAGGAACGCGGCAAGCACACCGTTGGCGCGGGCAACGCGATCGCCGTGCAGAATCTGGGCGAAAATACCGCCATGCTTTTGATGCTCGGTCTGTTCTCGCTGGCGGTGAAAACCGGGGCGTCGATTGTTGGGATTGGGATCGGGTTTGGTGCGGTGTTTGCGCTGGCGATTAGCGCGCTTTGGCTGTGGCAAATCAAGCAGAAATAGCAGTAAGGCCCTCTTTTGGAGGGCCGAACTTTCTTACGGAGCCGGATAAGTATAAATCCGATGCGCCGCTTCAATCTCCTCAATCACCTCTTCACCTAGCGTCAGATTCAGGCTTTCAAGGTTGGTCTTAAGCTGTTCCATCGTGGTGGCGCCGAGCAGCGTGCTGGCGACAAACGGCTGACGGCGAACGAAGGCCAGCGCCATCTGCGCCGGATCCAGATTATGGCGTTTCGCTATCTCGACGTAGGCCGCAACGGCTTTCTGTGACTGTTCGCTGCTGTAGCGGGTAAAACGGCTAAAGAGCGTGTTGCGGGCGCCAGCCGGTTTTGCCCCGTTCAGGTATTTGCCCGACAGTACGCCAAAGGCGAGGCAAGAATACGCGAGCAGCTCCACGCCCTCGTGCTGGCTTATTTCAGACAGGCCAACCTCAAAGCTACGGTTTAACAGGCTGTACGGGTTTTGAATCGTGACGATGCGCGGCAGATCGTGTCTCTCAGCAAGCTGCAGGTAGCGCATCACGCCCCAGGCCGTTTCGTTCGAGACGCCGATATAGCGAATCTTCCCGGCACGCTGGCACTCCGTAAGCGCTTCGAGCGTTTCCAGCAGCGTTACCGGCAGCGACGTTGTGTCGTTCCAGGTGTAGCCGAGCTTGCCGAACATGTTGGTCTGGCGCTGCGGCCAGTGAACCTGGTAAAGATCCAGATAATCGGTTTGCAGGCGCTTGAGGCTGGCGTCCAGCGCTTCACGAATGTTTTTGCGGTCGAGGATCTGGTTAGGGCGGATGCCCGCGTCGTTATTACGGGCCGGGCCGCTAACTTTAGAGGCGATGACCAGCTTTTCACGGTTGCCGCGCGCTTTCAGCCAGCTTCCTACATAGCTTTCCGTTAAGCCCTGAGTTTCCGGGCGCGGGGGCACCGGGTACATTTCCGCGACATCAATCAGATTCACGCCCTGACTGACGGCATAGTCGAGCTGCTGGTGGGCATCGGCCTCGCTGTTTTGTTCACCAAAGGTCATGGTTCCCAGCCCCAGCGTGCTGACTTCAAGTGAACTGTGGGGGATACGGTGATAGTGCATAGCCGGCTTCCTGTTGTTCTTTTGATACGTCAGGCATCGTTACCCGACAAAAGGTCTATAAACATGGCAGAGGCCGAGGCAAAGCGAAAGAGGGGAGGCAAGAAAAGTCACCAGGCCAGCCGGTGGGCTGACCCTGAGATTAGCGCTCGATAATCTGGGAAACGTCGTTGCGGTTGATCTGCATTTCGTTACCCTGCTGGTCGCGATAACTGACCAGACCTGTGTCTTCATCAACCTTAGGTTTACCTTCGGTCAAAATCATTCGTCCATCTTTGGTTGCCATCACATAGTCACTGCTGCAGCCTGAAACGGCAAAGGCAAGACCAATGGCGGAGATTGCTACTGCCCATTTAGTCATCGTTGTGTTCCTCGTCAGGAAGGGATCCCGTTAATAAGTCTAGTAATAACCTGATGAACAGGGGAAGGAAAGCAGCAAATTCTTATTAGGGCGAGGGAAATGTAACATTCTCCGGCGTGTACTGACATAAACCTGGATTGCCTTTCCCTACCGCAGCGCTTAGAGCGTGAAGTGCCGTGCGAGCAGCGCAGCCGTAAAGTTCTTCTTCAAATAAAAGCCGCGTGGCAGCGTGAGAATAGGCGCACCATCGGCGCCGATGGCCTCGGTTAATGCCCGGCTGTTGGCGGCTTTGGGCCTCAGCTGCAGCACTTCGCCGTGGCGGGCGGTAATACGCTCGACCTGGCCCAGCACAATCAAGTCCATCAGCTCTTCCCAGTCCAGACGCAGCTGCCGCTCTTCTTCTTCTGAGGGACTCCAGAGCAGAGGAGAGCCAACGTGCCGCTCGGCGAGTGGAATTTGCCTTTCACCTTCCACCGGGATCCACAGCACGCGCTTGAGCTTGTGCCGCACGTGGCTGGTTTCCCAGACAACGCCGCTATTACCGGTTAGTGGCGCGACGCACACAAAAGTGGTTTCCAGCGGGCGGCCAAGGCTATCCACCGGGATCGTTTTAAGCTCGATGCCGAGATTAGCAAAGTCCTGCTCGGGCTTGCTGCCCGCGCTGGCGCCCAGCCACAGCTCCAGCAAAACGCCAATCCAGCCTTTGTCTCTTTTCAGGTCTTTCGGCGTCTGTAGCCCGGCGCAGGCCGACAGTTCTCCCAGGGTATAACCGGCTACCTGCTGGGCCTGCTGGAGCAGTTCGGCTTCACTCTTTGGGGGCGTAATTAGGGGACGTATCGGTTGCATAGCTCGTTGATGTTTTTTGGTTAAAAAATGAACGCACTTTGTTCACAGCGAAAGTTTAGTTTAGTCGTCTGAGGATAAGATTAACAATATTCTGATTTATAATGATTTTTTTAAGTCAGCCGTTTCGCTGTGGCGGCATGAAAAAAGCTTTTCCAAATCTGGTCACTGGCAATGAACAGGATCTTACACCATGTTATCCACAGAAAAATGGGATAACTGGGAAAAAGCTCGACTACTGGTTCCATTTACAGCCTTGACGGGGCGGTAAAAACCAATTTTTCACCGATTTGTGCCTAACTTGTTTGCACAATCTGTGGATAAAAACGACATTGCTCGATCTTTCATCAGTCAACGATCTTCGTATGTGACGATCGTCACATTATGAAAGCGATGTGTCATTTTTATGGTATTATAGTTATGATATATAAAGACTTTAATATGTGTTCGGATTGCTCCTGATTTTACTTGTCCCGAGTTGTCCCGATGTAATTCGTTAGTTCTTCACAGTTATATCCACAGAAAAAGTGAATAAAACGGCTGGTTTTGGCCGCCCCTGTTTATAACCCGGCTATCTTTTGTGAGTTATTCAAATGTTATTCCATGCAAACGCCGCCGAGAGAGTGGTTTACCGCCTGACACTTGTATGAAACAATCGATGCAATCTAAGTTTGTTTTGAGGTAGTCCGGTGATCGATGATGATGGCTACCGCCCCAACGTTGGGATCGTAATATGTAATCGGCAGGGACAGGTGATGTGGGCGCGGCGTTTTGGCCAACATTCCTGGCAATTTCCTCAGGGGGGCATTAATCCTGGCGAGTCCGCTGAACAGGCAATGTACCGGGAGCTTTTCGAAGAAGTCGGTTTGCAGAGAAAAGACGTTCGCATTCTTGCCTCGACCCGAAACTGGTTGCGTTACAAATTACCTAAACGTTTGGTGCGTTGGGACACAAAGCCGGTTTGTATCGGCCAAAAACAAAAATGGTTTCTTTTGCAGCTGCTGAGCAGCGACGGTGAGATCAATATGCAAACCAGCAGCACGCCGGAATTTGATGGCTGGCGCTGGGTCAGTTATTGGTATCCGGTTCGTCAGGTTGTTTCATTTAAGCGCGACGTTTACCGCCGCGTAATGAAAGAGTTTGCCAGCGTGGTTATGCCACTGCAGGAAGTTACACCACCACGCAATAACTCGCCGGCCTGGCGACGTAAAAGAGGTTAAGTCACGCGAAAAATGCTCACCCGTCTGCGAGAAATAGTCGAAAAGGTCGCTAGTGCCCCGCGCCTCAATGAGGCGCTGGACATCCTGGTGACTGATATCTGCCTTGCGATGGATACCGAGGTTTGCTCGGTTTATCTCGCCGATCATGAGCGCCGCTGTTTTTACCTTATGGCGACCCGTGGGTTAAAAAAACCGCGTGGTCGCACCGTTACGCTTGCCTTTGATGAAGGTATTGTTGGCCTGGTTGGGCGGCTCGCGGAGCCGATTAACCTGGCCGATGCGCAAAAACACCCCAGCTTTAAATATGTACCCGCCGTAAAAGAGGAGCGTTTTCGTGCGTTCCTTGGGGTGCCTATTATCCAGCGCCGTCAGCTTCTGGGGGTGCTTGTTGTCCAGCAGCGTGAACACCGGCAGTACGATGAGAGCGAAGAGTCTTTCCTCGTTACGCTGGCCACGCAGATGGCCGGGATTTTGTCCCAGTCTCAGTTAGCGGCGCTGTTTGGGCAGTACCGCCAGACCCGCATCCGCGCGCTTCCGGCATCGCCTGGCGTTGCCATTGCAGAAGGCTGGATGGACACCACCGTCCCGCTGATGGAGCAGGTCTTTGAGGCATCAACCCTGGATACCGCACTTGAGCGTGAGCGTCTTACCGCCGCGCTGGAAGAGGCTTCCGGGGAGTTTCGCCGCTACAGCAAGCGTTTTGCCGCCGGGGCTCAGAAAGAGACCGCGGCTATCTTCGATCTTTACTCTCACCTGTTAACCGATGCGCGCCTTCGCCGTGAACTTTTTGCCGAGGTGGACAAAGGCTCGGTGGCCGAATGGGCGGTAAAAACGGTTGTTGAGAAGTTTGCTGAACAGTTTGCCAGCCTCTCTGACAGCTACCTGAAAGAGCGGGCGGGAGACCTCAAAACCCTGGGGCAGCGCCTGCTGTTCCACCTCGACGACACTATTCAGAGCCCGAATACCTGGCCCGAGCGCTTTGTTCTGGTTGCGGATGAGCTTTCGGCCACCACCCTTGCCGAGCTGCCGCAGAAGCGCCTTGCGGGCGTAGTCGTGCGCGACGGTGCGGCAAACTCTCATGCTGCCATCATGGTGCGTGCGCTCGGTATTCCGACCGTTATGGGGGCGGATATTCAGCCTTCGGTACTGCATCGCCGCATGCTGGTGGTGGACGGCTATCGCGGCGAATTGCTGGTGGATCCTGAGCAGGTACTGCTGCAGGAATACCAGCGCCTGGTGAGCGAAGAAAACGAACTCAGCCGCCTGGCGGAAAACGACGTAGAGCAGCCTGCTGCGCTAAAAAGCGGTGAGCGTGTGCAGGTGATGCTTAATGCGGGCCTTAGCCCCGAGCATGAAGAACAGCTTGGCAGCCGTATCGACGGCATCGGGCTGTACCGCACCGAAATCCCGTTTATGCTGCAAAGCGGTTTCCCTTCAGAAGAAGAGCAGGTCGCGCAGTATCAGGGCATGCTGCAGATGTTTAACGACAAGCCGGTGACGCTGCGTACGCTCGACGTTGGGGCCGACAAACAGCTCCCGTACATGCCCATCAGCGAAGAAAATCCTTGCCTTGGCTGGCGAGGGATCCGCATCACGCTCGATCAGCCAGAGATCTTCCTGATCCAGGTTCGAGCGATGCTGCGGGCGAACGCGGCGACGGGGAATCTCAGCATTCTGCTGCCGATGATCACCAGCATTGATGAGATTGACGATGCCCGCAGGCTGATCGATCGCGCAGGCCGTGAAGTTGAAGAAGAATTAGGTTATCAACTGCCCGAGCTAAGGCTTGGGGTGATGGTTGAAGTTCCTTCGATGGTGTTCATGCTGGGTCACCTGGCCGGGCGCGTTGATTTTATTTCCGTGGGGACGAACGATCTTACCCAGTATCTGCTGGCGGTCGATCGTAATAACACGCGGGTGGCTAGCCTTTACGATAGCCTGCACCCGGCAATGCTGCGCACGCTAAACCTGATTGCCCGCGAAGCGGAGCGCTATAACATCGACCTGTGCCTGTGCGGTGAGATGGCCGGCGACCCGATGTGCGTCGCGATTCTGGTAGGGATGGGCTACCGCCATCTTTCGATGAACGGCCGCTCTGTCGCACGTATTAAATACCTGCTGCGCCATATCCATCTGGAAGAAGCCGAAGTACTTGCTCAGCGCAGCCTTGAGGCACAAATGGCGACGGAAGTACGCCACCAGGTCGCGGCGTTTATGGAGCGGCGTGGCATGGGCGGCCTGATCCGCGGCGGACGCTAATTTATTCAATATGTCCCGGCATCACCGGGACATTACCCTTACCTGACAACAAGGGATAAAACGTGGTTTTTCCCTTGTTGTGGTTTATCAGCCGAAAACCCTGAAAGGGTTTTCCCTGTTTGTTTTCTTTGATGCCTTGTGTAGTTTTAATTTCCCACGCACGTCGTGCATTGTCTTAGGTGTCCCGGCATCACCGGGACATTACACATCTTTTACAACTTCCATAATCAATCACTCAGGCCGTTTGTGCTATGATCCGCTGCTTTCGGAGCGCATCGATAGCGGTGCGTACTTGCAACCCGCCTTTAATTTTTTGGCGGGGTAACAATAGCTTGTGGTGACAGATGAATAGTGGCTATCTGCGTTTCCCTGAATTTGACCCGGTGCTTTTCTCCATCGGGCCGGTTTCCCTGCACTGGTACGGACTCATGTACCTCGTTGGGTTCGTGTTTGCCATGTGGCTTGCCGGACGCCGCGCCAGCCGTCCGGGCAGCGGTTGGACGAAAAATGAAGTAGAAAATCTGCTGTATGCAGGGTTCCTTGGCGTCTTCCTGGGCGGCCGTCTGGGCTATGTTTTCTTCTACAACCTGCCGGTCTTCCTTGCCGATCCCCTGTACCTGTTTAAAGTCTGGGACGGCGGTATGTCCTTCCACGGCGGGCTTATCGGTGTTATCTGCGTAATGATTTGGTTCGCACGCCGCACCAAACGTACCTTCTTCCAGGTCTCCGACTTTATTGCTCCGCTTATCCCGTTTGGTCTTGGCGCGGGTCGCCTCGGCAACTTTATCAACGGTGAGCTGTGGGGCCGCGTCGACCCTAACTTCCGCTTCGCCATGCTGTTCCCTGGCTCGCGCAGTGAAGACGTTGGCCTGCTGGCAACGCACCCGGAATGGCAATCGCTGTTCAATACTTACGGCGTGCTGCCTCGCCATCCGTCGCAGCTTTATGAGCTGGCGCTGGAAGGGGTTGTGCTGTTCATCATTCTGAACCTGTTTATTCGTAAGCCTCGCCCGATGGGGTCGGTATCTGGCCTGTTCCTGATTGGCTATGGCGCGTTCCGCATCATCGTGGAATTCTTCCGCCAGCCGGACGCTCAGTTCACCGGCACCTGGGTGCAGTACATCAGCATGGGGCAGATCCTGTCGATTCCGATGATTGTTGCCGGTATCGCCATGATGGTCTGGGCTTACCGCCGTCCACAGCAGCAACTTTCGTGAGGTGACATGAAACAGTATCTTGATTTGATGAAAAAAGTGCTCGAAGAGGGCACGCCGAAAGCGGACCGTACCGGTACCGGCACGTTGTCTATTTTTGGGCATCAAATGCGCTTTAACCTGCAGGAAGGTTTCCCGCTGGTTACCACCAAAAAATGTCACCTGCGTTCGATTATTCATGAGCTGCTGTGGTTCCTCAACGGGGATACCAATATCGCCTACCTGAAAGAAAATAAGGTGACGATTTGGGACGAATGGGCGGATGAAAACGGCGATCTCGGCCCGGTTTACGGCAAGCAGTGGCGCTCCTGGGCAACGCCTGACGGGCGCTATATTGACCAGCTAACCACCGTACTGAACCAGCTGAAAAACGACCCGGATTCCCGTCGCATCATCGTTTCTGCATGGAACGTGGGCGAGCTGGATAAAATGGCGCTGGCGCCTTGCCACGCTTTCTTCCAGTTCTACGTGGCCGACGGCAAGCTCTCCTGCCAGCTTTATCAGCGCTCCTGCGATATCTTCCTTGGGCTGCCGTTCAACATCGCCAGCTATGCGCTGCTGGTGCATATGATGGCGCAGCAGTGCGACCTGGAAGTCGGTGACTTCGTCTGGACCGGGGGCGACACGCACCTGTACAGCAACCATCTGGAACAGACTCGCCTGCAGCTGACTCGTGAGCCGCGCGCGCTGCCTAAGCTGGTTATCAAACGTAAGCCCGAGTCGCTGTTTGACTACCGCTTCGAAGACTTCGAGATTGAAGGCTACGATCCGCATCCGGCTATCAAAGCGCCTGTTGCCATATAGTTCACAGCCAGCGTGACAGAACCGGTGCCTGAGTGCGCCGGTTTTTTTTGCCCAGATTTCTTTTCTTCGGCACGGCTTCCGGCCGCAGTGAAAATTCCTGCAACCCTCCAGTTATCTTCCGGCATTTGCCGCATCCTCGCGTATGCCTGCTGGCTCATCTAAACGCGGCTGGTCACACTGTCGGCCATGAACATTAATCAACGTGGTTTTAGCGTTATTGAGCTAATGGTGGTGATAGCCATCGTTGCCGCACTCAGCGCCGGAGGCCTTCATGGCTGGCACCAGTGGCAGCAGAAAGTGCAGCTTTGGCAGACAGCCCAGCGGCTGAGCCACTTTCTCTCAGGCCTGAGAAATGACGCAAACTGGAACAATCAGACCCATCTTTTAGCGCTGCACCAGAGCGGGAAAAGCTGGTGCCTGGCAAGCCGCGCCGCATCTGAAAACTGTTCGTCTAACCCACGACTGGCTTTTATGCCTGAATTTGACGACATCATCGTGGAGGATATGACGGCTGGTTTAGGTTTTTACGGTGTACGCAGCACCGCCTGGCCCGGGCATATTGTTCTGAAAAGCCAGGCAGGGCGCTGGAGGGTGACGGTATCAGTCTGGGGGCGCACGCGGCTGTGTGAACTGTCCGGAGGTAAGCCATGCTGAGTGCTCAGAAAGGATTTACGCTACTGGAAATGCTTATTGCGATGGCCCTGAGCAGCGTGCTGTTGCTGGGAACTTCGCGCCTGTTTCCGGCTTTACAACTGGAGGTTTTACGGCAGTACGGCTATGTCGCTCAGCAGGAGGCGCTGTGGCAGATGGCGTTTGCGATTGGCAAGAATTTGCAGCGGGCTGGCTATTGCCGAGGCCAGTGCCAGGGCGAAGGCGTGAAGTTAACGAATCAGGGAGGCTGCGTGGTGGTGCAGTGGGATGCTAACCATAATGGTCGATGGGACACCGCGAAGGATAGTCAAAATGAACAGACGGGCTATCGCCTACGTAACGGCAACCTGGAAACGCAAAAAGGCGTAGAGCATTGCGAGGGGAGCGGCTGGGAAAGAATGTCTGACCCGGCGCAGTCGACCGTGCAGCACTTCTCCGTTACTCGTCAAAATCGCAAAACTGGCAGACCTTTATTTCTCATCAAGCTTGCATCGAGTTTAAAACAGGGCGGGCGTGCTGCCGAAGTGAACTCCGTGGTGAGCGGGGAAAATTTATGAGCGGCAAACGTGAGAAAGGCGGTGCGTCCTTGCTGATGGTATTGATGCTGCTAGCCGTGGGCTCTTTGATCCTGAGCGGGCTATCTCAGCAACTGAGTGCCCAGCGCTTTGAGGTTGCCGCTGAAATTCAGTTTATCAAAAACCATACTGCCGCGAGGTCCGCTCTGGCGTGGGGGGAAAAGCAAAGCTGGCGGCCACAGAGAACGTGGCAGTGCCGGCTTGAGGCCCGTAATAACTGGCAGGCGTGCCTTCATCAAACCGACAAAGGCGAAGCGCTGCTTGCTGCATTCGGCTCCATTCCCGGAAATGAAGTGCCGTTCACGCTGTGGCGCTGGGGTGTACTTCAGGGAGGTGAACTGGTGGCTTCAGCCCAGGGCTGGCTCGACTTTTGCCCTTTACCGGATGATGACTTATGCAAGCTGCCCCGATAATTCCCCGGCAGGGCGGGTTCAGCCTGCCTGAAGTTCTGTGCGCCCTCGCGTTGTTTGGCGTTGTGATGACGGCGCTACTAGGTTACCACCGCGTCTTGCAGCAGGGTTTTACAAGTCAATGGCAGCTAAGGCAGCTCTGGCGCGTGGCCCGCGAGCAGACTGAACTTGAAGCTCTGCCACCTTCTGATTCATGGAATGTACGCCAACAGCAGACATCTTCCCTGGGATGTGTCAGCATCGACGTTACTGTAACAAGCCCAGAGGGCCGAGCCGCACAGCTTTTGAGGCTGGATTGCCCACGGTCAGAACAACGTCAGGAGTAGCGATTTCATGTTGCGTGTTTACCATTCCAACCGCCTTGATGTGCTGGAAGCTATCATGGAGTTCATTGTAGAGCGCCAGCCGCTGCCGGATCCTTTTGAGCCGGAGGTCGTGCTGGTTCAAAGCACCGGGATGGCGCAGTGGCTGCAAATGACTCTGGCGCAAAAGTTTGGCATCGCGGCAAACATTGAATTCCCGCTGCCGGCCAGCTTTATCTGGGACATGTTCGTGCGGGTGTTGCCGGATATCCCTAAAGAAAGTGCTTTCAACAAGCAGAGTATGAGCTGGAAGCTGATGACGCTTATCCCGAACATGCTCGACAAACCGGAATTTACCCTGCTCAGCCACTATCTGCGGGAGGATGACAGCAGCCGCAAGCTGTTCCAACTGTCTTCGCGCATTGCCGACCTCTATGACCAGTACCTCGTCTATCGCCCCGGCTGGCTAAGCCGCTGGGAAAAGGGGGAGCTTGTTGACGGCGCGGGAGAGTCTCAGCTCTGGCAGGCTCCGCTGTGGGCAGAGCTTGTACGCTACACGGCCGAGCTGGGGCAGCCCGAATGGCACCGTGCCAACCTCTACCAGCGTTTCATTAGTGCTCTTGAAAACAGCGATGTTTGCCCTTCGGGACTTCCGCCTCGCGTCTTTATTTGTGGTATTTCCGCTCTGCCGCCGGTTTACCTTCAGGCCCTGCAGGCGCTGGGTAAGCATATTGACGTCCACGTGCTGTTTACCAACCCCTGCCGTTACTACTGGGGGGACATCAAAGATCCCGCGTTCCTTGCCCGCCTGGTTAGCCGTCGTCGTCGCCTGCATCAGGCCGATCGGGAACAGACGCTGTTTAAAGATAACGACAAAGCCTCTTCGCTGTTTAATGAACTCGGCGAGCAGGATGTGGGCAATTCCCTGCTGGCTTCCTGGGGGAAATTGGGGCGCGACTACTCCTTCCTGCTTTCCGAGCTGGAACGCTTTGAAGAGGTCGATGTTTTTGTCGATTTAGAGCCAGATAATCTCCTGCACGGGCTGCAGCACGATCTGCTGGAGCTGAAAGATTCGCAGGTCCTGGGGCTGACGGTTGATGAGTACGAGCGCAGCGACGGCAAACGGCGGCTGGATCTTAAAGATCGTTCCCTGACGTTCCATGAATGTCACAGCCCGCAGCGCGAAGTTGAAGTTTTGCATGACCAACTGCTGGCGATGCTGGAAGCTGACCCTGAGCTAACGCCGCGCGATATCATCGTGATGGTGGCAGATATTGATAGCTACAGCCCGTTTATTCAGGCCGTGTTTGGCAGCGCACGTGATGAGCGCTGGCTGCCGTTTGCTATTTCTGACCGACGGGCACGTCAGGCGCACCCGGCGCTTCAGGCGTTTATTTTACTGCTTGGACTACCGGAAAGCCGCTTTGCGGCAGAGGATGTGCTGGCGCTGCTGGAAGTGCCCGCGCTGGCGGCGCGCTTCTCTATTGATGAAGAAGGGCTGCGCTACCTGCGTAAATGGGTGAATGAGTCCGGTATTCGCTGGGGCATTGACGACGACAACGTGCGTGAGTTAGAGCTGCCGGCTACCGGGCAGCATACCTGGCGTTTTGGTCTGACCCGCATGCTGCTTGGCTATGCCATGGAAAGCCAGGCCGGGGTTTGGGATTCGGTCCTGCCCTACGATGAGTCGAGCGGCCTGATTGCCGAGCTGGTTGGGCAGCTTGCGGAACTGCTGATGCAGCTTAACCGTTGGCGTCTGTTGCTGACTCAGGAACGCCCTCTGGATGAATGGCTCCCGCTGTGCCGGGAAATGCTGAGCAGCTTCTTCCTGCCTGACGGTGAAACTGAAGCGGCGCTGGCGCTGATTGAGCAGCAGTGGCAGGAGATGATTGAGAAAGGAACCGAGGCCGCCTACCAGCAGCCTGTGCCGTTAACCTTGCTGCGCGATGAACTGGCTCAGCGTCTCGATCAGGAACGTATCAGCCAGCGATTCCTCGCCGGGCCGGTAAACTTCTGTACTCTGATGCCGATGCGTGCCATTCCGTTTAAGGTCGTTTGCCTGCTTGGCATGAATGACGGCGTCTACCCGCGAACGCTTGCGCCACTGGGCTTTGACCTGATGAGCCAGCATCCGCAGCGCGGCGATCGCAGCCGCCGGGACGACGATCGCTACCTGTTCCTGGAAGCGTTAATTTCCGCGCAGCAGCGGCTGTACATTAGCTATATCGGCCGTTCGATTCAGGATAACAGCCGGCGCTACCCGTCAGTGCTGGTGGAGGAGTTGCTGGACTATGTAGCCCGCAGCCATTACCTCCCCGGTGATGCCGAATGCAACGCCGATGACAGCAGCGAGCATGTTAGAAAGCACCTGGTCACGCTTCATGCCCGCACGCCTTTCGACAGCAGTAACTACTTTGCCGAAGGCGAGCAGCAGAGCTTTGCTCAGGAGTGGCTGCCAGCGGCCAGCGGCAACGGGCAGGCTCATGCTCACTTTATTCAACCTCTGACAGCTGAGCCCTGCGACGAAATATCCCTTGAGCAGCTACAGCGCTTTTGGCGGCACCCGGTGCGGGCATTTTTCCAAATGCGCCTGGGGATTAATTTCCGTCTGGAAGATACGGAATTACCGGATGAAGAGCCCTTTACCCTCGACGTGCTCGATCGTTTTCAGCTAAACCAGCACCTGCTTAATACCCTTGTCCAGCAAGAAGATCCGCACCAGCTGTTTGTGCGTTATAGGGCCGCAGGTGTTCTGCCGTACGGTGCTTTTGGTGAAATCCTTTGGGAAAATCAGCGCAATGAAATGAACACGCTGGCTGAGAAAGTGCTGGCAGAGCGACAAAAAGGGGAGAGTCGTGAAGTTGATCTTCATATCGACGGAACCAGAGTGACGGGCTGGCTGTCGGACGTACAGGCAGATGGGCTATTACGCTGGCGCCCTTCGGTGCTGAACGTAGCCCACGGTATGCAGCTGTGGATTGAGCACCTGGTCCACTGTGCCAGCGGCTATGCTGGCAAAAGCCGGCTGTACGGCCGCAAAGATTCGCAGTGGCGCTTCCCTGCGATGGAAAGTGGTGAGGCAAAGGCCTGGCTGTCGCAACTGCTTGAGGGCTATAAAGAAGGGCTTCGTCAGCCATTGCTGCTGCTGCATAACAGCGGTGGGGCGTGGATAAAAGCCTGTTATGACCCGCTAAATAATGCCATTTTATGGGATGAGGAGACGCAGCAGAAGGCGCGCACTAAGCTGCTGGCTGCGTGGGAAGGAAACCATATGGTTGAAGGGGAAGGCGCTGATATTTGGCTGCAACGTTTGTACCGTACCCTTGATGCCGAGTACTACGAAGCGATACTTACAGAGGCCGAGCGCTACCTGCTTCCTCTGTTCCGTTTCAACCAACCCTGAACAAGGGTTGTATAAAAATTGCACAGCCCGGTGAGTTCAATTATGATGCGATTTCTTGCTCAGGGCTGGCGAAGTATAACAACGGCGTTCGACGGATAGCTTCGAAAAGTTGTTAATGATGAGTAAGTTAGTGAAGACGAGGTTTGTGAATGCCTAAATGCAGCACCTGGTTTACCGCGCTTTTCTTGTTCGTTGCTCTTTGGGCACCTTTCAGTCAGGCAGATAACGGATGGCAACCGATTCAGGACACCATCCGTAAAAGTGAAAAAGATCCTCGTCAGTATCAGGCTATTCGTTTAGATAACGGTATGACCGTGCTGTTGGTTTCCGATCCGCAGGCGGTGAAATCGCTCTCTGCGCTGGTGGTGCCCGTCGGCTCGCTGGAAGATCCTGATGCCCATCTCGGGCTTGCTCACTTCCTCGAACACATGACGCTAATGGGCTCCAAAAAATACCCGGACCCGGATAGCCTGTCTGAGTACCTCAAAAAACACGGCGGCAGCCACAACGCCAGCACCGCGACCTACCGCACCGCGTTTTATCTGGAAGTGGAAAACGATGCGCTCGACGGGGCCGTGGACCGCCTGGCTGACGCGATTGCGGAGCCTAACCTTGCGGCACAGTATGCCGAACGTGAGCGTAATGCGGTCAATGCCGAGCTGACGATGGCCCGCGCGCGCGACGGGATGCGTATGGCGCAGGTCAGCGCCGAAACGATCAACCCCGCTCACCCTGGTTCGCGTTTCTCCGGCGGTAATCTTGAAACCCTGCGTGATAAACCCGGCAGTAAGTTGCTTGATGCGCTGGTGACGTTCAGGAATAAATACTATTCCGCAAACCTGATGAAGGCCGTTATCTACAGCAACAAGCCCTTGCCTGAGCTGGCGAGGATTGCCGCTGAAACCTATGGTCGCGTACCCAATAAAAACATCGAAAAACCGGTTATCGACGTGCCGGTGGTGACCGACGCGCAAAAAGGGATTTTTATCCACTATGTGCCGGTGATGCCGCGTAAGGTGGTTCGGGTTGAATTTCGCATTGATAACGATAGCGATAAATTCCGCAGTAAAACCGATGAACTTATCGGCTACCTGATTGGCAACCGCAGCCACGATACGCTGTCAGACTGGCTGCAAAAGCAGGGGCTTGCCGAGAGCGTGCGGGCTGATTCTGACCCGATGGTTACCGGCAATAGCGGCGTCTTTGCTATTTCCGTGTCGCTGACGGACAAAGGTCTGGCCAACCGTGATCAGGTGGTTGCGGCGGTATTCAGCTATCTCAATCAGCTGCGTGCTAAGGGGATCGACAAGCGTTATTTTGATGAGCTGGCCCACGTGCTGGATCTCGATTTCCGCTACCCGTCCATCACCCGTGATATGGACTATATCGAATGGCTGGCGGACACCATGCTGCGCGTCCCGGTTGCCCATACTCTTGATGCGGCTAACCTTGCCGACCAGTACGATCCTGATGCGATTAAAGCGCGTCTGGACATGATGACGCCGCAAAATGCCCGCGTGTGGTTTATCAGCCCGCAGGAGCCGCACAATAAAACGGCCTATTTCGTCGATGCGCCTTATGAAGTGGACAAAATTCCTGCGCAGACCTTTGCCGACTGGCAGCAGAAGGCAGATGCCATCAAGCTTGAGCTGCCTCAGCTGAACCCCTACATTCCCGACGACTTCACGCTTTATAAGCCGGAGAAGCAGTACGAGCATCCTGAGCTGCTGATACACGAGCCGGATCTGCGCGTGGTGTATATGCCCAGCCGCTATTTTGGCAACGAGCCAAAAGCGGACGTGACCCTTGTGCTGCGTAATCCGCAGGTGATGGACAGCGCGAAGAATCAGGTGCTGTTTGCCATCAACGATTATCTGGCGGGCATCGCGCTTGATGAGCTGAGCAATCAGGCATCGGTCGGGGGCATCAGTTTCTCTTCAAACGCCAATAGCGGATTGATGATCAACGCCAACGGCTATACCCAACGCTTGCCGCAGCTGTTTGAGGCGTTGCTGAAGGGCTACTTTAGCTATACGCCAACGCAGGAACAGCTGGATCAGGCGAAGTCCTGGTATGCGCAGATGATGGACTCGGCGGAAAAAGGCAAAGCTTTTGAGCAGGCTATTTCGCCGGTGCAGATGGTTTCGCAGGTGCCTTATTTTGAGCGTAGTACCCGCCGCGCACTGCTGCCTGAATTGACGCTGAAAGACGTGCTTGATTACCGTGCGCGGCTGAAAACCAACTCCCGGCCTGAATTTATGGTTATCGGCAACATGTCTCCAGAGCAGACCAAACGGCTGGCGGAAAACGTCAAAGCGCAGCTGGCACCGAAGGGCGGCGAATGGTGCCGCAATGATGATGTGCTGATCGATAAGCAGCATCTGGCGATGTTTGAAAAGGCCGGAAGCAGCACGGACTCAGCGCTGGCGGCGGTTTATGTACCAAAAGGCTATAACGAAGCGACCAGCACGGCCTATGGCTCAATGCTGGGGCAAATTATTCAGCCATGGTTCTATAATCAGCTGAGAACGCAGGAACAGCTAGGCTACGCGGTATTTGCTTTCCCGATGTCCATTGGCCGCCAGTGGGGGGTGGGTTTCCTGCTGCAAAGCAGCGACAAGCAACCAGCCTATCTGTATCAGCGATTTAAGGCGTTTTATCCGGTTATCGAGAAAAAGCTGCGCGGCATGAGCGACGCCGAGTTTGCCCAAATCCAGCAGGGGATGATTGCCCAGATGCAGCAGGCACCGCAAACCCTTGCGGAAGAGGCATCGCAGCTGAGCAAAGATTTCGATCGCCGAAACATGGCGTTTGATTCCCGTGATAAAGTGATCGCCGAAATTAAGAAATTAACGCCGCAGAAGCTGGCTGATTTCTTCCACCAGGCGGTGATAGCTCCCCAGGGGATGGCGGTGCTGTCACAAATTTCCGGCAGCCATAACGGCAAAGCAGACTATGCGGCACCAAAAGGGTGGAAAACCTGGGAGGGGGCACGCAGTCTGCAGCAGACGTTACCACTAGTAAGCGAGAAATAATGACCGATGTAACCGCGCAGCCCCTTGATCCTTTAAGTTTGCCGCTGTTTGGTGAACGGTTGATAGAAGCCTCCGCGGGTACCGGTAAAACCTTTACCATCGCCGCGCTTTACCTGCGGCTGCTGCTGGGGTTGGGGGAAGAGAATGCTTTCCCTCGCCCGCTCGGCGTAGAAGAACTGCTGGTGGTGACCTTTACCGAAGCGGCCACGGAAGAACTGCGTGGCCGTATTCGGGCCAATATCCACGAATTGCGTATCGCCTGCATACGTAATCGAAGCAAAAACCCACTAATTCAGAGCCT
This sequence comes from Cedecea neteri, assembly GCF_000757825.1. Classification (GTDB taxonomy): domain Bacteria; phylum Pseudomonadota; class Gammaproteobacteria; order Enterobacterales; family Enterobacteriaceae; genus Cedecea; species Cedecea selenatireducens. The sequence continues at coordinate 3,472,682 of NZ_CP009451.1, forward strand.
GCTTGCCCAGATTGCGGACAAGCAGCTTGCTGCCCGTACCCTGCTGTTAGCCGAGCAGCAAATGGATGAGGCCGCTATTTTCACCATCCACGGCTTTTGCCAGCGGATGCTCAGCCTGAATGCTTTTGAGTCCGGCATGCTGTTTGAACAGCAGCTTCTCGAAGATGAGTCCGTGCTGCGCCGCCACGCCTGCGCAGACTTCTGGCGCCGTCACTGTTATCCGCTGCCAAAACCGGTGGCTCAGGCAATGAGTGAAGCGTGGTCGGGGCCGGAAGCGCTCCTGCGGGACATCAACAGCTGGCTCCAGGGCGAGCAGCCGCAGCTCAAACAGCCGCCGGCCGATGACGAAACGCTGCTGGCCCGCCATGAAAAGATAATCGCCGCTATCGACGGGGTAAAAGCCCAGTGGCGAGCTGCCGCAGGTGAGCTGGCGAGCCTGATTGGCGATTCTGGCGTGGATAAGCGCAGCTACAGCAGCAAACATTTACCGAACTGGCTGGAGATTGTGGGCCAGTGGGCACAGCTGGAAACGACCAGCTATCAGCTCCCTGACGCGCTGGCTAAGTTTGCACAAAGCACGCTGGAAGAAAAAACCAGGAAAGGTGAAGTGCCCCGGCACAGCCTGTTCAATGCAATAGACGCCCTGCTGGCCGAGCCGCTGACCCTGCGCGACCTGGTGATAGCCAGGGCGATGGCCGAAATTCGCTACATCGTGCAGCAGGAAAAACGCCGCCGCGGTGAGCTGGGCTTTGACGATATGCTGAGCCGGCTCGATGAGTCTTTGCATCAGCCCGGTGGCGATGCTTTAGCTGCGGCTATCCGTGGGCGTTTTCCGGTGGCGATGATCGATGAATTCCAGGATACCGACCCGCAGCAGTACCGCATCTTCCGCCGGCTGTATATCAGGCAGCAGGACACCGCACTGTTGCTGATTGGCGACCCGAAGCAGGCGATTTATGCTTTCCGCGGCGCTGATATTTTTACCTACATGAAAGCACGCCATGAGGTGAGCGCCCACTACTCGTTGGACACCAACTGGCGCTCGGCTCCGGCGATGATCCACGGCGTGAACACGCTGTTCCAGCAGGTCGAGAATCCGTTCTTATTCCGTCAGATCCCGTTCCTGCCCGTCAAGTCAGCGCCGCGCAACGGCGGCCTGCGGTTTACCGTCCATGGTGAAAGCCAGGCTGCGGTAAAAATGTGGCTCCAGCCGGGCGAAGGTGTCGGTGTAAGTGATTACCAACAAGCGATGGCCACGCAGTGCGCCCGGCAAATTCGCGACTGGCTAACCGCCGGGCAGCGGGGCGACGCGCTGCTTTGGCGAGGGGATGACTCCCGCCCGCTCAGGGCATCGGATATGACGATTCTGGTGCGCAGCCGTGGCGAGGCGGCCATCGTGCGCGATGCTCTTGGCGCGCTCAATATTCCTTCGGTGTACCTCTCAAACCGTGATTCGGTGTTTGCAACCGTAGAGGCACGCGAGCTGCTGTGGCTGCTGCAGGCGGTATTAACGCCTGAAATTGAAACCGCCATGCGCAGCACCATTGCGACGGGCATGTTGGGGCTGGATGCGCTGACTATTGAGGCGCTGAACAAAGACGAGCTAGCCTGGGACAACCTGGTTGAAGAGTTTTTCGGCTACCGCGAACAGTGGCTGAAGCGCGGCGTGATGCCGATGCTAAGAGCACTGATCGGCGCGAGAAATATTGCTGAAAACCTGCTGGCCACGCCGGGCGGAGAGCGCCGGCTGACGGATATCCTGCACATCAGCGAGCTTCTGCAGGAAGCCTCGGCAGAAATGGAAAGCGAGCACGCGCTGGTGCGCTGGCTGGCGCAACGTATTGCCGAGCCGGACAGCAATGCCTCCAGCCAGCAGCTGCGTCTGGAAAGCGATAAACATCTGGTGCAGGTGGTGACCATCCACAAATCCAAAGGGCTGGAGTACCCGCTGGTCTGGCTGCCGTTCGTGGCCAACTATCGCCCGCAGAGCAGCGGCCTGTATCACGATCGAACCACTTTTACCTCGCTGCTGGATTTAAGCAATGATGCGGAAAGCCTTGGGCTTGCCGAAGAAGAGCGCCTGGCCGAGGATCTCCGGTTGCTGTATGTGGCGCTGACCCGCTCCGTCTGGCACTGCAGCCTGGGCGTGGCGCCGCTGTTCCGTGGTTCCCGGGCAAAAAAAGGCAACAGCGACTTGCACCTCAGCGCGCTGGGCTATTTGCTGCAAAAAGGCGAAGCGCTTGATGCCGAAGGGCTTCGTCAGGCGCTGGACGTCCTCAAGAGCGAAGCCATTGACGTTGAAACGCTGCCTCCGGGTGAGGATTCTCCGTGGCAGCTGGTCTCCAGCGCGTTGCCTGAACTTGCCGCTCGCCAGCTTAAACGGCGAATTGCCGATAACTGGCGCGTGACCAGCTACTCCGGGCTGCAGCAGCACGGCAGCAGCCGGGTGCTGGATTTGGTGCCACGTCTTGACGTGGATGCCGTGGGGGAAGCGCCGGAGCAAAGTGAGCCGTCACTTACGCCGCATACATTCCCGCGCGGGGCTTCACCAGGCACTTTCCTGCACAGCCTGTTTGAAGAGGTTGATTTTACCCAGCCGGTAGATAGCGAGAAAACGGCACAGCAGCTGCTTGCCAACGGATTTGGCAGCGAATGGTGCCCGGTGGTTAGCCGCTGGCTGGAAGAGGTGCTCGCCGCGCCGCTCAATGACACCGGGGTTGCGCTGAATCTGCTTCCGTCGAAGGAAAAACAGGTTGAGCTGGAGTTTTATTTACCGATCGACCATGAGCTGCAGGCTCCTGCGCTGGACGCGTTGATTCGCCGTTACGATTCGCTTTCCGCCGGTTGTCCGCCTTTGGACTTCCGCCAGGTGAAGGGGATGCTGAAGGGGTTTATCGACCTGGTATTCCGCTGGGAAGGGCGTTATTACCTGCTGGACTACAAATCTAACTGGCTGGGCGAAGACAGCAGCGCCTACACCCGGCAAGCCATGGCTCAGGCGATGCAGTCCCACCGCTATGACCTGCAGTACCAGCTCTATACGCTGGCGCTGCACCGATACCTGCGTCATCGCATGGCAGGTTATGACTACCAGCAGCACTTCGGCGGGGTAATTTATCTGTTCCTGCGCGGCGTGGAGCAGGGCAAACCTGAGCAGGGTATTTTTTCTACGCGCCCGGACATCAAGCTGATTGATGCGATGGACGCGCTCTTTGCCGGGACAGCAGAGGAGATGGGCCAGTGAGCATGTCACAGTTACTCAACCAGGCGGTGACGCTGAAAGCCCTCAGGCCGCTGGACTCGCAGTTTGCCATGATGGTGGCTAACGATGCGCAGCCCGCCGTGATGCTGGCCGCCGCGCTGCTTAGCCACGAGTCAGGGGAAGGGCACGTTTGCCTGCCGCTTGAGCGGATAACGCCTGCCTTTGTCTTCGCCGGCAAACATCCTGAGCTGGTGGCTCAACTCTTCGCTGAGGCAGAGCCGGGCATGGGCTGGGAAAGCGCATTACTGGCTTCTCATTCGGTGAGTTCGAACGATGAAGCCACGCCGTTAAAACTGATCGGCAATCGTCTGTACCTCAACCGCATGTGGAGTAACGAGCAGCGGGTAGCCGCCTTTTTTGGCGAGCGTAATCAGCCGGTCGCGGTAGATGAAGCTCGACTTCGGGATAGCCTCGACGCGCTGTTTGGCAGCAGCCAGCAGACGGACTGGCAAAAGGTGGCCGCGGCGGTCGCGCTGACCCGGCGTATCTCGGTTATCTCCGGCGGGCCGGGCACCGGCAAAACCACGACGGTAGCAAAACTGCTGGCCGCTTTGGTGCAGCTTACCGATGGTCAGCCACTTCGCATTCAGCTTGCGGCCCCAACGGGCAAGGCTGCCGCACGCTTAACGGAGTCATTAGGCAGCGCGCTGCGCCAGCTGCCGCTGAGCGACGAGCAGAAAAAGCGCCTGCCGGATGAGGCCTCAACGTTGCATCGCCTGTTAGGGGCGCAGCCAAACAGCCAGCGTCTGCGGCACCACGCCGGTAACCCACTGCACCTTGATGTGCTGGTGGTGGATGAGGCGTCGATGGTGGACTTGCCGATGATGTCCAGGCTTATCGATGCTCTGCCTGAGCGAGCAAGGGTCATCTTCCTCGGAGACAGAGATCAGCTGGCGTCCGTGGAGGCGGGCGCGGTTCTGGGCGATATCTGCCATTACGTGAATGACGGTTATTCGGCGCAGCGTGCGGAGCAATTACAGCGGCTCACGGGCTGTGAGGTGCCCGTCGGCGATAGCGACCGGGCAAGCGCGCTGCGTGACGGGCTTTGCCTGCTGCGTAAAAGCTACCGATTCGACAGCCAGTCCGGCATCGGTCAGCTGGCGTTTGCAGTCAATGCGAGCGACAGCAGGCAGGTTAAGGCCGCGTTTGGACAGGGATTCACCGACATTTCGCTGCAGCCGCTGCTTGAACCTGAAGATTACACGGCGATGATTGCCGACGTGGTGAGCGGCTACGGAGAGTATTTAAAGCAGGTGCGGCAGAAAGCCGAGCCAGCCGAAATTCTTAGCGCTTTCGGTCGTTATCAGCTGCTGTGTGCATTGCGTGAAGGTCCCTTTGGCGTTAGCGGCCTGAATGAGCGCATTGAACAGGCGTTTGTACAGGCGCGTCTGATTCAGCGGCCCTCTCAGGCGCTTTCGCGCTGGTACGACGGGCGTCCGGTGATGATTGCCCGTAATGACAGCTCGCTTGGGCTGTTTAACGGTGATATCGGGATTGCTTTGCAGCGTGAAGAGGGGCTTCGGGTCTGGTTCCCGATGCCCGACGGCAAGGTGAAGTCAGTTCAGCCAAGCCGCCTGCCAGCACACGACACGGCTTTCGCCATGACGGTGCATAAGTCTCAGGGCTCTGAGTTTGACCATGCCGCATTAGTGCTGCCAAACCAGTTTGTGCCGGTGGTGACGCGCGAGCTGGTTTACACGGCAATTACACGCGCCCGTAAGCAGCTATCGCTGTATGCCGACGAACGCGTTTTGAATAAAGCTATAGCCACGCGTACGGAGCGCCGCAGCGGGCTAATGGAGATTTTCTCCGGGGAATAAGAGTAAAGAGAAGGCACAATCAAGGCCTTCCCTTTTTTAAGTCAGGTCGGCCATCAGCACTTTAGATTTGCGCTGATAGTTGTACATCTCTTTTTTGCTTGCAGGCAGCAGCTCAACGTCCACCGGCAGGAAACCACGCTCCTGGAACCAGTGGATGCTGCGGGTGGTCAGTACGAACAGCTTGCTTAGCCCCATTTGCCGCGCCTGGTTAGCGACGCGGTTAAGTAACTCTTCACCTCGAGACGAACTACGATAGTCAGGATGAACGGCCACGCAGGCCATTTCACCGATGCTTTCTTCCGGGAACGGATAGAGCGCAGCACAGGCGATCGTCAGGTTATCGCGCTGAATAATGGTGAATTTGTCGATCTCCATTTCCAGCTGCTCGCGGGAGCGGCGAACCAAAATGCCTTGTTGCTCCAGCGGGCGAATCAGCTCAAGAATACCGCCGATGTCGTTGATGGTGGCGCGGCGGATTTGCTCGGCGCTTTCCATCACAATCTGCGTGCCGATCCCGTCGCGTGAGAACAACTCCTGTAGCAGCGCCCCGTCTTCCTGATAGCTGAGCAGGTGGCTGCGGCGTACGCCGCTGCGGCAGGCTTTCACCGCGCCACGCAGGAACCGCACGGTGCCGGAATGGTAATCACCGGCGCTTTCCAGCGCTTCAATACGCTGCTGGGCCTCGTTCGGGAACAGCTCGGAAATCACGTTACCCAGATCGTCGGTCACGCCCTGAGCGGAGCAGAACCCTATCATCTTCTCTGCCTTCAACTTAACCGCAAGCTGGGTGGCCACTTCTTCAGAGGTGAGGTTAAAGCTTTCCCCCGTCACGGAAACCGCCACCGGCCCCATCAGCACGATAGCGCCGCTGTCTAACTGACGGTGGATGGCCTCTTCATCAATACGGCGTACGCGCCCGCTGTGGCAGTAGTCCACGCCATCATCCACGCCCAAAGGCTGTGCAATGATGAAGTTCCCGCTAACCACGTTGATGTGGGCACCTTGCAGCGGCGTATTACCGAGGCTCATAGAAAGCCGTGCGGTGATGTCGAGCTGCAGCAACCCGGCAGCCTGCTTAACCAGTTCGAGGGTTTTAGCGTCGGTGACGCGAGTGTGTTTATGGTAAACCGGTTCGTGATGGTGCTCATCCAGGTTTTCATCAATCTGCGGGCGTGCTCCGTACACCACCACCAGGCGAATGCCCAGGCTGTGAAGCAGGCCGATGTCGTTGACGATGCTGGAAAAGTTTTCATGTTCAATGGCTTCGCCGCCGAGCATGATGACAAACGTTTTTCCCCGGTGGGCATTAATATAGGGAACAGAATGGCGAAATCCCTGGACCAGTTCGGTTCTACGTTCCTTTACCACGGCACACCCTCATTGCATGTTTATTCGTAATTTGTGTATTTTTATTCTTTTATGGCGCCAGGTGCAAGCGCCAATTTTCATCCAGGATAAAATTCCCTGCTCCCGGCTTTTTATGACCTTTTCCGAACGTTTACCCTTTTATAGATGACAGTAACCGCGTGTTTCGCTAAAGTTTTTGGCTCAAAAAAAAATTTCATCATATTTAGTGACAACCTCTCAGGGGAGCCATGCCAGATTCCAGTTCGTTAATGAGTCGCCGCCGTTTACTTCAGGGTGCAGGAGCAATGTGGCTGTTGAGCGTCAGCAAGGTCGGTTTTGCTGCCTCAAGCCAGGTGATTGCCGTGCGCGTCTGGCCGGCCTCGTCTTATACCCGCGTGACGCTGGAGTCGAACCATCAGCTGAAATATCGCCAGTTCGCCCTCAGTAACCCGGAGCGGGTGGTGGTGGATATCGAAGGGGCGCATTTAAATTCAGTTTTAAAAGGTATCGGCAGCCAGGTTCGCGTCGACGATCCGTTTATTAAGTCCGCTCGCGTGGGCCAGTTCGATCCAAAGACCGTACGCATGGTTTTTGAATTGAAACAAAACGTAACGCCGCATTTGTTCGGGCTGGCGCCGGTCGCCGAATTTAAAGAGCGCCTGGTGATGGATCTTTATCCCGCCAATATGAATAGCGAACAAGATCCGCTGTTGGCGTTACTGGAAGATTACAACAACGGCCAGCTGGATAAGAAAATGCCGGCGGAGAAAGGGCCGCAGCCGGGCAAGGCCGGTAGAGATCGCCCGATTGTCATCATGCTTGACCCCGGCCATGGCGGCGAGGATCCGGGAGCCATTGGCCCGAATAAGACCCGCGAAAAAGATATTGTGCTCAGCATTGCGCGCAGGCTGAAGGCGTTGCTCGATAAAGAGGGCAATATGAAGGCCTACATGACGCGTAACGAAGACGTGTTTATCCCGCTGAAAGTGCGCGTTGCCAAGGCGCAAAAGCAGCGTGCCGACCTGTTTGTTTCTATTCATGCGGATGCGTTCACCACCGCGGCAGCTCGCGGCTCGTCGGTCTTTGCGTTATCCACGAAAGGGGCCACGAGTACGGCGGCGAAATATCTGGCACAAACGCAGAACGCCGCGGACTTAATTGGCGGCGTGGGCAAGAGCGGGGATCGCTATCTGGACCACACGATGTTCGACATGGTGCAGTCGCTGACCATCAACGACAGCCTGAAGTTTGGCAAAGAGGTGCTTAACCGGCTGGGGCGGGTGAACAAACTGCATAAAAACAGCGTCGATCAGGCCGGGTTCGCGGTGCTTAAAGCGCCGGATATCCCGTCCATTCTGGTGGAAACCGCCTTCCTCAGTAACCCGGAGGAGGAGCGTAAGCTGCGCACGGCGAAGTTCCAGCAGGAGGTCGCGGAGTCGATCCTTGCGGGGATTAAGGCCTACTTCTCGGACAGCTCACGGCTGGCAAGACGAGGCTAAAATATCTGATAAGGGCGGGGAAAACCTGCCTTATTTTTTATCAACGGCAGAAACAAAAAAACACCCGTAAGGGTGTTCTCAATGTTGGTTGCGGGGGCCGGATTTGAACCGACGACCTTCGGGTTATGAGCCCGACGAGCTACCAGGCTGCTCCACCCCGCGTCCGTCATACTACTTTTTTAATGATTATTCATCATTGCGCTGTTAAACCAGCGACTTTTAATTGGTTGCGGGGGCCGGATTTGAACCGACGACCTTCGGGTTATGAGCCCGACGAGCTACCAGGCTGCTCCACCCCGCGTCCGTCATACTTCTTAATGATTATTCATCATTGCGCCGTTTAATCAGCGACTTTTTAGTTGGTTGCGGGGGCCGGATTTGAACCGACGACCTTCGGGTTATGAGCCCGACGAGCTACCAGGCTGCTCCACCCGCGTCCGTGGATGCGCACTATACTCTGCTCGCTTTTTGTTGCAACCCTTTTTTGGCAGAAATGCCTGAATTTCCCATTGGTTGTTGAATTTACCCGCACAATGGCCCTAAACAGACGTTTTTGTTGCCCAGGCCGTTCAACTCGTTTAATTCTCGCGGCGCGTTTGCTATCTTCGGCGAGGCATACAGAGGCAACCAGCAGGGCTAGAGAGTAATGAAAGGACGTTGGATTAAGTATATAGCAGCGGGAGCCATGTTAACCATGCTGGCCGCCTGTTCATCAAAACCGACCGATCGCGGTCAACAATATAAAGACGGGAAATTCTCCCAGCCTTTCTCACTGGTGAATCAGCCTGATGCGGTTGGTGCGCCGATAAATGGCGGCGACTACGCTGAGCAGGTTAATCAGATTCGTTCCGCTTCTCCGCGCCTCTATAATAATGGCAGCGATATCTATAACGCGGTGCAGCAATGGCTGCGCGCGGGCGGCGATACTCGTCAGCTAAAGCAGTTTGGCCTTGATGCCTGGCAGATGGAAGGGGCTGACAACTATGGCAACGTCCAGTTTACCGGTTACTACACGCCGGTTATCCAGGCTCGCCATACCCGCCAGGGCGAATTCCAGTACCCGATTTACCGCATGCCGCCAAAACGTGGCCGCCTGCCTTCTCGCGCGGAAATTTACAGCGGCGCGCTGAGCGACAGCTACATCCTCGCCTACAGCAACTCCCTGATGGATAACTTCATTATGGACGTGCAGGGCAGCGGCTATATCGATTTTGGCGACGGACAGCCTTTGACCTTCTTCGGCTATGCCGGGAAAAACGGCCACGCCTACCGCAGCATCGGCAAGGTGCTTATCGACCGTGGCGAAGTGAAGAAAGAAGATATGTCTATGCAGGCGATTCGCCATTGGGGGGAAACCCACAGCGAAGCACAAGTGCGCGAGCTGCTTGAGCAGAACCCTTCTTTTGTCTTCTTCAAGCCCGCAAGCTATGCGCCGGTGAAAGGCGCGAGCGCGGTACCTTTGATTGGCCGCGCCTCCGTAGCGTCTGACCGCTCTATTATCCCTGCGGGCACCACGCTGCTGACTGAAGTTCCACTGTTGGATAACAGCGGCAAATTCACCGGCCAGTACGAGCTGCGCGTGATGGTAGCGCTGGACGTTGGCGGCGCGATTAAAGGCCAGCATTTCGATATCTATCAGGGCATTGGCCCGGATGCCGGGCATCGCGCGGGTTGGTATAACCACTACGGCCGCGTCTGGGTGCTGAAGCCGGCACCGGGGGCTGGCAGCAGCGGTAACGTTTTTAGCGGTTAATGCTGCAACGTTTCCACCTTTAACTGCGGGCTGTATAATCAGCCCGTTTTTTATTTCTGAGGAATTTCCCGATGTCTGTCGTTCTCTCTGATGCCTGGCTGCAACGCTTTGGCGGCACCGCTCGTCTGTATGGCCAGGCGGCGCTACAGCTTTTTGCTGAGGCTCACGTTTGCGTGATTGGCATCGGTGGCGTGGGTTCATGGGCGGCAGAGGCGCTGGCGCGTACCGGCATTGGGGCCATCACGCTTATCGATATGGACGACGTTTGCGTGACCAACACTAACCGTCAAATCCACGCGCTAAAGGACAGCGTTGGCCAGGCGAAAACGGAAGTTATGGCGGCGCGTATTAAAGAGATTAACCCGGAGTGCCGCGTCACGGTGGTGGATGACTTTATTACCGCCGATAACGCCGCTGAGCTTCTGAATCAAGGGTTTAGCTATGTTATTGACGCGATTGATAGCGTTCGCCCAAAAGCGGCGTTAATCGCGTATTGCCGTCGCTACAAGATCCCGCTGGTGACCACCGGCGGCGCAGGCGGGCAGATAGATCCGACGCAGATCCAGGTTAGCGATCTGGCGAAAACCATTCAGGATCCGCTTGCAGCCAAGCTGCGTGAGCGCCTGAAAAGTGACTTTGGCGTGGTGAAAAACAGCAAAGGGAAGCTGGGCGTGGACTGCGTATTTTCCACCGAAGCGCTGGTGTACCCGCAGGCTGACGGTTCAGTTTGCGCCATGAAAAGCACCGCTGAAGGCCCAAAACGCATGGACTGTGCTTCGGGGTTTGGCGCGGCAACAATGGTGACCGCCAGCTTTGGTTTTGTGGCGGTGTCCCATGTGCTGAAGAAGATGATGGCGAAGGCGGCGCGAACCGCCTCCTGATCACGCCTGGCGCGCGGCCTGTTGAACGGCCGCAGCTAGCGCCGTAAGCCCGCTGCTGCGGGAAGCGCTTAGCTGATGGCGCAGCCCCAGCTCGTCAAACAGGCTGAGCGGATCGTTTTCCAACAACTGCTGAGCAGTTTTCCCTTCTACTGCGGTCAACAGCACCGCCAATAATCCGCGAACGATGCGTCCTTCGCTGTCGCCATAGAAGTGCAGCGTGCCGTCCGGCAGGCGTTCGTGGCCCAGCCAGACGCGGTTTTCGCAGCCGCTGATTTCAATGCTCTCGGTTTTTAACGCCTCCGGCAGCGCGGGGAGTTTTTTTCCCAATAAAATCAGCTGGCGGTATTTGTCTTCCCACTGCTGCTGCGTTGCAAACGTGGCGCGCAGGGTCTCTTCGTTAAGGGTTGTGCCAAAAGGATGGTTAGCCAGCATTCAGTCCACCAAAATGTCGAGGGCGCGGTCGACCGCTGAGAGCAGCTCGTTCACGTCCTGCTGCGTGTTGTACGGCGCAAAAGAAGCGCGCAGCGTGCCGCTGACGCCTAACGCCGCCATTAAAGGCTGAGCACAGTGCTGGCCCGCCCGAAGCGCAATGCCAGATTCTGCCAGCAGCGTGACCATATCGCTGTGGTGCACGCCCGCAAAATCAAACGCCAGCAGGCTTGAGTCCTGGCAGCGGAAGCTGCGAAAACCAGGGCGCTTCGCCAGTTCGGACTCGGCGAGCGTTGCCAGGCTGCGGCTCCAGCCTTCCGCCTGTTGCAGGTCGATAGCCTCAAGCCATTCCAACACGGCGCTTAGGCCGATGACGCCCGCGACGTTTGGCGTCCCGGCTTCAAAGCGATAAGGCACCGGCTGAGTTTTAAACCCGTCGAAAGAGACATGGGTGATCATTTTGCCGCCGCCGAGCCACGGCGACATCTGTTCAAGCAGCTCCGCTTTGCCGTAGAGCGCCCCAATGCCGGTTGGGCCATACAGTTTATGGGCCGAGAAGGCGTAAAAGTCGATACCCAGTGCCTGGACATCCGGCGGGCAGTGAACGATGCCCTGCGCGCCGTCGACCATCACGACTGCCCCCGCTTCATGTGCCAGCTTGATGGCTTTTTCGAGGTCAGGGCAGCCGCCGGTTACGTTAGACATTTGTCCCAACGCCAGAATACGCGTGCGGTCGTTGAGCAACGCTGGCAGCAGGCTCAGGTCAGGCAAAGCCTGGCTATCCAGCGGCAGTTTCACCACTTTCGCACCGGTCTGTTCGGCCACCATTAACCACGGCACAAAATTGGCGTGATGCTCTGCTTCACTCACGATAATTTCATCCCCGGCCTGCAGGCGAGGGCGGGCGTAGCACTGCGCAACCAGATTAATAGCTTCAGTAGTGCCGCGAGTCCAGACCACGGATTTACCGCTTTCGGCGTTGAGCAAACGGGCCACAAGGTCGCGCGCCGCTTCATAGCGAGCCGTCAGACGCTGCGCTTCGGGAAACTGGCTGCGGTGAACGTTACCGGCGCTCAGGCTGTAAAACTGCTGGGTGGCATCGATCACTGCCTGGGGTTTAAGCGCCGTGGCCGCGCTGTCGAGATAGACGCCTGCGTCTGCCAGCGCGGGAAACTGGGCGCGAAAATGGGCGGGGTTAAATGCTGTCATGGTGATCCTCTGTTCAATGCACAGATCGTCGCGCAAAACTGACGTTGGCACAAGGTTTCCGTCTTTCTCGGAATCGTCTGTTTCTCCTGGCAGAATCGGGAAAGCAGGTTATGCTAATTATTGTTGGACTAATATTTAAGCATGTTAGTAGAAGAGATTTAAGTAGCATTAAACTCTATCCACAAGGAGAAGAATAATGAACAAAGCAACCGCTATCGTTTCTGCCTGTATGATGACCTTTGCACTTGCAGCCTGTTCCAGCCCGAACTACATCATGCATACCAATGACGGGCGCGCCATTGTCTCCGAAGGTAAACCGAAGACCGATGACGAAACCGGGATGATCAAGTACAAGGATGCTAACGGCAATATGCAGCAGATTAACCGCTCGGACGTGAAAGAGATGGTTGAACTGAAGAAGTAAAACTGCAGGCAAAAAAAAGCACCGCATTCGGCGGTGCTACATTAATCACTATGGACAGACAGGGTAAATGTACAGGAAGTGAAAAGGGGTAGCTAAGCTACCGTGGTCCGAAATGTCAGACCAATTGCAAACACAACAACACAACATCACAACCGTAAGCCAAAAGCCCTCCAGAACACGCATTCCAGACAACTTTTCGTTCCGACTCAGGAAGTGCCGCCACTATAGGTATTTGCTGGTGCATCCTCAACGGACAATTTATAATGGCTCAGATAAAAAAAACTAATAGGTAAACAAACGCTATCTGTTTGTTAACTGTTATTAACACTTAAGCCAAATAACCTCATGTCTAAGCGATTACCCCCTCTGAATGCGCTGCGCGTTTTTGACGCTGCGGCTCGTCACTTGAGTTTTACTAAAGCGGCTGAAGAACTTTTCGTTACTCAGGCTGCGGTAAGCCACCAGATCAAGTCGCTGGAGGATTTTCTTGGCCTGAAGCTGTTCCGCCGCCGCAACCGTTCGCTGCTGCTGACCGAAGAAGGTCAGAGCTATTATCAGGATATTAAAGAGATTTTTTCCCAGCTGACCGAAGCCACACGCAAGCTGCAGGCGCGCAGTGCAAAAGGCGCGCTGACGGTGAGTTTATTGCCAAGTTTTGCGATTCACTGGCTGGTTCCTCGCTTAACAAGCTTTAACTCAGCTTATCCGGGGATCGACGTGCGCATCCAGGCGGTGGACCGCCAGGAAGACAAATTGTCCGATGACGTTGACGTGGCGATATTCTATGGGCGAGGAAACTGGCCTGGGCTTAGAGTTGAAAAGCTTTATGCTGAATATTTGCTCCCTGTTTGCTCACCTATGCTGCTAACCGGTGATAAACCGATTAAAACGCCGGAAGATTTGGCAAAGCATACTTTATTGCATGACGCCTCACGCCGCGACTGGCAGACTTATACCCGCCAGCTTGGCGTGAGCCATATTAATGTCCAGCAAGGGCCCATCTTCAGCCACAGCGCAATGGTGTTGCAGGCCGCTATCCACGGCCAGGGCATTGCGCTGGCCAATAACGTGATGGCACAAACGGAAATCGAGGCCGGTCGACTGGTGTGCCCGTTTAACGATGTGCTGGTGAGTAAAAACGCCTTTTATCTGGTTTGTCATGACAGCCAGGCAGAACTGGGTAAAATAGCGGCGTTTCGACAGTGGATCCTGGCAAAGGCGGCCAGTGAGCAAGAGAAATTCCGTTTTCGCTACGAACAATAAGCAACCTTCGCGTGGCCCGGCCACGCTCTACTTTAGGGTTACACCATGACCAGCCGATTCATGCTGATATTTGCCGCCATCAGCGGTTTTGTTTTTGTTGCCCTGGGCGCTTTTGGGGCGCATGTGTTAAGCAAATCTCTGGGTGTTGCGGAGATGGGGTGGATCCAGACCGGCCTTGAGTACCAGGCGTTCCACACGCTCGCTATCTTTGGCCTTGCGGTCGCGATGCAGCGCCGCATCAGTATCTGGTTCTACTGGAGCAGCGTCTTTATGGCGTTAGGCACCGTATTATTTAGCGGCAGTTTGTACTGCCTGGCCCTGTCGCACCTGCGGCTGTGGGCGTTTGTAACACCGGTGGGCGGCGTAAGCTTCCTGGCCGGCTGGATATTGATGTTAATTGGTGCTGTGCGCCTGAAACGTAAGGGCGTAAGCCATGAATAAAGTGATTTTGTACTGCCGACAGGGATTTGAGAAAGAGTGTGCGGCAGAGATAACCGACAAAGCTGGCCAGCGCGGCGTCTACGGCTTTGCCCGAGTTAAAGAGCAGAGCGGGTACGTCATCTTTGAATGCTACCAGCCGGAAGAGGCGGATAAGCTGGCGCGGGAACTGCCGTTCAGCGACCTGATTTTTGCCCGCCAGATGTTTGTTGCCGGTGAGTTGCTAAAAGATTTGCCGCCGGAAGACCGCATAACGCCTGTCGTTGGTATGCTGCAAGGCGTGGTAGAGAAGGGCGGCGACCTGCGCGTTGAAGTGGCCGATACCAACGAAAGCAAAGAGCTGATGAAGTTCTGCCGCAAGTTTACCGTGCCGCTGCGAGCCAGCCTGCGCGAGGCTGGGGTGCTGACCAACTATGAAACGCCGAAGCGCCCGGTGGTGCATGTCTTCTTTATCGCGCCGGGCTGCTGCTACACGGGCTATTCCTACACCACCAACAACTCAGCGTTCTATATGGGCATCCCGCGCCTCAGGTTCCCGGCGGATGCACCAAGCCGTTCCACGCTGAAGCTGGAAGAGGCGTTTCACGTCTTTATTCCTGCCGATGAGTGGGACGAACGCCTGGCCAACGGCATGTATGCCGTTGATTTAGGTGCCTGCCCAGGCGGCTGGACCTATCAGCTGGTGAAGCGAAATATGTGGGTTTCTTCCGTCGATAACGGCCCGATGGCGCAAAGCCTGATGGATACCGGACAGGTAACCTGGCTGCGTGAAGACGGTTTTAAGTACCGCCCAACGCGCACCAACATCTCGTGGATGGTGTGCGACATGGTAGAAAAACCGGCGAAAGTGGCCCATCTGATGGCGACATGGCTGGTAAACGGCTGGTGCCGTGAAACCATTTTTAACCTCAAGCTGCCGATGAAAAAGCGCTACGAAGAGGTGTCGCAAAACCTGGCGCAGATCCGGGAAATCCTCGAAAGCAACGGCATTAACGCTGAGATCAAAGCGCGCCAGCTTTACCACGACCGTGAAGAAGTGACGGTTCACATCCGCCGCTGGTGGGCAGCCGTGGGTGGGCGCCGCGACGAGCGCTGATGGCTTTACCCCTCGCCTGTTCACGGTGAGGGGTTTTCCCTTCTTCAGGCTGAAGGCGATGCCCCAGGCAGCCTGAGCTGCTGTAAGTTCCCATCGAGCTGTAAATCCGTCTGTAGCCTTGCCACCTGGCGGCTGATAAACGCGCTTTCCCTGTGCTGTTCAAGCTTTTTACGCCATTTTTCCGGAACCTCATCCAGCCGCTGATACAGTGCTTCCAGATTGGAAAACTGGTTAATTAGCTGTGTGGCGCTTTTTGGCCCGATGCCCGCGACACCGGGGATTTTGCTGCTGCTAATGCCCGCCAGCCCCCAGAAATCGCCCAGCTGTTCCGGCTGCACGCCGTACTCCTGGGCAATAAACGGCGCATCCAGCCAGCGCTTTTGGAAGTAATCCCTAATTTGCAGGGTGGGTGCCAGAAGCTGGCAATAGCCTTTATCGGTAGAGACGATCGTTGCCCAGTGGCCGCCGGAGGCGACTTTTACCGCCAGCGTGGCCGCAAGGTCGTCCGCTTCGTTACCTTTTGAATGCCAGCACTGCACGCCCCGGCGGGTAAACGCCTCCCGCAGGGCGGGCATTTCGGCATGCAGATCGTCAGGCATCGGCGAACGGCCCGCTTTGTAGTCGGGCATAACCTGATGCCGCCAGCCTTCGCGGCGCTCTTCGTCATCAAAGACCGCCACCGCGTGGGTCGGCTGGCTGTGGCCGATGAGCTGGTCCAGGGCGTGCAGGCAGGTGTCGACACAAGGTGAGCCCTGAACCGCGTGTATGCGGCGAATAAGGTTCAATGCATCGACGATAAGTAAATGAATAGTCATAAGAAATTTACCGGTCACTCTGATGGACTTACCCTAACACTTCCCGCCATGATGAGCTATTCTCATCACAGAATTCAGGAACCTCTCTCGCAAAAACCTTGTTGGCAAAGGGTGGAAAGCCATTGCGTAGTTGTTAGCGGGCTATGTATATTTCTAACGCATATAAAAATAGAGAATATCAATATGAGTAATACTAAACACCTCGCGCAACGCATTCAGAACCTGCAACCTTCGGCCATCCGCGAACTCCTTAAGCACAGCAAAATGCCCGGCGTGATTTCGCTGGCGGGCGGTATTCCCTCCAGCGAGCTTTTTGACAAGCAAGGGCTGGAGCTGGCGACCCGTAAGGTCGTTGAAGAGAACTTTAACGATGCTTTTCAGTATGGCCTGACCGAAGGCAATACCGAGCTGCGCGACCAGTTGGTTGAGCTGTGCAAAGCGCGCGGGATTACCACGCGTAGCGACCAGTTGCTGATCACCTCTGGTTCGCAGCAGGCGCTGGATCTGCTGATCCGCGCGCTGGCGGATGAAGGCGATGTTTTCGTCGTTGAGCGCCCAACCTACCTGGCCACGCTGCAAATCCTCAGTTTGACCGCCGCGAAAGTGGAGTCTGTGGGCGGGGATGAGCACGGCATGATTGTCGACGAGCTCGAAGCGCTGCTGAAAACCACGCGCGTTAAAGGCGTTTATCTGGTGCCTACTTTTGGTAACCCAAGCGGCACGACGCTGAGCGCCGAACGCCGTGAGAAGCTGGTAAAACTGGCCGCTGAATATGATTTCGTGATTATCGAAGACGATCCGTATGGGGCCATTAGCTTTACCGACCGCCGCGAGAAAACCCTGATTCAGGTCGCGAAAGAGTTGGGGCATGAAGACCACGTGGTCTATACCTCAACGTTCTCTAAAATTCTGGCGCCGGGCCTGCGCGTGGGCTGGATTATTTTGCCTGAATGGATGAAGCAAAAGGTCGCTATCATTAAGCAGGCGACGGATTTGCACGCCAACTCGTTTACCCAGGCGCTGACGGCGGCTTACCTTACGCTGGGCCGTCTGGACCCGCAGATTGAGCTGATTCGTGAAGCCTACAAGCAGAAGTGCCTGACGCTTTCGCGCCTGCTGGAAGAGGAACTGGGCGAGCACATTACCTTCAACCAGCCGCAGGGCGGGATGTTCCTTTGGGCCTCATTCCGCTATGACTTCGACACCACGGCGTGGCTGCAAAAAACGCTGGAGAAAGGCGTGGTTTACGTGCCGGGTGAATTCTTCTTTAGCGATCATGCGGATAAACGCACGCTGCGGTTCTCTTACGCTACGGCCACCGACGAGCAGTTGGTTGAAGCCGTTAAGCGTTTAAAAGCCGCGCTTTAGTAAAAAAGGCTCCCAATCGGGAGCCTTAATTTTTTAGTCACAGGCGACAATTTTTAGCGCAAGGCCACCGCGAGATGTTTCGCGATACTTGGCGTTCATGTCTTTGCCCGTTTCATACATCGTCTCGATAACCTTATCCAGGCAGACGCGCGGTTCGCTGGTGCGGCGCATTGCCATACGTGCAGCGTTCACGGCTTTAACTGCCGCAATGGCGTTACGCTCGATGCAAGGAACCTGTACCTGACCGGCTACCGGGTCGCAGGTCAGCCCCAGATTGTGCTCCATGCCGATTTCAGCGGCGATGCAAACCTGAGTCGGACTCCCGCCCAGCAGCTCGGCGAGACCTGCTGCCGCCATTGAGCAAGCTACGCCTACTTCACCCTGGCAGCCCACTTCCGCACCGGAAATAGAGGCGTTCATTTTGTACAGGGAGCCGATAGCGCCAGCGGCGAGGAAATAGCGGGCGCAGGAGTTAGCGTTCACCTGACGGATAAACTTGTCGTAGTAGGCCAGCACCGCAGGAACAATCCCGCAGGCGCCGTTCGTCGGAGCGGTAACCACGCGGCCACCGGCGGCGTTTTCTTCGTTTACCGCCAGTGCGAACATATTGATCCAGTCCACAACGGCCATTGGGTCCGAGTTGTTTTTATCGGTGGTGACCAGCATGCGGCGCAGCGCGGCAGCACGGCGTGGCACTCGCATTTTGCCCGGCAGCACGCCTTCGGTGGTGATGCCACGTTCAATGCCGTTGCTCATCACTTCCCAGACCGCCGCAAAGTGAGCGTCAATCTCTTGCTGGCTGTGCAGGGCTCGTTCGTTCTGCATCATCAGGCCGGAAAGCGACAGGCCCGTTTCACGACAGTGTTTTTGCAGGTCCGCAGCGTTTTTGTATGGGTACGGCACGCTTACCGGGTTTTCACTTTCTACGCCAAAATGCGCTTCATCGACGATAAAGCCGCCGCCGATGGAGTAGTAAGTTTGTGAATACAGAGCTTTATCACCCGCCAGCGCGGTAATACGCATGCCGTTTTCGTGCAGGGCCAGGTTGTCTGCATGGAAGTTCATACAGCAGTCAACCGGGAACTCTACTTCACGCTGTCCGTTGGCCAGCATCAGGCGCCCGTGAGTATTCACGTCCTGGATGAAGTGAGGAATGGCGTCGATATCAACGGTGTCCGGCAGGTTACCCGCCAGGCCCATGATAATCGCGATATCGGTATGGTGACCTTTACCGGTCAGGGATAACGAGCCGTAGACGTCTACAACAACGCGGGTGACATCGCTCAGGATCCCTTGCTCAATCAGGTCATCAGAAAATTGTTTACCAGCCTTCATCGGGCCGACGGTATGCGAACTGGATGGACCGATACCGATTTTGAAAATGTCGAATACGCTGATCATAAGATTTCCCTGCGTAAGTGACTTGAGAGGAGAGAGCCGCCCGGGCGGGCGGCTTTAAAATGCTTAGCTGAACAGCGAGTAGAAGATAGCGGAGATGGCAATCAGACCCATAATCACAACGAATACGTTGCTGATGTGGCCGCTGTATTTACGCATTGCCGGGACTTTCTGAATCGCGTACATCGGCATCAGGAACAGGATCATCGCGATAACCGGGCCGCCCAGGGTTTCAATCATACCCAGGATGCTTGGGTTCAGCGTAGCCACTGCCCAGGTCGTCACCAGCATGAACAGCGCGGTGATTTTGTTCAGTTTGCCGATTTCAA
Source organism: Cedecea neteri (assembly GCF_000757825.1). GTDB lineage: Bacteria > Pseudomonadota > Gammaproteobacteria > Enterobacterales > Enterobacteriaceae > Cedecea > Cedecea selenatireducens. The sequence continues at coordinate 3,492,013 of NZ_CP009451.1, forward strand.
TGCTCTTGCCTTTGCCGCGCAGAGATTTGATAACCATACCGTTGAAGCCTTCACGTGCGCCCAGGTAGTGGCCGAGGAAGGATTTGGTGATGGCAATCATCGCAATGATTGGCGCCATCCAGGCGATAACCGGTGCGTTAAAGTGGTTAGCCAGGTAAGACAGGATAGAGATGTTCTGCGCTTTTGCCGCCGCCAGGTCAGCCGGGCTCAGGCTCAGCACGCAGCTGAAGACGAAGAACATGACGGTCAACACCATCATGATGTGTGCGCGAGCCAGAATGCTGGAGCATTTTTTCTCAGCGCCTTCGCCGTACTCTTCACGCTTCGCTACCGCGAAGGAGGAGATGATCGGGGAGTGGTTGAAGGAGAACACCATCACCGGAATAGCCAGCCACAGGGTCATCCACAGGCCGCTGCCGGTTGCCGGCGTTGCGCTGAAGGACAGGGTTTCAAAGGCCGCACCGCTCCAGTTAGGAATCAGGTACAGCGCCAGAACCATCAGAGCCGCAACAAACGGGAATACCAGGATGCTCATCGCCTTCACGATCATCTGCTCGCCGAAGCGCACGATGGTCATCATGCCGACAATCAGGATCAGAGAAAGAATTGCACGTGGCGGAGAAGCCATGCCCAACTGGTGAGTAATGAAGCTGTCTACGGTATTGGTGATTGCCACGCTGTAAACCAGCAGGATTGGGTAGATAGCGAAGAAGTACAGCAGGGTAATCAGCTTACCTGCGCCAACCCCAAAGTGCTCTTCTACAACTTCGGTGATGTCTTCGCCCGGGTTTTTACCGGACAGCACGAAGCGGGTCATACCGCGGTGTGCGAAGAAGGTCATTGGGAAAGCCAGAATCGCCATGATGAACAGCGGGATCAGGCCACCAACGCCGGCGTTGATTGGCAGGAACAGGACGCCTGCACCGATTGCCGTGCCGTACAGGCCCAGCATCCACATGGTGTCAGTCTTGCGCCATGCGCCTTTTTTCTCAGCAGAGACAATACTGCCGGTTTGAGTGGTTTCCATTTACATCTCCAAAGGAATGTTTCGTGCAATGTTGAAAAATTCGCCGTTAAAACGCTATCAAGGTCTTAACGGCTGAAACTAAATTCTGGCCGCGGGCATTTTTGTAGTAGTTGTGTCCCGTAACTATCGGCGGGCGGAAAGATACAGTTATGTCATCCATGTATCAGTGATCGCGATCCCAAATGCGATAATCCACCTTTGTTACGCAACAAATCCGCATAACAGTCTGTTCATGTACATCTAAGTGATATTTATAGTCGCGAAGCCTATCACTAGCCGATGATGCAATAAATTAAACCCGACCAAATAACTCGGTTTTTGCCAGAGAAAGTGCCTAAAACAGCGTTTTTTAACGAGTATTTGCATCAGGGCGTGATGTTTGTGCTTTTGAGTGTGAGCGCAATCGATTAAATGGCTTCGGGAAGGGGGAAAAAAAAGGGCGACCGCTGGCCGCCCTGGAAGGTTAACGCACGATTTCGTAGCAGGGGATGTAGGCGCTGCCCGGCAGCTTCATGCGGTGCTGGGCGACAAAGCCCTGCAGAAGAACGTCCATGCGCCTCATCATTTCCGGATCGCCGTGCAGCTTGTACGGGCCGTATTTCTCGATGGCGTGAATACCGGCTTCTTTGACGTTACCCGCCACGATACCCGAGAAGGCACGGCGCAGCGATGCCGCCAGTTTTTCCGCAGGCTGATCCGGATAGAGCTGCAGGTTAGCCATGTTTTCGTGGGTGGGTTCAAACGGCATTTGCAGGTCGGGCGAAATGCGAATGGACCAGTTGAAGCCGTAGGCATCGCCGGTTTCACGGCGGTTTTCTTTCACCTGAGGCATGGCTTTTTTCATCACGCGGGCGACTTCTGTCGCGTCATCGATGATGATTTTGTAGTGACGGCGCGCCTGCTCGCCCAGGGTGCTAACGATAAATTCATCCAGCACGCGGAAATAATCGGCGCTTTCTTTCGGCCCGGTGAGGATCAGCGGCAGAACCTGATCGTGGTTATGCGGATTCATCAGAATACCGAGCAGGTACAGCAGCTCTTCTGCGGTACCAACCCCGCCAGGAAAGATAATAATGCCGTGGGCAATACGGACAAATGCCTCAAGCCGTTTTTCAATATCCGGCATGATGATCAGTTCATTGACCAGCGGGTTAGGCGGCTCTGCGGCGATGATAGAGGGTTCCGTCAGGCCGATGAAGCGGCCTTCTTTGTAACGCTGCTGGGCGTGGCCCACGGCGGCACCTTTCATCGGTGCTTCCATCGCACCCGGCCCACAGCCGGTACAAATATTCAGCTCACGCAGCCCAAGCTGGGTGCCCACACGGCGAGCATAGAGGTATTCATTTTCGTTAATGGAGTGGCCGCCCCAGCAAACCACAAGGTTTGGCGCTTCACCGACGTGCAGCGCACGGGCATTTCGTAGAATAGAAAACACCATATTGGTGATATGAATAGAGTTTTCTTTATTTAAATGTTGGAAACGGCCTGCATTGTCGATTTGGCCGTTAACAAACAGAATATCGCGCAGGACGGCAAACAGGTTAGCCTGCAGTGCACGGATGATACGGCCGTCGACAAAGGCGTCTTCCGGGGGATTAATCAGTTCGAGTTTTACGCCACGTTCACGACGCAACACGTTGATGTCAAAGCTCTGATAGCGGGACAGCAGCTCTTTGCTGCTGTCGGTTTGACTGCCGGAATTAAGAACCGCCAGCGAGCAGTTACGAAACAGTTGGTAAAGGTCGCTGCTGGCGGTGCGTTTAAGCATATCGACTTCCAGCTGCGACAACATATCCATTGAGCCAAGCGGGCTAATATGTGTAATCAAGTGAACTCCTTACGGAACGAAAAGTGCCGTTCTCACAGATTACAATAGCCCTGGCTTATTCACTTTAACAACCCGTAAACCGCATTCACTTTTGGCGCTGCGAGCTATTTCGCAATTATTGGCGAGTCAGGCGGCCAAAAGCAGGATGGAAATCGGTATTGGTTCGCCACGGGTTAATGTCCAGGCCGCCGCGGCGCGTATAGCGTGCGTAGACGCTAAGCGTTTGTGGCCGGCAGAAGCGCTGCAGGTCATTAAAGATGCGCTCCACGCACTGCTCGTGAAACTCGTTGTGATGGCGGAAGGAGACCAGATAGCGAAGCAGCTTTTCACGGTCGATTTTCGGGCCGCGGTAGCGAATTTGTACGGAACCCCAGTCTGGCTGATGGGTTATCAGGCAGTTGGACTTCAGCAAGTGGCTAACCAGCGTCTCTTCTACGATCTCATCGCCCGCGGCCTGCTGGAGGTAATCCGCGTTGAAGTCGTAGCTGTCGATAGCGATGTCCTGCTCGTCGATGCACTCGCCTCCAAAGGCGGCGATTTCCTGGCCTTCGAGCTCATGCAGGCGGAAAAGCACCACGCTGACGTCACCTTCGGCGCAGGCGCTCAGGTCGCGCTTCAGGGTTTCCTGGACGGTTTCCCAGTCGGCGAAGCGCGTCTGGTTAAAGCTGTTCAGGTAGAGCTTGAAGCTTTTTGATTCCACCAGATTCACGCTGTTGGCATCCAGCTGCACATGGCCCACGGCGACCTGCGGCAGGCCGTTGTTGTTTAGCCAGGACAGTTCGTAAAGCGTCCAGATGTCACCGCCGCTGAACGGCAGGCTGTCGGCGTGAAGGCCAAGCGGGTCGCGATTCAGGCTGCGCGGTACGGCCTGCAGCAGCGATGGCTGGTATTGATCCTGATAAGCGGTTGGCTTACCCAGCGTCAGGCCACTTAGAGCCTGGTGATTTTCGTAGGACATGTTTCACCGAGATAAAGGTACAATTGGCTTTTATTGTACCCCAGCCTACGCGAGTGAGAAATTAATGAACGAAGTCGCCTTTGCCCTCAAAGAGTTTACCCGCCGTTTTTGCGATCGGTGGCAGGAAGAAACGGGAGGCTGGCCCGCCAGTGAAGCGTTATACGGCATTCCGTCCCCGTGTATTGTGACGACTACGGGCGGCGATGTGCGCTGGCAGCCACAGCCGTTTACGCCCGACGCCGATTTAAGCGCCGTGGAGCGAGCGTTGGATATTTCTCTCCAGCCTGCCGTCGAGGCGTTTTACACCACGCAGTTTGCCGGAGATATGCCCGCCGTGCACGGTAACACCGCGCTAACGCTGCTGCAGACATGGAGTGAGGACGATTTCGTGCGGGTGCAGGAGAACCTGATTGGTCACCTGGTGACGCAGAAGCGCCTGAAATTGTCGCCGACGTTGTTTTTAGCTACCACGGAAGATGAAATGGAAGTCGTTTCTCTGTGCAACTTGACGGGCGAAGTCGTGATTGAGAAAATCGGCACCCCGCAGCGCACCGTGCTTTCCGCTTCTCTCCCTGATTTCCTCCATGCCCTGACACCGCAGGTGGTTTAGCTTTTTTACCCAGAGTCTTGTGAGAGATCTCTTACATGCGTTGTGAGAGATCGCTACATTTAGCGACAGATGAAAGCGACTCTCATTTGCTGATGTTCATATAAAACAATGAGTTATTTTTATTTTCGGATAGTTCCGAATGAAAGTTTTTGCCCGTGACTCCGCTGCATCCCTTGTCACAAGCAGGTAAATAGAGGATTCTATATCCATCGACAGGACGTCGACGTAATGAAGGAGATATCAGGATGATGCCGCTTCATCACGAACAGGAACCCGCCGGGATGGCGTACAGGGAAGGCTTCATAGATGAAGCATGGATCACTCAGGAAGAGTAATGGACACCTCCAGGATGGAGAAAGAGAGCCGTAACAGGAGTACGGTGGGTCAGGAAGACTCAAGGAACTAGCGTCAGGGTGATGCAGGACACCATCAGGATGACGGTCGCAGGAAGCTTTAGCGATGGATTGTCGGTCAGGAGACCAGAGGACAAAGTTGTCACGGATGAGCAGGGAGCACGAAAAGTAGCCGGATTAGCTGCGAAACGAACCGGGAGCACTGTGTAAACAGTGCTCCCTTTTTTTATGCCTTTTTCACGCGCAGAGAAGAAGTGTTATTCTGTTCCGCTCTTTTTCACTGAAGTATGAGGTTTCCATGGAGCGCCAGAAGCTGGTTCGCCGCCATTTACTCACCCTTGAGCAGATCCTGCGCGATCACGCCCTCTGGCAGGGCCTGCCTCCGGATCCGTCGGCTTTTGAGAGCACGCAGCCTTTCTGCATGGATACGCTGCAGCCTCATGAATGGCTGCAATGGGTATTGATCCCCCGTATGAATGCGCTGCTGGACAGCCAGCATCCTTTGCCAAATGCGTTTGCCGTTGCGCCTTATTACGAAATGGCGCTGGATGCTACGCATGCGGTACGCGAACCCCTTCTCGCCGTGCTGTTTGAGCTGGACGCACTGTTTGAGGCGGAACAGGACTGATGCTGGAGATTATTTACCAGGATGAGTGGCTGGTTGCGGTAAACAAACCGTCCGGCTGGCTGGTGCACCGTAGCTGGCTGGACAGGCACGAAAAAGTCGTGGTGATGCAAACCGTTCGCGACCAGATTGGCCAGCATGTTTTTACCGTGCACCGCCTTGACCGGCCAACCTCCGGCGTACTGCTGATGGGGTTATCCAGCGAGGTTGGACGCCTGCTGTCGCAGCAGTTTGAGCAGCACCAGATGCAGAAGGGTTACCATGCCGTGGTACGTGGCTGGCTCGAGGATGAAGCGGTGCTGGATTATCCGCTGGTGGAAGAGCTGGATAAAATCGCCGATAAGTTTAGCGACCAGGATAAAGCCCCGCAGCCTGCGGTGACGCATTATCGTGGCTTAGCGACGGTCGAGATGCCGGTGGCCGTAGGGCGTTATCCTACCGCTCGCTACAGCCTGGTGGAGCTTGAGCCAAAGACCGGCCGTAAACACCAGCTTCGTCGGCATTTGTCGCATCTTCGCCATCCCATTATTGGTGATTCCAAACACGGTGATTTGCGCCAGAACCGAGGCGCGGCGGAACATTTTGGCTGCGAGCGTCTGATGCTGCACGCCAGTCAGCTCTCGTTAAACCATCCGGTTACCGGAGAGCCGCTGACGATCCGGGCGGGGCTGGATGACACCTGGATGCAAATGCTGACAAAATTTGGCTGGCGCGGCCAGCTGCCGGATGTTGAAAATATTGAGTTTGATCCGGCGAGCCGCCAGGATAAGCCTTGTCCCTAATTCTTAAGGAGTTACCGATGGCCGAAGTGGGTATTTTTGTAGGCACAATGTACGGCAACGCGCTGTTAGTGGCGGAAGAAGCCGAAACCATTCTTAAAAAACACGGCCATCAGGCAAAGGTGTTTGAAGATCCTGAACTGGCGGACTGGCAGTATTACCGCAACCATTATGCGCTGGTGGTGACGTCCACGACCGGGCAGGGCGATCTGCCGGACAGTATTGTCCCTTTGTTCCAGGCCATTAAAGATCGGCTTGGCTACCAGCCTGAGCTGCATTACGGACTGATTGCCCTGGGTGACAGCAACTACGACCATTTCTGCGGCGGGGGTAAGCAGTTTGATGCCATGCTTCAGGAGCAGGGGGCAACGCGGATTTCTGACGTGCTGACTATTGACGCCAACGACCACCCGGAGCCTGAAGTCATTTCTGGCCCGTGGGTTGAGCAGTGGGCGACTTTGCTGAAATGAGTGCAGGCAGGGCGGAAAAGCCATGCCTGGCCGCCCTGAAAAATCTTAATTAAGCGTTTGATCGTGCTCGCGACGGTAGGCGCCGGGAGAGGTGTTGAACCTTTTTCCGAACGTACGGGTAAAGGACTGCTGCGAATCAAAACCGTAGCGTACCGAGATATCGAGGATTTTATCCTCGGTATTTTTCAGATCTTCCGCCGCCAGCTGCAGCTTGCGTTCACGAATGTAGGCACCGAGGCTCTTCCCCGCCCAGTCTGAGAACATCCGCTGTAAGTACCACTTCGAGTAGCCGGACTGCCTGGCGACTTCTTCAATACGCAGCGGGCGCTGCATGTTGCCGTCGACCCACTCAAGCAGAGATTCCATAAAATCTTTAGGCATGGACATATCACCTCCTTCTACATCTTGATCGTTCGATGATTGATAAACCTATTCCCACCAGGAGTCGAAGACCTGGTGTGATTTGCTGACTGCCAGTATTTGCCCCATTTCCGGCGTTAGCAGCTGGTAGCCGCGGCCCGCGCTTGCGGCAGCGATGCGGCGGAAGGGCTCGTCCCAGCTATGGTTCGCCAGCGCAAATCGACCCGCATGTCCCGGCACCATCGTTTTAGCGCCCAGCTCATCCGTGGCCTGCGCCGCTTCTTCCGGCATCATGTGAATGTACTTCCAGCCTTCGTCGTACTGGCCGTTTTCCATAATGGCGAGATCGATATCGTTAAACTGTTCGCCAATTTGCTTAAAGTGGGGGCCATAGCCGGTGTCGCCGCTGTAATAAACTTTCCGCTGCGGGGTGACCAACATAAAGCTGGCCCACAGCGTTTTGTTGCCGGTTAAACCGCGGCCGGAGAAATGACGAGCCGGCAGAGCGTGGATCGTTAACTCGCTATCAATAGCCACTTTTTCCTGCCAGTCGAGTTCGTGGATGAGCGTTGGATCAAAGCCCCAGGCTTCAAAGTGCGCGCCAACGCCCAGCGGGGTGACGATCTGCTTAATTTTCGGTTTCAGCGCGCGTAATGTTGGGTAGTCCAGATGATCCCAGTGATCGTGAGAGATAATCAGGGTGTCGATTTCCGGCATATCCTCCGCTCGCCACGGATAGTCTCCGGCAAAGGCCTTATTCAGAAAGGCGAACGGCGCGGCATAGTGGCTGAATACCGGATCGATAAGAATGCGTTTGCCACCGAGCTGGATAAACCAGGACGAGTGCCCGAGCCACACCACCAGATCCTGCTGCTTATCAAGCGCGGCCAGGTCGGTTTTGACCAGCGGCAGGGGACGATCGGGTTTTACCGTATCCGGCCGGGAGAAGAAGAAATCCCACAGCGCCGCCAGGCGACCTCGCTTGTCTGTCATCATTGGCGTGTCTTGCTGATTGTGGAATTTGCCGTCGCGGTACTGGGGCGATTGCTGGATGCGTTCGAGACGGCTGCCCTGCGGCAATTTGCCAAATTCAGTCATCGGGAACAGCGCAGCGCTAGTGGCAGTAAGGCCTAATAACATAATCACGACCATGAATTTTAGGGTTAACGAACGCTTGCCAGAATGCGCGGCAGCCATAAAGGATTCTCTTGGGATTTATGCGGGTAATATTGCTATTGAGTGAGTAAACACTCATTATAGGCAGGTAAGGTCAACCGTCAACAAAATTTACGGTATGATAAAGAACATGACGTTCAGCGATCGTTTCTATCCAGCGTTCGCTGAAATCCTATCCATATAGATAACTGGCTTGTGAGGAACCGTGGCTCGTCCAAAAAGTGAAGATAAACGATTAGCATTACTCGATGCGGCTACCGATGCGATTGCGGAGCTGGGATTAGGGGCGGCAACGTCTTTAATTGCCAGAAAGGCGGGCGTGGCCGAAGGGACGTTGTTCCGCTATTTCCCGACCAAAGACGAGTTGCTGAATGCAGTTTATCTTCATCATAAGCGAGATCTCGGCAGCGAGCTGATGAAGACTTATGACCGCCACGCGCCAAGTAAAGAGCGCTCAAGAACGGTGTGGGGAAACTATATCGACTGGGGGCTGGTGAACATTAACGCTCGTAAAGCGATGCGCCAGCTGGCCGTTTCCGGCAAGATCACGTCTGAAACGCTGGAGCAGGTTTACCAGGCGTATCCTGACCTGCGGGATTTGTCGAAGGAGTGCGTGACCAACGAGGCGTTGACCGGCATTGAATCGTCCTTTGCCGATGCTATTTTCTTCGGGCTGGCGGAAACCACGATGGAATTTGCCGGGCGTGAACCTTCGCGCAGGGAAGAGTACAAATCCGCCGGGTTTGACGTGATGTGGCGCGGCATGACCAAAGGCTAAGCCGCAGCACGTTTATCTCTACAGGCAAAGAGGGCGCTGAACATTTCCCCTTTGCCTTTAATGCCGCGTTCAAATCTGGTACTTCTTCGCCTCACGCGCAACGTTATCCATTTCGTCCAGCAGCTCCAGAATTTCAGGTTCCATCTCTTCCGGCGCGGTGCCGCTGCGTAATTCGTGTTCCAGCGTCTGACAGAGTTTTTTCATGCGCGGAACGCCGCTGTAGCTGCAACTGCCGTGGAGCTTATGGACGATATCGATAAGTCCTTCGGGTTTGTCGCCAACCAGCTGTTCTTCCAGAATATTTCTCACTTCCGGCAAAAACTCCAGCAGCATTTCAAGCATCTCGCGGGCCAGATCGGCTTTGTTCGCGGCCTGATGCAGCGCCAGGTTCCAATCCAGCGTTTTATTGATGTTAATAGCCGGAGGTGCCGGTTCTTCCTGCTGGGCAGGAAGCAAGCCGATGTTGCCCGGATGGTAGCGCATCAGCAGGCGATGCAGCTTTTCCTCTTCAATCGGCTTGGCCAGATAGTCGTTCATGCCGGCGCTCATCAGCTTCTCTTTTTGCCCTGCCAGCGCGTGCGCGGTGACGGCTATCACCGGGGTTTGCTGATGATGTGGCAGCTGGCGTATCAGTTCGCAGGCACGAATTCCATCCATTTCCGGCATTTGAATGTCCATTAAAATAATGTCGATATTCATCTGCCTGGCGCGTTCCAGCGCCTGTGAGCCGCTTTCGCACAGCACCACCTGCTGCACTCTGTCTTCCAGCAGGGCGCCTATCAGCTTCAGGTTTGCCGGGTTGTCATCCACCGCCATGACCGCCATCGGCAGCTTATCGTCCTGCTCAATAAACGGCAGCGTCAGATTCGCTTTAGGGCAGCTTTCTAGCAGCATTGGGAACAGACGCGTGGAGGTGATAGGTTTTAACAGACAGCCCGCCACGCCCTGGCGTTTAAGCTCCTCAGCGCCAACCTGAGTGTGGCAAGGCAGCGCCAGAATCAGGCAGTCCGCCATGGTCACCGCTTTGGCGAGCTTAGGGTTCGCCAGCGTGAGCGTTTCCGTAAAGGTGACGGGAATGCCGCACAGCAGGATATCAAAATGCTCATCTGGCAGCCCGGACAGCGACGGGCTGTGGACCACTTCCAGCGGGGTGTTCTGCAGCAAATTCAGCGTACTCTGCGCGGCGGTACCGTTTGGTTCAACGTAACCCAGGCGCTTGCCCGCCAGTTTGTCCATCGCCTGCCTGTCGTTGACGGCATTCGAGTTCAGGTCGAGGCTGATGTGAAACCAGAAGGTTGAGCCACGATGAGGTTTGCTGTGGAAGGAGATATCGCCGCCCATCTCATTGACCAGTTTCTGGGTGATAACCAACCCAAGGCCCGTACCGCCGTGGCGGCGCGAGATACTTGCATCTGCCTGGCGAAAAGCCTGGAAGAGCCGCGACTGCTCCTGTTCAGGAATGCCGATTCCGGTATCGTGGATCTGCATTTCAATCTGAACTTTGTTATTCCCTTCCGCGCGTTTTTCCACCAGCAGGTCGATGTTGCCAGTTTCGGTAAACTTAATGGCGTTGCCCACCAGGTTAGTGACGACCTGCTGCAGGCGCAGAGGATCGCCTATCACGTTGTCCGGCACGTCATTTTTGATATTGAGCGTCAGCTCAAGGCCCTTGTCGTGGGCAGAATGTGCCAGCAACGTGACTACTTCATCCAGCGTATTGCGCAGCGGGAACGGAATGGACTCCAGCATCAGCTTGCCCGCTTCCAGCTTGGAGAAGTCCAGCACGTCGTTAATGATAGTGAGTAAGTTATTGGCCGAACGTTCAATCGTATAGAGATGGTCGCGCTGGGTGGGATTCAAGTCCGTTTTTAACGTCAGACGGGTGAAGCCGATAACCCCGTTAAGCGGCGTACGCAGCTCATGGGACATGTTTGCCAGAAATTCGGATTTAATACGGGCGGCTTCCTGCGCACGTTTCTTGGCAAGATCGAGCTCCACGTTCTGAATTTCCATCTGCTCGAGGGTTTCGCGCAGGTCGGATGTGGCCTGATCAACGTTGTGCTGCATCTCTTCGTGGTAGGCGGTCAGCGACATTGCCATTGAGTTAATGCCGTTTTTCAGCATATCCAGTTCGCCGAGCATAAATCCTTCCACCCGGCTATCCAGCTGCCCACGGCGGATGCGGTCAACGGTATTCACCATGTTGCGAATCGGCCCGGTCACGTCGCGCATCAGGCGGTAGGCAAACAGCATCGCGATCCCGATGCAGAACAGCATCATCAGCGTGGAAATAAAGATCTCGCGGTACTGTTGAAGCCGAACCGACTTGAGATCCAGCTCCATGGCTACATAGCCAAGCGTGCTGTTGCTCTGCTTAACGCTGGTTTCAGCAGATTCATCCGGCGAATATCTTTCGGAAATAATCGGCATCCGCAGGATCATCACGTCGCCGGCCCGGTTTACGGTGAGATCGGTCGGCAGCTTTGCCCCATCGGGCAGCTTCAGGCGAACGGCGTTATGCTGAAAATTAGAGGTAACGAACAGCTTATTGCTTTCATCGTAGATGGAAATGCCGCGCACGATGTCCGAATGGCGGCGGTGCAGCACGCTGACCAGTTGGCGAATCGACTCCCGGCTATGGAAGTTCATTCCATACTCGCTGGAAACCGCCAGCGGTTCGATAATGCTGGCGCCCGCATCCTCCAGCTGGCGCTGTAAGTCATTGTAGCGGTGGACAACGAAAAAGATGCTGAGCAGCAAACCGACCAAAAGCGTCGGGGCCAGAATCAGGATCATCATGCGTGCGCGCAGGCTGTAGTTGGTCATGGGGTTCCGATATGGGACAATAAAAGCAACAGTGACATTCGAGAACATATCTACTTACATCATGGCGCAATTCTACTCTGCAAAGCGACGCGATACGAATCGTGAATTACTTACCGTGACCGTAACCGACCTTGACCCGTTCGGTCAGGGCGTTGCACGTCACAAAGGCAAGGCGCTGTTTATTCGTGGCGCGTTGCCGGGCGAACAGGTCGAGGTTCGCATTACTGAAGATAAGCGTAGCTACGCTCAGGCAGAGGTAAAGCGCCGTTTAAACGACAGCCCTGAGCGCGTAAAACCTCGCTGCCCGCATTTTGGCGTCTGCGGGGGGTGCCAGCAGCAGCACGTTAGCTTGGCGCTGCAGCAGGAGGCGAAGTCAAAAGCGCTTGGGCGCATGATGGGCGAGCGCGAACAGCCGCGCCTGGTGGACGACATTATTTCTGCTGATTCATGGGGATACCGCCGTCGCGCACGGCTGGGGTTGAATTACCAGCCCCGTACGCAAACCCTACAGATGGGCTTTCGTAAGGCGAGCGACAAGGCGCTGGTGGATATTCACCATTGCCCCGTGCTGGCGCCCCGGCTTGAAGCATTACTTGAACCTTTACGCCTGTGCTTGTCTGAATTAAGTATCGTCAACCGTCTTGGGCACGTGGAGCTGGTTCTGGCCGACGGCGGGCCGCTGATGGTGCTGCGGCATTTGGCCCCGCTCAGTCAGGGTGACCGGCAAAAACTGGAACGGTTTTCGCATTCCCATGAGGTGGCATTGTTCCTCGCCCCGGACAGCGACAGCCTGGAATCGCTGGCGGAGGACGAGCCCTGGTATCATTCAGACGGGCTACGCTTAACCTTTAGCCCACGAGATTTCATCCAGGTGAATGATGCGGTGAACCAGCAAATGGTGGCCAGGGCTATCGAGTGGTTGGAGGTGCAGCCTGAGGATCGGGTGCTAGATTTGTTCTGCGGAATGGGGAATTTTACCCTGCCGTTGGCAAAACGAGCCGCCGCGGTGGTGGGCGTTGAAGGCGTTGCTGCGCTGGTAGCGAAAGGTGAATATAATGCTCAGCGTAATTCGCTGAAAAACGTCACATTCTTCCATGAAAACCTGGAAGATGACGTGACGCGTCAGCCGTGGGCGCAGCAAGGATTTACTAAAATATTGCTCGACCCGGCGCGGGCCGGCGCGGCGGGGGTTATGCAGCACGTCATCAAGCTGGCGCCGAGCCGCGTGGTGTACGTTTCCTGTAACCCGACCACGCTGGCGCGCGACAGCGAAGCGTTGTTGGCCGCCGGGTACCACATTAAACGACTGGCCATGCTCGATATGTTCCCCCACACCGGGCATCTGGAGTCTATGGCGCTCTTTGAGCGTAATTAAAAGGGTTAATCAGGCGCATTGGCCTGAGCGTTAGCCCGACAGGAGAGGATAATGGTTGCGGTAAGAAGTGCACATATCAACAAAGCTGGCGAATTTGCGCCCGAAAAATGGATTGCAAGCCTCGGGATTTCCAACCAGCAGTCGTGTGAACGCTTAGCCGAAACCTGGGCGTATTGTGAACGCCAGACCAAAGGACATCCCGACGCCGAGCTGCTGTTGTGGCGTGGCGTGGAGATGGTCGAAATCCTCTCGATGCTGAGTATGGACAACGATACGCTGCGCGCCTCGCTGCTGTTCCCGCTGGCGGACGCGGGCGTGGTCAGTGAAGAAGTGATGCTGGAAAGCGTCGGCAAACAGGTGGTTACCCTGATTCACGGCGTGCGTGACATGGACGCTATTCGCCACCTGAAAGCGACCCACAACGACTCCGTTTCTTCTGACCAGGTGGATAACGTTCGCCGGATGCTGCTGGCGATGGTGGACGACTTCCGCTGCGTGGTCATTAAGCTTGCGGAACGTATCGCCCATCTGCGCGAAGTGAAAGACGCGCCGGAAGATGAGCGCGTGCTGGCGGCGAAAGAATGTACCAATATCTATGCGCCGCTGGCGAACCGCCTGGGCATTGGCCAGCTTAAGTGGGAGCTGGAAGATTACTGCTTCCGCTACCTGCACCCGGAAGAATACAAGCGTATAGCGAAGCTGCTGCACGAGCGCCGTATCGATCGCGAGCAGTACATCGACGATTTTGTCGGCACGCTGCGCTCTTCGATGAAAGAAGAGGGCGTAAAGGCTGAAGTTTATGGCCGACCAAAACATATCTACAGCATTTGGCGCAAGATGCAGAAAAAGCATCTCGCGTTTGACGAACTGTTTGACGTGCGCGCCGTGCGCATCGTCGCCGAGCGCCTGCAGGACTGCTACGCGGCGCTGGGGATAGTCCACACTCACTTCCGCCACCTGCCGGATGAGTTTGACGACTATGTCGCAAACCCTAAACCGAATGGCTACCAGTCCATTCACACCGTGGTGCTCGGCCCGAACGGCAAAACCATAGAGATACAGATCCGCACCAGGCAGATGCATGAAGATTCCGAGCTGGGCGTGGCCGCACACTGGAAGTACAAAGAGGGCAATGCGCGCAGCGGCAGCTCAGGTCATGAAGACCGCATTGCGTGGCTGCGCAAGCTTATCGCCTGGCAGGAAGAGATGTCCGACTCCGGCGAGATGCTCGACGAAGTCCGTAGCCAGGTCTTTGACGACCGCGTATACGTGTTTACGCCGAAGGGGGATGTTGTTGACCTGCCGGCCGGCTCGACGCCGCTGGACTTCGCCTACCACATCCACAGCGATGTCGGGCATCGCTGCATCGGGGCGAAAATCGGCGGGCGCATCGTGCCGTTCACCTACCAGCTGCAGATGGGCGACCAGATTGAAGTCATTACCCAGAAGCAGCCAAATCCGAGCCGCGACTGGCTGAACCCAAACCTGGGATACATTACCACCAGCCGCGGGCGCGCGAAGATCCATAACTGGTTCCGCAAGCAGGATCGGGACAAGAACATTCTTGCCGGTCGCCAGATCCTGGACGACGAAATTGAGCATCTGGGGATCAGCCTGAAAGAAGCTGAGAAAACGCTGCTGCCGCGCTACAACTTCAACGAAATTGAAGAGCTGCTGGCGGCCATCGGCGGGGGGGATATCCGCCTCAATCAGATGAGCAACTACCTGCAGGCGCAGTTTAATAAGCCGAGCGCAGAAGAACAGGATGCCGCCGCGCTGCGTCAGCTGACGCAAAAAACCTATGCCCCGCCGCAGTCGCGCAGCAAAGACAATGGTCGCGTCGTTGTGGAGGGCGTAGGAAATCTTATGCACCACATCGCCCGCTGCTGTCAGCCGATTCCGGGAGATGAAATCGTCGGCTTCATCACCCAGGGGCGAGGGATCTCGATTCACAGTGCGGACTGTGACCAGCTTGCAGAGCTGCAGTCTCATGCGCCGGAACGTATCGTTGATGCCGTTTGGGGGGAAAGCTACTCCAGCGGCTATTCGCTGGTGGTGCGCGTGACGGCGAACGATCGCAGCGGTCTGCTACGCGACATCACGACGATTCTGGCGAACGAAAAGGTTAACGTGCTTGGCGTTGCCAGCCGAAGCGACACGAAGCAGCAGCTGGCCACTATCGATATGACCATCGAGATCTACAACCTGCAGGTGCTTGGCCGCGTGCTGGGCAAGCTGAATCAGGTGCCGGACATTATCGATGCTCGCAGGCTGCACGGCTAATTTATTGCCCCTCACTCCTGAGAACGATTCTACTCGATCCAGTTCCCTCTCCCTTTTAGGGAGAGGGTTAGAGTGAGGGTAAAAAAACAAGGAATAACAATGACTCAAATCGACCGCCTGCTCGGGATCATGCAACGCCTGCGCGATCCTGAAAATGGCTGCCCGTGGGATCGCGAACAAACCTTTGCCACCATCGCCCCTTACACTCTCGAAGAAACCTATGAAGTGCTCGACGCCATTAACCGTGAAGATTTTGACGATCTGCGCGGTGAGCTAGGCGATCTTCTATTCCAGGTGGTGTTTTACGCCCAGATGGGGCAGGAAGAAGGGCGCTTTAATTTTGAGGATATCTGTCGGGGCATCAGCGACAAGCTTGAGCGTCGCCACCCGCATATCTTTGCTGACGGGGACGCCACGACCAGCGGTGAAGTGCTGGCGAAGTGGGAGCAAATCAAAATTGAAGAACGCGCGCAGAAGGCACAACACTCTGCACTCGACGATATCCCCGAGGCGCTGCCCGCGCTGATGCGGGCGCAAAAAATCCAGAAACGCTGCTCAAACGTCGGCTTCGACTGGAAGACGCTTGGCCCGGTGCTGGATAAAGTGCACGAAGAAATTGATGAAGTGATGTTTGAAGCCCAGCAGGCCGTGGTGGATGAGGCAAAACTGGAAGAAGAAGTGGGCGATTTATTGTTCGCTACCGTCAATCTGGCTCGTCATCTGGGCACCAAAGCCGAGGTCGCTTTACAAAAAGCGAACCGAAAATTTGAGGCCCGTTTCCGAAAAGTGGAAGCGATTGTTGCCGCTCAGGGGCTGACCATGGAGCAGGCGGGGCTGGAGATTATGGAAAAGGCCTGGCAGGAAGTGAAACGCCAGGAAACTGATATCTAAAGCGTTTTTGCTATCAAGTGCGCTTTATGGCGCTTTTTATTTAACAAGCGATTGATTTGCGTCAAAAACATTTATCACGGAAGGGCTATTTTCTTAGCCTGACTGTGGGGCCAGGAGAAAATCCACAGGACAGAATGAATGTTTGTGGCACCCATGCTGTTCGGGTATACTGCTTTCCCGTCCTGGTTATTCCATCGTCTTTAAACCTAACTTCTCAGGTTCAGCATGACAACGAACTATATTTTTGTGACCGGCGGGGTCGTATCCTCTCTGGGTAAAGGCATTGCCGCAGCCTCCCTCGCAGCTATTCTTGAAGCCCGTGGCCTCAACGTATCCATCATGAAACTCGATCCGTACATCAACGTCGATCCGGGTACCATGAGCCCTATTCAACATGGGGAAGTGTTCGTTACCGAAGACGGCGCTGAAACCGACCTGGATTTGGGTCACTACGAGCGCTTTATCCGTAACAAGATGAGCCGCCGTAACAACTTCACCACCGGCCGTATCTATTCTGACGTTCTGCGTAAAGAACGCCGTGGTGACTATCTTGGCGCGACCGTGCAGGTTATCCCGCACATCACCAACGCCATTAAAGAACGTATTCTGGAAGGCGGCGAAGGCCACGACGTAGTGCTGGTTGAAATCGGCGGTACCGTCGGTGACATCGAATCCCTGCCGTTCCTTGAAGCGATTCGCCAGATGGCGGTAGAAGTGGGCCGTGAGCACACCCTCTACATGCATCTGACGCTGGTGCCTTACATGGCCGCAGCCGGTGAAGTGAAAACTAAGCCGACTCAGCACTCCGTAAAAGAACTGCTCTCCATTGGTATCCAGCCAGACGTGCTGATTTGCCGTTCTGACCGCGTTGTACCGGCCAACGAACGTGCGAAGATTGCATTGTTCTGTAACGTTCCAGAGAAAGCGGTAATCTCTCTGAAAGACGTCGATTCTATCTATAAAATTCCAGGCCTGTTGAAATCACAGGGGCTGGACGATTATATTTGTAAACGATTCAGCTTGAACGCGCCGGAAGCCAATCTGGCAGAATGGGAACAGGTTATCTACGAAGAAGCCAACCCAACGGGCGAAATCACCATCGGTATGGTCGGTAAGTACATAGAACTGCCGGATGCCTATAAATCGGTGATTGAAGCGCTGAAACACGGCGGGCTGAAAAACCGTCTGACCGTGAACATCAAGCTGATTGATTCACAGGATGTTGAAACTCGTGGCGTTGAGCTGCTGAAAGGTCTGGATGCTATCCTGATCCCTGGCGGCTTCGGCTATCGCGGCGTTGAAGGCAAAATTGCTACCGCGCGCTATGCCCGTGAAAACAACATCCCGTACCTCGGTATTTGCCTGGGTATGCAGGTTGCCCTTATCGAGTTCGCCCGTAACGTGGCGGGCATGGATAACGCCAACTCCACTGAATTTGTGCCAGACTGTAAGTACCCTGTGGTGGCATTGATCACCGAGTGGCGCGATGAAGAAGGCAACGTTGAAGTGCGCACCGAGAAGAGCGATCTGGGCGGCACAATGCGCCTCGGCGGGCAGCAATGTCAGCTGACCGACGGTAGCCTGGTTCGTCAGATGTACGGTGAGCCGACTATCGTTGAACGCCATCGCCATCGCTATGAAGTCAACAACATGTTGTTGAAACCGATTGAAGCAGCTGGTTTACGTGTTGCAGGTCGTTCCGGTGATGACCAACTGGTGGAAATCATTGAGGTGCCAAACCATCCATGGTTTGTTGCCTGCCAGTTCCACCCGGAATTCACTTCGACTCCGCGTGACGGGCACCCACTGTTTGCAGGCTTCGTGAAAGCCGCCGGTGAGTACCAGAAACGCCAGGCGAAGTAAGTAGAGTTAGAACGGCAACGCGCGACATTCTCGCGCGTTGTTTGTCTGGAGTTTTAGTTTAACGTTGTGACTTGAGGAAAACCTACTATGTCCAAAATTGTGAAAGTGATCGGTCGTGAAATCATCGACTCCCGCGGTAACCCGACTGTTGAAGCCGAAGTTCACCTGGAAGGCGGTTTCGTTGGTCTGGCAGCTGCACCATCAGGTGCTTCTACCGGTTCCCGTGAAGCTCTGGAACTGCGCGATGGCGACAAATCTCGTTTCATGGGTAAAGGCGTACTGAAAGCTGTTGCTGCTGTTAACGGCCCGATCGCTGAAGCTGTGCTTGGCAAAGATGCTAAAGACCAGGCTAACATCGATAAGATCATGATCGATCTGGATGGCACCGAGAACAAATCCAAGTTTGGCGCTAACGCCATCCTGGCTGTTTCTCTGGCTGCTGCTAAAGCTGCTGCTGCCTCTAAAGGCCTGCCGCTTTACGCTCACATCGCTGAACTGAACGGCACCCCAGGCAAATACTCTATGCCTCTGCCTATGATGAACATCATCAACGGCGGCGAGCACGCTGACAACAACGTTGATATTCAAGAGTTCATGATTCAGCCTGTTGGCGCAAAAACGCTGAAAGAAGCGGTACGTATCGGTTCTGAAGTGTTCCATAACCTGGCTAAAGTGCTGAAGTCCAAAGGCATGAACACCGCTGTTGGTGACGAAGGTGGCTACGCGCCTAACCTGGGTTCCAACGCAGAAGCGCTGGCTGTAATCGCTGAAGCGGTTAAAGCAGCAGGTTACGAGCTGGGTAAAGACGTTACTCTGGCAATGGACTGTGCAGCGTCTGAATTCTACAAAGACGGTAAATACGTTCTGGCTGGCGAAGGCAACAAAGCGTTCACCTCCGAAGAGTTCACTCACTTCCTGGAAAACCTGACCAAAGATTACCCAATCGTTTCTATCGAAGACGGTCTGGACGAATCTGACTGGGCTGGTTTCGCATACCAGACCAAAGTTCTGGGCGACAAAATCCAGCTGGTTGGTGACGATCTGTTCGTAACCAACACCAAGATCCTGAAAGAAGGTATCGAAAAAGGCATCGTTAACTCCATCCTGATCAAATTCAACCAGATCGGTTCCCTGACCGAAACTCTGGCTGCGATCAAAATGGCGAAAGACGCTGGCTACACTGCGGTTATCTCTCACCGTTCAGGCGAAACCGAAGACGCTACCATCGCTGACCTGGCTGTTGGTACCGCTGCTGGCCAGATCAAAACCGGTTCTATGAGCCGTTCTGACCGTGTTGCTAAGTACAACCAGCTGATTCGTATCGAAGAAGCACTGGCTGCACAGGGCACCCCAGCGCCGTTCAACGGTCTGAAAGAAGTTAAAGGCCAGTAATTTCTTACTGCTGCTTTAGACTTTGAAAAACCCGCTTCGGCGGGTTTTTTTTCGTCTTAAATTTAAAACCTTTCACATCAAATGCTTAATTAACGCTTATCTGTTGCGTCCTTCGGCCTGCTGGGCCAGGCTTGTCGGGTTATTCACATCAGGTCAGGAGACCGCATATGAAAGCAGCAGTAGTAAGTCAGAACCATTCAGTCGATATCGTTGATAAACCCGTGCGTTCGCTGGAGCATGGTGAAGCGCTGTTGGCTATGGAATGCTGTGGCGTTTGCCATACGGATTTGCACGTTAAAAACGGCGACTTTGGCGATGTTACCGGCACCACGCTGGGGCATGAAGGCATTGGCATCGTGAAGGCGATTGGGCCGGGTGTCAGCTCGCTGAAAGTAGGCGATCGGGCAAGCGTGGCCTGGTTCTTCCGCGGATGCGGCCACTGTGAATACTGTAATTCTGGTAATGAAACCCTGTGCCGTAGCGTAACCAATGCGGGCTTTACCGTAGACGGCGGCATGGCGGAAGAATGCATCGTGGTGGCTGACTATGCGGTAAAAGTGCCGGATGGCCTGGCATCTGCCGAAGCCAGCAGCATTACCTGTGCCGGGGTAACAACCTATAAAGCGGTAAAAGTTTCCCATATTAAGCCGGGCCAGTGGATTGCTATCTACGGTTTAGGTGGCCTCGGCAACCTCGCGCTGCAGTACGCCAAAAACGTCTTTAACGCGAAGGTTATTGCGGTTGACGTCAACGACGCTCAGCTCGAATTCGCCAAAGAGAGCGGGGCCGATCTGGTGATCAACTCCCGTAACGAAGACGCGGCAAAAATCATTCAGGAAAAAACCGGTGGTGCCCACGCCGCGGTAGTGACTGCCGTTGCTAAAGCAGCCTTTAACTCTGCCGTTGACGCTGTTCGTGCCGGGTCTCGTATCGTGGCCGTTGGCCTGCCGCCGGAGTCCATGAGCCTGAACATTCCTCGCCTGGTACTGGACGGCATTGAGGTTGTTGGCTCGCTGGTCGGTACGCGTCAGGACCTGACCGAGGCATTCCAGTTTGCAGCGGAAGGAAAGGTAACGCCGAAGGTGACGCTACGTCCTCTGGAGGACATTAATACCATTTTCCATGAAATGGAGAGCGGCAAGATCAAAGGCCGCATGGTGATTGATTTTAAACTGAAAAAATAATGAAGCAGGCCGGGAAGATCCCGGCCTTTTTTTTACAGCGAGCGAATAACTTCACGCAGCAGTCGAACCCGAGGTTCAATGCTGTTCAGCTCCAGGTATTCAGAAGGGGAATGGAAGCCCGCGCCTATAGGGCCAAATCCGTCCAGAGAAGGTATGCCAAGGGCCGCCGTGTGATTGGCGTCTGAGCCACCGCCTACCGCCTGCCAGCGGACTTCTACGTCGACAGCCTCACCGGCTTTTTCCACCAGCTTCATCAGCTTTTCCGTTTCGGCGGAAGGCGACATCGCTGGCGTTTGTGCCTGCTGTTCGACGGTTGTTAGCACATCTGGTTCGAACTGGCGCTGGCTGAACGACTGAACGGCCTCGTTAACCCGCAGATATTCGTCGTTATCATTGAAGCGAAGATCGACAATCATCTCCGCGCGATCCGCCACTATATTCGCCCCGACGCCGCCGGAAATAACGCCGGTGTTCAGCGTGGTACCCTTAGTCGGATCGGCCAAATCGCTTATCGCCAGCACCGCGTGAGCGAGCGCTTTAACCGCCGAACGCCCTTTTTCCGGATCGTTACCCGCATGGGCGGCAACGCCTTTAAAAGCCAGGCGGTAGCGGGCCATGCCTTTTCGCGCTTTTACCAGTGAGCCGTCGGCTCTTGCGGCTTCGCACACCAGCACACAGCGGCTGCGTTTTGCGATGCCGCCGATCCATTCGTGCGAATAGGCCGAGCCAGTTTCTTCGTCCGGGTTCATGGCCACGGCGATAGCGAGCCGCTCAAGATCCGCTTTTTCCAGCCCGCGCAGAGCCCAGAGAATTGCCAGAAGCCCGCTTTTCATGTCCGAAACGCCAGGCCCATAGGCGCGATCGCCTTCAATGCTGAAAGGGCGCTCTGAAACGGTTCCCGGCGGGAATACGGTATCCATATGTCCCACCAGTAAAACGTCGTACCACGTGGCATTGGGTTTATTGGTGGCAAACAGACCCGGCCCCACTTTGTTCCCCAGATCAACGCTGTCACAGTGCCAGTTTTCTGACAGATACCATTGCTGAAAGATATGGCTGACCTCTTCCACACCAGCAGGGGTGGCGGTGCCGCAGTCGATATTCACGACTCTTTTTAACTCTTGAAGATACTGTTTCAGGTCCATGAATTACTCCAGAATAAGAACGCGCATGATCAGCATGGCGCAAAATGCGTTGAGTACGGAAAGGGCTATCATCAGCGGAATGCGTTTCGCAGGGATGCCAACGACGCCGAGAATACGCCCGGCATACTGCACCTGCGAGCCCATCAAATAGATGGCCGGCGCGAGAATAGCCAGGTGTTCTCCGCTGAGAATTCCTCTTTCAAACAGGCTGATAGCGACGCCTACGCCGCCGCCCATCGACATCCAGCCGCCGATAAGTACCGCCGCGGCTTCACCGGGCAGCCCGAAGAGTTTCATTACCGGGCCAAACAGCCACGCCATACCCTGCAGCGCGCCCGTCAGCTCAAGCGCATAGATAATAATGAATGCCATCAATACATTGGGCAGCGTGCTGGTAGTGGCTATGGTCCAGCCTTTGCGCGCCCCGGCCACAAAGACATCGGTGATCATCGGTTTTGCTGTATCAGCCATGCTGCACCTCTGTTTTTGCTTTGCGCTCTGTGACGTTCAGGATCAGGCGCATCATGTTTGCCCCCACGATTTTCATAATGAATATCACGGCGACGCACATGCCAATAGAGCTTGGCACGGCCTGGCTGCCGTCAACGGCGATCAGCGTGAAGAGCACCGCCCCGGAAGAGAAAAAGTTGGTGATCATGGCTCCGGCGGAAAACTGGAACATGGTGAACACGGTTTTTTCTTTTTCGGTAATCTGACCTTCATCAGCCAGCACGCGGGTGAGCGACGCGCCAACGTCGGTACTTTGCAGGCTGCCGATTAGCGCAAGGCCAGTGGCACCGGGAACGCCCATCAAGG
Source organism: Cedecea neteri (assembly GCF_000757825.1). Taxonomy (GTDB): domain Bacteria; phylum Pseudomonadota; class Gammaproteobacteria; order Enterobacterales; family Enterobacteriaceae; genus Cedecea; species Cedecea selenatireducens. Next base: position 3,514,752 of record NZ_CP009451.1, read on the forward strand.
GCCGGAGGAGAGGCGTCAGCAGCTTTCTTGCGGCCCGCAGTGCGCCGTAGTGTTCCAGCACGTTAATCATGCCCAGCGCAAACATCACGGCAGGAATCAGGCCGAAAGCGAAGAGAAAGCCGTCCATTGCGCCATACCCGCCGTTGCCGCGGAAGGCGCTTTTGGCGATATCCAGCGATTCTCCGGCTGGATTAACGCCGCTGACAACTTTGCCGAAGGCGCCGTTTAGCGTGGTGAAGTCAAACACGCCATACCAGTTTTTCCCGCCCAACAGGCCAGAAAAAAAGACCATCGCAAATAGCAAACTAAACCAGGCGCTGAGCCCCACTCTTTGTTGTCCGGGAACAGAAGAATTATCCATTTATCATTTCCTTATGTGATTTCAGGGGAAAGCCAGATGGATGCTAGGACTTAGCAATACGTGCCGTGATGACGACGATCAACATCGGGAGCGAACAATTAATCACCGTGAGAAAGTTGAGAGCTGGTACACAGTAACCGTGAAAATGGAGGTTTTGCTTCGGGCTGAATCATAGGACGTGCATCTGACATCGCCGCGGCGCAGCCGCTTTCGCATGATCTCCATCGCCAGTTCTGCGATAATTACTTTTTGTGACTATGACCGAGATGATTATGCAGTACCCGATTAACGAGATGTTCCAGACCCTGCAAGGGGAAGGCTATTTTACCGGCGTGCCCGCCATTTTTATTCGCCTGCAGGGTTGCCCGGTAGGCTGCGCCTGGTGCGATACCAAACATACCTGGGATAAGCTCGCGGATCGCGAAGTTTCGCTGTTCAGCATCCTGGCCAAAACCAAAGAAAGCGACAAATGGGGCGCGGGAAGCGCCGAAGATCTGCTGGCGGTGATTGGCCGTCAGGGCTATACCGCGCGGCATGTGGTTATCACCGGCGGCGAGCCTTGCATTCACGATCTTACGCCGCTGACCGATCTGCTGGAGAAAAACGGGTTTAGCTGCCAGATAGAAACCAGCGGCACTCACGAAGTGCGCTGCACGGCGAATACCTGGGTGACGGTTTCCCCTAAGGTGAACATGCGCGGCGGCTACGACATTCTGTCGCAGGCGCTGGAGCGAGCGGATGAAATTAAGCATCCAGTGGGCCGCATGCGCGACGTTGAAGCGCTGGACGAACTGCTTGCCACGCTGACGGACGAGAAGAGTCGGATTATTGCCTTACAGCCGATCAGCCAAAAAGACGACGCGACGCGCCTGTGTATTGAAACCTGTATCGCGCGTAACTGGCGTCTGTCGATGCAAACTCATAAGTATCTGAATATTGCCTGATGCGTTAAGCCGGGCGTCGAAAGGGCACCCGGCTTTGAACGTGAGGTTAAGCGTTGGACCAGCTTTGAATAGCGTCTGTGTTCTCCAGGTCTCCGTGCAGTACCTGATACGATTTCTTCAAAATGGCATCAGTATGCTGCGTTAACTCCCTGAAAATCCCCTTGTTTAGCGCCTCATAGCGCTTAGCGTTGCTTTCAACAGGCATAAACACATCTTTGACCCGCACCATTTTTTCGACGGCTTCTTCATAGCTGGTATACAGCCCTAGCCCAACGGCGGTGTTGATGGCCGCGCCCAGGCTTGCACAGCCGTTGATGGCGTTACGCCTGACCGGCAGATTGAACACGTCGGCAAAGATTTGCATAAACAGATCGCTGTAGGAACCGCCGCCGGTGATTATCACGTGTTTGGCAAAGTGGTCCATCTCATGGCACATATTGTCGTAGTTGTTTTTCAACGTCAGCGCGATGCTTTCGAGGATTGAACGGTAAATCCATGCGTAGTCCATGCTGGAATCAAACCCAATCATGATCCCACGTTTGAACGGTTCCCACGGATTGGTCAGCCAGTCCAGAACGGTCATCAGGCCGTTACAGCCCGGTGGCACCAGAGCAGCCTTTTTATTCAGTAGCCCTTCCGGCGAGAGATTTTGCGCTTTGGCATCCTGAATCAGCGACTCGCCCAGCATGTCCCGCAGCCAGCTCACCGTCCACATCCCCTTGCGGATACCGTAACCTTCATACAGCAGCGTTTCCGGAATGGACGACATGATTGGCCACCAGGCGACAGGCGCTTTTGGCAGCGCTTTGCCGTTCATCATCAGCGCGATATAGGTGCCGAGGGAAATCACCGCGGTTTCGTCATCCAGCAGCCCGGCCCCCAGCGCTTCGACCGGTTTATCGCTGGTGGTGCAAACCACCGGTAACCCTGCCGGGAAACCCGTTGCCCTGGCGGCTTTCTCCGTAAGATGGCCGATGATCGTGCCCGGCATCTGAACATCAAACAGCATGGTGCGCGGAATGTTGAATTTCTTCAGCACTTCGCCATCGTCGCTCCACGACCACGTTTTGTAATCCACCGGCCACTGGCCAAAATAGTTGGCGATATTGTCTTTGAACTCCCCGGTTAAGCGGTGCGACAAATACCCCGAGAATGATGTCACCCAGGCGACATCAGGGTTAGTGTGCTCGTAAGGCCGGGTGACGCGAGCATCCTGCCAGCTGATCAGCGGCTCAGCAGGGGTGCCATCGGCTTTTAATAAGGCACGGCAGCAGCGTATGGAGCCGAGTCCAATCCCGACGATGGCGCTCATGTCGCCCGTAAAATTGCTCATCAAATCCTGCCCGGCGCGGCACAGCGAGTCCCACAGATCGTCGTCAGGGTGCTCGGCGGTATCCGCATCAGGCGTGTGCATCGGCTGGAGCTGCCCCTTGCCTTCGCAGACGATATTGCCCGCCAGATCGTACATCACGACTTTTGTACTCTGGCTGCCACCATCAATCCCAATGATGTATTTCTTCGACATTGCCTTTCTCCTTCAATTTTCCCTCATCACTCGCCTGTTGCGGCCAGCGATGCCAATTTTTCCTGTGCCACGTCGGCTGCACGAATTTTGCGAATCAGCAAAAAGGCAAAGACAATAACCATGCACAGCGCGGCTAATCCCATTAGCCACATGTTGCGGTAGGCTTCCCCGGCCGGAAGGGTGTCCTGCCAGTGGCCGACAAGCGGGTAAACAAACACGTCCGGCAGGAAGCCAATGACCGAGCAGATGCCGACGGTGGTACCCATAATGTAGGGCGGCGTTCTGGCTTCGCCCGGGCAGGCCCAGTAAAGCCCGCGCGAGGCGTAGCAGGTGAAGCCCAGCAGCAGGATCAGGCCAATGCCCATGGCGACGGACTGAGGATTTGAGTTTGTCGCCAGTAGCGCAACCAATGCCACGGCACCGACAATAGAAAGCAACTGCACAACGCGAGTCGGCGACTTAATTCGGCTGTAGGTGGTAATGATGCCGCCCAGCGGGCCGCAAAAGGCGCGGAAGATTTTATTTATCACGATGCCCATATAGCTGGCGGCCACCAGCGACATGCCGTACATCTCCGTCAGGTAGTTGGTGGAGTAGCTCAGGATTGCATAGATAGTGTAGACCCCGAAGATAACCATGCTGCAGTACCAGGTGGTGCTGATGCGCAATACGGACAGAATATCTTTGAGCTGGAACGCCGGTTTTTTAGCTTCCTGAGCATCCTCCGTGCGGCCGGTAAAGCCATCGCTGACGAAGAACCAACACAGCACGCCGAGCGCAATATAAACGCCGCTGTAGATCAGAATGACGGCCTTAAGGCTGTTGGCATCTTCCGGGGCGAAGCGTGAGAATACCCACATGGTGAAGACCGCCAGCGCCATGACTCCCACGCCTCGCAGGCCTTCCATCCAGCCCATGATTTTCCCCTGTTCGCTGTGATCGCCCAGCAGGGACGCGGCTTTAATGGAGACCGACCACAGCATCAGAATCGTGGTGATGGCGAAGGCAACCTGAATAACTATCATCATCCAGAGCGGGGGGTAGAAAGCCATGACGATGCCCAGCAGGCCGGTGGTAATCATTGCCAGGGTCATCATTAAGCGGTGAGAAAATTTGTCGGCAATAATTCCGCTGGGCGCATAAAGGATAATTGCGGTTATTCCGAAAGTACTCATGATTAAGCCTATTTCGGTATTGCTAAATCCCATAAATTTTGCCATTGGGATTTGGTAAATATACCTTAAATAAGCAAGGTCAAAGCTTACGCCACCACTGATACTTATTATTGCCAGCGTTAGCCAGCGACGAAAATTTGAATCACGCATGGTGTACTCTCAGTGAGTAGGGTTGTTGAAGACAAAAAAAAGAGAAAAGCAACCAATCCCTTGTGGGGGCTGATTACTTTTCTCATAGGCTCTAGTAATTGCGGAGATTATTATCATGAGACACTGTTTTTTAGTGTGAGAAATATCACGCTATTGGTTTTCACGGTGAATAATTTAGCGTTAAAACCTTCGCGTTAATGAGTTGTGATGTTGATCACATAACGCAGTCTGCCGCTGTGATACTTATTTTAGCCAGTTACTAGAGACGATGAGAAAAGTAACTTCCCTTTCGGGGGGAGCTTACTTTTCTCATTTTTTTTTGCGTTTAAAAAACTTAAGGAGTTCACCATGTCGCTCAGCGCACTCAACGAATTCTCACTGGACTTCTTCTCGCTGAAAGGGAAGACGGCGATTGTCACCGGCGGCAACAGCGGGCTGGGGCAGGCGTTTGCCATGGCGCTGGCGAAAGCCGGGGCGAATGTGTTTATTCCAACGGTGGTGGAAGAGAAAGGAGAAACGCGTCAACTTATTGAACAGCAAGGCGTAAAAGTGGCCTTTATGACCGTCGACATTACCGAAAAAGGCGCGCCTGCTCAGGTCATTGCCCGGTGCCTTGAAACCTTCGGCTCGGTGGATATTCTGGTCAACAACGCCGGGATTTGTAAGCTCAACAAGGTGCTGGACTTCGGCCGCGCCGACTGGGACCCGATGATCAATATCAACCTGACCGCCGCGTTTGAATTAAGCCACGAAGCGGCAAAAGTGATGATTCCGCAAAAACACGGAAAAATCATTAATATCTGTTCGTTATTTTCTTATCTTGGCGGGCAGTGGTCTCCGGCTTATTCCGCCACAAAACATGCCCTGGCCGGCTTAACGAAAGCGTATTGTGATGAGTTAGGTCAATATAATATTCAGGTGAACGGTATCGCGCCTGGTTATTATGCCACCGATATTACTACTGAAACTCGTAAAAATCCGGAAACCAATAAACGCGTACTTGATCATATTCCAGCCAACCGCTGGGGTGAAACTCAGGATCTTATGGGGGCGATGGTTTATTTATCCAGCCGCGCTTCAGATTATGTGAATGGCCATTTATTAGTGGTTGATGGTGGTTATTTAGTCAGGTGATTCTCGCAGGGTGGTTCCTGCTTTCTATTATTTTTATCCGTATTCCCTTATTTGTCAGGAAGGAGTTGTCATGTCTTTATCTCGCGAAGCAATTGTGGATCAATTAAAAGAAATCGTTGGCCCACAGCAGGTTATTACCGATGAGAAAGTATTGCAGAAAAACAGTATCGACCGGTTCAGAAAATATGCGGATATTCATGGCGTGTACACTCAGCCGCTGCCGGCCGCGGTAGTGAAATTACAGAGCGCTGAGCAAGTCTCCAGCGTGCTGGCGTTTCTGAACAGCAACCGCATCACCTGTATCCCGCGTACCGGCGCCTCTGCAACGGAAGGCGGCCTGGAAACCGTGGTGAAAAACACCGTGGTGCTGGACGGCTCAGGACTGAACAAAATTATCGATATCGATATTGAAAACATGCAGGCGACCGCCCAATGCGGCGTTCCGCTGGAAGTGCTGGAAGATGCGCTTCGCGCAAAGGGTTACACCACCGGCCACTCTCCGCAATCCAAGCCGCTGGCACAAATGGGCGGCCTGGTCGCTACCCGCAGCATCGGCCAGTTCTCAACCCTGTACGGGGCGATTGAGGACATGGTCGTTGGCCTGGAAGCCGTGTTCCCGGATGGCAGCATTACGCGCATTAAAAACGTGCCGCGCCGCGCCGCTGGCCCGGATATCCGCCATGTGATTATCGGTAATGAAGGGGCGCTCTGCTACATCACCGAAGTGACGGTAAAAATCTTCAAATACATGCCGGAAAACAACCTGTTCTACGGCTACATCCTCGACAACATGAAAACCGGCTTCAACATCCTGCGTGAAGTGATGGCCGAAGGGTATCGTCCGTCGATTGCCCGCCTGTATGACGCCGAAGACGGTACCCAGCACTTCACCCATTTTGCCGAGGGCAAATGCGTGCTTATCTTTATGGCGGAAGGCTCTAAGCGCCTGGCGGAAGCGACAGGTGCAGGTATCGAAGAGATCGTCGCTCGTTACCCGGAATGCAAGAAAGTGGACAGCAAGCTGATCGAAACCTGGTTCAACAACCTGAACTGGGGCCCGGAAAAAGTGGCCGCCGAACGCGTGCAGATCATGAAAACCGGCAACATGGGCTTTACCACCGAAGTTTCCGGCAGCTGGAGCTGCATCCATGAGATTTACCACAATGTGATCGAGCGCATTCGTAATGAGTTCCCTCATGCAGGCGACATCACTATGCTGGGCGGCCACTCCTCCCACAGCTACATCAACGGCACCAACATGTACTTCGTTTACGACTACAACGTGGTGGACTGCAAGCCGGAAGAGGAGATCGACAAGTACCACAACCCGCTGAACAAAATCATCGTGGAAGAGACGATTCGCCTCGGCGGATCGATGGTGCACCACCACGGGATCGGCAAGCACCGCGTGCACTGGTCTAAGCTGGAGCACGGCACCGCATGGCCAATCATGCAGGGCCTGAAAGATCAATACGATCCAAACGGCATCATGAATACCGGCACGATTTGGCCGATTGAAAAGTAACCGTACAGGTCGGCTCTCAGGAGCCGACCTTTCTACTTACGGATCGACAAAGGAATCAGTATGCACGCCGACCCGGTTCGTATGGATGACCTGCCGCTTAATCGCTTTCATTTACGCATTGCCGGGCTGACCTTCGGCGCCCACCTGACGGACGGCTACGTGCTGGGCGTGATTGGCTTTGCGCTGGTGATGCTTACGCCGCAAATGGGCCTGACGCCGCTACAGGAAGGATTGGTAGGCGGTTCGGCGCTGTTTGGGCTGTTTCTTGGCAGCCTGGTGCTGGGCTGGATCTCCGATCATATTGGCCGGCAGAAAATCTTTAACTTCAGCTTTGTGCTCATCACGCTGGCCTCTTTTTTACAGTTTTTCGTGAGCAACGTGGAACAGCTGATCCTGCTGCGGGTGCTGATCGGCATCGGGCTGGGCGGCGACTATTCTGTGGGCCATACCATGCTGGCCGAATTTGCCCCACGCAAACATCGCGGCGTGCTGCTAGGCGCGTTCAGCGTGGTCTGGACGCTGGGCTACGTGTTGGCAAGCCTGATTGGCCATTTAATGGTGGACAGCGGGGCGGATGCCTGGCGCTGGCTGCTGGCTTCCGCAGCGTTTCCCGCGCTGTTAATCACGTTCTTACGCTGGGGTACTCCGGAGTCACCCCGCTGGCTGATGCGCCAGGGGAGAGTGTCCGAGGCTCACCAGATTGTGCGTCGCTGCTTTGGCGAACATGTTGTTATCAGCGATGAAATTGCGGTGCCGACCTCCCGCCATCTTCGGACGTTGTTTTCCGAGCAATACTGGCGGCGCACCGCGTTCAATAGCCTGTTCTTTGTTTGCCTGGTTATTCCGTGGTTTGCGATTTACACCTGGCTGCCGTCTATTACCGGGCTGCTGGGTATGCAGGATGGTCTGACCGCCAGCCTGCTGCTGAATATGGTGCTGGTGGTAGGGGCGATTGCGGGCCTTGTGCTGACCCACCGCTGTTCTCGTCGCGGCTTTTTGATCGGCGGCTTTCTGGTGCTGTTCTTAAGCCTCACCGCGCTGGCGCTGGTGCCGGAACAACACGGCACGATCATCCTGTTGCTGTTCTTCATTTTTACCCTGACGATTTCAGCGGTCAGCAATCTGGTGGGCGTATTGCCCGCCGAGAGTTTCCCGACCGATATTCGCTCGCTGGGCGTCGGTTTTGCGACTTCGATGAGCCGCTTCGGCTCGGCCATCAGCACCGGCCTGCTGCCGGTGGCGCTGGTCTCTTTCGGCGTGCAGAACACCATGCTATTGCTGAGCGCGGTTCTGATGCTGGGCCTGCTGGTTTCCGTTTTCTGGGCGCCGGAAACGCGAAATATGAGCCTCGTGACCGCATCCGGGAATAAAGAGCAGCCTCCGGGAGTTAACCATGAACATTCTGTTAGCCTTTAAGGCCGAGCCAGATCTCGCCATGCTGGCGGAAAAAGACTGGCTGGCCGCGAAACATCAAGGGCTGGACACTTCGATAACTCGTCCTTGCCTGGGGGAAGATGAGCAGGCCGCCGCCGAGATGATGCTGCGCCAGCCAGAGGGTATGAACCTCACGGGATTAAGTATTGGTAACGAACGTGCTGACAGCTTTCTGCGCCAGTTTAAGGCGCTGGGGTTCCAACGGGCGGTGAGGCTGAAGCGGGAAGGTGAAATGACTTTTGCACCTGCCTCGGTTGCCGCTTTACTGGCGGCCTGGCAGCAGCAAAACCCTCAATCTCTGGTGCTGCTGGGGTCGCGCAGCGCCGAGGGCAACAGCGGCCAGACGGGGTTTTATCTGGCAGAACAGCTTGGCTGGCCGTGCTTCAGTCAGGTCTATGATTTTTCGGTGAATCAGACGCTACAGCAGGTTGAGCTGAAACAGCGATATGCTACCGGAAAACGCCGCCTTACCGTGCGGCTGCCTGCGGTATTGATGATTGAAAGCCGGGGAGAATATTGCCTGAGAACGCCGGGCCTGCGGCAAAAACTGGCGGTAAAGGCCTCGGACGTTGAGGTTTTGCCTGCGGAAACCTTGGGTGCCGAGGTAGCCACGCCTGCCCTGGTCGAACTGGATAACCCTCAGCGACAGCGCGGCGGCTTAATTATTCAGGGAAACGATGCGGGTGAGAAGGCCCGTAGCCTTTACCGCGACTGGCTACGTAAAAGGATGCAGCCATGAAAATTGCCCTGATCCTGCCCGAGTCCCGAAAAGCTGCCGTGCTGAACGAGTTCGGGAATTTTATTTCGTGTAGCGAGACTGAAAAAGTCCAGCTTGAAGGCTGGCTGCTGCCGGAGACTGAATACAGCGAGCCGCTGCTGAACGCGTTATGCGCGCACTATGCTCAGTCCCCTGCAAATGTTTTGCTGTTTCCTTCAGGCTGGCAGGGCGCGGAGCTGGCAACCCGGCTGGCGTGCCGCCTGAAGGGGGAAGCCTGGAGTGCCGTCAGTGGGGTAAATATTACCCAAAAAACGGTGCACAAAAATGCCTGCGGCGGCGCGCTGGTGGCTACTCTCCGGCTGCAAAATAAACCCTGGTGCCTGAGCGTTGCGTCCTCGCCGGGCGCAGGGAACTGGCAGCCAGAGATAGAATATTCGCAGATTCCCGTAGCGGAACAGAAGCCTGCCTGGCTGGTTGAATGTACGTCTATTGCTGAGGAGAGTGCGTCCGGGCTGGCTGAAGCCAGGCTTGTGCTGGCCGTGGGGCGAGGAGTAGGCAGCCAGCAGGCGATGGAACAGGTTGAAGCCTGCGCCAGCGCGCTGGGGATGGAAACCGGCGCGAGCCGGGAAGCGGTGATGCACGCCTGGTGCAGCATGGACAAGCTGTTAGGGATGTCCGGCACTCAGGTTGCCGCCGACGTTTGTATTGCCGCAGGCGTTTCCGGCGCACCTGCCTTTATCAGCGGCATTGCCCACAGCCGGTTTATCGTCGCTATTAACAGCGACCCACAGGCGGCAATTTTTCGCCATGCCGACGTGGGGATTGTGGACGACCTGCTGCCGGTGTTAGCCGAGCTGCAAAACTGCGTCAGGGAAGATATTTAGCCAACTGCCAGACGCCGGTATTGGTGGTTGAGATAGCCAGCGCGCCGGCGTTCAGGGCGTTGTTAGCATCCTCCGCGTCACACACCAGGCCGCCCGCTATCACCGGCAGGTCGATTTTCTCCGTCACCCACTTCATCACCTTCGGCATGCAGCCGGGCAGTATTTCAATGCAGTCCGGGTTTGACTGCGCGATCTGCTTATCGATGTTGTGATAAGAGATAGAGTCGACGATAAACAGCCGGTGAATGGCAAAGAACCCCTGCGCCCTGGCCGCTTTCACCATCGGTGCCTTGGTGCTGATCACGCCATCGGCCTGGGTCACCAGCTTCAGGAAGTTAATCACAATTTCTTTATTCGACGTGCCTTCCAGTAAATCGACGTGCACCAGCGCGTATTTGTTCGCTTTTTTAATCTGCTGCACGATGCCGGTAATCGTGCAGATATTGCCGTACAGCACGGAAATAACCTGGCAGTCGGACTCCAGCGCCAGCTGCAGGCTCTGGTTATCTTTTACCGCTGCAATCAGCGGATGTTGTTTGAGTAGGGACATCAGGGACACAGCTTGAACTCCATTAACCAAAGCGTAATTGGATGCCGCAGCCGGCGGGCGGGTAGCGCCAGCGGCTGAGGGTTTGTTCGTCGCAAAGCAGGCGGCATGTGCCGCACTCCAGGCAGCCGGTATTATCAATCTGCAGGCTGCCGTCTTCCTTCTGGCGGTATAACCCTGCGGGGCAGGCGCGTACCAGCAGGGCAAGGCTTTCTCTGTCGGGGCTGTCTGCAGGAACAATGTGCGGTTTCTCTGCGGGTTGCCAGGCGTTCTTTGCCAGTTTCTCATGCAGGTTCACAGGCTGCGTCCTCCGTGAAAAATGTCTTTAACCAGCCGGGAAATACCGGCCCTGCGGGCATGCTTCCACAGCAGGCTGCCGAGGCGGGGTGGCGGTGAACTTTGGGGATCAAAGATATCACGCTGCAGCTCGGCCAGCAGGTGCGGATAGTCCTGAAACAGCCCTGGCGTTTGTAAAAAATCGGGCATTTTGCGGTAGCGCTCCAGCACACCCCACAGCGTAGTGCGCTCCAGCTGCTGGCGATAAACCTGATTAAGATCGACACTTTCATTTTCCTGCAGCGCTTGAATCAGCGTTTGTGCCGCCGCTTTTGCCGAAAGCGCAGCCAAATCCATGCCGCGCACGGTGAAGCCGGTATTGATACAGAAACGGGCGCTATCGCCCACCAGCAAATAGCCTGGGCCGGCCAGGCGTTCGGGGAGCCCGTTCAGGCCGCATTCAGGAATGAGATGGGCGCCGTATTCCACCAGCTCGGCGCGGCGTAAAAGCGGGCGCAGCGTTGGGTGCTGTTTGAAGTTTTCCAGCAGGTCAGGAAGCGCTGCGGAGGAAGCCCGGAGTGAAGATAGGGGGCAAACGATGCCGACAGAAAGCGTATCGTTATTGGTATAGAGAAAACCACCTGCGGGCTGCTCGCCGCAGACGCCACCGGTGAACAGCCAGGCCGCGCCTTCGTTACCTTCGAGGGCAAAACGGTTTTCCAGATCTTCTTTCGGCAGCGCAAGCACTTCCTTAACGCCGACCGCAACACCGTGCTCGGGCAACTTGTTCAATAGCTTATGCTGCTCTGCCAGCAGGGTATTGGCACCTTCGGCAATAACCACGGCTCTGGCGCTCAGCACTTCTCCGTCAATCACTACGCCGCTCACCACGCCGTTTTCGACATGCAGGCCATCGACCTGGGTAGACGCCAGGCACTGGGCTCCGGCTTGTTCAGCCTGCTGGAACAGCCACGGATCGAGACGTGCGCGAAGCACGCTGTATGAAGAAGCCGTGGGCTGTTGAAAGCTGAGCGTAGTGGCGCTGTCCGGCGTCAGAGCGGAGAGTTTTTCATGGGTAATACAGCGCTCAAGCGGGGCAGTACGAGAAAAGTCAGGAAAGAGATCGTCAAACGCGGCGGTGTAAAGCCTGCCGCCCGACAGGTTTTTGCCTCCGGGCTGGCTTGCCCGCTCAACAAGCAGAACATTTAGCCCGGCGCGCGCGCACTCTGCCGCGCAGCAGGAGCCTGCGATCCCTGCACCTACGACGATAATATCGAAATCTGTAGTGGCCATCCCGTGCACCTTTTAGTTGCGACGGAGTAGCTTACCAAAGCGGGAAGAAAATTAGCTTGATGAGGTGCGCAGACGGGAAAAGTCCGGCGTGATTTCCGGACTTTTTTCGTTCTTATTCACCGCGGTAAACGCAGCCGGCGGTGCAGGTTTCTTTGATCATCACCGCGCTCAAAAGCGGAACGACGGGCTTCATCTGATCCCAAATCCATTTCGCCAGCACTTCGCTGGTTGGGTTTTCAAGCCCTGGGATATCGTTCAGATAATAGTGATCGAGGCGATCGTAAGTCGGCTTAAACGCCGCCTTCAGCTCGGAAAAGTCCATGATCCAGCCGGTATAGGGATCTACCTCGCCGGTAATTTCCAGGCGCACCATAAAGGAGTGGCCATGCAGGCGACCGCATTTGTGGCCTTCCGGCACGTGCGGCAGGCGGTGAGCGGCTTCGAAGGTAAAATCTTTAAACAGGGTGGTGGACATCATTCAACTCTCTGGAATTCAAAAAACCGCCGCATGATAGCGGAATGGACTATTTTTCGCATTAACTAAACGGCCCGCGGCCCGGCTACATGCTGTAAGTAACGGTGAATGAGCGAAAATCTTTTATTCATCAGTTAGTTAGTTAATCACTTTTAACACTATGATTTACCTGAAAAAACGATTAGTCGTTTTAGTTATTTATTATTTCCATCCCTTCTTTAATTGTTGATAACCTGCTGGTTAACCTTGACTCATTACAGTCTGTAAGCCCTTTTTTGCACTTTGCTACTGGAAGCTAAATACGTATGACTTCTCAGGTTCCACCGAGCGCTTTGCTGCCGCTAACGCCGGACCAGCTGGCACGCCTTCAGGCGGCGACCACTGATTTTTCGACCACTCAGTTGGCCTGGCTGTCCGGCTACTTCTGGGGAATGATTAACCAGCAGCCTGGCGCTGTCGCGGCGGCTCCGGCCCCTGCGGCAGAAGTGCCGGTTATCACGCTAATTTCCGCTTCGCAGACCGGCAACGCGCGCCGCGTGAGCGAGCAGCTGCGTGACGACCTGCTGGCGGCGAAGCTGAACGTCAACCTGGTGAACGCGGGCGACTATAAATTCAAGCAAATTGCCCAGGAAAAGCTGCTGATTGTCGTCAGTTCCACGCAAGGGGAAGGGGAGCCGCCGGAAGAAGCCGTGGCCCTGCACAAATTCCTGTTTTCGAAGAAGGCACCAAAGCTTAACGGTACCGCGTTTGCGGTCTTTGGCCTCGGCGACAGCTCCTATGAATTCTTCTGCCAGTCCGGCAAAGACTTCGACAGCAAGCTGGCGGAATTAGGCGGTGAGCGCCTGCTGGATCGCGTCGATACCGACGTCGAGTACCAGCCTGCGGCCCAGGAATGGCGTGGCAAAATTGTCGAACTACTGAAGTCTCGCGTACCGGCGGAAACCCCGGCTCAGGCGACCGCGACCGCCACTGGCGTGAGCAACGAAATTTTCACCAGCCCTTACAGCAAAGAAGCACCGTTAACCGCCACGCTCGCGGTTAACCAGAAGATTACCGGCCGCGATTCCGATAAAGACGTGCGCCACATCGAAATCGATCTTGCCGATTCTGGCCTGCGCTATCGGCCGGGCGACGCGCTTGGCGTCTGGTATCAGAACGATCCGGCGCTGGTGAAAGAGCTGACGGATTTGCTGTGGCTGAAAGGCGATGAAAGCGTCACCGTTGACGGCAAAACGCTGCCGCTGAGCGAAGCCCTGCAGTGGCACTTCGAACTGACTGTGAACACCGGCAATATCGTTGAAAGCTACGCCCAGCTGACCCGCAACACGGCGCTGCTGGAGCTGGTGGGCGATAAAGCAAAATTACAGCATTACGCGCAGACCACGCCGATTGTGGATATGGCTCGCTACGCCCCGGCGGAGCTGACGGCGGAACAGCTGGTTAGCCTGCTGCGCCCGCTCACGCCGCGTCTTTACTCAATCGCCTCTTCGCAGGCGGAAGCTGAAACCGAAGTTCACATTACCGTGGGCGCGGTGCGCTATGACATCGAAGGCCGTGCCCGCAGCGGCGGGGCTTCCGGCTTCCTGGCCGATCGCCTTGAAGAAGACGGCGAAGTTCGCGTGTTCATTGAGCACAACGATAACTTCCGCTTACCGGCAAACCCGGAAACTCCGGTCATTATGATTGGCCCCGGCACCGGTATTGCCCCGTTCCGCGCCTTTATTCAGCAGCGCGATAACGACGGCGCTAGCGGCAAGAACTGGTTGTTCTTCGGCAACCCACACTTCACCGAAGATTTCCTGTATCAGGTGGAATGGCAGCGCTACGTCAAAGACGGCCTGCTGACGAACATCGATTTAGCCTGGTCCCGCGACCAGCAGCATAAAATATACGTACAAGACAAACTGCGCGAGAAAGGCGCGGAACTGTGGCGCTGGATTCAAGAAGGTGCCCACATTTACGTCTGCGGCGACGCCAATCGTATGGCGAAAGACGTTGAACAGGCGTTACTGGAAGTGGTGGCCGTCCACGGTGGCATGGATACCGAAGCGGCAGATGAATTTTTAAGTGAGCTGCGCGTTGAGCGCCGTTATCAGCGAGATGTCTACTAATGAGCGAAAAACACCCTGGCCCTCTGGTGGTCGAAGGCAAACTGGTCGACGCCGAACGGCTGAAGCGCGATAGCGATTTCCTGCGCGGCACCATTAAAGAAGATTTGCAGGATGGCCTGACCGGCGGTTTCAACGGCGACAACTTCCTGCTGATCCGCTTTCACGGCATGTATCAGCAGGATGACCGCGATATTCGCGCCGAACGCGCGGAGCAGAAGCTGGAGCCGCGCCACGCGATGATGCTCCGCTGCCGTCTGCCGGGAGGGATAATCACCACCCAACAGTGGCAGGCTATTGATAAATTTGCCGAAGATAAGACTATCTACGGCAGCATCCGCCTGACTAACCGCCAGACGTTCCAGTTCCACGGGATCCTGAAGAAGAACGTTAAACCCGCGCATGAAATGCTGCACGAGGTTGGCCTGGACGCGCTGGCGACCGCCAATGATGTGAATCGCAACGTGCTGTGTACGTCTAACCCGGTGGAGTCTGAGCTGCACCAGGAAGCCTATGAATGGGCGAAAAAGCTTTCAGAGCACCTGCTGCCGCGCACCCGCGCCTACGCCGAAATTTGGTGGGATAAAGAAAAAGTTGCCACCACGGATGAAGAGCCAATTCTGGGGCCGACCTATCTGCCGCGTAAGTTTAAAACCACGGTGGTGATCCCGCCGCAGAACGATGTAGATCTGCACGCCAATGACATGAACTTCATTGCGATTGCAGAAAACGGCAAGCTGGTTGGCTTTAATCTGCTGGTTGGCGGTGGCCTGTCCATTGAGCACGGCAATAAAAATACCTATGCCCGCACGGCGAGCGAATTCGGCTACATTCCGTTGGAGCATACTCTGGCCGTAGCGGAAGCGGTGGTGACGACCCAGCGCGACTGGGGGAACCGTACCGACCGTAAAAATGCCAAAACCAAATATACCCTTGAGCGCGTGGGCGTGGAGGTGTTTAAGGCGGAAGTTGAGCGCCGCGCCGGCATCAAGTTTGAGCCGACCCGCGCTTACGAATTCACCGGCCGTGGCGACCGTATCGGCTGGGTGAAGGGCATCGACGACAAATGGCACCTGACGCTGTTTATCGAAAACGGCCGTATCCTGGATTACCCGGATCGCCCGCTGAAAACAGGCCTGCTGGAGATAGCCCGGATCCATAAAGGTGATTTCCGCCTGACGGCAAACCAGAACCTGATCGTCGCCGGCGTGCCGGAAAGCGAAAAGGCTAAAATAGAGAAGCTGGCTACCGGGCACGGGCTGATGAACGCGGTCACGCCGCAGCGCGAGAACTCGATGGCCTGCGTGTCTTTCCCTACCTGCCCGCTGGCGATGGCGGAAGCCGAACGCTTCCTGCCTGAGTTTGTCACCAAAGTTGAGCAGGTGATGGATAAACACAAGGTGCCGGATGAGCACATTGTGATGCGCGTCACCGGCTGCCCGAACGGCTGTGGCCGTGCGATGCTGGCCGAAATCGGCCTCGTGGGGAAAGCGCCGGGGCGCTATAACCTGCACATTGGCGGCAACCGTATCGGGACGCGTATTCCGCGTATGTACCGTGAAAATATCACGGAGCCGGAAATCCTCAGCTCGATTGACGAGCTGGTGGGGCGCTGGGCGAATGAGCGTGAGGCCGATGAAGGCTTTGGCGATTTCACTGTGCGCGCCGGGATTATTCGCCCGGTGCTCGACCCTGCCAGGGACTTGTGGGACTAGTTTTTATCCCCTCACCCTAACCCTCTCCCCAAAGGGGAGAGGGGATTAACAGACAAAGAATACTGAATCTGGCTTTTCCCTCTCCCTATCAGAGAGAGCTGGGGAGAGGGAATCATTCGGTTTCCCCCCCTCCCTTCCAGGGAGAGTTGGGGAGAGGGAATCATTCGGTTTCCCCCCTCTCCCTTCCAGGGAGAGGGCCGGGGTGAGGGTCATTTATCACTAAGTGAGGCATGTATGTCCGTACTCGATCTTAACGCTCTGAACGCCCTTCCTAAGGTCGAACGCGTCATGGCGCTCGCCGAAGTGAACGCTCAGCTGGAAAAACTTAGCGCGCAGCAGCGTGTCACCTGGGCGCTGGAAAACCTGCCCGGTGAGTTTGTCCTCTCGTCCAGCTTCGGCATTCAGGCTGCCGTGTGCCTGCATCTGGTCACGCAGCAGCGCCCTGATATCCCGGTGATCCTGACCGATACAGGCTATCTGTTCCCGGAAACCTACCGGTTTATCGATGAGCTTACCGACAGGCTGAAGCTGAACCTGCAAGTGTTTCGTGCGACCGAAAGCCCGGCGTGGCAGGAAGCGCGCTACGGCAAGCTTTGGGAGCAGGGCGTGGAAGGTATTGAGCGCTACAACGACATCAACAAAGTTGAGCCGATGAACCGCGCCCTGAAAACGCTGGAGGCAAAAACCTGGTTTGCTGGTCTGCGTCGCGAACAGTCCGGTAGCCGTGCCAATTTGCCGGTGCTGGCGGTACAACGCGAAGTCTTTAAAATTTTGCCGATCATCGACTGGGATAACCGCACGGTATATCAGTACCTGACCGAGCACGGGCTTACGTATCATCCGCTGTGGGATCAGGGCTATCTTTCCGTCGGCGATACCCACACCACGCGTAAGTGGGAGCCGGGCATGGCAGAAGAAGAAACCCGGTTCTTTGGCCTGAAGCGCGAGTGCGGCTTGCACGAATAACGACTCCCTCGCCTGAACGGCGAGGGAACATCATTTTTCGGCCTTCGCCAACTCTTTCACCAGCGGCAGCAAAACGCGCACCGTGTCATGGCTGCGGCGCTTAATTCTGCCCGGCAGCGCTTTATCCAGATAGTCGAGGTTGTCGATAGTCGCGTTATGCCAGCTGGTGCCGTTTGGGAACGCCTTGTTTTTACCGCGCTGCTGGTAACCGTCTTTCGCTCCCAGCGTCCAGTTGCTTGCCTCGACGGAAAGCACCGGAATACCTGCTTTATCAAAAGGCTCTGCATCGCCGCAGCAGCCGGTGCCTTTCGGGAATTTCGCATTCAATCCTGGATTGCTGGTAGCCTGAATCCCTGCGCGGTGCGCAAGAGTCAGCGCCCGGTCGCGGGTCAGTTTGCGCACGGCCGCAGGCGTTGATACTCCGCTATTGAAATAAAGCTTATCGCCCACGATCAGGCTATCAAGGTTGATAACCAGCAGCGTGTTGGCCTGCTCTTCTTTACTCATGCGCTGCAGGATGTTCTTCGCACCCAGCGAGCCAATCTCTTCTCCGCTGGTGGCAATAAAGCGGATGCCATAGCGGGTAGGTATATCTTTCAGGCGTTCGGCCAGCTCCAGCATGACGCCGAGACCGGAAGCATTATCGTCCACGCCCTGCAGCGTCAGGCCGCCGAGGTTATTGTCCACGTCTTTATCGCTCAGCGGCGTATAGGTATCCAGATGCGCCATGATAATGATTTGCTGCGGCAGCTTACCTTCGCGGGCGGCAATCACGCTGCTGGTGGTGACGTTATGCCAGTTTTGATGGCCCGCTTTCGTGGTGTAAAGGTAGCGGGTATTAAACTGACGAATATCGCTCTGGTAACCCCAACTTTTAAATTGCTGCTGAAGATAGTCTGCGGCCAGCATTTCGGCCGGGCTGCCGGTCATTCGGCCAGGAAAATAAGTGGCGATGTGGCGGGTTTGCTGGTCGGCAATATCGCCTTGCTGCGTGGTCTTCGCTACGGCGGGAAAACTAAAGCACGCGCCCAGTGCCAGGCAAATCACCGAGCGGCGCAATGCGGAAAACATAGTACGTCCTTATTCATCTTTATTAGTCGGAAGTTTTAAGCACCGTTAGTATGAAACTGTGAGCCAGGTTAAACAATTTCATTTGCTCTTAAACCCGCGAAAAAACGGCAGGTTAAGCACATTTTGTTGTTAGCTTTGCCGGGGCGTTATTCTTTTCGGGAACTAGTCATTCCAATTCGTAATTTCATAACAAATAAGCCCAAGACTTATAGTCCCCTTAGATTAAATCTCAAGCGGCTGCGATGAACGGCCGCGGCGCATCTGCTTAAGGGAAGGTTATGGACCAGAAAAGACTCACTCACTTGCGGCAACTGGAGGCTGAAAGCATCCATATTATCCGCGAGGTCGCTGCCGAATTTTCTAATCCGGTGATGATGTATTCCATTGGTAAAGACTCTTCGGTCATGCTGCATTTGGCCCGCAAAGCTTTCTACCCTGGTACGCTGCCGTTCCCGCTATTGCACGTTGACACCGGCTGGAAATTCCGCGAAATGTACGAATTCCGTGACCGCACGGCGAAAGCCTACGGCTGCGATCTTATCGTGCATCGCAATCCTGAAGGCGTGGCGATGGGCATCAACCCGTTTGTTCACGGCAGCGCCAAACATACCGACATCATGAAAACCGAAGGCCTTAAGCAGGCGCTGAATAAATACGGTTTTGACGCGGCCTTTGGCGGCGCACGTCGTGACGAAGAGAAGTCGCGCGCGAAAGAGCGTATTTATTCCTTCCGCGATCGCTTTCACCGCTGGGATCCGAAAAACCAGCGCCCTGAGCTGTGGCACAACTACAACGGCCAGATTAACAAAGGCGAAAGCATTCGCGTGTTCCCGCTCTCTAACTGGACCGAGCTGGATATCTGGCAGTACATCTACCTGGAAAATATCGACATCGTTCCGCTGTATCTTGCGGCTCCGCGCCCGGTGCTGGAGCGTGACGGCATGCTGATGATGATTGACGACGATCGCATCGATCTGCAGCCGGGCGAAGTGATTGAACAACGTATGGTGCGCTTCCGTACCCTGGGCTGTTGGCCGCTGACCGGCGCGGTGGAATCTACCGCGCAGACGCTGCCGGAGATCATCGAAGAGATGCTGGTTTCCACCACCAGTGAACGCCAGGGACGCATGATTGACCGCGACCAGGCCGGCTCCATGGAGCTGAAAAAACGCCAGGGTTATTTCTAAGGAGCCGCCAGATGAACACCACTATTGCACAACAAATCGCTGACGAAGGCGGCGTAGAAGCCTATCTGCACGCGCAGCAGCACAAAAGCCTGCTGCGGTTTTTGACCTGCGGCAGCGTCGATGACGGCAAAAGCACGTTGATTGGCCGCCTGCTGCACGACACGCGCCAGATTTATGAGGATCAGCTCTCTTCGCTGCACACCGACAGTAAACGTCACGGCACCCAGGGCGAGAAACTCGACTTAGCGTTGCTGGTGGATGGCCTGCAGGCTGAACGTGAGCAGGGCATTACCATTGACGTGGCCTATCGCTATTTCTCCACCGAGAAGCGCAAATTTATCATCGCCGACACGCCGGGGCACGAACAGTACACCCGCAATATGGCGACCGGCGCATCAACCTGTGACCTGGCGATCCTGCTGATCGACGCCCGTAAAGGCGTGTTGGATCAAACCCGTCGTCACAGTTTTATCTCCACGCTGCTGGGGATCAAACATCTGGTGGTGGCGATCAACAAGATGGATCTGGTGGCGTTCAGCGAGCAGACCTTCGAGCAGATCAAACAGGATTACCTGACCTTCGCCCAGCAGCTGCCGGCGGACCTGGATATTCGCTTCGTGCCGCTTTCCGCGCTGGAAGGGGATAACGTGGCAGGCTCCAGCAGCCAGATGCCGTGGTACAGCGGCCCGACGCTGCTCGAAGTGCTGGAAACGGTAGAAATTACTCGCAGCGTGGAGCAGCAGCCAATGCGCTTCCCGGTGCAGTACGTTAACCGTCCCAACCTGGACTTCCGTGGCTACGCGGGGACGCTGGCTTCGGGCACCGTCAGCGTGGGACAGCGCGTCAAAGTGCTGCCGTCCGGCGTGGAGTCGAACATCGCCCGAATCGTGACTTTTGATGGAGATTTGCAACAAGCCGGCGCGGGCGAAGCGATAACCCTGGTGCTGAAAGATGAAATCGACATCAGCCGGGGCGACCTGCTGGTTGATTCCGGTGAATCACTGGCCGCGGTACAGAGCGCTAAAGTGGATGTGGTATGGATGGCGGAGCAGCCGCTGGTGCCGGGGCAGAGCTTTGATATCAAGATCGCCGGGAAGAAAACCCGCGCGCGCGTCGACAATATTCAGTACCAGGTTGAGATTAACTCTCTGACTCAGCGCGTGGTGGAAAGCCTGCCGCTGAACGGCATTGGGCTGGTGGATTTGACCTTCGATGAGCCGCTGGTGCTCGACAAATATCAGACCAATCCGGTGACCGGCGGGCTGATTTTCATCGATCGCCTGAGCAACGTGACCGTGGGCGCAGGCATGGTGCGTGAGCCGCAGGAAGATGTTTATCAGGAACCTTCGGCATACGGTGCGTTTGAACTTGAGCTTAATGCTCTGGTGCGTCGCCACTTTCCACACTGGGGCGCGCGTGACCTGCTGGGAGGCAAGTAATGGCCGACCATGATGAAAACGTGGTCTGGCATGCTCACCCCGTTACGCGTGAGCAGCGTGAAGCTTTGCACAAGCACCGTGGGGCGGTGCTGTGGTTTACCGGCTTGTCCGGCTCCGGGAAATCAACCGTGGCCGGCGCGCTTGAACAGGAACTGCATAAACTTGGCGTAAGCACCTACTTACTCGACGGCGACAACGTGCGCCACGGGTTATGCAGCGACCTGGGTTTTAGCGATGCAGACCGTAAAGAAAACATCCGGCGGGTAGGTGAAGTTGCCGGCCTGATGGTGGACGCGGGCCTTGTCGTGCTCAGCGCGTTTATCTCGCCGCACCGTGCCGAAAGGCAAATGGTACGCGAACGCGCCGGAGAGGGGCGCTTCTACGAAGTGTTTGTGGATACGCCGCTGGCGATTTGCGAAACCCGCGATCCTAAAGGGCTGTACAAGAAGGCTCGGGCAGGGGAATTAAAGAATTTTACCGGTATTGATTCGGCGTATGAGGCGCCGCTACAGGCGGAAATACACTTAGACGGCGAACAATTAGTAACAAATTTAGTGGCCCAAATATTAGACCTGCTGCGTCGTGACGATATCATCAATTGCTGAAGACGCCCGGAAGCACAACGCTTCCGGCCATCAGGGTTATGAAATCAGTTATGCGCAACAGCACGAATATCGTTATTTCTCAGGCTGAACCCAGCCCGACGGTCGAGGAAACAACCTGGTCATTGCCCGGGGCGTTTATCGGCTTTTTGTCGTGGCTGATGGCGCTAGGCATTCCCTTTTTGGTCTACGGCCCTAACACGCTGTTTTTCTTCCTCTACACGTGGCCATTTTTCCTGGCGCTGATGCCGGTCGCGGTGGTGGTGGGGATAGCGTTGCACTCCATTTTGCGCGGCAGGCTGCTGTTTAGCTGCCTGGCTACGCTGCTCTCCGTCGCGCTGATGTTCGGCGTACTCTTTATGTGGCTAATGGGTTAGCCGTGCCTAACTGCGTCAAACCGTAACAGACTATTTTTGGGCAACGTTAAGCTAAACTTGCTGCAATCGCGCATGAATGCGCGTTATGTGGTAAATTCTGGCGCGATTTGGCGGGCAGGGTTGCTTGCCATTGTGGAGTCGACGAAAAAGTTGTGGGATGATTGTGCCGTTTTTCAGGGGGCAGGATGGGTAAACTAACGCTGCTGTTGCTGGCCTTGCTGGTCTGGCTTCAGTATTCGCTGTGGTTCGGAAAAAACGGCGTACACGATTACACGCGCGTCAGCGAAGATGTCGCTGCGCAGCAGGCAACCAATGCCAAATTAAAATCTCGCAACGATCAGCTTTTTGCCGAAATTGACGACCTCAACGGTGGCCAGGAAGCGATTGAAGAGCGCGCTCGCAACGAACTCAGCATGACCAGGCCGGGGGAGACTTTTTATCGCCTGGTGCCGGAAGCCTCCAAACGCGCAGCCAACGGTAATCCCCCTAACGCCGGGCAAAATAATCGATAACTCAGCATAAGTGAAAGGCATGGCAGACTCCTCCCAGGACGTAATTGCCGTGATACCGGCCGCCGGTATCGGCAGCCGTATGCAAACGGAATGTCCTAAGCAGTACCTACACATCGGCGACAAAACGATTCTCGAACACGCGGTGGCTAGCCTGATGGCGCACCCGCGCGTGGGCCAGACGATCGTCGCTGTCAGCCCCAACGATGCTTACTTTTCTTCTCTGCCGCTGGCCTCCGATCCTCGCGTCACCGTGGTGACGGGCGGGAAACAGCGTGCGGATTCCGTTCTGGCTGGCCTGCAGGCCGCAGGCGATGCGAAATGGGTGCTGGTTCACGACGCTGCGCGCCCCTGTCTGCACCCGGACGACCTCGAAAATCTGCTGGCGATTATCGCTACCAGCAAAGTCGGCGGCATTTTGGCCGCTCCGGTTCGCGACACCATGAAGCGAGGCGAGCCCGGTAAAGCGCTGATAGCGCATACGGTAGATCGTGAAGATCTCTGGCATGCCCTTACGCCGCAGCTGTTCCCTCTCGAACTTTTGCGCAGCTGTCTGCTGCGCGCGCTGGATGAAGGCGCCACCATCACCGATGAAGCCTCGGCCCTTGAATATTGCGGCTTTCATCCAGAACTGATTAGCGCTCGGGCTGATAATATCAAGGTGACTCGCCCTGAAGATCTGGCGCTGGCGGCTTTCTATCTTACGCGGTTAACCCAAACGGAGAATTTATAATGCGTATCGGACATGGTTTTGATGTTCATGCTTTTGGCGGTGAAGGCCCGATTATTATTGGCGGCGTTCGTGTCCCGTTCGAAAAAGGGCTGCTGGCCCATTCTGATGGCGACGTTGCCCTGCATGCCCTGACCGATGCGCTGCTGGGTGCCGCCGCGCTGGGAGATATCGGCAAGCTGTTCCCGGACACCGATCCTGCCTTCAAAGGTGCGGACAGCCGCGAACTGCTGCGCGAAGCGTGGCGTCGCATTCAGGCTAAAGGTTTTACGCTTGGGAACGTCGACGTGACGATTATCGCTCAGGCACCGAAAATGGCTCCGCACATCCCGCAGATGCGCGTGTTTATCGCCGAAGATCTCGGCTGCCATATGGATGATGTCAACGTTAAAGCGACCACCACCGAGAAGCTCGGCTTTACCGGGCGTGGGGAAGGTATTGCCTGTGAAGCCGTGGCGCTGCTGCATAAGGCCAGCAAGTAATGGATATGCAAAACCTGACCTGGCTGCACGGTAAGCCGCAGGGCAGCGGCGTTATCAAGGCCAGTCCTGAAGACTTCGTGGTGATTGAAGATTTGGGCTTTGGCCCCGACGGCGACGGCGAGCATCTGCTGCTGCGAATTCTGAAAAGCGGCTGCAATACGCGTTTTGTCGCCGATGCGCTGGCGAAATTCCTCAAAGTCCATGCTCGCGAAGTCAGCTTTGCCGGGCAGAAAGACAAACATGCCGTGACCGAGCAGTGGTTCTGCGTCCGCCTCCCGGGCAAAGAGATGCCTGATATGAGCGCCTTTGCGCTCGAAGGTTGCCAGGTGCTGGAGTTTGCCCGCCACCGCCGCAAGCTGCGTTTGGGCGCGCTGCAAGGGAACCGCTTTACCCTCGTCCTGCGCGAAGTCAGCGATCGTAGCGAACTGGAGCAGCGCCTGCAGGCCGTGGCGCAGCAGGGCGTGCCTAACTATTTCGGCAGCCAGCGTTTTGGTATTGGCGGTAACAACCTGCATCAGGCGAAGCGCTGGGCGGAGAGTAATGCGCCGCTGCGAGACAGAAATAAACGCAGTTTTTGGTTGTCGGCAGCACGCAGCGCGTTGTTTAATCAGATTGTTAGCCAGCGCCTGAAAAAACCAGACTTTAATCAAGTTGTTGATGGCGATGCGCTACAATTGGCAGGACGCGGCAGCTGGTTTGTGGCGACCCCGGAAGAACTCCCAACCCTGCAACAGCGAGTAGATGACGGCGAACTGCTGATCACGGCTTCGCTGCCGGGTGACGGCGAGTGGGGAACGCAAAACGCAGCGCTGGCTTTTGAGCAACAATGCGTGGCGGAAGAAGATGTCCTGCTGGGCTTGTTGAAGCGTGAACGCGTGGAAGCTGCGCGCCGGGCGATGCTGGTTCAGCCTAAAGCGCTGAGCTGGAACTGGTGGGATGATGTGACCGTCGAGCTGAATTTCTGGCTGCCGGCGGGAAGCTTTGCCACCAGCGTTGTCAGGGAACTCATGAACACAGCGGGTGATTATGCGAATATTGCTGAGTAACGATGACGGAGTCCAGGCCCCTGGCATTCAGGTGCTGGCGGAGGCGTTGCGTGAATTTGCCGAGGTGCAGGTGGTTGCCCCGGACAGAAACCGCAGCGGCGCATCTAACTCGCTGACGCTCGAGTCATCGCTAAGAACCTTTACCCTCGCCAACGGAGATATCTCCGTGCAGATGGGCACGCCGACGGACTGCGTCTATCTCGGCGTGAATGCTTTGATGCACCCCCGGCCAGACATTGTGGTGTCGGGCATTAACGCCGGGCCTAATCTCGGCGACGACGTTATCTATTCCGGTACCGTTGCGGCCGCGACGGAAGGGCGTCATTTAGGGCTTCCGGCACTTGCCGTTTCGCTCGATGGCCACCAGCACTATGAAACGGCGGCGGCGGTAACCTGTTCTATTCTTCGGGCGCTGGCTCGCGAGCCGCTGCGCACCGGGCGCATTCTTAACATCAACGTCCCCGACCTGCCGCTCGATAAAATCAAAGGCATTCGCGTTACCCGCTGCGGCAGCCGTCATCCGTCAGACCAGGTTATTCGCCAGCAAGATCCGCGCGGCAACACGGTGTACTGGATTGGCCCGCCGGGAGAAAAACTGGATGCGGCGCCGGACACCGACTTTGCTGCCGTCGACGAAGGCTACGTTTCGGTGACCCCGCTGCACGTCGATTTAACCGCACATAGCGCCCATGAAGTCGTTGGCCACTGGCTGGAAAAGGCCGGAGTTGAGGCTCAATGGTAAGCAGACGCGTACAAACCCTTCTCGATCAGCTTCGTGCCCAGGGCATCAAGAACGAACAGGTTCTTGAGGCTATCGCGCAGGTGCCGCGCGAGAAGTTTGTCGACGAAGCGTTTGAACACAAAGCCTGGGAAAATACCGCGTTACCTATTGGGTCTGGTCAGACTATCTCTCAGCCGTATATGGTGGCGAGGATGACGGAGCTGCTGGAGCTGACGGAGCATTCAAAGGTGCTGGAGATTGGCACCGGCTCGGGTTACCAGACCGCAATTCTGGCGCATCTGGTGGGGCATGTTTGCTCCGTAGAGCGCATCAAAGGGCTGCAATGGCACGCCAGACGTCGCCTGAAGCAGCTCGATTTACACAATATTTCGACCCGTCACGGCGATGGCTGGCAGGGCTGGCAGGCGAAAGCCCCGTTTGACGCTATTATTGTGACGGCGGCCCCGCCGGAAATTCCGACTGCGCTACTGTCGCAGCTGGACGAAGGCGGCATTCTTGTTTTACCCGTGGGCGACGACCAGCAGTTTTTAAAACGCGTCCGTCGCCACGGAGACGAATTTTCAATCGACACGGTAGAAGCTGTTCGCTTTGTGCCCTTAGTGCCCGGCGAATTAGCATAACCCGGAAATATCCGGTTTTCTTGCTGTTGATTCGGCGTAACGTAGCCGAATTCAGCAAAAGCTGGCGTGGTTTACGCCGCTTTTCTACAGTGTTTTCATGAATATCTGGTTGTTATCATTTTGGGGGATAAATGAGCGCGGGAAGCCCAACTTTCACTTTACGCCGG
The DNA here is from genome assembly GCF_000757825.1 of Cedecea neteri. Taxonomy (GTDB): domain Bacteria; phylum Pseudomonadota; class Gammaproteobacteria; order Enterobacterales; family Enterobacteriaceae; genus Cedecea; species Cedecea selenatireducens. The sequence continues at coordinate 3,540,954 of NZ_CP009451.1, forward strand.
GCGGCGGTGTTGACGCTAACCAGCCTTTGGCTGGCAGGCTGTACGAGCAATAATAACACCCAGGCACCGATCAGTTCCGTTGGCGGCAACGGCAATGCTTCAGGCTCTTCAACCGGCAGCCTGCTGGTGACTAAGCCACCGACAATGTCTACCTCTACCCCGGTTCAGCAACCGCAGATTCAACCGGTTCAGCCCGTTCAGCAGCCGCAAATCCAGCCCGTTCGTCAGCCTCAGGCCCAGCCCGTCGCCTCCGAACCTGTGCATACGGAAAATGGCCGCATCGTCTACAACCGCCAGTATGGGAATATTCCCAAAGGCAGCTATGCGGGCGGCAGCACCTACACCGTTAAGCGCGGCGACACCCTGTTCTATATTGCGTGGATTACCGGGAACGACTTCCGTGACCTGGCCCAGCGTAACAACGTAGCGGCACCGTATGGTCTCGAGGTGGGGCAAACCCTTCAGGTGGGCAACGCATCCGGGACGCCAATCACCGGTGGCAACGCGGTTACCGCGGCCGATGCCCGCGCGCAGGGCGTGACTACGCCAGTTGAACAAAACTCGACCAGGGTAGTTGCTTCTAAACCGACAATTACGTATTCTGAGGATTCAGGTGAACAGAGTGCTACCAAAATGTTACCGGGCAATAAGCCAGCTGAGACTGTCGTCACAGCACCGGTTACGGCACCTGTGGTTAGCTCTACCGAACCTACCGTCAGCAGTACGTCTAACAGCTCGCCAATCTCGACCTGGCGCTGGCCGACCGACGGTAAGATCATCGAGAACTTTGCGGCGACCGAAGGGGGCAACAAAGGTATCGATATCGCCGGCAGTAAAGGACAGGCAATTATCGCGACTGCCGCAGGGCGCGTGGTATATGCCGGTAACGCACTGCGCGGTTACGGTAATCTAATCATCATCAAACACAACGATGATTATCTGAGTGCCTACGCCCATAACGATACAATGCTGGTCCGGGAACAAGAAGAAGTTAAGGCGGGGCAAAAAATCGCTACCATGGGTAGCACCGGAACCAGTTCTACACGATTGCATTTTGAAATTCGTTACAAGGGGAAATCCGTAAACCCGCTGCGTTATTTGCCGCAGCGATAAACCGGCAAGACATTCATTGAGTGTATTGCCCAGGGATCACGGGTAGGAGCCACCTTATGAGTCAGAATACGCTGAAAGTTAACGAGTTAAACGAAGACGCGGAATATGATGAGAACGGAGTTGAGGCTTTTGACGAAAAAGCCCTTGTAGAAGAGGAACCCAGTGATAACGACCTTGCAGAAGAAGAGCTGTTGTCACAGGGTGCTACACAGCGTGTACTGGATGCGACTCAGCTTTATCTTGGAGAGATCGGTTACTCTCCATTATTAACAGCCGAAGAAGAAGTTTACTTTGCTCGCCGCGCACTGCGCGGTGATGTAGCCTCCCGCCGACGCATGATCGAAAGTAACCTGCGTCTGGTGGTCAAGATTGCCCGTCGTTACAGCAATCGCGGTCTGGCTTTGCTGGACCTGATTGAAGAGGGTAACCTGGGGCTTATTCGTGCCGTTGAGAAGTTCGATCCAGAACGTGGATTCCGTTTCTCAACGTACGCCACATGGTGGATTCGTCAGACCATCGAACGGGCAATCATGAACCAAACCCGTACGATTCGCCTGCCGATTCACATTGTGAAAGAGCTGAACGTTTACCTGCGTACCGCTCGCGAACTCTCCCATAAGCTCGACCACGAGCCGAGTGCGGAAGAGATTGCCGAGCAGCTGGATAAACCGGTTGATGACGTTAGCCGTATGCTGCGTCTCAACGAGCGCATTACCTCGGTAGACACCCCATTGGGCGGTGACTCTGAGAAAGCGCTGCTGGATATCCTCGCGGACGAGAAAGACAACGGACCGGAAGACACCACGCAAGACGATGATATGAAACAGAGCATCGTGAAGTGGTTGTTCGAACTGAACGCTAAGCAGCGTGAAGTGCTGGCTCGTCGTTTTGGTCTGCTGGGTTATGAAGCTGCAACGCTGGAAGATGTGGGTCGTGAAATCGGCCTGACTCGTGAACGCGTTCGTCAGATTCAGGTTGAAGGCCTGCGCCGTCTGCGTGAAATCCTGCAGACTCAGGGGCTGAACCTCGAAGCGCTGTTCCGCGAATAACAAAGTTTCCATCAAAAAGGCCAGTCAGCGATGACTGGCCTTTTTCTTTTGCCTTCCGCAACGGGGAGGGGAACTACACCAGGCTCTTCAGCCGGTAAATCCACTCCAGCGCCTGGCGAGGAGAGAGCGAGTCCGGGTCCAGATTTTCCAGCGCTTCAACGGCCGGAGATGTCTCTTCTGCCGCAACCAGCAGCGACATTTGCGTGCCGTCTACCTGGCTTGCTGACGCATTGCCGGAAATGCTCTCCAGCTCGCGGAGCTTCTGGCGCGCACGTTTAATCACGTCTTTTGGCACGCCCGCCAGCGCGGCGACGGCCAGGCCATAGCTCTTGCTGGCCGCACCGTCCTGCACGCTGTGCATAAAGGCGATGGTATCGCCGTGCTCCACGGCGTCCAGATGGACGTTAGCCACGCCTTCCATTTTTTCCGGCAGCGTGGTCAGCTCGAAGTAGTGGGTAGCGAATAACGTGAGTGACTTGATACGGTTTGCCAGGCTTTCGGCGCAGGCCCAGGCCAGCGACAGCCCGTCATAGGTCGATGTCCCACGGCCTATCTCATCCATCAGCACCAGACTGTGCTCCGTGGCGTTGTGCAGAATGTTGGCGGTTTCGGTCATTTCGACCATGAAGGTTGAGCGGCCCGAAGCCAGATCATCAGCGGCGCCCACGCGCGTAAATATGCGGTCCACAGGCCCAATTTCTGCCTGCTGTGCCGGCACAAAGCTGCCGATATAGGCCAGCAGCGCAATGAGCGCGGTCTGGCGCATATAGGTACTTTTACCGCCCATATTTGGGCCGGTAATAATCAGCATTCTGCGCTGAGGAGAAAGGGTCAGTGGGTTAGCGATAAACGGCTCACTGAGCACCTGCTCCACCACCGGATGGCGACCGCCGACCAGTTTAATACCGGGTTTGTCTGTCAACGTTGGGCAGGTGTAGTTCAGGGTATAAGCACGTTCGGCCAGGTTCACCAGCACGTCCAGCTCCGCCAGCGCGGTGGCGCTTTTTTGCAGCGCTTCCAGGTGCGGTAGCAGCAAATCAAACAGCTGGTCATAAAGCTGTTTCTCCAGCGCCAGCGCCTTGCCTTTGGAGGTCAGTACCTTGTCTTCGTACTCTTTCAGCTCGGGAATAATGTAGCGCTCGGCGTTTTTCAGCGTCTGGCGGCGAACATAGTTGATCGGCACCAGGTGGCTTTGACCGCGGCTGACCTGAATGTAGTAGCCGTGCACGGCGTTAAAACCGACCTTCAGCGTATCCAGGCCCAGGCGCTCGCGCTCGCGAATCTCCAGGCGATCCAGGTAGTCAGTCGCGCCGTCGGCCAGGGCTCGCCACTCGTCCAGCTCTTCATTGTAGCCCGGTGCGATTACGCCCCCGTCACGCACCAGCACCGGCGGTGATTCGATAACCGCGTGTTCCAGTAGCTCACGCAGCTCCACAAATTCGCCCATTTGCTCGCGCAGGGTTTGCACATAGTCGGTGCTAACGTCAGACAGCGTTTCGCGCAGCGCGGGCAACTGCTGGAAGGCATAGCGCATACGTGCGAGGTCGCGCGGGCGAGCGGTGCGCAGGGCCAGGCGGGCGAGAATACGCTCAAGGTCGCCGACCTGGCGCAGCGTTGGCTGAATTTCCGCGGTACGTTCCTGCAGGGCGGCAATAGTTTGCTGACGTTTGGTAAGCACATCGACGTTGCGCACCGGCATATGAAGCCAGCGTTTGAGCATACGGCTGCCCATCGGCGTGACGGTGCAGTCCAGCACCGAGGCCAGCGTGTTCTCCACGCCGCCGGACAGGTTCTGGGTTATCTCCAGGTTACGTCGGGTGGCGGCATCCATAATGATGCTGTCCTGCTGCCGGTCCATGGTCACGGAGCGAATATGCGGCAGAGAAGTGCGCTGGGTATCTTTCACGTACTGCAACAGGCACCCGGCGGCGCAAAGCGCATGGTGGGCGTTCTCGACGCCGAAGCCGGTCAAATCACGCGTACCGAACTGCAAATTCATTTGCTGGCGTGCGGTTTCAATCTCGAATTCCCAAAGCGGGCGGCGGCGCAGGCCGCGGCGGCCATCAATCAGGCTCATCTCCGCGAAGTTTTCCGCATACAGCAGCTCTGCCGGATTGGTGCGCTGAAGCTCAGCCGCCATGGTTTCGCGGTCTTCTGGCTCAGTAAGGCGGAAGCGCCCGGAACTGATGTCCAGCGTGGCATAACCAAAGCTTTTGCTGTCCTGCCAGATAGCCGCCAGCAGGTTGTCCTGGCGCTCCTGTAGCAGCGCTTCATCGCTGATGGTGCCCGGCGTGACGATACGCACAACTTTACGCTCAACCGGCCCTTTAGAGGTAGCCGGGTCGCCAACCTGCTCGCAGATAGCGACTGACTCACCGAGATTGACCAGCTTCGCCAGGTAGTTTTCTACCGCGTGATGCGGCACACCGGCCATCGGAATAGGTTCACCCGCGGAAGCACCCCTCTTGGTCAGCGAGATATCCAGCAGCTGAGAGGCGCGCTTTGCGTCGTCATAGAACAGCTCGTAAAAGTCACCCATACGGTAAAACAGCAGGATGTCAGGGTGCTCGGATTTGAGACGCAGATACTGCTGCATCATGGGCGTATGGGCGTCGAAGGTTTCGCTAGTGCTCATGGCGTGGTGATGTCCATTTCTTTGAATTTTAAGTGGTTAGTGATTTTTTTGGTTCTCATTGTTGCTCACTAATACGGAATAAACTGTTCAGGGAAATCGTCCCGCAGATGGCCCATGATAACGGAGTATCAGGGGCAGGAAAACAGCGGAGGTTTGCGTGGATCGGGGCATCGCGTTTAGAAACATATTTTTCTCCGTTCAGCCAGGAACTGAATTTTTTGCCAGCCACTTACCAGAAAACATCCCAACATCGGAGATAACCATGTTTTCTGCAGTCGGTCAGTCAAATCGCATTCAGCCCGCCGCCCTTAACGCCAGCGGAAGGATTCATCCTGATATTAACATTAAGCCGCCGGTGAACGATCCCGTTCAGGCGCTGGCAAACCTGTTCCGCGATAACAAGCTTGCCTATCTGGGCGATGTGCATGGTCAGCTTGCGATCCCTGAGTTTGTCGGGCATGCCATTCCCGAGTTGAAAAAGGCTGGAGTAGATCTGCTGGCGATAGAGTTTGTGAAGTACAGCGATAACGCCTTGTTTCGCGAAGCGCTGGCGCATGGCAAAGAGGCGACAAAAAACTTCATCATGAATGCCTGGTCAAAACACGGTGAGGCCTGGGTGGATAAGGTTGCCGGGGCACTTTATGAAGCGCACAAAGCCGGCATTTCCGTCGCCGGCATTGACCGGCATATTCCCGGTGCTGCGCCCAAAACGCCGATGGAAGCCATCAAATATATGAACAAGCGGCTGGCGCTCAATATTGCCTGGAACGCTGCGACAGAAAAGGAAGAGCGTGCCATTGGCGCTCGTAAAACGCTGGTCTGGGGCGGCGGTGGTCATTTTCATCATAGCCGTGAGCAAGGGCCTAAAGATATGCGCCCTGGCCCCGTGGTTTCCTTCAGTGCGAGCGATAAAGCCCCTGGCTGCTCGCTGAACGATAAGGACGACAACAGCCACCTGGTGATTAATTTCCCGAAATAAAAATAGCGGGGAGTCTCAGCTCCCCGCCGTCGACAATTCTATTAAGCTGCTGCGCCGCCCGCTGAGTATTCACTTTCCTTTGTTTATTGTTGGAAGGGACGTGAAAAAATTGATAACCGGGGAATAAACTTCCATTTCGTTCGTCCTATGTGCTCAACAGCCAAATGCCGTTTCATCATTGTGAGCCGAACCTATGCGAGAATCCCGTCCGTCTTTCTGCGCGTTGTTTAAAAATTTGCGCTATCCGCAGCAATTTTTGCTGCGTGGCGCCGTGATAGTCGCCATTCCGTTAGCCCTTTGCCTGCTGTTTGCCTGGGCGTGGGGAGCCCTGACGCCGGGGCGTTTATCCCCCGACAAGCTGGTTAATGCGCTGGAAAAAACGGGAGGGGAGCATCCCGGCTATCGTCGCAATCATGCCAAAGGCGTCTGCGTGGCGGGGTATTTTGACTCCAACGGCAGCGCCAGCGCCCTGTCAAAAGCAACGGTGTTTCTGCCTGGCAATACGCCAGTTATTGGGCGTCTGGCGATTGCCGGCGGTAACCCCAACGCGCCGGACGGTGCGGTTCCGGTGCGCAGTATGGCGCTGCAGTTTATCACCCGCGATGGCCAGGAGTGGCGCACGGGGATGAACGCGCTGCCGTTCTTTAGCGTTGCTACACCTCAGGGCTTCTACGATCAGCAAATGGCGGGTATTCCCGATCCTAAAACGGGCAAACCCGATCCGGCCAAAATGAAAGCTTTTATCAGCGCTCACCCGGAGGCAAAGCCGTTTTTTGCGTGGGTGAAGAGCTATGTGCCAACGTCAAGCTGGGCCAGCGACAGCTACAACAGCCTGAATACCTTCTTGTTTACCAATAAAGCAGGGGACGTTCGCGGCGTGCGCTGGAGTATGCAGGCGCAAACTCCTGGCGTGCCGGTGACGGCGGAAGACAAAGCTAACCCGTTGTTCCTTCAGCAGGACATCAGGCAGCGCCTGCAGCAGGGGCCGCTAAAATGGGATTTAATTATCAGCGTGGCTGAAAAGGGAGACGCGACCAATGACGCGACAAAAGCCTGGCCCGATAGCCACCAAAAGCTTAACGCAGGCACGCTGGTGCTGACTTCCGCACAAGATCAGGCCGACGGCGGCTGCCGCGACATTAACTACGATCCGCTGATACTGCCGGATGGCATCTCTGGCTCTGACGATCCGCTGCTGAGTGCCCGCTCTGCTGCTTATTCGTCATCCTTCAATCGCCGCACGCATGAAGAAGCTCAGGCAAACAAAGGAGCAGGATTATGAACAAGGTGACCTATTTTCACCCGCTGCTGCGCGTCGTTCACTGGGCGATGGCGCTGATGATTATGGCGATGTTGTTTATCGGCGTGGGTATGGTGTCCACCGTGTCGGGTCTGCACGCGTTTTTATACTCGTTGCACAAACCCCTTGGTGTCGCCATTTTGCTGCTGGTTATCCTGAGGGTGTACCTGCGTCTGCGCTATAAAACGCCGTCGCTCCCGGCTCATTTACCCGCTTTTCAGATGGTTGCTGCACATTTATCCCACTGGTTGCTGTATTTGCTGATGGCGGCTCAACCGCTGGTAGGCTGGGCTATGCTTTCTGCTGCGGGCTACCCGGTGACGTTAGGGGCCGGTATAACATTACCGGCGCTGGTGGCTAAAAATATCGAACTCTATGCGTTGCTGCGGCCGCTGCACACGGGGCTTGCGCTGCTGCTTTTTGTCACCGTTATCCTGCATCTGACTGCCGCACTGTTCCATGCGCTGCTGCTGCGTGATGGGGTGTTCAGCAGTATGACGGGCTACAAAGGCCGTGGTTAACGTCGCGCAGCGGAGTAAATCATGTCAACACTGAGCGAACAGGAAATACGGGAAATGCTGCCGCATCTGCAGCGTTTTGCCTTATGGCTCACGCGTAATCCTCATTCCGCAGAGGATTTGGTGCAATCCTGCCTGGAAAAAGCTTTTACGCGAAAAAAGGATCTGGCCGATCGAGAGAGCCTGCGCAGCTGGCTGTTCTCGATCCTTTATCGGCATTTTATTGATGGTGAACGGCGTAAAAGGCGCTACCAGCGCATTTTGTCGCTGTTTACCGGTGATGAAAACCAGGTCGCCGCCTCAACGGAAGAGATGCTGATCAATGACGACATGCTCGCTATCTTCAGCCAGCTCCCGGTTGAGCAGCGCGCGTTGCTGTTACTCATCAGCGTTGAAGGGCTGAGCTATAAAGAGGCGGCGGAGTCGCTGGATATTCCTTTAGGTACCGTGATGTCACGCTTATCACGTGCCAGAAAACAGCTGCAAAAGTGGGATGAGGATACGTCATCCTCCCCGGCGTTAAGGAGATTAAAATGAAACCGCTCCTTCCTGAAGAACAGGATCTCCATGCCTGGGTTGACGGGCAACTAGATGAAGAGCGCAAAAAGTGGGTTGAACACTATTTGCAGCAGCATCCGGAGCTGGCAGCACAGGTGAGAAAATGGCAGGCGGATGCCCAGCGCCTGCGCCTTTCTGTTGATGAGTATGTGCCCCAGGTTTCTCCTGCCAGCGCGGAGGTGAAGCTGGTTCGCCAGCGGATCCGCCGCAGCCGTCAGTGGCGTTTTGCCTTTGCCTTTAGCCTGCTTTTTGCCGTGGGTATCGGCGGCGTGACCGGTTGGCAGCTGCATGCCAGTGAGATTTTGCGGCAAATGCTGCCGATGGAGGATGCCGTGCAGGCCTACCGGCTGGTGAACAACGGCAACGTTAAGGCGCTGGACGTTGTTGCCAGCGATCGCGATACGGTAAATGGCTGGATGAGCCGCTACTTTATTGATGGCGCGCAGGCCCCTAACCTGGATAATTACGGTTTTACGCTGGTGGGCGGGCGCTTAATGGTTACCGAGCAGGGCCCGGCAGCGCTGGTAATTTACCAGGACGCGCAGGGAACGCGTGTCGCCTGGTATATCCGGCCTTCAGGCTCAATAACCCTGGGCAAAGGGGAGCGGCAGGCCGATAACCTCAAGGCGCAATACTGGAGCGATCGTCGCTATAACTATGCGATGGTAAGCCCGGCTAACGACAGCCAGACGGCGGGGCTACAAAAAGCGGTGCAGCAGTATGCAGGCGATGCCAGCTCGATTTAATACAGCTGCCTGTTTATTCGCCAATACCAGAAAAAATATACCATTTTTGCCGGAAGGACTTATCCTGAATGGAGTGAAGCGGCGCCCGGACTCCCCGACGCTGCTTCTGTCATTCCTGAAGGATAAAACATGGTATCTACACATATTGGCTTCCCGACCGAAACGGTGGCGGTGTTTCTTGCGCTCTCGGTGGGTGCCATTTTCATCGACCTCTTTATGCACCGCAAAGACGAGCCCATCTCGCTGAAAAGTGCCGCATTGTGGTCGGTGTTCTGGGTTGCAGTGGCAATGCTTTTTGCCGGTTTTTTATATCTTCATCACGGGGCGGAAGTCGCCAGCCTGTTTGTCACCGGCTACGCGCTTGAGAAGGTGCTTTCGGTTGATAACCTGTTTGTGATGATGGCGATTTTTGCCTGGTTCGGCATTCCGGATCGCTATCGGCACCGCGTGCTGTACTGGGGCGTTATCGGGGCGATCGTTTTCAGGGGCATTTTTGTTGCCATCGGCACCGGGCTGCTATCTCTTGGGCCCTATGTTGAAATCGTCTTTGCGCTGATTGTCGCCTGGACGGCGGTGATGATGCTGAAGGGCGACGGCGGGGAAGAAGAGGTTGAGGACTATTCTCAGCATCTGGCTTATCGGCTGGTAAAGCGCTTTTTCCCTATCTGGCCAAAGCTTGCCGGGCGCAAGTTTCTGCTTAGCCAGGCCGAAGTCGACCGGGAGCTGGAGAAGCCAGAAAACCAGGCCATCACCGTTGGGCGAGTCAAAAAAGCCGCGCTTTATGCTACGCCTCTGATGCTGTGCGTGGCGGTGGTTGAGCTTTCTGACGTGATGTTTGCTTTTGATTCCGTCCCTGCCATTATTGCCGTCAGCCGTGAACCGCTTATCGTCTACAGCGCAATGATGTTCGCGATACTTGGCCTGCGTACTCTCTATTTCGTACTGGAAGCGTTAAAACAGTATCTCGTTCACCTGGAAAAAGCCGTGGTGGTGCTGCTGTTCTTTATCGCCGTTAAACTTGGGCTTAATGCCAGCGAACACATCTGGCATCATGGTTACAGCATTTCGGCCACCGCCAGCCTGTACGTTGTGCTGGGCGTGCTGGCCGTGGGCATCATCCTTAGCGTGATGTTCCCGGCAAAAGCTGAATCAAGCGACAGTAAGAACTAAGCAATTGAAGGACGCCTTCAGGCGAAGGCGTCCTGATGACGCGACTCAGAGATGTTTGTCGAGGCGCAATCTTTCGATAGGTGAGCGGCGGCGAGGCCTGGAGCGATGGAAATAGCGCCAGTGGTAATCCCTTGCGGCGGTCAGCAGCTCATAGTCCCCTCGTGAATCTCCCCATGCGCGCAAATGAAGCTGATTCAGCGGGCCATAGACCTGCTCCAGACGCTGAATTTTCTGGTCGCAGCGGCAGTTATGGCCGTTAATGCGGCCGGTCAGCATGCCATCAATCACTTCAAGCTGAGTACCAATAAGCTTAACGCCAAGGCGTTCGGCGAACGGTTGCAGCACGATAGCCGGAGACGCAGAACACAGCGTCACTTCGGCACCAGAACGCAGCTCGGCGGCGACCGCCATAAGCCCGCGCGGACGCATCATTTTTTCGAAGTTTTTCGCGCAATAAACTTCGGCTTTCTCTTTAACCCACTGCTCGTTGACGCCGGTTAAGAAGGTTGAGATCAGCACTTCTTTTAATTCATCTCGGGTCAGCTTCCGGCGCAGGCATTTGAGCGTCGGTAATACCATGCGCATCATTTTGCGTGCAAAGGTTCTGCGCCCAAACGCAAACCGCAGGAACGGGACAAAGCTATCGCTATGGGTTAGCGTGCCGTCGAAATCAAAGACCGACAGTACGCCAGGCGAAGGATCATTCATAACAACCATAGTTTCCCAAATTTCCCTTTTATCTGTACGTCGCGAGGGGATCTTGCGAACGATAGTGAAATTATAAACTTTTAAATCCCGCTACGGAAACCGTCGCGAAATGTGATAGGGTAGCGCAATGAACAGAAAACACACCGCCTTTATCGTTACCCGTTGGTGGCTGTCTCTTTAGAGGCGGCAGGAATTCGTTCACCCTTTTCTAATAGCCGCCGGAAGGCGGCTATTTCGTTTTATCCGTTCGCCCTCCGGCCAGATTTATCAGTCTCAGGAGGCATTTATGAACAGCTCACATCCTTTGCAGCAAACCATTCTTACCGGCGATCGCCCAACCGGGCAGCTTCACCTCGGGCATTATGTTGGCTCACTTCGCCAGCGCGTTCAGCTTCAGCACCAGCATCAACAGTACATTCTGGTAGCCGACCTGCAGGGATTAACCGATAACGGCAGCCGCCCTGAGCGCGTCGCAGGGAATATTCTGGAGGTGATGGCGGACTATCTGGCGGTGGGCATTGACCCGCAGAAAACGACTATCTGCCTGCAGTCCTCGCTGCCCGCGCTGGCTGAACTCACCATGCTGTATATGAACATCGTGACCGTCGCTCGTGTGGAAAGAAATCCGACGGTGAAAAGCGAGATTGCGCAGAAAGGTTTTGCCCGCTCTCTGCCTGCCGGGTTCCTTGTTTACCCGATAAGCCAGGCCGCCGATATCACCGCTTTTAAGGCGGCTCTGGTCCCGGTTGGCGACGATCAGCTGCCGATGATCGAACAGACCAATGAAATCGTGCACAAGATGAATAGCCTGACGGCGACGCCGCTATTAACCAGCTGCAAGGCGCTGCTTAGCCCGGTAAGCCGCCTGCCGGGCGTTGACGGCAACGCCAAAATGTCAAAATCCCTGGGCAACACGCTCACCCTTTCTGCCAGCGAGCAGCAGATTCACCAGGCGGTGAGCGCCATGTTTACCGACCCGGATCATTTGCGCGTCAACGATCCGGGAAAAGTTGAAGGTAACGTGGTGTTCACCTACCTGGATGCATTCCATGAAGACAAAGAGAAAGTGGCTGCGATGAAGGAGCACTATCAGCGCGGTGGCCTGGGCGATCGGCAGTGTAAAAACGAGCTGGAAACCTGCCTGCAAAATCTGCTGGCGCCAATAAGAGAGCGGCGGAATCGTTTTATTGAGGACAAGGCGTATCTGAGCGAAGTGCTGAAGGCCGGGAGTGAAAAAGCACGGGCACTAACCCAGCAAACGGCTGATGAAGTGAAGCGAGCTCTTGGGTTGCCGATATTATTTTAAAGGCAGAAGGGCAAAGAGAGGCATACTCAGATGGGGAATTATGGATTACCATTATTGGGAAACTTTCGCGAACATTCACAGGGACAGCCCATCAGATGCGTTATTCAGCCGCAGCACTTCTTCCTATCCTGGTTTTACTCTCCGCCTGTAGCAGTAAGCCGAAAACCGCCGAACAGCAGCAAACAAGCGGCACGCCGTCGGGTGGTTTTCTGCTGCAGCCGCAGCACGATGTCTTTATGCAAACCGGGGACTTCGCTAACAACCCGGAAGCAGAGAAATTCATCGACAAAATGGTGAATGAGCATGGCTTCGACCGCCGCCAGCTGCATGAAGTGTTGTCCCAGGCTAAACGTCTGGACTACGTGCTGCGCCTGATGGATCAGCAGGCGCCGACTACCGCCCCACCGGCCGGGCCGAACGGAGCGTGGCTGCGCTACCGCGGTAAATTTATCACCCCGGATAACGTGCAAAACGGCGTTAAGTTCTGGAACCAGTACGAGTCTGCGCTGAACCGTGCTTACCAGGTTTATGGCGTGCCGCCAGAAATCATCGTCGGGATTATCGGCGTTGAAACCCGCTGGGGCCGGGTGATGGGGAAAACGCGTATTGTGGATGCCCTGGCTACGCTTGCCTTTGCTTATCCACGCCGCGCGCAATACTTTGCGGGCGAACTGGAAACCTTCCTGCTAATGGCGCGTAATGAAGGTGATGACCCGCTGGCGCTGAAGGGCTCTTTCGCCGGAGCAATGGGCTACGGGCAGTTCATGCCTTCTTCGTTTAAAGAGTACGCGGTGGACTTCAACGGCGACGGCCACGTGAACCTGTGGGATCCGGAAGACGCTATCGGCAGCGTGGCGAACTACTTCAAAGCCCACGGCTGGGAGAAGGGCGACATGGTTGCCGTCCCGGCTAACGGCCAGGTACCGGGGCTGGCTAACGGCTTCAACACCAAATACTCCGTGGCGGCACTTGGCCAGTCCGGCCTGAGCCCGCAGGGTTCTTTAGGCAACCATCAGGAAGTGAGCCTGCTGCGCCTGGATATGGGCGATCGCTACCAGTACTGGTACGGTCTGCCGAACTTCTATGCGATTACCCGCTATAACCACAGCACCCATTATGCGATGGCGGTGTGGCAATTAGGGCAGGCCGTGGCGCTGGCCCGCGTTCAATAAGTGATTTTATCGCCCTCGTAGGAGGGCGATAAGCACGGACTATAAAATGCCTGCCTGATGAAAATCATGCAGGTTGATAGCCCCGAGCAGCCTGCCGTTTTCATCCACCACCGGCGCGGCGCTAATGCGTTTCTTCATCAAGGTTTCTTTGGCATCTATCGCCCTGGTTTCGGCCTTTAGCACCGTGCCGTGTTTTGTCATGGCTTCGTTGATGCCGGCTTCTAGTTTGCCTCCCCCTACCAGCCAGCGGCGCAGGTCACCGTCGGTAAAGACCCCGGCCACTCTTTGTTCTTTGTCGCAGACGGCAACCAGCCCCAGCCCCGTGCGGCTTAGCTCCAGCATGGCATCCATCACCGAGGCGCAGTCCGCGACCTGCGGCAGCCGTTCTTCGGTCCGCATCAGGTGATGCACCCGGTTTAGCAAACGCGCGCCTAACGCACCTGCAGGGTGTGAGCGGGCAAAATCCTCTTCGTTAAAACCGCGCTCCTGCATCACGGCCATTGCCAGCGCATCGCCCATCATTAAGGTGTTCACCGCACTGGAGGTCGGCGCCAGACGCATAGGGCAGGCTTCGCGTTCTACCGAAATATCCAGCGAGGCAAGCGCGGCTTTGGCCAGCGGCGACTGGGCTTTGCCGGTAATCGCAATCAGCGTCACGGCCTTTTCCTGCAGGCGAGGAATGATTAAATCCAGCTCTTTCGCATGGCCGGAATAGGAGATAAACAGCAGGATGTCGCGGCTTTCAATCATCCCCAGATCGCCGTGTAACGCTTCGGCAGGATGGACGAAGAAGGCCGGCGTGCCCGTGCTGGCAAGCGTTGCGGCGATTTTCTTGCCGATATGCCCGGATTTGCCCATGCCGGAGACAATCACTTTCCCCTGGCAGGTGAGCACGGCATTGGCGGCGGCAACAAAGCTTTCTCCCAGCCTGTCCGGCAGGCGGCTCGCTTCCTGTAACTCCAGCAGCAGGGTTTCTCGTGCGGCGTTAATCATTCGCTGATTCATCTTCTTCTCCGGTAACAATCACTTTCACGCCCTTTTCGCGCAGCGCGGTGAGGAATTCATGGCTAATGCCGCTGTCGGTGATGATGGTATCGACGCTTTCCAGGCCGCAGACGATGTTCGGGCTTTTACGACCAAACTTTGAGGAGTCTGCCATCAGAATCACTTCGCGGGCTGCGTTACACATCGCTTTGCTGACGGTATAAACCTCGTTATAGGTCGTGACCCCGGCGTTGAGATCGATGCCATCGGTGCCCATAAACAGCCGGTCAAAGCTGAAGTGCTCGAAGGCGTTTTCCGCCAGCTGGCCGTGAAAAGAGGCTGATTTCTTACGGAAGGTTCCGCCGGGCATCAGGATGGTTTGTTCGTTATCCAGCTCAGACAGCGCGTTGACGATATGCAGGCTATTGGTCATCACCGTGATGTTATTGAAGCGCTGAAGCAGCGGCACCATCTGTAATACGGTGCTGCCCGCGTCAAGAATAATGGAGTCACCATCATGGATATACTTGACCGCCGCATCGGCGATTTGCTGTTTTTGCTGGGTATTGATCAGCGTTTTGTGATCAATCGGCGGGTCGGGTTCGTCCTTGCTGAGCACTACGCCACCATAGGTGCGAATAACGGTCCCGGCAGTTTCGAGCAGCACCAGATCTTTACGGATCGTGGTGCCGGTGGTTTGAAAGTGCTGCGCGAGATCTTCTACCGAGCATTTTCCCTGTTTTTGCAGATGTTCGAGGATCGCCGCCTGCCGTTGACGTGGTTTCATAGGCTCTTATTACCTTGCAATAAATTTCGATTCGGTAATTTCGCAAGCAATAAGCATTCGAAACGAAATTAACCCTGTTTCAATTTAAGCGCTAATGATAGAGCATTCTGACAGTTCCGATCATGGGGAAAGATCACATCAGGCTGCAATTCCTGCCGATTCATGCCGTGTAGCTGAGATAAAGGCTGTGGCAGCGCGAAAACCGTCAGGCCTTTCATTATCAGGCTGTCGCGAACGTTCTGCTGCTCGTCAAACGCCAGGGCGATCACCACCCGAGGCCTGAAGCGCCCGGACGAGCGGCCAACGCCAACGGCGCCCTGTCGGCAGAGTCGGTCAAAGGCCCGGTTAAACAGGCGAATCTGCCAGCCGCCGAGCAGTAACTGGCTTAGCCACGCGATCGTTGCGAGGGCGATAAGGGCGTTTATCATGATGTTTCCTCCCTGGGTTCCCCCATTCCCTAAAAGAAGGGGGAACCGGTGACCTGATGGTTAAAACATGACCTGCCCGCCGGTGACGTTAATCGACTGCCCGGTACAGTAAGAGGCTTTATCGCTGGCGTAGAACAGCAGCGTGTTAAGCACGTCCTGATAGTCGCAGCCGCGCTTTAAGGGGACTTTGTCGATGTAGTATTGCTCCACTTCGTCAGCGGCGATGCCGAGCTTTTCCGCGTACTGAGGCAGCAGCGACTGGAACATCGGCGACTTGAGCAGGTTACCCAGCATCAGCGCATGCACCGTGATGCCGTATTCCGCCAGATCCAGCGCTAAAGACTGCGTCAGCCCCACGCCGCCAAACTTCGCCGCGCTGTAGCCGGAGTTATGCTTGCTGCCCACTTTGCCGGACTTCGAGTTGATCTGGATGATGCGGCCTTTGATGCCGTCACGGATCATCAGGCGCGAGAACTCTCTGGCGCACAGGAAGTAGCCCACCAGGTTCACCTGCAGCGAACGATCAAAATCCCCCAGCGCGAAATCGCCAATAAACGCCGCTTTGGCGATGCCCGCGCTGTAAACCAGCAGGTCAACCTGGCCGAAAATCTCATCCACGCCGTGGGCCAGGGCGGTAACGCTTTGCTCGCTGGTGGCGTCAGAGCCAAATCCCCAGGCGGTGCCTGGCCCGTACTGTTCGTTTATCTCCTGCGCCACGCGGGCGGCTTTCTCACTTTGGATATCCACTACGGCGACTTTGTAGCCTTCCTGGGCCAGCCCATGGCAGAGAAACGCCCCAAGCGTTTGCCCTCCACCGATGACAACGGCAACCTGATTCATACTTCACTCCTTTTCTTTAAAGACAATGTTTATGCGACAAACTTCAGCCGACAGCCCGGCTCAATGCCCTGCGGCAGCGGGCCGTTGACGTGAACGGTGCCCGGATATTCCGCCTGCGCCTCACCGTCGAAGCGCAGGGTGATGTGCCCCAGCTCCTGCAAATTCTGCTGCGCGACGTCCCCGACGGCGGTCACGGCATAATGCTGGCCGTTAAGTTCAAAACCGATGCCCGGTTTAAGCTTGCCGGTGAGTTCGCCGTGGCAGTGGATAAAGCAGTAATCCTGAATATCCGCCGGCGCGCCTTCCCGAAAGGTAATCAGCATGTTGTCTTCCAGCGCCTCACGAGCGCACCGGCCAATGTGGGTGATGGTGGTCTGGTAAATGGTTTGCATGTTGCGCTTCCTTATTGATAGATGAAGCCGGACACCAGCCAGGCAATAAGCACGGTGGGCGCGCCCGTCAGAAAACGCCCGACCAGCACGGAAGGAACGCCGACGCGCACCGTGTCCTGCCTGGCTTCAGCCAGCGACAGGCCAACCGGAATAAAATCGCAGGCGGCCTGGGCATTAATCGCAAACAGCGCGGGCAGCGCCAGGTGAGGAGGGATATGCCCCTGACCAATCTGCACGCCAATCAACACGCCGATGACCTGCGCGATGACTGCGCCCGGGCCGAGGAAAGGTGAAAGCAGGGGAAACGAACAAATCAGGGCGAGGGTAATCAGGCCGACAGGATTGTTGGCCAACGGAGCCAGGCCATGCGCAATCCAGTCGCCCAGCCCGGAAGCCATGATGATGCCAATCAGCGCCGAAACGAACGCCATAAAAGGCAGTATCGTTTTCAGAACCGTATCGATAGTGTCGCGCCCGGCCTGGAACAGCACGGCGACGGCGGAGCCCATTCCCATGCCCACTTTTGCCAGCAGGCCGTCGCTTTGTTCGGTAATTTTTTTGCTGGTGTCGTAGTCGCGTGCCGGGGCTTTTTTCAGCCCGGCCTGCGGCTCGCCCTGGGCCCAGGCGATGTTTTCTTCCCTGACGCCTGAGACATAAATATCCTCCACGATGTATTGCGCCATTGGCCCGGATTTCCCGGTCGCATGGATATTTATCGTCGGAATGCGCCGTTTAGGGTAGAGCCCGCAGCGCAGCGTGCCGCCGCAGTCGATGATGGCCATGGCAATCTCGGCTTCCGGAGGCTCGCCGTCTTTAAAACCGTCTACTGCCTCGCAGCCGGTCATTTCACTGAGCTTATCCACTATTGCTGGGCGCGTCCCCGCGGTGATGTATACGATCTTCTTGCTCGGGTCGACCGGGATAATCAACGGGCCGCCCCATCCGCCCTGGCCTTTTTCAATACGAATGCTTTGAGTCATGATTTTTCCTTAGAGACGTACCTGACGTTCCAGCTCGATACCCATTTTTTTCTCGAAAATGGAGGTGGTGAGATCGGTTATCCAGCCGCGGAAGAAGTTGGTGACCAGCCCGACCAGCAGATAGCTCACCGCGAGCGGCGCCAGCGGCAGGCCCAGCGTCGTCAACCCGCTGGCTATCCCGAGATAAACAAACAGCTCGCCGGGGTTGATGTGGGGAAATAAACCGTTCATCGAATGGCAGCTATACGATGCGGCGGCGTAATAGCTCGGTTTGTACTTCTCAGGCATGAAGCGGCCAAGGCTGAGCGTCATCGGATTGCAAAACACGAAGGTGCCGATGCAGGGCAGCAAGAGGTAACGCGATACGGGGTTGCCGGCGCAGCGTTGCGCCATGCGTTCAATGCGGTGCTGGCCGATGAAGTTAATCAGCGCGTTCATTATCACCAGCAGGCTTATCAGCAGAGGAAGAATACCGGTCACCATGCCGGTAAAGACCTCCCCGCCTTTCTGAAACAGGCCAATAAACCATTCCGCCCCGTGGGTAATCATGTCGATCATTTTTAGCTCCTGTAGGGTTATGTGCTCACCGTTGATCCCGGCGATGGCTCATATTAATCATTTTGAAACCTGTAAATATGTTATTTAGATCTCATTGTGAAACATAAAACTATCGATTTGAAAGCTTTTGGGGTGTGAAAGAATCGGTGAAGCTTTTGCTTTGCTGACGGATGAGCGAAAAAGAGGTCGATTGAGGGTTCGTTTATCCCGAGGTGTAAAACAGAAATTTACAAGGTCGGCTCGGTAGATTATGTTATGTTATAACGAAACAATATTGGTGTCGGTATGTCCGCTGTTGCTCCCTCTTCCTTATTCAGCCTTTCCGGGCTGCTGCGCGTGGCCCTTGTGGCAGCGCTGATCCTCATACTTTGGGGCGCCATTCACTGGGCGGTTATCCTGCCATGATCGAATTGAAGAACCTTGAGCTGGGCTATTACGGCAATGTGGTGGTGTCGGCTATTAGCGGCCGATTTCAGCGGGGCAGCATGACCGCAGTCATCGGGGCTAACGGCTGCGGTAAATCGACGCTGTTAAAAACCTTAGCCGGGCTGCTGCCGCCGATTTCCGGTCGGGTAAACTTTCAGGACGATGCCCGGCCGCGTATCGCCTGGCTGCCGCAGCTGGGTGAAATGGACAGGCAGTTTCCCGCCACGGTTTATGACGTGGTTTGCATGGGAAGCTGGCCGGGGCGCGGGCTATTTTCTGGCCTGCGTCGTAAGCACCGTGAACGCGTGATGGAAGCTATTGAGCGCGTGGGCTTAACCGAGCATTACCTGCGTCCGATTGAGGTGCTCTCCGGGGGGCAGTTTCAGCGCATGCTGTTTGCCCGCCTGCTGGTTCAGGACGCGCCGCTGGTGTTGCTTGATGAGCCGTTCACCGGCGTGGATGCACAGACCAGCGAATTTTTGATGGAACTGATGTGCCAGATGCATCGGGATGGAAAGACGCTTATCAGCGTGCTGCATAACAACGAGCTGGTGCGTCGCCATTTTCCTGAAGTCTTGCTGCTCACGTCAGATGGTTACCAGTGGGGCAACGCCGACGAAGCCTTAGCGCAATACGCTTCCTTTCGCCCACGGCTGGTACAAACCGCATGATTTATCACCTCTTTATTGAGCCCTTTGTGGCCTACGGTTTTATGCGTCGGGCGCTGGTGGCCTGCCTGTCGCTTTCCCTGAGCACCGTTCCTCTTGGCATTTTTCTCCTGCTGCGCCGCATGAGCCTGGTGGGGGATGCGCTTTCTCACGCCATTTTGCCCGGCGTCGCCGTGGGCTATTTAGTGGCCGGTATGTCGCTGGTGGCGATGGGCGTCGGAGGGTTTGTCGCCGGCGTGCTGGTCGCTTTGCTTTCCGGCTGGGTGAGCGCGAGGACGCCGTTAAAAGAAGATGCCAGCTTTGCCGGATTCTACCTTGGTTCGCTGGCGCTCGGCGTGACGCTGATTTCTTTGCGCGGTTCAAGCGTTGACCTGCTGCATCTTCTATTTGGCTCGATTCTCGCCGTTGATGGCGAGGCCATTAAGTTTGTGGGCCTTATTGCGAGCGTGACGCTGATTGCGCTGGCGTTGCTCTATCGCGGGCTGGTGATGGAGTCGTTTGACCGCAGTTTTTTACAGGTCAACAACCGGCTGCTGCCGTCGCTGATCCACGGCACATTTCTGGCGCTGCTGGTGCTTAACCTGGTCGCCGGTTTCCAGATCCTCGGCACATTAATGTCCGTTGGCCTCATGATGCTGCCCGCCATTGCCGCGCGGTGCTGGGCTAAGACGCTGCCGGGGTCGATCGCGCTTGCCGTAGTGTGCGGCCTGATTTGCGCCTGGTTAGGGCTGGTGTGGTCTTTCTACGCCTCGTTACCCGCCGGGCCGGCCATCGTGCTTACGGCGAGCGTCGCATTCTTTATCTCAATACTTTTCGGACCGCGCAGCGTGCTTGCAGGGAGCCTGCTGCGTAGGAAATTGGCAATCATAAAGGGGGTTAAATGAAACGTTTAGGGATAGGTATTGCGCTGGCACTGGCGCTTTCCAGCCAGATGGCTGCGGCTAAAACGCTGAATGTGGTGGCAAGCTTTACCGTGCTGGCCGACATGGCTAAACAGGTTGGCGGTGAGCATGTGAAGGTCACCAGCCTGGTTGGGCCGGATGGCGACCCGCATAGCTTCGAGCCGTCGCCAAAAGACAGCGTGGCGCTGCGCAACGCGGATGTGGTGATTGTTAGCGGGCTAGGCATGGAAGGGTGGATGGATCGCCTGGTGACGGCATCCGGCTATAAAGGGAAAGTTATCGTCGCTTCGCAGGGGATCAATACCCGCAGTATGGAAGAGGACGGCAAATCTATTACTGACCCACATGCGTGGAACAGTGCGGCAAACGGGGCAACCTACGCGGAAAATATCACCGCGGCGCTGGTTGCAGCCGACCCACAGGATGCAGCGGCTATCCGCAAAAGCGGTGATGGCTATGCAGCACGCCTGAAGCAACTCGATAGCTGGGCGAAAAAACGCTTTGCGGATGTGCCTCAAACTCACCGTAAGGTGCTGACCAGCCACGATGCGTTTGGGTATTTCGGCGAAGCTTATGGCGTGACGTTCCTGGCGCCGGTGGGCTTTTCAACCGAAGCGCAGGCGAGTGCCAGCGATGTTGCTTCTCTGATTAAACAGCTGAAAGATGAACATATCTCCACCTACTTCATCGAAAATCAGACCGACCCACGCCTGGTGAAACAAATCGCAGGCGCAACAGGTGCGAAGCCTGGCGGTGAGCTTTATCCTGAGGCGCTTTCAGGCCCTGGCGGCCCGGCAAGCACCTACGAAATGGCGTTCAAGCACAACGTGAACACCATCGCCAACAGCATGAAATAGTCCTCTCCCTCCGGCCAGCTTTCGCTGGCCGTTTCAATTCTGGAACCTTTCCCGAGCATCCTGATGTAATCCCCTGCAACGCCCGTAAAATGCTATCGTGTTGGGTAATGATATGTCTACAATCGGAGCCAGCATGACAGACAGCGCATTGTTTGAGCTAAGCAAGCGGGTAGGGAATGCCCTCGGGCAGCTTGGGGCCACCGTGACCACCGCAGAGTCCTGTACCGGCGGCTGGATAGCGAAAGTCATTACCGACGTGTCGGGGAGTTCAGCCTGGTTTGAGCGGGGCTTTGTGACCTACAGTAATGAAGCCAAGCATCAGCTGATCGGCGTAAATACGCTGACGCTGGAGGCCTATGGCGCCGTCAGCGAAGGCGTGGTGCTTGAGATGGCGCAAGGCGCACTTGCCGCAGCGAAAGCTGATTATGCCGTGTCCGTCAGCGGTATTGCCGGGCCAGACGGTGGCAGTGATGAAAAACCGGTGGGTACCGTATGGTTTGGCTTTGCTGAAAAGCAGGGCCGAACGTCGGCAAAGATGCAGCGCTTTGACGGAGACCGGGATGCCGTTCGTCGGCAAGCGACGGAATATGCCCTGCAAAGCCTGTGGAATGATTTTCTAAAAAATAAACTTGATACTGTATGACTGTACAGTATAATTGCCTCAACGAAACAGTATTGAGAACGCGGGGTTGCGAATCATCGCATCACTCAGCATGACAGGAGTAGAAATGGCTATCGACGAAAACAAACAGAAGGCGTTAGCGGCAGCACTGGGCCAGATTGAAAAACAATTTGGTAAAGGCTCCATCATGCGCTTGGGTGAAGACCGTTCCATGGACGTGGAAACGATCTCTACCGGTTCACTTTCTCTGGACATCGCGCTGGGCGCAGGCGGCCTGCCAATGGGCCGTATCGTAGAAATCTACGGGCCTGAATCTTCCGGTAAAACGACGCTGACCCTGCAGGTTATTGCTGCCGCGCAGCGTAGCGGTAAAACCTGTGCGTTCATCGATGCCGAGCACGCGCTGGACCCGGTATACGCTAAGAAACTGGGCGTTGATATCGACAACCTGCTGTGTTCCCAGCCGGATACCGGTGAGCAGGCGCTGGAAATCTGTGACGCGCTGGCACGTTCCGGCGCGGTTGACGTCATCATCGTCGACTCCGTTGCGGCGCTGACGCCAAAAGCGGAAATCGAAGGCGAAATCGGCGACTCTCACATGGGCCTTGCGGCACGTATGATGAGCCAGGCGATGCGTAAGCTGGCGGGTAACCTGAAGCAGTCCAACACGCTGCTGATCTTCATCAACCAGATCCGTATGAAAATTGGCGTCATGTTCGGTAACCCGGAAACGACCACCGGCGGTAACGCGTTGAAATTCTACGCATCTGTCCGTCTCGACATTCGTCGTATCGGTGCGGTGAAAGATGGCGAAAACGTCGTCGGCAGCGAAACCCGCGTGAAGGTTGTGAAAAACAAAATTGCAGCGCCGTTTAAACAGGCTGAATTCCAGATCCTCTACGGCGAAGGCATCAACTTCTACGGTGAGCTGGTTGACCTGGGCGTGAAGCACAAGCTGATTGAAAAAGCGGGTGCCTGGTACAGCTACAACGGCGAAAAAATCGGTCAGGGTAAGGCAAACGCCAGCAACTTCCTGAAAGAGAACAAGCCGATGGCAGATGAGATTGAGAAGAAACTGCGCGAAATGCTGCTGAATAACCAGGACGGCACGCCAGACTTCACGGTAGATGACCACAACGAAAACGCGGTCGAAACCAACGAAGACTTCTAAGTAATACAAAGGGCCGCTAACGCGGCCCTTGAGACTGCTGACAATGTTCATTGCTCTAAAAAGTCCGAACCCAGGTCTAATAAAAACAATGAATAATGTTCTCTGGTTTACCCCAAACAGTCGAAAACCACGTTTTTCGGCTGTTTGTCATCAATACAAAGGGCCGCTAACGCGGCCCTTGAGACGGCTGACAATGTTTATTGCTCTAAAAAGTCCGAACCCAGGTCCAATAAAAACAATGAATAATGTTCTCTGGTTTACCCCAAACAGTCGAAAACCACGTTTTTCGGCTGTTTGTCATCAATATGAAGGGCCGCTAACGCGGCCCTTGAGACTGCTGACAATGTTCATTGCTCTAAAAAGTCCGAACCCAGGTCTAATAAAAACAATGAATAATGTTCTCTGGTTTACCCCAAACAGTCGAAAACCACGTTTTTCGGCTGTTTGTCATCAATATGAAGGGCCGCTAACGCGGCCCTTTGTGCTTTCTCCCACCCTGATATCGACCTGTGCCACACGACCCTATGCCCGATAACATCACCTCCCCCCGCCGTAGTCCCTTTGCCCGTCTTTTGGATAAGGCAACCCGTATTCTGGCCATGCGCGACCACAGCGAGCACGAACTGCGCCGTAAGCTGGCTACGCCTTCTGCCTTTGCGGCCAAATTTGCCAAAGAGGATGAGCCTGAGATAGCGCAGGAGGATATCGATAAGGTCATTGCGTGGTGTTATGAACATCGCTGGCTGGACGACGTGCAGTTTGCGTCACGCTTTATTGCCAGCCGTAGCCGTAAAGGTTACGGGCCACAGCGTATTCGCCAGGAGCTGAAGCAAAAGGGCATCGATCGGGCCATTGGCGAGTCGGCAATGATGGCCTGTGACATTGACTGGCAGCCGCTGGCGTGCGAGCTGGCCGAGCGAAAGTTTGGCACACCGCTCCCAACGGAGTGGCAGGCGAAGGCGAAAGTGCAGCGTTTTCTTCTCTATCGTGGCTTCTTTATGGAAGACATTCAGGAGATCTGGCGAAATTTTGCTGATTAGGGCCACACTGGATTTTACTTCCCACGCCAGAAAACTTATCTTATTCCCACTTTTTTCCAGGTAAGCTGGCCTGAGCCGTCCGCGTTACGGCCGTCATGGCAGGTTTACAACTCTTCGTTAGCTTGATTCCAGGATAATTATGAGCAAGAGCACCGCTGAGATCCGTCAGGCGTTTCTCGATTTTTTCCATAGTAAAGGCCACCAGGTTGTAGCGAGCAGCTCCCTGGTCCCGAACAACGATCCGACTTTGCTGTTTACCAATGCCGGGATGAACCAGTTCAAGGATGTCTTCCTGGGTCTCGACAAGCGTAATTATTCCCGCGCCACAACCTCTCAGCGTTGTGTTCGTGCAGGCGGCAAGCACAACGATCTGGAAAACGTCGGTTACACCGCACGTCACCATACCTTCTTCGAAATGCTGGGTAACTTCAGCTTTGGCGACTATTTCAAACACGATGCGATCAACTTTGCCTGGGAACTGCTGACCGGTGAAAACTGGTTCGCGCTGCCGAAAGAGCGCCTGTGGGTGACCGTCTACGAAACCGATGACGAAGCCTATGAAATCTGGGAAAAAGAAGTCGGTGTGCCGCGCGAGCGTATTATTCGCATTGGCGATAACAAAGGCGCAGCCTTTGCATCCGATAACTTCTGGCAGATGGGCGACACCGGTCCTTGCGGTCCGTGCACCGAGATTTTCTTCGATCATGGCGATCACATCTGGGGCGGCCCACCGGGCAGCCCTGAAGAAGACGGCGATCGCTATATTGAGATCTGGAACATCGTGTTCATGCAGTTTAACCGTCAGATTGACGGCACTATGCTGCCGCTGCCAAAACCATCGGTGGATACCGGTATGGGGCTGGAGCGTATTGCGGCCGTACTGCAGCACGTTAACTCCAACTACGATATCGACCTGTTCAAAAAGCTGATTCAGTCCGTAGCGGAAGTGACTGGCGCGACCGATCTGTCTAATAAATCCCTGCGCGTTATTGCGGACCACATCCGTTCCTGTGCGTTCCTGATTGCCGACGGCGTCACCCCTTCTAACGAAAACCGTGGCTACGTTCTGCGCCGCATCATTCGTCGCGCTATTCGTCACGGTAATATGCTGGGTGCGAAAGACACCTTCTTCTACAAGCTTGTTGGGCCGTTAGTCGAAGTGATGGGTTCTGCAGGCGAAGAGCTGGCAAAACAGCAGGCGCTGGTTGAGCAGGTTCTGAAAACCGAAGAAGAGCAGTTCGCTCGTACGCTGGAACGCGGCCTGGCGCTGCTGGACGACGAGCTGGCGAAGCTGAAGGGCGACACGCTGGATGGCGAAACCGCTTTCCGCCTGTATGACACCTACGGTTTCCCTGTGGATCTGACGGCTGACGTTTGCCGCGAGCGCAACATTAAAGTTGACGAGGCGGGCTTTGAAGCCGCAATGGAAGAACAGCGTCGTCGTGCGCGTGAGTCCAGCGGTTTTGGTGCAGACTACAACAGCATGATCCGTGTAGATTCTGCTTCTGAATTTAAAGGCTACGACAGCCTCGATCTGAATGCGAAAGTGACCGCGCTGTTCGTTGACGGCAAGTCCGTTGACCAGGTGACTGCGGGTCAGGATGCCGTCGTTGTGCTAAACGAAACGCCGTTCTACGGTGAGTCCGGCGGCCAGGTTGGTGACAAAGGTACCGTGAAAGGCAACGGCGTCGACTTCGCGGTCAACGACACCCAGAAATACGGCCAGGCGATTGGCCACCTGGGCAAGCTGGTTTCCGGCGTGCTGAAAGTGGGCGACAGCGTTGAGGCGAAAGTTGACGAAGCCCGTCGCGCTCGCATTCGCTTGAACCATTCCGCAACGCACCTTCTGCATGCTGCGCTGCGCCAGGTTCTGGGCACTCACGTTGCTCAGAAAGGTTCTCTGGTAAACGATAAAGGCCTGCGTTTCGACTTCTCTCATTTTGAAGCGATGAAGCCGGCTGAAATCCGCGCTGTAGAAGATATCGTCAACGCGCAAATTCGTCGTAACCTGCCTGTCGAAACCAAGGTTATGGATCTCGAAGCGGCGAAAGCGAAGGGCGCAATGGCGCTGTTCGGTGAGAAATATGATGACCACGTGCGCGTTCTGAGCATGGGGGACTTCTCCACCGAACTGTGTGGTGGTACTCACGCTTCTCGTACAGGTGACATCGGTCTGTTCCGCATCGTTGCGGAATCCGGTACGGCGGCTGGCGTGCGTCGTATTGAAGCTGTGACCGGCGAAGGCGCACTGGCTAATCTTCATGCGCAAAGCGACCAGCTGCACGACATTGCTCAACTGCTGAAAGGCGATAGCCAGAACCTGAACGAGAAAGTACGTTCGGTGCTGGAACGCACCCGCCAGTTGGAGAAAGAGCTGCAGCAGTTGAAAGAACAGCAGGCTTCGCAGGAGAGTGCAAACCTCTCCAGCAAAGCGGTTGAAGTAAAAGGCGTTAAATTACTGGTAAGCGAGCTGAGCAACGTCGAACCTAAGATGTTGCGCACCATGGTCGATGACCTGAAAAATCAGCTCGGCTCCGCCGTGATTGTTCTGGCCACCGTGGCAGAAGGGAAAGTGTCTCTGATTGCTGGTGTCTCCAAAGATGTGACCGACCGCGTTAAGGCGGGGGAACTGGTGGGGATGGTTGCACAGCAGGTTGGCGGCAAAGGGGGCGGTCGTCCTGATATGGCTCAGGCCGGTGGTACAGATGCGGCGGCACTGCCGGGCGCACTGGCTGGTGTTGAAGCCTGGGTTACGGCAAAACTCTGAAAATAACTAAAAGTGTATTGCGCCATAACTGTTCTCAGTTATGGCGTACTAACATTTACACATTATCAATAATGATAAAGTCAGGTTGAAGTTGTGTATATCGGCTAAACTTAGATATAACAGAGTGTAATGCTATGACAGAGTCCGTTTTATCTATTTGTCATCCGCTACATTTTCGCGTTATATGATGGATAATGCCGGGATACAGAGAGACCCGACTCTTTTAATCTTTCAAGGAGCAAAGAATGTTAATTCTGACTCGTCGAGTTGGTGAGACCCTTATGATTGGGGATGAGGTGACCGTGACTGTGCTTGGGGTAAAAGGCAACCAGGTACGTATTGGTGTTAACGCCCCGAAAGAAGTCTCTGTGCACCGCGAAGAGATCTACCAACGTATCCAGGCTGAAAAATCCCAACAAACGAATTTCTAAAGATATCGCGTCTCGCTGGGCTACAGCGAGGCGCACCTCTCCTGCAGTTTCCTTTCTCTCTCCAGTTAATACTCCTTTGCTTCGTTTATCGTCGGGCCGTTTCTGCACGCTTATCGCCGTTTGCCTGTTGATAAAACACTCTTTTTGTCTCCAAATTACGCTAATCGAGCGTGATTTGTGCAATCGATAGCGAGTCGGGAAAAATTGTTTGACTTATAAGTCCCAGAAAGTAATATGTGCGCCACGCAGCGACGAGAAGCTCTTACGAGTAACTCGAAGCACTCGAAAGAGGCGTGTGTGGTGAGGTGGCCGAGAGGCTGAAGGCGCTCCCCTGCTAAGGGAGTATGCGGTCAAAAGCTGCATCCGGGGTTCGAATCCCCGCCTCACCGCCATTTTGCATCCGTAGCTCAGCTGGATAGAGTACTCGGCTACGAACCGAGCGGTCGGAGGTTCGAATCCTCCCGGATGCACCATTTCCCCCCAAGTCATTAGCAATGACAGTGTGACAGAGAAATAAATTTCTCCGCCAACACCAGGGAGGATAACGTTGCTTAGCAACGGCCCTTAGGGCGAGCAAACGGCGAATCATTTTCCCGAATGCACCATCTTCATCAGTGTTGCGGCATGATGAGTGACATTGATTCAGTAGTAAAAGCAGTAATCCCGATGCATCCGTAGCTCAGCTGGATAGAGTACTCGGCTACGAACCGAGCGGTCGGAGGTTCGAATCCTCCCGGATGCACCATTTTCTTCCCAGTCATCGGCGATGACGGTGTGACAGAGAAAGTTAATTTCTCCGCCAGCACCAGGGAGGATAACGTTGCTTCAGCAACGGCCCTTTAGGGCGAGCCTTCGGCGAGTCATCCTCCCGGATGCACCATCTTCTCCCGATTATCAAATGTTGATAATTGAGACGCGTAGTAAAGCAGTAATCCCGATGCATCCGTAGCTCAGCTGGATAGAGTACTCGGCTACGAACCGAGCGGTCGGAGGTTCGAATCCTCCCGGATGCACCATTTCTTCCCAGTCATCAGCGATGACGGTGTGACAGAGAAAGTTAATTTCTCCGCCAGCACCAGGGAGGATAACGTTGCTTCAGCAACGGCCCTTCAGGGCGAGCCTTCGGCGAGTCATCCTCCCGGATGCACCATTCTTCTTCGCTGTTGCCTGTAATGTCAGGCAGTAACGAATCAGTAGTAAAAGCAGTAATCCCGATGCATCCGTAGCTCAGCTGGATAGAGTACTCGGCTACGAACCGAGCGGTCGGAGGTTCGAATCCTCCCGGATGCACCATATTCTCCCGCATCATTAGCGATGACGGTGTGACAGAGAAAGTTAATTTCTCCGCCAGCACCCAGGGAGGATAACGTTGCTTCAGCAACGGCCCTTTAGGGCGAGCCTTCGGCGAGTCATCCTCCCGGATGCACCATTTTCTTCCCAGTCATCCTCCCGGATACACCATTTTTCCCCGCACTTTTTAATCCCCTATTAGCACGTTTTCTCCAATTTTTAATACTCCTTTTTCGCAACCCCCCCCGGACCACAGACAGCGACAATTTCAGCCATTTACGCTAAAGTAACGCCTCGACATTCAGCGAAGTGAGGGTGAGATGTACGACCGCTATGATGGTTTAATCTTTGATATGGACGGCACAATTCTCGATACGGAACCGACTCACCGTAAAGCCTGGCATGAAACCCTTGGCCGCTATGGTATGAGCTTCGACGAGCAGGCGATGGTTGCCCTGAACGGTGCGCCGAGTTGGAAAATTGCCGCCGCAATTATTGAAAGCCACAATGCCGATCTCGATCCCCACAGCCTGGCAGCCGAAAAAACTGCTGCTGTACGCGCGATACTGCTAGACACCGTGCGCCCGTTGCCGCTGATTGAAGTGGTAAAAGCCTGGCATGGCCGCCGGCCTATGTCCGTCGGCACAGGTAGCGAAAGCGATATCGCAGAGGCCCTGCTTAAACACCTGGGCCTTCGCCACTATTTTTCGGCGGTGGTGGCAGCAGATCATGTTAAACACCATAAGCCTGCACCTGATACCTTCTTACGCTGCGCCGAACTGATGGGCGTAACGCCGCAGAAGTGCGTTGTCTTTGAAGATGCCGATTTTGGCCTTCAGGCCGCGCGCAGTGCGGGAATGGATGCGGTGGACGTGCGCTTACTGTGAGCGACACGCTGTCGCTCCTCTCACTGTTCAGCAGCAGCTTCCTGAGCGCAACTCTGCTTCCGGGCAGCTCGGAAGCGGTGCTCGTGGCGCTTCTGGTCGCCGGTAGCGGTCCGGTATCGGTTCTTGTGATAATAGCAACAATCGGTAATAGCCTTGGCGGTATGACTAACGTTATTCTGGGGCGCTTTTTCCCGCAGCGTATACAATCGCGCTGGCAGGGGAAAGCGACCGACTGGTTGACTCGTTTTGGCCCAGCCACGCTGTTATTGAGCTGGATGCCGCTAATAGGCGATCTGTTGTGCCTTCTGGCCGGGTGGCTACGCCTGAGCTGGGGGCCGGTGATATTCTTTTTATGCCTTGGTAAAGCGCTACGCTACATCGTTGTCGCGGCTGCAACGGTACAAGGCATGGCGTGGTGGCACTAATTGCGTGGGATGAGTCTTCATTACCGGCGAAAACAATTATGCTTATTAAAATAAATTCGACAGGCGGGAGGTCAATTTGATCCCGGACGTATCACAGGCTTTGGCCTGGCTGGAAAAGCACCCTGAAGCAGTAAAAGGCATTTGCCGTGGTCTTGAGCGTGAAACGCTACGCGTGACGCCAAAAGGCGATTTAGCCACCACCGGGCATCCTGAAAGCCTTGGTTCAGCGTTTACTCATAAATGGATTACCACGGACTTCGCCGAAGCCCTCCTGGAATTTATTACCCCGGTTGATGGTGACATTGACCATATGCTCACCTTCCTGCGCGACGTTCATCGCCATACGGCGCGTGAGCTGGGCGAGGAGCGCATGTGGCCGCTGAGTATGCCGTGCTACATCGATGACGGTCAGAACATCGAGCTGGCTCAGTATGGCTCTTCTAACGCGGGCCGCTTTAAAACGCTCTACCGCGAAGGGTTGAAAAACCGCTATGGCGCGCTGATGCAGACCATTTCCGGCGTGCATTACAATTTCTCCCTGCCGATGGCTTTCTGGCAGGCAAAATGCGGCGTGCAGGACGCTGAAAGCGGCAAAGAGGCGATTTCTGCCGGCTACTTCCGCCTGATCCGCAACTATTACCGCTTTGGTTGGGTTATTCCTTACCTGTTCGGTGCTTCTCCGGCTATCTGCTCTTCGTTCCTGCAGGGCAAAGAGAGCGCTTTACCGTTTGAGAAAACCGAATGCGGCATGTATTACCTGCCGTATGCCACCTCGCTGCGTTTGAGCGACCTGGGCTACACCAACAAGTCGCAGAGCAATCTGGGTATTACCTTCAACGATCTAAACACCTATGTTGATGCGCTGAAGCGGGCGATTAAAACGCCGTCGGAAGAGTACGCTAAGATTGGTTTGATGAAGGATGGCAAGCATTTGCAGCTCAACACTAACGTGCTGCAAATTGAAAACGAACTCTATGCGCCGATTCGTCCAAAACGCGTGACGCGTGACGGTGAATCGCCGTCAGATGCGCTGCTGCGCGGCGGCATCGAGTATATCGAAGTGCGTTCGCTGGATATCAACCCGTTCTCGCCGATTGGCGTGGATGAGCAGCAGGTTCGCTTCCTCGATCTGTTTATGATTTGGTGCGTGCTGGCCGATGCGCCGGAGATGAGCAGCGACGAGCTGCTGTGTACCCGCACCAACTGGAACCGTGTGATTCTGGAAGGGCGTAAGCCTGGGCTGACTCTGGGCATTGGCTGTGAAACGGCACAACATCCGCTGTCAAAAGTGGGTAAAGACCTGTTTGCTGACCTGCGCCGCGTGGCGGAAACGCTCGACGGCATGACCGACAGCCAGGAATACCAGCAGGTTTGCGACCAGCTGGTTGCCAGCTTTGACGATCCGGAATTAACGTATTCAGCGCGTATTTTGCGTTCTATGATTGATAACGGGATTGGCGGCACCGGCCTGGCTCTGGCCGAACAATACCGTCAGCAGTTGGTTCAGGAACCGTTGGAAATTTTAACAGCGGATGCGTTGCAGAAGGAGCATGATGCTTCATGGCAGCGTCAGCGGGATATCGAAGCGGCGGATACAGAGTCGTTTGATAGCTGGCTTGAGAAGAAGGCCTGACAAAAAAGAAAATGGCCACATACTTGTGGCCAAACATTCATCTCTGAATAACAGGGATGATGATAACAAATGCGCGTCTTTCACATACTCAGACTCGCGTGCGTAAAAATAGTTTCAATTATTTTAAAAAAAATCATTTTATCGGAGGTGACCAGATGCCGTTGTTGGATAGCTTCACAGTCGACCATACTCGTATGGGTGCGCCAGCCGTTCGTGTAGCCAAAACTATGCACACGCCACACGGTGACACTATTACGGTGTTTGACCTGCGCTTTTGTGTCCCGAACAAGGAAGTGATGCCGGAAAAAGGGATCCATACTCTGGAGCACCTGTTCGCCGGTTTTATGCGTGACCACCTGAACGGAAACGGTGTTGAGATTATCGACATCTCCCCGATGGGCTGCCGCACAGGGTTCTACATGAGCCTGATCGGTGTACCTGCAGAGCAGCGCGTTGCCGATGCCTGGAAAGCGGCAATGCAGGACGTGCTGAAGGTGAAAGAGCAGAACCAAATCCCTGAGCTGAACGTTTACCAGTGCGGGACGTATCAGATGCACTCTCTGCAGGAAGCGCAAGATATCGCGCGCCACATCATCGAGCATGACGTTAGCGTCAACAGCAACGATGAGCTGGCCCTGCCGAAAGAGAAGCTGCAGGAGCTGCACATCTAGCGGTGTGCCAACTGTAAAAAGGAGCCTTATGGCTCCTTTTTTTACGTCTGCGGTATGCTATCGTCATCTTTTTGCTCGCGAAATAAACTATGTCCACCAGCCTGCAATTCAGCTTTGCCACGCGCCCACTGGTTCCGTTTGCCCATGACTATACTCATGGCGCAACGGAGCCGTGGCACAGTCATGACTGTGCGCAGCTATTGCATACGCTGAGCGGAGTGGTGCGAGTCGAAACCGAAAAAGGTATCTGGGTTGTTCCACCCGGACGTGGCGTCTGGCTGCCGGCGGGGACTCAGCACCGCCTGCAAATCACCGGCAACGTGGCGGCGCGCACGCTTTTTATCGATCCGTTCGCCCGGGCTGACTTACCCTCGGTGTGCCAGGTTGTGCAGATATCCACTTTACTGCGCGAGCTGATTATCACCTCTCTTCAACTGCCGGAGGCCTACGCCGCTGGCAGCCGGGCGGAGCGTATTTATGAGCTGATCCTCGATGAAATTAGAGTGATCGCCGTGCTGCCGTTTAACCTGCCTGAACCTCAGTCTCCCGGCCTGCTGGCTTTATGCCGACAGATTCAGGCCGAGCCCGGTAAACCGTGGACAAACGCGCTGGCCGCTGAGCGGGTGAACGTCAGTGAACGAACGCTGCTGCGCCATTTTCGCCAGCAAACGGGCCTGGCGTTTAGCGAATGGCTGCGTAGGGCAAGGCTGATGGAAGCCCTCAACCGCCTTGCCCTGGGGCAGTCCGTGCTGCGTGTTGCGCTGGATCTGGGCTATGAGAGCCACAGCGCCTTCAGCGCCATGTTCCGTCGGACGCTCGGCGTTTCACCGAGCGATTACTTCCTCTCTGATTAACCCGCTGGCAGCGCATTTAACAGCGCCTGCAGCGAAGCGCGTGAGACGTCGTTATCAATGCCGGTTCCCCACCGGCTCATGCCTTGCTTAAAGGTACAGCGGATATAGGCTGCCGATCGGCTTTCGCTGTGTCTGCCTAACGTATGCTCATGATAATCCTCAATAGAAAGCGTCAGAGCAAAGCGAGACTTGATGGCGTCCGCAGCGGCGGAAAGCAAGCCGTTGCCCTTGCCTTGCAGAGTGATAACGCCGTCCTGCGTCTGAACGCGGGCCCACAGCTGAAGCGACCCGTCGGCCTGGCTCTCCGTCCGGTAGTCCTGTAGCTGACGTGGTGCGGTTTGATGCGGGCCATAAAGCTCGCGGAACAGCTGCCACAGAGCGCTCAGCGTCATCTCGCTTCCTTCTCTGTCGGTCTGCGCCTGCACGTGACGGCTAAAGTCCTGCTGCAGCCCTCGCGGCAATACCAGGCCATGGTTTTGTTCCAGCATCCAGGCGGCACCGCTTTTCCCTGACTGACTGTTGACGCGGATCACTGCCTCATAACTACAGCCGATATCGTTCGGGTCGACCGGAAGATAGGGCATCTCCCACAAAGCTGAACTGGATTCCCCACGTGCGGTAAAACCTTTCTTGATGGCATCCTGATGCGAGCCGGAGAAGGCGGTAAACGCGAGTTTTCCGGCATAGGGATGGCGAGGATGTACCGGCAGCTGATTACACTGCTCGACCAGCTCCACCACCTGCTTCATATCGCTGAAGTCCAGCTGCGGTGAGATCCCCTGGCTATAAAGGTTCATCGCCAGCGTGACCAGGCAGACGTTGCCGGTGCGCTCCCCGTTGCCGAACAGGCAGCCTTCAACCCGGTCTGCTCCGGCAAGAATGGCAAGTTCGGCGCTGGCGACGCCGCTGCCGCGATCGTTATGCGGATGCACGCTGATACAGACCGCATCGCGGCGGGAAAAGTGGCGGCAGAAATACTCAATCTGATCGGCATAGACGTTGGGCGTGTTCACCTCCACGGTAGCGGGCAGATTGATAATCATTGGGCGCTCGGGCGAGGGCTCCCAGACGTCTGCTACCGCCTCACAAATTTGCAGGGCAAACTCCGGCTCGGTAAAGCAAAAGGTTTCCGGGGAATATTCATATCGCCAGCGCGTCTGTGGATTTGCCTCGCACAGCGCTCGCACCTGGCGAGTGGCGGTCACCGCCAACTGAATAATCTCTTCTTTACTCTGACGGAACACCAGCTTGCGGAACAGCGGCGCCGTGGCGTTGTAAAGGTGCACAGTCGCGCTGTGGGCACCTTCAAGCGAAGCAAAGGTACGCTCAATAAGGTCGCTGCGCGCCTGGGTCAGCACCTGGATGGTTACGTCTTCGGGAATACGATTTTCTTCAATCAGTTGACGCACAAACTGAAAGTCGGTTTCTGAGGCGGAAGGGAAGGCGACCTCTATCTCTTTAAAACCGCACTTCAGCAGCAAATCCCAGAAGCGCAGCTTGCGGGCTGCGTCCATCGGTTCGGCCAGGGCCTGGTTGCCATCGCGCAGGTCGGTGGAGAGCCAGCGGGGAGCCTGCGTCAGGGTTTTGTCCGGCCACTGGCGGTCGGCTAATTGAATCGGCGCGTGGGCGAGGTATTTTTGCGATGGGTTGGTCAGCATCAGGATCCTCCAGGTCGTGTGGTCTGTTTATCCTGGAGAAGAACGACATTTGATACTGGCGCAAAGCTGACAACCTGTATGGCGAAACCGCCAGGTTCGGGCAAAGAAAAAGGAGCCCGAAGGCTCCTTTATAAAGTGCACTAGTGCGCGCCACCGCCTCCGCCGCCCGCCCCGAAAGGCGGCCTGGCAAACCACACCAGACCAAGCAGCAGAATAAATACCCCTGCCGAGAACCAGAAAATCTCGTTGGCGGAGATGATCAGCCCCTGGTTGGTGATCTGCTGGGCGATGTAGCCGGAAGCCTGCTGCTGCGTCATACCCAAGCCCTGAAGCTGGTTGTAGGTTTCAACCGAGTTCGGGTTAAACGGCGTGATCGACTCCGTCAGCTGCGCATGGTGCAGCGACTCGCGGTTCGTCCACAGCGTGGTCGTTATCGAGGTGCCAATCGAACCCGCCAATGTACGGGTAAAGTTCGACAGGCTCGACGCCGCGGCAAGACGCTCCGGCGGCAGCCCAGAGAGGGTAATTGTGGTCAGCGGCATGAAGAAGCACGCTACCGCAAAGCCCTGAATAAACTGCGGCCAGGCCGAGGCGGCAAAGTCCATCCCCGGTTCAAAGGTATACGCACGCCAGTAGAAGCACACCGCATACATAATGAAGCTGAAGGTGACCAGGCGACGCATGTCGAGCTTATGCGCGAAGCGGCCGATAATCGGCGACAGCAGCACCGGGATTATCCCTACCGGCGCGGACGCAAGCCCGGCCCAGGTCGCGGTATAGCCGTACACTTCCTGCAAGAGCTGCGGCAAGAGCACAATCGCGCCGAAATAGAGCATGTAGGCGAGACTGATACACAGGCAGCCGATGGTAAAGTTTCTCGACTTAAACAGCGACAGGTCGACTATCGGGTTGTCGTCGGTGAGCTCCCACACAATCAGGAAGCTGATAGTGACCACCGCCACGACCGTCAGCACGATGATTTCCGTCGAGTTGAACCAGTCCAGCTCTTTACCGCGGTCGAGCATGATCTGCAGGCTACCAATCCCCAATACCAGCAACGCCAGCCCAATGCCGTCAATGCGGCGCTGCTCGGTGCGGGTTTCGCGGCCTCGCAGGGCCTGCAGGCCCATCAGTACCACGACAATGCCGATCGGCACGTTGATGAAGAAGATCCAGCCCCAGTGGTAGTTATCGCTGATATAGCCGCCCAGAATTGGGCCGCAAATCGGCGCGACGATAACCGTCATTGACCACAGCGCCAGCGCAATGCTGCGTTTGGCGGGAGGATAGTTGCTCAGCAACAGGCTCTGCGACAGCGGGATCAGCGGCCCGGCAACAATCCCCTGAATCACGCGGAAGAAGATAAGCATCGTCAGGCTGTTCGACATGCCGCACGCCCAGGAGGCAATAGCGAACAGCACGGTCGACCACAGGAACAGCTTCACTTCACCGAAGCGTTTTGCCAGCCAGCCGGTTATCGGGATTGAAATGGCGTTGGCCACCCCAAATGAGGTGATAACCCACGTGCCCTGGCTCAGGGATGAGCCCAGGTTACCGGCAATGGTCGGGATAGCCACGTTAGCGATGGTGGAGTCCAGCACCTGCATAAAGGTCGCCAGCGACAGGGCGATGGTCATAATGACCAGCTGGGCCCCTTCTAGCGGTTTTTGTTGTGCCATACGCCCTCCGCTCTATTAACCCGCATTGGCCTGAATAATCTGGTCAATAAGCTGGTTAGCTGGCGCCAGATTCAGCTCACGCGCGTTACTTTCGTACGCTGGCGTGCTGCGGGTCTGGGATGACAGCACGCTCCCGTCGCGGTTGCTGGTATCGACGTTCACCAGCGTGGACAGACCGATGCGCAGCGGATGCTGTTCAATCTGTTTGGCGTCGAGTTCGATACGAACCGGCAGGCGTTGAACCACTTTGATCCAGTTCCCGGTGGCGTTCTGCGCTGGCAGCAGCGAGAAGGCGCTGCCGGTGCCCATATCCAGGCCGACAACTTTACCGGTGTACTTCACTTCGTCGCCGTAGATATCACTGATGACGGTGGCAGGCTGGCCGATGCGCATATGTGCCAGCTGGGTTTCTTTAAAGTTAGCGTCCACCCACAATCCGCTGGCCGGCACGATGGCCATCAGCGGCGTGGACGGGCTGATTTGGGCGCCAACCTGCACGGCCCGGCGAGAAACATAGCCGGTCATTGGGCTGACGATTTTAGTCCGCTGCAGCGCCATCCAGCTGTTGCGAACTTCGGTGGCCGCCTGCTGAACGGCAGGCTGTTCTTCCAGCTTAGTGCCGAGGATCATTGCCTGGTTAGCATTGTATTGCTGAACGGCAACGTCCAGTTGAGCCTGAGCGCTGGTCACCGCATCACGGGCGTGCTGCAATTCTTCGCGGCCAATCAGGTTGGCGCTGCCCAGCGGAATACGGCGGTTCAGGTCGGTTTGTGCCTGAGCCAGCGCGGTTTTCTGCAGTTCGATGTTCGCCTGATACTGCTTGCTGTTGATCATCAACTGGCGAGTCTGGCGCACGCTTGAGGCCAGCTGAGTTTTTGCTTTCTCAAACGCCTGCTCGGCATCGGCACCGTCGAGGCTGACCAGTACATCACCCTGTTTTACAAAATCGGTATTGTCTGCCCAGACTTTGGTCACGCTACCGGAGACCTGGGCCATGATCTGCACCTGATTTCCTGCGACATAAGCATCATCGGTCTCTTCAAAGTGACGCAGCACCAAAAACCAATAGATTCCATATGCCACGGCAATAATGACAAAGAGCAAGGTCAACAAGATCAGGGCGCTCTTACGTTTGCCTTTCTTGTTAGCCGGTTGCTGCGGGGCTTGAGTCTCCGCATTTGCGCTCATGCTAATCTCCACCTGTTTATTATTATTTCCGGTCAGCTGAGCCGACCTGTTAGACCTGACAGGCCAGCAAGGAGATTGCTGGCCTGAGAGTAGTTGTGACATCGGATTGTTGTCGGACGTGCAGACGGTGACAGCTTAGCTCAGTGCTTCAAGGATCACTTTGTCCTCTTCCATCTGGTCGAGGCGGTTGAGCAGCTTACGGGTGATCATTTCCAGCTGCTCTTTTTCGCCGGCGTCGAGCGCGGACCACAGCTGATGCAGGCAGTTATGCTGCGGCGGCAGCACCTGGCGCAGGAATTCGTGACCTTTTTCGGTCAAATGCAGATGCAGGCAGCGGCGATCGTTATCGCTTTCACGGCGTTCGATCCAGCCGCGTTTTTCCAGCTCATCGGCGATACGGGTCGCGTTGGTGCGGGATGAACCCAGCGCGCAGCTAAGCTCAGAAGGCTGAATGCTGTGATTTTCCTGGGACTCAAGGGTAATGAGTGCCATGAATAAGGTCTCGTTGATCCCTTGCGCCTTCAGCATCTTATTGCGGTTTTCCAGCAGTTTACCCTGCATGTGCATACAAAGACGCGTCAACAGAACCTCCTGGTACGGGAACTCCTGATAACGTTTGGCGCGGAACTTCAGCATTTGTTCTATGGGCGTGAACGAACTATCCATTTTGGCATAACCTCATTAGTTGCAGCCGATATAGTAACGATGGTGACAAATAAAGTAAATGCATTATTTATACGTTTATATGCGCTTGTATACGTTTATATACGTTTGGTTGTTGCCACCATCGGCGTAAACCACGCTAAGCCATAGCCCAGAGCGCTAAGCAGCGTGGGGGAAGAAAATGGGTTTCGAGTAGGGTAACGACGTTTAACGGCATCGAAGCCGGAGGCTGATGCCTTGAGGACAGGAGAAATGGCGATGGAAAAGCTGCTTTTCAGTCTGACGAACAGTTTCGCCCTGTGGCGATTGTCGGCTGAAACAGTTGCGGGTCTATCCATATACGGTGTTAATAAATAACCTGCGTTAATGTCACTCGAATTAGTAAACGGGGACAACCTTAACAGACTGTCCCCGTCATTACATCTTCAATTTCCCTTACGGGCAGTGGCGATATCGCGCTAATCGGCCTGCCGCTGGTATCCGCGCCACCACACTACCAAATTTAGTAGGGCGACGCTGGCGCCGGCGATACACACGCCATTCCAGCCCGCATGTTGGTAAGCACTCGCTGAAATCAAAGAGCCCGCCGCGCCGCCGATGAAATAGCTGGTCATGTAGCCGGCGGTCAGTCGGTTACGCGCTTCCGGCATCATGCGGTAAATCAGACTCTGGTTGGTGATGTGAACGCCCTGCACGGTCAGGTCCAGCACCAAAATACCAATAATCAACGCGATGGCCGAGAACTGACCGAAGGCGATCGCGACCCACGAGAGCAGCAGCAGCAGCAGGCCAATGGTGGTGGTGTGGTGTCCTTTGCCCTTATCGACCAACCCGCCAGCGGGGCGAGCACCGAGCGCGCCTGCGGCGCCTGCCAGACCGAACAGGCCGATAACGCCTTCGGAATAGTTAAACGGCGGCGAGGCCAGCAGGAACGCCATTGAGGTCCAGAGAATACTGAAGTTGGCGAAGGTCAGGCAGCCCAGCAGGGCGCGGGTGCGCAGCAGGCTATTTTTGATAAACAGACTGAAGATAGAGCTCAGCAGCTGCGGATAGTTGAGGTGGCTGTCCTGCTTCACCTGCGGCAATCCGCGCCACAGGGCGAGCGCCATCAGCGCCATC
Source organism: Cedecea neteri (assembly GCF_000757825.1). Lineage (GTDB taxonomy): Bacteria > Pseudomonadota > Gammaproteobacteria > Enterobacterales > Enterobacteriaceae > Cedecea > Cedecea selenatireducens. The sequence continues at coordinate 3,580,128 of NZ_CP009451.1, forward strand.
AGCACGCTGGCAACCCAGTAAACGGTGCGCCAGCCGCCAAGGCTTGCCAGCAAACCGGCCACGGTACGCGCCAGCAGGATCCCAAGCAGCAGCCCGCTCATAATCGTCCCGACAACTTTTCCGCGTTTTTCCGGTGCCGCGAGCGTGGCGGCAAACGGCACGAGAATTTGTGCCACCACGGAGAAAAGTCCGGTCAGCGCGGTGCCCAGAATCATCATCCACAGGGACTGGCTGGTGGCGGTGATCAGCATCCCGCCTGCCGCCAGCAGCGTCATAAAGACGATAAGCCCACGACGCTCAAACATGTCGCCAAGCGGAACCAGCAGCAACAGCCCGGCCGCATAGCCAAGCTGTGCCGTTGTGACGATGAAACCTGCCTGGTTTACCGAGAGTGAGAAGGCGTTTGCGATGGTATCGAGCAGCGGCTGCGCATAGTAGTTGCTGGCCACCGCGAGGCCGGTCGCGACGGACATCAGGACGATCAGCGCCGGGCTGAGTCCGTGAGTATTGTTTTTCATTATTATCTTCAACTTGCCAAAGAGAGGTCTGAATAATAGCGAAAAATTATGTCAGCAGTAGGGAAGGTGGGTGTCGGATCGTGCGGTGATTGACCCTCACCCCGGCCCTCCCCCTGGAAGGGAGAGGGGGAAATAAAGGGAGGTGAGGGGAGATTTATTTCGCCGCCAGCGCCTCTTTCACCCAGCCGTCAAACTGCGCCTGGTGCGCTTTGATCCAACCGTCCACGTGGCCGTTAACATCGGCTTCGGAAGACTTGCCGTTATGCATCATCGCGTTCTGAGCATTAATGTCCGCCAGCGGCAGCTTCATGAGGGCAAACAGCTTCGCGGCCTGCGGGTTCTTCTCGGCCCATGCCTTGTTGGCGACAATGTGCATGGTGCTCACCGGGAAGCCGTAGTTAGCGCCGTTAGGCAGTTTGGTATCGATATCTTTCTGCACGCCCGGCAGGGAAGAGAACGGCACCTGCAGCCAGACCACGTCTTTACCTGGCTTCAGCACGTCGCTTACCCAATAGGGGGTCCAGGTGTAGTACAGAACCGGCTTGCCTTCTTTAAAGCGAGCGATAGTGTCGGCCATCATTGCCGAGTAGTTGCCGTGGTTGACGGTAACGGTGTTCGCCAGCTTGTAGGCTTCATTCTGGTGATTAATCACCGCCTCACAGCCCCAGCCAGGCGTACAGCCCATCATGTCGGCTTTGCCGTCGCCGTTGCTGTCGAACAGTTTGGCGATTTTCGGGTCTTTTAGCTGCTCAATATTGGTGATGTGGTACTGGTCAGCGGTTTTCTTGTCGATGAGGTAACCCTGAGCCGCGCCGGTCACGAAGGTGCCTTCGCGGTAGAATTTCTTGTCACCGCCTGCGGCGGCGTACATATCATCATGCAGCGACCGCCAGTTAACGGCGGTAAAGGTGGCGTCGCCGGCGGCGATAGAGGTGTAGCCGACGTTATAGTCCACTTCACTTGGCTTATTCACGGTGTAGCCCATTTTTTCCAGCGCGCGGCTCACCAGCAGCGTCTGGAAGCTCTCCTCAGAGATGGTGCTCTGTATCGGCTGAACGGTGATGCCTTTGCCCGGCAAGTCTGCCGCAAAAGCGCTGGTGGAAACGAGTGTGGCAAGAGCTGTGGCTAAAATAGCGTTGTGTCGCATCGTTATTCCTTTTTAATGGTGATGGGGCGAGGGGCGACCCGAGGCCGCCGCCAGGCTTATTTAATGAAGGGACGAGTCAGGAGACCCAGCGGGCCGGTGGTGTACCAGCGGCGGTTGCCACGGGAGCGGGAGTCGCGCCCTATAGACTGGGTCAGGCGGTCGAGAATAATGGCAAGGATAACAATCCCCACGCCACCGACCGTTGCCAGGCCCATATCGAGACGGCCAATACCGCGCAGAACCATTTGACCCAGGCCGCCAACGGCGATCATCGAGGCGATAACCACCATCGACAGCGCCAGCATCAGCGTCTGGTTAACCCCGGCCATAATGGTCGGCATTGCCAGCGGGAGCTGGACTTTGAACAGCATCTGGCGCGGGCTGGCGCCGAACGAACGGGTGGCCTCGACCAAATCTGCCGGCACCTGCTTAATCCCGAGGATAGTCAGGCGCACAATCGGCGGCAGGGCGAAGATAATCGTCACCACCACGCCCGGCACGTTACCGATGCCGAACAGCATCACGATAGGCACCAGGTAAACGAACGCCGGGGTGGTCTGCATCGCATCCAGCAGCGGGCGAATAATCTTCGCCGCCCGTTCGCTACGCGCCAGCCAGATCCCAAGCGGCAGGCCGATGACCATACAGAACAGCAGGGCGGTAAGCACCAGCGCCAGGGTAACCATCGCCTGAGACCACGCGCCAATCGCGCCAATGGCAATCAGGGAAATCAGCGTCGCGACGCCCATCCCGAGGCTGGACATCTGCCAGGCGATCAGCGCGAAGACGATAATCGCCACCGGCGCAGGCATACCTAACAGCAGCTGCTGGAAGCCGCTAAGAATGTAATCCACCGGCACGCGAATGCCCTGGAACACAGGGCGGAAGTGGATCACCACCCAGTCGATCCCCTGCGTCACCCAACTGTCGAGCGGGATCAGCGTTTTGTGGAACGGATCGAGAATATTAAAATGCTCTGGTGCCGCTGCCGGTGCGGAGTTCAGCCAGTCGGCACCCCCGCTGGTGGCTGCATCCGACGCCGGAGCGCCCCATGCGTCTGCAGAGCTTGCGGCCTGATTGGTTGCGGCGTCGGTCGCCGCGCTGCCGTTATCCCATGGATTAGTTGCGTCACTCATTGATTTGCCCCCTCACGATCTAATGCCTGAAGCAGCACCCCTTTTGAGATGATGCCCACGTACTGCCCCTCTTCACTGACTACCGGCACCGCGCACGGGGCCTGGCCGACATGAGAGAGCAGATCGCTCAGTGAGGTTTCGGCGGAAACCGCCTCCGGGGAAGCCAGGTACGCATTGTCCAGACCCTCGCCCGCAGCCAGTGCCGCTTTCAGCGAATCGGTAGAGACGATACCGAGGAATTTCTGCCCACGTTCAATGACATAGCCATATTCGCGGTCATCATCCTGCAGCAGCTTAAGCGCCGAGCGTGGCCCAAAGCCTGTGGTTTTACGCAGCAGGCCAGCCGGGCTACGGCGGGCAATATCTTTAGCGCTAAAGACCTGGCTGATGTCCACGCCGCGGAAGAAGGTGCGCACATAGTCGTTAGCCGGATTATTCAGAATTTCATCCGGTGTGCCGACCTGCACCACTTCACCGCCCTGCATAATGGCAATGCGGTCGCCAATGCGCATGGCTTCATCGAGATCGTGGGAAATAAAAACAATAGTGCGCTGGTGTTTCGCCTGCAGCTTAATTAATTCGTCCTGCATTTCAGTTCGAATTAGCGGATCGAGTGCCGAAAAGGCTTCATCCATCAGTAATATATCGGGATTAATAGCCAGCGCGCGGGCTAAACCAACACGCTGGCGCATGCCGCCGGAAAGCTCATCGGGATACGCGTTCGCGTAATTCTCCAGCCCGACCTGACGCAGGGCATCCAGCGCTTTTTCCTGGCGTTCTTTGACCGGCATTCCGGCGAGTTCCATGCCGAATGCGGTATTATTTAATACCGTCATATGTGGCATCAGAGCAAATGACTGGAAGACCATTGAGATCTTATTTTTGCGCACCTCACGGAGTTCAGATTCCGATATTTTGGCAATGTCGATGCCGTCAATCAGTACCTGTCCGCGGGTGGGTTCAATCAGGCGATTGAGAAGGCGAACCATGGTGGATTTCCCTGAACCGGATAACCCCATGATGACAAAAATCTCGCCTTCTTCAATGGCCAGATTGGCGTCTTTTACGCCAAGCGACAGACCCGTTTTTTCCAGTAATTCACTCTTGGAAATGCCTTTCTCTATGTATTTGAATGCGCGCTGTGGATGTTCGCCAAATACCTTATATAAATTCTTCACTTCTAATTTAATTGCCATGCAATATACGGCTTCCTGTATTTGATTTATTTATAGATGTTTCCTGGTGGAAATATTGACCTGTATATACCCTAACATACTAAGAATCTGAGGCAACCCTCGGTTTTGTGATATGAAAATATCTATCCCTTGAATATGGGAGAAATTTCCCATGAACGCTGGGCTGAGCGTGGATTAATGTGGTGAGATATTTTTTGTCAATGTGGGGAATATTCAGCCTGAATGGGATGCATTCAGGCTGAAATGACGGGAATATTACGGTTTTGATATTAAGTTTATAACGGCGGTTTTATTTCGATTTAGCAGCCATTTTGCCTTGTCCTGTAAGGTATTATTTTCCCGCCAGGCATGTGCGGCAGTGACAATATTTTCCAGCGCTTCATCAGGCTTGAACGGCTCCATATTGGGGTAAGGCCACGGAGTCTGGCTATCGACAAACCCGGCGATATACAGGTAGCCATTTTGCAGGCTGTGCTCGGCGCTTTTCGCCTGCCAGACGTTGACCCCAACCTTTTCACCCAACAGCCCTAACGGGTTCCAGGCATCCAGAATAAAGTTGCTGTAATGCCAGGAGCGCGTGCGCTCAATTTCCGTCACCGGCACGCCTTTGGCGTCAAACTGAACCGGAATGCGCTGAGTGGCAGAAATCAAACGCTGTTTTGCCGCGTCTTTATCCCCCAGCCACAGGGCAATGGCGGCGGCCTGAACGTCATACCAGGTGCCGTGGTTATTTTCAGCGGCGGCCTCTTTCCTGCCGTTTTCGCTGGTGGTCAGCCACTGATAATAATCGCGATACCATTGCCTGAGCCCGTTCCAGGTTTTTTCGTCCAGCTGGCCGCCGTCGTGCAGCAGTTCAATGGCGTCGATCAGCCGCACAAAGCCACGCCCGTCGAGAATGCCGGTACCGCGCACGCCTTTTCGCCCCGGAATGCTCTGGGCGTTAGCAAGATTCGGCGTCATCCGGGTTTCCGGCGTGATAAACCAGTTCACCAGCTGCTGGCGGGCTTTTGCCGCATACGCCGCGTTGCCGGAAAGCTGCCAGGCCAGCGCCAGATTCCAGACGTCGTTGGTCATGCCGTTTAGCCGGGCTTTGTCGCTTTGCTTGCCGACTGCAGCAGGGTTTATCTGGCCATCTTTTCGCACCCACGGCAGGCCGTCGGGGGCTTTTGGGTCAGGCCACCAGTAGTCCGAAAAGCTGTAATATTCATGAGGATCGCCCGCCGGAGATCCGGGGCTTTTTTGGGTGATGCTGTAGAGCGTATGAATAAGCGCCTGGTCGGCTTTATGTTTGAGGGCTTGCCAGGCGGGCATCAGAGCCGGGTTTTGCTGGCTGATTTCTTGCTTACTGTGCGCCAGCTGTGCCATATCCAGCAGCAGCGGCGCGCTAAAAGCTAACGGGGCGCTGCCGCAAAGCAGCGCGAAAAGAGAACAACGAAATAACGACATAGGCCACCTCGCAAAAATGCTCAGCGGCCAGACTACTAGAAATCCCAGTCCTCGTCCTCGGTTTCCACCGCTTTGCCCATCACGTAAGAAGAGCCCGAGCCGGAGAAGAAATCATGGTTCTCATCGGCATTCGGCGACAGCGCGGCGAGGATGGCCGGGTTAACTTCCGCCATTTCAGCCGGGAACAGCGCCTGGTAACCCAGGTTCATCAGCGCCTTGTTGGCGTTGTAGCTCAGAAATGCTTTCACCTCGTCTTCCCAGCCCAGCTCGCGGTAGAGCGTTTCGCTGTACGCCAGCTCGTTATCGTAGAGATCCATCAGCAAATCGAGGGCAAAATTTTGCAGCTCGGTCTGGCGTTCCACACTCTGCTGGGCCAGCGCTTTCTGGTACTTATAGCCGATGTAATAGCCGTGTACCGCCTCGTCGCGAATGATGAGCCGGATGAGATCGGCAGTATTAGTCAGCTTGCCACGGCTGGAGTAATACATCGGCAGCCAGAAGCCGGAGTAAAACAGGAAGGATTCGAGGAACACGCTGGCAATCTTCTTTTTCAGCGGATCGTTGTCCCGGTAATGGCCCAGAATAATCGCGGCTTTACGCTGCAGGGCGTCGTTTTGCTCGCTCCAGTCGTAGGCGGCGTCCACGTCTTTGGTCTGGCAGAGCGTGGAAAATATCGAACTGTAGGAGCGGGCGTGCACCGCCTCCATAAAGCTGATATTCGACATTACCGCCTCTTCGTGTGGGGTCAGTGAATCGGCCATTAGCGCGGGGGCGCCTACGGTATTCTGAATCGTGTCCAGCAGCGTCAGCCCGGTAAACACACGGATAACGAGCTGCTGCTCCTGGTCGCTGAGCGATTGCCAGGCAGGAATGTCGTTAGAGAGCGGCACCTTCTCCGGCAGCCAGAAGTTGCTGGTCAGGCGGTTCCAGACCTCGAGGTCTTTCTCGTCTTCGATTTTGTTCCAGTTGATGGCGCTTACGCGCGTCAGTTGCGTCATTTTCTTTCCTTGTACTTTCGCATGGTGCTTCGCGTTATAGCGCGCAGGACACGCAGCCCTGCACCTCGGTGCCTTCCAGCGCCAGCTGACGCAGACGAATGTAATAGAGCGTCTTAATGCCTTTCTTCCAGGCATAAATTTGCGCTTTATTAATGTCGCGGGTGGTGGCGGTATCGCGGAAGAACAGCGTCAGCGAAAGCCCCTGGTCAACGTGTCGGGTGGCCTCAGCGTAGGTGTCGATGATTTTTTCCGGGCCGATGTCGTAGGCGTCCTGATAAAACTCAAGATTGTCGTTGGTCATAAACGGCGCGGGGTAGTACACGCGTCCGGTTTTGCCCTCTTTACGGATCTCAATCCTGGACACAATCGGGTGAATGCTCGAGGTTGCGTGGTTGATATAAGAGATAGATCCCGTCGGCGGGATAGCCTGCAGGTTCTGGTTGTACAGGCCGTATTCGCGCACGTCGTCGCAGAGCTGCTGCCATTGCTCACGCCCCGGAATGGCGATGCCCGCCTGGGCAAATAACGCACGGACTTTCTCCGTTTTCGGCTCCCACACCTGCTCCAGGTACTGGCGGAAGTATTCGCCGCAGGCATAGCGCGATTGTTCAAAGCCTGCAAAACGCTGGTTCCGCTCACGGGCTAATGCGTTGGAAGCACGAAGCGCGTGCCAGGTGATGGTGTAAAAATAGATATTGGTGAAATCCAGCCCTTCAGGAGAGCCATAGGCGATGCCTTCGCGCGCCAGATAGCCGTGGAGGTTCATTTGCCCCAGGCCAATGGCATGGGAGGCGGCGTTACCCACCTCAACCGACGGCACCGAGCGAATGTGGCTCATGTCCGACACCGCCGTCAGGCCGCGAATGGCCGTGTCTATCGTGCGGCCAAAATCCGGTGAGTCCATGGTATGGGCGATGTTCAGCGAGCCGAGGTTGCAGGAGATATCTTTGCCAATCTGTGCGTAATCGAGGTTTTCGTCATAGGTCGAGGCGCTGTTCACCTGCAAAATTTCCGAGCACAGGTTGCTCATGTTGATACGCCCGGCAATTGGGTTCGCCCGGTTGACCGTGTCCTCAAACATGATGTACGGGTAGCCTGACTCAAACTGGATCTCCGCCAGCGTCTGGAAGAAATCACGGGCGTTAATCCAGCTTTTACGGATGCGGTCGTCGTCCACCATTTGCTGATAAAGATCGTTGACGCTGATGTCGCCAAACGGCTTGCCGTAGATTCGCTCTACGTCATAAGGCGAAAACAGCGCCATCTGCTGATTGGTTTTGGCGAGCTGGAAGGTGATATCCGGGATCGTGACGCCAAGCGACAGCGTTTTAATGCGGATCTTTTCGTCGGCGTTTTCCCGCTTGGTGTCCAGGAAGCGCAGAATATCCGGGTGGTGAGCGTTGAGGTAAACCGCGCCTGCGCCCTGGCGAGCGCCAAGCTGATTGGCGTAGGAAAACGCGTCTTCCAGCATTTTCATTACCGGGATCACGCCTGATGACTGGTTTTCAATGCGTTTGATGGGCGCACCAGATTCACGCAGGTTGGAGAGCAGGAACGCTACGCCGCCGCCGCGCTTGGAAAGCTGAAGCGCAGAGTTAACCGCGCGGCCAATCGACTCCATATTGTCTTCGATGCGCAGCAGGAAACAGGAAACCAGCTCTCCCCGCTGCTTCTTACCGCAGTTGAGGAAGGTCGGCGTGGCGGGCTGAAAACGGCCGCTTAGCATCTCGTCCATCAGGCGTGCGGCGAGTGGCTCGTCCCCCTGAGCGAGAGTCAGCGCTACCATGCAAACGCGATCCGGAAAATGTTCCAGATACTGTTTCCCGTCCCAGGTCTTCAGGGTGTAGCTGGTGTAGTACTTCCACGCGCCTAAAAAGGTCTGAAACTGGAAGCCGCTGCCGTGGGCGCGGTCAAACAGCTCAAGGACGAACTGGCGGGAGTAGCGGGTCAGCACGGCTTCGTCGTAATACTGCTCGGTAACCAGGTAATCCAGCTTTGCCTGCAGGTTGGGGAAGCTGACGGTGCGCGGCAACACATGCTGCTCGAAGAAGCTGGCTACGGCCTGTTTGTCTTTATCAAACTGGATATTTCCCTCTTTGTCATAGAGGTTGAGCATGGCGTTGAGCGCGTGGTAGTCCACGCTCTCCGTCGCTAAACGGACTGCTTCTGTCGTTGCCAAAATTCGCTTACTCCCTTACGCACGTTGTCGATGTCTTGCGGGGTGCCCAATAGCTCAAAACGGTAGAGGTAGGGCACCTGGCATTTTTGTGAAATGACGTCCCCGGCCCGGCAAAACCCTTCGCCAAAGCTGCGGTTGCCGCTGGCAATCACGCCGCGGATCAGCGCGCGATTGTTCGGGTTGTTCAGAAAGCGGATCACCTGAGGCGGTACCGCTCCGGCAATGCCGCCGCCGCCGTAGCTGGGCACGATTAAAATGTAGGGTTCCGTCACTTCCAGGCGCGCTTTTACCTCCAGGGGGATGCGCAAGGCGGGCAACCCAAGGCGTTCGATAAAACGCAGGGTGTTTTCCGACTCGCTGGAGAAGTAGACGAGGGTGCTCATACGCTGGCGGCAACGCAGAGGCGATTGATCATATCCGGGCGAAAACCGCTCCAGCTTTCTGCTTCGGTGACCACCACCGGCAGCTGGCGAAATCCTTTGGCTCGCAGGTCATCTGCCGCTTCCGGATTGAGGTCGAGATTGATCATCTCGAAGGCAAAACCGCGGCTCTCCATTGCCCGTTTTGTGGCATGGCACTGAACACAATCATCTTTAGTGTAAATAGTAATGCGCATGATTCGTATTTCCCTTTAGAATAATGGAACGCCGCAGTTTGCTGCCCGACGGGTGGTGTGTTCTTACTGAGAGAAATACTAGATGTTGATTTAATAATTTGCAACCACGCAACATATAGCGTTTTTGATGAGTTTCGTAGGGGGTTGAAAAGTGTAGGGGAAGGGGGAAGCTTCTTCGGCACAAAGGGCCTTTGTCTATGAAAAAGTGGTTAAGGTTCCGTTCACCCGTGATCCTGTTTCCCCATTCGTTCCCGACGATCGCTCTCTTTCGCAGCTCCCGGCAGGTCAACCCCGCCTGAGTTGGGTCATGGCCGGGGGCGATGAGAGCCGGGAAGCAATTCCACCCTCACCCCGGCCCTCTCCCAGAGGGAGAGGGCCGGGGTGAAACATTGTTTATTCCCTCTCCCTTTCAGGGAGAGGGTTAGGGTGAGGGTAAAAATAAAAAGCGAGGCTCGGTTCCGGCTTAAATCGCCTCGGTTTTCTCTCCGACTGGCCGGGGTCCGGACGTCGGGAACGGCCGGAGGCTGAGAGCGTCGGGAACGCATCTCAGCCGACCCAGGACTGGGAGATAAAACGGAGGTCTGCCGCTTCAGCGGTCGATTTATTTCGCCGGGAGTCCGGGGTCTCGGGGGAATGACGGTGATTCTCCCGAGACGTTCACCGGTGCAGTGGTGACAGATGAAACAGGACTGGAAGTGAACGGAATATTCACCGACCATACATAATCGCGAGTATTTGTGACGAAGAGACTATACCCGCTTACTGCCGCATCCCAACCGCAACGCGGTTAAACGCATTCATCATGCTGGCCGCCAGCGTCAAATCGACAATCTCCTCGGCGCTGAAAAATTGCAGCAGCGGCTGATAAACATCGTCTTCGGCGTTGCTGTCGGCAATCAGGGTAATGGCTTCTGCCCAGGCCAGAGCCGCACGCTCTTTCTCCGTAAACTGATGGCTTACCTTCCAGCCCGCCAGTGAATCCAGCTTCACCTGCTCAACGCCGGATTTACGCAGCGCTTTAGAATGCATCTCCAGGCAGTAGGCGCAGCCATTAATCTGCGAAACGCGCAGGAAAACCAGCTCGATCAGCTCGTTGCTTAGCGGGCCGTTTTCCAGGCCCTGCAGCGCCTGCCGCATCGGTTTGATCACGTTGGGGGAAAGTTCATAGTAAGGCTGACGTAATTCGATCATGGTGTGGCTCCTCAGATTGGTGTGAGGCAAATTTACCACTATGATGGACTATCAAAGAGAGCCATAAGTTAACTAAAAAACCAGACCATGAAACAGAAGCCAGTCCCGCCGGTTGTTGCATCTCACCACACTCAGCCGCGCTATCAGCAGATTGCGCGCCAGCTAAAGCAGGCGATAAACAGCGGCGAGCTGACCGCGGGAAGCCGCCTGCCTTCCAGCCGGACTTTGGCGCTGGAGCTGGGCGTTGCCAGAGCCACGGTTGAAAATGCGTATGGCGACCTGGTTGCCCAGGGCTGGCTGGAGCGACGCGGGCAAGCCGGCACCTTCGTTAGCCCGTCGGTGAAAAGCGATGGCGGAGGCGAAAACGTCTCAGCCGCCAGGCCGCAGGGCGCACCCAGACCTTTCCAGATGGGGCTTCCGGCGCTGGATCTTTTCCCCCGTGCCATTTGGGCAAGGCTTATGGGGCGGCGCCTGCGCCAGCAAACTCGCTTTGACCTGATGCTTCCTGAACCCGGCGGTGAAGCCTCACTTAAGCAGGCGATTGCAGATTACCTGCGCTTTTCACGCAGCATCGACTGCCAGCCGGAGCAAATTTTTGTCACCTCAGGCTTCCAGGCTGGATTAGCCCTGGTGCTCTCTACGCTTGCGCGACCGGGGGATGGCATCTGGCTGGAAGATCCGGGCTACCGCTTCGTCCGCCCCGACTTTGCGAAGGCTGGAATGCAGGTCCGTGCTATCCCTGTCGATGGTGAAGGGATGCAGGTGGATTACGGTTTACGCCACTTTTCCGATGCCCGTTTTGCGCTTTTGACGCCCGCACACCAAAGCCCATCGGGCGTTGCGCTCTCTCTGCCGCGCCGACACGCCTTATTGGAATGGGCCAGCCGCGAGCAGAGCTGGATTATTGAGGATGACTACGACAGCGAATTTCGCTACCACGGTAAACCGCTGCCGCCGCTCAAAAGCCTGGACAGCCCGCAGCGCGTTATTTACGCGGGGACTTTCAGCAAGTCGATGTTTCCCGCGCTGCGTGTGGCATGGCTGGTGGTACCTCCCCATGCGATGGAAGATTTTCAGCGGCAGGCTCGCAGGCAGCCTTGTACTGCACCAGTCCTTATCCAGCAGGCCATTGCTGATTTCTTGCGGGAGGGGCATTTCTGGCGGCACCTAAAAAAAATGCGTCAGTGCTACGCCGAGCGTCGGCTATGGCTCGAGGAGGCGCTGCGTGCGCAAGGGTTTGCGGTTGTGCCGCAGGAAGGCGGCATTCAGATGGTGATGGAAGTTGAAGGTGATGACCTGGCCGTAGAAGGCAAAGCGAGAGCCGCGGGGCTTGCGGTTCAGGCGCTTAGCCGCTGGCGAATAGAACATGCCGGGCGGGGCGGTTTACTGCTGAGCTTTACCAACATCAGCTCGTATGAACTCGCACAGCGCTATGCGGTACGGCTGCGGCTGGCCATAACGTAAAAACCCCGGCGAAAAGCACCGGGGTTGTAACACGCATTTAGTCTCATTTATCGACTGTTAAACACTCAGGGTTAGCGGCGTGACACCAGCAAAGCCCCGAGGAAAATACCCACTGCCGCGCCAATACCCACGCTCTGCCAGGGTTTGTCACGGACATAGGAATCGGCGCAGCCTACGGCATCACGTGCGGCCTGCTTAACGCGACCCTGGTTGCCGTTAATACGGGCACGGGTCTCTTTCAGAAGGGCTTCGGCTTTTTTACGTGCGGCATCAACTTCATCTTTCGCATCGCTACCGAAGGACTTCAGTACATCTTCCAGCGTATCCGCAAGCTGGCTGACATCGTTATTGATTTCGTCTACCTGATCGTCAACGTTATTTCTGTTTGCTCGGCTAGCCATTGTTGTCTCCCTTTCTAAGATGTAAGGCTAAGTGTAGACCATGGATTTTAGTTATGGGACGGCTCACGGCTATTGCCGGGCTTTCTGGACAATTCCGAAAGCGTTGCCGATGCTGCTTAATGTATGGTTGCGATGCAGTAAATGATGACGAGGAAAATCTATGTATTTACGACCGGACGAGGTGGCCCGAGTTCTTGAGAAATCGGGTTTTACCATGGATGTGGTAACAGCAAAAACCTACGGCTATCGTCGTGGCGAGAATTACGTGTATGTGAACCGCGAAGCACGCATGGGGCGCACCGCCCTGATTATTCATCCTACCCTGAGAGAGCGTAGCCAGTCGCTGGCCGATCCGGCTTCAGAAATGAAGACCTGCGATCATTATCAGCAGTTCCCGCTCTATCTGGCCGGTGAAACGCACGAACACTATGGCATTCCGCACGGTTTCAGCTCCCGTATTGCGCTGGAAAGGTATCTGGCAGGGTTATTTGGCGAGACTGAATAAGTGAACGACTGGCTTTCAGGCCAGTCGCCCTTGCAAACCGGGACTCAGGCTCCCGCCTTCACGCCTATCTGGCCGCTGACGCGAAACAGGCGGCGGCAAAAATCTAAAAAGTAGCCGTAAGCGGCACCCATCATCATCGACACCAGCAGGTTCGACGTCACGGCAGCCACAATCTGGTGCCAGTCCGCGCCTACGCTCCATAAAATCACCACATAGACCGGGGACTGGAAGGTTACGTAGGCCAGCACGTCAGCCAGGTTTTTCGCCCAGCTTGCCGGGGTGATACGACGAGCCGCACGCATAAAGGCATCACGGTAGAAGCCGTATGGCCAGGCGATAAGAATATTAACCGGCACGGCGACCAGGCGAGAAGAGAGTGACTGTTCGAAAGTCATGCCTGAGAGGAAGATCTCAATCATCATGTTCACGACCGAGCAATACACTACCATCGCAAAAATATCTGCGGCTGCATGGCGTAAGCGTGACTCACGGGAAAACATAATGTTGACTCCGATTTAAAAGCAGTGTGTTGAGCTGCTTTTATGGCTAATTGGCAGTGTTATGAATCATGTAATTTATCCTGCGTAGGGTATGTTACTGGATTGATTTCATCAATTAGCTAAAAATTTTTATTTATAGGGTTTTTGTCGATAAAGTGCGATGAAACACACTTTGCCGCTGGCATTTCCTGATTTTGTGGTCTCTTTTTTATTTTTCTATTTATTATCAACGAGATGAATTAATCGTGCCCAAAAGCACAGAATCCCCCAAAAACCCTGGGTTTTAGGGATACCCATCACGTTTAAAATCGTTATATAATTATTTATATAGCGAGTGATGAGGAGTCGCTGATGGATAACCATTTTGGTAAGGGCCTGATGGCCGGAATGAAAGCCCGGCAGGCCGACAGCGCGGTCAACGTTGAGCGTTTTTGTTCTGATTACAAGCGCGGCTTCGTGCTGGGTTTTGCTCACCATATGGCCGAGCAAACCGGCGATCGTCAGCGCGCAGCCTGGGAAGCCGGGGTGCTGACTCGTCGCTATCAGCTGGATAAAGAGTCGGTGGCTGACTTCCTGAAAGAGGTCAACGCGGACGTTGCGGTTCGATGTTTCTTTGCGGGTTATGAGAAGGGCTACTGATTGCTGGCCTGGATTGCCGCCGTGCCCGGTTGTTTATGAATGGCGACGACAAGGATAGGGGCACTTTTATTGATAAGAACGGCGTGATTAACCTCACGCCGTTTTTTTATGGCTCAGCAAACGCCGAAATCGCCTTCTTCCTTGTACAGCGAGACAGAATCCGCTTTCAGCGTCAGTTTATCCGCGCCTAAGGTTGAGGCCGGGACGCAAATCAAATCCTCTCCCTGAACCTCGACGACCTGCAGCTTAGGGCCGCCCTGGTTTGGCTGAACCACATCACCTTGTTTAAACATAGAAAAACCTCTGAATGCTAAGGGAATTTAATGCGGTTATGCCGCCAGATAACCATAGATCAGAAATCGAGGTGGATAAAGCAGGATACGCTAGCTGCGGTTCCACGGCAGCCAGGCGAGTAAACGCGCCATGCCGCAAAATCCGCTGATCCCGGCAAACAGTAAACCTGCGCCCACAAAGCCTGAAATCAGGAAAAAACCTTGATTGATGGCGTATCCCAGTACGACACCGAGCAGGATCAACGAACCTGCGACGATCTGCACCTGCCGCATGATGGGCATGGGCTGGCTTTTATCCGCCAGAACTTCCTGCCCGCCTTTTTTCCACGCCTCAAGCCCGCCTTCCAGCAACATGACCTGAGCCGGTTCGGCAAGCTTAGCCAGTTTTTGAGCATGCTGAGAGGAGCGCATCCCGGACTGGCAGTGGAAAATCACCACATCGTGCGGGTCCAGTGGCCCCAGTCGGGCGCCGTTTTCAATCGCCGAGAGCGGCAACAGATGCGCTTCAGGAATGTTTTCGCGGGCATGTTCATCCGGCTCGCGGATGTCTATCAGCGCTGCTCCGCTGGCAATGAGCTTTTTCGCTTCTTCTGCCGTGATGGCTGGTATGGTCATGATGTTCCTTAAGGGCAATAAATGGCTTTCAGCGTCGCGATCACCTCGCGCACTGAGCTATCTTTGATGAAATAGAGCACTCGCTGGGCGTTACGCTGGTGCTCAATGAGTCCTTCATCCTTCATTTTCGCCAGGTGTTGAGACGTTGCCGACGGGCTTAACCCTGCGGCGGCGGCCAGTTCTCCGGCGCTGGTGCCGGGGGAGTCGAGCAGCAGGCACAGAATCAGCAAACGCCGCGGGTTGCTCATGGCTTTCAGTAGTTTTGCTGCTTCATCCGCGCTGGACTGAAGCTGAGAAAGGTCTGGTTTCATCGTACCTTATTTTAGATTTTTCTAAATTTAGTAAATGCTAAATTAAATTTTCAACAAAGGAAAGAGCATGCGGGTAATTCTGGTACGGCATGGCGAAAGTGAGGGGAATCAACAAGGCATTATTCAGGGAAGGCTGGACAGCCAACTTACGGCGCGGGGGCTCCGGCAAAGCTTTGCGCTGGCTGCCGCGTTGGCCGATTTAACCGTCGCGCATATTTACACGTCACCAGCCCTGCGTGCACAGGGCACAGCGAATGTGCTGGCTAGCAAATTAGGCAGCCGGATAAGCGTGGATGAACGTTTACAAGAACGTGATTTTGGGCGGCTTCAGGGGATAAATGCGATGGAGGCGCAAAAACAGCATCCTGAGTTATTTGATGCCCTGCTATCGGGCGATCCTCTGCGGGTTAGTTCTCAGGGTGAAAGCCTGAATAACGTGAGTCATCGCCTGTTTTCTTGCCTGAAAACGCTAAATATACATCACCAGAAGGATACCGTTATTATTGTGAGCCACGGCCATGCTTTGGAGATTGCCATTTGGGAATTGAAAGGTGCTTTAATTACCGACGATCTCAGACAATATGGTCATCAAAACTGCAGTTATAGCATCATGAATATCGAAGATGAATGTATCCAATTGGTTAAATGGGGTGTTGCGACGCATTTACGTGATATCTGAAAGCGATTATTGATGCTGTTTAAGCTTGTTGAAGACTTATTTGTTGCACCTGAAGTAGGGTTTTTCATGTGGTTTTTTCAATGACAAAATTAATTTTTTACTTTCAAAAATAAAATTAAGGTTAATTCCCTAATAGGATTAGTCTGTAAATCCATGTTTTTTAATATTTCATCTCTGTAAGTTTTGTTTTTATTTAACACCAACAAAAACAATCAGTTGTGTTGTGTTTTTGGTCTGAAGATATCAGTTTATATCCTCATCTAAATTCCCCTTATTATTCATTCCATGCGCCAGGTCAAATTGTAATACAATTTAATTTCACTTAAGGCTATTTTCATGGTGTTAAAATTAGTCACCGAAATGAATTTTTTCTCTGAAAGAAATAGCCGTGAAAGGTTAATTTTATCGCCGCTTGGGTGTTTTGTAATTACATTGTTTTAACACGAGAGTGACTTTTAAATGAACCCAGCTTTCATTTGATGGTTGTTTTCGCTCGTCTTTTAAAACCCTAAGGCAATTTTCAATAAATTGTTGCGCGCCTGTTTCTGATATTTCGAATCAACATAACTCCGCAGAGTTAAAGAGGACGGAAATGCCCCATTTATTACAGACCCCCGGTAAGCGACATTTGATTGCCACCGCAATCGGCGCCGCGTTGTTAAGCACCGCCCCACAGTATGTGCTCGCCGCTGACGGCCAGACAGGTGCACCTTCAACCGTTTCTGACAGCGCTCAGGGTGGCGGTGGCGGCACAATGGACACCACAACGGGCATCGGCGGTAACGGTGGTGCCGGGGGGGCCGGTGAGCGTGGGCAGGGCAGTAGCCAGGGGGAAAATGGCGGCGCCGGGAGCGTGGATGGCGTGGATAATTCGTTGCCACCGGGTACCGCAACCGGGGGCGTAGGCCAGCAGCCTAACGGCACGGCCACCAACGGCAGCGGTTCTGCCGGCGGCGGCGGCGGCGGTGGTTCAGCGGGTGAAGTTGTCGGCGGCAATAACCAGAGCAGCAACGGCGGCGACATCAAAGGCGGTAATGGTGGGCGCGGGGGCAACGGCGGCAGCAACGCCACCGATGTTGCCGATGCAGGTAACGGCGGCAGCGGTGGTGACGGCGGTGAAGGCGGGGCGGGTGTACTGATTACCGGGTCGGGCAGCTATAGCAACATTGGCTCCATTAGCGGGGGCGACGGGGGCACCGGCGGTAATACCGGGAGCGCAACGGCTAACAGCCAAACCACACCGGGCGAAGAATTACACGGCGGGAGCGGCGGTGCCGGTGGGGCCGGAGGCGACGGCATCATGTCGACACAGGGCGGCAATATCACCAACGACGGAACCATCACCGGCGGGCATGGTGCGACGGGCGGCCTGGCGGCAAACGCGGACACCAAAGACAACGCTGATGTTACCGGTTTTGGCGGCAAAGGCGGTGAAGCTGCAGAGGGCGGAAACGGCGTATTGCTGAGCGGCACCAGCGCCATCACTAACAACGGTAATATCCACGGCGGCGACGGCGGCGACGGCGGTAACGGCGGGGCCGTTGAGTCCGGCCAGGGAACCGGCATCGTAGGTTATGGTTCTGCGGGCGGCAACGGCGGCAGCGGCATCACCGTCAAAGGCAGCGGTAAGGTCATTAACAGCGCAGGCGGTCATATTGTGGGCGGCAACGCCGGGACAGGCGGCGGCGGTAACTCCAACAGCAGCGGGGATAATCTCACCGGTGGCGACGGCGGCGATGGCGGTAAAGGCGGCAGCGGGATCTCGCTTGAGGGCGGCGGCAGCGTCAGTAACTTCGGTGAAGTAACCGGCGGCCTCGGCAATCGCGGTGGCGGTAGCGGCAATTTAAGTACCTCGCAGGGGGGGGATTCTGGTGCGGGCGGTATTGGGATTGAAATCAACGGCGGGGGCGATGTTGTTAACGAATCCACCGGTGTAGTGACCGGCGGTAAAGGCGGCGATGATTCTGCCGGCGGCGGTGGTGTCGGTGGCGCTGGGGGTGATGCTGTCTCCATTATTGGCGCCGGGAGCGTCACTAACCAGGGCTCGTTTGTCGGCGGCAACGGCGGCGCGGGCGCCAACGGCAGCAGCCCAACGTCAGACGGCGGGACCGGGGCAAAAGGCGGTAACGGCCTGTCCATTGACGGCCAGGGTACGCTGACCAACGATACCGGCGCCAGTATCACCGGTGGGCTAGGGGGAACCGGCGGCGGCAGCGGTGGCAATGCCAGCCACGGCGGTAGCGGGGGCGAAGGCGGAAGCGGCGTCCTGATTGGTGCCGGCGGCATGGTCGTCAATAACGGTACAATTCTGGGCGGGACGGGCAATCGCGGCGGCGGCGGTGGCGGTGATGCCGGCGGTGCAGGCGGCGCGGGGATCAACATTACCTCCGGCGGCGGTAGCGTCGTAAATACCGGCACGATATCCGGGGGCAACGGTGGCGAACCGGGTACGGCGGGCGGCAATAACGGCGTAGGGGCCGTGGGCGTTGGCGGGGTGGGTATCAGCGGTAGCAATATGACCATCGTCAACAGCGGTACCCTTAGCGGCGGGATGGATTTCGATGGGCAAAATCGCTCTCAGGCCGTTTTGTTTACCGGCGGGACCAACTCGCTGGAGCTGCGCGACGGCTATAACGTGCTGGGTAACGTGCAGGCCACGGCCGGGGACGATACGCTTATCCTGGGCGGAGCGGCGGACAGCCAGTTTGATGCGGCCAGCATTGGCGATACTGCTCAATATGAAGGTTTCGAGCATTTCCATAAAACGGGTGCCAGCACCTGGGTGCTGAACAACACCACGGCTGCTACAACGCCATGGACTTTGTATGAAGGTATCTTACAGGTCGCTGAAAACGGCGCGCTGGGCTCTGCCGCCAGCCTGCTGACTTTTGACGGCGGTACGCTGCAGTTGAGCAATAGCTTTGATTTAGAACGTGCCATCACGCTGGAAAGCGCGGGCGGCACGCTGGATACCCAGGCATTTAACACGACCATCAGCCAGGGCGTAACCGGCAGCGGCAGCCTGACCAAACTGGGCAGCGGCGCGCTGACAATGACCGGCGACAGCACCTACACAGGCACCACTACGCTGGCGGAAGGGAGCCTGGATGTCACGGGAACTCTGGTCAGCGACGTGACGGCCAGGAGCCTGACCGAGCTTTCCGGGACCGGCAGCATAGGCGCAGCCACGCTGGAAACCGGCAGCAGCTTAACCGTTGGCAGCCCGCTGCAGAACAACGATGCTGCAGCCAGCTTTACCGTGAACGGCGCTCTGAATAACAGCGGCACCGTTAATCTTTCCCGGAACGCTAACATTGCCGGCAACCGTCTTAATGTTAGCGGTGATTATATCGGCGGGGCCAACAGCCAGCTGAACGTTAACACCGTGCTGGGGGACGACAGTTCGTTGACCGACAAACTGGTTATCCATGGTGGCACTTCTGGTTCAACCGTTCTGACTGTCAATAACGTTGGCGGCCAGGGGGCGCAAACCGAGCAGGGTATTGAAGTGGTGACCGTTGACGGGAACTCTGCGGCGGGCGCGTTTACCCAGTCCGGGCGTATCGTTGCCGGGGCATGGGACTACAGCCTGGTGCAGAAGGGGCAGAACTGGTACCTGACCTCTATGAGCAACCTGCCTCCGGAGCCGCCGGTTATCCCGGTTACCCCGATTACGCCAACGCAGCCAGATCCTGTACGGGTTTATCGCCCTGAGGTCGGCAGCTACCTAGTGAATCTGGCGGCGGCAAATACGCTGTTTAACCTGACGCTGGACGATCGTGAAGGGGCCACCGAATACCGTGCTCCACTGGACGAGCGCGGTCTGACCCGCAGCACTTTCTGGCTGCGTCAGGAGGGCGGACAAAACCGCTTCCATACCGGGGAAGGCCAGATCAGCTCCAGCGCTAACCGCTATGTTGCACAGATGGGGAACGAGTTCTTACACGGCACCAGCAATCAGACCGACCGCTGGGGCGCAGGCCTGATGGCCGGTTACGGTAACGTTAGCGGCAACTCACGTTCGAATCTGACCGGCTATCGCTCTGAGTCAGAGATGGACGGCTACAGCGTCGGCGCATACGGTACCTGGTATCAGAACGCCGTGTCCCGCGAAGGCGTCTATGTCGATGGCTGGGTGATGTACAACTGGTTTAACAACCGAGTAAGCAGTGACGATTTGCCGAACGAAGACTACAAGAGCCGGGGCTTCACCGCGTCGCTGGAAAGTGGCTATAACATGCTGCTTAGCGAAAGCGAGCGCCAGGCGGTTTATCTTGAACCTCAGGCGCAGCTGACCTGGATGGGCGTACACAGCCCTGATCACACCGAGGTTAACGGCACTCGCATTCAGGACAGCGGGCAGGGCAACCTGCAGTCTCGTCTGGGCGTGCGGCTGTACCTGCGTGGTCACCGCAAAGAGGACGACGGCAAAGGGCGTGAATTCAAGCCTTATGTCGAGGCTGACTGGCTGCATAACAGCAAAAACTTTGGTGTGAAAATGGGGGATACGCAGCTCAATGAAGAGGGGGCCCGCAACATCGGCCAGCTCAAGCTTGGCGTGCAGGGGCAGATTTACCATGACCTCAATATGTGGGGCGGCGTCGCGCAGCAAATTGGCGATAAAGGCTACCATGACACCTCCGCGATGATTGGTGTGAAATACGGGTTCTGATAAACCACACAACGCGGTCGCGAAGTTTGCGGCCATTCAAACGCCGCCACTGTGCGGCGTTTTTTTATTCTCAACTTACCGTGTTGCGGGCGGCGTTACGCCATGTTTTGGGCGACAGCCCGGTTTCGCGCTTAAAGGCGTTGCTAAAGGCGCTTTCGGAGGTGTAACCGAGGGACTGGGCCACCATGGCAATTTGGTCTGCCTGCTCGCGCAACGCTTTCTCCGCCAGCCGCATACGCCACTGGGTCAGATAAGCCACGGGCGTAATACCCGATACGTTACGGAAATACTCTGCAAATGTGGTGCGCGACATGGCGCAGGCTTTGGCGAGATCTTCCAGACGCCAGTTCCGAGCCGGGTTGGCGTGGATAAGCTGCAGCGCCGGGGCAAGGCGGGCATCTCCCAGTGCGCGCAGTAAACCTGCCGGAAGCGAACTGCTGGTTTGCAAATGGGCACGCAGGATCTGAATAAACAGCAGCTGTGAAAGCTGCGCGGAGGCGAGCTGCGTGCCGGGCAGGGCCGTTTCTCGTTCGGCTATCAATCGATCGAGCAGCCAGCGAAACGAAGCCGCCTGTGGCGACGCCGCCGGAATGTGAATCCACTGCGGCAGCACCTGCGCAAGCATTTGCCCGCGGTTGGGGTCCAGCAGCACGTGGCCGCCCATATACTCAAACTCCTTTCCTTCCCCCAGGGCGGCGTAGTTCCGCTCTCCGGCCTTAAAAACGCTCATGGCATCGACCGGCTTGATCTCCGGCGAGCTGGCGACAATAAACGCCCGCCTGGCATTCAGCAGGCCGACGTCGCCGGTGCAAAAATGGATCGGTTCCGGATGGCCTTCGAGCATCACCCAGCAGCTGCCTTTGACGATGGCGAAGAACTTGATTTTGTCCGGCGGGGGGAAGTGAAGCGCCCAGTCGCCGCCCGCGGTAAAGCCGCCGGTAACCAGCGACTCGGCGTCGGCAAATTTGAGGATTTCAGAAAACGGGTCGGTATGCATTGCCGTACTATCACGCAAGTATAACGGACTTTCAAGCATTCAAAATCCAGAGGTCGGGCTTTATTCTGTGCAGCAAATGAATGTATACCGCCTGCTTGCCAGGCCACAGAGGACAGAAGCATGACACAAGATAGCGTATTGGTTACCGGCGGGACCGGATTTATTGCCCAGCATTGCATTATTACGCTGCTGACAAAAGGCTATGAAGTTCGCACCACCGTGCGTTCCGCTGACCGCAAAGCAGAAGTGCTCAAAAACCTGAAAGAGGGCGGCTGTGAACCAGGCGATCGTCTCTCCTTTTTCGTTGCGGATTTAATGGCGGATGAAGGCTGGGCAGATGCTATGGCCGGGTGTAGCTATGTGATGCACGGCGCTTCCCCGACGCCTTCTGGCAACCACGCCACCGACGATGACTGGATCAAACCCGCGGTGGACGGCAACCTGCGAGTGCTCCGCGCCGCAAGCTTTGCGGGCGTTAAGCGCGTGGTGCTTACCTCTGCCTTTGGTGCCGTTGGCGTTGGGCATCCCGCAGGCCACCGTCGTCCGTTCGATGAAACGGACTGGAGTGACGTCTCCGGTAAAGTCTGGCCATATCAGAAGTCGAAAACGATGGCTGAAAAAGCGGCATGGGCGTTTATCGAAAAAGAGGGGCGCGGGCTTGAGCTGTCGGCGGTGAACCCGGTGGCGGTGATGGGGCCGGTATTAGGGCCTGATTTTTCCCACTCCACGCGGCTGGTGAAAAACATGCTGGACGGGCAAAAGGGCAACCCGAACATCAACTCTTGCTTTGTGGACGTGCGCGACGTGGCCGATTTGCACTGGCTGGCGATGACGCATCCTGCCGCCAACGGGGAGCGCTTCCTTGCCAGTTCCGGCCACAGTCTGCTGATGGTTGAGGTGGCAAAAATCCTGCGTAAACACCTCGGTGAAGCCGCCAGCAAAGTCTCCACCCTCGCGCTGCCGGACTGGATGGTGCGCCTGGCGGCGCACAAAAATCCGGGTATGAAAGGGTCGCTGACTCTGCTCGGTGTGGACATGAATGTGACCAACGCGAAAGCGGTAAACCTGCTCGGCTGGGCGCCGCGCTCCCCGGAGGAGGCTATTGTCGCCACCGCCGAAAGCTTTATTCGCCTGGGTTTACTGGAGAAATAAACCCTGGCAGCGTGTGGCCTTCAGCCGTGGCCACGCTAAGGCTATCTGAAAGCGCCTGCCTCATCAGGGCTTCTCCGCCCTGCGTCGCCAGAATATCGCCCACGCTGCCGGGCATCGGTCATTTCTGAAGATGTCTCGAGGATTTGAATCTGGTCAATTTACACACAGGTTAATCTCATGGAGAAGAGAACGCCCCACACCCGTCTGAGTGTTATTCACTCTATGGTCAGAGCAAATACTAAGGAGTCCTGATATGAAATGCCCAGTGTGCGGTGGCAATCATGCCGTTCATGAAGCCCGTGATATTCATTATGAATACAAAGGCCATTCAAAGACGTTTCCAGGCGTGACCGGGCTGCATTGCCATGATTGCGGCGAAATTGTTTTCGCCGACGGGGAAGGTGAAGAGTATTTCACCGGTATGCTGGCATTTAACCGTGAAGTGAACGCTCAGGAGGTCGACCCTGCTTTTATCGCGGCGGTGCGGAAGCGTTTAAAACTGAACCAGGCGTAGGCTGCGGAGTTTTTTGGCGGGGGCGCAAATGCCTTCAGCCGCTATGAAACCGGGTGTATTGCTCCGCCACGTCCATTAATCCTCTTATTTGAAGCCCTGGATAAACACCCTGAGCTTTTCGAAGAACTCAAAACAAGTTAAACGTCCTGCCAGTAGGGCGGTGAACCAAACTTCCCCATAAAGAAGTCGATGACGGTGCGGGTGTTGAGCGACGGAAAGCGGCCGCCGGGGTACAGCATATAGAGTGAATGATCGGTGGCGCTGTAAGACGCGGTGTAATCCGTCATCAACGGAATCAGCCGTTGAGTCCGCAGCGAGTCGCTTATCTGCCAGTCCGGGAACAGCACGATACCCGCGCCGTCTTCCGCGGCTTTCACCAGCATCTCCGCATTGCCGGAAACGATTTTAGGCTCCGGCAGGAGCTGTAGCTTCTCTTCACCCTTCGTAAAGTACCAGCGCTGCAGCCCCATCAGGCCGCGGTAGGCCAACAGCCTGTGGCCGTGCAGGTCTTCCGGCGTTTGCGGTAAGCCGTAGCGTTCGAGGTAGGCCGGGCTGGCGACCAGATAAGCACGCTGCCGGGTAATGAAGCGCCCGTGAAGCGAGCTGTCCTGCACCGGGGCAATGCGCAGCAGCAGGTCCGTACCGTCCGCCAGCGGGTCGATGTAGTTATCGGTCAGGTTTAGCTCCAGCCGCAACGCCGGGTAGCGCTCGCTGAGTTCGGCAATCCACGGGGCAATGTGGCGCAGCCCGAAGGAGACCGGGGCGTTAAAGCGAAACACGCCACCGGGCTGCTGGCGACGCTCGCCAATCTGGGTTTGCGCCTGCTCAAGCTGGCTGAGCATTTCCCGGAACGCGGCGGCGTAGATATTCCCCGCATCGGTGGCGGCCACCGCTCGTGTATTGCGGTAAAGCAACTGGGTCTCCAGAGACTGCTCGAGCTGAATCACGGTGCGCGAAACGGAAGAGGGGGACAGATTTTCCTGGCGGGCCACTTCGGAAAAACTGCCTTCGCTGATGACCGCCAGGAAGAGGCGTATCGAGCGGGCGTTTATCTGGCTAAGATCTTTCATTTGTGCAGTTTCCGCAAAAGTCTTTAAGGGATTATACGGTTTTTCGCTATGCCCGGCAGCGCTAACATCCTCGGCAGCAAATCTTTCCGGCACATTGCCGGGTTATAAACAGAGAGGATGGTATGAGCAATCAGGTTCTGGCTTTTGACGAGGCCGTGCGCCAGCGTTTTTCATCGCGAGCGTTTCTGTCTACGCCGCTGACCAACGAGCAGATTCAGGCCGTTTTGCAGGATGCGCAATATTCCCCGTCCAACTGCAATACGCAGCCGTGGAACGTGCATATTGTCTCCGGCGCAACCAAAGACGCGCTGCAAAAGATGATGATTGAGAACGACATTGCGGGCAACGTAACGCCGGACTTCAGCTTCAGCTATGACGACTTCCACGGCGACTACTACGAGCGCAGCCAGCGCCAGGCGAAGGTTTATTATGATGCGTTAGGCATTGCCCGCGATGATAAAGAGAAACGCCGCGAAGCCTACCTGCGTAACTTCAACTTCTTCGGGGCGCCACACGTGGCCTTCCTGTTTATGCCGTCGTTTGGCGACAACGTGCGCGTGGCGTCAGATATCGGTATGTACGGCCAGAGCTTCCTGCTGTCTCTTGCGGCACGCGGTTTTGCCGGTATTCCGCAAACGCTGCTGGGCTTCCATGCTGACGCGACGCGTAAAATTCTGGGCGTGTCGGATGACTATCGCCTGCTGTTCGGCATCTCTTTTGGTTATGCCGACCCGGATGCACCTTCCGCTGGCGTACGCATGTGGCGTCAGAGCGTGGACGAAAGCGTAACGCTGCATAACTAGCGGGCATAAAAAAAGCCGCTTTCGCGGCTTTTTCTTCAGAGAAGGCGAATTATTCGCTGACTTTTTTCTTCAGGTCAGAAGCGCCTTCTTTGGTTTTATTCCACCCTTTTTCAGCGCCTTCTTTGGTTGCGTCCCAACCTTTCTCGGTGCCTTCTTTGGTTTTATGCCATGCCTTCTGGGAGCCTTCGCTTATCTTGCTGCCCGTGCTGTCGCTCTTCCCTTCGACGGCATGTTTAGACTTGAGCTTCAGCTCTTCGCCTTTGTTCTCTGCCTGGTGCAGTTTCTCTTTGGCGGTGTTAGCGCCTTCGTGCGCCGCGGCGACGGTGTCATCTGTTGCGTGTGTGGTGGTCGCGGCAAAAACAGGAGCAGCCAGCAGAATTGCAGATAAAGCGATGATCGTTTTTTTCATAATATCCTCAACAAACGTTATCAGTCCTTATGACCGTGAATAAGCCTGGCACAGCGAAGCGGAAGTTGCCTTAGGTAATAATCCTAAATGAATCAGGACATTCACGGCTGGTGGATATATTTCTCTGAATAATCCACCAGGTTATGTGCCTATGGGTGGCGGATGAAACGCCCTATCCGCTGTCTGAGCAGGCGATTCTCCTGGCGCAGGCGTTCGTTCTCCTCGAGCAGCGTGAGCGCCACGGCGATGCCCGGCCAGTCCAGCGCTAATTCTCGTCTTAACCGCAGTGCTCGCTGCGCGACGTTGATCGCGTGGTCGTCAAACTGCCACGGTTTGACCTCAAAATCGTAAGGTTCGACGACGCCAAGCCCGACGATTTCATTGAGTTCCTCTGCCTGAATGCCGGTGTGCAGGCAGAACTCGGTGATGGTAAAAGTGACGGTGACGTTAGCCATTATTTTTTCCCCCAATCTTTGCGCGGATTGAACGCCGACTGGGCGTCTGCGAGCTGCTGCCAGAGCGCCGCAGCGTTTTCGTCTGGCTTAGGCGGCATCACGATTTTAATTACCGCGAACAGGTCGCCGGTATGCTGTTTACTGACCAGCCCTTTGCCCTTGATGCGCAGCTTCTGCCCGGCCTGGCTGCCCGCTGGAATGGTCATCAAAATGCTGTCTTTGAGCGTTGTAACCTCGACTTTGGCGCCCAGCGCGGCTTCCCACGGCGCCAGCGGCACCACGACTTCCAGATTGTGGCCGACAATGTCGAACAGCGGGTGCGGCGCGATGTGCATCACCAGCCACAGGTCACCGTTTGGCCCACCGTTTTCACCCGGCGTGCCCTGGCCTTTGAGCCGGATGCGCTGCCCGTCGCCGACGCCCGCCGGAATTTTCACGTTCAACGTTTTCGGGATTTCCCGCTCGACGATGCCAAAGACGTTGTAGACCGGCAGCTTGTAGCTGATGGTGCGGCTGTGTTCGGCCAACGTTTCTTCGAGGAAGACCGCCACTTCGATCTCTACATCGTGGCCGCGTGCAGCGTGCGGCTGGCGAGACTGCCTGGCCTGCTGGCCGAACATAGAAGAGAAGATATCTTCGAAGTCATGGGCGTTGTAGCTCTGCTCGCCGCCCTGGTGGAACTGCTGATTAAACTGCGGGTCGTTGCGGTGCTGCCACATCTGGTCGTATTCGGCGCGGCGCTGCTCGTCGCTCAGCACTTCCCAGGCTTCAGCCACTTCCTTAAAGCGGGCTTCTGCGTCGGGCTCTTTGCTGACGTCGGGGTGATATTTGCGCGCCAGGCGGCGGTAAGCGGTTTTGATGGTTTTGAGTTCGTCCGTCGGTTTCACGCCCATGATGGCGTAATAATCCTTTAATTCCATATCGTTATCTCGCATAAATCGGTGCATGCAGAACAGAACGTGCGGAAAGTGTCGCCAATAAGTATAGGCCCGTTGGGGGAAGGTGGGGCCGTTATAACGGGATTTTTAGGTGCGACGATCTGGCAGGATTTGAGGACGGTCGAGATTAGTTGTTGAAAATTTGCGCCAATGAGCATATCGTCATTGTACGGAATATTTCCGTACATATTTAAGTGGCTAGCCTTAAGTTGTTCATTGATTTTATCGTACTGCTGACACCTGCGGCAGTGCGGGAGTAAATACAGGATGCCAGCTTTAAAAAAACAGCGTATCGATCTTAGATTAAGCGACGACGACAAAAGCATGATCGAAGAGGCTGCGGCAATGTCCAACCAGACGATCACTCAGTTTATGATTGCCTGTGCGTCTGCGCGCGCTGCGGAAGTGATCGAGCAACATCGCCGCCTGGTCCTGAATGAAGCATCATGGAACCTTGTGATGGATGCTATCAGCAACCCGCCTGAACCGGATGACAGGCTCAAACGTGCAACAAGGCGTCTGAAAGACATGGAGTAAGCCGTGGCAGACCTGATGATTGAATTATTTTCAGAACAAACTGCGTATGATTTTCGCGGCTTCGACTGCGGTGAAGCTTCTCTGAATGCGTTTCTCTCCGAGCACTTTGTCCGGCAGCATAATGGCCGCTTTTTACGCGGCTATCTTCTTGTGACAAAGGACGCCAATCCCAAAGTGCTGGGTTACTACACTTTGTCCGGCAGCTGCTTTGAAAAAGAGGCGCTGCCGTCAAACACCCAGAAGCGAAAAATCCCTTATGCCAATGTCCCCAGCGTGACGCTGGGGCGGCTGGCGATTCACAAAGATCTGCAGGGCCAGGAATGGGGTTCGACGCTAGTGGCGCATGCGATGAAGGTGGTTTATTTAGCTTCGCAGGCGGTGGGCGTTCATGGGATTTTTGTCGATGCCATTAACGACAATGCGAAGCGCTTTTATCAAAAATTAGGGTTTATTCCGCTGGTGGGAAAAAACAACAATTCGCTTTTTTATCCTACCCGCTCGATTGAGAAATTATTTGAGCAAGAATAAGCGATCTATTTGATCTTCTGTGACATGACTTATTATTCAGTATGGCAAATACTTGAATTAATTAACCGACCTGACAGAATTTGTTTTTTTGAATAGTTTAGTTCCGTAACTTATTAAAATTGAGCTTTCGGTTATTTTGAGCTGGCTCCCAGCTAAAGCTCAGATTGCTTCAAAAAAAACGCTACATTTGTTATATTGTTGCTCATTGATTATTCACCTAGCGGTGCCAAAAAGAACAAGATTCACCGCGACCCAGGAAAATGAAATGTTAGATTACCGCTTCCCGACAGCTTTGCAGATGGTTCTCAGCGTAGCGATGGCGGAGCAAATGGGTGAACGCTCGACCAGCGCCATCCTGGCCTATGGTCTGGAAGCTAACCCGAGCTTTATCCGTAAACTGATGGTTCCCCTCACGCGCGACGGCATTATTGTCTCGACGCTGGGGCGCAACGGTTCCATTCATCTTGGCCGCCCGGCCGAAGAGATAACCCTGCGAGATATTTACCTGTCGGTGATTGAAGACAAAAAGATTTGGGCGTCCCGCCCGGACGTGCCTGCCCGCTGCGTGGTCAGCGCCAACGCCTGCTGGTACTTCAAAACGATTGCAGAAGAAGCCGAAGAGGCGTCTCTGGCGGTGCTGGCTCGTCATACCGTGGCAAGCGCGCTGGAGAAAGTGAAAAAGAGCGATACCAGCGGCTGCCAGCCGGTGCCCGAGCTTGAGGCGCTGTACAAAAAAGGCCACTAAGCCCCACAATCACCTCTCCGCAGAAATAAAAAAACCGCCTCTTTAAAAGGCGGTTTTTTGTTGGGCTAATCGGGCGGCTTTTACACCGCCCTTATTATCTGGCTCACGCCTCGATAGTTTTGGCCTGGGATTTGCCGCGCGTAACGAGCTTACGCAGCGTGACGTAAAACACCGGCGTCAGGAACAGACCAAACAGCGTCACTCCCAACATGCCCGAGAACACCGTCACCCCGGTCACGCCGCGTACTTCCGCCCCTGCGCCGTGGCCCAGAATCAGCGGAATAGTCCCGGCGATAAAGGCGATGGAAGTCATCACGATAGGGCGCAGACGCAGGCGGCACGCTTCCAGCGCAGACTCCATAATGCCTTTGCCCTGCATCTCCAGCTCGCGGGCGAACTCGACGATCAGGATGGCGTTCTTACAGGCCAGGCCCATCAGTACCACCAGCCCGACCTGCACGAACACGTTGTTGTCGCCCCCGGTCAGCCAGACGCCGAACAGCGCCGACAGCATGGTCATCGGCACAATCAGGATCACCGCCAGCGGCAGCGTCCAGCTTTCATACAGCGCGGCGAGCACCAGGAACGCCAGCAGCACCGCCACCGGGAAGACGATCATCGCCGTGTTGCCCTGGGTTGCCTGCTGGTAGCTCAGATCCGTCCATTCGATGTTCATCCCGTTCGGCAGCACCTGGCCGGACATCGCGGCCAGTTTTGTCATCGCCTGAGCGGAAGAGAGCACGCGTGGGTCCGCATCCCCGATGAGATCCGCCGCCGGATAGCCGTTGTAGCGGATCACCGGGTCCGGCCCGTAGGTGGTGGTGATTTTTACCATACTGCCGATCGGCACCATTTCGCCCTGATTGTTGCGGGTACGCAGGTTCCCGATGTCTTCGATGCTGTCGCGGAACTGCCCGTCGGCCTGGGCCATCACGCGCCAGGTACGGCCAAACTCGTTAAAGTCGTTCACGTAGGACGAGCCTAAATAGGTTTGCAGCGTGCCGAACAGGTCGGTCAGCGACACGCCCTGGGCTTTGGCTTTGTCGCGATCTACCTGCACATCAAGTTGCGGCACGTTCGCCTGGTAGGTGGAGATCGGGAAGTGCATCCCCGGCGTCTGCATGATCGCGCCTGACATGGTGTTCACCGCGGTTTGCAGCGCGCCATAGCCTAAGCCCGCCCGGTCCTGGATATACAGCGAGTAGCCGGAACCCTGGCCCAGCCCCAGAATTGGCGGCGGCAGAATAGAGAAGCCGAAGCCTTCCTGGATTTGCGAGATTTTGGCGTTGATCTCGGCGTTAATTTGCGCGGCGGTATGTTTCCGCTCGCCGAACGGCTTCAGGCCGAAGAACACCGTGCCGGTATTCGGCGTGTTGGTGAACTGCAGCGCGTTGAGGCCTGGGAACGCCACCGCGTAATCCACGCCCTCGGTATTCATGCCGATTTCGCTCATCTTACGGATCACCGCGTCGGTGCGTTCCAGCGAGGAGCCTTCCGGCATCTTCACGCCGCCGATCAGGTAGAGCTTATCCTGGGTAGGAATAAACCCGCCCGGTACGGTTTTGAACATCACCCCGGCGGCGCAAAGCAGCAGCACGTACACCGCGAACACCGCGCCACGGCGACCAAGCGTTTTGCCAACCAGCCCCTGGTAACCTTCCGAACTGCGGTGGAAGAAGCGGTTGAACGGCCGGAACAGCCAGCCGAACAGGCGGTCGATCAGCCGGGTTGGCATGTCCTTCGGCGCGCCGTGCGGCTTCAGCAGCAGGGCCGCCAGCGCAGGGGAGAGCGTCAGGGAGTTAATCGCCGAGATCACCGTCGAAATGGCGATGGTCACCGCGAACTGCTTGTAGAACTGCCCGGTCACGCCGGAGAGGAACGCCATCGGCACGAACACCGCGCACAGCACCAGGGCGATGGCGATAATTGGGCCGGACACCTCGCGCATGGCCTGATGCGCCGCCTGCAGCGGGGCAAGCCCTTCCTCAATGTTACGCTCGACGTTCTCCACCACCACGATGGCGTCGTCCACCACGATGCCGATGGCGAGCACCAGCCCGAACAAACTCAGCGTGTTCAGCGAGAAGCCAAGCAGGTAAAGAATGCTGAACGTCCCCACCACCGAAACCGGGACGGCAATCAGCGGGATAATCGACGCGCGCCAGGTTTGCAGGAACAAAATAACGACCATTACAACCAGCACCACGGCTTCCAGCAGGGTTTGCACCACCGCCCGGATGGAGTCGCGCACGAAGACCGTTGGGTCGTAAGGTGCCGCCCACTTCATGTCTTCCGGGAAGCGCGTGGACAGCTCGGCCATCTTGGCGCGCACGGCGTTAGACAGGTCGATGGCGTTGGCGCCAGGCGCCTGGAAGATACCGATCCCGACCGCATCTTTGTTGTTCAGCTGGGAGCGCAGGGCGTAGCTGCCGGAACCCAGCTCGATACGCGCCACGTCGCGCAGGCGAACCAGCGAGCCGTCCGGCGAGGTTTTCAGGATGATGTTGCCGAACTCTTCTTCGCTGTGCAGGCGGCCCTGGGCGTTAATCGAGATCAGGAAATCACTCGCTTTCGGCAGCGGCTCTGCGCCGAGCTGACCGGCAGAGACCTGGACGTTCTGCTCCTGCATTGCGGTGACCACGTCAGAGGCCGTCAGGCCACGCGCCGCCACTTTGTTCGGATCTAACCACACGCGCATGGCGTATTCGCCGGAGCCGAAAATCTGGATCTGCCCGACGCCCGGCAGGCGCGCCAGCTCGTCTTTTACCTTCAGCGTGGCGTAGTTACGCATATACAGCGAGTCGTACTTGCCGTTCGGCGAGAACAGATGCACCACCAGGGTGAGCGTCGGCGACTGTTTCTGCGTGGTGATGCCGAGGCGGCGAACGTCTTCCGGCAGGCGAGCTTCGGCCTGGGAAACGCGGTTCTGAACCTGAACCTGCGCTTGATCCGGGTCGGTGCCCGGGCGGAAGGTCACGGTCGTCACCAGCACGCCGTCGGAACCGGCGACCGATTTCATGTACATCATGTTTTCGACGCCGTTGATCGCTTCTTCCAGCGGCGTCGCCACGGTTTCAGCGATCACTTTCGGGTTGGCGCCAGGGTATTCCGCCCGGACCTGCACGCTTGGCGGCACGACGTCCGGGTATTCACTGATCGGCAGCAGCGGGATCGCGATAAGCCCCGTAATAAAAATCAGAATCGACAGCACTGCGGCAAAAATCGGCCTGTCGATAAAAAAGCGGGAAAAGTCCATGCGTCGGATTCTCTGGTAAGGGATCAGTTAACGGCAGCGCTGGTGGCGGCCATGTCGACAGGTTTGGCGTTCACCGGCATGCCCGGCATAAACACTTTTTGCAGCCCGTCGACGATGACTTTATCGCCAGGGTTCAGCCCCTGCTGCACGATGCGCAGCCCGGAAGCCAGGCGGCCCGGCGTGATGTCGCGGCGCTGTGCCTTGCCGTCTTTATCCACGATGTAAACGTATTTTCTGTCCTGGTCGGTCAGTACCGCTTTGTCGTTGATCAGCAGGGCCTGGAACTCCGCGCTGCCCGGCAGGCGAACGCGGGCGAACAGCCCCGGCGTGAACTGACGCTGGGCGTTATCCAGCAGGGCGCGCATGCGGATGGTGCCGGTGCTGGCGGTGAGCTGGTTATCGAGGAAGTCCACTTTGCCCTGGTGCGGGTAGCCTTCTTCCCCGGACAGGCCAATTTCTACCGGCAGCGCCTGATGGTTGCTGGCCGCGCCCTGGCCGCTGCGGGCGAGGTTCTGGTAGTGGAGATAGGTGGATTCATCCACGTCGAAGTAGGCGTAAACCGTCTTCTGAGACACCACGGTAGTGAGCACGCTGGCGCTGTCGCCCGCCGTGACCAGGTTGCCGCTGGTGATCAACGCGCGGCTGGCGCGGCCGTCGATCGGGGCGGTGACTTTGGTGAAGTCGAGGTTAAGCTGGGCCGCGTCAACCGCCGCCTGGGCCGCACGAATATCGGCGTCGGCCTGGGTGGCTGCAGAGCGGCGCTGTTCCCACTCTTCGCGGGAAATCACGTTGGTGCCGATCAGCTTATCGGTGCGGCTGGCTTCGCTGCGGGCGAGGCTGGCCTGGGTTTTAGCTCTCATCAACGCCGCCTGCGCCTGTTCCAGCGCGGCACGGTAGGTTCTGTCGTCGATGGTGAACAGCACTTCGCCTTTCTTCACTTCCTGGCCGTCGGTGTAGTTCACTTTGTCGATATAGCCGGAGACGCGGGGGCGGAGCTGAACGCTTTCCACCGCCTCGATGCGGCCGTTGAAGCTGTCCCACTGGCTGACGGGTTTCACCACCACGTCGGCGACGCTGACGGCAGGTGCCTGCGGCACGGCGTTTTGTGCGACTCCCCGGTCGCATCCGGCGAGAAGCGCGGCAAGCAGTACCGGCCCCAACACGCGCAGATGAAGGCTAACCCAATGTTTTTGCAGGCTCATTATTCTTATTCCGATAGTTGAAGTCGGCCGGGCAAGACGCAGCGGAGGGTGCCGCGCCACTTCCTTTGTCCGGGCTGACCTGAGGCCATTTGTGTCGCTCATCGGCACAAAATGTGTATCAATTACGAATACAGTATCGCGGCGATTGTAGGAAGGCGTAGAACTAAGTGCAAGAATAATTGTTGCACTTTATGTGCTATTTGTGCCCTTGCAAAAAGGCCCATTTGTAACGGGGATTTAATGTAACAATAAAACTTGCAATTTTTGTCAAAGCAGGTCAACTTTAAATGCAACTGATAAAGATGCTTTTAACAAACCCGCAGGGGAGAGACACGATGAGCACCGATGCCTTCATGCATGATTTACTCAACTGGATAGATAATCACCTGGACAGCCGCCTCGACATCAACACCGTTTCCGAGCGGGCAGGGTACTCGAAGTGGCACCTGCAGCGGATCTTCAAGCAGCACACCGGCTACAACCTGGGGGAGTACATTCGCGCGCAGAAGCTGAAGAAATCTGCCGAGCGCCTGAGCCACACCGAAGAGCCGATCCTGAACGTGGCGATCTCCCTGGGCTTTGACTCGCAGCAGTCTTTCAACCGCAGCTTTAAGCGCCAGTACGGTATTGCGCCGGGCGTGTGGCGCAGGCAGCTGGCGCACGACGGGAACCGCTATGGAGCCTGAGGCTTTCTCCGCGCGGGCAACCCGCTTTATGCTTTGGCTTATACCCGACGATAAACCCCGGCGATGAAACCGGGGTGGGCGTCATCCGCTAGACTCCGCGCGGCTTCGGCGCGATAACGTCCTCGATAAACGCTTTGACCTGCTTCTGCCTGCGGGTGGAAAGCTTACACACCTTGCGCAGCGTCTGCATGATCTCCGGCTCTTCCACCGGCGGCTGCGGTTCTTTGGCCGTTAATATCAGGCAGCCAGGCAGAACCCGCACCTCCACGCTCGTGCCCGTATCAAAACCCGCTTCCGCAAGCCAGAACCCATTTAACGTTATGGCGGGTGAGGGCTGGAGTTTTTTCGAATCTCGAATGTAGCCCACAGTATAAGTCCTTGTTGTTGTGGGGATGTGCTTCTCTGGCTTACTATGCTCGTCAGTCATGATCAACTCCTGTTTAGTTGGTTGTGATTAGCGGTTAGGGCGGGTTGCCGCCTGCCTTAATCGCGCTTCTTTTACTTCTTTTCTTTATTGCTTCTTACAGCTGTTGATAGCTGCTTACTACATGCGGGTATTATACCTTGCGGGCTGGTTTTGCTGGCAAAAGGGTCGGATAAATGGAATGCGCCTCCCCAAAAATGGTAGGGGGAAAATATCTTTTATTCGCTTACTATTTCTTCTCTTCGGCTCTTGTTAATCATTGATAAAAACAGGTGCATTCTTGGTTAATTTGTTGCTAACAGATCTGAACATTTACCCCGCTTGCCCCGACGATGCGCAGATGCTGGCTGATATACGCGTTGAATCAATGCGGCCCAGTCTGGAAGCGCTGAACAGGTTTGATCCCGTCAGAGCGCGAGAGCGTTTTCTTTCGACGTTTGAGGAAAGTGATACCTTCATCCTTTCCCTGGATGGCGAAGTCGCTGGTTTCTATGTGCTCAGAACCTACCCTGAATATTTCTATCTGGATCACTTCTATATTAAAAACCAATTTCAGGGGAGAGGAATCGGAAGCATTGTGATGGAAGGCCTGAAGACACAAGCCAGCACTTTGAAGAAACCTATCCGGTTGATCGCCCTAAAAGAAAGCCCGGCCAATGCATTTTATCTCTCTCAGGGTTTTGTTTTTGAGCGTGAGGAGGGGGTTGATAGGCATTATTTTTGGGAGTTGGACGGTCTCTAGAAGTAGATGGTTTGTGTTTTAGGGAGTGTTTAACATATGTCTACAGGTATTGGTGGGATTGTTATCAGAATGCAAGTTATTCTGATGGTTTTTAGGCGGGTGATTTTGTTTTTTCTTTAATAATATTGTTTTTTATAATATTTCAATGCTTATTTGCAACCGAATAAAAATCGCACTGATTAATATCTTTTAATTCTAAAGGCAGCATTAGAGTTTCTAATTCTGCCTTTAGATGGGGCTATATTTTTGCTTTTAGCTTAAAAGTGAAGTCTCGACTTCGAATGGCATCTTCTTTACTTAAAGAAACTGTGTCTTTAACTGAGTCTATAATTTTACAAGATTGAATGAATATATTAAGGATGAGATTCATATTCTTAGCATCGGTCAAAATTTTATCTTTATTGTTATTGTTATTTTTAATTAAAAGTATATATGCTACATAGGCAATGTGATATTTATAGTCTTTATACGATTTTTTGATTTTACGAAGTCTAAACAAAGTTTCCAACCTGTTTACAATCAAAGAAGAAGTGTAATATGCATGCATATTTTGTGTAGAATTAAACAATCTGGCACTATTACTTGTTAGTATTTCCCCATAATAACGATGAGTGCTTTGAGGTTGCTCCAGTATCAGTGAAACATAAGCTTTAACTTGCGCAGCAAGCGTCACTACCTGAAAAGGTTTTATTTGTGGATGACCGAGGTATTCTTTAGATCTACGCTCATAATAAATAGGATTGGTATATCCTTTTGCCATTGCTTTGTAATACTCTTCTAAATCCTTATGAAATGGCTTTAGCGATTCAAAGGCTTCATCCCTAACCTCAGTTTGTCTATTGGTTGCTCTTATTATATTGTTGATTACAGTTTGATCGTTTGTTTCAATTATTTTAACTATAAGATAAACTTCATTATTTATAAATTCTCTGTTTTCAAATATTACATTACTAGACTGACAGCCATTAACAATTTGAAAATCAGATAGCTTTAATTTTGTCCCAACTTTATCTACCTTTTTGGAAATTATTGTAATGCCATTATTTAATAAAGGTAATAATGCTTGCATTGTCTTGTCTTTAAGCGTCTTGCTGATCTCTTGATTTACTTTGTTGTCACCTTGATAATCCCTTACGTTATCATAGAATAACCCCTTTGCAAGCACCCCATCCTCATTTGTTATTAGGTTTATATAGTCTTTTATTGGGACGCAGCCTATGAAAGATTGTCGGACATTTAATTTTTCTGATACATCAGGTAAAACAATTTGAGTTTGAAATGGAATTTCCTTTACTGATTTTCTGCTCAGTTCACGGTATGTCTGCTTTAGCCTTTCAGCGTCATAAAATTCTATTTTTGATTTGTTTGAAAAGAGATTTCTTTTATCTAATTCTTGTAATTCTCGTTCTGCTTTTCCTTTGATTTGAGATGGTTCTTTCCATTCGCCAGTGGTGACGAAAAATAATTTCAAAACAGGAGCTTTTTCGAAGTCAATAGAATGTTGATAAACCTTTTGCTTAAGCTTTCTAATTTTATTTATATTTTCATTTTCTGGTATTGATGGCTCATCATCAAATAAGCTTTTAACTCCAAAAATAAAATTGCCGACTTGGTCTCCTTTGAATTTAGGCGAGTTTTTTGATTGAATTAAAGCGAAAACAACATCAAGGCTACCATTTCGCTCCCGCAAAAAGTCGATTTCTTCTTCAGATGTAACAATTGAACCATTTACTATAATCGCAGCACCATCAATTGCTAAATCATCCCCTCCACCTGTTGAAAGGTCATCAACATCTAATTCTCTAGGATACAATTTAGAGACTACGTTAAAATTTGAAAACTTCTCGAATTGCTCATCTTCATCTAATTCTGTATATTCATTTTGCTCACAGAAATTGGCTAAGAAATTTTTCAATATTTCATCTTTCATTTTATTATCCTTTATAAAACACAAAAAATGGCGAGTTATAGTTTAAAACCACTGACCGTTATACTAATTAACCATGTAAGTTGAAGTAATCATATACCCAAATAATGGCTGTTGACTTTTTTAATTTTAGCTATTGGAGTGGATTGTGTTTCAAAAACAAATTATGTGCATATTTTTCTCTGGCGTAATATAAAATTTGAATCCTTGGTGGCATATTTTTGGAAAATGCTACAGCTTCAATTATACTTAGTCTGCAGTTCAAAAATAATGCAAAGACATGCCTCACCTTGTTGCTTTTCTCCATAGAAGAGTGGCAATGATTAAGGAAGATGTATGTTTCATTTGTTAGTGATTTTGATTAGCCTAAGTATTTTATATCATTGATTATTATCACTATTTAACTAGTCTCATTTTCCATGTTCATCATGTCAAACATAATCACTTAACATCTCATCAAAGATATAGTTTTCAGTTGTATTGACCTGCTCCCCGTTGATTAATACACCGCGATGTTAGTAATGTCTTCATAAGCCACATGAGGACATCCCCATGAAGAAGCGTTTTTCCGACGAACAGATCATCAGTATCCTACGCGAAGCTGAAGCAGGGGTTTCTGCCCGTGAGCTCTGCCGCAAGCACGCCATTTCCGACGCCACCTTTTATACCTGGCGTAAGAAGTATGGCGGTATGGAGATGCCCGAGGTTAAGCGCCTGAAGTCGCTTGAGGAAGAGAACGCCAGACTCAAGAAGCTGCTTGCCGAAGCCATGCTGGATAAGGAGGCACTTCAGGTGGCTCTGGGGCGAAAGTACTGACGACAGACCAGAAGCGGGAAGCCGTTGAGTTTATGTGTGATGCGACCGGTCTGTCGCAACGTCGTGCCTGCACGCTTACAGGTTTGCCCCTGTCGACCTGCCGCTATGAGGCTCAGCGTCCGGCGACTGATGCGCATTTATCAGAGCGCATCACTGAGCTGGCACTGGAGCGCAGGCGTTTTGGCTACCGCCGCATCTGGCAGTTACTGCGCCGTGAAGGCCTTCATGTTAATCACAAGCGCGTGTACCGCCTTTATCATCTGAGAGGGCTGGGCGTAAAACGCAGACGACGTCGTAAAGGGCTGGCAACAGAACGTCTGCCGCTGCTCCGCCCGGCGGCGCCCAACCTGACCTGGTCGATGGATTTTGTCATGGACGCGCTCGCCACCGGTCGCAGGATCAAGTGCCTGACCTGTGTGGACGACTTCACGAAGGAGTGCCTGACAATCACCATCGCATTCGGGATTTCAGGCGTTCAGGTCACGCGTATTCTGGACAGCATTGCACTGTTTCGAGGCTATCCGGCGACGATAAGAACTGACCGGGGGCCGGAGTTCACCTGCCGCGCACTGGATCAATGGGCCTTTGAGCATGGTGTTGAGTTGCGCTTAATCCAGCCGGGCAAGCCAACGCAGAACGGATTTATTGAGAGCTTTAACGGACGATTTCGCGATGAATGTCTGAATGAGCACTGGTTCAGCGATATCGTTCACGCCAGGAAAGTTATTAATGACTGGCGGCAGGATTATAACGAGTGTCGTCCACATTCAGCACTGAATTATCAGACGCCATCAGAGTTTGCAGCACGGTGGCGAAATGGAAAATGTGAAGGTAAACAAACCGACATTACTAACTGATAGTTGTATCTAATACTGGGGGCAGGTCAGTATATCCTTACGTTCAATCGCAGTGGTACCAACTATCTTCCTGACTAAGATGAAATGTTCTTTGAGTATATCTACGATTAACAGTGGGTCATTATAATGCCGGAATATTGTTTCTGAATGGAGCAGGATTTTGGGGCAGGGTCAAGTCTCTAATGCACCTCTGGCCTGAACCGGCTGAACAGCTTTAACCAGAGTATGAGCCTTAATCTCAGTGATGTTGATATCACCGATTGCTGGGAAAACATCTCTCTCAAGCGAGCGCCAGATATCGTCGGCATAGTCCTCTGTTACGCTGGCTTTCTTCACATTCCACCAACGCTCGGCAACTAACAGGAAGGTGTTGGTTTTGGCCTCTTGAGAATTCCTCACCTGTTCTTTCTGATGTTCCTGAGGATCAATATCTTTTGCCAATAAAACTCGAGATTCGGCTCTGAGTTTACGCGCATCAGAAAGTGAGACGGCAGGGTAGGCTCCGAAGCTCTGTTTGGTTCGCTGCTTGGTCAGAGGGCGATAGTAACGGAACTGCCAAAGCTTACTGCCACTGGACTTGATTAACAGAGTAAGCCCGTCACCGTCATACAGCTGGTAATCGGCATCTTTAGGTTTGGCGGCTTTGATTTCCGTATCGGTTAACGGCTTGGTTTTTCTTGCCATGGGGGAGTCTCCATGCGTTTAGGCCCAACGAAAACAATAGAGCTTTTCGTTGGGCCTATCAATGGGCCTAAAAGGTTCGGATTTAATTAGTTCTCTTCGGACTTCACGGGACAAATTACAGGCACAAAAAAGCCCGCATAACTTTCGCCATGCGGGCTTTCAGGACTTCGTATCGGGCTCTGGTAACCGTCAACAAAGGATTTTGGTGGAGCTGGCGGGAGTTGAACCCGCGTCCGAAATTTCTACATCCTCGGTACTACATGCTTAGTCAGTCTTTACATTCGCCGGGCAACTGCGGACAGACACGCCATTACCAAACTATCCTGATTAGTTTTAATGCTTCAACCCCAGGCAAGGCATCCACACGATCTCTTTTGGGTTTGACCTCTCTTTGATCCCCGTCTTAAGAGCGGAAGCTAGGGAGAGAGGGCTCAGAGCAGGTTATTAAGCTGCTAAAGCGTAGTTTTCGTCGTTTGCGACTATTTTTTTGCGGCTTTTTACGAGGCCAACCGCCCCTCGGCATGCACCTTGGGTTTCGCAAATCCCGTCGAATCCAGAATCAGCCCCAATGTGTACCAGCGAGTATAACAGATTTATTACGCGCGTGACCAGCCGTCTAAAGAGAAATCCCGCCGAGTGCTGGTCGTACAAAATTCCTTCAGCACCAGCGGGATAGATGGTCAATTAACGTTCGCGCAGCGCCTCGCGGGCGCGGTTGAACGGCTTAATCAGGTACTCAACGATGGTTTTCTGCCCGGTTTTAATGTCCACGGTCGCCACCATCCCCGGTGAGATGGAGAAATGGTGGCCGATTTTGTTCACCAGGTAGTCCTGGTTAGTGCGGATAAACACCCGGTAGTAGACGATTTCCGGCTTCACCTTGTCCTGAATGGTGTCCGGGGAGATGGTTTCCACCGAGCCTTCGAGCCCGCCGTAAATCGCGTAATCGTAGGCGGTGATTTTCACCAGCGCGCGCTGCCCTGGGTGAATAAAGGCGATGTCGCGAGGGGAGAGCCGGGCCTCAATCAGCAGGTGGTCGTCCACCGGCACAATCTCCATCATCTCACCGTTCGGCGGAATAACGCCGCCGATGGTGGTCACCTGAATGTTCTTCACGATGCCGCGCACCGGCGAGCGCACGGTCATGCGGGTCACCGAATCCTCACGCCCTTTGATGATGGAGGTCAGCATGTCCACTTCGGCATTGGCTTTCGACAGCGCCTCACGCGCCTGCACGTAATACTGCGAGCGCAGGTCGGTTATTCTCAGGCCCAGGTCGCTTTTCTGCCGCTGCAGGCGCAGCACTTCTACGTGGCTCGCCGCGCCGCTTTTCACCAGCCGCTGGGTGATATCCAGCTCTTTGTTGACCGACGTCAGCGCGTCCCGCAGCTCGGATTCGGAGTCGTTCAGCTGCGCCCGGCGGGTTTTATACAGCCGGGTTTCGGAGGCGACAAGATCGGGCGAGGCCTTGAGCGAATCCGGGAACTTCAGCGGCTGGTCGTTCACCTCTGCGTAAAGCCTGGCGCTGGAGGCGAGCGAGGCGCGGTAGCGAGCCGCGCTTTCGCCCACGTTGGACTCGGAGCGCGTCGGGTCGAGGCGGGCGACAATTTGCCCGGCCTGCACTTTATCGCCCTCGTGCACCAGCAGCTCGGTGACTATCCCGCCGTCCAGCGACTGCAAAATTTGCTCGCGGGAACTCGGCACCACTTTGCCGGTGCCGGTGGAGACTTCATCCAGCGTGCCGAACCACGCCCACACGCCAAACAGAATAAACAGCAGCGTGATGAGCAGGATGATGCGGCTCGCTCCGGAAAATTCGCTTTCGCGCTGGATGTCCGGGTCATCGTTGGTGACGTCATGCTGACTGGTTTTCATTGTTCCACTCCCGCGGTGGTGTCTGGGCGGCGGCCGGGGCCTGAGCCGGTACCGGTCTTGCGGCGCCGAGCGCCTGGGCCTTCGGTGCATCCATTACCAGCTGGCCGTCTTTGAGCACCAGCACGCGTTCGACCAGTTCGAGCACCGGCACGCGGTGGGTGGCGACCACCAGCGTGCGGTGGCCGAGCCACTGGTTAAGCCGCTGAATAAATTCGCGTTCGGTGTGGTCGTCCAGCGAGGCGGTCGGTTCATCGAGCAGCACGATGTTGGGCGAGCGCAGCAGCATACGCGCCAGCAGGATCGACTGACGCTGCCCGCCGGAAAGCCCGCTGCCGCCTTCCATGATCGGGTGATCCAGCCCCTTCGGCAGATGCTTCACGAAGTTGCTCGCGCCGCTGACTTCTAACGCCTCGAAGATCGCATCGTCGCTGGCGTGTGGCGCGCCAAGGGTGAGGTTTTCCCGCAGCGTGCCGTAGAACAGCCGGGCGTTCTGGCTCAGGAAGCCGATGTTGCGGCGCAGATCCGCCATGTCGATTTGGGTCATCGCCAGATCGTCGAGCCTGGCTTCGCCGCTGGCCAGATCGACGCCGCCGGCAAGCGCCTGCAGCAGCGTGGATTTGCCCGCGCCGTTACGCCCGAGCACGGCAATGCGTTCGCCGCGCTGGATCTCAAGGCGGGCAATACGCAGCGGAATGCGCGGATCTTCGCTGTGGTATTTGAACTGGGCGCTTTCAAACAGGTAGTGGCCGTGGAAGATGTCTTTGTGGATGAGGTTTTCATCGCGCTGGGTTTCCACCGGCAGCTGCATGATGCTGTCCAGCCCCTGTTTGGCGGCTTTGACCTGCTGCCAGCGCGCAAGCACGCCGCACAGGTTTGCCATCGGGGCAATCATCCTTGAGGCCAGCATGGAGGCGGCGACCATTGCCCCGGTGGTCATCTCGCCTTCAATGACCAGCGGCGCCCCGAACAGCACCACCACCACAAACACCAGGCTCTGAATGGTGATCCCCCAGCTGATTAAGCCCTGGGTCAGTTCGCGAGTTTTCAGGCCGGATTCGGCAGTAATGCGGATGTAGCTGTTCCACTGCTGGAGGAAACGGTTCTCCGCCTGCATCAGCTTGATGTCCTCCAGCCCCTGCACGCTTTCTACCAGCACGGCGTTGCGCAGGGTTGATTCGTGCGCGGCCTGGTTTGCCAGCGTGGCGAGCTTTTTCTGCAGCAGCAGGCCGGGTAGCACCATCACAATGGCGGCAACCGGGGCGATCCATGCCAGCTGCGGGGCGATGATCGCCAGTACGCCAACAAACAGCAGGAAGAACGGCAGATCGACGATCGTGGAGATGGTCGAGGAGGTGATCATCTCGCGGATCTGCTCCAGCTCGCGCAGCTGAGAAATAAAGCTGCCGGTGGAGCGGGGCACTGCGCTGTTGCGCAGCCGCAGGGCGTGGCTGAAGACGCGATCGGAAATGCGCATATCGGCCCGCTTGCCCAGCACGTCCATGATGTTGCTGCGCGTGACTTTCAGGATGAAGCCAAACACCACGGCGATCAGCACGCCGGTCGCCAGCACGTACAGCGTCGGGTACGACTGGGCGGGGATCACCCGGTCGTATACCTGCATCGAGAACAGGATCCCGGCCAGCGACAGCACGTTCACCCAAAAGGCCGCCAGCATCACCGGGCCATAAGGGCGAACGTCAAGCATGATCAGCTCTTTCATCCAGTCGGGGCTGAAGCGTGAGATATAGGCGTCGACGCGGCTGTCTTTCAGGGCCGAGAGCGGGCGCAGGGCGGCCACAAAGCGAATTTCCGGCAGCAGTTTGCTGAGCGACTGGCGGTTGGTGTGGCGTTCGTCGTCGAAGTAGCAGATATCCACGGTGTCCTCACCGTCAAACTGTTCGATCACCGCGATCTGGCCGCTGGCTAAGTCCACCACTACCGGCAGCCGCCACTGGGCAATGGCTTTTTCGGTATTGCCGAGCAGGTGGAAGGAAAGCCCTGCCTGGCGTGAAAGCTGGGTTAAAGCGGCGACTTTGGTTTTGTCTTTGAACCACGGGGCGTTGGCCTGAATGGTGCCGGGCGAGCAAACCACGCGGTAATGCCCGGCAACGTGACTGATGGCGTGGGCCCATTGGGTCAGGGCCTGTTCGCTTAAATACTCCCCGGCGGGAGAGGCTGTCTGGCTCATGGCTGAATCTCCAGGGACTGGATGTTGCGGTGTTCCAGACCAAATGCGTTGCGTAGTCTGCCGGTGTTGTACAGGCAGTTAAGCTGCAGTTGATGGAGCTGGCTCAGCGTTTGTTGTTGGGCGAATCGCGCCTGGTAGACTTCCTGCTCGGCGTTGAGCACGTCCAGCAGCGGGCGGGAACCGAGGTCAAGGTACTGCTGTTGGTAAAGCTCGCGGGTGCGGGCGCTTAACTGTTCCTGGCGCTGCAGAACCTGGAGCGCGGTGACCAGGCTCAGCGCCTGGCTGCGTGACTCCATCAGTTTTTGGCGCACGTCGAGGCGAACCCGGTCGATGCCGGACTGCGCGGCTTCCACCGCGTGGCTGGCGGCGTTGCGTCTCGCCGTCAGGCCGCCGCCCTGGTAAATCGGCATTTCGACGCGGATATACGCCGAGTATTGCGTGCGGTCCAGCACTTCACTCCCGGAGTAGTTCTTGTTCAGGTAGTGCTGGACGGAGGGTTCCAGCGAGATCGTCGGGGTCATCTGCGCATTGGCGTAGTCGAGGTTGGCCTGCGCGACGTTGGCCTGCGCCCAGGCCGCCAGCACCGCGGGCACCAGGCGGTCGTCAGGCTTAGCCACGTCGCAGCTGTTGTTCAGCTTCTGCGGGAAATCAGGGCTGATTTTGTTGAGGCTGGTCCAGCCGAGCTGGCTCATTAGCGTGGCCTGGGTGCTGTCGAGATTCGACTCGTACTGGATGAGCTGCGAGCGGGCGGACTCGATACGCGCGTCGGTTTGCACCACGTCTGACATCGAGGTTGCGCCCTGATCGTTGCGCTCTTGAGTCAGGCGGCCAACGGCGGTCAGCGCATCCAATTGTTCTTTGGCGATGTCGACCATTTGCTGCCAGAGCTGCACTTGTACCATCGCCGAAGCGGTGTCGTGCCCGACGGTATCAATACTTACCAGCACGTTGGCCTGGGCCTGGGCTTCCCCGGCGGTTTCGGCGCGAACCTGGCTGGCGACTTTGCCAAAGTCATACAGCATCTGGGACAGGGAAAGCACCAGCGACGGGCTGTAGCCGCTGTTGCTGTAGGTATTGGTGTAGCCGTTATTCATCCCGGCGCTGATTTGCGGATAGTACTTAGATTTGGCGACGTTTATCTGTTCGGACTGACCGTAAAGTTTGCCGATGGCTTCACGAATGCCGGGATGCCAACTGACCGAGCGGTTGACCGCCTCGTTCAGGGTTAAGATTCCGGGCGCAGGGGCATTGAGCGGGAGGGCGGTTGGGCCATCGAGTGAGGGCAGCTCTTGTTGCTGAGCGAGGCCCTGAGTCGTAATAGAAGCAGGTTTGTCGTCGGCCCAGGCCTGGAGTGAAAACAGACCGCAAGCCAGCCATAACGCAACAGGCTGTAATTTTCCCATGTTCTTTCCCTAATAAATGGCACTGCGTTTTTGTCTTATTCCCCGGGCGTCTGCGCGC
Organism: Cedecea neteri; assembly: GCF_000757825.1. Lineage (GTDB taxonomy): Bacteria > Pseudomonadota > Gammaproteobacteria > Enterobacterales > Enterobacteriaceae > Cedecea > Cedecea selenatireducens. The sequence goes on from NZ_CP009451.1 coordinate 3,624,900, forward strand.
CCGGGGATTTTTCGCGTCTACTATCAGGCAACAATGTGGTTGTTCTGGATCAGCTCATCGAGCGTGGTGTGTACGTTCTCCAAAGTGACGAGAGTGGTTGAGTGGAACGTGCCGGCGGAGCCATCACGGTCGATGGAGATGACCGTGTTGTTGCCGACGGTAGCCACGCTCAGGTAGTTACCTAACGTTGAGGCCTGGCCGTTCCAGCCGACCAGCAGGTCGTGGACGTTGATCTGGTCGCCCTGGGCGAGCGAGAAGTTCTTCCAGACGTCTGCGCCGTTGCCGCCCGTGCCGTCGTTCGCCCCGCCAGCAAGGACGTGGTACACCAGCGTGTCGGCGTAGGCCGACGACCCGTTGATGATGTCCCCATAGGCGGTGCTGACGAACTGCGGGTTCATGTTGATGGTCAGCGTGGCAGTGTCCGAATGCCCGTTCTGGTCGTTCAGGGTGTAGGTGAAGGTTTCCTTGTTGACGATCGATCCCGGCGCTACGCCCGCTTTCAGGGTGTAGGTATAGTTCCCGCTGATGTCGATGGTCAGCGTGCCGTACTGCCCCTGAATCGTCGCTACCGCGCTGCTGTTGGTGAGCGGGTTCAGGGTGGCCGTGCTGCCGTTCACGCCGTTGATCGTCAACAGGGTGTGGACGCTGCCAAGCTGGTCTGACGCACCGGCAGAGTCGCTACCGTCGTACAGATTGCCGTGTACGACGGTGCTCTGTGCCGTGAAGCTGTCCAGCAGGTGCGAAGTCCCGGTGACCGTTGGGGTAATGGTAATGTTCCCTACGCTTAGCGGCCCCATGTTGCCAACATAGCTCAGCGTCCAGGTGCCCGAATGCAGGTCCGTGACCGGAATAATGGCCGTGCCGCCCAACAGCGCGCTGCCGCTAAAAGTACCGGTGTAGGTATGGCCCTGACCGTCGCTCAGCGTCCAGGTCACAGACAACCCACCCAACGCCAGACCGGAAGCCACTTTGAACACCAGGGCGGCTCCGCCCAGGGTGGTGTTGTCCGCAATGGTGAACGTACCGCTGCCGTTGCCGTGGCTGGATGCCAACAGCGCAGTAGTCCAGGTCGCTGAACCGACGTTGGCACTCGTGTAAGCCGCAGTGTTCTGCGTTGACGCGATAGCCATAATCGAACTGATGTCGTTCACGGCATCCACGGTGTGCGGCGTGGCGGTGATGTTCAGCGACGCGGTACCGGTGTCTCCGTTTGGCGCGGTGACGGTATAAACGAAGCTGTCTGGCGTATTGATGCCGTCGGCACCCACGCCTGCTTTCAGCGTATAGGTGTAGTTGCCGTGGGCATCAATGGTCAGCGTCCCGAACTTGCCGACGATGGTGGTGGTACCGGTCGCCGACACTGCGACGCCGTTCACCGCCGTCAGCAGGCTGCCCGCCGGAGCGATATCGTCCTGCATCACGTTACCGGTAGTTGTTGCCGCCAGGCTGTCTACCGCGTAGGTGTGATCCTGCAGGATATTCAGCGTGTAGCTGGTCAGCAGCGAGACGCCGCTGGCGTTCATCAGCAGGAACAGGTAATCCCCGCCGCCGAGTGTGACGGTCAACTGACCTGACGAACCGCCGAGCAGCGGCGCCGTCAGCCAGGTTTTCTGCACCTGGAACTGTTCATACTGCTGGGTGGCCACGTTGAACTTGTAGATATACAGGTCGAAGGTGGACAGTAGCGCCACCCCGCCAACGCTCGCCTGCAGCGTCATGGTACGAGTTGACCCGTCTGCGACATCAAACAGAATCGGGTTGCTCATATTGGCCAGCAGGTTGAGGTTAACCACGTTGCCCAGGCCTACGCTCAGCACCGACAGGCCGGTTTGCTGAGATGCGCCGTGGTCAACGGCGACAACGTCCGTGCCGTAAGTCAGCGACCCGGTGTTATCCGTTGCCGTAACCGTGCTGGCCGGCGCGCCGTTACCCAGGGAGACAATCAGCTGTGCAGAGTCGCTGACGCCGTTGTGGGTAATGGTGTAGGTGAAGTTCTCCGTGCGTCCCAGCACCGTGGCCGAGGTGTTGGTTAAGGTGTAGGTATAGCTGCCGTCCTGGTTGATATGCAGGGTGCCGTATTTACCCTGAATATCCAGCCCGCCAGCGCCCACGGTGTGGCTGACGCCGTTGGCATCGGTAATCGCCGTCACTACCGTGCCGGTAGGCGCGTTATCCACCGCACCGCCAGGGCCTGCATCGGTAATCACGTTCCCGTTGGAGGTGGTGGTGCCGCTAACGACGCCTGCGCCGGTTTGCTCGACGGTGACCGCAAGGTTCGTCGTCGCCCCGGTCGCCAGCAGGCTGGTGTTGTAGCCGAGTACGCGGTATTGCCCTTCACCCATTCCGTCAAGGTTCAGGGTCACGCCCGTCGCGCCCAAGGTTAACAGGTTAAGGAACTGCGGCAGAGAAGAGTCGACGACCGTGGTCCACGAGTTGGTGGCCGCGTCATATTTCTGAATGGCGATTTCCAGCGTATTCAGCAACGACAGCACCACGCCGGTGGCGGCGGCATTAATGGTGATATGCCCGGTAGCGCCGCTGCCGATGGTGAAGCCAACCTGCGCAGTATTGCTGCCCAGCACCGAAGCCACGCTCCCCAGGGCGCCAATCAGCAGGCTGCCGTAGCCGCTGTAGTGCTCGGTGGTAATTTCTGCGTTACTGGTGAGAGCCAAATCGACTACGTTGCTGCTCGCTGCCAGAGGCAGGACTGGCGCGGTAATCGACAGCGACGGCGAAACGTTCCCGGCGGCGTCGGCGGCAGAAATCGACAGCGACTGGCCTTCAATTTGACGCGTCGGCAGCGTGATGCTGAAGGCGCCAGAAGCGTTAGCCGTGCCGGTAACGGTGATCCCGCCTGGCAGGGTGATCGTCACGGTGCTGTTGGCTTCCGCAACGCCGGTAATTGTTGCCCCGTCGGCGCTGATAACCCCGGTTGGGATCAGCGGTGGAACGGTATCGACAATAACCGAGGTTACCAGAGACGCAGCACCTGTCCCGTTGGCGTTAGTTGCCGTGGCGGTAAAGGCATGAACGCCATCACCCAGCGCGCCAGTTGGGGTAAACGTCCAGACGCCGCTCGCATTGGCGGTTACCGTGCCGAGCAACGAACCGTTGTCGTAAATCTTAACGGTGGCGTTGGCTTCGGCGGTACCGTTGAGCGTCGGCCGGGTATCGTTGGTGCTCTGGCCGTTGCCCACAATGCCGGTCTTCGGCAGTACATCGTCAACGATGCTGGTGATAACCGGCAGCCCCGGCACGCCGGTGAACGGCGCGTTGAAGCCTGCCGACACCCCGACGTTCCCCGCCGCATCCTGGGCAAAGGCAAGCAGAGGCTGGCCGCTGGTCTGTGCAGGAGAGAGCGTAATGCTGAAGTTACCGCTGCCGTCCGCTTTCGCCGTACCCAGTACCGTGCCGGTTGCGGAGGTAATGGTGACGGTGCTGTTGGCTTCGGCAAGGCCGGTCACCACCGAGCCGGTGGCGTTGACCGTCAGGCCGGTTGGCGCCAGCGGCGGCACGGTATCAACGACGATACCGGCAGGCACGGAGGTGACGCTGACGTTACCTGCCGCATCCGTTGCCGTGACGGTGAACGAATGGTTGCCCTGGAGAAGCGGCAGCGTTGGCGTAAACGTCCAGACGCCGCTGCCGTTCGCCGTCGTGGTGCCAAGCAGCACGCCGTTATCAAAGATATTAATAGTGGCGTTGGCTTCTGCGGTACCGTTCAGGGTCGGGCGAGTGTCGTCCGTTGGCTGGTTGTTGCCCACCGGGCCGGTGATTGGGCCGATGTCATCTACCACCGAGGTAATCGCCGGCTGGCCAGGCGCCACGGTATCCACAACCACGGTGAAGCCAGCGGTTGGGCTGCTGACCACGCCTGCGCCGTTGGTGGCGGTAATGGTAAAGGTGTGCGAGCCGTTTGCCAGCGCGCTCGGCGGCGTAAATACCCAAACGCCGAGTACGTTAGCGGTGACGGTGCCAATCAGGTTGCCGCCATCGTAAATTTTGATGGTGCTGTTGGCATCGGCCGTTCCGTTGAGGGTCGGACGCGCATCGTTAGTGGCCTGGCCGTTAGTCAACGGACCTACCACTCCGCCGACAACGTCATCCACCACCGAGGTCAGCACCGGCGTATTCGACACGCCGCTGACGATGTTCAGGGTGAAGTCGGCCGAGGCGACGCTGGTGTTACCGGCGGCATCGGACGCCGTGACGGTGAACACATGCTGGCCCGGAGTTAATGCGGTGCCCGGCGTGAAGCTCCAGACGCCCAGCGCGTTAGCGGTGACGGTGCCAATCAGGCTGCCGCCATCGTAAATCTTGATGGTGGCGTTAGCTTCCGCAGTGCCGCTGAGCACGGGCAGGGTATCGTCGGTACTTGAACCACTCACCAGCGGCCCCTGAACCGGGCCAACGTCGTCAAACGCCTGAATCACAATCGGCTGGGTTGGCGCGATAGTATCCACTACGACGTTAAACGGCGCCGATGGCAGGCTGACGTTGCCCGCGGCGTCTGTCGCGGTGACGGTCAGCGCATGGCCGCCGTTAACCAGCGGCGTACCCGGCCTGAAGGTCCATGCTCCGCCCGCATCTGCCTGTACGGTGCCAAGCAGAATGCCGTTGTCGTACACTTTGACGGTGGCGTTGCCCTCGGCGGTACCGGTCAGTACTGGACGGGTATCGTCGGTGGCCTGGCCGCTGGTCAGGTTACCGGTGATTGGCCCTACCGCGTCCGCAACGGTACCGATCGCTGGCGCATTCGGTGCAATGGTGTCGACGGTCAACGCGAAGCCATTCGACGGATTACTGACGTTGCCCGCTGCATCGGTGGCTGTCACGGTTAACGTATGTGAACGGTTGCCGAGCGCTGCTACCGGGGTCAGGCTCCATGCGCCAGAACCGTTGGCAACGGTGGTGCCTATCAGGTTGCCGTCGCTGTATACCTTGATGATGGCGTTAGCTTCAGCTGTCCCGCTCAGGGAAGGCCGGGTTTCGTTGGTAGCCTGGCCGTTGGTGATTGGCCCCAGCACCGGCGCGGTGTTGTCCAGCACGGTGACGATAACCGGCGGATTTGGCGCAACCGAGTCAATATTCACGCCAAATGAGGCCGTATTACTGACGTTGCCTGCGGCATCGGTCGCCGTGACGTTCAGGGTATGCGTCCCCTGGCCCAGCGGCCCGGTTGGCGTGAATGTCCAGTTGCCCAGACCGTCTGCCTGAGTCGTACCCAGTACGTTATTGCCGTCTTTCACCGTAATGATGGCGTTGGCTTCTGCCGTACCGCTCAGGGTTGGCTGTGTGTCCTTCGTCAGTTGACCGTTAATCAGCGGCAGGTTAGTGCCTGGCTGCGTCTGGTCGTCTATTACAGAGAGGATAATCGGCACAATCGGCGGCACTGTATCCACCACCACGTTGAAGCCGACGCTTGGGCCGCTGGCATTACCTGCGGCATCCGTAGCGGACACGGTGATGTTATGGCTGCCGTCCAGCAGTGGAGCCGCTGGGGTGAATGTCCAGCTTCCTCCCACCGGTACCGTGACCGTCCCGATAACGACGTTCCCGTCCTTAAAGGTCAACGTTGTACCTGCCTCGGCGGTGCCGCTGAAGGTTGGCGTATTGTCGTTAGTTGGCTGGCCGGAGGTGATTGGCTGCGCGGTAATGTCGTTGGTGACCGTCAGCACGACAGGCGTACCCGGCGCGACGGTATCCACGTTCACCACAAATCCGCTGGAAGGCGGGCTGACGTTACCGGCGGCGTCGGTCGCCGTGACGGTAAGCGTGTGCGCGCCTTCGCCAAGATTCGTTCCCGGCGTGAAGGTCCAGATGCCGAGGGCGTTGGCGGTGACGGTACCGATAACGGCACCGTTATCAAGGATGTTCACCGTCGAGCCGGCTTCTGCGGTGCCGCTCAGGGTTGGTTTGGCATCGTTAGTGGCCTGACCGCTGGTCAACGGCCCGAGGGCACCACCCACTACATCGTCCACCACGGAAAGGATAACTGGCTGTGCTGGTGGCGTGGTATCGACAATGATGTTGTAAAGCGGTGACAGACCGCTGGTCTCAATACCTACCGTCTGGCTGACCGCAAAGGTGTGTGGCCCCTGGCCTAAAGGAACGGTAAATTGATAGGTCCAGCTACCGCCAGCGCCTACAGGGACGCTGGTAAACAGCAGGCCATCGACATAGATATTGACTGTCCCTCCAGCTACCCCTCCAGAGCCGCTCAACGTTGGCAGCGTATCATCGGTGGTTTTCCCGTTGCCGACATTACCAGTTATCGTGCCAACGTTGTCGTCCACCAGATCGATGGTTGGAGGGTGAGGGATAATCGAGGTCGTTGCGTTAAAGTTCACGCCACCACTCTGGTTACCCGCTGGGTCCTGTGCCACGGCAGTAAGCTGTGCGCCAGTAGTCTGGGCTGGTGAAAGCGTAACGACCCAGGCACCGGTTATTGGCGCCGCTACCCCCGTGCCCAGGACGTTGCCGCTGGAATCTTTGATGATCACCGTCGCCCCGACTTCAGCGGTACCGGAGACGAGGGTACCGGTCGGATCAATGACCAGAATCGTAGGATTTCCGGGCGCAGTGGTATCGACGTCAATCACAATTGGCGCAGATGGCCCAACGCTATGGCCGACATCATCGGTCGCTTTGATGGTAATGCTGTGCGGGCCTTCCGACAGCGCGGAAGTGGTTATGCTCCATTTGCCATCCTGGCCTACGGTACCGGTACCCAGAATGGTTGTGCCATTAGTGTCGTACAGCGTAACTGTGCTGCCGATTTTTCCGGTGCCGGTAAATGTTGGCGTTGTGTCATCGGTGACGCTGCCGTTGACCAGCGGCGTCTTGATTGGGCCAACGTCATCAATGATTTCAACGACGACCGGCGCGGTAAGCGGTACGGTATCGACGGTCAGTACGTAATCGGTTGACGGCCCGCTGACGTTACCTGCCTTGTCGGTTTGAACGGCGGTGAGGGTATTTTCGCCATTGGCCAGGGCGGTATCTGGCGTGATGGTCCAGTTACCCGTACCGTCCACGACCGCAGAGCCTATCGCCGTGGTGCCGTTGTAAAGCGTGACGGTTGCGCCGATTTCCCCCGTACCGTGGAACACTGGTTTCGGGTCGTCGGTGATCCCGTTGGTGATAGTACCGGTAACCGGGCCAACGTTGTCATCCACGGTGCCAATAGTCGGTGCCCCAGGCGCCGTAGTATCTACGGTAATGGCAATCGGCGCTGACGGCAGGCTGGTGTTGCCCGCCGGGTCGGTCACCTGCACGGTAATGTTATAGGTCGTTTCGCCAAACGGCGTGGTAGGCGTCACGCTCCATGTGCCGTCAGAACGCACGGTGGTGGTGCCGACCAGCTCGTTCCCGTTGTTGTAGACGTTGATGGTAGAGCCCGCGACGCCGGTGCCGCTAAAGGTCGGCGTCGTGTCGTTGGTGCTGCCGCCAGGGGCGACGGTGCCCACTACCGGCGGCACGTCATCAGTCACAATTGGGGCGACAGGCTGAGCCGGAGGTGTCGCGTAGACCGACAGCGTAAATTCGGCCGAAGGTGCCCCGACGTTACCCGCCGCATCCGTTGCCGTGGTCGTGAAGATATGAGTCCCGCTACCCAGCGGAGAATTTGGAGTAATACTCCAGTTGCCGTCGGCGTCAACGACCGCGCTGCCGATTGGCGTTGTTCCGCCGTCAGCGTACAGCTTGATGGTGGCGCCTACTTCGCCCTTACCGGAGAGCACCGGTTCGGTACTTTGGGTGCTGCCGCCGTTAACCAGGGTGATTGGCGTGCCGGCGACGTTGCCCAGCGCACCGTCAATGGAAGGCGCTCCCGGAGGTGCGGTGTCGATAATCACAATCTGCGTTGTGGCAGAGCTGGTGTTTCCGGCCGCATCCGTCACGTAGACATTAAGCGTATGCGAGCCTTCGCTCAGCGGCTGGCCTGGCTGGAATGTCCATGCGCCGGTGCCATCCGCCGTAACGGTACCGATAAGCGTTGTGCCATCGTATATTTTGACGACCGCATCAGCGGCTGCTGTCCCGTTGATAATGGGTTGCGGATCGTTGGTTGAGCCGCCAGGCAGTACCGGGCCAAGATCCGGGTTAACGTTATCCACTATCTCGCCGATCGTCGGCGCGTTTGGCAGGGTGGTTATCTGTTCAACGTTCCACGGCGTGGAATGCGCGGTGACGTTTCCTGCGGCATCAGAAGCCGTGACGGTAAAGGAGTGAGGTCCATCCAGCAACGGCGTGGTTGGCGTAAATGTCCAGGTGCCGCTGCCGTTCACGGTGGTGGTGCCCAGTACGTTCAGGCCATCGTAAACCGTGATGGTGGAACCTGGCTCGCCGCTGCCGCTGAGGGTTGGCGTTGGGTCGTTGGTCGCGCCGTTATTGCTGACCGGCCCTGTTACGGTGCCCACATCGTCATACACCTGAGTAATCGTCGGTGCCGTAGGCGCGATAGAGTCTACTTTAATGTTAAAGGCGTCGCTTGGCTGGCTGACGTTACCTGCGGCGTCGGTAGCGGTGACGGTCAGGTTATGAGAACCCTGTCCGAGAGCCGCCGTTGGCGTAAATGTCCATGCGCCGGTACCGTCTGCATTTACAGTGCCAATAAACGTGCCATTGTCATAGATCTTCACGGTTGAGTTGGCCTCAGCCGTACCGGAGAGCGTCGGTTTATCGTCGTTGGTCAGGTCGCCGCTGTTCAGGTTGCCGGTATGATCCGGCACGTTATCTACCACTGAGCCGATGATCGGCATGTTCGGCGGGGTGATATCCGGCGCGGTAATCGGGGCGTCAGGGCCGATGTTCCCTGCTTTATCCGTGGCGTTTACTTCCAGATGCTGGCCGTTAGCCTGCGGCGTAGTCAGGGTGATGGTAAAGCTGCCGTCCGGCCCGGCGACTGCCTGGCCCAGCGGGTTACCCTGGTCATCGGTAACTTTTACCGTGCTGCCTGCCTCCGCTTTACCGGTCACAATAGTGCCGTCTTCGTTAACCTGCAGATTAGTTGGTGCCAGTGGAGGAGTGTGATCCTGGGCAATAACTGCTGCTGGTGAGCTGGTGTTGTTCGCGGCATCCCTGGCGGTGACCATCAGCGTCTCGCCGTTAAGCTGCGGCGGCGTGAGCGGGAAAATATCAAATGTGCCGGTGCCGCTGGCGACACCGGTGCCAATCGCGTTGCCGTTACCGTCCCAAATGGTGATGGTACTGTTTGGCTCTGCGGTGCCGGTCACGTGCAGGCCATCCGCGCTGACGGCAAGCCCTGTCGGTGCATTCGGTGCAGTATGGTCCGGTGCAGGCACGGTTGTACCCGGGCCGGTATTGCCCACCGCATCGGTGGCCTTCGCGGTCAGAACTTCACCGTTCAGTTGCGCCGGGGAAAGCGTCACGCTGAAGTGGCCCGTACCGTCTGCCGTAGCGGTGCCGAGTACGGTACCGCTGGCGTTAGTGATGGTCACTTTGCTGTTGGCTTCAGCTGTCCCGGTCAGCGTTGTCCCGTCGTTGGAAACGGCCAGGCCGGTCGGCAATCCAGGAGGAACAGTATCAACCTCTACGCCAAACGGTGCGGACAAGCCGCTTGTGCCGCTGCTATTCGTTGCGGTGAAGGTGAAGGCATGCGGGCCATCCAGCAGAGGCAGTAACGGCGTAAATGTCCAGTTACCGTTCGCGTCAGGTACCGCGTTCCCAATAAACAGGCCATTATCATAGATATCGATGCGAGTTGTGCCCGCTTCGGAGGTACCGGTCAGCGTTGGGCGGCTGTCATCCGTGGCCTGGCCATTGGTCAGCGGGCCCTGGATAGTACCGACATCGTCTGTCACTGAAACCAGAACCGGCACGGTCGGGAAGCCGGAGTTTGAGGCCGGGAAAGTCGCATCCGGGCCTGAATTACCCGCCGCATCCTGTACCTGAGCGGTTAATGTTCCGCCGTGGGTTTGAGCCGGAGAGAGCGTCAGCGTGAAGTGCCCGGTTCCATCAATTTGTGCCGTACCGAGCACTACGCCATTTGGACCGACAACTTTGACGGTATCGCCAATTTCGCCGGTCCCGGTTACGGTCGTCCCGTCCTGGCTCACGGTGTCAATGGTGACGGCAACCGGTGCAACTGTATCGACGGTGAAGGTTGGGCCGGCGGTAATGGTACTGACGTTGCCAGCAGGGTCGGTCTGCTGCAACGTAATCGTGTGTGGGCCTTCACCCATTGCGTTGGTTGGGGTAAAGGTCCAGTTCCCGTCATTACCGACGATGACCACACCAATCGGAAGAGCATTATCAAAGATGGTGAGTGAACTGCCCGGTTCACCGGTGCCGCTGAAGACAGGCTTGCTGTCATTCGTGATGCCATTATTGGCGATTGGCCCGGTAAAAGGTTCAGCCGTATCGAGGATCTGACCAAGTACCGGCGGATTTACGACGGTATCCACCACCACGGTATAAGAAGCGGAATCACTGCTGTCGCCGCGAATGTTAGAGGCGGTGGCGGTGAAGTTATGCGGGCCGTCGAGCAGATTTACGCCTGGCGTAAAGCTCCATGTACCGCCGGGAAGCACAACGGTGGTGCCAATCTCAAGCCCGTTATCAAAGATATGGATGGTTTCACCGGCTACGCCTGTCCCCTGAATAGTCGGGGTCTGGTCATTGGTTGGCTGATTGTTTGGTACTGTGCCAACGATTGGCGGTGCGTTATCAATGATGGCGGTGATCGTCGGCACCGTGGGTAACGGGAAGAATGGCGCAGTCGCCTCACCTGGCAGGCTGACGTTGCCTGCCGCATCGGTCGCCGTGACGCTAAGCTTGGAGCCGTCCAGCTGCGGCGTGGTCAGGATAATATTAAATATACCGGTCACAGGGGCGGCGGTGCCGGTACCAATCACGTTGCCGTTAGCGTCTTTGATGGTGACGGTGCTGCCCGGTTCGGCAAGCCCCGTTACAGTATCGCCATCGGCGCTGACTATCAGGCCGGTGGGTTCTGCTGGCGCGCTAGTATCTACGGTAACGGTGTAGCTGCCGGAAACGCTGCTATCGCCCCGGACGTTGGAGGCCGAGGCGGTAAAGGTGTAGGTGCCTTCGCCCAGCGGGCTCTGTGGCGTAAAGCTCCAGGTACCGTCCAGCCCAACTTTGGCGGTACCAATCTCGCCGCCGTTAGACAGAATATGGATGGTGTCGCCTGGCTGGCCTGTGCCCTGCAGCGTGGGGGTGGTGTCGTTGGTGGTCTGGTTATTCCCTACGTTGCCGGTGTTGGGTGCCGCATCGTCAATGATGGCGGTGATCACAGGCTCCGCCGGAGGCAGAACGTTTGGCGCCGTCGCTGTGGCTGGCGGGCTGTTGTTACCTGCCGGGTCGGTGACGACCACGGTCAGCGTTTCGCCGTCTACCTGAGGCGTTGTCAGAGTGATGGTGATGTTACCGTTGTTATCGGCAGTGCCGGTGCCCACGATCGCGCCATTCGGATCTTTAATGGTTATCGAGCTACCGGCTTCTGCGTGCCCGGTAAGAACTTCGCCATCCGGGCTGACGACCAGGCCTGTTGCCGCCGCTGGTGGGGCGGTATCAATGGTGACGGTGTACGCCGGGGAAGTGGCGCTTTCGCCTCTTTCGTTAGTCGCCACAACGGTGAATGCATGGGAGCCGTCCGGCAGGGCGGTGCCCGGCGTAAAGCTCCAGGTGCCGTTAGCGCCGACAACCACGGTGCCAATCTGCACGCCATTGTCGTAGATATGAACGGTTGTGCCCGCCTGACCGGTACCCTGCAGGGTTGGAGTATTGTCGTTGGTTGGCGAGTTATTACCTATGTTGCCACCGTTTGGCGCATTCACATGATCGTTAGTGAGGCCGGTAATGCCTGGCTCGCCGGGCAGGGGAATATTAGGGGCGGTGACGGTGGCACCCGGCCCGGTGTTGCCTGAAGGATCGGTCGCCGTGGCGGTTAGCGTTTCCCCGTCCAATTTCGGAGAGGTTAATGTGATGGTAAAGCTGCCGTCGCTGCCCGCGGTGCCGGTACCGATGACATTTCCGTTGGCGTCTTTGATGGTGACCGTGCTGCCTGCTTCGGCGTTACCGGTGATGGTTTTACCGTCCGCCGATACGGCAAGGCCGGTAGGGGCTGCCGGTGGCGTGGCGTCTGGTCTGCCCGGATTCCCCGGGTTGCTGCCGCTGTCCGAATGGCCGCCGCCGCCGCTTGATGCGGCGGCAATGGCTCCGCCGGCAGCAACCGCCAGTCCACCCAATATCCATGGCCATGCTGCCCCGCCTTCAGCGTGGGCGCCTGTGGCGGCCATCAGTGCGTCAATATTGGCAATTTGCTCATAGTGAGCCGCAGCCTCTGGATCCTGAACCCACCAAAGCACGCCGTCGTGGCCTTCCAGTACCAGCTGATTGCCGCCCTGGTCGGCAAAGGCGTAGTAGTTTTTGATGGTAATGGTTTCGCCGGAATGGAGTTTGATCACCAGGTCCTGGCCTGAACGAGTGAAGCTGGCGACCTCTTCACGTTCAATTTTTAGCTCGACAATTGAGGGACCTTTTAAGGTGATTTCAGAGGCTTCGACGTTATTTTTTACGCCGGTTAATTTAGAGATAATTGAAATTGAACGCATTGTTATCACTCCATTCGCGATGAACGTGGTGGTAGTCTGATGCCCGGCATAAGGTGTTAATTACCGATAGCAAAATTTTTAAGTGAGCGGGGTCCTTCGCTATGAAGAAGCGAAAAAGGAATCCGGCATCAAAAAATTGATGACAGTGATTATTAATAAATAGAGCGTTTCCGTTGCGGAATCGAAATTAGTTAATTCTCAGGGTCATAGGCTCGTCGTTTAATAAATAGAGACTATTGATGATATAGACAGGAAAAAATGAAAGCGCAACTTAAGCCATGTTTAACAATATGTAAGTAACTCTAAAGTACCAGCGTTGGCAGAGACCTCACCCAAACGGCTGACGTCAACTGGTATGCAGGCTGGAGATTGACGATAACTTTATCGCATTGAAAAGTTTAAGATAAGTTTTGAGTAGCGATCGCGTGATGGGGTATTTTGCTATGACTGTAGATATGAAAGACCTTGTGTCATGCGTGGGTATGATGATTTTTTTAGTGAGGTATTTTCTGTTGTAAGTCAGAAATTAATAGAAGGGATTGTCTATTTTGTGAGGGGCGTTAGGTCAGGGCTGGTGCTAGCGAAAATATTATATATTTGTGGCTGGTTATTTTTAGAGAAGAGATAATAGTGAAGGAAAGTAGCATATATCATTTAGCATGGCTTAATTAACGGCGATGCAGATTTATTTGACCGCGCAATAATAGCTGATAATTAAAAATGCGTGAATATTTTTATACTGGCCCTTCGCATGAAGAGCCAGTGAGGGAGTAAACCGCGCCTTAACGGCCAGCGTTCTTCATGATACGGGCTTTATCAACCGCCCATTCGCGATCTTTAACGTCGGTACGCTTATCATGCTGCTTCTTACCTTTCGCCACGCCAATTTTCACCTTGCACCAGGCGTTCTTCCAGTACAGGGACAGGGCGATGACGGTGTAGCCGTCCCGGCTAACGCTGCCGAAGAGGTTATCCAGCTCGCGCTTGTTCAGCAGCAGTTTACGGGTACGCGTTGGATCGCAGACTACGTGGCTCGAGGCCACGTTCAGCGGGGTGAAGTTGGCGCCAAAAAGATAAGCTTCGCCATCTTTAAAGATAACGTAGCTGTCGCCGATGTTCGCCTTCCCGGCGCGCAATGATTTTACTTCCCAGCCCTGCAGCGCAAGGCCCGCTTCAATCTCTTCTTCGATAAAGTATTCGTGGCGGGCACGCTTGTTTAGCGCAATGGTGGCTGAGCCTGGTTTGTGTGCTTTTTTCTTAGTCATAGTGCTGCTCAGTATACGTAATCCAGGAGTTCAAAGACACCCCGCAGCCTGCGCGAGGAGGAAGCGCTTATCTTAGCATGAGCGGCAGAGAGTTTTTGTTTGCGCGGTGATAAATGTTATTATTTGTCCGATTTATGACTCCCAGGAATTGTTATGCCGCAGATTAGCCGTACTGCGTTGGTGCCCTACAGCGCCGAGCAGATGTACAAGTTAGTGAACGACGTGAAGTCCTACCCGGAATTTTTACCTGGCTGTACCGGTAGCAGGGTGATAGACGCCTCGGCTAATCAGATGACGGCGGCGGTAGACGTTTCAAAAGCCGGGATAAGCAAAACGTTTACTACCCGTAATACGCTTACCGACAATCAGACCATCCTGATGCAGCTGGTGGACGGGCCGTTCAAGAAACTGATGGGCGGCTGGAAGTTCACCCCGCTGAGTGAAGACGCCTGCCGGATTGAGTTCCAGCTTGATTTTGAATTTACCAATAAGCTGATTGAGCTGGCCTTTGGCCGCATCTTTAAAGAGCTGGCGGGCAACATGGTTCAGGCATTCACTACCCGCGCCAAAGAGGTTTACCGTGTCGCGTGAGATTCAGGTAGAGGTAATTTATGCCCTGCCGCAGAAGCAGTACCTGCGCCAGGTTAAGCTTGAGGAAGGCAGCACGGTGGAGCAGGCGATTATCGCCTCCGGCCTGCTCGAGCTTCGCGACGATATCGACCTGAAGCAGAACAAAGTGGGTATTTATAGCCGTCCGGTGAAGTTGGGCGATAAGGTGAATGACGGCGATCGGGTTGAGATTTACCGCCCGCTGATTGCCGACCCTAAAGAGCTACGTCGCCAGCGAGCAGAGCGCTCCGCCCAGAAATAATCCTGCTTTCAAGCATAAAAAAGCCGCTTTCGCGGCTTTTTTTTGTCCATTGAGTAAACCTACTCCCCTTTGGTCAGGGCTGGTTTGTTGTCAATGTTGGTCAGCACGCCGCCGCTGTTGAAGGTCAGGGTCAGCGTCTGCTGAGTCACGTTCTCGTGGCCTGGCTGCTGGCGGAAGACGTAGAACCAGGTATTGGTGCCGAACGGATCGGACATCATTGGCGTACCCAGCGTGTAGGCAACCTGCTGCTGCGTCATACCGACGCGGAGCTTGGAGACGTCATTCGGTGCCAGATAGTTACCCTGGTTGATGTCTGGGCGGTAAACCACTCGCTCCAGAGTGGAACAGCCTGCGGTCAACATCAGAAGAACCGCTGCGGCAGCAGTCAGCATTTTACAACGCATAGTGATTTGATTCCTTTTCGGGCCCGAGTAGTGCGTGGCTCATTCGTATTATGCCGATGATAATAGACCTTTAAGCAGTTTAAAACCTTAAGGCGCTCAACTCTGACAGTGGGAGCGTAAAAAAGTTGGCTGAAAAGGGGGCAGAAAGGCAGATTACTGAATGGGGTGGTCGTTTTTTGCACGATGCGCGGCATGCAATATACCGCGCATCGTAAAGCGTTATGCGGCCAGCAGCTCTTTGGCGTTCGCCAGAGTATTGCGGGTCACCTCGCTACCGCCGAGCAGACGGGCAAGCTCCTGCAGGCGAGAACGTTTGTCCAGCGGCTGCATATGGGTTTCCGTCATTTCGCCATCGGTTTCCTTGCTGACGAAGAAGTGATGGTGACCACAGCCGGCAACCTGAGGCAGGTGAGTGACACACATCACCTGCGTAGATTCGCCCAGCTGGCGCAGCAGTTTACCTACCACCGCGGCGGTAGGGCCGCTGATCCCCACGTCTACTTCATCGAAGATCAGCGCCGGCGTTTCCATTTTACGAGCGGTAATCACCTGAATCGCCAGCGCAATACGAGACAGCTCGCCGCCAGACGCCACTTTCGCCAGCGGCTGAAGCGGCTGGCCGGGGTTGGTGCTGACGCGGAAATCAATGCGGTCCGCACCCTCGGCGGTCAGGTGGTTTTCGTTAAAGTCGACATTTATGGCAAGTTTACCGTGCGGCATCGACAGGGAATGCATGCTCTCGGTGATCAGCTGGCACAGTTCATTGGCGTGTTTTACCCGACTTTGGTGCAGCGAGCTGGCTACGGAAAGCGCCTGCTGGTGGTGCAGCGCAACGGCCTGCAGTAATTCTTCCAGCGAGCCGGTCTGGTCATCCAGTAGCTGCTGTTCATCGAGCAGTTTCTGATGGAAGGCCGGCAGTTCTTCTGGCGTGATGTGGTGCTTACGCGCCAGGGAGATCTGGCGGGAGATACGTTGTTCCAGTTCGTACAGGCGGTTTGGATCCAGATCCAACCGATCGCAGTAATGACGCAGTTCGTCGCTGGCTTCGGAGATCTGAATCGCGGCTTCTTCCAGCATATTCAGTACGCCAGAGAGCTTATCGTCCATGCTCACCAGCTCGCCCATTAGATGGCGCACGGTGTGCAGCTGGTTTTGTAAATTCGTTTCTTCGCCGTCGGCCAGCACGTCAAGCGCCTGCTGGCTGGTAGAGAGCAGCTGGCCGCTGTTGGCGAGGCGTTTGTACTCTTCGTCGATCAGCTCAAACTCACCGGCGACGGGGGAAAACTCGTTCAGCTCTTTCAACTGATAGTGCAGCAGTTCCGCTTTGGCTGAGCGCTCCTGCGCCAGCTGTTGGTGCTGCGCCAGCGTGCGGCAGCTCTGGTGCCATTCACGATAGCGCTCCGCCATTTGCAGGGTCAGCGCCTGTTCACCGGCATAGCCGTCCAGCAGCGTTTTTTGATGCTCGGGTTTGAGCAGCAGCTGGTGCGCGTGCTGGCCATGAATCTGGATGAGCAACTGGCCGAGATCGCGCAGTTGGGAAAGGGGAACAGCGGTGCCGTTGATGAAACCGCGGGAGCGGCCATCGCTGCTGATGACGCGACGCAGCAGGCATTCACTGCCGTCTTCCAGCTGGTTTTCTTCCAGCCAGCGCAGCGCCGCCGGAGTGTCTTTCAGAGAGAAGCGGGCGCAGAGATCCGCACGGTTTGCACCAGAACGCACCATATCCGCTTCCGCGCGACCGCCCAGGCACAGGCCCAGCGCATCTATGGCAATAGATTTACCGGCACCGGTTTCCCCGGTGATGGCCGTCATCCCGTGATGAAAGTCGATTTCGAGTTCACGAACGATAGCGAAGTTACTGATGGTGAGTTGAGCGAGCATAGCCACCTTCCTGTATGAACTCGTCATACTTCAAGCTGCAGGGGTGTTGGCTGCTTTCACTTACCCCAGTCACTTACTCAAGTAAGCTCCTGGGGATGCACTCTCTTGCCGCCTGGCTGCAACTCGAATTATTTAGAGTTCGATTTGGTTACTGTGTTTTCATACAGTATAAACTGGTTTTATATACAGTAAAGTGGCCAGGTGGTTTTTTAGAACAATTTTTTCGACCAGCCGAGCTTCGAGCTTAATGTGTTGAAATAGCTGTAGTCTTTCGGGTGAATCAGATTGAGATGATAGTCGCAGCGGCGAATGAGCACGTCCTCACCTTCCTGTATCGGCAACGCAATCTGGCTGTCACAGCTGATTTCAAGGTCGCTGCGCATGTGGGAAAAACGCAGACGAATGGTGCTGCTGCTGTTGATGACCAGCGGGCGAGCCGAAAGCGTGTGCGGGAACATCGGCACGAGCGTTATTGCATCCAGCGACGGCGTCAGGATTGGGCCACCGGCTGAAAGCGAATAGGCGGTTGAGCCGGTCGGCGTGGAGATAATCAGCCCGTCAGAGCGCTGGGAGAAGGCAAAGATTTCGTCGATGTAAACTTCGAACTCAATCATATGCGCGACTTTACCGGGGTGCAGCACCACTTCGTTTATCGCCGTACTGAGGCGCGTGGGCGTATCGTGCTGGCAGACCTGAGCCTCCAGCAAAAAGCGGCGTTCGGTAATGTAGTGCCCCTCGAGCACGTCCGCCAGCTGCTGCTGGGCGTTGTCCGGGTCGAGGTCGGTCAGGAAGCCTAAATTGCCGCGGTTGATGCCGATAACCTTGATGTCATAGCGAGCCAGTACTCGCGCCGCGCCCAGCATGTTGCCATCCCCGCCAACCACCACGGCCAAATCAGCCTGCTGGCCAATCTCCGCCAGCGTGCCGGTTTTTACCTGCTTGAGGTTAAGCTCCTGGGCGATTTGCTGTTCCACCATCACTTCATAACCTTTGGCGCACAGCCAGCGATAGAGCATTTCATGCGTGGTCAGGGCGGTGGGGTGACGCGGGTGCCCGACGATACCGATGCAGTTGAAATGTTTGTTCATTATCCTGGTGGTCCTTATTCGCAGAGGTTCCTGCGACAATATGACAGGTTCCCTTGAAACCCTGAAACTGATCCCCATAATAAGCGAAGCAGCGAGATGAATGCTAAAAACGCGGAGAATTTCATGAGTAGTAAAGAACAGAAAACACCTAACGAGCAAGCCCCGGAAGATATCGCCATGGATCAGCACGAAGAAGTCGAGGCCGTAGAAGGTGCCGATGTCGTGGATCCGCGCGACGAAGAGATTGCCAATCTGCAGGCTCAGCTGGCTGAAATGAAGCAGCGCGAGCGTGAGATTGAGCCTCGCCATCAGGCTGACTTAGCTAACCTGCGTCGCCGCACCGAACAGGATATCGAGAAAGCGCACAAGTTCGCCCTGGAGAAATTCGTGAACGAACTGCTGCCGGTTATCGACAGCCTGGATCGCGCGCTGGAAGTGGCCGACAAGTCCAACCCGGATTTAGCCCCAATGATCGAAGGCATTGAGCTGACCCAGAAGTCGATGCTGGATGTGGTTCGCAAGTTCGGCGTGGAAGTGGTGGGCGAGACTAACGTGCCGTTTAATCCGGACGTGCATCAGGCCATTGCGATGGTTGAATCTGCCGACGTTGCGCCAAATAACGTGCTGATGGTGATGCAGAAAGGCTATACCCTGAACGGCCGTACTATTCGCGCCGCGATGGTTTCCGTAGCGAAAGCCTGATCCGTTGCCCGAAGTAAAAAGCCAGCCCTGCGGCTGGCTTTTTTACGTCTATTGCTCAACGCTTTGCCGCAACGGCTTCACCGGCGTGACGCGTACCTGCTTAATCATGTTGTCCTGAACGTCGAGAATATCGATGTCGTACTGGCTCAGGCGGATACGGGTCCCGGCCGCCGGTATTTCCTGAATCTCTTCCAGGATCATGCCGTTGACCGTACGCGCGTCGTCTTCCGGCAGCGTCCAGTTGAAGGCTTTGTTAAGTTCACGGACGTTGGCACTGCCTTCGATAATGACCGAGCCGTCGTTTTGCGGTGTCACTTCTTCAGCAAGCGAGGGGGACATTGAGGTGGTGAAGTCACCCACAATTTCCTCAAGAATATCCTCTACCGTGACCAGCCCCTGAATATCGCCGTATTCGTCCACGACCAGGCCGACTTTCTTTTTGTTGCGCTGGAATTTCACCAACTGCACGCTCAGCGGCGTGCCTTCCGGCACGAAGTAAATCTCGTCGGCGGAGCGCAACATCACCTCTTTGGTGAACTCTTTCTTCTCGGTCATCAGGCGGTAGGCTTCACGTACGCGCAGCATGCCGATGGCATCATCCAGGCTGTCGCGGTACAAGACGATGCGGCCGTGCGGGGAGTGGGTCAGCTGGCGGACGATGGATTTCCAGTCGTCATTAATATTGATGCCGACGATTTCGTTTCGCGGCACCATGATGTCGTCAACGCTGACTTTTTCCAGGTCCAGTACCGAGAGCAGCATGTCCTGGTTACGCCGTGAAATCTGCGAGCGTGATTCATGCACGATGGTGCGTAGCTCATCTTTGCTGAGCGCGGTGCTGATGATGTTATCGACCTTAATCCCGACCATACGCATCAGCAGGCGGGTAATGGTGTTGAGCAGCCAGACCAGCGGCATCATAAGGATCAGCAGCGGGCCGAGCAGCCAGCTACTTGGGTAAGCGACTTTTTCCGGGTACAGCGCGGCGATGGTTTTAGGCAAAACTTCGGCAAACACCAGCACGACGAACGTCAGTACCCCGGTGGCAATCGCCACGCCCGCGTTGCCGTAAAGGCGAATGCCGACGATGGTTGCCAGCGCGGAAGCAAGAATATTGACCAGGTTGTTCCCGATTAACACGAGGCTAATCAGGCGGTCCGGTTTACGCAGCAATTTTTCAACGCGCTTCGCTGCCCGGTTGCCCTGTTTGGCGCGGTGACGCAGGCGGTAGCGGTTTAGCGTCATCATGCCGGTTTCTGAACCGGAGAAGTACGCTGACACCACCACCATGATGATCAGGGTGACGATCAGCGTGGTGGTTGAAATGTGTTCCAAAAGAGGTTCCTTTAAAGAGAAGGGGTTAGCTAACGAACTGCTGCAGGACGCGGCTGCCGAAATAGGCGAGCGTTAGAATGCCCGCGCCGGCAACGTTAAACCAGACAACGCGACGGCCGCGCCAACCTTCATGATAGTGTCCCCACAGCAAAACGACGTAGACAAACCAGGCAAGAATCGACAGCACGGCTTTATCGACGTTCTCCATGCTGAACAGATTCTTCATGTAAAACAGGCCGGTGCATAGCGTCAGGGTCAGCAGAACCACGCCAACCTGGGTGATGTGAAACATTTTACGCTCGATAACCATTAGCGGCGGCATTTCTGCACTGAACGCCAGCTTTTTGTTTTTCAACTGGTAGTCAATCCACGCGAGCTGTAAAGCGTACAGGGCGGCGATGATAAGCGTCGCGTAGGAGAAGAGCGACAGGCCAATGTGCACCATCATTCCCGGCGTCGCTTCGAGATGGGTGATAAATTCATTGGGCATAAAGGTCGCCAGCGCCAGATTTATCAGCGCGAAGGCGTAAACAATTGGCAACAGCAGCCAGCCGCGATTGCGGGAGGCGACAATCGTCATCACCGTACAAATCATCAGGCTGACGAGAGAACCCACGTTCAGCAGGCTAAGATTTTGCCCGCCGTCGACGGTGAAGAAACGGGCTTCCAGCGCCAGCGCATGGCTAACCAACGCGATAGCTGCGGATAAAATGGCAAAGCGTCGCCATCCGCTGTTCTTCCGCAGAAGACCGGGAATGATCAGCGCGAGGCTGACGGAGTAGGCTACAAGCGCAAGAATGGCGAAAACGGGCATATTAAGGTGTCGGTCAAATTGGCCAGAGAACGAAAAAGTCAGTATAACGTTACCTGTCGCCTGCTCCAACCGTTGGATCACACCCGAGGCGGCTTCATGATATAATCCGCCAAATTCAGTTTTGTGTCGCGAGCTGCGGCCCCAGTTACCACGTTAGGCAAAATACCATGTTTGATAATTTAACAGACCGTCTGTCGCGTACCCTGCGCAATATTAGCGGCCGTGGGCGGCTAACCGAAGAAAACGTTAAAGAGACGCTGCGCGAAGTGCGCATGGCCCTGCTGGAAGCGGACGTTGCGCTGCCGGTGGTGCGTGATTTTATCAGCCGCGTAAAAGAAAAAGCGGTTGGTCATGAAGTCAACAAAAGCCTGACGCCGGGCCAGGAGTTCGTCAAAATCGTTCGCGCTGAACTGGTTTCCGCGATGGGCGAAGAGAACAGCAGCCTGAACCTGGCGGCGCAGCCACCGGCCGTTGTACTGATGGCGGGCCTGCAGGGCGCGGGTAAAACGACCAGCGTCGCTAAGTTAGGTAAGTTCCTGCGCGAAAAGCAGAAGAAAAAAGTGTTAGTGGTTTCGGCGGACGTTTATCGCCCGGCGGCGATTAAACAGCTGGAAACTCTGGCCCAGCAGGTTGAGGTGGATTTCTTCCCGTCCGACGCTCAGCAAAAACCGGTCGACATTGTTAACGCCGCGCTGAAAGAAGCGAAGCTGAAGTTCTACGACGTGCTGCTGGTGGATACCGCCGGTCGTCTGCACGTCGACGAAGCAATGATGGACGAAATCAAACAGGTTCATGCCGCGATTAAACCGGTAGAAACGCTGTTTGTGGTCGATGCAATGACCGGTCAGGATGCGGCCAATACCGCGAAGGCGTTCAGCGAAGCGCTGCCGCTGACCGGGGTAGTACTGACCAAAGTAGACGGTGACGCCCGCGGTGGTGCTGCGCTGTCGATTCGCCATATCACCGGTAAGCCAATCAAGTTCCTTGGCGTTGGCGAGAAAACCGAAGCGCTGGAGCCGTTCCACCCGGACCGTATCGCTTCCCGTATTCTCGGCATGGGCGACGTGCTGTCGCTGATTGAAGATATTGAAAGTAAGGTTGACCGCGCGCAGGCTGAAAAGCTTGCCACCAAGCTGAAAAAAGGCGACGGCTTCGACCTGACCGACTTCCTCGAACAGCTTAAGCAGATGAAAAACATGGGCGGCATGGCGAGCATGATGAGCAAGCTGCCGGGCATGGGCCAGCTGCCGGACAACGTCAAATCCCAGATGGACGACAAAGTTTTGGTGCGCATGGAGGCGATTATCAGCTCGATGACGCTGAAAGAACGTGCCCAGCCGGAAATTATTAAAGGTTCCCGTAAGCGCCGTATCGCGCAGGGTTCCGGCATGCAGGTGCAGGACGTTAACCGCTTACTGAAGCAGTTTGACGACATGCAGCGCATGATGAAGAAAATGAAGAAAGGCGGAATGGCCAAAATGATGCGCGGCATGAAAGGCATGATGCCGCCAGGTTTCCCAAGCCGTTAAGCTCTTTTCGATTGCTTTTTACGCCGAAATGAGTAAAATTTTCGGGCTTTTAATATGACTCCGGGCTCCATCCCTCGATGGGGCCCGGCGTTTTATTCACTAAAGAGGATGTTATGGTAACTATTCGTTTAGCACGTCACGGCGCTAAAAAGCGTCCGTTCTACCAGGTTGTCGTTACTGATAGCCGTAATGCACGTAACGGTCGCTTCATTGAGCGCGTTGGTTTCTTCAACCCTATCGCTAACGAGAAAGAAGAAGGCGTTCGCCTGGATCTGGATCGCGTAGCTCATTGGGTTGGCCAGGGCGCAACCGTTTCTGATCGCGTTGCTGCGCTGATCAAAGAAGCTAAGAAAGCAGCTTAATCTGTCACGGTGGTCATGATGAGCAAGCAACTCGCCGCACAGGCTCCTGTTAACCCAATCGTGTTGGGCAAGATGGGCTCCTCCTACGGTATTCGTGGTTGGCTCAGAGTGTTTTCCTCCACCGAAGACGCCGAAAGCATTTTTGACTACCAGCCCTGGTTTATCCAGCGCGGCGGTCAGTGGCAGCAAGTACAGCTGGAAAGCTGGAAGCACCACAATCAGGATCTGGTCATCAAGCTGCAAGGCGTTGACGATCGGGATGCCGCGAATCTTCTGACCAATTGCGAAATTGTCGTGGATTCAACGCAACTGCCGGCTCTTGACGCAGGTGACTATTACTGGAAAGACCTTATGGGCTGCCAGGTAGTGACCACTCAGGGGTACCAGCTCGGTAAAGTCATCGATATGATGGAAACCGGCTCGAATGACGTTCTCGTCATCAAGGCAAACCTGAAGGATGCATTTGGCATCAAGGAGCGGCTGGTTCCGTTCCTCGATGGGCAGGTTATCAAGAAAGTCGATCTCGCTACTCAAACCATTGAAGTAGATTGGGATCCTGGTTTTTAAAACTCCGAAATCATACGGTAGTCGTTAGCATAGTGGGGATTGGCTTGTGTTTATTGGTGTCGTTAGCCTGTTTCCTGAGATGTTCCGCGCAATTACCGATTACGGGGTAACTGGCCGGGCAGTAAAAAATGGCCTGCTAAGCATTCAAAGCTGGAGTCCGCGTGACTTCACCTATGACCGGCACCGTACCGTGGACGATCGTCCTTACGGCGGCGGACCGGGAATGCTGATGATGGTGAATCCTTTGCGGGAAGCCATCCACGCAGCGAAAGCGGCGGCAGGAGAAGGTGCTAAGGTTATCTATCTTTCACCTCAGGGGCGCAAGCTTGATCAAGCGGGCGTCAGTGAACTGGCAACGAACGAGAAGTTAATTCTGGTTTGCGGCCGTTACGAAGGGATCGATGAGCGCGTGATCCAAACCGAAATTGACGAAGAATGGTCAATCGGCGATTACGTTCTCAGCGGCGGTGAGCTGCCAGCGATGACGCTGATTGACTCAGTCTCCCGGTTTATTCCGGGCGTGCTGGGACATGAAGCTTCGGCAACCGAAGATTCGTTTGCTGAAGGGCTGCTGGATTGTCCTCACTATACCCGTCCTGAAGTGTTGGATGGCATGGAAGTACCGGCGGTCTTACTGTCGGGGAACCATGCAGAGATTCGCCGTTGGCGCCTGAAACAGTCGCTGGGCCGTACCTGGCTTAGAAGACCTGAACTTTTGGAAAACCTGGCTCTGACTGAAGAGCAAGCAAGGTTGCTGGCGGAGTTCAAAAAAGAACACACGCAACAGCAACATAAACATGATGGGCAGGGTTAATCCTTCCCAAAGCCCCTAAATAGTTGGAGTTGCAGCAAGATGGCAAGCGAGTGAATCCCGATGAGCTTACTTTGGTAAGTGACTCGGGTGAAGGAGAGCAGCCAGCGCAGATGCAGCTTCAAATATGACGGGGATATATCAGTTTACCCAGGATAAGAGATAAATTATGAGCAACATTATTAAGCAACTTGAACAAGAACAGATGAAACAGGATGTACCTTCCTTCCGTCCGGGCGACTCCGTGGAAGTGAAAGTATGGGTCGTTGAAGGTTCTAAAAAACGTCTGCAGGCATTTGAGGGCGTGGTTATCGCTATCCGTAACCGCGGTCTGCACTCTGCATTCACTGTTCGTAAGATTTCTAACGGCGAAGGTGTTGAGCGTGTATTCCAGACTCACTCCCCAGTAATCGACAGCATTACTGTTAAACGTCGTGGTGCCGTTCGTAAAGCTAAACTGTACTACCTGCGTGAGCGTACTGGTAAGTCTGCTCGTATCAAAGAGCGTCTTAGCTAAGATTCGCTTAGGCGACATCCAAATAAAAGGGCTGCCATCTGGCAGCCCTTTTTTATGCGCTGAATTTGTTTAGATTATGGGGCGGTAATCACGACCGCGACGCGGCGGTTTTCGGCACGTCCCTCGCCGGTACTGTTGCTGGCAACCGGGTATTTCTTACCCAATCCTTGCGTGGTGAGGTTACTGCGCGGGATTTTAGCGCCTTCGGCCCAGGCATCCGCGACGATGTTCGCGCGCTTGAGAGAGAGCTGTTCATTGTAGCCGTCTTCGCCGTAGTTATCGGTGTGGCCATCAAGACGGGCGTGCTTCAGGCCGGTTGCTGAGAGCTTAGCGGCCATCGACTGAATGGTTTGATAGCTTTCAGGCTGTAGCTTGTACTGGTTTTTACCGAACAGAATTTTATCCGACAGCCCAAGCGACCAGCCGTCGTTTGACTCTGAGAAGCCGTAGGAGCGCATGGCGGCAACTTGCTCAGGGGAGAAGGTTGACGGTGGTGCCTGACAGCCGGTTAACAGGAATGAAAAGAGCATTGCTGGTGCAAATAAGCGCGAAGCTATCATAATGAATCCCTTTGGTGCTGTTTTGTAAGCAACTCACGCTGCTTGTGTTTTTCTATGTACATGTTGCGATCGGCCGTTTCCATGAGGGTTTCTGCTGACGTAATGTCTTTCGCGAGCGCGACGCCAACGCTTAGAGTCATGGTGACCCAGTGTTCGCCCGGTAAGAGAATCGGCTGCTCAATAATTTCCTTTAGCTGCTTTAGCACTCCTGCGGCCTGTCCTTCATTGCAGACTGCGTGAAGCAGCATGGCAAATTCATCTCCGCCGAGACGGAATGCAAGATGGCGGGTATTGGCAAACATCAGCAGCCGTTTTGCGACCTCAATAAGTACTGCATCGCCGGCAGCGTGCCCCCAGGTGTCGTTAATAAATTTGAAATTGTCGCCGTCCATAAATAGCAGCGCGCTGTTCTGGAGCGTATCGGCGTCCTCAATTAGCTTATCCAGCGCCGTACGGAAGGCTGCGCGATTTGCAAGTCCTGTCAGCGGATCCTGAAGGGCAGTTTTTTGCAGCGACGCGTTCTTCAGCTGCAGCTGTCTTTGCCACTCTTCCATCTCGTCCAGCAGACTATTGAAGTCCAGGGCAAAAAGGTGAAACTCTTCAATCTTTTCCGGCGACACGCGGCGAGAAAAGTTACGGTTACTGCGGACGTCGTGAACAACGTCGGTAATATTCTGCAAAGCGGCGTCGATATCACCGTGCAGATGGCGTGAAATACCCAATGCGATAATGGAGGCAAGCAAAATGCAGGCCGTCAGCACGCCTAGCGAAAGCCAGACGAACAGGGTAACGGTGGCATCTGTGCCTATGAGGCGCATTTCACCGATGATTTTGCCGTTGTGCCAAATCGGCTGTCTTATAGGGTGAGGGTAAAGCCACCGCGTGACCAGGCCGCCAACCATGTCATGTTGAGACGGCTTATCTGCCTGCCAGTGGGTCAGTTCCCTGCCTTCAGAATCTACCACCTTCGCGGCGGTGAATTGCCCTTGCCTGCCCAGCACCGAAAGGGTTTCATTGGCGGAGGCACTGTCGCGGAAAACAACGGCAGCCTCCAGGCTGTGGCTCACGGTTACCGCCAGTAACTCGAGGTTTTTTTGAGCGTATTGTTTTAGCGTCAGCATCGAGGCGACGGAAAGCAACAGCCAGACAATCAGCATGGCGACAACCACGCTAATGATGCTGATTCTGCGTAATGTTCCTTTAAACGTCGGACGTGACGAGGGGGTCAAATCCTTATTCATGACTATTATTCCCTGGCCGAGCCAGCAGTAATACATCCGGGCTAACCCTGACGCCGCTGCGCGTAAGGGCATCAAGGTTTACCGAAAAAGAAACTGCGTCATTATGAATATTCAGGCAGAAAGCGCTGCCAATTATGCATTGCGGGTTCTGCTCGGCAATTAACAATAAAGGTCGAGATTGATAACGTTCTATTAATTGCAACTGCTGTTGTGGTGACTCGTTACCAAAATAGATCCCGTCACACTGGGCTCTTAATGCCTCTTCGTCAGACTTAACGAGCAACGGTTGGAACGATATATCGCTATTTTTATCGCTTAGCGTGGCGGCATAGGCGGCGGTTGAGAAGATACACAGCTTGGGAAGCCCCTGCGTCTGGGGCCAGCGCGTATAGCTTACAATGCCGGAAACAATGGTGCGAACCTTGTCGGACAGTACCGGACTTGCCGGCGGTGAGGCCAGCGTTCTGGATATAAATAGCAGGCAGACGATAAACGTCGTAAATAAAGGCATCCCGCGAAAAATAGGCGAAGTTTTCACGCGCCACCAGCCCTAAAGCATCGTAGCCGCAGTAAACAGCTTTTATTATTTATGATGTCGCCGTTGAGCATATCACTCCTGCATAATCCCGTCATTCATTCCTGAGTGTGATGATATTCCTGATTATCAAAAATAATAACGAGAATAGCCCTGGAATGATGGCGTAAATCGTTATCCTTCTCCTCTTAAAAAATGTTCTCACGAGGATAATATCAGCATAGAAGGGGGAATGAATTTTTACGCGCTGTTTTGTATGTTAATGCAATTTTGCCCACAAAATACGCACTTTTATGCCGCGTGTAATTTAATGTTTACGGTTGTTGCGCTTTTAAGCGCTATTAAATCATTAGTGTAACGATTAATTTACGTATAATGGATTGCAATCTTTACTGTTGGCGGTTACAGTAAGTCCTCCTCCACGAGGAAACGACTATCGCAAACGAGCTAAACACAGGACTGCCATCATGCAAAAAGACGCGCTTAACAATGTTCATATCTCTGACGAACAAATACTCATCACTCCGGATCAGCTGAAAGCAGAGTTTCCACTCACCGCAGCGCAGGAAGCGCAAATTGAGCAATCACGTCAAACGATTTCCAACATTATTGCTGGCCGCGATCCGCGCCTGTTGGTTGTCTGTGGACCTTGCTCGATCCACGATCCGGAAGCCGCGATTGAATACGCTCGTCGTTTTAAAGCTCTGTCTGAACAAGTTAGCGATAGTCTGTACCTCGTGATGCGCGTCTATTTTGAAAAGCCTCGTACTACCGTTGGTTGGAAAGGGCTTATCAACGACCCGCATATGGATGGCTCGTTTGATGTGGAAGCAGGGCTGAAAATTGCGCGTCGCCTGCTGGTTGAGCTGGTTAGCCTTGGTCTGCCGCTGGCAACCGAGGCGCTGGATCCGAATAGCCCACAATACCTGGGCGACCTGTTTAGCTGGTCCGCAATCGGGGCTCGCACCACTGAGTCCCAGACTCACCGCGAAATGGCTTCTGGCCTTTCTATGCCGGTTGGTTTTAAAAATGGTACAGATGGCAGCCTGGGGACGGCGATTAACGCCATGCGCGCTGCCGCTATGCCGCACCGTTTCGTGGGCATTAACCAGGCCGGCCAGGTTTGCCTGCTGCAAACTCAGGGTAACCCGGATGGGCACGTGATTTTGCGCGGTGGCAAAGCCCCTAACTACAGCCCGGCGGACGTTGCCCAGTGTGAAGCCGAAATGCAGAAAGCAGGCCTGCGCCCGTCCTTGATGATAGATTGCAGCCATGGCAACTCAAACAAAGACTTCCGTCGTCAACCGGGCGTGGCAGAATCCGCCATTGCCCAGATTAAAGATGGTAACCGCTCTATTATTGGCCTGATGATTGAAAGTAATATCCACGAGGGTAATCAATCGTCAGAGCAGCCGCGTAGCGAAATGAAATACGGCGTGTCCGTGACCGATGCATGCATCGACTGGGAAACTACGGACAGCCTGCTGCGTGAGATCCACAAGGATCTGAGCGGTGTGCTGGCGGCTCGTCAGGCATAAGAGGTTTACTATGGTGGCTGAATTGACCGCGCTGCGCGATCAAATCGATGAAGTGGATAAAGCGCTACTGGATTTGCTGGCTAAGCGGCTGGAACTGGTAGCGGAAGTCGGCGAAGTGAAAAGCCGCTTCGGTTTACCGATTTATGTGCCGGAACGCGAAACTTCAATGCTGGCGTCGCGCCGTAAAGAAGCCGAAGCCTTAGGGGTTCCACCGGATTTAATTGAAGATGTTCTGCGCCGCGTGATGCGCGAGTCGTACTCCAGCGAGAACGACAAGGGTTTTAAAACCCTGCATCCTTCACTGCGTCCTGTGGTGATTGTGGGCGGTGGCGGCCAGATGGGGCGTCTGTTTGAAAAAATGCTGACGCTTTCTGGCTACCAGGTTCGCATTCTTGAAAAAGAGGACTGGGCCAACGCACCTGAGCTGTTGGCCGATGCGGGCATGGTGATTGTGAGCGTGCCGATTCACATCACCGAGCAGGTTATTGCCAGTCTGCCTCCGCTACCTGCGGACTGCATCCTGGTGGATCTGGCTTCGGTGAAGAATGGTCCGCTGCAGGCGATGCTTGCCGTGCACGCTGGCCCGGTATTGGGTTTGCACCCGATGTTTGGCCCGGACAGCGGCAGCCTGGCAAAACAGGTTGTGGTGTACTGCGATGGCCGCCAGCCGGAAGCTTACCAGTGGCTGCTGGAGCAGATTCAGGTTTGGGGCGCGCGTTTGCACCGCTCCAGCGCCGTGGAGCACGACCAGAATATGGCATTCATCCAGGCGCTGCGTCACTTTGCGACCTTCGCATATGGCCTGCATCTGGCGGAAGAAAACGTACAGCTGGAGCAGCTGCTGGCGCTGTCATCGCCGATTTATCGCCTTGAACTGGCGATGGTTGGCCGACTGTTTGCCCAGGATCCGCAGCTTTATGCCGATATTATTATGTCGTCAGAAAGCAATCTGGCGCTGATCAAGCGTTATTACAAACGCTTCGGCGAGGCGATTGGCCTGCTGGAACACGGCGACAAGCAGGCGTTTATCGACAGCTTCCGTAAAGTGGAGCACTGGTTCGGGGATTACGCTCAACGTTTCCAGAATGAGAGCCGCGTCCTGTTACGCCAGGCAAATGATAACCGCCAGTAAGTGGCAAAAGGTTTTATAATCAAAAGCCAGTGGGAGTTTGCCCGCTGGCTTTTTTGTTTGCCAAAAGGATACCTGAAATGGCTGAGCCGCAGCTGCTGTTCGACTATACCGGTCACTTACCCGAATGCCCTACGTGGAGCGCAGAAGAAGGCAGCCTCTATTGGACGGACATTCTTGAGAACGAAATCCACCGCTACCATCTTGCCAGCGGCAAACATGACGTTATTCAGTTTTCTGAAGAGGTGGGCTGCTTTGCCCTGCGTGAGTCCGGCGGGTTTATCGTGGCGATGCGCAGCGGAATCTGGCTAACCAATAAAACCGGGCTTATCGTGGGCAAAGTCTGTGATAACCCAAGTAACCCGGATTTGGCCCGTTTCAACGACGGCGGTACCGACAGGCAGGGGCGTTTTTACGCCGGCACGTTTTGGGGCCCCGGTGACTATAATGGCGCGTTACTTTGCCGGGTGGATAACGACCTGACGCCGCATGTGATTCAGCATGATATCCACGGCGCTAACGGGCTGGCATTTAGCGCGGATGGAAAATGGATGTATACCTCGGACACGCCAAATGCCGTGATTTACCGCACGCCGCTGGATGCCCATGGCGAGCCGGGCATACGTGAAGTCTTTAAGCGATTTGCCCAAGGCGAGGGCATGCCTGACGGCGCGGCGATGGACAGCGAAGGGCATTACTGGACGGCGCTGTTTGATGGCTACCGCATAGCGCGTATTTCTCCACAAGGGGAAATAGTGGAAGAGCACCGCTTGCCCGTGCGCTGCCCAACGATGGTCTGTTTTGGTGGCGATGATATGAAAACGCTATTTATCACCACGACCAGAGAAAACATGGACGATGAAGAAGTGGCTCGGTTACCGCTGTCTGGGGCGCTTTTCACCCTCCGCGTTGAAGTGGCCGGAATGGAAAAGCTGAAGTTTCGGGAAATGTGATTTATCCAGCCCGGTTGAAGCCGGGCTGGCATTGTTATCAGGCCGGGTCGACCGGTACTACGTTTTCGCTTGGGTAGCTGCCCAGTAGCTTCAGGGAGCGGGTGATTTCGCCCAGCTCTCGTAGCGCCTTACGCATAGCCTCATCTTTCAGGTTGGCCTGAATATCCAGATAAAACATCTCTTCCCACGGGTTGCCGTTGATTGGGCGTGATTCCAGCCTGGTCATGATCAGATTGTGGTTGCGTAAGACCAGTAACGCCTCTACCAGCGCACCGGCCTGCTGGCCAGTTGCCATCAGCAGAGTGGTTTTCGCGGGTACCTGATCGGACACTTCAACGGCCTTACGCGCCAGCACGATAAAGCGAGTAATGTTCTGGGTCTGATTTGCAAGGTTGCGTTCCAGCACCTGCAGGCCGTAAAGAGCGCCACCGGCTTCACTGCCCAGCGCGGCGACGTGAGGCGAGTTAGCCTGTGCGACTTTTTCCATCGCCGCAGAGGTGCTTTCCGTGTATTCAATTTTCCAGTGAGGATAGCGATTAATGAACTGGCTGCACTGCTGGAAAGGCTGAGGGTGACTGTAAACAGTCTGGATCTGCTCGAGGTCGGTAGAGCCGGAAACCAGCACGCAGTGGTCAATCGGCACCGTCATTTCGGCCACGATCGACAGGCTGGTGTGCTGCAACAGGTCGTAGACGTCGTTGATAGCCCCCGAGCTGGTGTTTTCAATCGGCACGACGGCGTAATCCGCCTGGCCGGTTTCCACCTGGTTGAAGATATCGTGGAATTTGGCGCAGCCGCTTTCGATGAACTGTTCAAAGTGTCGAGCGGCGTACTGGCGAGCGGCTAGGTGAGAGTAAGAGCCTTTAGGCCCAAGGAAAGCGACGCGGGCAGAGTGAGGGTTAGTTTTATTCAGGTGCTGCTGCAGCAAGGTCTGCTGGGTAAGAACTGAGTCTTCAATAATGAGCTGGAACAGGCGCGTGATGTAGTGGGCATCGAGATGGTGGTCTTTACCGAGGGTAATCAGGCGTTCCAGTAAGTCTCTTTCTCGATCGATATCGCGTACCGGGCGGTGAGAAGCGAGCTTTGCTTTGCCAACCTCAACCGCCAACAGGCGGCGCTCTGCCAGCAGGGCTAACAGCTTTTCATCCAGCGCGCTGATTTTATCGCGCAGGGCCAGCAACGGATTAATTTCGGTCATAACGCTACCTTTTCGATGTCCATAAAAAAAGCCTCCCGCTTGGGAGGCTTGTTTGTTCGTCTTCGCATTCTTTATCACACGACGAATTGCCTCCCAGTCAGGGGAAGGTAAAAAAGAATGCGAAGAAAAACGGGAAAAGTTTCATGTCAGGTTTCCTGAGGAATCTGAGAGGTAAAGTACCTGCTCTGTTTTCGTTCTGTCAATAAAAAACGCGCCCGAAGGCGCGTTGCGGTGAGTGGAAGGAGAGTGATGTATTACTCTTCGTCAGCTTCTGCTTCTGCGAAGGACACGTCTTTCACTGAACCTGCTGCGCGACGTGCTTCACCTTTGTGTTGCACTTTATTTAACTGCCGCTCCAGTTTGTTGATTAAATCGTTGATAGCCGTATACATATCTTCATGTCTGGCACTGGCTACGAGGTGCCCATTCGGTGTGTTAATCGTGGCATCGGCCACAAAACCCTGAGGCTCTTTGGACAAGATAATATGTGGATTAATTAGATGAGTTTGCCACTTGTCCAGCTTACTGAGACGGTCGGCGACATGCTGGCGAATAGCTGGGGTGATTTCCATTTGCTTGCTGGTAATGTTCATTGTCATAAAGTTACCTCTTGTCTTTGCCGTCTTGGTAACTTCAGCATACCGTTCCTAATGTCAAAATGTGTGATGTAAATCACATTATTTTGTCACTTTTTGTCAAGGAAGGCTTTTTGTGAGGCAGAACAGGATATGTATTTTTAAGGCTTGTGGTTATCGGAAATCGCGTCCATATTTGATGGGATGACCTGACGCTAAACCGTTTCAGTTTTTGCGTCGGCAGATAAAAAAACGGCAGCCGAGGCTGCCGTTTTTCTTGCGATATCGTCGATCAGGTATTGCTGCTATTGGCGGCAATAATCTTCGCAACTTTGTCAGCCTGACCCGGCATCTGCATCTCGCGGTAGGCATTTTCCATCAGCTTCAGGCCGTCACGAGTGGCCTGAGTGTCCGGATAATCACGCAGCATACCTTCAACGCGATTAACTACTGCAACCCAGGCGCCGCGTTTCGTGTAATATTGCGCCACGGAAAGCTCATACTTCGCCAGGCGATCTTTGAGGAACACGAGGCGTTTGGTCGCATCGGTGACGTATTGGCTGTTTGGATAGCCGCGAACCAGCTTCGAGAAGTCGTTGAATGCGTCGCGAGCGTGCTGCGGATCGCGGTCAGAACGATCAACGCCGAAGAAGCCTTGCAGCGCACTGTCATCCAAAGCCATGTCCGTCAGGCCACGCATGTAAAGTACGTAGTCGATGTTTGGATGAGTCGGATTAAGGCGCATGAAGCGATCGATCGCCGCCTGAGCCAGCGGTAAGTCCGCATTTTTGTAGTAGGCGTAGATCAGGTCGAGCTGCACTTGCTGAGAGTACGGGCCGAACGGATAACGGTTATCCAGCGCTTCCAGTTGCGTTATCGCCGCTTTAAAGTTACCGTCCTGCAGCTTTTGCTGGGCAGTCGCATAGATCTCAGAAGGCGGATTATCAGGAACCTCATCCTTGGAACTGGAGCAACCAGCCAAAGCCAGGCTCAACGTGGCCGCTGCCACCAGATATTTCATGCGCGTCATGACGTTTGACTTTCCTAAGTAATTTTATTTCCGGGAGAGTTCGTGTTCCAGCTCCCGATAAAGACCAGCTACAATAGCACATTATATTAAACGGCATTGCCGTAAAACCCAACGTTAACGAAAGAAGCTGTCTATGGCACAACTAGTACAACTCACCGAAACGGTGTCCGATTCACAACTGGGTCAACGCTTAGATCAGGCATTGGCCGAATTGTTCCCGGATTATTCGCGTTCGCGCATAAAAGAATGGATTCTTGACCAGAAAGTCACGGTCAACGGCGTTGTCTGGGACAAGCCGAAAGAGAAAGTGTTGGGTGGCGAACTCGTTGCTATCAATGCAGAAATTGAAGAAGAAGCGCGCTGGGAGCCTCAGGACATCCCGTTGAATATCGTTTATGAAGATGAAGATATTCTGGTGATCAATAAGCCGCGTGACCTGGTAGTGCATCCTGGCGCAGGCAACCCGGACGGCACGGTGCTGAATGCGCTTTTGCATTACTATCCGGCGATTGCGGATGTACCGCGTGCGGGCATCGTCCACCGTCTGGATAAAGACACCACCGGCCTGATGGTCGTGGCGAAAACCGTTCCTGCACAGACTCGCCTGGTTGAAGCACTTCAGCTGCGTGAAATTACCCGTGAGTACGAAGCCGTTGCGATTGGTCATATGACCGGCGGCGGTACGGTGGAAGAGCCTATCAGCCGCCATCCAACCAAACGTACCCACATGTCCGTGCACCCAATGGGAAAACCTGCGGTGACTCATTACCGCATTATGGAACACTTCCGCGTTCATACGCGTCTGCGTCTGCGTCTGGAAACCGGGCGTACTCACCAGATTCGCGTACACATGGCGCACATCAGCCATCCGCTGGTGGGCGATCAGCTGTACGGTGGCCGTCCTCGTCCGCCGAAAGGGGCTTCGGAAGAGTTTGTCAGCATACTGCGCAAGTTTGACCGCCAGGCGCTGCATGCCACCATGCTACGTCTTTACCATCCAGTCAGCGGCATTCTGATGGAATGGAGCGCGCCGATCCCGCAGGATATGGTTGATCTTATCGAAGCCCTGCGCGTCGATACCGAAACCCATAAGGATCAACTGGACTGGCTATGACCAAAACGATCGTCCCGCAGTGGCCCCTTCCTGAAGGGGTTGCCTCCTGTAGCTCAACCCGTATCGGCGGTGTTAGCGTCGCGCCATATGACTCGATGAATCTGGGCGCCCATTGCGGCGATGATTTGGAGCATGTCGAAGAGAACCGCCGGCTGTTTTACACCGCGGCAGGCTTGCCTTCCCGGCCGGTCTGGCTTGAGCAGGTTCACGGCAAAACGGTGTTGAAGCTGACGGGCGAGCCTTATGCCTCAAAGCGTGCGGATGCTTCTTATAGCAATACGCCGGGGACGGTTTGTGCGGTGATGACGGCAGATTGTCTGCCGGTACTGTTTTGTAATGAGGCGGGAACCGAGGTTGCCGCAGCACATGCCGGCTGGCGAGGCTTATGTGAAGGCGTACTAGAAGAAACAGTTGCCTGTTTCCAGGACGATCCGCAGAACATTCGTGCCTGGCTTGGGCCGGCGATTGGCCCCCTGGCGTTTGAAGTCGGGCCTGAAGTGCGTGAAGCTTTTATGGCAAAAGACGAGAAAGCGGTGAGCGCTTTTCGTGCCGCCGGTGAAAAGTACTATGCTGATATTTACCAGCTTGCAAGGCAGCGGCTGGCAAACGTAGGCGTCACGCAGGTGTACGGCGGCGACCGCTGTACCTGGACCGAAAGCGGCGATTTCTTCTCTTACCGCCGCGACAGAACCACAGGTCGTATGGCAAGTTTCATCTGGCTGATATAACCTATCGAATCAAGACGATCCAGTGCGTGTCGCTCGCGCTTCATATATTTCAGGTCATTAACCTTGAATAATTGAGGGATGACCTCATTTAATCTCCAGTAGCAAATTTGACCTGTTTATGGGAGGAGTTATGCGTCTGGATCGTCTTACCAATAAATTCCAGCTTGCTCTCGCCGATGCCCAATCTCTTGCGCTTGGGCACGACAATCAATTCATCGAACCTCTTCATCTGATGAGCGCTCTGCTCAATCAGGAAGGAGGATCCGTGCGTCCGTTACTGACCTCTGCGGGGGTGAACGCGGGCAAACTACGTACCGACATTGAGCAGGCCCTAAGCCGTTTGCCGCAGGTGGAAGGCACCGGCGGTGACGTTCAGCCTTCTCAGGACCTGGTGCGTGTATTAAACCTGTGCGACAAGCTGGCACAAAAACGGAACGATAACTTTATTTCGTCAGAACTCTTTGTTCTGGCGGTGCTTGACTCACGCGGCACTCTGACTGACCTGCTGAAAGCAGCGGGCGCAACGCCAGCGAACATAACCGCCGCGATTGAGCAAATGCGTGGAGGGGAGAGCGTGAACGATCAGGGTGCCGAAGACCAACGTCAGGCATTAAAGAAATACACCGTCGATTTAACCGAACGGGCTGAGCAAGGCAAACTGGATCCGGTCATCGGCCGTGATGAAGAAATTCGTCGTACCATCCAGGTACTGCAGCGCCGTACCAAAAACAACCCGGTGCTGATTGGTGAACCGGGCGTTGGTAAAACGGCCATCGTTGAAGGGCTTGCGCAGCGCATCATCAATGGTGAAGTGC
The DNA here is from genome assembly GCF_000757825.1 of Cedecea neteri. Classification (GTDB taxonomy): domain Bacteria; phylum Pseudomonadota; class Gammaproteobacteria; order Enterobacterales; family Enterobacteriaceae; genus Cedecea; species Cedecea selenatireducens. The sequence goes on from NZ_CP009451.1 coordinate 3,661,058, forward strand.
CTGAAGGCTTAAAAGGCCGTCGGGTTCTCGCGCTTGATATGGGCTCGCTGGTGGCTGGGGCTAAATACCGCGGTGAGTTCGAAGAGCGTCTGAAAGGCGTGCTGAACGATCTCTCTAAGCAGGAAGGTAACGTCATTCTGTTTATTGATGAGCTGCATACTATGGTTGGTGCTGGTAAAGCAGACGGCGCAATGGATGCCGGGAATATGCTCAAGCCGGCGCTTGCTCGTGGTGAACTTCACTGCGTTGGCGCGACCACGCTCGATGAATATCGCCAATATATAGAGAAGGATGCTGCGCTCGAACGACGCTTCCAAAAAGTTTTCGTGGCGGAGCCTACTGTAGAAGACACCATTGCGATTCTACGTGGGCTGAAAGAACGCTATGAGCTGCATCACCATGTACAAATTACCGATCCGGCAATTGTGGCGGCAGCCACGCTGTCTCATCGCTATATTGCCGATCGTCAACTGCCGGATAAGGCCATCGACCTTATTGATGAAGCCGCATCCAGCATTCGTATGCAGATAGATTCCAAGCCGGAAGAGCTGGACCGTCTCGATCGCCGCATTATCCAGCTCAAGCTGGAGCAGCAGGCGCTGAAGAAAGAGTCTGATGAAGCCAGTCAGAAACGACTCAGCATGCTGAATGAAGAACTGGAAGATAAAGAACGCCAGTACTCTGAGCTCGAAGAAGAGTGGAAGGCGGAGAAAGCCTCTCTGTCAGGTACGCAGACCATTAAGGCTGAACTTGAGCAGGCGAAGATTGCGATTGAGCAGGCTCGACGCGTGGGCGATCTTGGGCGTATGTCCGAGCTGCAGTACGGTAAAATCCCTGAGCTGGAGAAACAGCTGGCCGCGGCGACCCAAAGTGAAGGGAAAACCATGCGCCTGTTGCGTAATAAAGTGACGGATGCAGAAATCGCCGAAGTCCTGGCGCGCTGGACCGGGATCCCGGTTGCCCGAATGCTGGAAGGCGAGCGCGACAAGCTATTACGTATGGAAAAAGATCTTCATCAGCGTGTGATTGGCCAGGATGAAGCCGTCGAAGCGGTATCCAACGCTATTCGCCGTAGCCGCGCAGGGCTATCGGACCCGAATCGCCCAATCGGTTCGTTCCTGTTCCTGGGGCCAACCGGGGTAGGTAAGACCGAGCTGTGCAAAGCGTTGGCGAACTTTATGTTCGACAGCGACGATGCGATGGTGCGGATCGATATGTCTGAGTTTATGGAGAAACACTCCGTATCGCGGCTGGTGGGTGCGCCTCCGGGCTATGTGGGTTATGAAGAGGGCGGTTATCTGACGGAAGCGGTACGTCGCCGTCCTTATTCGGTGATTCTGCTGGATGAGGTCGAGAAAGCACATCCGGATGTGTTTAACATCCTGTTGCAGGTGCTGGACGATGGTCGCCTGACCGATGGTCAGGGCAGAACCGTTGATTTCCGTAATACGGTTGTCATTATGACTTCAAACCTCGGTTCCGATCTCATTCAGGAACGCTTTGGTGCGCTCGACTATGGTCATATGAAAGATTTGGTGCTGGGTGTCGTTAGCCAAAGCTTCCGGCCGGAGTTCATTAACCGTATAGATGAAGTCGTGGTGTTCCATCCGCTGGGTGAGCGTCATATTGCTTCTATTGCGCAGATTCAGCTGCAGCGGTTGTACAAACGTCTGGAAGAGCGTGGCTATGGCGTGAGCATCTCTGATGAAGCGCTGAAACTGATAAGTGAGAATGGCTATGACCCTGTTTACGGAGCACGTCCGCTGAAACGAGCTATCCAGCAGCAAATTGAGAACCCACTGGCTCAGCAAATCCTTTCCGGAGAGCTGATTCCTGGGAAAACTATTCGGCTGGAAGTAAAAGACGATCGCATTGTGGCAGTACAGTAAGTCACACAACGTAAAAAACGAGCCCTTTTGGGCTCGTTTTTGTTTGTAAAATAACCATTCCTGGCCAGGATTTATACTCTTAGCCTGGAAAGTGAGCGGTCGGCAATTATTTTGTATTTTATACTTGTCAGGCTCTGAGAACTCCCTATAATGCGCCTCCACTGACACGGCAAAGCGGCTTCGAAAGCGGCTTAACAACCCGGTAGTCAGTCAGACGAAAGCGAAAATAAACGCTTGACTCTGAAAGAGGAAAGCGTAATATACGCCACCTCGAGTTAGCAAGCGAAAGCGCGTAACTCACTGCTCTTTAACAATTTATCAGACAATCTGTGTGGGCACTCGCAGGATTGATATCTCAGCATCTTCGGATGCAACAAAATATCAAGTCTTGAAGAGTGACTACTGATTTTATAAACAGTTTTAATTCTTTGAGCATCAAACACTTTTAAATTGAAGAGTTTGATCATGGCTCAGATTGAACGCTGGCGGCAGGCCTAACACATGCAAGTCGAGCGGTAGCACAGGGAGCTTGCTCCTGGGTGACGAGCGGCGGACGGGTGAGTAATGTCTGGGGATCTGCCTGATGGAGGGGGATAACTACTGGAAACGGTAGCTAATACCGCATAACGTCGCAAGACCAAAGAGGGGGACCTTCGGGCCTCTTGCCATCAGATGAACCCAGATGGGATTAGCTAGTAGGTGGGGTAATGGCTCACCTAGGCGACGATCCCTAGCTGGTCTGAGAGGATGACCAGCCACACTGGAACTGAGACACGGTCCAGACTCCTACGGGAGGCAGCAGTGGGGAATATTGCACAATGGGCGCAAGCCTGATGCAGCCATGCCGCGTGTATGAAGAAGGCCTTCGGGTTGTAAAGTACTTTCAGCGAGGAGGAAGGCGTTAAGGTTAATAACCTTAGCGATTGACGTTACTCGCAGAAGAAGCACCGGCTAACTCCGTGCCAGCAGCCGCGGTAATACGGAGGGTGCAAGCGTTAATCGGAATTACTGGGCGTAAAGCGCACGCAGGCGGTTTGTTAAGTCGGATGTGAAATCCCCGGGCTCAACCTGGGAACTGCATTCGAAACTGGCAAGCTTGAGTCTTGTAGAGGGGGGTAGAATTCCAGGTGTAGCGGTGAAATGCGTAGAGATCTGGAGGAATACCGGTGGCGAAGGCGGCCCCCTGGACAAAGACTGACGCTCAGGTGCGAAAGCGTGGGGAGCAAACAGGATTAGATACCCTGGTAGTCCACGCCGTAAACGATGTCGACTTGGAGGTTGTGCCCTTGAGGCGTGGCTTCCGGAGCTAACGCGTTAAGTCGACCGCCTGGGGAGTACGGCCGCAAGGTTAAAACTCAAATGAATTGACGGGGGCCCGCACAAGCGGTGGAGCATGTGGTTTAATTCGATGCAACGCGAAGAACCTTACCTACTCTTGACATCCAGAGAACTTTCCAGAGATGGATTGGTGCCTTCGGGAACTCTGAGACAGGTGCTGCATGGCTGTCGTCAGCTCGTGTTGTGAAATGTTGGGTTAAGTCCCGCAACGAGCGCAACCCTTATCCTTTGTTGCCAGCGGTTCGGCCGGGAACTCAAAGGAGACTGCCAGTGATAAACTGGAGGAAGGTGGGGATGACGTCAAGTCATCATGGCCCTTACGAGTAGGGCTACACACGTGCTACAATGGCGCATACAAAGAGAAGCGACCTCGCGAGAGCAAGCGGACCTCATAAAGTGCGTCGTAGTCCGGATTGGAGTCTGCAACTCGACTCCATGAAGTCGGAATCGCTAGTAATCGTAGATCAGAATGCTACGGTGAATACGTTCCCGGGCCTTGTACACACCGCCCGTCACACCATGGGAGTGGGTTGCAAAAGAAGTAGGTAGCTTAACCTTCGGGAGGGCGCTTACCACTTTGTGATTCATGACTGGGGTGAAGTCGTAACAAGGTAACCGTAGGGGAACCTGCGGTTGGATCACCTCCTTACCTAAAAGATACAACCCGCGTAGTGCTCACACAGATTGTCTGATAGATGTAGAGAAGCAAGGCGTCTTGCGATTGAGACTTCAGTGTCCCCTTCGTCTAGAGGCCCAGGACACCGCCCTTTCACGGCGGTAACAGGGGTTCGAATCCCCTAGGGGACGCCACTTGCTGGTATGTAAGTGAAAGTTGCGTGCCGTTATATCTCAAAACTGACTTGAAAGAGTCATGTTTGAGATATTTGCTCTTTAACAATCCGGAACAAGCTGAAAATTGAAACGACATGTCGTCTCATTCCTCCGTAATAAGGGATGGGGTTAAGACATGTTCGAGTCTCTCAAATTTTCGCAACAGCGATGGTGTCTCACGAGACATCTTCGGGTTGTGAGGTTAAGCGACTAAGCGTACACGGTGGATGCCCTGGCAGTCAGAGGCGATGAAGGACGTGCTAATCTGCGATAAGCGTCGGTAAGGTGATATGAACCGTTATAGCCGGCGATTTCCGAATGGGGAAACCCAGTGTGTTTCGACACACTATCGTTAAGTGAATACATAGCTTAACGAAGCGAACCGGGGGAACTGAAACATCTAAGTACCCCGAGGAAAAGAAATCAACCGAGATTCCCCCAGTAGCGGCGAGCGAACGGGGAACAGCCCAGAACCTGAATCAGTTTGTGTGTTAGTGGAAGCGTCTGGAAAGTCGCAGGGTACAGGGTGATACTCCCGTACACTAAAATGCACATGCTGTGAGTTCGAAGAGTAGGGCGGGACACGTGGTATCCTGTCTGAATATGGGGGGACCATCCTCCAAGGCTAAATACTCCTGACTGACCGATAGTGAACCAGTACCGTGAGGGAAAGGCGAAAAGAACCCCGGCGAGGGGAGTGAAACAGAACCTGAAACCGTGTACGTACAAGCAGTGGGAGCCTCTTTTATGGGGTGACTGCGTACCTTTTGTATAATGGGTCAGCGACTTATATTCTGTAGCAAGGTTAACCGTATAGGGGAGCCGCAGGGAAACCGAGTCTTAACTGGGCGTTAAGTTGCAGGGTATAGACCCGAAACCCGGTGATCTAGCCATGGGCAGGTTGAAGGTTGGGTAACACTAACTGGAGGACCGAACCGACTAATGTTGAAAAATTAGCGGATGACTTGTGGCTGGGGGTGAAAGGCCAATCAAACCGGGAGATAGCTGGTTCTCCCCGAAAGCTATTTAGGTAGCGCCTCGTGAACTCATCTTCGGGGGTAGAGCACTGTTTCGGCTAGGGGGCCATCCCGGCTTACCAACCCGATGCAAACTACGAATACCGAAGAATGTTATCACGGGAGACACACGGCGGGTGCTAACGTCCGTCGTGAAGAGGGAAACAACCCAGACCGCCAGCTAAGGTCCCAAAGTCATGGTTAAGTGGGAAACGATGTGGGAAGGCACAGACAGCCAGGATGTTGGCTTAGAAGCAGCCATCATTTAAAGAAAGCGTAATAGCTCACTGGTCGAGTCGGCCTGCGCGGAAGATGTAACGGGGCTAAACCATGCACCGAAGCTGCGGCAGCGACGCTTATGCGTTGTTGGGTAGGGGAGCGTTCTGTAAGCCGTCGAAGGTGGACTGTGAGGTCTGCTGGAGGTATCAGAAGTGCGAATGCTGACATAAGTAACGATAAAGCGGGTGAAAAGCCCGCTCGCCGGAAGACCAAGGGTTCCTGTCCAACGTTAATCGGGGCAGGGTGAGTCGACCCCTAAGGCGAGGCCGAAAGGCGTAGTCGATGGGAAACAGGTTAATATTCCTGTACTTGGTGTTACTGCGAAGGGGGGACGGAGAAGGCTATGTTAGCCGGGCGACGGTTGTCCCGGTTTAAGCATGTAGGCGGAGCGTTTAGGTAAATCCGGACGCTTATCAAACGCTGAGGTGTGATGACGAGGCACTACGGTGCTGAAGTAACAAATGCCCTGCTTCCAGGAAAAGCCTCTAAGCATCAGGTAACATTAAATCGTACCCCAAACCGACACAGGTGGTCAGGTAGAGAATACCAAGGCGCTTGAGAGAACTCGGGTGAAGGAACTAGGCAAAATGGTGCCGTAACTTCGGGAGAAGGCACGCTGTCGGTAGGTGAAACCCCTTGCGGGTGGAGCTGAAGGCAGTCGAAGATACCAGCTGGCTGCAACTGTTTATTAAAAACACAGCACTGTGCAAACACGAAAGTGGACGTATACGGTGTGACGCCTGCCCGGTGCCGGAAGGTTAATTGATGGGGTTATCCGCAAGGAGAAGCTCTTGATCGAAGCCCCGGTAAACGGCGGCCGTAACTATAACGGTCCTAAGGTAGCGAAATTCCTTGTCGGGTAAGTTCCGACCTGCACGAATGGCGTAATGATGGCCAGGCTGTCTCCACCCGAGACTCAGTGAAATTGAAATCGCTGTGAAGATGCAGTGTACCCGCGGCAAGACGGAAAGACCCCGTGAACCTTTACTATAGCTTGACACTGAACATTGAGCCTTGATGTGTAGGATAGGTGGGAGGCTTTGAAGCGTGGACGCCAGTCTGCGTGGAGCCAACCTTGAAATACCACCCTTTAATGTTTGATGTTCTAACGTAGACCCGTAATCCGGGTTGCGGACAGTGTCTGGTGGGTAGTTTGACTGGGGCGGTCTCCTCCTAAAGCGTAACGGAGGAGCACGAAGGTTAGCTAATCACGGTCGGACATCGTGAGGTTAGTGCAAAGGCATAAGCTAGCTTGACTGCGAGAGTGACGGCTCGAGCAGGTGCGAAAGCAGGTCTTAGTGATCCGGTGGTTCTGAATGGAAGGGCCATCGCTCAACGGATAAAAGGTACTCCGGGGATAACAGGCTGATACCGCCCAAGAGTTCATATCGACGGCGGTGTTTGGCACCTCGATGTCGGCTCATCACATCCTGGGGCTGAAGTAGGTCCCAAGGGTATGGCTGTTCGCCATTTAAAGTGGTACGCGAGCTGGGTTTAGAACGTCGTGAGACAGTTCGGTCCCTATCTGCCGTGGGCGCTGGAGAATTGAGGGGGGCTGCTCCTAGTACGAGAGGACCGGAGTGGACGCATCACTGGTGTTCGGGTTGTCATGCCAATGGCATTGCCCGGTAGCTAAATGCGGAAAAGATAAGCGCTGAAAGCATCTAAGCGCGAAACTTGCCCCGAGATGAGTTCTCCCTGACCCTTTAAGGGTCCTGAAGGAACGTTGAAGACTACGACGTTGATAGGCTGGGTGTGTAAGCGTAGCGATACGTTGAGCTAACCAGTACTAATGATCCGTGAGGCTTAACCTTACAACACCGAAGGTGTTTTGAGAGAATTTAAAGAGAAGAGTAAATTTTCAGCTTAGTTCAGGATTAGATTGATGGTTATGCGGATGCATAACGGTCAATAACAGAATTTGCCTGGCGGCCGTAGCGCGGTGGTCCCACCTGACCCCATGCCGAACTCAGAAGTGAAACGCCGTAGCGCCGATGGTAGTGTGGGGTCTCCCCATGCGAGAGTAGGGAACTGCCAGGCATCAAATAAAACGAAAGGCTCAGTCGAAAGACTGGGCCTTTCGTTTTATCTGTTGTTTGTCGGGGAGCGCTCTCCTGAGTAGGACAAAATCGTCGGGAACGATTTTGAACGCCGCCTGCGGCGGCCCCGGAGGGGTGAGTATCAGGATGATACGAATACTAAGTCGGGAACGATTTTGCACAGCCGGAGGCTGCCCGCAGGGTGACGGGCAGGACAGCCCGGCATACAACTGCCAGGCATCAAATAAAACAAAAAACCTCAGCCTGACGGCTGGGGTTTTTTGTTTTTCCAGTAGTAACAATTTGCGAAAAGCTTAGCCTGCTCACAAAAAACACTGTAACAACTGCGCAACAAGAAACTTCACCTCACGAATTTTGTTTCTCCTGCTTTACTGGATCCTGGGTTATTACGCTCGTTCAGGAAGACAGGAAAATATAATGACTGAATCAACAAGTGAAGAGAGTATTGCGCTAACGGCTGCGGATACCCGTCGTCGCGTCTGGGCCATTGTCGGCGCCTCATCAGGGAATCTGGTTGAGTGGTTTGATTTTTATGTTTACTCATTCTGCTCGCTCTATTTCGCACACATCTTTTTCCCTACGGGAAATACTACTACCCAACTGTTGCAAACGGCTGGGGTCTTTGCCGCTGGTTTTCTGATGCGGCCGATTGGCGGCTGGCTGTTTGGCTATATCGCTGACAAACATGGACGTAAAAACTCCATGCTGATCTCCGTCTGCATGATGTGTTTTGGATCGTTGGTAATTGCCTGCCTGCCAGGATACGCCACTATCGGTACATGGGCTCCTGCGTTATTACTTCTGGCTCGCTTGTTTCAGGGCTTATCTGTGGGAGGAGAGTATGGAACCAGCGCGACATACATGAGTGAGGTGGCGGTTGAAGGCCGTAAAGGATTTTACGCCTCATTCCAGTATGTGACGCTCATTGGTGGGCAGCTTACTGCATTGCTGGTTGTGGTTATCCTGCAGCAAGTGCTGAGCGATGAGGATTTACGAAGCTGGGGATGGCGGATCCCATTCGCGATTGGCGCCGTACTGGCCATTGTTGCCCTTTATCTTCGTCGTTCGCTGGATGAAACGTCAGATAAAGCGACTCGTGCGCACAAAGATGCCGGAACGCTATCCGGGCTATGGAAGAACCGTAAAGCGTTCATTATGGTGCTCGGCTTTACTGCCGGCGGGTCCCTGGCTTTTTATACTTTCACCACTTATATGCAGAAGTACCTGGTAAATACGGCGGGGATGCATGCCAATACGGCCAGCGCGCTGATGACCTTTGCTCTGTTTATTTTCATGGTGATCCAGCCGTTCTTCGGCGCGCTATCGGATAAAATCGGACGGCGTAGCTCAATGCTATGTTTTGGCGGGTTAGCGGCGGTGCTGACTGTGCCTATCTTGACGGCTTTGCAAAATGTTAGCTCGCCGTATGCAGCCTTTGCACTGGTGATGGCGGCGATGATCATTGTCAGCTTTTACACTTCAATTAGCGGCATTCTGAAGGCTGAAATGTTCCCACCAGAAGTCCGTGCCCTGGGCGTTGGGCTCTCCTATGCGGTTGCTAATGCTCTGTTTGGCGGCTCTGCGGAATATGTCGCTCTGTCACTAAAATCGATCGGCAGTGAAACTATCTTCTTCTGGTATGTTTCCGGGATGGGGGCGCTGGCGTTTGTGGTTTCTTTGCTGCTGCACCGCAAAGGAAAAGGCATCAAACTCTAGAAAGAAAAAGCCCTGCAGTGCAGGGCTTAAACATTTAAAGAATGCGGCTTATCAATCGGTCGATACGGATACGACGCAGGCGGCGAATCAGCTTACGAACTTTCACCGGATATTCGGCGATGCTTTGCAGATCGCGATAATGTTGAACGACCGTCGTATGGGTGCGGATAAGCTCCAGCTCTTTGGTACGAATGCCTTCCAGCTCTCTTTTCGGATCGTGGATCAGCAGGGCATTCTCCAGGTCCAGACGCCAGGCGCGCGGGTTAAGGTTATTCCCGGTCAGCAGCATCCACTCGTTGTCCACCCACATTCCTTTCAGGTGATAGCTGTTATCCCCGTCTTTCCACAAACGCACAATCAGTTGCCCGGTATTCACATAATACTGCAGGCGGCTAAGGAAGCGGCGCAGGTTAATCTCGTAGAGGTAAGGCAGGGCACCGATAATCTTAAACGGCTGATCTTCGGGAATATAGAAATCGTTGGCCGTTTTGTCGCCAACGATAATCTCAACCTGTTTGCCATCTCGCAGTAGCTGAATGATATTACGCACCAGCACCGCAGGCAGGTTGAAATACGGCGTGCAGATAGTGAGCTTTTGCTCGGCACACGGCATAAGATGGAAGATGGTTTTATTCAGCAGGCTGGATTTCCCCAGCCCAACCAGCGGCGTAACCGACAGCTGATCGTTGTCCGCATCACCCTGGAAGATAAAGCTGGCATCCCGTAGCTCCTGACGGAACAGGCGAATGTCGTTTTTGATTTCCGGGCTTTTTGGGCGTTCGGCGACGTCCAGGCGATGAACTGCCCTGCCATTCACCAGATTCTGGTTCACCCAACCATACATAATGTCCGCTAACGAGCGATTGCGGATGACCTGATAGCGGTCATAACGATACTTATCATGCTGATGCAGATAGACATCATTGAGGCTGGCACCGCTGTAGAAAACGCTGTCATCAATGATAAAACCTTTGAAATGCAACACGCCAAGCGCTTCGCGAGTATTGACGGGAACGCCGTAGACCGGAATATTTACATCCGGAAACAGCTCTGCCATGCGGTGATACCAGTCCGCATTGGTGTTGGTTGCGGCAACACCAATACGTCCGCGCTGAGCACGGTGCCAGTCAACCAGCACGGTAACTTCCAGGTTCGGCCGCTGTTGTTTAGCCTGATAAAGCGCGGACAGGATCCCATTGCCGCCGTCATCCTGCTCAAGATACAGCGCAATGATGCAGATGCGCTGCGTCGCGCCCGCTATTTTTTTCAGCAGCGTTTCGCGGAAGTCCGCAGGGGAGAACAGGGTTTCTACATCATCAACTGATTGAGAAAGCTTCGGTAACTGGGCAAGGTGTTGTTGATGTTTATTACGTTTAAATTTAGACAACATCACAGTGCTTATCTTCTCTTTTCATTGGATGGCCTTCTGCAAAATCCAGACGTCAGAACCTGCTGATAATACCACTACTGCCACGCAAAGTGAGTATGTTTTCCAGTACCTTACTCACGAATCTGCGCTTTCGCCCAGTGGGAGCATCAGGCTCACAATGCCATCTTCCAGCTGAATATCGACGCTGAAACCCAGTTTACGGGCCAGAGCAATCATGCCCTGGTTATTCGGCATCGTGATGCCATTTAGCTGCTGAATACCGTGTTGTCTGGTGTAGTCGATGAGTTTAGCCAACAGGCGGCGGCCCAGCCCAAGCCCTTTCAGGTCGGAGCGCACCAGCACGGCAAACTCGGCATCCACGTTATCCGGATCGGAAATTGCGCGCGTGACGCCGAGGATCTCATCGCTGCCTTTCATTCGACGAACGGCAACAAACGCCATTTCCCGATCGTAGTCGATCTGCGTCATATTGGCTAAATCTTCGTGGGTAAATTCATTGATCTCGCTGAAATAGCGATAGTAGAGATCTTCTTTAGTTACCTGGGCAATAAAGCGCTGCAGCTGAGGTTCATCTTCAGGAAGGATCGGGCGAAACAGGCAGCGATCGCCATTTTTGAGCTGTACAATCTCTTCCAGTTGATGAGGATAAGGACGAACGGCCAGGCGGGAATCCGCATCTCCGGTAAATTCGGCTAACTCAAGTGTGACATCTAGCAAAGTAAAGTCACTGCCGGAGGCTAACAGCGGGTGGATATCAAGCCGTACTATCTCCGGGCAATCGATGATCAGGTTAGAGACCCGCACCAGAACCTCGCTGATGCCGGCGATGTCCAGCGGGCGTAATGCGCTCCTGCTGCGGATCTTGCCGCTTTTAATCGCCTGAATAACAAGATAGCGGGCAAGATTCATGTTTAAAGGAGGGAGAGCCACGGCAGCCTGTCGCTCGGGCCGCCATTCTACGCCGCCTTCCCCCAGCATGATCAATGGGCCAAATACCGGGTCGTGCTCAACGACAACCCGAAGCTCCTGTGCCCCCGCGCGGTTTGCCATACTTTGCACCAGCAGGCCATGAATCCGCGCCTGCGGCCAGGTCATTTTTACACGGTCAATAATGGCTTCTGCTGCCTGCTGAACCTCACTGGCCGTCCGTAAATAAAGCATTACCCCCTGAACTTCCGACTTATGGGGAATATCCGGTGAGCGAAGTTTTAACGCCACGGGATAGCCAATTTGCTCGGCGATGTGCACGGCTTCCGCACTGTCACTTGCAATCCATGTTGGCAGCGTCGTTAAGCCATAGGCTTCAAGCACGGGCCTGACTTCATGAGTATCGAGCGTGGTTGCTCCCTGATGCAGCGCCTGCTGGATCAGGTGGTGAGCTTCGCCGGTGTTAGCCGTCAGGTTAGCGGGTAGCGCGGGGATCTCGCGGAGCTGCTTCTGATTACGGCGATACTCCACCATATGCATAAACGCCGTTACCGCCCCTTCCGGGGTTCGGTAGGTAGGGATCCCGGCATCGCTAAACAGGCGTCTGGCCTCCTGGGAGGAGAACTCACCGCACCAGTTGGTAAAAATGGTCAGGTATTTCCCGCGAGGGTGCCGCTGTAGCAAATCGATCAACGCGAGAGCGCTTGCGGTTCCGGGAGCGGCGGCGCTGGGAGAATGAATCACCATTAGAGCATCAAAATCATGGCTATCCAGCAATTTTTCTACGGCCAGCAGATAACGGCCGGGCGTTGCGTCATCACGGAGATCTATCGGATTTCCGGCTTCAACACCTGAAGGAAGCACTGCTGCAAGCGCCTTTGTAGTTTCTTCGCTTAACGTCGCCAGCTTGCCGTTTCGCAGCCATAGTTCATCCAGCGCCAGCGCCGCAGGAGCCGCCCCATTACTGACAATCATCAGACGTTCGCCGCGCAGAGGGCGCATATGGCTGAGGGTTTCAACGGCGGAAAACAGTTCATGCGTGTCCTGCACACGCAGTAAACCAGCCCGCTGAATTGCCGCATCCCAGGCGGCATCCAGGCCAGGATGCGTTTTCAGCAGGGTTTGGGCTTTGCTGCTGCGTCCGCTTTTGATAACCAGAATAGGTTTATTACGTGAGGCGCTTCGCGCGGCAGAGACAAAGCGACGGGCATCGCTAAGATGTTCAAGATAAAGCAAAATGGCGCTGGTTTTGGTATCTCTTGCGAGGTAATCAAGCAGCTCATCCACGTCGATATCCAGGCTATCACCGAGGGCGATAAACCAGGAAAACCCCATTTCACGTTGCTGCGCCCAGTCCAGAATGGTGTTTGAAACTGCGGCGGACTGGGAAATAAACGCCAGTTTGCCCTTTTGAATCGGTACCGGCGAGAAGCTAGCGTTCAACCCCTGCCAGGGCGCTAAAAGACCAAGGCTATTGGGGCCTAGCAGACGAATTTGCCAGCGTGCCGCGCAGGCCAGCAATTCAGGCAGTTGCTCGGGGGGAGCTGATAAGATAATGCAGGCTTTGCAGCCTTTGCTTCCCAGCTCGTCTAGCAGCGTCAGGTTACGGCCTGAATGGGTACAGATAATCGCGAGGTCGGGCGCAAGCGGCAGGCTGGCGATATCCGGCCAGGCCAGCACCCCGCAAACGGCTTTATGGGTTGGCGTGACCGGCATGACCGGGCCGTTGAACCCGCCGGCAAGCAAATTACGCATCATTAAATAACCGGCGCGATCGGGCTTTGCCGAAGCGCCGATGACGGCAATCGATTTTGGACGCAGCAGCGCTTCCAGGCCTCGTTGACTCACGACTCTCTCCCCTGAGTGATGTTCAGGAGAGTCTAAACGTTTTCTTCAACTTCTGCTGTGACGCTGCCCTGATGATGCGGTTTCCCCGCCAGATAACGCTCACGGAAAAGGGTAAAGTGCTGCGTTAGCCCTTCAGATGCATCGGTATCCCCCGCCAGTTCAAGCAAGGCTGCGGCGACTTCTGCGGTACAGTACTGGCCCTCGGCGTGCGCTTCTCGCAGGCGATAAGCAGAGGTAATGCTCAGGTCAACGGAAATCACCGGCAGCGCGTCGAGGTAAGGGCTTTTACGGAACATTTTGCGCGCTTCGGTCCAGGTACCGTCAAGCATAATAAACAGCGGTGGTTTCCCGGTGACTGGCGGCGTGGTCAGAACTTCCCGCTCTCCGTTAGCATAGGAAGCGGGAAAAACGACCATCGGCTGATAGTTCGGATTAGCGACAAGTTCCAGCAGCGCCTCTGGTGGCTCCGTGCGTGACCATTGAAACGCCTCTGTGTCCGGCAAAACATCGGCGATTAGCCGGCCAGTGTTGCTGGGCTTCATGGGCTCAGTGTCGAACATGACCAGGCAAAAGCGGCTACGCGCATTTTGCGGCTGAAGCGTCTCGCACAGGCAGTTTTTCAGCGGCAACAGGCAACGCTGGCAGCGGCGAACGCGATTACCACGGGCAAGAAATGGGCGAGTTGCACGGGCCAGGCGAGCAGCACGAAGGCGGAGAACGGCGTTTTCTGTCATTAATTAAGGCGGCTTAGCTAAAAACGCTATTCTAACGTAGATATAAAAGAGGGGGCTAAAAAATGCCCCCGCAGGATCAGATATTTTCGTCCAGCCAGCTATCGAACGGGGCTTTTGGCATCGCGCCATTCAGCATGTCAACGACCTGGCCATTCTTGAAGATCATAATGGTTGGGATGCTGCGAATACGAAAACGGGCGCTGAGCTCCTGTTCGGCCTCAGTATTGACCTTAACAAAACGGACTTTGCCGCTGCGCTCTTCGGCTACATCCTCAAATATTGGTGCGAAGTTAACGCACGGCCCGCACCACGGAGCCCAAAAGTCCACCACGACCGGCAGCTCGTCTTTCAGGAGTTTATCCAGCGTAGCCGTAGTCGCATTGACGACTTCTCCGTCAAACAGTTCATGACCGCAGCGACCGCACTTTGCGCCGTCATCAATACGGTCGTCAGGAATGCGGTTAATGGCCTGGCAGTCGGCGCAAACGGTATTCATAACTAACCTCAAAGAGAATGGTTGAAAATCGGTGTCATGCACCGTGGATGTTTCAAATATGTTACATATTATCGGCGAAGATGGGGAGGCCAACAAAGTGATTTATTCGATGAGTACAATAGTTATTAGCTTTTAAGCAAAGTTAATGGCTAACCCATGCCACATCAGGTAATCTGCGCGCTTCGCGCTCAGCCAGGTGGAGGAAAAATGAACGACGAATTTAAAGGTAAAAGCGGCAAGGTCAAAGTGATGTATGTCCGCGGTGACGACGATAGCGAAAAACGCAGCCAAAACCCGCGTACCGGGAAAGGTGGTGGGCGTCCTGCCGGTGCGTCACGTGGTGAAGGCGGCGGTCGCCGTCCGGCTCGTCACGATGATAAACCTCGCGGCGGGCGCGATCGTAATGAACGTAGCGACAGAGGCGATCGCGGTGAAGCGGCGTCCCCATGGCGCACGGTTTCCCGTGCCCCGGTAGACACTTCACTGTCGGCTTCTGACAATGAAGGTGCAACAAAGCACATCGTTGATCCGGAAGTGATTCGTCGCCAGCGCGCCGAAGAAGCCCGTGTCTACGGTGAGAATGCTTGTCAGGCGCTGTTCCAGAGCCGCCCGGAAAGCATCGTGCGTGCCTGGTTTATCCAGAGCGTTACGCCTCGCTTTAAAGAAGCGCTGCGCTGGATGGCGGCTAACCGCAAGGCTTACCACGTTGTGGATGACGCCGAGCTGGCAAAAGCCTCCGGCACGGAACACCACGGTGGTGTTTGCTTCATTATTAAAAAGCGTAGCGGCATCAGCGTGCAGAGCTGGCTGAATAAAGCCGGGGAAGAAGACTGCGTACTGGCGCTGGAGGATGTGGGTAACCCTCACAACCTTGGCGGGATCATGCGTAGCTGTGCGCACTTCGGTGTGAAAGGTTTACTGATTCAGGATGCTTCTCTGCTGGAGTCCGGGGCGGCAATTCGTACCGCAGAAGGCGGTGCAGAGCACGTTGTGGCGATCAGCGGCGAGACGTTTGGTGATGGGCTGGAAGCTTTCCGTAAAGCAGGCTACACCATCGTGACGACCTCAAGCCATCAGGGTACTCCGCTGTATAAAGCTGAGCTACCTAAGAAAATGGTGCTGGTGCTGGGCCAGGAGCGCGATGGCGTTTCCGACACCACCTTTGAAAATGCTGATATGAGCGTAGCCATTGAAGGTACCGGCAATGTTGAAAGCCTCAATGTATCCGTAGCAACCGGCGTACTGCTGGGTGAATGGTGGCGCCAGAATAAGGCGTAACCCGTTCTCCTGTTATAAAAAAACCAGCTTAATTGCTGGTTTTTTTTCGTCCAGAACTTAGCCATTTTCCTGTGGCAGCTGTGGCATCCAGTCGATGGGCTTTTCCCCGCGCTCTACAAGATATTCATTTGCCTTAACGAAATGCCCACAGCCCAGGAAACCGCGATGCGCCGAAAGCGGGGAAGGGTGTGGCGCGGTCAACACGTGGTGACGCTGGCGATCGATAATGCTGCCTTTGCGCTGAGCGTGAGCCCCCCACAGCAGAAACACCACGCCTTCACGGTGTTCATTAATGAGAGCGATAACCTTATCGGTAAACGTTTCCCAGCCAAATTTGGCGTGGGAATGCGCCTTGCTTGCCTCGACGGTCAGCACCGTGTTGAGCAGCAAAACGCCCTGGCGCGCCCAGCTTTCAAGATAGCCGTGGGCTGGGCGGGTAAAGCCCGGCACTGAGGCTTCCAGCTCTTTGTACATATTGACCAGGGAAGGTGGCGGTGCAATGCCCGGAAGCACGGAGAAAGAAAGCCCGTGCGCCTGCCCTGGGCCGTGATAGGGATCCTGGCCAAGGATAACGACTTTGACATCGCCCAGCTCGGTAAACCGAAAAGCGTTAAACACATCCTTCTGCGGGGGATAAACGGTCACGCCCGCAGCGCGCTCTGCGGCAACGGCGCTGAGCGTATTGATAAAGTAGGGCTGCTGTTTCTCTTCTGCCAGCACGTCGTGCCAGGTGAGGTGGGTAGTCATCTCGCTCTCCCGCGAATCTGTAATGTCCGCTAGCTTAACTGCTTCTGCCCCATGAGCAAAATAGTGCGTTGCATCAATGGGCTACGGTACTAAATAAAGTTGAAAATTTACAAAAATTTTAATGACACGCCGTACGTCTAAGTTGATGTAAAACAAATAAAACCAGTAAAACCCTTTTTTGTGGTGTGGATTTAATTGATTTAAATCAAAGAATCGCGCCTGGCGGGCTGATATAAGAACAACAAAGCAACAAAGGTTTTACCAATGAGCCAGAGAGCTGGCCCAAAGAATCAGCACATTACCCTAAGGGAGAAATAAAATGATTACTGGTATCCAAATTACAAAAGCGGCAAATGACGAACTTCTGAACTCTTTCTGGCTGCTCGACAATGAAAAAGGTGAAGCTCGCTGCGTATGCGCGAAAGCGGGTTTTGCAGAAGATGAAGTTGTTGCGGTCAGCAAACTGGGTCAGTTTGAATACCGTGAAATTCCGATGGAAGTAAAACCAGAAGTTCGCGTAGAAGGTGGTCAGCACCTGAACGTTAACGTTCTGCGTCGTGAAACGCTGGAAGATGCGGTTAAGCATCCGGAAAAATATCCGCAGCTGACAATTCGTGTTTCCGGCTATGCGGTTCGTTTTAACTCTCTGACCCCGGAACAGCAGCGCGACGTGATCACCCGTACTTTCACTGAAAGCCTGTAATTCAGTTCCCGCCGTAATAAATAAAGAGCGCCTTCTGGCGCTCTTTTACGTTAGTAAAAAATCCGCACCGCACAGTAAACCAGCATCAACGCCAGAATAATATTCAGCGAACGTCCAAAACGCTGGAAGACCTTCTGGAACAGATGGCCAGCCAGCGCCCAGCAAAGATTCCCCAAACACCCTATTGCCGCCAGCACCACGCTCATTCCCACGATGCCGCTTATCTCCGCCGTGTACGGCAAAACAAAGGTCGACAGGGCTGTGATGCCGTAGAGAATAATTTTTACGTTTAAGAACTGCAGGCCAAAGCTGGCCCAGAAGCCGACCGGCTGAGCTTCAGTCGTCGAGCCCGGCGGCTGGCTGGTGGCAATCTTCAGCGCCAGCCACAAAATGTAAACCGCGCCCACCCAGCTAAGCACGCGGGTAAACCGCGGATCGAGGCTGACGAGTGAGAAGGCGATGCCCGCACACAGCAGCATGATAATCAGAAATCCAAGGCTCATACCCGCCAGCACGCGGGTGCTTTCCCGCAGCCCGTGGCTGGTGGCGGTGCTTAACGCCAGAATATTGTTGGGCCCTGGCGTCAGGGCGGTAATGAGGGTGTACGTCCAAAACGCACTAAAGAAAATAGCGACCACTTGAGTTCTCCTGTGTTTTCGCTGAGAGTACGCAAACCGGAAGCTTTAAAAAAATGAATGTTTCTATACTCAGAGTTCGATGGTTTCGATGTAATGGAGGCTGAATGGATTTACGTCGGTTTGTCACGTTAAAAACGGTGGTTGAGGAAGGCTCGTTCCTGCTGGCCTCCCAGAAGCTATGCTGCACGCAGTCGACGGTCACTTTTCATATTCAGCAGCTTGAACAGGAGCTTTCGCTGCAGCTGTTTGAAAAAATTGGCCGACGGATGCGTTTAACCGAAAGCGGCAAAAAGCTCATGCCTCACGTCTATGAGCTGACGCGCGTCATCGATACCATCAGGCAGGCCGCCAGGCAGGGCTCTGAGCCAGAGGGTGAACTCAGGGTCGCAAGTGGTGAAACGCTGCTGGCGTACAAGATGCCGCGTGTACTGCAGCGTTTTAAGGAGAGGGCACCTCGAGTCAAACTCTCTTTGCAGTCCTTGAACTGCTACACGATTCGCGACGCGCTTCTGGACGATCGGGTCGATCTCGGCGTGTTCTACCGCGTGGGGAATGACGAAGCGTTGCATATGCAGGCGATTAGTGAGCCTTCTCTGGTGCTGGTGGCGTCGCCGGCACGCCAGGAGATTGACTTCCGACATACGGACAGGCACATCCCGGTCAGTTTTGTGATCAACGAGCCGCAGTGCGTGTTCCGGCAGATCTTTGAAGAACAGTTGAGAAAGCGCAGGATCACGCTGGAAAACACCATTGAGCTATGGAGCATTGAAAGTATTAAGCAGTGCGTGGCCGCGAATCTCGGTGTGAGCTTTTTGCCTCGTTTTACCGTTGAGAAAGAGCTTTTGTCCGGGGAGCTAGTGGAGCTGCCGTTCAGCGAACCGTTGCTGACGATCAATGCGATCTGTGCGCATCATGCGGGGAAGGTGATCAGCCCGGCGATGAAGATTTTTATGGAATGCCTGCAGGAGAACGCTGAGTCGGGGCAATAAAAAACGCCGGGGTTTTCCCGGCGTGGATGTTATTCGTCGACTTTTGACGATTCTGTCGCAGCAGCCGCACTTGGCTTGCGGCGCTTGCCGACGTTTTTCTTGTCACGGTGACGTACTTTAACGCGCGGCTTCTCTTTGTCTTTCTCTTTCTTCTTCTCTTCGCGCTTGGCCAGTACTTTCTTCGATGGCTTACCGGTCAGCTTCTCGCTTGGCGCGCGCGTGGTTGGGCGCAGCTCATCGAAGACGCGGGACTTCAGCGGCTCTTTCATGTAGCGGGTAATTTTACCCAGCAGCAGATGATCGTGTGCTTCAACCAGTGAAATCGCAGTACCTTTCATACCAGCACGACCGGTACGGCCGATACGGTGCAGGTAGATATCCGCGGTACGCGGCAGGTCAAAGTTGAATACGTGGCTAACGTCAGGAATATCGATCCCACGGGCAGCGACGTCGGTGGCAACCAGAACATTAACGCGGCCGTCGGTCAGACGTTTGATGGCTTCGTTACGCTTGGCCTGCACCATTTCGCCTTCGAGATAGCAGGTGTTGATGCCCGCTTCGCGCAGCCAGGCAACCAGCTCATGCACACGATCGCGCTTACGTACGAAGACGATAGAGCGGGTGGTATCAGGCTGGTTCAGCAAGTGAACCAACAATTTTGTTTTGTGCTCAACGTCATCAGCGCGGTAGTACCACTGATGGATCTTCTTGCGTTCACGGGTGGAAGGCGTGGCGGAAACCTCCACCGGATCTTCCAGCAGGCGCTCAGCAAAGTCTTTAACCGCGTTGCCTTCCAGGGTTGCAGAGAACAGCATGGTTTGCTTGCGCCAGCGGGTTTCTGCCGCGATGGTTTCAATATCCTGAGCAAAACCCATGTCCAGCATGCGGTCCGCTTCATCAAGGATCAGGGTTTCAACCGCGCGGCAGTCGAAGTTCTCTTCCTTAATGTATTGCAGCAGTCGGCCGGTGGTGGCGACCACAATATCCTGGTTCTCGCTGAAAACCTCAGCGTGGTTCATATACGCCACGCCGCCGGTGATGGTCGCAATATCCAGATGGGTATGCTTTGCCAGCTCACGCGCGTGGTCGGCAACCTGCATCGCCAGTTCACGGGTCGGCGTCACGATAAGAATTCGCGGCGGGCCGGATTTTTTACGTGGGAAGTCGACCAGATGCTGTAGCGCTGGCAGCAGGTAAGCTGCGGTTTTACCGGTACCCGTTGGTGCTGAACCCAGCACATCGCGCCCTTCAAGTGCAGGAGGAATGGCCGCAGCCTGGATTGCTGTCGGGCGAGTAAAGCCCTTCTCCTGGAGCGCGTCCAAAAGGCTTTCATCAAGTTCGAGTTCGGAAAAAGTGCTTACAGTCATGGTCTACCTCTATTTGGGACGCCGATTATAGACGTTATGCCCGCGATCTTCATCTGTTTGTGTCTTTCCGTGGTCGCTCGTTTCACTTATGCTACGGCGGTTTCTTTGCAAGGTAGATAAGATGTCGGATCAAAAAGCGGTATTACGTCGGGATGGTTTCACTTTCAAACAGTTCTTTGTGGCACACGATCGCTGCGCGATGAAAGTGGGGACCGATGGGACGCTACTTGGCGCGTGGGTGCCGGTGGTGAACGTGAAAAGCGTTCTGGATATTGGCACTGGCAGCGGATTGCTGGCGCTGATGCTGGCCCAAAGAACCGCCGATGACGTCACGATTGAAGCCGTTGAACTGGATCCGGTGGCCGCCGAACAGGCGGCAGAAAACGCGAAAGGCTGCCGCTGGGCTTCGCGTATTAACGTGCACTGTGCCGATATTCGTGAATGGGCGCAGCAGGCAACCCAGCGCTACTCGCTGATAGTCAGCAACCCACCCTTCTTTGAGCAGGGCAGCAACTGTGCGTCTGCGGAACGCGCTCAGGCTCGCTACACGACGACCCTGGATCATCAGGCACTCCTCAGCAGCGCTGAACAGTTGATCACCGAGGATGGTTTTTTCTGTGTGATTATGCCGGAAACCGCAGGTACGGCGTTCAGCGAGCTGGCGAAATCACAGGGCTGGCATGTACGCTATCGCACCGACGTGGCCGACAATGAAACCCGCCAGCCGCATCGGGTAATGCTCGCACTTTCCCCAACGGGCGGAGAATACTACAACGACCGCCTGGTGATTCGAGGGCCAGACCAGGCCTACTCTGAAGGCTATTGTAGTCTGACCCAGGATTTCTATCTGTTTATGTAAAGCGGCGAGAGTACGCTTGGGCCGGATTCAGCCAGCTGTTCCGGATAATCAAGCGTGTAGTGCAGGCCACGGCTCTCTTTACGCTGCATGGCGCAGCGCACGATAAGTTCGGCAACCTGCACCAGGTTTCTTAGCTCGAGAAGGTTGTTTGAAACCCGAAAGTTGGCATAGTACTCATCAATCTCCTGCTGCAGCATAGTAATCCTCCGCAGCGCTCGCTCGAGGCGACGGGTGGTACGCACGATGCCGACGTAATCCCACATAAATAGCCGCAGCTCATGCCAGTTGTGCTGGATGACGACCTGTTCATCAGGGTTGTCCACGCGGCTGTCGTCCCAGGCGGGAAGGTTTTTGCTTTCACGGACATACGGCAAGCGCTTGAGAATATCTTCTGCGGCGGACCAGCCATAGACCAGGCATTCAAGCAGTGAATTTGACGCCATTCGGTTTGCGCCGTGCAGCCCGGTATAGGTTACTTCGCCGATAGCATACAGTCCGTCAACGTCGGTACGCCCATGCTCATCAACCATCACGCCACCGCAGGTATAATGTGCGGCAGGTACGATGGGAACTGAGTCTTTGGTTAAATCGATGCCCAACCCAAGCAGTTTTTCATAAATAGTAGGGAAGTGCTGGCGAACAAACGCTTCTGGCTTATGGCTGATATCGAGGTACATGCAGTCTGCACCCAGGCGTTTCATTTCGTGATCGATAGCTCTGGCGACGATATCTCGGGGGGCAAGCTCTGCGCGCTCATCAAATTCCGGCATGAATCGTGAGCCATCAGGGCGCTTCAGGTATGCGCCTTCCCCACGTAACGCTTCCGTAAGCAGGAAGTTTCTGGCCTGGGGATGGAACAGCGCAGTCGGGTGAAACTGGTTAAATTCAAGGTTGGCAACGCGGCAGCCCGCACGCCATGCCATAGCAATACCGTCACCAGAGGCTATATCCGGGTTGGTGGTGTATTGATAAACCTTCGAGGCGCCGCCGGTGGCCAAAATTACGGCCTTCGCCCGGCAGGTTTCGACCTTTTCAAGATTCCGGTTCCAGACCCAGGCTCCGACCACACGGCGTGTGCCCGGCAGGCCAATCTTGTCAGAGATAATTAAATCGACGGCGTTGCTGCGCTCGATGACCCGAATGTTTGGGTGATTAAGGGCTTTGCTGACCAGCGTGGTCTCAACTTCTTTGCCGGTTGCATCGGCTGCATGAAGAATACGGCGATGGCTATGGCCGCCTTCCCGCGTCAAATGGTAGCTCTCTTCACCATTGGCCAGGGTGTGGGTATCGAACATGACGCCCTGGTCAATCAGCCACTGAACGCAGTGCTTCGCATTGCTGGCGACAAACTCTACCGCATCGCGCTCACAGATTCCGGCTCCGGCAATCAGCGTATCGTCGATGTGGGAAGCAATGCTGTCGGTTTCATCGAAAACGGCGGCGATCCCCCCTTGAGCGTAAAAGGTAGAACCTTCGCTGATTGGACCTTTACTTAACACGATGACGTTGCTGGTTTCAGCCAGACGTAGCGCGAGAGAGAGGCCGGCAGCGCCGCTACCGACGATTAATACGTCACAGACCAGATCGCTATTTGAGTTCATGATGTTTAATTTACTAAACAGGAATGGCCGCAGCATAGCACCGGGTGGGAGCATGAACACTCTTTTTTTGTTTGAGCGTTGTGTTAACTAAACAAAGCAGCCGATGAATCTCTCGGGGAGAGATGAGTCAAATTCTATAAATAAATCCCCCATAGGTGCGGTAAACGGCAGATTAAATGATGAAATACCTTGATTCATGCGATACTCTGCTCGCTAACTTTTTAAGCATTGATTCAGAAGAATCGGCGTTACCGTTTTGCGAAGCGGAACTTATAATGAAAAGATGCAATCCGCTAAACATGACAGAAAAACAAAGGCGTAACGGAACTTTGCTGGCCTCGGGCACTCCAACTCAAAGCTTGCTCAAAAATGCAGGGTTCGAGTGGCATTTCGATTACGCGTGGAAATTGGGTTTGGGGAGACATTACCTCGGATGAGCGAGCAGTTAACGGATCAGGTCCTCGTCGAACGGGTCCAAAAGGGAGATCAGAAATCATTTAACCTACTGGTGGTGCGCTACCAGCATAAGGTTGCGAGCCTGGTTTCCCGTTATGTACCTTCGGGTGATGTTCCCGACGTGGTGCAGGAATCTTTTATCAAAGCGTATCGCGCACTGGATTCATTCCGTGGCGATAGTGCCTTTTATACGTGGCTGTATCGCATTGCGGTCAACACGGCAAAAAATTATCTGGTTGCTCAGGGGCGCCGTCCACCTTCAAGTGATGTGGACGCTATCGATGCGGAAAACTACGAAAGTGGCAGCGCATTGAAAGAAATTTCGAACCCTGAGAACTTAATGTTGTCTGAGGAACTGAGACAGATAGTTTTCCGTACTATTGAGTCGCTCCCGGAAGATTTACGCATGGCAATCACGTTGCGGGAGTTGGATGGCCTGAGCTATGAAGAGATAGCCGCCATTATGGATTGCCCGGTAGGTACTGTGCGTTCTCGTATTTTCCGCGCAAGGGAAGCTATTGATAATAAAGTTCAACCGCTTATCAGGCGTTGACGATAGCGGATTACTGGAAGGGTATTTAGGCATGCAGAAAGAACAACTTTCCGCTTTAATGGATGGCGAATCTCTCGATAGCGAGCTGCTCAACCGTTTGTCTAACGACAGCGAGCTGCAGCAAAGTTGGCAGAGCTACCATCTGATCCGCGACACGATGCGCGGAGATACCAGCGAAGTGCTTCATTTCGATATTTCTGCCAACGTGATGGCGGCTATCGCGAATGAACCAGTGCGTAACGTCGCGCCGCTCATTACTGAATCACAGCCGCAGCCTCAGCAATGGCAGAAAATGCCGTTCTGGCATAAGGTGCGTCCGTGGGCAAGCCAGCTGACGCAGATGGGCGTTGCCGCGTGCGTATCGCTTGCGGTTATTGTGGGCGTGCAGCACTATAATGGTCAGTCTGACAGCTCAGCTCAGCCGGAAACGCCAGTATTTAACACCTTGCCGATGATGGGTAAAGCCAGTCCGGTAAGCCTGGGCGTGCCGTCTGATACCACGGCGAGCAACAGCAGTCAGCAAGTACAGGAACAGCGTCGTCGTATTAACGCTATGCTGCAGGATTATGAATTGCAGCGTCGTTTACACTCCGAGCAGCTCCAGTTTGAACAGGCGCAAACCCAGCAGGCCGCTGTGCAGGTGCCAGGAAACCAAACTTTAGGAACGCAATCGCAGTAATGAAGCAACTTTGGTGTGCCCTGTCTCTCGTGGCAGGCGGCCTGTTGTTCACCTCCAACGCCTCGGCGGACACTGTTTCGTCCGGGGCGTTGTTGCAGCAGATGAACCAGGCGAGTCAGTCACTCAACTATGAGCTGGCGTTTATCAATATCAGCAAACAAGGGATTGAGTCTCTTAGTTATCGCCACGCACGTCTTGATAATCGCCCGCTTGCTCAATTCCTGCAAATGGACGGCCCGCGTCGTGAGGTCGTGCAGCGCGGCAACGAAATCAGCTACTTTGAACCTGGGCTTGAGCCATTTACGCTCACCGGGGATTACATCGTCGATTCTCTGCCCTCCATCGTTTATACCGACTTTAAGCGCCTGACGCCTTACTACGACTTTATTTCCGTCGGGCGGACGCGTATTGCCGACAGGCTATGCGAAGTGATTCGCGTCGTGGCCCGCGATGGTACGCGCTACAACTATATTGTCTGGATCGATACCGAAACCAAGCTGCCGCTGCGCGTTGATTTACTGGACCGCGACGGCGAAACCCTTGAACAGTTCCGGGTTGTCTCTTTTTCCGTGGGCGATCAGGCGAGCGGCCTGATGCAGAATTTAGCGAAGGCGACATTACCGCCGCTGCTGTCCGTGCCGGGAGCGGAAAAAGCGAAGTTCTCTTGGGCGCCTTCATGGCTGCCGCAAGGGTTTAACGAGGTTTCGAGCAGCCGCAGGCCTCTGCCAACCGTCGGCGTGCCTATTGAATCTCGCCTCTATTCTGACGGCCTGTTCAGCTTCTCGGTGAATATTAGCCAGGCGCCGTCGCAGGGCACCAACGGCGAGCAGCTGGTACGCACCGGCCGCCGTACCGTGAGCACGGAAATTCGCGATAAAACCGAAATTACCGTTGTCGGTGAGCTACCACCGCAAACGGCAAAGCGCATTGGCGATAGCATCAAGTTCAACGGAGCTGCGCAATGATCAAAGAGTGGGCGACGGTCGTCTCATGGCAAAACGGTGAAGCGTTGCTGCATTGTGATGTCAAAGCCTCTTGTAACAGCTGCGCTTCTCGCTCGGGATGCGGCACTCGCGTATTGAATAAGCTGGGGCCGCAGACCAGCCATCTATTGACTGTTCCAAGCGAACAGCCGCTGGTGGCGGGGCAAAAAGTGGAGCTGGGCATTGCTGAAGGTAGCCTGTTAGGTTCGGCTCTTCTGGTTTATATGTCGCCGCTGGTCGGGCTATTTCTGTGTTCCGGCCTGTTCCAGACTCTGTTTGGCACTAACCTGGCTGCGATGTGCGGTGCTTTGCTCGGCGGTGTTGGCGGCTTTCTGCTCGCGCGCGGTTTTTCCCAACATTTCAGCCGTCGTGAGAGCTGGCAACCGGTGATTCTTAGCGTTGCGCTTGGCCCGGATGCCCTGCGCGTCGACACCGCTTCGCCCCCGGCTGAAAATCAGTAAATTCCCTTCGACTGACCTCTCTTTGCACATCCTGCGTATGGCTTACCGAAGCTTGCAGGATGAGCAGTTTCCTCACTTTCTGGTTGTAGTGTAGAATGCGGCGTTTCAGGCAGAAGACAGTCACTGACATCCTGCTCCGTACAGCGCGAAGCGCCGAGCTCACAGGCCATTTGTAAGGCATAAAACCTCTAACTATGAAGAATATACGTAACTTTTCTATTATTGCCCACATCGACCACGGTAAATCGACGCTGTCTGACCGTATCATCCAGATTTGCGGCGGCCTGTCCGACCGTGAAATGGCCGCGCAGGTCCTCGACTCCATGGATCTGGAACGCGAACGTGGTATCACCATCAAAGCGCAGAGCGTCACCCTCGACTATAAAGCCAGTGACGGTGAAACTTACCAGCTCAACTTCATCGATACCCCAGGGCACGTTGACTTCTCTTATGAAGTTTCCCGCTCGCTGGCGGCCTGTGAAGGCGCGCTGCTGGTGGTTGATGCCGGGCAGGGTGTTGAAGCTCAAACCCTGGCCAACTGCTACACCGCGATGGAAATGGATCTGGAAGTGGTTCCAGTTCTGAACAAAATTGACCTGCCGGCAGCCGATCCAGAACGCGTGGCCGAAGAAATTGAAGACATCGTGGGCATCGACGCCACCGATGCCGTGCGCTGCTCCGCGAAAACCGGCGTTGGCGTACCGGACGTATTAGAACGCCTGGTGCGTGATATCCCGCCACCGGAAGGTGACCCGGATGCGCCGCTGCAGGCGCTGATTATCGACTCCTGGTTCGATAACTATCTGGGCGTTGTTTCCCTGATCCGCGTGAAAAACGGCACCCTGCGTAAGGGCGACAAAGTCAAAGTCATGAGTACCGGGCAGGTGTACAACGCCGACCGCCTTGGCATCTTCACGCCGAAGCAAATTGACCGTACCGAGCTGAAGTGCGGGGAAGTAGGCTGGCTGGTCTGCGCAATTAAAGACATCATGGGCGCGCCGGTGGGCGATACCCTGACCCTGTCCCGTAATCCGGCGGATAAAGCGCTGCCAGGCTTTAAAAAAGTGAAGCCGCAGGTTTATGCTGGCCTGTTCCCGGTTAGCTCCGACGACTACGAAAACTTCCGTGATGCGCTCGGCAAACTTAGCCTGAACGACGCCTCCCTGTTCTACGAGCCAGAAAGCTCAACGGCGCTGGGCTTCGGCTTCCGCTGTGGCTTCCTGGGCCTGCTGCACATGGAGATCATTCAGGAGCGTCTGGAGCGTGAATACGATCTCGATCTGATCACCACCGCGCCGACCGTAGTTTACGAAGTGCAGACCACCAGCAAAGAGGTTATCTATGTCGACAGCCCGTCCAAGCTGCCGCCGTTAAACAACATTGAAGAGCTGCGTGAGCCAATCGCTGAATGTCACATGCTGCTGCCGCAGGAGTTCCTCGGGAACGTGATTACGCTGTGTATCGAAAAACGCGGCGTGCAGACCAACATGGTGTATCACGGCAACCAGGTTGCGCTGACCTATGAAATCCCAATGGCAGAAGTGGTGCTCGACTTCTTTGACCGTCTGAAGTCTACCTCCCGCGGCTATGCGTCGCTGGATTACAATTTCAAACGTTTCCAGGCTTCCAACATGGTGCGCGTTGATGTACTGATCAATGGCGATCGCGTTGATGCGCTGGCGCTTATCACACACAACGATAACGCGCCGTATCGCGGGCGTGAGCTGGTTGAGAAGATGAGAGAGCTTATCCCTCGCCAGCAGTTTGATATCGCGATTCAGGCGGCCATTGGCAACCACATCATCGCGCGTTCAACGGTGAAACAGCTGCGTAAAAACGTACTGGCAAAATGCTACGGCGGTGACGTGAGCCGTAAGAAAAAGCTGTTGCAGAAACAGAAAGACGGTAAGAAGCGTATGAAGCAGGTCGGTAACGTCGAGCTGCCTCAGGAAGCGTTCCTCGCCATTCTGCATGTCGGCAAAGACGGCAAATAATCTAAGGAGTTGGCATGGCGAATATGTTTGCTTTGATCCTCGTGGTAGCCACGTTGGTGACGGGCATTTTATGGTGTCTGGATAGGTTTATCTTTGCACCTAAGCGTCGTGAAAAACAGGCGGCAGCGCAGGCTGCCACCGGTGATGCACTGGACAAAAAAACGCTCAAAAAAGTGGGCCCGAAACCGGGCTGGCTGGAAACGGGCGCGTCCGTGTTCCCGGTGCTGGCGATCGTGCTGGTGGTGCGTTCATTTATTTATGAACCCTTCCAGATCCCTTCTGGTTCGATGATGCCGACGCTGTTAATCGGCGATTTTATTCTGGTAGAGAAGTTTGCCTACGGAATTAAAGATCCGATTTATCAGAAGACCTTAATTGCAACCGGGCACCCTAAACGCGGCGATATTGCGGTATTTAAATATCCTGAGGATCCACGCCTGGATTATATTAAGCGCGTTGTAGGGCTGCCGGGCGACCGCGTAAGCTACGATCCGCAGTCGAAAGAAGTCACCGTTCAGCCAAACTGCAGTTCCGGCCAGGCCTGTGACAATGCGCTGCCAATCACCTATTCCAACGTGGAAGCCAGTGATTTTGTGCAGACATTTGCCCGCCGCAACGGCAGCGAAGCGACCTCCGGTTTCTTCCAGATGCCGAAAGACCAGACCCGTGATGACGGCGTTCGTCTGAGCGAACGTAAAGAGACGCTCGGCGAAGTCACGCATAACATCCTGACGGTGCCAATTGCCCAGGATCAGGTAGGCATGTACTACCAGCAGTCCGGTCTGCCTTTGGCCACGTGGATTGTTCCACCGGGTCATTATTTCATGATGGGTGATAACCGCGACAATAGCGCAGATAGCCGCTATTGGGGCTTTGTTCCGGAGCAAAATCTGGTCGGTAAAGCGACAGCGATCTGGATGAGTTTCGAGAAACAAGAAGGTGAATGGCCAACGGGTGTTCGTTTGAACCGCATTGGCGGCATTCATTAAACAATTAATCCCACAAACTAACGACATCCCCTGTCGTTGTGTATAGAATATTCCCGCCTTTAAAGATTGGCTCCCGAAAGGGAGCCACGGCACACGAAACAGCGTTGGTTTCCTTTTTTCAGGTCTGTTCCGTGTGCTGAATAGTTGACGCATTCATTAATTTTGGTATCGCATGAATCCCATCGTAATAAATAGGCTGCAGCGGAAGCTGGGCTACACTTTTCAACATCAGGATCTGTTGCAACAGGCATTAACGCACCGCAGTGCCAGCAGCAAACACAACGAGCGTCTTGAGTTTCTGGGTGACTCCATTCTCAGTTATGTTATCGCGAATGCGCTGTATCACCGTTTTCCTCGCGTAGACGAGGGTGATATGAGCCGCATGCGCGCGACGCTGGTGCGTGGCAATACGCTGGCGGAAATCGCCCGTGAGTTTGAACTGGGCGAGTGCCTGCGCCTTGGGCCAGGTGAGCTGAAAAGTGGCGGCTTCCGTCGGGAGTCGATTCTTGCCGATACCGTGGAGGCGCTGATTGGTGGCGTCTTCCTCGACAGTGATATTCAGAACGTTGAGCGTCTGATTCTCTCGTGGTATCAGACCCGTCTCGACGAAATCAGTCCAGGCGACAAGCAAAAAGATCCGAAAACGCGCTTGCAGGAGTATCTGCAGGGCCGCCATCTGCCGCTGCCGTCCTATCTGGTGGTGCAGGTGCGTGGCGAAGCGCACGATCAGGAATTTACCATTCACTGTCAGGTGAGTGGCCTGCCTGAGCCGGTCGTAGGGACAGGTTCAAGCCGCCGTAAAGCGGAACAGGCTGCAGCTGAGCAGGCGCTGAAAAAGCTGGAGCTGGAATGAGCGA
Source organism: Cedecea neteri (assembly GCF_000757825.1). Classification (GTDB taxonomy): domain Bacteria; phylum Pseudomonadota; class Gammaproteobacteria; order Enterobacterales; family Enterobacteriaceae; genus Cedecea; species Cedecea selenatireducens. Next base: position 3,690,736 of record NZ_CP009451.1, read on the forward strand.
AGAAAAAACATATTGCGGCTTTGCGGCCATCGTTGGCCGTCCGAACGTCGGCAAATCCACGCTGCTAAACCAGCTGCTTGGGCAGAAAGTCTCTATTACCTCGCGTAAGGCGCAGACCACGCGTCACCGTATCATGGGCATCCATACCGAAGGGCCGTATCAGGCGATTTACGTCGATACCCCAGGGCTGCACATGGAAGAAAAGCGCGCCATCAACCGTTTGATGAACCGTGCCGCGAGCAGCTCTATCGGTGACGTTGAGCTGGTCATTTTCGTTGTCGAAGGCACCCGCTGGACGCCGGATGACGAAATGGTGCTGAACAAACTGCGCGACAGCCGTGCGCCGGTGATTCTGGCCGTTAACAAGGTCGACAACGTACAGGATAAAAGCATCCTGCTGCCGCACCTGCAGTTCCTCGGCAGCCAGATGAACTTCCTGGATATCGTGCCGATTTCTGCGGAAACCGGAATGAACGTCGATACCATCGCCGGAATCGTCCGTAAGCACCTCCCGGAAGCTCTTCATCACTTCCCGGAAGAGTACATTACCGACCGTTCCCAGCGCTTTATGGCGTCTGAAATCATCCGTGAAAAACTGATGCGTTTCCTGGGCGCTGAACTGCCGTACTCCGTGACCGTGGAAATTGAGCAGTTTGTGACTAACGAGCGCGGCGGCTACGACATCAACGGGTTGATCCTCGTTGAGCGTGAAGGGCAGAAGAAGATGGTGATTGGCAACAAAGGTGCCAAAATCAAAACCATCGGCATCGAAGCCCGTAAAGACATGGAAGAAATGTTCGAAGCCAAAGTGCACCTCGAACTGTGGGTTAAGGTGAAATCCGGCTGGGCCGACGACGAGCGTGCGCTGCGCAGCCTCGGTTATACCGACGACCTGAGCTAACCTAATGGAAGGCTGGCAACGGGCTTTTGTCCTGCATAGTCGCCCCTGGAGCGAAACCAGCCTTCTGCTCGACCTGTTCTCCGAAGAGTCCGGACGCGTCCGCCTGATAGCTAAAGGCGCGCGCTCCAAACGTTCTAATCTGAAAGGTGCTTTACAGCCTTTTACCCCTCTGCTGGTTCGCTGGGGCGGCCGTGGCGAAGTTAAAACGCTGCGCAGCGCCGAAGCGGTCTCTCTGGCACTCCCCCTTAGCGGTATCACGCTCTACAGTGGCTTGTACGTGAATGAGCTGGTGGCTCGCGTTCTTGAGCAAGAAACCCGCTTTTCCGAGCTGTTCTTTGATTATCTCCACTGTATTCAGGCTTTAGCCGGAGCCATCGGCACGCCGGAGCCTGCGCTGCGCCGTTTTGAGCTGGCGCTGCTGGGGCATCTGGGTTACGGCGTGGACTTCCTGCACTGTGCCGGCAGCGGGGAGAGCGTGGACGACACCATGACCTACACTTATCGCGAAGAAAAAGGCTTCATTGCCAGCGTGGTGATTGGTAACAGCAGCTTTACCGGCCGCCAGCTCAGAGCACTTGCCGAACGCGAATTTCCGGACGCCGACACGCTGCGTGCCGCCAAACGCTTCACCCGCATGGCCCTCAAGCCTTATCTGCAGGGCAAGCCCCTCAAAAGCCGCGAGCTGTTCCGCCAGTTTGTGCCTAAAAAAACGCCACCTAAACCTTCGGATAGCTCACAGTAATCACAGAACGTAGCCAGGCTTTCCCCGGCAGGTGTACACTGCCCGGCATCTGTCTGCGAACTCTGAGGATTGTCATGGCTGAATTACTGTTAGGCGTCAACATCGATCACATCGCTACCCTGCGCAATGCGCGCGGTACGGCGTACCCGGATCCGGTTCAGGCTGCGTTTATCGCGGAGCAGGCGGGAGCCGACGGCATTACCGTGCACCTGCGCGAAGACCGCCGCCATATCACCGACCGTGACGTTCGCGTCCTGCGTGAAACCCTCGATACTCGCATGAACCTTGAAATGGCGGTCACCGAAGAGATGATCGGTATTGCCTGCCAGACTAAACCTCATTTCTGCTGCCTGGTGCCGGAAAAGCGTCAGGAAGTGACCACCGAAGGCGGCCTTGACGTCGCCGGTCAGTTAGACAAAATGCGCGATGCCTGCCAGCGTCTGGCCGATGCGGGCATTCTGGTGTCCCTGTTTATTGATGCCGACCATGCGCAGATTGACGCCGCGGTTGCCGTAGGCGCGCCTTACATTGAAATTCACACCGGCTGCTATGCGGATGCAGAGGATGAAGCCACTCAGGCCAAAGAGCTGGCGCGTATCGCCGAAGCCGCGAGCTATGCTGCTGCTAAAGGATTGAAGGTCAATGCTGGCCACGGCCTGACCTACCACAACGTCCAGGCCATCGCTCGTATTCCTGAAATGCATGAGCTGAACATTGGCCACGCGATTATCGGGCGTGCGGTGATGAGCGGTCTGAAAGAAGCCGTGGCTGAAATGAAACGCCTGATGCAGGAAGCGCGTCGCTAATGGCGATTCTGGGTCTCGGCACCGATATCGTGGAGATTGCGCGCATTGAGAGCGTAATCTCCCGCTCGGGCGACAGGCTGGCGAAACGCGTGCTGAGCCAGAACGAATGGGCTCAGTATCAGGCTCATCAGCAGCCGGTGCGTTTTCTGGCTAAGCGTTTTGCGGTAAAAGAGGCGGCGGCTAAAGCGTTTGGCACCGGCATTCGCAACGGGCTGGCGTTTAATCAGTTCGAAGTGTTTAACGACCCGCTTGGCAAGCCTCAGCTGCGGTTTTGGGAAGAGGCGCAGCGGCTGGCGGAAAAAATGGGCGTGCGCTCGGTGCACGTTACGCTGGCGGACGAACGTCATTACGCCTGTGCGACGGTGATAATCGAAAGCTAGAGTTTATCCGCATGGTGGAGCAGCACGAATTTATCCCACAGCTGCTCTTCATTTTCTTTGTGCGCCGGGTCGCTGATAATCGTCCCTGGAATGGGGCAAACTTTCTGGCAGGTCGGGGTTTCGTAGTGGCCAACGCATTCCGTGCAGCGGTCGGTATCGATCTGGTAGATAGAATCTCCCATCGAGATAGCCTGGTTCGGGCACTCCGGCTCGCACATATCGCAGTTGATGCACTTCTTCGTAATTAATAACGCCATTTCAACCTGTTACCTGAACCCGCCGATCTAAAAGATATATTCACATTTCGCGCTCGAAAAATTGCAAAAGCATGTATATTTAACCAGTATTAAATTTGATTAAACGAAGCTGCTTAAGCAAGGAAGTTTCGATGGCGCGCACTTTACCACAAAAGCAAATCATCCCCAATGACACTGAGCCTTTAAGTTTTGTGCTTTGTGTACTTTCAGTACGTGTTATCATTGAACTATTGGTCACGATAAACACGACAGGATCGTACTTATGGTACAGAGAGAGCAACTGCGCGAAGCATTCTCCCGCAGGCTGGCGCAGGCCTGCAGCGAAGCAAACCTCGATGAGTTTGGGCGCGGTATGGCAATAGCGCGCGCGCTGGGCGTTTCCTCCAAGGCCGTCAGCAAGTGGCTTAACGCTGAAGCTATGCCCAGGCAGGACAAGATGTACGAACTGGCGACTTTTCTCCAGGCCGATGTTTTGTGGCTCCAGCACGGCAGCGAAAGTGGCTATGTTGCCGAAGGGCGTGAAAATGCCGCCCATTCAGAAGAGGCGGCAATCTACGATTTCCAGCCGCGCGAAGAGCAGGGGTTCCGCATCGATGTGCTGGATATAGAAGCCAGCGCCGGGCCGGGGCGGCTGATTTCCAGCGAAGTGACTGAGACAATCAACCATATCGTTTACGACAGCCAGGAGGCGCTGGAACTGTTTGGCCACCGGCCTGCGTCGACGATCAAGGTGATTACCGTCACCGGCGACAGCATGTCCGGCACCATCGAACTGGGCGACTATATCTTTGTGGACATCGGCAAAGATTATTTCGACGGGGACGGGATCTACGTGTTCCTCTATAAAGGGCAACTGCTGGTGAAGCGCCTGCAAATGACCCACGACTGCCTGCTGGTGCGTTCGGACAACCCCAAATATGCCGACTGGCGCATCAGCGAAGAGAACGAACAGAATCTCAAAATCATTGGCCGGGTGATGTATAGCCACGCTATACGCCGTCACGCATGAGATAACTTATCCTTCAAGCTGCAGCCGTGTTGGCTGCACTCTCCAGCCCCAGTCACTTACTCAAGTAAGCTCCTGGGGCTGCCTCCCTTGCCGCCTTGCTGCAACTCGAATGCTAACTCATCTAAAATTATATTATTAATCAATAAGTAATCATCATACTCATCTTTTTTTTAAATTTCGTACTTTTGGTTCTTGACTGATTTGTACTATTGGTTCAATATCAATTCATCGGCAGGACGCACCGACTCACAAGGCAAGTGAACGCTCCTTAACATCAGGCCCTGAAAAAGGGCACATACACCAAAGCAAGAAGCTTTGGGATATCGCAGAGATATCACCAAAGTTGATTGACAGGAGGTTGTATGGACGCACAGACACGCCGCCGCCGGCGCCGCGAAGCTAAGCAGGCCGTCTGGAAAGCCGCTAACCCGCTTTTCGTTGGGGTGAGGGCAAAACCTGACGCAAGGCCCATTCTTTCGTTAACCCGCAAACCTACGCCCCGGCCTGATAAGGCGCTGGAGGTCATTAACATTTATGGTCTGCAAATCATCCAGCAGGCTGAATACCATTCCCGGCTGCGTCAGAAGCTGGACGCCAGGCAGAGAAGCATTTATCAGGCCGCGCCGATGACGGAGTCCGGCTTACCGCAGGCTTCCGGCAGGCAAACCCGACGTGGGAAATCTATCCCGCTGATTTAATACCGCAGTCCTTCTTTACCCCAACGGCAGTTCGACACTTCAACCGAAGGTTCCCCCATGAATGACCAACCCGCAAATCTGGTCACGCAGTCTTTTGCGTGGCTGGCGGCGCTTGCCGCCGGTCTGGGTATCACGACACAGGATATGGTCTACATGATATTCGGACTGCTTAGCGTACTGATTTCACTGGCTTCGTGGCTGGGAGGCAGGCTGGATGCTCGCCGACAGCGCCTTGAAGACCAAAAGCGCACCCGCATCCTCCAGACGCTGGTGGATGACTTGCAGACCCTAAACCGAGCCGAGCAGATTGAGATTGTCAGGGCAGTCAGCGAGGTACTGAAAAAGGCAGGCAGCTAATGGCTCTTTCTCCCGGACTCAGAAAAGCATTATTCGGATTGTCAGGGGCGGGCGCTCTGACCATCGCCGGCACGCTACTGCCCGAGCTTGAAGGCGTGAGCTACACGCCGTATTACGATGTCGCCGGGGTGCTCACGGTCTGTTACGGCCATACCGGCAATGACATTATTCCCGATAAAACGTACAGCCCATCAGAGTGCCAGACCTTACTTGATAAAGATCTCCGCCCCGCAGCACAGGCGGTATCAAAAGCGGTTACCGTTCCTGTTAGTGAGTACCAACGCGCGGCATTAATCAGCTTTACCTATAACGTCGGGACCACCGCCTTCCTGCGCTCCTCCGTGCTAAGGACGTTAAATGCCGGAAATTACGAGCAGGCCTGCGCCGGGTTGAAAAAATGGATTTGGGCGGGCGGCAAACAGTGGCAAGGGCTAATCAACCGCCGCGAAGTCGAGTACCAGCTTTGTCGCTGGCCGGAGGCGGAAAAATGAAGCCTGTAACCACGATTGTGCTGGCGGTTTTTGCTCTGCTTATCGCCAGCTGTTGGTGGTTTCATCAGCGCTATGACGCTCAAAAGCAAAGGGCTGAGTCAGCTTTGCAGCAGCTTGCTCAACAGAAAACTGAGCTGCGAAACCTTGTGCAACGCCAGCGGGCGGTCGCCGGGCTTGATGCTCACTATAGCGAGGAGTTAACCCATGCCAGGCTCACCATTGAAAATCTGCAGCGTGATGTGGCCGCTGGTGCTCGGCGGCTGCGCGTCAGCGCCACCTGCCAAACAGTGCCTCACCCCACCTCCACCACCGGGCTGGATGATGCAGCCTCCCCCGGACTTACTGACGCCGCTGAACGGGATTATTTCCGTCTCCGGGAGCGTATCGAAACGAGCAACAAGCAGCTAGCGGGGCTGCAGGAGTACATCCGCAATCAGTGCCTGAGATAAGCCTCGAATTTTCGAGGCTTTTTTATTCCTACGTCAAAGAGGTCATTCCTATGTCTACATCCCTGAAGCACCCGATTGTTCTGGTTCACGGCCTGTTGGGTTTCGACAAAATCGGCGGGATCTATCCCTATTTCTACGGCATCAAAGAGGCGCTGGAGAAGGCCGGGGCTAAGGTCTACATCGCCACGCTTTCCGCGCTGAACAGCAATGAGATGCGCGGTGAACAGCTGCTTGAATTTGTTCGTAAAGTGCAGGCCGAAACCGGTGCGGCGAAAGTTAACCTGATCGGCCACAGCCAGGGCCCGCTGGCCTGTCGTTACGTCGCGGCGACCCATCCGGATCTTATCGCCTCGGTGACCTCCGTGAACGGCGTTAACCACGGCTCTGAAGTCGCAGACCTGGTTCGCCTGGCGCTGAAGCCGGGGCGCCTGCCGGAGTCTATCGCTAATGCAGCGCTGTCGGCCTTTGGCCAGCTGCTTTCTGCCCTGGCCGGTGAGCCTCGCCTGCCTCAATCCGGCGTCGACGCTCTGGATGCGTTGACCAGCGAAGGGGTGGCGGCCTTTAACAAGAAGTACCCGCAGGGGCTTCCGGCAGAGTGGGGCGGCCAGGGTAAAGAGCTGGATAACGGCGTTTACTACTACTCATGGAGCGGGATTATCGACTACAACCCGCTGCATCAGGGGATGAACAACCTGGACCCGCTGCACGTCGCCATGCTGGCATTTTCCATCCTGTTTACCAACGAACGTTTCCAGAACGACGGCCTGGTCGGCCGCTACAGCAGCCATCTGGGCAAGGTGATTGGCTCGGATTATTCAATGGATCACGTTGATGCCATTAACCAGCTGGCCGGCGTGATCGCCAACAACACCGACCCAGTGAAACTGTACGTCGACCATTTGGCTCGCCTGCAAGCGAAGGGACTGTAAGCCTGAACCTAACCGCCTGCGGGCGGTTTTTCTTTGGAGAAATCAATGAATGACACCACGCGTCCAGGCTTTCTGACGCCGTTGGGGGCATCGCCACACTACGACGATGCACTCGATGCGGATCTTACAGGCTGGATAGTCGGCGTATCAGGCCTGCCGCCGGAAATGGTGATGGCGAAGTGGAGCGATCCACCGCCCGCCACGCCGGAAGCTGGCATTACCTGGTGTGACTTTTTTACCAACGTGAAGCAGGCTGAAACGCCTTTCTTCCATTCGCAGGACAGCGACCAGAGCGTGCTGCAAAGCACCGAATCCGTTGACGTCACCTGCAGCTTTTATGGTCCAGGAGCCCAGGCGGTGGCTGCTCTATTTCGCGATGGCCTGAACGTGCCGCAAAACAACGCCGAGCTGAACAGGCTGGATCTTACGTTTTTGCAGTGCGGTGAAATCACGCCGGACCCTGAATTTATTAACAACCAGTGGCTACGCCGCTACACCCTCACCGTGACGTTAAAACGCAGCATTGCGCGGCGCTACGGTATTCGTTCCATCCTTTCATCCGCAGTAAAAATTATTGGAGAGTAAGCTATGTCACAGGGTTTACCTGTATCTAACATTGTCAGCGTGACAGTGAATATGGCGCCACGTGCGGCGCAGTCCCGTAACTATGGTGCGCTGCTGGTCGTAGGCGCGAGCAACGTTATCGACGCAAAAGAGCGTATGCGTGCTTATTCCAGCCTGACCGGCGTGGCCGCCGACTTTGGCCTCGAAGCCCCGGAATACAAAGCTGCCAGCCTCTACTACCAGCAATCTCCGCAGCCTGCCGACCTGTATATCGGGCGCTGGGTAAAAGAAGAGAGCGAGGGCAAAGCCGGCGAAACTATCACCGAGTGCGTCTCCGCGCTGAGCGCACATTCGACCGACTGGTATGGCCTGGTGATTGCCGACGACACGATTACCGATGAAGCCGTGCTGGCCGTGGCGGCGGTGATTGAAGGTGACGGCGTTTCCCGTATTTTTGGCCATACTTCCGCCAGCCCCAAAGCGCTGGATGCTAACGACAGCACCGATGTCTTCAGCAAGCTGAAAGCGGCTAAGTTCGCTCGCACTTTTGGTCAGTACTCCAGCGCCACGCCGTTTGCGGCAGCCTCCCTGTTTGGCCGTGCGTTTACCGTTAATTTCAACGGCAATAACACCACGATCACCCTGAAATTCAAGCAGGAGCCGGGGATTACCGCAGAAACGCTGACCCAAACGCAAATCAACGCTCTGTCGGCGAAAAATGCCAACGTCTTTGTTAATTACAGCAATGACACCGCCATTATTCAGGAAGGCGTGATGAGCAACGGTAGCTTTATTGATGAGCGCCACGGCCTCGACTGGCTGCAAAACTATGTGCAGACCAATCTCTATAACCTGCTTTACACCAGCACTACCAAAATCCCGCAAACCGATGCCGGCGTCACCCGTCTGCTGAGCAACGTTGAGCACTCTATGGCCCAGGCGGTCACCAATGGCCTGGTGGCGCCGGGCATCTGGAACGGTTCTGATATCGGCCAGCTTGCCTCTGGCGACACGCTGACCAAAGGCTACTACGTCTACGCTCCGGCGGTGGCCACTCAGGCGCAGTCAGATCGCGAAGCGCGGAAAGCGCCGGTGATTCAGGTGGCCTGCAAACTGGCGGGTGCCGTGCACTTTGCCGACGTCGAAATCAATGTTGTTCGTTAAGGAGATTTAAATGGGTACTTATTCTTTTATGGATGTTACGGCCTCTCTCGTGGGGCCAACCGGGGTGATTGATTTGGGCGCGGGCAGCGCGAACGGCGACGCCGGGATCAAAGTGGAAATGGCTGGGCCGAAGAACACCATGACCGTCGGGATTGACGGCGAAGTGATGCACAACCTGTCTCCGGCCAAAAACGGTTCTATTACCGTGACGCTGATGAAAACCTCCCCGGTGAACAAAAAGCTGATGCAGGCATACAACGCTCAAACGCTCTCTTCTGCGATGTGGGGACGGAACACTATTGTGGTGCGCAATACGTCATCTGGTGACCTGGTTTCGGCAAGCGGCGTGGCGTTTTCTCAGCTCCCGGCCAACAGCAACGGTAAGGATGCGGGCACCATGGACTGGAAGTTTGACTGCGGCAAAATCGACCAGCAGCTCGGGGAGTTCTAAGCCATGGAAATCACCCTGAAAGCGGTTAACTACCGCATTGGCAAGCTCGGCGTTTTTGAGCAGCTCAGCGTTGCACGCAAGCTGCTGCCGGTCCTTGCTGGCGTTGTTGGTGATTTTCGCAGCTTACAGGGAAAGGAGGGCGGTAACGCCCTCGAAGCCGTGCTGCCAAAAATTGCTCGTACCCTTGCCGACCTCAGCGATGAGGACTGTAACACCATTTTGTATCCGTGCCTTTCGGTCGTGACGCGTGAGCACATGAAGGGCTGGGTGCCGGTCTTTAGTCAGGGCGCGTTGTCCTTTGACGATATCGACCTGATGACGCTGCTGCAGCTCGTGGCCCGGGTGGTGGCCGACTCGCTGGGAAATTTTTTGCAAGAACTCCCCGGCGGCGATTGCCCGGCCCCGTCGGCAGCCTGATGCTGGAGACTCTGCCCGGCGGTGAAGATTATATTCTTCGCCCGGCGGAGGTCTTCGCCCTCGGCTGGCTGGATCTGAAAAGCGGCGCGGTGGATCTCTACGACATTGCGCTGATGAACGATTATCTCGAGATGCAGGCCGATAATAAGGCCTGTGTCACACGCTGGAGAGAGGAAAATGAGCGCTAGTACACAGCTTGTTCCTTACGTCCCGATACCAGATTTTTTTTATCAAGAAGACCTCAGCTCGCGAATCAACGCTGCTTTTGAGGAACTGGATAAAACGCTGAAAAAGGGAAAAGAAGGGGCGGTAAAAGTTGATTTTGAAAAACTCACCAAAAGTTTTGAAAGTTTCAGTAATCGGGTGCTCTCTCCGCTAACAAAAGCGGGATCCTGGTTTGAAAAACAGCTGACAGGCATGGAGCAGGATGCTCAGTCAGCTCAGTCTCTGGATGCCGATTTAGAGACATTTAAAGCACTGCAATACGGTGCCAGCCAGTCAGGTGCGGATACTGGCGCGCTGCAAAAGTCGATTAAAAATGTCAGTGAATATGCCAATGGCGACACTCTGCACGAAAGTCTTTTGAAAAGTCTTGGCGTAAAAACCCATGATGACGCTGGTTTAAAACGGGATAGCGCCGATATTTTCGCGCAGGTTGCTCGTTCCTTGGGGTCCGTAAACAAAGAAAGTGCTGATTTCTATGCATTGAATCTGGGCATTGATGACGACACGCTGCACGCGATGCAGCGGGGATTAGGTCAGTTTGCCGATGAGTATCAGGGGCTGTCGCTGCGAATTGGCGGCAGCGCAGAGCAAAGTGCCGGCCAGTCCGAAAAATTTATGCAGTCCTGGCGTAAAGCGGGCTCCGTGTTTGATTTGTTAGTGGCAAAATCAGGTGGCGATCTGGCAGAAAAATTGGCTGCGCCCGTCGAGAGGCTTGCCGAAAAAATGCTGGTTAAAGCGCCACAAATTGAACGAGTGTTGGACAAAGTTGGCAGCGTCGTTGAAAGATTTGCTGATATTTTCGTTGATGCGCTGAGCGGCACCATCGACTGGGTTACCGACGTGATGGCCTGGTGGGATCGTCTTGACGAAGGTTCTCAGGGCTTAATAGGCGGTTTAGCGGGGTTAACCGCCGCCTGGCTGGTCCTGAACAGCGCATTTCTCGCGTCCCCTATAGGTATTATCCTCTCACTGGCTGCGGCCATTGGTATGCTTTATAACGACTATCAGAAATGGAAAGCTGGGGAGGAGAGCTTTATTGATTGGGGAGAATGGGGACCTGTTATTGAAATGGCTGCGGATGCGATCGGCAGCCTCGCGAAAACCATAAAAGACCTCATTGTTAATATTGGCAGTCTGCTGGGCATCGATTTCAGCAAGTGGTCTATCAGCACCATCTTTAAGGGGCTTCTGGACAACTTTAATCAGTTGGGCGCCACGCTAAAACTGATTGGGAATCTGATCAATGCGCTAAAAGAGGGGAACTGGGCAGAAGCGGCCAATATCGGCAAGTTATTGGTATCAAACGGGTTGTTTCAGACGCCAGCAACCAAAATTGCGGATGGTGCTGCAGGAATTGTTAAAGAGAAACTCTCTGTGGGATGGCAAAAATTCCAGGGCTGGCTCGTTGGAGATGAAGAAAAAGGAACTGGCGGAAAGTTATCAAATGCGGTCAACAATCTCAGCCAACCCGATCCTGTCTCAATGCTGCTTCCAGCAGGTGTTGGCAGCAATGAACGTCTGGCGGCCTCGAGCGATTTCTCCACGGCGAGCAACAGTACTACGCATTCTCCCACGATTAACAGTAATACCCATATCGTCGTTAATGGCGTCTCTGACCCTCGTCTGGCGGCGGCTGAGACATCCCAGCGCCTGTTCAACGTCAATTCTCAGCTGGCGCAGCAGTATGACAGGAGGATGAGCTAATGAATATTTTTGGTGCTTACTTCCAGCCGCGCACGAGCCTCTCCGGTTTTCTGGTGCCGGATGTGGTGGTCAGCGAAGTCCATAAGGACACGCTGAAAATCGCCTCTCATCCCGTCGAGTTTGGCCCGAATATCAGCGACCATGCCTGGGCAGAGCCCGGCGAGTTAACGATTGATTGCTTTTTTAAAGCCGGTGGTTCACTGGTCGACTTTGCCAATACGACTGCGATCGGCTCCTGGCTAAATGCGGGCCCAAGCCCAGCACAAATATACCAGCAACTGCTTGATCTACAGACAAAAGCAGAACCCTTTAAGGTCATCACCCGCCGCCGCTCCTACGACAATATGCTTATCACAACGTTGACGGTGACGACCGGAGCCAAATCGGAAAACATTCTTGGCTGCAAGCTGGTGCTGACGGAAGTATTAATGACGACCACGGAAGCGCGCCCTGCGCCGCCTAAAACGGCGATGGATGAAGGGGTAACGACGACTTCAGTCGGCGATAAGGGCGAAAAAGTGGTTACCATCCCGATGGGGTCGGTCAAAATCACGCCGCTTCAGACGGAAACAAAATGAGGAGAAAAAATGTCAATTGCAGAAATTCCTCTCAGCGCGGATAACCAAATATTTACGATTCAGCTTGGCGGGCAAACCCTGCGCATGCGGCTACTTTATCGGGATGCGGCGGGCTGGATCCTGGATATTCTCGATGCCGACAATCGGCCCATCGTGAACGGGATCCCGCTGGTAACGGGGGGAGATTTATTGGCCCCATATGCCTGGCTTGGTTTCAGCGGAGGACTATGGGTTGGCTGTGACGATGAAGCTCAGGATTACCCGAGTAAAACTAATCTCGGCAACGGCAGCCATCTTTATTTCGTGACGGCAACTTAAGGGGGGAAGATGAGTGATAACTGGTCCCGCCACTTTGAGCTTCAGCTTCTGAAGGAAGACGGCAGCGGTATTGCGCTCTCTGGCTTTAAGGTGACGTTTAAAGTCGACTGGCATGCCGGCAGCTCACCCAAAACGGCCGAGGTGAAAATCTATAATCTCGCGCCGGACAACGTGAATCGTATTGCACAAAAGGAGTACAGCAAAATCCGGCTGATTGCGGGCTACAACGGATTAGAACCGGTTGTAAGCAGCGGTGAAGTGGGAAAAATCAGGGTTGTCGAACCTGTTGAGTGGGGGCCGAGAGATGGCATGAACTTTGGGGTCATCTTTAGCGGTGACATTCGCATCTGGATGACGGGGCGAGAGGATACCCCAGATGACTGGATTTTAATTCAGGCTATTGATGGCCATGAGGCGCTGATGTCGGCGACGCTCAGCGCAACGCTTGTTAAAGGTTACACGGTACATGACATGTACCAGCTGGCGGCTGGCGCCCTGAAACCCTTTTTGATTCTCCCCGGCAGGCTGCCACCTTTTCCCGAAACGAAGTTTCCCAGAGGGTATACCTTCCACGGCAAGGTCAGCAGCTACCTTGATCAAATCGGTAAGCTGTGCAAGGCCAGCTGGAAGCTGTCGAATGACAGGCTGGACTATTACAGCGCGGCTGAAAAAGCACACCCGCCCGTGAGTCTTAACAGCCAGAGTGGCCTGATTGGGCGGCCGCAAACGTCTACCAACGCTGGCGTAACCCTGAAATGCCTGATTAACCCTACAATCCTGCTCCACGGGCAGGTGAAGTTAGATCAAAACACGCTCTATAAGCCTGCCTTGCTTGCTAAGGATGACTATATCCGGCCTTCTCCGGACGGTATTTATGACATTTATGGCATTGCCTACAGCGGAGATACCCGCGCGAATGACTGGTATATGACCATGATGTGCTACCCGGCTGGCCAGCCTGTCGACAAGGCTGAAGAAAAGTGGCAATCAAGCCCGGCCTCTAAACCACAAGCCTAAGCCCGCAGCAGCGGGTTTTTTTTATCCCTGGAGGAATCATGGCTCTGACGACTTCGGCTCTTAGCGGCGAGCTGGCAGATACGCTTGCGGCAAGCCGGGCCGCATTAAGTAACGATCTACGGGTCGCATTACCCGGCATTATTCAGTCTTTCGACCCCGTTTCTGTCACCTGTGAAGTTGCACCGGCTATCCGGGGGGCCAGAACAGGCAGCGACGGCAAGGTCACTCCGGTCAATTATCCGCTGCTGGTGGATGTGCCTGTTGTTTTCCCACATGGGGGCGGCTGCTCGCTGACTTTCCCTCTTAAAAAGGGGGACGAATGCCTGGTCATTTTTGCCGATCGCGCCATTGATTTCTGGTGGCAGAGCGGAGGTATTCAGGAGCCAGTTGATGCTCGCCAGCACTCGTTGTCCGATGCCTTCGTGCTGCCCGGCCCGCAGTCACAGGCGAAAAAAATCAGCGGTATCAGCATCACGGCGGTTCAGCTACGCAGCGAAGACGGCAAAGCCTTTGTTGAACTGGAATCCGGCAGCCACGGCATTACGCTGACTACGCCGGGAAAACTCACCGCGACGGCGGCCAGCATTGACCTGACCGGCGAGGTAAATATCAACGGCAACGTAACCGTGAGCGGTGATGTCACGGCCAGCGGTATAAGCCTGACGAAGCACCGCCACGGCGGCGTGCAGCCTGGCGGATCGAACACGGGAGGCCCGGTATGAAATACCGCAGAGAGAGCAGCAGCGGCGATTACACCTTCGGCCAGGGGGAAAGTACCTTCCTGGAAAACTCGCCGGAATGTGTGGCTCAGGCGGTCAGCACGCGGCTTAAGCTGTGGCGGGGGGAATGGTTTCTGGATAAGCGAGCAGGAACGCCTTACCGCCAGTCCGTCCTCGGCAAACAGCAGGATGATAGCTGGGTGTTAATGCTGATTGACCGGGTAAGCCAGACGACAGGCGTAAAGTCCGTGCTGGACGTGACCGCCGCCCGCACTGAAAAACGTACCGTAACCTTCAACGCCACCATCGACACCGTTTACGGTCCCACCACTTTAAACAGCGAGGCATAAATGGCCCTCAATTCTGAAACGCTGGGGTTATCGGCAACGGTAACGGCCCAGGGAATAACCGCGCCTGATTATCAGAGCCTTCTCGGGGTTTTGATGGATGAATTCAGGCAAATCTACGGCACCGATGCGTACCTGGAGTCGGACAGCAAAGACGGGCAGCTCATCTCGCTGGTGGCGCTGGCCATTCATGACGCCAACAACACGGCGGTTGCCGTCTACAACAGCTTTTCCCCGGCGACGGCAATGGGGCGGGCGCTGTCGAACAACGTCAAGATCAACGGCATCGTCAGGCGTGCGGCGACTTTCTCGACGGTAGATCTGCTGCTGACGGGCGTGCCAGGCACAACCATCACAAACGGTTCCGTCAGAGATGACAACGGGGCCGTATGGCTGCTGCCTGAGACGGTTGCTATTGGCGTTACTGGCACGGTAATAGCAACGGCAACCTGTGCCAGCAGCGGCGTGATGATTGCGCCTGCGGGCACTATTACCGTGATGGGAACACCAACTCGCGGCTGGGCTGCGGTAACTAACCCTCAGGCGGCGACGCCGGGCGTGGCGGCAGAAACCGATGCCGAATTGCGTATCCGGCAGTCGCAGAGCGTCGCCTTACCTGCGCTCACGCCGTTTGAGGCGGTTGAGGGGGCTATCGCTAACGTTTCAGGCGTAACGCGGCATAAGCTCTACGAAAATGATACCGGGGCCGTCAACGCTAATGGTCTTCCTCCACATTCTATTGCCGCGATTGTTGACGGCGGGGATGTGACGGAAATTGCTCAGACGATCAGGGGCAAAAAAGGGCAGGGCGTTGCCACCTTCGGTTCTACGTCCATTGTGGTGCCCGATCTTTACGGCAATCCCCACACGATTGCTTTCTCGCGGCCAGGTAATATGCCGATTTACGTCGACATTGTGCTTAAAGTTTTCACCGGCTATACGTCACAAATCGGCGAGCAGATGAAGCAGGCGATTGCCGATTACATCAACGGCCTGGGCATTGGGGATAGCGTGCTGCTGAGCCGCATTTACTCCCCGGCAAACCTCGGCGTGGTCAGCGGCGGTAAAGCGCGTTATTACGACATCACCGACTTGCAGATCGGTAAATCATCCTCTGCGGTCGCGGTGGCTAACGTCAATATCGGCTACAGCGAAGCCGCCTCCTGCAGCGTGGACAACATCAATATCACGGTGAGCTCATGAGTAAATATACCGGGCGCATCACCAGCTACCACGCCAGTAAGCCCCTGTTTTTTGCCCATGTAGACCTGAGTACCCGTCCGTTCACTGAGACCGCAAGTACAGCTGAAAGCCTGATCAACGCGTTTGATATCGACACCGCGGTTGGGGTCCAGCTTGATACGTTAGGCCAGTGGATCGGACGGAGCCGCGTCGTCAGCCAGCCTATTTCCGGCGTCTATTTTAGCTGGGACACCGACGGGCTGGGCTATGACCAGGGCGTCTGGCAGGGGCCTTACGATCCTGATGCAGGCTACACCTCACTGAGCGATGAAACCTACCGCATCATCCTCAAGGCAAAAATCGCGATGAACAACTGGGACGGGCAGAACGACACGCTGCCCGCGATTCTGGATGCCGCCACGACAGGTTCGGGGATGCGCATGCAAATCGTCGACAACCAGGACATGACCATTTCCGTATGGGTTCTGCCGGAAACGGATATCTCCAACGTTTCGCTAGAGCTTCTCGCGGCCATCAAGCAGGGCTACCTGACGGTGAAAGCGGCGGGAGTCTGGGCGGGGGATATTCAGACACCTTCGGTTGAAGCGCCGTCTCAGGGCGGCAAATTCTTTGGTTTTGATATCAACAATCACTATATCGCCGGTTTTGACGACGGCGCATGGGAGAGAAAACTCTAATGGCTACAAATCAGTTTAAACCTTTTGCAACCAGGCCTGACGCCAACGTCACGCCGCAAAATGAATGGGAAAATTTGCCCGCGCTGTTAAGCGGCTTTGCCGGCGGTAAGGCCAGCAGTGCACAGGTGAATAAAGCGTTGCGCCAGACGTCCTTTATTGCCGCCGCGCTGGCTCAGTTCGTTAGCGATAAAAGCGGGCAAGACGTGCTGGACGACGGCGATATCGCCGCTTTCCTCGCGAAGCTAACCACCGGCTTTGGGAAGCAATATCTCAGCCGCCAGAATCCCTTCGCGGATATTAAAGCCGATGGCGCAGGTGCGGTTTCTTCGGCTCTCGCAAACCTTGGTTTGGGGGAGGGGTCTGCTTTGCCCGTTGGCGTGCCAGTACCCTGGCCGCTTTCGATTCCACCGGTCGGATGGTTGAAATGTAATGGTGCGGCGTTTTCGGCTGTTCAGTATCCAAAGCTGGCACTGGTATATCCAGCGCTTGTACTACCTGATTTACGTGGAGAGTTTATTCGTGGTTGGGATGATGGAAGAGGGGTTGATCCGGGCCGTACTTTGATAACTTCGCAGGCTGCAACGAAGCTCCCATCTGTATATACCTATGCAGAAAATGAAACACAGGGTGTGCTTGTAACACCTCCCATTAATACATATCAGGGAGAGTTTCCGACAGAAATAAGGGCTTCAGATTATGAGGAAACAACTACTGGTTCTGGTTCATATTTTTCGACAAGCAAGTTATTTCCTAATGGTAACTCGGGGCTTTCAACGTTTCGGGTACGTCCCCGTAACCTTTCGTTTAACTATATTGTGAGGACTGCATAATGAAGAATGCAGAGCTGGGTAAAAACCAAATCGCTACTACGCCTGGTACTATCATCGTCTACAACTATACTAGCAAGACGCGCGAATATCTTTCTTCATCCGTTGAATATCTTGCAGTCGGCCTGGGGCTTCCGGCATATTCCTGTATCGATGCACCTCCGGTCTTAAAAGACGGGGTTGTTGTTTGCAGAACTGAAGACTTTTCAGCATGGGAATACGTCGATGATCACCGTGGAGATATGGTCTACAGCAAGAAAACGGGACAACCTAGAATTATCAGTATGTTGGGTGGATACCCTTTGAATATGACTCTCGATGCCCCCATTACTCCATATGATAAATGGGACGGCGAAAAATGGGTGACGGATATCGCGGCTCAGAAAGCAGGTGATATTTCTGAGGCTGAACTAAAACGGCAAGCATTTCTGAGTGAAGCAAATAGAGTTACTGCTGATTGGCGCACAGAACTCACTCTGGGGATTATTAGCAGTGCTGATAAAGAAATGCTTACTGCATGGATGGAATATACCAAAGCGGTGAAAGCGATAAATACCTCCACCGCACCAGATATCGAATGGCCTATCGCTCCGGATCAGTAGCATCAATTAATACGGGCTCGCCGTTTTCATTAACTGCGAGCACTTTACCTTTTGGCATATATGATAATGTGAAGAACCAATTGTCATCCGGCAGCGAAATTGCTCCCGCAGTATCATGTATGCCCGGCAAAACTTCAGTCATTGTAGTGGAGTTAAAGTAACGCATAGTGATCCCTTTGTTAATTAGATGGGCAGTGAACTCGCCACGAAAAACCATATCCTGATGGGGCGCCACTTATAAATTGGCAACGAGCTTTAAATCCGCTGGTTGTTATTGTGTTGTCAACCACCATAGAAACATGCAGTTGCTGAACAGATGACCCGAGGTCAAAACTTAAATGTTCAGCAGTGGATATATTCATAGCCACTTTTGGTAAGGTTATAGGAAAAATAATGGTCGCAAGACCATCTACAATAGTGGAATTATAGCCACTCAATTCAATAGAACCATCAGACCAGATGGTCCAATCCCCATTAACGTTGCTCCCCCTGCTAGTCACATACTTCGCCTCCCCCAAACCAACCTTTAAGAAAATGCACATCTTGCCTCTACGTGGCATGCTTTCAGCCTTTTATGAGGCAATACGTCATGCTGGTAGGCTACGTCAGGGTATCAACAAATGACCAAAACACCGCGCTGCAGAAAAATGCGTTGGAGTGCGCAGGATGTGAGCTGATTTTTGAGGATAAAATCAGCGGGAAAACGGCGGACAGGCCGGGGTTAAAAAAGGTACTCAGAACGCTCAGTGAAGGCGACACATTAGTCGTCTGGAAGCTGGATCGGCTTGGCCGCAGTATGCGTCACCTTGTTTCGCTGATTGAAGAACTCCGAAAGCGCGGGATTAACTTCCGCAGCCTGACGGACAGTATTGACACCTCTACGCCGATGGGGCGTTTTTTCTTTCACGTTATGGGCGCGTTAGCCGAGATGGAACGCGAGCTTATCGTCGAAAGAACCCGGGCCGGTTTGGCTGCGGCCAGAGCGGAAGGGCGAATTGGGGGGCGGCGGCCGAAATTGTCGGCAACGCAATGGGCGCAGGCCGGGAGGTTAATTGCTGCCGGAGAAACCAGGCAGCAGGTGGCGATTATTTATGATGTCGGTGTTTCCACGCTTTATAAAAAATTTCCGGCAAATGCTAAACCAGCTTCCTCACCAACGCCTCGCTCTGGCGAATCCGCTCCGGCGCGTTTTCCAGATCCTGCTGCACCAGCGCCATAAATAGCAGGTCTGTCAGCATCATCTGGGCGCTGGTGGAGGATATGGCCGCGCTACGCGTCGCCTGTTCTTCTGCGATGGTGTAGAGACACAGGCTGGCGCGCTGCTGTAAAGCGTTAGGCGTGAATCCGGTAATGGCGAGGATTTTCGCGCCTGCGTTAAGCGCTTCATCGGCGGCCAGATTTATCTCCCGGCGCTCGCCCGAATAGGAAATGGCGAGCAGCACGTCTTCCGGCGTCATTGCCTGTACGGTTGCCAGCAGGGCATGCATATCCTGCTCGGCGACGGCGTGAATGCCAATTTTCATCAACTTCCACGAAAAATTCTTCGCGACAAGGCCAGAGGCGCCTATTCCTACCAGCAGCACGCGCCGCGCATTGCGCAGCAGCGAAACGCTCGCCAGCAGTTTCTCTTCCGCATTGATATCCAGCGTGGCGTGCATCGCCGCGATATTCTCTTTAATCAACTTCTCCCCAACAAGCCGCAGCGGGTCATCCCCTAAAATTTGGTTATGCACCGGCACGGAGTTAGGATTTTGGCCGCTGGCGAGCGCTTCGCTGATGGCCAGCTTCATCGCTGGAAAGCCTTTGAACCCGAGCTTCTGCGCGAATTTTACGACGCTGGACTGGCTGACGCCGGCTTCTTCCGCCAGCTGCTGTGAACTGAGATGGCGTGCGCGATCGGGCTCGGCGAGCAGAAAGTCGGCCAGCTTGCGGTCACTCTGGGCCAGCATGGCGTAACGGCTTCGAATGCGCAGTAAACAGTTCATTTCACCTCCGGGACGGCAATTCCGATAACGACTTGCCTGTATAAGCATCTGAGCGAATTATAAATTCCATTATAGAGCAATGTTACCGAATTAAATATTCTGATGTGCCGTGGGCTGAGGGCCAGGATTGCTCGCGGAAAACCATGAGGCTATCTGTTAGGCTTTAAGGGAGCATAATTTCGTGAACGCGAGTCTTAAAGGAGCCCGTATTGACTACCCACCACCCGCGCCGCGTCGTCTTTTTTGATTTGGATGGCACCTTACATCAGCAGGACATGTTCGGCAGTTTTCTGTTTTACCTCCTGCGCCGTCTGCCGCTGAACGCGCTGCTGGTGGTTTTACTGCTGCCTCTGGTCGGAGGCATGATGCTTATTCAAGGTAGCGCTGCCCGCCAGCCGATGAGCCTGCTGCTGTGGGGCGCGACGTTTGGGCGAAGTGAGGCTCGCCTGCAGCAACTGCAGAGCGATTTCGCAGTCTGGTTTCGCAAGAAGGTGAAGGCATTTCCCGTTGTCCAGCAGCGGCTGACGGACTATTTGCACAGCGCGAATGCTGACGTCTGGCTGATTACAGGCTCGCCTCAGCCGTTGGTTGAGAAGGTCTATTTTGATACGCCGTGGCTGCCGGAGGTGAAGGTGATTGCCACGCAGATTGCACGAGGCTATGGAGGGTGGATTGTTACCCTTCGCTGCCTCGGCCATGAAAAAGTGGTTCAGCTGGAGCAGCACATAGGTGCCCCGCTGCGACTTTACAGCGGCTACAGCGACAGCCATCAGGACAATCCGCTGCTGTATTTCTGCGAGCATCGCTGGCGCGTCACGCCGCAGGGAGAGTTGCAGCAGCTCGAGTAGGGCGTTTTGAATCCGTTAAGCGGTGTGTATAATGCGCCGCCCACTTATGCCGCGGAGAGCGTTGTGTCAGATACAGTATTTACCCATGAACACTGGATGCGTCATGCCCTGATCCTCGCTCAGCGGGCGTGGGATGAAGGTGAAGTGCCCGTCGGCGCGGTGCTGGTGCATAACAACCAGGTTATTGGTGAAGGCTGGAATCGCCCTATAGGCCGTCACGACCCTACGGCCCATGCTGAAATTATGGCTCTTCGCCAGGGCGGACTGGTGCTGCAAAACTATCGTCTGCTGGATACCACGCTCTACGTCACGCTTGAACCTTGCGTCATGTGCGCAGGGGCGATGGTGCACAGCCGCATTGGCCGCTTAGTGTTCGGCGCGCGTGACGCCAAAACGGGCGCAATTGGTTCGCTGATGGACGTACTCGGCCATCCCGGGATGAACCATCAGGTGCAGGTCAGTGAAGGGGTGCTCGCGTCAGAGTGCTCAGCCATGCTGAGCGATTTTTTTCGCGCTCGTCGTCTTGAGAAAAAGGCCCTAAAGGAAAAGGCCCATAGGTCGGATTAGCCAGCTCTATCGGGGCGACCGCAGGGTAAGCCTCGGCAAACTTGTCCACCTGAGCCGTTTTTTTCTCTTTCTCCTGTAAATACCCTTCCAGACTAAGCTGATACTTGCGGATGTTTTCCACATACGCGTAAGCCTCGTGTCCACGAGCATATCCATAGGTTGTTTTGCTGTAATAAGGCTTAAGGCTCAGCAGCGGCAGGCGTGTCTTCACATCGGCCCAGCTGTCCGGGTTGCCTTTCTGTTTTGCCGTCAGCTGACGAGCATCGAGCATATGGGCATAGCCCATGTTGTAGGCCGCCAGCGCGAACCAGATGCGTTCGTATTCCGGGACTGAGCTCGGCACTTTGCTCATCATATCTTTCAGATAACGGCTGCCGCCGCTGATGCTTTGCTCTGCATCCAGCCTGTCGACGACCCCAAGACTCTGTGCTGTATTTTTCGTCAACATCATCAGCCCGCGCACGCCGGTTGGCGAAGTAGCGTGGGTATCCCAGTGGGATTCCTGATAGGAAATTGCGGCCAGCAGCGGCCAGTCGATTTCGTCGGCGTATTTTTCAAACAGCGGCTGTAGATCCGGCAGAACTGCATCCACCGCATTCAGGAAGGTTCGGGTATCGACGTAATCAAAATCACCGATATGGCCGAGATATTTTTCCTCTAGCCTTGCCAGCGTGCCGTTGCTGCTAATCTGATTGTAGAAATCGAGCAGGGCGGCGCTCATGCTGTCGTCGCCGTCACGCGCCGAAAACCAGGTAACAGGCTGTTCATCGGTCACGTCCAGAGCGACGGCCAACTGGGGATGTACGCGCTGGAAAATACTGATGGCGATACTATCAGAGATAGTAAAGGCGATATTGCCGTCCACCACCTGCTGCAGAAGCTGATTGCTGGTCTGTTTGGCGTCAATGCTCCAGCTAAGATCGGGATACTGGCTTTCCTTTAGCTTTTGCAGATCGCTGACCACAGCCTGGCCGGAAGAGAGCACCAGCTGCGAAGGTTTAACGCCGCCGAGCGACTTCGGACGCGGGCTGCCCACGCGGTAAACCATTTGCTGCGAAACTGAGTAATAGGTTGGCCCTGCCTGGTAATCGCTGCTGCGGCGCGAGTTATACACCAGCCCGGCGGCAAGCAGGTCGGCTTTGTCATTGTCCAGGTCGTCGAACAACGCGTTGATGTTTGGCCGTACCACGACTTTGAGCTTCACGCCCAGGTAATCTGCAAACTCGCTGGCGAGCTCATAATCAAGTCCGGTCGCCTTGCCGTTAATCATCGTCCAGGTGAGCGGCGATGAAATGGTACTGACGCGCAGAACCCCCCGCGCTTTTATCGCGGCGATACGGTTTTCGGCCTGATTGAAACCTGGAATGGAGGGCCATAATGCCACTGCCAGCAACAAGGTGACGATACCGATAAGCAGATAATTAATCTTTATTCTTTTCAAATAGATAACATTCTGCAGCAGGATAAGCCTTAGCCAACAATAAACATGATTTGTCTGAACCCCGTGAGTGAATGAGGCGCATTTTGCGTAAGAAAACGCCAGTAAGCAACTTTTAAGAATATATCGTTTACTTTTTGTGCAATAAAAACTTCTGCTGTTATTTCTACGCAAACGGTTTCGTCACGGCGGAGGATTCTCTATAATGACGCCCGTTTTCCCCCCTTCGCCCTGAAGACGAGAGATCTTTAATGATGGAAATTCTGCGTGGTTCGCCTGCTCTTTCGGCATTTCGTATTAACAAACTCCTGGCCCGTTTTAACGATGCTAACCTTCCGGTAAGCGACATTTATGCCGAGTATGTTCATTTTGCCGACCTCGAAGCTCCGCTGAACGCTGATGAGCTTGCTCGCCTGCAGCGGCTGTTGAAGTATGGTCCAACTCTCGCAGAACATGCGCCTGAAGGAACCTTGCTGCTGGTCACCCCGCGCCCTGGCACCATCTCCCCCTGGTCTTCTAAAGCCACCGACATTGCCCACAACTGCGATCTGCCACAGATTAAGCGCCTTGAGCGCGGCGTGGCCTGGTACGTTACCGGCAGCACGCTGACCGCCGAACAGCTGCAGGACGTTGCCGCGCTGCTGCACGACCGCATGATGGAGAGTGTGTTTACCTCTCTGAACGATGCGCAGCAGCTGTTTACCCGGCAGCAGCCCGCTCCGGTGCAGAGCGTTGACCTGCTCGGCAAAGGGCGTAACGCGCTGGTGGAGGCGAATATCCGTCTGGGCCTGGCGCTGGCGGAAGACGAAATCGACTACCTGCAGGATGCGTTCAGCAAGCTTGGCCGCAACCCGAACGACATCGAACTGTACATGTTTGCTCAGGCGAACTCCGAACACTGTCGCCATAAAATCTTTAACGCCGACTGGATTATCGACGGGCAGAAGCAGCCGAAGTCCCTGTTCAAGATGATCAAAAATACCTTCGAGAAAACGCCGGATTACGTGCTGTCTGCCTATAAAGACAACGCGGCGGTCATGGAAGGTTCAGCCGTGGGGCGCTTCTTCGCCGACCGTGAGGCGGGGCGCTACGACTTCCATCAGGAAGAGGCGCATATCCTGATGAAGGTTGAAACCCACAACCACCCGACCGCTATCTCCCCGTGGCCGGGTGCAGCAACGGGTTCCGGCGGTGAAATCCGTGACGAAGGCGCTACCGGGCGCGGTGCCAAGCCAAAAGCTGGCCTGGTCGGTTTCTCCGTTTCCAACCTGCGTATTCCAGGCTTTGAACAGCCGTGGGAACAGGATTTTGGTAAGCCAGACCGCATCGTTACCGCGCTGGATATCATGACCGAAGGCCCACTGGGCGGGGCGGCATTCAACAACGAATTTGGCCGTCCGGCGCTGACCGGCTACTTCCGTACCTACGAAGAGCAGGTTAACAGCCACAACGGCGTAGAGCTGCGCGGCTACCACAAACCTATCATGCTCGCCGGCGGCATCGGTAACATCCGGGCCGACCATGTGCAGAAGGGCGAAATCACCCCAGGCGCTAAGCTGATTGTGCTGGGTGGCCCGGCGATGAACATCGGCCTCGGCGGCGGTGCAGCGTCGTCTATGGCATCCGGCCAGTCCGATGCCGATTTAGATTTTGCTTCCGTTCAGCGTGATAACCCGGAAATGGAACGCCGCTGTCAGGAAGTGATCGACCGCTGCTGGCAGATGGGCGAAGACAACCCGATTCTGTTTATCCACGACGTTGGCGCGGGTGGCCTGTCTAACGCCATGCCTGAGCTGGTCAGCGATGGTGGCCGCGGCGGCCGCTTTGAACTGCGCGACATTCTTAACGACGAGCCGGGCATGAGCCCGCTTGAAGTCTGGTGTAACGAATCCCAGGAGCGCTACGTGCTGGCCGTTGCGCCAGAGCAGCTGCCGCTGTTTGACGAACTTTGCCGCCGCGAGCGCGCGCCGTATGCGGTGATTGGGGAAGCCACCACCGAACAGCACCTGACGCTCAACGACAGCCACTTTGATAATCAGCCTATTGATATGCCGCTGGACGTGCTGCTGGGCAAAACGCCGAAGATGGAGCGTAACGTCGAGACGCTGAAAGCCAAAGGTGAAGTCTTCAACAGCAGTGAGATCTCCATTGCCGATGCGGTGAAACGCGTTCTGCATCTGCCGACGGTGGCTGAAAAAACCTTCCTCGTGACCATCGGCGACCGTACGGTAACCGGTATGGTGTCCCGCGATCAGATGGTTGGCCCGTGGCAGATCCCGGTCGCAAACTGCGCGGTCACCACCGCCAGCCTGGATAGCTACTACGGCGAAGCGATGTCTATCGGCGAACGTGCGCCAGTTGCGCTGCTGGACTTTGCGGCTTCCGGTCGCCTGGCCGTAGGCGAAGCATTAACCAACATCGCGGCAACCCAAATCGGTTCCCTGAAGCGCATCAAACTGTCTGCAAACTGGATGGCCGCAGCCGGTCACCCTGGTGAAGACGCTGGTCTGTATGAAGCGGTTAAGGCCGTTGGCGAAGAGCTTTGTCCGGCGCTGGGGATAACCATCCCGGTTGGCAAAGACTCCATGTCGATGAAAACCCGCTGGCAGGAAGGTAACGAGCAGCGCGAGATGACTTCTCCGCTGTCGCTGGTGATTACCGCGTTTGCCCGCGTGGAAGACGTGCGTGGCACCGTGACTCCGCAGCTTGGCACCGAAGATAACGCCCTGCTGCTGATCGATTTAGGCAAAGGCCACAACGCGCTGGGCGCCACCGCGCTGTCTCAGGTTTACCGCCAGTTGGGTGACAAGCCAGCGGACGTGCGCAGCGTTGAGCAGCTTAAAGGCTTCTGGGACGCGATGCAGGCGCTGGTTGCAGATCGCAAACTGCTGGCCTGGCACGACCGCTCCGACGGTGGCCTGCTGGTCACCCTGGCGGAAATGGCCTTTACCGGCCACTGCGGCGTGGATGTTGACATCGCAGGCCTCGGCAGCGATCGCCTGGCCGCATTGTTTAACGAAGAGCTGGGTGGCGTTATCCAGGTTCGTGCCGAAGATCGTGAGGGCGTCGAGGCGCTGTTGGCCGAACACGGCCTGGCGGACTGCGTGCATTATCTCGGCAAGGCCGTTGAAGGTGACCGGTTCACCATCAGCGCTGACGGTCATGCGGTGTTCAGCGAAAGTCGTACCACGCTGCGTATGTGGTGGGCAGAAACCACCTGGCAGATGCAGCGCCTGCGTGATAACCCGGCCTGTGCCGACGAAGAGCACAACGCGAAGGCTAACGACAACGATCCTGGCCTTAACGTGAAGCTGAACTTTGATATCAAAGAAGATATTGCCGCGCCGTTCATCGCAACCGGCGCGCGCCCTAAAGTGGCTATCCTGCGCGAGCAGGGCGTTAACTCCCACGTTGAGATGGCTGCCGCCTTCCACCGTGCTGGCTTTGACGCCATTGACGTTCACATGAGTGACCTGCTGGCGGGCCGCACCGGTCTGGAAAGTTTCCACACGCTGGTGGCCTGCGGCGGATTCTCTTACGGCGACGTGCTGGGTGCAGGGGAAGGCTGGGCGAAGTCCATCCTGTTCAACGCTCGCGTGCGCGATGAGTTTGAAACCTTCTTCCATCGCCCGGAAACGCTGGCGCTTGGCGTCTGTAACGGCTGTCAGATGATGTCCAACCTGCGTGAACTGATTCCAGGCAGTGATTTGTGGCCGCGCTTTGTGCGTAACCAGTCCGATCGCTTTGAAGCGCGCTTCAGCCTGGTTGAAGTGACTTCAAGCCCATCGCTGCTGCTGCAGGGCATGGCTGGTTCGCATATGCCTATCGCGGTTTCTCACGGTGAAGGTCGCGTGGAAGTCCGTGATGCCGCTCATCTCGCCGCGCTTGAGAGCAAAGGGCTGGTGGCGCTGCGCTTCGTGGATAACTTCGCGAACGTGACGGAAACCTATCCGGCTAACCCGAACGGTTCACCGAACGGGATAACGGCAGTGAGTAACGAAAGCGGCCGTGTGACAATCATGATGCCGCACCCTGAGCGTGTGTTCCGCACCGTGAGCAACTCCTGGCACCCGGCAGAGTGGGGCGAAGACAGCCCGTGGATGCGCATTTTCCGTAACGCGCGTAAACAGCTGGGCTGATTACCCTCACCCCGCCCTCTCCCTAAAAGGGAGAGGGGGAAAAAAGTTGAAAGGCTCCGATCCGTTTCCCTCGCCCCTCTGGGGGAGGGCCAGGGTGAGGGGCTTTTTTGTCACTAAATCCCGACACACCCGCCTTTAATGTGTCTCCAAAAGGAGACGTTTAAGTCATTGATATTTATTGGTTTGGTGGTTGTTATTAAAGAGTGTTGCAAAATGGCGACACTAAGAATAAAAAACAGTCACAATATATTCTTTTCGAAAATCGATTAATATCAATTAAAACAATATGTTAATTTAATTTAGTTAAAGTTGGCACGATACCTGCTTAATAACAGCCAGTGGCTCATTCAATCTCTTATGTCAGCGTCTTCTCAGACAGACTACATAAACCGCCGAATGACGCACAAAAAGGTGCCTGCCGTCCAATATTTGATAAATGCCTTCGGGCTTATCATGCTCCGGGCGAAACGTTGAGTAAGGCACCACCTAATTCCTAAGTAAAGGCAGGGTTTTTGACCCTGCCTTTATTGTTTCTGGCAAACTCATCTTTCCACCACGCGCAATCGCGGCTAGCATCGTGTCATACAGGTAATGTGAGATGAAGCTATTGAACCAGTGGCATTTTTTCCCTCGATCTTTGCGCCAGCTTGTCATGATGGCCTTCTTATTAGTGCTGGTACCGCTGCTGGTGCTTGCCTGGCAGGCCTGGCAAAGCCTGAACGCGCTAAGCGCCCAGGCCGCGCTGACTAACCGCACCACGCTGATTGACGCTCGCCGCAGCGAGGCGATGACCAATATTGCTCTGGAAATGGAGCGCAGCTACCGGCAATACTGCGTGCTGGATGACTCCCGCCTTGCTCAGCTGTATCAGGGCCAGCGCCAGCGCTATGCTCAAATGCTCGAAGCCCATTCATCTGTTCTACCCGATCCCAGGCTTTATCAATCGCTCAGTCAGTCATTGAGCGACCTTACCGAACTAAAATGTAAAAACAGCGGGCCAGAAGCCGCGGCGGCGAACCAGCTTGAACAGTTTGCTTCGGCCAATGCCGAAATGGTTCAGGCGACCAGGACGGTGGTGTTCTCCCGTGGGCAACAGCTACAGCAGGAAATCGCCGAGCGAGGCCAGTTCTTCGGCTGGCAGGCGCTGGTGCTATTTCTGCTGAGCCTTGGCCTGGTTATCATTTTCACCCGCATGATTATCGGCCCGGTCAAAGGCATTGAACGGATGATCAATCGGCTGGGGGAAGGGCGTACGCTTGGCAATAGCGAGGTGTTTAAAGGGCCGAGAGAGCTACGCTCCGTGGGGCAGCGCATTGTCTGGCTTAGCGAGCGCCTGGCCTGGCTTGAATCCCAGCGGCATGAATTTCTCCGCCATCTTTCCCATGAATTAAAAACGCCGCTTGCCAGCATGCGGGAAGGGACGGAACTACTTGCCGATCAGGTTGCCGGGCCGCTGAATGCCGACCAGAAAGAGGTTGTGGCCATACTCGACAGCAGCAGCCGCCATCTGCAAAGGCTGATTGAACAGCTGCTGGACTACAACCGCAAACTGGCGGACGCCGCGGTGACGCTGGAAAAGGTCGAGCTGGCCCCGCTGGTAGAAATGGTTATCTCTGCGCACAGCCTGCCGGCGAGAGCTAAAATGATGCATACCGAGATTCAGCTAAGCCCGAAAGCCTGCCTGGCAGAAACGACTCTGCTGATGAGCGTGCTGGATAATCTCTACTCCAATGCGGTGCACTATGGCAGTGAATCCGGTACCATTTATCTCCGTAGTTCGCAGGTTGGCGCGATGTTGCACATTGAGGTCGCGAATACCGGCGAACCGATTCCGGCGACGGAACAAGAGATGATTTTTGAGCCTTTCTTCCAGGGTAGTCACCAGCGGAAGGGTTCGGTAAAGGGAAGTGGCCTGGGACTGAGTATCGCCAGGGATTGCATTCGACGCATGCACGGAAAGCTTAGCCTGATTAACGCTAACAGCGCGGAAGTTTGTTTCCGTATCGAATTACCGGTTTTCCCTGAGAATGATTAAAACGATGAAAGTACTTTTATTGCGTGAGCCACGCCGCGGGGCTTTGCCTCGCCTCATTTGCTGGGTATCCGGCGCACTGGCAGGTGCCGCACTGCTGACGGGCTGCGTGGCCAAAAGCGTTTCCAGCAGCCTTGACGAGGCCCACAAACCGCATATCCCGGAACAACAAATTCCTGATTACCTGTCCACGGACTGCGCCGAAATATGGGCGCTGACGGGGCATGACGTCAGCAGCAATCCACTTTACTGGCTGCGCGGCATGGACTGCGCCCAGCGCCTGCCGCCGGCAGAAGCCAGGGCGGAAGCTCGGCAGTGGCCGGCAGAAACCTGGCAGGATACGTTCAAGCGCGGCATTTTGCTCTCTACGGCTAAAATTACCCCGACCGAGCGCCGCCGCTACATGACCCAGCTCGACACCATGACCCATGAGGTGCCGGTGCAGGTCCGTTCTCTGTTTGAGATTTGGCGCGACGGCCAGTCTTCTTTGCTCAAACTCTCGGATGAGCGCACGCGCTACAGCAAGCTTCAGCAATCAACCGACGGCGAGCTGGATACGCTGCGCGAGCAGCAGCAGCGCCTGCGCAGCCAGCTTGACCTCACCACGCGCAAGCTGGAAAACCTTACCGATATTGAACGTCAGCTTTCAAGCCGCAAGCCGGGAAGCAATTTAGTGCCGGACACGCACAGTTCGGACGACAACGATGACGACGCTTCAAACAAATCGCAGCCGGAGGCAAAACCATGACGCAAAGGAAACCCGCGCGCTTATTGTTAGTGGATGACGATCCTGGCCTGCTCAAGCTGCTGGGAATGCGCCTTTCGAGCGAGGGCTATACGGTCACCACGGCGGAAAGCGGCGCCGAAGGGCTGAAGGTCCTTGCGCGAGAAAAAATCGATCTGGTGATTAGCGATCTCAGAATGGATGAAATGGACGGCATGGCGCTGTTCGCGGAGATCCAAAAAGGTCAGCCGGGATTGCCGGTGATCATTCTGACCGCCCACGGTTCCATTCCGGATGCCGTGGCGGCGACCCAGCAGGGCGTGTTCAGCTTCCTGACTAAACCGGTAGACAGAGATGCGCTCTATCAGGCCATCGACAATGCGCTGGAGCATACGGTCATTGCCGGAGATGACATGTGGCGGGATACCATTGTGACCCGCAGCCCAATTATGCAGCGCCTGCTCGAACAGGCTCGCATGGTGGCGCAGTCGGACGTCAGCGTGTTGATTAACGGGCAAAGCGGGACCGGGAAAGAGATCCTGGCTCAGGCGATACACAACGCCAGCCCACGCAGTAAAAAAGCTTTTATCGCCATTAACTGTGGCGCGTTGCCGGAGCAGCTGCTGGAGTCCGAGCTGTTTGGTCATGCGCGCGGGGCGTTTACCGGCGCGGTCAGCAGCCGTGAAGGGCTGTTCCAGGCGGCGGAAGGCGGAACCCTGTTTCTCGATGAAATCGGTGATATGCCGATTCCGCTCCAGGTTAAGCTGCTGCGTGTCCTGCAGGAGCGGAAAGTTCGTCCGCTGGGCAGCAACCGCGACCTGGACATTGACGTGCGCATTATCTCCGCCACGCACCGGGACCTGCCTAAAGCGATGGAGCGCGGCGAGTTTCGTGAAGATCTCTTCTATCGCCTTAATGTCGTGAACCTGAAAATCCCTGCCTTGCACGAACGTGCTGAAGATATCCCGCTGCTGGCGAATCATTTATTACGTCAGTCCGCCGACAGGCATAAGCCGTTCGTTCGTAGTTTCTCGACCGATGCCATGAAGCGCCTGATGACGGCGAGCTGGCCGGGTAACGTGCGCCAGCTGGTGAACGTCATTGAGCAATGCGTGGCGCTAACCTCAGCCCCGGTGATTGGCGAAGCGCTGGTGGAGCAGGCGCTGGAAGGTGAAAACACCGCCTTGCCGACATTTGTCGAAGCCCGCAACCAGTTCGAGCTAAACTATCTACGTAAGCTGCTGCAAATTACCAAGGGGAATGTCACCCATGCTGCACGTATGGCGGGGCGTAACCGAACCGAATTCTATAAATTACTGGCGAGGCATGAACTCGAGGCCAATGACTTTAAAGAGTAGGCTGTGATAGTGTGAGCAACCGATTACTAATAGTAAAAACGCCGCGCGGGGATACCGGTAATACCATGAAAAAAATTGATGCGATTATTAAACCTTTCAAACTGGACGATGTGCGTGAAGCGCTGGCTGAAGTAGGCATCACCGGCATGACGGTGACGGAAGTTAAAGGCTTTGGCCGTCAGAAAGGGCACACCGAACTGTACCGCGGTGCCGAGTACATGGTGGATTTTCTGCCGAAAGTAAAAATTGAAATCGTGGTCACCGACGACATCGTTGATACCTGCGTGGATACCATTATTCGTACGGCTCAGACCGGCAAGATCGGCGACGGCAAGATTTTCGTCTTCGATGTGGCGCGCGTGGTGCGTATCCGTACCGGTGAAGAAGACGACGCGGCGATTTGATGTAGATTTTTACCCTCACCCTTGGGCAGAATCTGTCCTTTACCCCCTCGCCCCTTTGGGGAGAGATACCGTCTTGTCGGTTATCCGGCAAGCGGTATTTCAGCGTTAAATTCACGCCCTGATTTCACCACCCCATAAGCCAGCTGTAGCAGCTTTCTCATTCCTGCACACACGCGTTCTTTGCCTGTCTTCCCCCTGCTCGCCATCCGGGTCATCAGGTCTTTCACCACTTCATTACATCTTCCCGCCACTACCGTAGGCATATACAGCACGCTACGCAGCTCACGGCTCCCCACTTTTGACAACCTGCTCTTTCCCTTCCACATCCCGGACTCACAACGTCGTGGGTTCAGCCCTGCATAAGCCACCAGAGCCTTACTGCTCCTGAACCGCCTCAGGTTTCCCGCGAAGGCCAGAAGACTCGTACTCAGCACATCTCCCACTCCCGGGATACTCTCCAGCAGCGCTTTGTCTTTTCTCAGGTCCGGGTCATCATCAATGTGCTGTCTGATTTTCTTTTTGGTTTCTTTTATCAGTTCATCCAGCGTGGCGATGTGCTCTTTTAACGAGCCAGTGATGACCTCATCTGCGGCCTCCAGCCTGTTCTCTTCCATCTGACGCATCTCTTCAAGATTTTTAAGATGCCGCACCAGCGCGGTCAGCTGTCGCTGGCTGAGAGGAGCCGGATGCCATTGGGCTGGCTGATACAGGGCACAATACCGTGCTATCAGGGCGGCATCGCTTTTATCCGTTTTGTTTCGGGTCAGTTCGGTGTTACTGAAGGCATGAATGCGGGCAGGGTTTTCCAGGCTGACGCGATAGCCGCCATCGGACAATGCCGTGGCGAGTTCCGTGCTGTAGCTGCCCGTCGCTTCCATACAGACATGACAGTCCCCAAAGCGGGTCAGCCAGTGAATAAACTCACGACATCCCGCAGGCGTGTTAGCAAACTTTTTAGTTTTGTATTTCTGACCAGGCAGCAGGACAGCGACATCAAATTTTAGCTTAGCAATATCAACGCCGACAGAAGTGAGGGTCATCTGATTCTCCGTAACCTTATGAATAATATCGCCAGACCATCCTTATATGTGGGTGCTCAGAGGCACAGGATACCGTTCGGTCTTGAGGCGACAGGGAATAAGGTTGCCGGGGCATAATCTCTCCCACGGGCTCGGAAGCACCAGGGCCAGGGGATGCTCACCGGCAACCTCCCGATGATCAGTCGGGGATCTTCCCCGCACTGGCGGGGAAGTTCAAGACATAAGGGCTGGGGTGAGGGGCATCCGTACTGAACTACATCACCTTGTGCGGGCCAAAACACTCATAGTGAATGCTGTCTTTATCCACGCCAATCTTCACCAGCTGTTCTGCGGCAAAACGCATAAAGTTGATCGGGCCGCAGAGATAAAACTGCATCGCCGGGTCGCTTAATTTCCCTTCAATTTCCAGCAAGTTCATCAACCCCGTGCGGTTAAAGCGCGCCAGTTCACGATCCTCTGCGGACGGCTCGCGGTACCAGACGTGGCTTTCAAACTTCGGCAGCTTAGCGCCAAGCCCTTTCACTTCCTCGTTGAACGCGTGGACCCCGCCGTGTTCGGCAGCGTGCAGCCAGTTTACCTGTGCCTGATGGCCGCTGTTCGCCAGCGTATCCAGCATCGCAAGCATTGGCGTTTGGCCCACGCCTGCGGAGATCAGCGTCACCGGCGTTTCTGGTTTAACGTCCATGAAAAAATCCCCTGCCGGCGAGGCAAGATGCACCCGATCCCCGGCCTGAGCGTGATTGTGCAGCCAGTTTGAGACCATGCCCTTATCTTCACGCTTCACGGCGATACGGTAGCTTTTACCGTTCGGCTGGCGGGTCAAAGAATACTGGCGAATTTCCTGATGCGGGAAACCGGCGGGCTTCAGCCAGACGCCAAGGTATTGTCCTGGCTGATAATCTGCCACCGGGCCGCCGTCGAGCGGAATCAGTTCAAAGCTGGCGATCAGCGAGCTTTGTTCCTTTTTCTCAACGATGGTGAAGGGACGAGTGCCTTCCCAACCGCCCTGCTTAGCGGCGTTATCCTGGTAAATCTCCGACTCGCGGTTAATGAAGACCTGAGCCAGCACGCCGTAGGCTTTACCCCACGCGTCCAGCACTTCCTGCCCCGGGCTGAACATCTCGTCCAGGGTTGCCAGCAGGTGGCCGCCCACGATGTTGTACTGCTCGGGTTGGATCTGGAAGGTGGTGTGCTTCTGGGCGATTTTCTCCACGGCAGGCAGCAGCGCGGCCAGGTTTTCAATGTTTGCCGCATAGGCGCAAATAGCGTTGAACAGCGCT
Organism: Cedecea neteri; assembly: GCF_000757825.1. Classification (GTDB taxonomy): domain Bacteria; phylum Pseudomonadota; class Gammaproteobacteria; order Enterobacterales; family Enterobacteriaceae; genus Cedecea; species Cedecea selenatireducens. Next base: position 3,724,383 of record NZ_CP009451.1, read on the forward strand.
TCACGCTGGTCGCCGTTGCGCTGGTTGCTCATATTAAAAATCTCTTTCAGCTCAGGGTTATGGCTGAACATACGCTCGTAGAAGTGGGCGGTGAGCTTGGGGCCGGTGGCGGCCAGCAGAGGGATAGTCGACTTAACAACGGCGATGGTTTGTGCGTCTAGCATGGCGGTCTCCATAAACAGCGTAGTGTATAAATTGCATTTTAAATGCATCTTATAGAAATGGCCTTATGTTGTAAATGGGTTATCGTTGTTAACGACTGAGGTCACAGAACATGAAAAATACGCATCTCGTTGATGAAGAAATATCCGGCAAAAAAGCGCTTCTTTTATTGCCTGAAAGCCTGATTTCATGCCTGGGTAATCGTTTGCGTAAAAACCTCTGTCAAGCCCTATCACCGGGAAGGGTTTCGGTTTACACTGTTGCCCGTCGCCCAAAAGGGCCCCCTCATTGCAGTAAAATTTTTACCGTTAGCTGAGTCAGGAGATGCGAATGTTAAAGCGTGAAATGAACATTGCCGATTATGATGCCGAGCTGTGGCAGGCCATGGAGCAAGAGAAAGTACGTCAGGAAGAGCACATTGAACTGATCGCCTCCGAAAACTACACCAGCCCGCGCGTGATGCAGGCTCAGGGTTCTCAGCTGACAAACAAATATGCTGAAGGTTACCCAGGCAAGCGCTACTACGGCGGTTGCGAATATGTGGATATCGTCGAGCAGCTGGCTATCGACCGTGCCAAAGAGCTGTTTGGCGCAGACTATGCGAACGTGCAGCCGCACTCCGGCTCCCAGGCTAACTTCGCGGTATACACCGCGCTGCTGCAGCCGGGCGATACCGTGCTGGGTATGAATCTGGCGCAGGGCGGCCACCTGACTCACGGCTCCCCGGTTAACTTCTCCGGCAAACTGTACAACATCATTCCTTACGGTATTGATGAGTCCGGTAAAATTGACTACGAAGACATGGCTAAGCAGGCTAAAGAGCACAAGCCGAAGATGATCATCGGCGGCTTCTCTGCCTACTCCGGCGTGGTTGACTGGGCAAAAATGCGTGAAATCGCAGACAGCATCGGTGCTTACCTGTTCGTTGACATGGCACACGTTGCGGGTCTGATTGCCGCAGACGTTTACCCGAACCCGGTGCCACACGCTCACGTTGTGACCACCACCACCCACAAAACCCTGGCGGGTCCACGCGGTGGCCTGATCCTGGCGAAGGGCGGCGACGAAGATCTTTATAAGAAACTGAACTCTGCCGTATTCCCAAGCGCGCAGGGCGGCCCGCTGATGCACGTTATCGCGGCCAAAGCCGTGGCGCTGAAAGAAGCCATGGAGCCAGAGTTCAAGGTTTACCAGCAGCAGGTTGCCAAAAACGCCAAAGCGATGGTGGAAGTGTTCCTGAACCGTGGCTACAAAGTGGTCTCCGGCGGGACTGAAAACCACCTGTTCCTGCTGGATCTGGTGGACAAAAACCTGACCGGTAAAGAAGCTGACGCTGCCCTGGGCCGCGCCAACATCACCGTGAACAAAAACAGCGTGCCAAACGATCCGAAGAGCCCGTTCGTGACTTCCGGTATCCGTATCGGTTCTCCGGCTGTCACTCGCCGCGGTTTCAAAGAAGCAGAAGTGAAAGAGCTGGCTGGCTGGATGTGTGACGTTCTGGACAACATCAATGACGAAGCGGTGATCGAGCGCGTCAAAGGTAAAGTGCTGGATATCTGTGCCCGCTTCCCGGTTTACGCATAACCGTTAAGCTGAAATGTAGAAGGCTCCCGATTGGGAGCCTTTTTTATTTCCGCTGGCTGAGCGTCAGCCCGACGTCTCCACCGGGATGAACCGCCAGCAGCGTCTCTTTCGAGTAGCCGCTCTCGCTCATCAGGCAGGCGCAGGCGGCATCAAAGATCGCCAGCACCAGGATTATCGACGTGGTCGCCAGCATGTTCAGCGGATCCATTTCGTTCTTCACGCCGGTGGATATCACCAGCCTGGCCGCTGTGGCGATGGCCGAATTCGGGTTTTCCGTTACGCTGATGAGCGGCACGTTTCTGGCCGCCAGGCCTGGCAGCAGACGCGTTAGCTCGTCAGAATTTCCGCCGCGCGAAAGCATAATCATCAGATCGTCTTCACGTAAAAAACCTAAATCGCCATGGGCTGCATCCGTTGCGCTGAGATAAATCGCCGGGCGTTCCACACAGGCGAGCATATGGGCAATTTTTCTCGCCGCGATGCCGGAGGTGCCTACGCCGGTGACCACAATCTTGCCTTTGCAGTTTCTCAGTTCGGCCAGCAAGGCGAGCCACTGCGGCTCATCCAGATGGTGTTCCAGCGCCGCAAGTTCGCGGCTGCAGGTTTCCCACGCGTTTACGGCCTGTTGCCAGGAGGCACTCATGCATCCTCCTGCATCAGCTGGCGATACTTCATGTGGTCGAGATACATCTCGTGGAACACTTTGTATTTGCGGTCGTAGTACTGCTTGATGCGGTTGGTTTGCGGCGTGACCGTTTTACCGATGCGGCTCATCACCGACATGGCTTCGGGGAAGGAGTCAAACACGCCTGCCGCCACGGTGCCCATCATTGCGCTGCCCAGCAGCATCGCCTCGCTCTCTTCCGGCAGCAGCATGGCGCAGCCGGTGGCGTTGGCGTGTTCCTGAACGAAGATTGGATTTTTGGTGCCGCCGCCGCTCGCCATGACGGTGTCGATGGTGTAGCCGCTGTGGTTCATGGTTTCGATAATATGGCGGGTGCCGAGCGCGATGGCCTGAATCGTGGCCAGGTACTGCAGGGCCATATCTTCCGGCGTGCGGGAAAGCTTCAGCCCGCTGATGACGCCGGTCAGCGTCGGGTTAGCGCGCGGTGAGCGGTTGCCGTGGAAGTAGGGCAGGATGTGCATATCCTTCGTCAGGAAGGCGATGTTCTCCGGCTCACCGGCCATTTTGCGCAGCAGGGCGTTCAGCTGTTCATAAATAGTCTGGCCCTGAGCCTTCGCCTGGGCAAGCAGCGTTTCATAGCATGGGTGAGACTGAATAATATGGTCGATCAGCGCCCCGGTAGCCGACTGGCCGCCTTCGTTGAGCCAGTAGCCCGGCAGCACCGCAGAATAATACGGCCCCCAAACGCCGTTGATAAAGCGCGCCTCTTTTGAAATCGCCATATGGCCGGTAGAGGTGCCTCCGATCAGCGCCACGCGGCGGTCAAAGTCTGCCACTTCACCTGAAACGCCGCAGGCGCCGAGTGTGCCGAGCGTGCCCGCATGAGCATCGATAATAGAAACGCTGACGGCGGTACCGGCAATCAGTCCCATTTCGCTTGCGGCACGCTGGGTCAGGCCGTGGCCCAGCGGTTCGCCCATGGTTTTCACATAGCGACCAATTTTTTCCGCATCATGCTCCAGCAAATCTTCCAGCCCAATCTGGCGGAAGTAGCTGCTGTCCCATTTGTCTTCGTGGCCCATATAGGTCCATTTACAAACGGTGGAGCAGAGCGAGCGGGTATCATCCCCGGTGGCGCGCCAGGTCAGGAAATCCGGCAGGTCAAAATAGTAGCCCGCGTTCGACCAGGTATTCGGCATGTGCTGCTTGAGCCACAGTAGTTTTGGCGTTTGCATCTCCGGGGAAATAATCCCGCCCACGTAATCCAGCACGCGGTGGTGCAGGGCATTAATCCTGTCGGCCTGGGTAATGGCGCGGTGATCCATCCAAACGATGATGTTTTGTTCGCTGCGCCCGGAAGGGCTGACGGTCAGCGGTTTGCCTTCTTTATCCAGCACCACCAGAGAACAGGTGGCGTCGAAGCCCAGCCCCTTAACCTGAATCGGGTTAATATCGGCCTGGTTTACTGCATCCCGCACCGCGTTGCAGACCGCCTGCCAGATATTGTCCGAGGATTGCTCGACGAAATCCGCCTGCGGGCGATAAAGCTCTATTGCCCGGCTGGCCTGGCCTACCATTCTGCCATTCAGATCAAAGACGCCCGCGCGGGCGCTCCCCGTCCCTACATCCACCCCAATGAAGTAACTCGCCATAATGATTCTCCTGAACTCAGGCTTTACGATTCTGTAATGCGATAAAGAGGATCAGCACCGCGCCCCAGAGCGCCATGGTCAGATAACTGCTAATCCCCAGCAAATTAAAGCCACTTTCCAGCATTTGCAGCACGATGAGCGCCAGCACCAGGCCGATAACGCGGCCAAAACCGCCGTCCGGGTTAATGCCGCCCAGCACCGAGGCAAGGATGGTCACCAGCAGGTAAGACTCGCCGTACCCGGCTTTGGCCGAGTTGAATTTAGCCATCATCAGAATGGCGGCCACCCAGCCGAGCAGGGCGGAAATAACGTACACCGATATCTGCACCCGCACGGTGTTAACGCCGCTGTAGCGGGTCGCCTGTTCGTTGGAGCCGACTAGGTAGAGGCTGCGCCCGAGCGTGGTGTGCTCCAGCAGCACCCAGAGTAAAACGGCAACCAGCAGGAACAGCAGCAGCGCGACCGGGATCCCGAGCAGCGTGGCGTTGCCCAGGTACTGAATTGCCGCCGGGAAGCCGGAAATCACCGTGCCGTTAGACAGCAAAATATTGAGGCCGGAAATCAGCGTCATGGTGCCGAGCGTGGCAAGGATAGGCGAAACGCCGACCCAGGCGACCAGCGCGCCGTTCAGCGTGCCGATTGCCACCGCCACGGCAATACCTGCCAGCAAAGCCAGCGCGAAGAACAGCGGGTTATCCGGGTGGCTGACGATAATCGCCGCCATCACCAGCGAGCAGGCGTTCGCCCCGGCAATAATCGACAGGTTGATGCCGCCGGTCAGCATCGTCATTCCCATGCCCAGCGCCAGCATGCCAAGAACAGGCAGCTGCGAACCGATGGACTGGAAGTTGGCGAGGCTAAAGAAACGCCCGCCCAGCAGCAGCGAAAACGCGACGGCAACCACCACAATAATCACGCACTGCAGCCGGATGATGGCATCACCGGGTAAAAATCTGGCGAAGGTTTTCATCTCAAAGCTCCCTTGCGAGTTTGCGTTTTTCATTCCAGGCCGTGGCGCTGATGCTGACCAGGATAATCACGCCGCTGAACACGGCGTGCCAGTAGGAGGACACGCTCAGCAGCGTCAGGCCGTTTTGTAAGAAGGCCAGCAGGATAACCCCGAGCAGGGTGCCGGTGAGCGTCCCGCGCCCGCCGCTCATGCTTGTCCCGCCGAGAACCACCGCAGCCAGCACCGTCAGCTCAAAGCCCAGCAGCGAGTTAGGGGCGACGGACTGGGTTATCTGCGCCTGTACCACGGCGGCGATGCCGGCCAGAATGCCCATGTAGCCGTAGACGTAAAAATGCAGCTTAAGCAGGTTCATCCCCAGACGAGATGCCGCCTCGCGGTTGCCGCCCATGGCATAAATCTGGCGGCCAGGGCGGGTGTAGTTCATCAGCACGGCGGTGAAGATAATCACCGCGGCCAGGCACAGCAGCGGCAGGGTTAACCCGTACTGATAGCCGTCTTTGGCGGTGAAAGAGAACCAGTTAATGCCGTTCATAAACCAGTCCGGGAAGCCGTACAGCCACGTGCCTTTGGTGAGGTAAACCAGCAGGCCGTAGTAAAGGTTGAGGGTGGCGATGGTAATGATGATCGCCGGCACCCGCAGCCAGTAAACCAGGAAGCCGTTGATAAGCCCGAGCAGCAGCCCGACGGCGATAGACATCACCAGCGCCAGCGCAAAGTTGCCGCCGTGGGCGATAACCCAGCTTGCCATGACGTATTGGGCAATCGCGGTCATCGCCGGGAACGAGATATCAATCCCCCCGGAAATAAGCACCACGAACAGCCCACAGGCCAGAATGCCGAGAATGGCGTAGCTAGTGGCGACGTCGGTCAGGTTACCGAGCGACAAAAACTCATCGGTGCTGATGCTCAGGCCAACGGCCAGCGCAATCACCAGCAGCCCAAGCCAGAATTCATGTTGCCCGAGCAGGCGGGAGAAACGAGGGTTATTCATTGACCACCTCAGCAATGTCCTGTTCGCTACAGCGATGAGGAGTAAACTCTGCGACCAGTTCGCCCCGGCGCATCACCAGCACGCGGTGGCTGTTGTAATACGCCTCCGGGATTTCATCGCAAATCATCAGTACCGCCAGCCCCTGTTCTGCCAGGGCGCGTGCGATTTGGTAAATGCCTTCTTTGTTGGCGATATCCACCCCCACCGTGGGTGAGTCGAGAATTAATATTTGTGGATTAGTCGCCACCCATTTGGCGATGGCGATCCTCTGGGCGTTGCCGCCTGAAAGTGTTTTTACCGGTAGCCCGGCATCGGAGACTTTAATGTTCAGTTCGCGAATGAGATCGGCCACCAGGGTTCGGGCTTTGGCGTGATCGAGCAGCCCGGCGGGGGTATGGAGCCGATCGAAAACCGTCACGATGGTATTGTCGTAGATCGACTGTTCCATGATCAGTCCCTGGGTCAGGCGATCTTCAGAGACGTAGCCGATGCCGTGTTTTATCGCATCGTGATTGTTGCGAAACCTCACCGGCACGCCGTCGATCAGCATCTCACCGCTTTGCGGCTGCGTCATGCCGAACAGGCTCATGCACAATTCGGTACGGCCAGAGCCGAGCAGGCCGACGATGGAGACAATCTCGCCGCTGCGCAGCGCCAGACTAATGTTGTGGTATTTGCCTTTGCGGCTGAGGCCGCGCAGCTCCAGCATCGGCTGTTTTTCTACCGGCGGTTTTTCCGGGAGAGGGCTGTAGTGGAAGCGCTGCCCGGTCATCAGGAAGGCAAGCTCATAGCTGTCCAGCTCGCTGGCTTGCCAGGTCCCGACCAGCTTCCCGTCGCGCATCACGCTGATGCGGTCGGCGACTTCCATCACCTCGTCCAGCCGATGGCTGACAAACACCACGCAGATACCGTCCGCTTTGAGTTCATTCACCACGCGCAGCAGGCCGTTAACCTCCAGGCGAGTCAGAGAAGCTGTCGGCTCGTCCATGATAACCAGCCGGGCATCGGCGGCAATGGCGCGGCAAATCGCGACCAGCTGGCGGTCGGCTATCGACAGCTTTTCCACTTTTTTGTCAGGATCGAGCGACACGCCGATGCGTTTCATCGCCGCCAGCGCCTGGGCTTTCATCGCGCTACGGTTAACCCACAGGCTGCCGCCGGGCTGGTAGCGGTGCACGGCGATATTCTCGGCCACGCTGAAATTGGGGAACAAAGAGAGATCCTGGTAGATCACCTGGATGCCGTAATGAGCGGACAGCGTGGGCGTCAGGCTGTGGAACAGTTTGCCGTCGAGGGCAATCTGCGCTCCTTTTTCCGGGTGATAGACGCCGGAAATCACCTTAATAATCGTGCTTTTACCGCAGCCGTTTTGTCCGGCCAGGCAATGGACTTCGCCTTTTTTGAGCGTCAGATTGACGTTATCCAGCGCCCGCACGCCCGGGAATTCCTTGCTGATATTCTCAAGAGTGATAAATGCGGAAGTGTCGGTCATGGGTAATGCCCCTGCCTGCGCCCGACGTGGGCGCGACAAAATAATCTTGTTGGAGAAGGCCGGCCAATTGACCGGCGTTCCGGTTTCCCTGGTGTTGGCTTAAGTGCCTTAGAAACCGAGTGACTGAGCGTTATCTTTGGTGACTTCGAGGATCTTGTTAAAGCGGATCACTTTCTTATCCATGTCGACATCGGCCTTGCCCAGACCGTCAATGGTCAGGTCTTTGGTGACGGCTTTGCCCTGCAGCAGCTGGTCGGCCACGGTGACAAGCGCATAACCGGCATCTTTAGGGTCCCAGAGCAGCGCCTTTTTAATATCGCCGCGCATCAGGTAAGGCGCGGCCTGGCCCGGCATCGCGATGCCAACTACCGCCAGTTTATCCTTCGCGCGTTTCTTCTGAACCGCCTGGCCCGCGCCGATTGGGCCGAGGGAACCGAAGCCGATCACGCCTTTCATCTGCGGGTAGGTTTTCATCAGGTCGAGCGTGGTGGAGTAGGATTTGTCGATGCTCTCAGCCACCGGCAGGCGCGAAGTTACTTCAAACATATCCGGGTATTTTTCTTTCTGGTACTTAATCGCGGAGTCTGCCCAGGCGTTATGCAAAGGCACGGTCAGCGAGCCGACGTAAATCGCGTAGCCGCCTTTGCCGCCCATGTCTTTCGCCAGCTCATCCATGTTGGCCTGAGCGTATTTCTCGCTGTCGATGGTTTCGATATCCCACTGACCGATTTGCTGGTCAGGTGATTCATGGGTCAGCACCACGATGCCCTGATCGCGCGCTTTTTTCAGCACCGGCTCCAGCACTTTAGCGTCGTTAGGCACCACGATAATGGCGTTCACTTTCTTGGCGATCAGATCTTCAATCACCTTAACCTGCTGAGCGGGATCGGGCGTAGCGGCACCGGTCTGGTACGCGTTAACGTTGAGTTTTTTCGCGGCTTCATTGACGCCGGTTTCCATGCGGTTGAACCATGGGATCCCGGTGACTTTCGCCACCACTGCGATTTCATACTTATCCGCCGCAACGGCCGTACCGGACAACATGCATGCAGAAATCAGGGTTGCACTGAGTAATGCGAGTTTGAATTTCATAGGTGTACCTTTTTATGAGGGACTGAGGCATGTCACGGAGAGGAGACTAGCAACGAAGGGAAGAGAGAATGAATCGCAGTTTTTCTAAATGTGATTGGTGCCCATTATTGTTTGTTTTTGGATCTTATTTGGTTAAAAAATGGTTAAATATATGATGTTTTTTTATACTGGTCGGGTTTGTTGGTGTTAATTAAACGCCATTTAGCAACTGTAAGTTAACAAAAAGAAAACAATTGGGCTTAAAGATGGCGTGTGGGAGGAAAGAGAAACCGTCAGCCAGCAAAAGAATGTTACGAATTTGTGAGCTGAAGCGAGTCAAGCAGGATGGGGGCGGAGACAAATGAAAAAGGCCGCATAAGCGGCCTTTAAACGGGGAATGTATTTAGCGCTTGTCGACGGAAATAGCGCCGGGGCCAGTCACCGCCAGCAGCAGGAATCCGCCAGCTATACTGATGTTTTTATAGAAATTAATCATATTCGGCATCACCGCGTCGCCGGTCATATTCCAGTAGTGATGGCCGATAACCGCCGTCCCGAGGGTATAAAACACAAACAAAATGGCCAGCGGGCGGGTAAAGAACCCGATGATGATCAGGATAGCGGCAACAACTTCCATAAACACCGCAATCACCGCCGCAAGCGTTGGCAGGGGAGTACCAAGATGCTCCATATAGGCAACGGTGCCGCTGAATCCGCTGATCTTCGGCAAGCCGAAAATAATGAACAGCAGAATCAACGCAATACGAGCAATAAGCAGGATCAGGGCACGTGATTGACCAAAATCGAAATAGCGTAGTGTGTTCATAGCGGGCTCGCCTGTAGTGGACTCAAGTTAAAGTTAATACACAAAACCGGAGCCTGCCATTGCCGCTGCGCCTGTACCACGCTGTTTGTGTTAGTGAATGTTTTACGCTACCAGCCCGGCCTCGACATATAAATAACCAATCCCCATGACCTGTTGGGCACGCGTTAGCTGGCCGAAGTTTATTTGCGTGGCGTTGCTTTTTAAGGCGTCGCCGTGGTCGAACGGATTAAAACCGATGCGCTGTTTAATAGAGTTCAGCCAGTTCTCGCCAAACTCGCAGCTGCGGCCGTAAAACCAGATTTGATTAATATTGAGAATATTAAGGAAGTTATACAGGCTAAGCCCAATAGCATTGGCCGAATCTTCCACCCAGCGAGCCACTCTTTCATCGCCCGCATGCAGCGCCTGAACCAGCTGCCGGGAGGTTAGCCTTTCCGGATCTTGATGCTGCGCTTCAGGATGTGTTTTAAGCCAGATACGCGCCTGCTTTTTTAGCGCGCTTAATGAGGCCACGGTCTCCAGGCAGCCGTAGCGCCCACAGTCGCAAGCCATGCCGTCGGGGTTGACGATGGTGTGGCCAATTTGCCCACTGCCGTAGAGATTGCCGCGATAAATTTGCCCGTTGATAACGAACGAAGAGCCGATGCCGTAATCGACGTTGAGCACGCAAAAATCCTCCCGATTCCCGGCGTTTTGCCATTTTTCCGCCAGCGCCAGCATCACGCAGTCGTTATCCAGCAGCACCGTGACGCCGAGCTTCTCTTCCAGCAGATACTTAATTTCCACCGCTTCGCGCCACGGCGCCTGGGGCATGGTCTGCGACACGCCGGTCACGGGATCGACCTGCCCGTGGATCCCCAGCGCGAGGTTGATGGTTTTCTTCGGCCAGCTTTTGCGCCGCTGATGCCAGATGGCTTCAATGGCGGCTAATAAAGCCTGGGGAGACGGGGCGGAAATTGAGCGACGTTCAAACTCCTCTATCGGCGACAGCTGCGCGTTGCACAGCTGGCTTTCAATGCTGGTGGGGGTGACGTTCATGCAAAGAATGTAATTCCCTTCCGGCGGGATCTGATAGCTGCCGCCGTTAAGCCCCCGGCTGCTGAGGTTTTCGCTGGAATGGCTGAGTTTTCCCTCTGCCACCAGCTCTTCCAGAATGTTGCTGACCGCCGGAATCGACAGCCCGGTGTGCTGAGCAAACTGCGATTTACTCAGCCGTTTGTGCCGCCATACCAGCTTCATCAGGGTTTGCCGGTTGAGCTGGCGCACCCGCTGATTGTTGAGACCTGACTCCTGCATTTCACTAAACCTCGTTAACTGTATTGCGTGAGCATTAAGCGATTAAATCATAAACGGCTGTTTCAAACTGTTGGCAACACCCAATTCACTGTTATTTGTTTACTGGAGAGTTGCTATGTACGGAGCGGTAAAAGTCTGGCAGGAAACCCTTTCACTCCCCACATGGACCACCGGCGCAGAAGACCCTAACCCGATGTTCCTCGAGCATCGCGTCTACCAGGGCTCTTCCGGGGCGGTTTACCCTTATGGCGTGATTGATACTCTGACCGGTAAGCGCGAAATGCGTGAGTATCAGGCGGTATGGCTGGAGAATGATTTTATTCGCGTCATGCTGCTGCCGGAACTTGGCGGACGTATTCACCGCGCCTGGGATAAAGTGATGGAGCGCGACTTTGTTTACTACAACGAAGTGGTTAAACCCGCGCTGGTGGGCCTGGTCGGGCCGTGGATTTCCGGCGGGATCGAATTTAACTGGCCGCAGCACCACCGCCCGACGACCTTCATGCCGGTGGACGTCACCTTCCAGCAGCACGAAAGTGGGGCGCAAACCGTCTGGTTGGGTGAAGTTGAACCTATGCGCGGCCTGCAGGTGATGACCGGCTTTACGCTTTACCCTGAAAAAGCGCTGATTGAAATTACCGGTAAAGTCTTTAACGGCAACGCCACGCCGCGCCACTTCCTGTGGTGGGCTAACCCGGCGGTGAAGGGCGGTGACGAGCACCAAAGCGTGTTCCCGCCTGACGTTACCGCAGTGTTTGACCACGGCAAACGCGACGTTTCCGCTTTCCCGATTGCCCACGGCACCTATTACAAGGTGGATTACTCCGCAGGCGTGGATATCTCCCGCTACAAAAATATTCCCGTGCCAACGTCCTTCATGGCCGATAAGTCCGATTACGACTTCGTGGGGGCTTATCACCACGGCGAGCAGGGGGGGCTGCTGCACATTGCCGATCACCATGTGTCACCGGGCAAGAAGCAGTGGACCTGGGGCAACTGTGACTTTGGCCTGGCCTGGGACCGCAACCTTACCGACAGCAACGGCCCTTACATTGAGCTAATGACCGGCGTGTTCACCGACAACCAGCCGGACTTCACCTGGCTGGCGCCGTTTGAAGAAAAAGTGTTTGTGCAAAACTTCCTGCCTTACAGCAAGCTGGGCACGCTGCAAAATGCCAATACCGAGGCGGCAATCAAGCTCGAACGCCAGCCTGGGAAGTTAGCGCTTGGCGTCTATGCGATTTCACCGCTGGAGCAGGCCACGCTGCGCCTTGAAAGCGACGGTCAAATCCTGTGGCAATCTTCGTTGAGCCTGAAGCCGGCGGAAGCCTGGCAACATCAGCTGGCGGACGACTGGCCGCAGCGTCTGACGCTGACTCTGCTTAACGAACGTGGTGAAGCGCTGCTGAGCTATCTTGAGCACGTCCCTGAAGAGCTGCCTCTGCCGCAGGCGGCGCAGGCTCCGGCTAAGCCCGAACAGATTGATAACTGCGATGAGCTTTATTTCATCGGGCAGCATCTGGAACAGTATCTGCACGCCAGCCGTTCGGCCTTCGATTATTACCAGCGAGCGCTGGACATTGACCCGCTCGATTACCGCAGCAACGTCGCGCTGGGGACGCTCGAATTTAACCGGGGTAACTGGCAAAAAGCCAAAGAGCATGCTGATGCGGCGCTAAAACGCGCCCATCGCCTGAACAAAAACCCGCAAAACGGCGATGCCAGCCAGCTGCGCGGCTCGGCGAAAGAGCGTCTGGGCGACTACGAAGGAGCCTTCGACGATTACTACAAGGCGAGCTGGAGCGGCAACTGCCGGGATGCGGCCCTTTATGCCCTGGCACGCCTGGCGATGCGCAAAGGGGAAACCGCTCGGGCATTAACGCTGGTGTCCCAAAGCCTGCAGTTCAATGCCTCCAATAACCTGGCCATGGCGCTAAAAGCGCTGGCGCTGCATCAGCAGGGTGAAAAAGCCACCGCGCTGGCGTGGACTGAGCAGCAGCTTGCCGTCTGGCCGCTGAGCTATGCCCTGCATTATGCCCGCTGGGCCATTACCCAAAACGAAGGCGACAAGCAAAAGCTGCTGCAGGTCACCGGGCAGCGTGGCACTAACGCCAGCGTTTTGGCCGGATGGCTGATGAGCTTTGGCGCAGAAACCGCTGCTCGTGAGCTGCTGGCGGTGCTCAACGCCCAGGAAGCAATGCCGCTGCTGTGGCAGGCCTCGCTGGAAGCTGATCCTCAGCGCCAACAGGGCTACCTGGCTCAGGCTCGCGAAAAATTCACCGCCCGCGTTCGTTTCCCTAACACGCTGGATGAAGTGCAGATGCTGATGCGCCTGCCGCAGGATGGCTTTGCGCAGTATCTGCTGGGCTGCTTCTGGTACAGCAAGCGCCGCTACGACGAAGCCCTTGGCTGCTGGGCGTTCTGCGCCGAACAAGTGCCGGAGTTCGCCTCCGTGCAGCGCGTGCTGGCCATTCATGCCTGGAATAAAGAACAGGATGCTAAGCGAGCTGAAACTCTGCTGCAGCGTGCGGTGGATCTCGAACCCGAGAATGCCCGCTTCCTGTTCGAACTCGATTTCCTGCTGAAGCTGAACGGCCGCTCGTCGGATGAGCGTCTGGCCCGCCTTGAGGCGAAACGTGAGGTGGCGCTGAAACGTGACGATCTGAGCGCTGAATTACTCAGCCTGTGGAACCTTCACGGCAAGCATGACGAAGCCGCTAAGGTCCTGGCGGAGCGCAAGTTCCATCCGTGGGAAGGCGGCGAAGGCAAAGTGACGGGGCAGTATCTGATCAACCAGCAGCGTCGTGCCCTGGCAAATATGGCTGACGGCGAATATGGCCAGGCGGAGGAGCTGCTTCAGCAGGCGCTGCGTTACCCGGAAAACCTTGGTGAAGGCCGCCTGGTCGGGCAAACCGATAACGATATCTGGTATCTGCTTGGCCGCTGCGCCCAGCTTCAGCAGCGTAAAGAGCTGGCCAAATCCTGCTACCGCGAGGCGTTGAAAGGCGGCACTTCGTTAGCCGCTGGGCGCTATTACAACGATCAGCCGGTGGATTACCTCTTCTATCAGGCCATGGCCCGCAAGCAGCTGGGGGAACTCGAAGCGGCTCACCAGCAGTTCAGGGCGTTTATCGACTGGGCTCGGGATCACAGGGAAGACGTTGTTGAGGCCGACTTCTTCGCCGTTTCTCTGCCTGACCTGATTGCGCTTAACGGGGATTCGCGCAGGCAGCATCGCCAGCACTGCCTTTTTGTTGAGGCGCTTGGACAGCTTGGCCTGGGGGATATAGCCACGTTCAATCAGCTGGTTGAGGAGTTACTGGCGCTTAACCCGGCCCATGACAAAGCGCATCTGCTGCGTCAGGCCCTTAGCTCCGGCGTGTTCTAACCATAATTCGCGGGCGACGATGAGTGCCCGCTCTTTACCCTACAAATACAAGATGAGGATCGACCATGGAACGTATGCAATCGCAATTACGCATGGGTTACGTCTGGACCATCTGTCTGGTGGCCGCCTGTGGCGGGCTGTTGTTTGGTTATGACTGGGTGGTTATCGGCGGGGCAAAACCTTTTTACGAAGCCTATTTCTCGATTACCGATCCGGCCGTTTCCGGCTGGGCGATGAGTTCAGCGTTAGTGGGCTGTGTCATCGGGGCGCTGCTCTCCGGCTGGTGCGCCGATAAGTTTGGCCGAAAAATTCCCCTTATTATTGCGGCGCTGCTGTTTACCGTCTCAGCCTGGGGCACGGCGGTTGCCAGCAACTTCGACCTGTTTGTTGCATGGCGTATTGTCGGCGGGGTAGGCATTGGCCTTGCTTCGGCGCTTAGCCCGATGTATATCGCAGAAATTAGCCCGGCCGCGCAGCGTGGGCGCTTTGTCGCGGTCAACCAGCTCACCATTGTTATCGGAGTGCTGGCGGCTCAGCTTATCAACCTGATGATTGCCGAACCGGTGGCCAGCCACGCAACGATGCAGGAAATCAGCGCGAGCTGGAACGGGCAGGCGGGCTGGCGCTGGATGTTTGGCTCGGGCGTAGTGCCTGCGGCGGCGTTCTTGATCCTGATGTTCTTTGTCCCTGAATCACCGCGCTGGCTGGTGCGAGCCGGGAAAAGCGAACGTGCTCACCAGATGCTGAGCCGCATCGGCAGTAAAAGCTATGCCGATGAAACGCTGAAAGATATTCAGGAAACGTTAAGCAAGGACACACAAAAAGTATCGTGGTCGACGCTGTGGGAGCCAAAGGTTCGCCCGATCATCGTGATTGGTATGGTGCTGGCGGTGTTCCAGCAGTGGTGCGGGATTAACGTTATCTTCAACTACGCGCAGGAGATTTTCGCCTCTGCCGGATTTGATATTAACAGCACGCTGAAATCGATTGTGGCTACCGGCCTGATTAACCTCGTGTTTACCATTGCCGCGTTGCCGCTGGTGGACAAAATCGGCCGTCGTAAACTGATGCTGTTCGGTGCCGCCGGGCTGACCATTATCTATGCGCTGATTGGCGCGGCTTACGGCCTTGGCATTCTGGGCCTGCCGGTATTGATTCTGGTGCTGGCCGCTATCGCTACCTATGCCCTGACGCTGGCGCCGGTGACCTGGGTGCTGCTGTCGGAAATTTTCCCCAACCGCGTTCGCGGGCTGGCGATGTCGCTGGGCACATTAGCGCTATGGGTGGCCTGTTTCCTGCTGACTTACACCTTCCCTCTGTTGAATGCAGGCCTGGGCGCATCCGGTAGCTTCCTGCTTTATGGCGTAATCTGCGCCGCTGGCTTTATTTACGTGCGCCGTTTCGTGCCGGAAACCAAAGGCGTGAGCCTTGAAGCGCTGGAACAGCAGCTGGCCGAAGGGCGAGTGCATGCCTCGCCAGCGCCTGCGGCAAAGGCGCTGCGTTAATGGACGCGCTGCATCTGCAAAATGCTTTTCTCCGTTTAGCCGTCGCCCCGCAAGGGGCGTCAGTCCTCAGCTTTGAATCTCTGACGCACGGAAAAGCGGTCTTTCATCCCGCTGAACCGGCTCTGTTTCCTATGCTGCCGCTGGCGAACAGGGTGGCCGGAAATGCCTTTCAACTGCACGGCGAGCGAGTTTTGTTGCCTGACAGCCCTGTCGATGAGCATTTCTTTCTGCACGGAGACGGCTGGCTAAAGCGTTGGGACGTAGAGCATCACGATGAAGAGCGTTTGACGTTAAGCCTGCGTAGTCAGCATGCCTGCGGCTTTCACTACCTGGCGAAGCTGACCTGGCGGCTGGCGGGCAACAGGCTGTTAACCCAGCTTGAGTTAACGCACGTAGGCGAGAAGCCGATGGTTTATGGTCTTGGGCTGCATCCGTATTTTGCGCTGGAGCCGGGCAGCCGGGTGCAGTTTTCCGCCAGCGGCTTCTGGCCTGAAGGCGAGCAGCATCTGCCTTTGGCCTGGGAAGGAACGTTCACCGCTCAAACTGATTTTTCCCGCGCCAAAACGCCGGAGAACAAGTGGCTTAACGTGGGGTACTCCGGCTGGAGCGGGCTAGCTCTGATTGAGCATTCGGACATGCGAGTTTGCCTGCGCAGCCCAACGCCTTATTTAATGGTGTTCAGAATGGCGGACCAGCCGTTTATCTGCCTGGAGCCGCAAACGCACCCGGTCAACGCGCATAATCAGGCGGGAATGCCCGGTTTAGTGATGCTGGAGCAAGGTCAGTCAACGAGCCTGTCGATGGAGGTTGAGGTGAGCTAGCGCGCAATATCCATTATTTTGATGTGTGTTATTGCTCTGTTAATGTTTGCTTGCATGCCGGCCGGCTATCCCCGACACTATCGCCTCCAAAACGGGAGGGATCATGGTTTTGCATTCCACGCGCTGGCTGGCGCTCAGCTACTTTACCTATTTCTTTAGCTATGGCGTGTTTCTGCCCTTCTGGAGCGTCTGGCTCAAAGGCGTCGGGCTTCCCCCTGAAACCATCGGATTACTGTTAGGCTCAGGGTTAATCGCCCGTTTCCTCGGCAGTTTGTTATTAGCTCCACGCGTGACCGATCCTTCCCGTCTTGTTTTTGCCCTCCGTTTGTTAGCCCTTGCCACCTTGATTTTTGCCGCCGGTTTCTGGCTGGGTCATACCGCATTATGGCTGCTGCTCACGATGATTGGCTTTAACCTGTTCTTCTCGCCTCTGGTGCCGTTAACCGATGCGCTGGCGGGTACCTGGCAGCGGCAAATGCCGCTGGATTATGGCCGGGTGCGCCTCTGGGGATCGCTGGCGTTTGTCATCGGCTCGGCCGTTACCGGCAAGCTGGTGAGCGAGTTCAGCTCTCAGGCTATTTTGGTGCTGTTGACCATCGGCGCGGCGTCGATGCTGATTGGCATGATGCTGCGGCCTTCAATCATGCCGCAGGGGGAAGTCCGTCATCAGACGTCGGCAGGCTGGCCGGCCTGGAAAGGGCTGATTATCAGCGCGTGGCGTTTCCTGGCCTGCGTTTCCCTGCTGCAGGGGGCGCATGCGGCCTATTACGGCTTCAGCGCCATTTACTGGCAGGGGGCGGGCTATTCCGCTTCGGTGGTGGGCTATTTATGGTCGCTTGGCGTAGTGGCGGAAATCGTTATTTTCGCCCTCAGTAACAAACTGTTCCGCCGCTGGAGCGCCCGCGACCTGCTGCTGCTGTCTACCGTCACCGGCATTATCCGCTGGAGCCTGATGGCTACTACTACCGAACTTCCGTGGCTGATTGTCGCGCAGATCCTGCACTGCGGCAGCTTCACCATTTGCCACCTCGCGGCGATGCGCTATATCTCAGCCCGAAAAGGCGGCGAAGTGATTCGCCTGCAGGCCGTTTATTCCGCGGTGGCGATGGGCGGCGGTATCGCGGTGATGACGATTTTCTCCGGCTTCCTCTACCAGCACCTGCAGGGGGGAATGTTCTGGATCATGGCATTGGTGGCGGTACCGGCGCTGTTCCTGCGGCCAAAAGTGACCGCAGTTAATTCCGCTGCGGAAAGCTAAGCTTCGAGCAGCGCTTTTATACGCTGTTGCTGGTGGTCTCCCAGCGGCAGCGTGGCGTGAATGAGCGGAGGGGAAAACAGCGGCAGGGAAGTGGAATAGGGCGTAATCACCAGCACCACCTCACGCGGCGCGCCCTGGCTTTGAAACTGCTGTACCGCAAGGTACTTAATGTTCAACGGCAGCAGAGTCAGCTCGCGCAACTGCTGCTCAATTTTTTGCTCCAGATCGACATCGTCCCCGGTCAGCAGCAGCACCTGCTTTTCCTGAATATCACTTTCCTGCATCAGCCAGGCGCCGAAAATTACCGCCACCAGGCCCGTTTCCGCATCGGAAAAGTGAATCCCATAATGCTGTTCAAATTCGGCAAGTACCTCTCGCGAGGTTCTCATCAGGCGCGGGTAGAGGCGCGTTATCTCTTCTGGCAGATTGCTATCGATGCCGATATTAAACTGGCTGCGATTAAGCGCCTGGGCGAGGTGAATATAAAGCTGGTCGCTCAGCCCCTGCTCGTCGCTAAAAGAGAGCCCGGCCTGCTGGCGAAACCGCTCAATCATCCGCGCTATCTCGTTGTGTAAACGCGCATCCTGTTCGTGCTCATCATTAATCGGGTCAGGGATCCTGAGCAGCTGAAACAGCAGCGCCAGGAAATGCTGTTCGTCGACGTCCGCCGGACGCATTACCCGGCGCTTCCAGTGGCGCGCTATTTCCTGCGCGACAACAAATTCAGGCCGCAGCTGGCTCCATTCGCGCTGCTGCTGCGTCAGGATGGGGGCGTTGCCGGAATGATGCTGATGCAGACAGTACTGTAAAAAAAGCGTCAGGAACTGACTGTCCCGGCTGTCGTACTGCCTTTTTAAACGCCGGGCGCACAGATTAACCAGCGCCCGTAAATTGGTTTCGTCATACAACGCCTTGATAAGCCCCAGCTGATTTAGCTCAGACTTGAGCGCCGGGCTGAAGTGATGCTGCACAAACTGAGGGCAAAGGCGCAGCGAGCGCCGCAGCCAGTGCAGCAGGCAGAGGCGGCGGTCGAGGGCTGTGCCTTCAATCCGATAGCTGCCGTCCTGCTGCTGAGTCAGGGAGAGACGGTGATAACTCTGGATCTCGTGGCCCGTGTCGGCTATATCTTGCAGGGTTTGCGTCTGGTCCACGCCGTTAACGCCGGCAATCACCTCCGGCGTAACGATCTGTTGCGGAAGATAGAGCATCAGAAGCAGGTGGCAGCGGCGCTGCGAACTGGAGAGCACAGAGGGTGGCGGCGTCAGTAAAGTCATCATCTGGCTGTCCCAATGTGGTGTCAGAAGTTAAGAATAGCTAAAGGTTTCGACGCATATATCGACCTTTTTAGTTTTTCATCACGGAATTTAGGCTGGCTCACAGAATTTAAATCTTGAGGGAAGCATGAGCGACAAAAGAATCAGCCTGAAGGGAGTAACCATGCTGGTGGTAGGGCTTTCGGCGGCGGGCGTGCAGGCACATCCCCACAGTTTTATCTCTATCATTACCACGCCGGTGGTTGAGCAGGGACAGCTGACGGGGCTAAAAATGCAGTGGACGATGGACGACATTACTTCAGCGGATCTGTTGTATGACGCCGGTGACGCTAAACCGGATTCTCCGGTGTGGAAAAAGCTGGCCGCCGAGGTGATGGCCAACGTGCTGGGGCAGCACTATTTTACCGAGTTCTGGCATAACAAAGAGAAGGTGAAGTTTGGCAATTTGCCGCCGCAGTATGGCCTGAGCCGCAGCAATCATCAGGCGGTGCTGACGTTTGTGCTGCCGCTGGCGCACCCGCAGCCGCTGAAAGGGCAGACTTATCGCTTCTCGACCTTCGATCCGACCTATTTTGTCGACATGAGCTACGACCACGATACGGACGTGCATTTGCCGCAGACGCTGGCCTCAAGCTGTAAAATTTCCGTTCATACGCCGAAACCGAGCGAAGAGACGCTGCTGTTCGCGCAGTCGCTGGATAAAGCCGATGCGCCGCCGGAGGACATGGACCTTGGCAAGCAGTTTGCTCAGGAGGTGACGCTAACATGTCAGTAATTGCCGTATCTTCTCCCGTCCGCCGTTGGGCCCATCTGTGGCCGCTGGCGCTGTTTATTCTGCTTGCCGCCGCCGGGCTTTACGCCCTGTGGCTCTACTGGCCGCAAATCCTGCTTAGTTCCGCCGGCTGGCAGCGCTCAATCAATCAGGAATTGAGCGGGCTGCTGCGCCAGGTGGCCGAAAACCCTGCCCGGGCGGGCCTGTCGCTGCTCTCGTTCAGCTTTGTGTATGGCGTGCTGCATGCGCTGGGGCCGGGACACGGAAAAATTGTTATTACGACCTGGCTTGCTACGCACCCTTCAAAGCTCAAAAGCAGTCTGGGGCTGACTTTTGCCGCCTCTTTATTACAGGGGCTGGTGGCTATTGTGCTGGTGGTTGTGGTGCTGGGCGTGTTGGCCCTGCCGTCGCGCCAGCTTCATCTCAGCAGTTTTTGGCTTGAGAAAGGTAGCTATCTGCTGGTTGGCGCGCTGGGCGTTTTGCTGAGCTGGCGTGCTTTACGCCGCTTACGCGTTCAGCTGCGCCGCAAACCTAAATTTACCTCGTTTACGCCGCATCATGTGCATGACGCTAACTGCGGCTGTGGGCATCAGCACGTCCCGGATGAAAAACAGCTGGCAGCGGGGAGCGACTGGCGGGCCAGGCTGATGATCGTCCTGTCCATGGGCATGCGTCCTTGTTCAGGCGCGATTATGGTGCTGCTGTTCAGCAAGGTTATCGGAGTCTTTAGCTGGGGCGTGCTTTCTGCGCTGGTGATGGCGGCGGGCACCTCAATCACGATTTCCGGCCTGGCGCTGCTGGTGCACAGCTTCCGCTCGCTGGCGGTTCGGTTAAGCGGCAATCGGGCGCCGGTACTTTGGCGGCAGGTGGGCTGGTCAACGCTGGCGCTGGCGGGCGGCGTGATTCTGGTGGTGGCGGCGCTTATCATGTGGCTGAGCGTTCAGCCGATGGCGAGAGGCATCCGGCCTTTCTGACCGTACTTGAGAATAAGGGCATAAAAAAATCCCCTCGCCGCAAAGGCTGAGGGGATTTTTGTTTTTGCCTCTTATCTGATAACGAAGGGGAGGCAAAAAAGCTTAGCGCTTCAGCGCCTCGCTCAGTTCATCACGCATGGTTGCCAGCATGGCTTTCACTACGCGCGGGTTACCTGCCACGATGTTGCCGCTTGTCAGGTAGTTATGGCCGCCGGTGAAATCACACACGATGCTGCCCGCTTCACGAGCCAGCAGTTCGCCTGCGGCGAAATCCCATGGCTTCAGGCCAATTTCGAAGAAACCGTCCACGCGGCCAGCGGCAACGTAGGCCAGGTCCAGCGCAGCGGAACCGGTGCGACGGAAGTCTGCACACTGGGTGAACAGTTTGCCAACGATGTTGATGTAAGAAGGAGCGTGCTGCTTCACTTTGAACGGGAAGCCGGTCGCCAGTACGGTGCCGTCCAGGTCGCGAGCGTTGCTGCCGCGCAGACGGTAGCCGTTAAGCTGAGCGCCCTGGCCGCGGGTAGCGGTGAACAGTTCGTTACGCATTGGATCGTAAACAACGGCAACTTCAGTGCGGCCTTTAATACGAACAGCGATAGAAACGGAGAAGTGTGGCAGACGTTTGATGAAGTTGGTGGTGCCATCCAGCGGATCGATAACCCATTGCACGTCCTTATCTTCGCCTGCATGTTCACCGCTTTCTTCGGTGATGATGGTGTGCTGCGGGTAAGATTTGCGGATTGTTTCGATAATAATCGCTTCCGCGGCTTTATCGACGTTAGTCACAAAGTCATTGCTGCCTTTCTGACTGCTTTCTACGGAGTCTGGTGTTTCGTAGTGTTTGGCAATTACATTACCCGCCTTGCGCGCAGCACGCACGGCGATGGTCAACATAGGATGTTGCATCGGTCTCTCTCGCTGGATGTTAAAGAACGGAAATCGCGGCGGAGTATAGCAGAGCGTTCGGAATATGTCCCAGGGATATGATAAGATATTGCGATATTCTTCCCAGGCTGTGAATGATAATGCTGCAAAACGTACGAATCGTGCTGGTTGAAACCTCCCATACCGGCAACATGGGCTCCGTGGCTCGTGCTATGAAAACCATGGGCTTAACTAACCTTTGGCTGGTCAATCCGTTGGTAAAACCTGACTCCCAGGCCATCGCCCTGGCGGCCGGTGCCAGCGACGTGATTGGTGATGCTCAGATTGTTGATACCCTCGATGAGGCGCTGGCAGGGTGCAGCCTGGTAGTCGGCACCAGCGCGCGCTCCCGTACGCTGCCGTGGCCGATGCTTGACCCACGCGAATGCGGCCTGAAAAGCATCAGCGAAGCGCAGCATGCCCCGGTCGCTATCGTGTTTGGCCGCGAGCGCGTGGGCCTGACCAACGAAGAGCTGCAGAAGTGCCATTACCACGTCGCCATTCAGGCAAACCCGGAATACAGCTCGCTTAACCTGGCTATGGCGGTGCAGATCCTCGCCTATGAAGTGCGTATCGCCTGGCTTGCTACCCAGGAGCAGCCGGAAGCCCCTAAAGAAGACGAAGACGCGCCTTATCCATTAGTGGATGACCTGGAGCGTTTCTACGTGCATCTCGAAAAAGCGCTGCAGGAAAGCGGTTTTATTCGCCCAACCCATCCGGGGCAGGTGATGAGCCGACTGCGTCGTCTGTTTACCCGCGCACGCCCGGAAAGTCAGGAATTAAACATCCTGCGCGGCATGCTGGCGTCGTTGGAAAACCCGAAAAAATCGGGCCAATAATACTTGAGTAAAATGGTAGGTTAAATAGTTGACCATTTTACTCAGGAATGTCAGACTTGCGTCCTGCTATGTGACAATCACACTTTTAAAAACCCCCGGGTCGAGGGGCTATTTGAGGTTAAGTAAGACATGAGACTGACATCAAAAGGGCGCTATGCCGTAACCGCGATGCTTGACGTTGCGCTGAACTCTGAATCGGGCCCGGTTCCATTGGCTGATATTTCTGAACGTCAGGGTATTTCACTCTCCTACCTGGAGCAGCTGTTCTCCCGCCTGCGTAAAAATGGCCTGGTAGCCAGCGTGCGCGGTCCTGGCGGTGGTTATCTGTTAGGTAAAGACGCGGGCAGCATCGCCGTGGGCGAAGTGATCAGCGCCGTTGATGAGTCCGTAGACGCTACCCGTTGTCAGGGTAAAGGTGGCTGCCAGGGCGGCGATAAGTGCCTGACCCACGCGCTGTGGCGCGATCTGAGCGACCGCCTGACCGGCTTCCTGAACAACATCACCCTCGGTGAACTGGTGAATAACCAGGAAGTTCTGGACGTGGCCGACCGTCAGCACAATGAAAACCATCGCAGCACACGTTCTCAAGACGCGATTGACGTCAAACTGCGCGCATAAGCAGAAGAACAAGAATTTTAGAATCAGGTTGGGGGAGCGGTGCTCCCTGTCTATAACGGCAGCATATTTTAAGCCTGATTCTTCGCATTGAAGTGATGTACGGAGCTTAAGAGCAATGAAATTACCGATTTACCTCGACTATTCCGCAACCACGCCGGTTGATCCGCGTGTTGCTGAGAAGATGATGCAGTTTTTAACGATGGACGGAACCTTCGGTAACCCGGCCTCCCGTTCCCACCGTTTTGGCTGGCAGGCTGAAGAAGCCGTTGATATCGCCCGTAACCAAATCGCTGAGCTGGTTGGTGCCGATCCGCGTGAAATCGTTTTCACCTCCGGTGCGACCGAGTCAGACAACCTGGCTATCAAAGGTGCCGCCAACTTCTATCAGAAGAAAGGCAAGCACATCATCACCGTAAAAACCGAACACAAAGCCGTGCTGGACACCTGTCGCCAGCTTGAGCGTGAAGGGTTTGAGGTGACTTATCTGGCGCCGCAGAGCAACGGTATCGTTGACCTGAAGCAGCTGGAAGCCGCCATGCGTGAAGACACTATTCTGGTGTCCATCATGCACGTGAATAACGAAATCGGCGTGGTGCAGGATATCGCGGCTATCGGCGAAATGTGCCGTTCCCGTGGCATTATCTTCCACGTTGACGCCACCCAAAGCGTGGGCAAACTGCCTATCGACCTGAGCCAGCTTAAAGTGGACCTGATGTCCTTCTCTGGCCACAAAATTTACGGGCCGAAAGGTATCGGTGCGCTGTACGTGCGTCGTAAACCGCGTATCCGTATCGAAGCACAGATTCACGGCGGTGGTCACGAGCGCGGTATGCGTTCCGGTACGCTGCCTGTGCACCAGATCGTCGGCATGGGCGAAGCTTACCGTATCGCAAAAGAAGAGATGGAGACCGAAATGGCCCGTCTGCGCACGCTGCGTAACCGTCTGTGGAACGGCGTGAAAGATATGGAAGAAGTTTACCTGAACGGTGACCTGGAGCACGGCGCGCCAAACATCCTGAACGTCAGCTTTAACTACGTTGAAGGTGAGTCGCTGATCATGGCGCTGAAAGACCTCGCGGTTTCTTCAGGTTCTGCCTGTACTTCCGCTAGCCTCGAGCCATCCTACGTGCTGCGCGCGCTGGGAATGAGCGATGAACTGGCTCACAGCTCTATCCGTTTCTCTCTGGGTCGTTTTACCACTGAAGAAGAGATCGATTACACCATCGAGCTGGTACGTAAATCCATCGGCCGTCTGCGCGACCTTTCTCCGCTGTGGGAAATGTTCAAGCAGGGCGTGGATATTAATTCCATCGAATGGGCTCATCACTGATCGTTCGTCAGGACGTCGATTTCAGATTCTGGAGAAGTAAAAATGGCTTACAGCGAAAAAGTAATTGATCACTACGAAAACCCACGCAACGTCGGTTCTTTCGACAACAGCGACGATAGCGTTGGTTCCGGCATGGTGGGTGCACCGGCCTGTGGCGACGTGATGAAGTTGCAGATCAAAGTCAACAATGAAGGTATCATTGAAGACGCGCGTTTCAAAACCTACGGCTGCGGTTCGGCGATTGCTTCCAGCTCGCTGGTGACCGAGTGGGTGAAGGGCAAGTCCCTGGACGAAGCGCAGGCGATCAAAAACACCGACATCGCAGACG
The DNA here is from genome assembly GCF_000757825.1 of Cedecea neteri. Classification (GTDB taxonomy): domain Bacteria; phylum Pseudomonadota; class Gammaproteobacteria; order Enterobacterales; family Enterobacteriaceae; genus Cedecea; species Cedecea selenatireducens. Next base: position 3,749,086 of record NZ_CP009451.1, read on the forward strand.
AACTCGAACTGCCGCCGGTGAAGATTCACTGCTCAATCCTTGCAGAAGACGCAATTAAAGCGGCTATCGCGGATTACAAAAGCAAACGTGAAACAAAATAACTCTCACTAATTCGAGCTTGCTGCCCGGCAGCGGCTCGAAGTATGACGAGTTAAATATCTGATTGAGGTTGTTGTATGTCGATTACCCTTAGCGACAGCGCTGCTGCCCGTGTAAATGCCTTCCTGACCAACCGTGGTAAAGGGTTTGGTTTGCGTCTGGGCGTGCGCACTTCAGGCTGCTCTGGGATGGCTTATGTTCTCGAATTTGTAGACGAACCGCTGGTGGATGACACCGTGTTCGAAGACAAAGGCGTGAAGGTGGTTGTCGATGGTAAAAGCCTGCAATTTTTAAACGGGACAGAGCTCGACTTCGTGAAAGAAGGCCTTAACGAAGGGTTTAAGTTTACTAACCCTAACGTGAAGGACGAGTGTGGCTGCGGCGAAAGCTTCCACGTCTGATCCTGCGCATCTCCCCACCGGCTTTGGCCCGTGGGGATTTTGCTTTACCACCCAGCATTTACCTGACATGAACCCGAGTCTGTTATGGATTATTTTACCCTGTTTGGGCTAACGCCAGGCTATACCCTGAACATCGAGCTTCTGGCTAGCCGTTACCAGGAGCTGCAGCGCCAGTTCCACCCGGACAAATACGCCAGCCGCCCTCAGGCGGAACAGCTTCTGGCCGTTAGCCAATCCGCAACCATCAACCAGGCCTGGCAGACGCTGCGTCACCCGCTTACCCGCGCCGAATACATCCTGTCCCTGAACGGCTTCGATCTGGCTAATGAACAGCATACCGTGCGCGACACCGCGTTCCTGATGGAACAGTTGGATCTGCGCGAAGAGCTGGATGATATCGACCAGGCTAAAGACAGTGACAGGCTTGAAAGCTTTGCCTCTCGCGTAAAAACGATGGTGAAAAACCGCAGCGCGCAGATGGTACAGCAGCTGGATGACCAGCAGTGGGAACAGGCGGCGGACACCGTTCGCAAGCTGCGTTTCCTCGATAAATTACAGAGCCAAATTGAACAACTAGAAGAAAAGCTGCTCGACTTTTAACGCCTGAACTCAGGCCCGATTTTTGGAAGCGATACATGGCCTTATTACAAATTAGCGAGCCCGGCATGATGGCTGCGCCGCACCAGCGCAGGCTGGCCGCAGGCATCGACCTTGGCACCACCAACTCGCTGGTGGCTACCGTTCGTAGCGGCCAGGCTGAAACCCTTGCTGACCACGAAGGCCGTCACCTGCTGCCTTCTGTTGTTCACTACCAGCCGCAGGGGCATCTGGTCGGTTTTGACGCGCGCGCGCTTGCCGCTCAGGATCCTGCTAACACTATCAGCTCGGTAAAACGCATGATGGGCCGCTCTCTGGCGGACATTCAGACGCGTTATCCTCATCTTCCGTATCGCCTGCAGGCAAGTGAAAACGGCCTGCCGATGATCGAAACGCCGGCCGGCCTGCTTAACCCGATTCGCATCTCTGCCGATATCCTGAAATCACTCTCTGCCCGCGCCACTGAAACGCTGGAAGGGGAGCTTGATGGCGTGGTTATCACGGTTCCCGCGTATTTTGATGACGCACAGCGTCAGGGTACCAAAGACGCCGCGCGCCTCGCTGGCCTGCACGTTCTGCGTCTGCTGAACGAACCTACCGCGGCGGCTATTGCCTATGGCCTGGATTCAGGTAAAGAAGGCGTCATTGCCGTTTACGATCTGGGTGGCGGTACTTTTGATATCTCTATTCTTCGCCTGAGCCGCGGCGTGTTTGAAGTGCTGGCAACGGGCGGTGATTCCGCGCTTGGCGGCGATGACTTCGACCACCTGCTGGCCGACTGGCTGCGCGAGCAGGCCGGAATTGCCGATCGCAGCGACGACCGCGTACAGCGCCAGCTTCTGGACGCAGCCATCGCGGCCAAAATCGCCCTCAGCGATGCTGCCACCGCCAGCGTCGAAGTGGCGGGCTGGCAGGGTGAAGTAACTCGCGAGCAGTTCAACGACCTTATCTCTTCGCTGGTTAAACGTACTTTGCTGTCCTGCCGTCGCGCGTTAAAAGACGCGGGCGTAGAAGCAGAAGAAGTGCTGGAAGTGGTGATGGTTGGCGGCTCAACCCGCGTACCTTTGGTGCGTGAGCGCGTAGGCGAATTCTTTGGCCGTACGCCGCTAACGTCTATCGACCCGGACAAAGTCGTTGCCATCGGCGCGGCAATCCAGGCCGACATTCTGGTGGGGAATAAGCCGGACAGCGAAATGCTGCTGCTGGACGTGATCCCACTGTCGCTTGGCCTGGAAACGATGGGCGGGCTGGTTGAGAAAGTCATCCCGCGTAACACCACCATCCCGGTAGCGCGTGCGCAGGAATTCACCACCTTCAAAGACGGCCAGACCGCTATGGCTATCCACGTGCTGCAGGGCGAGCGTGAACTCGTTCAGGATTGCCGTTCGCTGGCTCGCTTTACGCTGCGCGGCATTCCAGCCATGTCCGCTGGCGGGGCCCATATTCGCGTCACCTTCCAGGTAGACGCCGATGGCCTGCTGAGCGTAACGGCAATGGAAAAATCCACCGGCGTTGAATCCTCAATCCAGGTGAAACCTTCTTATGGCCTGAGTGATGGCGAAATTGCCAGCATGATTCAGGACTCCATGAGTTACGCCGAGCATGACGTGCAAGCACGTATGCTGGCCGAGCAAAAAGTCGAAGCTGCCCGCGTGCTGGAGAGTTTGACCAGCGCGTTGACGGCGGATGCCGCGCTGCTAAGCGCCGCAGAGCGTGCCGACATTGATGCCGCGATGGCCGCGTTAAGCGCTGCCGCCGCGAGTGACGATGCCGACGCTATTCAAAATGAAATCAAAAACGTAGACAAGCAAACCCAGGAATTCGCCGCGCGCCGTATGGATCAATCGATCCGTAAAGCGTTGACCGGCCATTCCGTGGACGAGGTTTAATATGCCAAAGATTGTTTTTCTGCCTCATCAGGACCTGTGTCCGGATGGCGCAGTTCTGGAAGCGAAGCAAGGTGAAACCATTCTCGACGTTGCGCTGCGCAACGGTATTGAGATTGAACACGCCTGTGAGAAGTCCTGCGCCTGCACCACCTGCCACTGCGTTGTGCGTGAAGGTTTTGATTCACTCGCGGAAAGCACCGAGGACGAAGACGACATGCTGGATAAAGCATGGGGTCTGGAGCCGGAAAGCCGCTTGAGCTGCCAGGCTCGCGTCAGCGACGAAGACCTGGTGGTTGAGATGCCGCGTTACACCATTAACCACGCACGCGAACATTAACGGGAGTCGCCATGGGACTGAAGTGGACCGACAGCCGCGAAATCGGCGAAGCGCTGTACGACAGCCGTCCGGATCTCGATCCTAAGACGGTGCGTTTCACCGATATGCACCAGTGGATCTGCGAGCTGGAAGAGTTTGATGACGATCCGAGCGCTTCTAACGAGAAAGTACTGGAAGCGATTTTGCTTGTCTGGTTAGATGAAGCTGAATGATACACGGGCTGCCTTGGGCGGCCCGTTGTACTGATGACCAGGTTCATTGCCCTAAAATGTTCGGATCGCGATCGAATAAAAGCAATGAATTGTGTTCTCTGGTTTGCCCCAAACAGTCGAAAATCCCATTTTTCGGCTGTTTGACATCAATCTAACGGGCTGCCTTGGGCGGCCCGTTTTTGCATTTTGCCTGTGCTGAACAATGAAGGATTGGAAAATGACTGAAGCCATGAAAATCACCCTTTCCACGCAGCCAGCGGACGCACGCTGGGGCGAAAAGGCGACGTATAGCATTAACAATGACGGCATTACCCTACACCTGACCGGCAAAGACGATCTCGGTCTTATCCAGCGCGCAGCGCGCAAAATTGATGGCCAGGGGCTGAAGCACGTTCAGCTGGCTGGCGAAGGCTGGGACGTAGAGAAGAGCTGGGCCTTCTGGCAGGGCTATCGCGCACCAAAAGGCACCCGCAAAATTGACTGGGCCGTGCTGAGCGAAACCGAGCAGAAAGAGCTGGATAGCCGCCTGAAAGTGATTGACTGGGTTCGCCACACCATCAACACCCCGGCAGAAGAGCTGGGCCCGGAGCAGCTTGCTTCCCGCGCCGTTGACCTGCTGTGTGACGTTGCCTGTGACCACGTTTCTTACCGTATTACCAAGGGCGAAGACCTGCGTGAGCAGAACTATGCCGGGATCCACACCGTTGGCCGTGGCTCTGACCGTGCACCCGTGCTGCTGGCGCTGGACTACAACCCAACCGGTAACCCGGACGCGCCGGTTTACGCAAGCCTGGTCGGGAAGGGCATCACCTTTGACTCCGGCGGCTACAGCATCAAACAGACCGCGTTCATGGATTCTATGAAATCCGACATGGGCGGTGCAGCGACTATTACCGGCGCACTGGCTCTGGCCATCACCCGTGGCCTGAACAAGCGCGTGAAGCTGTTCCTGTGCTGCGCGGATAACATGATCAGCGGCAATGCAATGAAGCTGGGTGACATCATCACCTACCGTAACGGTAAAACCGTTGAAGTGATGAACACCGACGCCGAAGGGCGCCTGGTGCTGGCCGATGGCCTGATTGACGCTGCCGCTCAGAAACCAGAGCTGATTATCGACTGCGCCACCCTGACCGGTGCGGCGAAAACGGCGCTGGGTAACGATTACCACGCGGTATTCAGCTTTGACGAAAAGCTGGCCGCTCGCCTGCTGACCAGCGCCGCCGAAGAAAACGAGCCGTTCTGGCGCCTGCCGCTGGCGGAATTCCACCGCAGCCAGCTGCCGTCTAACTTCGCCGAGCTGAACAATACCGCCAACGCCTCTTATCCGGCGGGTGCAAGCACTGCGGCAGGTTTCCTGTCTCACTTTGTGGAAAACTACCACCAGGGCTGGGTACACGTGGACTGTTCTGCAACCTACCGTAAGGGCGCGGTTGAGCAATGGTCTGCCGGTGCCACCGGTCTGGGCGTACGTGCGATCGCCAATCTGCTGTTAGCTAAGTAATACTGCCTCTCACCCCGGCCCTCTCCCCATAGGGGAGAGGGGGAAGGACGGTCCTGAACTGTCCCCTCACCCTTCCAGGGAGAGGGTTAGGGTGAGGGTAAAACCTCTTAAGCTTTATCCCGGAATCACAATGTCAGAAACAAAAAATGAACTAGAAACCCTGCTTGAGCAGGCGGCAACCGAGCCGGCCCACCGCCCGGCATTTTTCCGTACCCTGCTGGAATCCACCGTTTGGGTGCCGGGCAACGCGGCGGAAGGTGAAGCTATCGACGCCGACAGTGCGGTTGAACTGCAGCACTGGGAAAAAGAAGATGGTACTTCGGTGATCCCTTTCTTCACATCCCTGGAAGCTCTGCAGGAAGCTGTAAGCCATGAGCAGGCGTTTGTGGTGATGCCCGTGCGCACTTTGTTTGAAATGACGCTGGGCGAATCTCTGTTCCTTAACGCCAAACTGCCGACCGGCAAAGAATTTACGCCAAACGAAATCAACCATTTGGTCAGCGCAGAGAGTGACCCTCTGAGCCAGCAGAAAGTGCTGGAGGGCGGCACCTCGCTGCTGCTTTCAGAAGTTGCCGAGCCGCCAGCACAGATGGTCGACTCGCTGACGACGCTGTTTAAAAACCTGAAAACGGTTAAACGGGCGTTTATCTGCTCCATCAAGGAACAGGCAGACGAAGAACCAAACCTGCTGATCGGTATTGAGGCTGACGGCGACATCGAGGCAATCATTCGCCAGGCCGGGAGCGTGGCAACCGATACGTTACCGGGCGATGAGCCGGTTGATATCTGCCTGGTCGTGGAGGGTGAGAAGGGCATCAGCCACTTTATGATTGCCCACATAACCCCGTTCTACGAACGCCGTTGGGGTAGCTTCCTGCGCGACTTTAAGCAAAACCGTATTATTTGACGGCTGTTTGCCATCAATTTGAAGGGAGGCGCTTATGCCTCCCTTTTTGTTTTACTGCGCAGGCTCAACCGGCAGGTCAGGGCGAGCGCCCCATTCACTCCACGAACCATCGTAAAGCGACACGCCGTTCACGCCCAGCGTCGTCAGTGCCAGTACCACGACGGCAGCCGTGACGCCGGAGCCGCAGCTGGCAATGATTGGCCGCTCGAAGCTTACGCCCTGGCGCTCGAAGATTTCGCTCAGTTTGTCCGATGTCTTCAACTGGCCGTTTTCCACAAGGTCCACCCACGGCACGTTAAGTGCGCCTGGGATATGGCCGCGTTTCAGGCCTGGGCGCGGCTCATCTGCCAGCGCATTAAAGCGTGGTGCCGGGCGAGCATCCACAATCTGAGCGGTGCCTTCGTGGCTGACCAGCAGCACGTCGGTAAGGCGTTTGATCACCAGCGGATCGAAGTTAACCTCGAACTCACCTTCCTGCAGCTCCACGTCCCCTTGTTCCAGCGGCAACGCTTCACGTTGCCATTCCGCCAGCCCACCGGCCAGAATCGACACTCTTTCGACGCCGAAGGTGCGCAGCATCCACCAGGCACGAGGCGCGGAGAACAGATTACCTTCGTCGTAGACTACCAGGTGCTTATCGCTGCTGACGCCCAGCTCGCGCATAGCAACGGCAAATGCTTCGGCACGCGGCATCATGTGGGGAAGGGGGCTGGTGTGATCGGAGAGCGCCTCGATGTCAAAATAGACCGCACGTGGCAGATGCCCGGCCCGGTATTCGCCCGGCAGGTCGCGGTGCTCCTGCCCTGGCGGTGCCATACGGGCATCTAAAATCTGGATATCGTCATCGTTAATGTGTTCTGCGAGCCAGTCGCTCGCGACGAAGAAAGAGGTGGACATAGTGAGCCTCCGGTTCATCAAAGAAAATCGGATTGTCGGTGTTTTTCCAGAACCCGGCAAGCAGCCTTGCCTGACATCGCGAGATACTTCGTAAAACTTATTGAATGCAGTCGCTAATTTACCGTTGCCTGCGAGACATCTCGCAAGGCAGAGGATTCCTACTTTCGCTTTTCTGGCTAATCCGCATAATACTTGCTCTACGTAATGTTTAGCGGCCCTTATTGGCCAGGGATGAAAGAATGAATGCACTACGTTTGACGAGCCTTGCCGCGCTGGTTTGCGGCCTGCTGGCGCTTTCGGGCTGTGACGATAAAAACAATCAGCAAACCGTTCAGCCCACCGCCTCTGCTGCGGCGGAACAAAGCAGCAAAGCTGAAACTAAACCGGATACCGCCCAGCTAGAAAAACTGGCGCAGCAGTCCGCAGGGAAGCCGCTGAAACTGCTTGATGCCTCCGAAGTTCAGCTGGACGGTGCCAGCACGTTAGTGCTGACGTTTTCCATTCCGCTCGATCCCAATCAGGACTTCAATAAAGTCGCCCATCTGGTGGATAAAACCAGCGGCAAAGTGGACGGTGCCTGGGAGCTTTCCCGCGACCTGAAAGAGCTACGCCTGCGCCACCTTGAGCCAAAACGCACGCTGATCGTGACCGTAGAAAGTGGCCTGCTTGCACTGAATAAAGCGACGCTGGAGGCCAGCTTCGAAAAACAGATCGCCACGCGTGACGTGCAGCCGAGCGTAGGCTTTGCCAGCAAAGGCTCGTTACTGCCGACCAAAGTGATTGCGGGTTTGCCTGTTATGGCGCTCAACGTCGATAAAATTGACGTCAACTTCTACCGCATTAAGGACAGCTCGCTCAGCGCGTTTGTCAGCCAATGGCAGTATCGCAACTCGGTCTCTAACTGGGAGTCCGACAATCTTCTGAAACTGGCCGATCTGGTTTACACCGGTCGTTTTGACCTCAACCCTGCACGCAACACCCGCGAGAAGCTGATGTTGCCGCTGGGCGATATCAAGCCCCTGCAGCAGCCCGGCGTTTATCTGGCGATCATGAATCAGGCGGGTCATTACGCCTACAGCAATGCCGCGACGCTCTTCACGCTGAGCGATGTGGGCATTTCGGTGCATCGCTATCACGACAGGCTGGACGTCTTTACCCAGAGTCTGGAAAACGGTGCCGCGCAGTCGGGCGTTGAAATTGTGCTGCTGAACGAAAAAGGGCAGACGGTTGGGCAAGGTAAAAGCGACGGTGACGGGCACGCCACGCTTGAGAAGCTGAATAAAGGCACGTTACTGCTGGCGCGCAATGGCGAGCAAACCACGCTGCTGGATCTCAGCCGCCCGGCGCTGGACCTGGCCGAGTTTGATATCGCCGGTGAACAGGGCTACAGCAAACAGTTCTTTATGTTTGGCCCAAGAGATCTCTATCGCCCGGGAGAGTCGGTCATCGTTAATGCCCTGCTCAGGGACGGAGACGGCAAACCGCTGCCGCCGCAGCCGGTGAAGCTTGAGGTGGTGAAACCAGATGGTCAGGTTGCCCGCACCGAAGTCTGGCAGTCGGCCAACGGGCTTTATCAATTTACCTGGCCTCTGAGCGACAGCGCGGCAACCGGGAACTGGCAAATGCGGGTCAACACCGGGGATAACCAGCCTCGCAGCTGGGCATTTAAAGTTGAAGACTTTATGCCGGAGCGTATGGCGCTGAATCTCACGGCGCAGAGTGCGCCGATATCCCCTGAAGATACCGTCAACTTTGACGTTGCCGGGCGCTATCTCTATGGGGCGCCAGCCGCGGGTAACAACCTTCAGGGGCAGCTCTTCCTGCGTCCTTTACGTGAGGCCGTTGCCGGGCTTCCGGGGTTCCAGTTTGGCGATATTAATGAGCAAAACCTTGCCCGTAGCCTGGATGCCGTTGAGCTAACGCTCGATGAAAAGGGGCATACGACCGTCAGCGCGGAAAGCCAGTGGGGAGACGTGCATTCTCCACTCCGCCTGATTTTGCAGGCCAGCCTGCTGGAGTCCGGCGGTCGCCCGGTGACACGCCGCGTAGAGCAGGCCATCTGGCCCGCTCAGGCATTGCCGGGGATCCGCCCTCAGTTTGCCAGTAAAGAGGTCTATGACTACCGGACCGACACTACCCGCACGCAGCCGATCGTTGATGAAGACAGCAGCGTAGGCTTTGACATTGTCTATGCAGATGCACAGGGAGAGAAGCTAGCGGTAAGTGACCTGGACGTGCGCCTGATTCGCGAGCGTAGGGATTACTACTGGAGCTGGGAAGAAAGCGAAGGCTGGCAGTCTCAGTATGACCAAAAAGATCTGGTGGAAGCGGAGCAGAAGCTAACCCTTACCGCAGGGGAAACGGGCAAGGTGGCCTTCCCCGTAGAGTGGGGCTCCTACCGCCTGGAAGTCCGTGACCCACAAAGTAATCTCGTCAGCAGCCTGCGTTTTTGGGCAGGCTATAGCTGGCAGGATAACAGCGACGGAACCGGGGCGGTACGCCCGGACCGGGTGACGCTAAAAATAGACAAGCCTTCCTATAAAGCGGGCGATACCATCAATCTACATATCGCCGCACCTGCAGCGGGTAAAGGGTATGCGCTGGTGGAGTCCAGCGATGGGCCGCTGTGGTGGAAAGAAATAGACGTTCCGGCAAGCGGCATGGATCTCGCTATCCCGGTGGATAAAAGCTGGCAGCGTCACGATCTTTACCTGAGTACCGTGGTTATTCGCCCCGGAGACAAGGCTCGTTCCGCCACGCCTAAGCGCGCTGTCGGGATCCTTCACCTGCCGCTAGGAGACGAGAGTCGCCGCCTCGATCTTACGTTGCAAAATCCAGCCAAAATGCGCCCCAACCAGAACCTGACGGTTAAGGTGAAGGCCAGCGTGAAAAATGGCGAAGTGCCGAAGCAGATCAACGTGCTGCTGTCCGCCGTGGACAGCGGCGTGCTTAACATCACCGATTACAAAACGCCGGATCCGTGGGATGCCTTCTTTGGACGCAAGCGCTATGGCGCTGACATTTACGACATTTACGGCCAGGTGATTGAAGGCGAGGGGCGGCTGGCTGCGCTGCGCTTTGGCGGTGACGGAGATGAAGGTGATGAGCTAAGCCGTGGTGGTAAAAAGCCGGTAAACCACGTGACTATCATCGCGCAACAGGCTCAGCCCGTAGCATTAGATGAAAACGGTGAAGGAACGGTGACGCTGCCAATTGGTGATTTCAACGGTGAACTGCGGGTCATGGCGCAGGCCTGGACCGACGATCGCTTTGGTAATAGCGAAGAAAAAGTTACGGTTGCCGCGCCGCTGGTGAGCGAGCTGGCCGCGCCGAGATTTATGGCCGGTGGAGATACCAGCCGCCTGGCGCTGGATCTCACTAACCTGACGGACAGACCCCAGCAGCTTAGCGTGGCGCTCAGCGCTCAGGGCCTGTTAGCGCTAAACGGAGCGTCGACGATGGACGTGAAGCTGGCCCCTGGTGCTCGCGGCACGCTGTTCATCCCTGTTCGCGCGCTGGAAGGTTTTGGTGACGGTGAAATCAAAGCCGTGATTAACGGACTTTCACTGCCGGGCGAGACGCTGGCGACCCCGGATAAACAGTGGAAAATCGGCGTTCGTCCTGCGTTCCCTGCGCAGACGGTGAACAGTGGCGCGGTGGTTAAACCGGGCGAAGTCTGGACGCTTCCACCTGCGCATCTGTCAGGGATTGCTGCTTCGACGCTGGAAGGTCAACTGCTGCTGAGCGGGCGCCCGCCTCTGAACCTGGCGCGCTACATTCGCGAGCTAAAAGCCTATCCGTACGGCTGCCTGGAGCAGACGACCAGCGGCCTGTTCCCGTCGCTGTACACTAACGAAGCTGAACTTAACGCATTGGGTATCAAAGGGATAACCGATTCTCAGCGTCGCGCTGCCATTGATGTGGGCATTGCCCGCCTGCAGGAAATGCAAAGCGACAATGGCGGCTTCGGGCTGTGGGATAAATCAGGGCCGGAAGAATACTGGCTGACGGCCTATGTTACAGATTTCCTGGTTCGGGCCAGCGAGCAGGGCTACAGCGTTAATGGCGACGCGCTCGGCAAGGCTAATCAGCGCCTGCTGCGCTATCTTCAGGATCCGGGCATGATCGCCTTGCGCTATACCGACGATGCTCCGGCCAGCCGCTTCGCGGTTCAGGCCTATGCCGGGCTGGTGCTGGCTCGTCAACAAAAAGCGCCGCTTGGGGCATTGCGTGAACTGTGGCAGCGTCACGAACAGGCTCGTGCCGGACTGCCGCTGGTGCAGCTGGGTATTGCCCTGAAGCTTATGGGCGATGAGCCGCGTAGCCAGCAGGCGATTGCTCTGGGGCTGAAAACTCAGCGCAGCGATAAACAGGTATGGATGGCGGATTACGGCAGCGAGCTGCGGGATAAAGCAATGATGCTGAGCCTGCTGGAAGAGAACAAGCTGTTGCCGGATAGCCAGAATCAGCTGCTGCTTGAGCTGTCCGATATGGCCTGGAGCCAGCGCTGGTTATCCACTCAGGAAACGAACGCATTGTTCATTGCCGGCCACGGTCTGCAAAACGTGAAAGGTGACTGGCAGGCGCAGACATCGTTGGGCGCGGGGCCGCTGGCTTCCAGCCAGGCGGTAACGCGTAATCTGACCGCACAGCAGCTTTCTGGCCTGCACCTGACCAACACCGGGATGTCCAGCCTCTATTTACGCCTGGACAGCGCGGGGTATCCGCAGCAGGCGCCGGCTGCCTACAGCAACGTGCTGCATATTGAACGTCACTTCCTTGATGCGAAAGGCAATACACGGTCACTTTCATCGTTGAAAAGCGGGGAGTTGGTGATGGTGTGGCTGGACGTTTGGGCTGACAAAAACGTGCCGGATGCGCTAGTGGTGGATTTACTGCCTGCCGGGTTGGAGCTGGAAAACCAGAATCTGGCGAACAGCAGCGCCAGCCTGAGCGACAGCGCGAGCGGAGTACAGACGTTGTTGAACCAAATGCAGCAGCAGGACATACAGCATATGGAGTTCAGGGATGACCGCTTTGTGGCCGCGCTGCCGCTGAACGAGGGCCAGCATGCAACCCTTATCTATCTGGCTCGAGCCGTTACGCCGGGAAGCTACACCGTGCCTGTCCCGCAGGTGGAATCAATGTACGTCCCGCAGTGGCGGGCAACCGGTAACAGTACCGGCACGTTGACCGTTGTGCCGTAAGCAGAGCGTCGGTGCTTAACGGATCAAGGCTACGCTGGCGGCGGCGCTATCTCTGGTTGATAGTGCCGCTGCTGGTTGCCTCTTTTATCTGGCTGGCGGATAAGCTCTGGCCTCTGCCTTTACATGAGGTCAACCCGGCTCGCGTAGTGGTCGCTGAAAACGGTACTCCTCTATGGCGATTTGCGGATGCGGAAGGGATCTGGCGTTATCCGGTGGAGCTGAATCAGGTTTCTCCTCGTTACCTTGAAGCGCTTATTGGCTATGAGGATCGCTGGTTTTGGGATCATCCCGGCGTAAATCCTTTCTCGATTTTGAGAGCGGCCTGGCAGGATCTGCGTCATGGAGAAGTGATCTCCGGGGGCAGCACGTTGACGATGCAGGTTGCGCGTCTGCTGGATCCTCATCCTCGTACTTTCGGCGGTAAAGTTCGCCAGGTCTGGCGCGCGTTCCAGCTCGAATGGCATCTTTCCAAAAAGCAGATCCTGACCCTCTACCTCAACCGTGCTCCCTTCGGCGGCACGTTACAGGGCGTCGGCGCGGCAAGCTGGGCCTATCTCGGGAAAGCCCCTGAAAAGCTAAGTTATTCAGAAGCTGCGCTGCTGGCGGTACTTCCGCAGGCACCAAGCCGCCTGCGGCCTGACCGCTGGCCTGAACGCGCGCAGCTAGCACGGGATAAGGTACTCCGTCGCATGGCGGAACAGGGCGTGTGGTCACAGAAACAGGTTACAGAGTCTTTGCAGGAGCCTGTCTGGCTGGTACCCCGCCAGATGCCGCAGCTCGCCCCGCTGCTGTCCCGGTATCTGGCATCGCGCACTAAAGATACGCTGATCTCTACCACGCTGAATGCTTCTTTGCAGCGTCAGCTGGAAGAGCTGGCCCTGGGCTGGAAATCACGTTTACCGCCTCGATCTTCACTGGCCATGCTGGTGGTTGACCACACCACGATGCAGGTTCGCGCGTGGGTTGGCTCGGCGGATATCAACGATGACAGCCGATTCGGGCATGTCGATATGGTCACCGCCGTTCGATCGCCGGGCTCCGTGCTGAAGCCTTTTGTTTATGGCATGGCAATGGACGAAGGATTAATTCATCCGGCTTCTTTATTGCAGGACGTGCCGCGTCGGTTCGGTGACTATCGTCCGGGAAACTTTGATACGGGTTTTCACGGGCCGGTGAGCATGAGCGATGCTCTGGTGCGCTCGCTGAACCTGCCCGCTGTTCAGGTGCTCGAGGCCTACGGGCCGAAGCGTTTTGCCGGGCAGATGGGTAATGTGGGGCTCAACCTTCGCTTCCCTCAGGGAAGCGAGCCCAACCTCTCGCTTATACTTGGCGGCGGTGGTGCGAGGCTGGACCAGATAGTTGCGGCCTACAGCGCGTTTGCCCGTCATGGCAAAGCCGCTCAGCTGCGGGTATTGGCGAATGATGCGCTGCGGGAGCGTCCGTTGATGTCGTCGGGTTCGGCCTGGATTATCCGCCGAATTCTTGCCGGAGAAGCCCAGCCTCAGCCTGATGCTTCTTTACCTCCCGTCGTCCCTCTGGGGTGGAAAACCGGGACCAGCTACGGCTATCGTGATGCCTGGGCCATCGGCATCAATTCGCGTTACCTGATTGGCATCTGGACCGGCAGGCCTGATAGCACGCCGGTGGCGGGGCAGTTTGGCTTAGGGAGTGCCGTACCGCTGCTTAATCAGGTAAACAATCTGCTGCAGGCTAATTCACGCGTGCAGCAGCTTCATTTGCCGACGGATCCTCGCCCGGCCTCGGTCAGTGCCGCAGAGATCTGCTGGCCCGGCGGGCAGGCATTGCCTGCGGGGGATAGTAATTGCCGCCGACGCCTGACGACCTGGCTTCTGGATGATGCTCAGCCGCCCACGCTGCTGGCTCCGGGGCAGGAAGGCGCGCAGGGCACGCGTCAGCTTATTTGGGTTGATGCGCAGGGTAAGCGAGTGGCACCCGATTGCCCGGGGGCTCGTCAGCAGACTGTCGCACTCTGGCCGCTGCCTCTTGAGCCGTGGCTGCCACAGGCTGAACGCAGGGCGGAGCGTCTTCCGCCGCCTTCTGAAATCTGCCCTCCGCTGCAGAAAGAGAGCGTAACGCCATTATTACTGCTGGGGGTACGAAACGGCACGATATTGAAACGTTTACCGGGGCAAATGCAGCTTCCTCTACGGCTTTCCAGCCAGGGGGGGCAAGGCCAGCGCTGGTGGTTTATTAACGGACAAAGCGAAGAGAGTCAGGGCGATGGGCTGGCGTTAATGCTTAATAAACCAGGAGAATATCAGGTGCTTGTGATGGATGAATCCGGGCAGGTAGCCAGTGCGAATTTCATTCTACAGTAACGGCAAAAGATGAAATACCGCCTGCTGCATCGATTGTGTTGCCAAAACTAATCTTATTTTAAAAAAATGTTATCTCCATCCATAGGCAACGACAAACTTGCTCTTTATAATCTGCGCCAATTTCATAACCGGGTTTCCCGGACACACAGAACATCTACAGAGGTAATCATGGCTATTGAACGTACTTTTTCCATCATCAAACCAAACGCGGTGGCAAAAAACGTTATTGGTAACATTTATGCTCGTTTTGAATCTGCAGGGTTTAAAATCGTTGGCGCAAAAATGCTGCATCTGACCGTTGAGCAGGCTCGTGGTTTCTACGCTGAGCACGACGGTAAGCCGTTCTTCGACGGTCTGGTTGAGTTCATGACCTCCGGCCCAATCGTGGTTTCCGTTCTGGAAAGCGAAAACGCAGTACAGCGTCACCGCGACCTGATGGGCGCAACTAACCCGGCTAACGCGCTGGCAGGTACTCTGCGTGCAGACTACGCTGACAGCTTCACCGAAAACGGCACCCACGGTTCTGACTCCGTAGAATCCGCAGCCCGTGAAATCGCTTACTTCTTCGCCGAAGGCGAAGTGTGCCCACGCACCCGTTGATATTTCCAAATCTGTAAGCGAATTTACACTTAATATCTCCGTTGTTCGCTTTCAGTCGTGGCATCTATGCCCTAGAATTTGTACAATGCAACGCCCCCGGAAGAGCCAGCTCACCGGGGCGTTTCTTTTTCTAACCCTCCAGGGGCCATAACGTGTAACAACGAGGCCGGAAAACATTATGTCTGAAATGAACACGCCTGAAGCGACACCTGTTGTTGTTTCCAATAAAGCCGAAAAAATTAACCTGCTCGATCTTAACCGCCAGCAGCTGCGCGAGTTTTTCGCCGAGCTGGGTGAAAAGCCGTTCCGCGCCGACCAGGTCATGAAGTGGATGTATCACTATTGCAGTGATGACTTCGACGAAATGACGGACATCAACAAAGTGCTGCGCAACAAGCTAAAAGAGATTGCCGAGATTCGTGCCCCGGAAGTTGCAGAAGAGCAACGTTCTGCCGATGGCACCATCAAATGGGCAATCAAAATAGCCGATCAGCTGGTTGAAACGGTATACATCCCGGAAGAAGACCGCGCTACGCTGTGCGTCTCTTCACAGGTAGGTTGTGCGCTGGAGTGTAAATTCTGTTCCACCGCGCAGCAGGGCTTTAACCGTAACCTGCGCGTGTCAGAAATTATTGGTCAGGTCTGGCGTGCGGCGAAGATTATCGGTGCGCAGAAGAAAACCGGCGTGCGTCCTATCACCAACGTGGTAATGATGGGCATGGGCGAGCCGCTGCTGAACCTGAACAACGTGGTTCCGGCCATGGAAATCATGCTGGACGACTTCGGCTTTGGCCTGTCCAAACGCCGTGTAACGCTTTCCACCTCTGGCGTTGTGCCAGCGCTGGACAAGCTCGGGGATATGATTGACGTCGCGCTGGCTATCTCCCTGCACGCGCCGACAGATGATATTCGTGACGAAATCATGCCGATCAACAAAAAATACAACATCGAAACCTTCCTGGCGGCCGTTCGTCGTTACCTGGAGAAATCCAACGCCAACCAGGGCCGCGTGACGGTGGAGTATGTGCTGCTGGATCACGTTAACGATGGTACAGATCACGCGCATCAGCTGGCCGAATGCCTGAAAGATACGCCATGCAAAATCAACCTGATTCCATGGAACCCGTTCCCGGGCGCACCTTATGGCCGCAGTTCTAACAGCCGTATCGATCGCTTCTCTAAAGTACTGATGAGCTATGGTTTTACTACCATTGTTCGTAAGACCCGCGGCGACGATATCGATGCAGCATGTGGCCAGCTGGCCGGTGAAGTTATCGACCGTACCAAGCGTACTATGCGTAAACGCATGCAGGGTGAACCTATTGCCGTGAAGGCCGTCTGATAATAGATGGCTATTTACCGCGCTGGGCGAGGGTGCTCTGCGCGGTATAAAAAACGGGCAAAAGTGTATGGGCCGTCAATAACGTGGCCTAATACATCATTCAGCATAATAATTACGGTGCGTTTCGGGCGGCTTTAAGGCAGTATGTAGCCGCACAACAACAGTTTAGTTGTTCCCATTTCGTAAAGTTAACGGACAGTTTGCCGAAGGGTGGCTATGGTTAACTTACCGGCAGGTCCGGTAGCCCTGGAAAACGCCAGCTCAGCGTGAATTACGCTGCTGACACCGGGTATTTTTGCTGAGGGTTTGCCTTCAGGTATCAGATTTGTTTCGCGGTGCGAGTCAATCTGACGTAGCGGAGACGTTGCGGTACAGGACTCGTGCCAAATTCTTTAATTTGAACAGTACCAGCAGTTGTAGCTAATGAATACTGAAGCCACTAACGAATCAAATGCAGCACAAACAACAGGTGAGCGTTTACGTAACGCGCGTGAACAGATGGGTCTCAGCCAGCAGGCTGTGGCTGAACGCCTGTGCCTGAAAGTTTCCACCGTCAGGGATATAGAAGACGACAAGGCGCCTGCCGAGCTGGCGTCGACGTTCCTGCGTGGCTATATCCGCTCTTATGCGCGACTGGTTCGTATTCCTGAAGAAGAGCTGTTGCCGATGATGGCGAAACAGGCCCCGATTAAGGCGGCCAAAGTTGAGCCTATGCAAAGCTTCTCACTCGGTAAGCGCCGTAAAAAGCGCGACGGCTGGCTGATGAGTTTTACCTGGCTGATTCTGTTCGTTGTCATTGGCCTGACGGGCGCATGGTGGTGGCAAAACCACAAGGCGCAGCAGGAAGAGCTGTCTACGATGGCCGACCAGTCAACCACTGAACTTTCTACCAGCAGCGGCCAGTCTGTGCCGCTGAATACCGGCAGTGATACCTCTACCGATGCGGCGGCGACCTCGTCTTCCGCAGCGGCCGTTGAACAGCCAGCGCCTGCGGTAAATAGCGTGGCTCCGGCGCCATCTCAGCAAACTGCCGCTGCGGATGCCACTCAGCAGCCGGCCGTGGTTGCGCCAGGCCAGGCACCAATTGATAACGCACAGACTACGCCAGCAGTGACTGCCGGGCAGCTGCCAACCGATCAGGCTGGTGTGAATCAGGCGGCGGATGCCGCTCAAGGTCTGGCGCTGAACTTCACCGCTGACTGCTGGCTGGAAGTCACAGACGCTAGCGGTAAAAAGCTGTTTAGCGGCCTGCAGCGCAAAGATGCGAAGCTGAATTTAGCGGGCAAAGCGCCTTATAAACTGAAAATTGGTGCGCCGTCGGCAGTACAGGTTCAATACCAGGGCAAACCTGTGGACCTGAGTCGTTTTATCAGAACTAACCAGGTTGCACGTCTGACCGTCGGTGCTGAATAATCAGCGCCAGTCCAGACGCGTAATTGTGGAGATTTACCATGCATAATGCCGCACCCATCCAACGTCGCAAATCCAGGCGGATCTACGTCGGTAATGTGCCAATCGGCGATGGTGCCCCTATCGCCGTTCAGTCGATGACCAATACGCGTACCACCGATGTGGAAGCCACGGTTAATCAAATCAAAGCATTAGAACGCGTAGGCGCCGATATCGTTCGCGTATCCGTGCCAACGATGGATGCTGCCGAGGCTTTTAAGCTGATTAAGCAGCAGGTCAACGTTCCGCTGGTGGCCGATATTCACTTCGATTACCGCATTGCGCTCAAAGTTGCAGAATACGGCGTCGACTGCCTGCGTATTAACCCCGGCAACATCGGCAACGAAGAGCGTATTCGCACCGTGGTTGACTGCGCGCGCGATAAAAATATTCCTATCCGCATCGGCGTTAATGCCGGTTCCCTGGAAAAAGATCTGCAGGAAAAATACGGTGAGCCAACGCCTCAGGCGCTGCTCGAATCCGCTATGCGCCATGTAGATCATCTCGATCGTCTCAACTTTGATCAATTCAAAGTCAGCGTAAAAGCCTCTGATGTCTTCCTGGCAGTTGAGTCTTATCGCCTGTTGGCTAAACAGATCGATCAGCCGCTACACCTCGGGATCACCGAAGCGGGTGGGGCGCGTGCTGGTGCAGTAAAGTCAGCGATCGGCCTGGGCCTGCTGCTTTCTGAAGGGATCGGCGACACGCTGCGTATCTCTCTGGCGGCGGATCCGATTGAAGAGATCAAAGTCGGCTTCGACATCCTTAAGTCGCTGCGTATTCGTTCCCGTGGGATCAACTTTATTGCCTGCCCAACCTGTTCTCGTCAGGAGTTTGACGTTATCGGGACGGTTAACGCGCTCGAACAGCGTCTGGAAGACATTATCACCCCGATGGACGTTTCCATCATCGGCTGCGTGGTTAACGGGCCGGGCGAAGCGCTGGTCTCCACGCTTGGTGTGACCGGCGGGAATAAGAAAAGTGGTTTCTACGAAGATGGCGTCCGCCAGCGAGATCGTATGGACAACGATGACATGATTGCGCAGCTTGAAGCGCGTATTCGTGCCAAGGCCAGCATGCTGGATGAAAAGCAGCGTATTGATATCCAACAGCTGGAAAAATAATGCGAAGCATGGGAAGCACAGGGCTTCCCGTGTATGATTGAACCCGCACGGCCGTTTACCTGAGTGAATGGCCTGATTTCGGGTTCATTTTTTGTATATAAAGCAGAGAAAAAACGTGGCAAAAAACATTCAAGCCATTCGCGGCATGAACGATTACCTGCCGGGCGAAACCGCCATCTGGCAGCGTATTGAAGGCATTCTTAAGCAGGTGCTCGCGAGCTACGGTTACAGCGAAATCCGTTTGCCGATTGTAGAGCAGACCCCGTTATTCAAACGCGCTATCGGTGAAGTCACCGACGTGGTTGAAAAAGAGATGTATACCTTTGAGGATCGCAACGGCGACAGCCTGACCCTGCGTCCTGAAGGCACCGCGGGCTGCGTGCGTGCCGGTATCGAACATGGTCTTCTGTACAATCAGGAACAGCGCTTGTGGTACATCGGGCCGATGTTCCGCCACGAACGTCCTCAGAAAGGGCGTTATCGCCAGTTTAACCAGCTGGGTGTTGAAGTCTTTGGCCTGAACGGCCCGGATATCGACGCCGAGCTTATCATGCTGACCGCTCGCTGGTGGCGCGCGCTGGGTATTGACCAGCACGTGAGCCTGGAGCTGAACTCTATCGGCTCTCTGGAAGCTCGCGCTAACTATCGTGATGCGCTGGTTGCTTTCCTGGAGCAGCATAAAGAGAAGCTGGACGAAGACTGCCAACGCCGCATGTACAGCAACCCGCTGCGCGTGCTGGACTCCAAAAATCAGGACGTTCAGGCTCTGCTGAACGATGCGCCTCAGCTGGGTGATTACCTTGATCAAGAGTCTCGTGAGCACTTCGCTGGTCTGTGCCAGTTCCTCGATGCGGCAGGCATTGCCTACACCGTAAACCAGCGTCTGGTTCGCGGCCTGGACTACTACAACCGCACCGTATTTGAGTGGGTTACCAACAGCCTGGGCTCTCAGGGCACCGTGTGTGCAGGTGGCCGCTATGATGGTCTGGTTGAGCAGCTTGGCGGGCGCGCGGCGCCGGCGGTTGGTTTTGCCATGGGCCTTGAGCGCCTTGTTTTACTGGTTCAGGCGATTAATCCTGAATTTAAAGCAGAATCCGTTGTCGATATGTACCTGATCTCCTCGGGTCAGGGAACGCAGGGCGCGGCAATGTTGCTGGCTGAAAAGCTACGTGACCAGGTGCCGGCACTGAAATTGATGAGTAACTACGGCGGCGGTAACTTCAAGAAGCAGTTCGCTCGTGCCGACAAGTGGGGCGCTCGCGTTGCACTGGTGCTGGGTGAAGATGAAGTCGCTAAAGGCGAAGTCGTGGTTAAGGATTTACGCACAGGTGAGCAACAAAACGTCGCACAGGCCGACGCTGCCGCCCATCTGCAGGCGTTACTGGGTTAATCACCCGGTGATTATTCGTTAAGGAGAAGGACTGCGTGGAAGTTTACGAGAACGAAAACGATCAGATGGAAGCGGTAAAACGCTTCTTTGCAGAAAACGGCAAAGCGCTGGTAGTCGGGGTTGTGCTGGGTATCGGCGCTCTGGTGGGCTGGCGTTACTGGAACGGCCATCAGGACGACTCCATGCGTGACGCTTCTCTGGCTTATCAGAACGTCACCAGCGCGGTGAAAGCAGACCAGCCCCAAACGCTGGAAGCGGTAGAAAAATTCGCTGCTGACAACAAAAACACCTACGGTGCGCTGGCGGCGTTAGAGCTGGCTCAGCAGTTCGTTGATAAAAACGATTTAGGCAAGGCGGCCACCCAGCTGCAAAACGGCCTTAGCAGCACCAAAGACGCGAACATGCAGGCGCTGATTAACCTGCGTCTGGCTCGCGTTCAGATCCAGCAGAAGCAGGCTGATGCCGCGCTGAAAACCCTGGATAGCGTGAAAGGCGAAGGCTGGGTAGCGATGGTTGCCGACCTGCGCGGTGAGGCGTTGCTCAGTAAAGGGGATAAGCAGGGTGCACGTGATGCGTGGAGCAAAGGTTCTCAAACCAATGCTTCTCCTGCCCTGCGTGAAATGATGCAGATGAAAATCAATAATTTGTCCAGCTAAGAGGGACCCGATGCAATTGCGTAAACTATTTGTGCCTGGGCTGCTCTCTTTGACGCTGCTCAGCGGCTGCTCTCTGTTCAGCGGCGAAGAAGATGTGGTTAAAATGTCCCCGCTGCCAACGGTGGAAAACCAGTTCACCCCGGAGAAAGCGTGGAGCACGTCCGTGGGTAATGGAATCGGTGATTTCTACTCTAACCTGCATCCGGCATGGGAAGGCAGCACCATCTATGCCGCTGACCGCCGTGGTACCGTAAAAGCCGTGAATGCGGATGACGGTAAAGAAGAGTGGAAAGTCGATCTCTCTGAGAAAACCGGCTTCTTCTCCAGCAATATTCCTGCTCTGCTGTCCGGCGGTCTGACCGTTGACGGTGGGCACGTTTATGTGGGCAGCGAAAAAGCGAAAGTCTTCGCGCTGAATACCTCGGACGGTAGCATTGCCTGGCAGGCGAAAGTGGCGGGTGAAGCGCTTTCTCGCCCGGTTGTGAGCGATGGCGTTGTGCTGATTCATACCAGCAACGGTATGCTGCAGGCGCTGAACGAAGCTGACGGCGCGGTAAAATGGAGCGTTAACCTCGATATGCCTTCGCTGTCTCTGCGCGGTGAATCGGCTCCGGCAACCGCCTTTGGCGCAGCTATCGTCGGCGGTGATAACGGCCGCGTTAGCGCCGTGCTGATGCAGCAGGGCCAGATTATCTGGCAGCAGCGTATCTCCCAGGCAACCGGTGCGACGGAAATCGACCGCCTGAGCGACGTTGATACTACTCCGGTTATTGTTAACGGTGTGGTTTATGCTCTGGCTTATAACGGCAACCTGACCGCGCTGGATCTGCGTTCCGGCCAGATCATGTGGAAACGTGAGATGGGCTCGGTGAACGACTTCATCGTTGACGGTAACCGCATTTATCTGGTGGATCAGAACGACCGCGTTGTTGCCCTGAACGTGGACGGTGGCGTGACCCTGTGGACGCAAAGCGATCTGCTGCACCGCAACCTGACCGCGCCAGTGCTGTACAATGGCTATCTGGTGGTCGGCGACAGCGAAGGCTACATGCACTGGATCAACAATGATGACGGGCGCTTTGTTGCCCAGCAGAAAGTGGACAGCTCCGGCTTCCAGACGACGCCGGTTGTTGCCAGCGACAAACTGCTTATCCAGGCAAAAGACGGCACGCTGTACGCCATCAAACGCTAAACTTGTCGGATAATCGTCACGTTTGAAACGGTTCCCTTAGTCCGGGAGCCGTTTTGGTTTTTTTAAAACGGCCGAAAATTGACGCCGTTTTGCTAATAAATTTTGAGTAATGAGGCTTTTATAATGGTACCTGTGGTCGCGCTTGTTGGGCGCCCTAACGTCGGTAAATCGACCCTGTTTAACCGCTTAACGCGTACCCGCGATGCGCTGGTTGCGGATTTTCCGGGGCTGACTCGCGATCGCAAGTACGGTCGTGCGGAAGTCGAAGGCCGTGAGTTTATCTGCATTGATACCGGCGGTATCGACGGCACCGAAGACGGTGTGGAAACGCGTATGGCCGAGCAGTCGCTACTGGCGATTGAAGAGGCAGATGTTGTGCTGTTCATGGTGGATGCGCGCGCGGGCCTGATGCCTGCCGATGAAGCCATCGCTAAGCACCTGCGCTCTCGTCAGAAGCCTACTTTCCTGGTAGCGAACAAGACCGATGGTCTTGACCCGGACCAGGCGGTTATCGACTTCTATTCCCTGGGCCTCGGCGAAATCCACCCGATTGCTGCTTCCCATGGTCGCGGCGTAACCAGCCTGCTGGAGCACGTTCTGGTGCCGTGGATGGACGACGTCGACCCGCGTGAACAGCCGGAAGAAATCGACGAAGACGAAGCCTACTGGGCCGCGTTTAACGCTAAAAACGGCATTGTTTCCGATGACGAAGAGCTTGAGGAAGAAGAGGAAGAAGAAGCCTTCAATCCCCAGGATCTGCCGATTAAGCTCGCTATCGTTGGTCGCCCTAACGTAGGTAAGTCCACGCTAACTAACCGTATTCTCGGCGAAGAACGCGTGGTCGTTTACGACATGCCGGGTACCACTCGCGACAGTATCTATATCCCGATGGAGCGTGATGAGCGTGAATTCGTGCTGATTGATACCGCGGGCGTACGTAAGCGCGGGAAAATTACCGATACGGTAGAAAAATTCTCGGTAATCAAAACCCTGCAGGCAATTGAAGACGCGAACGTGGTGCTGCTGGTTATTGATGCCCGCGAAGGCATTTCCGATCAGGATCTCTCGCTGCTGGGCTTCATCCTGAATAGTGGGCGCTCACTGGTTATCGTGGTCAACAAATGGGATGGCCTGAGCAATGAAGTTCGCGAGCAGGTGAAAGAGACGCTGGACTACCGTCTGGGCTTTATCGACTTCGCCCGCGTGCACTTCATCTCTGCCCTGCACGGCAGCGGCGTAGGTAACCTGTTCGAATCCGTTCGTGAAGCCTATGACAGCTCCACGCGCCGCGTAAGCACCGCGCTGCTGACCCGCATCATGAACATGGCGGCAGAAGACCATCAGCCGCCGTTGGTTCGCGGTCGTCGCGTTAAGCTGAAATATGCTCACGCCGGTGGCTATAACCCGCCAATCGTGGTGATTCACGGCAACCAGGTAAAAGACCTGCCGGACTCCTACAAGCGCTATCTGATGAACTACTTCCGCAAATCGCTGGACGTAATGGGTACGCCAATCCGTATTCAGTTCAAAGAAGGGGAGAACCCGTTCGCCGGGAAACGCAACACCCTGACGCCAAACCAGATGCGTAAGCGTAAGCGTCTGATTAAACATATCAAAAAGGGCAAGTAAGCCCTGATTGATAGCCGATGAGCTCCCCGGCAGAAGGGGAGCTCATCGGTTTAAAGGTTAAACTGCCAGCGCGGATGTTTTGCTGGCAAGCCCTTCCAGTAAAACCTCTGAACTCGCCACTGCACCAAAAATCCCGCCCTGCATATGAATCATGCTTAATGCCGCTTCGTGGTGTTTCCGTTCCGTGGCCGCACAGCAATCGGTCAGTACCAGGCATTCAAAGCCTCTGTCGTTGGCTTCACGCAGCGTGGTATGCACGCAAACATCCGTCGTAATGCCGCTCAGTATCAGGTTGCGGATCCCCCGGCTGCGTAGAATCAGTTCCAGATCGGTGGCGTAAAACGACCCTTTTCCAGGCTTATCAATAATCACTTCCCCTTCGAGCGGGGCCAGTTCCGGAATGATTTCCCAGCCAGGCTCCCCGCGTACCAGAATGCGGCCACAAGGGCCCGCCGCGCCGATTTCTGCGTTCATACGTTTTGAACGCCAGCGCTTATTCGCCGGCAAATCGCTTAAATCAGGGCGATGTCCCTCGCGGGTATGAATAATCGGAAAGCCCAGCTCGCGCAGGCGGGCCAGTACCTGCTGGAGCGGTTTTATCGGTGCCCGCGTCAGCGCAATGTCATAGCCCATACTGTCGACGTAACCACCTTTGCCGCAAAAATCGGTCTGCATATCGATGACGATCAGCGCGGTGTCGTGGGCGCTGTAGTGGCCGTCAAAGGGCCAGGCGTACGGCGTTGAGTTAACGGTGTAATCAGGCATTTTTTCCCTCCATGATGCTCGCCGGGGCTTCATTTTTAATTTTCATTATCAGGGTGTAGCTGATTGCTGCGGTGACCAGGCCAATGACCGCTTCGCCAAACTGCGGGAACAGCAGGTGAGCGACCACTGCGCAAAGGCTACCGATAGCCCAGGCCGCAAAGGCGCTGCCACGCATGCGGCTTGTTTTACGGGTTTCGCTAATTTTGGCCATAAAAATCAAATCGACGATCATCACGGCGCCAAACGGCGGCACGACAATGCCGAGCAGGCTCAGCCATTCAAGGAAGTAAGACCACACGCCCGCTAACGCCAGCGCGCCGCCCGCAACGCCCAGAATAAGCGTCCAGAGCCGCATTTTGCTGTGGAAAAGATGGCTGTAGCCCACGGCACCGTTGTAGAGGCAGTGCGTACAGACGGAGCCGAGGTTGATAAAAACGAACAGGCAGGCGATGGCCGACAGCAAAGCGCCGTGCCCCATCAGTATCGGCAGGAAGTTCCCGCCGTTGGTCGCCGGGTCGACGGCCGCGCCCACCGCCACGATAACCACGCCAAAAAGATAAGAAATGACGTTGGCGACCGGGAATGCCGAGAAGGCGGCAATCACGGCGGATTTACCGTTTTTTGACCACCGGGTGAAGTCGGCGGTCATGGTACCTGAATCAGCAAAGCCCGCCACCACCATGGTAACGGCAGTGCCCATACTCATGGTGCCCACAGCGGCGGGGCTGCCGTGCCACTGAACGACAGCGCTGAAATCATGCTGCTGGCTAATCAGCCACAGCGCCACCAGGCCAAGCACCACAAACAGCGGGGCCGCAACCATGCCCAGAATCGACAGCGCGCGAACGCCCAGGAACGTGACGCCGGTGTAGAGCACGATGGCGAACGCCGTCACCGCCAGCGCGTTCCAGCCGAAGGTCTGATTAATCACCGTGCCGGTAAGGCCGGTCTGGAAGGCATACCAGCCAATCACCACCGTGGAAAGAAAACCAGAAACCAAAATGTAGCCTTTGGTGCCGAAGGTTCGTTTTGCCTGTAAGGCGAAGTTCATGCCCGTCTGCCCGGCAAACCAGCTGAGGGAGCCCACATAGGCAAACAGCACCAGGTTGCCCAGAAGAATGGCAATAATGGCCGGCCAGAAGCCGAGAGACCAGGTGATGATGCCCCCAAACAGCGCATTGGTGAGGATCATAGGGAAACCAAACCACACTGCCGAGACGGATCCCGTAGAATGGCGATGGCTAAGCGGCACGGGCTCGTGCTCAAATTCCTGCTCCAGGGCAGGGGACGATTTCTTATTCATGGACAACTCCGAGTGAAGCAGGGCTGATGTGATTCCATGGTTGAATGCGCTCGAAAGCGGCGCTTGCCGCGAGCACCAGGCCATCGTCCAGGTGACGACCCACGATTTGCAGCCCGACGGGCAGGCCGTCAGCGGTAAAGCCTGCGGGCACCGAAGCAGCCGGCTGGCCGGTAAAGTTGAACGGGAAGCAGAACGACAGCCAGTGGTCACTTCTCACCATGCGCCCGTCGATGACCTCCGGGCCCTGCATGTTGAGCGGAAACGGCGGCACGGCGAGCGTTGGGGAAAGCAGCAGGTCATAGCGCTGCATAAAACGCCAAAGCTGATTGCAGATTTTTTTACGCTGGGTATTCGCGTCGGTGAATGTTTCGGCCTGCCACGTGTGATGCAGCATGGCGCTCAGGTGCGGCGACATTCGCGGCCCCAGTTCGGCCTGCATTTTTCGCATGCCGGTCAGATCGCTTTCAAAGGCAACCAAAGCGGCAAACGTCGAGACTTCATCGGCGATGCCGGGGTCAACTTCTTCCAGCTCCGCGCCCAGCTCACGCGCGAAACGACGCGCAGCTTCCGTCGTTATCCGGCGAACTTCGCTGTCCACGGCGACGTAACCAAAATCGGCGCTAAAGGCGATCCGCAGGCCGCTCAAGGGCTTATCTAACGAGGTCAGCCAGTCAACGTCAGAGCTGGGAATAGAGTGGCGGTCGCGCATATCCGGGCCGGCCAGCAGCGACATCATCAACGCAGCATCCCGCACGGTGCGGGTCATCGGCCCAATGTGCTCCAAAGACTCCCAGCTGGAAACGCCCGGATAACGTTCGTCGCGGCAGCCGGGCCAAAGTGGCACACGCCCCATAGAAGCTTTCAGGCCATAGACGCCGCAGTGAGCGGCCGGAATGCGCACCGAGCCTCCGCCGTCACTGCCTAGCGCAATCGGGCACATCCGGGCAGCGAGCGCTGCACCTGAGCCTGCGCTGGAGCCGCCGGGCGTTTTGCTCAGATCCCAGGGGTTACGTGGGGAAGGAAACAGAGGATTGTGCCCCACGCCGCTGTAGCCAAA
Organism: Cedecea neteri; assembly: GCF_000757825.1. Taxonomy (GTDB): domain Bacteria; phylum Pseudomonadota; class Gammaproteobacteria; order Enterobacterales; family Enterobacteriaceae; genus Cedecea; species Cedecea selenatireducens. Next base: position 3,775,982 of record NZ_CP009451.1, read on the forward strand.
TTCGGGGGCGGTGGTTTTACCCAGCAGGATGGCATCCGCAGCCAGCAGGCGCTCCACGGCGATATCGTCCTCTTCCGGCACAAAGTCCTGGTAGGCGGCAGAGCCTGAGGTGGTTTTCACTCCGGCGGTACAAATCAGGTCTTTCACCGCCAGGGGAACGCCCGCCAGCGCACCTAATGTTTGCCCGCTGGCACGCCTGGCATCGACGGCTTTCGCCTGAGCCAGAGCGAGTTCCGGCGTTGGGGTACAAAACGCCTGAATTAAGGGCTCACGCGCCTGCTGGCGATCGATGGCTGCCTGAGTAACTTCCCGGGCTGAAACCTCGCCACAGCGAATCAGTGCGGCAAGCGCAGTGGCATCTTTATCTAACAGCTCATCAAACATGAAAATCCTCCCCGATTGACCACGTAAAGGGAGTGATTCAATTATCATGCCAATGACTTCAAAAAATTGAAGGTTCAGCCGCAGCGCCGTCTGGGATACCAGTCTGGATACAAGCGTTAATCAGCGAGGGAACAGGTTGGGCAAAAACGGTGCATTAATGCGCTAAACTTGCCAGCCTTTTGCACAATAGCGAAGTGAATCCATCTGAACGTTATGGGTATATAATGGGGCCCATTAATGACTTAGCGGGAGGGAAGGATGATGCTTAATTGCCCCGAGTGTAGAAACGAACTGAGACAAACGGACGGCGGCGCGCACTGTGATGCCTGCGGCAAAGATTTCCGTCTGGAGGCGCTTTGCCCGGACTGCCATAAACCGTTGCAGGTGCTGAAGGCGTGTGGGGCGGTGGATTATTTCTGCCAGAACGGCCACGGGCTGATTTCTAAAAAGCGCGTGGAATTTATTTCCACCGCGCTCTGAACTGTTTATTCGCCTTTCGCCGCTGGCTTGCGCTTACGCGGCGTTTTCACCGGTTTAATGCCCGTCACCTGACTTTCAACCCAGCCGTCATCCAGGCGCGTGGTCAGCGTGTCCCCGGACTTCACCTGTTTGGTTTTCTTCAGCACTTTGCCGTCTTCGGCCGTCGTCACGCTGTAGCCGCGCGCGAGCGTCGCCAGCGGGCTGACGGCTTCCAGTTGGGCGAGCGCGGTGCCGAAGCGCTGTTTTGTCTGGCTGAGCTGAGCGCTCACTAACTGCGACAGGCGGTATTCAAGCTGCTGTAAGCGAGACTGGGCGCGGTGAATGCGTGCCTGAGGCTGCTGCTGGTTAAGGCGCTGGCTAAGGCGTAGCTGCTGCTGGGTCGCCCGGCGCATTTTGCCGTCGATGGCCACGTTCAGGCGCTGGCGCAGGCGTTCAAGCGTGGTTTGCTGGCGAGCTAAACGTAGCTGAGGATGCTGCTGCTGCAGGCGATGGTGCAGCTGGGTAAACCGCCGCGAGCGCTGGGCGAGGTAATAGTCCATCGCCATTTCCATACGCTGCTGTTGAGACTGGATTTGGCGCAATAATTCGAGCTGATTGCGGCTGACGATTTCCGCCGCGGCGGAAGGCGTTGGCGCCCGTAAATCAGCGACAAAATCGGCGATCGTGACGTCAGTTTCATGCCCTACGGCGCTAACGACCGGGATCTTGCTTGCGAAAATTGCCCGCGCAACTCGCTCATCGTTAAAGCTCCACAGATCTTCCAGCGAGCCGCCGCCGCGCCCGACAATTAGCACGTCACACTCGTTGCGCAGGTTAGCAAGTTCAATAGCTCGCACGATTTGCAGCGGGGCGTCTGCGCCCTGAACGGCAGTCGGGTAAATGATGACCGGCAGGGACGGATCGCGGCGCTGTAATACGTGCAGAACGTCGTGCAGGGCCGCGCCGGTTTTAGAGGTAATAACGCCGACCTGGCGAGCCGGAGCGGGCAGGGCCTGCTTGTGCAACTGGTCGAAAAGACCTTCAGCGCTCAGCTTCTGCTTGAGCTGCTCGTACTGCTGCTGCAACAGCCCTTCACCGGCGGGCTGCATGCTTTCGACAATAATCTGATAGTCGCCGCGTGGTTCGTAAAGGGTGATGTTAGCGCGCACTAACACCTGCTGCCCGTGCTGCGGGCGGAAGGTCACGCGGCGATTGCTGTTACGGAACATCGCGCAGCGAACCTGGGCGGTGTCGTCTTTTAGCGTGAAGTACCAGTGGCCCGAAGAGGGCTGGCTGAAGTTGGAGATTTCACCGCTGATCCAGACCTGCCCCATTTCCTGCTCCAGCAGCAAACGCACCGTCTGATTCAGGCGAGAAACGGTAAAAATTGAAGGGGGATTCAGTGTCGACATGTGAGCTGGATCAAATTCTAAATCAGCAGGTTAATAGGTCGATACTACAGCCCGGTGCGCTATTAGCAAGGAGTTTTGCGAAAAAAGTGTGGATGCAATCGCTTACGCTCTGTATAATGCCGCGGCAATATTTTATCTGTTCTCATTCACCCCCAGGTTGAGATATTGCCATGCTACGTATCGCTAAAGAAGCACTGACGTTTGACGACGTTCTCCTCGTTCCAGCTCACTCTACTGTTCTGCCGAACACGGCCGATCTCGGCACCCAACTGACCAAAACTATTCGTCTGAATATCCCTATGCTGTCCGCAGCGATGGATACCGTGACGGAAGCGCGTCTGGCTATCGCCCTGGCGCAGGAAGGCGGTCTTGGTTTCATCCACAAAAATATGTCGATTGAACGCCAGGCAGAAGAAGTAAAGCGCGTTAAGAAACACGAAAGTGGCGTCGTAACTGACCCGCAAACCGTGCTGCCAACGACCACCCTGCGTGAAGTGAAAGAATTAACCGAGCGTAACGGCTTTGCCGGTTACCCGGTAGTGACCGAAGAAAACGAACTGGTCGGCATCATCACCGGCCGTGACGTGCGCTTCGTGACCGACCTGAGCCAGCCTGTTAGCGTGTACATGACTCCGAAAGAGCGTCTGGTTACCGTGAAAGAAGGCGAAGCGCGCGACGTCGTGCTGTCTAAAATGCACGAAAAACGCGTTGAGAAAGCGCTGGTTGTTGACGGCGGGTTCCACCTGCTGGGCATGATCACCGTTAAAGACTTCCAGAAAGCAGAGCGTAAACCTAACGCCTGTAAAGACGAGCAGGGCCGTCTGCGTGTTGGGGCTGCGGTTGGCGCAGGCGCAGGCAACGAAGAGCGTGTTGACGCTCTGGTCGCCGCTGGCGTTGATATTCTGCTGATTGACTCCTCTCACGGCCACTCCGAAGGCGTTCTGCAACGTATTCGTGAAACCCGTGCTAAATATCCTGACCTGCAAATCATCGGCGGTAACGTAGCAACCGCCGCTGGCGCACGTGCTCTGGCGGACGCTGGTTGCAGCGCGGTTAAGGTCGGTATCGGTCCTGGCTCCATCTGTACCACTCGTATCGTAACCGGCGTTGGCGTACCGCAGATTACTGCTGTGGCCGACGCGGTTGAAGCGCTGGAAGGTACCGGCATTCCGGTCATCGCCGACGGCGGGATCCGCTTCTCCGGCGACATCGCTAAAGCTATCGCCGCTGGCGCAGCTGCGGTAATGGTTGGCGGCATGCTGGCAGGTACCGAAGAGTCTCCGGGCGAAATCGAACTCTACCAGGGCCGTGCTTTCAAATCCTACCGCGGCATGGGTTCTCTGGGCGCGATGTCCAAAGGCTCTTCCGACCGTTACTTCCAGACCGACAACGCAGCAGACAAACTGGTGCCGGAAGGTATCGAAGGCCGCGTAGCGTATAAAGGCCGCCTGAAAGAGATCGTTCACCAGCAGATGGGCGGCCTGCGTTCCTGTATGGGCCTGACCGGCTGTGGTACTATCGACGCGCTGCGTACCAAAGCGGAATTCGTACGCATCAGCGGTGCCGGTATCCAGGAAAGCCACGTCCACGACGTGACCATCACTAAAGAGTCTCCGAACTACCGCATGGGCTCCTGATTTCACTAGCCCGGCCACGCGCCGGGCTCTTTATATTCTCGTTTCACTTGCCTCGGAATTAACGTCAATGACGGAAAACATTCATAAACATCGCATCCTGATCCTCGACTTCGGTTCTCAGTACACTCAGCTGGTGGCGCGCCGCGTCCGTGAGCTGGGCGTTTACTGCGAACTGTGGGCATGGGATGTTACCGAAGCTCAAATTCGTGAGTTCAACCCAAGCGGCATCATTCTCTCCGGCGGCCCGGAAAGCACCACCGAAGAAAACAGCCCGCGTGCGCCAGAGTATGTGTTCACCGCCGGCGTACCGGTGTTCGGCGTTTGCTACGGCATGCAGACCATGGCCATGCAGCTGGGCGGCCACGTTGAAAGCTCTACCGAGCGTGAGTTTGGCTACGCGCAGGTTGAAGTGAAAACCGACAGCGCGCTGGTTCGCGGCATCGAAGACTCCCTGAGCGCAGCAGGTAAGCCGCTGCTGGACGTCTGGATGAGCCACGGCGACAAAGTCACGGCTATCCCGTCCGACTTCGTGACCGTTGCCAGCACCGAAACCTGTCCGTTTGCCATTATGGCCAACGAAGAAAAACGCTTCTACGGCGTGCAGTTCCACCCGGAAGTGACCCACACCCGTCAGGGCCAGCGTCTGCTGGAGCGTTTTGTACTGGAAATCTGCGGCTGCGAAGCGCTGTGGACCCCGGCAAAAATCATCGAAGATGCGATCGTCCGCATCCGCGAGCAGGTCGGTAACGACAAAGTTATCCTCGGCCTGTCCGGCGGCGTTGACTCCTCCGTAACCGCGATGCTGCTGCACCGCGCCATCGGTGAAAACCTGACCTGCGTATTCGTGGACAACGGACTGCTGCGCCTGAACGAAGCCGCTCAGGTAATGGACATGTTTGGCGATCACTTCGGCCTGAACATCGTTCACGTTGAGGGCGAAGAGCGCTTCCTGACCGCGCTGGCGGGCGAGAACGACCCGGAAGCCAAGCGTAAGATCATCGGTCGCGTGTTCGTGGAAGTGTTCGACGAAGAAGCGCTGAAGCTGGAAGACGTTAAATGGCTGGCGCAGGGCACCATCTACCCTGACGTTATCGAGTCTGCGGCCTCCGCGACCGGCAAAGCGCACGTCATCAAATCTCACCACAACGTGGGCGGCCTGCCGAAAGAGATGAAGATGGGCCTGGTTGAGCCGCTGCGTGAGCTGTTCAAAGACGAAGTCCGCAAAATCGGCCTCGAGCTTGGCCTGCCGTACGACATGCTTTACCGCCACCCGTTCCCGGGCCCGGGCCTTGGCGTTCGCGTGCTGGGCGAAGTGAAGAAAGAGTACTGCGACCTGCTGCGCCGCGCCGACGCTATCTTCATTGAAGAGCTGCACAAAGCCGACCTGTACAACAAAGTGAGCCAGGCGTTCACCGTGTTCCTGCCGGTCCGTTCCGTGGGCGTAATGGGCGACGGCCGCAAGTACGACTGGGTTGTTTCCCTGCGTGCGGTAGAAACCATCGACTTCATGACCGCGCACTGGGCGCACCTGCCGTATGACTTCCTCGGCCGCGTGTCCAACCGCATCATCAACGAAGTGAACGGCATCTCCCGCGTGGTTTACGATATTTCAGGTAAACCGCCGGCTACGATCGAATGGGAATAAGTTTTTAGCACTGACTAAAAACCGCTAGCTCCAAAAGTCGCCAGTAAAATCGAAGGATTTTCTGGCGATTTTCTTTTGCTCCGTGTACTACAAAACTCTCTCCGTAATCACTTCCCCTTAATCATCTTCGTACCGCAAAAAACTAACGCATGTGACTCATAGTCCTTGGAGTGCGTAGCGAACAAAGGCGATGCTTATTCGTGTTGAAACATTCAATACGGAGGTAGAGATTTGGCCTTCGCGCTATCCGGTCTTGAATACTGGCGCTGTGGAAGAGGGGGATATCCACTCCCACAGCGATTGATCGTAAAAACAGGTCGGTTTCCACTGAAAGAGCTGGCCTGCCATAAAGCCTGAACGCTACTCGATGCCATAGAAAAGGAAGTTAAGCGCCGCTTTTATTGTATTTTCATGTTCAGCCGCGCTGCAGTGTTCTGCGCCGAGGACCCGTTCAGGGATGCTCGCGAGTTCATGAGTCATCACAATAAAATCCTCACCGGCCAGGTTAATGGATGGGGTGAGTTTGTCCGTGCGTGGCCCTTTATAGTTTTCAGCTGGAAATAAAGGAATGACGACTCGGGTGTTTCTGCGCCCAATGATGTTGCTCTGAACATTCAATAAATACGGGTAAGCCGTTGGCCTGCCCGTATTTTTGTAGACGGTGAATTGCATGATCAGAACGTCCTGTAGGTGTCGGATAAAAGCCCGTTTTCTTCCGTGAGCTGATTCAGATAGTCGATTGCGGCTTCGTTTTCTTTCTTCCAGCGAGCGGCTTCAATCTCCTTGATTTCGGCCTTTAGAGCATTACGCAACGTTTGTGACAAGTTGATTCCTGCCGCCCTGGCTTCCTGAATCAGCTCTGGCTCTAGTGTGACAGTGACCGTTTTTTTCACTCGTATACTTGCTGATGCGGGCATGGCTCCTCCTCAATATCTGCGCATTTCTATGTGCAATTAACACATACGGTAGCACATATACAGTATGGCGAAAATATCATCAAAATATCTTTGGCTAAAAATCGACTTCCTGCCTTCGTTAGCAAAGCCTCACGCCGTAAGCCGCTATATAAATCCCGATTGATCTGCTAAAACATCTGGCGATCCGACTACGGCAAAAGTTAAACAAGACTGAGGTAAAGAGCACCATGAATAAAGCAGATCATCTCCAGGCGGTCACGGCCAAAGCCAGAGCAATCATGGCCCGGAACAATATTGAGGCTTTGGTGGTGACCACCCCGGACAACTTTTGCCATGTCACCGGGTTTGCCAGTTTCTTTATGTACACCTTCCGCCATACCGGCGCGGCGCTGGCGGTCATTTTCCGGGATGAAAAGCTGCCATCTTTGGTTGTGATGAACGAGTTTGAGGCGGCAGGCCTGCAGTTTGAGCTGGCGAACTATGAGCTGAAGACCTTCCCGGTTTGGGTCGATGTCGATGAGCCTTTCAACCCGCAGCGGGTGATTAAAGAACGGCCGATTGGCCCACCGGTTGAAGCTGTTTTCACGCTGCTCAAATCCACTTTAGCGGACGCCGGCGTGCTGGATAAAAACATCGCTATCGAGCTGAATGCGATGAGCAATGGCGGCAAGCAGACGCTGGATAAGGTGCTCCCGAATTTACGGCTGGTGGATTCCACGGCAATCTTCAATGAGCTACGAATGGTCAAAAGCCCGTGGGAGATAGCCTTCCTGCGTAAAAGCGCGCAGATTACCGAGTATGGGATCGGCGAAGCCTTTAAGGCGATTGGCGAGGGCTGTTCTGCGTGGGATCTCACTGCCGCCTATAAAGCGGCCGTTATGCAGCACCCGGAAACGAACCTTTCGCGCTTCCATTTGATCTCGGTAGGGGATGATTTTGCCCCCAAGCTCATCCCGAGCCGTGAACCCGTTAAATCGGGCGACTTAATCAAATTTGACTGCGGCGTGGACGTCGCCGGGTACGGCGCGGATTTGGCGCGTACCGTGGTATTCGGCCAGCCAACGGAGATGGCGGAGCGAATCTACCAAACGATTTTGCAGGGCCATGAGCATATGCTGAGCCTGATTGGCCCTGGCGTGAAGCTCAGCCACGTGTTTAACGACACGATGAGCAAAATCAAAGCCAATGGCTTACCGCACTATAACCGGGGTCATTTAGGCCATGGTGACGGGCTGTTTTTAGGCCTGGAAGAAGCGCCATTCGTGAGCGCTGCGGCCACCGAAACCTTTGAACCGGGCATGGTCTTTAGCGTGGAAACGCCTTACTACGGCATCGGGGTCGGGGCGATCATGCTGGAAGATATGCTGCTCATCACCGATGACGGCTATGAGCTGTTTAGCCAGTTACCCAGAACGTTACAGCGCTTTGAGTAAGCTTAATCCGGGGCATTGAGTTGCCCTTTTTTCGCTTAATTATCGATCTCAGCTAAAAAACGCCAGCTTAAAAGCAAACAGCGCCAGGAACAGGCCGGTGGCTTTTTCCAGCAGATAAACCATGCCGGGGCGGGTGCGGACCTTCTCGGCAAGCGAAGTCGTCAGGAAGATCATTATCGAACAGTAGATAAAGGTCAGCGCGGCCGCTGTGCCCGCCAGAATCCCGAAGGTCGGGATACCCAGACTGCGCGCCGGGTCGATAAACAGCGGCAGGAACATCACGTAAAACAGAATGGGTTTGGGGTTCATCAGGGTGATAATCATGCCCTGTAAAAACGGCGTTCTTTTGCCCGTTACCGGCGGCGGCGGAGCGCCGGTTTTCGCCTTCATCAGCAGCTGCGCGCCCATCCACAGCAGGTAAGCTGCGCCCAGCCACTTGATGACCTGAAAAACATGCGGTGAGGATTCCAGCAGCGCCGCCACGCCCGCGATAGCCAACCACAGCAGCACCTGGTCACCCAGCAATATTCCCATCAGGCAGAGATAACCGCTGCGCGCCCCGCCTTTGCTGGCGCTGGTGATCAGGATCAGATTGCCGGGGCCGGGAATGATTAACAGCAGAATGAAAGAGACGACAAAGGTGCCGTAATGGATGATGCCGGGCATGCTCAGGTTTTCCTTAAAAGTGCTTGGTTCAGGTGGTACGTTTTTGCTTTTATGCGCCGTACTGGCTGGCTTTATGATGGGAAGGAAGGCCGGTAGGCGGCAACCGAAAACCGTGATATGTTTTCCTTATCTATGAAGAAATTCGATTTGTCGAAACCTGTCCTTTCCAATAACTGACTGAAAATATGGCCGGAATAAAGCTTAATCAGCTGGAAATGCTGATAGCCGTAGTTGAAAACAATGGTTTCAGCGCCGCAGCCGCAGCAATGGGCTGTACGCAGTCGCGCATCAGCCATGCCATTGCCGAGCTGGAGCAGCACCTGAACGTGCGTCTGCTGCATCGCTCGCGCAGCGGCTGTATTCCGACTGCTGCCTGCTCGCAAATCCTCAAAGATGCTAAAAAAATCATGCAGCTGCTGGATGGTATTGAGCAGACGGCGGCGGAAGCGCCACAGCTTGCCGGGCGTGTGCGGGTGGCCTGCTTCCGCAGTGCGACGGCGAACCTGCTGCCGCCGTATTTTGAGGCGCTCGCCACGGCCTTGCCCGATATCCATCTGGATATTGATGACAGCGCGACGGAATACCATCACCTCAACGACGCGGTGGTGTCCGGGCGGGCGGACATCGGCATTACCATTCAGGGCTACCCGGACTCGCTGCACGGCGTGCCGTATATCAGCGACCCTTACGTGCTGATGTTGCCCCGCAGTTTCCGTCTGCAGCAGCCTTTTAGCTGGCATCAATTGGAAAACCTGCCGTTTATTCAACCGAACGCCAACACGTTAAGCCCCGCCGTGGAACGCTGTCGTGAGATGGGGTTACGTAACGAGGTGGTGCATAAGCTGGCGAGCGACAGCGGCATTGTCGGGCTGGTAAATCAGGGCCTGGGGTTCTCCATTATGCCGTGGCTTTCGGTGCTGCCGGTGCCGGAGAATATGCGCATTCTGGATTTGCCCCAGCCTCTGCGCCGCCATCTGTTTATCGTCACGCGCCCGGAACTGCGCCATGACAAAGTGATCGCCACGCTGATTAATTTCCTGCGCGATAAGGCGCTGATCCGCACGACCAGCGTCTGGCGCTCGGGCATGCTGGCTTTCGATTACTGATCGGCTTCCAGCCATTGGCTGGTCAGTGAGATGGTCTGAAAGTCAAAGTCGATGCGCATCCGCACGCCGAGCGGGAGCGTCAGCATTGGGTGCGTGTGGCAGCAGTCGAAATCGGACACGACTGGGATCTCGCGGTCGTTCAGCACTTCCCTCAGGATCTGCAGCGGCGTTTTTCCGCTTCCCTGATCGTCAAATAGCTCGTGCCTGCCGAGCACAATGGCGGCGATGCGGTCGAACACGCCGCACAGCAAAAGATGGGAAAACTCTCGCTCCAGCTCCGCCGCGCTTTGCAGGCTGTCCTCAATAAACAGAATATCGCCCCGGTTGATATCGGGCATGTATTCGCTGCCCCAGATGCCGTAAAGCGTATTCAGGTTGCCGCCAATGACGCGGCCTTCTACGTTGCCCGTGCCCTCGAAGCGCCAGCTACCCGGCGTCAACGTTTTGGCTCGGGACTGAGTTTCCCAGTTGATCATCTCGTCGGTCCATGCAGCGGGCGGGCTTAGCGCATACGGAAGCGCCTGCTGTCTGCTGAGAATACTGAGGAAATAGTCAAACGTGCTGTCGACAAGGGGAGGGAGTTCACCAAAAGAAGCGACTACCGCCGGGCCATAAAAAGTAATCAGCCCAATTCTCTGATAGATGCCCGCCAGCAGCGCGGTCACGTCCGAATAGCCGATGATAATTTTGGGATCTTTCATCAGCTGTGCGTAGTCGATATAAGGCAGCAGCGAGTTGCTGTTTAAGCCGCCGATGGCCGAAATAATGCAGCGCACGTTAGGGTCATGCAGCAGCGCATTAAACTCATCCGCCCGCTCGCGAATGGAGCCAGAACGCCAGAAATCCTTTTTGCCCGTCAGGCTACCTTCCTGCAGATAAAACCCTTTTGACTCAATAAAAGCCTTCGCCCTTTGATAACGCAGCGGGGCAAACGCGGTGGCCGCCGAGGAAGGGGAAAACACGGCGATCGTATCGCCGACGGCTAAAGGACGAGCATAAATCTGTGGCATGGCGTCTTCTCCCTGTTGATCATCGCTTTGGAGCATGCTCGCCGATAGTAGCGCGTAGAAATGATTTTAAATAGCTACCTTATTTGTTGTTTTTATATGAAATAACCCGATGATTGCTGATAGTTATTTTCCGGCAATTCTTAGCATCATGTTGAATTTGTGAACGCATTTCCCTCTGCAATACTGCCCTGACGTGTGCTGAAACGTATAAGCCTGAAGGGCAAAAATTGCGCGGTATGAGGAAGTGCAGAAGCATCATGATTCAACTAGAAAACATCAATAAGATCTATCCGGGCAATGTGCAGCACGCGATCAACTCGCTGAATATGACCATCAACGAAGGGGAGTTTTGCACCTTTGTTGGCCCCAGCGGCTGCGGGAAAACCACCACGCTGCGGATGATTAACCGCCTGGACATCCCGGACAGCGGCGAAGTCTATATTCAGGGCCAGCCGCTTTCCCGCGCCGATATCATTCAGGTTCGCCGCAAGATTGGCTTTGTTATGCAAAGTCCGGCGCTGTTTCCCCATCGCACCGTAGCGGAAAACATCGCCACCGTGCCTCGCCTGCTTGGGTGGGACAAGCGTGCCATTTCCCGCCGCATAGACGAGCTGGTGGCGCTGATGTCGCTGAACCCGCTGGTGCTCAAGCGCTATCCGCATCAGCTTTCGGGCGGGCAGCAAAGCCGGGTTTCTATCGCCCGCGCTCTTGCGGCCGATCCGCCTATTTTGCTGATGGACGAACCCTTTGCTGCCATTGACCCGGTCGTGCGGGACAGGCTGCAGGGCGAGCTGCTGGCGCTGCAGGCCCGGCTGCATAAAACGATTATTCTGGTGACCCACGATATCAACGAGGCGATTCGCCTTGGCGACCGCATTGCCATTTTCCGCGAGGGCGGGCATCTCGAGCAGTTCGATACCCCGGACAACATTCTTTCCTGGCCCGCCAGCGACTTTGTTCGTGATTTCATTGGCCCTGAACCTAATCTCAAACGCCTCGGCATGATGCGCGTGGGCGATCTACCGCGCCGCGATGTGCCGGTTGTAACTCATGGCGAGCCACAACTTTCCGATTTCCGCCAGCGTGCGCTGGTTCTGGATGCCGACGGGCGCCCTCAGCACTGGCAGGAAAACGGTCAGCAGACAGCGATACGTATTGCCCGGGAGAGCGAGTCGCTGCGTCACGTTTACAGCGCCTTGTTGGACGTGCCGCAGGGCGTGCTGGTGCGCGTAACGGAGGAAGGGCATTACGCCGGCGCCGTTGATAGCGGCCTGCTCAGCGATGCGCTTAACCGCCATCAGGAGCTGCACCGTAATGATTGACTGGCAATGGGTGACCGACAACCTCGAGATGATAGGCGAGCTGATGCTGCAGCATTTGCAGATGGTACTGATATCGCTGGCGATGGGTACGCTGCTGACCGCCGCGATGCTTTTGCTGTCCATCGTCTGGCCCGCGCTCTCCGGCCCGCTGATTTCCCTGAGTGGGGTGCTTTTTACCATTCCGTCGCTGGCGCTGTTTATTCTGCTGCTGCCGTGGACCGGGCTGTCCGTTACCACGGCGGTTATCGGCCTGACGCTTTATTCGCTGCTGATCCTGCTGCGTAACGTGCTGGCGGGGATGCAAAAACTGCCCGCTGACGTGCTGGAGTCGGGCAGGGCGCTGGGCTACACGCGCTTTGGCAGATTTATCGAAGTGGAGCTGTTTCTGATCCTTCCCGCGCTGTTTGCCGGGCTGCGCATCGCTTCCGTGACGCTGGTGGGCCTGGTTATCGTGACTGCGCTGATAGGCCAGGGCGGGCTGGGGCAGCTCATGATCCTCGGCTTTAACCAAAACTTTTTAACGCCGATTCTGGTCAGCCTGGCGCTGAGCCTTGTGCTGTCGCTGGTGCTTGACCTGCTGATTGCGCGCCTCGGTTACAGCCTGACGGGGTGGACACGCTAATGGATATCGTACATCAAACCTGGCTTTGGTTTTTACAGGCCGACCACTGGGGTGGCGATCTCGGTATCTGGCAGCGCTTTGGCGAGCACCTTTACTACGTGCTGATTAGCCTGGTGATTGGCGCGCTGATTGCCCAGCCGCTCGGCGTTTTGCTGGGCTACTGGCGACGTGGGGCGTTTTTCGCCATCAACTTGTTCAACATCGGCCAGGCGTTCCCTTCGCTGGGGATAATCCTGCTGTGCATCATGCTGCTCGGCTTTAACGACGTGCCGGTGTTTATCGCCCTGGTGGCGCTGGCCATTCCGCCGATGCTGACCAACACCTACGTCGGCATCAGTCACGCCGATCAAACGCTGTGCGATGCCGCGAAGGCGATGGGCATGACGCCGCTGCAAAGCCTGCTCAAAGTCCGCATTCCGCTGGCGATGCCGCTGATTTTTGCCGGTATCCGCACCTCGCTGCTCCAGCTTATCGCCACGGCTGTGGTAGCCGCCTATGCCGGGCTGGATGGCCTTGGGCGCTTCCTGATTGACGGCCTGGGGCAGCGTGACTACCCGCAGGTGATTGCCGGTTCGGTGGTGATTTCCCTGCTGGCGGTGGGCTGCGAGCTGCTGATGTCGCAGGTGGCAAAACGCTGGCTCAATTTTGCAATACCAACCGCGGGCTAACCCCTGCGCACAACACAACATAAAAGAGAGAAGGGTGATGATGATGAAAAACTGGCTGACGACGGCGAGCAAGGGATTCCGGCTGACTTTACTGGCCGCAGGGCTGGCAAGCGTAGGGTTTGCGGCGCATGCCGAAACCGTCACGATTGGCGGGGCAAACTACTCAGAACAAACGATCCTGGCCAATATTTATGCCAGCGCGCTGAAACAGCAGGGCATTGAGGTGAAGACTCGCCTCAACCTGGGCAACCGCGAAATTATCATTCCGGCGCTCAAAACCGGCGAACTGGACGTGGTGCCTGAGTACCTCGGTGCGCTGCTGAACTACTATCACGGCGGCAGTAAAGCGACGACCGAACAGGAAGTTTCTGCCGAACTGCAGCAGGCGCTGCCCGCGGATTTAGCGCTGCTGAAACCGTCCTCGGCGGCCTCCATCACCGCATGGGGCGTGCGCGAAGAGACGGCCAAAAAATATAACCTGAAAACGCTGTCCGACCTGGCGAAGGTTGCCCCTGAACTGGTCGTCGGCGGCCCGCCTGAAGTGGCGACCCGCGCCCTTGGCCTGCCGGGCCTGGAACGCGTGTACGGCATCAAATTCAAATCCTTTAAGTCGCTGGATATCGGTGGCCCGCTGAGCCGGCTGGCGCTTAACTCCGGCAAAATCGACGTGGCGACGCTGGTGTCTACCCAGGGCGATCTGCTGAAAGAGAAGTGGGTGGTGCTGGAGGATGACAAACACGAACAGCCGGCTCAGAACCTGGTGCCGCTGGTGCATAAAGGCGCCGTTTCACCGAAAGTCGAAGAGGTTCTCAATAATATCTCTGCGAAGTTGACCACCAAAGATTTGATCCAGTTGAACAAGCTGGTCGACGTCGATCATAAAGATCCGGCGAAGGTGGCCGACCAGTGGGTGAAAGAGAAACTGGCCGCTAAATAAAGAGTCCCCGGCCAGGGAGGGCCATTTCACAACGAGTATGCCGACATGCCGCAAGCTACCGCCATTTTTAATCTGTTCTTCTTCAACCCACAGGGTGACTATCGCTTCTCATGGCGTCATCCAGATGCGCCGGGCAAAGAGATTTTTACCCTTAAGCATTATGCCGACCTGGCGCGTAGGGCCGAAGCCGCCGTGCTGGATAACATCTTTATCGCCGACCACGTCGCCATCTGGGACACGGTGCCGAGCGGACTCCCGCATTACGCTAACCCTCGACTCGAACCGATCACGCTGCTGGCCGCGCTTTCAGCGGTGACAGAAAATATTGGCCTGATGGCGACGGCCTCAACGTCCTACACCGAGCCTTATAACCTGGCGCGCTACTTTGCCTCGCTTGACCATTTGAGCGGGGGACGAGCGAGCTGGAACGTTGTTACGTCCTGGCTGCCGGAAGAAGCAGCTAACTACGGGCTGGACACCTTGCCGGAACACGGCAGGCGCTATGAGAGTGCCGCAGAGTTTATCGACGTGGTGCGCAAGCTTTGGGATTCCTGGGAAGACGAAGCCGTGCTTATCGATAAGCAAAGCGGCTATTTTACTGACCCCGAGCTTGTGCATCCGCTGAATCACCGTGGGGAATTCTTTAAGGTGCGCGGCCCGCTGAACGTGCCGCGCCCGCCGCAGGGGCACCCGATTGTGGTGCAGGCTGGTTCTTCTGAGTCCGGCAAACAGCTGGCTGCCGCTCAGGCAGATATTCACTTTGTGTTTATGAGCAACATCGAGAAAGGGCTGGCCTACCGCGCGGATATGAACCAGCGCCTGAGCTTACTGGGGCGAGACCCGGAACACTTTAAGATCCTCGGCGGCGTGCTGCCGGTGGTGGTGAATACTCCGGAAGAAAGAGAGCAGCGTCGGCAGCTTATCCAGACGCTGATGAACGACCAGATGGCGTTGGATCTCCTGAGCACCTACCTGCGAATGGATATGGGGGAATACGATCCTGACGCGCCACTGCCGCCTTTGCCGGACGAACAGGGCTTTGACGGGCTGAGAACCGCGTTGCAGATAATCAAAGGCTACGATCCGAAGCTGACGGTGCTGCAGCTGGGCAGATTGTTGCTTCAAAGTTCGGATAGCTGGCTGGTTATCGGCACCGCACAGGAGGTCGCCGACACCCTGAGCGAGGCGTTTCATGCCGGAGCCGTGGACGGCTACAACCTGATGTTCCCGTTCCTGCCGGTGGATTTCGATAACTTTGTCGACCAGGTCGCGCCAATTTTGAAGGAAAGTGGAGTGATGCAGCAGGCTTATCGGCCAGGTACGCTGCGTGAGAAGCTAGGGTTGCCGCCGGTGGGGAATCAGTTTAAGCGTGGGTGATGATAAGGGGTTCTTTGTTTCTTCCTTATAAATATTGTTTATGAGGATTGGATGAGATTCCGTTCACCTCAAGTCCATACAACTCCGCCTGAGTTGGGTCATAGCCGGGGGCGATGAGAGCCGGGGAGCAATTCGACCCTCACCCCGGCCCTTATGTCTTGAACTTCCCCGCCAGTGCGGGGAAGATCCCCGACTGATCATCGGGAGGTTGCCGGTGAGCATCCCCTGGCCCTGGTGCTTCCAAGCCCGTGGGAGAGATTATGCCCCGGCAACCTTATTCCCTGTCGCCTCAAGACCGAACGGTATCCTGTGCCTCTGAGCACCCACATATAAGGATGGTCTGGCGATAATATTCATAAGGTTACGGAGAATCAGATGACCCTCACTTCTGTCGGCGTTGATATTGCTAAGCTAAAATTTGATGTCGCTGTCCTGCTGCCTGGTCAGAAATACAAAACTAAAAAGTTTGCTAACACGCCTGCGGGATGTCGTGAGTTTATTCACTGGCTGACCCGCTTTGGGGACTGTCATGTCTGTATGGAAGCGACGGGCAGCTACAGCACGGAACTCGCCACGGCATTGTCCGATGGCGGCTATCGCGTCAGCCTGGAAAACCCTGCCCGCATTCATGCCTTCAGTAACACCGAACTGACCCGAAACAAAACGGATAAAAGCGATGCCGCCCTGATAGCAAGGTATTGTGCCCTGTATCAGCCAGCCCAATGGCATCCGGCTCCTCTCAGCCAGCGACAGCTGACCGCGCTGGTGCGGCATCTTAAAAATCTTGAAGAGATGCGTCAGATGGAAGAGAACAGGCTGGAGGCCGCAGATAAGGTCATCACTGGCTCGTTAAAAGAGCACATCGCCACGCTGGATGAACTGATAAAAGAAACCAAAAAGAAAATCAGACAGCACATTGATGATGACCCGGACCTGAGAAAAGACAAAGCGCTGCTGGAGAGTATCCCGGGAGTGGGAGATGTGCTGAGTACGAGTCTTCTGGCCTTCGCAGGAAACCTGAGGCGGTTCAGGAGCAGTAAGGCTCTGGTGGCTTATGCAGGGCTGAACCCACGACGTTGTGAGTCCGGGATGTGGAAGGGAAAGAGCAGGTTGTCAAAAGTGGGGAGCCGTGAGCTACGTAGCGTGCTGTATATGCCTACGGTAGTGGCGGGAAGATGTAATGAAGTGGTGAAAGACCTGATGACCCGGATGGCGAGCAGGGGGAAGACAGGCAAAGAACGCGTGTGTGCAGGAATGAGAAAACTGCTGCAGCTGGCTTATGGGGTGGTGAAATCAGGGCGTGAATTTAACGCTGAAATACCGCTTGCCGGATAACCGACAAGACGGTATCTCTCCCAGAGGGAGAGGGGAAAACAGCCAACGTGGAACATTTTTTATTCCCTCTCCTTTCCAGGGAGAGGGTCAGGGTGAGGGTAAAAATAAGAAGCGAGGCACGGTTCCGGCTTAAATCGCCGCCGTTTTTTCTCCGACCCAGGACTGGGAGATAAAACGGAGGTTTTCCGCTTCAGCGGTCGATTTATTTGGCCGGGAGTCCGGGTTCTTAGGGGAGCGACGGTGGCTCTCCTAAGACGTTCACCGGAGCGGTTACAGCATATGAAACTGTACTTGAGGTGAACGGAACCTTAGTAGCCCCTATATAATCATGGGTATTTGTGTTTGCGGCATGGCTCTCTATGGGAGAAGGTAAAACCTGGTACTCTAAAGCCTCACCAATCCACTCGCCGCTGCTTTCTGCGTGGCATCGCTAATAGGCTGATAATCCTCACGCTGCGTCGCGGTAAAATCCTCAATCAGCAGCGCCTCTCGCACGGCTTGCCACTCAGGTTCGCTAACCAGCCGCTGCAACGCGCCACGCAGCTGCTCCAGCTCCACGGCAGAGGTTTGCGCCGAGGTGATCATTGGCAAACCCGGAGCCAGCGCGGTTGTGCCGATAGAAACCAGGCCTGCTACGCATTCCGGCTCATGGCGAGCAACCAGGGCCAGGGTCACTGCATCAATGGCGGCAATATCGCTGGTGCCGGCCTGAACTTCGGCCAGCGACTGGCGGTGGCTGCCGCTAAACGCGATGTCCGAGAAGAACTTACCGTCTCTCTGCAGCGGTGCGACGAGGCTGCGCAGGCCATGATAGCCGGACTGGGAATCGTCGCTGTTGCAGACGACCCGCTTGCCACGAAAATCTGCCAGCGTTTTTCCTGCGTCAGATGCCCGGACAATCAGCTGGCTGCTGTAGTTAAATCCGTCGCAGCCTGCGGCCTGATAATGAAATGTACCGACGACCTGTACATTGGGCAGCAGGGCGCGCAGCGGATAACCACAGGTTTGGCTGAGCAGCAGTTGGGGATCCTGCCAGTGGCTCAGGCGGTCTTCGGGCTCGCTATAAAGCAGGCCGTCGCCGTCCAGTCCTTCTTCACTCAGCAGCTGTCGCAGCGCGGCTAACAGCGCTTCGGTATCGGGATGGTGCACGTCGTACATCGGCAGAGAGATAAGCTTACTCATGGGCTTTCTCCTGCTGCACGCTGTCCTGCGCCAGGCGGCCGTCCGGGAAGAACGGGTTAATCTCTACCTGAATCGGCTTAATCAGGTGTTCACGCATCAGCTCGCCGTAGCCGTTCACAAAGAAGCCCTGGTTGCGCTTCAGGTACTCTTCTTTGTAGGCGCGGTAAACCGTTGGCAGCCCGTACCAGGGGATACCGGGTAAATCGTGGTGCACGGAGTGATAGTTAAGGTTTAAAAACAGCAGGCGCCAGAAAATCCCCGCTTCGTTAATTACGGTACGCGCTTCAGGATCTTCCGCCGCGCGATGTTCAAAGAAAGAACGAACTTTTGTCATCGCCAGCATCGGCCAGGTCACCACCAGAAGGTAATAAACCACCGAGAAATCATGTTTTACCAGCCAGCCAAGAACCGGGATAAGCAGCAGAAGATGCACCGTCCACATGACCATCGCCGGGCGGTTGCCGCTGCGAAAAGAGTCCCAGATATTGACCACCGTCCAGCGCATCGTCAGCACCGGCGTTAACATTAGCCTGCCGGGGAAGGTGTTACGCAGGCGCACCAGCAGGCGCTGAACGCCGCTAAAATGCTGCCAGCGGCGACGGGTAAAGTAGTAACTTTCCGGGTCCGTTTCCGGCACGGTCAGGTCTTCATCCAGGTGATGTTTTAGGTGCAGGTCACGATAGGTGCCGTACGGATACCAGATAGAAAACGGCATCAGCCCGAACAGCTGATTAAGGCGAGGGAAGCGGGTCGGATGGCCGTGCAGCAGCTCATGCTGCAGCGACATATACCAGGTGGCAAACCAGATAAGCAGCAGCGTGGCCGGGAACAGGCCAATCGTTTTCCACCAGGCAACGGTGGCAAACCATCCGCCATAAATAGTGATAATCAGCAGCCAGGTTGGCAACTCCGTGCGCCAAAGCCAGGAACGCCGCAGTTTACTGACAAATTCCCGCTGTTCTTCATGCAAATAGACTGAGGATTTTCCACTCATTTAACCAATCACTGCCCGCAATTAACCGTTGAATTGAGCAGAGAGTAAATCCTCGCCGCTAAACCCCATAGGAATATAAATTGCTATGCTTAGAACAGAAAATGCTTTAAGACAAGGCGCTGATAAGCGGGGAAATAAGGGATGGTGAGAAGGAACAAAAAGGGCGATTTTCTACCGCCCAGAGCGCGTTACATTGATTCAAGTCCTACCCGCTGGCCGTAAGAGAGTTCAAGCGTGTTGCCGTCAGGATCGGCAAAGAACACGAAGTATCCGACCGGGGCGCCGAGCTGTTCTGGCTCTCTGCGCAGCACACCTTCGGCTCTTGCCATGTCCGTTTTTAAATCGATTTCTTCTTTCGTCGCGCAGGCCACGCCCAGGTGACCAAAGCTTCCCAGCGGCGTGTCGGTGTGGTTATCTGCCTGCACCAGAACCAGCGCAAAAGGCCGGGTACGATCGCTTAGCCAGGCGACCTTGCGCGCATCAGGCAGGTTGGGTTCGCGGTGGTGAATCACCTTCATGGCGGTGTAGCGGAGGTAGAAATCAACGCTTTTATCCAGGTCCTTCACCATAAATGCGACGTGGGTAAAGCCAACATCAATGTGTTCCATAGTTCGCCTAATCAGCTATTTTTGATGGCGCGACTTTACAACCTAAAGTTAACTTAAGGTCAAGGTGAGGACGCTTATGAACCGGGGCTTGAGCATTTTTGAACAAGTCTTAACGTGCAGCCCGATCGCTGAAAAGAAGGCAAAGCTGTGGAGAGGCGCACGGGCTAGCGGTTAGCGCTGTCCACCTGCTGGCTGCTTTGTTGGGGTTCCGCTTTTTTATCCTGATGGTGATACCACGCGCCAATTGAGGAATAAATAAAGCGACCAAAAAAGAACAGAAAACTGATGAGCAGAATAATGCGGGTCATGCGATTATTAAAACGGTTTCGTCTCTGCATAGTCGTAACCTGTGTCACGCAAGGGTCCTTGAGATTGGCCCGGCAGCTGCGGGCGACGGGGGTATTTAGTCACACTGAACAACGCAGGTCAATTATTCATCATGTAAAAATGGGCCAGTTGAATGATTAGTGGGCATTCACTGCGTGGGATGAATTTATTGTGAACTAAGCTATAGCGGGCAAAGTCTGAATTTCACCATTAGCGGTGATTCAATTGATTGATATTGATCTGCATCAATTATTCTTGATTTTAGCTAACTAAAATTTGCCCTTCGCTCCGAAGTGAGATGGGCAATAACGAACCGGAAAGGATATCCGGAAGAAACCCGAAGAGGAACAGGGATTTTGGCGAAGATGTATGCAATTAGCTAGCTGGTATAAAAACTCAAAAAATAAGTGGTGGGCGTTGCCCCTGATTCTCCCCAGCCTGCTGCTGCCGCTGGTGGTCACCTTCAACGCGCAAACGGTACTGGACGGTGGGCGAGTTTTCCTGCTGTATATGTCGCTCCCGCTGCTCACCGCCAGCCTCTTGCTGTTTGGACGTGCTGCCTTTCCGGGCATCATTCTGGCTCTGCTGATTCGCTACCTGCCCTCAGAAGGCGGGTGGATTTCACTGCTGGCCGTTTTACACTTCATCGTGCCGATCGCGATTAGCTGGGGCTGTTACCGCTACTTTGTGCCGCGGCGCAGTGCGGTCACCTTCGGCATGATTCAACTTACCGCCCAGCGCATGTTTTGGCTGGTGCTGGTGAATGCCGCGCTATTTCTGGTGTTCTATGAGCTGGCGTTATTCTTCGGCTGGTACGACCGCAGCTTTTCTATTCTTTCCACAACGCCGTGGAGCACCCGGACATTAATTAATTTCCAGGCCGTGCTGGTTGGGGGATTAACCGGGCTGCCGTTCTTTTATTTTATATTGCGGATGATTGTGCACCCGCGCTTTATCAAAAGCTTTTGGTCCCGAATGCGTGCCCAGCGGCAAAAAGGCGTTACGCAGACTGAAATGCTGCTGTGGGGAGCGGTCGTTGGTCTGCTTATTTGGCTGCTGCTGTACCCGATCAGCCAGAGCAAAACCATTTTCAATACCGATTATACGCTGACGCTTATCCTGCCCATTATGCTGTGGGGAGCGATGCGCTTTGGCTTCCTGTTTATCACCAACGTCTGGACCGTGGTGCTGATTATTCTGTGCAGTGGATTCCACAACTATTTACCGCCGGATATGGGCTTCCAGCTGCATCTGGCAATTGCCTCATCCTGCTATGCCGTCTTTTCTATCACCATTTATTTGATGGCGGCGGTGACCACCCGACAGCGTTTTCTGCATTACAAGGCGAGGCGCGTCGCGTTTATCGACCCGATGATGCAGATGCCGAATCTACGCGCGTTATGTCGTGACCTTGGGAACGCTCCGTGGTCGGCGCTGGGGTTTGTTTCTATTCCCGAGCTGGAGCTGCTTGGGCGTAATTATGGCGTCCTGCTGCGGATCCAATATAAACAGCAACTGGCTGAGTATCTGCGCGGTCAGCTGTCGCCCGGCGAGAGGGTGTATAACCTTTCGGGACACGATCTTGCCCTGCGCCTTAACTATGAATCACATCAGGAAAAAATTGAGTCCCTGTACGAACACGCCAGGCGGTTCCGTTTTGTGTGGGACGGGATGCCGCTGCAGCCGCAAATCGGCATCAGCTACTGTTTTGTGCGCCACCCGGTTTCCCATCTCTACTTATTGCTCGGTGAGTTAAGCACCATGGCCGGGGTTTCGCTCTCCACCCAGCAGCCCGAAAGCCTGCAGCAAAAGGGCTCAAACCACATTCAAAATGCGGTAAAACGCAAAGTTGAGATGATGAACCGCCTGCAAAGCGCGCTCGACGGAGACCGTTTTGTGCTGATGGCGCAGCGTATCGAAGGGCTGCGGGGCGATGCCTATCATGAGGTGCTGCTGAGAATGCGCGGTGACAACGGCGAGCTGCTGTCGCCGGATCTCTTTTTGCCCGTTGCCCATGAGTTTGGCCTTTCATCCCGTATTGACCGCTGGGTGCTGAATGCCGCCCTGCGGTTTATGGATAAGCATCGCGACAGCCTGCCGGGGTGCAGGCTTGCCATTAACCTGACGCCCGCCTCGGTATGCCAGTCCCAGCTTCCGGAAGAGGTTCAGCATCTGCTGACGAAGTACCGCATTGAACCGTGGCAACTGGTCTTTGAGGTGACGGAAAGCCACTCGTTAACCAACCTTGAACAGGCCAACGTGACGCTGAAGATGCTGCAAAGAATGGGCTGCCGGATTGCCATCGACGATTTTGGTACCGGCTATGCCAGCTATGCGCGCCTGAAAGAGCTTAGCGCCGATATCCTGAAAATTGACGGCAGCTTTATTCGTAATATTTTGACCAGCAGCCTGGACTATCAGGTGGTGAGTTCGATATGCCAACTGGCACGAATGAAGAAGATGCAGGTCGTGGCGGAGTATGTTGAAACGCAGGAGCTGAAGGATGCCGTGCGGGCGATGGGCATGGACTATGTTCAGGGGTATTTGATTGGTCGCCCTCAGCCGCTGGAGAGCCTTGTAGAAGAACAAAGCCCCTCTACGCCGGAAGACGCAAAGGGGCTGGAGTAGGGCGTCAGGCGGAGAGCGCCGCTTCGGCCTCTTCCTCGATGGTCAGCTTCCAGCCGGTCATGCTTTCCCAATACTGCTGCTCGCGTTCCAGATCAAGCTGCACCAGCGTGTTCTGGCTGAACCAGTCGTGCGGGAAGCGCAGCGTCCAGTGATTATCGTCGGTTTCCAGCACCAGCGTCGGCGGCGTGGTGGTGGCCTGCCGCTGATTATTCAGCAGCGTTGCAAGACGGATAATCTGGATAAGCGGCAGGAACTGTTTCTTTTTAAACAGCGTAAAGCGCGGCAGATCGTCCAGCTTAATGGCCTTGCGGTGGTAGCGCACCAGGGAAGCCATCAGCATCTGCTGCTCCTGATTGAAGCCGGGCAGGTTGCTGTTTTGCAGAATATAGGCCGAGTGACGATGCATCCCGCTGTGGTTGATGCTGAGCCCAACTTCGTGCAGCATCGCGGCCCACTTCAGCAGCGCGGCCATCTGCAGGTTAGCCAGTTTGTGATTCTGCTTTTCCCACTGCTGATAAAGCAGCTCTACGGTTTCCAGCACCCGGCGAGCCTGATCGCTGTCGATATGGTACTGCTCCGCCAGGCTTTGCGCGGTGCGAATACGGATATCCTGATGGCGGAAACGGCCTTCCATTTCGTACAGCACGCCTTCGCGCAGCGCACCGTCTGAAAGACGCAGTTCACGAATGGCGAGCGCGTCAAAAACGCCGCACAGAATCGCGAGCCCCGGCACAAACACCGCTTTACGTTCTTCGGACAGGCCAGGCAGGCTCAGGGCGTCGAAGTTTTTAAACTTCAGCACTTCCTGCTGCAGCATTTCCAGGCGTTCCGGGGTGATAGTCCCGTCTTTCTCGCCCATCTCAATCAGTACTTCATGCGCCGCCTTGATGGAGCCAGAGGCGCCCAGCGCTACTTTCCAGCCCTGCAGGCGATACTGCCAGGCAAGCGTTTCCAGCTTCTGAATTGCCGCCATGCGGGCGCGCTTAAAGCTTTCCGGCGTGATGACCCCGCCGGGGAAGAAGTTTTGCGCAAAGCTGACGCAGCCCATACGGCGGCTTTCGACCAGCATTGGCTCAAAATCTTCACCGATAACCAGCTCGGTGGAGCCGCCGCCGATGTCAATTACCAGCTTGCGGCCTCTTTCCGGCTGAGTGTGTTCCACGCCCATAAAAATCAGGCGCGCTTCCTCGTTCCCGGGAATGATTTCAATCGGGTAGGGGATGACTTTTTCAGCGCGTTTCAGAAACTCGGCGGCGTTGGTGGCCTCGCGAAGCGAGTGGGTGCCCACAATGCACACGTTGTCCGCTGCAAATCCCTGCAGGCGTTCGGCAAACAGCGCCAGACAGGAGAGGCCACGCTCCATGGCCTCCTCGCTTAATTTGTTATCAGGGCCAAGGCCGTCCGCAAGATGCACGCGCTGCTTCAGGCGACCAATGATTTGCATGGCGCCATCCACCACACGGGCTATGACCATGTGGAAACTGTTAGAGCCGAGGTCGACCGCAGCGAACTCCTGCGGCCGTGGAGCATGGTTTGATATCGGCATAATTTTATCTTCGCCTGAGAGCGTTAGTCAGGTTGTTCCAGAGATTTAATATAATCGTAGATCGCCAATTGCGAACGCACTTTACGGCGATTGCCGCGCGGTACATAGCGATTACTCAGTTCTTTGTCGATGATACGCGCTTTCACCGTGTCGTTAAGCTGGATATCAATGATATCGAGCATGCGTTGCTTCAGGCGCGGATCGAGGACCGGCACGGCCACTTCAATTCTGTAGTCGATGTTACGGGTCATCCAGTCGGCAGAAGAGAGGAAGACTTTCTTATCGCCGCCGTTTTCAAAGATATACACCCGATCGTGCTCGAGGTAACGGTCAACGATGCTCAGCACGCGAATATTATCGCTGATCCCTTCGAGTTCTGGAATCAAAGAACACATCCCGCGCACCAGCAGGTTAACCTTCACGCCCACGCTGGACGCAGCATAAAGCCGGTCCACCAGGCCTTTGTCCACCAGGTTATTCAGCTTCAGCGTAATGCCCGCAGGCTGCCCGTTTTGAGCGTTCTTGATTTCGCGATCGACCAAATCATACAGCAGGCGGCGCGAGTTCTGTGGCGACACCAGCAGGTAGTCGAAGGTCACCGGCCGGTACGGGTTTTCAATAAAGTTAAACACGCGACGTACTTCGTTGGTGATGCGTGCATCGGCGGTTAATAGCGAGTAGTCCGTGTAGAGCCGGGCGGTTTTCTCGTTAAAGTTACCGGTCCCGATGTGCGCATAACGCACAATCTCTTCGCCTTCCATACGCGAGATAAGGAATAGTTTGGCGTGAATTTTCAGGCCCGGCGCGGAGAAGATAACGTGGACGCCCGCCTCGGTAAGGCGCTTCGCCCAGTGAATATTCGCTTCTTCGTCAAAACGTGCCTGCAGCTCTACCACCACGGTGACTTTCTTGCCGTTGTGGGCGGCGTGGATCATGGCGTCAATAATGCGCGAGTCTTTCGCCACGCGGTAGATATTGATTTTTATCGCCAGCACGCTTGGGTCGAACGAGGCCTGACGCAGCAGCTCAAGGACGTGTTCGAAGGTGTGATACGGGTAATAAAGCAGGACGTCACGCTCGCGGATGGCGTCGAAGCCGTTCCGGAACTTATCAAATCCTATATGACGCAGGCGCGGCAGCGGCTTATTCACCAGGTTAGCTTTTCCGACGTTCGGGAAGCCGATGAAGTCTTTAAAGTTGTGGTAGCGGCCGCCGGGAATGATCGAGTCGTAGTTGGAGATGGTCAGCTTGTTGCGCAGCATCTCCACCATCGCATCCGGCATATCGCGCTGATAAACAAAGCGCACCGGCTCGGCGGTCAGGCGCTGCTTCAGGCTGGAAGACATCAGCTCCAGCAGGCTGGACTCCATTTCGGTGACCAGATCGTACTCGGCGTCACGCGTCATCTTCATCGAATAGGCGTTCAGCGCGTCATAGTCGAAGAACCCTTTGAAAATATCGTCCAGGCAGTAACGCAGGATGTTATCCAGCAGGATCATCGGCTTACGGCGGCGCGGCGCTTCCGGCGGCAGGTTCACAAAACGCGGTACTTTATCAGACGGGATTTCCAGCAGCGCGTAACGAATGCTGTCGCCGCGAATAATTTCTACCGCCAGATAGGTGTAGTCATCTTTCAGGAACTGCACCAGGTCGGTATCGCGGTTGATCAAAATCGGCGTGATGTGCGGGCGAAGCTGATGCTTAAAGTAGCTGCGTAGCCAGCTTTGCTGGTTTTCGGAAAGCTGGCGTTCGTTGATCAGGAAGATTTGATTGCGCGCCATCTCCAGCAGCAGGTCGTTGTACAGGCCGTCGAACTCCTGATCGGCCTTTAGCACCCGGGCCTGGATCTTATTCAACAGGTGACGCTGGTTGGAGGGGGAACCCTGTTCTTCACTGATTAAAATGCGGCGTTTTAGCTCCGCAAAACGCACTTTATAGAATTCATCGAGGTTATTGGAATAGATGCCGAGAAAACGCATCCTTTCAATCAACGGGTTGAGCTTGTCCGCCGCTTCCTGCAGAACGCGTTCGTTAAAAGACAACCAGCTCAGTTCTTTTTCGATATACAGCTTATCCTGACCCATTAGTCCTCACACTCCGTTTTCGTGGACGTGGCAATGCCGTCACCGTCACGTCAGTTATTATGGCGAGCTTTAGCGGAGAATGTCCAACTATGCAGATGAAACTCTCTCATCTGACCATGACAACTTTATGAGAGACAGACACAAAAAAAGGGCCGAAGCCCTTTTTATCTCATATTACTCTGCAGCGTGGCCCTGTGGGGGCAGCTGCACGTCATCAAGCCAGGCGGCGTTGTGGCGCATTTTTAAACGTTCGTCGAGGAACCAGCTCACCACCAGCGGGTAAATAGCGTGTTCCTGATGCTGAACGCGGGCGGTGATTTCGTCCTCGTCATCCCCTTCAAACACCGGCACTTTGGCCTGCAGAATAACCGGGCCACCGTCCAGCTCGTCGGTGACAAAATGCACGGAAGTGCCGTGCTCTTCGTCGCCGTTCTCCAGCACCTGGCGATGCGTATGGAGGCCGGGGTATTTCGGCAGCAGGGAAGGGTGAATATTGAGTAAACGACCGCTGTAGCGGGCCACAAAAGCCGGGCTGAGAATACGCATGTAGCCGGCCAGCACCACAACGTCCGGCGCCCAGGCATCGATCTCCTGCATCAGCTGGCGGTCGAAGGCCTCACGGCTGGCGAATTCGCTTGCCGCCAGAGCATGGGCGGGGATACCGGCTTCGCGGGCTCGCTCAAGGCCGAACGCGTCGGCCTTATTGCTGAACACCGCGCTGATGGTGCCGTTAATCTTTTTTTGCTGGCAGGCATCAATGATTGCCTGCAGATTGCTTCCGTTGCCGGAAATCAGCACCACAATGTGTTTCATTACTCGATAACCACGCGCTCTTCGGAATCAGATGCCTTGATGATACCGATTTTCCACGCCTTTTCACCTTTGGCCTGCATCAGCTCAACGGCTTTATCCGCCTCTGCTGCCGGCAGGGCAATGACCATGCCCACGCCGCAGTTAAAGGTGCGGTACATTTCGTGGCGGCTGATGTTGCCGGCCTGCTGCAGCCAGTTGAATACCGCCGGCCACTGCCAGGAAGATTCGGTGATAACGGCCTGAGTATTGTCCGGCAGAACGCGCGGAATGTTTTCCCAGAAGCCGCCGCCGGTCAGGTGGGCGATGGCGTGAACGTCCACGCTTTCAATCAGCTCAAGGATGTTTTTCACATAAATACGGGTCGGTTCGAGCAGGTGATCCGCCAGCGGTTTACCTTCCAGATCCGTGGTCAGCGGGTCGGTGCCGCTCACTTCCAGCACTTTGCGTACCAGCGAATAGCCGTTGGAGTGCGGGCCGCTGGAACCCAGCGCAATCAGCACGTCGCCGTCGGCCACTTTGGAGCCGTCGATGATTTCAGACTTCTCAACCACGCCAACGCAGAACCCGGCCACGTCGTAGTCTTCACCGTGGTACATGCCCGGCATTTCAGCGGTTTCGCCGCCAACCAGCGAGCAGCCTGACTGCAGGCAGCCTTCGGCGATGCCGGTGATAACGCTGGCGGCGGTATCCACGTCCAGCTTGCCGGTGGCGTAGTAGTCGAGGAAGAACAGCGGCTCGGCGCCCTGAACCACCAGGTCGTTCACGCACATGGCCACCAGGTCAATGCCGATAGCGTCGTGACGTTTTAAGTCCATCGCCAGACGCAGCTTGGTGCCCACACCGTCGGTGCCGGAAACCAGAACAGGTTCGCGATATTTTTGAGGCAACGCGCACAGCGCACCGAAACCGCCCAGTCCACCCATTACTTCCGGGCGGCGGGTCTTTTTCACTACGCCTTTGATTTTGTCGACCAGAGCGTTACCAGCATCAATATCAACACCGGCATCTTTATAGCTGAGAGAGGTTTTATCGGTCACTGCTCGTTCCCCACGGGTGGTAGATATAAAAAAACGCGGCAATTCTAACAGTGCAGGCAAACGTTTGCGAGCCTCTTATCATCGGCAAGAAAAGAATTCCTGAGATAGAATCAATCCAGTCTGGTTGATCTCGATCATCCCATTAGCTGTAGCGCAGCGGCAAAAAAGCGGTATAATCCGGCGATTTTTTTTGTGGTAGCCAACTATCTCGGGGGAGAAAGAGTATGAAGATCGTGGAAGTGAAACACCCACTCGTCAAACACAAGCTGGGCCTGATGCGTGAGCAAGACATCAGCACCAAGCGCTTTCGTGAACTCGCCTCTGAAGTGGGCAGCCTGCTGACTTATGAAGCCACTGCGGATCTGGAGACTGAGAAAGTCACCATCGAAGGCTGGAACGGCCCGGTGGAAGTTGACCAGATCAAAGGCAAGAAAATTACCGTTGTGCCTATTCTGCGTGCCGGCCTTGGCATGATGGAAGGCGTTCTGGAAAACGTCCCGAGCGCGCGCATCAGCGTGGTGGGCGTTTACCGTGATGAAGAAACGCTGCAGCCGGTGCCTTACTTCCAGAAGCTGGTTTCTAATATAGAAGAGCGCATGGCGCTGGTGGTTGACCCAATGCTGGCAACCGGCGGCTCCATGATTGCTACCATCGACCTGCTGAAGAAAGCGGGCTGCACCAGCATTAAGGTGCTGGTACTGGTTGCCGCGCCGGAAGGCATTGCCGCGCTTGAAAAAGTACACCCGGACGTAGAGCTGTTCACCGCCTCTATCGATCAGGGGCTCAACGAGCACGGGTACATTATTCCTGGCCTCGGTGATGCGGGCGATAAGATATTTGGTACTAAATAATAAAATTAGCCGACTTCGAAAGTCGGCTTTTTTTTGATTGCAGCAAACACCGTTCGTTAAAAATAACACGTAGAGGAAAACAACATGACCCGCCGCGCTATTGGGGTAAGTGAACGCCCGCCCTTACTGCAAACGATTCCGTTAAGCCTGCAGCATCTGTTTGCCATGTTCGGCGCGACCGTGCTGGTGCCGATTCTGTTCCACATCAACCCGGCGACGGTGCTGCTGTTCAACGGTATCGGCACGCTGCTGTACCTGTTTATCTGTAAGGGTAAAATCCCGGCTTACCTCGGGTCCAGCTTCGCGTTTATCTCCCCGGTGCTGCTGCTGTTGCCGCTAGGTTACGAAGTGGCGCTCGGCGGTTTTATTATGTGCGGCGTGCTGTTCTGCATCGTGGCGCTGATCGTGAAAAAAGCCGGAACCGGCTGGCTGGACGTGATGTTCCCTCCGGCGGCAATGGGCGCTATTGTGGCGGTTATCGGCCTTGAGCTGGCGGGCGTGGCGGCGAATATGGCCGGGCTGCTGCCGGCGGAAGGGGCTTCACCGGATTCCACCACCATTATCATTTCACTGGTAACGCTGGCGGTGACGGTGTTTGGCTCGGTGCTGTTCCGCGGTTTTATGGCGATTATCCCGATTCTTATCGGCGTGCTGGCGGGCTATGCGCTCTCCTTCGCTATGGGCGTGGTGGACGTCACGCCAATCCGCGAAGCGCACTGGTTTGCGCTGCCAACCTTCTATACGCCGCGCTTTGAGTGGTTTGCTATCTTCACCATTCTGCCGGCTGCGCTGGTGGTGATTGCCGAACACGTGGGCCACCTGGTGGTTACCGCCAATATCGTGAAAAAAGATCTGATTCGTGACCCAGGCCTGCACCGCTCGATGTTCGCCAACGGTATCTCGACTATTTTCTCCGGCTTCTTCGGCTCCACGCCAAACACCACCTACGGTGAAAACATCGGCGTGATGGCTATCACCCGCGTTTACTCGACCTGGGTTATCGGCGGCGCGGCGATTATCGCGATTCTGCTTTCCTGCGTCGGCAAGCTGGCGGCGGCGATTCAAATCATCCCAGTGCCGGTAATGGGCGGCGTATCTCTGCTGCTGTACGGCGTAATCGGCGCATCCGGTATTCGCGTGCTGATCGAGTCCAAAGTGGATTACAGCAAAGCGCAAAACCTGATCCTGACCTCCGTTATCCTGATCATCGGCGTGAGCGGTGCGAAGGTGCACATCGGTGCGGCGGAGCTGAAAGGCATGGCGCTGGCGACCATCGTCGGCGTGGGCCTGAGCCTTATTTTCAAACTAATCAGCATACTGCGCCCGGAAGAAGTGGTGCTGGATGCGAAAGAGAACGACGCTCAGCACTGATCGTTTAGCCACCGGGCGGATCCTCGCCCGGTTCTATCCTGCCCCAAAACTGTGATAGACTCATCGCGATTTTCTGCCTGTTATGGTTGAGGTACTTCTGAATACGCCGGCACAGCTCTCACTGCCACTCTATCTTCCCGACGATGAAACCTTTGCGAGTTTCTGGCCGGGTGACAACCCTTCTTTATTAGCCGCACTGCAGTCGGTACTCCGTCAGGATCACAGCGGGTATATCTATTTCTGGTCGCGTGAAGGCGGCGGGCGCAGCCATTTGCTGCATGCAGCCTGCGCGGAACTTTCCCAGCGTGGCGAAGCCGTGGGCTACGTGCCGCTGGATAAGCGCACCTGGTTTGTGCCGGAAGTGCTTGATGGAATGGAGCAGCTCTCGCTGGTTTGCATCGACAATATTGAGTGCGTGGCCGGGGATGAACCGTGGGAAATGGCGATTTTCAATCTCTATAACCGTATTCTGGAGTCAGGGAAAACGCGCCTGCTGATCACCGGTGACAGGCCACCACGCCAGCTCAATCTGCAGCTACCGGACCTGGCTTCCCGCCTGGACTGGGGGCAAATCTACAAGCTGCAGCCGCTTTCCGATGATGACAAGCTACAGGCGCTCCAGCTGCGTTCCCGGCTGCGAGGGTTTGAACTGCCGGAAGACGTGGGGCGCTTTCTGTTAAAACGCCTCGATCGTGAAATGCGCACTCTGTTCATGACGCTCGATCAGCTCGATCACGCCTCAATCACCGCCCAGCGCAAGCTCACCATTCCGTTCGTGAAAGAAATCCTCAGCCTGTAATTTTCCCCGTCCTGCGACGGGGAACGCTTTATTACACCTTACGTAATCTTTCTGCCGCTGCGTCCAGCGTCGCTTCCTGTTTGGCAAAGCACAGGCGAATCAGCTTGTGCGGGAAGGCATCCGCGCAGAACACCGACAGCGGGATTGCCGCCACGCCCACTTCTTTGGTTAGCCACTGGCAGAAGCTCACGTCATCGAGATCGGAAATGGCGCTGTAGTCCGCCAGCAGGAAATAGGTGCCTTCGCAGGGCAGGATTTCGAACCGGCTGTCCGCCAGCGCCTCAACAAAGCGGTCGCGGCGTGCGCGGTAAAACTCCGGCAGTTCGCGATAATGCTCCGGCTCGGCGCGCAGCATATCGGCAATCGCAAGCTGCGCCGGGGTATTCACCGCAAACGTCAGGTACTGGTGCACTTTACGCAGCTCCGCGCTGATGGCCGCCGGCGCCACGCAGTAGCCCACCTTCCAGCCCGTCATATGGAACGTTTTGCCGAAAGAGGACACAGAGATAGCGCGCTCGCGCAGCTGCGGGTGAGCCAGCACGCTGGCGTGGCCTTGTTCGTCGAAGCAAATATGCTCGTACACTTCGTCGCTCAGCACATAAACTTCGTGCTGCCCGATGGCCTGCCACAGCGCGGCAAAATCACTTTTGCGCCAGACGGTAGCGGACGGGTTGTGTGGCGTGTTAAGAATGACGAGGCGAGTTTTGTCGCTCAGCAGCGCAGCAAACGCCTGCCAGTCAACGCGAAAGTGAGGCGGCTGGAGCGAAATACGCTTGAGAATACCGCCGGAAAGCGTCACGGCCGGGGCGTAGCTGTCGTAGCTCGGGTCAAAGCAAATCACCTCATCGCCCGGACGAACCAGCGCGGTGATGGCGGCGTAGAGCGCTTCGGTCGCGCCAGCGGTGACCGTAATATCGGTATTGGCATCCGGCTTGTGGCCGTACAGGGCTTCGGTTTTCTCGGCGATGGCTTCACGCAGGGCTTGAACGCCGGTCATCGGGGCATACTGGTTCGCGCCCTGGCTTACGTGAAACGCCAGGCGTTCCTGCAGGAAGCGCGGGCCGTCAAAATCCGGGAAGCCCTGGGAGAGGTTAATCGCGTTGTGCTGCTGCGCCAGAGCGCTCATCTGAGTGAAGATGGTGGTGCCGAGCGCGGGCAGTTTGCTTTCTGGAATCAAAGGGGAGTGGCTCATTATTCTTCGACCTTAACGTGATGCGTGTGTTTCCCTGTGTTGCCGGGACTATAACACGATGTTAAGATTTGGCAATCAAGACGCTTAGACGTCTAAATAATAATGACCTCAGTTGCAAACATAAAGCAGCGCTAACGGCTGGAGAGATAATGATTCGCGCCATTGTTACCGATATTGAAGGCACCACCAGCGACATTCGCTTTGTGCACAACATCCTGTTCCCGTATGCCCGCGAACGCCTCGCAGGTTTTGTTCGCGCGCAACAGAATGAAATTGCCCCAATACTCAACGACCTGCGGGCGGAAATTAATGAACCACAGGCGGATATTGATCGGCTGATTGAGACGTTGTTTAGCTTCATGGATGTAGATCGTAAATCTACCGCGCTTAAAGCGCTGCAGGGCCTCATCTGGCGCGATGGCTACGTGAATGGAGACTTCACCGGCCATCTCTATGATGATGTTCTGCCCGCGCTGAAGGCCTGGAAACAGCAGGGCATTGCCCTGTATGTCTATTCGTCTGGCTCGGTGGCGGCGCAGAAGCTGCTCTTTGGCTACAGCGACGCCGGGAATATTACCGATTTGTTCAGCGGCTATTTTGATACCCACGTTGGGGCCAAGCGAGAAGTGCAGTCCTACCGCAACATCGCGGAACAGGCCGGCGTGGCGCCAGAAGAGCTGCTGTTCTTGTCCGATATTCACCAGGAGCTGGATGCTGCGCGGGAAGCCGGTTGGCAAACCGTGCAGCTGATTCGCGGCGAGGCCGATGAAACAAGCAGCCATCGCCAGGTAAACCGTTTCGACCACATTAATCCGGAGTCGTTTTCTTCATGAGCGCATTGACCATTTTTACCGATACCGAAGCAAAGGAGCCGGTATGGCACAGCACGGACGCGCAAGAAATTCGCGAGCAGCTGAACGCAAAAGACGTGCGTTTTGAGCGCTGGGAAGCGAACCAGGATTTAGGGGCTAATCCGACGTCGGAGACGGTGATCGGGGCCTACCAGCACGCTATCGACAAGCTGGTGGCGGAGAAGGGCTATCAGAGCTGGGACGTTATCAGCCTGCGGGCGGACAACCCACAGAAAGACGTGCTGCGGACCAAGTTCCTGTCCGAGCATACCCACGGCGAAGACGAAGTCCGTTTCTTTGTAGAAGGCGCGGGGCTGTTCTGCCTGCATCTGGACGACAAGGTGTATCAGATCCTATGCGAGAAGAATGATTTGATTTCCGTCCCGGCCGGAACGCCGCACTGGTTTGATATGGGGTCAGAGCCGCACTTTACCGCGATTCGTATTTTCGATAATCCGGAAGGCTGGGTGGCTCATTTTACCGGTGATGCGATTGCGGATGCTTATCCACGGTTGCCGTAGTTGATGAGTTGAGTTTTTTGCCGGAAGGGCTGTTATTTTTCTTTAAAAATCTTCCGGGAGAGCTCTTAGGTCCAGTCATTGTTCCGTTCACCCGTAGATCGATTTCCCCTGCATGTTCAGCACACGGTGAACGTGTGAGGGGGAATTACGCCATTCCCCCTCACAACCCCCGGCGCCCGGCGAGCTCATCGCCGCTGAAGCGGTAAACCCACCGGCTATCACCCAAACATTCGGGGTCGATGAGAGCCGGGGAGCAATTCCACCCTCACCCCGGCCCTTATGTCTTGAACTTCCCCGCCAGTGCGGGGAAGATCCCCGACTGATCATCGGGAGGTTGCCGGTGAGCATCCCCTGGCCCTGGTGCTTCCGAGCCCGTGGGAGAGATTATGCCCCGGCAACCTTATTCCCTGTCGCCTCAAGACCGAACGGTATCCTGTGCCTCTGAGCACCCACATATAAGGATGGTCTGGCGATATTATTCATAAGGTTACGGAGAATCAGATGACCCTCACTTCTGTCGGCGTTGATATTGCTAAGCTAAAATTTGATGTCGCTGTCCTGCTGCCTGGTCAGAAATACAAAACTAAAAAGTTTGCTAACACGCCTGCGGGATGTCGTGAGTTTATTCACTGGCTGACCCGCTTTGGGGACTGTCATGTCTGTATGGAAGCGACGGGCAGCTACAGCACGGAACTCGCCACGGCATTGTCCGATGGCGGCTATCGCGTCAGCCTGGAAAACCCTGCCCGCATTCATGCCTTCAGTAACACCGAACTGACCCGAAACAAAACGGATAAAAGCGATGCCGCCCTGATAGCAAGGTATTGTGCCCTGTATCAGCCAGCCCAATGGCATCCGGCTCCTCTCAGCCAGCGACAGCTGACCGCGCTGGTGCGGCATCTTAAAAATCTTGAAGAGATGCGTCAGATGGAAGAGAACAGGCTGGAGGCCGCAGATAAGGTCATCACTGGCTCGTTAAAAGAGCACATCGCCACGCTGGATGAACTGATAAAAGAAACCAAAAAGAAAATCAGACAGCACATTGATGATGACCCGGACCTGAGAAAAGACAAAGCGCTGCTGGAGAGTATCCCGGGAGTGGGAGATGTGCTGAGTACGAGTCTTCTGGCCTTCGCAGGAAACCTGAGGCGGTTCAGGAGCAGTAAGGCTCTGGTGGCTTATGCAGGGCTGAACCCACGACGTTGTGAGTCCGGGATGTGGAAGGGAAAGAGCAGGTTGTCAAAAGTGGGGAGCCGTGAGCTGCGTAGCGTGCTGTATATGCCTACGGTAGTGGCGGGAAGATGTAATGAAGTGGTGAAAGACCTGATGACCCGGATGGCGAGCAGGGGGAAGACAGGCAAAGAACGCGTGTGTGCAGGAATGAGAAAGCTGCTACAGCTGGCTTATGGGGTGGTGAAATCAGGGCGTGAATTTAACGCTGAAATACCGCTTGCCGGATAACCGACAAGACGGTATCTCTCCCAGAGGGAGAGGGGGAAAACAGCCAACGTAGAACATTTTTTATTCCCTCTCCCTTCCAGGGAGAGGGTTAGGGTGAGGGTAAAAATAAGAAGCGAGGCACGGTTCCGGCTTAAATCGCCTCCGTTTTCTCTCCGACTGGCCAGGGTCCGGCCGTCGGGAACGGCCGGAGGCTGAGAGCGTCGTTGCTCCTGCATAAACGTCGTATTTGCGAGTAAAAGGCTGCTCCCTGCACTGATAGCATCCCCTGTGGGGAGAAGGTCAGGATGTGGGGCATTATTTTTGAGGCAAAAATACCCCATCCCGGACCTGCTTCGGCGTTACTACGCCCGTATCCAGAATCCAGCCGCTAATTAACTCTGCCGGAGTCACGTCGAACGCCGGGTTGTACACCGTGGCATTTTCAGGTGCCCAGTGCACGCTACCAAAACTGCCCGTTACGCCGGTCACTTCACCTGCCGCTCGCTGCTCAATAGGAATGGCCTCGCCGTTCGGACAGTTTCTGTCCAGCGTGGTATGCGGGGCGGCAACGTAGAACGGAATATCGTGATAATGCGCCAGCACGGCCAGGCTATAGGTGCCGATTTTATTAGCCACGTCACCGTTCGCGGCGATGCGGTCAGCGCCTACCCAGATAGCATCCACCTGCTTTTTCGCCATCAGGCTGGCGGCCATTGAATCGCAAATCAGCCGGTAAGGAATGCCAAGTTCACCGAGTTCCCATGCCGTGAGCCTGCCGCCCTGCAGCAGCGGGCGCGTTTCATCTACCCAGACGCTGGCGACGTGGCCTTCATTAAACGCGCGCTGGATGACGCCCAGCGCAGTACCTACGCCTGCGGTAGCAAGGCCGCCGGTGTTGCAGTGGGTCAACAGGCGGCTGCCAGGTTTCACCAGCGCTGCGCCTGCACGGGCTATGTTGTCGCACAGCACTTTATCTTCCGCCACCAGCCGCAGAGCCTCTTCCCCCAGGGCTGCAACAAAGTTTTCCTGGGCCAGCGCCTGCTTCATGCGGTCGAGGTTATTCATCAGGTTAACCGCCGTCGGGCGGGAAGCGCGCAGGGTTTCCAGCGCCTCGGCGAGCTGGGGCTTTGTAAGTCCTTGCTCTGCCAGCAGCGCCAGCAGCAGGCTGGCGGAAAGACCAATCAGCGGCGCACCACGCACGCTAAGAGCATGAATATGGCTGACCAGTTGGCCAACGGTATGGGCCGGGAGCCAGTTTTTCTGCTGCGGCAGCGCCTGCTGGTCGAGGATCCAAAGCTGGTTATCACGCACTTCAAGGCTGGTGGTTTTTAAATTATGCATTCGTGTTAATTCCATGTTGCGTTGTTGCGGTATATTGTGCCAACATGACTTCCGGATGTATAGACGTCCAAACGTCTTAATTTACTTTATTTTCTGAGAGGATCGCCATGTCGCAATACCGCACTTTTACCGCCGCTGACGCAGTGGCTTATGCTCAACAGTTTGGCGGGCTGCAGACGCCGTCTGAGCTGGTGGAGGCGCAGGAAGTGGGCGACGGCAACCTTAATCTGGTGTTTAAAATCTTTGATACCCAGGGCGTTAGCCGGACGATCGTGAAGCAGGCGCTGCCGTATGTGCGCTGCGTGGGCGAGTCCTGGCCGCTGACGCTGGATCGTGCTCGTCTTGAGGCGCAAACCCTGGTGGAGCACTATCAGCACAGCCCTGAGCACACGGTAAACGTGGTGCATTACGACCCGGCGCTGGCGGTGATGGTGATGGAAGATCTCTCCAGCCATCGCATCTGGCGCGGCGAGCTGGTGAAGGGCGTTTATTATCCTCAGGCGGCAAGCCAGCTTGGGGAATATCTGGCAAAGACGTTGTTCCACACCTCGGATTTCTACCTGCATCCGCATGATAAGAAGGCGCTGGTTTCCCGTTTTATCAATGCTGAAATGTGTGAAATCACCGAGGATCTGTTCTTTAACGACCCGTATCAGATCCATGAGCGTAATAACTACCCGGCCGCGCTGGAGCAGCAGATCGCCGCGCTGCGTAGCGATAACGCTCTAAAGCTGGCCGTGGCTCAGCTAAAACATAAATTCTTCTCCAGCGCCGAAGCGTTGCTGCACGGTGATATCCACAGCGGCTCAATTTTCGTGGCGGAAGGCAGCCTGAAAGCCATCGACGCCGAGTTTGGCTACGTTGGCCCTATTGGGTTTGATATTGGCACCGCCATCGGCAACCTGCTGCTGAACTACTGCGCGCTGCCGGGGCATTTTGGCCCACGTGATGCGGCCAGCCAGCGCGAGCAACGGCTGAAAGATATTCAGGAGATTTGGCTGAGCTTCTCCGGGCACTTTACGACGCTTGCTCGCGCCAAAACGCGCGACGCAGCGCTGGCGACGGAAGGATATGCCGAACACTATCTGCAAAAAGTTTGGGTAGATGCGGTAGGCTTCTGTGGCGCCGAGCTGATTCGCCGCTGCGTGGGTTTGTCCCATGTCGCCGATCTGGAAAGTATTGAAGATGAGGCGACTCGCCTGGCCTGTGTCAGCCACGCGATTGAGCTGGGCAAATTCCTGATTCTGATTGCCGACCAGGTGAATTCAGTGGATGAGTTTATTGCGAGAGTTCGGCAGAAGGGGTGAGTTTTCTTCTGTCATGTTCGCTTTAATCAAGGACTATGCGGGTCTGGTGAACGGAATTTCATCCATATCCACATGAAAATCAGCGCTCACAAAGAAATTGCCTCTAAATCGTAGGGCTACCCCAAATACTCGATAATCGACAACCCACCGTTATAATCCGTGCTGTACACAATCCCTTGCGCATCCACAAATACATCACATGACTGGATTACCTGCGGGCGGCCAGGGCGGGTATCCATCATTCTTTCCGGGGCGGCTGGCACTAGCGCACCGGTTTCTACCGGGCGGTATGGGTTCGAAATATCGTAGGCACGCACGCCCGCGTTCTGATAAGTCGCGAAAATCAACGTATCGCTGATAAAACTGCCGGGGCGGTTTTCGTGCAGGTTATGCGGGCCGAAGTGCGCGCCTTTCGCCACATAATCAATTTCATCCGGCTGCGGGAACGTGGAGATGCTGACCGGGTTTGCAGGGTCACGAATATCAAACAGCCAAATCAGCTTCTCGCCGTCCTCCTGGTTGTCCAGCACCGCTTCGTCGAGCACCACCAGCAGATCCCGGTTCGGCAGCGGCAGCGCCGTGTGAGTACCGCCGCCAAACGGCGGGCTCCAGTTGCGGTGGCTGATGAGCTGCGGCTGCGAGCGGTCAGACACGTCCAGCAGCGTCAGGCCACCGTCGCGCCAGCTGGCATACGCCGTGTCGCCGCTGATAATCGCGTGGTGTAACGCATAGCGTTTCCCTTCCGGCCAGGTCGGTTGTTCACCTGCGGCGGTGTTCATCCCCGGCAGCCACCAGTTGCCCGCCACCTGCGGATTGAGTGGGTCGGCGAGGTCGATAGTCAGGAAAATGTAATCGCTAAAACCGTCGACCAGTGCGGAAACATAGGCCCAGCGGCCGCCCACGTACCAGCAGCGGTGAATGCCGATGCCGCTCAGCGACAGGAAGCTAATTTCTTTAGGCTTGTCAGGCGTGGAGATATCAAAAATGCGCAACCCGGCGCTCCAGCCTTTGTCCTGCACGTCGCGAACCGTTTCGCCAACCGATTTGGTGTAGTAAACCTTTTCATCGGCGAAGCGCACGTCGGCGAACAGGTCGCGGGCGTTAATCACCAGCAGCAGGTCGTCGTGTGCCTGCAGGTGAATATTCCAGGTGCCCGGCGGCGCGGGCACGAAGCCCGCCGCTTTCGGATTTTTGGGGTCGCGGACGTCAACAATCGAAAAACCCTGAGACACCATATGGCCGATGTACGCATAGCCCCGATGCACCATCAGCTGCACGCCGTCGGGTTTTCCACCCTGATCGCTATGGCCGATAAGCCGCATATTGCGGCTGTATTCGGGTTGTGGCAGTGCCATTGCGCGACTCCTTATTTATTTTTCGCTTCGAGTGTGGCAAACCACGGGGCGATAAAGTCGTCGGTCTGGCCCCAGCCCGGAATAATTTTGCTCAGCGAGGCGACGTTGACCGGGCCAGGCTGGCTCGCCAGCAGCGCCTGAGGAATAGCGGCCGCTTTAAAGTCGTAGGTTGCAGGCGTTTGCTCCCCGGCAATCTTGTACGCGACGAGGCGCACGTTGGTGGCGCCAATCAGCTTCGGATCCACCGCCACGCTGACTTTCCACGGGCTGTTGGCTTCACGCATCAGCTGAATATCCTGGTTAGAAACGTCGATGCTGTAGAGTTTAATTTCGGTGCGGCCGTTCTCCTGCAGCGCTTTATAGGCGCCCTGGCTGAAGGCGTCCCAGGTGCCCCAGATGGCGTCGATTTTACCTTTTGGGTATTTCGCCAGTATCGCGCCCACTTTGTTGGCGGTATCGCCCTGTACGTCGGAGGAAACCGCGCCGATGGACTCCAGTTCTTTAATGCCCGGGTTGGCTTTCAGCAGCTCCTGATAGGCGGCCTGGCGGCGTTCCATCGGTGGGAAACCGGCGACCCATAGCTTGATGATGTTGGCTTTGCCGTTGAAGTCTTTAACCAACTGGCCGAAGGAGAGGCCGGTCAGCGAAGCATCGTCCTGCTGGGTCACGGTCACGCCAGGAATAGTGCCGTTCACCGCGGTATCAAACACCGATACCGCAATGCCTGCAGCCACGGCTTTTTTCACCAGTTCGGTAGAGTAAGGGTCACGGCCCTGAGAAAGAATAATCCCGTCATACTTCTGGCTGATGGCCTGGTTTACAAAGTCCTGGAAGCGGGCGTCGTCGCCGTTGCTCAGGAAGGTGCTGACCTTAAAGCCCAGCTTTTTGGCCTGCTGAACCGCCCCGGCGACAAACTGCGTGGTGTTATCGTCGGAACCGAGGTTACGAATCACGGCGATGCGGACAGGACCGTCGTGCGCGGCGATTTTTTCCGGAACCGGCGTTGGCGTTGCGGCGTGGCCAGGCAGCGCGGCGAGCAGGCTAAGCGCCAGCAGTGAAGTTGTCAGTTTTTTCATGGTCGTTACCCTGTGTGAAGTGTTGTTTTAGCGTCGTTGTATGTAAGTAATCGCCAGCGCTGCAGCCAGCACCAGGCCTTTAATAATATCCATGGCGTAGTAGGGCACGGAGAGCATCACCAGCCCGTTTTGCAGCACGCCCAGAATCACCGCGCCGACCAGCGTGCCGAGCGCGTTAGGTTTGCCAGAGCCTGCCAGAGAGAAACCAATCCAGGCCGCGGCTACGGCATCCATCAGGTAGCCGCCACCGGCGTTGACCTGTGAGGAGCCAATACGCGAGGCCAGCAGAATGCCGCCTAAGCCCGCCAGCAGCGAGGCCAGCACGTAGGCCGCCACGCGATAGCGAGTGGTACGTATGCCGGACAGACGAGCCGCCTCCGGGTTACCGCCGATGGCGTACATCCGGCGGCCATGTTTGGTCAGAGACAGCGCAAGCTGGGCAACCAGAGTGACCACCAGCATGATGATAACGATGGTCGGCACCTGCCCGAGCAGGCCAAAGGCGGCGGGAATAGTCCCTTCGGCCATGTCACCGCTCGGCAGCACCATATTTTCGGTAATCGAGCCGCCGTAGCTGTAGGTCATCGCCACGCCCTGAATCACAAACAGGCTGGCCAGCGTGGCGAGCATGTCGGGAATTTTCAGCACCACGATCAGGAAGGCGTTAAACAGCCCGACCAGCGTGCACAGGACCAGGGTGATAAGAATGGCCTCGGTTGTGCCGAAGCCGTGCCAGACGAACAGCGAAATCACCAGCGCGTTGGCCAGCGAGGCGGTCGAGCCCACGGACAGGTCAAACCCGCCCACGGTGAGCGAGATAGACACGCCGATGGCAATCACCGTGACAATGGCGATGGAGCGCAGAATATTGATGATGTTGTTCGGTTCGAGGAAGCTGTCGGACGCGATGCCGAACAGCGCCACCAGGGCGACCACGGTGAGCAACATCCCCCATTTGTAGAGAAAGTCAAAAAGCTGCTGGCGGCCTGAAGCGCTGGCCTTAAGGGATAATGCTTTGCTCACGCGGGGGTTCCTCCGGTGGAGTAGAGTAATAAGGTTTCTTCGCTGGCCTGATGGCCGTCCAGCTCGGCGACGATACGCCCGTCCCACAGGACGCAGATGCGGTCGCACAGCCCGACCAGCTCTGCAAATTCGCCAGAGGCGTAAATCACGCCTTTTCCACGGCGAGCCAGCTGGTCAATCAGCACGAAGAGATCGGTTTTGGCTTTGATGTCCACGCCTTTGGTCGGCTCGTCAAAAATCAGCACGTCGGCTTCGTTGCGCAGCCATTTGCCGATGGCCACTTTTTGCTGATTGCCGCCGGAAAGGCGACGCAGCGTTTGCGTCGGGCCGCTGGTGCGAACGCCCAACTGCTTAATCGTCTCTTCTGCCCAGCGTTTTGCTTTACGGTGGTTGAACAGCCCCCAGCGGGTAAACTGGCTATCTGAGCTGACGGCAAGGTTCATGGTGACCGACTCGTCGATAAAAATGCCTTCTTTGCGGCGCTCTTCCGGCACCAGCACGATGCCGCGAGTAACCGAGTCTGCCGGGTCAGTCGGGCGCCAGTTCTTGCCTTTTAATTCACCGCGCTCAAGCGTGCTACGGGTGGCGCCAAACAGCGCTTTGCAAAGCTCCGTTTTCCCGGCGCCTGCCAGGCCAGCAATGCCCAGAATTTCGCCTTTGCGCAGCCGCAGCGAGATGTCGCGCAGCAGCGAATCGTCATGCAGACCTTCCACCGCCAGCAGCGTGTCGCCCTCAAACGGCGGGCGGTGAGGGGGATAAATATCTTCGAGCTGGTGGCCCAGCATTTTCTCGACAATCTCTTCGCCGCTGAGGTGCCCCATCGGGCCGCTGTCCACCAGTTTGCCGTCGCGCAGAACCGTCATCTGGTCACAAATCGCTTTCAGCTCGTGGATGCGGTGGGAGATAAACACCACGCCGATGCCGCCTTGCTGCAGCCTCTGCACGACGCGGAAAAGATGTTCGCTTTCCTGGCTGTCTAATGGGGCAGTGGGCTCATCGAGGATCAGAAAACGGCAGTGATGAGAGAGCGCCCGCGCCAGCAGGATTTGCTGTTTTTCCGCCAGGGTGCATTGCTCAATGCGTTTTTTGACGTCTATCGCCACGTCGAGCTGTGCCAGTGCGGCGCGAGCCTGTTGATAAATTTTCGACCAGCGATAGACATGCCCCGCCTCCGCCAGCTTATCGAGCATGATGTTTTCCGCCACGCTGAGGCCGGGTACCAGCGCAACATCCACCTCCTGCTGAACCAGATGGATCCCCAGAAGTTTGGCGTCACGCGGGCTGCGGATTGTTACCGCTTCACCGTCGATCAGGATCTCGCCCTGATAATGGTCGTGGGCACCGGAAAGCACCGCCATCAGCGTGGATTTCCCCGCACCGTTTGCGCCGGTCAAAGCATGTACCGAGCCGCCATCCAGCCGGAAGTTCACCCGACTCAACGCGTTAAAGCCCGCGAAGGCGATAGAGATTTCTCGCATCTCAAGGCGGTCAGGCGTAGTCATAGCGTCGGCGGCTTCCGGGTTTAATGAATTGA
This sequence comes from Cedecea neteri, assembly GCF_000757825.1. Taxonomy (GTDB): domain Bacteria; phylum Pseudomonadota; class Gammaproteobacteria; order Enterobacterales; family Enterobacteriaceae; genus Cedecea; species Cedecea selenatireducens. The sequence goes on from NZ_CP009451.1 coordinate 3,818,792, forward strand.
TCTGTCGAATTTTTAGCGGCCTTCTGGGTTGCGGGCAATGAACGAAAAGACATAAGATAAAGCAAAATGATATTAGCCGTCCAGATGTCTGGACATATCATCGGCATAGAATATATCCCGCCAGCGAAGAAAAGGAAATGCATCATGACCAGCACCGCTATCCGCGTGGTTACCGGCCCCGCTAACTACTATTCACATCCCGGCAGCCTGGCCCGCCTGACCGAGTTTTACAGCGAAGAGCAGCTGAACAACGCGGTATGGATTTATGGCCAGCGTGCCTTTGAGGCGGCTCGTCCCTTCCTGCCGGAAGCCTTTTCGCTGCCGGGTGCAAAGCATATTCAGTTTGGTGGGCACTGCAGCGAAAGCGATGTGCAGAAGCTGGTAGCCGAGTCCGGTGAGCGACAGGTGGTGATTGGTATCGGCGGCGGCGCGCTGCTGGATACGGTGAAAGTGGTGGCTCGCCGTTTGAATGCGCCGGTGGTGGCTATTCCGACCATCGCGGCAACCTGCGCGGCCTGGACGCCGCTGTCCGTGTGGTACAACGACGCCGGGCAGGCGCTGCGCTTCGAGATTTTCAACGATGCAAACCATCTGGTGCTGGTGGAGCCTGAAATTATCCTGCGTGCGCCGCAGGAGTACCTGTTGGCGGGGATCGGCGACACGCTGGCGAAATGGTATGAAGCGGTGGTGCTTAGCCCGCAGCCGGAAAAATTGGCGCTCACGGTGCGCCTCGGCATTGGGGCCGCGCTGGCTATCCGCGACGTTCTGCTCCAGAGCAGCGGGCAGGCGCTGGAAGATCAAAACCGCGGTGAGCTAAGCCAGGCGTTTCTGGATGTGGTCGAGGCGATTATTGCCGGAGGCGGTATGGTGGGGGGCCTGGGCGAGCGCTATACCCGCGTTGCCGCCGCACATGCCGTACATAACGGCCTGACGACGCTGCCGCAAACCGATCGTTTCCTGCACGGTACAAAGGTGGCCTACGGAATCCTGGTGCAGAGCGCATTGCTGGGGCAGGACGACGTTCTGGCACAGCTCACGCAGGCGTATAAGCGTTTCAATTTGCCCACAAAACTGGCGCAGCTGGATGTCGATATTCAAAATCGTGCCGACCTGGATAAGGTGATTGCCCGCACTTTGCAGGCGGGTGAATCTATTCACGCCCTGCCGGTGGCGCTGTCGCCAGAGATTTTGCTGGCGGCGCTGGAGAAAGTGGAGAGGTTGTAGGGGGGGAATTTCGAATATACAGGTGTAGTGAATATTCCGTTCACTCCCAGTCCTGGGTCGGCTGAGATGCGTTCCCGACGCTCTCAGCCTCCGGCCGTTCCCGACGTCCGGACCCTGGCCAGTCGGAGAGAAAACGGAGGCGATTTAAGCCGGAACCGTGCCTCGCTTCTTATTTTTACCCTCACCCTAACCCTCTCCCTGGAAGGGAGAGGGAATAAAAAATGTTCTACGTTGGCTGTTTTCCCCCTCTCCCTCTGGGAGAGGGCCGGGGTGAGGGTGGAATTGCTCCCCGGCTCTCATCGCCCCCGGTGATGACCCAAGTCAGGGGAAATTGATCTACAGGTGAACGTAACAACGACAGAGCCAAGAGTTCTCCCTCAATATTTTGAGCGGTAGTCCTCTGGGAGAGAGGCTTCAGCCTAAATGCAGCTCCCGCACCAAACTAAACGCCTGCTTCATATGCTCCTCGCTGACGATAAACGCCCTCAGCTGCTGCGCGGCGTCCGTCCCTTTGGCTATCAGCCCTTGCTGGCTGGCGGTAATCTGCCAGGTCAGGTCGTGACGCTGGGTTTCGCCGGCCAGGTGCAGCGGCATTTCCGGCGTTTTCACCTTGACCAGCATCGCCGGAAGGGAAAGTGCGTCTTTCGCGCCGAGCAGGTTTTTCGCCAACGTCATGGCGCAGAGCTGAATGGGCTGCAGGAATGCCAGCACTTTACCGTCGATTTCCGCGCAGTCTCCAAGGGAGTAAATATCCGTGTCAGAAGTTTGCAACTGGCTGTTCACCTTGATGCCACGGTTAACGTCGAGCCCCGCGTGCTGCGCCAGGCCAACGTTCGGACGCAGGCCGATGGCGGAAACCACCGCATCAACATACAGTTTACGGCCGTTATTGAGCGTGGCACATAGCCCCGGCTCCGTCTGGTTTACCGCCTCGAGCCGCTGGTTAAACAGCAGCTCGACGCCCATCTGCGTCAGGCGAGACTGCAGGCGGCCGCTGACCTCCGGCGGGAGGAGGGAAGCCATCAGATGGCTGGCGTTATCCACCAGCACGACCTCTTTCCCTGCGCGGCAGAAGTCCATCGCCAGCTCGCTGCCGATCAGCCCACCGCCGAGGATCATCACCCGCCGGGCGCCACGCAGCCGCGTTTCACAGGCCAGGTATTCCTGCTGGCTGTTCAGCGTCAGCATTAGCTCTTTGCCTGCTATTGGTGGCAAAAGGGCGGCGGAGCCGGTCGCCAGCACCAGTTTGTCGTAGTGCCATTGCTGCTCGCCGCATTTCACCCGCTTGTTTTTCGGGTCGATGCTGCTGACCCAGCTGTTGGCGTGCAGCGTCAGGTTGAACTGCTCCGCAAACGCTCCGGCCTGCTGGCGGGTCATCGCTTCGGCACGCTGATTTAAGCTCATCACGTGGCTCAGATCCGGCTTGTTGTACTCGTCGGCGCTGTCGGCGGCAATCAGCCGGATAGGCACCTCTGCGCTGTGTTTACGGATATTTTTCACCAGCTGGCGGGCGGCAAAGCCCGAGCCGATGATCGCGATGCCGTTGTTCATTTGGCCTCCGTTGCCAGTTCGTCGAAGACATCTTTGCCCAACGAGCATTCAGGGCACAGGAAGCTGTCCGGCACTTCGCTCCACGGGGTGCCAGGTTCAACGGCCTGCATCGGTTCGCCCAGGGCCGGGTCGTAAATCCACTGGCAAACGCTGCACTGCATGCAGGGACCGAGGTCGACGCTGTCGGATACTGGCGCAGCTTCTGAAACTACTGGTGCGGCGGTCATAGCGCTGTGGGTCACTGGCAGCGGGGAGAGCGCCCACTGGCGGGCTATTTCGCGGCCATGCTCGCGGCACAGCGCCAGCGCATTGCCGTCCGGGCGCCATTTCGCCTTCAGGCTGAGGGACATTTCAAAGCCTGCGTCCTGCAGGCGGGTAGAAAGGCGGTCTACCGCGCCGCCGCTCCAGCCGTGGGAGCCGAAGGCGCTGGCGCGTTTGTTGCGAAAGCGCAGCCCGGTTATCTCTTCCACCAGCCCGGCGATCTTCGGCATCATCACGTTGTTCATGGTGGAGGTGCCGACCAGCACGCCTTTGGAGCGGAACACGTTGGTCAGGATTTCGTTTTTATCGCTGCGGGCCACGTTGAAGATTTTCACCGCCACGCGTGGGTCAACTTCGTGGATCCCCTGGGCGATAGCGTCGGCCATCATACGGGTGTTGTTCGACATGGTGTCGTAGAACAGCGTGATGCGATCTTCCTGGTAATCCGCAGCCCATTTCAGGTACAGCTCAACGATTTGGGTTGGATTCTCGCGCCACACCACGCCGTGGGAGGTCGCAATCATATCCACCGGCAGGTTGAAGCCGAGGATTTCGGTAATTTTCGGCGTCACCAGGCGGCTGAACGGCGTCAGGATGTTGGCGTAGTAGCGCTGGCACTGCTCGAACAGCTCGGTCTGGTCCACTTCGTCGTTAAACAGGTGCTCGTCGCAGTAGTGCTGGCCGAAGGCGTCGTTGCTGAACAGCACTGCGTCGCCGGTCATGTAGGTCATCATGCTGTCCGGCCAGTGCAGCATTGGCGTTTCGACAAAGATAAGCTGTTTGCCATTGCCTATCTCCAGGCTGTCGCCGGTTTTCACCACGTTAAAGTTCCACTCCGGGTGATGGTGGTGGCCGTTAATAGAATCGATGCCGTTTGCCGTACAGTAGATGGGCGTGTTCGGGATGCGTGACATCAGCTCGGTCAGCGCCCCGGCGTGGTCTTCTTCCGCATGGTTGATAATGATGTAATCGAGCGTATTAAGGTCGATCTCACGCTCAAGGTTCTGCACAAACTCACGGCTGAACTTATGGTCGACGGTGTCGATCAGGACGGTTTTTTCTTCACGGATGAGATAGCTGTTATAGCTGCTGCCGCGCAGCGTTTTGTATTCGGTACCGTGAAAATCACGCACTTCCCAGTCACGTTGCCCAACCCACTGAATGTTGTTTTTAACCTGAATAGCCATTGAGAACCTCATTGATGTCATAGCGTTAAGTGCTTCAATGACTGTTCTATAGCGAGTATCGTGCCAACTTTTTAACTTGTTGATTTTAGTTGTTTTATTATTTCTCTTGCCGTTTTTCATTGTCATAATGACATTGTTGATTTTGGTCATTATGACTCTGTTGTTTGTCATTTTGACTACTCAGGCGTAAGCTGAACTCCCCGTTTTCCCCGGAGCCTCATCATGAGCCTGTCGATGTCTTCTCTCGCCGCCATTGCAATCGAACTGCAAAGCGGCATCAGCCATTCTGATCGCTTTTCTCGCGTTATCCGCACGCTGCGAAAGCTGCTCGGCGGCGATGCCACGGCGCTGCTGCGCTACGAGTCGCGCCATTTTTACCCGCTGGCGATAGACGGCCTGGCTGTCGACGTGCTGGGGCGGCGCTTTGCCGTTGACGCTCACCCACGCCTGGAGGCTATCGCCCGCGCAGGTGACGTGGTGCGTTTTCCGGCCGACAGCGAGCTGCCCGACCCGTACGACGGCCTTATTCCCGAACACGAAGACCTCAAGGTTCATGCCTGCCTGGGGCTGCCGCTGTTTGCCGACCAGAATCTTATCGGGGCGCTGACCGTGGACGGCATGGATCCTCACCAGTTCGACGGCTTCAGCGATGAGGAACTCAGGCTGATTGGCGTGCTGGCTTCCGGGGCGCTGAATAACGCCCTGCTGCTCGAACAGCTTGAGAAGCAAACGCCGGAAGGCACGGTGCAGCCCGCCATTGCGCGCGGCGTGGTGGGGGAGATGATTGGCCGCTCGCCGGGCATCATCCAGTTGAAAAAAGAGATCGGGATTGTTGCCGCCTCGGATCTCAACGTGCTGATCACCGGCGAAACGGGCGTCGGCAAAGAGCTGGTGGCGCGGGCGATTCATGCCGGTTCTGCAAGGGCGGCGAACCCGCTGGTTTACCTTAACTGCGCCGCACTGCCGGAAAGCGTGGCGGAGAGCGAGCTGTTCGGCCATGTGAAAGGTGCTTTCACCGGCGCAATTCACCACCGTACCGGTAAGTTTGAAATGGCGGATAACGGCACGCTGTTCCTGGACGAGATAGGTGAGCTGCCGCTGGCATTGCAGGCCAAGCTGCTGCGCGTGCTGCAGTACGGCGATATCCAGCGCGTGGGCGATGATCGCAGCCAGCGGGTGGATGTCCGGGTGCTGGCCGCCACTAACCGCGATCTGCGCCAGCAGGTGGTTGCCGGGGCGTTTCGCGCAGACTTGTTCCACCGCCTGAGCGTCTTTCCTCTGCACGTTCCACCGCTGCGTGAGCGAGGGGGCGATATTGCGCTGCTGGCCGGTTTTTTCTGCGAGCAAAGTCGCGTGAAAATGGGGCTTAAGCAGGTGGTGCTGAGCGAAGCTGCGCGCGTGCAGCTTGCACAGTACGGCTGGCCGGGGAACATCCGCGAGCTGGAGCATGCCATTTACCGCGCTATTGTGCTGGCTCGTGCCGGTCATCCGCAGGGAGAGCTTGTCCTGCTGCCCCAGCACTTCCAGCTTTCCGGCCAGGCGGATGGTGCATTCCCCGAGCCGGAAACCTTAACTCAAACGCCTCCTTCGGCCAGCCTGCGCGAAGCTACCGATGCGTTTCAGCGCGTCAGAATTATTGCAGCGCTTGCGGGCAACGGTAATAACTGGGCGGCTAGCGCCCGGCAGCTGGGTGTAGACGTTGCCAACCTGCATCGGCTGGCGAAGCGGCTGGGGGTGAAGTAACCCCTGTAAGCCTTTACGGCAGGGTGTCAGGTTGCTGTCGGCTTGATGTCGTGTTGCTGTCGTGTTGAAGTGGTGCGGGCCAGGCCATAGTCAGGGCGGGTTAAATCATTCGAGGATCTCAGCCATGAGTAACAACATTAAAGCGTTGCGTTTATCCCGCGCCTGGTCCCAGGAGCAGCTGGCCGAACTCTCTTCCCTGAGCGTCAGAACGATTCAGCGTATTGAGAACGGGGGGCAGGCAAGCCTGGAAACCATGAGCGCGATTGCCGCCGCGTTCGATCTCAACGTGACGGATTTGTACGACGATAATGAGCCGGACGGCGAGCCGGAAGATGCGCTCAATACGCGGATTATTGAGGCCAAAAAGCGTGTTGCCCGTGAGTATCGCTATTACCGTTCGCTGCTGGTGTGGGCGATTGTGTGTGCCGGTCTGGCGGTGATTAATTTGCTGACTTCGCCGGGCCAATACTGGTTCCTGTGGCCGACGCTGATTTGGGGCGCGCTGCTGGTGATGGGCGGCCTGCGCCTGTTCCTGCTGAAGGGCTGGCTGGAAAAACGCCAGCAGCAGCGCCTGCAGCAGATATTGCGCAAGTAGTTAGCCAATAGCGCGATTGCGTGCAATCCAGTCGATAAAGGCCTGTTTAGGCAGGGCTTTGCTGTAAAGCCAGCCCTGCCCCCAGGCCACGCCGTGCTCGCGCAGCCACGCGGCCTGTGAAGCGGTTTCAATCCCTTCGGCGAGGGTCGCCAGATTCAGGGTCTTCGCCATTTCAATGATGTAAGGCGTGACGTTTTTGTACTCCAGCGCGTCGACGAACGATTTGTCGATTTTGATAATATCGACGTCCAGATCCTGCAGGTAGCTCAGGCTCGAGTAGCCGGTGCCGAAATCATCCAGGTAGATAGGGTGACCCGCCTGGCGGTATTCCGCCACGATAGGGGCGCTAACTTTCGGGTTGGCAAAGCCGCGCTCGGTAATCTCCAGCGCGATTTGCTCCGCTTTGATTTGATACTTCAGCAGCAGAGGTTTGATGACCTGCAACACCTTGTCGTTAAGCACGTCGCTCGGTGAGAGGTTGATGGAGACATGGTGGTGAGGGTGAGCGTGCAGCCAGTCACCGAGATCGGCGAAGGTCTTTTTAATCACCAGTTCGGTTATCTGCGAGATAAGCCCGGCCTGCTCGGCAATGGGGATAAAGACGTCCGGGCTGATAAAGCTGCCGTCCGGCAGACGCCAACGGATTAACGCTTCCGCCCCCACGCCTTCTCCGGTGTTTAAATCAACAATAGGCTGATATTCAAGGGTGAACTCCCGGTCGCGAATGGCATCCTGAATGCGTGCCTGGGGGGACTCAAGGCGCCGCAGCAGGCGAGTGATGAACCAGCCCGCGCTCAGGCTAAACAGAATGCCAATCGGCAGCCAGATGATCATTTGTTTGTACCAGGCCGCCTGCAGCGGGGCGCTGGGTGCCCAGGCTATCATTGCCAGCCCTAACGCCGATGAGCGGCGAATGACATAGTCATTTTGCCCGTCAGAAAACTCCTCCACGCCTTTTCCAATCTGGCTTTCCCAGCTGTCATCAGGCAGCTTTGCGTTACTGGCGATAAGCCGGTTGTGCTCCATGCCAACCATCGCGACGTCAACCGGGTTGTGGCCGAAGGGGATCACGTCGATAAAGGCTATCGGGTCTATAACCACCACGTGCTGTAATTTGCCGATATACATCATCGGGCGTTCGAAGCCGAGGTCGGTCACGTCGGTGTACCAGGCGAAGAAGCCTTTGGTGCCTTTGGTATCGGGAGGGCCAAGCTTCGCGCCGTCGTGCGTGGCTTCAAGCGAAGAGCAAACGGTGCGGTTATTGGCGAGATAGACCACTTCCTGGATGTAGCGATAGTTGAAAGCGACCCGACGCATCGCATCCAGGTGGGCGCGGGAGCAGTACTGGCCGCTGAAGCTGTTGATCTGCGTGAGCGCGGCGGTGGCCTGGTTGATGACTCTTTCGCTGCGTAACAGCGCCCGGTCGGCGTAGTTTTCCAGCTCGCTATGGAAGGTTTTCTCGGCCTTGTTGTGCGCCAGATAGATGCTAAGCAAGACCGGCAGCAGCACCGCCACGATCAGTACGCCATTGACGAGACTGACCATTTTTTTGCTTGTCATAGGTGGGTTCCGGCGTAAGGAGGTAAACGTTAGAGGTAATTTACCTGCCAGCATAGTTCAGCCGGCGCAGTAATGTTATGTTTCAGCGCAAAGCTTAGGAGCGCGCGATGAAAAAGAAAGACTTTGTGACCCAGGACTTACTGAGCAAAATTTATCAGCACAGCACGCCTGGGCCGCGCAAACTGCCGCCTGAGCGCCAGCTTGCAGAAGAGTACGGGGTTTCGCGCTTCACGATTCGCCAGGCGCTGGAAAAACTGGTCAGTATCGGCGTGGTGTCCATCGTCCAGGGTTCCGGGATCTGGATTAACGAACAGGCCCGCAATAGCCCGCTGGTTTATAACTCTATCACCGAAAAGCCCTTCGATCGCATTACCTTTCGCCTGGTCAGCCTGCATAAAAAGCTTCCCGATCGCGACGATCAGCAGATCTTTGGCCTCGGGCCCGAGGAGTTTATCTGGCAGTTTTGCCGGCTGCGGCTGGTGGATAATCAGAAAGTACAGATTGAAACGTCGCGCATGCCGGCCAAAGATTTCCCCGACCTTAACCAGAAGGCGATTGAAAGCTCCCTGCAGCAATATGTTTTAAGCAAGGGATACCGGATTTCGCATTTGTTGACCCGCTACCAGGCCATAGCGGTTAATAAAGAGCAGGCGCAGCTGCTGGAGTGCAAGAAGGGGCTGCCCGCAATGCAGATAAGCAACCGTGGGATCCTTGAAGGGGGACGGGTGTTTGAAATCAGCGATATTGTCGATATCGATTATTCCTGCACCTACGTCATCCCCTTTAACCACGATAATCTGGTTCGCCGTAAATCCTCTTAGGGCGTATGTATTGCGCCGTTGGGCAGACGGCTTTGTGTCCATTCATGCGGGCGATATTCTACCGGGAAACGTTCCGCCTGTTCCCTGTCAAACCCCACGCCAATACCCGGTTTTTCCAGAGGGTACATGTAGCCTTGTTCCGCGATCGGTGCGCCAGGGAACACGGCGGCGGTATTCTCTTTGACGGGAATAAATTCCTGAATCGCCGCGTTATGCAGATGAATATTCAGGTGAGTATTCACCGCTACGGCGATGGGCGTCATGTCCGGCGGCCCGTGCCAGGCCAGGCGTACCCCAAAGGCCTGGCAGAGTACCGCCAGTTTGAGCGCCGGAGTAATCCCGCCGATTTGCGAGACGTGACAGCGGATAAAATCGATGCGTCGATTCACAATAAGATCGTGCCATTCCGCCGGGTTATTGAACAGCTCGCCCATCGCCAGCGGCACGGAAGAGTGGTTACGCACCTGTTCCAGCCACGCGCTTTGCTGCGGCGGCAGAATGTCCTCGATAAACCACGGCTGATACGGTTCCAGCGCCTTAGCCAACTGAATGGCCTGCTGCGGGAATAGCCGTTCGTGAACGTCGTGCAGGATATGGAACCGATGGCCGTATTTCTCACGCAGCGCGCGGAACATTTCCACCGTGTTGGCCATATATTCATCCTGGTCATAGTACGCGCCAGGCGTGGGGGTTTTAGTCTGGTGCATGCCCTGCGGCGTGCCGCCGTAGAACCCCAGCTGGCAGCGAATGTACCTGTACCCTTGCGCCAGAAGCTTTTCCACTTCCTGATAGAGCCCTTCGAGCGTTTCGCTGGCGGCGTGGCTGTAAACCGCAATGGCGTCCTTCGATTTGCCGCCTAAAAGCTGGTAAAGCGGCATATGGGCCAATTGACCTTTGATGTCCCAAAGTGCCATATCCACGCCGGCGATGGCGTTGTTCATGATCGGGCCGTTTCGCCAGTAGGCGTTGACCGTCATCATCTGCCACAGGTCTTCGATGTGGTTAGCATCGCGGCCAATCAGCAGCGGCTTGAGGTATTCATCGACCAGGGTTTTTACCGCCAGCGGCCGCTGCTGGAATGTCGCGCAGCCGAGGCCGGTAACGCCTTTGTCGGTTGTGACCCGCACCGTCACCAGGTTGTGTCGGTCCGGCTTAGTAATAAAGCATTCAATATTTTCGATAATTGTGGGTAGCACGAGATAGCTCCACCATCAGGCTGATGTAAACGCGGTAAATTAAGTTCTGCTATTACTATCACCCTATTTTTCCCCGCCGGTAAACGCTTTTTTTGACTCTTTTTTATTGGTCAGCTATTTCACCTATAAATGCAATAAAACCGTACCAAATGTTTGTCTTTCTCGTTTTGTTTGCTTTGTGGTGGCTAATTGTGATGCGGGTCATGTTTCATTGGTTTGTTTTTTGTTTTTTGATTCTCTACCATCAGCGGCAGTAAAACATAACAATAAACCAACACCGGGGAGTTATTCATGGGGAGTCGTGACGTCATTGCTTCTATTATTCGTCTGGTCGGCGGGACGGATAATATTAATAAAGTCTGGCACTGCATGACGCGTCTGCGTTTCGATTTAATTGATGATAATAAAGTGAACCAGGCGGAGATCAAAAAGCTGCCCGGCGTGCTGGGGGCGCAGACGCAAAGCGATCAGTTCCAGATAATCATCGGCCCGCAGGTGAACAGCTGGTACGAACAATTGAACGCTCTGCTTGGCGGCGCGAAAGAGGCCCCGGCTGCGCCCGCTGGCAAGAAAGAGCGTAAAAGCCTGGTGTCGATGTTTATGGACACGGTTTCCGGCGTTTTTGGCCCGATTGTGCCGGCGATTGCCGGGGCAGGGATGATAAAAGGCCTGCTGGCGGGGCTGGTTGCGCTCAAGCTGATCTCGGCCAAAAGCGATACGGTGATAGTTATCGATCTCATCGCCAGCGGCGTGTTTTATTTTCTGCCGTTTTTCCTGGCGATTTCCGCCGCCAGAATTTTCAAAACTAACGAATATCTCGCGGCGGCGGTGGCGGCCTGTTTAATGTATCCGTCGCTGATTGAAGCGGCGAAGGCGCTGGCCGCACATCAGGCTGGGGCAGTTGATGCTTTCTATTTTCTTAACGTGATCCCGGTTTCAGTCTTCAACTATGCTTCCAGCGTCATTCCGGTGATTTTCTCGGTGCTGGCGCTGAGCTATATCCACCGCTGGGTCGATAGCATCATGCCCGAGGTGCTGAAAACGGTGTTTACCCCCACGCTGACGCTGTTCATCGCCGCGCTGGTTGCGCTGGTGGTGATTGGCCCGCTGGGCATTTATCTGGGGAAAGCGCTGGCCTGGTTTATCGAAGGGTTATTTGGTGTTTCAGCGAGCTTTGCCGGGCTGGTGGTGGGGGCGATTCGCCCGATTGCGATTCTGACCGGAATGCACCACGCCATGACGCCGATTGCGCTGCAAAACTTCACTGACCGGGGCTATGACATGCTGATGCCGATGATGTTTATGGCCAACATGGCCATCGCCGGGGCCACCTTTGCCATCTGGCGCCAGAGCAAGTCGAAAGCGGACCGTTCAGTGGTCCTGTCGGCGGGAATTTCTGCGCTGCTGGGCATTACCGAACCGGCGCTGTTCGGCGTGTTAACCCGCTATAAGAAAGCGTTTATTGCCGCCACGATAGCCAGTTCGCTTGCCTCGGCGTTCATTGCCTTCTTCGGCGTGCGGCTGTACGGCTATATCCTGTCGAGTATCTTTAGCCTGCCCGCCTATATTGGCCCGTATTTTATCTTTGCTCTGCTGGGGGTGGCGCTTGCGCTGGGGCTGTCTTTCGTACTGACCACGGTGCTGGTGCGGGAAAAAGGCGCAGAGTCATTCTCGTCGAGAAAAAACGCTTAAAAAACGCTACTATCGGTTTTTCTTTTGCGGTGAATGGCTGGATATGGCTTCTCTGAAAGACGTAGCAACCCTGGCGGGCGTGTCGTTAATGACCGTCTCCAGGGTTATTAATCAGGCTGAACACGTTAGCCCGGTAACCCGGGAGCGGGTGCAGCGAGCCATTGACGAGCTTAATTATGTGCCGGACTATTCTGCCCGAAAGATACGCAGCAAAGGCGTTAAAGCTTCGACAATAGGCATCCTGGCGCTGGATACGGCAACCACCCCCTATTCTGTAGAAATGCTGCTGGCCATTGAGCAAACCGCACGTGAGCGGGGCTGGAACAGCTTCCTGATTAATATTCTTTCTGCCGATGACGCCGAGCGGGCAGTTAATCAGCTATTAGCCCAGCGGCCCGACGGCATTATTTTTACCACGATGGGCCTGCGGCACGTTGAGCTACCCGCAGTCTTAAAAAACCACCGCGTGGTGCTGGCCAACTGCTTGAGCGACGAGGCTGGTTTACCGAGCTATATCCCCGATGATTTTAACGGCCAGTATCAGGCGACCCGCTATCTGATTGAACGAGGATACCGTCGCCCGCTGTGCCTGTGGCTGCCCGGTGAAGCCCTCGCCAGCCGCCCACGCCGGGACGGATTCGAGCAGGCCTGGCGTGAAGCCGGGTTAGAGCTTGAGGCGGTGACGCAGTATCACATGCAGTGGGGAGATGCCCACTATCCCGAACTGGCCGAGCGCGTTGCCGCGCATTGTAAAGAGGGGAAAGCGGATTTCGATGTGCTGATTTGTGGTAACGACCGTATCGCTTTTGTCGCCTACCAGACGCTGCTGGCGCGGGGAATTGCTATTCCTGAGCAGGTAGCGGTACTCGGATTTGATAATTTGGTCGGGGTCGGCGATTTATTCCTGCCACCGCTGACGACGGTCCAGTTGCCGCATGACGAAATCGGTCGCCAGGCGGCACTGCATTTGATTGACGGTGTGAACAGCGGCGGTGTGAAACGGCTGCCTTGCCCGCTGGTTAAGCGCGTATCGTTATAGCGAGTTCAGCTGCCACAGGGTGCCGCCACGACATAAGGCTTTTCCGTGGCTGGCGAACAGCTCAAGCTGACGTTCTCCCGACCGCGGGTAGAGACGGCTGCTGAGGCAGTATTCGCCCTGGTTAACAAAAACCTCGATAGAAGAACGATCGATAAAAATACGCAGATGAAGATCGCCGTTTTCCGATAACGGCACGCTGCGATCCCCGCAAAGCCGCTCATCCTGATAGCTGCGTGACAGCACCAGGCGCCGCGCCTGAGCGTCGACAAACAGTTCGCAGCCTTGCCCCAGACGGATGCCGTAGCGCTCAGCCGTGCTTTGCCCACACTCCCAGGCTATCTCCAGCTCAACCGCCTGCGCATCGGGCAGCAGCCTCTGGTTAAGTTTATCCAGCACGCAGGGCAGAACCAGCTGTTCATGGGTGCGCAGCGTGGCCAGTTCGTGCACCGGATTCTGATAGAGTTTTCCGTTTGGCATAATGCACACTTCCCGGGGGAGGCTGAGGCAGCCCGCCCAGCCTTCGCCTTTAGAGGGCATGGGGGATTCCCACATGTCCATCCAGCCCATCACGATGCGGCGGCCATCGGCGGCGACAAAGGACTGCGGCGCGTAAAAGTCGTGCCCGTGATCCATCTCTTCAAACGGCTGACAGAGCCTGAATGCTTCCCCCGGTTGCCATCTGCCGCGCAGATAGCCGCTCTGGAACAGATTCTGATACTTCAAGCCCTGTGCCGGGATGCCCTGAGGGGAAAACATCAGGATTTGACTGTTGCCGAGCGGGAAGAAATCCGGACATTCCCACATATAGCCCATACCCGCGTCGGCTTCCGTGAGGATACGATCCAGCCGCCACTCCCGCAGTGAATTGCCGCGATAAAGCAGTACTTTGCCCCGATCGTGCTGGTCGCGTGCGCCGAGTACCATCCACCAGTTGCCGTCCTGTTGCCAGACCTTCGGATCGCGGAAATGCATGATGCCGGGCGGTGGGGTAAGAATGACGCCCTGTTTCGTAAAGTGAACACCGTCTTCGCTGGTCGCGAGGCATTGTACCTGGCGTATAGCGCTGTCATTTCCCGCACCTTCAAGCCAGATATGCCCGGTGTAAATCAGCGAGAGCACGCCGTTATCGTCAACCGCGCTGCCGGAGAAGCAGCCATCTCTGTCCCATTCGTTACCCGGAGCCAGAGCGATAGGCTGGTGCTCCCAGCGCACCATATCCCGGCTGGTGGCATGTCCCCAATGCATCGGCCCCCAGTTTTCATCAAACGGATGGTGCTGATAGAAGGCGTGGTACAGCCCGTTGTGATAAATCAGGCCGTTAGGATCGTTCATCCAGCCCGCGGGCGGCGCCAGATGATAAAGAGGATAAAAGGCGTTCCCGCGCGTTGCCTGCAGCGTTTCTAAGGCTGCTTGTGCCTTGATAAGTGGGGTAGTCATAGCGTTACCTGGTGGTCAGATTTAAAGAAGGGTGTGTGTTATCCGGGGCCGAGTCGCTGAGCAGCAAAGCGGAAACCAGCGTCAGTGCCAGCACCAGCCCGGCCAGAATCATGTAGGTGTCGGCAAAGCCGAGCTGGTCGTATCCGCGGCCGACCAGCGGAGAGAGTACGGTGGCGCAGATAGAGGTAATAAACTGGAAGCCGACAAGGTAGAGCGTGGCGGAGAGCCGCTGATCGAACTGCGTGGTGATGTACTTAAACATTGAAATCAAAAGGATAGGCAACTCGACGGCGTGCAGTAGCTTCATGAAGGAGATGGTCAGTGGGTCGCTTGCCATGCCTGAACCAAAGATACGCATAGCCATGATCAGGCCGCTGAGCAGCAGCCCGCGCCTGGCGCCGATGCGGTTTACCAGCATCGGGGCCAGGAACATCCCGCCCGCTTCGAGAAAGACCTGGAAGGAGTTGAGAAAGCCAAACATTTCGTTGCCGCGCTGCACGTCGTTAAACAACGAGGCGAAGTAGACGGGGAATTGCTGATCGTAAACGTTGTAAACGCTGACGCCGCAAACAAAAAGTACCAGCGCCCAGAAGCGAGGGAGCTTGAGCAGACCGAAGGCATCGGCCAGCGTCAGCGCGCTGGCTTTACCGTATTCCAGCTCGCTGAGGGCGTTAGGCTGCATATCACGCATGCGCCACAGGAGGAGCAGAAACAGGCAGGCAGAGACGCTACCCATCCAGAAATTCAGCTGTGGATTGAGGTTAAACAGCAGCCCGGCAAAAAACGTGGCACCGGCCCAGCCTAAAGAGCCCCACATGCGTGATTTTCCGTATTCAAAGCCTACGATACGGCTGACGCGTTCGGTATAGGACTCCAGCGCGCCGATACCCGCAAAGAAGGTGGCGCCGACGTAAAGCCCGACGCTGATTGCCCCTGCGACGATATGCACCTGAAGCAGCGGGGTGCAAACGAAGATAAACCAGGGCCCGCTGACTAGCAGCAGCCCGCCAATAACCCACAGCAGGGATTTGCGCAGCCCGAGTTTGTCCTGGATGAAGCCATACAGCGGCTGGGCGCAGAGCGCGGTGAAGGCTATTATCGAGAAGATCAGCCCGGTTTCCGCGCCTTTCAGTCCGATTTTCTGATTTAGCCAAAGTGAGATCAGCGAAAACGCCGATGACCAGGTCCAGAAAAAGGTAAACAGCAGCCCGCTCAGGATCAGATAGTGGTGTTTATTCCGTTTTGTCAGTGCCATGTGTGCAGTCTCTGAGTGCTTGAATGGCAATATTGTTAACGTTAACTATTTGTCGCGAGAAGAGAGTAACCGCCATAAATGTGATGTTAATCGCAATAGTTAACGTTAACAATTTGATTTTGTGATCCAGCGCGGATAACGAGAAGGGGCGAGAGAGGCACGTTCAAAGCCCGGCCAGGACTCCGGGCTTTGAACAACATCAGCGGCGGTGGGCGAGGCGACGGACTAAGTGGTCGCCCAGGCTTTGTACAAGGTGCACCATCACAATCAGCACGATAACGGTCCCGACCATGACCTGGTTATTGAAGCGCTGGTAGCCGTAGCGAATGGCCAGGTCTCCCAGACCGCCGCCGCCGATGACGCCGGCCATCGAAGAAAAGCCAATCAGCATCACTACCGTGAGCGTGATCCCCGCCAGGATGGCAGGTAAGGCTTCCGGCAGCAGCACTTTGCTCACCACGTGCCAGGCGTTGCCGCCCATCGACAGAATGGCTTCAATGCGGCCTTTGTCCACCTCATCAAGCGCGCTTTCCACGACGCGGGCGAAGAAAGGAAAGGCGCCGATGGTGATAGGCACAACCGCCGCGGTGCTGCCGAGCGTGGTGCCGACGATAATTCGGGTCAATGGGATCAGCGCTATCAGCAGGACGATAAACGGCAGCGAGCGTCCTATGTTGATGATGCTGCCGAGCACCTGATTTAGTCGTAGGGCGGGCAATACCCCGTCGCGGCGGGTGAGAAACAGCAGCACGCCGAGCGGCAGGCCAATCAGTACGGTAAACAGCGCCGCAAGCCCCACCATGTAAAGCGTATCCAGGGTGCCGTCCAGCAGCAGCGGCCACAAATCATCCCAACTCATGCTACTTCGCATAAGACTCTCCCTTCGACGCCGTGGCGGCGTAAGAACTCGCGTTCAGCTTCTTCGTCATGCAGCAGCGAGGTGCGTAATTTTGAGAACGGGTCGACTAATCTTTCGGACAGTGGGCCGCTCTCTATTAATCTGCCGTGCTCCAGCAGCGCCGCATGATCGCAAATAGCTTTGACGACCTCGAGCTGGTGGGTGATGAGCACAATGGTCAGCCCAAGCTGGCGGTTGATGTTCGCCAGCAGGGCCAGGATTGATGCAGTAGTTTCAGGATCCAGCGCGCTGGTTGCTTCATCGCATAACAGGATCTCCGGATGAGCGGCCAGCGCACGGGCGATGCCGACGCGCTGTTTTTGCCCGCCGGAAAGTTGGGACGGAAAGGCTTTGGCTTTGTCGCTCAGATCAACCAGACTGAGCAGCTCCGCGACGCGTTTTTGGCGAGCTTCGCGTGGCATACCGGATATTTCCAGCGGCACGGCAACGTTGTCTGCCACGTTCCTGGCGTGAATCAGGTTGAAGTGCTGGAACACCATGCCGGTGCGCTGGCGGTGCTGACGAAGCTCGCGTTGGTTAAAGGTGGTGATGTCGCGATCGTTCATGATAATGCGGCCCGAGGTGGGCCGCTCCAGCAGGTTGAGACAGCGAATAAGCGTACTTTTCCCGGCGCCGCTGCGGCCCAGAATGCCGTAAATCGCGCCATCCGGGACCACAAGGTTAATGTCATCCAGTGCCGGTCGGCCTTCTCCGGCGTACACTTTGCTCAGCCGCTCAAGGGAGATCATGACTTATTCTCTACCGGGATCACCGAGCCGTTGTACTGCTTGCGGATGAACTCGGCCACCTGCGGGGATTCAAGATCCTTCGTCAGCTGTTTGATGCGCGGATCGTTTTCCAGGTTCGGGTTGGTGACCAGGATATTGGCATACGGGTTATGGGTGGCGCTTTCCAGGCCGAGCGCATCTTTCGCCGGGCTAAGCCCTGCTTCCAGCGCATAGTTACCGTTGATCACCCCGAGGCCCACGTCGTCCAGAGAGCGTGGGATCTGCGGCGATTCAACTTCCAGGATCTTCAGCTTTTTCGGGTTTTCGGCGATGTCTTTCGGCGTTGCCTGGTTGACGGAGGCGTCTTTAAACTCCGGTTTGAGGGTGATCAGCCCTTTGTCCTGCAGCAGATACAGCGCGCGGCTAAGGTTGGTGACGTTGTTCGGCACTGCAATCGTCGCCCCTTCCGGCACGGACTTCAGGTCTTTGTATTTGTGCGAGTAGATGCCCAGCGGCTCGATATGTACCGTCGCGGCCACGACAAATTTTTTGCCAAGCGCTTTTTCCTGATCTCGTAAATAAGGCACGTGCTGGAAGTAGTTGGCATCGACGTCGCCGTTGGCCAGCAGTTCGTTAGCGTTAACGCCGTTGCTCAGCTCGACGACCTTTAACTTGAGGTTAGGGTCGAGCTTCTGCACAAAGGCGAGGATTTCCGCATGTGGTACCGGGTCAGCCGCTACGCGCAGCGCGTCTGCGGCCTGCGCCGCGAAAGCCAGAGACAGTGACAGAGCAACACCAGCCAGTTTAAAAGCGGTCTTTTTCATCATCAATTCCTTTATTTTTAATAAGTTATTAAGCGATTAGTTCACTGCTGTTACGAAGGACATCCGCGTAGTAGCGTTCCGCCACGTCGGGGTGGGAGCGCAGGCGGCCTTTCAGGTAGTTCCAGCCCACATCTCTCAGCAGTGGGTTTTGTGGATCGCTTTCCGGGCCTTGCGCTTCACGGGCTAACGTTTCCGGAAGCTGATAAACCGGCACCACGGCGTTGAGCTGTGCGCCCAGGAAAAAGGCGATGGACAGGCGCTCTTCGTCCTGCGGCGGAGACACTACGCGGTGCACGGTCGCGCGCAGGTAGCCGTTGGTAGCCAGCTCCAGCAGTTCGCCAATATTGACCACAAAGCTGCCGGGCAGCGGCTGAGCATCGACCCAGTTATCCGGCGAAACTTCCACCTGCAGGCCCTTTTTATCGTCCTGAAGCAGGAAGCTCAGGAAGCCTGAGTCTTTGTGAGCGCCTACGCCCTGGCTGCTTTGCGTGGCCGACTGTCCAGGATAGCGAATCAACTTGATGTGTTCGTTTGGCAGGCTGCCATAGAGTGAGTCGAAGGCATCGGCCGGCAGGCTAAGCGCTTCGGCGAAGGTACGCAGCAGCTTTAGGGCTACGGTGGTCATTTCGCTCTGCCACTGTAAAAGCGTGGGTTTGAGTTCGGGCAACGCCGTAGGCCAGAGGTTTGGCCCCTGAAGTCGACGCCATGCGGGTGCATATTCGTCCGGCGGTAGCGCCTGGCGCTCGGCGCCGAGATCGAACTGTTCGCGCCAGTCGGGCTGGCCGCGGGTAAGTTCGCTGGCCGCGCGGTTATAGCCACGGAAATGCGGCGAGCGAATCATCGCCACCTGCTGTTTTTCATCGTCGGGGAGGGCAAAGAAGCTGCGGGCTTCGTCCTGGACCGCCTGTTGCAGTTCAGGGCTGATGCCGTGGTTTATCAGGTAGAAGAAGCCAATTTCTCGTGCGGCGTAGCGCAGCTGGCTGAGGAAGGCCGAACGGTCAGTCTCGCTGCCGTTAAGCTGGGAAAGGTCAAGAATCGGCAGTGCCAGGCCTGGATTGGTGCTCATAGTTTACTCCGGTCATCATAGTCTTAGAAAAGGCGGTCGGGTTGAGTTCGGCACAACAGCGGCACAGCATCATGGCAATGTCCTTCTGAATACGGTCGGGTAGCGTTGGTTCTCACCTTGCCGGAATCAAAAAGCCTCGCCCAATATTGTTATCTTCTAAGCTATGACCCGGCGGGGTTCTAAGCATTTGTGGAAACGAGAAAAGTCTAATCATTGCAAAATGTTTCAATGATCGGGGGTAACTTATGGATTTAACTGAGAGTTAATTACATTTGGAAATAGTTAACGAATGATTAAATTATGGCGACAGTTAAGTTTATGGGTTTTATGCCGAAGAGGTTGCTAAGCGTTTCGCTTTCTACCCCCAGGTGTCCCATCATGCTAAAAACTACACAATCTCGATTTATTACCTCTTTATCTTTGTTTTTCATGCTGTTAATTGTGGTAACTTCGCTGGTGATTCACTTTTTCGTGACGCCGCAACTCAAACAAAATGAAACCCAGCTGATTCGCTTTGAAGTGGACAACGTTGCGGTGAATATCACCGAGCAGATGAACCGGGTACAGGCGCAAATGCGCAGCATTACCCAGTCGGTCGCGGCGATGCAAAGCGATGATATTAATAAACTATTACCGACGCTGGTGGATCAATACCAGGACGTGAACGTGTTTGGCGGCGGCATCTGGCCCCTGCCGGAAAAACGCGAGGCGGGGCGCAATAAATTCAGTACTTTCTTTGCCCGCAACGGCAGCAACAAGCTGGAAGAAAACACCTACTGGAACTCAGACGCGGCGCCTGATTACTACGAACAGGTGTGGTACAAAGCCGGACTCGCTTCTCCTGCGGGGCAGTGTGCCTGGGCGAACGCTTACCAGGATGATGCCAGCCCGCAGCCTCGTACTAACTGTGCGATGGCGATTACTAAAGACGGCCAGCCCTGGGGCGTGGCGACCATCGATGTGACCCTGGGCTTCTTTAATCAGCTCGCTAAGCAGATGAGCGAGGCGGTGAAAGGGCAGGTGCTGATTATTGAAGCCGACGGCAAGGTGGTGGGCAATGCGGATCAGATTGGCAAAACGGCGGGCTTAAAAAATCTTTCCGATCTGAGCGGCACGCTGCCAATGGCGAAAGCGGTCCAGCAAATGCTGCCTGGTTTTAACGCCCGCCAGGGGAGTGAAAATGAGTACGACAACGATGGCACTTCACATACCGTTATTTTACAGACTGTAAAAGGCAGCCCGTGGATCCTGGCGGTGGATTTACCCACCGCGCTGCTGACCAAACAAACGGACGCTATTTTACTGCGCCTTGGTATGGTGCAGATCCCTATGGCTATCGTGCTGCTTGGCATACTGGTGCTGTTTATCCGCAACATGATGCGTCGCCTGAGTGACCTGAACCACAACATCAGCCGTCTTTCTGCCGGCGGTGCTGACCTGACGCAGCGTCTGGACCCGACCAGCAGCCCGGAATTTAACGCCATTATCGACAGCTTCAACGGCGTGATTAACTATCTGCAAACGATGCTGCGGCAGGTTGGAGACAGCGCGCGAGCCATCTCTTCGGCTTCCCATCAGATTGCGACAGGGAATCAGGATCTCTCTGCCCGAACGGAAGATCAGGCCAGCTCCATTGAACAGACTGCGGCGTCGATGGAAGAGCTGACCAGCACCGTTCGTCAGAACGCCGATAACGCCGCCCATGCAAATGAACTGGCGCGTGAAGCCTCAAGCGTGGCGGTGAAGGGTGGGGAAGTGGTCAAGCAGGTTGTCAGCACGATGAACGCAATTCAGACCTCTTCTGGCAAAGTGGTCGATATTATCAGCGTCATTGATAGCATCGCTTTCCAGACCAATATCCTCGCGCTTAACGCCGCCGTTGAGGCCGCTCGTGCCGGTGAGCAGGGACGTGGTTTTGCGGTGGTGGCCTCTGAAGTTCGCAGCCTGGCTCAGCGCTCAGCCCAGTCGGCGCGGGAAATTAAAGCGCTGATAGAAACGTCAGTCTGCAACGTAAATCTCGGCACGGAGCTGGTTCATCAGGCGGGCAGCACCATGGAGGAACTGACCCAGGGCGTACGCAACGTGACGACGCTGATGGCTGAAATTATGTCTTCCAGCCGCGAACAGAGCACCGGCATTGAGCAGGTGAATCTGGCGATTAATCAGCTTGATAGCACCACGCAGCAGAACGCCGCGCTGGTTCAGGAAGTCTCTTCCGCGTCGCACTCTATGGCGGAGCAATCCACCCAGCTTGAGCGCGTGGTTGCCGGTTTTAAACTCTAATCTTGTCGGGCACCCACGCGGTGCCCGCTTCTTTTTGACTCCCTCTGCGTTTTAAACCCCGCTTGCAATTTATCCGATCATCTTTTATTTTATTGTTACGTTATAACATATCGGAATGATTTTTATGCAGCGCGATATCCATCCGTTTTACCGGACCGTGGTGTTCCACGACACCAGCGTGAATGAGTATTTTAAAGTGGGCTCGACGATCAAAACCGACCGCGAGATTGAGCTGGACGGGGTGACTTACCCTTACGTGACGATCGAAGTCTCTTCCGCTTCGCATCCTCACTACACCGGCAAACAGAAAGTCTTCGTCAATGAAGGCGGCCCGGCGCGCTTCCAGCAGCGCTTTGGTAAATTCTTTGGCGGCAAGGAGTCTTAAGAAATGCAGGTATTGAATTCACTTCGCAGTGCAAAACAGCGCCACCCTGATTGCCAGATTGTTAAGCGCAAGGGGCGGCTGTATGTGATTTGCAAATCTAACCCGCGTTTTAAAGCGGTGCAGGGACGTAAGAAACGCCGTTAGTGCTTAGCGCCCGGCAGCAGGTTGCTGGCGGGTCAGCGAGAAGACGTCGTAAAACGACAGCTCCCCTTTGCGGCTGAGCATTTTGTGCAGCAAAGATTTTTGCTCTTCATCCACGCTCGGGGAGCTGAGGATGTCATCGATGAGCGCGGTTGGCACGTGGCGGGTGTTATACCACTCGCCGTTGTAGCAAACGCGCAGGTCGAGTACGTCAATATCGCTGTAGCGATAGCGAGGATTGACGTCGAAGAAGAAAAACGCGTTCATCAGCGCGAACAGAACAACCAGCAGCCATACTGAGCCCGCCAGGGTTTCTGATTCCAGCATTACCCACATAGTGGCAAACCAGCCGATATACATCCCGATAAATAACCCGGGATGTTTACGGATAAAACTGATGCTGAAGCGCGGGCGGTTATCGCGCTTTTCAGTTTCATTCAGGTGTTCGATGGTATCGGTGAGCAGGCGCTGAATTTCTGACATGGTGTGCCTTCTAAGTTCTCTGTTTCGGTTGTACGCATGACCAGACTATTTTAAGAACTGCGGGTCCGGCAAAAAAGTAACAGATAAGCCAAAAATAACCATAACAGTTAACGGGGCTGGCCGCGTTACAGCATCTTAATGATACGAGCAGGATTACCCGCAACCACGCAGTTAGCCGGAATATCTTTAGTGACAACCGAGCCTGAACCTACCACGACATTATCGCCAATGGTGACGCCCGGGTTAATTACCGCACGTCCGCCAATCCAGACGTTATTACCGATTATGACCGGCTTGCCCAGCTCTACGCCGCTATTTCGCGTTTCGGCATCAAGGGGATGGGTCGCGGTATAAATATGCACTCCCGGCGCCAGCATGCAGTTGTCGCCGATGCGAATCGGGCAAACGTCCAGCATCACGCACTCAAAATTGGCGTAAAAGTTTTTACCGAGGTAAATGTTGTAGCCGTAATCGCAGCGGAAGGTGGGCTCAATGTAAGCCCCTTCGCTTTGGCCCAGCAGCTCGGCGAGGATTTCATCGCGGTAGATCTGTTCATCAGGAGAACTTTGGTTGTAGCGATGCAGCAGCTGACGCGCTTTGTGGCTTTCACGCTGCAGGGTGTCATCGCCGGGCCGGTAAAGCTCACCGGCAATCATTTTACGCTTCTCTTCGCTCATCAAATGCTCCCTCTTTTGTGGCCTGCAAGACTACCTAAGTTTAGAGAGAAAAGAGCGGGGATCGTTCCCTGAGCGTGACGAAGCTCACGTTGCCGGGCCACGGTGCGTTAAGGCAACTATTGATGAGGGCTTGCGGTATTTAGCCGGCCGGTTAACTGACGCTAATCCTGACCTGTGAGACAACGACTGAGACAAACCAGACAATAACGGGAGATAAAATATGATTTTTAATATTATTTAATGAAATTTGTTATTAACGAATGAATTTCCACACAGACGGTGGGATTTTGTCATACAGTTTATTCATCGTCAGTTCAGCAAGACGATGGTCGGCCGCTGAATAAAATACCGCCAACTCATTATCTGATAATTCATATTTGTTTTTTTCTATTACGCGCTCCAGCGTATCAATTGTCTGACAACGTCGCAGACGCATCAAATAATCGGTCTTGGTAAGTTTGGTAGTCATAAATTCGCCTTAAGTATTTTAATATTTTTTAGAACGAGTGGCTTACTGGGTTAGCGCGGCTCTCGCTGATGAAACATCTGAACAAGCGATTCCCTGATTTACGCCACCGCTGCAGATCCTGTGCGTTAATGCCGTAATTGCTAAATAACATGAAAGTATCGTCCAGGTATTCATCAATCTGTTCAATCAATTTGCTCTCGTCCGGATACTTAATCTTATAATTAAGCGCCGACGCGGCAATGTGCTCAATCAATTCATTCAGCTGTAGATTAATGGCCGAGGTCGGATCATTAACCCATCCATGATTGCTCTCACCAAGATTGGTCAGACAATCGTGATACAGACTCTCACAGAGGAACTTAAGCTGCGCGATATCATGCCGCTTTGGTGAGTATTCGTCCATAGTGCTGCCCCCTTTATCGGTAAAACAAATGATAAACACAACGGGTTGGGGTGGACACACCTGAAGAGGTGAAGAACTGTTGCCACGATTATTGCATGTGCTGTAACTATAAATCAATGTCGCCTGAATTTCATGCTGCTCTAACGAAAAATTACAATTAAGTTAAAAAAGGAGAATACGTTACTAAATGTGAATTAAGACTTTCGTATGAATTTTAACTTAAATGCTCAGCTATGGATTAAAGAGCACCAGGCAATATTTATAACTTTCAGCCGGTTAATCAAGCTATAAGACTATTCTGCATCCGGTTAAGGCGCAGGCGTTAATTTATAAGAATATTCCCAGGTTAATGCCACACATCGGTTTTTGTTGTTTCGTTAATCATGGATTAACGAGCATTTAAACGTTATTTTTCCCGAAATGAGAAGGGGCTTATGGGGTGGATAACGGCCAGGACGGAAATAAAAGTGGAAATAACGCCGCTGAAATAAGCTCGCTGAAACCGGTTTCTCTGTTAATAAAAAAGGCCGCTTAAAGCGGCCTTTTGTTAAGTTATTGAATGGCTTACTGGTGGTGCTCTACCGTATGCGCATGTTCAATATCTTCATTCTTGCGGCTGAAGCGGCGGCGTACCACCACGAAGAACACCGGCACGAAGAAGATAGCCAGCACGGTAGCGGTAACCATCCCGCCCATTACGCCAGTACCTACGGCGTTCTGTGCGCCACTGCCTGCCCCGGTACTGATGACCAGCGGCATTACCCCGAGGATAAATGCCAGAGAGGTCATCAGAATCGGACGCAGACGCATACGGACCGCATCCAGCGTCGCTTCTATCAGGCCTTTGCCTTCTTTCTCCATCAGATCCTTGGCGAATTCCACGATAAGTATCGCGTTCTTCGCCGACAGCCCAATGGTTGTCAGCAGGCCTACCTGGAAGTAAACGTCGTTGGTCAGGCCTCGCATGGTGGCTGCCAGCAGTGCACCGAATACCCCAAGCGGAACAACCAGCATGACCGAGAACGGAATCGACCAGCTCTCGTACAGCGCCGCCAGACACAAGAACACCACAATCAGCGAGATGGCGTACAGGGCAGGGGCCTGGTTGCCGGACAGGCGTTCCTGATAGGACATCCCCGTCCAGTCAAAGCCGATGCCGGTTGGCAGTTTCGCCGCAAGCTGTTCCATCATATCCATTGCTTCACCGGTACTTTTACCCGGTGCGGCCTGGCCGAGGATTTCCATGGACGGCAAGCCGTTGTAACGCTCCAGACGAGGTGAGCCGTATTCCCAGCGCGATGTGGAGAACGCGGAGAACGGTACCATCTGGCCGGAAGAGCCACGGACGTACCAGTTGCCGATATCGCTTGGCAGCATACGGTATGGCGCTTCAGCCATCACATACACTTTCTTCACGCGGCCACGGTCGATGAAGTCATTGACGTAGCTGCCGCCCCAGGCTGCACCCAGCGTGGTGTTGATATCACTGATGGATACCCCCAGCGCCTGTGCTTTTTCCTGGTCGATATCGATTTTAAACTGCGGCGTATCTTCCAGGCCGTTCGGGCGCACGCCAACCAGCAGGTCAGGATGCTGAGCAATCATGCCGAACAGTTGGTTACGAGCCTGAGTCAGCTGCTCGTGGCCAAGGTTTGCCTGGTCAATCAGCTGGAAGTCAAAGCCGGTAGCGGTACCCAGCTCGACAATTGCCGGCAGGTTAAAGGCAAATACCATCGCGTCTTTAATCTGCGAGAAGGTGCCCATGGCCCGGCCAGCAATCGCCGGAACCTTGTTCTCTTCACCCGAACGCTCGCTCCAGTCTTTCAGTGAAACGAACGCCAGGCCGGTGTTCTGACCGCGACCGGAGAAGCCGAAGCCGTTAACGGTAAACACCGAGTTAACGTTCGCTTTCTCTTTGGTCAGGAAGTAGTCGTTCACTTCATCCAGGACTTTCTGCGTACGTTCCTGGGTCGCACCCGCGGGCAGCTGAGCCATCGCCAGCAGTACGCCCTGGTCTTCGTCAGGCAGGAACGAACTTGGCAGGCGGATGAACAGCAGCCCCATGCCAACCACAATCAGCAGATACAGGACCAGATAACGACCGGTGCTACGCAGGATGTTACCGACGCTGTCGGTATAGTGATGCGTACTCTTGTCGAACATTCTGTTGAACCAGCCGAAGAACCCCTTCTTGTCATCGTGATGACCTTTCGGGATTGGCTTAAGCATGGTCGCACAGAGCGCCGGGGTCAGGATCATGGCCACCAGCACCGACAGCACCATCGCGGAAACGATAGTAATCGAGAACTGACGATAGATTGCGCCGGTAGAGCCGCCGAAGAACGCCATCGGGATAAATACCGCCGACAGCACCATCGCGATCCCCACCAGGGCGCCCTGAATCTGGCCCATGGATTTGCGCGTGGCT
Organism: Cedecea neteri; assembly: GCF_000757825.1. Taxonomy (GTDB): domain Bacteria; phylum Pseudomonadota; class Gammaproteobacteria; order Enterobacterales; family Enterobacteriaceae; genus Cedecea; species Cedecea selenatireducens. Next base: position 3,845,138 of record NZ_CP009451.1, read on the forward strand.
TCCTTCGGTGGCAGTCCATCTTCCACCATAACGCGCTCAACGTTTTCTACCACGACGATGGCGTCATCCACCAACAGGCCTATCGCCAACACCATGCCGAACATCGTCAGGGTGTTTATCGAGTAGCCAAACGCGGCAAGAATGGCGAACGTACCCAGCAGTACCACCGGTACGGCAATGGTTGGAATCAGCGTTGCCCGGAAGTTCTGCAGGAACAGATACATCACCAGGAACACCAGCACGATGGCTTCCACCAGCGTTTTTACCACTTCGTTAATGGAAATTTTAACGAACGGCGTGGTGTCGTACGGGTAAACAACTTTCAGACCTGCCGGGAAGAACGGCTCCAGTTTTTCAACCGTAGCACGTACCGCTTCGGCGGTGTCCAGGGCGTTAGCACCGGTTGCCAGCTTAATCCCCAGGCCGGAAGCAGGCTGGCCGTTATAACGCGCGATAACATCATAGTTCTCGCCGCCAAGCTCAACTTTCGCCACGTCTTTCAGCAGGACTCGAGAGCCGTCCGGGTTAACCTTCATCAGGATTTTGCTGAACTCGTCTGCGGATTTCAGACGGGTCTGCGCAATGATGGAGGCGTTTAGCTGTTGGCCTTTAACCGGCGGAGTCCCGCCGAGCTGGCCGGCCGCGACCTGGGCGTTTTGCGCTTTGATGGCGTTAATCACGTCAACAGGCGTCAGCTGGTAGTTGTTCAGTTTGTTCGGGTCCATCCAGATACGCATCGCGTACTGGGCACCAAACAGCTGCACGTCACCGACGCCGTGAGTACGGCTGACCGGATCTTTGATGGTGGCGCCAACGTAGTCCGCGATATCTTCCTGGTTCATGGTGCCGTCGGTATTGATCATACCGAGAACCATCAGGAAGCTACTGGAGGACTTCTCGACGCTAACACCCTGCTGCTGCACTTCCTGCGGCAGCAGCGGCATCGCCAGCTGCAGCTTGTTCTGAACCTGAACCTGTGCGATGTCGGCATCGGTGCCGGAGTCGAAGGTAATGGTTATCTGAACGGTACCAGAGGAATCACTGGTAGAGGACATGTACAACAGGCCATCGATACCGTTCATGTTCTGTTCGATAACCTGCGTGACGGTATCCTGTACCGTTTTAGCATCTGCCCCCGGGTAGTTTGCCGAGATCTGAATTGCCGGTGGCGCGATCGTTGGATACTGCGCGATAGGCAATTTCATGATCGCAAGCGCACCCGCCAACATAATGATGATGGCGATTACCCAGGCAAAGATGGGGCGATCGATAAAAAACTTAGACATGTCTTAACGGCTCCTGTTTAAGTTAAGACTTCGGTTGTTCTGGCTGCGCGCCTGCGGCTGGTTGCTGTTGGCCTTTATTGTCTTCCGCAACTTCCTGCGCTTTTACCTGAACACCCGGTTTTACTTTCTGTAGGCCGGTAACAATGACGCGATCGCCGGTTTCTAAGCCACCGGTCACCAGCCATTTGTCGCCGATCGCCTGGCTGGTTTGCAGCTGGCGCACTTCAACCTTGTCATCCTTGCCGACAACCATCGCTGAGGCGTCGCCGCGCGGAGTACGAGTCACCCCTTGCTGCGGAACCAGGATAGCGTTCGGGTTAACGCCTTCTTCCAGACTGGCGCGAACAAACATCCCTGGCAGCAGGGTTTTGTCCGGGTTAGGGAAGATAGCGCGCAGGGTGATTGACCCGGTGGTCTGGTCAACGGTCACTTCAGAGAATTCCAGCGTCCCTTCCTGAGGATAGGCTACACCGTTGTTCGTCATCAGCTTGACCTTCGCCTTGCCGTTTTCCTGTTTCAGTTTGCCGTCGGCCAGCTCTTGCTTCAGGCGCAGGAAGTCATCGCTGGACTGGGTAACGTCCACATAAATAGGGTCGAGCTGCTGAACGGTTGCCAGGGCGGTGGTTTGCCCGCTGGTGACCAGCGCACCTTCGGTGACCGCGGATTTACCGATGCGGCCGCTGATAGGCGAAGTCACTTTGGTGTACGCCAGGTTGATACGTGCGGTTTCTACAGCAGCTTTGGCGGCAACAACGTCAGCGTTTGCCTGCTGTGCGGTTGCTGCGGCGGTGTCGTAGTCAGACTGGCTGATGTACTTGGTACCCAGCAGTTTCTGATAACGCTTGACGGTTAACTGTGCAAGATTCGCGCTGGACTGGGCTTTCGCCAGGTCGCCTTTCGCGCTGTCGTACGCAGCCTGATAGGTTGCAGGATCGATCTGGTACAGCGAGACACCGGCCTGAATGTCGCTGCCTTCGGTGAAGTTACGCTTCAGAATAATGCCGCTAACCTGAGGACGAACTTCTGCAATGCGAAAAGCGTTGGTACGCCCTGGCAGCTCAGTGGTTATCTGTAATGGCGCGCTTTTCAGAGTCACTACACCCACTTCCGGGGCGTGCGGCGCACTCTGCTGAGTCTCTTTCTCGTTACATCCTGTAAGCGCTAAGCTGCCTGAGAGCATCAGAACGGCCGCCAGAGGCGTAAACCCTCTGTTTTTGTTCATATGTAAACCTCGAGTGTCCGATTTCAAAGTTGTTCAATGGATCAAATGTCCACAAACCCATTGCTGCGTTTATATTATCGTCGTGCTATGGTACATACGTTCACAAATGTATGTAAATCTGACTAAAGTAAATTCACCCACTTATGGCACGAAAAACCAAAGCTCAGGCGCTTGAAACCCGCCAGCACATCCTCGACGTTGCGATTCTCCTGTTTTCACAGCAGGGCGTCTCTGCGACTTCGCTTGCGGATATCGCTCAGGCTGCCGGGGTAACACGTGGTGCGATTTACTGGCATTTCAAAAATAAGTCGGAATTGTTTAGTGAGATCTGGGAGCTAACCGAATCCAGTATCGGTGACTTAGAGATTGAGTATCGGGCAAAATATCCAGACGATCCACTGTCTGTGATAAGAGAATTACTCATTTATATTTTACAGGCAACGGTGACAGAAGAACGCCGCCGCCTGATGACCGAAATCATTTTCCATAAATGCGAGTTTGTCGGCGAACTTGAAGTTCTGCAGCAGGCGAGACGCACGCTCTATATGGAAGGAAATGAACGCATTGAGGCCGCCTTGCAGCGCTGTATCGACGCCGGGAAACTGCCTTCGAGCCTGCGTCTCTCCCTCGCCGTTACGCTGATGCGCAGCTACATTACCGGCCTGATTGAAAACTGGCTGGTAGCGCCGGAAACCTTCGATCTTCATGCCAAAGCGGCGGACTTTATCGCCGTGCTTCTGGAGATGTTCCAACTGAGCCCAACGCTGAACAAACCGGCGTAATTTTCGGCTTACTTTCACCCTGAAAATGATTTGAGATTCCTCTGAGGGCGATTGCTATTCTACGCCCTGAAGCCGTGCTATTCTGCGCATCTTCCGTGGCCTTTTACTTTTAGCTGGCACTTACATGCGCAGCACCGTAATGACTCAACCATGACTACGCAGCACAACGCTCTGTCGCGGACGTCCCGTTCCGCATTCATTCTTTTCCTGTTTCTGTTTGTCTCCACTCTGTTGCCGTTTTCGCTGGCTCAGGCGGCGCAAAATAATGGCGATCTGCCTGCAAGAGCAGAGGTTCAGTCGCAGCTGGACACGCTGAACAAGCAAAAAACGCTGACCGCCGACGATAAGCTCACCCAGAAAGATCTCACCGAAACGCTTGAGATGCTGGACAAGCTTGACCGGGTGAAGCAGGAGACGGCTCAGCTTAAAACCACGGTTGCCCAGGCGCCGGATAAGCTGAAGCAGGCCACCGAGGCGCTCAACTCGCTCAGTACGCCAGCCGACGACGACGCGACCCGCAAAACGCTGAGTACGCTCTCTTTGCGCCAGCTGGAAGCCCGCCTGACCAGCGTGCTGGATCAGCTGCAGTCGGCGAATAACGACCTGTCTACCCTGAATAGCCAACTGGTGTCGCTGCAAACTCAGCCCGAACGCGTGCAGAATGCGATGTACAGCGCTTCGCAGCAGCTCCTGCAGGTGCGCAACCGCCTGAATGGCACCACGCCGGGCGAAGCCACTTTGCGCCCGAGCCAGCAAAATCTGCTGCTGGTGCAGCAGGCGTTGCTCAACACGCAGATTGAGCAGCAGCGTAAGAGCCTTGAAGGCAACACCGTCTTGCAGGATGCGCTGCAGAAACAACGTGACTACACCAACGCCAATATTGGCCAGCTTGAGCATTCGCTTCAGCTGCTGCAGGAGGCGGTGAACAGCAAACGCTTAACGCTGACGGAAAAAACCGCCCAGGAAGCCGTCACGCCTGACGATGCCGACACCAGCGCTATCCAGAATAACCCGCTGGTGCGCCAGGAGCTGGACGTCAATCACCAGCTCAGCCAGCGCCTGATTAACGCCACGCAAAGCGGAAACGAGCTGGTACAGCGCAATATCCGCGTCAAAAACTGGCTGGACCGTGCGCTTCAGTCCGAGCGTAACCTGAAAGAACAAATCTCGGTGCTGAAGGGCAGCCTCCTGCTGTCGCGTATTCTTTATCAGCAGCAGCAGACGCTGCCGTCCGCCGATGACCTTGAAGACCTCACCAACCGCATTGCTGACCTGCGTCTTGAGCAGTTCGACATTAACCAGCAGCGTGATGCGATGTTCCAGAGCGACAGCTACGTCGGCAAGATTGAAGAGGGCCACAAGAACGAGGTTAACGACGAGGTTCACGATGCGCTGCTGCAGGTAGTGGATATGCGCCGCGAGCTGCTCGACCAGCTTAACAAGCAGCTGGGTAACCAGCTGATGATGGCGATTAACCTGCAAATTAACCAGCAGCAGCTGATGAGCGTCAGCACCAGCCTGCAGAAAATGCTGACCCAGCAAATCTTCTGGGTAAACAGCAACAAGCCGATGAACTGGGAGTGGATCAAATCCTTCCCGGGCGCGCTGCACGACCAAATCAAAGCTATGAAGCTGGACATCAGCTGGCACAAGGTGCTGGACGGGCTGTTCATGTCGTTGTTCACCGCGCTGCCGCTGATGCTGCTGGCCGGCCTGCTGCGCTGGCGTTACAAATGGATCGACAGGCAGCTGGCTAAGCTTGCTTCTGAAGTGGGGCAGCTGCGCACCGACACTCAGCTCAACACGCCGAAGGCAATTCTGCTGAACTTCCTGAAAGTACTGCCGCTGACGATGGCGATTCTTTCGGTAGGTTTAGTGCTGCTGTTTATGCAGCTCAATATCAGCGAACTGCTGTGGGCATTTGCCAAAGAGCTGGCGCTGTTCTGGCTGGTCTTCGGCATGGCATGGCGCATTCTGAGCAGCCGTGGCCTGGCCGTTATCTGGTTTAACATGCCGGAACATCTTACCCGCCATTATCGCCGTCAGATTGTGCGCATCAGCTTTGCCTTGCTGCCGCTGCTGTTCTGGTCCGTGGTCGGCGAGCTGTCGCCGCTGCACCTGATGGACGACGTGCTCGGGCAGTTTATGATTTTCCTTAACCTGCTGCTGATAACCTGCCTGATTATCCCGATGTGCCGTGACAACTGGCGCGATAAAGAGTCGCATCCGCTGCGTCTGCTGACCATTACCGTGCTGTCTGTCGTGCCGGTGGCGCTGCTGGTGCTGACGGCAACCGGCTACTTCTACACCACGCTGCGGCTGGCGAACCGCTGGATAGACACGGTCTATCTGGTGATTATCTGGAACCTGATTCACCAGACGGTGATCCGTGGCCTGAGCGTTGCGGCGCGCCGTATTGCCTATCGCCGTGCGCTGGCTCGTCGCCAGAATATGGTGAAAGAAGGGGCGGAAGGCGCTGAGCCGGTTGAAGAGCCGCCGCTGGCGTTGGATCAGATTAACCAGCAGACGATGCGCCTGACCATGCTGCTGATGTTCGCCCTGTTCGCCGTGGTGTTTTACGCCATCTGGTCGGATTTAATCACCGTCTTTGCCTACCTCGATAGCATCGTGCTGTGGCACTACACCGGCAGCGAAGCCGGCGCGGCGGTAATGAAAAACGTCACCATGGGCAGCATTCTGTTTGCCGTGGTGGCCGCGATGGTGGCCTGGGCGCTGATTCGAAACCTGCCTGGCCTGCTGGAAGTGCTGGTGCTGTCACGCCTGAAAATGCGCCAGGGCGCGTCTTACGCCATTACCACTATTCTCAACTATGCCATTATCGTGATTGGCGCGATGACGGTATTCGGCTCGCTCGGCGTGTCGTGGGACAAGCTGCAATGGCTGGCGGCGGCGCTGTCGGTAGGCCTGGGCTTTGGCTTACAGGAGATCTTCGGTAACTTCGTTTCCGGCCTGATCATCCTGTTCGAACGCCCGGTGCGCATCGGCGATACCGTCACCATCGGAACGTTCTCCGGCAGCGTCAGCAAGATCCGTATCCGTGCGACGACGATCACCGATTTTGACCGTAAAGAAGTGATCATTCCGAACAAAGCGTTTGTCACCGAACGCCTGATCAACTGGTCGCTGACGGACACAATCACTCGCGTGGTTATCAAGCTCGGCGTGGCTTACGGCTCAGATCTCGACAAAGTGAAAGAGATCCTGCTCAAAGCGGCGATGGATCATCCGCGCGTGATGCACGACCCGGAACCTGCGGTGTACTTCACGACGTTTGGCGCCAGTACGCTCGACCACGAACTGCGGCTGTATGTCCGTGAGCTGCGTGACCGCAGCATCACCGTGGATGAGCTGAACCGCGCCATCGACAGGCTGTGCCGCGAAAACAATATCAATATCGCCTTCAATCAGCTTGAAGTGCATCTGCATAACGAAAAGGGCGATGAGCTAACGGAAGTGAAGCGCGATTTGGGCAAAAACGGCGGTTTGCTGCCGCCGTCTCTCTAAGCGTGACAATCAGCGGGAAGCCTTTTCTTCCCGCTGTTTGCGTAGAAAATCCTCACGAACGATGTCCAGCGCTGCAAGCGCGGTGTCCGTTGGGATCTGGTGCTGCTCCAGCAGCATAATTAAATCGACGGCCAGTTTGACCTCGTCCGGGGCGTTATCCAGCGACATTCTTGCTCCTTATTTTGGGGTTAACTCAGCCCGCGTTCACGTCTTTCGATGGCTTTTTCTATGCGGGCCAGCGCCTGGCGGCAGCGCTGCAGGCGGCCTTCCAGCGCGGCGAGTTCACGCTGAAGCTTTTGCTGACCCGCGAGCGTGGCCTGCACCGTAAGCTGGGTTTCGCGATCGCTCACCATCGCCAGCAGGCGCCGTTCATAATCCTGATGGGTGGACAGTTTTTCGTACAGATTTTCCTGCACCTTGTGCTGCGGCTCGCTTTTGCGTAAATGCGCGGTGGCTAATTCCCGCTGCAGCGCGGCAATCTGTGCGACCAGTTTTTCGGCGATAAACGCCACCTGATCGGTTTTACCGTGGCTGACGCTAAGCTGAAGCTGGGCGAGATTGGCCTGGGCTTCCTGAAGATAATCTTTCAGCTGCGTGCTGTGGGTATGGAAGAGCTTACGGTCAAAGCGCGCCTGGCTTGCCCGCAGCAGGGCGACCGGCTCAACGGCGGCTGCCAGCTCGACGACCCGAGCTTCAAGGGCTTGTAACAGCGAAGCGGTTTTCACAAAATGGCTCTCCAGGGGTTGTCAGAGGTTACGGCATGAAGCGTCTTATTCTAATCATCATCGGCTGGTTGGCGGTAGTGCTTGCTACGCTGGGTGTGATATTGCCGCTGTTGCCGACCACGCCTTTTCTGCTGCTGGCCGCGTGGTGTTTTGCCCGCTCGTCGCCGCGCTTTCACCACTGGCTACTCTACCGTTCGTGGTTTGGCAGCTATTTGCGCTACTGGCAGCAGCATCGGGCGATGCCCCGAGGGGCGAAGCCAAAGGCGATTCTGTTTATTCTCGCCACTTTCGCGATTTCGCTGTGGCTGGTGAAGATAGTGTGGGTTAGAATTTTGCTGCTGGTGATTCTTTGTGCGCTGCTTGCTTTTATGTGGCGCATTCCGGTGGTTGATGAAGCACAACAAAAGCGATAAAGCGCAGCAGAAGCTGTTGCAATTGTCGCGCCCAGCCAGTAAATTCGAGCGTTTTCGAGCACGGGTACAGCTGGTTAACCGTTAACCAGTGGTTCACATTCGAACCCACATGTACTCTGTTTAGTATCATGTTTTTTGCAGGCATAAACCGATGACCGCGACTGCGCAGCAGCTTGAATATCTCAAAAACAGCATTAAAAGCGTTCCTGATTACCCAAAACCAGGAATTCTGTTCCGTGACGTCACCAGCTTGCTGGAAGATCCGAAAGCATATGCCACCAGCATTGCCCTTTTAGTTTCTCGTTTTAAAGACGCAGGGATCACCAAAGTGGTGGGCACCGAAGCGCGTGGCTTCCTGTTTGGCGCCCCGGTTGCGCTGGAGATGGGCGTTGGGTTCATTCCTGTGCGCAAACCTCGTAAGCTGCCGCGTGAAACCATCGCCGAAAGCTATGAGCTGGAATACGGCACCGACAGCCTTGAAATCCACGTAGATGCCATCAAGCCGGGCGATAAAGTGCTGGTGGTGGACGATCTGCTGGCGACCGGCGGCACCATTGAAGCGACGGTAAAACTGATTCGTCGCCTGGGTGGCGAAGTGACCGATGCGGCATTCGTGATTAACCTGTTTGACCTTGGCGGCGAGCAGCGCCTGGAAAAAATGGGCGTGAAAAGCTTCTGCCTGGTGCCTTTCCCGGGTCACTAAGTTCGACCGTATTGCCATACAGTGACAAGCCTCGCTCGCCCATCGGGCGAGGCATATGTTAGCATTACCCCCTCAATTCACCTTTCCCGCGAACCAGAGCCTAACTCCAGATGAGCTACCAGGTCTTAGCCCGCAAATGGCGCCCACAAACTTTTGCTGATGTTGTCGGCCAGCAACACGTACTGACCGCGCTGGCTAATGGTTTGTCGCTGGGCCGCATCCACCATGCGTACCTTTTTTCCGGCACCCGAGGGGTGGGGAAAACCTCAATCGCCCGTCTGCTGGCGAAAGGGCTGAATTGCGAAACCGGCATTACCGCGACCCCTTGTGGCGTCTGCGATAACTGCCGCGAAATAGAACAAGGCCGCTTTGTCGACCTGATTGAGATAGACGCTGCCTCGCGTACCAAAGTTGAAGACACCCGCGACCTGCTGGACAACGTTCAGTACGCCCCCGCGCGTGGCCGCTTTAAGGTCTACCTTATCGATGAAGTGCACATGCTCTCGCGCCACAGCTTCAACGCGCTGCTTAAGACGCTGGAAGAGCCTCCTCCGCACGTAAAATTCCTGCTGGCCACCACCGATCCGCAAAAGCTGCCGGTGACGATTCTTTCCCGTTGCCTGCAGTTCCACCTGAAAGCGCTGGACGTCGAACAAATCCGCCATCAGCTGGAACACATTCTTGGTGAGGAGAAGGTTGTTAGCGAGCCCCGCGCGCTGCAGCTGTTAGCCCGGGCGGCAGACGGCAGCCTGCGTGATGCGCTGAGCCTGACCGACCAGGCGATTGCCAGCGGTGACGGCCAGGTCACGACGTCGGCCGTCAGCACCATGCTTGGCACCCTTGATGATGACCAGGCGCTGTCGCTGATTGAAGCGGTGGTGCATGCCGACGGGCAGCGCGTAATGGCGTTGCTGAACGACGCGGCGGCACGTGGCGTTGAGTGGGAAGCATTGCTGGTGGAAATGTCCGCGCTGCTGCACCGCGTGGCGATGGTCCAGCTTTCTCCTTCCGCACTTGGCAGCGATATGGCGGCTATCGAACAGCGTATGCGTGAACTTGCGCGCGTTGTCCCACCCGCCGACATACAGCTTTACTACCAGACATTGCTGATTGGCCGCAAAGAGCTGCCGTGGGCGCCGGATCGCCGCATGGGCGTAGAAATGACGCTGCTGCGTGCGCTGGCCTTCCATCCGCGCAAACCGCTGCCCGAGCCGGAAGTACCACGCCAGGCGGCAAGCATTCCGGTGATTAACCCGGCGTCGCATCAGCCAGCAGCAAGGCAGCAGCAGGCGGCTCCGCCGCCGGACAGGGAAGCCCCTCCGCTGCCGGATGCTACCAGCCAGATCCTTCAGGCGCGCAGCCAGCTGATGCGCCATCAGGAGACTGACAAAGCAAAAAAGAATGAGCCGGCAGCGCAACGACTAGCGCGGCCGGCAAAAAGCACCGCGCTGGAACGTTTGGCCTCGGTGACCGAACGCGTTCAGGCACGGCCTGCGCCATCGGTGCCGGAAAAACCGGCGAAGCCAGAAGCCTATCGCTGGAAATCACAAAATCCGATTGAAGCGGCGCCCGAGCCGGTTGCGACGCCAAAGGCGCTGAAAAAAGCGCTCGAGCATGAAAAAACGCCGGAACTAGCGCAGAAGCTGGCCGAAGAGGCTATCGAGCGCGACGAGTGGGCGGCGGAAATCAATCAGCTGATGCTGCCAAAACTGGTGCAACAGCTGGCGCTCAATGCCTGGAAAGAGGCGGACGGCAACCGGGTTTGCCTGCATTTGCGTCCGGGCCAGCGCCACCTGAATTCGCCCTCGGCGCAAAAAACGCTCTCAGATGCCATGAGCACGTTCCATGGCGAGGCGATAGAACTGACTATTATTGAAGATGAGAATCTGGCTCGCCGCACGCCGCTTGAGTGGCGTCAGGCCATCTACGAAGAGAAGCTGGCGCAGGCGCGCGAATCGATGAACAGCGACAGCAATATTCAGACTCTGCAAAGGTTCTTTGACGCAGAGCTGGATGAAGATAGTATTCGCCCTGTTTGATATGCCTCGTTTTGCGCGGCATAGTGTGAAACCCCGATAGCCACTCTCGCATTCCGCGAGGCTGGCCCGATGAAAGAGAGAAGATTATGTTTGGAAAAGGCGGTCTGGGTAACCTGATGAAGCAGGCCCAGCAGATGCAGGAAAAAATGGCCCAGGCTCAGGAAGAAATCGCCAACATGGAAGTCACCGGCGAGTCCGGCGCGGGCCTGGTGAAAGTGACCATCAACGGGGCGCATAACTGCCGCCGCGTCGAAATCGATCCAAGCCTGATGGAAGATGACAAAGAAATGGTTGAAGACCTGGTTGCCGCAGCCTTCAACGATGCCGCTCGCCGTATCGGTGAAGCGCAGAAAGAAAAAATGGCCGGGGTTTCCAACGGCATGCAGCTGCCGCCGGGCTTCAAAATGCCATTCTGATGCATTCCCGCCTTCTCCTGCCCGGGAGAAGGCCGTTTTCTCACTCCTCGTTCAGTGCCTGATAACTCTCTGCCAGAAAATCAATCAACGCCCGTACCGCCGGCAGCTGCCCACGCCGGGAAGGGAACACCACGTGCACTACCTCCATTCTTGCCCGCCATTCAGGCAGAACGTGAACCAGCTTGCCCTGTTCCAGCGCGTCGTTAAGCATCAGCTTCGGGAGCTGCACGACGCCAATGCCGTTGAGCGCCGCGGTTCGCAGCGCAATCATATCCGTCGTAATAAAGCGGGGTTTATGGTGGACAATCACTTCCCGCTGTTCGGGGCCAAACAGGCACCAGCGGTAGGTTTGCTGCGGCCTGTCCAGCGCCAGGCTTGGCCAGTGGGCGAGATCTGTTGGCGCGGCAGGCATACCCTGACGGGCTATCAGCTCCGGGCTGGCGACCAGGCACATGCTGCGCGTCGCCAGCTTGCGCATCACCAGATCGCTATCCTCCAGCGGCAGAGGCCGCACGCGAATAGCCAGATCGACGTTTTCGTTCAGCACGTCCACGCGCCGGTTGGTTTCCTCAAGCTGAATCACAATCTGCGGATAGAGGCGCATAAAGCGCGCCAGCATATCGCCGATGTGGACATGCAAAAGCGCAATCGGGCAGGTGAGGCGAATCAGCCCTCGCGGCTCTGATTTTAGCGTGTCGATGGCCTCCTGTGCCGCTTCGGCTTCAATCATCATCGCCTTGCAGTGGCGATAGAAGATCTGCCCGGCCTCCGTGACGGTGAAGCTACGCGTCGAGCGCTGTAACAGGCGGGTTTCAAGCCGCTCTTCTAGCAGCGCAATGCGGCGGCTCAGGCGTGATTTCGGAATGCCGATCGCCCGGCTGGCGGGGGAGAAACCGCCGTTGTCGACCACCTGCACGAAATACCACAGATCGTTGAGGTCCTGCATTTCTATTGTCCTGTTTATGGAACACTGAGTCTACTTTAGCACTCTACCGGACCGGGTGTCTGACGAGTAAGCTTTATCCCATCAGAAACAACCCTTGTGGAGAGAATCATGAAATCAATTCTTGGCGTCTATACCGCACCGGCTTCCCACTGGGTGGGCGATGGTTTCCCGGTTCGTTCGATGTTTTCGTACTCTAAATTTGCCGGGCAGCTTAGCCCGTTCCTGCTGCTGGACTACGCGGGCCCGGCGGAGTTTAAGCCGAGCAACAAAGGACAGCGCGGCGTGGATCAGCACCCGCACCGCGGCTTTGAAACCGTGACTATCGTCTACAAAGGCGAAGTGGCGCACCGCGATAACGCGGGCAACGGCGGCGTGATTGGCCCAGGCGACGTGCAGTGGATGACCGCCGGGAGCGGGATCCTGCATGAAGAGTACCATTCTCCGGCGTTTAGCGAAGCCGGCGGCAGCCTCGAAATGGTCCAGCTTTGGGTTAACCTGCCTGCAAAAGACAAAATGACCGCGCCTGGCTATCAGCCGATTACCGACGGCGATATTCCGGTGGTCGATTTGCCGGACAATGCCGGGAAGGTTCGCGTGATTGCCGGTGAGTTTGACGGGACCAAAGGCCCGGCCCGGACCTTCTCGCCGATGAGCATCTGGGATTTGCGCCTGAACCCGCAGGGCGTCACTCAACTGGCGGTTAAAGACGGCTGGAACACGGCGCTGGTGGTGCTGAAAGGCACGGTGCTGGTCAACGGTGAAGAGGTGGCTCGGGAGGCGCAGCTGGTGGTGCTGGATGCCAAAGGCGATAGGGTGACCCTTGAAGCCAACAATGACGCGGTGGTTCTGCTGCTCAGCGGCGAGCCTCTGAATGAGCCGGTTGTGGGTTACGGTCCGTTCGTGATGAACACCAAAGAGGAAATTCATCAGGCCATCGATGATTTTAACCAGGGCCGTTTCGGCAAAGACATCGCGTAAACTTATCCCCCGGCGAGCTATCGTGCGGGGGATATCTTTTCCTATACCCATCCTCGGGGCTAATGTTAGGCTATACCCCACTTTTTCTCACAAGCCCGAGCGATGCAAACCAGTCCTTTACTCTCAGCCCTTATGGAATCCCTGCGCTGCCTGCCCGGCGTTGGCCCCAAATCCGCCCAGCGTATGGCGTTTGCCCTGCTGCAGCGAGACCGCAGCGGCGGTATGCGTCTGGCTCAGGCACTGACCCGCGCGATGTCCGAGATTGGCCACTGTGCGGATTGCCGTACCTTTACCGAGCAGGAAGTGTGTTCCATTTGCTCCAACCCGCGCCGCCAGGAAAACGGCCAGATATGCGTGGTAGAAAGCCCGGCGGATATTCACGCCATCGAGCAAACCGGGCAGTTCTCCGGCCGCTATTTTGTGCTGATGGGGCACCTTTCGCCGCTGGACGGCATTGGCCCGAACGACATCGGCCTGGATCGCCTTGAGCATCGCCTTGCGAGCGAGCCGATGAAAGAGGTTATTCTCGCCACTAACCCGACGGTGGAAGGCGAGGCTACCGCCAACTATATTGCCGAGCTGTGCGCCCAATATGGCGTTGAAGCCAGCCGTATCGCGCACGGTGTGCCGGTAGGAGGCGAGCTTGAAATGGTGGACGGCACCACGCTTTCTCACTCGCTGGTTGGCCGCCATAAGATTAATTTTTAGCCGTCCGGAGGAGGTTTTTGCCTCCTCCTGCTTGAAAAGGCACAAATCGCTACCATATCCCCCTCAACGTTTTCTTCATCCCGTATGATTTTGTTGAGGTATCCATGACCATGAAAGGACAAGAGACCCGCGGTTTTCAGTCAGAGGTAAAACAGCTTCTGCACCTGATGATCCACTCTCTGTATTCAAACAAAGAAATCTTCCTGCGTGAGCTGATCTCCAACGCTTCTGATGCGGCAGACAAGCTGCGCTTTCGCGCGCTGTCGAACGCCAGCCTTTATGAAGGCGACGGTGAGCTGCGCGTTCGCGTCTCTTTTGACAAAGAGAATCGCACCCTGACAATCGCCGATAACGGCATCGGTATGACCCGAGATGAGGTCATTGATCATCTGGGTACCATCGCTAAATCCGGCACCAAAGCTTTCCTCGAGTCCATGGGCTCCGATCAGGCGAAAGACAGCCAGCTGATTGGCCAGTTTGGCGTTGGCTTCTATTCTGCGTTTATCGTGGCTGACAAAGTCACCGTTCGCACTCGCGCCGCCGGTGCCAGCGCGGATCAGGGCGTGTTCTGGGAATCTGAAGGCGCGGGTGAATACACCGTGGCCGACATTGAGAAAGCCGATCGCGGCACCGAAATCACGCTGCACCTGCGCGAAGGCGAAGATGAGTTCCTGGACGACTGGCGCGTTCGCTCCGTCATCAGTAAGTATTCCGACCATATCGCGTTGCCGGTTGAGATTGAACAGCGTGAAGAGAAAGACGGCGAAACCGTTATCAGCTGGGAAAAAATCAACAAGGCTCAGGCGCTGTGGACCCGCAGCAAGTCTGAAGTCAGCGAAGACGAATACAAAGAGTTCTACAAGCATATCGCCCACGATTTTACCGACCCAATTTCCTGGAGCCACAACCGCGTGGAAGGCAAGCAGGAGTACACCAGCCTGCTGTACATCCCTTCACAGGCACCGTGGGATATGTGGAACCGCGACCATAAACACGGGCTGAAACTCTACGTACAGCGCGTGTTCATCATGGACGACGCGGAGCAGTTCATGCCGAACTACCTGCGCTTTGTTCGCGGCCTGATAGATTCTAACGACCTGCCGCTGAACGTTTCCCGTGAAATCCTGCAGGACAGCCGCGTGACCCAGAACCTGCGTAGCGCGCTGACCAAACGCGTGCTGCAGATGCTGGATAAGCTGGCGAAAGACGATGCCGAGAAGTACCAGACCTTCTGGAAAAACTTCGGCCTCGTGCTGAAAGAAGGCCCGGCGGAAGATAACGCGAACCAGGAAGCTATCGCTAAGCTGCTGCGCTTCGCGACCACGCACACGGATTCTTCAGCCCAGACCGTGTCGCTGGAAGAGTACGTCTCCCGCATGAAAGAAGGCCAGGAGAAGATCTACTACATCACCGCAGACAGCTACGCGGCGGCGAAGAGCAGCCCGCATCTGGAACTGCTGCGTAAGAAAGGCATCGAGGTTCTGCTGCTTTCCGACCGCATCGATGAGTGGATGATGAGCTACCTGACCGAGTTCGACGGCAAAGCGTTCCAGTCTGTGAGCAAAACCGACGAATCGCTGGATAAGCTGACGGACGAAGAGACTGAAGAAGCGAAAGAGGCCGAGAAAGCCCTGGAGCCGTTCGTGGACCGCGTGAAAACCCTGCTGGGCGAGCGCGTGAAGGAAGTGCGCCTGACTCACCGCCTGACCGATACGCCGGCGATCGTGACCACCGACAGCAACGACATGAGCACCCAGATGGCGAAACTGTTTGCCGCTGCGGGCCAGGAAGTGCCGGACGTGAAGTACATCTTCGAGCTTAACCCGGAGCATGCGCTGGTGAAACGCGCTGCGGATACGCAGGATGACGCGCAGTTCGGCGAGTGGGTCGAGCTGCTGCTGGACCAGGCGCTGTTAGCCGAGCGTGGTCAGCTGGAAGATCCTAACCAGTTCATCCGCCGTATGAACCAATTGCTGGTTTCTTAAGTCGGGTTGAAAGACTGACAAAAACCACCTGCACAGGCAGGTGGTTTTTTTTCGCTTAAATTTGGGGGCATGGTAATCACCTTAAAAATAAATGATATAAAAGTAAGGTTATTTTACTGCCGTCATGCGAGTGTCTGATATTGAATTTCAGCTATTACAGCCACTTTATTTTGCTTTCCCAGCCTTTAAGTTCCATGCACTGATTAAACAACCGATCGCGGCTTTCGCTATTCACGTCCATCACATAGCTTTCTATTTCAGGCTTTTTTACCGCCCTGGTTTTCTCGCCGTCACAATCATCTTTTTTGGTACAGGCTTCATAGTAAGTGGTGTACTTAGTCCGTTGTGCAACCTCGTTCCTCACCGGAAAAGCCTGCTGGGACTGGGTTTCACAGGCAGCACGGGCGCTGGTGTATTCCTGCGCGTTACTGCGAGTTTTTACCCACTGTGATGTGCATCCGCTGAGCAGCAAACAACAGATGAGGGGGAGTAAAGTCTTATTCATGGCGGGCGCTCTTCCTCTTAGCAAAATAGATCTCCTGATTAACAGCCTGACG
Source organism: Cedecea neteri (assembly GCF_000757825.1). Classification (GTDB taxonomy): domain Bacteria; phylum Pseudomonadota; class Gammaproteobacteria; order Enterobacterales; family Enterobacteriaceae; genus Cedecea; species Cedecea selenatireducens. Next base: position 3,861,423 of record NZ_CP009451.1, read on the forward strand.
CCATACAGAATCGGCAGGAGTGTTGGGCGTCATTATAATTGCTGTATATAAACGTAATCTATATAGCGCACCCTTTTCAGGAAGTCTGGCAGTTGATAAACCAGCAGACGAAGACCTAATTTATCCCTGGTGATACAGGGGATAAGTAAGCTGCTGTAAAAATAAAAACGCTGTTTGGCTGAAGCGATTCTGACTTCGGCCGCAGCAAAAAATGGGTCGAGATCCGGACGGAATCCAGTCCCGGAGCCTCAGCCTGAGTGCCTCCCTTCCTTGTGATGATACCGCCTTTAGTGGTATGGTTTTGGCCTCAAATTCGATTGAATAATTAAACGTATGGGGAATTACGCAATGCGTATCATTCTGCTCGGCGCGCCGGGCGCAGGTAAAGGGACTCAGGCTCAGTTCATCATGGAGAAATACGGCATTCCGCAAATCTCCACCGGTGATATGCTGCGTGCCGCGGTCAAATCTGGTTCAGAACTGGGTAAACAGGCCAAAGACATCATGGATGCTGGCAAGCTGGTGACCGATGAGCTGGTTATCGCCCTGGTTAAAGAACGCATTGCGCAGGAAGACTGCCGTAACGGTTTCCTGCTGGACGGTTTCCCACGCACTATCCCGCAGGCTGACGCCATGAAAGAAGCGGGCATCAAAGTTGACTTCGTGCTGGAGTTCGACGTTCCGGACGAGCTGATCGTTGACCGTATCGTGGGTCGCCGCGTACACGCTGCTTCCGGCCGCGTTTACCACATCAAATTCAACCCACCTAAGGTTGAAGGCAAAGATGACGTGACCGGCGAAGAGCTGAGCACCCGTAAAGACGATCAGGAAGAAACCGTGCGTAAACGTCTGGTGGAATACCATCAGATGACCGCGCCGCTGATCGGCTACTACTCTAAAGAAGCGCAGGCGGGTAACACCCAATACGCTAAAGTCGACGGCACTCAGGCCGTGGCTGACGTTCGCGCAGAGCTGGAAAAAATCCTCGGATAATTTCCAGCCGCGACAATCAATACCAGGGCATGCCCTGGTATTTTTTTGCCCTCATTTTCCCCTTTTGCTGTAATCGGTTCTCGTTTCGCTCTTTTACGTTACAATTGACGGCAATTTATAGATAAGGGGTGGGAATGAATCAGGAAAAAATTGGCATCTTACTGGCTAACCTTGGCACGCCGAGCGCCCCGACTCCGGCGGCGGTCAACCGCTATCTGCGTCAGTTCCTGAGCGATAAGCGCGTGGTGGATACGCCTCGCCTGCTGTGGTGGCCTTTGCTGCGCGGCGTCATTCTGCCGCTGCGTTCGCCGCGCGTCGCCAAACTCTACCAGTCCATCTGGATGGAAGAGGGCTCGCCGCTGATGGTTTACAGCCGTCGGCAGGAGAAAGCGCTGGCGCAGCAGCTGCCGGACACGCCGGTTGCGCTGGGGATGAGCTACGGCGAACCGTCGCTGAAAAGCGCCGTTGAGGAGCTGCTGGCGCAGAACGTGACGCACATTGTGGTGCTGCCGCTTTACCCTCAGTTTTCCTGCTCTACCGTTGCGGCGGTATGGGACGAACTGGGGCGGATCTTCGCCGATTATCGCAGCCTGCCTTCTATCTCCCTGATTCGTGACTATGCGACCGATCCCGCGTACATCAACGCGCTGGCGGCCTCGGTTAAACGCTCTTTTGCCGAACACGGCGAGCCGGACGTGCTGCTGCTTTCCTATCACGGCATTCCGCAGCGCTACGCGAACGAAGGCGATGATTACCCGCAGCGCTGTCGTGACACCACCCGTGAGCTGCTGAGCGCCCTTGAGCTGCCGCCGGAAAAAGTGATGATGACCTACCAGTCACGCTTTGGCCGCGAGCCGTGGCTGATGCCGTACACCGACGAAACGCTGAAAATGCTGGCCGAAAAGGGCGTGAAGCATATTCAGGTGATGTGCCCCGGTTTCTCCGCCGACTGCCTGGAAACCCTCGAAGAGATGGCGGTGCAGAACCGGGAAGTGTTTATCGAAGCGGGCGGGACGAAGTACGAGTACATCCCGGCGCTGAACGACGATCCGGCCCATATCGCAATGATGGTGAATCTGGTGGAGCGGTATCGCTAAATAGAATCCTGAGGCGGGGAATGTTACTATTCTCCGCCTTATTATTCAGCCCCGTAACGACACCATGAAATTTCCCGGTAAACGCAAATCCAAACACTACTTCCCCGTCAACGCCCGCGATCCGCTCCTGCAGCAAACTCAGCCTGAAGCCGAAAGCGGCGCTTCCTGGGTGGTCGGCATCGATCAAACGCTGGTCGACATTGAGGCCAAAGTGGACGACGAATTTGTACAGCGCTACGGGCTGAGCTTCGGTCATTCCCTGGTGATTGAGGATGATGTGGCCGACGCGCTCTACAAAGAACTGGTCGACAGCAACCTGATTACCCACCAGTTTGCCGGGGGCACCATCGGCAATACCATGCACAACTACTCTGTGCTGGCCGATGACCGCTCGGTGCTGCTGGGCGTGATGTGCCGCAATGTCGAAATTGGCAGCTACGCCTACCGCTATCTCTGCAACACCTCCAGCCGGACCGATCTTAACTACCTGCAGGGCGTTGACGGCGCGATTGGCCGCTGCTTTACGCTGATTGGCGACCAGGGTGAGCGTACGTTCGCCATCAGCCCTGGCCACATGAACCAGCTGCGCGCTGAAAGCATTCCTGAAGAGGTGATTGCCGGGGCGTCCGCACTGGTGCTGACTTCTTATCTGGTGCGCTGCAAGCCGGGCGAGCCGATGCCGGACGCCACCATGCAGGCCATTGCCTGGGCGAAGAAACACAACGTGCCGGTGGTTCTGACCCTGGGCACTAAATACGTGATTGCCGAGAACCCGGCCTGGTGGCAGGCCTTCCTGCGCGAACACGTTTCTATCCTGGCGATGAACGAAGAAGAAGGCGAGGCGCTAACCGGCGAAAGCGATCCGCTGCTGGCCGCCGACAAGGCGCTGGACTGGGTTGACCTGGTACTGTGCACCGCCGGGCCGGTCGGGCTTTATATGGCGGGCTACACGGAAGAAACCGCGAAACGTAATACCCAACATCCTCTGTTGCCGGGCGCTATTGCGGAATTTAACCAGTACGAATTTAGCCGCGCGATGCGCCTGAAAGATTGTGCTGAACCGCTGCGTATCTACTCCCACATCGCCCCTTACATGGGCGGCCCGGAGAAGATAATGAACACCAACGGGGCGGGTGACGGCGCGCTTGCGGCGCTGCTGCATGATATTACCGCGAACAACTATCACCGCAGCAACGTGCCGAACTCCAGCAAGCACAAGCTGACCTGGCTGACCTATTCCTCGCTGGCTCAGGTGTGCAAATACGCTAACCGCGTTAGCTATCAGGTGTTGAATCAGCATTCTCCACGCCTGACACGCGGCCTGCCCGAGCGGGAAGACAGTCTCGAAGAATCTTACTGGGAACGTTAAGCAGCAGAGCAGAGCAGAGCAGAGCCTGAAGAAGGCTCTGCTTTTTGATGCGGGCAGGCGCAAAACCTGCCCTATAAGCGTACTAACCTGTCACCACTTCCTGAGCCACCGGCGGCACCAGCAGCCCCAGCATGGTATTGGCAATCTCTCTTTCTCCCATCACGACCTGATTAGCCCCACGTTCGGTGATGTAATCGACTTCGTCGTCATAGTGGGCACGGGCGATGATTTCGATATCCGGGCATTTTGCTCTGGCCGTCGCGACGATTTCACCCGCCTCGTAGCCGTTAGGGATAGTCAGCAGCAGCCAGCGCGCGCAGTCCAGATGCGCCAGATTCATGATCTCTTCGTTAGCGGCATTGCCCAGCACGGTACGGATGCCTCGCTCGCGCAGCTCATCCACGCGGCTGCGGGAGGTTTCAATCACCACCAGCGGCACGCCTTCGGCCAGCAGCTTCTCGCCCAGCAGGCTGCCGACGCGGCCATAGCCCACCAGCAGCGCGTGGTTGCAGATATCCACCGGGATTTGCTTCTCTTCTTCGATAGCCTCTTCCAGCGTCTGCTCGTCCAGCGTTTCGGTTTTTTCGAGGTAGCGCTCAAGAATGGCGAACAGAATCGGGTTCAGCATAATCGACAGGATTGCGCCAGCCAGCACTAAATTCTGCCCCGTTTGTGGCAGCAGGTTCAGCGCCATGCCGAGGCCTGCCAGAATAAACGCAAATTCACCGATCTGCGCGAGGCTGGTGGCGATGGTCAGCGCGGTACGCTGGGAGTGGCCGAACATGCGTACCAGCAGGAACGCCGCCAGTGATTTACCAAAGATGATGATAGCCAGCGTGCCCAGCACCGCCAGCGGCTCCTGAATCAGGATCAGCGGGTCAAACAGCATCCCAACGGAAACAAAGAACAGCACCGCAAAGGCGTCGCGCAGCGGCAGCGTGTCGTGCGCCGCACGGTGGCTTAGCTCGGACTCATTCAGCACCATACCGGCAAAGAAGGCCCCCAGCGCAAAGGAGACGTCAAACAGCTCCACCGCACCAAAGGCGATACCGAGCGCCAGCGCGAGGACGGAAAGGGTAAACAGCTCGCGGGAGCCGGTGGCGGCGCTGCGTGCCAGAATCCACGGCACAAGGCGACGGCCTACCAGCATCATCAGGGCGATAAAGGCGGCGACCTTACCGATGGTGATAGCCATATCCAGGCTTAGGGAAGCCAGGCCAACGTCGCCTTTTTCCAGCATCCCGGCCACCGCCGGCAGCAGCACCAGCGTCAGCACCATCACCAGATCTTCAACAATCAGCCAGCCAATGGCAATCTGCCCTCGCTGGGTATCGATTAACTGCCTCTCTTCAAGCGCCCGCAGCAGCACGACTGTACTTGCCGTCGACAAACACAGCCCGAAGACGATGCCGGTCATCAATGACCAGCCCATCAGCCAGGAAAGCGCCATGCCCAGCAGCGTTGCAACGCCAATCTGCGCGATCGCACCGGGGATGGCGATGGCCTTTACCGCCATCAAGTCCTTCAATGAAAAATGCAGCCCGACGCCGAACATCAGCAGAATCACGCCTAATTCCGCCAGCTCGGGGGCAAGTTTGGTATCAGCAACAAAACCTGGAGTAAAAGGTCCCGCCAGCACGCCGGCTAATAAATAGCCCACCAGCGGAGATATGCGCAGCTTGTTAGCCAGCATACCGAGTAAAAAAGCGAGCACGAGACCACCAACAATGGTGGTGATAAGCGGTGTGGCGTGATGCATTCCGTCTCCTTTGGTTGGCCGATGTTCCAAAACGTTCTGTTACACAGTTTATGACAATTTCCTTATCGGCGTTTATGAATAATTGTTGAATTTTGAATAAAAGGCGCATTTCGATAAAAAAAAGGCTCTGAGTAGCATTTAACTCAGTTATGTGGGGCAGCAACCAGGAGGGTATGGGGGTGGGAAGCGGCCAAAGCAATACTTTGGCCGCTAAAACCTACGCTTTATGGCGGTTATCGGGTAGGAATATTGTCATAATACCGAGGAGCGGCAGGAAGGCACATATTTTGTAGACCAATTCGATACTGGTATGGTCGGCAATAAGCCCAAGCACCGCGGCACCCAGGCCACCCATCCCAAAGGCAAATCCGAAAAACAGCCCGGAAACCATGCCGATACGGCCAGGAAGCAGCTCCTGGGCGTACACCAAAATTGCCGAAAAAGCCGAGGCCAGAATAAAGCCAATGATCACCGTCAGCACGCCGGTCCAGTAAAGCGACGCATAGGGTAAAACAAGGGTAAATGGCGCGACGCCGAGGATTGAGCCCCAAATCACGTATTTTCTCCCAATTTTATCCCCTAATGGCCCGCCGATAACCGTCCCCGCCGCGACGGCAAACAGGAAGGCGAACAGGTGAATCTGGGCGTTTTGTACCGATAATCCGAATTTTTGCATCAGGTAGAAAGTGAAGTAGCTGCTGATGCTCGCCATATAGAAGTATTTAGAGAAGATCAGCAGCAGCAAAACAGAGACCGCCAGGATAACTTTGTTGCGCGGCAGCGGGTTGACCACCGGCACGGCAGGGCGGCTTTTCGCGATTTTGTGCTGAGCGGAATACCAGCGGCTGATTTGCAGCAGGACGACAATTGCCAGCAGCGCTGCCAGCACGAACCACGCCACGTTACCTTTACCGTAAGGCGCAATAATGACTGCCGCCAGCAATGGCCCCAGAGAGCTGCCGAAGTTGCCGCCCACCTGGAACAGCGACTGCGCCAGCCCGTGACGGCCGCCGGACGCCATACGCGCCACGCGCGAGGACTCAGGGTGGAATACCGACGAGCCGGTGCCCACTAAGGCCGCAGCCACCAGAACCGCCGGGAAGCTGCCCGCCAGCGCCAGCAGCACCAGGCCGCAAAGGGTAAAACACATGCCAATCGGCAGCGACCACGGCATCGGGTATTTGTCGGTGTAGTAGCCCACCAGCGGCTGCAGCAGCGATGAAGAAAGCTGGAAGGTCAGGGTTATCATCCCGATTTGCATAAAACTCAGGGAAAACTCGGCCTGTAGCAGAGGGTAGATAGCCAGAATCAGCGATTGAATCATGTCATTAAGCAGATGGGAAAGGCTTATAGCGCCGAGGATCCCAAATGCGGTGCGCGCTTTTTTTTGCTCCGGGGGCGTGCCCGGCTGCGTGAGGGTTTGAGAGCTTGCCATAATTACCTGTACGAACGGTTATTGTTTTTAGAGCGGGCGACGCAGGAAATCGCCCGGAAGAAATTCTTACCCTGCTAACATACTCGTGCGGGGGATTTGAAGAAAGTCGCATTTCGGAAAAGTTAGTTGTCTATCCTGGCCGCTATCTGGTATTCCTGCGCAGTTACATTTTGACATGGAGATGGACAATGCGTTTTGCTACTAAAACAATAACCACGGCGCTGCTGGTGGCATTGAGCTTAACCAGCGCTTCCGCGCTGGCCTGGGAAAAAGACAAGACCTACAAAATTACGATTCTTCATACCAACGATCATCATGGCCACTTCTGGCGCAATGAGTACTCGGAATACGGCCTGGCGGCGCAAAAAACGCTGGTAGACAGCGTGCGTAAAGAGGTTGCAGCCGAAGGCGGCAGCGTGCTGCTGCTGTCGGGCGGTGATATCAACACCGGCGTGCCGGAATCAGACCTGCAGGATGCCGAGCCGGACTTCCGCGGCATGAGCCTGATTGGCTATGACGCGATGGCCGTCGGCAACCACGAATTCGACAACCCGCTCTCCGTCCTGCGCCAGCAGGAAAAATGGGCGAAGTTCCCGCTGCTGTCCGCCAATATTTACCAGAAAAGCACCGGCGAGCGCCTGTTTAAGCCCTATGCGATTTTTAAACCCCAGGGCATCAAGGTGGCGGTTATCGGCCTGACCACCGACGACACGGCAAAAATCGGTAACCCGGAATACTTCACCGACATCGAATTCCGCCAGTCTGCGGAGGAAGCCAAACTGGTGATTCAGGAGCTGCAGGGCACCGAAAAACCTGACGTGATTATCGCCGCAACCCATATGGGCCATTACGATAATGGCAACCACGGCTCGAATGCGCCGGGCGATGTCGAAATGGCCAGAAGCCTGCCTGCCGGGGCGCTAACGATGATTGTGGGTGGTCACTCACAGGATCCGGTCTGCATGGCGCAGGAAAACCAGAAGCAGAAGGATTATATGCCGGGCACGCCTTGCGCGCCGGACAGACAAAACGGCACCTGGATTGTGCAGGCGCACGAGTGGGGGAAATACGTCGGACGGGCGGACTTTGAGTTCCGCAACGGCGAGATGAAGCTGGTGCACTATCAGCTGATCCCTATCAACCTGAAAAAGAAAATCACCTACGACAACGGGCAAAGTGAGCGCGTACTCTACACGCCTGAAATCGCTGAAAACCAGCAGATGCTTTCCCTGCTGACGCCGTTCCAGAACAAAGGCCAGGCCGCGCTGAAGGTCAAAGTAGGCAGCGTGAACGGGCATCTGGAAGGGGACCGCAGCAAGGTGCGTTTCGTACAAACTAACCTGGCGCGCGTACTGCTGGCGGCACAGATGGCGCGAACCAACGCTGACTTTGCGGTGATGAGCGGCGGCGGCGTGCGTGATTCCATTGAAGCCGGGGATATTACCTATAAAGACGTGCTTAAGGTGCAGCCGTTCGGCAACACCGTGGCCTACATCGATATGAGCGGCAAAGACGTTGAGGCGTATCTGACGGCGGTGGCGCAGAAAACGCCGGACTCCGGCGCCTATCCGCAGTTCTCAAACGTGAGCTTCACCTCAACCGGCGGCAAGCTCAGCAATCTGAAAATCAAAGACCAGCCGATTGACCCGGCGAAAACCTACCGCATGGCGACGCTGAGCTTCAACGGCACCGGCGGCGACGGTTACCCGGAAATCGATAAAAAGCCGGGTTACGTCAACACCGGCTTTGTCGATGCGGAAGTCCTGAAACAGTACATCGAGCAGAACTCTCCGCTGGACGTAAATGCTTACCAACCTAAGGGTGAGGTGAGCTGGAACTAAGCGTTAATCGCGGCGGGCGATATCAGCGAAGCTGGCATCCAGCAGCTTTGCCAGGTCGTTTGCCGCGAGTTCGATATCCAGCCCGCGCTTGCCGCCGGAAATGTAGATGCTGGCAAACTCTTGTGCCGGAGCATCAATCACCGTCGGTAAGCGCTTTTTCTGCCCGAGAGGGCTGATGCCGCCGACCAGATAGCCGGTGATCCGCTGCGCGACCATCGGGTCCGCCATTTCAACCTTCTTCACGCCCAGCGCCTTCGCGACCTTTTTCAGGTCAAGCTGCCCGGCAACCGGCGTCACCGCCACGGCCAGGTGTTTCATATCGCCATTCAGCGCCACCAGCAGCGTTTTATAAACCTGGTCAGCGTTCAGCCCCAGCTTGCGAACCACTTCGTCACCAAAGTTGGTTTCCAGCGGATCGTGCTCATAGGCATGAATTTGAAAGCTGATTTTGTTCTTTTCGAGGAGTTTTACCGCGGGAGTCATGGTTTCCTTCTTTATTCGTTGTTTTGAAAACGCACAAAATAGTAATCGTAGTGATATACTTGACGAGTAATATAGCGCTACACAATAGTGATGGCGTAAACCATCACATTGAGCGACAATTCAGCTTCGGTTGCTTCGGCAGCCGGGATAAACAGAATAATAAATGAAATTCCTCTTTGACGGGCCAATAGAAATATTGGCCATTTTTTTTACCCTTTTTTCAGCATTTCCGGCAGGTTACCTTCGCCGTAAAGGTGCAGCGCGCCGACCGCAACCACGTAGCGTCCGGCGGGCAACTGCTGCAGAAACGCCTGCCACTGGCGGTTTCGCTGATGCATTAATACGTCATAAAGCGCATCGCCGAAGGTGTTGGGTAGAGCAATATTGCCCTGCTGGGGCGGCGTTTCCAGCCACCAGCCGATCATAATTTGCAGCAGGCGGGCATTGGTGTGCCAGTGCTCCAGCGTGTCGTTCAGCAGCGGCATCCCACCCTCAGGCAGCCCCTTCAGTAACTCGATTTGGCTTTGCGCACCTTCAAGCTCGGTGACCGGCACGTTATAGCGCTGCGCGGCTTCCAGGAGCTGATAGTCAATGCCGTAGTCAGGGCGGAGACCAAGCCGCTGCGCCTGGTGTGCCTGTAAAATCAGCGCCACCTGCCAGGCTGGCTGGCGTTCAAGGCTGCTTAGCGAGATACCCAGTTCGCTGCAAAGGCTCAGCACCTGCTGGTAATCGTCCGGTGCCATACGCGCTTCCAGCTCGATGTCCTCCGCGATTTCGCTGAACGGCGAATCACCGGTGCGGATATCCGCTTCGACAATCAGGGCATCTGCCTCACGCAGCTTTTTCACCAGCCGCGAGGAAAGCGGAGCCATGTCGCGCGTGCCCATATGAATGCTGCCCACGAGGTGCAGATAGCGCTTGCCGGGGAGCGTGATATCAAGGGCAGGCCAGGGATAAGTAGAGGCTGTCAGACTGGAAAGCAGTGAGCTAAGACGTTGGAACAAACCCATATCGCGATTCCCTGGCTAAAAAGCCATGCTAACGCCCTGGGCTGGAAGGGGAAAGGAAAAAGTCGGCCTTCCGCTCAAAAGGAGAACGGCAGGCCGCAGAGAGGTTAGTCTTTCGGTTTAAAGCGCAGCAGACGGTTGGCGTTGCTGACCACGGTGATGGAAGACAGCGCCATCGCGGCACCGGCAACCACCGGGTTGAGCAGCGTGCCGGTCAGCGGGTACAGCACGCCAGCGGCAATCGGAATACCAAGCGAGTTGTACACGAAGGCGCCCATCAGGTTTTGCTTCATATTGCGCAGCGTAGCCTTAGAAATGGCCAGCGCGTCGGCAACGCCGACCAGGCTGTGACGCATCAGGGCAATGGCTGCGGTTTCAATCGCGACGTCGCTGCCGCCGCCCATCGCAATCCCCACTTCTGCCTGAGCCAGCGCCGGAGCATCGTTGATGCCGTCGCCCACCATCGCCACCTGGCGGCCCTGCTGCTGCAGCTTTTTGATGGCGTCAGCTTTGCCGTCCGGCAGCACGCCCGCAATCACCTCGTCAATGCCAACTTCTTTGGCGATAGCGTTGGCGGTCACGGCGTTATCGCCGGTGAGCATCACTAAACGATAGCCGTTGCGATGCAGGCGTTGCAGCGCGCTTACGCTGTCGCTGCGAAGCGGATCGCGTATGGCTAACAGCGCCATGAGCTGGCCGTCTACCGCCAGCAGAACCGGCGTGGCGCCTGAACGTGCCTGCGTATCAATGCTGTCGACAAGCGGCTGCGTGTCCACGCCCTGCTCATCAAGCAGCGCTTTGTTGCCCAGCAGCAGTTTATGCCCGTCAACTTCACCGCTGACGCCAAGCCCGCGCAGAGTGCGGAACGAGGTGACTTCCGGCAGCGTCGAACTGCCTGCTTTTTCAATAATGGCGCGAGCCAGCGGATGACTTGAACCTTGCTCAAGCGCGGCCGCAAGGCGTACTGCCTGTACTTCATCCACCCCCGAACGGGTTTCCACGGCAACCACCTGCGGTTTGCCTTCGGTCAGCGTGCCCGTTTTATCAAAGACCACGGTATCCAGCGTGCTGGCGCGTTGCAGGGCATCGGCATCGCGTACCAGAACGCCGAACTCGGCGGCGCGGCCCACGCCTGAAATAATCGACATCGGCGTCGCAAGCCCCAGGGCGCAAGGGCAGGCGATAATCAGCACCGTGGTGGCAATAACCAGGGTGTAAACGATTTGTGGCGCCGGGCCGACAAAGTACCAGATAGCGGCGCTAATCAGCGCAATAGCCACCACCACCGGCACGAATACGGCAGAAATTTTATCGGCAAGCTGGCCGATTTCCGGCTTGCTGCTCTGCGCCTGGCGAACCATGCGGATAATACGGGACAGCGTAGTGTGGCTGCCGGTTGCGGTGGCCTTGAACCGCACGCTGCCGTCCTGCACCACGGTGCCGGCATGAATACCGTCGCCGTTCGATTTTTGCATCGGGACCGGTTCGCCGGTCAGCATTGCTTCGTCGAACCAGGCTTCACCCTGGGTAATTTCGCCGTCAACGGGCACGCGGTCGCCGGTGGTCAGGCGCAGCGTCATTCCGGCGGTGACTTCCGCCAGCGGTAAGGTTTTTTCGCCTTCATCCGTCACTACTCGTGCGGTCGGCGGCGTTAAGTCCAGCAGACGTTCAAGGGCTTTGGAGGAGCGCTGACGTGCACGCTGCTCAAGCATATGGCCGAGGTTTATCAGGCCGATGATCATCGCGCTGGCCTCGTAGTAGAGGTGGCGGGCTTCCATCGGGAAGTGCTGCGGCCAGATATTGACGGTAATGGAGTAGAGCCAGGCCGCGCCGGTGCCGAGGGCGACGAGCGTATCCATAGTGGCCGCGCGGTTCATCAGGCTGCGCCAGGCGCTACGGTAAAAATGGCCGCCGGCAAAGACCATCACCGCAAGGGTGATAATGCCAATGGTCAGCCACAGGGAGCGGTTGCTCTCGGTGACCATCATGTTGTCGCCGATCATGCCCCAGACCATCACCGGGATCCCGACGGCAAGGGCGACAATCGCCTGCCAGCGGAAGCGCTTCATGGCGGCGTTGGCCGTTTCCTGCTGACGTTCACGGCGTTTCTGGTCGTCTTCAATCGCTTCGGCGCCATAGCCTGCGTTTTCCACGGCTTTGACCAGCGATTCTGCGGAGGCGGTGCCCATTATCAGCGCACTGCGCTCCGCAAGGTTAACCCGTGCCTGGCTGACGCCCGGGACATTCTGTAAGGCATTTTGCACCCGGGAGACGCAGCTGGCGCAGCTCATACCGTTGATCAACAGCTGCTGGCTGTCATCGTCGGTAGACGCTGCCGGAAGCGAAGGGGCGACCGCTGTCAGTGCTTCCGACGGAGTTGATGACTCTGCCAGCGGTTCAGCCTTTGGGTGGCTGGCGACTTCTGCGCCGTATCCCGCCTGCTTGACGGTTTCCACTAACGCTTCCGGCGTAGCATTGCCGGTGACGCGGGCGTGGGTTTGGGTGACTTCAGCCTGCTCAACGTCTGCACGCTGCTCGAGGCTTTCTTTGACGCGTTTAACACAGTGGCCGCAGGTCAGGCCATCCAGATTCAGATCCACAATGTGTGACATCGCAAGACTCCTGTATGATGGTGAGGTGAAATATTGACCGAAAGGATGATTCGGTTAACTATGAAAGAGGTTAAACCTTCCATCAAGGGGAAGGTCAAGGAGCAAAAATGAATATTAGCGATGTGGCGAAAAAAACCGGGCTAACCAGCAAGGCGATTCGTTTTTACGAAGAGAAAGGGCTGGTCACGCCGCCTTTTCGCGCCGACAACGGCTACCGGAGCTATACGCAAAAGCATCTCGATGAGCTGACGCTGCTGCGCCAGGCCCGTCAGGTCGGGTTTAATCTGGAAGAGTGCAAGGAGCTGGTGAGCCTGTTTAACGATCCGGCGAGGCACAGCGCGGACGTAAAAGCCCGCACCTTACAGAAGGTCGCGGATATCGAACGGCATATTATTGAGCTACAAAATATGCGTCAGCATTTGCTGACGCTGGCAGAAGCGTGCCCTGGCGATGAAAGCGCCGACTGCCCGATCATCGACAACCTTTCCGGCTGCTGCCATCGCCACGAGATAAACTAAACCGCTTTAATTTTTAGCGTAATGCCTTCCACGGCCTGCACCACAACCTCACAGCCCGCCGGTAAATCTTCATCGGCGGTCACCGGCCAGCTGCTGTCGGCTACGCGAACATGCCCCCGGCCGTTGACCAAGGTTGTTTCCAGACGAAAACGGCGGCCAACCAGCTGCTGACCGCGTTGGTTGAGCACTTCACCCGGAATTTGCTGCTTGCGGCTGGACAGCCAGCGCCACCAGAGAAAGGCGGCGACCAGCGTCAGCAGGGCAAAACAGACGCCCTGCGTTTCCCAGCCGAGCGGCAGCAGCCAGACCAGCAGCCCGGTGATGACCGCCGCCACGCCGCTCCACAGCAAATAGCCGCTGGCGCCGAGCATCTCCGCCGCCAGCAGCAGTCCGCCTAGCGCAAGCCAGAAGACGTGTGGGTGCGCGAGAATACTGTCGATCATTTTTTACGCTCGTTGCCGCTCTGGGCGATAAGTTCGCTGATCCCGGCGATGGAGCCCATCAGGCTGGAGGCATCCAGCGGCATCAGCACCACTTTGCTGTTATTGGCCGAGCCGATTTGCTGCAGCGCGTCGGTGTATTTCTGGGCGACGAAGTAGTTCACCGCCTGAATATCCCCTTTGGCGATAGCTTCGGACACCATTTGCGTGGCGCGGGCTTCCGCTTCGGCGCTACGTTCGCGGGCTTCTGCCTGAAGGAAAGCTGACTGTCGTTCCCCTTCGGCCTTCAGGATTTTCGACTGTTTCTCACCTTCGGCTTTGACGATTTCCGCCTGGCGGATCCCTTCGGCCTCAAGAATGTAGGCGCGCTTGGTACGTTCGGCTTTCATCTGGGCGTTCATGGCATCAATCAGCTCAGCCGGCGGGCGCACGTCGCGGATTTCGATACGGGTGATTTTAATGCCCCACGGGTTGGTGGCTTCGTCCACGATGTGCAGCAGGCGGGTGTTGATGTTGTCGCGCTGGGACAGCATCTCATCCAGCTCCATTGAGCCGAGCACGGTACGAATGTTGGTCATCGTCAGGTTGATGATCGCCAGCTCGAGGTTGCTGACTTCATAGGCGGCGCGCGGGGCGTCAACTACCTGAATAAAGCACACGGCGTCAATGGAAACGTTGGCGTTATCTTTGGAAATGACTTCCTGGGAAGGGATGTCGAGCACCTGTTCCATCATGTTGATTTTGCGGCCCACGCGATCCATAAACGGCACCACAAGATTCAGGCCCGGCATCAGGGTGTTGGTATAGCGGCCAAAGCGTTCGACGGTCCATTGAAAGCCCTGAGGCACGATTTTTACCCCGGCCGCTACAACCACTAGCGCCACGAGAATTAATACGGGGATCACGATAAGCATTAAAAAAACCTCCTGTTTGTTTTGCATTCAGTCTAACTGCTTAACCTGAAACATTCAGCAACAGTCCGGCGCCCGTTGAGAATTAATTGCTGCTTATCATTTAATTATTCCTAAATGGAATGATTTTCATGGAGTAAGTTCATTTCACGCATGGTGTGCGCAGGCGTAATATCGGATGCTTCGGCAGCTCGCTCTATTAGGCGGGCGGTATTTGGCAAGAGCACTTATCCCGGTGAGGAAGCAATGGGGACAATAATAGCTGAGCAGCATCGGACCAATAACAGCCATTGGCAGAAAATCGTGGAAGAATTAATTTCACCCATGGCGATTGATATTGACGGCAACGGTCCGGCAGATATTCGGGTGAATAATCCAGACTTCTTCAAGCGAATATTACAGGAAGGTTCTCTCGGCCTGGGGGAAAGCTATATGGACGGCTGGTGGGACTGCGACCGGCTGGATATTTTATTTACCCATATTTTGCGCCACGGCCTGGACAGTAAAATGCCGAAGCATTTCTCTGACCTGCTGCGTATTGCCGGGGCCAGAGTCTTTAATTTGCAGTCCCGTAAGCGTGCCTGGATAGTCGGCAAGGAGCACTATGATATCGGCAACGATCTGTTTGCCGCGATGCTCGATCCGTATATGCAATATTCCTGCGGCTACTGGAAAGACGCCACGGATCTTGCCTCTGCCCAGCGTAATAAGCTGCACATGATCTGCGAAAAGCTGCAGCTCAAGCCGGGCATGACGCTGCTGGATATCGGCTGCGGCTGGGGCGGTCTGGCGCAGTATGCGGCGCAGGAATACTGCGTGTCGGTGGTCGGCGTAACGATATCGGCGGAGCAGCAAAAAATGGCGCAGGATCGCTGCCGGGGCCTGGACGTCGAGATCCTGCTGCAGGATTATCGCGACCTCAACAGCAAATTTGATCGCATTGTTTCCGTGGGCATGTTCGAGCACGTCGGGCCGAAAAACTACAGCACCTATTTTGAGGTTGCTGCCCGCAATATTAAAGACGACGGCCTGTTTCTGCTGCACACCATCGGTTCGAATGAAACGGATTTAAACGTCGATCCCTGGATCAATAAATATATTTTCCCCAACGGCTGTTTACCGTCCGTGCGCCATATTGCCAGCGCCAGTGAAAAACATTTTATTATGGAAGACTGGCACAATATCGGCGCGGATTACGACAGAACGTTGATGGCCTGGAACGATAATTTCCTCCGCTGCTGGCCTAATATTTCACGCAATTATGACGAGCGTTTTAAACGGATGTTTACCTACTATTTAAACGCCTGTGCGGGCGCATTCCGTGCGCGAAATATTCAGCTCTGGCAGGTGCTGTTCAGTCCGAATGGCGTGGACGGCGGGATCCGCGTTTACAGATAAGCAAAAGGCCGGAATTACCGGCCTTTTTTAGTTTTTAGCTAATTAATACATCAGGGCGTAAATCTGACGGCGGTATTTGGACGCCAGCGCGTCGCCGGTGCCCAGCGCGGCCAGAATTTCCATCATCATTTTACGCGCCTGGCCGTCTGCTGCGCCCAGGTCTTTTTTCAGGTGGGTATAAAGCAGCTCCAGCGCTTCTTCGTTCCGGCCGACCTGATGAAGCTGCAATGCGAGCTGGCTGGCGAGCTGGGCGTTGTCCGGCTCGTTTTGTACCTGCTGCTGCAATTGCTGAATTTCCGGCGTGTCGGCAGCCTGTTTCAGCAGTTCAATCTGGGAAATCAGCGCCTGGTAGCGCGTGTCCTGATCCTGCAGTGGAATAGTTTTCAGCACCGCTTCGGCGTCTTCGCTGCGGTTCAGGGCGATCTGCACTTCCGCCAGCAGCAGGCCAATCTCGCTGTTCTGGTCGGACAGCTGCCAGGCATCTTTCAGCAGCGGCAGCGCTTCGGCGTGTTTGCCTTCCTGCATCAGCTCCACTGCCTGCTGGGCTTTCAGCTCTTCTTCACGCGGCAGCACTTTGTCGAGCAGGGCGCGAATCGCTTCTTCCTGCTGCGGCCCCTGGAAGCCGTCCACCGGCTGACCATTCTGGAAAAGGTACACGGTAGGAATGGAGCGCAGGCCAAACTGCGAAGCCACCATCTGCTCTGCGTCGCAGTCAACTTTGGCGAGAATAAACTGGCCGTTGTATTGGGCTGCGAGCCTGTCCAGAACCGGCGTTAACTGTTCGCAGTGCTGGCTGCGGGCAGACCAGAAATAAAACAGCACGGGTTTAGCCACGGACTGTTCCAGCGTCTGGTGCAGGTTCGCTTCGGTAATGTTGATAATGTTTTCTGCGGACATGGGCGATTCTCTGTTAAACATTTGTTTTTTACATGGGGGCTGAGGCCGGGACTTCAACTCAGCTGCGTAAAATTTTGTCCATTGCGCACGCCGGCAACAGGCGGCGCAGCACGGTAATCACGTGGGTCACCACGGTCACCGGGTAGCGCAGCTTCGGCCTTGGGCTTTCAAAGGCATGGCGCACTTTCGCCACCACCGCTTCCGGGCCGAGGGTAAACCTTGCGGCAATGCCAGGGTTCTCTACCGGCTTGTCGCTCTGGGTTTGATTGACGTTATCGGTAAAACGGGTGCGGATCGGGCCGGGCTCAATCAGGCTGACTTTAATCCCGCTATGGCGAAGCTCCATGCGCAGCGCGTCTGACCAGGCTTCCAGCGCATATTTACTGGCGGCATAGGCCCCGCGCCCCGGCGTGGAAATCAGCCCCATCACCGAGCTGGTCATCACGATGCGGCCTTCGTGGTGAGGCTGCATGGCGGGCAGCAGCAGCATGGTCAACTGGTGCGTGCCGAAGAAGTTGGTGGAAAACTGCTGTTCAAGCTGTTCGCGGGAAATGGCGTTCAGCGGGCCATAAACGCCGTAACCGCCGTTATTAAACAGCCCGTACAGGCGATTGCCGGTAATTTCAATCACTTCGGCGGCGGCACGTTTGACGCTTTCCGGGTCATCAAGATCGAGCTGAACGCCGGTAAAACCGAGCTGATTCATGCGCTCTACGTCTTCCGGTTTACGGCAGGCGGCGAGAATGTTGTAGCCAAGCTTCTGTAACTCCTGCGCGCTGGCTAAGCCAATCCCGCTGGAGCAGCCTGTAATTAAAACGGATTTTTGCATAACTTTACCCGAAGGGTGCCCCGATTATTTATCAGTCGTGTTTAACTATCTCGTCATGCCTGGCGCTGCTGCGCCGGTTATTTAGAGAGTAACGGAGTCAGCTGCGTCGCCATCCAGTCGGCGATAAACGGCTGAGCATCACGGTTAGGGTGAATGCCGTCATCCTGCATCCATTGCGGTTTCAGATACACCTCTTCCATAAAGAACGGAAGCAAAGGGATATCAAACTGTTTGGCAAGCTGCGGATAAATAGCGCTAAACGCCTCATTATAGCGGCGTCCGTAGTTGGCGGGCAGGCGAATTTGCATCAGCAGCGGTTGGGCATTGGCGGCCTTCACGTCGGTGATAACCTGCTTAAGGGTTTTTTCTACCTCTTGAGGCTGGAACCCACGCAGGCCGTCGTTGCCGCCAAGCTCCACTAAAACCCAGCGAGGTTGATGCTGCTTTAACAGCGCGGGCAGGCGAGACAGGCCCTGCGCAGCGGTATCACCGCTGATGCTCGCATTCACGACTTTTGTATTCTGCGGCTGCCATTTGGCATCCAGCAGAGCGGGCCAGGCGCTGGTGGCTGCCATACGGTAACCGGCGCTCAGGCTATCGCCTAAAATCAATAACGTGTCCGCCGCGGCGGCGCGGAAGGTCATCAAAGCCAGAAACAGGAAGGGCAAATGCCAGCGGAAAACATTGTTGAAGTTCATCATCTTAGTAAGTCCGTGGGTCAGGGTGAACACGAGCTTTCCATCCTTACCGGAGTTGAGCTGGTTGTCAAACCGGCCGAAACCATCGCCCTGATTGGCGAGTCAGGCTCGGGCAAGTCCACGCTGCTGGCGATTCTGGCCGGGCTTGATGACGGCACGGACGGCGAAGTCCACCTTTGCGGCGAGCCGCTGCACAGCATGGATGAAGAGGCGAGGGCGGCGCTGCGCGCGCAAAACGTCGGCTTTGTGTTTCAGTCCTTTATGCTGGTGCCCACCCTGAATGCCCTCGAAAACGTAGAGCTTCCCTCGCTGCTGCGCGGTGAAAACAGCTCGGCCAGCCGGGCTCAGGCCAAAGCGCTGCTGGAGCAGTTGGGCTTAGGCAAACGCCTGGATCACCTGCCAGCACAGCTCTCCGGCGGGGAACAGCAGCGTGTGGCGCTGGCTCGGGCGTTTAACGGCAAACCGGGCGTGCTGTTTGCCGATGAGCCTACCGGTAATCTCGACAGGCAAACCGGCGACCGCATTGCCGACCTGCTGTTTTCCCTTAACCGCGATTTCTCCACCACGCTGATCCTCGTCACCCACGACGAGCAGCTGGCGGCACGCTGCGACCGCCGCCTGCGGCTGCGCGAAGGCAAACTGTGGGAGGAAGCATGATAGCCCGCTGGTTCTGGCGCGAGTGGCGCTCTCCCTCGCTGCTGATTGTCTGGCTGGCGCTGAGCCTGGCGGTGGCCTGCGTGCTGGCGCTCGGCAGCATCAGCGACAGAATGGAAAAAGGCCTCAGCCAGCAAAGCCGCGAGTATATGGCGGGCGACAGGACGTTGCGTAGCGCCCGCGCCGTGCCGGATGAATGGCTGACTCAGGCGCAAAGCGATGGCTTAAAGGTCGGCAAACAGCTGAGCTTCGCCACCATGACCTTTGCCGGCGACACGCCGCAGCTGGCGGATGTGAAAGCGGTCGACGGCGTTTACCCAATGTACGGCGAGCTGGAAACTAACCCGCCGGGACTGAAACCGGAGCCGGGTACCGCGCTGCTTGCGCCGCGCCTGCTGGCTCTGCTCAACCTGAAAGTCGGCGATAACATAGATGTGGGCGATGCCACGCTGCGTATTGCCGGGCAGGTGATTCAGGAGCCGGACGCCGGGTTTAACCCGTTCCAGATTGCGCCCCGGCTGATGATGAACCTGGCCGACGTCGAGAAAACCGGGGCAGTACAGCCCGGCAGCCGCATTAGCTGGCGCTACAAGTTTGGCGGCGACGCACAGCAATTGCAGCAGTTTGAAAACTTCCTGCTGCCGAAGCTGAAGCCGGAGCAGCGCTGGATCGGCATGGAGCAGGACGAAGGCGCGCTGGGCAAGTCGCTGGAGCGTTCTCAGCAGTTCCTGCTGCTTTCTGCCCTGCTGACGCTGCTGCTGGCCGTAGCGGCGATTGCCGTGGCGATGAGCCACTACTGCCGCAGCCGCTACGACCTGGTGGCTATTCTGAAAACGCTGGGGGCGGGCAGGGCGGCGCTGCGTAAGCTGATTATCGGCCAGTGGCTGATGGTGCTGCTGCTTTCGGCGATTGCCGGGGGCGCCGTCGGGCTGCTGTTTGAAGCCGCACTGATGCAGCTGTTGAAGCCGGTGCTGCCGGCCGCGCTGCCGCCAGCGAGCCTCTGGCCGTGGGTGTGGGCTATCGGCTCGATGGTAACAATCTCCGTGCTGGTGGGACTGCGTCCGTACCGGTTGCTGCTGGCGACTCAGCCATTGCGCGTGCTGCGGCGTGACGCCGTGGCCAGCGTCTGGCCGCTGAAAATTTATCTGCCAGTGATAAGCGTCGTTGTGGTGCTGCTGCTGGCGTTGCTCATGGGCGGCAGTGCGCTGCTGTGGGCGGTGCTGGCGGGCACGCTGGTGCTGGCGGCGCTGTGCGGCCTCGTTGGCTGGGGCGTCCTGAAGCTGCTTAAGAAGCTGACGCTGAAAAATCTGGCCCTGCGCCTGGCGGTTAACCGCCTGCTTCGCCAGCCGTGGGCGACGCTCAGCCAGTTGGCGGCGTTCTCGCTGTCCTTTATGCTGCTGGCGCTGCTGCTAGTGCTGCGGGGCGATTTGCTGGACAGATGGCAGCAGCAGCTGCCGCCGGAAAGCCCGAACTACTTCCTGGTGAACATTGCGCCAGAGCAGGTTCAGCCGGTGAAAACCTTCCTCGCCGACCATCAGGTGATCCCGGATTCGTTTTACCCCATCGTGCGGGCGCGCATGACGGCGATTAACGGCCAGTCCACCGAGGGCAACCCGGACGAAGCGTTGAACCGCGAGCTGAATCTGACCTGGCAGAGCCAGAAGCCTGATCACAACCCGATCCTCGCGGGCAGTTGGCCGCCGAAGACCGGAGAAGTGTCGATGGACGACGGCGTGGCGAAGCGCCTGAACATTAAACTTGGCGACAGCGTGACCTTCATGGGAGATACCCAGGACTTCACCGCGAAGGTGACCAGCCTGCGCAAAGTGGACTGGGAAAGCCTGCGGCCAAACTTCTACTTTATCTTCCCACCGGGCGCGCTCGACGGGCAACCGCAGAGCTGGCTCACCAGCTTCCGCTGGGAGGGAAATAACGGCCTGCTGACCCAGCTTAACCGCGAATTCCCGACCGTCAGCCTGCTGGATATCGGGGCTATCCTGAAACAAATCGGCCAGGTGCTGGAGCAGGTCAGCCGCGCGCTGGAGGTGATGGTGGTGCTGGTGACCGCCTGCGGCCTGCTGCTGTTGCTGGCTCAGGTACAGGTTGGCATGCGCCAGCGCCATCAGGAACTGGTGGTTTACCGCACGCTGGGCGCGGGCAAAAAGCTGCTCAGAACCACGCTATGGTGCGAGTTCGCCGTGCTGGGGCTGGTGTCCGGCCTGGTTGCGGCCATCGGGGCCGAAACGGCGCTTGGCGTGCTGCAAACCCGGGTGTTCGACTTCCCGTGGGAGCCTGATTTGCGTCTGTGGATCGTGCTGCCTGTTACCGGGGCGATATTGCTGTCGCTTTGCGGCGGCTGGCTGGGCGTTCGTTTACTGAAAGGGAAGGCGCTGTTCCGCCAGTTTGTCGTCTGAGGAGGCCGGGCAGGGACGCCCGGTTACCGTTATAAAATTTGTTATATTTCGATGTTTATTGCGTCAGAACATATTTTCTGCATTTTTTGATGTTTTTTTAATATCTATTAAGAAAAGACTGATAGATAACCGCACGAATTAATAAAAATCCCTCAGAAATCGGACTTAATAAGCGTTAATATGCCCGCGCTTATAATAAATACGGTTACTAAGGATCCACATGAAAGCAAATTTGCGCGCTTTACCATTACTGATTGGGGCCGGCCTGCTTGCAGGTATGGCGTCTTTCGCCGCTAACGCGGAAATCACCGTCCTGAAGCAGGACCCGCAGGCCGGTAACCCACTGAGCCGCCTCAACTTCACCGTGGGCGGCAGTATTCGTCCGCAGTTCAACATGATGTCCGGCGACGGCGATAAAGGCTCTTACAAACGTAACGGCTTTGACGGCGGCACCCGTTTCCGCTTCGCGGCTGATTATTATCTGTTCGATGATATTAGCTGGATCAGCTTCTACGAGCTGGGCGTGAATATTCCGGCGGTCTTCGAGTGGGACAACCACTATGCAGACGGCGCGAACAACACCACTCGCCGTATGCTGTACACCGGCCTGAAAAGCAAAACCTGGGGTCAGCTGACCTACGGCCAGCAGAACAGCGTTTACTATGACGTGGTTGGCGCCAAAACCGATATCTGGGACTACGACATGATCGGTCAGGCTCCGGGTAACGGCATGAACGGCGACTACGACGGCTCTTACCGTTCCCGTAACATGCTGAAGTACAAAAACACCTTCGGCGATGCGGACGTTTACGCTTCTTACCTGTTTGAAGATAACGACATCCGTGCCACCACCGGCATGCGCTACAAGCGTAAAGGCGGCGGCTCTCTGGGCGTGGATTACCACATCACCAAAGACCTGACCTGGGGCACCGCATGGAACTACACCCGTGCCGATATGCGTAACCCGAACGACGGCGATAGCAAGTCTTACAACCAGAACATCTACGGGACCGCGCTGAGCTGGAAACCGGACAACTGGACGTTCAGCTTCGGCGGCGGCTGGTACCAGAACTTCCTGACCACCAAGCTGAAAGACGTCAACAACTACTTCTCCGGCGACGCGTGGGGCATCGAGTACTTTGCCGGTTACACCATCCCGGTGGGTCAGTACGCGCTGAAATCCGTACAGCCATACTTCATGGGTGACCGTCTGCAATACGTGACCGGCCGCAGCTACCAGCGCATCGACAACGGTGTGGGCGTGAGCTTCAAGCTGGATTACGGCTTCCAGGTGGACTACGAGCACGTCTTCACCTCCAGCACCGACAACCTGGGCGACATGAACCTGGTTCGTCTGCGCTACGACTTCTAATCGTGCCTCTGGCGGGTGGCAGCGCTGCTGCCCGCCTCATTTAGCGTTTCCTGCCTAATTTTTTACCTATTCAGAAACGGGTATGCATGTTCTGGCATTGAAGGCCTTGCGCCACTGTGTGGGCGTGGTTTTATATCGCAGCCGGAAGTGATGCCGGAGCGTTTCCGCTGAGCCAAATCCAGACTGTTCTGCAACCTGATCAATGCTGAGTTTCTCGCTTTCCAGCAGTGCACAAGCCTTTTCCAGCCGGAGGCTGAGCATCCACTCGCCCGGCGTGGTGCCGGTGGCATCTTTGAACCTGCGGATAAAGGTCCGGCGACTCATGCCCGCTTGCCTGGCTAACTGTTCGATCACCAGGGGCGTATTCAGATGATGGCGCAAGTCGTCCAGCAAGGGTGCAAGGCTTTTGCTGCGGCGTTTAGGGACGGGCTGCTGAACCCACTGTGCCTGGCTGCCTTCCCGTAGCGGGGGCGTAATCATGCGTCGTGCAGTCCGGTTGGCGATTTCAATCCCGTAATCACGGCGGATAAGATGCAGGCAAAGATCGACCCCGGCGGCGCCGCCTGCGGAGGTGATCAGACTGCCCTCATCGACATAGATCATGCTGTGTTCCACCTGCACCGCAGGGAACCTGTCCGCGAGGATCTCCGTGCTGTTCCAGTGGGCGGTGGCTCGCTTGCCGTCCAGTAATCCTGTTTCGCAGAGAATAAAGCTGCCAGCGCAAATCGACACTATCCGGGAACCCTTTTGATGGGCGCGTTGTAAGGCGGCAATCAGCGGCTCCGGGGCCGGTTCAAAAACATTTCGCCAGCCGGGAATGACAATTGTCCCGGCATCCTCGAGCAGCTCCAGTCCTCCGTCCACGACTAAACGTACGCCGCCCTGGGCGTCAAAGACGCCATTTTCTAACGACGCGACGCGCAAATCATAGAGAGGCTGCCCAAGCACTTCATCCACGCGACCAAAAGCTTCGACGGCAATCCCGAACTCAAAAGTGCAGAGACACTGATAGGCCAGCACAACCAGCCGTCGATTTTTCGGTGTAAAAGCGCGGTCTTGATCTGAATAGGTGACTGGCATGGTCGTTCTGTCTCTAAAATGGCACGATCTTGACGATAACTGACCTGAGCGTCGATTTCTACTCCACCCCGAATCTTTCATGCTGGCACCTTCTTAACGTTTTGCAGGAAACCAGTATGAAAAACCTATTAGCGCTGATGGCGGTCTGTTTGGCCGCGTTAATGTCGGGCCTGGAAATATCCAGCGTCCCGGTTATTTTGCCGGTGCTGGAAAAGCAGATGCAGGCCAATTTTCGCGAACTGCAGTGGATTATGAACGCTTATACCCTCTCCTGTACGGCGGTGCTGATGGCCACGGGAACATTGGCAGATAAATATGGCCGCAAGCGTATTTTTATTATCAGCATTATTGGGTTTGGCCTGACGTCGGTTCTCTGTGGCCTGGCCCGGACGCCGGAATGGCTTATTGTAGGGCGCTTTTTGCAGGGACTGAGCGGCGGGGCGATGTTAACCAGCCTGATTGCCATCCTGTCGGTCCAGTTTCCGGAGGGAAAAGCGCGCAGCAGGGCGTTTTCCGCCTGGGGGATCACATTTGGTTTTGGGCTGGGCTTTGGCCCCGTCATCGGCGGCGTGCTGGAGGCGTGGTTTAGCTGGCAATGGGTATTTCTGGTCCACGGCATTATTGCGCTGCTCACCCTGGCTCTGACCCTGAAAAATGTTATCGAGTCGCGGGAAAACACCACGAAACCGCTGGATGTCGCGGGCCTGGTGACGTTGAGCATAGGAGTGGTGGGGGCGACCTGGCTCATCACTCAGGGCGGGAATATCGGGTGGACCAGCGGTGAAGCCCAGTTAACCTTGCTGGGCACTTTTATCAGCCTGGGGCTGTTCGTCATAATTGAGCTACGCCACCCTCATCCTATGTTTGATTTCTCAGTCTTTCGGATTAGACCTTTCTCCGGTGCGCTGATGGGGTCCGTGGGGATGAATTTCAGCTTCTGGCCGCTGATGATTTATCTGCCGGTTTATTACCAGATAGGGAAGGGCTACAGCATTATGGAGACTGGTATGGCGCTGCTGGCCTACACCCTGCCCACATTGTTAATGCCGCCAGTCGGAGAGAAGCTTGTGCTGCGCTTTGGTGCCGCGCGCCTCATCCCGCTGGGGCTGCTTACTATCGGCCTGGGATTTGTCCTGATGAGACTAGCCGTCATCTATCAGGTCAGTTTGCTACCCGGCGCGATACTTTCGGGGATGGCGCTGGGGTTAATCAATACCCCGGTCACCAACACCACCACGAGTTCCGTCGCCGCTAACCGCGTGGGCATGGCTTCCGGGATTGATATCAGTTCGCGCTTAATTACCCTCGCCATCAATATTGCCTTAATGGGGAGTCTCCTGGTGGCGGGGATAGCCGAAAGTTTACAGAGCCATATCGACAGCGTGAGCGAAAGGTATGCCCTGGCAGAACAAATAGCTGGCGGGACCAGAGGCTCGCTCAGTAGCGATCTCATTATTCAGGCGCTGAATGCCGGTTTTTCTGGTGTGCTGGCCTACGGCGCAGTAGGGGTGGGCTGTTTGTCGCTGGCGAGTTATTTGCTGTTCAATTTTAAAACAAACGTTAAGCGCAAACGGGCGGCATCCTGCGCTGATTAAGCTCATTCTAAAGCAAAGCGGGTTTTCCGCTTTGCTTTATCGTTATTCGCAAAAGCCCGCTTTATGCCCGTCGCGCCTTCTCCCGGGCGCAAGATGAAATATTTTCAATTAACCCTGTTAACGGAATGTGCCATCTTACTCTGTCCAGTTGGATCAACGACTTAGTAAGCGGCCCGTGAAAGAGGCTCGCCTCAGGACACCACACATCATTCTGTAAGGGAGAATACCCATGGGAAATCGTTTCGGCTGGCGCGTGGCGACCGGCGCTTTACTTCTGGCCAGCGGCCTGCAGTTTGCTCAGGCCAACAGCGACCCGCACACCATCGTCTTCGGCGTGGCGCCGGGGCCTTACGGCGACATGGTCAAACAGGCCATCGCCCCGTCGTTAAAAGAGAAAGGCTATAAAGTCGTGGTGCGCGAGTTCAGCGACTACGTGCAGCCCAACATGGCGCTGGCGAACGGCAGCATCGACGCCAACCTGTTCCAGCACTCGCTGTACTTCGACAAATTCACCGCTGACAAAAACCTCAAGCTGGCGAAGCTGATCGCCGTGCCAACCGCCGGGATGGGCATTTACTCCCATAAGGTCAAAAGCCTGGACGAGCTGAAGAAAGGCGACATTGTCACCCTGTCTAACGACCCGACCAACCTCGCCCGTGGGCTGCGCTTCCTGCAGTCGATGGAGCTTATCACCATCAAAGAGAACATTGACCCGACCAAAGCCTCCGAGCGCGATATCGCCACCAACCCGAAAGGCCTGGTGTTTAAATCGCTGGAGGCCGCACAGCTGCCGCGCACGCTGGACAGCGCCAGCGCCGCATTGGTCAACGGTAACTTTGCCATTGCCGCCGGGCTAAAACTCTCTTCCGCGCTCAAACAGGAACACCTGGACGAGAACCTCAAAAACATCATCGCGGTGCGTGCCGAAGATGCGGATAAGCCGTTCGCCAAAGACATCGTGGAGACCGTGAAGTCCCCGGCCTACGAAAAAGCGATCGACGATCCGCAGAATATTTTCAACGCCTTCCAGAAACCTGACTGGATGGTTGCCGCCGACAAAAAGTAACCAGAGCAAAGCGGGCAGGCGGGATGCCTGCTCTTTATCGCTGATTTGAGGTTGTCATGATTGAGATTGAAAAGGTCTGCGTGGACTTCCCCACGGGCCGGAACCAGACCAGCCGGGCGGTGAACGATGTTTCGCTGCACATTGGGGCCGGTGAGATTTTTGGCATTGTTGGCACCAGCGGTGCCGGGAAAAGTACCTTATTACGCACCCTGAACGCGCTCCAGCGCCCAAGTGAGGGTAGCGTAAAAATCGGTGGAACCGAGATTACCGCGCTGCAGGGCGCCGAGCTACGTAAAGCGCGCCAGCGTATCGGCATGATTTTCCAGCACTTCAATTTGATGCACACCCGGACTGTCAGGCAGAACGTGGCTTTCAGCCTCAAAGCTGCGGGCTGGGAACGCAGTAAAATCGGCCCGCGCGTGGATGAAATTCTTGAGCTGGTGGGCCTGGCCGACAAAGCCAACCGCTACCCGGTGCAGCTGAGCGGCGGGCAGAAACAGCGCGTGGGCATTGCGCGAGCCATCGCGAACCATCCGGATGTTTTGCTCTGTGATGAGCCGACCTCGGCGCTGGATCTGGAAACGTCCGCCACCATTCTGGCGCTGCTGAAAAAGATCAACCAGCAGCTGGGGATCACCATCGTGTTGATCACCCATGAGATGAACGTGATCAAAACGATTTGCGACCGCGTGGCGGTGATGTCCGGCGGGGAAGTGGTGGAGTCCGGCGAGGTGTTCGACATCTTTGCTCATCCGCAGCATGAATTTACCCGCCAGCTGGTGTCCCACACGCTGAACCTCACGCTGCCGGTGCGCCTGCTCGACAACATGCGCGGCGCGCTGCTGAAAATCATGTTCGTTGGCGACTCGGCCGAGCAGCCGGTGCTCTCCTTCGCGGCGGTGAAGTTCGGGGTCGGCGTGAACATCCTGCACGGCAAAATCGAGTACATCAGCGACCGGGCGCTGGGCATTCTGGTGGTGGCGATTACCGCCCCCGGCAACCCGGC
Source organism: Cedecea neteri (assembly GCF_000757825.1). Classification (GTDB taxonomy): domain Bacteria; phylum Pseudomonadota; class Gammaproteobacteria; order Enterobacterales; family Enterobacteriaceae; genus Cedecea; species Cedecea selenatireducens. The sequence continues at coordinate 3,888,897 of NZ_CP009451.1, forward strand.
TGCGGTGGGCGATGCCATCGATCATATTCGGAAAAATACGGCCTGTGTGGAGGTGCTGAATGGATGATTTAGTCGCGGACCTGACGATTGCCTTTGGCGAAACCTTCCAGATGCTGGGCATTTCCACGCTGCTGGCGATTATCGGCGGCCTGCCGCTGGGCTTTTTGATCTTCGTTACCGACCGCAATTTGTTCTGGCAGAACCGCGCGCTGAACATCTTCAGCTCGGTGGTGGTGAACATCGTGCGCTCGGTGCCGTTCGTCATTCTGCTGGTGCTGTTGTTGCCGCTGACGCAGTTCCTGCTCGGTAACACCATCGGGCCGATTGCGGCTTCCGTGCCGCTGTCGGTGGCGGCAATTGCGTTTTATGCCCGCCTGGTAGACGGCGCGCTGCGGGAAGTGGACAAAGGCATTATTGAAGCCGCGGAGGCCTTTGGCGCCAGCCCGATGCGCATCATCTGCACCGTGCTGCTGCCGGAAGCCAGCGCCGGTTTGCTGCGCGGCTTAACCATAACCCTGGTCAGCCTGATCGGTTACTCGGCGATGGCGGGGATTGTCGGCGGCGGCGGCGTGGGCGACCTCGCGATCCGCTTCGGCTATTACCGTTACGAAACCCAGGTCATGGTGGTCACGGTTGTGGCGCTGATTGTGCTGGTGCAGATCGTGCAAATGTTTGGCGACTACCTCGCCAAACGCGCGGATAAACGCGACAGGCATTAATCGGCTTTCTGGCCGGACGTCCGTTCGGCCTGTTTTCTTCCTGATAAGCCCCCAATCTGCAATTCCCCAAAGCGTTTCATCATTCCTGCGAGCCGCCTCGAAGTTTGCCAATCTGCCTGGTTTTTCATCTGGGTTACTGTGCAACCATCCAGTATGATCGGAGGGATGAGCAAGAGATAAACCCGGTCAAAGCCGGAAAAAGAAGCGCCCCCGAATGGTGGTGGAACACCAGACGGGGGCTGACCACAACCGTTATACGGAGTAACAGCTATGGCTAATGCTGATAGTAACACACAGGCTCGCCCTGAAATCACCCCACACGACCCGGCATTTGCGGGCGATATCGCAACCCTGCTAGAAAAGCCGCAGGGCGCAGCGATGGATCTCTTCCAGGTGCTGGATGTCTGCGAGCAGTACGCAGAGCATTTGCTTGAAAACCAAAATCAAACGGAACGCATGGCGCTCTGCGGCCGCCTGCTCGCCGGGCTGGAAGTCTTAAAAAGCGCGCTAAAAGCCCCGCTGCCGGAGCACCTGATAGAGAAGCTGACGCTCAAAGAGAGCGAGGCCCGCATCTGCTACAACCCACTAGCCACCGACTCCGAACCGCTCCGCGAATACTGCACGGCATTAACCATCGTCCTGCTGAATCAGCAAGAGTCCCGCGAGCAAAGGCAGCAGATGACCGGGCTGCTGTATGAGCTGCTCACCGTGCTGGCCGAAGATTTAAAAGCCCCGAGATTTATTCGCTCGTTGGACGGTGGTTTGGCGATGATTGAGGATGAGGCTTTGGAGTTGGTTCATTGAGTTTTGTTGGGTAGACAAACCACCTTGCCCCTTTGTTGGGGAGGGTGGGGTGTTGGGGAAGGGGGGAACGAGGAGCGGAAGTTCGGAATTAATATTTAAATCAGAGTGTCTTGAGTTATAGCGAGTAGATCACTTTAACTGGCTCTAAGGTTAATCAATATTTCAGTTTTCACCTGCACCTTGCGAAAATAGATATTTAATTCAATGAATTATGGGGCGAGTTAGGCTATTTTATCTTTACCTGTCTTTTTTGTTGTATCTCCTATCTTCAGTTTGTACATTCATGCAGACAAACTAAGGAGAATTACCATGATTTACACTGAACGCCTTGAATTGATCCATAAAAGTGGTGATGTGCTTTACCCTGTAAAGGTAACCAGAAAATCATCGGGAAAAACCGCATTCCACCTTGTACCATTCGGCCTGGATAAGACTGATGACCTCGTCGAGGTGGAGGATTCTTCAGAAGCAATTCGTTTGGTGATTGATGAACATCATTCCATTCGCTGCAGCACGCTTACCGCCACTATTACGGACAAAAAGGGCAAGCGGATTAAGCGAACAGGTATATACAATATCAATGGTATTAGCATAAAAAAATACAACGTCAGATAATGGCCCAAAGTCGCCTGTAATGAACTGTGTGCTAGATATCGACAGGCAGCTCTGAGCGAGGAGGGGAAGTCGGCAATTGTTAAAACCGCCAATACGGACATGACGTGCATTGGTGAGTATTAAATCTCTGGTAGAAAGTCAAAGTGAGTGAACAGGAAATGAGTGCAGGTGAATTGTATTTGGATGGAGCGCACGTCCTATCTGAAAAAGAGTTGCATTCCATTATGTCTGCATCATTAGACTTTGGGCCTTACTATGGTAGAAATCTCGATGCATTGTGGGATCGCCTTAGCACCGATGTCGAAAGGCCGGTGAAAATAATATGGTTAAACTCTGAGTTATCCAGAATATATCTTGGCAGTTATTTCGACGAACTCATCAAGAATTTTGAGAGGGCAAAACAGCAAGACCTGAATTAAAATTGGGAAGAAAAGTTCGATTATGTATTGAAATAACTCTTGCCCATTGGTCAGTCCGAAGATTTTATCCAGTGTCAGATGGAAACGTTAGCATTTCCACCTGCAGGCCGCGTCAGAGTTTGGCCGACTCTGTTTAAAGGTACTTGAACGGCAACTTAGAGCGAGGAGCGGACGCTCGCATCTATCCCAACACACTGAGGGCTTCACGAACACCTAGGTGTATTCGTCAACTGGGAAAAGTCAGATTAGCTACGTAAGTTTCAGCGTAAAAATTGGGCACTATAAAAGTGCCCAAACTGTAGAAAAATATATAATGCTATGTATCTGAGCCAGACATAGAGCGCCGCCTTGTTATTTTATAATAAGTGGGATTTTCATCATCCACCTCAAAATCAGAGAAGAAGTGGTTATCTCTTAATGCTGTTAATAAACTTTGATTAGTTGAATCAACTTCAATTTTAGGTTTGCCTCGCCCCAAAATTTTACTGAACTCCGATAAACCAAGCAGATCAAGATACTCTTTGCAAGCCGTCTTACTCAAATCCTTACCAGGTAACAAAGCGATTAGCAGTGCTATTTTATTCTGCATATTCAGTCCCTCTGCCACAAACAGGTTTTTTTGTAACGGTTCAGAAACATCATTAGGGCTTGCTATCAATGCTGATATATTCTGTATCGCTCGACTCAAGATGAGCGACTGAGTAGAGGTTCCCCAAGTTTTATACGATGATGTCAAGAATAGAAGTTCATCTGGTTTAAAATTATTTTCTAAAATATAGTCATTGATGATCTGAGAGTAATTCTTGCCATGAATAGCCAACGGTGTTTTAACAAATTCGAGTAGCTTAATTTTCAGATCATCATCAACTTTCCAAGAAAGTATTGATATAGCCTCATCCAAAATAAAGTTATCAATCGTCATTAGTTCAACGTATGTGCTGATATTCTTATGAATATAATAGGAAAGTTGCTCCGGATAGTTATCTCGTATGAAATTAAGCGGGGCAATGCTCATACGAATAATATTTTTATCCACTAATATTTTGAACTTATCACTCGCGATATTACTAACGCTAAAGGAGGTTTTATAAATAAGATTTAGTGAACAAATTAATTTTTCATATTTATGATTTGATAAATCATTACAAATTACAATCGACTTAAATAATTTACCTTTAAGCTCATCGTCAATGTTAATATTTTGAAAATTCAGCTCTACATGAGTTCTATTGATAAATTCGATAAGTGAGTCATCCAGCCCATCAACATGTTCAAAATAAAAGACTATATTTTCCTCAGAGCAAACAGCTCTATCTTTATTCAACAAAGATGACCATAAGGATTCGCTCTCAACCTCACTCAGAGAGGTCACGAAAGTTTGCAAAGAGTTTATATACTGCCCTTTTTGTTCATCAGATATTTTCTCATTATTAAGAACGGATAAAACAATAGCTTCATCATCCACGATTGAACCCTCACAACTCGATAAAACCATATCCAGATAGTAATTAATATGGTTATTAACATAACTAGCCAAGGGAGAATCAGGCTGTGACATCACTAGTGTATAGTTCTTATGGCGAATATCATCTTCATTGTTAAGCGTGTAAACCTTACTCAGCATTAAGGTCAGGTTGGCAAAATTAATATCATAAAGTGAATGCTGATAAACCTTATCAAAGAGTACTTTATTTGCGTTTTCAAATTTGATACTGACAAAAGAGACGTTAAGCAACTTAAAACCACTAATTAATTTGTCAACCTTCGGTTCTGATATTGATAAATAATCCGCCGAATCGGAGATGTAATCAGTCAGACAATCATCAATGTTAATGGCCTCAATGGAGTTATTGGCAGAATAATAGAATGTGCCTATAGAGTAGCGTTTAACCCAATCAGCAGAAAATTCACTCTCTGTCAGCGCATAAGAATAGAATTCAGGCCACTCCGTATTTAATCGATTAATGAAGCTAGGCTGAGCCCTCTCAGTTTCAAAGTAGCCGCGAATAAACTCAACTCTTCTATCTTTTCTTAGTTGTTTGAATAAACGTTTTATTAAGTTTACTTGAGCTGGCGTTTGAAGCAGATAAGCTAATAGATCAAAATTAAGCGCCTCTTCCTGTTCAAAATCCACTTCTCGAAGGCGGGCAACGACCAGCTTGGGATTCTTGAGTTGATAAGTGAACTCTTTGCCTTTTTGATCGGTAATGCTGCGTAAAAACATCTTATCAATTCGACTCAGGCTATTTTCATAAAAATAGGTCATATAGTCGGTATAGGTTTCATCAATATAACCATCACGAATAAGGTATTTAAGCAAATCAAAATACTCACTGCTTTTGATTTCATTAAAATCCCTTTCTTCTCCAATTTCATTGGTATAGGTGAGTTTAAATATTTCATCAATGTTTTCTCTTGTTATTATTTCTTTAAGTTTTTTATTCCTAGAATCAACCAAACTCTCTCTTAACCTTGATATAAATTCATTAACTTCTTCTATTTTTCCATTGATTTTATTTTCAACAATTTCTTTTCTAGCCACCCTTCTCTTTTCTATATCAGCTTTCTCAAGCTGATAGTAGTGAGGATGATTATTATATTTAGATGACTCCTTATCATATATAGCATCAACCTCTTGGCTAGAATTGAGCATTTCATCATTGATTACCTCAATCTCTTTTTTTCTATCGGCAATGTCTGTTTCTATTTTTTTTATTTCTTCAGAAATAAGATTATCTTTTTCACTAAATATGGTAAAAACCATACCTTGATTAAGTTGCAACTCACTAAAATCTCGTGGGAAAATATTCTTATAAGCAATAATTGCCAACATTTTATCACAATCAAGCTCTGTTGTATTTAACTTGTTATAATAAATTTGAAATTCATTATAGATATTCTTCAACATCCTCATATCATCAATATATAACGCAATTCCTTGCAAAAATCTTTCATTGAACAACTTGAGAATACCACCATCATCAAAATGTGAGATGAACTGATCGTAAGAGTTAGAACTATCAACAACAGGAATAACCGGGATAATATAATCAAAGAACTTAGTTCTATCCTTAGAAATAAATATGTCATCACGAAGCAAGTAAATAAAACGTAGCGTCGGTTTCTTGTGCCCTGCTAGGGTCCTTTGAATATTAACCAGCCTATTCACCTCATGAAGACGTTCAAAGATATGATTGCTATTAAAACGGTCCATATCTTCAAAAATAATGGCATCAGCATCAACGTTCTCGAAAAGGTACAATACTTCATTTAAATACCGGTCAAAATAAGACTCTTCACTCTCTTCAAAAATCTCTATTTCATTGCCCTGTACATTAATTTTTTTAAAGACATTACGATTCTTTTGGGTTTTTATTAATTTATAAATAAAGATAAAAGACAGGATAGCACCTATAAAGCCGCTAATTAAAAGCGTATCATGTCTAGTCGATAATTTTAGTAGTGTCTTTAAAACGCCATCAGATAAAAGTGAAATGAACTCTACCCACTTATTAAATAGAGTGATATGCAGCACAGTTGCGATAAATAACAGCGTGAAGATGGTATTTATCACAATGTTGCTCGTTTTTACTTTTTTCTTTACTTTAAAATGAGTCTGGGGAATATTATCAGTATTAATTTGGTGAATTAACTGATTAAGAATTTTACCTTCTAACGCTGTTTCGCTTATGGTTTTATCTGTTTCATTAGTTTCAGCTTCCGCCGTTGCCCTGAAATGGGCAAGTGAAATATGAACAAACTTTATATTCGAATGACTTTTCTTATAGGATGCGACAAGGCTACTTTTCCCTGCGCTATATTGCCCTGATATTGCAACGTTTTTTAGATCGTCGTTGGCAAAAACAAAATCTATCGCATTTTTATATATGCCCAGCTCAACATCGCTGATCGGCGTTAGTTTTTGAAATTTATAGCTGTCATCACTCATTGATATCCTTTCCCCATCTTCACCGAGAGAGCTACTTCTCAGAAGTTAATCAAACAAAATCATACAGATAAAATTTCGCCCTATTATAGCAGAAACAAAGCTAAAGATTAGCCAAAGCCCCGTTGTTTTTCTTCACCTATCCCTCTGATTTCACGCTACTGTTAGCACTGGCAATGCCTAAAAACCTTGCTCGTAAAGAACACAATGGCAAGTCAGCAAAACAATACTTTACAATTTAGCGCAGTTAAAAACAGAGTTTATTGAACAAGAATAATCACCAAAATTTTGCCTTGGACTTGTATTCCTTGATATTTACTAATAAAGCCATATGGATTAAGACATTTACGAAGTAGCAATGTCCGCTCCTGGCACGAAGCGGATTAGAGGAATGGTCTCCTGGTATGAGCGATAAGTAGAAGTTAATACTTATCTACCGACAATGAAAAGATTACGAAAACAATGGCGCTTGTTAAGCGCTCCGGTCTAAACAGCTAAGAAGCAACGCCCATGATGTGAAAAAATGGGCGCGAACCCCTTTTTTATCTCCGCCCAGCAAACAAATCATTTTTATAAGACTCAAAAACCGTTTTAACAGAGAAGAACATTTCACGACAATGATTGTCGGTTCTGTCTAAAAGATCTTCAAATAGTTGAAAGTTCTCTTCCTGACGTGATGATAAACCACCTCTAATCTCAGCAAGCTCTTCAGGAGAATATGTATCAATAAAAGTGTAATATTCTCTTAGAATACCGGATATAGCATCGCTAACCTGAATCAATGTCACATCTTTTGAATTATGAAATGAATAATCAATGTCTGAGGTGAAATCTGGATGATTACCTATGCCTGCAGCGATTATTTTCTCAATACGTGGTTCCTGATCAAATAAATGTTTTGAATGCCTAAACATCATTGCTCTCATCTTATAGAAAAGAGAGTAATCTTCGATAATAGGTGTTTTAGCTTTATCAGATAATAGGGTGAGTTCATCTATATCTTGACACTTTTTGAAAAAGAAAGACAATGTTAACTGATTAAAAGCAAGCTGGTTACTTGATTCTTTCTCTTTTAACTTTAACCCTGAGCGTTCTGAAAATTTAGCCAAATCTTTGATGAATTCTTTTTCTTTACCAAAAACCTCAGGAAAATTATATTTGGATAATAGCTCAAAAAAATCTTTAGCATTTGTTGTTATAACATCATAAAGGGCATCCTTATGAATTTTCATGAAGTGCTCAAGATTAAATTCAGACGTTCCAGTGGGGATTATTTTATTATCAAGGGCGTATATTATACAGTCATCGATAACATCTATATAAGACCAATATACAAGGTTTAGATGAAAGCAGTGAACATAAAGTTCTGAGTCTACAAGCCACTTTAAGAAAGTCCCTGTTTTCTTACGTCCGATGATGTCCGGAAATTCACCTTTACCAAACACAGCAGCTTTAAGTTCTTCTCCTTGCGCCAGCTTAAGAGTCTCGATCAGAGCATTAGCATCAGCAGTTGTAGAATTTCCACGATGAGCAACACCAGCTAAGAAGAAATGTAGCCCTTTCCGTTGAACGTTGTAGCCACTGAAATCTTCACGTATGTAGAACTTACGATCATTGCCACTTTCGTCATAATAGAAGGTATATCTGTTGTCGGGTGAGTCAAAGAAAGGTATTTCCATGATAGGTAATAATTCCTTAGTGCGATGTTTATGAACTAATTTTTCTGAACTGTAAATTTAAGCGCCAGTTACTTCCGTCTGATATAATACTGCTAATCAAAGTTTGCTTTCCACGGTGTAACTGGGGAGGTAATTATACTGTCCATCAAGCCAAGTGACTTAGAAATATCATTTATCTGTTCTATTGAATTGTTTTAACCTGTTCTGACCAACACTACCGCGCGTGGCTTTGATCGATCATCTGTCCAAGAGGATTCTTCGTTAGTCAATTCTAGTCCATCCAGCAACTCATTTGGTAACTCGGAGTCAGGATGCATTTCCTGGAGCGATGAGAGCACACTACGTAACCAATTTCGTATTTCAACGGATTCAGATGAACCATATATTAATTGTTGGAGAGGTGACCCTATCAAGCCCAATTCAAGAGCTTCCCCAAAGGTATACATGCAGCAAGTCGCTGTCCTCTCATGATAGTGACCTATTTTGCGAACTTGGCCTAATGGAGTCCCCCACTGAAGAGTTCCCGACCGCGTGGCATTGTTTTTCAAGGGGCTGAGTCCATCTGCTACAAAGTAGGCAAAATCAAAACCCGAGCCTTTTGGATAAAAGACACCAAATGTACCTATAGAGGGTAGCAGGGCATGAGAAAGTAGATTGCAAGGAAGTTGCATTTTTGCTGTAGCAGCTTTTATTGATGGGCGGTTTGATAGCAAATCCCATTGTTCTAAATTTGCGCGAAAATTATATGGAACAGACGTTATAGGATCACAAATCAGCGAGTTATTAGTGACCTTTGCTTGATTAAAAGTAATACGTGCAGCACTAGGGTTTCCCGCCGGGTAATGGATGATCATTACGTCACATAATTCACATCTAGGGACTGCTCGTCCAGCACCTCGAGCAGCGCTAAATGTCACTTGATAACGATTACCATGAAATTCCTGCGCCAGCGCATTATACCCAAGAGCATTGAATGCGTGGATAAATGCACGAAAAAGAGCTATTTCGCCATGGGCACTTGATGAAGTCATGTGAAAGGCTCTCTGAAGAACTTTTCCGATCATTAGATATAGCTTCCTCGATTTCTAACCCTTTGGAGATAATGACAATCTGCCAAATTAGCAACGAATTACCCTATAGCGTCTGCAACAATTTCGCTCATTTTAACATAGCAACATTAGGCGCCATCGCCTTGAATATGTAACACATTTGTTTTCTTATTGTATCGATATTGATCCAGCCAGGGTAAGCAATGTGATTAACAACCAAAGATAAAAAAGACTGATGAGATGCGTTTATTCAAACAATGTCCGCTTCAGGCACTAAGCAGACAGAAAAACTACCCCAATCCCCCACCCACCACCAGCCCCCAAATCTCACAGTTGCCCTTTACCCGGCGATTGGCTAGTATCAGGCTAGCTTCTCGCAAGTCGTAAACGTTAACGTTATCCAACGTACATATTCTCCCCGGCATTCGGGGTAATTGTACTTGGGTAATATCATGGCACTTTTTACATCCCCCGTTATTGCGTACCGCAAGCCCCACGTTCTGGGCTTTATCCTCTATTTCATTGTCGGCCTGGTCGACGGCGCGATTGTGCCCTTTTTCCCGCTGTGGGCGCAGCAGTCTGCCGCTATCCCGGTGGAGTTTATTGGCCTGCTGTTCGGCTGCTATGCCGGGGGCGAGCTGCTGGCCGCGCCGTTTATCGGCGGCATTGCCGATCGCGTGGGCAGAAGGCCCGTTTTGATTATTTCGGCGACCGGCGTCGGGGCGGGCTTTATCGCGCTGTTCTTTGCGCACGGCGTCTTTGCCGCCGCCGCAGTGTTGATCGTCATTGGCCTGTTTGAGTCGGTGCTGCATCCGACCATCTACACCATTGTGGCGGACGCCACGCCAGCTGCGGAGCACCGACGCCAGTTCAGCATGATGCGCGTGTGTTCCGGCGCGGGCGCTATAGCCGGGCCGCTGCTGGGTACGGTGCTGGTGCAAGAGGGGCTGGGTTACGTTTTTCTGGCCGGAGGTTCGGTGATGGTTGCGGGCGGTCTGATGCTGGCGATTTGCCTGTCGGAAACGCGTTCGTTAGCCGCTGATGCGGAAGATGAGGGCGATGAAGAAGGGTTTAGCGCGCTGCTGCCCGCGTTCCGGGATAGTCGCCTGGCCGTGCTGCTAATGTGGGTGCTGCTGTTGGGCGTGGCCGGGAGCTGGGTGGAAGCCGTCATGCCGCTGCATGCCAGCAATCAGATGGGAATGAGTGCGGCCAGCATCGGCTATTTGTTCGCGTTTGGCGCGGGGGTTAACACGGTTGGCCAGCTCGCCTTAACGAAGCTGTTTGCCCGACGCTCGCCGTTATTTATCACCCTCAGCGCAGGCTCCTCGCTTATCACCGCCTTTGTTTTGCTGCTGGCTTATCCTCACGTCGTGACGCTGGTGATGGCGGTCTGCCTCTATTCGCTGTCCCAGATGATGACCGGCCCGCTGATCCCGACGGCGGTGAACAAGTTAGCCCCGGCGCGGTTACGCGCGACGTACATGGCCGCGCTTTCGGTGGTGAGCGATCTGCAGGGATCTGTGGGGCCGGCTACCGGCACGGCACTGTTCGCGCTTTCGTTTACGCTGCCGTGGGCGGTGGGCATTCCTCTGGTCTTGCTGGCGGTAACCGGGTTGGGGCTGGCGCTCTCGGCAGGGGATAAATCGGCTACTCGTTAATGCTGCGCAGCCAGGACTCGACCTGCTGGTAATCTCCCCGGAAGACAATCTGGTCGGCCTTCTGGCTGAGCTGATAGCGGTACATCGGGTCGTAATACTCTTTCAGCAGCGGCGACAGCCAGGCCAGATGGCCTTCGCAGGAGCCAGTTTTCCGCTGGGTGAGCAGCGCTTCGTCTAGCTTCGCGGTGAACTGCTGGAAGCGCTCCATGCCCAGGCGGCGGCGGATGGCAAACAGGCCGTGGTGCAGGTACTCGGCGTAATCGCGCCATGCGCTTTCTTCATCGCTGACGGATAAAAACGCCTCGATCATCTGCTCGAAGTATTCGTTTTTGAGGCGCTCCAGCCGCAGTTCGAACGGATCGTCGATCGCCACAATGCGCGAGCGCAGCATCTGTTCTCTGAAGGCTTCGGGGATATGGCGGGAGCCAATCATCCGGCCTTCATCTTCCACAACCAGCGTTTTGGGCCCGGTCGGGCTGATTTTGAGCAGGGTGACGGCGAGGTTGTTTTCGAAGCTGGCCTGAGAAGGCTGCGCCACAATCGTGCGGCCAAACGACGAGCCGCGATGGTGCGCCAGGCCTTCAAGGTCAACGCCCGTCGGCTGCGAGCGGATAAGGATGGTTTTGCCGCAGCCGGTGTTGCCGCTGATGATAATCATCGGCCACTGCGAACGGGTGTCGATTACCTGCATGGCATGCTGGCGCAGGGCTTTGTAGCCGCCGGTGACCAGCGGGTATTCGAGGCCGTTTTCCCGCAGCCAGTGCTGTACGATGTGGCTACGCATCCCGCCCCGGGCGCAGCATAAATAGCCTTCAGGCTGCTGGCGGCAGCTCTCCAGCCAGCGTTCGACCCGGCTGGCTTTTCGCTCGCCGCTGACCAGCCGGTGCCCCAGTTCGACGGCGGCCTGCTGGCCCTGCTGCTTATAGCATGTCCCGATCTGCGCGCGTTCATCGTCCAGCATCAGAGGTAAGTTATGGGCAGCGGGCATCGCTCCCTGAGCGAACTCTACCGGGGCGCGAACGTCTATCAGCGGAATGTCGTTGAGCAGCAGGCGGTCGTAGTCCTGCGCGTTAGAGCGTTTTTCCATGGCATAACCTTAGTCTGAAGCGGCGTAACGTGGGGGATTGTGCGCTTCTGGTCGGGCAAAGGAAAGGGAAAGGGGGAAATTGGTCTGACCCTCTAAAAACAAAAGGAGGGTCAGACGCGACGCGGTTTTACTTCACCAGCTTGCTCTGCGCCCAGGCAATACCGCTGGCGTATTCCACCGGCAGCAGGGGAACCAGGGCTTCCAGCGAGGCGCTCAGGCGGCCGGTATCGCTGTCGTTCAGGTTGAGATGACCGACTTTGCGGCCCGGACGAACTTCTTTGTCGTACCAGTGCAGGTGCACCAGCGGCAGCTTCAGCCAGGCATAGTTCAGGTCGGTGCCGATCAGGTTCACCATCACCGACGGGGCATTCACCACCGGCTGCGGCAGCGGTAAATCCACGATGGCGCGCAGGTGCAGTTCGAACTGGCTGATGGAGGCGCCATTTTGCGTCCAGTGCCCGCTGTTGTGCACGCGCGGAGCCAGCTCGTTGATCAGCAGGCCGGCTGGCGTGACGAAGCACTCCATCGCCATCACGCCGACGTAGCCCAGCTCGTGCATGATGGCGGTGAGCATGGTTTCGGCCTGACGCTGCTGCTCGGCGTTGGCCTGCGGGAAGGCAACGCTGGTGCGCAGAATACCGTCCTGATGCAGGTTGTGGGTCAGCGGATAGAACACCGTGCTGCCGTCATGGCCGCGCGCGCCCACCAGAGAAACTTCGCCGGAGAAGTTAATGCCCTGCTCGACGATGCATTCGCCGTAGCACTCTTCCGGCAGCTGGTCGGTTTCATCGGCACGCAAGCGCCACTGGCCCCGGCCGTCATAGCCGCCGACGCGGCGCTTCACAATCGCCAGAGAGCCGAGCTGGCTGAACACGTCCTGCCATTCGTGGCTACCGGAGAGCAATTGCCACGGCGCGGTGGCCAGGCCGAGCTTATCGAACAGCTGCTTTTGCGTCAGGCGGTCGGCGATGATCGGGAAGATATCGCGGTTAACGAAGGCGTTGTGACGCGCCAGTTCGCGGGTCAGCGCGGTTTCCGGCCAGCGCTCAATCTCGGCGGTGATCACGCTTTGAGCGAACGGCACGGCTTCCGGCTCGGCGTCCAGCCCGACAGGGTAAACGGCGATGCCCAGCGGCTCACCGGCCTGGCGGAGCATGCGCCCCAGCTGGCCGTTACCTAAGACACAGACGCGCTTCATGCTTCGCTCCGTGGGTCCGGGTTGTCCAGCACTTCGTCGGTCTGGGTCTGACGCCAGGTTGCCAGGCGCTGGCTCAGGTCTGCGTCATGCAGGGCCAGGATCTGCGCGGCCAGCAGGGCGGCGTTGGCGGCCCCGGCCTTACCGATGGCCAGCGTGCCGACCGGAATGCCGCGCGGCATCTGGACGATAGAATAAAGGCTGTCCACGCCGCTAAGGGCGGCGCTTTGGACCGGCACACCCAGCACCGGGACCAGGGTTTTTGCGGCCAGCATGCCCGGCAGATGCGCAGCGCCACCGGCTCCGGCAATGATCACCTGGTAGCCATTGGCTTCGGCCTGTTCGGCAAAGCTGAACAGTTTATCCGGCGTGCGGTGGGCGGAGACGACTTCGACATGGTGAGGGACATTCAGGGCGGTAAGGATTTCAGCGGCGAACTGCATGGTGGCCCAGTCACTTTTGGAACCCATAACAATGGCGATACGCGCCGGGGTGTGCTCAGAAGACATGCGTCTCAAAACTCCTGTGGGTGTGCAGACATCATCGGGCGTCGGGCGCCCGCTCAGAAGGGCTCAGAGAATAGCACGAACTTCCGGCAAGGAAAACGGTTGCGTGGTTAGCGAATCGGCAAAAAAGCGGGCTTTATTATCAGAAAGGAAAGTGGATCAGCTCGACGTTTTCCGCCGTCACTTTTATCATCGACCCTTCTTCATGCCATGCGCCTAATACGCAGCGGAAAGCGGGTTGCCCGTTGGCGGTAAGCTCATGGATTGCCGGGCGGTGAGTGTGCCCGTGAATCAGCCATTGAACATTGTGGCGGGTGAGGGTGTCGACCACGGCCTGCGGATTAACGTCCATGATGGCCATAGACTTGCTGCTGTTGGCGGCCTTGCTACCGGCGCGCATCCGGGCGGCAATACGTTTACGTATAAACAGAGGGAAGGCAAGAAACAGTGCCTGAAGCCACGGCTGGTGAACCTTGCGGCGAAACGCCTGATAGCCTTCGTCGTCGGTACACAGCGTGTCGCCGTGCATGATAAGAACTTTGCGGCCATACAGGTCGAGCAGCTTTTCTTCGGGTAGCAGCGTCATGCCGCTGGCTCTGGCAAAGCGTTTGCCGAGCAGGAAGTCGCGGTTGCCGTGAATGAAGTAGCAGGGCACGCCTGAATCAACCAGCGCTTTGATCGCGGTGGCGATTTGCTGGTGCAGCGGTTCAGGGTCGTCATCGCCAATCCACGCTTCGAACAGGTCACCGAGGATGTAAAGCGCATCCGCCTGGCGGGCTTCACCGGCCAAAAAACGCAGAAAACCGGCGGTGATCGCCGGTTCTTCTGAGCAGAGGTGTAAATCTGCAATAAACAGCGTCGACATTATTCGCTTACGGTTACGCTTTCGATAATAACGTCTTCTTTCGGTACATCCTGGTGCATACCGCTGCGGCCGGTGGAAACGCCTTTGATTTTCTCAACCACGTCCATACCTTCAACCACTTCTGCGAACACGCAGTAGCCCCAACCCTGCAGGCTTTCGCCGCTGAAGTTCAGGAAGTCGTTGTCGGCCACGTTGATGAAGAACTGTGCGGTGGCAGAGTGCGGAGCCTGGGTACGAGCCATTGCCAGCGTACCACGGGTGTTTTTCAGGCCGTTATTCGCTTCGTTCTGAATGGTGTCTTTAGTCGCTTTCTGCTTCATACCCGGTTCGAAACCGCCGCCCTGGATCATAAAGCCGTTGATCACACGGTGGAAAATGGTGTTGTTGTAGAAGCCTTCGCGGCAGTAGTCCAGGAAGTTTTTAACGGTAACAGGCGCTTTATCATCAAAAGTTTTGATGACGATGTCGCCGTGATTAGTGTGAAAAGTAACCATGCTTGCATCCTATGAGTGTCAGAGAGTACGGCGGCAAACGGTGCCGTCGTACCAGCACGCTGTTATAGCATAACGCTACATCATAGTCAGTAATGCAAAGCAGACTGCCGCCGGGGAAAATTATCGGGTAAGATACCAGGGAGTATTCTTCCACACGCTTACATGGAATCCCCTGATGTTAAAAATATTTAATACCCTGACTCGCCAAAAAGAGGAATTCAAACCTATTCATGCCGGAAAGGTAGGCATGTACGTGTGTGGTATCACCGTTTACGATCTCTGTCACATCGGCCATGGCCGTACTTTTGTTGCGTTTGACGTGGTGGCGCGCTACCTGCGTTCCCTGGGCTATGAGCTGAACTACGTGCGTAACATCACCGACATTGACGATAAAATCATTAAGCGCGCGCAGGAAAATAGCGAAGATTTTGTGGCGCTGGTCGATCGCATGGTCGTGGAAATGCACAAAGATTTCGACGCGCTGAACATTTCACGCCCGAACAGCGAGCCGCGTGCGACCCAACATATCCCGGAAATCATCGAAATTGTTGAACAGCTGCTGGCCCGCGATCACGCCTATGTGGCTGAGAACGGCGACGTGATGTTCTCGGTGGTCACCGACCCGAATTACGGCCTGTTGTCTCGCCAGGACTTGGATCAGCTCCAGGCGGGCGCGCGCGTTGACGTGGTTGACGTGAAGCGCAACCCGATGGACTTCGTGCTGTGGAAAATGTCCAAGCCGGGCGAACCAGCATGGACTTCTCCGTGGGGCGAAGGCCGCCCGGGCTGGCATATCGAATGTTCCGCCATGAACTGCAAAGAGCTGGGCAACCACTTTGACATTCACGGCGGCGGCTCCGACCTGATGTTCCCGCACCACGAGAACGAAATCGCGCAGTCTACCTGTGCCCACGACGGCGAGTACGTCAACACCTGGATGCACTCCGGGATGGTGATGGTTGACCGCGAGAAGATGTCCAAATCGCTGGGCAACTTCTTCACCGTGCGTGACGTGCTGAAGTATTACGACGCGGAAACCGTGCGTTACTTCCTGATGTCCGGCCACTACCGCAGCCAGCTCAACTACAGCGAAGAGAACCTGAAACAGGCTCGCTCGGCGCTGGAGCGTCTTTACACCTCGCTGCGCGGGACGGACAGCAGCGTGGCGCCAGCCGGGGGAGAAGCCTTTGAAGCCCGCTTCCGCGAAGCGATGGACGACGACTTCAACACCCCGGAAGCCTATTCCGTGCTGTTTGATATGGCCCGTGAAGTGAACCGCCTGAAAACGGAAGATCTTGCGGCGGCCAACGGACTGGCGGCGGCGCTGCGTAAGCTCTCCGCAATTCTGGGCCTGCTGGAGCAGGACCCGGAGCAGTTCCTGCAGGGCGGCGCGCAGGCGGACGACGGCGAAGTGGCGGAGATCGAAGCGCTGATCAAGCAGCGTAACGATGCGCGTCAGTCGAAAGACTGGGCGCTGGCGGACCAGGCGCGCGATCGTCTGAACGAGATGGGCATTGTGCTGGAAGACGGCGCGGGCGGCACGACCTGGCGTCGTAAGTAAGTTTATTTTAGATGTGAGAAAGCGGCTCAATGAGCCGCTTTTTTTATGGCTGGCCGCTGTGGCGCGGCCTTATTGGCAGGTGCTTTATTCTGGGGCTGAGGTGCGAATCAGGTAATCAAACGCGCTCAGGGAAGCTTTCGCGCCTTCGCCCGTCGCGATGATGATCTGTTTGTAAGGCACGGTGGTGCAGTCGCCCGCGGCGAATACGCCTTTGACGGTGGTTTCGCATTTCGCGTCGATGATGATTTCACCCATGCGGTTGCGCTCCACGCTGCCTTCCAGCCAGGTGGTGTTCGGCAGCAGGCCGATTTGCACGAAGATGCCGGCCAGGGCAACGTCATGCACGCTTTCGGTCACGCGGTCTTTGTACTGCAGGCCGGTCACTTTGCTGCCGTCGCCTTTCACTTCCAGCGTCTGGGCGTTCAGCACGATGTCGACGTTTTTCAGGCTGCGAACTTTGTTCTGCAGTACCTGGTCGGCCTTCATTTCAGGGGCAAATTCCAGCAGGGTGACGTGCTCAACGATACCCGCCAGGTCAATAGCCGCTTCCACGCCGGAGTTCCCGCCGCCGATCACCGCCACGCGCTTGCCTTTAAACAGCGGGCCGTCGCAGTGCGGGCAGTAGGTCACGCCTTTGGTGCGGTACTGATCTTCGCCCGGCACGTTCATGTTGCGCCATTTGGCGCCGGTGGCCACGATAATACTGCGCGCTTTCAGGGTTGCGCCGGACGCAGTTTGAATCTGATGCAGGCCGCCTTCGGTTTTGGCCGGGATCAGCTTGCTGGCGCTTTGGGTGTCGATCACGTCCACGTCGTAGTCGTCCACGTGGGCTTTCAGCGCGCCCGCCAGCTTCTGGCCTTCGGTTTTTGGCACGGAAATGTAGTTTTCGATATCCACGGTATCCAGCACCTGGCCGCCGAAGCGTTCGCCCATCAGGCCGGTACGGATGCCTTTACGCGCCGCATACACCGCCGCCGCCGCGCCCGCAGGGCCGCTGCCGACGATCAGTACGTCGTAAGCTTCACGCTGGTTCAACGCTTGTGCCGCACGTTTTTCTGCGCCGGTGTCAATTTTGCCCACGATTTCAGCCAACGTCATGCGGCCCTGGCCAAACTCTTTGCCGTTAAGGTACACGGCAGGCACGCCCATCACGTTGCGTTCCTGAATTTCATTCTGGTAAACGCCGCCGTCGATAGCGGTGTGGGTGATGCGCGGGTTCAGCACGCTCATCAGGTTCAGCGCCTGCACAACGTCCGGGCAGTTGTGGCAGGAGAGGGAATAATAGGTTTCAAAGTGGAAGTCGCCGTCGATCTCACGGATTTGCGCCAGCAGATCCTGAGACTCTTTGGACGGATGACCGCCGACCTGGAGCAAGGCCAGCACCAGGGAAGTGAATTCGTGACCCAGCGGAGAGCCGGCAAAGCGCGGGCCCTGGTTTGAGCCTGGGTTAGTGATTAAAAACGACGGCTTGCGCACCGGCAGGTCGTTATTAATGGTGAATGAAACTTTGTCAGATAACTCAGCTATTTCTGCCAGCAGTTCTTTTACTTCAGATGATTTCGCGCCGTCGTCCAGCGTGGCAATCAACTCAACAGGTTTCGTTAGTCTCTCAAGATAGGCTTTGAGCTGGGTTTTCATTGTTGTGTCGAGCATGGTCAGTCTCCCTGGTGGCGAGAAAAAAACGGCTACCAAAAGGAGTAGCCGTAAAATAAAAGAGGGTAACGCGGGTAAAACTTAGATTTTGCCGACCAGGTCCAGAGATGGAGCCAGAGTCGCTTCGCCTTCTTTCCATTTAGCCGGGCAAACTTCGCCTGGGTGAGAAGCTACGTACTGGGCAGCTTTCACTTTGCGCAGCAGGTCAGAAGCGTCACGGCCAATGCCTTCGGCGGTCACTTCGATAGCCTGGATGATGCCCTGTGGGTCAACAACGAAGGTTGCGCGGTCTGCCAGACCTTCGTCTTCACGCATGTTTTCGAAGTTACGGGTCAGCGCGCCGGTTGGGTCGCCGATCATCGCGTATTTGATTTTAGCGATGGTTTCAGAGCTGCCGTGCCACGCTTTGTGGGTGAAGTGGGTGTCGGTAGAGACGGAATAAACGTCTACGCCCAGCTTCTGCAGTTCTTCGTAATGGTCAGCCACGTCGCCCAGTTCGGTCGGGCAAACGAAAGTAAAGTCAGCCGGGTAGAAGAAGAAAACGCTCCAGCGGCCTTCGGTATCTTTTTCCGTGACTTCAACGAATTCGCCGTTTTTAAAAGCCTGGTTTTTGAATGGTTTGATTTTGGTATTAATTAAAGACATCTAAACTTCCTCCGTTTTGCGATGGGAGAAAGGTACCGAATTTTAGCCCGGGGCTCTAATGGGTAGGTTTTATTGAATCAAGAGGTAATACCTAACAGCCTTTTCTGCGGGCATAAAAAAGGCCACCCGTTGCGAGGGTGGCCGGTGTTGCGCGTTACAATTCCACTTTAAAAAATTATAACAGCGGCGAAATTACAGCATTTTAGCGCCAAAAAGGTCAATTCCCCGGTCCGTTGTAGTAGCGATGGTTGTAATAGCTGGAAACTATTAAAGGCCGTTAGTCCTAAAATGCACCTCAGTTGCTGAAAACCCGACGTCGTGCGCAAAGTAATGTCAGGTGAATTGCAGCCATGTGACAGTGAGGTTAAATTACCGGCTGTTATTTTTCTGCATGAAAAATCGCGCCGGGCTGCGCGATGACTGAGGTACTGGCGTTGTCCGAATTGCTTTCTTTGATGCTGTTTTTGGCGGCTATTGCCGTGTATGCGGTAAAAGCCGGTCGAAATATCTGGTGGCTGACGATCATCCTGCTGATGCTCGGCCTGTTTATCGTGCTTAACGTGACCCTGCTTGCCAGTAACTATTTTACCGGCGAGGGCATTAACGACGCGGTGCTCTACACGCTCACCAGCAGCATGACCGGCGCAGGCGTCGGCAAATACATTCTGCCCGGGCTGGGGCTGGCCGTCGGGTTGATTGCCATATTTGGCGGTCTGACCTGGATTTTACGCCGAAAGAACCATCCTCATCATTTGGGCTACAGCGCCCTGGCGCTGTTCCTGGCTCTGTTTTCGATAAAAACAACGCCCGCTTATCAGCAGGTGGTGTCGTTGATTAAGTCCCAGACTCGCACCGGCACGTCTGACTTTGCCGACTGGTATAAAGTGCCGGAAGGTACCATTAAGCAGCCGAAGCTGAACCTCGTCTATATCTACGGCGAAAGCCTGGAGCGCACTTATTTTGATGAGCAAGCGTTTCCTGACTTAGCGCCCGAGCTGAACGCCCTGAAAAGCCAGGCTATAGATTTCAGCCACACCAGCCAGATGGCGGGCATGAATTACACCATCGCGGGTATTGTGGCCTCGCAGTGCGGTGTCCCGCTGTTTGCCCCGTTTGAGGGCAACTCTTCGGCGTCGATGTCGAGCTTCTTCCCGAAGAACATCTGCCTCGGCGATATTCTTAAGGCATCGGGCTATCAAAACTACTTTATTCAGGGCGCGGACCTGCGCTTTGCCGGCAAAGACATTTTCCTGCAGTCCCACGGCTTCGAGCATATGTACGGCGCGCAGGAGCTGAAGGGGATGGTGGCCGACCCGAATTACAAGAATAACTGGGGCTTTTACGATGATACGGTGCTGGACGAAGCTTATGACAAGTTTATCGAGCTTTCTAAAGCCGGGAAGCGCTTCTCGCTGTTTACGCTGACGGTCGACACCCATCACCCGGACGGCTTTATTTCGCGCACCTGTAACCGCCGCAGCTACAGCTACGATGGCAAAGAAAACCGCTCTTTTAGCGCCGTCTCCTGTAGCCAGGAGCATATCGCGGCGCTAATAGACAAAATCAAAGCCTCGCCTTATTTCCGTAATACGGTGATCGTGGTTTCTTCCGATCATCTGGCGATGAACAACACGGCGTATAAATACCTGACCAAGCAGGACAGGCAGAACCTGTTCTTTGTGATTCGCGGCGACAAACCGCAGGCGGAAATAAAAGCCGTGAAGCGCAACACGATGGATAACGGCGCCACGGTGCTGGATATTCTCGGCGGCGGGAACTACATCGGCCTGGGGCGCAGCAGCCTGTCCGGCGAGTCGCTGTCGATGGTCTTTACCAACCTGAAAGAGAAGGTCACCGAGTGGAAGCCGGACGTGATCGATCTGTGGAACTTCCCGAAAACCATCAGCCGCTACAGCATCGACCAGAAGAAGAATACGTTCAGCTACTCCGGCGCGCACTTCAAGCTGCCGCTGCTGCTGAAGATCGGTAAAGGTAAAATTGAGCCGCTGCCGGAAAGTGAATATTCCGCCCCATTGCGCTATCAGCTGGCTGATTTTAAAAGTGACGATAGGTTTATCTGGGCCGACCGCTGCTACAAAATGGCGCGCCTGTGGGAGCCACAGCTCGCGCTTTCTACCGGGCTCTGTGTGGCTCAGGGGCAGCTGGGCGGCGAGCCAACGGTAAGGCGGGTGGACAAGCCGCTGGACGAGTACAACGTGCAGTTTGACGGGCAAACGCTGAGTAACGAGCGTTTTAAAAACAACGTTGCCTTGCTGAAGGCGGATGAAAACAGCATTCGCTACCAGGCGGACAGCTTCATCTTCAACGTGGCCGGGGCGCCGCAGAGCGTGAAGCAGTTCAGCGGCATTTCGCGCCCGGAAGCCTGGGGCCGCTGGTCAAACGCCAACATGGCCCCGGCTGTGACGATTGAGTATCAGGATCCGCTGCCGGCAACGTTCGATCTGGTGCTGGTGGCGAAAGCCTTCGGCCCGAACGTCGGCGAGCCGATTTCGGTGAAGGTCGGTGATGAAGAGCAGACCATCACCTTTGGCGACCAGCTCTCTACAGTCACGCTGCGCTTTGATAACCCTGAAGGCAGCAAGGTGCTGACCATTGAGCCACCGAAGCCGCAGCTGTCCAACGAGGGCAATATTCTGGGGCACGATCCGCGTAAGCTTGGCGTGGGGCTAGCTGAGCTGAAAATTGTGCCGGTGAGCGGCTAACCCGCTCCCGGAAGGGAACGGGCGGGGCAGGTTAGAGGATCTCGAGCACCTGCTCAGGCGGGCGGCCAATA
Source organism: Cedecea neteri (assembly GCF_000757825.1). Lineage (GTDB taxonomy): Bacteria > Pseudomonadota > Gammaproteobacteria > Enterobacterales > Enterobacteriaceae > Cedecea > Cedecea selenatireducens. The sequence continues at coordinate 3,910,586 of NZ_CP009451.1, forward strand.
CGGGCTTTCCCATTGGCGAGAACGATAGGGCGCTCGATAAGCTTCGGGTGCTCAACCATGGCGTTAATAAGCGCTCCTTCGCTGAGGCTGGCGTCATCCAGCTTTAGCTCTTTGTACAGGTCTTCTTTGCGGCGCATCAGTTCACGCGCGCTGGTGAAGCCCAGCTTCTTCAGCAGCGACTGGATGGTCGCTGCGTCCGGTGGGGTTTCCAGATAAAGCACCACCTCCGGCTCGGCGCCGTTTTCCTTTAGCAGGTTCAGCGTTTCGCGGCTCTTGGAGCAGCGTGGGTTGTGGTAAATTTCGACCTTCTTGGACATACGGACTCCTGTTACATCTTCATATAAGGTTTAAAGCGCTGCTGTAGCTGGCGCAGCTGATCGATACGGGCGTCGTACCTGGCCTGCTGCAGGCTGCCAAGCTTCACCTGCGAGCTGGCGCTGCCGAGCAGCGAAATGGCCTGATCCAGGCGGCCGTTTAGCGCCATGACTTCGGCGCGCGCCGCCAGCTCCTGATCGCGGTTGCCTAGTTTGCCCTGCGCCTGAGCCAGCAGATCCCAGCCGTTGGTATCGTCTGGATGGGCGAAGGTGTAGCGGTTAAGCAGCGTTGCCGTTTCGGCGGGCTGCCCGCCTTCAAGATAAGCGTTGGCGAGGTTCAGCTGCAGCACCGGGTTGTTCTTCAGGTCCGGGGCGTTTTTCAGCCGGTTGATAGCGTCGTTTGCCTTGTGCTGGCCGAGGTCGATATCTGTCGCCAGGTCGAGATACCAGGGGTTTGCCGGCTGGGCGGTAAGCAGCGGCTGAAGCGCTTTTCTTGCTTCGTCATATTTATCCGCCTGCAACGCCTGTAGCGCTCGCCCGTACTGCGCCGCGCTTTGCTCACGCACGTTGCCTTTTGACCAGGTATCCAGCAGGTCCGGGGTCAGTTGATTCCGCCCTGAGTTATACATCCCGAGGGTGCGAACCTTTGCCATATAGAAGTTTTCTGAGGACTGCACAACTACCGGGCGCATTTGGTTGGCACGGTTGCGGGCGTCCGCCAGGCGGCTTTCCGGCAGCGGGTGAGTCAGCAGAATTTCAGGTGGGCGAGAAGAGTAGCGAGCCTGGTCGAGCAGTTTTTCGAGGAAGCCCGGCATTGCCTGTGGATCAAAGCCCGAACGCTGCAGCACCTGAATGCCAATTCGGTCTGCCTCCTGCTCGTTCTGCTGGGTAAAGCTGATCATGCCTTGCTGAGTCCCGGCCAACGTACCGGACAGCGCGGCCATCCCTGCCTGTGGGCTCGCCATCGCCAGCAGGATCGAGCCCAGCGCGCCCACCCAGGTCAGCGGCGCATTTTTCTTCTGGTCTTCCATCGCACGCGCCAGGTGGCGCTGGGTCACGTGGGAAATCTCGTGAGCCATAACCGAAGCCAGCTGGCTTTCTGAGTCGGCATAGCGGAACAGCGCCGAATGCAGCACCACGTTGCCGCCAAAGAAGGCGAAGGCGTTAATTTCGTCGTTGTTGATTAAGAAGAAGTGGAAAGGCGTTTTCACCGAGTTGGCGTGGCTGACCAGCCGCATCCCCAGCGAGTTAATGTACTGCGTGAGTAACGGATCGTTAATCAGCGGGGCGCTGCCTCGCAGCTGACGGACGTAAAAATCGCCCATCTGCATTTCCTGGGCGATAGACAGCGTGCTGCCCGCGGATGTCCCCATGTCGGGAAGCTGGTCAGTCACATCCGCCTTTACAGGGAGTGCGCTTCCCGCCAGCAGTGCGGCCGTAAGTGTTGCAATCAGGGTCTTTTTCAACTGCCTAACCATAACTACTGTCCCGTTTAGTCGTTGTCAGATTTTGACACGAGGAGTACAAGTTTGTTCGCTTAAAGAAGTGTACTGTAGGGCGTTGAAGCTGCGAAGATTTTATTTGGTTGATTATCCCTTTGTAATCCGCCGTAAAAAGCAAAGTCTTTACGGTGACATTTCGATACAATTCGCCATCAAAAAAAACTTCACGGAAGGGATGTATGCTCGACATGTTGTTGCAGTGGTATCGCCGTCGTTTCAGCGATCCGGAGGCGATTGCGCTGCTGGTTATTCTTGTGGCGGGCTTTTGCATTCTGTTCTTCCTTCATGGCCTGCTGGCGCCGCTGCTGGTGGCTATTGTTCTGGCCTATTTGCTTGAGTGGCCGACGGTGCGCCTGGAGCGTGTCGGCTGTTCCCGAACGTGGGCGACGACTATCGTGCTGGTGCTGTTTGTCGGCATTTTGCTGCTGATGGTGCTGTTTGTGGCCCCCGTCGCCTGGCAGCAGGGGATCAACCTGATTCGCGATATGCCGGGAATGCTCAACAAGCTTTCTGATTTTGCCGCCACGCTGCCGAAGCGCTACCCGGCGCTGGTGGACGCGGGCATTATCGACGCCATGGCCGAAAACGTGCGCGGGCGGCTGTCAGGCATGGGCGACCAGGTGGTGAAATTCTCCCTGGCGTCGCTGGTTGGGCTGCTGACGCTGGCTATCTATCTGATTCTGGTTCCGCTGATGGTGTTCTTCCTGGTGAAGGATAAAGAGCAGATGCTGAACGCCGTGCGCCGCGTTTTGCCGCGCAACCGTGGCCTGGCGGGGCAGGTCTGGCTGGAGATGAACCAGCAAATCACCAACTATATTCGTGGCAAAGTGCTGGAAATGATCGTCGTTGGCGTGGCGACCTATATCGGCTTTATTGTCTTCGGGCTGAACTATTCGCTGCTGCTGGCGGTGCTGGTGGGCTTCTCGGTGCTTATTCCGTACATCGGCGCGTTTGTGGTCACCATTCCGGTTATCTGCGTAGCGCTGTTCCAGTTTGGCCTCGGCACTGAGTTCTGGACGCTGTTTGGGGTGTACCTGATTATTCAGGCGCTCGACGGCAACCTACTGGTGCCGGTGCTGTTCTCGGAGGCGGTCAACCTTCATCCGCTGGTGATTATTCTGTCGGTGGTGATTTTCGGCGGGCTGTGGGGATTCTGGGGCGTGTTCTTCGCTATCCCGCTGGCAACGCTGATTAAAGCCGTCGTTCATGCCTGGCCGGATGCTTCGCTGGTGGATGACGCGGTCACCCGGGAATAACGGGAATAACGGGAATAAAAAAGCCGACTGAGACGTCGGCTTTTTTGTGTGTTCTTAGGCGTTTTCTGTCAGCCAGTTCACAACGATATCGTGGTGGTTACTGGTTTTGAAATCATCAAAGACCTTTTCCACTTTACCGTCGCCGTCCAGCAGGAAGCTGATACGGTGAATGCCGTCATAGGTTTTGCCCATGAAAGATTTCTCGCCCCACACGCCAAACTGATTGCAGACCTGATGGTCTTCGTCAGAAAGCAGGGTGAAGTTAAGCAGCTCTTTCTCGGCAAAACGGGAAAGTTTTTCCGGCTTGTCGGTGCTGATGCCCAGCACTTCCACGCCACGCTTTTTCAACTCATCCATGTTGTCGCGCAAACCACATGCCTGCACGGTGCAGCCTGGTGTCATCGCTTTTGGATAGAAATAAACCAGAACTCTCTGTCCCTGGAAGTCGGTTAAATTTACTTGTTCGCCGTCCTGATCGGGCAAGCTAAATTTCGGTGCACTATCACCGGCTTTCAGTGGGCTCATCACTACTCTCCGTCTTTAATCATCTTGCTGTGGGTTAACCACGTTAATAGTGCCTTCTGCTTTCAGTTCTGTACATAGGGCTTTAAACGCTTGCTCGATAATTGTCGCATCCTGTGAACCTGGGCTGTGGGCAGTTATCTGGATATACAGACGCGGCCCCACGTCGTTCTCAGCAGGCTGAGTGCGGGAAACCAGCTCGGCAATGTTCATTTGATGGGTGTCAAACAGGTGGGTAAATCGCTCAATCAGGTGCGGCGAGTCTGCCACTTCAACCTGTACCCAAACCGTGGCCGGGGTGGCCGGTCTTTCCTGGGCGGTTGTGCGTTTCATCACAATTAACAGATCGAGTTCCGCGCCCTTCAGCGGCAGGGTAGATTCGATCAGGGTTATCGCGTTCCAGCTGCCGGAAAGCAGCATGATAAAGGTGAACTCTTCACCCAGCATGGCAAGCCGGCTGTCTTCGATGTTGCAGCCGCAGCTGCTCACGTGGCGGGTAATAGTATTGACGATACCAGGACGGTCCGCCCCCAGGGCTGTGATAACCAAATAATGGTGTGATGAGGGTGTCAAGCGTGTTCTTCCTGTCAATCGGTGAGATTCACATTAGGAAAGCATAAAAAAAGTAAGCTGCCAACCGCTTAGCGCCTTCTGGCGGCTTGCTTTTGCTATGGCACCAAACGTAACATTGGAGAACATGTTTGCACAGAGGGTGGCTAATGTTTACGGGAAGTGTTGTCGCGATAATTACGCCGATGGATGAGAAAGGTAATGTCTGCCGGTCCAGCCTGAAAAAACTGATTGATTACCATGTCGCCAGCGGAACATCGGCGATTGTCTCGGTAGGGACTACCGGCGAATCGGCTACCTTAAGCCACGACGAACACGTCGACGTAGTGAAGCTTACCGTTGAACTGGCCGACGGGCGTATCCCGATTATTGCCGGTACCGGTGCTAACGCGACTTCCGAAGCGATTTCCCTGACGCATCACCTGCAGGACAGCGGCATTGTGGGCTGCCTGACGGTCACCCCTTATTACAACCGTCCTACCCAGGAAGGGCTGTTCCAGCACTTTAAAGCGATTGCTGAAAGCACCCATCTGCCGCAGATGCTGTATAACGTGCCGTCTCGTACCGGCTGCGACATGCTGCCGGAAACCGTTGGCCGCCTGGCGAAAATCAAAAATATTATCGGTATCAAAGAAGCTACCGGGAACTTAAGCCGCGTAAACCAGATCAAAGAGCTGGTTGAAGATGACTTCATCCTGGTGAGCGGCGATGACGCCAGCGCGCTGGACTTTATTCAGCTTGGTGGCCACGGCGTAATTTCCGTGACCGCAAACGTAGCCGCGCGTGAGATGGCGGAAATGTGTAAACTGGCCACCTCAGGGCAATTTGCACAGGCTCGCGAAATTAATCAGCGTCTGATGCCGCTGCACCATAAATTGTTTGTAGAACCCAACCCTATCCCGGTGAAATGGGCCGCCAGGGAGTTGGGTCTTGTGGCAACCGATACCTTACGCCTGCCGATGACGCCGCTGACCGACGCAAGTCGCCCGGTGATTATTAGCGCGCTTAAGCATGCCGGTCTGCTGTAAAGCTTAGGGAGATTTGATGGCTTACTCAGTACAGAAGTCGACGGTGGCAAAAGTTGCTGTTGTTTCGCTCGCCATGCTGTTAGCGGCGTGCAGTTCCGATCAGCGTTACAAGCGTCAGGTTAGCGGCGATGAGTCCTACCTGGATGCGACCCCACTTGCGGAAATCCACGCTCCGGCGGGGATGATCCTGCCGATTCAGAATGGCGATTACAACATTCCGGTCACTAACGGCAGTGGTGGAGTAGGCAAGCAGCTGGATATTCGCCCACCGGCACAGGCGCTGGCATTAGTGAACGGGGCTCGCACCCAGTTCACCGGTGATACCGCCACGCTACAGGTTGAAGCCAACAAGGCGAGCGGCCTGTGGTCTCAGGTGGTGAGCATTCTGCAGTCCGAGAACTACGCGATCGCTCAACGTAACGATGCCGGCCAAACCCTGACTACCGACTGGGTACAGTGGAACCGCGCTGACGAAGACGTGCAGTACCGTGGACGTTACCAGATTAGCGTGCAGCCGCAGGGCTACCAGCAGTCGGTCGTTGTCAAACTGCTGAACCTTGAGCAGGGCGGCAAACCGGTCGCGGATGCTTCGGCTCTGCAGCGCTACAGCGCGCAAATGCTGAACATCATCAGTGCCGGCCTCGATAAGTCTGAAACCTCGCGCCAGAATGCGCAGGAAAACCGCAGCTCTGCCCAGCTTGACGTGCAGAGCGCCGCGGATGACACCGGCCTGCCAATGCTGGTGGTGCGTGCACCGTTCAACGTCGTGTGGACCCGCCTGCCGGCCGCGCTTGAAAAAGCAGGCATGAAGGTGACCGATACCACCCGTTCTCAGGGCAGTATCGCGGTGACCTACAAGGCGTTGTCTGACGGCAGCTGGAGCGACCTCGGGGCGAAAGATCCGGGTCTGGTGAACGGTGACTATAAGCTGCAGGTTGGCGACCTCGATAACCGCAGCAGCCTGCAGTTCATCGACCCGAAAGGGCATCCGCTGACGCAGTCTCAGAACGATGCGCTGGTCGCTGTCTTCCAGGCAGCATTCAGCAAGTAACACTCAGGGGCCGGTTAATTCCGGCCCTTGTTATTTAGGCCTATGTAGATACCCTAAATAATTCGAGCTGCAGGAAGGCGGTAAGCCTGGAAATCTCCATGTGACCGGAGTGAGCAGGAGCAACCAACGCACATGCAGCTTGAAGTATGACGGGTAAACCCCTCCGATTGCGCAAGCGATCGCTATACCTGGAGTAAGAAAGATGCAAAAGCAAGCTGAGTTGTATCGCGGCAAAGCGAAGACCGTTTACAGTACGGAAAACCCGGATCTGTTGGTGCTCGAATTCCGTAACGATACGTCAGCAGGTGACGGTGCACGCATCGAGCAGTTCGACCGTAAAGGCATGGTAAACAACAAGTTTAACCATTTCATTATGGCCAAACTGGAAGAAGCGGGTATTCCGACCCAGATGGAAGCGCTGCTGTCTGATAACGAAGTGCTGGTGAAAAAGCTCGACATGGTGCCGGTGGAGTGCGTGATTCGTAACCGCGCCGCGGGTTCTCTGGTGAAGCGCCTTGGCATTGAAGAAGGTATCGAGCTGAACCCACCGCTGTTCGATCTGTTCCTGAAAAACGACGCCATGCACGACCCGATGGTCAATGAATCTTACTGCGAAACCTTTGGCTGGGTGAGCAAAGAGAATCTGGCCCGCATGCGCGAGCTGAGCTACAAAGCTAACGACGTGCTGAGCAAGCTGTTTGATGACGCTGGCCTGATCCTCGTGGACTTCAAGCTGGAGTTTGGCCTGTTCAAAGGCGAAGTGGTGCTGGGCGACGAGTTCTCCCCGGACGGCAGCCGCCTGTGGGACAAAGAAACGCTTGATAAGATGGACAAAGACCGTTTCCGCCAGAGCCTGGGTGGCCTGATTGAAGCGTATGAGGAAGTTGCTCACCGTCTCGGCGTTAAATTAGACTAACCACGCAATCGTTTACGTTGCGCAATGGGGTGCGTTTTTTGCGCACCCTGTTTTTTCGCTGCCTGTTCTTATGGTAATCCTGCCGGTAACCACCTACGATCTATCCATTACAAGTTGTGAATGAGGATGAACGTATGCGTTGGCAAGGACGTCGCGAAAGCGACAACGTAGAGGACAGGCGCAATGACGCCTCCGGCCCCGGCATGAGCATGGGCGGCGGCGGATTCCGCATACCTCGGGGTAAAGGTGGCCTGGTGCTGCTTGTCGTGGTTATTGTGGCAAGCTATTACGGCGTCGATCTTACTTCCTTCCTGTCCGGCGAGCCGCAAGTCTCCCAGCAATCTTCCCAGCAGCGTACCATCAGTCCGAAAGACGACGAGGCCGCTAAGTTTACCTCGGTAATTCTGGCGACAACCGAAGATACCTGGGGTGAAATTTTCCAGAAAATGGGCCGCACCTACCAGCAACCTAAGCTGGTGATGTATCGCGGGGCAACGCGTACCGGCTGTGGTACCGGCCAGTCCGTGATGGGGCCGTTCTACTGCCCGGCGGACAGTACCGTCTATATCGACCTCTCTTTCTACGACGATATGCGCAATAAGCTAGGTGCAGGCGGCGACTTTGCCCAGGGCTACGTGATTGCTCACGAAGTGGGTCACCACGTGCAGAAGCTGCTGGGCATTGAGCCGAAGGTGCGCCAGCTCCAGCAGAATGCGTCTCAGGCCGAAGGCAATCGCCTGTCGGTGAAAATGGAGCTTCAGGCCGACTGCTTCGCCGGCGTCTGGGGTAACAGTATGCAGAAACAGCAGGTGCTCGACTCGGGCGATCTGAAAGAGGCGCTCAACGCTGCCGAAGCCATCGGGGACGATCGCCTGCAGCAGCAAAGCCAGGGGCGCGTGGTGCCGGACAGCTTTACCCACGGCACTTCAGAGCAGCGCTACACCTGGTTCAAGCGTGGTTTTGACGGCGGCGATCCGTCCCAGTGCAACACCTTCGGCAATGCGCTCCGTTAATCAATGACCGCAGGGACGATAGAGCAGCTGCAGCTGGCGACGACGCAAATGCAGCAAACGGGCATTCGTCGGCTGATGGTGCTGGCCGGCGAAAGTGAATGGAGCAGCCAGCAGGTTGCCACGCTGTCGGCTTCTTTACCCGGAGACTGGCTGTGGGTTGGCCCTTCGCCTGAGCTGCCTTTTCACTGTGTCCCCTCGGCGGTGCGTAGCATGCTGGGACGTGAGTTCCAGCATGCCGTATTCGATGCCAGGCTCGGGCTGGATGCCGCCGCGCTCGCGGCGCTTTCCGGCATGCTTAAAGCGGGCAGCTGGCTGCTGTTGCTGACGCCAGACTGGCCGCTTTGGCCTTCGCTTCCCGATGAAGATTCCTGCCGCTGGAGCGATACTCCCCGGGCGATCCCTGTGCCTCATTTTGTTTCCCATCTGCAGCGCTGCATGCGGCAGGACTCAGAGTCCGTGCTGTGGCAGCAGCATGAGCCGGTAGTCCTGAATCGTTTTGCTTTTCGTCCTGACTGGCAGCCCGCGAGCGGTGCGCCTGAGCAGGAGCAGGCTGCCATTCTTGCCGAGTTGGCGGATCTGCAACAGGGCGTGGCGGTGGTGACGGCGGCCAGAGGGCGGGGCAAGTCTGCTCTGGCCGGTATGTTGGTTGGCCGCAGCCCTGGCGATTCTCTGGTCACCGCTCCGGCAAAGGCCGCTACCGACGTTTTGGCTCGCTATGCGGGAGAATCTTTCCAGTTTATGGCTCCGGACGCGCTGGCTGCCGAACACGATCTGCCGGCGTATGACTGGCTGGTTGTTGATGAGGCGGCTGCGATTCCAGCTCCGCTATTACGCCAGTTGATCGAACGCTTCCCGCGCGTTTTGCTGACCACGACCGTGCAAGGGTACGAGGGAACGGGGCGCGGTTTTTTACTGAAGTTTTGCGCAACGCTGCCGTCACTCAGGCGCTTCACGCTTGATACGCCGATCCGCTGGGCGCAAAACGATCCGCTGGAACAGGTCGTTGACCGGATCATGCTGTTCGATGAGCCGGATCTTGAGCACTTCCCGCAGGGCGATCCGGTATTACAGGTCGTGGATCAGGCTGGCTGGTCGCAAAAACAGGAACGGCTGCAGCAGATGTACCGGCTGCTCTCCGGCGCACATTACCGTACCTCCCCCCTCGACTGGAGGCGCATGCTTGATGCTCCCGGCCAGCATTTCATCGCGGCCAGCGCAGGAGATCTATGCGCAGGGGCATTATGGATGGTCGAAGAGGGCGGGCTGGATGAAAACCTGAGCCGGAACGTGTGGGCCGGATTCCGTCGCCCCAAAGGCAATCTGGTGGCGCAATCGCTGGCGGCGCATGGTGGCAGCCCGCTTGCCGCTACGCTGCGTGGGCTGCGCATCAGCCGCATTGCCGTTCATCCTCAGCGCCAGCGCGAACATATTGGCGCCAGCATGATTCAGCTTGCTCTGCAGGCCGCGAAGGCCCGATATGACTATCTCTCGGTCAGCTTCGGCTACACCGATGAGCTATGGCGCTTCTGGCAGCGCTGCGGGTTTGAGCTGGTGCGTATCGGCAGCCATAAAGAAGCCAGCAGCGGCTGCTACAGCGCGATGGCGCTATTGCCGCTCACGCCGGAAGGCGAGGCGTTAACAAGCCATGAGCGGCAGCGGCTACAGCGAGACTGGCCATGGCAAAAAATCTGGCTGGAATTGTCTTTGCCGCTGACCACGGATAGCCCAACAGAATTGTTGGCAGCAGACTGGGAAGAGCTGTCCGGCTTTGCTTTCGCGCATCGTCCGCTGGAAGCCTGCCTGGGCGCGTTGAATCGCCTTCTGCTGGCGAGCCCTTTACCGCTTCACGCCCTGCGCGGTCGCCTCGAGCGGCGTGAAAACAGCGAAGTCCTTAGCCAGCGGCTGGGGCTTTCTGGCAAAAAAGCGTTGCTTGCGCTGATGCGTGAGGAAGCTCGAAGCGCGCTGGAAAACCTGGATCAGGCAAGGACAGAGGCGCTGCGAAACGGTATTTTGCAATTGCAAAAATTCCACTAACTTGTTCAATGAAACGGCATGGTCATCCCCTGACGGCGGCGTATAGTTGTCTCCATCAACCAGGAGAAAACCATGAAACATGACCATTTTGTTGTCCAAAGCCCAGCCACACCGGCCAGCCAACTGATACTGCTGTTCCACGGCGTGGGTGACACGGCGAAAGCGATGGGCGAAATCGGCAGCTGGTTTGCTCCGGAATTTCCTGACGCACTGGTGGTCAGTATTAGCGGCCCGGACCAAAGCGGCGCTGGCCGGGAATGGTTCTCCGTGGCGGGCGTGACGGAGGAAAACCGCCAGCGGCGGGTGGATGCCGTGATGCCAGCCTTTATTGAAACCGTGCGCTACTGGCAGCAGCATAGCGGCGTGCCGCCAACGGCCACCGCGCTGATCGGCTTTTCGCAGGGGGCCATCGTGGCACTGGAAAGCATTAAAGCGCAGCCAGGCCTTGCGGCGCGCGTCATCGCCTTTAGCGGGCGTTACGCGGAGCTGCCGCAGCAGGCGTCTACCAGCACCACGATTCACCTGATTCACGGCGATAATGACAAAGTGATCCACGCGACGCATTCGGTAGATGCCGCCGAGAAATTACTTAGCCTGGGTGGGGACGTCACGCTGGATCTGATTGATTCCCTGGGGCATGCGATCGACGACCGCAGCATGAAGGCGGCGCTGGATCACCTGCGCTACACCGTGCCGAAGCACTATTTTGATGAGGCTTTGAGCGGCGGCGGAGCACCGAAAGATGATGATCTGATTGAGCTACTGTAAATATGCGCCTCACTCCGGAATCGCCCGGAGTGAGGCGTCTGGCTATTTCTTCTTAGGCCAGTCGTCCTCGTCGTCCCACTTATCGTTAAAATCACGATGCGGCGGAAGCTCGGGTTTGTCTGCCATGTACTTCTTCGGATCTATCCGGCTCAGGTCTTTAATGACGTTAATAAACATCCCCACCAATAACACCAGGACGATAATCCACCAGTAATGCGATAGCCATTCCATGCTGATACCTCGTTCAGTTGACTGCCCGTCAGGCGACAAGCTGTTCCATAATGCGCTGGTACATCCGGGCCAGCAGCTGCAGGTCGGCGGCGTTTACGCATTCATTGATTTTATGAATGGTGGCATTCACCGGCCCCAGCTCAACAACCTGAGCCCCCATGCGCGCGATAAAGCGCCCGTCAGATGTACCGCCCGTGGTTAACAGCTGCGGTTTAATCTCATTATAGTGCTCAACGGCGTTCACTACCGCATCCACCAGCTTACCGCGTGAGGTCAGGAACGGCTGGCCGGAAAGCCACCACTCGACGGTATAGCGCAGTTCGTACTTATCCAGCAGGGCGATAACGCGCTGCTTGATGTCTTCATCGGTCAGCTCGGTGCTGAAGCGGAAGTTAAACTGGACGAACATGTCGCCTGGGATAACGTTGTTGCTGCCGGTCCCGGCCTTCACGTTGGCAATCTGCATGCTGGTGGCCGGGAAGAACTCGTTGCCTTTGTCCCATTCAATACCCGTCAGCTCTGCGAGCATCGGGGCTGCGCGATGCACCGGGTTATCCGCCAGATGCGGGTAGGCAACGTGGCCCTGCACGCCGTGAATAGTCAGGTTACAGGTCAGAGAGCCGCGACGGCCGTTTTTCACCACGTCGCCGACGATTTCAGTACTGGACGGCTCGCCTACGAGGCAGTAGTCCAGGCGTTCGCGACGCGCCATCAGCGCCTCAACGACCTTAACCGTGCCGTTGGTCGCGCTGGCTTCTTCATCGGAGGTGATGAGAAACGCCAGGCGGCCTTTATGGTTTGGATGCTGGGCGACGAAACGCTCTGCGGCCACCACCATCGCGGCCAGCGAACCTTTCATGTCTGCGGCACCGCGGCCAAACAGCATCCCGTCGCGAATGGTGGGTTCAAACGGTGGGTTGATCCAGCGGTCGGCATCGCCTGACGGGACCACGTCGGTATGCCCGGCAAACGCCAGCGTTTCGCCCTGTCCACGCCAGGCCCAGAAGTTCTGGGTATCGCCAAAATCCATGTGTTCAACGGTAAAACCAATCGCGCGCAGGCGTTCAATCAGCAGCGCCTGGCAACCGGCATCATCCGGGCTCAGGGAAGGGCGACGAATAAGCTGTTGCGTCAGCTCAATAACCGGGCAGGACATAAGACTATACCTCGTTGATAAACTGCTGATAGTGAGTTTCGTTGAAACCCAGCAGCATAGGCTGACCGGGCGCGCAGAGCAATGGGCGTTTGATGATTGCCGGCATCTCCAGCATCAGCGCTGCCGCGCTTTGTGCGTCGTTGATGGACGCGCGATGGGCTTCATCCAGCTTGCGCCAGGTGGTTCCGCGCGTATTAAGCAGCGCTTCCCAGCCGAGTTCTGCGATAAACCCGTTCAGCAGCGCGGCGTCCAGCCCGTCAACGCGGTAGTCGTGAAACTGGTAATCGACGCCCTGAGCTTCCAGAAAGCGGCGCGCCTTTTTGATGGTGTCGCAGTTTTTAATGCCGTACATGGTGATCATGGTGGCGGTCGGTCCTGTTTTAATTTTTCAGAGGGCAACCATTTTGCCGCAGGTAAGGGGAATTATCGAGCCGCGATTTCAGGCTAAATCATTATTCTGCTAACAATATATTTGTGAAGGCGCTCAAGACTTCACCGCTCAAAAAGGGTTCAATCGCAGAATATATCCGCGTATAATTGCACCAACATCAAGAGAGGCGGTTATGATCGAGCATGAATTAGGGCAGTGGAAAGACTTCATCGAAGATATGTTGCGCAAATAAGCGTTCCGGCATAAAAAGCAACGGCGCGATATTCTGTTACTGAATACTCAGCGAACATCAGTAAAAGGCGACCCTTTAGAGGTCGCCTTTTTTGTGGCCGAAGATCTGCGGCGCTTAGTCGTGATGCTCTTTCAGCGGGAAGCGTCTGCGCACCAGCACAAAGAACAGCGGCACAAAGAAGATGGCCAGCACGGTGGCGGAGATCATCCCGCCCATGACGCCCGTGCCTACCGCATGCTGGCTGCCGGAGCCCGCTCCGGTGCTGGTCGCCATCGGCAGCACGCCGAAAATAAACGCCAGTGAAGTCATCAAAATAGGGCGCAGGCGCTGGCGGCAGGCCTCAAGCGTGGCGGCGACCAGGTCCTGGCCTTTGGCGTTCAGGTCATTGGCAAATTCGACGATCAGAATGGCGTTCTTCGCCGAAAGCCCAATCACCGTCAGCAGCCCGACCTGGAAATAAACGTCGTTCTCCAGGCCGCGCATCCAGGTGGCGAGCAGGGCGCCGATCACCCCAAGCGGAACGACGAGCATGACGGAGAACGGCACCGACCAGCTCTCATACAGCGCGGCAAGGCACAGGAACACCACCAGTAGCGAGATAGCATACAGGGCAGGGGCCTGCGCGCCGGAGAGGCGTTCCTGGTAGGACATGCCCGTCCACTCGAGACCAAAGCCGTTTGGCAGCTTGCTCACCAGCTGTTCCATGATGTCCATGGCGGTGCCGGTACTTAATCCCGGCGCGGCTTCCCCCACAATTTCCAGCGCGGAATAGCCGTTGTAGCGCTCAAGGCGAGGTGAGCCCGTTTCCCAGCGGGAGGTAGCAAAGGCGGAGAAAGGCACCATGCCGCCGGTTTTATTGCGCACGTACCAGCTGTTGATGTCGTCCGGCAGCATGCGGTATTTGGCCGCAGCCTGGACATATACCTTTTTCACGCGCCCGCGATCCATAAAGTCATTCACATAGCTTGAGCCCCAGGCGGTTTGCAGGGTGTTGTTGATATCGTCAATAGAGACGCCGAGCGCCTGGGCTTTACGCTGGTCGATATCGATTTGCAGCTGCGGGCTGTCGTCCAGGCCGTTGTGGCGCACGCGGGTGAGCTGTGGGTCACTACTGGCCATTTCCAGCAGCTGGTCACGCGCCTGCATTAACGCGTCGTGCCCGGCACCGGCGTGATCCTGCAGCTCCATATCAAAGCCTGCCGCGTTGCCCAGGCCGTTAATCGCTGGCGGGCTGCTGGCAATGACTCGTGCTTCCTTAATCTTATTAAAGGCTTTGGTCGCCCGTTCGATAATCGCAAACGAGCTGCCGTCCGCGCTGCGCTCATCCCAGTCCTTCAGGCGGATAAACATTCGGGCGACGTTTTGCCCGTTTCCGCCGGGGCCCGCGCCGATGGTCGAGAACACCGAAACGACGTTGTCTTTCTCTTCGGTCAGGTAATAGCGCTCAACCTGCTGCACCACTTTTGTGGTCTGCTGCTGGGTTGCTCCGCTGGGGAGCTGCACGGAGGTGGTGAACACGCCCCGGTCTTCCTGCGGGAGGAACGAAGTTGGCAGCTTGAGGAACAGGAACACCATGCCGCCGAGCAGCAGGACATAAATCAACATCCAGCGCACGCTGCGGGCGAGAATTCTGGCCACGCCATTTTCATAGCGTTCGGCGCTGCGGTTAAAGGTGCGGTTAAACCAGCCGAAGAAGCCTTTCTGGCCGTGATGCTCGCCTTTGTGCAGCGGCTTGAGGATCGTGGCGCACAGGGCTGGCGTGAGGATCATCGCGACCAGCACCGACAGCACCATGGCGGCAACAATCGTGACCGAGAACTGGCGGTAAATTGCGCCAGTGGTGCCGCCGAAGAAGGCCATCGGCACAAACACGGCGGACAGCACCATGGCGATGCCAACCAGCGCGCCCTGGATTTGGCCCATCGATTTGCGGGTTGCCTCCCGAGGGGAGAGGCCTTCCTCGCTCATAATACGCTCGACGTTTTCTACCACCACGATGGCGTCATCCACCAGCAGGCCGATGGCCAGCACGGTGGCGAACATCGTCAGCGTGTTAATGCTGTAGCCGAAGACATACAGCACGGCGAAGGTGCCGAGCAGAACCACCGGCACCGCAATGGTCGGGATCAGCGTGGCGCGGAAGTTTTGCAGGAACAGGTACATCACCAGGAACACCAGCAGAATCGCTTCCAGCAGCGTTTTCACCACGTCGGTAATCGAGGCTTTCACAAACGGGGAGGTTTCGTAGGCGATTTTTGCCTCAAGGCCGTGCGGGAAGAACTGCGAAAGCTCTTCAATTTTGGCGCGGGCCAGCTTGTCGGTTTCCATCTCGTTGGCGCCGGAAGCCAGCTTAATGCCCAGCCCGGAAGCGGCCTGGCCGTTATAAGTGCTCAGAAAATCGTATTTTTCCGCCCCCATTTCAACGTCTGCCACATTCCCCAGGGTGACCAGCGAGCCGTCCTGATTCACCCTCAGGGTAATGTCTTTGAACTGCTGCGGCGTTTGCAGGAGCGACTGGGCATTAATGGTGGCGTTTAGCGCCTGCTTATCCAGCGCCGGAGTGCCGCCGAGCTGGCCGACGGCAATTTGCGCATTCTGGGATTTGATGGCGGTGACCACGTCCTGGGTCGTCATCTGGTAGTTAGTGAGCTTGTTCGGATCCAGCCAGATGCGCATGGAATACTGCGAGCCGTAGGCATCCACGCTGCCGACGCCGTTCACGCGGCTCATCGGGTCCTGCACGTTACTGGCGACGTAGTCGGCAATGTCCTGCTTATCCATGCTGCCGTCGGTGGACACAAACGCCACCATCAGGATGTTGGTATCACCGGTTTTATTCACCGTAACGCCCTGAGTCTGCACATCCTGCGGTAATTTTCGCACCGCTGACTGCAGCTGGTTTTGCACCTGCTGGACCGCAGAGTCCGGGTCGGTCCCGGCCTTAAAGCTCAGGGTGATGGTGGCCTGACCGGCGCTGCTGCTCTGGGAGGACATGTACATCATATTGTCCAGGCCGGTCATGCTTTGTTCTATGACCTGGGTAACCGTGTTCTCCAGGGTTTGGGCGGAGGCGCCAGGATAGTTCGCGGTGATCCTCACATTTGGCGGCGCGAGGTCGGGATATTGCTCAACGGGCAGCGAAAAAATAGCCAATGCCCCGGTCAGGCAAAGTAAAATTGCCAGTACCCAGGCAAAAATGGGGCGAGATATGAAAAAATTCGCCATGCGGTCAGGACCCCTTTAAAAGCTTCTAATTGTTATCAATAACCGCATCACTGTAGCTTTAACCGCGTAGCCAAACGTGGAGAAATTTAGGAGATCGTGTAAATAAGCTTTGTAATTGGCAGGATTTGTAACCGTACCTTTTATTGGGTCGATTTAACTCTTATTTTCCAAAAAAAGTACGGTGGCCGCAACGCGAGACCTGACCTGCAGCTTACGAAGCAGGTTGCGAATATGCACTTTTACCGTCTCTTCGGAAATATGCAGGCCGCTGGCGATTTGCTTGTTCGACAGGCCGCGAGCCACCTCAGACAACACGTCCAGCTCGCGCTCGGTGAGGATAGCAAAGGGATCGCTACTCTGCCGCTCGCTGCCGCGGTTATTCAGATACTCGCGAACCTGCTCGCTGAACGCCTTTTCACCCTTCAGGCAGTGATGAATTTCCTGCAGCAAAACGTCCGGATCGCTGTCTTTCAGCAGGTAGCCATCGGCCCCGGCATCAATCAGCGTAAAGATATCGCTGCGGGCGTCGGAAACGGTGAGGATCACCACCCGTGCGCTAATGCCGTCCCGGCGCAGGGCGTTGAGCGTATCAAGGCCGCTCAGCCCTTTCATATTCAGGTCAAGCAGAATGAGGTCCGGTGCCAGCCGGTTAGCTAAACTGATGGCCTCTGCGCCGCCGCTGGCTTCTCCCACGACGGAAAAAGTGTCGTCCAGCTCAAGAAGCTGGCGGATCCCGCGCCGCATCAGCGGATGATCGTCGACGATTAAAACCTGGTATACCGTTTTTTCTGACATTGCTAACTCCTGAATAAAGCTAATTATTGTTATGGCCGCCGGCATCCGCCGGGGGAGTGGAGGTGAAATGAACCTCCACAAGCGTTCCGCCCTGCGGCGGACGAGATATTGTTAGTTCCCCGCCAAGGCGGCCCGCGCGCTCGTGCATGATATTCAGCCCGTAATGCCCCTCGGGTTCTTCCAGACTGGCAATGCCGTGGCCGTTATCAAACACCGAAGCGTAATGCTCGCCGCCTGCCGTCGAGCGGCAAACGATCTCAATGCGGCCCGCATTCGCGTGTTTAATGGCGTTTAGCGCCGCTTCACGAATGATTTGCAGCAGGTGTATTTGCTGGGAAGCATCCAAAGCCTGGGTCGGCATGCTGCACGCCAGGCTTATCTCCGCCTGGGTTTGCTCGCGCAGCGGCTCAAGCAATTCCTGCAGCGCGGAAGGAAGATCGGCCTGCTGCAACGTCAGGCGGAAGGTAGTGAGCAGTTCGCGCAGCTGGCGGTAAGCGTCATTTAAGGCCTGGGAAAAATCCCCGACAATCCGCTGAGCGGGCAGATTGTCTTCCGGCACCGCGCGCTTTAGCAGCGTGAGTTGGATGCGAAGATAAGAGAGCACCTGAGCCAGCGAGTCGTGCAGTTCCCGGGCAATGGTGGCTCGCTCTTCCATCAGCAGCAACTGCTGGTAGTGCTTCTGCGCCTGATTAAAGTAAACGCCTCGCCCCAGCATGGTGGCAACGCTTTTCATCAGCTGAGGGGAGGGTTCTTCACCCTGAGACTGCCAGCGCAGCGTCCCGAGCGCGCTGTCCTGCTGAACCAGCGGCAGGGCATGCCATTTTTCGTCTGCCGCCGGAGAACCCTCTGTCAGGCACCAGTTTTCTCCGACCTGCATTTCCAGCGCGCTGACCGCCTCGTGCTGGTGAATTATTTTCAAAATCTGCACGAAGCAATCGCGGTTGATGGTACTGACGTTCAGCGCCTGAGAGCAGCTGTAAAGCACCTCGAGCATGCGGTTCGCTTCTTGCAGGCGCAGGGTTTTTTGCTCAACCTGCTGCTCTAAAGAACGATAGAGTTTTTGCAACTCGTCCGCCATGCGTATAAAAGCCTGCGCCAGCGAACCCAGCTCGTTGGGCAAGGAGCGGTCGAGCGTCGGTAGCCTGAACTCACCGCGCTCAATGGCCTGACTGGCTTCGACCATCGTATTCAGAGGCGCGACCACCTGCTGGCGAATACGGCGTAAGGTGAAAAACATGAGGGTGAAAATTGCCATAAAACCGATAACCGAAGCCGCGACAACCTGCATCATTTTTCGCTCGGCATAGTGTTGCAGCGCCAGCACAAACAGGTCGATTTGTTCCACGTAGGCGGCGATGTTGTAGCGGTACCAGTCGGTATCTTCGTTCTGAATGTGCTTTTGCATTTGCTGCCAGGCATCCTGCAGCGAGTTATAGCGCGTCTTAACCTCGTCGGGCACCCAAAAGCGGTTGAGCTGCTGCAACGTGGGGGAATCCAGCGACTGCTGGTACTGCTGCAAATGTGCCGCAATAGCTTTGGGGTCACCCTGCAGATCGTAGCCAAGACGGTAGCTCTGCATGCGCAGCGAGCCCGCAATATTGACCGCTTCCGCATCCTTCAGGCTGCTGGCGAGCGTCAGCATCGCGATGCCGGTGGAGAGCAACGACAGCAGGACAATCGAAAAGAAAGCGCGGGCGAGGCTGGTGGAGACCGAGCGTTTGACTGTCACTGCGTAATAACCCCTTAAAGCATATGGTGGGCGAAACCTACCAGAATCTGCCTTACAGGCAAACGCCTGGCGGCGACTTTTTCGCTCTGGCGCTAAAAATGGCGTCTCATTTAACGCACGCTTTGCCACATTATAACGCCCTTCTTACATCTAACGGGGTGCGACTTATTGCGCCTGACTCGCCGCCTCTTTGATCCGACAACGGCATTTACCCCTTTAGGGGGATGCTTTTGTAACCCTCCGTCACATACCTTAAACACGGTAAAAAACCGCAGTAAATACGCGGATAAAAAGAAGAACGTTTTTACCCGGAGGTGACCCGACCGGGTATTTTGAGCAAGGATCTGCCCAATGGCTAAACTGACCCGTCGCGGCCTGCTGACCGGTGGCTGGCACAGCCTTACCCCTGTAATTCGTCCTCCCTGGAGCGGCGATGAAACGCATTTTCTGCTGGACTGCACGCGCTGCGATACCTGCATTACCGTCTGTCAAAGTCGGGTGCTTCGCCGTGGGCAGGGCGGCTACCCTGAAATCGACTTCAGCCCGGGCGAATGCACTTTCTGCTACGCGTGTGCTGAAGCCTGCCCTGAGCAGCTTTTTGCGCCGCAATCCTCCAAACCCTGGGCACTGACCTTACAGCTGGCCGAAACCTGCCTTGCCTTGCATCAGGTGGAATGCCGCAGCTGTGAAGATGCCTGCGAGCCGCGGGCGATTCGTTTTTTACCCACTCTTGAGGGCGTTTCCCGTCCACAGATTTCTTCGTCTGCCTGTCACGGCTGCGGCGCCTGCGTTGCCGGGTGCCCGACGTCAGCCATAACCCTGAGGCCACAAGATGCACACTGACTGGCACGTATGCGGCCTGGTGGTTCAGGCCAAACCTGAACACGTTGCTGCCGTTCGCAGCGCGATTAATGCCCTGCCGGGCAGCGAGGTTGCGGTCGACGATACCGACAGCGGCAAGCTTGCGGTAGTTATCGAGGCAGCCGAGAGCAGCACGCTGCTCGAACAAATTGAGCGGGCACGCAATATCTCTGGCGTGCTGGCGGTGTCGCTGGTTTACCACCAGCAGAATGAACAAGGTGAGGAAGCACCATGAAACTCAGTCGTCGTAGCTTTATGAAAGCGAATGCCGTTGCCGCAGCTGCCGCGGCGGCGGGCCTAAGCGTACCGGGCGTAGCTCATGCGGTGGTGGGCAAGCAGGATGCCATCAAATGGGACAAAGCCCCCTGCCGCTTCTGCGGTACGGGCTGTGGCGTGCTGGTGGGCACCCAAAACGGTCGCGTAGTCGCCAGTCAGGGGGACCCGGAAGCGCCGGTCAACCGCGGTCTGAACTGCATTAAAGGCTACTTCCTGCCAAAAATTATGTACGGAAAAGATCGTCTGACCCAGCCGCTGCTGCGCATGAAAGACGGGCAGTACCACAAAGAAGGTGAATTCCAGCCGGTCAGTTGGGATAAAGCCTTCGACGTGATGGAAGAAAAATTCAAGGCCAGCCTGAAAGAGAAAGGCCCGGACGGCATCGGCATGTTCGGCTCCGGCCAGTGGACGGTCTGGGAAGGCTACGCCGCCGCGAAGCTGTTCAAAGCGGGCTTCCGCTCTAACAACATCGACCCGAACGCGCGTCACTGCATGGCGTCGGCGGTGGTGGGCTTTATGCGCACCTTCGGCATGGACGAGCCGATGGGCTGCTATGACGATATCGAGCAGGCGGACGCCTTCGTGCTTTGGGGCTCCAACATGGCGGAAATGCACCCGATCCTCTGGTCGCGCATCACTAACCGCCGTCTGTCTGACGAGAACGTCAATGTGGCGGTGCTCTCCACCTTCCAGCACCGCAGCTTTGAGCTGGCGGACAACGGCATGGTGTTTACGCCGCAAAGCGACCTGGTCATTCTGAACTACATCGCCAACTACATTATCCAGAACAACGCGGTTAACGAGTCGTTCTTCAAACAGCACGTTAACCTGCGCCGGGGCGTCACGGATATTGGCTACGGCCTGCGTCCGACCCATCCGCTGGAGAAAGCGGCGAAGAATCCGGGGTCGGATGCCTCTGAGCCGATGAGCTTCGACGAGTACAAGGCGTTCGTCGCGGAATACACGCTGGAGAAAACCGCTGAGATGAGCGGGGTGCCAAAAGATCAGCTTGAGGCGCTGGCGAAGCTTTATGCCGACCCGAACAAGAAAGTGATTTCCTACTGGACGATGGGCTTTAACCAGCACACGCGCGGCGTGTGGGCTAACAACCTGGTTTATAACCTGCACCTGCTGACCGGGAAAATCTCCCAGCCGGGCTGCGGGCCTTTCTCTCTGACCGGGCAGCCGTCCGCGTGCGGCACCGCGCGCGAGGTGGGGACATTTGCCCACCGTTTACCGGCAGATATGGTCGTCACCAACGAAAAGCACCGCGAAATCGTCGAAAAAACGTGGCAGCTGCCGGCCGGGACTATTCCAGCCAAAGTCGGGCTGCATGCGATTGCCCAGGACCGGGCGCTGAAGGACGGCAAGCTCAACGTTTACTGGGTGATGTGTAACAACAACATGCAGGCCGGGCCAAACATTAACGAAGAGCGTATGCCGGGCTGGCGCGATCCGCGCAACTTCATCATCGTCTCCGATCCTTACCCGACCATCAGCGCGCTGACGGCCGACCTGATCCTGCCGACCGCCATGTGGGTGGAAAAAGAGGGCGCCTACGGTAACGCCGAACGCCGCACGCAGTTCTGGCGCCAGCAGGTTAGCGCGCCGGGTGAGGCAAAGTCCGATCTCTGGCAGCTGGTGACCTTCGCAAAACGCTTCAAGGTAGAAGATGTCTGGCCTGCCGACCTTATCGATAAGAAACCTGAGTACCGGGGCAAGACTCTGTTCGACGTGCTGTTTGCCAGCGACGCGGTTCGCAAGTTCCCGCTGACTGAACTGACAGATCGGCAGCTAAACGACGAGTCTCGCGAGCTGGGCTTCTACCTGCAAAAAGGTCTGTTCGAAGAATACGCCAGCTTTGGACGCGGGCACGGGCACGATCTCGCCCCGTTTGATGACTACCACAAAGCGCGGGGTTTGCGCTGGCCGGTGGTGGACGGGAAAGAAACCCAGTGGCGCTACAGCGAAGGCCACGATCCTTACGTTAAGGCCGGGGAAGGCTACAAGTTTTACGGCAAGCCGGACGGGAAAGCGGTGATCTTTGCGCTGCCGTTCGAGCCGGCGGCGGAAGCGCCGGATCAAGAATACGACCTGTGGCTCTCTACCGGGCGAGTCCTTGAGCACTGGCATACCGGCAGCATGACGCGCCGCGTGCCGGAGCTGCATCGTGCTTTCCCGGAAGCCGTAACGTTTATTCATCCGCTGGATGCGCAGGAGCGTGGCCTGCGCCGCGGTGACAAAGTGAAAGTGATCTCTCGCCGTGGCGAAGTGATTTCTATTGTCGAAACTCGTGGCCGTAACAAACCGCCTCGGGGCCTGGTTTACATGCCGTTCTTCGACGCCGCGCAGCTGGTGAACAACCTGACGCTCGACGCTACAGATCCGCTTTCTAAAGAGGCGGATTTCAAGAAGTGCGCCGTGAAGCTGTCGAAGGTGTAACGCGCAATGTCCCGCGCCGACAAAACTCAACCGGCACGCCGCCGCTTTTTGCGTGATGTTGCGCGGGCGGCGGCAGGGCTGACGGCCGTCGCCGTGGTTCTGGGGTTGCAGCAGCAAACTTCCAGAGCGCAGGGCGTGCGGCTGCGTCCACCGGGCGCGCTGGATGAAGAGGCGTTTTCACGCGCCTGCATTCGCTGCGGGCAGTGCGTGCAGGCTTGTCCTTACGACACCCTGAAGCTGGCCACGCTTGCTTCCGGGCTTGCGGCGGGCACGCCGTACTTTGTTGCGCGGGATGTGCCCTGTGAAATGTGCGAAGACGTGCCGTGCGCCAAAGTGTGCCCAAGCGGCGCGCTGGACGCGGATATCGCCTCGATCGACGACGCGCGAATGGGGCTGGCGGTTCTGCTGGATCATGAAAACTGCCTGAACTATCAGGGGCTGCGCTGCGACGTCTGCTATCGCGTTTGTCCGTCTATCGACCGGGCCATCACCCTTGAGATGGAGCGCAATCTACGTACCGGCAAACACGCCCGCTTCTTGCCGACGGTACACAGCGATGCCTGCACCGGCTGCGGCAGGTGTGAGCAGGCCTGCGTGCTGGACCTGGCGGCAATCAAAGTACTGCCGCGCTCGCTGGCAAAAGGGGAGTTAGGCAAGCATTACCGTTTTGGCTGGCTGGAGGCGACCGATGGCAAACCATAAGCAGGATGCAGGGCACGATGCCGCAGCGAAAAAGGGCTGGTGGCATAGCCGAAAATGGCTGCTGATGCGCCGTTTTTCGCAGGCGTTGGTTTTAAGTTTTTTTCTCTGCGGTCCGCTTTTCGGCGTGTGGGTTTTGCATGGCAATTACAGCGGCAGCCTGCTGCTGGACACGGTGCCGCTGAGCGATCCTCTGCTGGTGCTGCAAAGCCTGTTGGGCGGCCACTTGCCTTCAGCTTTGGCGCTAATTGGAGCGGGAATTGTGGTGGCCGGGTACGCGCTGCTGGGCAAAAGGATGTTTTGCGGATGGGTCTGTCCACTCAATCCGTTAACGGATCTGGCTGCCTGGCTGAGGCGAAAAACGGGCTTCAACGCTTCGGCTTCGCTGCCGCGCTGGCTGCGCTACCTGCTGCTGGTGATGGTGCTGGCGGGCAGCGCGCTGACCGGCACGCTTCTATGGGAATGGGTGAATCCTGTTTCACTGATGGGGCGAGGGCTGATATTCGGCTTTGGAACCGGAATCTGGCTGCTGGTTGCGCTGTTTCTCTTCGATTTATTGCTGGTTGAACACGGCTGGTGCGGCCATCTCTGCCCGCTTGGGGCACTCTATGGCGCAGTCGGCAGCAAAGGTGCTTTTGAAGTTAGCACCGATGGGCGGGAGCGCTGCACCCGCTGTATGGATTGTTTTCACGTTTGCCCGGAGCCGCAGGTGCTGCGCGCGCCGGTACTGGATAAGCACAGCCCGGCGCGGGTCACGAGCCGCGACTGCCTGAACTGCGGTCGCTGCATCGACATCTGCCCGGAGGATGTTTTCAAAATAACAACACGATGGAGCTCGGGAGCTAAATCATGAAAAGCCATGGCCTGACAAAGGCGTTATTTCAATGGGGAGCGGCATTAACTCTGGTCGTCAGCGGCGCGCTTTGGGCGGCAAACGGCGTAGATCTTAACCAGTCGCCGGAAGTTTCTGGCACGCCGGAAGGCGCGGTGCGTATGCCGAAGCAGCAGGAGCGGATGGCGCTGAACTACGTTAACCAGCCGCCGATGATCCCGCACAGCGTGGACGGCTACCAGGTCACGACGACCAGCAACCGCTGCCTGCAGTGTCACGGCGTTGAAAGCTATCGCGCCACGGGCGCGCCGCGCGTCAGCCCAACGCACTTTTTAGACAGCGACGGTAAAGTTCTGTCGAACGTGGCTCCGCGCCGCTATTTCTGCCTGCAGTGCCATGTGCCGCAGGCGGACGCCGCGCCGATTGTTGAAAATACCTTCACGCCATCCAAAGGGTTTGGGAAATAAGTTATGGATAAATCAACTCGTAAACCCGGCGTGATTAAGCGCGTGTGGCAGTGGTGGCGCAGGCCAAGCCGGTTAGCGCTCGGAACGTTGCTGCTTATCGGTTTTGCCGCCGGGATAATTTTCTGGGGCGGTTTCAACACCGGAATGGAAATGTCCAACCGCGAAGAGTTCTGTATCGGCTGCCACGAAATGCGCAACAACGTGTATGAAGAGTACATGGGCACGGTGCATTACAACAACCGCAGCGGCGTGCGCGCCACCTGCCCGGACTGCCATGTGCCGCATGAGTGGGTGCCGAAAATGATCCGTAAAATTCAGGCCAGCAAAGAGCTGTACGCCAAAGCTTTTGGCCTGATAGACACGCCGCAGAAGTTCGACGATCACCGCCTGGCGATGGCGCAAAACGAGTGGCGGCGCATGAAGAACAACAACTCGCAGGAGTGTCGAAACTGCCACAACTTCGACTATATGGATTTTACGGCACAGAAAACCGTGGCCGCCAAAATGCATGATGAAGCGATCAAAGACGGTAAAACCTGTATCGACTGCCACAAAGGGATAGCGCATAAGCTGCCGGATATGAGAGAGGTTGAGGCGGGATTTTGATCAATGTTCTGGATTTCTTACTTCTGTAAGCCAGGCATATTTCCGTTCACTCATAGAGCGATTTTCCCTGCACGTTCACAATACGGTGAACGTGTCCGGGGGATAACGCCATCCCCCGAACAGCCCCGGCACCCGGCGAGCTCATCGCCGCCTGAGTTGGGTCATAACCGGGGGCGATGAGAGCCGGGAACCAATCTTCCCCTCACCCCAGCCCTCTCCCAGAGGGAGAGGGGGAAAACAGACGATGGGGTACATTGTTTATTCCCTCTCCCTTCCAGGGAGAGGGTCAGGGTGAGGGTAAAAATAAGAAGCGAGGCTCGGTTCCGGCTTAAATCGCCTCCGTTTTCGCTCCGACTGGCCAGGGTCCGGACGTCGGGAACAGCCTCCGGCCTGCATAGAGAACATTTTTATCGTCTACATCGAAAGACAAAACACACCTCACGCCACGCGACAACGCTCACAGAACGTCATATGATTATCGGCTCCCTTACCGCCTTGTGGAGACCGTATGTCGTTACGTATTGAAGTCATCAAAGATAAAGTCCTGTCTGATAACTACTTCATCCTGCGCAATATTACCTATGACCTGTCTCGTAACGGGGCTGAAAGCGTGCGTCATAAACGCGAAGTTTATGACCGGGGCAACGGCGCGACCATCCTGCTTTACAACCGTGAAAAGCAAACCGTAGTGCTTACCCGGCAATTCCGCGTCGCAACCTGGGTCAACGGCAATGAAGATGGCATGCTGATTGAAGCCTGCGCCGGACTGCTGGATGCCGACGAGCCGGAAGTCTGCGCCCGCAAAGAGGCGATGGAGGAAACCGGCTTTCAGGTCGGAGACGTCGAGAAAGTCTTTGAGCTGTATATGTCTCCCGGCGGCGTGACCGAAATCGTCTATTTCTATCTGGCCGAGTACAGCGAGGCGCAGCGAGAAGGGGCCGGCGGTGGCGTGGAGGATGAAGATATCGACGTGCTGGAAATCCCCTTCAGCCAGGCGATGGCGATGGTACAAAACGGTGAAATTCGTGACGGTAAGACGGTGATACTGCTGCAGCAGCTGCAGTTACGCAATGTGATGGAATAAAGCGCCTTAAAATCAGCTTATTGCGATTTTTAATATTGCTATAAATCTATCCGACAAATCCGATTGAGCAGGCCGACTCGTGAGCCGAAGATACGTGCCACCATCGTACGTTTTTCACGCTTCGCTTTTTAGGGCCAGCCTTCAATGTTCTATCGGATATCCCCTTTGCTTATGTTTGCGCTGCTGGTGGCTAATGCTGCGTTTGCCGCGCCGGCGCAAAAGCAGTTTTCCGACTGGCAGGTGACCTGCAATAACCAAAATTTCTGTAGCGCCCGTAATACCGGGCTGCATCAGGGGCTGGTGATGACGCTTTCTCGCGGCGCGGGGGCGCGCAACGACGTTAACCTGCGCATCGACCTCGGAAATCTGGAGAGTGCGGACGTTAAAGTCCCGCCCGTTGAACCACGCTTAAGGCTGGACGGGGAGCCTATTGTGCTCCAGCAAAATGAGTGGAAAATCTCTCCTCACCATCTGATGACCAACGGCGCGGATGCCATTAACGGTTTGCTAAACGCCATCGGTAACGGCGATAAGGTCACGCTTGCTGACGGTGCCGGGGTGATTTCTCTCAGCGGTTTCAAAGCGGCGCTGCTGTTTATCGACAGCCAGCAAAAACGCACTGGCAGTGAAACCGCGTGGGTTAAGAAAGGTGACGCCCCGCCGCTGAGCGTACCTCCGGCTCCGCCGCTAAAAGAAGTTACTGCCTCAATGGTCGCGCCAGGGCCGCTTTCACATGATGAGCTTAACGATCTGCTGGATTACGGCACATGGCGGATGAATAACAGCCAGTGCTCTCTCGATCCTCTGCGCCGTGAAGTGCGCGTTTTCCCTCTGACCGACGACAAAGCGCTGATGCTCACCAGCTGCGAGGCCGGAGCCTATAACGTGGTGTACCTGGCCTGGGTTGTTTCCCGGCAGAAGCCTTTTGTGGCCAGAGCGATTCGCCTGCGCCTGCCCTTTATGCCGGACAGCGGCAGCACCGACCTGGAATTAATGAACGCGGGGTTTGACGAGCACGGCAAAGAGTTAACGACTTTGGCTAAAGGCCGTGGGCTGGGGGATTGCGGCGTGGCAACGCGCTGGCGGTACGACGGGCAGCGTTTCCGTCTCGTTCGCTATGCCGAAGAGCCGGCCTGTGACGGCTGGCATAAAGCGGGCGGCTGGCCCACGCTGTGGGTTACCAAATAGGGTCGATGCATTGATCTAAAAGAATGCCCTCTCCCCGAAAGAAGAGGGCTGCAAGAGCAGGACTATTTTCTCGCCAGCGATTTTTTCGCCGTGGCCACGATGTTCTCTACCGTAAAGCCAAAGAATGGGAACAGCTTCCCGGCAGGGGCGGACTCGCCGAAGGTTGTCATGCCGACAATACCGCCCTTAAGGCCAACGTATTTGTACCAGTAATCGGCAATACCAGCCTCTACCGCCACGCGAGCCCGCACTTCATAAGGCAGAACGGACTCCTGATACTCCTCGTCCTGGGCGTCGAAAACGTCGGTGGACGGGATAGATACCACGCGAACTTTATGCCCCTCCTGGCTCAACACCGCAGCGGCTTCGACGGTTATCTCGACCTCTGAGCCGGTAGCAATCAGGATGATATCCGGCTTGCCGTCGCTGTCCTTCAGAATATAGCCCCCGCGGCTAATGGCCTTCAGCTGCTCGGGCGTACGCTCCATCTGGGCAAGGTTCTGGCGAGAGAGGATTAACGCCGTAGGCCCGGTCTGGCGCTCAAGCGCGGTTTTCCAGGCGACGGCGGCTTCAACCTGGTCGCAAGGGCGCCATGTGCTGAAGTTTGGCGTCAGGCGCAGGCTGGCAAGCTGCTCAACGGCCTGGTGCGTCGGGCCATCTTCCCCAAGGCCGATAGAATCATGGGTATACACCATTATCTGCCGCGCTTTCATCAGCGCCGCCATACGTGCGGCGTTACGGGCGTATTCCACAAACATCAGGAAGGTGGCGGTATAAGGGATAAAGCCACCGTGCAGGGCAATGCCGTTGGCGATGGCGGTCATGCCGAACTCGCGCACGCCGTAGTGGATGTAATTCCCGGCGGTATCTTCTTTAATCGACTTTGAGCCTTTCCAGATGGTCAGGTTGCTCGGGGCCAGGTCGGCGGAACCGCCCAGCAGTTCCGGCAGCGATGGGCCGAAGGCGTTGAGCGCATTTTGCGAAGCCTTACGGGTAGCAATTTTGTCCGGGTTGGCCTGCAGCTGTTCGATGTACTGCTGGGCGATTTTCTGCCAGTTATCCGGCAGCTTGCCTTCGGTACGACGCTTAAATTCGGCGCTCAGGGTAGGGTGAGCTTTGGCGTAGGCGGCAAATTTCTCTTTCCAGGCCGCTTCGGCTTTTTCACCCGCCTCTTTGGCATTCCAGGCATGATAAACGTCTTTAGGGATTTCAAACGGCGGGTATTTCCAGCCCAGTTGCTTCCGCGCCAGGGCAACTTCTTCTTCACCGAGCGGCGCGCCGTGAGCCTCTTCCTTGCCCGCTTTGTTTGGTGAGCCAAAACCAATCACGGTGCGGCAGATTATCAGCGAAGGTTTGTCCTTCACGCTCTGCGCTTCTTTGATGGCTTTTTTCAGCGCTTCCGGGTCGTGACCGTCTATCTCATGGACCACGTGCCAGTGATAGGCCTCGAAGCGTTTGGCCGTGTCGTCGGTAAACCAGCCGTCGGTTTCCCCGTCGATGGAAATTCCGTTGTGGTCGTAGAAGCCAATCAGCTTGCCCAGGCCCAGCGTACCGGCCAGCGAAGAGACTTCGTGGGAAATCCCTTCCATCAGGCAGCCGTCGCCCATGAATACGTAGGTGTAGTGGTCCACGATGTCATGGCCGGGTTGGTTAAACTGCGCGGCCAGCGTGCGCTCGGCAATGGCCATCCCCACGGCGTTAGCTAACCCCTGGCCAAGAGGGCCGGTGGTGGTTTCCACGCCGGGGGTATAGCCGACTTCCGGGTGGCCCGGCGTTTTGGAGTGAAGCTGGCGGAAGTTTTTCAACTCCTCCAACGGCAGGTCATAGCCGCTCAGGTGCAGCAGGCTGTAAAGCAGCATCGACGCATGGCCGTTCGACAGGACAAAGCGGTCGCGGTTGGCCCAGTGCGGGTTAGACGGATTATGGCTGAGGAAGTCATTCCACAGCACTTCGGCGATGTCGGCCATGCCCATGGGCGCGCCGGGGTGGCCGGAATTGGCTTTCTGGATCGCATCCATACTGAGGGCGCGAATAGCGTTGGCAAGCTCTTTACGTGATGACATGTTTCACTCCAGGTCTTGTTAAAGTTTGGCGGCGAGCAGGTCTTCCAGTTTGCGTTGGTCTATGGCGAACAGGCGGATCCCTTCGGCCAGTTTTTCAACGGCCATAGCGTCCTGATTGTGTTCCCAGCGGAATTCAGCTTCGCTCAGTGGGGCCGGGCGGCGGAAGCCCTGTGAGAATGGGATCAGCTTACGCACAACCTCTTCTTCGCTGTCCTGCAGCTTTTGCAGCAGGTTTGGCGCGATGGTCAGCCTGTCGCAGCCCGCCAGCGCAAGGATTTGCTCGGTGCGGCGGAAGCTGGCGCCCATGACGATGGTTTCATAGTTATGTTGCTTGAAATAGTCGTAGATATTGCGCACGGATTTCACGCCCGGATCTTCTTCTACCACATAAGGATCCATCGGCTTGCGTGCCTGATACCAGTCGTAAATGCGTCCCACGAACGGGGAAATCAGGAAGACGCCAGCCTCTGCGCAGGCGCGTGCCTGAGCAAACGAGAACAGCAGAGTCAGGTTGCAGTTGATGCCTTCTTTCTGCAGCTCTTCCGCCGCGCGGATCCCTTCCCAGGTTGAAGCCAGCTTGATAAGAATGCGGGACTTGTCGATCCCCTGCTCGGCGTACAGCTCAACCAGGCGACGAGCCTTGCTGATACTTTTTTCTTTGTCATAGGACAGACGGGCATCCACTTCGGTGGACACGCGCCCCGGAATGCTTTTCAGAATTTCCGCACCCACGTTGACCGCCA
Source organism: Cedecea neteri (assembly GCF_000757825.1). Taxonomy (GTDB): domain Bacteria; phylum Pseudomonadota; class Gammaproteobacteria; order Enterobacterales; family Enterobacteriaceae; genus Cedecea; species Cedecea selenatireducens. The sequence continues at coordinate 3,940,580 of NZ_CP009451.1, forward strand.
GTTTGTCACTGGCTTCGGCCACAATTTGCTCCCTGCTGCCGCCGCGCTGCTTGCCATAGGCCAGTGCGTCGTCAATAAGTGGCTGATATTGCTCAAGTTCTGCGGCTTTCAACAACAGTGAAGGGTTGGTGGTGGCGTCTTCAGGCTGGTAGTGGCGAATAGAGTCGATATCACCGCTGTCGGCAACCACGGTGGTGTACTGCTTAATACTGTCTAGCTGATTCATTACTATCTCCTTGAAAAGCAACGTCTTACCTGAGCGTTCCGTGTCGCTCGCCGTGAAAATTCATTCTTTGCATAACCCAAAAGCATAGCAGATGGGCGGCGATGACGGGGCGGCCGCTAACATTGGTTCTATAGTTAGCTAACAATAATTACGCCTAATCTTAATAGTATGGCTACCTTCAAAGTTTGCGAAACGTGCCCGCGGGATACTACGTGGCTGACGTAACAATAAAGAAGAGCCAAAAAGGAACGATGCAATGGATGAACAACTGAAGCAAAGTGCCCTCGATTTCCATGAATTTCCGATCCCGGGGAAAATCCAGGTTTCTCCGACCAAACCGCTGGCCACCCAGCGCGACCTGGCGCTGGCGTACTCACCTGGCGTAGCGGCACCTTGCCTTGAAATTGAAAAGGATCCGCTGGCCGCCTACAAGTACACCGCGCGTGGCAACCTCGTTGGTGTCGTCTCGAACGGCACCGCGGTGCTGGGGTTAGGCAACATCGGCGCGCTGGCGGGCAAGCCGGTGATGGAAGGCAAGGGCGTTCTGTTTAAAAAATTTGCCGGTATCGACGTCTTCGATATCGAAATTGATGAGATGGATCCGGACAAGCTGGTCGACATTGTTGCCGCGCTGGAGCCAACCTTTGGCGGCATCAACCTGGAAGATATCAAAGCGCCTGAGTGCTTCTACATCGAGCAGAAGCTGCGCGAGCGGATGAACATTCCGGTATTCCACGATGACCAGCACGGTACCGCGATTATTTGTACCGCGGCGGTGCTTAATGGCCTGCGCGTAGTGGAAAAGAACATTTCCGACGTGCGGCTGGTGGTATCAGGCGCGGGAGCTTCCGCTATCGCCTGTATGAACCTGCTGGTTGCGCTGGGCATGCAGAAACACAACATCGTGGTCTGCGACTCGAAGGGCGTTATCTATAAAGGCCGCGAAGAGAACATGGCGGAAACCAAAGCCGCCTATGCCGTGGAAGACGGCGGCAAGCGCACGCTGGACGACGTGATTGAGGGCGCGGATATCTTCCTCGGCTGCTCCGGCCCGAAAGTGCTGACCCAGGATATGGTGAAGAAGATGGGCAAGGCGCCGCTGATTCTGGCGCTGGCTAACCCTGAGCCTGAAATTCTGCCGCCGCTGGCAAAAGAAGTGCGCCCTGAAGCGATCATCTGTACCGGCCGTTCTGACTACCCGAACCAGGTGAACAACGTGCTGTGCTTCCCGTTCATCTTCCGTGGCGCGCTGGACGTTGGCGCGACGGCGATTAACGAAGAGATGAAGCTGGCTGCGGTTCACGCGATTGCCGAGCTGGCTCACGCCGAGCAGAGCGACGTTGTCGCCTCCGCCTACGGCGAGCAGGAGCTGACGTTTGGCCCGGAATACATCATTCCTAAGCCTTTTGATCCACGTCTGATCGTCAAGATTGCACCGGCTGTGGCGAAGGCGGCGATGGACTCTGGCGTGGCCACACGTCCTATTCAGGATTTCAACGCCTACAGCGAGAAGCTGGAAGAGTTTGTCTACAAAACAAACCTGTTTATGAAGCCTATTTTCTCCCAGGCGCGCAAAGAGCCGAAGCGCGTGGTGTTAAGCGAAGGGGAAGAAGCTCGCGTGCTGCACGCGACGCAGGAACTCATCACCCTGGGGCTGGCGAAACCAATCCTGATTGGTCGCCCAAGCGTTATCGAAATGCGCATCAAAAAGCTGGGGCTGCAAATTCAGCCGGGCAAAGATTTTGAGATCGTGAACAACGAATCCGATCCGCGCTTTAAAGAGTACTGGCACGAGTACTACAACATCATGAAACGCCGGGGGATCACCCAGGAACAGGCGCAGCGCGCGGTGATCAGCAACACCACGGTGATCGGGGCGATCATGGTGCATCGCGGCGAGGCGGATGCCCTGATTTGCGGGACTATCGGCGAGTACCACGAGCACTTTGACGTGGTCGAGAAGCTGTTCGGCTACCGCGAAGGCGTGAAAGCGGCCGGGGCAATGAACGCGCTGCTGCTGCCGAGCGGCAACACCTTTATCGCCGACACCTACGTGAACGATGACCCAACGCCGGAAGAGCTGACGGAAATTACCCTGCTGGCGGCGGAAACGGTGCGCCGCTTCGGCATTGAGCCGAAGGTTGCGCTGCTGTCCCACTCCAACTACGGCTCATCCAACAGCAAAGCGGCCTGCAAAATGCGCCAAACTCTGGAACTGGTTCGCGAGCGCGCGCCGGAACTGGAAATTGACGGAGAGATGCACGGGGACGCGGCGCTGGTCGAAAGTATTCGTCATGAGCGCATGCCGGACAGCCCGCTGAAAGGTTCGGCCAACATTCTGATCATGCCGAACGTTGAGGCCGCGCGCATCAGCTATAACCTGCTGCGTGTTTCAAGCTCTGAAGGGGTAACCGTTGGGCCGGTGCTGATGGGCGTGGCGAAGCCTGTTCACGTGCTGACGCCGATTGCTTCTGTACGCCGTATCGTGAATATGGTGGCGCTGGCGGTCGTGGAGGCGCAAACCGCACCGCTGTAATTGAATTCCCCCTCACCCCGGCCCTCTCCCAGAGGGAGAGGGGGAAAACAGACGATGGGAAACATTGTTTATTCCCTCTCCCTTCCAGGGAGAGGGTTAGGGGGAGGGTAAAAAAACTACACCCACTCCTTCACCGGCAGGAAATCACGATACAGGGCAGCCTCCGGGCTGCCTTCTTCCGGCTGGTAGTCATACTCCCAGCGCACCAGCGGCGGCATCGACATTAAAATCGATTCTGTTCTCCCGCCGGTTTGCAGGCCAAACAGCGTGCCGCGATCCCACACCAGGTTAAATTCTACATAGCGCCCACGGCGGTAAAGCTGGAAGTCGCGCTCGCGCTCGCCAAACGACGTCTCTTTGCGGCGTTCAACAATCGGCAGATAAGCGTCCAGATACCCTTGCCCCACGGCCTGAATAAAACGGAAGCCATAGTCGAAGCCTGGCTTATTCAGATCGTCGAAGAACAGCCCGCCAATGCCGCGCTGCTCGTTGCGATGTTTGATGAAGAAGTAGTCATCACACCACTTTTTATAGCGCGGGAAAACGTCTTCGCCAAACGGCTGACACAGGTCACGTGCCGTGCGGTGCCAATGAACCGCATCTTCTTCAAAGCCGTAATAAGGCGTCAGGTCGAAGCCGCCGCCGAACCACCACACGGGCTCGGCCCCCGGCTTTTCAGCAATAAAGAAGCGCACGTTGGCGTGGCTGGTTGGCACATACGGATTGTTCGGGTGCACCACCAGAGAAACGCCCATGGCCTGAAAACTTCTTCCCGCCAGCTCCGGGCGGTGAGCCGTGGCTGACGCAGGCATCGCATCGCCATGAACGTGGGAGAAGTTTACGCCAGCCTGTTCAAACACCGCGCCGCCGCGCAGAACACGGCTTCGCCCGCCGCCGCCGCCTTCGCGCTGCCAGTTATCCTCCTGGAAGGCGGAGCCATCAAGGGCGGAAAGCTGTTGGCAGATGGTGTCCTGCAGGGAAAGCAGAAACTGTTTTACGGCGTGGATATCGGGCTGAGTCATAAAAATTAACGCTTCTTACCGTGGACTTTATGGTTATCAAACCAGTTGAAATAGCTCATCACGCCGGAGGCAATGGCTGTGGCAATTTTCTGGCGGAAGGCCGTGGTGCCGAGCAGCTTTTCCTCGCCGGGGTTGGTGATGAACGAGGTTTCCACCAGCACCGAAGGAATAGACGGAGACTTCAACACCACGAAGGCGGCCTGCTCGGTGCTGCGGCTGTGCAGCTTATGCACCGGCTTAATCTGCTTCAGAATGTGTGAGCCGAGCGTGAGGCTGTTTTTAATGGTGTCGGTCTGGACCAAATCAAACAGAACCTGCTGCAGGTAGTGATCTTTGTCTTTCACTTTGCTGCCCGCCACGTCATCCGCGGCGTTCTCTTTGTCGGAAAGATATTTTGCCATGGCGCTACTTGCGCCTCGGTTGGAAAGAGCAAAGACCGATGCGCCCGCGGCGGTTGGGCTGGTGAAGCCATCCGCGTGGATAGACATAAACAGGTCAGCACCGTGCTTGTGGGCTATTTCTACCCGGTCGTACAGCGGAATAAATTCGTCCGTTGTGCGGGTCAGCCTGGCGTCTATTCCGTTGCTACGCAGAATGCTGCGTACGTTCTTGGCGATGGCCAGGACCACGTGTTTTTCTTTCGACCCGCCGTGGCCGATAGCCCCGGTGTCGATGCCGCCGTGGCCCGGGTCGAGCATCACAATGCGCTTCGCTCCGGATTTTTTAGCCACTTTGCTGTGGGAATTGGTGGTTTTCAGCGTTTTGGCTTCTTCCTTTGCCAGCGCTTTGTTCATACCGGTTAGCGTTAACGCCGCTAAACCCGTGAGCAGGACCTGGCGGCGCGTCGTAAGTTGCGTTAGCGATTTAATTTTGCTCATGCGGATGAATTATTTATCTTATGGAGTCCAGATGGGAAGTTATAACGTATCGGCACCAGGCAAACGACACTCTGGAGTCAGAAATGTATATCCATTCGTTTCATTTCGTGACTGGTCGGAGATTATGCCATTTTTTTCGCGCTTTTGCGGCAGTTATTGGCTTAACGGACGGTTAACGCCATAATCAACCTTTTACGGCTTAAGGTGGCTAATACCATGGAAATTCGCGTTTTTCGCCAGGAAGATTTCGAAGAGGTCATCACCCTTTGGGAGCGCTGCGATTTACTGCGCCCATGGAATGACCCTGAAATGGACATTGAACGTAAGCTGCACCACGATGCGGATCTGTTTCTGGTCGCGGAAGTGGGCGGCGAAATCGTCGGCTCGCTGATGGGCGGCTATGACGGGCATCGTGGCTCTGCTTATTACCTGGGCGTGCATCCGGAGTTTCGGGGCCGGGGCATTGCTAACGCGTTGCTGAACCGGCTGGAAAAGAAGCTGATTGCCCGTGGCTGCCCGAAAATCCACATCATGGTGCGCGAAGAGAACGATCTGGTTATCGGCCTCTATGAAAAGCTCGACTATGAGCACCAGGACACCATTTTGCTCGGCAAGCGGCTGATTGAAGATCAGGAATATTAATTTTCAGATGTGTTTATGCCATGTATCCGCCTGCTGATTACGACTCACAAGGCAACCTAAAAGCACCGCTGCTGTTCTGGGCGGTGTTGTTATTACAGGCCCGTACCTGGGTTTTGCTGGTGCTTGCCGGGGCTTCTCGTCAACAGGGCGACGCGCTACTGGGCCTGTTTTATCCCGATCGAGATAATTTCTGGCTGGGGCTGATCCCCGGCATTCCTGCCGCTTTGGCCTTTATGCTCAGCGGGCGACGCCACCTGTGGCCGGGATTCTGGCGGGCGTTCCGCTGGCTGCTGGTCGCCGCTCAGGTTGGGCTGCTGGTATGGCAGCTTGCGTTACTGGCCGGGGACGAAGCGCTGACCGGCACCACAATTGTTTTGCTGGCGGCCGATCTTTTTGCGCTCTGGTGGCTGCTGGCTAACCGCCGGCTGCGGGATTACTTTGCCCTGAAAAACGATTAAGGCGGCACTTTTTACCTTCCCCGGACTCCAAAGGCCATTACCATTTTTTGAAAAGGAATCATCAATGAAATCTCTGCGCCTGATGCTGTTAGGCCTGCCGCTGGTTCTGAGCGGCTGTTCCACGCTGTCTGCCGTTAACTGGTCGTCCGCTTATCCGTGGAACTGGTTTGGATCTTCCGTTGAAGTGAGCGAGCAGGGCGTGGGCAAACTGACCTCCGCTACCGCGATGGATGAGAAGGCCGTGAGCGAGGGATTAAACGATAACTATCGCCTGCGCAGCGGCATGAAAACCGAAAATGGCACCATCGTGCGTTACTTTGAGGCGATGAAAGACAAAGACGTCAAGCTGGTGGTGAACGGCGAAAAAGGCAGCGTCAGTCAGGTTGATGTCATGGATGAGGACGTTAAAACCGCCAGCGGCGTAAAAATTGGCACGCCTTTCAGCGACCTTTATGACAAAGCGTTCGGGGCCTGCGAAAAGGGCACCGGCGACGATGCGGAAGGGGTTATCTGTCAGGCACCGAACAGCCAGCATATTAGCTACCTGTTTAAGGGCGAGTGGCACGGGCCGGAAGGGTTAATGCCGTCGGATGATACGCTGAAGAAATGGACGCTTAACAAAATTATCTGGCGTCGATAAAATTTGCGCCGCCGCAAGTCGGCGTGAATGAATCAGGTTAAAATAGCCCGATAAATGCCACCGTCTGGTGGCATCATATTTATGTGCCACCAGACGGTGGCATTTTTTCAGGAGGAATCATGTCTCGGGTTCAAAGCGGCATTCTGCCGGAACATTGTCGTGCCGCCGTTTGGCTGGAAGCTTCTGTCCAGGGCGACTTCAGCGCGCTGAGCGCAGGGTGCAAAACCTTTATTGATGCGCTGAATGCTTTCCAGGAAAAATTCCCTGACGCAATGCTCGGGGCCACCATCGGTTTCGGGCACGATCTGTGGCGTGACCTCAGCAAAGGCGAAGGTGCCGCAGAGCTGAAAAACTTTACGCCATTGGGCAAAGGCCTGGCGCCAGCTACCCAGCATGATGTGATGATCCACATTCTTTCTCTGCGCCATGACGTGAACTTCTCCGTGGCTCAGGCCGCGCTGGCCGCGTTCGGCGATGCGCTGAAAATTGAAGAAGAGATTCACGGCTTCCGCTGGGTGGAAGAGCGCGATCTGAGCGGCTTTGTGGACGGAACCGAAAACCCAAAAGGTGAAGAAAATCGCCGCCTGGTTGCCGTTATCAACGAAGGCGTGGATGCCGGCGGCAGCTACGTGCTGGTGCAGCGTTGGGAACATAACCTGAAGCAGCTTAATCGCCTGAGCGTCCACGACCAGGAGATGATCTTTGGCCGCACCAAACAGGAAAACGAAGAGATCGACGGCGACGCGCGTCCGGCCACTTCTCACCTGAGCCGCGTCGATCTGAAAGAAGACGGCAAAGGATTGAAGATTGTGCGCCAGAGCCTGCCTTACGGCACCGCCAGCGGCGTGCACGGCCTCTATTTCATCGCCTATTGCGCGCGTCTGCATAACATTGAGCAGCAGCTGCTGAGCATGTTCGGCGACACAGACGGCAAGCGCGACGGTATGCTGCGCTTCACTAAGCCGGTCACCGGCGGCTACTACTTCGCGCCTTCGCTCGATAAATTACTGAGCCTGTAATCCCCTCCGGCGTAGCGTTTGCTACGCCGCTTTCTTATATCCCTTTCTTCTTGTAAATCGCCAAACGGTATATAAAAGCGTTACAGCTTTATCGCTCGTTATAAATACACTGAACGTCAGTTAATCATGACTATCATCACATTTATAAGGGCGAAGCATGGCAATCAGGTCAGTCAAAAAAGTATGGAACGCGCTCGCTGTCTCTTTGCTGCTGGCAGGCTCTGCCCATGCAACAGAGCTGCTGAATAGCTCTTATGATGTGTCGCGTGAGCTTTTTGCCGCGCTAAACCCGCCGTTTGAGAAACAGTGGGCGCAGGAAAATAACGGCGATAAGCTGACGATAAAACAATCTCATGCCGGGTCATCAAAACAGGCGCTGGCGATTTTGCAGGGCTTAAAAGCCGACGTTGTAACTTATAACCAGGTGACCGATGTGCAGATCCTGCACGATAAAGGCAACCTGATCCCGGCTGACTGGCAAAGCCGTCTGGGGAACAACAGCTCGCCTTTCTACTCCACCATGGCTTTCCTGGTGCGCAAGGGCAACCCGAAGAACATCCACGACTGGAGCGACCTGGTGCGCCCGGACGTAAAACTGATTTTCCCAAATCCTAAAACTTCCGGGAACGCCCGATATACCTATCTGGCGGCCTGGGGTGCGGCAGACAAAGCTGACGGCGGCGATAAAGCCAAAACCGAGCAGTTCATGACCCAATTCCTGAAGAACGTCGAAGTGTTTGATACCGGCGGCCGCGGCGCGACGACTTCCTTCGTCGAGCGTGGGCTGGGCGACGTGCTTATCTCTTTTGAGTCAGAAGTGAATAACATTCGCAACCAGTACGCCAAAGACGGTTATGAGGTCGTGGTGCCGAAGGTGAACATCCTGGCCGAATTCCCCGTTGCCTGGGTAGATAAGAACGTGAAGGCCAACGGCACCGAAAAAGCGGCGAAGGATTACCTGAATTATCTCTACAGCCCGCAGGCTCAGACCATCATCACTGATTACTACTACCGCGTGAATAACCCGCAGGTAATGGGCAAGCTGAAAGATAAATTCCCGCAGACCGAGCTGTTCCGCGTGGAAGATGCGTTCGGTAGCTGGCCTGAAGTGATGAAAACGCATTTCGCTACCGGCGGGGAGTTGGACAAGCTGTTGGCGGCGGGGCGTAGTTGATGTTTGCCAGTCGCTCAAAACGCGTACTGCCGGGGTTTACGCTTAGCCTCGGCACCAGCCTGCTGTTCGTTTGCCTGATCCTGCTGCTGCCGCTGAGCGCGTTGGTGATGCAGCTGGCACAAATGTCGTTGTCCCAGTACTGGGAAGTTATCACCAATCCGCAGGTGGTCGCCGCCTATAAAGTCACGCTGCTTTCCGCCGCGCTGGCTTCGGTGTTCAACGGCGTATTCGGCCTGTTAATGGCGTGGATCCTGACCCGTTACCAGTTTCCTGGCCGTAGCCTGCTTGATGCGCTGATGGATTTACCGTTTGCATTACCGACCGCAGTGGCAGGTTTAACCCTCGCAGGGCTGTTTTCCGTGAACGGCTGGTACGGCGAGTGGCTGGCGCAGTTCGGCATCAAAGTGACCTATACCTGGCTGGGGATTGCCGTCGCGATGGCTTTTACCAGCATTCCGTTCGTGGTGCGTACCGTTCAGCCCGTGCTGGAAGAGCTGGGGCCAGAATACGAAGAGGCCGCTGAAACGCTCGGCGCTACGCGCTGGCAGAGCTTCCGCCGCGTGGTGCTGCCTGAGCTGTCTCCGGCGCTGATGGCGGGCGTGGCGCTCTCCTTCACCCGCAGCCTGGGTGAATTCGGCGCGGTTATCTTTATCGCCGGAAACATCGCCTGGAAGACCGAGGTGACCTCGCTGATGATCTTCGTGCGCCTGCAAGAGTTTGATTACCCGGCAGCCAGCGCTATTGCCTCGGTTATTCTGGCGGCGTCACTGCTGCTGCTGTTCACCATTAATACGTTGCAGAGTCGCTTTGGTCGGCGCGTGGTAGGTCACTGATGACGGACGTAACCGCTTTGAAAAGCTACAAACGTTCCCGCATTAACTGGGGGAAATGGGCGCTTATCGCCATCGGCGTGCTGGTCTCTTTCCTGATTCTGGTGGTGCCGGTCGCGTCTATTTTTGTGGAGGCCTTTTCCAAAGGGCTGATGCCGGCGCTGCAAAATATCGCTAACCCGGACATGCTGCACGCCATCTGGCTGACGGTGATGATTGCCCTGATTACCGTGCCGGTAAACCTGGTGTTCGGCACGCTGCTTGCCTGGCTGGTGACGCGCTTTAACTTCCCTGGCCGCCAGCTGCTGCTGACGCTGCTGGATATTCCGTTTGCCGTTTCCCCGGTGGTTGCGGGCCTGGTTTACCTGCTGTTTTACGGCTCTAATGGCCCGCTGGCGGGCTTCCTTGACGCCCACAACCTGCAGATTATGTTTGCCTGGCCGGGGATGGTGCTGGTGACTATCTTCGTCACCTGTCCGTTTGTGGTGCGTGAGCTGGTGCCGGTGATGCTAAGCCAGGGCAGCCAGGAAGATGAAGCCGCGATTTTGCTCGGCGCTTCAGGCTGGCAGATGTTCCGCCGCGTGACGTTGCCCAATATCCGCTGGGCGCTGCTTTATGGCGTGGTGCTGACTAACGCCCGCGCTATCGGTGAGTTTGGCGCGGTGTCGGTGGTGTCCGGCTCGATTCGCGGCGAGACGTTCTCGCTGCCGTTACAGATTGAATTGCTGCAACAGGATTACAACACCGTCGGCTCGTTTACCGCCGCCGCGCTGTTAACCCTGATGGCGGTTTTGACGTTGTTCTTAAAGAGTGCAGTGCAGTGGCGCCTGAATAATCAGGAAAAACGCCTGAAGCAGGAGGAAAATCATGAGCATTGATATTGCCAATATTAAGAAGTCTTTTGGACGCACCCAGGTGCTGAACGATATCTCGCTGGATATCCCTTCTGGTCAGATGGTGGCGCTGCTTGGGCCGTCCGGCTCGGGTAAAACCACGCTGCTGCGTATTATTGCCGGGCTGGAGCATCAGAACAGCGGCCGCATTAGCTTTAACGGCACCGACGTGAGCCGCATGCACGCCCGTGACCGTAAAGTGGGCTTCGTGTTTCAGCATTATGCGTTGTTCCGCCATATGTCGGTTTTCGACAACATTGCCTTTGGTTTAACCGTTTTGCCTCGTCGCGAGCGTCCTTCCGCCGCGGGAATCAAGCAGAAGGTCACCAGGCTATTAGAGATGGTGCAGCTTGCCCATCTTGCTGACCGCTACCCGGCGCAGCTTTCCGGCGGGCAGAAGCAGCGCGTGGCCCTGGCGCGAGCGCTGGCGGTTGAGCCACAGATTCTGCTGCTGGACGAGCCGTTTGGCGCGCTGGATGCTCAGGTGCGTAAAGAGCTGCGCCGCTGGCTGCGCGAGCTGCATGAAGAATTAAAGTTCACCAGCGTGTTTGTGACCCACGACCAGGAAGAAGCGATGGAAGTTGCTGACCGCGTGGTGGTGATGAGCCAGGGGAATATCGAGCAGGTGGATACCCCTGAAACCGTCTGGCGTGAACCGGCAACCCGCTTCGTGCTGGAGTTCCTGGGCGAGGTTAATCGCCTGAAGGGCGTGATTCGTGGAAGCCAGTTCCACGTGGGTGCACACCGCTGGCCGCTGGGCTTCACGCCGGCCTATCAGGGCGATGTCGATCTGTTCCTGCGCCCCTGGGAAGTAGACGTGAGCCGCCGTACCAATCTTGATTCGCCGCTGCCGGTGCAGGTGCTGGAAGTCAGCCCACGCGGGCACTATATGCAGCTGGTGGTGCAGCCGCTCGGCTGGTACAACGAACCGCTCACGGTGGTTCTGAAAGAGCAGCAAATCCCGCAGCGCGGCGAGCGCCTGTTTGTGGGATTACAAAACGCTCGCCTGTACGAAGGCGTCAACCGTATTCAGGGTGTAGACCTGGCGCAGTCTGCCTGATAATTTACCCCGACAGGACACGCACAGGCGGCCCAATGTGGCCGCTTTTTTCTTTTATTGCGGGCAGGCAAGTGATCACTTTAGAAAGCACAATTGGCAATACTCCTCTGGTTCGACTGCAGCGCAGCGGGCTGACCAACGGCAGCGAAATCTGGGTCAAGCTTGAAGGCAATAACCCCGCTGGCTCGGTAAAAGACCGTGCGGCGCTGTCGATGATTGTTCAGGCGGAAAAGCGCGGGGACATTAAGCCCGGTGACACGCTCATTGAAGCGACCAGCGGCAATACCGGCATCGCGCTGGCGATGATCGCCGCGCTCAAAGGTTACCGCATGAAGCTGCTGATGCCGGACAACATGAGCATGGAACGCAAGGCGGCGATGCAGGCCTATGGTGCAGAGCTGATTCTGGTCAGCAAGGCACAGGGCATGGAAGGCGCGCGCGAGCTGGCCCAGCAGATGGCCGATCGCGGCGAAGGAAAAATTCTCGACCAGTTTAATAACCCGGATAACCCGCTGGCGCATTACGCCACCACAGGGCCGGAAATCTGGCGTCAGACCGAAGGGCGTATAACTCACTTTGTTTCCAGCATGGGCACAACGGGCACGATTACCGGCGTCAGCCGCTTTATGCGCGAGCAAAGCAAGCCGGTGACAATCGTCGGTCTGCAGCCGGAAGAGGGCAGCAGTATTCCGGGCATTCGCCGTTGGCCTGAAGAGTGGCTGCCGAAGATTTTCAACCCTACGCTGGTGGATGAAGTCATCGATATGGCGCAGACGGAAGCCGAGCAGACCATGCGCCGCCTGGCGATGGAAGAGGGGATTTTTTGCGGCGTAAGTTCCGGTGGCGCAGTGGCCGGTGCGTTACGAGTGGCGAAAGCAAATCCGGGAGCCGTGGTAGTGGCGATTATCTGCGACAGGGGTGACCGCTATCTCTCTACCGGCGTGTTTGGCGAGGAAAGCTACGTTCAGGGTGCGGGTATCTGACGCGCCGGAGGAAGGGAAGATGGCTCAGGATAACGATATACAGTCGGTACTGTTTCACGACTCGGGCAGGGCGCTGCAGACCGATATTGTCGCGGTACAGTCTCAGGTGGTTTACGGCAGCGTCGGCAACAGCATCGCGGTACCGGCGATTCAGCAGCACGGCTGGCGGGTGATGGCGGTGCCGACGGTGTTGTTCAGCAATACGCCGCATTACGATACGTTTTACGGCGGCGTGATCCCGGCAGAGTGGTTCCGCGGTTACCTGCGGGCGCTGGAAGAGCGTGACGCCTTACGCGAGCTAAAAGCGGTGACGACCGGTTATATGGGCAGTGCGGAACAGATTCATCTGCTGGCGGACTGGCTGCGTGAAAGGCGCGCAAGCCATCCTGATTTGCTGATCCTCGTCGATCCGGTTATCGGTGATACGGACAGCGGTATTTACGTCAAACCGGGTATTCCCGACGCTTATCGTACTGAGCTGTTGCCGTATGCCCAGGGGCTGACGCCAAATCTTTTTGAGCTACATATTCTGACCGGGATGCCGTGCGACACGCTGGAGCTGGCGGTGATTGCTGCCAGAAGCCTGCTGTCTGACACGCTGCGCTGGGTGGTGATTACCAGTGCGCCGGGGAATAGCGCTGATACGATTTCCGTGGTGACTGTGACCGCCGATGCGGTAGATGTGACCAGCCATGAGCGTGTGGTAACCGACCTGAAGGGAACCGGGGATTTGTTCTGTGCCGAGCTGGTCAGCCGTATTCTGGAAGGGAAGCGGGTTGCGGTGGCGGCAGGTGAGGCGGCGCACAGGGTGTTTGAAGTGATGGCCTGGACCCAGGCTCAGCGCTCAGATGAGCTGATTCTTCCGCGCTAAACGGCTGCCAATAAAAAAGGCACCCTGAGGTGCCTTTTCTCTGCTTGAATCTTACTTCTTGATGCGGATAACCGGGGTTTCGCCAACGGTTACGCTACCAGTCAGTTTGATCAGCTCTTTGATTTCGTCCATGTTGGAGATAACAACCGGCGTCAGGGTAGACTTGGCTTTCTCTTCCAGCAGCGGCAGGTCGAACTCAATAACCACGTCGCCTTTCTTCACGCGCTGGCCTTCTTCAGCGATGCGCTTGAAGCCTTCGCCTTTCAGCTCAACGGTGTCGATACCAAAGTGAACGAACAGCTCAATGCCGCTATCGGATTCGATAGAGAAGGCATGGTTGGTTTCAAAGATTTTACCGATGGTGCCGTCAACCGGTGCAACCATTTTGTTGCCGGTTGGTTTGATAGCAATACCATCACCAACGATTTTTTCAGCAAAAACGACGTCAGGCACGTCTTCAATGTTAACGATTTCGCCAGACAGTGGAGCAACGATCTCAATGGTTCCGGTGTCGCTATTGCCTTTATCACCGAACAGTTTACTAAATAACCCCATTAGCCTTCTCTCCTAAGCAGTAATTTGGGCAGCATCTCGTGAATTAGCAGATTGTTTTTTCTTCAATGAACTTGTTAACCAGCGTCATTAACTCGTCCGTTGTCGGTTGAGCAAGAGCCTGCTCTGCTAACACTTTCGCATCTTCGAAGTTCGTGTTACGAATAATCTTCTTGATACGTGGGATAGAAATGGCGCTCATACTGAATTCGTCCAGGCCCATCCCAAGCAACAGAAGTGTAGCACGTTCGTCGCCCGCAAGCTCACCACACATACCGGTCCATTTACCTTCTGCATGAGAAGCATCAATAACTTGCTTAATCAGAGTCAGTACGGACGGTGACATCGGCTGGTAAAGATGTGAAATCATATCATTACCACGGTCAACTGCCAGGGTGTACTGAGTTAAATCGTTGGTGCCGATGCTGAAGAAGTCCACTTCTTTGGCCAGGTGACGAGCAATCGTCGCGGCCGCAGGGGTTTCAACCATTACGCCGATTTCGATAGATTCATCGAATGCTTTCCCTTCGTCACGCAGTTCCTGCTTGTAGATCTCAATCTCTTTTCTCAGCGCACGCACTTCTTCAACGGAGATGATCATCGGGAACATGATGCGCAGTTTGCCGAAAGCAGAGGCGCGCAGAATGGCACGAACCTGGTCACGCAGGATCTCTTTGCGATCCATGGCGATACGAATTGCACGCCAGCCCAGGAACGGGTTTTCTTCTTTAGGGAAGTTCATGTACGGCAGCTCTTTGTCGCCGCCGATGTCCATGGTGCGGACGATGACCGCCTGAGAGCCACAGGCTTCAGCCACGGCTTTGTACGCGGCAAACTGCTCTTCTTCGGTCGGCAGTGAGTCACGGTCCATGAACAGGAATTCGGTACGATACAGACCTACACCTTCTGCGCCGTTACGCTCAGCACCGTCGATATCACGCACGGTACCAATGTTGGCGCACACTTCGACCTGATGGCCGTCAAGGGTGATAGCCGGCAGGTCCTTCAGCTTGGCCAGCTCTGCTTTTTCAGAGGCAACCTGCTGTTGAACGGCGCGCAGCTCTTCGATCTGCTCGTTGGTCGGGTTAACGTAAACTTTGTTGTTAACCGCATCGAGGATCAGATAGTCGTCGTTTTTCACGTCGGAGGTCACGCTACCGGTGCCCACAATCGCTGGCAGCTCAAGGGAGCGGGCCATGATAGAGGTGTGGGAGGTACGTCCGCCGATGTCGGTGATGAAACCCAGCACCTTTTTCAGGTTCAGCTGTGCGGTTTCAGACGGCGTCAGATCTTTAGCAACCAGGATAACTTCATCCTTAATGGCGCTTAAATCGATAATGTTCAGGCCGAGAATGTTCTGCAGCAGACGCTTACCGATGTCACGCACGTCGGCCGCGCGCTCTTTCAGGTATTCGTCATCCAGCTCTTCGAGAGCCGTGGCCTGGCCTTCAATCACTTCGTACGCAGCAGCGTCCGCCGTGACCAGCTTGTCTTTGATAAGGGCTATGATTTCCTGCTCGAGCTCTTCGTCTTCCAGCAACATAATGTGGCCTTCGAAGATAGCTTCCTTTTCTTCACCGAAGGTCTCGCCAGCTTTAATTTTGATCGCTTCTAACTGCTCGGATGCTTTGGCGCGCCCGCTAATGAAACGTTCAACTTCCTGCTCAACTTTGTCGGCAGAAATCTTCTTCCGGTCGATGACAATTTCATCTTCCTTCAGCAAAAGTGCTTTGCCGAAAGCGATACCCGGGGATGCTAAAATGCCTGAAATCATAACCCTACCTTACTTGTGACTGATATTTACGAAGAACCCAGAACTTACTCGAGTTCAGCCATCAGTTTTACTAAATGTTCAACGGCTTTCTGCTCATCTTCGCCTTCGGCGGAGAGGGTCACTACGGTACCCTGAGTCAGGCCCAGAGTTTGCAGCTTGAACAGGCTTTTAGCGCTAGCGCTTTTGCCGTTAGAAGTCACGGTGATTTCGGAAGTGAAGCCTTTAGCTTCTTTAACAAACTGAGCAGCAGGGCGGGTATGCAGACCGTTCGGAGCGGTAATAGTTACTTCTTGCTGGAACATTGTATTTCCCCAACTTATAGGTTTAGTGTTGTGGAACTAAAGTCTAGCCTGGCGGCCAAACTTTAGCCTGTATCGTTAGCGCCACCGTTGTTGAAACGAAGCACTGGATGCATAGGAATCGCGAATAAAGACGCCAATAGCGTTTCGCCGATTCATAACCATTATGCCGTGAAAAGCGAATATGCACCAAATCGTTAAATCGATTCAGCAGACCTGACTCACAGCTTGATTAATTTCGCGCATCAAAATAATTGCTGGTTAAATACCAGACCTGCGGGGGTAAGCGCAATGCCGATGAGGGTGAAAGTTTGATGTATGCCACAAAAAAGCACCCTCGCGGGTGCTTTTTTAAGCATATATCAAATACTGGCATTACTGTTGCAGTTCTTTCTCAGTGAACAGATCGGCAAACAAAGCAGTACTCAAATAGCGCTCCCCGGAGGACGGAAGGATAACCACAATATTCTTGTTGGTAAAGGCTTCGTCTTCCTGAAGTTTCAGCGCAGCGGCAACGGCGGCGCCGGAAGAAATACCGGCCAGAATACCTTCTTCGTCCATCAGGCGGCGAGCGGTAGAAATAGCATCGTCATTGCTGATGGTAACGACTTTATCGATAAGCTTAAGGTCCAGGTTACCGGGGATAAAACCCGCGCCGATACCCTGTATTTTGTGTGGGCCCGGCTTCAGCTCTTCACCGGCCAGCGCCTGAGTAATCACCGGAGAATCCGTTGGCTCTACCGCCACGCTAATCAGCGAGGTTTTGCCTTTGGTGTTTTTGATGTAGCGGCTGACGCCGGTCAGCGTACCGCCGGTACCTACACCTGCAATAAACATGTCCACTTCACCATCGGTATCTTCCCAGATTTCCGGGCCGGTGGTTTTTTCATGAATTTCTGGGTTAGCCGGGTTGCTGAACTGCTGCAGCAGCAGGTATTTAGCCGGATCGCTGGCCACGATTTCCTCGGCCTTCTGGATAGCGCCCTTCATGCCTTTCGCGCCTTCCGTCAGCACCAGGTTTGCGCCCAGGGCTTTTAGCAATTTGCGGCGCTCAATGCTCATGGTTTCCGGCATGGTTAGCGTCAGTTTATAACCACGCGCTGCCGCGACGTAGGCCAGAGCGATACCGGTGTTGCCACTGGTCGGTTCAACTAACTCCACGCCTGGTTTCAGCACGCCGCGTTTTTCGGCATCCCAAATCATGTTGGCGCCAATACGGCATTTAACGCTAAAGCTTGGGTTACGGGACTCCACCTTAGCCAGAATGCGTCCGTTGCCGATACGGTTCAGGCGAACCAGCGGCGTGTGGCCGATTGTCAGGGAGTTGTCTTCATAAATTTTGCTCATGGCTCGTCCTTAACTGTCTGAATTTTGGGATACCGGTCCAGCATACCCGCTCAGGAAATATGCGGAAGTAAGGAAATAGCATATCTATAGGTGGAAGGGGAATAAGCCAATGCAACATGGAATAAGCAATGGCATAAGCGGCTTCCCCTTCCGAAGGGTGGTTATTTCCACATGGCGTGTTTTGCCCGGTAGCAGTCCACCCACATTGCCGTCGCGCCGCATACGGCAACCGGCATGATAAAAAGATTCAGGACAGGGATCAGGGTGAACAGGCTTACCAGCGCGCCAAACTGCATGTTGACGACCTTTTTCTCGCGAAGCGCCACCCGCATTTGCTTAAACGGTACCTTGTGGTTATCGAACGGGTAATCGCAATACTGGATGACCAGCATCCAGGCGCTGAACAGGAACCACAGCACCGGGGCGACGGTCTGGCCGATACCTGGGATAAAGTAGAGCAGCAGCAGGACTATCGCGCGCGGCAAATACCACGCCAGCTTTTGCCATTCACGCTTCATGATGCGCGGCAGATCCTTCATGATGCCCAGCACGCCCGTATCCGGCGGCGTTGCGCCCGTAAGTCTGGCTTCAAGCTGCTCCGCCAGCAACCCGCTAAACGGGGCGGCGATGATGTTTGCGATAGTCGAAAAGAAGTAACCAAATACCAGCAGCACGGAGAGCGTTACCAGCGGCCAGAGCACGTAGCTTAACCACTGCATCCAGCCCGGCACGTGGCTCATCATGGCCGGGATCCAGACATCAAGCCGGGTAAATAACCACCAGAAAGCGCCGCCCATCAAAATAATATTGACCAGCAGCGGCAGCAGCACGAAGCGCTTGATGCCGGGTTCGCGGACCAGTTTCCAGCCCTGGGAAAAATAATAAACGCCACTGCGCGGTGCGGCTCCGGAAGATGAAACCATAATCTGTGCAGACTCCTTATAAGGTCGATGCAGTTAGCTGCGTGGCTATCATAACTGACTGCATTCAGAAAAACTCACCAGGAATTGTTCGAAAAAACAGCGAAAAGGTGCCTTTGAGCTATCTTTATGGTGAGAAAACCGTGCTCGCACTTGCACTTGGGCAGATGGGCAAATACTCTTAGTGAGTAAATGTTTGCCGCGGTGGCAAGGTGTTAGAACAACAGAGAATATAATGATGCAGGATTTGCGTCTGATATTAATCATTGTTGGCGCAATCGCCATAATAGCCTTACTGGTACACGGTCTGTGGACCAGTCGTAAGGAACGCTCTTCCGTGTTCCGCGATCGCCCATTGAAACGTATGAAGTCGAAGCGTGACGATTACGAAGAAGAGGACGATGAAGAAGAGGAAGGCGTCGGTGAGGTGCGAGTGCGTCGTACTGCCCCTGCGCCGGAGTCCGTCTCGCGCGAAGCAAGTGCGCCGCGTCAGCCTCAGGCACCTCAGCACAACTACGAGCCGCCGTACGCGTCAGCAGAACCTCGTCCTGCTGCACCGCCACGTCAGCCTGAGCCTGTTGCTCCGCGCCACGTTGAACCCGCTCCTCAATACGTTGAACCTGTGCGCCCTGTAGCGCCTCCGGTACCTGCTCCGGCTGCACCTGTGCCTGAACAGCCTGTTGTGCCAGTTCAGCCTGCGCCACAGCCGTTCACCGCTGAACCTGAGCCAACGCCAGAACCTGTTGTTGCCGAACCGGCACCTCAGCCTGCACCGGTGAAGAAAGAGACGGTGATCGTGATGAACGTGGCCGCCCACGCCGGGACTATGCTCAACGGCGAGCTGTTGTTAAACAGCATTCAGCAGGCTGGATTCAAATTTGGTGAGATGAATATCTTCCATCGCCACCTTAGCCCGGACGGCAGCGGCCCGGTTCTGTTTAGCCTTGCGAACATGGTCAAACCAGGCTCTTTTGACCCTGAGAACATGGCTGATTTCGCCACCCCAGGCGTGACCATCTTTATGCAGGTTCCGTCCTACGGTGATGCAGTGCAAAACTTTAAGCTGATGCTGCAGTCTGCGCAGCACATCGCCGATGAAGTCGGCGGCGTGGTGATGGACGATCAGCGTCGCATGATGACTCCGCAAAAGCTGCGCGAGTATCAGGACAGGATCCGCGAGGTTCTTGAAGCCAACGGCTGAACCCTGGCCTGAATCTTCCTCCTGAACCCCCGCCTGTCGGGGGTTTTTTATCATTGATGGTGCGATATGGACTCAATCGAACAACAACTCAACCACCTGCGAACCACGCTTCGCCATCATGAATATCTGTACCATGTGCAGGATAATCCCGAAATTCCGGATGCCGAATACGACAGGCTGATGCGCGAACTGCGCGAGCTTGAAGAGGCTCATCCGGAGCTGATTACCCAGGATTCCCCGACCCAGCGCGTCGGCGCGGCGCCGCTCAGTGAGTTTACCCAGGTACGTCACGAAGTTCCGATGCTGTCGCTGGATAACGTCTTCGACGAAGCAAGCTACCTGGCGTTTAACAAGCGCGTGCAGGACAGGCTGAAAAGCACCGATGCCCTGACGTTTTGCTGTGAGCTGAAGCTCGACGGGCTGGCGGTAAGCCTGCTGTATGAGGACGGTGTTCTGGTGCGGGCCGCAACGCGTGGCGACGGCACTACAGGCGAAAATATTACCGCAAACGTTCGTACCATCCGCGCGATCCCTCTCAAGCTGACGGGAGAGAATATTCCTCGCCGTGTCGAGGTCCGCGGCGAAGTGTTTCTGCCGCAGGCCGGGTTTGAGAAAATTAACGAAGAAGCTCGCCGCACCGGTGGGAAAGTCTTTGCCAACCCGCGCAATGCCGCTGCCGGTTCCTTGCGCCAGCTGGATCCGCGAATCACCGCTAAACGCCCGCTGACCTTCTTCTGCTACGGCGTAGGCCTGCTGGAAGGCGGTGAGCTTCCGGCAAGCCACATGGCTCGTTTACAGCAGTTTAAAGCCTGGGGCTTACCGGTCAGCGACCGCATCCGTCTGTGCAGTACGCCTGAAGAAGTGCTGGCGTTTTACCATCAGGTAGAGGCCGATCGCCCCACGCTGGGCTTTGATATTGACGGCGTGGTCATCAAAGTTGACTCGCTTGCGCTGCAGGAAACGCTGGGCTTTGTGGCGAGAGCACCTCGCTGGGCCGTGGCCTTTAAATTCCCTGCACAGGAACAGATGACCACCGTGCGTGACGTGGAATTCCAGGTAGGGCGTACCGGCGCGATTACGCCGGTGGCTCGTCTGGAGCCGGTGCAGGTTGCCGGGGTGCTGGTCAGCAACGCCACGCTGCACAACGCAGATGAAATCGAGCGGCTTGGCCTGCGCATTGGTGACAGGGTTGTTATCCGCCGCGCTGGCGACGTTATTCCGCAGGTTGTGGGCGTGGTTGAGTCAGAACGTCCTGAAGATACTCAGGAAATCATTTTCCCAACGCACTGCCCTGTCTGTGGCTCAGACGTTGAGCGCGTAGAAGGCGAAGCGGTGACGCGCTGTACCGGCGGCCTTATCTGCGGTGCTCAGCGTAAAGAAGCCCTCAAGCACTTTGTTTCTCGCCGGGCGCTGGACGTTGACGGCATGGGCGACAAAATCATCGATCAGCTGGTGGAAAAAGAGTACGTCCACACGCCTGCCGACCTGTTTAAGCTGACGGCGGGCAAGCTGACCGGGCTGGATCGCATGGGGCCTAAGTCCGCGCAGAATACGGTGGATGCACTGGAAAAAGCCAAAGAAACGACCTTTGCACGCTTCCTGTATGCCTTAGGCATTCGTGAAGTCGGGGAGGCTACCGCCGCAGGGCTGGCTGCGCATTTTGGCACCCTGGATGCACTGGCGGCGGCCAGCATCGACGATCTGCAAAAAGTGCCGGACGTCGGCATTGTGGTCGCCACGCACACCTTTAACTTCTTTGCGGAGGAGAGTAACCGGGAGGTTATTCGTCAGCTGAGAGAAGAGGCGGGCGTTCGCTGGCCGGATCCCGTGGTGGTCAAAGCCGAAGAGATTGATAGCCCGTTTGCCGGAAAAACCGTAGTGCTGACCGGTTCGCTGAGCATTCTCTCCCGTGATGAAGCCAAAGACAGGCTGACGGCGCTGGGGGCAAAAGTGGCGGGCAGCGTGTCGAAAAAAACTGACCTGGTTATCGCCGGTGAAGCGGCCGGTTCCAAGCTTGTCAAGGCGCAGGAGCTGGGCATTCAGGTTATCGACGAAGCGGAAATGATTCGTCTGTTGGGTGACTAAATGGACAAAGAACAGCTCATTGAGATAGCCAATACGGCAATGCCGTTTGGCAAATACAAAGGCCGGATGCTGATTGATGTACCGGAAGAGTATCTGCTGTGGTTTTCCCGCAAAGGGGAGTTTCCGCAGGGCCATCTCGGTGAGTTAATGGCCCTGACGCTGCTTATCAAAGTTGAAGGGCTGGACAACCTGGTCCGGCCCCTCAAGCGGCACTAGGTTCTGACGGCTGCAGTCTGCTTTTCACCGGCTGCAGCCGCTTTTCTTTGGTAACGTCGGGCCATACCGGCGCACACCATCAGCTGGATCTGGTGGAAAATCATTAGCGGCAGCACCATCATTCCCACGGCGGCAACCGGAAACAGAATGTTGGCCATCGGAATACCGTTCGCCAGGCTCTTTTTCGATCCACAAAACACGATGGTAATCTCATCCGCTTTGCTAAAGCCAAAGCGCCGCGCGACAAAAATATTCACCGTCATCACAATCGCCAGCAGCACGATGCTGGAGACGACGATAAACAGCAGCGAACCCGCCCCGACCTTATGCCAGATACCGTGCGTGACGGCTTCACTAAAGGCCGAATAGACCACCAGAAGAATTGATGTCTGGTCGGTTTTGCCGATCCATTTCTTGTTCTTCGCCACCCATGCGCCAATCCACGGCCGCATCAGATGCCCGGCCACAAACGGCACCAGCAGCTGCAGCATAATGCTGCCCACCTGGTGCAGGCTGCCGCTTGCGCCCTGAACGTGCATCACCAGGCCGACCAGCAAAGGCGAGAGGAAAATACCCAGCAGGCTAGACGCAGAGGCGGAGCAAATAGCCGCTGCCACATTGCCCCCGGCAATGGAGGTAAAAGCAATGGCCGACTGCACCGTGGCGGGCAAAATGCACAGGTAGAGGAAGCCGCTGTACAGCTCAGGGCTGACGTTGACCGGCTTCCACCAGCTAAACAGCACGCCAAGTACCGGGAACAGAACGAACGTGCTGCACATTACCCACAGATGCAGCCGCCAGTGGCTGCTGCCGGAAATCACCGCCTCGCGGGAAAGTTTGGCGCCGTGCATAAAAAACAGCAGGGCGATAGCGGCCGTGGTCAGCCCCTCAAAGAAACCCACAAAGCTTCCCTCCGCCGGGAAGAAAGAGGCCAGCAGCACGGTACAAACCAGCGTTAAGGTAAAAGGGTCGACAATTCGCAACATTTTCATAGCCATTCCTCAAAGGTGAATGGCGCTATTGTGTTTCCGCTGGTTTCAGAAATAAAATTGATTTATTGAATGCATTGATGAAGAAATTAGATGAATTATTCCCTGCGTCAGCTCCGCGTGTTTGTCGCCGTAGCCCATGCCGGCAGCTTTAGCCGGGCAGGGGAAAGCATTGGCCTCAGCCAGTCCGCCGTGAGCCACACCCTGAAGGAGCTGGAGGCCGAGCTAGGGGTTAAGCTGCTCGATCGCACGACACGGGAAGTGGTGTTAACGCCGGCGGGCGAGCAGCTGGCTCCGCGTCTGGAGCGCTTGCTGGAGGAGTTAACCACCACGCTGCTAGACGCTCGCGTGGTGGGGCATCAGCTTAGCGGCACGGTCCGCGTGGCCGCCAGCCAGACGTTATCCGCCCACCTTATGCCGCAGTCTATTGCCGCCAGCGCAGAGGCCTACCCGAATATTCGTTTTGTTCTTCATGACGCCTCCCAGCAGTGGGTGCTGCAGAGCATTCGTCAGGGTGAGGTTGATTTTGGCGTGGTTATCGATCCCGTGCAGGCGAGCGATTTGGAGTGTGAAACAGTGCTGTCTGAACCTTTTCTCCTGCTGTGCCGCAGCGATCATCCTTTTGCAAAAAGTGAGCGGGTGGAATGGCAGGCGCTGCAGGGGCAAAACATGGTGCTGCAGGATTATGCTTCCGGCAGCCGCCCGTTGATTGATGAGGCTTTTATCCGCCAGGGGATAGCGGTGAATGTTGTCCAGCAAATCGGCCACCCGACCACGCTTTACCCGATGGTCGAAGCCGGTATTGGCTTAAGCGTTTTGCCTGCGCTGGCGTTGCCGCTGCCCCAGGGAAGGCCGCTGATGGTTAAGCGATTAACGCCGGTGGTAAACCGACAGCTGATGCTGGTCAGGCGGAAAAATCGTTCGCTTTCACGGGCGGCGGAAGCTATCTGGCAGGAAGTGCGGGAGCAGGCCAGGCTGTTAACCCTGGCCCGTAGGGGCGATCCGCTATTTATTGACGACTAGATATAAATATCAATCTGGTGGTCGTCGGAAGGTTTATTCACGCCGGTCGCTTTTATTTGCTGCTGTTCTTGTTTCTGCTGGGCTTCTTCAGCCTGTTTGCGCTGGAGCTGGGCCAGCTGGGCCTGCAGCATTTTGATCTCGGCCTGAAGGATCTCGACTTGTTTTTTCTTCTCTGCGGCAGGGCGATCCGCAGTGCTGGAAACTTCTTTCAGTTTTTCAGTCAACTGAGATATTTTTTTGCTGATTTGGGCAATCTGCGCTGCCGTGCTTTTGTCCGAGCTACCGGATGCAGAGGAAGAGCCAGTGGCCGTGCCGGTCGTTAATTGACCGCCCTGAAGCGCATTGCTGGATATTGTAGTCATCATAACTCCTTTGATGGAATGGTAAGGGAGTTATCGGCCCGGCAACGGGGAAGTTGATGATTTTTTACGAAGGGGTTTTAAGGTATTGCAGATAGCAAAAAGGCGCCTTTAGGGCGCCTTTCTACATTGGTGGGAGGATTGTGCAGGATACACTCGTCTCATCCTGAGACTCGCCCTTCGGGCCGTCGCCGCAAACGGCTCCGCTGTCTCACTGCGTTCGACTCGAACCTGCAGCAGGTTCTCATCCTGCCGAATTACTCATAGCAAAAAGGCGCCTTTAGGGCGCCTTTCTACATTGGTGGGAGGATTGTGCAGGATACACTCGTCTCATCCTGAGACTCGCCCTTCGGGTCACCGCAAGCGGTGATGCAAAATTGTTCCCGACAATTTTGTCGAACCTGCAGCAGGTTCTCATCCTGCCGAATTACTCATAGCAAAAAGGCGCCTTTAGGGCGCCTTTCTACATTGGTGGGTCGTGCAGGATTCGAACCTGCGACCAATTGATTAAAAGTCAACTGCTCTACCAACTGAGCTAACGACCCGATGGTGGGTGATGACGGGCTCGAACCGCCGACCCCCTCCGTGTAAAGGAGGTGCTCTACCAACTGAGCTAATCACCCAAACTTCGGTACTGCTAATTCTGTAAGAGGAGATGGTGGGTGATGACGGGCTCGAACCGCCGACCCCCTCCGTGTAAAGGAGATGCTCTACCAACTGAGCTAATCACCCATCTCTAAATCTCTTACTGTACATTCCGGGTCACTCTTAAAGAGTGGTGGGTGATGACGGGCTCGAACCGCCGACCCCCTCCGTGTAAAGGAGATGCTCTACCAACTGAGCTAATCACCCCCGGTTTGTGGAGTCGCATTATAGGGACAGTTGAAAATGAGTCAACGCCTTTTCTAAAGTTTTTGTTCGTTCGTCTTAAAATTAAACGATGCGATCAAGAAACATGCATTGGCGTTTGATTTATCATCAAATTCTTCGCTTTCCTGCTATCTACAGGCATCAACATTGAGGAATTAGCGCACAGTGATAGAATGTTGCCTGTTAATTTTCCCTGGCAATTGCCGCTTTGCCGGCAAATATGTGTAACTAAGGCCGTTTAATGAAAATCAAAACTCGCTTTGCGCCAAGCCCAACAGGCTATCTGCACGTTGGCGGTGCCCGTACTGCTCTCTATTCCTGGCTTTTTGCTCGTCATAACAAAGGCGAGTTCGTGCTGCGTATAGAAGACACCGACCTCGAGCGTTCTACCCCGGAAGCCATTGAAGCCATCATGGACGGGATGAACTGGCTGAGCCTGCAGTGGGATGAGGGCCCGTACTATCAGACCAAGCGTTTTGATCGTTACAACCAGGCTATCGACGAAATGCTGGCGGCGGGGACGGCGTATAAATGCTATTGCTCTAAAGAACGCCTTGAGGCGCTGCGCGAGGAGCAAATGGCTAATAACGAGAAGCCTCGTTATGACGGCCTCTGCCGCCACAGCCACGAGCATCATGCCGATGACGAACCGTGCGTCGTGCGTTTTGCCAACCCGCAGGAAGGCTCCGTTATCTTTGACGACCAGATTCGTGGCCCGATCGAATTCAGCAACCAGGAACTGGACGATCTGATCATCCGCCGTACCGACGGATCTCCAACCTATAACTTCTGTGTGGTCGTGGACGACTGGGATATGGAGATCACCCATGTTATCCGTGGTGAAGACCATATCAACAACACGCCGCGCCAGATCAACATCCTGAAAGCGCTGAACGCGCCGGTTCCGCTTTATGCGCACGTTTCCATGATCAACGGCGACGACGGCAAAAAGCTTTCCAAGCGACACGGGGCGGTAAGCGTCATGCAGTACCGCGACGACGGCTACCTGCCGGAAGCGCTGCTGAACTATCTGGTGCGTCTGGGCTGGTCTCACGGCGACCAGGAGATCTTCACGCGTGAAGAGATGATTGAGATGTTCAGCCTGAACGCGGTAAGCAAGTCAGCCAGCGCCTTCAATACTGAAAAGCTGCAGTGGCTGAACCACCACTACATTAATACGCTGGAGCCAGAGTACGTGGCGACCCACCTGCAGTGGCACATCGAGCAGGAAAATATTGATACCCGCAATGGCCCGCAGCTGTCAGAGCTGGTGAAGCTGCTGGGTGAGCGTTGCAAAACCCTGAAAGAAATGGCGCAGACCTGCCGCTACTTCTACGAAGACTTCAGCGAGTTTGACGCCGATGCGGCGAAGAAACACCTGCGCCCGGTTGCGCGTCAGCCGCTGGAAGTGGTGCGTGACAAGCTGGCAGCGCTGAGCGACTGGACGGCAGAAAACGTTCACCATGCTATTCAGGCGACGGCCGATGAACTGGAAGTCGGGATGGGCAAAGTCGGCATGCCGCTGCGCGTGGCCGTGACCGGGGCTGGGCAGTCTCCTGGCCTGGATGTGACCGTGCATGCGATTGGCAAGCAGCGCTCCGTGGCGCGCATCAATAAAGCGCTCGATTTCATCAGCGAGCGTGAAGCGCAGCAGTAAGCATTCATAGAATGTAAAAAGCCGGTGCTGAGTCACCGGCTTTTTTTATTTATTCTTTTGAATTCCGAGGCGTTTGAGCAGACCTTCACTTCCTTCACGCTCAAGGATCGCGGTCATTTTATGCTGTTCATCTTCGGATAAGGTACGCAGGGCGTTCAGCATCAGCTGTTCCAGCGGTGTTCGAAGGACGCGATAAGAGGCTACTCTGTCGCTCATATAGCGGGTGTTGTAGATAAACGTTTTCACCTGCTCGGAGATATAAATGAACCTTGCTTTACCTCCCGGTACGCCTTTTTTTTTACAGGTTTCCCAGTTATGTTTCAGTATCCACTTATTGATCGTCTGGCGGGTGTAACCCGTCATCTCCGCCAGTTCAGCGGCGGTCATTTTTTCCTTGAACATATGCATTCCTTTACTTTCCCTAACGCCGGCAGGAAATAACAGGCGTAATTACTCGTTATCGCTAATGCCCAGACGTTTAAGTAAACCTGCAATCCCGTCGCGCAGCAGCATCGCGGACATCTTTTGTTGCTCGCTGTCGGACATTTGCTGCACCGAGTTCACCAGCAGATTTTCAAGCGAGGCATCGGCAGCGTTATAGCGCGCGGGATTCTCCGTCACTCGTCGGGTGCTGTTAATAAACTCCCGGACTTGCTCATCAATGTGAATCAGCCGCGCTTTGCCTCCCTGAATGCCGGGTTTAGGTGAGGTCTCCCAGTTTTCTTTGCGAACCCACTTGTTAATGGTCTGGCGGCTGTAGCCGGTAATAACGGCTAATTCTTCAGGTGTCATTCTTTCCTTGAGCACAGTGATTCCTTTTCATTGCGGCCGAAAGGGCTTTATTAGTGGTTCATTTTATTGAACTGCCTAACGTGAAACTGTGACAGAATTAACTACAACGGGATGTTATGCAACCTGGAATTGCCTGATGCGATGGCTTTTTAGGCGATTGATCGCGGAAGAACAAATTGCCGTTGACACGCTATGTGGGGTTTCATATTATGCCGCCCGTCAACACGACAAGGTCTTTACGGTTTGGGGCTATAGCTCAGCTGGGAGAGCGCTTGCATGGCATGCAAGAGGTCAGCGGTTCGATCCCGCTTAGCTCCACCAATCTTCACCAGCAGATTGGTACCGTAAAATCAGCACCTGTCCGTTGGGGCTATAGCTCAGCTGGGAGAGCGCTTGCATGGCATGCAAGAGGTCAGCGGTTCGATCCCGCTTAGCTCCACCAAAATTTGAAACCCTCGCTTCGGCGGGGGTTTTTGTTTTTGTCTCTTCAGACACGCCTCCCCAAACGCCCGTCCGGTAAAAAACGCTCCCTTTAGGTCTGCTTGTTCTATTCTTTCTGCTGTAAGGTAAGATTTTGTTTTTGAGCATTTCAGAAACTTGATTCGCTCAATAAATAAACGTACTCTTGCCGGCGAAAAAATAATATTTCAGCAACTACATAAAGTTAACACAATGGCCTATGATTATTTACAAGACGATAAGAAAAATAGCGATTGCCCTGACGTTGTGTTTACTCCTCATTCCCTTTTCTCGTTATATTTCACCGACAACGTTTGT
This sequence comes from Cedecea neteri, assembly GCF_000757825.1. Taxonomy (GTDB): domain Bacteria; phylum Pseudomonadota; class Gammaproteobacteria; order Enterobacterales; family Enterobacteriaceae; genus Cedecea; species Cedecea selenatireducens. The sequence goes on from NZ_CP009451.1 coordinate 3,968,673, forward strand.
TGACGGGCATAAAACCTATCTCGCCTATCTGCCGTTAAGCTTTATTATGGCAATGATTATTATTTACGGGCGACAGGCGATTTTGCCGCTGGCAGCAGGGTCGCTGATTATTTATACCTGGCTTCTTGATTTACCGCCGTTTCCTCTCGTTGTATTTATTTTCTGTCTGTTATTCCCTTTGCTTATTGCCAGTCTGATTACCCATTACTATTCGGGCCGCCGCTGGCGCTTTGGCTTACCCAATAAGGGGATGGGGCCGCGCATTTTCTGGCTTGGGTTTGTCGCGCCGTTTACCATCAAGCTGCTGATGTATCTCTCGGGCAATGTCGTTGAGTACCCGCCTGAGCTTGCGCCGTTCTTCGGCGGCGGCTCGGTTATCTACATGATTGTCGATGTGCTGAACCTGGTCGTGGCTTCATTGATTTTCACACCGCTGTTCTATTACCCGCTGCGTATGTTGCTGAACCCGCATTTTGCCGTAGGCTTCTGGCGGCGCTGCGTAAGGCATTACAGGCGGGATAAGCACCGCTTTTATACGGCGTGCTGGCTGGCGGCCTGGGTACTGTACCTGCTGCTGATGTGCTCGCCGTGGCATAGTGAGCTGATTTCCGGCTACCTGGTTCCCGTTGTATTTGTGCTGTTTACCCTTGGTATTCGTCGCCTGGGCGGCAGGTTATCTTCTCTGCTGTGGGGCATTTCGGCATGGGTCTTGCTGACCTATAACACCGGCTTTTTACAAGGCGTGAATACGCAATACTCGCTGTCATTTATTCTTTCGGTCTTTATCTCCTTTACCGTCTGCCTGCTGTACATGGCCGCCTCCTACCATAAAAATGAATGGATGAAGCGCATTTATCATTTGCAGGCGCAGACCGATCCTTTAACCACATTACCTAATTTACGCGCGCTTGAAGAGCATATTGGCCTTTATCCTACGGGCGCACTTTGCTGCCTGAGAATGGCTAATTTTGAGTTTCTTAGCCGACATTACGGCATGATGATGCGCATATACTGTAAAAAAACCATCGCCAGAGAATTACAGCCGTGGCTGCTTGAGGGCGAGAAAATATTCCAGCTTCCCGGCAGTGAGTTACTTTTATTTTTACGCGGCGGGGAAACTGAAGCACGGTTAACCTATTTCGTTGAGCAATTGAATAATAAGAAAATCCCGTGGAATAACACCTCGCTTGAAATTGAATACGGGGCTTCCTGGGGGATTGTGGATTCACCGGAGGAGCTGCAGCGTACGCTGGGGCAATTAAGTTATCTGGCCGAAAAAGCCAGCGACGTGCAGCGTGTGCTTGGCCTGGACTCAAGGCTGGAGGCGGTGTCGGGGCAAACCACCGAGCGCGTCTTGCTGCTGCAAAAGATTAAGCGGGCGATAGACGAAGAGGCGTTTCAGCTTTATGCGCAGCCTATTGTGAACCGCGAAGGGAAGGGCTATCACGAAATCCTCAGCCGTCTGGTGATTGACGGCCAGAACATCACGCCGGATAAATTTATTCCTGTCATTGCCGAGTTCAACCTCAGTACACGCTTTGACATGATGGTCATGAAGATGCTTCTGGCCTGGCTTGCGAAGCACCCCGACGATACCCACCAGATTCGATTCTCGGTCAATCTGATGCCGCTCACGCTCATGCAAAAAGAGATTGCCCAGCAGATTGTTGCTCAGTTTAAAGCTTATAAAGTGCCCACCAGCGCGGTGGTCATTGAAGTCACGGAGGAACAGGCGTTCTCTAACTCGGAAACGTCTAACCAAAATATTGCCCTGCTGCGCGAGAAAGGCTTTAAGATTGCTATCGATGATTTTGGGACAGGCTACGCTAACTATGAGCGCCTGAAGAAGCTGCAGGCAGATATCATCAAGATTGATGGATGTTTTGTTCGCGACATTACCACCGACGTGATGGATAAACTCATCGTGAAGTCCATTTGCAAACTGGCGGCGGCTAAACCGCTGGCCGTCGTGGCGGAGTATGTCGAAACGCAAGAGCAGCGCGAAATCCTGCTGCAGCTTGGCGTCCAGTTCCTGCAGGGCTATCTGGTGGGGAAACCCGAACCTCTGCAGCATTTGAAGCCCTGACGCTCTCCTTTGCGCCCTAAAAAGGAATCACCGTGAGCACGTCGTTGATGAGCTATTTCCATCTGCCGATGGTCAAGACACTACGCATAACCCATGTGTGCTTTTTGTCGCTGTTTCTGCTGATAACATTCATGTTCTGGCAGCAGGGCGAGCTGTTTAACCACGGGTATCGCACCAGCCAGCTCAGCCATCTTGAAAGCGTTATCGCCAGGCTTGAAAGCAAATCTCAATATCAGATGGACAACCTGCGCTACCTGCGACGTATGTTTATTGAAACGCTGCATGAGCCTCAGTTCACGCCGCTGTCGCAGCTTGCTGCCCGGGCCAGCAACAAAGAGACGCTGTCGCCGCTGCGTATTCAAAGCTTAGCCATCCCCGATAGCGTTCGGCCCTTTAAAAATCAGACTGAAGAAGAGAGAGCAAGCTTAACGCGGCGCGAATACCAGGCGCTGCGCGACATTCAGGATCTCTTCCCGCTGGCCGGTGGGAGCAACCGGCTGTCCTCCAGCATTTATTACATGTCGCGCTCCGGCGCTTTTATTGCTTCCCTGTCGCCAGATGTGAACAAACTGCTTATCCAAAGCGCTAACCCGAGGGAAATACAGGGCTCGTTTGTGCTGGGTTCACCGATGCTTAATCCCCGGCGGGAGCCTTTCTGGACGCGGCAAAACATCGCTGATACGGGTAAAACGCTGATTAACGGCTCGCTCCCCGTTGATTTTGACGATCGGTGGATTGGGCTGTTTGGCATTGCCGTCACCACGGATACGATGCGGCTGTTTCTCTCCAGCGCTTTACCAGAAGACACCCACAGCACCTATCTGCTTTTTGATAAAAAGATGAACCCGTTAACACGCCCGGTTGGCTCGCAAAATGGCTATCAGCTCAGCGAAAAACAGCGGCTGGCTATTCTTGCAAAACTGACCGGTGAGTCTCGGGGAACATTACGCTTTGGCTACGCCTACGCCACCTTCGGTAAAGTGACCGGGACGGGAGCCATTCTGGTGAGTATCCAGACCGTCAGGCAGGGACTGCATGAGGACTTTGGGCGCTTCAGCATCCTGCTGATGCTGATGTGGCTGACCGTCATTCTTATCCTGCTTGGCTCGCACCGTATGATCTGCCGGCTGATTCGTAATATGGGGCAGCTGCAGCAGGAAATGCACCGACATGCGCTCCATGACGACCTGACCGGAGTCCTTAACCGGCGTGGGTTCTTTGAGACGACCGGACGCATAAGCCCGCAGTATGTGGATTACTCCCTGATTCAGCTGGATCTCGATCACTTCAAAAAGGTGAATGACCGCTTTGGGCACCAGGTCGGGGACCGCGTGCTGATTCACGCCACGCGCTGTATTCAGCAGGCAATTCGTAGCCAGGACATCGTCGGGCGTATCGGCGGCGAGGAGTTTTGTCTCTACCTGCCTGATACCGACCTGCATGCGGCTATTGCCGTCGCCCAGCGGGTACGCAAGATGCTGGTGAACACGCCGCTGAAGCTTGAGGATGAATCCACGCTGCTGGTGACGGCTTCGCTGGGCGTTGCTTCCCATGAAGAGGCGCCGGACGGCGCGCTGGAGCAGATACAGAGCCAGGCCGATATTCGGCTTTATCTGGCTAAGCAGCAGGGGCGTAACAGAGTGTGCTGGGGCGCAGAGGTAGCCGCCGAATCGCGGGCATAAAAAAACCGGTGCATGGCACCGGTTTCTTCATACGCAAAAATTAGATAACCAGCGCGGCGATGGACGCGGACAGGATACTTACCAGCGTAGAACCGTAAACCAGCTTCAGGCCGAAGCGGGAAACCACGTTACCTTGCTCTTCGTTCAGGCCTTTAATCGCGCCCGCGATGATGCCGATAGAAGAGAAGTTAGCGAAGGAAACCAGGAACACGGACAGGATACCTTCCGCACGTGGAGACAGGGAGCCAGCAATCTTCTGCAGATCCATCATGGCAACGAATTCGTTAGAAACCAGTTTGGTCGCCATGATACTACCGACCTGCAGCGCTTCGCCGGACGGCACGCCCATCACCCATGCAACCGGGTAGAAGATGTAGCCCAGAATGCCCTGGAAGGAGATGCCCAGCACGGCCGCGAACAGCGCGTTCAGGCCAGAAATCAGCGCGATGAAGCCAATCAGCATAGCGGCAACGATAATCGCCACTTTGAAACCTGCCAGAATGTACTCGCCGAGCATTTCGAAGAAGCTTTGACCTTCGTGCAGGTTAGACATCTGCAGGTCTTCTTCTTTCTCATCCACGCGGTACGGGTTGATAAGCGACAGCACGATAAAGGTACTGAACATGTTCAGCACCAGCGCGGCAACCACGTATTTTGGCTGTAGCATGGTCATGTACGCGCCCACGATTGACATGGACACGGTAGACATCGCGGTTGCCGCCATGGTGTACATGCGGTTGCGCGACATCTTGCCGAGAATATCCTTATAGGCGATGAAGTTTTCTGACTGTCCCAGAATCAGCGAGCTTACGGCGTTAAAGGATTCCAGCTTACCCATACCGTTGACTTTAGAAAGCACGGTACCGATGGCGCGAATAACAATCGGCAGAATGCGGATATGCTGCAGAATACCGATCAGCGCAGAAATGAACACGATTGGGCACAGCACCTTCAGGAAGAAGAACGCCAGGCCTTCGTCGTTCATTTTGCCGAAGACAAAGTTTGTCCCTTCGTTAGCGAAGCCGAGCAGTTTCTCGAACATCTCGGAGAAACCTTTTACGAAGCCCAGGCCGACGTCTGAGGTCAGGAAGAACCAGGCCAGTAAAACTTCGATCACTAACAGTTGAATGACAAAGCGAATACGAATTTGCTTGCGGTTAGGGCTGACCAGCAGAGCCAGCAGCGCGACCACAGCAAGCGCTAAAACAAAGTGCAAAACGCGGGACATATTTGCTCCAAATATGAGGCAGGTTTAATTTCGTTGCACATTCTATGTAACAAGCAATAAGAAAACGAGATCAATTCCACACTATAGTGATGAGCTGTGACGGAACGCAAAAATAGTGATCCACCATACATTTCTGCTATGTTAAGTAAAGAAGCTAAAAGTTACGTTAGGATAACTGGCTAACAGCTTACACGTTGGTTGAATGTTAATCCGTTAACCGGCATCCAGAATCGCCATCTCACGCCTCCTGCCTATCGTTTTCAGCTATCAGAGAAATCAATTTCCCCGCATTAAATGAACTTGATAATCATTCTCACTTTGATAGCATGAAACATAGCAAAGGCTATATCTCAGAGGCAGAAGATGACAAGCAGTCGCATTGACAGCAACACCGGGCGTACCGCGCGCAAGCTGCGGCTGGCGCTGATGGGGCCAGCGTTTATCGCCGCTATCGGCTACATCGATCCCGGTAACTTCGCGACCAATATTCAGGCCGGGGCGAGCTATGGCTACCAGCTGCTGTGGGTGGTGGTGTGGGCCAACCTGATGGCGGCGCTGATTCAGGTGCTTTCCGCCAAGCTGGGGATTGCCACCGGCAAAAACCTCGCGGAGCAAATCCGCGACCATTATCCGCGTCCTCTGGTGTGGATTTACTGGGTGCAGGCGGAAATCATTGCGATGGCGACGGATCTCGCCGAGTTTATCGGGGCGGCCATCGGCTTTAAGCTGATCCTTGGCGTTTCGCTCTTGCAGGGCGCGGTGCTGACCGGGATCGCAACCTTCCTGATCCTGATGCTGCAAAGCCGGGGGCAAAAGCCGCTGGAAAAAGTGATCGGCGGGCTGCTGCTGTTTGTGGCCGCGGCCTACATCGTTGAGCTGATATTCTCCCAGCCGAAGTTTGCGGAGCTGGGCAAAGGAATGCTGATCCCAAGCCTGCCAACGTCTGAGGCGGTTTATCTTGCCGCCGGCGTGCTCGGGGCGACTATCATGCCGCACGTGATTTACCTGCACTCTTCGCTGACCCAGCACCTGCATGCGGGCAACCGGGCAGAGCGCTATTCCGCGACCAAATGGGACGTGGCGATAGCCATGACGATTGCCGGCTTCGTCAACCTGGCGATGATGGCGACCGCCGCAGCGGCGTTTCACTTCACCGGGCACACCGGCGTTGCCGAGCTGGAAGACGCCTATAAAACGCTGGAGCCACTGCTGAGCCATTCGGCGGCCACGATTTTCGGCCTTAGCCTGGTTGCGGCAGGTCTGTCATCAACGGTCGTCGGGACGCTCGCCGGGCAGGTCGTCATGCAGGGCTTTGTGCGCTTCTATATCCCGCTGTGGGTACGCCGGGCTATTACCATGGCGCCGTCTTTCGTGGTCATCATGATGGGGCTCGATCCTACCCGTATTCTGGTCATGAGCCAGGTTCTGCTGAGCTTCGGGATTGCCCTGGCGCTGGTGCCGCTGCTGATTTTTACCAGCGACAAAAAGCTGATGGGTGACCTGGTTAACGTTCGCTGGGTGAAGCTTGTCGGCTGGGCGATTGTGGCGGTGGTGGTGGCGCTGAACCTGTGGTTGATTTTCGGCACGTTATTTGGCAATTAATCTTGCCGGGTAAAGCGGATAAAATGAAAAGGGCTGGATAATCCAGCCCTTTTTTATCAGTGGCGGTGGCCGTGGCCGTGGCCTCTGCCACGGTGGTCGTCTCGATCTCTCCAGCCTTCGCGATAGCCGCGTTCGTAGCTGTTGCGACCGCGATCCCAGCCTTTGTTCCAGCCACGGTGGTGATGCCAGCCGCGATCGCGCCATTCATAGTTTCGGTGCCAGTAGTCGCGGTCCCGCCATCTGCCGCCGTCCCAGTAGTTGCCGCGATAATCCCTGTCGCCAATCTGTAACTTAACCGACGGCAGCAGGGTAATTTCACCCGCGTTAGCCACCATCGGCGCCGCGGCCAGTAAGGCAAGGGCAAGCATTAATGACCTGAACATACTTTCTCTCCCTGGTTCTCAGAGCCGTGTTGCGGCTTGTTAACACAATATTACAAACCGACAAACAGTCCGATGAACTACACAATTCCTAAATCACCAATGGCAGCACTTTTTGCACAAGCCAGGGTCTGATTCAGGGAGAGAAGGTAAGCGTTTACACTAAAATAGCCTCGATTTCAGCGCGTTCCTGCTCGCTGAAGCCGCGCTTGCTAAGCATACCCACGGCATCCTCTATCTGGCTGGTTTTACTGGCGCCAATTAATACCGACGTTATCTTCTCATCTCGCAGTACCCACGCCAGCGCCATTTGCGACAGCTTCTGCCCGCGTTTTTCCGCCAGCGCATTAAGCTTGCGCACTTTGGCCAGTTTCTCTTCCGTTATCTGGTCCGGATTCAGGAAGCGACTGCCGCTGGCGGCACGTGAATCAGCGGGAATACCGCCCAGATAGCGGTCGGTGAGCTGGCCGCCGGCAAGAGGGGAAAAGGCGATGCTGCCGACGCCTTTGTTTTGCAGCAAATCCAGCAGGCCGCCTTCAACCCAGCGCTCAAACATCGAGTAACGCGGCTGGTGGATGAGGCAGGGTGTGCCGAGATCGTTCAGGATATCAATGGCTTTTTCCGCCTGGTCTGCCGGGTAGTTAGAAATCCCCACGTACAGCGCTTTGCCCTGGCGCACGAGATGGTCGAGGGCGCGCATGGTCTCCTCCAGCGGCGTTTCCGGGTCCGGGCGGTGATGATAGAAAATATCGACGTATTCCAGCCCCATGCGCTTCAGGCTCTGGTCGAGGCTCGAAATCAAATATTTGCGCGAGCCCCAGTCGCCGTAAGGCCCGTCCCACATGGTGTAGCCCGCCTTAGTGGAGATAATCAGCTCATCGCGCCAGGCATGGAAATCTTCCCGCAAAATGCGGCCAAAGTTGGACTCGGCCGAGCCCGGCGGCGGCCCGTAGTTGTTGGCGAGGTCGAAATGAGTAATCCCGAGATCAAAGGCCTTTCTCAGCAGCTGGCGGCTGGTTTCCAGCAGCGTTTCATCGCCAAAATTATGCCAAAGGCCAAGGGAAATAGCGGGCAGTTTCAGGCCGCTGCGGCCGCAGCGACGGTATTCCATAGACGTATAGCGTTCAGGGTCAGGCTGCCAGGTCATTATTGCCATCCTTATGGGTAACAGAGAAATTAGTGTATACGCTTTCACAATCCAGAATACGCCGTATCCCGCTGTAAATTCCACGTTCCACCCCTAAAATCGGATATATTCTCGACACCGATCCCGGTTACTCAATACTCACAGCAAGCCCTCATAGAAGGAAAATCCTATGCGCTACTGTGTGGCAGACTATCTTGTCGACCGGCTCAACGAAGCGGGGATCGGTCACCTCTTCGGCGTGCCCGGTGACTACAACCTTGTTTTCCTGGATCACGTTATCGCCCATCCGAGGCTGGCCTGGGTTGGCTGTGCTAATGAACTGAATGCGGCCTATGCTGCCGACGGATATGCCCGCTGCAAGGGGGCGGCGGCGCTGCTGACCACGTTCGGTGTCGGAGAGCTGAGCGCGCTTAACGGCGTGGCGGGAAGTTACGCAGAGCACCTGCCCATCATTCATATTGTTGGTGCGCCAAATAGCCACGCCCAGCAGCGTGGAGAGCTGCTTCACCACACGCTGGGTGATGGCGATTTCCGTCATTTTCTGCGCATCGCGGAAGAAGTCTCGGTGGCGCAGGCTTCGCTAACGCCCGCCAACGCCTGCAGCGAAATTGACCGCGTGATCCTCGAAGCCCTCAGGCAGCAGCGTCCCGGCTATCTGTTACTGCCGAGCGATGTTGCAGAAGCGCCTGCGACACGTCCCTCAAAACGCCTGGCGGTGAGCGAAACGGCGGCTGAACCGGCCACTCTGGAAGCCTTCCGCCATTGCGCGCAGGCCAAAATTGCCGAAAGCCGCAGCGTTGCCCTGTTGGCAGATTTCCTTGCCCAGCGCTACGGCCTGCAAAAAACGCTTCAACAATGGATGAACAGCACGCCCGTCCCGCATGCTTCATTGCTGATGGGAAAGGGGCTGTTTGATGAAAGCCAACCCGGTTTTCTCGGCACCTACAGCGGAGCGGCCAGCCAGCCGCCGGTCAAACAGGGTATTGAAGGCGCCGGGCTGGTTATCTGCGTGGGCGTGAAGTTTACCGACACCATCACCGCAGGATTTAGCCAGAAGCTAAGCCTGCAGCAGACGATTGAGGTTCAGCCGAATGCGGTGCGGGTGGGTGAACGCTGGTTTAGCGGCATTTCAATGGCTCAGGCGATAGCCATTTTGCAGCCGCTGTGCGCTCGTCAGGCCGCCTCCTGGCCCGAGGCAACGCAAAGGCCGCCAGCGCTCCCTGCCTGCGAAAGCGGCAAGCTGGACCAGCACGCTTTCTGGCAAGCAATACAAAATGCCTTACAGCCAGGGGATATCATTCTGGCCGATCAGGGCACGGCGGCCTTTGGCGCGGCGGCGTTGACTCTGCCTGCTGGCGTAACCTTCATCGTGCAGCCGCTCTGGGGATCGATCGGTTTTACGCTGCCAGCGGCGTTTGGGGCGCAAACCGCGTGGCCGAACAGGCGCGTACTTCTGCTGATAGGCGACGGCTCCGCCCAGCTCACTATTCAGGAGCTGGGCAGCATGCAGCGTGACGGCCAGAAACCGGTCATCCTGCTGTTGAATAACGAGGGTTACACGGTTGAACGCGCTATTCATGGCCCTGAACAGCGCTACAACGACATTGCGGCCTGGGACTGGACCCGTTTGCCGCAGGCGATGAACGTTGACAGCCTCGCCGAGTGCTGGCGAGTCACGGAAACCGCGCAGCTTGCCGCCGTGTTGGAGAAACTGGCCAGCCCGGAAAGGCTGGCGCTGGTGGAAGTGGTACTGCCAAAGCAGGACATTCCCGAGCTGCTGCGAGCGGTCACCAGCTCGCTGGGCAAGGGCAACTCAGAAATGGAGCACTAGTGATTCGATCGCCCGGCCATCATCAATGGTTTACCCGCCAGCAGGAGCCAGGCGGGTAACATCACGATGCACAGCAGGGGCAGGAGTTTGACGTCCGGCACCACGGCCATCGCCATAAACAGGCTCAGCCAGCCATCACGCGTCACCACAAGCACCAGACCAAGGACGGCGCATGACAGCGTAATCGCGGCGGGAACGGCCTCGACGTGCTGGTGCAGCATCATGCCCAGCGCAACGCCCACAAATACCGCCGGGAAAATACGCCCGCCCCGGAAACCGCTGGCGGCGGCGACAACCAGCGCCGCCAGCTTCACCACCGCAAACAGCAGCAGCGATGAAACCGAGAAGCCGGAAACGGCCAACTGGCGCATCTCGTCCAGGCCTTTAAACAGGGTGATTTCGCCGCCAATTATCCCCAACAGACCCAGCAAAAAACCACCGACGCCGAGAATAAGCACCGGCTGTTTTAGCTGATGCATCAGGCGGTGCAGCCTCGGTAAACACCAGACGCCCACCATACCCATCGCGATGGCGATAGCGGTCACCACCGCGCCGATGAACAGATCTTCAATGTGCATTTCCGGGTAGTTGGCAACCGGCAGGGCGAAGTGTGGATGGAAAAAAATGCTGGTGGTCAGCGCCCCAGCGGACGCCGCCATTAATGGGGCAAACAGCCTGTCCCACAGCGGCACTTCGTTATTCCCGCCGAGCGTTTGCGAAAAGATAAGCGCGGCGGCAACCGGCGTGCCGAATAACGCGCCGATGGTTCCTGCTGCGGCCAAAATCGTCCAGTCCAGCGGACTAACTTTCGGTAACAAACGGGCCCCCAGCGCCACCGCGAGCGCGATATTCACCGCCATGATCGGGTGTTCCGGCCCCAGGCTCACGCCGCCTGCAAGGCCGATAACCAGCGCCATAATCAGGCCCGGTATGGCCATCGCCGGCACGGGTGCACCAATGAGCGGCTCGGTAGCGGGATCTGGCCCGCCGTGGCCCGGCAGAAAACGTATCACCAGCCCGACCGCCACGCCGGTCAGGGTCAGTATCAAGAGTATCCAGAAGGGGGAGTGGGGATCGTAACCTTGTTCCATCGGCAGCGTGGCCCATAGATACTCCTGTAGCGCCCCGGCGATTTTCATCACCACAATTAACACCAGGCTGGATAAGATGCCGATAATCAGAGCCGGAATGGAAAGTACCAGCATCGTTCTGGCTCGCGGATGGAGCATAGTCAATCCTTACAATAGGGTATCAGACGGCTCAAAAACAAAAAGTCGCAAGCCGCATTGCAAACAGGGCTGAAACGGTAAAGCCAGAATGTGACCTGGTTCAACAAACGGGCCGCACCTGGAGGATGGTCGTTGTTGTTTCGGCTGGCTAATTTTACAGTGTTGCCAGAACTTATTCTGACTTTAGCGGAGCTGTTTGAGAATGACAAAATATGCTTTGGTGGGAGATGTCGGTGGCACCAATGCACGTCTGGCGCTATGCGATTTGAGCACGGGTGATATTTCACAGGCAAAGACCTACTCCGGTCTTGATTATCCCAGCCTGGAAGCCGTGATTCAGCACTATCTCAAAGAACATAACATCAGCGTGCAGTCAGGCTGCGTGGCGATTGCCTGCCCGATAAACGGTGATTGGGTCGAAATGACCAACCACACCTGGGCGTTTTCTACCGCCGAAATGAAGAAAAACCTCGGCTTCGAACATCTGGAAATCATTAACGACTTTACCGGCGTTTCAATGGCCATTCCGGCGCTTAAAAAAGAGCACCTGATCCAGTTCGGCGGCGGCGAACCTGTCGCAGGCAAACCGGTGGTGGTTTACGGGGCGGGTACCGGGCTCGGCGTTTCTCACCTGGTTCACGTTGATAAACGCTGGATAAGCCTGCCGGGCGAGGGCGGCCACTCAGACTTTGCGGCAAACAGCGAAGAAGAAGGCATTATCCTGGAGCAGCTGCGCAAAGAGCTTGGGCACGTTTCGAACGAGCGTATTCTCTCCGGCCCGGGCCTGCTGAATCTCTACCGCGCCATTGTTAAGGCCGACGGACGCGAACCAGAAAACTACCAGCCGAAGGACATTACCGAGAAAGCGGTGGACGACACCTGCACCGACTGCCGCCGCGCGCTGTCGCTATTCTGCGTGATCCTGGGGCGTTTTGGCGGCAACCTGGCGCTGAACATGAGCACCTTTGGCGGCGTGTATATCGCCGGCGGCATTGTGCCGCGCTTCCTGGAATTCTTTAAGGCTTCAGGCTTCCGCGGCGGGTTTGAAGATAAAGGCCGCTTCAAAGAGTTCGTGAAGGATATTCCCGTTTATCTCATCGTTCACGATAATCCGGGACTGCTGGGCGCCGGAGCGCACCTGCGTCAGACGCTGGGGCACGTCCTGTAAGTTTTGTGCGGGCACGTTGTGCCCGCCAGATTCCCTTCTCTACAGGCGCATGAGCTGCCTGAACTCTTTCACCTTGCTGCGGCTCACCGGCACCTGAAAATCCAGGTCGCGCAGGCGCAGAATATAGGTATTGTTAAACCACGGTTCTATCTCACGGATTTTGCTCAGGTTCACCACATACGAACGGTGGCAGCGGAAGAAATGGCTCTCCGGCAGGCGGCTGCAAAATTCGGTGATATTCATCGGCATGACGTAAGACTCGCGGCGCGTATAGACGAACGTCATCTTCTCGTGGGCCTCCGCGTAGTAAATATCGTTGATGTCGGTAACGATAATTCGCTCGTCTTTGATCAGGTTAATCGTGGTGGCATCACGGTTTTCATGACTGGACGCAGGCTGTGAGGTCTGCTGCTGGTAAGCGGCCTCAAGCTTTTGCAGCATGCCAATAATGCGCGACTCCTGATACGGCTTCAGAATGTAGTCGAAGGCCTCCAGCTCGAAGGCCTCTACCGCATGCTCTTTCCAGGCGGTGATAAACACGATGAACGGCTTATGGGCGAACTTGCTGATGTTCTGCGCCAGCAGCACGCCGTCCAGCGACGGAATATTGATGTCGAGGAAAATGGCGTCCACTTCGTGATGCTGCAGATACTTCAGCACGTCCATGCCGTCGTCAAAAGAGGCGACAATCTCCATCTCGCTGTGGTTTTTAATCAGCCAGCTAAGCTCCTGCTGTGCCAGAAACTCGTCCTCTACAATGATGACCTTCATGCTTCTCTCCCCTCCAGTGGGCGATGAGCAGCGGCGGGAACCGAGCGCGGCACGTAAAAGGCGATTTCGGTGCCCGGCTCCAGGCGGCGAATAATCAGCCCTTCGCCGTAGAGCAGCTGGACGCGGTGATGGACGTTCAGCAGGCCGATTTTATTGCCCGGCATCTCGTTATTTTCCACGCGCTCAATCACCTTAGGATCTATGCCGTGGCCGGTATCACGCACCGCAATGCGCACCCGGTTGCCGCTCTCTTCAATACTTATCGTCACCACGCCCTTACCTTTACAGGGCTGAATGCCGTGCACGATGGCATTTTCTACCAGCGGCTGGATAAGCAGGCTCGGAATGCGGCAGTTGACCTCTTCATCAATGTTATAGATGACCGTCAGCTTGTCGCCGAAGCGCGCCTGCTCAATGGCGATGTAATCCTTGATCTGGTAAAGCTCCTTGCGGATATCAATCTGCTCGTCGTCGTTCAGCTCGATGTTATAGCGCAGATAGCGTGACAGGTTGACGATAAGCTGGCGGGCGGTGTCCGGATTCATGCGGATAGAGGACGATATCGCATTCAGCGCATTGAACAGGAAGTGCGGGTTTATCTTGCTTTGCAGCGCTCTCAGCTCGGCCTTGTTGGCCATTTCACGCAGTTGCTCCGCGCGGGAAACCTCAAGCTGGGTGGAGATAATCTGCGACAGACCGACGGCCATCTCCTGCAGCGTGGACGTTATCTGATGGGCGTGGCGGTAATAGATTTTCAGGGTGCCGGTCACCACGCCTTTTTCCCACAGCGGGATGATTATCAGGGAGTGAATCTCCGGGGTACGCCAGGCTTCGTCATCGTTACGGATGATAATGCGCCCCTCTTTCAACGCCTGACGGGTGCGCGGGCTGAAGGCCTGGTCGTTCTCGTGGTAGTTATTCTCGCCCAGCCCGACGTAGGCCAGCACTTTTTCGGTATCGGTAATGGCCACCGCATCCGCGTCGATGTCCTGACGAATAATCTTGCAAACCTGGCGCAGTGACTCGCTGTTGACCTTGCGGAACAGCGGCAGCGTTTTGTTGGCGATATCCAGTGCCAGCTTCGCCTGGCGGGCGGCGCTGGCCTCTTTTTCACCCTCAACGCTTTGCACCAGCAGGATGATAAAGCCGATAGACACCGAGCCGAGGATCATCGGCACACCGATTTTAGAGACGATATCGAGGCCGAGCGCGGTGCTTGGTGCCCAGAGCACGACCAGAATCATGGTCATGGTTTCGCACACCATGCCGCCTATGATCCCGACCCGCCAGTGCTTCTCTTTCGGCACTTTGCGGTTGATCCAGCCGGCAATTATCCCGGCCAGGATACTGGTGATAAAACAGGGAATAGCGGTAATGCCGCCGATATCAATCAGGTAGCGGTGGGTCCCGGCAATCAGCCCGGTAATAATGCCTACCCAGGGTCCAAACAGAATGCCGCCGGACATCACCGCGATAATGCGCACGTTGACCAGCGAGCCTTCAACCGGCACCCCGGACCAGGTACTGAACAAGGCGAACATCGAGAAGATGGCGGTGACCGCCAGCAGCTCTTTTGGCGTGTGGGCGCTTTTGTGCAGCAGTTCGCGGAACAGTCGAATGCGAATCAGGAAGAAAAGGCAAATAAGCATCAGCGCCGCGCGATCGAATACCGCCAGCAACATAGTAAAAATTTCGTGCACGGGATACTCGCGTGGCTCAGAGGGGAAGCGCTAATGATAAGGAAATTTGGAGGGGGTTTCCAGTTGCGGGCTGGTTCTCAGCTTGAACCGTCGCCTATGCCGTCCAGTAACATCCACTCTTATGCAGGGGCGGCTGAGGTTCCGTTCACCCGTAAAACTATTTTCCCTGCGCCCGGCAAGCTCATCGCCGCTGAAGCGGTAAACCCACCGGCTATCACCCAAACATTCGGGATCGATGAGAGCCGGGGAGCAATTCGACCCTCACCCCGGCCCTCTCCCAGAGGGAGAGGGGGAAAACAGCCAACGTGGAACATTTTTTATTCCCTCTCCCTTCCAGGGAGAGGGTTAGGGTGAGGGTAAAAATAAGAAGCGAGGCACGGTTCAGGCTTAAATCGCCTCCGTTTTCTCTCCGACCCAGGACTGGGAGATAAAACGGAGGTCTGCCGCTTTAGCGGTCGATTTATTTGGCCGGGAGTCTGGGGTCTCGGGGAAGTGACGGTGACTTCCCCGAGTCGTTCACAAGTTCTGTGGTGACATATGAAACAGGACTGGAAGTGAACGGAACCTTAGCCAGGCGTGCATAATCGTCGATGTTTATGACTAAGTGACAACTCTGGCAGCATGAGGAGCAATCACTTCCCGCCAAGCTGCTCCTTCCCGGCGGCGGTCAAATCCTGCATGGTCGCGCGGCCAACAAAATCCACCTCAAAATCGTCGGCAGCGAAATCCGGCGGCGTCTTCCCTTCGATAAAGGCTTCCCACTGGCGCGGCAGGTACTCTGCGTTCTTCTCGCACCACGGCGCGGCGGCGATGTACATCACGTTGCTGTCGAACTCGCCGAGGTGCTCGTTCTCAACGGCATGAATCACATCGCAGTGCCAGAAAACGGTATCGCCCGGTTCCATATCGGGAATTGAGGAAATCCCAGTCAGTAAAAGGGGATGCCACTCTTTGTTAATGGATAATGCTCTGCCGGGCTTTGCTTCGCACAACGATTCTTCTGGCACATCATCCTGCAGCGCGCGCAGCAGGATCCAGGCCATGGCGTTGGCGACAGGCAGCAAATTCAGCGTACCGCCGTGCTTGCGCTGCGGGGTGAGTGCCGTCCAGCCCTGAAAAGTACGGAACATCGAACAGACGGCGGGAGACGGAAACTCCCTGACTTCAGTACGCCCTTCGGCGGCAAACGGATCGTAATCCTGCCACTGGCCGGAAAACACGTGGCGATAGACGTGACGGAAGTTTTCGTCCAGCCAGCGCTCAACCGAGCCGCCGTCAACGTGTGGGGAAAGCCCGAGCGAGCTTGAGCGAGGCGGGCGACGGCGGGTGCGGTCCGCGTAAGAAACGACCCGGTTTGGATCGAAATGCTGCCTGCCGCTGCTTTCTGTCTGCCAGAGATTATTGAGGAACACCTGCACCGCTTTCATGCGTTCGTGCTGGCGGGCTTCGGTCTGTGGCTTAGACCAGTAAATGCCGTAAATTTGCGGCTTACTGTCGGCAAGTGTGCCGAAATAGTTATCTTCTGCCGCATTTTTCAGGCGCTCGACAAAGTGGTTACGTTGCAGATAATTGCCGATTTCTTCATTCCATGCGGTGGCCTGCTCCTGTGGGAAAACGCCCCGCACCGTACAACAGCCGCGCTGGCGGATCAGCGCTTTTTGCTGCTCGCTGACGCGGCCGTGCAGAATGTCGTCGGCCTCGAGCTGAGGAACAGGGTTCTCACCCCGATCCATTTCAGCGCGGATCGTCTCGATCTGTTGACGAATATTGGCCTCAAGTTCGGCGAAAACCGACTGATAATCAGGCAGATCGTGGCGCAGCTTTTGTTTTATCTCACGGATAGCTTTTGGCAGATCGTTTATGTCCAGGTGCATAGGTGGCTCCATCTTTCAGAGGGTAGGTTACTGAGTTGTTGCTACCTGGTTAATGTATGCCTGGTTTGGAAAATGAAATAGAGATGACTTTCATTCGAAACTTCCCGTTTTATGTCACGGAAAAAATATTTTCACTTCCCCCTCGACAGGCGATTTTTATTCAGGCTATTTTCAAAACAGGCCACATCGCGTGGCAGCGTCGCTCGGACGGTCCGGGCGCTCACGTTACTCTGAGGAATTTATGGCTGACTCCAGTCCAAAACGTCGTTTTTCGCGTATCGATCGCTTGCCCCCTTACGTTTTTAATATCACCGCCGAACTGAAAATGGCTGCGCGACGCCGCGGCGAAGACATTATCGATTTCAGCATGGGCAACCCGGATGGGGCGACGCCGCCGCACATCGTTGAGAAGCTTTGCACCGTGGCCCAGCGTGAAGACACGCACGGTTATTCCACCTCGCGAGGGATCCCACGCCTGCGCCGCGCCATTTCTCGCTGGTACAAAGATCGTTACGACGTGGACATCGACCCGGAAAGCGAAGCTATTGTGACCATCGGCTCGAAAGAAGGGCTGGCGCACCTGATGCTGGCGACGCTGGATCACGGTGACACCGTGCTGGTGCCGAACCCAAGCTACCCGATTCATATTTATGGCGCGGTCATCGCTGGGGCGCAGGTTCGCTCGGTGCCGCTGGTGGAAGGCGTGGACTTCTTTGCCGAGCTGGAACGCGCGATTCGTGAAAGCTACCCGAAACCAAAGATGATGATCCTGGGCTTCCCGTCTAACCCAACGGCGCAGTGCGTGGAGCTGGAGTTTTTCGAAAAAGTGGTCGCGCTGGCGAAGCAGTACGACGTGCTGGTCATTCACGATCTGGCCTACGCCGACATTGTTTATGACGGCTGGAAGGCACCTTCTATTATGGAAGTGCCCGGCGCACGCGACGTGGCGGTTGAGTTCTTCACGCTGTCAAAAAGCTACAATATGGCGGGCTGGCGCATCGGCTTTATGGTGGGTAACCAGGAGCTGGTAAGCGCGCTGGCGCGCATCAAGAGTTACCACGATTACGGCACCTTCACGCCGCTGCAGGTTGCGGCGATTGCAGCCCTTGAAGGCGACCAGCAGTGCGTGCGCGATATCGCAGAGCAGTACAAGCGCCGCCGCGATGTGTTGGTAAAAGGCCTGCATGAAGCCGGTTGGATGGTGGAATGCCCGAAAGCATCGATGTACGTGTGGGCAAAAATACCGGAACAGTATGCGGCCATGGGCTCGCTGGAGTTTGCTAAAAAGCTGCTGCAGGAGGCAAAAGTTTGCGTGTCGCCGGGGATTGGTTTTGGCGATTACGGCGACACTCACGTTCGCTTCGCGCTGATTGAAAACCGGGATCGTATTCGCCAGGCGGTACGCGGCATTAAAGCGATGTTCCGCGCCGATGGCCTACTGCCGCCGTTGCCGAAAAACGTCACTGAAAGCTAAAACGAAAACAGGAGCCTTTTGGCTCCTGAGACTGCTGACAAAGTTCATTGTTCTAAAAAAGTCCGAACCCGGGTCTAATAAAAATAATGAATAATGTTTTCTGGTTTGCCCCAAACAGTCGAAAACCACGTTTTTCGGCTGTTTGTCATCAATCTGAGGAGCCTTTTGGCTCCTGTTCTCTTGCGCTGCTGCTTGTGACCGCTTACTCAACCATCAGGAAGAAGGTGCCGGCCCACAACACAACAATCACAGAAATACCCATCAGAAAATATTTCACTTCACATCGCTCCGCGCTGACGCGCATCTCAACAGGTACATAATAAGCTGAAGCTGCAAACGGCTTTTAGGGTGCAGCTC
Organism: Cedecea neteri; assembly: GCF_000757825.1. GTDB lineage: Bacteria > Pseudomonadota > Gammaproteobacteria > Enterobacterales > Enterobacteriaceae > Cedecea > Cedecea selenatireducens. The sequence continues at coordinate 3,987,202 of NZ_CP009451.1, forward strand.
CATCTGGTATTCGGAGGTAAAACCTTACCCGGACGGCGCTAATGTACTCTCAAATCTAAAATGAAAACAAGTGTCTCAAAATTGTGACAGTTGTCTATTTTTTGAACTTTTATTGGGTGTGGTTGATAGCTGGGTTATTTCATTAAAAACATGGGGATATATCTTGTTTTTGACGATATTTTTTGTCTAAAAATAAGTGTTTCTACACAGAATAAAATTTACGATTTTTTATCGTTAAAAAGGGTACACGGCTAACATTTCAGAAGACAGTGAGCCTGGCGAAAAAACGACGCCGTTTTTATTGCCCAAAGGGCGAAGTAAAAGAGAAAGAATGCATCAAAACTAAAAGCATTTTTCAGAGTTTTGATGCAATTCAGGCGGCGGTTAAGCAGGTATCTTTACACTCTGAGTAAACCGCCCGGGCGAACTTATTCCCCTTTAATGAAAACGACCATGACAACGACCGAAACTGCTTCATCTGGCACGCCGCAAACAACCTCCGTTCGCCTGCTGTTCGCTGCTCTTATGCTGGTAATGCTGCTTGCCGCGTTGGATCAAACCATCGTGTCTACGGCTTTGCCGACCATTGTGGGGGAACTGGGCGGGCTGGACAGGCTCTCCTGGGTGGTAACGGCATATCTGCTGGCCTCAACGATAGTGGTGCCGCTGTACGGTAAATTCGGCGATCTTCTCGGGCGCAAAATCGTGCTGCAAACGGCGATCGTGGTCTTTCTTCTCGGCTCCGCGCTGTGTGGCCTCGCGCAAAACATGACGCAGCTTATTTTAATGCGTGCGCTGCAGGGGCTGGGCGGCGGCGGGCTGCTGGTGGTCACCATGGCGGCGGTGGGGGACGTGATCCCGCCCGCCGAGCGTGGCAAATATCAGGGGCTGTTTGGCGGCGTATTTGGCCTGGCGACGGTCATTGGCCCGCTGATAGGCGGTTTTCTGGTGGAGCATTTCTCCTGGCGCTGGATTTTCTATATCAACCTGCCGCTGGGCATTTTTGCCCTGCTGGTCATTGGCGCGGTGCTGAAATCCCAGACGGCACGCATTCGCCACCAGATTGATTTTCTTGGCGCGGGCTACCTGACAATTTCACTCACCTGCCTGATTTTATTCACCAGCGAAGGCGGCACGGTTATGGCGTGGTCTGACCCGCAGCTGTGGTGCATCTTTGCGTTCTTTGTCGTGACCCTCATCGGCTTTATCTATGAAGAGCGGCTGGCCATTGAGCCGATGATCCCGCTGCATCTGTTTCGTAACCGCACCTTTTTACTGAGCTGCCTGGTCGGGTTTATCATCGGCATGTCGCTGTTTGGCTCGATGACCTTTTTGCCGCTCTACCTGCAGGTGGTGAAATTCTCCACTCCGTCCCAGGCGGGGATGCAAATGCTGCCGCTGATGGGCGGGCTTATCCTGACCTCAATCATCAGCGGGCGCATCATCAGTAAAATAGGCCGTTACCGTATCTTTCCTATTATTGGCACGCTGCTGAGTTTTATCGCCATGGCGCTGCTCGGGACGCTAAAGCTGGATACGCCGCTGACTACGCTCTATCTCTACGTAGGGCTGTTGGGGCTTGGGCTAGGGATGGTGATGCAGGTGTTGGTGCTGGCCGTGCAGAACAGCGTGGAAATCAAGCTCATCGGCGTCGCGACCTCAAGCGCGACGCTGTTTCGCTCCATCGGCGGCTCAATCGGCGTGGCCGCGTTCGGCGCGGTGTTCACCTCCGTGCTGCGCAGCAATCTTGAGACGCTGATCCCCGAAGGTACTCAGCTGCCGCGCCAGCTTGGCGCGCAGGCGGTACACCAGCTGCCTACGGCGATCCGTAACGATTATCTGCAGGCCTTTGGTTCGGCGATTCATTCCGTATTTATGATTTCGGCCGGCGTCGTGGTGCTCGGCTTTATCCTGGCGCTGTTTATGAAAAATGAGCCGCTAAGAAAATAGCGGTATCAGTGGGATTGCTGATGCCGCGACCACGCCGCCAGCACCGTGCGCTCGGAAAGCTCCAGGTATTCAGCGAGCGTTGCGGCGGCCTGGGCGTTATTGCCGTCGTTGAGCAGGGCGAGGATATGCGCATTTTTCTCGATATAAGGCGCGTAGAGCATCTCCGGATCGTTCAGATGGCCGAACGCCAGCCTTAACTCTGCGGAGATATTACGGTAGAGGCGAATCAGGCGTTCGCTGTCGGCAAGTTCGACAATCGCGGTATGAAACTTCATGTTGGCCGTTCCCACGCTACGCCAGTCGCTGGTCTGGCGGTGTTGCCGCGCTTCTTCCACGGCTGCCTCCATTTTTGCCACGGCGGGATGCAGTGGATAGGCGTGGGCTAACGCGTCGCACTCAATTAAGCGGCGAATACGGTAGATGTCGAGGATATCTGCCATATCCGGCACCGCCACGTACACGCCCCGATTGGGCTCATAGCGCAGCAATCCTTCCTGGGTCAGCATCCTGAACACCTCGCGCAGCGTATTGCGTGAAATATCCAGCTGCTCGCTGAGCGCGGCCTCAGACAGACGTGTGCCAGGCACAAGCTCCCCAATGATGATTTTATGGCGAACGGTTTCGGCGATTTTCTCGCTCAGCATCTGGGCAGGCAGCTCTTTTTTCATGATTTTCCGCGCGTGATTCGGTAAGCGGCAATCTTTACATATTCGCCAGGGGGCAGCAAGACGTTGACGGAGCAGGATTATTTCAGAATAAGCGACATGTTATGCACTTTTTTGGTGATTCATCGTGTTTTTATGCACTGATTTGGTGCGTGAAGTTGTTAAAAGATACCAAAAAGTGATCGGCGTTGGTTTTTTATCATCCACTTTTCGATTCTGTTTGTCTGTTTAATCAACACTCATTAGCTTATTGTTCAACAATAAATTTATATTTGCTTAACAATCTGGCTATTTGCTCCAACGATGGCCTGCTTATTGCTTAACAGACAAGGTCATAATTCTAATAATGGAGTGAGTAAGATGGCAGCGCATGAAACCGAAGACCAATCCTTTGTTCAGAAGCGACGCTCATCGCTAATCGCGGCGATATTCCTGATGGCAACCTCGGCCATTGGGCCCGGCTTTATCACCCAGACGGCCACCTTTACCGCGACGATGGGCTCGGCCTTTGCCTTCGGTATTATGGCTTCTATCGTCATCGACTTTGTGGTGCAGCAGAACATCTGGCGCGTGGTCACGGTCACGAAAATGCGCGCCTCCGATCTTGCCAACGAAACGCTGCCGGGCAGCGGTTACCTGCTCTCCGTGCTGGTGATTTTTGGCGGGCTGGTGTTCAACATCGGCAATATTGCCGGCGCCGGCCTGGGGCTGAACGCCATGTTTGGCCTGGCGCCAAAGTGGGGCGGATTACTCAGCGCGCTGCTGGCTATTTATATTTTCTCCTCCCGCCGCGCCAGCACCGCCATTGACCGCCTGATGATCGTGCTTGGCCTGGTGATGATTGCGCTCACGCTGTACGTGGCTTTCGTTTCCGGCCCGCCGGTGGGCGAAGCCCTGTACCAGAGCGTCCTGCCGGATCACATCAACTTTGCCACCATTACCACCATCGTCGGCGGTACCGTCGGCGGCTATATCTCCTACGCCGGCGCGCACCGCCTGTTGGATAAAGGCATGGGCGGCGTGGAAAATATTCAGGCCGTCTCCTCCGGCGCGACAAAAGGCATACTGGTCGTTGGGTTAATGCGTTATATCCTGTTCCTCGCCGTGCTGGGCGTGGTTGCCAGCGGCGTCACGCTGGATATTTCCAGCCAGGTGGCAAACCCGGCGCTGCAGGCATTCCAGCATGCGGTGGGCTCCTTCGGCGTGCAGCTCTTCGGCTTTATTTTCTGGGCAGCGGCGATTACCAGCGTGATTGGCGCGGCCTACACCTCAGTGACCTTTATGACGGTGTTTAATAAACAAATGGGCGAGCGCCAGCGCAGCATCGCGACGGTAATTTTTATCGCCGTCTCGCTGGTGATTTACCTGATGTTAGGCACGGCTCCGGCGGCGCTGCTGGTGTTTGCCGGCGGCTTTAACGGCTTGATTTTACCGATCGGCATGACGCTCTTTATCTACGTGGGCTGGAAACGGGCCGATTTGATGGCGGGTTATCGCTATCCGCGCTGGCTGCTGTGGACGGGGCTGATTACCTGCGCGCTCACCTGGTATATGGGGGCGCTCTCCGTCGGCGCGATATTTGACTTCCTGAAGATTGTCTAAGGAACAAAAGATGTTGAAAACAATCGATTTAAACAGTGATTTAGGTGAGAGCTTTGGGCAGTGGAGCATGGGTGACGATGCGGCCATTCTCACGCTGGTCAGCAGCGCCAACGTGGCCTGCGGCTTTCACGCCGGGTCTCCCGCCGGAATTTTAGAAACGCTGAAAGCCGCGAAGGCCCAAAGTGTGGTGGTTGGCGCGCACGTGGCGTACCCGGACCTCGTGGGCTTTGGCCGCCGCAATATGGACGTGGCAAGCGACGAACTCACCGCCGACGTCATTTACCAGATTGGCGCGCTGCAGGGGCTGGCCCGCGCGGCCGGTACGGAAGTGCGATACGTGAAGCCGCACGGCGCGCTGTATAACACCATCGCCCACCATGAACGTCAGGCGCTGGCGGTGATCGACGCGATTCTGGCCGTTAACCCGCAGCTGCCGCTCGTGGGGCTGGCTGGCTCCCCGGTGCTGGCGCTGGCGCAGCAAAAAGGGCTGAAAACTATTGCCGAAGCTTTTGCTGACCGCGCCTACCATGCGGATGGCTCGCTGGTTTCACGTCGTGAGGCGGGGTCGGTGCTGCACGACGCCGGGCAGGTCGCTCAGCGTATGCTGCAGTTAATCACCGAAGGCGGCGTGGACTCTATCGAAGGGAAATTTACCCCGATACAGGCTGATTCAATTTGCGTCCACGGTGACAGCCCCGGCGCTATTGCGATGGCGGCGGAGATCCGCAAGCTGCTTGAATCCCAGGGCATCGCCATTCGCGCGTTTGCCCCGCACGACTGAGGAGTGTTTATGTCGATGTTAGGGGAAATAACGTGAGATTCTTAGCCGTTAATCTCAGCAGTTTTTTGGTGGAACTCAGTTCGCTCGACGAAACGCTGGCGCTTTTTGATTCCCTGAGCGCCGCGCCTGAAAAAGGCATCGAAGAGATTATTCCTGCCGCCCGCACCCTGCTGGTCCGTTTTTGCCCGCGAGAAACCAGCCTGGCGCCGCTGGCCGAAAAAATAGCACGTCATTCTTTGACCCAACGCGCAGCGCGCAGCAGCCAGCAGGTCACGATCCCGGTTCATTACAATGGCGAAGATTTACCCGCTTTGGCTGAACTGCTGGGCATTGAGGTACAGGCTTTGATTCGCCGCCATCAGGAATCCGTGTGGAACGTCGCGTTTACCGGTTTTGCGCCCGGTTTCGCCTACATGGTTTCTGATGCCGGGGGCTGGCAAACGCCGCGCCGCAGCACGCCACGCACCCGTATTCCTGCGGGTTCCGTTGCGCTGGCCGGTGAGTTTAGCGGTATCTATCCGCAGGCCAGCCCCGGCGGCTGGCAGCTTATTGGCCAGACCGGGCTGAAAATGTGGGATCTCTCTCGCGAACAGCCCGCGCTGCTGATGCCTGGCGCGCAGGTTAACTTTATCGACGCGGCGAAAAGCACCAAAACCGTCTCGCTGCCCGCGCGCGTTCTCCCGCAAAGCCTTCCTGAAGGCGCTGGCGCAACGTTGACGGTGCTGGCTACCGGGCTGCAAACGCTGTGGCAGGATAATGGCCGGGTAGGAAAGGCCGGTATGGGGCTTTCCGAGTCCGGGGCGATGGACAAATCCGCGCTGCATGCGGCAAACCGTATTGTGGGCAATCCGGGCAACTCGCCGTGTCTTGAAATTACGCAGGGCGGCTTCCGCGCCAGGGTGACGGGCGATGTGGTCATCAGCGTGACCGGGGCGCAGTGCCCGCTGACGCTGCGTACGGCGCAGGGCGAGCGTTATGCGGTGGACGGCTATCGGCCGCTAAACCTGGTGACCGGAGACGAGATTCACTTTGGGGCTCCAGCCCGAGGTTTACGCAGCTACCTCGCCGTTCGCGGCGGGTTTATCGTGCCGCAGAGCCTGGGCAGCGCAGCGCGCGACAGCCTGGCGCAGGTTGGCCCTGAACCGCTGGGCGTGGGCGATATTTTAGCGACCGGGGCGCATTCAAATCCTGGCCCGGTACAGCTCGCTGAGCTCCCCGCGTCGCCGTTACCCATGCCAGAAGACACCGTTACGCTGGATATCGTGCTCGGGCCGCGTACCGACTGGTTTACCGCTCAGGCGGTTGAACTGCTGACGGCACAGCGCTGGCGGGTGACGCCGCAATCGAACCGCATTGGCTTACGCCTGGCCGGGGAACAGCCCCTGGCACGCAGCCAGCCTCAGGAGCTGCCGAGCGAAGGCACCTGCAGCGGCTCCATCCAGGTTCCCGCCAGCGGGCAGCCCGTTTTGTTTCTGCACGACCATCCGCTCACCGGCGGGTATCCGGTGATTGCCGCCGTGGCTGAATATCACCTCGACCTGGCCGGGCAAATCCCGCCGGGCGCCTCGATTCGCTTCAACGTTATCCGACCTTTTTTGGAAATAGCAGGGAGTAAAACCAGTGACCACCGCGACGCATAAAGTTCTGATCGCCAACCGGGGCGAAATTGCCGTCCGCATTATTCGTGCCTGCCGTGATTACGGCGTAGAGGCCGTGGCGGTTTACTCTGATGCAGACGCCGATGCGCTTCACGTTCGCATGGCCGATGAAGCCTGGGCATTGCCCGGTATTCAGTCCAGCGAAACCTATTTAAATATTCCGCTGTTGGTGGATATTGCTCGCCGCAGCGGAGCTAGCATGGTTCACCCCGGCTACGGTTTCCTCTCTGAGAGGGCCGAGTTTACCCGGGCGGTACAGGCAGCCGGGCTTATCTGGATTGGCCCAGAGCCGGAGACAATTGAAAAGCTGGGGGACAAAGTTCAGGCCCGCAAAATTGCCCTGCAGGTGGGTGCCCCACTGGTAAAAGGCACGGCCGATCCGGTTAGCAGCGGTGCCGAAGTTGTCGATTTTGCCTCGACGTATGGCCTGCCGGTGGCGATTAAAGCCGCATTTGGCGGCGGCGGACGAGGGCTGAAGGTGGCCTGGCAGCTTGACGAGGTCGAAGAGCTTTACCAGTCGGCGACGCGCGAGGCGTTAAGCGCCTTTGGCCGCGGCGAATGTTACGTCGAGCAGTATCTCGACTGCCCACGGCACATTGAAGCGCAGGTGATTGCCGACAAACACGGCAACGTGGTGGTGCTCGGCACCCGCGACTGTTCGCTGCAGCGCCGCAACCAGAAGCTGGTAGAAGAAGCACCCGCGCCGTTTATCAGCGAATCGCAGAGACAGGAAATCCATAACGCCGCGCGCGATATCTGTGCCCACGCGGGCTACGTTGGCGCGGGCACCGTTGAGTTCTTACTCAGCCGCGACGGAAAATTGTCATTCCTTGAGGTCAATACCCGCCTGCAGGTAGAGCATCCGGTTACCGAAGAGACGACCGGGATTGATATCGTCGTGGAGCAACTCCGTATAGCCGAAGGTTTGCCGCTGAGCATTCAGGCCACGCCGGTTCCACGCGGTCACTCGTTTGAGTTCCGCATTAATGCCGAAGATGCCGGTAAAGGCTATTTGCCTACGCCGGGCAAGATTAGCATATTCCGTGCACCATCCGGCGCGGGTATTCGCCTCGACAGCGGCGTGGAGGCCGGGTCTTCAGTGCCGGGCAGCTACGACTCTTTGATGGCGAAACTGATCGTCACCGGCAGCACCCGCGATCAGGCCATTGCCCGCGCCCGCCGGGCCCTGCGTGAATTCGAGATTGACGGCGTGGCTTCCGTGCTGCCGTTCCATCGCGCCGTGATGGACGATCCTGATTTCACCGAAAATTTTGCCGTGCACACCCGCTGGATTGAAACGGATTTTGCCGGGCGCATTGCGTTTGCTCCGCGCCAGGTGCCAGTTGCCGATGAAGTTCTGACGCGCAGCTGGATAGAGCTGGACGGGCGTCGAGTGCAGCTGGGGCTGCCAGCAAGCCTGTTTGGCGGCCTTGCGCTGTCGAATATGGGCCGTGCCCCGCAGGCGATACCTGAAATCATCAATGAAGCCGCCATCGAAGCGCCGATTTCCGGCGTGCTTCACGGCTGGCTGAAAGACGAAGGGGCGGCCGTCGAGCAGGGCGAGGTTATTGGCGTGATGGAAGCCATGAAAATGGAGGTTCAGGTGGTGGCGCACCGCAGCGGCAGACTCAAGCGAGGCGTCGAAAAAGGCGTTTCTCTTGAGGCCGGCCAGCCTCTCGGTGAAATTGGCTAAAATCTAAGGCGGGCCCGAACCCGCCTTTTTCTCTGCTGGTATGTCGGTGTAAATGTCGGTATAAATGTCGGAGAAACTTTCCCCGGAGTAAACCGATGAAGCCCTACCATCCTCCCTTTTCTCTGACTTCCTCTATTCTCAGCCGCACGATTGAAATTGGGGAGCTGCTTGGGCAGTGGTCATCGAATGCCCAACGAACCTCTCCGCTGTTACGCAAAGAAAACCGTATCCGCACTATTCAGGCTTCTCTGGCAATAGAGCACAACAGCTTATCTGCCCAACAGGTGACGGCGATTATGGAGGGCAAGCGGGTCCTGGCCCCGGCAAAAGATATTCAGGAAGTCCGCAACGCCATTCTCGCCTATGAGGCGCTTTCCGGCTGGCAAAGTGGCAATGTTGACAATCTATTGTCAGCGCATCGGGTGCTGATGCTGGGTCTGGTCGATATACCTGGCCAGCTTCGCAGCGGCGATGTAGGCGTTTACAGGGAGGGGAGGCTGATACATATGGCCCCGCCGGCAAGCCAGGTGGGCCGGCTGATGAATCAGCTGTGTGACTGGCTTCATGGCACAGATCTCCACCCGCTGGTTGCCAGTTCTGTCTTCCATTATGAGTTTGAGTTTATCCATCCTTTCAGCGACGGCAACGGACGAATGGGGCGGCTTTGGCAGACGCTGATCCTGAGTGAGTGGCGAGCCGAGCTTGCCTGGCTGCCGGTTGAGACGCTAATTCACGACCGCCAGGAAGCCTATTATCGGGTGCTCAGAGAGTGTGACCGCCAGAGCGACTGCACGGCTTTTGTGGAGTTTATGCTGGATATGCTGAAGATTGCACTGCAAGAAGGCGTGGCCCATAGCCGGCTGGAGGAAGAGCCAGCCCCATTTTTTGCCAGACGGTTGAACGCAACGGCCGGGCAAATCCTGAATTTAATTGTGGCAGAACCGTCGATAACCATAGCCCGACTGGCGGAGGTCACCGGCTTAACCAGCCGCACCATAGAGCGTAATCTCAAAACGCTTCAGCAAGACGGGCGGCTGGAGCGTATAGGCGCTGCACGGAATGGCTACTGGCTAGCGAAATGAAGCGACATTTTTCAAGGATGTGACATCATCACCACCTTTATGTGATTAACAATAAGATAACATTATATCTAACAAAATTGTGACAAAGCACAATATACATATAACTTAATATGTTTTATAAAATGTAGCCATTGCCTGCAACTATGCCCCCTAAAGAGAAAGACATATGGAACAGACATCTGCTACAAAAAGTATCGACACGCAGCCGGAGAAGGGCCAGCAGTTCAACCGCTCCATCGGCCTGGTGTCCAACTTTGCGCTTGGTTTTACCTATCTCTCGCCGCTCACCGCGGTTTATTCCCTGTTTGCGCTGGCGATAACGCTCGCCGGGCCGCCGGCCATCTGGTGGATCCTGATTGCCGCCTGCGGGCAGCTGCTGGTGGCCCTGGTGTTTGGCGAGGTGGCTTCGCAATACCCGATAACCGGCGGGCTTTATCCGTGGGCCAGAAGGCTGTGGGGCAAAAAATATGCCTGGATTGCGGCGTGGATTTACCTCTGGGCGCTGGTGGTTACCATTACCTCCATCGTCGAATACACCTCGACCTTCGTTGCCTCGCTGTTCCACTATGGCGACACGCCGCTGGCGATGTTGCTGACCTCCGTGGTGCTGCTGACTATCATGATGGGCGTGAACATGTCCGGGACAAAAAACCTGGCGAGGGTCGCCCGCTTCGGCTTCTGGTGCGAAATCATCAGCGTGATCGCGCTCGGGATCTATCTGCTGATTTTCCACCGTAACCAGCCGTTCTCCGTGGTGTTCGACGCCATGGGCGCGCTGGCGAAAGACGGCAGCTACGGCACGGCGTTTATGTCGGCGTCGCTGATGGGGCTGTTTATGTTCTTCGGCTTCGAAGCCTGCGGCAACGTGGCGGAGGAGGTCAAAAATCCAGGACGTAAGATCCCGGTGGCGATGATCCTCAGCATTGTCTTCGGCGCGATCTCCGCCGTGATCTCTATCCTCGGCTACCTGCTGTCATCCCCGGATTTGATGAATATCGTTAACGGCAAAATTGCCGATCCGATCCCGGCGATTCTCAATGACGCGCTGGGCGAGAAGGGCGCAACCGTGTTTATCGTGATTGCCATCGTGGCGATGCTGTCCTGCATTCTGTCTCTTCAGGCCGCGCTGAGCCGCCTGATCTTCTCGTTCTCCCGCGACAAAATGCTGCCGGGCAGCGAGTGGATGGCGAAGATCTCGAAGCACAGCGTGCCGGACAACGCGATGCTGATAAGCTGCCTGCTGCCGATGGTGATTTGCGTCTGGGTTTACTTCCAGCCGGATAACCTGGCCAGAATCACCGCGTTTGCGGTTATCGGCATCTACGTTTCGTTCCAGATGGTGATTCTTGCCGCGCTGCGCCAGCGGCTCAAAGGCTGGAAGCCTGCGGGAGAATGGACGCTGGGGGCGTGGGGCATGCTGGTGAACGTGCTGGCGCTGGCCTACGGTATTGGCGGCATTTGGCTGCTGGCCCAGCCTGCCGACAGCGCAACCTTTATTGACCGCTGGACGGTGCTGATTGGCCTGGCTTTGGTCATCGGCTCGGGGCTGGTCTATATGTCGATAGCCAGGCCGTTCGGCCACTCTGATGCGCCAGAAAATGACGCCATTGAATACGCTAAACGGCTAAATCTTTCTCGCGAATATTAATAAAAAAGGGCCCTCGGGCCCTTTTCGTTGGGATGCATTTTATCCACAGAGTTTAAGGGCCTTAAGGCCCATTTTTAATCAACTCATATAACGTGCAGTATTCTGTTTTATAAACTTCAACCGCCCCGGCGGCATTCAGTAATTCACCTACGCGATATTTAGGATAAGTGGAGAAAATAATCCGCTGATCTAAATTAGTCAGGACAACTTTGTGGTTATTAAACAGCGGAAGTAATTCTTCTTCTACTTCACTGACCAGCACGTCAATCGCGGCGACGCCGATAAAACGCTGATGAAAATAGACAGGCATGGCTGACGTCAGGGTATAAGACGTATTGCAGACGTAGTCGACGTAGGGGCCGTGAATATAGGCCTTGCCGTTTTCCTGCGCATCTTTAAACCACTCGAAGGTCCTGAAATCCAGACGCTGCTGGGTGGCCTGATCCAGGTCCAGGTTAACCTTTTTCACGCCGTCGGCTTTTTTGTACCACCACTCCAGCAGCCAGTATTCTTTTTCGTCGTGGCTACCCGCTATATGGCTGGCAAAGCCTGAACCTGAGCAGTAGGGCGTCAGGTTGAGCGTCTCTTTGATGTGTTCCTGAATGGATCTTTTTACCGCAGGATCCAGCAGCAGCTTATGGTCGTCGCCCTGGAACTCCCCCAGCGCGGCCTCAACCTGCCCGGCAAGGGCAATGGTCGCCTCGATGGTGGTGCTAATAATGTCGTCAATTTTACGGGTAAATGGGATGAGGGTTGCAGGTACATTCATAGTGATGCCCGTGTTGTTGTGTTGGTTTTATTTATATTTTAATTTGCTTTCAATGAGGTAGAAGGTAAAGGTGTCGATAAGCTGCGTGGCTAACCGCACCGCCTCCTGCTCGCGGTGGCTTTCCAGTGCCGCAATCAATTCGGTATAAACATCAATCACTTCCCGGTGAATGGCGTCATCGCGATAAAGAATGGCCACCAGCGAAGCCCATTCGGCCTGCAGCAGCAGCTCCTGGTTGGCGAGCCTCGCTGACTGAGAGCTGGCGGAGAGCGCCAGCAGGCAGCGCATATCGGCCTGCGTTTTTAGTTCCGGCGTGCTGGCAGACTTCAGCTCCTCAATAAATTCTCGCAGGCGGGTGATATCCGCCCCGGTCATTCTTCTGGAGGCAAGCTTTGCGCTGTGGCTTATTATCGCGCAGTGCATTTCGCCGAGGTCAGAAATATAGTCGGAGCTGATAGCCTTAAAAGGGTGAAGCGGGGTATGAAATTCACCGCTATTTTCACAAACAAAGCTGCCGCCATTTCGCCCACGAACCGTGTGGATTAAATTGTTGGCGCGCAGCGTATTTAAGGCTTCGCGTATCGTAATGTGGGAAACGCCCATCATTTTGGCAAGATCGGCCTCATTTGGAAGCTGTTCATTTGCCTCAAGCAAACCAGTAATAATTGCATTTGAAAGCCGCTGCACAATTTGATCGGATCGACTTGCCTGTCCTATAGGTGCGAATATTACTGCGTGAGTAATCATAGTGCTCTCTGATTAAAATTCCCTGAATCAACGGTTATTGATAGCACAGCCCGGGCCTTTAAGAAAGGGAGCGGCAGGCTACCAGAATCGGAGGTTTTCCCGCCGCTTCAACGGTTCGTATGTAAAAACATTGTTAAATTGTGGGGTCGATCATGTTGCTGTGAAGTGTGGATTGAAAAGCTATCAGTCAAAAGATATTACATAATATTGTTTATGTTTAATCTGAGGAGAAGGCGATGCAAACCCTGAAGCATTTCATCAACGGGCGGTACGTGGCGGGCCAGCAAAACACGCTGTTTGATTTGATAAGCCCGGTCAACGGTGAGGTTTATGCCCAATCGCCTGACGGCGGCACGGAAGAGGTTAATCAGGCTTACGCGGCGGCAAAGACGGCGTTCGCCGTATGGAAGCATTCTCTGCCGTCCGAGCGGCAGCGCGCGTTACTGAAGCTTGCCGACGAAATTGAACGTAACGCAGCGCGCATTGTGGAGGTGCAAAGCCAGGAAACGGGCCAGCTGAAACACTTTATCGAGCGCGATGAAATCGCCGCCTCCTGCGACGCCATCCGTTTCTTCGCCGGCGCGGCTCGCTGCCTAGAAGGGAAAGCCTCCGGGGAATATGCGGCCGGGTTTACCTCCACTATTCGCCGTGAGCCGCTGGGCATCGTCGGGCAGGTCACGCCGTGGAACTACCCGTTTATGATGGCGGTGTGGAAAATCGCCCCCGCGCTTGCGGCGGGCAATACCGTGGTGCTTAAGCCGAGCGATACCACGCCCATCAGCACCCTGATGCTCGCCGAAATTGCCGCGCCATTATTCCCGCAGGGCGCGTTTAACGTGGTGCTGGGCAAAGCGGGAACGGGCTCGCTGGTGGTATCCAACCCGGAAGCCTCGCTGGTGTCGATTACCGGCTCCGTTCGCGCCGGGCTGCAGGTGGCCGCTTCCGCCGCCGCCAACCTGACCAAAGCGCACCTCGAATTAGGCGGCAAAGCGCCGGTGGTGGTGTTTGCCGATGCGGACATGAACAAAGCGGTGGAGGTGATTACCGCCGCAGGCTTCTCGAATGCGGGGCAGGACTGCACCGCGGCCACGCGTATTATCGTGGAAGCCTCCGCCTATGACGCCTTTCTCGAAAAGCTGATTCAGAAAACCAAATCAATCACCTTCGGCGAACCGGACGACAGCCAGGCCCTGTACGGCGCGCTGAACAGCCGCAACCAGCTGGAGCAGGTGACGGGCTTTATTGAGCGGCTTCCGGCTCATGCAAAAATTGAAACCGGTGGCAAAAAGGGCGCAGGCCCTGGCTTCTACTTTGAGCCGACGATTATTTCCGGGCTGAAGCAGCGCGACGAGGCCATTCAGCACGAGGTCTTTGGCCCGGTGATGACCATCCAGTCTTTCAGCAGCGAAGAAGAGGCGCTCAGTAGAGCTAACGATGTGGAATATGGCCTGGCGGCGAGCGTCTGGACCAGCAGCCACAGCCGGGCGCAGCGCTTCAGCACCCGCCTCGATTTTGGCACCGTGTGGATCAACAACCATATCCCGCTGTGTGCGGAAATGCCCCACGGCGGCTTTAAAAAGTCCGGCTACGGCAAAGACCTTTCCTCCTATTCGCTCGACGAATACACCCGCCTCAAACACATCATGTGCGATATCACTGAATAAGGATTTTTGAGATGAAAATAATCAATGCCGCTGCGCTGTCGCTGGTTCTGTTCTCAACCCTGGCGCTGGCCGAAAGCTCTCCGCTCACGGTGGTGAAAAACTACATGGCCGCGTGGAACGCCCATCAAGCCGGGCAGGCGGCGGAATACCTCGCCAGCGACATGGTGTATTACGACGCGGCGGTCGGCACGCCGGTGGAAGGGAAAGAAAAAGCGGAAAAAGAGGTGATTGGCGCGTTTATTAAAGCGGTGCCGGACCTGCACTGGCAGATGACCAGCGAGCCGGTTTACAACAAAGACACCATCGCTTTCCGCTGGACGTTCAGCGGCACCAACAGCGGCGAATGGAGCGGCAGCCCGGCGACCAACAACCCGATCAAGTTTGAAGGCGTGAGCTTTATCAAAGTCAGCCACGGCAAAATCAGCTGGCAGGGCGACTACTACGACTCGAAAAAACTCGACGAAGAGTTGAAGCCGCGCCAATAGCTGACTGCGCGCCGCTGCCGGTAGGCCTGCGGCGTTCAGGCCCCCCGTTACCAGAAATGACACCAGCGTTAACAGGCTTATCGCGTAGCGAAGCGGCAGGGAGTTTGTTATCATTTGGTGAATAATATGTCTAAAAGACTGATAAAAAAGGTTATCTATGTCTATTACCCGACGTGACTTTCTTAACGGGATGGCAATTGCAATTGTCTCTGGTTTAACGCCTCTGGAACTGGTGAGGGCCACCGGCAAAGCGCCCGGCAGCGCCGTTATCAATGCAGATTACTATCCGCCGGGCCTGACCGGGCTGCGCGGCAACCACCCCGGCTCGTTCGAAATGGCGCATGCCCTTGGCCGCGAGCACGAAAAATTCGACTTCGGCAAATTGCCAGCGGAAGAAGAGTACGATCTGGTGATTGTCGGCGGCGGTATCAGCGGCCTGGCGGCAGCCTGCTTCTGGCAGGAAAAAATGGGCAAGGAGGCAAAAATTCTTGTCCTCGACAACCATGACGACTTCGGCGGGCACGCCAAGCGCAACCAGTTTAACGTTGGCGGTAAAACCCTGCTTGGCTACGGCGGCAGCGAGTCATTCCAGTCGCCCAACAGCAACTTCAGCCCGGTGGTTCAAGGCCTGATGGACTCCCTGGGCGTTAGCATCACGCGCATGAAGAGCAGCTTTGACACGACCTTCTACCCGGACCAGCACCTGAGCCGCGGCGTGTTCTTCGATAAAAAGAACTTCGGCGAAACCAAAATCGTCAGCGGAGATCCTGGCCGCGCGGTGTCGGACGATATTCCGCCGGACAGGCTGAATGGCCGCAGCATCGAAGCCTTTATCAACGACTTCCCGCTGAGTGAAGCAGACCGCAAGGCGCTGCTGGATCTGCACGTCAACCCTGCCGATTACCTGCAGGGGATGACGGTCGAGCAGAAAACCGAATGGCTGGATAATCACAGCTACCATGAATTCCTCGAGAAGAAAGTCGGCTTAAGCAAAATGGCGCTGATGTACTTCCAGCAACGCACCAACGACTTCTTCGCCATTGGCATTGAAGGCGTGAGCTGCGGCGATGCGCGTGCCTGTGCGCTTCCGGGGATGGAGGCGATGGGCCTGCCGCCGCTGGATGGCGAGGCGCTGGCCGACCTTGAAGAGCCTTACACCTATCACTTCCCGGACGGCAACGCCGGGCTGACGCGGCTGATGGTTCGCAAGCTGATCCCTGAAGCGCTGCCGGGCAGCACGATGGAAGATTCCGTCACCGCCAGGCTGCACTATGAGCTGCTGGATCGCCCGGAAAACGGCACCCGCATTCGCCTCAACAGCAGCGTGATTAACGCCGCCAATGCCGATAACGGCGTGGTGGTGAGCTACATCAACAACCAGAGCGGCAAGCTGCACCGCGTGAAGAGCCGCAACGCCATCATGGCGGGCTACAACATGATGATCCCGTATATCGTGCCGGAGACGCCGGAGCAGCAGAAAGAAGATCTGCGCCTCAACGTGAAAGCGCCGCTGGTCTACACCAACGTGGTGGTCAACAACTGGCGTGCCTTTAAGAACACCGGCGTGCATGAATTCTATTCCCCGGCCGCGCCGTACAGCCGCGTGAAGCTCGACTATCCGGTAAGCATGGGCGATTACCATCACCCGCAGACGCCGGATGACCCTATGTGTATTCACATGGTTTACGTCCCGACTTATCCGGGCAGCAACATGTCTCCACGCGAGCAGTTCCGCCGGGGGCGTGCCTTCCTGCTCGGCTCCACTTTTGAAGCTCATGAGCAGATGATTCGTTCTCAGCTGCAGGAGATGCTGGGCCACACCGGTTTTGACCACGAGCGCGATATCGCGGCGATTACGGTCAACCGATGGGCGCACGGCTATGCCTATTACGCTAACTCCCTGAGCGATGATATGGAAAAGATGCCCGAGATTATCAACCGCGCTCGCCAGCCGATAGGCCGCATCACGATTGCTAACTCTGACTCCGACTGGAGTGCTTATGCTCATGCGGCGATTGACCAGGCATGGCGTGCGGTGAACGAACTTGTGGCGATGGGGTAACCAAAAAATGAAACGTATTTTAGCGGCTATCTCAATCCTCTTTTCTGCCAGCGGCTATGCTGCCGTTTCGCAGGGCGAGTACGTGGCGCGCGCGTCTGACTGCGTTGCCTGCCATACCGTGGACGGCGGCCAGGCGATGGCCGGAGGCAAGAAGTTTGCCACGCCGGTGGGTGATATTTACTCCACCAACATCACGCCGGACAAAACCCACGGCATCGGCGATTACAGCTACGAAGATTTCGAGAAGGCTGTTCGCCAGGGCATTGCCAAAGATGGCCACGTGCTTTACCCGGCGATGCCTTATCCTTCCTACGCCAAAATGACCGATGAGGACGTGAAGGCGCTGTACGACTACTTTATGAAGGACGTCGCCCCGGCGGCGACCGCCAATAAAGAGAACGACATTCCGCTGCTGCTGTCTGCCCGCTGGCCTCTGCGCGTGTGGAACGGCCTGTTCGTGGATGACGTAAAATCCGGCGGGGTGGTGGTTGAAGCCAGCGGGAATAACGCCGAGAAAATCAAGCGTGGGGCCTATCTGGTGCAGGGGCCAGGCCACTGTGGCGCTTGCCATACGCCGCGCGGCATGGCGATGCAGGAGAAAGGCTACGATGATTCCAGCCCGGAATTCCTGAGCGGGACGATGATCGACGGCTGGTATGCGCCTTCTCTGCGCGGCATGAATATGTCGACGCAGGAAGTGAAAGATCTGCTGAGCAAAGGCCGCAGCAAGCATCACGCTATTGCCGGGCCGATGGGCGAAGTGGTGACTCAAAGCACCCAGTACCTGACGGATGCCGACCTGGAAGCTATCGTGCTGTATATCGCCAACTTCAAGCCGCAAAAACCCGTGGCCATGCCGGTGAATGCCGCCGTGCTCGCTCAGCCATCTGACGGTAAAACGCTTTACATGCGCTATTGCTCAACCTGCCACAGCCCGGACGGGAAGGGCACCGACTATAACGTCCCTTCGCTGGTGGGCAACCCGGCGGTAATGGCAAAAGATCCGTCGTCGCTGATCCGCGTGATCGCCGACGGGGCACATACGCCGCAAACGCAGGGTACTATTCCGTTCATGATGCCAGGCTACAAAGGCGTGTTGTCGGATAAAGAGATGACCGACGTGGTGAACTACGTGCGTGGTTCCTGGGGCAACGGCGCGCCTGCGGCGACCGAAACTGAGGTGAAGAAGATTACCGGCGAAGGCAAATAGCGCCGTCAGATAAGCCGTAAACGGGGGCCTTTATGGCCCCAGTTTTGTTGCGCTAAATTCGCCTGATATCCTGAAATTCGCTATCATCCGCCTCCACTCTCCAGCCGGGCAGCCTGATGTCTACGATTATTGATACTTTTATTGCCCCGCCTTGCTTTGATGAGATAGACGTTCTTTATCAGGACGAGCATCTGGCGTTAATCAATAAACCCAGCGGGCTGCTGAGCCTTTCGGGGAAAAATCCTCAGAACCTCGACTCGGTACATCACCGGCTGGTGCAAATATTCCCCGGCTGCACGCTGGTGCATCGCCTGGATTTTGGCACCTCCGGGCTGATGGTTATTGCCCTTAATAAGGCGATTAATGCCGCGCTCTGTCAGCAGTTCAGCCAGCGTTCGGTTACAAAAGTGTATACCGCGCTGCTTTGCGGGCATCTGGAGAATGATGAAGGGATAATAGACGCGGCGATTGCCAAAGATCCGGCGCTGTTTCCGCTGATGTCGATTTGCTCCGTCAGCGGCAAGCCCGCTCGCTCGCGTTACAAGGTTATTGAGCGTTTTTATCGTGAGCTGGAGGATGGAACGCTGCTGCCGTTAACGAGGGTGCAGCTTGCGCCGGAAACCGGGCGTACCCATCAATTACGCATACACGCTCAATATCTGGGGCATCCTATTTTGGGCTGCGACCTGTATGGCGGCCTCGCACTGCCGGGCACCGAACGGGCACCACGGCTAATGCTTCACGCCAGCGAGCTGGATTTTGTTCACCCCATCAGCGGTGAGCCAATGGCCGCCCGTTGCGACAGCCCGTTCTGACGGGGAAACGCTTCGCGGCAGAAATTACTCGTTGCCCCACTGGTTCAGGAACTCGGCGATTTCGTCAATACGCTGTTCGGCAAGGCCAGCCTCAACGGCCATCTCGCCCTGTGCTTCTTCACTGATTTCCTCGTTGTTCATTAAGCGAGTGACCAGCAGTTGGAAATAGCGCGCCACGGCATCACGCTCATCCTCGGCAACGGGCTTAGCCGCCTCTGTCGAGTACTCGTCCGCGATGTCATAGTATTTCAGGTCGATTTCGTTATTCATGGTTATCTCTGGGTTTGTTAGCCTGGCCGGGATAATAACATTTTTGCGCGGAATTCTGCGCGTTAAGGCGTGACGGAAATACTCGCGGATAAGCCTGCGTCGGTACGTCCTCTCTCTAGCCCGCGATGTTGCTCAGGGCGTATTGCTCAATTTCTGCTGCATGAAATCGATGAGCGCTCTTGTTTTAGCGGGTAAGTAACGCCGGTCTGAATAAAGGGCGAACAGTTGCAATGGGGCTGCCGATTGTTCGAACTTCACCTCGATTAACCGCCCATCGCTGATATAGGGTTGGCAGGCCTGTTTCGCCAGAATTGCAAATCCGACACCTGCTATCGCCGCTCGTCCAGCCATCTCCCCGCTGTTAACCCGATAATGCCCATTAACCTTAATTGTCTCGAATTCCCCTTTGATATTTACAAACTGCCAGGGAGCACCTTTCAGCGCACTTACCGTTGTAATGCAGGGTAATTCTTCAAATTGCTGAATATGAGTGGGGGTGCCATAACGCTGAATGATGGAGGGGGCGGCAACAATGGTGCAAGGGATAGTCATCAGATGACGGGCTATATAGTCACTGTCGTCCATCTGACCACGGGTAATAATCACCGCTAAATCCAGGTCGTCTCGCAGGGATTCGAGGCCTGACAAATTTGTGACACAGCCGATCTCCAGCGCCGGGTAAAGACAGGCGAAATCGGCAATAACAGACCCCAGCAATGCAGGACCTATTTCATTGGGAATACAGATGCGTAATGGCCCCTTGAGCTGCATTTGCCGCAACGTTAATTCTGTCTCAGTTTGCTCAAGCGCCTCCAGTAATGGCTTCGCTCGGGTATAGAGCAGGTGCCCCGCCTGGGTGAGTTTCATGTGTCGGGTGCTGCGTTCAATAAGCTGAAGGTTCAGTTTTTCTTCTAGCTGAGAAATACAACGACTCACATTTGAGGCCGGCATCTCAAGGACTTTCGCTGCCCCCACAAAGCTTTCTCTTTCAACCACCGCGGTGAACACTTTCAGGGTATTAAAATCAAGAGCCGGACGCATCAATCATCCCATATTTGATAACAATGAATGCCATTTCTACCATATAATATATGTCATTGATAGCAGTTAAACTCAGGACATCTTATCTCCATAGGTTGCTTGCTATGCCACAGCCCACAAAAACGTTTAATCATAAATCCCTCATGCGGATAGCCATTGTCATGGCTTTTATCCAGTTCACTAATGCGCTGGAGTATATGGCGTTAACACCTGTTTTTGCTTTTATGGCCGACGGATTTTCGGTTCCTGTCTCATTTTCTGGCTATGTGTCTGGTATGTACACCCTGGGAGCTGTCCTTTCCGGAATTACGGCTTTTTATATGATCGACCGGTTCAATAAAAAACGATTCCTGGCCATGAATATGGTGCTGCTGGGAGCATTAACATTTTTGACCACGCTCACTAGTCACTTTGACACTCTACTCGCACTGCGATTTTTCGCAGGATTGGTTGGGGGTACGACAATGGGGGTGGGAATAAGCATTTTGATAAATTATGCTCCGGCTAACTTACGTGGAAAAATGCTGGCAACGGTGATTGCCTCATTTTCGATGGTGAGTATTGTTGGCATGCCAGCGGTATTATTTTTGTGCACGCACTATGGCTGGCAGACTGCGCTGTGGTTAATCAGTTCACTTTGCCTACTGTCTTTACCGTTGATAGTCTTTATTATTCCCAGGGATACGGTTCCAACAGGCGTGAAGAGGAAGCTATCTCTTGATTCTCAAACCTTATTTTTCGCCTCTTGCCCTGCAATAGTACAATTTAGCCCAATGCTGATTATTCCCATTCTGGTTCCATTAATGACCCAGCATATGGGAGCCCAACAAAATCTATTACCTTTATTGTTCTTAAGTGGAGGGATTGCAGGTTATCTGTCTACAAAAATAACAGGTGTCCTGACATCGCGTTTATCCGCAATGACGTTGGCAACAATTTCAACGCTGTTATTTGTGGCAAGCTTACTGATTCCTGCGATGGGATATCATAATGCAGTTCTGTTCATAACCTTATTTCTTGGGGCCTCATATAGCCGACTTGTTTCCGCTTCGTCGGTTGTGGTTCAGTATCCTGAGGATGACCAACGAGCCGGCTTTTCTTCACTACAGGCTGCAATGATGTCCCTGATAACAACGCTCGCCTTCTTCCTGTCTGCCTTATTGCTTCCTGAGCAGGGCATCACAGCGCAAAATATAAACAGACTATTGGTTGTTAGTGCATTAGCCGCCTCTGTATTTCCTGTTGTGGTGATCATACTTCAGAAGAAACTGGCTGAACGCACTTGTCCAGCCTGACTCCGTCATCATAGAAAGCTAAGAACGCCTGCCAGTAAAAATATCGCTTTAAAGTACATATCTATCCTTTTGATATTTAATTACTTTATTTTGAATGAAATTTTGTTTTCTCTCTCTCTGCCCTCAGACATAAATGTGCACACTTTTTCAGCTGAGACATCTGGTGTTCAAAATCCGCTCACGCTAGATTACTTTTCTGGCTCTCAAAGGTGGGTGATTAAATGAAAGTATTAAGTATCGTCGGCGCAACGTTGTTAGCGACATCATTCCATGCAGCAGCATTCGTTTCCAGTTCCTCTGTTCACCCCGAGCAGACCGCGAACACCAGCAATAACGCCTCCAATGGGCATGCCATTCCTTCGGAAGCCAACTACGACATCACCAAAATTATCCCCATCGCCGGGTGTAACTGCGCCTTTTGCACCGCACTGCGCGGCGCAAATTTATAGCCTTACTCCGCTTTTTTAGGCCGGTTTTCACAACGATAGCGGGCCTGAACCCGCTCGTTAACCTGTCAGTCATACCAGGGCTGGCGATCGCTGGTGGCAATCTCCATGCTGACAATCAGCTCTTCCGGCACGATGCGCGTCAACGACAGCTCCGGCAGGTCGTTAATGTCGAAGAAGCCTATATCGGTTGATTCGTGGCTAGATGAATAGCGGACTTACCCCCAGGCGCTCTGTCTCGCTGCTATAACGGCAATCAGCTCTGCCTGGGCACGAGGAGAACTTAATTGATGGATCATTTATCAGCACTCACGGTCAGTGACTTAGTTTCTTTTACGATCGTAATATTAATTGGTTTCTTCATATTCACCAGAAGGCGCAGGAATAATAAGGTCAGAGCCAAAGGTATTTTTATGTTCGCGCTGTTAGCCGTTATATCATTTTCGGAAGTATTCAATAGTATTTATACCACGTATTCTTACCGGCACAATCGTTTATACAATAATGATAGAATCACCACTATTTTTAATTACGACTTCGCGCACATTAGCTTTTATAGCATTCTTATGATTGTCGCGATTATTCTTTTGTTCAGGAGTGGCGCATTAGAAGAAACGTTTAATGGGGATATGATGGCAGCTGTGTTTAGAAGGGAAGAGGCTTTAATAGCCCCATATTAGTTAACAACTGGCTCACTCTACCTCAATGCATGTACTCATTTGGATGTTCGCCTGATAGGTGTCTAACATACCGTCAGGACTGACTCTGATATATTCTTCAGCCTGATTTGGCTCGGGGTTTAGCTCTTGCCAAATACCATTATCGATTTTCTTTGCATAATAAACTTGCGAACCAGCACGTTGTAAAGTCATTGCACCAGAGCGAGCATTAACTGCCGTGTAAAGATCGGGGGCTGGCTGAGGTGTACCAGTCAGCAGCCACGTACACGCATAATGTTTCTGGTAAGGAAAGTTGATTCCCGGTGCCGCAGTAACGGGTATTGTAGTTAAAATAAGAAGTGAGGCTAAAGATGTTAGTTTCATATTATCTCATTGCCGGTAAAAAATTTCTTATACCCACATCAGAACGCTAACCCGTTATTTCAATATAATTGCGAGAAAAATAACTGATGAGGGCTTACATTCCAGGCAGCCCAGTAACACCAGGCCACCTGAACTCAATAAATCCTTACCACATCAAATCGTCAGGCACGACGAAGTCCGCGTACGGATCGTCTTCGTCTTTTGCTTCCTGGGTAAGTTCGCTGCTCAACACAATGAAGCTGGCATCGCGCTGTTTAATTTTGTCGGCAACGCCTGCAGGGATGATCGCATATTCCCCTTCAGGGTTTTTATCCGACATCAGGCGGGCGATAGCCAGGCGGCCGTTAGTCAGCTGAGCCTGAGTGATTTTATCGACATAAACTTTTTTAATTAAGTTATTGTCCGTGAAGTTATAGCCGATATCGCCTCTTGATATCACGATACGGTTCATTTCAATCAGCTGTTTGATCTGCGCTTTATATTCTTTGGCTAAAGTGGCCTGCTTTTGCTGCTCGCTTAGCTCTTTGTCGCGCTCAACCTGAGCCTGCTTGTTGGCCTCAACGGCTTCTCTTGCCTCGCGGGCCTGAACGCGTGATTTCTTCGCGGTGCGCTGCACTTTGGCCACTTTTTTGCTGCTGACGAGGCCAGCTTTGAGCATCTGCTCTTGTAACGTAAGTTTTGTCATGTTCTTTTCGACGGCTGAGGGATCGTTGCAGGGATTATATCCTTAATGCTCCGGGTGATTCCAGGCTGAGGACGTGTAAAGCTTACGGTGTTGATTCTGCGAGGCTTATTTCATAAAGAATTTGTGGGAACGGGAGACAGGAGGAGCGAAATCTTATGTACTGATCGTCCCCCGCGGTTGAAAATTGATTCAGGGATTAATTTGCGCCTCTGCTTACATTGAATCGCTGCTCATATTCTTCCCGTTGAATACTATGCGCATGTAGAAAAGAGGGTGACGTAAAGTCACCCTCTTTATGCACCAGGCAGTAGAATCCCGCCTGCGACTATGCGCTCAGGTTACGCGAGTGGCTATGCGAACCTTTCACGGAGCGTTCTGCTACTGAAGTTATTTTCGTGTTTGATATCTTTGACTGCGTTGGTGAGTACGTTGCCGTTAGGCAGATAACCTGCCATGGAACTGATAAAGTCTCGCAGATGCTTATATTCATCTTCTCTTGCAGCCATATATTTTTTATCCCCCTCGGGACCTGCAGCAATCATCCCTTTAAGCAGATTAAGCGCATTATTTGTATCGTTACCTAAACGTGTTGCCAGACCACTCGTTCTGGTACTCTCGGGGAGTTGTTTAAGTGTTGCTGCGGCTTGGTCCAGTAGAGGGAAGACTTGCGGCCAGTGCGGTGAGGGGGTGCCATTTGCCTCCGTTGCCTTTGCTAACAGCGGTCCTGGTTCTGAAAATATTCTCTCCAGATGTTGAACTTCAAGGAGTTTAATTTCAGTGGCGGCCATATTACGTAGCAGGGTTTTTTTCGGTTCTCCGCCGGGTAAGTCCTGCGCCTGAGTTTTCAGGTTGCTGAAGGTTTTCACCAGGTCTTCTGACCAGGTGGCGTGAAATCTGGCAACTGCAGTAATCTTCTGCTGCACATCAGCAAATTCCTTATAAATAGTATCCAGCTCGTTGTTCTTTGTCTGCAACGCAGTGATATGCTCCATCAGTGCATGCTTGCGTGGACAATCGCCGATGGCGCTCATTTTCCCGGCAAGGTCGTTGACAACATCCTTAATGGCGTACTTATTACCTTCTATATAATGGCGTAATGTGGCTTCGACAGACTCCATGACCTGGTGCTGGGTAATCAGGCTAGCAATGAATCCTTTGAATTCACTCTTGCCCTGTCCAGAAATAGTGAGTTGTTGTACTTTGTCTTTTAATGCTGTAAGTGCCTGAACAGCATTCCCTGACGCCGGGCTTCGTCCTGCCTCCGGCATACTCCCGACGCGTTCTTGCCAGATATCGACCTTACGGCGTAAAAGCCCCTCATCAAGTTCATCAATTTGCAGTTGATAACTCGACTTTCTTTGACTTTCTGGCAACTGAGTGTTCAGGGTTTGCAATTCATAAATGACCCTTTCCCGCGGAAAATCTAAAACATTATGATCGGCAAGCGTCAGTCCTTCACTCAGGAGTCTGTCAATTTTGCTGATGGTGACATTTTGCTGATGGACGGTTTCAGCGCGACTGATAAGTGTCATTTTGTCGGGTGTGAACGGGGGCAGACGGGTAGCTTGTGTCACCATTTTCTCGGTCGTTTTGCTATCCATATCTGACCGGATACCTGGATCACTCAGGAGTTTTGCCATGGTAGTCTCTGCCTCTTCCAGAGGCTGGAGCAACCTCCCGGAGGCATGCCGTGCCTGAGCCTCGATCTCTTCTCTGGCAATGTTGTGTGGGGCGATTTGCCGAATGGCATTGAGAGCGGTATTCAATAGCGTTGTCAGTGGCCCCGTCTCAGCCTGCCTCATTGCGACCTGCAGATTCGAAAACGGCTCCTGAGGGAAGGATTCGGAGGACTGGAGCTGCGCTTGCAGATCGGCGACCTTGTAAGCCAAACTCAGCTGGGACTGTATTTGTTGCAAACGATGGTTATCTGCCTCATGGAACAGTGTATCCATGTGTGGAGTAAACGTGGAAAGAAGGGACTGTTTTGTATTGATGGCGTCCTTGCAGAGAAGGCCTCCCTGTAGCAGGTCATCGGCGCATTCCTCAACGAGAGTGTCAACAAACTCATGGTTGAGCCGTTGATGACTTTCCAGCTGCTGCTGTCTGTGGGTATTCAGCGCTGCCAGTTCATTGTCGATAAATTCGCTGTGTAACTCGGTGCGAACGTCCGGATCCTGAACGGATCTTAACTGCGTCAGGTCCGCTATCAGTTTTTGATAGTGGTCTAACTGCGCTATCTGCTCGTCCAGGTTGCTTATTTCCTTGACGGACGTTTGCACCAGTACGCGCGATGCTTCCAGTGCTCTGGCCACCTCGAAGCCATGGCTGGTAGACATCACGGCAGCGGGGGCTAACTCAACGCTGCTGCCCCGGGAAATCAACTTTTCCTGATCTAACTGGTACAGCCCAGGCGCACCATCCTTACTGGTCATGTTGTGGGTGAGTACGTTTGAAAGCATCTCATGATGCATATCTGAATTCGATAATGCTATCTCGGGTAGCGTATGGTCATCTACGCGAATGACCAGAGTCAGGTGGCCAGGTGTATGAAGTTGACCCGTCATACCGGAAACGTTATGGCTTATCAGTTCAAATTCCATTGCGCGAACGTCGTCACCTTCCATTAGGTGAATAAGCCTTTCAATTGCCGGCCAGAGCGTTTCTATTGAATGGGTCTTATCGCTCGCAGCCGCCGTTTTTTCGCCGTAAATCATGTTGTAAATATCGCGCAGGTTCTTTTCTTTATCCTCTAAGTTCATCCCTGGCAGGTGGTTGAGTAATTTTATAAAGAAATTTTTGAATGCCTCCCAGCCTTCAAGATGGGTAGCTTCCTTCAACTGTCCCGTCAGCATGGCCTGTAATTGTAATTCATTAACACCAGAGGTGGTTCCGATAGTCATACTCATGAGCGTTTCCTTCTTTTTGTTGGTGAGAAGTTCATCGTATGAGCCCTCCCTGTTAATCACTATCGGGTGAAAGCGGGATACATCCTGTTATATGCCCGACGGGGAACGGCGTTATTCTGTTAAACCTAGTCGCCGTGCGCAGATAAGTAATTCGGTGACTTTATGGACGTTGAGTTTTCGCATGATATTTAATCGATGCGTTTCTACAGTTTTAACGCTAATACACAGTCGCTCGCCGATAAGCCGATTGGTAAAACCATCGGCAATAAGTTTGAGAATTTGCCGTTCGCGCGGCGTGAGTATTTCCGCGCTGTCATTTTTGACGCGAAGCGCGGCGTTAATCGCTTCCCGGTTTAGCGCCGGGTCGATATAACATTTTTTCACCGCGACGCTTTGTAATGCTGCCAGCAGCACCTGGCGACTACTATTTTTCAATACATAACCCAGCGCACCCGCGCTTAGCGTGCGTATTGCCATCGTCTCTTCCATATGGGCGGTATAGGCCAGAATCGCCATTTGCGGCAGCCGACGAAGTAGCTGCGGGATAAGATCCAGTCCATTAATTCCGGGTAAGCCCAGATCGAGCACCACGATATCCGGCTCATGGATGCGGCAGGCGTTGTAAACCTCCAGCCCATCATCAATCTGTGCGACCACGTGAAAGCGTGGGTAGGGAGAGAGCAGGTTAATGATTCCATTAACAATCAGTTCGTGGTCGTCGACCAGCAGGATTCTATGATCGTGCATTGTATTACCTCTTGATAGACGGCCTTGTTGTCCGGGGCTGGTTTAAGCGTCCAGTGCTACGTTCAGGGTGTGGCGAAGTTCGGTAATTTCTTCTGCAGCCAGCGCCAGGCCATGCTGCACGCGATTTTCCATATCGATGACGCTACAAACCAGAGGGCTCAACCCCGCCTGGCCGAGGCACCCTTTTAGGGTATGCAGCAGGGTGCTGGTTTTTGGCAGGGAGCCAAGGTTATGTTCGAGTTCACAAAGCAACAAATGCAGCGAGTGGCGTATTTTTTGGCGCATGGCCGCATCGTCCAGGGGAAGCAGCGCGTGCTCGACGCTGTGATCCTGCTCCTGGAGAGCGATATCGCGTTCCAACTGGTACTCCGAGGCAATGGAGATCCCATTGGCTAACTGATTGAGAGAGACGGGTTTGGTCAGATAATGCTGCATACCAGCCTCTTTGCAGCGGCTTATCTCCTCCGGGGCCGTATTCGCCGAGAGTGCCATAATCATGCACCGGGCGTCGTGATTCAGTGCGTCCCGTCGCCAGAGCCGGGCGCACGTCATGCCGTCCATCTCCGGCATACGAATATCCATCAACACCAGATCAAACCGCTGCTGCCGACCCAGCGCCAGCGCTTCTTCACCGCTCGCCGCGAGGGTAAATTCCTGGCCAAGAGAAGCCAGCATCATGCTAAAAATATCCCGATTGATAGCCGCGTCATCAACCAGCAATATATGTAACCTCCAGGGTTGTACCGGAAGCAGGTCGGCGCACTCACTCGCCACGCCAGAAAGCGCGTGGAGTACGGTCTCACGCAGCTTTCCGGGCAGAAAGCACAGATCATCGGCGTTAAATACGCTCTCTTGTCTGGCGATTTCGCACGTTAGCCCCCAGGTGCAGAGCTGGCGATGCAGAACCAGCGGTGCGGCAATCTCGCCCGACAGCGGTTCGGGAGGCTGATATTTGCCAAGCGGCAGCAACAGCGAGAGGCAAGTGCCAAATCCTGGCGTACTGCGTAACTCAAGCCATCCTCCCATCATTCTTGCGAGGGTCGAGGCAATCGTCAGGCCGAGCCCCGTTCCCTGACAGTGCCCCTGGCTCTGGAAAAAAGGCTCGAATACGGCTTTTTGATCGGCAAGGCTAATGCCTCGCCCGCTGTCGCTCACGGCGAAAATAAGAAAATCATCGCTACGTTTAACGCTAAGGCAAATCGCGCCCTTATCGGTAAATTTGAGGGCGTTGCCCAGCAGGTTGACCAGGATCTGCCGTAGGCGAGTCCCATCCACTTCGAATATTAACGGTACCCGGTGACCAACAAAGGTTTTCAGTGTTAACCCTTTGCTTTGCCCGGGGCCCTGGATGGTATGCATCGCCTGATCCAACAGCGGGAGTATCGCGGTGTCCTCGACGTGGAGCGAGAGCTGTCCGGATTCAATGCGTGAGAAGTCGAGCAGATTATTGATGATGCTGAGTAACGAAAGGGTGCACTGACTGGCCGTATTGGACAACTGCGACTGTTTTTCACTCATGGGAGTTAATTGCAGAAGTTCGAGAGCCCCCAGCACCCCGCTTAAAGGCGTTCGCAGTTCGTGGCTTATCGTCGTCAGATGGCTACTTTTACGCTTATTGGCCTGCTCGGCGTGCTGCTTGGCGATCGTCAGTTCGCGGGTGCGTTCGGCGACGGTATTTTCGAGGTTGTCATACTGCTCGTGGAGGGTATCAAGCAGCAAATTATAGGCGTGTGCAATGCTTCCCAGCTCGTCGAGGCGGTTTTCCGGTAACCGGGCGGAGAGGGTGTCTGGCCCGGTTTTCTCAATGATGTTGACGAAGTCCCACAGCGGGCGGGCCAGATGGCGGTGAAGCAGCCAGAACAGCATCATCGCCAGCAGTAGCAGGGTCGTCAGGGCAAAAGGTAGCTGCTCCGCCACGATGTTAAGCGCACGTTTTAGCACCCCGCTGGTCGGGTACAGGATAATCTGCTGCCAGCCGGGGCCTTTAAGTTCGCTGCGAAGTACCAGATAGCCTGGGATCTGCTGCCATCCGTCGTGGAGAGGCAGGTTCAGCAACATTTTTTGTAGCGTTCCGCTGTTACTTTCCGCAAGGTCCGAGAAGGGCAGGATCTGATTGTGCTTATCAAGCCAGAGATTGATATCGCTGTCCGAGACGTTGTGGCCATAGGAAAGCAGGTCGTTAAGCTTAACCGCTAAACCAATCAGGATGTCATGAGAACCTGCTGCCGCGATAGAGACGCTCCAGCCGGTGCCGGGGATGTATTCTGGTTTACCCCAGAACAGGTTGTCGTGCGTGGCACGGCGTGGAAATTGCCACAGCTCGTTTTCCCGGCGAATAAAATAATCGGGCGAATGATCGAGCGGGGGCAAAAGAGAAATACCATAGCGTCGGTCAAGGATAAAACTATCAAGATAGTATGTCTGTCCTGCGGTGCCATAAACCTGAATGAAATTCAGATCCTGAGCCTGTTTGTCCTGCGGCGTACAGATGCTGGCATCGACGGGGAAATAGCGACCCTCGCTTTTTGCCACAGGATGCGTGCCCGTAGGGACATAGTGGTAGAGGCCATAGCTCTGGGCGAGCGCCAGCGCATCTCGCTCAGCACCTTCAAATCGATGGTTGCTTAGCCCCACCCGGAGGCGCGACATATGGGATAAATTTTCAATTATCCGTCGACGATTTTGATTTAGTGAAATATAGGTTGTGGTGAATATAATAATCAACCAAATGATTAGCAGGCCAACAGATATCAGTAGTGTTAATTTCCCCACCAGGGAGTGCTGATTTTTCATTATTGTTATCCTTAGGTGGTTTTATAATGCGTGACGTCATCAGGCTTAGTGATGTCAGAATACAAAATTATCGGCCTTATTCTCGATTCAGATAAAAAATCTAATTAATATAAAGCTTAATAAATGCCGCGAAAAACCATTGTATTAATTTGTAAGTGAGTATGATGGCAAGACGCTGAGGAAAAGATATCAGGTCTTTTACTGATGTACACCCAGGGGATCCTGAACGAATATGAACGCTATTCAGGAGGCCCTGACTATGTTTGATAAATTAAAAAAAATCCCTACGGTAGAGAACTTACGTATTTCATCTGATAGTGCAATCATGCTGATGAAATTAGATGGCAGAATGGCGCGTGGATATTTGTGTACGCTGTCTTTAGTTTTGGCTATTTTTATTGACAGTATCGATAATTTTCCTCTTGAAACCGTGAGGTATATCACTCTGTTACTTGCTGCCTGCCCGGAAATTCACGATTACGCCTTGCAGTTAATACCTGATGGAGGATGGTTGTGTTGTTATTATGATAAAAATATGTCAGCTGAAAAAATGGCCGTTGAAATTGAAAAGCATCTGGCTCTGACACGATATTTGGCAAACATCATTGTTAGTCAAAAAAACAGTAAGATGTGAGGCCAATATGAGAATAAAAAGAATGGTGGTATTTCCTGCGCTTTTTTTTTGTCTGTGTGCTCATGCGCAAACGCTGGCCTGGAAGGGGGCCGACTTTTCGCTGCGTGCCCGGAAAATCTCGTTGGCAGCGGTCTTGCAAAATTTAGCAGAGAACTATGACACGCCAGTGGTCATCGATCCGGCCATTGTGGAAACATTTAGCGGTGAAATCCCTCCAGCTTCTCCTGTTGCAATTCTGAATAGATTAACCACGCAATATAACCTGGTGACCTGGCTTGATGGCAATACGCTGTTTGTCTACCCCGCATCACGCGTGGCGCATCGCGTCATTACCCTAAACACGCTGCCTGCCAGCACCTTTATTCGTTATCTGCGTAAACGAGACGTGCCAGAAAAAAGTAGCTGCGAAGCCCGCACCATCCCGGGTGTTAATGCCATCGATATTAGCGGTGTCCCCGCCTGCACCGCGCGCATTACCCAGCTGGCGTCCATGCTGGATGGAGAGATGACCCACCGCCGGGATGATGCGGTCAGCCTTGTGGTGTACCCACTCAAATATGCCACCGCAGTGGATGACCATTACCAGTATCGCGATCAAAATGTCGTTGTCCCGGGGATTGTCAGCGTACTTCGCGATATGAGCCGAGGTAGTGCGCCGACCACGAGCAGCAGTTCTGCTGCGACGCAGGGATTACCGATGTTTTCTGCCGATCCGCGACAAAATGCCGTCATTGTGCGGGATCGCTCGGTCAATATGGCGGGTTACCGCAAACTCATCGGTGAGCTGGATAGAAGGCCTCAGATGATAGAAATCTCGGTCACGATTATTGATGTTGATGCCGGGGACGTCAGCCAGCTCGGTATTGACTGGAGCGCAGCGCTTTCTCTGGGCGGCGGTTCCATCTCCTTTAACGGCCCGGACAGTAGCGCCGGGGGGGGATTCTCCACCGTCATTAGCAACACGCCCAGCTTTATGGCGCGGCTGGTGGCGCTCGAGAAGAATTCCCACGCCTATATTTTGTCGCAACCGTCGGTGGTGACGCTCAATAACATTCAGGCGGTGCTGGATAAAAACATCACGTTTTACACCAAACTGCAGGGCGACAAAGTCGCAAAACTTGAATCCATCACCACGGGGTCGCTCCTCAGGGTCACCCCACGGCTGCTGGAGGAGCAGGGCAAGCAGAATATCATGCTGAGTCTCAATATCCAGGACGGGCAGCAAAACCCGCCGTTGAGTCAGGATGAACCTTTACCGGAAGTACAGAACTCAGAGATAGCCTCTCAGGCCACCCTCCATCCCGGGCAGAGTCTGCTGCTGGGGGGCTTTAAGCAGGATAAACAGATGCAGGCGCAGAACAAGATCCCGCTGCTTGGCGATATTCCGATTATTGGGCATTTGTTCCGCAACGATCTTAACCAGACCCATAGCGTTATCCGTCTGTTTCTCATCAAAGCCACCGTAGCCAATAGCGACAGCAGCCATGGATAGCGAGTGGAAAATCCGTTTACTCGGCGGGGTACTGCACGGCCGTGAAGTCTGGCTGGCGGATGGGCATCTTTCGGTCGGAGAGCGCGGCTGCGATCTCTGTATTCCGCTGTGCGGCGGCGACAGACTGGAATTCACCGCAACACCGGAAGGATTATTGATCAATCCCGGGGGGGCTCCGGTGCGGGTCAATGGTCGGCGGCATCAGCCCGACAAGCCATTACCCGAAGAGGGCGTGGTGCATGCTCTGGGGCTGACGATGGCGTTTGGCCAGCACCACGCCAATTTATCTCGCTATCCGCTTCGTCGAACAAGTCCAGCCCTGCTCTGGGGGATGGTGCTTGCGTGCCTGATACTGATGGGGGCCACCGTATTGGTCCTGCTTTGTAGCGGGAACCCACCGCCGCCGCCGCCGATGACCTCCCGGGTGGCAGAACTGCTGCAGCAAAACGGGTTGACGCAGATCGCCGCAGCCTGGGAAAAGGATGGCACGCTTCGGCTCTCTGGCTACTGTGAAAAGAGCGACAGGCTGCAAAGCGTGCGCCTGAAGCTGGGCACATGGGGAGTGCTGTATCAGGATAATGTGGTGTGCACCGATCAGCTTATCAGGCAGGTGCGAGATGTCCTGACCCAGGCGGGGTATGACGAGGTAGAACTCACAAGCCACGCACCGGGCGAGATTAGCATTAACGCCGATATCATGATGGGCAAGCGCTGGGCGGGTATCCAGCAGCAGCTGACGACGATCCCCGGCCTGAAACATCTGCATATCGACAACCGTCATGAAACCCAAATCAACGCATTGATCGCCAGCCTGTTGCAGCAAAGGCTGGCGGAAAAAGTTAGCGTAACCTCAGTCGGTCAGGCGTTCGTTATCAGCGGCGTACTGAATATGAATGAGCAGCAATCTTTAAACCATCTGCTGGCGCAATTGCGCCAGCAATTCCCCGGGATTGCGATGAGCTACCAGAATGTGGCGTCGTCCGGGGAGGGCAGCCAGCGCTTCCCCTCACCGATTGCCGCTATTGTCCATGGTCAGCAGGGGATTTACCTGCTGTTGGAAGATGGCGAGCGCCTGAGGGCGGGGAGCCAGCTACCGCAGGGAGGCGAAGTCGTTGCCCTGACCGACGCGGCGGTGGCGCTCAGATTTCCTGACGCATTGATTAACTATTCTTTCAATTTTTGAGCCTATAACACGATGCCAACGCTGACTTATTTAGAAGATAGTGTGCGCGATTCGATTAATCAGGCGCAGGACAGATTAAAAATATTGCAGGCAGCAAAAATAAGATTGCTGCACTCGATGAAAGGACCGGCCACCCAGGAACAATATCAGCAGTTCACCTTATTGTTGGAAGCGGTGATTCAGGCCGAAGATATTATCAAGGTGATCGCATATCGCTATCACAATCAACCTGTAAAACCTGATGATGAAAACTAATATTGCGGCTGAACAAAGAAGAATGGAGCGTGAATATTCCCGACTGTGTCAGTGCTATTCAAACTTCACCAGGCTGAAGCTGGCGATGGCTGAACTCGTGGCGCGTGCCGCAACTGACCCTGCCGCCGCGAAAAAGCTTAATGACCTGCAGGCTCTGATGCCTCAGGGTATTGCGGGGCTGGAACGTCAGGCCGGGAAGGATATGCAAGCGTTGAACGTTGCCCTAAAGCAACTGCAATCGCGACTTAAAAATATGGTTAATAACCAATAATGCTACTGAGGTGAAAATATGAGTGGAAATCTATCAGTAGGTCATCGTTTTGACTTTAACACCCCGGGTTTAACAACGTCGAATATCAAGTTGGGCGCAGGCGATGATAATACCGTTGCGGATGATCAGGATATTAATAATCCATTCGCCTACGGTTTTTCGGTTCTTGATAATTTGCAATTGGTTTTGCAAAAAATTGCCAATGCGCTTTTTGGCAAAATAAATACCAGCACCGATCGTGCACGCAATACACAGGATATGTCTAATCGAATGGATGAGGTTATTGCTGACGCCGCAAAAGGTGATGATAAAACGCGTAAACCGGTACCCGATGAGGTCGTCAAATATATGCGCGATAACGGCATTCTCGTCGATGGTATGTCGATTGATGATTACATCAGTAAGCATGGTGGTACAGATGGCCTGGATAAGGGCTCGCTGCAGGCGGTCAAAGCGGCTCTTGATAACAGTGCGAACCGCGATACCGACCTGATGACTCAGGGGCAACTCAGCATTCAGAAAATGACCCAGGAGATCAATGCGGTTGTCACTCAGATGACCGGATTACTCAGCAAATGGGGGGATTTACTCAGCATGATTGCACAGAAGATGTACTGATGATGAAAACGGACGGTCGGGATTCAGAAATCGTGCTGCGTTTTTTTCAACAGGGCGGCGCGTTGCGGATGCTTTTTGCTACGGATATCAGTGCTGATTTGGATGTTTTGCAGCGTTATGCGCGGCAATTGGCAAACGCAGGGGAATACGGTGCAGCAGCCCGGATCTTTAAGGTACTGACCATCTATGACGCGTGGTCTTTTGAGTACTGGTTTGAACTGGGCGCCTGTTGCCGGGCCGATGCTGCCTGGAGTGATGCCATCTACGCCTATGGGCGTGCCGCGAAAATAAGAGTATCGGAGGCGCAGGTACCCTGCGACGCCGGGGAGTGTTATCTCGCCTGCGGCAATTTACCGCAGGCGGCCAAAGCCTTTCGGGCAGCGTTGCTGGTATGCGGCGTAGAGCATCAGGGAGATAACCATGAGAACAAGGATGTGGCGGATATACGCCGACGTGCGCGCGCGGGCCTGAGCAAAACAGGAGAAGATCATGAGTCGGATGCAAATTAACGGTGCTCCAACCGCCAGCGATGAGGTTTTCCATCGACCTCTCACCGCTCGGGTACAGACCCCCCACATCACCAGCGGGGCATTAGGCGAACACCTCCACGCGCTGGCGCTGTTTGCTGACGAAGATAAGGGCGTGAAACGCTGGGGAGGCGTGAGCCTGCAGGAGGCGGATAACGCGCTACGCACGCTCATGGGCGCTCACTCTGAAGGTGCGAAACGCCCTACGGTGCGCGACGTGCTGGAAATGGACCCGATGATGTTATCCATGATGATGACGCAGCTAGTGTTGAAAGTTTCTGGTAACAACGCCAATGCTCTGTGCCAGCAGCTGGAACGTGCAACTGAGGTTCAGGCAGCACTGCGTAATAAGCAGGTTGCGGAATATCAGGAACAAATCAATAAAGCGATTGAGCAGGCCGACCAGGCGCGGAAAGCCGGGATCTTCAGCGCGGTTTTTGACTGGATAATCAGCGGCGTTGAGGCCGTGGTCGGCGTACTGAAGATGGTTGAAGGCGTTTTAACGGCCGATCCGCTGGCGATTGCCGATGGTGCGGCATATTTCTCGGCAGGGGTGGCCGGAATGGTTAAAGCGGGCGCAGAGACCGCGCTGCTGCTGGGGGCCGATAAGTCGGTTTGCAACGACATCATCAATGCGGCAGGGACGGTGCAAACCGCCTGTGAAGGCGTGGCGCTGGCGCTGGATATTATGCAGATCGGCCGCGGTATTAGCGCCGCTCGCGCTATCACCAAAGCCACAGAAGAGGTGCTGGACTCGGGGGTGGGTAAAGCTCTCATCGATGCCGTTGCCAAAGGCGCAGAGAGTGAACTGAAGACACTGGCGGAGAAAGCGGGGCAGGAAGTCAGCCGGGTGATGGGCAAAGACTTTGGCATGGCGCTTGAGCGCGAGATGGTTGAGGTTGGTGATATGGCGATAGAAGCCGCAGCTCATGAGCTGGAGGCCGAATCGAACATGGTACGCGGCATCAGTAAAAGTTTTACCCGCGAAGGCGTTGCGAAGCTTGTGGAAACGGCTATCGAAGGCGCCGGTAAGGATCTGCTGAAAAAAAGCGAAGAGGTGGTGGCGAAGAAACTTCGCGACGCCATTTTGCAAAAGCTCCGCCGCAGCATTGTAAAAACCGTTATTAGCGATTGTACCCACAAAGCCCTGCTTATCACACGGGCTACGGCCGGCGGGGCAAATCGTATTTCGGCATCCATCGTGGCCGCCACCAGCGCAAAACTGCAAAGAGATATTGAACGGCTGATTGTGCAGCAGGGCTATATCGATTTTATGCAGAACTGGACGGAAGACCGCAAGAAAACGCAGCAAAAGCGGCTCAATGAAGCGTATCAGGATGGCGCCAACGCGCTGAGAATTGCCTCAGAAATTATCGATAACAGCGGCACGGTGTTGGCAAATATTGCCGGACAACGGGCCTGAGGAGGAGAGATGGCCAGAGCAGTTATTTCTGAAAATTCAATGGTGTTTCTGGATGTTAGCCCGACCATTGAGGAGACCGGGAACCCTGCAAATCGGACGTTATCTGTTAACGACAGCGTTAACGTTCAGGGCAGTGGTAAAGGAACGCTCGATGCGAACGATTTTTTCGCTATGTTCGATGAAATCTGGAGCAAGCTGCTGATGCTTGCGAAGCAACTGCGCGACACGATGCAGTTCTATAACCAAAAGAAACAGGAGCTGAGCTGGGGGCTTGAGATCAACACCCTGCAGCAAAGTGTTAAAGCCATCGACGATAGCTATGGTGCCGCTAAGGCCGGGGCGATTGGCGGAATGTTTGCCGGGGTGCTGACGGTCGGCGGAGCCTTTTTCGGCGAGGCCGGGATGACGGTAGGCAACGCCATGGGGCAGGTGGCCAACGGTATTGGTAGCTGGGCCTCGGGAAGTGAAACCCGCAAAGCGGATGCGGAAAAAGCCATTGCCGAGCTGCAGAACAAAGGGGCGCAGTCGTATGCCAAAACGCTGGACGACACGTTAATGAAGGCCCGCGAAATTATGCAGCAAATGATGGAGATGGGCCGCAATCTCGTCGAGGTGTTTAGTCAGGTCCTGCGCGCGATTTCGCGCTAAATGCCGGAGGATATCGTATGGACGAAATAGCGCGACTGCTGCGTAAGGAGGGACTGGTTCCGCGTTCTGCCTGTTTGCCCGGCTGTGGGTTGCTGCTTGGGCAACAGGTGGAGCGGTATCCCTACCGTCTCGTCTACCGTATCGATGAAGATAACCTGATCTTGTGCAGTTTTCATCGCGTACCGGACAGCCAGCCCCAGCCTTCATCGCTGGTGGCGCTATGGAGGATCCTCCGCTGTCTGTTTCAACAAGTCTCGTGGCTGCGTGCCGTCAGAATGCTGGTGATAACCGATGTGTGGGATCGCCTGCTGGCGATGCAGCGCCATCAACTGGTGCGGCTGTTGTACAAGCTGGGGGCGGTCATGGTGTTTCACAACGGCGAGAGTTGGCTGGAAATAACCGCCGATACGCTACGTAACCATAGAAAGCGACGTTCATCCCACTACTGAATGAGCTGGAGAAGAATATGGAACCGACATCTCTTGAGCAGACGCTGTGGCACGACCCGGTTATCAAAAAGGCGCTGGAACTCTCCCCGGATGAGGTTTATGCCAGAGGTTATGCCGCCTGGCAGCAGCGGGATTACGATCGTGCGCTGGTGGATTTTTCCTGGATGGTGATGACTCAGCCCTGGAGCTGGCGCGCGCATATCGCGCTTGCTGGCGTGTTGATGATGCAAAAGGAATACGTGCTGGCGATGAACTACTACGGCTACGCGCTGATGCTGGACGCCTGCCATCCCGAGCCGGTGTATCAGATAGCGGTCTGTCTGAAAGCGATGGGTGAATTTTCTGAAGCCAGAGTCGCGCTGCAGACCGCGTTGACGATGAGCTACGAAGATCCTTCTTATAGCACGGTGCGCGCCAATGCAGAGCAGATGCTGAGTCAGCTTCTGGCGTAGCGTACCCGGATGAATCGACGGGGAACAACATGCTAAGAGTAGATAACTATTCCCGCTTGCCTTCACTGACAAGCGCTTACAGTGACGATTCCGAGGGCCATGATGCCGACGTTACCCGCCCTGTGTTGCTTCCGCCAGGTGCTACGCGACCGGTTCTCGCGACGCCGCTGAGTGAGGAAAGCCAACTGAAGCGACAGGCTTATACCGGATATTTTATTCAACACCTGGTGCGTTTTACCATGTCCAGCGTCTCATTCGGGCTGTCGTTAGCGGCGGCGGTGCTGTCCGGCGGCGCCGGGATCCCTCTTGCCGTCGTGGCCGGTACCGCCATGCTTGTTGCAGCAGGGGATGCCTGTTGCGCGCTGTATAACCTGATTCAGGTGCGTAACGACCGCGAACCGCTGAAAACGGGAAATGATTCTATCGTGTTAGCGACGAAGATGCTGATGACAACCTGCGGTATGAGCGACTCACATGCGGAAACCGTCGGTGACGTCGCTTCCTGTGCATTCCGCATTGGCATTGCGCTCTCCTCTGTCTTTTTAGCATCCGCACATCTGCCGGGAAGCACCGCCCATACGCTCTCCAGTATTTCGTCGGGTATCACGGCGGTACTTACCGTCGCAGGCGGTGGGATTGACATTTACACAGCACGGGTTGAGCGCATGCAGGGCAGTATTACCCCATCAGCCAAACCTGCGCCCGCCGTACTTGAGGCCGACGAAAAGAGCACTA
Organism: Cedecea neteri; assembly: GCF_000757825.1. Taxonomy (GTDB): domain Bacteria; phylum Pseudomonadota; class Gammaproteobacteria; order Enterobacterales; family Enterobacteriaceae; genus Cedecea; species Cedecea selenatireducens. The sequence continues at coordinate 4,025,946 of NZ_CP009451.1, forward strand.
CACCCAGTCAGGAAGAGCTCCAGAGAATGGTTGATTCAGTGGTTGCCTGCTATGAACGTTATCGGGCGCAGCGGCACGCAACCACGGTCATCCCGGCATGGTAGATATTGGTCGTATTGGTCATGGCGTGGAGGTCAGTGCTGAAGTGCGGCAGATGGTGCGGGAAATGGTCGAGGGGTTGACGGTTCCGGTTTTACCCGCTCCGCAGCATGATGCCGCGAATAAGGAGGCTGAAGACGCCTGCAAACAGGGGCAGAAGAGTATGCTCGCCAGACTGACTGAACGGGCGGCAGACATGATCCCCGCAGGCTTTTTCAGCTGGCAGAGCGTGGTGCTGGGAGGGCAGATTTTGTGCTGTGGTACGGGGATCGTGCTGGCGGTATTCAGCGGTGGCTCGGCACCGCTGCTGCTGCTCGCCGGGTTTGGCCTGGCCATTGCCATTGCCGACATTGCCTGCCTGATTTATCACTACAAACATGGCTTGCCGATGGGGCACGACAGCATCGCCAACGCGGTGAACCTCATTGCGCACCGTTTTTATGACGCGAGCAAGAGCCAGAGTATTGCCGGAATGGTGTCTCTGGGGTCACGTGCATTACTCACGGCGGCGGTCGTCGGTCAGCCGTTTATGATGACTTCCGTCGGCCTGAGCTTCCCGGTCTTTTGCCCGGTGAGCAATGCCGCCTGGGGAACGCTGGCATTTTTGCGCTTCGGGGCAGCAGGCTGTCCGGTAACCGGACAGCAGGTGAGCGTACCCTTTTTCCGCCTACTGGCTCGTCTGTTTCCGCCAACGGATAACCCTGCAAAATCTGCCGTCACTTTCAGGCCATCACCTGATAGGTAACTGCACCACGGCGGTCATAATTGAACGCGTAAAGGCTCGCGTAATCGGAGGTAGCAATGAACGTTGAGCAGCTTGTTGACAGCTTATCGCGCCTGGCACATCAGGCCGGGCAGGCGATTGAGGACAAAATGAACGGCCAGGACATCTCAAATCCGGAAGCCATGCTCAAAGCCCAGTTTGCCGTACAGCAGTACTCCACTTTTATTAACTACGAGAGTGCGATGATCAAAACTATCAAAGATATGCTCAGTGGCATTATCACCAAAATATGATGCTGACAGAGAAGGAGAGGCGGCTGGTGGTCGAGGCGGCCTTTGCCGGGATAAACCACGGTCTGCAACGACAAGTCCATGCCATTCTGCCAGCGCTACCTTTGCTGGTTGAGAACACCAGCCTGCAGGCGTTATGCCGCGCGGTGCTGCTGGCCGGTTTGAACGAGTCCGCCCTGGCACGCCAGGCGCTTGCAGACGTTGCCCTTCCAGAAGCTGAAACAGTGAAAACCTGGCTTAAATAATCTTAACAGGAGTGACTGATGAGTGCGATTAACAGCGTAACCGCGATGGACGTTGCCACCATGGCCGCAGCGCCATCAGCAACTGTCGTACCCGCGCCGGATGGCGAGCAAATAGCCGCCTTCAATAAATTACTCTTTGCCGGTACGCCGCAGGGGGATGTAGGCAGTCTGACACCCTCTCAGATGCTTGTGCAGCAGGCCACGACGCTCGGGGCTACCGTGGGCGTGGACCTGGGCGCTAAGGTGGCTGGTGCAGTTTCCCAGTCAGTTAATAAACTGGCTAATATGACATGAAGTATCTGCGTCTGGCTCTGATCCTCGGGCTGGCGTTACTGCTGACGGGCTGCCGCGTTGAGCTCTACAGCGCGCTGCCCGAGGACGATGCCAATCAGATGCTGGCGATCCTGATGCAGCACAATATCGATGCCGATAAGCAGCCCAAGGCCGGGGGCGTTACGCTGCGGGTGGAACAATCGCAGTTTATCAACGCTGTTGAACTGCTGCGTCTGAACGGTTTTCCACGGCGCAGCTACGTTTCTGCGGAAACCATGTTTCCCCCAAATCAACTGGTGGTATCGCCCGCAGAGGAGCAGCAAAAAATTGTTTTCCTCAACGAGCAGAGAATTGAGCGGATGCTGAGTCAGATGGACGGGGTGATCCACGCTGATGTGACCATTGCTTATGGTCGTGCGAATGACGACGGGTCCGTTGGACCGGCTTCCGTGGCGGTATTTATCAAGTATTCACCGCAGGTCAATCTTGAAGCTTTCCGGGTGCAGATAAGCAACCTGGTTGAAAAGTCTATCCCCGGCGTGCAGAAAGAGCATATTGGCATTCTGATGCAGCCAGCCGAATTTCGTATGCTGAGCGTGGCTAACATGCCAACGGCCACCCCGTGGAGGGCAATCGCGTGGATAAATCTACATCGCTGGGCTTTGATGCCTCCGTTGCTGCTGGCAATGCTGCTGCTGATTTCTCTGATGTTGATAGTCTGGCGCAAAAGAGGCTAGCCCCCCGGATCCCCGATGAAGCCCTGTTACGGATGCATCGTTATCTGTGGACACCCGCGCGCTACGCCCACTCTCGTTGGCTGACACGGCTTGGCTTTGCCCCTGCGGCGAAGTGGCGCTACGGGGCCAACCCACCGCTCGACCGGTGTCTGAATCAGGCACTGCAGGTACGCAGAGGAACGCCGCGTCTTCCTGTCACGCTTAGCCTCCGGCAGCAGCGCATGGTTCAGCTTGCTCCTCGTCTTCAGGCATTTGCGCTGGCAACGGGACTGCTGGTACTCGGCTGCAACGACTATTTTCTGCTGCCGGACTACCGGCGGGCGCTATTACACCTGCTTGATGACGGGCTTATCTGGCAACTGTTCGGACTTTGCCAGGGAAACCACCGTGCCCTATTTTCGCCGACACAAACGGTTGAAATTGCATTGCAGTTGGGTACTGCCGTACTGACCCGCGCCGCACAAAACGATCCTGTGCTGTATGCGCTGCTGATTACGCTTGCGCCCTGTGAACGTGCGTTATGGTTGCCGGTACCGGCGCTGGCGATGAATTTACTGGAGCGAACGCTATGTGCCGACTTCCGCTGATTGAACTTGCTGCGCCACTGCCGGGCGGGCGCATTATCCCGGCAGTACAGTTAACGGCGCTGCTGCAACAGGCCGCCTGCATACGTCGTGCGGACCTTGAGGCAAAAGGGATAGTCAATGCGGCCCGGCGCAAAGCCGAGGGCCTCATTCAGCAAGCGAAGAAAAACTGCCGCGAAATGGAGGCCTCCAGGCAGCGTGAGTTCAGCGCATTGCAACGCGATACGCTCAGGCGCCTGGAATCCCGCTGGCTGCGAAAGCACGTCTTTCGCCTGTTGGGTGATGAAGCCCAGGAGCAGGCGCTGGTCAGCGCGGTATCGGGCCGCATCCATCACTGTCTTGAGCAGGTATTAAGCGCCTGGTTCGAACAGCAACCCCCGGATAGAACGCTGTGCGCCCGGCTCGCTTTGCAGGCAGAACAGATGGCGAATGAGGGGGTGTTGACCCTGCAGTGCCATCCTGACCTTCAGCAGAGCATGCGGGAGGCGTTCGGCTCGCGCTTTGTGCTGCTTGCGGCCCCTGAGCTACCCCGGGACAGCGTGGTTTTAGCGTCGTCACAGCTGTCGGTGGCGTTCTCGCTCGAAGGCCATTTTCAACAATTGTTGCAATGGCTGCGCCCGGGTTGCCCAGAGACAGGAGAGCAGGATGAAAGTCCCTGAGACGACCGCGCTACAGAATCATGACGCCAGCCTGCGTGAGCCGCAGGTGCCGGTGGAAGATGCACCATCACCGATGGCGCAGGCGCTTATTGAGCTTGAAGAAACCTCCGGCAGCGCGCTAATAGAAACGCTCGAAGACATGGGAATGGCGCTGAGCGGACGGCTCAAAGATTTACAGCAAGCAGATCTCAAAGAACGGCTTGATCAACGACAGCAGGCCTTGTTGCGGATGGTACAGCGGATGCAGGAGCAGGCGGGCGGTATCCCCGCTCAACTGACGCAACCACATTCCGGTTCGCCCCTCGGTCAACAGCTGTTGGGCGTTGCGGCGTTACTGCTCGCTGAAAAACCAAATAGCAAAAGACGTAAAGCGCTGAGCGACAAGCTTGCTGAACTGATGAGCGAGCAGGGTTGGGAAATATCGCTGTTTGGCATGCTGGAGCTGGGACAGGTGAGCAAAGGCGCGCTGGCGCAAATCAATCGTCTATTCCAGCAGGCAATGGACGAGGAGGTTGCCTCATTAGCCGAGTGGTTTCAGCGCATCATGGACTGGCCGGACCGTCGCCAGCGGCTGAGGGTGCTGCTGCGCATGATGGCCTTTGAGCTTTCCGCCTGTGTTGTCGGTTCCCAACAACAGCGGCTGGCGGGGGTGCTGGTACGCCTGCGCCGATTATTGCTGTTTTTAGGGCTTGAGCAGGAGTGCTTGCGAACCGAATCCGCGTGCGAGATGGCTTCAGGAACGCTGCTTCCGTTGCTTATCGAGATGATCAATGAAAGCTGGCTGTTTGATGAATGGCTCGCGCCACGGCTGGCGCAGCGGGCCGCGTCTGCGCGTTTATACAACCGACTTTTACAACATCTGGATGCGCTGTTCTCGCTGATGCCCGAACCCTGTTTTAACGATGACGATCAGCGTGAACAAATTCTCGCCGTACTGCGCAGTATGAAGGGAGATCGGGCTATCACCTGATTACCTGCGCGCGCCTTATCTGGAACTCTGTAGCCCTACGCAAGCAGGAGGTCGTATGGCGTTAGACCGAGTGACAGAGCTTAATATTCTGCTGTTTATGCAGCTAGCCGAACTGCCCGCGCAGCCAGCCGCCGCTGGGATGTACTGGCAGGGCGAGCGGTTTCAAACCTGGCTTAGCTGGCAGGATGACCGACTCCACATTAGCCAGTGTATGCCGCTGGCTCCCTATGATGACAACCTGCTGTTACTGGCGCTTCAGCGCTGGAAGCCCGCTGACTTTGCCGGAATTCCACAGCGTATTTTTCAGCTGCGCAGTTGCCTGGCGATGAACTGTTGTCCGGCAGTCGATAGTGCGGCGGAACTGTGGCTGCGGGTGCATCACCGGCAGCAAGCTTTTCTGGAGTCGCTATGCAAATCTTAATGATGAAAAGCATGAGTATGCGAGGTCTACAGAAGGGGCTCGCCGCCTGCGCCGGCCGTCAGGACATTATTCTGGCCGTGGTGCTGCTGATTGCTATCGTGATGATGATCCTGCCGTTACCGACGTTCATGGTGGATATTCTGATCGCTGTTAACATCGCGTTTTCGGTCATTTTGCTGCTGATTGCAATCTACATCAATGACCCGCTGGAACTGTCGGTTTTCCCTTCTTTGCTGCTGATTACCACTCTGTACCGGCTGTCATTGACCATCAGCACTTCGCGATTGGTTTTGCTGCAGCACGATGCGGGCAACATTGTGGACGCCTTCGGCCATTTTGTGGTGGGGGGCAACCTGACGGTGGGGCTGGTGATTTTTACGATAATCACCATCATCCAGTTTATCGTCATCACGAAAGGGACCGAGCGCGTGGCCGAAGTCAGCGCCCGCTTCTCGCTCGACGGTATGCCTGGAAAGCAAATGAGCATTGATGGTGATCTGCGGGCCGGAGTGATTGACGCGGTTCAGGCGCGGCACCTTCGCCAGCAGGTTCAGCAGGAGAGCCGCTTTCTTGGCGCCATGGATGGAGCCATGAAGTTTGTTAAAGGCGATGCGATCGCCGGAATTATTGTGGTTCTGGTCAATATTATCGGTGGCATCATCATCGCCGTGGTGCAGTACGACATGCCGCTGGGTGATGCGGTACAAACCTACAGCGTGTTATCGATTGGCGATGGGCTGTGCGGACAGATCCCTTCACTGCTTATCTCACTGAGCGCCGGAATTATCGTCACCCGCGTGCCAGGGGAGAAGAAACAGAATCTTGCCAGTGAATTAACCACCCAGCTTGGTCGACAGCCGCAGGCGCTGATGTTGACGGCCGCGGTCCTGATATTATTCGCCCTGATCCCCGGCTTTCCCTTTCTGGACTTTTTTGTCCTGGCGGCGTTCACCGCGCTGCCGTTCTTTTTATTCTGGCGTCGCTCCAGGCACCCACAACACGATATACCGCAGACGGGAGAGATGAGTGAAGACCGGATGCAGCCTGGTGCCATGCCGTTAACGCTGCACGTGATGCCATCGCTCAATACCGGCACGCTGGCCCGGGATATTGATGCCTTACGTTGGATGCTTTTCGAAGAGTACGGTGTGCCGCTGCCGGAAATCATTATCAGGCCAGATAGCAGGGACTACGTGCAGGGGATGTCGGTGCTGATTTACCAGGAGCCGGTCTTTTCATGCGCCATCCCCGAGAACGCATATCTGCTACTGGAGCCAGATAAACAGCCGGGGTGCGAAGTACAACCGCTGCCGGACGGGATGGGAAGTATCGGCTGGCTGGCAGCGGAGGCCGGAAAAAAAGCGCAGAGCATGGGGCTAGCGGTTGCCGAGGGAACCCAGCGCATCACGGCATTGCTCCGCCAGGTCCTGTTACGTCACATGGCGGAGTTTATCGGGGTGCAGGAGGCCCGATATCTGATGGATGCCATGGAGAAGCGCTATTCTGAGCTGGTTAAAGAGCTGCAGCGGCAGCTGCCGATAAGCAAGATTACGGAAACCCTCCAGAGGCTGGTGGCGGAAAGTATTTCGATCCGTGATTTACGCACGGTCTTTGGCACCCTGATTGAATGGGCGCCGCGTGAGAAAGATGTGCTGATGCTGACCGAATATGTGCGCATGTCGCTGCGTCGGCATATTTTGCACCGGCTACAACCGAACGGTGAGGCGCTGCGCGTCCTGCGAGTGGGGGAAGGAATCGAAAACCTGATCCGCGAGTCTATCCGTCAGACCTCGATGGGGACCTATGCGGCCCTGAGCCTCGGGCAAAGTTCGCGCATTCTGAGCTTAATTCAGGAGGCACTGGCAGAGCACGGTGAGTTGAACATTGTTACCTCCGTCGATGCTCGCCGCTTTCTGCGCAAAATAACGGAAACGGGGCTGTTTAATGTTCCCGTACTCTCCTGGCAGGAGCTGGGAGAAAACTGTTCGGTACAGGTTGTGCACAGTATCGATCTCACACCACAGGAGCTTGCCGGTGACGATGATTAAAGCCGAGGTGCAGGCCGCCATTGAAAAATCGCTGACGCCACTGCGGGACGTACCACAAGGTTATCTGAAAACCGGGCGCTTATTGCACGTTGGCGCGACGCTGCTCAACGCATATCTGCCAGGCGTTTTTATGGGTGAGGTGTGTTGCGTGTTGCCAGAAGGTGCGCTGGCGGAGGTTGTTGGTATCGACGGCGCGACGGCGCAGCTTTCACCTTTTGCCACTACCACAGGCCTGTACTGTGGACAGAAGGTGCGATCCCTGGGGCGGCGACATCGTGTTCCGGTGGGGGAAGATCTCTTAGGGCGAGTGCTGGACGGTATGGGATTACCTCTTGATGATGGCCCCGCCCCGCAGGGGCCCTGGAGAGATTACGATGCACCGCCACCTTCGCCGCTGCTGCGCCAGCTGATTGAGAGGCCGATGCTTACGGGGATCCACGCCATCGACGGGCTTTTGACCTGTGGTGAAGGACAGCGTATGGGGATTTTTGCAGCGGCGGGGGTGGGGAAAAGCACCCTGATGTCGATGCTGTGCCGCAGCCCGGATAGCGACATCAACGTGCTGGTGCTTATCGGTGAGCGTGGTCGAGAAGTGCGTGAATTCATTGAGCAAACGCTGGGTGAAGAGACACGACGGCGCTGCGTGATGGTGGTTTCAACGTCCGACCGGCCCGCGCTTGAACGCATGAGGGCGCTATGGGTGGCGACCACCATCGCCGAAGCGTTTCGCGATCGCGGCAAGCGCGTACTGCTGTTTGCCGATTCCTTAACCCGCTACGCCCGCGCCGCCCGCGAGATAGCGCTCGCCGGTGGCGAAGTTGCAGTTTCCGGCAGCTATCCTCCCAGCGTTTTTGCGGCATTACCACGGCTGCTCGAACGGGCGGGTAAGGGCACCCTCGGCAGCATTACCGCGTTTTACACCGTACTGGTGGAAAGCGACGACATGAACGAACCGTTGGCCGATGAAGTGAGATCGTTACTCGACGGCCACATCGTACTGTCACGCCGCCTGGCAGAAGCGGCCCACTTTCCTGCCATTGACGTGTTAGCCAGCCTTAGCCGCCTGATGCCGATGGTGGCCAGCGGTGAACACCGGGCGTTGGCGAACGCGATCCGGCAGTTGCTGTCGGTGTATCGCGACGTGGAGCTTCTGGTGCGGATAGGTGAGTTCGTGCGCGGAGAAGATCCTCGTGCCGACCGGGCGGTAGACCGCTATTCCGACATTTGTCATTTCCTGCAACAACAGAGTAATGAACCATGCAATCTCGACGAACTGCTGGCGCAAATGCGTTTTTTGACGGACATCTGATGCTGAATTGTTTACTCAGGATCAAGGACCGTGGCGAGGATCGCCTGCGACGGCAAATGACGGAGTTAACGCTGCAGCTTCAGCAAACGGAGCAGTTGGATTTTCAGTGCCAGAGCCGTCGTAAAGACCTGGCGCAGGCGCTCAATCAGCTCCTTCTTTGGTCCGGTACGTTGCCCTCACGCGAACTGATGGCGCAGAAACAGGCCATGAATCATTTATTTCATGAGGAATACGGCCTGGCGCAGCAGCAGCGATTGCTTGCGGACGCGCAAAAACGGTTGCAGGAGCAGCTTAGCAAGCTGCAGCGAGAGCTGGTGAGCGTGATGAAGAAAAAAGAAAAACTGAGGAGTCTGCTGAGCGATGAACGTTAACCGAACGGAAGGTTGCCTCTGGCATACCTGGCTGACGGAACAGGAGAAACGGCCATCTACTGAAACCACCCGATTTATTCAGCTGATGGTGCAGGTGGTGGAAATGCCTGACGGCAGAGACGGAAAGTCTGCGCTGAGGCAGCAAAAACAACGCTTTCGGCTGGTGAACGGTTCATTAGCGGGGGTGATTTGCGAGATGGAAACGCGGGAAGGTAAAACCTTTTTTACGGTTCTGGTGCCCCGGCGCGATTTATGCCGTCAGCTGAAGCACTTTTCTGCCTGGCTGAATGCCGGGCTGCTGGCGGCCGGGCACAACGTTGCGCTGGAGGTGGTGTATGACGCTGATCTCTTTTGAGGAGAGCAACCTTGCCGGGATGTTGCAAACGGAAGGGATTGAGCTTGGGGCGCTCCATGTTGCGGCGCAGCGCTGGACTGACAGCCCGCAGGGGAGACTGTTTTCAGTCACTGCCGAAGATACGCCGTGCGGCATCTGGTTAGCCGAAAGCGACTGGCAGCGGTGGTGTGAAGGGACCCTGGGGACCGCTTCAGCGCAAGAAGTCGACGCCCAACTGCTGGCGGGAGTTGCGCAATGGGGACTATCGCCGCTGTTGCAGGCAAGCGGCGCGATATTACACAACGGGCCGGGAGAACCGCGCCGCTGTAGCATGCTCAACCAGTACGTTGCGCTGGTATTTGCCTGGCAGATTGACGGCTACGCGTTCCGCTGTGTGCTGTTTGGCTGGCCCACCACCTGGTTTCGCACCATTGCCCGGCAGGTAAGCCCCGGTGTCCGGCCAGTGCGTTTATTGCCGCCGGTGGCGTTCGCCTGTTACGTCGGCTGGTGTCAGGCCTCGATGCACGAGATGGCAAGCATTGGCCCGGGTACAGGGTTGCGGATGAGCCCTTTTGGCCGTCCGCGCGAGGGTGAATTGGTTGTACTACTGGCGACGGGAAGTGCAGCGCGTATCCGAATCGAAGAGGGGGGAGACGTGGAAATTGAAGCATTGGTCAATGATATGGAAAGCTTGTTGGCCGAGGACAGCGATCGTGCGGGTCCTGCCTCGCCCTTGTCGTATCACCTTGACGCCCTGCCGCAAAAGCTGCTGGTAGAGGTAGGTCAAATTGATATCGCCCTTGGCACGCTGCGGACATTACGCGAAGGGGACCTTATTGCGACCGAAGCCAGGCTCTCACCCGACGTGAAGCTAAGACTCAATGGCCGCGTGATAGGCGAGGGTGAACTCATCGCCTGCGGGGAGAGTTTTCTGGTGCGAGTCACCCAATGGTTTGTGCATCCGTCTGACGCTCAGAGCATTGGGGAGGATACGGTGAATACCTGATAGAGGGCGCGACATGGCGTGGCTATAACTGATTTATCGCCGTATAAACAGGACAGACCATGCCTTTACCTGACTCTCCCTGGCAGCTGATAGCGCTGCTGTTTTTACTCTCTCTGCTACCGCTTGCCATCGTGATGGGGACCTCGTTCCTGAAGCTGGCGGTGGTGTTTTCGATTTTACGTAATGCGCTGGGTATTCAGCAGGTGCCGCCCAATATGGCGCTCTATGGCCTGGCGCTGGTACTCTCGCTCTTTATCATGGCGCCGACGGTGATGGCGGTAAAAGCCGAGTGGCATCCGGCGAAAGAAGAGGCGACCTTACCCTGGTTACAGGGCTGGGACAGCCATGCGCTTGGCCCCTACCGTCAGTTTCTGCAAAAAAATTCCGATGAAAAAGAGGCTCATTATTTTCGTCATTTGATAGCCAGCACCTGGCCGGAAGAGGCCCGGCGTCGCGTGAAGCCGGATTCACTGTTGATCCTGCTGCCCGCCTTTACCGTCAGCCAGCTGTCGCAGGCGTTTCGCATCGGTCTGCTTATCTATCTGCCATTTCTGGCCATCGATCTGCTGGTATCCAACGTCCTGTTGGCGATGGGGATGATGATGATGTCACCGATGACCATCTCTTTGCCGTTCAAATTATTGATTTTTCTGTTAGCTGGCGGCTGGGACCTGATCCTTTCTCAACTGGTGCAGAGCTTTAGATGACGGATGCCAACCTAACTCATTTCGTTACAGAGCTGCTGTGGCTGGTGCTCATGACCTCATTGCCGGTGGTGCTGGTCGCATCGGTCGTCGGGATTGCGGTGAGTCTCCTTCAGGCGCTGACCCAGATTCAGGATCAGACGCTGCAGTTTATGATCAAGCTGCTTGCCGTGGCGTTGGTTATTATGGCGACCTATCACTGGCTGGGGGGGCTACTTCTGGCCTATACCCGTCAGGTGTTTTTGCAGATGGGTATGCACGGGTGACGCTCTCACTCAGTGACGGGCTGGTCACCGTGGCGCTGGCGATGATGAGACCGCTTGGGCTAACGCTGCTTTTTCCGCTGTTGCAGACCGGTAATCTCGGCTCGACGCTAATCCGCAACGGGGTGCTGCTGGCGATAGTACTGCCGGTACTACCGGTTTTTTATACCCAACCGGTGATTCACCAGGGATGGTCCTGGCTGAGGGTGATCCCGGGCGAACTGGTCATTGGTTTGATGCTGGGATTTTGCGCCGCGATCCCTTTCTGGGCCGTGGACATGGCGGGATTCCTGATTGACACCCTACGCGGTGCCACCATGGGAACCGTGTTCAACCCGGCGATGTCGGTACAGACATCGATTTTCGGCCTGCTGTTTAGCCAGTTTCTGTGTGCGCTTTTCTTTATTACCGGGGGATTCAGTCAACTCCTGACGGCGTTATACGGTTCTTACCACTATTTACCTCCCGGCAAGGCGCTGGCTTTCAACGTAACATTTTTACACTTTTTGCTGGCGCAGTGGCGCGTGTTGTACCAGCTGTGTCTGAGCTTTTCTTTGCCTGCGGTGCTCTGCATGATGCTTGCGGACCTCGCGCTCGGATTGCTCAATCGGTCCGCTCAGCAGCTCAACGTGTTCTTCTTATCCATGCCGGTGAAAAGTGCGCTGGCGCTCTTGCTATTACTGCTCTCCTTGCCGTACGCCTTCCACCACTATCAGCTTGAGAGTGAAACGCTTTACCGGCATGTGAGCCAGTGGTTAGCCAGCCATGAGTGAAAAAACCGAACAGCCTACCGAGAAAAAGAAGCGCGATAGCCGCCAGGAAGGACAGGTTATCAAAAGTCTGGAGATAACCTCCGGCATCCAGCTGCTCGCTATACTGGCTTTTTTTCATTTTTTTGCCGATGAGGTCGTGCACCAGATTGCTGAGCTGATGTTGCTGGCTTCACGACTCATCAATCAACCCTTTGACTATGCCTTCAGCCTGTTGACGCAGGCATTGCTGCGTGCAGGAGGCGAATTTTTTGCCTTGTTCGGCGGTATGCTGGCGGCGGCAACTATCGCAAGTCTGGTTGCGCAGGTCGGTTTTATGCTTGCCACGAAGGCGGTTGGCGTCAAAGGCGACAAAATTAACCCAGTCAATAATTTTAAACAGATTTTTTCCGTGCACAGTCTGGTGGAGTTGTTTAAGTCCTGTCTGAAAGTCCTTTTATTGTGTCTGATTTTCATCTCTCTTTTCCTCTATTTTTCGACAACGTTTCAGGCACTGCCGTACTGTGACGCGAGCTGCGCGATCCCACTTTTCACGATTATGATCCGCTGGATATGGTATGCATTGCTGATGTCTTACGTGGTGCTGGGCGTTGTTGATTATGCCTTCCAGACGCACAACACGATGAAGCAGCAGCGAATGAGTAAGGAGGATGTCAAACAGGAGACTAAAGATATTGAAGGCGATCCGCAGGTTAAAAAACGGCGGCGTGAAGTACAACGCGAAATGCAAAGCGGCAGTTTAGCGCAGAACGTGAAGCAATCTGCGGTGGTTATTCGCAACCCTACGCATATCGCCATTTGCCTGGGCTACGATCCTGTCGACACGCCGATCCCAACGGTGTTCGAAAAAGGCGTAGAGGCGAGGGCAGAACATATTGTCGCTCTCGCCATCAGGGAGTCTGTTCCTGTGGTGGAGAATATTGAGTTGGCGCGCCAGCTATTTTTTAGCGTCAAAGCGGGTGAGGTGATTCCTGAATCCCTGTTTGAACCCGTTGCTGCTTTGCTGCGTATGGTACTGGAGCTCGATTACGACGCTCATGTGTAACGGAATATCACTGTGGCCTTCAGCCATCTTTATCAGGTTATACCCTGATATCTGCGACTCAATGACCGGTTTACTATCGGCACGTGTTGAATAGATGAATCGGTAATAATGATGAGCAGTTTTTATCAGGAGAAAGTTATGTTGCGATACGGATTTTTATTGGCATCACTCTGTTTTACGTCATACGCAATGGCCGATGTGGCTAAATACAAAACCGTCATCGACGCGGATAGCGCGCGAAAAGTGGATGAGGTTATCCAGGGCGAAGTGTTACCGAACGCCAAAGCAAAGCAGGGGGATTTGATAGGCCTTGTTTCATCGACGTTCCTGCAGACTCCCTACCTGAGTGAAACGTTGATCGGTTCTCAAAGTACGCCGGAACAGTTGGTTGTCAATCTCAGGGGCGTCGACTGTTTTACCCTGGTGGACTATGTTCAGGCCCTGACGAAAAGCGATACGCGTAAAGCGTTTCTTCGGCAACTGGTAAAAACGCGCTATGTTGATGGTAAAGTGAGCTACCTGACCCGCCGTCATTTTCTGTCTGACTGGTTCGCTACGTCACCACATAATGCGCGGGATGTTACGCCGGAGATTAGTCCCCATTATCTTACGGCTGAAAAGCACCTCAATCTTAAACAGGGGGGAGGGGAATACATCCCGGGACTGGGTATTATTACCAGAAAGATAAACTATATACCGGGATACGCTATCGACCGCTCGGTACTCGAACGTCTGCACAATGGCGATTATGTCGGTGTTTATTCACCCATGCAGGGGCTGGATGTTTCTCATACGGGGATTGTTATTCGTTCGGGTGATGCCGTCTGGTTCCGTAATGCTTCCTCGCTGTCTGTAAACCGCAAGGTTGTTGATACTCCCTTCCTCAATTATATGCGCTCAAAACCCGGTATCGTTGTACTGCGGGCGAATTAGATGTAGCTCAGAGATACCTGACCCGTTAATGATTTTGTTTCAGGCTAATTTGCAATCAAGCACTGGAGGGAACTATGTCGGTTGCTATTCCATTTGTTAACGATATTTGCCATATTTCCAGCGAGCAGATGTCAGACCTGTTAGAGGGTAAAGATGTTTATCAGTTTAGTCTTTTTGAAAAGTTCATCGATTATTTTCGACACGTATTTACGGGAAAAAGCACTATTTCTGAATATTATCAGATACACCATTTATTGTATCAATACCAAGATAATCCACAAATATCACGACCAATATCATTATCAGTAGAGAAAAATCCACTCGGTGGTGATGTTACCCATTGGAGACCGATCATTGGCTTTGTTAAATTGATCGATAACTCAAAACCTGAAGCTGTCAGTCAATATTCAATCGACGTACGGCAACGAGATGATGGGGTATCCGTCATTAATATGAAATTTGACGGGATCGTACTGGCGCAGGCCGATTGTTCTGCAGATAACCTGGCGTTCTTAAAGACCTGCCTCTTCAATGATAACAACGGTGAAATCCGGTGTGACACAACAGAAGAAGGGCACGTAGGAACAGGGGGATTGCGGTTTTATTCGGACTTTCAGCTTCGGTTAGAAAAACATCTGTCAACGTATGTGGAAGATCTGACGCATTTCAATACGCTCGTCAGTGAGCAGGTCGCTCAGCGAAATGAACCGGATAACTCTGCTCCGGCAGATATCGATCGATTTATTGAGAAAATGGTTGCCGAAGGCAGTATAACGAAAGAGAGTTTGGCAAAACACAAGTTTATCGGCAGCGGTAGCTACGGAAGTGTCTATTTGTTTGAAGGAAAATACGCTGTGAAGATCCCCGTCAATAGCACAGGGAACATGATAGATACCCATTCTGCCGAGCACCGAAACGCTCATTCAGAACGCGTGAGCTATTATTTAAACCTTGCTAACAACGACCCCGATTTTTCCCGGCATATGCAAATTGTGTTTAACAATAAAAAAATGGAGGTTCTGGTTTCAAAGTATATCAATGGTAAAGAGTTTGATATTCGAACTGATGCCAATTATGAGCGCGCCGACAACCTACTGGAGAATCGTGGTCTTTATATGCATGATTTGAATATCCTTGGCAACATCTTGATTAAAGACGGCGAGCTTTTCTTTGTCGATGGCGACCAAATCGTTTTGTCGCAGGAGAAACGCCGGGAACGCCGGGTTTCATCGGCTACTGAAGCGCTTGAGCAGCAGATTCGCACCAGCTATGAATTCAGGCTTCATGCTGCTCAGAGGAGTAACAACCAGAAAGATATTGAATATTATTCCAGCCTTCTCGAAGAACATAATGATTTAATGAATACCACGGTTGAATCACAACGCTGCGATAACAGCGAAGCTGTGATGGAATTTGTTTCCAGAGATAGTTTCAGGATGCCAGAGCGTGAGAATAGTTTTTTGGTCAAGAAAGCAATGGAGTGGAGTAAAAGGAAAAGGTAGCTTTGGTTTTATCATTCAGCCTTTAAATTGATAGAGAGGAGGTTTTGAAGAAAACCAGATCGCCAGGCTTCAGCGCATTTTCAGCAATGTGGCGGTCATTTCGTATTTGCTCCCCGTTGATGCGCGACAGGTCCATATTCATTGAGCCCTGGAAAATCTCCTGCATCAGCGACGAGCAGTGCTCCCCGCTCACCATCATGGTCAGAACCGAAGAACAGGACGTTTTTACGACCCAGAGTGACCGTCCGCAGGGTATTTTCAGCGATGTTGTTGTCTGCTTCGGCCCAGCCATCGTCCGCATAGTACGTCAGTGCCGGCCACTGGTTAAGTGCGTACGCGAACGCTTTTGCCAGCTCCGAGTGTCGCGACAGGGTTTTCATCTTTTCACGCAGCCAGCTTTCCAGGGATTTCAACAGCGGTTTCGTTTTTAGCTGACGTTCAGCAAGCCGCTGCTCTGCCTTTTGGGGGCTCATTTTTCATTGAACAGGATACGCTCCCACTAAGGCCCCCAAACGTTGATTGATTCACGTTGAAATGGGTAGACATCAGTTGACGTCGCATAGCCAGAATAGAGAGTTTGTCACTGATTAGAAGAGGGTTTTATTGAATTTGGTAGATGTCAGGAGATGTGTATATGGCGTTCCCTGCAGGAATCGAACCTGCAACTAGCCCTTAGGAGGGGCTCGTTATATCCATTTAACTAAGGGAACGAGGCGGGCGTAGTATACCCGCTTTTCGAGGCAGGTTAAGGGGTTGGCGGGCCGTTTGCCTGGAATCTAAGCGTTTTTTGCTGATTTTATGCTGTGAAAGCGCCTGCATCCGGCCCTGATGGTTCAGAGGGGGTCGGTTAAAAAATTATTCTGTATCGTCACAAAGTCGGCGTCGGTGAAGCCCAGTGCCTCTTTAATGTAGCCGGTCACGCTGCCCGACTGCGCTTTCATGGCGTTGATAGCCGCAATAATAAATGCTTCGCGGGTATCAATCAGCGTGTGCAGGTAATCCAGCACGTTGTCGTCGTCGGTGATACGGCGGTAGGCCGCCATTTTAACTTCGTTGCGCTCCAGCCGGTTGGCCTGGGTGAGCATATAGTCGGCAATGACATCCTCTTCTGAGACGCCGAGCATAAACAAAATCAGCGCCACGCCGTAACCTGTACGGTCTTTGCCTCCACGGCAGTGCTGGATATGCGGGCTATTTTCCTTATCCAGTACGGTGCGGATCATTGCTGTGAAGGCGTGTCTGGACTTCTCGCTGGTGACAAAGTTTCGGTATTGCTCCAGTACCTGCTCGCCGTGGCCGTTGACCAGTTCGGTGGGAATATCTTGTATCACGCTCTCAATCAGCATTTGATCTTCGTGGCTGGAGTCCGCCGAAAACTGTGCCGCCAGCTCTGCGGTTTGCGCCACGGCATCCAGGTGAACGGTCTGTTTTTCGCCGACATAAGTATTGGGGCTTTTGGCGATTTCCCTGGCGCTGCGGTAGTCAATAATTGTCTGAATGTTCAGCGATTGAATGTAGGCCTCGGCCTGGGCATTAAGCTGATGCAAATGGTTGGAGCGATACAGCATCCCCCATTTTATTCTTTTCCCCCCTGCGCCCGTGTAGCCGCCGAAATCCCGGAAGTTATTAAGCCCGGAAACCGGCAATGTTCTCTCCGCAAAAAGTTGGGATTGGCCGTTGCATTCAATAACAAAGTAGATGCGCTGGCTGGCATTTAGCGGGTCATCAAACTGGCAGGGGCTAACGGCGTGGCCGGTAATTAACCTTCGGGCTGAGGTATTAACATCGTTATCGCGAGTCCAGTACAACGCTATTGGCCCTTCGACGGCAGAAAAATGAATTTCAATCTGCGTCTGGTTTTTTCTGCTTACGGAAAACTGCATCTGAGTGTTCATTCATCGTTCCTTTAACTTAATATGCCAAACGCTGAGCAAATAACGCCGAAGACCATCATGGCAATGATGAGAGACACCGTGTATTTCCCTTTGAGCTTTTTCACCAGGAAGAACACGCCCAGTGAGAAGAGTAGGGTTAGCAGGTTGGGGGCGACCTTATCAAACATCTCCTGTACCGGAATCGACTGCTCGCCTACGGCAATAACCAGCGGCGTCGAAATCTTTACCGTGGTGGCAATGAGCGAGCCAAGCACCATCACGCCGACAACGTTGGCAACATTTGAAATACGCTGAATAATATTCGAGTTCTTTGACTGCTCGATGAGGTCAACGCCTTTGTTGTAGCCATAATGGATAAAGAAGTATTTAGAGCCAACATTCACGATATTAAACAGAATGAACATCAGTATCGGCCCGATGATATTCCCCTGAAGTGCAAACGCCGCGCCGATGCTGCCGCATATAGGCAGCCAGGTAAATTTCAACAGGCTATCGCCTAAACCTGCCAGCGGGCCCATTAGCCCGGCCTTGACGGAAATAACGGCATCCTTCTCTTCTTCCGTGGTTTTTTCTTCCAGCGCGGCCGTTACGCCCAGGATCAGTGCCCCGGTATTGATCTGGGAGTTATAGAACTTTAAATGTCGCTGCATGGCCCGCGCGCGGGTTTCCGGGTCTGCGTTTTCATAGAGCTTATCGAGCACGGGGATCATGCAGTGCGCAAAGCCGATGGTTTGCAGCTTTTCATAGTTATATGAAAAGGACATGCTTTGAATATTCCAGAAAATACGGTTGAGATCGGTTTTAGTCAGTTTTTTATCCGAGGTCGTACGCTCAACGCTATTGTAGGATGTTATTTCACTCACAGGTCGTACTCCTCTTCGGTTTCGATGTTAGCCGGTTTATTATTGTCAGCCTGTTTATTGTTGATGCCATTGGCCCAGGCCATGTCGTAAAGCACGGCGAAGGCCAGGGCGATAAAGGTGATTGGAATAATTGGCAATTTTAAATAAGTGGTTAACATAAAACCGAGCAGGAAAAAGAACCACATTCTCCCTTTTAGCAGCATCAGTAATAAAATACAGACCCCGATAGCGGGGATCATCTTAGAAGCGACGCCCATACCGGTTAAAATACTGGCTGGAATGGCATCTAATACTTTGCTGACCAGGTCGCTGCCAAAATAGATGGCGAGGAAGCAGGGGATGGCTCTTATCAGGAACCAAAGCGGGGTAGAGAAATAGTGAATTTTAACCAGCCCACGATAATCTCCGGTGAGGACCGATTTTTCAGCCCAGACGTTTAAGAAGCTGGCAAAAGAACGCCAGATAATCAGGAGCTGCTGACACAAAATCGAAACCGGCACGGCAAGGGCTATTCCGGCGGCTATCCCACCTTTGGAGGCAATACCCAGCGCGACGCCAATGATTGAGCCGGCAATAATATCTGGCGCGGAGTAGGCCCCCACGTTGCCGATGCCCATCCAGACCAGTTCAAGGGTAGCGCTGATGGCAAGTCCCTGAACCATATCGCCCATAATAATACCGGCTACGGTCCCTGTAAGGAGGGGGCGCCGTAGCATTTGCGGCCCCACGTCGTCCATTGAGCAGATACCTGCCCAGGTGGCGACCAGAATGGCTTCAATTAACATAGTGTTATTTCCCGGTGATGGCGCTATACCCGTCATACCTAAAATTGCAGGGCTGTTAACTGCAATTGAACGATTTCAGGGCGTTGCGTGATGCAATTAACCCAATAATGATTTCAGTTCGACAATGGTGTCTTTGGGCACCATTTGTATTTCTACTGCAATATTCCTGGCAATCAGTGATTTAAAGGCCTGTTCTTCTTCTGGCGTAACCGCGACGGCGCGCGACAGGCTTTTTCGCCCCTCATGCATTCTCATGCCGCCGACGTTTAATTTCTTAATATCCAGGCCATTTTCGACCAGGGCATTTACGTCGACGCTGTTGGTGAACAGCAGCATTGTTCGTCTTTTAATCTCGGTTTTTTTTAGGATATCAATAAATTTTTGCACGGCGAAAATCTGGACTTTTAATTCTGGAGGCGCCGACATACTGATAACAGACTGCTGCACGGTGTCGCTCGCCACCTTATCGTTGACGATCAGTATTTGTTCAATGTCGTGATTTTTAACCCAGGTGGTAATAACCTGACCGTGAATAAGGCGGTCATCGATTCTGGCGAGATTAATAGGCATATTCTGTCCTTTCAAAGTTCGGTTGATGATTCTCGTTCGACCTTTAATAAATTGCCGACGTTGAAGCCGCTATCAGGAAACATTTCTTCGACGAGGGTTGCGATTTCATTTAGCGGTAAATCTCGATTATTAAAAATTTCCAGCAGGGTAGGAATATTGAAACCGCAGAATAAAAAAATATCATCCTGGGTTAACAGGAGTTCGCTGGCTAAATTACACGGTGACCCGCCCATCATATCGACCAGAATAAGTACGCCATTACCCTGATTAAGCGACTGGTAGGTTTCTCGTAGCGAGGTGCGAGCGTTATCAATCGGAGTATCTTCCTGAATTGATACCACCGCGACGTGGGGTTGCTTGCCCACGAGCATTTCGGCGCAGGTCAGCGCCCCCTGAGCAAAGGGGCCATGGCTGACTAAGATGACGGGGATCCCGGCTGGCATTATTTCTCCCTGTAATAGGTGTTAGTTACAATGTTACTTAAAACTTCTTTGTTTTAGATAATGTTGTTACTTTTATCGGGAAAAGGACGGAATGAGAAGCGCGTCGTCTTCGTTTTGGGAAACCGATCACTTTTTAAATATCGACAGCGTTTCAGATCCGCCAGAGCATCGTGCTATAGCGGGAGAACAGGAGGGTGGCGTAAAGCCTTAGCGTTGGTGGGCTAGGGCTTGTTGTTCAGGTTGTAGAAACGTTCGGCTCGCGTTTGGATCTGTTTTAGTAAGCGTTCGTCGTATTGCTGGATAAACAGGTTGGTCACCAGCATGTTGATCACCGAAAGCTGTGACATTTTGGAGCGAATTGGGATAAGTCGGGAAATGCTCTCGGTAGAAATGGTATGCAGGATGACCTCCGCCAGGGCGGACACGCGGCTTTGCCCCATGCGGGTAACGGCTATAGAGGGAACCCCAAGCTGCTGTGCCAGCGTCAGGAGTTTTACGGCTTCGTGATTGTCACCGGAGTGCGAAATAATAATCAGTAGATCGTCCTGATCTAAAGTATTCACGATATTGAATTGAATACTGTAATCGAGGTGGCAGCTGACATCTTTCTTTATTTTTATCAGCTGATATTCCAGCTCTTTACCGACCAGACCGCTGCTTCCGGCCCCGTAGATAGCAATTTTATGGCTTTTCCGGATTAACCGGCAGGCGCGTTCGAGCTGCTCTGGATTCATCATCGCGTGGGTTTCATCGATGGATGATTTTTCAATCAGATGAATTTTTGCGTTTACCGCTTCCAGCGAATCATCAATATTAATATCTTCTTGTAAAACGGATTCATGATGTTTTGCCGCCGAAGATGTCATTAAGTCAATTTTAAGATCGCTAAAACCCTGGTAGCCTAATTTATGACACAGACGCAGAATAGTGGTAGTGCTGACCTCATTGGCTTTCGCCAGCGTCTGGATACTCATATTTTTCAATGATTGCTTATTCGCAATAATGAAAGCCGCGACGCCGCGCTCTTTAGCGGATAATCCGTCATTTACTTCGCGCAATTTTAGGTCAAACATCTAACACCTTTCATCGGATAAGAATGTTATTTCGTCGCTCATAGTACAATCTCGCACTGGGGTTATCAAATACGTGCTGGCTTAGTTCGTTTGCCTGGATAATGAACAATTTACCCGTCATGTTTTCCGTTCTCCGCTGAATTTTGGCTCAGTTCTGCCTGTTTTCGCTTAGCCTCGGCCTTCTTCTTGTTACTCATATCGTTGCGGATCTGCGCGTGGCTGATCAGCGCGAAAATAAACGTTCCGCCGCAGATATTCCCGGCCAGGGTGGGCAGGGCGAACGGCCAGAAGAACTCGCTCCAGTGCAGCGTGCCGTTGAACACGAGATAGAGAATTTCAACCGAGCCAACCACGATATGGGTTAAATCACCCAGCGCGACCAGCCAGGTCATTAGCACGATAACGAAGATTTTTGCCGAGCCCGCGGCGGGGAACATCCACACCATGGTGGCGATGATCCAGCCGGAGATAATCGCGTTGGCGAACATCTCGCCGGGCGGGTTTGCCATCACCTTCATGCCGATGTCGTCGAAGGCTTTACGGGTGGCTTCGTCGAATATCGGCATATATTCAAAGGCCAGCGCCGCCAGCGCGGTGCCGACGATATTCCCGAACAGCACAATGCCCCACAGCCGCATCAGCAGCCCGAAGTTGCTCGTGGTCGGATGCTGCATCACCGGCAGCACGGCGGTAACGGTGTTTTCGGTAAACAGCTGCTGGCGAGCCATGATGACGATGATAAAGCCGAAGGTGTAGCCGAGATTTTCCAGCAGGAAATTGCCGGGCACGCCGACCAGGTTAACGTGAAAAATGCCTTTCGCCAGCAGCGAGGCCCCCATTGATAAACCCGCCGCCACGGCTGACCAGAACAGCGCCATGCCGTCGCGCTCCAGCTCTTTTTGCCCGTCCTGGCGAATGTGCTCGTGAATGGCCATCGCGCCGGAGGGCAGACGGTCTTCATCCACCTCGATTTGCTTGCCGCTCGACTTTTCGTCGCTGTCGACTTCCAGTTCATCTTTTTTGGCTATTTTGTCAGGCTCGATTTTGTCCATCAGGGCGGTTCCAGGTCAGAAAGCGTTCACTTAAGCGTAGCGGTTTTTCTCCCACGTTTTTGCCGAATGGGAATAATCGCCCCGGCTTTGATCTGAGTAAGCGGATTAACCCTAATGGAGTAGTCTAAGCCGTCGGGGGCAACCTGAAGAAAACGAGGCGGTATGATATGCTTAGCGTCACCCGAGACAAGGAGCGCCTCCTGATGCTAGAAGCCCGACAACTGACCTGCCAGCGTGATGAACGCACGCTGTTCGACGCGCTGTCGTTTAGCGTTGAGCCGGGGGAAATGGTGCAGGTGGCGGGCAAAAACGGCGCGGGAAAAACCACGCTGCTGCGCATTCTGGCGGGGCTGGCGCAGGCCGATGAGGGCGAGGTATTCTGGCAAAACCAGCCTTTGCGCCGCCAGCGCGACAACTTCCACGGTGACCTGTTGTGGATTGGTCATCAGCCGGGCATCAAAGCCGTTCTCACGCCTTTTGAAAATCTCACCTTTTTTCATGCCGATGTTGCTGAAGAGCAGCTGTGGGCCGCGCTCGAGCAAACCGGGCTGCCCGGCTTCGAAGATTTACCCGTCAACCAGCTTTCCGCCGGGCAGCAGCGCCGTGCCGCGCTCGCGCGCCTGTGGCTCTCCACGGCAAAGCTGTGGCTGCTCGATGAGCCGTTTACCGCGCTGGATACCGCCGGTATTGCACGCTTAACTCAGCGCTTGCTGCACCACGCGGAAGCGGGCGGAATGGTTATCCTCACCAGCCACCAGCCGCTGAGCTGTGCAGTTCGCCAGATTCATCTGCAGGAAGCCCATTCATGATAAGGCGCATTTTCTGGCGTGAGCTGCAGGTGGTATTTCGTCGCGGGGCAGAAATCGCTAACCCGCTGTGGTTCTTCCTGATTGTGATTACGCTTTTCCCGCTCGGCATTGGCCCGGAGCCGCAGCTGCTGGCGCGTATTGCGCCGGGGATTATTTGGGTCGCGGCTTTACTGGCCTCTTTAATGGCGATGGACAGGCTGTTCCGGGATGACTTTCAGGACGGTTCGCTGGAACAGCTGATGCTGTTGCCGGTGCCTTTGCCGCTGGTGGTGCTGGCGAAAGTGACCGCTCACTGGGTGGTCACCGGGCTGCCGCTGCTGCTGCTTTCGCCGCTGGCTGCGTTGCTGCTGGGGCTGGATTTTTATGGCTGGCAGGTGATGGCCGCCACGTTACTGCTGGGGACGCCGACGCTGAGCTTCCTCGGCGCGCCCGGCGTGGGGCTGACGGTCGGTCTGAAGCGGGGCGGGGTGCTGCTCAGCCTGCTGGTGCTGCCGTTAACCATCCCGTTATTAATTTTTGCCACCGCCGCGATGGATGCCGCCTCGATGCATCTGCCGGTGGAGGGCTATATGGCAATCCTTGGCGCGCTGCTGGCCGGCAGCGCCACGCTAAGCCCGTTCGCTACGGCGGCGGCGCTGCGGGTCAGCGTTGCGTAACTTTATTTTTTTGTTTTGTGAGCAAAACCTATGTGGAAAACGTTACATCAGCTTGCTAAACCGGAGCGGCTTTACCACTTCTGTGGCCGTTTACTGCCCTGGCTGGCTATTCTCAGCGCGGTGCTGCTGGTGGTTGGCTGCGTCTGGGGCTTTGGTATTGCCCCGGCAGACTACCAGCAGGGGCAAAGTTACCGGATCATGTACCTGCACGTCCCGGCGGCCATGTGGTCGATGGGCATTTACGCCAGCATGGCGATTGCCGCCTTTATTGGCCTGGTATGGCAGATAAAAACTGCCGATCTGGCGGTGATGGCGATGGCGCCCGTCGGCGCGGCGTTTACCTTTATTGCGCTGGTTACCGGCTCCGCCTGGGGCAAGCCGATGTGGGGCACCTGGTGGATTTGGGACGCGAGGCTGACCTCCGAGCTGGTGCTGCTGTTCCTCTACGTGGGCGCGATTGCCTTGTATAGCGCGTTTGACGACCGCCGCCTTGCGGGCCGTGCCGCCGGCATTCTGGTGCTGGTCGGCGTGGTGAACCTGCCGATTATTCATTTCTCGGTGGAGTGGTGGAACACGCTGCACCAGGGCTCTACCAATATGCAGCAATCCATCGACCCTTCGATGCGCACGCCGCTGCGCTGGACCATTTTCGGCTTCCTGGCGCTGTTTATCACGCTCACCCTGATGCGCCTGCGTAACCTGCTGTTGCTGCAGGAAAGCCGCCGTCCGTGGGTGTTAGCGCTTGCTAACGGCAGAGGAGCAAAATCATGACGTGGGCGTTCACTCACTGGAGCGAGTTCTTCGCCATGGGCGGCTACGCCTTTTACGTCTGGCTGGCGGTGGTCTTTACGCTGCTGCCGCTGCTCGGGCTGATTTTCCATACCCGCTACCAGCACCGCGCGATTCTGCGGGCGGTGGCTCGCCAGCAGGCCAGAGAGCAGCGTATCCGCGTCGCTCGCCAGCGCCAGGAGGAAGTCTAAGTGAATCCGCGTCGTAAAAATCGGCTTTATCTGGCCGTAGCGGTACTGGCGGGGCTTGGGCTGACCATCACGCTCGTGCTTTATGCCCTGCGCAGCAATATCGACCTGTTTTATACCCCCGGCGAAATTATCTACGGCAAAGGTGAAAGCCACCTGATGCCGGAAACCGGGCAGCGCCTGAGGATCGGCGGCATGGTGATGCCGGGCAGCGTGAAGCGAGACGGCCAAAGCCTGAAGGTCAGCTTCAAGCTGTATGACGCTCGCGGCGTGGTGGACGTGACCTACGAGGGCATTCTGCCGGATCTGTTCCGCGAGGGGCAGGGCGTTGTGGCGCAGGGCGTGATGGAAGGTGCGACGCTTATCCACGCTAAAGAGGTGCTGGCGAAACACGATGAAAATTACACGCCGCCGGAAGTGAAAGCGGCGATGGAGCAGAATCACCAGCAGGCCCCGGAAGTGTATAAGGATAACGCCCCATGATGCCCGAAATCGGTGGTTTTCTGCTAAGCCTGGCGCTCGGCTGGTCCCTGCTGCTAAGCATTTACCCGCTCTGGGGCGTGGCGCGTGGCGACAAGCGGCTGATGGCCTCCGCGCGGCCGTTTAGCTGGGCGCTGTTTATTACCCTTTGCGCGTCATTCCTGATCCTGGTTAACGCCTTTGTGGTGAACGACTTCAGCGTGCTGTATGTCGCCAATAACTCCAATACCGAGCTGCCGGTCTGGTATCGCGTGGCGGCAACCTGGGGCGCGCACGAAGGGTCGTTGATGCTGTGGGTGCTGATGATGAGCGGCTGGACTTTTGCCGTTTCGCTCACCGGGCGCAGCATGCCAAAAGAAGACCATGCCCGCGTGCTGGCGGTAATGGGGATGATTAACTTCGGCTTCCTGCTGTTTATTATTTTCACCTCTAACCCGTTTATCCGCACGCTGCCGGACTATCCGCTGGAAGGTCGCGACTTAAACCCGCTGCTGCAGGACATCGGCCTGATTGTGCATCCGCCGCTGCTGTATATGGGCTACGTTGGCTTTTCCGTGGCGTTTGCTTTCTCGATTGCGGCCCTGCTTGGCGGCAGGCTGGACAGCGCCTGGGCGCGCTGGACTCGCCCGTGGACGCTGGCGGCATGGGCCTTTTTAACCGTCGGGATCGTGCTTGGCTCGGCGTGGGCCTATTACGAACTGGGCTGGGGCGGCTGGTGGTTCTGGGACCCGGTGGAAAACGCCTCGTTTATGCCCTGGCTGGCGGGCACGGCGCTGATCCATTCGCTCTCGGTCACCGAAAAGCGCGGCAGCTTTAAGGCCTGGACCGTGCTGCTGGCGATTAGCGCCTTCTCACTTTGCCTGCTGGGCACGTTCCTGGTGCGCTCCGGCGTGCTGGTGTCGGTGCACTCTTTTGCCTCCGACCCGGCGCGCGGCATGTTTATTCTGGCCTTCCTGGTTATCGTTATCGGCGGCTCGCTGCTGCTGTATGCGGTCAAAGGCAGCAAGGTGCGCTCCCGCGTGAGCAACGATCTCTGGTCGCGCGAGTCTTTCCTGCTCGGCAACAACGTCTTGCTGATTGCCGCCATGCTGGTGGTTTTGCTGGGCACGCTGCTGCCGCTGGTGCATAAGCAGCTTGGGCTGGGCAGCATTTCAATCGGCGAACCGTTCTTTAATACGATGTTTACCGCGCTGATGGCGCCGTTTGCGCTGATGCTCGGCATCGGGCCGCTGGTTCGCTGGCGGCGCGACGAGCCGGGCAAGCTGCGCAGGCATCTGCTGGCGGCTGTGGTCGTGACGCTGGTTCTGTCGCTGCTGCTGCCGTGGCTGATGCAGGATCGCGTTGAAGCGATGACGGTGGTTGGCCTGCTGATGGCTATCTGGGTCTTTGTGCTGGCGCTGATGGAGGTTTATCAGCGCGCCACGCACCGCCACGGTTTCTGGGATGGATTACGCAAAATTCCAGCCAGCCACTGGGGCATGGTTTCCGCGCATCTTGGCCTGGCGGTGACCGTGGTCGGTATCGCCTTTAGCCAGAGCTACAGCGTGGAAAGAGACGTGCGCATGAAGTCCGGCGACAGCATTGATATTCATCAGTATCACTTCGTGTTCCGCGAAGTGCGGGACATCACCGGCCCTAACTATCGCGGCGGCGTGGGCGTTATCGACGTCACCCGTAACGGCAGGCCGGAAGCCACGCTGCACGCTGAAAAACGTTTTTATAACAGTAACCGGGCGATGATGACCGAGGCGGCCATCGACGGCGGTTTCACCCGTGACCTCTATGCCGCGCTGGGCGAAGAGCTGGCCGACGGCAGCTGGGCGGTGCGTCTTTATTACAAACCTTTCGTGCGCTGGATTTGGGCGGGCGGGCTGCTGATGGCGCTCGGCGGGCTCTTCTGCCTGTGCGACCCGCGTTACCGTAGCCGTAAAGTTAAGCCGGAGGCCGCAGTATGAAGCGCCGCTATCTGTTTATTCCGCTGGCGCTGTTTCTGCTGCTGGCCTCGTTGCTGCTCTGGCAGCTGGCGCGTAACGCGCAGGGCGAAGCGCCCACCGATCTGGAGTCGGCGCTGATTGGCAAACCGGTGCCGGTGTTTCGCCTGGAATCGCTCGATGAGCCCGGCAAAGAGTGGGGCCGCGAAGTCCTTGCGGACGGCAAGCCGCTGCTGCTGAACGTCTGGGCGACCTGGTGCCCAACCTGCCGAGCCGAGCATAAGTTTCTGAACGGGCTGGCCGCGCAGGGCGTGCGTGTGGTGGGTATGAACTATAAAGACGACCGCCACAAAGCGATTAACTGGCTGCGCGATCTCGGGAACCCGTACATGTTAAGCCTGTTTGACGGCAACGGCATGCTGGGGCTGGATCTCGGCGTGTACGGCGCGCCGGAAACATTCCTGATCGACGGGAAAGGGTTCATTCGCTATCGCCATGCGGGCGATCTGAACGATCGCGTCTGGCAGCAGGAGTTAAAACCGCTGTGGGAGAAATACAGCCAGGAGGCGGGATCATGATGCGTGCAGTTTCCTTGCTTATCGGCATGCTGTTCAGCCTTCACGCGGCGGCGGCCATCGATACCTTCACTTTTAAGGATGAAGCGCAGGAGCAACAGTTCCGCCAGCTGACCGAAGAGCTGCGCTGCCCTAAGTGCCAGAACAACAGCATTGCGGATTCAAACGCGATGATAGCCTCCGACATGAAGCTCAAGGTTTATGAGCTGATGCAGCAGGGCAAAAGCAAGCCGCAGATCGTCGATTACATGGTGGAGCGCTACGGGCATTTCGTCACCTACGAGCCGCCGTTGACGCCTGCGACGGTTATCCTCTGGGCGCTGCCCGCGCTGTTTGTGGTCGGCGGTATCGGCGTTATCGTGCTGCGCAGCCGCAGGCGGCAAAAGATTTCTCTGGCGGAGGATTATTCGGCGCAGTCTGGGGCGGTAGCCAGGGGAAAAATCTCGCTGTGGGTCTTTTTACCCGGGGCGCTGATCCTCGTGGCGGTCAGCGCTGGCAGTTATCTGAAAACCTCCGGGCTGGGCCAGCTACAGGCCTGGCGGCAGGCGACCGCCGAGACGCCAGCGTTGTTAAAACGTGTTCTCGACCCGCAGGCCGCGCCCCTGACTATGGAAGAGATGGCGCGTCTTGGGTTAGGATTACGCACGCGATTGCAGCAACAGCCTGATAATCTTGAAGGCTGGATGATGCTAGGGCGCATTGGCATGGTGCTAAATAACGCAACGACGGCTACACAAGCTTTTGCTCATGCGTATAAACTTGCGCCCGCAAACGGCGAGGCAAAGCTGGGCTATGCTGAAGTATTGACCCGCTCCGCCGACGCGCAGGACAACCAGCTGGGTGGCCTCCTGCTCCGCGAAATGCTAAAAGATGACCACACGAATATTCGCGTGCTCAGCCTGCTGGCGTTCAATGCCTTTGAGCGGCAGAACTACCGTGAGGCGATTGGCGCGTGGGAAATCATGCTGAAAGTTTTACCGGCTAACGACCAGCGCCGCGCCGTCATTGAGCGCAGCATCGATCAGGCGAGGGCCCAAACTGAACCGGGCACCACTGAAAGCGCAGATAAACAATAAGAGGGAAACGCTAATGAATTTCCGCCTGACCGGACTTGCTCTGGCAACAACGGTATTAGTGGGATGTGCCAGTTCCGGCAGCCAGGAGCCTCAGGGACGTTCGGATCCGCTGGAAGGCTTCAACCGTTCAATGTTCAACTTCAACTACAACGTGCTGGACCCGTATGTGCTGCGTCCGGTGGCTGTAGCGTGGCGTGACTATGTGCCGGTGCCGGCGCGTAACGGCCTGAGCAACTTCACCAGCAACCTCGAAGAGCCGGCCACCATGGTGAACTACTTCGTGCAGGGCGACCCGTATCAGGGGATGGTGCACTTTACGCGCTTCTTCCTGAACACCCTGCTGGGGATGGGCGGCTTCATCGACGTTGCCGGAATGGCGAACCCTAAACTGCAGCGCGTCGAGCCTCACCGCTTCGGCAGCACGCTGGGTCATTACGGTGCGGGCTACGGTCCTTACGTCATGCTGCCTGGCTACGGCAGCTTCACGCTGCGTGAAGACGGTGGTGACTTTGCCGATACGCTGTATCCGGTGCTTTCCTGGCTGACCTGGCCGATGTCTATCGGGAAATGGACGGTGGAAGGGATAGAAACTCGTGCCCAGCTGCTGGACTCTGACGGCCTACTGCGCCAGTCTGCTGACCCGTATGTCACGGTGCGTGAGGCTTACTTCCAGCGGCATGACTTCCTGGCCAACGGCGGCCAGCTGAAGCCGGAAGCGAACCCGAACGCGGCGGCGATTCAGGATGACCTGAAAGATATCGACTCCCAGTAACCAGGGGATCTGAAGACAGAAAGCGAGCGTTCGAGCTCGCTTTTTTATTGTCATCATAATGACATAAATTGACACATCTTTACCCATCAGCATTTTGTATTGGTATGTTATAAGATAACAATTGTAAAATGCTGCGCAAACCTTGCGCGCCTCACCTTTAAAACATCATGCCACCTACCCGGTTACCCGAAGCTGAACTGCTGCCTCAGGCGCTGCCCGCTCGTTATTCGCTGGCCGCCGCCCAGGCCCGACTCGCTGCGCGAACGGTGTTCGTCTTAACCTTCTCGCTATTTATGATGCTCCTGCTGGCGCTGACCGTCAGTATTCTGGAGCCCGCCTCGCGCTGGGTGTCACTGCTGTGCAGTAACGCCGCTGCGTTATTGTTACTGGCGATTTCACTGCATGCCGCCCAGCGTATTTGCCAGTGGCGCAGCGGTAAAGTTACGCCTCAGGCAGAATCTCAGGCTCAGCCGGAAGAAGCCCCAAAGGGCAGGATTGCCCGCTGGTTTACAGGCGCTGTGCCGCTGAATTTTGCCCGCATTGAAGCCTTTTTTAAGGCTGAGGGAATTTGGTCCGGCGCACTTGCCGCGCTGGCGTTCTATATTGCTCTTTCCGGCTGGAACACCAGCTTTGTTCCACTGGCGGAGAACAATAACCGCTGGATAGCCGTTGCCTGCCTGATAGCCTCGCTTTTTGTCCTGCTGGTAGCCGAGCGCCATCTTAGCGCTGTGCCTAAAGAGGCTTCGCCCGAGGCCGGGCCGGTAGCTCCGCTGTTACGCCTGGTGATGGCGGTGCAGCTGCTGACTCTGCCTGGGCTTATCTGGCCGCAGCTTAACAGCCCGCTGGTGATAAATCTGCCCGCCGTGCTGGTGCTGCTGGTTTCAGCAGAATTTATGCTGCGCGGCCTGTTCTCTCTGTTTGCCCCTCCCGGCGACGGCACCGCAGAACCCGTTCTGATCCCTAAAAGCCAGCTGGCAGCGCAGCTCACCTGGCCGCCGCGGCCGTTCAGCTTTTTGCAGCAGGAGCTGCATCAGCGTTTTGGCATAGACCTGCGTCAGGTCTGGGCGTTTACCGTCTTAAAACGCGCCTTTATTCCTATGCTAGCCATTATGCTGCTTTGCGGCTGGCTGCTAACCGGGCTGCAGCAAATTTCGGCCACCGAGCGCGGCGTCTATGAGCGCTTTGGGCGTTCGGTCGCGGTGCTTGAGCCGGGCCTGCATCTGGGCATGCCGTGGCCGTTTGGCCGGGTTTGGCTGACGGAAAACGGTCAGGTACATGAGCTGGCCGCCGGGGAAGATCCTGCGAATCAGCCGCCGCTAAAACGTGCTGATGCCGAAGGGCCTGCGCCCGCCAGCGCTGACCGCCTGTGGGATGCCACCCATAACTTCGACAAAGCGCAAATCATCGCCAGCCAAAGCGGGGACCAACAAAGCCTGCAAATCGTGAACAGCGACGTGCGCTTTATGTGGCGCATCGGGCTGAGCGATAAAGCCGCGCTGGCGGCAACCTACCGCGCAGTGAACCTTCAGGAGCTGGTGCGCAGCACCGCGAACCAGGTGCTGGTGCATCAGTTTTCCTCTTTAACGCTGGACGACGTACTCAGCGAGCGGCGTGACGACCTTGCCCTGCAGATTAACCGCGCCGTGCAGCAGCAGCTGGATAACCTGAACAGCGGCGTGGAGATTCTTTCTACCGTCGTTGAGGCAATTCATCCCCCTGCCGGAGCAGCCGACGCGTTTCACGGCGTGCAGGCCGCGCAAATTGCGGCCCAGTCGCTGATCCTCCGGGAGCGTGGCAGTGCGGCAGAAAAAGCCGCGCTGGCCGCAACTAATGCGGCGGTGCGCCAGAACACGGCACAAATCAACGCCACCGAAGCGTTAAGCCTGGCTCAGGCCACGGCGACCCGCTTTGCCGCGCAGAAAAATGCGTACCAGCAGGCCGGGCAGGTCTTTATTGACGAGCTTTGGTTTAAGCAGCTTCAGCTGGCGCTCAGCGGCCGTCCTTTGCTGGTTATCGACCAGCGGATCGGGGCCGGTTCTCCGCCGACGCTTGACCTGCGTGATTTCCCCACTTCGACCGATGCAGCGCGCCGCGATGCGCCAGCTAAACCCGCACAGGAGCTTTCCCGGTGAGCCACTCGCACTCTCATGGACATCATCACCATCATCATGGTCACGGCTGTGGCCACGATCGTTCTTCTGCCCCGGAAGGTGGTAAAAAAGGGATCTGGAAGCGTATTACCGCCGCCGCTGTGCTGGTGCTTATCCTGCTTGCTGCCGCGAGCCTGGTACAGGTGCGATCCGGCGAATCGCTGGTGATCACTCGCTTTGGTAAACCCGTTCGGGTGCTGCTTGAGCCGGGGCTTGCCTGGCGAATTCCGGCGCCTTTTGAAACCGCAACGGTGGTGGATCTGCGCCTGCGGACGACATCAAGCGGGCTGCAGGATGTAGGCACTCGCGATGGTCTGAGGATCATCGTTCAGTCCTATGCGGTGTGGGAAGTAGACAACACGCCTGAGCACGTGCAGCGCTTTATGCGGGCGGTGCAGAATCAGCCGGATGAAGCGGCGCGCCAGATCCGTACTTATTTAGGTTCAGCGCTGGAAACCACCGCCAGCGGCTTCACGCTTTCTCAACTGGTGAATACCGACGGCAAGCAGGTGCAGCTGGCGCAGTTTGAATCGCATCTTCAGCAGCAAATCAGCCAGCCGCTGCTGCAAAGCTACGGCATCCGGCTGGTACAAATGGGCACCGAGCGCCTGACGCTACCTGCCGTCACGCTTAATGCCACCGTTGACCGTATGCGCGCCGAGCGTGAAACCATCGCCATTGAACGTACGGCGGAAGGTAAACGCGCGGCGGCAGAAATTCGCTCCGCAGCCGATCGCGATGCCCGTATTACCGAGGCGCAGGCTTCGGTGAAAGCGGCGGATATTGAGGCTCAGGCTCAGGTGCAAACGGCCTCTATTTACGGCAAAGCCTATGCCAGCGCGCCACAGCTTTACAGCCTGCTGCGCCAGATTGATGCCCTTAGCGGCATGGTCAATGCGCAAACCCGGCTGGTGCTGCGTACCGATGCCAAACCGTTCAGCCTGCTGGTTGACGGGCCACAGATGGATAAAGCTGCGGATAAAAAACCATGACCGAACGGCAAAAACTTGAGCCCGGCGGGCCGTGGACGCAGTCGATCCGGCTGGCGTTTATCGCCATCTTTGTGCTGACGCTGTTTGCCGCCGGAGCCTGGCTGCTGTCAAACGTCCGGCAGATCCCGGCGGGAAGCAGGGCGGTAGTGCTGCGTTTTGGCGCAGAGCAACGTGTCGCCGAGCCGGGGCTGTTGCTTGCCTGGCCCGCGCCGGTGAATGAAGTGGTGATGGTGCCGGGGGCGGATCGGGTGATTGAGCACCGGGTGACCGCCCTGCTGCGTTCGCCCGAGGCGCAAAGTCTGGATATTAACGGCGGTCCTGGGAACGACGCTGTTTCGGGTTCCGGCTTCCTGCTGACCGGTGATGCGGGCGTGGTACAGCTGGATATCAGCGTGTTCTACCGGGTCAGAACGCCGACAGCCTATGTGCTCCAGGGCAAACATGTGTTGCCGCTGCTCGACAGGCTGGTTGAACGCGCGGCGGTGGCGGTCTGTGCTTCACGCGATCTGGATACTATTCTGGTCGCCCGCCCCGAAATGCCGGGCAACGACATGAACGTTGCCCAGCAGCGCGAACAGCTGCGCAGTGACGTGCAGCGTAACATTGAGCAAAACCTGCTGCGGCTTCAGCAGTCGGGAAGCGACGCGGGTATAACGCTTGAGCGAGTGACCGTTCAGTCCGCCTTACCCCTGGCAACCGTGACGGCGTTCAATGCGGTATTAACTGCCAGCCAGCAGGCGTCGAAAGCGGTGGCGACCGCGCAAAGTGACGCTTCGTTAACGCGCCAGAAGGCGGTGCAGCAGGCCGATCAGATGCTGCAAACCGCCCAGGCAAACGCGCAGGAAAGCGTGGCTAAAGCGCAGTCGGATACCGCGACTATCGCCCATCTGGCCAGCAACCATGACGACCCAGATTTGCTGGGGCGAATTTACCGTCAGCGGATAGCCGAGATTTTGTCCCGGGCCGGATCGGTGATTACCGTGTCGCCGCAGGATGACGCTCATCTGATTTTGCAGG
Organism: Cedecea neteri; assembly: GCF_000757825.1. Lineage (GTDB taxonomy): Bacteria > Pseudomonadota > Gammaproteobacteria > Enterobacterales > Enterobacteriaceae > Cedecea > Cedecea selenatireducens. The sequence continues at coordinate 4,059,349 of NZ_CP009451.1, forward strand.
GCGTGGCGCAAAAAGAGGCGGCTAAACCATGACTTCTTCAGTCCAGGCCGGCGGGGCGCTGACCCGTCAGGAACAGAAACATATTACTCGCCAGCTGCTGCTGGCGCTGATTGCCAGCGGGGCGCTTATTCTCGGCCTGCTCTGGCGCTGGCTAGCGCCTCAGCAGGTTGCCGTCGGCGATTTACTGCTGGGCGCGGCATCCCTCGTTGTGGCGGTACCGGTGCTGCGGCATGCGCTGCACAGCTTGCGTTACCCCAGCCTGCACGGGCTGACAGACCAGCTCATTGCGCTGGCTTTGCTGGGCGCATGGGCGACGGGCGATCTTCTGACGGCCGCGCTGCTGCCGCTGATCATGATTGTCGGGCATATTCTTGAAGAGCGCAGCGTGATCGGCTCTCAGGAAGCTATCGAAGCGCTGAGCAAGCTCACGCGCAGCCGCGCCAGACGCGTTGGCGCTGACGGTCAGTTGCAGGATATCGACAACCACGATCTTGAACCTGGTGATGTGGTTGAGGTGCGTGCCGGGGATCATATTCCCGCCGATGGCCTGGTGCTGGAGGGCAAAGCAAGCCTGGATACGGCGCCGATCACCGGTGAGTCGGTACCGCAGGAAGTTGAGCCCGGTGCCGAAGTTTTTGGTGGGGCGATAAACCTTGATGGCCTGCTGCGCATCCGGGTCACGCGTACCGGGGAAACGTCGACGTTGGGGCGTGTAATCGCTCTGATGCAAAGCGCCGAGCAGGCAAGTCCGCCGATAACCCGGCTGCTGGAGCGCCATGCGGCTCGCTATCTGTTGCTGGTGTTGATGATTGCCGCCAGCACCTGGTTCCTGACGCAGGATGCCCAGGCGATGCTGGCGGTATTGGTGGCTGCCTGCCCGTGTGCGCTTGTGCTCTCCGCGCCAGCTTCCTCTATTGCCGGGCTGACGGTTGCCGCCCGCCACGGCATTTTAATTCGTGGCGCTGCTTTTCTTGAGGAACTGGCGGAGATCAACGCCGTGGTGGTCGACAAGACAGGGACTCTGACGCACGGCAAGCTGCACCTGCAGGCTGTGGGACCTTTTGGCGATACCGATCCTGATATGCTGAAAACCCTGGCGGCCAGCCTCGGGGCGACGAGTAACCATCCGGTTAGCCGTGCGCTGAGCGAGATTGTTTCACGCGAAGCCTGGCTCCCGCTCGATAACGTGCGCGAACATCAGGGATTAGGCGTTTCTGCTTCTACCCCACAGGGCGAAGCCGTACTCGGCAGGCGCGAACTGTTGGCCACAACGCTTGCTGACTTACCGGATGCCCCGGAGCATGATGGCCCGATTGTCGGGCTGGCGCTGGATGGGCGTTTTCTTGGCTGGCTGCTGCTGGCCGATAGCCTGCGCGGTGAGGCGGCCACGGCGATGGCAGAGCTACGCGAGCTTGGGCTGAACCGTCAGCTTTTACTGACCGGCGATCGCCAGTCGGTTGCCGACCGCATTGCGCAGCAGGTGGGTATTGTCGACGTGGTAGCTGGCGCGCTTCCCGCGGATAAGCTGGAGCAGGTGAAGCTGCAAATCGACAGCGGTTACCGGCCAATGGTTATCGGCGACGGCATCAACGATTCGCTGGCGCTCAAGGCGGGAGTGGTCGGCGTGGCGATGGGGGCCGGAGGCTCTGATATTGCGATGTCGTCGGCGGATATTGTACTGATAGGCAGCGATCTTCGTCGGCTGGGCACCTGCGTGCGCTTAAGCCGCCGCTGCCGCTGTACTTTGCAGGTCAACGTATTTATCGGGCTCGGCTGGACGCTGGCGATTGTCGCGATGGCGGCTTTTGGCTGGCTGGGGGCATCGGGCGCAGTTGTCGCCGCGCTGCTGCATAATCTCAGCACGCTGCTGGTGCTGGGCAATGCCGGCCGGCTATTAAGGTTTGAAGAAAAGCTGAGCGAGCAGAAATAAAAAAACCGCCTTCGTGATGAAGGCGGTTTGCTTTTCGGGGCGGTAACTTAGAACGCGTAGTTGAAGTTCGCGCCGTACAGCCAGGCTTTACCTTCAGATTTGAAGGTGTATGGGCCTTCTTCGATGGTGACTTTCTGGCCGTGCATGTAGGAAACACCTACGTCCACAGAAGCGTCTTTGTTAAACGCATAAGTGGTACCGGCGCTCAGCCACAGGCGGTCCTGATCCGGAATGGAGATAGAACGCTTGTCGGCCGGAACCGGACTGTCATCGAACGCGATACCGGTACGGAACGTCCAGTTATCGTCCATGAAGTAGGTGGTGCCCAGCGCGATGCGGTAAGCATCCTTGAAGCCTTCGTCTTTATAGAACAGCGTCTGGCCGTTGTTGCCGGTCGCTTTCAGCTCCTGGAACTGGCTCCAGCTGGTGTAGGTCAGGCTATAGTGCACGGCCCACTTCGGCGCCACTTTGTTATAACCGGACAGTTCCCACATTTCTGGCAGGTGCAGGCTCAGAGAACCCGGTACGGTTTGGCCATTGGTGCCTGAAGGCAGACCAAAGTTAGACAGCAGCGGGTTATAGGCCGCCGGCAGGCTGCTCTTATAGTCGCCGTCGAAGTCAACTTTCACTTCAGAACGATAGGTAAAGCCGTAGCGGTTATCTTTGTTGATTTCATAAAGAATACCGGCGTTCCAGCCAAAGCCCCATTTGTCACCCTTGAGGTGCGCAATCTGAGTATTGGCCGGTAATGTGCCGATAGCCTGGCGCTGAGCCGGGGTCAGCGGGGAAGACGGGTTACCCGCAATCAGCTGCGGCAGGTCACCCGCATAGCGCTCAATCTTCGCTTTCGCGTAGACAGCATCAAAGCCCAGACCGAAGCTCCAGTTGCTGTTCAGGCGGTAGGCACCGCTCAGGTTCAGGTTCAGGGTGGTCAGGTCGGTCGTGCCACCCATGGAACCGGCGGTATAGCTGTCATTATATTCGGTGGCCAGGCCGTAGTTAGAGGTGACGGATGCACCCCAGCCGAACTGGTCGTTAATCGGCGCGACAAAGTGCAGGTTAGGCACCCATGCGGTCGGCGCGATGTTTTTTGCATCGGTGCTTTTGCCGGTTTTTGAGGTACCGGAGATATCTACGTCCGGGTCAACGAAGATGGCGCCCGCGGAGAAAGAAGGGCGGTCAAACATCATGATGGTGGCGGGGTTGCGGCTTGCTGAACCCGCATTATCCGCGACTGCACCTTCCCCCGAATACGCTCGGCCAAGGCCAGAGGAAGAGAACTCGTTTAATTGAAAGCCGGCGGCATACGCCTGGGAAGAGACTATTGCCACTGCAACCGCGAGGGCTGACTTTGCAAACAGGTTTTTCTGGCTCATGACCAAAACCTCATTGATTTATTTTTATGCAAACAATGTTACATACCGTAACAGGAGCGCGAATAGTAGGGACTGATCGGGTACAGAGAAATCAGACCAGTGGCGAGAGTATAGGTCCGACCAGCGAGGATGTTGCAAGTTTGTTTCTAAAGTTTTTCAAGTTTGATCTTAAAAACGGGATCTGCTTGGCAAAATCCGGGGGAACTTCCCGGCAAACGGCGGATGTTATTTGTTTTAGATCATTTTTAAGTGTGATTTCCGTCACTTGTCGGTTTTGTGAGGATTATCAACTGGAGCAGAAACAACCGCGGGCGTAAAATGCCCGCAATTGTGTTAACCAATCTCCCTTTTTAGGCCGCATTACAGAGGAAAGCGTGATGAGTAAAAATACCGCCGATGAAACCCCAGTTTGCTGCTGCATTGATGTCGGTTCCATTATCGACAACACAGATTGCATCGCTTCCTACAGCCGCGTATTTGCTGATAAAGCACAGGCTGATGAGGTTCTGGCAGCCTTAACGGCCAAAGCCCGCGAAGTAGAATCCGAGCCTTGCCAGATTACCCCGCGTTATACCGAAGTGGCTGATGGCGTGCAGTTGGATATCGACTTCGTGTTCAGTTGCCAGGCTGAAACCATGATCTTCCAGCTCGGCCTGCGTTAATCCCCTCTGCCAAACACCCCGCATTGTGCGGGGTGTTTCATTTCGTTATGTAATAATTCGTGTCGCTTCTCCCATTTTTCTCGCCCGCCGGTTGGCTGGATGTGAATTTTTAGTTAAGACTGTGATCAGGTCAGACCACTTTTTGTCTGTATTCACTTTTTTTAGCAGGGGAGCGTTATGAGTCAGGCACTGCCGTTGATTACCCGCCAGGGCGATCGTATTGCCATTGTCAGTGGTTTACGTACGCCGTTTGCCCGCCAGGCCACGGCTTTCCATGGTATTCCCGCCGTCGATCTCGGCAATATGGTGGTGAGCGAGCTGATGGCGCGCAGCGAAGTGCCGCCCGAAGCTATCGAACAGCTGGTTTTCGGCCAGGTTGTACAGATGCCAGAAGCCCCAAACATTGCCCGCGAAATCGTACTTGGTACCGGTATGAGCGTACATACCGACGCGTATAGCGTGAGCCGTGCCTGCGCCACCAGTTTCCAGGCCGTTGCAAACGTGGCCGAAAGCCTGATGGCCGGGACTATCCGAGCCGGTATTGCCGGGGGCGCAGATTCCTCTTCCGTGCTGCCTATTGGCGTAAGCAAAAAGCTGGGCCGCACGCTGGTGGATGTGAATAAAGCGCGCACGCTCGGGCAGCGCCTGAAACTGTTTTCCAAATTACGTCCTCGTGATTTATTACCGGTTCCCCCAGCGGTGGCGGAATACTCAACCGGCCTGCGGATGGGCGACACCGCCGAGCAGATGGCGAAAACTCACGGCATCAGCCGCGAAATGCAGGATGCGCTGGCTCATCGTTCCCACGAGCGTGCCGCGCAGGCCTGGCAGGAAGGTAAACTTGCCGATGAGGTTATGACGGCGTTTATTCCGCCATACCGCCAGCCGTTTGCTGAAGATAACAACGTGCGTAAAGGCTCCAGCCTGGCTGATTATGCAAAACTGCGCCCGGCTTTTGACCGCAAGCACGGCACCGTTACCGCCGCGAACAGTACGCCGCTGACGGACGGCGCGGCGGCCGTTATCCTGATGACCGAATCCCGCGCGAAAGAGCTTGGCCTCAAGCCGCTCGGCTACCTGCGCAGCTACGCGTTTACCGCCATTGATGTCTGGCAGGATATGCTGCTTGGCCCGGCATGGGCTACGCCGCTGGCGCTTGAGCGCGCCGGGATCACCCTGAATGATTTGACGCTGTTTGATATGCACGAAGCTTTTGCCGCGCAGACGTTAGCCAATTTGAAAATGCTTTCCAGCGAAAACTTCGCCCGCAACGTGCTGGGCCGGGCTCATGCCACCGGTGAAGTGGATGACGCTAAATTTAACGTGCTGGGTGGGTCGATTGCCTACGGACACCCGTTTGCGGCCACTGGCGCAAGGATGATTACCCAAACGCTGCACGAGCTGCGTCGCCGTGGCGGCGGTTTTGGCCTTGTTACGGCGTGTGCCGCCGGCGGCCTTGGTGCGGCAATGGTTCTGGAGGTGGAGTAATGGAGCAGAAAGGCGCATTCGATTTACACATCCGTCTGGATAACGTTGCCGTGGTCACCATCGACGTGCCTGGCGAGAAGATGAATACCCTGAAAGCCGAGTTTGGCGCTCAGGTACACGGCATTATTAAAAAGCTGCGCGACAACCCGAGCGTGCAGGGGCTGGTGTTTATCTCCGGCAAACCTGACAACTTTATTGCCGGGGCCGATATCAACATGATTGCTGGCTGTAAAACGGCCGGGGAAGCGCAGGAGCTGGCGCGGCAGGGGCAGCAGATCATGGCGGAAATCGCCGCGCTGCCGATGCCGGTTGTGGCCGCTATCCACGGCGCCTGTCTGGGCGGCGGGCTGGAAATGGCGCTTGCCTGCCATGCCCGAATTTGCACTGACTCGCCCAAAACGCAGCTTGGCCTGCCGGAAGTTCAGCTGGGCCTGCTGCCGGGCTCGGGCGGCACTCAGCGTTTGCCACGCCTGATAGGCGTCAGTAACGCGTTAGACATGATTTTGACCGGCAAGCAGCTGCGCCCTCGCCAGGCGCTGAAGCTGGGGCTGGTGGATGACGTGGTGCCAGAGTCCATTCTGCTGGAAACCGCCGTTGAGCTGGCGCTTAAAGGAAGAAAACCTTCGCGTGAGCTGCCGGTAAAAGAGCGAGTGCTTGCCGGGCCGCTGGGGCGCTCTCTGCTGTTCAGCCTGGTCAGCAAGAAGACTGAGGCAAAAACCCAGGGTAACTACCCGGCAACTCGCCGCATCATCGACGTTATTCGTACCGGGCTGGAGCAGGGGAGCAAAAGCGGCTATGAGGCCGAAGCTAAAGCGTTTGGCGAGCTGGCGATGTCTGCGGAATCTGCCGCGCTGCGCGGCCTGTTCTTTGCCAGCACTGAGTTAAAGAAAGAGTACGGCGGGGATGCAAAACCCGGCAAACTGAATGCGGTCGGTATCCTTGGCGGCGGGCTAATGGGCGGCGGTATTGCCTATGTGACGGCCACTAAAGGCAAGCTGCCGGTGCGCATTAAAGACATTAATAACGAAGGGATTAACCACGCGCTGAAATACAGCTGGGATCTGCTGGACAAAAAAGTTCGCCGCCGCCATATGAAGCCGGCCGAACGGCAGCGCGAGCTGGCCCGCATCTCAGGGGGAACCGATTATCACGGGTTCAGCCAGCGCGATATCGTGGTGGAAGCCGTGTTTGAAGATTTGGCCCTGAAGCAGAAAATGGTGGCCGAAGTGGAGCAGCACGCCGCGCCGCATACTGTTTTTGCCTCAAACACCTCGTCGCTGCCGATTGCTGACATAGCCGCTCAAGCTGCGCGCCCGCAGCAGGTCATCGGCCTGCACTTTTTCAGTCCGGTCGACAAGATGCCGCTGGTTGAGGTGATCCCTCACGCAGGCACCAGTGCGGAAACCATTTCCACCACCGTACAGCTGGCGAAAAAACAGGGCAAAACGCCGATCGTTGTCGGCGACAGCGCTGGCTTTTACGTCAACCGTATTCTTGCACCTTACATTAACGAAGCGCTGCGCTGCCTGACGGAAGGTGAGCCTATCGAACGTATCGACGAAGCGCTGGTTAAGTTTGGTTTCCCGGTAGGGCCCGTGCAGCTGTTGGACGAAGTTGGGATAGACGTCGGCACTAAAATTATTCCGATTTTGCAGCAGGCCTTCGGCGATCGCTTCGCCGCGCCTGAAAGCGTCGATGCAATCTTGAAGGACGATCGCAAAGGAAGAAAAAATGGTCGCGGTTTCTATCTTTATCCGGCGAAAGGGCGTAAAAGCAAGAAACAGCCGGATACAGCGATTTACAAGCTGTTAGGCGTGACGCCAAACGGGCGTCAGACCCCGGAGCAAATCGCCGAACGCTGCGTGATGATGATGCTCAACGAAGCCGCGCGCTGCCTCGATGAGGGCGTGGTCAGAAGCGCACGGGATGGTGATATTGGCGGCGTGTTCGGCATCGGTTTTCCGCCGTTCCTGGGCGGGCCATTCAGGTATATGGACAGCCTGAGTGCCGCGGACGTTGTGGCAAAATTACAGCGTTTAGCGGGTCAGTACGGGGAACGTTTCAAGCCCTGCGAAAGGCTGATTATTATGGCTGAACAACAGCTTAGTTTCTGGCCGGCGTTGAAGCCGAAGCCGGTGACTGAGCATGACGAAGCGCTGAGCTAAAACCGGGAAATGTACGCTGCAAGGTCATTTTGTAAACAGATATTGACTATACTTGCAGCATTGAGGTAAAAGACAGCGTTTCATTCGATGTACGGATAAGGCACAATGCCCGGCTGCCGTGAACCCCACTTTTTCAGCGTGCGGGTTCAGGCGTTCCTGGTTAACAAAAGCGGTGCAATATGCAAGTTTTTATCATGCGTCACGGCGACGCAGCACTCGATGCTGCCAGCGACTCGGTTCGTCCCCTTACCCAATGTGGGTGTGATGAGTCCCGTCTGATGGCGACCTGGTTAACAGGTCAGGTGACAAGTATCGAACGTGTTCTGGTGAGCCCTTACCTGCGAGCTGAACAGACCCTGGACGTGGTGCGGGAAGCGCTGAACCTCCCGGAAAAAGAAGACATCCTGCCCGAGCTACGGCCCTGCGGTGATGTGGGCCTGGTGGGAGATTACCTGCTGGCGCTGGCAAACGAAGGCGTTGAATCCGCGCTGGTGGTTTCCCACCTGCCGCTGGTCGGCTACCTGGTTTCCGAGCTTTGCCCGGAAGAGGCCCCGCCGATGTTTACCACTTCGGCAATTGCCAACGTCACGCTGGATCCGGAATCGGGTAACGGCGTATTTAACTGGCAGATGAGCCCCTGCAATTTCAAGGTGGCTAAGGCTATCTGATTGCTGTGAGCATGAAAAAAAGAGTCGCGAAAGCGGCTCTTTTTGCGTTTTAAGTATTGAGAATTTTTCCCCTCACCCTAACCCTCTCCCCAAAGGGGCGAGGGGACTGTTCCCGATCGCTTTCACCCTCTCCCTCCGGGGGCGGGGTGAGGGGAATCTTTCACGCCGAATTTACGGCAGCTCCGGCGGCTGCCACTCTTCAATTTCTATTAGCACCAGCAGTGCGGCATCACCGCCGTACTCTTTCGGTGCCTGGTGAAACGCGACAATATGCGGATGCTGCGCCAGCCACAGCGGCGTTTGTTGCTTGAGAACGTGTTTACCGTGGCCGTGCATGACGCAGGCGCAAAATACATGTTCACGGCGACAGGCGGCAATCAGCGCCCCCAGCTCCTGTTTTGCCTGAAGCTGCGTCAGACCGTGCAAATCAAGAAACAACTCCGGGGAATAGTCACCGCGACGCAGTTTCTTCAGCTCAAAATGGCTCACACCTTCACGCACATAGCGCATTGGCCCTTCGGTCGCCAGGCGCGGCTGAAACTCATCCGAAAAATAGTGGCTGGCATCGGCCTGTTCCTGTAGCAGGCGTTTTACCGGGACTTCCGTTATTTTTTTACGTACCGGGCGGTGAACAATCGTATCCTGAGCCAGTTTTTTGGTGCCGCTCATCAGGCCGCGAAAAAGCGCCTCGTCTTCGGAACTGAGCGGTGATTTCTTTTTCATGTATATCTCATCTCGCATTCGCTTTGTCGCCAGTTTACCCGCTTTCCCCATCGGCAATAAAGAAAACGCAAATTTCACCGCCTCCCGGCGTCGATGGGTGCTGATTTGTCGCCTCCTTCATGGCAAACTAGCCGATTATTATTGAACTAGCGTGAGTCGCCTGCGGAGGGCACGTGGATAAAATTTTCGTCGATGAGGCAGTAAACGAGCTGCATACCATTCAGGATATGCTGCGCTGGTCGGTCAGCCGCTTTAGCGCCGCCAACATCTGGTATGGGCACGGCACCGACAATCCATGGGATGAAGCCGTTCAGCTGGTTCTGCCAAGCCTTTACCTGCCGCTTGATATTCCTGAAGATATGCGTACCGCGCGCCTGACGCCAAGCGAGCGTCACCGCATCGTTGAGCGTGTGATTCGCCGCGTAAACGAGCGTATTCCGGTTGCTTATCTGACGAATAAAGCCTGGTTCTGCGGCCACGAGTTCTACGTTGACGAACGCGTGCTGGTCCCGCGTTCCCCAATTGGTGAGCTGATCAATAACCGCTTTGCCGGGATGATCGATCACGAGCCGCAGCATATTCTTGATATGTGCACCGGCAGCGGCTGTATCGGCATCGCCTGCGCCTATGAATTCCCGAATGCGGAAGTAGATATCGTTGATATTTCCCCTGACGCTATCGCCGTGGCCGAGCAGAACATTTCCGAACACGGTATGGACCACAACGTCACGCCGATTCGCTCTGACCTGTTCCGTGACCTGCCTAAAGTGCAGTACGACGTGATTGTGACAAACCCGCCGTACGTTGATGAAGAAGACATGGCCGACCTGCCGGGTGAATATCACTTTGAACCAGAGCTGGGCCTGGCGGCCGGAAGCGATGGCCTGAAGCTGGCTCGCCGCATCCTGGCCTGCGCGCCGGACTACCTGGCCGACGGCGGGATCCTGATTTGTGAAGTAGGGAACAGCATGGTGCACCTGATGGATCAATATCCGGAGGTGCCGTTCACCTGGCTTGAGTTCGATAACGGCGGCGACGGCGTGTTTATGCTGACCAAAGCGCAGTTGATCGAGGCTCGCGAGCACTTCAGCATCTACAAAGATTAATTGCCGCACGTAAACGAGTCTTCGGGCTTGTTTTACTTCCCGCGCACAACACAACAACGACAACGGTGATTCAGTAAGGAGCCGTGATGGCTGGTAACAGTATTGGACAGGTTTTTCGCGTAACGACATTTGGTGAATCCCACGGCATCGCGCTGGGCTGCATTGTTGACGGCGTCCCGCCGGGCATCCCGCTGACCGAAGCCGACCTGCAGCACGATCTCGATCGCCGCCGCCCGGGCACCTCTCGTTACACCACCCAGCGCCGTGAGCCTGACCAGGTAAAAATTCTCTCCGGCGTGTTTGAAGGCGTAACGACCGGTACAAGTATCGGCCTGCTTATCGAAAACACCGATCAGCGCTCCCAGGATTACAGCGCCATCAAAGACGTGTTCCGTCCGGGGCACGCGGATTACACCTACGAACAAAAATATGGCCTGCGCGACTATCGCGGTGGCGGCCGTTCTTCCGCGCGTGAAACCGCCATGCGTGTGGCAGCGGGCGCGATTGCCAAGAAATACCTTGAGCAGAAATTCGGCATTAAAATTCGCGGCTGCATGACGCAGATGGGCGATATTCCGCTGGAAATCAAAGACTGGGATCAGGTAGAGCAGAACCCGTTCTTCTGCCCGGATCCGGATAAAATTGAAGCGCTGGACGAGCTGATGCGTGGCCTGAAAAAAGAGGGTGACTCTATCGGCGCGAAGATAACGGTTGTTGCCGACAACGTGCCGCCGGGCCTCGGCGAGCCGGTCTTTGACCGTCTGGACGCGGACATTGCCCACGCGCTGATGAGCATCAACGCGGTGAAAGGCGTGGAGATTGGCGAAGGCTTCGGCGTGGTGAACCTGCGTGGCAGCCAGAACCGGGACGAAATTACTCAACAGGGTTTCCAGAGCAACCACGCGGGCGGCATTCTGGGCGGTATCAGCAGCGGCCAGCAGATTGTGGCGAATATGGCCCTGAAGCCGACTTCCAGCATTACCGTGCCGGGCAAAACGATTAATCGCGAAGGCGAAGAAGTGGAAATGATCACCCGTGGTCGTCACGATCCGTGCGTGGGGATCCGCGCCGTGCCGATCGCCGAGGCGATGCTGGCCATTGTGCTGATGGATCACCTGCTGCGCCAGCGCGCCCAGAACGCTGACGTTTCTTCCCCGCTGCCTCGCTGGTAAGACGATGAAAAAACTCCTGATCGGGATGCTGGCGCTGGCCGCCAGCGCTCAGGCTTTAGCGGCTACGCCGTGGCAAAAAATCGACCATCCGATTGCCGGTAGCGCACAGTCTATCGGCGCGTTTTCCAACGGCTGTATCGTGGGGGCGCACGCTTTGCCGCTTGAGGACGCTCGCTATCAGGTGATGCGGCCGGATCAGCGTCGCTATTTTGGACACCCCGATCTGGTGATGTTTATTCAGCGCCTGAGTAATCAGGTGAATCAGCTCGGCCTTGGCACGGTGCTGATTGGCGATATGGGCATGGCGGCGGGCGGGCGTTTTAGCTCCGGGCACGCCAGCCACCAGACCGGACTTGATGTCGATATTTTCCTGCAACTGCCAAAAGCTCGCTGGACGTCGGCGCAGCTGCTGCGCCCGCAGGCGTTGGACCTGGTCGCCGCCGACGGCAAGCGCGTAGTGCCGTCGCTGTGGAAGCCGGAAATCGACAGCCTGATTAAGCTTGCGGCCAAAGATAATGAGGTCACGCGTATCTTTGTGAACCCTGCCATCAAGCAGCGGCTTTGCGAAGATGCTGGGGCTGACCGGGACTGGCTGCGTAAGGTACGTCCGTGGTTTGCCCACCGCGCCCATATGCACGTACGTTTGCGCTGCCCGGGTAACAGCCTTGAGTGTGAAGATCAGCCTCTGCCTCCTCCGGGAGACGGCTGCGGTGCCGAGCTGCAAAGCTGGTTCGCGCCGCCTGCACCGGGCAGCACGCCACCGAAAAAGACAACGCCACCGCCGCTACCCGCCTCCTGTCAGGCATTACTGGATGAGCACGTTCTCTAAATGGAATGGTTTATGGTTTCCCCGTCGCTGCTGGTGGCGCTGTTTTTTGTCGCCATGCTGGCCGGGTTTATTGATGCTCTTGCAGGCGGCGGTGGGCTGCTGACGGTCCCGGCCTTGCTGGCTGCGGGGATGTCCCCGGCGCAGGCGCTGGCGACCAACAAACTTCAGGCCTGCGGCGGGTCGGTTTCTGCCTCGCTCTATTTCATTCGGCGTAAGGTGGTCAGCCTTGCCGATCAGAAACTCAATATTCTGATGACCTTTATCGGCTCCACCTGCGGTGCGCTGCTGGTGCAGCACGTGAAGTCCGATATCCTGCGTCAGATCCTGCCGCTGCTGATTATCGGCATCGGGCTTTATTTTCTGCTGATGCCAAAGCTGGGTGAAGAAGACCGCCAGCGCCGCCTGTATGGCCTGCCGTTTGCGCTAGTCGCCGGCGGCTGCGTAGGTTTTTATGACGGCTTCTTCGGCCCCGGCGCCGGGTCGTTTTACGCACTCGCCTTCGTGACGCTGTGTGGCTTCAACCTCGCCAAATCTACCGCCCACGCCAAAGTGCTTAACGCCACGTCAAACCTCGGTGGGCTGCTGCTGTTTATTATTGGCGGCAAGGTGATTTGGGGTACCGGCCTTGTGATGATGGCCGGGCAATTTTTAGGGGCGAGGGTGGGTTCACGCCTCGTATTGAGTAAAGGGCAGCAGCTTATTCGTCCGATGATCGTCGTGGTTTCGGCGGTGATGAGCGCCAGGCTGCTGTATGACAGCCACGGACCGGAAATCCTCCACTGGTTAGGGATAGCCTGAAATGAATAACGTAACAATGAGCAAACAGCACCATTATCAGGAGCTGATCGACGTGTTCGATAGCTGCTTCCTGGTCGAGTTTAATACCCGCCTGATCAAGGGCGACGACGAGCCCATCTATCTGCCCGCGGACAACGAACTGCCGTATAACCGTATCGTCTTTGCGCACGGCTACTACGCCAGCGGAATGCATGAAATTTCTCACTGGTGCGTGGCCGGTAAAGAGCGCCGCAAGCTGGTGGACTTCGGCTACTGGTATTGCCCGGACGGGCGCGACGCTGAGACCCAGGGCAAGTTTGAAGACGTGGAAGTGAAGCCGCAGGCGCTGGAATGGATGCTCAGCACCGCCGCGGGCTTCCCGTTTAACGTCAGCTGCGACAACCTGAGCGGCGATTTTGAGCCTGACCGTATTGCTTTCCAGCGTCGGGTTCATGCTCAGGTTATGACTTATCTGAAAGAGGGGATCCCTGAGCGTCCGGCACGTCTGATTGACGCGCTAAGGGCGTATTATGGCACCCCTGCGCTTGATGCCGGGCAGTTTGCCTGGCCAGAAGACCTAAACTAAAAATCACCTGTATGAAGAGGATGTATGATGATCGCGGAATTTGAGTCACGTATTTTGGCGTTGATTGACGAGATGGTGGAGCACGCCAGTGACGACGACCTGTTTGCCAGCGGTTATCTGCGTGGGCACCTTACTCTGGCCGTGGCCGAACTGGAAAACGGTGACGAGCATAAGCCAGAAGCGCTGCACGTCGTAGTGACCGACAGCCTGCAAAAGGCAATCCAGGCGGGTGAGCTGTCGCCTCGCGATCAGGCGCTGGTGCTGGGCATGTGGGATACGCTTTTCGAGAAGGCTAAGTTCTAAGACTGCCTCTTCCCCAGACCCTCTCCCCAAAAGGGAGAGGGGATAAAAGCTTCACAGAGGGGCTTATGAGGGGAAAATCATTTCACCGCTTTGCCTTTCAGCAATTTCCTCACCCAAAGCCGGTTAGGGTTCAAGGCCGCGAGCGTGACGGCATCCAGCGGAATAGGTTCTTCGCTCATCTGTGCCGCCAGAATCTCTGAGGCCAGCGGCGCGCTGCACAGCCCGCGCGAACCCAGGGCTCCCAGCATATAAAGGTTGTTGTACACCGGAGACGGTGCCGCATTTTCACGATCCCCGGCAAGCCCTGCGTATTGCTCCAGTGTGGCTTCATAATCCGGAACGCTGCCTACCATTGGTAGATGATCGCGTGAAGCGCAGCGCACGCCACAGCGGGCTTCGTTCGCTGAAACGTCCACTTCTTTTGCCCATTCGGCATGCGGCAAACAGTCCAGCAGCCGCTGGCGATTATGCTGCTGATCTTCTTCGTTCCAGGTCATCTCTTCCTGGCCGCGATGATAGCTGGCACCTATGCAGTGATGCTGGTTCTGTGGATTAACCGGCGTCAGATAACCGTCATAGCACAGGACCTGGCGAAGCTGGCTTAACCCCGGCGTGGTTGGAATATGGCTGACCTGGCCGCCCACTGAATAAACCGGCAGATTTTGCGTTTGCGTAAACCGGCTGATTTGATGGCCGTTGGCCAGCACCACCGAGCCGTGTTGAACCGCTTCCTGCTGAGCAAACTCTATCTTCCAGCCGCCGTTATCGGGCATTAAGCCGGTAGCCTGATGTCCATAGCGGATTTTCAATCCCTGCTGCCCGGCCAGTTCCAGCGCCCCGGCCGTAAGCTGCGCCGGGTAGAGCCAGCCGCCCAGCGGATAGCTAATCCCGCCGCACTGCGTGTCCACGCCACAGGTTTTCTCCACGGTTTCGGCGTCTACCGCCGTGGCCAGTAGCTTGGGCAGGCCAAGAGCGAGCATTTGCTCGATTTTATGGGCGCTTTTTTCATCCCAGGCGAGCTGGGTTACGCCACACCAGTCATGGTCAAACGCTACCGGAAGGGCGTCATACAGGCGTCGTGCAAAGGTGAATGCAGCCGGGAAAAAGGTCGTCAGCGCGGCATCATGTGCGGTAAGCAGAGGGTAAAGTGCGCCCTGGCGGTTGCCGGAAGCTCCCTGAGCCGGTGCCTCGTCTTCACAATACAGCGTCACCTGCCAGCCTCGACGCAGCAGCGCAAGAGAGAGCAGCGCGCTGGCTATTCCGCCGCCGATAATGGCGGTTTCGCGTTCGGGCGTGCCGGGGCGGGAGTACCACGGTGTGCGAGCTGGGGTTTCAACCGGTTCTTGCAGCGACCCGACGAGCATCTCGCGTTTGCGGCCAAACCCTTTGCTTCGTGTCACGGTAAAGCCTGCTTCTATCAGCCCACGACGAACAAAGCCAGCGGAGGTAAAGGTCGCCAGCGTGCCGCCGGGGCGGGCCATGCGAACCATGGCCTGGAAGAGCTGGGGCGTCCACATATCCGGGTTTTTCGAGGGCGCGAAGCCGTCAAGGAACCAGGCATCTACCTGCTGATTCAGCGTGTCATCCAACTGAGATATCAGCTCGTTAATATCCCCCAACCACAGGTCCAGCGTAATGCGCCCGTTGTCCAGCAGCAGGCGGTGGCAGCCGGGCACAGGCTGCGGCCACTGTTGTTGAAGCTCGGCGGCGAAGCGGCTCAGTTCCGGCCAGTGCTGATGGGCTAGCGCGAGATCGGGGGCGGTGAGGGGGAATTTTTCAAAACTGATAAAATGCAGCCGTTTTAAGCAGGCACCCTCACGTTTCACACAAAATTCATCGAACGCTTGCCATAAAGTCAAAAAGTTAAGGCCGGTACCAAAACCACTTTCGGCGACCACAAAAAGCGGTCTTTCGTGGGTTGCAAAGCGTTCGGGAAGGTGGTTTCCGCCGAGGAAGACGTAACGCGTCTCTTCCAGCCCGTTATCGTTAGAGAAGTAAACGTCGTCAAAATCTCGGGATACAGGTGTACCTTCTTCGTTGAAACCGAGGTTGGCGGATTGTATAGGGGAATGTTTCACGTAAGTTGCTCGTGTGACAGGCAGTGGCTCGATCATAACGGGGCGAGCGGAGCGGCGCAAATTTCCGCATAATTTGGCTGATCGGACTTGTTCGGCGTACAACTGTACGCTATTGTGCCACACGAAATCCTACATAGTGCAGTGAACGAGGTATTTGAATGAAACGTGCAGTGATTACTGGCCTGGGCATTGTATCCAGCATTGGTAATAACCAGCAGGAAGTCCTGGCATCTCTGCGAGAAGGACGCTCCGGGATCACTTTCTCGGAAGAGTTTAAAGAAGCGGGAATGCGGAGCCACATTTGGGGTAACGTCAAGCTGGATACCACCGGGTTGATTGACCGTAAAGTGGTTCGTTTCATGAACGATGCCTCTATCTATGCCTATCTTTCTATGCGTGAGGCCATCGCTGATGCTGGCCTGAGCGAAGAGGTTTATCAGAATAACCCACGCGTTGGCCTGATTGCAGGCTCCGGCGGTTCTTCTAAAGCGCAGGTCTTTGGTGCTGACGCCATGCGTAGCCCACGTGGCCTGAAAGCGGTGGGTCCTTACGTTGTGACCAAAGCGATGGGCTCAGCGGTTTCCGCCTGCCTCGCCACGCCGTTCAAAATCCACGGCGTGAACTACTCTATCAGCTCTGCCTGTGCAACTTCCGCACACTGTATCGGCAACGCGGTAGAGCAAATCCAGCTGGGCAAACAGGACATCGTTTTTGCCGGCGGCGGCGAAGAGCTGGGCTGGGAAATGGCCTGTGAGTTCGATGCGATGGGCGCGCTGTCCACCAAATACAACGAAACCCCAGAAAAAGCTTCCCGTACCTATGACACGCACCGTGACGGCTTCATCATCGCTGGCGGCGGCGGCATGGTTGTGGTTGAAGAGCTGGAGCACGCTCTGGCACGTGGCGCACATATCTACGCTGAAATCGTTGGCTACGGCGCAACGTCCGATGGCGCAGACATGGTTGCTCCATCAGGTGAAGGCGCGGTGCGCTGCATGAAGATGGCGATGCATGGCGTTGATACCCCAATCGACTACCTGAACTCCCACGGGACTTCTACTCCGGTAGGCGACGTGAAAGAGCTGGGTGCGATTCGTGAAGTGTTCGCTGACCATAGCCCGGCCATTTCCGCGACCAAAGCAATGACCGGTCACTCTCTGGGTGCTGCGGGCGTGCAGGAAGCTATCTATTCTCTGCTGATGCTGGAGCACGGCTTCATCGCGCCAAGCATTAACGTCGAAGAGCTGGACGAGCAGGCTGCTGGCCTGAACATCGTTACCAAACCTACCGATGCGAAGCTGACCACCGTGATGTCCAACAGCTTCGGCTTCGGCGGCACTAACGCCACGCTGGTCATGCGCAAGCTGAACGCTTAATCAAAGCGATTGATTCAGAATGGGGTGCCTTCGGGTGCCCTATTTTTTTGTCTATTCCTCTGCATTGACAGCCGGTTGGCCGGCAGGCACTATGCATTCCCCTCCATTATCATTTTGATAATGCGTAAGCGTTTAACGTTAACCAACGCACCCTATAATCTGAACACTCAGAGGAAAGGGCGCGGGTTGAGTTGCGCCTTGCTCTGAATTTATGGAGTAAGCAGTATGTCTGCGGTACCTGAGACCACCCTTAAAACGTCGAAGTCGGCGAATACATCGCTATTCAGAATTACCTTTGCGGTATTTCTTACCTATATGACGGTTGGCCTGCCGCTGCCCGTTATCCCGCTTTTTGTTCACCAGCAGCTTGGCTACGGCAACATGATGGTTGGCGTGGCGGTGGGCATTCAGTTTCTTGCCACCGTATTAACCCGAGGCTATGCCGGACGGCTGGCTGACCAGATGGGTGCCAAACGCTCCGTCCTGCAGGGGATGTTTGCCTGTGGGCTGGCGGGCGTAGCCTACTTGCTCGCCGCGCTGCTGCCTGTCGATGCGGCCGTAAAGTTTGGCCTGCTGATCGTGGGGCGGCTGATCCTCGGCTTTGGTGAAAGCCAACTGCTGACCGGGAACCTGACCTGGGGGTTAGGCCTGGTTGGGCCGGGACGCTCCGGCAAGGTGATGTCCTGGAACGGGATGGCGATTTACGGTGCGCTGGCCGCCGGGGCGCCGCTCGGTCTGATGCTCAACGCCCAGTGGGGTTTTGTGGCATTGGGCGTGACGACCATTGCTCTGCCGCTGATTGGCCTGCTGTTTAATAGTACCGTGCAGCCTGTTCCTGCCCATAAAGGCGAGCGGCCTTCGCTGTTTACCGTTGTCGGGCTTATCTGGCAACCGGGGCTCGGGCTGGCGCTGCAGGGCGTTGGTTTCGCGGTTATTGGTACCTTTGTTTCGCTCTATTTTGCCGCAAACGGCTGGGCTCATGCAGGCTTCACCTTAACGGCTTTCGGCGGCGCGTTTGTTCTGGTGCGCGTGCTGTTTGGCTGGATGCCTGACCGCTACGGCGGCGTGCGCGTGGCGCTGTTCTCCCTGGCCGTTGAAACGGTGGGCTTGCTGCTTCTTTGGCATGCGCCAGGTGCCTGGACCGCGTTGCTGGGTGCAGCGCTGACGGGCTGCGGTTGCTCGTTAATTTTCCCGGCGCTGGGCGTGGAAGTGGTTAAGCGCGTTCCGCCTCAGGTTCGTGGCACTGCCCTGGGCGGCTATGCGGCATTCCAGGATATTTCATACGGAATCACCGGGCCACTGACGGGCATTCTGGCCACTTCCATGGGCTATTCGTCGGTGTTTATGGCGGGGGCGATTTCTGCGGTTCTGGGGATTGCCGTGACGCTGGTGGCGTTCAGGAAGTAGGTTTTTAGCCTTATTATCGGAGTGATGCTTTGTTATCACAAATACCAGTGATTATGCAGGGGCGGTGAATATTCCGTTCACTTCCAGTCCTGTTTTATATGCAGCCACCGCAACGGTGAACGACTCGGGGAAGTCACCGTCACTTCCCCGAGACCCCGGACTCCCGGCCAAATAAATCGACCGCTGAAGCGGCAGACCTCCGTTTTATCTCCCAGTCCTGGGTCGGCTGAGATGCGTTCCAGACGCTCTCAGCCTCCGGCCGTTCCCGACGTCCGGACCCTGGCCAGTTGGAGAGAAAACCGAGGCGATTTAAGCCGGAACCGTGCCTCGCTTTAAACCCGCAGCAATTCTGAAAGTCACAGTCGTTTCAAGACTTACAGCCACGCCCTTGTTCCCGGCTCTCATCGCCCCCGGTTACGACCCCGACTGTTTGGGTGATAGCCGGTGGGTTTACCGCTTCAGCGGCGGAGCGAAAGATATCTCTCGGGAAAGTTGAACGGAAATCTGACTAAAAGCCAGCCTTGAGAGCACTAGATCACCAGCCAAAGCAAAATCATCACCACGACCAGTGCAATCAATGCCAGCCCTGGCCTTGCGCTCAGCGCTTTTATCGGTTCGATAATGGCGCTGAACATCGGGTTGTAGATGGGCTGAATATCCCGCACTTCTGTTGTGCCTTGCTGGCGCTCGGCGCGTTTTAAAAATACCTGGTTAAGGATGTCCTGCACCTGCGCGGCCGTCAGCACGCTTTGCGGCGTGGCCTGGAAGCGCTGCTGGCTGTAATCCACCATTTCTTTCCACTCCTGCGGCTCAAGCGGCTGCTTAAGTGCGGCCTGCACGCTGTGCAGCGTTGGCGCAGGCTGATGGTTCAGCGTTTGCCTCGCCTGTAGCCAGGTGGTCAGCAAGGCAAAATGCTTAGCCGGGATTAATTCGCCGGTTTTCACGCCCGAAAGCTCAAGCATCGACTGCCAGATTTGTTTCCCTGACTCGCCCGTAGCCGCCGCAAGCCTGGTGACGAGCTGGTTCAGGCTGTTGTGCTCGGCGGGCAGCAGCGGGCGGTCGGTTGCCGGGCGCTGCTGCGGCTGAGGAATAGCGAGCTGGTTGTTTTGCAGCAGCGTCAGCACGGTTTTTAGCTGGTCCGGCGTGAGCTGGCTCAGCGCCGTCTGGCCAAACTGCTGGCGGATAAAGTCGCTCACCGCCTGGCGATTGTTGCCCTGCGGCAGCAAATCGCTCAGTTGCTGAATGATCTGACGCGTTGCCAGCGTGGTTTGCGCGCTGGTCAGGCGTTGATTGAGATTTTGCTCGGCGGCCGGGAAATGACGAGACAGCAGCGGGGTCTCGTTTTTCAGCCCCAGATCGTGTTTCAGGCCGGCCCACACTTCAGCGCTCTGCTGCTGGCTGAGCGCAATGATCCGGGTGATCAAACGCTCCAGCACTGTACGTTGCTGGGTGGAAAGTGGCTGTTCGCCAGCGGCAGAAGGTGCGGAGGCTGGTTCCCCCGGAGGACGCGGCGTGGCGCCCTGAATGGGTTGCATTATTAAATGATCCTTAAGTACGACAAAACATTCGCAAGTAGTTCGTTATGCCCGGACGTCAGATTATGGCACACTATCCGGCCTTATCTCGACGATTAACAGACAGGTACTCAGGTGAAAATCCTCGTTGATGAAAATATGCCCTATGCCCGCGAACTTTTCAGCCGCCTGGGCGAGGTGACTGCCGTGCCGGGGCGTCCGATTCCGGTTGAAGCGTTAACGGATGCTGACGCGCTGATGGTGCGTTCGGTCACGAAAGTGAATGCCGAACTGCTGGCCGGTAAAGGGATTAAATTTGTCGGGACGGCAACGGCCGGGACCGATCACGTTGATGAAGCGTATTTGCAAAGTGCCGGGGTGGCATTCTCCGCAGCACCTGGGTGTAACGCGATTGCCGTTGTTGAGTATGTGTTCTCCTCCTTATTGATGTTGGCCGAGCGCGACGGTTTTGAGCTGAAAGACAGGACCGTCGGTATCGTTGGCGTGGGTAACGTCGGTTCCCGCCTGCAGGCACGTCTTGAAGCCTGGGGCGTGCGTACCCTGCTGTGCGATCCGCCACGTGCCGATCGCGGTGACGAAGGCGACTTCGTGGCGCTGGAAGCGCTGGTGCAGGATGCCGATATCATTACCTTCCATACGCCGCTGTTTAAATCCGGTGATTACAAAACGCTGCACCTGGCCGATGAGGCGCTGATTAGCCGCCTGAAGCCTGGCGCTATTCTGATTAATGCCTGCCGTGGCCCGGTGGTGGACAACGCTGCGCTGCTGAAATGCTTAAAAGCAGGGCAGGAGCTGAGCGTCGTGCTGGACGTCTGGGAACCGGAGCCGGATCTCAACGTCGAGCTGCTGAGCAAGGTGGACATCGGCACCTCACATATTGCGGGCTACACGCTTGAGGGCAAGGCTCGCGGAACCACGCAGGTCTTTGAAGCCTTTAGCGATTTCATCGGTCAGTCGCAACAGGTCGCGCTGGATTCGCTGCTGCCCGCGCCGGAGTTTGGCCGTATCACTCTGGCGGGTCCGCTCGATCAACCGACGCTCAAAAGACTGGTGCATCTGGTGTATGATGTGCGCCGCGACGATGCCCCACTGCGAAAGGTAGCCGGTCAGCCTGGCGAATTCGACAAGCTGCGTAAAAACTACCTCGAGCGCCGCGAGTGGTCATCGCTTTACGTACAGTGCGATGACGCAACTGCAGCGAACATGCTGCAAAAACTGGGTTTTAGCGCGATTCATCATCCGCTGAGCTAAGTTTTATCTTCTGGCTCCCTGAGGCGTTGTTTCGGGGAGCATCTGTTTTATTTTCTGGAGTAAACCAACATGTCTGAAGGCTGGAATATTGCCGTTTTAGGCGCCACCGGTGCCGTGGGCTCAGCTTTGTTTGAACTGCTTGCTGAACGTCAGTTCCCGGTTGGTGAATTGTATGCCCTGGCGCGTAGCGAGAGCGCCGGTGAAAACCTGCGTTATGAAGGCAAAACCATCATGGTGCAGGACGCGGCAGAGTTCGACTGGACTCAGGCCCAGCTTGCGTTCTTCGTCGGGGGCGTTGAAGCGTCCGCACAATACGTGGAAGAAGCAACCAATTCTGGCTGCCTGGTTATCGACTCCAGCGGTCTTTTTGCTATGGAGCCGGACGTGCCGCTGGTAGTGCCGGACGTGAACCCGTTTGTGCTGAGCGATTACCGCAACCGTAACCTGGTTGCCGTGGCGGACAGCCTGACCTGCCAGCTGTTGAGCGCGTTAAAACCGCTTATCGAGCAGGGCGGCCTGTCGCGTATTCAGGTCACCAGCCTGCTGTCTGCTTCCGCGCGCGGCAAAGCTGCCGTTGACGCGCTGGCCGGGCAGAGCGCACGCCTGCTGAACGGCATTCCTATCGATGAAGAGGACTTGTTTGGCCGCCAGCTGGCGTTCAACATGCTGCCGCTGGTGCCGGATGCTGAAGGCAGCGTGCGCGAAGAGCGTCGCCTGGTGAATGAAGCGCGTAAAGTGCTGCAGGACGACGGTCTGATGATCTCTGCCAGCCTCGTGCAGTCGCCGGTATTCTACGGCCACGCGCAAATCGTTAATTTCGAAGCACTGCGTCCTCTGGCGGCTGAAGAGGCCCGGGATGCGTTTACCCAGGCGGAAGATATCGAGCTGTCTGAAGAAGGCGAATTCCCGACTCAGGTTGCGGATGCGTCCGGCAGCGGCCATCTTTCTATTGGCTGCGTGCAAAACGATTACGGCATGCCGGAGCAAATTCAGTTCTGGTCGGTCGCCGATAACGTTCGCTTTGGCGGTGCGCTGATGGCGATAAAAACCGCTGAGAAACTGGTGCAGGAGTATATGTACTGATGTCCGAAGTGCTAAGCGAAACCCCGCTTCATAAAATCGCGCTCGGCATTGAGTACGACGGCAGTAAATATTACGGCTGGCAGCGCCAGAACGAAGTGCGCAGCGTGCAGGAAAAACTGGAAAAAGCGCTGTCTCAGGTGGCTAATGAGCCGATTAACGTGTTTTGCGCGGGGCGCACCGATGCTGGCGTTCACGCCACAGGTCAGGTGGTGCATTTTGAAACCAGCGCCTTGCGCAAAGATGCAGCCTGGACAATGGGCGTAAATACGAATTTGCCTGGTGACATCGCCGTTCGTTGGGTAAAAGATGTGCCGGCCGAGTTTCACGCCCGGTTTAGCGCCACGGCTCGGCGTTACCGCTACGTGATTTATAATCATCGCCTGCGTCCGGCCGTTTTGCAGCAGGGCGTGACCCATTTTCACCTGCCTCTGGATGCGGAAAAAATGCACCGTGCCGCCCAGAGCCTGCTGGGGGAAAATGATTTTACCTCTTTCCGTGCGGTGCAGTGCCAGTCGCGCACCCCGTGGCGCAATATGATGCACATTACGGTAAACCGCTACGGCGCTTACATCGTGGTGGACATTAAGGCCAACGCGTTTGTTCACCATATGGTGCGCAATATCGTTGGCAGCCTGATGGAAGTGGGCTGCGGTAACCAGGCTGAAACCTGGATGGCTGACCTGCTGGCAATGAAGGACCGCACTAAGGCTGCGGCCACCGCGAAAGCGGAAGGACTGTACCTTGTGTCGGTGGATTACCCTGACCATTTTGCACTGCCGCGTCTCCCGATGGGGCCGCTTTTTTTAGCCGACTGATTGCTGCTTAAGAAAGGAAACTTTGATGGATTTCATCCGTTTTATCATTGACTTCATTTTGCATATCGACGTGCATTTGGCCGAGCTGGTGGCACAATACGGCGTCTGGGTTTACGCGATTTTGTTCCTGATTTTGTTCTGCGAAACCGGGCTGGTGGTGACGCCGTTTTTACCGGGTGATTCGCTGCTGTTTGTGGCGGGCGCGCTGGCCTCGCTGGAAACTAACGACCTGAACGTGCATTACATGGTCATTTTGATGGTGATTGCCGCCATCATCGGTGATGCGGTGAACTACACTATCGGGCGGCTGTTTGGCGAGAAGTTGTTCAGTAATCCGAATTCAAAAATCTTCCGCCGCAGTTATCTTGATAAAACTCATGCTTTTTACGAGCGTCACGGCGGAAAAACGATTATCCTCGCGCGCTTCGTGCCGATTGTGCGAACCTTCGCACCGTTTGTTGCCGGGATGGGGCACATGTGCTATCGCCATTTTGCGATTTATAACGTTGTCGGCGCACTGCTGTGGGTCTTGCTGTTCACCTACGCGGGCTACCTGTTCGGTAACCTGCCGGTGGTACAGGAAAACCTGAAGCTGCTGATTGTGGCAATTATCGTGGTATCGATACTGCCTGGCGTGGTGGAAGTTATTCGCCACAAACGCGCTGCGTCGCGGCAGTCAAAATAATACGTGGCAGCGGTTCGACCACTTTTTTATCCAAAGTCGCGGGCCGTTGTGTTTTAATGAGCACCATTTATGGTCTGGGGCAGGGAAAACTGCCACAGAAAAGCTGGTATCGACCAGGTTCAAGCAGAAAGGTCATCAATGAGCTGGATTGAACGAATTCTCAATAAGAGCAATATCACTCCCACCCGTAAGGCGAGCATCCCTGAAGGGGTGTGGACCAAGTGCGACAGCTGCGGCCAGGTCCTGTACCGCGCCGAGCTGGAACGCAATCTTGGCGTCTGCCCTAAGTGCGATCACCACATGCGTATGTCGGCCCGCGATCGCCTGCATAGCCTGTTAGATGAAGGCACAATGGTGGAATTGGGGAGCGAGCTTGAGCCAAAAGATTTGCTGAAGTTCCGTGACTCCAAGAAATACAAAGATCGTCTGGTTAGCGCGCAGAAAGAGACCGGCGAAAAAGACGCCCTGGTTGTCATGAAAGGCACCCTGCACGGTATGCCTGTCGTTGCTGCGGCCTTTGAGTTCGCCTTTATGGGCGGTTCGATGGGGTCTGTGGTCGGCGCGCGTTTTGTCCGTGCCGTTGAGCAGGCGCTGGAAGACAATTGCCCGATGGTGTGTTTCTCCGCTTCCGGCGGGGCGCGTATGCAAGAAGCGCTGATGTCGTTGATGCAGATGGCGAAAACCAGCGCAGCGCTGGCAAAAATGCAAGAGCGCGGTCTGCCGTACATCTCCGTGCTGACTGACCCAACCATGGGCGGCGTTTCTGCAAGCTTTGCAATGCTGGGTGACCTGAACATCGCCGAGCCGAAGGCGCTGATCGGCTTTGCCGGCCCGCGCGTTATCGAGCAAACCGTTCGTGAAAAACTGCCGCCGGGCTTCCAGCGCAGTGAGTTCCTGATTGAAAAAGGGGCGATCGACATGATCGTCCGTCGCCCGGAAATGCGCCTGAAGCTGGCGAGCGTCCTGGCGAAGTTTATGAATCTGCCGGCACCAAACCCGGAAGCCCCGCGTGAGCCGATTGTGGTTCCGCCGGCGCCGGAACAGGGTCAAGAGGCCTGATTCGTAACTAAGGGCAGGCCAGCAGGTTCTGCCCTTTTTCTTTATGTGCATGTTAAGTGGGCATCATGGAAAAAGATCTTATCCCTCAAGCCACGTCGCCCCTGGCCACGTGGCTTTGCTATCTTGAAAACCTTCACTCCTCCACCATAGATATGGGCCTTGAGCGCGTCAGCAAAGTTGCGCTTAAGCTGGACGTGCTGAAACCTGCGCCAACGGTGTTTACCGTGGCCGGCACTAACGGGAAGGGCACCACCTGCCGCACGCTTGAAACCGCTCTTATGGCGGACGGCTATCGCGTAGGGGTTTACAGCTCGCCGCACCTGGTGCGTTACACCGAGCGAGTGCGTATTCAGGGTGAAGAATTACCCGAAGCCCTGCATACCGCCTCCTTTGCTGAAATAGAGGCCGCGCGCGGAGATATTTCCTTAACCTATTTTGAATACGGAACGCTGTCCGCGTTGCTATTGTTTAAGCAGCAGGCTGTGGACGTGGTTATTCTTGAAGTGGGCCTCGGCGGCCGTCTTGAT
This sequence comes from Cedecea neteri, assembly GCF_000757825.1. Taxonomy (GTDB): domain Bacteria; phylum Pseudomonadota; class Gammaproteobacteria; order Enterobacterales; family Enterobacteriaceae; genus Cedecea; species Cedecea selenatireducens. Next base: position 4,084,950 of record NZ_CP009451.1, read on the forward strand.
GCCACCAACGTCGTGGACTCTGATGTGGCCGTGGTCACCAGCATCGCGCTCGATCACACCGACTGGCTTGGCCCGGATCGCGAGAGTATTGGCCGTGAAAAAGCCGGTGTCTTCCGCAGAGATAATCCGGCGGTTGTGGGCGAGCCGGCTATGCCGCATACGATTGCCGATGTTGCTCAGGAGAAGGGCGCGCTGCTGCTGCGTCGCGGCGTTGACTGGGATTACGAGGTGAACGCCACGGGCTGGACGTTCCGTGATGCTCAGGGCGAGCTATGCGATCTGCCGCTGCCGCTGGTTCCACAGCCAAATGCCGCTACGGCACTCGCCGCTTTGCGCGCAAGTAAACTTAACGTGAGTGAAAACGCGATACGTTATGGCATTGAGCATGCCACGCTGCCTGGGCGTTTCCAGATAGTTTCTCAGGCGCCTCGCGTTATTCTTGATGTTGCCCATAATCCACATGCGGCGGCTTACCTTGCCGGTCGCCTGGCGGCGTTACCAAAACAGGGACGCGTGCTGGCGGTGATGGGTATGCTTCATGATAAAGACATTGCCGGAACGCTTGCCTGTTTGTCGCCTCAGGTCGATAGCTGGTATTGTGCTCCGCTGGAGGGGCCACGAGGCGCAAGCGCTGAGCAGCTGATCGCCCATCTTGGTCACGGCAGGACGTTTGCAAGCGTAGCGGACGCCTGGCACGCGGCGATGGCAGAAGCGACGGCTGATGATACCGTGCTGGTGTGTGGCTCGTTCCACACGGTGGCCCATGTAATGGAAGTACTGGACGCGGGGAGAGCAGGTGGCGAGTAAGTTTCAAAACAGATTAGTCGGAACCATTATTCTGGTCGCGCTGGGCGTTATTGTGCTGCCGGGTCTGCTGGACGGGCAGAAAAAACATTATCAGGACGAGTTCGCAGCCATTCCTTTGGTGCCAAAACCAGGGGACAGCGACGAGCCTGATATGCTGCCTTCGGCCACCCAGGCGCTGCCTTCGCAGCCACCGGAAGGGGCCGCAGAAGAGGTGAGAGCCGGGGCCGCCGTGCCGCCGGGGCTGAATAACGGCGCTATTCCAAACGAAGGTTCTGCGGGCGCTGACGAAGTGCCTGCGGCACGTGAGCAGCCTAAGCCACAGCCGGTGCAGGAAAAACCAAAACCGAAGCCGGTGGAGAAACCGCAGCCTAAACCTGTGGTTGATAACCAGACCGAGCAGCCAGCGAAGACGGAAAAACCAGCCGACAAAGCACCGACCGGACAGGCGTATGTGGTGCAGCTTGGCGCATTGAAAAATGCGGACAAAGTGAATGAAATTGTTGGTAAACTGCGCGGTGCCGGATTCAAGGTTTATACCTCACCGACAACGCCTGTGCAGGGGAAAATCACCCGTATTCTGGTTGGGCCTGACGCGTCGAAAGATAAGCTGAAGTCCTCGCTGGGCGAGCTGAATTCTCTTTCTGGCCTGAACGGCGTGGTGATGAACTACTCGCCACGGTAGCGGTTTGTGACCCTCACCCCGGCCCTCTCCCTGGAAGGGAGAGGGGGAAAGTCATTACACCGAACGGTTCCCTCGCCCTTTGGGGAGAGGGGGAAGGCCATTACACCGAACGGTTCCCTCGCCCTCTGGGGAGAGGGGGAAGGCCATTACACCGAACGGTTCCCTCGCCCCTCTGGGGAGAGGGGGAAGGCCATTACACCGAACGGTTCCCTCGCCCCTCTGGGGAGAGGGTTAGGGTGAGGGGAAAAACGACGCCATACCGTCACTTCGCCTCTAAAAGGTGAGGGGAAAACTGGCACTTTTTTAATGGCGTTGATGCTTTTTTCAACGCCATTATTTATTTACGCGCGGGAAGGAAATCCCTACGCAAACGTTTTCTTTTTCTGTTAGAATTCGCCCCGAACTGGACGTCAGGGCAATTTGTCACGAGATTTTTTCATGATCTGGATAGATTACGCCATCATTGCGGTTATCGGTTTTTCTTGTCTGGTAAGCGTAATACGTGGGTTTGTGAAGGAAGCGTTATCGCTTGTGACCTGGGGATGTGCTTTCTTTGTCGCCAGTCATTACTACACTTATCTGTCAGTCTGGTTCACTGGCTTTGAAGACGAACTGGTACGTAATGGGATAGCTATCGCGGTGCTGTTTATCGCGACGCTGATTGTCGGTGCGATAGTCAATTATGTGATTAGCGCGCTGGTGCAAAAAACCGGCCTGTCGGGTACAGACAGGGTGTTGGGGATCTGCTTTGGCGCCTTGCGTGGCGTACTGATCGTCTCCGCCATTCTGTTCTTCCTGGATACCTTTACCGGTTTTTCAAAAAGCGATGACTGGCAAAAGTCGCAGCTTATCCCGCAATTCAGTTTCATCATCAGATGGTTCTTTGACTATCTGCAAAGCTCGTCAAGTTTCTTGCCCCGCTAATCGTAGCGGGGGGTGTGGCTTAATGAGGAAAAGACAACATGTGCGGTATTGTCGGTATCGCCGGTTTCATGCCGGTAAACCAGTCGATTTATGATGCGTTAACGGTGCTTCAGCACCGTGGCCAGGATGCCGCAGGCATCGTCACCATCGACGCTTTAAATTGCTTCCGTCTGCGTAAAGCGAATGGCCTGGTGAGCGATGTGTTTGAAGCCCGCCACATGCAGCGTCTGCAGGGGAATATGGGCATCGGCCACGTGCGTTACCCAACCGCAGGCAGTTCCAGCGCTTCAGAAGCCCAGCCTTTCTACGTTAACTCTCCTTACGGGATAACCCTGGCGCATAACGGTAACCTGACCAATGCCCACGAGCTGCGTAAAAAGCTGTTTGAAGAAAAACGCCGCCACATTAACACCACCTCTGATTCTGAAATCCTGCTGAATGTCTTTGCCAGCGAGCTGGATAACTTCCGCCATTATCCGCTGGAGGCCGACAACATTTTTGCCGCCATCGCCGCCACTAACCGCCAGATTCGCGGCGCTTATGCCTGCGTAGCGATGATTATCGGTCACGGCATGGTTGCCTTCCGCGATCCGAACGGCATTCGCCCGCTGGTTATCGGCAAGCGTGACCTGGGCGACGGCCGCACCGAATACATGGTGGCCTCCGAGAGCGTGGCGCTGGACACCCTGGGCTTTGAGTTCCTGCGTGATATCGCGCCGGGCGAAGCGGTCTACATCACCGAGAAAGGCCAGCTGTTTACTCGTCAATGCGCCGATAACCCGGTCAGCAATCCGTGCCTGTTCGAGTACGTCTATTTTGCTCGTCCGGACTCGTTTATCGACAAGATCTCCGTTTACAGCGCGCGCGTTGAGATGGGGAAAAAGCTTGGCGAGAAGATTGCCCGCGAATGGGAAGACCTGGATATCGACGTGGTCATTCCTATTCCCGAAACTTCCTGTGACATCGCGCTGGAAATTGCCCGTATTCTGGATAAACCGTACCGCCAGGGGTTTGTGAAAAACCGCTACGTGGGCCGCACGTTTATCATGCCGGGCCAGCAGCTGCGCCGTAAGTCCGTGCGCCGTAAGCTGAACGCCAACCGCGCCGAGTTCCGTGATAAAAACGTGCTGCTGGTGGATGACTCCATCGTGCGCGGGACTACGTCCGAGCAGATTATCGAGATGGCGCGTGAAGCCGGAGCCAAAAAGGTTTACCTGGCTTCAGCCGCACCGGAAATTCGCTTCCCTAACGTCTATGGCATCGACATGCCAAGCGCCAACGAGCTGATTGCTCACGGCCGTGAAGTGGACGAAATTCGCCAGATAATCGGCGCTGACGGCCTGATTTTCCAGGACCTGGACGACCTTATCGAAGCGGTGCGCGTGGAAAACCCGGACATCACCCAGTTTGAATGTTCGGTGTTCAACGGCATCTACGTGACAAAAGACGTTGACCACAAATACCTGCAGTATCTCGAATCCCTGCGTAACGACGACTCCCAGGCACTGGCGCGTCAGAACGAAGTGGAAAACTTAGAGATGCACAACGAAGGCTAATCGGCCTTGGCCTCTCTCCTGCAAAGGGGAGAGGCTCGTTCTTCCCCTCCCGGTTCCGCCAGCCTTGCATCCCACCTCATCTTGCGGCAAAGTCAGCCCAGATATTCTCTATGGGCAAATTCAATGAAACGACTGATCGTCGGTATTTCCGGAGCCAGCGGCGCTATTTATGGGGTGCGTTTACTGCAAATCCTGCAGCAGTTGCCGGAGGTAGAAAGCCACCTGGTAATGAGCAACGCAGCTCGCCAGACGCTGGCGCTGGAAACCGATTACTCGCTGCGCGACGTTCAGGCGCTGGCGGACGTCGTGCATGACGCTCGTGATATTGCCGCCAGCATTTCCTCCGGCTCGTTTAAGACCATGGGCATGGCGGTGCTGCCGTGCTCGATTAAAACGCTGTCCGGCATCGTACACAGCTATACGGACGGGTTGTTGACCCGCGCAGCGGACGTGGTGTTGAAAGAGCGCCGCCCGCTGGTGCTTTGCATTCGTGAAACGCCGCTGCACCTTGGCCACCTGAGGCTGATGACTCAGGCCTCCGAGCTGGGCGCGGTGATTATGCCGCCGGTGCCCGCGTTTTATCATCGGCCGCAAACGCTGCAGGATATCGTTGACCAGACGGTGAACCGGGTGCTGGATCAGTTTGATCTTGAGCTGCCTGAAGACCTGTTCGTTCGCTGGGGCGAGCACAAGTAATGCACTGATGCGGTGCGTCACAAAATGATTGCCTCATAATGGGGCAATTCTGCAACGCCGATCGCTTTTAGAAGATTTAATCCGCGAAAATCCCTTCCCCCTCTAGTCCCGCTTCCCAGAACTGCTATCTTTCAAACTAGCGCGAAGTTGCAACGTTTTATTAACATAAATCAGCGGCTTTTTCCCACGCAGGAAAAAGTGGCATGAGAACTGCAACTCTTCGTTTGCCAAGGCATTACCACACAACAAGACATCACAAATAAGAAAGCCAAACTTGAGGGTATCGTATGAAGAAGTCGGTTCTTGCACTGTCTTTACTGCTCGGCCTGTCCAGCGCAGCCAGCGTGTTTGCAGCAATTCCGCAAACCGTCCGTATTGGTACCGACGCGACCTACGCGCCATTCTCCTCGAAAGATGCTAAGGGGGATTTTGTTGGGTTTGATATCGATTTGGGGAACGAACTTTGCAAACGCATTCAGACCAAGTGTACGTGGGTTGGCAGCGACTTTGACTCCCTGATCCCGTCGCTGAAAGCGAAGAAAATCGACGCCATTATCTCATCGCTGTCGATAACCGAAAAACGCCAGCAGGAAATCCTCTTCTCCGACAAGCTGTATGCGGCGGACTCTCGCCTGATCGCGGCCAAAGGCTCTCCGATTCAGCCGACGCTCGAATCGCTGAAAGGCAAGCACGTTGGGGTGCTGCAGGGCTCTATCCAGGAGACCTACGGCAACGCCGAATGGCGCCCGAAAGGGGTTGATGTGGTGGCTTATGCCAACCAGGATTTGATCTACTCTGACCTGGCTGCAGGGCGCCTGGATGCTGCATTCCAGGACGAAGTGGCCGGGAGCGAAGGTTTCCTGAAGCAGCCTGCCGGGAAAGACTATGCCTTTGCGGGCTCTTCCGTGAAGGACAAGAAGTACTTTGGTGACGGGACAGGCATCGGCCTGCGTAAAGATGACACTGAGCTGAAGGCCGCATTCGACAAAGCGCTGGGCGAAATACGCAAAGACGGCACTTACGACAAATTAGCGAAAAAGTACTTCGACTTTAATGTTTACGGCGAATAAGTTTATCCCTTAGTCTGTAGCCCGGTTATGAATATATTCTTAACCGGGCAGGATAACTATGCAGTGGTGCAGTCACGTTCCGGCTGCACCTTTATGGTGCGAAAACGTTGTATTCGCAACGTGTTGCGTAAGTTTTCCCTGTTTGTAGTGGGTGTGAGCCTTAAGTAACGGACAGTCTATTGAGGATAATTATGAAAAAGTTGGTTTTGTCTCTTTCTCTGGTGCTGGCATTTTCCAGCGTGACCACAGCCTTCGCCGCTATTCCGAAAAACCTGCGGATCGGCACTGACCCAACCTATGCACCATTCGAATCTAAAAATGCTCAGGGCGAGCTGGTCGGTTTTGATATCGATCTGGCGAAAGAACTCTGTAAGCGCATTAACACCAAATGCACCTTCGTTGAAAACCCATTAGATGCGCTGATCCCGTCGCTGAAGGCGAAGAAGATCGACGCCATCATGTCTTCCCTGTCTATCACCGAGAAGCGCCAGCAGGAAATCGCGTTCACCGACAAGCTGTACGCGGCTGACTCTCGCCTGGTGGTAGCCAAAGGTTCTCCTATTCAGCCAACTCTTGAGTCGCTGAAAGGCAAGCGCGTGGGCGTGCTGCAGGGCACCACGCAAGAAACTTACGGCAATGAACACTGGGCGCCAAAAGGTATCGAGATTGTTTCCTATCAGGGGCAGGACTCGATTTACGCTGACCTGGCCGCCGGGCGTATCGACGCCGCATTCCAGGATGAAGTGGCCGCCAGCGAAGGCTTCCTGAAACAGCCTGTCGGCAAAGATTACCAGTTCGGCGGCCCGTCTATTAAAGACGACAAGCTGTTTGGCGTCGGCACCGGCATGGGCCTGCGTAAAGAAGATAACGAGCTGCGTGAGGCGCTGAACAAGGCCTTTGCGGAGATGCGTAAAGACGGCACGTATGAGAAGTTAGCGAAGCCGTACTTTGATTTTAATGTGTATGGTGAATAACCCTTACCGGTGATAAAGGCCCCGCGTCAGACGGGGCCCATTAAGCAGCAGCAAACACTGACGACAGGATACGCACCATGTTGTATGGCTTTTCTGAAGTAATTTTTAAAGGGGCTCTGGTTACGCTTGAGCTGGCGCTCGCCTCGGTTGTCCTTTCCGTGCTGATTGGGCTTGCCGGTGCTGGCGCAAAACTGTCCAAAAATCGTCCGCTCGCATTACTGTTTGAGGGCTACACCACGCTGATTCGCGGGGTGCCGGACCTGGTGCTGATGCTGTTAATTTTCTACGGGCTGCAGATGCTGCTCAACAGCATTACCGATGCGCTGGGCATGGCGCAGTTTGATATCGACCCGATGGTGGCGGGTATTATCACCCTCGGCTTTATCTACGGCGCTTATTTTACCGAAACCTTCCGTGGCGCATTTCTGGCAGTGCCAAAAGGCCACATTGAAGCTGCAACCGCGTTTGGCTTTACCGGCTCCCAAACCTTCCGCCGTATTCTGTTCCCGGCCATGATGCGCTACGCGCTGCCGGGGATCGGTAACAACTGGCAGGTTATTCTCAAGGCAACCGCGCTGGTTTCCCTGCTCGGCCTCGAAGATGTGGTGAAGGCCACGCAGCTCGCCGGGAAAAGCACCTGGCAGCCGTTCTACTTCGCCATTGTCGCCGGGATTATCTATCTGGTCTTTACTACGGTTTCAAACGGGGTGCTGCTCTGGCTTGAACGTCGCTATTCCGTTGGCGTGAAGAGGGCGGAGCTATGATTGATATTATTCACGATTACTGGCAGTCCCTGCTGTGGACCGACGGTTACCGCTTTACGGGCGTGGCGATCACGCTATGGCTGCTTATTTTGTCGGTGGTGATGGGCGGGATTCTGGCGCTGTTCCTCGCCATCGGGCGCGTCTCCAGTAACAAATTTATCGCGTTCCCGATCTGGCTCTTTACCTACATTTTTCGCGGTACGCCGCTCTACGTACAGCTGCTGGTTTTCTACTCGGGGATGTACACGCTGGAGATAGTCAAAGGCACTGAATTGCTGAATGCCTTCTTCCGCAGCGGCCTCAACTGTACCGTGCTGGCGTTGACGCTGAACACCTGTGCTTATACCACGGAGATTTTTGCCGGAGCCATTCGCTCGGTGCCTCATGGCGACATTGAAGCGGCGCGCGCCTACGGCTTTTCAAAAGTGAAAATGTATCGCTGTATCATTCTGCCTTCGGCGCTGCGCATCGCGCTGCCGGCGTACAGCAACGAAGTGATCCTGATGCTGCACTCCACGGCGCTGGCGTTTACCGCCACGGTGCCGGATCTGCTCAAGATTGCCCGCGATATTAACTCCGCAACCTACCAGCCGTTTACCGCGTTTGGCATCGCGGCCGTGCTGTATTTGATTATCTCTTATGTGTTGATAAGCCTGTTCCGTAAAGCGGAAAAACGCTGGCTGCAGCACGTTAAACCCGCTTCGCACTGAGTGACTTCTGATGGCTGAAAATAAATTAAACGTAACGGATCTGCACAAACGCTACGGCGAACATGAAGTGCTCAAAGGGGTGTCACTGAAGGCTAACGCCGGAGATGTCATCAGCATCATCGGTTCGTCTGGCTCGGGCAAAAGTACCTTTTTGCGCTGCATTAACTTTCTCGAAAAACCGAGCGAAGGCACGATTGTCGTCAGCAACCAGAACATCAATCTGGTGCGGGATAAAGACGGCCAGCTCAAAGTGGCCGATAAAAACCAGCTGCGCCTGCTGCGCACCCGGCTGACGATGGTGTTCCAGCACTTTAACCTGTGGAGCCACATGACGGTGCTGGAAAACGTGATGGAAGCGCCTATTCAGGTGCTGGGGCTGAGTAAGCAGGAATCGAAAGAGCGGGCGATTAAGTACCTGGCAAAAGTCGGCATCGACGAACGCCAGTACGTTAAATACCCGGTGCATCTGTCCGGGGGCCAGCAGCAGCGTGTTTCTATCGCCCGTGCGCTGGCGATGGAGCCGGAAGTGCTGCTGTTTGATGAGCCAACTTCGGCGCTAGATCCTGAGTTGGTCGGGGAAGTGCTGCGCATTATGCAAAAGCTGGCAGAAGAGGGGAAAACGATGGTCGTCGTGACGCACGAGATGGACTTTGCCCGTCACGTGTCCAGCCACGTTATCTTCCTGCATCAGGGCCGTATTGAAGAAGAAGGCCCGCCGGCCGAGCTGTTCGGCAGTCCGAAAAGCGCTCGCCTGCAGCAGTTCCTTTCCGGATCGCTGAAGTAATCCCTCACCCTAACCCTCTCCCAGAGGGAGAGGGGATTTAATGGTTTCCCCCTTCCCAGAGGGAGAGGGGATTTAATGGTTTCCCCCTTCCCAGAGGGAGAGGGGATTTAATGGTTACCCCCTTCCCAAAGGGAGAGGGGATTTAATGGTTACCCCCTTCCCGGAGGGAGAGGGCATTTATAATTTCCCCCCTCTCCCTCCGGGAGAGGGTCGGGGTGAGGGTGAAGAATGCATCACTCCTCGCCCAACAACCTCACCGCCGTACTCTCATCCGTCACCAGGCCTGACATCCAATGGCCGGTCAATGCCGCCTTGATGGCAGCAAACTTACGCTCTCCGCCGGAAAAAGCGATGATCTTACGCGGGTTGTCGCTTTGCAGCGGCACGCTGGTCAGCAGGGCATCCAGCTCGCTGTAGACGCGCTGGCCGTCGTGGTTAAAGAAATGCCCCAGCATTTCACCGGCAACGCCCTGGCCGTGCAGCATGTTGACCTGCTCATCGGTAATAAATCCTTCGGCATTCAGCGGGCAGCCGATGTCCACCTCGCCAACGCCGAGAAACGCGACGTTGGCCGCCAGCGCCCGGTCGGTCACGCGCTGGTACACTTTGTGGCGACACCACATGTCGCGGTCTTCTTCGCTATCGGCATACAGCGGGGCGGGGATGAAAAAGTATTTACCCTGCATTTTCTCCGCCATTTTGAGCGGCATGTCATAGCGCGTCCCCGAGTCATCACGCGCAATCGCCCCAATCATCGACACGCAGTGGTGCTGCGGGCGTTCGACCCACGGCAGGACGTCGATGATTGAGCGCAGCGTTTTGCCGGAGCCAATGCCGAAGACCTGCGGCTGCTCGTCGGCGATAAACTGCGACATCACTTCGGCACCTTCCACCGCCAGCATCTGCTGGATGGCCTCATCGTCCAGCCCTTCCGAGGGCACCACGCGGCAGATTTCCAGACCGAAACGTTCCCGGACCCGCTGCGCCAGCTTCAGGCAGCGGGCAACCGGATGGGCGATTTTCACCGTCACCATACCCTGCTCGCGTGCGGAAGAAACCAGCCGCTGGGCGACCTGGCGAGAAATCCCCAGCTCACGGGCGATATCCTGCTGCGTCATGCCCGCCACGTAATACATCCAGGCGACGCGCGCGGCTTGTTCTTGTTTTTTCTCTTCTCTGCTCATGGCGGCACCTTATGGCTCTATTGCAGCGCATTCTACCCCGCGCGTGCTTCGTTGGTAATTGGGCAAAAGTCATTTTTATGGGCAAATGTTATCGATGTGAGTTTGATCTCAGAAAGTCGGGGCTGGCCGCAACTAGACTATAACAAACGGGCAAATGCCCTTAAAAATGACAAATGCTTAATTTGAGGTGAATCATGACGACGAAATCGGTATGGATGCATATTGGCGCAGGTTCTTTCCACCGTGCCCATCAGGCGTGGTATCTCAATCAGCTGATCAAGCAGGGCGATGACGGCTGGAGTATTTCGCTGGGCAACATCCGGAATGATGCCGGCGACCTACTGAGCCAGCTGGCGGCGCAGCACGGCGAATATGTGCTGGAAACTGTTACCCCGGAAGGCGAGCGTGCCTACGAAAAGATCTCTTCTATCCGCAAAGTACTGCCGTGGGATAAAGAGATTACTGCCCTGGTTGAAGAGGGCGCCAAAGCGTCGACCCGCGTGATTGCCTTCACCGTGACCGAAGCCGGGTACTACCTCACCCCGCAGCATGAGCTGGACGTTAATCAGGCGGATGTCAAAGCCGATCTCGCCGGAGGCATTACTACGCTGTACGGCGCGCTGAGCCGCATTTTGCATCATCGTATGAGCCACGGCGGCGAGCCGGTAACGCTGCTTAACTGCGATAACCTGCGCCACAACGGCGAACGCTTCCGCCACGGTTTCCTGTCGTTCCTGAAGATGAAGGGCGATCGCGCACTGTTCGACTGGGTGACCACCCATACCGTTTCGCCTAACACCATGGTTGACCGCATTACGCCGCGTCCTACGGCGGATATTGCCCCGCGGGTGAAAGCGGCTACCGGGTTCGACGACAAAGTGCCGGTGATGGGAGAGTCCTTTATCCAGTGGGTTATTGAGGATGATTTTATTAACGGCCGTCCGGCGTTAGAGAACGTTGGTGTCGAAATGGTGAAATCCGTGCTGCCGTATGAAGAGGCAAAAATCCGCATTCTGAACGCCAGCCACAGCTGCATTGCCTGGGCCGGCACGCTTACCGGCCTTAGCTACATCGATGAAAGCACCGTGCAGCAGCCGATTAAACAGATGGCGTGGGACTACGTCACGGAGGATGTCATTCCTTCGCTGTCGCCCAGCCCGCTGGATCTGGCCGGGTATCGTGACGTTGTGCTGGCCCGCTTTAGCAATCCGTATATCAAAGATACCAACCAGCGCGTGGCGGCCGACGGCCTGTCCAAGATCCCCGGTTTTATCACGCCAACGTTGATTGAGTGCTACCAGCGAGGTGAGGAACCTGCGGCAACGGCGGTTCTGCCCGCGCTGTTCTTCCTGTTCCTGCAGCGTTGGGCCCAGGGCCAGCTGCCTTACCAGTACCAGGACGGCGTCATGCAGGACGACGCTATTCGCGCCTTATTCACTTCTCCTGAGCCGCTCAAGGCCTTTGTCAGCGATGAAACCTTGTTTGCCGAACTCGCCCATTCCTCAGCTTTCCATGAGCTGATGGCGCGAACGGTCGCCCGGCTGGAAGCGTGGATCGCCTCTGTGCAGCAGCCGCTGGCGACAGCTTAAGGAGGCGCTATGTATCTCGGAATCGATATCGGCACGTCTGAACTAAAGGCTTTGCTCATCGACGGGCAGGGCGAAATCCTGGGCTCTGCTCACGCGGCGCTAACCGTTCAGCGCCCGCATCCGCACTGGGCTGAACAGGATCCTGAAGCCTGGTGGCAGGCGACGCAGCAGGTGGTTTCTACTCTGCGCCAGCAAATACCAGATGCCTGGGCGCAGATCCGCGCTATTGGCCTGTCCGGGCAGATGCACGGCGCGGTGCTGCTGGACGGCCAGGGAGAAGTGCTGCGCCCCTGCATTCTGTGGAACGACACGCGTAGCGCAGAAGAATGCGCTCGACTCACCGAAGAACATCCGCAATTTCTGACCATCAGCGGCAACCTGGTGATGCCCGGCTTTACCGCCCCGAAGCTTCGCTGGGTGGCGGAGCATGAACCGGAAATCTTTTCCCGCGTGGATAAGGTGCTGCTGCCGAAAGATTACCTGCGCTGGCGGCTGAGCGGTGAGTTTGTCTCTGACCCGTCAGACGCCGCCGGAACGCTGTGGCTGGACGTGGCAAAGCGCGACTGGTCAGACAAACTGCTGGCGGCTACCGGGCTAACCCGCAGCCAGATGCCGAGGCTGGTGGAGGGCAGCGAAGTTAGCGCTGTTTTACGTTCAGCTCTGGCGACCGAGTGGGGGCTTAGCTCCGGCGTTAAAATCGCCGGCGGCGGGGGCGATAACGCTACCTCGGCAGTAGGCGTTGGCGCGGTGAATAACGGCGACGCGTTTATTTCGCTCGGCACGTCCGGCGTTATCTTCGTGGTTAACGACGAGCTGCAAACCCGGCCTGAGTCCGGCGTGCATGCCTTTTGCCACGCTTTACCCCAGCGCTGGCACCAGATGAGCGTGATGCTCAGCGCCGCCAGCTGTCTGCGCTGGGTGTGCAATTTGCTGTCGGTCACTGAAAGCCAGCTCATGGAGGAGATGGCCGGGCTGAGCGACGAGCAGAAAAAGCATGCGCCTGTTTTCCTGCCCTATCTGTCAGGGGAGCGCACGCCGCACAACGATGCTCACGCCATGGGGAGTTTCTTTGCGCTAAACCATGAAACCAGCCGTGCCTTGCTGGGGTATTCGGTGATTGAGGGCGTGACCTTTGGCCTGGCGGACGGCATGGCGGTGCTGGAGACGTCCCGCAGCCAGATTACCCAATGCAGCCTGACCGGCGGAGGGGCGCGCAGCGCTATCTGGGCGCAGCTGATTGCCGACGTGCTGGATGTGCCGATTGTGACGCATCCGGCCAGCTCTTCCGGCGCGCTCGGCGCAGCTCGTCTTGGCTGGCTGGCCGATGGTGGGGTGGAAGAGGTGGTTTGCCGCAAGCCTCCCGTTCAGTTGCGCTTCACGCCGCGCAAAGCCTTGCAGACTGTGCTGCAGCAGCGTTTGTCCGTGTTCCACCTGCTTTACCAACAACAAAAAGCCGCTCGTAAGCTGCTGCCCTGACCGCCCTCCCGGCGGCCTTTCCGCTGCCGGGAACCCTGTATCCGAGAACGAGGAAGAGTGTTATGCAATCTAAACACTACTGGTTTGGTTTACCTAAACATCTGCTGTGGGGATTTATCGCCATCGCTATTTTTATGAGCGGCGATGGTTTCGAGATGGCGTTTTTGTCTAAGCACATTACCGACATGGGCTTTACGCCCGCGCAATCGGCGATGGTGTTTACCCTGTATGGTCTTGCGGCAGGCCTGGCGGCCTGGGCTTCCGGTGTAGTGGCTGAGCTTATCACCCCGCAAAAAGCGATGCTGATTGGTTTTGTGACCTGGGTAGTGATGCACGCATTGTTTATGACGCTCGGCCTGGGGATGCGTAACTACCCGCTGATGCTGCTGTTCTACGGCATTCGCGGCCTGGCCTATCCGCTGTTTATCTACTCCTTCATGTTGATGCTGGTGCAGGTGGTACCGCGTGAGAGGCTGGCGGCGGCGACCGGCTGGTTCTGGGCTATGTACTCTATCGGTATTGGCGTGGTGGGGAGCTATCTGCCAAGCCTGACTATCCCGGCATTTGGCGAAACGGGCACGCTGTGGATGGCCATTGCCTGGGTAACGGGCGGCGGGCTTATCGCCTTCTTCAGCCTGCGTAATGTGCCGGTTGACCGCTCGCGGATTCATCTGCCGCTGCGCGAGAAAATGACGGAGATGTCGCGGGCGGTGACCATCCTGTTCAGCAACCGTGACGTGTTTTATGCCTGCCTGATCCGCATTATCAACACGCTGTCTCTGTTTGGCTTCGCGATAGTGATGCCGCTGCTGTTTGTTGATCGTCTCGGCTTCACGATTTCTGAGTGGCTACAGATTTGGGCGGTGTTCTTCTTTGTCACCATTTTCACCAATATCTTTTGGGGAATTATGGGGGAGTACATCGGTTGGATCCGCCAGGTGCGCTGGTTCGGCTGTTTAGGCATGGCGATTTCCAGCCTGACGTTTTATTACCTGCCGGTGTGGGTGGGGCATAACTTCTGGGTCGCGCTGATCCCGGCTGTGATGCTTGGCACCTTTGTCGCGGCGTTTGTGCCGATGACGGCGGTATTTCCAACGCTGGAGCCACACCATCGCGGAGCGGCCATCTCCATCTATAACCTGTCCGCGGGGATGAGCAACTTTGTGGCACCGGCTATTGCCTCGCTGATCCTGCCGTTCTTCGACATTGTGGGCGTGGTCTGGGCGTATACCGGGCTGTATCTGTTTGCGGGCGTACTGACGTTTATTATCAAAGTCCCGCAGCCGAAGCGAGAAAAAAACAAAACCAGCTCAGGGGAAATGAGTCCTGTAGAGCCGTAAAATGAAAAGCCGGGGATAAGCCCGGCTTTTTGCTGTTAGCGAATCACATCACCCAGCGCTTCGTCTAAGTCGAACCAGCGGAAGCCAAAGCCTGACTCTTCCAGACGTTTAGGTAGCGCCCGCTGCCCGCCGAGCACTAAAACAGAGGATTCCCCCATCAGCAGACGAATCGCCGTGGCCGGGGCGCGAAGAATGGCCGGGCGTTTGAGCGCGTGGCCCAGGGCGTGAGAAAACTGTTCGTTGCGCACCGGGTAAGGGGAAACCATATTAAACGGCCCGCGCAGGTCGTTATCCAGTAGCCAGAGAATGCCGTTCACCATATCGTCGATGTGGATCCATGCCAGATACTGGCGGCCATTGCCGATGGGGCCGCCCAGCCCGAGCCGGAACAGCGGCAGCATTTTGGCCAGAATGCCGCCTTTAGGGGCTAATACAACGCCGGTGCGTAACAGGCAAACTCGCGTCTTTTCACTTTGCGCGCCGCAGGCAATTTGCTCCCAGCGGGCGCAAAGCTTGTGGGTGAATTCGTTGTGGGGCGGTTCATCTTCGGTGACGACCACTTCGCCGAGGTCGCCATAGTAGCCGGTGGCGGAGCCGGAAATAAACGCTTTGGGGGGCTGCTGGCTGGCCTTAAACAGTTCGACCAGCCGCTCGGTAATTTGCCAGCGGCTCTGGCACAGAAGCTGTTTTTGTTCCTCGCTCCAGCGTTTATCGGCGATCGGTTCACCGGCCAGGTTTATGACTGCGTCAAAGGCGTCGAGATTTTGTAAGCCGTCGAGCCCTTTGAGCAGCGCCACGCGCTTGTCCAGCCGCTTGCTGGCCTTTTCCGGCGAGCGGGTAACGACCGACACCTGATGGTTAAGCTCAAGCAGGCGAGATATCAGGTGGCGGCCAATTAATCCGCTGCCGCCGGTAATCAGGATCTCCATACGTACCTCCCACCAGAAAGCGCTTATCGCCGCCAGCTCAGGGTCATGGATACCGAGTCGGCGTAGCGGAGCGCGTGAAGTTTATCGATCTCCACTTCAGCATATGTCACCCAGGGATGAGCACATGCGATATTCAGCACATCCTGAGTTAATTTTTCCAGCAGCGAGAAGCGGTTATTCTCGACCAGCTGAATTATCTCTTTGGTCACGGTGCGGTAGTTCAGCGCATCGTTGATGTTCTCGCTGGCCCTTGCTTTGCCGGCAGGATAGTGGAGCGCGACGTTAATCACGATGTCCTGTCGGTTGGCAATCTCTTCTTCTTTGATGCCAATAAAGGTACGCAGGCGCAGATTTTTAATGCGAATAATGGCGTCTGGTTGCATGGATGACATTGCAGGTTCCTTATAAGTCTTTTCCCGCCACAGGATACACCAGCGCGGGAAAAAACCTGAACCGGGGATTACGCCTTCTCTGCCTGCTGATAAGCCTTCACGGTGGCAGGTCGGGTTCGTATCCGTTCAAACCAGTTTCTGACCGCCGGGAAATTGGCCAGGTCAACGCGCTGGCGTTCATGAGACACCACCCACGGCCAGGCCGCGATGTCCGCTATGCTGTAATCGTGGCCACCAAGCCACGGGGCTTTCTCAAGTTGTTTGTTGAGTACGCCATAAAGGCGCTGGGTTTCGACCTGATAGCGCTCTATGGCATACGGCACGGGCTGAGGGGCAAAATGGTTGAAATGGTGGTTTTGGCCCAGCATAGGCCCAAAGCCGCCAACTTGCCAAAACAGCCACTGCAGCGTGGCGTGGCGGACGCGCAGTTCTTTGCTGAGGAGCAGCCCGGTTTTATCGGCCAGGTAAAGCAGGATTTCGCCGGACTCAAAGAGGCTCAGAGGCTCGCCGCCGTCGGCAGGCTTATTATCGACGATGGCAGGAATTTTGTTATTCGGTGAGATAGCCAGGAAAGCCGGGCGGAACTGGTCGCCTTTGCCGATATCGATACGGTGGATTTTGTAATCCAGGCCAGCTTCTTCGAGAAAAAGGGTGATTTTATGGCCGTTTGGGGTAGGCGCATAATAAAGATCGATCATGGTCACTCCAGGGGTTAGCACATTTTTAACAAACGTTTTGAGTATAGGCATTTTTGCTCATGCCGCACCGGAATGGTGCGTTTTAAGCGGATGACAAAACGGTTTTTTCGCTCTATGTTCAATAACCTGACGCGCGAATAAATGAGGATATGATGAGCCAGCCTGCCATGACGTTGTGGACCGATAGCCACTATTTTAGCCCGTATGCGTTTTCAGTTTTTGTTGCGCTGAAGGAGAAGGGGCTCGCCTTTTCGCTGCAAACTGTTGATCTCGCCAGCGGTCAGAATTTGAAACCGGGCTGGAAGGGCTTCGATCTCACTCGTCGCGTGCCCGTGCTGGCCGTTGGGGATTTTGTGCTCAGCGAATCCTCCGCTATTGATGAGTATCTGGAGGAACGTTTTTCCCCGCCGACGTGGGAGCGTATTTATCCTCATGACATCGAAAAACGTGCCCGCGCGCGCCAGGTTCAGGCGTGGCTGCGCAGCGACCTGATGCCGATCCGGGAAGAACGTTCTACGGACGTGGTTTTCGCCGGTAAGAAGAAACCCGCGCTGAGTTCAGCCGGTCAGCAGGCAGCGGAGAAACTGATCGCGACCGCAGAGCGCTTGCTTCCAGAGGGGCAGCAGAATTTATTCGGCGAGTGGTCGATTGCCGATACCGATTTGGCATTGATGCTCAACCGCCTGATTTTGAATGGGGATGACGTGCCGGAACGGCTGAAAGAGTATGCCAGCTTCCAGTGGCAGCGCGCTTCGGTACAGCTTTGGCTGGCGCTGTCGGTGAAAAACGCAGGCTGATGGCGGGCTGATAATTCGATATCATTGGCTGATTATCATTACAGGAGCCAGGGATAAATGAAGCTAATGTTTGCCTCGGACCTTCACGGTTCGTTACCCGCCACGGAAAAAGTGCTGGAACGCTTTGCGCAAAGCGAAGCGAAATGGCTGGTGATATTGGGCGATATACTGAACCACGGCCCGCGTAACGCGCTGCCTGAAGGCTACAATCCCCCGGCGGTAGCGCAATGCCTTAACGGCGTCGCCGATAAAATTATTGCGGTACGTGGAAATTGCGACAGCGAAGTTGATCAGATGCTGCTTCAGTTTCCCATCACCGCGCCCTGGCAGCAGGTTTTGCTGGCCCGGCAGAGGCTATTTCTCACCCACGGGCATCTCTATCATCCGGATAACCTGCCGCCTTTGGCCGCTGGCGATGTTCTGATTTTCGGCCATACGCATCTTCCGGTTGCAGAAAAGCACGAACAGATCTATTTGTTTAATCCAGGCTCTGTCAGCATACCGAAGGGCGGTTTTGAGGCCAGTTACGGGATGCTTGATGATGGCGTTCTGACCGTTCGCACGCTGGAGAGTAATGGGGTTATTGCACAGGTGAGCATTACCCCGTAACGTTGACAGGTTAATCCAATAACGCGCCGTAAGAGCGCCCCTGAATAAGGTTTCCCCGATGGTGGAACAGAGTCATTTTGTCGGCACGGAATGGGTAGATATTGTTAATGAAGACAATGAGGTCATCGCACAGGCTAGCCGCGAGCAAATGCGCGCGCAGCGGCTGCGTCATCGCGCGACCTATATTGTGGTTCACGACGGTATGGGCAAAATTCTGGTACAGCGTCGTACCGAAATCAAAGACTTCATGCCGGGCATGCTGGATGCCACCGCGGGCGGAGTCGTGCAGGCGGATGAACAAATGCTGGAGTCTGCTCGCCGTGAGGCGGAAGAGGAACTCGGTATTGCAGGCGTACCTTTTGCCGAACACGGTCAGTTCTACTTCGAAGACAACAGCTGCCGCGTGTGGGGCGGGCTCTTTAGCTGTGTTTCTCACGGGCCTTTCGCGCTGCAGGAAGAAGAAGTCAGCGAAGTCAGCTGGATGTCGCCGGAAGAAATCACCGCGCGCTGCGACGAATTTACCCCTGATTCGCTGAAGGCGCTGGCGCTGTGGATGACCCGCAACGCCAAAAATGAGTCTCAAAGCGAACAGAGCGAGTAATTGTTTACCCTCACCCCGATCCTCTTCAAGTAAGGAGGGGACCAGGGTGAGGGGAAATCAGCAGCTGTCCCGCATACATAGCGAAGACGCGATAGTCGGGCTGCGATTCCACTCTTCTTCGTTTATCCTCGCCAGCAGCGCCCGTCCTGCCTCAATCCCAATTTTACGATGCGGTACCGCGATGGTTGTTAGCGCAGGCTGACACACGCGGCTTACGTCGCTGTCACCAAACCCGACGATGGCTAAGTCGTCAGGGACTTTGATGCGTCGACGCTGGCATTCGTACAGCGCGCCGCAGGCCAGCTCATCTGACACGCACACCAGCGCATCCAGCTCCGGCCAGGCCAGCAAAAACTCGGGTAGCTGTGCGGCCCCGGTGGAAAAGCTCGGTGGCGCAGCGGCGTTGATCACCCGGTTAGGCGACATATGGTGGCGCAGCATCGCTTTGTACCAACCCTGAAGGTGCTGCTGGAAAATCCACTGCTCCTGGTTGGCGCACAGCAGGCCGATGTTCTGATAGCCACGGTGGATAAGCATTTCCGTCAGTTCAAACATTGCCGCGACGTTATCAATGCCGATGTTCATGTCCAGCGGGTCGGCGCGCGTGGCACCTATCTCCAGAACAGGAATACTGGCATGTCTGAGCCAGCCGCGCACCGTGTCACTGTGCTCAACGCTGAGTAAAATCGCCGCCGCGATATTGGAGGCGAGCAGCGTTTCCAGCAGCTTTTCCTCCTGCTCCAGCCGATGCTGAGACTCCGCAAGCACTATCTGATATCCCGCCGGCTGCAGCACCTGCTGGAGGCCGGCAAACATTTCGTTGCAGCCTGATTCGGCCAGGCTTGGTACGACCATCGCAATGGTGTACGAAGAGGCTGACGCCAACGCGCTTGCCGCAAGGTTTGGCATGTAACCCAGTTCGGAAACGGCCGCTTCGATTTTTTCGCGTAATTTATCGGAAACCTGCTCCGGCGTTCTTAACGCTCGCGAGACGGTCATGGTACCGACTCCCGCGAGCTGAGCCACATCTGCAAGCGTCACCTTACCGGTACTACGCCGCTTTCGGGTTATGGACATTGTGATTCCTGATTCTCGTACCTGAAAAACGCCAGGCTGACGTTGGCCCCTGAAAATGAAGGGGAAATATCGCTCAAGTATACGCCTGAAATCGTGTGTCTTAATGCGATTTAACACAATGATTGCATTTTGATAGCGCTATCACAAAACCGAGTGATAGTTATTGGTAGCGCTATCTTTGTGATGCTAGTCACAGTTAAACCCGAGACCGTTGAATAAAGTTTGCCCATCATCAACGTCGATTTCGAGAGGGTATCGTGCTTAACCAATGGCTGCATCAGGGGACTATCCAGCTTCACGACAACGCCGCTAGCTGGCAGCAGGCGCTGGAAATTAGCGCCCAGCCGCTGCTGGATGCGGGAATTATTGCCCCACATTACCTGACGGCCATCATGCAACAGCATCAAAAGCTGGGGCCTTATTATGTGCTGGCGCCGGGCCTGGCGATGCCGCATGCGCGGCCGGAAGAAGGCGCCACCGGGCTTGGGCTGTCTCTGTTAAAGCTGAAGCAGGGCGTCAGCTTTCATTCCGAAGGCAACGATCCGGTAGACGTTATTATTATGCTGGCGGCACCCGACAGTCACAGCCACATTGAAATGATTTCCGCGCTCGCCGAGCTATTTTCCAGCGACGAAGATATGGCATTACTGCATCAGGCCAATAACCTGGAGGAAATACAAAAAATAATTAATCGATTCTAGTTTTTTAATTTAACACCATGGTTTTTTACGTTGCATTGAAAAATGCGATGCGCTCGTACTCTACAAAAAATATAAGGTAAACACGATGAAGATAATGGCAATCTGCGGTTCCGGCCTGGGCAGTAGCTTTATGGTCGAAATGAATATTAAAAAGGTGCTTAAAAAACTCAATATTGAAGCGGAAGTTGAGCACTCTGATTTATCCTCCGCCACACCGGGAGCGGCTGATGTATTTGTGATGGCGAAAGACATTGCCGCCAGCGCAAGCCTGCCGGACAGTCAGCTGGTGGTTATCAACAACATCATCGATATCAATGAGCTGGAAAATAAGCTTAGCGCTTATTTTGCTGGTCGTTAATCATAATTAGCGGAGGCGGATATGTTTATCCTTGGTACGCTGAATTTTATTGTTGATATTCTAAAGGTTCCGGCCATTCTCGTCGGGCTGATAGCATTAATTGGCCTGGTGGCACAAAAGAAGTCATTTTCTGATGTGGTGAAGGGCTCAATTAAAACCGTTCTGGGCTTTATTGTTCTGGGCGGCGGTGCCACCGTATTAGTGGGGTCTTTGAATCCACTGGGCGGCATGTTTGAACATGCATTTAATATCCAGGGCATTATTCCTAATAATGAAGCGATTGTTTCCATCGCGCTGGAAAAATACGGGGCATCAACGGCGTTGATCATGGCCTTCGGGATGGTGGCGAACATTATTGTGGCTCGCTTTACCCGCCTGAAGTACATCTTCCTGACCGGCCATCATACGTTCTATATGGCGTGTATGATCAGCGTCATCCTGACGGTGGCGGGCTTTGAAGGCGTACCGCTGGTGTTTACCGGCTCGCTGATCCTTGGCCTGATCATGGCGTTCTTCCCGGCCATTGCGCAGCGCTATATGCGCCGTATCACCGGCACCGATGACATCGGTTTTGGCCACTTCGGCACGCTGGGCTACGTCTTGTCCGGCTGGATCGGCAGCAAGTGCGGCAAGGGCTCACGCTCAACGGAAGAGATGAACCTGCCGAAGAACCTGAGCTTCCTGCGTGACAGCTCAATCTCCATCTCCCTGACCATGATAATCATCTACATGATCCTCGCGATTTGCGCGGGCCAGACGTATGTAGAAGAGAAGCTGAGCGGCGGCCAGAACTTCCTGGTTTACTCCATTATTCAGGCAATTACCTTTGCGGCCGGGGTGTTCATCATCCTGCAGGGCGTGCGCTTGATTCTGGCGGAAATCGTCCCGGCGTTTACCGGTTTCTCCGAGAAGCT
Source organism: Cedecea neteri (assembly GCF_000757825.1). GTDB lineage: Bacteria > Pseudomonadota > Gammaproteobacteria > Enterobacterales > Enterobacteriaceae > Cedecea > Cedecea selenatireducens. The sequence continues at coordinate 4,106,582 of NZ_CP009451.1, forward strand.
GGTGCCAAATGCTCGCCCGGCGCTGGACTGCCCGGTGGTTTACCCATACGCGCCAAACGCCGTGCTGATTGGCTTCCTGTTCAGCTTCCTTGGCGGTCTTGTCGGGCTGTTCCTGCTGGGGCAGATGAAGCTGGTACTGATTTTGCCGGGCGTGGTGCCTCACTTCTTTACCGGGGCTACCGCTGGCGTGTTTGGTAACGCTACCGGCGGCCGACGCGGCGCAATGGTGGGCTCTTTCGCCAACGGCCTGCTGATCACCTTCCTGCCGGTTCTGCTGCTGCCTGTGCTGGGGGCGCTTGGCTTCGCCAACACCACGTTCTCCGACGCTGACTTCGGTGTGGTAGGCATTATCCTCGGCAACCTGGCGCGCTTCCTGTCACCAGCGGCGATTACCGCAGTGGTCGTTGCCGTCTTTGCGGTACTGGTCGGGTTCAACTATCTGGGCAAAGGAAAAGGCACTCCTGCCGTACACACTGAAGATAATACGGGGGCTAAATAATGAATGAACTGGCAGACGTCTCGCGGTTTGCGCGCGATATCCGGGTGGAGACGCTGAAGGCGCTCACGCAGCTGGGGTTCGGTCACTACGGCGGCAGCATGTCGGTGGTGGAAACGCTGGCGGTGCTGTATGGCGAGGTGATGAATATCGATCCGGGTGACCCTGACTGGGCAGAGCGCGACTACTTTGTGCTGTCGAAGGGGCATGCTGGCCCGACGCTGTACAGCACGCTGGCGCTGAAGGGATATTTCCCGGTCGAGCAGTTGGCTACTCTGAATGAGAATGGGACCAGCCTGCCGAGCCACCCTGACCGCCTGAAAACTCGCGGCGTGGACGCCACCACCGGTTCGCTGGGGCAGGGGATTTCTATCGCCGCCGGTATTGCGCTGTCCCACAAGCTGGCGCAGCGCCGTAACCGGGTATTCAGCATCGTCGGCGACGGCGAGCTGAACGAGGGGCAGTGCTGGGAGGCTTTCCAGTTTATTGCTCATCACCGCCTCAATAACCTGACGGTTTTTGTCGACTGGAACAAGCAACAGCTGGACGGCGAGCTGGACGAAATCATCTGCGCCTTCGATCTGGAAGAGAAGTTTAGCGCCTTCGGTTTTGACGTGGTGAAGGTGAAAGGGGATGACATCGCCGGCTTGCTGGCAGCGGTGAAGCCCGTGCGCAGCGGCGAGCAGCGCCCTCTGCTGGTGATCCTCGACAGCGTGAAGGGGCAAGGCGTGCCGTATCTTGAACAACTGGGTAACTCTCACCATCTCCGCCTGACGGAGCAGTCAAAACAGGCGCTGGAGCAGGCCATCGCGCAACTGGAGGCGGAACATGATTAAGGTAAGCCAGACCGGCGGCCAGGACGCCGTTGAGATGCGGAAAATCTATGCCGGGTTTGTTCAGCAGCAGATTAGCGAAGACAGCGGTATTATCGCGCTGGAAGCTGACCTGATGAGTTCGATGGCGATGGACGGCGTACAGCGAGATAACCCGCAGCACGTGATTAACTGCGGCATCATGGAAGCCAACGTGATTGGCGTGGCGGCAGGCCTGTCGCTGACCGGCCGTAAGCCGTTTGTTCATACTTTTACCGCCTTCGCCAGCCGCCGCTGCTTTGACCAGCTGTTTATGTCGCTGGATTACCAGCGCAATAACGTCAAGGTTATCGCTTCTGACGCCGGGGTAACGGCCTGCCATAACGGCGGTACCCATATGTCGTTCGAAGATATGGGCATTGTGCGTGGGCTGGCACACTCCATCGTGCTGGAGGTGACCGACGCGGTGATGTTTAAGGACATTCTGCGCCAGCTGATCGCGCTGGAAGGTTTCTACTGGGTGCGCACTATTCGTAAGCAGGCGGCTACCGTTTATGAGGAAGGCTCGACCTTCACCATCGGCAAAGGCAACGTGCTGCGCGAAGGCACGGACATTACGCTGATAGCCAACGGGATTATGGTTGCAGAAGCGCTAAAAGCAGCTCAGCAGCTTGAGCTGGAGGGCGTCAGCGCGGCGGTGATCGATATGTTCACCCTCAAGCCTGTCGACCGCATGCTGGTGAAGAACTACGCCGAGAAAACCGGGCGCATCGTCACCTGTGAAAACCACAGTATTCACAACGGACTGGGGTCAGCGGTGGCGGAAGTGCTGGTGGAGACCTGCCCTGTGCCGATGCGAAGAGTGGGCGTGAAGGAGCGTTACGGCCAGGTTGGCACTCAGGACTTCCTGCAGCAGGAATATGGCCTGACGGCGGCCGATATTGTGAAGGCGGCTAAAGAGCTACTGTAGAGGGCTAAAGCAATAAAAAAGGCAGCCAGGTGGCTGCCTTTTTACGTCTCAGCTGGCTTACTCTTGCTGAGCGGACTGAATCGCGGTCAGAGCGATGGTGTAGACGATATCGTCAACCAGCGCGCCACGGGACAGGTCGTTAACCGGCTTGCGCATACCCTGCAGCATTGGCCCGATGGAGATCAGGTCTGCAGAACGCTGTACCGCTTTATAGGTGGTGTTACCGGTGTTCAGGTCAGGGAAGATGAACACGGTCGCACGGCCCGCAACAGGGGAGTTTGGTGCCTTAGACTTAGCCACGTCAGCCATTACCGCAGCGTCATACTGCAGTGGGCCGTCGATGACCAGATCGGGGCGTTTTTCCTGAGCGATACGGGTAGCTTCACGCACTTTCTCAACGTCGCTACCTGCGCCGGAGTTACCGGTGGAGTAGGAGAGCATTGCAACGCGTGGGTCGATACCGAAAGCGGCAGCGGAGTCAGCGGACTGAATCGCGATTTCTGCCAGCTGTTCTGCGGTTGGATCCGGGTTAATCGCACAGTCGCCGTAAACGTAAACCTGTTCAGGCAGCAGCATGAAGAACACGGAAGACACCAGAGAACTGCCTGGTGCAGTTTTGATCAGCTGCAGCGGCGGACGGATGGTGTTCGCGGTGGTGTGAACCGCACCGGAAACCAGGCCGTCAACTTCGTCCTGCTCGAGCATCAGGGTGCCCAGCACAACGTTGTCTTCCAGCTGTTCGCGGGCAACGGCTTCGGTCATGCCCTTGCTCTTACGCAGCTCAACCAGGCGGGCAACGTAGCTTTCGCGAACCACTTCTGGATCGACGATTTCGATGCCTGCGCCCAGCTCAACGCCCTGCGCCGCAGCAACACGGGTGATTTCATCCGGGTTACCCAGCAGCACACAGGTCGCGATACCACGTTCAGCACAGATAGCCGCTGCTTTAACGGTACGCGGCTCGTCGCCTTCCGGCAGCACAACGCGTTTACCGGCTTTACGAGCCAGTTCGGTCAGCTGGTAACGGAACGCTGGAGGAGACAGACGACGGCTGCGCTCGGAGGTCGCGGTCAGGGATTCGATCCAGTTCGCATCGATGTGGCTGGCCACATATTCCTGCACTTTTTCGATACGCTGATGGTCGTCGGTTGGGACTTCCAGGTTGAAGCTCTGCAGGCTCAGAGAGGTCTGCCAGGTGTTGGTGTCAACCATGAACAGCGGCAGGCCGGTAGCGAAAGCACGCTCGCACAGCTTGCTGATGCGTGGGTCCATTTCGTAACCGCCGGTCAGCAGGATGGCGCCAATTTCAACGCCGTTCATTGCAGCCAGGCAGGCGGCAACCAGCACGTCCGGGCGATCTGCGGAGGTGACCAGCAGAGAACCAGGGCGGAAGTGTTCCAGCATGTGCGGAATGCTGCGCGCACAGAAAGTCACGGACTTCACGCGGCGAGTATTGATGTCACCTTCGTTAATGACGGTCGCGTTCAGGTGGCGAGCCATATCGATGGCGCGGGTAGCAATCAGTTCGAAGCTCCACGGCACGCAGCCCAGAACCGGCAGCGGGCTGTCGGCAAACAGCTGCTTAGGATCGATGTTAGCGATGCTCGCTTTGCTGGAGTCGTCGAAGATCTCGGACAGGTCCGGACGGGTACGACCCTGCTCATCAACCGGGGCGTTCAGTTTGTTAATGATAACGCCGGTGATGTTGGTGTTTTTGCTGCCGCCGAAGCTGCTGCTGGTCAGTTCGATACGCTCTTTCAGCTGCTCCGGAGAGTCATTGCCCAGAGACATTACGAAGACGATTTCCGCATTCAGGGTTTTGGCGATTTCATAGTTCAGCGCCTGAGCAAACTGGTGTTTGCGGGTCGGCACCAGGCCTTCAACCAGAACGACTTCAGCATCTTTGCTGCTGGCGTGGTAGTTGGCGATGATCTCTTCCATCAGCACGTCCTGCTGATTGCTGGACAGCAGGGACTCTACGTGGCCCATGTTCAGCGGCTCGGCGGCCGGGATGGTGGAGTTAGCGCGGATGATGCTGGTGGTCTGGTCCGGGCTATCGCCACCGGTACGCGGCTGGGCGATAGGTTTGAAGACGCTCAGACGAACGCCTTTTTGTTCCATAGCACGGATAACGCCAAGGCTTACGCTGGTAAGGCCGACGCTGGTTCCGGTAGGGATCAGCATAATAGTACGGGACACGGTATAACCTCTTTCGTTTTCGCGAGCAGGGATGCTCACTCGACTCAGAAAACAACACCGCCAGCTAAGGCTGGCGGTGAGGGAATCAGGCGGTCAGGCGGGATGCATCCTGAGCGATGACCAGCTCTTCGTTGGTGGTGATAACCACCGCCGGGCGGGTGCCTTCCTTGTTGATGAAGCCAGACTTGCCGAAACGTGCAGCCAGGTTGCGCTCGTGATCAACTTCGAAGCCCAGTACGCCCAGTTTGCCCAGGGACAGTTCACGTACCATGGCGGCGTTTTCACCGATACCACCGGTGAAGACAACGGCGTCCAGACGACCTTCCATCAGCGCGGTGTAGGAGCCGATGTATTTCGCCAGACGGTGGCAGTAAACGTCCATTGCACGTTTAGCGTCTTCTTTCGTTGCGTAGTTGTCTTCAACGTAGCGGCAGTCGCTGGTGACTTCGGTCAGACCCAGCAGGCCGGACTCTTTGGTCAGCATTTTGTTGATGTCTTCCACGCTCATGCCCAGGGCATCGTGCAGGTGGAAGATAATAGCCGGGTCGATGTCGCCGGAGCGGGTACCCATGACCAGACCTTCCAGCGGGGTCAGACCCATGGAGGTATCAACGCATTTACCGTTACGGATTGCAGAAACGGAACCGCCGTTGCCCAGGTGGCAGGTGATGATGTTCAGTTCATCAACCGGCTTGTTCAGCATTTTTGCGGCTTCCTGAGTCACGTAGAAGTGGCTGGTGCCGTGTGCGCCGTAGCGACGAACGCCGTGCTCTTTGTACAGTTTGTACGGCAGAGCGTAGAGGAAAGATTCTTCCGGCATGGTCTGATGGAACGCGGTGTCGAACACGGCAACGTTTTTATCAGCCAGGTTAGGGAAGGATTTCAGGGCTTCAGCGATACCGATCAGGTGTGCAGGGTTATGCAGCGGTGCAAAAGAGGCAGAATCTTTGATACCCTGAATCACGGAATCATCGATAACAACGGAGCTGGTGTATTTTTCACCGCCGTGTACGATACGGTGACCAATTGCGGTCAGCTGAGCGGACAATTCTGGTTTTTCTGCCAGAATCTTATTAACGATGAAGTTAAGAGCTTCGCTGTGAGCGGCACCTGCGCCCAGAGCCGCTTCTTGTTTAGCGCCGTCCAGTTTCCATTTGATGCGGGCTTCAGGAAGATGGAAACACTCTGCTAAACCAGAAAGGTACTCTTCACCGTTTACGGCATCGATAATTGCGAATTTAAGTGATGAGCTACCGCAGTTCAGAACCAGTACTAGCTTACTCGACATGGAAGTACCTATTTTTGATACGTGGCTAAAAAAACGTCAGTTAGTCTATCAGCGTAGCGCATGATGACGCTGACATTTATGATTAACGTCATGCCAGAAGCGTTTTTCGGCATGGCGAATAAAATTACTCAGAGTTTACGCCATATTCCCGAAGCTGCAGGTCACGGCGATGTAAAAGAATGTTTGACAGCATGTGGTTTCCCCACTACGGCCATCAAGGCCGGCACAGGGTAGCAGATAGAGGCTCGTAAAGACAAAATTTTTTGAACGATGTCATTGAGAGTTGCTGAGTTGCAAAATTATTTTATTTTTTATATGTAGAGTTGAGGTATGAGCCATGTCGACACCCCAGAATAGCCATGTTAGCTGGTTTAGCCTGTTCGGACGTGGGCAGCACTACTCGAAGACCTGGCCGCTGGATAAGCGCCTGTCACCGGTATTTATCGAAAATCGTGTGATTCGTGCCACCCGGTACGCCATACGTTTTATGCCGCCGCTGGCGGTGTTTACGCTGACCTGGCAAATCGCGCTGGGCGGCCAGCTTGGCCCCGCGGTGGCCACGGCACTTTTTGCCTGTAGCCTGCCAATGCAGGGACTGTGGTGGCTCGGCAAGCGCTCGGTCACGCCGTTACCGCCTTCGACCTTACAATGGTTTTATGAAGTTCGTATGAAACTGCAGGAAGCAGGTCAGGCGCTGGCCCCGGTTGAAGGCAAGCCGGACTACCAGGCGCTGGCAGACGTGCTCAAGCGCGCGTTCAAACAGCTGGATAAAACTTTCCTGGATGATTTGTAATTACCCTACGGTTGCGCATATAAAGGAAGGCATACTTTCTTACAGGTTATCTTCGTCATAACCTGGATTTTTCCATGCACCAAAGGAGTCAGGAAATGGAAATGACTAACGCGCAACGTCTGATTTTATCCAACCAGTATAAGATGATGACGATGATGGACCCGGATAACGCCGAGCGCTATCGTCGCCTGCAAACCATCATCGAACGCGGCTATGGTCTGCAAATGCGCGAGCTGGATCGCGAGTTTGGCGAGCTGAAGGAAGAAACCTGCCGCATCGTTATCGACATCATGGAGATGTATCACGCGCTGCACGTTTCCTGGACCAACCTGAAAGACAGCCAGGACATCGACGAACGTCGCGTCACCTTTATGGGCTTTGATGCCGCCACCGAAGCCCGCTTCCTGGGCTATGTTCGCTTTATGGTGAACATTGAAGGCCGCTATACCCATTTTGATGCCGGCACCCACGGCTTTAACGCCCAAACCCCAATGTGGGACAAATACCAACGAATGCTGAAGGTGTGGCATGCCTGCCCGCGTCAGTATCACTTAAGCGCCAACGAGATTGCGCAGATTATTAACGCCTGAGGAGAGACGCGTAGTGAAGTGTAAAGGTTTCTTGTTTGATTTGGATGGTACGCTGGTTGACTCCCTTCCTGCCGTCGAGCGCGCGTGGGTAAACTGGGCAAAGCGTTTTAATATTTCCCCGGAAGAAGTCTTGGGCTTCATCCACGGCAAGCAGGCGATTACCTCACTGCGCCATTTTATGGCCGGTGCCTCCGAGGAAGAAATTCAGCAGGAGTTCCTGCGCCTCGAGAAGCTGGAGTCTGAAGATACCGACGGTATCGTTGCCTTGCCTGGGGCTGCGGAGCTTTTGGCTCACCTTAACGAAGCCGGTATTCCATGGGCTATCGTCACTTCAGGTTCTGTGCCGGTAGCGTCCGCTCGTCGCCTGGCGGGTGGCCTGCCCGAGCCGGAAGTCTTTGTGACGGCCGAGCGAGTGGCGCGCGGGAAACCTGAACCTGACGCCTATTTGCTCGGTGCTCAGCTGCTTGGGCTCGAGCCGGAAGAGTGCGTAGTCGTTGAAGATGCGCCCGCCGGCGTGCTTTCCGGACTTGCTGCTGGCTGCCACGTGATTGCGGTTAACGCCCCGGCGGATACGCCACGGCTTGAACACGTGGACTATGTCCTCGCCTCCCTTAGCGAGCTGCTGGTCCAGAAATCGCCGGACGGCACGGTCGAAGTGTTAAGAAAACACTAATCCCATGATTTAACCCCGCATTTGCGGGGTTTTTTTTATGGCATTCTCATCTACATTCAATTCACCAATAATCAGCCATTCAGGGACTCGTTTTGAATTCGGAACTCATTTGGGTGTTGTCGTTGCTGGGGGTTGCTGTCCTGCTGTTCGCTACCGGAAAGATGCGTATGGACGCGGTGGCTCTGTTGGTGATTGTCGCTTTTGTCCTCAGCGGGACGTTAAGCCTTAGCGAGGCCTTTTCAGGGTTCAGCGATCCCAACGTTATCCTGATTGCCGCGCTGTTCATTATTGGTGACGGGCTGGTGCGTACCGGCGTCGCAACCAAAATGGGCAGCTGGCTGGTGGACGTGGCGGGCAGCAGCGAAACCAAAATGCTGATCCTGCTGATGGTGACGGTAGCCGGATTGGGTGCCTTTATGAGTTCTACCGGCGTGGTGGCCATTTTTATTCCGGTGGTTATCAGCGTTTCAATGCGCATGAAAATTTCCCCCTCCAGATTGATGATGCCGCTTAGTTTCGCCGGGCTTATCAGCGGCATGATGACCATCGTCGCCACGCCGCCTAATCTGGTTATCAATAGTGAGCTGCTGCGCGAAGGGCTGGAAGGCTTCCAGTTCTTTAGCGTGACGCCGATTGGCCTGGCGGTATTGGTGCTTGGCATCCTTTATATGCTGGTGGTGCGTTTTGCGCTTAAAGGGCAGGGCGATGAGGCGGGAAAAGAGAGCTGGAAGCGCCGTTCTTTCCGCGACTTGATTAAAGAATATCGCCTGACCGGGCGGGCGCGACGGCTGGCTATTCGCCCCGGTTCGCCGATGGTCGGCCACCGGCTGGATGATTTGAAGCTGCGTGAGCGCTACGGGGCTAACGTTATCGGCCTTGAACGGTGGCGCAAGTTCCGCCGCGTTATCGTTAATGTGACCGGCGTGACCGAGTTCCGCGCGCGTGACGTTCTACTGATCGATATGTCCGCCTCGGACGTTGATTTACGTGAGTTTTGCAGCGAACAAATGCTCGAGCCGATGGTGCTGCGCGGCGAGTATTTCTCGGATCAGGCGTTGGATGTGGGCATGGCTGAAGTATCGCTTTTACCCGAATCGGAACTGACCGGGCAGACTTTGCGAGAAATCGCCTTCCGAACCCGCTACGGTCTCAACGTTGTTGGCCTGCGACGAGACGGTAAGGCAATGGAAGGGCTGCTGGTGGATGAGCCCATTCAACTGGGGGATATTATTCTGGTCGTCGGCGACTGGAAGCTGATTAACCAGCTTTCACAGCAAAATCGTGATTTCCTGGTGCTCAATCTGCCGGTGGAAGAGCGGGATGCTTCTCCGGCACACAGCCAGGCGCCGCACGCAATTTTCTGCCTGGCGCTAATGGTCGCGCTCATGCTGACCGACGAGATACCCAACCCTATTGCCGCGATTATCGCCTGCATGCTGATGGGCAAGTTCCGCTGTATTGATATGGAAAGCGCCTATAAGGCGATTCACTGGCCGAGCATTATTCTGATTGTCGGGATGATGCCTTTTGCGCTGGCGTTGCAGAAAACCGGCGGGGTGGATTTAATCGTTCATGGGCTGATGGAGTTCGGTGGCGGATATGGGCCTTACATCATGCTGGTTTGCCTGTTTGTGATGTGTGCAACCATCGGGTTGTTTATCTCCAATACCGCGACGGCGGTACTGATGGCACCTATCGCCCTGGCTGCCGCTAAATCGATGGGCGTTTCACCTTATCCGTTCGCGATGATTGTGGCGATGGCTGCCTCTGCGGCGTTTATGACGCCCGTATCATCGCCTGTGAACACGCTGGTGCTGGGGCCAGGGAACTATAAATTTAGCGACTTCGTTAAGCTCGGCGTGCCGTTTACCGTCATTGTGATGATCGTGAGCGTAGTGATGGTGCCGATGCTGTTTCCGTTCTGATACTTACTCTCACACGGCCTTCTCCCTGTAAGGGAGAAGGGGAAAACATTATCCTGATTTCGCTTCGGCAGAGGGGAAGTGTTTAAAGCGGTGAATCCTGGCTTATCTCATCCAGCGAAAGCTGGAAACTTGGCACAAAGACCTGCATGAAGTAGTCCATTTCCGGGCTGTGGCGGTCGGCCAGCGTTTTTTCCAGACGGCTTTTCGCCAGCAGGAATTCGTTATTGCCTGCCGACAGCTCTTCCAGACATTTCAGGTAAGCGCATAACGCATCTGCCTGTTTCACCAGCGCTTTCTCTTCTTCGCTGTAGCTGTGCTCATCTATCAGCGGAGCCCAGATGTCGCGCAGCTCTTCCGGCACCATGTCAATCAGCTTCTGCTGGGCAATCTTTTCAATGGCTTTGTATTCATGCGCGATTTGCGAATTGAAATATTTTACCGGCGTGGGCAAATCCCCGGTCAGCACTTCGCTGGCGTCGTGGTACATCGCCAGAAGCGCGATTCTCTCCGCGTTAACGTTGCCGTTAAACTTGCGATTCTTGATGGCGGCGAGCGCGTGGGCAACCATGGCGACCTGCAGGCTGTGTTCGGACACATTTTCGGTGCGGACGTTGCGCATCAGCGGCCAGCGGTTGATCAGTTTCAGGCGGGAGAGGTGGGCAAAGAAATGGCTCTGACTCATGACGTTCTCGCGGTTACAACTCGGTGGCGTCATTGTGAGGGGAGAAGGGGGACATTGCAAATGTCCCCCGACGGGCTTACTGGTGGTAATGGCCGAGGAAACGCCCAAGTTTGGCAATCGACATTTCTAAGTCGTCAACGCGCGGCAGCGTAACAATACGCACGTGATCCGGCCACGGCCAGTTAAAGGCTGTACCCTGAACCAGCAGAACTTTTTCCTGCAGCAGGAAGTCCAGCACCATCTTCTGGTCGTCATGAATATTGAAGCGCTTCGCGTCAATTTTCGGGAACATATACAGCGCGCCGCGAGGCTTAACGCAGGAGACGCCGGGGATCTCGTTGATCAATTCCCAGGCGCGGTTGCGCTGTTCGTACAGGCGGCCGCCGGGTACGATAAATTCGCTGATGCTCTGGTAGCCTCCCAGCGCGGTTTGAATCGCGTGTTGGGCAGGAACGTTGGCGCACAGGCGCATGGAGGCCAGCATTTCCAGACCTTCAATATAGCCTTTAGCGTGTTTTTTCGGCCCGTTAAGCACCATCCAGCCTTGACGGAAACCGGCAACGCGGTAGGTTTTTGACAGGCCGTTAAAGGTAATCGTCAGCAGATCCGGGGCCAGCGCGGCAATGGAGTGATGCTCGGCGTCGTCATAAAGAATTTTGTCGTAAATCTCATCGGCAAAGATGATGAGATTGTGTTGACGGGCAATCTCAACAATCTCTAAAAGCAGCTCTTTAGAGTAAACGGCCCCGGTAGGGTTGTTCGGGTTGATAATCACGATGCCGCGCGTGCGGGGCGTGATTTTTGCGCGGATATCGTCGAGGTCCGGGAACCAGTCGGACTCTTCATCGCAAAGGTAGTGCACCGCTTTGCCGCTAGAGAGTGAGACGGCGGCGGTCCAGAGAGGATAGTCCGGTGCCGGAACCAGCATTTCATCGCCGCTGTTGAGCAGCGCCTGCATGGACTGAACGATCAGTTCAGAAACGCCGTTACCAATATAGATATCTTCCGTGGTGACATCCCGCATCCCACGCGCCTGATAGTGCTGCATAATGGCTTTACGGGCGGAAAACAGCCCTTTGGAGTCGCAATATCCCTGAGCGGTAGGAAGATTGCGGATCACATCAACAAGGATTTCATCCGGCGCTTCAAAACCAAACGGCGCGGGGTTCCCTATGTTGAGCTTAAGCACTTTATTGCCTTCTTCTTCAAGGCGTTTTGCCTCTTTGAGAACCGGGCCACGGATGTCATAACAGACATTATCAAGTTTGCTGGATTTTTCGATGGGGGACATGAAGCTTCGACCTTTGTTGTTAATTTCGCGTCCTGCCGTGGAAGCGCACCGTCACAATGTACTCCTGCTGCAGCGAGATTTGAAGGTTGGAGCCAGAAGAAATGCAATTTATCTTTACAGCACAATGTATAAGCGATATGGCATTTTATAAAAATAGAAAAACAAAATAACTTATAATTTGATTTTTATTAGCATTATTAACTGCCTTGTTCTTTTTGAATGATGCTATTCACTGCCTCTGGCGCTTTCCTGAGTGAGAGGTGCTGCTGGCGTAAGACGGTTGTCGACAAACATAAGGAAAAATTAATATTCATGGCTGAAACATTAAGAGATTAATGACAGGTTAGTTAAAGAGATGTATATCAAAAGGCTGGCTGGTGTAATAGATAAATACCTGGGCAATTATTAAGGGTCTTTTATTATAGCTTGTGGGTGACTTCAAAAAACGTTGTGAATAATCAACAAGAGGGGAACCACAAAAAGAGAATGAGATCAGATAATCAGCAATAAGTGTTATAAAACATAGTGTTTTAATGTAAGATAGACTACGAAAAATGGTAGGTTTTTGATGCCGATGAGGCACGTCAGTCCTGTGTCTTAGCCGGCGTTGTTAAATATTACTATTATTATTCAACTGGTTGTGTGGTCAGGCCGGTTTATGCCTCCCGTCGTGTTTCAACCCGTTAAATAATCATATAAAAGCTTATTAAAAGTCGTTTCTTGAACCTGATTTACAATTATTACCCAGTTTTAAAATACTGAACTGGTACGATGAGTCGGTGATTTGTATCTTATCCTGACCTGAATAATATCCCATTGGGTCATGTTTCAGATAATTGAGCATGTCCGGGAATAAAAAAATAACAAACAGAAGCGCCGCTAACGTATGGCGGCCAGGACTACCGGAGACATTCGGTAAAAGGAATTGCTTTATCTCTTTGATAAATCATAGCAATACAACCAGGGCAGACTCGAAAGAGCAACCTATTAGTGAATAAATTATGATTAACGCAAATCGTCCGATACTGAACCTCGACCTCGATCTGCTGAGGACATTCGTTGCGGTCGCCGATCTCAATACCTTTGCCGCGGCTGCGGCTGCGGTGTGCCGCACTCAATCCGCTGTAAGCCAACAAATGCAGCGCCTTGAGCAATTAGTCGGGAAAGAGCTTTTTGCACGACATGGCCGTAATAAACTGCTAACCGAGCACGGTATTCAACTGCTGGGTTACGCGCGTAAAATCCTTCGCTTCAATGATGAAGCCTGCTCTTCGCTGATGTTTAACAACCTGCAGGGGTCGTTAACGCTCGGCGCGTCCGATGAAACGGCGGATACCATTTTGCCGTTCCTGTTAAACCGCATCAGCTCGGTGTATCCGAAGCTGGCGCTGGACGTGAGGGTAAAGCGCAATCCGTTCATGATCGAAATGCTTAATCAGCATGAGGTCGATCTGGTGGTGACGACGTCCAATCCTTCTAACTTCGACTCGGTTGTGCTGCGAACTTCGCCAACGCTTTGGTACTGTGCAGCCGATTACGTTTTCCAGAGTGGGGAATCTTTGCCTCTGGTGATGTTGGACGATCCGAGCCCGTACCGCGATATGATGATAGAGCATCTTGATGCCAGCCAGACGCCGTGGCGCATTTCATATGTTGCTTCCACGCTGGCGGCCGTACGTGCGGCAGTGAAAGCCGGGCTGGGCGTTACGGCAAGGCCTGTGGAAATGATGAGTCCTGAGCTTCGCGTTCTGGGGGCTTCAGAAGGGCTGCCGGTGCTTCCTGAAACCCAATATCTGCTGTGTAAAAACCCGGAAAGCGGCAATGAGCTGGCGCAGGCTATTTTCAGTGCGCTTGCGACGCCGACGAATCCATACCGGTTTGCGGCAGTGGGAAGTGAAGGCGACGATACGCTGCTGGTAGAAGGGGATTTTGAGTAGCCCCAGGTCGTTTAGTTAGTAACAAAATATTAAATGTAGAAAATGGGTCATTGGTGGTTTTTTTTGCGCCAATGGCCCATTTTTTATGCCTGATTTTTGCTATAGCACACAGCTCTTCATATTATCTAATAAATTCAATGTATTAGTGAATTTCTGAATTTTGCGTATTTTATGTACAAAAACTTCGCGCAAAGGCCAGGTAATGTTAAAAAACGCATAACAATGTTGCTTCTTTTTGAAGTGGATTAACAAAAGCGTGTCTCAGATCAAGAAAATACTCCCTCTTGGGGGGAGGAATAGTTGAGATTTCCTGCCAAAATATAGGGGCTGTTTATTTTTTCACACGGAACGGACACGATTCACCCTCATCAAAATCTGGTCTTTACGCGAGTGCTGATGAGTTTTAACGCATTAAATGTTAATGAATTGCTGCCGGTGTAAATTAATGTGTGGATACTTTTGTTAAAGTTGACAAAAGGTTATAGAAAGGAGTAAAAAACCCCATCAATTGGCTGCCTAAGCATTATTTCCGGTAGTTATTGTACGGTTGATTGTTCCTCCCCATGAATCGATGTGGCGTTCATCTGCCAACAAGAGCAGAGACTTTGGCGCCACTTTTGATGAGTAAGCAATGAGTATGTCAACATCCACTGAAGTTATCGCTCATCACTGGGCGTTCGCTGTCTTTCTTATTGTCGCCGTTGGCCTGTGCTGTCTGATGCTTGTCGGGGGCTGGTTCCTTGGCGGAAGAGCTAAGGCACGGCACAAAAACACCCCCTTCGAGTCGGGTATCGACTCCGTTGGTACGGCACGTCTTCGTCTCTCCGCCAAGTTTTACCTGGTCGCCATGTTCTTCGTTATCTTTGACGTGGAAGCCTTGTATCTCTACGCGTGGTCAACTTCTATCCGTGAAAGCGGCTGGATTGGCTTCGTCGAGGCCGCAATTTTCATTTTAGTGTTACTGGCTGGTCTGGTTTATCTGGTGCGCATCGGTGCGCTGGATTGGACTCCTGCGCGTTCGCGTCGTGAGAAAATGAACCCGGAAACCGACAGTCTCACTAACCGTCATACGCAGTAACAGCGAGGCAATAAGATGGACTATACGCTCACCCGCATAGACCCCAACGGTGAGAATGACCGTTATCCCCTGCAAAAGCAGGAGATCGTAACCGATCCCCTCGAACAAGAGATTAACCGCAGCGTTTACATGGGCAAGCTTGAGCATGCCATGCACGATGTGGTGAACTGGGGTCGTAAAAACTCAATCTGGCCATACAACTTTGGCCTTTCCTGCTGCTACGTAGAGATGGTGACGTCGTTTACCGCTGTGCATGACGTGGCGCGTTTCGGTGCAGAAGTTTTACGTGCTTCTCCTCGTCAGGCTGACCTGATGGTGGTGGCCGGTACCTGCTTCACCAAAATGGCTCCGGTAATCCAGCGCCTTTACGATCAGATGCTCGAACCTAAATGGGTTATTTCCATGGGTGCCTGCGCGAACTCTGGCGGCATGTACGACATCTATTCTGTTGTTCAGGGCGTCGACAAATTTATCCCGGTTGATGTTTACATTCCTGGCTGTCCACCGCGCCCGGAAGCTTACATGCAGGCGCTGATGCTGTTGCAGGAATCGATCGGTAAAGAGCGTCGCCCGCTATCGTGGGTTGTTGGCGATCAGGGTGTTTACCGCGCCAACATGCAGTCCGAGCGCGAGCGTAAGCGCGGCGAACGTATTGCCGTCACTAACCTGCGGACGCCAGACGAGATTTAATTAGCGCCTGCGGTCAGTGAGCGTCTTTGTATATCAATACTATAAAAGCAAAGGCACTGAACGCAGTCACCACAGAACCATTTGCAATGGTGAGAACTATGACCGATTTAACCGCGCAAGACGCCGCTATGCCAGCCTGGCAGACAAGGGATCACCTGGATGATCCGGTCATTGGCGAATTGCGTAACCGTTTTGGGCCGGATGCCTTCACCGTTCAGCCAACCCGCACCGGGGTACCCGTAGTCTGGGTTAAGCGCGAACAGTTACTGGAAGTGGTCGATTTCCTTAAGAAATCACCAAAACCCTACGTTATGCTGTTCGACCTGCATGGCATGGATGAGCGTCTACGCACACACCGCAACGGTTTACCGGCTGCGGATTTTTCCGTTTTCTACCACCTGATGTCCATTGAACGCAATCGCGACATCATGCTCAAGGTGGCGTTATCTGAAAACGATCTGAACCTGCCGACGCTGACGAAAATCTTCCCGAACGCCAACTGGTACGAGCGTGAAACATGGGAGATGTTTGGCATCACCTTCAACGGCCACCCGCACCTGACGCGCATCATGATGCCGCCGACCTGGGAAGGCCACCCGCTGCGTAAAGACTACCCGGCGCGCGCCACCGAATTCGATCCGTTTATCCTGACTAAACAGAAAGAAGATCTGGAAATGGAAGCGCTGACCTTCAAGCCTGAAGAGTGGGGCATGAAGCGCAGCAGCGAGCATGAAGACTTCATGTTCCTGAACCTGGGGCCAAACCACCCCTCCGCACACGGTGCTTTCCGTATCATCCTGCAGCTGGACGGCGAAGAGATCGTCGACTGCGTGCCGGATATCGGCTACCACCACCGTGGCGCAGAGAAAATGGGTGAGCGTCAGTCCTGGCACAGCTACATTCCGTATACCGACCGTATCGAATACCTCGGCGGCTGCGTCAACGAAATGCCTTACGTGCTGGCGGTAGAAAAGCTGGCCGGCATTGTGGTGCCGGAACGCGTTGAAGTTATCCGCGTTATGCTCTCCGAGCTTTTCCGCATCAACAGCCACCTGCTGTACATCTCTACCTTTATTCAGGACGTCGGCGCCATGACCCCGGTGTTCTTCGCCTTTACCGATCGTCAGAAAATCTACGATCTGGTGGAAGCGATTACCGGTTTCCGTATGCACCCGGCCTGGTTCCGTATCGGCGGCGTTGCACACGACCTGCCGAAGGGCTGGGAGCGTCTGCTGAAAGAGTTCCTCGAGTGGATGCCGAAGCGCCTGGATTCCTATGAGAAAGCCGCGCTGCGCAACACCATTCTGAAGGGCCGTTCTCAGGGCGTTGCTGCCTATACCGCGAAAGAAGCGCTGGAGTGGGGCACCACCGGTGCTGGCCTGCGTGCCACCGGTATCGACTTCGACGTGCGTAAGGCTCGTCCTTACTCTGGCTACCAGAACTTCGACTTCGAAGTGCCGGTCGGCGGCGGCATCAGCGACTGCTACACCCGCGTCATGCTGAAAGTTGAAGAGCTTCGCCAGAGCCTGCGCATCCTTGAGCAGTGCCTGAAAAATATGCCAGCCGGCCCGTTCAAAGCGGATCACCCGCTGACCACGCCGCCGCCGAAAGAGCGCACGCTGCAGCATATCGAAACCCTGATCACTCACTTCCTGCAGGTTTCGTGGGGCCCGGTTATGCCAGCCAACGAATCCTTCCAGATGATTGAGGCAACGAAAGGGATTAACAGTTACTACCTGACCAGTGACGCTAGCACCATGAGCTACCGTACCCGTATTCGTACCCCGAGCTTTGCGCACCTGCAGCAAATTCCGGCGGCGATCCGAGGCAGCCTGGTTTCTGACCTGATTGTCTATCTGGGTAGTATCGATTTTGTAATGTCTGATGTGGATCGCTAACTATGCACGATAACCAACAAAACCAGGCTGAGGCTTTTGAGCTGAGTGCGGCAGAGCGTGAGGCGATTGAGCACGAAAAACACCATTACGAAGATGCCCGTGCGGCCTCTATCGAAGCGCTGAAAATCGTTCAGAAACAGCGCGGTTGGGTGCCGGATGGTGCTATTTACGCTATCGCTGACGTGCTGGGTATTCCGGCAAGCGACGTAGAAGGCGTGGCGACATTCTATAGCCAAATCTTCCGCCAGCCGGTGGGCCGTCACGTGATTCGCTACTGCGACAGCGTGGTGTGCCATATCACCGGCTACCAGGGTATTCAGTCGGCGATTGAAGCCAAACTGAACATCAAACCGGGCCAGACCACGTTTGACGGTCGCTTCACCCTGCTGCCAACCTGCTGTCTGGGCAACTGCGACAAGGGGCCGACCATGATGATTGATGAGGACACTCACAGCCATCTGACGCCGGAAGCCATCCCTGACTTGCTGGAGCAGTATAAATGAAGACGATTATTCGTACTGCCGAAACGCATCCGCTGACCTGGCGTCTGCGTGATGACAAACAGCCTGTCTGGCTCGACGAATACCGCAGCAAAAACGGCTATGAAGGCGCGCGTAAGGCGCTGACCGCCATGGCACCGGATGAAATCGTTAATGCGGTAAAAGACGCCGGCCTGAAAGGGCGCGGCGGCGCGGGCTTTTCCACCGGTTTGAAGTGGAGCCTGATGCCAAAAGACGAGTCCATGAACATCCGTTACCTGCTGTGTAACGCCGATGAAATGGAGCCGGGCACCTATAAAGACCGCCTGCTGATGGAGCAACTGCCGCACCTGCTGGTGGAAGGCATGCTGATCTCCGCCTTTGCGCTTAAGGCTTACCGTGGCTACATCTTCCTGCGCGGTGAGTACATTGAAGCGGCCGTTCATTTGCGCCGCGCAATCGCTGAAGCCACCGAAGCGGGCCTGCTTGGCAAAAACATTCTGGGTTCCGGGTTCGACTTCGAGCTTATCGTGCACACCGGGGCAGGGCGTTATATCTGCGGTGAAGAAACTGCGCTGATTAACTCCCTCGAAGGTCGCCGTGCGAACCCTCGTTCTAAGCCACCGTTCCCGGCATCAAGCGGCGTATGGGGTAAACCGACCTGTGTAAACAACGTCGAAACCCTGTGTAACGTGCCTGCGATTCTGGCTAACGGCGTTGAGTGGTACCAGGGCATTGGTGGCGGCATGAGTAAAGATGCCGGTACCAAGCTGATGGGCTTCTCCGGCCGCGTTAAAAACCCTGGCGTCTGGGAATTACCTTTCGGGACAACCGCCCGCGAGATCCTGGAAGAATACGCCGGCGGCATGCGTGATGGCCTGAAGTTTAAAGCCTGGCAGCCGGGTGGCGCGGGGACAGACTTCCTGACGGAAGCGCACCTCGATCTGCCGATGGAGTTTGAAAGTATTGGTAAAGCAGGCAGCCGTCTCGGTACGGCGCTGGCAATGGCGGTTGACCATGAAATCGGTATGGTGCCGCTGGTGCGTAACCTGGAAGAGTTCTTTGCCCGTGAATCCTGCGGCTGGTGTACACCGTGCCGCGATGGTCTGCCGTGGAGCGTAAAAATTCTGCGCGCGCTGGAGCGTGGCGAAGGGCAGCCGGGGGATATCGAAACCCTCGAGCAGCTGTGCCGCCACCTGGGACCGGGTAAAACCTTCTGTGCCCACGCGCCGGGTGCCGTAGAGCCATTGCAGAGTGCGATTAAATATTTCCGCGACGAATTCGAAGCAGGCATTGCCAAACAGGATTACGGGAATCTGCGTGCCATTAATGGCATTCAGCCGAACCTGTTAAAAACGCGCTGGTGATATCGCCCCCCACCCCGGCCCTCTCCCCTAAGGGGCGAGGGAGAAAGCGAAATCGGGTGAGGGTGCATTGCACAAGAATTTTTGATTAACGCCTGAAGTTATTCAGGCCAACTGGAAGCATGCTGACTATGGCTACGATTCATGTAGACGGCAAAGAATACGAGGTCAATGGGGCAGACAACTTGCTAGAAGCTTGTCTCTCCCTCGGTCTTGATATTCCTTATTTTTGCTGGCATCCGGCGCTGGGCAGCGTCGGTGCTTGCCGCCAGTGTGCGGTGAAGCAATATCAGAACGCGGAAGACACCCGTGGGCGCCTGGTGATGTCCTGTATGACACCGGCCTCCGACGGGACCTTCATCTCTATTGATGATGGCGAAGCGAAACAGTTCCGTGAAAGCGTTGTGGAGTGGTTGATGACTAACCACCCGCACGACTGTCCGGTCTGTGAAGAGGGCGGTAACTGCCACCTGCAGGATATGACCGTCATGACCGGTCATAGCTTCCGTCGCTATCGCTTTACCAAGCGTACTCACCGCAACCAGGATCTCGGTCCGTTCATCTCTCACGAAATGAACCGCTGTATCGCCTGTTACCGCTGCGTGCGTTACTACAAAGACTACGCTGACGGTAAAGATCTGGGCGTTTACGGCGCGCACGACAACGTCTACTTCGGTCGCCCGGAAGACGGCACGCTGGAAAGCGAGTTCTCCGGTAACCTGGTAGAAATTTGCCCGACCGGCGTATTCACCGACAAAACGCACTCCGAGCGCTACAACCGTAAATGGGATATGCAGTTCGCACCGAGCATCTGTCAGCAGTGCTCGCTGGGCTGTAACACCAGCCCGGGTGAACGTTACGGTGAGCTGCGTCGTATCGAAAACCGCTACAACGGCACCGTGAACCACTACTTCCTGTGTGACCGCGGCCGCTTCGGTTACGGTTACGTCAACCTGAAGGACCGTCCGCGTCACCCTATTCAGCGCCGTGGCGATGACCTCATTACCCTGAACGCCGAGCAGGCGATGCAGGGCGCTGCGGATATCCTGCGTCAGTCGAAGAAAGTGATCGGCATCGGTTCTCCGCGTGCGAGCGTGGAAAGCAACTTCGCTCTGCGTGAGCTGGTTGGGGCCGACAACTTCTACACGGGCATTGCGGCCGGTGAGCAGGCTCGCCTGCAGCTGATGCTGAAAGTGCTGCGTGAAAGTGGCGTTCATACTCCTGCTCTGCGTGAAATCGAATCTTATGATGCGGTGCTGATTCTGGGCGAAGATGTTACCCAGACCGGCGCTCGTGCTGCACTGGCCATTCGCCAGGCGGTAAAAGGGAAGGCGCGTGAAATGGCGGCGGCACAGAAAGTTGCTGACTGGCAGATAGCCGCAATCCTGAACATCGGTCAGAACGCTAAGCACCCGCTGTTTGTCACCAACGTGGACAGCACCCGCCTGGATGATATCGCCGCATGGACTTACCGCGCGCCGGTTGAAGATCAGGCTCGTCTTGGTTTTGCGATTGCCAATGCGCTGGACAGCAACTCTCCGGCCGTTGAGCTGGACCGCGACCTGAAGAATAAAGTCGACGTCATCGTGCAGGCCCTGGCCGGTGCGAAGAAGCCGCTGATTGTTTCCGGGACTAACGCCGGTAGCGAAGCGGTAATTCAGGCTGCGGCCAACGTGGCTAAAGCGCTGAAAGGTCGCGGTGCAGACGTTGGCGTAACCATGATTGCCCGTGCGGTTAACAGCGTTGGCCTCGGCATGATTGGCGGCGGTTCTCTGGAAGAAGCCCTGAGCGAGCTGGAAAGCGGTGCTGCCGATGCGGTAGTGGTGCTGGAAAACGATCTGCATCGCCATGCTTCAGCCGCCCGCGTAGATGCTGCGCTGAGCAAAGCTCCTCTGGTGATGGTTATCGACCATCAGCGTACGGACATCATGGACAAAGCCCATCTGGTCCTGTCCGCGGCGAGCTTCGCGGAAAGCGACGGTACGGTCATTAACAACGAAGGTCGCGCCCAGCGCTTCTTCCAGGTTTATGACCCGGCTTACTACGACACCACCGTAACGATGTTCGAAAGCTGGCGCTGGCTGCACTCGCTGCACAGCACCGTGCAGAGCCGCGACGTTGACTGGACGCAGCTAGACCACGTGATCGACGCCTGCGTGAAGGCATTGCCTCAGATGGCCGGTATTAAAGACGCCGCGCCTGATGCTTCCTTCCGTATCAAAGGCCAGAAGCTGTCTCGTTCTCCTATCCGTTCGAGCGGACGTACCGCCATGCGCGCCAACATCAGCGTGCATGAACCGCGTCAGCCACAGGATAAAGACACGATGTTCGCCTTCTCTATGGAAGGGAACAACAGCCCGCTGGCCGACCGTCAGCAGATTCCGTTTGCCTGGGCTCCAGGCTGGAACTCCCCGCAGGCATGGAACAAATTCCAGGCTGAAGTGGGCGGCCATCTGCGCCACGGCGATCCGGGCGTACGCCTGATTGAAGCCTCTGAAACGGGTCTGGATTACTTCACTTCCGTGCCGGATACCTTCCACGCGGAAGAGGGCAAATGGCGCATCGCACCGTACTACCACCTGTTTGGTAGCGACGAGATGTCCCAGCGCTCTCCGGTGTTCCAGAAGCGTATGGTTGAGCCATACATCAAGCTGAACCCGGCCGATGCCGCGAAGCTTGGCGTTAACGCCGGGAGCCTGATCTCCTTCAGCTACGAAGGCCAGACGCTGAGTCTGCCGCTGCAGCTGTCTGAAGGTTTGGTTGCAGGGCAGGTAGGTCTGCCGATGGGGATGCCGGGGATTGCGCCAGTGCTTGCCGGTGCTCGTCTTGAAAATCTGCAGGAGGCTGCGCAATGAGCTGGCTGACACCGGAAGTTATCGACATTCTGCTGAGCATCCTCAAAGCGGTTGTCATTCTGCTGGTCGTGGTGACCTGTGGGGCATTCATGAGCTTCGGTGAACGCCGTCTGCTCGGTCTGTTCCAGAACCGCTATGGACCGAACCGCGTAGGCTGGGGTGGTTCACTCCAGCTGGTTGCGGACATGATCAAGATGTTCTTTAAAGAGGACTGGATCCCTAAGTTCTCTGACCGCGTGATATTTACTCTTGCGCCGATGATCGCGTTCACCTCGCTGCTGCTGGCCTTTGCCATTGTGCCGGTCAGCCCAAGCTGGGTGGTTGCGGATCTGAACATCGGGATCCTGTTCTTCCTGATGCTGGCGGGCCTGGCGGTTTACGCCGTGCTGTTCGCCGGCTGGTCCAGTAACAACAAATACTCCCTGCTTGGTGCGATGCGTGCTTCCGCGCAGACCCTGAGCTATGAAGTGTTCCTGGGGCTTTCCCTGATGGGCGTGGTGGCGCAGGCCGGTTCCTTTAATATGGCCGACATCGTCAACAACCAGGCCAATCTGTGGAACGTTATCCCGCAGTTCTTCGGCTTCGTGACCTTCGCGATTGCCGGCGTTGCGGTTTGCCACCGTCACCCGTTTGACCAACCGGAAGCCGAGCAGGAACTGGCCGATGGTTATCACATCGAATATTCCGGTATGAAGTTCGGTCTGTTCTTCGTCGGGGAATACATCGGCATCGTCACCGTGTCTGCGCTGATCGTGACGCTGTTCTTTGGTGGCTGGCATGGCCCGTGGTTACCGCCGTTCATCTGGTTCGCGCTGAAAACCGCGTTCTTCATGATGATGTTCATTTTGATTCGCGCCGCACTGCCTCGTCCGCGTTATGACCAGGTGATGTCCTTCGGTTGGAAAGTTTGCCTGCCGCTGACGCTTATCAACTTGCTGGTGACCGCCGCGGTCATTCTTTACCAGGCACCATAAGGGGTGAAAAAACCATGACATTGAAAGAGTTAGTGGTTGGTTTCGGCACCCAGGTACGCAGTATCTGGATGATCGGCATGCACGCTTTCGCCAAGCGCGAAACCCGCATGTATCCGGAAGAACCAGTGTATCTGCCGCCGCGCTACCGTGGCCGTATCGTGCTGACGCGCGACCCGGACGGTGAAGAGCGCTGCGTAGCCTGTAACCTGTGTGCGGTAGCCTGCCCGGTAGGCTGTATTTCCCTGCAGAAAGCCGAGATGCAAGACGGTCGTTGGTATCCGGAGTTCTTCCGTATCAACTTCTCTCGCTGCATCTTCTGCGGCCTGTGCGAAGAAGCCTGCCCGACCACCGCGATTCAGCTTACCCCGGACTTCGAACTGGGTGAGTACAAGCGCCAGGATCTGGTGTACGAGAAAGAGGATCTGCTGATTTCCGGTCCGGGCAAATACCCGGAATATAACTTCTACCGGATGGCAGGTATGGCAATCGACGGCAAAGATAAGGGCGAAGCGGAAAACGAAGCCAAGCCTATCGACGTCAAAGGCCTGTTACCTTAAGGAGTCAGGAATGGAATTCGCTTTTTATATCTGCGCCATTGTGGCCGTCCTGACGACCCTTCGGACGATTACTCACACCAATCCGGTGCATGCGCTGCTGTACCTGATCATCTCGCTGCTGGCGATCTCCGGGGTGTTTTTCTCCCTGGGGGCTTACTTCGCCGGTGCGCTGGAGATAATCGTCTACGCCGGGGCTATCATGGTGCTGTTCGTCTTCGTGGTAATGATGCTTAACCTCGGTAACGCGGTTCAGCAGCAGGAGCGCGAATGGCTGAAGCCGCAGCTGTGGATCGGGCCTGGTATCCTGTCTGCAATCCTGTTGGTGGTTCTGATTTACGCAATCCGCACCGTTAACGACCAGGGTATTGATGGTACTTCCATCGATGCGAAGCAGGTCGGTATCGCGCTGTTCGGGCCTTATGTTCTGGCGGTGGAGCTGGCCTCCATGCTGCTGCTGGCGGGCCTGGTCGTTGCGTTCCACCTGGGTCGTGAAGACCGTGTCGGCGAGGTGCTGAGCAATCGCCCTGCTGATATGGCCGTGAGAAGAAAAACGGAGGATAACGTATGATCCCGCTGCAACATGGACTGATCCTCGCCGCCATTTTGTTCGTGCTGGGACTGACCGGTCTGGTCATTCGCCGCAACCTGCTGTTCATGCTGATCAGCCTGGAAGTGATGATTAACGCCGCCGCGCTGGCCTTCGTGGTTGCCGGCAGCTACTGGGGCCAGGCTGACGGTCAGGTGATGTATATACTCGCGATTAGCTTAGCTGCTGCCGAAGCCAGTATTGGCCTCGCGCTGTTACTGCAGCTCCATCGTCGTCGCCAGAATCTGAATATCGATTCAGTAAGTGAGATGCGTGGATGAACCTTCTCTGGTTAACCATTGTTCTGCCATTGATTGGCTTTTTACTGTTGGCATTCTCCCGCGGCCGCTGGTCAGAAAACCTGTCCGCAACCATCGGGATGGGCTCAGTAGGTCTGGCGGCGGTTGTCACCGCTATTGCCGGGGTTGATTTCTTTAACAACGGGCAGCAGGCGTTTACTCAGCCGCTATGGACCTGGATGGCGGTCGGTGACTTTAACATCGGCTTCAACCTGGTGCTGGACGGCCTGTCCCTGACCATGGTTTCCGTGGTTACTGGCGTCGGCTTCCTGATCCACATGTTCGCTTCCTGGTACATGCGCGGCGAAGAGGGTTATTCCCGCTTCTTCGCCTACACCAACCTGTTCATCGCCAGCATGGTGGTTCTGGTTCTGGCCGATAACCTGCTGCTGATGTATCTCGGCTGGGAAGGCGTGGGCCTCTGTTCTTACCTGCTGATCGGTTTCTACTACACCGATCCGAAGAACAACGCGGCGGCTATGAAAGCTTTCGTGGTTACCCGCGTGGGGGACGTGTTCCTGGCCTTTGGCCTGTTCATTCTCTACAACGAGCTGGGTACGCTGAACTTCCGCGAAATGGTTGAGCTGGCGCCGCAGCACTTTGCTGCCGGTAACCAGATGCTGACCTGGGCAACCCTGATGCTGCTGGGCGGTGCGGTCGGTAAATCTGCACAGCTTCCGCTGCAAACATGGCTGGCGGATGCGATGGCGGGTCCAACCCCTGTTTCTGCGCTGATTCACGCGGCGACCATGGTAACCGCGGGCGTCTATCTGATTGCCCGTACCCACGGCCTGTTCCTGATGACCCCGGAAATTCTGCATCTGGTGGGTATCGTTGGTGCCGTTACGCTGGTGCTGGCAGGCTTTGCTGCGCTGGTACAGACCGACATCAAACGCGTACTCGCTTACTCCACCATGAGCCAGATTGGCTACATGTTCCTGGCGCTGGGCGTGCAGGCCTGGGATGCGGCAATCTTCCACCTGATGACCCACGCGTTCTTTAAAGCGCTGCTGTTCCTGTCATCCGGCTCGGTGATTCTGGCGTGCCACCACGAGCAAAACATCTTCAAGATGGGTGGCCTGCGTAAGTCCATTCCGCTGGTGTATGTCTGCTTCCTGGTCGGGGGCGCGGCGCTGTCCGCTCTGCCGCTGATTACCGCAGGCTTCTTCAGTAAAGATGAGATTCTTGCCGGTGCAATGGCGAACGGCCACATCAACCTGATGGTTGCGGGCCTGGTCGGGGCGTTCATGACCTCGCTGTACACCTTCCGCATGATTTTCATCACGTTCCACGGCGAAGAAAAAATTCACGCTCACGCAGGGAAGGGGATTACCCACCACCTGCCGTTGGTTGTTCTGCTGGTACTGTCCACCTTCGTTGGCGCCATGATTGTGCCACCGCTGCGCGGCGTCCTGCCGGAAACCACTGAACTTGCGCACGGCAGCGTGCTGACCCTGGAGATCATCTCCGGCGTCGTCGCCATTGCCGGTATCCTGATTGCCGCCTTCCTGTGGCTGGGCAAACGTACTCTGGTGACGTCGCTTGCGAACAGCGCACCGGGGCGTTTCTTCGGTACCTGGTGGTTCAATGCCTGGGGCTTCGACTGGCTGTACGACATGATTTTCGTCAAGCCGTTCCTCGGCATTGCGTGGCTGCTGCGTCGTGACCCGCTGAATGCGCTGATGAACATTCCAGCCATTCTTTCCCGCTTTGCTGGCCGCGGCCTGCTGGTGAGCGAGAACGGTTACCTGCGCTGGTATGTTGCGTCAATGAGCATCGGGGCCGTTGTGGTACTCGGCCTGCTGCTGGTTCTGCGTTAACAGGATTTCTTCCATCCCCCTCTCTCTGATGAGAGAGGGTCGGAGCGAGGTTTATTCCTCCTCTGGCGCTGGGAAGTGAGCGATGTTTAAGAATTATTTTGACTTAGGGACTCAAACGCCATGCTATTACCCTGGCTAATACTAATCCCCTTTATCGGCGGCTTCTTCTGCTGGCAGACCGAACGCTTCGGCGTGAAAGTGCCTCGCTGGATAGCGCTGATTACCATGGGGCTGACACTGGCACTCTCTCTGCAATTGTGGTTGCAGGGTGGCTACTCACTGACGCAGGCGGCGGGTTTGCCGCAGTGGCAGTCTGAATTTGTTCTGCCGTGGATCCCACGTTTTGGCATTGAAATTCACCTGGCGCTCGACGGTCTGTCGCTGCTGATGGTAGTGCTGACCGGCCTGCTCGGCGTGCTGGCGGTACTTTGTTCCTGGAATGAAATCGAAAAATATCAGGGCTTCTTCCACCTCAACCTGATGTGGATCCTCGGTGGCGTTATCGGCGTGTTCCTTGCCATCGACATGTTCCTGTTCTTCTTCTTCTGGGAAATGATGCTGGTGCCGATGTACTTCCTGATTGCACTGTGGGGCCACAAAGCCTCCGACGGGAAGACGCGTATTACCGCCGCAACCAAGTTCTTCATCTATACCCAGGCGAGCGGCCTGGTGATGCTGATAGCTATCCTTGGCCTGGTGTTTGTGCACTACAACGCGACCGGCGTGTGGACCTTCAACTACGAGCTGCTGCTGAAAACGCCGATGTCCCACGGCGTACAATGGCTGCTGATGCTGGGCTTCTTTATCGCCTTCGCGGTGAAAATGCCGGTGGTTCCGCTTCACGGCTGGCTGCCGGATGCACACTCTCAGGCACCAACGGCAGGTTCCGTTGACCTGGCGGGTATCTTGCTGAAAACCGCAGCCTACGGCCTGCTGCGCTTCTCTCTGCCGCTGTTCCCTGAAGCGTCCGCAGAGTTCGCGCCAATCGCCATGTGGCTGGGCGTCATCGGCATCTTCTACGGCGCGTGGATGGCCTTTGCTCAGACCGACATTAAACGCCTGATTGCTTATACCTCCGTTTCCCACATGGGCTTCGTGCTGATTGCTATCTACACCGGCAACCAGTTGGCTTACCAGGGCGCGGTGATTCAGATGATTGCCCACGGTCTGTCTGCTGCGGGTATGTTCATCATCTGCGGTCAGCTTTATGAGCGTCTGCACACCCGTGATATGCGTATGATGGGCGGCCTGTGGAACAAAATTAAATGGCTGCCGGGCCTGTCGATGTTCTTCGCTGTTGCCACCCTCGGGATGCCGGGGACCGGTAACTTCGTTGGTGAATTCATGATTCTGTTCGGCAGCTTCCACGTTGTGCCGGTCATTACCGTGATTTCAACCTTCGGTCTGGTCTTCGCCTCCGTTTACTCCCTGGCGATGTTGCACCGCGCTTACTTCGGTAAAGCTAAGAGCGAAATCAGCGATAAACAGCTGCCTGGCATGTCCATGCGCGAGTTCTTTATCATTCTGTTGCTGGTGGTGCTGTTAGTCCTGCTGGGCTTCTTCCCGCAGCCGATTCTGGATACTTCGCATTCTGCGATGAGCAATATTCAGCAGTGGTTTACCAGTTCACTTTCTACTACAAGGCCGTAATTCGCCATGACAATAACTCCTCAACACTTGATCGCGCTGCTACCGCTGTTGATCGTCGGATTGACGGTGGTGGTTGTGATGCTCTCCATTGCGTGGCGACGCGACCATTTTCTGAATGCTACGCTGTCGGTTATCGGCCTTAACGCCGCGCTGATTTCACTGTGGTTTGTCGGTCAGGCAGGGGCGATGGACGTCACCCCGCTGATGCGCGTTGACGGCTACGCCATGCTCTACACCGGGCTGGTGCTGCTGGCGAGCCTGGCGACCTGTACCTTTGCTTACCCGTGGCTTCAAGGCTACACCGACAACCGCGAAGAGTTCTACCTGCTGGTACTGATTGCTGCCCTCGGCGGCATCCTGCTGGCTAACGCGAACCACCTCGCGGCGCTGTTCCTCGGCATTGAGCTGATCTCTCTGCCGCTGTTCGGCCTGGTCGGCTATGCCTTCCGCCAGAAGCGTTCTTTGGAAGCAAGCATCAAGTACACCATTCTGTCAGCGGCGGCATCGTCCTTCCTGCTGTTCGGTATGGCGCTGGTTTACGCCGAGTCCGGTAGCCTGTCGTTTGTTAGCCTCGGTAAGAGCCTGGCGGACAACATGCTGCACGAACCTCTGCTGCTGGCGGGTCTGGGCCTGATGATTGTCGGTCTTGGCTTCAAGCTGTCTCTGGTGCCGTTCCACCTGTGGACCCCAGACGTTTACCAGGGCGCTCCTGCTCCGGTCTCCACCTTC
Source organism: Cedecea neteri (assembly GCF_000757825.1). Lineage (GTDB taxonomy): Bacteria > Pseudomonadota > Gammaproteobacteria > Enterobacterales > Enterobacteriaceae > Cedecea > Cedecea selenatireducens. The sequence goes on from NZ_CP009451.1 coordinate 4,135,217, forward strand.
CTGGCGACAGCCAGCAAAATCGCCATTTTTGGCGTGGTGATGCGTCTGTTCCTCTACGCGCCGGTGGGCAACAGCGAAGCGGTTCGTGTGGTACTGGGTATTATCGCCTTCGCTTCCATCCTCTTCGGTAACCTGATGGCGCTGAACCAGTCCAACATCAAGCGCCTGCTGGGCTACTCTTCCATCGCACACCTCGGTTACCTGCTGGTGGCGCTGATTGCGCTGCAAACCGGCAATATGTCGATGGAAGCGGTAGGGGTTTATCTGGCCGCTTACCTGTTCAGCAGCCTGGGGGCGTTCGGCGTGGTTAGCCTGATGTCCAGCCCGTACCGTGGCCCGGATGCCGACTCACTGTTCTCCTATCGTGGTCTGTTCTGGCACAAGCCGGTGCTTTCTGCGGTAATGACCGTGATGATGCTTTCCCTGGCGGGTATTCCAATGACCCTGGGCTTCATCGGTAAGTTCTACATCATCGCAGTCGGCGTTCAGGCCCACCTGTGGTGGCTGACCGGTGCAGTGGTACTGGGCAGCGCCATCGGCCTTTACTACTATCTGCGCGTGACCGTGAGCCTGTACCTGAGCGCACCTCAGCAGCTTAACCGTGATACCCCATCTAACTGGGCGTTGACCGCGGGCGGCGTGGTGGTGCTGATTTCTGCCCTGCTGGTGCTGCTGCTGGGTGTTTATCCGCAGCCGCTTATTAGCCTGGTGCAGTTAGCGCAGCCGCTGATGTAATCGGGTTTACAAAACCGTTCAAAAACCGCCACTTGCTGGCGGTTTTTTTATGGGCTCAGCCTTTGGCCAGCTCGAGGATAAAATCCAGAAAACAACGGGTTCGTGCGGCGGGGTTGATACGTGAAGGGTAATAAGCATAAAGCGGGAAGCGCTCGTCCGGCCAGTCGGGAAATAAATCTACCAGTTGTCCCTTTTTCACCAACTCGTCGGAGCCGAACGTCATCATCTGGGCGATCGCATGGCCGCTGAGGCAGGCTTCATGCAGAGTCCGGGCGTCGTTTAGCGTCAGGCGCCCGTTCACCGGTACTTTAATTACCTCTCCCTTGCGGTGAAACTCCCACTCAAACGGCCTGCCGGTTTCCGGATCGCGGAAATGAATGCAGGTGTGCGACAGCAATGCCTGCGGCGTCTCGGGGCGGCCATAGCGCTCCAGGTAAGCAGGAGCGGCAACCGTCATGATGCGTGTTTCCAGCAGCTTACGCGCTATCAGCGTGCTGTTGCGCGGTACGCCAAAGCGGATCGCGAGATCGAAACCGTCGCCAATCATATCTCCCAGGCGATCTCTGGTCACCAGATCGAGTTCGAGATCCGGGTAGCGGGACATAAACGTTTCCAGTTGAGGCCCCAGAATCAGGCTGGAAAAGAACGGATCGATATTCACCCTGAGCCTGCCGGTAATAGCCTTCGTTGAGAGCGATGCGGTACTGGTCACGTCCTCCAGCGCGGCCAGCAGCGGCAGGACCTGGCGGTAAAACTCTTTGCCTTCTGTCGTCAATGACACCGCGCGTGTGGTGCGGTCAAAAAGTCGGATGCCGAGGCGCTTCTCAAGCCTGGCAATCGCCCGGCTGACCCCCGGCGGCGACATATTGATCACTTCGGCAGCGGCGGCAAAAGTGCCGCTTTCTACCACGGCGGTAAACACGGACAGGCCGTCAAATGCCCGATCGTTGAAAATCATATTAGTGCTCCGCAGTCATCAGTGAATTGTCTATGGTGCCATCGATACAACATAGCCGGATCCGCATAATGCCGTCCACACCCTGTGGTGGGATTTGAAACTGGAGAAACAGTATGTTCGCAATTACGGGTATTACCGGACAGGTTGGTGGTTCACTGGGCAAAGCTTTGCTTGCTCAGGGGCATGAAATTCGTGCTGTGGTTCGCACAGAAGCTAAAGGGCAGCCCTGGGCGCAGCAGGGTGCTGACATTGCGCTGGCAGAAATGCACGAGGGTGAAGCGCTGGCAAAAGCGTTTTCCGGGGTCGAGGCGGTCTTTATCCTGCTGCCGCCGGTGTTCGATCCGTCGGGGGATTTTGCCGAGCCGCGCGCCAATATTAATGCAATAAAGCAGGCTCTGCAGGCGGCATGTCCGCAACACGTGGTCTGCCTTTCAACCATCGGGGCGCAGGCCACTCAGCCAAACCTGCTGAACGCATTAGGATTGATGGAAAAAGAGCTCACGGATGTTTGTGATTCCGTCGTGTTCCTTCGCGCGGGCTGGTTTATGGAGAACTTTCTCTGGGACGTGGAAAGTGCCAAAGAGACCGGGATTATCTACAGCCACCTGCAGCCGCTGGAGCGGGCTATCCCGATGATTGCGACAACGGATATCGCCGCGCTTGCTGCTGAACTGTTGACTCAGCCAGAACCAGGAACCCGCATTGTGGAGCTGGAAGGGCCGCAGCGTTACAGCCCACAGCTGGCAGCCGAAGCGTTCTCTCAGGTTCTGGGGCGTTCGGTGACGGTGAAGGCGGTGCCTCGTGAAAACTGGGAGGCGGATTTCCTGGCCCAGGGCATGAGAAACCCGCTCCCGCGCATGCAAATGCTGGACGGCTTCAACGAAGGCTGGATCGATTTCGCCGGGGAAACGGTGAAAGCTGCCACACCTCTGGAAACTGTGCTAAAACAGTTGCTTGAGCGTCATCAATAACCCATCAGGTGGCGCCTGAATCAAAAGGAGTTTTTCAATGCTTAACTGGCAGGATTTACACCATTCTGAGCTGAGCGCCACCGATCTTTATGCCCTTCTGGCCCTGCGCTGTGAAGTCTTTATTGTTGAGCAGCGCTGCGCTTATCTTGATGTTGATGGTGAGGATCTGGTGGGAGAGAACCGCCATATTCTCGGCTGGCGGGATGGCAAGTTAATTGCCTATGCCCGCATTCTTAAAAGCGACAACGAACTGGAGCCGGTGGTGATTGGCCGCGTCATTGTGGATGCATCCGTCCGCGGTGAAAAGCTTGGCCAGCACCTCATGACCCAGGCGCTTGCTGCCTGCCAGCGTCAGTGGCCTGACAGGGCTATTTATCTGGGTGCTCAGGCGCATTTGCAGGCGTTTTATGCCCAGTTTGGTTTCCATCCGGTCACCGAAGTGTATGACGAAGATGGCATCCCGCACGTTGGCATGGCTAATCGATAGCCAGGCGAAACCCGTTCAGATTGTCTATAGTTAGCGGACGAGAAATTTTTTTAACACGGAGAAAAGGTATGCAACCGTATGAATCTCGTCTCGATGATGACCTGGCGCTGTTAAGCGACACGCTTGAAGAGGTCCTTCGTTCCTCCGGCGATCCGGCTGACCAAAAATACATTGAGCTAAAGGCGAAAGCGGAACAGGCGCTGAACGACGTGAAAGAACGCATCAGCAACGCGTCGGACAACTACTATTACCGCGCCAAAAAGGCGGTTTACCGTGCTGATGATTACGTGCACGAAAAACCGTGGCAGGGCATTGGCATCGGCGCTGCGGTAGGGCTGGTGATTGGGCTTTTACTCCGCCGATAAAGTTGATTTCGCCTGCAAACGGCAAATAAAGAATCTTACCCCCTGGGTAGGATTTTTTTTTGCTGTAACGACCACGTATAATCAGGGGTTTTTACGGAGCGTGAGGTAAACGTGAATTCAGTAGCCGTAGCACTGCAGCAAATGCAGCAGGAATTAGCAGGAGAATTTGCGGATGCGCCGGGCCTTCAGCGCCTGTGCGTGCCGGTCACGCTGAGTGACGCCTCCGATCCTCTCGCCTGGCTAACTGCCCAATCGCTCTATCCTCAATTTTACTGGCAGCAGCGCAGCGGTAACGAAGAGGTTGCCGCGCTGGGCGCGTTGCTGAGTTTTTCTGCCCTGGAAGAAGCTCAGACATTTTTACAGTCTCACCCGGAACAGCCTTTTCTGCGCGTCTGGGGGCTAAATGCTTTCGACCCGGCTCACGGTTTCCTGTTTCTCTCGCGTGTGGAATGGCGACGCGTAGGCGGGGAGGCATATCTTTGGCTGCATCTCTACAGCGAAACCTCTCTGAAGCAGGATGCTTTAGCCGCCGCGGCGTTTATTGAACAGCTTCTGCCGGCGAAACTCCTCCCGCAGCTAAACCTCAAATGCCTGGGGGAAACCCATCTCCCGGAACAGCCTGAATGGCACCGCCTGGTAGACCAGGTTGTGAGCGCTATTAGCCAGGATGAACTGGATAAAGTCGTGCTGGCTCGGGCTACCGACCTGGCGTTTTCTTCTCCGGTTTCTGCCGCAGGGTTTATGGCCGCAAGCCGCAGGGTGAACCTGAACTGCTACCATTTTCTGATGGCGTTCGATGCGAAAAACGCGTTTCTGGGCTCCAGCCCGGAGCGCCTGTGGCGAAGAATCGACGATGCGCTGCGTACCGAGGCGCTGGCGGGCACGGTAGCTAACCACGCCGACGACGCTCAGGCCGCGAAGCTAGGCCATTGGCTGCTAAAAGATGACAAAAACCAGCGTGAAAATATGCTGGTGGTAGAAGATATCTGCCAGCGGCTACGGGATGCGGTTGGCGCGCTGGACGTGCTGCCCCCGCAGGTAATGCGGCTGCGCAAGGTTCAGCATCTTCGCCGCTGCGTCTGGACGCAGCTCAAGCGTCAGGACGATGCGCTTTGCCTCCATCAGCTACAGCCAACCGCGGCGGTGGCAGGCCTGCCGCGCGAACTTGCCCGCGCATTTATTGCCGCGAACGAGCCTTTTGAGCGTGAATGGTATGCAGGCTCGGCAGGCTACCTGTCCCGCCATCAAACGGAGTTCTGCGTAGCGCTGCGCTCGGCGAAAGTAAGCCACACCGGCGTTCGTCTTTATGCCGGGGCAGGCATCGTCGCCGGCTCTGTGGCCGCAGAAGAATGGCAGGAAATTGAAAACAAAGCGGCTGGATTGAAGACGCTGCTGGTTGGCGGCGGCAACTGAATAATCTATTCACGACGCAAATCAATTTAACTCTTTCCATAGTATTTATAATCAATAGTCGAAATTGACTGCGGACAATATTATGTCGATAAGCTCATTTAACCGCCGCTGGGCGGGTGTCATACTCGAAGCGTTGACCCGACATGGGGTGCGGCACGTGTGTATCGCGCCCGGCTCCCGCTCCACGCCGCTGACCCTCAGCGCGGCGGAAAACCGCAGTTTCATATGCCACACCCATTTTGATGAACGCGGCCTTGGCCATCTGGCGCTCGGGCTGGCAAAAGCCAGCGGCGAGCCGGTGGCGATCATCGTCACTTCCGGCACCGCCGTCGCCAACCTTTATCCCGCCGTGATAGAAGCCGGACTGACCGGCGAAAAACTGATTTTACTGACGGCCGACCGCCCGCCGGAGCTTATCGACTGCGGCGCAAACCAGGCGATTCGCCAGCCGGGGCTGTTCAGCTCCCATCCTTCCGCTGCGCTTAACCTACCTCGCCCGACGCACGATATTCCCGCCAGCTGGCTGGTGTCTGCGGTCGACAGCGCCGTCGGCCAGCTCAGCGGTGGAGCATTGCACATCAACTGCCCGTTTGCCGAACCGCTTTACGGCGCGCCTGATGATACCGGCCTTGACTGGCAAAACCGGCTGGAAGGCTGGTGGGAAGGCAACGCTCCCTGGCTGCGTGAAGCCCACGAAAATGCCGTGCTAAAGCAAAGAGACTGGTTCTTCTGGCGGCAAAAACGGGGCGTAGTAGTTGCCGGGCGGCTTTCAGCCAGCGAAGGCGAACAGGTTGCGGCCTGGGCACAAATGCTCGGCTGGCCGCTTATCGGTGATGTGCTTTCGCAAACCGGCCAGCCGCTGCCGTGTGCGGATCTGTGGCTAAGCAATAGCCAGGCCGTTGCCTGCCTGGAGCAGGCGCAAATAGTCATTCAGTTTGGCGGCAGCCTGACCGGGAAACGCGTGCTTCAGTGGCAGGCCGCCTGTCGGCCGGAAGAGTACTGGCTGGTCGATGAGCAGCCAGGACGCCTTGACCCTGCCAGCCATCGTGGCCGCCGTCTGGTTGCCAACGTTGAAGCGTGGCTGGAAAAACATGCGGCTGAAAAACGGCTTCCCTGGGCCGAAGAGCTAACGTCTCTTGCCTGGCAAACGCTGGAAAAGGTTGAGCAAGGCACGGGTGAATTTGGCGAGGCACAGGTTGCCCAGCGCCTGCCGCAGCTGCTGCCGGAAGGCGGCCAGCTGTTTGTGGGCAACAGTTTAATTGTTCGCTTGATTGACGCCTTCGCGCAGCTCCCGGTGGGCTACCCGGTTTACAGCAACCGGGGCGCGAGCGGTATTGACGGACTGCTTTCTACTGCGGCAGGCGTTCAGCGTGCTACGGCGCGCTCCACGCTCGCAATAGTCGGCGATATTTCTGCCCTTTATGACCTTAACGCGCTGGCATTGTTGCGCCACGCATCGGCGCCGTTTGTGCTGCTGGTGGTCAACAACAACGGCGGCCAGATCTTCTCGCTTCTGCCAACGCCTGCCGAAGAGCGCGAACGTTTTTATTGTATGCCGCAAAACGTGAATTTCTCCCATGCCGCCGCCATGTTTGGGCTGGGTTATCAGAACCCAGAAAACTGGCAGGCGCTGGAAGAGGCCGTTCGCCGGGCCTGGCTGCGCCCTGGTGCAACGGTGATTGAAATCACCGTGCCGGAAACCGCCGGGGCCCAAACGCTCCAGCACCTGCTGGCCCAGGTTAGCCAGGCATGATCCTTCATGCCGTGCCGCATTTGGGCCACCGTTCAACTCTGCCGTGGATCGTCTGGCTGCACGGTTTTCTTGGCAGTCATCAGGAATGGCAGGAGTTTGAGCCGCATTTTCCCGACTGGTCACAGCTCAGGATAGATCTGCCCGGCCACGGCGGTTCCGCCGCCGTCCGCGTCCAGAACTTTGCCGGGGTTGATAGCGCGTTACGAAATACCCTCAAACATCACGGCATCGACAGCTATTGGCTCGTCGGCTATTCACTTGGCGGGCGAATCGCCATGTATCACGCCAGTCGGCCAGAGTCGAAGGGCCTGCGTGGGCTGGTCGTTGAAGGTGGCCATCCCGGTTTAAACGGCGAAGCAGAACGCGAGGCGAGGGCGCTGAGCGATTCCCATTGGGCACAGCGGTTGATGCATGAAAACTTTCAGGCCGTGCTTAACGACTGGTACCAGCAGCCGGTCTTCCGTTCGTTAAGCCGCGAGCAGCGCGCTGAATTAGTTGCCCTGCGTGTGCAAAACAATCCGCAGGCGTTGGCCCGAATGCTTGAGGCGACTTCGCTTGCCTCCCAGCCTGATTTACGTGAGCCGCTGAGCCGGCTAGCCGTTCCTTTTCATTATTTATGCGGCGAGCGAGACGAAAAGTTTCGCGCCGTTGCCGCAGAGCTTCGCTGCTCTCTGGCACTGATTTCTGGCGCCGGGCATAACGCACATCGGGAAGCTCCCGCTGCGTTTAGTTCCGCGCTCCTGACCCTCTTTCGTCACTATGACCTGTAAGGATCTCTCATGATTTATCCTGATGAACAAATGCTTTACGCCCCGGTTGAATGGCTAGATTGCTCTGAAGGCTACACCGATATTCGCTACCATAAATCCAGCGACGGTATCGCCAAAATCACCATTAACCGCCCGGAAGTGCGTAATGCATTTCGTCCGCTGACCGTCAAAGAGATGATCAACGCCCTGGCCGACGCTCGCTATGACGACAATATCGGCACCATTATTCTGACCGGCGAAGGTGAAAAAGCCTTCTGTGCGGGCGGCGACCAGAAAGTGCGCGGCGACTACGGCGGCTATCAGGACACAAGCGGCGTTCATCACCTGAACGTGCTCGACTTCCAGCGTCAAATCCGCACCTGCCCTAAACCTGTTGTGGCGATGGTGGCCGGCTTTTCCATCGGCGGCGGCCATGTGCTGCACATGATGTGTGACCTGACTATCGCTGCTGAAAACGCCGTCTTTGGCCAGACTGGCCCGAAAGTAGGCTCTTTCGACGGCGGCTGGGGGGCTTCCTACATGGCACGTATCGTTGGTCAGAAAAAGGCTCGCGAAATTTGGTTCCTGTGCCGCCAGTACGATGCAAAAGAAGCGCTCGATATGGGGCTGGTGAATACCGTTGTGCCGATTGCTGACCTGGAAAAAGAAACCGTGCGCTGGTGCCGCGAGATGCTGCAAAACAGCCCGATGGCGCTGCGCTGCCTGAAAGCGGCGCTGAATGCCGACTGTGACGGCCAGGCCGGGCTACAGGAGCTGGCGGGGAACGCCACCATGCTGTTCTATATGACCGAGGAAGGTCAGGAAGGCCGCAACGCGTTTAACCAGAAACGTCAGCCGGACTTCAGCAAATTTAAACGGAATCCGTAATGCGCCGCGCGGCGCTGTGGCGCTTTCAAATCCCTATGGAGGCAGGCGTTGTGCTACGTGACCAGCGCCTCAAATTCAGAGAGGGCCTGCTGGTGCGGCTGACGCCGGGCGAGAGCACCGGATGGGGGGAAATATCTCCTCTACCTGGCTTTAGCGGTGAAAACCTCGCGGAAGCTCAGGCGCAGGCTGAGCGCTGGCTTGAACAATGGGTAGCCGATGAGTCGACTCCGCTGCCCGAGCTGCCGTCCGTCGCGTTCGGCCTGAGCTGCGCGCTGGCTGAAGCTAGCGGCACGCTGCCGCAGCCTGCGGACTACCGCGCGGCTCCGCTGTGTACCGGCGATCCTGACGAGTTGATTCTTGCGCTGGCGGCGATGCCTGGCGAAAAAGTGGCCAAGGTCAAAGTCGGCCTGTACGAAGCCGTGCGGGACGGCATGGTGGTTAATCTGCTGCTTGAGGCCGTGCCTGAACTGCATTTGCGTCTTGATGCCAACCGCAGCTGGACGCCGCTTAAGGCACTGCAGTTCGCTAAATACGTTAATCCTGATTACCGTTCGCGCATCGATTTTATCGAAGAACCGTGCAAAACCCGCGAGCAGTCTCGCGAGTTCAGTCGGGAAACGGGGATTGCAATTGCCTGGGACGAGAGCCTGCGAGAGAGTGATTTCGTTTTCGCCGCAGAGCCGGGCGTTTCGGCAGTGATTATCAAACCGACGCTAACCGGAAGCCTGGATAAAGTGCGTGAGCAGGTCACCTCCGCGCACAAATTAGGGTTAAAAGCGGTGATCAGCTCCTCCATTGAGTCGAGCCTGGGGCTGACCCAGTTGGCTCGCATCGCCGCCTGGCTGACGCCGGGAACCCTGCCGGGGCTGGATACTTTGTCGCTGATGCAGACACAGCTTGAGCGCAGCTGGCCGGGAAGCCCGCTGCCTTGCATAAGCGCCAGTCAGCTTGAGCGTATTCGATGAGCTTTACCGACTGGCCGTGGCGTCACTGGGCAAACGTCCGGGGCGCAAACGTCGCGCTCCGCCTCGATGATGAACGCTTAACCTGGCCAACCCTGTGTCAGCGCGTGGACGCGCTGGCGGGGGGCTTCCACCTGCAGGGTGTAAAAGAAGGCGATGGCGTTGCGCTGAAAGCGAAAAACGGCCCGCAAACGCTGCTTGCCTGGCTGGCGCTATTGCAGTGCGGTGCACGCGTTTTGCCGCTTAACCCACAGCTGCCTGATAGCCTGCTGGCACAGCTCCTGCCGTCGATGACGCTGGGCTACGGCATCACCTTAACCGACGTTTGTCCGGTCCCTGGCTTAACGCCGCTGCGGCTGGTGGATGCCGCGCCCTGGTGCGAAAGCTGGCGGCCGTCACGGCTGGCGTCAATGACGCTCACTTCCGGTTCAACCGGGTTACCCAAGGCCGCTGTGCATACATTATCCGCTCACCTCGCCAGCGCGGCGGGTGTGCTGTCGAGGATGGATTACGGCGCCGAAGATAGCTGGCTCTTGTCGTTACCGCTGTTCCACGTTTCCGGCCAGGGGATACTCTGGCGCTGGCTGCATGCCGGTGGGCAGCTGAAGGTTTCTTCTGCGCAGTCGATAAGCGAAGCCTTGCGGGAGTGCAGCCATGCCTCGCTGGTGCCGACTCAGCTGTGGCGGCTGCTGGAACAACGGCGGTCCCTGGCGCTGCGTGAAGTGCTGCTTGGCGGGGCAGCCATCCCCGTTGAACTGACGCAGCAGGCAGAAGCCCGCGGCGTGCGCTGCTGGTGTGGCTATGGCTTAACCGAGCTGGCTTCGACGGTCTGTGCGAAACGTGCCGACGGGCAGCCTGACGTTGGCGAACCGCTGCCGGGGCGGGAGGTGAAAATCGTCGATGAAGAAGTGTGGATCCGTGCGGATAGCCAGGCCAGCGGCTACTGGCGGGACGGGCAGCTTGTTCCGCTGGAGAATGAATACGGCTGGTTTGCTACCCGTGACCGGGGCGTTTTGCAGGCGGGACGCCTGACGATAATCGGACGCCTTGACAACCAGTTCTTCAGCGGCGGGGAAGGTATTCAGCCGGAAGAGGTGGAGCGGGTCATTGCGACACATCCTGCGGTACAGCAGGTGTTTGTGGTGCCCGTGGATGACGCTGAGTTTGGACAGCGGCCGGTTGCCGTTGTCGAGACTAATGCGGGATGTGATTTTAACGAGATTGCCGCCTGGCTTGACGGAAAGTTGCCCCGTTTTCAGCGGCCAGTGCGTTGGTTAACGCTGCCGCAGGCGCTAAAACAGGGCGGGATTAAAATCTCCCGCCGCAGGCTGATAGAGTGGGCTGCAGGGGCATAACCCCTGCAATATTTTACCTGTCGTTCTTAAGCGCTTTGAGTGCGTTAGCCACTCCCGCGCCGTATTCAGGATGAACCTGGCTGAACAGGCAAATCTGTCGCGCCTGAATACTTTCCGGCACGTCTTTCATCTCTCCGGCGATACGCGCAAACATGCGCTGATGCTCCTCATCGCTCAGCAGGTTGTACAGCGCCCGTGGCTGACTGAAATAGTCGGTATCTTCGCGATGGTTCCAGTGGTCGGCCGCGCCTTCAAGGCTTAGCGGCGGCTCGCTGAAATCTGGCTGCTCCTGGAAAACGTTGAAGCTGTTTGGCTCGTAGGTTGCGCCGTTGCCGCTGTTGTCGTCCACGCGCATTGCGCCGTCGCGGTGATAGTTATGGAACGGGCATTTTGGCGCATTCACCGGGATCTGATGATGGTTCACGCCAAGGCGATAGCGGTGCGCATCTCCGTAGGAGAACAGGCGGCCCTGCAGCATTTTATCCGGGGAGAAGCCAATGCCGGGTACCACGTTTGCCGGAGACATTGCCGCCTGTTCGACATCCGAGAAGTAATTTTCAGGGTTGCGATTCAGTTCGATATACCCGACCTCCATCAGAGGGTAGTCACCGTGCGGCCAGACCTTGGTCAGATCAAACGGGTTGTACGGTGTTTTTGACGCTTCGGCTTCCGGCATAATCTGAATGAACAGCTTCCAGCGTGGGAAGTCACCGGCCTCAATGGATTCGTACAGATCGCGCTGCGAGCTTTCGCGGTCTTCAGCGATGATTTTTCCCGCTTCTTCGTCCATCAGGTTCTCAATGCCCTGTTGGGTTTTAAAGTGGAATTTCACCCAGAAACGCTCGTTGTCTTTATTGATAAAACTAAAGGTATGACTGCCAAAGCCGTGGATATGGCGATAGGAACTCGGCAGGCCGCGATCGCTGAAATCAATGGTCAGTTGGTGAAGCGATTCCGGCAGATGCGAGAAGAAATCCCATTTATAGGTCGGGTTACGCAGGTTGGTGCGCGGGTCGCGTTTTACGACGTGGTTCAGGTCCGGGAACTTGAGCGGATCGCGGAGGTAGAATACCGGCGTGTTGTTACCCACCAGGTCCCAGTTGCCTTCCTCTGTATAGAATTTCATGGAAAAACCGCGGATATCGCGCTCGGCGTCGGCGGCGCCACGTTCACCGGCAACGGTGGAGAAACGCATAAACATTTCGGTTTTTTTGCCGACTTCCGAAAAGAGTTTTGCTCGGGTGTAGCGGGTGATGTCGTGAGTAACGGTAAAATGGCCGAAAGCGCCAGAACCTTTGGCGTGCATACGGCGCTCGGGAATAACCTCCCGGTCGAAATGCGCTAACTTTTCAAGAAACCAGACGTCCTGAAGCAGCATAGGGCCACGCGGGCCTGCGGTAGCGACGTTGTTGTTATCGGCAACGGGTGCGCCTGCGGCGGTGGTTAATCCTTTCTTGCTCATCAATGCCTCCCTAAGACCTGGGTCAAGTGGTTACAGAAAATGTTAAATATAGACCATATTTATAATGTGACTACATTCATTGCCGGAACACTGTTGCACTTTCCGCCGTCGTGGTTCATTGATCTTGTCCCCGGAAATGGTGTCTTTTCATTTCCTTACACTCAAGGAAATATTGGCATTTTCTAACGCGTTAATAAGATAATGCGCCACGCCATCCAATGGCGTTTTCAAGGGCAGCCCTTTTTCTTTTTCAGGAACCAAGGAATGAATAAATTACTTTTAGCCAGCGGCGCGGGTTTGCTGCTGGTTTCTGCAGGTGCCAGCGCGATTGGCGTGAGTGCTGAAGTCGGCAAGGAATACACTAATCTCGGCGTGGGTTTTGGCACCGAAAGCAGCGGCATTGCGGTAACCGGTAACTACGCGCACAACGACGACAACGGCGATGCCGTGGGTCTTGGCCTCGGCTTTAATATTCCTCTGGGGCCGATGATGGCAACCGTGGGGGGGCGTGGCGTTTACCTGCATCCAAAAGATCGCAAAGAAGGTTATGCGGTTGCGGCCGGCGGCGGCCTGAAATGGCCAATTACGCCTGATATTGCGGTGTTTGGCGATTACTACTACTCGCCAGATTCGCTGTCCAGCGGCGTGAAGGACTATAAAGAAGCAAGCGCAGGCGCAAGCTGGAACTTTATGCGTCCGTTCTCGGCTCAGGTGGGCTACCGTTACATCAGCCTTGGCGGCAAAGACGGTGACCGGACCGATACCGTTGCCGACGGTCCGTATGTGGGCGTCAGCGCCAGCTTCTAATTTCTTCCAGCGCGACGCTTCTGTTGCGCTTTTTCTTCCCGCCCGTTGTTCCCGTCTGCGCTATAGTGGGGCGTTCCCTTGCTGCGGAGTAGAAGATGTTAAAAGTAGAAATGCTGTCGACCGGTGACGAAGTGCTGTACGGGCAAATTACCGATACCAATGCAGCCTGGCTTGCCGATTATTTCTTTCACCAGGGTTTACCGATGTCGCGCCGTAATACGGTGGGCGACAGCCTTCCTGACCTGATTGCCATACTGCAAGAGCGCAGCCACCAGGCCGACGTACTGATTGTTAACGGCGGTCTGGGGCCCACAAGCGATGATTTAAGCGCGCTGGCGGCGGCTACCGCTGCGGGCGTTGAGCTGGTTGAGCATGCCGAATGGCTAGCCTGGATGGAGCAGTTTTTCGCCGAGCGTGGGCGAGTGATGGCCCCGAGCAACCGCAAGCAGGCACAAATTCCGGCCAACAGCGAAATGATCGACAACCCCGTGGGCACTGCCTGCGGTTTTGCAATGACCTTAAACCGCTGCCTGATGTTCTTCACGCCCGGCGTGCCATCAGAATTTAAGGCGATGGTAGATAAAGAAATTATGCCCCGGCTGCGCACGCGTTTTACGCTCCCTGAACCTCCAATATGCCTGCGTTTAACCACCTTTGGGCGCTCCGAAAGCGAGCTGGCGCAATGTCTTGATCCGCTGACGTTGCCGGAGAATGTGGTGATGGGGTATCGCTCGTCTATGCCGATTATCGAGCTTAAGCTCACCGGCCCGGCCAGCCAGCGTGAGGCGATGGAAGCGGTATGGCCAGAGGTGCGCCGTGTCGCCGGCGACAGCCTGATTTTTGAAGGAACCGAAGGGCTTCCGGCGCAAATAGCCCGCCGCCTCGCCGAGCGTTCACTGACTATCGCCGTGAGCGAACAGTTTACCGGCGGCCTGCTGGCGCTACAGCTGACAAGGGCGCAGGCTGCGCTGAAAGCTAGCCGTGTTTTACCGCAGGAGGCTGGCACGCTGGCGGAAGCGCTGAAGGCCAGCGCAGATCTGCGCCAGAGCCAGCAAAGCGGCGTGGCTCTGGTTATTGCCGGTGAGGAAGAGAGGCAAATCAACTTTGCTCTCTCCACGCCGGACGGCACCTTTGGCCTTGGCGTGAAGTTTGGTACCAGCCGCCATGCGCTGGCCATTCGTCAGGAAGTGTGCGCCATGATGGCGCTTAACGTGCTGCGTCGCTGGCTCAACGGCCAGCCGCTGGAAACCGAGCACGGCTGGATTAAGGTTGTGGAATCAGCCAGCCTCTAAGCATCAGGCGAGCGCCCGTGCCAGCAGCGTAATCGGGTGCTCGCAGCGTTTGCTGGTGGACATCTCTATCTGCCATTTACAGGTTTCACAGTCGGTGACTACCAGGTCAACGCCGCTCTCTTCTATCTGCTGGAACAGCGGCGCGCCGATACGCTGGGAGGTCGGATAGTTTTCTTTTTTAAACCCATAGGTGCCGGCGATGCCGCAGCATTGGGAGTCCAGCATCACCAGCTCCACGCCGGGAATTCGGCGCAGCAGCTCAACGGAGTAGAGCGTCCAGCCCATTTTTTCCATATGACACGGCGTATGGTAAGCGATGCGAAGCGGCGTATTTTTTAGCGCCAATGTTCTGCCATCCTCTTCCAGAAGTTTCCAGATATAGCGCGTTGCCAGCTCAATGTGATCGCGGATCGGCGTGGTATCCACGCCGAGAATGTGCGGGTATTCATCGCGCAGGGTGAAGGTGCAGGTCGAAGAAGTCGCCACGACCGGTAGCCCGCGCTGAATAACCGCTTCTTCAAGCGAACTGGCATTTACCGCCGCCTGTTTTTTTGCCTTTTCAATAAAGCCGTTGGCGATGAGCGGTACGCCGCAGCACTTCTCTCTTTTCAGTAACTGAACGCCGATGCCCATCGCGTTAAGCACTTTAACCATATCTTTGCCGAGCTGGGGATGGTTGTAGTTCACGAAGCAGCCGTGGAAGAACGCGACCTGCTGCGGGAAGGTGGCCTGGCGCGCCGCCTGGCGTCGATACCACTGGCGGAAGGTGCCGAAGGAGTATTTGGGCAGTTCGCGGTGGGAATCAATGTTGAGCGCTTTATCCAGCAGCTTACGTACGGGCTTCATGCCGGTGGTGGCATTGACCAGCGGGGCAAAAGGCGTGGAGAGCGTGCCCATTAAATCGGTATGGCTGAGAATCGCGTCGCGCAGGGAAGGTTTATGCTCACCGTATCTGGCACGCGCCCGCTGGATGATGTCGCCAATTTTGACCTCGGACGGGCAGGAGACTTCGCAGCGTTTGCAGTTGGTGCAGTACTTCAGCGCGTCGTCATACAGCGAGGGATCTTTTAGTCTCAGCCTTTCGCCGTCGGGCCCGGCCTGTTTTGGCCCCGGATATTCCGGGCGTACGCGGCTAACCGGGCAGGCTGTGGTGCAGACCGTGCATTTAATACAGCTTTCAAAGCTGGTTTCATCAAGCAGGTTCATGGCAAGCCTCCGCGGCAGCAAGGATTTGTTCGGCAACACAGAGCGCCGTGAGCATAGAAACACCGGCCCCGCATCCTTGCTGGATGGGGTTAAAACCGCCCAGCACAGAGCCAATGGCATAAAGATTTCGCGTGTGTTCACCGTCATGGCTCGGCTGAAGCCGGGTATTCACTTTTAGCCCAAACTGCAGCCAGGGCTGAGGCGTAAAGAAATCGGTCTCACTCCAGGAGGCGCGATCCCCCGGCACCTCCACGTCCAGCCCGAAGATAGGCTCAAAAACTCGCTGCCTGTCAGCTTCCAGCCCGCCGCTGAAAAAGCTTCCGCTGGCCAGAATGACATGACGGGTACGTAGCGGAACTTCACGGTGATTTTTGGTGAACAGGGCGTTGATGCAGCCTCGTTCTAACTGAGCGCCGATGACGGTGTCTCCCGGCATGATAAGCCCGCCGAGGGATTGAAAGCGGCGGCGAAGCGCATCGTGGAGCCTCATTCCAGGTACAGAGGGCGGCAGGGTTGGGAGCAGTTTTACCGGCACGTTTAGCGCCTGCTGCAGGGCTGAAACCGTACTCTCTTCCAGACCGAAACAGGCGGGAAGGATCATCGCTTCACCGCTGCCCAATAGCAGCCTGAGTTCATCCACCAATGCCTGGTGATTTTCCGGCAGATCCAGCACCCGGGCGATGTTTACGGCGCGAAACTCGCTTGGGTTATCACGTAATACGTCAAGCACGGGTAAGGTGAGTTCGGCGACGTGTGCGGCACAGCCCGAGGACGAAAGCGAACCTGCCACCAGCTCTGCCTGAAAGTCCAGAAAACCTGCGATATTAATTACCGTCACTTTTTGCCACGGCAGTGGAGCCTGAGGCACCTCCGGCGGGCTTAGCCAGCTGGCTCTTTGCTTACCCAGCGGGGTGATTCTCAGGTGGTTTTGGCGATAATGGCCCGTCAAGGGGATGCCAGCCCTTGCCAGCAGTTGTTCGCTTTCTGCGGCAAAAGCCAACACGCTTTCTTTGCCCATCAGGCTGTAGGGATGTTGGGGGGCCTGTTCAGCCAGGCTTTCCAGCGCGGCCTCAGGCTCCTGAACCGGGCTGCCGTCCGGCAGCGCCGAGAGCAAATCCAGCGAGCCGGAAGAGAAGTGCAGGGCGCTTTGCCCGCGGCTGACGATAGCGCAGCGTTGCCCGTTTTCCGCCAGCTTTATGCCTGCGGTCAGTCCGGCCAGGCCGCTGCCGATGATGATAGTGTCGAATTTCATCCCTGTTCTCCGTTATCCAGGCCGCACAATCCCTGGTAAACCCAGGTGGTAAATTCGCTTTCGCGCAACGCATTTCCCCAGGCTATCGGGCGGACGCCTTTCCAGCGTTCGTTGAGGAAGTGGGAAAGCTGTTCCAGGGATTGTGCCGGTGTGGTGAGCTGGAAGCGCTGCAGCAGGCCCGCGGCACGGCAGGCGCAGAGTTCACCCTGGCAGGTGCCCATGCCCACACGCGTTCTGCGGCGTAAATCACCCAGGCTTTTTACGCCAAGGGCATCGATGGCATAGCGAACCTCACCGGAGGTGACGGCTTCGCATTCGCAAACCAGGCTGTTGCTAAGCCGGCTGTTATTCAGCAGGCGGGTAGCGCGGTCGCCGTGCCGCCAGACGGCCGACCCGCGAATCGTAGGCGGTAAGGAGATAACTTTGCCCAGCGTTTGCTCTGCCGTTTGTTCGGAGCCCGGCAGCGGCGTCGAAGCTGTGGAGCAGGGGATATTGTTCCCAAGCCGCTCGCAAACCAGGTCCGTTGCCCATTCCGCCATCAGGCGGTAGGTCATGAGTTTGCCGCCGGTAATGGTGATAAAGCCGTCCATACCGTCGCGTTTTGCGTGATCCAACAGCACAATCCCACGGCTCACGCTGCGCCCCGTCGGATCGTTATCGCTGGCGACCAGAGGCCTGACGCCTGCGTAGGCCCGAAGAATGCGGGTTCGGCCCAGTACCGGAGCCAGTTTTTCACCTTCGCGGATCAGAATATCTACCTCATCCGGCGTGACGGACATATTGTCAATCTGGTCGTAGTCAATGTGCGTGGAGGTGGTGCCAATAAGCGAGATGGTGTCGCCGGGGACAAGGATATCGGCGTCTGCCGGTTTACGGCAGCGGTTGATGACCATGTTATTGATTCTGTGGCCGAGGATCAGCAGCGCGCCTTTAGCCGGGAACATTTTTACGTTGAGATCGGCGTATTCCGCGATGCGTTGCCCCCAGATACCCGCAGCATTAACCACCATAGGCGCGCGGAATTCTCCTGCTTGCCTGGTGAGATGATTGAATACGCGCACGCCGCAAACCCGGGAGCCTTCGCGAATCAGGCCGGTGATTTCGCAGCCTGTCAGAACTTCAGCCCCGTGTTCCTTCGCATCGAGCATATTGGCTGCGGTCAGGCGGAAAGGATCGACCGTCCCGTCCGGCACGCGAACGGCACCGATTAACGTTGGGTTTGCGGACGGCTCCAGCCGCAGCGCTTCTTTGGGATCAAGCGCTTGTGCATCGATACCGGCCTGGCGACAGGCGGTGATAAATCCGCTTTGAAACGCGAGATCGTCTTCCGGAAGGGTGATAAACAGGCCGTTCGTAGGTTCGATGCAGTGGCGGGCGATGCGCCGCAGAATGCGGTTTTCTTCGATACACTCTTTTGCGGATTCACCGTCGGTGACCGCATAGCGAGCGCCGCTGTGGAGCAGGCCATGATTGCGGCCCGTCGCGCCTGTAGCGATGTCATGCCGCTCGAGCAGCAGCACTTTCAGCCCGCGTCGGGCGCAGTCGCGCGCGATCCCGGCGCCGGTTGCTCCTCCGCCGATAATAATCACGTCCGTTTCTCTGCTCACATGGCGCTCCTTTTATCCCTTCTTTATTTACCGTTATTCAGCCATAAATAAAGTACGAAATGTTTGATTGCGAGCAAATTCGAGCAATAAACGAAAGTTATTCATGATGAAATGCACCTTTTCGCCTTTTTGTAATAAAAATGTAACATTGTGTGCGATGTTTCACAGTAAATACGCGCATAGATAACTAACATGCGCTCGCAAAAGAACATTTGGCGGGAGCCGCTTGCTCCCGCTGAACACCAACGCCACGGAGGCTCGTATGTTAAGTATCTTCAAACCCGCCGCGCATAAGACGCGTTTGTCAGAGGAGCAGATAGATCCGACCTATCGCCGCCTGCGCTGGCAAATTTTCATGGGTATCTTCTTCGGTTATGCGGCTTACTATCTGGTAAGGAAAAACTTCACCCTTGCGATGCCGTATCTGGTGGAGCAGGGCTTCTCCCGCGGCGATCTCGGTTTTGCACTTTCCGGGATTTCGATTGCCTACGGATTTTCGAAATTCATCATGGGATCGGTCTCTGACCGTTCGAATCCGCGCGTTTTCCTGCCTGCCGGGTTGATTCTCGCCGCCGCCGTCATGCTATTTATGGGCTTTGTGCCGTGGGCAACGTCCAGCATCGCCGTGATGTTTGTGCTGCTGTTCGCCTGTGGCTGGTTCCAGGGCATGGGGTGGCCGCCGTGTGGGCGCACCATGGTGCACTGGTGGTCGCAGAAGGAGCGTGGGAGCATTGTTTCCGTCTGGAACTGCGCCCATAACGTGGGCGGTGGTCTTCCTCCACTGCTGTTCCTGTTGGGGATGGCGTGGTTTAACGACTGGCATGCGGCGTTGTATATGCCTGCTTTTGCGGCGATCGTTGTGGCGATTATTGCTTTCGGTTTGATGCGTGATACGCCGCAATCCTGTGGCCTGCCGCCGATTGAAGAGTACAAAAACGACTACCCGGACGATTACAGTGAGAAAGCGGAAGAAGAGCTGACGGCGAAGCAGATCTTCATGAAGTATGTCTTCCCGAACCGCCTGCTGTGGTACATCGCCATTGCCAACGTGTTTGTCTATCTGCTGCGCTACGGCATTCTGGACTGGTCGCCAACTTACCTGAAAGAAGTGAAGCACTTCGCGCTGGATAAATCCTCGTGGGCCTACTTCCTTTATGAGTACGCGGGTATCCCCGGCACGCTGCTTTGCGGCTGGATGTCGGACAAGGTATTTAAAGGTAACCGTGGCGCAACCGGCGTGTTCTTCATGGTGCTGGTGACAATTGCCACCGTGGTTTACTGGCTCAACCCGCCGGGCAATCCGGGCGTGGACATGGCCTGTATGATTGTTATCGGCTTCCTGATTTATGGCCCTGTGATGCTGATTGGCCTGCATGCGCTGGAGCTTGCCCCGAAGAAAGCCGCAGGCACGGCGGCGGGCTTTACCGGACTGTTTGGCTACCTGGGCGGCTCGGTCGCGGCCAGCGCCATTGTCGGCTATACCGTGGACTTCTTCGGCTGGGACGGCGGCTTTATCGTGATGATTGGCGGCAGCGTTTTGGCCGTGCTGCTGCTGATTGTGGTGATGATTGGCGAGCGTAAGCATCGCGATGAAAAATTGTTGAAGAACGGCTAAGGGGAGCAGAATGAAACTGATGGCAAAATCCTTACTGGCGGGCGTGGTGCTGGTGGCGACCAGCAGCGTATTCGCCCAGACCACGGACAAAATAGTGATTGCCCACCGGGGTGCCAGCGGCTATCTGCCTGAGCATACGTTGCCGGCAAAAGCGATGGCCTACGCTCAGGGCGCGGACTACCTTGAGCAAGATCTGGTGATGACCAAAGACGACAGGCTGGTGGTGCTTCATGACCACTATCTGGACAGGGTGACCGACGTCGCGAAGCGCTTCCCGGACCGTGCACGTAAAGATGGCCGCTACTACGCCATCGACTTTACGCTGGCGGAAATCAAGTCCCTCAGGTTCACCGAAGGTTTTGATATCGTTGACGGCAAGCAGGTGCAGACCTATCCGGGGCGCTTCCCGATGGGCAAATCCGACTTCCGGGTGCACACCTTTGAAGAAGAAATCGAGTTTGTTCAGGGGCTGAACCATTCCACCGGCAAGAACATCGGCATTTATCCTGAGATAAAAGCGCCGTGGTTCCACCATCAGGAAGGGAAGGATATCGCGGCGAAAACCCTCGAGGTGCTCAAGCGATACGGCTACACCGGCAAGCAGGATAAGGTTTATCTCCAGTGCTTTGACGCCGCAGAGCTTAAGCGCATTAAAAACGAGCTTGAGCCGAAAATGGGCATGAACCTTAATCTGGTGCAGCTTATCGCCTATACCGACTGGAATGAGACTCAGGAAAAACAGCCGGACGGCAAGTGGGTGAACTACAGCTACGACTGGATGTTTAAGCCTGGCGCGATGAAGCAGATAGCCCAGTATGCCGACGGTATCGGCCCGGACTACCACATGCTGGTGGAGAAGGCATCAACCAAAGGCAAAGTGAAGCTCAGCGATATGGTAACCGAAGCGCACGCCAGCAAACTGACGGTGCATCCTTATACGGTGAGGGCGGACGCGCTGCCGGACTACGTCAGCGATGTGAATCAGCTGTATGACGTGCTGTACAACAAAGCCGGCGTGGACGGGCTGTTTACCGACTTCCCGGACAAAGCTGTGCGGTTTCTTAATAAGCCGTAATCATTAATGAAAAAGGCCGCATTCGCGGCCTTTTTAACAACTACATCTCGATTTCTATATCGCCCCGGGCCTTGCAGCAGCAGGGGAGAATTTCACCGGGCTGGATAAACGCCAGGGGCTCGGTCAGCCACTGCACTTCACCCGCCAGCAGCCGGGTGCGGCATGAGCCGCAATAGCCTTCCCGACACTGATACTCTACGCAGACTTTGTGGGACTCCAGCGCCGCCAGTAGCGAAGGGTGTTCCTCTTCGCTCATCAGCTGCGCGCCGGTAATGCTGAGCGTGATACGGCTCATTGCTTACAGCTGGAAGTTGCTCAGATCGTCGGTATCGACTTCCGAGTCAATCTGGCCCACCAGATAGGAGCTGACTTCAACTTCCTGCGGGGCAACCTGCACGTTATCGGACACCAGCCACGCGTTGATCCACGGAATCGGGTTAGAACGGGTCTGGAACGGCAGGTCGAGGCCCACGGCCTGCATGCGGATGTTGGTGATGTACTCCACATACTGGCAGAGGATGTCTTTGTTCATCCCAATCATCGAGCCGTCGCGGAACAGGTATTCGGCCCACTCTTTTTCCTGCTGGGCGGCCAGCACGAACAGGTCGTAGCATTCCTGACGACATTCAACGGCGATTTCCGCCATTTCGGGATCGTCTTCTCCGCTGCGCAGCAGGTTCAGCATATGCTGAGTGCCGGTCAGGTGCAGGGCTTCATCACGGGCAATCAGCTTGATGATTTTGGCGTTACCTTCCATCAGTTCGCGCTCGGCGAAGGCGAAGGAGCAGGCGAAGCTTACGTAGAAGCGAATCGCTTCCAGGGCGTTAACGCTCATCAGGCAGAGGTACAGCTGTCGTTTCAGCGCGCGCAGGTTCACGGTAACGGTTTTGCCGTTCACGTTGTGCGTGCCTTCGCCCAGCAGATGCCAGTAGCTGGTCATCTCAATCAGGTCGTCGTAGTAGCCAGAGATGTCTTTGGCGCGCTTGAGGATTTCCTGATTGGTCACGATATCGTCGAAGACAATCGCCGGATCGTTCACGATGTTGCGGATGATGTGAGTGTAGGAGCGAGAGTGAATGGTCTCGCTAAACGCCCAGGTTTCGACCCAGGTTTCCAGTTCAGGAATAGAAATCAGCGGCAGCAGCGCAACGTTCGGGCTGCGGCCCTGGATGGAGTCCAGCAGCGTCTGGTACTTCAGGTTGCTGATGAAGATGTGTTTCTCATGCTCCGGCAGCGCCTGGAAGTCGATACGGTCACGGGAGACGTCCACTTCTTCCGGACGCCAGAAGAAGGAGAGCTGCTTTTCAATCAGCTTTTCGAAGATGTCGTATTTCTGCTGATCGTAGCGCGCCACGTTAACCGACTGGCCAAAGAACATAGGCTCGGCGAGCTGATCGTTTTTCGTCTGTGAAAAAGTAGTGTAAGCCATTTATTTGTATTCCATAATTTTTTCCCCTCACCCTGACCCTCTCCCAAAGGCAGAGGGAACTGGCCCGGTGCCGGGAGAAACAGAGGTGAGGGAAAAACGAAAATCAGATTTTACATGCACCGCTTTCGCAGCCATCGTCCTGGATGGAAGGAGCCAGGTCATCCTGAGTATCTTCCGCGCCGTCGCGGGTGTTTTGATAGTACAGGGTTTTCACGCCGAATTTATAGGCGGTGAGCAGATCCTTCAGCAACTGCTGCATCGGCACTTTGCCCGACGGGAAGCGCGTTGGATCGTAGTTGGTGTTGGCAGAGATCGACTGGTCGATAAACTTCTGCATCAGGCCAACCAGCTGCAGATAACCGTCGTTGCTCGGCATTTCCCACAGCAGCTCGTAGTTGTTTTTCAGCGCTTCATAATCCGGCACGACCTGGCGCAGGATCCCGTCTTTCGACGCTTTAATGCTGATGTGGCCGCGCGGCGGCTCAATGCCGTTGGTGGCGTTAGAGATCTGCGAGGAGGTCTCAGACGGCATCAGGGCAGAAAGCGTGGAGTTGCGCAGGCCGTGAGTTTTGATGGACTCACGCAGGCCTTCCCAGTCCAGATGCAGCGGCTCGTTGCTGATAGCATCCAAGTCTTTCTTATAGGTATCGATCGGCAGAATGCCTTTCGCATAGGTGGTTTCGTTGAACCACGGGCAGGCGCCTTGCTCTTTCGCCAGCTCGTTTGAGGCTTTCAGCAGGTAGTACTGAATCGCTTCGAAGGTCTTGTGCGTCAGGTTGTTTGCGCTGCCGTCAGAGTAACGCACGCCGTGCTTCGCCAGATAGTAGGCAAAGTTAATCACCCCGATACCCAGCGTACGACGACCCATTGCGCCGCGTTTCGCCGCCAGAATTGGGTAATCCTGATAGTCGAGCAGGGCGTCGAGGGCGCGTACCGCCAGCACGGCCATCTCTTCCAGGTCTGCCAGGCTTTCGATCACGCCAAGGTTGAACGCGGACAGCGTACACAGGGCAATTTCGCCGTTTTCATCGTTCACGTCGTCCAGCGGTTTGGTCGGCAGGGCGATTTCCAGGCACAGGTTTGACTGGCGTACCGGCGCAATCGCCGGATCGAACGGGCTGTGGGTGTTGCAGTGGTCAACGTTCTGGATGTAGATACGGCCGGTAGAGGCGCGTTCCTGCATCATCAGAGAGAACAGCTCGACCGCTTTCACGCGCTGTTTGCGGATGCTGTCGTCTTTCTCGTACTTGGTGTAGAGGCGCTCGAACGCATCCTGGTCAGCGAAGAAAGCATCATACAGCCCCGGCACGTCAGACGGGCTGAACAGAGTGATCTCTTCGCCCTTCAGCAGGCGGGTGTACATCAGCTTGTTGATCTGTACGCCGTAGTCCATGTGACGCACGCGGTTGCCTTCTACGCCACGGTTGTTTTTCAGCACCAGCAGGCTTTCAACTTCCAGGTGCCACATTGGGTAGAACAGGGTGGCAGCCCCGCCGCGCACGCCGCCCTGAGAGCAGGACTTCACCGCGGTCTGGAAGTGTTTATAGAACGGGATACAGCCGGTGTGGAACGCTTCCCCGCCGCGAATCGGGCTGCCCAGCGCACGAATACGGCCGGCGTTGATGCCGATGCCTGCGCGCTGAGAAACATACTTCACGATAGCGCTGGAGGTGGCGTTGATTGAATCCAGGCTGTCGCCGCACTCGATCAGGACGCAGGAGCTGAACTGGCGAGTAGGGGTGCGCACGCCGGACATGATTGGCGTAGGCAGAGAAATTTTGAAGGTAGAAACCGCGTCATAGAAACGCTTAACGTAGCTGAGGCGGGTTTCACGCGGGTAGCCGGAGAACAGGCAGGCGGCGACCAGAATATACAGGAACTGCGCGCTCTCGTAGATTTCGCCAGAGACGCGGTTCTGCACGAGGTATTTACCTTCGAGCTGTTTAACGGCCGCGTAGGAGAAGTTCATATCACGCCAGTGATCGATGAAATCGTTCATCTGCTCGAACTCTTCTTCCGTGTAGTCTTCCAGCAGGTGACGATCGTATTTGCCCAGCTCAACCATTTTCACAACCTGATCGTAAAGCTTCGGTGGCTCAAACTGGCCATAAGCTTTTTTACGCAGGTGGAAAATCGCCAGGCGTGCGGCAAGGTACTGGTAATCCGGTGCGTCACGGGAAATCAGGTCGGCGGCAGCCTTGATGATGGTTTCATGAATGTCAGAGGTCTTAATGCCGTCATAAAACTGGATATGGGAACGCAGCTCAACCTGAGAAACGGAGACGTTGTTCAGCCCTTCAGCGGCCCAGTCGAGTACTCGATGAATTTTATCCAGATTGATGCGCTCTTTGCTGCCATCGCGTTTTGTAACCAGCAGACTCTGATTCATGTGAGTTTTACCTGTCCGTGAGATGAGTTTTCCCCTGATTTATGCACATTCGCCAGCCTGTGACTAACTCTGTGGATAAATACTATATATAGGGGGTGGGTGACAAAATGGTCACTAGATGGTGAGTATTCTAGTAAGGAATCCGTTCAGTACAAGTATTGATTTCATCAATAAAATGAGGTTCCCCAGGGCGCTTTTTTCGTAAGTCCACGTCACGTAAGGCTTGAGGGAATTGTCAATGGGATGCAAAAAAAATGAAAATTTTGATCGGGTGCTGATTTCTTAAACTTCATCGATAATTGCGCAACGATTCTGGCGCAATTATCGATAATCAATCCTTATACGATATGCCGATTTATGCTTCAGTATGCAGCATATAATTAACATCTACCCCTGGGCCGAGCTTGAACACATTGGTGACGGGGTTGAAATGTAAGCCGGTCATGTGGCGCTCGCGGAGAGGGGTTTCATCCACCCAGCGTAACAGCTCGGCGGGCTTGATGAACTTTTTAACATCGTGCGTGCCTTTCGGCACCATGCGCATCACATACTCAGCGCCGACGACGGCCATCAGCCAGGCTTTGCCGTTGCGGTTGATGGTAGAGAAGAAAACGTGGCCGCCGGGTTTAACCAGGCGAGCACAGGCGTGGACCACCGACTGCGGGTCAGGGACGTGCTCCAGCATTTCCATGCAGGTCACAACGTCATACTGCCCGGCGTGTTTAGTCGCGTGTTCTTCGGCCGTCTCCTGGACGTAATTGACCTTAACGCCGCTTTCCAGCGCGTGCAGGCGGGCAACCTGCAGCGGTTCAAAGCCCATGTCCAGGCCGGTGACGTTAGCGCCTTCACGCGCCATGCTCTCCGCAAGAATGCCGCCGCCGCAGCCAACGTCGAGAACGGTTTTGCCGAACAGCCCACCGGCGCGCTGGTTGATATAGCCTAAACGCAGCGGGTTGATGCGGTGCAGCGGCTTAAATTCACCTTCCAGATCCCACCAGCGGGAAGCGACAGCTTCAAATTTGGCGATTTCCTCGTGGTCGACGTTCTGCGTAACCGGTTGGTTTTCAGCATTCATTACAGCGGTGACTCCTTGCAGATGTTAAGGCAGGCAGTATATCAGGCTAACGGCGTGAATAAAGCGCCGACAATTGCGTTCAGGTTTCCCCACACAGGGCCGGATGTGTTATAATTTGCGACCTTTGAATCCGGGAAAACAGTAGAGGGATAGCGGTTACATGAGCGACCTTGCCAGAGAAATTACGCCGGTCAACATTGAGGAAGAGCTTAAGAGCTCGTATCTGGATTATGCGATGTCGGTTATTGTCGGCCGCGCACTGCCAGATGTCCGAGATGGACTTAAGCCGGTACACCGTCGCGTACTATACGCGATGAACGTATTGGGCAATGACTGGAACAAAGCATACAAAAAATCCGCCCGTGTTGTTGGTGACGTAATCGGTAAATATCACCCTCATGGTGATACCGCGGTTTACGACACCATCGTCCGTATGGCACAGCCATTTTCCCTGCGTTACATGCTGGTCGACGGCCAGGGTAACTTCGGTTCCGTAGACGGCGACTCCGCCGCGGCGATGCGTTATACGGAAATCCGTATGTCGAAAATCGCCCACGAACTGATGGCAGACCTGGAAAAAGATACGGTTGATTTCGTCGATAACTACGACGGCACCGAAAAAATTCCGGACGTCATGCCAACCAAAATTCCTAACCTGCTGGTAAACGGTTCATCCGGTATCGCAGTTGGGATGGCGACCAACATTCCGCCACACAACATTACCGAAGTCATCAACGGCTGCCTCGCGTATATCGAAGACGAGAACATCAGCGTTGAAGGCCTGATGGAGCACATCCCTGGCCCGGACTTCCCGACTGCCGCTATCATTAACGGCCGCCGCGGTATTGAAGAAGCCTACCGTACCGGTCGCGGTAAAATTTATATTCGTGCCCGCGCCGAAGTAGAAGCGGATGCGAAAACCGGCCGCGAAACCATCATCGTTCATGAAATTCCTTATCAGGTGAACAAAGCTCGCCTGATCGAGAAAATCGCCGAGCTGGTGAAAGACAAACGTGTAGAAGGCATTAGCGCCCTGCGCGATGAGTCTGACAAAGACGGTATGCGTATTGTTATTGAGATTAAGCGCGACGCCGTTGGTGAAGTGGTGCTCAATAACCTTTACTCCCAGACCCAGCTGCAGGTTTCCTTCGGTATCAACATGGTGGCACTGCACCATGGTCAGCCGAAGATAATGAACCTGAAAGATATTCTTTCTGCTTTTGTGCGTCACCGTCGCGAAGTGGTTACCCGTCGTACCATTTTCGAACTGCGTAAAGCGCGCGATCGTGCCCATATCCTCGAAGGTCTGGCGATCGCCCTGGCGAACATCGACCCGATCATTGAGCTGATTCGTCACTCGCCAAATGCCGCAGAGGCAAAAGCTGGCCTGATTGCTCGTTCGTGGGATCTGGGTAACGTTGCCGCGATGCTGGAACGTGCTGGTGACGACGCCGCGCGTCCTGAGTGGCTGGAGCCCGAGTTTGGTATCCGCGACGGCCAGTACTTCCTCACCGAGCAGCAGGCTCAGGCGATTTTGGATCTGCGTCTGCAGAAACTGACCGGCCTCGAGCACGAAAAACTGCTCGATGAGTATAAAGAGCTGCTGGAGCAGATAGCCGAACTGCTGCATATCCTGGGCAGCGCAGAGCGCCTGATGGAAGTTATCCGTGAAGAGCTGGAAGCGATGCGCGATCAGTTCGGCGACAACCGCCGCACCGAGATCACGGCTAACACCGCGGATATCAACATTGAAGACCTGATCAACCAGGAAGACGTGGTGGTCACCCTGTCTCACCAGGGCTATGTGAAGTATCAGCCGCTGACCGATTATGAAGCGCAGCGCCGTGGTGGCAAAGGCAAGTCAGCCGCACGTATTAAAGAAGAAGACTTTATTGACCGCCTGCTGGTGGCCAACACCCATGACACGATCCTGCTGTTCTCCAGCCGTGGTCGCCTGTACTGGATGAAGGTTTATCAGCTGCCGGAAGCGAGCCGTGGCGCACGTGGCCGCCCAATTGTGAACCTGCTGCCGCTTGAGCAGGACGAGCGCATCACCGCGATTCTGCCGGTGCGCGAGTACGCGGAAGGCATCAACGTGTTCATGGCGACCGCAAGCGGCACCGTGAAGAAAACCGCGCTGACCGACTTCAGCCGTCCACGTTCTGCGGGCATCATCGCCGTTAACCTCAATGAGGGTGACGAGCTGATTGGCGTTGATTTAACCAACGGCAGCGATGAAGCCATGCTGTTCTCGGCGGCGGGTAAAGTGGTACGCTTCAAAGAAGACGCCGTTCGTACCATGGGCCGTACCGCAACGGGCGTTCGCGGTATCAAGCTTGCCGGTGACGATAAAGTCGTTTCCTTGATCATTCCACGCGGTGAAGGCGCGATTCTGACCGTGACTCAAAACGGCTACGGTAAACGTACCGCTGCGGCAGAATACCCAACCAAGTCTCGTGCAACGCAGGGCGTTATCTCCATCAAAGTAACCGAGCGCAACGGCAGCGTTGTTGGCGCGGTGCAGGTGGAAGATACCGACCAGATCATGATGATCACCGATGCCGGTACGCTGGTGCGTACTCGCGTGTCTGAAGTCAGCGTGGTCGGGCGTAACACCCAGGGCGTCATCCTCATCCGTACCGCGGAAGACGAAAATGTTGTGGGTCTGCAGCGCGTAGCTGAGCCTGTGGACGACGAAGATCTGGACAGCATCGACGGCAGCGTCGCGGAAGGGGACGATGAAATCGCTCCGGAAGCGGATACTGAAGATGATGCCGCGGACGACGCGGACGAATAATCCGGAATAGTCTGTAAATAAAGGGCCGCATTTGCGGCCTTTTAACGTTCTGACAGTAAAGGAATAAGCGTGGTTATTCCTTTACTGTGGTTATCTGAAGAAAATCAATGAATTGATTTCCCTGGTTTATTTGCAACTGCTCTCTGGAAGAACGATGCTTGTCTAAGCACAGTTCTGTATCTGGAAGGCCGCTTTTGCGGCCTTTTTTGTTTGCCGTTGCGGGCCAGGGGTTTTGCGGCTACCTTAAGCGCATCTCTATTTACTCTCTCGCGTACCGCCAGGCTTAATTTGAAATATCTCGTCTCTTTTCGAAGCACCCTTAAAATTTCGCGTTACCTGTTCAGGGCGCTAGCGCTGCTGCTCTGGCTGCTGATCGCGCTGTTTTCCGTGTTTTACATCGTTAACGCGCTGCACGATAAAGAGTCGGAGATTCGTCAGGAATTTAACATCAGCTTTGACCAGGCCCAGCGCTATATCCAGCGTACCTCGGACGTGGTGAAAGAGCTGAAGTACATTGCTGAGAACCGCCTTACCGCGCCAAATGGCGTCCTGCCGCCGCTCGAACAAAGCACCGATAAAACCGATGCGCCAACGTTTATGCCGCTGTTCCCGGACTCGGACTGCTCGGCGGTCAGCGCGACGTGGCGAAGTTCGCTGCAGTCTCTTTCATGGTTCCTGCGCTACTGGCGCGATAACTTCTCAGCGGCCTACGATCTCAACCGGGTATTTCTGATTGGCGGCGATAATTTGTGTATGGCGGACTTTGGGCTGCGTGATATGCCGCTGGAGCGGGAGAGCGCGCTGAAAACGCTGCACGAGCGCATTATGAAATACCGCACCGCGCCGCAGGATGAACGAGCCAATAGCATCTACTGGATTGGGCAGGGGCCGCGCGCCGGTATTGGTTATTTTTATACCCTGACGCCGGTTTATCTGGCGACCCGCCTGCAGGCGCTGCTGGGCATTGAGCAAACGGTGCGCATGGAGAACTTCCTGACGCCGGGCACGCTGCCCATCGGGGTGACCATTCTGGATGAAAACGGTCATCCATTAATTTCTCTGACCGGCCCGGAATCTCGTATTGAACCTGAAAGCCGCTGGATTCAGGACCGCTCCTGGTTTGGCTACACCTCGGGCTTTAAAGCGCTGGTATTGAAGAAGAATCTGCCGCCGTCGTCGCTGAGCGTTATCTATTCCGTTCCCGTTGACCTGGTGCTGGAAAGCATCAGGATGCTGATCCTCAATGCCGTGTTACTCAACGTTCTGGTCGGGATTGTGCTGTTTACCCTGGCACGCATGTATGAACGCAGGATTTTTATCCCTGCCGAAAGCGATGCCCAGCGGCTGGAGGAGCACGAGCAGTTCAACCGGAAAATTGTCGCGTCTGCGCCGGTGGGTATCTGTATCCTGCGAACGCAGGACGGTACCAATATTCTGAGTAACGAACTGGCGCACAATTACCTCAATATGCTGACCCACGAGGACAGGCAGCGGCTGACGCAGATTATCTGCGGTCAGCAGGTTAATTTTGTCGATGTGGTGACCAGCAATCATACCAATCTGCAGATTAGCTTTGTGCATTCGCGCTACCGCAATGAGAACGTGGCGATTTGCGTGCTGGTTGACGTGAGCGCCCGCGTGAAGATGGAAGAATCGCTGCAGGAGATGGCTCAGGCGTCCGAGCAGGCCAGCCAGTCGAAGTCCATGTTCCTTGCCACCGTCAGCCACGAACTGCGTACGCCGCTGTACGGCATTATCGGTAACCTCGATCTGCTGCAAACGAAAGAGCTGCCGAAGGGCGTCGACAGGCTGGTCACGGCAATGAATAACTCCTCCAGCCTGCTGCTTAAGATCATCAGCGACATTCTCGACTTCTCAAAAATTGAGTCCGAGCAGCTGAAAATTGAGCCTCGCGAGTTTTCACCGCGCGAGGTGATGAGCCACATTACCGCCAACTATCTGCCGCTCGTGGTTCGTAAGCAGCTTGGGCTTTACTGCTTTATCGACGACGACGTACCGCTAACCCTGCAGGGTGACCCGATGCGGCTGCAGCAGGTGATTTCTAACCTGCTTAGCAACGCGATTAAGTTCACCGATATTGGCTGTATCATCCTGCATGTTTCCGTTAACGGAGACTACCTGAGCTTCCGGGTTCGCGATACCGGGGTGGGGATCCCGACCAAAGAAGTCACCAGGCTGTTCGATCCGTTCTTCCAGGTCGGTACCGGCGTGCAGCGCAATTTCCAGGGAACCGGGCTGGGACTGGCGATTTGCGAAAAGCTTATCAGCATGATGGACGGTGATATCTCCGTGGATACCGAAGCGGGAATGGGGAGCCAGTTTACGGTTCGCATCCCGCTGTATCAGGCGCAGTTTGCGCCGAAGAATAACGTCGAAGGGTTGGCGGATAAGCGCTGCTGGCTGGCGGTTCGCAATGATTATCTCAGCAGCTATCTGGAATCTCTGCTGGTGAAAAATGGGCTACAGGCTCACTTCTGGTCGGGCGAAACGCCGGGCAGCGACGATATTCTGATCACCGATGACAATCTTTCTGCTCCGTGGGGCGGACGGGCGGCAATTGTCTTCTGCCGTCGCCATATCGGAATTCCCGTTGAATTTGAGCCTGGCCGTTGGGTCCACAGCGTAGCCGCGCCTCACGAGCTTCTACCTCTGTTGGGGCGGATTTACAGTATTACCGTAGACGTGCCGGGCAGCTCTCCTGCGCTGACGGCGGCGAGCGAAATCAGCGAGCAGAACGACGATATGATGATTCTGGTGGTTGACGATCATCCGATTAACCGTCGCCTGCTGGCGGATCAGCTTGGATCGCTCGGTTACCAGTGCAAGACGGCGAACGACGGCATCGACGCGCTTAACGTGCTCAGCAAAAACCATATTGATATTGTGCTGAGCGACGTCAACATGCCGAACATGGACGGCTATCGCCTGACCCAGCGCATTCGTCAGCTGGGGCTGACGCTGCCGGTCATCGGCGTGACGGCCAATGCGCTGGCGGAAGAGAAACAGCGGTGTCTGGAGTCCGGCATGGACAGCTGCCTGTCTAAACCGGTGACGCTCGACGTTATTAAACAGACGCTGGCGGTTTATACCGCTCGCGTTCGCAGTACCCGTAATGCCTGATAATTCGGTACCATAAAAAAGCCCCGCGGTTAAATGCGGGGCTTTTTTTCATGCAGATGCGCTAATTACTCTTTGTCCGCTGGCGTCAGGCTCACGGAAGAAAGGTAGTTCAGCAGCGCAATATCGTTTTCCACACCCAGCTTCATCATCGCTGATTTCTTCTGGCTGCTGATTGTTTTGATGCTGCGGTTCAGCTTGCGGGCAATTTCGGTCACCAGGAAACCTTCTGCGAACAGGCGGAGGACTTCACTCTCTTTCGGAGAAAGACGCTTGTCGCCATAGCCGCCGGCGCTGATTTTTTCCAGCAGGCGAGAGACGCTCTCCGGCGTGAATTTTTTACCTTTCTGCAGGGCGGCGAGCGCTTTAGGCAGATCGGTTGGGGCGCCTTGTTTGAGGACGATCCCTTCGATGTCCAGATCCAACACCGCGCTAAGGATAGCCGGGTTGTTGTTCATGGTCAGCACAATGATCGACAGATCCGGGAAGTGACGCTTGATGTATTTAATCAGCGTAATGCCGTCGCCGTATTTGTCGCCCGGCATGGAAAGATCGGTGATTAAAACATTGGCTTCAAGCTTTGGTAAGTTGTTAATAAGCGCCGTGGAGTCTTCGAATTCACCGACAACATTCACCCATTCGATCTGCTCCAGAGACTTACGAATGCCGAACAGAACAATCGGATGGTCGTCAGCAATAATTACGTTCATATTGTTCATCTAATAGGCTACCTTGCTACAGCAGACTTTTGACATAAGCATCAATGTCGCTGATATATTTTTGTATGTCTGGAGCGTCACTTTCACGAATGTGGTGCTCCAACGTTTCACATAACTGTTTGCCGGGCACGAGATTCAGCATCGCAAACACGCCCTTCAGGCGGTGCGCTGTCTGAGCCAGAGCGGCAAAGTCGCCCGCTGCAGATTCAGTATACAGCCTGGTAACATCTTCCGGTACCGTGTCGACAAACAGCGCGTAATAACCGCTGGCGTGCAGCTGAGCGTTTTCATCGCCGCCCAGAGGCGAGTCCGGCGTATCTTCCTCCGCCAGTTGGTTTTCAATCAGCTGCAGAACGGCATCCTGCATCGCATTGCTGATATTAAAGTTGACCCGGAACTGGCCTGGGGCGATTTTCCGCATCCCGTTTTCATCATCGCTTAAAAGCAAGCCCGAAGCAGTAAGATTAGACGGATTATCAGTGAGGAAGATATCAAAGTCTTGACTCGCCAGTCTTTCGTCCGGGGAAATACAGTTTGCGCCCCAGTTTTCCAGCATTCTGGTCACAATGGTACGCACCTCATTGGAGGTGATATCCAGCATTGCCACGACATCATCCAGCAGTTTTTCTTCCTGCATCTCCGCCTGGGGCTCAGCGGCCATTCTGATGTGTAAATTATAGCGCGTGCCGATGTCCGGGCGCGTTTTGATGTTCAGGTGGCCACCGAGCTTGCGCGCAAGGCGATCGCAGAGATAAAACGCGAGACCATTGGCCTGGCCGTAGCGGTCTTCACTTGTCTCGTTAAGGAACGGGAAATGCAGATTATCCACTTCTCCGTTGCCGATCCCGTTGCCGGTATCAAGCACACGGAACAGCAGGCGATCCGGCCCGGCTTCCTCTTCGCTGATTTCAAGCGTAATTTTGCCAATCTGCGTGGTCGTCACCGAGTAATGCAGCAGGAGTTCCAGAATTTTTCGCAGCACGTCTTTGTCGCCGTGGCGTTTTTCATCGGCCGGCAGGTTGTTGTTGATGAGCAGCTGTAGCCCTTTACGCTTGATAATCGGCAGCATCGACAGCGCCACTTCATCGACAAGCGACTGGATGGAAAACTCGCTGGCCTGGGTTTTCCAGCTGTCTGCTTCCAGCATATTCAACAACTGAATTTCATCGACCAGGCGCACAATAGTCTGTGCATCGTTCGAGAGCTGCAGGTGTTTATCGTCGTTAATTTCTGCCGCATGTTCGGCCAGCTGCTTAACCGGCAGCTGTAGCGCCTCGCCAATGTGCTGCATAAAGGCGGCGCGGCCCTGCTGGTTTTTCTCATACAGGCGCTGGGCCTGCTTGAGCTTCTTGTTTACCAGAATTTCACGATCCTGATCGCGGATAACAAAAATCTGCGTGCGCGGCGCTATCTGGCTGCGAAACTGACGAATCTCATACAGCTCATTATTTACCGTGGCCTGAATAACGCCCTGGTGCTGATCCGCCATCGAAATGATGTTTTGCAAGTTCAGATGGGGCAGCAGGTGGTCGGCAATTTTGTTGCTTATTACCGTGCGATTGGCATCGAGGTCGTGGACCAGCAGGCCAAGCGGCAGGATGGCCACGATCTCTTCGTTTAGCGCCCGCAGGATTTGTAGCTCACCGTTACCCGGATTGCTTTCGGTCTGGCGCTGGGGCTGCTGGCGGAAGGTCGCGAAGCCAAAAACGGCTAACCCGAGCAGCGCAATGTTCAGCAGCAACGGCAGAAGAATGTTTTGCAGCGTATCCATCATCAGCGTACCAAACGGTACCTTCCACACCAGTTGGAGCTGAGTTGTGGCCACCGGTGCGGTGATTTCAATCCGGGCGCTATTAAAATTAATGCTCACGCTGTCCGGATCGTCTTTATCCGTTGCCGTAGCGGCGGCCCGCTGGCGCTCATCTGGCTCGAGCTGGAAGCTGTCCAGCGACATTGTCGGTGGAATAAGATCGTTAATAGGCAAATCAAATGCGACCACGGTGGCCAGATGCCCAGGCTGATTAAAGGTGGTTCGAAGCGTGAAGTAATGGCCGTTTTGCCAGTTTAGCTTGCGCAGCGAAGAGAAACTTTCGCGCTCGTCCAGGGCATTGGCCTGCTGCAGCATCTCTGCCCGGCGTGAGTCCACGATGGTACCAACGCCAGAGTCTTTAAAGCCGGAGGAGAGATCTTTTAGCGGCAGGGTAGAGACCAGGATCATGCTGTTGTCCTGGCCGTTCAGGTAGTACATCGACCAGGGGCTGTTCTCCGCGCCCCAAAGCGTGTCCAGGTAGCCGGATATCCGCTGCGTCATTTCCAGCGTAGAGCTGTCATGGGAGCCAAAGATCAGCGCTTCGGTTTTGCTGCGTGGCTTGTCGAGGTAATACACGTCCTGGCGCAGGCGGGTTTCCTGCAGGTTTTCCCCAGAGGCCGCAGGCGCGGTGGCAATATTGTCGTAGATTTGCCACGTCGCATAGCGATAGGTTTCTACCCGCTTATGCAGGGCATGCGTGATGTCGACAATCTGATAGCTTTTGTCCTTCAGCCAGGCATTAACGGCGCTTTGCACCAGCACGCCCATGGAGACGAGCAGTACGATGGTCAGCAGCAAAAAGAAGCGCGTAATGTTGCCGGGGAACAGTGAGAACTTATTTAGCGACGTATTTTCAGACTGGCTCATTGTATGTAGGTAACCCGGCGAAGCCTCGCCAATCCTGGATGATAGATAGCCCAACTGATTGCGTGGGCCGTTTAGCCTTAGCGTCTTCGCGCCGGCAGACGCTAAGAATACCTTTATATGGCGATACAGTCAGCAATCTGACGCAGTATAGGGGGTTCTCAGGCGTTTTTCAGGTGACTGATTATTAGGATAAATCCTTAAATAAGAATTTACGTTAAGTTACTGAGAGAGATTTGTACAGTTGGGGAAGATTTGTACAGCTATTTGTGGCGAACGCAGAGAGGCAATAAAAGGCTGTTTTTAAGAATCATCTGGGTTGTGCATGAAATATGGAGAAAAAAAGCAGATTGATTAATTAACAGACGTTACAAATTGCATCGGTAGCAGGAGAATATTAAAGTTGTGTAAAGAAGGGCAAAAAAAACCGGATGCGAGCATCCGGCACTAATAGGGGTAAACGGACATTCAGATTCGAATGACGGTAATAAATAAAGTTAATGATGATAGCGAGAGTGATTTTATCGCTGAAAGTAAGAAAAAAATTATCATTCAGTGCTACTTTTTTATTTTTGGTCTAACTTATTGTTTTTAATGCATTGTTATTATTTTTTGATTATTCATGCTTATATTTTTAGCTATTCGTGCTAAAAAAAGTTCCCTCTGATTTACATTTGGATACATCTATATTGATAAATGAAACATCTATATAGTTTTCGTATCATATTCTCGTTGGATTATTCAGCCTTTGTTTTGGACAATGAATTTGCCGACTGATTAGAGGGTTAATCAGTAAGCAGTGGTAAATAAAATAAGGCATATAACAGAGGGTTAATAAGATGAAAGTTAAAGCACTATCCCTTCTGGTACCGGCTCTGCTGGTAGCAGGCGCTGCAAATGCAGCCGAAATTTATAACAAAGACGGCAATAAATTAGACCTGTACGGTAAAGTTGATGGTCTGCACTATTTCTCCAATGATAAAAGCGCTGACGGCGACCAGACTTACGTTCGCTTCGGCTTCAAAGGCGAAACTCAGATCAACGACCAACTGACCGGTTACGGCCAGTGGGAATACAACGTTCAGGCGAACAACACTGAAAACTCAAGCGATCAGGCCTGGACTCGTCTGGCGTTTGCTGGTCTGAAGTTCGGTCAGGCGGGTTCTTTCGACTATGGTCGTAACTACGGCGTTGTTTACGACGTTACTTCCTGGACTGACGTTCTGCCAGAATTCGGTGGCGATACCTACGGTGCTGATAACTTCATGCAGTCTCGTGCAAACGGCGTTGCAACCTACCGTAACACCGACTTCTTCGGTCTGGTTGATGGCCTGAACTTTGCTCTGCAGTATCAGGGTAAAAACGGCAGCGCTAGCGGTGAAGGTTCTACCAACAACGGTCGTGGCCTCCTGCGTCAGAATGGTGACGGCTTCGGCGGCTCCCTGACCTACGATCTGGGTGAAGGTTTCAGCCTGGGTTCAGCAATTTCTAGCTCTAAACGTACTACCGATCAGAACGCCGCTGGCGTACTGGGTCACGGTGATGACGCCACTACCTACACCGGCGGTCTGAAATACGACGCTAACAACATCTATCTGGCATCTCAGTACACCCAGACCTACAACGCAACTCGCGCTGGTAGCCTGGGCTTTGCTAACAAAGCACAGAACTTCGAAGTTGTTGCTCAGTACCAGTTCGACTTCGGTCTGCGTCCATCCGTGGCTTACCTGCAGTCTAAAGGTAAGAACCTGGAAGGCTACGGCGACCAGGATCTGCTGAAATATGTTGATGTTGGCGCGACTTACTACTTCAACAAAAACATGTCCACCTACGTTGACTACAAAATCAACCTGCTGGACAAAAATGACTTCACTCAGGCTGCCGGCATCGGTACCGATGACGTTGTGGGTGTAGGCCTGGTTTACCAGTTCTAATCTCAGTCAAAATGACAAAGGCGCCGCAAGGCGCCTTTGAGACTGCTGACAAAGTTCATTGCTATAAAAAAGTCCGAACCAAGGTCTAATAAAAACAATGAATAATGTTCTCTGGTTTGCCCCAAACGGTCGAAAACCACGTCTTTCGGCTGTTTGTCATCAATCTGAAAGGCGCCGCAAGGCGCCTTTTTTCTGTCTTAAACCTCAATGGCTCGCCGCTTGCCTCATCTCTTTTCCCCTTTTGCTGTACTCTTAGCCTCCCGAAACAGGAGAGTGACACCATGGATTTACGCCTTATTCGTCGCGGCTGCTTTGCCGTAGCCCTTATAGCCCTGGCAGGGTGCGATAACGCCCAAAACAGCGCCGCAAAGTCGGTGGTGCTGGAGGGTAAAACCATGGGGACTTACTGGCGTGTTAGCCTGGCCGACGTGGACGCCGCGCAGAAGACGACGCTGCAGAAAAAAATTCAGGCTCAGCTGGATGGCGATGACAAATTGATGTCGACCTGGAAAAAGGATTCGGCACTTTCCTTTTTTAACCAATCGACCAGTACTGAACCGTATCCGGTAAGCGAGGCGATGAGCGATATCGTCACCATGGCGCTGCGGATTGGCGCCAAAACCGACGGGGCGATGGACATTACGGTTGGGCCTCTGGTCAACTTGTGGGGATTTGGACCGGATAAACAGCCTCTGCACACCCCAAACCAGGCGCAAATCGACGCCGCGAAAGCGCTAACAGGCCTGCAGCATCTTAAGGTGGTAAATGCGGCCGGGCAGCAGTGGTTGCAAAAGGATCTGCCGGGGCTGTATGTCGATCTGTCGACTATCGGGGAAGGTTACGCCGCCGATCATCTTGCACGCCTGATGGAGCAAAATGGCATTAGCCGCTATCTCGTGTCCGTCGGCGGGGCGGTGGCCACTCGCGGGACAAATCCGGACGGCAAGCCTTGGCGCGTGGCCATTCAGAAGCCGACCGATCGGGAAAATGCCGTTCAGGCAATGGTCGATATTAACGGCCATGGGATCAGTACTTCAGGCAGCTACCGTAACTATTACGAACTGGATGGCAAACGTATCTCGCACATTATTAACCCTCAGACCGGGCGACCAATCGAGCACAAACTCGTTTCCGCGACCGTTATTGCCACCACGGCTATGGAGGCTGATGGTTGGGATACCGGCCTGATGGTACTGGGGGAAGAAAAAGCGAAGCAGGTCGCGCAGCGAGAAGGGCTGGCGGTTTATCTCATCAGCAAAGAAGGAGATGGCTTCCGCAGCTGGATGTCGCCGCAGTTCAAAACCTTCCTCCTCGACGAGAAAAATTAAAAAGCAAGAACCCGAGTTTTTCATCCGGCCCTGGCTGCCATGATGGTATCGTTAAGATAAGCATGAGGTCGTGATGATGAAACAGAACAACGGTTATATTACAGAGCAGCAACGCTGGCAGGCGGTTGAGCAGCGTGATGCCCGGGCTGACGGGCAGTTTGTCTTTGCCGTCAAAACGACCGGGATCTTCTGCCGGCCATCCTGCAGCGCCCGCCGTCCGCTGCGTGAAAATACGGGGTTCTACACTTCGCCCGAAGCGGCGCTGAAGGCCGGTTTCCGAGCCTGCAAACGCTGCCAGCCGGACAAGCTTGCCCCTGAGCTGCAGCGAGTTGCGCGCATCGAACAAGCCTGCCGCATTATTGAAGCCAGCGATTCACCTCTCACGCTTGATGAGCTGGCAGGACAGGTTGCCATGAGCAGCTTTCACTTTCATCGACTGTTCAAAAGCGTCACCGGCGTAACGCCGAATGAATGGCAAAAAGCGCATCGTGCTCGTCGGCTGCGTGACGCGCTCGCGCAGGGAACAGAGGTAACAAAGGCCATTTTTGATGCCGGGTTTCAGTCCGGCAGCGCGTTCTACCATCAGGCTGATGCCGCGCTGGGCATGACGGCGAGCCAATACCGAAAGGGCGGGGCCCGTACGCACGTGCAGTTTGTGGTCGGCACCTGCCAATTGGGAGAGTTTCTGGTGGCTGAAAGCGAGCGGGGCATTTGTGCGATTTTGTTGGGTGAACATGCCGAAGCGCTGATAAGTGAACTCGAAACCGAGTTTCCCCGTTCACAGCTCATGCCGGGTGATGAAACGTTTGAGTCACGCGTTGCGCGGGTGATTAGTTTTATTGAGTCGCCAGGAACTGAATTTATCTTACCTCTCGACATTCGCGGCACGGCATTTCAGCAGTTGGTATGGCAGGCATTAAGAGCCGTTCCGCCCGGAGCTACCGTGAGCTACAGCGAGCTGGCGGCACGTATAGGTAAGCCCGCCGCCGTTCGTGCCGTGGCCGGTGCATGTGCGGCCAACACGCTTGCGGTCGCCATTCCCTGCCATCGAGTGATCCGCAGCGATGGTGGTTTGTCCGGCTACCGCTGGGGCGTGGAGCGCAAACGTCGGCTTCTGGAAAACGAGAAGCAAAGCCTGGAGGAATAATGCTGGATTTGTTCGCCGATGAGGCCCCCTGGGAAGAACCGCTCGCAGAAGGCGCAATTATTCTGCGCCGCTTTGCCCGGGAGGATGCCGCCGCGCTGATGGCGGCCGTTCATCAGGTATCGCAGCAGGCGCCTTTTCGCCATATGGTCACGCCCGGTGGACATACCATGTCGGTGGCGATGACCAACTGCGGCGAGCTGGGCTGGAGCACAAACCAGCACGGCTATCTCTATTCACCGAAGGACTCGCTGACCGGCCAGTTCTGGCCTCAGCTTCCCTCTCTGTTTCAGGACGTCTGCGCGCGAGCTTCGCATGCTGCGGGATACGCGGATTTTGACCCTGATGCCTGCCTGATCAACCGCTATGCGCCCGGAACAAAGCTTTCTCTTCATCAGGATAAAGACGAACCGAATCTGCGTCAGCCGATTGTTTCTGTCTCCCTGGGTTTACCTGCCGTTTTTCAGTTTGGCGGGCTACAGCGTAGCGATCCGCTGCAGCGCGTCATGCTTGAGCATGGCGACGTGGTGGTGTGGGGAGGCGCATCACGGCTTTTCTATCACGGCATTCTGCCTCTCAAACCCGGCTTTCATCCCCTTACCGACCAGTTCCGCTATAACCTGACCTTTCGCCGCGCGTCGTAAGGCAAATAAAAATAAGAATTATTCTTGCTGTGGACGGCGAGCCGTTTAAACTGCTCGCTGTTTTATTTTGCAGGTAGGGAATAATGGAGCTACTTCGTGTGGTTTATCGCCAGTATCGCTGGCCTTTTATGATGGTCATGGCGTTAAGCCTGGCAAGCGCCGCGCTGGGCATCGGCCTGATTGCCTTTATTAATCAGCGGCTGATTGAAACGCCAGATATCACCCTCGCGGTGTTGCCGGAATTTTTGGGCCTGCTTTTATTGCTGATGGCCGTGACGCTGGGCTCCCAGCTGGCATTAACTACCCTCGGTCACCATTTTGTTTTTCGCCTGCGTAGCGAGTTTATTAAGCGCCTGATGGATACCGACGTTGAGCGGGTCGAACAGCTTGGCAGCGCGGCGCTGTTGGCGGGGTTAACCAGCGATATTCGCAACATCACCATCGCTTTTGTGCGCCTGCCGGAGCTGGTGCAGGGCATTATTCTGGCTATCGGCTCTGCGGCCTATCTGGCCTGGCTCTCGCCGAAAATGCTGGGCGTCACCACCGTGTGGCTGGTGATAACCATTGTCGGTGGCTATTTGCTGGTGGCGCGGGTATACAAACATATGGCCCAGCTTCGGGAGATCGAAGATAAGCTCTATAACGACTACCAAACCGTCATCGAAGGGCGCAAAGAGCTGGCGTTGAACCGCGAGCGAGCGGAACGGATTTACCAGGATACCTACACGCCTCATGCTGCCGATTATCGAAACAACATTATCCGGGCGGATACCTACCACCTGAGCGCTGTAAACTGGTCAAATATTATGATGCTGGGCGCAATTGGCCTGGTGTTTTATATGGCTAACAGCCTGGGCTGGTCCGATACCAACGTAGCAGCCACTTTCTCTTTAACGTTGTTATTCCTGCGCACGCCACTCCTTTCTGCCGTGGGAGCCTTACCGACGCTATTAAGCGCCCAGGTTGCCTTTAACAAGCTGAACAAGTTCCAGCTCGCGCCTTACGATGCCCGGTTCCCCCGTTCGAAAGAAGCTGGGAACTGGCAACAGCTTGAAATGCGCGATGTGGTATTCCAGTACGGTGACAATAGCTTCGGCGTAGGCCCGCTTAATCTCACCATTAAGCGCGGAGAGCTGCTGTTCCTGATTGGCGGCAACGGCAGCGGAAAATCTACCCTTGCGATGCTG
Organism: Cedecea neteri; assembly: GCF_000757825.1. Lineage (GTDB taxonomy): Bacteria > Pseudomonadota > Gammaproteobacteria > Enterobacterales > Enterobacteriaceae > Cedecea > Cedecea selenatireducens. The sequence goes on from NZ_CP009451.1 coordinate 4,176,627, forward strand.
CTTACCGGACTTTATCAGCCGGTGAGCGGGGCTATTTACCTTGATGGAAAAAGAGTTGAGGCCGAAACGCAGGACGACTACCGCAAGCTATTCTCGGCAGTCTTTACCGACGTCTGGCTGTTCGACAGGCTTCTTGGACCACAGGGTAAGCAGGCTAACCCTGAGCTGGTGGCCAGCTGGCTTGAGCGGCTGAAGATGAGCAGCAAGCTGGAGCTGGAAAACGGCACCATTCTTAACCTCAAGCTGTCGAAAGGTCAGCGCAAGCGCGTGGCGCTGCTGCTGGCGCTGGCGGAGGAACGCGATATTATTCTGCTGGACGAATGGGCCGCAGACCAGGATCCTCATTTCCGCCGGGAGTTCTACCAGGTGCTGCTGCCGCTGATGCAGCAAATGGGGAAAACGGTGTTTGCCATCAGCCATGACGATAATTACTTCATCCATGCCGACCGCCTGCTGGAAATGCGCCAGGGTAAGCTTAGCGAACTTACCGGCCATGAGCGGGAGCAGGCGTCACGCGATGCCGTAGCAAGAACGGGCCATTAGGTCAGCGTTTTCTAAACAAAGTAAAAAAAACCAGTCTATTAAGGCTGGTTTTTTGTTTTCTTCATCTTCCCGCGCTATAAACTAACTCGTCGTTTCAAGGGAACAGTTTATTTATGACAGCCATTCAGAAGTACAGCACCAAAGAGCGCGACCAGGATCGGGCGCGCATCCTGCAAATCTTGCTGACGAATAAGGCCGTTGCCAGCGGCATTCTGGCCAAAGAGCCGCTCGCTGAAACGCAAAGTGCTGAACAGGATATCGCCGAGATAGTGACGCTGGTAGGGCGGCTGCCCGCGCCGGATCTCGCCGATGTCCTGGAAGCATTGCCCACGGAAGAGCGTTTAGCGCTGTGGAGCCTGATTACCGAAGAGCGGCGCGGTAGCGTACTGGTCGAAGCGGCAGAAACCGTCTGGGACGATCTGATTGAGGATATGAGCGATAAAGCGTTGCTTAACGCGCTACGCCCGCTGGATATTGACGATCAGATCTATCTGGCGCAATACCTTCCTCGCGATCTGGTCGGGCGCCTGCTGGCGACGATGCCGCAGAATGAGCGCACCCAGGTTCGCCAGATCCTGCATTATGACAAGCACAGCGTCGGTGCGATCATGGACTTTGAAGTGATCACCGTGCGTCCTGACGTCACGCTTGCCGTGGTGCAGCGCTATCTTCGACTTCGCGGTAAAGTCCCGCAGAACACCGATAAACTGTTTGTCACCAGCCGGGACAAAACGCTGTTGGGGGAGCTGGACCTCACCGCGATTTTGCTGCATGCGCCGCAAACGCCGGTGTTTAAAGTGATGGACGACAATCCCACCTGTTTTGCTCCGGAAGATCACGATGAAAAAGCCGCACGTACCTTTGAGCGTGACGACTTAATCAGCGCCGCGGTTATCGATAGCGCCGGCAAGCTGATGGGCCGCTTAACGGTCGATGAGATTGTTGACGTGGTGTACGAGGAAACCGACAGCGATTTGCGCCGCATGGGTGGCCTGAGCACGGAAGAGGACGTCTTTGCGCCGGTGAGCAAAGCCGTTCGCACCCGATGGGCGTGGCTTGCCATTAACCTTTGTACTGCGTTTGTGGCTTCGCGTGTGATCGGGCTCTTTGAACATACCATTTCTCAACTGGTGGCCCTGGCGTCTCTGATGCCGATTGTGGCCGGGATCGGCGGCAACACCGGTAACCAGACTATTACCATGATCGTGCGCGCGTTAGCGCTACAGCATATTCAGGCCGGCAATATCTCATTCCTGATGTTGCGCGAGCTTGGCGTGGCGTTGATCAACGGCCTGGTCTGGGGCGGCGTGATGGGAACGATTACCTGGCTGTTGTATAACGACGCAGCGATGGGCGGCGTCATGACGCTGGCGATGATCCTGAATCTTTTGGTTGCGGCGCTGATGGGCGTGGTGATTCCGATGACGATGACCAAACTGGGCAAAGATCCCGCCGTCGGCTCAAGCGTAATGATCACGGCGATAACCGACACCGGCGGATTCTTTATCTTCCTCGGCCTGGCAACGTTGTTCCTGCTGTAATCCGATATAACGCCCTGAATGGCGTTCAGGGCGTAGCGGTTTTTATTTCTTCAGTCCGGATTTTTTCACGATATACCTAATTTGTGAAATAAGACTGGAGAGGTATTTCTTCTGGCGGTATTCGTGCTTAGAACGCAGTTTTAACAGGGTGGTTGTATGGGCATCCTGCAGCGGCAAGCCTTTCCAGGGCGATTGCTCGTAGGCAATATCAAAATAGACCGACGACGGGTAACGCATCCATTGTAACCAGGGTTTTGAGCTGCTGGTGTAGTGGATAAAGACCGTCTCATCGGTAATAGTTTCGCTATGCAGATGTGACGTTTTGAGACCAAAGTGATGGGCGGCGTCATAAATCTGATTATATTTTCCCGGCAGCAACAGGCTGTTTTTATGGAAAAGAATATTCAGCACGTCCTGATCGAGGAAGCTGTATTCCGTCGTTTTATCCCCAATCATCGCCAGCGCTTTTTCGGTAAAATTGTTCAGCTTCCACTGTTCGAGATTCAGGTAAATCACCCCGGCATTAAAATAATTACCTTCTATTCCCGGCAAACCCAGTCGCTCCTCGCACGTCTGCTGTACTAACCCCAGATCCGGGACCACGGCGGCATACTTTTCCCCTAATTTGAGATCCAGGAGAGCGTCAGGACTAGCTTTGCACATCACGTCGGCATCAAGATAAAGAACGGTTTTCTTAGTCGATGACAGAGAGTTAAACGCAATAAAGCGATAGTAGGTCGCGACGGTCCATTTGGCCCGTACGGGGAAATCTGAGAAGGATGTTTTGTCGATCAGATAAATATAAATATTTGTCTGGAATTTTTGCGCCAGCGCGTTAAATTTTTCGAGATGATCGTTGCTGATAAAATCAGTGAAAAAATGGAAGTTGAATTTCTTACTGCTATTAATGAGCACTGATACGGCAGAAACGGCGGCACCTAATAAAAAATTCTTGTCGATGCTATAGACAACATCATGTGCCTCTTCACCTTCAGCCAGGGAGAGATACTCATTACTCACAATATACTTAACAACATGTTCCATTTCGAATTAGCCTATTTCTTTGCCTGTAGGGCTTTTCCCTAATGGCGTAATATGTCAAAAATCCGCCCCTGACGGAAGTGGCTGTACTTTATTTGCACGGCAGATGGAAGATTTCAGGTACAAAAAAACCAGCCACTGAGGGCTGGTTTTAAAATTTTGGTCGGCACGAGAGGATTTGAACCTCCGACCCCCGACACCCCATGACGGTGCGCTACCAGGCTGCGCTACGTGCCGACGCAGAAGAATAATACTACATTTTTTCGCGTTGATTGCAAGGACGGTTACGGCTAACTGTCTTATAAATAAACAATTAGTTGGCGATGAAACGCTTCTCGTCGGTCAGCACCTGCAGCAGCAGATCAAGCTGAGGCTTGGTCTCTTCGATTCTCTTGCCCTGCAGATCGTACATCCTGTAGTTGCCGTTATTGCTAAGCACCAGCGTCATTTCCGGCGTGGTCACGGCCAGGGTTTCGTTGTCGGCCCCAATCACCCAGTTATTGCGACGGGTGGCGGTAAACAGATCTTCACCCTGTGAATATTCATTTGCCGGCGTTTTAACGTGCAGCAGACGCTGCATCAGCGTTGTCATGACATCCTGATGATCGGTGAGCTTGGTGATGGTCTGTGCTGGCGTACCCGGCCAGTGGATCACCAGCGGTACCTGAATATGAGCCCGTGACCAGGCAAAAGCATCGCGCTGTGCGCCAAGCGGGACACCGTGTCCTGCGGTAACGATCACCACGGTATTTTGCAGTTTACCCGCCGCCTGAAGCGCATCCAGCACGCGTTTAATCTGTTCATCTACGTTGCCGGCCGCGCGGGAATAGCGCCGCTCAAAGCCCTGCTGGTTGCCGTTGTCGTCAATGCTGGTGCCGTTAAAGGCCACCCATGAGAACCAGCGGTTATCGTCAGAGGCATACTGATTGAGCCAGTTAATCCACTGTGTTGCCGTCTGGCTGTCGCCCTGGTTTTTAGCCGGACGTAGCGAGAAGTCGGAGAGCAGGGCCTGGCGGTACATTGCCGAGTTAAAGCCGTCGGAGGCAAAAAGGCCAAGCTGGTAGCCCTGCTGGTTTAAGCCGGTAATCAGCGCGGCAGGGGTACGTTTTGATAGCACGCCGTCCATATAAGCCGGTGAAATGCCGTAGAACAGGCCGAAGATACCGCTGTCGGTACTATTCCCGGAGCTCATGTGCTGGGTAAAGCGGATATTGCCGGCGGCGAATTCGCTCAGCGCTGGCATATCTTTGCTCACGCTGTCTGCGTTCAGGCCGTCCACGGTAATCAGCAGAACATTGTTGCCGATACCCATATCGCGGAACTGCAGGTTACTCAGCGGATACTGCACCGAAAGCGCTTCCGGGCTGCCTTGCTCAACCAGACGACGCTGGTACTCTTGCGCATCAAGCAGGCCGTGTTTTTCAAGGAAGCGGCGTGCCGTCATCGGGTAAGAAAGCGGCAGATTCGCCCGCTGCATGGTTATCGGGCGATAAAAGTTAGCATCCGCCCAGATGTACATCAGGTGGCTGCTAAAGAAAGAGATAAAGAACAGAATCACTAAAGGACGCACGTATTTACGGCGACGGCCGAGGCTGCGCAGCTTCTGCCAGCTCCACGTCGCAAATAGCATCTCAATAAGCAAAATCACCGGTGCGCTGATGAACATCAGCTGCCAGTCGCGGGCCATCTCCCCCTGGTCAGGGTTAATCACCAGATCCCAGACGGTGGGATTAAGGTGAAGGTGGAAGCGCGTGAAAACTTCGCTGTCTATCAGCAATAGCGTCATGCCCGCCGTGGCTAAGGCAGCGCTGATAAAGCGCAGCAGGCGCTGCGACATCACGATAAACGTCAGCGGAAAAATCAGCAGTAAATAGGCAGCAAACACCAAAAAACTAAAGTGCCCAACGACGCTAAGGTACGAATAAACTCGCCCCGTCAGCGTCGTTGGCCAGTCGGCAATAAACAGATAGCGGCTACCCAGCAGCATGGCCAGCAGGATATTAAACAGGGCGAACCAGTGTCCCCAACTGACCATCTGGGAAACTTTTTCGCGGTAGCGCTGACGGTTAGTCACCATAACTTGTTACGATAGTTCCTTAGTGGGCTTTATCTTCGCTCACCGAAGCTTGAAGCGCCTCGGCAAAGGAGCGAGCCAAAGGACGACGCTGAGCGGACGCCACGCTGGTGTTTATCAGATTGGTGACCATATTTCCCAAAACCATCAGGGAAAGATCGGTAGGCGCGTGGTGTTTTTCCAGCACGCCGGCCAGTTCGGTCAGCATCGCTTCAACTTGTTCGTCACTGTAGCGGGATGTTTGTGGCATAAATTAAAAATCATTCGTATTCGGGAAAGGGCATTATCTTACCGTAGCAGGGACGATTTTTCCGCTTTTTTATCACGACTTGCGTCCCGGTAGCGGCGGTGGTTGAATACCGCCCGGTCTTAAAGGAGAGTTTAACATGAGTCTGGATATCAACCAGATTGCCCTGCATCAACTGATTAAGCGCGATGAGCAGACGCTGGACGTCGTGCTTCGCGATTCGCTGCTGGCAACCGACGGTGCCGTCGAAGATATGATGGCGGAGCTGCACCGCGTGTACAGCGCCAAAAATAAAGCTTACGGCCTGTTCAGCGAAGAGAGCGAGCTGGCCGAAGCGCTGCGTTTACAGCGTAAAGGCGATGAGGATTTTCTTGCCTTTACCCGTGCGGCGACCGGTCGCCTTCGCGATGAACTGGCAAAATACCCGTTTGCCGACGGCGGCATTGTGCTGTTTTGCCACTATCGTTATCTGGCGGTGGAATATTTGCTGGTGGCGGTGCTGAACAATCTGAGCAGCATGCGCGTTAACGAAGAGCTGGATATTAGCGCGACCCACTACCTGGACATCAACCACGCGGACATCGTCGCGCGTATTGATTTGACTGAATGGGAAACCAACCCGGAGTCTACCCGCTATCTGACCTTCCTGAAGGGCAGAGTGGGGCGCAAAGTGGCCGATTTCTTTATGGACTTCCTGGGCGCCAGCGAAGGCCTGAACGCAAAGGCGCAGAACAAAGGTCTGCTGCAGGCGCTGGACGACTTCACCAATGAAGCCCAGTTGGACAAAAACGAGCGCCAGGCCGCGCGGCAGCAGGTTTATGCCTACTGCAACGAACAGCTTCAGGCGGGAGAAGAGATTGAACTCTCTTCATTGGCCGATGAGCTGCCGTGGGCGGTTGACGACAAGAACTTCCAACAGTTTACCGCCGACAAGGGCTACGAACTGGAAGAGAGCTTCCCGGCCGATCGCGGAACTCTGCGTCAGCTGACTAAATATGCCGGTAGCGGCGGCGGGCTGACGATTAGCTTCGATGCCATGCTGCTGGGCGAGCGTATTTTCTGGGATCCGGCGACGGATACCCTGACTATCAAAGGGACGCCGCCGAACCTGCGCGACCAGCTCCAGCGCCGCACTTCCGGGAAATAACCCGTCAAAACGGCCCGCATATTACCGGCGGGCCGTATCAAGTACCCATTGCTTAAGCCTACGATGCGACCGTAGGGCAAGTATTTGGGATGTATTCTGGCTCCGGACCTTCGCTTTCGGGCAGGCGGTGCAAATTTCGAATCTCCAGCTTTTCCCCCATCCAGACTGCGTGAGCGGTATGGTCGGCTTTGGGGTGCCCGGTATTAGGGTGCAGCAGCACGGTTAGTCCGCTGCGGTTGAGCATCAGCCACGGCGCCAGGCGCACAAATTCATCGGGCATAAAAGCGACCTGGTACATCGGCAGGGCGTGAGGGCCAACGGGCTCGTCGTGCCAGCGCCCGAGCAGCACGGAAAAACGCTGCGCAATTTCTTGCCGAATCCTTTCCGCGGTCGCCCTCTGCTGAGGCGTCTCGAAATAGATATGGGCGTGGTAGCTTTGTATCGTCCTGATAGCCTGGATATCCGTTTCTACGGCGGGTGTCAGCGATGCACCTGCGGGGGTTTTTTCAACCATGGAAGTTATCTCTCAGTGCCAGGCGTGGCGTCGGGAATGCTTATATAACAAAAAACCCCGCCGAAGCGGGGTTTTTTTCGAACTTAACTCGCGATTAAGCGCGAACGAAGTCGATGTGAGTCAGTTTTGGCTTGAACGGGTGACGCTGAACAGCCTGAACTTTCACTTTTACTTCTTTGCCGTCGATAGACAGGGTCAGAACTTCTTCGTAGAAACCAGGTTTAGCCTGCTGGTTCATTACGGAGTCGTGATCCAGTTCGATGGATACAGGAGCTTCCGCGCCACCATAAACGATAGCTGGGAATTTGTTTGCTGCACGCAGGCGGCGGCTCGCACCCTTGCCCTGCTCTTTACGTTCTACTGCATTGATAGTAAACATTGAATGTTTCTCTTTAAATAAGCCTGCTACAGGCGACCCAGCAGCAGGTAAAGTTTTCTGCTTTGCGGATGCAAAAGCGGGCGGCATTATAGCCATATCTGACCCTGTCGGCAATGAAAAGTACCGCTTAACCGCGCAATTCATTGGCCCGGCGGAAGCGTCCCTGGTAGTCGAAAACCTTCTCTCGAACGTTCCAGAATTGCCCCTTCATGCGGGCAACCACGAAATCAGGATGGCGCAGCAGCGCCTGCTGGGCTACAACGTCTGCGGCGTTTATCCAACGTAACGGCACGCCGGGCGCGCGTGAGTGTGGGCGGATAAACAGTTGTTCAAACGCCATACGTTGAGCGGGTGTCTGGAGACGGAAGCGCTCGCTAACGTCTGCTCCGTCTTCATCGTAATAGGTGATTTTCAGCCAGTCTCCATGAGCGTCGCCGCCGTGCTGTAGCGTCATGCCGCTGCAGCGTAGCACCAGCGCATCCTTTAGCTTCAGGGCGGCTTTGAGCATATCGTCCGGGTCGACCAGCACGTGATCGCACTGATGGCAGCGGCGGGCGGCAATATCATTTTCCGCATTGCAGTTGGGGCAGTTTTTGAAGCGAAACCGATAGTCGCACTGCTCTCGCAGGCCGTCGTCGTCTTCAAACCAGCCCTGGCAGCGGCGGCCAAAGTGTTCAGTTACCGTACCGTCTGCGGTGGTTTTTCCCCAGAACGTATTGGCAAAACCGCAGGACGGGCAAAAGACCTGCACCGGTACGTTGTCGCTTTTTCCTTTGGCATGGCCCACTTCCGGGGTAAATAAGTCATGCGGGTTGCCGGCGTAGTCGAGGATCAGGCAGTCTTTTTTACCGGGCGACAGGCGCAGGCCGCGACCAACGATTTGTTGGTAAAGGCTAACTGACTCGGTAGGACGCAGGATGGCTATCAGGTCCACGTGCGGCGCATCAAAACCGGTGGTCAGTACCGCCACGTTCACCAGAAAGCGGAACTGCTGATTTTTAAAAGCTTCGATAAGCGTATCGCGCGCCGGGCCGGGCGTATCGGCGGTAATCAAGGCTGCGTCGGTGGTGGGCAACAGGGCGGTAATCTCTTTGGCGTGCTCTACCGTGGCGGCGAAAATCATCACGCCACGGCGCTCGGCGGCAAACTCAACTATCTGGCTGATGATGTGGGGGGTGATGCGTTTTTGCTGCTTAAGCTCACGGTTCAGGTCGGCTTCGCTGAACAGCCCGTTGGACTGCGCCTGCAGGCGGCTAAAGTCGTATTGCACCACCGGCATATCCAGCCTTTCCGGCGGCGTCAGGTAGCCATGCTTAATCATATAGCGCAGCGGCAGCTCGTAAATGCAGTCGCGGAACAGCGCTTTTTCATCGCCGCGAACCATGCCGTGATAGTGAAATTGATAAATCCAGCCTTTGCCGAGACGGTAAGGCGTCGCGGTCAGCCCCAATAGCCGTAGCCTGGGGTTGTTGCCGCGCAGATGCGTGAGGATTTGCTGATACTGACTTTCGTCGCTGTCGCCGATACGGTGGCATTCATCGACAATCAGTAGGGAAAACTCGCCGTGAAAATGCTCAAGATTGCGGGCCACGGACTGCACGCTGCCAAACACCACTTTTCCCTGACTCTCTTTGCGCTGCAGGCCGGCGGCAAAAATGTCTGCTTCCAGCCCAAGGGCGACGTATTTCGCGTGGTTTTGCGCCACCAGCTCTTTTACGTGAGCAAGCACCAACACGCGCCCACGCGCCACTCTTGCCAGCTCCGCTATCACCAGGCTTTTGCCCGCGCCGGTAGGCAGCACGATAACGGCGGGTTCAGAATGTTTACGGAAGTAGCTGAGGGTGGCGTCCACCGCTTCTTGCTGATAGGGGCGTAGAGTAAAAGACATGGCAGGGTGGTTTTTCAACCTTCTTATCAAATGACTGCAACGATTATGCCATAAAGCACGGTTTTACCTTGAGAGAGTTTTTGATGTCGCTATACTGGCAAACTAATTATCAGGCAAACCAATTTTCACCTGAATTTGGGCTTCAGTCCCGGCCGCAATCTCGCTTGTCGGCACCTTCATGAAACAGGCAATACACTAATGCGACTCGATAAATTTATCTCTCAGCAGCTCGGCGTCAGCCGTGCTATCTCTGGCCGCGAAATCCGCGCTAGCCGCGTCACCATTGACGATGAAGTGGTGCGTGACGCCTCTTTTAAACTGCTGCCGGAACACCAGGTGGCGTTTGATGGCAACCCGCTGACCCAGCAAAATGGCCCACGCTATTTCATGCTTAATAAGCCGCAGGGCTACGTTTGCTCGACCGATGACCCGGATCATCCGACGGTGCTTTACTTCCTGGACGTGCCGGTGGCGCACAAGCTGCATGCTGCGGGTCGCCTTGATATCGACACCACCGGTCTGGTGCTGATGACGGACGACGGCCAGTGGTCGCACCGCATTACTTCTCCGCGCCATCATTGCGAAAAAACCTATCTTGTGACGCTGGAATCGCCGGTAGAAGAGGGCACGGCGGAACACTTCGCGAAAGGCGTTCAGCTGCATAATGAGAAAGATCTCACCAAACCTGCCGTGCTGGAAGTGATTACCCCCACGGAAGTGCGCCTGACCATCAGCGAAGGTCGCTACCACCAGGTCAAACGCATGTTCGCGGCGGTCGGCAACCGCGTTGTTGGCCTGCACCGCGAGCGTATTGGTGAAATCGCACTGGATCCTGAACTGGCCCCCGGTGAGTACCGCCCGTTAACCGAACAGGAAATTGCCAGCGTCGGCATGCCCTAATCTCCGGAGTGACTTTTGAGCCGTAAACAGAACTCTTCTGTCGGTATTATCGTAATCCTTGGCCTGCTGGCGATGCTGATGCCGCTGTCCATCGATATGTATCTGCCGGCGTTGCCGATGATTGCCCAGGGCTTTAATGTGCCGGCGGGCAGCGCGCAAATGACCCTCAGTACCTATATTCTGGGCTTTGCAATCGGGCAGATCTTCTATGGGCCGATGGCCGATAGCCTGGGGCGTAAGCCAGTGGTGCTGGGTGGTACGCTGATCTTTGCCCTCGCGGCTATCGCCTGCGCGCTTTCACAGACCATCGAACAGCTGATTTGGATGCGTTTTCTGCATGGCCTCGCGGCCGCGGCGGCGAGCGTGGTCATCAATGCCCTGATGCGCGATATCTATCCGAAAGAAGAGTTCTCCCGGATGATGTCCTTCGTGATGCTGATAACCACCATTGCGCCGCTAGTCGCGCCTATGGTCGGGGGAGCGGTGCTGGTGTGGTTTAGCTGGCATGTTATCTTCTGGATTCTGGCCGCCGCCGCGCTGCTGGCCTCAGCGATGATTTTCTTCTTTATTCACGAAACGTTGGCCCCTGAGATGCGGCAGAAATTTAATCTGCGCACTACGGTCGGGAATTTCGCCACGCTGTTCCGCCATAAGCGCGTGCTCAGCTATATGCTGGCCAGCGGCTTCAGCTTCGCCGGTATGTTCTCGTTTCTTAGCGCGGGGCCGTTCGTTTACATCGAACTCAACCACGTTTCGCCCCAGCATTTTGGCTACTACTTTGCGCTGAACGTGGTGTTCCTGTTCATCATGACTATGATCAACAGCCGCTTTGTGCGCAGGGTTGGGGCGATCAACATGTTTCGGACCGGGCTTTGCATCCAGTTTGCGATGGCGGTATGGCTGGTGGTGAGCAGCCAGCTGGACTTCGGCTTCTGGGCGATGGTGCTTGGCGTGGCGATATTTATCAGCTGCGTGTCGCTGGTCTCCTCCAACGCCATGGCGGTGATTCTGGACGAGTTCCCGCACATGGCCGGGACTGCGTCTTCGTTGGCCGGCACCTTCCGCTTTGGCATTGGCGCGCTAACCGGGGCTTTACTCTCGGTGGCAACCTTTAACACCGCCTGGCCGATGATCTGGTCCATTGCTATCTGTGCGACAGCCTCGGTGGTGTTCTACTTTTACGCCAGCAAAGCCCGCCACAAAAAGGCCTGAAAACGCGCGGGTGTTTCGGTTCAGAAACGCCCGTGTTCTTCGCTAAAACTCCGCCATTACGTCCGTCGATACAGGATATATGTTTCGCATATGTAAAACGCTCAACTGTAAAAAGTCACAACTTTGTAGTTAAAAAGGTTGAGTTAGATCTCAGAAAGCGATACATATAGCGCCGAAACGCGTGCTGTAGCACAAAAATAAAGCGTTAGTAATGAAATTACTACAGTGGATGTAAGTCAGTTTCGTACTCGTTTAAACGCAATTTATCAACATTGTGTTAACCTTTATGCAAACTGTTTGAGATATATTGCCGATTGGAACTTCCGGGGAAATGAAATTGAACACCATACAACTGTCCATCGTGCACCGCCTGCCGCAGAGCTATCGCTGGTTGACGGGTTTTGCAGGCTCCAAAGTTGAACCGATTCCGCAAAACGGCCCACAAGACGACGATTGCCTGATTGGCCTCAAGCTGCTGAGCCCGGATGGGGAAAAAGCGTGGCCGATCATGGATACGCTTAGCCAGGCATTAAGCGATATTGAAGTCGACAGTTCGGTGGTCGAGTGCGAAGGCGAGCCGTGCCTGTTTGTGAATCTTCAGGATGAGCTGGCAGCAACCTGCCGCCTGAAAAACGTTGGCGTGGCCATTGCCGAACCTTTTTCCAGCAATAACCCTTTCTGATCTCAGGCGAGTGCCAGAAGCTGACGCGTGTAGTCGCTTTGCGGGGCGCTAAAGATCTGCCTGCAGTCTCCCTGTTCGACAACTTCCCCCTGATGCAGCACTACCATCTGGTGGCAAAGCGCTTTGACCACATGTAAATCATGGCTGATGAAGATATACGCCAGCCGGTGCTTTACCTGCAGTGATTTTAACAGCGCCAGAATTTGCGCCTGAACCGAGCGGTCCAGCGAGGACGTCGGCTCATCCAGCACGATAAGCTGCGGCTGCAAAATTAAAGCCCTGGCAATAGCGATGCGCTGACGCTGGCCGCCGGAAAACTCAGCCGGGTAGCGGTGCAGCATATCCGCCTGCAGGCCAACTTCCTCCAGAGCCTGAATCACTTTAGCCTCACGTTCGGCGGGGTTTAGCGATGGATGATGCACCCGCAGGCCTTCCTCAACGATTTGCAACACGTCGAGGCGTGGGTTCAGCGAAGAATTAGGGTCCTGGAAAACCACCTGAACGCGGTGGCGCAGCGGCAGCAGCTGTTTGCGCTTAAGCTCATGCAGAGGCTGGCCGTCAAACCAGATAGCGCCGGTGGAATGAATTAATCGCAGCAGCGCCAGCCCGGTGGTGCTTTTACCCGAACCTGATTCGCCAACCAGGCCCAGGCTTTCGCCGGGCCGCAGCTCGAAGCTCAGCTTTTTAAGGCCATAATGGTGGCCCACCGTTCTTTTCAACAGCCCCCGACGAATGGGGAAAGCGACCTGCAGATCCTCAACCTTGAGCAAAGGAGCAACGCCCGTTTGAAGCGGCACCGGCTCCCCTGAAGGCTCTGCGTTCAGCAGTTGCCGGGTATAGGGATGCTGAGGGTTGTTAAATAGCCGGGCGGCAGGCTGCTGTTCAACGCACTGACCGTGACGCATGACCGCCACGTTATCAGCCAGCTTTTTCACAATGCTCAGGTTATGCGTGATAAACAGCAGCCCCATGTTCAGCTCCTGCTTCAGCTCTTGCAGCAGCTGCAGGATCTGCGCCTGAACGGAAACGTCCAGCGCGGTTGTCGGCTCATCGGCAATCAGCAATTCAGGTCGCGTCAGCAGCGCCATGGCAATCATCACGCGCTGGCGTTCCCCGCCGGACAGCAGGTGAGGGTAGTCATTCAGCCGGGCCGCAGGGGTGCGGATACCCACGCGATCGAGACAGGTAAGAATCTCCGCCCGCGCCGCCTCCGGCCGCATTCCCCGGTGCAAAGAGAGCACTTCATAAAGCTGTTTTTCGATAGTGTGCAGCGGGTTTAATGACACCATCGGTTCCTGAAAAATCATCGCAATTTTGTTGCCGCGCACGCCGCGCAGCGCTCTTTCTGGCGCGTTTAGCAGGTCCGTACCGTGAAACAAAATCTCTCCCGAAGGATAAACCACGGGCGGTGACGGCAGCAGCCGCAGCACGGAGAGCGCCGTCACGCTCTTCCCCGACCCGGACTCGCCGACCAGCGCCAGCGTCTCGCCTGCTTCAACCTGAAGAGAAACCGAGTCCACCACCTGATGCAGCGTTTTACCTTGCTGAAAAGCAATAGAAAGATGGTTGATGGCGAGTAGCGGAGTCGTCATGGTCAGCGCGCCTTAGAAGGATCAAAGGCGTCACGGACCGCTTCGCCAATAAAAATTAACAGGGAGAGCAAGATCGCCAGAGATAGAAAGGCGGAAATGCCCAACCACGGTGCCTGCAGGTTGTTTTTCCCCTGCAGTACCAGTTCGCCAAGCGAAGGTGAGCCAAGCGGCAGACCAAAACCGAGGAAGTCGAGTGAGGTCAGGGTCGTTATCGAAGCGCACAGAATAAAGGGCAGGAAGGTCAGGGTGGCGACCATGGCGTTAGGTAACATATGGCGGGTCATGATTGACCAGTCGCCGACGCCCATCGCCCGCGCAGCGCGAATATAGTCGAAATTGCGGGTGCGCAAAAACTCTGCCCGCACGACGCCGACCAGCCCCATCCAGCCAAATAATACGGTGATGCCCAGCAGCCACCAAAAGTTAGGCTGCACCACGCTCGACAGCATGATTATCAAAAATAGCGTCGGCATCCCCGACCAGACTTCTATCAAGCGTTGCCCCCACAGGTCGACGCGCCCGCCGTAATAGCCCTGCACCGCGCCTGCCAGAACGCCAATAATGCTGGAGAAAAAGGTCAGCATCAGGCCGAAGAGCACGGAAATGCGGGTTCCGTAAAGTATTCTCGCCAGCACGTCGCTGCCGTTGGCATCGGTGCCGAGCCAGTTTTGCGCGCTGGGTGGCGAAGGGAACGGCACGTTGCTGGCGTAGTTAATGGTGTTGCTGCTAAAGCGTATCGGCGCCCAGAGGATCCAGCCTTTGTCGCTCAGGCGCGCGGTTAACCAGGGGTCCTGGTAGTCGGCGGGGGTGGCAAGCGGGCCGCCAAAATCGCTTTCGCTGTAGTTTTTTATCGACGGGAACCAGAGTTTGCCTTCGTAATGCACCAGCAGCGGACGATCGTTGGCGACCAGCTCTGAACCCATGCTCAAAATAAAGATAAGGGCAAAGATCCACAGCGACCAGTAACCACGGCGGTTCTGGCGAAAACGCGTCCAGCGCGCCTGGTTTACCGGGCTTAGTCGGCTCATCCTCGGCCCTCAAAATCAATGCGGGGATCGACCAGCGTATAGGTGACATCGCTGACGATGTTGGTCAGCAGGCCAATCAAGCTAAAAATATACAGCGTGCCGAAAATCACCGGATAGTCGCGTGAAATCGTCGCCTCGTAGCCAAGCAGGCCCAGCCCGTTAAGAGAGAACATCACTTCAATAAGCAGCGATCCGGTGAAAAACATGCTGATAAACGTTGCCGGGAAACCAGCGATCACCAGCAGCATCGCGTTACGAAAGACGTGGCGATACAGAATTTTCTTCTCATCCAGCCCCTTAGCCCGCGCGGTCACCACGTACTGTTTACGAATCTCATCGAGGAAGGAATTTTTCGTCAGCATGGTCAGCGTGGCGAAGCCGCCGATAACCGTTGCCAGCACCGGTAGCGCGATGTGCCACAGATAATCGGTGATTTTGCTGTACCAGGGCAGGGCGTCAAAATTGGCCGACGTCAGCCCTCGCAGAGGGAACCAGTCGAGATAAGTCCCGCCGGCAAACAGCACAATCAGCAGGATGGCAAACAAAAACGCCGGGATGGCATAGCCGATGATGATAAAAATGCTGCTCCAGATATCAAAGCTGCTGCCGTTGCTCACCGCCTTGCGGATCCCAAGCGGAATTGACACCAGATAGATGATCAGCGTGCTCCACAGCCCGATGGAAATGGATACGGGCAGGCTGTCTTTAATCAGCTTGATCACCGAAGAGCTACGGAACAGGCTATTACCAAAGTCAAAGCGTAAATAGTCGCCCAGCATAGTGAAATAACGCTCGTGCAGCGGCTTGTCGAACCCATAGCGATGCACAATCTCTGCGATGACTTCAGGGTCGAGTCCACGGCCACCCCGGTACTGGCTGCTGGTGACATCACCCACGCCGGTTCGGGCATGGCTGCCGCCCATTGCATCGTTACTCACGCCCGGCATGCCGCTGCTGTGGCCCATCTGTATGGCCGCAATAGCCTGATCTACCGGCCCGCCTGGCGCGATTTGCACGATGAAAAAGTTAATGGTGATTATCGCCCACAGGGTGGGAATGATGAGCAGCAGACGTCGGAGAATATAAGCGCCCACGTTAGTCCCCCTGGCGCCGGTCGGCAGGCAGCTTCGCCGCTTTGTTTACGTCATACCACCAGTTATCAAAGCCGTTGTTATACATTGGGCGGATGGCCGGGCGGGAGAATTTATTCCACCAGGCTAAACGGTCGGCTGACGTATACCACATCGGCAGCATGTAGTTGTTCCAGGTCAGCACGCGGTCAAGGGCACGGCCCAGCGGCAGCAGTTTTTTCTTATCGCCCTGGCTGGCGATAATCATCTCGATAAGCTTGTCGATAACCGGGCTTTGCACGCCGGGTGCGTTATAGCTCGAATTGATGTACTCCGATGCCCAGATGATTTGTAAATCCGGGCTCGGGTAAGGCATCGCGCTGTAAACCCGAGGCATCATGTCGTAATCACGGCTGCGCAGGCGGCTTGAGAGCTGCGAGTTATCCACCTGGCGGATGTTCATGGTAATGCCCAGGCGCTGCAAGTTGCGCTGGAAAGGGAGGATCCACTGCGTATTGCCTGCCGTACCGGCCAGCAGTTCAAAAACAAATGGCTTGCCGGTGCTCACATTCACCAGCTTCTGGTCTTTTAACTCCCAACCCGCTTCTTTAAGCAGGCTGAGCGCCTTAAGCAGGTTATCCCGGTCAAACCCACGGCCGTCTGATTTAGGCGGGTTGTAGATTGAGGTGAAGACCTCCGGCGGGAGATCTTTTTTCATCGGCGCCAGCAGCATCAGTTCGTCGGCGTCCGGATAGCCGCGTGCGGCGTATTCGGTATTCTGGAAGTAGCTGTTGGCCCGACTATAGGCGCCATAAAACAGCGCTTTGTTCATCCATTCAAAATCAAACGCCAGGCTGATAGCTTCCCTTACCCGACGGTCGCTAAAAATGGGACGCTGGATGTTAAACGCCAGCCAGCGGGTGTCCTGGGCGGATTCGTTTTTCTGTTCATCTTTAACGATGAAGTGGTTGCTGAAGTTTTTACCTGTATAGCGCGTGGCCCAGTTTTTGGCAGAAACTTCGCTGCGAAAATCAAAAGCTCCGGCCTTGAAGGCCTCGAAGGCAACGTCATCATCAAGATAATAGTCGTAGCGGATGGTATTAAAGTTCCAACGCCCCCGGTTCACTGGCAAATTTGCCGCCCAATAGTCACGGACTCGCGACCAGGTGATGTACTGCCCCATCTTCCAGTCGGTGATTTTGTACGGTCCGCTGGAAGGCGGAGGGGAAGAAAGTGGGTCGCTTAGTTTGTGATCTTTCCAGAACTTTTCCGGGAATACTGGCAGTGAGAACAGGCCCAGCATTCTGTCTTTGCTCGGCGTGGCAAGCTCGATGCGCACGGTCAGCGGAGCAATCGCTCGTACCGTCGCCCCTTTGTATATCAGCCGGAACTGCGGCACGCCTTCGGTCATGAATTTATTGAAGGTGAACGCGACGTCCTGCGCGGTAATCGGGTTGCCGTCCTGGTAACGGGCGCGGGGATTGATTGAGATTTCAGCCCAGGCAAAGTTGGACGGATAGCGGGCCATCTCGGCAATCAGCGGGTAATAACTGCCGGGTTCATCATCGGAGGTAGTAAACAGCGTGTCGTACAGCGCATCGGTGCGGATGCCGGGGTTACCTCGCATGGCGAAGCGGTTGAAGTTGTCAAAGGTACCAATGGCCGAAAGCGTAATATTACCGCCTTTCGGGGCCGCTGGATTAACGTAATCGAACTGAGTGAAGTTGACGGCGTATTTAGGTTCGCCCAGCACGGCAAAGGCATAACTTTCGTTTATCTCTGCGGCGCACGGCATCAGGGAAAACGTGCTCAGGCAAAGCAGCATCAGTGCACGTACAGCTCTCGTCATCTTCATTCCTTGCCTGGTGGATGGCAGACCGCAGGCGTCGCGCTCCTGCGCCCGGTAAGCCCATGATGGTTAATCATAAGTTAGCCGGCGAAGATTGTGCAATGTCTGTCAGTCTTTCAGTTCGTCATAAAGCGTGTGGGACGGGTTCCAGCTGGCGAGCTGGCTTAGGGTCAGCGGGCGGCTGAAGTAATAGCCCTGCAGGAAGTTACAGCCACGCTCAATAAGCCATTTTGCCTGCTCCGGCGTTTCCACGCCTTCCGCGACCGTATTCATGTTCAGCCGCTGGGCTAGCGTCAGCACGGCGTCCAGCACCGGGGCCGTCACCGTCTCCATGCCGATGGAGTTGACGAAGCCGCGGTCGATTTTCAGGTAATCCAGGGTAAACCGTTCCAGGTAAATCAGCGCGCTGTGGCCGGTGCCGAAATCATCAACCGCAATTTCAAACCCTTGCTCATGCAGCCAGGCGAAAATCCCCATCGCCTCTTTTTCTTTCAGCATGTCGCGTTCGGTTATCTCGAAAACCAGCTGGAAATGGTGCGGCGGCATGGAAGCGGCAAATGCCTGAATGTCCTGTTTGAACGTTGGCGAGTGTAGATGGCTGGGCGCAAGATTAACGCCAATTTTGGCACCGGCCGGTAAGACTTTTTGCAGTACTGGCGCATCTTTGGCTATCAGCTCAAACAGATGGCGAGTCAGCGGCACGATAAGCTGCTGGGCTTCGGCAAAGCCGATGAACGCATCCGGAGGGATCATGCCCGCCGTCGGGTGCTCCCAGCGCATCAGCACTTCTATGCCACGCATCTGCAGCGCCTCAGAGTCGACAACGGGCTGGTAAACAACAAAGAACTGTCCGCGCTTAATGCCGGTAAGAATTTCTTTGCCGGCCCGCACCTTCACCGTAAGGAAATAACCGCACAGTGCGGTGCCAAGCAGGCCGGACAGTAACCCGGCAAGGATCGCGAGCTGAATATCCTCTACTGGCCACGGAGTGCCGTAAATGTAGAGTTTAATAGGGTAACCGCTGAGGATAGAAATTCTTGTGGGGGAGGGAGGGAGTTCATCGACGTTAATAACGTCCGGGGAATAGGATGTTAGCGCTTTGTTTCCCACCACCAGCGCCATCGAACTGATGTCCTGCTGCCTCGAGGTGAAGACCAGGTACGGCGTGAGGTTGACGTTTAGCGTAGTGAAGACACCGCGTCCTGAAGCCAGCGGATTCAAAAACCAGGCGGCAATCACCGGCCTGCCCGGCATCATCGGCGTGCCGTTCATGATAGCCAGGTCGATAGGTTTATTGATGTTCAGCTCGGGCTCCAGGGCATCCATCGACAGTTCCATGTCGCCGGTGGCGGAAGAGCAGTAGGCGATGCTGTTACGCACCAGCAAAAAGGCCCGTACGTTGGGATTAAAAGCCGCGCGGGAAGTCAGCTCGCCGCTGACTCTTTCGCATTCGTTCATGGTTAAAGGTTGAATGCCGTCGGCGGTAGTGTGGAGTTCTTTAAAAAAGGTATCGAGGTAGTTGCTGATGTCGCGAGCGAGAAGGTTATAAGCGGACTCACGCTTGGAATGAAGCGCCAGGCTGGTTAGCCCCCCCACAAATAATGCGGCAAACAGTCCCATCAGCAGGCTGA
Organism: Cedecea neteri; assembly: GCF_000757825.1. Classification (GTDB taxonomy): domain Bacteria; phylum Pseudomonadota; class Gammaproteobacteria; order Enterobacterales; family Enterobacteriaceae; genus Cedecea; species Cedecea selenatireducens. The sequence continues at coordinate 4,195,965 of NZ_CP009451.1, forward strand.
AGGTGACTATCTGCTTTGGGGTGCTAAAGTAGCGCGAAAAAATGTTCTTATAAGACATGGATGTATGAGTCCCGCAGGGGCAAGCGAATCATCGTTTGTTTTATGATTTTTTCTGACTATAACCCATAACCCGGAAATTGTTTAATTTGTTTCATCGGGTGACTATTTGCTGTTTCTCTCGCTGAGGAAAGAGTAACCAGCTGAATTTCAGGCATAAAAAAACGCTGCATCTGCAGCGTTTTTAACGTTGGTAGTTTTGCTGAGTAGCCAAGGGAATAACCCTCAACAAAACATATCTTTTATGGCGTTAGCTGCGGCTCAGCACTCGGCGTGCTTCGTTGTAACGCTTCTTCCAGTAAGGTTCATCCATGCTGGAGATAACAACCCCGCTGCTGGTGGAAGCATGTACAAACTGGTTATTACCAATGTAGATGCCGACATGACGCCCGGTAGAGCCCGCGCGGAACAGCACTAAATCGCCGGTACGTAATTTATTACGCGAAACGGATTTGCCGGATTCCTGCTGCTCGGACGTTGAACGAGGCAGCGTTAAGCCAAACTGTTCCTGGAACGTGCGCTGCACGAATGCAGAACAATCGATACCCGCTCTGCTGCTGCCGCCAAGACGGTAGCGTACACCTTTCCAGCTCGCGTATTGGTCCATAAGACGTGACTTAACGTCTACGTTACGAACCATCTCTTCGAATTCATCCTGAGAAGCTTGCAGTAAAAAACTGTCTTTTTCACCGACTGCATGCGTCTCAGAATGCATATTTGCTGTGTTAGTCGAACTACAGGCGGAGAGCATAACTGCTACCGCAACCGCGGGGATAGCCCGCAGGATGTATCTCAAAATAGGCTGAGATCTGACCATGTTGTTTGTTTTCCCTTGATGTCCTTAACGAATAATTCGTTATACAAAAATACCAACGTGACGAGACTAATTACCTACAGGCAACGAGACAATTATTTATGCACAAAAATGTGGAACACCGCACACTTTTATTCACAGCACAAATAGCTGAGACGTAGCGAAAACTTTCCCGAGACTACCCGATAAGACCAGGCTATGCGAGCGTTTTTATTCTTATTTTTATAAGAAATTGTGATGTTTCGTCGCGAAAGGTTATTTCGAACAAATGATCGACGATGCTGCTGGTTTTATCGTCAGGTCATTCAAATTGAAGAGGATTTGGCGTGAGTAAATATTCATCTTGCCGTCATGGTGCTGAAAAAATAAGCAGGGACCTGTAGGGGACCCTGCTTATTCGCCATCGTCATAGCTTATTCGGCATCAGCGAGAAGCTTTATATTTACCCGGCAAAGTACGATTCAGTATGGAAATTAACCGGTCACTGATTGGGGTTAAAAGCACCCACGGCAGGCCCACCAGGGCGATAGAAAGCGAGCCAACGTAGACGTCGGTAAACCAGTGCGCGCCTATCATTATTCTTGGCGAAGAGAAGATAAAGAAGATAGCTGTCGCGATAAGAAATGCACGCCTGCCGAAATATCGCAGCATAAAACCGGTAAAGATAAGCAGCATCAGGCCATGATCGCCGGGGAAGCTGTCGCTCGAGGCATCTTTCGTCGGGAAGTGCAGCAGCTCGCTGACGCGATGGATATCGGTGAAGAACAGCGTCGGGCTGGCGTGAGCCACCGGGATAAGGTGGCCGAGCTGGTTAATCACCACGGCGCACAGCAGCATCACGATGCCCATCAGCACCAGGCGGCGGCGGCCAGCGCCGTCTTCACGCAGCCAGAACCAGGAGAACAGGGCGCCCATTGCGAGCAGCGAAATGCCGTCGAAAGCGCGGTTATTGGTGATAGCAATCAGCGTTAAAAATGTCTGGCTTTTGACAAGTTCATTATTAAAGAAATGGAACAGCGTGGCGTCAATGTTGAACCAAAATCCATGGTTCACGGGCAGATACCAGCTAAAGAACAGGGCAAGGCCCAGCGCGTTCAGTAACAGTAAAAGAGGGAGGCGATTAATCATGATGCAGCTTCTAAATCTCATTACGGGGGCGGAAAGGTAGTCGTATTAACTTAAACGTAAGCTCAACAGGCCGGATTGTAGAACGTTCCAGTCGGGATTATCCGGGTGTATCAATTCGATGCGGCTGTCCGGCGGCGGCGAGGATTGTGTCTCAATATGCAGGTCGTTGCCCTGACGGTTGATACGCACCAGCCCTTCAGGAATACGCAGCACGCCCTTTACCCGTTCAACCGGAGCGAGACGAGCCCACTCGAGCAGGCCGATGGTGTCGAAGACGGTTTCCTCATCGAAAATCCAGCCACAGGCGTAATATCCCTGCCCGCTGTTAACGCTTCGCCGCCAGCGCTGATGTCCCGGCAGGCTAAGCGCGGCAAGGCCGTGAGTCACCGCCTTTGCATGCTGATGTTCGGCGCTGGACGGCAGATCGCGCTGATTCAGCCGCGCCCTGTCCAGCAGTTCAATATTGATAGCGCCATTTTCTGCGTGAACCAGCTCTCGACTGTCCCCATTCGCCTGATACCAGCGCTCTAACGCGGCTTTGCTTTCCGGCGTGGCGCGATCCTGTTTATTGGCCACAATGACGTCCGCCGCGGCGAGCTGGTCGCGGAAGTTGTCATTATTCAGGGCTTTTTCATTCAGAAGCTGGCGGGCGTCCAGCAGGCAAAGCGTGGCCCGCAGGTCAATCCACGGCTGATAAACCTCCGCCGTGAGCATGTCCAGGATTTGCTTCGGGTGGCCGAGGCCGGTAGGTTCAATCAGCAGGCGATCGGGTTTGCCCTGGCGCAGCAGCGTGTTCAGACCGACCTGCATCGGCAGGCCGTTAACGCAACACATACAGCCGCCGGGGATCTCTTTGAGCAGCGCTCCGCTGTCCGCCAGCAGCGCGCCGTCAATGCCGACCTCGCCAAACTCATTCACCAGCACCGCCCACTTCTCATCAACCGGCTTATTCTCCAGCAGGTGCAGGATGGTGGTGGTTTTACCGCTGCCGAGGAAGCCGGTAATTAAATTTGTTTTTGTCACAGGAACTCCGGGGGTTTATCACGCATAAACCACGTCAATCATTAAGTCATTGTTAATTATTTACGCTGACTATCCTGACGACAACCCGGTTAAAAGAGAAGGCTTAACGCGGTTTTACCCGGAGGTAAACCACGTTAAGCGCATTGATTGTTAACTGAAGTGCAGGTTTTCGACCGCGCCGCGAGCGCCCAGGTGGGTAAGCTGTTGCCAGGCGTGCTGAACTTCATCGATAAATTTCGCGTTTTTCGGCAGGTCATCGCCAAAAATTTCATTCAGGCAGAGCAGGGCGCTTACGCGCTCACTCTCGCCGCTGTCGCTGACCAGCATCTGAATCTTCCCCAGCAGCGGATCGCGAACGTCAATAGCCTTACCCTGCTCGTCTACGCCGCTGACGTAGCGCATCCAGCCGGCAATACCGAGCGCCAGACATGACCAGTTGCTCTCGTTTTCCAGATGCCAGCGTACGCCTTCCAGCCAGCGCTGGGGCAGCTTCTGGCTACCGTCCATGGCGATTTGCCAGGTGCGGTGCCTGAGCGCCGGGTTAGCAAAGCGTACCAGCAGATCTGTGGCGTACTGATTCAGGTCGACGCCGCGAATGTTCAGCGTCACGGCCTGCTCCTGCAGCATCAGGCGCCGTGCGGCACGGGCAAAGCGTTCGTCGGCCATGCAATCATTAATATGCTGGTAGCCGGCAAGGTAACCGAGATAAGCCAGAAACGAATGGCTGCCGTTAAGCATACGCAGCTTCATTTGTTCAAAGGGCATGACGTCTTTAACCATTTCCACGCCCGCGGCTTCCCATTCGGGGCGGCCAGCAACAAAGTCATCTTCTATTACCCATTGGATAAAAGGCTCTGCGGCAATGGCGCAGGGATCTTTTACGCCCAGAACGCTCTCGATCTCTTGCAGGGACTCTTCCGTAGCAGCCGGAACAATGCGGTCAACCATAGTGCTCGGGAAAGTGACTTCTTTGGCAATCCATTCTTCCAGCATCGCGCTTCGTTGGGCGGCCATGCCCAGCACGGCCTGGCGAACCAAATGCCCGTTATGGGGAATATTGTCGCAGGACAAAACCGTAAACGGGTTTAATCCCCTTTCGCGGCGGCGGCTCAGCGCCTCAACGAGGATCCCCGGCATCGAGTGTGGTTCGTGCGGCGAGGCAAGATCGTGAATGATTCGCTCATTGGTAGTATCGAGCTTTCCGCTGGCGGGGTCGATGCAGTAGCCTTTTTCGGTGACGGTCAGGGAGACAATCGCGACCTGTGGCTCGCAAAATTTCTCTATGATGGCCTCCATGCCGTCCAGTTTTGCGTTCAGGCACTCTTTTACTGCGCCAATCACCAACGCCTCGTTTCCCGTCGCGCCTTTTTCCAGCACCGTAAACAGGTGATCCTGCTGACGAAGCTCGCGCATCAGGCTGTCGCCGTTAAACAGGCTGATCTCGCAGATCCCCCAGTCGCCGCCCAGCTTGTTAAGAACCCGATCGGTAAGCAAGGCCTGGTGCGCACGATGGAAAGCGCCAAAACCAAAATGCACGATGCGCGTCCTGAGAGCGCCACGATCGTAGTTTGGCCGTTGAACGGTTGCGGGGAGTAAAGCGGTGGCAATGGTGTCCATAGATTGGCATCCTGGGTGAGGGAGATGGGAACCTTTGCAGTGTAAAGCTGTATGACAGGAAATGAAATTGGTCTATTAATTTAATCGTTTTTGTGTGATTCAGGTCTGATAATGAGGCGGAAAGGTTTAATTGGTATAATAACTTTGTCGGGGAGAGAGACAAAACGCTCCCGAAGGAGCGTCATCAATCATCAGTCAGCGCGGCCCATGGAGCGCTTTTCCGCGATATGAATGCGGATTTTCTCGCCGGCAACCATGTATTCCGGTACCTGAATCACCAGGCCGGTGGACAGGGTGGCAGGTTTGGTGCGGGAGCTGGCGGAAGCGCCCTTGATGCCCGGTGCGGTTTCGATGATTTCCAGATCCACGGTTTGCGGCAGCTCCAGCGCCAGCAGCTGGCCGTCCCAGGTCAGAACCTGCATATCCGGCATACCGCCTTCAGGAATGAACTGCAGCTCTTCTTCAATCTGGTCTTTGGTGAAGATATACGGCGTGTAATCTTCTTTATCCATGAACACGTATTCGTTGCCGTCGATATAGGAGAAATCAACGAAACGGCGGGTCAGGGTAATCGTGTCAACGATATCGTCACCCTTGAAGCGCTCTTCCACTTTCTGCCCGGTACGAACGTCGGAGAAACGCATCTTGTACAGGGTTGCTGCGCCGCGGGCGCTAGGTGCCTGGATATCAATATCTTTAACAATCAGCAGCTTGCCGTTGTAATTGAGAACCATGCCTTTTTTGATTTCGTTAGCTCTTGCCATCGGTGTTTCCTGTCAAAAATTGAGATGCGAAAATATTGCGTCAAAGTACTCGTGAGGCGCGTTTCAGGCAAGTGGATTTGATAAAGAAGCATTAAAGTAAGGGGTTTAAGGCAGGCGTGCCGACAACCTCCTGCTTTGTCGGCACGGCAGTGGCAAAGCAGGCTTAGCCGCGGCCATCCTTCGGCGCTAAGAAATAGAAAGCAAACGGCAGCGAGCACAGAATGGTGAACATAATCGTGTAGATGGCGACCCATGCACCCTGCATGATAAACATGTCCAGCGTCCATTGTTCCATCGGCCAGTTGTACTGCTCCTCCACGCCTTCAAAGGTGACCTTTGAAATCAGCGACACCACGATGGTGAAGACAATCACGACCGCGATAAGGAATTTTTTACCTTCGGGTGTACGAAGTTTTGCAAGCATATCAGCCTCCTGGCTGGTGAATTAATAAGCGTAATGGCCCCGGTGTTCGGGGCCAGGATGATTAAAACGTGACGTTCACTTTGCCCCAGACCGTCCGGCCTGGTTCATTAACCGGGGTATTGGACGAATAGCCAAAGCTGCTGTTGCCCGCCAGGTTCAGGTGCTCGCTGTAGGTTTTGTTGAACAGGTTATCGACCCCGGCGCTGAGCTTGATGGCCTTGCTAAGGCGATAGGCCGCATTGGCGGAAAAAATCGCGAAGCCGCTGCTTTTATCAAAGTCTTTCCCGACCACGTTGCCTTCGTTTAGCGCAACCCGCTGCTGGCCGCTGACCACGCGCAGCAGGCCGGTACTGCTCCAGTCTCCCTGTTCCCAGGTCAGGCCAAAGCGTGTTTCCAGCGGGGCAATTTGCGGCAGCGGTTGATGGTCGCTGGTGTTTTGCCCCCAGGCGTAGGCAAGGCTTGCGTCCGCCTTCCATGCTTCGGTCAGCGCATAGCTCATGCCCATTTCGCCGCCCATAATCGTGGCGTCAACGTTATCGGCCTGGCTCACGCGCGCGTTATCAGGGTCATAGCGGAACAGGATGAAATCATTCACCCGGCCAAGATACGCAGAAACCCAGCTATTAAAGCGCTCGCCGCTGTACTGCGCGCCAATGTCTAACTGCGTGGTTTTTTCCGTTTTCAGGTTATCGAAGACATTTTTAGAGCCATCAGGCCCGTAGGTGGGTGAAAACAGCTCCCAGTAATCCGGGAAGCGTTCGGTGTAGCCAACGCCGGCATACAGCATGACCGGGATGTCGCTGAGCGTTTGCTCATAGCGGACAAAACCTGCCGGTAATGTTTTGCTGCGCACGCTGGCGCCCACGCCCGTATCGTTATTGACGCGCGTGCGGTCGAGGCGCGCGCCGCCGATAACTTTACCGTTGGCGTCAGCATTCCAGGTTAGCTCGCTAAAGACGCCAGCGTCCTGGAAACGAGCATCTTGCTTCCATCCGGCATCCTGCTTGCTACGGTGGGTGCTTTGCTGGCCGTCGATGCCGCTACGCAGTTCGTAATCTGACCAGATCCAGGTGCCCATCATACGTCCGCCAATCGTGCGGCGATCGAGCTGCATCGCCATCGGCATATTCATGCTCATCGACGAACCCATGTCCATTGTGCCGCCCATATCCATGCCCATCGATGAGGCCATGTGCCCGCCAGACATCCCGCCGGACATTGTCCCCGGCGATCGTAGCGAGTAGTTATCCATGATGTGGTTGGCATAGTTGTAATAGACGTTGGTTTCGAACTTATTGAATACGTCGCCAATGTTCGATGCTTCAAAACGCGCGCCGAGGCTGTCTCGCCTGAACTGCGAGCCGTCCATGCTGCGACCGGCATAGCGGGCTTCGCCGTTGCCTTTCCCGGCGGTCAGCTCAAGCAGCGTGTCCTTGTCGGGCGTCCAGCCCAGTGCCACGTCGGTGTTCCATTTATCCCACTTCGAGGCCACCCGGTTACCGTTGCCGTCTTCGTAATCACCTGAATGGGATTTATTGCCGATCAGCCTTAGATAACCGTCCTCGTTGCCGAGGCTAACGTCCGCGTTGCTGTCCCAGCGCTGATTAGAGGCGGTAAGCAGGCTGGCCGTGCCCTGAATGTCCGCTTTTTCAAAGCGCGGTGGTTCCCTGTCGAAGCGCACCGTTCCCGCCGAGTTACCCGGCCCCCAAAGTACGCTCTCAGGCCCTTTAATCAGCGTCAGAAGATCAAAGCTTTCGGGCGAAATATAAGAGCCTGGGGCGTCCATTCTGGCCGGACAGGCGCCCGGCATTTCACCATTGTTGGTCAGAATACGCAGGCGAGAGCCGAACATACCGCGAAATACCGGGTCGCCGTTGGTGCCGCCGTTGCGGATTTGCGAGAAACCTGGAATCGTCTTCAGATAGTCAGACCCGTCGCTTGCCGGAACTGGCTGGCGCGGCGTTTTTGGAGACGTCACAACCTCCAGCGGCGATGACGCCGGAGAGGTGACTATCATCACGGAGTCGTCCTGCATATCCATAGCTTCATGCGCTCCCGCCGCGATGGCCGCAGGAGAGGAGATAGCCAGCAGTATCAGCGATACCAGCGGCTTTAAATGCGTTTTCATCATTGCCTTACTGTCCTTCAGGCGTAACGTCGCCGCTCTTGATTAAAAGAGCGCGCATGAGACAACGCTTCAACGTTGCCGCCAGCGTTACGCAGTTAATTATTAGAGTGTTATGCGAAGCAAAAGGCAGCAGAGGGCGGGGCACGGGCCGGATGAGGTGACCAGGGGCGAGATAGCGTGGCGCAGCACAGGGCGAGCACCGGCGTTCGGCGCACGCCAGTCAGCAGCAACAGCAGTAAAACCGTGAGGCAGAACTGAATAAAAGGCAGGTGGATCAGCAGCTGGCAGTATCCGCAGGCGATCTCTTCCCCGGGCGACATCCCAGGGCCGGACATCAGCATATTGTGCGGCATTGAAGCTTGAGGGCACGGCTCGGGCATGGGCATGTGATGGTCCATGTCAGACATGTCCATTGTCATCATCATGCTGCTGTGTTCGCAGGCTGAATGGTGCATCAGCGATTTTGAAATAACCGGTGCAATAAACAGCATGGCAACGGCAAGCAGCGCCAGCCAGCAGGCTGTTCGGTGAAAGTGATTGCGCCGTGACAAAACGTTACCGATCCGTAGTCGTTGTGGCGCAAGTGTATCCTGGAAGGAGGAATGATGTTAAATGAATTGTTAGATTGACGCAGGCACCGGGTCTGTTATTGTCACGCACCCTCTGACGCTGGCGGAAAAATAAATGGAGTGTCGTCCTGACTGCGGCGCCTGCTGTACCGCGCCTTCAATATCAACGCCGATCCCCGGTATGCCGGAGGGGAAGCCCGCCAACACGCCCTGCGTTCAGCTGGACGAGCGCCTGCGTTGCAAACTGTTCGGTTCGCCTTTACGGCCTAAAGTTTGCGGCGGCCTCCAGCCTGCAAGGGAGATGTGCGGCACCTCTCGCCAGCAGGCAATGGCGTATCTGATTCACCTTGAAGCCGCCACGGCACCTTAAATATCTTTGATCCGTGCCATGCAATAAACGCTGATGGCTATCATCCCCAGCGCGATGAAGAAAACGCTGTGGTAGTTCCAGATCTCCGCCACAACCCCGGCAAGTGAGCCAGCAATAATCCAGCCCACGCGGGTGGTGTTGGTATACAGCGTGGTAGCCGCTCCTGCCTGCCCTGGCATGAGGTCCTGAAAATAGATCATGCCGATCCCGGCCAGAATCCCGATAAAGATGGCGTTTAACAGCTGCAGCCCAAGCAGCATATATTCGTTAGTCAGCGCCACCATCCCAATATAGAACAGCAACCCTGCCGCGACGGCGAAGCGCATCAGGAAGCGTTTACCGAAGCGTTTTGCGTAGTAGCCCGCAATCAACATGGTCGGAATTTCCAGCCCGGCGGCGGTGCCCATCATTATCCCGGCGAGCTTCTCCGGCAGATGTAACTCATTGATGATATAGAGCGGCATATTAATGATGTACAGGCTGTTGCAACCCCACATCATGGTACAGGCGGCAAACAGCAGCAGGGCATCGCGGCGGTTACGGCGCGGCGACTCCAGCGTGACCGTCGTTTTTACCGCAGGTTCTTTGCGCATGGACGGCAAAAATAGCCAGACCATAGCGCCGCAAATGACAAAGGCAAATGCGGCGCTCAGGTACATCGCTTTGAAGCCAAATCCCATCGCCAGCGCGTAGGCAATCGGCGGTCCAATGACCCAGGCAAGAGAAACCTGCGCCCGCAGGATAGAGCTGAACATCACCGCTTCGCGCCCGGTATGGTCGGCATGCTCGCGGGCTAGCGCAAACATCTGCGGGTTGGCCGTGGAGCCGAAGCTGCTGAGAAACACCCCGACGAACAGCAAAATGAAGTAGTTACGATTCCAGGCGAACAGAATGCAGCCCAGCGCGCCGAGCAGGCAGCAGGCAAAAATCAGCGTTTTGCGGTCACCTTTACGGTCAGAGCGCCCGGCTAAAAACTGGCTCACCAAAATACCTATCACCGCGCTGCCGGTGAAGAAAAAGCCGACCAGCGCGGGGCGAACGTGGACTTCATCGGTCAAAAACAGGCTTAGCGTCGGCGTTTGTAGTGCGCCGGCGATGCCGGTCAAAAATGCCACAATCAAAAAGGCGCTTGAGGTGAAATCCAAGGGCTTGCGGGCTGCGGTAACGGGAGCGTTTTGCATGCTAATCGGTGACAGGAAAAAGAATGCGCGGAGTTTACGCCCGTTACCTTGAAATAAACAGATTTACCCGCCCGCTCTGCGAGACCGCCAGCACAAATCATCCACAGCGGTAGAACCCCGGCCAGGGCACGCCTGGAGTAGCTGAAGTTTGCTGATGCTGGCCGGAAATAGCCTGCCCAGGCGCTGAACTTACCGTCTGCTAAACTGAAAATGTGCTGAAGCTCTAAATTTCGCAAACAGAAATGCGAGAAATGTTGCGTGGAATGCAGCATTAGCGCAACACTCCTTGAAACGTTTCAGCGTCATCTTTTTGCATCCCGCAGCTCGAGATGGCGCATTTTTTCTCAACCAAGCTGAATCGTTTCAATTCGGCGAGAGAGGAGATCTATGTTCCAGTTATCTGTGCAGGATATTCACCCGGGCGAGTCAGCCGGGAGCAAAGAAGAGGCTATCCGCCAGGTTGCCGCTGCCCTTGTGCAGGCAGGCAACGTCGGCGAAGGCTATGTCAACGGCATGCTGGCGCGTGAGCAGCAGACGACAACCTATTTAGGCAACGGGATTGCCATCCCGCACGGCACCACCGACACGCGTGGCCTGGTGCTGAAAACCGGCGTTCAGGTTTTCCAGTTCCCGCAGGGCGTGGAGTGGGGCGAGGGCCAGACCGCCTATGTGGCGATCGGCATTGCCGCCAGCTCTGACGAGCACCTCGGGCTGCTGCGTCAGCTGACCCACGTGCTGAGCGACGACGACGTGGCTGAACAGCTGAAGTCCGCAGCCAGCGCGGAAGAACTCCGTGCGCTGCTGATGGGCGAGAAACAAACTACCGCGCTGCTGCTGGATAACAGCCTGCTGGCGCTGAACGTCGACGCCAGCGACCTGATGACCCTCCAGGCGTTGAACGCCGGTCGCCTCAAGCAGGCGGGCGCGGTCGACGCGGCTTTCGTCAGCAACGTTATTGCCGGTAACCCGCTGTATCTCGGGCAGGGCATCTGGCTGAACGACAGCGCGGCAGGCAATCTGGCCAGCGCCGTCGCGGTTAGCCGCCCGGCCGCAGGCTTTGAAGCGAACGGAAACCCGGTGAATTTGCTGCTGACCGTCGCCGTTGCAGACGAGCAGCCGCTGCAGGTGCTGAACCGCCTGAGCGACATGCTGATTGGCAACCGTGCCGACAAACTGTTAAGCGCGGATGCACCGGCATTGCTGACGCTGCTGACCAGCGGCGATGCTCCGGCAGAAGAGGCACTGAGCGCTGAGTTCACCGTGCGAAATGAACATGGCCTGCACGCCCGTCCGGGTACGGCTCTGGTCAACACCATAAAACAATTCAATAGCGAAATTACCGTGACAAACCTTGATGGAACCGGCAAGCCGGCAAATGGACGTAGCCTGATGAAAGTTGTGGCGCTGGGTGTGAAAAAAGGCCATCGCCTGCGCTTCACCGCGCAGGGTGAAGATGCTGAACTGGCGCTGAAGGCGATTGGCGATGCCATCGCTGCAGGCCTTGGGGAGGGCGCGTAATGACCAGACGTGTAGCGACTATCACCCTCAACCCGGCCTATGACTTAGTGGGCTTCTGCCCTGAAATCGAGCGCGGTGAAGTCAACCTGGTTCGGACTACCGGCCTGCATGCCGCTGGCAAAGGCATTAACGTGGCCAAAGTGCTGAAAGATCTTGGCATCGACGTCACCGTGGGCGGCTTCCTGGGCAAAGATAATCAGGATGGTTTCCAGCAGCTCTTCAGCGAACTGGGCATAGCGAACCGTTTCCAGGTCGTACAGGGCCGCACCCGCATTAACGTCAAGCTGACCGAAAAAGACGGCGAAGTGACCGACCTTAACTTCTCCGGTTTTGAAGTGACCGGTGCTGACTGGGAGCGCTTCGTTGCCGACTCCCTGAGCTGGCTGGGCCAGTTCGACATGGTCTGCGTCAGCGGCAGCCTGCCTGCGGGCGTTACTCCGGAAGCGTTCACCGACTGGATGACCCGCCTGCGCAGCCAGTGCCCTTGCATTATTTTCGACAGCAGTCGTGAAGCATTAGTTGCAGGCCTGAAAGCCGCGCCATGGCTGGTGAAGCCTAACCGCCGCGAGCTGGAGATTTGGGCCGGGCGCAAACTGCCTGAACTGAAAGACGTGATTGAGGCGGCGCATGCTTTGCGTGAGCAGGGGATTGCGCATGTGGTGATTTCTCTCGGCGCTGAAGGTGCGCTGTGGGTTAACGCCTCGGGTGAATGGATTGCCAAACCACCGACTTGTGAAGTTGTTAGTACCGTTGGCGCAGGGGATTCGATGGTCGGCGGCCTGATTTATGGCCTGCTGATGCGTGAGTCCAGTGAACACACGCTGCGCCTTGCTACCGCCGTTGCGGCCCTGGCCGTCAGCCAGAGCAACGTAGGCATTACCGATCGTACACAGCTGGCCGCTATGATGGCTCGTGTCGACCTGAAACCTTTCCACTGACAGCAGGAGACAGGCAATGAAAACGCTGTTAATTATTGAGCCGGGACTGGGGCAGGCGCGCGCGTATCTCGCGAAGACGCTGCTCGGTGCCGCCGCGCCAAAAGCGCATCTCGACATCATTGATAACCCGAACGACGCCGAACTGGCGATTGTTGTCGGCACCGCCATTCCGGCTGATACCTCGCTGAACGGCAAAAAGGTGTTCCTCGGCGATATCGACAGAGCCGTTCAGCATCCTGAGCTGTTCCTGAGTGAAGCAAAAGGTAAGGCACAGACGTACACGGCACCGGTAGTAGCCGCATCCGTAGCTACAAAAGGGCCAAAGCGTATTGTCGCCGTCACCGCCTGCCCAACCGGCGTGGCGCACACCTTTATGGCAGCCGAAGCGATTGAAACGGAAGCGAAAAAGCGCGGCTGGTGGGTGAAGGTTGAAACCCGTGGCTCCGTGGGCGCAGGTAACGCGATTACGCCTGAAGAAGTCGCCGAGGCTGACCTGGTGATTGTGGCGGCCGATATTGAAGTCGACCTTGCAAAATTTGCCGGCAAGCCGATGTACCGCACCTCTACCGGCCTGGCGCTGAAGAAAACCGCCCAGGAGCTGGATAAAGCTCTGGTCGAAGCCAAACCTTACGAAGCGGCAGGTAAACCAAGCTCTGCTCAGGAATCCGGTAAAAAAGAAAGTGCCGGAGCGTATCGTCACCTGCTGACCGGAGTTTCTTACATGCTGCCGATGGTGGTGGCGGGCGGTCTTTGTATCGCACTCTCCTTCGCCTTCGGGATCCAGGCCTTTAAGGAACACGGCACGCTTGCCGCTGCGCTGATGCAGATTGGCGGCGGTTCCGCGTTCGCTCTGATGGTACCGGTGCTGGCGGGTTACATAGCCTTTTCTATTGCCGACCGTCCGGGCCTGACGCCGGGTCTTATCGGCGGCATGCTGGCAGTTAGCACCGGCTCAGGCTTTATCGGCGGCATCATCGCCGGTTTCCTGGCGGGCTATATCGCGAAGTTGATTAGCTCTAAGCTGAAGCTGCCGCCAAGCATGGAAGCGCTGAAGCCGATTCTGATCATTCCGCTGTTCTCAAGCCTGGTTGTTGGCCTGGCGATGATCTACCTGATCGGGACGCCGGTGGCTAAAATCCTGGCGGGCCTGACCCACTGGCTGCAAACCATGGGCACCGCGAACGCGGTTCTGCTGGGTGCTATTCTGGGCGGGATGATGTGTACCGACATGGGCGGCCCGGTGAACAAAGCGGCATACGCTTTTGGGGTTGGCCTGCTCAGTACTCAGACCTATGCGCCAATGGCGGCGATTATGGCCGCAGGTATGGTGCCACCTCTGGCGCTGGGCCTGGCCACGCTGGTTGCTCGCCGTAAGTTTGATAAGGCGCAGCAGGAAGGGGGCAAGGCGGCGCTGGTACTGGGGCTGTGCTTCATTACCGAAGGGGCGATTCCGTTTGCCGCTCGTGACCCGATGCGCGTTCTGCCTTGCTGTATCATCGGCGGCGCGCTGACGGGGGCGCTGTCCATGGCGGTTGGCGCGAAGCTGATGGCACCGCACGGTGGCCTGTTTGTGCTGCTAATCCCTGGCGCGATTACCCCGGTGCTGGGTTACCTGCTGGCGATTATTGCCGGTACGCTGGTGGCTGGCCTGTCCTACGCCTTCCTCAAGCGTCCTGAAACGGAGCTGGCGGCGAAAGCGGCTTAATCTCCAATTCAACGTCTGCCTTCTTTCTGTTGAAGGCAGACGTTTCTCTTCTGCCTTTATTTTTCATTCCCTGCAATCCCTTAAATGCCTTTCGGGATCTCTCCCACATGACTGAAAACTCTCCAACTCGTTACAGCCCTTTACTAAGCCCTTTGCACAATCCTGATATTTCAACCTTGTTTCCTGCCGGCTAAAAACGAATATTTTGGCAAGGCAAACAATATAGGTGTACTATGTACTCGGTGGTGTACTTAGTACCCTCAAGGATGGGGGCACGATGACTCACGCTATTACTTTTATTGAGACGACGTTATTCACTCGCCAGATTAAACAGCTCGCGACGGATGACGAACTTAGCGCGTTGCAAAAAGAATTAATTGGATCGCCGGAGAAAGGTGACCTGATACAGAAAACCGGGGGATTACGGAAGATCAGGATGGCAACCGGCGTTCGGGGGAAAAGCGGAGGTGCCAGGGTTGTTTATTTTTTGGCAACGGCGGAGGTGATTTGGCTGATTATGGCCTGGCCGAAGAATATAAAAGAAGACCTGACGGCCGCGGAAAAAACTGAACTCAGAAAACTGACGACATTATTGAAAGGTAAAATAGAGCATGAGTTTTTTTAATGACCTTAAATCCTCGCTTGAAGAGGCGGTAGAGATTAAAAATGGCGCGAAGGCACCTGCAATGGTGGTTCGCTATGACGTGGCGGATGTCCGGGCGATCAGAGAGCAGCTGAATGTTTCACAAAGTGAAATGGCAAAGGCGTTAGGCACCAGCGTTGACACCATCAAAAGCTGGGAATTAAAGCGCCGGAACCCCACTGGCCTCGCAGCAAAAGTGCTGGCGACGATTCAGGCCAACCCGGCATTTTACTATGAGCTGGCAGCACGCTGAGCGTTGCTGCCAGCTAAGATCCAGGCGGAATACGCTCAACAACTAAGCCGTGGCTTCTTCGTGCTGCTGCGCCTTAAGCCAGGCGATTTCTTCCGCCCAGATATCCGGATTAGTGGTTTCCAGAATTAACGGGATGCCTTCGAAACGTGCATCGCGCATGATCCAGCTGAACGGCGTGTGGCCGATGTTGCCGAGGCCCAGGCTGTTATGGCGGTCAACGCGGCTGCCAAATTCACTTTTGGCATCGTTAAGGTGCATGCCGCGAAGGTATTTAAAGCCAACAATGCGCTCGAACTCGCTAAAGGTATTTTCACAGTCTTCTTCGGTACGCAGATCGTAACCGGCGGCAAAAGCGTGGCAGGTGTCGATGCAGACGCCAACGCGGGACTTGTCTTCCACGCCGTCAATGATGGCGGCGAGATGTTCAAAGCGGAAACCGAGGTTGCTGCCCTGGCCTGCGGTGTTTTCAATAACGGCGGTCACGCCCTCGGATTTTTCCAGCGCAATGTTGATCGACTCTGCGATACGCTTCAGGCATTCCTCTTCCGGAATTTGCTTCAGGTGGCTGCCCGGATGGAAATTCAGCAGCGTCAGCCCCAGGTCCTGACAGCGAACCATCTCGTCGATAAACGCCTCGCGGGATTTCTCCAGCGCCTCTTCAACCGGATGGCCGAGGTTAATCAGGTAGCTGTCGTGAGGGAGAATTTGGCCCGGACCGTAGTGATATTTTTCGCAGGCGCTTTTAAAGCTGTCGATAATTTCGCTGGTCAGCGGCGCGGCGCGCCACTGGCGTTGATTCTTGGTGAACAGGGCAAAAGCGGTGGCTTCCAGTTCGTGGGCGCGGATGGCGGCATTTTCCAGGCCGCCCGAGGCGCTAACGTGCGCTCCAATAAACTTCATCTGTCTTCTCCTGTTTCTTGACGGGCAAAACCCGCTATCTGTAATCCGTCATGATAGCGGGTCAGGAGGCTTTTTTCCGTATTGAATTATGCGATCAGGTGGTGAATCGCCAGGTTAATGCCCGCACCGCCGACAATCAGCCAGATGAACAGCACCAGCGCCATCAGCAGCGGGCGCACGCCGGCTTTTTTCAGCGCGCTAACGTGGGTCGTCAGGCCGAGTGCGGCCATCGCCACCGCCAGCAGGACGGTATCCAGCGTGACAAGTAGATTAACCACGGCCTGCGGCAAGAAGTGGAAGGAGTTGAAAATCGCCACCACGATAAACAGTATCGCAAACCATGGAATAGTGATTTTGCTCGTCTGCGCGCTGCCAGCCGGTGCCAAAGACTTAACGCGGGCGGCCAGGAAAATCAGGAACGGCGCAAGCATCATCACGCGCAGCATTTTGGCAATCACCGCCGCGTTTTCCGTTTCAGGGCTAATCGCATGGCCTGCCGCTACAACCTGAGCGACCTCATGCATCGTCGAGCCGGTGTAGATCCCGAAGGTTTCCGGCGTAAACCACTGGCTGACGAACGGGTAAATCATCGGGTAGATAAAGATAGCCAGGGTCCCGAAGATAACCACGGTTGCCACCGCCACGGTGACTTTGCTGGCCTCGGCTTTGACCACGGGCTCGGTGGCAAGCACCGCCGCCGCACCGCAAATGCTGCTGCCCGCGCCAATCAGCCAGCTGGTTTGTTTATCCAGCCCGAAGACTTTTTGGCCGAGCCAGCAGGCGAGGGCGAAGGTGCTGCACAGCGTCAGCACGTCAATCAGCAGGCCACTTACGCCGACGTCGGCAATTTGCGAAAACGTCAGGCGGAAGCCATAAAGAATAATGCCGAGGCGCAGCAGATGCTGTTTGGCGAACAGCACGCCGCCGTCGCATTGCTGCCAGATTTTTGGGTAAACGGTGTTACCGACAATCATGCCGCAAAGGATGGCAAGCGTCAGGGCGCTAAGGCCAACTCCGGCCACCGCAGGGATATTGCCGAGCCATAACGCCAGTCCGGTAATGGCGGCGGAAAGCGCCAGCCCCGGTAAAAAGTGCCACAGCGTGTGGCGGTGAGCTTGTACTGTGAGTGCAGTCATAACCTTCTCCTTTGTCATGGCAAAAAGGCTACGCCTCGCTGGCATAAAAATAAAATTGATTATATATTTATAATTAATCTTTATAAGTGGTAAGCAACTCGCTGCCACCACAGGAAAGCCCTCTTATGCATATCACGCTGCGGCAACTTGAAGTGTTTGCTGAAGTCCTTAAAAGCGGCTCGACCACCCAGGCATCCCAGATGCTATCCCTGTCCCAGTCGGCGGTAAGCGCCGCCCTGGCCGACCTGGAAGGGCAGCTTGGGGTTCAGCTTTTCGACAGGGTCGGGAAGCGGCTGGTCGTCAACGAGCACGGCAGGCTGCTCTATCCGCGTGTGGTGGGGCTGCTGGAGCAGGCGGGTGAAATAGAACAGCTGTTTCGCGAGGATAACGGCGCGATTCGTGTTTATGCCAGCAGCACCATTGGCAACTACATTCTGCCGGAGATGATTGCCCGCTACCGGCGCGACTTTCCGAAGCTGCCGCTCGAGCTTAGCGTCGGCAACAGTCAGGACGTGATTAACGCAGTGGCGGATTTTCGTGTCGATATCGGCCTGATAGAAGGCCCGTGCCACATGGCGGAGCTGGTCACTGAACCCTGGCTGGAAGATGAGCTGGTGGTCTTTGCTTCGCCGGGGAACCCGCTGGTACATCAGCCGGTCACGCTTGAAAACCTGGCAAAACAGCCGTGGATCCTGCGTGAGCGTGGCTCAGGCACCCGTGAGATTGTCGACTATTTATTGCTGTCGCACCTGCCGAAGTTCCAGCTGGGCATGGAGCTGGGCAATTCCGAGGCGATCAAGCATGCGGTGCGCCACGGCCTGGGCATCAGTTGCCTGTCCCGCCGCGTCATTGCCGAGCAGCTGGAAAGCGGCTCGCTGGTGGAGGTTGTCGTCCCGCTCCCTCGCCTGGTGCGCACGCTGTACCGCATCCACCACCGCCAGAAGCACATCTCCAACGCGCTGCTTCGCTTCCTGCGCTACTGCGAAGCATAATGCACCAAAATCTTGCAGCTGCACCTGATTGGGGTGTAGCTGCGAGGCAGCTATCCTCTTGTTAACCTTCCTTTCACCGTGATACCGCCACAATCTTCGCGATCCCTCTTCATTGGCACATTAGTTGCAGAATTGAATTCAAAGAATCTTTTGTTTCAATCAGGCGACGAGGCTGCACATGACGATGAAAAAATGGTTGTTCTCTTTAGTTGGCGCGACGGTTCTGCTGGCTCAGGCCGGGGCGGTAATGGCCGACCAGCTGCAGGATATTGAAAAGCGCGGCGTGCTGCGCGTGGCGGTCCCGCAGGATTTCCCGCCTTTTGGTTCGGTGAATGCTGACCTGAAGCCGCAGGGTTACGACATCGATATGGCGGCCTACCTGGCGAAGGGGCTGAAAGTCAAACTGCAGCTGGTGCCGGTGACCAGCGCGAACCGCGTCCCGTACCTGCAAACGGACAAGGTTGACCTGGTGATTTCCAGCCTCGGCAAAAACGCCGAACGTGAAAAGGTCATCGATTTTAGCCGCGCCTATGCCCCGTTCTTCCTGGGCGTATTTGGGCCGAAAGATGCCACGGTAGCCGATGCTAAAGCGCTCAGCGGGAAAACCATCGGCGTGACCCGTGGCGCAGTAGAAGACATGGTATTAACCGATCTCGCGCCGAAAGACGCCGACGTGAAGCGCTACGAAGACAACAACACCACGATTTCTGCTTACCTTTCCGGCCAGGTGCAGTACATCGCCACCGGCAACCTGGTCGTGGCGGCAATTGCCCGCCAGAGCCCAAGCAAAGCCCCGGTCAGCCAGTTTATGCTCAAAGACTCGCCTTGCTACATCGGGCTGAAAAAGAACGAGCCTGCCCTGAAAGCGAAGGTAGATGAGCTGATTGGTGACGCGCTGAAGGACAACACTCTGAACGCCCTGTCGCAGAAATGGATGCAGGCGCCGCTGCCTGCCAACCTCGGCGCCTGAGGAGCCGGGAATGACCACGCAACTTGATTTTGCCGGTCTGCTGCCCTACTGGCCGGCGCTACTTGCCGGCCTGTGGGTGACGCTGGGGCTCACCGTTATGGCGACCGTGGGTGGCGTTGCCATCGGCATTACCGGGGCGGCCATTCGCAGCGGCAAACCGGGGCTGTTAAGCCTCGTGTGGGGCGGCTATGTGGAGCTGATCCGCAACACGCCGTTTGTGGTGCAGCTGTTCTTCATTGTCTTTGGGCTACCGGCGCTGGGGCTAAAGCTCAACGCCGGGGAAGCGGCACTTATCGCGATGCTGATTAATCTTGGGGCTTACAGCACCGAAATTATCCGGGCGGGCATTCAGGTGACGCCGAAAGGGCAGTGGGAAGCGGCTCGCGTGCTGGGGTTAAGCCGCAGCCAGACGTTTTTACGCGTGGTGTTGCCGCCGTCGCTGAAGCGCATTTATCCGTCGCTGGTTAGCCAGTGCATTATCGTGATGCTGGGGTCTTCCGTGGTGTCGCAGGTTTCCTGCGAAGACCTGACGTTTGCCGCCAGCCTTATTCAGTCACGCACCTTCCTGAGCTTTGAGGTCTACCTGGTGACGACCTTAATGTATCTGGTGCTGTCGTTAATTATGCGCCAGCTGCTGCTGGCGGCGGGGCGAAAATGGTTGGGGAGTGATGTCGGATGATGACGTTTACCGACTGGGATATCGTGCGCAACCTGCTGCTGGCGGCCCGCTGGACGGTGCTGCTGTCGCTGATTGCTTTTTTCTTCGGCACGCTGGTGACCTTGCCGTTGCTGCTGCTGCGCATGAGCCGCTGGACGTGGCCAAAGCGCTTCATTAGCGCCTATGTTGCGCTGTTTCAGGGCACGCCGCTGCTGATGCAGCTGTTCCTCGCATTCTTCGGTATCGCGCTGTTCGGGATCGACGTGAGCGCCTGGACGGCGGCGACGCTTGCCCTGACGCTGTTTACCAGCGCATTTTTGCTGGATATCTGGTACGGCAGCATTCGTGCGTTGCCCAAAGGCCAATGGGAAGCCTGTCGTTGCCTCGGTTTGAGCTTCGGGCAGACGCTGTTCCGGGTAATAGCCCCGCAGGCAATGCGCATCGCCGTTGCGCCGACGGTCGGGTTTTCGGTGCAGGTGATTAAGGGCACCGCGCTGGCCTCGATTATTGGTTTTGTCGAGCTGACCAAAGCCGGCACCATGCTGAATAACGTGACGTTTGAGCCGTTTAAAGTGTTTGCCCTGGTGGCGCTCGGCTATTTCTTACTTTGCTATCCGCTGTCGCGCTACAGCCGCTATCTGGAGAAAAAATTCCATGCCGCTCATCACCATTAATGACGTACAAAAATATTACGGCGACAACCACGTGCTGAAGGGCGTCAGCCTTGATATCGACATGGGCGAAGTGGTGTCGATCATCGGCCGCAGCGGCTCCGGTAAAAGTACGTTGCTGCGCTGCATGAACGGGCTTGAAGGTTACCAGGACGGCAGCATCAAGCTCGGTGGGATGACTATCACCGACCGTGAATCTCAGGCGCGTGAAATCAGCCGTTCCGTGGGGATGGTGTTCCAGAGCTTTAACCTGTTCCCGCACATGACCGCGCTGGAAAACGTGATGCTGGCACCGCGCAGGGTCCTGAATAAGAGCGCTGCCGAATGCCGTGAGCTGGCGCTGGAAATGCTCAACAAAGTCGGCCTGGGCGAACGCGTGGATTACTATCCGGCCAACCTTTCCGGCGGCCAGCAGCAGCGCGTGGCCATTGCGCGGGCGCTGGCGATGAACCCCAAAGTGCTGCTGTGCGATGAAATTACCTCGGCGCTCGACCCGGAGCTGGTGGGCGAAGTGCTTAAAGTTCTGGAGCAGTTGGCGGCAGAAGGCATGACGCTGATTCTGGTGACTCATGAAATGAACTTTGCCCGGGAGGTCGGCGACCGCGTGGTGTTTATGCACCAGGGGAAAGTGTGGGAGCAGGGTGAGAGCAAGTCGTTTTTTGCTCATCCTCGTACTCAGGAACTGCAGCAGTTTATCTCCTCCGTACGCGGGCTAGGTTAATCTTTGACCGCCGGTCGGCTGAATGCGCCGGCGGTTTTTAATTCCCCTCAACTTATCGGCCTGATTAGCGACTTGCTAATAATTGCCGGGCGATCATGAAGCTCTCTTATAACCCGGGATTTCTGCTATCTGAATAAAGACGTTTTGTTACAATCTTGCCTCATTTTTTGGACAGGCAACAATTTCCTATGGTTTCACAAGATAAAACGACAGAAGCGCCTGGCTTACGCCGCGAATTAAAGGCGCGCCACCTGACGATGATCGCCATTGGCGGCTCCATCGGTACGGGGCTTTTCGTTGCCTCTGGGGCGACAATTTCTCAGGCGGGGCCGGGCGGCGCGCTGCTCTCTTATATGCTGATTGGCCTGATGGTGTACTTCCTGATGACCAGCCTGGGCGAACTGGCGGCGTTTATGCCGGTCTCTGGTTCCTTCGCGACCTACGGTCAGAAATATGTAGAAGACGGCTTTGGCTTCGCGCTCGGCTGGAACTACTGGTACAACTGGGCGGTAACCATCGCCGTTGACCTCGTCGCCTCGCAGCTGGTGATGAATTACTGGTTCCCGGACACCCCAGGCTGGATCTGGAGTGCGCTGTTCCTCGGCATCATGTTCCTGCTGAACTGGATCTCCGTGAAAGGCTTTGGCGAAGCGGAATACTGGTTCTCGCTGATAAAAGTGACCACCGTCATCATCTTCATCATTGTGGGTGTGATGATGATCGTGGGTATTTTCAAAGGGGCACAGCCGGTAGGCTGGAGCAACTGGACAACCGGCGACGCGCCGTTTGCCGGGGGTTTTGCCGCAATGATCGGCGTAGCGATGATCGTAGGCTTTTCTTTCCAGGGCACCGAGCTTATCGGGATTGCCGCCGGTGAGTCCGCGGACCCGGAGAAAAACATTCCTCGCGCCGTGCGTCAGGTGTTCTGGCGAATCCTGTTGTTCTATGTGTTTGCGATCCTGATTGTCAGCCTGATCATTCCTTATACTGACCCAAGCCTGCTGCGCAACGACGTGAAAGACATCAGCGTCAGCCCGTTCACCCTGGTGTTCCAGCACGCGGGCCTGCTCTCTGCGGCGGCGGTCATGAACGCCGTTATTCTGACGGCGGTGCTGTCGGCGGGTAACTCCGGGATGTACGCTTCCACACGTATGCTTTACACCCTGGCCTGCGACGGCAAGGCGCCGCGTATTTTCGCGAAGCTGTCTAAAGGCGGCGTGCCGCGTAACGCGCTGTACGCTACCACCGTTATCGCCGGGCTGTGCTTCCTGACGTCTATGTTCGGCAACCAGACCGTTTACCTGTGGCTGCTGAATACCTCCGGGATGACCGGCTTTATCGCCTGGTTGGGGATTGCCATCAGCCACTATCGCTTCCGTCGCGGTTACGTGCTGCAGGGCAACGACATTAACGACCTGCCGTACCGTTCGGGCTTCTTCCCGATTGGGCCGATCTTCGCCTTTGTGCTGTGCCTTGTCATCACGCTGGGCCAGAACTACGAAGCGTTCCTGTCTGACACCATCGACTGGGGCGGCGTCGCGGCAACCTATATCGGTATTCCGCTGTTCCTGGCTATCTGGTTCGGCTACAAGATAACGAAAGGCAGCCGCTTTGTGCGCTACAGCGAAATGGAATTCCCGAAATTCCGTGAGAAATAAGTCAAAGTAACAATAAGTTACTCTTTAGAGGGCGTGATTATCACGCCCTTTTTCTATTCTGCTGGCAATCAATAATGCCAACGGGCTATAGTATTCAACAATTAAATTGATAACCATTATCATTTGCTTTATCGTTAACGCCATTCTTTAAGGAACGAAGGAGCGTTAGCGTGAAGCATATGATTAAATTCAAGAATATCTGTCTGGCTCTGGCATTAACCGCCGCCGGTTTGCACTCCGCCGTCGCCGCGACGGTCACCGATATCGTAGGGCGTGAAGTCACCATCCCGCAGAAGGTTGACCGCATTTTGCTGGGGGAAGGGCGGCTGTTTTATGCTCTGGCGCTGCTGGAAGGGCAAAAGCCGATAGATCGCATCGTGGGCTGGCAGGGCGACTTCCGTAAGCTGGACACCCAGACTTACGCGGAATATAAAGCGAAATTCCCGAAAATTGACGATATTCCGCTGATTGGCAGCACCACGGCCGACAGCGTCAGCCCGGAAAAAGTGCTGACGTTGCATCCGGATGTGGCGATTTTTGGCCTGTCTGGTCACGGCCCTGGCCGCCACAGCGAGCTGGTTTCCCAGCTTGAAAAAGCGGGCGTGCCGGTAGTCTTCGTCGATTTTCGTACCTCGCCGCTGAAAAATACCTTGCCGAGCATGCGTCTGCTGGGCAAAGTGTTGCATCGCGAGAAACAGGCCGATGATTACATCGCCTTTTATGAAGCAAACCTGAAAAAAATTACCGACGTCACCGGCAAGATGGCGGCAAAAGATAAACCTTCGGTGTTTATCGAACTGCGTGCTGCGGCGATGGAAGAGTGCTGCGGGTCTGCCGGGAAAGGCAACATGGGCGATTTTATCGATCTGGCGGGCGGTAACAACATTGCTAAAGACCTGCTGCCGGGTGCGTTGGGCACGGTGAACCTGGAAAAAGTGCTTGCCGCTGACCCGCAGGTCTATATTGCCAGCGGCGGCAAAGCCCCTGGTGCGACCTCGCCGGGCGTGGTGCTCGGCGCTCAGGCGACCAAAGCTGAAGCCCAGGCCAGCCTGCAGAGCGTGCTGGAGCGTAAAGGCATTGACCAGCTAACGGCGGTTAAAGAAGGGCGCGCCTATGGCGTATGGCATAATTTCTACAATTCGCCGTATAACATCCTGGCTATTCAGGCGATGGCGACCTGGTTCCATCCGCAGCAGTTTGCCGAGGTGAATCCGGAGCAGACGATGCAACAACTTTATAAACAGTTCCTGGCGGTAGAGCCAACGGGAACGTACTGGACCGATCTGAAGAAGTAACGAAGGTAAGACTTGATGAGTGCCACCACCGATCCGATGCCGAACGAGGCGCAGCCTGCCACTATTATGGGGCGCTACCAGCAGGTGCTACGTCACCGCTATTTGCTGATGGGGGCGTTGGTCATTGCGATCTTAGCCTCGCTGCTGCTGGACTTTACCCTTGGCCCGTCCGGGCTGCCGCTGGATACGCTGTGGCAGACCCTGATTGACCCGGCCAGCGCTAACGCCGGTACGCGGGTGATCGTGTGGGACATTCGTCTGCCTTATGCGCTGATGGCGCTGCTGGTCGGCATGGCGCTGGGCCTGGCGGGGGCGGAGATGCAAACCATCCTCAATAACCCGCTGGCCAGCCCGTTTACGCTCGGCGTTTCCTCCGCGGCGGCCTTCGGTGCCGCGCTGGCTATCATTCTCGGCATCGGTATCCCTGGGGTGCCGGATCAGTGGTTTATCTCCGCCAACGCCTTTGTCTTTGCGCTGTTTGCCGCGCTGATGCTGGACGCCATTACCCGCTGGACCCGCGTGGCGAGTTCCGGCGTGGTGCTGTTTGGTATCGCGCTGGTGTTCACCTTTAATGCCCTGGTGTCGATGCTGCAGTTTATCGCCAGCGAAGACACGCTGCAGGGGCTGGTGTTCTGGACCATGGGCAGCCTGGCGCGTGCCTCCTGGGACAAGCTCGGCGTGCTGCTGCTGGCCTTTGCCATCATCATGCCGATTTCTATGCTCAGTTCCTGGAAGCTGACCGCGCTGCGCTTAGGCGAAGATCGCGCCGTCAGCTTTGGTATCGACGTGAAGCGCCTGCGTTTAGGCACTTTGCTGCGCATCAGTATTTTGTCCGCGCTGTCCGTGGCCTTTGTGGGCCCAATCGGCTTCATTGGCCTGGTTGCGCCGCACATCGCCCGTATGCTGTTTGGCGAAGATCACCGTTTTTACCTGCCGGGCAGCGTGCTGGTCGGGGCGCTGGTGCTGTCACTGGCGTCGGTTGCCTCTAAAAACATTATCCCTGGCGTCATCATTCCGGTGGGGATCGTCACCTCGCTGGTGGGCGTGCCGTTCTTCCTGAGTATTATTCTTCGCCATAAGGGGAACGTGTGATGCAGGGCTTACAGATTGATGCATTCAACGCCGGTTACCCGAAGCGTAAAATTATCGAAAACCTCAGCGTGCCGACGCTGCCACGCGGCAAAATTACCGTGCTGCTGGGGCCAAACGGCTGCGGTAAATCGACTTTACTGCGTTCGTTAGCGGGCCTGAACCGCGCGGAAGGGCAGCTGTATCTCGACGGTGAAGACCTGATGGCTTTGCCGTTCGCTAAACGCGCGGAAAAAGTGGTTTACCTGCCGCAGTCGCTGCCGCAGGGCGTGCATCTGCACGTGCTGGAATCCATCATCGTGGCGCAGCGTGCGTCCGGTGGCCGCCACAGCGCTGAAAGCGAAGCGCAGGTCATGCAGCTGCTAAAACAGCTGGGGATCTCGCATCTGGCTTTGAGCTACCTGGATCAGCTTTCCGGCGGGCAAAAACAGCTCGTAGGCCTGGCGCAGTCTTTGATTCGCCGTCCCTCTCTGCTGTTGCTCGACGAGCCGCTGAGTGCGCTGGATTTGAATTACCAGTTCCACGTCATGGACCTGGTCGCCCGCGAAACCCGCGAGCGCAATATCGTCACCGTTGTTGTGGTGCACGATATTAATATTGCTTTACGCCATAGCGAGCATGTTCTCATGCTGCGCGACGGCAAACTGGTTGCCAGCGGCGAGCCGGAGGAAGTGATTACTCCGCGCAGCCTGGCCCAGGTTTACGGCGTGAAGGGGCGCATTGAACGCTGCTCACAGGGTGTTGCCCAGGTGCTTATCGACGGCCTGGTGGAAACGCCCACCGTATAACAACGCATTTCAGGAATACTAAGGAACACAGTATGCAGCCGGTGGCCAATGTAGCCGCTGGCGCATAGTGCAATGTGAGCGCTAAACGGTTGTTTCGTTTGTAATTCACCTCATGGAGAGAAAGAAATGTTAAGGTTGAATCCCATTGTCCGGGGAGGACTCTGCGCATCCGTGCTCGGTCTGGCTTTTCCCGCCATCGCTGACGATCGCGAAGAAACCCTCGTAGTCACCGCGTCCGCCATCGAACAAAACCTCAAAGATGCGCCTGCCAGCATCAGCGTTATCACCCAGGACGAGCTGCAAAAAAGGCCCGTCAATAATCTGAAAGATGTGCTGCAGAACGTGCCCGGCGTACAGCTGACCAACGAAAGCGATAACCGCCGTGGCGTCAGCCTGCGTGGCATGGACAGCAGCTACACCCTGATTCTGGTGGACGGCAAGCGAGTCAACTCCCGCAATGCGGTATTCCGCCATAACGATTTTGACCTGAACTGGATCCCGGCTGATGCGATTGAACGTATCGAAGTAGTGCGCGGGCCGATGTCCTCGCTCTATGGCTCAGATGCCCTTGGCGGCGTGGTGAACATCATTACCCGCAAGGTAGGCAAAGCCTGGCACGGGACCTTCACCGTGGATTCAACCGTGCAGGAACACCGCGACCGCGGCGATACCTACAACGGCAATTTCTTCACCAGCGGCCCGCTGATTGACGACGTGCTCGGCGTAAAAGTCTACGGCAGCCTGGGCAAGCGCCAGAAAGACGGTCAGCAGACTTCAACAACTAACGCCAATGGCCTGACGCCGCAGATTGAAGGCTTCACTTCGCGCAATGCCAGCACCGAGTTTTCGTGGACGCCTGCCGACAATCAGGATGTCACCGTAGGCTACGGCTTTGACCGCCAGGACAGGGAATCTGACTCGCTGGATAAGAACCGCATCGAACGTCAGGATTATTCCCTCGGCCATAACGGACGCTGGGACTTCGGCAATTCGGAACTGCGTTTCTACGGCGACAAAATTGATAACCTCAACCCGGGCAATAGCGCGGCTATCACCTCACGTAACAACAGCGTCGACGGCAAGCTGGTGCTGCCGCTCAGCGACATCAACCAGTTCCTGACCTTCGGCGGTGAGTGGCGTCACGACAAGCTGAGCGACCCGGTAAATATTACCGGCGGTAATAGTTCTAAAACTTCTGCCAGCCAGTACGCTCTGTTTATTGAAGACGAATGGCGCATCTTCGAGCCGCTGGCGCTGACCACCGGCATTCGTATGGATGACCATGAAACCTACGGCGACCACTGGAGCCCGCGTGCTTATCTGGTGTACAGCGCCACCGATACCGTCACCGTTAAAGGCGGCTGGGCAACGGCCTTCAAAGCGCCTTCTCTGCTGCAGCTTAGCCCGGACTGGACCAGTAAATCCTGCCGTGGCGCCTGCCAGATTGTCGGCAGCCCTGACCTGAAGCCGGAAACGAGCGAAAGCTTTGAGCTGGGCCTGTATTACGCCGGGGACGAAGGCATTCTGGACGGCGTGAGCGGCAGCGTGACCGCCTTCCAGAACAACGTTGAGGATATGATTGGTATCCAGCGTACCGCGAACCGCAGCGTGGCACCGTCTTACTCAAACTTTGTTGGCTTTGATAAGAGCGGTAACCCGATCTTCCGCTACTACAACGTGAACAAAGCGCGTATCCGCGGTGTGGAAACCGAGCTGAAAATACCGTTTAACGACCAGTGGAAGCTGTCGCTGAACTACACCTACAACGACGGGCGTGACCTGAGCAACGGCGGCAATAAACCGCTGCAGCAGCAGTCGTTCCATACCGCTAACGGCACCGTTGACTGGGCGCCGCTGGAAGACTGGTCGTTCTATGTTTCGGCGAACTACACCGGCAAGCAGCGTGCGGTATCAGCCACCGACAAAACGCCGGGCGGCTACATAGTGTGGAACACGGGTGGAGCCTGGAAGGCGACGAAGAACGTGAAGGTGCGCGCAGGGGTGCTGAACCTGGGCGACAAAGACCTGAATCGTGACGTCTACAGCTACAACGAAGACGGCCGTCGCTACTTTATGGCGCTGGATTATAGTTTCTAAGCGGTAGGTACCGTCTCTCTAAGAGGTGTGTCTTATACATATTCTTCCTGGAGAGGTCCTTAGTTCAGTCGTTATTCCGTTCACCCATAGATCTGTTTTCCCTGCTCGTTCAGAGCACGGTGAACGTGTGAGGGGGAATTACGCCATTCCCCCTCACAACCCCCGGCGCCCGGCGAGCTCATCGCCGCTGAAGCGGTAAACCCACCGGCTATCACCCAAACATTCGGGGTCGTTCGCGATTCGTTCCCGACGATCGCTCTCTTTCGCTGTTCCCGACAGCTCAACCCCGCCTGAGTTGGGTCATAACCGGGGGCGATGAGAGCCGGGAACAAGGGCGTGGCTGCGGGGCTAGCAGCGACTGTGACGCTCTGTGTAGCGGCGAGTTTGAAGCGAGGCTCGGTTCCGGCTTAAATCGCCTCCGTTTTCTCTCCGACTGGCCAGGGTCCGGACGTCGGGAGCGGCCGGAGGCTGAGAGCGTCGGGAACGCATCTCAGCCGACCCAGGACTGGGAGATAAAACGGAGGTCTGCCGCTTTAGCGGTCGATTTATTTGGCCGGGAGTCCGGGTTCTTAGGGGAGTGACGGTGACTCCCCTAAGACGTTCACCGGTTCAGTGGTGACATCTGAAACAGGACTGGAAGTGAACGGAAACTTAGCAGATTCTTCCTGGAGCAATTTCTTACTAAGAGACAGCTCCCAGGGTAACTCCCTATCCCCGCAAATGCTCCGCATGAAAACGAAGGTGATCCTCCACAAACGTGGCGATGAAATAGTAACTGTGGTCGCAGCCCGGCTGAATGCGCAGCGTCAGCGGCCAGCCTTTCTCCTGCGCGATTTTTTCAAACTCTTCCGGCCTTAACTGGTCGGCCAGGAACTGATCGTCATCCCCCTGATCGATGAGCGTTGGCAGCTGTGCGGACGCCCCGGCTTTACCCAGCAGGCAGCAGCTGTCCCATTCTTGCCATAAAGATTCATCTTCACCGAGATAGGCCCTGAAGGCTTTTTGCCCCCACGGGACGCGGGTCGGGTTAACGATAGGCGCAAAGGCAGAAACCGAGCGGAAGCGGCCGGGGTTTTTCAGCGCCATGATCAGCGCGCCGTGGCCGCCCATGGAGTGGCCAAAGATTGAGGCTTTCTCGCTGACGCTGAAATTATCCGCAATCAGCTGAGGCAGTTCATCGCGCAGGTAATCGTACATGCGGAAGTGCGTGGCCCACGGCTGCTGCGTCGCGTTGAGGTAAAAGCCTGCGCCCTGGCCCAGGTCATAGCCCGCGTCGTTTGGCACTTCTTCGCCGCGTGGGCTGGTGTCCGGCATCACCAGGACAATGCCAAGCTCGGCGGCAACGCGCTGCGCGCCTGCTTTAGTCGTGAAATTTTCATCGTTGCAGGTCAGCCCGGAAAGCCAGTAAACCACCGGCGGCGGCGTGGTGCCAGCCGGAGGTGGGAGAAAAATACTGAATGTCATTGGGCAGTTAAGCACGGTGGACGGGTGGCGCCAGCGCTGCTGCCAGCCTTCGAAACATCGGTGTTCTTCCAGTAATTCCATCCAGAGGCTCCTTACATATTTTCAATAGTTATGAACAACTTTCACTTCACCTGAGTCTAGCCATCCCGCATTATGGCCGCAACGGTATTGTTCTGCCCGCTCAGGCGATGAACGGTTATTTCGATTTCAATAATTATGCCCGGCACTACTGGATTCTAAGCACGTGCTGCCGCACAATAAGCGGACACTTTGCCCCATGAAGGGCAGAGGTCAGCCACACCTGCAGGAGAAAACAGCATGTCATCACTCTCAAAAGAAGCCGCCCTGGTTCATGAGGCGCTGCTTGCGCGCGGTTTGGAAACGCCGCTGCGTCCGCCGTTACGTGAACTGGATAATGAAACTCGTAAAAGCCAGATTGCCGCCCATATGACGGAAATCATGCAGCTGCTTAATCTCGATTTGAGTGACGACAGCCTGATTGAAACGCCGCATCGCATCGCCAAAATGTATGTCGATGAGATTTTCTCTGGCCTGGACTACGCGAACTTCCCGAAAATCACCGTCATTGAAAATAAAATGAAGGTCGATGAAATGGTCACCGTGCGCGATATCACCCTGACCAGCACGTGCGAGCACCACTTCGTGACTATCGACGGTAAAGCAACCGTGGCGTATATCCCCAAAGACACCGTGATTGGCCTGTCTAAAATTAACCGCATCGTGCAGTTTTTTGCTCAGCGCCCGCAGGTTCAGGAACGCCTGACCCAGCAGATCCTGACCGCGCTGCAAACGCTGCTGGGCACCAACAACGTGGCGGTTTCCATTGATGCCGTGCATTACTGCGTGAAAGCGCGTGGCGTGAAAGACGCTACCAGCGCGACCACCACCACGTCACTCGGTGGCCTGTTTAAGTCCAGCCAGAATACGCGTCAGGAGTTCCTGCGCGCAGTACGCCACAATTAATTCCCCAGGCAGGTATCCGTGGAGAGAAATATCACCCTGGACTTCGTCCGCGGTACCGCCATTCTGGGCATTCTGCTGCTCAATATTGTCGCCTTTGGCCTGCCGAAGGCGGCATACCTAAACCCGGCCTGGTATGGCGAGATAACCTCCCGTGACGCCTGGACCTGGGCGGTCATGGACCTGTTTGCCGAAGTTAAATTCCTCACGCTTTTCGCGCTGCTGTTCGGGGCTGGCCTGCAAATGCTGCTGGCTCGCGGCTCACGCTGGATACAGTCGCGGCTGACGCTGCTGGTATTACTGGGCTTTATCCACGCGCTGCTGCTGTGGGATGGTGACATTCTGCTGGCTTACGGCCTGACAGGGCTGGTGTGCTGGCGGCTGATTCGTGAGGCAACGGGGCAAAATCAGCTCTTTAAGACCGGCGTAGTGCTGTACCTCATCGGCATTGGCGTGCTGGTGCTGCTCGGCGTGATTTCAGGCGACGGCCTTAACCGTTCCTGGGTGCCGGATGCGGCTAATCTGCAGTATGAGCAATGGTGGAAGCTGGGCGGCGGCATTCAGGCCATCAGCAATCGTGCGGATTTACTCTCTTCAAACCTGGTGGCGCTGGGCGCGCAGTACGGCTGGCAGCTGGCGGGCATGATGCTCATCGGCGCGGCGCTAATGCGCAGCGGCTGGCTGAAAGGGGAGTTTAGCCTGAAGCATTACCGCCGAACCGCCGCGATTTTTATCGTCATCGGGATGGCCATCAACCTGCCGGCGATTATTGCCCAGTGGCACCTTGCATGGGATTCGCGCTGGTGTGCGTTGCTGTTACAGGCCCCGCGCGAGCTGAGCGCGCCGTTTCAGTCCATTGGCTACGCCGCGCTGGCGTGGGGATTCTGGCCGCAGCTTTCGCGCTTCAGGCTGGTGGGGTGGATTGCCTGCGTCGGGCGGATGGCGTTGACGAACTACCTGCTGCAAACAATCATCTGCACAACCTTGTTCTATCGCTTTGGTTTATATATGAAATTTGACCGTCTTTCGCTGCTGGCCTTTGTCCCTGCCGTGTGGGCGGTGAACATCCTGCTGTCGGTTATCTGGCTGCGCTATTTCCGCCAGGGGCCGGTGGAATGGCTGTGGCGACAGCTAACCGCTCGTGCTTCAGGGGATGCGTTACGCAAAGCACAGAGATAATGATATTCGTCACAAAGGTTAACGAATTGTATGTAACCGCTTTCATCGCTGTGATCGACTTCACGCCACGCCGCCCCTCACTCCCCGCAAAATAGCCACCTTGCCTAAAACAGGGTGCACCTATGAGACCGACTCCCCCAACGCCGATTACCATTCGTGACGTTGCCCGTATCGCCGGGGTTTCAGTAGCGACAGTATCCCGAGTATTAAATAACAGCGCGCTGGTCAGCCCGGAAACGCGCGAAAACGTCATGCAGGCGGTTGCTGAGCTGGGCTACCGTCCAAACGCCAATGCGCAAGCGCTGGCCACCCAGGTTAGCGACACCATCGGCGTGGTGGTGATGGACGTCTCCGATCCCTTCTTCGGGGCATTGGTCAAAGCCGTGGATATGGTTGCCCAGCAGCACAATAAATATTTGCTGATCGGTAACAGCTATCACCAGGAAGAAAAAGAGCGCCATGCCATTGAGGTGCTGATTCGCCAGCGCTGTAGCGCGCTGATTGTGCACGCCAAGGCGCTGAGCGACGAGGAGCTGGCCGCATTCCTGGAGCAGGTCCCCGGCATGGTGCTGATCAACCGTCTGGTGCCCGGCTACGCACACCGCTGCGTTTGCCTCGATAACGTCAGCGGCGCGGTGATGGCCACCCGCATGCTGCTGAATCAGGGGCATTCGCGTATCGGTTATCTGGCCTCCAGCCATCAGATTGAGGATAACGACCAGCGCCATCAGGGCTGGCTGCAGGCGCTGGCGGAGCACGGCATCGCGCCGCCGGAGGCCTGGGTCGGAATGGGCACGCCGGACATGCAAGGCGGAGAGGCGGCAATGGTTGAGCTGCTGGGGCGCAACCTGCAGCTCAGCGCGGTCTTCTCTTATAACGACAGCATGGCCGCCGGCGCGCTAACGGCGCTGAAGGACAACGGCATTGCCGTGCCGCAGCATGTTTCCATCATCGGTTTCGACGATATTCCCATTGCCCGCTACACCGACCCGCAGCTGACAACGGTGCGCTATCCGGTAGTTTCGATGGCCCGTCTGGCGACCGAACTGGCGTTACAGGGCGCGGCAGGCCAGCTGGATCGTGATGTAACGCACTGTTTTATGCCGACTTTAGTCCGCCGTCATTCGGTGGCGATAAAGCAAAATGTGGCGTCGATCACTCCGCTGTCAAAGAGTTAGATGTAACCGGTTTCAATCTGTGAGTAAATTCACAGTTAATTAACATTGCGCTGACTATTATGTCAGCGTTTTATCAGCTGAAACACTATGTAACGGTGACTTCTCACTTTTAGCATAGCGATAAGGCCAAAGACGACCATAAAAACGCAGTATTGGATTGTTACCGAACACGGAAGTGCAATTATTTTAGGATAACTTCGGCATTCAGTAACCTTTTCATAACATTACTGTCCTGCCTGGTTTCGAACGCGAACTACCCTGCAAAATAAAAACCGGAGATACCATGAATAAGAAGGTTTTGACCCTGTCCGCCGTGATGTCCTGCATGCTGTTTGGTGCCGCTGCGAACGCCGCTGACCGTATTGGTGTGACGATTTATAAATACGACGACAACTTCATGTCAGTGGTTCGTAAGGCCATCGAGAAAGATGCTAAAGCGTCACCGGACGTGCAGCTGCTGATGAACGACTCCCAGAACGACCAGTCCAAACAGAACGACCAGATTGACGTTCTGCTGGCAAAAGGCGTGAAAGCGCTGGCCATCAACCTGGTTGACCCGGCCGCAGCGGGCACCGTAATCGAAAAAGCACGCGCACAAAACGTGCCGATTGTGTTCTTCAACAAAGAACCTTCCCGCAAAGCGCTGGATAGCTATGACAAAGCTTACTATGTGGGCACAGACTCCAAAGAGTCCGGGATTATTCAGGGCGACCTGATTGCCAAACACTGGGCGGCTAACCCGGCGTGGGACCTGAACAAAGACGGCCAGGTGCAGTTCGTGCTGCTGAAAGGCGAACCGGGCCACCCGGATGCCGAAGCGCGTACCACTTACGTTATCAAAGAGCTGAACGACAAAGGTCTGAAAACCCAGCAGCTGCAGCTGGATACCGCCATGTGGGATACCGCTCAGGCTAAAGACAAAATGGACGCCTGGCTCTCTGGCCCGAACGCTAACAAAATCGAAGTGGTTATTGCCAACAACGATGCGATGGCAATGGGTGCTGTAGAAGCGCTGAAAGCACACAACAAATCTTCTATTCCAGTATTTGGCGTAGATGCCCTGCCGGAAGCGTTGGCGCTGGTGAAATCCGGTGCAATGGCAGGTACCGTGCTGAACGACGCCAACAACCAGGCGAAAGCGACCTTTGACCTGGCGAAAAACCTGGCCGACGGTAAACCAGCCGCTGAAGGCACTAACTGGAAAATCGAGAACAAAATTGTACGCGTACCGTATGTAGGCGTGGATAAAGATAATCTCGCACAGTTCATCGGCAAATAAATACCCGTCATATTTTAGTTGTACACGGGCGCAGATACCTGCGCCCGGCTTTAGGCAGGTTACTCAGCGACACAGGTATAATTATGGTCGACAATAACTCAGCTACGCCGTCGGAATTTTTGCTGGAAATGACCGGCATTAATAAATCCTTCCCCGGCGTTAAGGCACTGGATAATGTTAATTTAAAAGTGCGTCCACACTCTATTCATGCCCTGATGGGTGAAAACGGTGCGGGCAAATCGACATTATTGAAATGCCTTTTTGGGATCTACAGCAAAGATTCCGGCAGCATCCTTTTTCAGGGAAAAGAGGTCAATTTCAGCAGCACCAAAGAGGCGCTGGAAAACGGTATTTCTATGGTGCATCAGGAGCTTAACCTGGTCCTGCAGCGCACCGTGATGGACAACATGTGGCTCGGGCGTTACCCGACCAAAGGGGTGTTTGTCGATCAGGATA
Source organism: Cedecea neteri (assembly GCF_000757825.1). Lineage (GTDB taxonomy): Bacteria > Pseudomonadota > Gammaproteobacteria > Enterobacterales > Enterobacteriaceae > Cedecea > Cedecea selenatireducens. The sequence goes on from NZ_CP009451.1 coordinate 4,230,609, forward strand.
AAATGTACCGCGACACCAAAGAGATTTTTGACGAGCTGGATATTGATATCGACCCGCGAGCCCGCGTCGGTACGTTGTCCGTTTCTCAAATGCAGATGATTGAAATTGCCAAGGCTTTCTCCTATAACGCCAAAATCGTTATTATGGATGAGCCAACGTCCTCGCTGACGGAAAAAGAAGTTAATCATCTTTTTAAAATTATTCGCAAATTAAAAGATCGCGGCTGCGGCATTGTTTATATCTCCCATAAAATGGAAGAAATATTCCAGCTGTGCGATGAAATTACTATTTTGCGTGACGGGCAGTGGATTGCCACCCAGCCGCTGGAAGGGCTGGATATGGACAAAATCATCGCCATGATGGTGGGCCGCTCCCTGAACCAGCGCTTCCCGGACAAATCCAACGTGCCGGGTGAAGTTATCCTCGAAGTACGCAACCTGACCTCGCTGCGCCAGCCGTCGATTCGCGATATCTCCTTTGATTTACATAAAGGTGAAATCCTCGGCATTGCGGGCCTCGTCGGCGCGAAGCGTACCGATATAGTGGAAACGCTGTTTGGTATCCGCGAAAAATCTGGCGGCACCATTAAGCTGCACGGCAAAAAGATCAATAACAGCAACGCGAACGAAGCGATCAATCATGGCTTTGCGCTGGTCACCGAAGAGCGCCGCTCAACCGGGATCTACGCCTACCTGGATATCGGCTTTAACTCACTCATTTCCAATATTCGTAACTACAAAAACAAGGTCGGTCTGCTGGATAACTCCCGCATGAAAAGCGATACCCAGTGGGTTATCGACTCCATGCGCGTGAAAACGCCGGGGCACCGCACCTCCATCGGCTCGCTGTCCGGCGGTAACCAGCAGAAGGTGATCATCGGCCGCTGGCTGCTGACTCAGCCGGAAATTCTGATGCTGGATGAACCGACGCGCGGCATTGACGTTGGCGCCAAGTTTGAGATTTACCAGCTGATTGCTGAACTGGCTAAAAAAGGAAAAGGGATCATTATCATTTCGTCCGAGATGCCGGAATTGTTAGGGATTACAGACCGTATTCTGGTGATGAGCAACGGGCTAGTGGCCGGAATTGTAGACACCAAAACAACAACGCAGAACGAAATCTTACGTCTTGCGTCTGTGCACCTGTGATGATTTAGGGGCTATTAAAAATGAGTGCGTTAAATAAGAAGAGTTTTCTAACTTATCTAAAAGAGGGCGGCATCTACGTGGTACTGCTGGTGCTGCTGGCGATCATTATTTTCCAGGATCCGACGTTCTTAAGCCTGCTTAACCTGAGTAACATTCTGACCCAGTCTTCGGTGCGTATTATCATCGCGCTGGGCGTGGCCGGGCTGATTGTCACCCAGGGGACCGACCTGTCAGCAGGGCGCCAGGTTGGCCTGGCGGCGGTTGTCGCGGCGACGCTGCTGCAGTCGATGGACAACGTCAACAAGGTGTTCCCGGACATGCACACCATGCCAATTCCGGTGGTGCTGCTGATTGTCTGTGCCGTGGGCGCGGTCATTGGCCTGGTGAACGGGATTATTATCGCTTACCTGAACGTGACGCCGTTTATTACCACCCTGGGCACCATGATCATCGTGTACGGGATTAACTCCCTGTATTACGACTTTGTAGGCGCATCGCCGATTTCCGGCTTTGACTCCCACTTCTCGACCTTCACGCAGGGCTTTATTGCCCTGGGCAGTTTCCGTCTGTCGTACATTACATTCTATGCCCTGTTTGCGGTGCTGTTCGTCTGGGTGCTGTGGAACAAAACCCGCTTCGGAAAAAACATCTTCGCCATCGGCGGTAACCCTGAAGCGGCGAAAGTCTCCGGCGTTAACGTGGCGCTGAACCTGATCATGATTTATGCCCTGTCCGGCGTGTTCTATGCCTTTGGCGGAATGCTGGAAGCGGGCCGTATCGGCTCCGCCACCAACAACCTCGGCTTTATGTACGAGCTGGATGCGATTGCGGCGTGCGTGGTTGGCGGTGTGTCATTCAGCGGCGGGGTAGGGACAGTTGTCGGCGTGGTTACCGGGGTAATCATCTTCACGGTTATCAACTACGGCCTGACCTATATCGGCGTGAACCCTTACTGGCAGTACATCATCAAGGGCGGCATTATTATCTTTGCCGTGGCGCTGGACTCCCTGAAGTACGCGCGTAAGAAATAATCTAAGCAGTGTACAAGAAAGCCCGCCATATCATGTGCGGGCTTTTTTTGTGCTCAGATATCACTTCTTCTCTTTTCTCTGTATTTCCAGCAGCTGCCCCGGCGTGACGGCCGGGTAGGCCTGTGCGTCCTCCGGCACTTCTTGCAGCGATGGGATTGGCACTAACGGGCCGAGGAAACGCGGCTCGCGCTTGAACAGGTATAAATCTGCCAGTGCGCCCAGGCGAGCGCCAAATTCACGCGTGCGCACGGTGAGCATATTTTTCGGGGAAGGTACCGCGTAGCACTGCGCCTGAATCCCCATATGCAGGGCGATAAACAGCGCGCGCTCGCAGTGGAATCGCTGGGTAATGATGATGAAGTCGTTGGTATCAAAGACTTTACGGGTGCGAACAATCGAGTCCAGCGTGCGGAAGCCCGCGTAGTCCAGCACGATATCCGCCGGATCGACGCCGCCGGCAATCAGGTCTTTGCGCATGGTCATCGGCTCGTTGTAGCTTTGCTGCGCGTTATCGCCGCTCAGCAGCAGGTAGTTCACCTTGCCGCTGTTATAGGCGTTCAGGGCGCCTTGAATGCGGTACAGGTAGTACTGATTGATGACGCCGGTGCGGTAATACTTGGCGGTGCCGAGCACCACACCGACCTGACGATAGGGCAGATCCTGCAGTTCATCGTAGACGTAAGGCGCGGTTTTCCAGCTGATCCAGCGGTCGAGCCCGAGCGCAGCCGCCAGCGTTAAGCCGATAATAATAAGCAGGCCGTAAAACACGCGCTTCAACATGAACTTGCAGACTCATTCGCGGGGTGAAATTTCATCCAAGGCTACTTTACCCGGCCCTCAAGAGCAAGAAACGCGGGTTCAGTTGGGGCAAATTTCAACAATGCGAGTGTGGGTACACCCGCAACGGAGAATTACTGAGCAATATTAACGCGATCAACGGCTTCACAGCCCAGAGCTTTCAGCGTGGCGGAGGTGGCGTCCCACTGCAGCAGCGGCGCATCGAATTTTTCTGCCAGCACGGCGCGCTTAATTTGCGGATAGTCATAACCATTCAGGGAAAGCAGGTTCAGCGCGGCCTGCAGCGGCGGCAGAGAAGGGTTGAACGCGGCGTTTTCCGCATAACAGCCGGTAAAGATTCTGCCGTCGACCATTTCCAGCGCAACGCCCGCCGGGGCTTTACTGTATGGCGCATGGCTGCGGTTGGCCGCTGCAATAGCTGCCTGAGTGAGGGCATCACCTTTTAACGTGAAACCGTGGTTTTCTTCATCCAGCAACAGCGTTTTGATTTCCAGGTCGCGCGGGCCAAAGGCGTCCGGCAGGTATTCGCCAAGCGTGGACGGCTGGCGGCCTGGCAGATGAATGCGCAGCGCGGTGCCGCTGTTCAGCTCGTTCATGAACTGGCGGCAGTGGCCGCAGGGCGTGTAGTTGACGGTGATATCGACCAGGCCTTTTTCGCCGCGCATCCACGCGTGGGTGATGGCGCTTTGTTCGGCGTGCACGGTTTGCTGCATGGTGGCGCCAAGAAACTCCATATTGCCGCCAAAATAGAGGTTACCGCTTACGCCGCGGGCCACGGCCCCGACGTTAAAATGGGAGAGGTCTGCACGCGCGCAGGCTGCGGCCAGCGGCAACAGAGCGAAAGCCAGGTCGTCGTCGCCCAGCCCGGTTTGATGTTTTAGCGCTTCAACTTCGGCCGCTGTAAACATTGCCGGGAAGTGTGCGTCGGCAAGCAGGGGTTGCAAAGCGGTTTGCAGCGCGGCGGGGAGTTGCACAACGGCGGCATCAAAACGTGAACGCATGTTAAAGCCTCATAAAGGGTAACGGAAACGTAGTTTACGGATCTGTATAGGCCAAATATGTGATCAACTTCTAATTGTTTGTGCAACTTATGAAAACAAATATGAAAATGCGCGATCTCTCGCAAGTTTTAGCCGAAGAGCTTCAGCAGCACCGGGAATAAAAACGGAGCGATGAGTGAGGTCATGACCCCGCAAATAACCAGCGCCAGCGAGCTAAAAGCGCCTTCCTGGAAGTCGAGTTCCGCGCAGCGGGCGGTGCCCAGCGCGTGAGAAGCCGTCCCCATTGCCAGGCCGCGTGACGCCTTGGTGCTGATGCGCATCATATTCAGCAGCGTGTGGCCAAACACGGCGCCGAGAATACCGACGAAGATAACGCACACTGCGCTAATGGCCGGGATACCGCCAATGCCACCGCCTACCGCCATCGCAATTGGCGTGGTAACGGATTTCGGCAGAACCGAGGCGGCAATTTCCGGGGATGCGCCCATTAATAAAGCAATTGAGGTGCCGGTGGACATCGCCACCATACTGCCAATAAAGCAGATGGTGATAATCGACTTCCAGCGGGCGCGAATCTGGTGAATTTGCTCGTAAAGCGGAAAGGCCAGGGCTACAACGGCAGGCTGCAGCAGGTCGTTGAGCACTTCGCTGCCTTTAAAATAGTGGTCGTAAGGAATACCCGTGAGCAGCAGAAAAGGAATGATCACCACCATGCAAACCAGCAGCGGGTTTAGCAGCGGGGATTTCAGCCGGGCAGCCAGTTTGCGGGCGGCGAAAAACACCACCAGAGTTAACGGTAAAGACCACCATATATAGTGCATCATTTTTTCTCTGCCTCGCCTTCACCAATCACTTTTCTTTCGCCGTGGACCAGGTGCGAGCTCCAGCTCACGATGACAAGCACCACCAGCGTACTGATTAAACAGGAAACCACCACCGGGCCAAACTGGGCTTTCAGCACGTCGTAATATTGCATCACGCCCACGCCAATAGGCACGAACAGCAGGGCCATATAGCGAATCAGCAGGTGACAGCTGGGTTTTACCCACTTCGCCGGCAGGATTTGTAGCGACAGCAGCACAAACAAAATCAGCATGCCGATAATGCTGCCAGGGATGACGATGGGCAGCAGCGACGCGACGAAAATACCGGCATATAAGCACAGGTAAATTAAGACAAAAGCGCGAAGATACTGCCAGATTACGGTGAACGAGTTGCGCATGGAGGTTACCCTTTAAGAAACGCATTCATCATACAATTAAACTCGAAATTGTGCTATCCATCACAACATGAATTATGAGCATAACAAACATTCCCTGCGTGAAGGTTGCCCGGCTGATTTTAGGCAATAAAAAAGCGGCCCGGAGGCCGCCTTGATTCGATTACTTTTAGCTTAGTTCAGACGAACCGGCATGCCGGAACGGTTCTGAATCGCCTGGTCAACAACGGTGGTATCAACGTCGGACTGAGCGGTGACTTTCTGTACGCTGCTGGTCAGCTTGATTGGCACGATTTCACCGGAGTTGAACTGCGCTTCGGTAGTAGAAAGCGGGTTGTGAACTTCGATGTAGCGGCTGCCGTCCGGCTCGGTGGTGGCTTTTACCGGCTCATCAATGAACTGAACGCGAGTGCCGACCGGCACGTTGTCGAACAGGAACTTGATGTCTTCGTTACGCAGACGTACGCAGCCATGGCTGACGCGCAGGCCGATACCGAAGTTGGCGTTGGTGCCGTGAATCGCATACAGATTACCGATGTACAGCGCGTACAGGCCCATCGGGTTATCCGGGCCAGCTGGCACAACAGCCGGCAGCGGCGTACCGGCAGCGGCGTATTCGGCATGCATTTTCGCGGTAGGGGTCCAGGTTGGCCCATTTTTCTTACGCTCTACCTTGGTGGTCCAGTTAATCGGGGTATCTTTACCCAGCTGGCCGATACCGATTGGCAGCACGATAACGGTGTTGGTGCCTTTCGGGTAATAGTAGAGGCGCATTTCCGCGCTGTTAATCACAATCCCTTCATGCACGGTGTCCGGCAGGATCAGCTGCTGAGGGATGTTCAGGATGGTTCCGGCTTTCGGCAGGTATGGGTCAATCCCTGGGTTAGCTTCCAGCATGTTAGACAGTCCCATCTGGTACTGTGCGGCATACTCTTCCAGCGGCGCGGTGCTGCCTTCCGGAATAGTGATAACCTGATTTTCACCAACCAGGCGGCTGCCGTTGGTCGGTAACGGATAGGTCACGGCGGAAGCTGAGAAAGACGCGACAGCCACAAAAGCCAGTAAGAGCGAGCGTAATTTTATATTCATGTTGTGCGAAGTGTTATGCCAGACGGGCCAGCTAGTGAGTGTTTATGGATGATTCAGCCGCGCATTATATGTGCATTACATTCATCTGGGAAATCAGATGTGGATGAAATCACAATTTTTTCACACTGATTAACTATTGTACGGTGAAGATGCGGGGCGACCCTTTATCATAGTTATGGCATAATGTGGCCGAAATCACATTCCAAAATCTCGACAACTTATTTCTCCAGGACATACCAGTGCTTGTATCCAGCAACGTTACCATGCAGTTTGGCAGCAAACCGCTGTTCGAAAATATCTCCGTCAAATTTGGCGGCGGCAACCGTTATGGCCTGATCGGCGCTAACGGAAGTGGCAAATCCACGTTCATGAAAATTCTCGGCGGGGACTTAGAGCCGACGCTGGGCAACGTTTCTCTCGATCCAAACGAGCGCATCGGTAAGCTGCGTCAGGATCAGTTCGCGTTCGAGAAATTCACCGTGCTCGACACCGTCATCATGGGCCACGGCGAGCTGTGGGAAGTGAAGCAGGAACGCGACCGCATTTATGCCCTGCCGGAGATGAGCGAAGAAGACGGTTACAAAGTTGCCGACCTCGAAGTGAAATACGGCGAGATGGACGGCTACACCGCAGAAGCGCGTGCGGGCGAACTGCTGCTCGGCGTGGGCATTCCGTTGGAGCAGCATTACGGCCCGATGAGCGAAGTCGCTCCAGGCTGGAAACTGCGCGTGCTGCTGGCGCAGGCGCTGTTCTCTAACCCGGACATCCTGCTGCTTGATGAACCTACGAACAACCTGGACATCGACACCATTCGCTGGCTGGAAACCGTGCTCAACGAACGCAACAGCACGATGATTATTATCTCGCACGACCGTCACTTCCTGAACATGGTCTGTACCCATATGGCTGACCTGGACTACGGCGAGCTGCGCGTTTATCCGGGCAACTACGACGAATACATGACGGCGGCGACCCAGGCTCGCGAGCGCCTGCTGTCCGATAACGCCAAGAAAAAAGCGCAGATTGCTGACCTGCAATCCTTCGTGAGCCGCTTCAGCGCCAACGCCTCCAAATCTCGTCAGGCGACCTCTCGTGCCCGTCAGATTGATAAAATCAAGCTGGACGAAGTGAAGGCCTCCAGCCGTCAGAACCCGTTCATTCGCTTCGAGCAGGATAAGAAACTGTTCCGTAATGCGCTTGAAGTCGAGGCGCTGACCAAAGGGTTTGAAAACGGTCCGTTGTTCAAAGGCGTTAATCTGCTGCTGGAAGTCGGTGAAAAACTGGCGGTGCTGGGGGCTAACGGCATCGGTAAAACCACGCTGCTGAAAACCCTGGTCGGTGAACTGGCTCCGGATAACGGCGGCGTGAAGTGGTCTGAAAATGCTCAGATTGGCTACTACGCGCAGGATCATGAATACGAGTTCGAAAACGACCTGACCGTGTTCGACTGGATGAGCCAGTGGAAGCAGGAAGGCGACGACGAGCAGGCGGTGCGCAGCATTCTGGGCCGTTTACTCTTCAGCCAGGACGACATCAAAAAGCCTGCTAAAGTGCTGTCAGGGGGAGAAAAGGGCCGCATGCTGTTCGGCAAGCTGATGATGGAAAAACCAAATATCCTGATCATGGACGAACCGACGAACCACCTGGATATGGAATCCATCGAGTCGCTGAACATGGCGCTGGAGATGTACCAGGGCACGCTTATCTTCGTTTCTCACGACCGTGAGTTTGTTAGCTCGCTGGCAACCCGCGTGCTGGAAATCACCCCAGAGCGCGTGATTGACTTCACCGGCGGCTACGAAGATTACCTGCGCAGCAAAGGGATCGACGGGTAATTTTACCCTGACCCAAACCCTCTCCCTAAAAAGGGAGAGGGGACAGATTGAATTATAGGTATGGCTCCCACCTGTTTTCCCCCTCGCCCCTTTGGGGAGAGGGCCGGGGTGAGGGGCAATTACAACGCCCACACCCCGCATTCCACGCCGTTCACCAGCAGCCGACGCTTCTCTCCCTCAGGCAGAGACAGCTTAATCTCGCGCCAGGCAGGTTGATAATCCCCCTTGCGGCTAAAGGCCACGTCAATCTCATTGGCCGAACAGGTTATTTCCCAACTTAGCCAGAGCGCGTTGCCCTCTTTATAGCCCCAGGATTCTCCATCATCCTCAAACAGCGAGCCGTGAGAAACGCCCGCGCCCTGCAGCGGGTAAATCTTCAGCTCACGAACGGTATCATCCTGCGGGGAAACATAGCTGATGCGTTCGCTGTGGGGCAATGCAGCCCCGGCACGCACCAGCAGCGGCAAGCGTTCAAGCGGCGCGGGCAGGGTGATTATCTGCCCGCCGCTGAACCACTCGCCGGTATAATAGTCGTACCAGCCGTGCTCATTGGCCGGCAGCCATAAAGCGCGCTCGCGCTGCCCCGGCTCCACTACGCTCGCCACCAGCAGATCCCGGCCCAGCAGGAACTCATCGCACTCGTCAAACGTCTTCTCATCGTGTTCATGGTCGAGGAATGTTGCGCGCAGCATCGGTTCGTCATCCGTATGGGCCTGCCATAGCAGCGTGTAGAAATAGGGCAGCAGGCGGTAGCGCAGCTCGATTGCGCTGCGGATAGCGGGAGTGACCGCCGGATACATCCACGGTTCGTTTACGGTGTGGTCATCATTCCATGAGTGGATGGTAAAGCGCGGGTGCATCACGCCGTTCTGAACCCAGCGAACGAAAAGCTCGGCGTCGGGTTTATCGCCCGAAAAACCGCCGACGTCATGCCCGACGTTAAACAGGCCGGACAGGCTCATGCCAACGCCCATGCGCGTGTTGTAGCGCAGCGTCTCCCAACTGGTGCGGTTGTCGCCGCTCCATGTCTGAACGTAGCGTTGCATCCCGGCGCAGCCGGAACGGGAAATCAGATACGGGCGCTTTTCCGGGGCAAACGTCTGCTGAGCCTCCATCGAGGCGCGCATCATCAGCAGCGGCATAACCGGGCGAATGTGCTTGATGGCTATCGGTTTGCCAAAGCCGTAGCAGCGAGCTTCCCCGTCCCACACTTCATATTCGTTGTTGTCGTTCCAGGTGGAGCCGATGCCCATATCCAGCAGCTGCGTGGTAACGCCAGTCTGCCACCATTTCACCGTGGCCGGGTTGGTGAAGTCCAGATGAGAGCCTTCATCGTCCCAGAAGCTGGAACGTTCCGGCGCATCGGATTCCGAATCTTTGATAAACAGCCCGCCTTTGGCTACGTCCTCATAGCGCGGATGATCCTGCAGCAGACAGGGTTTGATGTTGGCCGCAAGGCGGATCCCGGCCGCCATAAACGCCCGGCTCATCACCTTCGGCTGCGGCACTTTTTCATAGTTCCAGTTAAACACGTAGCGCTTGTTATTGATCGAGGTGTAGCCCGACGAAAGCTGGAAAGAGTCGCACGGAATCGCGTGCTGCTGGCTCAGGCGGATAAAGTTCATCAGCTGGTTTTGGGCGTCCGGCGCGTCGGTGTAATGCATCGTTGACCCGCTGTAGCCGAGGCTCCATTTGGGGCCAAAAAAGGTTTTACCTGTCAGCCGCACGAACGCTTTGGTGACGTCCAGCACGCGCGGGCCGAGGAACATGTAGTAGTCCAGGTCTCCGGCTTCCGCCTGCCAGCGGCGGTAAGCCAGGTGATAGTTGTCTATCTCGTTGCCCAGATCCAGCCAGCAATTGCTCAGGTTGTCGTAGAACAGGCCAAAGCTAACGTCGTCGCGGCGCGTAATAGTGAAGGGGATATGCTTGTAAAGCGGGTCGGTGGACGCCGCGTTGTACCCCATCGCATCCAGGTTACGCATCTCATAACGCCTGCCGGTGCGGTTAAGCGGCCCGGCTTTTTCCCCCAGGCCGTAAAAACGCTCGCCGGCAAAACGCCGCTGATAGTGCGCCACGCCATCGCCGTGAGCGTTAAGCTGGTACGCGCTGGTGGGACGATCGCAGGCGAGAGGCTGCCATTCGCCACGCTTGGTTTTGTATTCCCATTCCAGATAAAGCGGCTGATGCACGGTCACGCGCATACTTTGGCTACTGATGATGAGGCAATCGGCCTGCTGTTCCAGCGTGAAGCCGGGCAGGGTAAATCCGGCGAGGCTTTCGCGCTCGCGGCCTTCCCACGGCACATCATGCTGCGGGGCGATGCTCCAGCTGCGGTCCAGCGCCAGGCCCTGCTGCCGCTTGATCAATACGCGAAACAGCTTCTCTTCCAGCACGTACAGGTGCAGCGAATGCTTGCCGTCGAGGGTCAGGATAACCTGGCTGTCATCTTGTTTTGCGAGCGTCCAGTTCTTAAGTGTTTTCATCAGTGACCATCCATTCAGCTACGTTTTGCGCGGCGTTCGGCGATAAACGCCACCAGGAACACCGCACCGATAAGATCAAAAAAGCCCATGGCGATAAACAGCGGGTTAAAGCCAATCTTGTCGGCGGTGACGCCGATAATCAGGGAGAAGATAAAGCTGGCAATCCACGCCGCGGAGCCGCGCATACCGTTGACGGTGGCCATCTGGCCTTTATCAAACGAGTCCACCACCAGCGCGCTGAGCATGCAGGAGATAATCTGGTGCCCGAAGCCGCCGATGGAGATAAGCAGGATGGCAATCCAGGGATCTTTGGTAACGGCGACCAGCGCCAGAGAAAGCATTAAAAACGCGCCGGTGACCGAGCTGGCAACCACGGAGTTGGTGCGCGAGCAGCCGAAAAAGCGCGTGTAGACTTTGGTCAGATAGCCGCTTGCAATACTGCCGATATCGGCGGCCAGGAACGGCAGCCAGGCGAACATGGCAATTTGCTTCAGATCCATGCCTCGTTCATTGGCCAGATAAAGCGGAACCCAGAAGCTCAGCACCGCCCAGGCGGGTTCTGCCATAAAGGCCGGAATGGCGATGCCGTAAAAACGTTTGTTTTTCGAGACGGTTTTCAGCGCGGTGAAAAACGGCAGCTTCACGGCAGGCGGTTCGTTATCCTGCTTGATGAAGGCCAGCTCCTCCTTGCTCAGGTTCGGGTGCTGCTCCGGGTTGTGATAAAACAGCCACCATAAAACGACCCACACCATTGCCAGCGCGCCGCTGAACATAAAGGCACCCTGCCAGCCAAAGAAGCTGTGGGCGAAATAGATAATCGGCGGAGCCAGCATCGCGCCGATGGAAAAGCCTACCCCGGCCCAGCCTGCGGCAATCGGTCGCTCTTTTTTCGGGAACCATTCGCCCAGCGTTTTGGCGTTGGCGGGCGTGGCTGCGGCTTCCGCGCCGCCCATCATGAAGCGCAAAATGGCCAGCTGTAACCAGCTCCCGGCTCCGGCATGCAGCATGCACATCACCGCCCAGATGCTGGCACAGATCAGAAAGCCGATTTTCAGGCCAATCACGTCTATCAGCCAGCCGCAGAGCGGCTGGAACAGGGTATAGGCCAGCTGAAAAGCGCCGACGATCCACGAGTATTGTTCGGTGGTAATCCCGAGGGAGGTTTTCAGCTCAGGCGCCAGGATCCCCAGCGCATTACGCGTGATGTAGTTGACGGTGACGCCAAGTAAGAACAGAACCAGAACCCACCAGCGCAAATGCCGGAAAACGCGTCCTGCCTTAACGGCGGTTATCGGTTGGTCGATGCCATGACTCATAGTTCACTCCACCTTGTAGGGTAATTAGTAGAATTGGTATGCCACTATTTTTTGGCGAGGGATCTTTTTTAGTTATTTGATTTTTATGTATTTAATTTTTATTTTGCTTTCAGTGTGAATCTTATTGGTCAACAAATCGGAGCGTAATTGAGTTATCAGCCAACCAATAGCGCAATTTTTGCAAACATTTTCACTACTTCGATCTGGAGCGAAGAAACGATGCCGTATTTGCGGCACCATGGCTTATCTGCAGCCATGAAAATTTTTTCATTTTACAAACGGGCGTCGATCACAAAATGAGTAAAACGCTAAAAATCACCGAAATTGCCGCGCAAACCGGGCTGTCGATAAGCACCGTTTCCCGCGTGCTGGCGGGCAAGGGGAACACCAGCGAGTCGGCCCGCCAGCAGGTCCTTGCCTGCGCCAAAGAGAAAGGGGTATTACAGGGGATTGCGGCCGGCAGATTGCTGATCAACAGCCTGGTGGTCTTTGCGCCTCGCCGGGCATTTGACGAGCGGCTGGACGTCTTTTACTACCGGGTGATGCAGGGGATCGGCGAGGCGCTGGTGCCTCACGACGCCAGGCTTCGTTTCTGCGCGCTGGAGGAAAATGACAGCGACGTCGGGCTGTTTCTCAGCAAAATGAGCGAGCCGGAAACTGAAGCGGCCATTCTGCTGGGGATTGATGATACGCATATCCACGATCTGGCGGCGGATCTGGGCAAACCCTGCGTGCTGATCAACTGCCAGGATCGCAAAATGCGTCTTTCAGGCGTCGCCCCGGATCACCTGATGACCGGTCGCTTTGCCGCAAACTACCTGTTCGACATGGGGCATAAAGGCGTGCTGACGTTGATGTGCCTGCGTCGCTACACCATGGAGCAACGTCTGGCCGGCATTCGGGACGCGTGGGACTGCCGAAATTTGTCGTTTGATGAGACCCGACATTTGTTAGTCGCCCAAAGCTTTGGCGCCAAAGAGAGCGAGGCCTTAATTAGCGACTATCTGGCTGCTACGCCGAGGCCGGCCTGGCCAGGCGCGCTCTTAGTCGGCGGTGACTTTATGGCCGCAGGGGCGGTGAGTGCCCTGCAAAAGGCCGGGCTGCGCGTGCCGCAGGATATGTCGGTGATGAGCATCGACGGCTTTAACCTGGCCGAAATCCATGACGTGCCTTTAACCTCGGTTCATGTTCCCAGGGATGAGCTGGGTGAAGAGGCGGTTCAGCTGCTGCAGCAGCGCCTGATGCGTCCGGAAGCCCCGGTGGTGAATATCCTGTTGGCCGGTACGTTGAAGGTACAGGCGTCAGTGCGGCGAGTAGGCGCGGGCAAAGGGCGCCCGGCGGTGAGCAGCGATAAACTCTACGATTGAGCAGAAATAAAGCATAAATAAACCCTAAACAACGCAGGTTCTTTGCCTTGCGCCCGGCGTTTAAATCCCTACTATAGGCCGCGGAAGACTTGCAGTATCTCGTTAGGCGAGGCTCCTGTACAAACATAGGTTGCTGATCTGACGACGTCGAGAGACGCCCAAGATTAGGACAGGTTATATCGAGCGAAGGTATAATCCCAGGTAACTTCCCCCGCTTTTGGGGATACGTTGTACAGTGCTAAAACCGAGACATGGAGATAGCGTCAGCACTCTCATATCTTGCTTCGCCCCAGGATGAGGACTGTTTATTTTTAAAACAGTAACCGGGGAAAAATCATGACCTTTTCAACTAATACCTCAGCGCACTCCAGCGCTTCACTGGCCGTGTCCGTCAAGCTGCCATCCTCAGACTCACAAAACACCGTGCTGGCTTATCTGAGCCAGGATTACATCGCTTTACCGCCGGGCACTTCGGTGCAAGATGCGCAGGCGTTGTTCTGTTCGGGCATTAAAAATGAGCAGATCCCGTCGCAAATATTTGTCGTGGACGACGATGACCATCTGTTTGGTCTGGTGCCGGTAAAATCGCTGCTGCAGGCGGACAAAGACGCGCTGCTCAGTGATTTGATGAGGCCAGTTGCGTTTTCATTAACGCCGGAAAAAACGCGCCATGAAGCCTGCGTGGAGATCAAAAAGTCGGCTTCTAACTACATTCCCGTGCTGAGCTACGGCAAGCTGAAAGGCGTGCTGGGCCCGCAGGAAATCGCTCAGCTGCTGGAAGACGAAAACACGCTCGATAGCCAGCTGCAGGGGGCTTCTTCACCGCTGGAAACGCCTTATCTGCAAAGCAGCGTCTTTACGCTGTGGCGCAAAAGATCGGTCTGGTTGCTGCTGCTGTTCGTGGCCGAGGCCTACACCAGTTCGGTGATTAAATCCTTTGAGGAGCAGCTTGAGGCGGCGATTGCGCTGGCGTTCTTTATTCCGCTACTGATTGGCACTGGCGGCAATACCGGCACGCAGATCACCTCCACGCTGGTCAGGGCGATGGCGCTCGGCGAGGTGGGGCTAAAGGATTTGGGCGCTATTCTGCGCAAGGAGATCTCGGCCTCGGTGCTCATTGCCTTAACGATTGGCACCGCCGGATTTATCCGGGCGTGGATGCTGGGCGTGGGGATGGAAGTGATGATGGTGGTGAGCCTGACGCTTATCGCCATCACCGTCTGGAGTGCGATTGTTTCCTCGATTATTCCGATGCTGCTGCGTAAGGTGAATATCGATCCGGCCGTGGTGTCCGCGCCGTTTATTACGACATTGATCGACGGAACCGGGCTGCTGATTTACTTCGAAATCGCCAAAGTGATGCTTACTGACCTGGCGGTATAAAAATAGCGGGGATAGCGATATCCCCGTTTTCGTTTCTACCCGCACACTTCGCACTGCGGGTTACGCGCCAGCTTCATCTCTCTGAACTGGCAGGTCATCGCATCGTAAAGCACGATTTTTCCGCGCGCCGGCGAACCGTAATTTGCCAGCAGCTTGATGGCTTCCATCGCTTCCAGCGAGCCGATAATCCCCACCAGCGGCGCCATAACACCTGCCTCCACGCAGCTCAGTGTACTCTCCCCAAACAGGCGGCTCAGGCAGCGGTAGCAGGGCTCATTCTCCTGATAAGTGAATACGCTTATCTGACCTTCCATGCGAATCGCCGCCCCGGACACCAGCGGCGTTTTGTGCCGGTGACAGCAGCGGTTGAGCTGATTGCGGATGGTGACATTATCGGTGCAGTCCAGCACAACATCATGCTTTGCTACCAGCTCATCAAGCTGTGGTTCGTCAAGCTGGGCATTGACGGTCTCAAGCCGGATGTGCGGATTGATCGCCGCCAGTGAATCCCTGGCGGAATCAACTTTTGGCTTACCAATGGTCGCATCGCTGTGCAGCGTCTGGCGCTGAAGGTTGGAGAGCGAAACGGTATCGAAATCGAGCAGCGTGAGATGCCCCACGCCCGCCGCCGCCAGATACTGCGCCGCCGCGCAGCCCAGCCCGCCCAGCCCGACGATGAGAGCCCGCGAGGCTTTCAGCTTCTCCTGGCCGTCAAAGTCAAAGCCGCGCAGCACAATCTGGCGGTTATAGCGCAGCATTTCCTCATCGCTAAGCTCAACCATCTCAGCCTCCGAACAGCGGGTTAAACGGCTCGACCTCAACCCATTCTCCGGCCTCTACGTTGCCGCGCTCGCGCTCCAGCACCACAAAGCAGTTGGCCTGGCTAAAGGAGCTGAAAATATGCGAGCCCTGGTGCCCGGTGCTCAATACTTCAAGGTCACCCTGCTCGTTGCGGCGCAAAATGCCACGCTGGAAGTCGAGGCGGCCCGGGGATTTCTTCAGCTTGCCGACGGTACGCACGCGCATTCTCGGTGGAAGAGGGTTGATTTGCTGACCGCTCAGCTTAGCCAGCAGCGGCTGTACCAGCTGGTAGAACGTCAGCGCCGCCGAAACCGGGTTACCCGGCAGACCGCAGAACCAGCTATTTTTCAGCCGCCCAAAGGCAAAAGGTTTGCCTGGCTTAATCGCCAGCTTCCAGAAGCCGACTTCGCCCAGCTCTTCAAGGATTTGTTTGGTGTAATCTGCTTCGCCCACCGAAACGCCGCCGCTGCTGATGACGACGTCCGCGCGGCTGTCCGCTTCGTTAAACACCGCGCGCAGGGCAGCCTGGTCATCACGAACGATGCCGAGGTCGATAACTTCGCAGCCCAGCTGCTCCAGCATGATGTGAACCGCCAGGCGGTTGGTATCGTAGATTTGGCCCTCGGCCAGCGGCTGGCCGGGAAGCTGGAGCTCGTCGCCGGTGGAAAACACCGCTGCACGCACTTTGCGGTAGACCTTCACTTCCGGGATGCCGAGAGAGGCAATCAGCGGCAGCTCGGCGGCGGTCAGCTTCACGCCTGCGGCCAGTACGCTGGCGCCCTGATGGATATCCTCGCCGCGGCGGCGAATGTTCTGCCCGTTCTTCACGACGGCGTTAAAGCGCACGCCGCTTTCGGTGACTTCAGTCTCTTCCTGCATGACTACTGCTTCGGCCCCGGCAGGGATCGGTGCGCCGGTCATGATGCGCACGCAGGTGCCAGCGGGCCATTCGCCGCTGAACGGCTGCCCGGCAAATGCTTTACCTGCGACAGGCAGCGCGCCACCGGCTTTGATATCCGCCAGCCGCACCGCGTATCCGTCCATCGCTGAGTTGTCGAAGCCGGGGACATCGAGCGGAGAGATGACCGGCGCGGCGGTGATGCGGCCCGTGGCCTGCAGCAGCGGCAGGGCTTCCGTTTCGGACAGTGGGTTAATGCGGGACAGCATCTGTTCAAGCGCGGTTTCAAGCGGGATCAGCCCGGCGGTAAATTCCATTCGTGGCTCCTGGAGCAGGGACAAAATAAGGGCTTAGTATGGCAGAAAACGCCGTCTGGCGGCATGTCTGGGATCAGCAAAATCCTCCCGCCCGTGGCCAGATATGCGTTACATCACGTTGTCACGTTTCTTCTTTACGCTCGGCCTGCGCGTAAACCGCCATTGGCTATAGTCATTGTGGCTAATAAAAAACCTCTGCAAGGAAGAACTGATGATAAGCAAACAAAAAGTGTTTCAATTCAGTATGCTGGCCGCCGCTGTGGGCTTCACCTCATCCGCATTTGCCTTTGATTCCCTCACCGTTTTTGGCGACAGCCTCAGCGACACCGGCAACAACGGGCGCTGGACCTGGAACAGCAGCCAGAACAAACTTTATGACGAACAGCTGGCCGCCCAATATGGCCTGACGTTAACGCCTTCCCGCGAGGGCGGTAGCAACTATGCCGCAGGCGGGGGCACCGCCGTGCCAGCGCTCAATTCGGCCGATAATACCCAAAGCCAGGTTCAACGCTACCTTAGCCAGACCGGCGGGCGAGCGGACGGCAACGGGTTATACATTCACTGGATAGGCGGCAACGATCTGGCCGCGGCCGCCACTCAGCCAGCGCTGGCGCAGGGGATTGCCGCCAACAGCGCGGCCAACGCAGCGGCCCAGGTTGGGGCTTTGCTTGATGCCGGAGCCGGGCTGGTAGTGGTACCTAATGTCCCAAATATTGGCGCGACGCCAACGTTGATGGAGCTGGTGCTTAGCGCAGGGCTTGGCGCGGCGGCCACGCCAGCCATTCAGGCTGCTTATGCTTCTCTGGATGCGGCGCAAACGCCTGACCTGGCGAGCCGCCAGCAGGCAATTCATCAGGCTTTACAGGCGGCGGCATCGGTCGTCAGTACGAATCCACTCATTCAGCAGGGCGTAGCCGCTCAGCTGATTGCTGCCTACGATCAAGCCGTGCAGCAGGCTTCTTTACTCACCACCTTCTATAACAGCGCTGAGGATCAGGCTCTGCTGCAACACGGCGGCAACATTGCCCGGGCGGATATCAACGGCGTTTTCCAGGAAATCCTGGCCAACCCTCAGGCGTTCGGCCTGACAAACACCGCCGGGATGGCCTGTCCGTCGGGCGTGGCGGCGACAGACTGCACCAGCTCGACGCCCGGCTTTAATGCCTCTCAGGACTATCTGTTTGCCGACCATTTCCACCCTGGCCCGCAGGTACACAGCATCATTGCCCAATACATTGAGTCGATTATTGCCGCGCCTGTTCAGGTGACTCGTCTGAATCAGGGCACGCAGGCGATGGTGCGTGGCAGCCGGGCCACCCTCGACAGCCGCTACCAGCAGCTGCGTCAGGGCGAAAACGCCGCCGGTTCACTGGGCGTGTTTGGCGGCTACGGCGGGGGGTATCAGCGGTATAGCGGGCACGGCGGAACCGGTGACGGCAAAGGGAACACCAATAACCTGACCGTGGGCCTGGACTATCAGCTTAATGAAAACGTGGTGCTGGGCGGGCTGATCGCTGGTTCTCTGGACAACCAGCGCCCGGACGATAACTACCGCTATGACACCCGAGGTTTCCAGGCCGCGCTCTTTGGCCAGCTTCGCGCGGGCCAGGCCTGGTTGAACGGGGACGTGCATTATCTCTCCGCAGACTTCACAAATATTCAGCGAGATATCACGCTCGGACAGCTGACCCGCACTGAAAAAGGTGATACCGACGGCAGGCTGTATGGCGCGCGACTCACGGCGGGTTATGACCTCGCGGTAACGAGCTGGCTGACCACGGGGCCGGTGCTGCAATACGCCTGGGATTACAGCCACGTGAACGGCTACAGCGAAAACGGCAGCAGCAGCACCGCTATGCGCTTCGGCGATCAGAACGGCCATTCGCAAATCGGCAGCGCGGGCTGGCGCGTGGACACGAAGCTGGGGGTGATTAATCCCTGGGCGCAGGCCAGCTACCGGCATCAGTTTGGCGACGACAATTACCGTGCGAACGGCGGCTTAAAATCCACGGCGCTGACCTTCAGCCGCAGCGGTGAACAGCTGGATAAAAACTGGGCCGATATCGCCGTCGGCGCTGATATGCCGCTCTCGGATACCGTGTCAGCCTTTGCGGCAGTGGCGCAAACGGCCGGGCTAAGCGACGGGAACCAGACCAGCTATAACGTGGGCATCAGCGCGAAGTTCTAACTTTTTGTTATTACCAAAGAAATAGCGGCTCAGGTTTTATCGGCCGCTATTTCTCCTTCCCGCCGGGCGACGTAAGGCTCGCAGAGGAAAGTCAATTTTCTTTACAACACTTTTACGTCTTTCTATATTCAAAAATCGTATCAATGTTTGGCAACGATTCTGATATTTATAGAAAAAACGCCGCCAGATATCACATTCAACAGGCAATGCCGAATGACCAAAGCCGTTATCGCTATTCATGGCGGGGCCGGAGCCCTAACCCGCGCCCACCTGACGCCGGAAAAAGAGCAGGAGTTTATCAGCGCGCTATCCAGAATAGTGGAGGTCGGGCAGCAGATCCTCGAGCACGGCGGCAGCGCGCTGGACGCGGTAACCGAGGCCGTTCGCCTGCTGGAAGAATGCCCGCTGTTTAACGCCGGGATTGGTTCTGTGTTCACTAGTGAAGGCAAACATGAGCTCGACGCCTGCGTCATGGACGGCAACAGCCTGGATGCCGGGGCGGTGGCGGGCGTAAGCCATATTCGCAACCCGATTCTTGCGGCGAGGCTGGTGCTGGAAAACAGCCCTCACGTGCTGATGATTGGCGAAGGGGCGGAACGTTTTGCCGCTCAGCAAGGGCTTGAGCCGGTAGATGAAACACTTTTTTCGACCGAAGAACGCTATCAGCAATTGCTGCGCGCCCGTGAAAGCCAGCAAACGCTGTTGGATCATGACGGGGCCGAGCCGATTGATGCCGATAAGAAATTTGGCACGGTTGGCGCAGTGGCGCTGGATAAACTCGGTAATCTGGCGGCGGCAACCTCCACCGGCGGGATGACCAATAAACTGCCGGGCCGGGTAGGGGATTCACCCCTCGTCGGCGCGGGCTGCTATGCCAACAATGCCAACGTGGCGGTGTCCTGCACCGGCACGGGTGAAGTCTTCATACGCACGCTTGCGGCCTACGATATTGCTGCCCTGATGGAGTATGCCGGGCTAAGTCTGCAGCAGGCCGTCGACCGTGTGGTGCTGGAAAAACTGCCCGCGCTGGGCGGCAGCGGCGGCATGATTGCCATTGATAATCAGGGCAACGTCGCGCTGCCGTTTAACAGCGAAGGGATGTACCGCGGCTTTGGCTTTGTGGGCGATGCCCCGAATGTAGGAATTTATCGTGACCAGGAGAGTTAATGCCGCACAGTCATGAACTGCCGGACGAGCAGGTGCTTGCCGTTAGCGACCTCAATATTCGCTTTCGCCAACAGCAGCAGATCACCGAGGCGGTGCGTCACCTGTCGCTGACGCTTAATCGGGGAGAAACGCTGGCGATTGTCGGCGAGTCGGGCTCCGGGAAATCGGTGACGGCGATGGCATTGATGCGCCTGCTGGAACAGAGCGGCGGGCTGGTCGACTGCGAGAAACTGCTGCTGCGCCGCCGCAATAACGAAGTGCTTAATCTGCCCGAGCTGAACAGCGCGCAGATGCGTCGCGTGCGTGGCGCGGACGTGGCGATGATTTTCCAGGAGCCGATGACCTCGCTCAACCCGGTGTTTACCGTGGGGGAGCAAATTGCCGAATCTATTCGTTTACACCAAAAGCTGGACGGCCGGGCGGCGCTGAATGAGGCAAAACGCATGCTTGAACGCGTGCGCATTCCTGAAGCCCAGGCCATTCTGAACCGCTACCCGCACCAGCTTTCCGGCGGGATGCGCCAGCGGGTGATGATCGCCATGGCGCTCTCCTGCCGCCCGGCGGTACTGATCGCCGATGAGCCGACGACCGCCCTCGACGTGACTATTCAGGCGCAGATCCTGCAGCTTATTCGCGTCCTGCAGGATGAAATGCAGATGGGGGTGATTTTTATCACCCACGATATGGGCGTGGTGGCCGACATCGCCGACCGGGTGCTGGTCATGTATCGGGGCGAAGCGGTGGAAACAGGCACCGTTGAGCAAATATTCGAAAACCCGCAGCACGCCTACACACAGGCTTTACTGGCCGCCGTGCCGCGTCTGGGCGCCATGAACGGCAGCGATTTACCGCGCGAGTTTCCGCTTATCGTGCCGGGGCAATCGAATCAGCAAGAGCCTGAAGTCGAGCAGGACACCATTCCCCACGGCGCTAAGCCAGTGCTTGAAGTGCGTGACCTGGTCACCCGTTTTCCGCTGCGCAGCGGGATATTCAACCGGGTGACGCGCCAGGTACATGCTGTTGAAAAGGTGAGCTTCGATTTACTGCCCGGCGAAACCCTGGCGCTGGTAGGCGAGTCCGGCTGTGGTAAATCGACCACCGGACGCTCGCTGCTGCGGCTGGTGGAAACCCAGGGCGGCACCATCACCTTTAACGGCCAGCGTATTGATAATTTGCCTGACGGCGAACTGCAGCACGTCCGCAAAGACATCCAGTTTATATTCCAGGACCCGTATGCTTCGCTGGATCCTCGCCAGACGGTCGGTTACTCCATCATGGAGCCGCTGCTGGTGCATCAGGCGATGCCCAAAGAGCAGGCTCAAGAGCGCGTAGCCTGGCTGCTTGAGCGCGTAGGGTTGCAGCCGGAACACGCCTGGCGCTACCCGCATGAGTTCTCCGGCGGCCAGCGGCAGAGGGTTTGTATTGCCCGCGCGCTGGCCCTTAACCCGAAGGTGGTGATTGCCGATGAGTCCGTTTCGGCCCTGGATGTGTCGATTCGGGCGCAGATAGTTAACCTGCTGCTCGACCTGCAGCGTGAGTTTGGCATCGCTTTCCTGTTTATCTCCCACGACATGGCCGTGGTGGAACGTATCAGCCATCGCGTGGCGGTGATGTATCTGGGCCAGATTGTTGAAATTGGCCCGCGCCGCGCGGTGTTTGAAAACCCACAGCATCCGTATACCCGCAAGCTCATGGCGGCGGTGCCGGTGGCTGACCCAACCCGTAAGGGACGCAAGCCCGTTTTAGTGTCTGACGAGATCCCCAGCGCCACACGCAGCCTGGGGGATGAACCGCACGTAGCACCGCTGGTTGCGGTGGGGCCGGGGCATTTTGTCGCCCGGCATCCCATCGGCAGCAGTGAAAATCGCCTTTAAAGGAAAACAATAATGACAGCTAACACAACGCAAAAATGGCTTCTGGCGGCGGGACTGGCCTCCGCCGTTATCGCCACGCCCGCTTTCGCTGCTAAAGATGTCGTCGTAGCGGTGGCCTCAAACTTCACGACGCTCGACCCGTACGATGCGAATGACACGCTGTCGCAGGCGGTGGCGAAGTCGTTCTATCAGGGGTTGTTCGGGCTTGATAAAGACATGAAGCTGCAGAACGTGCTGGCGGAGAGCTATAAGGTCTCTGACGACGGCCTGGTGTACACCATCAAACTGCGTACGGGCGTGAAGTTCCAGGACGGCACCGACTTCAATGCCGATGCGGTAAAAGCTAACCTCGACCGCGCCAGCAATCCGGATAACCACCTCAAGCGCTATAACCTGTATAAAGCCATCGCGAAAACCGAAGCGGTCGATCCTGCGACGGTAAAAATCACCTTAAAACAGCCGTTCTCGGCGTTTATCAATATTCTTGCCCACCCGGCGACGGCGATGATCTCCCCGGCGGCGCTGCAAAAGTACGGCAAAGATATTGGCTTCCACCCGGTGGGCACCGGCCCGTATCAGCTGGATACCTGGAACCAGACCGACTTTGTGAAGGTGAAAAAATTCACCGGTTACTGGCAGGCTGGCCTGCCGAAGCTGGACAGCATTACCTGGCGTCCGGTCGTGGATAACAACACCCGCGCGGCGATGCTGCAAACCGGCGAAGCGCAGTTTGCGTTCCCGATTCCTTACGAGCAGGCCGGCGTGCTGGAGAAAAACAGTAAGCTTGAGCTGGTTGCTTCCCCGTCCATCATGCAGCGCTACATCAGCATGAACGTGACCCAAAAACCGTTTGATAACCCGAAGGTTCGCGAGGCGATCAACTACGCGATTAACCGCCAGGCGCTGGTGAAAGTGGCGTTCTCCGGCTTTGCCACGCCTGCGGAAGGCGTCGTGCCGCCGTCCATCGCCTATTCGGAAAAATTCAAACCCTGGCCTTACGATCCGGCCAAAGCCAAAGCGCTGCTAAAAGAAGCGGGCTTCCCGAACGGCTTTGAAACCACGCTCTGGTCGTCCCATAACCACAGCACCGCGCAGAAAGTACTGCAGTTTACCCAGCAGCAGCTGGCGCAGGTTGGTATCAAGGTGAAAGTGACGGCGATGGACGCCGGGCAGCGTGCGGCAGAAGTGGAAGCCAAAAGCCAGAAAGAGAGCGGCGTGAGAATGTTCTACACCGGCTGGTCGGCCTCAACCGGTGAAGCAGACTGGTCTCTGTCACCGCTGTTTGCTTCCCAAAACTGGCCGCCAACGCTGTTTAACACTGCGTTCTACAGCAATCCTCAGGTGGATAAAGACCTGGCTGAGGCGCTGAAAACCACCAAACCGGAAGAGAAAGCGAAGCTGTATAAAGACGCGCAGGACATTATCTGGAAAGAGTCACCGTGGGTGCCGCTGGTGGTGGAAAAACTGGTTTCTGCCCACAGCAAAAACCTCACCGGATTCTACGTGATGCCGGATACCGGGTTTAGTTTTGATAATGCGGATCTGAAGTAGCGTGATAATGACCCTCACCCCGGCCCTCTCCCTAAAAGGGAGAGGGGGAAACCAAAGCTTTTTTTCTTTATTCCCTCTCCTCTTTGGGGAGAGGGTTAGGGTGAGGGGCCGCGATGTTTAACTATTTCCTCAAACGCCTCCTGGGCCTGATCCCCACGCTGTTCATCGTCGCGGTGCTGGTGTTCCTGTTTGTGCACCTGCTGCCAGGTGACCCGGCGCGCCTGATTGCCGGGCCGGAAGCTGATGCCACGGTCATCGAGCTTGTTCGCAAACAGCTCGGGCTGGATCAGCCGCTGTGGCGGCAGTTCCTGCATTACATCACTCACGTGGTGCAGGGGGACTTTGGCACCTCGCTGGTTTCTCGCCGCCCGGTATCCGAAGAGATTGCCAGCCGCTTTATGCCCACGCTGTGGCTGACGCTGACCAGCATGGCCTGGGCGACGCTGTTTGGCCTGGTTACCGGGATAGTGGCCGCCGTCTGGCGCAACCGCTGGCCGGATCGCCTGAGCATGACGATTGCCGTGTCCGGTATTTCCTTCCCGGCCTTCGCGCTGGGAATGCTGCTGATGCAGGTCTTCTCGGTTGAGTTAGGCTGGCTCCCCACGGTGGGGGCAGACAGCTGGCAGCACTACATTTTGCCGTCTATTACCCTTGGTGCGGCGGTGGCTGCGGTGATGGCGAGATTCACCCGCGCATCGTTCGTGGATGTGCTGCATGAAGATTACATGCGTACCGCCAGGGCGAAAGGCGTGAGTGAAACGCTGATCGTGGTGAAACACGGCCTGCGTAACGCCTTGATCCCGGTGATCACCATGATGGGGTTACAGTTCGGCTTCCTGCTTGGTGGCTCAATTGTGGTGGAAAAAGTGTTTAACTGGCCGGGATTAGGGCGCCTGCTGGTGGATTCGGTGGAAATGCGCGACTACCCGGTTATTCAGGCGGAAGTCCTGCTGTTTTCGCTGGAGTTTATTGTAATCAACTTAGTGGTGGATCTGCTGTATGCCGCCATTAACCCGGCCATCAGGTACAAATAAGGATGCGACTTTTAAACTGGCGACGCCAGGCCATAGTCAGCGCGATGCCCGCCGTTCGCGCCGGGCAAATCCGTACGCCGTGGAGCGAGTTCTTACGCCGTTTTCGGCAGCAGCCCGTGGCGATGACTGCCGGGCTTTTCGTGCTTTTACTGATAGTAGTAGCGCTGATAGCGCCGTGGATAGCGCCCTTTGATGCGGAAAACTATTTTGATTACGACAGGCTGAACGAAGGGCCGTCGGCATTGCACTGGTTTGGCGTTGATTCGCTGGGGCGCGACATTTTTAGCCGCGTGCTGGTTGGGGCGCAAATCTCACTGGCCGCCGGGGTCTTTTCGGTGCTTATTGGCGCGCTGATCGGCACCTTCTTTGGCCTGCTGGCGGGGTATTACGAAGGCTGGTGGGACCGCATTATCATGCGCATTTGCGATGTCCTGTTCGCCTTCCCCGGCATTCTGCTGGCGATAGCGGTAGTGGCGGTGATGGGCAGCGGCATGACCAACGTGATTATTGCGGTGGCTATTTTCAGTATTCCGGCGTTTGCCCGTCTGGTTCGCGGCAACACCCTGGTGCTGAAACAGCAAACTTTTATTGAGTCTGCTCGTAGCATTGGCGCCCCGGATGCGACTATTATCTTCCGGCATATTCTGCCGGGAACCGTTTCGTCGATCGTGGTTTATTTCACCATGCGTATCGGGACCTCTATTATCTCCGCCGCAAGCCTGTCGTTTCTTGGCCTGGGCGCTCAGCCTCCTACGCCGGAGTGGGGCGCGATGCTGAACGAGGCGAGGGCGGATATGGTCATTGCCCCGCACGTGGCTATTTTCCCGAGTCTCGCCATCTTCTTTACCGTGCTGGCGTTCAACTTATTGGGCGATGGGTTGCGGGACGCGCTGGATCCCAAAATTAAAGGTTAAGCTGGGGCAAAACCTTCGTCGCCCTGGAGTAAATACATGCGAAAAATAACCGGGGCGCTTCTGCTCAGCCCGCTGCTGATTGCCACCTCCTGCCCGGCGGCCAACTGGTCGCTTGGCGCGCAGGGTGGGCTGTATCAAACCCCTTATCAAACCCGCCATGAGCTGCGCTGGGCGCTGCCATACGTCGGCTACGACGGCAGAACCTGGTATCTCGACGGGACCGAGGCGGGCTATAACTTCATCAATACCGATACGCTGCTGCTGCGCGCTAAGGTCTATTACTACGACACGCTATATCGTGCGGATACCGGGCAAACGCCCGCGCTGCGAGGGCTGAGCAACCGCAACAGCACGATGATGGGCGGTATGACGATGCAGTACACCACGCCGGTGGGGGCATTTAGCGCCACGATCGCGGGCGATACTCTGGGCGTTAGCAACGGCGTGGTCGCCAATTCAGCCTATATCGCAATGGCGCAGTGGGGAGACTTCACGCTGGTGCCGGAAGCCGGCATGGACTTTTCTAACGCGCAAAATACGCGTTATTACTATGGCATCTCTGAGAAAGAGTCGGCAAAAACGGGCCTGGCGACATGGCGTCCGCAAAGCAGCATTGTGCCTTACGCACAGCTGGCGATGAACTATGCCTGGACGCCGCTGTGGAACACCTGGGCACAGTTCACGCAGCGTTTTTACCCGAGCACGATAAGTGACAGCCCGATGGTGAATAAGAACAACGTGCGGGAGCTAACGGTGGGGATGAGTTATACGTTTTAGGCGATTGCTCGGTGATTATCTCATCGTTATAAATACCCACGATTATGCAAACCCGGATAAAATTCCGTTCACTTCCAGTACAGTTTCATATGCAGTCACTGCGCCGGTGAAGCGGTAAACCCACCGGCTATGAGAGCCGGGAACAAATCTTCCCCTCACCTCAGCCCTCTCCCCAAAGGGGAGAGGGGGAAAACAGCCAACGTAGAACATTTTTTATTCCCTCTCCCTTACAGGGAGAGGGTTAGGGTGAGGGTAAAAATAAGAAGCGAGGCACGGTTCCGACAGGCAAAAAAATTAAACCACTGAACCCCACAGATCGTACTCATCCGCGTTCTCAACCTTCACGCGGACAACGTCGCCTGGCTTCAGCTTCGTTTCGCCGTTCAGGTAAACCGCGCCGTCGATTTCCGGTGCGTCCGCCATGCTGCGGCCAATAGCCCCTTCTTCGTCTACTTCATCAACCATCACCAGAATCTCGCGGCCCACTTTTTCCTGCAGGCGCTCGGCGGAGATTTTCTGCTGCAGCTGCATAAAGCGGTTCCAGCGCTCTTCTTTCACCTCTTCCGGTACCTGGTCCGGCAGCTCGTTGGCGGTCGCGCCGTCAACCGGGCTGTACTTGAAGCAGCCTACGCGATCCAGTCGTGCTTCTTTCAGGAAATCGAGCAGCATCTCGAAGTCTTCTTCGGTTTCACCCGGGAAGCCAACGATAAAGGTTGAGCGCAGGGTCAGATCCGGGCAGATTTCACGCCATTGCTTGATGCGCTGCAGCTGACGGTCCGCAGAGCCAGGGCGCTTCATCAGCTTCAGAATGCGCGGGCTGGCGTGCTGCAGCGGGATGTCGAGGTACGGCAGGATTTTGCCTTCCGCCATCAGCGGGATCACATCGTCGACGTGTGGGTACGGGTAAACGTAGTGCAGACGAGTCCAGACGCCAAGCTTAGCCAATTGCTCGCACAGGCTAACCATGCTGGTTTTTACCGGCGCGCCGTTCCAGAAACCGGTGCGGTGCTTAACGTCCACGCCGTAGGCTGAGGTATCCTGGGAGATAACCAGCAGCTCTTTCACGCCGGCTTCCACCAGACGTTTTGCCTCCGCCAGTACGTCACCGATTGGACGGCTGTCCAGGTCGCCACGCATGGACGGGATAATGCAGAAGGTGCAGCGATGGTTGCAGCCTTCGGAAATTTTCAGATACGCGTAGTGGCGCGGCGTCAGCTTCACGCCCTGTTCCGGCACCAGGCTCAGGAACGGGTTGTGCTGAGGTTTTGGCACGTAGTGGTGAACATGCTCCAGAACCTGCTCGTAGCTGTGCGGGCCGGTAATTTCCAGCACTTTCGGATGCACTTCACGGATCTGATCCACTTTGGCACCCAGGCAGCCGGTGACAATCACCTTACCGTTTTCGTTCAGCGCTTCGCCGATGGCTTCCAGAGATTCCTGCACGGCGCTGTCGATAAAGCCGCAGGTGTTGACGATAACCATGTCGGCGTCGTCGTAGCTTGGCACCACGTCATAACCTTCGGTGCGCAGTTCAGTCAGGATGCGTTCGGAGTCCACGAGATTTTTCGGGCAGCCGAGGGAGACAAACCCGATACGGGGCTGTTGGGTTACATTGCTCATAGCTTAAAAAGTGTTCAATTATTAGAAAGATTAGGGCAGCGATTCTACAGAGGTTAGTCGGGAATTTGTACTGGAGAATTGCAGCTCGCATTTTGTGCTTTTTTAGCGTCGTCGGCGGACATCCCTTTAACCATCGGCTTTGTGTGAAAGTTATCCAGCCATAAACCCCGTTTTATCACTCCGATTAATCCCATTGCAGATTTTAATTTCTCCTTAAATCAACTACCTGAACATACCACTAAAATTGGTAGGTTTTGTGATAACGATCGTTTTTATTTGATTGATTGATAAAAACGATCAATTATCAGTAAGTTACAAAAATAAGGGAATATAAATGAACATGCAGCATTGGGCGCTGCCGATTTCCACTCTGGATGGGCAACTTTTAGGCGTTGAGCTCGAAACCCGCGTTGAAGTTAACGGCTGTCGGATGTTAATCGCTCACGGAATGAAAGAAACGATTTTCCACCACTCTCTGCGTGAGGCGCAAAGCGACTGGCTGGAGAAAAAAGCCGGCTGGTTTACCGATAACAATCTTTTTTGCGTGGTGAAGGGAGAACCCGGCTGTCTCGAACACGCGTTGCCGTTTATGAAATTTTTTAGCAACTCTCGTGCAGAGCGCCCGTCATCGGGATTTTGGGTCGATGATATGGGCGGCAGAAACAGCAGCGCGCTGCCTCTGTTTACCGAGGGCTGCGAATGCGTTCGCTTCAACAAATCTTTTACCGAGCTGAATATTAGCCGGGCTATTTTCCCCGTGCTGCTGGAAAACGTTCGGCGTCACTGCAAGAAGATAATCGTGCCGGTCTCCTCCCGGCAGTATCACGGCATGCTGAGCAAAGCCGGGGTCTGGGCGGTGCAGGGGCAATATCGACCGGTCCACTTTAGCCACTGCGAGCTTCTACTTTCCCGGCGCTGACGATTAAAACTGTTCCCGGTAACAATTTTCTGCACCGGGTCACAGATTCAGCCATTGAGGATTGTGGCCCCGAATTTTGTTTTATATAACGAACTCACATTAAGGACGTCATCGGGCCAGACCTGAGCGAAACCTGACCAGCAGCATGTTGCATTACGCCGACATGCTGCTGGTCAGGTTTTTTTTTGGCCCGGATATAACAAGACTCGCTGAGTGAAAGGTAAAAAATATGAATATCAAAGCATTAGCTGAAGATGTTTTACGGCTGGTCGGCGGCGAGAGCAACGTCGTCACGGTGGTGCACTGCGCGACCCGGCTACGTTTTTCTCTGCGCGATATCGGGCATGTGGATATCGCGGCGCTTGAACGTCTGGACGGGGTTATCACCACGATGCAGGCTTCCGGGCAATTCCAGGTGGTTATCGGTAACCGGGTCGCGGAGGTTTATCGCCAGATAGGCGAGATTTCGTCTTTGCTGGACGACAGCCGTTCCGAGCGGCAAAGCAGCCAGTCTAGCCGCACCAATATCTTCAGCAAAATGATCGACATTATTTCGTCGATTTTCACCCCGCTGCTGGGGGCGATGGCCGCCTCGGGCGTACTGAAAGGGTTGCTCAGCATCGCGTTAAGCGAAGGCTGGATGAGCAAAACGGAAAGCACCTACATCATTTTAGCGGCGGCGGCAGACAGCCTGTTTTACTTCCTGCCAATCATGCTGGCTATTACCACCGCGCGAAAATTTCAGGGCAATATCTACGTCGCCGTTTCCATTGCCGGGGCGTTAATTTATCCGTCGATTATCGAACTGTTCAACACCAAAGCGGATGTGAGCTTCGCGGGGATCCCCGTGGTGTTGATGAAGTACACCTCGACGGTTATCCCGATTATTCTGGCCGTCTGGGTGATGTGCCAGCTGGAGCGGCTGTTCAATAAGTACATCCATGAAACGGTACGCAGCATCGTGACGCCGTTCCTGCTGCTGGTGATTATGGTGCCGTTGACGCTTATCACCATCGGGCCGATTGGTATTTACACCAGCGAATATGCGGCCAGCTTCTTTGTCATCGTCTTTGGTTTCAACGCTATCCTGGCCGGGGCGCTGATTGCCGCGGTATGGCAGATCCTGGTCATTTTCGGCATGCACTGGGCCTTTACGCCGGTCATCATCAACGACATCACGACTATTGGGCGCAGCACGCTGAAGGCGGCCACCGTGCCTGCCGTCTTCGCCCAGGCGGGGGCGGTGCTGGCTGTCATGCTGAAAACAAAAAATAAGAAAATGAAGGCGCTGGCGGGCAGTACGTTTATTACCGCGCTGTTCGGGATTACTGAACCTGCGGTTTACGGCGTAACGCTCAAGCTGAAAAGACCTTTTGTCTGCGCCGTGATTGCCGCTGCCGTGGGCGGCGGGATCGTGGGCTACTTTAACAGCGCGGCTATCTCAACCGGGATCCCAAGCCTGCTGACGCTGCCTATCTTCTATGGCGAAGGTTTTGGCGGCCTGATTCTGGGCATCTGTGTTTCCTTTGTCCTCGCCGCCGTCCTGACCTGGATAGTCGGTTTTGAGGATATTCCTGAAGATGAGCAGCAGGTTAGCGACGCTGCAATAAAACCCACCCTTACGCAGGCGCCAGCCGTCAACGCAGAGCAGATTACTGCGCCTATGAGCGGGGAAATTGTTCCGCTCGAACAGGTTAACGATAAGGTCTTTTCGAGCGGCGTTGTGGGCGACGGGCTGGCGATACGCCCGGACGGTAATCAGGTCTTCTCGCCCGTGGATGGCACCATCTCGGCCACCTTTGACTCCGGTCATGCGCTGCAAATTCTCTCCAGCAGCGGCGCGGAGGTACTGATTCACGTTGGGCTCGATACCGTTCAGCTCAACGGGGAGCACTACCGCATTCACGTTCGCGAAAGCCAGCAGGTCAAACGCGGCGATCTGCTGCTCGAATTCGATCGCGAAGCCATAGAAAAGGCGGGCTACGACACCATTACGCCGGTCATCGTTGCCAACGCCGACAGCTATCACCAGCTGCAAAAACAGACGCAATCGCAGGCGCGGGTCGGCGAAATGCTTCTCTCTTTATCCTGAGCCATTAAGGAGCTACCTATGAGATATCGCGAACTAAAACCTTTCCCACAAGGCTTCCTGTGGGGGGCATCAACGTCTGCTTATCAGGTTGAAGGTGCCTGGAACGAGGACGGAAAGGGGCTGTCGGTCATTGATGCACGTGAAAGCTACCCGGATGGGACTACGGATTTTAAGGTCGCCAGCGATCACTATCATCGCTACCGTGAGGATATCGCGCTTTTCGCCAGGCTGGGGTTCAAAACCTATCGCTTCTCGATTGCCTGGACGCGCATTATTCCCGACGGCAACGGTGAAGTTAACGCGGCCGGTATCGCCTTTTATCACAAGGTGATCGATGAGCTTCGGCTGCATAATATTGAGCCGATAGTCACGATGTACCACTTTGATTTGCCCCAGGCGTTACAGGCAAAAGGCGGCTGGTATAACCGCGCCAGCGTCGATGCTTTTGCCCGCTATGCCAACGTCCTGTTCGATGAATTTGGCGACAAGGTAAAGTACTGGCTGACCATCAATGAACAGAACTTAATGATTTTGCAGGGCGAGGCGCTGGGTACGCTGGATCCAAAGCTTTCGACGCAGGCGGACAAAAAGAAGAATCTTTATCAGCAAAACCATCACATGATGGTGGCCCAGGCGATGGCGATGCGTGACCTGCACACCAAATACCCTCATTCGAAGATTGGTCCCGCGCCGAATATTGCGGTGATTTACCCGGCCACCAGTAAGCCGGAAGATGTTCAGGCCGCCTTTAACTACAATGCCATTCGCAACTGGCTGTACCTGGATATGGCGGCGAGAGGGGAATACAACACGCTGGCCTGGCGCTATATGGAAGAGAAAGGGTATACCCCGGAGATGATGCCCGGCGATACCGAGGTGCTGAAGCGCGGTCGTCCCGATTTTATCGCTTTTAATTACTACACCACTCAGGCCGTAGAAGCGAGCCGCGGTGACGGCAATGACGAAGTGGTGCGCGGGGGGAATAAGCTCCTGAAGTCGGGAGAGGACGGCGTCCACCGCGGGGCAGCGAATCCACATTTGCCCCGTACCCAGTTCGGCACTGAGATTGACCCGGTAGGGTTCCGCAATACGCTGCGTGAAATCTGGGATCGCTACCATTTGCCGTTGCTGATTACGGAAAACGGGCTGGGGGCATTTGATAAGCTTGATGAAAATGAGGAAGTTCAGGACGACTACCGTATCGATTTTCTGCGGTTGCACATTGAACAGATGCAGCTGGCGATAACCGACGGCGTGAAGGTCTTTGGCTATACGCCCTGGTCGGCGCTTGATCTTATCTCCACGCATCAGGGATGTTCAAAACGTTACGGTCTAATCTATGTGAATCGCGATGAATTTGACCTGAAAGATTTGCGGCGTATCCCGAAGAAAAGCGCAGGCTGGTACTCCGAGGTGATGAAAAATAACGGTTTATCGGACTGACCGGACATGGGCGGCAGCGCTGC
Source organism: Cedecea neteri (assembly GCF_000757825.1). Taxonomy (GTDB): domain Bacteria; phylum Pseudomonadota; class Gammaproteobacteria; order Enterobacterales; family Enterobacteriaceae; genus Cedecea; species Cedecea selenatireducens. Next base: position 4,262,897 of record NZ_CP009451.1, read on the forward strand.
AAAGCGGCCGCCCTGAATTGATAACCAGCGAGGTTACGGTGATTACCGTTCTAAAAGTTTTGAGCAATAACGCCGTTATTGCCTTAGATGCTAAACACGGTGAAATTGTGGCGCTGGGGCGGGGCATTGGCTTTGGCAAACGGGAAGGCGATCCGCTTCCAGCCGAAGGCATTGAGAGCCAGTTCGTCAAGCAAAGCGGCGGGGTCAACGCGCTGTTAAGCGAACTGGTCAGCTCCATTCCACTGGAATGCCTGTTGATTACGCAAACGGTGCTGCAGCTGGCGCAGCAGCGACTCGCCATTGACGTGCAGGAGTCGCTAATTTTTGCGCTTAGCGATCACATAAACTTCGCCGTCCAGCGCCACAGAAAGGGCCACGCAATCAAGAATATGCTGCTGTGGGACATCAAAAAATTCTATGCGCCCGAGTTTGCTCTGGCGCAGGAGGCGGTCGAGTTAATTAACCGCAGGCTGGAGGTCGACCTGCCGGAGGATGAAGCCGGATTTATTGCTTTACACCTGGCCAATGCCAAAGTGAACGATATGCAAAGTACCCTGCAAAGCGCCACGATAATCAAAGATATTCTGTCGATCGTTAAATACGAACTCAAAATAAAATATGACGAAAACTCGGTTAATTACCAGAGAATGATTACCCATCTTAAGTTTTTCACCCTGCGGATGATGAACAAAAGCCCTGTCAATCATAAAGATAAAAGCCTCTATGACGGGATCAAAGAAGCGATGACCCAGTCCTGGCACTGCGCGCTGAAGATCAATGACTATCTCAGTAAGAACTACGCCTGCCCGCTGACGCTGGATGAAACCATGTTTTTAACGATTCATATCAACCGGCTGCGCGAGTAGGGTGCGGGGCAAATGTAAAATGAGCGGGCGCAAAGATGGCCCGGCGTACATCTCGGTAGACGCGGCGAAGCTTGAAGCCTGACCAAACCGATCGCGGGGAGCCCATCATGCTCCCCGTTTTTAATGTTATGTAAAAGCGAGCGTCCCGTTTTCCCCGGCGGCTACCCTTAACGGATAGCCAAAACCAGGAGATTGCCATGACGCCGTTCCCGCCCCGCACGCTTATCGCCGCCACGCTGCTTTTCTCATCCTCTTATACTCTGGCCGCAGAAACCAAAGTCGACGTGCTGCAAACCAACCTGCCTCATCCATGGGCGCTGGACTTTCTGCCCGATAACCAGGGCATGCTGATTACCCTTCGCGGCGGGGAGCTGCATCGCTGGCAGCAGGGGAAAGAGTTATCCGCGCCGATTAGCGGCGTGCCTGTAGTTTGGGCTCACGGGCAGGGCGGTTTGCTTGACGTGGTGCTGGCGCCTGATTTCGCCAGCAGCCGCCGCGTGTGGCTGAGCTTTGCCGAAGGCGGTAGCGACAATAAAGCCGGTACCGCCGTGGGATACGGCACTCTGAGTCAGGACATGAAGCGGCTGGAGAACTTTAAAGTTGTGTTCCGCCAGGCGCCAAAACTCTCCACCGGAAACCACTTCGGCGGGCGGATGGCGTTCGACGGGAAAGGTCACCTCTTTATCGCCCTCGGTGAAAACAACGCACGCGCCACCGCGCAGGATCTCGATAAGCTGCAGGGCAAAGTTGTGCGCCTCAACGCCGACGGTTCTGTGCCGCAGGACAACCCGTTTGTGGGCAGGCAGGGCGTCCGGCCGGAAATATGGTCTTACGGTCACCGCAACCCGCAGGGGTTAGCGATTAACCCGGCCAACGGCGAGCTGTGGTTAAACGAGCACGGGCCGCGAGGCGGGGACGAAATCAATATCCCGGCCGCCGGGAAAAACTACGGCTGGCCGCTTGCCACGTGGGGCATTAATTACAGCGGGCTTAAAATTCCTGAAGCGAAGGGTGGGGAGGTCGAAGGCACTGAACAGCCCGCGCATTACTGGAAAGTTTCCCCGGCGATAAGCGGGATGGCGTTTTATCAGGCCGATACGTTCCCGCAGTGGAAAGGCAAGCTGTTTATCGGCGCGCTGAAAGAAAAGAACCTGATTGAGCTGACGCTGAACGGCGACAAGGTGACGGGCGAGCAGCGGCTGCTGGACGATCGTAATAAGCGCATCCGCGACGTACGCGTCGGCCCGGACGGCTATTTGTACGTCCTGACCGACGAGTCTGACGGCGAGTTGCTGAAACTCAGCCCGTCAGCTTAGCGGGATCATAATGACTTTCTGGAACGCCGGGCGCTGGGTCAGTTGCTGATACCAGCGCTGGAGGTTTGGCACCGCATCCCACGGAATATCAAGGTTGAGCAGGCTATAAATTTGCGGGCCGAAGGCAATATCTGCGGTGCTGAATGCGTCTCCGCCGAGCCACGGCTGTTTTGCCAGCCCGGCATCGGCAATGGCAAACAGCTTGTTACAGGCGACGATACCACGCTCAATTTGTTCCTGGCTCCGCTGTTCAGGCGGCAGACGTACCATATTGAAGAAGACGTCGCGGTAAGGGCCGGACACTGCCGTGGCAGACCAGTCCATCCATTTTTCCCCTTTGGCGCGATCGGCGGGGGCGTTCACCCACAGCGAGTCACGGCCATATTCTGCGGCCAGGTAACGCACAATGGTATTGGACTCCCAAAGCGTCAGCCCGTGTGCGTCATCATGAATACACGGCACCAGCCCGTTCGGGTTCATCGCCAGGTATTCTGCGTCGTGCGTCAGGCCAAATTTTCCGCCTGCGGGAACGGAACGGTATGGCAAGTTCAGCTCTTCCAGACACCACAGCACTTTTTTGACATTGGTGGAATTATCTCTGCCCCAAACGGTAATCATGATGGTTCCTTTTTTTGCAGGTGGACATCGAGTATGCCCGGCTCCGGTCACGAAAACACCACTGTTTCTCAACCAAAGCTAAAAAAATCAGCGTGACGGCGGCAACTCGTGCAGATATCGAATAAACTTAAAAAACTTTACCAACTCTATGTTTCTTTAAGTGGATTCGTGCGTTATTACTCACACCCTGACATACGGGTGGCGGTGCGCACCGTGAATTTTTTAAGAATGGATACTCAGGTGGTTTTATGAAGAGCTTGCAAATGCCTGCAACACTACGTGGTTTAGTCGCAGGGACAACCCTGCTGCTGATAGCGGCTCCTGCGCTGAGCGCTGAGCAGACCGCAGATGCTCCCCAGGTCGATGCAAAAGCCTGGATTTTGATGGATTACGCCAGTGGGAAAGTGCTGGCGGAAGGAAATGCCGACGACAAGCTCGATCCGGCAAGTCTGACCAAGCTGATGACCAGCTACGTGGTGGGCCAGGCGCTAAAAGCAGGCAAAATTCACCTGACGGATATGGTCACCATCGGGAAAGATGCCTGGGCTACCGGCAACCCGGTGCTGCGCGGCTCTTCGCTGATGTTCCTGAAGCCGGGCGATAAAGTCTCGGTGGAAGACCTGAACAAGGGCGTTATCATTCAGTCCGGGAACGACGCCAGCATTGCCATTGCCGACTATGTGGCGGGCAGCCAGGATTCGTTCGTCAGCCTGATGAACAACTATGCGCAGAAGCTCAACCTCACCAACACCACCTTTAAAACCGTGCACGGCCTGGATGCGCCGGGCCAGTTCAGTACCGCTCGCGATATGGCGCTGCTGGGACGTGCGCTGGTTCATGACGTGCCGGACGAGTACGCGGTTCACAAAGAAAAAGAGTTCACCTTCAACAATATCAAGCAGCCGAACCGTAACCGCCTGCTGTGGAGCTCGAATCTTAACGTTGACGGCATGAAAACCGGCACCACCGAAGGGGCGGGCTATAACCTGGTCGCTTCTGCAACGTCCGGCGATATGCGCCTGGTGTCCGTGGTGCTGGGTACCAAAACCGACCGTATCCGTTTTAACGAAAGTGAAAAGCTGCTGACCTGGGGCTTCCGCTTCTTCGAAACCGTGACGCCGATTAAGCCGGATGCCACTTTCGTGACCCAGCGCGTCTGGTTTGGCGATAAGAGCGAGGTTAATCTTGGCGCGGGGGAAGGCGGCTCGGTGACCATTCCTCGTGGCCAGCTGAAAAACCTCAAGGCAAGCTTTACGCTGAACGAGCCGCAGCTGACCGCTCCGCTGAAAAAGGGCCAGGCTGTAGGCACCATCGACTTCCAGCTTAACGGCAAATCGATTGAACAGCGTCCGCTGCTGGTGATGGAGCCGGTAGAAGAGGGCGGTTTCTTCAGCCGCATGTGGGACTTCGTGCTGATGAAATTCCACGGCTGGTTCGGGAGCTGGTTCTCTTAAGCGCTACCACTTCAGCGTCAGGTTTTCCGCCGCGGCGAAGTCAATAAACTCCGCGGCGGGAGGCCGGTTGCTGATAATCGTTTCAAACGCCGTCAGCGGCCCCATGCAGGCGGCGCGTACCTTGCCAAACTTGGTATCATCCACCACCAGAATATTCCGCTGGGCCATGCTCAAAGCCCAATGCTTCACTGGCAGCTCATCAAGATTAAAACAGGTCGCGCCGTGGCGCAGATGCACCCCTGCCGCCGATAAGAACGCAATATCCGGGCAGATATTCCCCAGACACTCCTGAAAGTTGATCGGCTTGAAAATCGCATTGCTGGCGTGAAACTCGCCGCCGCTTAAAATCACCCGGCAGTTGGGCTTATCCTGCAGCGCCAGAAAGGTGTTGAGGGAATAACACAGGCCGGTAAACGGCAGCTCATCGTCAAGGGCGTCGATAATATAAGGCGTGGTGGTGCCGCAGTCGAAGAACACGGTTTGATGCGGCTCAACGTGCTGCGCGGCAAGTCTTGCGGCGTGGCGCTTTTCTTCAACCTGACGCGTTTTTTCATCGCTCAGCAGATAGTGGCTGGCCCCCGCGCTGCGAGGCTCCAGCATCACATAGCCGCCCAGCAGAACGACCTGGCCCGGCTCGCTGTTAAGGTCGCGGCGGATGGTCATTTCTGACACGCCAAGCAGCTGCGAGGCTTCTTTTAGATGAATTTTATCGCTGCGCTTCAGCGCCTGTAGCAGGCGGTTAATGCGCTCGTCACGGCGGGTTTCCATAGGCCTTCTGCGTTTTTATCCCCTCGCCCCGGTGGGGAAAGGGGCAGGAGGAAATTAAGTTAACGCATCTTACCTGTGGAAAAACGCTTAGTCACGCACCCAGCCTTTGCGGATAGGCAGTGAGAAGCAGTAGCGATAAATCTGATGCAGGCGCTGGTGGATTTGCGGCCCGCGCAGGTTCCAGACAATCTGCGACAGCAGGCAGGCGCTCATGCCGACCAGCAGGCCGCCCAGCATATCCAGCGGCCAATGCACACCAAGGTAAACGCGGGACCAGGCAATCGCGCAGCCGATGGCAAACAACACCACGCCGGACCAGATGCGATGCCAGCACAGGAACGCCAGCGCAAAGGTGAAAATTACCGTGCCGTGGTCGCTCGGGAAGGAATCATCCGGCGCGTGGTGCAGGAAGTTGTAGCCAAGCCCGACAACGAAAGGCCGGGGATGCGGGAACAGGTGCCCGATGACCCACGAGAGCGCCACGCTAATCACCAGCGCCATCCCCGTTTTGATAACCACCTGACGTTGAGCGGACATCTGTTTGCGCTGGCCCCACAGCCAGAGCACGACGATCAGCAGCGGGACGATGCTGATCAGATCGCGAGCGAAGAATATTGCCAGCTTAACCATCCACTCCGGTGAAGACGGCGTGGCATTAATGAGCAAAAAAAGATTCTGGTTGAGCGTTTCCATCATAACTTGTCCTGTTCCTTAACTAACCAGGTGGAAATCGCGCCGTAAAGCGCCACCTGGGTTACCCATACCCACCAACCTGCCCACAGGTTGTGGCTGAAAAAGTGCGCGCCGCGCATCACCTGGCCGTATCCCATGCTCAAGCCAAGAAACAAGCCAAAGCCGAGGAAAAACCACGCCAGGCGCGGGCGTTCATGGTAAAACAAGAAAAACAGCGCCATGACGCCAAAGCCGCTGGAAGCATGGCCGCCGGGGAAGCATCTTCCCGGCCCGCTGTCTGCCGGTGCGGCCCCGAACAGTGGGTAAGATGCCGCATTGCCGCCGTACTCCATCAGGCTCCACGGGCACGAATGGTGGCTAAACCCTTTCAGGATGCCGACCGTTAATGCACCCAGCCCGATAAGCAGCGCCACCACGACCAGCCGAGGCTGACGGCGCCAGAGCCCCCACAGCAGCGCGATAACGCCGCCAGCAATCACTAAATCCTTCAACAGGCGGTGGTTCAGCAGATCCAACAGCCGGTCGTTTTGCAGCGGAAAGCTACGGCTTGCGGCGTCAAACCAGTAGCCGGTCAGCCAGCGGTCGAGCCCTTCATCCCGCGAAAGCCAGCTAAAAACGACAGCCAGTATTATCAGGATGCAAAGCTGGAAAAGATAGAAGCGGGGTGGCAGTCGGTAAAGCAGTTTTGTCTTATTTACCGTTGGTTTAGGAAAACTTGTCATCATGTAAATGGCGAATACCGTACTGACCTTAATATAATGGCAGCAGAATATTCATCGCAGATTAAGAAATCCTTAATAGAATTGAGTTATCATGGGCGCGCATTTACAGCCCGTGCTATTTGTCAGCCTTTGACTACCGCTGGCACGGGCAATTGAATACACTCTGCGCGTTTCTTTATCTTCTGAGTTCCTAATGCAAAATAATACGATAGCTAACAAATCGTTAGGCCGTCAGGCGTTGCTGTTCCCGCTCTGCCTGGTGCTCTACGAATTCTCAACTTATATCGGCAATGACATGATCCAGCCGGGGATGCTGGCCGTCGTGGACCAGTTCCAGGCGGGCGTGGAATGGGTACCGACCTCGATGACGGCTTACCTGGCCGGCGGCATGTTCCTGCAGTGGCTGCTCGGGCCGCTGTCTGACCGTATTGGCCGCCGTCCGGTGATGCTGACCGGCGTGGTCTGGTTTATTGTCACCTGCCTTGCCACGCTGCTGGCGCAGGATATTCAGCAGTTCACCTTCCTGCGCTTCCTGCAGGGCGTCAGCCTGTGCTTTATCGGCGCGGTGGGTTACGCCGCTATTCAGGAATCGTTCGAAGAGTCGGTTTGTATCAAGATAACGGCGCTGATGGCGAACGTGGCGCTGATAGCGCCTCTGCTGGGGCCGCTGGTGGGCGCGGCGTGGATACACGTTGCTCCCTGGGAAACAATGTTCATCCTGTTTGCACTGCTGGCCGCTATCTCTTTCTTCGGGCTGCACAAGGCCATGCCGGAAACTGCAACGCGCCTCGGCGAGAAGCTTTCTCTGAAAGAGCTTGGGCATGACTATAAGCTGGTGCTGAAAAACCTGCGGTTTGTCTCGGGTGCGCTGGCGACGGGCTTTGTGAGCCTGCCGCTGCTGGCGTGGATTGCCCAGTCGCCGGTGATTATCATCAGCGGGGAAAATCTCAGCACCTATGAATACGGCCTGCTGCAGGTGCCTATCTTTGGCGCGCTGATCCTCGGTAACCTGGTGCTGGCGAAGCTTACGTCCCGCCGCAGCGTGCGAAGCCTGATTATTATGGGCGGCTGGTGGATTGTACCCGGCCTGATTGTGGCCGCGGTGGCAACGGTGGTTTCTTCCCACGCTTATCTGTGGATGACCGCGGGCCTGAGTCTTTATGCCTTCGGTATCGGCCTGGCGAACGCCGGCCTGGTGCGCCTGACGCTGTTTGCCAGCGACATGAGTAAAGGTACGGTGTCGGCGGCGATGGGGATGCTACAGATGCTTATCTTTACGGTCGGTATTGAGCTGAGCAAGCATATTTATCAGTTCGGCGGCAACGGGCTGTTCAGCCTGTTTAACCTGCTGGGCGGCGTGCTCTGGCTTGGCTTAATGGTGGTGTTCCTGAAGGATAAAACCGTCGGGCAGGCGCGAGACGCCTGATTTTACCCTCACCCTAACCCTCTCCCTAAAAGGGCGAGGGGATAAAGGCAAGGTAGTTCGATTGCTTTGCATCCTCTGCCTAAAAGGGCAGGGATAAAGACAGGCAGTTAAATTGTTTTGCACCCTCTCCCCTGTGGGGAGAGGGTCGGGGTGAGGGGCTTACTTAACCGCCATGCCCGGCTGGGCACCGCTGTCCGGGCTCAGCAGGAAGATATCTTTCCCGCCAGGACCTGCGGCCATCACCATCCCTTCAGAGACACCAAAGCGCATCTTACGTGGGGCGAGGTTGGCCACCATCACGGTCAGGCGACCTTCCAGCTTCGACGGGTCAGGATAAGCGGTACGAATACCAGAGAAGACGTTGCGTTTCTCGCCCCCGAGGTCAAGCGTCAGGCGCAGCAGCTTGTCGGAGCCTTCTACGAATTCCGCTTTCTCAATCAGCGCGATGCGCATATCCACCTTCGCGAAGTCATCAAAGGTGATGGTCTCCTGAATCGGATCGTCCGCCAGCGGGCCGGTTACCGGCGTGGAATTCAGCGCCTTCACTTCTTCTTTAGACGCTTCTACCAGCGCTTCCACCTGTTTGGTTTCAATACGGTTATACAGCGCCTTGAAGCTGCTCACTTTGTGGTTCAGCAGCGGCGTGGCGATGCTGTCCCAGCTCAGTTCGGCGTTCAGGAACGCTTCTGCACGTTCAGTCAGCGACGGCAGAACCGGCTTCAGGTAGGTCATCAGCACGCGGAACAGGTTGATGCCCATGGAGCAGATAGCCTGCAGGTCAGCATCGCGGCCTTCCTGTTTAGCCACAACCCACGGAGCCTGTTCGTCCACGTAGCGGTTAGCGATATCCGCCAGCGCCATGATCTCGCGAACGGCACGGCCAAACTCACGGCTATTCCATGCTTCACCGATGCTTTCTGCCGCGTCGGTAAAGGTTTTGTACAACTCGGCATCGGCAATCTCTGCCGCCAGCATGCCGTCAAAACGTTTGGCGATGAAGCCGGCGTTACGGGAGGCAAGGTTCACCACTTTGTTGACGATGTCGCTGTTCACGCGCTGCACGAAGTCTTCCAGGTTAAGGTCGATATCGTCGATGCGGGAAGAAAGTTTCGCGGTGTAGTAGTAGCGCAAGCTGTCGGCATCAAAGTGATTCAGCCAGGTGCTGGCTTTGATGAAGGTACCGCGAGACTTGGACATCTTCGCGCCGTTTACCGTCACGTAGCCGTGCACAAACAGGTTGGTCGGCTTGCGGAAGTTGCTGCCTTCCATCATGGCTGGCCAGAACAGGCTGTGGAAGTAAACGATGTCTTTGCCGATGAAGTGGTACAGGTCGGTGCTGGAATCTTTCTTCCAGTATTCGTCGAAGCTGGTGGTGTCGCCGCGCTTATCGCACAGGTTCTTAAAGGAGCCCATGTAGCCGATCGGCGCATCCAGCCAGACGTAGAAATATTTTCCCGGTGCGTTCGGGATTTCGAAGCCGAAGTAAGGCGCATCGCGGGAGATATCCCACTGCTGCAGGCCGGACTCGAACCACTCCTGCATCTTGTTAGCCACCTGCTCCTGCAGCGCGCCGCTGCGGGTCCACGCCTGCAGCATTTCGCTGAAGGACGGCAGGTCGAAGAAGAAGTGCTCGGAATCACGCATTTCTGGCGTCGCGCCGGACACCACGGATTTCGGATCGATAAGTTCGGTTGGGCTGTAGGTTGAGCCGCACACTTCGCAGTTATCGCCGTACTGATCCGGGGCTTTACATTTCGGGCAGGTGCCTTTGACAAAACGGTCCGGCAGGAACATGCCTTTTTCCGGATCGTAGAGCTGAGAAATAGTGCGGTTCTTGATAAAACCGTTCTCTTTCAGGCGGCCATAAATCAGCTCCGACAGCTCGCGGTTCTCGTCGCTGTGCGTGGAGTGGTAGTTGTCATAGCTGATGTTAAAGCCTGCAAAATCAGTCTGATGCTCCTGACTCATTTCGGTAATCATCTGCTCCGGGGTAATTCCCAGTTGCTGAGCTTTCAGCATGATAGGCGTGCCGTGGGCGTCGTCTGCGCAGATGAAGTTAACCTCGTTGCCGCGCATTCGTTGGTAACGGACCCAGACATCAGCCTGAATATGCTCCAGCATGTGACCGAGGTGGATTGAGCCGTTTGCGTACGGCAGGGCGCACGTTACCAATATTTTTTTCGCGGGTTGAGTCATAGTGGGAATTGCATCTTCTGATTTAAAAAAGGGGATTCGATATTACCGGATTGGCAATTGTTTAGTAACCCCAAAGCCCGCAATAACCGCACATGAATAGGCGGCGCGGTTTCTGGTATGCTTAGCGGATTGCAATGTCCGATAAAAACATAAGGAGTCGGGATGAATTCGCAATCCCCGTCCAGCAAGTCCCCGGAACAGCTACGCGCGATGGTCGCCGGGACCCTGGCCAATTTTCAGCACCCTACCTTGAAGCACAATCTCACCGCGTTGAAGGCGCTGCACCATGTGGCGATGCTTGACGACACGCTGCACGTCGAGCTACAGATGCCGTTCGCCTGGCAAAGCGGGTTTGACGCCCTGAAAGAGACCTGCAGTTCAGACCTGCTGCGGATCACCGGCGCGAAAGCGGTGGACTGGAAGCTGCATCACCACATTGCCACGCTTAAGCGGGTTAAGAACCAGCCCGGCGTTAACGGCGTAAAAAATATCATTGCCGTTAGCTCCGGCAAAGGCGGCGTGGGGAAATCGACCACTGCGGTAAACGTGGCGCTGGCTTTAGCGGCAGAAGGGGCCAAAGTCGGTATTCTCGATGCCGATATTTATGGCCCGTCGATCCCAACCATGCTGGGCGCTGAGCACGAACGCCCAACGTCCCCGGACGGCAAGCACATGGCGCCAATCGTGGCGCATGGCCTGGCGACCAACTCGATTGGTTACCTCGTCACCGACGAAAACGCCATGGTCTGGCGCGGCCCGATGGCCAGCAAGGCTTTGATGCAGATGCTGCAGGAAACCCTGTGGCCTGACCTGGATTACCTGGTCATCGATATGCCGCCGGGTACCGGTGATATCCAGCTGACGCTGGCGCAGAACATCCCGGTTACCGGGGCGATGGTGGTCACCACGCCGCAGGACATCGCGCTGATTGACGCCCGCAAAGGGATCGTGATGTTCGAGAAAGTTGAGGTGCCGGTCGTGGGCATTGTAGAGAATATGAGCATTCATATTTGCAGCAACTGCGGCCATCAGGAGCCTATCTTCGGTACGGGCGGCGCTGAGAAGCTGGCGCAGCAGTATCACACGACTTTGCTGGGCCAGCTGCCGCTGCACATTACGCTGCGTGAAGACCTGGATGCCGGTAAGCCGACGGTCATCAACCGCCCGGAAAGCGACATCACCACGCTGTACCGTGAGCTGGCCGGCCGCGTGGCCGCTCAGCTTTACTGGAACGGGGAAGTGATCCCGAGCGAGATCGCCTTCAGAGCGGTGTGAAAATTTAGACGCAGCTCCATTCTTGCTTTCCCCCTCTCCCTCTGGGAGAGGGCCGGGGTGAGGGGGAGAGATTATTTTCAGGAGATGAGGGGCTACTTCAGCACATAATGCAGTAAATAATACTCGCCGTCTGGCCCGTCTCCCGGCGCTTCTATATGCCAGCCGTTACGCCGATAAAACTCAATCGCGTGTTCATTTTTCGCCAGGCACTTTAACGATCCCGTGCCGGTAAATTCACTCTGCACTTTCTCCAGCAGCGCCTTGCCCGCACCCGTCCCCTGAGATTCCGGGCTGACGAACAGGTTATGCAAAAAGTTGTCCTGCACCCAGACGGAAGCGAAGCCAATGCGGTGCCCGTTTTCTTCGGCTACCCAGATGCGTTCATCCTGAGTGGAACTGTCAAAGTCTTCAAGCTGCCAGGCGCTGCTGTCCAGCCAGGGCCAGGCTTTTCGGCGGGCGTGGAGATAAAGGGTACGTAGGAAGGGACGGTCAGATTCTTGCCAAAGTCGTAGTATCAAATGGTTGCCTTTTATGAGGAAAATTCGCCCATCGAGTCTACCCTTAAGCCTGAGCGTTGCCAATAAACGGCCGCCAATGACGGGACAAGCGGATAAATCCGCCTGGTTTATGTTACAACGCGGTCGCTTCTCTATATACTGCCCGCTTTTGGACCCTGAGATTGCCCCATGTTGAATAATGACGTACTGCTAAGCGTTCGCTATATGCTGAACCTGAATAACGACGGAATCGTTAAGATCCTTGCCCTGACCGGCACCGACGTCCCCGCTGAACAAATCGTTCCGTGGCTGAAGAAAGAGGACGAAGAGGGCTTCAAAGCCTGCCCGGATCTGATCATGGCAAACTTTCTCAACGGTCTGATCTACTTCAAACGCGGCAAAGATGAAAGCAAACCGGAGCCGAAGCTTGAGCGTCGGATGACCAACAACATTATCCTGAAAAAGCTGCGTATCGCTTTTGAGCTGAAGTCCGACGACGTGCTGGAGATCCTGACCGCCCAGCAGTTCCGCATCTCTATGCCGGAAATTACCGCCATGATGCGTAACCCGGATCATAAAAACTACCGCGAGTGCGGCGATCAGTTCCTGCGCTACTTCCTGCGCGGCCTGACCCAGCGTCTGAAGCCTGCGAAAGCGGAATAAGACGATGCGCGGGTGAGGCTCTCTCACCCGCCAGATAAAAGCCTTGATGCGTTACTTTTCTGTCGGAATAATTTCCCCGTGAGCCCGGTGTTTACCGGTCCAGCTGACGGAAGGACTGCCGTCAGGCATCACCGCAATGGATAACACCACGCCCTGACCATGCGCCTCATAGAAGTTATCGTTGACCTTCTTCAACACCATCTGCTTGCCGTTGAGAAAGACCGGCCCCCCGTTATCGATATGCACATCCCCCGGCGCACCGTGCCCGTTGAACAGCGGCAGGGCGGCGTTTGCCAGGCCGCTGACCAGGCCCAGCGGCAGAATCAACTTTTTCAGCTTGCTCATCAGTCATTCACTCATCTGTCTTATCAGTAATTAATTTCATCGCGGAATAATACAATTTCTATTATTCGCGATTAGATATCTTGCGCTTTCGGCGGAGCGCCACCTTGACGTGAATCAACCAGGTCAATGTCGGCAGATGAATTTTTTTGCACGATCGATGACGGCAGCTGAAGTCCAAAGGGGATAACTGCCGTTACCCCCAATTCTACCGCGCTGGGCTTAGTTCAGGTGGGCACGAAGCTCGCCTGCGGCCTGGGCAAGAGCGGTGCGCACGGTCGGCTCTTCGCTAATTGCGTTCAGCAGGCCGTAATCGTGGATCATGCCATTATAGCGGGTGACGGTCACCGGTACGCCTGCGGCGTCAAGCTTGCGACCAAAGGCTTCGCCTTCATCGCGCAGTACGTCGAGTTCCGCCGTCTGAATCAAGGTTGGCGGCAGGCCTTTCAGCTGCTCGCGGCTGGCTTGCAGCGGAGAGGCGAGAATATTGCGGCGATCGCTCTCTTTCGTGGTGTAGCTATCCCAGAACCATTTCATCATGTTTTTACTCAGGAAATAGCCGTTTGAGAACTGGTTATAGGAGCCGGTATCAAAGCGAGCATCGGTCACCGGCCACAGCATAACCTGGTAGCGAATCGCCGGGGTATGCTGGGCTTTGGCCTGTAGCGCTACGGCGGCAACCATATTCCCGCCCACGCTGTTCCCGGCCAGCGCCAGGCGGCTGCCGTCTACGCCAATTTCGCTGCCGTGTTCGGCAACCCAGCGGGTGGCTTCATAGGCCTGATTGATGGCAACAGGGAAATGCGCTTCCGGCGACGGGGTGTAGTTCACGAACACCGCCGCCGCGCCTGACTCAGAGACTAAATCACGCACCAGGCGCTCGTGGGTCTGGAAGTCGCCCAGCACCCAGCCGCCGCCGTGGAAGAACATAAATACCGGCAGCGTGCCGCTGGCGTTTTCCGGCTTAACGATGGTCAGCGTCAGGGGTTTTCCGCCAACGGTAATTGTCTTTTCAGAGACCTCGGCGGCGGGCAGTTTGGCCCCTTTCTGGGCGCCGATCAGTACCTGACGCGCGGCCTGCGGGGTGAGCTGCTCGATGGGTTTACCGCCACCGCTGTTTAAAACGGAGAGGAATTTACTCACGCCAACCGTCGGGGCAGGCGCATCGGCGGCGAAAGCAGAGGTAAGGCTTGAGGCGGTTAAACCCATGGCTATCAGTAATGAGCGTGACATATTATCTCCTTTGCGATTGTATCGCGCGCTATTTAATTGGGGCTGAAGCGCCGTAATGTGGCGCTGACTGCGGATGAATTTAAATAGTGCGCTATGTTATTGCAAGCTATTTAATTCCGGTAGCACGAAGGAGAATGTTTAGTAATTGATTATTAACATGAAATATTTATGTCAGTACAGCGTGGCCTCGCGCATCATCTCGATAAGCCTTCTCAGGCCAGGATGAAGCTGCCTGCGGCTCGGGTAATACATCACCATCGGCTCGTCTTCACAGACCCATTCCGGGATAACCTGCACCAGCTGGCCGCTTTCCAGCAGAGGGCGAACTCGTACGTCCAGGCAATACGCCAGGCCAAAGCCGTTTAAAGCGGTGTCGATGATCATTTCACTTTCGTTAAGAATCAGCGAACCGGGCACATCCAGCGCCAGCGCCTCTTTGCCCCGGTTAAGCTCCCACTTGTAAAGCGTGCCGTTGCCGAGCCGCATGCGGATGCACTGATGCCCAAAGAGATCGTTCGGGTGAGACAGGGGCAGGTGAGCGCTATTTTTCAAATACTCGGGCGAGGCGACAACAATCCACCGGAGCTTGCGCGTCACCGGCATGGCAATCATATCTTTGGGGACGCTCTCGCCGTAGCGAATCCCGGCGTCATAGCCGCTGCCGATAATATCGACCAGAGTGTTGTCGACGGTTATTTCCATCTGAAGCCGTGGATACAGGGACATAAATTTCGCCAGCACCGGGGCAAACAGCAGCTGCGCGGCGTCTCGCGGAATATTAATCCGCAGCCGCCCGACCGGGGATTCACGGTAATGATCGAGCTCATCGAGCGCCATGCGGATATGGGAAAAACCGGTTTCCAGGTGGCCAAGCAGGGCTTCGCCGGCGTCGGTTGGCACCACGGAACGGCTGGTGCGGTTGAGCAGGCGAACCCCGAGTCGTTCTTCCAGCCCGCGCATGGTATGGCTCAGCGCCGAGGTGGAAACGCCCAGCTCGGAGGCCGCCAGGCGGAAGCTTTTGCGGCGGCAAATAGTTAAAAAAACGTTGAGATCGGCAAGCTCGCCGCGGACCGGAGCAGGCATAAAAGTGGCCTTCGTCATCAAGGGTTCGTTGAAATTAATTCAACTTAACATGAGTTATTATAAGTTCACAGAACAGACAGGGGTAAATCATGGCAATCGAAACGATTCACATTGCGGGCATCACCGAGCCGGTCAGCCGTATCGGCCTGGGAACGTGGGCCATTGGCGGCAGCATGTGGGGCGGCAGCAACGACGAGCAGTCGATTGCCACGCTGCATGAGGCGCTGGAGCGCGGCATCAACCTTATCGACACCGCGCCCGTTTATGGCTTCGGGCATTCGGAAGAGGTGGTGGGCAAAGCGCTGGCAGGCCGCCGTGACAGGGCCATTATTGCCACCAAGGTGGCGCTGGACTGGGACGATGCAGGCCGCGTCACGCGCAATTCCACGCCGCAGCGCATTCGTCAGGAAATAGAAGACTCGCTCCGCCGCCTGCAAACGGATTACATTGACCTGTACCAGGTTCACTGGCCGGACGATTTGGTGGCGATTGAGGAAACCGCACGCGTGCTCGAAACGCTACACCAGCAGGGGAAGTTCCGCGCGCTGGGCGTCAGCAACTATTCGCCAGTACAGATGGATCGGTTCCGCAGCGTGGCTCCGCTGGCGACGATGCAGCCGCCGCTGAACCTGTTTGAACGTGGCGAAACAGAAACGGAGCTGCTGCCGTATGCGAAATATCACCAGATGGTCGTGCTGGCCTATGGCGCGATTTGCCGTGGCCTGCTGTCAGGCCGAATGACGCCGGAAACCGTATTTGGTGAAGGCGACTTGCGCAGCTTCGATCCTAAATTCCAGCCGCCGCGCTTTGCGCAGTATCTGGCGGCGGTCGAAGCGTTGAAGGCCTTTGCTGAAGCGCGTTACGGCAAGAGTGTGATGGCGCTGGCGCTGCGTTGGGTTCTCGATGCGGGTCCAACCATCGCGCTGTGGGGCGCTCGCCGTCCGGAACAGCTAAACGGGGTGGAAGAGGTTTCCGGCTGGACGTTGACCGCCGAAGACAAACGCGACATCGACGCCATTTTAGCTGAGCACATTAGCACGCCGCTGGGGGCCGAATTTATGGCGCCTCCGCACCGTAAAACATCGCTTTAGTACTCTCTCGCGCCCCGAGCGAATCCGCGCCCGGGGCGTATTTTGTTGTTCACCTGCACAAGTTAAAAAACTATGTCATCACTTAATGAACAGGCCCAGGAACGAGGGGCCGATACGGTTTCCCTGTCGCGTTCGGGGCTGCTGAAAGCGCTGTTCGCGCTCGGCATGGGCGGCTTCGCCATCGGTACCGGCGAATTCGTTATCATGGGATTGCTGCCCGATGCCGCTAACGGGCTGCACGTTTCCATTCCTTCTGCGGGCCACCTGATCAGCATTTACGCGCTGGGCGTGGTGGTCGGTGCTCCGCTACTGGCTGTGCTTGGCGCACGCATGGCGCGGCGAGATTTTCTTATTGCCTTGATGGCAATGTTCGCCGTCGGCAACCTGCTGAGTGCTTTTGCGCCCGGGTACTACTCGATGATGCTGGCGCGTTTTCTGGCCGGTTTCCCGCACGGCACGTTCTTTGGCGTGGCAGCATTGCTGGCGGCAAGCCTTGTTGAACGTTCGAAGCGTGCGCAGGCGGTGTCGATGGTGCTGCTGGGCCTGACAATCGCCAATTTACTGGGCGTACCGGCGGTGGCGGCCATCGGGCAGCTGTTCGGCTGGCGCAGCGCGTTTGCTATCGTGGGTGGTCTTGCCGTATTGACGCTGATTCTGGTGTGGGCCTGGGTTCCCTGGCGTGCCGGGGATAAAGATGCCAGCCCGCTGCGTGAGCTGACCGCGCTGACCCGTAAGCAGGTACTGCTGACGCTGGCTATCGGCGCCATTGGCAGCGGCGGGATGTTCTCCGTCTTCAGCTACGTCAAGCCAACGATGCTGGAGCTGGCGCACCAGTCGGTGGGCATGATTCCGGTGATCCTGTCGATGTTTGGCCTGGGTATGATAGTCGGCAATATCGTCGGCGGTCGCCTGGCGGATCGCGGACTGGAGAAAACCGTTCGCCTGCTGCTGATTTGGGCGATCCTGGTGCTCAGCGCATACGTTTATACCTCGCATTATCCGTGGCTTGGTGCGGTAACCGTGATGCTGGTGGGCACCATGGTGTCGCTCTCCTCGGTGCTGCAAATTCGCCTGATGGACGTTGCCGGTGATGCGCAAACCATGGCGGCAGCGATGAACCACTCGGCGTTTAACATTGCCAACGCGCTGGGCGCCTGGCTTGGCGGGGTGACTATTTCAGCCGGGTTTGGCTGGGAGTCCACCGGCTGGGTCGGTGCGATTCTGGCGGTCTTCGGCCTGCTTATTCACACCTGGGCGGTTATGGACGCCAAAAAACATCCCCCGTTAGCCCATTAAGGTTTCTATCGTGACGGTCAGTTTAGCTCTTGCAGAAGCGCTGCTCGCCAGCGTAAAAACGGCGGTAGAAACTCACCGCTTTCCACCCGTTTCAGCCGTGGTGCTGGACGGCGGCGGCCATCTAACGGCCTTTGCCCGTATGGACGGGACTTTCCTGGCCACCATTGATATCGCCATGCGCAAAGCACGTACGGCGGTGTTGTTCCAGGCCAACAGCGAAGACGTGGGCATGAATTTGCATCCGAACGGCCCTGCCTATTCGCTCGAGAACAGCAACGGCGGACTGGTGGGCATTGCCGGCGGTATCCCGCTGCGAAACGCTGAGGGCGTGGTTATCGGCGCTATTGGCGTGTCGGGCGCCACCAAAGAGCAGGATGGGCAAATCGCGGCTTTTGCGGTGGAGGCAGTGTCAGGTAGCCGTGCTTAAATGACCAAAGGAGCGAATTTCGCTCCTTTTTCTTTAACTCATTTTTGCTGAAAATAAGGACCTTTCCCTACGGATTCGCGCACGATCATCTCTGAACTGTACAAGTTATCTTTTGAAAAATACCCTCCGTCCAGCATCGCCGTCAGGCGGTTAATTACCTCATGGATCATCTCGCTCACCGGCTCTTTCACGCTCGACAGCGGGGGGGAGAGAAAAGCCCCGGTCGGGACATTATCAAAGCCGATAACGGAAACATCGCCTGGCACCGACAGGCCAGCCTGACCGAGCCTGCTGATGGCGCCGATAGCCATCTCATCGTTGCTGGCGACCAGGGCGCTGAAGCGCTGCTTCGTGGAGAGCAGGTGTTCAACGCCAGAAGCGCCGCTGGCGGGCGTCCATTTCCCGGTGGCAATCAGTGCTTCTCGCACCGGCAGCCCCGCCTGTTCAAGCGCCTCGCGGTAGCCAGCAAGGCGCTCTCTTGCCGTCGGAGAATCAAGCACGCCGGTAATAAAAGCAATGTCCCGGTGGCCCTGCTCAATCAGATAACGCGTGGCGTTGAAGCTGGAGCCTTTATGATCGCAGCAAATACAGTGGCTTTGGTGTTTGCGCAGCTTACGGTTCATCACCATGATCGGCTGCCTGTGCCGTTCAATCAGCTCGTCCATCTCATCCACGCTGAGAAAACGGGGATAAACGATTACCGCATCGCAGTGTAAATCGAGCAGGAACTGCACCGCCGCCTGCTCTTCGTGGGCGCTGTGTTTCCCGTCGGCGAGGATCAGCTGCCGCCCGCTGGCCTCCAGCTTTAGCGCGGCCTGGGAAAGCAGTTCGCTAAAATAATTCCCGCTGTACAAGGTGTTGGTCACCACCAGGCCAATGTAGCCTGATTTGCTGGTCGCCAGGTTACGCGCCAGCAGGTTTGGCCGGTAGCCCGTTTCCTGAATCGCCTGGTAAACCTGCGTTTTGGTGGCCTCGCTCACGTAGCCTTTCCCGGACAGCACGCGCGAAACGGTCGCCTTTGACACGCCTGCTTTTTTCGCCACTTCCTGCATTGTCGACATGAGGGCTTCCCGTAAGTTCGTCATTTCTGACCATTTTACACATTTCACCGTCGGGACGCAGCGTAGGCTGTATTTCGACATGAATCACAAAATTTGATCGCCAAAAAAATAATCATTGTGATCTGATTTTTAACTAAACATGATTGTGTGGAACCGGTTACCTACGAAATCATAACAAGAGAGTTTCACCTCATGGCGAACAAGTACGAGGCAGTATCCCGACAGATTGTCGAGGCTTTAGGCGGGGCGGAAAACGTGGTGGCGGTGACCCACTGCATGACGCGGTTGCGCTTTGTTTTGCGGGACGACGCGAGCGTCGATAGCGCCAGGCTGAAGGCGATTTCCGGCGTGCTGGGCGTGGTAAAGAACGACCAGCAGTGCCAGGTCATCATCGGTAATACGGTTTCTCAGGCCTACGCCGAAGTGCTGAAGCATTTGCCGGAAGGGGCCGGAGACAGGCCGCAGGCAGGGGCAAAGGGCAAACTGACCCTGAAACGTATCGGGGCCGGTATTCTGGATGCGCTGATTGGCACCATGTCTCCGCTTATCCCGGCCATTATCGGCGGCTCGATGGTAAAGCTGCTGGCGATGATCCTCGCGATGACCGGGCTGTTTGAAAAGACCTCCTCCACGTTGATTATTCTGAACCTCATCGGCGACGGCGCTTTCTTCTTCCTGCCGGTGATGGTGGCGGCTTCCGCCGCCGTGAAGTTTAAAACCAATATGTCGCTGGCGATTGCTATCGCCGGGGTGCTGGTGCATCCGGCATTTATTGACCTGATGGCAAAAGCGGCGCAGGGGCAGGCGGTTGATTTTATGGGTATTCCCGTGACCGCCGTGAAATACACCTATACCGTTATTCCCGCGCTGGTAATGACCTGGCTGCTGTCGTACATCGAACGATGGATTGACCGTATTACGCCTGCGGTGACCAAAAACTTCCTTAAGCCGATGCTGATCGTGCTGGTTTCCGCCCCGATAGCGATTTTACTGATTGGGCCTTTAGGGATCTGGATCGGTAGCGGGATTTCTTCGCTGGTGTATACCGTGCACGGCTACCTGGGCTGGCTTTCCGTTGCCATTATGGGCGCGATATGGCCGCTGCTGGTGATGACGGGTATGCACCGCGTGTTTACGCCGACGATTATCCAGACCATCGCTGAAACCGGCAAAGAAGGTATGGTTATGCCGTCTGAAATTGGTGCCAACCTGTCGCTCGGCGGCTCCTCTTTGGCCGTTGCCTGGCGGACTAAAAACCCGGAACTGCGTCAGACAGCGCTTGCTGCCGCCGCGTCGGCAATTGTGGCCGGCATTTCTGAACCCGCACTTTACGGCGTGGCGGTGCGGCTGAAACGCCCGCTGATTGCCTGCCTGATTAGCGGCTTTATTTGCGGTGCCGTAGCCGGTATCGGCGGCCTTGCCAGCCATTCCATGGCCTCTCCGGGGCTTTTCACCAGCGTGCAGTTTTTTGACCCGGCCAACCCGATGAGCATCGTTTGGGTTGTGGCGGTAATGATTCTGGCCGTGGTGCTCTCGTTTATTACTACGCTTATTCTTGGGTTTGAAGACATTCCCGTTGAGGACGCTAAAGCAAAAGAGCAGGGCAGCAGCGCGGCATTTGTACCACCAGATAATGCAGTAAAAACACTTTAAACAGAGGTAAAAATGGCTGAGACAGCTTTTCCAAAAGGATTTTTATGGGGCGGCGCTATTGCGGCTAATCAGGCTGAAGGCGCGTATCAGGCAGGCGGGAAGGGGCTGAGTACCGTCGACATGATCCCGCATGGCGAAAACCGCCTTGGGGTTAAACTCGGGGTGGACAAGCGCTTTGAGCTGCGCGCCGATGAGTTCTACCCCAGCCACCAGGCCATAGATTTTTACCATCGCTACAAAGACGACATCGCGCTGATGGCTGAAATGGGGTTTACCGTTTTCCGCACCTCTATCGCGTGGAGCCGTATTTTCCCTAAAGGTGATGAAACCACGCCGAATGCGGAAGGCATCGCGTTTTACCGTGATATGTTCGCCGAGTGCAAAAAGCACAATATCGAACCGCTGGTCACGCTGTGCCACTTCGACGTGCCGATGCATCTGGTGCAGGAATACGGCTCATGGCGTAACCGTAAAATGGTGGAGTTTTTCAGCCGCTACGCGCGCACCTGCTTTGAAGCGTTCGACGGCCTGGTGAAATACTGGCTCACCTTCAACGAAATCAACATCATGCTGCACAGCCCGTTTTCCGGCGCCGGGCTGGTGTTTGAGGCAGGTGATAACAAAGAGCAGGTGATGTACCAGGCCGCGCACCATGAGCTGGTCGCCAGCGCGCTGGTCACCAAAATTGCGCACGAAGTTAACCCGCAAAACCAGGTTGGCTGCATGCTGGCGGGCGGTAATTTCTATCCGTACAGCTGCAAACCCGAAGACGTTTGGGCGGCGCTGGAGAAAGATCGCGAGAACCTGTTCTTTATTGACGTGCAGGCGCGTGGGGCTTATCCGGCCTATGCCGCGCGCATGTTCCGTGAGAAAGGCATTGAGATTGTCACCGAGCCTGGCGACAACGAAATCCTGAAGAACACCGTCGATTTTGTCTCCTTCAGCTATTACGCCTCACGCTGCGCTTCGGCAGACATGAACGAGGGCAACACCAATCCGGCGAACATCATTAAATCGCTCAAAAACCCGCACATTACCTTCAGCCAGTGGGGCTGGGGCATTGACCCGCTCGGCCTGCGCATCACCATGAACATGATGTACGACCGCTATCAGAAGCCGCTGTTCCTGGTGGAAAACGGGCTGGGCGCGAAGGATGAAGTGAATGCGAAAGGGGAAATCAACGACGACTACCGCATCAGCTATCTGCGCGAGCACATTAAAGCGATGGGCGAGGCAATTGAGGACGGTATTCCGGTCATGGGCTACACCTCGTGGGGCTGTATTGACCTGGTGTCGGCTTCAACCGGCGAAATGAGCAAGCGCTACGGTTTTGTGTACGTTGACCGTGATGATGAAGGAAAGGGGACGCTGGCGCGTACGCCGAAGAAGTCGTTCCACTGGTATAAGAAGGTGATTGCCAGCAACGGCGGGGATCTGGAGTAGTTTTCCCCTCCCACCAAAGCGTGAGAGCGTCGTACCTATTAATCCCCTCTCCCTTTCAGGGAGAGGGTTAGGGTGAGGGTCTTTATCAGAACGCCAGAGAACCCTGCACGAAGAAGGTGCGCGGTTCGCCTACGTATTTACCGGAGTTATTGTCGTTTGAACGCGTGTAATAACGCTGATCGAACAGGTTTTTAATCCCGGCACCCAGCTTCAGGTGAGACAGCGACGGCCCGAAGTCGTACTCGCCGCGCATATTCCACACCATATAACCTGCGATGTTACCAAACTGCCCGTCCGCGCTTTCGTCGGTGATGTAGTTCGGCCCGGTACCCGGAGAGCTCTGTTTAGACTGAGCAAAGCTGTCCAGATTCCACACCCAGTTTCCGGTCGCGTAGCGCGTACCCACGGTGTAAACCTGACGAGAGTAGAACGGCAGGTCTTTACCGGCGAAGTCGCCTTTGTTGCTAGTGGCTTTGGTATAGGTGTAGGTGGTGTACACGCTCACGCCGTCCAGCGCACGGTTTACTTCGCTCAGGTCGTAATTCAGCGCCAGTTCGAGACCCTGATGCTTGGTCGCGCCGAGGTTCGTCCAGCCCACGATATTGTTGATGTACTGCAGCTGATCGTTGAAGTCGATGTAGAACAGCGTTGCTTCGGCTTTCAGCGATGTATCGTCATAGCGGGTACCGAACTCATAGGTATGCGCTTTTTCCGGGGTCAGGCCCGCTGCCGGCTGGTTGCCGCTGCCGCCACGGGTCAGCTGGAAGTACTGCATGCTGCCGAAGGAAGTGCTGGCGTTGGCGAACAGTTTCCAGGCGTCAGACATATGGTACATCACGCTAATAGAAGGCAGCGGCTCGCTGTAGGTCTTCTCGCGGTCGATGTTCTGGAAGGAATCACTGGTGTGCGTTTTGATGCTTTCATAGCGCAGGCCCGGCGTAATCGTCCAGTTGCTGACGTTAATCGCATCATCAATATAGAAGGCGTTAGCCGCGGTACCGCCGGAGCTGTGCTGGTAGTACTCGCTCATGTCCGGTTTGGTGAAGGTTGTCGCCGGGTCATACGCTTTTGGCGTGCGGTAACCCTTCTCGTCCGACGTTTCGTTCAGGTAGCGGTAGCCCAGGGTGACCTCGTGAGACATATCCCAGAAGCGGAAGAGCTGGGAATAGGTTGGCTCAATCGCCCAGGTCGAGTAGTTACGCGGCGCGGAGTTCAGCGTGCGTTTGTTGCCCTTGAAGTACTCCAGGTCGCTGCTGCGGTAGCTGTCGGTGAAGTAGGTCAGGACTTCCAGCTTTTTGTCGTCTTCGGTGTGCTTGTATTTGAAGGACATGTCCTTGCGGCGGCCTTCAAAACGGTCCCAGCGGCGGTCAGACTGGAAAGGATCCTGCGCATACTGCGCGGTAGTCAGGCCGCCCGGCATGCCGGACTGCGCTTCATAGTAGTGGAAGTTAGCCTGCAGCTCATCGCGATCGGTGAAGTTATATTTCGTCTTCAGCATGAAATCGTCGATGTCGGTATTGTCGTTGCTCTCGCGGTAGCCCTGGCCGTGCAGACCGGAGTAAAGCAGCTCTGCACCAAAGCCGTTATCCGCCGTGCCGCCCACGGACGCGCTGGTCAGCGTCTTCAGACCGCCGTGGCTGGCGCCCTGAGTCTGCGCGCTAACGGTGCCGCCGAACTCTTTTGGAATGTCGCGGGTAACGAAGTTAATCACGCCGCCCACGTTTTGCGGTCCATAACGCACTGCGCCGCCGCCGCGAACCACGTCAATGGATTGAATATTGCCCGTGCCCAATGGCGCCATGGAAAGCTGTGGCTGGCCGTATGGCGCAACCGCTAGCGGAACGCCGTCCATCAGGATAGTGGAACGTGGAGACAGGCGAGAGGTCAGGCCACGAATGCCCACGTTGAGAGAAATGTCGCTGCCGCCGGTACCGTTGCTGTCACGGACCTGGACGCCTGGAATGCCCTTCAGCGCATCGGCAAGCGTCTCTGAGCCTTGCTCACGAAGCTGCTGCTCGGTGACGATTGAGCGTGCGCCTGGGTGGTTAAGCAGCACGGTGCTGGTGTCAGGATTATCCAGCCAGTTGCCGACCACGGTAATGTCGTCAGCAGGTTTTTCTGCGGGAGCTTTATCTGTTTGGGTTTTGTCAGCCGCGAGAGCTGGCAGCGCAAATGCTATCGCGCTTGCCAGGAGAGAGACACGAAAAAGGGGGCGCATCATCATTCCTATAGAATATGGGGTTGTTGTTATCAGTTTTTTTGGAAATGACAATCTTAATGATAATTATTTTCAAGTAAATAGTTTTGTTGCGGAATAATTCGGGATAAGGCAAAAAGTAAGCAAAAAAAACCGAGCTGTTGATTCAGCCCGGCATGTTTTTGATTTATGGGGTAACCCAGAAGACGCCGCTGTAGTCCAGGGCGGTAAACTGCTTGTGAACCTGCTCGATGTCGGCCTGTGGATCGATGTCCTTGAACAGGTCCGGGTGCAGGAACTTAGCGATAGTTTCTACCGCAATATAGTTCAGCGGGGAGTCATAGAACTGGTGGTAAATCGCCATGACGCGTTTCTCTTTGACTGCCGTCAGCACGTTAATCCCGGTGCGGTTCATTAGCCCTTTAAGCTTTTGCTCGGCCACGGCTTTGTCGGCCATATAACCCAGCGGTACCGCTTTAGGCGCGCGGTTGCCACGGTTCCAGTCGGCACCGGTCATCAGGTAGAAGTCCGGGTTGCTGGTGATAACCTGCTCGGTATTTACCTGGCCGCTCATTTCCGGGAACAGTTTGCTGCCCACGTTGTTGCCGCCGGCGGTATCAATAAACTGGCCGTAACTGCCTTTACCGAAGGTCTGGCAGCATTCATCGCCGCGAATACCTGCCGCACGCTCAATAAACACGCTCGGACGCTGCTCTGGTTTCAGCGTGGCCACGCGCTCGCGCACCAGGTTCATCCGCTGCTGGTAGTGCTGAATAAAGGCGTCCGCGTTTTTCTGCTCATCAAACACTTTGCCCAGCAGCTCGATGCTCGGCAGGGTATTGGTCAGCGGCTGCTGGCGGAAGTCGATAATCAGTACCGGAATGTCGACTTTTTCCAGCTGGCTCAGCACGCCGCTGTTCTTCAGCTTAGCCAGCACGCCGATGTCAAAAATGATCAGATCAGGCTGTAAGGTAACCGCTTTTTCGACGCTGAAATCCGTGTAGTACGGATTTTCAAACATCGTGATTTTACTCACCTGCGGGAATTTTCTCGCGTAGGCATCCGCCAGGTCAGGCGCTTTGGTTTTCAGCGAGTTATCCCAGGCAATAATATTTTCCAGCGGATCCTTCGGATGAATAATGTTGAGCGCCAGCAGGGCTCGTGCATCCGCCAGCATCACGCGTTTGGCCGGATGCGGCAGCGTAACTTCCCGACCCGCTACGTCGGTAACAACAATCGGTGCGGCCTGGGCAGCACAGCTCAGCAACGCAACGGCAGCGAGCAGCCAGCGAGCTTTGGCGGTAAACACTGTGAACATGGATGACCTTCAGAACGGGAAAATTTAGGAAGGGAATGATAATCGATCTCATGATGTTTGGAACGGGGCGGCAGGAATTTTTCTGGTTACCAAAGGGGGCCCACCGGCCGATCGTTCGCCGCTAGTCTTTAAGCCGGCTGGCGGCCAGCTTAGCCGGGCAGAGGTTTTTAAGCCGCTCTATCAGCCAGCGTCCGGCCGGGCCTGGCGGAGAGGCAATGGGGTAGACGCCAAACATCGGCAGCGCGAGGCCGCCGGGCGGTACGTCCTCAATGTTCAACCGCACCAGCCGTCCTTCGCTGATATCCCGCTCCACAACGTGTGACGGCATGCTGCCCCAGCCCAGGCCGTCGAGCAAAAAGGCGTGTTTGGCCAGCAGATCGCCCAGTCGCCAGGTGGAAGGGGACATCACGCCAAACTCTTTGCCTTTGGAAAGTTCGGAGCGGTCGGTCAGCACCAGCTGTACGTGTTTGGTCAGTTCTGACTTTGGCACGATGCCTTCGAACTGTGCCAGCGGATGGTCGGGAGCGGCGACCATCACCAGCGAGACCCCGGTCAGGCGCTCTCCGGTTAACGATGCGGGCATATCCGGCAGTGAACCGAGAATGCCAATGCCCGCGCTGCCGTTAAGCACGGGCTTATAGCCGCCGCCAAGCGCCTCAACAAACAGGCGCAGCGGCGTGCCGGGAAACTGTTCGCGGAAGGCTTTTGCCGCCGAAGTCATTGCCTCCAGCGGGAAGAAAACGTCCACCACCACCGAGAGTTCCGATTCCAGCCCTGACGACATGCCCCGTGCGCGGGCCTTCATAAAATCAACGCGAGAGACAATGCCACGGGCATCGGCCAGCAGTACTTCACCCTCGGGCGTGAGCTTCGGATACCGGCCAGAACGGTCGAACAGCTGCACGCCAATTTGCGCCTCCAGCCCCCTGATCAAATCGCTTATCACCGACTGGGCCCGATACATTTTGCGGGCGGCCGCGGAAAAGCTGCCTTCGTCGACGGCGGCAATAAACGTGCGAAGTTGGTCCAGCGAAATACCGTCCAGCATTGTGATTCCTGCCTGACTGTGAAGGGGTGAAGCGCAATATAGCGCCTCGCGCTGGCTTTGTCATCGGCGATGATGTATCGGCTGGGTCGATGGATTACATCGAAATATAACGGCTATTCGGGTGGATAAGGCGGTGGCATAGTGACTGCCATGTTCAGCGAATCCTGAAGATTGAGCTCCGCTATGTTAACGGCTTTTAAAAAACTTTTTACGCGCTTATCCCCTAAACAAAGCTCTATTTCTGAGGCCAAAACCATGTCGACTATTCTGCATATTGATACCAGTGTTCTGGGAGGTTATTCCGTCAGCCGCCAGCTGTCGGCGGAGATTGTTGCCCGCCAGAAAACGCTGCACCCCGGCGCGACCGTGATTTACCGGGACCTGGTTCAGGCCCCGGCTCAGCACCTGTCGGATAAACACATTGCCGCTTTCCAGGGGGCTGAAGTGACCGACGCGGCGCTGGGCGAAGACCTGGCCGCCGGGGGGGCGTTCATCGACGATCTGTTCGCTGCCGACGTGATTGTTATTGGCGTGCCGATGTACAACTTCTCCATTCCTTCCCAGCTCAAGGCGTGGATTGACCGCGTTTGCGTGGCCGGGCGTACCTTCCAGTACGGCGCCAACGGCCCGGAAGGCCTGCTGCCAAAAGGCAAAAAAGTGTTCATCGCCTCTTCACGCGGTGGTCAGTACACCGGCGACAGCCCGGCGGCCTTCCTGGAGCATCAGGAGTCTTATCTGAAAGCGGTTCTGGGCTTCATAGGCCTGACCGACGTGACGATTATCCGTGCTGAAAACTTAAGCCGTGGCGATGACGCGAAAAATGCCGCGCTCGCCGATGCCAAAGGCCAGATTGCCGCGCTGTCCTGATAGCGACAACGCGCATCAATCAACTTAACGGGAAATCCGGATGGACAGATACGCTACTAACTTCGCGACCTTGGGTCGCATCGTGATTGCTGCGATTTTTATCGTCAGCGGATTGGGGAAAATTGCTACGCCTGAGGCGACGCAGGGCTATATTGCCTCGGTAGGGCTGCCGTTCCCGTTACTCGGGTATCTTATTGCCCTGGCGGCTGAGGTGGGAGGCGGCGTTCTGCTGCTGGTGGGTTACCGTACGCGGTTGATTGCGGCCTTGCTAGCGGTGTTCACCGTAGCAACAGCGGTGTTTTTCCACCACAACTTTGCCGACCAGAACACCCTGCTGCACTTCCTGAAGAACCTGATGATTGCTTCGGGCCTGCTGCAAATCTCAGCGCTGGGAGCGACCTCTCTGAGCTTTGATACGCGCCGCCTGCAGCGTCAGTTGCGGTAACTCGTTTAACGTAAGGCCTCAATTATGGACTGCACCCCAAAAGTTGGACACCCAACTGAGTAAGGTGCAGTTTTTTATGGCAAAGCCAAAATATTCCCTCGAAACCAGATTAGCTGTAGTCAAACACTACCTTGCCGGAAAAGATGGAACACATCGTACCGCTGAACGTTTTGGTGTTGAAAGAACATCAGTGCGACGCTGGGTAAGAGCCTGGCAACTCCACGGTATTGATGGTATTACCTGGAAAAATGACCGCCATTCTCCGGCGTTCCGGATTGCTGTCGTACGCACGGTTCTCGCTGAAGAACTTTCGATGCGCGAAGCTGCCGCACGGTTTAATATCTCCACTGAAACCGTTGTCCGGCACTGGGTGAATGTCTACAAAGACGCAGGTGAAAAAGGACTTCTGAGCATAAAACCTGGCCGGAGCAAGGACATGACAAAACCCAAAAAAACACCTCCACTTACCGATGCTGCGCTGGATAAGTTATCTCCCGAAGAGTTGCGGGCTGAACTTCGTTACCTGCGAGCAGAGAATGCCTATCTAAAAAAGCTGAAGGCCTTAGTTCAAAGCGAGAAAAACGGCGGAAAGCCGCAATAATCAACGAACTAAGGCTGGAGTATGCGCTCAGTGATCTTCTTCGTGCAGCGGGCATGTCCCGCAGTACGTGGTATCACAATATCAATGCGCTGAAGCGAGCAGACAGGCATGCCGGGCTGAAAGCCAAAATCAGAGAGATTTATCACTATCACAAAGGGCGTTATGGCTACCGCAGGATCACGCTCTCGCTGAGAAGGCAGGGTCTGCTGGTGAACCATAAAACTGTACAGCGGCTGATGGCAGAACTGTCGCTCCGCTCTCTGATAAGGGTGAAGAAATATCGTGCCTGGAAAGGGGAAGTGGGCAAGGCTGCACCCAATATCCTGGGCCGGAACTTCGGGGCATCGAAAGCCAACGAAAAATGGGTCACGGATGTCACCGAGTTCTCAGTACAGGGTAAAAAGCTGTATCTGTCGCCGGTTCTCGATCTGTTTAACCGGGAGATTATCTCCTACAGCCTGTCGGAAAGGCCGGTGATGGAGATGGTTAATAGCATGCTGCGCGATGCGTTCCTGAAGCTCAGCCCGGAAGATAGCCCCTTGCTGCACACGGATCAGGGCTGGCAATATCGAATGGCAGGATATCAGGCAAGGTTAAAGGCACAGGGCATGACACAAAGTATGTCGCGCAAAGGAAACTGTCTGGATAATGCGGTGATGGAGAACTTCTTCGGCACACTGAAATCGGAGTGTTTTTACCTGAACAGGTTCAGCGATCTGAATGAACTGAGGAAGGCGATAGAGGACTATATCCATTACTATAACAACGAGCGGATCAGTCTGAAATTAAAAGGCCTGAGTCCGGTAGAATACCGAACCCAGACCCCGATAGCCGCTTAACATGAACTGTCCAACTTTATGGGGTCAGTCCATTAAGGGGCCTTACGCTTTGATTAAAACGCCCGCCAGATAAGCACCGCAATCCCGCCAAACAGCAGCCATTTAACGATGTAGTACACCGTCTTATTCCAGCTTTTGAGCTTCTTGCCGACGATACGAATCTGATAGATGTAACGGAACGCGCGGTTAATGCCGCCGATGCGGTCATTTTCATCGTTAGGCGCCGACGCGGCGCTCATCAAATTGCGTCCCAGCCAGTGATTGACCGCCTGGGCCCAGCGGTAACGCATCGGTCTTTCCACATCGCAAAACAGGATCAGGCGATTCTCACCGCTGGTATTTTCCGCGTAGTGAATATAGGTCTCGTCAAACAGCACGCCTTCGCCATCTCGCCAGCTATAACGCTTGCCGTCCACTTCAATAAAGCAGCGATCGTCATTGGGGGTTGCCAGCCCCAGGTGGAAACGCAGCGAACCGGCGTACGGGTCGCGGTGACGCGGCAGGCGGCTGCCGTCGGGCAGGGTGGCGAACATCGCGGCCTTGATGGACGGAATCGCATGCAGCAGTTCGGTAGTTTTTGGGCACAGCAGGCTGGCCGACGGGTGGGCGTTTTCATACCACTTCAGGTAAAAGCGTTTCCAGCCGGTTTTAAAGAAGGAGTTAAAGCCGGCATCGTTAAATTTGTCGGCGGCTTTTATCTGCTCCAGCTTTTGCAGGTGAATACCTTCTTCGCGAATAACCTCCCAGTTATCACGTAAAGTGACGAGTTCGGGAAACGTTTCCGGCGTTAAGTAAGGCGTATTCGGTACTCGGGAAAAGAGGTACATAAAGCCGTTGAGCGGGGCGGTAAACGTAGAGTGGTCCGACAGCTGCCGCCAGAAGCGAAAGCGAACCCGGCCGCGATAATGCACATAGGCCACTGAAATAATAATGATGAGCAAAATGATATATTTCATATTGTTTTATCTAACCACTATGATTTTGAACATCCCTGCCGGGCGAAAGGCCCAGACTGCCATAAACGCACCTTTGCAAAGGCGCTGAAATAGAGCTTAGCAGCGGTTTTAGCGAAGTAAATGTTGCCCCTGAACAAGTTCTGGGCTTGTTTAAAACAAGGGGGGCTGGCATCATTCTTAGCGTGGTTAACCTGTAGAGTTAATCACAACACATTGATTTAAATGACTCGGGGTGCCCTTCCTTGTGAAGGCTGAGAAATACCCGTACCACCTGATCTGGATAATGCCAGCGTAGGGAAGTCAGATGCCTGTCCGGTATCCCTTCTTTCACGCCGGACAGGAGCCTTACCTTGATGCAACCTGACCTGCTACCCGGCGCGACTGCCGCCTCTGTTTTACACCAACTCCGTCAGCATTCTCCGCTGATTCACTGCATGACCAATGACGTGGTGCAAACCTTTACCGCCAACGTGCTGCTGGCGCTGGGCGCTGCCCCGGCCATGGTGATTGAGGCCGAAGAAGCGGCGCAGTTCAGCGGGCTGGCGAGCGCGCTGCTGATCAACATCGGCACGCTGACTTCAGAGCGTGCAGCTGCAATGCTGGCTGCCATTCATGCCGCCAATAATGCCGGAACGCCATGGGCGCTCGACCCGGTCGCTGTCGGAGGTCTGGCTTTCCGTACACGCTTTGCCCGCGAGATAATTCAACTGAAACCAGCGGCTATTCGTGGCAACGCCTCTGAAATCCTGGCGTTAGCGGGGGAGCAGGCCGGAGGGCGCGGCGTGGACAGCACCGACGATGCGCTTTCTGCTATCCCGGCAGCGCAAAAGCTGGCGCGGGAAACCGGGGCGGTGATTGCCGTGACCGGCGAAATTGATTACGTCACAGACGGAGAGAGAACGCTTGCCGTTAACGGCGGCGGAGAGCTTATGACGCGCGTAGTCGGCACCGGTTGCGCGCTTTCCGCCGTGGTTGCTGCTTGTTGTGCTTTACCGGGCGACAGGCTGGACAACGTTGCCAGCGCCTGCCGTTTTATGTCGCTGGCCGGTGAGCAGGCCATCGCTGCCAGCCGCGGGCCGGGAAGCTTTACGCCCGCTTTCCTCGACGCGCTTTATCATCTGAACGCGGAGGTCCTGGCATGAAGCGAATCAATGCTCTGACCATCGCCGGAACCGATCCAAGCGGCGGCGCGGGGATCCAGGCCGATCTGAAAACCTTCTCCGCGCTCGGCGCCTACGGCACGAGCGTGATCACCGCGCTGGTGGCGCAAAACACCCGTGGCGTGCAGTCCGTTTATCGCATCGAGCCTGAGTTTGTGGCGGCGCAGCTCGATTCGGTACTCAGCGATGTGCGTATAGACACCACAAAAATCGGCATGCTGGCAGAGGCCGATATCGTTGAGGCCGTCGCAGAGCGCCTGGCGTTTTACAAGGCACCGAACGTAGTGCTGGACACGGTGATGCTGGCGAAAAGCGGTGATCCGCTGCTGGCCCCATCTGCGATAGAAAGCTTACGCCGCAGGCTGTTACCGCACGTTGCGCTGATTACGCCTAATCTCCCGGAGGCCGCAACGCTGCTGGATGCGCCTCATGCGCGCAGCGAAAAAGAGATGCGCGAACAGGGTGAAGCCCTGCTGGCGATGGGCTGCGAAGCGGTGTTGATGAAGGGCGGGCACCTGGACGATGAAGAAAGCCCGGACTGGCTGTTTACCCGCCATGATGTGCAGCGTTTTACCGCGCCTCGTGTACAGACGAAAAACACCCACGGCACCGGCTGCACTTTATCTGCCGCGCTGGCTGCGCTGCGCCCTCGTCATGACGACTGGGCGCAAACCGTAGCCGCTGCAAAAGTCTGGCTGTCCAAAGCGCTGGCGCAGGCCGATTCTCTCGAAGTCGGGCACGGCATTGGCCCGGTGCATCATTTCCACGAATGGTGGTAACTGTCGGTTAAGCGAGAAGTTTTTAGCCAGCATAATACCAATGGTACTATACTGGCTTCATCTTCCTTGCCGGACAATTGCGCACCATGGAACAGGCCCATCACCAGTTAGTTGAACAGCTAAAACAGCGCTTTGCCGCCCCGGATAACGTCCCTCTGTACCTTAAATTTGTCGAAACGGTGAAAAACGCCGTGCGCTCTGGGCAACTGCCCCAGGGCAATATCCTGCCGGGCGAGCGCGACCTCAGCCAGCTTACCGGGGTTTCACGGATTACGGTGCGCAAGGCGATGCAGGCGCTGGAAGATGAGGGCGTGGTGACGCGTTCGCGCGGCTATGGCACGCAAATTAATGCGACGCTTGAGTATTCGCTGAAAGAGGCCCGAGGGTTTTCGCAGCAGGTGGTGCTGCGGGGCAAAAAGCCGGACACGCTGTGGGTTAACAAGCGGGTGGTGAAATGCCCGGCGGACGTTGCGGAGCAGCTGGCGATCCCGGCGGAAAGCGAAGTCTTTTTACTCAAGCGTATTCGCTATGTGGACGAAGATGCGGTGTCTATCGAGGAGTCTTACGTGCCGGCAGGCTTAATTGCCGATCCGGATGAGATTGGCGTCTCGCTGTACGACTACTTCCGCAGCCAGAATATTATTCCGCAGCGCACGCGCAGCAGGGTCAGCGCCAGAATGCCGGACAGCGAATTCCAGACGCATATCAAGCTGGAAACGCCGGTGCCGGTTTTGGTCATCAAACAGGTGGCGTTCGATCCGCAAAACCGGCCCATTGAGTACAGCATCAGCCACTGCCGCAGCGATTTATACGTTTTCGTCTGCGAGGAGTAGGGACTGTTCGAGCTGCTCGAGTTCAGGCGCGCAGTCGCCTCCGCGATGGCCAACCACATAGCTGGCAACCGCATTACCCAGGCTAACCGCTTCTTCCAGACTCCAGCCTGCCGCCAGGCCTGCCAGCGTGCCGCCCGCGTGGCTGTCGCCCGCACCGATGGTATCGACGACGGTGGTCGGGAACGGTGCGGCGATGCCCATTTGTTTGCCGTCGGCGAACCAGGCGCCTTCTTTATCTAACCGAACGATCAGCGGACTGGCGTAGCGGGCCAGCCAGGCGTGGCAGATAGCTTCGATATTGTCAGGATCAACGTCAAGCCACTCCGCAACGATGGTGGCTTCCTGGCGATTCAGCGAAACAATCGGCCTGCAGGCCATGATCCTCGCCAGCAGCGGCTGGGCAATATCGGCAATGCGCGGGCCAAAGTCGATAAACGGCGTGATGTCGCGAAGTGATTCCAGCCAGCGGACGAGCAGCTCAGCGCCCGGCCCGGCGAGCTGGTAGCCGGAAAGCGACAGCAGCGTGCCGGGCGAGATAACCAGAGCATCAAGCCAGGCCTGATTCCACTGATGCTCCACGCCGCGAAAAGACATAAAGGTACGTTCTCCGTCGGGCTCAACCAGCGCCAGGCACCAGCCGTTATCTCCCGCATCGGTATGAATTTCGCTGCGGATTTGCTGTTTTTCGAGGCTGTTGCGAATAATATCGGCCCAGGTACCCTGGCCAATCGGCAGCGCGTTCTGCGAGGCTATGCCCAGGCGCGACAGCGTAATGGCGATGTTCAGCGCGCAGCCGCCGATGTTCACCCCCTGCTGATGCAGCTCAATATCACAGCCCCGCCACGGCAGGGCGTAAGCGTCGG
This sequence comes from Cedecea neteri, assembly GCF_000757825.1. GTDB lineage: Bacteria > Pseudomonadota > Gammaproteobacteria > Enterobacterales > Enterobacteriaceae > Cedecea > Cedecea selenatireducens. The sequence continues at coordinate 4,296,926 of NZ_CP009451.1, forward strand.
CGATGACGTCAATCACCGCCGAACCGAGCACGCAAACCGGGCGCTGAGCGTTAAGCCGGGGCAGCTTGCTTAGCAGCTCATTTGGCTTCATGACTGGCCTCTCTTTGCTGGCGGTAAGCCATAAAGATTCGGCTGTAGCGCGTGAAGTCGAGCTGGTTCTCTTCATCCAGCTCCTGCTTTAACGCCGGGTCGATGCTTTCCACGCCGTTAAGGGCGCCGCAGATGGCGGTTGCCATTGCGCCAATGGTGTCGGTATCTCCCCCGAGGTTTGCGCACAGGATCGCGCAGCGGTTAGGGTCAGTTTTCGCCAGTTCGACCATCGCGATGGCGGCCGGTACGGACTCAACGGTGCTGGTGCCGGTGCCGACCAGCTGGTAAATCTCCTCCATGGCGGATTCGGTACCGCGTGCTTTCCGGGCTACGCCCAGCGCAAGCTCCAGGCGTGCAGCGAGGGAAGCGCTGAAGGTGGTTATCTTTTTTTCCTGCGCGTGGCGGGCAACGGAAGGCAGTTCATCGCAAATTGTCTGCCAGCTTGCGCCGTCAATCGCGCGGGAAATTGCCCAGGAAATCACCACCGCACCGGCGATGGCTAAGTCCGACTTGTGCGTTGGGCTTGAGGCCAGCGCCACTTCGGCCACAAACTGATCGAGATTGGCCGTAGGCAACATACAGCCCAGCGGGGAGGCACGCATTGCCGCGCCGTTGGTGACGCCATTGTTTTCCAGCTCGCTCACCGGCGTGCCTTGTTTAATCGCATTCAGGGCTATTTTCGACGTCGGGCCGAGCACGTTTTTGTTAAACGCATCGAACCCTTCGGCCCAGGCCAGAATATGGCGGCCAATGGCGTCCGGGTTTATCGCACCGTGGTGCTCGATGATGGCATCCGCCAGCGCCAGCGCCATCGAGGTATCATCGGTAAACTTAGCGCGGGCAAAGTAACAGGCGGCGTTATTTTCTGCCGGGCCCGGCAGGAACCGGTCTATCCAGCCGAAGTGCGCCTTCACGCGTGAGCGCGGCCAAAGTTCGGACGGCATGCCCATTGCATCACCTAACATCTGGCCGTAAAAGGCTCCCAGAATACGATTTTCCATTTTTACGCTTCCTTCAATACTTTTTCAGATTCATCCCCGGCAACGGCGATGGTAGCAATCTCTTTGTCCGACTCGCGGAAGAAGACCATGAACAGCACGGCGATAACGGCAATCATTATTGCGCCAAAGCCCCACATCCCCGTCCAGTTAAAGGTCTGGCCGTTCACCGGCGAGGAGTAAGCAAACATTTTTTCCATCATTTTGCCGCCGAGGCTGTAGCCCAGCAGACTACCGAAGCCCTGGCAGCAAAGGGTGATCAGCCCCTGCGCCGCGGTACGCATATACACCGGTGATTTCTTGTCTACGTAAATGTAGGCGGTGACGTAGTAGAAGTCGTAGCTCACGCCGTGCAGCAGGATGCCGAGGAACAGCAGGCCGTAGGTGAACAGGTGTGACGCGTCGCCGTAAACAAAGAAGCCGTAGCGAATGGCCGCCGTGACCAGACCAAGCAGTAAGACCTTTTTAATACCAAAACGCTTGGTGAAGAACGGCAGCGCCAGCATAAAGAAGATTTCGGAGAACTGGCCGAGGGTCATCCAGCCGGTGGCGTTGTGCATGCCGACTTCGGTCAGGTAGCCGTTGGCAAAGATGTAGTAAAACGCCAGCGGCATAGCAAACAGGAACGAACAGAAGAAGAAGACCAGGAAATTTTTGTCTTTGAGCAGCACCAGCGCGTCGAGGCCCAGCATCACCTTCAGGCTTAATTTACCGGTACTTTTTGGCGGCGTATCTGGCAAGAAGAAGGCGAACACGCCTAAAACAACCGAGCTGATAGCGGTAATCAACAGCGGCACGTTGGTCGGAGAAATATCGCTGAAGCCCATCATCTGTGGCAGGAAACCGCACACGATCCCTGAGGCAATCCAGCCGATGGTGCCCATCACGCGAATACGCGGGAAGTCACGTTCCACGTCGTCAACGTTGGAAAACGCGATGCTGTTGGTGAGCGCAATGGTCGGCATATAGGTCAGCGAGTAGGCCAGCAGCAACGGGAAGAAGTAGACAAACTCCGTTTGCTGCGCGGCCAGATACATCAGCCCGGCGCCGACGAACATCAGCAGCGCCAGCACTTTCTGGGCGGCAAAGAAGCGGTCGGTCAGCGAGCCAACCAGGATAGGCGACAAAATAGCAGCGATGGCGGTGCAGGCGTAGGACCAGCCGATTTCACCGGCGGTAAAACCACTTTTGTTGAGGAACAGCCACAGGGGCACAAACCAGGCGCCCCAGATAAACCATTCGATAAACATCATGAACGAAAGGCTAATCGTTGTACGTTTCATGCTCAGGACCTTCATGACAGGTGTAGGGTGTGCCTTAACCATACCAATGAATAATACCTTTTAAATACCTTTGAGTCGATTCTATGATCGCCCTTGCAAAAATAGCCGGGGTGGCCACCTGGCTTTACTCATGGAAAGGGTGCAAAAGTGCGCCTGAACTGGCGAATCCGCGCCTTGGGTACCAGGCTTAGTGCTGCCCGGTTTTTTGACCCGGCAGAACAGGATTATTCATGCGCAGCGGGCAGGGTGCTCGCTGCCCTTACGGGAGCGTATTATGACTGATATTGCGCAGTTGCTTGGCAAAGATGCCGACGGCTTGTTACAGCATCGTTGTATGACTATTCCGGCAGATCAGCTTTATCTGCCCGGCTCGGACTACGTTGACAGGGTAATGGTCGACAATAACCGCCCGCCTGCGGTGCTGCGAAACATGCAGACGCTTTACAATACCGGGCGTCTGGCCGGTACCGGTTACCTCTCTATTCTTCCCGTGGATCAGGGCGTTGAGCACTCGGCGGGCGCGTCGTTTGCCACGAATCCGCTGTACTTCGATCCCAAAAATATCGTTGAGCTGGCCATCGAGGCGGGCTGTAACTGCGTGGCCTCCACCTATGGCGTACTGGCTTCGGTTTCACGCCGCTATGCCCACCGCATTCCGTTCCTGGTGAAGCTGAACCACAACGAAACGCTGAGCTACCCGACCACCTACGACCAGACGCTGTATGCCAGCGTTGAGCAGGCCTTCAATATGGGTGCTGTGGCGGTTGGCGCGACCATTTATTTTGGCTCACCTGAATCCCGCCGTCAGATTGAAGAGATCTCCGCCGCCTTCGAGCGTGCGCACGAACTCGGTCTGGTGACCGTGCTTTGGGCCTATCTGCGTAACTCTGCCTTCAAAAAGGACGGGGTGGATTACCACGTCAGCGCTGACTTAACCGGCCAGGCGAACCACCTTGCGGCGACTATCGGAGCCGATATCGTGAAGCAGAAAATGGCGGAGAATAACGGCGGCTATAAAGCGGTGAACTTTGGCTATACCGATGAAAAAGTTTACAGCAAGCTGACCACCGATAACCCCATCGACCTGGTGCGCTACCAGCTGGCCAACTGCTATATGGGTCGCGCGGGCCTTATCAACTCCGGCGGTGCTGCAGGCGGTGAAAACGACCTGGCGGATGCGGTGCGTACGGCGGTTATTAACAAACGTGCGGGCGGCATGGGGCTGATTCTGGGGCGTAAGGCGTTCAAGAAATCGATGGTTGACGGCGTGAAGCTGATTAACGCGGTGCAGGATGTTTACCTGAATGAGAAAGTGACCATCGCGTAAATTATCGCGTAATCTAAAAAAGTCCTCCGATATGGGCTGCCCCTATTGGTGGACTTTTTTATAGGAGTTTTTTGCGGTTGGGTGATTGCCATCATCCCGGTATTCTTCTTGCCTGCGCCGTCTCTTAGCTATAAATATGCTCCATGAAGGATCGGCTAAAGTTCCGTTCACCTCCAGTCCTGCTTCACATGTCACCCCCGAACCGGTGAACGTCTCGGGAGAATCACCGTCATTCCCCCGAGACCCCGGACTCCCGGCGAAATAAATCGACCGCTGAAGCGGCAGACCTCCGTTTTATCTCCCAGTCCTGGGTCGGCTGAGATGCGTTCCCGACGCTCTCAGCCTCCGGCCGTTCCCGACGCCCGGACCCTGGTCAGTCGGAGAGAAAACGGAGGCGATTTAAGCCGGAACCGAGCCTCGGTTCAAGCTTATAGCCACGCTGAACATAAAAGTCGCTGCAAGTTCCACAGCTACGACCTTGTTCCCGGCTCTCATCGCCCCCGGTGATGACCCAACTCAGGCGGGGTTGAGCTGCCGGGAGCAGCGAAAGAGAGCGATCGTCGGGAACGAATCGCGAACGACCCTGAATGTTTGGGTGATAGCCGGTGGGTTTACCGCTTCAGCGGCGATGAGCTCGCCGGGCGCCGGGGCTGTCCGGGGGATGGCGTTATCCCCCGGACACGTTCACCGTACTCTGAACGTGTAGGGGAAAACAGATCTACGGGTGAACGGAATAACTGCGGAGTGATATATATCTCCCGGAAGATTTGAAGGGAAAATGTAGCTATTAGAGTGCGCAGAGGGGAGAAAGTAGCAGACATTGTTTACCCCCTCGGAGGGTGAGGGGGAAATAAGCTACCCCAGCAGCGGGCAATTAGGCGGCAAACGACAGGCCAGCGCATTAGGGTGGATTTCAATCCGGAAATGCCGGCCGCTCAGCGGTTCTCCGTCCAGATTAAAAGTAATATCGTGCGGGGCGGAAATCTCGAACCAGGCCGATTTCCCTTCAATGATGTTAGGGTTTTCATCCGGGCGCGTCAGCGTAGTTAACAGCGCGGGAAGCAGGTCTTCACCGGTAAAAATCCTTAGCTCGAGCAGCCCGTCGTTAATCAGGGCTTCCGGGCAAAGCTGCTGCCCGCCGCCGGCCTGGCGGCCGTTGCCGATGCCTATCACCAGCGCATCACCCTGCCAGCTAAAACCTTCCCCACGAATATCGCAGCGGTCCGGCTTCAGCATGTCCATGCGCATCAGCCCATGAATAAAATAAGAGACGCCGCCGAGTGCGGCTTTGAGTTTTTCCGGCGTCTCGGTGGTGATGCGTGTGCCAAATCCACCGGTCGCCATGTTGATGAAGTAGGCATCTTCGTTTACCTGCACCAGGTCGATGTTGGCGGCTTTGCCGAACAGCGCCAGGCGCAGCGCTTTTTCAAAATCTTCCGGAATACCCGCGCTGGTGGCAAAGTCGTTGGCCGTGCCTAAGGGCAAAATACCCAACGCCGGGCGGCTGGCGGGGGCAAGTTTTACCAGGCAGGTGGCAATCTCATTGATCGTGCCGTCTCCACCTCCGGCAACTACGGTGTCCACGCCAAGGCTCAGGGCTTCCTTGATGTAGCGTTCCGCGTCTCCTTTTTCCCAGGTCACGCGGATATGCAGCGTGTAACCTTCCTCACGCAGGGTATGCACGGCTTCACGCAGCAGCGGATGACCGGCACCCTTGCCGTTAAGTATCAAAAATGAAAGCGGGGATGTCTCCATGACTTACCTCAGAAAAATGAGCATTATCAAAGTGTAGAGCAAAGCGGGGCCGGGGGAGTAAGAACTGGCTGAAACAGCAGAAAAAAGAAAGCCTGCGCAAGGGAGATTGCGCAGGCCAAGGAGGTGGTTCCTGGTACAGCTAGCATTTATGGGTTATGTTTTTCAGCTCGCGGATAATAACGCTATCTTGTGTAACCGAATGTGATCGGTTTCTAAGAATGGTCTTAGCGCGGAAAAATAACCCTGATTCACTAGTTTGCGTGCGGTTTACGGGTTGTCTGACCAGCGAGGTTGCGCATTAGCAGAGCATAATCCAGCGCTATCTCCTGAGGGACAGGCATCCATACGGTATGACCGTCGCCCGGAGCAACCTCTATCGGCTGGGCCTTACCGTTTTCCAGCGTGTCCAGCGTGAAGGTGATGTTGCCCTGCGGGGTCATCATCTCCAGGCTGTCGCCCAGCAGGAATTTGTTTTTCACCGCCACGGCCGCGAGGTCACCCCGACGCTCGCCGGTAAACTCACCCACAAACTGCTGGCTCTCGGAAACGGAGTGGCCGTATTCATAATTCTGGTGGCTGTCGTGAGTATGGCGACGCAGGAAACCTTCGGTATAGCCACGGTGCGCCAGCCCTTCCAGCGTTTGCAGCAGCGTTGGGTCAAACGGTTTGCCCGCTGCGGCGTCGTCAATCGCACGGCGATAGACCTGGGCGGTACGCGCACAGTAGTAGTAGGACTTAGTACGGCCTTCGATTTTCAGCGAGTGGACGCCCATTTTGGTCAGGCGTTCTACGTGCTCGATGGCGCGCAAATCTTTCGAGTTCATGATGTAGGTGCCGTGCTCGTCTTCAAAGGCGGTCATGTATTCGCCCGGACGTTTGGCTTCTTCCACCATAAACACTTTGTCCGTTGGGGCGCCGACGCCCAGCGTAGGCTCGAGGTTTTGCACCGGAATAGGCTCGTGCACGTGAACGATGTTGCCGATGTCGTCCTCTTTGCCTTCCTGAACTTTATATTCCCAGCGGCAGGCGTTGGTGCAGGTCCCCTGGTTAGGGTCGCGCTTGTTGATGTAGCCGGACAGCAGGCAGCGGCCGGAATACGCCATGCACAGCGCGCCGTGGACGAAGATCTCCAGCTCCATTTCAGGAACCTGCTCGCGGATTTCGGCGATTTCTTCCAGCGACAGCTCGCGGGAAAGGATCACGCGCGTCAGCCCCATTTGTTTCCAGAACTTCACGGTCGCCCAGTTAACGGCGTTAGCCTGCACCGAAAGGTGAACGTCCATTGCCGGGAACGCCTCGCGCACCATCATGATGAGGCCTGGATCGGACATGATCAGCGCATCCGGGCCCATATCAATGACCGGCTTGAGGTCGCGAATAAAGGTCTTCAGCTTGGCGTTATGCGGGGCAATGTTCACCACCACGTAGAATTTTTTACCCAGCGCGTGGGCTTCGTTGATCCCGAGCTGGAGGTTTTCGTGGTTGAATTCGTTATTGCGCACGCGCAGCGAGTAGCGAGGCTGGCCCGCGTAGACGGCATCCGCGCCATAGGCGAAAGCGTAACGCATGTTTTTCAGCGTTCCCGCCGGGGAAAGGAGTTCTGGTTTAAACATGAAGTTCTCGGTCTGATATCAGGTCAGAACCGCTCCACCTGGTGAAGCGGCTAAAGTCGAGTGGATTACCACAATTTAAGGGCGGGAATTGTAGCGCCGCAAGACGGGGGAGTAAACCGTCTTGCGGATTCAGGCGATGAGCGGCTGTTTCTCTTCCGTGGCGGCAGGTTAAATCACCCGCCCCGCGTCGGCTTCCCAGCGGTAACCCACCCCGTAAACGGCGCGAATAAATGACTGATCGGCATCCAGCGCCTCAAGCTTGCGGCGCAGGTTTTTGATATGGCTGTCGATGGTGCGGTCGGTGACCACGCGGTAATCGTCATACAGATGATTCAGCAGCATTTCGCGTGAAAACACTTTTCCCGGCTCATGAGAAAGGGTTTTGAGCAGGCGAAACTCAGCGGGCGTGAGATCCAGCAGCTTATCGCGCCAGATAGCCTGAAAACGGCCTTCATCAATGACCAGCGAGCTTTGTTCCGAGCCTGAGGATATAGCGACCTGGCGTTTACAGCGGCGCAAAATGGTTTTGACGCGGGCCACCACTTCACGCGGGCTGTAGGGTTTACAAATGTAGTCGTCTGCGCCAATTTCCAGCCCCAGCAGGCGGTCTATCTCTTCAATCTTCGCCGTTACCATTACAATCGGGACTTCGGAGAAGCGGCGAATCTCTTTACACAGCGTCAGGCCGTCGGTGCCCGGCAGCATCAGGTCCAGCAGAATCATGTCTGGCGGCGTATGGCGAACAAACGGCAGCACTTCATCGCCGTGGCTCAGCAGGATAGGGGCGTAGCTTGCCGCGCGGAGGTAGTCGATGAGCAATTGCCCAAGCTTTGGTTCATCTTCCACGATCAGAATGCGCGGCGTGTTTTCGTCAATCGGTAGCTCGGTCATAGTGTCCTCGACGTTTCTGTTTCCAGAGGAATTTCAACTGTAATGCTAACGCCGCCAAAGCGCGAATGATTGGCGGTGAGCGTTCCGCCGTGGGCGGTCACGATATTCTGGCAGATAGACAGGCCGAGGCCGGAGCCGCCGCTGGCGCGGTTGCGGGAGCCTTCGGCGCGGTAGAATCTGTCAAACAACTGGCCTAGCTGCTCGTCCGAGACGCCGGGCCCGCTGTCGTCAAAGCTCATCACAAACTGCTGATTCACGACTTTGCCGCTGATGACCAGCTGTCCGCCGCTGTCGGTGTAGCGCAGGCTGTTTTCCAGCAGGTTGTTGAATAGCTGCATCAGGCGGTCGCCGTCACCAAAAATCACGGCCGAGTCGGGTAAATCGAGGCGTATTGTCAGCCCGCGCGAATCAAAACGGGATCGGAATGCTCCGGCAACGACCTCCAGCAGCGTAATAATATCCAGCGGTTTCTTCTGGTAGGCCAGCGCGCCTTCGTCCGACATGGAAAGCTGGTGCAGGTCGTCGACCAGCTTGGTCAGGGTGGCAACCTCCATTTGCAGCGAGGTCACGGAGTCCGGCGTAAACTGTCGCACGCCGTCCTGAATCGCCTCCAGCTCGCCGCGCAGGACGGCCAGCGGCGTTCGCAGCTCGTGGGAAATATCCGCCATATAGGCCCGGCGCATTTTATGGTTCTTTTCCAGCGTGCTGGCGAGCTGGTTAAAGTCCTGTGCCAGCCGCCCCAGCTCGTCCTGACTGCCGACCGTAACCCGGGTAGTAAAGTCACCGGCGGCAAGCTTGTGCGTGCCCTCAACCAGGCGTTTTACCGGCGCCAGCAGGCCTCGGGCGAGCAGGAACGTTGCCGCTGCGGCAAGCAGGCTGGACAGCGCGACGATTATCCAGCTGGTGCGCCGCTGCTGGCGATCGAAGTTAATATCGGTGTTGCGCGTAAGCCGCTCAACGGGGGAGGCTATCACCCAGCCAACGTCCTGGCCGTTGACGTTAATCGCTTTGCGCATCCCGTCGTGGGGGAGTTTCTCTCGTGGGCCAACCAGTACCTGAGAGTTTTGATCGACCACCCAAAACTTGGTGCGCCAACCCTGGGGCGGCATGCCGTGTGCTTCATCACCGTCGCGCTCAAACGAACGTAAAATCTGAAAGACAAACCTATCGTTGTGCCGCAAGAAGCGCCAGTTTCCATGCAGCGCATACTGTTCGCCCAGGGCATCACTCAGCATCTCAATACGCTGGGTATTACCGCGCTTGATGTAGTCGATGAAGCCGCGTTCAAAGCTTAACCTCACGCCCCAATGCATGATGGCCAGCACCAGCAGGCAGGTAGAGAAAATCGCTAAAAATAACTTACCGGTAATACCGGAGCGCCAGAGTTTCATGTTTCGCTCCTTTTGCGACGGCTAATCACCGCATTTTCCGAACGTTCATTAGGGACGCGGGCAAACAGCAGCGCCGGGAGCGCAATCACCAGCGCCATACAGAAATAGGTATACATAAAGATGCCGTGGGCCTGTTCGCCGCCCACCGGAAGCTGCTGGTGGCCGAACATGCCCAGCAGCAGCCCGGCCACGGTGACGCCGATACTCATTGAGAGCTGCATCACCATCGACAGCATGCTGTTGCCGCCGCTGGCGAGGTCATCCGGCAGATCTTTTAGCGTCAGGGTATTCATCGAAGAGAAGCGCATAGAGTTGACCATGCCCTGCACAAACAGCACCACCGGCAGTAGCCAGAACCAGCCCATCAGGGCGGTGGCCATAAACATCAGCGTGATCAGCGCCAGGCCGAGCGTGGCGGCGACCAGCACGTTGCGGTAGCCGAAGCGGTTGACCACCTGCACGACAATACGCTTCATGCCCATGCTGCCGAGCACCATCGGGACCATCATCAGCCCGGCGTGGAACGGGGAGAAGCCTAATCCTATCTGCAAAAACACCGGCGTCATAAAGGGCAGCATGCCGCTGCCTATGCGCCCGCAGAGGCTGCCCAGCAGGCCGAGTGAAAACGTTTTGGTGTTAAACAGATTGAGATTGAACAGCGCGTTTTCGTTGCCTCGCGCATGCCACAGGTAAAGCAGAATGGCGATAACGCCGCCGAGGATCAACAGCCCGAGCATTTCGCTGGAAATGCCCAGGCCCTTTTGACCGTCGAGGGCAATCGTCAGCGCCGCCATGCCGAACGCCAGCAGAAGGAAGCCGGAGATATCAAAGCGGCGGGTTTGCATGGTGTAGTTCGGCATCAGCCACAGGGTGGCAATCGCCCCGACGATGCCGACTGGAATATTAATCAGGAAAATCCAATGCCATGAAGCGTATTCCACCAGCACGCCGCCGAGTGCGGGGCCGAGCAGCGGGCCAACCTGGCCCGGAATTGTCACGAAGGTCATCGCCGCCATGTATTGCGCACGAGGCACGATTTTCATCACCGTCAGCCGCCCCACCGGCACCATCATTGCGCCGCCAATCCCCTGAACCACGCGCGCTAGCACCAGCTCGTTAAGCGAGGAGGCGTTAGAGCAAAACAGGGAGCCCAGGGTGAAAAGAATAATCGCGGTGAAGAAGATATTGCGCACGCCCACCCTGTCCGCCAGCCAGCCGCTCGCCGGAAGCATCACCGCGACCGTTAAAACGTAGGCCACCACCACCGAGTGCATATGCAGCGGGCTTACGCCCAGGCTATGCGCCATCGAGGGGAGGGCGGTGTTAACAATCGTGGTGTCCAGCGCCTGCATAAAGAAGCCAAAAGCGACAATCCATAACTGCCAGCGGACGGCGGTGGGCAAATCAGTCATACGGACAGAGCCTTACTTTCACGGGGCTTGCGGCTAAAGCGCAATCTCAGTCGATCGAAGAACAGGTAAACCACCGGCGTGGTGTAGAGCGTCAGCAGCTGGCTCACCACCAGTCCACCGACGATGGTTATCCCCAACGGCTGGCGCAACTCTGCGCCGTCGCCGCTGGTCAGCACCAGCGGTAACGCCCCAAACAGCGCGGCCAGCGTGGTCATCATAATCGGGCGGAAGCGCAGCAGGCAGGCCTGGAAAATAGCCTCTTCCGGCGTTAATTCGCCCTTACGCTGCGCCTCTATCGCGAAGTCCACCATCATGATGGCGTTTTTCTTCACGATGCCAATCAGCAGCATGATACCGATTAGCGCAATCAGGCTGAAGGGGGCGCTGAAAAGTTCCAGCGCTAGCAGTGCCCCAACGCCTGCGGAAGGCAGCGTCGAGAGGATGGTCAGCGGATGAACGTAGCTTTCATACAGCATGCCGAGCACGATATACACCGTGGCAATCGCCGCCAGGATCAGGATCACCTGCGAGTTCATGGTCTGCTGGAACACCTGTGCCGTCCCGGCGTAGCTGCCACGCACGGTGGACGGCACGCCCAGCGAGGTCATCGTCCTGTCGATGGCGTCACTGGCTTCGGAAAGCGAAACCCCGTCCGGCAGGTTGAACGAGATGGTCGACGCGGCGGACAGCCCCTGATGGTTGACCGACAGCGGCGCGTTTGCCGGCTGCCATTTGGCAAAGTAGGACAGGGGAATGGATTTGCCTTCGCCGTTAATCACGAACATCTGGTTAAGCGAACTGATGTCCTGGGTGTAGCGCGGGTCGACCTCCATCACCACTTTGTACTGGTTTAGCGGCTGGTAGATGGTGGAAATCTGGCGCTGACCAAAGGCGTTGTTCAGCAGGTTATTGGCATCCGAGACGCTGATGCCCAGCCGGGCCATGGTTTCGCGGTCGTAAATCAGGTCCATTTCCGAGCCATTGTCCTGCTGGTCGGAGTTAACGTCCGCCAGCTCGGGCAGCGCCGCCAGCGCCTTACGAATTTTGGGCTCCCACTCGCGCAGGGCGCTTAAATCATCCGAAAGCAGGGTGTACTGATAGCTGGCGTTGGCCTGGCGGCCGCCGACCCGAATATCCTGCACCGCCATCAGGTAGAGGTTGGCCCCCGGCTCTTTCGCGAGCTTGCCCCGCAGCCGGTCAATGACCTGCTGGGCGGTTTCGCTGCGTTCGCTCAGCGGTTTGAGGGAGATGAACATCATGCCGCTGTTCACCCTGGAGCCGCCGGTAAAGCCGGTGACGTTGTCTACCGCCGGATCTTCACGAATGATTTTCATAAAGTCCTGCAGCTTGCCGCGCATCGCCTGGAAAGAGATGCTCTGATCGGCCTGAATATTGCCCATCAGCCTGCCGGTATCCTGCTCCGGGAAGAAGGTTTTTGGAATGGCGATATAGAGCCAAATGCTCAGCGCAATCGTGCCTAAAAGCACCACGCCCACCAGCCGGGTATGGTTTAGCACCCATTTCAGCGAGCGCGCGTAGCCGCCCTGCATGGCGATTAGCAGGCGGCCAAATCCCCGGTTTTTGTTTCTTTTTTCCGGCGGACGGTTTTTCAGCAGCCAGCCGCACATCATCGGGGTTAACGTGAGCGAAACCACCAGCGAAATGCCGATAGCTACCGAAAGCGTGACCGCAAATTCGCGGAATAAGCGCCCCGGCAGCCCGCCCATCAGCAGCAGCGGCAGGAAGACCGCGACCAGCGACAGGCTCATGGACAGCACGGTAAAGCCGACCTCGCGCACGCCCTGCAGCGCCGCCTGCATTGGTTTTATGCCCGCTTCAAGGTGGCGTGAAATGTTCTCCAGCACCACGATGGCGTCATCGACGACGAAGCCGGTGGCGATGGTCAGCGCCATCAGCGACAGGTTATTCAGGCTGAAGCCGCACAGGTACATGGCGGCAAAGGTGCCGATCAGCGAAACCGGCACCGCCACTGCGGGAATAAAGGTGGCTCGTCCTGAACGGAGGAACAGGAAGACAACCAGGATCACCAGTGAAACGGAAATGATCAGCGACTGCTCAACTTCTTCCAGCGAGGCGCGAATGGTCGGTGAACGGTCCTGAGCCACCTGGAGGTCAATGGAGGCCGGAATGGTCTCTCTTAATTCAGGAATTTTGGCGCGAATGCGGTCGACGGTTTCGATGATGTTCGCTTCCTGCGATTTGCGGATCATCAGCAAAATGGCCGGTTTAGCGTTGGTCATCCCGGCGTTACGCACGTCCTGAACGCTGTCGGTGACGTTAGCGACATCCTTCAGCCGCACCGCCGACCCGTTGTTGTAGTGCACGATGAGCGGCATATATTCCGCCGCTTTTTTCAGCTCATCGTTGGTCTGAATTTGCCAGCGACGCGTGTCGTCTTCTACCGCGCCCTGAGGGCGGCGAACGTTGGCGTTGCTGATGGCGGTGCGGACGGCGTCAAGCGACACGCCCTGGTTAAACAGCGCCTGCGGATTGAGGTCAACGCGTACCGCCGGGAGCGAACTCCCGCCGACGTCAACATCGCCCACGCCGTCAATCTGCGACACGGTTTGCGCCAGCTGGGTAGAGGCGAAATCGTACAGCTCACCCTGCGACAGCGTGTCGGAGGTGAGCGTCAGGATCATGATTGGCGCATCGGACGGATTGGCTTTGCGGTAGGTGGGGCGCCCCGGCATACCGCTTGGCAGCAGGCTTTGGGCGGCATTTATTGCCGCCTGTACGTCACGCGCGGCCCCGTTGATGTCGCGGTCAAAATTAAACTCCAGAATAATGCGGGTGCTGCCCAGCGAGCTGGACGAGGTCATTTCGTTGACCCCGGCAATGCGGCTCAGCGAGCGTTCCAGCGGCGTAGCCACGGACGACGCCATGGTTTCCGGCGAAGCACCGGGCAGCGAGGCGCTGACCATAATGACCGGGAAATCCACCTGCGGCAGCGGTGCGACCGGCAGCAAACGAAAGCCCAGCACGCCGCACAGCGTAATGGCAACGGTCAATAAAATCGTCGCTACCGGGCGATAAATGAAGAGGGCAAAGAACTTCACTTACGCCTCCTCATGCTGTCGGCCAAAACGACGTCGCGTGTAATGAGACAGGCGGTCGAACAGCAGGTAAATCACCGGCGTGGTAAACAGCGTTAACACCTGGCTGACCAACAGGCCGCCGACCATGCCGATGCCCAGCGGGCGACGAAGTTCTGCGCCAACCCCGGTTGAAAGCATCAGCGGCAGCGCGCCGAGCAGCGCGGCTAGCGTGGTCATCAGAATCGGGCGGAAGCGCAGCAGGCAGGCCTGATAAATGGCTTCGTAAGGCGCCATACCCTGTTCGCGCTCGGCGGCCAGCGCAAAGTCGATCATCATGATCGCGTTCTTCTTCACGATACCGATAAGCAAAATGATGCCGATTATCGCGATAACGTCCAGCTCCGCACCCGCCAGCATCAGCGCGAGCAACGCCCCAACGCCCGCCGTGGGCAGCGTCGACAGGATCGTCACCGGGTGAATAAAGCTCTCATACAGCACGCCAAGTACGATGTACATCGCCACGACTGAGGCAATAATCAGCCAGATGGTGCTGCCCAACGCGGCCTGGAAGGCGAGGGTGCTGCCCTGGAACTGAGTGGTGATATCGGACGGCATCTCCAGCGCTTTTTCCGCCGAGGTAATGGCGTTCACGGCGTCGCCCAGCGACTGCCCTTCCGGCACGTTAAAGGAGAACGTGGTGGACGGGAACTGGTCCAGGTGGTTGATAGAAAGCGGGGCGAACCGTTGCTCCACCTTTGCGATCGAGCTGAGCGGAATGCTGCCGCCGTCGCTGCTGGTCAGGCGAATGTTGTCGAGCGCGCTCAGCCCCGGCGTGGTGCTGGTGTCATGCTCGAGCACTACGCGGTACTGGTTTGCCTGGGTGTATATGGTCGAAATCAGGCGCTGGCCGAAGGCGTTATACAGCGCGCTGTCCACCGCTGACATGGTGATGCCGAGGCGGCTGGCGCTGTCGCGGTCAACGTTGACATAGGCCATCAGCCCCTGGTCCTGCCAGTCGCTGCTGATGTCGGAGAGCTGCGGCAGTTCTTTGAGCTTGTTCTCTAATTGCGGCACCCAGGTGCTGAGCTCGTCCAGCGAGGTAGCCTGTAAGGTGAACTGATACTGGGTGCGGCTCACCGTGGTGTCGATGGTCAGATCCTGAATCGGCTGCAGATAGAGCTGCACGCCCGGTACGCTGGCGACATTTTGCTGCAGGCGGTCGATAACCACCGGGATTCGGTCGTCACGCTCGCTCAGCGGCTTAAGGTTAATTTGCAGGCGGGCGCTGTTCAGCGAAGGATTGGTGCCGTCAACGCCGACAAACGAGGTCAGGCTTTCCACCGCCGGGTCTTTCAGTATCACGTCTGCCACCTGCTGCTGGCGCTGGGCCATGCTGGCGAAGGAGACGGACTGCGGCGCCTGCAGGGTGCCCTGAATAATGCCGTTATCCTGAACAGGGAAGAAGCCTTTGGGAATGAACACCCACAGCACAACGGTCAGCGCCAGCGTGCCAAACGCCACGCCAAGCGTCAGCCACGGATGGTTCAGCACCTTGCTCAGCAGGCGACCATAGGCGGCAATAATATTATCGAACATCTTTTCGCTGGCGCGTGAGAAGCGGTTTTGCTTACGCAGCGACTCGTGGCTCAGCATCCTGGCGCACATCATCGGGGTGAGCGTCAGCGAAACTACGGCGGAGATCAAAATGGAAATCGCCAGCGTGACCGCAAACTCGCGGAACAGACGCCCCACGATATCGCCCATAAACAGCAGCGGGATGAGCACGGCAATCAGCGAGAAGGTGAGGGAGATAATGGTAAAGCCTATTTCCCCTGCGCCTTTTAGCGCGGCGGCCAGCGGCTTCTCGCCTTTTTCGATGTAGCGCGAGATATTCTCGATAACCACGATGGCGTCATCCACCACGAACCCGGTGGCGATGGTTAGCGCCATCAGCGTCAGGTTGTTGATGGAGAAATCGAGAAAGACCATCACCGCAAAGGTGCCGACCAGCGACAGCGGCACGGCGACGGCAGGAATGATGGTTGCCGGGACATTACGCAGGAACAGATAAATGATCATCACCACCAGCGCGATGGCCAGCATTAGCTCATGCTGGGTGTCCGTCACGGAGGCACGAATGTTGGTGGTGCGGTCGCTCAGCAGCTTCACTTCAACCGACTTCGGCAGGCTCTGGGTCAGCGTCGGCAGCATCTGGCGGATACTGTCCGCCGTGTCGATGATGTTCGCGCCAGGCTGGCGCTGAACGTTCATCACGATGGCCTGCTGCTTGTTAGCCCATGCGCCAAGCCAGCTGTTTTCTGCCCCTTGTTCGACGGTGGCGATATCGCCCAGGCGGATAGGCGCGCCGTTCTGGTAAGCGATGATTAAATCGCGGTACTCCTGGGCCGACTTCATCTGATCGTTGGCGGAGAGCGTGACCGCGCGTTCCGGGCCGTCAAGGCTGCCTTTAGCCGAGTTGACGTTGGCGCTGGTGATGGCGGTGCGAATGGTTTCGCTGGTCAGGCCAAGCGCGGCAATTGCAGGCGCATTCAGCTTAACGCGAACGGCAGGACGCTGGCCGCCCGCAAGCGTGACCAGACCCACGCCGGAAACCTGGGAAATTTTCTGCGCCACGCGCGTTTCCACCATATCTTCAACCTGCGTCATCGGCAGGGCGCTTGAAGTCACGGCGAGCGTCATGATCGGCGGATCTGCCGGGTTAACTTTGCTGTAAACCGGCGGGTTTGGCAGGTCGGTTGGCAGAAGGTTTGTGGCGGCGTTAATTGCCGCCTGCACTTCCTGTTCGGCAACGTCGAGCGCCAGCGTGAGCTGGAATTGCAGGGTGATGACAGACGCGCCACCGGCGCTTTGCGATGACATCTGCTTCAGGCCGGACATTTGCCCAAACTGGCGCTCGAGCGGGGCCGTGATGGCCGACGTAATCACATCCGGGCTCGCACCTGGATAGAGAGTGACGACCTGAATAGTCGGATAGTCTACTTCCGGCAGCGCCGAAACAGGCAGAAAGCGATAGCCAATGATCCCCGCCAGCAGGATAGCCACCATCAATAGCGTGGTGGCAACCGGACGGAGAATAAACAGGCGGGAAGGGCCGCCCGTTGAACCAGGAGGTAACACCTGCATCAGGAGCTTGCTCCATTACGTTTGTGCCCGGACTTCGCCTGCGCTGCCGGTTTCACCTCGTCGGCAGCCGCGTTGTGTGGCTCCACCACTTCAACCTGCGCACCTTCGGTCAGGCGGTCGATGCCGTCGGTAACTACGCGATCGCCAGCGGAAACCCCGGCGGTAATGACCACTTTCTGGCTGTCCTGAATCCCCGGCGTAACCAGATGCTTGCTGACCTTATTCTCGGCGTTCAACA
Organism: Cedecea neteri; assembly: GCF_000757825.1. GTDB lineage: Bacteria > Pseudomonadota > Gammaproteobacteria > Enterobacterales > Enterobacteriaceae > Cedecea > Cedecea selenatireducens. The sequence continues at coordinate 4,314,127 of NZ_CP009451.1, forward strand.
CCCAGACGAAGTGGCCTTCGTTACCCATTTGCAGCGCGCCAGCAGGGATCACGACCGCATTTTGCTGCGTATCCACCAGCATACGTGCGTTCACAAACTGATTCGGGAACAGGGCATCATCCTGATTATCAAAACGGGCTTTGAGCTTGATGGTGCCGGTGGTGGTATCGATTTGGTTATCAAGGCTAAGCAGTTTGCCGGCGCTAAGTTTTGTGGTGTTGGTGCGGTCCCAGGCTTCAACGCTCAGCGTTTCACCGGCCTTCTGCGCTTTAATCACCGTGGCAATGTCGTTTTCCGGTAGGGTAAATACAAGGTCTATCGGGTGTGTTTGCGTCAGCACGACAATCCCGTTGGTGTCGCCGGTGGAAATCTGGTTCCCGATATCAACCTGCTTCAGGCCAACGCGACCGTCTATTGGCGCGGTAACGCGGCTCCAGTTTAGCTGCAACTGGGCGCTGGCAACGCTTGCTTCATCGGCCTTAACCGTGCCAAGCGAGGATTCAACCAGCGACTGCTGAGTGTCCAGATCCTGGCGGGAAACCAGGTTAGTTTTCACCAACTGCTGATAACGGGCCAGGTCGCGACGAGCGTTAGCAAGCGTGGCCTGATCCTTAGCGAGCTGCCCCTGCGCCTGCGCCAGGGCAACTTTAAACTGGCTAGGGTCGATTTCAGCCAGCAGGTCACCGGCTTTTACCTGCTGACCTTCCTGGAAATGAATAGCAAGCAGCTGCCCGTCAACGCGGCTGCGCACGGTCACGGTATTGGCCGCGGTGATGGTACCAAGGCCTGTTAAGTAATGCGGCACGGCTTCACTGGTTGCAGTTGCGGCCTGAACCGGGGCCAGCGCACCGCCTCGCATCCCGCGACGGCCACCCTGGGCTTGCGTCTGGCCAGCTTTCGCCTGTGGCTGGTTCTCCGGGGAGGAATTATGGCTTCGCCAGAACCAGGCGGCGGCAATTACCACCAGAATAAATGCTGCAATCCACAACCAGCGAGAAGTCTGTGTGCCTTTCATAAATGACGTGTTCTCTTCCTGAAACGATTAGGCTTAATGTTACTAGTTTAGTAATCAATAGCCCCGTAATGATGGAGGAAATATGAAGTACTGTCAGATTAGCAACATATCGCGGGTAAGTGCTGTTTTCGTGGGCAAATAAATTCGTTCACCTCGATACTTTTTCCGAGGTGTTGCGCATAGTCTTGCGTAAAAGATAGCCGCCTCACGAAATGAAAAATAAACTGTGGTTTATGTATTAAGTATAATCTATAGTTTATGAGGTGAGTGATGACATGGACCGTAATTTTTACCGACTATTTCTATTTTTGGTATCAGGCGCAGCCTTTGGATCTCCGCAAACGGCTCGCGGCAGCCTTCGGAAATCTTGAGTTCTGGGGGCCTGAGTTGAGCCGTCCGCAGGCTGATACAGTAAAAGGCTCCCGCTATCCCAATATGAAGGAGCTGCGCCTGCTGTGGCGGGGGAAGCCGTATCGAATATTTTTTGCTTTTGATCCAAGGCGCAGGGCCGTTGTGCTGTGCGGTGGAGATAAATCAGGTAACAAACGGTTTTATGAGACTTTGATAAAAGTGGCTGATACGCAGTTGGCGCACCACCTGGCAGAACTGGAGAGTGAATATTAAAACCTTAACTGAAGTGATTGCCGGGTTCTCGCCGGAAGACCAGGCAGAGATCCGAAAAATGACCGAAGTCCTGATTCTGGAAACTGGCCTGCAGCTGGTGCGTGAAGAGCAGGGACTTTCTCAAAAGCAAGTGGCGCAAAAAATGGGAATTTCGCAGCCGGCGATAGCCGCCATCGAACAACGCGGTAACGATCTTAAGGTTCTTACCCTCAAGCGCTACGTTGAGGCCCTGGGCGGCAAACTTTCGCTGCATCTGGAATTTCCGGAAAAGGACAGGCGTTTTCAGATATAAAAAAACCGCAGGTTACCTGCGGTTTAGTTAATGAGTCGAGTTTTGAGATGATTATCTGAACACGACGTCTGCCCAGCGGGCAAGCCCCTGGGTTACCGAGCCGAAGTCATCGCCTCCGGCAATCGGGATATTCGGCAACTGTTGGGCCAGAGCATGGCGCAGCAGCGGAGAACGTGCGCTGCCGCCGGTCAGGTAGATAACCTCGGGCCTGGCGTTGCTGTTTTCCATTGCCAGCGTGACCTGCTCCATGATGCGATGCAGCGGCTGGCTGATGGCGGTTTCCAGCGCCTGCTGGCTGATGTCGCAGCCCACTTCATGGGCAATAAACGGCAGCATGGTGGCAACCTGTTGGCTATTGGACAGCGCAATTTTGCTCTCTTCTGCCGCACGGACGAGACGATAGCTCAGGCGCTGACGCCAGACTTTTTGCAGGTAAGCCACTTTTTCCGGCTCACGCGCGTCGCGCACAAGCTCGTTAAGGGAGCGCCCGTTAGCCGTGCTGTAGAAGTCGTTCTGCGCCGGAACATCGTTAATCGCCACCGCGTTCCACCAGGGCAATACCGGCAGCGCGATGCCTTTCTCCGTCTGGCCGCCCATACCGAGCAGCGGCGCCAGCTGTTTGAAGGCCAGCATAATATCCAGGTCGTTACCGCCCACGCGGCAGCCGCTGTGGCCGAGCAGGCTTTGCTCCCGGTCACGGCGCTGGTGCCATTCTGGCCCCATCAGCAGCACCGAGCAGTCGGTGGTGCCGCCGCCGATATCGACTACCAGCACCTGTTTTTCTTCCTGCAGCGTGGCTTCAAAATCAAGCCCTGCGGCAACAGGTTCAAACTGGAACACAACGTCGCGGAAGCCAGCGCGGTGCGCGGCGCGCTCCAGAATACCCTGAGCCTGCTGGTTGGCCTCTTCGCCGCCGAGCCCCTGGAAGTTAATCGGCCGGCCAATCACCGCCTGATCGATAGTCCCGTTAAGCTGGCTTTCTGCCTGCTTGCGAATGTGCAGCATCATGGCGCAGACCAGGTCTTCAAACAGCGCGACCTGCTGCGGCTTCAGGCCGGTGGCGCCCAGGAAGGACTTCGGCGATTTAACGAAGTAAACCTCTTCCGGATCTTCCATGTACTGGCTAAGCGAATTCAGACCGAACTTCACGCTGCCGGGCAGCACGTCGATATCTTCTTCACGGTTATAGCTCACCGCCCGGCGCAGCAGCGCCTGGGTCTCGCTTCCCGTAGCCGGGACTTCATGGTGGCGGAAAAGCCACTCGCTCACCGCCTCACGCGTAGGCGCGCAAAGCATAGAAGGCAGCAGCGATGAACCGTTTTCCATCTCTAACAACTGTGGCTTACCGTCGCGCATAATGGCGACAGAACAGTTCGCCGTCCCGTAGTCAAAACCGATTTTCATTTTCTTTAATTATCCCCATGCCAGTGAGAAGGGGGGCGACTTTAGCCCAATGACGAGCCGCGGGCAACTGAATATCAAAGCAAGGCAGAAATCTGTATTTAGCGGTATGCTAGATGTGCAGCGTTGTTCGCCTAATGCCCTCATTCTCTTCAGGATTATTTATGTACACCCTTAGCTATCAACCTCCTTATGACTGGCCCTGGATCCTCGGTTTTTTACAGGGACGTGCCGTAGAGGGCGTGGAAATTGTCACCGGGAATTGCTATCAGCGCAGCTTCGCGCTGGGTGAGCATGCCGGGCTGGTTACGCTTGAGCCAGATGAAGAAAACCTTTGCCTCAACGTGACGCTGAGCGACGGGCTGCTGCCTGTGGCAGAGGCGGTTTTGCAGCGCGTGAGAAATTTACTGGACCTGGACAGAGATCCGCAGCAGGTTCTGAGCAGCCTCGGGGAGCTGGCGGCTGCGCGTCCGGGCTTGCGCCTGCCGGGATGTATGGATCCCTTTGAGCAGGCTATCCGGGCGATCCTCGGGCAACTGGTGAGCGTGGCGATGGCGGCAAAGCTTACGGGCAAAGTGGCCAGAGCCTACGGCACGAAGCTTGAGGGGCAGGACGGCTGGTATCTGTTCCCGGATGCCGGGGCGTTGGCGAACGGAGATATTCAACGGCTGAAGTCTCTGGGGATGTCGCTCAAACGGGCAGAGGCCATCGTGCATCTGGCTGGAGAGGTGATGAAGGGACAGTTCCCGCTGCTGTTACCGGATGACGTGGAGCAGGGGGTGAAAACCTTGATTACGCTACCGGGAATCGGGCGCTGGACGGCGAACTACTTCGCCCTGCGCGGCTGGCAGGCCAGCGATGTTTTCCTGCCTGATGACTACCTGATTAAACGGCGCTTTCCCGATATGACCCCCGCACAAATCCGCCGTTATGCCGAACGCTGGCAGCCGTGGCGCTCTTATGCGCTGCTGCATATCTGGTACAGTGACGGCTGGACTCCGGTCAGTTAATCCCGAAATAGCTGTTGTTCAGCAGCAGCTCCAGCGGCTGCGGCTGGACGATAGTTTCACCATAGATAAGATCCAGCCCGATGCCCGACAGCGTATCCATGACCAGCGGCATATCTGCCGGGCCAGCGATGGTTTGCAGCGCCATACGCTGGGCGTGACCGTGAACAATTGTCACCATCATTTCGTCCATCAGATTGCAGTGCACGTTGAGGATCAGATCAGGGTCCAGCATCACGTAGTCAAACAGATGGTGGCTCAGGGTGTTAAACAGTTCCAGATCGCGCCCCACGTGGCTCAGCACCATGCGGCAACCGGCTTTACGCAGCCGCTTCAGGTTGGCATAGACACGCTGTGGTTCAGTCAGCAGGTCGCTGCTTTGAATGGTCAGATGCAGCAGGCGAGGCGGCATTCTGCTGGTGGAAAGCTGGTCTAGCAGCTCATTAACAAAAGTATCGCTGACCAGCCCGGCGCCGGACACCGGCAGCGCCACGCCAAAGCCTTTCCTCGCCACTTGCCCGGCAAATTTATCAAAGAACTCGCTAAATACGCGGCGATCCAGCGCGTGGTGCAGCGACGGGTCGGCCAGGCCTGCACGGAACGCCGGTTCGTTGATGACGTCACCTTCGCTGCCCCAGAAGCGCAGGGTGAGCAGATAGAAACAGGTGGACTCAGGGATACGCGGCGGCGCAATGGCCATCGCTATCATCAGGATCGGGTTGTCTTTGATAACCTGCCACTGCTCGTCGAGCGGCATGGTATCGCGCCCTTGTTCCATATAATGGCGGTGCGGTTCATACACGGTGACCTGGCCGCGGCCGTTATTTTTAGAGGCGTAGCAGGCAATATCGGCCTGTGAGAGCACTTCAGAGGCAATGGCATTATCGCCGTCAATATGCGTGATCCCCGCGCTCGCGCCGATGCGGTGCAGGCGGCCGTCCCACATGAAGTGATAGTCGTTGATGCTGCGAATGATTCGCTCAGAGATATAGCGCGCGTTTTCGGTGGAGCAATCCGGCAGCAGCAGGCCAAACTCGTCCCCGCCGAGGCGGGCAAGGAAATCACCGGTTCGCAGCATGCTCAGCATCATGGCCGCCAGCTCCCGCAGCAGAGCATCGCCTGCGGCATGGCCAGCAGAGTCATTCACGGCCTTAAAACGATCGAGATCGATAAACACTAGCGCGTGATGCTGACGGTGCTCAATCGCGCCCTGCAGCAGACGCTTAAGGTGATTTTCAAAGCTTACCCGGTTCGCCAGATGCGTCAGGCTATCGTGCGAGGCGCTGTAGCTCAGCTGCTTGAGCATTTTCCGCGATTCAGTTACGTCCTGAATAACCAGCACCGAGCCAATACTCTGGCCGTCGAGCGTGGTGAGCGGCGTAATGGTGTAATGGATGTCGTAGCTGCCGCCGTTGCGGCAGTGCAGTACAACATCTTGCTCAATGGCGCTGCGGGAGAAATCGCCGCTGTGAATGTTTTCCATTACCGGGCCGTTATCGCCGAAAGTAATGCGCAGAATCGACAGGATGTGCTGCCCAATGGCCGCCTCCTGCGCCCAGCCGCTAAGTTTCTCGGCAATCGGGTTCATAAAGCTGACGTTCATGTCGACATCGGTACAGATAACCGCTTCACCGATAGAGTCCAGCGTGATGTGCAGCCGCTCTTTCTCCTGGTACAGCGCTTCGTTTAGCTGCTTGACCTCGGTCATGTCCATATTAATGCCGAGCAGCCTTTCCACGTCGCCGTTCTTATTCAGCACGCGGTTGGCCAGGGAGCGAATATGGCGTATGCCGTCCTTAACGTGGATACGGAATTCAAGCTTGAAGGGGAGGCGATTTTTTAACGACTCGCGAATGACCGCTTCCGAGTGCGCCAGATCTTCTTTCAGCAGCCTGTCCAGCCACAGCTGGTAGGTGGGTTTGGTGTGCGGCGGAACGTCATAAAGCTCGAACATTCGCTTATCCCAGCTAATGACATCGTTGGTCAGATCCCACTCCCAGATACCGATGCCGCCGGCCTCATTGGCAAGCGTAATGCGTTCCATCAGCCGCTTGTTAATCCACTCGGTGTGCTTCAGGTCGTTAATGTCTTCAATCTGGGCGATGTAATAGAGCGGGCTACCGTCCGTATGGCGCACGACGGAAACGGTGAGCATGGCCCACACGACATTCCCCGCGCTGGTGTAGTAGCGCTTTTCCATCGAATAGCTATTAATGCGGCCTGATGCCAGCTTGCTCAGGTGCTGGAGATCAAGGTTTAAATCCTCGGGCCAGGTGATTTGCTGGAAGGTGAGGTTGCGCAACTCTTCGCCGGAATAGCCCAGGAATTTACACAGGGACTTATTCACCTGCAGCCAGTTGCCTTCGGTTGACACCAGCGCCATCCCGATAGCCGAGTATTCCATGGCGTTACGAAAACGCGTTTCGCTCTCGGTGATGTGCTTGCGCTCTTTACGAGAGGAGTACATGACCATCGTAATCACGTTGGCCGGCAGCAGAATCAGCAGGAACGGCAGCCACGGCGCATATTCCAGCACGCGCGGGTGCGGGGTCACCATCGGGAACTTACCGATGGCTATCATCGCGGACACCATCATTAGCGTGGCCAGGAAGATAATAAAGGCTTCCAGGCGCGGCAGCCTGATGGCGCTCCACATCAGAATGACGATGATAAAGGTGAACGGCCACGGCAGATAAATTAATGAGAAATAGCTTAGCGCCAGGGTTACGGCAAACGTGGCGATGGTTTCAAACAGCAGGGACGCTTTACGGTGGCGCAGCAAATAATAAGGCTTGAACAACAGCCCTGCCGGCATCAGCGCCAGCGCACCGATGGACTCCGAGAGCATCCATATTAAGAAGGTTTTCAGCGCCGACGCGTCAACCGGTACCGGCAACATCGTGACCAGCAGGCCGCCGGCAAGTGGCGGGACGATTGCGCTGCAAATAGCCAGCTTTGCCCAGTTATTGAGGTTTTGTAAGGGGTTCTTTCGCGGTAAAAAACGGCGTAAAAGCACCGCGCCCAGCAGCGCTTCAACCAGGTTTATCGCAGTTAGCGTGACGTTCAGCCAGTTAAAGGGGAAAAGGGCGGAACTTGCCGCAATGCTGCCCAGCGCACAGGCTGCGGCAATTAACGGCCATTGGCGAATGGGAGTACGGAAAAACGCCGCCATGATTAACGCGGTGGTAAACCAGATAGGCACCAAATCGGTACCCTTTAGCGTCAACTCCATGGAATAGAGGGTAAAAATAAAGCTGAGTAACCCTAAGCCCACCAGCAGTATCAGCGAATGGAAGGCGGTTTCTGTTTGTCTGTTTTTTATAATCATTACCGCAAATCCGCTTAGACACTGCCGCCAGGAGCAATGCCCGGATGCATATAAATAAAGAATCGGTTTATGCTAGTACAAACAATTTACAATTCCTATGCTCGCTTGTCAGAATTTACCTACAGAGCGTCAGAAATTGCGTAGTCAAATCACGTAATTAAATAATTCCACTTTAACGGGGCTTCAGGGGATAACGCTCGGTCATGCCGTTGCCACTTTATCACGCACCCGCAGCGCAATTTCGCGATTGCAGCGGGTAAGAGGCTGGAATCAAACGGCGGTTGTCCCTATAATTGCGGCGTTTGACGCCTCCGCGTCGTCCTTCCAACACTTTTCGTATTCAGGCCGTAAATAATATGACCGATCAGTCTCATCAATGCGTCATCATCGGGATAGCCGGCGCATCGGCTTCAGGGAAAAGCCTCATTGCCAGCACGTTGTATCGTGAACTGCGCGAGCAAGTCGGCGATGAACACATTGGTGTCATTCCAGAAGACAGTTATTACAAAGATCAAAGCCATCTGTCGATGGAAGAGCGTGTAAAAACCAACTACGATCACCCGAGCGCAATGGATCACAACCTGCTTTTCCAGCATCTACAAACGCTGAAATCAGGTAACGCTATTGAGCTGCCGGTGTACAGCTACGTTGAGCATACCCGTACCGGCCAGACGGTTCATCTGGTGCCGAAGAAAGTTATCATTCTGGAAGGCATTCTGCTGCTGACCGATGCGCGCCTGCGCCAGGAAATGAACTTTTCTATCTTCGTTGATACGCCGCTGGACATCTGCCTGATGCGCCGCATGAAGCGCGACGTTAACGAGCGCGGGCGTTCAATGGATTCCGTGATGGCACAGTACCAGAAAACGGTACGCCCGATGTTCCTGCAGTTTATTGAACCTTCCAAGCAGTATGCCGACATTATCGTGCCGCGCGGCGGGAAAAACCGCATTGCCATCGATATCCTGAAAGCCAAAATCAGCCAGTTCTTTGAATAACACTCTTTGCGAGCGCGCGTAAGCCGCTCGCTTTTACGTTGAATCCCTCATCCATTGCTCATTGGCTATCGTCGGCGCTCTGTGGCAGTGTGTGTAAAATTGAGATTGATAAGGAGAATCTGCGATGCGCCTTTGCGATCGTGATATCGAAGCCTGGCTGGATGACGGCCGTTTAGCGATTACCCCTCGCCCTCCGGTTGAACGCATCAACGGCGCAACCGTAGACGTCCGCCTTGGCAATAAATTCCGCACCTTTAGCGGCCATACCGCGGCTTTTATCGATCTCAGCGGCCCTAAGGATGAAGTTTCCGAAGCGCTTGAACGCGTCATGAGCGACGAGATCGTGCTGGATGAAGGAGAAGCCTTCTTCTTACACCCGGGTGAGCTGGCGCTGGCGGTGACGCTGGAGTCCGTCACGCTGCCGGACGATCTGGTCGGCTGGCTCGATGGCCGTTCGTCGTTAGCCCGTCTTGGCCTGATGGTGCACGTGACCGCCCATCGAATCGATCCGGGCTGGCATGGCTGTATCGTCCTTGAGTTCTACAATTCAGGTAAGCTGCCGCTGGCGCTGCGTCCGGGCATGATGATTGGGGCGTTAAGCTTTGAGCCGCTTTCCGGGCCAGCCGCGCGGCCATATAACCGTCGGCAGGACGCAAAGTACCGCGATCAGCAGGGTGCGGTAGCAAGCCGTATCGATAAAGACTAAATCGTTGTGCATTGCTCGCCCTGCGGCGAGCGACATGGAGAATGCTATGAGACGACTTTTAACCACGTTGATGATTCTGCTGGTTGTGCTGATAGCCGGCCTGACCTCACTTGTGTTGTTGGTTAACCCTAACGACTTCCGTGGTTATATGGTTCGTCAGGTTGAGGCCCGTAGCGGCTATAGCCTTGAGCTCGAAGGGCCGCTGCGCTGGCACGTCTGGCCGCAGCTGAGTATTCTTTCCGGCCGTATGTCATTGACCGCGCCGGGCGCCAGCCAGCCGATGGTGAGCGCGGAAAATATGCGCCTTGACGTGGCGCTGATCCCACTGCTGTCTCATCAGCTCCAGGTTCGCCAGGTGATGCTGAAAGGCGCGGTAATTCAGCTGACGCCGGAGGCCGAAGCACAGCGTTCGAAAAATGCTCCGGTAGGCCCGAAAGGTACTGTGAGCGAACCCGACGCCGACCGCGGTTGGTCCTTTGACGTTTCGAAGCTCAAAGTGGTCGATAGCGTGCTGGTCTTCCAGCATATCAACGATGAGCAAATCACCGTCCGCAATATTAATCTGCAGATGGAACAGGACGATAAGCGTCAGGCGCATATTGAATTTAGCAGCCGCGTTAACCGCGATCAGCGTGATTTAGCACTTTCGTTAACCGCCGATGTGGACCTGAGCGACTACCCACAGCAGATAAACGCCACGCTGAGCCAGATTGATTACCAGCTTCACGGGGCGAGTCTCCCCGCGACCGGCATCAGCGGCACGGGTGCGCTGCAGCTCGGCTGGCGAAATGCCGATAACCAACTTTCGCTGAGCCAGATACAGGTCACCGCCAACGACAGCGATCTGCAGGGCAATCTCAGCGTGAAGCTGCAGAATAAGCCGCAGTGGACGGTAGAATTACAGTCTCACCTGCTGAACCTCGACAAGCTGGTGGCGAATTCTTCGGCCGCAGATAGCGGTATTAATCAACAGGCACAGCAGGCCCAGCAGCCAAGCCGCCCTGGCCCGGTGATAGCCGAAGAGCAGGGTGAGAAAAACTATCACAGCCTGCGTGATTTTAATGCCGCGGTGAATATCAAGGCCGGTGAAGTCCGCTGGCGTGGCCTGGGCTTCACCGACGTTCAGTCAGCGCTGCTGAACCAGGACGGCAAGCTCAGTATTAACCAGCTCAGCGGCAAGCTGGGGCAGGGCACGCTGTCGCTGCCGGGCTCTCTGGATGCCAGCGGCGATACGCCAGAGCTTGCTTTCCAGCCGCAGGTAAAAAATATTGAAATAGGCGATATTCTAACCGCCTTTGATTACCCGATCGCGCTGACCGGAAAACTGTCGATGAGCGGTAACTTCAGCGGTGAACGCCTGGATGCGGAAGATTTCCGCAGCGGCTGGCAAGGCGACGCTCAGCTTGAACTGGCGCACTCGCGGCTGCAGGGCATGAACTTCCAGCAGCTGATCCAACAGGCGGTCAGCCGCAGCAGCGAAGGTGTCGACGGGCAGCAAAACCTCGATAACTCCACCCCACTGGATCATTTCTCGACCTCGGCATCGCTGGATAACGGGCTTCTGACCTTGAACAATATGGTCGGTGAGTCCAGCGTATTGTCCCTGACCGGCAACGGCACGATGGATCTGGTGAAAGAAATCTGTGATACCCACTTTGCGATTAAAGTCAGAGACGGCTGGCAGGGTAGCAACAGCAAGCTGATTGAAGCGCTGAAAACAACGGCCGTTCCGCTGCGCGTTTATGGGCCCTGGCAGGAGCTAAATTACACGCTGCAGGTCGATCAGGCTCTGCGTAAGCAGCTGCAGGATGAAGCTAAGCGCCGACTCAACGACTGGCTGGATAAGAATAAAGACAGTGACAAAGCGAAAGACGTTAAGCAGCTGATGAATAAACTCTAACGAGCAGGCTGCAATAAAAAAACCGGCATTTGCCGGTTTTTTTATACCTCTGTTTTATACCTCGTAATCCAGCAGGCTCTCTTCCTGCAGACGCGGCACTATCTGTACTTTATTCACCCTGTGGTTTACCACCTCGAGCGTCTTAAGCAAATAATTGCCCACCTCAACGGTTTCACCCTCGGCAGGCACGTGCTGTAAATGCTCCATCAGCAGCCCGGCAATGGTGTGGTATTCACGCTTATCGTCCAGGGGCAGGGCGATATACTGCACCAGATCGTCCAGCGGCATGTGGCCGTTCGCCGTCCAGCTGCCGTCCGCATTTTTCTGGATATCATGGCGGGCATCAATCTCTTCCACTTCATTTGGAAGATTGCCGGCAATGGTTTCCATCACGTCGCTGAGCGTCACGATCCCTTCTACCGAGCCAAATTCGTCCACTACAAAGGCAAAATGGGTGCGCGCGTTGCGGAACTGTTCCAGCGCCTGCAGCAGCTGCAAGGCTTCGGGGAAGACCAGCGGCTGGCGAATCAGCGGGGCAATGTCCAGAGCTTCACCGTGCAGAGACTGCTGCAGCAAATCGATGACGTGTACCACGCCGAGGATCTCTTCCCCGTCATCGGTCACCACGATGCGTGTGTGCTTGTTTTTGTCCAGCAGCTCCCGGATCTGCTCTTCCGGCGCGGCGATGTTCAGGTGCTCCACATCGTGACGGGAAGTCATGATGCTGCTGACGCTGCGCTGATTCAGGTGCAGCACGCGTTCGATCATGCGCGTCTCCTGCGGGTTGAAAATATCGCTGTCTATGCCGCTGTCGGCTATCAGTGACGCGGTTTGGGCGTCCAGCTCGGCTTCTTCTTTTTTACCGTTCAGAAGCCGCAGTACGGCCTCGGCGGTGCGCTCGCGCAGCGACTGATTGGCAGAAAGAAAGCGTCGACGGTTAAAAATAGCCAGCTGATTCAGCGATTCAATCATTACCGAGAAACCGATAGCCGCGTAGAGATAACCCTTTGGAATCTGGTAGCCAAAGCCGTCGGCCACCAGGCTAAAACCAATCATTAGCAGGAAACTCAGGCACAAAATGACGATGGTCGGGTGGCTGTTGACAAACTTCGTCAGCGATTTGCTGGCCAGCACCATCAGCCCGATGGCAATAATGACCGCGGTCATCATGACCGCAAGATGGTCGACCATGCCGACGGCGGTGACGACCGAATCCAGGGAAAACACGGCATCCAGGATAACAATTTGCGCCACCACGGGCCAGAATCTGGCGCCTCGCTTTTGCGTGTGTTGTTCGCTGTCCTTACCTTCCAGCCGCTCATTCAGCTCCATGGTGGCCTTAAACAGCAGGAACAGGCCGCCCAACAGCATAATCAGGTCCCTGGCGCTGAAGCTGAACTCGTGGAGAGTAAAGAGTGGTCGGGTGAGGGTCACCAGCCATGAAATCGAGGCCAGCAGCAGCAAGCGCATGATCATCGCCAGCAGCAATCCCGTCACGCGAGCGCGGTCGCGAAGTTTGGGAGGCAGTTTTTCGGCGAGAATAGCAATGAAAACGAGGTTATCAATGCCCAGAACCAGTTCGAGAACGACCAGGGTAACTAACCCAGCCCAGATTGAGGGGTCGGCAATCCATTCCATACGGGGTTTACAGCCTTTTTAACTTGCGGGCAAATGCCACACTGAAATGATGGATAATTGTCTGAAAAAAAGCAACGTTTGCCTGAGATTAATCCGTAATGGCTTATATTCTTGTCAGCATGAAGCGAAATATCCCATTGGTTATTGTGGTTAATAATTAAAGAGGTGCTTTGATTTTGTATTTTATTAATGAATCAACCACTATGAGATAGTTCTGCATATTCTTAGGGCGATTGTCTGATTAATTTTGCTGTCAATATAAAGAAATTCCTAAAATATTATTATTGCGTGGTTCATATTATTCTTAAAAGTCCGGTTACTGCCTTTTGTCTCCTTGCCTGCTGAGTTTTAAGCTGCAACAATCCTTATCGATGATTAGCAATGAATGTGTTTTTTATACATTGGTTAATAGTTCGCCCCAGCATTTTCATAAAATCTGATGGTCTGATTTCAATATCTTAATGGATATTTGAATTCGCCCGACCATGAGTATTGTTTACCATTTTCAGTAGGTTGGTGACTGTGAGCCAGGGGCGGTAGCGTGCCCGGATGCGGCCAGACAACAGCAAGTCATGGAGTCATCAGAATGTCGGGAAATAAGCTTATTTTAGGAATAATGCCAATTATCTCGCTCTCTGAATATGTTCAATTCTGTACTTCATCCTCACGGCTAATTGCTTGCTTGTTTTATTCGCTCAGGATAATTACTCTGCCATAGTGATAAATATTCAATGATAAAATACAAACTTAAGTTGATGCCTTTATTGGTGTCAGTCACCCTGATGAGCGGCTGCACGGTATTTCCCGGCAGCAATATGTCGACATCGGGAAAGGACGTCATCAAACAACAGGATGCCGATTTCGACCTCGATAGAATGGTCAATGTCTATCCATTAACGCCTCGTCTGGTGGAACAGCTGCGGCCGCGTCCGGTCGTCGCCCAGCCGAATGCCGGGCTGGACAAAGATATCGCTAATTACGAGTATCGCGTCGGGCCAGGGGATGTTTTAAACGTCACGGTCTGGGACCATCCGGAATTAACCACGCCGGCGGGCCAGTATCGTAGCTCGAGCGACGCCGGTAACTGGGTGCAGCCCGATGGCACCATGTTCTACCCCTACGTAGGAAAGGTCAGCGTAACCGGCAAAACGCTGGCAGAAATTCGCGGCGATATTACCAGCCGCCTTGCGCAGTACATTGCCCAGCCGCAGGTGGACGTTAATATCGCTGCCTTCCGGTCGCAAAAGGCCTATGTCTCCGGGCAGGTCAATAAGTCCGGACAGCAGCCCATTACCAACGTCCCGCTGACTATTCTTGACGCCATCAACGCGGCGGGCGGTTTAACCGATGCGGCAGACTGGCGCAACGTCGTGCTGACCCACAAAGGGCAGGAAAAACGTATTTCCCTGCAGGCGCTGATGCAAAACGGCGACCTGAGCCAAAACCATCTGCTTTACCCCGGCGACATCCTCTTTGTACCGCGCAATGACGATCTGAAAGTGTTTGTCATGGGCGAAGTGAAGAAACAGGCCACGCTCAAAATGGACTTCAGCGGCATGACGCTGACCGAAGCGTTGGGCCAGGCCGAAGGTATCGATCTCACGTCTTCGAACGCCAGCGGCATCTTCGTTATTCGTCCGCTCAAAGACCAGACTCAGCAAAACGGCAAGATTGCCAATATTTATCAGCTTGATATGTCCGACGCGACTTCGCTGGTGATGGGCACCGAGTTCCAGCTGCAGCCTTATGACGTGGTGTACGTGACCACCGCACCAGTTTCCCGCTGGAATCGCCTGATCAACCAGCTTCTGCCAACCATCAGCGGCGTTCGCTACATGACCGATACCGCCAAAGATATCCACACCTGGTAACGCGCTATGTTCAACAAAATACTTGTGGTTTGCGTGGGGAACATCTGCCGTTCCCCCACGGCTGAACGTCTGCTCAAACGCTACCATCCGGAACTTAGCGTCAGCTCTGCGGGGCTGGGTGCGTTGGTAGGGAAGGGCGCCGATGCCGGTGCCGTTGAAGTCGCCGGGCGGCACGACCTTTCTCTGGAAGGGCATTTAGCCCGGCAGGTTTCCGGGCGCCTGTGCCGGGAGCATGACCTGATTCTGGCGATGGAAAAACGCCACATCACCACGCTTTGCGAAATGGCGCCAGAGATGCGCGGCAAAGTGATGCTGTTTGGCCATTGGGATGCAGAGAGAGAAATTCCCGATCCCTACCGCAAAAGCCGCGATGCCTTCGAAGCGGTCTACAGCATGCTCGACCTTTCTGCCCAAAAGTGGGCTAACGCACTTAACGCTCATCAGGGATAACAATGACAGAGAAAGTACGCCGTTCGAGCGCCCCGACCGAGGGCAATGACGAAATTGATATCGGCCGTTTGTTTGGCACCGTGCTGGAGGCTCGCTGGTGGGTTATCGGTATCACCGGCCTGTTCGCGGCGCTGGCCGTGGTCTATGCGCTGTTCGCGACGCCGGTGTATAAGGCCGACGCGCTGGTGCAAATCGAACAAAATGCCGGTAACACGCTGGTGAATGACATCAGCTCCGCGCTGAGCAATAAGCCCCCGGCGTCTGCCGCAGAAATTCAGCTGATTCAGTCTCGCCTGGTGCTGGGTAAAACCGTGGACGATCTGAACCTGGATATTTCGGTGAGCAAGAACACCTTCTGGCTGTTCGGGGCAGGCTGGGACCGGCTGCAGGGGCATCAGAACGACACGGTTAACGTCACCACTTTCACCCTCCCGGCGGGAATGAACAAAGACACCTTTACCGTTGAAGTCCTGAACGACAAACAGTATCAGCTAACCAGCGACAATGGTTTTAGCGCCAAAGGTGAAGTGGGCAAGCCGCTGAGCAAAGGCGGCGTCACGATGCAGGTTGACGGCATCAAGGCCCAGCCGGGTGATAATTTCACCGTGGTGAAGTACTCCACGCTCGGTATGATCAACCAGCTTCTGGGCAACCTGACGGTGACCGAAAACGGGAAAGATACCGGCGTGCTTAGCCTGTCTTATACCGGGGAAGATAAAGATCAGATCCGCGCGATTCTGGACAGCATCACCCGTAACTATCTTGCTCAGAACGTGCAGCGTAAATCTGAAGAAGCTTCCAGAAGCCTGAAATTCCTGGCCGAGCAGCTGCCGGAAGTTCGCCACAATCTGGATTCGGCTGAAAACAAACTCAACGCTTATCGCCAGCGCCAGGATTCGGTGGACTTGTCCCTCGAGGCGAAATCGCTGCTGGACTCCGTGGTGAATATTGACTCTCAGCTGAATCAGCTGACCTTCAAAGAAGCGGAAATTTCCAAGCTGTATACCAAAGTTCACCCATCATATCGCACGCTGCTGGAGCAGCGCAGAACGCTTGAAGACCAGAAAGCTCGCCTGACCAACAGCATCGCTGCGATGCCAAAAACCCAGCAGGAAATTGTGCGCCTGACCCGCGACGTGGAATCCGGGCAGCAGGTTTACATGCAGCTGTTAAACAAGCAGCAGGAGCTGAAAATTACCGAGGCCAGCACGGTGGGTGACGTCCGCATCGTTGACCCGGCGATTACGCAGCCGGGCATGGTGAAGCCACAGCGCGCTCTGGTGGTACTGGGCAGCATCATTCTGGGCCTTATCGTTTCGATTATTGGCGTGCTGCTTCGTTCGCTGTTTAAGGGTGGGATTGAAAGCCCGGCGGCGCTGGAAGAGGCTGGGCTTAGCGTCTACGCCAGCATTCCTCTTTCCGAGTGGCAGAAAACCCGCGACCAGGCCAACCTGCGGAATGCGAAAGGCACCAAACGCTTTAAGCAAAGTCAGCTGCTGGCGGTCGGGAACCCAACTGACCTGGCTATTGAGGCCATCCGCAGCCTGCGCACCAGCCTGCACTTCGCCATGATGCAGGCCTCCAACAACGTCCTGATGCTCACCGGGGTTAGCCCGTCAATCGGTAAAACTTTTGTATGTGCCAACCTGGCGGCGGTGATTAGCCAGACCAACAAGCGCGTGCTGCTGATGGACTGCGATATGCGCAAAGGTTATACCCACGAACTGCTGGGGACGACCAACGTGAACGGCCTGTCCGACGTGCTTTCAGGGCAGGGAGACATCACCCGTTGTGCGCAGAAAACTTCCGTGCCGAATTTTGACCTTATCCCGCGTGGGCAGGTTCCGGCCAACCCGTCAGAGCTGCTGATGAACGAACGCTTCGCCCAGTTGGTGAAGTGGGCCAGCGAAAATTATGACCTGGTGCTGATTGATACCCCGCCAATCCTTGCCGTCACGGATGCGGCGATTGTTGGCCGGCATGCCGGTACCACGCTGATGGTGGCACGTTATGCGGTGAACACGCTGAAAGAGGTGGAGACCAGCCTGAGCCGCTTCGAGCAAAACGGTATTGCGGTGCGCGGCGTTATCCTTAACTCGATCTTCCGCCGGGCCACCGGCTACCAGGATTACGGCTACTACGAATACGAATATAAGTCGGATGCTAAATAAGGTGATGGCCATGAACAGCAGCGCAGTAACTCGCCCGCTTATCTCTATTTATATGCCTACGTGGAACCGCCAGCAGCTGGCTATTCGGGCCATAAACTCGGTGCTGCGTCAGGATTATGACCACTGGGAAATGATTATCGTCGATGACTGCTCGGCCAGCTTCCAGCAGCTGCAGCAGTTTGTTGAGGATCTCGGCGATCCCCGGGTGCGTTACATTCACAACGACGTGAACAGCGGCGCCTGCGCGGTACGCAATCAGGCGATTCAGCTGGCGCAGGGAAGATTTATCACCGGCATTGATGATGACGATGAATGGACGCCGAACCGGCTATCGGTGTTCCTGTCCCATCAGCATCAGCTGGTCACCCACGCGTTTTTATACGCTAACGACTATCTGTGCGAAGGGCAGGTCTACTCGCAGCCGACCAGCCTGCCGCTGTACCCGAAGTCGCCGTATTCGCTCAAGCTGTTCTATAAGCGCAACATCATCGGCAACCAGGTGTTCACCTACGCCGGGCGCTTTAAGAGCAGCCTGTTTGATACCGAGCTGAAAGCCGCGCAGGACTACGACATCTTCCTGCGCATGGTGGTGGAATACGGCCAGCCGTGGAAGGTAGAAGAGGCAACGCAAATTCTGCACGTGAATCACGGTGAAATGCAGATAACCAAATCGCCGAAGAAATTTGCCGGTTATTTCCATTTCTACCGCAAGCACAAAGACAAGTTCGACCGGGGCAGCAAGAAATACCAGCTGTATACGCTCTACCAGATCCGCAACAAGCGCATGTCTTTGCGCACGCTGTTAGCCCTGCTGACGGTGCGCAACGGCAAGCGCCTCGCCGATAGCCTGCGGGGGAAATAAGCGTGCTGGAAGATTTACGAGCCAATAGCTGGAGCCTGCGCCCGTGCTGCATGGTGCTGGCCTACCGCGTTGCCCACTTCTGCTCGGTGTGGCGCAAGAAAAGCGTTATCAACAATCTCTGGGCGGCGCCGGTGCTTCTGGCCTACCGCTTCATTACCGAATGCCTGTTTGGCTATGAAATCCAGGCGGCCGCCACCATTGGTCGCCGCTTCACTATTCACCACGGCTACGCGGTGGTTATCAATAAGTTTGTCGTCGCGGGGGATGATTTCACCATCCGCCACGGCGTCACCATCGGCAACCGTGGCAACAGCCTGGCCTGCCCGGTGATCGGCAACGGCGTTGAGCTGGGCGCCAACGTGATTATCGTGGGCGACATCACCATCGGCAATAACGTGGCGGTGGGCGCGGGCAGCGTGGTGCTGGACAGCGTGCCGGACAACGCGCTGGTGGTGGGTGAAAAAGCGCGGGTGAAGGTGATCAAATGAACATCATGCAGTTTAATGTGCGCCTTGCTGAAGGCGGCGCGGCAGGCGTGGCGCTTGACCTTCATCAACGTGCTCGCCTGGCCGGATTATCTTCACGTTTTATCTACGGTTACGGCAAGGGCGGAAAGAAAAGCGCCAGCCACGATCTCTACCAGGACGTTGAAAAGCATACGCCGCGCCTGGTGTCCGTCGCCAATATCGCCCTGTTCCGTTTCCTGAATCGCGATCCGTTTGGCAACCTGAACAAGCTTTACCGGCGCGTCACCCGTAGCCAGCAGCCCGTGGTGCTGCATTTTCACGTGGTGCATAGCTACTGGCTGAACCTGGAAGAAATGGTGTCGTTTTGCCAGCGGGTGAAGGCGCATAAACCGGACGTGACCTTCGTCTGGACGCTGCATGACCACTGGAGCATTACCGGCCGCTGCGCTTTCCTCGACGGCTGCGAAGGCTGGAAAACGGGCTGCGTCAAATGCCCGACGCTGAACAACTATCCACCGGTGAAGGTCGATAAGGCCCATCAGCAAGTGGAGGGAAAACGCCAGCTGTTCCGTGAAATGCTGGCACTTGGCTGCAGGTTTATTTCTCCCAGCCAGCACGTGGCGGAAGCCTTTAACCAGCTCTATGGGGCAGGGCGCTGCAAAATCATCAATAACGGTATCGACGTGGCAACCGAGGCGATTCTGGCCGAGCTGCCTGAAAGCGGCGTGGCAACGGCAAAACCCCGCGTGGCGATTGTGGCCCATGACCTGCGCTATGACGGCAAAACCAACCAGAAGCTGGTGCAGGCGATGATGGCGCTGGGGGACAGCATTGAGCTGCATACCTTCGGCAAGTTCTCGCCGTTTGAAGGCGCTAACGTGGTGAACCACGGCTACATGACCGACAAACGCGCGCTGATGAGCGAGCTGAATACCATGGACAGCCTGGTGTTCAGTTCCCGGGTGGATAACTACCCGCTGATCCTATGTGAAGCGCTTTCTATCGGCGTGCCGGTGGTAGCGACGAGCAGCGAAGCGGCAGACGAAGTTCTGCGCAAGGTAGGCGGCAAGACTTTCACGCCTGAGCAGGTTCTGGCGCTGGTGCAACTCAAAAAAGCGCAGCTGGCGGAGCAGGTGTTCGCCACCGATTTAGCGACCTTCCGCGCAGCCAGCCGTCAGGCCTACAGCGGCAAACAGATGCTGGAGGAGTATGTCTCGTTCTATCAGGGTCTGTAGCTATCTGCTGCTGCCGTTTATCTATCTGGTGGTGAACGTCAAGCTGGCCTCCCTCGGGGAAAGTTTTCCGATAACCATTGTGACGTTCCTGCCGGCTATCTTGTTTTTGTATATTGAGCGCATCAACCTTAAAAAGCTGATGATTGCGCTTGGGGTAGGGGCCGGACTCACGGCGTTTAACTACATTTTTGGCCAGTCGCTGGACCCCGGCAAATACGTCACCTCAATGATGCTGTTTGTCTATATTGTGCTGATTCTCGGGATGACCTGGAGCTGCCGCTTCAAGACTATTTCACAGCGAAATCACCGTAAGATACTGCGCTTTTTCTATGGCGTGGTGGGGATTATCGTGGCGCTTGCCGCGGCGGAAATGGCCCAGATTATCCTGACCGGCGGCAGCAGTCTGATTGAGAAAATTTCGAAATTTCTCATTTACAGTAACAGCTACGTGCTCAACTTTATTAGCTTCGGCGGGCGACGCACCACGGCGCTCTATTTCGAACCCGCGTTCTTCGCCCTGGCATTAATCTCAATTTGGCTCAGCATCAAACAGTTTGGTATCAAAACGCCGAAAACTGATGTTATGATTCTTTTA
The DNA here is from genome assembly GCF_000757825.1 of Cedecea neteri. Lineage (GTDB taxonomy): Bacteria > Pseudomonadota > Gammaproteobacteria > Enterobacterales > Enterobacteriaceae > Cedecea > Cedecea selenatireducens. The sequence goes on from NZ_CP009451.1 coordinate 4,334,687, forward strand.
GGGATAATCCTTTCAGGATCTTTCTCCGGGGTGATGACGTTTATTTTGTTTTACCTGCTGGAGTGGGCGTTCCAATACCTTAATAAAAGTGCCATTAAAAAGAAGTTGCCGTTAGCGATTATTTCTTTGGCGGTGTTTCTGATCGGTCTGGTGTTTGCATTTCCTTATATTGCAACCCGAATCGGTGATTTAGGCACGGAAGGATCTTCATCGTATTACCGCATAATTGGTCCGTTAGCCATGGTCGGTTATTCTCTGGCGAACGTTGATGGCGTTGTGCGTTTTGGTTCACTCTATGAATATGTCGCATCATTCGGAATATTCAACGGTGCGGACGTAGGGAAAACCGTGGACAATGGACTGTATCTGCTGATTATTTATTTCTCATGGTTTGCTGTATTAATGACCGTTGGCTATATGTGGCGAGTCATGAAAATGATGCGCAATGCATTTGGCAATAATGAGAATTATCGTGTTCAGCTTTGGTTGTTTATGCCTGTATCCTTGTTTTTTACCGGTTCAATTTTCAGCCCGGAATATGCATTTTTAATTGTTTGCCCATTTATTTTGCGTAAAGCAATTAAGGGTTCGCTGCCAGGAGGTGCGCAATAATGTTATTAAGTGTTATTACAGTCGCATGGCGTAATTATGACGGGGTAGTGAAAACCTGGCAATCACTGGCGCATCTGGCACAGGCCAAAGGCATTGAGTTTGAATGGATTGTCGTTGACGGCAATTCTCCGGACGGCACGGCCGAGTTTCTTGCTGGCCTGCAGGGCCAGTACAACCTGCGCTTTGTCAGCGAGAAAGACAACGGCATTTACGATGCGATGAACAAAGGGATCGCCATGGCGCAGGGGCGTTACGCGCTCTTTCTGAACTCCGGCGATGCCTTTCACCCTGAAATTGCCGGGGTGATTCATCAGCTGGCAGCCGAAGGCGAACGTGACAATGCGATGGTCATCGGCGATGCGCTTCTGGACTTTGGCGACGGCAATAAAATTCGCCGCAGCGCTAAACGTGGCTGGTATATCTATCACAGCCTGCCGGCAAGCCATCAGGCTATCTTTTTCCCGTTATCCGGCCTGCGTAAATACCCTTACGATCTGCAATATAAAGTCTCATCCGATTATGCGCTGGCGGCAAAAATGTATAAAAGCGGCTATGCCTTCAAACGTATCAAAGGCCTGGTGTCTGAATTCTCAATGGGCGGCGTCTCTACCTCTAATAACGTTGAGTTGTGCCGGGATGCAAAAAACGTGCAGCGTAAAATTTTACGCGTGCCGGGATTCATTGCAGAACTCTCTTTTCAACTGCGGTTAAAAACAACCGGCAAAGCCAAAGCGCTTTATAACAAAACCTAAAGCACACGGGAAATATTATGCAGGATTTAAGCGGCTTCAGTGTACCGAGGGGATTTCGCGGCGCGAGCGGCATTAAAGTGCAATTGTGGTGGGCGGTACAGGCCACGCTGTTCGCCTGGTCACCACAGATTTTATATCCATGGCGTGCCTTTTTATTACGCATGTTCGGGGCGAAGGTAGGCAAAAAAGTTGTTATTCGTCCCTCGGTGAAAATTACCTACCCATGGAAATTAACGCTTGGGGATTATGCCTGGGTTGGCGATGACGCGGTGCTTTATACCCTCGGCGAAATTACCATCGGCGCAAACTCCGTGGTGTCGCAAAAGTGTTATTTGTGCACCGGCAGCCACGATTATATGAGCCAGCATTTTGATATTACCCAGTCACCGATTGTTATCGGCGAAAAATGCTGGCTGGCAACGGATGTGTTTGTTTCCCCTGGCGTCACGATAGGCGATGGCTGCGTCGTGGGGGCAAGGAGCAGCGTTTATAAATCATTACCGGCGAACGCCGTTTGCCGGGGTAACCCGGCAGTAAAAATACGCGAACGCGCGTGAGCGCTCTTTATTTAAAGAAAAGCTCTTATTTTTATCTTCAATCATAGGAAATATCATGACTAAAGTAGCTCTCATTACGGGTGTCACCGGACAAGACGGCTCTTACCTGGCGGAATTCCTGCTGGAAAAAGGCTATGAAGTTCACGGTATCAAGCGTCGCGCCTCTTCTTTCAACACCGAGCGCGTGGACCATATTTATCAGGATCCGCACGCGGGCAACCCGAAGTTCCATCTGCACTACGGCGACCTGACCGACACCTCAAACCTGACCCGCATTCTGTCTGAAGTGAAGCCAGATGAAGTGTACAACCTCGGGGCGATGAGCCACGTAGCGGTTTCTTTTGAGTCCCCGGAATACACCGCGGACGTGGACGCGATGGGCACCCTGCGCCTGCTGGAAGCCATTCGCTTCCTGGGTCTGGAAAAGAAAACTCGCTTCTACCAGGCATCCACTTCAGAACTGTACGGCCTGGTGCAGGAAATTCCACAGAAAGAGACCACGCCTTTCTACCCTCGTTCCCCATACGCGGTAGCCAAGCTTTACGCCTACTGGATAACCGTTAACTACCGTGAATCCTACGGTATGTACGCCTGTAACGGCATTCTGTTCAACCACGAATCTCCACGCCGTGGCGAGACGTTCGTGACCCGTAAGATTACCCGCGCGATCGCCAACATTGCTCAGGGCCTGGAGAAATGCCTGTACCTCGGCAACATGGACTCCCTGCGCGACTGGGGCCATGCCAAAGACTACGTGAAAATGCAGTGGATGATGCTGCAGCAGGAAAAACCGGAAGACTTCGTCATCGCCACCGGCGTGCAGTACTCCGTGCGTCAGTTCGTGGAAATGGCTGCCGCGCAGCTCGGCATCAAGCTGCGCTTTGAAGGCCAGGGCGTGGAAGAGAAGGGCATTGTGGTATCCGTCACGGGCCACGACGCGCCGGGCGTGAAACCAGGCGACGTTATCGTCTCCGTTGACCCGCGCTACTTCCGTCCTGCTGAAGTAGAAACCCTGCTGGGCGACCCAACCAAAGCGCACGAAACGCTGGGCTGGAAGCCGGAAATTACCCTGCAGGAGATGGTCGGTGAGATGGTTGCCAAAGACCTGGAAGCGGCGAAGAAACACTCCCTGCTGAAGTCCCATGGTTATGAGGTTGCCATCGCGCTGGAGTCCTGAGTATGAATAAGAAACGTATCTTTGTTGCCGGTCACCGTGGCATGGTCGGCTCGGCCATTGTCCGCCAGCTCGGGCAGCGTGATGACGTTGAGCTGGTGCTGCGCGGGCGCGATGAGCTGAACCTGCTGGACAGCGGCGAGGTGAATGCCTTTTTCGCCAGTGAGAAAATCGATCAGGTTTACCTGGCGGCGGCAAAAGTGGGCGGCATCGTTGCTAATAACACGTTCCCGGCGGAGTTCATCTACGAGAACATGATGATCGAAAGCAACATTATTCATGCCGCGCACACGCACGGCGTGAACAAACTGTTGTTCCTCGGCTCATCCTGTATTTATCCGAAGATGGCGCAGCAGCCGATGGCCGAAAGCGAGCTGTTGCAGGGCACGCTTGAAGCCACGAACGAGCCGTATGCCATTGCCAAGATTGCCGGTATCAAGCTGTGTGAGTCCTACAATCGCCAGTACGGGCGGGATTACCGTTCGGTAATGCCGACTAACCTGTACGGGCCGAACGACAACTTCCACCCGAGCAACTCGCACGTCATTCCGGCCCTGCTGCGCCGCTTCCATGAAGCCACGCAGGAGAACGCGCCTGACGTGGTGGTGTGGGGCAGCGGCACGCCGATGCGCGAGTTCTTGCACGTCGATGACATGGCTGCGGCCAGCATTCACGTGATGGAGCTGGCCCAGGAAGTGTGGCAGGAGAACACCGACCCGATGCTGTCGCACATTAACGTCGGCACCGGCGTGGACTGCACGATCCGCGAGCTGGCGCAGACGCTGGCGAAAGTGACCGGCTACCGTGGTCGCGTGGTGTTTGACGCCACGAAGCCGGACGGCACGCCGCGTAAGCTGCTGGACGTTTCCCGCCTGCATCGACTCGGCTGGTATCACGAGATTACCCTGGAAGCTGGTCTCGCCAGCACCTACCAGTGGTTCCTCGAAAACCAGCAGCGGTTCCGGGGGTAGGTATGTTTCTTAGCGCTGAAGATTTTGCCACCGTAGTGAGCGCGACTCCGCTTATCTCAATCGATCTTATCGTCGAAAACCAGGCGGGCGAGTTCCTGCTGGGTTTGCGAACCAATCGCCCTGCAAAGGGCTTTTGGTTTGTGCCGGGCGGCCGCGTGCAGAAGGATGAGACCCTGGCTAATGCGTTTATGCGCCTGACGGAGGCGGAGCTGGGCTCGGCCTTCACCCTTGCAGAGGGTGAATTTTACGGCGTCTGGCAGCATTTTTACGGCGATAACTTCTCCGGGAAAGATTTCTCGACGCATTACGTGGTGCTCGGCTTCCGCCTGCGGGTGGACGACAAGCAGCTAAATCTGCCGGCCGAGCAGCATAAAGCGTACTGCTGGCTGACGCCGGAAGCGCTGCTCAAGCGTGAGGACGTGCACGATAACAGCCGCGCTTACTTCATTAAGCAGGGCAAAGGGAAGGTACCGGGCTTATGAAAATTCTGGTCTACGGCATTAACTATTCACCGGAGCTGACCGGCATCGGCAAGTACACCGGTGAAATGGTGGAGTGGATGACCAGCCAGGGCCATGAGGTGCGGGTGATCACCGCGCCTCCTTACTATCCGGTGTGGAAAGTTCACCCGGACTACTCGGCATGGAAATACAAAAAAGAGCAGGGTAAGGCTACCGTCTGGCGCTGCCCGCTGTATGTGCCAAAGCAGCCTTCTACGCTCAAGCGCCTGCTGCATTTAGGCAGTTTCGCGCTGAGCTCATTTTTCCCGCTTCTCGCCCAGCGCGGCTGGAAGCCAGATCGCGTGATTGGCGTGGTGCCGACGCTGTTTTGCGTGCCGGGGATGCGCCTGCTCGCAAAATTGAGCGGGGCACGCACGCTGCTGCATATCCAGGATTATGAAGTGGACGCGATGCTTGGCCTGGGTATGGCAGGTAAGACGCCGGGCAAAATTGCTCGCCTTGCGCAGCGCTTTGAAAAGAGCGGCCTGCACAACGTCGATAACGTCTCCACTATTTCCCGCTCAATGATGAATAAAGCCACCGAGAAAGGCGTAGATCCGCAGCGGGTGATTTTCTTCCCTAACTGGTCGGAAGTGGCTCGTTTTCGCGATGTTGCGCCCGAGCAAATCGAAGCCGTTCGCCATGCGCTCAACCTGCCGGCAGATAAAAAAATCGTGCTGTACTCCGGCAATATTGGCGAAAAACAAGGGCTGGAAACGGTGATTGAAGTGGCGGGCCGGTTCGCCGGGAGCCCGTACCTGTTTGTGATTGTTGGCCAGGGCGGCGGCAAAGAGCGGCTCGAAAAACTGGTGCATGTTCACGGGCTGAATAATGTGGTTTTCCACCCGCTACAGTCTTACGAAGCGCTCCCGGCGCTGCTTGGCCTGGCCGACTGTCATCTGGTTATCCAACGTCGTGGGGCGGCGGATGCCGTACTGCCTTCAAAACTGACCAATATCCTGGCCGTAGGCGGCAATGCGGTGATTACCGCCGAGCCGGAAACCGAGCTGGGCCAGCTTTGCGAAGCTTATCCGGGCATAGCGGTTTGCGTGGTGCCCGAGTCCGCCGATGCGCTGGCGACGGGCATAGAACGGTGCCTGCAGCTTCCTCAAAACAACACGGTGGCACGTGAATATGCCGAACGCACGCTCGAAAAAGAGAACGTGTTAAGCCAATTTATTGCGGCCATCTCTTCATAAAAAGTCGGGGATAAATTATGAGTCAGTCACAACTCTATCCGGTGATCATGGCGGGCGGAAACGGCAGTCGCCTTTGGCCGCTGTCCCGCGTGCTGTACCCCAAGCAGTTCCTCTGCCTGAAAGGGGATCTGACCATGCTGCAAACCACCATCAATCGCCTGAACGGGGTCGAGTGCGAAAGCCCGGTGGTGATTTGCAATGAGGAACACCGTTTTATCGTCGCCGAGCAGCTGCGCCAGCTAAATAAACTGACCGAAAATATCGTGCTGGAACCCGCCGGGCGCAACACGGCTCCGGCCATCGCGCTGGCGGCGCTTGCGGCGCTGCGTAACCAGCCGCAGCAGGATCCGCTGATGCTGATTCTGGCCGCCGATCACGTCATCCAGAATGAAGAGGCCTTCCGTAACGCGGTGCGCAGCGCGATGCCTTACGCCGAGGCCGGTAAGCTGGTGACCTTTGGTATTGTTCCGGATCTGCCTGAAACGGGCTACGGCTATATTCGCCGTGGCGCCGTGTCTAACCCGGAAAACGGCGTTGATGCGCTGGCCTTTGGCGTGGCGCAGTTCGTCGAAAAACCTGACCTTTCTACAGCGCAGGCCTATGTTGCCAGCGGCGAGTACTACTGGAACAGCGGTATGTTCCTGTTCCGCGCTGGCCGTTACCTGGAAGAGCTGGCGAAGTTCCGCCCGGATATTCTGGCAGCCTGTGAAAAAGCGATGGCGAGCGTCGATCCGGATCTGGATTTTGTTCGCGTGGACGAGCAGGCATTCCTGGCCTGCCCGGATGAGTCCATCGACTACGCGGTGATGGAAAAAACCGCCGATGCGGTTGTGGTACCGATGGATGCGGGCTGGAGCGACGTAGGCTCCTGGTCTTCGCTATGGGAAATCAGCGCCAAGACCCCGGAAGGCAATGTGCACTACGGGGACGTTATCAGCCATGAAACCGAAAACAGCTACATCTATGCCGAGTCCGGCCTGGTCACCACCGTTGGCGTGAAGGATTTGGTGGTGGTGCAGACCAAAGACGCGGTGCTGATTGCTGACCGCGATCACGTCCAGAACGTGAAGAAAGTGGTGGAGAGAATCAAAGGCGATGGCCGTCACGAACACCACAATCACCGGGAAGTTTACCGTCCGTGGGGAAAATATGACTCCATTGATTCCGGGGATCGTTACCAGGTGAAGCGCATCACCGTCAAGCCGGGCGAGGGGCTTTCGCTGCAAATGCACCATCATCGTGCTGAGCACTGGATTGTGGTGGCGGGCACCGCGAAGGTCACGCTGGGCGAGGAGGTCAAACTGCTGGGTGAAAACGAGTCTATTTATATCCCGCTCGGCATGACCCACTGCCTGGAAAATCCCGGCAAAATTCCTCTCGACCTGATTGAGGTTCGCTCCGGTACCTACCTGGAAGAAGACGACATCGTCCGTTTCCAGGACCGCTACGGACGCATTTAATCCCTGATTGTAAACATTCTCCACGGGCCACGAACCCGTGGGTTGGGTAACTGTTGCCCGAAGGAGCGAAATCATGCAGCAACTGACCTGTTTTAAAGCCTACGACATCCGCGGCCGCCTGGGCGACGAGCTGAACGAAGACATCGCCTGGCGCATCGGCCGTGCCTACGGCGAGTACCTGAAGCCGAAAACTATCGTGCTGGGCGGCGACGTGCGCCTGACCAGCGAATCGCTGAAGCAGGCGCTGGCGCGTGGCCTGCAGGACGCGGGCGTGGACGTGCTGGATATCGGCCTGTCCGGCACCGAAGAAATCTATTTTGCCACCTGGCATCTGGACGTGGACGGCGGGATCGAAGTGACCGCCAGCCATAACCCGATGGACTACAACGGCATGAAGCTGGTGCGCCAGGGCGCCCGCCCGATCAGCGGCGACACCGGCCTGCGCGACGTGCAGCGCCTGGCGGAAGCCAATGACTTCCCGCCGGTGAATGAGGCGGCGCGCGGCAGCTACCGGAAAGTGTCGGTGGTGGAAGCCTACCTCGACCATCTTTTCTCCTACATCAACGTCAGCCACATCAAACCGCTGAAGCTGGTGGTCAACTCCGGCAACGGCGCGGCGGGCCCGATTGTGGACGCCATTGAAGCCCGCTTTAAGGCACTCAACGTGCCGCTGACCTTCGTGAAAGTGCACAACACGCCGGACGGCAATTTCCCCAACGGGATCCCTAACCCGCTGCTGCCGGAATGCCGCGCCGATACCCGCGACGCGGTGATTGAGCACGGAGCCGATATGGGCATCGCCTTTGACGGGGACTTTGACCGCTGCTTCCTGTTCGACGAGAAAGGGCAGTTTATTGAGGGGTACTACATCGTGGGCCTGCTGGCGGCGGCGTTCCTCGAAAAACAGCCTGGGTCGAAAATCATTCACGACCCGCGCCTGGCGTGGAACACGGTAGATATCGTCGAGCGCGCGGGCGGCAAACCGGTGATGTCGAAAACCGGGCACGCGTTTATCAAAGAGCGCATGCGTGAAGAGGATGCAATTTACGGCGGCGAGATGAGTGCCCACCACTACTTCCGCGACTTTGCCTACTGCGACAGCGGGATGATCCCGTGGCTGCTGGTGACCGAACTGCTTTGCCTGAAGGGGAAAACGCTGGGTGAACTGGTGCAGGACCGCATGGCGGCGTGGCCGGCCAGCGGGGAGATCAACAGCAAGCTGGAAGCCCCTGCGGCGGCGATTGAGCGTGTGCGCGCACATTTTGGCCCGCACGCGGAAGAGATCGACCACACGGACGGGATCAGCATGGCGTTTGGCGACTGGCGGTTCAACCTGCGCAGTTCTAACACCGAGCCGGTGGTGCGCCTGAACGTGGAGTCTCGCGGTGATGAGACGCTGATGCAGGCGCGAACGCAGGAAATTATGGCTTTGCTGAACCAGTAATCTGCCGCATTTGTGTGTTTTAACCCTCACCCTGGCCCTCTCCCTGGAAGGGAGAGGGGAAAGTCAGGAGCCAGAACTTCCTACTCTCTCTCCTGAAGGGAGAGGGGAAAGTCAGGAGCCAGAACTTCCTACTCTCTCCTGAAGGGAGAGGGGAAAGCCAGGAGCCAGAACTTCCTACTCCCCCCTGAAGGGAGAGGGAATGCTCCTGGTTCCAGCTATTACCCCCTCTCCCCCTTGGGGAGAGGGTTGGGGTGAGGGGGAAAACACCGATGCGACTTCTTTCAAAGGTAAAACGATGACAAATCTAAAAAAGCGCGAGCTGCCAAAAACCAACGCATCGTTGATCTCTATGGTGCAACGTTTTTCCGACATCAGCATCATGTTTGCCGGGCTGTGGATGGTCTGTAAGGCTAACGCTTTGCCGTTTCTCTATATGCATCTGCTGATGGCTTTATTGACCCTCGTTGTGTTTCAGATGATCGGTGGGATGACGGATTTTTATCGTTCGTGGCGTGGGGTAAAAATCTCCAGCGAGTTATTCCTGCTGCTGCAGAACTGGACGCTGAGCGTGATTTTCAGCGCCGGACTGCTGGCTTTTAATAGCGACTTTGACGGCTCGTTCTGGGTTTATCTGGCCTGGTACGTATTGACCGGCGCGGGGCTGGTTGTTTGCCGATCGTGGATTCGATTTGCCGCAGGCTGGCTGCGTAACAAAGGCTTTAATACGCGTCGTGTTGCCATTGCAGGCTCTCTGCCGGTCGGTCAGGTGCTGGCGCAAAGCTTTAAAAATGAGCCCTGGCTGGGCTTTAACGTGCTGGGTGTTTACGACGATGAACCGCCGGCAGGCGCGCTGATCAACTATATGGGCAACTTCAATACGCTCGTGACCGACGCCCGCAACGGCCAGATTGATAAAATCTACATTGCGATGGAAATGAGCCACGAGTCGCGCATTAAAAAGCTGGTGAGCGAACTGGCGGATACCACCTGTTCCGTGCTGCTGATCCCCGATGTTTTTACCTTCAATATTCTTAATGCCCGCACTGAAGAGGTAAACGGCGTGCCCGTCGTGCCGCTGTTTGAAACCCCGCTGAGCGGCTTTAACAGCGTGCTTAAGCGGCTGGAAGATATCGTGCTGTCCTCTTTTATCCTGCTGCTGATTTCCCCCGTTCTGCTGTGCATCAGCCTCGCGGTGAAGCTGACTTCGCCAGGGCCGGTTATCTTCCGTCAGACCCGCTACGGGATGGACGGCAAGCCCATCAAAGTGTGGAAATTCCGCTCCATGAAAGTGATGGAGAACGACGCGGTGGTGGTGCAGGCCACGAAAGGCGACAAGCGTATTACGCCTATCGGGAGCTTTCTGCGCCGCACTTCGCTGGACGAGCTGCCGCAGTTTATTAACGTCCTGCTTGGGGGCATGTCAATTGTCGGCCCTCGTCCCCATGCCGTTGCCCACAACGAAGAATACCGCGCGTTAATCGAAGGCTACATGCTGCGCCATAAGGTCAAGCCAGGTATTACCGGCTGGGCGCAAATTAACGGCTGGCGCGGCGAAACCGACACGCTCGACAAGATGGAAAAACGCGTCGAATTTGACCTGGAATACATTCGCGAATGGAGCCTGTGGTTCGACATCAAGATTGTTTTCCTTACCGTTTTCAAAGGCTTTGTTAACAAAGCGGCATACTGACCGGAACCCAACATGAGCCTGAGAGAAAAAACCATCAGCGGCGCAAAGTGGTCCGCGATTGCCACGGTCATTATTATTGGCCTGGGGCTGGCGCAGATGACTATTCTGGCCAGAACCATTGATAACCACCAGTTTGGCCTGCTTACCGTGTCGCTGGTGATTATCGCCCTGGCCGATACGCTGTCTGATTTTGGTATTGCCAACTCCATTATTCAGCGCAAAGAGATAAGCCAGCTGGAGCTGACCACGCTGTACTGGCTAAACGTCGGGCTGGGCGTGCTGGTATGCATCGTGGTCTTTTTACTGAGCGATGTGATTGCCGGCGTGCTGCATAACCCGGACCTGTCGCCGCTGATTAAAACGCTGTCCTTTGCTTTTATCGTCATTCCGCACGGGCAGCAGTTTCGCGCCCTGATGCAAAAGGAACTCGAGTTCTCAAAAATCGGTTCCATTGAGACGGTGTCCGTGCTGGTGGGCTTTAGCGTGACCGTCACGGCGGCGATGTACTACCCGTTTGCTATTACGGCAATCATCGGTTACCTGGTGAATACCGTCGTTCGTACCTCACTGTTTGGCTTCTTCGGGCGCAAGATTTACCGCCCAGGTTTCCATTTTTCCCTGAAGTCGGTTAATTCCAACCTGAAGTTTGGCGCGTGGCTGACCGCCGATAGCGTGATCAACTACGTCAATACCAACCTTTCCACGCTGGTACTGGCGCGTATTCTCGGCGCCGGCGTCGCCGGTGGTTATAACCTGGCTTATAACGTCGCGGTTGTCCCGCCGATGAAGCTCAACCCGATCATTACCCGCGTGCTGTTCCCGGCGTTTGCCAAGATTCAGGATGACACCGCGAAGCTGCGGGTGAACTTCTACAAGCTGCTGTCGATTGTCGGCATCATCAACTTCCCGGCGCTGCTGGGGCTGATGGTGGTCTCAAATAACTTCGTTCCGCTGGTGTTTGGGGAAAAATGGCAGTTCATTACGCCAATCCTGCAGCTGCTGTGCGTCGTCGGCCTGCTGCGCTCCATCGGGAACCCGATCGGGTCGCTGCTGATGGCGAAGGCGCGGGTGGACATCAGTTTTAAATTCAACGTTTTTAAAACCTTCCTGTTTATCCCGGCCATTATCGTCGGCGGCCAGCTGGGCGGCGCGCTCGGCGTCACGCTCGGTTTCCTGCTTGTTCAGGTGGTTAACACCGTCCTCAGCTATTTCATCATGATCAAACCGGTGCTGGGCTCCAGCTACCGGGAGTACATCCTCAGCATCTGGCTGCCTTTTTATCTGTCGCTACCGACGCTGATTGTCAGCGCCGGACTTGGCGTGGCGCTTAACGGGCATCTGCCCCTGGCGGCGTTGCTTTGTATACAGGTAGCGGCCGGGGCTGCGGCTTTTATGGTGATGATTATTTTGTCCCGCAATGCGCTGATCGTCGAAATGAAGCAACAGTTTTGCCGCAGCGAACGCCTGAAAGCGCTGCTTCGCGCTGGCTAAGAACCCTATTAAGAGGTCGATATGAAATTACTTATTCTTGGCAACCATACTTGCGGCAATCGCGGTGATAGCGCCATTTTGCGCGGGTTGATCGATGCCATTACCACGCTTGACGACGGCATACATGTAGATGTTATGAGCCGTTACCCGGTGAGTTCAGCCTGGCTGCTGGGGCGCCCGGTCCTGGGCGATGGGCTGTATAAGCAAATGAAGCAGTACAACAATGCGGCCGGGCTCGTAGGCCGGGTAAAAAAAGTGCTGCGCCGTAAATATCAGCACCAGGTGCTGCTGGCGAAGGCGACCAACACCGGGCGACTGCGTAATATTGCTATCCCGCAGGGGTTCATCGATTTTGTGAAATCGCTGCAGGAGTACGATGCGATTATTCAGGTCGGCGGCTCGTTCTTTGTTGACCTGTATGGCGTGAGCCAGTTTGAACATGCGCTGTGCAGTTTTATGGCGCGTAAACCCGTCTATATGGTCGGCCATAGCGTGGGGCCGTTCCAGGATCCGCAGTTTAACCAGCTGGCGAACTACGTTTTCGGCCACGCGAAGTCACTTATCCTGCGCGAAACCGTGAGCCTGGATCTGATGAAGAAAAGTCAGATAGATACCAGCAAGGTCGAGCAGGGGGTCGATACGGCATGGCTGGTGGCACAGCATGAAGAGGATTTTGTACCGAGCTATGCGGTTAAGCACTGGCTTGGCGTAATTGAAGGTAAGAAAACCGTGGCGATTACGCTACGGGAACTTGCGCCGTTCGATAAGCGGCTGGGTACCACCCAGGAAGCTTACGAGCGGGCCTTTGCCGAAGTGGTGAACCGCACCATTGAGCAGGGTTACCAGGTTCTGGCGCTTTCCACCTGTACCGGTATCGACAGCTATAACAAAGACGATCGCATGGTGGCGCTCAACATTCGCCAGTACATCAGGCAGCCCGATGACTATCACGTCGTGATGGATGAGCTTAACGATCTGGAGATGGGCAAAATCTTCGCCGCCTGCGAGCTGACGGTGGGGACTCGCCTGCACTCGGCGATTATCTCGATGAACTTTGGCACGCCGGCCGTGGCGATCAACTACGAACACAAATCCGCAGGCATTATGCAGCAGCTCGGTATGCCTGAAATGGCCATCGATATTCGCCAACTGCTGGACGGTTCTCTGCAGGGCGTAGTCGCTGACGTGCTTGGGCAGTTGCCGTCAATTAACCAGCGGCTTGCGTTGGCGGTAAGCGCCGAGCGCGCAAACGGCATGAAAATGGTGGAATCGGTGCTTGAGCGAGTCAAGGAGGGGAAATGAAGATAGGTTTCTTCCTGCTGAAGTTTCCGCTGGCGTCGGAAACCTTTGTGCTGAACCAGATCACCGCTTTTATCGACATGGGCCATGAGGTTGAGATTGTTGCCCTGCAAAAAGGGGATCTGACCAATACCCACGCGACGTTTAAAAGCTACGGGCTTTCGGAGAAAACCGTCTGGTTGCTTGATGAACCAGAGGGTAAAGTCGGCAAGCTGCAAAGCCGTGCGTTGAATACGCTCCGTGGCGGCCTGCGGGGCAGAACCTGGCGAGCCTTGAGTCGTGCTCGCTACGGCGATGAGGCCCGTAATCTGATCCTGTCATCTATTTGCGGGCGGCAGAAGCAGCCGCTGGAGGCCGACGTTTTTATCGCGCATTTTGGCCCGGCAGGCGTCACGGCAGCCAAGCTCAAGGAGCTTGGTGTGCTAAAAGGCAAAATTGCCACCGTATTCCACGGCATAGATATTTCGCACCGGGATGCGCTGGCTCATTACACGCCTGAATACAGGCAGCTGTTTGAGCGCGGAGATTTGATGCTGCCGATAAGCAATCTCTGGGCAAATCGCCTGAAGCAGATGGGCTGCCCGGAGAGCAAAATTGCGGTATCCAGAATGGGCGTGGATATGGACAAGTTTTCTTTGAGGCCTATGAAAACGCCGGGCACGCCGCTGGAGATTGTCTCCGTTGCGCGCCTGACGGAAAAAAAAGGCTTACATATTGCCATTGAAGCCTGCCGCCTGTTGAAGGCTCGCGGCGTGGCATTTCGCTACAACATTCTTGGCATTGGCCCCTGGGAGCGCCGTCTGAAGACGCTGATTGAGCAACTGCAGCTGGAGGACGTGGTCTTTATGCCCGGCTTCAAGCCGAGTCATGAGGTGAAAGCGATGCTCGACAGGGCCGACCTCTTCTTGCTGCCTTCTGTCACCGGTGAAGATGGCGACATGGAAGGGATCCCCGTCGCGCTGATGGAGGCGATGGCCGTTGGGATCCCCGTCGTGTCGACCGTTCATAGCGGCATCCCTGAGCTTATCGACGCCGATAAGTCGGGCTGGCTGGTACCGGAAAAGGACGCTTTTGCCCTTGCCGATAAGCTGCAGGCCTCGGCTTCCGTGTCGGAAAGTGACCTGCAGCTGATGCTGTCGCGCGCCAGGGAAAAAGTTACCAGCCAGTTCAATCAGCAGGTTATCAACCAGCAGCTTGCCCGTCAGCTTCAGACGCTGTAAATCACCGAATCCTATGATGAGGACTTATGTCGAAAAGCAATCCACTGAAGCGCATTCCTTTCTCCGCATCTCGCCGTAAGCTGCTGGCCGCGGGTTCTGCACTAGCGGCTGCATCCCTTATTCCCGGCACGGTAAAAGCTATCGGCCGGGGAACAGAGGTCAACGTCAAAGATTTCTATCAAAACGACTGGATAGCCGCCTTTAAGCAGGCGTTTGCCGAGGCAGACGTCGTTCAGGTGCCGGTGGATTTAGTCTGCGACAGCATCAATACCGCTATTTTCATGCCGCAGGGTAAAACGCTACAGGTGGCCGGCGGGCTGAAAGGCAACGGCAAAGGGCGCTTTGTGCTGCAGGATGGCTGCCAGATTGTCGGCGAGGGAAAGGGGCGGTTTAACAACATCACGCTGGATGTGCGGGGTTCCGACTGTACGATCAAAGGCATTGATATGAGCGGGTTTGTCAATGTGGCGCAGATTTACATTGGCGGGAAAGATAACCGTACGATGCGTAACTTCACCATCGACAACATCACCGTACACGATGCCAACTACGCGATACTGCGCCAGGGCTTTCATAACCGCATGGAGAACGTTCGCATCACTAACGGCCATTTCAGCCATCTGCAAGGGGATGCCATTGAGTGGAACGTGGCGATAAACGATAGCGATCTGCTGATTTCTGACCATGTTATTGACAACATTAACTGTACTAACGGAAAGATTAACTGGGGAATAGGCATCGGGCTGGCGGGCAGTACGTATAACAATAATTATCCAGAAGATCAGGCGGTAAAAAACTTCGTGGTGGCCAATATCACCGGCAGTAACTGTCGCCAGTTAGTTCATGTTGAGAATGGGAAGCATTTCCTTATTCGTAACGTAAAAGCGCGTAATATTAATCCGACCTTTAGCCGCACCGCCGGGATCGATAATGCCACCGTCGCGATATATGGCTGCGATAACTTTGTGATTGATGATGTGGATATGGTTAACAGTGCGGGAATGCTGATTGGTTACGGTGTAATCAAAGGTAATTACCTGTCTATTCCGCAAAATTTTAAGCTGAGCGATATAAAACTTGATAACAGCGAGCTGACCAGCCCGCTGCGCGGTATCCAGATTTCATCCGGCAATGCGACCTCCTTTGTGGCGATGACCAACGTTACCATGAAGCGCGCGACGCTAGAGTTTCATAACAAACCTCAGCATCTTTTTATGAGAAATATCAATGTTATGCAGCTTTCAACTAACGGACCTGCGCTGAAGATGAACTTTGATCTTCGCAAAGACGTACGTGGGAAGTTTATGGCTAAAAATGACACCTTACTGTCGCTGTCAAATATTCATGCTGTCAATGAAAAAGGGCAAAGCTCGGTAGATATAGACCGGGTAGACCAGCTACATGTCAATAGTGAGAATCTCAATTTCAGGCTGCCGGAAGTGAATAAGTAATATTGCAACTCCCTTTGGGACAATTCTCAGTCAACGGACGCTTAAGTAGAGGTGTTTGCCTATTTTGCTCGCCGCGCCAGAGCGCTAGCATGCGTTATTTGTTTAGCGAATTCATGCTGGCATCAAAGCACGAAAAGACTATAATCTGAGGATCCGCTAGTTAAAGTTAGGGTCTGGATTGTTGGTGGTTACAATCCAAGCTAAGCATCCAGCTTTATCTCAAATTTTGTTCAATACAAACAGAATAAGTGATTTATGAACGAAAAAGTTTTGTTAATCGGCGCATCTGGCTTCGTAGGCACCAGACTTCTGGAGACAACCCTTCCCGACTTTGCTATCCATAACCTGGATAAGCAGCAAAGCCATTTCTATCCTGAAATCACTACGCTGGGAGATGTGCGTGATCAGGAAACCCTCGACAAGGCACTTAACGGTTATAACACAATCGTTCTTTTAGCTGCTGAACACCGTGATGATGTTAGTCCAACATCGCTTTACTACGACGTAAATGTTCAAGGTACACGTAACGTACTGGCTGCAATGGAAAAAAATGGTGTCAAAAACATCATTTTCACAAGTTCAGTGGCGGTCTATGGATTGAATAAAACAAACCCTGATGAAAGTCATCCCCATGATCCCTTCAATCATTACGGCAAGAGCAAGTGGCAGGCAGAGGAGGTATTGCGTGAATGGCATCAGAACTCTCCAGGCGATCGTTCACTGACTATCATTCGTCCTACCGTTATTTTTGGGGAGCGTAACCGAGGCAATGTATACAACTTGCTCAAGCAGATTGCGAGCGGGAAATTTGCGATGGTTGGGGCCGGCAATAACTATAAGTCAATGGCTTATGTTGGTAATATTGTTGAATTTATTAAGTACAAATTAGCTAACGTACATGTCGGTTATGAGGTTTACAACTACGTCGACAAACCCGATCTCAATATGAATCAGTTGGTTTCTGAAGTAGAAAAAAGTCTCAATAAAAAGATTCCTTCTGTACATCTTCCATACAGCCTTGGCATGTTGGGTGGCCTTTGCTTCGATATTTTAAGTAAAGTTACCGGTAAAAAATACGCTATTAGCGCTGTTCGGGTGAAGAAATTCTGTGCAACTACTCAGTTTGATGCGTCAAAAGTGCATAGCTGTGGTTTTTTTGCTCCTTACTCGCTCTCTCAGGGATTGGATCGTACTCTGCAGTATGAATTTGTGCATGATAAGAAAGACGATATTACGTTTGTGACTGAGTAACACATTGCTGAAGATGACTTGCGAACTACGAAAATTCGGAAATATATCAATTAGTTAGTATTCGCGATTGCTTTCCGATTATTCTGAGTAAAGCTTATGGCAGCGAAAGAGTATCTTAACTCAACAGTGCTCTCAGATTGTTCAATTGATGTTAAGTCATCAAAGACTGTTCAAGTTAAGCGTGAATATGCATTTTCTCAGCTGTTATGAGGTAGGAGCGAAATGACTAATTTTAAAGCAGTTATCCCGGTAGCCGGTTTGGGCATGCATATGCTGCCAGCAACAAAAGCTATCCCTAAAGAGATGCTGCCAATTGTTGATAAACCGATGATCCAGTATATCGTCGACGAAATTGTTGCCGCGGGTATCAAAGAAATCGTGCTGGTGACTCACTCTTCCAAGAATGCCGTTGAAAACCACTTCGACACCTCTTACGAGCTGGAAGCCCTGCTTGAGCAGCGCGTTAAGCGCCAACTGCTGGCTGAAGTCCAGTCTATCTGCCCTCCGGGCGTCACCATCATGAACGTTCGCCAGGCTCAGCCGCTTGGGCTGGGGCACTCTATCCTTTGCGCACAGCCGATCGTTGGTAACAATCCATTTGTGGTGGTTTTGCCAGATGTGGTGCTTGATGGCGCGAGTGCCGATCCGCTGCGCTATAACCTGGCCGCCATGGTGGCTCGCTTCAATGAAACCGGCCGCACCCAGGTGCTGGCTAAGCATATGCCAAATGAAGATCTGGCTGCCTACTCGGTGATTACCACTCAGGAACCTTTGCTGAATGAAGGGCAGGTGAGCCGCGTAGTTGAGTTTGTTGAAAAACCGGATCAGCCGCAAACGCTGGACTCCGATCTCGCGGCGGTGGGGCGCTATGTGCTTTCGGCCGATATCTGGCCGCTGCTGGAAAAAACGGAACCAGGTGCATGGGGGCGTATTCAGTTAACCGACGCCATAGCGGTACTGAACGAAACTCAGCCAGTTGAAGTGATGCAGATGACCGGCGAGAGCTACGACTGCGGTAAGAAAATGGGCTATATGCAGGCGTTCGTCCAGTACGGGCTACGCAACCATAAAGAAGGGCAGAAGTTTCGCGAGCGTATTCAAAAGCTTCTTGCTGACGCATAGTCCTGCTTTAAGTCGCTTTCATGGATGAGGGTGCGGTAAACGGTGGCATAACGTTCAGTCTGAGCCAGGCGTTGAACGATGAGCCGCCGTTTTGCTTTATTAATCGACAGTGAAGTCTAAGTTTTTCATGGGCTTATCATTTTTTGGCCGTTGTGTATAGACCAAAGTTTTTCCTTGAGAATTGCCGTATGAAATATAAAATCGTGGCGATTTCTTGCATGCGGTACCTGAAGGTACGCTATGGCCTATGTTGTACAGTGCACTGGTAGCTGTTGAGCCAGGGGCGGTAGCATGGCTAAAATTCAGGTTCAGCATGCATCTATCCTTAAGAGATATCTCAAATATATTATATTCAGGGTGCTGCTCCCTTGAATGTAATAACAAGATTATAGAGAGACTGCACAGTGAAAATCCTAGTTACCGGCGGTGCCGGGTTTATTGGCTCAGCCGTTGTTCGTCATATCATTGATAATACTAAGGATAGTGTGGTTAACGTAGATAAGTTAACCTATGCCGGTAATCTGGAGTCTTTAGCCGATGTCGCCGCTAATGAGCGCTATCATTTCGTTCAGGCGGATATTTGCGATGCTGCAGCAATCGAGCAGATTTTTGAACAACACCAGCCGGATGCCGTCATGCATCTGGCCGCAGAGAGCCATGTCGATCGCTCCATCACTGGCCCGGCAGCTTTTGTTGAGACCAATATTGTTGGGACTTACGTACTGCTTGAAGCTGCACGCCATTATTGGTCCGGATTAGCCGCACAGAAGAAGACGAACTTCCGTTTCCATCACATCTCTACTGATGAAGTGTATGGCGATCTTCCGCACCCGGATGAAGTTGCACAGGGCGAAGCATTGCCCCTGTTTACAGAAACGACGGCGTACGCGCCAAGCAGCCCATACTCTGCATCGAAAGCTTCCAGCGATCATCTCGTTCGCGCCTGGCTCCGCACCTATGGTTTGCCGACGGTCGTCACCAATTGCTCAAATAACTACGGGCCGTTCCATTTCCCTGAGAAATTGATCCCACTCGTTATTCTGAATGCTCTGGAAGGAAAACCGCTGCCGATTTACGGTAAGGGCGATCAGATCCGTGACTGGCTGTATGTTGCAGACCACGCGCGTGCGCTTTATACGGTTGTTACTCAAGGGCAGGTAGGTGAGACCTACAACATCGGTGGTCACAACGAGAAGAAGAACCTCGAGGTTGTGCATACCATCTGTGATTTGTTGGACGAGATTGTGCCTAAAGAGGGCTCGTACCGCGACCAAATTACCTATGTCACTGACCGTCCTGGGCATGACCGTCGTTACGCGATTGATGCAGATAAAATCTCGCGCGAGCTGGGCTGGAAGCCGCAGGAGACGTTTGAGTCGGGTATTCGTAAAACGGTTCAGTGGTATTTAGACAACCAGCAATGGGTAGAAAACATTAAGAGCGGTGCCTATAAAAGCTGGATTGAGCAAAATTACGGTGAGCGTAAATGAATATCTTACTCTTCGGTAAGACGGGGCAGGTAGGTTGGGAACTACAGCGCGCGCTGGCACCATTAGGTAACGTTACTGCTCTGGATGTTCGTTCAGAAGAATTTTGCGGTGATTTCAGCCATCCGGAAGGCATTGCTGAAACGGTACGCCGCGTTAAGCCTGACGTCATCGTTAATGCAGCGGCGCATACGGCGGTGGATAAAGCAGAATCCGAACCTGAGCTGGCGCAGCTTCTAAACGCCATCAGCGTTGAAGCCATCGCTAAAGAGGCCGCAAAAATCGGTGCGTGGGTTGTGCATTACTCTACCGATTATGTTTTCCCAGGGGATGGTGAAACACCCTGGAAAGAAACCGATGAGACTGCACCGCTGAATGTCTACGGTGAAACGAAGCGTGCCGGTGAGATAGCGTTACAGGCACATTGCCCTAACCATCTGATTTTCAGAACCAGCTGGGTTTATGCCGCTAAAGGCAACAATTTCGCAAAAACCATGCTGCGTCTGGCAAAAGATCGTGAAGAACTGTCTATTATCAACGATCAAACAGGTGCCCCAACAGGCGCTGAATTGCTGGCTGATTGCACGGCCCACGCCATTCGAATTGCGCGACAAAAACCCGATGTTGCAGGGTTATACCATCTGGTAGCTTCCGGCTCGACAACCTGGTACGACTACGCTCGATTAGTGTTTGCTGAAGCTAAAAATGCAGGTGTTGATTTGGCTGTGACGAGAACAAATCCGTTGCCAACATCTGCTTACCCAACACCCGCCCGCCGACCGTCGAACTCTCGATTAGACAATACCCGGTTCCAGCAGACATTTGGTCTGGTGTTACCGTCCTGGGAACACGGTGTAAAACGCATGCTTACTGAGCTGTTTACGGCTAACGCATAGTTTTTCAGTAACATGTTTGACCCGGGATGGGTGAAACACATGAGTAGAGAAATGAACATGACTTCACGTAAAGGCATCATTCTGGCCGGGGGTTCCGGCACTCGTCTTTATCCAGTAACGATGGCTGTCAGCAAGCAACTGTTACCTATTTACGATAAACCGATGATCTACTACCCGCTCAGCACGCTGATGCTAGCCGGTATCCGTGACATCTTAATCATCAGTACGCCGCAGGATACGCCGCGCTTTGAGCAATTACTGGGTGATGGCACACAGTGGGGGCTTAACCTGCAATACAAAGTGCAGCCAAGCCCGGACGGGCTGGCGCAGGCTTTTATTATCGGTGAAGAGTTTATTGGCGATAGCGATTGTGCGTTAGTGCTGGGTGACAATATTTTCTATGGTCACGACCTGCAAAAACAGCTGGAAAATGCAACGGTCAAAACATCTGGTGCCACCGTCTTTGCCTACCATGTCCATGACCCGGAACGTTACGGTGTGGTGGAGTTTGATAAAAGTGGTAAAGCCGTCTCGCTTGAAGAGAAGCCGCTTGAACCCAAAAGTAACTATGCGGTGACCGGATTATATTTCTACGACAAAAACGTTGTCGAAATGGCGAAAAGCTTGAAGCCATCTCCACGCGGTGAACTCGAGATTACCGATATTAACCGATTGTATCTGGAACAAGAGGAATTATCGGTTGCCATGATGGGGCGGGGCTATGCCTGGCTTGATACCGGGACTCACCAGAGCTTGATTGAGGCCAGTAACTTTATCCAGACCATTGAAGTGCGTCAGGGTCTCAAAGTTGCCTGCCCGGAAGAGATTGCGTTCCGTAAAGGATTTATCGACGCTCAGCAGGTTAGAAAACTGGCTGAACCGTTGTCCAAAAATGATTACGGTAAATATCTCCTGAAGATGGTCAAAGGTTTATAAGTCATGAACGTAATAAAAACGGCAATACCAGAAGTTCTGATCTTTGAACCTAAAGTGTTCGGCGATGAACGCGGTTTCTTTTTTGAAAGCTTTAGTCAGCGTATTTTCGAAGAGGCTGTCGGACGCCCGGTGGCTTTTGTGCAGGATAACCATTCGAAGTCCAGGCAAGGTGTACTGAGAGGTTTGCATTTCCAAAGAGGCGAGCACGCGCAGGGTAAATTAGTCCGCTGCACTGCCGGTGAAGTGTTTGACGTTGCGGTTGATATTCGTCAAGGCTCAGCAACGTTCGGCCAGTGGGTTGGCGTTCATTTGTCTGCGGAAAATAAACGCCAGCTGTGGATCCCTGAAGGTTTTGCTCATGGCTTCGTCACGCTGAGCGATACGGCTGAGTTTTTATATAAAGCAACCCAGTACTATGCCCCTTCCTCTGAAGGCAGCATTTTGTGGAATGACGAAAGTATTGGTATCGATTGGCCCATCTCTCAACCGCCAGAGCTATCAGCCAAAGATGCTGTAGCGCCGTTGCTGCATCAGGTTTCATTCTCAGAGTAAATAACGTGTCTCACATTATAAAAATATTTCCTTCAAACATTGAATTTCCTGGCAAAGAGGATGAATCCATCCTCGATGCGGCGCTTTCAGCAGGTATTCACCTTGAGCACAGCTGTAAAAACGGCGATTGTGGTATTTGCGAATCTGACCTGCTTGCAGGGGAGGCTATCGATGCCAGTGGCAGAGTATTCGGCCACGGGGAAAAAATACTGACTTGCTGCTGTAAGCCTAAAACAGCGTTGGAGCTTAAGGCGAACTACTTCCCGGAACTGGCTGGGCAAGTAAAGAAAATCGTTCCTTGCAAAGTGAATAGCGCCGAATTGGTTTCTGCAGATGTTATCAGCCTGAAGCTGCGCATGCCGCCTACTGCGAAAATGGGCTTCCTGCCAGGGCAGTATATTAATTTGCAATATAAAGGCGTGACCCGCAGCTATTCAATTGCTAATAGCAATGAGGCCGACGGCGTTGAGCTTCATATCAGAAATGTGCCCAATGGCCAGATGAGCACGCTTATTTTCAGCGATCTGCAAGAAAATACGCTGATGCGAATTGAAGGGCCTTGCGGGACATTCTTCATCAGAGAGAATGAGCGGCCGCTGATTTTCCTGGCCGGTGGTACTGGGTTTGCACCGGTAAAATCAATGGTTGAACATCTTGTGCAGAATAACAGTATGCGCGAGATTCATATCTACTGGGGCATGCCGCAGGGAAATGACTTCTATTCACCGTTGCCACAGCAATGGTGTGAACAGCACGACAACATTCATTTTGTTCCGGTGGTATCAGGCGAAGATGCAAACTGGAACGGGCGTAAAGGATTTGTCCATCACGCCGTAATGGATGATTTTGATTCCCTTGAGTCCTTCGACATTTATGCATGCGGATCGCCTGTCATGATCGATGCCAGTAAAAAGGACTTTATGACTAAACATCTCTCCGTAGAGAACTTCTATTCTGATGCCTTTACCGCATCGAAATAAAATTGAGGGCACGACATGAAAGCGGTGATTCTGGCTGGTGGACTTGGAACCAGATTAAGTGAAGAGACAATTGTAAAGCCAAAACCGATGGTTGAAATCGGTGGCAAGCCAATTCTCTGGCACATTATGAAAATGTATTCCGCCCACGGTATTAAAGATTTCATTATCTGCTGTGGTTATAAAGGCTATGTGATTAAAGAGTATTTTGCGAACTACTTCCTGCATATGTCCGATGTCACATTCCATATGGCAGAAAACCGCATGGAAGTACATCACAAGCGCGTTGAACCATGGAACGTCACTTTAGTGGATACCGGCGACGCTTCAATGACCGGTGGCCGCCTGAAACGCGTCGCTGAGTATGTAAAAGATGATGAGGCTTTCCTGTTCACCTATGGTGACGGTGTCGCCGATCTGGATATCAAAGCGACCATTGATTTCCATAAGTCACACGGTAAAAAAGCCACGTTAACGGCGACCTTCCCACCGGGCCGTTTCGGCGCGTTGGATATTAACGCGGGTCAGGTTCGTTCGTTCCAGGAAAAGCCGAAAGGCGACGGCGCGATGATCAACGGCGGCTTCTTTGTTCTGAATCCTTCCGTCATCGATCTCATCGACAACGATGCGACGACCTGGGAGCAGGAGCCTTTGATGGCCCTGGCAAAACAGGGTGAACTGATGGCCTATGAGCACACCGGCTTCTGGCAGCCAATGGATACGCTGCGTGATAAGACTTACCTGGAAGGCCTGTGGGAAAAAGGTAAAGCTCCATGGAAAACCTGGGAATAGTTGAATGATTAATCAGAGCTTTTGGCAGGGGAAACGGGTATTCGTTACCGGTCATACAGGTTTTAAAGGAAGCTGGCTTTCACTGTGGCTGACTGAAATGGGGGCCGTGGTAAAGGGTTACTCATTAGCGGCCCCAACCGATCCAAGTCTTTTTGATATCGCACACCTTGATGACTTCATGGAGTCAGAAATTGGCGACATCCGTGATTTTGAAAAGCTACGTGCATCTATTGCGGCGTTTAAGCCCGAAATCATTTTCCATATGGCGGCTCAGCCGCTGGTCCGTCTCTCTTACGAACAACCGATTGAAACCTATTCGACCAATGTGATGGGCACCGTTCATCTGCTCGAAGCGGTTAAACAGGTTGGGGGAGTCAAGGCCGTGGTTAATATCACGAGCGATAAATGCTATGAGAATCGCGAGTGGGTATGGGGCTATCGTGAAAATGAAGCGATGGGCGGGTATGACCCTTACTCGAACAGTAAAGGTTGTGCTGAGCTGGTTGCCTCGGCGTTTCGTAGCTCATTCTTTAATCCCGCAGACTACGATAAACACGGCGTTGGCCTGGCTTCCGTCAGAGCAGGTAATGTGATTGGCGGCGGAGACTGGGCAAAAGATCGTTTAATTCCAGATATTTTACGTTCTTTTGAAAATAACCAGCAGGTCGTTATTCGCAACCCGCACTCAATTCGTCCGTGGCAGCATGTTCTTGAGCCGCTGTCGGGTTACATCGTCGTGGCACAGCATTTATATTCCGACGGGGCGAAGTTCTCAGAAGGGTGGAACTTTGGTCCGCGTGAGGAAGATGCGAAAACCGTCGAGTTCATCGTCGACAAGATGGTCGGGCTTTGGGGTGAAAGTGCAAGCTGGCATCTGGATGGTGAAAACCATCCTCATGAGGCGCATTACTTGAAGCTGGATTGCTCGAAAGCACACATGCAATTAGGCTGGCAACCTCGTTGGGGGCTGGTTGAAACACTTGGTCGCATCGTTAAATGGCATAAAGCATGGATAAACGGCGAAGATATGCTGGCTTGTTCAAAGCGCGAAATCCATGACTACATGACCACCACTATTAGTTAAGAAAATAAGTAACAGGAATCAGAGCAATGACAGCAAATAACCTGCGTGAACAAATCTCCCAACTCGTCGCCCAATACGCAGATGCGGCACTGAGCCCAAAGCCTTTTGTTGCAGGTGCAAGCGTAGTGCCACCATCTGGTAAAGTTATTGGTGCCAAAGAACTCCAGCTGATGGTAGAAGCTTCTCTGGACGGATGGTTAACGACCGGCCGTTTTAACGATGCTTTCGAAAAGAAACTGGGTGAGTTTATCGGTGTCCCACATGTGTTAACTACCACATCAGGTTCTTCTGCAAACCTTCTGGCGTTGACCGCATTAACCTCACCAAAATTGGGCGATCGCGCTCTGAAGCCTGGTGATGAAGTGATTACCGTCGCGGCAGGTTTCCCAACCACCGTTAACCCTGCGATTCAGAACGGCCTGATCCCTGTATTTGTTGATGTTGATATCCCGACATACAACATCGACGCTTCCCTGATTGAAGCTGCCGTCACTGAGAAATCAAAAGCAATTATGATTGCTCACACGCTCGGCAACGCATTCAATTTGAGCGAAGTTCGTCGAATTGCAGATAAATACAATCTGTGGCTGATTGAAGACTGCTGTGACGCGCTGGGTACGACTTATGATGGCCAAATGGTGGGTACCTTCGGCGACATCGGTACCGTTAGCTTCTACCCGGCTCACCACATCACCATGGGTGAGGGTGGCGCAGTATTCACCAAATCCGGCGAATTGAAGAAGCTGATTGAGTCCTTCCGTGACTGGGGCCGTGACTGCTACTGTGCACCTGGCTGCGATAACACCTGTGGCAAGCGTTTTAGCCAGCAGTTGGGTTCTCTCCCGGAAGGTTACGATCACAAATACACCTACTCTCACCTGGGCTACAACCTTAAAATCACCGACATGCAGGCTGCCTGTGGTCTGGCTCAGCTGGAGCGCGTAGAAGAGTTCGTCGAGCAGCGTAAAGCTAACTTCGCCTACCTGAAACAAGCGCTGCAGTCTTGTGCTGAGTTCCTGGAGCTGCCGGAAGCAACTGAGAAATCTGATCCATCATGGTTCGGTTTCCCTATTACGCTGAAAGAAACCAGCGGCGTAAACCGTGTTGATCTGGTGAAATTCCTGGACGAAGCCAAAATCGGCACCCGTTTGCTGTTTGCAGGTAACCTGACTCGCCAGCCGTACTTCGCTAACGTCAAATACCGCGTTGTTGGCGAACTGACGAACACAGACCGCATCATGAACCAAACTTTCTGGATTGGTATCTACCCAGGCCTGACCACCGATCACCTGGATTATGTGGTTAGCAAGTTCGAAGAATTCTTTGGTTTGAATTTCTAATTTTTAATTAAAAAATGACGAACCAGAGGCATTCTGGTTCGCCTGATTTCTGAGGTTATAATGAAAGCTTCTGATGCTATTGCTGAAGTGCTAAGTGCGAATAATGTCGATTATGGCTTTGAGCTGATTGGTGGAATGATTGCCCATCTCGTCGATAGTATTAATGTTCTGGGCAAAACCAAAATGGTCTCTTTGCACCATGAGCAAGCGGCAGCATTTGCAGCTGGTGGTATCGCTCGTGCTACAAACAATCAGAAATTAGGATTGGCGCTGGGTACTAGTGGGCCTGGAGCAACAAACCTTATTACGGGTATTGCTGACTGCTGGCTCGATAGTTGCCCTTGCATTTTTATAACGGGTCAGGTTAATACTAATGAGCTCAAATTAGAAAGGAATATTCGCCAGCAGGGATTCCAGGAGCTGGATATTGTTAGTATTGTCAAAAGTATTACTAAGTTTGCACATCAAATAACATGCAAAGAAGAAATTATTCCGGTGCTGCAGCAGGCTATCGATATAGCTAAGAGTGGCCGCCCTGGACCGGTACTGATAGATATCCCAATGGATCTGCAGCGTGCAGAATTACCTGACGATATTATTGATTACCTGGCTGTTAAAAAAGATAAGCAGAATGCCAAAAATAACAGCGAGAAGGTATTTGATGAAGTATTGGCGCTACTTTCCAGCGCTCAGAAGCCAGTGTTCCTTATCGGTGGCGGAGCAATTAATGAGCCTCACTTCGCCGCGTGGCAAAAAGCTATTTCTGAATCTGGCCTGCCTCACGTAAGTAGTCTGAAAGGAAGTGAAAAAACACGACAACGGCCTGCCTACTACGGAATGATTGGCAGTTACGGTACCCGAACCGCTAACTATGCCGTACAAAATTGCGATTTGCTGATTGTTCTCGGCAGCCGTATGGATGTGAGGCAGACGGGAGCGGATACTGCTGATTTTGCGCGTAATGCTAAAATCATACAAATCGATCTCGATGAAGCCCAGTTAGAAAACAGAGTTATCGCTGATATTAATGTAAATGAAACTTGCGAAGATTTTTTAATCGCTCATTTGCAGTATTTAGAAGGGCAAAGCCACATAGAAAAAAAATCATGGCAGCTTGAACTAGATACGCATTGGAAGAATAATTACCAGGATGAATATGCAGACTGGTCGGTTAGCCCATTCCAGATATGCCAAACCCTTAGCAATGCGTTTGACAATAAGCCTGTACATTATGTCGCTGATGTAGGTAATAATCAGATGTGGGTTGCTCATTCTTTACTGCTGGGAGAAAAGCAGGCAATTCATCATTCTGGTGGCCTTGGCGCCATGGGATTTGCTATCCCAACAGCCGTTGGTGTTGCCTATGCTGCTGAGTGCCCAACGGTGATATTAACCGGTGATGGCGGCGCTCAATTGAACATTCAGGAGCTGGATATTATTGCCAGAGAGCGCCTCCCTGTATTGACGATTGTCTTCAATAACCAGTCATTAGGAATGGTTCGCGCATTCCAGGAAATGTATTTTGATGGGCGTAATGACTCGACTTTCTGGAGTGGTTATAGTTCATCCTTCAGCAGTATTGGTAAAGCTTATAATATTGAGTCATTCACCACTGCCGATCTGGCTGAGTTTTCAGGTTATATCAATAACTTTATTAAAGATCCTAAGCCAATGCTCATAGAAATTTTAATGAGCGATGCACGTGAGTGCCGCCCACGTCTTGCGTTTGGAAATCCAATTGATAAACAGTATCCGGTGAAAGATTAAATGATGAACATTGCTATATTAGGTGCAACGAGTCAAATAGCTCAAGACTTACTTAGACAATGGGCTCTAGCTAACAGTGATCATTCGCTGACACTATATTCTCGGCGGCCAGAACATGTTGTTGAGTTTATGAAGGAAATTGATTGGGCTTGCTCATATAGTTCTTGCGACATTATCGATTTCACTCACGAAGATAAACATTTCGATGCGATAATAAATTTTATTGGGCAAGGGAAACCAATAAGTATTGTTGAAAATAGTTCAGAAATAATGAAAGTAACAGAACTATATGACAATATGGTAATGAAGTACTTGTCATTGCATCAAAATAGCAAATATTTGTTTTTAAGTAGCGGTGCTGTATATGGATCAGTTTTCTCTGAGCCTGTTACAGAACAAAGCATGGCACAAATACCTATTAACAGACTGGGTGACAACAATGCATATGCAATTGCTAAGTTATATGCTGAGGCTAATCATCGGTTGAATAAAGATAAAAAAATTGTTGATATTCGAGTTTTTAATGTTTTTAGTCGTTATCAAAGCCTGAATACTGGTTTCTTTATTACAGATATCGTTAGTGCGATAAAAAATAAAAGTGTTTTAACAGTATCACCTTCTCATATGGTAAGAGATTATCTGCATCCAGAAGATTTTTTCCAGCTAATTGAGGCCTTGCTAAACTATGAAGAGCATATCAATACAGCGGTTGACTGCTTTTCTAAAATGCCAATAGATAAATTTGAGTTGTTGAAATTCTGTGAGCATAAATATGGACTCAAATGGAGCGAGGAAAAAGAAAAGGATATAATAAATGCGACAGGCTCTAAAAATAATTATTACTCTAAAAATAAACTAGCCACTAAATTTGGATTTGAGCCTCGTTATTCATCATTAGAATCAGTGCAACTTGAAATTGATGCACTTATTGGTTCTTATAATATTTAAATGGTTTTTAAATTAGTGAATGATAAATGATAATTTTTTTTAAAAAAATAGTTCAAAAACTAGGTGTCGATTTTGATATTGGAAATACTCTCTTACTAAGATTATGGTCGACAGTATCGGGTGCATTACTTGTGTTGATTATTCCTTTTTTCTTATCGACACCCGAGCAAGGTTATTATTTTACATTTGCTAGTCTTATTGGCATGCAGATATTTTTCGAGTTAGGGTTTAACTTTGTTATTACTCAAATGATTAGCCATGAAATGGTAAATGTAAAAGTAACAGATGGGAAATTAGATGGTAGAAGGAATTCTGTTGATAGGATTTATTCACTTATAGCTATGTTGGTTAAGTGGTATGCTGTCATTTCAATTTTGTTTTTTGTTACTGTCTATTATATTGGTATTCATTTTTTTAATACACATGGCTCATTACATCAGTCTGATTGGGTTTATGCATGGTTTGGCATTGTATTCTGTTCATCTTTAAATATATTTGCCAGCCCGTTTTTGTCTGTATTAGAAGGGATGGGATTTGTTGGACGTGTTGCACGTTTGCGACTGTACCAATCAATTGCGGGTTACCTCAGCCTTGCTGTCTTATTATCTTTTCATTTTAAATTAAATGCAATCCCTGCCGTTTCTGGCATGGCTGCATTGTTCAGTCTTATTTATATATTCAAAATTAAATTTAGTGTCCTTTTTTCACCAGTGTACAAAGCGGACAAAATAGATGTGAAAAATAAGGTTTCTATTTCGTGGCGTCATGAAATATTTCCATTCCAATGGCGCATAGCCATCAGCTGGATAAGCGGTTACTTCATATTTCAACTATTTAACCCACTAGTCTTTTCAAATCAAGGTGCCGCGGAAGCTGGTAAATTAGGTCTTCTACTTACGATATTTTCTACGATATTAACGCTATCAATGAGTTGGGTAAATGCAAAAATACCATCAATGTCCAGATTAATATCTTGCGGCAATAGAGTTGAGTTAAATATTTTATTTAAAAAAATATTCATATGTTCACTCGCTTTTAATATTTTATTATCTTTTATGTTTGTGGTTACTCTTAAGGTTATGATGATCATGGGGATGCCATTAGCTGACAGGGTTTCAGGGGTTAATACGGTGGTGCTAATTGCCATTATTAACATTATTAACCATATAATTTTTTGTTTAGCATCATACATGCGCGCACACAAAGAAGAACCCTTACTATTCAATTCAGTAATTACTGGGGTTTTAGTGGCAATTTTTGCATATTTTATGTCTAAATACAGTGTTTTTCTCATGATTAGTAGCTATCTAGCTATACTCATTACAGTTACTTTGCCGTGGGTATTAATTTTATTTAGGCAGTATAATAAACGAAAATTTATTCCTAATTGAAAGTGATGAATAATAGAACTGATATTGCTTTTAATAATTATAATCTCAAATAAAGGTGTGTTGTGTATAATAACGGAACGGAAATAACTATAGGCATTCCAACTTACAACCGAGTAGAAAAAGTACGGAAACAGTTAGAGAGACTTATACCACAATTAGCGGTAAACGATAGGGTGATAATCTCAGATAATGCTACGCCGGGAGATGAGCTAAAAATCATCATCGATTCTTTTTGTGATGCTCGAATAGTACTGCATGAAAATAAAGTTAATATTGGTGCCAATGCAAATATAATAAGATGTTTCGAATATGCTGATACTGAATATCTTTGGCTGCTAAGTGATGATGATGAAATAGTTGAAAATGCGTTAGACATTATTAGAGCAAAAATTAGAGAATATAATGCGGACTTTTACAACTTTTCTACAGCTTTGCTTGCCACTTCTAGAAAAGATACGTTATGTACTAATATCGAAGAGTATGTCGACTTTATCGGGTCAGGGATTAGTAATCATTTATTGATCTCCAATAATGTATATAAAATTAAGAGTGTCTTGCCGTATTTGGCATTGGCATTTTGGGGAGCGTATATTAACGCACAGCATCTTGTTCCCGTCTTTATGGCATTACAACACGGTGCAACTATTTTTTTGAGTAGCGATAATATAGTGAAGTGGGGCAGTTCAGAAAAAAATGGTGCTGGTGGTTGGCGTTTTGCAAACCTGTATAATTTGCTTTTTTTACCTGATGTTATTTCTGTTTCGAAAGTTAGGGAAAAAGCAATAAGAGCTGTAATGAGTTCCCTTCCTGCACCTGAAAAATTAATAGCTCAACTTTCGTATTATAAAGCTGGAACAGACGACAACGAGAAAATTGACTCTTATGCTCGGCGTATACTTAATATTTATATAGAGTATGGAAAAATTGGTTTGAAATTAAGAGCATACATTCTGAAGGTTTTGATAAAATTTCCAAGTATTTATCTTAAGTTATTAAATATTATATTCAAACGTGCTAAAGATGACACTATATATAGCTATTTACAAAAGGGCTCATTTGAATTTTACATCTAATCAACTGTTTTATGATTTTATTGAGTTTAATGTTTGACAGCCATAATACATTAAGTCGGTGATCGTATGCTTTTTTATATTTTAGCTGGTTTTTTGGCTTTTTTTTGCGTTCTTGAGATTTCATTGAAAATAATGAATGTAGGCTCTTGGACATATGTTAAAATTAAAAATGATTTGTATTTAAAGTTGTTTTTTTTTCTTTTTTTTCTTTTATTAATAATATTTTGTGGGTTAAGAGCTGAAGGTGTTGATCGCGACTATCCAGAGTATTTGAATATGTTGTCGCAAGTGCCACCATTTCCAGTTGTGCTATTTTCTGATTTATCAAATGTTCATGGCGATCCTATATTTTATTTTATTGCATCACTCATTAATTTAATCGATGGGGAGCCTTATTTATTATTCCTTTGTTTCAGTTTGTTGTCTTTATCTTTATATCGTTGGTGTTTTATAAAATATTCACCCCTTCCTTTTTTGTCTTTGTTGATTTATTTTTGTCATTCGTTTCTTAATAAAGAGATGACCCAGATTAGAAATGGTTTGTCTTCGGCACTATTGTTGGTTATGTTGTGTTATTTAAGTGAAAGGAAAAATTTAAAAGCTACAGCATTTTTATATTTTTCATTTTTGGCACACTCTTCGGGCTTGGTTGGCATTCTGCTATACGGAAGCAGGTTGTTTTCGAAAAAAAGAAATTTGTTTTATTGCATTGGAATATTTATTTCTTTAGTTTTGTATTTCACATGGCATCAACTTTTTTCTCTCTTGCCACAAAATATTGGGATTGTCCAGAAAACATACCAATATATTATGTGGGATGCTTATAATTATTCGCTTTCGTTGTTTAATCCGATTCTTTTGAAAATGATATTTTATTTCGTATTATTTTTATATGTAAAAAAAATAGTTGGATTGAGTGATAAGTTGGATGTTTTTTTATTTTCTTATTTCTTATCAATCTGCTTCTATATTGCATTCAATGATACGGCTATTTTAGGTGCGAGAACTGCAAGCACATTATCTTGTTCAGAATTTATTCTTATACCTGCAATTATAAATAGACTTATCGAATGCAAGAAAATGGCATTGGCTATTCTTGTCTTAATCACAACTGTGATTATTAGTTTGGCCCTCCTATACATTAATTTAGAAGTTAAAGATATTTTTAATGATTATAGGACGGTGATTTTTAATTGATTTTTATCTATGCATGTTAAGAAAAATCTACTGCGCACTGTCACGAAATTCATAATGTGTATATAAAATATTATTCAGGTATTAATGTGAAAAAGATTGCTGTAATTATACCCTCTGTTCAAAATGTTGGTCCAGTCCGTGTGGCTTATGACATAATAGAAGAATTAAAGAATAAATATTCAGAGGCATCTGATATGGTTTATTTTGAAGTTTTCTATTTGGACAGTAAAGGCAACATGCAATTTCCTTGCGATCAAAATAAATTGACTCTTAAAAATTTTCACAAGTTATATGACTTCGACGTTATTCATTCACATATGATTCGACCAGATTTTATCAACGCTATTACTCCCTTTTTTAAAGGAAAGAAGGTTTCTACTATTCATAATATTGTGGAAACGGATCTTTTTTATTCTTATGGCAAAACTATTTCCTTTGTTTTTAGTAAGATTTGGAGGTTGATATGGTGTCAATTGGATACCAAGATAGTTTTGACAGATGTTGCTAAGAAATATTATATAGAAAAAATAAAAATCAATGAAAATGAAATTGAAGTAATCAATAATGGCGTTGAACCTTTAAATAAAAAATCTGATTTTGACAAGGATATATTCGATGTTGCAAGTGATTTTAGATCTAAAGGACTAAAAATCTTAGGCTCTATTGCACTTTTTAATAAAAGAAAAGGATTAGAGCAAATTATTCGAGTGCTTGCAATTGACCCCGGATTATCCTGTATTATTATTGGAGATGGCCCAATAATGGATGAATTAAATTCACTAAGTGAATCACTAGGTGTGGTCGATAGAGTTTATTTTCCTGGTTTTAGGGATAATGGGAAAGAGCATATGTTTTTGTTCGATTGCTATGTTATGCCTAGTCGGGAGGAAGGTTTTCCGCTGGCATTAACTGAAGCTTTAAGTAGCAATGTCGTGACCGTGTGTTCTGACATACCTGTTTTTAAGGAAATATTAGATTATGACACAACTACATTCTTTCAATTAGATGATATTATCTCACTAAAAAAAGCCATTCATCATTCTATTAGCAATTCAAATAGATTAGCCAATGCAGCAAGGATTAAATTTGATACGGCTTATACGCGAGAAGTTATGGCTGATAATTACTTAGATATATATCTTAAGTAGAGTATGTTTTTACATTTTTCTTACAGTGTCCTAGCATTTGGAGTGCTTTATTGTGGCCAGTGTCGTGGTTTTACTTGCAGCGTACAATGGAATGGAATGGATTGAAGAGCAAGTTCAGTCCATATTAAATCAAAAAAATGTTGTCTTGGATATCTATCTAAGTGTTGATGTTTCTACTGACGGCACAGAGAAGTTTTGCGCAGAGTTGACTGCAAAATATGATAACATTCATATGTTGCCATATGGTGAGAGATTTGGCGATGCTGCAAGTAATTTTTATCATTTAATAAAGAATGTTGATGTAAGTGGTTATGATTTTATATCGTTTTCGGACCAGGATGATATATGGTATGAAGATAAACTTTTCAGAGCAGTGACCAAATTATCCAGTGGGGAATACGCTGGCTATTCAAGTAATGTGCTTGCTTTTTGGAGGGATGGACGGACAAAAATAATAAATAAATCACAGAAGCAGGTTGAATATGATTTTTTATTTGAATCAGCAGGTCCTGGTTGTTCGATTGTTATTAATAAAAACATTGCATGTGCATTTAGAAAAATTCTGATAGAAAGTGATGAGATAAAAGAAATTGAATATCATGACTGGTTTGTCTATGCGCTTGCACGCAGTTCTGGATGTAAATGGTATATTGATGCTTTACCCTCCATGAAGTATCGACAGCATGAGCGCAATCAAATAGGGGCTAATAATAGCTGGCGTGCTGCAATGAAGCGTATATCTATGATTCAAAGTGGTTGGTATAGGAGCCAAATAAAAAGAACGATAAGTGTACTTTCTATACATGACCAATTCTTATTTCGATGCCTTTCAGACCGAAGTTTAAGCTCGCGTATTTTGTTGCTTAAAAACATCAATAAAATAAGAAGAAAGTTTTCTGAGCGAGTTTTTTTCTTTGTCATTGTTGCGATGGGATTATTTTAATTGCGAAAGAGGTCTCAATTTAATCTATTTCATAATATACGTTAAAGGGGACGTCAGTGATAATAATGCTAAAAGTATAGTTTCTGGATGAGTTATTCAATATTACAATTGTTTGTTTCTGGCTAAGCACTTTGAGCTGTTAGAGTATGAACAAGAACTTATTCATCATATGATGATTAGCAACGAGACCCATTTAGTGTCAATAGTATAACTATCTAAAAGACAGGAGTATGTAATGTCCAAGCAGCAGATCGGCGTTGTTGGTATGGCCGTGATGGGGCGCAACCTGGCGCTGAACATCGAAAGCCGTGGTTATACCGTTTCCGTGTTCAACCGCTCCCGTGAGAAGACTGAAGAAGTCGTCGCAGAGAACCCAGGCAAGAAGCTGGTTCCTTACTACACGGTGAAAGAGTTTGTTGAATCCCTCGAAACACCGCGTCGTATCCTGTTAATGGTGCAAGCGGGCGCAGGCACTGATGCCGCAATCGACTCTCTGAAACCTTACCTGGATAAAGGCGACATCATCATTGATGGCGGCAACACTTTCTACCATGACACGATTCGTCGTAACCGTGATCTGTCGGCTGAAGGTTTCAACTTTATCGGTACGGGTGTTTCCGGTGGGGAAGAGGGGGCGCTGAAAGGCCCATCCATCATGCCTGGCGGCCAGAAAGACGCTTACGAGCTGGTTGCTCCAATCCTGACTAAAATTGCCGCAGTGGCTGAAGATGGCGAGCCTTGCGTAACGTACATCGGGCCTGATGGCGCTGGTCACTATGTGAAGATGGTTCACAACGGTATCGAATACGGCGATATGCAGCTGATCGCAGAAGCTTATTCTCTGCTGAAGCATGGCCTGGACCTGTCTAATGAAGAGCTGGCAGAAACCTTTACCGAATGGAACAAAGGTGAGCTGAGCAGCTACCTGATCGACATCACCAAAGATATCTTCACCAAGAAAGATGAAGACGGTAAATACCTGGTTGATGTGATTCTGGACGAAGCCGCTAACAAAGGTACCGGTAAATGGACCAGCCAGAGCTCTCTGGATCTCGGTGAGCCACTGTCCCTGATTACAGAATCCGTGTTTGCACGTTATATCTCTTCCCTGAAAGAGCAGCGCGTTGCGGCATCTAAAGTGCTGAGCGGTCCGCAGGCTAAACCGTTCTCCGGTGACAAAGCCGAGTTCAGCGAAAAAGTTCGCCGTGCCCTGTATCTGGGTAAAATCGTTTCTTATGCTCAGGGTTTCTCCCAGCTGCGTGCCGCTTCTGAAGAGAACAACTGGGATCTGAACTACGGTGAGATCGCGAAGATTTTCCGTGCGGGCTGTATCATCCGCGCGCAGTTCCTGCAGAAAATCACCGACGCTTATGCTGAGACTCCGGCGATTGCTAACCTGCTGCTGGCCCCATACTTCAAGAAGATTGCTGACGATTACCAGCAGGCGCTGCGTGATGTGATTTCTTACGCTGTTCAAAATGGTATTCCAACGCCGACCTTCTCCGCTGCGATTGCCTACTACGACAGCTACCGTGCTGCCGTGCTGCCGGCTAACCTGATCCAGGCTCAGCGTGACTACTTCGGGGCGCACACCTATAAGCGTACCGACAAAGATGGCGTCTTCCACACCGAATGGTTAGATTAATCTTAAAATCTGACGTCTAGTTAAAAAGGGTCCTTCTTCAGGGACCCTTTTTATGTAATCTAAGCTGAGTTATATATTTTGTGCTTTGAGTAACAGTGACTTCTTTTTGAATCATTCCTGTTATTTTAGTTTTTAGCTATGTGAAATGTTTGTGGTTCTTCTGATAGTGCGGAAAAATTAATAAATTCCTAGGGTTATTATGAATACAAATAATAGTAATGTGACAAAGGTTAATACTGAGAGTCACAATGAAGAATCAATTGATTTAATTGATCTCCTTATACAGCTTTGGCGTGGTAAAAAAATAATCTCGATCTTTGTCATTGCCTTCATTTTATGTGCTGTTGCATATCTTTTCGTCGCTAAAGAGAAATGGACCTCATCTGCTATCGTAACCTTGCCGGATGCCGGGCAGCTTTCTAACTATAGCAACGCGATGAACGTTCTGAGTATTCAGCATCCAGATAGTGCACCTACGCTGATTGATGTTCAGCAGCGCTTCTTTGGACGTTTTAATGCTGCAATTTCCGCGTTATCTGAGCAGTTGGACAATCAGCAGAAACGCGAACAGTTAACCATCGCACCTGCTGCAAAGGATCAGCCTTTGCCGCTAAAAATAAGCTACGTAGCTAATTCCGCGCAGCAGGCGCAGAAAACGTTGAATGTCTATCTACAGCAAATCAATAAGCGCACGGTTAGCGAGCTTGATGATGACCTTAAGACTTCAATTGATGCAAAAATAAGTGATATAAAAGAGCAGCTCAGTGCAAAAGAAAAAGTTGCCAAAGAGAAGCAGCAAAAACGACTTGATGAGCTAAACCAGGCGCTGATTGTCGCTCAACAGTCCAATATTACTAAGCCTGTAGTCTCTCAGGCGGAAACCTTGTCTCAGGATACCCTGTTTGTACTGGGTAGCGAGGCGCTTTCTTCGATGATTAAAAATGAAGCCTCTCGTCCTCTGCCGTTGGATAACTCTTACTTCAACGCCCGCCAGGCGTTGCTTGCGGTTAGTGAGTTAAAATCGACGCCAGAAACAACCTATGCGTTCCGCTATATCATGAAGCCAACTTTGCCTGTGCGTAAAGACGGCCCGAAAAAAGGCCTGACGCTCGTGCTGGCTGCCTTGCTGGGTATTATTGTCGGTTCAGGTTATGTCCTGGGACGTAACGCGCTGCGTAACTATAAACCAGCTGCGTAAGCCCGCTAAAAAAACAAAAGGCCGCGTTAGCGGCCTGAGAGTGCTGACAAAGTTCATTGTTCTAAAAAAGCCCGAACCCAGGTCTAATAAAAACAATGAATAATGTTCTCTGGTTTGCCCCAAACAGTCGAAAACCACGTTTTCGGCTGTTTGTCATCATTCTGAGGCCGCGTTAGCGGCCTTTTTTACGTCCATTCCCCGGTTTATTTATGCCGAGCCCGTAAATTTTCAATCACCGTGCTCAGGTCCAAATCCTGATCCTGCAGCAGCACCAGCAGGTGATACATCAAGTCAGAAGCCTCATTGGTCAGCTCGTGGCGATCGTTCACGGTTGCCGCCAGTGCGGTTTCCACGCCTTCTTCCCCTACCTTCTGAGCAATACGTTTGGTGCCGCTGGCATACAGTTTCGCGGTGTAAGAACTTGTCGGATCGGCGGTTTTGCGCGAAGCCAGCAGCTGTTCCAGCTCGAACAAGAAATGCCAGTCGTGGTGCGCTTCACCGAAGCAGCTTGAGGTGCCGAGGTGACAGGTTGGGCCGATGGGGTTAACCAGCACCAGCAGCGTATCGTTATCGCAGTCCGGAGCAATTCGCACCACGTTCAGGAAATGCCCTGACGTTTCACCTTTGGTCCACAGGCGCTGTTTGGTGCGCGAGAAGAAGGTGACTTTGCCGCTCTCAAGGGTTTTCGCCAGCGCGTCCTGGTTCATATAGCCGAGCATCAGGACTTCGCCGGACGCCGCGTGCTGAACGATCACCGGCATCAGGCCATCGGTTTTTTCCCAGTCCAGCTGGGATAGCTGTTGTTCTGTTAACACACTCGAATCTCCACGCCTTGTTGAACCAGAAACGCCTTCAGTTCACCAATATTGATAATTTGCTTATGGAACACGGAAGCCGCCAGAGCGCCGTCAACGTCCGCATCGCGGAAGGCTTCATGGAAGTGTTCCATGGTGCCAGCGCCGCCGGAGGCGATAAGCGGCACGTGGCATACTTCACGCACTTTCTTCAACTGAGCCAGGTCGTAGCCGTTACGCACGCCATCCTGGTTCATCATATTCAGGACGATTTCCCCCGCGCCGCGTTTCTGCACTTCCTGCACCCAGTCCAGCGTTTCCCATTTTGTTACGCGAGTGCGGCTTTCGTCGCCGGTGTACTGGTTCACGTGATATTTGCCGGTTTCAGCATCAAACCAGGTATCAATGCCGACCACGATACACTGCACGCCAAAGCGATCGGCCAGGCGAGTGATAAGCTCAGGATCGGCCAGGGCAGGGGAGTTAATGGAAAT
Source organism: Cedecea neteri (assembly GCF_000757825.1). Lineage (GTDB taxonomy): Bacteria > Pseudomonadota > Gammaproteobacteria > Enterobacterales > Enterobacteriaceae > Cedecea > Cedecea selenatireducens. Next base: position 4,373,542 of record NZ_CP009451.1, read on the forward strand.
CTTATCCGCGCCGAAGGAGAGGATCTGAGCCGCATCTTCGACGGACTTGATCCCGCCCGCCACGCAGAAAGGAATATCGATCACTTCGGCAACGCGAGTCACCCAGCTTTTGTCCACTACGCGGCCGTCGCTTGAGGCGGTGATATCGTAAAATACCAGCTCGTCTGCGCCTTCCTGAGCGTAGCGTTGCGCCAGCGGCACGATGTCGCCGATGATTTCGTGATTACGGAACTGCACGCCTTTGACAACCTGGCCGTCACGCACGTCCAGGCAAGGAATTATCCGTTTTGCCAGCATGAAATGGCCTCCTTCACGTTAAATTTACCTTCCAGAAGCGCGCGCCCAACGATCACGCCTTTCACGCCGCTGCCGCGCAGGGCGGCAATATCTTCAAGCCCACCGATACCGCCGGAGGCCTGAAACGCCACCTGCGGGAAACGCGCGCAAACTTCCTGATAAAGCTCAACGTTTGAGCCTGCCAGCGTACCGTCGCGAGAAATGTCGGTGCACAGCACATGTTTCAGGCCGAACGGCAGAAACTGTTCGACAAGCTGCTCCAGCGTGGTGCCGGAGGTTTCCTGCCAGCCGCTAACCGCAACCTGTTTGTTACCCTCGGCGTCAATACGCACATCCAGCGCCAGCACTAAGGCATTGGCGCCAAAACGTTCAAACCAGCCCTGCACCAGCTCAGGGGATTTCACCGCGGTAGAGCCGACAACTACGCGAGCTGCACCGGCTTCCAGCAGGGCTTCAACGTCCTGCTCGGTGCGAACGCCGCCGCCAACCTGAACCGGCACGCTTACGCCTGCCAGCAGCTTTTGCAGCAGCGGGATTTGGCGAGCCGCCGGGTCTTTGGCTCCGGTCAGGTCAACGAGGTGCAACACTTCTGCACCCTGCGACTGATAATCCTGTAAACGCGGCAGCGGGTCGCTGCCATAATCGCGCTGCTGGCCGTAATCTCCCTGATGGAGGCGCACCACTTTGCCGTCAATTAAATCAAGTGCCGGGATTATCATGGCCTACATCTCCAGAAAGTTTTTCAGCAGCTGAGAGCCAGCCGCACCGGAACGCTCAGGGTGGAACTGAACGCCCCAGAAGTTATCCTTTTGTACCGCCGCGGTGAAAGCTTCGCCGTAGTTCGCCTGGGCGATAGTATTTTCGCAGACCGGCATCGCATAGCTGTGGACGAAGTAGAAGTACGCCCCGTCGTCAATGCCGCGGAACAGGCGGTCGCCCGCTTTCGGGTAAACCCGGTTCCAGCCCATGTGCGGCAGCGGCAGGCCAAAATCTTTCATCTGCAACACCGGCTGCTCGATAATGCCCAGCATCTCGACGCCATTGCTTTCGTCGCTGCGGCTGCCGAGGAGCTGCATACCCAGGCAAATGCCCAGCACGGGCTGAGTACAGGCTTTGATCAGCTCCACCAGATCGCGCTCAATGATTTGGTTCATCGCTGCCTGAGCGGTGCCTACGCCGGGTAAAAATAGCTTATCGGCGCGCAGTACCACATCCGGATCACGGCTCACCTGCGGCTCATATCCGTGGCGCTGAATGGCCGACTTCACCGAATGCAGGTTGGCGCAGCCCGTATCGAGGATCACCACGTTCATTAGAGCACTCCTTTCGAAGAGGGGAGCGTATCGCCCTCGACGCGAATCGCCTGGCGTAGGGTGCGGCCAAAGACTTTGAACAGGCTCTCCACGCGGTGGTGATCGTTCTTGCCTTTGGTCTTCAGGTGCAGCGTCACACCCATGGTGTAAGAAAGCGAGCGGAAGAAGTGCTCCACCATCTCGGTGCTGAGGTCACCCACGCGCTGGTAGTTGAACTCGGCTTTGTATTCGAGGTGCGGGCGGCCGGAGATATCCAGCGCACAGCGGGCCAGACATTCATCCATCGGCAGCACAAAGCCAAAACGAGTGATGCCGCGTTTGTCGCCCAGCGCCAGCTTAAGCGCCTCGCCCAGCGCCAGGCCGGTATCTTCGACGGTGTGGTGATCGTCGATGTACAGATCGCCCTTAACCGCGATCTCCATGCGGAAGCCGCCGTGGGTGCAGATCTGGTCCAGCATGTGGTCAAAGAAGCCGACGCCGGTGGCAATTTTGCTGCCGCCTTCGCGATCCAGCCAGACTTTGACGTCAATCTGCGTTTCTTTAGTATTGCGTTCTACGTGAGCGTAGCGATCGCGCTTAGTGAGTTTCTCGGCGATTTGCTTCCAGTCCAGACCGTCGCTGTTGTAGCGCAGTCCCTGAATGCCCATATTTTCGGCCAGCTCGATGTCCGTCGCGCGGTCGCCAATCACGTAGCTGTTGGCTTTATCCAGTGCGCCTTCCTGCAGATACCCGGTCACCAGCGCCAGCTTTGGCTTGCGGCAGCCGCAGTTGTCCGCAGGCAGGTGAGGGCAAATCAGCACTTCATCGAAAATGATGTCCTGAGAGGTCAGCACCTGCATCATCAGGTTGTGCGGGCCGTCGAAATCGGCCTGCGGGAAGCTGGCAGTGCCCAGCCCGTCCTGATTGGTGATCATCACCAGGCGGTAGCCCGCCTTTTGCAGCTGCAGCAGAGCCGGGATCACCGCAGGCTCAAAGGCGAGTTTCTCCATGCGGTCGACCTGGTAATCGCTCGGTGGCTCGGAAATCAAGGTCCCGTCGCGGTCGATAAAAAGTACTTTCTGGCTCATTTGCTCTCCGTGGCCTGCAGGCCGGGTTGCTGACGCAGCGCATCGATAGCGCGCTGGCACTCTTCGCGTGTGCCAATGCTGATGCGCAGGCAGCCGCTTAACGTCGGTTGTTTATACTGGTCACGTAAGATAATGCCCTGATCCCACAGCGATTTAAAGACCGCGCTGGAGGCGGTAATTCTGGCGATAACGTAATTGGTTTCGCTGTCGAAAACCTGCTCAACGCAAGGGACGCTTTTCAGCTCATTGATCAGGTACTGGCGATTCAGCAGCACTTCGGCAACGCGCTCGCGCATCGCGTTAATGCCCTGCGGGCTAAGCGCCTGGGCGGCGATGTCGGCCACCGGCGTAGAAAGCGGGTAAGGGGCGATGACTTTTAGCAGCAGATTAATAACTTCTTCATTCGCCAGCGTAAAGCCGCAGCGCAGGCCCGCCAGCGCAAACGCTTTAGAGAGCGTACGCAGCACGACCAGGTTTGGGTATTCTTTCAGCCAGCCTGCCAGCGTCGCCTGTGGGCAGAATTCGATATACGCTTCGTCGGCAACCACCAGCGCTTTGCCGCGGGTCATTTCCAGCAGCACGCGCAGATCCTGCGGATTAATCAACTGGCCGGTCGGGTTATTCGGGCTACAAACATAAACGACTTTTACGCCGTCGAGGTTTTCTGCAATCACCGGCAGGTCAAGCTGCCAGTTATCCAGCGTGGCAACGGTGCGGCACTCTACGCCAAAAGTCTCGGCGCTGACGGTGTACATGCCGTACGTCGGCGGGCAATAGAGAATGGCGTCTTTGCCCGGTTCGCAAAACGCGCGAATCAGCAGTTCAATGCCTTCATCCGCACCACGGCTCACCAAAACCTGCTCAGGCTTCACGCCCGCGTAGCTGGCATAGTTGGCGATGACCTGCTTTGGCTGGCACTCCGGGTAGCGGTTCAGCGTCTGCGCGGTTAACTGAAATTCTACCGGCGTCGGGTATTCGTTGGCGTTCAGCCACACGTCGCCGTTCCCGCCCAGGCGGCGGGCGGACTGATAAGGGGTCAGGGCGCGAACGTTGGCGCGGGCTAACTCTTCGATGCTCATGCTTGCTCCTTAAGGGCGGCGACGCGTAGGGTTACGGCGTTTTTGTGGGCGGTCAGCTGCTCGGCGGCGGCCAGGATCTCAATGGTTTTTGCCAGCGAGGCAAAACCTTGAGGAGAGAGTTCCTGCACGGTCATCCGCTTCTGGAAGTCCGCCAGCCCAAGGCTTGAGCAGGTGGAGGTGTAACCGTAGGTCGGCAGCACGTGATTCGTCCCGGAGGCATAATCGCCCGCGGACTCAGGCGACCAGTCGCCAAGGAACACCGAACCTGCGCTGGTAATGTCATCCACCAGCTCACGGGCGTTGCGCGTCTGGATGATCAGGTGCTCAGGGCCGTATTGGTTTGATATCTCGATACATTGCGCTAAATCACGAGCGATAATTAAGCGGCTGCTTTCCAGCGCCTTGCGGGCAGTTTCTGCGCGAGGCAGGGCAGCCAGCTGGCGCTCAACGGCCTCGGCAACGGCCTGAGCCATGGCGCTGTCCGGGGTTAGCAAGACCACCTGAGAATCCGGGCCGTGTTCCGCCTGAGAAAGCAGGTCAGAGGCCACGAAGTCAGGCGTTGCGCCACTGTCTGCAATCACCAGCACTTCAGACGGGCCTGCGGGCATATCGATGGCCGCGCCGTCGAGACGCTGGCTAACCTGGCGCTTCGCTTCGGTGACGAAGGCGTTGCCGGGTCCAAATATTTTGTCCACTTTCGGAATGCTTTCCGTACCAAGCGCCAGAGCGGCAATGGCCTGCGCGCCGCCTACCTGAAACACTTCCTGCACGCCGCAAAGCTGGGCCGCATAAAGAATTTCGTCGGCAATCGGTGGCGGAGAGCAAAGCACCACTTTTTTGCAGCCAGCGATGCGGGCCGGCGTGGCCAGCATCAGCACGGTGGAAAACAGCGGGGCGGAGCCGCCAGGGATGTACAGGCCAACGGAGGCTACCGGGCGGGTAACCTGCTGGCAGCGCACGCCGGGCATAGTTTCCACATCTACCGGAGCAAGCTGCTGCGCAAGGTGGAACTTCTCAATGTTAGCGACGGCCACGGCCATCGCCTCTTTAATCTCGTCGCCGAGTCTCGCCACGGCTTCATCGATTTGCTGCTGAGTGACCTGCAGTTGCTTCACTTCAGTTTTATCGAACTTCGCGCTGTACTCGCGCAGGGCTTCGTCACCGTTGCTTTTAACGTTATCCAGGATTTCTGCCACGGTGCGGGTAATGCTGTCCGAAGCGGAGATGGCCGGGCGCATCAGCAGCGCACGGCGAGCGGCTTCGTCGCAGTCGTTCCAGTTAATCAGCGTGTTGAAGTTGCTCATCACATCACTCCATCATCTTCTCAATGGGCAGTACCAGAATAGAGCTGGCGCCCAGCGCTTTCAGCTTCTCCATGGTTTCCCAGAACAGCGTTTCGCTGCTGACCATGTGCATCGCCACGCGCTGCTGGTCGCCTGCCAGCGGCAGAATGGTTGGGCGCTCGGCACCCGGCAGCAGGGCAATCACTTCGTCCAGACGCTCGGTTGGCGCGTGCAGCATGATGTACTTGGACTCGCGGGCCTGAATCACGCCCTGGATACGGGTCAGCAGCTTGTCGATCAGCTGCTGTTTGGCTTCCGGCATTTCGCCATCGCGCTGGATCAGGCAGGCTTTGGAGCGATAGATAACTTCCACTTCACGCAGGCCGTTGGCCTCAAGCGTTGCGCCGGTAGACACCAGATCGCAGATGGCGTCGGCCAGGCCAGCGCGCGGAGCCACTTCCACCGACCCGTTCAGCAGGCAGGATTTAAACTGCACGCCTTTCTGGTCGAGGTAGCGTTTTAACAGGTGCGGGTAAGAGGTCGCGATACGTTTGTTATTGAGGCCGGCCGGGCCATCCCACGGCTCGTCCACGGCGGTGGCCAGCGACAGGCGGCAGCCGCCGAAGTCCAGGCGGCGCAGCGTGTAATAGCGAGGATCGTCACCCTGAGCGCGGCGCGTCAGTAACTCTTCTTCGAGGACGTTTTCACCGATAATACCGAGGTCAACTACGCCGTCCATCACCAGCCCTGGAATGTCGTCATCACGGACGCGCAGAATGTCGATCGGCATGTTTTCCGCCAGCGCAATCAGGCGCTGCGTGTGCAGGTTGATTTTTATGCCGCAGCGGGCCAGTAATTCGCGTGAATCGTCGCTAAGACGGCCAGATTTCTGCATAGCTATGCGTAAACGGTTGTTGTCGGTCATCGGTAGTTACCCCTTATTCATTCCTGTCTGACGCCCAATAAAAAAGCCCCCGGAAGATATCTTCCGGGGGCTTTTTCTCGCGTTCACGCACCACTGGAAGATCTTTTCGTCTCCCAGCACCAATCGCCTGAAAGACTAGTCAGGGTGATGGTGATGATGGTGGTTTTTAAACTGAGCGCGTGTCATAAAATTCTCGTATGAATGACTATTCATTATGTGCCAATTAACGTAAACCAGATTACGCGTTGAGTGCAAGGGGTTTTTTCCCGGTTCATTAATATTCTGTTTGGCTGCGGGAATTGTCAGTTCTGCCTGGGTGGCGTAGCCTTAACGGAGAGCTAAATTCACTCGTCAGAAGATAATGCTGCAAGGTCAGGAGACAAGGCATGAAAAGGGTCGCGATAGTCGGTTTAGGGTGGTTGGGAATGCCGCTGGCGCTCTCATTGTCAGCGCGGGGCTTTCAGGTCAGCGGAAGCAAAACGACGCTGGATGGCGTAGAAGCTGCCCGCATGTGCGGAATTGAAAGTTATCAGCTGCAGCTGCAGCCGGAACTGGTATGCGACAGTGACGATCTGGCTGAGCTGCTGGACGTCGATGCATTAGTGGTCACGCTTCCCGCCCGACGCAGCGGTGAAGGCGATGACTTTTATCTTCAGGCGGTGCAGGAAATTGTCGATAGCGCGCTCGCGCATTCCGTTCCCCGCATCATTTTTACCAGTTCGACCTCGGTATATGGCGAAGGCGAGGGGAGCGTGAAAGAGACGACGCCGCTGCGGCCCGTCACCGCCAGCGGTAAAGTACTTAAAGAACTTGAAGACTGGCTGCACAAGCTGCCGGGGACGTCGGTGGATATTCTCCGGCTTGCCGGGCTGGTGGGGCCGGAACGCCACCCCGGGCGTTTTCTGGCGGGGAAAAAGGATGTTGCGAACGGGCAGCACGGCGTAAACCTGGTGCATCTGGAAGACGTCATTGCTGCCATTACGCTGCTGCTTCAGGCACCGAAAGGCGGACACATTTATAATCTCTGCGCGCCAACCCACCCAACGCGCGAAGAGTTTTATTCGCACATGGCCCGGCAAATTGGCCTGGAGGCGCCGCTGTTCCGCAAAGAAGCCGAAACCGGCCACGGCAAGCTGATTGACGGCAGCCGTATCTGTAATGAGCTAGGCTTCGAGTATCAATATCCTAATCCGCTGGTCATGCCGATGCAGTAAGTTCAGCCCCGGCGTGCTAAGCGCACCCGGGGGTGAGTATTAAACCTTTGCTTGACGTGCTGATAATTCTCGATGCGCTGGATAAAGAAGGGAGCTTTGCTGCCGCGGCGGCAAAGCTTTTTAAAACCCCTTCGGCGCTGAGCTACAGCGTTCAAAAACTGGAAAGCGACCTTAATATTCAAATTCTCGACCGCAGCGGTCATCGGGCGCGTTTTACGCGAACCGGCCAGCTACTGCTGGAAAAAGGGCGAGAAATCCTGCACTCGGTTCGTGAACTGGAACAGCAGGCCATTAAGCTCCAGCAGGGCTGGGAGCACGAACTCACCATCGGGGTTGATAACGCCTTTCCGTTTTCTCTGCTTACACCGTTAATCGAAGCGTTCTACCAAAGCTATAGCGTGACTCGCCTTAAATTCATCAACGATGTGCTTGGCGGCTCGTGGGAAGCGCTCACCCAAGGGCGGGCGGATATTATCGTTGGGGCGATGAGCGAACCACCCTCGCTGAGCGGTTTCGGCTTTACTCTGTTAGGCCGGCTGGAAATCGTTTTTGTTGTGGCTCCGCATCATCCGCTGGCAAAGGCCGGGGAGCCACTTCCCCGGCGATTAATCAAGCAGTCACGCGCCGTGGTGGTGGGAGACACCTCCAGAATAGAATCTGCTCGAGCTATGCATCTGCTTGAAGAGCAGGAAGCCATCACCGTATTTGACTTCAAAACCAAGCTCGAACTGCAAATCAGCGGCATTGGCTGCGGGTATATGCCGCGCTATATGGCGCAGCGTTATATCGACAGCGGCGCGCTGGTCGAAAAGCAGGTCGCGGGGCAGGTGTCCTATGTCCCGGTGTGGATTGGCTGGAATGAACAAACTGACGGGCTCGCCAGTGAATGGTGGCGTGAGAAAATCGTCAGCGACCAGCGCATTGCTCAGGTGTATATGCCGGTAGAAAAATAGCCTCTTTATGACTGGCGATTTTTGCATAGCGCGGCTATGTTCAATGTCAGCCAGGCAGTACGTTAGAGCAGTGATACGCGTGGACAGGCCTATCTTCTTCTGCAGTGCTGAATGTGGGAGGTTTTACTTCCGCCAGACGCTGAAAAAGAAATTGCCAAAGATGGCTTTAACATCTTGTCATTGTGGCGCCGTATGGTGCAAAATACGCGCCAGCAAAAATAGAAGACTAACCGACGTTTAAGAGACGTCGGTTATTTTTTTGCAATCAATTAAGTCAGACAAACGGCATTTGCCAAAAAAACCAAGAGGCCGGGCTTCGTACCGGATAGATACTAGCTTTTAAAAAACGACAGTCGTGTCGCCGAGGAAATTCAGATGGGGCAGATTTTTGCTTTTGCGCAGGCTTTCTCTATTGAGGGAAACAACCATGTCGCTTAACGTCACCGCAGGTGCAAACACCCGCCCAGGTCTGCGTAAGACCCTGACGCTGGTTCCGGTAGTTATGATGGGCCTTGCCTACATGCAGCCGATGACCTTGTTTGATACTTTCGGTATTGTTTCCGGGATGACCGATGGCCATGTGCCGACGGCTTATGCCTTTGCTCTGGTGGCGATTCTGTTCACCGCGCTGAGCTATGGCAAGCTGGTGCGTCGTTTCCCGTCTGCGGGTTCTGCTTATACCTACGCCCAAAAATCCATTAACCCGCTGGTCGGTTTTATGGTGGGCTGGTCCTCGCTGCTGGACTATCTGTTCGCGCCGATGATTAACATCCTGCTGGCAAAAATCTATTTTGAAGCTCTGGTACCCGGCGTCCCTTCGTGGATCTTCGTAGTGGTGCTGGTTGGCTTTATGACCGTCTCTAACCTGCGCAGTGTAAAAACCGTTGCCAACTTCAACAGCGTCATCGTGCTGCTGCAAATCGTGCTGATTGCGGTCATTATGGGCATGGTGGTTTACGGCGTTTCCGGGGGTGAAGGCGCGGGTACTCTCACAAGCAGCAAACCGTTCTGGTCTGAAAACGCCCATATTGCACCGATGATTACCGGGGCAACTATCCTGTGCTTCTCGTTCACCGGATTTGACGGCATCAGCAACCTGTCTGAAGAGACCAAAGACGCCGAGCGTGTGATTCCTCGGGCTATCTTCCTGACCGCGCTGATTGGCGGCATGATCTTCATCGTTTCGACCTATTTCCTGCAGCTGTATTTCCCGGATATCTCTCGCTTTAAAGATCCGGACGCGTCTCAGCCTGAAATCATGCTGTTCGTGGCGGGTAAAGCTTTCCAGGTTGGCGCGCTTATCTTCTCCACCATTACCGTGCTGGCTTCCGGTATGGCGGCGCACACCGGCGTTTCTCGCCTGATGTACGTGATGGGCCGTGACGGCGTGTTCCCGAACCGCTTCTTCGGCTACATTCATCCGAAATGGCGTACCCCGGCGTTTAACGTGCTGCTGGTGGGTGCCGTAGCGCTGATGGCTATCGACTTTGACCTGGTAACCGCAACTGCGCTGATTAACTTCGGTGCGCTGGTTGCCTTTACCTTCGTTAACCTGTCGGTTATCTCGCAGTTCTGGATCCGCGAAAAGCGCAACAAGTCACTGAAAGACCATTTCAACTACCTGGTGCTGCCGACTATCGGTGCTCTGACCGTAGGCGCGCTGTGGATTAATCTGGAGCAAAGCTCGATGATCCTCGGCCTGATTTGGGGTGCAATCGGTCTGATTTACGTTGCCTGCGTAACCCGCAGCTTCCGTAACCCGGTTCCACAGTACAACGAAGACATCGCTTAATCAGTTTTGATGAAATAAGAATGGCTCCCGGTGGGAGCCATTTTTTTTGTCTGTAAAAAGCGTTAACCGACCAGGTATTGCGCGTATTCAAACAGCGCTTTCAACAACGCCAGTTTCTCTTTATCACCTTCATGCTGGTTATACAGCGTTTCCAGCTCAAGGGCGTAGGCCTGCAGGGCTTCCTGAGAAAGCACATCGCGGCGGTGCTGCAGCCAGCGGTTTTGCTCTTCTTCGCTTAACGTGCCCGGCCAGTTGCGCGCCCGGTAGTTAAACAGCAGCTGCTCGATACGCTTATCGGCAAAGGTGATATCCAGCGCCGGTAGATTCTGCGGGTCAGTTTCCAGCACGATGCGCATTGCGGCGCGGTCAGCATCGCTGAAGAAACCGTTGTAAAGCTGGGCATCAACGTTATCGGAAGGCACAAATGGTTCGGCCTCGGCAAACAGCCTCACCACTTTTTCACGAACTTCCGGATGCTCACGCAGCACTTTCAGGTTATCAAGGCAGCGCTGGCGGTTTATGCCGAGGCGCTCGGCATCTTCCGGCCGCAGCGTGTTGGCGACGGCAAGTACCGGGCACTTATTCAGATGCACCAGCTTGATCGGCACCGCGGCGTTATCCCCCAGCTCGGATTTTGGCGTATACAGGCGGTCGCGCAGGGTGCCGGCGTCCAGCTCCAGTAGCGGGGAAATATCCCCGGCCAGGTCCACCATAATCACGGCATTGCGGTTATCGGGATGCCAGGCCAGCGGCGCTATCCAGCTGGTATTGCCGCGCTGTGCACCGAACATGCCGGACACGTGAACCAGCGGCTTCATCAGCGGGATATCAATCAGCGTCTGTAGTTTTTGCTTCGAGCGGTGGCTGTAGAGATAGTCAAACAGGCGCGGCTGACGTGTTTTAACCAGCTGCGCCATGGCGATGGTCGCATAGACGTCTGACATGGCATCGTGTGCGTTGGCGTGTTCAATGCCGTTAGCCTTCGTCAGGTGCTCAAGACGGAAGCTTGGCAGCCCGTCTTCGTTTTCCGGCCAGACGATACCTTCCGGGCGAAGGGCGTAGCAGGCGCGCATCACGTCGAGTAAATCCCAGCGGGAATTATCGTTCTGCCAGCTCCAGGCGTAAGGATCGTAGAAGTTGCGGTAGAAGATATTACGTGTCACTTCATCGTCGAAGCGCACGTTGTTGTAGCCCACCACGCAGGTCTTCGGCACGGTAAAAATACCGTGAATACGCTTTGCAAAATCCGCTTCGTTTTCGCCACGCGCCAGCGCCTGCTGAGGCGTTATGCCGGTAATCATCACGGCTTCTGGCTGAGGCAGGTAGTCATCCGCAGGCTTGCAGTAAAACACTTCCGGATCGCCAATAACGTTAAATTCGCCGTCGGTGCGGATGGCGGCAAACTGGGCCGGCCAGTCCAGCGAAGGGCTTTTGCCGAAGGTCTCGTAATCGTGAAAAAGAAATGTAGCAAGGGGAGCAGAATCAGACACAGAAGTTACCATTGAGCTAGTTGTATTCTGGCTCAATGGTAAACCATCTGCTGGCTCATCAGAAGGAAAAGCGCGTTTAAGATGTGGCCCGCTGGGACTTTAGCCCGACGCGGCTAATCAAGCGTTTACCCAGCGCGATACCGCGTTTTTCTACCTTGTGGTACAGCACAACTGCAATCAGCCAGACGGCCGGCAGCGCTATCACCGTTACAATCAGGAATCGAATGAGAGAAGGTTGGTGGGCAAAGGCGGTGTAGCGAACCAGCAGGCCGATGACGGGAATCACAAGCATCAGGTGCAGCAGATACACCGAGTAAGACACGTCCCCGAGGAACAGGCTAAACCGGCAGGTGAGCAGCCTGCGCGGAGCGTCTGTCATCCGGCTCAGGCGGCTTTCGCCCTGATGCTGCCAGAGCAGCAGCGTCATCCCAACAATCATCACGCACTCCGCTGCCAGCCGCAGGTGAGTTTCCGCAATATGCATCTGCCAGGCAATGACGGGGGCGAGCAGCGCCAGCGCGCAATAGCGCAGGTTTCTCTGCATCACCGTGTGAGATATCAGCATACCGGCGATAAACAGCGGCAGCTTTATCAGGATCATCGACGGCATCGGGAAGGCGTTGAAGTAGTCCGGAAAGAGCCAGCGCGCCGCCAGGCAAACGACCATCAGCAGCGCGGCGCTGACCGCAAACCCGTAGCGCATCACCAGCAACATGATGAACGGGAAGAGCAGGTAATACTGCATCTCAAGCCCAATACTCCAGTCGGGCAATACGGTGCGGAAGGAGTATTCCGGCAGCAGGCCGAAAATAAACGACAGGTGGCTGACAATGTTAGTAACGGAATGGTCGGCATAGCGGCTGCTTGCCGTGGCGGTAGTCGGCCAGGCGCTGGCGATTATATCGCGCATTTCGCCAAACCAGCCGCCAAAGAACAGGGCAATTATCAGCAGTAAATAATAGAGTGGGGCGATGCGAAAGAAGCGACGCAGCCAGAATACGCGAAATGTGTTGGGGCTATTCCACGGCTCTTTTTCCCGTCGTTCCTGATAATTTTTTGCCATCAAATAACCGGACAGCAAAATAAATAAATCAACCCCCATGCCCGGATCGTAGAGCACGGGGATGCGGCATTGCACCAGCAAACAAATGTGGCCGAGCAGAACCCAGAGCGATGCCAGACCGCGCAGCCCTTCCAGCTCGGGAGACCAGCGTTTACTTTCCACTATAAGATGACCTATATCTGTATTTTCTTCGGTCAGAGTAAAAATGAATCAAAGCCGCCACAATCAGAAAGTCGCGCAATCGGGGAATATCAGAATAAACGCAGGGCAACTTTCGGCAGGAATATATTCGTACAAATATCATTCATTATTATTACCAAATATGAAATGTCATATTTTCTTGCAATTTAAAGAAGCAAATTAACAAGAACTCCCGTAAAACGAGCCGCTGTAAATTAAGTCTTTGAGGATATTCCGTTGAAAACCCGCCTGCTTGTTGCCCTGAGCTTTTTGTCCCTTTCCGTTAACTCCGCGTTTGCTGATGATATTTTCCCCCATCAGCCGCAGCCGCCGCAGGTTCAGGCTGGCGCATGGGTGCTGATGGATTACACCACCGGGCAGGTGCTGACCGCAGGTAACGAGCACGTCCAGCGTAATCCGGCCAGCCTGACAAAGCTGATGACCGGCTATGTGGTAGACCGCGCTATCGACAGCAAACGTATCACGCCGGACGATGTGGTCACGGTGGGGAAAGACGCCTGGGCAAAAGGCAACCCGGTCTTTGATGGCTCATCGCTGATGTTTATTAAACCGGGCGACAGGGTCACCGTACGTGACTTAAGCCGGGGGCTTATTATTGATTCCGGTAACGATGCCTGCGTCGCGCTGGCAGATTATGTGGCCGGCGGGCAAAAGCAGTTTGTCGGCATGATGAACCACTATGTCGAGCAGCTTGGCCTGCATGACACCCATTTTGAAACCGTTCACGGCCTGGACGCGCCGGGGCAGCACAGTTCGGCCTATGATCTGGCCGTTCTGTCCCGCGCTATCATCCACGGCGAGCCGCAGTTCTACCATATGTACAGCGAGCGCAGCCTCACCTGGAACGGCATTACCCAACAGAACCGTAACGGCCTGCTGTGGGATAAAGCCCTGAACGTTGACGGCCTGAAAACGGGGCATACCGAAAGCGCCGGGTTCAACATTATCGCCTCCAGCGTGCTCGGCCAGCGCCGACTGATTGCGGTTATTATGGGCGGCCTTAGCTCAAAAGGGCGCGAAGAGCAGGCCCGCAAACTGCTGCACTGGGGGCAGGATAACTTCGACACCGTGCAGGTATTGCAAAAAGGCAAAGCCATCGGCAGCGAGCACATCTGGTACGGCGATAAGCCAGACATCAGCGTTGGCCCGGATCAGGACGTTTTTCTGGCGCTGCCTAAAGCTGAAGTCCCCAACATCAAGGCCAAATATGTGTTGAGCAAGCAGGATATGGAGGCGCCGCTGGCAGCCAATGCTCAGGTGGGCGAGATTCAGCTGTTCGATGGCGACAAGCTTATCTCCCAGTGGCCTCTGGTGAACCTCACGCCGGTAGAGAAAGGCGGGCTGTTTTCACGTCTCGGCGACTTCATCAGCCGTACGCTTTAATCCATTTACCACGCTCTTGAGCCGCGCTTCCTGCGCGGCTTTTTTGTCCCTGTTTCTTGCGAAACAGCTCCCAAAACTGGCAGCTTGTGCCGACGCCATAAACGCTATAGTGTATAAACGTACAGTGTATTTATTCATCAGCGTGGAGGCAGTATGACATTTAAAGTTCAGCACGTTCCGGCGCGAAAAGTGGCCGGCTTTCATCTGGTCGGGCCTTGGGAAACCACGGTTCCGCAGGGTTTTGGTCAGCTGGCGATGTGGGCACAAACCCACAGCCTGAATGGAGAATGGCTGGCTGTTTACTACGACGATCCCGATGTCGTTCCGGCGGAAAAGCTCCGCGTTGACACCGTGCTCGGCGTTTCTGATGACTTCAAGGTTCCGGCGAACAGCGAAGGCGTAGTCGTCACGGCTATCGAGGCCGATACCTACGCCATCGGGCACGCCAGGGTGGAAAATGAAGCTTTCCAGCAGGCCTGGGAAAACTTTTTCGACCAGATAGAGGCCGACGGCGGCTATCGGTTAACCGGAAAACCCTGCTATGAAATCTACCTGAACGACGGGTCTGCAACCGGCGTATGGGAAATTGATATGTATATCCCGGTCGCTAAAGCCTGACAGGAGAGAATCATGACGGAAGCTATCGCAGGGTTAAAGGTGTTATTCATTGCCGGTTATGGCCCTGTCCCGCGTGACGTGGCGGCAAGCGCCGAATTTTATCAGCAGGTGCTTGGCCTGCCGCTGAAGGCTATGGAAGGCAACGAAGACTATCTGGCAACGGAGAACGGCGCGCTGGACGGCGTGAAACATTTCGCACTCTGGCCGCTGGCTCAGGCGGCACAATCCTGTTTTGGCGTGGGCAGCTGGCCTGAAGACGTTAGTGCGCCACAAAGCTGGGTGGAGTTTGAAGTGGAAGACGTCGGGCAGGCGACGGCGGTGCTGAAACAGGCAGGCTACAAAATGCTGGTGGATAACCGCCTGGAGCCCTGGGGGCAAACGGTGTCACGCCTGCTGAGCCCTGAAGGTTTGCTGGTTGGGGTTACGGTCACCCCCTGGCTGCGTTAGCGTCGGTCAACCTGGGCGGCAGGTTGCCGCCCCATTTCTGATATTCAGCAAAGAAACGTGAAATATCCCGCGTAAAAGCCCTGCGCTCCGAGGCTTTATGATTTCTTTATAAGAAAAACGGGTACAATTTCTTTTTTGTTTCCGGAGAGCCGGGTGTGCGTCCCGACAAATCACTGACCCCGTTTGAGATCCGTATTTACCGCAACTATCGCGTTGCCCACGGTATACGCATCGCCCTTGCTTTTGTGCTGACGTTTGTTCTGGTTCGCCTGCTGCAGATCCCGGAAGGGACCTGGCCGCTGATCACGCTGGTGGTGGTAATGGGGCCTATCTCCTTTTGGGGAAACGTGGTTCCTCGTGCCTTCCAGCGCATTGGCGGCACCATCTTTGGGGCGGCCATAGGGCTGATAGCCCTCAAGCTTGAGCTTTTCTCTCTGCCGCTGATGATTATCTGGTGCGGGCTGGCAATGTTCCTGTGCGGCTATCTGGCACTCGGCAAACGCCCATACCAGGCTCTGCTTATCGGCATCACGCTCTCGGTGGTCGTGGGTGCGCCTCCGGGCGACATGGAGATTGCGCTGTGGCGAAGTGGCGACGTTATTTTTGGCTCTCTTCTGGCAATGTTGTTCACCAGCGTTTACCCACAGCGCGCGTTTATTCACTGGCGCATCCAGATGGCGACCTTCGTGCAGGCGTTCGGTAAGGTCTATACCGCCGGTTTTTCGCCAAACCTCGTGGACCGCCCGCGGCTGGAAAAACCGCTGCAGAAGATCCTCAATGACGTTGTTAAAATGCGTGCCTTGATTGGCCCTGCCAGCAAAGAAACCCGCATTCAGAAGTCAGTTTTTGAAGCCATTCAGACCATCAACCGCAACATGGTCTGTACTCTCGAGCTGCAGATAAACGCCTACTGGGCAACGCGGGCCAGCCATTTCGTGATGATCAACGCCCATACGCTGCGCGACACGCAGCAGATGACGCAGCGAACGCTGGCGGCCATTGCGAAGGCGCTGCATGAAGGAAATCCTTCGCCAATCGCTGCCAACACTGAAAAGCTGAATGAAATCGTTCTGGAACTACGGCAACTGATGGAAGAGGGTAAGGGAAGCGCGCTGCAGGAGACGCCGATTCATGGCTACGTCTGGCTTAGCCTCGAACTGGCCCGCCAGCTTGAGCTGCTGTCGCATCTTATTTGCCGGGCGCTGCGCAAATAGCGCGCGTAAAGTGCAGAAATGACAATGCTTGTTTCGATTCAGCAGAAATTGAGGTTAAGATAGGGCCAGCCCGTCAGTCAGATTGACAAAAAAATTGTCATCGTCAACCGCGACGACTAAGGTTATGGCGGTTGTCTTAACGAATCCGAGTACCAATTTAGCAGGGGTGTAAAAATGGAAAATATCAAACCTACCTTCCAGGACGTTCTGGAGTTTGTTCGTCTGTTCCGTCGTAAAAACAAACTGCAGCGTGAAATTCAGGACGTAGAGAAAAAGATCCGTGACAACCAGAAGCGTGTGCTGCTGCTTGATAACCTGAGCGACTACATCAAGCCGGGCATGAGCATCGAAGCGGTGCAGGGCATTATCGCCAGCATGAAAACCGACTACGAAGACCGCGTGGATGACTACATCATCAAAAACGCCGAGCTGTCTAAAGAGCGTCGTGAAATCTCTAAGAAGCTGAAAGTGATGGGCGAGCAGAAAGTGGCCGATACCAAAGCTGAATAACTTCAGTGAATCTAAAATAACCGCCTTCATGCGCGGTGGTGAGGCTGCTGACAAAGTTCATTGCTCTAAAAAAGACTGAACCCAGGTCTAATAAAAACAATGAATAATGTTTTCTGGTTTGCCCCAAACAGTCGAAAACCACGTTTTTCGGCTGTTTGTCATCAATCTGACCGCCTTCATGGGCGGTTTTTTTATGCCTCGTTCACCATAACCCGCAGTAAGGTTTCCAGCAGGCCGGGAAACCGTGCGTCCAGATCTTCACGCCTCAACGAAATCAGATTCTCACGTCCCTGAGGGCGCTGCCAAATTACGCCGCTATCGCGCAATACGCGCCAGTGGTGGGTCATGGTCGACTTCGCTACGTCCTGACGCAAAGCGCCGCAGGTGAGTTCTTCGCCACCGGCGAGCGATTTAACAATCCCCAGTCGCAGCGGGTTACCCAGCGCAAAAAGGACATTTTCAAGGCGGATTTGTTCTCGTTCGGGATGGTTGGCGATCATACTCTTCCTGTATCGGCGGTTACGGCAAGGCGGCCGGCTACTATAACAAACTTGCCGGACTTCGACTGTATCGAGATTAACGATAGCTCAAATTGTTCGAATATACTCGTACAGTTGTACTATGATGATGGCGAACAAATTGGGCGGCCATCCTGGCCGTCTCTTAACAGTCAAAAAGACTAAGGACACATCATGCCCCGACCCATCCCTCTCGAACGCTATCGCAACATTGGTATTTCCGCCCATATTGATGCCGGTAAAACAACTACGACCGAACGTATTTTGTTTTACACCGGCATGAGCCACAAACTGGGCGAAGTTCACGATGGCGCAGCAACGACAGACTGGATGGCTCAGGAGCAAGAGCGCGGCATTACCATTACGTCCGCCGCGGTGAGCTGCTTCTGGCCGGGTATGGATCGCGGTTTTGAACCGCACCGTATCAACATCATCGACACGCCGGGACACGTGGACTTCACCATTGAGGTGGAGCGCTCCATGCGCGTACTGGACGGCGCCGTAATGGTTTATGACTCCGTGGGCGGCGTGCAGCCGCAGTCCGAAACCGTGTGGCGACAGGCGAATAAATACCGCGTGCCGCGGCTGGCCTTCGTCAACAAAATGGACCGTCCGGGAGCCGATTTCTTCCGCGTGGTGCAGATGATGATTGACCGCCTGAAGGCTAACCCGGTGCCGATTGTGATCCCCGTTGGTGCGGAGGATCACTTTACCGGCGTGGTGGATCTCATCAAAATGCGCGCCATTTTGTGGGACGACGCAACGCAGGGTATGACGTTCAGCTATGCGCCGGTGCCTGAAGATCTGCTGCAAACCGCGCAACAATGGCGGGAAAAAATGGTGTCCGCTGCGGCGGAGGCCAACGATGAGCTAATGGACAAATACCTGGAAACCGGCGAGCTGAGCGAGGCGGAGATCGTTACCGGCCTGCGTGCCCGTACCATCTCCGGGGAAATACAGCCTATGCTGTGCGGCAGCGCGTTCAAAAACAAAGGCGTACAGCGCATGCTGGATGCGGTTGTTGAGCTGATGCCTTCCCCGCTCGACATTCCTTCTATTCAGGGCGTGGACGAAAAAGGCCAGACGATTGAACGCCATGCCAACGACGACGAACCGTTCTCGGCGCTGGCTTTCAAGCTGATGACCGATCCGTACGTTGGCCAACTGACCTTTATCCGTGTTTATTCCGGCGTGCTGCGTAAAGGCGATTCGGTTTATAACCCGGTAAAAGGCAAAAAAGAGCGTATTGGCCGCATCGTGCAAATGCATGCGAACGACAGGCATGAGGTAGACGAACTTCGCGCCGGTGATATCGCGGCCTGCGTAGGGCTGAAAGACGTTACCACGGGCGATACGCTAACCGACCCGAATGCGGTGATCACCCTTGAGCGGATGGAGTTTCCCGAACCGGTAATTTCACTCGCTATCGAGCCGAAGACCAAGGCCGATCAGGAAAAAATGGGTATCGCACTGCAGCGGCTGGCGGCAGAAGATCCCTCTTTCCGACTGCATACGGACGAGGAATCCGGCCAGACGATTATTTCCGGCATGGGCGAACTCCATCTGGAGATCATCGTTGACCGCATGAAGCGCGAGTTTGGCGTGGAGGCGAACATCGGTCGGCCTCAGGTTACCTATCGTGAAACGATCCGCAAGGCGGTGAAAGATGTTGAAGGTAAATTTGTGCGCCAGTCCGGCGGTAAAGGGCAGTACGGTCACGTGGTGCTGACGCTTGAGCCGCAGGAGCCGGGGAAAGGGTTTGTGTTTGAAGATGCGACCAAAGGGGGCGTGGTCCCGCGCGAGTACATTCCTTCCGTGGAGAAAGGCCTGCGCGAAGCCATGAACACCGGCGTGCTGGCCGGCTACCCGGTGGTGGACATCAAAGCCACGCTGACCTTTGGCTCTTACCATGACGTCGACTCTTCGGAAATGGCGTTCAGAATGGCGGCGATCTTTGGCTTCAAGGACGCCGTGCGCAAGGCAAATCCGGCTATTCTGGAGCCGATCATGCACGTTGAGGTGGAAACGCCAGAAGAGTACGCCGGTAACATCATGGGCGATCTCTCTTCCCGTCGCGGCATGGTGCAGGGCATGGAAGAACGTTTTGGCAGCCAGATAATCCGGGCCGATGTTCCGCTGGCGGAGATGTTTGGCTACTCCACCACGCTGCGGTCTATGTCTCAGGGCAGGGCGACCTACAGCATGGAGTTCCATCACTATGCTGAAGCGCCGCGCAACGTGGCAGACGACATTATTGCCAGCCGCGTAAAAGCTTAAGCTGTACTCAAAATGGGCGAGGTTATCTCGCCCATTTTTTTATCTGCGAGTTAGTTCCCATCCGCTCTGCAACATCCCGTATACGTCAAAAAACACCTGAAGGCCGCTCGACCATTCTGAATCAGAGTCATGTTCCGCTTCATTTTCACACAGATAATCCACGATATAGTCTTGTGTCTATATAGTATTTAACCTATATTGAAAAGGATGTCGTATGTGGTCGATAAAAATGACGGATACGTTTGATGCCTGGTTTACGGCATCGGATGATGCAATCAAAGCCAGCGTCATCGCATCAATGGTGTTGCTGAAGAGCAGAGGACCTTTACTAAGCAGGCCTTACGCAGACACGGTGAGAGGTTCGCAATACGCCAACATGAAAGAGCTGCGCGTTCAGTGCAGAGGCGAACCATTAAGGCTATTTTTCGCTTTTGATATAAGACGTTGCGCCATCCTGCTGTGTGCTGGCAATAAGGCCGGAAACGAGAAACGATTTTATGATGTCATGATTCCTCGGGCCGATAAGGAATTTGCAGCTCACCTTAAACAGTTAACGGAAAAGGAGCAGATAGAATGGGTCGAACACTAGAAGAGCTACTTGCCACGGAAAAACCAGAAGTTGTCGCCGCCGCGCAGGCCATGGCCGATGAAATGCTGCTGAATATCCATCTGGCTGAGCTACGCGATCGGGTAAGGAAAACGCAGAACGAGATGGCGCAAAAGCTGGGCGTGAAGCAGCCGACCGTTGCCGAAATGGAAAAAAAAGGCCGTGATATCAAGCTATCCTCGCTCAAACGCTATGTCGAAGCGGCGGGCGGCAAGGTTCAGCTGGATGTTGAGCTACCGGACGGCTCTCACTTTAAAATTGCGCTCTAAAGCTATTCGGGCAGGAAGACGGCCTATGCCGTCTCCGCCGGGTAATCTATGCCTGCCCGGTTTCCTGCAAGTGACGCCACAGCACCTGTTCACCTTCACGACGGAAGATAACGGTAGACCAGCGCCCGGTAGTCGAGCCGTTCAGGGTCTGCGTCTCGCGGTAAAGCACGGCGGCACCGTACTGCCATTCGTCCAGCAGAGTAAGGTTATCGACTTCAATTGCCAGCCCTTCACGGCTGCCGCCGCTGGCGCTGAAAAAGCCGCAAAGCGCCGGGTAATCCAGCTTTGTACCGCTCAACGCGATCATCGAATAATCGTCAGAAAAGCGTGCCAAAATCGCCTCCAGCTCGCCCTGGCCCGCGCCAAGCCACTGCTCAATGGCAACATGGGCGTCAATCACCTCTTTAAACCAGATATTCATCGCTCAGTGCTCCTTTTGGATAAGTTGATTTTTAATGTGCTGATTATTCAGCCGTAGATGATAAGCCAGCGGGGCAAGCGTCCCGGCGGCGGCAAGGCTAAAAGTAAAAAGGTAAGCGCGAGGGGCGGGCATCAACCCCTGTAATACGGCCAGCAGCAGGCTCAGCAGCGCCACGCCAAAGCAAAAGCTTAGCTGGCGATTAATGTTCCACAGCGCGCTGGCTTCGGGCATTGCCTCAGAAGCTATGGAGATAAAAGCGGTGCTCTGCGCCGTGCTGCTGGAAAGGCTCCCGCCCAGGCCCATCAGAATATAAGCCCCCACCAGCAGCGGAGTTTGCTCGCCGGAACTGACCTGCGCCAGCAGCAGGATCCCTGCAGCCTGAAGTAAGCCTCCGGCAGTAATCAGCGGGCGAGGGCCGAGGCGGTTAAACATCTTGCCGGTAAACGAAATTGCGACAAAAGAGGCCAGCGCCCAGGGTAGCATCAGCATGCCGGTTTGGGTGGCGGACAGGCTCAGCTGAGTTTGCAGATAGACGATGCTGACCAGGCTGGTGCCCATAAAAATGCCCGGAATGCATTGGTAAACGAACATCGCGTAGCGCAGCAGCGGGTCTGCCAGCAGCGGCAGGCTGAATAGAGGATAAGGGTGCCTGCCGTTCCGGCGAACGAACAGCCACAGAATAAGCGTGCCGGAGGCCAGTAACAGCAGCGCCGATAAATGTGCCGCCGGTTTTCCGGCCTGGGTGACGCCCAACAAAATAGCAAACAGTCCGGCAGATCCCAGTATCAGCCCTTTGACGTCCAGCGGCCTGCGGGGAGTTTGTTGCCCGGTGGGTTTTAGCCACAGCCTGGCGAGCACTAACGTTAGCAGCGCCAGCGGCAGGCTCGACAAAAATATCCAGCGCCAGCCGAAAGACTCCACCAGCAGGCCGCCCGCCGTTGGCGAAAGCGCCGGAGCCAGCAGCGCCACCAGCATAATGGCTGATGAAAGTCTGGCCCGCTCGTGTACCGCAAAAAGCTGCCAGGTCAGCGCCTGGCCAACGGGGATCAGCAGCCCGCCGCCAACGCCCTGCAGAATACGCGCGGCGACCAGCGCCTCGAGGCCAGACGCGAGGCCGGATGCCAGCGTACCCAGCGTAAATAGCGCAAGTGAAAGCATAAACAGGCGTTTGGCGCCCAGGCGCTGCGTCAGCCACGCGCTGCAGGGAATAACCAGCGTCAGGCCGCAAAGATAGCCGTGGCTTATCCACGCCAGTTCGGTGACCGGCGCATTAAGCTCCCTGCCCATTTCAGGCCAGGCGACGTTGGAGATAAACATATTGATCAGGTCGAGAAAAAAGCCGAGCAGATAAACGGCAGCAACCCTGTAGCGGTAAGGCATAACGGTTCTCGTGAAAAAGAAAAGGTGATTTCAGCAGGTTCGGCCGGGCGGATAAATCCTGTTGCGGCTGATACACTGTCAAAAATAATTTGATAATCAGGCGAATTAGCATGCTGAACTTACAGCGAGTGGCGCAGTTTGTGGCCGTGGTGGAGGCCGGGGGCTTTACCGCCGCGGCGCAATCAGCGCAGCAAACTAAGGCGGTGATAAGCTTTAACGTTCGCCAGCTTGAGGCGGAGCTTGGCGTTTCGCTTCTCGTGCGCTCCACGCGCCGCGTGGCGTTAACCCAGGCGGGCGAGGTGTTTTACCAGCGTGCTTTACAGCTCTTAAGAGAAAGCGAAGCGCTGGTTGAAGACGTTCAGGGGCACCACGGAGGATTTTCGGGCGAGCTGAGTATTTCGACGACGCCGGAATACGGCCAGGCAAAGGTCATTCCCGCCCTGAGCGCCTTCGGCAGGCTGCATCCCGGGCTGACTATCCGGCATGAGTCCTCTTCTGCTCCGGTTAACCTAATCTCCGGGCAGTTTGACGTTGCTATCCGCCTCGGCAAGCTGGTGGATTCCTCTTACCGCGCCGCGCTGATAGAGCGCTTTGAGATTGTGGCAGTTGCCGCCCCGCAGTGGATCGAACGCAACCCGATCGGCAGTCTGGAAGCCCTGGCCGAAGCGGAATGGGTTATTCATCGTCGGCTGCCAACGCCGAGAGAATGGCAGGTTATTGGGCGTGACCAGGAAACGCGAGATCTTACGATTACCGGGCCAGCACGCTTTATGACCGACACGGCGGCAGCGCTAATGGCCTTTGTGGTGCAGGGCTGCGGCGTGGGTTTACTGCCCGAATGGCTGGTGCGAAACGCGATAGAACGCGGTGAACTTCAGTACGTACTGCCTGAATATCGTTTCCCCTCCCAGGGGATTTATGCGGTTTACCCAAATACCCGGCACGTTCCGGCGAAGGTGCGTGCGCTGATAGATTTTTTACAGGACTGGGAAAGTAACAGACCCGCTTAGCGGGTCCGTTTTTAGGCTTACAAAGCTTTTTGAGCCTTGCCCTGCAAGGTTACAGCCGCTGGCGCAGATGAGATCCCCGGCAGCTCAATCTTCAGGCCGAAGGTCAGCAGCGAATACATCACGCCGCCGGTCAGCATCGAGACAATCACACCCAGGTTCGCGGTGGCAAAGACGCTATGGCGGGTCTCTTCCGTCAGCAGGAAACCGACCACATGCGCGATATACGGGTCGCCCGAGGTAATCGTGCCCAGGCCCACAAACGTTGCCACGCCCAGCGAAAGCAGCGCCGTCCAGCGGCCATCTCTGCCACCAAAACCCGCCTTGTTCGCCATCGCCACATCCCAGCCCAGACGCTTCTGGCGCAGGAAGTCGATTAGCTGAATCGCCCCGGCGGAGCCAATCACCACCGAGATAGAGGCCAGGAATGACTGGAAGGTCGCGAGGAACGAGTCAGAAATAAACATCAGGTAGAACGCGCCGAAGCCTATGATGGCCGCGTTCAGCGTGGTGGTCGTGGCGCGGCTGGCGGGAATACCCAGCGCCAGTAATGCCAGGCCGGAACTGTACACGCCGGTAATCGCAGCCGCCAGCAGCGAAACGATAATCACGATGGAAAACGGTACGTAGAACCAAAACGGCAGCAGGTTAGTCAGCGAGGCGATAGGCGACTGCGCCGCAGCTGCGCTCAGCTCCGGGTTACTGTCGGCCAGAAAAGCGCCCAACACCAGCAGAATGCTTACCGGCAGGGAAATCCCCGTTGTCGTCCAGAAAATAACTTTTGAGGCCTGCGTTTTCTTCGGCAGATAGCGCGCGAAGTCGCCGCCGTAGTTCAGGAAGCCCAGGCCCACCATGGTCATCGCCATCACCACGCCGCCGATCCAGGTCAGCAGATCGCCGTGCGCGGCGCTCTGGCCCAGCTTTTCCCAGTGAATATGCGGCAGCATCAGGAAGATAAAAATGATGCTCATAAACCCGGTCAGCCACGCGATGTATTTCTCGACCTTCATGATCAGCTGGTGGCCATAAATGGCGACCGACATGGTCAGCGCCAGGCTGACGATAAACCAGCCGAGAATGCAGACCAGCGTTGGTTTGCCGTCCGCCAGCGCAAACGCCGCGGGCCAGAGTTTGGCAAACAGCGCCGCGCCGGTGGACGAGGCGAGGGTAATAATGGTGATTTTCCAGCCCATGTTGGAGATATAGGCAAACAGCGTCGGGAATTTATTGCCATGATAGCCGAAGCAGAAACGGGTCTGGGTCAGCGTCGGCAGGCCGGTTCTTGGCCCGCCCACCGCCAGCACGCCGACCAGGCAGCAGGAAAGCAGGTAGCCGAGAATCCCGGCGGCGATCGCCTGCCAGACGCTCAGGCCCAGCGAGTAAACGTAAATCCCGTAGGTCATCCCCAGAATGGAGACGTTCCAGGAGAACCAAATCGGGAACAGCCCCGAAGGTTTGCCGTAACGTTCAGCTTCGGGCACGGCATTGACGCCGTTTGATTCAACTTTTATGCCGCCAGAGGCCGGCTGGTGTGTAGAGTTTGTCATCGGAGAACCCTTATGGGAGAAATCAATCGCAGAGAATTGCGGTTTCTAAAGCGAGCTCAATCATTTTGTCTAACGTGTTTTGGAGTTCTTCTGCCGTCGGCTCTTCCCCCGTAACGCTGCTTACGCAGGCCGTTAGCAGGCTCAGGGCTTTGGCGCGGTACTGCGCGGCGATAGTGAATAGCGCCGAGGTTTCCATTTCCACCGCAAGGATGTTCATCTTTTTGAGGGCAGGGAGCATGCCTTCGGGTTTGTCGTACAGCAGGTCGTTGGTGAAGGTGTTGCCGAACTGGGTCGGAATATTATTTTGCTCAGCCGCCATCCAGCAGCGGCGCAGTAGGTCAAAGTCCGGCACGGCCGCGTAGTCATAGCCGCCAAAGCGGTCGCGGTTTACCGAAGAGGACGTCCCCGCGCCGGTGGCGACAATCACGTGGCGCATATCCACGCTTTCATCCACCGCGCCACAGGTGCCGATGCGAATAAGCTGCTTAACGCCAAACGCGTTGATCAATTCATGGACGTAAATCGAAACGGACGGAATGCCCATCCCGTGCGCCATCACGGAAAGACGCTTGCCTTTGTAATAGCCGGTAAAGCCGAACATATTGCGGGTATCGCACACGCGCTTTGCATCGGTTAAATAAGTCTGCGCGATGTACTGCGCGCGCAGCGGGTCGCCGGGCATGATCACGGTTTCGGCAAAGTCGCCTGGGTTGGCGTTAATATGTGGCGTCATCAGACGATCTCCTGGCTGGTTTCATGCCGCTAAGATAGAAACCCCGTCGCTTGCAGAAAAAGGCAAATGTCCGACCGGACTGACGGCGATCACAAAATTGATTTTTGCCCTGGCAAGAAAAGAGAAACGCCAGGGCTGGCAAGGGATGAGTAAAACGCGGAGTATTGACAATACCGAGGGACGATAGTTAATCTCAGCCGCCTTTTTCACCGCAGAGTCTGGTGAAACAGGCAATACTTGACGAGTTAGTGACCTTATTTTGCTGCGTGGCAGCCCTGCCGGAGAGCGACAACACCATGAATATTATTCAGCAGTTCGCTCAGCGCGGGCACCAGATCCTGCGCGATGCCGTGTACGCCGCGCCGCTTAAAACCAAAGAGATCGGCCCCGACGAATTTATTCTGCGTCAGGGCGAAGAGATCAAAGCGCTTTACTGGATAACGCTCGGCGAGTACACCATGCACTACAACGCCGAAAACGGGAAAGCGTTCAGCCTGGGGCAGCGCTTCGTCAGCGATACCATCATCGGCGAAATTGAATATCTGACCCACACGCCGAGCCAGTTCTCGGTCGTGGCCCACGACACCATGGCGGTAAAAGTCATCCCGCTGGCGATGATGGACACCATCCTGACCAGCCACGCGGAAGTCGGCGTCTGGCTCAGCCAGCTGCTTTCCACCAGCTACCAGCGCGGGATGGCGAGAACCATGGAACGCTTCCTGCAGCCGCTGGTGTTTAACATCGTGGCCGACCTGTATGAACGCCATCAGCAGAACAAGCCGCTGGTGGACTTCTCGCAGGTGTCCCGCGAGGCCGAACGTTTTGGCTGCTCTGAAAGAACCTACCGCCGCGTCATTAATCAACTGATAGAAGAGCAGTACATTCAGAAAGTGGCCCATGAGTACGTGATTTGCGACATAGAGAAATTCCGCCAGGTGCTGACCCATCCAGGGCGCATTGGCTAGCAAAATTTATGTAGCAAACGGCTAAAAAACCGGGAAAAAACGGTGATAGACTCCGGCAATACATCATCCGCAAGGGAGTAGGGCTGTGAGTGAGTCCGTCGAAAATCAGAACGCGTTTAAGCATGCTTTTAATCATGCGCTTTTGCAGGACATTGCGAACTTAATCGCGCAGCACTATCCCGCCTTTAACGTCGATGCCTTTCTAAAAAAAGCAGAGAAGCTGGATAAGCTGGAGATGAAGGCCAGGGTCCAGACCATCCGCGACGCGCTGGCGGCTGAGCTGCCGCAGGACTACCCGGCGGCACTGGGCGTGGTGGTTTCGGTATTAAAAGAGAATAAGCTTCGCGGTTTTGCCGTCTGGCCCTTCGCGGAGTTTATTCAGGTTTATGGCCTGGACCAGCCGGAAATTTCCCTCGAAGCCCTGAAAGTGGTCACCGTTTGTTTTACCGCCGAATGGGCGGTGAGGCCTTTTATAAAACAGGATCCTGACGCAACCATGCGCTTTCTGCTCAAATGTGCGCAGGACGAAAGCGTGGACCTTCGCCGCTGGGCTTCGGAAGGCACACGCCCGCGCGTGCCGTGGGGCGAAAAGCTGCATCTGTTTATCAAAGACCCGGCGGGAACACGTGCGATTCTGGATGCCCTGAAGTTCGACCCGGAGCTGTACGTCCGAAAAAGCGTGGCCAACCACCTGAACGACATCACCAAAGATCACCCGGACTACGTAATTCAGCTCCTGCAAAGCTGGCAGCAGCAGGCGAAACAGTCCGGCAGTGAAGAGGTAAAAAAAGTCGCGTGGATAACCCGCCACTCGCTGCGCACCTTAATTAAGAACGGTCACCCGGACGCGCTGGCGCTGATCGGCGTGCAGCACGGCGCGGACGTCGCGTTGGATGCCTTCTCAATCAGGCAAAAAGCCATCGCCCTCGGAGGAAACCTGGAATTTAAGGTCAGCCTGCGCTCAACCAGCGACGCTCCACAAAATATCGTGGTCGATTACGTACTGCACTTTATGAAAGCCAACGGCAGCACCGCCCCGAAGGTCTTCAAGCTCCGCGCGTTCGAACTCCCGGCCGGAGGCTCAGTTACCATAGAGAAAAAGCACGCGGTGAAGAAAATCACCACCCGCCAGTATTACTCCGGCGTGCAGCAGATCGAGATCCAGGTCAACGGTAAGGTGCTTGGGGGAGATGAGTGGGCGTTGGATTTATAGCAAGTATTCGCCACCGGCGGTTTGCGGGTGGCGACAGTTTTACTGCTCTTTAGTCTTACGTTGGCCGACAGCCAGGTTTGCTCAGGGGCAACGCCTAACGCATCGGCAATAAGCCTTTCCCCTTTAGGCCAGCGCGCTTTAACGCATTTGCCAGCGTAAAAGACGCCAGCCCAGCTTTACGATACACCGGCGCCAAAAACGGACCTTGTACACTCAAAAGAACTGAGGCCGGGCAGAGTGAAATGCTTTTTATGTTTGCTTTTATCTATTGTTATAGATATCAGGCCGGGTAATAGCCCACGCGTAATTTTTCTTATTCACCGGTTCATAGCCAAATTTTTCATAAAGCCACGGCGCAGTTGTTGTGAATAACAAGACCCTGCGAAGCTTTTCAAACACCGGGTGGCTATGAATACATTCCATAAGCCATCTTCCCAACCCGTCGCCCTGGTATTCCTCAAGTACATACACATCACAAAGATACGCGAAAGTTGCATAATCCGTTATCAGACGTGCAAAACCTGCCTGGGATTCATTATGATAAATGCCAAAGTTAAGGCTGTTCGCTGCTGAAGTGGTGACAGTTTCCAGATCGATACCTTTTGCCCATGTGGATCTTGTCAAATACTGATGCACAGCCTGTATGTTCAACTTTGCATTGTCAGTACTAATCAGAAAATCATTCATCCGCCATTCATGTATCGCTGAAATGCTCACTTTGACACCTGCACAGATACTTTAGGGAGGCTTAACCTTAGCATTGTCTAAGAGAAATGATCAGAACTGAATCGGGCTGACTTCCAAAGATTGAACCGTTAGCGCTAAAGTACAACTTCCGCTCTTCGCTCAAAGCAGAAGCAAAGAATCAAAAGCAAAAGCCCGCTTAAGTTTCCTTAAGCGGGCTCTCGAATATGGCTCCTCTGACTGGACTCGAACCAGTGACATACGGATTAACAGTCCGCCGTTCTACCGACTGAACTACAGAGGAATCGTGTGAACGGGGCGAATATTAGCGGCGGCTCAGGGGCTTGTCAAAGGCAAAATCTCACGGTGCGGTGCGTTTGCAGAAACTATCAACATCTTGTTGCCTTTTCAGGCAATCAGAGACAAAAAAATCCTTTGCAGGATAACGATTTGTCGCCCATTATTTGAAATGCCGTTTTATCTTTCCTTGCAGGTCCTCGCTTGAACTTACATGCAGTCCTTCGCCAGACCGTGGCGAAAACGCCGTGGTACGCCAAACGTAAGAGTTATCGGGTGCTGTTCTGGCGAGAGATAACGCCGCTGGCGGTGCCTATCTTCCTAGAAAACACCTGCGTGCTGCTGATGGGCGTACTCAGTACCTTCCTCGTCAGCTGGTTAGGGAAAGAGGCGATGGCGGGCGTGGGACTCGCCGACAGCTTTAATATGGTTATTATGGCGTTCTTCGCCGCTATCGACCTTGGCACCACGGTGGTGGTGGCGTTCAGCTTCGGCAGGCTGGATCCGGAGCGGGCGAGGGCGGCGGCCAGGCAGTCGCTGATCCTGATGACCATCGTGTCATTTATTATGGCCGCAGGCATTCACCTGGCGGGCACGCATATCATCGATGTCATCGCCGGGAACGCCACGCCAGAAGTAAAAGGTCTCGCGCTTTCCTACCTGCAAACCACCGTCTGGAGTTACCCGGCGGCGGCCATCGCGCTTATCGGCAGCGGTGCGCTGCGCGGGGCGGGGAACACCAAAATCCCGCTGCTGATTAACGGCGGCATGAACATCCTCAATATCATCATCAGCAGCATTCTTATCTACGGCATCTTCGGCTGGGGCGGGCTGGGCTTTGTCGGCGCAGGCCTGGGGCTGACCATTTCCCGCTATATCGGCGCGGCGGGTATTATTTTCGTGCTGATGATTGGCTTTAATCCGGCGCTACGCATTTCGCTGAAAAGCTACTTCACGCCGCTCAACTGGGGCATTTTATGGGAAGTGCTCGGCATCGGTATCCCGGCCAGCGTCGAGTCGGTGCTGTTCAACGGCGGCAAGCTGCTGACGCAGATGTTCGTCGCCGGGATGGGCACCAACGTCATTGCCGGGAACTTTATTGCCTTCTCCGTGGCCTCGCTGATTAACCTGCCGGGCAACGCCCTCGGGTCGGCGTCAACAATAATCGTCGGCAGGCGGCTTGGAAAAGGGCAAATCGGCCAGGCCGAGCGCCAGCTGCGCCACACGTTCTGGCTCGCCACGATTGGCCTGACGGTCATTGCCTGGGGAACCGCGCCGTTCGCCGGGCTGTTCGCCTCGTTCTATACCAGTGAAGATGACGTCAAAGAAGTCGTTAAAGTCCTGCTGTGGATGAACGCCGCGTTTATGCCTATCTGGGCCGCGTCCTGGGTGCTGCCGGCCGGGCTGAAGGGCGCGCGCGATGCCCGCTACGCGATGTGGGTGTCGATGGCGGGAATGTGGGGTTGCCGTGTTATCGCCGGTTACACGCTGGGGATTGTGCTCGGGATGGGCGTGGTGGGCGTCTGGCTGGGGATGTTCGGCGACTGGGCGGTGCGCGGCGCGTGCTTCTACTGGCGAATGATCAGCGGTCGCTGGCTGAAAAAATACCCACGACCGCCGAAAGAACCGCTTACGGTGCCAGAAGAAAGCGCCGTTTAGCGATCGAAAGCCCCGGCAATGGCACGCATGTCGTTGCCGGTTGGCGTCTGGTGAATACGCAGCCCAAACTCGTCCACCACGGCAAAAATGTGGTCGAAGATATCGGCCTGGATGCTTTCATACTCCGCCCACACCACGGTGTTGGTGAAGGCATAAATTTCCACCGGCAGCCCTTCGCTTTCAGGGGCAAGCTGGCGCACCATCAGGGTCATGTCTTTGCGAATACGCGGGTGGCTACGCAGGTATTCATTCAGGTAAGCCCGGAAGGTGCCGACGTTGGTCATTTTGCGCTGGTTCAGCACCGAGTCGTCGGCGTGCTGCTGGTTATATTCGCTGATCTCTTTCCCGCGCTCCGCCATATACGGCTGCAGCAGCTTCGCCTTAAGGAGCTTCTCCTGCTCGTCCTGTGACAGAAAACGAATGCTGGTAGTGTCGATGTTCACGCTGCGCTTAATGCGTCGCCCGCCGGAGGCCGACATCCCGCTCCAGTTTTTAAAGGCGTCAGACACCAGGGCGTAGGTTGGGATGGTGGTAATGGTATTGTCCCAGTTGCGGACTTTCACCGTCGTCAGGCCGATGTCGATCACCGCACCGTCCGCGCCGTATTTCGGCATTTCAAGCCAGTCGCCCATCTTCAGCATGCTGTTGGCAGAGAGCTGGATCCCGGCCACCAGGCCAAGAATCGGATCTTTAAACACCAACATCAGCACGGCGGCCATCGCGCCGAGGCCGCTTATCAATATTGCCGGGGATTTCCCAATCAGCAGCGAAACCATCATGATGCCGACGACAATCGCGGCCAGCAGCTTCACGCCCTGGAAAATGCCCTTCAGCGGCAGTTGAGAAGCGAAAGAGGATTTACCCGACAGGCCGAAAATCACATCCAGCAGGGAGAAGAAGGACATCAGCGCGTAGAGCATCACCCACAGCTGGGCGCAGGTGGTCAGAATGGTCGCCGCGTCGCTGCCTTTTTGCAGCCATAACACAGCCTGAACGTTAACGATGATGCCCTGCAGCAGAAACGCCAGCCGGTGAAACAGCTTGTTCTGGGTGATTATCTGCAGCGAGAGGCTGGAGCTGGACTGTGCCCGCTTCTCAAAGGCCCGCAGTACAATGCCGTGCAGAATAAAATGCACGACCAGCGCGGTCAGAAAAATGATGCCGAAAATGACGATCAGGGAAGTGGTGTGGTTGGGTTCAATACCGTATTGCTCGAGGGCGGATATCAATTCCTGCATAACGTCTCCTTTAAAAACAAGAGGACATCATGCCCTCTGAAGCCAGAGGTCGCAACCCGACCGTTCAATTTGTAAACATATTCACCGCCGATCCTTACAGAATTTTCTCGGGGCGGTTATGCTTAACGTATTCACGTCATGTTAACTAACAGGGAAATTATGATTCGTTTCTCCACGCTGGCTTTTGCTCTGGCGGCGGTCACGCAAAGCGCGCTGGCCGTAACTTATCCTTTGCCGCCGGAAGGCAGTCGCCTGGTTGGCGCGCCGATCACGTTGACCGTGCCGGAGGGCAACAAGGAGCCGCTGGAACATTTTGCCGCCCAGTACGGGCAGGGCTTCAGCAATATGCTGGAGGCTAATCCGGGCGTCGATCCATTCCTGCCCAAAGTCGGCACGCAATTGGTTATTCCCCAGCAGGTTATTTTGCCGGACACCGTGCGTGAAGGGATTGTGGTGAACGTGGCGGAAATGCGCCTCTACTATTATCCAAAGGACAGCAACACGGTTGAAATCCTGCCGATCGGCATCGGTCAGGCCGGGCGTGAAACGCCGCGCAACTGGGTAACTCGCGTGGAGCGCAAGCAGGACGCCCCGGCCTGGACGCCAACCCCGAACACCCGCCGCGAATACGCCAAAGAAGGCAAAACGCTGCCTGCTTTTGTGCCGCCGGGGCCGGATAACCCGATGGGCCTGTACGCCATTTACATCGGCAAGCTGTACGCCATTCACGGCACTAACGCCAACTTTGGCATCGGCCTGCGCGTCAGCCAGGGCTGTATCCGCCTGCGCAACGACGACATTAAATTCCTGTTCGATAATGTGCCGGTCGGGACTCGCGTACAGCTGATTGACCAGCCGGTGAAGGCCACCACAGAGCCGGACGGCAAGCGCTGGTTAGAGGTTCACGAGCCGCTGTCGCGTAATCGCGCGGAGTTTGAGTCCGACAAAAAAGTCCCGCTGCCGATGACCACGGTATTGCGCAGCGAAACTCAGGCGTCGGATGTGCATGCTGCCGTCGTCAGCGAGGCGTTGAATCGCCGTTCCGGTATGCCGGTACAAATAAATGCAGCCGCTACGGAGTCCGGGCGGCTGTAATTATCGGTAAGAAAAAGAAAAGCTCGCCATGCGCGAGCTTTTCTTTATTTGAATAATTCTGCCGTGGCGAAGAGCTTATTTTGCCCGCCTGCGGAGGTCACTTTAAAAGAGGTTGCCCCGGCCTTATCGGCTTTGTCGGAAAGCTGATTAATAGCCTGGTCAAGCGTAGTTGCGCCGCTGGTTGAAATGGAGCCTATGCTTTGCCCGGCGCTTGCCTGCTGAACTTCAGTGGCGGCTAAAACCGTGCCGGTCAGGGCGGTAAATACGGTAAGGGCAAGGGCGGAAGTTATCATTTTACGCATCATAATGAGTCTCTCAATGTGGGTAATAAGCGAGTCGTCGGTGAATGCGTTGCATGCTACGTTGCCGCCTGGTTAATTAATAGCAGGGGTTATTGATGAAGACTTTCAAAAATTCTGGCTGGTAATATCTGGGTGTTATTGACTGTAAATTAGCTTAAGCCGCCTTATATTTTCCTTAATTAATCTGCCGCAACGTGAAGTTTTCGCGGCGATAAAGCTTTGGGGCGTTAATAAAAAAAACGCACGGAGGGATCG
This sequence comes from Cedecea neteri, assembly GCF_000757825.1. GTDB lineage: Bacteria > Pseudomonadota > Gammaproteobacteria > Enterobacterales > Enterobacteriaceae > Cedecea > Cedecea selenatireducens. Next base: position 4,406,858 of record NZ_CP009451.1, read on the forward strand.
CTCCGTGCGTCGGGTTTATTTAAACCCCAAGGCGATCGCGAAGACTGTAGTAAGCCGCGCCCATCGCGGTAAACGGAATACGGAACGTGCGCCCACCAGGGAACGGATAGTGCGGCAGGTTGGCGAAGGCGTTGAAGCGCTCGGCGTCACCGCGCAGCAGCTCTGCAATCAGGCGGCCAGCCAGATGGGTATAGGTGACGCCGTGCCCGCTGCAACCCTGGCTGTAGTAAATATTGTTATCCAGACGGCCCACCTGCGGCATGCGGGACAGCGTCAGCAGGAAGTTCCCGGTCCAGCTGTAGTCAATCTTCACGCCTTTCAGCTGCGGGAAGGTTTTCAGCAGGTTAGGCATCACCAGGCGCTCAATATCTGCCGGGTCACGCGCGCCGTAGACCACGCCGCCGCCGTACAGCAGGCGGTTGTCGGCCGTCAGGCGGTAGTAATCCAGCAGGTAGTTACAGTCTTCCACACAGTAATTTTTCGGGATCAGCGAACGGGCAAGATCTTCGCCCAACGGCTCGGTGGTCAGCACCTGGGTGCCGCACGGCATGCTACTTTTTGCCAGCTCTGGTTCGAGCTTATCGCCAAGGTAGGCGTTACCGGCCACGATCACGTACTTCGCCGTGACCTTGCCTTTCGCCGTGCTGACGACGGCCGGGCTGCCGTGCTGAATATGGGTCACCGCAGACTGTTCGAATACTCGGCCACCGTTGAGGCGAATGGCGTTAGCTTCGCCAATGGCCAGGTTTAGCGGATGAATATGGCCGCCGCTGTGGTCGAGCAGGGCACCCACGTAACGATCGCTGTTCACTTCGCGTTTGATTTCGCCGGCATCCAGCAGCTCCAACTGGGTATTGCCATAACGCTCCCAGTTAGCTTTCTGCTCTTCAAGCTTTTCCAACTGCTTGTGGTTCATCGCAACGAACAGGCCGCCAGGGCGATAGTCGCAGTCAATCTGATAGCGCTTAATGCGTTCGCGAATAATTTCTCCGCCTTCAAACATCATGCCGCCGAGCATTTTGGCCGCTTCCGGGCCATAGCGGCGCTCAATCACATCAATATCGCGGCTGTAGGAGTTAACCAGCTGCCCGCCGTTGCGCCCGCTGGCGCCAAAGCCGATGCGGGCGGACTCTAACAGCACCACGTCATAGCCCATTTCGGAAAGATGTAGCGCAGAAGAAAGGCCGGTATAGCCGCCGCCGACCACGCACACGTCGCAGGTTACGGACTCGGTCAACTGCGGGAAGGGCTCATATTGATTGGCGCTGGCCGCGTAATAGCTGGTGGTATGTTCAGTCATGATGAAGGCTCCAGGGCAATCCAGATGGTTTTCAGTTCGCTAAATTTTTCGAGGGCATGCAGGGACTTATCGCGTCCGTTGCCGCTCTGCTTGTAGCCGCCAAACGGGACGGTCATATCGCCGTCATTGTAGTTATTGACGAAAACGGAACCTGCTTTAAGGCTGCGGCTCATACGGTGGGCTCGGGAAAGATCGCGGGTCCACACTGCGGCACCGAGGCCGTAGTCGCTGTCGTTGGCAAGCGATAGCGCCTGAGCTTCGGAGGTAAAGCGGGTGACGACGAGCACCGGGCCAAAGATCTCTTCCCGGCCGACTCGTGCATCCGCTGCGGTGTCGATGAAAATCGTCGGGCCGATGGCCGCCGGGTGGCTGCCGTTACGCCCGTCGAGCGCCAGCTTGCCCTGGCTTTCGCCATCGCGAATAAAGCCGTGGACGTTGTCGGCGTGGGCGCTGTCGATAAGCGTGCCCATCGTCGTTTCAGGGTCCAGCGGGTTGCCTGGCTGCCAGTTTTTGGCCTGCTCTTTCAGCAGGGCGATAAACTCATCGGCGATGCTTTCTTCTAACAGCAAGCGAGTACCGGCGATGCAGACCTGGCCCTGGTTATAGAAAATACCGGCGGCGGTGGTGGCGGCGGCCTTTTTCAGATCCGGGCAGTCGGCGAAAACGATATTGGCGCTTTTGCCGCCCGCTTCCAGCCAGACGCGCTTCATGTTGCTGTCGCCTGCATCTTTTAGCAGCTGTTTGCCGGTACGGGTGGAGCCGGTGAAGGTAATCACGTCCACGTCCGGGTGCTGAGCCAGCGCCTGTCCCGCTTCGTGACCAAACCCGGTCACGACGTTAAACACGCCGTCCGGCAGGCCCGCTTCTTTGGCCAGCGCCGCAAGGCGAATGGCCGACAGCGGTGATTTCTCCGAAGGCTTGAGGATGACGCTGTTGCCCGCGGCCAGCGCCGGGCCGAGCTTCCAGCAGGCCAGCAGCAGCGGGAAGTTCCAGGGCACAACGGCGGCAATCACGCCAACCGGTTCGCGCACAATCAGCGCCAGTTCGTTAACACCTGTGGTGGCGACTTCACCGTACACTTTGTCGATGGCTTCGGCGTACCAGCGAATGGCGCGGGCGCTGCCCGGAATATCATCACGCAGGCTATGGCGGATAGGTTTGCCGGTGTCGAGCGTCTCCAGCAGCGCCAGTTCCTCGTGATGCTGTTCCATTAAATCTGCCAGCTTGCCGAGCACGGCTTTGCGTTTTGCCGGGGACGCCTGCGCCCAGTCGCCACGCTCAAAAACACTGCGAGCTGCCCGAACGGCAACGTCCACGTCCGCTTTTTTACCACGGGCGACTTCGGCGAGATTGCGTTGCGCAAAAGGATCGACGGTACTGAATGTTTCGCCGTCTTTGGCAGAGCAATATTCGCCGTTAATAAACAGGCGGGTTTCCGGCGAGGCATTTTTTGCTTTTTCCTGCCAGTAATTAAGATGCTGAAAGTCCATGATGACTCCTTTTATTCAATCGGATAAATGGCCTTACTGGGTTCTTCAGGCAAATTTGGGCTGCAAAAAGCCCCAGGAATTGAGTCCTGTTAAAAACGTGGTTTAAATAAGGCCTGAAAAACTCAGGCCTGAAAATAATTAGAACGTGGTGGGGGTGTGGGCGCTGATAATGCGGCAAATACCTGCCGAGGTGTTGCTGAAGCTGTGCGGCATGCTGGTGTTAATCGCATAGCTTTGCCCCGCAACAAGGTGCCAGGTTTGCCCGTTTACGGTCAGAACCACTTCACCTTCCAGTATCGTGCCCGTCTCCTCACCCTGGTGTTTGATCCTCTCGCCGGTGGTTGTGCCCGGCTGATAGGTCTCAATGATCATCGCCAGCGTACGGTTAGGATTCCCATTGTGTATTAATTTCATTGAAACACCCTGACTGCCTATTTCAATCAGGTCGTCATAATTAATAACCACCTGCGGCTCAACAGGTTTTTCCGGTTCCGCGAAGAACTCGGAGAGCGACAGCCCGTAGACTTTCAGCAGCTTTTGCAGCGTACTGATGGCAGGACTTACTTTGTCCTGTTCTATGGTGCTGATGGCGCTATGCGTTAATCCAGACAGTTCGGCGGCACGACGTTGAGAAAGACCCAGTTGCTGGCGGATCGCTGACAAACGTTTACCCGGCGCCAGGCCGTCATCGCTCATATTGGCATTTCCTTAACAGTAGTGGTCAGAGCCGCTGTTTTTCAGACAGGTGCTTCTGACAGGCATTGATAAAACCTTCAAGCAACAAACGCGACAGGGCGTATTCGCTACTGTTCCATTCTGGGTGCCACTGAACGCCGAGGGCAAAAGGATGATCGTGAACGCTTGCCGCCTCCACCAGTCCATCCTGCGACCTTGCCTCTACGCGCAGCAGCGGGCCCACCGTTTTCGCTCCCTGGCCATGTAATGAGTTAACCCAAAACGTGTTGCAACCCGGTATTAAATGCGAAAGCAATCCTCCCTCCTGTACCTGAACTTCATGTGAAGGTGCGTACTGCTGCTCCACGGGAAGCTCGGGATCTTCACGGTGTTCCAGAAGCTGAGGCTGATCGCACAGGCGACGATACAGAGTCCCGCCTGTGGCGACAACCAGTTCCTGTAAACCCCGGCAAATGGCGAAAATGGGAATGCGCCTTTTGAGCCCGGCGGCGATAAGCGCCATGCTCAGTTCATCACGCCCTGGGTCGGCGTCAGGCTCATCGCCATTTTCACCATAGAGGTGCGGCTGCACGTTGCTGGGGCTGCCCGGCAGGAAGATCCCGTCCAGTTTTGGCAGCAGCGCATTCAGCAGTTCAGGCTCTGCCAGCGCGTGGGGAAGGGCTATCGGTAATCCGCCGGCGTTCAACACGGCATTCAGGTATTTTTCTTGCAACGTCTGGGTCAGATGACCCTTAAGCCTGTTCCTGCACATCACGACACCAATCACTGGCTTGTCAAATATATCGACCATGATCAACCTCACATAATGGACTAAATTATTGCCAAACGATTCCATGTTGCCCGTATCCGTTCAATATTTTTTCAATCTAGCAGCGGTGTAACGTCCTTGCAAACTTAAATTAACATTTGACAAACATTTTGTTTCACACCATTGTCGATAAGTGGACATTATATTTAACGGTCGACATCAGCGACCGGCATCCAACGCAACGGCGGTGAATCATGGAAACCAATATCGTAGAAGTTGAGAATTTTGTTCAGCATTCCGAAGAGAGACGAAGTAGCGCGTTTGCACGCGAAGTGAATACCTTTCTTGAGCGTTATCCCAATACCCAATATGTCGATGTCCTGCTTACTGACCTGAACGGCTGCTTCCGCGGAAAACGTATTCCGATCGCCGGTCTGCGTAAGGTAGAGAAGGGCTGTTATTTCCCGGCGTCGGTGTTTGCCATGGATATCCTCGGCAATGTAGTAGAAGAGGCCGGGCTTGGGCAGGAACTGGGCGAGCCGGATCGCCGCTGTGTGCCGGTGCCGGGAACGCTGACGCCGTCGGCGGCAGATCCCGAGTTTATCGGCCAGATGATGTTAACCATGCTGGACGAAGATGGCGCTCCCTTTGACGTTGAGCCGCGGAACGTGCTGAACCGACTCTGGCAGCAGCTGCGCCAGCGCGGCCTGTTCCCCGTGGTAGCGGTAGAGCTGGAGTTCTATTTAATCGATCGCCAGCGCGATGCAGAAGGCTACCTGCAGCCGCCTTGCGCGCCGGGCACCGACGACCGTAATACCCAAAGCCAGGTCTATTCCGTCGATAACCTGAACCACTTTGCCGATGTGCTGACCGACATCGACGATCTGGCTCGCCTGCAGCTGATCCCGGCGGATGGCGCGGTGGCAGAAGCCTCGCCAGGCCAGTTCGAAATCAACCTCCATCACACCGATAACGTGCTGGATGCCTGCGATGATGCGTTAGCGTTAAAACGCCTGGTGCGAACTGTCGCAGAGAAGCATAAGATGCACGCCACTTTTATGGCGAAGCCTTACGAAGAGCATGCGGGCAGCGGGATGCATATCCACATCAGCGTGCTGAATAACAAAGGCGAAAACGTGCTGGCGGACGCCGACGGCGAAGACTCTGCGCTGCTGAAACGTGCGCTGGCGGGCATGATCCACCTGATGCCGTCTTCTATGGCGCTGCTGGCGCCGAACGTGAACTCGTGGCGCCGCTTCCAGCCGGGGATGTACGTCCCGACCCAGGCTTCATGGGGGCATAACAACCGTACCGTGGCGCTGCGTATTCCCTGCGGCGACAGGGACAACCACCGCGTGGAGTACCGCGTGGCGGGGGCGGATGCCAACCCGTATCTGGTGATGGCGACGATCCTCGCCGGGATTTTACACGGCCTGGATACCGACCTGCCGCTGCAGGAAGAAGTTGAGGGCAACGGGCTGGAGCAGGAAGGGCTGCCGTTCCCGATTCGCCAGAGCGACGCGCTGTGGGAGTTCACTCAGAACGATAGTTTGCGCGAACTGCTGGGCGAGCGTTTCAGCCACGTGTTCCACGCGTGTAAGCACGATGAGCTGGTGCAGTTTGAGCGTTTAATCACGGAAACTGAAATTGAGTGGATGCTGAAAAACGCCTGATAGTGGCTCCTGCCCGGCGGAGCAAGCGTGGCCGGGCAAGCTGATAAATAAGTAGCATCATGCGGGCTGAGCGGAGCCAGGCCGGACGTTTTGCAGGGCAACCTGCCATTTCCCGAAGTCGCGTAACGGAGCGCAGGCGGCAACGGGTCTTCTGTTAACGACAATGTGTACGACGAGGAAATGAGATGATGCAGACGCAAATGTTTAAATATCCGCACGGCGAGGGCGAACGCTGCTGCCGTATTGATAACGACGGGCCAGCGGCGTGCGTGAGTCCGATAACAATTCCCCGACAGTTACGATTAACCCCCAGGCTAAGCAGGTTTGCCCGAACGAAGAACGCTTCGCAAACCTGTATCCGCGTGGGGGGACATCGTCATGGCGACTAATTCCTCCGTAGACATCGCTTCGCAGGCGGGTAAGCCGCAGCTGCGCAAATCTCTAAAACTCTGGCAGGTAGTGGTGATGGGGCTGGCCTATCTCACGCCAATGTCGGTGTTTGATACCTTTGGTATCGTGTCCGGCATCAGCGACGGCCACGTGCCTGCGTCCTATCTGCTGGCGCTGGCTGGCGTGCTGTTTACCGCCATCAGCTACGGCAAGCTGGTGCGCCAGTTCCCGCAGGCGGGTTCAGCCTATACCTATGCCCAAAAGGCCATTAGCCCGCACGTGGGTTTTATGGTGGGCTGGTCGTCGCTGCTGGATTATTTGTTCCTGCCAATGATCAACGTCCTGCTGGCAAAAATTTACCTTTCGGCGCTGTTCCCGGAAGTCCCGCCGTGGATTTGGGTGGTGGGCTTTGTTTGCATTCTGACGGCGGCCAACCTGAAGAGCGTTAACCTGGTGGCGAACTTCAACACCCTGTTTGTGCTGGTACAGGTCGCCATCATGGTGGTGTTTATCATTCTGGTGGTGCAGGGGCTGCATAAAGGCGAGGGCGTGGGGACCGTGTGGTCGCTGCAGCCGTTTATCAGCGAAAATGCACACCTGATCCCGGTGATTACCGGCGCGACGATAGTCTGCTTCTCGTTCCTCGGCTTTGACGCGGTCACCACGCTTTCGGAAGAGACGCCCGACGCGGCCCGCACCATTCCTAAAGCCATTTTTCTGACCGCAGCCTACGGCGGCATTATCTTTATCGTGGCGTCGTTCTTTATGCAGCTGTTCTTCCCGGACATCAGTCGCTTCAAAAACCCGGACGCGGCGCTGCCGGAAATTGCGCTGTACGTCGGTGGCAAGCTGTTCCAGTCGATTTTCCTCTGCACGACCTTCGTGAATACCCTGGCTTCGGGTCTTGCCTCTCATGCCAGCGTTTCACGCTTGCTCTACGTGATGGGACGCGACAACGTGTTCCCGGAAAAATACTTCGGCTACGTGCACCCTAAATGGCGCACCCCGGCGCTGAACGTGATCATGGTAGGCATTGTGGCGCTGTCCGCGCTGTTCTTCGACCTGGTGACGGCGACGGCGCTGATCAACTTCGGCGCGCTGGTGGCCTTTACCTTCGTTAACCTGTCGGTGTTTAACCACTTCTGGCGTCGCGAAGGCCGCAACAAAACCTGGCGCGAGAAACTGCACTACCTCATTCTGCCGCTGATCGGCGCGACGACGGTGGCGGTGCTGTGGGTGAACCTGGAAGTGACTTCCCTGACGCTGGGGCTGGTGTGGGCCGCGGTCGGCGTCCTGTACCTGACCTTCCTGACCCGCCGTTTCCGCAGGCCACCGCCGGTGTTTGACGCCAGCAAGGCCGAGCGTGCCTGGGAGTAAAGCCAGGCCGCGTTAGAGACTAAAAAGCCCGCTTAAGAAGGTTAAGCGGGCTTTTCACCTTCGATCTTCTTCCGGCGCAGCCCGAATACGGAAGCTGCGCCGCATTTCGTTTATCCAAACCGCCATAATCCTTTGAACTGCAGAAAGAGTTTTCTATTATCGGCCTTCTTACTTGAAAAATGCCGGATCTGCCCTTCGATGGATTAAGACTTGCTTTACGCACTATTACGCTAAGGAAATCACAATGAATCTGATGAATAATTGTGCATCCCTTACCGTGAATGTTATATTAAAATATAATATTCGGAGGTGCTCTATGCATACAACTCGCCTTAAAAAGGTCGGCGGCTCTATCATGCTGGCGGTTCCTCCCGCCGTGCTGAAAACGTTGGAGCTGTCGACGGACAGCGAAGTGGGCATGACCATTGATAATGGCTGCCTGATTATTGAACCCCAGAAACGGCCTCGTTATTCGCTTGAGGAACTGCTGGCGCAGTGCGACCCGCACGCCGAAATGAGTGAAGAGGATCGAGAATGGATTGATTCGCCTGCGGTAGGCAAGGAGATCCTGTAAATGGACAGAGGGGAAATCTGGCTCGTTTCACTGGATCCAATTGCCGGTCACGAGCAAAGTGGAAAGCGTCCGGTACTTATCGTCTCGAAGGCATCGTTTAACAAGCTGACCCGACTACCCGTTGTTGTTCCTGTCACCAGCGGAGGAAACTTTGCCCGTACAGCCGGTTTTACCGTTTCACTGGATGATGCTGAGACCAAAACGACGGGTGTTATTCGCTGTGATCAACCGAGAACGATTGATATGGCGGCCAGAAATGGTAAGCGTCTGGAACGTCTACCCGAGGCTATTGTGAATGAAGTGCTGGCAAGGCTGGACGCTATTCTGAGTTAATCTCAACACATACAAAAGCAAAAAGCCTGCTTAGTTTCCTAAGCAGGCTTCTTAAATATGGCTCCTCTGACTGGACTCGAACCAGTGACATACGGATTAACAGTCCGCCGTTCTACCGACTGAACTACAGAGGAATCGTGTGAACGGGGCGAATACTAGCGGGGTGAGTCTGGGTTGTCAAAGGCTGTTTTGGTGAAATGCGTTCAACTGCCGATTAATCCAGCAAATCAATGAAAAAGGCCGCATTTCTGCGGCCATTGAGCGGTTACCTGCGTCGCTGAACGCTGGCCGGTTCCGTAGCTGAAGCAAGCCAGCGACGGGTTTCTTCCCCAACGCGCGAAGAGAGCGTCTGGCGCACCTGCCGGTGGTAATCATCAAGCCAGGCTATCTCCTGGGTACTCAGCAAATCAAAATCTACCGCCGACAGGTCAATAGGGATAAGCGTCAGCGACGAGAACTTGCAGAAGCCCGGCCGGGAGGCAACCACCTCGACCTGGTTTTCGATGCGGATCCCGTGGCTATCCGCCAGGTAATAACCCGGCTCGATGGTGATGATGTTGCCCGGAAGCATCGGCCACGGGTTCACCTTCTTCGCCATGCGGTGCGGGTTTTCATGGATCATCAGCCGATGGCCGACGCCATGCCCTGTGCCGTGGTCGTAATCCAGCCCAAGTTCCCAAAGCGGGCGACGGGCAAAGGCATCGAGCTGGTGGCCCTGAGTCCCCTGCGGGAACTGGAGTGAGATCAGCGCCAGGAAGCCTTTCAGCACGGCGGTGTAATGCAGGCGCCGGGTCGCGTCCAGCTCGCCAAAGCTGAGCGTGCGCGTGGCGTCCGTCGTGCCGTTGATATACTGCCCGCCGGAATCATTCAGGTAGAACTGCTCGCCGGTGAGGGCGAAATTCGTTTCCGGTGAAGAGTGGTAATGGCACATTGCGGCGTTGCTGCCCGCTGCGGAAATGGTGCTGAAGCTCTGCTCGGTAAAAGTGGCACCTTGCTGGCGGAAGCTCAGCTGTTTTTCCTGGGCTTCCAGCTCGGTGACCGGGTTGCCTGCGGCCTCCCGCAGCGGCACTTCATGGGTTAGCCAGCTCAGGAAATTCACCCAGGCCACGCCGTCTTCGACGTGGCTGTCGCGGTAGCCCGCCAGCTCGGTTTCATTCTTATTGGATTTGATAAGGGTAATAGGGTCGGGTGCCCACAACACGCTGCCGCCACCTTGCTCGACGGCAAAGCGCACCGCGACCGGCGCAGAGTCAGCATCAATCAGAATACGTTTACCTGCCGCCGCCTGCTGGCAGCGGGCGAGGAATTCACCCATCGGGCTGTGAGAGATGCCGCTGAGCTGGGCTTTATCCAGATTGTGCAGTTTGCCCTCGGCGACAAACCACTCAATGCCGCCGTCGGCGCTCACCAGCGCGAAGGAGTGAGGCACCGGGTTCATCGCAATATCCGAACCGCGCACGTTCAGCAGCCAGGCGATATTGTCCGGCAGCGTCAGAGCCAGATAATCGGCCCCGGCTTTGTGTAGCGCCTGCGCCACACGATCGCGTTTTGAGGCAGAACTTTCGCCACTGATTTCGTCCGGCATGGCGCTGATTTCCCCGCAGGGTGCCGCAGGGCGGTCTGGCCAGATCGTGTCGAGCGGGTCGTCATCCACCGCCACCAGGTCACAGCCGCTGGTGCGCAGGCTTTCGTACTGGCTGTTAACCATCAGCAGCGGCTCGAAGGCGATGCGTTTGCCCGCAGGCAGGTTGTCCCGCAGCCACAGGTGCAGCGGCTCCTCGTGCAGGTGATGAATCTCGAACTCCTGCAGGTTCACCTGATGGCGAGCCTGAACCTGGTAGCGCCCGTCCACGAACAGCAGGGCGCGGTCGGCGAGGATCAGCGCCAGCCCGGCGGACCCGGTAAAGCCGCTGATAAACGCCAGTTTATTATCATGAGCGGCACAATCTTCGCTCTGATGGGCGTCGGCACGCGGCACGATGATCCCATCCAGCTCGCGTTCTTTGAGTAGCGCACGCAGGGCGCCGAGTGATGAAGTGTGTTGCATCCAGCTTCCTTATTATTTTTGTTAACGGAACGGCGGCTCGTTGAAGGTACGCAGCTTGCGCGAGTGCAGCTTTTCGCCTTCTGCGCGAAGCAAATCAATGGCGCGAATGCCAATTTGCAGGTGTTCGGAAATCGCCCCTTCATAGAAGCGGTTGGCCTGGCCCGGCAGTTTGATTTCCCCATGAAGAGGTTTGTCGGAAACGCACAGCAGCGTGCCGTATGGCACACGGAAGCGGTAACCCTGCGCGGCAATGGTGGCGCTTTCCATGTCGATAGCCACCGCGCGGCTGAGGTTAAAGCGCAGCGCGGAGGCAGAATAGCGCAGCTCCCAGTTTCGGTCATCGGTGGTGACCACCGTCCCGGTGCGCAGGCGTTGTTTAACTTCTTCGCCCGGCATGCCGCTGACCTGTTTGGTGGCGTCGTAAAGCGCACGCTGCACTTCGGCGATGCTTGGAATCGGGATATCCGGCGGCAGCACCGCGTCCAGCACGTGGTCATCGCGCAGGTAGGCGTGTGCCAGCACGTAATCGCCAATCTGTTGGCTTTCGCGCAGGCCGCCGCAGTGGCCAATCATCAGCCAGGCATCCGGGCGTAGCACCGCGAGGTGGTCGCAGATAGTTTTGGCGTTTGACGGGCCCACGCCAATGTTAATCAGCGTAATGCCGCTGCCGTTTTTGTCGATCAGGTGCCAGGCAGGCATCTGGTGCTTTTTCCACGCCAGATCGGAAATGGCTTCTTCCGGAGCTTCCGTTTCGGCGGTAAGCCAGGTGCCACCGGCGCAGGACAGGGCGATGTAAGGGCTGTCCGGGTCGAGTATCTGCTGGCAGCCCCAGCGGACGAACTCGTCCACATAGCGGGTGTAGTTGGTGAACAGCACGAAAGGCTGGAAGTGTTCAACCGGCGTGCCGGTGTAGTGGCGCAGGCGTGCCAGCGAGAAATCCACGCGGCGGGCGTCAAAGTGCGACAGCGGCAAGGCTTCCGTCGGGTGGAACAGGCCGTCGGCGGTTTCATCGCCAATCTGCGACAGCTCGGTGGTCGGGAAATGGCGTGTCAGCCCGGCGCTCATGGTGCGGTCGAGGTTCAGGCCGTCGAGCACGTAAGGGTAAGGGATCTCGTGCTGAGAAGGCCCAACCTCGATGTGGACGCCATAGTCTTCACACAACAGGCTCAGCTGTTCGTTCAGATAGTCGCGGAACAATGCGGGGCGAGTCACCGTGGTGGTGTAGCTGCCGGAGTGGGTAAAGCGGGCGTAGGAGCGGGTATTTTTGGGGCCACGGGGAACGCCGTCCCAGCTGACGCGCAGTTCAGGGTAGACAAACAGCCCGTCGGAGCGGGCGTCGACGTCCGGCAGCGTGCCTTGTTGAGTGTAAAGGGCAATCGCGTCGCGAAGGGCGGTTACCGAAGTTTCGTACAGGGCTTCCAGCTTATCCAGGGCCTCAGCAGGCGTCAGCCCCTGGCATACAGCGTTATTATTCATTGATTCTCCTTTACCGGTTCAGGCCGGATTAGACATTCAGTATGTCATGCCGGGAGCAGAACGGAAGGGGAACCGGGCCCGAGTTGCGAGCCTCATAAAAAATTCATCACAAATAAATGAATACCCGCGCAAAGACTGCCGATAACCCCTTTGATACCCGAGATTGATGGGATAACGACAATAATGATGAGGGGAACAACATGGGGATGTTTAAGAATTTTACCGTACGCAGGGTGATGCTCACCGTGCTGGGGCTGTTCTGCCTGCTGTGGTCGGCCGTCGGCGTGTTTACCGTCTATTCACTGGCGAAGCTTGGGGACGGTAACGCCGTTGATCATCAGCTGGTGTCACAGATGACGATTCTCAGCAAAGGGAATGACCAGTACTTCCGCTTTATTACCCGCCTGTCGCGGGTGATGGAAGCGAAGGCCGCAGGCGAAACTGCCGAGTTTAAGCCCGTGCAGGAAGCGCTGGATAACATGAAAAGCGAGCTTGAGCGCCTGAAAAGCGTTTCACCGGGCCCGATGGACCCGCTGGTTTCCGCCGACGTGATAGCAAAATGGCAGCAGCTTTTGGATAACGGCGTGGCGGTACAGATGCAGCTTGCTCAGCAGGGGAGCGCGGGAGATTATCGCCAGCAGGCCACCCAGGTTACGCCGCCCCTGAGCAGGGCGTTTGGGGCCAGCAGCAGCAAATTTACCGCCGTGGCCGAAGAACGTCTGGACCGCACCCGAGTGGCCGTAGACTCGCTAACCCGGCTGATGAAAATCACCGTGCTGGTGGCGATTGTAATTGGGCTGCTGATCCTGCTGTTTACCGACCGCTACCTCGTGAACCTGCTGGTGAAGCCGCTGGATCGCATTCGTGAACATTTCTCGGTTATCGCAAAAGGCGATCTCAGCCATCCCGTGGAGGACTTTGGGCGCAATTGCGTAGGCAAACTGTTCCCGTTGCTTGCCGAGATGCAGGCCAGCCTTCGCGATGCGGTCAGCGCCATTCGCAGCGGCACGGAGAATATCTATCGTGGGTCGGCGGAAATCTCCTCCGGCAACAACGATCTCTCTTCGCGCACCGAAGAGCAGGCCGCCGCGCTGGAAGAAACCGCTGCCAGCATGGAACAGCTGACCGCCACGGTAAAATTTAACGCCGAGAACGCCCGCCAGGCCAGCAGCATTGCGGAGAAAGCGTCGCAAACCGCCAGCCGCAGCGGCAAGCTGGTTGGGGACGTGGTGGTCACGATGGAAGGGATCTCCGACAGCTCCCGTAAAATCAGTGAAATCACCAGCGTCATCAACAGCATTGCATTCCAGACCAATATCCTGGCGCTTAACGCCGCCGTAGAAGCCGCCAGAGCAGGCGAGCAGGGCAGAGGTTTTGCGGTGGTGGCGGGTGAAGTACGCAATCTGGCCAGCCGTAGCGCGGGCGCTGCGAAAGAGATTGAAACGCTGATTGCCGATTCGGTGAACCGGGTTAACAGCGGTGCGGCGTTGGTCAACGAGGCGGGCAACACCATGAAAGAGGTGCTGAAGGCCGTCTCCGATACTACGCAAATCATGAAGCAAATTGCCTCGGCGACCGACGAGCAGAGCAAGGGGATTTCGCAGGTGAGCGTGGCGGTCAGCGAAATGGACAGCGTGACCCAGCAAAACGCCGCCCTTGTCGAGCAGATCTCTGCGGCTGCGGCGGCGCTCGAAGGCCAGACTGAAATGCTGCAAAAAGCGGTGGCGCGATTCCGCCTGTCCGGGCGTGAAGAACAGGCCGTGGTGGAAACGAAGGTAAAACCTCAGGCGAAAGTCGCCGCTGCTGGCGCGGCGGGGGATGACTGGGTAACGTTTTAACTTTCTATCGTGGGCAGGGTACGCATTGCGTTTTCGCAGCGCGCTTTGACCGCTTCGTGCAGTAACCGCACCGTGGCAGACAGCTGTTTACGGTGCGGGCAAATCATATTCAGCGGAATGCTATCCCCTTCGTACTGCGGCAGCAGCAGCTTCAGGCGGCCTGCCTGCACATCTTCGCTCACGTCCAGCCAGGATTTATAGGTAATGCCTTCGCCTTTGACCGCCAGGCGATGAATCACTTCCGCATCATCGCTCATCATCGTGCCTTTCACCGCCACCTGCTGCTCTTTGCCGTGCAGGCTAAACGACCAGCTATTGTGCACCCGCCCGCGCAGCACAAACGTGAGCGCGTTGTGCTGAGCCAGGTCGGCAAGGGTTTGCGGCTCGCCATTACGTTCAAGATAGGCCGGAGACGCCACGAGCACGCGGCGATTTTCTGGCGCGACGGGCAGGGCGATGTAAGACGCATCATCGTTGTTGCCATAGCGAAAAGCCACATCCACAGGGTCTTTAAACACGTCGGTTATCCTGTCGGAAAACAGAAGTTTCAGGCTCAGCGCCGGGTAAGTGCTGCGAAACTGACGGAAAACGTCGAGCAGCAAATTACGGCCCAGGTCGGAAGGGACGGCGATTTGCAGCGTACCTCGCACTTCGTCGCTGGGAGGCTGGATCTGCTCGTAGCCGGCATCAAGGGTTTGCAATACCTGCATGGCATAGGGCAGCCACGCTTCGCCTTCCGGCGTGAGCCTCAGGCTGCGGGTAGAGCGGGCGAACAGGCGAATATTGAGGTTTTGCTCCAGGCGCTTAATGGCCGTGCTCACCTGGGCTGGCTGCAGGCCGGCTTCTCTGGCGGTATCGCTAAAACTGTTTAACGCCGCGGCCCTGACAAACAGGGTAAGGTCTTCCAGCCTGAGCATTTTCACTCTCCGAGTATAAGTGTTGTTTCCTGGCGCCTGTTTTTCAGCTTCCGCGCTCCTTGTACCATGATTTTACTCAATTGATGAACCCATTACCTTATTGGAGCTGCTATGAAAGCTATTGCTATTACCCGCGCCGCGAAAGACGGCAGCAATATTGACGCGCTGCAGGACATTACGCTGCCAAAACCTGTTGCTCAGGGCCACGACATCCTGGTGGCGGTGAACGCCATTTCCGTCAACCCGGTGGATACCAAAGTCCGCAGCGGCTTTAGCAGCGACACGCCTCGCGTGCTGGGCTGGGATGCGATAGGCACCGTTGTGGAAACAGGCGAAGCCGTGACGCTGTTCAAACCAGGCGACGCGGTATGGTACGCCGGTTCGCTGACCCGCCCCGGCAGCAACAGCGAATATCAACTGGTGGATGAACGCATTGCGGCGCTTAAACCTCAATCCGTAGAAAATGCCGCAGCGGCCGCGTTGCCGCTGACGGCGATCACCGCCTGGGAAATGCTCTTTGACCGCCTGGGCATTCAGGAAAACGGCAGCGAAGGTGAAGTGCTGCTGATCGTCGGCGCGGCCGGTGGCGTGGGTTCTATCCTGACCCAGCTAGCCCGCAGGCTGACAAAAGTCACGGTCATTGGCACAGCTTCTCGCCCTGAAAGCCAGAAGTGGGTGACCGAGCTTGGCGCACACCACGTTATCGACCACAGCAAACCGCTGACCGAAGAGTTGCAGCGTATTGGCGTGAAGCACGTCACGCATGTTGCCAGCCTGACCAACACCGAGGAGCATTATGCCCAGCTGATCGAAGCGCTCATTCCGCAGGGGAAATTTGCGCTGATTGATGACCCGGTCGCGCTGGACGTTCGCGCGCTCAAGGCCAAAAGCATTTCGCTGCATTGGGAGTTTATGTTTACCCGTTCGATGTTCGTCACCAGCGATATTATTGAACAGCACAACCTGCTGACGCGCGTGGCGAAGCTTATCGACCAGGGCGTGTTGAGAACCACGCTTGGCGAACATTATGGCACGATTAACGCGGACAACCTGCGCCGCGCCCACGCGCTGCTGGAAACCGGGCGTGCGGTGGGCAAAATTGTGCTGGAGGGCTTCTGATATGGCGACGACGGAAACGCTGACCATTATTGCAATGCTGAAGGCGAAAGCCGGTCAGCAGGATAATCTGAAAGCCGCGTTGAAAGCGCTGGTTGCGCCGAGCCGCCTTGAACCGGGCTGCCTCGATTACACGCTGTTCCAGCTTCAACAAGCGCCTGATACGTTTTATGTCCGCGAGTCGTGGCGGGGCCAGCAGGCGCTTGATCTGCACAATTCGCTGCCTCACTTCCAGGCATTTGTGCAGCAGATGGACGCCCTGCTGGCGGAACCGCTGAAGCTGGTGCCGCTGGACGAAGTTGCCGTTTAACTTATATGCGCGGCGGCCAGGCAGGCCGCTGCAAAACACAAAGACTTATTCAGGAAAAATCATGAACATTATTGATGCTGCCTCCCGCCGTTATGCGACGAAAGCTTTCGATGCTGCTAAAAAAATTGCCGCCGAAGATGTGGATAAGATTAAAAATCTGCTGCGCCTCAGTCCTTCAAGCACCAACTCGCAGCCGTGGCACTTTATTCTGGCGAGCACGGATGAAGGCAAAGCGCGTATCGCGAAAGCGACCACCGGGCCTTACGCGGCAAACCAGCCCAAAGTGCTGGATGCTTCACATGTCGTGGTGTTCTGCGCGAAAACTACCTACGACGATGCTCACCTGCATACGCTGCTGCAAAAAGAGCAGGAAGACGGGCGTTTTGCCACCGAGCAGGCAAAAGAAGGGCAGCACAAAGGCCGCTCTTTCTATGCCAATAAGCACCGTTTTGACCTGAAAGATGCGCAGCACTGGATGGAGAAGCAGGTTTATCTCAACCTGGGCACGCTGCTGCTGGGCGTCTCCACCCTGAATATTGATGCCGTGCCGATTGAAGGGTTTGACGCCGCCGTGCTGGACGAAGAGTTTGGCCTGCGTGAGAAAGGCCTTACCAGCGTGGTGATGGTGGCGTTGGGCTACCGTAGCGTGGAGGACTTTAACGCCAGGCTGCCGAAGTCGCGCCTTGATTTTAGTCAGATCCTGACAGAGATCTAAGTGCGTGATGATAACGTGATTTAACTTTTATTTTCCCTGCGCGCAGGAATGGATATTAGGCCATTCCTGCGCTTATTCATCAGATTGGGGGCATTGAGGCGTGGAAAGAGGGGGGAAATGATCTATACTTTGCTCTCTTAATTCTACGGATGGCCATGGTTGTGAAGGACACGTATTATAATGACAGCAAGGTAAATTCATTAATTCAGCGCGAACTTGATGAATTTATTCTGAATTACAAACATACGACCTATGCGTATGCTGTGATGAATAAGAAAGACCCTTCCCAGATGCGTATTATCAATAACAATCCGCAATGGTTTAACATCTATCTCGAAAATAAATATCAGTTTATTGACCCGGTGATTGTCCGGTCTCTCAGCAGCCTCGAGGATTTCTCCTGGGACAGCGGCATGATGGTCTCTTCCGGGTATACGCTGAAACGTATTTTTGACGAAGGCTCGCAGCACAACATCGTTCAGGGGCATACGTACCCGCTGCATGACTATGTTAATAACCTTGTGGTGCTCTCGCTGATCAGCCATCAGCCTTCCGACGCTAACCTGACCGAAAACCGCGAAGCGGTGATTGCTTTCTTTATCAGGCTGCATCAAAAGATGCTGAATTTATACAGCGATATTCGGCAGAAAAAAAACGTCTTCCTGTCGCCGCGTGAGCAGCAAATTTTGCAGTGGGTTTATGCCGGTAAAACGTATGCAGAAATCGCCGTGATTCTCTCAATCACCGAGCGTACGGTAAAATTCCACATGGGCAATGCCATGAAAAAGCTGGGCGTAAACAATGCCCGCCACGCGGTCAAATTAAGTATCGAACTCCGCTTGTTGGACCTGAACGCCTGACCGAAATACTACAGGTGGTTGAGCTGTGTAAGCGTGTCGCGCAGCCATGCGCTGTTGTTGTCTTTATTGATAATGTCTTCGATAATCTGTTGATTGGCGGGCATAAAAATATAATAAACCGCCTCGCCCTTCTCTGAGAGCCCTTTCTGAATCACCTCAACCTTCCAGTCTGCCTGACGGAAAATGGCGTACATCCCACGACTGGTTACCGCGTGCATGCCGGGATAGCCGTTTTTAATGCAATACATAATCATCGCCAGGAATAAGGCTTTGCTGGCGGGCAGGGTGCGTAAATTACCGTCGTCACGACGTTCTTTGTCGAGGAATAATCGGGTGATTTCACAGCATGGAATATCTTTTGGTAAACTAATATTATTGAAATATTGATGAAATATTTCATCGGTCATTGTCGGGTATTTAGCGTCAATAAAGCGCGCGCCACAAAACAATTGGCCTTCCGACATGCCCATTAAATAAGTTGTATTCTCGTTATCGAACTGATCTCTTTCCAGATTATCTTCACATTTCACATCCCATTCGAGCCGTTCATGAAATGTTTTTTTGCGCAACGCATACAGCTCCCGGGCAAGACCTGGGTGTAAATCATTATGATGACTTATAAAAAATTCAATTGCAGAACACATAGCGTATCCCTGTATGTGGAAGTCCCCCTGTACTTAAAGACAGCTTTTTTTTGCCTAAGGCCTTCTCTAAACTAAAAAAATCCTGACCGGCCGCGCCAACACGCAAACTGGTCAGGCGGTCAAAGACCTGAGCAACACCAAGGGAAATGTTCACAGATTATTATCTAGTACACCGATTTCCCGATGCACAAGATTGTAAGCACTTGTAATTTTACATTACGAAAAATAAAAATAAAGAAAATTAAGCCCTCGCTCATGCGGGGGCTTTTCTTTTATATCTCTCAGGATCGCTACACGTTCTCCGCCGTTCTCTACAATATGCCGCATTTCTTCGTGAAAATTTACTAACATAACGGCCTGCAGGCGGAAAATTATTTTATAAAACAGAGGGCTTTGATCGCGCGAAAAGCGTACGGCACAGTTGAATAGTAGCCGACGAATTAAAAAAGTGAATGCCTTGCGCGAGGGAAAAGTGAATTTTGTGAGGGCGTAAAGGCTGTATGAAAAATCCAGATGCAAAAAGCCCGCTTAAGTTTCCTTAAGCGGGCTTCTTAAATATGGCTCCTCTGACTGGACTCGAACCAGTGACATACGGATTAACAGTCCGCCGTTCTACCGACTGAACTACAGAGGAATCGTGTGAACGGGGCGAATATTAGCGAGGGCGCTCTGGCTTGTCAAAGCCTGCAAGACATCTTTTGCATCGTTTGCCGATAAAACAATCAACCCCCGGCTAAAATCAGTCCCCGACATAACTTTACAGCGCAAAGATTGCCAATCTTTCACCAGCCGCTAAGATAGGCCGGGTTAAACAGTGAGGGCCTAATGGTAAAACAGCAGCGTATAGGAATATGGTTTCTTTGTCTGGCATGTGTCGTGGTACTGGTTTGTACCGCACAACGCATGGCGGGCCTGCACGCGTTGCAGATGCAAACCGTTGCCAGCGCCGTTGTTGCCCAGTCCGAAAGCCCACAGGCCGACAGTGACGCCCCGGTCACGCCCTGTGAGCTGAGCGCCAAATCACTGCTGAGCGTGCCGCCCGTATTATTTGACGGCGCCTTATTCGTATTCTGCCTGCTGCTTTCACTGCTGGCACCCGTGCGTTCCACGCGAATGCCGTTTTCCCCTCCAAGAGCGACTTCACCTCCCACCCTCAGGGTGCATCTACGTTTCTGCGTATTCCGTGAATGACAGACCGGCTGTTACCGACAGTTAGTTAATCATTTACGGAGAAAAAACATGTTTAATCGCTTCAGGCAGGCGCTGCTTTGCCTGCTTATGCTATGGCTGCCCGTATCCTGGGCGGCAGAGGCCGGCTGGCAACAATCACCGGATAACGATCACGCCAGCGTCAGGCTGCGCGCGGACACCACAGCCAATAACGAAACTCGTCTTCTGCTGGACGTAAAGCTTGAGAAAGGCTGGAAAACCTACTGGCGCTCGCCGGGAGAAGGCGGCGTTGCGCCGTCTATTGCCTGGCAAGAGGATATGCCAAAGGTGGAATGGTTCTGGCCCACGCCTGCGCGCTTTGACGTCGCCGGAATAACGACCCAGGGCTATCACGACCGGGTCACCATCCCGATGGTTATTCATGGCCGTGCGCCGGAAACCCTTCGCGGCGTGCTGACGCTTTCCACCTGCAGCAACGTTTGCCTGCTGACCGATTATTCCTTTACCGTCACCTCTACGGCTGCGGACGCTACGTTTGCTCACGACTTCGCTCAGGCGATGGGGCAGGTGCCGGTTGAAGGCGGGCTGACGGATTCGCTAAAAGCGGGCTACCGCCAGGGAAGCCTGGTTATCGACGCCGTGCGTGCCGGAGGCTGGACGAATCCGGGGCTTTATCTTGACCCACCGGAAGATACGGATCTGGGCAAGCCGACCTTCCGCATCGACGGCGACACGCTGCAGGCGACGGTGCCGGTGAGCGACGGCTGGGGCGAGGGTGCGCCAGATCTACGCGGTAAATCGGTCACTCTGGTGCTGGCTGACAGCGGCATCGCCCAGCAAAACACGCTCACTATTGGTTCGGCTCCCGCCGCTGCTGGCGGAAACGACGCGTTCCCGCTCTGGCAGGTGGTGCTGATGGCGCTGGTGGGCGGTCTTATCCTGAACCTGATGCCGTGCGTGCTGCCCGTGCTGGGCATGAAGCTCGGGTCTATTCTGCTGGTTCAGCAAAAAGACAGAAGTCTGGTGCGCCGCCAGTTTTTAGCCTCGGTTGCAGGAATTATCGCTTCCTTTATGGTACTGGCCTTGTTGATGACCGCCCTGCGGCTGACCAACCAGGCGCTGGGCTGGGGCATCCAGTTCCAGAACCCGTGGTTCATCGGCTTTATGGCGCTGGTGATGCTGGTGTTCAGCGCCAATCTGTTTGGCCTGTTCGAGTTCCGGCTTTCCTCCAATATGAACACTCGCCTGGCTACCCAGGGCGGCAACGGCATGGCCGGGCATTTCTGGCAGGGTGCTTTTGCCACGCTGCTGGCAACGCCGTGCAGCGCGCCTTTCCTCGGCACGGCGGTAGCCGTTGCGCTGACCGCTTCCTACCCGGTTCTGTGGGGGCTGTTCCTGGCATTGGGACTGGGCATGAGCCTGCCGTGGCTGCTGATTGCGCTTCGTCCCGGCCTTGCCATGCGCTTACCGCGTCCGGGGAAATGGATGAACTGGCTGCGCCGCGTGCTTGGCCTGCTGATGCTCGGGTCGGCTATCTGGCTGGCAAGCCTGCTGCTGGTGCATTTCGGGGTTTCTGGCGGCAAGCCCGCGCAGGAAAATATTGCCTGGCAGCCGCTCAGCGAACAGGCGATTCAGGACGCGCTGGCGCAGCATAAACGTGTGTTTATCGACGTCACCGCCGACTGGTGTATCACCTGTAAAGCCAACAAATACAACGTGCTCAATAAAGAGGACGTGCAGGCCGTGCTGCAGGCTCCGGACGTGGTTGCCCTGCGCGGTGACTGGACGCTGCCGTCCCCGCAAATCACCGACTTTTTAAGAAGCCGCGGCCAGGTTGCCGTGCCTTTCAACCAAATTTATGGCCCAGGCCTGCCGGAAGGCAAAGTGCTGCCCACGCTGCTGTCTCGCGACTCGGTTCTGACGACCCTGGATGAAGCCAAAGGAACAACCCAATGAAATACGCCTTTATTCTGATCCTCTCTCTGTTCTCCGGCCTGGCGCTGGCGGCAAAAGAAGAGCCCGCTCCGTTTTCCGCCGAGCAGCAAAAGCAGCTGGAAGTGCTGATTGAGCAGGCGCTGTTTAATGACCCGGCCAGCCCGCGCTTCGGCGCCAAAAAACCGGTATTAACCCTGGTGAACTTCACCGATTACAATTGCCCGTACTGCAAGCAGCTCGACCCGATGCTGGAGAAGATTGTGCAGAAATATCCCGATGTGGCGGTGATTGTGAAGCCGCTGCCGTTTAAGGGAGAAAGCTCCGTGCTGTCGGCGCGAACCGTGCTGACCACCTGGCGTCAGCATCCCGAACAGTTTCTGGCGCTGCATGAAAAGCTGATGCAGAAGAAGGGCTATCACGATACGGCGAGCATCGCGGTAGCCGTTGAAAAGAGCGGAGCAACCGCGGTAAAGCCGGATGAAAAAAGCATGGAAACCTTAAGCACCAACCTTCAATTAGCGCGCATCGTCGGCGTGCAGGGCACGCCAGCCACCATTATTGGCGATGAAATGATCCCCGGTGCGGTGCCGTGGGAAACGCTGGAAGAAGTGGTCAAAGAAAAGCTGGCGGCCGCCCGTGGCAAGTAAGCTGCGGCGCTGGCTGCGAGAAGGATTAATTCTGCTGGTGCTGCTGGCGGGCGTGATGCTGGTAATGGACTGGTGGCGCGCACCTCAGTCACCTCCCGCTTTTGACAGCACCCCGCTGTACACGCTAGACGGGCAAAACGTCACGCTCGGTGCGCTGAGTGCGGATCGCCCGCTGCTGGTTTACTTCTGGGCCAGCTGGTGCGCGGTGTGCCGTTTTACCACGCCGGACGTGGCGAAGCTGCAGGCCGAAGGGAAGAACGTGATAACCATTGCGCTCCGCTCCGGCAATGAAAGCGAAGTTTCCCGCTGGCTGGCGCGTAAAGGCGTGAGCTTCCCGGTTATTAACGACGCCGACGGCGCAATATCCCGCAGCTGGAAGATTGACGTCACGCCAACGCTTGTCGTGGTGGATAAAGGCAAGGTGGTGTCTACAACCAGCGGCTGGACGAGCTACTGGGGAATGAAAATGCGCCTGTGGTGGGCCGGGATGTGAATAACCGTGTCGGTTTATAACCGGCACGCTGTTTTCAGTCTCAGAAATGCACCCTCGTGGTGCATTCATACCTCTTATGGGGCATAAGCAAAACCCCAGTTTCATTAATCATCCCCGAAGGCTTTATTAGTTTCTCTTATTATCCAGCCTGTTATCGTGTTTGTGCCGTAAACGAGAAATGTGGCAAGCATATTGCAAAACCTTCTACGACATCACTGCCATGACTGGCGCTGGCATTCCGTAATAGGGGGCAAAATGAATTTAAGACGACTGAAGTACTTCGTAAAAATCGTTGATATTGGCAGCCTGACCCAGGCGGCAGAAGTACTGCATATCGCACAGCCGGCGCTCAGCCAGCAGGTTGCCACCCTGGAAGGGGAGCTGGATCAGCAGCTGTTGATCCGCACCAAACGAGGCGTAACGCCGACGGAAGCGGGAAAAATTCTTTATGCTCATGCGCGGACCATTCTGCGCCAGTGTGAGCAGGCGCAGCTGGCGGTTAATAACGTCGGCCAGACCATTAACGGGCACGTCTCCATTGGCCTGGCGCCTGGGATGGCAGCCTCCTCTATTACCATGCCGCTGCTGCAGGCCGTGCGTGCCGAGTTGCCGGATGTGCAGGTTTATCTGCATGAAAACAGCGGGTCGCAGCTTAACGACAAACTGCTCAGCGGGCAGCTTGATATGGCCGTTCTGTATGACCGCACGCCAACGGCCGGGCTAACCAGCCAGCCGCTGCTGAAAGAAGATTTGTTCCTGGTGGGCACCCGTGACTGCCCGGGCACGACGATAGATTTGTCTGACGTTGCCGCCATGGATCTTTTCCTGCCACGCGACTACAGCGCGGTGCGCAAACGGGTGGATGAGGCTTTTTCCCTGCGCCGCCTGACGGCAAAAATCATCGGCGAAATCGAGTCAATTTCGACGCTAACTGCGGCGATTGCCAGCGGTATGGGCGTGACCGTGCTGCCGGAATCTGCGGCTCGTTCGCTTGCCGATTCGGCCAGCGGCTGGATGGCACGCATCACCAGTCCGTCGCTAAATTTACCGCTGTCGCTGAACCTTTCCGCGCGTTTACCGCTTTCCCCTCAGGCCCAGGCGGTAAAAGAAATTCTTATGTCTCTGGTGACCCGCCCGGCGCTGGAAAATCGCGAGCTGATGCTGGTGGGTTAAGTTCGCTTATTACTAAATGGAATAGGTTGCTGGTTTTTATTATTTGTCCCGCCGGGGCTGTGACTTTAACAATGGTGTAAAGAACAGTCACGATCCCGGGGGCGATGTGAACTTCCAGCAACTTAAAATAATCCGCGAGGCGGCGCGGCGGGACTACAATCTCACCGAAGTCGCCAACATGCTTTTCACCTCTCAGTCCGGCGTCAGCCGTCATATTCGCGAGCTTGAAGAAGAGCTGGGCATTGAAATATTCATTCGTCGCGGCAAACGGTTATTAGGTATGACCGAACCGGGCAAGGCCCTGTTAGTGATCGCCGAACGCATTCTTAATGAAGCCAGTAACGTTCGTCGCCTGGCCGATCTCTTCACCAATGACACCAGCGGCGTGTTAACGATAGCCACGACCCACACCCAGGCTCGATATAGCCTCCCGGTGGTGATCAAAGCCTTTCGCGCATTATTCCCCGAAGTTCGCCTCGAGCTTATTCAGGGTACGCCACAGGAAATTGAATCCCTGCTGCACAGCGGGGCGGCTGATATCGGCATCGCCAGCGAACGCCTGAGCACCGACCCGCTGGTGGTCGCCTACCCGTGGTTCCGCTGGTATCACAGCCTGCTGGTGCCGCAGGGGCATCCGCTGATTCATACCAGCCCGCTGACGCTGGATGATATCAGCCGCTGGCCGCTGATCACCTACCGCCAGGGGATAACCGGCCGTTCACGCATAGATGAGGCGTTTGCCCGCAGAGGCCTGACGGCTGATGTGGTGCTTAGCGCCCAGGACTCCGACGTGGTGAAAACCTACGTCGAGCTCGGCCTGGGGATTGGGCTGGTGGCCGACCAGGCCAGCGGTGAAGAAGGGAGTCTGGTACGCCTGGACACTCGCCATCTGTTTGACGCCAACACCGTGTGGCTTGGCATTCGACGCGG
This sequence comes from Cedecea neteri, assembly GCF_000757825.1. Taxonomy (GTDB): domain Bacteria; phylum Pseudomonadota; class Gammaproteobacteria; order Enterobacterales; family Enterobacteriaceae; genus Cedecea; species Cedecea selenatireducens. The sequence goes on from NZ_CP009451.1 coordinate 4,431,710, forward strand.
GCAGCTGCAGCGAAACTATGTCTGGCGCTTTATTGAATTGTGCAACCCGGAGCTTTCGGTCGACGAAATTAAGCGCCTGGCGCTTGAGCCCGAAGAACCCGCCATCGATTATCAAATCTGATATGCCCATACCCTAATTGTGGTATTTGTGGCGTTGTTAATAAAATATTAAATAATTAAATAAAGCGGTGCGCGGTGAATTTATATTTACCGCGCGCTTGCTGTATTTTTAAAAATAGTGTTGAGAAAGTTTCTCGCTGAGAAAAATAAGACAGAAAAACGCTCCCTATCGCAAATTATCGATCAATTGCGATTCAATTAATAGCTCTCAGCTATCTATGTGGCCTGACCATACGAAAAAACCGATCAAATTCATAAAGTTAATCAGAATATATCCGATAAGCCTGTACGAGGTGCTTCCATCCCTTTGTGCTATTTATTTTCTGCTGTTTCGACCGCAGAGGATTTTGCGCATTCATAAAAATACGCTTCCCAAGGGAGAAAAAATGTCACTACATGATGTAAAAATTCGCAGCAAATTAACGCTGACGATCGCTATTTTTATTGTGCTGATGGTATTCAGCTCGGGGCTTTCTTTACTCAGCCTCAGCAGGGCAAATACCGGCATCCAGACCATTGTTAACAGTGATTACCCGACGACCGTTAAAGCCAACGACCTGATTGATAGTTTCCAGGAGTTTGTTAATACGCAGCAGCTGATGCTGCTGGACGAAGCGGGCGTCTTTCGTCAGAAGTCAGAAAAGCACCTGGCCGAAATTAGCGCGCACATTACCGCGCTGCTGGCCGATTTAAACAAATCCAGCACCGACGCGGCTTCACAAAAAGCATTGCAGGAGCTGACTGGCATCCGTAAAGAGTATCTGGACTCGCGTTTTCGTATTTTACAGGCGGTGCAGCAGAACAACCGGGCCGGCGCGCTGCAGGAAATGATGGCCACTACCATTCAGATTCAGGAAAAATACAAAGATAAGGTGCAGGAGCTTATCGTCATCCAGAACCAAAAGATGGCCGCCGCCGGGCTGCAGGTGGATAAAGATTACCGATCCAACCGGCTCGTCACCGTCCTGCTGACGCTGCTGAGCATTGCGCTGGGTACCCTGATTGGCATGTTCATCGTGCGCTCCATCACCCGCCCGCTGGTTCAGGCCGTTGAGTTTGCCGAGGCGATTGCGGAAGGTGACCTTACGGGCAGCATCACGGTGACCCATAAAGACGAAACAGGCGAACTGCTGCAGGCGCTGATGAGCATGAAAGTGCGCCTGCAAGAGATTGTCCATCAGGTTCAGCAGGGCTCGGAAACTATCTCTTCTGCCGCCGCGCAAATCGTGGCCGGTAACCAGGACCTGGCGGCGCGTACCGAAGAGCAGGCCAGCTCGGTAGAGGAAACGGCTGCTTCTATGGAGCAGATTACCTCTACGGTGAAAAACACCTTTGACCACACCAACGAGGCAACCAAACTCTCATCCGAAGCCGCGTCGGTGGTGAAAAACAACGGCCAGATGATGTCTCAGGTCACCAGCAAAATGCGCGTGATTAACGAAACCTCTAATCGTATGTCGGACATCATTAACCTTATCGATTCCATTGCGTTCCAGACCAATATTCTGGCGCTGAACGCGGCGGTGGAAGCGGCTCGCGCGGGTGAGCACGGCCGCGGTTTTGCGGTGGTGGCCGGTGAAGTTCGCCAGCTGGCGCAGAAAAGCGCCTCGTCCGCGAGCGAGATCAGAAGCCTGATTGAAAACTCGAGCACCCAGACCCGTGAAGGGATGGGCCTGGTGGAGAAAGCCAACGCGCAGATTGCCGGTATGATCGAAAACGTGCAGGAAATGAACACCATCCTCGGCGAAATCAAGCAGGCAAGCCAGGAGCAAACCGACGGCATTTCCCAGATCAACAGCGCCATTGGCATGATTGACTCAACCACCCAGCAGAACTCCGCGCTGGTGGAAGAGTCGGTGGCGGCGGCGGCGTCGCTTAACGACCAGGCAAAACAGCTGCGTGACCTGGTGCGCGTGTTCCGCCTGCAATAACCTTTCACCCCTTCTTTAAGCCAGCGCCCGCTGGCTTTTTTCATTTCTAGCGCCTGCTTTTTTCGCTTCCGGCATGACAACATTCATCATTATTGTTATGTTATAACATATCAATAATAACGACATGGTCGGTAAGGAGTTGCAATGTCATCGTTTACACAGGCCCACAAAGGGGCGAAAAAGCTGCCCGTTACCGTGCTGTCCGGTTTTTTGGGCGCCGGGAAAACCACGCTGCTGAACCATATTTTAAACAACCGGGAAGGGCGCAGGGTGGCGGTGATCGTCAACGATATGTCCGAGGTGAACATCGACGCGGCGCTGGTGCGTGAGGGAGGCTCGAGCCTGACGCGCACCGACGAGAAGCTGGTGGAGATGAGCAACGGCTGCATTTGCTGCACGCTGCGCGAAGACCTGCTGGTGGAAATTAGCCAGCTAGCCAGAGAGGGCCGCTTTGATAACCTGGTGATTGAGTCAACCGGGATTTCTGAACCGCTGCCGGTCGCCGAGACGTTTACCTTTGTGGACGACAAGGGTGAGAGCCTGTCCGATATCGCGCTGCTCGACACCATGGTGACGGTGGTGGACGGATATAACTTCCTTCGTGACTATGAATCTTACGAGAGCATTCAGTCGCGCGGGGAATCGATGGGGGAAGAAGACGAGCGCACGGTGGTTGACCTGCTGATTGACCAGATCGAATTTTGTGATGTGCTTGTCCTCAATAAAACCGATCTTATTAGCGACGAAGAGAAGCGCCGCCTGATGTCCATGCTGCATTCCCTTAACCCGAGGGCAAAAATTATTACTTCGGCGTTTAGCGAGGTAAGCCTGGACCAGGTGCTGAATACCGGCCTGTTTGATTTTGACGCCGCCGCACAGGCTCCGGGCTGGCTCAAAGAGCTGCGCGGGGAGCACACGCCCGAAACGGAAGAATACGGCATTCGCAATTTTGTCTTTCGCGCTCGTCGTCCCTTCCACCCGGCACGTTTCCAGATGGTGACCGACGGTGGGCTAAAAGGCGTTATTCGATCCAAAGGCTTTTTCTGGCTGGCGAGTCGCCCTCATCATGCCGGATCCTGGTCCCACGCGGGCGGCGTGATGCGTCAGGGGCTGGCGGGAATGTGGTGGGCTGGTATTCCCCGTGAACGGTGGCCGCAGGACCCAGAAAGTCTCCAGCACATTTTAAACAACTGGGAAGACGGCATCGGCGATGCGCGGCAGGAAATTGTCTTTATCGGTATTGATATGGATGAGGCTGTTTTGCGTGAGAAGCTGGAATATGCGCTGCTCACCGATGCCGAGATGGCGGAAGGTCCCAAAGTCTGGGCACGCTATTACGATCCGATAGATGCCTGGTTTGACTGACCGAATTCCCGGCCGCTCGTTTGCAGGCGGCCGGGCTATCTGGCTTAGTGCAGTTCTACGGCGTAGTCGTCTACCGGCGTGATTTTCTTGATCAGCTTGTTATCAAACAGGAACTGTTCGTAAGCCTGGTAGCGTGCACGGTCCAGTTTTGCCGGGTCAGCGGCAAACAGCGGCAGGCTTGCCTGCCAGGCCTGTTTGTTCAGCTCGGTATTCAGCTCCGCGTGGGCTTTAGCAAAGGTCTGCCAGGTTTCCTGCGGATGCGCCTGCAGGTACTCGTTGCCTTTTTTCAGCGCGGCGAGGAATTTTTTGATTTTAGGCTCGTTGGCCGCGTTGCGGTTCGCCACGAAAATCAGCTCATCGTAGGCCGGGACGCCGTAGTCCTCGACGTTAAACACCGTCGGCGTTTTACCCTGAAGTTTAAGCTCCAGCGCTTCGATATTGCGATAGCCGCCGATCACCGCATCTACCTGGCCCGCCAATAGCGCGCTGGTCAGCTGGAAGTTGACGTTTATCAGCTTCATTTCTTCCGGCCTGATGTGCTCATGCTCAACCATGGTGGCAAGCGTCGCCTGCTCAATACCGCTCACGGAATACCCTATTTTTTTGCCCTTGAGATCCGCCGGCGATTTGATGTTTTGATCCAGCGTCATCACCGTATTCAGCGGCGAGTTTATCAGCGTGCCCACGCGCACCAGCGGCAGGCCCTGGTCGGCAAAGAAATGCAGCTGCGGCTGGTAGGTGATGGCCAGGTCGGCCTGCCCGGCGGCGACCAGGCGTGGCGGCAGGGCAGGGTCGGACGGCGGGATAATCTTCACATCCAGTCCCTCAGCTTTAAAAGCGCCTATCTGTTCGGCGACCATGATCGGCGCGTGATCGGGATTGATGTACCAGTCGAGCACCAGCGTCAGCTTTTCGGCGGCGGAGGCCTGGGCGGCAAAGGCAGCGGTGAGCAGCAGGCCACAAATCGTTTTTTTCATTTTAATTGGTTCCTTAATTAAGACGGTTATTCAGTGTTTTCAGGCGACCAGGCGATCAACCGCCGCAGCAGGGCATCTACCGCCAGCCAAAGCAGAACGGTCATCAGGACTAAAATAAACAGCGCGGCAAAACAGACGTCGGTTTGCATACGGGCGTTGGCGTTGAGCATGACGTAGCCCAGCCCTTCGGCAGAGCCGACCCATTCGCCAATAATTGCCCCGATGGGGGCCACTGCTGCCGCCATGCGCAGGCCTGATCCAAAAGCAGGCAGCGCCGCCATCAGCCGCACGTGCCTCAGCTGTGCCCAGCGCGAAGCGCCCATGGTGCGGGCCAGATCCAGATAGTCGTTGTTCACCCGACGCAGCCCGTCAAAGAACGACGACACCACCGGGAAGAAGATAACCAGTACGGCCATCGCCACTTTGGCGCTCATGCCAAAGCCAAACCACAGCACCAGCAGCGGAGCCAGGGCGAAGACCGGGATTGCCTGACTGGTGAGCACCAGCGGCATTAGCCAGCGCTGCAGGCGGGGGGAAAACATCATGCCCAACGCCAGGCCTGCGCCGAACAGCACGCCGAGGACAAGGCCGCTGATAATCTCTGAGGCGGTGACCAGCGTGTGCCAGACGAGATAGTCGCGGCCATGCCATAACGCCAGCGCCACCGCTGAAGGTGAAGGCAAAAGAAAGGCGGGAATATTGCCGAGGGTGAGCAGATACCAGAGCAGCAGCAACCCGGCGAAGACGGTCAGCCCCCGGCACAGGCGAGTAGCATGACTTTCTGAGGGTGACCTCATTCTGCGGCCCTCATCAGCTGTTGCAGCAGGCTGGCCTGGCTTTTCAGCAGGTCAACATCGTCCGGCGCGCGAGGCGGTTGCCCGGCAATAACATGCGTATCATCGAGGCCCGCAGGCCAGCGGGACAGCACCAGCAGGCGGTGGCTGAGCCGACAGGCTTCCATGGGATCGTGGGTGATCAGCAGCACGGTGTTTTTTACCAGCAGCTCCGCCGCCAGATCCTGAATCGCCGTTCGGGTAATGGCGTCCAGCGCCGAAAACGGCTCGTCCATCAGCACTATCGGCCGCCGTTCGTAGAGCGTTCTGGCGATGGCAGCGCGCTGCCTCATACCACCAGACAGCGCGGCGGGCAAAGCTTTGGCATAGCCCGCCAGCCCAACCTGCTCAAGCAAATGCGCCGTCCACTGGCGATCAACAGCCTCGCCACGCAGGCGCGAACCCAGGGCCACGTTCTGCTCGATGTTCAGCCACGGATAAAGCAAATCTTTCTGCCCCATCCAGGCTATGCGTCCGGCAACGGGCTGGTCGTCGCTGCAGGTCACGTTTCCGGCACTGGCCTGCGCCAGCCCGGCGATAATCTTCAGCAGGCTGGTTTTACCGGCACCGCTCGCGCCCAGCAGGGCAACGAAGCTCCCGCCAGGAATATCAAAATTCAGCCCTTCAAAAATGGTCTGGCTGCCAAACCGCAGGCTGAGATCGCGAACCTGAATGCCCGGCGAGACATGGCTTTCGGTCATGAGGCGTTCAGCCCCATTTGCCAGAAGGCGGATTCAAGCTGCGTTGCGGTGGTGAAAATTTGCGAAAGCTCGGCGAAGCGGCTCTCTGCCCCACGCTGACGCCCTACGTTTTCAAGTAGCTGAACAGCGGCCTGCACCCCGGCCAGGTAACCCTCATCGCCATAGTTACGGATCCAGGTGGCGTAGGGGTTGCCCTCCATTACCGTATCGGGGCTGTGCAGCAGGCCAAGTCCGATTTCGGCATAGCCAGCCACGCAAGGCAGCAGGGCGGCCAGCAGATCGAGCGCGTCACCTGAATGGCCGATATCCAGCACGTAGCGGGTGTAATTCATTGTTTCCGGTGCTTCCGCCTGGGCGGCCATCTGCTCCTCGTCTAAACCCCAGCTTGCACACCAGGCCACATGGAGCGGCAGTTCAGAGACTATTGCATTCAGAGAGGCGGTCGCGGCGCGCATTTCGGGCAGCGTGCGGAGCTTGCTCACCAGCAGGGCATAGGCACGGGCAAAGTGGATCAGGAAAAGGTAATCCTGGGTCAGATAGCGCTGAAATGCTGCTTTGGGCAATGTTCCGACGGCAAGCTGCTGCAGAAAAGGATGATCGACGTAATCCTGCCAGTGGCGACCGGCCTGCTGACGCAGCCGTCCGTAAAGACCGTTTTCGAAAAGTGGGGTGTACATGGGACCTCCTGTGTAAGTGGAGATCCGGGCGCGCAGAGGTATGAACAGGCAATAACACAGGCGAAATTGCCGACCGTCCCTTCGCTGGCATGACCCAGATCAGGTTCAAAGGGTTCGGCTTACGCCATCTCAGCCCATACAGGACACCCCTCGGAGGTGCCTGTTATACGACATTTACTTTTTGATTACAATCGTCAGGCGCTGTGCCTGGCCCCGATCAAACCGGTGATTCGTTTAGTGCGGTATCTCAATATTTTGCTGGCGTTTGGGGCGAAACTTTTGTCACTGTAGGCCGATTACCCCGAGTCTAAGGACGATATCCGATGAAAAAGATTGGCTTTCTCTCGTTTGGCCACTGGTCGCCCTCTGCCCAGTCTGGCACCCGCTCTGCGGCAGACACGCTGCTGCAATCTATCGACCTTGCCGTTGCCGCAGAAGAGCTTGGCGCGGACGGGGCTTACTTCCGTGTGCATCACTTCGCTCGCCAGCTTGGCTCGCCATTTCCGCTGCTGGCAGCCATTGGGGCAAAAACTAAACGTATTGAAATCGGCACTGGCGTTATCGATATGCGTTATGAGAATCCGCTTTATATGGTGGAGGATGCCGGTGCTGCCGACCTGATTTCCGGCGGACGTCTGCAGCTTGGGATAAGCCGCGGCTCTCCTGAGCAGGTGATCGACGGCTGGCGCTACTTTGGCTATGTGCCCGGAGAAGGGGAAACCGAGGCCGATATGGCTCGCCGCCATACTGAGGTGTTCCTCGAAGCGCTGAAAGGCGAAGGCTTTGCCGAGCCGAACCCGCAGCCGATGTTCCCCAATCCTCCGGGGCTGTTGCGCCTTGAGCCGTTTTCTGCCGGACTGCGCGAGCGAATCTGGTGGGGAGCAAGCTCCAACGCGACCGCTGTGTGGGCCGCGCAGTCAGGGATGAACCTGCAAAGCTCGACGCTGAAAACTGATGAAACCGGCGAGCCGTTCCATATCCAGCAGGCGAAGCAAATCCGCGCCTATCGTGCCGCCTGGAAAGAGGCTGGCCATGCGCGTGAGCCGCGCGTCTCCGTCAGCCGCAGCATCTTCGCGTTAATTGATCAGCGCGACCGCAACTACTTTGGCGGCAGCGGCAAAGAAGGCGACCAGGTGGGCTACATCGACCCACAAACAAGGGCTATTTTTGGCCGTAGCTACGCCGCTGAACCAGAACTGCTCATCAAGCAACTGGCGCAGGATGAAGCGATTGCCGAAGCCGATACGCTGCTGTTAACCGTGCCAAACCAGCTGGGCGTGGACTATAACGCGCACGTGATCGAATCTATTCTGAAGCACATCGCGCCGGAACTGGGCTGGCGGTGAACTTCGAAGATATTGTGCTGAGTGACGCGCTGAATAAAGACCTGCATGATTTAAGCTGACGTCTGTATGTTTCCAGGCCTGCCGTGGGAGACCCGGCGGGCTTTTCTATTTTGGAAAAACAAAAGGCAGGTCTACTATTTTTGGTAGGTTATGGTTTTTATTTAGCGGCATTGAATCGTATTAGAAGAGGTTATTATATACGGCGCATTACCGTACTGAATAAGCCAGATAACTGGCGTTTACATATAAACATTATAAAGGGATAGCGTTGTGTTGAAGAGACTGGTCACGGGGCAACTCAGTTTGCCGATGACGTTTTGGGGATGGGGTTTTTGCGGGGGATTTCTTCTTGGGCTCGTAGGTATCGTCGGGATACATGCCAACCTCCCTGCTCTGGTGCCGCTGAGCTATCTGCTTAAAATAGTGCTGTTTAGCGCGGTATTATCCGGCGTGACATGCATTCTTCGCAGAAAAATCACCGTATTTGGCGTGCTCGCATTTCTGGTTGTCCTCGTGCAGGTCGTCATGGGCGTCGTGATGGCCGTTGGGCTTTCTTCTTTGTTATTCAAATAACCCGTGGCTGTAGCTGATAAATCCAGGCGGTCACCGTCCTGCCATCAAGCGTGGTGACATCAATCTCTACACGATCGTAACCGGCCTCGAACTCATCCAGCATCGGCCAGTGTTCGTGCAGGTTGGGAGATATAAACAGATAGCCGTGCACCTCCGGGCCGTTCTTGTCCAGCAAGATGCCGGGAAAATCGGCGGCGGCTCCCCAACCTTTTTCATAAAAAGTCCCGTTCACGTAGCCAGGCCGCCACTCTCCGCCGATGTTCTCCATGATATGTGCATTAACATGGCCAGGCCGAAGCGTGCCGTAGACAAACAATGATTCCATTTTTCCTCTGGCTCCTCTGACTTGGATCGACTTGCCAGTAACTGGCTAATAAATAAGCTAAACCTGAATTTCCCTTCCGTCAAGACTACCAGAATGACCACCAATAGTTGTAGTTTACATAAATCTGGATTGAGTGAACCTTGGGTATTCGAGCTTTGCGTTCGGCTAAACAAGCGTGTGGGTTCAGTCCAGTTGTAGGCGCTGAAGTTTTCTGTGCACCAGCAGGCAACATTAAATCCCTATAGCGGCTTCAGTAACTGACGAAATGTCTTTTTATCTCAACAACCAAAAGCATGTTCAACACCGTCAATACTTGACCCTACTCTATTTAACTATAGAGAGTAAATAGCAATAAACTTGGGATTATTGTTCAGCCACTTCGACGTTTTTTGCTCTTGTAAATGATGTAATTATAAACAATTAACGTTATTGTTTTTGCTGACCTTTTTTCGGCCAGTAAGCACCATTTCCATGCTCGGAAAAGACGGAGTAGTCAGTATAATTTTTCCTAATACTTAATTGAAGCTGGTTTTTCCTCTTTACGAGGATCGCGGATATGCAATATCGGGGCGCCCTAATAGTACATTTTAGTACTATTAGGCTTCACTTCCTTATTGTATAAATGATCATGGAACCACTAAGTACGAGCAAATCGGTTAAATGACAGGTGGAAAGGTATAATGATAACTATTTATATCTAAAACTTGATCCGTTTGTCTATCAACCGAACGAATTTGAAAATCTAAAGTATTTTCAGCGCTATAGAATTCTTTGTTATCAAATAACCAAGATAAATTATTCATATCTCTTTTACTATAAAGAAGATCGCCGATAGCTGTTTCATTTTCATATGACGTTCGAGTTGAAATCATAAACGTAGCATCATTTTGTGATACTAAGTGATCTATGTATTTCCCAGGAAAGTCTTTCTTCATTGCGCCAAGATAGTTTTTAGCATTAAAAATATCATTAATATAGCCATCGGAAAAATAAAAAAGAATATCTCCATCAGCAGAAACTCGCATTGCTGCAGTTGCCCATCCTGTGGCTTCATCACCTGTTAACAATTTAACTCTCAGATGATCCTCGTATGACATACCAGTCCTGATTCTTATGCTATCCTCTTCAATAAAGATACCTGGGTATAATTTTTTATTACCATCACCAAAAACATTCAATCGAATTCCTATATAACCCCCATTGCTTGAAAAATCACGGTAAAAATGTGCAACAAAAGAAGGTTCATCAGCGGAAAGCCATTTTGGACCTACCATAAAAAAATCATCTTGCAATTCTGAATCTTGATTTTTATATGTGCTTGATCCGCTCGCTTCGGGGTGTTTTTGATACCATTCACTGTCACGATCAGCAGATGAATAAACTAATGCTTGTCTTCCATTGAAATTACGAATTTCAATATTCTCAGGAGCACCACGTTGAGTCCCAGTTAACCCAAACCCATTACCAGCCCAACCCAGTGCATAATTGAAAGATTTACCTTGCCAATCAGATTGTGAGTAATTAATTTCTCGCTGAATTACACTATTATAATCAATGTTTATTTCTTGCCATATTTTCCCATTGTCAGTCGAAATCTCTAGCTTTTTATTATAATCGAATGATTTATCGAGTATTCCATTTATTTTTAAGCCCCACTTACCAGTGCCGCTATCAAATGTAGGTGTAAGAGAAATGTTATTATAAGTTTCATCGACAGAAACCCAATAAGTTGATGTTGATTGAGAGGTATTACCTGCAGCATCAGTAACACGCGCGGTATAAGAGGGCGTTGCACCGTTTGTCAGTATCCGAATATCGGTATAGGACCAAATCTTGTTGATACTGTCAACAGTCGCCATACCAAGAAAAGTGGTGCCGTCATAGACACGCACGGACTCGCCTGTTGCCGGGGAAGCGCTGAGTGTCCCGGAAATAACCAGATTGGTGTCATCGGTAGTACCGCCGTTTGCCACGTTGCCGGTGACAGCACCCACGTTATCCGTTACTCCGGTAACAGTAGCTGTCGTGGCAGGGACAGTCGTATCTATGGTGACGCTATAGGACGTACCTGCGTCAGACATATTTCCTGCTGCATCAGCAACTCGTGCTGTATAAGAAGGCGCTGCGCCGTTTTTCAGGCTTCGCGTGTCTGCATAACGCCAGGTATTGTGGCTTAAATCAACGGTAGCAATGCCCAGGAAGATGGCGCCATCATAAATGCGAATGGTCTCTCCGTTTTCTGCTGCGGCGCTAAGCGTACCTGAAATAACCAAACTGGTGTCGTCAGTTGTTCCCCCGTTAGCAACATTACCCGTGATGACCCCAGCGTCGTCAGCTACGCCGGTGACCATTGCTGAGGTAGTTGGGACAGAAGTATCAATGGTTACGCTATAGGGCGCACCTGCAGCGGACTGATTTCCTGCGGCATCGGTAACTCGCGCGGTATAGGACGGATTAACACCATTCTTCAACGATCTGGTATCAGCATAACGCCAGGTCAGGGTGGCAGCATCGAAAGTGGCATTGCCGAGGAAATTACCGTTGTCGAATATGTTTATGGTTTGTCTGGCGGTGAGGGGGGCTGTGGTTTTGCCTGTTAATATAGGATTTGCATCATCTGAAATTCCACCTCTTGTAATATTCCCGATAATGGGGCCAACATTATCATCGATCGCGGTAATTTCTGCGCCGGGTATCGCCGTCACACCTTCAGGCGGCGTTGGCCTGGCTGGCAAGTCAGGGCGTGGTTCATCTCCTGAACTATGACCACCCAATATCGCTGCCGTAACGCCACCCAGCGCGCCAATACCCAGAGCCCACCATCCAAGTTTTTTATAGCCCTCGTGATCATCTTTATTCTCAGCGTTTTTTTTTGCTTCACGGGTTATCAGATGAGAGCCAGGGGTAACGGTGGCTTGTCCTGCCCCCGAACCTGATGTGATCTGTTCCTGGCTATTCTTAGTGGGATTTTCAATTGATTCTTTATGGCGGGCTGAATATGTTTTCTTCATGGAAAAATACACTTCCATATGATTAGAGAGAAGTTGGCGGATTTTGGAGTTGTAGATACTGAATAAATCCAAAGTATTATTTATTAATTTTAACTCAAAACAAATGTTAAACAATTAATGAATCAGTGACCATCCTGGTGATTAGCCTTTTTGTCTTAAGCTATGTGTACTAATGCAGTGTTTTTTAAATCAAAAACCCTTTTTTAACATAGTGTTGTGTCGTTCTGTTAAGGCTCTTTTTACACAGATATAATCTCGTTTTGTGTAATATTACTTATTCATCTCGAACTGGCTAGGCGTTTTCTTGTCTGTAAAATTATAATAATGCTCACTGTTGTTAAACATCACATATATTAGTGTCAAATAAGCGTATCAACCGCTCGAACAGAAGAGGATCGAGAAGGTCAGGGCTGAAGCCCTGCAGCTCGGTGAACAACTCGGTATCGAAAAAGGCCGCAACGAAGGCAAACTGGAAGTTGCCCGTGCCATGCTGCAGAACGGTATTGAACGCAATGCTGTTATGAAAATGACCGACCTGACTGAAGGTTACCTGGCGCAAATCCGCCACTAATGTTAATTATCCAATGAAGGTGAACGCGGCATGATGAGTAATTATCTGGCAGAAAATAATAAATTACATTTCGTAGCGATTATTGGCTCCGGAATGCTGGGACGGCGTATTGCCTTGATGATGGTGGCACATGGCGCGACGGTATCTATTTATGATAACAATCCTCAGGTTGTCATCTCGGCGTCTGAATACGTCCATGAGCAACTTCCGGCGCTGTGGGAGAAAACCGGCAACAAGAACGGAAAGCTGAAAGTGTGCGATAGCCTTACCGAGGCGGTTACACAGGCCGGACTGGTTATTGAGGCCATACCTGAAGTACTGGCCCTTAAGCAGGCCCTGTTTGCCGAATTGGAGCAGAAGACGGATACAACGTGTATTTTGTGCAGCAACTCCTCGTCTTACCCTATCCGTCAGATAGCTACCAGCATGACGCCAGAGGGACGCAAACGCGTGGCGAACACCCACTTTTATATGCCACCCGTACAGAATCCGGTGGAAGTGGCCAGTAGCGGTGAAACGGATGCCGCGGTGATTGATGCGCTAATGCGCACGCTGCCTGAATTTGGCTTTGTTCCTTTCTGCGTTAAAAAAGAGAGCGTCGGTTTTATTTTTAATCGCGTCTGGGCGGCGGTGAAGCGTGAGTGTCTGGAGGTGGTCGCGACAGGCGTGGCCGCACCTGAAGACGTTGATGGTATTTACCGTGCGAATCTCGGTGCACCCGTGGGGCCGTTTGAATTAATGGACAGAATCGGCCTCGATGTGGTTTACGATATCGAAATGCACTACACAAAAATTAATCCGCAGCTTTCACCAGAACCGGGACTATTGTTAAAAGCGTATATCAATAATGGATTGCTGGGCGTGAAAACGGGCAAAGGTTTTTACTCTTACGATGAAAAGGGACGGAAAATAGGATGAGTGAACTGGCGAAAATAAAGAGAACCTCATTGAACTATATTGATGTAGGGTCTGGCTTTCCTCTATTGTTGGGACACAGCTATCTTTTTAGCGGTGAGATGTGGTCAACGCTGCTGCCAGCATTAGTCGAGCACTATCGGCTGATTATCCCCGACCTGTGGGGGCATGGAGGTTCTCCTGAGCTGCCTGACGGGCACAGTAGCTTGTCAGACATTGCTAACGATCACCTTGCGCTAATGGATGACTTAGGAATTACGGAGTTCGGCATTCTCGGCATTTCGGTCGGGGGCATGTGGGGCGCTGAGCTGGCGGCCCTTTATCCCAGGCGGATAAAGTTGCTGGTGCTGATGGGCACCTTTGTGGGCATTGAGCCGTCGGAAAAAAAAACGCACTACTTCACCTTGCTCGATAGCATTGATGCGGCCGGTGCCGTGCCTAAGCCATTCCTCGAGTATGTTGTGGGCCAGTTTTATTCGGATGAGGCTCCCGAGAGCCTGCTGTCGCCGTTAAGGCACCGATTGCAGACTATTACCTCCGAGCGTTACCGACAGAGCATCGTCCCGCTAGGGAAAATGATCTTTGGTCGAAAGGACAATTTACCGTTGCTGGGGCAGATCCGCTGCCCGGCGCTGGTGCTCACCGGTGAGCAGGATAAACCACGGCCGCCTGAGGAGGGTAAGCTGATGGCATCGCTGCTACGCTGCGAGCATGTGGTGGTGCCAGGTGCCGGGCATATAAGCGTGCATGAAAACCCGGAATGCATTGTTGGCGTCCTGCTGTCATTTCTGCAACAACACGCCAGTTGACACATTCGTCAGTTGGCTAAGCGAGAAACACGCTGTCCTCTGAGCGCAGCGTGTTGACTGAGTCCCGAGTTGTCATTCTTTATGTATCCGGAATCTGATAGTCGTCCTGGAACACATGAGGCCAAGACTGGTCACCATCCGTATGGGGCTGGGTAAGAAAGGGGGGAACTATGCTGATATAGGGAGAGAACAGGGGTTAACGTTGGGCCAGAATGTGCAGTTGCCGACATTGACATGCCAGATAACCTGTCCCCAGGAACAGATACCATTCTTACTGTAAAACTGTGGCCAGTATTACTTGACCACTACATGATCTATGGCGGGCGGGATCGTAATACCATCAAGGTTAATTGCTGGGTTGCTGTCGATAAATCCCTGATGTACAGCGTAACGCATGATGTTGCGCAGGTGTTGACGCGTGCGGGACGTGACTTCCAGCAGCACTTTCTCCTTGATGCCTTTTAATAATTTAATGAAATAACGGGTTTTAATTTCCGTTACTGAGCGATGGCCGATAACCCGAAAGATGTGCTTGCTCATACTGGAAAGCAAGCGGCCAGCGGTAGTCTGTGACAATTTTTTATTGTTTTTATGCCACTCCAGCGCCAGCTCCCCAACCTTTTTCATAAAAAGTCCCGTTCACGTAGCCAGGCCGAAGCGTGCCGTAGACAAACAATGATTCCATTTTTCCTCCTCGTGCAGAGCAGCTAAATCAGGGGTGGGGAAGGGGATTTAACATACGGCGTAATTGGGCGGCTGGCAACGGGAAAGCGGGGTATTTAGAAAAGCAAAAAGCCCGCTTAGTTTCCTAAGCAGGCTTCTCAAATATGGCTCCTCTGACTGGACTCGAACCAGTGACATACGGATTAACAGTCCGCCGTTCTACCGACTGAACTACAGAGGAATCGTTTGAACGGGGCGAATATTAGCTTTAGCCATAAAAACTGTCAACAGTAAAAGTAACGCATTAATTCATATGATTAAATTTAAGCCGCGTTGCTGATTTAATGCACCGTATTTCCGGCAATGCCGGGTGAGTTTTCGCGCTCAACCAGACGTTGTATTGGATCTTGCCCGTAGAACTGGCAAAAACGTTGGTAAAGTGAAGCGAAACGCGGCGTGAAAAGCTGCGGGGCGCTGAAAAAATATTCTGAAAGCACGGCAAAACATTCTGCCGGGTCGGTGGCGGCATAGGCGTCGATGCTGGCGGCATTTTCGCCAACCATGTCGATTTCATCCTGAATGCTGTCCATCGCGGCGTGGAGGTCATGTTCCCAGCCCGCAACGTCGCGCAAAGCAATCAGGGGAACGCCGCTGGCGCGGTCGCCGTTACGGCTGTCCAGTTTATGGGCAACTTCGTGAACAATCAGGTTAAACCCGGACGCGTCGAAGGAGTCCTGCACGTCGAGCCAGTTCAGGACGATGGGGCCCTGCTGCCAGCTTTGCCCGGACTGCACCACGCGCTGGCTGTGCACCAGGCCGAAGTCGTCCTGCCATTCGTCATCAACGATAAACGGCGCGGGGTAGAGCAGAACTTCGTGGAAACCGTCCAGCCACTCGATGCCCAGCTCAAGCACGGGCAGGCAAAACAGCAGCGCAATACGAGTGGACTTCAACTCATCCAGTTCAAAACCCTGCAACGGCACCAGCCGTTTTTGCTGTAAAAACCTTTCCGCAAGGCTAACTAATTTCTGCTGCTCGGTTTCACTGAGGGATGCCAGAACGGGAATAGCTAACGCCTGTTCCCACGGCAAAGCGGGGTCAGGGCTTGAATCACTTGCTTTCCAGGGCCACTTAATCATGTTACTTGCTCGCAAAGTCATCGTTTGAACTGAAACGAAAGAACCCAGACTGTTAAAATGCCGCATAACCTGGCATGATGGCAACCACCAGAACGGAGAGATGCCGGAGCGGCTGAACGGACTAGTCTCGAAAACTAGAGTAGGGGCAACTCTACCGGGGGTTCAAATCCCCCTCTCTCCGCCAATTATTCAAGCACTAATCGCATTAAATTTCAGTGACCTACCTCTCGCTCCCGGAAGTCGGGCGCAACCATTCTGCATGACACAAAGCTTAACGAGCCCGTGATTTCCCCGTTGTTGAAATTCCGCGCCTCATTAAGTTCTATACTCTCCCGAGGATTTTATACAACGGGAAAAAAAGATGCTTAATACTTACGTTATCCTCGCCATCTCTATCTGCGCTGAAACGCTGGCCACAACCATGATGAAAGCCTCCGACGGGTTTAGCCGGCTGGTTCCCAGCGTGGTTGTCGTCGTGGGCTATGCGATTTCATTCTACGGTCTTTCCCAGGTGGTAAAGACCATGAATATTGGTATTGCCTATGCAATTTGGGCCGGAATGGGGATCTTCCTGGTTTCGGTGATGTCATTCCTGTTTTATAAGCAGAAACTCGATCTGCCGGCTATCGCAGGCATGCTGTTTATTGCCGTGGGCATCATAATTATTCAGCTTTTCTCAAAGTCTGTTACCCACTGACTGGCGCGTTATTCCCCGGCCTTTCTGTCGTCGCGCCATTTGAAGGAGAAGCGTTGATACCAGGGCTCGGGGACAGGGTGAACGATGCTGCGCAGCGCTCTGGCGTAATCCATCACCAGTCCCGGTGTCCAGGCCATAGAAATGGCGCGTTTGCGTACCTGAGCGGCTATCCAGAGTTCAGGCATGGCGAGCGTTCGGAGTATCGATAGCCCGCTTTTTGTACGTTTTGAGAGCACGCCATCCAGCGACGCTTCCAGGGCGTAGGCAACGCTGCTGGAGCAATTGCGATAGGTCAGGTTATAGGTTTTCGTCAGCTTGTAGGCGCTCCAGAAACGCTGCAACGCTTTGCCGTTGTACTGGTGGAAGTAGATTTTGCGATCTGACTGGCACCACTCTGCCGCCTCGGTGGCATAGTCAGGCTGGAACGTCCCCGGCACGTCGTTATCGCGCGTGGCCTTCAGCGTGTTCAAAAACTCGGCCGGCGAGCGGTCGATGTCTTCTGCAGGATAAAGGCTGATGTAGAGGCCGGGCGGGACTTCAAGCGCGGCGTGGCCCGTCGATATAACCCCTTCTGAGTCCACTGCGGCGATATAGCGATTGATCACCGGGCGCGGAATGGTCGACGCGCTGGCGGTGCCTTCCGGGGTCCAGATGTGTACGGTTAGCGGCTCACGAAAATCAGCGTGCTCCGGCTCTGCGACCTTCGGCTTTGCGTCAGCCCCTTTTTTCACTTCAAAACCGATTCCAGCAGGCACCAGGAGATCGAAGACCGAGGTGCCTTCCCGCAGCCTCGCCACGCGAAGCGCAAGCCGGACGGTATGAATACCGCTGAAAATCATCAGCGTGCCCAGGAAGAACGAAACCGTGGCTTTATAATGGGTTGGCCATGGGCTGAACATAAAAAAGGCGAATATAATTTGCGCTAAACCGGTCGCCAGGGTGCTCTTCCAGTGAGGGAAACGCACAATCCACGCCGAGAAAATAACGAACAGGCCAATGACGAAATAGGCAAAACCAAAGACGATGGCCAGCAGTAAATTACTGTAGGACTGGTTGGATAATATAAGCAGCGAGACGAAACAAAAAATGCCGCCCTTAAAGTAGAGCACAGCTTTTTGCGCCCCGACGCCGCCGGAAGCAATACTGAGCGTCACCAGGCTTTCCAGCAGCAAAAGCAGGCCAAAAAAGCGCAGGGGGAAGTAGGTCACGCCGTCCAGACCATCGAGGAAAATAGCCAGCCCGAGCAGGCTCCACAGGCTGCCAAGCAGGATCAGGTATTTGACCCTGGAGCGCATAAAGTCGACGCCGAACAGTAACAACGCAATCTGAATCACAAGCCTGTCTCTCCTTAAAAAGTCATCACGTCCGTGTTTAGATTTAGATAGCCAGATCGTAATGGCTGGCCTGCCAGTTTCCGACAATAATGCGCTTGCCGCCGTTTGACATGGCAACGCCGCCGCTGTCAACCAGCGTTAGCCACTCATCGTCATTCGTCTTGATACGAAATATCAGGGGCTTGTGTTTGTTCTGAACGGGGGCGAGCCAGTGCTGCCTGAGTTTTTCCCGATCTGAAGGATGTACATAGCCCAGCACTCGCTCGACGGTGTCAAACACTGCCGGGTAACCCGCGCCCAGCAGTGACGAGAGATCGTTTTCCCAGCTGAATACGCCGGTTTCAGGCTCCAGTCGATAAAGTATGCCGTTACCCGCAAGCCTGCCGGTATCCGGGTTAAAACGGGTCGTCGAGCGCCTTAACACACGGACAAATACGATAAGCAAGGCGGTCGCCGAGAGGTAACTCAGTGCCAGCAGTAGCGATTCGGTAAAGCTAAGGCCGTGAAGAAAGAAAGGCCCTTGATGCCGGTCGGTAAAGTGGATGACGATGGCGCCCAACGCCAGCAGGCCGATGGAACCTCCACGATTGCCCCAGACCAGGGAAAGCATCATCGTCAGCACAATCGGCAGGCAAGAAAGGGCAAAATAGAGCGCGGCGGCCTCGGTTTTGAGCCAGGTTCCGCTGTAGTCGAAGATAAATACCGTTGCTGCACAAATCAGCAGCAACAGCGCCAGACCTGCCAGGCGGGTCGACCAGGCGAGAGCGGCCCGGGGACCTCGTTTATTCACGAAGCCCATGACGACGGTCGTCGCGAAGAAGATCCCGGTCACATCGGCAACGAACCCGTTCGAGATAGTCTTCGCCACTGGCTGGTCGGTGAAAAATGCATAACCCCCTCCGACGATAAGCGCATCGAACACGCTGACGACAAAGGTGGCGCAAATCCACAGCAGGATGACGTGCAGGTCGTCATTTGGCCGCGAGAAACGGCGCACCAGCCAGGCAATGAGAACGTTGGCGGGCATCGCCAGCAGCGAATAACCCAGCGTGGTTAAAAAAAGTGGAATACTCTGCCAGGCTTCGTCCAGCAGTACGCTTGCCAGCGCGAAGATAAGGATAAGCGCAGGGTAGTCTCGCCAGCGGGCGGACAAAAAAGCCGCTACGGCGACGCCCGATGGGAACCAGACAATCGCTATGGCAGAGTTTGGGTCGTCAAATTTTAATGAGATAAGCCCGGACAGATAATAGACCAGCCCCCACAAAAGCAGGATAGCGGTTTGCTGCAGCCAGGAAGGGAAATACGTTTTCATTTCTCGTCCATTTTTGATTCAGGAAAGCGCGCAGCATTCTGCTGTCGGGCGTTATTTTACTTAGAGGCTAACAACCCTTTGCTGAAAAGACAAAGCAGGACCGTTTATGCCCCGTCAGACGGCATGGCGTGCATCGATTTTCTCTGGTGAGAAAATGCCCCTAAGGCTTGCCCCTGACGGTTGAATTTGCCCTTCATACTGATGATTCTCTTCAATAGCTTGTTCCGGGGGTTGTCCATGCGATCCGGCTTCTGCCACGATGCTTTGCTTATAAATATTGGGTTGTTCTTCCGTCCCGGGGCGTAAGCAGCGTGAAGCGGGAGAGGGAAGCAAAGCGATGCGCAGAGACTCCCTAAGTTCTCTTTGCACCCATTTCATGGCCTTATTTGGCATGGCTGAGACGGACATTTTACCCGCCAGAAGGTCGGGTTTCACGTTCCAGACCATCAATAAAATGTCCTTGCGGGTCCCCGCATCCGCCGAATGGAAGATTTTCGCGGACGTCAGGTGCGAGCTGGCCTCCGCCTCCCAGCTATAAACCAGTAAAGCAACAGGATCTCTTCTGTCATCCAGCGGCTTTCCAGCGGGTTTGAAAATGGCGATGACAATCAGTGCGGCCAGCATGCTAAGCAGTAAGCCACTGCACAACAATAGCAGGCGTTGGCTGTTTTTATTAAGCAAAAATAAGCGTGTTTTGAACCCGGACATCCCTACCAACCCCAGGGCTAAATCGGTCGTTTTCAATAAGAAAATGACCCTCATCTAACCCGTATTTAATAAGCTAAACAGCAAAACCCTTATGTAATAATTAGATTAATTTATTGTGAATGAAATGTTTTGAAAGCAGGGCGTTATTACTATTAATCCTCCACGATCATCCTCCTTAAGAGTAAATAATGGCTCAACGATAAGGAATAAACCCATATTTACACTGGTTATTTGCCGCTGCCCTTTCCGTTTTTGGGGTTAATGATTTAAATAATGATATTTTTAAGGATTAAATTCTGTTGGTTTGCTGTTGCGTCACATATGTTCGCTGGTTTTTTCCTGCAGACGCTACGCAGCGTTCAGGCACTCATCCACTGGCGCAGGTTGTCCAGCATCGCCATGCATTTGTGCAGCTGTTCTTCGGCCACAAACTCATCGGGTTTGTGCCCTTGATCCATGCTGCCGGGGCCACAAATCAGCGTGGCTATCCCGGCTTCATCAAAAAGCCCGCCCTCGGTGCCAAATGCCACCGTGCTGTACTCATCGCTGCCGCACCACTGCGCCAGCCAGCCGGCAAATTCGGACTGAGCGTCCGTCAGCAGGCCGGGATAGTGGCTCAGGGGAACAAACCGAATCGCGCCTGTCGGGGAAACGCGCTGCATGGCGGGTTCCAGCGTTTGCCGCGCATAGCGTTGAATGTCATCAACTACCGCGGCGGCATCAACCTCCGGCAGGTAGCGGATTTCAAAATCAAACTGGCACTCCTGGGGGACAATATTTAATGCGCTGCCGCCACGGATCGTTCCCACCTGCAGGGTGCTGAACGGAGGATCAAAGCGGACATCCGTCGTTTGCGTTAACGCCTCGCGAGCCTCGCCCAGCTTGCCGATGAGCCGGGCAGCATATTCAATGGCGTTCACGCCCTGCGGCGCATAGGCGGAATGACAGGCGTGGCCGTGCACTTCGCAGCGCAGGGCTATTTTGCCTTTATGCCCGTAAACCGGGCGCATTTCGGTCGGCTCGCCCACGATGCAAAGCGCGGGTTTTTCTTTTGAGGCGCGCAGATACTCCACCAGGCTGCGCACGCCGAGGCAACCAACTTCTTCGTCATAGGAGAAGGCCAGGTGCAGCGGCATTCTCAGCGGTTGTGCGAGAAACGCCGGCACGGAGGCCAGCACGCAGGCGATAAAGCCCTTCATGTCCGCCGCGCCGCGCCCGTAGTAGCGGCCATCCCGGTAGGTCATGTCGAAAGGGGGAACGCTCCACGGCTGCCCGTCTACCGGCACCACGTCCGTATGCCCGGACAGCATTACGCCGCCGCCACCTGAGGGGCCAATTACCGCATAAAGATTGGCCTTGCGTCCGTCCTCGCTGTAAAACAGGTCTGCGTCGATGCCCCACCCGGCAAGGTAATCGCGAATATCCTCGATCAACGCCAGGTTCGACTCGCGGCTGGTGGTGTCCCGCGCCAGCAGCTTTTGCAATAAGGGAAGCAGCCGTTTATTCATCGCCGGGTACGCCATAGCTGGGGGCTTCTCGCGGGTCGAGTGCGCGGATCAGGTAATCCTGCATTTGTGGTTTATAGGCCAGCCAGAGCGAATGCAGTTCGGCTATCGGGCTCTTGTCCGCCCAGTCCACGCGCAGGTCGATAACCGGCCAGGCGACGGTATCCACGACTTTTAACGCCGCCGAATGCACCGGTCCGGCTTCGCCGCCTTTTTCCAGCGCCGCCTCAAGCGCGGCAATCAGCCGGTCTGCCAGCGTGCCGCTGCTTTTTTCGAAGCGCTCAATCATGGCGTTAATCACCGTTTTATCGGCCAGCATATTGCCTGCCGCCACGCAGTTATCCCCCTCCACGGCGTGATAAATACCCAATGATTTCTCGCCGCTGTGACAGGCGGTTTTGCCGTTGCTGTCGATGACTGTCACCTGCCGGTAGTCGCCGTGCAGATGCTCGCTGACGACCCGCTTTATAGCCTCCTGCGGCGCAACACCTTCGCCCAGCTTCGACAGCACCATCGGCCCCAGCGCGGGCAGCGTTATATTCTGGCTCGACACCGCCCCGACGCCCGGTACCAGCCACGGGCAGCGTGCGCCAACCGCGATGCTGGATGAGCTAATGGCGATGCCAAGCTGGCCGGTTTCCTGGCAGCGTGCGGCGATAGAAAATGTCATTTTTTCCCCTCGGCATCGTCAGGGATCACCGCAATGACATCGATTTCCATCAGCCACTGCGGCTGGCCGAGGGCAGAAACCACGAGGCCGGTGGAGATTGGAAATACGCCTTTCAGCCATTTGCCCACTTCCTGATACACCGGCTCACGGTAGCGCGGGTCGATAATATAGGTGGTGGTTTTGACGATGTGGGAGAGGTCGCTCCCGGCTTCCTCCAGCAGTTGCTTAACGTTCTTCATCGCCTGTTCGGCCTGCGCCTGCGGGTCGCCCAGCCCAATCAGCTTCCCTTCAAAATCCGTTCCGACTTGGCCGCGAACATAGACGGTGTTACCGGCGCGCACCGCCTGGCAGAGGTCGTTGTTCAGCGACTGGTTAGGGTAGGTTTCTTTGGTGTTAAACATGCGAATACGAGTATGTGTCGGCATCGGTCAATTCCTTGTTGGCAAGAGGTTAGCGCTGGGAAGCGTCGGAATAGCGGCTGTAATTGCGCTGGGTTTCAATGTGGTCGGCAATGTATTTCGCGTCATGCCACACGCCCCAGATAAACGTTGATCCCCGGCGGGACAGCCACGGCAGCCCCAGGAAATAGACGCCAGCCTCGCTGGAAACGCCGCGCTGGTGACGGGGTTTGTCCTGGGCATCAAAAGCGTCCACCTGCAGCCAGCCGTAATCCGGCGCATAGCCGGTCGCCCAGATAATCGAGGCGATCCCCGTCTCGGCAAGGTTCAGCTCAAGCGTGGGCTGGGTGACGCAAAGCGGATCGGCCGGGAAGATGCGGGCCTGCGGCTCCTCGGGCAGATCAAGGCCGTTGCGGGCAATCCAGGCATCGGCGGCGTCCAGCAGGGCAAGGTAGCTTTCATCGCCCTGGCGGATATTGTGCGCGAGGTTATCTTCAAAAAAGACCTTCCCATCTGCAAAGCGTTGGGTCAGGCCGACGAGGTGAATGCCCTGATGTGCCAGGGCGCGAAAATCAACTGTGTGGCCGCCGCGAGCGCCGCTCACCGCAATGGTGACGTGCTCTTTGCCGGGCTGATTGGCCGCCGCATCCCACAGCCCCAGCACGCCCAGCCACCAGCAAAAATCACGATTGCGGTAAGCGCGAGGCGGGCGGTCGTGCGCGCCGACGGAGAGATAAACCTGCTTACCCGAACGCTGGATCTCGTCGGCAATTTGT
Source organism: Cedecea neteri (assembly GCF_000757825.1). GTDB lineage: Bacteria > Pseudomonadota > Gammaproteobacteria > Enterobacterales > Enterobacteriaceae > Cedecea > Cedecea selenatireducens. Next base: position 4,455,066 of record NZ_CP009451.1, read on the forward strand.
ACCCCGGATGAGCCTGCGCCCACCACCAATACGGCTCCGGCAGGCAGCTGCGCCGGGTTTTTGTAGGCAGCGGAATGTATCTGGTAGAGCCTGCCATCTTCCGGAGCAATGGCCGGTACGACCGGGCGCTGGAAAGGCCCCGTTGCGGCGACGATATGCTTCGCTTCTACAATGCCGTCGCTGGTTTCCACGGTGAAACCCGGCCTGCCGTGATTGCGCGTCACGCTTTTCACCTCAACGCCCGTTTTTACCGGAGCCTCAAACTTGCGGGCGTAATCTTCAAAGTAGTTAGCTACCTCGTCTTTAGGGATAAAGCTGTCCCGATCGGCCTGGCTGAATTCCAGCCCAGGGAAACGGTCATGCCAGGCCGGGCCGTTCGCCACCAGCGAATCCCAGCGCCCGCTGCGCCAGGCTTCGGCAATGCGGTTTTTCTCCAGCACCAGATGCGGAATACCGAGGCGTGTCAGGTGCTCGCTCATGGCGATCCCGGCCTGGCCGGCGCCAATCACTAGAGTGTCTGTTTGTGTTTTTATTACGGTCATGTCTGTTTCCTTGGGGCCGGGAAATAAGATTCAGCGCAGCTTCGCTATGGCACAAGGTTATTGAGCGGCAGACATTCCGTAAAATATTATAAATCTAGGGATAAGGCATAAATAAATTAGCCTCAATCTACAGGCTATGAATTTCCTGTATTTTAAGGCTACGCTTCACGCCTTTTTTACTCTTCAATCACGCCCTCCGGCATCAGTTCAAAAGTACGGCAATAATCCATAAATAAACGCGTCGGGCGCGTCGGTTCGTTATGGCGTAAATAAGCCATCACCAGCGTTGAGGCGGCCATATCATCGACTATTTCCACCTGCGTAACGCGCTGGCCGTCATAGGTCACGTCGGTGCAGGGGCGGGTGACCAGCACCGAGAACCCCATTCCCTGGCCGACCATGCAGCGCACCATTTCTATCGACGGCGAACTGTAGGCCACCTCAGGGTGCAGGCCTTTGTCGGTGAAAATATTCATGAAGTAGCTTTTGCTGGGGATGACGTCCAGCAGGATCATCGGTTCACGGCTGAGTTCTTTCAGCGTCACGGACGTTTTCTTCGCCAGTGGATGAGCCGCAGGCAGCAGGGCATAAGGCTTCTGCGGGGCGTTCAACTTTTCGGTGTGCAGCGTGCTTTCCAGCTCGAGGTTGTACATAAACGCCAGGTCAAAGCGCCCGCGATGCAGCCCGTGGGTCAGCTCATTCTGTTCGCCGTCGTACAGCCGGATGGTTATTTCAGGGTAAATCTTGCGAAACCCGGCGATAAGTCTCGGCAGATAAAGCGGGGCTGCGGATTCGAAGCAGCCGATGGCGATGGTGCCGGACACAAGGTCGTTATCCGCCTTGGCATTTTGCTCAAACTGGTATGAAAGCCGCAGCAGCTCGCGGGCTTTTTCATAAAACCGCAGCCCGCCGGGCGTGAGGGAAACGCCCTGCGCGTGGTGGCGGATAAAAAACTGCTGCTCAAAGGTGTCTTCCAGGTTTTTGATGGCAATGGAAACCGATGGCTGGGCGATATGCAGCTGCCTTGAGGCTTCGGCGATGCTCTGCGCTTCAACGACGGTGACAAAGTACTTGAGCTGCTTGAGCGTGAAATGTGTCATGGTGCTAACCCCGGTTTTTTATTGGCAGTGGACCTTGCAAGATAGTTTCAGGCTATCCAGTTATTTCTGTTAGTAGCAAAGCCTGTGCCAGATGCCGCCGTGGTAGGCGTTAACGGTAAAAATGATGCTCAGAAAAAATATTTTCATTTTTATTGGTCACGAATAATCCCCAAAAAGTGGCAATAAAAAAATAAGCTGCACTTTTTTGGTGCGGATAAATATTTTATATCGCTATTATCTGTCTGAAATATGTCTCTATTCGCTTTCCTGTTGGGAATTAAAGTATTGCGCTGCGCTGGTGCAAAAAAATAGCCATTGCCTTAAAACAATTTTTTATAGAGGTAAGGCATATTTTTCGTCCTTTATCCCCGTGCCTTTCTCCTGCAGCATGGCTCAATCGCAAACGCTCACCGAATGATTATCGTCCTGGCGAATATATTGCAAGGCAGTAGCCAGGGCGAAACCATAAGCTGTGAAAAGCGCCTCCGTTACGGAGCCAATAAAAAATGTTTTATCACCTGCACTGGAGTCATCGCATGTTTACATCTTCACATAGCAAGGCGTTATTCACCTGCATGGCGGCGGCGCTGCCTTTACTGCTCAGCGGCGGGGCTCAGGCCGCCGTGATGACCCCCGGCCAGCTTACGGTGGGGAGCGACATTACCTTCCCGCCTTACGAATACCTCGACGGCAAAACGCCCGCAGGTTTTGATATTGAATTTATCAACGGCGTTGCCGGGGCGATGAAGCTCAAACCTGATTATGTGGATACCCGCTTTACCAGCCTGATCCCCGGCCTGCAGGCGAAGCGCTTTGAACTGATTGCCTCCGCGCTGTTTATCACCCCCGAGCGCCAGAAGGTTATCGACATGGTGCCATACCTGAAAACCGGCGAATCGCTGCTGACCCTCAGCAACGCCAGCTTTAAGCCAACCAAACCGGAAGAGCTTTGCGGGCATAAAGTCGGGTCGATGCAGGGGACTTACTGGCTGGAAAAACTGCACACGCTGTCGGCCGACTACTGCGTCAAGCAGGGGCTGAAGCCGATTGCGGTGAGCGAGTTTTCAACCGACCCGCAAACCACCCAGGCATTGCTTTCCCACGCGGTAGAAGTACAGATGACCGATGCCGCCGTGGCAAGTCAGGTGGTGGATAAAATGAAAGGGCGGCTGGCGGTGACCTCGACGGAACTGCTGTACCCGGTGCTGGTGGGCCTGGGGGTGAGCAAAACCAACCCTGAGCTGAAAAAAGAGCTGAACGACGGGATTGCGGCCTTTAAGGCCAGCGGCAAGTACTCGGCCTTAGTGAAAAAGTATCACCTGGCGGAGCCGTCCGAAGCCGAAATTCAGGCCAGCAGTTTGTAATCACCATCGCCGGGGAGTGCGGATATGTCTTTTGACTGGAACTATTTATTCAGCCTGTTCAGCAACGCTGATTTTTGGCAGGCGACCTGGACCGTGATTAAGCTGAGCCTGCTGAGCTGGATAATCAGTATTGGGTTTGGCTTTCTTCTGGCGCTGGGCAAACAGGCCGCCTCTCCCTGGCTCTCTTTACCGGCGCGGGCCTATATCTGGCTGTTCCGCAGCCTGCCGCTGCTGGTGCTGCTTATCTTTGTTTATAACCTGCCCCAGGCGCTGCCGGGCAGCTCGGCCCTGCTGAGCGACCCTTTCTGGGCGGGGCTCATAGCGCTGGTTTTGAGCGAAACGGCCTATATTGCGGAGATCCACCGCGGCGGCCTGTTGGCCATTCCTCGTGGTCAGCGTGAGGCCGCCCGCGCCCTGGGGCTGCGCTACGCAGGCATTCAGTGGCTGGTTATCGTGCCGCAGGCGCTGCGGGTGGCGCTGCCGTCGCTGGCCAACGAATACATCTCCATCGTGAAATTAAGCTCGCTGGTTTCGGTGATTTCGCTGACCGAGATCCTGATGGTCGGGCAGCGGCTTTATTCGCAAAACTTCCTGGTGATGGAAACCATGGCGGCGGTGGCTTTCTATTATGTGTTTATCGTGACGGTCTTTGACTTCTTGCTGAAGCTGCTGGAAAAACGGCTGGATGTCACCCAGCGCAAAACCGCCCGCCTGCCGGAAGCCGAACTGGAAGCGATGGCCGCGCAGGAAAGCGGGCTGGTATCACGCGCGCCGCTGGCGTCAGACGTTCCCGCGCTGCAGGCTCGTAAGTTACATAAAGCTTATAACAACGTGGAGGTGCTTGGCGCGGTTAACCTGGATATTAAGCCTGGGGAAGTGGTGTCGGTGATTGGCCCGTCCGGCTCCGGGAAAACGACGCTTATCCGCCTGCTGAATGGCCTGGAACAGCTGGATAACGGGGAGATCCTGATTAACGGGCAGCCGTTTATTCGCCTGGAAAAACAGGGGGCTCAGAAGCCTCAGTACGTGGAAAACGCCGCACACCGGCTGAATATCGGCATGGTTTTCCAGGGATTTAACCTGTTCCCGCACTTAACGGTAATGAAAAACCTGATGCTGGCGCCGCACTACCATCGCCTGGCGACGGATGCAGAGCTAAAGCGTGAGGCCTGCGTATTGCTGCGGAAGGTCGGGATGCTGGAGCACGCTCACAAATATCCTCATCAGCTTTCCGGCGGGCAGCAGCAAAGGGTGGCTATCGCCCGGGCCCTGATGATGCGCCCGCAAATTATGCTGTTCGATGAGCCTACCTCAGCGCTCGACCCTGAAAAAGTGAATGAGGTGCTGCAGGTGATCGAGAACCTGGCGGGCGAGGGGATAACGATGGTGATCGTCACCCACGAAATGAACTTCGCGTTCAGCGTGTCGGACAGAATTGTGTTTATGGAAAAAGGACGAGTGGTTTGCGATGACTCCCCGCAGGCGCTGCGCAGCGGAGAGAATCCGCGTATTACCGAGTTCCTGAAAGACGTGAACCTTGCGCCCGTCACGGCATAAAACAATCGGGCTGCGGTAACTGAAACATGCCGCAGCCCGTCTGCATTAAATCTCGATAACCTTCACGCCGGAATTGTGCGCCATTCTTATGCACTCCGCCGTGTCTTCTCCCCCAGGAAAAGCCAGTAGAACGTCAGGGCGGCTGTCTTCCAGCATAAACAGGTTGCGCCTGGTTTCCGCATATTTGCCGTGCAGCGCCCAGTTGGCCGGGTAGCGAATGACGTGCACGTCGATACCGCGCGCCCAGTTTTCTATCGCGCCGCCCAGCGTCTGGTGCCCCCCGTGAATCAGCACGTTGATAGTCTGCGTGCGGGCATATAAATCCAGCACGTGGGTAATGGTATGGGTGTCGGCATAAAACCGACCTGAGCAGATTAAAACTCTCACTTTTCTGTACCTTAAAGTTGCTTTCCTTGAAAAAACTCTCGCCCGCGCGACGGCGGTTATTGTTTTTTTAAACGTCCGGCGGCGTGTCGATAAACAGCAGGGATTTATCGCCCAGTCGGTCAATGACCGGGTAGGCCACGGCGGCGATGTGGTGATGCACGCGACGGTAGTCCCGCAGTACCCGCTGGAAGATGTCGCCGGATTCCGCCCAGGCATTTTTGTCCTCACGCAGCTTTTTGAAATGCTCGCGGCTGGCGGAGGCCTCGAGCTGGCGAATGGTTTCTTTGCGCTGCACCAGCTGGTGGGCAGCAGACAGGTCTTCACGCATGAACGCGGCAATCGCCAGGCGCAGGCTGGTGAGTATTTCCGCGTGCAGCAGGTGAATATTGTGTAACTCAAAGTCGTTAAACAGCTCGCCCCGGCGTGCGCGACGCGTTGCCAGCTGGGTCAGGTTGCTGGAGAGAATGTCGCCCGCGTGCTCAAAATTGATGATGAACATCAGAATTTCCTGCGCGCGATCGGCATCCGCGTCATTCAACCCGTCCTGACCGATGTCGGCGAGATAGGCGCGAACCGCCGCGCTAAGCAGATCCACAGACTGGTCAAGCTGGCGAATCTCGTCGGCAGCCTGTTTTTCCTGGGTGACAAACAGAACCAGCAGGCGATCGAGCATGATGGTTAGCATGTCGGCGGCGCGCAGCGATTCGCGAACCGAATTCGACAGGCCGATATAAGCGACCTCGAGGCCTGCATCGTCGAGATACATCGGCATGCCCGGGTCGCCCACGCGCTCTTCTTCCGGGAACAGTCGCTCGAGGAACCGGGCCATCGGCGCGGTCAGGCTGATAAACAGCAGCGCAAGCACTGCGCTAAAGGCCGTGTGGAACCACACCACCAGCTGCGGCGTGTTCAGCCCGGATTTCTGTGCGATATCCGTCAGCAGAGGCAGCAGCAGTAGCGCCAGCGCGCAGCCGGACAGGCGAACTATCAGGTTGCCCACCGGCAGGCGGCGAGCTACGGCGGACCCGGCGTTAAGCACCGGCGGTAATGCGCCGCCAATGTTTGCCCCAAGCACCAGTACCAGCGCGGTAGCTGGCGTCATCGCGCCGGTAGCCGCGAGGGAAGCGATCAGCAAAATAATCGCCACGCTGGAGTGGCACAGCAGCGTCAGGAGAGCCGCCACCAGCAGGGCGATTAATACGTCTCCCTCCAGCCCCTGCATGACGGCATGAAATACCGGCGTGACTTCGATGTCCGCCAGCGTGCCGCTGAGCAAATGCAGCGCAAGCAGCATCAGGCCGAGGCCAATCAGGGCGCAGCCCACGCTCTCAAAGTTGGAATGGTCCCGCAGCTTAAAGACCACAAACCCGGCCAGCAGAAGCAGAGGAATGGCGATTTCCATGTTAAAGCTCATCAGCTGCACCACCAGCGTGGAGCCGATATTCGCGCCGAGCATCACCGCCAGAGCGGGGGCAAGGCTCAAGGTGCCGGCGGCGGTAAACGACGTTGCCATCATGCTCACCGCGGTGCTGCTTTGCAGGACGCCGGTAATGCCAATGCCGGCAAGCAGGGCGGTCCAGCGGTTAGTGAGGTGGCGTCCCATCCAGTTGCGCAGCGGCGTGCCGAAGCCGCGCTGCAGCGCCGTTGAAATCATATGGCTGCCCCAGAGCAGCAAAGCGATGGCGCCAGCCAGGTTAATTAACAGAGTAGTTCCGGACATAATTAATTCCCCCTCTTAAGGGCGGGTGGTGTAACAAAACGCAGTAACCTGATCGAAAAACGATGTATGGCGCTGGCGAGGTTCAGTAATGCTTTGGTGTGTCGATAGTTAATTTTCCCTCCGGCGAACCATGCCAGGGCACGGACGCGAAGGACGCGGGTTATTTTCATTAAAAATAAGACAACCAACGCGATGGTCTTATTTTTAATCAGGAAAATAATGGAATGTTGCTTTTCCATAATGCTTTCCAGCTTGTGTTGCCTGCCTGAAAGGTGCCGCCGAAGCGGCACCGAATTACCGTACTTAACGCAGAGTTAGTGCCACTGTTTGAAGCGACGCATGTAGAACGTTTTCATCGCCTGAGCCACGCAGCAGTAGGCCAGCAGGGTGCCGACCAGCCACGGGAAGTACTGCCACGGCAGTGCCTGCAGCCCAACCAACGGCCCGAGCGGAGAGAACGGCACGTAAATCCCTACCGCCATCACCAGGCCGGTCATCATCATCACCGGCCAGGCGGCAGTGCTCTGAATGAACGGGATCTTCTGGGTACGCAGCATGTGCACCACCAGCGTTTGCGACAGCAGGCCTTCAACGAACCAGCCGGACTGGAACAGGGTCTGCATGTGCTCGCTGTTGGCGCTGAACACAAACCACATCAGGGCAAAGGTGGTCATGTCAAAAATGGACGACGTCGGGCCAATCCAGACCATGAAGCGGCCGATGTTTTTGGCATCCCATTTGCGCGGCTTGCTCAGGAACTCTTTGTCCGTTTTGTCCCACGGCAGCGCGAGCTGGGAGATGTCGTACATCAGGTTTTGCAGCAGCAGCTGAATGGCGAGCATCGGCAGGAACGGGATGAACGCGCTGGCAACCAGCACCGAGAACACGTTGCCGAAGTTGGAGCTGGCGGTCATGTTCAGGTACTTCATGATGTTGCCAAAGGTCTCGCGGCCTTTTATGACGCCTTCTTCCAGCACCATCAGGCTCTTTTCCAGCAGGATGATGTCGGCGGATTCCTTGGCGATATCGGTGCCGCTGTCGACCGAGATACCAACGTCGGCATCACGCAGGGCAGGGGCATCGTTAATCCCGTCGCCGAGGAAGCCGACGGTATGGCCGTTAGCCTGCAGCGCCTTCAGCACGCGAGACTTCTGCAGCGGCGTCAGCTTGGCGAACACGGTGCGCTCTTCCACTAACTGTTGCAGGGAAGCGTCGCTCAGTTGCTCAATCTGCGGGCCGAGCACCGGCTCGCCCGGCTCCAGCCCAACCTGACGGCAAATGCGCGTGGTGACAATGGCGTTATCGCCGGTCAGCACTTTCACCGCCACGCCGATGTCCATCAGGGCGGCAATCGCCGGGCCTGCGCTCTCCTTCGGTGGATCGAGGAAGGTGAGGAAGCCACGGATGATCAGGTCGTGTTCATCGTCGGTGCCGTACTGCTTTTTCGCTTCGGCTTTAGGAATGTCACGGGTGGCCACCACGAGGACGCGGAAACCGTCTTTGTTGTAGTCGTTGGTCATTGCCAGCATCGCCTCACGACGCTGCTCGTCCAGGGCGATAACCTTGCCGTTCTCTTCCATGTGGGTGGCGATGCTCAGCATCTCTTCCACCGCGCCTTTGCACACCAGCAGGTGATTGCTCTGGCTGTCTTTCACCACAATCGACAGGCGACGGCGCACGAAGTCGAACGGCATTTCATCGACCTTGCTGTAACCCTGCGGTTTCACAAATCCCGGCTCATTTTCAGAGAAGTAAATGACCGCCTGATCCATCAGGTTTTTGATGCCGCTTTGGTGGTGGCTGTTGAGCCAGGCCAGTGCCAGCACGGACTCATTTTTCTGACCGTGCGTGTCGACGTGGTGCTCCAGAATGATTTTGTCCTGCGTCAGCGTGCCGGTTTTATCGGTGCACAGCACGTCCATCGCGCCCAGGTTCTGAATCGCGTTGAGACGCTTAACCACCACTTTACGCTTCGCCATAGCCACCGCGCCTTTGGCGAGGTTGGCGCTGACGATCATCGGCAGCATTTCCGGCGTCAGGCCCACGGCGACCGCCAGGGCAAACAGCAGGGCATCCCACCATTCGCCTTTCATCAGGCCGTTGATCAGGAACACTACCGGCACCATCACCAGCATAAAGCGGATCAGCAGCCAGCTGACGCTGTTCACTCCCCGGTCAAACGCCGTTTGCGCCCGGGTACCGACAATGGCTTTTGCCAGCGAGCCAAAGTAGGTCCGTGGCCCGGTCGCCACTACTACCGCCTGCGCGGTGCCGCTGACAACGTTGGTGCCCATAAAGCAGATGTTAGGGATATCCAGCAGGTTCTCGCTGTCGATCGCCTTGTCGTGCGCGGATTTTTGCGCCACATCGCCCAGGGTGTCGTATTTCTCAATCGGCAGCGCTTCACCGGTCAGCACGGCCTGGCTGATAAACAGGTCGCGAGACTCAATGAGGCGCACGTCTGCCGGGATCATATCGCCCGCATAGAGCTGTACGATATCGCCCACGACCAGCTCGCGCATCGGGATTTCACGCGGGGTTCCTTTTTGCCCTGCATGTTCACGACGAACGACCGTGGCGGTGGTGCGCACCATTGCTTTCAGCGCTTCGGCGGATTTAGCCGAGCGGTGTTCCTGCCAGAAGCGCACCAGGCCGCTGAGTGCCACCATGGTGCCGATGATGATCACCGTCGTCAGGTCACCGTCTTCGCCGTGGCTGGTAGGCAGCCAGTAGTCGGTAAAGAAGCTGATGCTGGCGAGAATAGCGAGCACGTAGATAAACGGGTTGTTAAACGCCATCAGCAGCTGGATCAGCGCGTGAGGCGGCTTGTCATGAGCGACTTCGTTCAGGCCATCCCGCTCCAGCCGGGCATTCGCATGGGCTTCCTGCAGTCCTTCCCGGGTGGTGTTGAGGTTGACCAGGGTTTCTGCGATGCCGTTTTTGGCTTCCTGGGCGGCGCGCATAGACAGCGTGCTTTTTTTATTACGGTTCTTGGTTTGTACAGTCATGGTGGTGCTCCTGTCGCCGGGCGGCAGCAGGCTTTTTACGGTAAATGCCGGATTAAAGGCGGCCGAAAATAGCCCGATGCCGCATGAGCGATCGGTTTTGAATTAATTTCGCAGGGCTCCACGCTATTTATTTTTTAAAATAAACAGGCGAGAAATTTATATTTTCTTTTATTTGGACGTGGTTATTCCTGCCGATGTACAGGGATGCCTGCATCAGGGAATAAACAGCTACCAATAGTGACGTAACTCAGCGTGGCGCACGGAAGCGGGCTGCGGCATAGCGCGCAGACGAACCTACGGCGTAACGGCTGAATCAGGCTACGAAGGGTCGACTTTGTGGGTCTTCGCCGTCAGAGAAGCTGCAACGACGCTCCAGCTGGCCGGTGACAGGACTGACACGCCAGTTAGTGATGCGTTGATTCAACTCACTGATTTTCGAAGAGAAAATTGAGTTTTTCTGTTTTTTACGTGCGGACAATACCCGATCGCGGGGCGGCCGGACACGCAGCGTTGATGTCACTGTTTTGACACCAGGAAAAAGGGTAGATTTGAAGTTCATAACACACCTCGGGACCGTGAAAACCCTGGTCGAGGTGGGACAACACGAGAGCATCAGGCTCCGGCGAGACACACCAAAACGAAGAAGTGATCACAATCGATTTCATGTTTACTTTCCCGAACCGCCATTAAGGCAACGTTCGGGCAGCTACTAAATTCAGTATCCATTAGTCTCTTATGTCAGGTTAGGAAAGGCCGCAACTTCGGCCCGTGAAATCTACCCATGAGCAATACTATTGTCAACCCGGCAATGTAAATTAAATTCGTTCGTTTATATTTCAGTGAGGAAATATTGAGTGAAGAGAATAAAGGGTATTTTTATCTCTCTTCCCGAGCAGTTTCTTTTCTTAAGCAAGAGGCTGTCTCTTGGTCATAAATACAGGGTTTTAAGTAGGTTCGGTAAAGGTTCCGTTCACTTCCAGAGCTGCTTCATATGTCACCACCGAACCGGTGAACGACTCGGGGAAGTCACCGTCACTTCCCCGAGACCCCGGACTCCCGGCTAAATAAATCGCCGCAAGCGGCAGACCTCCGTTTTATCTCCCAGTCCTGGGTCGGCTGAGATGCGTTCCCGACGCTCTCAGCCTCCGGTCGTTCCCGACGCCCGGACCCTGGCCAGTCGGAGAGAAAACGGAGGCGATTTAAGCCGGAACCGAGCCTCGCTTCAAACCCGCAGCTACACAGAACGTTACAGCTGCTTCAAGACCTACAGCCACACCCTTGTTCCCGGCTCTCATCGACCCTGAATGTTTGGGTGATGGCGTTATCTCCCTGACACGTTCACCGTGCTCTAAACGTGCAGTGTAAACAGACCTACGAGTGAACGGAAAATCCGCCAGCCCGCATAAGTGCGGATATCTGTAATTAAAAGACGCAGTGAACATAAACGAACCCTCCGGCGGGAGGCGTCACCACGATTAAGAACTTTCCTTAAGCTAAATCAAACCCGGTTGTCAATGCTGATTAATGCCCTATAAGCTTTGATTTGAAACAAAATTTAACGCTTATAGCGGTTCATCTAATCCATTAGTGTGATAAAAATCACATTAAGACGGTGGGGGACCTGCCGTCGACAGCCCGTTTTTGTTTCAGTTGAAAAAGTTAGGTCGAACGTTATGGATGCGAAACCAACTCGCAGCCCCGGTGGAAAAATTGCGCTGTGGCTGTTTTATGCTTTTTGTTTGTACATCGTTTGGGCGATGGCGCGTTATTTTTGGGTCGTCAGTGGGGTCACCAGCGGCGATCTGGGCACCTTCGGCGGGAAATTGCTTGGCGCATTAATGGGGTTGCTGGTACTTGGCTCCGTTGCGGCAGTGCTGGGTTGGGTAGCCTGGTATACCCGGCCACGTGTTTATCCTGCCCGCGTCCGCGATAATCGCCAGCATTAAAAACGAACTTTCTTAGGCAGAGCCGCATTTGTCTGTGGCTCTGCGCGTTCCCCCGCCTTACCTGCCTTCACTCCCGCGTCCCCAGCCTGCATTGATGTTGTCATATTATTGTCATCAATCTGGTTATACTCAGACTTGCGCTTTTCACGAGAAGGGGAGTACGTGTATGCCGATTGCCCGCTGGCAGCAGCAGTTTGAGCAGTATCTGATTGAGAACTGGGCGCAGGATGACAAGGCCCATGACGTGGCGCATTTTCGGCGAGTATGGAAAACCGCTCAGCATATTATGGAAGGGACCGAGGCCGACAGGCTTGTGGTGCTGACCGCCTGTTATTTCCATGACATTGTTAACCTGCCCAAGAATCACCCGGAGCGCCATCTGGCCTCAACGCAGGCCGCGCAGGAAACGCTGCGTATTCTGGAAACGCACTTCCCGGACTTTCCCCGCGAGCTGTATGACGACGTAGCCCATGCGGTGCGGGCCCACAGCTTTAGCGCCGCCATTGCGCCGCAGACGCTGGAAGCAAAAGTGGTGCAGGACGCGGACAGGCTGGAATCGCTGGGGGCGATAGGCCTCGCGCGCGTGTTTTATGTCTCCGGGGCGCTGGGGCGCTCGCTGTTTGACAGCGACGATCCGCTGGCCGAGCGCCGCGAGCTGGATGATACGCAGTACTCGGTGGATCATTTTCAGAAAAAGCTTCTGCGCCTGCCGGACTCAATGCAGACCGAAGCCGGGCGAGCGCTGGCGCACCACAATGCGGATTTCCTCGTGGGCTATATGGCGAAGCTGTGCGCCGAGCTGAAAGGCGACTATCTGCAGGTAGACGAGCAGGTTCTGCAGCGTTTTAAATCACAGGCTTAATCTTCCCGGCCCGCAGTTCAGTCTGCGGGCTGTTTCCGTTCTCTCTGGGTCAAATCAGTGATACAGTTTCACTCCCTTTTCCCATCTTTGGTTCACGATGAACGATCTTGACGCGATAGCAGAACACCTCTCCCTTCAGGCACAGCGCCACAAACAAACTCAGCAAGAAGAAGATCACGCCCTGGTCAGCCGCTTACTCGAAATCTACGATCAAAAAACCGTCGCCCTGCGCCTGCGACAGGTGGGAGGTGACTGGACGCGCGAATCCCTGAACCGCTGGTATAACGGCAAGTCTGCGCCACGGGGCTTAACCGAAGTGGAAGTGCAGATGCTGCAAAGTATGCTGCCGTCGCCGCCGTCGTATCATGGCCGCTATGCCTTCCGCTTTATCGACCTGTTTGCCGGCATCGGCGGCATTCGCAGCGGCTTTGAGGCGATTGGCGGCCAGTGCGTGTTTACCAGCGAATGGAACAAACATGCGGTGAAAACCTACAAGGCAAACTGGTATTGCGACCCGGCGCAGCATCAGTTTAATGAAGATATTCGTGACGTGACGCTCAGCAACCGCGGCGACGTGACGGACGAGCAGGCGACGAAACACATTCAGGCCACGCTGCCCGACCACGATGTGCTGCTGGCCGGCTTCCCCTGCCAGCCGTTTTCCCTGGCGGGCGTGTCGAAGAAAAACGCCCTTGGGCGCGCGCACGGCTTTGCCTGTGAAACCCAGGGCACCTTGTTCTTCGACGTGGCGCGAATTATTGCCGCCAAACGTCCGCCGATTTTCGTGCTGGAAAACGTTAAAAACCTGAAGAGCCACGATAAAGGCAACACGTTCCGCATCATCATGCAGACGCTGGACGAGCTGGGCTATGACGTGGCCGATGCCGCCGTCACCGGGCGCAATGACCCGAAAATTGTCGATGGCAAAAACTTCCTGCCGCAGCATCGCGAGCGCATCGTGCTGGTCGGCACGCGCCGTGACCTGAACCTGGACTCTGCGGTGACGCTGGCAAGGCTCAGCGATTTTTATCCGGCTCGTCGCCCGACGTTTGGTGAGCTGCTGGATGATGAAGTCGAAGCAAAATATGTTCTGACCCCGACGCTGTGGAAATACCTCTATAACTACGCGAAGAAGCACCAGGCCAAAGGGAACGGCTTCGGCTACGGGCTGGTTGACCCGACCAATCCGGCAAGCGTGGCCAGAACGCTGTCGGCCCGTTACTTTAAGGATGGCGCGGAGATCCTGATCGATCGTGGCTGGGACAAGGCGCTGGGCGAGGTTAACTTTAACGATCCCGATAATCAGCTGAACAGGCCGCGCCGCCTGACACCGCGTGAATGCGCCAGGCTGATGGGCTTTGAATCACCGAAGGGCAAAGCGTTCCGCATTCCCGTGTCCGACACTCAGGCTTACCGCCAGTTTGGTAACTCCGTAGTCGTTCCCGCGTTTGCCGCAGTGGCAAAACTGCTGGAGCCGGTCATCAAGCAAGCGGTGAAAAAGCGCTAAGCGGAGAACGATATGGCGGATGTACACAGCAAAGCTATACGCAGTAAAAACATGCGAGCCATTGCTACGCGCGACACCGCCATTGAAAAACGCCTTGCCGCGCTGCTGGCCGAATGCGGATTTAGCTTCCGCGTTCAGGACGCAGCCCTGCCCGGCAAGCCGGACTTTGTGGTGGATGAATTCCGCTGCGTTATCTTTACCCACGGCTGTTTCTGGCATCACCACGACTGCCACCTGTTTAAGGTCCCGGCCACGCGCACCGACTTCTGGCTGGATAAGATCGGCCACAATGTGGCAAGAGATAAACGCGATGTCGGGCTTTTACTGGCGCAGGGCTGGCGGGTACTGGTGGTTTGGGAATGCGCGCTGCGTGGCCGCGAGAAAATGAGCGATCGGGCGCTGTGTGAACGTTTAGAAGAGTGGATTTGCAGCGGCGGGCGTAGCACAGAAATTAACGTGACCGGAATACATCAGCGGGATGAAGGCGACCAGCAAACGCTGGCCGCAGAGTAGCTATTTTTCTACTTCACAAGTCTCAACAACCGGTTTGGCTGGGAAGAGATATTTGCCCAGCGTGACCAGCACCACGGCAAAAATGATGATGCCCAGCGCCAGCCATTCAATCGGCGAAAGGTTTTCGCCCGCAAAGGTGGTGCCCAGCAGCACGGCGACGACCGGGTTAACGTAGGCATAGCTGGTCGCTACGGCCGGGGAAACATTACGAATCAGGTACATATAGGCGCTGATGGCGATCATGGAGCCAAACAGCGCCAGATAGCCTACCGCCAGGAAGCCTGCGGCATCCGGCATAGCCGTTAAGCGTTCGCCGCTCAGGGCCGAAACGCAAAGGGCGACAATGCCCGCCGCTAACATCTCAATGGCGCCCGCCATCATCCCTTCGGGCAGCTCGATCCGCGAGCCGTAAACCGAGCCAAATGCCCAGCTTAATGAGCCAATGAGAATCAACAACGCGCCCGTCGGATTTCCACTGAGGTTGCCGCCGCTGTTCAGCAACAAAATGCCCGCCAGGCCAATGGCAATGCCCAGCCACTCCAGCTTGCGGGTTTTAATCCCGAACAGGCGGCTGAAGCAGAGGGTAAACAGCGGCACGGTGGCAACCATCACCGCAGCAATGCCGGAAGCAACGTGTTGGTGCTCGGCAAGCGTCACAAAGCCGTTGCCAACCGCCAGAAGCAGGACGCCTATCAGCGCGGCATTAAGCATTGGCCGCAGGCGCGGCAGCTTGTGCCCCCGGAAAAGCAAAATAGCCGTTAATATCACGCCAGCGCAGAGAAAACGCACGCCGGCCATCATAAACGGCGGCCAGCTTTTTACCCCAATGGCGATGGCAAAATAGGTCGACCCCCAGATGATATACAGCGCGAAAAGAGCCGCAATCAGCGGCAACAATTGGCCAGAACGAAGACGCATATTCCCTCACCAGGCTTCAATTTCAGGCCGATAGTTAACGCCAAAAGGCAGCGGATAGCGAGCCTTTTACTTGTTGATGTAATGTTAATTTACATTGACAAAGACGAGTAATTTTCGCGGCGGCGATTTTGCTTCATACTCTTGGGTAACGAAATCAATAAGGACAGATATTTTGGCTGGAAGTAGCTTACTGACATTGCTCGACGACATCGCCACGCTGCTGGATGACATTTCCGTGATGGGCAAACTCGCGGCAAAAAAAAACGGCTGGCGTACTGGGCGATGACCTTTCGCTTAATGCCCAACAGGTGTCGGGCGTTCGCGCTAACCGGGAACTGCCCGTCGTCTGGAGTGTGGCAAAAGGGTCGTTTATCAATAAACTGATTTTGGTGCCGCTGGCGCTGATTATCAGCGCCTTTGCTCCCTGGGCAATTACGCCGTTGCTGATGGTGGGCGGGGCATTTTTATGTTTTGAAGGCGTGGAAAAGGTGCTGCACAGCATAAAGGCGAGCAAGCACAAGGAAAGCGCGGAGGAAAAGCAGGCGAGGCTGGAATCTATAGCTGCCCAGGATCCGATGGCTTTTGAGAAAGACAAAGTGAAAGGGGCAGTGCGTACCGACTTTATTCTTTCGGCGGAAATCGTCGCCATTACGCTGGGCATTGTGGCCGAAGCGCCGCTGCTGAATCAGGTACTCATCCTGGCCGGTATCGCGATTCTGGTGACTATTGGCGTCTACGGGCTGGTTGGGATGATTGTGAAAATCGACGACCTGGGCTATTGGCTGGTGGATAAACGCGCGGCGCTGGCCCGGATGGTGGGCAAAGGGCTGCTTGTTCTTGCGCCGTGGCTAATGAAGATCCTCACGATTGTTGGCACGCTGGCGATGTTCCTGGTTGGCGGCGGCATTCTGGTACACGGTGTGCCGGTGCTGCATCACGGCATTGAGCAATGGGCGGGCCAGTTGGGCGGCGTTGTGGAGCTTGTCGGCCCCACGCTTGCTAATCTGGTGCTCGGCTTTATCGCCGGCGGTATTGTGCTGCTCGTGGTGAATGGCATAAATCACCTGCGGGGCAGCGCTTCGCACTAAGTTCGAGAAGAAAAATATCGCTTTAGTCAGGAAAAAACGCTGACCATTGGCTATACCTTTAGAGGTTTTCACCCCTAACGCCGGAGGCGGCAATGGTCTATGTGGTCAGCGATGAAGTCCGGCGTAAAAACGGTGGTCCTCGCATGATAGTCACGGGTTATTCCAGTGGCATGGTGGAGTGCCGGTGGTACGACGGTTATGGCGTAAAGCGCGAGGCGTTCCGTGAGGACGACCTGGCGCCTGTTGAAACCAGAGAGCATCACCAGGCGTGAAGCCTTTGGTTCTCTAACTGAACCCGGCATTGCCGGGTTTTTTTATGCCGCCGTAGCGTGGGCTATCTTCGACAAAGCGCCGCCGCGATGGCAAAATCTGCCATGATTTCATTCTTCCGGCATTTACGGGAGGAGTTGATAACGGCGGCTTAGGCCACCAGCCAGGGAGTATCCCCCTTGATCGGTAACGTATTTGAGCGGTTTTTAAGCCGCTATAAAAGACCGCAGCGGGTGGTAAACCTCTGTTTTATTGTGGTGTTTCTTTGTTCAACGCTGCTGACCTGGCGCGAAGTGGCGGTGCTTGAATCAGCCTATATCTCTAACCAGCGCAACAGCCTGGATAACGTCGCTACTGCGCTGGACCGGCAGCTGCAGCACAGCATCGATAACCTGTTGTTTTACCGGAATACCATGCACTACGCGCTACAGTCGCCCATTTCGACCGACATTTCCCGTAAAACGCTGGCAGATTTCGCCATCCAGCGAACGCAACCTTACTGGCAGCTGAAGCTGGATCTTAATCGTGGCATGCCGGTTAGCGGCGTTTCCGACGAATTTGTCGCCCATAACAGCCTGCTTGGCCGCGATGAAAACTGGCTTTATCCGGAGCTGGAGGCGGCGCTGGAGTTCAGCTACATCATGCAGCTTGCCGACGCTAAGAGGGACCTGCAACGGCGGGTATTTTACGCCTCAAGGGCGGGCTTTTTCCTTTCCAGCACGCCACCGGAAAACGACCCGGCGATTGTTTCGCTCTACCATCGTTTGATTGCCCAGCCCTATTTTGTCGCCCAGTCACCGGAAAATAACCCCGGTCGTGGCCTCCAGTGGACCCACACCGATAACCCCGGCAGCCACAGCGGGCAAATAATCACCGCGTCGGTGCCTCTTGATCTGAATAACCGCTGGTATGGCGTGCTGGCGATGGATTTCCCTATCAACGGCATGCACGAATTCCTCCAGGCGCTTTCTCACGATCGCTATGAAGGCAAGGTTATGCTGTTTGACAGACAGTTCTCGCTGATTGCTACGGCGGCTGACCACGTGTCGCTCGCGCCGGTGTTTAACGAAAAACAACAGGCCGAGATTGCACGCTCCATGGAAAACGGAGAAGAAGGTGAACTGCGGATGGATACCCGCTTCGTGACGTGGGCGAAGCTGATGAACTTTGACGGCGTGTTGATCAAGGTGCATACCCTGGGCGAGGGTGTTCAGGGAGAGTTTGGTCGGATCAGCATTGTGCTGACGGTGCTTTGGCTGCTCTTTACGCTGATGCTGCTTATTTCCTGGCGAATCATCCGCCGGCTGGTGAATAACATGCTGACCCTGCAGCAGACGCTTAGCTGGCGTGCGAATTACGATACCCTGACCCGGCTCTACAATCGTGGCGCGTTCTTCGATATTGCCCACGGTCTCGCCCAGGATTGCCAGCGCGAGGATAAACCTTTCTCGGTTATCCAGATGGATCTCGACTTCTTCAAAGGGATTAACGATCGCTATGGGCATCACGCCGGGGATAAGGTCCTGGCTCACGCCGCAGCGCTGCTAAGCTCAGCCCTGCGTGAGGAAGACGTGGCCGGGCGAGTGGGCGGCGAAGAGTTCTGCGTCCTGCTGCCGGGAACTAACCTTCCTGCAGCCGCGAAAGTGGCAGAGCGTATTAGATTAAGGATTCATACCAAAGAGTTGCTTCTGATGGCCGGTGAAACCATTAAAATCAGCGCCTCGTTTGGCGTCAGCCTGCGCGCATGAGCGCCATGATTATGATTTCGAACACCTGCAGTCGATTGCCGACAGGCGTTTATACAAAGCGAAGCAAAACGGCCGCAATCAGGTTTGCACCCAGGACTGATCCTTCCCGCGAACGATCTCCGCTATATCATATAAGCACTGCTGATGTTTTGTTCGCGGTGTAAGCGGGGGCCGTTGCAGAAATAAGGGTAATGTTTTGCCGCGTCATACACTGCTGCCTACGGGGAAGTTTGCTGAGTTTGCACTGAGATAATGGGAAGGAAGGGACCGGGTGGTTTAGGATAAATCTCATTTTTATCAGGTGGTCACTTTTGTTTGAGCTCAGGGGGATGGCAAAAAAAATACGTTTCATAAGCAATTAGCATCAAATTCACCACATCAATAAGGTAGCGTCTCTCCATTCTTTAAAAGAATATATCCTTGTATTCAATAAAATTTAAGGTAATGTGGTCAACACATCAGATTTCCTGATGTAACGAATTTCAAGTGCTTCTTGCTTAAGCAAGTTTTCATCCCGGCTCCCCGGCCGGGATGCTTTTCTTAGCGATTAATTTCGTTCACGCTGAAATCCCGAATATCCAGCTCAAAAGCATCCGCCAGTTCCTTATAGCTATGCCATTCCCGGCCATCAACGCTCACTCGTTGCGGGTGCTCATCGTTGCCGGCGTGCCGGATATCGCTCTCGCTAATTTCATTGATGGCGGCCAGCAGCGCGTCAACATCGACTTCCGTGTCCTGATGCGCCGCGTTACCGCTCATTTTCACGGTCTTCATCACTTTACCCTCGCCTGACTACCAGCCTTAAGTATAGACGCTTCAGATAATGCGCCAGACCGTCCGCAGAGAGGGCGCTGAAGGGCTTTTTGATCTACAATGGCAAACAATGTATCTGGAGGAAATAACCATGAAAATCAACGATCGGGTGACCGTTAAGACCGACGGAGGCCCGCGACGTTCGGGCGTTGTTCTGGCGGTGGAGCCGTTTAACGAGGGGACGATGTATCTCGTGGCGCTGGAGGATTACCCGCTGGGGATCTGGTTCTTCAACGAGTCCGGGCACCCGGACGGGATTTTCGTGGAGAGGGACGAGTAGGTTTTGGGGATGAACCTCACCCTGGAAGGGAGAGGGAATAAAAAATGTTCCACGTTGGCTGTTTTCCCCCTCTCCCTCTGGGAGAGGGACGGGGTGAGGGGAAGATTTGTTCCCGGCTCTCATCACCCCCGGCTATGACCCAACTCAGGCGGGGTTGGGCTGCCGGGAGCAGCGAAAGAGAGCGATCGCCTGGCACGATAACCGCCGCAAAAATCGGCGTAATCAGCGAATATTTCATCGCTTAATATACCTTACGATTTTGCTTCTTCAGGGTTTGCTGCTGTTGAGGTCACGCTCGTTGTTGCGGTTTTGTTACGGTTATGGGTGTCGTGAGCTTGTATTTAATCTCTGACACCGTCAGAGATTAAATACCACGGCCTTAAAGGCGTAGGGGAGAGGCGCAAGTAAAAAAAGCTACCGAAGGTTAACAAAAATACCGTTGGTGACGTTATCGGTGAGGCGCACTACATGATATATCACCTGCTTGTTGTGGGTCTTGATTTTGCGTTTAATATTCCCTTTATGCGATGAAACGGTTTTTGCCTTGATGTTCATTTGATCGGAGATTTGAATCGTTCCCTGTCCTGACATCCACATTTTCAGCATGCTGGACTCTGTGCGACTAAGAGAAAGTGTCGGCAAATTAATATGTCCAATACATTGTGCATTTTTTGCTAAGTATTCCGCTAAAATATCGTCTAAAGATTCAGGCTTGATGGATTTCGAACTGATCAACAGGTTTTCCCGAACCAGCAGATATTCATCAAAATGAATATTGGCAATAGCCATAAAGACTAAAAATAGCGTCCCTGGATGTTGATTAATGATCTGCTTTATTTGCTGACTGCTTTCCGGGTCATGAATAAAGCAGTCTTCATTAATAAACACCACGCTGGGTGCCTGCAACCGGCATGCCTGTGCCAGCTGTTCGACCGTTTCTACATCTGTAATGTGCCGTTTTCTAACCCCGCGGCTGGCTAAGTAGCCGACAAGCCCCAGCCGGGTATAGCTGCATAAGTCCATAATAATCGTTGACATAGCAAACCCTCACTAAGCGCGTTATACCCGCAATAAGCCGCAGTGCAGATTGAAAGCTGTACTGGTTTTACCAGTGACTGACGAGGTCAATCTCAGGGCAAAACCCGCCCGCCGCATTTCCGCAGTTCGAATTATTTTGGGTAACCATTATTAATAATTTAAAAGGCGAAATCACTATCCCGGAAAGTTGCCTATAATTTGCCAGGAATGTTCTTAAAGTAAAGTGAATGTTGCGTATTGTGAGCAAGGTAAAAACTTATATTCCGCGCCAGATATATCTTGGCGGATGTTATTAACAATTTTTTTTAGGAATATCCTCAGAGAGGCATCATGAAGGGTGTGGGAATTAATTTGCGGGGATTTCGCTGACTATATCCGCGAGAAGGTCAAAAATCTCGCCGAATAAATGCTCGGTGAAGGGGGCGATAAGCGGCATCATTACCATAAAAATTAGCATCCCGATAGACAAGGTGACCGGAAAGCCGATAACAAATACCGATAGCTGGGGCGCCATACGGTTTAACAGGCCCAGGGCGATGTTAAGGGTAAGTAACAAAGTGACTAACGGCAGCGCCAGCATCAGGCCATTGAGGAATATAAGCCCGCCTGCTCGCGTCAGCGCCATAAAGGCGTTGCCGTTGATCGGATTGCCGCCGATGGGCAAGGTGTGAAAGGTATCGACCAGCATCGAAATCAGCCATAAATGGCCGTTAAAGGTGAGAAACAGCAGCATCGCCAGAATATCCAGAAACCTGGCCAGTACCGGCATGTTGAGGCGGCTGCCGGGATCGAAGAACGTGGCAAAGGAAAGGCCCATCTGCAGGCCAACAATTTCCCCGGCGGTACGCACGGCGGCAAACGCGAACTGCATCGTAAAACCCAGCGCTACGCCAATAAGAATTTGCTGCATTGCCAGCCAAAACCCGGCGGCGGAAAAAATCGTTACGCCGGTTGCGGGCAGGGAAGGCGCAATGATGAAAGTTATCATCAGGCCGAGGCCGATTTTGACGCGCTTGGGGATCGAACGCTCGCTAAGAATTGGCGCCGACATGATAAGCGCGAGCACGCGCAGCAGCGGCCAAAAATAGAGACTCAGCCAGTTAAGCCACTGGTTGCTGTCAACGTGGATCATCCAATGGTGTTCGGCAGATTAGTCAGCAGAGAGCGCATGTAGTCCAGCAGCAGGTTGAGCATCCACGGCCCGGCGATAACGATAGTCACGAACACCGCCAGGATTTTTGGAATGAAAGACAGCGTCATTTCGTTAATCTGCGTCGCCGCCTGCAGCAGGCTGATGACCAGGCCGCTTATCAGCGCCACCAGCAGCAGAGGTGCCGCAAGGGCAAGGGCGACCTTCATGGCTTCGGTGCCCATCATCATGACCGATTCTGGCGTCATTTTCTCTCTCCGCTAGCTGTAAAAACTTTGCGCTAATGAACCCACCAACAGCTGCCAGCCGTCTACCAGCACGAAAAGCATCAGCTTAAAGGGCAGGGCAATTGTCGCAGGGGGAACCATCATCATCCCGAGCGCCATCAGGACGCTGGCAATCACGAGGTCAATAATCAGGAACGGGATAAACACCGTAAAGCCAATCTGGAACGCCGTTTTCAGCTCGCTGGTGACGTAAGCAGGCAGCAGGATGCGCATAGGCACGGCTTCCGGCCCCTGCAGCGGCTGCGTATTGGCGAGGCGAGCAAACAGCGCCAGGTCTGCTTCACGCGTCTGGCGCAGCATAAACTCACGCAGCGGCTGAGCGCCTTTATCGATGGCGACTTCCATCGATATTTTGTCTTCGCTGAAAGGCTGGTAGGCGTCGCTATAAATTTTGTCGAACACCGGCGACATAATAAAAAATGTCAGAAACAAAGCCAGGCCGACCAGCACCTGGTTAGGCGGTGCGGACGGGGTGCCGAGGGCGTTACGCAGCAGGCCAAACACAATAATGATGCGCGTGAAGCTGGTCATCATCAGCAGAATGGCCGGCAGGAAGGTCAGGGAAGTAATAAAGACCAGCGTTTGCACCGGCAGCGACCAGCTCTGCCCGCCGTTGGCGAGGGGCTGGCTTATCAGGCCCGGTAACTGCGCAAAGGCGGCGGCAGGGAGCAGCAAAAATAAGCCCGGTAACGAGAGCGTTAGCAACCGTTTCATCAATCTTTCCCGTTACGTTTAAGCAGGTTCTTCATCAATTTCTGGAAATCAGCAGGCGCAGGCGCTTTTTCCACAACGTCTGCGGCAGGCGCCGGAGGCAATGTGTGCAGATGGGTTATTTGGGTGGACGTCACGCCGAGCACCAGGCGAGCGTCCTCAACGTCCACCACCACCACGCGCTCGCGCGGGCCTACGCTCACGCTGGCGCTAATATTCAGCGACTTTTTTACGCCAACGCCCGCGCCGGTGAAACCAAAGCGCCTGGCCAGCCAGGCGGCCACCAGGATAAAAATAACAATACCGGCCAACGCGCCGCTCACCTGAACAAGCGGCGAGCTGGCGTTGACAGTAGGCTGACTGACGGTGGCCTGGGTTTTCATTTAGCGGCTCAGGCGACGCATACGTTCTGACGGGGTAATGATGTCGGTAATACGTACGCCGTATTTGTCGGCCACCACCACCACTTCACCCTGGGCAATCAGGTAACCGTTGATCAGAATATCCAGCGGCTCACCGGCCAGCCCGTCGAGCGCCACCACGGAACCCTGCGTCAGGCGCAGCAGCTCTTTGATGGTCATACGGGTGCGGCCCAGTTCGACGGTCAGTTTGACCGGAATATCCATAATCAGGTCGATATCCTGCACGTTACCGGCAATATCGTTACCTTCCAGCGCGCGGAACACGTTGTCTGCGGTACTTTTTCCGGAACTTTTCTGCTCGTTTAACGCATCAGCCCACAGATCGTCCACTGAGCCTGCATTGTCATCGGACGGTTGATTAATATCACTCATTTGGGCTGTTCCTCATTCAGCGAATTCAATATCGGGTTGATCAAATGTTCGACGCGCAGGGCATACTGACCGTTGACCGTGCCGTACTGGCTGGTCAATACCGGTACGCCGTCTACATGCGCGATAATACGATCTGGCTTTTCGATGGGCAGCACATCGCCAGGTTTCAGTTTTAGGATTTGGGACAACCGCAGCGGGATATCGGCGAAGTTCGCCACCAACTCCAGCTCGGAATGCTGCACCTGACGCACCAGGGTGTCGCGCCAGCTTTGATCTTCCTGACGTGAGTTCTCCAGCGGAGGATTCACCAGCAGCTCGCGCAGCGGCTCAATCATGCTGAACGGCAGACAGATGTTGAACTCACCGGTCAGGTTGCCAATTTCGACGTGGAACGGGGTGTTAACCACGATGTCGTTAGGCGACGTGGTGATATTGGTAAACTTGACCTGCATTTCCGAACGAACGTATTCCACGTCCAGCGGATAAATCGCCTTCCACGCGTCGCTGTAGGATTCCAGCGCCAGCTTCAGCATGCGGTTGATAACGCGCTGCTCGGTGTGGGTGAACTCGCGGCCTTCCACTTTGGTCGGGAAGCGCCCGTCACCGCCGAACAGGTTGTCGACCGCAATAAACACCAGGCTTGGTGAAAAGACCAGCAGCCCGGTGCCGCGCAGCGGCTTAAGGTGGATCAGGTTCAGGTTGGTTGGCACCGGCAGGTTGCGGGCAAACTCGTGGTACGGCTGAATACGAATCGCCCCGACGGTAATGTCCGGGCTACGGCGCAGCAGGTTAAACAGCCCCATACGGAACTGACGAGAAAAACGCTCGTTAATGATTTCCAGCGCCTGCAGGCGCTCACGCACAACGCGACGCTGGGTGTTCGGGTCATAAGGACGAATGTCGGTTTCGCCCGGCGTCCCGGCCTTCGGCTCGTCTTTATTCTCACTGTCGCCGTTTAACAGCGCATCGATTTCGGCCTGAGAAAGAATACTGTCGCCCATGGAGTTACCGCAAAATAAAGGCGGTATACAGCACGTCGCTGACTACCTGTTGAGGTTGCCCGGCGACCAGAGGCGGCGCCAGAGTAGTTTTGATCGCTTCTACCAGCTTCTGCTTGCCCGCATCGGTGGCTAGCTGGTTAGCATCCTGACGAGAAAACAGCAGCAGCAGGCGGCTGCGGACTTCTGGCAGGAATTCGCTCAGGCGCTGGCGGGTGGCTTCATCTTTCAGGCGAAGCGTAACGCCGATGTACAGGACGCGATCCGCATCACCCAGATTGACGGTAAAGGTATCCAGAGCGAAGAACACTGGCGCAGGCGGTGGCTCAGGCGCTTTGGCCTGGGCAGTGGCTGGCGTTTGCTGCATGCGCCAGTAGCTATAGCCTGCGGTTGCGCATGCGGCGAGTGTGATAAGAACCAGTATCGGCACCCAGATGGCGCGCTTACGGCCTTTCGTGATAGCGGTATCAGTCATTGAACGCTTTATTCCTGTATCGGTACTGCTGAATAGCAATTATCCCGTGTCTCCGGGCGGTCAAAGCCCGGAAAACACGCGTTTATTGTCGCTAGCTCTGGCGTTTACCCGTCAACGGGGCTCAGGCAAAGATATCCACCGCGCCGTTGCTGTTGGCCAGACGCTGCAGGCTATCGGCCACCGGCAACGGTTCTGCGTCGCTGCCGTTAAGCGAGAAACGCTCCGTGCCGCGGGCGCTTTGCTGCTGTTGCTGTTGGCCAGATTGCTGCTGGGCAAAGCTTTCGCTGCTGATGTTGCTCTGCCCCAGTTGAATACCGCTTTCCGCCAGCGCCGTGCGCAGGGTTGGCAGCGCGGCTTCCAGCGCGGCACGCACGTGGCTGTGCGGGGACATCATCTGCAGCTGCGCCTGGTTATCTTCTAGTTTTAGACTAATTTGCACCTGACCGAGATCTTCCGGGTGCAATCTCAGCTCGGCGCTGTGCTGGCCCTGGCGGGTGAACAGCGTCACGTGCTGAGAAATCTGCTGTTGCCACTCATGGCTTCCCAACTGGGCGCTGATCATCGGCGCCGTTGGGGTGGCGATGTGCGTGGTCGTCGGGGTGGCGATGGTGGCGCTGCTGATGGCCGGGGTTATCTGAGGCGTAACCGGGGCCGTGTTATTTACCTGCAGAGGCGCGTTGTCACGGCCGTCGCCACCTTTGTTGGCGGCCAGTTGGGCTTTGTCGTCAGCGGGCTGCTGAGCCATGGAGGCAGCCGTTGCCGCTGCGGTTTTGCTGTCAACAAGGGCCGAGGTTGCCGGGGCCGCTTTTTTAGCGTTAGCGTCGGCCGGCAGTAGGCTATCCGTGGCACTTTTGCCTGCGGAATTACCCGCCGTGGTCAGCGCAGATAACGCTTTTGTATCGATGCTGGCACCGGTTTTACCCAGCGTCGCGGGCTGTGCGGCGGAAACCGGCTGCGGCAGCATGGCAAGCAGTGCGCTCAGCGTTTGCAGCTCGGCGTCGCTCAGCGGCTTGTCGCTTTTGGCGTCTTTATCTGCCAGTTCTGGCTTGCCGCTCGCGTCGGTTTTACCGATGGAGGCGAGCAGGGCGGACAGCGCTTCTGGCTGCTCCGGCGTACTGAGCAATTCGTTCAGCACCGTCTGGCCGTCTTTGGCGTCGCCTTTCGCTGCGTTAGTGGCCGCGACTTTGCTTAAGGCCGCTCCCAGAGGCAGAGATTTGCCGTCTTCCAGCTCGACCTTGCCCGGCAGCGCTTTACTCAGCAAATCTAAAAAGCCTTCGCCGAAGCCTTTGCCATCCGCGCCCGTACCTTTTACATCCCCGGTCGCAGCGGTATCGGCCCCGTTGTTTAACAGAATTTTTGGCAATGCGATCATTCACCTTTCCTCAATGTGGCCCGCTGGGCGTATTCGTCCATCTGCTTCTGATCGAGTCTGTTCTCTGCGAGCAACAGCTCCGCTGCCTTTCTGTCCTGCAGGGTTTGCCATGCCTGCAGGCGCTTTTGTTTTTCCTGCCACGCGCCCAATGCCTGGTCGACTTTATTGGTCCACTGCATCAGCTGCTGGCGGTGCTGGTCGATAGCTTTTTCCAGCGTGCGTATAAACTGCTGGTAGTTTTGCCAGCGGGTGCTGGCAATCCCCTGGCTCATGTTGTTATTCAGGCTGTTGCTGTACTCAAACTGATAGTTAATCAGCATATTGAGCTGCTCTTCTGCCTGTTGACAGCCCCGGCGCATCTCCCCTAAACGAATCGCCGCTTTTTCTACTTCCTGGGCGGCGAGCTCACGTAATGTATCCAGTGCGCTGTTTTGGTTCATGGTCACCTCTCATCAAACCGTTGGGAAGAGCGCCTCCAGTGCGAGGCAGGCTTCTTCCCAGCTTGCGCGTTCAAAAATGCCTTGTTGCAGGAATGCTTCCAGATGCGGCCACAGTTCAATGGCCTTATCGAGCATCGGATCGCTGCCTTTGGCGTAAGCCCCCACGCTGACCAAATCACGGTTGCGCTGGAAGCTGGATAACAGCTGTTTGAAACGACGTACCCGGGCGTAATGCTGCTCGGTAATCAACGATGTCATGGCACGGCTGATAGAAGCTTCGATGTCGATGGCCGGGTAGTGGCCCGCTTCTGCCAGGCGGCGCGACAGCACAATGTGGCCGTCAAGAATGGCTCGCGCGGAGTCGGCAATCGGGTCCTGCTGATCGTCGCCTTCGGTGAGTACGGTATAAAAAGCGGTAATCGAACCGCCGCCGTGAATGCCGTTGCCCGCGCGTTCAACCAGCGCCGGGAGCTTGGCGAATACCGAAGGCGGATAGCCTTTGGTGGCCGGCGGTTCGCCGATGGCGAGGGCAATTTCACGCTGCGCCATCGCGTAACGGGTCAGCGAGTCCATGATCAGCAGCACGTGCTGGCCACGGTCGCGGAAGTCTTCTGCGATACGCGTGGCGTAGGCGGCGCCCTGCATGCGCAGCAGCGGGGAAACGTCCGCCGGAGCGGCAATGACTACCGAACGCGCACGGCCTTCGGCACCGAGAATGTTCTCGATAAAATCTTTTACTTCACGCCCACGTTCGCCTATCAGGCCCACGACGATTACGTCGGCCTGGGTGTAACGCGCCATCATGCCGAGCAGGACGCTTTTACCGACGCCGGAGCCGGCAAACAGGCCCATACGCTGGCCGCGACCTACGGTCAGCAGGGCGTTAATCGGGCGTACGCCAACGTCGAGGACATGTTCAATGGCCGTACGCTGGAGCGGGTTAAACGGCGCAGCGCCAAGCGCGCCCATCAGGTCGGTATCCGGTGAAGGCAGGCCGTCGAGCGGGCGACCGCTGCCGTCAAGCACGCGCCCCAGCAGCGCCGGGCCGAGCGGTAATTTTTTACCGCTGTGCAGGCCTTCCGCCGTGGCCGAGCGGGCATAAACCCTGGCCCCTGGCAAAATGCCTTCGACTTCTTCGAGCGGCATCAGGAACAGCTTGTGGCCGTTAAAACCGACCACTTCACATTCGACTTCGCGATCGTGCTGCTCAATGATGCAGGTCGCTCCCAGCGGCAGCTGCAGGCCGGTGGCTTCCAGAACCAGGCCGGTGGCGCGGGTCAGGCGGCCGTAGCGACGAACGGACGGCAGTTCTACCATCCGCGCTTCGAAGTTATCGAGCGTGTTCAGCCAACGGGTGAGGCGGGCGGTCATCAGAGCACTCCCGGCGCGGCCAGACGGCAAAGTTCTTGCCAGCGGGTAGCCACGCTGGCGTCGAGATCGCCCTCATCGGCGGAGACTTTGCAGCCGCCCTGATGCAGGCCTGGGTCACCGCGAAGGCGCCAGCCGTGCAGGCTTAGCGTGGCACCCAGCATTTCTTCTACCCGCTGCAAATCATCCGGGTGGACGCGAAGCTGCGGTTTACCGCTGAACAACGGCTCCTGCATCAGCAGCCCCTGAATCTGTTTGATCAGCGCATTGTTATCGACCGCTGGCGTCTCGCCGATGACCTGGCGAGCGGCTTCCAGCGCCATTTGCATCAGGCGGGAGGCGATAACGCTGTCCAGCGCGTCCAGCGTGTACTGGAACTCGCTCACCAGCTGCTGCATACGTGCGTGCACCGGAGCCTGCTGCTGACGGGCTTCATTGATGCCCTGCTCAAGCCCCTGCTGGAATCCGGCCTTGCGGCCTTCTTCTACGCCCTGATCGTGCCCTGCGGCAAAGCCCGCGCTGTGGCCCTGTTCACGCGCCTGAGCCTGCATCATCGCCAGCGTTTGCTGGAGGTCCGGCTCGCTTTCCTGCTCTTCCTCTTCTGTACTGGCTTCCGGCATCACAATCTCTTCGAAAACCGGCGTTGGGAAGGCAAGGTCGTCAGGCGTCCAGCGTTTCCATGGCAGCGTATTAGACATAGGTATCCTCGCTGGTGCCGATTACCATTTCGCCGGTCTCCGCCAGGCGACGCACGATGAGCAGGATAGCTTTCTGTTCGTTTTCGACCTGCGACAGACGTACCGGGCCACGGTTGGCAAGGTCGTCGCGCAGGATGTCCGCCGCACGCTGGGACATGTTGCGCAGGAACTTCTCGCGCAGGGCCTGTTCCGCGCCTTTGAGGGCGATAAGCAGAGATTCGGACTCCACTTCCTGCAGAAGACGCTGGATGCTGCGGTCGTCGACGGCCACGAGGTTTTCGAACAGGAACATCTCGTCGATGATTTTCTGCGCCAGCTCGCCGTCGAAGTCGCGCACGGCGGTAATAACGGCCTCTTCCTGCTGGGTTTTCATCAGGTTGATGATTTCCGCAGCGGTTCTTACGCCGCCCATTTTGCTGCGCTTGAGGTTCTGGCCGTCGAGCAGGTTGTTCAGTACCTCGGTCAGCTCCGCCAGCGCGGCAGGCTGGACGCCGCCAAAGGTGGCGATACGCAGCATCACGTCGTTGCGCAGGCGCTCGTCGAACAGCGCCAGAATGTCCGCGGCCTGGCCACGCTTGAGGTGAACCAGAATGGTGGCGATGATCTGCGGGTGCTCGTCGCGAATAAGGTCTGCGGCGCTCTGCGGCTCCATAAAGTTGAGCGTTTCGATGCCGCTCGTGGTGTCGCGCGTTTCGAGAATATCTTCCAGCAGGCTGGAGGCGCGTTCTTCGCCCAGCGCCTTGATCAATACGGTACGCAGGTAGTCGTTGGCGTTGATGCTCAGCGCCGCGAACTGTTCTGCTTCCTGCTCAAACTCCGCCAGCACTTCGGTCAGGACTTTGTTGGAGATCTGATGGGTGTTCGCCATCGCGGCACTTAAATGCTGCACTTCACGCGGGCTGAGGTGCTTGAACACCTCCGCGGCGCGGTCTTCACCAATGGTCATCAGCAGGATGGCGCTCTTTTCGGTTCCGGTCATACTCATATTTCAGTACTCATCCATTGGCGGATCACCAGCGCGACTACGCGAGGATCGTTATCGGACATATCACGAATTCGCTGACTCATGACTTCTGCGCTCAGGCGCTGGTTAGCTTTACGCTGCTGCTGTTGCTCGTCACGGCTAAGCGTAACGGCCACGGCTTCTTCTTCGGCTTTAACGCTCTGCTTCGCTTCGTTAGTGGCTTTCAGGATTTCCGCGCGGCGAGTCAGCTGCGGACGAATCGCTTTACGCCATATCAGCCAGGCAACAATCAGCACAATCAGCCAGCGACCTGCGGAGAGCAGCATGTCGAAGAAGGCCGGAGACTTCCAGAATGGCAGGCTGCTGCCGGCGTCGTCTTCGGTGGCGGTAAACTGAGAGTTGACCACGTTCAGGGTGTCGCCACGGGTTTCTGAATAGCCCATCGCTTCACGCGTCAGGTTTTCAATCTGCTTCATCTGATCGGCGGTCAGCGGCAAAGGTTTGCCGTCGGCAAGCGTGCGGTAGTTCACCACCACGGCTACCGACAGGCGCTGGATATCGCCCACGTTCAGCTTGGTGTGGCGAATGGTGCGGTCCACTTCATAGTTGGTGGTTTCGTCACGTGACGTGTTGCTGCTGCCGTTCTGGCTGGACGTGCTGGTCTGGTTCTGCTGGCCGTTATTGGCCTGCTGATTGGCCTGGTTATTGTTCTGCGGCGGCGTTGAAATTGGCGCCGTGTTAGCCGGAGCGGGCTGGTTGGAAAGCGCGCCCGGCACGCCGCCAGGGAACTGGCCGTTAACCTGAGAGGTCTGGTTCAGCTGGCGTGAACGCACCGCCGTTTGAGCCGGATCGCCGTTCGGGTGGTATTGCTCTTCGGTCTGCTCTTTATTAGCAAAATCAATCTGCGCGGTGACCTGGGCGTGAACGTTGCCGTTGCCGACAATCGGCCCGAGGATAGATTCAATGCGGCGCTGGTAGCGGCTTTCAACGTCGTTGGCGTATTTGAGCTGCGCATCGTTAAGATCGCGTCCGGCGTTGTTCGACTGAGTCAGCAGGTGGCCTGCCTGGTCAACCAGCGTGACGTTACCCGGCGGTAAACCCGCCACGGCGCTGGAAACCATGTGCACGACGGCGTTGATTTGCCCTTCGTCCAGCGCGCGGCCAGGTTCAAGGCTCAGGGTAACGGAGGCGGAAGGGGATTTTTGCTCACGAACAAACAGAGAAGGTTTTGGCATCGCAAGGTGAACGCGGGCGTTTTTCACCGGGCCAAGCGTTTCGATAGTGCGGGCCAGTTCGCCTTCCAGCGCGCGCTGGTAGTTCACCTGCTCGCTAAACTGACTGATACCAAACTTTTCCTGATCCAGAAGCTCGAAGCCCACGGCACCGCCTTTCGGCAGACCTTGCTGAGCCAGGCGTAGACGCAGATCGTAGACGTTATCTGCCGGGACCATAATGGCGCTACCGTTGTCTGAGAAGCGGTAGGGGATATTCATTTGCTGAAGCTGGGTCACAATCGCGCCCCCATCCTGATCGGCGAGATTGCTGTAAAGCACGCGGTAATCAGGCGCTTTTGCCCACAGTACCAGGGCCACCAGCACGGCAACGGCGGCGGCTCCGCCCATCATCAGCGGAATTCTTGGATTTGCACGAAGGCGATTCAACCACTCAAGAGTCTTGTTTTGCGGCGTTTGTGCCTGAGCAGCAGTGGTCATTCCACACCTCGCGGCTTAGCGTTGACAAAATTTTTAGAGTAATGAGTGAACAAGACTGACTCCCGGGTCGACAAACACGACAAAAGTTCCATATGGATGGCAGTGTCATTATTTTCGTTTCGGGAAATTTCGATGGCTGAATTAGCTCTATTTTTTACGTCTATTTAACGCCTTTATCCTATTGACAAGGTGGTAATCTTGTCCCGCTTAACAAAAACGGGGCTAAAAAATGGCAATTCAGGGTATCGAAGGCGTACTGCAACAACTTCAGACGACCGCGCTGGCGGCGACCAATCCCGCGGCATCGGCTGCTGCGCCAACGGTCAGTTTTGCCGGCGAGCTGCAGGCTGCTTTAGGACGCATCAGCGAAACGTCCAATACCGCGCGCGCGCAGTCAGAGAAGTTTGCCCTGGGCACCCCTGGCGTAGCGCTGAATGACGTAATGGTCGATTTGCAAAAATCTTCCGTTTCTCTGGCGATGGGCATTCAGGTACGCAACAAGCTGGTTGCAGCCTACCAGGAAGTGATGAACATGCAGGTGTAGTGGCACCAGCACGGTTTTAGCGGGGAAAAGGTCTGCGACGGGCCTTTTACTCCTCTATTACAAGCACTATTAATTATCATTCTTATTTCAATTCTGTATTATTCCGCACGCTAAACCTTTTTATAATATTCGATTAACAACTGAATATTTCATATGAAAGACACTCAGAATTTTCTCGTTTTATGCCCAATGAATGCTAAATGGCATGACGCAGATCAAACTTTCCCCCCGCATTGCAATGCATATTCAGCGCCGGAATTATCACACATTATTATTATTTTATTTTTTTCTGGGTGATATTCGAACAGGTTCATATCGCATCAGGGAAATGAATAGCCGACCATAAGTATATTGTTAATTGAAAAATGACAGCGTGACGACTGAACGTCCTGCTGGGCTGTCGGGTGCGCGCCTCATGGGGTGAGAGAAAGGTCGAGGGTTAAAGAAAGTCGATAAAGCTTATTTAATTTCTGGCGAAACTATTAAGGGAATAACGTATTAAATAAAGAAGAGTGATGGTGCTTAATAAATTATTGAGGTGATAGTTAACCGGTTGCAGCCGGTTAACTATCGATTTGATCGGATTTTACTAAATCTTCACAAGCGAATATATAGTAGGTTTTTAGCATGAAAAAGGCAACTTTAGCGTTAATTCTGGGCGTTTTTATTAGTCATTATTCCTGGGCCGACGAAACTTCTTATGAGGTAACGGGCAATAACGGAAAATTCACGATAGTGGCGGATACCCTCGGCGGAAACACGGTGTCAGGATTGGCCGGCGTCTACAATCTCGATCAGTTCGATATTGACGTAAAAAGAAATGCCAGGGTTTTGCTTGCAACTGAAGCAGGCGTGAGTGCTAACCAGGCGGCGATTGCTTCGCTGGGCCAGGATGTTCTGGGCGTACAAAATACCGGGGTTTATGCACGTTCAAGAGCTGACGCCGCCATGGCAAATACTGAAGCCAACAAAGCCGCGCTTCAGGCAACTAATCAGGCGATGGCTGAGAATACTGCCGAACTGGCTAATCATGAGTCACGTATTGATGCCCTGGAAGCAAATACCGTCAACAGCAGTAGCTTTAACCGCTTAAAAGATCGGGTGGACGAAAACCGTCAACGTGCCTCTGCGGGTATCGCCGGCGTTGCCGCGATGGCTAACATTCCGCAGGTAACCCAGGGTGCGACGTTTTCCGTAGGCGCCGGGGCAGGCACAACCGACGGTGAGAGCGCGCTTGCGGTAGGGTTCTCCGCTCGTGCGACGGAAAGCACCGTGGTTAAAGCCTCCGTTTCAAACGATTCACAGCAAAACTTTGTTGTGGGCGCTGGTGCATCCCTGCAGTGGTAAACACGCTGCGCTAAAAAGCCCCTTATGGGGCTTTTTCTTTTAAGGGGATAAGTAATGCGTTTTTATCTAATCTTTCTGTTGGCGGCATTCAGCATTATGGGAGTTTGCATCGCGCTGATGCTGATTATCTCCCGCGTGATGGAGACTTATCTCTCCGTTTGTTGAGCGAAGTATCGTTTTTGCCAGTAAGATGGGTTTAATGCGCGCATTCGTTTGACGTGGAAAGTAATTCCACTGCAAAATCAGGATGATACCTTTACTGTGCCGGAAGGGACTTCCGGTCTAAATGGGAGAGTCCTGCCAGCCTATGACCCCGCAACAGACGCTAGAAGAGCATTACGAGACATTAACCCCCGAGCTGCAGCGAGCCGCTGACCTGAGCCTGCATAACGTGAAGGATTTGGTGGCGCTTTCGATGCGGGCTTTTGCTGCGCGGATTGGCGTAAAACCCGCGACGCTGCTGCGCCTGGCCCAGCGCCTGGGCTATGTCGGCTGGGGGGAATTCAAAACAGCTTTTATTCAGGAGCTTGGCCTGAGCCACGAAACGCATCAGGCAAGGGCCGAAAAACTGGTGGATAAAGGCAGCACGGCGTCACTCTATCAGGAAGTGTTTGACGCCCACGCGGTCAATCTTTCCCACACCGAGGCCGAAAACCCAGAGGCGATGGAAAAGGCGGTTGACGTGCTGGACGCCGCAGAACACGTCTATGTGTGCGGCTTTCGCGCCAGCTATTCTGTGGCCTACACGCTGTTTTATATCTATCGTCTGTTTAATAAGAACGTGTCGCTCATCGACGGCCAGGCGAGTAACTACGAAATATTTACCCGCGAGCTGACGCCAAAGGATGTGGTGCTGATGATAGGGTTTGCGCCGTATTCGCGTGAGTCGCTTGATGTGCTGGGCGCTGCCCGGCAGGCCGGAAGCAAAATCGTGGCGTTGACCGACTCCCCGCTTTCTCCCCTTGCGGAACACGCCACCAGCACGCTTTATTTCTCCGCGCACAGCCCGTCATTCTTTCCTTCAGTGGTGTCGGCGATGGGCATTGCTGAATGTTTACTGGCGATGCTGGTGGCAAAGCACGGGGACAGGGCGGTGGAGAAGATTGCCAGCGCGGAACGTTTCCTGTTGGACTCCGGCGCGTGGGTGAAGCCGGTCCGTTAGTAAAAGGGGCAACTCTCTGCCCCTTGTATCATTAGCGCTGAATAAGATAGCGAATGGTCGGGCCATCCTGCTGAATATCCAGCACCGTGTAGCCGTGGTTTTTGGCGTCGAGAGGAATGTTGTTGATGGACTGCGGGCAGTCGCTCACCACTTCCAGAATCTCGCCTTTTTTTAGCTGAGGCATTGCTTCAAGCGTTGCAACCGCCGGGTAAGGACAGGGCTCGCCCACCATATCCAGACGATAGTCAGGCACGATGTTCTGGCTCATGCGGTTTCTCCTGTTGGGGTGTTGATAGCCTGGTTTTTACGGCGGAAGAAGCGTTTCTCCCAGCCGACGATCAGCAGATAAGCGACGAGCAGCATCAGGTAAGTCACCAGCAGCCCGCCCAGCGGCCCAAAGGTATTCAGCAGGTTGACCTTGTCCCAGCTGGTGGCCAACGCGGGGGAAATATCATCCCAGAACCAGGCCAGCAGCGTAGAGCCAATAACGTTGCCCAGGCCAACCCACCAGTAGTGCACCTGGCCTTCAACCGCGCGATACATCCAGCCGGTTTCACAGCCACCGGCCAGCACGATGCCAAAGCCAAACAGCAGGCCACCGATAACCGCATTCGGCCCTGCCCACATGATTTTGGCTTCCACGCCGAGCTGCACATAGCTGAAGATGCCAATCGCGCTGACCGCCATTCCCAGAATAATGGCTTTTGCCATGTGGGTACGCCCGGTTATCCACATATCGCGGAAGGCCGAGGTAAAGCAGATCTGCGCGCGTTCGATAAGCAGCCCAAAGCCGACGCCAAACAGCATAGCCAGGCCCAGCTTCGGCTGGTTGATGGCGGTTAAACCGCCCCAGCCCAGCATGCCGATAAACACCAGCATCCCCATGCGGAAGCGGCGCTTAGCGCGGTCTGGCTGCTGCGTCAGCGGTGAGGCAGCGGAAACTTTTTGCAGCTTAACCGGGATGCGGAACATCGGCAGCAGGGTGAAGCGAGCGCCAAACCAGCAGCCGATGGCGGTTGCCAGGGCGAAGAACCACGCGTGCAGCGAGAACTGAGGGATCCCGGTAAAGAAAGCCGCGAGGTTGCAGCCCATCGCAAGCCTTGCGCCAAAGCCGGCAATGATGCCGCCGAGCACCGCCTGAATGATGCGGATACGGTGCTGAGGCAGGCGCAGCTTAACGTTGTTGGCCCACAGCGCCGCCGCGAAGCAGCCGCCAAACATGCCGAGGATCATCATGCCGTCGATGCGGGTTAACGGGCTGCCGTCGAGGTGGATGAGCTTGTAGTAACCCCATTCTTCGGCGTGAACGCCCATCAGCTGTAGCAGCTGGCCGCCCCAGCGGGTGAATTCGCCGGTGACCGCCCAGAAGGTGCCGGTGATGCCGAAGTAGTAGGTGGAGAGGATCCCGGCCGCTATCACGGCGGGCATCGGTTTCCAGAAGGTAATGAGATATTGCTGTTTGAAGGAGTGCCAGGTCATTGTTTTCGCCTCTGAACTCAGAAGAACGTGCCGCCAGGAGCGGAAGAGGGCGCGATCATACGCCTATCTTTTTTGCTTAACAGGCTGAAAAGACGAAAAATCAATCTGGATCAATTTTTATGCCTCGGGAGGAAGTGCTGGCAGGCCCAGGGCTTTAATGCCAAAATTATTTTTTCTCCGCAGTCAGGATAGACGATGAAGAAGCTTTTAGTATTGGCGGCGCTGGTGGCACTGAGCGGCTGCGTCGAGGTTAGAGATTATGGGCAGGTGGTGCGTACCGAGGCACCGGCAGGCATGGCAGGCTACTGGCAGTCCAGCGGGCCGCAGAGCGAGCTGGTGAGCCCGGAGGCCATTGCCTCGCTGGTCGTCACGCCTGAAGGTGATACCCTTGATTGCCGCCAGTGGCAGCGGGTGATTGCGGTTCCGGGTAAGCTGACGCATTTATCTGGCGATCTGCGTAACGTGACCGTTAAGCGTGAAATTTACGGCATCGAGCGTAACGGGGATACGCTGGAATATGCGGGCATGACTTTGAAGCGCGTGGATCGTTTGACGACCGAGTGCGCTGATTACCTGGCGAAAAATCCTTTGGGTGGGAAGTTATCCAAAGAGAAAAAATAAGGCCCCTCACCCTAACCCTCTCCCCAAAGGGGCGAGGGGATTTTATTGTGCAAATGTTTGGTTATGATTTCATTCGCTCACTCTTTTTAGGCTGTCTTGTCGATATTAATCCTAAGGCTTTTGCAGGATTGGCGACAGTTCCGTTCACTTCCAAACAAGTTTCATATGCTGCCATTGCACTGGTGAACGTGTCCGGGGTATAACGCCATCCCCCGGACAGCCCCGGCGCCCGGCGAGAGCCGGGAGGCAATTCAACCCTCACCCCGGCCCTCTCCCAGAGGGAGAGGGGGAAAACAGACGATGGGGAACATTGTTTATTCCCTCTCCCTTCCAGGGAGAGGGTTAGGGTGAGGGTAAAAATAAGAAGCGAGGCACGGTTCCGGCTTAAATCGCCTCCGTTTTCTCTCCGACTGACCAGGGGCCGGGCGTCGGGAACGGCCGGAGGCTGAGAGCGTCGGGAACGCATCTCAGCCGACCCAGGACTGGGAGATAAAACGGAGGTCTGCCGCTTCAGCGGTCGATTTATTTGGCCGGGAGTCCGGGTTCTTAGGGGAGTGACGGTGACTCCCCTAAGACGTTCACCGGTACGGGAGCTACAGAAAACACTGCACAGGAAGTGAACGGAATCTTTATCCAGCGCCACATAATTGTGGGTATTAATGATTAATAGGCAATGCGCCAGGTGAAGCTAAATCACAACACATCCTCCAGCACCCAAACGCTGACGCTTCCACCGTTACAGGCAAAGGTTGCGCTCCCGCTTTTATCGGTATGCACCGTTTCTTCGCGGTTACCCAGGTAATCACGCCAGTTTTTTTCGCCGAAGTTTTCGCCTAATGTGACGGTTTTCTCGCCGTCATCACCGTTGGACATGATAACCACGCAGCCCGGCGCTTCTGCCGTGCCGCTGCGGCTAAAGCCAATGCAGTTAGGGTGATCGAACCACAAAGTCTGCACGCCGTGGGCAAAGCGCTCCCTGGCATGAATCAGGTCATCCAGTTGCTCAATGACCGGCATGTCGATGTGGTAGTTCTGGCCGTCTCCGCCTTCATCGTCGTAGCTCGCGCCGAACAGATCAGGGTAGAACACCGACGGCACGCCATTTTCACGCAGCAGGATCAGCGCATAGGCCAGCGGCTTAAACCAGGCCTCTACGGGGGCCTCAAGCGCCTGTAGCGGCTGCGTGTCGTGGTTAGCCACCAGCGTGACGGCGTGGAACGGATCGGCTTCAACCAGCGTACCGGTGAAAATCTGGCTCATGTCATAGTCGCGGCCAAGCCTCGATGCCTCATGGAATTTCATCTGCAGCGGGGTGTCAAACAGCATCGTTTTGCCCTCGACCTGAGATATGTATTCCTGCAGTTTGTCCACTTCATGTGACCAGTATTCGGCCACGATAAACAGCGGCTGTTCCGCCACCTGCTGGACGTGCTCAATCCACTCTTTGTAAAACCAGGCGGGGATGTGTTTGACCGCATCCAGCCGGAAGCCGTTGCAGTGTGTTTGCTCCATGACCCAGCGTGCCCAGTACTTTAGCTCTTCGGTCACCGCGTGGTTGCGAAAGTCGATATTTTCGCCCATCAGGTAGTCGAAATTGCCCAGCTCGTCGTCAACCTGGTCGTTCCAGCCTTCGCCGGTGTAGTCGTTGATGATTTTAAAAATGCCGTCTTCGTCGGGGTTTTCAATGTGGTCTACGCCGTTAAAGCATTTGTAGTCCCAGATAAACTGCGAGTATTGCCCTGCGCGGGCGGGGAAGGTGTAGCGCGTCCAGGCCTCACATTCTATGACCTCCGGCGAGATGTCGTTGCGGTTGTCTTCGTTGACCCTGTTGACGCGGATCCGCTCTTTTTCATCGGCGCCCATTTTGTGGTTGACGACGACGTCCAGCAGCACAGAGATATTGTTGTCCCGAAGGGCGTTTATCGCCGACAGCAGCTGGGTTTTATCCCCATACTTGGTAGGCACGCTGCCTTTTTGGTCGAATTCGCCGAGGTCGAAAAGATCGTAGCAGTCGTAGCCCACCGAATAGCCGCCAGCGCTGCCTTTATAGGCGGGAGGGAGCCAGACCATGTTGATGCCGATGTCGCTGAGGCTGGCCGCACGGTCTGCGACTTCTGACCAAAGCGTTCCGTCGCCGGGGGAATACCAGTGGAAAAACTGTAACAGGGTGGGGTTAGTCATCTCGTCCGTGCTCCAGAAGTCATTTAGCTGACCTCTGGAGTATGGAATAAGAAACGTGATTCAGCAGGTTTACTGATTCAAATCGCTCGGCATCAGGACGTTGCCGGAAAGAAATCCGTAGGTATTGTTCAGCGACTTTTGACGACCGCTTTGGTCAATAAGATCTCGTAACTCATTAAGCCTGCTATGAAGCAGCGTTTTGATCTGATTTTCATTAGTGAGAATCATATCGAGTAACGCCTTTGCTTCTTCCTGGCTTCTGTTGCTGGCCTGAGCGATGGGATTATTAGCAATCGCCTCCACCAGCTGTACGTACTTTACTTCTTGTTCAATCAACTCATCCCACTTTCCAGAATGAGCAAGGTCAAGCATGGTTTGACTGAGGGCATGAAGGGCATACCACTCATTTAGGGATGAGATGAAATCATTCATCAGATAGCATCCTGAAATGTAGAGGAAGAGGG
This sequence comes from Cedecea neteri, assembly GCF_000757825.1. Taxonomy (GTDB): domain Bacteria; phylum Pseudomonadota; class Gammaproteobacteria; order Enterobacterales; family Enterobacteriaceae; genus Cedecea; species Cedecea selenatireducens. Next base: position 4,494,494 of record NZ_CP009451.1, read on the forward strand.
GCCGATTTGTTTCCATGCATCTGCAATATTGGCGAGCAATTGCTCTACTTCGCTGATTGCGTCGGCATCATTACGCAAGTTAGCGTGCAGGAGACGCCGCACCATATAGTCATAAAGATTCGCAAGGTTACCGGGAAGTTCCCCTCCGATATCCATATTCAGACCTGCTTTTAGTCCGTTATCAATGATGTTAATGGCTTTGGAGAGCGCCTCTCCCTTTTGTGGCATTTGCCCCTGTTCCAGAAACAGGCGGGCTCGTACAAGGGCACTGAGTGCCCCGTCGAACAGCATGACCACGAGCTGGTGTGGACTGGCACTCATAACGGCGCTTTCCAGACCGACCTGTTGATAGGCTTGTACACCAGAACTCTTGTACATATTACATCCTTAACTTTTGTTGAACTGCTGCGCCAGGTAGTTCCCCGTATTGGTCATCTGGCTGACGAGGTTTGCCAGGGAAGTAAACTGAGCCTTATAGCGAGCCATGGTGGCGTCGATACTGTCGCTCATATCCTGTTTACGATCTGCTACAGTTTTCAATGTTGAGGTCAGGCCATCCTGCGCGTTTTTAATAACCCCGGCGTTGATGGAACTGGTGCTCAGCATGTTGTTCAGTTTGGTGTCCAGCTGGGTTGCAAAACCGGTGGTTTTGCCGTCACCCACGAAGTAGTTGATCACGCCCTGTGGGTTATCACTCAGCGCTTTAGTCAGCTTGGCGTCATCCACTTTCAGCGCGCTGGAGCCATCAGGTGCCAGCACCGGATCCTGGCTAATCCCTAGCTGCGCCATAATGCTGAAATCGCCGCCCTGAACCTGCGTCAGCATGCTGCGAATATCAGCCTGAATACCGCGAACGGTGCTGTCGCCGACCAGCGCGCCGTTGCTGCTATCCTGTGCCGCACCCGGCGTCACTTTCACATACTTGGTGACGGTCGCAATCGTTGACTGCAGGGTGTTATAGGCTTTTACCCAATCGTTAATGACTTTTTTGCTGGCATCGGTTGTGCGCGTCACGCTCAGCGTTTCGTCGGCGGTGCTTTTTGCTTTCAGGTTCAGGGTTACGCCTGGCATAGCATCGCTAATGGTATTGCTCTGACGCTCAATCACCACGCCGTTTACCGAGACTTTGGCATTTTGCGACGGCGTTTGCTCGCTCAACGCGCCAGATTTGGTGGCAGAGTTGTAGCCAATCACGCCCTGTAGCTGGTCGTCACCGGTGACGGTCACGGTCATATCTGAATTAGCGCCGGTGCTCTTGGACGTCAGCATCAGGCGGTAATCACCATCGTTGGCTTTAACGACGGAGGCTGAAACATTTCCGTTGGCCCCATTGATCGCTTTCGCAATACCGTTTAAAGAGGTATCAGAATCGGAAAGCGTCACGTTCAGTGGGGTCGTCGTCCCAGGCTGCGTGATGGTAAGCGTACGCGTTCCGCCCGTCGTCGCCCCTTGCTGTGCAGTGTTGCTGGCGATACTGCCGGACATTAATACCTGGCCTTTCGCCAGCTGCTGTACGTTAACCGTATAGTCAGAAAGAATGGCATCGCTGGTCGTCGTGGCACTGAATGCAGTGTTCGTGCTGCTCACGGACGTTGCCAGCAGGGCACCGCTTTTGGTCAGCGCTGCCGTCGCCGTTTCCAGACCCGATATCGCCGTTTTTAATTGACCAAAGGCACTAAACTGAGCTTGATAAGTTTTGGTCTGCGTATCAAAAATGGTTAATTTTGTCTGCTCTGCCGTATAAAGCTTATCGTAAGTGTCCTGGAGGTTCAGGGTCGTGCCTGCTCCAAGGCTAGAGATCGATGCCATTGATGTCTTCCTTTAAGTCGCTGGTAGTTTCATTAACTTATCGGCTGACTCGGTGAAAAGTTTACAGCCAGGTAAAAAAAATAATCAGCCGAATAGCAGGCCGCGGATCGGCCTTATATGACGATTGTCGGAAAAGACGCCTTCATTAATAGCGTGGCTGATGGGCCTTAGTGGCGCAAAGATATATTTTCGAACGGGCAATAAACGCATTATAAAAGTGTAAGGAAGGTGAGGTCAGGAACCAAGGGTGAAATTAATTTCCTTTTAATTCAATGGGTTGAATTTTTTTTATCATTAAATCTAAAGTTGGAACAGAGGGCGTCGATAACCTTGTTGACGGTGAGAGACGCCGTGAGTGTTAGGCACCGAACCTAAACCCAATTTTTAAGGAATTAATACTATGTCCGTAATCAATACTAACCTGCTGTCCCTGACTACTCAGAACAACCTGAGCAAATCTCAGTCTTCACTGGGTACCGCTATCGAGCGTCTGTCTTCCGGTATGCGTATCAACAGCGCGAAAGACGATGCTGCTGGTCAGGCGATTGCCAACCGTATGACTTCCCAGGTTAAGGGTATGACTCAGGCGGCCTCGTAACGCTAACGACGGTATCTCTCTGGTTCAGACCGCTGAAGGTAACCTGAACGAGATCAACACCAACTTACAGCGTATCCGTGAACTGTCCCTGCAGGCTGCTACCGATACCAACGGCACCACTGACCTGAAATCTATCCAGACTGAAATCACCCAGCGTCTGTCTGAAATCGACCGTATCTCTGGCGGTGCTTCTTTCAACGGCAAAAACCTGCTGGACGGTTCTGTCTCTACTGGTCTGAATATCCAGGTTGGCGCTAACACCACCTCTAACGATACCATCGTTATCGGCAGCGACTCTCTGATCAACGCCTCTTCCGCTAGCCTGAGCGCTGGCCTGAGCACCGCGATCACCGACCACTCAACTGCACAGGCTGTTGTTTCTGCTGCTGATGCTGCTATCGCGAAAATCGATACCGCACGTTCTAACATGGGTGCGATTCAGAACCGTTTCGAATCCACTATCAACAACCTGAACAACTCCATCACCAACCTGTCTGCTGCTCAGTCCCGTATCCAGGACGCTGACTACGCGACCGAAGTATCCAACATGAGCCGTGCGCAGATCCTGCAGCAGGCTGGTACTTCCGTACTGTCTCAGGCAAACCAGGTTCCACAGGCAATGCTGTCCCTGCTGCGTTAATTTCGCAGGCCGCTACAAGAAAGGTTGCTGGAAACAGCAGCCTTTTTTTGTTTTTGTCGAAAATAGCGGGCAGCAGGGCTTTTTTAATATGAAGGATAAGGCGTTAATTTCGGTTTTGTTCAGCGCATTATGCCTACTGCTCGAGTGCTAGCATCAGACAATCACCCGTCTGGCAAAATAGTGCAATCTAAAGGACAGTTATGAACAGTTTCTCCCGCACTCGGGCCCTGCATCAATATTACCGCGATCTGTTTACCCGTGCGATTCACCTGCCTGAAGCCGATGCTTTACCCGCGTGGCTGGTGACGGAAGTCCTGAATTTTGCCAATTCTGATTTTGCCGCTCTCGAAGATAAATTAAACCAGGCGCAGACCGGACTTAACCCAGAAAAAGACAGAGCGCTCAAGCTGATGACGCGGGCGATTATTCTGGCCAATGCGGCGCTCTACAAACGGCCTGGAGAAAAGTCTACGGCGGTTGAAGCGGCGAATGTTGAAAAAATAACGCAATTTATCGTTGAGGCACTGAAGCTCGACGGGAATAAAAACTATCTGGTTGCAGCCGTTCAAATTCTATTTCGTATTAATGAAATCAATTCTACCGTTTTCCTTATTTCTAATAATCTTTCCGAGCTCAGTGATTCACCGGTCGCGTTAAAAATCTTATTGCTTATCTGTCTGATGGAAGAAGATTTTAATCAGGCTTATGTCATTATTCAGCAGCTTACCGAGAATATGGCGCTGATAGGCGAAGATCCTATGGCGCTGCTGATGGTCGTCACGACTATCTACAAACTGGGTGGCCGCCCGGATTCCTTTATCGATTTTAGCCCGTTAGCCGTGCACGACTGGCAGCCTGACGCTGGCCGCTATAGCTGGTTAATTGAGCCGGCAAACAATCATAAAACGACCGTGCTGGTTGGGTGTGATAAAGCCTATTTTACCGCCCATGGCCTGCCGCTGCTGCTCTCCCTCTTCGACACCAATCGCAACGAGCTCAACGTTCATTTCCATATTTATAACTGCGATGCTGGCCTGGCGCAGCAAATTGCTTCGCTCCACGAGGCGATGCCCGAGCTGGCTATTTCCTTAAGCAGCGAGACGTTTAATCCAGGCGCGGCCGACAGAGCACACTTCGCCAGCCGTCGGCTGGTCTTTTTGTCACATGCGCTGGAAAAACTGACTTCTCCTGTGCTGTTGCTCGACGCCGATAGCCTCGTCAGAAAGTCGTGGGCAGAGGTGAAGGGGCAGTTAGACGCCAAAGATTTGCTGCTGACCTGGGATGACAGGGCGCCGTTCTGGGAATCAATTCTGGCGGCATGTCTCTATTGTGAAGGGGGCGAGCTGTCGACGAAATACCTGGCAGCCGTTGCCCGGTTTATCGATCTCAATTTGCAAAACAACAACGCCGAATGGTTCCTCGATCAGGTGGCGCTGGCCGTCGTAGAAAATGAGCTTAGCGCGCTGGAAAAAATGGCGATAGGCCGCGTTCAGGTGGACACGCTGGTGGATGCGGAACACGGCGAGGATGCGTTTAGCTGGGTACTGAGTCGCTCCGATGCCGAGAGCGAAGAGTATCGTCGATACAAAGCGTCGCTGTTGGAAAAGTACCGCGCGTTAATCGGTTGAGTCAGAGTTTAATTTCTCAAAATAATGGATAAGCGTAACGTGAGTCAGTATTACCCGGATCATCGTATTTCGCCCGCAGCTATTCAGGCTGCAGCCTCTCTCTACCATCTGTCCACGGTGGGGCCCGAGTGTGCCCGCATCCTTGAAATAGGGTGCGGTGAGGGAATGAGCATTGCGGCCCACGCGCTGGCGTACCCGGAAAGTCAGGTGATAGGGATTGATATTGATGAAAGCCTTATTGCCGCCGGACAGCGCCATATCCAGGCATTGGGGCTGAGTAATATTGAGCTGTTCACCGCCGGGCTGAGCGATATCCTGGGCATCGAGGGCGGGGAATTTGACTACATCCTGGTGCGCGGCGTTTTCTCTTTACTCGGCAGTCAGGAGCGAGAAGCGCTTTTGCTGTGGTGTCGGCAAAACCTGTCTGCATCCGGCGTTATCTGCCTGCACTGGTATCCTTCCACCGGTGACCACGAGACGGCGGCTATCCGCGATGCTCTTAGCTACCATGCTGCGCGTGATGGCAATAGCGATCCTGAAGCACAGGTCAATGCTGCGCGCGGCATGCTGAGCTATCTGGCGATGACCCTGCCGGAAGGCATGCTTAAAGTCCGGATTGAAGAGGCCGAGAAAGAGAGCGACCTCTCCCTGACCCTGCGCTATCTCTCTCCTGGCACGGCATCCCTGTCGTTTAGCGAATTTTGCCATCAGGCCAGCGAGCTGGGATTGAGCTATGTCGGCGATGCGGTGCCTCAGTATGAGTTGCCGCATTCCTATGGTGAAAAAGTGGCGGCGTTACACGCCCTGGTTGCCGGGCAGCAACGCATTGCCGCCCAGCAATATCTGGACTTTGCGGTATCGCGCCGCGAACGCTTCAGCCTGCTTAGCGCGACCAGCGCAGAGCAACATTTCCCGGCATTACCGGACAGCTCTCGCCTCGACGCGCTTTATTGGGCCGGGAACTTTAGCCGCAAAATGAACGAGCACGGCAATATATTGAACGGCCATGTTGGCGGCAATGGGCAGCTGTCGAGCAGCGAAAACCCGGTGACTTTACGTGTGCTGGATGTGCTGGGGGCCGCCTGGCCATTCAGCCTGAGCTTTGAACAACTGGTCATTAACTGTCGTCAGCCGGAAGATAACGCTGACGTTCGGGCAGCGGTGCTGAAAGTGCTGGAAGACTTGTTTGTTATTCAGCCTTCCGGCCTGTACTGGAGCTGCACTCCGCAGGCGTACGATCGGGCTGAGAATGACACGTTGGAGGCTATTTCCCCGCTTAAAAACGGTGAGTCTGAAGGGAATGCCCCGCAGATATTTCAGAACCTCCGGGGAGAGGAGTTCTCTCTGACGCCCGAAGAATGGCGCTACTTGCAACAGGGTTTGACCGGCGTGGATGCGCAAGCGTGGCAGTGTTTTATGTCACTGCGTAATAAAGGCGCGCTGACGGGCACCTCGATGGCATGGAAAAAGCAGTACCAGCTTTTTTTACGTACGGGAAATAGACAATTTTTGCTGCCGCTGTTGAACACTTTGCTGCTGCTTAGCGTTTCGGAACAGCGGGGAGGCTTGCTCAGTAAAGACGTGAATGACTTACCCCAGCGTGAATCAGAGGGTGGGGAAGATATTTATGACCGGATTAACCATTTAATTGGTGAGAAAAAGATTCAGAATGCAAAAACGCTGGCTGAGCAACTGCTGATAGAGAACCCGGAAGATATTGCCGCGCTTCGCTGCTATTCGCGAACCCTCGTGTTATCCAATCGCTGGGAAGAGGCCATTGAGGTTCTTTGCCGCCTGATGGGGCACTATTTCTCAAGTCTGGATATTTATTACGACCTGGCGACAGGCTTACAGAAAACAAACAAGCATTATTACGCCATTACCCTCTTGCAGGGCCTGCTGAGGCTGGAAGATAACAACGTTAATTTTTGGCATAGCCTGGCCTACTCTTATTACCAACTGGGCGAAATGTCGCTGGCGGAAAAATGTTCTCGCGCCTCGCTGCGCAGCGAGGGGGTAAAGGCAATTCACTATGCCACCATGGGCGTGATTCTCAGCGACAGTCAAAAACTCGATGAGGCGGCCTGGTTCCTTAACAAAGCCATAGAGCTTGATCCGAGCCATTTTGATTACTTTACCGCGCTGCTTTTTGCCATGACCCACGATCATAAGGTGACGGCAGAGCAGCTCTTCCAGAAACACCAGCAGTACGGTGAGGCGGTGGGGAAATGGGCTAAAGACTGTAATCTACAGCTGCCCTACCGTGGCAAAAAAGATCCTGATAAAAAACTGCGCGTGGGCTTTGTTTCCGGGGACTTACGTAAACATCCTGTGAGCCACTTCTTAGAGCCGTTCTGGGATGGGCTGGACAGAGAACATTTTGAGCTTGTGGGCTACAGCGTCTCTTATGTCCATGACGAGGTCACCGACCATCTTGCAGCCGGCTCGGTGCTGTGGCGACAGGTGGACAGGTTAAGTAACCAGCAGCTTGCCGAGCAAATTTATCAGGACGGGATTGATATCCTGTTCGATCTCTCCGGGCATACCTCAGACAACCGGCTACCGGCGTTTGCGCTGCGCCCGGCCCCGGTGCAAATCTCCTGGATTGGTTACCCTGGGACGACCGGTTTAAGCACGATGGATTATCGCATTGTGACCGCGACCCTTGCTGAGCCAGCCGATCTTGAACAGCAGCTGACCGAAAGCATCATGTTTATTGAGATGCGTAAGTTCTTTGAGCCCGATCCGCAAAGTCCTGATATTGCGCCACTCCCGGCGCTTAAAAATGGCTATCTGACCTTCGGCAGCTTCAATCGTCCTAAAAAAATCAACGATGAAGTGCTTAGGGTCTGGGCCACTATTCTGACGCAGTGTCCTGACGCCAAATTTATTATCGGTTTTATGAACGATGAAAAAATGGTGGCCGGGATGACGAGGAAGCTCGAACGGCTGGGTATTGACCCGTCGCGCCTGATTTTCAAGAAAAGAGCGCCGTTGCTCGATTATCTGGCCTACCACCATGAAATAGACATTTTGCTTGATGCGTTTCCTTATTCTGGCGGCACCACAAGCAACCATGCCTGCTGGATGGGCGTGCCGACGCTGACGCTCTGTGGCGCAACGATGGCTGCCCGTCAGGGCGTCGATATTATGCGTATTCATGGGCTGGAGGAGTTTATTGCCTACGGCGAAGAGGATTACATCCGGAAGGCATTGAGCTGGCAAGACCGGGTCGCCGAACTCAGTGAAATACGTCTGACGATGCGTGACAGAATGCCGACGGAAACCGCGGATGGCTTTAACGTCGCGGACACCTTTGGGCGAGCGTTGCGGGAAGCATGGCGAATTTACTGTGCCGGTGAAGCACGCCGGACGTTCACCGTATTGGAATAAGGCGCGGGTGCGCGCCAACTGGTTTCACACCGAGGTGTACTATGAAAAATATTTTTGTCACCAGCCCTCTGCTCCCGCCGCTTGAGGAGTTTATTCCTTACCTGGAGCAAATCTGGGGAAATAAATACCTGACTAACAACGGGCCTTTTCATCAGCAGCTTGAGCAGGCGCTAGCCGATTATCTGGGTGTAAAACACCTTTCGCTGTTCTCAAACGGCACGCTGGCGCTGCTCACGGCGTTTCAGACGCTGCGATTGAGCGGGGAAGTCATTACCACGCCTTACTCCTTTGTCGCCACCTCGCACAGCCTTTTGTGGAACGGCCTGACGCCGGTATTTGCCGATATAAATCCGCAGACTTTTAATATCAACGCCGACAGCATTGAAGCACTGATCACGCCACAAACCAGCGCCATTATGCCGGTGCATTGTTATGGCATTCCTTGCGAAGTGGATAAAATTCAGCGTATCGCCGATACCTACGGGCTGAAGGTCATTTATGATGCCGCCCACGCGTTTGGCGTCAAGCAGAACGGCAGCAGCATCCTGAACTGCGGCGATCTTTCGATCCTGAGTTTCCACGCCACCAAGGTGTTCAATACCATTGAGGGCGGGGCGATAATTTGCCCGGATGCCAGAACCAAAAAACGCATCGACTATCTGAAAAACTTTGGTTTTGCTGATGAAACCACGGTGATAGCGCCGGGAATCAACGCCAAAATGAATGAAGTTCAGGCGGCCTTTGGTCTGCTGCAGCTGCAGCATATTGATGCGGCGTTAGCGGCTCGGGCGGCTATCTATCAGCGCTATTGTGAAGGTCTGGCAGACATTCCAGGCATCGAACTTTACACCCCAGAGGGCGATTTCGAGTGGAATCATGCTTATTACCCGATCCTGGTCGATGCGCGCTTCCCTATTGCCCGTGACGCGCTTTATGACGCGCTGAAAGAAGAGGGGATCTATTCTCGGCGCTATTTCTATCCGCTCATCAGCTCCTTCGCCATGTACCGCCATCTGCCTTCTTCCGCGCCGGAGCATTTACCCGTGGCCAACGAGATTGCGCAAAAGGTACTTTGCCTGCCGATTTTCCCGGACATGAGCGAGGAGGAACAGCAGAGAGTTATTGCCGCAGTGCGCAGAATTGGTCTGCCTCTGAAGGTAAAGGGGTCTGCTGCGGCTTAATGGTGTAGGGAAGGTTAAAGGGCTTTGTCAAAAGCCCTTTTTTACGATCAAAGTTCAGCGATACACATCAGGCGTTCACTGCGCGCTAAATAGCGATGTCCGCAGAGTTTAAACATGCTGTTAATTAGCAGAGGGTTGTGCAGACCGTGACGGATAAGCCAGTCTTCATGCGTTTTCTTGCCTTTACCCACCGGAATAATCGTCACTTTCCTGGCGACCTTGCCGAGGATCTCCTGCATCTGGTCGACGGTAAAGAAGCGAATATTAAACAGCGAGTCGCTTTCTTTTTTCGAGTTAAAGTAATTAACGAACGGCTGATTATGGGCGTTATGCACGGTAACGATCATGCGGCCTTTGGTGATGCGAGCCTGCTCAATCGCCATTTTCTGGATGTCTTCGTCTGAGAACAGCACCCAGAACCCGTTGTGGTAGGTCAGGTCAAAATGCTTATCCGGATATTGCAGATTGAAGGCATTCATCACGGAAAAACGGTCCTGCAGCGATGGATAGAGCTTTTTCGCCAGGCTTACTGATTCAGGTGAAAAGTCTATGCCGTGGCCTTCCACGCCTCGTTTGGTCAACTGGACGATGTCGCGAAAGCTTCCGGCGGCAATCTCCAGAACCCGTTTTTCACCGCTCTTTCTGACCGCGTCGATATAGTAGGCATGGCGGATATCATTTTGATAATGGTCAAAAATACCCTGCCATTTATTGTCCCAGTCCTCGGCAGTGATCAGTTTTGCAGGCTCGGTAGTTTGGCTCATTTCTCTATCCTTAACTTGAATGCTCGGCGACATAGTGGCGAGTAAAAATGGCATTTTGCACCACGGTGGAGGGCTGAACAGGCCGCCCGGTGAAGCAATGAAGATGGTTAATAATCATGTCGTAGCCAGCCATGACGGAAAACTCCACGCCGGCGGAGAAACGAGGATTAATATCCATCAGATAATCCCCCTTCGCATGGCGCATAAACTCAATATTGATGCAGCCGTTCAGGTCGAGCAGGCGGGCGACCTCGGTGGCTTTGGCTACTAATGCCTCATCGGCGACCATTTCTACGGTCAATCCTGCCCCGTTGGCGGTGCGCAGCAGCTCTTTACGGGCAACCGCAGCGCACTCGCCGCTGGCCTGACTACGCACCAGATCGATGACATGTACCTCGCCCGGCAGAAAAGGCTGAACAATCCACTCTTTGCCTGGAAGGCGATGCTGCAGTTCCAGAAATTCGCTTTCAGTCTCAATACGGCGCTGGCCTTCGCTACTGCGGCCGTCACGACGTTTCAGCATTACCGGAAAACGCAAGCCCTGTAGCGGGACGTCAGCCAGCAGGAAGGTTGGAAGAGGCTGAATATCAGCAGACAGAGATAACTTTTGGCTCCAGCTAAACTTATCCCGGGCAAGCGACACGGATTTCGCTGACATCAACGCCAGCGTTGATGAGGGGATTAATTTATCGCGATGTAAGGAGAGCGTGTCCACTTCAACATCGGTGAGCGGAATAATCAGGTCTATTTTGTGGCGATCGCACAGTGCATTGATGCTTGCAAGATAGGCGGTAGGATTATCCGCTCGGGGAACCTGGCTAAAATCATCCACCAGGCGTGAAGCGTAAAGCCATTCAGCAGGATAAATATCGCACCCAAATACGCCATGATTCGCTCGCCGGAGCGCTGCAATTACGGCTTTAGCCGACATTGAGCCGATGGCCGTAATTAAAATATTCATGGTCGTGACCTGCCTTGTCATCGATGCGGTTCACCCGAGAGGGGACCTGTCGTCGCGGTATTGTAACAATATGGATATTTACCACTTTAAGATAAAAATAGCCGGACTCAGGCACTGAATAACAGGGCTTTTTACACCCTTTTTACGCGATAGATTCTTCGGCTTTATTAAAGAAGTCCCGCTATAGTATCTGGCGTTAATATTTAACAACCAATTGATACTTTTAAGTAAGCCTGAACATGATTTGCCATCGTTAATGGTTAAAATCCTGGGGGCTTATTCTGCTGTAACCTCCAAATAACCCCCCATTTCACCCACTATTCATCCGATTAAAACCCCTGCAGAAACGGATAATCATGCCGATAACTCAACTAACGCAGGGCTGTTTATCGTGAATTCACTGTATACCGCTGAAGGTGTAATGGATAAACACTCGCTGTGGCAGCGTTATGTACCGCTTGTGCGTCACGAAGCATTGCGCCTGCAGGTACGTCTGCCGGCGAGTGTGGAGCTCGACGATCTGCTACAGGCAGGCGGCATCGGGTTGTTGAATGCAGTCGAACGTTACGATGCCCTGCAGGGAACGGCATTTACTACCTACGCGGTGCAGCGCATCCGTGGGGCGATGCTTGATGAGTTGCGCAGCCGTGATTGGGTGCCGCGAAGCGTCAGGCGTAACGCTCGCGGTGTGGCACAGGCGATTGGTCAACTGGAGCAAGAGCTGGGGCGTAACGCTACCGAGACGGAAGTCGCGGAGCGGCTGGACATCCCGCTCGAAGAGTATCGCCAGATGTTGCTCGACACCAATAACAGCCAGCTCTTCTCTTATGATGAGTGGCGTGAAGAGCACGGCGATAGTATTGAACTGGTCACCGAGGAACACCAGCAGGCAAACCCGCTACAGCAGTTACTGGACAGTAATCTGCGCCAGCGCGTGATGGAAGCCATTGAAGCTTTACCTGAACGCGAGCAACTGGTGCTGACGCTTTATTACCAGGAAGAGCTGAATCTCAAAGAGATTGGGGCGGTGCTTGATGTGGGTGAGTCGCGAGTCAGCCAGTTGCATAGCCAGGCGATCAAGCGTTTGCGCACCAAGCTGGGTAAGTTGTAGGGAGTGCCGCACAATTATCTGACGACCTGGGAATTATCATGACGGTGCAGCAGTCAAAAAGACGGCCATTAAGCCGCTATCTCAAAGATTTCAAACACACCCAGACACATTGTGCCCATTGCAGTAAGCTGCTCGACCGCATCACGCTCACGCGCAGCGGGGTCATTATCAATAAGGCCACCATCGCTCAGCTTGATACGCTTATTGATGAAGCCACCTGGCTTATCGAGCAGAAAGAGTGGATGGCGCTGTGTCGTTTTTGCGGTGATTTGCACTGCAAAGAACAAAACAACTACTTCGATATTATTGGCTTCAAACAGTATCTGTTTGAGCAGACCGAAATGAGCCACGGGACGATTCGCGAATATGTGGTTCGTCTGCGCCGGCTTGGTAACCATCTGAGCGAGCATAAAGTTCCGCTTCCCGGCTCGCTGCAGGGCCTGCTGGATGAGACGCTGGACGCCTGGCTGCCCCGCACCAGCACCAACAATTACCGCATTGCGCTAAGAAAATATTGGCAATTCCAGGTGCAGGGACATGCGATCCCGCGTCAGGAAATTAGCGCAACCTCCGATATATACTAAATTTGCATAAGTTGTAGCGGACTGGTTTTGATATATTCCGGACCTGCCCGCTACACTACAAAAAATGTAAATATTCGGGGTAAACATGAAACTAACAATGATGGGACGCCAGGCGCTGATGGGCGTGCTGGCCGTAGCGCTGGTGGCCGGTGCGAGCGTCAAAACCTTCGCGGCTGAAAATCTTCTTAATAAAGTGAAAGAGCGCGGCACGCTGCTGGTTGGGCTGGAAGGAACCTATCCTCCGTTCAGCTTCCAGGGAGATGACGGCAAGCTGACCGGCTTTGAAGTTGAATTTGCCGAGCAGCTGGCCCAGCATCTTGGCGTCAAAGCGGCGCTGAAGCCGACCAAGTGGGACGGCATGCTGGCTTCTTTAGACTCTAAACGTATCGACGTGGTGATAAACCAGGTCACCATCTCCGACGAACGTAAGAAAAAATACGACTTCTCTACCCCTTACACCATCTCCGGTATTCAGGCGCTGGTGAAAAAAGGCAACGAAGGCAGCATTAAAACCGCGGCCGATCTGAAGGGCAAAAAAGTGGGCGTGGGTCTCGGGACTAACTACGAGCAGTGGCTGCGCGAAAACGTGCCGGGCGTAGATATTCGTACCTATGACGATGACCCAACCAAATATCAGGATCTGCGCGTGGGCCGTATTGATGCGATCCTGGTCGATCGTCTGGCCGCGCTGGATCTGGTGAAGAAAACGAAAGACACGCTGGCGGTAGCGGGCGATGCGTTCTCCCGTCAGGAAGCTGGCGTTGCCGTGCGTAAAGGCAACGAGGATCTGCTGCAGGCCATCGACGCGGCTATCGCCGGGATGCAGAAAGACGGTTCTCTGGCGAAGCTTTCCGACAAGTGGTTTGGCGCGGACGTAACCAAATAACGCTCTATCACGGTGAAAAAGGTGCTGATTTCAGCACCTTTTTTTATTTATCGTAGAGAGGGAAGCCGCCACTCTGGTGCATAATGAAACTGGATATCGATCTCGGCTCAGGAGGCCCTATGTCACTGCATCACTTAACGCGTTTTCCACGTCTTGAATTTATTGGCGCGCCGACGCCGCTGGAGTATTTGCCACGCTTTTCTGACTATCTTGGCCGTGAAATCTATATTAAACGTGATGACGTGACGCCGATGGCGATGGGCGGCAACAAGCTGCGCAAGCTGGAGTTTCTGGCGGCCGACGCGCTGCGCGAAGGCGCCGATACGCTGGTTACCGCCGGGGCTATCCAGTCCAACCACGTTCGCCAGACGGCGGCGGTGGCGGCGAAGCTTGGGCTGCACTGCGTGGCGCTGCTCGAGAACCCAATCGGGACCCGCGCGGAAAACTACCTGACCAACGGTAACCGCCTGCTGCTCGATCTGTTTAATGTTGAAGTCGAAATGTGCGAGGCGCTGAACGCCCCGGACAAGCAGCTTGAAGCGGTGGCTACGCGCCTGGAAGCTCAGGGGTTCCGGCCTTATGTTATTCCGGTGGGCGGCTCTAACGCGCTTGGCGCATTAGGCTATGTCGAAAGCGCGCTGGAAATCGCCCAGCAGTGTGAAGGTGCGGTGAATCTGTCATCCGTGGTGGTCGCATCCGGCAGCGCGGGCACGCACGCAGGCCTGGCGGTTGGCCTTGAGCAGCTTATGCCCGACGTTGAGCTGATTGGCGTTACCGTTTCCAGAACCGTGGCGCAGCAAAAGCCAAAGGTCGTCGCGTTGCAGCAGGCCGTGGCGCACTCTCTGGAAGTGAGCGCCGCAAGCGATATCATCCTGTGGGATGACTACTTCGCGCCGGGCTACGGCACGCCGAATGAAGAAGGCATGGAAGCGGTAAAACTGCTGGCCAGGCTCGAGGGTATTTTGCTGGACCCGGTTTATACCGGCAAAGCGATGGCCGGGCTTATCGACGGCGTGGCACAAAAGAGATTCAAAGATCAGGGGCCAATCGCCTTTATTCACACCGGCGGAGCACCCGCGCTATTTGCCTACCATCCGCACCTGTAAGCAATGGGCGCAGGCCAGGATTTGATAATCGGGAATTACCATGCAAGAAAGTTTGCAACTGGTGCTGGACTCAGCACCGTATCTGCTTAAAGGGGCGGTCTTTACGCTGCAGCTGAGTATCGGCGGAATGTTCTTCGGCCTGATCCTCGGTTTTATGCTGGCGCTGATGCGCCTGTCGGCGTTTTTACCGTTTTCGCTACTGTCGCGTTTCTATGTCTCAATATTTCGCGGCACGCCGCTTATCGCCCAGCTCTTTATGATTTATTACGGGCTGCCGCAGTTTGGCATCGAGCTGGACCCGATCCCCTCAGCGATGATCGGCCTGTCGCTCAATACCGCGGCGTATGCCTCCGAAACGCTGCGTGCGGCCATTTCGTCCATTGATAAAGGGCAGTGGGAAGCGGCGGCCAGTATCGGCATGACGCGCTGGCAAACGCTGCGGCGCGCGATTCTGCCACAGTCCGCCCGCGTGGCATTACCTCCGCTGGGCAACAGCTTTATCAGCCTGGTGAAAGATACCTCCCTGGCGGCGACGATTCAGGTGCCCGAGCTGTTCCGCCAGGCGCAGCTGATTACCTCGCGCACGCTGGAAGTCTTTACCATGTATCTCGCCGCCTCCCTGGTGTACTGGGTGATGGCGACGGTGCTCTCCGCGCTGCAGAACTATTTCGAAAATCAGCTTAATCGCCAGGACAGGGAGCCGAAATGAGCGCCATCGACGTAAAAAAACTGGTGAAAAAATTCCACGGTCAGACGGTGCTGCACGGCATCGATCTCGACGTCAAGCCGGGTGAAGTGGTGGCGATAATTGGCCCCAGCGGCTCGGGAAAAACAACGCTGTTGCGCAGCATCAATCTGCTTGAAGAGCCGGAAAGCGGCCTCATTCAGGTGGGCGACATCACGATCGATGCCGGGCAGCCGCTGGCGAAGCAGAAAGAGAAGATTCGCCAACTGCGTCAGCAGGTAGGCTTCGTGTTCCAGAACTTCAATCTGTTTCCACACCGCACGGTGCTGGAAAACATTATTGAAGGCCCGGTCATCGTTAAGGGTGAGCCGAAAGAAGAAGCCATTGCCCGGGCGCGAGAGCTGCTGGTGAAGGTGGGGCTCAGCGGGAAAGAAACCAGCTATCCACGTCGTCTGTCCGGCGGGCAGCAGCAGCGTGTGGCGATTGCCCGGGCGCTGGCAATGCGCCCGGAGGTTATTCTGTTTGATGAACCCACGTCGGCGCTGGATCCTGAGCTGGTGGGGGAAGTGCTGAACACCATCCGCCAGCTGGCGGAAGAGAAGCGTACGATGGTCATTGTGACCCACGAAATGAGCTTTGCCCGCGACGTGGCCGACCGCGCCATTTTTATGGACCAGGGTAAAATCGTGGAGCAGGGGCCGGCCAAAACGCTTTTTGCCAACCCGCAGCAGCCTCGTACTCGCCAGTTCCTGGATAAGTTTTTGACCCAATAAACCGTTTTTTTTTCGCTACATCACCACCAGGCGGCTTTCGCCGAGCCGAGCGCCGCCGGTGGTGTGGCCCAGATAACCGGCGTGCCCGCCAGCATAAGGGGGAACTTCAACCGGTTGCCCATCCCAAACTCGGACCACTCGATCAGCGGCTGGAAATCATGCGTATTGATTGCCGCAAGCGCGGGATGGTCACCTGCCTGCTGCGACATCAATAACGCGGCCGTGCGGGCGAGGGACAGGCGGGCGCTATATCCCCGATGCTGTTCATGCCGTACCTTTAAGCCTTTAAGCACCGCCGCAGCAATGAGATAGCCCGTGGCGTGATCCAGGGCCTGAACGGGCAGCGGGTGAGGGCGCTCTGTTTTTTTCCAACGCTGTCCTGCCCCGGCAATGCCGCTGGACATTTGCACCAGGCTGTCGAAGCCTCTTCGGTTCCGCCAGGGGCCGCGCCACCCCCAGGCGTTGAGCGAAACGTCTACCAGCCCCGGCGAGATTGCCTGCACGGTTTCGGCGTCAAAGCCCAGCGATTCCAGCGCGTCCGCTCGGTAGCCGTGCACCAGGACATCCGCTTCGCCAAGCAGGGCTTTGAACTGCTCCCGTCCCCCGGAGGACTTGAGGTCGAGCCTCGCGCATCTTTTCCCAGGCGTGACTTCCTCGACAAGCGTGGGCTCTTCCCATTCCGGCGGGTCGAGGCGCAGTACCTTCGCGCCCAGGCCGGCTAAAAAACGTGTGCCGACCGGCCCGGCAATAATGCGGGTGAGATCCAGGACCTGAATGCCGGCCAGCGGGCGAGCAGGTGGCAAAGTCAGTTCGGGGCGGGAGGCCTCAGCGTGGTACTCCTGCCAGAATAACGGCTCTGCTGAAACGGTTTTCCCGTGCGGGTGTTTGAGCCATTCGTCGTGGGTCAGCATCGCGGCGGCGCATCCGCCTGCAGCCACTATCGCCTCTTCAAGCTCGGTTTTTCCCCAGTGAGCGACCTGCTGCGCGAGTGTGGCTTTATTTTTACTGACGCCCAGCACGCGTTCCATTGCCTGCCTGTGGTGCGCCGCGTTGGTGTGTAGCCGCACCCAGCCGTCCGCCGTGGCGTAATCCCCGGCAAATTCATCCCATAATGCTGCCGGAGCGCGGTTAACGGGAAAGTGGCTGGCGGAAAACCAGTACGAGGCAAGTCTCTGGTCTATAGAAAGAGAGGCATTCGGGCGAGAGAGCAGCGCTTTGAGCGCGATTCCTGCGGTAGCGATACTGGCGGCGGCGAGTTCGGTAACAGGAAAACAGGATATGAGTGCACCTTCGCCGCTCACAACGACCGGGCTGGAAGGGATGCCCAGCCCCTGTTCCTGACTCATTGCGGCCAGGAGGGAGGAAAACGAGGATTTAACCATACAGAGCTCCAGTAAATTTTTCCTGACATATGTAAAAACCGAATAATTGTGCCTGAATGACAATAAATCACATTAATTGCTTTAATAAATGTGTTAGCTTATTACATTCTATTAATGAAATACTTTTTAGCGCCGGGAGAAACGCCAGATATAATGCTGGAACGTGACTTTTTTAGCTGGCGACGGGAAGCACTCGAACTTTTCCTGTCAATTACCCAGGCCAGCGAATTACAAACTTTAGTTCAACAACAAACTCAGCGCCTGGAGTTTGATTATTTTTCGCTGTGCGTTCGGCACCCGGTGCCATTTACACGGCCTAAATTATCCTTGCAGAGTTCTTATCCACAAAAATGGTTAGAGTGGTATGTGACTGAAAACTATTTTGCTATTGATCCGGTATTGAAACAGTCTAATTTCATGCGTGGGGAAATAATCTGGAGCGACGCCTTGTTTGCCGAGTCTCGTGAGCTTTGGGACGCCGCGCGCGACCACGGCCTGGCGACAGGCAGGACTCACTGCGTGATGTCGCCTAACCGCACGGCTGGTTTTCTCTCCGTTTCGCGCTCAAACGTACGCCCGGATGTTTTGCCTGAAGACGAACTGGGGCTGCGGCTTGGCTACATTGCAGAACTGAGCATGGCGACGCTAACGAGGCTTGACGATCCGTCGGTTGAAATACTGGATATGAAGTTCAGCAGGCGTGAACGGGAGATTTTGCAGTGGACGGGTGAGGGGAAAACGTCGGCAGAAATCGCGATTATTCTGTCAATTTCTGAGAATACGGTGAACTTCCACCAGAAGAATATGCAGAAGAAATTCAACGCGCCAAACAAGACGCAGATAGCGTGTTACGCCGCAGCGATGGGAATTATTTGAGCCTGCAGCGCAGGTCCTGACGGCTGGAGAACCCAGATTCTGCCAGCCGCCCCGGCTTATTGACGGTAAGCCTGTTTAATTTGCTGAACGGTATTACCGAATACTTCAGCCTGAGCCTGGTCTTCCAATTGAGCGATCTGTTTTTCCATTTTCAGGATAACTCGGCCCGCATCAGCCTGGCCCATAGCCTGCAGCATCAGGGTTAACAGCGTTTTCAGACAGGTGACTTCTTGTGCCAGTTCGCTGGTGTTGTCGGCGGTGGAAAAATCAGGAGTGCTCATTTACTTTCCTCAATGCTTAGTTAGTACGAATGCTTGCCATTATGCACCGTGATATTCATAAGGCGGCGGAGTATACCATAAGCTTTGAAAAAATTATTCATGTTCAGCCGTGGAAAGGCGTGCGAATGTTTACGGTAATAAACAATACGCGCAGAGGTTATTCGTGGCGGTGGGTGAGGGGAGTAAAAACAATTTGTTTCGTTCTCGTTTAACTAACGTTAAATAAATCGAGAGAATACGATTTTCATTCTCGATAATGATCTCACTCTGGTAATTAGCTGTTTTTTAATCAGAGAATAATAGCGAGCCGCTGGATTTTAGAAAGTTGATGTGTGCCGCAGAAACGCTCCCGAAAGTAAAGATATATTCTCCTTTTAAGGTAGCACAACGTGCTCACTGCAATTTGGATTTTAATGTTGCCAGAAAAACGTTAATATATGACCAATTAGCTATCAGCAGCGTTATCCCTTTCTGGAGAATAGCCCTTTGATCAACGTTCTTCTTGTTGATGACCACGAACTGGTGCGCGCAGGGATACGACGCATTCTGGAAGAGATTAAAGGCATCAAAGTCTCGGGTGAAGCGAACTGCGGTGAGGATGCCATTAAATGGTGCCGCAGCAACCCGGTCGATGTCGTGTTAATGGATATGAATATGCCGGGGATCGGCGGCCTGGAAGCCACCCGTAAGATTGCCCGTTACTCTTCAGATATCAAAGTTATCATGTTGACTATCCATACCGAGAATCCGCTGCCTGCGAAAGTGATGCAGGCCGGCGCGGCAGGTTACCTGAGCAAAGGCGCGGCGCCTCAGGACGTGGTTAACGCGATTCGCTCCGTCAATGCGGGCCAGCGTTACATCGCCTCCGACATTGCCCAGCAGATGGCCTTAAGCCAGATAGAGCCCGAGGCGGAATCCCCCTTCGCCAGTTTGTCTGAGCGTGAATTACAGATTATGCTGATGATCACCAAAGGCCAGAAGGTCAATGAGATCTCTGAGCAGCTTAATCTCAGCCCTAAAACGGTGAACAGCTACCGCTATCGGATGTTTAGTAAACTGAATATCAGCGGCGACGTTGAGCTGACACACCTGGCTATCCGCCATGGGTTATTCAACGCGGAGACGTTAATCAGTAGTGAGTGACACTTTCGATTCCCGGGCTTTTCTCAAGACGGTAACCAGCAAGCCCGGCGTCTATCGCATGTACGATGCCGGCAGCACCGTTATCTACGTCGGCAAAGCCAAAGACCTGAAAAAACGCCTTTCCAGCTACTTCCGTACAAACCTCGCGAGCCGCAAAACCGAGGCGCTGGTGGCGTTGATTCACCACATCGACGTCACGGTGACCCACACCGAAACCGAAGCCCTGCTGTTAGAGCACAACTACATCAAGCTCTATCAGCCTCGCTACAACGTGCTGCTGCGTGACGATAAATCCTATCCTTTTATCTTCCTGAGCGCGGACAGCCACCCGCGGCTGGCCATGCACCGCGGCGCGAAGCATGCGAAGGGTGAATACTTCGGCCCGTTTCCTAACGGCTATGCCGTGCGCGAAACGCTGGCGCTGCTGCAAAAGGTTTTCCCGATTCGTCAGTGCGAGAACAGCGTTTATCGCAACCGCTCCCGGCCTTGTCTCCAGTATCAAATCGGACGCTGTCTCGGTCCCTGCGTTGCAGGTCTGGTAACGGAAGATGACTATGCTCGTCAGGTGGATTATGTCCGTCTGTTTTTAGCCGGGAAGGACGATCAGGTGCTGACGCAGCTTATCGGCCGTATGGAAGAGGCGAGCAAAAATCTTGAGTTTGAAGAGGCCGCCAGGATCCGCGATCAGATTCAGGCGGTAAGGCGCATTACCGAGAAACAGTTTGTTTCCAATACCGGCGACGATCTCGACGTTATTGGCGTATCGTTTGATGCGGGGATGGCCTGCGTTCACGTGCTGTTTATTCGCCAGGGCAAAGTGCTTGGCAGCCGTAGCTACTTCCCTAAGGTGCCAGCCGGTACCGAGCTGAGCGAAGTTGTCGAGACGTTTGTCGGCCAGTTTTATCTGCAGGGCAGCCAGATGCGCACGCTGCCTTCTGAAATTCTGCTTGATTTTGCGCTGGCGGATAAATCCCTGCTGGCGGAGTCGTTGAGCGAGCTGGCGGGCCGCAAGGTGAACGTGCAAACCAAACCTCGCGGTGACCGGGCGCGTTACCTGAAGCTTGCGCGTACCAACGCGGCAACGGCACTGGTAACCAGGCTTTCCCAACAGTCCACTATCCATCAGCGCCTGAAAGCGCTGGCTGAGGTGCTAAAACTTCCGGAAGTGAAGCGGATGGAGTGTTTTGATATCAGCCATACGATGGGGGAGCAAACTGTCGCTTCCTGCGTTGTTTTTGACAGCAACGGTCCGCTGCGGTCTGAATATCGCCGCTATAATATTACCGGCATTACGCCGGGCGATGATTATGCCGCCATGAACCAGGTGCTGCGTCGTCGCTACGGCAAGGCCATAGAAGAAAGCAAAATACCCGACGTTATCCTGATAGACGGCGGGAAGGGGCAGCTGGGGCAGGCGAAGTCCGTATTTGCCGGGCTGGACGTGCCCTGGGACAAACACCATCCTTTATTGCTTGGCGTGGCAAAAGGCAGCGACCGTAAAGCAGGGCTGGAAACGCTGTTCTTCGAACCGGAAGGTGAGGGGTTCTCTTTGCCGCCGGATTCTCCGGCACTGCATGTGATCCAGCACATCCGTGATGATTCACACGATCATGCGATTTCCGGGCACCGTAAAAAACGCGCTAAGGTGAAAAGTACCAGCTCGTTGGAAACCATCGAAGGGATCGGACCTAAACGCCGCCAGATGTTGCTGAAGTATATGGGCGGATTGCAACCGTTAATCAATGCCTCTATCGAGGAGATCGCAAAAGTGCCGGGCATCTCGCAGGCATTGGCAGAAAAGATCTACTACTCGTTGAAACATTAAGGGCTCTGTAGCAACATAGAGACAATTTCCACTTATGACAGATAGTTAACTGGCACTATGCGATTCAATATCCCAACACTGCTCACGCTGTTTCGTGTCATCCTTATCCCGTTCTTTGTGCTGGCGTTTTATCTGCCGTTCAATTGGGGCCCGTTCCTTTGCGCGTTCATCTTCTGGCTGGCGGCTATCACCGACTGGTTTGACGGTTTCCTGGCGCGTCGCTGGAACCAGAGCACGCGCTTTGGCGCATTCCTTGACCCGGTTGCTGATAAGGTGATGGTGGTCGTGGCTTTAGTACTGGTGGCGGAACACTACCATGCCTGGTGGGTGACCCTGCCTGCGGCAACGATGATCGCTCGTGAAATTATTATTTCCGCACTGCGCGAATGGATGGCGGAAATTGGCAAGCGCAGCCGCGTGGCGGTGTCCTGGATTGGCAAAACCAAAACCATGGCACAGATGCTGGCGTTGATCGGGATGCTGTGGCGGCCGAACATGTGGATCGAATACACCGGCATCGCGCTTTTCTTCGTGGCTGCGGTTCTGACCTTCTGGTCAATGTTCCAGTATCTTGCTGCGGCACGCGGCGATTTGCTCGAACCGTGATCTATCCGGCGCAAAATTCAGCAAACGATTCGTGGTGTTAGAAAATTTCATTGACTCATTGCGTCAGGTAAGTAGAATGCAACGCATCGAAAGGCAGCATGGCTAGCCGGAAGATAATAAAATCAAGTGATTAGCTTAACGGCCACCAACGGTCACTTGTACAAAATGCGGGAATAGCTCAGTTGGTAGAGCACGACCTTGCCAAGGTCGGGGTCGCGAGTTCGAGTCTCGTTTCCCGCTCCAGATTCAGGTAATAGAGTTTTCTGTTACCGCCTGAAAAGGCAAAAGATTTTGGCGCGTTAGCAAAGCGGTTATGTAGCGGATTGCAAATCCGTCTAGTCCGGTTCGACTCCGGAACGCGCCTCCAATTTCTTCCCGAGCCCGGATGGTGAAATCGGTAGACACAAGGGATTTAAAATCCCTCGGCTTATGGCTGTGCGGGTTCAAGTCCCGCTCCGGGTACCATGGGAATAAAAAGAATAAAATCAATGATAAGCAGTGTCGTGTAAACCACCTTCGGGTGGTTTTTTATTGCCTGCGATTTGCCTGCCTGAAATTAATCCCTTTGTTTTTTGTCCGTTTCCCTTAAAAAATGCCATGCTAAGCCATTCATTAGCACTCCATCAGGCAGCCATGAACACCACCTCCCGCCACGCTTTTGACGTTGATTTTCAGGGCCACAGGCTCCAGGCCGACAGCATATACGGCAGTAATGGCCACGTGTTGATGATCCACGGTGGCTCAAAAGACCGTGAGGCCGGCTTGAAATACCGGCATCTGATGGCGGAGCTGGGCTTTGGCAGCACGGCGTTTGACTGCATCGGTCATGGGGAAACCGGCGGCGAGCTGTCTCATTCCTCACTGATTAGCCGTACAGAGCAGGCCAGAGCAATAGCCGATCGTTTGGGTTCTCAGCTCACCGCTTGCATGGGCGTGAGTATGGGCGCTTACAACGCGCTGCATCTCAGCAAGTTTGTTCCTCTGCATGCGCTGATCTTGATGGTGCCCGGCGTGTATCATCCTGCGGCGTATCGAGTAAATTTTGGGCCTGAATTTTCCACCATCATTCGTCAGCCGCGCAGCTGGGAAGAAAGCGATGCGTGGCAGCTTGTGTCTGAATTTAGCGGTAATGTCCTGGTGATTGCCGCCGCTGAAGATCGGGTGATTCCGGCAGAGATCCCGCCGCGGCTTTATGACTCAGCCTCGGGCCAGGGGAAACATGCCTTGTTGACGGTGCCTGATTCAGACCATAGCAGCGTGTGGCCGGCGCTACAGCACAGCCCTCAACTCTGTGATAAAACCCGCTGTTTACTGATGGAATGCCTGACGCCGACGTAATGGAACATAACCTTTCGGGCAAGGAACGGGTACAATGCGCTACATTTTTTAAAACCGCGAAATGAGGAGCCCACAGATGACCCAGGGACCGCTGAACGAAGACGAAATTATTTGGCTTGATGATGTGCTGCTGAAGTACGGCACCGCGCATTCGGTGATTGACGTGGCCGAACTGGATGGGTTGCTCACGGCAGTCCTTTCTGGCCCTAAAACGATCGAGCCTGCCACCGTGCTGCGGGCCGTATGGGGCGGTGATGTTGAGCCTGAGTGGGAGTCCAAAGAAGAACTTACCCGCTTTAACGTCCTCGTGTTCCAGCACATGAATGACATTGCGGAGCGTCTGGCAGAATATCCTGGGCAGTTTGAGCCGCTGTTTGGCACCAGCGAAGTAGACAACCGTGAAATTACGATTGTTGAAGAGTGGTGCTACGGCTATATGCGCGGTGTTTCACTGGAAAGCTGGCCTGCGCTGCCCGCTGAGCTTCAGCCTGAGCTGGATGCCATTGCGCTGCACGGGCTTATAGAGAATGAAGAGCAGTTTGAGAACCTGACGCCGGAAGCGTTTCTGGCAAGCATCGAGGCAATTAAACCTGCAGCGCTTGCGCTTTATGGCTACTGGCACAGCCAGCGCGATGGGGCTTCGCTGCACTAAAATAGAATCAGCAGGCCGTAAGGCCTGCTGACTAAGAGCAATTAAGCCTGAGTGTCCAGGGTTGCCAGCTCTTTATCAACGAAGTACAGACCTTCGCCGCTTTTACCCACCAGGCTGAGTTTATCCAGCACGGATTTAAACAGTTTTTCTTCTTCATGCTGCTCGGCAACATACCACTGCAGGAAATTAAAGGTTGGATAATCCTGAGAAATCATTGCGGAGTGGGCCAGCTCATTAATCTGACGAGTAATTAACTGCTCGTGCTCGTAGGTGGCTTTAAATAATTCATCCAGCGAAGCATATTCTAAATACGGGGACTGAATGGCGTTAATACGCGGCATGCTCCCGGTATCATTTAAATAAGCAAACAGACGCTGCATATGCTCCATCTCTTCCTGAGCATGGCGGCGCAGGAAGGCGGCGGCCCCTTCAAAGCTGTGATAGCTGCACCAGGCGCTCATCTGCTGATAGAGCAGGGAGGAGTAGAGTTCAAGGTTCATCTGCTCGTTAAGTTTTTCAATCATTTCCGTCTTCAGCATCACAGGCTCCATAATTTGTGGGGGCGTTAATATGGCGCTACTTTAATTATTTATTTTCCCGAATGCAAAGAAAATGTTAATTATATTAGTGTAATGAGAATGGTTGTTACTATTATTTTATTTGTGACATTATGAATTAATAATGAGAATTACTCTTGTTCCGTTTCTTTATTTAACGCCTGCATAATGCGTAATACATCCGTCATATTGTGCGCTCGAAATGATAACCATGCTAAGAATAAGCGTATGTTGTCATTGGAAAAACTTATGGCTAAATATTCTTATGCCCGCCATTTACCTGGCGCAGGAGGTGTGGCTAAATACGTTTCTTTCAAAACTAGACTGCACATGAATATTCTTCATTTTCTTCTCGCACTTGTTGTCATCATGGGGCTGGCCTGGCTGGTGAGCTTCGATCGTAAAACCATCCGTGTCCGCTATTTGTTACAACTTATCGTTATTGAAGGCCTGCTGGCTTTCTTCTTCCTGCACTCCGACAGCGGGCTGTGGGTGATTAACGGCGTGTCCGGTTTCTTTGGCCACCTTCTGACCTTTGCCGGACAGGGCAGTGATTTCGTCTTCGGCGGAATGAGCAAAGCCGGGCTGGCCTTTATCTTCCTCGGCGTGCTGTGCCCGATAATCTTTATCTCTGCGCTGATCGGGATTCTTCAGCACTTCCGCATTCTGCCTGTTATTATTCGCATCGTCGGCACGCTGCTTTCAAAAGTGAACGGCATGGGCAAGCTGGAGTCGTTTAACGCCGTCAGCTCGTTGATTCTGGGCCAGTCAGAAAACTTCATTGCCTACAAGGGCGTGCTGGGCGACCTGAGTTCTCGCCGCCTGTTCACTATGGCCGCCACGGCAATGTCCACCGTTTCGCTGTCGATCGTCGGGGCCTACATGACGATGCTGGAGCCGAAGTACGTGGTGGCTGCGCTGATTCTGAATATGTTCAGCGCCTTTATTATCCTGTCTATCATCAACCCGACTCGTCCGGGCGCTGAGCCAGAAATTAAGCTTGAGAAGATGCACGAGTCGCAGAGCTTCTTCGAGATGCTGGGGGAGTACATCCTCGCGGGTTTCAAGGTAGCGATGATTATTCTGGCGATGCTGATTGGTTTTATTGCGCTTATCAGCGCCGTTAACGCGCTGTTTGCCACGGTCTTTGGCATGAGCTTCCAGCAAATTCTTGGCTACGTGTTCTATCCGTTTGCCTGGCTGGTGGGTATTCCTCAGGCGGATGCGCTGAAGGCGGCCGGAATTATGGCAACCAAGCTTGTGGCTAACGAATTTGTGGCGATGATTGAGCTGCAAAAGATCATGGCAACGCTGTCGCCGCGTGGCCTCGGGATCCTGTCCGTCTTCCTGGTGTCGTTTGCTAACTTTGCTTCAATCGGGATTGTGGCCGGCGCCATTAAAGGGCTGAATGAAAAGCAGGGGAACGTGGTTTCTCGCTTTGGCCTTCGCCTGGTTTACGGCGCGACGCTGGTCAGCCTGCTGTCGGCGGCGTTTGCCGGCCTGGTACTGTAAAATAAAACGGCGGGGAAACCGCCGTTTGTTTAACGAAGAACGATCAGAATGCGGCACAGACCGGCTGGTCAACGCGCATCACAGATTCCTGCGCAAAGCGGGTTTTATAGATAGCACGCAGCTCGTCAACCTTCTTACTGCTCTCAGCATCGCTGCCGCGGATCAGCATAATCGCCTTGCTCGGTTCGTGCGTCACTTCGCCTTTCGCATTCAGCCACTGGCCTTTGGCGTCATACTCAGTCAGCCCTTCGCGGAAGCGTGGGGTGACGTCTTTATCCACAAAGCTACGCCACTCGTTCGCGGTAATTATCGCGCCGGATGGGCGGCTAATGCCGAAATAGAGCGTGGTTTGCGTCATTGCGTCGCCGACCTGGCACTGCTTAGCCGGGGCCGTAACCGCCGTGGTCGTTTTTGCCGGGGCCACACAGCCCGCCAGCACCAGGGCTAATGCCCCTGCAAGTGTTGCTTTATAAAATGCCATTATCCACCTGTCTTACTGTCATCATCATTATTAAAATTAAGTGCGGAATGATTCCGCCGCGCTATCAAATTACAATTTGGTGTTTTTCGCAAGTCACCGAGCATCAACAGGGCAAGAATAATCCCGGTGATGCCGCTCCCGAGCAGCACCCACTGCGCGGGGAAGCGATCTGCAATCATCCCGGTGACTAGCGGGACGACGAGCGTAAGACCCAGCTGCAGGCGCCAGCTGGAGGCCATTGCCGCGCCAACCTGGCCGGGGGGAAAGCTGTCCATCACGTTAAGCGTTGCCACCAGATAGAACCAGTTGCTGAACAGGTGGGCGATAACGATAAGCGGCACGGCAATCCACAGGCTGCCTGACACAGCGACGGTGAAATAACAAAGCGTGAAAAGTAAGAGCGCCAGCATCAGGGGTAACGTGGCGCTGGCGCGGTAACGCACCTGTTTCTCGCTGAGAACCAGCGGCGCTAAGAGCTGCCCAACGCTGCGGGCAAACAGCAGAATGAGCCCGTTGTCGGTGTTATCGCCAGGCAATGCGGGCGCAAGTGCCGGGAGCAACGCCATCACCGGAGCCCCAACGAGCGCCAGGCTGGGCAGCAACAGCAGGCTGCGTTTTTGCCCTGGCGGCAGTCCGCGCCAGCTAAACCTTTCGTCTTGAGCGGACTCCTGTTCCTCGTCACTCTGCGTGGTAAACGAGACGGCAGCTCGCCATAGCAAACCGGTCGCGAGGGTGAAGCTGAGCGCATCCATCAATAGCATAAGCCAAAGGCTGATATGGCCGTACAGCAGCGTGCCTATGCCAACGCCGAAAATCACGTTGGCGGCGAATACCAGCGTTTCAATTCCGGCGGCAGCGGGCATCAGTGTTTTGGATAATCCTTGTTTGAAGAGCTGGCTGAGCACCGGCACCGTCATACCTGTGCTAAACGCCGCCGCGGCCTGGCTTAACAGCAGCATTACCGGGTGGTCAACGAGTAGCGCAATGCCCGGTAGGATCAGGCCTGCGAGGCCCAGTGCCTCGCCGAGAATAAGTACGGAAAACGCCGGCCATCGTCTTAATAACCACACGCCAAAGAAGCTGGCGGGTAAGCCGGGAGCGAGGGCGAGCACGTAGGCGAGAGAAAGCCAGGCGGGCGTGGCATGGCTGTTTAAAAGTTGGCTGAAGACCAGAACGTAGGTCAGGCCGTTGCCAATCGATGAAAACAGCAGCGCAAGCCCGAGTAGCGTGAACCAGCGGTGCTGGCGCAGGGCGCGTAGCAGCAAAAGAATCATGGTAAGTTCCTGATGAATAAACAGCGTCAAGCCGCCGTTTTTGAAAACGGCAGCGCGAGAAAGTTATCGTCAGGAAGGGTTACATTGGCGTCAGGATTCTCTTTGGCTGGATGTCACTAAAAATAGAGAAATTTTCAGGAATTACCAGTTACTGGTGACGCCCGCATACTGTGGACCGCTCACGCCACGGCACTGGTACTCCAGCACAACCTGGGTATTCAGGCAAAGGGTGCCGCTGTAGGTCGTACAGGTTTTGACGTCGCTGCCGTAAGGGAGCGCGCTGGCATAGCCCCACTGCTGGCACTGGCGCGAGGCGGTTGACTGTGCGAGGAACTTGTCCACTTTGGCCGTCTGAAGCGGCGGCAGGTTATAGGCGAGACGAACAACGCCGGCTGGCTCGTTAGCGTTGAGCGGGACGGGCGTTTTGCTTACGGTGCATCCACCCAGGAACAGGGCGGCAACGGCCAGATAAATGCGCTTCATCTTTATTAATACCTCATGCTTAACCGCTTTTATGGTAGCACGCGGGGCGGCCAGAAAAGTCGGTTCACTGCTGTGGGTAACGGATTCTATAAATTTCGAATTTTAAATAATCCTTAATTCAAATTACGGCATAAAAACATTTCACCTAACGTAAATTCCCCACAAAATGCGCGGCGATTTTTTGATCAAATACGCGTCAAGTTTTGCTGAAACGTGCCGACAATAGCGCTACGGCGCGATTTAATTTCACTTATGCAGGTATACGAGGGAATAAATCAGGACGCGCGCCGCTAAAGCCGCACAGGAGGTGCATTTTATTTTTGACCGGGGAACCAGACAGATGAATGTGATTCGCAATATAAAAATCCGCGCGATGGTGGTGCTGATACAAGTCTTTTCGACGTTAGCCTGGATAAGCGTCGCGGGCGCGACGCTTTGGCTTTTACACAACCTCAAGCAGCAGCTCGCGCTGAGCCCGGACCAGCTGGCATGGATTAACATGGCCCAGCTGATGTTGATGCTTTCAATCGCTATTAGTATTGCGATTACCCTTTTTACCGAACGCTACCTGTGGTTTTGCCTGGTGAAGCCGGTCAATACAATCCGTAATCACATGCATGTCCTGGCGCGGGGCGAACTGGCCACGGCGCTGCCGGATTTGGGTCGTAACTGCATTGGCCTGATGGTGCCGCCTATTCAACAAATGCAGGATAACTGGGAAAAAGCGGTGAGCCGCATTCGGGACAGCGCCGATGCGATTCGCACCAGTGCCACCGAGGTTTCCGGGGTAAATACCGACCTGTCATCCCGTTCCGAGCAACAGGCCGCCGCGCTGGAACAGACCAGCGCCAGCATGGAGCAGTTGAACAGTACGGTGAAGCTCAATGCCGACAACGCGAACCACGCCAGCCATCTCGCGCAGAACGCCACCAACACGGCGGTGAACGGTGGGGCATCGGTGAAGCAGGTGGTGAAGACAATGGATGTTATTGCCAGCAGCGCGAATAAAATCGTTGATATCACCACGGTGATTAACAGCATTGCGTTCCAGACCAACATCCTGGCGCTGAACGCGGCGGTCGAGGCGGCAAGAGCGGGGGAGCAGGGCAAAGGGTTTGCGGTCGTTGCCAGCGAAGTGCGTAATCTGGCCAGCCGCAGCGCCGGGGCGGCAAAAGAGATTGAAACGTTGCTGAATGAGTCGGTCAGCAATATTCACACCGGCTCGCAGCAGGTGAAAAAGGCCGGGGAAGCGATGGATGAGATCCTCAAGGCCGTGAAGCAGGTCAACGATATTATGGGCGAGATTGCCAGCGCATCGGTTGAACAAAGCCAGGGGATCGGGCAGGTGGGCGTGGCCGTGCGAGAGATGGACAGCGTAACGCAGCAGAACGTTAATCTGGTGCAGAAGTCGGTGCTGTCCTCCGGCGAGCTGGAGAAACAGGCGCACCATCTGCACGATGTGGTGGCGATGTTCCGCCTGAGCGGCAGCGGAAGCTGAAACGAATGAAGTGATAAAGCAGCCAGATGGCTGCTTTTTTTACGCCTGTACGCGGTGAGGTGACGAAAATTATGTGACGCGTGCCGGTTAAATAATATTCCCTTCAGGCGTTGCGCTCAGGCGACATGCGGATAGTCAAAATTTGGCTAAGCTTATGCTTTTTAGGCACATTTACAAGCGATAGTGAGTGTCGCACTATGCGGGCTCTTATTAAGCAAGGAGTTTCTGAAGCAATGCGTAAACCTCTGGTATTGTCGGTGCTGGTCGCCGCGCTGGCCCTGGCATTAAGCGGCTGTGATGACGCCAAAAAAGAAACCGCGGCCGCACCTGCCCCGGCAAAAGAAGCAAAGCAGGGCGGCAGCCTGATTATCGGCATCACGTCCGGCGATCCGTTGGCCATGAACCCGCTGTATGCCAGCGACCGTACTACGTTAACGATTATGCAGGCGCTTTATTCGCCTTTATACAGCTACAACGGGGACAAAATCGAGTGGGGCCTGGCGGAAAGCCTGACGCCGTCTGCGGATAATCTCTCCTGGACGCTGAAGCTGAAGCCCGGCCTGAAATGGCAGGACGGCCAGGCCATTACCGCCGATGACGTGGTGTTCACCTTTAATAAGCTGCTGGATGAAAAACAACACAGCTTCTTCCGCAGCATGTTTGTCTATGGCAACAAGCCTCTTAGCGTGAGCAAGGTGGATCCGCTGACGGTGAAATTTACCCTGCCGCAGGTGAGCGCCGCCTTTGCCGGTACGCTGGTGCAAATCTTCCCGATCCCGCAGCATATCTTCGACAGTGAAAAAGGCGATCTCGAAAAGAGCGCCCGCAACGAGGCACCTGTCGGATCCGGTCCGTTCAAATTTAAAGAGTACCGCGCCGGGCAGTACTACGCCCTGACGCGTTTTGACGACTACTGGAACGGCAAACCGAAGCTGGACTCGGTCACTTATCGCTTTGCGAAGGATGCGAACTCGGCCAACCTTGCGCTACAGAACGGTGAAATCAACCTTAAGATGGTTGACCCGCAGGACGTCTCTCGCCTGAAGGCCACCGGCAAGTTTGATTTTGTTATCTATCCGGAAGGCCGTCTGGCCTATATGACCTTCAACCAGAACGTCGACAGCATGAAAAGCAAGGATCTTCGCCAGGCCATTGCTTACGCCCTGAATAAAGACGATCTGGTACAAACGGCATTTACCTCACTCGACTACGCCAGGCCTGCGGCTTCTATCCTGACCCCGGATACCCTCTACCAGACCAGCGACGTTGAGCAGTACAAGTTCGATATTGAAAAAGCCAAAGCGCTGCTTAAAGCCTCCGGGCAGCCGGACGGCCTGAAGCTGCGCCTGGCGTACATCAACAGCAATAAAACCCAGGAAAGTATGGGGCTTTATATTCAGCAGCAGCTCAAGGCGATTGGCATCAACGTAGAGCTGCTGGCCCTGGACGCTAACGCGATGTCACAGCGTAGCCAGGACATGAAGAATACGGCCTGGGAGCTAAGCCTGGGCGGATACATCATGGGGTCAGAGCCGGACGGCTATAAGTCGCTGTACATGAGCAACGAAGCCTATAACTACGCACACTATAAGAACCCGGCGTTTGATGCGCTGTGGGAGCAGGGGGCTACCGAAACGGATGCCGTTAAGCGTGCGGCCATCTACAAACAAATTCAGCAAACCGTAGCCAACGATATGGCCTGGTATCCTGTTGCCTACACCAACGCGGTCGTGGCGGTGGATAAACGTTTTGGCGGCACAAAAGAGGCGGAGCCTAAGCCTGTTTATATGTTCCAGGATCTGTCGAAGATTTATCAACAATAACAGGGAATGACCCTCGCCCTGGCGTGCTCTTACGGCGCGGCGGCAGGGCGGGGGCGGTAAAAATATGAATAACCTTCTTTTCCGGCGTTTGCTGCAGCTGTTCCCGATGCTGCTTTTTATCTCGCTGGTCTCTTTTTTACTGGTAAAGCTTGCTCCGGGCGACCCTGTTCAGGCGTATATCACGCCGCGCATGAGCCCGGATGATATCGAACGTATTCGTCAAAGTATGGGCCTGGATAAACCGCTGCCGGTGCAGTATTTGCTGTGGTTGAAAAATCTGCTGCAGGGCGACCTGGGCTACTCGCTGATTTATCACCGTCCGGTGCTGACCATGATTGCCGAACGCATTCCGGCCACGCTTGGCCTGATGGGCGCGTCACTGCTGTTGGCGATTGTGCTGGCGATCCCCCTTGGGCTGCTGGCCGGCGCGTTTAAACACCGCTGGCTGGATCACGTGTTGAATCTCTTTGCCTACGTGGGTATTTCGGTACCGATTTTCTGGTTTGGCATCCTGCTGATTACCGTGTTTTCGGTGCAGCTAAACTGGCTGCCCAGCATGGGGATGAGAACGATTGGCATGGAAGATTCGTGGCTTGATGTTGTGCGCCACGGCATTCTGCCCTGTATTGCACTGACCTTTTACAACCTTTCCAGCTACGTGCGCTATATCCGATCTAATACCATTAGCCAGCTGTCCGCCGACTACGTGCAAACCCAGCTCGCCTACGGTGCGACCCGCAGTGCCATTCTGTTCCGTCACGTGCTGAAGAACGTGCTGCTGCCGGTGATTACGCTGTTTGGTCTTTCCTTTGGCGAGCTGATCGTGGGGGCTTACGTCACGGAAAGCGTCTTTTCCTGGCCGGGGATGGGGCTGCTGGGGATCCAGTCCATCACCTCCCTGGACTACCCGCTGATCATGGCCATTATCCTGCTTTCTTCTTTGATGCTGATTGCGGGAAATTTACTGGCCGATCTTCTGTATCGCGTGGCGGACCCGCGCATTAAGGCGCTGAGGTAATGATGAGCAGAAGATGGACACAGGTTAAACAGGGCATGAAACACAGCCGTCCCGCGCAGTGTTCGCTGGCGGTGTTGGTGCTTTTTGCGCTGGCGTCATTGTCGGCATTCTTTAGCCCCTGGGACCCAAACCAGATGTCGCTCCAGGCGCGCATGCTGCCGCCGGATACCGGGCACTGGTTTGGCACGGATGAGTACGGCAGGGACTACTTTACGCGTGCGCTTTACGGCGGGCAGATTTCCCTGATGGTTGGGTTTCTGGCGATGCTGTTCTCCACGCTTATCGGCACGCTGGTGGGCACGGTCAGCGGCTACTTCGGGGGTAAAATAGACAACCTGCTGATGAGGCTGGTGGACATACTCATGTCGATCCCGGCCTTTTTCCTGCTGCTGGTGCTCAATGCTTACCTGAAGCCCGGCATAGCTAACATTATCCTGATCATCAGCGCGCTGACCTGGATGAACATGTCACGCCTGGTTCGCGCAGAAACCTTGACGCTAAAAGAGCGTGAGTACGTGGTTTACGCGCGTGCCTCCGGTGAGCATCCGTTGTTGATAATCGCCCGCCATATTATCCCCAATATTTTGCCGACGATTATCGTGGCGGCGACCCTGAATATCGCCTCCGCTATTTTAATGGAGTCTACATTGAGCTTTCTTGGTCTTGGCGTACAGCAGCCAAATGCCTCCTGGGGCAGCATGCTGAATAATGCCCAGTCTTACATCGGTGAAGCGTCCTGGCTTGCCATGTTCCCCGGCGTGCTGATCCTGCTGACGGTGCTGAGCTTTAACGTGCTGGGCGATGTGTTCCGCACCGCCTTTGAGCCGGGAGCAAACCGCGATGAGTAACCTGCTTGAAATCGATAGTCTGAAAACATCCTTCTTTACCCGCGACGGCGAAGTTCATGCGGTGCGTGGCGTCTCCTTCGGCGTGCGGCGTGGAGAAGTCGTGGGCATCGTCGGCGAGTCTGGCTGTGGGAAAAGCGTCACCTGCAAATCTGTTATCAATTTGCTGGGGAGCCACGGCAGGATAGTGGGGGGCCATATTCGCTTTCAGGGCGAAGATCTGGCCCGCAAAACGCCGGAGCAAATGCGCCATCTTCGCGGCAGTGAGATAGCGATGATTTTTCAGGATCCGATGACCGCGTTGAACCCGGTGCTGAGCATCGGGCGGCAGATGAGTGAAATCATTATTCGTCATCAACGCCTGAGCAAAAAGGCGGCTAAAGAGAAGGCGATTGCGATGCTCGGGCAGGTGGGCATTAGCCAGCCGGAAAAACGCTACGACCAATACCCGCACGAATTTAGCGGCGGCATGCGCCAGCGGGTAATGATTGCCATCGCGCTGTCGTGCCATCCGTCTTTATTGATTGCCGACGAGCCGACTACCGCGCTGGACGTGACAATCCAGGCGCAGATCCTGCGGCTGCTTAAACAGCTTCAGCAGCAGACGGATACCGCAATTTTGCTGATAACGCATGATTTAGGCGTGGTGGCGCAGGTGTGCTCGCGGGTGGTTGTGATGTACGGCGGGCTGGTGATGGAACAGGGAAGCGTAGAGGCTATTTTTTATCGCCCCTCGCATCCCTACACGCGTGGCCTGCTGGCGTCGCTGCCCCGTCCTGACGGCAGTGAAGAACGCTTGTCTCCGATAGAAGGGAGCCCGCCCGGCTTGCTGAATCCCCCTGCGGGCTGTCCATTTGCCGCTCGCTGTCCGCAACGCATGGCCGTTTGTGATAAGGCGGCACCTAAACACACGTTCGCCGACGGCCACGAAGTTAGCTGCTGGCTGTGGGAAAAAGAGGTGGCTCATGCCTGAGGTTATTCCACTGATTAGCGTCCGCAACCTGAGTAAACATTTCACCTCTGACCGGGGCTGGTTCGGGCCACGCACGACGGTAAAGGCCGTGGACGGCGTCAGTTTTGATATTTATCCAGGGGAAACTTACGGCCTGGTCGGAGAGTCGGGCTGCGGCAAGTCAACGCTAGGCCGAAGCCTGTTGCGGCTGTTCGACATCACCGAAGGTGAGATTGAGTTTGACGGGCAAAACATTGCCGGGCTAAGCGAACGTCAGCTGAAACCCGTCCGCCGCCGGATGCAGGCCGTTTTTCAGGATCCTTATTCCTCACTGAATCCAGGCATGACGGTGCAGCAGCTGATTGCCGAACCGATGCGTATTCACGGCTACGATGCTGAACGGAGGAAAAGTCGAACGCTGGAGCTGCTGGGGCAGGTGGGTTTAAGCCGTGAGCACCTCGATCGTTTTCCTCACGAGTTCAGCGGCGGGCAGCGCCAGCGTATCAGTATTGCTCGCGCGCTGTCGGTGAACCCCGAGTTCATTCTTTGCGATGAACCGCTGTCCGCGCTCGATGTGTCAGTGCAGGCGCAGGTGGTAAATCTTTTGCAGGATCTGCAGCAGGCATCAGGCCTGACCTACCTGTTTATCGCTCACGATCTGTCGATGGTGCGCCATATTTCTGACCGTATTGGCGTGATGTACCTCGGCTCGCTGGTGGAGGAGGCTCCGGCAGAAACGCTGTATAACCAGCCGGCTCACCCTTACACCCGGGCGCTGCTGGCGTCTATTCCTCTCGCCGACCCGCATGTACAAATGCTGGAGCAGGGCGGGCTAAAAGGCGAAACCGCCGGGGAGATTGGTGCAGGTACACGTTGTAAATTTGCTGACCGCTGCCCGCGAGCTATGGAGAAATGCCATCGGCAGCCTCCGCAAATGCAGGAGATCTCGCCGGGGCATCGCGTTGCCTGCTGGCAGTTTGAAAAGTAAATCCACGGGGGCTTTTGTCCCCGCCTTAGGGATTTTACGCCGAATGGACTGTTGCCTCGCACGGAGCGGGGCAGGTAGACTGTCGCGCAAATAAAACAGGAGATTAAAATGGCCGAACAACTCTCTGCCGATCAGGAACTGGTTTCCGACGTCGTGGCGTGCCAGCTGGTTATCAAACAAATTCTCGACGTGATTGATGTGATTGCGCCGGTTGAAGTCCGTGAAAAGATGTCAGAACAGCTGAAAACCATCGATTTTACCAGCCATCCTGCTGCCGTTGACCCGGTAACTCGCCGCGCGATTCAAAAAGCGATAGCCCTGATTGAGCTGAAATTTACCCAACAGAAAGAGGCGCACTAATCCTTCTTTCCTTCTCCTCGACGCCGGAAGGCAAAGCGTCCACAAGATAATAAAAAAAGCACCGGCGTCCTGCAGGTGCTTTTTTATCTATAGAGGGGGTGCTCAGTGAGACTCGTGTTCGACAAAATTCAGCAGATGTCGGTCGGTCTGGCTCATGCACAGGCCCGCTTTTTTAGCATTGCGCACTTCTTCCAGGATCGTCTGTAGCCGTTCACCGTCCCGATCCTGTTCTTTGCTTAACGCCATTAGAAAGCTCACGATCTTACCGGCATTGGCCGCTTTGGCCTCTTCTTTTAGGGTAGCCAGCGTTTCGTGGCGCAGGTGGTAATCATCCAACGTTTGCTGAAATAGCTCTTCAAGCGTCAGGCAGTGGCACTCAGGTGGAGACATCGCGCCTACGCTCGGCATGCCGCCAGAGTGCTTCATAAAATTAAATACCCGCATCATGTGCGTAACGTTGTTTTGAGCCTGGCTGCGTAGAAAATTCGCGCTGCCGGTCAGGCTGTTCTTCGTGCACCAGGCGCTCAGGTGCAGACACAAATGGGAGGCATAAAATTCACGATTAATTTGCGCATTAAGTTTTTGGATCATGCTGGCAGCGGGCATATTAATATCCTTATTTCCGTGGACAATTTTATGGGGTATTAAATAACCATACGCTGCTATCAAGTTCGAGAAAAGTCCTAAGCAAGGCTATTTATCATTTCTTTAATTTTTTTCATGATAATAGTGCATCGAGATGTTCATTTTCTGGGTGAGGCGTAACTCACTGTATTTGATATAGAATATATTTGAACTTTGTTTTCGTGGTTTCGCTCTCATTTTATGTTAAGAGCATGTTAAGCGTGCCTGTTCGGCGTTTGTGTGTTAATCATTTTTTACCTCTTGGTTAATTTTACTATTTTTCACTTAAACGGGGTGAGATCATCTTTGTGCCTCCTGCTGCATATTTTCATGATTCTGAAATCCGTGCACCAAACAAAAAAATCCCAGGCAAGATGAAAATTAATCGACGCTGAGGAGGGGCTGGGATTGCGCATTAAAAGATCGAAAGTATAAAAAGAGAGCAAATCAGAGGAGATCCCTGGCCCTGGATTCGCGGGCGTGGCTAATGAGTTGTTTTTTTGTGCATATCGCAAATCCTTATGGCCTGACGTGATGATTTTGAGGCCCTGGCGTGCTGACGTTGCTCCGGCTGAGGAGCAGAGGGCAATTTGCTGAGGGAAGCGGGTTATCATTCACGCGGGCAGGATTCTAAATTTGTGCCGCGTATTTGAACATTTTTGTTCTTATTGGCGAGAAAAGAAAGTCAGGATAAAAAATCGAGTTTTCCGAAACTGGCATAATTAGTCGCTATGGAATAACCCGGAAAGTAGTTTAGCAGAGGGCGGAAAGGCGGAGCAGGCTCCGCTTCCTGTTGAGGTCGTTCTAAAGAGGGACCAGCAGCACATCAACCTGGCTTGAGGCCACGACAGCCTTGGCTGAGCAGGTGATCTTACCGAAGAAACTCTGATTATGATTGCCGCAAAGCACCAGGTCCACATCCTGCTTTTCACAGATATCC
The DNA here is from genome assembly GCF_000757825.1 of Cedecea neteri. Taxonomy (GTDB): domain Bacteria; phylum Pseudomonadota; class Gammaproteobacteria; order Enterobacterales; family Enterobacteriaceae; genus Cedecea; species Cedecea selenatireducens. The sequence goes on from NZ_CP009451.1 coordinate 4,532,071, forward strand.
AGGATGTGTTCGCTTAGTTCCCCTGTGGAAATAATTACCTTTTCAATAGGATATTGCGCTTTCTCTTTCAGCTCATCGAGAAAAAGGTGGGTTTCTTCCAGCATCAGATCGCGCAGGTTTTCCAGCATCGGGGCGGCAAGCTGGTTATACAGTTCGGGATCGGAGGCTAGCGTGACGAGAGTAATTTTTCCGTTGACGGGTTTGACGATAGAGACGGCCTTTTGCACCAGATGATGGCTCTCAGGCGTGATGGCCACGGCAACCAGCACATGACGATAGCTCATACGGACCCTCCACATATTGTGTGAATTGTTAACATTTTCTTACACCACTTGTTGTCCAGGCGCAACGCTTGTCGCCATACGAAATGTGAAGCCACTCATAGAAATTGTTTAGTTATTCTTATGAAACGAATTTGCAACATTATTTCGTAGACGATTTGTAAAAATTTGCCATAAGGCGAACGGATTAATTTGCGAACCTGGATCGAGTGATAACTTTCAGTAACTGGCGCTTTTGAAATCATAACGCTCGGTTAAAATGCCGCTATAATTTAGCTTAAGTCTCTGAATAACAGCAGGTTACTCCTAACGGCTTTCGGAAAGTGTGATCGCCTAAGCATTCCTGACCGCCGGTATCGGATAAAAAGCAATGGTAACTCATGGAGTTGTGATGTTTCAGTGTCACTATTCGTCTGATGTTATCGGTAAAATTCTCAATCAGATTAAAAAGTAAGCAAATGAAAAGCGATTCTGATGCTTTTCACTTCGAAGGATGATGTATTTATGTGATCTGCGTCACATAAATTCCAAAATCGCCGATGGCTGCATTGTATGTGCCAGGGGCTGCGAGTAGAGTTTGCCCGAATTAGGAAAAATCTTAGTTTTTTGTAATAAAATGATGAACGACAACAGGCGTTCGGGCTTTGTCAGGGAAGTAGCTTCTACCGCGGTAGGCGGAGGAGCCTAGTCAGAGCGTAAGATTTATCCGTGCATTTTGGCCGTAACGATTGTTTTAATTTACCCGGGGCGACCCGGCGACATCGCGGGGTGCGGTAACAACCCCCTAATAGTTCAGAAAACGGTAATGGCGCGAAGGCTCGCTTCGGTTTCTTACAGCTGTAAGTTTCTGGAGAATTTCCTGACGTTGACACGTTACTGTCATCCGAAATATTTAGGCTAGGCCGCATACAATAATAGTTGGTTATTCGGGATGGAAAAAATGCATACTTCCGAGTTGCTAAAACATATTTACGACATTAATTTATCGTATTTATTGCTTGCACAGCGTCTTATTAGTCAGGACAAAGCATCAGCAATGTTTCGTTTAGGCATCGCTGAGGATATGGCAAATACACTAGGGGAACTCACGTTGCCCCAAATGGTAAAATTGGCAGAAACTAACCAATTAGTTTGTCAGTTCCGCTTTAACGAAAGTCAGGCGATTACTCGCTTAACACAAGACTCCCGTGTGGATGATTTACAGCAAATTCATACCGGTATTTTGTTATCTACCCGTTTATTGAATGAGGTGTCGACGCCTGCCGAGGCACCTAAGAAAAAAAGGGCATAACAAATGAGCGAGAAAAGTATTGTCCAGGAAGCTCGCGACATTCAGCTCGCTATGGAGCTGATAACCCTCGGTGCCCGACTGCAAATGCTGGAAAGCGAAACGCAGCTGAGCCGTGGTCGCCTGATCAAACTCTACAAAGAACTCCGTGGAAGTCCTCCTCCAAAAGGGATGCTGCCTTTCTCTACTGATTGGTTTATGACCTGGGAGCAAAACATTCACGCTTCCATGTTCTGTAATGCCTGGCAGTTTTTACTTCGCAGTGGGCTTTGCACCGGCGTTGATGCGGTCATTAAAGCCTATCGACTTTACCTTGAACAATGTCCTTCCCAGGCCGACGGCCCGCTTCTGGCGCTGACTCGCGCGTGGACACTGGTGCGTTTTGTCGAGAGCGGCATGCTCCAGTTAAGCCAGTGTAACTGCTGTGGGGGGAATTTTATCACCCACGCACACCAGCCGGTCGGCAGCTTTGCCTGCAGTCTGTGCCAGCCGCCATCAAGGGCGGTAAAAAGACGTAAACTTTCCCAGAATACTGCCGATATTATTCCACAACTGCTGGATGACCAGGTGGAACAGGCTGTTTAACAGATTCTGTGTTTGCGTATTCCAGCAGCGGTGAGTGATTGCCGCTGCTTTTTTTATGCCCAAACATGACGCTGCATCTGCCCCCCTGGGCATCCTCGCTACACTCAACGGCGTAAGGATGATCTCGTGCTGATTTTAATAGGTTACCTGGTTGTTTTAGGGACAGTGTTCGGCGGTTACATGTTAACCGGCGGCCACCTTGGCGCACTTTATCAACCTGCTGAATTTATCATCATTGGTGGGGCGGGTATTGGGGCGTTCATTGTAGGGAATAACGGTAAAGCGATTAAGGGCACCTTAAAAGCGCTGCCGCTGCTCTTCAGACGTTCAAAATATACCAAAAGCATGTATATGGATTTGATGGCATTGCTTTATCGTCTGATGGCTAAGTCGCGTCAGCAGGGGATGTTTTCACTTGAAAGAGACATCGAAAACCCTAAAGAAAGCGAAATTTTTGCCAGCTATCCGCGTATTTTAGCGGACTCCATGATGCTTGATTTTATTGTCGATTATTTGCGTTTGATCATCAGCGGAAATATGAATACTTTCGAAATTGAAGCGCTGATGGATGAAGAAATCGAGACCCATGAAAGCGAATCGGAAATACCTGCAAACAGCCTGGCGTTAATGGGGGATTCATTACCCGCCTTCGGTATCGTTGCTGCGGTAATGGGGGTTGTGCACGCGCTGGCCTCCGCTGACCGTCCTGCCGCGGAGTTAGGGGCATTAATTGCTCACGCTATGGTGGGAACTTTTCTCGGTATTTTACTGGCCTACGGATTTATTTCCCCATTAGCCACGGTATTGCGTCAGAAAAGCGCTGAAACCACCAAAATGATGCAGTGCGTGAAGGTGACTTTACTCTCCAGCCTCAATGGTTATGCGCCGCCGATCGCGGTGGAATTTGGTCGTAAAACGCTGTACTCCAGCGAGCGTCCGTCGTTCATTGAGCTGGAAGAGCACGTCAGAGCGGTGCGTTCACCGAACGCGCAGCGCGCGACGGAAGAAGAAGTATGAAAAATCAGGCCCATCCCATCGTTGTCGTAAAGCGCCGCAAGCACAAGGGACACGGCGGGGCGGCTCACGGCTCGTGGAAAATCGCCTACGCGGACTTTATGACCGCGATGATGGCCTTCTTCCTCGTGATGTGGCTGATTTCCATTTCCAGCCCGAAAGAGCTGGCGCAAATTGCTGACTATTTCCGCACTCCACTGGCCCAGGCTATCACCGGCGGCCAGCGTATTGCCGACAGTGAAAGCCCGATCCCCGGCGGGGGTGATGACGTCACCCAGCAGCAGGGTGAAGTGAAAAAACAGCCCAACATTGAAGAGCTGCGCAAGCGCATGGAGGCTAACCGCCTGAAGCGTATTAAAGGGGATTTGGACCAGCTAATTGAGTCCGACCCGAAACTGCGCGCGCTGCGGCCACACCTGCAGATTGACCTGGTTCAGGAAGGTCTACGTATTCAGATTATCGACAGCCAGAACCGCCCGATGTTTAAAAACGGCAGCGCGGAAGTGGAGCCTTACATGCGTGATATTTTGCGCAAAATCGCTCCAGTGCTGAACGGTATTCCTAACAAAATCAGTCTGTCCGGCCATACCGATGATTTGCCTTATGCCAACGGCGAACGCGGTTACAGCAACTGGGAGCTTTCCGCCGACCGCGCGAACGCTTCCCGTCGTGAGCTGGTGGCGGGCGGTCTCGACGACGGCAAAGTGCTGCGCGTCATCGGGATGTCCTCACAGATGAGCCTCTCCAAACGCGGAGGCGGTGACGCCATTAACCGTCGCATCAGTTTGCTGGTGCTTAATAAACAGACCGAAGACGCCATCATGCATGAGAACTCAGAGAGCGATAACCAGCCGATCGGGGTTCTGCAGCAGGTCCCAACGGCGGCTCCGGCGAATAACACAGTTGCGCCACAACCAGGCATGAGGTGATAGCGTGAGCATGGATATTAGCGATTTTTATCAGACATTTTTTGACGAGGCCGACGAACTGTTGGCGGATATGGAGCAGCATCTTTTGGATCTGGTGCCCGAGGCGCCTGATTCTGAACAGTTGAACGCTATTTTCCGTGCTGCCCACTCCATTAAGGGCGGGGCCGGAACGTTTGGCTTCTCCATCCTGCAGGAAACGACGCACCTGATGGAGAACCTGCTCGACGAAGCGCGGCGCGGTGAGATGCAGCTCAACACCGATATCATCAACCTGTTTTTGGAAACCAAGGATATTATGCAGGAACAGTTGGACGCTTATAAAAACTCTGAAGAGCCGGATGCTGCCAGCTTCGACTACATCTGCAAAGCGCTGCGCCAGCTGGCCCTGGAAGCCAAGGGCGAAGTCCCTTCGGCGCCGGCCAAACTCTCCGTGGTAGAAACGGAGCAGCAGGCTGCTACGGCTACCGATAACGGCGGCAGGCTGCGAGTGGTGATTGACGGACTGAAAGAGACCGAGCGTGACCTGATGCTCGAAGAGCTGGGTAATCTTGGTACCCTGAGCGATGTGGTCAAAGATGCGTCTTCTATTACCGCCACGCTTGAAACCAGCGTCAGCGAAGACGACATTACCGCCGTACTTTGCTTCGTGATTGAGCCAGAACAAATCAGCTTTGTGCCGGTGGCGGCAGCCAGCGCGCCAGCGGCCGCGGAAACGACTTCCGTGGCGGTGCCGGAAGCGCCTGCGCAAACGGCCGTCGCCGTGCAAAAAGCCGGCTTGCCTGAGCCGTTAACCCCGGCCACCGGTCGCGTTGAGCGTGATAAACCTGCCGCTCGTGCGTCGGAATCAACCAGTATTCGTGTTGCGGTTGAGAAAGTTGACCAACTGATCAACCTGGTCGGCGAGCTGGTCATCACCCAGTCGATGCTGGCCCAGCGTTCTAACGAACTTGACCCGGTTAATCACGGTGATTTGATAACCAGCATGGGGCAGCTGCAGCGTAACGCACGCGATCTGCAGGAATCGGTGATGTCGATTCGTATGATGCCGATGGAATACGTCTTCAGCCGCTTCCCGCGCCTGGTGCGTGACCTGGCAGGCAAGCTGAACAAACAGGTTGAGCTGACGCTGATGGGCAGTTCAACCGAGCTGGATAAGAGCCTGATCGAGCGTATTATCGACCCGTTAACGCACCTGGTGCGTAACAGTCTTGACCACGGTATCGAGTCGCCTGAAAAGCGCCGGGCTGCCGGGAAGTCCGAAGTCGGCAACCTTATCCTGTCCGCTGAACATCAGGGCGGCAATATCTGTATCGAAGTGACCGACGACGGCGCGGGGCTTAACCGTGAACGCATCCTGGCGAAGGCGATGTCCCAGGGAATGCCGGTCAGCGAGAGCATGACCGACGACGAAGTTGGCATGCTTATTTTCGCGCCGGGCTTCTCCACCGCCGAACAGGTCACCGACGTTTCTGGCCGTGGTGTCGGCATGGACGTGGTGAAACGTAACATCCAGGAGATGGGCGGCCACGTTGAAATTCAGTCGAAAGCCGGTACCGGGACCACCATCCGTATTTTGCTGCCGCTGACGCTTGCCATCCTCGACGGCATGTCGGTGAAGGTCAGCAATGAAGTGTTTATCCTGCCGCTGAACGCGGTGATGGAATCACTCCAGCCGCAGGAAGAAGATCTGCACCCGCTGGCGGGCGGCGAGCGCGTGCTGGAAGTGCGTGGCGAATACTTGCCGCTGGTCGAACTGTGGAAAGTCTTTGACGTTCAGGGCGCGAAAACCGAAGCCACGCAGGGCATTGTCGTTATCCTGCAAAGCGCCGGACGTCGCTACGCGCTGCTGGTCGATCAGCTGATTGGTCAGCATCAGGTTGTAGTGAAGAACCTCGAAAGCAACTACCGCAAGGTACCGGGAATTTCTGCTGCCACCATTCTGGGTGACGGCAGCGTGGCGCTGATCGTCGATGTTTCTGCGCTGCAGGGGCTAAACCGTGAACAACGTCTGGCGCTTACCGTCGCCTGATTAACTGCATAAGAAAATAGGTACGCAAATGACTGCACTAACGAATGTGACAAAACTGACCGGGGAAAACGTAGGCCAGGAGTTCCTGGTGTTTACCCTCGGCGATGAAGAGTACGGCATTGATATCCTGAAGGTGCAGGAGATCCGCGGTTACGACCAGGTAACGCGTATCGCGAATACGCCTGCTTTTATCAAAGGCGTGACCAACCTGCGCGGCGTGATTGTGCCGATCATCGACCTGCGCCTGAAGTTCGAGCAGGACGGCGTGGAATATAACGACAATACCGTGGTTATCGTGCTGAATCTTGAGAAGCGCGTGGTGGGGATCGTGGTTGACGGCGTATCCGACGTACTGTCGCTGACCGCCGACCAGATTCGTCCTGCCCCGGAGTTTGCCGTGACGCTGTCTACCGAATACCTGACCGGCCTGGGCGCGCTGGGCGAACGTATGCTGATTCTGGTGAACATCGAGAAGCTGCTGAACAGCGAAGAGATGGAGCTGCTGGATTCTGCGGTTGCTTAATCGAATCGATTAGAAAATGGGGGCTACCGGCAGGTAGCCCCTTTTTTTATGCCTTAACTTCTGCCACCGGCACGCTGCCGGTTTCTTCCAGCATACCTTCGTTTTTGGACAGCATCGCGGTAGCCACGCCGTTGCCCAGCACGTTAATGGCCGAACGGCCCATATCCAGGAAGTGGTCAATACCCATCAGCAGCAGGATCCCGGCCACCGGGATATTGAAGCTTGGGATGGTCGCCGCCAGCACAACCAGCGCGGAGCGCGGTACCCCGGCAATCCCTTTTGACGCCAGCATCAGCGTCAGCATCAGCACGGCAATCTCGGAGAAGGAGAGGTGAATGTTATAAGCCTGGGCAATAAACATCGACGCGAAGGAGCAGTAAACCATCGAGCCGACCAGGTTAAAGGAGTAGCCGATAGGCAGCACGAACGACGCGATGTTACGCGAGCAGCCAAAGCGGGTTAGCTGATCCAGAGTCTTTGGATAAGCGGCCTCAGAGCTGCTGGTGGTGAAAGCGACCAGCACCGGATCTTTAAGCATCGCCAACAGGCGGAAGACGTCGCGCTTCAGCACCATATAACCCACGCTAATCAGCACCACGCAGGTCAGTACGATAGCCACATAGTAGCCGCCGATAAAAGACGCGTAGTTCAGCAGAATGCCCAGGCCCTGGGTGGCAATTACCGAAGAGATGGCGGCGAAGATGGCCAACGGCGCAACGTACATAACGTAGCCGGTGACTTTCAGCATGATATGAGAAACCACATCCAGCGCGCTCACCAGCGGTGCGTTAAATTTCTCACCCAGAGAGGCCCCGGCAATGCCGAAGAACATCGAGAACACCACAATCTGCAGGATCTCGTTGTCCGACATCGCGCCAGCAATGCTGGTTGGAATGGTGTGAGAAATAAAGGCTTTCAGCGTCATACCGCTTACGGCAAGGCCGGTTTGTACGGCTTCCGTCGGCACTTCCAGATTCATGCCCGCGCCTGGATGCGCCAGGGTAACGATAAACAGCCCGACCAGAATAGAAAGCACGGAAGAGGAGACGAACCAGACCATCGCCTTACCGCCCACGCGGCCAATGGTGGAGGTTTCGCCGAGCTTCATGATACCGACCGTCAGGGTGCTGAAGACCAGCGGTGCAATCACCATCTTGATCAGTCGCAGGAAGATGTCGGTAAACAGCGTGATGTTGTCGGCATAGCCTTTGATAACGTCTGCGGCGGCGTATTCGTGGATGGCCGCACCGGTGAAGATCCCCGCTATCATGAACAAAATGATGAATAGCGTGAGTTTGTTTGAACTTGCCACTGACTTAGTATCCCGTAGTTGACTGTAGTTAATGTGTTTTTTTTTGTAACTTACTGACCCCTATATAATTATTATTGCCGGGCAGTAAATATGCGGAGCATAAATTGAATCAAACGGCGTCGATATACAACTCTTTTTTATAAATTCTGTAAATTGTTAATTAAGCAGTGCTTAATCATTATTTGTGATGAATATCACAAACTGACGGATATATTCTTTTCAGTTTGCATCAAGGTATGAGGGGGAAGGGTTAACTCACTGTTTTAATAGTAAATAACTCGTCAATCCGCCGTTTTGCTGAATTTTGCCGCGCGGTTGGTTATTTCCGGGTCTCTAAACTAAATTTCAACTAAGTGATGACGTAACGTACTGATTTTTTTCTTACCAGTTCGCCTGCCCATGTCGCCCGGGAAGCCGCATTGCCTGGTTGTAAAATGTACAAACAGGTGGAGTGCGATATTGCCCACGGTATTTTACAGGCAGCGAATGAGATTTCAGGGCGAATTATATTACCGGCGAGTTATGGTGTCGGCTGTCACTATTAAAGTGGAAAACAGTTAAAGAGAAAAACAGGGAAAGAGAAAAATCTAACGTTAAATCATCCCGTACCGCTTCGTTGCGTATTCACGAAGCATGATTGAGTCATTTGAATAAGGTTAAGGATATGAATTCAGCCACTGCAGCACGCTTAATTCTCTCTTGTACTGCGTTTGCGGTTATTCCATCGGCTAATGCGGCGGTGGCAAACGGCACATTTCAGGTCCTCATTACTATTCAAAAGTCCTGCGCGGTGACCGCCGGCAGCGGCTCGAATATTAACCTGGGGACGGTTAACGCCAGTGCAGTAAACACTTCGCAAAGCAATACCTTTACCGTTAACTGTTCAAAGACAACGCCTTATTTTATCGGCCTTGCACCTTCCGCCGCGAACGGGGGAACCACCACCGGGTCCGGGGCCATGTCGTCAGTCGCTAACTCCGCGACCAACACCGATAAAGTGCCCTACCAGTTGAACCAAACCTCGGCGACCGGGCCGGTTTGGGGGAACACCGCGACCACCACCGTGGTCGGTAACGGCGTGGCGGGTACCGGGTCGGGCGCCGCGCAGACTTATACCGTCTATGCGACGGCGGCGAGCGCGAACTTCACGCCAGACAGCTATGCGGATACGGTTACCGTCAACGTTAACTACTGATTTCAGGACAGCGGATGAAATTGAAATTAGGTGGACGCTCCGCCTGTGCGTGCCTGTGGCTGGCGCTGGCGGCGGGGGGGCATGCGTTAGCCGGTGGCCTGCAAATATCACCGGTTAACCTGACGTTAAGGGCGGCACAAAATGCAGATGGGATCTGGCTGAGTAATGAAGGAGATGCGCCGCTTAACGCGCAGGTGCGAGTTTTCAACTGGCAGCAAAGCGGCTATGCCGACAAGCTGTCAACGTCTCAGGGGCTGGTTATTAGCCCGCCAATCGTGACGCTGCCGGCGGGGGAGCGTCAGCTGATCAGGGTTATCCGTACCGGGCCTGCCGCCAACCAGGTGGAACAGGCGTACCGCTTGTTTATCGATGAGCTCCCGCCGGCCAAACTGCAGCGGAATAAAATTCAGTTTGTGATGCGCTATTCCGTTCCGGTGTTTTTACAGCCCGTTGGGCAGGGGGAAAACTCGGCGAAGCTAAAATGGGCATTAATTAATATCGAGGGCAAAACGTTTATCGAAGTGAGCAATCAGGGAAACAGCCACGCTCAGCTTTCGGCCATGACGTTTATTTCACCTAATGGTGCGCGAAAAACGATTACTTCAGGTCTGCTAGGTTATGTTCTTCCAGGTTCAACTATGCGGTGGATAATATCTTCATCTGCCGGTGATGCTTACCATAGTGGAAAAGTTGAAGTCGCTATCAATGGTCAAAAAACAGAACAAGATCTATGACTGGCCATATTCTTTGGTAAAAATTATATTGCTTAATGGTTTATTTTTCTCAGGCATAACGGCAGCACAAGATACTAATAATGACTTACCTCAGAATGCGGTCAAAAATGACACAGCTCAGCCTGTAGGCGTTGATTTATATCTCGACACGACGGTGAATGGTAATCCCGTGGGTCTGGTTCATCTTGGTTACGCTAACGGCAAATTATACGGCGACGCAATGGCCCTGCGTCAGTTGGGATTTCGCCTGCCGGAAAAAGCGCGCCCGCCTTTTTACCTCAATGATATTTCGCAGGTCACGGTTGACTATAACGTTCAGCAGCAAACTTTGGCGCTGAACGCGCCGCTGAGCCTGCTAGATCTGAAAACAACCCAGCTAAACCAGACGGATATGTCCTCTCCGACGGCCTCAAATGCCGTCGGCGCATTGCTGAACTACGATCTCTATGCGGACAGCGGGAAAGAAAGTAACTTCAATTCATTCAGTGAGTTCCGCGCGTTTGGCGCTGCAGGCGTATTCAGTTCGACCCAGCTTACGCGCTATTCCACCGAGCAAAATGACAACCAGTCCTTTAGCCGACTTGATACCAGCTGGCGCTCTTCGTTTCCCGATAAAATGCTGGCGGTCACCCTCGGTGACACGCTAACCAGTTCGCTTTCCTGGTCCCGTCAGACACGTATCGCCGGGGTAAAGATCGGTACCGATTTTGGCCTTAATCCCAATATGCCCACGACGCCGCTGCCGGCTTTTCTTGGCTCGGCAACGCTGCCGTCGAGCGTTGAGCTATATGTCAATGGGGTGAAATATTATAACGGTGAAGTGCCGGCGGGCAGCTTCCAGTTGAATACGCTGCCAAACATCACCGGGGCAGGGAATGCTCAGGTAATGATGACCGATGCGCTGGGCAGAACCAGCGTGCAGAACTTTTCTTTTTATAACGATCAGCTTTTGTTGAGGGAAGGGCTGACCGACTGGTCCCTCGAACTGGGTGTGGTCAGAAAAAACTACGGCTACAGCTCTTTTGACTACGCCAGCGAGCCGGCGATCGGCGGCACATGGCGGCGTGGCTTCAGCAACAGCCTGACCGCCGGAGGTCATTTCGAAACCAGCGACAGCCTGGTGAACGGCGGGATAAGCAGCGACTGGATCCCCGCCAGCCAGGCCGGAACAATTTCAACGGCGCTCGCCGCCAGCTCGGACTCCGGGGAGAATGGCTATTTATACGGCCTGGGCTACCGCTGGTCCGGGGGGCGTTTCAACTTTAGCTCCAGCGCCACGGCCACCTCCGGAGATTATCGCGACGTTGCCACTCGTTATGGTTCCGCGCCGCCCGCGTTCAGCGGCAGCGCGGTGGTGGGGTATAACTTTGGCGTTGGCGGGAACCTCAGTATGAGCTATCTGCAGTTTCGCTACCCGGACCAAAGCGCAATTCGCTATGCCAACGCCAGCTGGTTTAAATCCATTTCCGAAAACGTCTCCCTCAGCGCCAGCTTTAACCAGAACATCGACGACAGCCGCGACCGCAGCGTTTACCTGATGGTGACCGTCAGTACCCAGAACAACCTTACCGCAGGCGCAACGGTTCAGCGCACGGGCGACAAGATGGGGTACCAGCTCAACGCCAGCAAGACGCCGCCGTCTGAAGGCGGGGTGGGCTGGAACGTGGCCGCCAGCCAGCAGAGTTCTCAGCAAAGCGGGCAGGGTGAAGTGGGCTATCTGGGGCGCTACGGCCGAGTGTATAGCGGCTTCCGCAGCATTCCTGATAATAATTACGGTTATGCGGGCGCTACCGGCTCGCTGGTGATGATGGGCGGCGGTGTGTTTGCCGCACGCGAGATCAATAACGGTTTTGCGGTGGTGTCGACGGACGGTATTCCGAACGTGCCGGTGAAGCTGCAGCATAATCTGATCGGCAACAGCGACGGCAACGGTCAGCTGCTGGTGACGCCGCTGAACAGCTACCAAAACAACCTCATCAGCATTGACCCGATGAACCTCCCGGCCAATATGCGGATCCGTAACGTGAGTATGAATGCCACGCCGGCAGACCGCTCCGGGACGCTGGTGAATTTTGACATTAAGCCGGTACGCGCTGCGCAGGTGAGCCTGGTGGATGCCCGGGGAAATGCTATTGCGGAAGGCAGCCCCGTCAGGCTGATGGCGGGCATTGGGCAAGACACCGTGGTCGGGTTTGATGGCCTGGCCTACTTTGACGCGCTTGAAAGTCACAACGAGCTAAGAGTGACCACGGAAAACGGCGTTTGCCTCGCCGAGTTTGACTACCCCGAGAACCAGAAAAGCGTGCCGAATATCGGTCCGATTGTGTGCCGCTAGCGAATCTGTGGCCTTTTGATACAGGAGTATCCGCGTGAGATTAAAACAATTGCTGCTGCTGGCGGTGCTCTTGCTGTCCCCCTGGGCAAGCCAGGCGGCAGTTTGCTCGGTGAATAACGTGCAGGCGGTAAATTTTGGTACCGTCAATCCGCTGGCGCCGGGCACGCCCAATACTTCGATGACGTTTGGCTACAGCTGTGCCAAGCAGTTAGGCGATCTTCTGGCGGGGATAACGGTTTGCTTTAACCTTTATGGCGCCGGGATCGGCAACCGCAGCATGGCCTTTGCCGGGCCTCCTGCCAGCACGCTGAGCTATGAACTTTATCAGGGGTCGGTGAGTGGCGGGGCGTGGGGGAACCAGACTCAGCAAAGCACTATACCGGTGTTGAAGCTTAATTTGCTTAGTCTTACTCCGGTAACCGGCACTCTGACCGTTTACGGGCAGATGACGCTGCCGCAAACGGCCGCAGCGCCTGGAAACTACCTCGACAGTTATTCCAGCGTTCAGGCTACCGTCACGATGAACACGGGCGCGCTTGGGCCTCCGGCTGACTGCGGTGCAAGCATTGCCACAAACTTTGCCTTTGACGTTATGGCAACCGTCAGCAAGCAGTGCAACGTCAGCTATGCCAACAACGTGAGCTTCGGGGCGGTGGCGGCGATGCAAAGCAATCTGGCCTCGAATAACACCATCGGCATTGCCTGTACCAACGGTACACTTTACACCGTGGGTCTTACCCCTTCGAATAACAACACTGGTGGCACCGGGGTGCTAAAAGGCACAGGGGCGAATACCGACCAGGTGCCTTATCAGCTCAGGCAGGCGTCCGGGGCATCCGGTGCCGTGTGGGGGAACACGGCATCAAACTATCGTTCCAGCACGGGGACCGGCATCGCCCAGCAGTATCCGGTCTATGTCACCATCCCGAGCACTAACTATACCCCCGATGATTACGCCGACACGGTGACCATCACCGTAACTTATTGATCGCCGCCACGTCTTGCCCATAGCCGGTTGCTGTAGCGCAACCGGTTAATTTCCCTGTGACTTAACGTAAAGTTCCCGCGCCCTGTGCCGATAACTTTGGGAACAAGTCGTTAAAAGGGCGTCCTATGTTAAAGCGTATTCGCGTTGTCACCATGCTAATGATGGTGCTGGTGGTGTTCGCGCTGCTGCAAATCATTTCCGGTGGAATGTTCTTTAATTCTTTAAAAAACAATAATGACAACTTCAAAGTTTCTCGAGAATTACGGGTTCAGCAGGCCGAGTTAAACCAGGCCTGGATCCTGATGCTGCATACACGTATCAACCTGAGCCGCTCTGCCGCACGCATGATGATGGACCCGGCGAACAGCCAGAGTGCCGCGAAGACTGACCTGCTGAACAACGCGAAGAAGTCCCTCGCCAGCGCCGGGCAGCACTACAACAGCTTTAAACAGGTCGCTCCGATCTCCCCAGAAATGAACGCCGTGGTGAAAGACATCGACGGTGACTACCAGGCCTATCACCAGGCGCTGGCTGAGCTTATTGGTTACCTGGAAAGCGGCAATATGGACGCCTACTTTGGCCAGTCAACTCAGGGCATGCAAAACGCGCTCGAAAAAGCCTACGACGGCTATCTGGCGCTTAACGACCGCATGTACGAAGCCTCCTACGTAGACAGCCGTGCCGGTTATACCTTCGCCATCTGGCAGCTTGGGATTTTAGCCCTGGCGCTGGCGGCAGTCATTCTGCTGGTCTGGTTCGGCATGCGCCGGATCCTGCTCAAGCCGCTCAACGTGGTGATTGGCCATATTCGCGAAATCGCCGCCGGTAACCTGATGGAAAAAATTAACGTTGAAGGAAAAAACGAGCTAACCCAGCTCGCCTCCAGCGTGCAGCACATGCAGCAGGAGCTGATCGCCACGGTCAGCAGCGTGCGCGAAGGCTCTGACGCTATCTACAGCGGGACCACTGAAATCGCCGCAGGTAACAACGATCTCTCCTCCCGTACCGAGCAGCAGGCGGCATCTCTGGAAGAAACCGCTGCCAGCATGGAGCAGCTGACCGCCACCGTTAAGCAGAACGCCGAGAACGCGCGGCAGGCCTCCCAGCTTGCGCTGAACGCCTCTGAAACCGCGCAGCGCGGCGGCAAGGTCGTGGACGGCGTGGTGAAAACCATGCACGACATTGCCGGTTCTTCGAAAAAAATCGCCGACATTATCAGCGTTATCGACGGCATCGCTTTCCAGACCAATATCCTGGCGCTGAACGCGGCGGTAGAGGCCGCTCGTGCGGGCGAGCAGGGACGTGGTTTTGCGGTGGTGGCCGGTGAGGTTCGTAATTTAGCCAGCCGCAGCGCGCAGGCTGCGAAAGAGATTAAATCACTGATTGAAGATTCCGTTTCACGCGTGGACACCGGCTCAGTGCTGGTCGAAAGCGCCGGGGAAACCATGAGCGATATCGTGAACGCCGTTACGCGAGTCACGGACATCATGGGAGAAATCGCCTCAGCGTCAGATGAGCAAAGCAAAGGTATCGACCAGGTCGCCCTTGCCGTTTCTGAAATGGACAGAGTTACGCAGCAGAACGCCTCCCTGGTGGAAGAGTCTGCTGCCGCGGCCGCCGCGCTGGAGGAGCAGGCCAGTCGCCTGACTCAGTCGGTTGCGACGTTCCGTTTGCAAGGGAATGCGGGCAGTAAAAAAACTGCAGCGGCCGCGCCGGTGGCGCAAAGCTCTGTGGTTCACCCCCCGCGTACTCCGGCCAGGGCCGGTGATAACGATAACTGGGAAACTTTCTGATCGGATGAATCGCGGCCAAATGGCCGTCAGAGGAAGCTTTGATGTTAAACCGTATCCGGATCTCGACCACTCTTTTCCTGATTTTGATTGTCTGCGGCGTGCTGCAGATTGGCAGTAATGGTTTGTCTTTCTGGGCTTTTCGTGACGATTTTCAGAACTTCAAGAGCGTCGAGGTGAGCAATCAGCAGCGCGATGCGTTAACGCAAAGCCGTGCCGCTTTACTGCAGGCCAGCAACGCCTTAAACCGGGCGGGTACCCTGACGGCGCTGAGCTATCCACCGGACGATATTAAGCGCCTGATGGCTAACGCCCGCAGCAGCCTGAAGCAGGCGGATATGCTGTTTAACCAGTTCCTCGAAGTTCCGCAGACGGGCGGCGATATCGAGAAATTGATGACGTCGACGAAAGCGAGCTATGCGGCGTTCCGCGACGATCTCCAGCATCAGGCTACGTGGCTTGAGAACAACCAGCTTTCTGATTTTATGAGCGCCCCGGTACAGAAATCGCAGGACGTTTTTGATGCGAACTTCAACGCCTGGCAGCAGAGCATTAACCAGATAGTGTCGACCGCCAGCGGCGACAGTCAGAAAAATTACCATCTCTCTGCGGTGATTTTTACCGTGGTGACGATTGTCGCCGTGGTGCTTTTGCTCGGTTCTCTGGCCTGGTCGCGCAAAATGATTGTTCAGCCGCTGGCGATTGTGCGTAGCCACTTTGACAACATCGCCGCTGGCGATCTGGCGAGGCCGATTTCGGTCTTTGGGCGCAATGAGATCTCGGAGATTTTCGCCAGCCTGAAAAACATGCAGGCCGCGTTAAAAGAGACGGTAAGTCAGGTTCGAAGCGGCACCAGCGCGATGCATACCGGCATTGGTGAGATTGCCGCAGGCAATAACGATTTGTCTGCTCGTACCGAGCAGCAGGCGGCTTCGCTGGCCGAGACTGCCGCCAGCATGGAGCAGCTTACGGCAACCGTGGGGCAGAACGCGGATAATGCGCGCCAGGCGGCTCAACTTTCCCGCAGCGCGGCCGATACCGCGAAGCAGGGTGGGCAGCAGGCGGCTAACGTGGCCAGCACCATGCGCGACATCGCCGGCAGCTCGCAGAAAATCAGCGACATCACCAGCGTTATCGACGGCATTGCATTCCAGACTAACATCCTGGCGCTGAACGCGGCGGTAGAAGCGGCGCGAGCCGGTGAGCAGGGCCGTGGTTTCGCCGTGGTGGCGGGTGAGGTTCGTAATCTTGCCAGCCGCAGCGCGCAGGCGGCAAAAGAGATCAAAGTATTGATTGAAGAGTCCGTTGACCGCGTACAGCAGGGGTCGAAGCTGGTTGATACGGCTGCGACCACGATGGCCGAGATAGTTCGTTCGGTGACGCAGGTGAACGACATTATGGGGGAAATAGCCTCGGCGTCTGATGAACAGCGTCGTGGCATCGAACAGGTCGCCCAGGCGGTAAGCCAGATGGATCAGGTGACACAGCAAAACGCCGCGCTGGTTGAAGAGGCGGCGAGCGCCACCGATGCGCTGGCGGGCCAGGCCGAATATCTCTCCGGCGTGGTGGCCGTATTTAACCTGAGCGGCGCCGAACCTCAGTCCTCCGCCAGTGAGTTTGTCGCTTCCGGAGAATGGGTAACATCTTGAATGGAATGAAGAAGGCGCTATGACATCACCAACGCCCACGGGGCAACAGTCATTAATGCTACAGATGACACAGCGTCTGCCGCTCTCCGACGCGCATTTTCGTCGGATATGCCAGTTGATTTACCAGCGCGCGGGAATCGTGCTGGCCGACCATAAACGGGACATGGTTTACAACCGTCTGGTTCGCCGCCTGCGTCTGCTGGGGCTGGATGATTTTGGCCGTTATTTGGGCATGCTGGAGGCGAACTCCAGTACCGCCGAATGGCAGGCCTTTATTAACTCGCTGACCACTAACCTGACGGCATTTTTCCGCGAGGGGCACCACTTCCCGATCCTTGCGGAACACGCCCGCAAGCGCGGCGGAGATTATAAAGTCTGGAGCGCAGCGGCGTCGACCGGCGAAGAGCCGTATTCCATCGCCATTACGCTTGCCGATGTGCTGGGCGGCGGCGCGGGGCGCTGGAAGGTTTTTGCCAGCGACATAGACACTCAGGTGCTGGAGAAAGCGCAGAGCGGCGTTTACCGCCAGGAAGAGCTGAAAACGCTGTCACCGATGCAGATGCAGCGCTATTTCATGCGCGGCACGGGCCCGCATGACGGCCTGGTTCGCGTGCGCAGCGAGCTGTCGAGTCATATTGATTTTGCGCCGATCAACCTGCTGGACAAGCAGGCGCCGGTGCCGGGGCCTTTTGACGCCATTTTTTGTCGCAATGTGATGATTTATTTCGATAAACCAACACAGCAGGCCATTTTGCAGCGCTTTGTTCCGCTGCTGAAGCCCGGTGGATTGCTGTTTGCCGGGCATTCGGAGAACTTCAGTAACCTCAGCCGCGACTTCTGGCTGCGTGGCCAGACGGTCTATGGCCTGAGTAAGGAAAGAACATGACGAAAATACGTGTCTTATCGGTCGATGACTCTGCGCTGATGCGGCAGATAATGACGGAAATTATCAACAGTCATAGCGATATGGAAATGGTTGCTACCGCCCCGGACCCGCTGGTGGCGCGCGATCTGATTAAAAAGTTCAATCCGGACGTGTTAACGCTGGACGTCGAAATGCCGCGCATGGACGGCCTCGACTTCCTGGAAAAGCTGATGCGCCTGCGGCCTATGCCGGTGGTGATGGTCTCTTCCCTCACCGGAAAAGGGTCTGAGGTTACGTTGCGGGCGCTGGAGCTGGGCGCGATCGACTTCGTGACCAAGCCGCAGCTCGGCATCCGCGAAGGGATGCTGGCCTACAGCGAAATGATTGCCGAGAAAGTGCGTACCGCCGCCAGGGCTAAGATTGCCGCTCATGCACCGACCGCCGTGCCTGCGACCCTGAAGGCCGGGCCGCTGCTGAGCTCTGAGAAATTGATTGCCATTGGCGCCTCAACCGGAGGCACCGAGGCGATTCGTCACGTGCTGCAGCCGCTGCCGCTTTCCAGCCCGGCGCTGCTGATAACCCAGCATATGCCGCCTGGTTTTACCCGGTCGTTTGCCGAACGCCTGAATAAGCTCTGTCAGATAAGCGTGAAAGAGGCGGAAGACGGCGAACGCGTGCTGCCGGGCCATGCCTATATCGCCCCGGGCGATAAGCACATGGAGCTGGCGCGTAGCGGCGCGAACTATCAAATCAAATTACATGACGGCCCACCCGTGAACCGGCATCGCCCGGCCGTGGATGTGCTGTTCCATTCGGTGGCGAAACACGCGGGGCGAAACGCCGTGGGCGTGATCCTCACCGGAATGGGTAATGACGGTGCCGCCGGGATGCTGGCGATGCACCAGGCAGGGGCGTGGACCATCGCCCAAAACGAAGCAAGTTGTGTGGTGTTCGGCATGCCGCGTGAGGCCATCAATTCCGGTGGCGTCAGCGAAGTGGTCGATTTAAGCCAGGTAAGCCAGCAGATGCTGGCGAAAATTAGTGCCGGACAGGCAATACGTATTTAACTGAAGGAGCCCGGATTTTATGGCGGACAAAGAACTTAAGTTTCTGGTCGTAGACGACTTTTCAACCATGCGCCGCATCGTGCGTAACCTGCTTAAAGAGCTGGGTTTTAATAACGTTGAAGAGGCTGAAGACGGCGTAGACGCGCTGAACAAACTGCAGGCAGGCGGATTTGGTTTTGTGATTTCTGACTGGAACATGCCGAACATGGACGGTCTGGAACTGCTGAAAACCATTCGTGCCGATGGTGCGATGTCAGCCATGCCGGTGCTGATGGTGACGGCGGAAGCCAAAAAAGAAAACATCATCGCGGCAGCACAGGCCGGGGCGAGCGGCTACGTGGTGAAGCCATTCACCGCGGCGACGCTGGAAGAGAAACTGGGCAAAATTTTCGAAAAGCTCGGCATGTAAGGAGGCGCAAATGCACTCATCAACAAACCCGGCAACAGAGATACACGAGCATTCACCGACCGATATTATCGCACGTATCGGTAGCCTGACCCGCATGCTGCGCGACAGCCTGCGTGAACTGGGGCTCGACCAGGCGATTGCCGAAGCGGCTGAAGCTATTCCTGACGCCCGTGATCGCCTGGACTATGTAGTGCAGATGACCGCCCAGGCCGCGGAACGCGCCCTGAACTGCGTGGAGCTGTCCCAGCCTCATCAGAATCAGCTGGAAAGCGAAGCCAAAGCGCTGAGCGGCCGCTGGGATGCATGGTTTGAAAATCCAATCGAGCTGAAAGACGCCCGTGAACTGGTGACCGATACCCGCAGCTACCTGTCTGGCGTGCCGGAGCACACCAGCTTCACCAACGCCCAGCTGCTGGAAATCATGATGGCGCAGGATTTCCAGGACCTTACCGGTCAGGTTATCAAGCGCATGATGGACGTTATCCAGGAGATTGAACGCCAGCTGTTGATGGTGCTGCTGGAAAATATGCCGGAGCCGGACGCTCGCGCCAGGCGCGTGAACGAAGGCTTGCTGAACGGCCCGCAGCTTGATACTACCGCCGCCGGCGTAGTGGCAAGCCAGGACCAGGTTGACGATTTGCTCGACAGCTTAGGGTTCTAAACGCCCGCTACCTCTCCTGCGTGTGCGGGGGAGGTAGCTTCTTAACGCCAAAATAAACGTACAAAAACGTTTGTAATTCCTCTATTAGCCCAACCGTGCTCTGGCATGCTGTCCTTGAAATTGCGGCCACGAGATTGTTGCGGTGTCTGAAGATAGCGATCAGGAAAAAACAGAAGCCCCCACGGCCCACCGACTTGAAAAGGCTCGTGAAGAGGGGCAAATCCCGCGTTCCCGAGAACTGACCTCACTGCTGATGTTGCTGGTGGGGTTGTGCATTATCTGGATGGGCGGGGCGTCGCTTGGCAAAATGCTCGGCGCGATGCTGTCTGATGGCCTGCACTTTGACCATAAAATCATCAACGATCCCAGCCTGATTGTGAATCAGATCAGCCATTTGATTAAGCTTGCCGTGATGGCGCTGCTGCCGCTTATCTCCGGATTAGTGATTGTGGCGATAGCCGCGCCGATGCTGCTGGGCGGGGTGAATTTCAGCTCAAAAGCAATTCAGTTTAATCTCGGCAAGCTCAATCCGATTACCGGGATTAAGCGGATGTTTTCCATGCAGACGGCGGCGGAACTGCTGAAGGCAATGCTGAAAGCGACCCTGGTGGGCTGCGTGGCCGGCTGGTATCTGTGGCACAACTGGCCGGCGATGATGCGGCTGATGAGCGAATCCCCGGTCACCGCGCTGGCAAACGCGCTGAACATGGTGGCGCTTTGTGCCCTGCTGGTCATTCTGGGGCTTATCCCGATGGTGGGGTTCGACGTTTTCTTCCAGATTTACAGCCACATTAAAAAGTTACGCATGACCCGCCAGGATATTCGTGACGAGTACAAACAAAACGAGGGCGACCCGCATATCAAAGGGCGTATTCGTCAGCAGCAGCGGGCGATCGCGCGCCGTCGCATGATGGCCGATGTGCCGAAGGCTGACGTTATCGTGACGAACCCGACCCACTATGCGGTGGCCCTGCAGTACGACGAAAACAAAATGAGCGCGCCGAAGGTGCTGGCCAAAGGGGCCGGGCTGATCGCGCAGCGCATCAAAGAGATTGGTAATGAAAACCGTATCCCAATGCTGGAAGCCCCTCCGCTGGCTCGTGCGCTGTACCGCCATGCGGAAATTGGCCAGCAGATCCCCGGTCAGCTTTACTCCGCCGTGGCGGAAGTGCTGGCCTGGGTCTGGCAGCTACGGCGCTGGCGCATGGCCGGCGGCTTAATTCCGAAGAAACCTGAAAATCTGCCGGTGCCTGAGGCGCTGGACTTTGCAAACGAGAAGGACTCCGATGGCTAATCTGGCTGCGATGTTGCGCCTGCCGGGCAACATGAAATCCGGGCAATGGCAAATTCTTGCCGGCCCGGTACTGATCCTGCTGATTCTGTCGATGATGGTGCTGCCGCTGCCGCCGTTTGTCCTCGATCTGCTGTTTACCTTTAACATCGCGCTGTCGATCATGGTGCTGCTGGTGGCGATGTTCACCCAGCGCACGCTGGACTTCGCGGCGTTCCCGACCATTCTGCTGTTTACCACGTTGCTGCGCCTGGCGCTGAACGTGGCTTCTACCCGTATCATCCTGCTTGAAGGGCATACCGGTGCCGCGGCGGCGGGTAAAGTGGTTGAGGCCTTTGGCCACTTCCTGGTCGGCGGTAACTTCGCCATCGGTATCGTGGTGTTTATCATCCTCGTTATCATCAACTTTATGGTTATCACCAAGGGTGCGGGACGTATCGCTGAAGTCGGGGCGCGTTTTGTGCTGGACGGGATGCCGGGTAAACAGATGGCCATCGATGCCGACCTGAACGCCGGGATCATTGGCGAAGAGGAGGCGAAAAAGCGCCGTTCGGAAGTGACCCAGGAAGCGGACTTCTACGGCTCTATGGACGGGGCAAGTAAGTTCGTGCGCGGCGACGCCGTGGCCGGGCTTATCATCATGGTGATTAACGTGGTCGGCGGGCTGATGGTCGGCGTTATCCAGCACGATATGGCGATGGGCGCAGCGGCACAAAGCTATACGCTGCTGACCATCGGTGACGGGCTGGTCGCTCAGATCCCTGCCCTGGTTATCTCCACCGCTGCGGGCGTAATTGTTACTCGCGTGGCGACCGATCAGGACGTTGGCGAACAGATGGTCACCCAACTGTTCAATAACCCACGCGTGATGCTGTTAGCCGCGGGCGTTCTGGGGCTGCTCGGCATGGTGCCGGGGATGCCTAACTTCGTCTTCCTGCTGTTTACCGCCGCGCTGCTGGGCTTAGCCTGGTGGATGCGTGGCCGCCAGATGGCCGCGCCGGAAGCGCCGCAGCCGGTTAAAATGCCGGAAAATACTCAGGCGGTGGAAGCGACCTGGAATGACGTTCAGCTGGAAGATCCGCTGGGGATGGAAGTGGGCTACCGCCTGATCCCGATGGTTGATTTCCAGCAGGACGGCGAGCTGCTCGGGCGTATCCGAAGTATCCGTAAAAAATTCGCTCAGGAGATGGGGTTCCTGCCGCCGGTGGTGCATATTCGCGACAATATGGACCTGCCGCCCGCGCGCTATCGTATTCTGATGAAGGGCGTTGAAATCGGCAGCGGGGATGCCTATCCGGGCCGCTGGCTGGCGATTAACCCCGGCACCGCCGCGGGGACGTTGCCGGGCGAGGCGACTATCGATCCGGCCTTTGGCCTGGCCGCTATCTGGATTGAAAGTGCGCTGAAAGAGCAGGCGCAGATTCAGGGCTTCACCGTGGTTGAAGCGAGTACCGTGGTGGCAACGCACCTGAACCATCTTATCGGGCAGTTTGCGCCGGAGCTGTTTGGCCGTCAGGAAGCGCAGCAGTTGCTTGACCGCGTGACCCAGGAAATGCCTAAGCTGACCGAAGATCTTATCCCGGCAGTGGTGACGCTCACCACGCTGCACAAGGTGCTGCAAAACCTGCTGGAAGAGAAAGTGCCGATTCGTGATATGCGCACGATTCTGGAAACGCTGGCCGAGCATGCGCCTATTCAGAGCGATCCGCATGAATTGACCGCCGTGGTTCGCGTGGCGCTGGGCAGGGCTATCACTCAGCAATGGTTCCCCGGCACTGGCGAAGTGCAGGTTATCGGTCTGGATGCGGCGCTTGAGCGTCTGCTGCTACAGGCGTTGCAGGGCGGTGGCGGCCTTGAGCCGGGGCTGGCCGATCGCCTGCTGGAGCAGACTCAGGATGCCCTGCAGCGCCAGGAGATGCTGGGTGCGCCGCCGGTTCTGTTGGTGAACCACGCGCTGCGTCCGCTGCTGGCGCGTTTCTTACGCAGAACGCTGCCTCAGCTGGTGGTCTTGTCGAGCCTCGAGCTGTCTGACAACCGTAACATCCGTATGACGGCCACAATCGGAGCGAAATAAATAATGAAAGCGTTGCTTTTGATGCTGCTGGTGCCGTTTGGTGCGCTGGCGTTAGGCGAAGGTTCCTGGCAGGACAGCGGTATCGGCGTGACGCTGAGCAACCGTGGCGTGACGGCATCGTCCCGCCCGCTGAAGCCGATGCAGCCCGTTACCGGCAAAATGACGCTGATTGCCTGGACCTATGTGCTGGATGGCCCGACGCCTGCCGGACTGGCGGTCAAACTTTGTTCGCCAACCAACTGCACGCCGCTTGAGGGTGATAACGGCACCACGCGCGGCCTGACCAATACCGACGCCAACCAGCCTTTGCGTTTTGTCTGGGAAGTGCCGGGCGGCGGCTCAATGTACCCACCGCTGCGGGTTCGCAGTAATCAGGTTATCGTTAACTACATCCAGTAAAATAAAAAGGCTCATCAAACGATGAGCCTTTTTAGTTCCCGCAGACTGTGGCAGTTACATGCGTTCTACGGTTTCGATCCCCAGGGTATCCAGACCCAGCTTCAGGGTCTTCGCGGTCAGCAGCGCCAGCTTCAGGCGGCTGTTGCGGGTGGCTTCGTCGGCGGCGCTCAGGATTGGGCAGTGCTCATAGAAGCCGGAGAACAGGCCTGCTACATCGTAGAGGTAGGCACACATTACGTGCGGCGTACCGTCGCGAGCAACCACGTTTAGCGTCTCTTCAAACTGCAGCAGGCGAGCGGCCAGCTGGGCCTCACGATCTTCGGCAATCACAACGTTGGCTTTCAGCAGTTCGGCTTCGTCGAGATCTGCCTTACGGAACACGGACAGCACGCGGGTATAGGCGTATTGCATATACGGCGCGGTGTTGCCTTCGAAGGCCAGCATGTTGTCCCAGTCGAAGATGTAGTCCGTGGTACGGCTCTTGGAAAGGTCGGCGTATTTCACCGCGCCAATACCTACCGCATTCGCCAGTTTTTCCAGCTCGTCCGCAGGCATGTCCGGGTTTTTCGCCGCTACCAGGCCGCGGGCGCGTTCCATGGCTTCATCCAGCAGGTCGGTCAGCTTAACGGTGCCGCCGGAGCGGGTTTTGAACGGCTTGCCGTCTTTGCCCAACATCATGCCGAACATCTGGTGCTCCAGCGTGACGGACTCAGGCACGTAGCCCGCTTTACGCACGATGGTCCACGCCTGCATCAGGTGCTGGTGCTGGCGGGAGTCGATGAAGTACAGCACGCGGTCGGCATGCAGGGTTTCGTAGCGATATTTCGCACAGGCGATATCGGTGGTGGTGTAGAGATAACCGCCGTCTTTCTTCTGGATGATAACGCCCATCGGATCGCCGTCTTTGTTCTTGTACTCGTCAAGGAACACCACGGTCGCGCCTTCGCTTTCTACCGCCAGACCTTTCTCTTTCAGGTCAGCAACGATGCCGGGCAGCATTGGGTTGTAGAGGCTTTCGCCCATGACGTCATCGCGGGTCAGCGTCACGTTGAGGCGCTGGTAGGTTTTCTGGTTCTGCGTCATGGTGATGTCGACCAGCTTGCGCCACATCTCACGACAGTATTCATCGCCGCCCTGCAGCTTAACCACATAGCCGCGTGCACGCTCGGCAAAGGCTTCGTCTTCGTCGTAGTGCTTTTTGGCGGCGCGATAAAACTCTTCGAGGTCGGCCAGCGCCATTTCGCCCGCGTTTTCCTGCTGCTGTTTTTCCAGGAACGCGATGAGCATGCCGAACTGAGTACCCCAGTCACCGACGTGGTTCGCGCGGATCACCTTGTGGCCCAGGAATTCGAGAGTACGCACGGCGGCATCGCCGATGATGGTGGAGCGGATATGGCCCACGTGCATCTCTTTGGCAACGTTCGGCGCGGAATAGTCCACCACGATAGTTTGCGGTTTAGACACGCTAACGCCCACGCGGTCAGACGCCACAGCCTCATCGACGTTTTTAGCCAGAAATGCCGGGTCGAGGAAAATATTGATAAAGCCTGGGCCTGCAATTTCAACTTTGCTGGCGATCCCGGTCAGATCGAGGTTGGCGATGACCTTCTCTGCGACCTGTCGTGGCGGCATGCCCAGCGTTTTAGCAACGGACATCACGCCATTGGCCTGATAGTCGCCGAACTGGACTTTTGCCGACTGACGAACCTGCGGCTCGCAGTCCGCTGGTGCGCCTGCAGCAATCAGCGCCTGGCTGACTTTTTCTGAGAGAAGAGACTGAATATTCACCGGGATACCTTACAATTTGTACTGGGCCGCCGCATCAAGGGCAGCCTGAAAATGAGGAACGAAACAGGGCGTGAGTATAACGTTATTTGCGGCCTGGCGTCAGCAAAAGCCTCGCTCACGGGGCGCGCAATTATTATTAACGGCGTAATGAATAACCATTCATCTTATTTTGGCCCCGGCGGGGAGTTGGCTCGCCCCCAGGAACAGGGTAGATTACGCGCTTTCTGAAAAAGAGGATGGCGGCATGGCAAACTGGCAGGCGGTAGATGAACTGCATGATATTTCGGCAGATCTGCCGAGATTTACGAAAGCGTTAACAGAACTTGCCACCCGGCTCGGGCTGGATATTGTGCCGCTTGATGCCGATCACATTTCTTTGCGCTGCCATCAGAACGCGACCGCCGACCGCTGGCGTGCGGGGCTGGAAAAATGCGGCACCTTACTGAGTGAAAATGTGATTAACGGTCGCCCGATTTGCTTATTCAAGCTGGATGAGCCGGTGTGCGTAGAACACTGGCGGTTTACGGTGGTGGAGCTGCCCTGGCCGGGCGAGAAGCGTTACCCGCACGAAGGCTGGGAGCATATTGAAATTGTGCTGCCGGGCGAGCCGGAAACGCTCAACGCACGGGCGCTGGATTTGTTGTCCGACGCCGGGCTGCGTGAAACGGGGATTTCGGTGAAAACCAGCTCGCCCAAAGGTGAACGCGAAAGGTTGCCTAACCCAACGCTTGCGGTCACCGACGGTAAAGTCACTATTAAATTCCACCCCTGGAGCATCGAGCAGATCGTCGCCAGCGAACGGGCCGACTGATTAACATTGCTTCACCGCGTTTGCAGGCGGCGGATCGCTTCATCAGGCAGCGCCGCCGTACCGCCAAAATTTATTCCATTTCGC
This sequence comes from Cedecea neteri, assembly GCF_000757825.1. Classification (GTDB taxonomy): domain Bacteria; phylum Pseudomonadota; class Gammaproteobacteria; order Enterobacterales; family Enterobacteriaceae; genus Cedecea; species Cedecea selenatireducens. The sequence goes on from NZ_CP009451.1 coordinate 4,558,172, forward strand.
GCTGTCGCTGTGACGTCCGTCGATCCCTTCATCAAAATTGGATGTCATAGTACGCTACCTTTTTGTGAACCTGTTTTCAGATGTTCATCGAGGTACAGGGACACAACCGGCGAACTGCAGGTTTTTTTAGGAGTAATCAATGGCTTTGCTTGAAATATGCTGTTATGGAATAGATTGTGCTGTCACTGCAGAACAAGCCGGCGCGGACAGAATTGAACTCTGCTCTGCGCCTAAAGAAGGAGGGCTGACGCCTTCCGCCGGCGTGCTTCGGCAGGTCAGACAAAAGGTGTCGATTCCCGTGCACCCGATTATTCGTCCGCGCGGCGGTGATTTTTGCTACACCGACGGTGAATTTGCCACCATGCTGGAAGATATCGCCTTCGTGCGCGAACTAGGCTTTCCGGGGCTGGTGATCGGGATGCTTGATGAGGACGGCAATATCGATCTGCCGCGAATGGAGCAGGTGATGCAGGCCGCCGAAGGGATGGCCGTGACGTTCCACCGCGCTTTTGATATGTGTCATCATCCGCTGCAGGCGTTCGAACAGCTGGCGGCGCTGGGCGTGGCGAGAATACTGACTTCCGGGCAGCAGCAAACGGCTGAAACGGGAATCTCACTTCTTCGGGAACTAAAACAGCATTCCCGTGCTCCAATCATTATGGCTGGCGCAGGCGTGCGTCTGAGCAACGTAAGCAAGTTTGTTGCAAACGGCATTGAAGAGCTTCACAGCTCCGCCGGGCGCTCGGTTCCTTCGCCGATGCGCTATCGCAAAGCAGGCGTGTCCATGAGCGCCGATGCCGAAGCCGATGAGTTTAATCGCTACTGCGTGGATGCAGACGTAGTGGCGGCAATGAAAAACGCGCTGTCGGTGACGAGCCCGTCGCGCTGAAAAGATTTTTACCGCGCATCATGTCGCCCAATATGATGCTTGCTCGTACCAGGCCCCGGCGGATTGCTGGGGCTTTTTTTATTTTGTAACCGGGGAAGCGTTGTGTAACTGGTTCTGCACTATTTGCACACATTGTTTAACATCGTTTGCCAGTCACTTACGTTACAAAACACCCCATTGTGAATAATCCTCTCCGACAACTATCAATGTTAGAGGGAATTAAAATGAAAAAAATAACTGCAACTGTAATCCTGGCTCTGTCATCCGTCTTTGCTTCTGCCGCTTTTGCTGCACCACTGCCTCAGGTGCTTAACGGCAGCGCGGTGGGTGAGGAGCAAATTGGCGTAGTGTCCATTCGCGGCGTGTCAGGCAGCACCGATGACGCCATCAACCAGCTTCAGGTAAAAGCCGAGAAAATTGGCGGCAGCAAAATTAACATTACCGGCCTTGGCACACCGGGTGACTCCAGCCTGTGGAGCGGTACCGCGCAGGTTTATCGCTAAGCGATAGCGAAGATAAAAAACCCGGCACTCGCGCCGGGTTTTTTATTGGAGGATTATGGCTTACGAGCCACCAAAACGGCACGCAGCGGGGCAGGGTAGCCTTCTATGGTTTTGCTGCTGTCGTTAGGATCAAGGAAATCGCCCAGTGATTCGGTGGTCATCCACGACGTCCGGCGCTGCTCTTCCTGGGTGGTGAGGCAGTGATCGACAATCTTAACGTCGACAAAACCGCATTTTTCCAGCCAGTTTTTCAGCGCCAGTGCGGACGGAATGTAGTACACGTTACGCATCTGCGCATAGCGCTCACCGGGCACCAGCACGGTATTTTCATCCCCTTCCACAACCAGCGTTTCCAGCACCAGCTCACCTTCCTTGACCAGCTGATTCTTCAACTGCCAGAGATGGTCCAGCGGCGAACGACGGTGATAAAGCACGCCCATCGAGAATACGGTATCGAAGGCGTTCAGATCCGGAAGCTGCTCAATACCCAGCGGCAGAACGTGGGCGCGCTGATCGTTACCCAACAGCTTGCGTACGGCTTCGAACTGGCAAATAAACAGCTGCATCGGATCGATGCCAACCGCAAGCTGTGCGCCAGCGCCAATCATCCGCCACAGGTGATAGCCGCTGCCGCAGCCGACGTCCAGAATGGTGCGTCCGGCGAGTGGAGAGATGTGCGGCAGCACGCGATCCCACTTAAGATCCGAGCGCCATTCGGTATCGATATCTACGCCATAGAGCGAATATGGCCCTTTACGCCACGGCATCAGGTTACGCAGCAGCTTTTCAATGCCCAGCTGCTGGCCTTCACTCAGCGGCGCAGCCGACTCGGCCGTCACGCTGTGCAGCAGGTCGAGGCGGTGCGGGGTCATTTCCGGCAGGTAATTCACCGTGTTGTACCAGTGCTTAAACTGGCCGTGCAGGGATTCGCGCTGCCAGCTGGCAATCTGCGCAGGCAGCGTTTCCAGCCATGGGGCCAGGTGGTTTTTGGCGATCAACTGATAAAAATTACCGAAATCAATCATGCGGTTTCTCCGGATTTGACGGCCACCAGAGAGCCAAAGTTAAAGCACTGGAACCACAGCTCGGCGTGCGCAAAGCCCGCCTGTTTAAGGCGTTTTTTATGGGTTTCAACCGAGTCGGTCAGCATCACGTTTTCCAGCATGCTGCGCTTCTGGCTGATTTCAAGTTCGCTGTAACCGTTTGCACGCTTGAAGTCGTGGTGCATGTTAAACAGCAGCTCGCCGACTTCGGCATCTTCAAAGCTGAATTTTTCCGAAAGCACCAGCGCGCCGCCCGGCTTCAGGCCCTGCCAGATTTTATTCAGCAGCAGTTGACGATCGTCGGGCTCTAGGAATTGCAGGGTGAAGTTCAGCACCACCATTGAGGCATTTTCAATGCTGATATGGCGAATATCGCCTTCGATGACCTCAACCGGGGTCTGCGCCTTAAACGCATCCAGATGGCGGCGGCAGCGCTCGACCATGGCCGGAGAGTTATCAACGGCAATGATTTTGCAGCTATCGTGACGGATGTTACGACGCACCGATAACGTTGCCGCACCCAAAGAACAGCCAAGATCGTAAACCTGGCTGTGGGGCTGAACGAAGCGCTCCGCCAGCATGCCAATCATGGAGATGATATTGGAGTAACCGGGCACCGAGCGCTGGATCATATCGGGGAACACTTCGGCCACCCGTTCATCAAAGGTCCAGTCGCCCAGTTTGGCTATTGGGGCGGAAAACAGCGTATCGCGGTCAGACATAACGTTAAATCCGGAAATTCGAAAGGGGCGTATTTTGCGTTAATGGAGCGAGAAAACCAACTCCCACGGCATATACCATAAGTTAGCCAGCACCATCAGCAGCAGCGTACACCAGGTAGCGCCCATGCCGGAACGACGCCAGCGGATCAGTCGGTGATGGTATCCGTAGTAGTGCAGCAGGCGTCCGGCCAGCAGCATAAGACCGCAAATATGCACCATCCAGGTTTCGGCGCCGTCCATCTCCATCAGTAATAAAAGCAGGAGGGCGATAGGAATATATTCGACGGCATTGCCGTGAATACGTATCGCACTTTGGAGTTCGCTAAAGCCGCCGTCGCCGTAGGAAACGCGGTACTGCATACGCAGGCGAACGACGTCGAATGAAAACTTAATTAACAGCAGAGCAGCCAGCACCGCATAAAGCGCGCTTACCATATGAACTCCATGTCGAAACAGTTACGGCTCACGCTATGATAGCTCGCAACCGGAGTGCTGTCGCTAGTGGTCAGAAAAGTGTGGCCTGCTGAGGGATTGCTGGCGCGGGGCCTAATTCAGGGAATGCCTGCTGCAGCGCGGGCCATAGCGTATGGACCAGCTCTGGCGCCTGGGCAATGTCCGGCGTATGAAGAAACAGATAGGGCGTGGTTTTCGTTGCCCATTCAGGCAGTTTTTTTAACCAGACGTCGAACAGCGCGGCGTTTTGCGCCATGTTATCGCTGCCGATAAAGCGCACCAGCGGGTTTGAAGCGGTCACGATGGCATGCACCGGGACTTTAGGCTTTTTACGCTGGGCCTCCCGCACCGCTTCGTTATGCGGCACGGCGCTATGAATAGGGCGGCTATCAAGAATAGCGCGGTTTACCTGACGTTCGTGCAGCCCGCGATTCAGCGCCTGCTCATCTGCCCCTTTGTTGAAAAAGGCCGGATGGCGCACTTCAACGCCATAGGTAAACCCGGTGGGTAAAGAGTCCAGAAAATGCCACAAAGCGGGAAGGTCGCCTGGCCCAAACGCTGCCGGTAGCTGAAGCCAGTATTGCCCGATGCGGCCAGCCAGCGGCGACATGCGGTCAAAAAACTCGGCGGTAAGATCGCCGCAGTTTCGCAGGGCAGCGTTATGGGAAATGGTGGCGGGAAATTTAAAACAGAAGCGAAAACTGTCGCCTGTCATCTCCCGCCAGCGCTGTACGGTTTCTGCTTTTGGCAGCGCGTACAGCGTGGTATTGCCTTCCACACAGTTAAAATGGCGGGCGTAATCTTCAAGCGAAGTGATGCCGAGCCGGTTCCATTTGGGGTGCTGCCATTGTGGAAGGCCTAGGTAAATCATAGCGAGGCGATTATCTCATCGGTGCTGCGGACGCGGGCGATGCGCGGGAAGATAAACTTCAGGCTATGGTTATGCTGCTCGGCGGAGGACGCGCTGCAGGCGTCCTCCGCCAGAACCAGTGAGAAGCCCATTTCCCAGGCGTTGCGTGCGGTAGATTCGACGCCAATGTTGGTTGAAATACCGCACAGGACAATGGTGTCGATGCCGCGACGGCGCAGCTGTAACTCCAGATCGGTGCCGTAAAACGCGCCCCACTGGCGTTTAGTGACTTCGATGTCGCTGTCCTGTTTACCCAGCGCTGTAGGGTAGTTCCACCAGTTTTCTGGCAGGGCATGGCCCGGAGGTGCCGCATCAACCGGCTGTTTCAGGGCTTCGGCGTAGTCGGCTGACCAGCCTACTCGCACCATCACTACCGGTGAACCGTTGGCCCGGAATTTCTCCGCCAGGCGTGCTGCGCGTGCCACGACGTCATTGGCGCCGTGCGGACCGCCGGCAAACGGCAGAATGCCGTCCTGCAGGTCAATCACCACCAGGGCAGTACGAGATGCGTTGAGTTCTGTCATTGTGACTCCGGTAAAATGGGGGTTAAGGGTCAATACCTTACGCTGGAAGCCAGGTTGCTGAGTTTACAAATTTTGTTAATTTTTGTGAGAATCTGCAATACCGGCGCTGCGATTCGCGCCAGTCGGCGGTTTCGGGGTTATCGCCAGCCATTATTTCCAGTATAATAGCCCCCTTTTTTCATCCAGTTGTGACAGTCGAAATAGCTGCCACCAAAGCGCCTGCCGTCGCAGGTGGCGGGTCGCGTGCAGCTGATTAAGGGATATCTCATGCGTACAGTATATTGCGGGCAGCTCAATCAATCCCATGTGGGACAGCAAGTAACGCTTAGTGGGTGGGTCAATCGTCGCCGTGACCTCGGTAGCCTTATCTTTATTGATATGCGCGATCGTGAAGGCGTCGTGCAGGTGTTTTTCGACCCTGACCGTCAGGAAGCGTTCCAGCTCGCCTCTGAACTGCGTAATGAGTTCTGTATTCAGATTGTGGGCACCGTGCGTGCTCGCGACGAGCGCAACGTGAACAAAGATATGGCCACCGGTGAAGTAGAAGTGTTCGCCACCGAACTGACCATCATTAACCGCTCCGACGTGCTGCCGCTGGACTCCAATCACGTTAATACCGAAGAAGCGCGCCTGAAGTATCGCTACCTGGATCTTCGTCGCCCGGAAATGGCCCAGCGCCTGAAAACCCGCGCTAAAGTGACGAGCTTTGTCCGTCGCTTTATGGACGACCACGGTTTCCTTGACATTGAAACCCCGATGCTGACCAAAGCCACGCCTGAAGGCGCACGTGACTATCTGGTGCCTTCCCGCGTACACAAAGGCAAATTCTACGCGCTGCCTCAGTCTCCTCAGCTGTTCAAACAATTGCTGATGATGTCCGGCTTTGACCGCTACTATCAGATTGTTAAATGCTTCCGCGACGAAGACCTGCGCGCTGACCGTCAGCCAGAATTTACCCAGATCGACGTAGAAACTTCCTTCATGACCGCGCCGCAGGTGCGTGAAGTGATGGAAGACCTGGTGCGTAAACTGTGGATCGACATCATTAACGTTGACCTGGGCGACTTCCCGGTGATGACCTTCGCCGAAGCCGAGCGTCGCTACGGTTCCGATAAACCAGACCTGCGTAACCCGCTGGAGCTGGTGGACGTGGCCGATCTGGTGAAAGACGTGGAGTTTAAGGTCTTCTCCGGCCCGGCAAACGACGCGAAAGGCCGCGTTGCCGCGCTGCGTGTGCCGGGTGGCGCACAGATCAGCCGTAAACAGATTGACGACTACGGCAAGTTCATTGAAATTTACGGCGCTCGCGGCCTGGCGTACATCAAGGTTAACGAGCGTGCGAAAGGCATCGAAGGAATCACCAGCCCGGTGGCGAAATTCCTGAACGCGGACATCGTGGAAGGTATCCTGGCGCGCACCGGTGCGGCCGATGGCGACATGATCTTCTTCGGCGCGGACAGCAAGAAAGTCGTTGCCGATGCGCTGGGCGCACTGCGTCTGAAAATCGGTAAAGACCTGCAGATTACCGATGAGAAAAAATGGGCGCCGCTGTGGGTGGTTGACTTCCCAATGTTTGAAGATAACGGTGAAGGCGGCCTGACCGCGATGCACCACCCGTTCACCGCGCCGAAAGACATGACGCCGGAAGAACTGGCGGCGCAGCCGGAAACCGCGATTGCCAACGCCTACGATATGGTTATCAACGGCTACGAAGTGGGCGGCGGTTCCGTGCGTATTCACCGTAGCCAGATGCAGCAGACCGTGTTCGGCATTCTGGGCATTAACGAGCAGGAACAGCGCGAGAAGTTCGGCTTCCTGCTGGACGCGCTGAAGTACGGTACGCCGCCGCACGCAGGCCTGGCGTTTGGTCTGGATCGCCTGACCATGCTGCTGACCGGTACCGACAACATCCGTGACGTTATCGCCTTCCCGAAAACCACGGCTGCAGCCTGCCTGATGACCGAAGCACCAAGCTTCGCCAACCCGGCCTCGCTTGCCGAGCTGGGCATTGAAGTCATCAAAAAGGCTGAGAAGAACTGATGCCCTTTAAGCGTCCCGTTTCCGTTCTGGTGGTTATTTTCGCGCAGGATACTCAACGGGTGCTGATGTTACAGCGGCGCGACGATCCTGATTTCTGGCAGTCGGTTACCGGCAGCCTGGAGGAGGGGGAAAGCGCGCTGCATGCCGCACAGCGTGAAGTAAAGGAAGAGGTCGCTATCGACGTGGTCAGTGAGCCGCTGCCGCTAGTTGACTGCCAGCGCTGCGTGGAGTTTGAGATATTTACTCATTTGCGTCATCGCTATGCGCCGGGGATTACGCGTAATACGGAATCGTGGTTCTGTCTTGCGCTGCCTCATGAACGCCAGATTACTATTACGGAACATCTGGCCTGGAAATGGGTGCCCGCCGAAGAGGCGGCCCTGATGACCAAGTCATGGAGTAACCGGCAGGCGATTGAAGAGTTTGTAATTGATGCCGCCTGATACAGGCGCTTTTGGAGATTGTTATGGCAGGTCATAGTAAGTGGGCCAACACGAAACACCGCAAAGCGGCACAGGATGCCAAGCGCGGTAAGATTTTCACCAAAATTATTCGCGAGCTGGTGACGGCTGCCCGTCTGGGCGGCGGTGACGCTGGGTCTAACCCGCGTCTGCGCGCGGCTATCGATAAAGCGCTGTCTAACAACATGACGCGCGACACCCTGAACCGTGCCATTGCACGCGGCGTGGGTGGCGATGATGACGCGAACATGGAAACCATCATTTATGAAGGTTACGGTCCTGGCGGGTCAGCCGTCATGGTTGAATGCCTGAGCGACAACCGCAACCGTACCGTTGCTGAAGTGCGCCACGCGTTCAACAAATGCGGCGGTAACCTGGGCACCGACGGCTCCGTCGCCTATCTGTTCAGCAAGAAAGGCATTATCTCCTTCGAAGCGGGCGATGAAGACCAGATCATGGAAGCGGCGCTGGAAGCCGGTGCTGAAGACGTTGTGACCTTCGACGACGGCGCAATTGACGTTTACACCGCGTGGGAAGAAATGGGCGCCGTGAGAGATGCTCTGGAAGCGGCCGGCCTGAAGGCTGACAACGCAGAAGTCTCTATGATCCCTTCGACCAAAGCAGACATGGATGCGGATACCGCGCCTAAGCTGATGCGCCTGATCGACATGCTGGAAGACTGCGACGACGTGCAGGAGGTTTACCACAATGGTGAGATCTCCGACGAGGTGGCGGCTCTCCTTTAATACCCGTCATTTTTCAGCCCACAGATGCGTTGGCTCTCCTCGCTTACCCCAGACACGTAGTTTATCTACGCTCCTGGGGATGCGCTGCGTCGCCGCCTTTCTGTGAGCTGAAATCTTTAGGGTATCGTCTCTACCTGATTGAGAGGTTTAATGGCGATTATTCTCGGCATCGACCCAGGGTCACGCGTGACCGGTTATGGCGTTATTCGCCAGACCGGACGGCAGCTAACCTATCTTGGCAGCGGCTGTATCCGAACGCAGGTCGCCGACTTGCCCTCGCGCCTGAAGCTTATCTACGCGGGGGTGAGCGAAATCATTACCCAGTTCCAGCCCGAGTATTTTGCCATTGAGCAGGTATTTATGGCGAAAAACGCGGACTCCGCACTCAAGCTGGGCCAGGCGCGCGGGGCGGCGATTGTTGCCGCGGTGAACGCTGACCTGCCGGTATTTGAGTACGCGGCGCGTCAGGTAAAGCAAACCGTGGTGGGTATTGGCAGCGCGGAGAAAAGCCAGGTGCAGCACATGGTGCGCACGCTGCTTAAGCTCCCGGCCAACCCGCAGGCGGATGCGGCGGATGCACTGGCCATCGCCATTACGCACTGCCACGTCACGCAAAACGCGGCCCAGATGAGCGAATCGCGGCTCAATCTGGCGCGGGGACGATTAAAATAATTAAGGCTGGATATCTATCCAGCCTTTTTTATATCATAGGCTGAATTTTTCGCGCATCAACGCTAATACGCAGGAGCACAATGTGATAGGTCGACTCAGAGGCATCGTTCTGGAAAAGCAGCCCCCGCTGGTATTGCTGGAAACCAACGGCGTAGGCTACGAGGTTTATATGCCAATGACCTGCTTCTACGAGCTGCCGGAAATCGGCAAAGAGGCGGTGGTGTTCACTCAATTTGTGGTGCGTGAAGACGCTCAGCTGCTCTACGGTTTTAACAACAAGCAGGAGCGCACGCTGTTCCGCGAGCTGATTAAAGTCAACGGCGTTGGGCCAAAACTGGCGCTGGCTATTCTTTCAGGCATGTCTGCCCAGCAGTTTGTTAACGCGGTTGAGCGCGAAGAAATAGGCTCCCTCATCAAGCTGCCGGGCGTGGGTAAGAAAACCGCAGAACGCCTGATTGTTGAGATGAAAGACCGCTTCAAAGGTATGCATGGCGACCTGTTTACGCCGGCGGCCGATCTCGTGCTGACCTCCCCGGATAACGGGCAGGCGGACGACGCGGAGCAGGAAGCCGTTGCTGCCCTCGTGTCTCTGGGCTATAAACCACAGGAAGCCAGCCGCATGGTCAGCAAAGTGGGCCGTGCCGGTGCAGACAGTGAAACCCTGATCCGCGAAGCGCTGCGCGCGGCGCTATGAGGTAGAGGATGATTGAAGCAGACCGCCTGGTATCGCCAGGAAATATTACCCCGGACGAGTTAATCGATCGTGCGATCCGCCCTAAGCTGCTCGAAGAGTATGTCGGGCAGCCGCACGTGCGTTCGCAGATGGAAATCTTCATCCAGGCGGCTAAGCTGCGCGGCGACGCGCTCGATCACCTGTTGATTTTCGGGCCTCCGGGGCTGGGGAAAACCACCCTGGCTAACATCGTTGCCAACGAAATGGGCGTTAACCTGCGCACCACGTCCGGCCCGGTGCTGGAAAAAGCCGGGGATTTGGCGGCAATGCTGACCAACCTTGAGCCTCACGACGTGCTGTTTATCGATGAGATTCACCGTCTTTCTCCGGTGGTGGAAGAGGTGCTGTATCCGGCGATGGAAGACTATCAGCTGGATATCATGATTGGCGAAGGCCCGGCTGCGCGTTCGATCAAAATCGATCTGCCGCCGTTTACCCTGATTGGTGCCACCACGCGAGCGGGTTCATTGACCTCGCCCCTGCGCGACCGTTTCGGCATTGTGCAGCGGCTGGAGTTTTATCAGGTTGCCGATCTGCAGCATATCGTCGGGCGCAGCGCCAGCGTGTTGGGGCTGGAGATGAGCGAGGAGGGGGCGCTGGAAGTTGCCCGCCGCGCTCGCGGTACGCCTCGTATTGCAAACCGCCTGCTGCGCCGCGTGCGTGACTTTGCCGAAGTGAAACACGACGGCGCGATTACGGCAGAAATAGCGGCGCAGGCGCTGGATATGCTTAACGTCGACAGCGAAGGTTTCGACTACATGGACCGCAAGCTGCTGCTGGCGGTTATCGACAAATTCCTTGGTGGCCCGGTTGGGCTGGACAACCTTGCCGCAGCCATCGGTGAGGAGCGTGAGACGATTGAAGACGTGCTGGAACCGTTCCTGATCCAGCAGGGCTTCCTGCAGCGTACGCCACGCGGGCGTATTGCCACGCCACGCGCCTGGACGCACTTTGGCATTGTGCCACCGGCTCAGCCGTGAATATTCCGCATTAAAAAAGGCGCCTTCGGGCGCCTTTTTCGTATCTACATGAAGGTTAAGCCGGCTGTTTCTTTGCCATGCTGAGGATAAACAGTACCGCAGCAGCCAGCACAACGGACGGGCCCGCAGGGGTATCGTAAAGTGCGGAGAAAGCGAGCCCACCGGTAACGGCAATCATACCAATCAGGACCGCAAAGCCGGCCATTTGCTCAGGCGTACGCGCAAAACGACGTGCCGTTGCCGCCGGGATAATCAGTAGAGAGGTAATGATCAGCGCCCCGACAAACTTCATTGCGACACCGATGGTTAATGCCGTCACCAGCATCAGCAGCATTTTCACGCGCTGCAGATTCACGCCGTCGACGTGGGCGAGGTCCGGGCTGATGGTCATCGCTAGCAGACTGCGCCACTGCCAAGCCAGTACGCCAAGCACCACGACTACGCCTGCGGCGATGGACACAATGTCCGGCAGCGTGACCGACAGTAAATCGCCAAACAGGTAGGCCATCAGGTCAACGCGCACGTTCGACATCAGGCTGACCACCACCAGACCGAGCGAGAGGGCACTGTGCGCCATAATGCCGAGCAGAGTATCAATGGCGAGGTGAGGGCGCTTTTCCAGCCATACCAGGCCAACCGCAAGCAGTAAGGTTACCGCGATAACGGCATAGAACGGATTAACGTTAAGCAGCAGGCCAAACGCCACGCCCAGCAGCGAAGCATGTGCCAGCGTGTCGCCGAAGTAGGACATACGGCGCCAGACCACAAACGAACCCAGTGGCCCCGCCGCACAGGCGAGCAAAATCCCGGCCAGCCAGCCGGGTAACAACAATTCAAGCATTACTGTCCATTCCCTCTGCGCAGAACGATGCGACCCTGCAGATCGTGCCGATGATTATGGTGGTGGCGATAAATGCCTAACTGCTCGGCGCCGATTGGGCCAAACATTGAAATAAATTCAGGGTGGGTGGAGACCACCTCCGGCGTGCCGGAACAGCAGATGTGGTGGTTCAGGCACAGCACTTCATCGGTTTTCGCCATCACCAGGTGGAGGTCGTGAGAAACCATCAGCACCGCGCAGTTCAGCTCCTGGCGAAGCTGGTCAATCAAGTTGTAAAGCGCCAGCTGGCCGTTAACGTCCACGCCCTGGGTAGGTTCATCCAGCACCAGCAGATGAGGCGCATTAAGCAACGCTCGCGCCAGCAGAACGCGCTGATTTTCACCGCCGGAAAGCTTCTGCATCGGCGCATCCACCAAATGGGCAGCCTGCACACGTTTAAGCGCCGGGAGTATGTCTGCTTTTTTTACGCCGGGACGCAGGCGCAGAAAACGGCTCACCGTCAGCGGCAGCGTGGCATCCAGGTGTAATTTTTGCGGCACATAGCCGATGCGCAGATGCTGGTCGCGCCTGATGATGCCGTTGTCCGGCGTGACCAGGCCGAGCACCACGCGTACCAGCGTCGATTTACCGGCGCCGTTTGGCCCCAGCAGCGTAAGAATACGGCCTGGTTTTAGCGCCAGTGAGATATCGGACAGCACGCGACGCTGGCCGAAAGAGACCGAGATATTTTCTAGTTCAACCAAATTTGTCATGACAATTTCAGGGGTTGCATAAGTTAGCGGATGTTATAATATCACAATTATTCTGATTATCACGATGATAAGTTGCATTATGTTACATAAAAAGACACTTCTTTTCGCTGCATTTTCCGCCGCCCTTTGGGGTTCTGCCGCTACCGGCGCCCAGGCCGCCGTCGTGGCTTCCATCAAACCTCTGGGCTTTATCGCCTCCGCGATTGCCGACGGGGTGACAGGCACAGAAGTATTGCTGCCTGATGGCGCCTCTGAACACGATTACGCGCTGCGTCCTTCCGACGTAAAACGCTTGCAGGGCGCGGACTTAGTTGTTTGGGTTGGGCCGGAAATGGAAGCCTTCATGCAGAAGTCTGTCCGTCAACTTCCTGAGAAAAAACAGCTCGAGCTGGCGGCGCTTGCCGGCGTGAAACCGCTGCTGATGAAAGGCGGTGACGATGACGATCATGAGCACGGCGAAGAACACGCTCCTGGCGCAAAGAGTGATGAAGATCACCATCACGGCGAATACAACTTGCATATTTGGCTCTCCCCAGACGTAGCGCGGCTGTCAGCGGTTGCAATCCACGATAAATTAGTGGAACTTATGCCCGAAAATCGAGCCAAACTTGACGCCAACCTGAAAGATTTCGAGTCAGGCTTAGCCGACGCCGATAAGCAGGTTGGTTCCGTGCTGTCACCGCTGAAAGGAAAAGGGTATTTCGTTTTTCATGATGCCTATGGCTACTTTGAAAAACACTACGGTTTAACGCCGCTTGGCCACTTTACCGTGAACCCTGAAATACAGCCTGGTGCGCAGCGTTTACATGAAATCAGAACACAGTTGGTTGAGCATAAAGCGGTTTGCGTTTTTGCTGAGCCACAATTCAGGCCAGCGGTAATTAACGCCGTTGCCAGAGGCACTAACGTTCGCTCCGGCACCTTAGATCCTCTGGGAATTGAAGTCGCATTGGGTAAAAACAGCTATATGCAGTTTATGACCAGCCTTGCGAATCAGTATGCGAGCTGCCTGAAAGGAGATTAACGAGGAAGTGAATACGTGCAACAGATAGCCCGCTCTGTCGCCATGGCATTTGACAATCTTTCACGACCCCATCGCGTAATGCTGGGGTCGCTTACGGTTCTCACTCTGGCGGTCGCAGTATGGCGACCGTCCATTTACCATCCGCATTCCAGCCCGATAATCAAGACCATCGAGCTTGAAAAAAGCGAAATTCATTCGCTGCTGCCCGAGGCCAGCGAGCCGCTTGACCAATCCCCGGACGCTGAAGATGACACCATCCCTCAGGATGAGCTGGATGATAAAACATCCGGTGAAGCCGGCGTTCATGAATATGTTGTCTCCACCGGCGATACGCTGAGCAGCATTCTTAATCAGTACGGTATCGAGATGGGCGATATCAGCCAGCTCGCTTCCGCTGATAAAGACCTGCGAAACATGAAAATTGGTCAGCAGCTTTCCTGGACGCTTAACGCAGACGGTGATTTGCAGCGGTTGACCTGGGAAATGTCGCGCCGCGAAACGCGCACCTACGATCGCGCTGATAACGGTTTCAAAATGACCAGCGAAACCCAGCAGGGCGATTGGGTTAACAGCGTGCTGAAGGGCACGGTGGGCGCAAGTTTTGTTTCCAGCGCGCGTGATGCGGGCTTAACCAGCGCTGAAATTAGCTCGGTTATCAAAGCGATGCAGTGGCAGATGGACTTCCGTAAGCTGAAAAAAGGCGATGAGTTCTCCGTGCTGATGTCCCGCGAAATGCTGGCCGGCAAGCGTGAGCAAAGCCAGCTGGTGGGCGTACGCCTGCGCAGCGACGGCAAAGATTACTACGCCATCCGCGCCGAAGACGGTAAATTCTACGATCGCAGCGGCTCGGGCCTCGCGAAAGGCTTTATGCGTTTCCCAACCGTGAAGCAGTTCCGCGTTTCGTCGAACTTCAATCCTCGTCGCCTCAATCCGGTTACCGGCCGCGTCGCGCCGCATAAAGGCGTTGATTTCGCTATGCCGCAGGGGACGCCTGTGCTGTCGGTCGGTGACGGTGAAGTCGTGATGGCTAAGCGTAGCGGTGCGGCAGGTTTCTTTGTTGCCATCCGCCACGGCCGGACCTATACCACCCGCTACATGCACCTTAAGAAGCTGCTGGTGAAACCCGGTCAGAAAGTGAAGCGCGGCGATCGCATTGCACTCTCCGGTAATACCGGGCGTTCTACTGGCCCACACCTGCACTACGAAGTGTGGATTAACCAGCAGGCGGTTAACCCGCTGACGGCTAAACTGCCGCGTTCTGAAGGTCTGACCGGGTCCGATCGCCGTGATTACCTGGCACAGGTGAAAGAGGTTCTTCCGCAGCTGCGCATTGACTGATTTAGCCTCAATATGAAAAGCCGGTACTCGTGACCGGCTTTTTCTTTTGTCTGTCGCCCGTCACCCCGCTAAAATAACGATAAATTCGTCTCGCCAGGCCGCTGGCGAACTATTGAGAGTCGCATGGAAAAAGCAAAAAAAAACCACAGTGAGTTTATCCCTGAATTTCAAAAAGCCTTTTTGCACCCGCGCTACTGGGGAGCATGGCTTGGCGTGGGCGCTTTCGCCGGGCTGGCGCTTCTGCCTCCGGGACTCCGTGATCCTTTGCTGGGTAAACTTGGCCGTTTAGCGGGCCGTTTGGGCAAAAGCGCCAGACGCCGTGCGCAAATCAACCTGCTTTACTGCTTCCCTGATATGCCGGAAGAGCAGCGCGAGGCCATCATCGACCGTATGTTTGCCACCGCGCCACAGGCAATGGTGCTGATGGCTGAATTGGGCCTACGCGATCCAAAGAAAGTGATGGCACGTGTGGACTGGCACGGCAAAGAAATCGTGGATGAGTTCCGTGCGAAAGGGGAGAACGTGATTTTCCTGGTGCCGCACGGCTGGGCGGTGGATATTCCGGCGATGCTGATGGCCTCCGAAGGTCAGAAAATGGCGGCGATGTTCCACAACCAGGGCAACCAGCTGTTCGATTATGTCTGGAATACAGTCCGTCGCCGCTTTGGGGGCCGTATGCATGCCCGCAACGACGGCATCAAACCGTTTATCAGTTCGGTGCGTCAGGGCTATTGGGGCTACTATCTTCCGGACCAGGATCACGGGCCTGAACACAGCGAATTCGTTGATTTCTTTGCCACCTATAAGGCGACGCTGCCGGCAATTGGCCGGCTGATGAAAGTGTGTCGTGCGCGAGTCGTCCCGCTGTTCCCGGTCTATAACAGCGACACGCACCGGCTGGATATTTTTATCCGCCCACCGATGGATGACCTGCTTGAAGCCGATGACCATACCATCGCCCGCAGGATGAACGAAGAGGTGGAGCTGCTGGTTGGTCCGCATCCGGAACAGTACACCTGGATACTGAAGCTCTTAAAGACACGCCAAGAGGGCGAGACAGAACCTTACTGCAGGGATGAACTGTACCCGAAGAAGAAAAAGTAGCTTACTCTCCTCAAACAAAAAACCGCGCCACCGCATAGCTGGCGCGGTTTTTTTCAGGATTTTACCAGCACCGGTTCCTTGCTCCACAGCGCGGGGAACAGTTGTTTAAGCTGCTCAACCTTAGGAAGATCGTTGATAACGATGTAAGGGTAGTTCGGGTTGTCGTTCAGGAAATTCTGGTGGTATTTCTCCGCCGGGTAGAACCGGGCATGTTGTTCCACAGTAGTGACCAGCGGCGTACTAAATTTATGGCTGGCATTAAGCTGCGCAATATACGCTTTGGCAACCTTTGCCTGAGCGTCGCTGAGCGGGAAAACGGCCGATCGATATTGCGTGCCGTAATCCGGCCCCTGGCGATTCAGCTCCGTTGGGTTATGCGCCACGGAAAAGTAAACCTGCAGCAGCTGGCCATAGGTGACTTTCGCCGGGTCGAAGATAACCTGCACAGACTCGGCGTGCCCGGTCATCCCCATGCTCACCGTCTCATAATTCGCCGTACGCGCCATGCCGCCGGTATATCCGGATATTGCGCTGGTCACACCTTTAACATGCTGAAAAACGCCCTGAACGCCCCAGAAACAGCCGCCGGCAAAGACGGCGGTTTCGAGGTGTGCGCCCGCCGTGGGTGCCTCATCCTGCAAAGGCGCAGGAATAGCAACGGCAGGCTCTGCCTCAGACCATGCGGTGTTCTGGAAAACCAGCGCGGCGATAACCAGAACAGGCGCGCTGAATAACGCTATGCGGCGCTTAGCGGAGGAAACAATAGTGGTTTTCATTTCAAATCTCCTGGTTAACCGAACGTAAAGGCATAGGCGTTGACGCCGGCATCTTCAAATTCAATGCTGAAGGTGTGCTCGCCGCCGCCGCTTGACTGACGAATAAGCTGATACAGGCGCTGCTCTGTCACCGTACCGCTGCCGTCTGGCGCGACGTCTGAGCCGTGAACGCTGCCCGGTGCCTGACCGTCGACAGTGACCTTAAAACGAACCGGTTTACCTTCAGCCCCCGGGCCGAGGACCAGGTGTAAATCGCGGGCATTGAATTGATAGAAAATACGGCCATTGGCGCGATTAAGCGTGATGTTCTCGCCGCCAACGGTCCAGTTCCCCTCGAGCCCCCAGCTATCAAGCGGCAGCGCGGTAGGCTTACTGTAGTCTGCCGGTTTATCGCCGGTGACCTCGCCGGAGGCGAAGTTTTGTGCCCGCATATAGCCGAGGTAGGTTTCTGGAGAGATATCATTCTGGCCGCTGGCCGCCTGTTCTACGCCGCTGGCGGACACCGTGCTTATGCCGCGAGTGACGTTTTTGGCTCCGGCCTGGCGCAGCAGTTCCTGAATGACGCGCTCGGACTGTGCATAATCCCCTTCGCCAAAGTGCTCATAGCGAATGTGCCCGCTGGCATCAATAAAGTAGTGCGCCGGCCAGTACTGGTTATTGAAGGCCCGCCAGATGCTGTAATCGTTATCAATAGCGATGGGGTAGGTCACGCCCAGTTTTTTTCGCTTCTTTGGCGACGTTGCCCGGATCGCGCTCAAAGGCAAACTCTGGCGCGTGAACGCCAATGACAACCAAACCCTGGTCGCGATATTTCTCGGCCCAGGCTTTCACATAAGGCAACGAGCGCAGGCAGTTAATGCAGGAGTATGTCCAGAAATCGACCAGCACGACTTTGCCTTTCAGCGATTCTGCGGTGAGCGGCGGCGAGTTTAGCCACTGCGTTGCGCCGTTAAGCGAAGGCATTGCGCCTGCATCGGTCAGCGTGGGGATCGCGTCATCGTCAGACGTTTTCACCACGGAGGCCGGCGAGGGGGCGTTCGCTGTCGTACTGTCCGGGGAAAGACGCTTAACCAGAGCCTGTTCAATCCCGCCGGTGGAGGCCGTAGACAGGCGAGCCAGCACGCCGGTATCTAAGCCAAAGGTAATCGCGACCACGCCAAGCAGCATGCCGGCCCCCAGGATACGGCGGATCCATTCCCCCACGCCAAGAGAGCTTTTCATCGCGCTAAAGACCTTCCCGCCAATCAGCAACGCAAGTGCGAGCGAGGTGGCTGCGCCAGCGGCATAGGCTAACAGCAGCAGCGTGGAGCCGACATTTGCTCCCTGCAAGGCGGCACCGGTGAGCACCAGCCCTAAAATCGGGCCTGCACAGGGTGCCCAAAGCAGCCCGGTAGCGATACCGACTAAAAACGAACCACCTGGTCCCGCAGGCTGGCCCGGAGCCACCCGGTTAGACAGAGAATTACCGGCGGTAACCAGAGGGTGCATCACGCGCTCGGCCAGGCGAGGAAACAGCAGCGTGATGCCAAACAGCGCCATCAGCACTAACGCCACGCCGCGGCCATACTGATTAGCCGCTACCACCCAGCCGCCGCCCACGGCCGCAAGGGTAGCAAACAGCGTAAAGGTTAATGCCATACCGGCCAGCAGCGGCAGCCCGGTACGGGCAAAAGGCTGGTCGGAGCGGGCAAATACAAATGGCAGCACCGGCAGGATGCAAGGGCTGGCAATGGTTAACAGGCCGCCCAGATAAGCAAGGATAATTACCAGCATCGTCAATGTCCCTGTGAGGGTGAGTGAACGTAAAGCCGGGTAAAATTGACCGGGCTCTGCATGAACATATGCCTGTACTTTATAAAGAGAATACTCACTAAATCCTCTTCAAGAGTTAACAATTTCGTGACAACTATCAGGGCGGCAGCGTAAGTGCCCAGGGGAAAGCGCAGTCAGGCCGGAGCCTTTCTGCGCGGGGAGTTAAGGCCGGGGGCGACGGCGAAGAGTTAAAAGAAATACCGGCACGCCGATAAGCGCCGTGATGACGCCGGGAGGAAGTTCTCTGGGGGCAAATAGCGTACGAGCCAGCGTATCGGACACTAGCGTCAGCATTGCACCGCAGAGAATGCTGGCGGGCAAAGTCCATTGGTGACGATTGCCGATTATCATTTTTGCCAGGTGGGGGACGGTCAGTCCGACAAAGCCAATTGCGCCGCAAAACGACACCAGGGTAGCGGTGAGCAGCGTGATGGCCAGGTAGAGTGATATTTGCAGGGCGAAAACGTTAACGCCCAGGCCCTTAGCGGCAAAATTGCCCAGCGCCATAACATTCAACGTTGGGGACATCGCCAGGCAAAGCGTCCCCGCAAAGAATAGCGCGGCGGCACAGAGAGCCACCTGTGGCCATGTTGCTTGTCCAAACGCACCCAGTAGCCAGAAGGTAAAGCCACGCGAGGTTGTCGCATCGGTTTGCCAGAAGACGATTAATGAGGTTATTGCGCTGAGCAATTGCCCAATCGCCACGCCGGCGAGCATAAACCGGGCCGGCTGCATAATGGTTCGTCCGGCGAGCAGCAAAACCAGCCCAAAAGCTGCCAGAGCCCCGATAAAAGCCCCGCCGGGCATGGCCGTTAGCAGCGGCTGAACGCCAAGGGCGATAATGGTGACAGCCCCCAGGCCCGCCCCGGAAGAAATACCCAGCAGCCACGGGTCGGCCAGCGGATTTCGGGTTAGGGTCTGAAGCACGGCGCCTGCCAGCGCCAGGCCGCCGCCGCAGACCATCGCCAGCAGCGCTCTGGGCAAGCGTAGTGACCAGACTATCTTCTGGTATAGCGCCAGGCGGGGTTCTTCAACGGGAGCCGGATGCAGAAGCTGAATGACTTCGCTCAGGGACAGCGTCACGGCCCCAAAGCGCAGGCTGTAAATCAGCCCAAGCAGAGTTACTACCCCGCACAGCAGCAGGCGCAATGGCAGCACGTGCTTATTTCCAACCGGCAATCAGGTAATCGTCCATGAGCTGCCACAGCGTACCGGTTTCGCTGAAACCGGCCTGGCTGAGGCTTGCCAGCTGAAAGGCCAGCGTCGTTGAGGGCGGTACCGGGCGGCCTGCGAATACGGCTTCACGGGCAGGGATCAGGTCGGCAATTTCCGGTATTTCTTTAGCAAGGGTGAACCAGCTGTCCCAGTCAACCACGCCTTTATCCCATGCCTGTTGTTGAGTCCGGGCATCATGACGCTCGCTGATGGTTTTTTTATTGCCGTCTGCCGGGTTAAAGCGCTGGTGGTCGGCGTTGAGAAATATGCCGTTATCGGCAAGCAATTTCAGGACCTCACCGTGCAGGATGTGCTGTCTGTCCGGCATCAGCCAGTGCAGCGCCGTACTCGAGACGATGGCATCCGGGCGAGGACCGATTATTTTTTCCTGCCAGGCTGGGGTAGCCAGGTCGGCAGAAAGAATACGCACTCGATCGCCATAACCGGTAAGCGTTTCGCGGGCGATGGCCAACATCACGGGATCAACATCCATGGCGGTAACGTGTGCTGCAGGAAACCTTTCAAGAAGGCGTTTTGTAAGGGAGCCTGGCCCACAGCCAAGCTCGAGCAGCGAGAATTCCCCCTTGAACTGTAAGGCCAGCGTGTCCATCAGAGCCTCGAAGCGAGCTTCCCTGCTGGCAATATAAGCGCTTTGCTGCTGGTCCCAGAGGGTGACGAGAGTATTCCATGTGGCGTCAGTCATGATTTTTCCTGGTAGAAAGTGAGGTGATAAGCCTGTCCAGTGCGTCCACTGAGCGGATTGAAGGGTCCATGTCATAGCCAGGCAGGATGATAAATTTTTTTTCTTTCACGGCGCGAAGGCCCGAGGTCAGGGGAAAGTGTTCGAGGAAGGCTATTTTATCTTTAGCGCTGTCGCCGGTGCTGCCGCGGGGCAAATCGGCCAGCACCAGAATATCCGGGTCCCGACGGGCTATTTCTTCCCAGGCGACGTTTGGCCATAGCGCAGAGATGTCCGAGAAAATATTGCGGTTGCCGCTTTCTTTGCTCAGCATGTCCGGCACGCCACAGCAGCCTGCAACGTACGGCGAGTCGGTGCCGGAATACCACCAGAGCAGGCGAGCCGGAGCCAATTCGCCAGCGCGTTGGCGCAGGGCTGCAAGGTGTTCTTCTTCCCGGCTAACCAGCGCTAGTCCCCGATCCTCAAGATGCATAATTTTGGCCAGATCTTGTATTTCCCGAAACAGAACGGCGAAGCTGATTCTTTCCTTCGGAGCGCTCTGCTGGCCGCTGCAGGCGCCGGGAGAGAGCCAGCTTGATATTCCCCAGGCTGTGATTTGATCCCGGCTTGCCCCTTCCGGCGACCAGAACCAGTACCAGCTTGAGGAGTAGATCATTTCGGGGCGCAGCAGCAGCAGCGCCTCGGCGGAGATAAGCCCGGTTCGGGCAACGACGGGCAATGAGAGGGCATTACGCGCAGAAAAGCCCATAGGATCTCTGGACGGGTCATAGCCCACGACGGCAACAATTTCCTGGCGTATGCCCAGTGCCAGAAGGTTTTCCAGAGCAGGGTTGCCATAAACGACGATGCGCGTGGGTACCGAGGTCATTGTTTGCGGCACACCGCAATTGGTCACCGTGACGGCCGAAGAACCAGATGAAAAGAGAAGGCCCGCTGCCGCAAACATAAAAGCCTTAAGCATTAGAACCATACCGTTATCCAGCCTTCCCAGGTGCGTGAAGGGGCGATCAGGGCCTGGCCGTCGTAAGTGCGCTGATAGGAGTAGAAGGTATCGGTCAGGTTGCGAACCCGCGTTCCCAGGCTAACTTTGGGCGTCAGCTGATATTCTGCCGCCAGATCCAGCGTGATGTAGTCGTCCATCTTTTTAGCATTGCGGCTGTCGTTGTAGCTGCTGCCAACGTAGCGTAAATCACTCCTCAAGCTGAGCGGAGCGAGGGGATGCCAGATCAGCGCCAGATTGCTGGTCCAGGTAGGGACGTAAGCGGGCTGGTTGCCGTCCAGATTTTCAGGTGGGGAGCCTGCACTAAAGCTATCGAACCTTGCATGAGTCCATGCCACGTTGCCCGTCACCTCCCAGCGATCGGTTGGCCGGGCCGTGGCTGACAGCTCAATACCCCGTGAAGTTTGTTGCCCTATAGCGAGGAGCTCGCCCGGCGTGGTGGCTGAAGGGGTAAAGAGATTATTTTTGCGCAGCTGGTAGAGGGCAAGATTAACGGATGCTTTATTATCCAAGAACCGACTCTTAATGCCGGTTTCCCATTGTTGTGACTGGGTGAGCGGCAGGTGAGTTTGATCTGCACTGAGGAAGAAAATGTCGCCGCCAGCTTCCTTGCCGTTGGCGTAGCTGGCATAGAGCGTTGTGCCGTCGCTGATATCCCAGTTCAGGCCGACACCGGCGTTAATGAAGCTGCGATTTTGACTTTCGCTGCGAGCCGGAGCGAAGTAATGCCAGTCCATATCCAGTCGCGTAAACCGCAGCTGGTTGAGCAGGCTGAGGCTGTCGGTCAGTTGCAGGCTGTCTTCTATAAAGACCGCATACTGGCGCTGGGTGACCCTGCTCCATGGGGCGCGGGTAATACTTGTTTCGGCGCTAAATGGGTCACGTGGCGGGTTGAGTAAAGGAACATCCTGCGAGCCGGGGAATCCGTTTTTTTGATAGTCGAAACGGCTGGTTTGCAGCTCAATTCCGCCAACCATTCGGTTATCAAGGCCCAGTAAAGTGTGGTCTATTGAGACGCTTGAGCGGTTGGCCAGCAGCGTATTTTTATGGCTTAAGTCACCCCAGGAGTCACGATTGACGGCGTCCGGAGAGGCTGCATTGTAGCGATAGCGCTCAACGTTATGCCAGAAGCGATAGCCATTGTAATACCAGGTGTGGTTATTAAAGGTTATGCCTGGGGCGAGAGTCGTGTCGAGCACAGCCTGCAATGCAGTGGCATGGCTGGCAATTCTGGCATCGGTCAGATTGTTATAGTTAATACCGCGCAGCCGTGCCTGCACCTTGCCTTCAATCAGCGGCGTTCCGAAGTAAGGGTTGTCGCTGCTATTGTTCATTCTGTCGCCGTAAAGCGTCAGAGTGGTTTCGTCAGTAAGGCGGAACAGCAGCGAGCCGCTGACTCTGGACTGCCGGTTGCGTTCATGCTGTACCTGGCTGTGCCCTTCGCTACCCGAAGCATCTAGCCGCCAGGCTACCTTGTCTTCAATCAGCGTCCCCCCCGCTCCGCCCTGCAAGGACTGGGTACTGTAACTACCCGCCTGGTAGCGGAGCATGGCGGGGGAGTCAACAAAGCTGGGTTGATGTGAAACAAGGTTGACGCTACCGGCGGTGGCGGTCAGGCCATTCAGCGCGGAGCCTGGGCCGTGCAAAATATCCACCTGCTGGTAGTGGGCTGGATTGCCAAGTTGCAGCGTACTGCCGGGCATTTCCAGCCCGTCCAGCAGCCAGCTTACGGGCATAAAACCACGCAGAGAAAAACTGTTGGAAAGCGTAGGGGAGGCCACGCCGGACATCCCGGTGGCATGACTGACCGTTTCGGCAAGCGTGCGGTCGCCCTGCGCGACGATCTGTTTTTGTGCAAAGGTTTCCACATACCGCGGCGTTTCTTTGTCAGTCAGGCCCAGGCGTGAGGCCGTGCCGCTGGCGGGTGGCCGCTCCGCAGGGGCCTGGCTTACTACCGTGATGTTTTCCTCACAGGATGTCGTGTTGCAGTTTGCGGCAAAAAGCGGTTGAGAAATAAGCGCCAGAAACACGCCAGCATATAAGAGGTTGCGTTTGATTTTCATCATGTCTGTGGGGACTCAAAATGAACGTGCCTGTTCAGAAATTGGCGATATGTAAGGTCTGATTACGCCATGTAAATTGTTATGTTATAACGTATCATTTAAATGGGCTATAAATTTAAAACGATGAACTCAGTGTGGATATACCGGCAGGCGTCGGTGCGGGAAATAAAAAAGCCGCAACGGGATGTCGCGGCTTTGTCGGGGTTACCCGGTTAGGGTGTGCGTAGATTATTCCACGCAGAGGATGCGGGTAGTGTTGGTGGTGCCGATGGTGCTCATCACGTCGCCCTGGGTCACGATGACCAGGTCGCCGGAGATCAGATAGCCCTTATCGCGCAGCAGGTTTACCGCATCGCTTGCGGCGACAACGCCTTCGTTCACGCTATCAAAGTAGACCGGCGTTACGCCGCGGTACAGCGAGGTCAGGTTCAGCGTACGTTCGTGACGGGACAGCGCAAAGATAGGCAGGCCGGAGCTGATACGAGACGTCATCAGCGCGGTACGCCCGGACTCCGTCATCGAGATGATAGCGGTAACCCCTTTCAGGTGGTTAGCGGCATACATCGCGGACATCGCAATGGCTTCTTCCACGTTATCGAACTGCACGTCCAGGCGGTGTTTAGACACGTTGATGCTTGGGATTTTTTCCGCACCCAGGCAAACGCGCGCCATAGCCGCGACCGTTTCAGCCGGGTACTGGCCAGCGGCGGTTTCCGCCGACAGCATCACCGCATCGGTACCGTCAAGTACGGCGTTTGCCACGTCCATGACTTCTGCACGGGTTGGCATTGGGTTGGTTATCATCGACTCCATCATCTGGGTCGCAGTGATCACGGCGCGGTTCAGCTTACGGGCGCGGCGAATCAGGGTCTTCTGGATACCGACCAGCTCCGGGTCACCGATCTCTACGCCCAGGTCACCACGTGCAACCATGACCACGTCAGAGGCGAGAATAATGTCGTCCATTGCTGCTTCATCGCAAACGGCTTCCGCGCGTTCTACTTTAGCAACAATTTTTGCATCACAGCCCGCGTCACGCGCCAGGCGGCGAGCGTAGTTCAGGTCTTCGCCGCAGCGAGGGAAGGAGACAGCAAGGTAATCAACGCCGATTTTGGCCGCGGTCACGATGTCCGCTTTGTCTTTATCCGTCAGCGCTTCGGCCGACAGGCCGCCGCCCAGCTTGTTGATCCCTTTGTTGTTGGACAGTGGGCCGCCTACGGTCACTTCGGTAAACACTTTCAGGCCATGAACTTCCAGCACTTTGAGCTGAACGCGGCCATCATCAAGCAGCAGAATATCGCCAGGCACGACGTCGGCCGGCAGGCCTTTATAGTCGATACCGACTTTCTCTTTGTCGCCTTCACCTTTACCCAGGTTGGCATCCAGCAGGAATTTGTCGCCCAGGTTAAGGAAAACTTTGCCTTCTTTGAAGGTAGATACGCGAATTTTTGGCCCCTGCAAATCACCGAGAATCGCCACGTGGCGCCCCAGTTTTGCGGCAATCTCACGCACTTTATCCGCACGCAGCTGGTGATCTTCGGGTGAACCGTGGGAGAAGTTCATGCGCACCACGTTAGCACCGGCGGCAATAATCTTTTCTAAATTATTATCGCGGTCGGTTGCCGGGCCTAAAGTGGTAACGATTTTGGTTCTACGTAGCCGTCTGGACATGTATTACTCCGTTGACTGAAACAACTTGGTGTTGCGTGAACAAAACTCGGTAGGTCAGGGTGTGCTGTGAGCCCCCATGACAACGTAACCGAACAGCCTAATAAGTTACAACTTTGTTATCAAAAATTAATGTTCATCGCCTGAGAGATGGCGTTGTTTATCAAAGCGCGATTCTTTGAGCGCTTCCTTGACTCGCTTCAAGTTATCCCTGAATTTTGCCCCTCTGCGCAAAGTAAAGCCCGTTGCCAGCACGTCAATAACGGTTAACTGCGCGAGGCGAGACACCATTGGCATATAGATATCGGTGTCTTCAGGCACATCAAGCAGCAGCGAAAGCGTGGCCTCGCGGGCAAGGGGGCTCCCCTCAGAGGTGATGGCGAGCACAATGGCATCGTTTTCACGGGCGAGCTGGGCGAGTTCGACCAGGTTTTTAGTCCGCCCGGTGTGGGATATCAGCACCACAACGTCCTGTTCAGTACAATTCATACAGCTCATACGTTGCATAACAACGTCATCTGAGTAAATTACCGGTACGTTGAAGCGGAAGAATTTATTGGTGGCGTCGTGGGCGACGGCGGCAGAAGATCCAAGCCCAAAGAAGGCGATTTTCTTTGCCTGGGTCAGCAGATCGACGGCGCGATTAACGGCTGACATATCCAGCGACTGGCGAACCCTGTCAAGGCCTGCCATCGCGGACTCAAATATCTTACCGGTGTAGGACTCGACGCTATCATCTTCATCAACATTCCGGTTTACATACGGCGTGCCATTCGCCAGACTCTGGGCTAAATGCAGTTTAAAATCCGGGAAGCCTTTGGTTTCCAGGCGGCGGCAGAAGCGGTTTACTGTGGGTTCACTGACGTCTGCACTGCGGGCGAGCGTGGCGATGCTTGAGTGAATGGCATCCTGAGGTGTGGCGAGAATCACTTCTGCGACTTTGCGTTCCGATTTGCTAAGGTGTTCCAGCTGTGACTGGATTTTTTCCAGCATATTCATAAAGGCGGGCACTCATGGGTTTTAGCGATTTCAGTAAAAGAAGAAATCGTGGGCCGATTTAGCAAGAATATACTCTGGCTAAAATGTGAAAGGGCGAGTTGCTCGGGTAATGTTGTTGTTTTTTTTCATTACATGATCGGTGTCTAACTTTGGCAACGGTTACATTGTGTAAAAAAACGCCATTGAATGACGCTTTAGTGCGGCATTGTGGGAAAAGTTAGCAATTGAGGCGGTCAAACCGGGGTTAACGGTTGTCCTCAATTCAGCAAAAGCAGTACATTGCAGCGTAATAAAATTACAAGACTTGCCTGGCTTAATGCTATCCGCGCCCCCGAGGGCCGGTAAAAGCCGGGATATCCGAAACGAGGAGACAAACATGGCGGTAACGCAAACGGCCCAGGCGTGCGATCTGGTCATTTTCGGTGCAAAAGGCGACCTGGCGCGCCGAAAACTGTTGCCATCCCTGTATCAGCTGGAAAAAGCAGGTCAAATCCACCCGGAAACCCGCATTCTTGGTGTTGGCCGTGCAGACTGGGATAAAGAGGCATACACCAAAGTGGTGCGCGAAGCTCTCGAAACCTTCATGAAAGAGAAGATTGACGAGAGCCTGTGGGAAAAACTGAGCGGTCGTCTGGATTTCTGTAACCTGGACGTTAACGATACCTCTGCTTTCACCAAGCTGGGCAAAATGCTGGACCAGCAGAACCGCGTCACCATCAACTACTTCGCGATGCCGCCAAGCACCTTCGGCGCTATCTGCAAAGGGTTAGGCAAGGCGAAGCTGAATGCAAAACCTGCTCGCGTGGTGATGGAAAAACCGCTGGGGACCTCCCTCGAAACTTCTCAGGAAATCAATGACCAGGTCGGCGAGTTCTTCGAAGAGTGCCAGGTTTACCGCATCGACCACTATCTGGGTAAAGAAACCGTTCTTAACCTGCTGGCGCTGCGTTTTGCCAACTCCCTGTTTGCCAACAACTGGGATAACCGCACCATCGATCACGTAGAAATCACCGTGGCCGAGGAAGTGGGGATTGAAGGGCGTTGGGGTTACTTCGATCAGGCCGGGCAGATGCGCGACATGATCCAGAACCACCTGTTGCAGATCCTGTGCATGATTGCCATGTCTCCACCGTCTGACCTGACCGCGGACCACATCCGCGATGAGAAGGTGAAGGTTCTGCAGTCGCTGCGCCGCATTGACCGCACCAACGTGCGTGACAAAACCGTGCGTGGTCAGTACACCGCGGGCTTCGCGCAGGGCAAAAAAGTGCCGGGCTACCTCGAAGAAGAGGGCGCTAACAAAGCCAGCGCAACGGAAACCTTCGTGGCTATCCGCGTGGATATCGATAACTGGCGCTGGGCCGGCGTGCCGTTCTACCTGCGTACCGGGAAACGTCTGCCAACCAAATGCTCTGAAGTCGTGGTTTATTTCAAAAACCCTGCGCTGAATCTGTTTAAAGACTCCTGGCAGGAATTGCCGCAGAACAAGCTGACCATTCGTCTGCAGCCGGACGAAGGCGTGGATATCCAGATCCTGAACAAAGTTCCGGGCCTGGAGCATAAGCATAACCTGCAGACGACCAAACTTGATCTGAGCTATTCCGAGACCTTCAACGAATCTCATCTGGCGGATGCCTATGAACGCCTGCTGCTGGAAACCATGCGGGGCATTCAGGCGCTGTTCGTTCGCCGCGATGAAGTGGAAGAGGCGTGGAAATGGGTCGACTCCATCACCGAAGCCTGGGCTGCGGATAACGACGCCCCGAAACCTTATCAGGCAGGAACCTGGGGGCCGGTGGCTTCCGTGGCGATGATTACCCGTGACGGGCACTCCTGGAACGAATTTGAGTAACATCTGGAGCGCGTTGCCGGTAAAAAGGTGATAACAAACACATCTCATTTTACCGGTAACATGATCTAACACAGAAGTGGCATAGTTTTTTATGAATAATAGCCCCGCGTGGATTCACCCGCGGGGCTTTTTTATTTACACTAGCTGAAGCGATTTTGCTCCCGACAGTCAAGATTGATGGGCTACAAGGCTATTTTCAGCCGCCCGGAACATGATGATAGTAGCGCGGGGGAACAGCCACTTTCTGAGGAACTTTTATGCATCCAAATTTGTTACGGGTAACATCGCGTATTATCGAACGCTCCCGCCCAACGCGCGAAGCTTATCTGGCACGCATTGAGAAAGCCAGGAGCAACACGGTTCACCGCTCGGAACTTGCCTGCGGTAACCTGGCGCATGGTTTCGCTGCCTGCCAGCCGGACGATAAGGCGGCGCTGAAAAGCATGTTGCGTAACAATATTGCGATCGTTACCTCCTACAACGACATGCTGTCCGCGCATCAGCCGTATGAGCATTATCCTGAGCAAATCCGCAAAGCGCTGCACTCCGTGGGCGCCGTGGGGCAGGTTGCGGGCGGCGTACCGGCGATGTGCGACGGGGTTACCCAGGGGCAGGATGGTATGGAGCTTTCGCTGCTGAGCCGTGAAGTGATTGCCATGTCTACCGCCGTTGGCCTTTCCCATAACATGTTTGACGGTGCTCTTTACCTCGGCGTATGCGACAAAATTGTTCCGGGGCTGACCATGGCCGCGCTGTCGTTTGGTCATTTACCTGCGCTTTTCGTGCCATCAGGCCCGATGGCCAGCGGCCTGCCGAATAAAGAAAAGGTCCGCATTCGCCAGCTTTATGCCGAAGGCAAAGTGGACAGGCTGGCGCTGCTGGAGGCGGAAGCCGCTTCTTACCATGCGCCGGGAACCTGTACCTTCTACGGCACGGCGAATACCAACCAGATGGTGGTTGAGTTCATGGGCATGCAGCTGCCGGGTTCTTCCTTTGTTCAGCCTGATGCCGAGCTGCGCCACGCGCTGACGGATGCTGCCGCCCGCCAGGTGACTCGCCTGACCGGCAACGGCAACGAATGGATGCCTCTTGGGAAAATGATCGATGAGAAGGTGGTGGTGAACGGCATTGTTGCGCTGCTGGCTACCGGCGGCTCGACGAACCACACCATGCACCTCGTGGCGATGGCTCGAGCTGCGGGGATCGTCATCAACTGGGATGACTTCTCCGACATCTCCGAAATTGTGCCGCTGTTGGCGCGCTTATACCCGAACGGCCCGGCGGACATTAACCACTTCCAGGCGGCGGGCGGCGTACCGGTGCTGATGCGCGAGTTGCTGAAAGGCGGCCTGCTGCACGAAGACGTTAATACCGTGGCCGGTTTTGGCCTGCACCATTACACCATGGAGCCGTGGCTCGACAACGGCCAGCTTGCCTGGCGTGAAGGTGCCAGTGAGCCGCTGGACGCCGACGTTATCGCCACCATGGAAAAACCATTCTCCCGTCACGGCGGGACCAAAGTGCTGAGCGGGAACCTGGGCCGTGCGGTGATGAAAACCTCAGCGGTGCCGGTAGAAAACCAGGTAATTGAAGCGCCTGCGGTTATTTTTGAAAGCCAGCATGACGTTTTACCGGCGTTTGAAGCCGGCAAGCTGGACCGTGACTGCGTTGTCGTGGTGCGCCATCAGGGGCCAAAAGCGAACGGCATGCCAGAATTGCATAAACTTATGCCGCCGCTTGGAGTATTATTGGACCGCTGTTTCAAAATTGCTCTGGTGACGGACGGAAGACTGTCCGGCGCCTCAGGTAAGGTTCCTTCTGCAATCCACGTCACCCCTGAAGCCTACGATGGCGGGCTTCTGGCGAAGGTGCAGGAAGGTGACATTATTCGCGTTAACGGCCAAACCGGCGAGCTGACGCTGCTGGTTGATGACGCCGTACTTGCGGCGCGCACCGCTTATCACCCGGATCTCAGCGCCGAGCGTGTAGGGACCGGACGTGAGCTATTTGGCGCCCTGCGCGAACAGCTTTCGGGCGCTGAACAAGGCGCAACCTGCATTAAATTTTAAGCCCGTGGCGGCAATGCCCCACGGAAAACAGATTAAAACTGGCTAAGAGGCGCTCAGATGAAAAATTGGAAAACAACAGCAGAACAGATCCTGAAAACTGGCCCGGTCGTGCCGGTTATCGTCATTAACAAGCTGGAACATGCCGTGCCGATGGCAAAAGCGTTGGTTGCAGGTGGCGTTCGCGTGCTGGAAGTTACGCTGCGTACCGCCTGCGCTATCGATGCCATTCGCGCGATTGCGAAAGAAGTGCCTGACGCGATTATCGGGGCGGGTACCGTGCTGAACCCACAGCAGCTGGCAGAAGTGACCGAAGCGGGCGCGCAGTTCGCCATCAGCCCGGGGCTGACCGAGCCGCTGCTGAAAGCCGCTACCGAAGGCAGCATTCCGCTGATCCCGGGTATCAGCACCGTTTCTGAACTGATGCTGGGTATGGACTACGGCCTGAAAGAGTTTAAATTCTTCCCTGCGGAAGCCAACGGCGGCACCAAAGCGCTGCAGGCTATTGCTGGCCCGTTCTCTCAGGTACGTTTCTGCCCAACCGGCGGTATCTCACCGGCTAACTACCGTGACTACCTGGCGCTGAAAAGCGTGCTGTGCATCGGCGGCTCCTGGCTGGTGCCGGCAGACGCGCTGGAAGCGGGCGACTATGATCGCATCACTAAGCTTGCCCGCGAAGCCGTGGAAGGCGCTAAGCTGTAAGCCATAAAAAAGCCCCATGTTTTGGACTGCACCCCAAAAGTTGGACACCCAACTGAGTAAGGTGCAGTTTTTTATGGCAAAGCCAAAATATTCCCTCGAAACCAGATTAGCTGTAGTCAAACACTACCTTGCCGGAAAAGATGGAACACATCGTACCGCTGAACGTTTTGGTGTTGAAAGAACATCAGTGCGACGCTGGGTAAGAGCCTGGCAACTCCACGGTATTGATGGCATTACCTGGAAAAATGACCGCCATTCTCCGGCGTTCCGGATTGCTGTCGTACGCACGGTTCTCGCTGAAGAACTTTCGATGCGCGAAGCTGCCGCACGGTTTAATATCTCCACTGAAACCGTTGTCCGGCACTGGGTGAATGTCTACAAAGACGCAGGTGAAAAAGGACTTCTGAGCATAAAACCTGGCCGGAGCAAGGACATGACAAAACCCAAAAAAACACCTCCACTTACCGATGCTGCGCTGGATAAGTTATCTCCCGAAGAGTTGCGGGCTGAACTTCGTTACCTGCGAGCAGAGAATGCCTATCTAAAAAAGCTGAAGGCCTTAGTTCAAAGCGAGAAAAACGGCGGAAAGCCGCAATAATCAACGAACTAAGGCTGGAGTATGCGCTCAGTGATCTTCTTCGTGCAGCGGGCATGTCCCGCAGTACGTGGTATCACAATATCAATGCGCTGAAGCGAGCAGACAGGCATGCCGGGCTGAAAGCCAAAATCAGAGAGATTTATCACTATCACAAAGGGCGTTATGGCTACCGCAGGATCACGCTCTCGCTGAGAAGGCAGGGTCTGCTGGTGAACCATAAAACTGTACAGCGGCTGATGGCAGAACTGTCGCTCCGCTCTCTGATAAGGGTGAAGAAATATCGTGCCTGGAAAGGGGAAGTGGGCAAGGCTGCACCCAATATCCTGGGCCGGAACTTCGGGGCATCGAAAGCCAACGAAAAATGGGTCACGGATGTCACCGAGTTCTCAGTACAGGGTAAAAAGCTGTATCTGTCGCCGGTTCTCGATCTGTTTAACCGGGAGATTATCTCCTACAGCCTGTCGGAAAGGCCGGTGATGGAGATGGTTAATAGCATGCTGCGCGATGCGTTCCTGAAGCTCAGCCCGGAAGATAGCCCCTTGCTGCACACGGATCAGGGCTGGCAATATCGAATGGCAGGCTATCAGGCAAGGTTAAAGGCACAGGGCATGACACAAAGTATGTCGCGCAAAGGAAACTGTCTGGATAATGCGGTGATGGAGAACTTCTTCGGCACACTGAAATCGGAGTGTTTTTACCTGAACAGGTTCAGCGATCTGAATGAACTGAGGAAGGCGATAGAGGACTATATCCATTACTATAACAACGAGCGGATCAGTCTGAAATTAAAAGGCCTGAGTCCGGTAGAATACCGAACCCAGACCCCGATAGCCGCTTAACATGAACTGTCCAACTTTATGGGGTCAGTCCAGTTTAGCGGGGCTCAATGATTAAATCGCTCTCACCTGGGGGCGATTTTTTTTTAGCCTTCTACCTTCACCTGCGCGGCAGATGCCACGGCGCGGGCGATAGCTTCATCGACGTTGTTCCCGGTTGCCAGCGCCACGCCCATACGGCGTTTACCGGCGATTTCCGGCTTGCCAAACAGGCGAACCTGTAAACCCCCGCCCAGCGCAGCGCCCACGTTGCTGAACTTAACGTTGTCGCTGTGCAGTTCGGGCAGGATAACCGCCGACGCAGCCGGACCATACTGGCGAATCTCTCCGACGGGCAGGCCGAGGAAGGCGCGAACGTGCAGGGCAAACTCAGAGAGATCCTGCGAAATCAGCGTCACCATGCCGGTATCGTGCGGGCGAGGGGAGACTTCGCTGAAAATCACCTCATCACCGCAAACGAACAGCTCAACGCCAAACAGACCGTGGCCGCCCAGCGCGGTGACCACTTTCTCCGCAATCTCTTTCGATCTTGCCAGCGCGATATCGCTCATCTGCTGTGGCTGCCATGACTCGCGGTAGTCGCCCTCTTCCTGTCGATGGCCAATTGGCGCGCAGAAATGCACGCCGTCGACGGCGCTGATGGTCAGCAGGGTGATTTCAAAATCAAAATTGACCACGCCTTCAACGATCACGCGGCCTTTACCGGCGCGCCCGCCAAGCTGCGCGTACTCCCATGCTTTCGCCAACTGGTCGGCGGTGCGAATAAAGCTTTGGCCTTTACCGGATGAACTCATCACCGGTTTGACAATACAAGGCAGGCCAATCTCCTGGACGGCCTGCTGGAAAGCCTCTTCGCTATCGGCAAAGCGGTAGGAGGAGGTTGGCAACTGAAGCTCTTCTGCGGCCAGGCGGCGAATACCTTCGCGGTTCATGGTCAGCTTAGTCGCACGAGCGCAGGGCACCACGCGCTGACCCTGCGCTTCAAGTTCCAGCAGGGCATCGGTGGCAATGGCTTCAATTTCAGGAACGATAAAATCGGGCATTTCGGCGGCGACGAGCGCTTTTAATGCAGCGGCATCCAGCATATTGATGACATGGCTGCGGTGCGCAACGTGCATCGCAGGGGCATTCGCATAGCGGTCAACGGCGATAACTTCAACCCCGAGACGCTGACATTCAATGGCCACTTCTTTACCCAATTCACCGGAACCCAGCAGCATAACTCGCGTAGCTGCCGGGCGCAGAGCTGTTCCCAACGTTGACATGTGATTTAGCCTTAACAAAGAAAAAGACCGCGGCAGTATAAACGAAAACGTTTGCGTTGGCAGCGGCTTTACGGCTTGTGTGATAAAATGATTGGCGATATACTGGATAAATAAACAGGTGAAACGGAGCTGCAAAATGGCGGTCGAGATTAAATACGTGGTGGTGAGAGAGGGACAAGAAAAAATGGCCTTTGCCAGTAAAAAGGACGCTGACGCTTACGACAAAATGCTGGATCTGGCCGAAGTGCTTGGCGAATGGCTGCAGCAAAGCCCGCTTACGCTTGAGGAAGGGCAAAACGATACCCTGGCAATGTGGATGGCGGAAAACAAGGATCTGCTGGCGGGCGTGCTGAAAAACGGCAAGCTACCGGAGCCACAGTTAAATCCGGCTGAGCCTGAAACAGAAGCTACTGAGGCTGAGCAAGTGCCGGCTGCGGAAGATAACGTCAGCGAACACCCTGGACGTAAACGGACTAAAGCAGCGTAATTTTTGCTGCATGCGCCGGGCCGCCGGCGCTATTCTTTTCCCATCTTTAGCGCTGACCGACGTTTCTTGACGTCCCGTGGCCTACTCTCGACGAGTTAAGCCAACAAAAGGTACCCGTCATGAATAACTGGTTACAGCAGCTTCAGTCTTTACTGGGGCAATCTACCTCCTCCCAACACTCTTCGCAGCCTGCGGCCGGTGCTGGCCCGGAAGGGCTTAGCAAGCTTCTGGTGCCGGGGGCGCTGGGCGGATTAGCCGGGTTACTGCTGGCAAGCAAATCCTCGCGCAAACTGCTAACTAAATACGGCACCAGCGCCTTATTGGTTGGCGGCGGGGCCGTCGCCGGTAGCGTGCTATGGAACAAATACAAAGAGCGGGTTCGCCAGAATCAGCCTGCTACTGCGGGTTATAGCGAGCCGCACTCGTCGGTTGATGTTCGAACTGAACGGCTGATCACGGCTTTGGTCTTTGCCGCCAAAAGCGACGGCCATATTGACGCGAAGGAGCGTCAGTTTATCGAACAGCAGCTGCGTGAAGTGGGCATCGAGGGTGAAGGCAAAGCGCTGGTCGAGCGGGCCATCGACAGGCCTTTAGATCCACAGCTGCTTGCTCAGGGCGTTAGAAACGAGGAAGAGGCGCTGGAGATTTATTACCTGAGCTGCACCGCCATCGATATCGATCACTTTATGGAGCGCAGCTATCTGAGCGCGTTGGGTGATGCGTTAAACATTCCTCAGGATGTCCGGGCAGGCATCGAGCAGGATCTTCAGCAGCAAAAACAGGCGCTCCCGGTTTAATCCCTCTGATTCCCAATCTGCCGGGTTCTGCCCGGCTTTTTCTTTTAATCCTTCAGGTTCCGCTTGCAAGCTCGGCTGAATTTGCCACCCTTACGGGGTGTTAAACGGAAAATGTTGAAAGTGATGCCACCCAAAGCCAAAAAAATTCCTCACGCTATGACGCTTCATGGCGATACCCGCCTGGATAACTACTATTGGCTACGTGATGATGACCGTGCCGATCCCGAAGTCCTGGCGTACCTCGAACTGGAAAACGACTACGGCAAAAAAATCATGGAGAGCCAGCGAGCCCTGCAGGATCAATTGCTCAAAGAGATGATAGCTCGTGTTCCACCTCACGATGTTTCTGCGCCCTATGTGAAAAACGGCTTCCGCTACCGTCAGGTTTACGAGAAGGGAAATGAGTACGCGATTTATCAACGGCAGTCTGCGGTTCGCGAAGAGTGGGAGGGCTGGGAAGTTCTGCTGGATGCCAACCAGCGCGCCGCCCACAGCGAGTTCTACACCATGGGCGGGCTTGCTATCACGGCGGATAATACCGTTATGGCGCTGGCGGAGGATTACCTGTCTCGCCGCCAGTTTGGTCTGCGCCTGCGCAATTTAAAAACCGGAAACTGGTATCCTGAGCTGCTTGAAAACGTCTCGACCAGTTTTGTCTGGGCAAATGACTCCGTCACGCTTTACTACGTGCGAAAACACCCCAAAACCTTGCTGCCTTATCAGGTCTGGCGGCACACGCCTGGCCACCCGGTTGCCGACGATCAACTGGTGTATGAAGAGAAAGATGACGCTTTTTACGTCAGCCTGCATAAAACGACCTCGCAGCATTTTGTTGTCATCCATCTTGCCAGCGCGACGACGAGTGAGGTTTTGTTGCTGGATGCAGAGCTTGCTGACGCCGAGCCTCACGTGTTTACGCCTCGCCGGAAAGATCATGAATATACGGTCGATCACTATCAGCACGGTTTCTACATTCGCTCTAACAAAGACGGCAAAAATTTCGGTCTTTACCGCAGCACCGTCCGGGATGAGAAGCAGTGGGAAACGCTTATTGCCGCGCGGGAGCAGGTCATGCTCGAGGACTTTACGCTGTTTCGCGACTGGCTGGTGGTTGAAGAGCGACAGCAGGGGCTAACCAGCCTGCGCCAGATTAATCGCCATACGCGCGAGTCCACCGGTATTGCTTTTGACGATCCGGCCTATGTCACCTGGCTTGGCTACAATCCCGAGCCCGAAACTTCTCACTTGCGTTACGGCTACTCCTCAATGACTACGCCGGATACGCTCTTCGAGCTGGATATGGACAGCGGTGAACGGAAGGTCATCAAACAAACCCATGTTGCCGGTTTTGAGGCCAGCAACTACCGCAGTGAACATCTGTGGGTGACGGCCAGGGATGGGGTGCAGGTGCCGGTTTCGCTGGTTTACCACCGCAAGCATTTTCGCCGGGGGAAAAGTCCTCTGCTGGTCTATGGCTACGGGTCTTACGGCAGCAGCATGGATGCGGATTTCAGCGGCAGCCGTTTGAGCCTGCTGGACAGAGGTTTTGTGTATGCGATAGCCCACGTTCGCGGCGGCGGCGAGCTGGGGCAGCAGTGGTACGAAGACGGTAAGTACCTGAAAAAAAATAACACCTTTAACGACTACCTGGACGTGTGTGACGAGCTGCTTAAGCAGGGCTATGGCGATGCGAAATTGCTTTATGGCATGGGCGGGAGCGCCGGCGGCCTGCTGATGGGGGCGGCAATCAATCTGCGTCCTGAATTATTCCATGGCGTGGTGGCCCAGGTGCCGTTTGTCGATGTCGTGACGACGATGCTTGATGAGTCGATCCCGCTCACAACCGGTGAATTTGAAGAGTGGGGCAATCCTCAGGACGAAGAGTATTATCACTACATGAAGCAATACAGCCCTTACGACCAGGTTCACGAGCAGGCTTATCCTCATCTGCTGGTGACGACCGGGCTGCATGATTCACAGGTGCAGTACTGGGAGCCCGCGAAGTGGGTCGCCAAATTGCGAGACTACAAGCGGGGCGATACGCTATTGCTGCTTTGCACGGACATGGACTCCGGGCACGGCGGCAAGTCGGGGCGCTTTAAAGCTTACGAAGGCGTGGCGCTGGAGTTTGCTTTCCTGATAGCCCTGGCGCAGGGGACGCTGCCAGGGCGGGCACACTAGTCAGCCGCGTTGGCGGCAAGATAATGTTTTAAGGTCATACGAAGATCCGGCGTTAGCTCCTTGATGTTGTTGAGCATCCAGCGCAGATAACCCGGATCGTCTTCGGCGATTTCCGCGATAGGCTTACCGCGGTATTTACCAAACATCATAGTGGTCACCAGCGCCGGACGGCCGGTTATCGTGACCATTTCTTCCGGCGTCCAGCCGGACACGTCCATAATTCTTAACAACAGGGCTGCGGTGATATAGCAGTCGAACAACGCTCGGTGATGATGCAGCCCGGCGGGCGTGTCCACGTGCAGCTTCAGCGACTTATACAGGCCCATGTTGCTGTATTTAATGCCCGGCCATAGGCGACGCGCCAGCTTCACGGTACAAATCCAGTCTCCCTGCATTTCAGGCAGCATGCGGCTATCAAAGCTGGCGTTGTGCGCAACATAATAACGGCTACCGTGATAGCGGGGGATCACGTCTTCAATCCAGGGTTTATCGGCCACCA
Source organism: Cedecea neteri (assembly GCF_000757825.1). Taxonomy (GTDB): domain Bacteria; phylum Pseudomonadota; class Gammaproteobacteria; order Enterobacterales; family Enterobacteriaceae; genus Cedecea; species Cedecea selenatireducens. The sequence continues at coordinate 4,595,423 of NZ_CP009451.1, forward strand.
TCTCTTCGGTAATTTTATGGATGGCCATCGCCTGATGGCTAATCGGGCGGTCTGGGCGAACAAGGTCGCTCATCGGGTTCACAATCTGGCCGTCGAGGATATCGACCGACGCCACTTCCACCACGCCACCCTGCAATCCACAGGTTTCCGTATCTATAATGCGCAGCATTTCGGGCTCCGTTAACAGGCTTCAGGCACTAGCGTAAAGCAATGAACTTGTCATGCCAACCTCTTGTTCCGACGGATGGGCTAAAGCTAGTGGTGAACTGAGCAGGAATTACTTTTATAAGCAGCGAGGGCAATATTAAGCTTTTATTTTTGCTTCGGTTCGTACGGCAAGCGGGATAAATTTACCGACGCCAGACGATGGGCAATCAGCCTTTCACGAAACCAGCCGCGAAGATGCTCCGGCTGTTCACGCTCTACCATTTCAGCCACGACGGGCATGTTATAGCGCTCTTTAAACGCAACCCCGGCGGCGGCGAGATCGACGTTAACTTTATCCATTTCTTCCTGGGGTAAATCGGCGAGATTGTAGCTCATCATATCCTCCTGCAATGTCAGCGCAGAAGTTACTGTTTTGCGCCCCGGATGACAAGTAACAATAGCTTTTCCCGTCTCGACTTGATAACGGGCCGGGGTTATCCTTTCCGCCTTATCACATAACAAAAAGGAATAGTTAATATGGCGTTCATCTCCTCCCGCATCGCAACCGTCGCGGCATTTGTCGCTGCTATGGCCGTTTCTCCAGCCGTTTTCGCTCACGCCCACCTGAAGCAACAGTCTCCGGCCGCTGATTCTGCCGTGACCACGTCCCCGCAGGCGCTGACCCTGAGCTTCTCCGAAGGCGTTGAGCCTGGCTTCAGCGGCGTGGCCGTGACTGGCCCGCAGAAATCAGCGGTGAAGACCGGGAAAGTGAAGGTTGCCGAAGCCGACAATAAACAGCTGATTGTGCCGGTAGAAGAGGCCTTAAAGCCGGGTGACTATTCTGTTGACTGGCATGTCGTGTCGGTCGACGGGCACAAAACCAAGGGTAACTATCACTTCTCCGTGAAGTAAGCGCCATGCTGTCGGCGTTTTACATCGCGCTGCGTTTTGTCCATTTCACCGCATTGATGGTGCTGCTTGGCAGCGCCATCTGCTGTTCACTGCTGGCTCCGCAACGATTTAAACCCATTCTTGTACGCCGACTCAGGGCGCAGTGGCGGCCTGCCGTTTGGCTGTCGCTGGTCAGCGCTTGCCTGCTGTTTATGGCCCAGGCCGGGCTAATGGGCGACGGCTGGCGCGACGTGATTTCCCCGGACGTATGGCAGGCTGTACTGTCCACCCGCTTTGGATCCGTCTGGATATGGCAGCTGTTGCTGGCCGTGGTGACGCTGGCGGTGGTGCTTATTGGGCCACGCGCGATGCAGGGATTGCTGCTGCTGTTTGCCGCCGCACAGCTGATCGTTCTGGCCGGAGTAGGGCACGCCGCGATGCATGATGGCGCCCTTGGCGCGTTCCAGCGTATCAACCACGCCATTCACCTGCTGAGCGCGGCCTGGTGGGTTGGGGGCCTGCTTCCGCTGTTGGTGTGTATGCATATGGCGCACAAGCCGCGCTGGCGCGGCCCGGCAATTACGGCGATGATGCGCTTTTCACGCTACGGGCACCTTGCCGTGGCGGCGGTGCTGGTGACCGGGGTTGTTAACAGCCTGCTGATTCTGGGCTGGTCGCTGCCGCTGGAAAGCGGCTATTTACGATTACTGGCGCTGAAGGCTGGGCTGGTGCTGGTGATGGTGACGCTGGCGCTTATAAACCGCTATATGCTGGTACCTCGTTTTGACGCTGCGCAAGCCGGGGCGCAGCGGCGCTTTATTCAGCTGACCTGGCTGGAAGTGATTTTGTCGGTAGCGGTACTGCTGCTTGTCAGCATATTCGCCACCTGGGAGCCGTTCTGACGGCACAAATTGGTTATATGAGAGACTCATGAAAAAGAGCATTTTGACTTTACTGCTGCTGGCCTGCGCGGGCTCTGCGCTTGCTGCCCCGCAAATTATCACCGTTAGTCGGTTTGAGGTGGGTAAAGACAATTGGGCATTCAACCGTGAAGAGGTGATGCTGAGCTGCAGGGCGGGGAATGCGCTGTTTGCCATCAACCCAAGCACCCTGATGCAGTATCCGTTGAACGCCATTGCCGAACAGCAGATTAAGAGCGGTAAAACGAGCGGGCAGCCTATTAGCGTGATTCAGGTCGACGATCCGCAGCATCCTGGCCAGAAGATGAGTCTCGAACCCTTCATTGAACGTGCGCAAAAGCTGTGTAGCGAATAAAAACCACACAAATTTTTATCATAAAAAAACAGCAATAGCCTCAACGGGATATTGCTGTTTTTGCATAAACAGTCACCTGAAACGCGGCTTTTTTCTGACCACTTTTGTTGCGGACTGGAAAACCTGCGTCGGTAATCTATTCTTAAGAGGCAAGGCGACTTAGCCTGCATTAATGCCAACTTTTAGCGCACGGCTCTCTCCCAAGAGCCATTTCCCTGGACCGAATACAGGAATCGTATTCGGTCTTTTTTTATTTATAAGCCATTACAAGCACTTACAGAGGCCGTTCCGAAATTACTCGAAATTTACTCGAATTTCTATATTCCGGCCTTTTCCCGTTATACCACACTATTTTTTGATTTAACATTTTTCTAACCGAGAAAATTTACAGCAAAACGTAACTTTTCTCGCGCGGGTCCAGGTACATTTTTGTCGTTTTTTCTGACGTGTGGCCCAGCAGCTTTTGAGCAAATTCTTCGCCATGCGATTTTTCATACAGTCGGCCAGCAAGGCTGCGTATCTCGTGAAAAGTCGGTGGATCCTCGTCGTCAATTCCGGCCAGTTTTCTTGCGGCCACAAATTTTTTAGTTAAGCCGTCCGGGTGTATATTTCCCTCCGGGCTGTTTTTCCTGATCCCTGCGCTGATGAGAAAGTCAGATCTGCTCACCAGGCGGCAGCGGTCAATCACGGTACCGAGCCGCAGCTCAGCCGCCGGCAGAACGAGTGATAAAGGTAGGGCAATCATCATGCCTGTTTTCATCTGTGTTATGTGTAACCGGTCATCATAAATAGCGCTAAACCTCATCGCCGCAACATCCTCCCGGCGCTGCCCTGTGACCAGCGCAAGATCCATGGCCAGTGGGAACCATGCCGGAAAATGCTCAGCAGCAGAGCTAACCGCCCTGAACGTATCTAGCTGCAGGCGCAACCGAGTTACTTCAATTTTCGGCGTCCTGGTTGGCTCAACCGGGTTCTGCTTTATATGCCCTTCCACAATTGCCTCCCTGAACATGTCCGAAAGTACGGAACGCATTCCCGCCGCCATCGTGTTTTTACCCTCCGCTATCCAAGGATCCAAAAATTCGGCAATATGCCGCGTCGATACATCGGCCAGGATCCTTCCCCCAATTCTTTCTTTAATGATTACCAACTGGTTTTTTCTCGTTTTGTATGTGTTGGCCGCCAGATCCCGGCGCTCAAGCAATGTGTAATACCGCTCACACCAGTCTTTAACTGTGAGCACGTCGGTACCTTTGATTTTTTCTATCAGCGAGACGGGAGAGGACGTATTCGCAATATAATTGTTCGCTTCGATAGCCTGGGCTATCGCATCCCTGCGAGCTATTTGCCCCAGCGAAATCTCCTTTTTAGTGAGAGGATTCCGCCAGTAAAAAGACTTCCCTTTTTTACGATACGTCAGGTTTTTTGGAAGATTAGCATCGTAATTTTTTCGACTCATCGATCAGCTGCTCCAGCAGTGCGCTTCGCTTTCCGGTTCTGCCGTTAGGGTGGTGGTGTTCCAGTGAAACCCCGGCTTTGTTGGGCTTGATATAGAACGCCTCGGGATCTACGCGATATTCCCTGCCGTGGAGCTGTGGTGGCGGATAGATATTCCCGTCGCGCGCCCACCGGCGTAAAGTTACGACTGCTGGCGGGTTGTCGTAATACATCTCTGCCCAGGCGGTCAGTGTCACGAACTTAGCCATAGTTACCTCGTCAATCATAAAGAAGTGGCCGGCATGAATTTGATAAACAAAAATCAGGCGCCAGGCCGGCGCCCGCTGATCATCGTTTGCTCTTTGCTGGTGGCTTCACGCCGACGCACTTAAACTTCGTGAGCGTTACCGTTTCCTCTGCAGTTCTTCCTGCTTCTTTGCTGCGGGACAGCATGCGCGCGCATTGCTCCTGGGTGAGCTTGTCCTTGGACATACGCATCCATTCAACCGGGCCGCCGCCAGGTTTTTGAATCGTTGCGGTTATTCTGTACATGCTGATTCCCCCGCAAGCTCGCTAAGTGCCACGTTGTTCAAACGCCGGTGAATCTCATCAAAGAGGCCATAGCCGCGGCGTTTTGTTTCGGTACCGATAGCGCTAAAAATGTCACCTACCGTGATTTGGTTGTGAGGTCGGTTAAGCACATACCCACCGCCGTAACCATGGTAAGAACTGATCAATCCGGCATTGCGGAGTTTGCGCGCCACCTTTTCCAGGTGGTTAGTTGAGGCGCCTGTGATAGACGCCGCTTTCGCTATAGATGTTTTCTTGTTGCTGAGGGCCAGCAGGAAAGCCAGGGCAACATCATGGGTGCTGGAGATTCTCATCTGTCATTCCTCATCGGTAGCCAGGCTTTCCGCTACGGCGCGGGCCATACTCGAAATATCATCAAAGCTGGTGGCGTAGGCCGGGTTAGCGCACAGGCCTTGCACGGCGGCCAGCAGCAACTGTTGCTTGAAGGTGAGATCGCTCGGGGTTGTCGGTTCGACTGCTGCTGGAGGCAGCTCAACTGCGCCCGGTTCAGGAGCTTTTTCTTTAGCCTTTTCTTTTGCGAGTTCCAGCATCTCTTTACGCCACAGCACGATATCGTCCAGTGCGGTTTTCTGGCGCTTAGCTACGTCGTCGCCCCATGTTTCAAGGATGGTTGTCGTTACGCTGTGTATCTCTTCATCGCTAAATTCTGGAGATATTAGAGACTCTGCCGATTCGATATCAGCAATCAGAAGTGGAATAAGCTCGCAGATCGGGTGATCGATAGTTGAAGTAAACTCGTCAATGTCATCTTTCCCGATAACACCAGTGCGACCGCTCAGTAGCTCGTTTATGGCGATGCAAATCTCTACCTGCCGATCACTCAGTTCATGGCGGTTATCAACCGGCGCAGCAGCTGGCGCGTTGAGCAGTTCGGCCACACTGAAAATTGTACGGCCCGGTTTCACTTCCTCCGCTGGTTTGCGAGCGTCTGCTGCAGGCGCGACCACTGTCTGACCTTCTGAACCTGCATCATCCACGCTGCCTGTTGCGCTGTTCTGCGCCTGTTCTTCCTCATCTTCACTGGTTTCCCCCTCATCAAACACAACGGTTTCACCCAGCGCCTGGAGCGCGGTGCGGCGATACATCACGATGCCCTGCAGCGTGTTGAAGTCCACGGCGCGGACGGCGGTAAAAATCTCTTCATCGCTGTAATCGTTCAGCGAATCCGCGAGATACATCAGCGCTTTCTGAGCGCGAACGAATGCCGGTTCTTTACGCGAAAGCTCGTGCATCGCCGCTTCCAGAATTTCCACTGTGACTTCATCAGGGGTAACCGACGGGTCATACATTGCCACGGCAATTTTTTGACTCAGATCCAGCACCAGAGGGGGTGTGCTCGGTACTTCGTCAGATGCCGGTGTTTCCGGCTGCGCCATTTCGCCTGGCGTCATACCGCAGGCTGCAGCAACGATTTCAGGGGCAGGGTGTTCGTGGTCTGTTTCTGTCAGAATCTGGCGGAGATAGCTAAGCAACGCACCCGGTGCCAGCGGCTGAGCGTCAGGGGCGCATTTAACGGAATAAATAACTATCGCGCGTGAGTAATCCAGCCCGCCAGGCAGTGAACGCCAGGCGTCGTACCAGTCGATGAATGGCTTCTCTTTCTTGTCCACCATTTCACGGGCGCGGTTAACGGTAGAGGCAGGGGTGTTGTAAATGTCGAAGTCCATCGAGCGGCCCAGGACGCCCAGGGCAATTTCCACGGCCAGGGTTTCTTTTGTGTGATTGAACCCTTCGCCGCGGTCAGTTCGATTATTCCCGCCAGCTGTCGCGCCAGAAGATGTGCGATTTACAACGAAGTTCCGGTTGCCGTCTTTCCATGCGTTGACCATGAGCTTGCGGTCAAAATAGTCAGTTTCGATGTATTTCTTAACGAAAGCGCAAACGTCGGCCAGCAGCGGGGCTTGACCAGACAGCGGGAATACATCCCTAACCGCTGACATCGCGGTCCAAAGGTTGTGGTCACTGAGCGTTTTGAGTTCGCTCTGGTCACAGGCAAGGATCAGGTTCTGACTGTATTTGTCGTCAGTGTCCAGCTCTCTGCTGTATGCCTGCTTTACAACTTCCTGATCGACGTTGTAGCTGTACTCATCGTTCCAGATATGAACAAGCAGACGCTGGCGCCAGGGCAGTTCCGCAACCGTTTTAAGCACCGGCGTATTGCTGTGCCCAGGCAGCTGCGCCACAGCTTTTTCATCAATCGCAGGAGCGGTGACGGGTGAAATGGTCAGATCTTCATTCAGGGTGTAACGGTCAAAAAATTTATCATCAAGAACGTTGATTTCCGGTAAATCGTCAAAAGCACAATATTCAGTACGAGACGGTGAAAAATAATCTCCACCTTTACCGGTCTCAATTTCTGCGTCATCCAGCGAAACCATTACTTTGCGTTCCGCTGCGATTTCATTCTTGGCCTCAACAATAATAAAAAGCATCGGTTTTTTTGAGGTCTTTTTTGCTTTTATGGCATATGAGAACTTATCCATTATTTGAGTCCTGAATAACGTTGAAAATTACGGGAGTAAACGTTTTTACGGTATGCGGTGCGAATGGTCTTGCTGGATAAATATTTCCCGTGGCAGTCGGTGTCACGGCAGAAATAAAGCTTAGACCTTCCACCTTTTTCACTTACGCACAGCATTTCCTCTTCTTCATGCTGCTTAGAGCAACCGCGGCGGGAGCAGTAGCGTTTCATTGCGCGGTCCCCGTCATGCTGATAACGGGGAGCATGGCTTTGCGGGCGCATAGGGCATGGAAAGCGTTTCGTTCTGCTGCAATGATCAGGTCCCAAACCCGCGCGATTTCATCAAGCGCATCAGCATTGCTGTCAAAGGTTCTGTGCGTGATACAGCCGCGAGAATTGCTGTCTGAGCCGGGGAATTTAACAGTCACGCTGTTATTTGGATTAATAACCGCGTAAGCAAAAACGTTTTCTTCTGCAATAATTTCTACGGAATCGTGGCTTATTTTATTTAGCGTGAAAATAGAAGTGTTAAACATGGTTTATCCTTTTCAGGGTGAGCGAATCCCTGCCCGTTAGGGCATGAAATAAACTCAGTTAAAGATTAATAAATTTCTGGGTTGCCTTTTTGGGCGAGGAAATAACAAACGCGACGCAGGAGTGCCATTGGCATAGACAATTTCACAGCCTGAATTCTTGCTGGTTTTCTCATGAAGTCATTCATAAATATCACCATCCTAATATCTAATCTCAAACAGGCTTTGTGGTGCGGTGCCGGGTGCCTCCCGGTGCTCACAACCAGCCGGTCATTGTGAGCGGTTACTCGTCACCTAACCAAAGTAAGGAAATCCTCCGCTGTACCGCGAGCGCTTAGCCGCATTCACCGCACTACAAAGCCTGTTCTGTTGTTTGCCCTTAAGCCAGGCTGGCTGAACGTTTTAACCCTGACTGCTACGCTCTGTAGCTGTCGATGGATTAAGTTTAATTCTAACTAAACATTTAAGTAAAGTAATAATTAAACTTGTAGGTGAGCAAATGATTAACTGTCTGATTTGGAATGAAAAAAAAGCCAGCAAATTGCTGACTTTTAGAGATGATATGGGGATGTGGGGTTATGGTTTTTTATCTATCTTGTTGATATTTCTAATTTTAAGCATTTCATCAAACAATCTTTCGTATTCTGAAACCTTATCCTCAAGTGCATTTAAGTGATGCTTTTTTTCGCTCTCAGGGAGGCGAGAAAAGAGCTGTAATAACCGCTCTTCTTGGCTATTCAGGGCGTGTTTCGGTGGACTATCTCCATCAGGATCAGAATCCAGATAGTTAGAAGACATACCGTATTCACGCTCTAATCGGCGCGCCGCTCTCTCGCCAAATGACGCTTTTCCATTTATCAGTTGAGAGATGTAGCTCTTCTCTCGCTCCGGGATTGCCTTGTCAGCAAACCACTCTTTTAGGCGCATGCGCCTGATCTCTTTCTTGTCCATACCAGCAGTTTGATTAGTAAATTATAAACAAGCAAAAACTTGACTGATGGGTTTAGTAATTATTAAACTGTTTGAAATTAACGAACAGGAGTACCTATGCGTCTCGACGATTACTTATCCACACAGCCTAGAGGAGCAGCAAGAGATCTGGCCGCTCAACTGGGTATTTCAAAATCGTACCTTTCGCAGATCGCTACGGGTAAATCACCAGCATCGCCGGCCCGCTGTATTGAGATTGAAAAGGCAACAGACAGCGAGGTTACCCGTATTGATATGCGCCCGAGTGACTGGCGGGAAATCTGGCCTGAATACACACCCCCTAATTTACCGTTGCAGCAGAAAGGAGTTTGAACAATGCAAATCAAACACGAATTGATCCGCGATGTTGTGCGCGCCTGGGCTATCGAAATCAACCGTGAAAACGTAGGCCGGGCAGTGGCCACCGAATATTTCCGCCTGGGGGGCACGGTACTGCGCCTGCTGCCTGCTGACCAGCCGAACGCCGATCACGTTAACCAGCAAAATCTCTTCCGCTGGCTGGATGGTGATAGTGCATCTGCAAAAGCGAAGGTGCAGCAGCTGGTTCCCGCAATTCTGAGCGCGTTGCCGCGTCCGTTAAGTGCTCGCCTGGTGCTGGCTGATTCCATTGAGTACCGCGCGCTGAAAATGGCAGAAGAGGCCGTAAAGAACGCTGCTGACGCATACGTTGCTGCCGCTGTCGTGGACGTGGTGAACAACTGCGGAAATGAGCCAGGCGCCGCGTCGATGATCCTGCATTGAGTGAGGGGTATTCCGAATGTCTCCGGATGAATTTTTAGCAAAGCAGATCCGCGCGCTACTGGTGGAGGGCGGAAAGGTCGATGAGAACCAGGCTAATGCGGCTGTGACTTACGCACTCGAATACCGCCGGGCCAACCCTAACGCCACAACGGCGCAGGTGATCGAAAAAGCGAAGTTTTACGCAAAGCGCAACAACCGTCCGGCAACGCCGGATCGTACTGAACCGATTAAAAAAGCCCGTCTGCCGGCCTGGCGCCAGCAGGGTTAATCCGGAGGTAACCATGTGTGATCAGCAGGAATTAACTGAACGTTTTCGCAGGATGTTACAGCGTAACGCGGCGGTACCGCGGCAGGAAGCTGAGATAGTCGGTGGTGAGCGTTATCAGGATGCCTATGGACACTGGGTTACCGTGATTAGCTCCTCGCGGATCAGGGTTTCATTCCGGCGCGATGGGTACGGAAATACGTGCGAGTTAAGCGCGGATAAATTCTTAAAAAAATTCACAAAGGTGAAGTCGTGAGTTTTCGAGGTAGTCACGTATGAGCATGACTCTGATGGCAAAGGCAATGGGGATCCGTGTCGGGCATCCGATACGGAAACTCGTACTCCTAAAGCTCGCAGACAACGCGAACGACAAGGGTGAGTGCTGGCCATCTACGCGGCACATCGCTGATCACTGTGAATGCAGCAAAAGCACGGTGCGTTCACACGTAGATGCGCTGGTAGAAATGGGGCTGGTTCAGAAAACAAATCGTATCGGCAGGAATAACGGCAAAGGCAATGCGTCGAACGTGTACCTGCTGACACTGGACAACCCTATATCAGCTCTCGGCACAGGGGGTGATAAAGCCACCCCTATGCCTGCATCTGATATAGCCCCTATGCCTGGAGGCGGCATAGCTATGCCTGATGCTGATAGCCCTATGCCTGGAGACGGCATAACCCCTATGCCGCCACACGGCACCAGAACCTATCACTCTTTTGAACCTGTCATAGAACCAGTCACAGAACCAAAAGAATGTCAGGCAGACGAGCTGCCCGACGATATCGACGAGCCAGCTTTGAAAGTTTTAAACCATCTGAATAAAACCACTGGCGCCAGATTCCAGGACGGACAAACCACGATGGGATTTATCAACGGGCTCCTGGTCGGGGAGTACGTTGCTGACGAGCTGATCCTGGTTATCGATCACCGCAACGAGATGTGGGGCGCTGACCAAAAAATGTCGCAGTACCTGAGGCCCAGCACAATTTTTGATTTCAAGGCTTTCGAGGAATACCTGCCACTGGCCCGGAAATGGGACGAAGAAGGGCGCCTGTCACTGCGAGAACCTGAGATTGATACAGCAGAGCGCGATGCCGCATACCGCAGGCTTTGGGCGAGAGGGACGTTTAAAACTCCGCTGGAGATACGGGTAAGAAAAGCCGCTGGCCAGGCAAATATCGGGCAGAAATCTCCAGAGGCTGCAAAGCGTGAATGGGATCGCTTGTGGATGGAGAACGCCAAAGCGATGCAGTCCGAAGCCCGGAAAAGCTGAGAGGAAAAGTCGATGGGAATAATTTTGGATGCACTTAAACAGCACGAAAAAATCACGGCGCGGGATCTGGCGCAAGTCAGCGGGATTGAACCGAAAGAAGTGATTTCTGTTCTGCAGCGCATGGAGCGGGCCGGGCGTGTTCGTCAGTGCAACGGATTCTGGCATTACAAATCTACCGCCGATCGCCGTGGCGCCACTGTCGAGAAAATTGGGCTCCATGAGCTTGTGAAGCTGGTGGCCTGCCTGGGGCCGGTAAGGGCAGGTGAGCTTGCCGATCTGGTTAACGCAAACCGCAAGGCCATAGGCACGGGGCTCTGCAATGCATTTGCCGCAGGTCAGTTATCACGAACAGGGAAACGCAGTTTTTACGTTTACGAGAAAAAAATCGAGGGCCAGGCGAATGACTGAGCAAACAAATGACGAAAGGGGTATTGCGTGCTGCCCGAAAGGCACCAGGCCTTACGAACAGACGCGCCGCATAGGCCAGTTCTACCGGAATCTCTTTTTGAAATGCAACTGCGGTTGCTTACGTGTTGAAAAATCATTTTTTGAGGGCAGCGAGGCCAAAAGAATTGCCCGCGCTGCGGCGATTCAGGAATGGAACGAAAAGGCACAGCAACTGCGCAAGGAGCAAGGCAAATGAGCATGAAAATTAAAAACGATTACGCCAGAACATTCCCTGATTTTGAAGTCACGCCAAAAGCTGTTGTTGCAGCAATAGCCATGAGCTTAGCCCTTCGTCTATGTGAAGATAATTTCGATGATGCTCAAAAGCTTATTTCTGATGAGTGGGCCTCTTTGCATACTGCTGAAATTGTGCCGCAAAAGCCGAAAAGGAGTTGAGCGATGAGCAATAACACCGAAGCGCTGAACTACGACCCAACCGACCCGGACAAAATGAGACTTCCGGTCAAGGTCACCTGTGGTGATTGTCGCCACATCCGCCGCTGTAAAGCCATTTTCGGCCATACGGAATCTGACACTTATTGTGACTGGTCACCATCTCGTTTTATTGCCCGGGAGGCCAGCAATGACTAACACCCCGGCCATTCTCGATATGTGCTGCGGCTCGCGCATGTTCTGGCTCGATAAGCAGGACGAACGCGCCGTATTCAGCGATATCCGCGCAGAGCAGCACACGTTGTGCGACGGGAGAAAGTTGGTTATCAGCCCGGACGTGATTGCCGACTTCCGCGCGCTGCCGTTCGCCGACAGCTCTTTCCCGGTTGTTGTTTTCGACCCGCCGCACCTTGAGCGCGTTGTCGAAAACGCCTGGATGGGTAAAAAGTACGGGCGGCTCAACAAAGATACATGGCGCGATGACCTACGCGCCGGGTTTAAAGAGGCATTCCGCGTACTGCGGCCACAGGGCGTACTCATCTTCAAGTGGAACGAAACGCAGGTGCCGGTTAGCCAAGTAATAGCTCTTACCGATGAGAAGCCCGCCATCTGGCAGAGAACAGGCAAAGCCGACAAAACCCACTGGATTATTTTTGTGAAAGCCGAGGCCAGCAATGACTAAACAACTCGAAGCGCTGATTGCCAGAAAAGGCTGCGCGGTGACTGGGAATTACTATCTGGCTGAATGTGGCAATTGTGGGGAAATGTTCACTAGTGAGCGCATGACTGGCGGCGAACCGATTGCCGACACCGGTGATTATGGCGACTGCTATTGCCCGCATTGCGATACGGACGACTCCGACATCATTGATTGCGGCACGGCTAACTCAAGTGCTGCAGAGGCGTGGAATTATCAGCAAAAGCACATCGACGCACTGATAGCGGCGCTGGAGCAGTCGGATGGGCAGCGTGAATCTTGGCGGCAGGTTGCGCTGAATAACATTTCTGAGCGTGAAAAAGATATTGCCGCGCTAGATGCTGCCCGCAAGCGCATCGCAGAGCTGGAGGCCAGACCGGTTGCGGTGAAGCTGCCGCCAGAGATTAATCCAGGGCAAGCGCGCAGCCTGTTTAGTATCGAAATTGATGAAGACCAAGCAGGTGCGGCGGCTGATGGTTGGAATTCCTGCCTGAAAGCAATCCGCGCCGCTGGCGGCCAGATGGAGGGGGAGTAGATGGCACTGACGAAAAAGCAACGCGCTGTGCTGCGTATGAAGTTTGGTGGCCGCTGCGCGTACTGTGGATGTGAACTTGGCGATAAGTGGCACGCTGACCATGTAAAGCCCGTCCTGAGGCATATGAATGGCAGCGGCATGATTCACGCCGAAAACGACACCGAAGAAAATATGGTTCCGGCCTGCCATCCATGCAACCTGCACAAGCACTGCAACAGCCTGGAGGATTATCGGCGAATTATCGGGGATGGTAGACGGGAGTTTCTTGTGTCCGGCAAGGGTAAGGCACTTGTTCGAATGGGGTTGGTCGATATGAAGCCCGACCCGGTGGTTTTCTGGTTCGAACGCTATCAGCAGGAGGCTTTATGAATAACCTGAGCATCGAAGCTTTGCTGCAGCACCAGGCCGATCAACTAGCAGCTGTCGCAGACCGTCAGATGAAAGACCTCGAGCTTATTCTGGCCGGTCACCGCTTCAAGATGGCGGAGATTGCATTGCAACAAAGTCCCGCACCGTTTGTTCGCGAAGTGTTTGAGGCGCTGCGCCGGGGATTTGAAGATACAGCTAAGCTCGAGGCTGGCACCGTAGATGCAGAAGAAGCCAGCTCTCTGCTACGCATTATGAAGCGGATAGAAAAAGAGTTTATGGAGACCGGAAAGCTATGAAGAACCTTAGCAGCGATCGTCTGTTGCAGCGCCTGCAGCAATTTGATGCCGCCGGAGCAGAGGCGCGGGCAATTGGAGATGATGAGTTTGCCGAAGAGTGCGAAGACGTTGCGCGCGCACTCCGCGAGCTACTTGCATTGCGGGACGCGGGGAAAGAGCCAGTGGCCTGGCTGTGGCGTTGGTCAGATGACGCCGAAGGCAGCTGGCGTTACTCAGAAGACAAAAAGGAAACTCACTGCAGTGTAACAGCGAAACTTCTCTACGCAGCGCCGCAGCTGCCTGCTGTGCCTGATGAGCGAGAAGCGTTCGAAATATTCATGGTCCAGCGCTTTGGCGAAAGCATTGACCAGCGCAGGGCTAAGAACGGCGATAACGAGTACATGGCTTGGGATAAGGCTGTTGCTTGGACTGTTTGGCAGCACCGCGCCGCGATAGCCGCAGCACCAAAGCCGGACTAAAACCAAACCCGCTACGGCGGGTTTCCCCTTTTCTGGTTGATCAAAAAAACATCTGAATTATACTGGTTAAATATACAGTGTTTCTTTTGGGGTGAGGTCATGGGGAGTGATGCTGGCTTTTTTGTCGTTTACCGTGGTTACGTGCAGCCGTACTTCATGCCGGGCTCATTCGTTTTTATTGAGCGGCTTAAAGAATACGGTGGCGGATACTGGCTTGGGCGTGTGTACGACAATTTCTATGAGTTCTGCATCGAGAGGCCCGTCTCAATGCGTGAAGGAATGGAAATGCTTTTGCTCATAAAAGGCGTTGAAAGCAACGCACATAAGTTTGTTGATGACTTTCATCTGGAACCGCCGGAAAACCACTAAAATTGGTAGTTTTGATCAACTGAGCTCTAAATGCTCAGCCCTGGTATTTGTAACGCCAGTTAAGTCACTTTAGCCTGAGTGCGCGCGCAGGGAGAAAAAGGACGGCCCCTGATAAATCAGGGATATACATGCCAGATGGATTATCAAAAATGACTATAGAAGAGTTGGCCGAGTTTTTACCAGAAGATGGGCGCGTCTTGGTTACCTGCGCAAGAGGCCAGATAAATTCTTACGAAGTGCTAAGAAGCGATCAGTACGTTGCCTCATTGGAAACATTGATAGAATTACTGCGTGATGCCGGGTACGCAGTAGCCAAAAATTGATTTATAATCATCAATACAGCCTGAACAGCTGAACCCTGACTGCTACGCCATCGGAGACAAGATGGCGTATTTTATTGAATCCATATCATCCTTTTCACTGACGACGAAAGCCGCCAGTGATTTTCTGCATTCAACGTTTGCCCCTGGGGGTGAGCTGTGAAGAAAGCAGAGCGCGAACACCTTTCCCGTGTTGCGGCCCTCGGCTGCATCGTTTGCCGCAATCTTGGTTTCGGTGAGACACCGGCAGAAATCCACCACATCAGAATCGGCCAGGGCGTTGCCCAGCGCGCTGACAACTATTCATCGATCCCTCTTTGCCATCCTCATCACCGAACTGGCGGGCACGGTGTCGCTGTGCATGCCGGAAAGCAGACATGGGAGAATAATTTCGGCACTGAGCTGGAATTGCTGGAGCAGGTTAATAACGAACTGGGGGTATCGGTATGACGCCACGCCAACGTAGAGCGCAGAAAACGGCTTTTGAACGTGCAGCAGCTGCGCCACGCAAAAGCTACCTCGGACGGTTCACGCCTCTCAGCGACATTCAGTCCGGATGGATAAAATCGCTCTTAACGACATGGGGCGAGATTGTCGGCGGGAAAACAACGGCACAGTACCGGCTGGAGAACTGCAATCGGCTTGTTTCGTCAGCGAAGGATGAGGGCTGGTCTGATGGTCAGTTGTCGCGTATCACCGAAGCACTCAAGCAGGCGAAAAAAGAAGGATTCAAAGGCCACCAGGCTGTTGCACGGGCGCATACCATTCTGTGGTCGATCAGCCTTAGCGAAATGATGGAGCAAACCGGGCGCCGGGATGATGCCGACTGTATCGAGCAGGCAGCGCTGCAGGCGTTTAAAATTGACGATCCGGTTTATATCGTTGGCGTTCGCTATTACACCACCAGGACAAAAATTGCAGACATTACGCGAGAATTGCAGCTGGTGGCACCATGGCTTACTGACGGGGAGGGGCGTAAGCGTGTTCGCTGGTGCCTGGAAATTTTCAGGGCGAGAATATTTCTTGCGGTGAAAAGGGGTGAGGGAAAATCATAAAATTAGCAAAAAGTGCTGTTTTTTATGTTGTGCATTGAAAACGGGCCAGAAAAGTAAATAATTCATTCATGCTTGGCAGAGCTGCGCCACGATGGCAGCGTCGATAAGCACCCACAAAAAACAGAGGAACCTCGCTACGGCGGGGTTTCTTCGTTTTTACCTCCGGAGAAGTGAATGGCAACTGTCATCATCTGCGCCTCTGGACCCCTCCCTGACTCATAGCGATTGCCTGGATGCAACAGCATCTGGTTTTCCCGTTATCGCGGTTAACTCGTCCTGGCGCGCGGTCCCGGACTGCTCACTCATCTACGCAGGCGATCTGGGCTGGTGGGATTTAAATATCCCTGCGCTGCCTGAACGTCCGGCGCGTTGGACCTGCAATTACCGGGCTCATAAGCGTTTTGGACTGGAGTTATTCGAAACCGACACAACCGGCACCTTTAATTCAGGGCAGCGAGCGATTTTACTGGCTAAGCATCTGGGGGCCAGTCGGATAATTTTGCTCGGCTATGACTGTTCCATTGCCGATGGAAGTCACTGGCACGGCGACCACACTCTTTTAGATAACCCGACAGCAGCAAATATTGCTCGCTGGCATGGGGAGTTTGAGAAGGTTTCCAGCGAGCTGGCCGGGCATGTGGAAATAATCAACTGCAGCAGGAAAACAGCGTTGACGTGCTTTCGTCGAATGCCGCTTGCTGACGCTCTCAGGTAGCCAAATGAATACGCCACTTTTAATCGACGGCATGCTGGGGATGGGTGACACCATTTACCAGCGAGCTTTTGTGAAGCAGCTCCCGGCGGGAACCTACATCAAAACGGCGTGGCCGGAGTTGTACGAGGATTTACCTGTTAACCCGGTTCGCAGCTGCACGACGTTACGCACGCAGCGAAAAAACGAGCATCGCACCAAAATAGAGTTCTTGCCGCCGCCGTCGCCGCGTGAAACGAAGCGAATTTTTTATGGCCCCGCAGAACTGGCGCGAGGCTCGATATTCGATGCCATGCGTGAGCAGTTCGGCGTCAACCCGGCAGAGTTAGATTTGCCATCATTCGGCCCTGCGCAGTACACCCACAAGAAACCAATCGCGGTAATCCGCCCGGCCACTGTTCGTGCGGAATGGCGTAGTGATTCACGCAATCCCGATCCTGACTATTTGCTGCAGGCGTCCCGCATACTGCGCAAAAATTTCTGCGTGATAAGCGTGGCTGACCTGCAGGAGGGTGAAGAGTGGTTGGTGGGTGAGGCTCCCGAATGTGACCTGCAGCTGCACGCTGGCGAGCTGGGTATCAAAGAGTTAATGCGCCTGGTTGAACATGCCGCCGTGGTCGTCACTCCAGTTGGTTGGGCGATCCCGGCGGCCATTGCCTATAAAACACCGGTTTTCGTTGTCGCTGGTGGTCGTGGAGCGCACAACGCGCCTGAAATAGTCACCGCCCCGGAAATGGACTTGCGCCGCGTTGGTTGGGCTATTCCAGAAAATTACTGCCGCTGTCACGAGTGGAATCACCAATGCGACAAGCGGATCGTCAATTTCGACTCAAAATTTGAGGCCTGGCTGAATGAAGTCGTTTTATCAGGAATTAAACAGCGGGCTGGTATTCCTTCCTGAGCTGGGGATAGGCCGCTATCCGGTACCTAAAAACCGGCCGTACGACGAGAGCTATTTCGCCAACTATCAAAAGCTGGCTAATACAGAAATGGGACACGAGCTTACACAGGCGCGGATCCATCTGGTTAAACGTCACTATAAAGGGCCGGTGCTTGATGTTGGCATAGGCGCCGGCCAGTTTGTTGACTCTCGTCCTGACACCCTCGGCTTTGATGTGAATCCGGTGGGTGTGGCTTGGTTGAATGAGCGCGGGTGCTATGCTGACCTGTACGCCAAAAAATGGCCGGTTCTAACGATGTGGGATGTGCTCGAGCATATCGACGAACCCGACCTGGCGGTGCAGCAGGCTACAAAATTTGTTTTCGTTTCGATCCCCATATTCGCTGACGCTGGCGACATAGTGCGGTCGCATCATTTCAGAAAAACAGAGCACATCTGGTATTTCACTGACGACGGCATTAAACGCTGGTTTGCTGAGCAGGGCTTTGAATGCGTCGAACAGAACACCCTCGAATGCCATTTAGGGCGTAAAGGCGTCGCTTCGTACGCTTTCCGTCGAATTTAACTTTTTCCCTTCACACACAGCACCCCGAACCCGGAGGTGTGGAATGCACAGAACTATGCCTGACAAACTCGCATCGATAGCGGGGTACTGTACATCCGGCGGCCTCATTTGTTGGGGGGGTATAGCTCAATGGATACATGACCTCGACTGGAACCTTGTTGCAGTTGTTGGCGGCTTCGTTATTGGCCTGCTGACATTCTTCGTTAACTTTTACTTCAAACGTCGCCAGACAAAAGCCTATGAGGCAGCGCTGGCGCGTGGCTATGTAACTCCACCTCCGCAGGACAACTAATCATGGCATCAACGAAAAGCAAACTCAGCGCGGCCATGCTTGGGCTGTTAGCTGCTGGTGCCACTGCACCGGTGCTCATGAGCCAGTTTCAGGATGAAAAAGAGGGAACCAGCCTTGTCGCTTACCCTGATGCTGGCGGCGTGTGGACGATTTGCGGCGGTGTAACTCGCGTTGACGGTAAACCCGTAGTTAAGGGCATGCAGCTGACGCGTCAGCAGTGCGACAAAATCGACAAAGCAGAGCAGGCAAAGGCTTTGGCCTGGGTGGAAAAAAATGTTCGAGTGCCGCTGACCGAGCCTCAAAAAGTCGGTATCGCTTCTTTCTGTCCCTGGAATATTGGCCCCGGAAAATGTCTGCCATCCACGTTCTGGCGAAAGCTTAATGCTGGTGACCGGCACGGCGCATGCGCTGAGATAAAACGCTGGACGTATGACCGCGGGCGAGATTGCCGGATCCGTTCGAATAACTGCTATGGGCAGGTTCTACGACGTGACCAGGAATCTGAGCTGGCATGCTGGGGGATAGACCAGTGAAAAGCTCATTCTGGCTAATTCTGGCAGTTTTTGTGGCTTGCCTGGCTGGTGGCCTTATCTGGTCTGCAAATCACTACCACGGCAAGTATCTGGCAGAGCAAAAGCGTGCTGATACAGCGGAAAAGGAAGTCGATGGCCAACGGTTGGTGATAGCTACCCAGGCTTTCAATATGAACCGTTTTAATCAGATCGCCGACTACACCAACCGGAACAATTCACTGATTGATGCCGGCGCAGAAAAAACGGTAATCGAATATCGGGAGATTTTACGCCGTGACAAAACCTGTGATCTGCCTGTTCCTGCTGACGTTGCTGGTGGGCTGCTCGACTACACGAACAGTTTACGTGCCAGCGCAATGCACGCCGATACCGGCCAGCCTGACCCAACCGGTGCTACCTCCACTGCCACCGGCGGACTAACGTATTGCCAGGCGGTGCTTTGGATTAAGCCACTGTTAGCGACTATCGACAAAGCTAATAACCAGTTTGTTGGAATACGACAAATTGAGAGGGATCGGCAATGACACTAATCCCCCGCAGAGCTTTGATAGTGCTATTGAATTATGATTTGTTACCCCAATATGTTTTCTCAGGCCCTGTCATTCCGACAGGCATATAAAAGGGAAATACTATGCTTGAAGGTTATTTTGCAAACGCAGCTAAATCACAAGAAGAAGCTGTCAAAATGAATCAACGCTTACTGGCCGTACAGGCTGCATTAGAGATTGCTAAGGCATCAGCTAGTGGTGGTTCAGGAGCAGTGCATAACAATTTGAACCAGACATCTGATTATGTCGAGAAGCTGGCGGACACAATTCAGGCTGCTTTAAAAAGAAATATTGAGGTATAAAAATAAGCCCATCCCCGAGGGTTTGTTTATCGCCATCACAAAGGCCACCAAAAAGGTGGTTTTTTTAATGGCTATAACAACAGGAACAGAGCATGGCAAAACCGGACTGGGGAGCGCTGCAATACCAGTTCCTCGCCGAACATGCCAAAACTGGTATCTCCCCGAAAGAGTGGTGTGAGGCGCGGGGATTAAACTACACATCTGCGCGTCGCTACATCAAAAAGCCAGCTGCGCAGAGTGCGCAAAAAACTGCGCAGAAAAAAGTGCGCAGCGCGCAAGCGGAAAGCGCTGTACCGGGTGTACAGCAAGGGTTGCAAACTTCACCTGCGCAGCAGAGTAGTAATGCAGATGCGCAATCCATAGATCCGGGCAGTTACGGGCTAAACGATATGCAGTGGAAGTTTGTGACTGAGTATCTTATCGACCTGGATAAGACAGCGGCTTACAAGCGCGCGGGTTATAAAAGCCATGGGGAAACAGCAGCCGCGGCAGCTCGCCGGCTGTATCGAAATGTATCGGTAAACCGGGCAATCAGGGATGCACTTGATCTGCGAGCGCAGCGCACGGCCATCACACAGGATTCTGTTCTGCAGTGGTGGTGGGATATTGCTACCGCCGACGCTACGCAGTTGACAGAACATCACCGGGCCTGCTGCCGTTACTGCTGGGGATTCGGCCATAACTATCAGTGGCGTGATGCGGTGGAGTTTGAAGAGCGAAGCACAGAGGCTCGGGAGAAAAAGCGCCGCGAACCGGAAGATGCCGGTGGTTATGGTTTTGACGCGACGATGGATCCAAACCCTGAATGCCCTCGTTGCAACGGCGCTGGCCTGAGCCGAACAGTATTTCACGACACACGCGATATAACAGGCCCGGCACGACGTTTATTTGCGGGAGTGAAAGAAGGGAAGTTTGGGCTCGAAGTGATCACCCGCAATCAGGATGAGGCAATGAAGTTGGTTGCTCAGCACCTGGGCATGCTCAAGAACAAGACGGAATTGAGCGGACCGGATGGTGGACCTGTGCAGACCGAGACAACAAACCTCACCCCTCAGGAAGCTGCAGACGTCTATAAAAAGATGATGGGCTAAATCTGTGAAAATGAGCGTTTCACCCATTATTTCCGCTATGCATTTTTCGGCCTGTTTTATGCACGATTTATTCATGCCATTTTCAGCACTTTATCCGTAGAAATAAGCCTCTCAGGGACATTTTGAAATGGGCGGTGTTACCGTGGTACGGATAACAGTCATTATGTTAAAAAGTCCCGTTTTTGAGTAATTTTCGCCATGCCAATTCCTTTCCCGTTCGACTTCAAGGACCCTGATTATCAGATGGTTTTTGAATGGCGTATGGAACGCCTGCAGCGCATTAGGGAAAACCCTGGCGTACTCCCGGCGCTTAAAGAGTTTTACCGCACCAACCCCGCCCAGTTCATTATCGACTGGGGTATGACAACTGACCCACGAAACCTCGATTTCGGATTACCTGCGACCATTCCTTTTTTACTGTTCCCAAAACAGGAGGAGTGGATTAACTGGATCATGGAGCGGCGATCTGGTCGGGAGAATGGCCTGACAGAAAAAAGCCGTGAAATGGGACTCAGTTGGACGTCTATAGGTATGGCCTGTTCGCTTTGCCTGTTTAACAAAGAAATGGTGATTGGTTTCGGTTCACGTAAAGAAGAGTACGTGGACAGCACCGGCGATCCCAAAGCGCTTTTCTGGAAAGCACGGAAATTTGTTGAGCTGTTACCGATTGAATTCCGTGGTGCCTGGAGCGAAAAAAAACACGCTCCTTACATGCGCGTTGAGTTCCCCAGCACAGGAGCTGTTATCAAAGGGGAGGCAGGCGACAACATTGGGCGTGGTGACCGTACGACGCTTTATTTCGTGGATGAGGCTGCATTCCTTATGCGGCCGCAACTCATCGACGCGGCGTTGTCACAAACTACCCGCTGCCGTATCGATCTCTCATCTGTGAATGGGATGAATAACCCGTTCGCTCAGAAACGCCACGGCGGCAAAATCCCGGTATTCACTTTCCACTGGCGCAGCGACCCCCGAAAGGATGATGCCTGGTACCGGAAAGAGTGCGAGAAAATCGATAATCCGGTGATTGTGGCGCAGGAGCTGGATCTTAATTATCAGGCGTCAGCCGAAGGTATTCTGATCCCGAATGAATGGGTACAGGCCGCTGTAGACGCACACATTAAGTTAGGCATAGAGCCCAGCGGTCAGCGACTCGGGGCAATGGATATTGCCGATGAGGGGAAAGACAAAAACGGGTTCTCCGCGCGCTACGGCTTTCTCCTGCAGGAAGTTCACGAATGGTCTGGGGAAGGGAGCGATATTTATGCCTCCGTCGTTAAAGCGTTTGGCTACTGCGACGATTACGGGCTGGATGAGTTCCGTTTCGATGAAGATGGCCTGGGCGCTGGGGCTCGCGGTGATGCACGCGTTATTAACGAACTAAGGCATACCGAAGGGGGCGGGATGATTACCGCAACGCCCTTCCGTGGGAGTGGTGGCGTATTCGATCCGGAAGATGAAGCGGTGCCGGGCGATAACGGTAAGGCCGCCCGCTTAAATAAAGACTTCTTCGCTAACGCCAAAGCCCAGAGCTGGTGGCACCTTCGCAAGCTGTTCCGTAATACCTTCCGCGCGCTGAACGGCATGGAATACAACCCGGACGAAATTATTTCTATCAGCAGCACGCTGGAGAATAAGGATCGTCTCCTCATGGAGCTATCACAACCCACATGGTCAAAAAACGCTGTCGGTAAAATTCTGGTTGATAAGCAACCGGACGGTACCAAATCGCCTAACCTGGCCGATGCGGTAATGATTAATTACGCGCCGATGGATTCCTCTCTCGATATTTGGGCCTCGCTGGCCGGAGTGTGATATGGCAAAACGGCCACGCAATACAGGCGGCAAGAAGCCCGTCAGGACGGCTGACGGGTATAACAACTTCCCGGCAAAGCTCGGCGCACAGACACAAAACATTCAAACCGGCGGCACTTATCTGCCGGGTTATCTCACCCGTAACCGCGTAGAGCTGGAATTTGCCTACCGGTCATCATTCCTCGTTGGCGCAGCAGTTGACGCAATGGCCGATGATATGACCCGCAAGGGCGTAAACATCAGCTCAAAGCTCAAGCCTGGGCAAAAAGGGAAGGTAGAGACATTCTGGGATGAGGCTGCTATCTGGGATGGACTGAACGACACGATTAAATGGTCGCGTCTTTATGGCGGTGCAATTCTGGTTGTGCTCATCGAGGGGCAGGACATGTCAACGCCTCTCAGGCTGGACCGCATTAAACAGGGGCAGTTTAAAGGCGTAATCAGCCTTGACCGCTGGATGGTCAAGCCCTCGTATGTGGATCTGGTCACCGATTACGGGCCGGAATTTGGCAAACCAAAATATTACCGGGTGGTGACCAATCAGCAGGGCATTCCACCCTGGAAGATTCACCACTCGCGCATTATCCGCATGGAGGGTGATTCTCTGCCTTTCCAGCAGGCGCAGACAGAGAACGGCTGGGGAATGTCAGTGGTAGAGCGTATTTTCGAGCGAATTCAGGCGTTCGATACGGCGACTGTTGGCACCACACAGCTGATTCACAAAGCGCACCTGAGAACGTACAGCATTGAGGACCTTCGCAAGATTCTGGCTATGCCGGAAGGCAGCCCGATGGTGGCCGGTCTGATGAAGCATATGGACATGATCCGCGAGTTTCAGACCATCGAGGGTATGACCCTGATGGATAAGAAGGACGAATTCGCAACACACAGCTATTCGTTCGCGGGTATTGCAGATGTGATCCTTCGCTTTGCCGAGCAGGTCTCAGGTGCAACCGGTATACCCCTGGTCCGTTTATTCGGGCAGTCACCTGCTGGATTCAGTACCGGCGATGGTGACCTGGAAAACTACTACAGCCGTGTTAACTCGCTGCAGGAGCGCCGACTACGCCGCCACATTCGCTGGCTGATGGATATCTCCTGGCGTTCGCTGTTTGGCGAGGAGCTGCCGGAGGACTTCACCTTTGAGTTTAATAAGCTCTGGGAAATGTCGGACACCGACCGCTCGACAATGGCGAACAACGTTGTTACCGCGCTTGCTACTGCTGTGCGTGACGTTGGCATGACACCAGCCGCCGCGCTGAATGACCTCCGCAATATGTCCGACGTAATCGGGATCGGCGGCTCAATCACTGATGAGGACATAGAAAATGCGAAAGCCCAGTGGGAGGAGGATGAATCTCAAACCAGCCCTCCGCCGTCGTTCAGAGAAGCAGTACAGCCAAAGCCTGTTGGCGATAGCAAACCAGATCGGGGAAATCGTCGGTGGTACTTACGATGGTTCCCAGTCTGGAGCTGATAAAACAGAGCTGGTGCTGATCGACTACTCGGAGCTGATCAGCACCTGGGCTGAGAGCGTCGGGCATAAGATGTTCGAGCAGGTAGAGCGCGAAGAGTGGAATCAGTGGCGTTCTGCATCGGAGGAAATCGGGGCTGGTCTGCGCGAGGTTGTGGGCAATACGCCAGTCGGCCAGGTTGCGCAGGATATCGTTTATCGTCAGATCCAGTTGATGAAGTCGCTACCCATCGAGGCCGCTGACCGGGTGAGGGAAATCCAGACCCGCGCTATGCAGGCCGTGGTTAATGGCGAGCGACCGGATCAGCTCTACGAAATGATAATGCAATCCGGTGACGTGGCCGCCGGCAGGGCAAGGATGATAGCGCGTACTGAGATAGGGCGGGCAACTGGTGCTCTCACTCAGGCGAGGGCGCTGGCGGTTGGATCAGAGGGTTACTGGTGGCGCATTGAGGGTATAGGCACCCGTCCATCACATCGACGCATGAAAGATAAATTTGTGCGCTGGGATAACCCACCGACGCTGGATAGCATGACCGGCCACGCGGGTTGTCTGCCGAACTGCAAATGCTATCCGGAAGTGGATATTCCTGCCCCGAGAAAGTGAAAAATACGGCTTATGGCATGTGTTTGCGCTCAACCCTCAGAGTGGCGAAATGTTATCAAAATGTTGTTACCTGAAAATGGCAAAAACAGCCGACAAAACCACGACTTTTAAGCCGCTAAGGTGACATTTTAAATGAGTGCATTTTCCGTGGTGCGCTAAATGACCATTATGTTAAATAGCCCGTAATTCTGAACAATTATCCCACCCTAAGAGGTCGCCACTGTGCGGCCTTTTTTATTGCCTGAGGTTCATGCATGAAAAAGGTTTTTATCGACGCGAAGCGAGCGGGAGACCGAAAGGTTATCGAAATGTCTGTTGGCAGCATCACTGCCGTCTACCGCTGTGTTGGAGATTTATCCCAGCTCAAGGCTACGGGTAGGGGAAACGTCAGGCAGGTAAAAGCGCTGCTCAGAGAGTTCGTCCGTAACTCTGACCCCGCGACTATCTAGCGAGGCACCATGAAATATTTCTTCACTACACGCCTGGGCGAAACCCGCTATCTACAGGCTGATGGTTCTTTGCTGTGTAAAGACGTGCCAATCGCCCGAACGGGAACGCAGGTTTATCTACCGGAAGAAATCGACCTTGAACCGGATGCCAGCGGCACAGTGACCGTATGGCGTACGGAGGATGAGGTTTTCTCCGTTGAGACGATGGCGAGCTTTGAGGGTGTGGCGGTCACGCTGGGCCATCCGGAGGACGACGAGGGGAATATCGTTTTCGTCAACCCGGCGAACTTCCGCGATCTGGCCCACGGACACATTCAGAACGTCCGGCGCGGTACCGGCGACAAATCAGACCTGCTTATTGCCGATGTGCTGATTAAGCGACAGGAAGCCATCGACGCCGTGCAGGCCGGGCTTACTGACGTCAGCTGCGGCTACGACGCGCAATACAAGCAGCTGGCGCCCGGCAAGGGCAAACAATACCAAATCACAGGTAATCACCTGGCGGTCGGCATCGACCGGGGCCGGGCTGGTGGCCGTTGTGCTATCGGGGACTCCATCCCATCTAATCGAAAAAAGGAAAAACCAATGATTTCGTGGTTAAAAAACGTGGCTAAGGCCATTAAGACGAAAGATGAGGATGCACTGGCAAAACTCATCGACGAAGCGCCGGACCTGCCATCTGATGGCCTGGGTTCGATCCCCGGCTCAACTATCAACATCAACATTCCATCGCAGGCTACGGCGCTCCCGACGGAGAACCGCACGACTACCGATGAAACGCCTGGTGCGGAGGCGGGTAAAGAAAAAACAGGCGACGATGACGTACCAGATTGGGCTAAAACTCTGCTTTCCCGTATCGAAAAGCTGGAAGGTAAAACCACTGATTCTGACCCGGACAACATCCAGACCGGCGATGAGGACGAGGAAGAGGATAAGAAGGTAACCGCGGACGCAGCCTTTAAGCGCAGCATCATTGCGGATGCCGAAATTATCTGTCCTGGCTTCCAGCCTACCGGCGATAAGGGTCTGAAACGTCAGGTTCTCAATCAGGCCGTGCGTACCGGTGACAGCCTGAAAGGATTCGGGATTACCGACTTTAGCAAAGCACCAAAGTCTACCGTAGACGCCGCCTTTACCGCTGCCGTGGAAATCCATAAGGCAAAAAATCACCTGGCACCACTGAGCAGCATCCGTACTGCTGACCACGGCGTTAGTACCAAAAACCTTTCACCGGCTGAGCTAAACAAGATCAACGCCGAATTCTGGAAAAACCGTAAATAAGGTAATCACTCATGGCTGGAACAGCATATTTAGACCGCATGCCGATTGGCATTGTGGGGGCAGTAACGCGCCCGCGTGACCTCACTATCGAACCCGTAACACTTGATCTCCAAAAACCTTTCAGCGGCTACGGTCTGCCAGGTAAATACGTCAGCAATAAATTTGTACCGCTGGAGTCTGGCGACACGATCGACAAAGTACAGGGGATTTTCGTTCGTCCTTATCCAATCACCTCTGCTGCTGATTTGGCCTATCTCGGTGTGAAGGTTAATCAGGTCGCAGACGAGCTGAAACGCGGCTACATCTGTGTGAAAGCAACCGTGGGCAGCGCAGTGACGGCACAAAAGGGTGACCCGGTCTATGTGCGTGTTGCTGGTGGTACCTCTGGCAGCCCAGTAGGCACTTTTGTGCTCTCTCCCGACTCTACAGCGGATAACACCCCTCAGTTGAAAAATGCCCAGGTCATGGGGCCGGGTGAAGCTGATGGCCGTATTGAAATCGCATTTAACATCTGAGGAAGAATGAATGTTTACAGTTGACAGAGCGACGATCGACTCTACCGGCGCACTTGTTGTCGGTGAGCTGGAGCGCATGGACCAATCGCTGAATATGCCGCTGGTGTCCGTTAAATGGACCCGCGATATGCCGCTGCGCAGCGATATTTCCATTGCAGATGAAGTGTCATCCTTCACCAATACCGATTTTGTCAGCGTGGGTGGCCCAAACCCTCACGGTAAAAACTGGATGGGGAAAAAAGGGACTGCCACACCGGGGCCTGAACTGGATATTACGCCTACCCGTAATAACCTCACTCCGTGGGCTACGGAGGTGTCCTGGAATGTGCTGGAACTGGCATCGGCTCAACAGCTGGGCCGACCAATCGACACCCAGAAATACGAAGCAATGAAAACAAAATGGAACATGGACACCGACGAGCAGGTTTATATCGGTGACAAGGATCTGGGCGTTGCGGGCTTGCTTAACCTGCCTGATGTGGTTCCGCTGGCAGCTGCTGCTGCGTGGACGGCGACCACTGACCCAGATGTTATGCTGCAGGACGTTAACCTGCTGCTGACGGATGTCTGGATGCGTTCCGGTTATGCGGTTTGCCCGGCCAAAATCGGGGTGGCGCCGGAGTTGTTTGGCTTGATGACTATTAAAAAGGTTTCCTCTGCGGGCAATATTTCCGTGCTGGAGTACATCAAAATTAACAGCATCGCCTACCAGGAAAACGGCGAACCGCTGGAAATCGTCTCCATCAAATGGGCATCAAAGCGTGGCGCTGCGAATGCTCACCGCATCGTGGCTTACACCCAGGATGAAAAATATGTTCGCTTCCCTATGGTTCCACTGCTGAGCACGCCGCTGGAATACCGCAGCATGCAGCAGCTCACCGTCTATTACGGAAAGCTGGGGCAGGTTGAGGCGCCATATTCGAACACGATTTCTTACCTGGACGTTCCATCGTCCTGATAACTGCGGCGGGGAAACCCGCCCTTTTCCTGGAGCAGGCAAATGAAATATCACGTAGCTGCAGCTGCAACCTTGAGCTTTGCTGACGGTACCAAAGTAGAGCTAACCCCCGGCATTCACGATTCCAAAAATTTTACTGATGCTGCTAAAAAACATTGGGCATTTAGCGCTTACGTCAAACCGCTAGATGAAGCTGATTTACTCAAAGAGCAGGAGGCTAGTAATAACGCCGCCCGCGTTGCGCTGCTGGAGACGGAAAACACCGACCTGAAAGCGCAGCTGGAAAACCGGGATGAATCTGTCAGTAACCTGACTAATGAAGTGCTGGCCCTGAAAGCGCAGCTGGTGGAGAAGGATAGCGCTATCGAAACGCTGAATTCCGAGCTGGCCGCGTTGAAGGATCCGAAAAATGGCAAAAAACAGTAACCTCCCGACAGTTGAAAAATTCCGCGAAGATTTCCCCGAGTTCTCAGACGTAACACGCTATCCAAACGCCTCAATCACCTTCTACCTCGGCCAGGCTGATTCTTTACTGGATCAGGACCGACTGGGCGACCAGTTCGTGTATCTGGCCGAATTGTTCACGGCGCATTACACCGAGTTACGCGGAAAGAGCCTGGCAGGTGCGAAAACTGGAGCGGTTAACAGTAGCGCTTCTGCTGGGGTGGCAACGTCTAAATCCGTGGATAAAGTCTCCGTCAGCTATGACGTGTCGGGGATTATCAATCCGGATGCCGGTTTCTGGAATAACACCGCCTACGGGCGAGAGTTCTTCTGGTGGTGGGAAATGTCCGGTGCTGGTGGCAGGCAGCTGCTTTGAAAAGCGGCGTTACGGTGCGATCCGATAATGCCGCGGATATCCTGGAGTCACTCAAGGCGCTGTCCGGTATGGATGTGCTGGTGGGGATTCCAGCCGATAAAGCGGCGCGTGAGGGCTCACCAATCAATAACGCCGAGCTGGGTTACATCCAGTCTACGGGCGGCACGGTGGAAATTGATGGCGAGGTTGTCACGCTGCCACCACGCCCGTTTCTCGACATGGGTATTGAGGACACTAAACCCCGCACGACAGCACATTTAAAGGCCGCTGCCGTGGCCGCGCTTAACGGCAAAAAAGATGCGGCGTTGCGGGAGCTGGAGAGCGCTGGCCAGATAGCCCGCGACGGTGCCAAAAACGTTATTGGTGCCGGTGACCGTCTTACCCCGCTTTCAGAGAAAACCCTTCTAAAACGCCGCGCCGCAGGAATACCAGGCGAGAAACCGCTATACGCGCATGGCTACCTGCTGCGTTCCATTAACTACGTGGTGAGGACGAAATAATGCCGCTTCTCGATGTATCAGAGGTGCTGCTAGATCCGGATTTTATGGACGATTCGCTGGTATGCCACCGACAGACGCAGACCCTGGATGAGGATAATTTTGCACAGAATACCGTGCAGGATATCCCGTTTTCCGGCGTGGTGACGGTAGACCGTTCGCTGGAAGCTCGTCGCATGATGGCCGGGCAAAACATTAACGGCGCGATACTGATTGTGACGTCGTTCAGGTTGACTCAGGGGGTACGCAAGGACAGCAGCGGCAGAGCGCTGGACGCAGATATCGTGACCTATAACGGCTACGACTACCGGGTGACATTTGTTGACCCTTACGAGCGCTATGGCGCGGGATTCGTGCAGGCACACTGCGAGCTGTTGGAGGAGAGCGCAACGTGAACAACGACAGCACCACGGCAGGTTACCTGACACCCGTCGGCGACTTGCCGAAATATGACGAAGCGCTGGAACGGGAAATCAGTCGCTGGATCCGTGGTGTTTCCGGCCTAGCTAAAGAGTTTGTGTTTTCCCGCTGGACTGATCCGCAGCCGCAAATACCGAAGAACGGTATCAACTGGTGCGGTTTCGGTATCACGTCAATGCCGCGCCCGGTCACCCTGGCAAACATCCAGACCACAGAGGAAGAGTCCGAACAATGGTCATGGGAAACCGTGGTGGTGATTTGTTGCTTCTACGGGCCACAGGGCGCGTCGATTGCCGCCACGTTCCGGGAGGGGATTTACGTCGCCCAGAACAACGCAGAGCTGAATAAAACGGGCCTGTCGTTGGTGGACACGTCACCGCTGATTTCAGCCCCCGAGCTTATCAATAACCAGTGGGTGAGGCGCTATGACCTTACCGCCACACTTTCCCGCAAAAATATCCGCACCTACAACATCCGGACGATCCAATCTGCGCCGGTCACCTTTTTTGGAGAATAAGCCATGCAGGGATTACCTGTATCTAACGTCGTTAACGTAGACGTGATCATGTCGCCGACGGCGGCCACTGGTCGAAATTTCGGTTCCCTGCTAATTCTGGGAACGTCCACTGTCATTCCTGTTACTGAGCGCATTCGTCTTTATGCTGCGATTGAAGATATTGCTGATGATTTCGGCGTGGACAGCCCGGAATATGAAGCCGCGCTGGTCTATTTCGGTCAGTCACCAAAACCAACTCAAGTATTTATCGGCCGCTGGGCTAAAACGCTGACCTCTTCGGAAGCTGGTGATGCAGAGACTGCGGTTCAGGCCGTTACTGCGTGCCTGCAGTATACGAACTGGTACGGGCTTGTGGCCGCTGATGATGCGGTGGCTGATGCAGATGTGCTGACGGCTGCTGATGTGATTGCCGTGGCGAAGGTCATCGAGGCGGCTGGCGTTTCCCGTATCTTTGGTGTGACGTCGCGGGAACCGGGCATTATCGACAGTGCTTCCACAACGGATATTGCATCACAGCTCAAAGCAGGCAAGTACGCCAGAACCTTCATCCAGTATTCCACCAAAAATCACTACGCGGCTGTGTCGGCATTTGGCCGGGCGTTTACCGTGAACTTTAACGGCAGCAACACCACGATCACCCTGAAATTTAAGCAGGAGCCGACGGTACCTTACGAAACGCTCACTGTTTCGCAATCTGCTGCGGTCGATGCGAAGAAAGCGAACGTGTACGTGTACTACGCGAACGACACCGCCATTCTGCAGCAGGGCGTGATGAGCAACGGTGATTTCTTCGATGAGCGCCACGGCCTCGACTGGCTGCAAAACTACGTGCAAAACAATCTCTATAACCTGCTGTACACCAGCACGACCAAAATCCCGCAAACCGATGCCGGTATTACCCGTCTGCTGAGCAACGTCGAACAGTCGATGGATCAGGCCGTCACTAACGGGCTGGTGGCTGCTGGCTTGTGGAACGGTGGCCCGATTGGGCAGCTTTCTCCTGGTGACGCGCTGACGAAGGGTTATTACGTGTATGCGCAGCCGCTGGTGCAGCAGGCGCAGGCAGACCGCGAAGCGCGCAAAGCCCCACTGATGCAAGTGGCCTGCAAACTGGCCGGGGCCGTCCACTACGCCGACGTTCAGATCAACGTTGTTCGCTAAGGAGCGATAAATGGCAACATATTCTTTTCTTGATGTAACCGCATCGCTCACTGGCCCGACGGGCGTTATTGATCTTGGCCAGGGCTCCGCGAACTCCGAAGAGGGGATCACGATGACGATGGCCGGGAACAAAAACACCATGACTGTTGGCGCTGACGGTGAAGTGATGCACAGCCTGCACGCTGACAAATCCGGCACCATCACCGTTACGCTACTGAAAACCTCCCCGGTGAACAAAAAGCTGTCGCTGGCGTACAACGCGCAAAGCCAGTCCTCTGCCACCTGGGGCAATAACGTGATTGTCATCCGTAACACCGCCAGCGGCGATATCTCCACGGCCCGCTCCTGTGCGTTCCAGAAACAGCCGGACCACAACAACGCCAAAGAGGGCGGCACGGTGGCCTGGGTATTCGACTGCGGAAAGATTGACCAACTGCTTGGGGAGTTTTAATCGATGGAATTCGAAATTAAAGGTGTGACATACCGCACCGCCAAAATGGGCGTTTTTGAACAGTTGAAAGTTTCGCGCAAGCTGTTGCCGGTGCTGGCCGGGATGGTGTCGGAATTTCGCAGTGTGCAGGAAAAAATTCAGAGCAAGGATACCGAGGGCGCTATGTCGTCCATCCTGCCGCGTATCGCTGACGCTGTGTCGAACATGAGTGATGAGGACGTGAACGCGATCCTTTTCCCGTGCCTCTCCGTGGTATCTCGCCAGCACGGTAAAAACTGGGTGCCGGTCTGCCAGCACAGCGAGATGGCATTTGATGATATCGACCTGTTCACCATGCTGCAGCTGGTGGCGCGGGTGGTCGCCGATTCTCTGGGAAATTTTTTGCAAGAACTCCCTACGTCAGAGACGGACACCCAGCCAGCAGCTTAACCCTCAACAGTCTACCGGGCGGTGAGGATTTTATTCTTCGCCCGGCACTGGCCTTTCACCTCGATCAAAAAGACCTCGACAGCGGCGCGGTGGACCTCGCCCGCATAGCGCTGCTGAACGACTACCTCGACGTTCGGGAGGATAACGACGCCCGCATAGACAAATGGAGAGCCGAGAATGAGCGGTAGCGCAGATACCATCAAAGATTTCCTGGTCTCGCTGGGATTCGATATCGATAACGCCGGGGCGAACAAGTTTGAGGCTGTGGTTAAGGGCGTCACAGCTAATGTGCTCAAACTGGGGGCGACGGTGGAGGGGGCGGCAGCTTCTGTGCTGCTGTTCACGACAAAGATTGCCGACGGGCTGGATAAGCTCTACTGGGCATCACAGCGCACCGGGGCAACGGTGGCAGGCATCAAAGCCCTGGGCTATGCGGCATCACAAACCGGCGGCAGTGCGCAGGCGGCGCTATCTTCCCTCGAGGGGCTGGCCAGCTTTATGCGTAACAATCCGGGGGCCGAAGGTTTCCTGAACCGGCTTGGCGTGCAGACCCGAGACGCCAGCGGGAAAATGCGCGACACCGCCGCCATTTTTACGGGCGTAGGGCAGAAGCTCAACAGCATGCCTTACTACCGGGCGCGGCAGTATGCCCAGATGCTGGGCATTGATGAAAACACCCTGCAGTCAATGCGCCGGGGGCTGGCCGGGTTCACATCCGATTATCAGTCGATGATGCAGAAAACCGGCTTTAACGCCGACAAGGCCGCGCAGCAGTCCAATAAGTTCATGACCTCAATGAGAGGGCTCACCGGGCTGCTGGGTATCCTGCGCGATAAAATTGGCTCTAACCTTGCCGGCGGCCTGGCCGGTTCGCTGGACAGCCTGCGTAAGCGTATTCTCGACAATTTCCCGAAAATTGAAGAAACGCTAACCCGGCTGATTAAAGGCATTCTCTGGTTTGCTGATGCGTTCGCCCGGATGGGGTACCGGCTTATTCAGGGGGCGGGCGCTGTTATTGACTGGTGGAAGCGTCTGGACGATGGCAGCAAAAGCCTGCTGAAAGTATTCGGCGCGTTGCTGGTGGCCTGGCGGCTGCTGAACAGCTCATTCCTTATGTCGCCCATTGGCTTTATCACTGCGCTTATTGTTGGCCTGGCGCTGCTGTGGGATGACTACCAGACATGGAAAGAGGGCGGTAAAAGCCTGATCGACTGGTCGAAATGGCAGCCTGATATTGAGCTGGCGAAAAAAGCCATCGTCTGGATCCGTGACAAACTCCTTGAGCTGAAAGATGCTGTGGGCGGCTGGCAAAATGTCCTGGCGATTGCTGCGACGTTCATCGCAGGTGCCTGGCTGACAAAAATCCTCGGAGCATTCTCTAAAATCGCCAAAATTCCTGGGCCGCCGTGGTTAATGGCGTTAATGGCTTACGGTGGGTATGTCGCCAGCGACCACGAAAATATTACCGCCGCGGCGGAATCCTCCTGGGATTACACAAAGCGGAACGTAGGTGATGCACTCCGCTGGATGGGAATTAACACCGATCTGGGCCGTAAAAATACGATGATGGGTATTCCGGATGCCGCTTACGACATTCCCGGTAATTTCCCTGATCAGCAGGCGCAATCTGTTAAACGTCCCCAGGCGTCTGCAGCAGGCAAACGGCTGCTGGGCTGGATGGGACCGCTGTTTAGCAAGCTGGAGACGCTCTATCAACTTCCTGCAGGGCTGCTGAATAGCGTTGCTACCGCAGAGTCGGGCGGCAATCAGTTCGCCATGTCCGGCGCGGGGGCGAAAGGGCTGTTTCAGTTCATGGACGGTACCGCTAAAGATATGGGGCTGCGCGGCAATGACGTTTTCGATCCCGAGAAGTCAGCGCAGGCGGCCGCAAAATATCTTAGCCAGTTGCTGCGGCAGAACGGCGGCAATCTGGATAAAGCGCTGGCGTCGTATAACTGGGGGATCGGGAACGTGCAGCGTTACGGTATGGGCCTGATGCCTGCCGAAACACGGAATTATATTCCGAAGGTTCGCAGCAACATGCCCGGCGGTGGCCCGCAAGTTCAGCAGGAAACGATCATCAACATTCACGGCGTTAACGACCCGCGAGAAGCCGCACGACTTACTGCTGAAAAGCAGATCAGCGTTAACGCTCAAACCGTTCAACAACTCATGGTGCCGCGCTAATGGATATTTTATCAGCCATTTTTCGCCAGCAGACGCGGAAAATTGACATCCTCGTGCCGAGTGTCGTCGTTTCAGAAAAGCACTCGGATACGCTGGAAATCACGGAGCACCCGGTTGAGAAGCCGACAAGTGGCAGCAATGCAGGTTACATCGCCGATCATGCATTTAAGCGCCCGAGCGAGGTCACGATGGAATGTGGCTTTGCCGGAGGTGGCGCATTGCTGGATTTTGCCAGCAACCTGACAGCCACGAGCATCCTTGGCAAGAGCCCAAAAGAGACGTATCAACAGCTGCTGGACCTGCAAAGCTCAAGGGTACCGTTCGACGTTGTGACCGGGAAACGGACGTACAACAACATGCTGGTACGTGCAATTGAAGTCACGACCGACAAAACCACTGAGAACGTGCTCAGCTGCACGCTCACGCTGCGCGAAGTCATCATGTCCGAAACCTTTAGTGTGAAGGTGGCCGATAAGTCAGATATGGCGCAGGGGGCCAGCACATCAGCCGTGCAGAACACCGGCACGAAGTCTACCACGCCCCCGAATGAGTCCATTCTCAGCCAGGCGGGCAGTTTCTTTGCCAGCCTGGGGAGATAGGATGCAAATCAATGAAATTCCGTTAGCACCGGATAACCAGCTATTCCGTATTCAGCTTGGCGGTACCACCTACACGCTGCGCATTATCTGGCGCGATGCCGCCGGCTGGATTATGGATGTGCAAGACAGCGGCGGCGCTCCGCTTCTTTCCGGCGTGCCATTGGTCACCGGCCTTAATCTGCTCGAGCAATACCCGCAACTGGGCATTAACGGGGCACTCGCGGTTATCACGGATAACGGCGCGCCAGTGGAACCCACAAAAACCAACCTCGGCACATACAGCCATCTCATTTTTGTTCAGGGCTAACTCATGTCAAAAAACTGGATGCGGCATTTTGAGCTGCAGCTTCTGGATCAGAATGGCCAGGGCGTTTCCCTGTCGGATTTTAAAGTCACGTTCCAGATCACCTGGGCAGATACGCGCTGGCCGCGTGTGGCGAACGTGAGGATCTACAACCTCTCTCCCGACACGACAAACCGTATAACCGGCCAGGAGTTTGCGAAGCTGCGAATTATTGCCGGTTATAGCGGCCAGGCTGCGCCGGTTGATGCCAGCGAGGTAGGTACTGCCAAAGTTATTCCGGATGATAAAATCGGGCAGACTGACGGCCAGAACTACGGGCTGATTTTTAGCGGTGACATTCGCTTTACGGTGACCGGTAAGGACAATATCACCGATTCCTGGGTGCTGGTGCAGGCGGTGGGCGATCATGAAGCGTTTCTCTACGCTAACACCATCACCACGCTGGCCGCGGGCTATACCGTGGCAGACCTGCACCGTGCGGTGATGCAGGACTTTAACCCGTTTGGTGTCACGCAGGGCATTACCGGAGATTTTCCAAATACTGTTTTTCCGCGTGGCCGCGCAATCTATAACGCTTCACGCAACGTCATGGACAACATCGCCGCACAGTGTAAAGCCACCTGGCAGCTGGTGGATGGGCAACTGCAGATAGTTCCGGAGGACAAGTATATCCATGAAGCAATCGTGCTTAACGCTAACACCGGATTGATTGGGATGCCTCAGCAAACAATGGGAGCCGGTGTTAACGTACGCTGCCTGATTAACCCGAACATCCGGATTAACGGCCTTATTCAGCTGGATCAGGCTTCGGTGTACCGGGCAACTTTGGGCGACAGCGAAATAGCGCAATCCCCTGGCCCCATTAGCGAAACGGAAGATAACGGCAACCGTACGCTGACAGGCACAACGTCACAGGCCGCGAGCATTGCGACCGATGGCGTTTATATCGTCAAGTCCATAGACTATACTGGCGACACCAGAGGGCAGGCGTGGTACATGGATTTGATGTGCTTTGCACGCGGCGCTCGTGATTTGCAAAGTGCTTCAACGTTGAACAAGGCGCAATAAAATGATTTTTCCACGCTTAGCTATCGTAACCTTAATGTTGCTTTCAACCAGCGTACTGGCTGATGTTCGCTGTGGTGATTTTATCCTGACGTCCAGTAATGATGGGTTTATGCATATCAATGGAGTTCGTCCTGAGTCGCAAAAATTTACTTTCCTGAAAGGCGATGGGAATTATGACAACATCAAATATGAATGGATGGTAAAGACAAATCAGCCAGGCAAATGGTTAGGCATGGAATATATCAAGCGCAATGGTAATAAGCGGATATTGAATGTTCAGCTTGCTCAAGCGAATATGGACGCACCACGGCAGTACGTATCTTATGACTGTGTGAAGGTCAAATAGTTGCCTAACCTGAATTACAAGAACCCGCTTCGGCGGGTTTTTTTATGGAGTTTGTATGCCAGTTTCTACTCAATCCCAAATAGGCGGTGAACAGCAGACCGCCCAGGCAATTGCCGATTCCGTTTCTTCTCAAATCCGTGTAGCGATGCCCGGCATCATCCAGTCATTTGATCCGGATGCCGTGACCTGCACTGTTCAGGTGGCACTTCGCGGCGTGGCAGGTGATGAGTCTGTCGAACTGAAACCGCTGGTGGATGTACCAGTGATTTTCCCGCGTGGTGGTGGCTGCACGCTGACATTCCCAGTTAAAGCAGGTGACGAATGCCTGCTTATTTTTGCCGACCGCTGCATTGATTTTTGGTGGCAGGCCGGCGGCGTTCAGGAAACGGTAGATCCTCGGCAACACGATTTCAGCGATGCTTTCGCCATTGTCGGCCCGCAGTCACAGGCGCAGAAAATTTCCGGTATCAGCATGGCCGCCGCGCAGCTGCGCACCGACGACGGCGCCGCGTTCGTAGAAGTGGCCGCCGGGCATGACGTTACTGTGCAAACGCCTGGCAAACTAACCGCTATCGCAGAGGGAGGTACCGTCATTACATCGCCCACTATCGTGCTAAACGGCGCGGTGACCATTAACGGCACGCTCAGCCAGGGCATGGGCGAGGGCGGAGGTGGAGCAACGATGCTGGGGCCGATTATTGTTACCAACGATGTGACCGCAGGCGGCGTTAGTCTCAAAAATCACACGCATAAAGGCGTTGAGCCTGGCAGTGGCAACAGCGGAGGGCCGAACTGATGCGATACCGACGAGAGGATAGCGGAGGGGATTACACCTTCGGCAAGGGTGATAACACCTTTCTGGTGAACAGCCCGGAGTGTGTCACCCAGGCGGTTAAAACCCGTTTTGAACTTTGGCGCGGCCAGTGGTTCCTCGACTTAACAGAGGGAACACCTTACGTGCAATCTGTGCTGGGAAAGCAGCGTTCCGATGTTTATATCCTGGCTATCCGAGAACGCCTGCAGGCGACGTCCGGCGTTAAAAGTATTATTTCCTTCGACACGAACAACGACGGCACCACGCGCCGCGTTACCTTCACCGCAACAATCGACACTATCTACGGCCAGACGACTGTAACTAGCGAGGCATAAATGGCATTGAACCTCGACACGCTGGGGTTATCGGCAACGGTAACCGCCCAGGGCATAACCGCGCCTGATTATCAGCTGGTGTTGAGCACCATCACTGGCTATTTCCGGCAGATTTATGGGGCTGATGCTTATCTGGAACCAGACAGCAAAGACGGCCAGATGGTGGCGCTGGTGGCGCTGGCCATCCACGACGCGAACAACACGGCCATTCAGATTTATAACTCCTTTTCCCCGGCAACAGGCCAGGCGGCCGCGCTGAGCAGCAACGTTAAAATCAACGGTATCACGCGAAAGATTGCGACCAATTCAACGGTTGATCTGCTGCTGGGCGGCACGGCTGGAACAGCCATCAATAATGGCTCGGTAAGGGACCAGAACGGCGTGATCTGGAATCTGCCCGCAGCGGTGACGATCGGCGTCGCCGGTACGGTGCTGGTCACTGCCACATGTGCAACGAGCGGTGCTATTGCAGCGTTGGCCAGCACGATAACCTCTATCAACACGCCTACACGAGGATGGACGTCAGCGACAAACCCGACGGCGGCCACGGTGGGGCAATCGGGGGAAACTGACGCCGAGCTACGAATCAGGCAGGCGCAGAGCGTCGCGCTCCCCGCGCTGACGCCGTTTGAAGCAGTAGACGGTGCCATTGCCAATATTGCAGGCGTGAGCCGTCACAAGCTCTATGAGAATGACCGGGGAGTACCAGACAGCAACGGGCTGCCGGCACATTCCATTTCAGCGATTGTGGACGGCGGCGATGTGAACCAGATAGCCCAGGTTATCCGGGGCAAAAAGGGGCAGGGCGTGGCAACGTACGGCACAACGTCCATTGTGGTACCGGACACCTACGGCAACCCGCATACCATTTCATTCTCCCGCCCGCAGAACGTCCCTGTGTTTGTTGATATCACACTCCGGGTGTTCACCGGCTACACGTCGCAGATCGGTGAGCAAATCAAACAGGCAGTAGCGGAGTACATCAACAGCCTGAAAATCGGTGATAGCGTGCTGCTGAGCCGCGTTTACTCCCCGGCCAACCTGGGTGTGGTAAGCGGTGGCAACGCCCGTTATTACGACATCACAGAGCTGCTGATTGGTACATCTGCCGGATCAGTGTCTGCGGCCAACGTCAATATTGCTTATGACGGGGCAGCGGCCTGCAGCACGGATAACGTAAAAATCACGGTGAGCTCATGAGCAAGTACACCGAGCTAATCACGAACTACCACGCGACTAAACCGCTTTTCCTGACTCACGTCGATCTCAGTACCCGCCCGCTGATAGATGTTTCAAACACGCTGGGTGGCCTGATTACAGCTTTTGATATTGATCATGCCGTCGGCGTGCAGCTCGATACCCTGGGGCTGTGGATCGGGCGTAGTAGCATTGTTAGCCAGCCCATTTCTGGCGTCTATTTTTCGTGGGATACCGACGGGCTGGGTTATGACCAGGGCGTGTGGCAAGGGCCTTACGATCCGGACTCCGGTTACACCACGCTAAGCGATGACACCTACCGCATCATTCTCAAAGCAAAAATCGCTATCAACAACTGGAACGGGCAGAACGACACGCTGCCCGCCATCCTCGATGCTGCGACGGCAGGATCCGGACTCAAAATGCAGATCGTCGATAACCAGGACATGACCATTTCGGTTTGGGTATTTCCCGAGACGGATATAGCGAATGTTTCACGCGAACTTATTGCGGCGATAAAGCAGGGCTATCTGACCGTGAAAGCGGCTGGTGTGTGGGCCGGTGATATTCAAACGCCATCGGTGGAAACCCCATCTGAGGGCAATAAATTTTTTGGTTTCGACTTAAACAACGAATACATCGCCGGTTTTGACGACGGTGCATGGGAGATGAAACTTTAATGGCTACGAACGAATTTAAACCCTTTGCCACAGGCGCTGGCGCAAATGTCATGAGCCAGGCTGATTGGGAAGCTTTACCGGCATTGCTGACTGGTTTTCAGTCCGGTAAGGCATCCAGTGCGCAGGTAAACAAGGCTATCCGCCAGGCTTCATTTGTGGCGGCGGCGCTGGCGCAGTTTATTGCTAACCAGTCCGGGAATGATGTACACGACGACGGCAACTTGACAACGCTGGTGGCCAGCCTCCTTTCTGCCATCAACAAAACATCACAGCCGCTGGACGCAACACTAACCGCGCTTGCCGCCCTGACAACTGGCGCAAACAAGCTGCCTTACTTCACCGGGACGGATGCCGCCAGCCAGACAGATTTAACCCAGGTTGGTCGGGATATTATAGGCAAATCTGCTATCGCTGACGTTCTCACATACCTTGGTTTGGGAACAGCGGCAAAAAAGGATGTAGGGACCGGCACAGGGCAGATCCCTGACATGTCGACATTTTCTCTTGCGAGGATTTCTGCATCGTCGGGATATCAGAAATTGCCGAGCGGCTTGATATTCCAATGGACAATAGGCCCGTCGACAACAGTAGAGACGTTAACAACCATCACGTTACCAATTCCTTTCCCCACCGCGATGATGGCTGGCATGGTGTCTACTAATGCAAATTCCGGCAACACATCGGACATTATGTATCAGACAGTGGCGTCCACAGCATCTTCTATTACATTGCAATCGCAGATATTCACGACATCGGCGGGCGCTGGTTCCGTGTCACCCGTTGTGCTTGCCATAGGATATTAATATGTACGCATACGCTAAAAATAATTTCTATCCATTTGATCTTCGCGAGAGCTATGAGGCTGCAGGAACATGGCCGGAAAGCTTTGTTGAAGTCGAAGATGAAGTGTTTGGGATGTATTCAGGTTTGCCACCGGAAGGAAAAATGCGGGGCGCTGATGCGGAAGGGAAACCTGTATGGGTTGATATACCGGCTCCCACAGCGGAGGAAATAATCGCGGCTGCAGAACGCAAGAAAAAAGCTCTGCTTTCCGAAGCCGATTCGATTACAGCAGACTGGCGCACGGAACTGGCGCTAAACATCATCGACGATAGTGATAAAGCGAAGCTAACAGCATGGATGGTGTACATCAAAGCGGTGAAAGCGGTAGACACGTCCACCGCACCTGATGTCAGTTGGCCGGAGAAACCGGCAGTGTAGGCCATTGGATATCTGGTGCACTGGTAGTGTCAACGGCTTCCAGTGCATCCAGATAATCCAGCCACAGGTTATATTTTGCAAAATCGTCAGAACTCAGTCTCTTCATGGCTGCTTTTCCCGGCCACTGCCTGCTGTTCATATAGGCGTTAGCCTGGTCAATCAGCAATTGTTTTTGTGCATTGGCTATCGCAACCAGTTCTTCATGAGTCGCGGGCGGAATATCAGCCCATGCAGGATAACCATCATCCCCTGCCACCCTCATTTTTCCGGGAGGCGGTGCCTGATACTCCTTAAACGTATCCTCATCCACCTCTACACCTTGCTCGGGCCACATATTCACGGCCTCGTAGTCGTCCTGCATTACAAGGGGATAAAACGCATTGGTTTTGGCGTCATACAGATATTTATTCATCATTTATTCTCCTACCGCAATCCAGTTAGCACCTGCACCAGTACCACCACCTGTGCGTGAACTCATCAGATAAAAACCGCCAAGACCGATAGGTGTTGTCGCAAATGGCGGGCAATCAGTCACTCCATTCTTCGCTGAGTCAAAAGACGTAGTGACAGTGAAACTGGAAGTGAATGAAATGGGTAAACTGATAGCGGTTGGGAATCCCAGCGGGCCTGATATAGACGTGCCGCGCTGAATGATCGTGCCGTTGGGAAATCTCGCCCACCCCGGGCCAGATGTGAAATTTGACATTGTAGGAATCTGCCCTGGACCTGTGCCTACATCTTTTTTTGCCGCTGTTCCCAAACCAACGTTTAAGAATATGCACATTCAGATACCAGATGGCATGTTCTCAGCCTTTTATGAGGGAAAAGTTCGTGCTCGTGGTCTATTACAGGGTGACAACAAATGAGCAAAACACTAAGCCGCAGAAAAACCACTCTGAACGCTCAGAATATGAACTGTTTTTTAATCCAGAAAAATTGGAAAAAATAAGTTAGGACAGGAATAAAACGCTTGGGATAGCTCGAACTTTTTACGAATTTACTCGAAAAAAGTGATATGTATTTGATTGTTTTGGTGTGTTTAGGGTTGTGTTTTTGACTGAAAATAAATCGAAGTTTATTTTAGTATGTTGATTTGAAAGGTTTTTGTTGATTACTTGCGATTACAGGAATCGTGTTCGGTCTTTTTTTTATTCGGGAACCCGTCAGCCCGCTTGCGCGTAAAGCGTTTCCCATAACGCTTTGGCTCGACCAGTGCGCTAAAACCATACCACACCTTGATAGCTCGCCGTCCAGCGTTTTTTGCTTAATTTGTTAATTATTTGTTGCGCAAACGACGGGGTCAGGCCATGGCTGGCCTGTAACAGGTGATGTCGGTCACAAAAATTCGCATCAGTATGGCGACAAGGCTACAATTCCGGCCTCTTTGACCGCGTTCCGTGAGAGACGCGGCATCCATGACAATAAGCCTGCATCCACTATGACAAATCAAACCGAGCCTGCCGCTCAACATGCCCACGAGAATAGCCTGCGCGCCGTGCTCCGTTCACCCCGGCTGTTCCAGCGCGAAGTGCTTGCCGGGGTCGTAACCGCGCTGGCGCTGATCCCCGAAGTTATCTCCTTTTCGCTGATTGCGGGCGTCGACCCGAAAGTCAGCCTGATCGCCTCCATCGTGCTCTGTTTTGCCATGTCTGTCCTGGGCGGCCGCCCGGCGATGGTCACCGCCGCGGCAGGATCGGTAGCTTTGGTGATTGGGCCGATGGTTCACCAGTACGGCATCGGCTATATCCTGCCTGCGGTGGTGCTGGCCGGGGGGATCCAAATCCTGTTCGGCGTGACCGGGCTGGCGCGTATGATGCGTTATATACCGCTTTCGGTGATGACCGGTTTTGTTAACGCCCTGGGCATACTTATTTTCTTCGCTCAGGTGCCTCATGTCTGGGGGCAATCGCCGTTGGTTTGGGGGCTGTTTGTCGTGACGCTTAGCGTGGTGCTGCTGCTACCGAAGGTGCTGAAATCAGTGCCTTCACCGCTGGTGGCTATCGTGCTGGTGACCGGCCTGAGTGCTGCCATGGGCTGGACGTTGCCGACGGTCGGCGACAGTGGGCCAATGAAGGCAGGGTTGCCTGGATTAACGGAGCTAATGGTGCCGCTGAACCTTGAGACGCTGCAAATTATCTGGCCCTGTGCGCTGAGTATTGCCTTCGTTGGGCTGATGGAATCGCTGCTGACCGCGAAGCTGGTGGATGACCTGACCGACACGCCGTCCAGTAAGCGCCGTGAGTGCTGGGGGCTTGGCGTTTCAAATATCTTCGCCGGTTTTTATGGCGGTATTGCCGGCTGCGCAATGATCGGGCAAACCATCGTCAACGTCGAGCTGGGAAGAGGGCGTACGCGGCTTTCGACGGTGGCGGCTGCGCTGGTGTTATTGCTATTGGTGACCGCGCTGAGCGAGGTGATGGCCAAAATCCCAATGGTGGTGCTGGCCGGGATTATGATGATTGTGGCGGTGAAAACGTTGAACTGGCACAGCATCTCGCCCGCCACGCTGCGACGCATGCCGCTTCCGGAAACGCTGGTGATGCTCACCACCGTCGCCGTAACGGTTTATACCGATAACCTGGCGCTTGGCGTGCTCGGCGGCGCTATCTTCGCGATGATGCTGTTTGCTCGCCGCATTGCCCACGTAGTGCGCGCCGAACGGCAGCTTGCTGAGAATGGGAGCGAAGTGACTTACCTGGTGCGCGGGCCGCTGTTCTTCGCCAGCAGTAATGACCTCGTGGAACATTTTCACTATGCCGACGATCCGCCGCGGGTGATTATCGATCTTACCTATGCGCAAATTTGGGATGCCTCCACCGTTGCCGTGCTCGACGCCATTGAAACGCGTTATCAGCGCTACCAGACGCGCGTTGAGATTGTTGGCCTGGATACCCACAGCGCGGATTTCCATCAACGATTGAGCGGCAAACTTTAGTCTTTTTTCCGGCAGCGTCAGGCTGCCGGCTACTGCCGATCTCTCTCAGCATGAAATGCCGCTTTTTGAGCGCGCGATCACAATTTCCCACTACTTTACGCTGCCCGGCTGG
The DNA here is from genome assembly GCF_000757825.1 of Cedecea neteri. Taxonomy (GTDB): domain Bacteria; phylum Pseudomonadota; class Gammaproteobacteria; order Enterobacterales; family Enterobacteriaceae; genus Cedecea; species Cedecea selenatireducens. The sequence goes on from NZ_CP009451.1 coordinate 4,639,103, forward strand.
CTGTTTAAATTATAAGCTGGGGAAATAAACATTTCTGCAACATTTCCGTTGCCAGCCATTACGGAATAACTTATTACTATTTAACCGCTTAGTGATATTGAGCGGCCCCGCCTCCACAATAACGATAAATAACAGGACACTTTATGACGACAAACGATGCCGTCCGGGAGGACGCTGTGCGCGGCTTTTGGCCGACGGTCAAAACCTTCCCGGCGACGGTGATTGCGCTGCTGTTTTTCACCCTGGTCATCCGCTTCAGCTATTTTATGGCCTGGCCGTTTATGACGGTGATCATGACCCGTAATTACCATCTTTCGCCCATCTCGGTTGGGATAGCGATGACCAGTAGCGCGCTTTTAGCCGTAATGCTGGGGATGTATGGCGGACAGCTGTCGGATAAATTAGGCCGCCGGGGCGTGCTTTCCCTTGGTTGTGCGCTGTCGTTCGTGGGATATGCGCTGCTCGGGCTGGCGACAGGAATGACGTTGTTTATCATTGGCCTGATGATCGTTGGCGTCTGTTTTGCGTGGGTTGAGCCGCCAACTCGTGCCCTGATGAGTGACCTCCTGGGCGATCGCCGTCGCCGCGCCCTGGCGCTGCAGATTCGTTACTATCTGGTGAACGTCGCGGCGGTTACCGGGCCGGTGGTCGGCATTGCTTTTGGGCTGACGTCGCAAAAAGGGACGTTCGTGATAACCGCCATCAGCTATTTGCCGCTGCTGGTTTATACCTTACTGTTTATTCCTGTCGGAAAGCTGGTGGCCAATGGAAGCGAACATAAATCGGCAGTGAGATTGCGCGACGTTATGCTGATTATCGCTCGCGATAAACTGTTTGTCGCGGCACTGTTGTGCAGCACGTTGTGCGCCGTGGTCTTCGTTCATTATGAATCCGTGGTGCCGCTTTATTTGCTGACCCTGGACGCGGAAGCCGCGGTGAAACTGATTACGCTGATTCTGGTGTCCAACGCCTGTACGGTGTTGATAGCCCAGCTGTTCCTGGTTCGCTTTCTGGCGCAGGTTAGCCTGCCTGACCGTATTTTGCTGGGTGGCGCTATTTTTGCGATTTCACAGCTTCTGTTCTGGTCCGTGCGGACGCCGGATGCGCTGCTGTGGGTGAGCGTCACGATTATTTTCAGCATCGGTGAGGCGATTCTGTTGCCTAACCTGAATATCCTGTTGGATCAGCTTGCGCCGGATGAGCACCGGGGAGCTTATCTTGGGGCTTCTACGCTGACCACGCTGGGCGTTGCGCTGGGGCCGCTGATTGGCGGCGTAATGCTGACCCTGACGGGAGCCGGCGTCTTTTTGGCCACAATGCTGTTTAGCCTGCTGCTGTGCGCTATTATCTACGCCTGCAAATCCGGCCTTACACAACGATTACAAGAGTAAAACTGAGCGGAGTCATGATGGTTACTGAAGCACCACGCCTTGAAACGGAACGCCTCGTTCTGCGCCACTTCACGCTGAGCGACTACGAGGCGCTGGTCGCCTGCTGGGCCGATCCGGAAATGGTCAAATTTATCGGCGGCGGGAAGCCGCAGGACGGCGAGATGAGCTGGGGACGGCTGATGCGCTACATCGGCCACTGGCAGGCGCTGGGCTATGGCTACTGGGCTTTGTTTGAGAAACAGAGTGGGCGATTTGTCGGGTCGTTCGGTTTCCAGGAAGCTAAACGCAACCTCACGCCAGCGCTGGAGCACCCTGAGGCGGGCTGGTCGCTGATTCCGGCCGTACACGGTAAAGGGTATGCGGCTGAAGCGCTCAGCGCGGTTTTAGGCTGGGCGGATGAAAACTTCGACGGGCCGGTGTGCTGCATTATCGACGACGATAATCAACGTTCCATTGGGTTGGCGGAACGTTTCGGCTTTGTTTTCCAGCACTATGTGGAGTACCACGGTAAACCGATCAGAATGTTGGTGCGCCCGCTTAGCCGCTAGTCTTCACTGGCTCCTGCTCAGAAGTCGCTGTACTGCTGGGCAGGCTGCCAGAACCCATCGATAAAATCCTCTACCGGGTAACATCCACCGTGGCGCATGCGCTGTTCACTCATCGCGCTCAGGCACTGGCGTTCGCTGGTAAACACCTCAAGCACCAAATCGTCGCAGCCGCCGTCCAGGTAACAAACAAATAAAACCAAAGCAAACATTAGCGCCTCAGAACCGCTTCGTTTGGTTTAAGTGTAGGGGAGCAAAAGGGAGTGGGGGAAATAAATAATCCGTCCCGTGGACGGAGAACGTGCTGGCAAAAATCATTGATTTAAATAATGCACTTTGGTCTAAGAAAACAATGAATGATGTTCTCTGGTTTACTCCAAACAGCTGAAAACCACGTTTTTCGGCTGTTTGTCATCTATGTAACCCGTCTCGTGGACGGGTTCATCTTGAGTTATGCAAGGCGCATCACCCAGGCATCACGGTGCTGGTCGTAATGTTGTAGGTAAAGGACGGAGTGTTCGCCGTCCAGCACGGCGGGAATCGAGGTTTCGTCATCCCAGGCATCAAGCTGCATGCACAGGTCAGGGTCGGACTTGCAGGGGATGCTTAACGTTCGATCCCCCTGTTGTTCACCGTGTAATTCGGCATCGTCAATTTCGAAGATGCCGATCCGGACGTTGGTTTTTGTCATCTTTGGCTCCTTGTTATCTGCGGCAGGTGGTATGACCAGTAAGTCACCCCATTTTCAGCGTAGTCAAGGCAGCACAAATTGCCAACTTAAAACGTGCTTATTTCTTCAGCCAGCCTGCGGTGCGGCGAAAAGCTTGCCGTCACGGACCAGCTCTCTCGGATAGCTGTTCTTCAGGCGTGAGCCGACTTTACGCGCGAGGCCAAGCGGTTGCCCCTGGAAAGTGACAACAACCTCATCACGTGACGGTGTCACTTCTGGGTAGATATCCCGCCCACGGTACCACTCTTCGGCCTCTGCTTCGCTCAGCGGGAAACAAAGCGAGTTGTCACTTTTTACCAACGCGACCACGGCTTCATGCTGCCAGCGAAAGCCTTTGTTGTGCTGTTCGGCAAGCTTCAGGCCAATACGGGAGAAACGAACTTTGCCGATAAGGGGCTCTATTTCGGTCGGGAACAGCCAGATTTCTTTATCACGCTGCCACAGACGGAGTTCATCGCCCCAGGTAAGACCCGATTTTTCCGCGGCGGCGGTGACTTCTGCCGCCGATTTTCCCTTCATAGGCACGAAGGGGAATTTTCCCACTTTATAGCCGGGAGCTGGAAGCGGCTCGATGGAGGCCGTTTTGCGTAAACGTGCGACGAAAAAGCCTTCACAGTCGTAAATCTGCGGGAAGACGTGCAGGAAGCCTTCCGGCGTCAGCGCGCGAGCTGCTTCAGGGAAAAGCTCGTCGAGAGGCGCAATTTCTACCGCGTCCGGCCAGGTATCCAGCAGCCACTGGCAGATTTCCTGATTTTCCTGGCGATTAAGCGTGCAGGTTGAGTAGATCAGGGTGCCGCCTGGGCGCAGAGCGTGAAAAGCGCTTTCGATCAGTTCACGTTGGGTATTGGCTATCTCAGCCGTGCTTTCAGGTGACCAGTTGCGCAGGGCGTCCGGATCTTTACGCACCACGCCTTCGCCCGAGCAGGGCGCATCCAGCAGAATGGCGTCGAAGGATTCCGGCAGGGCGGCACCAAATACGCGGCCGTCAAAATGGGTAAGTGCCACGTTGCTGATACCGCAACGGCTGATGTTTGCGTGCAGGACTTTCACCCGGCTGGCAGAGTATTCGTTCGCCAGAATTGCGCCAGTATTACCCATACGAGCGGCTATCTGGGTCGTTTTTGAGCCTGGGGCGGCGGCGACGTCCATCACGCGCTGCGGTTCATTGCCGTCGGCAAACAGGGCGGCGACGGGCAGCATCGAGCTGGCTTCCTGAATGTAGAACAGGCCGCTCAGGTGTTCGGCCGTACTGCCCAGCGGCAGGGTTTCTTCATCATCTCGCTCAATCCAGAAACCTTCTTCACACCACGGCACCGGCGTCAGGCGCCAGTGATAAGGGGCGACGAGCGTGAGAAACTCGGCCACGGAGATCTTCAGCGTATTTACGCGCAGGCTGCGGCGCAGCGGCAGCTGGCAGTATTCGATAAAGCTTTCCAGCGTCTGGTCTGCGGGAAGCGCATCGCGAATAGCGTCGAGGAAAGGTTGCGGAAGATAAACGGCAGTAGATTGAGCCATGAAAAACGCCCCTGGAAAAATTAAGGGGCGCAGTTTAACACGGAATTGCCCGGGCGGCGCACCGCTCCGGGCTTGAGGGTTAGCGTGGCAGGGCGGTTCCCCACTGGCGCCACTCTTTCGGCTCGCTTTCCAGCAGCAGGAAGTGTTTGCCCGTTTCGGCCTTCGGCGAGAGCGGGATCCCCGGTGGGGTGGCAAACGCAATGCCGCCGCGAATAAACTGGTTAAAGGTCCCGGTTTTCACCACGCCACCGGTTAAGCCAAAGTCCAGGCTGTAGCCGGAAGCCAGCCAGAATACCGAACTCTCACGCACCAGATGCTGGTAGCGCTTGCTGATGCGCAGGCCAACCATTACGCGATCTGAGAGGTTGCCAAGCGTCATGCCGGTCACCGTACCAACTTCAATCCCTCGGAACAGCACCGGAGTGCCGATGCTCAGAGAACCGGCTTCCGGCACCTCGAGCACGATGTTCAGGCCGTCGGAATAACGGGAGTCGGTGATTGACGCCTCCTGTAGCTCGAAATCACGGCGTGGGTTGCCGTTGCCTGGCTCAACGTTGATGTAAGGCTGGAAAATCGTATCAAGATGATCGACGCCCGCCGCCGAGATTTGCGGCGTCACAACGGAGAAGCGGGTGCCGCCCCGTGCAAAGGTGGAAACATATTCCGGGTACAGGACCGCCTTCGCCTCAACTTCGTTACGCGACTGCGTCAGGTTCAGCGATTCAAGCTGACCAATATCGATACCCAGATAGCGGATTGGCATGCCTGCTGAAAGCTTCCCGGCATCAAACGTGTGCAGCGTTATCTGGCTGCCTACCGCCCGTGCTGCGGTTTCTGAAGCATAAAGTACGCGTTTTTCGCCTTTCACCTGACCTACGCTCGCACCGCTCATATTGTCAAAGCTGATGGCACCTTTCAGGGCACGAGAAAGCGGAGAAGCCTGAACGGTAAGCCCGCTGCCGTTAAGCTGCACGCGCGCACCGCCTTCAGCCCAGAACACGGTGTTTGGCGTCAGCAGCTTGCGGTATTCCGGCTTGATATGGACATCAATATCAAAGTTATTGGCGCGAGGGCGAATGGAGATAATTTCCCCCACCTGGAATTTGCGGTACAGCACCACGGAGCCTGTCTGGATATCGGGCAGGCTGGAGGCGGTGAGCGTTAAGGTGGTGGTGGGGATGTCGCTCAGGCTGTTTTCGATGGCCTTTTCCATGTTGGCGTAAAGCGGATAGCTGCTTTTCATCTCGCCTTTGCTGCCCGGCAACACGCGGATACCGCCGTTTACCCATTCACTGGCGCTGGCACCAAGTAACTCAACGCCGTCCATGCCGAGCTTCACGTCAATGCGGCTGTTGACGACAAACTTGCTGTCGCCCTGCAGCAGGTGGCGATACTGCGGTTCAATGGCAACGGAGAAGGTGACACCCTTCGCCGACAGATTGCGCTCGACCACCTGGCCGATTTGTATTCCGTGCAGGATAATGGGCTGCCCGGCGTCGATGCCGTAGCTCTCCGGCGCGCTCAGGGAAAGCGTCAGCACGTCAGGCTGCTGTAGCGGCGTTTTGTCGCTTGGTACTACGGTAAATTTAGCCTGCGGCTCGCCCTCGCCTGGAACGAGCTCAAAAGTGCTGCCCGTCAGCAGGCTACTGATGCTCGGATTATCGAGCGAGATTTTAGGGCTGCGTAGCTCGATACGCGTTCCGCTGCGCATCAGGCTAACAACGCCAGGGTCTACGGTCATCTCACCGGTGACGGCGCCGCCTGGGTTAAGGTTTAGCTTAGTTAATGAGCCAACTTCCAGCCCCTGATACATCAGCTTTGTCGAGCCAGCCTTGAGGCCATCGCCGCTCGGGAGGTCAAGATTAATGATGACGCCGCGCTGGCTGTGGGCCAGGTCTTCATACAGCCCAAATTCGTCATCCGCTTTTGCGGGGGCAGAGTTATCGGGGGAGTCGAAGGCTATCGCGCCATTCACCAGGGCTGCCAGGCTTTCAAGCTGAACTTTCGCCCCGCTCAGGCCTACATCCGCCTTAACGCCGGACACGTTCCAGAAGCGGCTGCCTTTTTTCACCAGGTTCGTGAAGCGGCGATCGATCAGCACGTCGACGGTCACGCCCTGTTTGTTCTGATTGATGGCGTAGTCGTACACGCGGCCAACCGGAATCTTACGGAAATAGACCAGCGAACCGCTGTTCAGCGAGCCCAGATCCGGGGCATGCAGGTGAATCATCAGCTCGCCGTTATCAAGGCGATATTTAGGCTGGGTATCGAGCGCGGTGAAATGATCGCTCGGCTCGCCTTTGCCCGGCATCATGCCGATATAGTTCCCGCCAACCAGTGCATCAAGCCCGGATACCCCGGCGAGAGAGGCCTTCGGCGTGACCAGCCAGAACTGAGTATCCTCCCGCAAAGCGTCCTTCATGTCGCTTTTGATGCTGACTTTGACTTCGATTTTACGCAGATCGTCGCTCAGGCTAATGTTCTGCACGGTACCGACTTCAACCCCCTGGTAACGCACGGGCGTACGGCCGGCAACAATGCCGTCGGCAGAGATAAAATCGATGGTAACGGTGTTACCGCGCTCCTGATAAGTCGTCCAGATCAGCCAGCCGGCGATCAGCAACGCAATAATAGGTAACAGCCAGAAAGGGGAGATCCGGCGTTTTGTTTTAATTCGCGCCTCAGTCGGTGAAGCGGGCGTTTCCTGACTCATGTGCGTCCCAAAGTAGTCGGCTATCCAGCCATTCGACGGCAAGAATAGTTAATATAACCGCCGCGCCAAAGAAGACCGCGGCGGGACCCATCGTAAAAGCTAACAGCTGGTCACGATTAACCAGTGACATCATCAATGCAATGACAAACAGATCGAGCATAGACCAGCGGCCAATCCAGGTGACAAAGCGCAGCAGCAAAATACGGGTTCTTAGTCCCTGCTGGCATTTGAAATGAATGCTGATAAGAAGCGTAATCAATACAATAACTTTAGTAAACGGCACCAGGATACTGGCAATAAATACCACCGCGGCGACGGCAATATTGCTGTGCGCCAGAGAGATAATGCCCGACATAATGGTGTCTTCCTGGCGTGCTCCGTTCACGTAGATAATCGAAATAGGCAGCAGGTTAGCCGGCAGCAGAAAGACCAGGGAAGCAATCAGCGCCGCCCAGGATTTTTGTAAGCTTTGTTTACGGCGATGGTACAGCGGCACGTGGCAACGAGGGCAGCGGCCTCGCTCGTCCGGCACGCCGGTGAAATGGCAGCCGAGGCAAACTCGCAGCTGGGCGTTAAAGGCGCGCGCCGGGCGCTGCGGATAGAAACGCTCCCAAAGCTGCTCAATATTCAGGTGGATCATCGTCAGCAGGCTCAGGACCACCAGAACGATAAAGGCGATGAGGCCGGGACCTGGCTGTATAAAAGCGTACTCGCGAACCTTAATACAGGCCACGCCAATCCCCACCAGGTAGATATCCAGCATTACCCATTCTTTGAGCTTATCCAGCATCAGCAGCACCGGGCGAAGGTTCATTCCCAGAATGTTGCCAAAACAAAGGTAAGCGATAGCCGCGACCAGCGTCGCTGGGGCGCCGACAACGCAGAAGAGCACCACGGCGGCGGTAAGCACGTCCCCCTGGCTCGCCATCTGCCAGATCCCCTGCATAACGTTCGCATCAATCTTTGAACCCAGCAGGTAAATGCGCAGCAGCGGATCGGAGAAGGCGACCGGCATCAGCACCAGCATCGCCACGGCCATTGCCCCCAGGCGAGTTAATGACCAGTCGCGGCCATTGTGTACTTTTGCCTCACAGCAGGGGCAGTAGGCGCTTTGTGTCGATTTGACCGGCGGCAGTGAGAAAAGGGTATCGCATTGGGGACAACGCTGATAACGTGCCTGAGGCAGGGCCTGACTAATGGCGTGTATTTTCATAGTGCGTCGTAAGCCGGGAGCGTTGTTATCTGAATTATTCATTTAGCCTATCGTAATTCATAAAATGATACACCTTGTGGCACGGCGCATTTAATGCTTATTTTAGTATGCTACGAAGTAAAGTAAGACAACATAACGGTTATTTAATGAACAAAGAACAATTTTACGCGGATCTCAACCGCGATTTTAGTGCGTTAATGGCAGGTGAAACCAGCTTCCTCGCAACGCTGGCAAATACCAGTGCTTTGCTGTTTGAACGTCTGGACGGTGTTAACTGGGCAGGATTCTATCTTCTTGAGGCACAAACGCTAGTCCTGGGACCCTTCCAGGGCAAAATTGCCTGCGTGCGTATTCCTGTAGGTAAGGGCGTATGCGGTACTGCTGTCTCCACAGGAACGATCCAACGTGTCGAAGACGTGCACGCCTTTGATGGGCATATCGCCTGCGATGCAGCCAGCAATTCTGAAATCGTTTTGCCGTTGACGGTTGATGGTCAGACGATCGGCGTCCTGGATATCGACAGCACCGAGTACGGCCGTTTTTCAGAAGAAGACGAAATCGGTTTAAAAACCTTGGTTTCGCGGCTTTCAGACGTGCTAAGCGGCACTGATTTTAAAAAATTCTTCCCTCGATAGCATGATAAGCAACGGATAACGTGGCATTTAGCGATGGCGTCATTATAATGTCGCCTGTTCATGCCTGCGACTTATTGGCAACTCCGTTGTAATCAGGAAATTTCATGGAAAATCAACCTAAGTTGAATAGTAGTAAAGAAGTCATCGCATTTTTGGCCGAGCGTTTTCCACGCTGTTTTAGCGCTGAAGGTGAAGCCCGTCCGTTGAAGATTGGTATCTTCCAGGATTTAGTTTCTCGTGTTGAAGGCGAAATGAGCCTCAGCAAAACTCAGCTTCGCTCGGCATTACGCCTTTATACATCAAGCTGGCGTTACCTGTACGGCATCAAAGCTGGCGCGACTCGCGTAGATCTTGATGGCAACCCGTGCGGTGAGCTGGACGAACAGCATGTAGAACATGCTCGCCAGCAGCTTGAGGAAGCAAAAGCCCGCGTTCAGGCCCAGCGCGCTGAACAGCAGGCGAAGAAACGCGAAGCAGCCGCCGCCGCTGGCGGAACGGAAGAGGCTCCGCGCCGCGAACGTAAACCTCGCCCGGCCGCAGCACCTCGTCGTAAAGAAGCCGCTGAGCGCAAACCTCGGACGGAAAAACCGGCACCTAAGGCACCTCGCGAAGAGCGTCGTACCCCGGTTACGGATATTACCGCTCTGCAGGTTGGACAGGCCATTAAAGTTAAAGCCGGTAACAACGCAATGGATGCTACCGTACTGGAAATTACCAAAGATGGCGTCCGTGTACAGCTGACTTCTGGTATGGCAATGATCGTACGCGCAGAACACTTGCAGTTCTGAAACGGAGGCCTGACTCAGGCATGAACAAACTCTTTAAGCTTACGGCTATCGCCAGCCTGCTGTTCGTGGCAGGCAGTGCCCTGGCCCTGGACAACATTACTCGTGCTGACCAGATTCCGCAGTTGAAGGAAGAAGCTCAGCACGCAACCGTAAGCGAGCGCGTGACGTCTCGCTTTACGCGCTCGCACTACCGTCAGTTCGATCTTGACGCTAACTTCTCGGCAAAAATCTTCGATCGCTACCTGAACCTGCTGGACTACAGCCATAACGTGCTGCTGGCAAGTGACGTTGCGCAATTTGCCGCGAAGAAAGGGCAGATTGGTGACGAGCTGCGTAGCGGTAAGCTCGACGTATTTTATGATTTATACAATCTGGGTCAGAAGCGCCGTTTTGAACGCTATCAGTACGCGTTGAAGGTGCTGGCGAAGCCAATGGACTTCACCGGCAACGACACCATTAATCTGGATCGCAGCAAGTCGCCGTGGCCGACAAGCGTTGATGAGCTGGACAAGCTCTGGGACGCAAAAGTTAAGTACGACGAGCTGAGCCTGAAGCTGGCCGGTAAAACCGAGCAGGAAATTCGTGAAACGCTGACCAAACGCTATCAGTTTGCGATCCGCCGTCTGGCGCAAAGCAACAGCGAAGATGTGTTCTCGCTGGCGATGACCGCGTTTGCGCATGAGATAGATCCTCACACCAACTATCTTTCCCCGCGCAGCACCGAACAGTTCAACACCGAAATGAGCCTTTCTCTGGAAGGCATCGGCGCGGTTCTGCAGATGGACGATGACTACACGCTGATCAATTCGATGGTTGCGGGCGGTCCTGCGGCGAAAAGCAAGGCCATTACCGTAGGCGATCGCATCGTTGGCGTAGGCCAGACGGGTAAACCGATGGTTGACGTTATCGGCTGGCGTCTGGACGACGTCGTGGCGCTGATTAAAGGGCCAAAAGGCAGCAAAGTTCGCCTTGAGATCCTGCCTGCGGGCAAAGGGACCAAAACGCGTACCGTGACGCTGACCCGTGAGCGTATCCGTCTGGAAGACCGTGCGGTCAAAATGTCGGTGAAAACGGTCGGTAAAGATAAAGTCGGCGTGCTGGATATTCCTGGCTTCTACGTTGGCCTCACCGATGACGTGAAGGTTCAGCTGCAGAAGCTGGAAAAACAGAACGTCAAGAGCGTGATTATCGATCTGCGTTCTAACGGCGGCGGCGCGTTGACCGAAGCGGTTTCTCTATCCGGCCTGTTTATTCCAAGTGGTCCGGTAGTTCAAGTTCGCGACAACAACGGTAAAGTCCGTGAAGATAGCGATACCGACGGCGTGGTTTACTACAAAGGCCCGCTGGTCGTGCTGGTTGACCGCTTTAGCGCCTCGGCCTCTGAAATCTTTGCTGCGGCAATGCAGGATTACGGCCGTGCGCTGATTGTCGGCGAGCCGACCTTCGGGAAAGGCACCGTCCAGCAGTATCGCTCTTTGAACCGCATCTACGATCAGATGCTGCGCCCTGAGTGGCCAGCGCTGGGGTCCGTGCAGTACACCATTCAGAAGTTCTACCGCATCAACGGCGGCAGTACCCAGCGTAAAGGTGTAACTCCAGACATCATGATGCCGACCGGGACCGAGCAAACGGAAACCGGCGAGAAGTTCGAAGACAATGCGTTGCCTTGGGACAGCATCAATGCGGCGACCTACGTGAAGACCGGTGATTTAACGCCGTTCGAGCCGGAGCTGCTGAAGCTGCATCAGGAGCGCATCGCAAAAGATCCGGAGTTCCAGTACATCATGAAGGACATTGCGCGTTTCAATGCCCTGAAAGAAAAACGTAATATCGTTTCCCTCAATTACGCCCAGCGCGAAAAAGAGAATCAGGAAGACGATGCTACGCGCCTGGCCCGAATAAACGATCGCTTCAAACGTGAAGGCAAAGCGCCGATTAAGAAACTCGACGACCTGCCGAAGGACTATCAGGAAGCCGATCCGTATCTGGACGAAACGGTTCACATTGCCGTCGACCTGGCCGGCATAGAGCAGGACAGGCCGGCGGAGCAGCCGGCTCCGGCGAAATAACTCTCCCGGATGGGCACCCGAAACGGTGCCCATTTTTTTACCTGTCTCCAGCGATGTAAGACAAATGCATACAAAATGTAAAGTTATGTATTATTAATCACTTGGCGGCGTCAGATGCTTGAAAATAGGCGGCGCGCCCCTACGATGTTGTGGAGCGCAAAGAGCGTGTTTTTAACCGAGGTAAAAAGAAAATTATGATGCGTATCGGGCTTTTCCTGCTGACCAACCTTGCGGTAATGGTCGTTTTCGGGCTGGTGCTAAGCCTGACGGGGATCCAGTCAAGCAGCGTTCAGGGTCTGATGATCATGGCGGTGCTGTTTGGCTTTGGCGGCTCAATTATTTCCCTGCTGATGTCAAAATGGATGGCGTTACGTTCAGTAGGCGGTGAGGTGATTGAGCAGCCTCGTAACGAAACTGAGCGCTGGTTAATCGAAACCGTGCGCCAGCAGTCGCAGCAGGCGGGGATCGCGATGCCGCAGGTGGCGATTTATCATGCGCCGGACATCAATGCGTTTGCTACCGGGGCGCGACGTAACGCTTCTCTGGTGGCGGTCAGTACGGGTCTGTTGCAGAACATGAGCCGTGACGAAGCCGAAGCGGTTATCGCCCACGAAATTAGCCACATCGCCAACGGCGACATGGTGACGATGACCCTGATTCAGGGCGTGGTGAACACCTTCGTTATCTTTATTTCCCGCATCATCGCTCAGGTAGCTTCCGGCTTCCTGTCCGGGAACCGTGATGAAAACGAAAGCAGCAACGGTAACCCGCTGATTTACTTTGCGGTCGCTACGGTGCTGGAGCTGGTGTTTGGTATTCTGGCGAGCATCATCACCATGTGGTTCTCACGTCACCGTGAATTCCACGCCGATGCCGGTTCTGCGAAACTGGTGGGTCGCGAGAAGATGATTGCTGCGCTGCAGCGTTTGAAAACCAGCTATGAGCCGCAGGAAGCCAGCAGCATGATGGCGTTTTGCATCAACGGGAAGGCTAAGTCAATGAGCGAACTGTTCATGACCCACCCGCCGCTGGACAAACGTATCGAAGCGCTGCGCAGCGGTGAATACCTGAAGTAACGGAAACATTGAACTGAAAAAGCGTGCCCTGGCGGCACGCTTTTTTTATGCCTGCGCCCGAGGCTGGGACATTCTGAGCCCGCTGACAACGGCGGCCACGGTGGCAAAGATCCCCGCCAGTATCAGCGAGGCATGGGTGCCGCTCGCGCCAAACAGGTTAAACATTAGCGCCACCAGCGCGGCCCCGCAGCTTTGGCCCAGCAGGCGGGCGGTGCCCAACATGCCGCTGGCACCTCCGCTGCGATGACGGGGCGCGGATGAGATAATGGTGTGGTTGTTTGGCGACTGGAAAAGGCCAAAGCCTGCGCCACAAAGCACCATACGCCAGATGATGTTGATATCGGACGGATCGTGCGGCAGCATTGCCAAAGCAAAAAGGCCGCAGGCCATCACGAAAAGCCCCACGGCACCCATCAGGCCGGCGTGAACCCGCTCGATCAGGTAGCCCGCCAGCGGAGCCATCACCATGGTCGCCAGCGGCCACGGCGTTAACAGCAGCCCGGTTTCAACTTCACTCCGCCCCAGCACGGTTTGCATAAAAAAGGGCAGGGAGACCAGCGCCAGCATCTGGGCGCCAAACGAGCATATTGAGGTGCCGATAGACAGCGAAAAAATCGGGATCCTCAGCAGGTCAACCGGCAGCAGCGGGAACGGAAGGCGCAGCTGGCGACGAATAAAGAAATAGCCGATTATCACCAGCGCGGCCAGCTCACCAATGATGACTGAGCCAGGCTGGCCTTGTGAAAAGCCGCTGATAGCCGAAATCAGCAGGCCGAAGGTCAGGGCGTTCATTATCGCGCTCGGAATGTCAAAGCGCTGACCCTGAGATTTCTGCTGATTAGGCGGCAAATAGCGCAGGGCCAAAACCAGCGAAACAATGCCAATCGGCACGTTGATCAAAAACAGCCATTGCCAGGAAGCGACGGAAAGGATCGCCGCGGCAACGGTAGGGCCAGCGGCTGAGGAAACGGCCACGATAAACGAATTGACGCCCATACCTCGGCCAAGAAAACGCTGAGGGTAAATAAGGCGAATCAACGCGGTGTTGACGCTCATCAGCGCCGCACCGCCAAATCCCTGCAGCACACGGGCAAACGTCAACATTGGCAGAGAGGTTGAGGTGGCGCAAAACAGCGACGTCAGGCAGAACAGCACCAGGCCGCACTGATAGATACGACGGTAGCCAAAAATATCGCCGAGAAATGAAAGTGACAGCAGCGAAACGATGATCGCTATCTGATAGGCGTTAACCACCCAAATAGACTCCGCCGGGCTGGCGTTTAAATCATGAGCAATGGTAGGCAGGGCGACGTTAGCGATAGCGCCGTCCAGAACGGCCATCATAATGCCGAGCGCGATGGTGAGAATGGCACCATAACGTTGAGGCGCAGGTAAGCCGTCGGACACGAATTTATCCATACTTGAAATGTGTTGTCTGAAGTCGTTAGGAGGGTAATGATTTTATCATCAATTAATCTCGTGAATGCCGCAGATTTGTAACGAATCAGCAGGCTTTAATTGCGGCTCCCGCGGGGCATCCATATACTAAAAAGCAGTTCCGATTTTTATAAAACAACAACGCCCGAGGTGATACATGGCACTCTCAGATCCCGATAAACAACCCGATTCAGTTTCTTCCGTGCTGAAAGTTTTCGGCATCTTGCAGGCGCTTGGTGAGGAAAAAGAAATTGGAATAACCGAGCTGTCTCAGCGAGTGATGATGTCCAAAAGCACCGTGTATCGCTTTTTGCAGACCATGAAATCCTTAGGCTATGTTTCTCAGGAAGAGGAGTCGGAAAAATATGCGCTCACGCTGAAGCTTTTTGAGCTGGGCAGCGGCGCGCTGCAAAACGTCGACCTCATCCGTAGCGCGGATTTACAGATGCGCGAACTGTCCCGGCTGACCAGAGAAGCCATTCACCTCGGCGCGCTGGACGAAAGCAGCATTGTTTATATTCATAAAATTGACTCGCTCTATAATCTGAGAATGTACTCCCGCGTAGGGCGTCGCAATCCGCTTTACAGCACGGCTATTGGCAAGGTTTTGCTGGCGTGGCGGGATCGCGGGGAGGTTCTGGATATTCTCGGCGACGTTGAATACGTCCGCAGTACGGAACGCACCATCGTCAGCACTGAAGCGCTTCTCCCGGTGCTTGAGCAGGTTCGTAAACAGGGTTACGGGGAAGACAACGAAGAGCAGGAAGAGGGCATCCGCTGCGTAGCGGTGCCGGTGTTCGATCGTTTTGGTGTGGTCATTGCTGGAATGAGCATTTCATTCCCAACGTTACGCTACACTGAGGAAGGGCTGGCTGAATACGTGAAGATTCTGCATGAGGCAGCCCGCACGCTGTCACGGCAGATGGGCTACCATCACTATCCTTTCTGATTCGTGAAAGCGGGCCGCGTAAAGCCGCGGCCAGGTCTGTCTACCCGTTATCAATAGTTTTATCGACTTTACGCAGCAGCGGGCAGTCGGTCAGGCCAATAATCCCGCTGTCGGTATGAATAAACTGTGCGGTCACGGTATTACGTGCCGTGAGGTACTTACATTGCAGTCCTAGCCCGGCTGCATTTTCTTTGCTGCCAATCAACACGCCGTACCCGGAGAGCAATAAGCCTGTCCAGACGATGGCGATAACAATTACCGTACGAATAATCACGCGCATACTTACCTCAAACATCAATCAATCTTTGTAGCAAGCTTATCCTGGATTACAGATGTCACAATCTGATGATTCTGAAATGAAAAAGCAGGAAACGTTACTTATGGTTTAGTTGGATAGTGGTAAATTATCGAAATTCTATGGTCAAGAGGTGGCGTTGTAGTGAGAAAGTACAGATGGGTGATTGTTTTAGTGATTGTGGTTACCTGCCTGCTGTTATGGACTCAAATGATAAATGTGATGTGCGACCAGGATGTGCAATTTTTCAGCGGCATTTGTACCATTAATAAATTTATCCCCTGGTAGTGATGCTTCTCTCTCTGCCTCAGGTGTAGAATGCATTTTTTTTGAGGTGGTAAGATGAACGAAATGGGTTTTAGCGCTCTGAATATCATGCCGCTGGCTATCTCGCTGGTGACGTTGATTGTGGGCCTTGTATTGTGGTTTTTTGTGAACCGTTCCAGCAGCCGTGCAAACGATCAGATTGCCTTGCTTGAAGAGCTGGTGGATTTACAAAAGCGTCAAAACGCTTTGCTGCGCCGTCTGTGTGAAGCAAACGAACCGGAGTCGGAGCAAAAACCGGCTATGGCTGCGCAAGAAGATAATGATGACGACTTTGTGCGTCTGGTAGCTGAACGCTAAACAGGCTGGAGGTGGGATGAGCTGGAAAAACCCCTGGTACAACCCGCAATTATCCCACCATCTGCCCGACGGGTTTCGCAATGCGGAACCGGCTGTACGGCAGCCCGGCGACGTCAAACGGTGGCGTCAGGAGCGTAAAGCGCAGCAGCTCCCGCATCCTCCCGTCGAAGGGTATTCCACGTTTATTGAACGCTGGTGGCAGCGCGCAGACCTGAGCGGCAGCGATGACCGCGTGTGGTGGCTGGGGCATGCCAGTTTGTTACTGCGGCTCAATGGCTACTTTTTACTGACCGACCCCGTTTTTTCTCGCCGTGCATCCCCCGTTTCTTTTGCTGGACCCTCCCGGCGCACCGAAGTGCCAATCGATCTTAAACAGCTCCCCCGGCTGGATGCGGTACTTATTTCACATAACCATTACGACCATCTGGACAGCAAAACCGTACGCAGGTTGGTCAAACGTTTCCCGGACGTGCATTTTTTCGTGCCGCTTGGCCTGAAGGCGTGGTTCAGCAAGCGTGGAATAGAGCAGGTGACGGAGCTGGACTGGTGGCAAAGCTTTAACTGGTGCGGCATGGTTTTTACCGCCGTGCCGGCCCGCCACTGGAGTATGCGAACTTTTTGGGATCGTAACCGTTCATTGTGGTGCGGCTGGGTGATAGAGCACGGCCCGCTGCGCTTTTGGTTCAGCGGCGATTCCGGTTACACCGAGTCTCTGGCAGAGATCTTCCGGCGATTAGGTCCGTTTGATATGGCGGCATTGCCTATCGGCGCCTATGAACCTCGCTGGTTTATGGGGGATCACCATATGGATCCTCAGCAGGCCGTTGCGCTATGGCAAAAGATGGGCAAACCCACGACGATTCCTATTCACTGGGGGGTATTTGAACTTGCCGATGAGTCGCTCGATAAACCGCCCCGGGAATTGCGTGAGGCATTGGATGAGCAGGGGGAAGGCGATGATGTGTTTTCTCCGCTGCGTATTGGTCAAAGTTTGCCCTTAACGAAAAAATAAGAATTTATTATTATCACTTCTTGTGATGATTCTATTTCTATTTGTGCCCATTAAATCAGCGGTCAGTCTCTCTTTTAATTCATCGAAACGTTTTTATTGCCTTATCCTGGGGCAATTTGTCATTAAACTTTCATTATTTTGGTGCATTATAATCGGTCTGCTGTACAAGCTTTATTCTGCAGTGCATTTAAAAGGCCATGGCGAAAGCCGTTATCCTGACGTCCTGACTGGCCTTAGGTTAATTTGTGCATAGATATGCATAAAAAATCATAAAGATATATCCTCAAAAGTGGATTTTATTAAACGGATATCTGGACGAAAAGTAAGGTTTACGCTAAGGTTCCAAAGTTGCCGGAATGTTGTTGAAACACAATCTCTTGCGGTAACTTTACGTGGCGAAAATTTACGTCAATAAGCGCAGATTACTTTCTTAAAGTAATCGTGTAATTTTCTGAATCTGTGCGGCAGATCGACACATGCTTAAAAATGGCTTGCCATTGTTTACGTTGTGTGTGATAACACGTTGGGTTAAACGAGGTACAGTTCTGTTTATGTGTGGCATTTTCAGTAAAGAAGACCTGAGTAAACACGTTGTCGTTGAATACCGCTTCTCTGCCGAGCCTTATATTAGTGCCTCATGCAGTAATGTCTCTGTTTTATCTAAGTTATGCCTGCGGGCGAAGAATACAATCTAAGGAATTTGCAAAATGGCAAAGATTAAAGGTCAAGTTAAGTGGTTCAACGAGTCTAAAGGTTTTGGTTTCATTACTCCAGCTGACGGCAGCAAAGATGTATTCGTACACTTCTCTGCAATCCAGGGTAACGGCTTCAAAACTCTGGCTGAAGGCCAGAACGTTGAATTCGAAATCCAGGACGGCCAGAAAGGCCCTGCTGCAGTTAACGTGACTGCCATCTAATTCTTCTGGATTAGAGCTCAGGCGCGAATAACGCCGAATTGAGATAAAAGCCCCGTTTTGGACTGACCCCATAAAGTTGGACAGTTCATGTTAAGCGGCTATCGGGGTCTGGGTTCGGTATTCTACCGGACTCAGGCCTTTTAATTTCAGACTGATCCGCTCGTTGTTATAGTAATGGATATAGTCCTCTATCGCCTTCCTCAGTTCATTCAGATCGCTGAACCTGTTCAGGTAAAAACACTCCGATTTCAGTGTGCCGAAGAAGTTCTCCATCACCGCATTATCCAGACAGTTTCCTTTGCGCGACATACTTTGTGTCATGCCCTGTGCCTTTAACCTTGCCTGATAGCCTGCCATTCGATATTGCCAGCCCTGATCCGTGTGCAGCAAGGGGCTATCTTCCGGGCTGAGCTTCAGGAACGCATCGCGCAGCATGCTATTAACCATCTCCATCACCGGCCTTTCCGACAGGCTGTAGGAGATAATCTCCCGGTTAAACAGATCGAGAACCGGCGACAGATACAGCTTTTTACCCTGTACTGAGAACTCGGTGACATCCGTGACCCATTTTTCGTTGGCTTTCGATGCCCCGAAGTTCCGGCCCAGGATATTGGGTGCAGCCTTGCCCACTTCCCCTTTCCAGGCACGATATTTCTTCACCCTTATCAGAGAACGGAGCGACAGTTCTGCCATCAGCCGCTGTACAGTTTTATGGTTCACCAGCAGACCCTGCCTTCTCAGCGAGAGCGTGATCCTGCGGTAGCCATAACGCCCTTTGTGATAGTGATAAATCTCTCTGATTTTGGCTTTCAGCCCGGCATGCCTGTCTGCTCGCTTCAGCGCATTGATATTGTGATACCACGTACTGCGGGACATGCCCGCTGCACGAAGAAGATCACTGAGCGCATACTCCAGCCTTAGTTCGTTGATTATTGCGGCTTTCCGCCGTTTTTCTCGCTTTGAACTAAGGCCTTCAGCTTTTTTAGATAGGCATTCTCTGCTCGCAGGTAACGAAGTTCAGCCCGCAACTCTTCGGGAGATAACTTATCCAGCGCAGCATCGGTAAGTGGAGGTGTTTTTTTGGGTTTTGTCATGTCCTTGCTCCGGCCAGGTTTTATGCTCAGAAGTCCTTTTTCACCTGCGTCTTTGTAGACATTCACCCAGTGCCGGACAACGGTTTCAGTGGAGATATTAAACCGTGCGGCAGCTTCGCGCATCGAAAGTTCTTCAGCGAGAACCGTGCGTACGACAGTAATCCGGAACGCCGGAGAATGGCGGTCATTTTTCCAGGTAATGCCATCAATACCGTGGAGTTGCCAGGCTCTTACCCAGCGTCGCACTGATGTTCTTTCAACACCAAAACGTTCAGCGGTACGATGTGTTCCATCTTTTCCGGCAAGGTAGTGTTTGACTACAGCTAATCTGGTTTCGAGGGAATATTTTGGCTTTGCCATAAAAAACTGCACCTTACTCAGTTGGGTGTCCAACTTTTGGGGTGCAGTCCATTTCGACGGGGCTTTTTCATGTCTGTTGCTAACCTGCTGTTTTTCAAAATATTAACAGACTGAATCATTTGTTGCCTCTTGTTGCAAAGCTGCGAAGGTTTTAGCACTGTTACTCCCGGTAAGGATGGCCGAATCTGGTTAAATCTTTCAATCGCTTAGGCCGTGCAAGGAGTGGTTGTGAAGAAGGGTGTTTCCGCATTAACCGGTAATTTTATCCAGTGGCGTTTTGCGCTGCTGTGCCTGGCCATCACCGGAAGCCTGGTTTTTTTGCTTGGGCGCATTGCCTGGCTGCAAATCATCTCTCCGGATAACCTGGTTAAGCAGGAGGATATGCGCTCCCTGCGCGAAGAGCCGATTGACGTTCCTCGCGGAATGATTGAAGACCGTAACGGCAAACCGCTGGCGGTCAGCGTACCCGTTGAGGCGGTGTGGGCCGACCCAAAAACGGTGATGGAAAAGGGCGGCGTGCTGGTTAACAGCCGCTGGCAGGCGCTGGCTGCCGCGCTTCATGTGCCACTCAGCGAAATTGCCGCTCGTATTCACAGCAACGAACGCGGCCGTTTTATCTATCTCGCTCGCCAGCTGGATCCCCAACAGGCACAGTACATCGACAAACTGAATATTCCCGGCATCGCGCTGCGCGATGAATCACGTCGTTTTTATCCCGCCGGGCGGGTGGGTGCCAACCTGATTGGCTTCACCAACATTGACGATCAGGGTATTGAGGGCATCGAGAAAAGCTTTAACCAGCAGCTCACCGGCAAAGAAGGTGAACGTCTGGTGCGTAAAGACCGCTATGGTCACGTGGTAGAAAATATTACCGAGAACCCGGCCAGTCCCGCGCACAATATTCAACTCAGTATCGATGAACGGCTGCAAACCGTCACCGAAGACGCGCTGAGCAACGCCGTGTCGTGGAACAAAGCAGAATCCGGTGCGGCGGTGGTTATCGACGTACAAACCGGTGAAGTGCTGGCGATGGCCAACTATCCCACCTTTAACCCGAACAATCGTGAGGATGCCACGCTTGATGACTTCCGTAACCGTGCAATAAGCGACACCTTCGAACCCGGCTCTACGGTAAAACCGATGGTGGTGATGACGGCTCTGCAGCAGGGAATAGTCCGGCCGGACAGCGTGATTGATACCCATCCGTTTACGCTTGACGGGCACCATATCCGCGACGTTGGTTTTTATCCGCAGCTGACGCTGACCGGGGTGCTGCAAAAATCAAGCGATACCGGGGTTTCACGCCTTTCGCTGGCGATGCCAGTCCAGCATATCTGGGATACCTACCATAAATTTGGTTTCGGCGTGCCCACGTCAATTGGGCTGACGGGGGAAAGTCGTGGCCTGCTGCCGGTACGTCAGCGCTGGGGCGAGCTGGACAGAGCGACTTTTGCGTTTGGCTATGGCCTAATGGTAACGCCGCTCCAGCTTGCTCACGTCTATGCGACTATCGGCAGCTTTGGTATTTCCCGCCCGCTCTCCATCACGCGTGTTGATCCGCCGGTCGAAGGGCAGAGAGTCATGCCGGAAGAGATTGTTCATGAAGTGGAACACATGATGGAAAGCGTCGCGCTGCCCGGCGGCGGCGGCGTTAAGGCTGCGGTGCATGGCTACCGCGTGGCGGTGAAAACAGGGACGGCGAAAAAAATCGGCCCGGATGGTAAATATGTCGATCAGTACATTGCCTATACGGCAGGCGTGGCCCCGGCCAGCAATCCTCGCTATGCGCTGGTGGTGGTGATTAACGATCCTTCAAACGGTAAATACTACGGCGGTGCGGTGTCGGCCCCCGTGTTCAGCCAGATCATGGGAGATGTTTTACGCCTCGAAAATATTGAGCCCGACGGGCTGCCGGCCGGAGACAACAGCATGATGGTGTTGAACAAAATGGAGAATGACCACGCCGCCATGTAGCGGTTTCGCAAAAGGGGCGTTTGGCGTTACACTTGCGCCCTTTATTGCCTCCGGAGTTCTCTATGTCCTGGCTTTGCCCACTCTGCCATACCGTGCTTGCCGCTGGCGCGAACGGTTATCGCTGCCCCCAGGGGCATCAATTTGATGTAGCCAAAGAAGGCTATGTTAATTTGCTGCCCGTTCAGCATAAACGTTCGAAAGATCCGGGTGACAGCGCGGAAATGATGCAGGCTCGCCGGGCTTTTCTCGACGCCGGGCACTACCAGCCTCTGCGGGATGCTATTTGCCAGATTTTAAAGACGATAACGCCTTCTGCATTACTGGATATTGGCTGTGGTGAGGGCTATTACACGGCGGGATTTGCTGGCGTGGTGGCAGAGAAGGGCGGAGAGACCTGGGGGCTGGATGTTTCAAAAGTCGCTATTCGCTACGCGGCGAAACGCTACCGTGAGGTTAAATTCTGCGTGGCATCCAGCCACCGCCTGCCGTTTGCCGATGAAAGCATGGATGCGATTGTGCGCATTTTTGCTCCCTGCAAGGCCGAAGAGTTGGCGAGAGTGGTGAAGCATGGCGGCGTGGTGATTACCGCCACGCCTGGACCACGCCATTTGATGCAGCTAAAAGGGCTGATTTACCAGGATATCGTATTACACAGCGAAGAAGTGGAAGCTATGCCGGGCTTTACCCTGCAGCAAACGCTGCGGCCGGGCTGGACAATGAGCCTGCGCGGCGATGAAGCCGCAGCCCTGCTGCAAATGACGCCGTTCGCCTGGCGCGCCCGCCCGGAAGTATGGGAAGCGTTGAAGGCAGAAACGGCGTTTAGCTGTGAAACAGATTTTGTAGTACGGGTCTGGCAGCGCGATTAATCAGTTAAACGCGGTGAAATGGCTGTACATAATCTGGCAGCCAATGCCTATCAGGACAATACCGCCGAGGATCTCGGCGCGTTTCCCCAGTATCGGGCCGATAAAGCGGCCTACCATAATACCCAACGTTGACATGATTGCCGTCGCGCAGCCGATGGCTAACGCCGTCTGAATAATATTGACCTGCAGGAAGGCAAGGCCGACGCCCACGGCCATCGCATCGAGGCTGGTGGCAATCGCAGTGGTGACCAGCAGCCAGAAGCCGTGGCGATGAATTTTTGGCGCTTCTTCCTGCCCTGCGCCACGGAAGCCTTCCAGCACCATACGCCCGCCGAGGAACACCAGCAGGATAAATGCGACCCAGTGGTTCCATTCCAGCACGACCTGGCTTGCCAGCAGACCAAGTCCCCAGCCGATGAGCGGAGTAATCGCTTCGATAACGCCAAAAATAAGGCCGATACGAAGGGCTTCGGAAAATTTAGGTTTATGGAGCGTGGCACCTTTACCGATGGAAGCGGCGAAAGCATCCATGGACATGCCGAAAGCAAGAAGAATAGTGGCGGAGAGATTCATCATATTGCCTCAGTTGGGGATATCCATATACACGCAAACCATCCCCAACTTTACGATGGCGCGTGCCTATGGTCTCGCCTACTCAGAACTCTGAGGCGTACATGCCACGTTAATCTCAAGGACGGATATAACGAGTATGTTGACATGTACATTTCTGCCTATGGCAGAAATCGGCTACTCCCCAACGACGGGCGCAACCTTAACATATTTTTTTAAACTAAAACAATCTTTGAATTCTATTTTTTATCGTCATTTATTGATAACGATTTGCATTTAACTGCATATGCAAAGGAAACGTTAAAATAAAGCCGCACAAATCTTAAGAAATAGCAAAGGCTATGTTTTTAATGGCGAAAAATAAGCCACAAATATAGACATTGCTATAATTGTAACTTATTGAGTTGCAACCATTAACTTGTAGATTTTTTCGAGATCATCAATATTCTTTACCCGAATCAATAAGCGCCGCTGTTCTAATTGCAGCACCAGCACGCCGTCCTCGGATAAATTCATCTCTTTAATACGGTTATATTCCACCCAAACATTGGCGAAGAAAAAACCATGGCTTTTGAACAAAATCTTAGGCTGCCTGAACCACGACAGATAAATGGCCATCAATGCCAGAGCAGATAATAACCATGTGGTCAGCGGGGTACCGTGAGAGGTGATGTTGTTGTAGATGAGGATGCCGATGAGAAAGACAAAGATGGCGCTGTCGACACGGTTGCGGCGAAGCAGGGGGATTTTTAGCAGGGTTTTGCCCTTCATCTTGTCCATCAAGAACTCATCGTAAACAGCAAAAGCCAGCAGCAGCGCGATGAAAACAACCAGCACGACATCCGTCAGCGTCATGAAACCTCCCGTTAAAGATAAAAAAACCGGGGGCTAAGTGCCCCCGGTTATCACAACAAATTACAGGCCCAGCAGGCCGATAGCGTAACCCACAATACCGATGACGAAGAAGCCCATGATTATCCACAGCGCGTTGACCTTTTTGCGCAGCAGCCACATACAGGCGAAGGTCAGCAGCAGCGGGACCAGGCCCGGCATCAGCTGGTCAAGGATAGTCTGTACGGTAGTAACCTTAACGGCCCCGGTCTGGTCGGTGATTTTTGACACCACCAGCGGGATGTTAACGTGCGTCCACTTGTTAACCAGTGCCCCCATGACAAAGAGGCCGAGAATGGACGCCCCTTCCGTCAGTTTCTGCAGGAAGCCGCCGCCCATATCCTTAACGATATCGACCCCTTTGCGATAGCCATAGGCCACGCCATAGTAGCGGGTCAGCAGGCGCACGGCGTTGAACAGGATGAAGAACAGCAGTGGCCCAAGCAGGCTACCGCTCATCGCGATACCCGCACCCAGGGCAGCAAAGACCGGGCGTACGGTACCCCAGAAAATAGGGTCACCCACGCCTGCCAGCGGCCCCATCAGGCCAACCTTGATGCCGTTTATCGCACCGTCGTCAATCGCTGCGCCGTTAGCACGCTGCTCTTCCATCGCCAGCGTTACGCCAAGCACCGGGGCGGCAACGTAAGGGTGGGTGTTAAAGAACTCCAGGTGACGCTTGATGGCCTGACGGCGTTCTTCGTTGTTTTCCGGGTACAGTCGTTTGATAACCGGAACCATACAGAAACAGAAGCCTAACGCCTGCATACGCTCGAAGTTCCATGAACCCTGGAACAGGTTTGAACGCAGGAATACGCCACGGATATCACTCTGGGTGATTTTCTTCTCAGTCGCTAATTTAGTGGAATCAACCATTTCGCTCACCTGTTAGTCCAGTTCGTTATCAAGATCGTTAGCGGCAGAAGCCTGGGCCGGCGCGCCAGCGCTACGGTTATATTTAGGGCTCAGCTGGATGTAGAGGATGGCCATAACTGCGCCAATCACGCCCAGTGCCACCAGGTTGAAGTTGGTGAACGCCGCGGTAACGAAACCGAGGTAGAAGAACGGCATCAGGTAGCCCGCACGCATCATGTTGATGACCATTGCGTAACCCACTACCACGATCATGCCGCCGGCGATGTTCAGGCCGCTGGTGACCACTTCAGGAATGGCGTTCAGCATGTTCTGAACTTCACTGGTGCCTACGGAGATGGCGACGATAACCGCTGGAATCGCGATACGCATTGCCTGCAGGAACAGGGAAGAAACGTGGATCCAGGACAGCGCCGTCAGGTTGCCGTTGTTGGCGGCCTTATCCGCTGCGTGCTGGAAGCCCACGGTAATGGTACGAACGATAATGGTCAGTACCTGGCCCGCGGCGGCAAGTGGAATCGCCAGCGCGATACCCGCCCCGATGCTTTGGTGCCCGGCGATAACCAGGATGGTAGAGATAATTGAGGCGAGGGCGGCATCAGGCGCCACGGCGGCACCGATGTTCATCCAGCCCAGGGCAATCATTTCCAGCGTACCGCCGATGATGATGCCGGTTTTCATGTCGCCGAGTACGGCGCCGATTAAAGTACAGGCGATAAGCGGACGGTGGAACTGAAATTCATCGAGCACCGACTCCATACCGGCGATACAGGCTACGACAAACACCAGCACAATCTGAAGAGTGGTAATCTCCATTGTACTTCTCCTATTGACGATGACTTATGTGTGAAATCTGAGCAATATTATTAGTGATGACAATCATTTAACTTTAGCGATCAGATCCATCATTTTCAGTTTTTGATCTGTAGACACTTTCCGCGCTTCGAGCTCAATACCGCGGTCATTCAGTTTTTTGAAAGCTTCGATATCTTTTTCATCTACGGAAATAGCGTTGTTGACCTGGGTTTTGCCCTGGCGGAACGCCATACCGCCGATGTTAACGGAGGTGATTTTTACGCCGCCCTCGACGATACGCTCCACGTCGGTTGGGTTGGTGAACAGCAACATCACGCGGTCGCCGGCATATTTAGGGTTGTTGTAAACGCGGATCATTTTCGCGACATCCACGACGTGTGCGGTAACGCCCGGCGGTGCGACCTGAGTCAGCAGAGTTTTACGGACCGTGTCCGCCGCCACTTCGTCGCTAACGACGATGATGCGGGTGACGTTGGTTTCTTTCGTCCAGCGGGTAGCAACCTGGCCATGAATTAAGCGGTCGTCGATACGTGCCAGACCGATATTCATGTAGTCGTTTGGCCCCATCGGTTTGGCCGGTGCTGCGGCTTTCGGCACGGCGGCGACAGCAGGTGCTGCTTTTTCTACCGGTTTGGCCTTCAGCGCCTTCACGCCTTCACGGCCGGTTTCTACCGCGTGTGCGACCAGATCGTCGAAGGTAGGGTTGTCGTCACGCGACATCAGGGTTTCGACCAGCATCGGGATATTGACCCCGGCGACCACTTCGTAATGTTCTTTATCAACAACGATACGGCTTGCTGCATTGAATGGACTGCCACCCCAGGTATCCACGAGGAATAAAACGCCTTTGCTGGTGTCCAGTTTCTCCAGCTGTGCGTTATATTTCTCGATCAGGGTTTCAGCATTTTCACCCGGGACGAAATCTATCCAGCCAACGTTTTCTTGTTCGCCTAATAGCATTTCGGCGGTTTTCAGCAATTGTTCCGCTGCCCAGCCATGTGTGCCTATGACAATAGCAATAGTCACTTGCTACCTCCTGTTTTTGTCATTACAACACCCCTCGAAGGGTGCGGTGGTGTATCGGTCTCGGTTTTAGCGAATCGATTCAGATAACACGTTCAAAGTAGAACAAACTATTTGCCGGAATTATTTTAGACAGTGAAAAAATAATTTATGTGATGAAGATCCGTAATTTAACTTTGTCACTAATTCAAACAATTACGCTGTAAAATATGGTCATCGGAAGTTGCAAAAAAATTGCAAAGTCAGGTAAATCTTTGCCAAAGCCCGGTTTCCTTTGATAATGTTAGCGTCCGATTCACTTTCAGGAGTAGCGGGCAGTAGCCCACCCTATGGACCGTCACCGACGTCTTTTCACTGCCGGGATGCCTAAATCCCCCCTTCTCAGCGGCGTTTCGCACCCGCAAATACGATTCACTAGCTATTTTGCGTCCGTTACTCACGGAATGCAGATTTTCTGCGCCCAGGACGGGAGTCTGACATGGAACTGTTAATGGACCCGCAAATCTGGGCGGGTTTACTCACGCTTGTGGTGCTGGAAATCGTACTGGGTATTGATAACCTGGTCTTTATTGCCATTCTGGCGGACAAACTGCCGCCGAAACAGCGCGATAAGGCTCGACTGATCGGCCTGTCGCTGGCGCTGATTATGCGACTGGCGCTGCTGTCGCTGATCTCGTGGCTTGTCACGCTTACGGCGCCGCTGTTCAGCGTTGCTGACTTCACGTTCTCGGGCCGCGACCTGATTATGCTGCTGGGGGGTATCTTCCTGCTGTTTAAAGCCACAACGGAGCTGCACGAGCGCCTTGAAAACCGCCAGCACGACGACGGGCACGGTAAAGGCTATGCCAGCTTCTGGGTGGTGGTACTGCAGATTGTAGTGCTGGACGCCGTGTTCTCGCTGGATGCGGTAATTACCGCCGTGGGGATGGTAAACCATCTGCCTGTCATGATGGCTGCGGTCGTCATTGCGATGGGCGTTATGCTGCTGGCCTCCAAGCCGCTGACCAATTTTGTCAACCAGCATCCGACGGTGGTTGTGCTCTGTCTGAGCTTCCTGCTGATGATTGGTTTGAGCCTGGTCGCGGAAGGTTTTGGCTTCCACATTCCGAAAGGCTACCTGTACGCGGCCATCGGTTTCTCGATAATCATCGAGCTGTTTAACCAGATCGCCCGTCGTAACTTTATTCGTCATCAGTCTCGCCAGCCGCTACGCGCCCGTACCGCCGATGCGATTCTGCGCATGATGAGCGGCAAACGTCAGGAGCGTACGCAGCACAGCGAAGACAGCAAAGCGATGAGGCCTATTGAGGCCGAATCTTTCGCCGAAGAAGAGCGCTACATGATTAACGGCGTGCTGACCCTGGCGTCACGTTCACTGCGCAGCATCATGACTCCACGCGGGGAGATTTCCTGGGTTGATGCCATGAAAAGCGTCTCTGAGATCCGCGCGCAGCTGCTGGAGTCCCCGCACAGCCTGTTCCCGGTATGCCGTGGTGAACTGGATGAAATCATCGGCGTAGTGCGTGCGAAAGAGCTGCTGGTGGCGCTGGACGAAGGCGCTGACGTGGCGGCGATTGCCGCGCAGTCTCCGGCCATTGTGGTGCCGGAAACGCTGGACCCGATCAACCTGCTTGGCGTGCTGCGTCGGGCCCGCGGCAGCTTCGTTATCGTGAACAACGAATTTGGCGTGGTACAGGGCCTGGTGACGCCGCTGGACGTGCTGGAAGCGATTGCCGGTGAATTCCCGGATGCGGACGAAACCCCTGAGATAGTGCGTGACGGTGAAGGCTGGCTGGTGAAAGGTTCCACCGATCTTCATGCGCTTCAGCAGCGTCTGGACATTCATCGCCTGATGCACGACGAACAGGACATCGCCTCTATTGCGGGCCTGGTGATTTCGGTGAACGGCCATATCCCTAAAGTGGGAGACGTTATCGAAGTGCCGCCGCTGCGTATTCAGATAGTTGAAGCGAATGATTACCGGGTCGATTTGGTTCGCGTGGAGAAAGAACGCTCTCCACACGAGGACGAAGAAGAGTAATTCAGCGCGCAGGGAAGGCCGGGATAGCCCGGTCTTCATGGCGAGGGGGCGGCGGCATGTTGCCCTCGAGCCAGTGAGCAAAATCCCGCAGCGGCATGGGTTTTGCGTATAAAAAGCCCTGCAACACCGCCACACCGTTACGCCTCAGATACTCTGCCTGCTCCTGCGTTTCCACCCCTTCAGCCACCAGATCGATATCCAGCCTTTGCCCAAGGGCAATAATAATATCCGTCACCGTAGAGTTAACCGCATCGGTACCGATAGCGGCGGTAAAGGATTTGTCTATTTTCAGCACATTGGGATTCAGCGTCTCGAGATAGGCGAGCGAGCTGTGGCCGGTGCCGAAATCATCGATAGCCAGGTCGATACCGAGCCTGTGCAGCTCCTGAACCACGCTGTGATCCATCGCGGGCAGGGCGTTACGCTCGGTGAGCTCAAGCGTCAGTTTTTGCTTCGGCGTCGCCGGGAACCAGTAGCGTTTCAGGTCGCGAATAATCGCGCCGTCGTGGAAGTGGCTGGCGGCAACGTTCAGGCCAATGTGAAACCCTGGCGTTTTAGGGAATATCTCAAGGTGGCGTACGGTTTCATCCAGCACAAATCGCGTGAGCGGGGCGATTTGCTGCTGCTGCTCCGCCAGGGGAATAAATACCTCCGGTGAAATCCAGCCCTGCCTCGGGTTATTCCAGCGCAGCAGCAGCTCCACGCCAACGCATTCTAAATTTCGGGCGCTGACCAGCGGCTGGCAAAAGACTTCAAATTCCCGGGCGGCAAGGCCGAGGTTGATTTCCCAGGAGAAGCTCATGCGGTTGGCGGTGGCGAGCCAGGCAATGTAGCCCACCAGCATGCTGAGCAGTAAGGCCAGCGGGAGCTGCGACGGCAGGTTTTGCAACGTCAGCTGGTCGGCGGAAGGCCCGATTGCGGTGATAGAATAGGGGTAAAGTTTTGAAGCCGTTTGCTGAGAAACCTGATCCTCATCCGGAACGATCTTAGCCTGCAGGCCCGAGCCGTATTCCAGATGATCGTTGCCAACGTTAAGCACCGCGCGTGTCACCCAGGGGTGCTCCGGTTTTAGCAACAGGCTGGTCAGCATCTGGATATTAATAATCTGCATAACGCCATCACGCGTTTCGCCTGGCTGCGGGCGCCAGAAAATCAGTACCGGAGTGCCTTTTAACAGCGAGCTGTCACGCGATAAAAAGAGCAAAGGGTCGGGCGAAGGCAGGCGGGTATGGAGCTGATGAATTCCCACATCGCGGCTGCCATAAATACTGGAGCAATAAAGAACGCCGTCCTGGATTAAGCCAATGGCGCGCACCGTTTGCATTTTTGCCGCGTGCTCGCGGATTTTTAATTGGGCATCGGCGCAGGAGGTGCCGATAAGCTGCATGATGTCGTCGCTGACGGTATTAAGCGGGGCGAGAAGGGTATCAAGGGTATTTATAACTCTTTGATTAAACTGAGCTACGCGTTGTTCGTTAAGGTTTCGTTCGGTCGTGTACCTGACGCTAAGCGTGACGATTAAAACTAAAATGGCGAGTACGGCGCAGACAATAACTCGCCTGCGGCGATAGTCAGAAATAATCCGCTGTGCCGTTTGCATCCCTGTTTCCCTGTTTCTCGCCGCAAGAAGTGAGGCGTAACGTTATCATCAAAGTGTAGTGGGATATCAGGGTGGCAAAAAAATAAAAAAAGATAAGATAAAAAAGCGCCGCATAAGCGGCGCCGAATGTGGCTTATATCTCTGATTTAAGGCTGGATGAGGGGGAGTCCTGGTCTCTTGCTCCCCGACTTTCTGGCAACTTATTCTTAATCACACTGAACCTTAATTGCCAGGCCGCCTCGCGATGTTTCGCGGTATTTGGCGTTCATGTCTTTGCCTGTCTCATACATCGTTTCAATGACTTTATCGAGCGAAACGCGTGGCGCGCTGGTACGGCGCATCGCCATGCGGGTAGCGTTGATTGCTTTAACCGAGGCAATGGCATTACGTTCGATACAAGGCACCTGAACCTGCCCGGCGACCGGGTCACAGGTCAGGCCAAGGTTGTGCTCCATGCCGATTTCCGCAGCGATGCAAACCTGCTCAGGGGCCGCGCCCATAATTTCCGCAAGGCCCGCGGCCGCCATCGAACAGGCAACGCCAACTTCGCCCTGGCAGCCGACTTCCGCCCCGGAGATTGAGGCGTTCATTTTGTAGAGCACGCCGATGGCACCGGAAGCCAGGAAATAACGAATCCAGGTGTCTGGCGTGACCGGCTCGATAAAGTGGTCGTAGTAGGCCAATACTGCCGGAACAATCCCGCAGGCGCCGTTGGTTGGGGCCGTAACGACGCGCCCACCGGCGGCGTTCTCTTCGTTCACCGCCAGCGCAAACATGTTCACCCAGTCAACCACGTTCATCGGGTCGCTGGAGAGCTTGTCGCTGGACACCAGCATACGGCGCAGGGCAGATGCACGACGCGGCACTCGCAGCGGGCCAGGCAGCACGCCTTCGGTGTTTACGCCCCGGTCGATACAGGCGCGCATGGTCTGCCAGATGTTGGCGAAGTAATCTTCGATCTCCTGGCGGCTGTGCAGCGCCAGTTCGTTCTGCATCACCATGCCGGACACGGACAGCCCGGTGTCCTTACAGTGCTGCAGCATTTCCTGGGCGGAGTTGAACGGATAAGGCACGGAAACTTCGTTTACCGAATCTTTCCCGAAATGCTCTTCGTCAACGATAAAACCGCCACCGATGGAGTAGTAGGTTTTACTGTAGATCTCTTTGTCGCCGTTGTAGGCGTGGATCTGCATACCGTTTTCATGCAGCGGCAAGTTATCGCTGCGAAAACGCATGCCGTTATCCTGCGGGAAATCGACTTCATGGCGGCCCTGAGCGATAAGCAGACGACCACGAGTTTCTACGTCGCGGATAAAGGCTGGAATGGCATCGATATCAACGTTATCCGGCTGGTTGCCCGCCAGACCCATGATAATCGCGATATCGGTGTGGTGGCCTTTCCCCGTCAGGGAAAGGGAACCGTAGACATCCACCGCAATGCGGGTGGTGCTGTCCAGCAGCCCTTGTTCGATCAGTGCGTCGACAAACTGTTTCCCGGCCTTCATTGGCCCGACGGTATGGGAGCTGGATGGCCCGATGCCGACCTTGAACATGTCGAATATGCTAATCACGCTAAAACTCCTCTGATAGCACCCTGTTTCATGGAACATGATGCTTTGAAATGGCTAAGCGCTAGTTTAAAAATTTATTGGTTCCACCAGGAAACTATTCACATGAATTAAACTAATGCTTAACCATAAACCACCTAATAGCAGATGATTTATGGCCTTTATGGTTATTAAATATAGCCATTTTCAGCGTTTTAAACTGTCGTCTGGATCGCTATCTACCTGTAAAGAAAGTTCCCGAATGATGCCCGCCGTCATACCCCAGACAAAATAACGTTGATACCAGGATAGCCACACGCGGTGCGCGTTGCCGCGGCGATGGATGTCTAAAGGATGGTAGCGTCCGAGGCGAAGCGCTTCGGCAAGCGGCATCTCAAAGACCGCCGACACTTCATCTTCGCTGGCGCGCCACGGTAAATCGGGTGGAATAATGCCGACAATGGGCGTTACCTGGAAACCGGTCACGCTGTCCACCGGGGGAAGGGTGCCGATAACGTCGACACACTCTGGCGGAATGGCGACTTCTTCCTGAGCCTCGCGCAATGCGGCGGCAATCAGCGAACTGTCGGTGTCGTCTACCGCCCCGCCGGGGAAGGCCACCTGGCCCGCGTGTTTACGCAGCATGATGGAACGCTGGGTGAGTAAAAGCCCCGGCTGAGGCCGACGCACTATCGGTACCAGTACCGCCGCCTGACGTTTGTTGCTGACAGGGCCGCTTTCAGTAGGGCGCAGCAGTTGAAAGCGGGTGAGGAAATCATTCAGCGTCAGGGACGAACCGACCATGCATTAACTCTCCAGTAGGGGCAAAATACGATTAACTTTGTCAAAAGTTTCCTGATATTCCGCCGCTTCGTTACTGTCGGCGACGATCCCGCCGCCGGCAGAACAGTATAATTTTCCGCCTTCAGCGGTCAGCGTGCGGATGGTGATGCTGGTATCCATATTGCCGCAGAAGCTAATGTAGCCGATACTGCCGCACCATGCGTTGCGCCTCTGTGGCTCCAGCTCTTCGATAATCTCCATTGCCCGCACTTTGGGCGCGCCGGTAATCGAACCCCCGGGGAAGGTAGCCTGCAGGAGATCGCAGGCGCTGAGGGTTTCGGGAAGCTCAGCGGTAATCGTGCTCACCAGATGATGAACCGCAGGGAACGGCTCGACCACGAAAAGCTCAGGCACTTTGACGCTGCCCGGTACCGCCACGCGGCCAATATCGTTGCGCAGCAAATCAACAATCATCAGATTTTCGGCGCGGTCTTTAGCTGAGTTTGCCAGCCGGTTTGCCTGTGCGGCATCGGCTTCAGGCGTTGCCAGACGCGGCAGGGTGCCCTTAATCGGGCGGGTCTGGATTTGCTTGCCTTCAAGCAGCACGAAGCGTTCCGGGGAAAGGCTAAGAATGCAGCTTTCAGGCAGTCTGAGGAAGGCGCTGAACGGCGCGCGGTTTGCCTGATTAAGCCGCTCGAATGCCTGCCATTCATCACCTTCATAGCTGGCGCTGAAGCGCTGGGCAAGATTGACCTGGTAACAGTCTCCACTGCTTAAATAAGCCTGAATCTGGCGGAATTTCTCACCGTAAGCTTCGCGCGACATATTGGAATGCCATTCGCTGATGAGCCTGAAAGGTTGGGCAGGCTGGCGTGGTTTCAACGCCTCAAGCCAGGCCAGACGAGACTCGATGTCTCCGCAGCAGACCAGCGTCAGGCGCTCAAGCTGATGGTCTGCAATCAGCGCCCAGTCATAAATACCCACGGCCATATCCGGGGTGGTTAAATCCTGCTCCGTCGTCACGGGTAATGTTTCAAAACGCCGCCCCAAATCGTAGCCAAATAAACCCAGCGCGCCGCCGCAGAAGGGGAAATCAGATTGGGACTGTGCGAGAAAACCAAAGCTGTTCAGCGTATTTTGTAGCAGCTCAAGCGGGCAATCTTCGTGATGCGACAGATTGCCGTCGCGCTCAATAATCGTTTCCTGCCCGCGCGTGACCAGCGTAGCCAGCGGATTGGCGACCATAATGTCGAAACGGTTATGAGGGTGATCGGCAAACCCGGAATGGAGCAGCATGGCCCAGGGCTGGCCCGAAACAGGGCGAAAATAGTGCTGAACGGCATCGGGCTGCCAGCTGAGTTCGTAAAAATCGGGGGTAGCTATAACATTCATCTTGGTAGCATCGTCTGGAGCAGAGTAAAGTAGCGGCTCCAGCACTGTAACAGGAGTTCGATATGATTTCAGGATTACCGGCGCTTAGCCACGAGCAGCAGCAGCAGGCCGTCGAGCGTATTCACGAACTGATGGCAAACGGCATGAGCAGCGGCGAAGCCATCGCCCTGGTGGCCAGTGAGATCCGTGCCTCGCACACCGGCGGTAACATCGTCGCACGCTTTGAAGATGAAGACGACGAAGAAGAAGACCCGCAGGACTAGCCGGGCCTCAACGGCTTTGCGTTACACGGCGGCGATGATTTTGATTTCCACTTTGTAACGCGGGTTCATCAGTTTAGCCTGTACGGTGCAGCGTACCGGCGCTTTACCCGCCACAACCCACTCATCCCACGCTTTATTCATTGCCGCAAAATCCTCGCCGTCCGGCAGGAAAATAGTCGCATCCAGAATGCGGGTCTTATCGCTGCCAAGCTCGGCCAGCAGGGTGTCAATTTGCTCAAGGGTATTTGCCGTCTGCTGGTAAGCGTCGGCATCCAGGTTTTCAGGCACGCCGGTGTAGTACACGGTCTGGTTATGGATAACAGCATCAGACCAGCGAGCTTCGGGTTTAATACGCGCAATACTCATGACAACTCCTTAACAACAAACGATATGTGCGGCACAGACTGCCATAATCCGCTGCCCGGTTCCACCGGCTTGCTGGATAAACCTGGCCAGGGCTGACATAATCACTGGCAATTTAACCAGGGGGTAACGTGACGGACGATTTTGCAGCAGACGGCCAACTGGCTCAGGTCATTCCCGGTTTCAGGCCGCGTGAGGCGCAGCGTGAAATGGCAGAGGCGGTCACCAGGGCCATTAAAGCCGGCGGCGAGTTGGTGGTAGAAGCCGGTACCGGTACGGGGAAAACGTATGCCTACCTTGCCCCCGCCCTGCGTTCGGGCAAAAAAGTGATTATCTCTACCGGCTCAAAGGCGCTGCAGGATCAGCTGTTTTCCCGCGATCTGCCGACTATCTCCCGGGCGCTGAAATTTACCGGCCGCGTGGCGCTGCTGAAGGGACGCTCTAACTACCTTTGCCTGGAAAGACTTGAACAGCAGTCGCTGGCCGGTGGCGACTTGCCCGTGCAGGCACTAAGCGACGTGGTACATCTGCGCGGCTGGGCCAGCGAAACCGTCGACGGTGATATCAGCACCTGTGCTTCTGTCGCCGAAGACTCCACCGTCTGGCCGATGGTTACCAGCACCAACGACAACTGTCTGGGCCAGGATTGCCCGCAGTATCAGGACTGTTTCGTGGTGAAAGCGCGTAAAAAGGCAATGGATGCTGACGTGGTGGTGGTGAACCATCATCTCTATCTGGCCGATATGGTGGTGAAAGAGAGTGGCTTCGCGGAGCTGATCCCAGAGGCCGAAGTGACGATTTTCGATGAAGCTCATCAGATCCCCGATATCGCCAGCCAGTATTTTGGTCAGTCTATCTCCAGCCGCCAACTGCTCGACCTCGCCAAAGACATCTCTATTGCTTACCGGACAGAAGTTCGGGATGTGCAACAGCTGCAAAAAAGCGCCGACAGCCTCGCTCAGCGCACGCAGGATTTTCGCCTGCAAATAGGCGACCCGGGCTACCGTGGCAACCTGCGTGAGCTGCTCGCGGACGCCAATATTCAGCGTTCTTTGCTGCTGCTCGATGACGCGCTGGAGCTGTGTTACGACGTGGCGAAGCTTTCCCTTGGGCGCTCTGCGCTTTTGGACGCTGCTTTTGAACGGGCGGTGATTTACCGTGGACGCATCAAGCGGCTGAAAGAGATCAATCAGCCGGGGTACAGCTACTGGTACGAATGTAACGCCCGCCATTTCACACTAGCCCTGACGCCGCTGTCCGTGGCAGACAAGTTTAAGGAAGCTATCCGTGAAAAAGCGGGCTGCTGGGTCTTCACCTCGGCGACCCTCGCGGTGAATGACAAAATGAGCCATTTCACCGAACGGCTGGGCATCGACGAGGCAGAAACGCTGCTGCTGGCAAGCCCGTTTGACTACGCTAAGCAGGCGCTGCTCTGCGTGCCGCGAGGGCTGCCAACGCCGAATCAACCCCACGCTGGCCGCCATCTGGCCAATCTGCTGCGTCCTCTCATTGAAGCCAATAACGGGCGCTGCTTTATGCTTTGTACCTCCCACGCCATGATGCGCGACCTGGCCGAGCAGTTCCGCGCCACCATGACGCTCCCGGTGCTGCTGCAGGGCGAAACCAGCAAAGGCCAGCTGTTGCAGCAGTTTGTTGAGGCCGGTAATGCCCTGCTGGTGGCGACCAGCAGCTTCTGGGAAGGCGTTGACGTTCGGGGCGATACGCTCTCACTGGTCATCATCGACAAGCTGCCCTTTACCTCACCGGACGATCCGCTGCTGAAGGCTCGAATGGAAGATTGCCGCATTCGTGGCGGCGATCCGTTTGACGATGTCCAGCTGCCGGATGCGGTCATCACCCTCAAGCAGGGCGTCGGCCGACTCATTCGCGACGTGGAGGACCGGGGCGTGCTGGTTATCTGTGATAACCGGCTGGTGATGCGGCCTTATGGCGCTGTTTTCCTGAACAGCCTGCCGCCAACGCCGCGTACCCGGGATATAAATCGGGCAGTTGAGTTCCTCAGCGCCTCTGGCGCGCAGTAATTTGTGCCAGGCTATGGTATGATGCGCGCCGTTTTTTGACCTTATCTCCGCCAGAGGTTGGCAAGTCCATGCGAATTTTAGCCATCGATACCGCAACAGAAGCCTGTTCTGTTGCTCTGCAAAACGACGAGGCGTCCTACGCCCATTTCGAACTCTGCCCGCGCGAGCATACGCAAAGAATTTTGCCCATGGTGAGGGACATCCTGAACCAGGGCGAAATTACTTTGTCTGATGTGAACGCACTCGCCTACGGGCGTGGGCCGGGCAGTTTTACCGGCGTGCGAATTGGTATCGGCATTGCACAAGGGCTGGCGCTGGGCGCTGAGCTGCCGATGATTGGTATCTCAACGCTTGCGACGATGGCGCAGGGCGCATGGCGCCGTACCGGGGCAACCCGGGTTCTGGCCGCCATAGATGCTCGCATGGGCGAAGTCTACTGGGCCGAATATCAGCGTGACGAGCAGGGCGTGTGGCACGGCGAAGAAAGCGAAGCCGTCCTCAAGCCGGAAGACGTTGCCGGTCGGTTGAAACAGCTTAGCGGCAGCTGGGCTACAGTCGGTACAGGCTGGCAGGCCTGGCCTGATATGGCGCAGGATAGCGGACTTCTGTTGCAGGACGGTGAAACCACGCTGCCCGAAGCAGAAGACATGCTGCCGCTGGCGCTGCAGGCTTTTAACGCCGGAAAAACCGTCGCCGTGGAACACGCCGAACCGGTCTACCTGCGCAATGAAGTGACCTGGAAAAAGCTTCCTGGTAGAGAGTAATACCCACCGCTCCGAACGGAGTGGAGGTTAAGGAGATGAGGTATGGCTGTTTGTAATGTCAAAAAATGCAGCTGGCTGCTTGCAGCCGCCGCGGCGTTGGTGCTGAGCGGCTGCGTGAGCGTGCCGGACGCCATCAAAGGAACCTCGGCGACGCCGCAGCAGGATCTGACGGTCGTCATGAATGCTCCCCAGCTTTACGTTGGGCAGGAAGCACGTTTTGGCGGCCGGGTGGTGAACGTGGATAACCTGAAGGGGAAAACCCGGCTGGAAATTGCCACCGTCAGCCTGGATGAAGGTGCCCGCCC
This sequence comes from Cedecea neteri, assembly GCF_000757825.1. Taxonomy (GTDB): domain Bacteria; phylum Pseudomonadota; class Gammaproteobacteria; order Enterobacterales; family Enterobacteriaceae; genus Cedecea; species Cedecea selenatireducens. The sequence goes on from NZ_CP009451.1 coordinate 4,676,579, forward strand.
GGCGCTGAATGAACCTTCTCACGGGCGTATTTATGCCGACGTGAACGGTTTCCTGGACCCGGTTGATTTTCGTAATCAGCTGGTCACCGTTGTGGGGCCAATCACCGGCACCGCAGAAGGTAAAATTGGCCAGACGCCGTATAAATTCATGACCATGCAGGCGACAGGGTATAAGCGCTGGAACGTGGTTCAGCAGGTTGTGATGCCACCGCAGCCCATAGATCCGTGGTTCTGGGGCGGCCCATACCCGTACCGTCATCATTATGATATGTGGGGCGGCTGGTATAATCCGGGGCCCGCACAGGTACAAACCGTCGTAACCGAATAATCTGTTGTTTTTAAATATTTTCAAACAGCGGCCTGGCCGCTGTTTGTTTTTATCCAGGACGGATGAAAAAATTTAGTGATGCGCTTCGCAACCTTTAATCAGGCTAATTAATAAACTGGTACGCTGAGTTAATATTATGTTAACGAAATGTGTAGCCTGGGGTTGTGATGACGACAAATAATAATTTCAGAGGTGGATCCTTGAATAAGGTTTGGCTTAACCGCTACCCGGCCGACGTTGCGGCTGAAATAAATCCCGATCGCTATCAATCCCTGGTTGATATGTTTGAACAGGCCGTCACTCGCTATGCCGACAAGCCTGCGTTTATCAATATGGGGGAGGTGATGACCTTCCGTAAGCTGGAAGAGCGCAGCCGTGCATTCGCCGCTTACCTCCAGCAGGGCCTGGGGCTGAAAAAAGGCGACCGCGTTGCGCTGATGATGCCCAACCTGCTGCAGTACCCGGTGGCGCTCTTTGGCATACTGCGTGCCGGAATGGTGGTGGTTAACGTTAACCCGCTTTATACCCCACGCGAGCTGGAGCACCAGCTGAACGACAGCGGCGCCAGCGCGATTGTCATCGTGTCGAACTTTGCCCACACGCTGGAAAAAGTGGTCGATAAAACCCAGGTGAAGCACGTGATCCTGACCCGCCTGGGAGACCAGATCTCCGGCCCGAAAGGCACGCTGGTTAACTTTGTCGTCAAATACATCAAGCGGCTGGTGCCTAAATACCATTTGCCAAACGCTATCTCCTTCCGCCGCGCGCTGCAAAGCGGCTACCGCATGCAGTATATCAAGCCTGAAATTATCAACGACGATTTGGCCTTCCTGCAGTATACCGGCGGCACGACCGGCGTGGCGAAGGGCGCGATGCTGACGCACCGCAACATGCTGGCCAACCTTGAGCAGGTGAGGGCGGCCTATAGCCCGCTGCTGCATGAAGGCAAGGAGCTGGTGGTCACCCCGCTGCCGCTCTATCATATTTTTGCCCTGACCATTAACTGCCTGCTGTTTATCGATATGGGCGGTCAGAACCTGCTGATTACCAACCCGCGCGACATTCCGGGCCTGGTAAAGGAACTGGCGAAATATCCTTTCACCGCCATGACCGCCGTGAACACGCTGTTTAACGCCTTGCTGAACAACAAAGAGTTCCAGCAGCTGGACTTCTCAAGCCTGCACCTCTCCGCGGGCGGCGGCATGCCGGTTCAGCACGCCGTGGCTGAACGTTGGGAAAAATTAACCGGGCGCTTCCTGCTGGAAGGCTACGGCCTGACGGAGTGCGCGCCGCTGGTCAGCGCGAATCCGCATGACATGGATTACCACAGCGGCTCTATTGGCCTGCCGGTGCCGTCTACCGATGTGAAGCTGATTGATGATGAAGGCAATGAGGTTCCTCCTGGCGAGCCCGGTGAGCTTTGCGTTAAAGGGCCTCAGGTGATGCTGGGCTACTGGCAGCGCCCGAAAGAGACCGATGAAATTCTGAAAGACGGCTGGCTGCGCACCGGCGACATTGCGGTGATGAACGACGAAGGCTTTATGAACATCGTTGACCGTAAAAAAGACATGATCCTCGTTTCCGGTTTTAACGTTTATCCCAACGAAATTGAAGACGTGGTGATGCAGAACGAAGGCGTGCTGGAAGTTGCGGCGGTTGGTGTGCCTGCCGGCGTAAGCGGTGAGCACGTCAAAATCTTCGTCGTGAAGAAGGACCCGGCCCTGACGGAAGAAGCGCTTATCGCCTTCTGCCGCCGCCAGTTAACCGGCTATAAAGTGCCGAAACTGATAGAATTCCGCACGGAATTGCCAAAATCCAACGTCGGGAAAATTTTACGACGAGAACTGCGTGACGAAGCGGGCAAGACAGGCAACAATAACGCCTGAGCTCCAAGTCACTCGTCCTGATGCCGGTTCGCCGGCATTTTTTATGGGCGCAACCTAAGAGAACTGAATTTGACTTACCAGATGATTACCACCGATGAAGGGCTGGCCGCCGTTTGCCAGGCCGCTCGTCAGTTCCCCGCGCTGGCGCTGGACACCGAATTTGTCCGTACGCGAACCTATTACCCGCAACTGGGGCTGATCCAGCTTTATGATGGCCAGCAGGCCTCGTTGATAGACCCGTTAGCTATTAGCGACTGGTCGCCGTTTAAAGCGCTGCTGCAGGACCCTGATACGGTTAAATACCTGCATGCCGGCAGCGAAGACCTCGAAGTCTTCCTGAACGCTTTTGGCATGCTGCCAGACCCGTTTATCGATACCCAAATTCTTGCGTCATTCACCGGGCGTCCGCTCTCCTGCGGCTTTGCGACTATCGTGGAGTCCTATACCGGCATCGCGCTGGATAAAAGCGAATCCCGCACTGACTGGCTGGCACGTCCGTTAACAGAGCGGCAGTGCGATTATGCGGCGGCAGACGTGCTCTATCTGCTGCCCATCGCTGAGAAGCTCATGGCCGAAACCGAAGCGGCCGGCTGGATCAACGCGGCTCTCGACGAGTGCCAGCTGATGTGTGCCCGTCGCCGTGACCAGCTTGACCCGGAAGAAGCCTGGCGCGAAATTGGCAATGCATGGCAGCTTCGTACCCGCCAGCTGGCCTGCCTCAAGAAGCTGGCCTCGTGGCGCCTGCGTAAAGCGCGTGAGCGGGATATGGCGGTAAATTTTGTCGTGCGCGAAGAGAACCTCTGGCAGGTGGCTCGCTATATGCCGGGATCGCTCGGGGAACTGGACGCTCTTGGTCTGAGCGGCAGCGAAATTCGTTTCCACGGTAAAGCGCTTATCGCGCTGGTTGCGGAGGCGCAGGCATTGCCTGAGAGCGAGCTGCCGCAGCCGCTGCAGAACCTGGTGGATATGCCGGGCTACCGCAAAGTCTTTAAGGCGATTAAAGCGCTGGTGCAGGAAGTGAGTGAGGCAAAAGGGCTGAGTGCAGAATTACTGGCATCGCGTCGCCAAATAAACCAGCTGTTAAACTGGCACTGGAAATTGAAACCTCAGCACGTTGAGCCGGAATTAATTAGCGGCTGGCGCGCCGAATTAATGGCAGAGGCGTTAACTAAACTGTTGGCAGAATACTAATAGTGTTTCGATACCTGGGAATAATTACAGTGTTATTCACAGGGTGAAATATATTGGCGGTAGGTCAACGAGAAAGATCTTAATAATCGTTAAGGCTTAGAGTAAAAATAAAACCCCCTGACATAAGCAGGGGGTTTTTATTCACGCAGATTTACTGGCTTCTTCCGCTTCCGGGAGCGTGACGTTCAGCTCCAGAATCGAAATATCCCCATCTCGTTGCTCAAGCTGAACGCTGACCATTTCAGGATCGATTTGCACGTACTTGCAAATCACGTCGAGAATGTCTTTGCGCAGCTGAGGCAGGTAATGCGGTTCAGCATCGCTACGGCGACGCTCAGCAACGATAATCTGTAAACGCTCTTTCGCGATGTTGGCGGTGTTCTTTTTTCGTGACAGAAAAAAGTCGAGTAATGCCATAACTTATCCTCCGAACAGGCGTTTCAGGAAACCCTTCTTCTCTTCTTCAATGAAGCGGAAAGGGCGTTCTTCACCGAGCAGGCGTTCCACGGTATCGGCGTAGGCTTTGCCCGCGTCAGATTCACCGTCAAGAATAACCGGCTCGCCCTGGTTGGACGCGCGCAGCACCGACTGGTCTTCCGGGATAACCCCAACCAGAGGAATGCGCAGAATGTCGAGCACGTCTTCCATGCTCAGCATATCGCCCCGGTTGACGCGGCCAGGGTTGTAGCGGGTGAGCAATAAATGCTCTTTAATCGGGTCTTCGCCGTTTTCAGCGCGGCGTGATTTCGACGACAGAATGCCGAGAATACGGTCTGAGTCACGCACCGAGGAAACTTCCGGGTTGGTGGTGATAACCGCTTCGTCAGCAAAGTACAGCGCCATGAGCGCGCCGGTCTCGATGCCCGCGGGCGAGTCACAAACGATAAATTCGAAGTCCATGTTTTTCAGGTCTTCAAGCACCCTGGCCACGCCTTCGCGGGTCAGGGCGTCTTTATCGCGGGTTTGTGAAGCGGGCAGGATATAGAGCTGTTCGGTGCGTTTATCGCGGATAAGCGCCTGGTTCAGCGTGGCATCGCCCTGAATAACGTTGACGAAATCGTACACGACGCGGCGTTCGCAGCCCATGATCAGGTCAAGGTTACGCAGGCCAATATCGAAATCAATAACGACGGTTTTTCTTCCCTTTTGGGCCAGACCCGTGGCGATGGCCGCGCTGGACGTGGTCTTACCGACGCCCCCTTTACCCGATGTAACAACAATAATGCGTGCCATAAAGGATTTCCTTGTTAAAAGGGCTTAATACAAAGATTGAACGGAGAGCGCACCACCCGCCAGATTAAGGCGAGCCGCTTTTCCATAATAATCGGCTGGGATCTGCTCACTCAGCCAGTACTCGCCCGCTATAGAGACAAGCTCTGCTACCAGGTTAGTACAAAATATTTGTGCATCACGATCGCCGTTTGCACCAGCCAGCGCACGGCCACGCATCATGCCGTAAATATGAATATTACCATCTGCTATCAGTTCTGCACCGGCGCTGACGTGATTGGTCACAATCAAGTCACAGTTTGGCGCATAAATGCGCTGGCCGGAACGGACCGGGGTATCAATTAAACGCGTTTTTGTGACCGGGCTAACATCCGGCGCGGCAACGACCACGGGCTCAACGGGCGCGGCTTTCGGCGCTCTGGCAATCTTTTCTTTCCCTTCGGTCAGCAAGGGCAGGCCAGCACGCTCAATGTCAGCTTTTAACGCTTCATCTTTACAGCCGCTGATACCCACCACGCGCAGGCCGGTTGCGGTGACGGCCTGTTGTACTTTCTTCCAGTTGACGGAACCATCGAGACTGGCGACGTTAACGACCACCGGGGCATTCTTTAAGAATGCGGGAGCCTGGGCGATTTTATCTTCCAGTGCCTGGCGAATAACCTCAGGTTGTGCATCATGCAAATGAACCACAGATAAGGTAAAACTGCTGCCCTTTAACTCGATTGGCGTGTTTGACATCCTGGCCTTACTCAATTCAGTTTCAATCCCCACAATTGTGGGACGATATTCCGAAGTACACCAGGCATGTTATAGTCCAGCTTATATTCAGGCAAGCCACTCGCTGGCGAAAATAGAGTAAAAAAAATGTTTTGTGTGATCTACAGAAGTACCAAACGCGATCGGACTTATCTTTATGTCGAAAAAAAAGACGATTTCTCCAAAGTGCCGGAAGAACTGATGAAAGGCTTTGGTAAACCGGTGCTGTCGATGCTTCTGCCGCTGGATGGCAGCAAAAAACTGGCCAATGCCGATTTGGATAAAGTTAAACAGGCATTGGAAAATGAGGGGTATTATTTGCAGATCCCACCGCCGATAGAAAGTTTGCTGACCGTGCACCTGGAAAACAGTCCGAAAAAATAACTTTAGGACTGACGGTAAATCTTTTCCGGACATAAAGCCTGAAGATGTGCGAAACACATTATTGAGGGAAAGACGATGAAATATTCAGCATCCAGGTTGACCCTCAGCGCCTTAATTCTCGCCAGTATTACCGGTTACATTTCTCATGCAGAGGCGGCTCCTGCGGCCGTCGCTGCATCTCAGACCAAACTCTCTGAAGCGACCACGCTTGCAGAGCAGGGGCGCGATCCCGCTGAATTTCCTGCCTATGTTGAACAATTAAAGAAAGAAGCCAGAGCTAAAGGCATCAGCCATGCCACGCTGGAGAAGGCCTTTGCCAATATTCATTTTGTCGATCGGGTCATTAAATCTGACCGTAATCAGCTGGAAAAGAAAATTACGCTTGATGACTATTTAAAGCGTGTCATCACGCCGGCCAAAATTAAACAGGCCCGCAGCCTGGCTAAACAGCACCAGACCGAACTGGAAATGGTTAGTGCAAAAAGCGGTGTCCAAAGCCGTTACATTGTCGCCCTGTGGGCGATGGAGAGCAATTTCGGCAAACTTCAGGGCAAAGAAGATGTGATTTCTGCTCTGGCGACGTTGGCCTTTGAGGGACGCCGTGAAGCCTTTTTCACCAACGAGCTGATGGCGGCGCTGAAAATCATCCAGCGGGGTGACGTTAGCGCCTCACAGATGAAAGGTTCATGGGCGGGCGCGATGGGGCAAAATCAGTTTATGCCGAGTTCGCTGCTGCGCTACGGCAAAGACGGTGATGGCGACGGTAAAATTGATATCTGGAATAACACCCGCGATGTTTTTGCTTCCACGGCCAACTATCTGGCGATGGAAGGCTGGCAGCACGGCGGCGGCTGGGGCCTGGAAGTGAAACTGCCAAACGGTTTTAATCCTTCGCTTCTGGGCACAAATCCAGGGCAAGGCAAGCGCGTTGCTCAATGGAAAAAGCTGGGCGTTACCCTGCCCAACGGTTTACATCTCCCGGCATCGGCACAAAAAGGCTGGCTGGTGAAGCCAGACGATGGCCTGGGACGTTCGTTCCTGGTCTATAACAATTTCCGCACCCTGATGCACTGGAACCGCTCTTATTATTTCGCCATTAGCATCGGCAAGATGGCGGACGCTATCGCGAATAAATAAGGCACGCTTAGAAACACTTCCCCGGTATTCAGCGGGGATTTTTTTATCTAGTATCAAAGGCAGTTAACACAAACGACACAGAGGAAAGGCATGTATCAACATCATAACTGGCAGGGTGCACTGCTGGATTTTCCGGTAAACAAGGTAGTCTGTGTTGGCAGCAACTATGCCAAACATATTAAAGAGATGGGCAGCGCGACGCCGGACGAACCGGTGGTGTTTATCAAGCCCGAGAGCGCATTGTGTGACATTCGCCAGCCGCTGGCGCTGCCGCAGGAGTTTGGCTCTGTACATCATGAAGTGGAGCTGGCAATCCTGATCGGCGCCACCCTTAAGCAGGCAAGCGAAGAGCACGTCCTTAAGGCGATTGCCGGTTATGGCGTCGCGCTGGATCTGACGCTGCGTGACCTGCAGGCTAAGCTGAAAAAAGCAGGCCAGCCGTGGGAAAAAGCGAAGGGCTTTGATAACTCATGCCCAATCTCCGGTTTTATCCCTGCGGCGCAGTTTACGCACGATCCGCAAAACACGCCTCTTGAGCTGAAAATCAACGGGGAAGTTCGCCAGCAGGGCAATACCGAAGATATGATCCACAAGATCGTGCCGCTGATTGCCTACATGAGCAAATTCTTCACTCTGCGCGCAGGAGATGTGATCCTCACCGGAACGCCGGAAGGCGTGGGCCCGCTGCACGGTGGCGATGAGCTGGAAGTGAGCTTTGCCGGCCACAGCCTGAACACGCGCGTTTTGTAAACAATTTGCCGCTTCAGGGCGGCAAAACTTGCATCCGGGTGTCAGACTGTTTATAAGGTGCGCTTAATTTTTAAATGCAGGAACCGTTATGACACCCACTCCTTTTTGGCAAAGTAAAACTCTCGACGAAATGAGCGACGCCGAGTGGGAGTCATTATGCGACGGCTGTGGTCAGTGCTGTCTGCACAAGCTGATGGACGAAGATACCGACGAGATCTACTTCACCAACGTCGCGTGTAAGCAGCTCAGTATCAAAACCTGCCAGTGTAAGAACTACGTCCGCCGCTTTGAATATGAGCCGGACTGCATCAAGCTGACCCGTGATAACCTGCCTACCTTCGAGTGGCTACCGCACACCTGTGCTTACCGTCTGCTTGCCGAAGGCAAACCGCTGCCGGAATGGCACCCGCTGATTACCGGCTCAAAAGCGGCAATGCACGGCGAACGTATTTCCGTGCGTCATATCGCGGTGAAAGAGTCGGAAGTTCGCGACTGGCAGGACCATATCCTTAACAAACCCGAGTGGGCGGACTAGCGCTTTTCGGTAATGCCTGGGGATGAAAATAAATCCTTCTTATAACTCATTTTGTGATAGGATGGATTTTCAATAACCAAAATAAGAGAGTTTTTATCCTGAATTTAATATTCCAGTGTCCGTCATGTGGCGGATCGCAGTATCGCACTTCCTCCTACGATGTCCGAGAATCAAATCCCCATGGCGCAGTCTGTATCTTTTGCAAATCCGCAATGCAGGTTTCCGCTCATCGTCCGTTAAATGCGACCTTCTCCGGTTTTAGCCCACTGGCGCAACAGTCTTTGGCTTCTGCTCAGCCGCGCTGCTAATATTCCTTCTTTAAAGGAGGAAAAATGCAAAAACTAACTACTATTATAGGCATACTGCTGCTCAGTGGCTGTGCGACCGCAGAGCGCGAAGCGCCGAAGCCACCGCGTAGCGTGGGCATGGCAAACCCGGCATCGGTTTACTGCCTGGAGAAAGGTGGTAAATCAGTTAGCGTGAAAACGCCTGAAGGCGAAAGGGCTGACTGCCTGCTGCCTGGCGGAGAACGAATCGACGAATGGGCGCTTTACCGCCGCGATCATTCATAAAAAATAACCCACCGAGAGGTGGGTTATTGCTTTCCGTAATGCGCTAAATTAGCGGCCGAACAGGTCACGGCGTTTTGGTTTTAAGAACTGGGCAATCAGCACCAGCACCGCAATGACCAGCAACACGGCGAAGATCCCGAGCAGCCACTGCACCATATCCAGCGACAGGAATTCCCACTGGCGAACGGAGCAGTCGCCGCTAGCGACGAAGACCTGAGGCAGCCATTTGTCCAGCGGCAGCCAGCCTGGGAAACGGGCGAAGAAATCACAGGTCACGAACGGTGACGGGTGAAGCTGCAGCATGGTGTGGTCCCATGCCAGCTGAACGCCTTTCCCTGCGCTGTACAGCCAGATAGCCAGCGCGCCGTAGCGCAGAGGGCTTTTGGGGGCAATCGCACCCACCAGGCCCGCACCCATCACGCCAAACAGCGCGCAACGTTCATAAATACACATCACACAAGGTTTCAGCCCCATAACGTGCTGGAACCACAATGCCACCATCTCAAGCGCAAAGGCCGTAAAGGCCAGAAGCAGCCATGCGGTGCGCCCAAGAGAGCATTGGTTTAAATATCGCAACATAATCAGTTTCCCTGCAGCATGCGTAGAATCGGCAGTGTAAACCAATTCCCTTTTTGCGCCAGTAGCACAGATGAAAATAACGTACTAATCGGATGTTTATAAGGAAAAAATTTGTAACGGGAAGCGGACTTCCCGTCAAATTACCTTAGTGTGGTACAACCAGTGTGTCAGGCGTGGTTAACCAGCCGCTGGCAAGCATCCATTCGGTGGCGGGCACCAGCGTGTACTCAACGCAAAGCAGGCCCACAAGCGTCAGAACGAGAGTGTACGGGAGCGCCATAATAACCATCCGTCCGTAAGAGAGGCGAATCAACGGCGCCAGCGCAGAGGTCAGCAGGAACAGGAATGCCGCCTGGCCGTTAGGCGTCGCCACCGACGGCAGGTTAGTCCCGGTATTAATGGCTACCGCCAACAGCTCGAACTGTTTCATATCAATCGCGCCATGTTGCAGCGCGGTTTTCGCTTCGCTGATATAAACGGTGCCAACAAAGACGTTGTCAGAGATGGAAGAGAGCAGGCCGTTAAAGATGTAAAACAGCGACAGCTGGGCATGCGGGGAGGCATCCAGCACGTACTGAATTATCGGGCTAAACAAATGCTGATCGATGATCACCGCCACAATAGTGAAGAAAACGGTCAGCAGGGCGGTAAACGGCAGTGCTTCGGTAAAGGCCTTGCCAATCGCGTGCTCATCGGTCACGCCGCACAGCGAGGTCGCCAGAATAATCACCGACAGACCGATAAGGCCGACTTCTGCCAGATGCAAAGCCAGGGCGACGATCAGCCAAACGCCGATCAGCGCCTGAATAAGCAGCTTCATTTTGTCCTGCTTCGTCCGTTTCTTCGCGCTTTCGGCATCGAAGTCATGCAGGATGCCGCGTACTTTTTCCGGCAACGTTTGCCCGTAACCAAGCACCTTAAAGCGCTCAAGAAGGACACAGGTTAGCAGGCCACAAATCAGCACCGGTACCGTTACCGGCATCATTCGCAGGAAGAAATCACCGAAATGCCAGCCGGCATTTTTAGCAATAATCAGGTTCTGCGGCTCGCCGACCATGGTCATCACACCGCCGAGCGCGGTCCCCACGCCGGCGTGCATCATCAGGCTACGCAGGAAAGCGCGGAACTGCTCAAGGATCTCCCGGCTGTCGGTCTGAATATGGCTATCGTCCTGGACGTTGCCGTCATCCTGCGCCTCAGACACCACGCGGTGATAGATGCTGTAGAAGCCAACGGCCACGCTGATAACCACTGCGACCACGGTTAAGGCATCGAGAAATGCGGAGAGAAACGCGGCGGCGACGCAAAAGGCCAGCGACAGCGCAATTTTGGAGCGAATGCCCAGCAGCAGTCGGGTAAATAACAGCAGTAACAGCTGCTTCATGAAGTAGATCCCGGCCACCATGAACATCAGCAGCAGCAGGACTTCCAGATTAGCCGCAACTTCACCGTGAACGTGTTCGGGGCTGGTCATGCCGACCAACACGGCTTCAATGGCAAGCAGGCCGCCGGGCAGCAGCGGATAGCACTTCAGCGCCATCGCCAGGGTGAAGATAAACTCAATCACCAGCATCCAACCCGCGACAAACGGGCTGACAAACCAGAAAACCAGCGGATTAATCACTAAAAAGATAATCAGCGTAAGCTTGTACCAGTCAGGTGATTGACCCAGAAAATTGCGGTACAGCGCCCGCCCGGAGGACATTTCCATCGTAAAATTACCGTTATCCGTTGTATTATGTTGATGTTTAATAATATAGCCCTTCAGGGTACTCGTATAAGGCTCACGCGATCAAGCCGCAGGAAATCCTGAGTTAAGGCATTAATCGTCAAAATTCAACGCCGATCCCGCATTTGCACGTCGCCCCCGCTATCTGGCGTGCATGGCATCTGGTATGATGAGTCCAATTTGCAAAACCTGAGTAATGGAAATCTTACTATGGTCATTAAGGCGCAGAGCCCAGCGGGTTTCGCGGAAGAGTATATTATAGAAAGTATCTGGAACAGCCGTTTTCCGCCGGGGTCTATCCTTCCGGCAGAGCGTGAATTATCAGAACTTATTGGCGTGACGCGAACCACATTACGTGAAGTGCTTCAGCGTCTTGCTCGCGACGGCTGGTTGACTATCCAGCACGGAAAACCGACTCGTGTTAACAATTTCTGGGAAACGTCAGGCTTAAATATCCTGGAAACGCTGGCGCGGCTGGATCACGACAGCGTGCCGCAGCTGATTGATAATCTGCTGTCCGTGCGGACCAATATTTCAACGATATTTATCCGTACAGCCCTTCGTCAGTATCCGGATAAATCGCAGGAGGTGCTGGCCACCGCCAACAAGGTTGAAGATCACGCCGACGCGTTTGCCGAGCTCGATTACAACATTTTCCGTGGCCTGGCGTTTGCGTCCGGTAACCCGATTTATGGTCTGATCCTTAACGGTATGAAAGGGCTGTACACCCGTATCGGGCGTCACTACTTTTCAAATCCCGAAGCTCGCAGCCTGGCGCTGGGCTTCTACCACCGCCTGGCGGAAATTTGCCAGCAGGGGCTTCACGATCAGGTCTTTGATACCGTGCGTAATTATGGCCGCGAGAGCGGCGAGATTTGGCACCGTATGCAGAAAAACTTGCCGGGTGATTTAGCGATGCACAGTCGCTAAGCAGAATAAAAAACGCTTCCTTCCGGAAGCGTTTTTTTTTCGCTTGCATCTGGTTTATAAAGGATTTTTTTGCGGGCACCGTTCCAGTAACTCGACGCTACCGTCCGCATTTTGCTGTTCCATAATCACGTCAAATCCCCACAGGCGGTGCACGTGCTTAAGCACCTCGCGGCGGCCTTTATCCAGCGGCGCCCGGTTGTGCGGAATATAGCGCAGCGTCAAAGAACGATCGCCACGCAGATCCACATCCCAGACCTGAATATTTGGCTCCAGGTTGCTGAGGTTGTACTGCGCCGAGAGCTGAGAGCGAATCTCCCGATAACCTTCTTCGTTATGGATGGCCGAAATCTCCAGGAAATTATTACGGTCGTCATCCAGCACGGTGAACAGGCGGAAGTCTCGCATCAGCTTAGGCGACAGAAACTGGCTGATAAAACTCTCGTCCTTGAAGTCGCGCATGGCAAAGTGCAGCGTTTCCAGCCAGTCTTTACCGGCAATATCCGGGAACCAGTAGCGGTCTTCTTCCGTCGGTGACTGGCAGATACGTTTGATGTCCTGGAACATCGCAAACCCTAGCGCGTACGGGTTAATACCGTTATACCAGGGGCTGTTATACGGTGGCTGGAACACCACGTTGGTGTGGCTATGAAGAAACTCCAGCATAAAGCGGTCGCTGACTTTTCCCTCGTCATACAGATGATTCAGAATGGTGTAATGCCAGAATGTCGCCCAGCCTTCGTTCATCACCTGGGTTTGCTTTTGCGGATAAAAATACTGGCTGACCTTGCGCACAATGCGCAGGATCTCACGCTGCCACGGCTCCAGCAGCGGAGCGTTCTTCTCCATGAAATACAGCAGATTCTCCTGCGGTTCGGAAGGGAAGCGGTGGGCGGACTCCGCGGTTTTTTCCTCTTCCTTACGCGGTAGCGTACGCCAAAGCGTGTTCACCTGGCTTTGCAGATACTCCTCGCGGCTTTTCTGACGCGCTTTCTCCTCCTGCAGCGAGATTTTTTGCGGGCGTTTATAGCGGTCCACGCCATAGTTCATCAGCGCATGACACGAATCCAGCAGGCGCTCCACCTCATCCACCCCGTAGCGCTCTTCGCACTGGGTAATGTAGTTCTTAGCGAAGATCAGATAGTCGATTATCGAGCTGGCATCCGTCCAGCTTCGGAATAAATAGTTGTTTTTAAAGAAGGAGTTATGCCCGTAACAGGCATGAGCAATCACCAGCGCCTGCATGGTGATGGTGTTCTCCTCCATCAAATAGGCAATGCAGGGATTCGAGTTGATGACAATCTCATACGCCAGCCCTTGCTGCCCGTGTTTATACAGGCGCTCGGTCTCGATGAATTTTTTGCCAAAAGACCAGTGCGGATAATTAATCGGCATCCCGACGCTCGAGTAGGCATCCATCATCTGCTCTGAGGTGATGACCTCAATCTGGTGGGGATAGGTGTCCAGCCTGTAGAGCTTTGCTACCCGGTCAATCTCAGCCAGGTAGATGTCCAGTAGCTCAAACGTCCAGTCGGGTCCGTCGCTCAGACGGTTGGGATCCTTTGTGGCGAAATCAGTTACGGTAGCCATCAGCGCGCCCTCATTGTTTTCGGCTCTCTCTGAATGGAAAGCCTCACTCTCAAGAATAGACAACTCCTGAAAGATAGCGCCGACAAGTAAAATTTTTTATTCGCGATTTATTGATTCCGATACCCGGCTTTTTACTCACCCTGTAGCATTTTATTTTGGCTAAAATGTTTTCCCGTGCAGGAGATGCTAATTATCCCGGGCCAGTGCTGGCGGGCAAACCTGTGAGGTTAGTCACCATAATAAAGCCATATGTTGAATAACATATTCAACTGAGTTATCAATATGTAATCAGAAGATTATTCTTTTAGCTAAATGCGGAGCAGATATGCGTGTTGTGGTGCTGGGAAGTGGTGTCGTTGGCGTGGCAAGCGCCTGGTATTTACGTCAGGCCGGGCATGAAGTCACCGTCATCGATCGCGAATCTGGGCCGGCGCAGGAAACCAGTGCCGCCAACGCCGGTCAAATTTCACCGGGTTACGCTGCACCCTGGGCGGCACCTGGCGTCCCTTTAAAAGCCATCAAATGGATGTTCCAGCGTCATGCACCTCTGGCTATCAGCCTTGACGGCACCCAGTTCCAGCTGAAGTGGATGTGGCAGATGCTACGCAACTGCGATACCCGCCACTACATGGAAAACAAAGGCCGCATGGTGCGCCTGGCCGAATACAGCCGCGATTGCCTGAAAGAGCTGCGCCACGCGACCGGGATTCAGTATGAAGGCCGGCAGGGCGGGACTCTACAACTGTTCCGTACCGAGCAGCAGTATGAAAGCGCGGCAAAAGATATCGCGGTGTTGAAAGATGCCGGAGTGCCGTATGAGCTTCTGGAAGCCAGCCAGCTCAATCGCGTAGAGCCAGCGTTGGCGGACGTTGCCCATAAGCTGACCGGCGGTCTACGTTTACCGAACGATGAAACCGGTGACTGCCAGCTGTTTACCCAAAACCTGGCGCGCATGGCGGCGGAAGCGGGCGTTGAGTTTCGTTTCAATACGCCTGTCGATCGCCTGCTGTACGAAAATCAGCAAATTAGCGGCGTGCAGTGCGGCCAGGAAGTGGTGAAGGGTGATGCTTACGTGGTGGCTTTTGGCTCGTACTCCACCGGCCTGCTCAAGGGCATTGCCGATATTCCTGTCTATCCTTTAAAAGGCTACTCGCTGACTATCCCGATTGCCGATGAGCAGGGCGCGCCGGTCTCGACCATTCTCGACGAGACCTACAAAATTGCCATTACCCGCTTTGATAACCGTATTCGCGTCGGTGGAATGGCGGAAATCGTTGGCTTCAATACCGACCTGTTACAGCCGCGTCGCGAGACGCTGGAGATGGTCGTCAGAGATCTCTATCCACGCGGTGGGCACGTGGAACAGGCGACTTTCTGGACCGGCCTGCGCCCAATGACCCCGGACGGAACGCCTATTGTAGGGCGCACGCCGTTCAAGAATCTCTGGCTGAATACGGGGCACGGCACGCTGGGCTGGACGATGGCGTGTGGCTCAGGCCAGATGCTGAGCGACCTGATCTCCGGGCGCACTCCGGCGATACCGAGCGAGGATTTAGGTATTGCCCGCTACACGCCAGGCTTTACGCCCCTGAGCGCTCGCCATCTTCATGGCGCACATAACTAAAAGGAGCCGTCATGTCCCGTCCTGTGGTAGCGACGCTGGATCTCAGCGCCCTGCGCAATAATCTTGATGTGGTGCGCAGAGCCGCGCCACAGTCTCGCGTGTGGTCGGTCGTCAAGGCCAATGCTTACGGGCACGGTCTCGATCGTGTCTGGTCGGCGCTCGGCGCGACGGATGGTTTTGCGATGTTGAACCTCGAAGAGGCCATTTTGCTGCGGGAGCGTGGCTGGAAAGGCCCGATCCTGATGCTGGAAGGCTTCTTCCATGCCGATGAACTGGCGCTGTTTGATAAATACCGGCTGACCACCAGCCTGCACAGCAACTGGCAGGTTAAGGCGCTGGCGAATGCCAAACTCAGCGCGCCGCTGGACGTTTATCTTAAAATTAACAGCGGCATGAACCGGCTGGGCTTTACGCCCGATCGCGTGCACAGCATCTGGCAAAAACTCCGTTCGATCTCAAACGTGGGTCAGCTGACTCTGATGGCGCATTTTGCCGATGCAGAACAGCCCGAAGGCATCATCGAGCCGATGAAGCGCATCGAGCAGGCGGCGGAAGGCATTGATGCTCCTCGTTCGCTGTCAAACTCTGCGGCGACGCTGTGGCACCCGGAAGCGCATTTTGACTGGGTTCGTCCGGGCATCATCCTTTATGGTGCGTCCCCGAGCGGCCAGTGGCAGGATGTGGCGACCAGCGGAATCCAGCCGGTGATGACGCTAAGCAGCGAAATTATCGGCATCCAGACCCTGAAAGCGGGCGATACCGTAGGCTACGGCAGCCGCTATACGGCAAGCGGTGAACAGCGTATCGGTATCGTCGCGGGTGGCTACGCGGACGGTTATCCACGCATAGCCCCGGACGGCACGCCGGTGATGGTGGACGGCGTGATGACCAGAGTGGTAGGAAAAGTGTCGATGGACATGATTACCGTGGACCTGACGCCATGCCCGCAGGCTGGCATCGGCAGCCCGGTCGAGATGTGGGGCAAAAACGTCAAAATTGATGACGTTGCCAGCGCCGCTGGTACGGTCGGTTATGAGCTGATGTGTGCGTTAGCGCCGCGAGTGCCGGTGATGGTGAGTTAATGTTCCAGGAGCTATTTCTTCTACCTGTTTCTCTTTCCAAATATCCCGGGAGAGCTGTATAGCCCAGTATTTGTTACGTTCACCCGTAAATTGCTTTCCCCAGCACATTCAGATCACGGTGAACGTGTCCGGGGGATAACGCCATCCCCCGAACAGCCCCGGCGCCCGGCGAGCTCATCGCCGCTGAAGCGGTAAACCCACCGGCTATCACCCAAACATTCGGGGTCGTTCGCGATTCGTTCCCGACGATCGCTCTCTTTCGCTGCTCCCGGCAGCTCAACCCCGCCTGAGTTGGGTCATAACCGGGGGCGATGAGAGCCGGGAACAAGGGCGTGGCGTTGGGACTGGCAGCAATTTTTATGTCCAGCGTAGCTATTAGCTTGAAGCGAGGCACGGTTCCGGCTTAAATCGCCTCCGTTTTCTCTCCGACTGGCCAGGGTCCGGACGTCGGGAACGGCCGGAGGCTGAGAGCGTCGGGAACGCATCTCAGCCGACCCAGGACTGGGAGATAAAACGGAGGTCTGCCGCTTTAGCGGTCGATTTATTTGGCCGGGAGTCCGGGGTCTCGGGGAAGTGACGGTGACTTCCCCGAGTCGTTCACCGGTTTGGTGGTGACATGTGAAGCAGGACAGGAAGTGAACGGAACCTTAGCCAGCACTGCATAATTATGGGTATTTGTGACTAAGATAAAGCGTTCGGGGCAGAAGAGAAGAGGCTATTCCTCTTCTTCCCCGGCAACGCGGACACCAATCTTACGTACCAGGTTGTCCTCTTTCTCCGCCACCGTCCAAATCATACCGGCGAACTCAACCTGGTCACCGACAACCGGCGCGCCGCCGAGCATCCCCAGCACAAAATCACCGAGCGACTGCTGGGTATTGACCTCTTCATCCAGCGTCAGGCCGTAAATGGTCGCCACGTCGGAGAACTGGGCGCTGGCCTCCAGAATAAAGTCACCAAAGAAGCGCTGATCCAAATCCACGGGCGGCGACTGGCTAAACAGCTTTCCGAGTGCGGGAAGGTCACGTTCGCGACCGATGACGCAGAGCACATCGCCCTCGCGAAGCCGGGTGCTGCCCGTCGGGTGCAGCAGCTCGTTATCGCGGAACAGCGCGGCAATACGCGTCTCTTCAGGCATATGCAGGTCACGCAGGGCGGCACCCACGCACCATTTCTCTTCGCTCAACTGGTAGACAAACTGCTCCCACGGGTTATCAGGATGGATATCCAGCCCTACGCGGGAAACCGGCCAGCCGACCGGCGGTACCACGACTTTTGCTTTTTTCGCCGCCCAGCCGAGGGAGGTTCCCTGCAGCAGCAGTGAAACCAGCACCACGAAGAAGGCGACGTTGAAGAACAGGCGGGCGTTATCCAGCCCGGCCATCATCGGGAAGACCGCCAGAATGATAGGCACGGCGCCGCGCAGCCCAACCCAGCTGATAAACACACGCTCACGCAGGTTAAAGCCCCGGAAGGGCAGCAGGCCGGCAAAAATGGACAGCGGCCGGGCAAAGAAGATCATCCACGCTGACAGCAGCAGCGCAGGCACCGCAATCGGCAGCAGGTCAGAGGGGTTCACCAGCAGGCCAAGCACCAGGAACATACCGATTTGCGCCATCCAGGCCAGCCCGTCAAAGGTTTGCAGAATACCAAAGCGGCTGCGAATAGGCCGATTGCCCATCACAAAGCCGCACAGGTAAACCGCCAGAATGCCGCTGCCGTCCAGCGCCGTCGTCACGCCAAACACCATAATGCCGCCGCTCAGCGCCAGCATCGGATACAGCCCCTGAGGCAGGGTGATGCGGTTAATCATTTGCAGCAGCAGGTAGCCGCCGCCAAGGCCAAGCACTATCCCCAGCCCGAACTGCTGAATGATATGCACCAGGAACATCCAGCTCAGGCCTGTCTGGTGCTGCTGAATCATCTCAATCAGCGTAATGGTGAGAAACACCGCCATCGGGTCATTACTGCCCGACTCAATCTCAAGCGTTGCGCCCACGCGCTCGTTGAGGCCTTTACCGCCGAGCAGCGAAAAGACCGCCGCAGCATCGGTCGAACCGACGATGGCCCCGATAAGCAGGCCGTCAATAAGGTTCAGGTTGAACAGCCAGGCTGCTGCAACACCGGTCAAGCCGGAGGTAATTAATACGCCAACGGTTGCCAGTGAAAGCGCGGGGCCGAGCGCAACGCGAAATGAACTCGCCTGCGTTCGCATGCCGCCGTCAAGCAGGATAACTGCCAGCGCCAGGTTACTGATCAGATAGGCGAAGGGATAGTTATCAAACGGGATACCGCCCAGGCCGTCGATACCGGCCAGCATGCCGATAGCCAAAAAGATAACCAGAATGGGAATGCCCAGACGAGAGGAGAATGAACTTAATAAGATACTGCAAGTTACCAGAACGGAACCCAAAATAAACAGACTGACTATCGCCCCTGCGTCCAAAATCATTCATCTCCTTAATCTATGTCGCGGAATTTTAACATGTAATCTGTGGATTAAACGCCCAAAAAAGGCGCTTAAAGTGGGTTTCTTTTGCCGAGAACCGGGTGGCCGCTTAACGTCAGACGCGCCGTTTCGCCGTCATGAATAAGCTCGCCAAACGCCCCGAGAGGCAGGGTGACGGTTTGGGGTTCGTGACCAAACGGCAGGCCGTGTAAAACAGGAACCTGTAAACGCTTCTGCAGGGTCTGGCGCATCTCTTCAAAATTATACCCTGCGTCATAGTCGGTTGCCGTCGCGCCGTTAAAACTGCCTAAAACAATCGCTTTTTGGCGAGAGAGAATGCCCGCATGGTGAAGCTGCAGCAGCATGCGCTCGACGCGGAAAGGGTGTTCGTTGATGTCTTCGACAACCAGAATGCCGCCCTCAATCGTTGGCAGCCACGGCGTACCTGTCAGCGAAATCAGCATCGCCAGATTACCGCCCCACACCGTCCCGCTTGCCTGCACGGCAGGGGCATCGCTTGCCCAACTGACGGTAAATTCAGGTTCGCTGAGCGCCTGCCAGAAGTGACGCCAGGTAAACTCGTCCATCTCTTCGGCGCCGAAATTCCCGGCGAGCATGGGGCCGCTGAAGGTGATTGTACCGCACTGCGCCAGCAGGCCTAGCTGGATAGCGGTAAAGTCGCTGTGGCCGCAGATGATTTGCGGCCTGGCTCGCAGCGCTGCGCCCAGGCGTGAGAAGTCGATGTTTTCCAGTAGGCGGCTTGCGCCATAGCCGCCGCGCACCGCGAGCACGATATCGGTTTCCGGCGGCAGCGTTGCCAGTTGATTAATCTCCGCCAGTCGTTCGCTATCCGTTCCCGCAAAACGCTGAAAACGCCTTGTGACCGCCTGCTGATTAACCACCTGATGCCCGTTCTCTTCCAGCCGGCGGATGCCCCTGGCCGCGGCCTGCTGATTAATGCAGTAACCGGATGGGGCGATTAAATGAATCAGAGACATGGCATTTCCTTGCTGAATATGAATTGGTTATCATGCCGCTATCGAGAGCGCTTGTCATCGCCGTTATGGCGAGCACATCAATAAGGATAGATGCGTGAAATTAAGATGGTTTATCGTTCTGGTGCTGTTTCTGGCCGGCTGTTCCAGCCATTCACCTCAGCAGCAGGCCCCGTGGGATCCGACTATTCCCACCCAGCGGGCGTTGAACTGGATGCCCATCACCGAGCAGTCCGGGCAGCAATGGGGCGTAAGCCCTAGATTGATAACCGCGATTATCGCGGTGGAGTCCGGCGGCAATCCGCAGCTGGTCAGCGCTTCGAACGCCATCGGGCTGATGCAAATCAAGGCCTCTACGGCGGGAAGAGAAGTATACCGCAATCAGGGCTTCAGCGGGCAGCCGTCGAACAGTGAACTGCGGGACCCTGCGCGCAACATTGATATCGGCACGGCCTACCTGAGTATTCTTGAACACGGTATTTTGCGTGGGATCAACGACCCGCAGGTGATGCAGTACGCGCTGATTGTCTCTTACGTGAACGGGGCGGGGGCGCTATTAAGAACCTTTGATTCCGACAGGCAGGATGCGATAGACAAGATAAATCGCCTGAGCCCGGACGAGTTCTATCAGCATATCGCCACCAATCATCCTGCGCCGCAGGCACCGCGCTACCTGTACAAGGTGACGCGGGCCATGAACGCTATTTAATTACTTCACGCGGTTAGCCTTTTCCCGGGCCGACCGCTCCAGCGAGAAAATAATCTTTTGCAGTTCACGTTCTACCGCCGGGTTGACGTTTAAAAAACGGAAGCTTAAGCGCGGCGTTGAAATGGTTTCATTTTTGCTGTCCACCACCTTGCGCTCCGAAACCATCACCAGCTGCATATCGAAGTAAAACTTACCCCATTCCACGAGATCCATCTCTACGCGGCCAAAACGCAGGCCGGGTGCGAGGCCTGGGGGCAATGAGCCGTCAACCAACGCGCCCATGCCGCCGAGCGACAGGTCGCAAAGCCGGAAGGCAAACTCAGAGCCATCGGCCAGTTCGGTGCGGCAGTAATACTGCGGCTGCATTGGGGCGGTAATGCGGAAGTATTCCCGGCGCTGCACGAACCACAGCGACGGCGGCAGCGGCGTAGTGAACGCCGGCAGATTTTGATATTCCGTCGCCTTCAGGCCGGGCAAGCTAAATTCAACTTTTGCCCCCTGCGTTTCAGCGATGAACTCAATGTGGGTGGCCTTTTGCACGGAAAGGTTTTCCTGCGACTGGCTACCAAAGTCCAGCACCAGGCGGTCCGCTGAGACCTCGAGAATCTTGCTGATGAACTGCCCGTTAGACCATTCCAGCCTGACGGGAACCTGCTGTTTGTGTAAGTCGCGTAGCACACCTAATACTGCCAGAGGAGACTGCTTCAGGAACTGCTCGTTATAGTGACTCAAGGCTCAAGTCCTTGTTGTGTTTTCAGGTTGTGGTATCGAAGCTTATCGGCAAAATCGGGCAAAACTTAATACAAATTTTTGAATTTTTTTGCCTGAAAATGAACATAACCAGGTGAGATTCATCACATTTTTCTGCAACCGAACTATACTCTTTTTGACAGTAGGCCGCTGGCAGGGGCGCAGAGAGCGCCAGGCGAGCCTGCTAAAGCTCACAATGTAGAAGAGGACGTTCTAAAATGGGTATCCTGGCCTGGATTATTTTTGGTCTCATCGCGGGTGTGGTTGCTAAGTTTATTATGCCTGGCAAAGACGGCGGCGGCATTATCCTCACCTGTATTCTGGGGATCGTGGGCGCGGTAGTCGGCGGCTGGGTAGCGACGGCATTGCACCTTGGCGGACCGGTAACCGGTTTTAACTGGCCGAGTTTCTTTGTGGCGGTGATTGGCGCCATTATTGTGCTGGCTATTTTCAGGATGGTACGACGGTAGAAAGTCATTCATTACAAAAAAACGGCCCTTCGGGGCCGTTTTTACGTTTAGCTTTTTATGACGAGATTAGAAATCATAACCCACGGTCGCAATAACCGAACGTTCCGCACCCCAATAGCAATAGCCCGTCCCGTAGCAGCCCGCCACATAGTCACGGCCCGTCAGGTTGGTCGCATTAAGCTGTACAAACGCGCCTTTCAGCGACGGTGTCCATGCGCCCATATCTGCCCGAACCATGGCATCCAGCAGCGTTGCAGAAGGGATCCGCCGGGTATTTTCGTTGTCGGCCCACTGTTTGCCGATGTAGCGAATCCCCGCGCCCAGGCTGATACCGTAATCGGCTTTGAACGTGCTCCACAGGCTAGCCATCTGATTTGGCGTGACGTATGGCGTGTTGCCGTCGTTGCCATCAATGGCGTCTTTGTAGCGTACGCGGTTGAGCGTATAGCTGGCGATTGTCGACAGGCGTGGCGTTAGCTGAGTACGTGCTTCCAGCTCCAGCCCCTGCGAATGTACTTTGCCCGCAGGTTCAAAATATCCGCCCTGAACGTTACGGTTGCCCACGTCTTTCTGGGTCAGATCGTAAACGGCGGCGCTGTACAGATCGCTGGTGCCGGCCGGCTGGTATTTAATCCCGGCTTCGTACTGTTCGGCGGTCGTAGGTTTCAGCAGCTTGCCTTCGGCATCGGAAAGCACCTGCGGCGTAACGGCCTGGCTGTAGCTCACATACGGAGAAATACCGTTATCAAAAGCGTACAGCAGGGAAGCGCGGCCGCTAAAGTGGTTGTCGCTGCGGTTGTCCGTCACGTCGCTATCGATCGCCGTCGCCACCAGGTGACTTTTGGTGACCAGATGATCGTAGCGGCCAGACAGCGTCATATGCCAGCGGTCCCACTTCATTTCGTCCTGCAGGTACGCCCCGGTTTGCTCGTACTGGCGGCGGCCGGCTTTGACCAGCAGTCCCTGATTGATCGTCGCGTAGCTTAGGTCACGTGGATCGTAATAATAGTAACCGCCAATGCCGCCGGACACGCCGGTCCACGGGTTCAGTTTGGTGGTGTAGCCAGTCCCGTCCGTCAGGTCGTTGGTGAACCGGTGATATTCACCGCCAAGCACCACTTTATGCTGCAGTTCGCCGGTCGCGAAGTCGGCTTCCAGCTGATTGTCGATGGCCCAGGCGTCCAGCGAGGAGTTTTCGCTGCTGTAATAGCGCGAAAGTTCGTTGTGAGCGGTGTCCGCCCAGCCAATCTGATAGGCCTGGCGTAGCGCCACGTTAGAGTGGGTATAGCTGGCGTTCGAGCGGAACGACCAGACGTCGTCGAAGGCGTGAGCAAACTCGTAGCTGTAGATCTGCTGGTGGCGCTTGAAGGCGTCATCGCCCGGTTGCACATCAGAGAACCCGGTATCCAGCTTGCGTCCCGTTGTGGTATAGAGGCTGCCGTCGCCCGGAACGGAACCGTGGAAGCCGCCGGACGGATCTTTTTCCAGGTAAGCTCTCAGCACCAGAGACGTAGCGTCGTCAGGTTGCCACAGCAGAGAAGGCGAAATGGCGTAGCGCTCGTCGCGCGTGTTTTCATACTGCGTATCGCTATTTTTGGTCAGGCCGGTGATGCGGAAGGCCCACTGGTCGTTAATCGCGTTGGTGTAATCAAACGCCGTGCCGTTGGTATTGTGATTGCCGTACATCGCCCGCACGTGGCCTTCTTCAACAAACTGCGGGCGTTTCGAGGTTTCCATCACCAGGCCGCCCGGTACGGTCTGGCCGTAAAGTGCGGAAGAGGGGCCTTTGATGACATCAAGGCGTTCCAGGAACCACGGATCGACCTGCACGACGTTAAAGCTGCCGGCGTCGCTCATCAGGCGCAGACCATCAAGGAAAATGTTATTTACGTCACCACCGTGGAAACCGCGTAGCGCAACGGTGTCGTAGCGAGTTGCGCCGCCGGCAAAACCGGTAAAGACGCCGGGCGTGTAGTTCAGCGCGCTGTTAATGGTCTGCGCGCCCTGGTCTTCCATTTGCTGGCGGGTCACCACGGAAATGCTTTGCCCGGTGGTTATCAGCGGTTCGTCGGTTTTGGTTGCACCACGGGTTGTGGTGGCGGTGTAACCCATCGTTGGAGAGGTTGCGGTATCGGCAGGTTTGGCGGTGACAACCAGCGTGTCTTCAGCCGATGAAGAAAAAGGGGCGATGAGAGCAAGCGCGCAGAGTAAAGCGGAGCGCTTTACGGTAAAAGCCTTTATCATTTTTTTGTCCGGAAGTATTGAGGTCATCATCCTGATGGAATTCCTCCGTCGGCCTGCGACGGGAAAACGCGTTTTCTACATGCGATTTCGAATGCGAATTATTATCGTTATTATTAGCTGATACAAGCGATACCGCGCTTTTTTATGCGTGAAAGCCCATGAAATTACTGATGATTTCATGGGCTTATTGTTTTAAATGAAATGATTAAGTTGAGGTAACGGCAGCCGTAGCCGCCGTTATTTTACTGCTTTGGCTTGTCTGCCGTGGGCGGTGTGGCTGTTTTCTCTGCCGCTGATTTAACCGGATTGGTTACCGGGCCGGGGGTTGCCGAAGGCAGCTTGTCCGGGGCATTGTCGCAGGGCTTTTCTTTATCGCAGAGCAGGTCGAGCATTTTCAGCGCGACACCGTTAGTCCAGCCGAAGCCGTCCTGTAGTGGGTATTCGCCACCGCCGCCGCCCGTTCCGCTGGTGGTGACATCGTATTTCTCAACCAGCTTTTGCTCTTTGTTGTAGACGTTCTGCACGTTGCTCAGGAACCGGAAGCTCACCTCCAGCGCCAAATCTTTGTGCCCGTAGTTTTGCAGGCCTTCGGTTGCCACCCACTGCAGCGGCGCCCAACCGTTTGGCGCATCCCATTGCTGGCTGGTTTTGACGCTGGTGGCGGCCAGCCCGCCCGCGTTGAGCAGATGCTGGCGCGTAGCCTTCGCCATTTTATCCGCTCTGTCCTGCGAGGCGACATGCACATAAAGCGGGAACAGCGCGGCGGCGGTTAGCTGATTGCGAACCGTATTGCTCTTAAGGTCGTAGTCCGCATACCAGCCTTCTTTGGCGTTCCACAGGTTTTGCTCAATGGCTTTTTGACGGTCATCGGCGGCCTGTTTATAGCGCTCTGCTGCCGCACTATCTTTTGCCAGTTCGCTGGCGTGAGAGAGCGTTTTTTCCAGTTGGTAAAGCAGCGCATTAAGGTCAACGGGCACGATGCTTGTGGTTCTGACCGTACCGAGCTGCGCCGGATTGTCCATCCAGCGTGAGCTAAAGTCCCAGCCGGATGCCGCGGCGGCTCGCAGGTCGCGATAGATATCGGTTGCCGCACGTGCTGGCGTACTCTTCGCCGTGGTAACGTCGTCGAGATAAGCCTCGGTGCGCGGCGTGTCTTTATCATCCCAGTAGCGGTTGAGCAGGGCGCCATTTTTAAGCTTAACAACGCGCTCATGAGCATCGCCTGGCTTCAGGCCGTCGCTGCCCTCCATCCACCAGCTATATTCTTGCTTCAGCTGCGGCAAATAGGTTGTATACACGCTGTCGCCTTTATTCTGCGCGAGCAGTTCAACCATCATGGCGAAGAAAGGCGGCTGCGAACGGCCCAGGTAATAGCTGCGGTTGCCGTTGGGTACATAACCCCAGGTATCGATTTCGTGGGCGAAGTTGTCCACCATGTTCTGCACATCGTCCCAGCGGCCGCTCTCGGCCAGGCCCAGCAGGGTGAAATAGCTATCCCAATAGTAGAGCTCCTGGAAGCGGCCGCCTGGCACAACGTAAGGTTTTGGCAGCGGGAGCAGCGGGTTCCATTTGTTGGTGCTGTCGGCGGAGCGGGTCAGCACCGGCCACAGCCCGTTAATGTGTTCTCGCAGGCTTTCTCCTTCCTGCGGCTTATAGTTATCCTCGTTCTTCGGCAGGATAAAGTTCACGTCAACAAAGTGGCGCAAATCAAACCCGGATAGCCTGCGCTGCATGCGGTAATCGGCGAGGATCATCAGCGGATCGCCTTTAGGCACCGCATCAGCAAAAGTTTTCTGGTCGGGGAATAGCTTCGCTGTCTGGACATCAATAAACAAAGGCCCAAAAAGCTCGTCGGGCGTTTGAGGCTGGGGAGGGCGTTCGGTTTCCTGGGCTGCAAATGAAGCAAGCGGCGTGAGGCCAAATACGGCACCGGCAACGGCCATCTGGGCCGCAAGACATAGCGCATAAGGCCGGTGCAAAACGGGTTTTATCATCATTCCTTCTCCTTCGACGGGACGCAACACGCTACGTTGCGATCAACTCCCTGAAAACCTTAGTTGAATTTTCCGAATTTCGGGTGTCATTGACGATAAAAATGCAAAAACCAGACAATTTACCGGCGTAAAAAAGCCCCGCAGGGCGGGGCTTGATGGGATGGCATTACCAGCTCAGAATTCGACCGTCCATTACCGGGCGTTTGTAGCGCACCGTAAGCTGATTGGCTGGTTTATTGCCCACGATGTAGTTATCGATGTGGCCGTCCTCCTGCTTGTCTTTTTTCAGCTTCTCGAATTCGGCCTGCGAGATTCGAATGCCGAAGGTGGTCGTCTTGCGTTCCCGCCCGGTTTCACTGTCTTTTACCCAGACGGACTGCGGCACGCCCCGACTGTTTATCGCCTCGGTAATCAGGTACCAGCTGCGGCCTCCTGATTCATCGTAAGTTCGCTCCACGCCAGATTTTTCCCCGATACGATCTACGACGATGAAAGTTAGAGGTTCAACGACATACTCGTACATTTCATTCATACGATTAATTGCTTCAATCCATTCCGGAGGCGGGATTATCTCGGTATAGCCGCGTTCGGCTAAGCTACGATCCAGCCCGCCGATAAAATCGCTGAGCGTTTTTCTGTCTTGACTGGAAAGGGGGAGCCCGAGAAGCTTATTTTTCTTTTCTGCAAAAATCTTTATCCGCTCGGCACGCGTTTTTTGCTGTTCTACGGCGGTGCTGACCTCTGCCACGGTAGCCTCTACCGTCGTGCTATTTTGCAATATAGCCTGTTTCGCTGCGTCGAATTTGGCCGCAACGTCAGAAGACTGGCTGAGGAATGTCGAGAACTGTGGATCGGCGGTAATCTCCTGCAGCGAGCCGTCAGCACGCAGCAGGCGGGTAACGTCGACGATAAGATTATTGGCGTTTTGCAGGAGATCTCTTTGTTTGTCATTCAGCGCCGTCAGCGACTGGAACTGCTCCTCGCGCTGCGCACGGGCATTCTCCATTGCCAGATTTTGTGGCTGCTGGTGGATAAACTGTTCCAGCATACCGTTTACCTTATCTTCGACCTCAGCTAAAGGCTTCGTGGCCCAGACAAGTGTCGCCTTATTGGCAACATCCAGCGTCCCTTTTAGATACCGGGCAATGCCCGTCAGGTCGTGGTTTCTTTTTATCTGTAGTGAAATGCTGTTGTTCAACGCTTCCAACTGGCTACGGGCATCATAAATCCGGTAACCCATAAACAGTGCGCTACACAGCACCAGAACGCCCAGTCCTTTTAGCCATTTGGAACTGGTCAAATAAAGGCTTGAGCCCAACCGCTGGCCGAGGGTTAACGGCGGTGACTGGTAGCTCAAACGGTGCGTGAACCAGTTTTTCACGCCTTCTTCAATAAGCTCGTCGTTAACGGACGTACCCGACTTCTGGTAGTAATCACGTATGCGCTGGCTGATTTTCTGCCGTAAAAGCGGTAAGTCTAAATGCTCTTCAACGGCAATTTGCCGGGCATGCAGCGCGTCGATGATAGCCATCGCCCCAAGCTGATCGCTGAGTTTTACCTTATCCATCAGAAACTGTCCGTTGTCCGGTAACTGCCGCCACCGGTTGAAGAAGAAGAGCTAAAGCCTCCGCCTGAGCGCCTGCTGGAAGACGAGCCGGATGACCATGTCGTGCTGGAGGTAGCTCGACGACTGCTGCTATAGCCGCCTGTTGTTGCCGGTTTAGGACGCTTGCGGGAGGCGGCGGAGATTTTATTCATAATATCGCCCAGGCTTTGCTCGCCGTGCATATAGCGCTTGATCTGTTTATCTTCGCTATCAAGCAGGCCCCATTTAAACTCAAGGTCGGCATTATTGAAGCCATGCTGATGGAAAGAACTCTCCAGGGATTCGGCCCGATTAAGATCGTTGCGTGCCGCCTCAAGGTCGGTTTGAGCCGCTGCAATACGGCCACCGGTACTCGTCTCCTGAGGGATAAGCGTGCGTATTCTTTCGAGCATAATATCGTCTTCGGGCGAAGCGGTTTGCGTCACCAGTTCGCTGAGCTTTTGCTGCGGCAGCCGAGACATTTGTTCCGACAGGCGTCGCATAATTCGCTGAAAATTCTCACCTTCTCCGCTGGCATACTCCTGCATTTTAAGCTGCAGCTGGCTGACCTTTTGCTGGCTTACGCTCAAATTAGCTTCCAGCGCCTCAAGGCGCTGATAAAGATCGGGCAGGCCGATATTCCTTTCAATGCGGCTGACAAAAGCAGTGAAACGATCGTTACGCGCTATAGCCTGCTGCTCAAGGGTTTGTAGCTTAGTTTCGGAGGCTTTTTGCAGGGCAAAGAGCATTCGGTAATTGGCCACGTTATCGTTAAAGCGGCACAGGCCTGCAATCCAACCGTCCAGGCTGCGGCGAAGACGCCATGCGCGATATTGCTCGGTAGCATAACCTTTGTTCAGCAGGTAACTGAACAATTTCTGCTGACCGTAAACAGCCGTTTTTTCTGCTACTTCGGCCTTGAGTTCGACGTGAAGTGCCGTTTGTTTCTCTAACTCGGCCGAGAAGTTTTCCTTGTCCAGCCGCGCCTGCTCTGCTTGCGAGTCTGCGGCAAGCTGAGCGTCTCGCTCGGCTTCGTGCTGGTCTATTTGCTCATCCAGCGTGGCCAGCGCGCTTTGATGCTGCTGAAAGCGTTGTTCTTCGGCAACCAACTGCTGGCGGGTAAGGGCAATTTCGTCGTTCAACTGCTGCAGCAGAGGCTGAATGTTTTGCTCATCGACATCAACGGATGAAGATTCCTGCAAAAGCAATGTCGCCATTTTTTGATAAAGAGAGGCAATTTGCTGCTGTAGAGAGAGCTGCTGGCCGCGCAGCTCGGCCACTGAGGCTTCTACCGATGAGAGCAGCAGACGCTGGGTCGCGGTATTTTGCGCTAACGTCCTTGCCAGTTTATAGGCTTCCATTAACTCGGGTTCTCCGTAAATCGGTCCGGCATATCGGCGTTGAAACTCTGGGTATCAGCGCGTCAATTCTGCTTTAGTGACGATGCTGGTGAAGCGGCGCTTACCGTCCTCAACAACCGCAGCAAGTTCTTCAGCGTTCCTGGTGGCTTCGCCGCGCAGCTCTTCAATCATGTTATAGCTGGACTCCTGGAAACTGACGATAGCGTTAACCAGTGAACGCACGGACTCGGCTTTTATGGTTGAGCCGTAGCCGGCCTGCAGCCCGGCTTCGAGCTGTTTTGTCCCGTTTGAAGCAATAGTGTTAAGGCCCTCGTTGATGCCGGCCTTCATGGCTTCCAGCGTTTTGGTACTTTCATCGAGGCCCTGAAGTGAGGTCATCGAGGCAGAGAGCGCGGTAAAGACGATTTCGTTGGTCGCAAAGAAAGTCACACCTTGGCGGTATACCCGTTCTTTAATCGCGTTAGTTTGCTGTAATCGGGCGAACACTGCCTCCGCCGCGTTGTAGGCGATAAGCAGGTTATCGGAGAGATCTTTGACGATTTGATAGCGCTCGTCTTCTTTTTGCATGGCGCGCAGGGCTTCATCCCTGACTAATTCACGGCGTGAACGTTCTGAGCCTTCAAGGTTCTCCGTACTGTCTGCGGCTGCCTGCGCGCTCTGCAGCGTCTGGCGGCAGTGCTCTACGCGTTGCTCTGCCAGCGTCATCAGCGCCATAGCATCCACGTGGGCTTCTTTCAGCCCAAAACGGAAGTCCTGGTAGGCGTCGAGAATAACTTTTTCGCGGGAGATTTGCTCATCAGACGCTTTGGCGACTTCGAGCCAGGTCTTTTTAATGGCGTTAAAACGATCTGGAATGGAGCCGCGGCGGAGGGTCATCCAGCCGGACTTAATTCGCTCCACCAAATCCAGTTTGCCGTCGTCCAGCCAGTCCACCATTTGCGTGGCGTCCTGGCGGATAGAGTCGAAAGCGGCGACGATTTTGGTCTGCCGGTTGGCGACGTCCATGCTTGAAATATTGTCGCGAACGACGGCGTTAAAAGCGCTTTGCTGCTGCAGCGTCCTGCCGATAGTGGTCACACGGTCGGCGTCCAGGTCCACAATAGCATCCAGCAATACAAGCACCGGCGTCTCGGCCTCTGGCGCGGGCATGATGCCCAGTTTCTGTAACTTCTGTATGGCACGGGTGGTATAGCTGGCTACGGCAGATGTCATCATCGCTTCCTTTGTTGATGTCAAAATATTTCAGCCAGCACTATACCCTGGTGTTTTGCCCCTGTAATTACCCCTGTGGATTTACCAGCCACGTGCCTGGGTTCGCCACCACAATGGTTTGCTTGCGGGATTGCTCGCCGCCGCTAAGAGTGAGCAGATATTTTCCAGCTGGAAGCTGCAGCGAGGCAAAGCCGTTGGCGGCAGGCGTGACCTTTTGCGCTTTGCCATTAACAGCCAGCTGTTCGCCTTCGTTCATACGGACATAGACGCGAGCAAGGGCACTCTCTGCAGCGGGTGCGGCGGGTGCGCCACCCACCTGCGGCGTGCTTTGGCTGGCAACAACCGGCTCGGCGATGGTCTCGGGGGCAGGAGCCGAAGTGCCACCGCCGCCAAACAGCACCGCGCCGACAATCAGGCCAGCGACGGCGCCAGCGCCAATTTGCAGGGCCGATTGATAGCGCTTCCAGAGCGGGAGAGTCGCGGTGTCTTCAGGCTCTTCTACCGGCACCAGGGCGGTACCGGTTTTCTTGTTGCTGACCAACTCCCTGACGTCGCCGACGGGGATGTCCAGCAGGGCGGCGAAGGCATCAATCGACTGAGGGCGATCCTCCGGCTTCAGCGACAGCGCTTTATCAACCGCCTTCAACAGGTTCAGGGAATAGCCTTCGGGCTGGCTTTCCGCGAGCGTAATACAGCTGTCCTGGATGCTGCGGGCCACGCTTGCAGGTGGCGCGCTGCCGGTGATGAGCGTATACAGCACGGCGCCGACGGCGTAGATGTCCGTCCACGGGCCAAGCTGGCTGGCCAGGTCCCCGGTGTACTGCTCCAGCGGCGCGAAGCCAGGGTGGAGCAGGGTGTTGCCTTCATCCAGTGACGCCTGACCGCCACGCGGCGCGCCGGTATTGAGCAAAATAGGCAGGCCGTTATCCTGAATCTGGATGCTTTTGAGGGACAGATTACGGTGAAGATGTTCAGCCGAGTGCAGCGTGGCCAGCGCGCCACACAACATCGGCAGCATGCGGCGGATCCACGCTTCATCAATCAGTCCCGGCTGCTGTTTTTGAAGTTCATCAAGCGTAATACCGTTGTAGAACAGCGTGACCACATAGGCGGTATTGTTATCGCTCCAGATGCGTAATACCTGGGGCAGATTAGGGTGATTAAAGTGGGCCAGCTGGCGCGCTTCCTGCATAAAGCTGTTCAGGCCGGTGGTGTAAACCAGGTGGTCGCGTTCGCTGTGCAGCACCAGCTCCTGCACGTCATTGCGCATGACATAGGCTTTCGGCATATATTCGCGTACTGCCACCACTCTTTCGAGCTGGTGATCCCAGGCCCGGTAAAGAATGCTGGTCATGCTGGCGTCGATAGCTTCCTGAATTTCGAATTCATCAAAGCGGTAGCCAGGCGGCAAAGCGTTGGGCACTCTTGGTATAAAATCGTTATCTATCATGATGTTCTCTGCGCGAGGTCGTGCAACATGCGACAAGTTTATTTTTGGGCGCGCCAGGCACCGGCGGCAGGGTCGCGCAGCTGCGGGTGCAGCGACTCGACCAGCAGCAGCGTAATCGCCGCATTAGGTGCCAGCCAGCCGGACCAGACTTTACGCACCTCGTTCAGCCGTGTTTGAAGACGCTGCTCGTCAAGCGCCATGTCCCGAGGCACTTCCACGGCGACGGTGCCGCTGGCTTTCCAGCCGTTAATTTCCGGGTGATAAGGCAAAATTAACCAGCTTTGCGGCGCCTGCTCGCTGCTGACGACCATGCGTTCATTGTTAACGCTGGTAATCAGCAGGCTGTCGGCATCGGCCGCCGGGTTAAGCCCGCTAACCGGGAAACCGTGTACGAAGGTCATTACGATGCGTTTTTCACCGCCGTTGCCGCGCTGAATGACCTCGCTGCTGCCGTTCAGCCAGCCGCCTTTTTCACACTTGCCGTTTTCTTTGCCGGGAATAAACAGCGCGCTGCTGCCGGCGTCACCCTGCCAGAAGGTTCGTAAATGGCAGCCGTCCTGCAGGGTAAATTCCAGCCATGGGGTGCGGTCTAGTGGGGTGGAAAGATCTTCCGGGCGTTCGTTACGGGTGGCAACGGAAGACAGCGGAGATTCAATAGCGACCTCCCAGTCGCTGGCTTTTGAGGCAGAGCCGCGGGCAAGAGAAGCGCCTTCGGTATCCTCCAGTTGCCAGCTTACGCGCTCAATTTCGCTGCACTGGTTTTCCAGCAGCGCGCCGAGGCGGGGCATAAACGTCTTGAGGATGAGCGGATTCTTATCACCGTTTGCCACAATGCGCACCGGCAGTTCGCTTCCACACCAGCTTTGCGGGGCATTGCTTTTAATATTGTCTATCCACACGTCCAGCTTCTGGGAAGGCGACTGAACGATGCGATAGTTCCCTGCCCAGACGGTAGTTGATGCCAGCAGCAACGCCATACCCGAAAGCCAGAGTTTCATAAAAATCCTTGTTAGCCTGTGTGTAAAGAGCGGCAACATTAAGCCAGTCCGGATTGCCCGGCCGGCGGCTGCCTCGCTCTTGCGGTAGTCAATGATAAAGCCCCCGAAGGGGAAGTTTAGTTAATGATCCACGTTCCGTTATCGGCGTTCTGGCAAGCTTTGCTTTTATTATCTACCGCAACGCAGGTGGATTTTTTAGCCGCGCGACGAGGGCGTGGGCGGTCTTTTTTTAACGTTTGGTTATAAAGTTCACTTTTCACCAGCGCTCTAAGCGGCACATAGCCCAGAAGTTCTGGTTGATCCTGTTCGGCGATAGCAAACCAGTGGTTCTCTACCTCGCCCAGCACGGTGTAGCTTTGGCCGTTTTCAAGCTGGGCTATCACTTTGCCGCCAAAATCAGGCTTGCTCATGATGGAGCCAGGATAAAGCGCCCGATAGTCGGCATTCACCGGCGTGAATTCTTTCGGAACTTCAACAATATAGCGGTGAGTAAGGGTGACGCCGTTTACCGTGCTGGTCACAATGGTGTCGTCGGTCATCTTTGGCGGTGGCGCTTTACAGCCGACAACCGTGGTGACAACAAGGAGGACTAACAGGCTTCGCAATTTCATTGAGACGTTCCCTGAGAAAAAGGTTAAAACCCAACCGCCGCGGGAGCAAGGAGCGCCGCACAGGAAAATTTTCCACGACGTGAGATACGCCCACGCAAAACGGTGCGGCGGCTAAGTTGCATCGCCGCGACAAGGAATTCGCGTGGTTTCAGCATAGTAGCGTGATTTTACATAGCCTGGTTAACAATTCAATGGCGATATAACACCGGAATAACCTATTACGTACACGGAGGTTTCATGATGCCCTGGCGCAGAAGAAAATTTGCCTGATGTAAAAATAATCTGATGTTCAATTAATGCGGGCAAGAAGCATGAAAATGCTGCTAATTTTTTGAATTTATTTGATAAATGTAATGTTTTCGGCGAAGTCTTATTTTTATTTTGTGGTCAATTCAGAAGGGTATCTCAGGTTTCCCTGAGGTTATTCTTAAAACAAAGAAAAAAACGGGCAGCCTGTCTATGGGCTGCCCACTCGTCAACCTGAAATCAGGCTCCGCTGGACTGTGAAAAGAGACGTAAAGCCCGCTCGCCCGGTTCATCTATCGGCAGATAGACCAGCAGCCTTGAACCATCCCGAGGCGCGGAGTACCAGTTGACCTGCTGCATGCCGAAGGTACCAATTTGCGGGTGGGTATACTGCTTAATATGGTTCTCGATATTACGGATTTCGTAGCGCTGCTCCCAGAGCGTTTTAAAAGCCGGAGAGGCGACGAAAAACGATTCCAGAAGAGCTTCCCAGCGCGGGTCACCGCGATGCTCGGTGATCCCCGCGCGGAACCAGCCAACAAACTTGGGTAATACGTCCTCGTTACAGTCTACCCGGCTGCGCCAGGTTTCATTCGTCAGATACTGATATATGCAGTTGCGATGTTCGGGCGGTTCGTTGTCGAGATTAACGCCCATCAGCTGACAAAAATGCGAGTTGTAGCCAAGGATATCGAAGTTGGGCTTCTGAATACTGGCCGGATTAGGCATTAACGCATCAAGCATGCGGCGCGCGGCGGGGCTTAGCCCCTCACACTGAGCGGCAGCGGGTGCTTCGGAAGGGGGAAGGCCGGCCAGGATAAACAGGTGGCGGGTTTCCGCCGGGGAACACTGCAGCGCGGTGGCAATTGCCGCCATAGCGCTGGAGGAAGGATTCACTTCTCGCCCCTGTTCAAGCCAGGTATACCAGGTCACGCCGATGTCGGCGAGCAGCGCCACCTCTTCACGGCGAAGGCCAGGCGTGCGGCGGCGTCCGCTCCGTGGCAGGCCAAGACGCTGTGGATCCAGGCTTTCACGCCGGGTACGCAAAAACAGCGCCAGCATTTTACGGCTGTCGTCCAGCGGGCCGGGGCGTAGCTCGGGCTGAGTGATGAGCATCACAAATACTCCAGAATAGTAGTGCCAGTACCAGTATAAGCAGGAACTGGTACCCGGTTAAATTATCAGGAATGCTACGTCGGTATCCTGAACTATGCAATGGAGTCCCTGATGAATAATTCGCCTGTTTCACCCGGTCGTGCTGGCCTGGTGCTGCTGTTGACGGGCCAGATGTTGCCGTTGATTGACACCTCTATTACCAACGTGGCGCTGGACTCAATCACCCAGTCCCTCGGCACCACGCCAACTCAGCTGGAGCTTATCGTTGCGCTTTACGGCGTTGCCTTTGCCGTAAGCCTGGCGGTGGGCAGCAAGCTGGGTGATAACCACGGCCGCCGCAGAACCCTGCTGTGGGGCGTGGCGCTGTTCGGCATTGCTTCATTACTGTGCGGGATTTCCGGCTCGGTCACCGAGCTTCTGGCCGCACGTACCCTGCAAGGCGTTGGGGCTGCGCTGATTGTGCCGCAAATCCTGGCTACGCTGCACGTCACGCTTAAGGGCACCGCTCACGCCCGCGCCATCAGCCTGTATGGCGGCATTGGCGGGATTGCTTTTATTATCGGTCAAATGGGCGGCGGCTGGCTGGTATCGGCGGATATTGCCGGCCTGGGCTGGCGTAATGCGTTCTTTATCAACGTGCCTATTTGCCTGTTAGTGCTGGTGTTGAGCCGCTTTTATATTCCTGAAACTCGCAGCGAAAGCCATTCGCGCATCGACTGGCAGGGCACCGTCACGCTTGCCCTGATGCTTTGCTGCCTGCTGTTCCCGATGGCGCTTGGCCCCGATCTGCACTGGCCGTGGCCGATGCAGCTGATGCTGGTGGCCACGCTGCCGTTGGGTTACCTGATGCGCGTCGGAGCGCTAAGCCAGCAACAGCGTGGGCTACAGCCGCTGTTGCCGCCAAGGCTGTTGAAGCTGGGTAGCATACGGTTTGGCCTGCTTATCGCGCTGCTGTTCTTTACCTGCTGGTCGGGCTTTATGTTCTGTATGGCGCTGACGCTGCAGTCGGGAATGGGCATGGCGCCGTGGCAGTCCGGGAACAGCTTTATTGCGATGGGCATTTCTTATTTTGTTTCAGCGTGGTTTGCGCCGAGGCTTATCGTGCGCCATTCGCTCAGCACTATTCTACTGAGCGGGATCGCGATTCAGGTTGTGGGCCTGCTGGGGCTGATATTTACGCTCTACCATTTTGGCACCCACGCCAGCCCGCTGGCTATTGCGCCTGCCACGCTGGTGACCGGCTACGGGCAGGCGCTGATTGTGAACAGCTTC
The DNA here is from genome assembly GCF_000757825.1 of Cedecea neteri. Classification (GTDB taxonomy): domain Bacteria; phylum Pseudomonadota; class Gammaproteobacteria; order Enterobacterales; family Enterobacteriaceae; genus Cedecea; species Cedecea selenatireducens. The sequence continues at coordinate 4,712,341 of NZ_CP009451.1, forward strand.
TATCGTATCGGCATGCGCGATATCGACCTGAACGATGCCGGAGCGGCAAGCGCCATACTGAGCACCTTGCAGCAATCGGCCCTGGGGCTTGGGCCTGCCGTGCTGGGGGCATTGTTCCTGCATCTGCAGCGCCAAAGCGGGGATTACTCGGTGGCAATGATAGGCTTCCTGGCCGCTGAAATTGTGATGATGCTGGCGCTTGCCGTGGCGGCCGTCACCCGCCGTCAGCTTTTATCCGGCGTGAAAGTCTCTTTAAGATAACGTCCCGGCGGCATGCCGATAATGCGGGTAAAAGCAGTGGTAAAGCTGCTGGCGCTTTGATAGCCCATATCATAGGCCACCCGTGTTATCGGTTCGCCGCCGATTAATTTCTCCACCGAACTGATAACCCGCATTCTCTCTCTCCAGCGCGTGAAGCTCATCCCGGTTTCGTTTTCAAACAGTCGCGCCAGCGTTCTTGGGCTGGTGAAGGCTAACGAGGCTAGCTGCTCGAGCGTCTTATTACAGGCAGGGGCTTCCCTGAGCAGGCCGGTTATTTGCTTCAGGCGCTTATCGTTTCCTTCAGGCACGAACAAGTCTGTTTTCAGCACCTGCTTGCGCAGTTGAAAATGCATCAGTTGGGCGATGAGCTCTAGCTGTTCGCCAGATCCCCGCTGAACGGCTAATGCCTCTTTTGCAAGCTCGGTCAGCAAATTTGAGGCGACGATAAGGGAACAGTGCTGCGGAAGCTGCTGTTCCAATCCTTGTCTGAAACGCAGGTTAATCAGCCGCGAGCGCTCGGTGTACAGCGCGCGGTGAAGTTCGCCCGGCGGCACCCAGATGCCGTTGCCGGGCGTTGCCAGCCACCAGCCTGATTCGGTTTGCAGTCGAAGGGTGCCCGCCAGCGTGACGCTAAGCTGCCCCTGCAAATGGCGGTGAAAAGTCACATCGTCACCCCGGAGATGCGCCATGTCGGAAGCTACAACGGCGACGGATGCGGGATCTGACATATTGGCACTCCTGAGAAGGGATTTGGCTGATTAGCGAAAGAATCATCTTATTTTTTTCCTGATAATACGTGCATCGACGGATTAAGAGGAGAACAAGATGAAAACATTACGTTTCGTAGGTATTGCAGGCAGTCTGCGCAATGACTCAGCTTCCCGCGCGTTGCTGAACAGCATTAGCGAAATGCTGCCGGAGCAGAGCCACTTTACTGCACTTGATATCGGTGCCATGGAACATTACTGCCAGGACCTGGAAAAGGGTGAATTGCCCGAGTCCGTGGCGACCGCCCGGCGGTTGGTGGCAGAGGCCGATGCGGTGATCGTTACCGTACCGGAATACAACCACGGCATGCCCGGCGTGCTGAAAAATGCGCTCGACTGGCTTTCACGGCCGGTCAGAGCCAGCTGCATGATGGACAAATACGTCTTTTTTGTGTCGCAATCTACCGGCGCGCTCGGCGGCGTCAGGGCGCAATATCAGCTGCGTGAAACGCTGGCTTCCATGCTGTGTAATATGGTGCCTTTGCCGGAGATGGCCGTCAGTTTTGCCAATCAGAAAACGGAGAACGGGCGCTTAACCGATCCGGTAACGGCGGAGTATATTCGCCGCCAGCTGAACGTCTTTATAAAGGTGGTTGAGCAAAATAGCACAAACCGCTAACGGCAAGATTCTGCCCTGAGACCGCGATCGGGCAGATGAGAGAATCCATGTGCAGCCATGGATTTCTTTTACCAATAACATCGCGATAAATAAGCGAATTACCGACAGTAATTTTGAGAATAGTGACTGTGTTTTGTTGGAATATAAATTCCATCAGAGTTGATTTTATTTGATTTTTTTAATTAAAAAAATCACCGGCATTAATTGTATGGATTAATGAAGATGTGAATGAGATTTTAAAATATCGTGAAAGTGGGTTAACATAGAGATACTTCATTCACCTGCGATGCAATATAATTATTATGCCTGCAATGAAAAAGACAATTATTTCTCTGACAACACTGGCGTTATTCGTAAGCTCTGCTAGCTACGCTAACGCGGATTCCACGCAAAAAACCGACTTCCTGCTGATTGGCGGCGGTATCATGAGCGCCTCTCTCGGGACGTGGCTCCAGGAGCTGCAGCCGGACTGGAAACAGGTCATGGTTGAGAAGCTCGACGGCGTGGCGCTTGAGTCCTCTAACGGCTGGAATAATGCCGGTACCGGGCACTCTGCAAATATGGAACTGAACTATACGCCGGAGCGCCCGGACGGTTCTATTGATGTCAGTAAAGCGCTGGAAATTAACGAACAGTTTATGATTTCTCGTCAGTTCTGGTCTGCGCAAATTCAGCGCGGTATTTTGAACGACCCTCATTCGTTTATTAATTCCACGCCGCACATGAGTTTTGTCTGGGGCGATAAAAACGTCGAGTATCTGACCAAGCGTTATGACGCGCTGCAGAAAACGACGCTATTCCAGGGCATGAAATTCTCTACCAACCATGAGCAAATTAAGCAGTGGGCTCCGCTGGTCATGGCAGGGCGCGATGCGAATCAAAAAGTGGCGGCCACCTGGACGCCGGTCGGCACCGACGTCAACTACGGTGAAATTACCCGTCAGCTGATCGGCAGCCTGAAAAAAAGCCAGAACTTCTCCCTGCAAACTTCTTCTGAAGTGACCGACTTCAAGCGCAATGGCGATAATTCCTGGCACGTCACCATTAAAGACGTGAATAGCGGGAAAGAACACGCCATCGACGCGAAATATGTCTTTATCGGTGCCGGTGGCGGCGCATTGAAGCTGCTGCAGGAAACAGGTATTCCGGAATCGAAAAACTATGCCGGCTTCCCGGTGGGTGGTTCGTTCCTGATGACCGAAAACCCGGCGGTAACCAGCCAGCATCTTGAAAAAGTGTACGGCCAGGCGTCCGTAGGGGCACCGCCGATGTCCGTGCCGCACATTGATGCTCGCTTTATCGACGGTAAGCGCGTGGTGCTGTTCGGGCCGTTCGCGACCTTCTCTACTAAGTTCCTGAAAAACGGTTCCTTCTTTGACCTGCTGAGCACCACCACGACCAGCAACTTTATGCCGATGACCGACGTAGGTCTGGATAACTTCGACCTGGTTAAATACCTGATTGGTCAGGTAATGCTGAGTGATGAAGACCGCTTTGAAGCGCTGAAAGAGTACTATCCGCAGGCGCGTAAAGAAGACTGGAAACTGATCCAGGCCGGCCAGCGTGTACAGATCATCAAGAAAGATGAGAACAAAGGCGGCGTGCTGAAGCTCGGTACCGAAGTCGTTGTTGACCAGCAGAAAACCATTTCTGCGCTGCTGGGCGCATCTCCAGGTGCTTCTACCGCCGCACCGATCACGCTGAACGTGCTGAAGCAGATGTTCCCGCAGCAGTTCAACTCTCCTGAATGGCAGAACAAGATCCGTGCCGTTGTGCCAAGCTACGGTCAGGAGATGAACGGCAATGCGGCGCTGACTCAGAAAGTCTGGAATGACACTGCGGCCACGCTGCAGCTGACCAAACCGCCGGTCATTGAAATGAATGACCAGAGCGCTACGCCGGTCGCTAAACCTGCCGAAACGAAAGCCGAGGCTTCTCCACAGCACGATATGGCGCTGTAAGCTTCCCGCGTTCAATCAGTAAATCAGCCCCTGCCAGCGCAGGGGCTTTTTTTTGCCTCTAAAATACTCACCTGTTTTAGAGTGGGGGATATTCCCCCGCTAACCGATATCTCATATTGAGAAATATGCCCTACAGTCCGCGTGTTGACAGGCGATAACGCCACTTTCAAGGAAAACACGATGACTAAACTGAATACCGGAATTTGCCTGCTTACCCTTTGCCTTGGTGCCGCCCTGCAGGTGAACGCCGCTCCCGTAACTGCGGATTGCCAGACGCTCCAGCTCGCAACTTGTCCCGCTCCCACGGACACGAAACTGCCTGACGTAAAAGACATGCTGACCTGGAACCAGCAGCAGCGCGTCGTGGGCTTTCGTAATGATTACCGTTCCTATGAGGGCGATGTTTTCAAAGCCGGGCAGTCTGTGCCTGTCCCACGCGCAGCAAAAGATCTCTCGGGCGTAAGCTACCAGTACGACGGACACGATTTTAAGCTGGGGGAATACCTGAAGCGAAACAGCGTGACCGGCATGATGGTGATTAAGGACGGTAAAATCGTCTGGGATTATTACGGCGAAGGCAACACGCCGACCACGCTGTGGACATCCCGCTCGGTGGGGAAATCGGTGGTTTCCACGCTGGTTGGCGTGGCGGTAAAAGAGGGGAAAATCACCTCGCTCGACGACGAGATTGTTAAGTACAACCCTGATGTTAAAGGCACCGCCTGGGAACACGTCACGGTGCGGCAACTGCTGCAGCACACCTCGGGCGTCAGCTGGGGTGAGGATTACACCAATCCGAAGTCCGACTTTGCCCAACTGACGCAGTGCGAAGCGAACAGCGATACCTACGATTGCGTGAATAAGCTGGTGAAAGACCCGCAGCGTAAAGCTTACGCTAAGCCCGGCGAGGCCTGGTCTTACTCCTCCGGCGGAGCCTGGCTGTTGGGCGATACGCTGGAAAAAGCGACCGGCAAATCTTTGGCGCAAAACCTTCAGGAGGCCATCTGGCAGCCTTACGGCATGACGCACGACGGCGTGTGGCACAGCTATCAGCCAGGCAAGCATGATGTCGGCGCACATGGCTTCAACGCCACGCTCGAAGACTGGGGTAAATTTGGTCTGTTTATTATGAACAACGGCGTGCTGCCGGACGGCAAGAAAATGCTGCCTGATGGCTGGGTGTCACAGGCTCGTGACTGGAATAAAGCGCAAAAATCCGTCACCGCCGCGCATCCGGACGGCAGCTACGGTTTTGAATGGTGGAACAACAGCGTTCCGGCGAATGCGGGCAATGTAGGGCCGAAGCACGGCCTGGAAAGTAAAGACTCGATGTGGGCGCTGGGGATTTTTGGGCAGATGATCATGGTGAACCAGAAAGAGAAGCTGGTGATTGTCCAGTGGTCTACCTGGCCGAAGGCAGAGCCGTCTTTCAGCGCGCAGCCGCTGGAAGCTTCCCTGATGTTCAACGCTATAGCGAACTCGCTTAAGTAATAAAAGAGCCAGCCGAAAGGCTGGCTTTTTACTTTTTTAGGCCTTACAGGCCGCGTTTATCCATCAGTAACGCAAGGTCAACAAGGCGATTCGAGAAGCCCCATTCGTTGTCGTACCAGGCAAGAATTTTGACCAGGTTACCGCCAATCACCAACGTAGACAGCCCGTCAATAATCGAAGATCGCGGGTCGCCCTGATAATCGCTGGACACCAGCGGTTCATCGCTATAGCCCAGAATATTTTTCAGCGGGCCTGATTCTGCTGCCTTACGGAACGCCGCGTTCACTTCCTCCGCTGTCACATCACGTTTAAGCGTGACGGTTAAATCGACGATAGACACCACCGGCACCGGCACGCGCAGGGAATAGCCGGTCAGGCGGCCGTCCAGTTCAGGAATAACTTTGCCGAGGGCTTTAGCCGCGCCGCTGGAGTAGGGCACAATCGACAGAGCTGCCGCACGCGCCCCGCGCAGGTCTTTTTCCGGCTGGTCGTGCAGCGCCTGACTGTTGGTGTAGGCGTGGGTGGTGTTCATCAGCCCGTGTTCAATCCCAAAAGCCTGATGCAGAACCTGAGCGGCAGGGGCGAGGCCGTTGGTAGTGCAGCTGCCGTTGCTGACCACAAAGTGCTTCTGCGGATCGTAGCTATCGTGGTTCACGCCCAGCACGATGGTCAGGTCGTCATCTTTACCTGGGGCAGAAATAATCACGCGTTTTGCGCCGCCGTGGGTAATGTGAACCTCTGCTTTTTCACGGCTGGTGAAAAATCCTGTGGCTTCAATAACGATATCTACGCCAACTTCGCGCCAAGGAATCTGCGCCGGATCTCTTTCGCTGAAGACGCGAACCGGCTTGCCGTCAACGTGAAGTTGGCCTTCTGAGGCCTCCACCGGCGCGGGTAGTTTGCCCATCAGCGAGTCGTGTTTGAGCAGGTGTGCGAGAGTTTTACTGTCCGTCAGATCGTTGATAGCAACAATCTCAATCTCCGGGTTACCCAGCGCGGCGCGCAGCACGTTACGTCCGATCCTGCCAAAACCATTAATCCCGACCTTAACCATGATTCACTCCTTCTCTTGAATGTCTGGGGTCAGAGTATGCTCAGGGGGGAATGGCGTAAATGACAAAAAAGGATCAATTCACGCCAACTTACGGCAGTGGAAGCGCTCGCGGTACTCTCCGGGCGTAAGGTGAAGCTGGCGCTCAAAAACGCGGCGCAGATTGATCGCGCTGCCAAAGCCCGCTGCAGCAGCGACCCGTTCCAGGGTGTCCGTTGACTGTTCAAGATGATGACGCGCGGCGGCAAGCCTTGCCTCTTCCACGTAGCGAGCGGGTGTAACGCCGGTTTCACGGGTAAAGACGCGGGTAAAATTCCTTGGGCTCATGGCAACGCGTTCTGCCAGTTTCTCTACCGACAAATCGTCCGCCAGGTTATCCAGCAGCCAGTCCTGTAGCTGTCCTATAGGCCCGGTGTTGGCGGCCTGGCGCAGATGATAGCGGCTGAACTGCAGCTGCCCGCCTGGGCGATGTAAATACATCACTAAATCCTGAGCGACGTCGCGGGCGAGGGTGAAACCGTAATCGGACTCCACCAGCGCCAGCGTAAGATCGAAACCGGAACTCACGCCGCCTGACGTCCACACCGGCCCGTCCTGAATGTACAGCGGGCCAGCTTCAACTTTAATTTGCGGCCATTTGGCCTGCATTTCCTCCAGCATTCGCCAGTGGGTGGTTGCCCTGCGGCCGTTCAGTATCCCCGCCTGGGCCAGAAGCATCGCGCCGCCACAGACGGAGGCGATGCGGTCAGCTTTGGATGCCGCGCGGCGTATCCACTCCACCACGGCGCTGCCTTCATGCTCGCTTTGGCCTTTGCCGGTAATCATTATGGTATCGCGGGGCTCGTCGGGATCGAGGTCCGCCAGCCGGTGGTCGGCCAGCAGGTTGAGCCCGGACATGCCGTGCACAACGTGATGAGGCTGCGTGGTAGCGATGCTAATGCGGTAGCGAGGTTCGGCGAGAGCCTCCGTATGCAGGCGATTGGCCTGCATCAGAATGTCGGCGATACCGGCGGCTTCGAACAGCATGCCGCCGTCAGGAACGATGATCAGAATAGTTTTCATGTCCTGAAAAGTACGCTTTTAACAAATTAAGTCAAGAGGGCTAGCCGTGGTGACGTTTTCCCCAGTCCAGCGCCGTCTCTATCAGTTGAGTCAGCAACCGCTGGAATTGCGCGCCTTTATCCGCTGACCAGGCGAAACTCTCTTCGTTCATATAGCAGCACTGCGCCACTTCCAGCTGCACGGCATGAATGTTTTGCTCCGGTGCGCCGTAGTGGCGCGTAATGTAGCCGCCCTTGAAGCGCCCGTTAAGCACTTTGCTGTAGCCGTTGAAATGCTCGCTAGTTTTCAGGAGTTCAGCGCTCAGCGCCGGGTTACAGCTGGCACCGTCTGCTGTACCGAAGTTAAGGTCCGGCAGGCGGCCTTCAAACAGGCGAGGAACTACGGACTTGATGGAGTGTGCGTCCCACAGAATCGCATAGCCGAAGGTTTCTTTCAGTCGGGCGAGTTCCTGAGCAAGCGCCTGATGATAAGGCTGCCAGATGTTGGTCAGGATGTCGGCTCTGGCCTGCTCGTTGGGAGATTTTCCGGCCTCAAACAGCGGCTCACCGTCGAAAAAGATATCCGGGTACAGCCCGGTGGTGGCGGTGGTGTAAAGCGGCTTATCGTCTGACGGGCGATTCAAATCAACCACGTAGCGGGAGTAGTTGGCGCTGAGCATGCTGGCGCCCAGATCGCGTATCGGCTGGTAAAGTTTTGGAATGTGCCAGTCGGTATCTTCCAGTTTTTTTGCCCGCCCGGTCAGCCCGTTCGCCACTTCCGGCGTTAACTGTGTGCCGGGATGCGGCATGCTGATCAGCAGCGGCAGCTTACCCTGATGAAGCTCAAAGCCCTTAATCATTCCACACCTCTTTACCTTGATAGATAACCTGTTTGGAGAGCGAGCCGCCCAGCCAATAGCTGAGCTCGGCGGGATGTTCTATCTCCCAGGCAACAAAGTTTGCTTCTTTACCGGCTTCGAGCGACCCGGCTTTATCGCTAATGCCCAACGCTCGCGCCGCATTGAGCGTCACGCCCGCCAGCGCTTCTTCAGGCGTCAGGCCAAACAGCGTACAGGCCATATTCATCATCAGCCGCAGCGACTGTACCGGCGACGTGCCGGGGTTGAGATCGCTGGAAATAGCCATCGGCACGTGATGTTTACGCAGCAGCGAAACCGGCGGTTTTTGCGTCTCGCGCAGGAAGTAAAATGCTCCGGGCAGCAGGACGGCGGTCGTCCCGTGCCCGGCCATCAGCACAATATCGTCCTCGCAGAGATATTCGAGGTGGTCGGCAGAAAGCGCATTATGGCGGGCGGCAAGCCCCGCGCCGTGCAGCAGCGAAAGCTGTTCGGCGTGAAGCTTGATCGGCAGCCCGAGTTCATGGGCCTTCATAAAGACGCGTTCCACCTGCGGGACGGAAAACGCCAGATGTTCGCAAAAGGCATCCACGGCGTCGACCAGCCCTTCGTTATGCAAAGCGGGTAACCAGTTCTCGCATACCTCGGTGATAAAGTCGTCGCTGCGGTCTTTGTACTCCGGGGGCAGAGCGTGTGCAGCCAGGCAGGTGCTGTAAATCGTCAGCGGCAGATTTTGCGCCAGCTGGCGGATCACGCGCAGCATTTTGCGTTCGTCTTCAAAACTGAGGCCGTAGCCTGATTTCACTTCCAGCGTGGTTACGCCGTCTTTGCGCAGCGCATTAATACGGCGGCCGGCGCTTTTCAGCAGGTCGGCTTCGCTCGCCTGACGCGTGGCCTTCACCGTGCTGGCGATGCCGCCGCCTGCCGCGGCAATGTCAGCGTAGGTTGCACCATTCAGGCGCATTTCAAACTCCTGGCTGCGGTTACCGCCGAATACGCTATGGGTGTGGCAGTCGATAAGACCGGGAGTGACAAGTTTGCCGTGCAGGTCGCGTTCTTCGTCATAAGGCAGGTCGGGACGCTGGCTATAGGGGCCCACCCAGGCAATTTTGCCGCCTTCGGTTAGCAAAGCCGCATCTTCGATAAGATTGTACTGGCCGTTGGCCATGGTGGTGATGTGGCAATTGCGCCATAAAATCCGCATAAGATCTCTCTCATCAGGACAGGGCGCGGCGAGTGCCGCGCCACAGAGGAACTACTTCGCCAGCATTGGCAGGTTCAGGCCGTGCTCTTTTGCACACTCAATAGCAATATCATAGCCCGCATCCGCATGGCGCATGACGCCGGTGGCCGGATCGTTATTCAGCACGCGGGCGATTCGCTCTGCCGCTTCGTCGGTGCCGTCGCAGACGATAACCATGCCGGAGTGCTGCGAGAAGCCCATGCCGACGCCGCCGCCGTGGTGCAGGGAAACCCAGGTCGCGCCGCTGGCGGTGTTCAGCAGGGCGTTCAGCAGCGGCCAGTCGGACACCGCATCGGAGCCATCCTGCATTGATTCGGTTTCGCGGTTCGGGCTTGCCACCGAGCCGGAGTCAAGATGATCGCGGCCGATGACGATAGGCGCAGACAGCTCGCCGCTTCTGACCATTTCGTTAAACGCCAGCCCCAGCCTGGCGCGCTGGCCCAGGCCGACCCAGCAGATACGCGCCGGCAGGCCCTGGAAGCTGATGCGTTCTTTGGCCATGTCCAGCCAGCGGTGCAGGTGTTTATCGTCCGGGATCAGCTCTTTGACCTTGGCGTCGGTGCGGTAGATATCTTCCGGGTCGCCGGACAGCGCGGCCCAGCGGAAAGGCCCGATGCCGCGGCAGAACAGTGGGCGAATATAGGCCGGAACAAAGCCCGGGAAATCAAACGCGTTGCTCACGCCCATCTCTTTTGCCATCTGGCGTATGTTGTTGCCGTAGTCGAAGGTTGGGATACCCTGCTGCTGGAAGGCGAGCATCGCTTTCACGTGCTCTGCCATCGAAGCTTTCGCCGCCTGAGTCACCACGGCAGGCTCAACGGCGGCGCGTTCGCGGTACTCTTCCCAGCTCCAGCCCACGGGCAGGTAGCCGTTGAGCGGGTCGTGGGCGCTGGTCTGGTCGGTCACCATGTCCGGGCGAACGCCGCGTTTTACCAGCTCCGGCAGAACTTCTGCCGCATTGCCGTGCAGGGCGATAGAAACGGCCTTACCTTCGCTGGTGTAGCGTTTGAGGCGGGCGAGGGCGTCGTCCAGATCTTTCGCCTGTTCGTCTACATAACCGGTGCGCAGGCGGAAGTCGATGCGTGACTGCTGGCATTCAATGTTCAGTGAACAGGCACCGGCCAGCGTGGCGGCCAGAGGCTGTGCGCCGCCCATGCCGCCCAGGCCTGCGGTCAGCACCCAGCGCCCGGTCAGCGAGCCGTTGTAGTGCTGGCGGCCCGCTTCGACGAAGGTCTCGTAGGTGCCCTGCACGATGCCCTGGCTGCCGATGTAAATCCACGATCCGGCGGTCATCTGGCCGTACATCGCCAGACCTTTAGCGTCCAGCTCGTTAAAGTGTTCCCAGTTTGCCCAGTGCGGCACCAGGTTTGAGTTAGCAATCAATACGCGCGGCGCGTTGGCGTGGGTTTTAAAGACGCCAACCGGCTTGCCGGACTGCACCAGCAGGGTTTCGTCCTCATTCAGCTCTTTCAGCGCCTCCACCATTTTATCGAAGCATTCCCAGTTTCTCGCTGCCCGACCAATGCCGCCGTAGACCACCAGCTCTTTCGGGTTCTCAGCCACATCCGGATCGAGATTATTCATCAGCATGCGCAGCGGGGCTTCCGTCAGCCAGCTTTTTGCATTCAGCTTTGTGCCGCGTGGCGCCCTGATTTCAACATCACGATAACGAGAAAACTCACTCTTCATGGGGGTTCACCTTGTTTTGAGATAACGGAGAAATGCTCACGAAAAATACCATGTCATTTTTTCGTTTGCTTGTATATACATGATTAGCATATTTGATGCCAGGCGCGACATTGAATTTATTTATATTTAAAATCAATGAATTATTGTTCTTGGTGCCAATAGTTACATCATATATCCCGCTAAAAACTCGCCTGGATGCACTATTTTGGCGCTCTTTACAAAGCGATTGATCCTTTTTAGGGCAAAAAGAGCAGTTCAGATAGCTGGTAAACCGCTCGGAAGGCACCGTTTAATCCTGATAAAAATCACGGTTAGATCACATTTAAAATTTAATAAAATGAACATATATTTGTTTTTAAACAATAAATTGTCTTTATTTCAATGTTGCGTTTTTGTTATGGCACAGGCTTTGCAGATTGTACATACAATGCTATACATAGCTTTTTTACGCAGCCGTTCATTTCTTCGGCAGCCAGATGACCATGAGGCGTAGCGATGATTACTTTCAACAATGTGACCAAGTTTTACGACGACGGAACGGTCGTGGTGGATGGACTGAACCTGACCGCACCCGGCGGCAAAATCACCGTGCTGGTAGGCCCTTCAGGCTGCGGGAAAACGACGTCACTGCGGATGATTAATCGGCTGATTGAGCCGTCCTCCGGCGAAATCCTGCTTAACGGCGAGTCCACCGCAGAAATGGACGTGGTGCAGCTGCGTCGGCGCATCGGCTACGTTATCCAGAATGCGGGCCTGTTCCCTCACAAAAACATTATCGACAACATCGCCACCACGGCGATCCTCAACGGCATGGCCAAGGCCAAAGCCCGCGCAAGAGCAGGCGAGCTGCTTGAGGTCGTTGGCCTGGCTCCGCAGCTGGCAAAGCGCTATCCGTGGCAGCTTTCTGGCGGGCAGCAGCAGCGCGTGGGGGTTGCCCGTGCGCTGGCCGCTGACCCGGAGTTTATGCTGATGGATGAACCCTTCAGCGCCGTGGACCCGGTGGTGCGCGATCAGCTGCAGGAAGAGTTCCTGCGCATTCAGAAAGAAGTCAGCAAAACCATCATTATGGTGACTCACGATATCGATGAGGCGATGAAGCTGGGCGACCTGGTGGCGGTGCTGAAGCCCGGTGGGAAGCTGGGGCAGATGGCCTCGCCGGGGGAGCTGCTTAACGCGCCACAAAGTGATTTCGTGGCCGATTTTATTGGCCGTGACCGGGGTTACCGCAAGCTGAGTTTCTACAATTCAGGGCCGCTGGCGTCGATGCAGACGGAGCCGACTGCCGAGGTCGGCACGCCGATTGAAATGGCGCGCAACATTGCGGTGCAGCGCTGGCTGCTGGTGACCCGCGAAGGTAAAGCCTGCGGCTGGTTTGACACCCATCAGCAGGTCGAGGCCGTTGTCCCCGAACACATTAATCTGGGCGCCACCTTTTACCCGCAAAGCGGCACGCTGCGCCAGATGCTGGACTCCGCGCTCAGCTCACCGTGCCACCGCGCCGTGGTGATTGACGACCGCGCCGAAGTGCTGGGCACGCTGGGGTTGGATCACGTGCTGGACGCGTGTAAATCCATGGCGCGGGAGGCGGTATGAAATTTGACTGGCTGTGGGCGCAAAGCGACAAAATCTTTCATTTACTGCTGTGGCACCTTTATCTCTCGGTCACGCCAATCCTGATTGGCCTGCTGTTGGCGATCCCGGCCGGCTGGTTGGTGAACAGCATGCCTCGCGTAAAGGGCGTCATCCTTAACCTGTTCGGGCTGCTGTACACCATCCCGTCCCTGGCGCTGTTTGTGCTGCTGCCGCCGTTGCTCAATACGCAAATCCTTGACCCGATTAACGTGGTGGTGGCGCTGACCATTTATAGCTTTGCGCTGCTGGTCAGAACGGTGTGTGACGGGCTGGACTCGGTGCCCACTGACACCCGGCAGTCCGCTTTTGCCCTCGGCTATAAGCCGATACATCAGTTTTTCCAGGTTGACCTGCCGCTGGCGGTGCCGGTCATTGGTTCCGGGATGCGCGTGGCCGTGGTTTCCAACGTCAGTATTGTTTCCGTCGCCGCGCTGATAGGTGCCCCGCAGTTGGGGTCGCTGTTTACCCAGGGGTTTCAACTGCAGTTTCTGACGCCGATTATTGCCGGCATCGTGCTGTGTATCGTGCTGGCTTTCGTCCTTGACTGCGTGGTCGTCGCCGTCACCCGCTCTTTAAGCCGCTGGCAGCCAATAAGGGGATAATGTATGTCTGACTGGTTCTTTACGCTCAGCCACTGGTATGGCGATGACGGTATTCTCCCGCTGCTGGCACAGCACATTGGCTACAGCGCCGTGGCGCTGGCGATAGCGATTGCCATTGCTTTTCCGGTGGGCTGCTACACCGGCCATACCGGTAAGGGCGAAGCGCTGCTGATTGGCACCACCAACGCGCTGCGCTCGCTGCCTTCGTTTGGCCTGATTATCCTGCTGGTTATCCTGATGGCGGGCTATTTCGAGTCGGATATGGCCTTTATTCTCCCGTGCATCATCGTGCTGGTGGTGCTGGCGCTGCCGCCGATAGCGCTCGGCGTGCATGCGGGCATCCGCTCCGTTGACCCGAGCGTGCATGATGCCGCCAAAGGCATTGGCCTGACGCCGTTCCAGGTGCTGACGCAGGTTGAGCTTCCGTGCGCCACGCCGCTCATTCTCTCCGGCATTCGCAGCGCCACGCTGCAGATTATCTCTACCGCCACCATCGCGGCCTATGTCTCGCTGGGCGGCCTTGGCCGATTAATTATCGATGGCCGTGCGGCCAACGATTTTGCGCAGATGACCGCCGGCGCGGTGCTGGTTGCCGTGCTGGCGCTGCTTGTGGATGTGTTCTTTTCCCTTTCGGTGAAGTATGTGGTTTCCCACGGTATTTCCCGACGTATCAAAACCCAGTGATGTTGAGCCCGTTAATTACACAAGGTGAACGCGATGAATATGAAGAAACGTTGTTTGACGCTGTTGAGTGCCGCGATGCTGTCCGTTGTTTCCTCCGCGTGGGCGGCGGACTCGGGCCAGAAGGTGATTATTGGCTCGGCTGATTTCCCGGAAAACCAGCTGCTGGCGACGATTTATGCCGGGGCCCTGGAAGCGCAAAACATCCCCGTGGAGAAGAAGCTGAATATCGGCAGCCGCGAAGTCTACATTCCGGCTCTGCTCGACGGCTCCATTAACGTTATCCCTGAATACAGCGGCGCGCTGCTGAGCTACCTGGACGCCAATAATAAAGCGCACAGCTCTGATGAAGTGGCGACCGCGCTGGCGACGAAGCTGCCGGCAAAAGTGAAAATGCTGCACACCGCCGTGGCGCAAAACAGCGACGTTATCGCCGTGACCAAAAAAACGGCGGATAAATACCAGCTCAAAACCATTGATGACCTGAAGCCTCACGCGGCAGAACTCATCCTGGGTGGCCCGGCAGAATGGAAAACTCGCCATGAAGGCGTGCCGGGGCTTAAAGAAGTCTATGGCCTGAACTTCAAGAGCTTCAAAGTGCTGGATGTCGCAGGCCCGCTGACGCTGACCGCGCTGAAAAATAATCAAATCCAGGCGGCTGACTTAACGTCCACTACGCCGGAAATTCAGAAAGATCATCTGGTGGCGCTTGCCGATCCGAAAAACCTGTTTGCGGCACAAAACATCGTCCCGATTGTCGCCACCGCCACGCTGAACCCGACGATTGAGAACACGCTGAACAAAGTGTCTGCGCAGCTAACCACCGCAGATTTGATTGCCATGAACGGGCAGCTTGCCGAATTCGCCAGCATTGATGACGTGGCTCATCAGTGGCTGGTTAAACATGGCCTGAGCAAGTAAGGGCGCACAATGACAAGACAAACTGGCTCCTCCGCTCACCTGCATCAGGCCGTGACCCTGGGCAGAGCGCAGACCACTATCGAAGAGTTAGTGCGCATTGCCGACGGGGCTCCGGTCGCGCTGGCCGAAGAAGCGCTGGCGAACATGGACAGCGTGAGCGGCTATATTCGCCGGGCAATAGATGAAGGGCAGGTAATTTACGGGCTGACCACAGGGGTGGGTGATTTGGTGACGGAGCGCCTGTCTGCCGATCAGATTGCCAGCGTGCAGCTGAACATGCTGCGCAGCCACGCCTGTGGAATGGGGCCAGATTTGTCGGGGCGTGAAGTGCGCGCGATGATGGCAGTGATGCTGAAGTCGCTGCTGCAGGGCTACAGCGGCGTTAGCGCCGGGCTGGCGAAACGCATGGCCGAAATGCTTAACCGCCAGGTCACGCCCTGGTCGCCTGCGGGCGGCTCGGTTGGCTATTTAATTGCGACGGCGCATATCGGCCTCTCTCTCTTTGGGGAAGGGAAGTGTTGGTATCAGGGCGAGCTTTTGCCGTCCGCCGAAGCCCTGGCAAAGGCGGGCATTGCCCCTCGAATCCCTGGCCCGCGTGAAGGTCATGCCCTGATAAGCGGCACCTATGAAATCACCGGGCTGGCGTGCCTGGCCGTGCATGATTTTGAGCGCCTGTTGCCGGTGGCGGATATGGCGGGGGGCATGTGCCTTGAAGCGCTGAAGGGCAACACCCGTGGCTACGACGCAAGGCTGCACGCCCTGCGTCCGCACGACGGGCAGCAAAAAACCGCCGCGATTTTGCGCCGCTTGCTCAGCGGCAGCGAGATCTTTGCCCGCTACCGCGACCACCGCGTACAGGATGCTCTGAGCCTGCGCTGTATTCCGCAAATCCACGGCGCGGTGCGCGACCAGCTCGCCCATTGCCGCCAGATTGTCACCATCGAGCTGAACTCGGTCACCGACAACCCGGTCTTCCTTATCGAAGACGACGCGCTGGTTATTCTTCCCGGCGGCAACGGCCACGGTGCCCCGCTGGCGCTGGCATTGGATTCTCTGGCGATAGCCATTGCCCAGGTCAGCACGGCGTCTCAGGCTCGATCCGATCGTATTACCAACGTGCACCTGAGCGGCCTGCCGGCGTTCCTGGTTGGCAGAAGCGGCGCTAACTCCGGCATGATGATCCCGCCTTACGTTGCCGCCGCGCTGGCAGGGGATAACCGCAGCCTGGCCGCGCCGTCCAGCGTGCATACCGTCACCACCTGCGCCGGGCAGGAAGACCATATCAGCATGGGCGTTTCTTCGGCTCGCAAGGCGCTGCAGGCGGTGAGCAATGCGGTGGATATCGTTGCCATCGAGCTGCTGTGTGCCAGCCAGGCGCTGGAGTTCCATCGCCCGCTGCGTGCCTCCGTCGGCGCGGAGTTGACGCTGGGCATGGTGCGCGAGCTTGTGCCGTTCCGCGAGACGGACACCGCGCTGTACCCGGACATGCATGCCGTGCGGGATTTGATTGCCGAAGGCGAGCTGAGCCAAAGGCTGCTCTCCCTTATTGAGGAGTCAGAACATGAGTGAAGCTTTACAGCCGCTAAAAGGCATCAGAGTGCTTGATCTATCCCGCGTGCTGGCCGGCCCGTGGTGCGCTTCCTTACTGAACGATCTGGGGGCCGAAGTCATCAAGATTGAGATGCCGGGCAGCGGGGATGACTCCCGCAGCTTCACCCCCCACATTGCCGGGGAAAGCAGCTACTTCATGCAGCTTAACCACGGCAAAAAAAGCGTCACCCTGGATTTAAAAGCCCCGGAGGGGTTAGCCATCCTCAAGCAGCTGGTGGCGCAGGCCGACGTGCTGGTGGAAAACTTCCGGCCGGGCGTAACCAAACGCCTCGGCATCGACTACCCGACGCTGCAGGAGATTAATCCGCGGCTGGTTTATGCCAGCATTTCCGGGTTTGGGCAGCAAGGGGCGATGGCGCACAAAGCCGCTTACGACCACATCGTGCAGGCCTATGGCGGCATTATGCAGGTCACCGGCTGGGCGGAAGGGGAGCCAACCCGAGTTGGCGATGCCATTGGTGACGTGGTCGCCGGGCTGTACGGCAGTTGGGCGGTGCTTGCCGCGCTGCTGCAGCGCGGGATCGGCGGCCAGGGGCAGCATCTTGATGTCTCGATGCTGGATACCATGGTGACGATGCAAATGGTTTCCCTTACCCAGTGGATTGGCGGCCAGCCTCCCGCCGGGCGGCTCGGGAACGCGCATCCTATCAGTGCCCCGATGGACAGCTATCCTGCTCAGGATGGCCACATCGTGATTGCGGTCGCCAACGACAAGCTGTTCCGCCAGCTTTGCTCGGCGATGGAAAAGCCCGAGCTGGCGAGCGATCCGCTGTATCTCACGGACCCGCTGCGCCTGGCTAACCAGCAGCCGCTTCGTGTAGAAATAGAGCGCTGGCTGGCTGATAAAACCGTCAATGATGCGCAGGCCATTCTAGACAGCGCAGGCGTTCCGGCCTCCGCCGTTCTGCGCCTCGATCAAATCCTTACCAGTGATTATGCGCGAGAGCGCGAGCTTGTTAAGCAGGTGAAACACCCGACGGCAGGCAACATATCTATTGTTCCGCAGCCGGTGAAAATGAGCGCCATGACGGCAGAGCCCGCGCTGGTGCCGCCTGCGCTGGGCGAACATACGGCAAGCGTGCTGCAAGAATTACTGGCGATCGACGAGGCAACGCTTAAGCAGTTAAAGGCGCAGGGCGTAATTTAACCGGCGGAGAACGTAAATGGTGCAAATAAAGAAAGTGGCGGTGGTCGGGGCCGGAACGATGGGCGCGCGAATCACCGTTGTTATGGCGAGGGCGGGCTACCGCGTTAGCCTGTGGTCGCGTTCTGAATCAACGCTTGATAAAGCTCGAACTATTGTGGACTCGCTCGCTGCCAGCGAAAACGTGGCATTCACGACGTCGCTGGAGGCTTGCCTGGCCGACGCTGACCTGGTTTCTGAAAACGTGGCCGAGGACGTGGCGCTGAAACAGCGCGTGCTGAATGACATCGAACAGCAGGTTAGCGCTGACTGCGTGATAACCACCAACACCTCAAGCGTGTCCATCACGCTGCTGGCGTCGGCCCTGAGCCAGCCGCAGAGGCTGATCGGCATGCACTGGTTTAATCCGGCGGACACCATGCCGATGATCGAGATTGTGCGCGGTGAAAACACGGCGGACGAGGTCTGCCTGCGGGTGCGGGATATTTGCCAGCAGCTGGGCAAAGAGACGATCACCGTTAATCAGGATATTCCGGGCTTTATTATCAACCGGCTGCAGTACGCGATGCTGCGCGAGGCGCTTTATCTGGTGGATGCCGGGATTGGTTCTGTGGAGGATGTCGACCGTGCGGTGCAGAGAACCCTTGCTCCGCGCTGGGCGGCGATGGGGCCGATGAAGCTGATGGATTTTGCCGGGCTGGATACGGTGGAAAAAGTCGCCGGGATCTTGCTGCCTGCGCTGGATAACAGCAGCCAATTACCTGCCTGGCTGAAAGAGAAGGTGGCCGACAACAAACTCGGCGTAAAAAGCGGCGAGGGCTTTTATGCCTGGACCGCTGAGGCAGCCTCAGCCGCAATGCGCAAGCGTGATGAAACGGTCAGGCACCTGACCGGGAGCAATGAGCATGAGTGATATTCTCTCCCGCGTGGACGGCGCTGTTGCCGTGGTCACCCTCAACAGGGCGCAAAAATATAACGCGCTAACCGCTGAAATGCTGGATGAGCTGGTCAGCACGCTAAAGGAGCTGGACGGGCGAGCGGACGTCAGAGCGATAGTTCTGTTTGGCTCCCCCAAAGCCTTCTCTGCCGGAGCGGATACCGGCACGCTGGCTTCCGCTTCGGCAACGACGCTGTGGCGCAGTGGGTTTAGCGAGAAGTGGGACAGGGTCGCGGAAATCGAAACGCCGCTGATTGCCGCCGTCTCCGGCTACGCCCTCGGCGGAGGGCTGGAGCTGGCGCTGCTGTGCGACATGATTATCGCCGATCAAAGCGCGGTCTTCGGCCTGCCGGAAAGCCACATCGGTATTATTCCCGGCGCGGGTGGTACGCAGCGGCTGGTGCGCGCCGTCGGCAAGTCGCTGGCGATGGACATGCTATTGAGCGGCAGAAGAATTGACGCGCAGGAAGCCCTGCGTGCCGGGCTTGTCAGCCGCGTGACGGATTCACTTGAGGAGCAGGCGTTAATATTGGCAAATCAGGTGGCTAAAGCCGCGCCGCTGGCGGCGATGATGATTAAAAAAGCCGTGGCGGCGAGCTATGAAATGCCGCTCAGCGCAGGCGTGGCCTATGAAAGATCGCTCTCTGCTTTGATAGCCGACAGTGAGGACAGGGCGGCCGGGCTGGCGGCGTTTAAAAATAAGCAGTCGCCTGAGTTTAAGGGGCGATAAGCTGAAGTAGAGGTGAAACCGGCAGCCAGTCTGCCGGTTTTTTTATGCGCTAAGGGTGACGCGCGCAAAAAGGGAAGGAGCCGCGGAAACCACGCGGATTGTCGCCGGGGCGCTAATCAACAGGCTGTCGTAGGGCTGCAAAACGTGTCGTTCTCCGCTGACGTCAATCTCCAGCGATTCGCCCGCATTAAACAGCAGCTGCGTGCCCTGCTGGTGCGTCCAGGTGCCTTCTCGCAGCCAGCTGACAGCGGCTTTAGTAGCGTCTGCCTTATAGATGACGTTAAAGTCCAGCAGCGGGCCGCCCTGAATAATGCAGGAGACGTCACTTTCACCGTTGAAATCGGTGGCCTGGAACGGTGGGATGAGCGGGCTCTTTTCGCCGTCGACGGTGAGATACATGCCTTCACCTTCCAGCACGCTGATGTTGCGCAGGTAGCCGGGGAAGCGAGAGAAGGGGCCGTCATGGCGAATGGTCGCCACCGAAATACGCCAGTCGTAGTCATTCGTTGCCGGGCAGCGGTAAATCTCCCGCGTTACGCCCTGGCCGTTTTTCCATGGCATTTCCGGGCATTGCTCGTAGGGCAGAAGCTGGATCATTTATGCATGCTTCCTTCGAGGCGGTAGCGCGAGCCGGGGTAAACCAGGCGCACGCTGGTGACGATTTTTTTGTTCTGCCGCCCGGTCCAGGTACGGCGATTAACCTGCAGGCAAGGCGTGTGCTCGTCGATTTCCAGATACACGCACTCTTCGCGAGGCACGTTCACCGCCTCAATAATGTGCTCGCCTTCAACGATAGGCGCGATGGACGAAAGATAGGCGTTGGGCGTGATGCGGGTGAAATCCTGCTGGAAGTAGTCCGGGACGATCAGCGAGTTCACCAGGCGGTCTTCCAGCATCACCGGCACGCCGTTTTCGTAGTGGCAAATCAGCGAATGGAACAGGCGGCTGCCTTTAGGTAAATTGAACGCCATCGCCTGCTGCGCGTCGGCATAGACCTGGGTTAGCTCCAGCACGCGAGCGTGATGACGGTGCCCGCGGCTGGCGATTTCGTCGGCAATATTGTTGATTTCCAGCAGCGCGGATTGGCCACGAACTTCGGCGACGAATGTCCCGATACCCTGCATGCGAACCAGCAGGCCTTCGGCGGTCAGCTCGCGCAGGGCGCGGTTGATGGTCATGCGGCTATAGCCGAACTGATTCACCAGCTCACTTTCCGATGGCACGCGGTAGTTTACCGGCCACAGCCCGCTATGAATGTTGGTCTTAATAATGATTTTGACTCTTTCATAAAAAGGGGCCGGCTGGTCCAGATTTTCGGTCTCTGCCGCTGCTTTAAAAACGTCGTTTTGTGCCATTCATCATTCCTCGCCCGGGTATCCTTTAAAGTTTACTCTACCCCTATTTGGATGTATATATACATGCATGTATATACAATTGATTAACATCAAACCGGGGTGCTGATATGGCGGTATATTTCGCGGCAAAAGCGCTTCTGCCGCAGGGCTGGGCGGAGAATGTCAAACTGGGCGTTTCGCCGCAGGGGGTGATTAGTTCCCTGGAATGCAACAGCGTGCCGGGGGCCGACGATATCCGGCTTGAGGGGGTTGTGGTGCCGGGCATGCCGAACCTGCATTCACACGCTTTTCAGCGGGCGATGGCCGGGCTGACGGAAGTGGTTGGCGACCCGGCGGACAGCTTCTGGACGTGGCGTGACCTGATGTACCGCCTGGTGGGCAAAATCACCCCCGAACAGCTGGAGACTATCGCCAGCTATCTGTATATCGAAATGCTGAAGGCCGGCTACACCTCGGTGGCCGAATTCCACTACCTGCACCACGACGTTGACGGTAAGGCTTACGCGCAGCCTGCCGAGCTGGCGCTACGCATTGCCCACGCGGCAAAAAATATCGGCATTGGCCTGACGCTGCTCCCGGTGCTCTACTCGCACTCTGGCTTCGGCGGGCAGCCCGCTTCGGCAGGGCAGCGTCGCTTCATAAACGATACCGACAGCTACCTGAAACTGTACGACAGCATTGCCACGGCGCTTGCCCCGGAACCGATGCAGCGCGCAGGGCTGTGCTTCCATTCGCTGCGTGCGGTTACGCCGGAACAAATGCGTATCGTGCTGGAAAGCCAGGCGCAGCCTCAGCCGGTGCATATTCATATCTCCGAGCAGCGCAAAGAGGTTGAGGATTGTTTGGCCTGGTCCGGCCTGCGCCCTGTGGAATGGCTGTATCAAAATATGCCGGTTGATGAGCGCTGGTGCCTGATTCATGCCACCCACATCACCGAAAGTGAAACCCGCCTTATTGCTGAGTCTGGCGCCGTAGCCGGGCTATGCCTGACCACCGAGGCGAACCTGGGTGACGGCATTTTCCCAGGGCAAGCATTCCTGCAGCAGGGCGGTAACTGGGGGATCGGCTCCGACAGCCATATCAGCGTTAGCGTGAGCGAGGATTTGCGCTGGTTTGAATATGGCCAGCGCCTCAATAACCGCCGCCGCAACTTGCTTCACCTCGAAGCCGAGCCTTATGTCGGTAACGTGCTTTATCAGGGGGCGCTGCACGGCGGGCGAATGGCGCTGGGGCAAAACATTGGCGAGCTGGCCGTGGGGGCAAGAGCTGACTGGCTGGTGCTGGACGGCAACGATCCGTTCCTGGCGACGGCGAAAGACAATGAACTGTTGAACCGCTGGATTTTTGCCTGCTCTTCTAACCCAATAAAAGAAGTGATGACCGGCGGAAAATGGGTCATACGCGACGGACGACATGCCAGAGATGAAGAGGTTAAGGCCGGTTTTGCTCAGGTGCTAAAACAGCTAACGTCTTAACCGTTTTTTCATGATCGGCTGAAAAAACTCTCCAGCCCACGCCCAGGCGTGGGTTTTTTTACTCCTTCGGGAACCTGAATCTCGTCATTACCACTCAGCCTCAAATAGCCAACGAGTGGAATACCCTCAGATGAGAAACCTGCTTAATACCTTCCGTCCTGCACAGCCAGATCCGCGCCTGCAGGCGCAAAATAGCCAGCAAAGTCGGACTGCCAGAACGTCGGCCACGGCTTCTTCGTCCCGTAGCGTCAATAACCCGTCAACCCGCATGGTGCAGGACTTCGCGAAGCTAAGCGCCAAAAACCTGAGAGCAAACGTGCTGCTTAACAGCGATGACAATTCCACGCCTATTCACCATAAAAGCCCTTCGGCGCTGCTGAAGGCGATAGACGATAACATCACGAATACGGCGCGAGACTGGGGAATGCCGAAGCATGAGGTGGAGGCGATGCTGGGCAGCAGCAAGCGCATCAATGAGCCAGTTTGCGGCGTCACCGCGAATAACGTGATGAAGCTGTTCCTGGATACGGACCACTTCAGCTACGCTTTTGAACACGGGCATACCATGTCTTTGTCGCAGCTTCAGCATCAACTGGCGAATTTACCTGCCCATAAGAATTTCATTTTGCGGGTGAATGATGCGGGCCTTGGGCATGCGTACGTGATAGATCTTCCCGCCAGCGCTAAACCACGGCGCGATGCGTTTATCTATCAGTCTGATTTAGGCGACGGCGCAACCCGTCCGCTTCGGCTTGACGACTGGATGAGCAAGAAAGCCGCCCATCCGCTGTCGATGAATGATATCAACACGCACTTTATGAACATGTCGCAGGGCAGAGTCGACCCGGGGCATATCGCTAAGCTGTTTGACGTCGACGGTAACCCGAAGATGCTGCGCCCGGAGCGTCTTGATTTACGCAAGAACCATGGCTTTAATTTCCAGCTATCGGAATACGACCCGGCGAACCTGGAAAGAAATGTTTCGGCGATTAAAGCTCGATGCGGCTGAGAATTTGCCTGGTGCAGTGCCGAGAAGGCCCATGAAATGCGTGGGCTTTTTGGCTGGCTAACAAGGTAAGAAAAATGCCCTTTTGGCGCGTTGGGGCTGGACTAACTCAATGTGATCTCTATCATATCGTGGTCACTACAGAACAAGAGAATGTGCTATGCAACATATCATCGAAGGTTTCCTTAACTTCCAGAAAGAGATTTTTCCGCAGCGCAAAGAGCTCTTTCGCAGCCTGGCGTCCAGCCAAAATCCTAAAGCGCTTTTTATTTCCTGTTCCGACAGCCGCCTGGTGCCGGAGCTGGTGACCCAGCAGGAGCCGGGACAGCTCTTCGTTATTCGTAATGCCGGTAACATCGTGCCTTCCTTTGGCCCGGAGCCGGGCGGGGTGTCTGCTACCATCGAATACGCGGTTGTGGCGCTTGGCGTGACGGATATTGTGATTTGCGGGCACTCTAACTGCGGCGCGATGAAAGCCATTGCCTCCTGCCAGTGTCTGGACCCGATGCCTGCCGTGGCCCACTGGCTGCACTATTCCGATGCGGCAAAAGCGGTAGTCGAAAAGAAAACCTGGGATAACGAGACCGACAAGGTCAACGCCATGGTAGAAGAAAACGTCATCGCGCAGCTGAACAACATTAAAACGCATCCTTCCGTGGCCGTTGGCCTGCGTAATAACGGCCTGCGTCTGCACGGCTGGGTTTACGATATCGAAAGCGGCGAAATTCGCACGCTGGATAAAAACAGCAAGACCTTTGTTTCTCTGGCGGATAATCCTGACGTTTGTTTCGAATAAAATAACGCCAGCATTCTTGCAGACAAATAAATCCACGCTTTGCGTGGATTTTTTACATCTAAGGATAAATAAAGGCGCCAGACGCTGGATTGTGGAGATTTCAGGGATTTACCATTCCCCTACGGTAATGCCTCTGGGCGCGGGATTATAATCGACATAAAGCGGGCCAAAGCTCGCGTTCAGCCGCAGGTCAGGAGTGTTTAAGATGAAAAAGTCTCTGTCTATTTTGGCAATGTCTGCGCTGATGATTGTCCCGTCGCTGGCGCAGGCACGCCCTGGCCCCTGGTTCGGTCATGGGCCGGGGTTCTGGTCTGGTCCTCGTTATTACGCCGGGCCGCATTACTTCTATCCGGGGCCGCGTCTGACCGTGCTGCCGGGGCTGGCAACGGCCATTATCGTCGGCGGGCTGACCTATTACGTGGTCAACGGTATTTATTACCAGCGTCAGGGTACGGAGTACATTCGGGTTGAAACGCCGTCAAGCCCAGGGGGCGGCATCAGCGTTCTGGATTACAACGGCAAGCGTTATTACGTGCGTAACGGCAGCTATTACCAGAAGGATATTAACGGTAACTATTTCGAGGTGCCCCGCCCCGCCGGGCTGTAAATCCACAGCATAAGAAACCCACCGTCAGCGTGGGTTTCTTATGGCATGAATTTATGCCTTAATTTTCCGCGGCCCCAAACGTTGACCGTCCCCGCAACGTTCATCCTGATTTACTCCTCGCGCAGAAGCCATCAGTTTTTCATATTGGTACATCTGCACATCAATTTGGTTACATAAAATCTACAACTTAGTTCGCAAATTCATTATCAGCAGGGTGTGGAATGCGTTTTTTACTTGTATATACATGAGTGGTCATTTGATGTGTGGTGGGTTTTCCGGCGTTTAATCAGCTTTAGCGAGGTTGTTATGTCTTCATTTTCATCCGCAGAAGAACAGTCCAGGAAAGGCTCGCGTTTGACCGAGTCCCGTTCTATCGATTACATCCCCGACGGCGAACGTCATGGGCATCCTTTCAGCCAGTTTACCCTCTGGTTCGGCGGTAATTTGCAGATAACCGCGATTGTCACCGGCGCGCTGGCCGTTGTTCTGGGCGGGGATGTGGTCTGGTCGCTGGTGGGGCTATTCGTCGGGCAGATTCTGGGCGCATCGATCATGTCTTTCCACGCTTTGCAGGGGCCACGGCTTGGCTTACCGCAGATGATTATCACCCGCGCACAGTTTGGCGTTTACGGCGCGGTGATACCGCTGGTGCTGGTGTGCATCATGTACATTGGTTTTTCCGCGAGCGGGACGGTGCTGGCGGGGCAGGCGATGGCCCGTCTGCTGTCGATAAGTGACGCCAGCGGGATGATCCTGTTCAGCGCGATTATCATCGTGATTGCGGTGCTCGGCTATCGCGTGATCCATAAGCTTGGCAAGGTCGCCAGTATTGTCGGCGTGTTGGCTTTTGCCTGGCTGTTTGGTTCGCTGCTGCTCAATACCGATCTCACGGCTATTATGCAAAATAACCATTTCTCGATGCCGATGTTTTTGCTGGCGGTGTCGCTGTCTTCCTCCTGGCAAATCGCCTTTTGCCCCTACGTTTCCGATTATTCACGCTATCTGCCGCGAAACGTCTCGGGGCCGAAAGTGTTCTTCTCGGTGTTTAGCGGCACCGTGCTGGGGACTCAGGCATCCATGACGCTGGGCGTTATCACCGCCGCCATTGCCGGGAGCGCGTTTTCCGGCCACGAGGTTGGCTACATTGTGGGGCTGGGCAAAACCGAAACCATGGCGATGCTGATTTATTTCGCGATCTGCTTCGGCAAAATCACCTTCACCACGCTGAACGCCTACGGCAGCTTTATGTCACTGACGACCATTGTTTCCGGCTTTCGCAAACAGGTTACCCTCAGCCAAAAAAATCGCATTCTGTTTGTGGTGCTGATGGTGGCTGCCTCGTGCATCATTGCGCTGCTGAGCGAACCCGCATTCCTGAAACATTTCACCCACTTCCTGCTGTTCTTACTGGCTTTCTTTGTGCCCTGGAGCGCGATTGGCCTGACCGATTACTATCTTATTTCGTGCCGCGCCGTTGATATAACCGCGCTGTTTGATGCCGATAAACGCTATGGCCGCTGGAACCTGTTTGGTATTGGTGTGTATATCGTCGGGGTACTGATTCAGCTGCCGTTTATCGAAAACCCGCTCTTCCACGGCTCGTTGACGTGGCTGTTCGCCGGCAACGACGTGTCGTGGATTATCGGCTGGTTTGCTACCGCGATTCTCTATTATGGCCTGCACCGCCTGGATAAACGCGTTTTGCCGGCGGCGACGGTTTACCCTAATAGTTCGGCTCGCTGATCTTGTGCTGAAAACAAAAATCCACGCCGGAGCGTGGATTTTAGCTTCTGAGAAATAGAATGACTTAGCTGTCTTGTTTTATATGGGACTTAAGCTCGTCCATTTTCGCTATGAGCGGGCTCTTCCTGGCTTCTAGCTCAGATATATAGTCATAGGATGATTTGATTTCGCCTGATGCAATTTCCTTATTCTTTTCTAATGAGCGAATGGTTTCTTGTTTAGAATTAATTCTCTGCTCAATCTCCAGTTTGGCAGAAAGGCGGTTTTCAAGCTTAACCTGATTGATATCTCTTTTATATTCATTATTAAGCTGCGATATTTCCCTTTGCAGAGCCTTAATGTTTTTTGGCGCGTTATCGAAGTTCTGCATCAGTTTTTGCCACTGTTTGCCCTCATGATTAGGCACTTTAATGAGGTCAGAATATTGACGGCGGCCTTCTTTTAAATCGTAACCGAAGTTCTTGATGGCATATTTATCGCTGCCCAGATGATCCTTCCAACTGGTGGTGCCAAACCCCGTATCTCGCTTATCATAAATATAGCCATCCTCAGCTTTTTTAAGATCCTGCTCGGCACTGCTTACACCGTGCTTTCTTGCAAAATCGAGTAGCACCGCACGACTATTTTCATGCGCGGCAATTTTTTTATTTAATGTACTGATTTCGGCATTTTGTTTGGCCACGAGTTGACTGATTTTTGCTTCAGTATTTTTTAAGCGCTCGGCATCTTTGGCCGCAAAGTCTTTCGGTGAGGTATTCTTTAACGCATCGGCCAGAGGCTTAATCTCATTATGCAGCTTTTTAATTTGCGCTTCAGCGTTGTCAATATTTCCCTGAAGTGTGGTGATCTCATTTTTTTCATGATAAATATTTTTTGAAATGAGCTGGAGACCATTGGCAAGATCTTTAATCTCGCCGTTTATTTTTGCATTGTGAGCATTTATTTCATTTTTGTGAATGTCCTGCACGACCGGAGCAAGCTTCTGTTGAATGTGTTTAAGCTTCTCTTCTTTCTTGTCATGCATTTTGGAGTCCTGTGCTTCAAGCTTGTCAAATAACTTGCTGAAAGTATCTTTCAACGCGACAGGGTCTTTTGGATATGATTCCATTTTTGTCATTAGCAGCTGGCCGACCTCAACTTTATCGCATTTATTGAGGATTCTGTTCAGCGTGTTGACATCACCTTTATGAATGCGATTGTCACTGTCGTTAAGTAAGTTTTTATAGGCTGAAATAAAGCTGTTTTGGTCGCGTATGCTTAATGAGTTAGACATTATTTAGTTCCGAGTGTCGATTTAGTAGATGATTTAACAATGTGCTAAATCGTATAGAACCCCCCAGGGACTTTCTTCTAAAAAACGCTTTTTATATATTTCGCTCGTTGGTGGGGTTGAGGCGGTTTTTGATATCAGTGATTAAAGCACTAGCGTAAATTAGATTATTCCCGTTGCGCAGTCGTGGTAACGAGGCTCTTGTGAAGAACGCTAGTAAGAAACTTATAAAGGAATGAGTAAATGCAATTAACCAAATTGGTTTGGGCCTTTGGTATGGGGGCTGCCGTACTGGCAGGCCAGGCACAGGCAAGCGATCAGGGCCACGGCACGGTTAAGTTTACCGGCAGTATTATTGATGCCCCATGTTCAATTACCCCTGAAACCATTGAGCAGACCGTCGATTTGGGTGAAATCTCCAATAAATCTCTGCTCAACGGCGGAAAGTCCAACCCACGTCCGTTTGATATCAAACTGGAAAGCTGCGATCTCTCGGGGCTTACGGATAAAACCGTCACCATTACTTTCACAGGACCGGAATCTAGCGCTCAGCCCGGCTATTTGGCTATTGTCGGCAGCAGCGCCAGCGGGGCGGCTATCGGTATTACCAACGATGAGGGTACCAACATTCCGCTTGGTACCGCCAGCTCCGCGACAAAAACACAGCAGGGTGATAACACGCTAACTTACTCTGCCTACCTCAAAGGAAACGGCGGGAGCACAGCGGTCGTGCCGGGATCCTTCACCTCGGTTGCCAATTTTACGTTGGCCTATCAGTAAGCAAGCAGCAGGCCTCCTGCGTTTTTCTATACGGTTTTCGTTTGTGAGATACCTATGAATAGCAGTGCTTCGTTTGTAGTGCCCTCCCTGTTTGTGTGGCTTGTGCTATCCCCGGCCTCTCCAGGCGCGCTGGCGAAGAATGCGGCGGATCAGGGACATGGAAAGGTAAGCATGCAGGGTTCGATCATCGACACGCCTTGCGCGATCGCCGTGGCCAGTCGGGAGCAGGCGATTGATCTGATTACTATCCCACTGGAACAAGTGATTCGTGACGGTGCTGGCCCTTCTAAGCCATTCAGTATTCATCTGGAAAATTGTGCCTTTGAGCAGCTGATTCCTAACCAGCAGGACTGGTCGCATTTCATGGTGACCTTTGATGGTCCCGTTACCGACGGCGAGCTGTTTGCCCTCCACGGTGGCGCTCGAGGTATCGGGTTAGAGATTTCTGATGCAACAGGAAACCGTATGCAGCCCGGCATTGCTTCGCAGGCGGGCCTGCTGCAGCCTGGCGCTATGCGCCTTGATTACACACTACGTTTGGTGGGCAACCATCAAAAACTACGGGCCGGGGCTTACTCCACTACCGTGCGTTTTAAACTGGATTATTTTTGATGAGGCAGGTTTTATATCAAGCTGGCGCAGGGCTGCGCCGTTGTCCTATAGCGCTGGTGGTAGCGCTGGCTTTTCCGGGGGCAAAGGGATACGCGAAAGAGGCAATAGAATTCAATACGGATGTCCTCGATATTAGTGACCGTTCACACATTGACCTTAGCCGGTTTTCTCAGGCAGGGTACATCATGCCGGGTAAGTATCAGATGGTTATCCGTCTGAACAAAGCCGAACTGCCGGAGCAAACGTTAGCCTTTATTAAACCGGACAACGATCCTCAGGGCAGCCAGGTGTGCCTTACGCCACAGGTCATTGCTCAACTGGGTTTAAAAGCTTCTGCTTTGCGCGATCTCAGATGGTGGCACAACGGGCAATGTCTGGATACCGCGAGCCTGCCGGGGGTAACCGCACGTGCAGATCTAGGCGAAAGCGCGCTCTACCTGAATATTCCCCAGGCGTATCTGGAATATACCGCTGACAACTGGGATCCGCCTGCTCGCTGGGATGACGGTATTGCCGGGGGCATTTTTGATTACAACCTTAACGGACAGTCTTCGCGTTTTACCGGCGCGAGCCGCAGGGATGTCCAGTCGCTCAGCGGCAACGGAACCACGGGGTTTAACCTGGGGGCCTGGCGTTTTCGCGCCGACTGGCAGGGGCAGTACAACGATACCCGTGGCGCCATGAACAACACGCAGCGTGACTGGCAGTGGAGCCGCTACTACGCCTGGCGGGCGATCCCCTCGTTAAAAGCGAAGCTGATGCTCGGTGAGAACTACCTCAATTCCGGCATGTTCGACAGTTTCCGCTACACCGGAACCAGCATGGAGTCTGATGACAATATGCTGCCACCAAACCTGCGCGGTTACGCGCCGGAAGTCGTCGGTGTGGCAAAAACCAACGCTAAAGTGACCGTTAGCCAGCAGGGACGGGTTATCCATGAAACTACGGTCGCCGCAGGGCCGTTTCGGATTCAGGATTTGAACACCGCCGTTTCAGGCACGCTGGATGTGAAGGTTCAGGAGCAGGATGGCACTTCGCACAGTTTTCAGGTGGATACGGCAAGCATTCCCTATCTTACGCGCCCGGGCAGCGTGCGTTACAAACTCGCCTTGGGTAAACCTTCAGATTACCGCCACGGTAGCCAGGGGCCGGGGTTTGCCACCGGCGAATTCTCCTGGGGGGTGAATAACGGTTGGTCATTGTACGGCGGGAGTTTGCTGGCCGACGACTATCACGCGCTGGCGGCAGGGATTGGCCGCGATTTGCTGGCGTTAGGGGCGCTTTCATTTGACGTCACTCAGTCCCATGCGGAACTGCCAGGGGACAACACCAAAACGGGCAGCTCGTGGCGTCTTAGCTATTCCAAACGTTTTGACGAATACGACAGCCAGGTCACCTTTGCGGGCTATCGCTTTTCTCAGCGCGATTTTATGAGCATGAGCGAATATCTGAACGTGCGCTATCACGGCATCGTTGGTAACAACAATAAAGAGTTGTACACCATCGCTTTTAACAAGCAGTTCCGCAGTCTGGGCCTGAGTGCCTATGCGAACTATAGCCACCAAACCTACTGGAACCGCCCGGATAACGATAGTTACAACCTCTCCCTATCGCGCTATTTCGATGCCTGGCGTTTTAAAAACGTCAGCCTCAACCTGTCGGCCTATCGAACGCTTTATAACAACACCAGCGATGACGGCATGTATCTCAGCCTGTCATTGCCGTGGGGTAACAGCAGCACGTTGAATTTCGATAGCCAGGCGGGCAGTACGGGTAATAGCACTACGGTGGGGTATTTCGACCGCCTCGATAGCAATAACAGCTACCGGGTCAAGGCCGGAGCGGGCAGCAGAGGCAATGCGGTGGGCAGTGGTTACTTCACCCATCAGGGGAATAGCGCGGAAATGAGCGTCAACGCCAGCTACGAAGGTAGCCGCTATCACTCCGTCGGCCTTTCTGCTCAGGGCGGCATCACCGGCACCACGGAAGGCGTTGCGTTACACCGTGTAAGCACCATGGGGGGAACGCGAATGATGGTCGATACCTCGGGCGTCAGCGGCGTTCCGGTGCGGGGATACGGGGGTGTTACCGAGACTAACCGGTTTGGCAAAGCCGTCGTGTCGGACATCAGCAGCTACTACCGAAGCAGCGTTAGCGTGGACGTTAACAAGCTGGCGGATGACGTTGAGGCTACGCGCTCGGTGGTGCAGGGCACCCTGACCGAAGGCGCGATCGGTCTGCGTCGCTTCGGCGTTATCGCCGGGGAAAAAGCGATGGTCACCGTCCGTCTTGCGGACGGCACTACGCCGCCGTTTGGTGCAGTAGTGATGGGATTGGGCGGTCATCAGGCTGGGATCGTTAACGATGGCGGCCAGGTTTGGTTAACCGGAATGAATGCCGGAGAAGCGATGCGCGTGGTATGGGACGGGAAAACCCAGTGCGAGCTGAGTCTGCCGAAACCCTTGCCCACGGCTACCGATAATCTAAGGCTGCTGTGCCAAAGCGTACGGGCTTAAGCCTCCCGCTATCAGGCAAAAGCGTGAATGACAATTCGGTCGCCGCGCAAGACGGCACGGCGACATCCTGCAAAGCGAGTTTCAATTGATGAAAAACTTTTCTTATTTGACGATGACCTCCACCGCCCTGATTGCCGTACTGAGCGGCCAAAGCGCGACGGCGGCCATTGCTCTTGACCGTACCCGTGCCGTCTTTAACGGTGCAAATAAATCGATCAGTTTAAATATCACCAACCAGAATAAAATGTTGCCCTATCTGGCCCAGGCATGGGTAGAAGATGAGCAAGGTAACAAAATCACCCAGCCTCTGACCGCGCTTCCGCCGCTACAGCGAGTAGAACCGTTGGCAAAAGGCCAGGTGAAACTGCAGGTGATAGGCAATGCCAGCACGCTGCCTCAGGATAGAGAGTCGCTGTTTTACTTTAATCTGCGTGAAATCCCGCCCAAAAGCACGAAAGCCAATACCTTGCAGATTGCCCTGCAGACGCGAATCAAGCTGTTCTATCGGCCGGAATCCATTGAAATCAATAGATCCGAAGGCGAAAGCGTGTGGCAGGAAAAAATTACGCTTAAGCGAGAAGGCGATAAATACCGCGTTATTAATCCCGGCCCCTATTACGTGACCCTGGCCGGGGCATACAAACACCCGGACGGCCCCCCGATTGCCGGCTTCGATCCGGTGATGGTTGCCCCTCGTTCAGATGCTTTGTTGAACATCAAGGCATCGACGCTGGGACAGAAACCGATGCTGGCATGGATTAACGACTACGGCGGGCGACCGAAGCTTATCTTCAACTGCGTGGGCAACGTTTGCCGGGTCACCGGGAGTAAAGCCGGGTGAGGCTGATGGAGAAGCAAAACAAGTGGAATTACCACGTTCTGGTAGGGTGCAACCGCGCCGCCAGCGCCCTGGCTTTGACGCTGGTACTGCCGCAGGCGGCCTGGGCGCTGCCTGACAACTGGAACGTTGAAGGCGTAAACGGGGCACTGCATATTTCGGGCGATTTTGTCGAGGGGGCGTGCCGCCTCGACATGACTTCTCAAACTCAGGAAGTCAGTCTCGGCAACACATCGACCGAGGCGCTGCGAAACCCGGGCGATCGTGGTGAGCCGGTAGCCTTTACGCTGAGGGTGCGTGACTGCGTGCGCAGCGGGTCAGAGATGCTCAATACGCGGAGCGGGAACAGCAGCTGGGATTCGCTTCAGCCGGCCGTCAGCGTGACTTTTTTGGCCCCCGGGGATGCCGACAGCCCCGAGCTGGTGCAGGTGAACGGCCTCACCGGGCTGGGGTTGAGGATCGCCGATAGCGCCAGGCGTGACGTGCGATTAGGCGAGCGTACGCTGCCGCAGTTTGTCACCCCGACCAATGATGCACTGGTCTACTACGTGCAGCCCGAACGCACTCCGGCCCCTTTAACGGCGGGGACATGGCAGGCTACGGTCGGCTTCAGGCTGAATTATGACTAAGGATCCAAAGATGATATTTGCCCGATGGGGAGCCATGGCCCTGTTCGCAATGACGGGAATGCTGCTGGCGGGTGATGCGGCAGCGGCGGGCTCAAGTAATTTAGATGTTCGCATTACCGGCACGGTGGTGGCGACCGCATCGTGTACTTTTAGCGGATCTGACCCGATTAAGGTGGAATTCGGTGACGTCTATATCAATGAAATTATTGGTGAGGCCTATAAACAGCCCGTTCCCTATCAGGTGACCTGCAAAGGCGATCCGGACGGTAAAACGCTGCAAATGCAGATTGCCGGTAGCGCCGCCAGCTTTGATGGGAAACAGCTAAAAACCGATGCCAGCGGGCTTGGCATCAAATTGCTTAAAGGAAGCGAAACGCTGCCGGTAAATCAATGGTTCAACTTCGATAACGCCAGCCAGCCTTCGCTGTATGCCGTGCTGGAAAAACAGAGCGGCGCACGTTTTCAGGACGGACAGGCATTCAACGCCAGCGCCACGTTAAAAGTGGCTTATAACTGAGGCAATCAGGGTGAAGAACAAAGTTTACGGCGGCTGCGGAAGGAGCCTGGCGCTGGCGCTACTGCTGTCCGGGCCAGGCGTTCAGCTCACGTCGGCGCATGCCACAGCAACCGGCGACAGTAACGACATTTCCTTTCACGGTACGCTGAGGATCCATCCGTGCCACATCAATAACGATCGCGATGTAAACATCCACTTTGACAATGTTGGCATCCATAAGGTTGACGGGGTGCGTTACCAGCAGGCTATCGCCTGGCAACTGATTTGTGACGATGTTGACCCGGCGTGGCGCCTGACCCTTGCGGTAAACGGCAGCGCAACGTCCTTTGACCGTAGCGCGCTCGCCACCAATATCCGTGGGCTAGGGATCCAGATTAAACAGAACGGTCAGCCGATGGAGATTAACAAACCCCTCGACATCCTTTATCAGCATCCGCCCACGCTTGAGGCTGTGCCGGTAAAAGATCCCGGCATCGATGAGCTGGGCGAAGGGGCGTTTTCCGCTACGGCAACGCTGCTGGCCGAGTATTTATAAGGAGCAGAAATGGGGAGTAGAACGTTAGCCGGACGCAGCGTGGGTATGCTGTTGTTTATGATGGCTTTAACCGGGCACGCGGCGGCAGGAAACGGTGGCCTGAAAGTCACCGGCGACAACCTGAAATTTGACGGGACGCTGGTGGCCGATCCCTGCGAGCTGGATCCGAATACGACGGATATTACCCTGGATTTCGGCACGGTAATCGATACCTATTTATACCTTAACACCCGCACCCACGCGCAGCCCTTCACCCTCAGGCTTCTGGAGTGCGATCTGAGCCTGGGTAATCAGGTAGAGGTCACGTTTAAGGGGACGCAGAGCAAGGAATTACCGGGTTTTCTGGCGCTTAGCAACTCGGCCGCCAGCGGCATCGCGATTGGCCTGGAGCAGAAGGACGGCACACCTTTGCCGCTCAATAAGACCGTGACCGCTTTCACGCTCGCCGGCGGAACCAACGACCTTGTGCTGTACGGTTACGTTATTGGAGAACCTTCCGCGCTGGCCGCACATACCTTGCGTCGTGGAGCATTTGAGGCGCTGGCGACATTCGAGCTTAATTATCCCTAGGAGAATCACATTCAGATATGAAATTACCCTTATTTATTATGCTTCTGGCGGTGCATCAGGGCGCATGGGCCTACTCGTGTAATTCCATTGGCTGGAACGGCGGAGATGCTGACGTTAACGTAAACGTCAGCCCGGACGTCAATACCGGTAGAAACAAGATTGTCGATCTCCGTTCGCAGATCAGCTGCAAGAACGACTCTGTAGACGGCGGTTGGGTCGATTCCATGTGGCTTGCCAGTAACGGAATGAGCCTCAATTCCGCCATCTTCAAGGATCTTAAAGGCGGCGTTATCATTTCAGGAAAGGTTTATCCGGAACCTGTACCTGAAGTTGAGATTTTTAGTCTCAATGCCCAGGAAACCAAGAGCTTACCCGTAGAGCTTTATTTCGAGCTAACCAGCATGGGGAAGTCGTTGCAGATCAGGCGGGGAGACAGGCTTGCGCAGATTAAGTTTATCCAGAGAAATAACCACGGCGCGCAAAACTATTACATCTGGTATTTCATTGCGGCGAACGATGTTGATATAAACACGTCAACGTGCAAAATCCTCTCCGGAGAGATGTTGTTAGTTGAACTGGGAGAGCTTGAAAGAAGTGAGATTCAAAGCTCAGGAACTTCCGCACAGACGGTGGAAAAAAGCCTCAACATAACCTGTGATGTCACCCATGAAGTTGATTTTGAGGTAAAGATGAACACAACTCCTACCTCCTGGAATAATAATGCTATTACTACCAGTAACAATAATCTCGGGGTCGTCATGCGTTGGAACGGGAATATCGTTACCAATGGTAACACGCAGCAGCTCAGTGTGGTAAATGGCAGTATTTCGGTACCACTGAGTTTTACACCAGTGAAACCTACCTCGGTCAGTTATGAAGATATAAAAACAGGTGCTTTTAATGCTTCGGCAACATTGATCATCACGCAACAGTAGGATCGCTTGAAGCGTTTTTTGATAGAGCGTCCTGCCAGCGCGTGTTATTTTGCTGCCTGCAAAAAAGAGGGTGTATTAAGTATTTCCTTCTCATAATAAATATTCATATTGTTAGTTATCATTCAGGAAAAAGTAAATGTTCATGTAACGTGAAAACTTTACTTTCAGTGGCGACAGGGACGTCCTTTTCCAATGATTCTTATAAGGATGAATTGACTAAAAATATGTTCCTAAAATAAACCGAGTGATTTGTTTTGGCTATTGGCTAATATACATCGATCGTTGAAAACAATTTCACATGTTATGATTTGAATGGTACTGTATTATTGCATTCACTGTAAATTCGCATCGAGATCAATTCTGTTGTCTACATCGTGATGAAGAAGACGTTATTTCCCGCCAATTTGTTAAATTAAAGTTATCGATAGGTTGGGTTTTTGTCATCTGAAAAGTTTGGCAGGAGATATTTAAGATCATGGATTGAGAAATTCACTCATGCGTTTTCCTGAAGGTACCTTCACTCACAAAGCTAAACGCCAAAGGGATTTAAAATGAAAAAATGCGTAGTAAATGCAGGAAAAATTTACTTTCTTAATTTCACATTTAATCCAAAATCCAGAACGCTGCAACAAGACGATACCGTTATACAATTAAGGAAAAAGCAGTCAGATGTGCTTGCATTACTTTGCGCAAAATATCCTGAACCGGTTTCTCAGGCTGAATTTCTTGCTGAAGTATGGGGGGGCGGTTATGTGACTTCGCAAAGTATAGCACAGATGATCCGTTCTTTAAGAGTAAGTCTGGGAGATGATACGAAAAGTATTATTTTCACTATCCCAAAGTTGGGGTATCAACTCACAGCCGAACCCTGCTGGGAAGAGCCTGAAGCGGAACCCGATAAACCTGGCTTTGAGTCATCTTTTCCCGGAAACATCGAAGTAGATAACGTTTCTTTTTCAACCCAGTCGATGATTAACGTCATTCCCGTGAGTGCTAATTCGATGTCGGTTATCCCTTATTCTGTTCCCAGGGTGGTGCCAGACAGAAAGAAGTTTTCGCCGCAGGCGTTATTTTTAAGTGCAGTAGCTGCGCTTTTTTTTAGTCTTATTTTTGTTGCCATGACAGCAAGAAGTAACCCGTTGGATTTTATTAAAAATCATAATTATATTGACCAGATGCCATTAGCTAACCTTGTCTCGCCGGTTGGCAATAATTTTTTGTACTGTTGCAATTCGGCTGAAGGAGCAATCTGCCATCCTAAAGAGAATTTGTTAAGCGCCCAATGCGTCACGCTACAAGAAATACCTTCAAAATAATTAATAACGTTAGATATTATTGTTTTGAAATTTATTAGCAGACAACAATTAAACAGCGCAATGAACTTTTTTTGTCAGTGGTTTTTTAGTCGTTCACCTGTTGAAGTTTATCGACTTTGCTGCCTCATCATTCTGATGCAAAAACGCAAGTAAGATGCTTGCGTTATTTCTTACTCCTCGTTATCGACAGACGAAACGCTCGCGGATGCCTTCTTGTCTGGCCACTTCTATTTTATCAATGACCGCTGTTTGATGTGCAATCAGGGAAATGATTTTTTTGACATACCTGTCATGATGCACCGGCGTCTTAGAATGATAGTTACCGATTCCATCCCACGTATAGCCATAGCGCTCAATACTTTGCTTGAGCACCCAGGCACCTGAAAAAACATTAGCGCAGCTATTCTCTCGCAACAACGTTTCATCAATGCCCAGTGACTTTAAGGCCTTAAAATGCACCGTGTTAATTTGCATAATGCCAACATCAACGGTGCTGTTTGTATTGCGATTCATAGCCTGCTGACGGTTTCTGGACTCTTGCCAAATAATAGCCTTAATCAGCAGAGGGTTAATCTGGAAGCACTGCGCGGCTTCGACAATGCAATCAACCTTTTGTGCTGTAGCAAAAGGGGAGAACAAAAGAGACAAGGTTAAAGCAACGGGCGTAAATGATTTTATTTTCATGATTTGTATGCCCGGCACTATGCCGGGATTAATAGCAAAGAAGATTATAACGACGGATCGCTGTCGGTCTCGGTAAAGCTTTTATACATCATATTATTAAAAAACATATTCACGCCGAGCAGCTGGAAGGTGCGCTTGTCCAGCACGTTGTTCGCATAATCTTTGTACTCATCGGTATTGCGCAAATAGGTATCGGAATAGAGCAACGCCTCGTTCAATTGATGCATCGATACGTTCTTATCGGGGGAAAGTGCCCGCATTTGATCCATCATATCGCTCAGCTTGTCGTCGGGCTTATTTTGCTGGAAATAGTGGAGCACTTTATCGTTAAAGCTCTCCTCCGACGATTCACCGTCTTTAACGTACGGTGAGGAAGAGGCAATACTGTTGATGCTACTCATTGTTTTCATCCTTATCTGAGTTGACGGTTTCTGAAGGCATCCGGTGGCTCATAGCGATGAGTTTCCCAGCCAGATTGCGAAGCATGTCGGGCGTCAGGTTGTTGATAGTTTCATTAAAACCGGCGGTCTTTTCATCCGCCTGCTGTAGCCACGTACGGCAAAGCGTTTCACTAGGAAAGCGCACCGCATCCATGTCATTTTGCACGGTGATGTGATTATCATCGGTATACAGGTAGTTCGAGATATCCGCGCCGTCCGGCAGTTTTACCGCTCGGGGAATAATGATGCGCAGCGCTTTCTGATGCCCGCACTGTTCCTGAAGGTGATGGATAATGCGCTCAACGATCATCGGATCGTGTAGGGACTGATTGAGCGCCGTGGCGATCTGCTGGCGAAAAACCTCCTGCCGCTTTTGCTGCTGGCGCTGATACTCGTCAAGCAGCGTCACCAGCTGCGAGAAAAATAGCTCAAAGCCGGTCTGGAACGCTTGCCTTTCACAGCTTTCACGCAGCCTGACCGTCTGTAACTCATACTCGGCATGAATTTCACTGCAGCGATTTAGGGTACGTTCCAGCGCCACGGTCATCTGCTGATGGCGGGTTCGCTCAGAAGATTTAATCACCGCGAGGCGATGCAGATCTTCGGGTAACTCATTAATAATAATGGTGCGCATAGATGAAGGCCATTCGTAGCAAATTAATGTGGTTTAGCGTTTTGGGGGCCGCGAATTGCGCAAGCGCCATGCCGGAAGGGAAGTGCAGCATCAGACGCTGTCGCAGCGCGGCAGGTAACCCTGGGAACTGCCCCAGAAGGAACGTTGCGCCGCAGGAAGCGGTATCAAACGGGGTATCGGCTTCATCAAGCGTTACCTCGTGAAGCAGCGGCAAAGAGATAAAGGCCAGCAGACGTGGATCAGACATCAGCACAGCGCCCATTTCAGGCAGTCTGTTCCGCTGCAGATAGCCACCAACCAAATGTGCAGCAAGGGGGATCAGATGCCAGTGCGAAAGCAATAGCGAACACGTGGCTTCGTCGGGCTGCCAGCGTGCGGGTAGGTCAGAGAGTTTGCCGTGCCTCAGCAGCCAGAAATTAAGTAGCCTTTCCGCTCGGATTTCACTCGCCCGGAATATCTCCGGCAGGTGGCTGCGATGCGTGTAGCTTGCCGGGGCGTATAAAATGGACATTATGCGCGGATCTCCGACTCTCATGATTTTGCGGCCTCGTCTTCAATCAATTCGGCAGCGTTATCCTGGGTTGAAGGCGGGCGGCGGCTAAGCTTATAGAGCATGAAGCCCGCCGTGCCGGCTGCGCACAAAGCCATCGCGGAAAAGAGGATAATCCACAGGGCAGGGATGCTGGCGGGTACTTTGGTCGGCGCAACGTACTGGATAACCGGGGCGGGGAACAGAACTACCGAAATATTCTCGTAGCGCACGTCATCGAAACTATTTTTGATTAACGTTTTGATCTGCGAGATAAACAAATTATCGTCAATCTCGCCTTTATAGGAAATAAGCACGCCGACGTGGCCGGTGGCTTTTTTTCCGCTCGTATCGTTATTAAAGGGGGGATAGCTGACGTGAACGCGCGCATTAACGACCTGAGCTATCATGCGCAGCGATTGCTCAAGCCGCTGCTCCTGTAATGAGAGTACGCGAGCCTGCTCGGCGTTGGGTGAAGCAACCAGAGAGCTGTCCGGAAAAGCCTGCCCTATCTGAACGTCAGCGGCCCACGGCAGCTGGTACTGATTAATGATAGACAGCGCGGCGGTACTTTCAGACTCCC
This sequence comes from Cedecea neteri, assembly GCF_000757825.1. GTDB lineage: Bacteria > Pseudomonadota > Gammaproteobacteria > Enterobacterales > Enterobacteriaceae > Cedecea > Cedecea selenatireducens. Next base: position 4,751,948 of record NZ_CP009451.1, read on the forward strand.
CGACCGAGACGGTATAGCCAGCCTTAAGATTGCCGTCCTTTTTCGCTGAAATATTATGCTGCTGCAGAATAGCCAGAACCTGGTTGGCCTGCTCCTGAGTAAGGTTGAAGAGTAGGTTCTCGTCATTACAGGCGCTAAGCATAAAAGTTAACAGCACGGCAGCGAGGACGCGTAAATATTTGTTCATCATTATTGCGATTTTTCCAGGGTTTCTATGGTGCTCACCGCCTTGCGTGCGAGAGTACTCACCAGGGAAACGTAGTTACTGTATTCACCAATATAGTTTTGTAGCATCTGTAGCTTCTCCGGATTGCTGGTGTAATGCGGAGATTGGCTAAGGGTATTAATCACATTTTTAAACTGCGCGTCGGTTTCGCTGACTTTAGTAAACGTGCTGGACACTAAATTATTAAAATTTCGATCGTGAACGCTTACGGATAGGTTATCTTCAGGGTTGATGGTATTTGGCGAGAGCCGGGTTAATGCCGACAGGGCTTCATTAAATTGACTCATAATTACTCCACGGTAGAAAAGGGTACGAGAGCGACACGTACCCGGGTTAATTAACGGAAGTTTTGAATAATGGCCGCGCCAATATCTTTATAGGCTTTTACGGTACTTGTCTGGGCGTTACGAAACAGCGTGTATTGCTGTAGCTTCGACTGATAATTGGCCAATACGGCTGGGTCAGACGGGTCGGCTTTTAATTCAATTTCAGCTTTAGCTAATTCGTCCATCATTTTTTTAGCACCTGCTTCGAAGCCGGCAGATACTTCATCCAGATAATAGCCATTGTTATCCACAGTAGACGCGTTTGTGTTAGCCATTTAAGTCTCCTTGTTTTAGGGGAAAGTACCAATGACGAGGGTTCAAAAACAGATAGCCATTAGAAGAGTCAATATATGACTTATCCTGTAACCAGTTTTCGTCGAGATTAATTGAAAAATTAATCACGCGGTTTCCCCATTGGTGATTGAACTGTTTAATGAAATGCTGCAAAGAACGTAGAGCGCTGTCGCTCAGGGCATCACGAACCACCAAAGCATAACCGCTAGTGGAATTGATTTGGCGGTAGTAAATATGCAAACGATCAAGGCCCTGGCGAGCTTCCTGTAATAACTGAGCTTTAGTTTTTACCAGGACTTTGATGTCGAGAGCAAAAGGGATTTTTTGTAAAACAATAGCCTTGAAGTTTTTTTCTTCCTGTAGGGTTAATCCTCTGTAAAGTGCAATTGTCGGGTGCTGAGGTTTGGAATAGTCAATTTGTAAAACGGGGTAACCCGCATTCGCCAGCTGCGTAATGACTTCATTTCTTTGCTGCGTTAACCAAACAGGAACCACGCTGTCCTTGCCCTGCAATTTGAACAGTGCTTCCCGCGTCCATTCCATTGCCTGAAAGTTCTGAATAAGAACGTAGATAAGATTATTATCACGGCCACGAACAATATCCACAGGCATCGGTGCGCCCGCCAGTGCTTCATTTAATGTTAAAACCTGGCGATCGCTTTCCAGTTTTTTATACCAGATAACGCCTGCGGTAATCACAAGGAGTAAGAGAATAATTGAACCGAAAACAAGAGCATGATTTTTTTTTGCATTAAACTCTTCCAGCTTTTCCTGTTCGCTGAATTCAGCATCGAGGGTCGGGGGAAGATTGAAGTTTTTAATATCTTCAGGCCACTCATCTTCGCTACGTTTGATGGCAAAGCGGATGTGCTCATGCACGAAAACTTCATTTTCCTTTAGCAGCGCCGGGTAGCTTCTATCGACCCCCTGTACTTCAAGACGATATCCTTCTTCCGATTCTTCATCCTGGAAAAGAGCCGACAAACGCAAGATAATGTTGGGTGACGGCATATCACAGGGTAGGTAAAGCGTATTCTGCGTGTAGGCTGCGGCATGCTCTCCGGGCGACATCGTTCCCGTGGCGTTATCCTGGAGTGCAAGCCCCGGGTTGATGATGAGAAAGTAATCGTCTGCTGGAAGGTGGAGTTCACAGCCAAACATGGGTCCAAACAGCACCTTCAGGGTGAATTTTTTCAGTGCCTCTGGTACAGGCATATCATCGTTTAATTCGTTCATGTTGCTGTTCATAGAAAGGGCCATTAATAATGTAAAACAAGCAATCGTACGAGCATGACTCGTGTGATTTTATTTTAATCTGCACTACAACTTCCTAATGCTAAGCCGTTCCATTTAATAGAAACGATTTGAAAAGCAATGAAGTGCCTCGCGAATGAAAAACATTATTCCATAGCGATGGGTTTATTTGACAGTATATGGATAACACACATCCGTTCAGGTGACGCACTGTAGCGCTACTAATTATTAAACTCAATGTTGTTTGTTGATTTTTTGTTGAAGATTTCTTTATGGTGTTTATTCTTTTTTTATCTCTTTCGACTTGCGTTGACGAGCAAGAATTTTCTGATAAATTCACCGGCACTTAGAGGCGCTGTATTAGAGTGCTTAAATATTATTTCTAAACACAAACTGAGGTAAGAGAAAACTATGCTAGTTAGCAATGCTCAATGCCATCAGAAAAACATAATGCGGCAACGCGTAAATGATAGCGCAAATGCGGAAATGCCGCTTTACGTGAATGACGCATGTATCGATTTAAATAACGGCGTGTTGTTTGCTCGACCGCTAAATAGTGAGTCCATTATGAGCGTATCTCCCTCAGGTGAACTGAGGGAGAACTATGACGATCGTCTGAATAATATTCTTCAACCCATTGTGCTATCGACCCTGGATAACATGGAGATTGCATTCCGGGGTGACTGGATGGTTGAAATACTGTCGATGTCACAGGCCACCACGCTGTTTTCATTCCTGGATTATCAGGCTAAATCTCGCAGCGTTATCACCGAGGCGCGCGTGGGGGAGACGAATACTTCGTTACTGATGCATACCGAGCGGAATCTGGCAATTTTAGTGGGCGATGAATGCAAATCGCTGATGGGGATGTTGATTTTTACATTATTAAAGCCCCAGGATCGCCGCCTGGAAAATCTCTTTTCGTTTGTCAGGAATGTCGAAAGCTATTGGATTGCCCATTTCCTGTTATCTCAGGTAATGAATGAAGATAAAGAGAGTGACAGTCATAAGATTGGTAATGCCAGTAAGATCTACGGCGTATCTGAATCCTATTTCAGGAAGCTTTGCCACCATGCTTTTACCCGGGGGCCAAAAAAACAGTTACGCCTTTGGCGAGCGGCGCACAGTGCCCTGCAGTTGATTGAAAAAGATCACTCAATTGCGGCTATCGCAGGAAATAACGGCTATGCGTCGTCGTCTCATTTTTCGAGTGAAATAAAATCACTGTTTGGCATTACGCCGAGGGAGTTTAAAAAATTGGAAGGCTTGCTTCATGAATAAGATGGTTGCGAAATTGCCGGTCCGCTATCTGCCGTATTTATTGCTGGGAGTATTGAGCTGTAATTCGGCGGTCGGCGCATTGTTGGATACCCAGGATTACTCGGGTGGCCCAGTCGATGTCCGTAACGGTTCGCGGGATGACGAAAATACCTATGTCGCCAGTAATAACAGCGTTCAACAGCTATTTTTTGTGATCGGTGGCGCGCTGAATAAACCTTTTGTTGTCAGTACGGAGGCGGCCAAAAAGCGGGTTTCAGGGAATTTCGATCTTAGTAAGCCGAAGGCGCTGTTAAATACCTTAGCGTCACGTACCGGACTTATCTGGTATGACGATGGCAGCTCCGTGTACGTTTACGATGCCAGCGAAATCAAAAGCAGCATTGTGCGCTTGTCCTATGCGCCGTTTGACCGGCTGGTTGCATTTATCAAGTCGTCAGGGCTGTACGACGCTCGTTTCCCGCTGCGTTCAGACGGGCGTTCTGGCTCTTTTTATGTCTCAGGGCCGCCGGTCTATGTCGAACTTATCGCGGCGGCCGCAAAGTATATTGATGCAACCTATGCCCGTCCCGGCACGGGTGAAAACACGATCCGCGTGATCAAGCTTAAAAACACTTTTGTGAACGATCGCACTTTTACCCAGCGCGACAGCCCTATCACCGTGCCGGGCGTTGCGACGGTGCTGAACCAGCTGCTGAATAATTCAGGCGATAGCCGTGGCGGACGTTCAGCCCCGGCCGGGGCGAACATCACCGTAGATAATGATACGCGAGGCGCGCTTGAGGCCGCTTCGGCCACACAAAAGGGAAATTTTCCGCCGTTGCCTTCATTTAATTCGGGGTCATCGGCGAAGCGGGAGTACGAGTCAGATTCCCTCGGCCAATCGTCGATCAATATTGTCGGCTATTCGGATACCAACAGCTTGCTCATTCAGGGTTCCGAAAGGCAGGTGAGTTTTGTTGAGGATTTAGTCAGCGCAATTGATGTCCCTAAACAGCAGATACAGCTGTCGCTATGGATCATTGATATTTCGAAGGATGATATTAACGAACTGGGGATTCGCTGGCAGGGTGCGGCAAAAATAGGCAATACCGGGGTGACTTTTAATACCAGTTCGCTGACTCCGGAAAACAGCATTCATTTTCTGGCGGACGTATCCGCACTTGCGCAAAAAGGCAATGCGCAGGTGGTTTCACGTCCGGAGATCCTGACTCAGGAAAATGTTCCGGCGCTATTTGATAATAACAGCAGCTTTTACGCCAAGCTGGTAGGTGAGCGTAACTCCTCACTCGAAAAGATTACCTACGGCACCATGATTAGCGTATTGCCGCGTCTGGCGCAGCGCCAGCAGGAGATTGAGATGATCCTGAATATTCAGGATGGCGGCCTGCCTCTCAACTCTGAGGGTAAAACCGAAAACGTCGACAGCCTGCCAATGGTGAATAACACCCAGATAAGTACCGAGGCGCGCGTGCCCGTGGGATATAGCCTGTTGGTCGGTGGCTACAGCCGCAACCAGGATGAACATCACAGCGTGGGCATCCCGCTCCTGCGCGACATTCCTGTGTTGGGCAAGCTGTTTGATTACAGCTATACCAGCCACAAGAAAATGGTTCGCTTATTCCTCATTCAGCCAGGTTTACTGGCAAGCGGCGAAACCTGGCAGGGTCGGGGACCGGAGGAAAATAACCCCGTGCTGGGCCGAACATGGGTGGGGAACGAGGTCACGTTGAAATCGACGGTCTCCATGTTACGTGAAACGATGAAAAACAATTAAGGACCAGGTGAGTTATGGACATTCGTTCTGTTGCTGGCGTTGACTTTAATCGCATTGAACCGCAAATCCCGGAAAACCGTAGCGCCGCAGGCCAGCCCGTATTTGATGCGGGCGAAGAAGCGCTGCCTGTTAATTTGCAGGAAGAGATGAGTAATGCCGCAGAGGAAATGGCCGATCTCCTCAGCGCATTTGGTCGCTTTAGCAAAGCCGGGCGTAAAAACGACAGTACAGATAACGATTTTGTCTCCTCTATGCTTGAGGATCTGGCAGATGAAAAGCTGGACACATTAATTAAGCATGTGGCCAAACTGCGTGATCTCAATAACCTATTGAACTTCGCCCGCCAGCTTTTCCCGAATGACAGCGATTTAATGCTCGCGCTGCGTGAAATGCTGTTGAGCCGCCAGCTGTCTGAACTTCAGAAGAAGAAAATCAAAGAAGCGATCGCCGATTTAGAAAAATTTGGCGACACCAAAAAAATGCAGTCAGGAATGAACGTAGGTCGCCTGGCAAAACGGTTCAGTGACGGTAGCGGTGACAGACCGCTGTCGGCAAAGGACCTGCGCAATAGCTATCTTAATTTTCTTGAACTAGAGATGCCCGCAGGCTTTATCTACAAAGACTGGATTGATGTTTACGGTTATCAGAACAGAACGCGTTTATTGGCCTTCACGCTGTCGGCGCTGATTGCTGATATGAAGGCCAATGAACCCGGTATTCATTCTTCTGAATTTGGCCCACTCAGCGCAAAACTCTCCGATGCACGCCTGCTCCACACGCTGGACCAGCTGCTAAATGAAAGTTTTGCTAAGTTCCCATTTCGGGGACAGATGAGAAACAATCAGCTGATGCTGGGCGAGGCGGATATTGTAGGGCTTTATATAGCGGGCCTGGTGGATACTGACGACTTTAAATTGGCGTTAAAAGAGTTCAGTAAAAACTTTATGTCATTGCTGCTGCTCAAGCAGCGGTCGATGGTCATTCAAGAACTGCGCAATGTTTATAATATGACGCCTGAGTTTCTCTTCGTCGATACGCTATATCGGGAAGTTATTGTCAATCATCTGGCTGCTTTGCTGCGTAAAATGCTCGAAAAAGAGAAAAATACCGGCATCTGGAATGAATATTACAAATAGTCGCAGGCAAACTAGTTTGTCTGCCATGGATAGATGTGCAACTACTCATGCTTAGAAGATTTATTCTCGAAATTCGTAACAGGCCAGAGCTTATTATCTTAACGATAATGGTTATGGTCGTGGTGATGTTGATTATCCCGTTGCCGACATACCTGGTTGATTTCCTTATTGGACTTAACCTGACGATGGCACTGCTGATTTTTTTGGGTTCTTTTTATATTACAAGGATTTTGGATTTTTCGACTTTTCCATCAATTCTGCTCATTAGTACGATATTCCGTCTGGCAATCTCTATCAGTACCAGTCGTCTGGTGCTGGCGGATGCCGACGCCGGGGAAATTATTGCCAGCTTCGGGGAGTTCGTCATTGCGGATAACCTGGTGGTGGGCTTTGTTATCTTCTTTATCGTGACTATCGTGCAGTTTATCGTCATCACTAAAGGGTCGGAGCGCATCGCGGAAGTGGCTGCTCGCTTCTCTTTAGATGCCATGCCGGGCAAACAGATGAGCATTGATGCTGACCTCAAGGCAGGGGTTATCGATGAAAAAGAAGTCAAGCGTCGCCGCAGCGATCTTGAAGCTGAAAGCCAGTTATACGGCGCGCTTGATGGTGCGATGAAGTTTATTAAGGGCGACGCCATCGCGGGGATCATTATAATCTTCGTGAACTTATTGGGTGGAATAGCGGTAGGCACATTACAGCACGGCATGGATTTATCTCATGCGATGTCTGTGTTTACTTTATTGACCATCGGCGATGCTCTGGTTGCACAAATTCCGGCGCTGTTAATCTCCATAAGCGGCGGCCTGATCGTCACCCGCGTAAATAACAGTGAGAATACGAACCTCGGCGCAAAAATCTTGCAGGATATGTTTCATAATAAATTTATCCTGCTTGTTACGGCCGTATTGGCTATTGCTCTGGGGCTATTGCCGGGCTTTCCGTTGCCGGTCTTCGTTCTGCTGGCAGCTTTACTATTAGGCATATTCATCAAGGATAAGCTTGATGCTAAAAAAGGTAAAAAGCCGACAGTTAATTCTGTAGAGGAAGATGAAGAACCGGTACTGAGAAGCAAACCGGTGATGATCGACGGGGAGTACATTCCAGAAACGATTCCGCTCATCATTACCGCCTGGAAAGGCTACGAGGACTATTTCCAGGAGCATAATTTGTGCTCATTGCTCAAACGTAATTTCTTTATTGAGTACGGCGTTCGTCTGCCGGAAGTGGTGATGAACTACGACCAGCAAATGGTGCGCGGCAAGCTAACGGTTGCAATCAATGAAATTCAGGTTGCCACGTATGACATTTTACCGGGCATGTGCAAAGTGCTGATGCGTGGTGACGAGCTGCAGGTTATTGACTCTACCGTGCAGGCGGTAGAAACGGCTCAGGGTTTCGCTTATTGGATACCTGAAGAACGGAGTGAAACCGCCTTACAGCTTGGTTTTTATTCAAGAATGGCGATCGATGAGTTCTATGCCTGCGTCTCAACGTTGCTGGTGCACAATATTTCCGAGTTCTTCGGCATTCAGGAGGCCAAAACACTGCTTGACGATTTGGAGAAAAAATATCCTGAGTTACTCAAAGAGTGTTATCGAAATAATACCGTGCAGCGTATTACCGAAGTTTTCCAGCGGCTATTACAGGAGCGGATTTCTATCCGCAATATGCGTCTGATTCTTGAGGCCTTAGTTCAATGGGCGCCTAAGGAAAAGGACCCTATTATGCTGGTGGAGCACGTTCGCAGCGTGTTATCACGTTATATCTCTAACCGCTTTGCGGCCAACGGGCAGATTCGTACCCTGGTTATGTCGCACGATATGGAAAGCCTGGTTCGTGGTGGAATTCGCCAAACTTCTGGCGGGACATTTATCAATCTGCCGCCACCGGAAACTGAAAGTATTATCAGAAGCCTCGAGCAGTGCATTAGCAGCAATGGCGCTAACGCTCGCGATATTATTTTGATGGTGTCACTGGATATTCGTCGCTTTGTGAAAAAAATCATTGAAGGAAGCTACCCGGAAATGGAAGTGCTCTCTTATGGCGATGTTGCATCCGGCGTGGATGTTGATGTCATTGGTTCGTTAGAAAATTAATTGAGGTAATAAATGAAATACGACGTTGTTGCACTGCTTTCCACCATGCTTAACGATGCCGGGATGGCTGATATTCTGGATAGCGATCTGAGCAACCACTCAACCATCTCTCTGAATATGAAAGATGATATTCCAACTATTCACGTCAGAAGTGAAGATGATGAAGTATGGGTGTGGGCGAAAATTGTTGAGCAGGCTCCAGCCTCTTTAAGCTATTGCAGCGCGAGCCTTTTACCGCTGATGCTTAATCATAACGAAGAGTATTTTTACACCGGACAGCCGTGTTTATACCCTGTTGACGGGAATATTGAACTGCGTGCTCAGGTGAAAGAAAAATACCTGCAGGCGCCGGATGATTTTTTATCGATGCTGGATAACTACCTGAGTATTTTGCAGGAATACCGCGCTGTTCTGGTTTAATTACTGAGGTTCACACAATGGTAGCCCAATGCCTGGTTCATCTGGCACACCCGTTACGTATTCAGGGAAATGTGATTGAAGCGCATTTGCCGGGGACGCGCATCGGTGAGATATGCGAGATTCAGAAATCATTACTTGAACCCGAAGTGCTGGGGACGGCCCAGGTGATTGGGTTCAATAAGGAGCATACGTTACTGAGCTTGCTTAATGATAATCAGGGCTTTTCACGCAGCAATGTCCTGCTGCCGACCGGCAAGCCTTTTCGTATCGATGTTCATAAAAATATCGCCGGGGCAATCATTGACGCAACCGGTACTGTTCGCGGGCGCCTGGACAACGCCGTACAGCAGAGTTTGACCGGTGCGCAAAGCCTGGAGGCCTGCGGGGCGCCTAAAGATTTTACCCAGCGTAAGCCTATCGATGAATCTCTGGCGACCGGCGTCAGGGCAATTGATGGCCTGCTGACCTGCGGCCAGGGGCAGCGTATGGGGATTTTTGCGGCGGCGGGATGCGGCAAAACCTCTTTGATGAGCATGATCGTTGAACATTCCGAAGCGGATATCTACGTCATCGGGCTTATTGGCGAACGTGGACGTGAAGTCACCGAGTTTGTTGAAGAGCTGAAACGTTCGTCGCGCTGTTCACAGATCGTGCTGGTTTACGCAACGTCAGATCGTTCCTGCGTTGAGCGCTACAACGCGGCGCAAATTGCCACGACGATAGCCGAGTTCTTTAGCGAGCAGGGTAAAAACGTACTTTTGTTTATAGACTCGATAACCCGCTATGCGCGAGCGCTGCGTGATGTGGCGCTAAGCATGGGAGAGCTGCCCGCCCGAAGAGGCTACCCGGCATCCGTATTTGAGGCCTTGCCGAAATTACTGGAGCGGCCAGGACGGTTTTTAACCGGTTCCATCACCGCCTTTTATACGGTGCTGATTGAAAATGAGGAAGAGTCGGATGTCATTGGCGATGAAGTTCGCTCGATTCTTGACGGGCATATTTATCTCAGCAAAAAGCTCGCTGCGAAGGGACACTATCCGGCGATTGATATTATGCAGAGCATTAGCCGAGTATTTTTACAGGTAACCGACCCGGAACACCGTCAGCTAGCAAAACGCTTTCGTGAATATCTGGTACGTCAAAAAGAGATGCAGCTCTATCTGGATCTCGGCGAATATCGACGCGGTGAGAATCCGGAAAACGATGCCGCTTTTGATCGCAAAAACCAGATGGAAGCTTTTCTCCAACAAAGCATGGACGAAAAAACCGACATGCAGGCCTGTCTGGAAAGGTTATATGGAAGCGTGGCGTAAAGGGCGCGAATTTGTCTCCCTGCTAGAGCGCAAACAACAAATTCTGCAGGGCGATATCGTAAAAACGGAAAACCGGTTAACGGAAATAAGGCTGACAATTGCAGAGCATCAGCAGGAATGCGCGGATATCAACCAGCAGATAAAAATGTTAACCCCTTCCGGCTTACACAGCCGTGCGGATATTTATAAGGGAATAAGACAGCAGGGGGCTTTATTGACTCACCAGCAGTTGGTTCTTCATAAAATAAATCAGCTGGAAAATGAAAAATATAATCTGGAGAACAACCTTGAACAGCATCGCGTCGCAATGAGCCTGCTCGATAAAAAGCACTACAAGCTTTCCTATTATTTGCAGCCGCTGCGCCGCGAATATATACGTCGCTGCGACAATAATGCAGAAAACGAAATTCAGGAGATTGCGGGTTATGGTAGAAAAAGTTTCTGAAGTCAGTATGAGCGTTGCGATGAAGGGGGATTCAACGCCGGATGACAACGCGCTGTTAAAACATATTGCGAAAAAGAAAAAGCAGGCTGAGGGCGGTGAGAATATTTCGCTGGCCGCCATGCTACCGCCGGGGGCGCTGGTTCGGTTAACAACGCCCTTAGCGCAGGGGGGAGGCCTGCAGAAAACCGAAAAGCAGGCGGCAAAAGAAGTCGCTGCCGCCTCTTTGGGCCTTGCCGCCGATGCACGTCAGACGAAGAAGGGCGATGGCCTGCGTCGGCAGGTGGCGTTGGCCGTTGCTGGCCAGATGGCTACGCCGAACGCAGGCAAAAACTCCGTCGTCGTCCAAAAAGGTGAGGTCACCGGCCCGTTAAGCAGCAGGGCTGCGGCGAGCGCATCCAGACCCGAGGGGCAATCCACCACGCCTGTCGCCGTAAACGTTGCAACAAAACTTCATCAATCCACCACGGCTCAGCACCCTCAGGCTGCGGCCGTAGTAAACCCGGGCATCGTCACTACATCTGCCCCGGAGGCTGAAGCGGGCCGCCAGGACAAGCCGTTACGAATAAAGGAAGATTCTGGCGAAGCAAGGCCGCTTTGGCAGGGGGCGAAGCAGCCGGAGAACGTGGTGCCAAAGCAGGGCGAAACAGCGGCACAAAGCAGAAATAGCCCCGCAACGCTCCAGCAGCTGAAGACTCAGGCCGGTTTGGAAAGCGGGGTGAAAGGCGGAAACGAAGGCCAGACGCTCGAAGTGAACTACCAGTTTCAACGCTGGTCCGGCGACCATTCGGTCAGAATTTCGGTGCCAACCGAAGCACGCCGGGAAGGGAATGTCACTTTGCTTCCTTCCGATGCTCGTGCAGCGGATGTGCTGCTCCGCAATATGGGCCATTTGACGAGTCTCAGCCCCGACCTCCTACGCCCACAGCAGGATCGAGATGAACAGCAACAGCAGCGGCGGCAGCAGCAACAGCAGGATGAGGATCAGGAATGAGTTTGAGAGGTCATTTACGCAAGCTTGACGGCCGCCAGCTGGCGCTTGAGCTGTTGCGTAACCATCACCCCGGCAGCGAGATCGCTGAGTTTAGCGGGCAGGAGCGCTACCTGCAGGTGCAGCTTGAGGATAAGCAGGGCAGCCGGGCGCAGGCCTGGCTTAGCGTTGACGCCTGGCTCGAATATATGGATGCCCACCTGCCCGATATCCCCTGGTCGGAGGTTCCCCTCAACTATCTGACGCGCTGGTTAAACCATCTCGAACTGAGCTTTTTGGTCGAGGAGCAGGTGTGGGATGCGGTACAGATTGCGCTACCCGCCGGCGCCCTGCCGGAAAAGGCGCTTGCGATCCCCGCAGAGCCTTGCCAACTGCTGTGTCTTGACTGGCCACAGAGCGGGGACCGCGTATTGCATGTCCCGGCCATCTCTGCCAATCAGGTGCCTTTCCAGCTGAACTACGTGTTGGGATTCAGCCAGCTCTCCCTTGCCCAGTTAGCAGACGTGGCTGCAGGGGATTTGCTGCTGATAAAACAGAAATTGCCCCACCTGGCGGTAGGCGATCGTCGACTTTTTAAACTGAGTTATTACCCCGATCGGGAGGTTATTGTGGAAGAGCAGTTAGAAGAGCATTACCAGGAATATTATGAAGATGAGGTTTTGCACGACTGGACAAGCCTGCCCGTCAATATTGAATTTGTGCTGGAAGGCCGGACGGTGACCCTGGCGGAATTAGATACAATAACGCCGGGCACGTCATTGGCGCTGACCCCAGAAGCGGAACAGAATATTAAAATCTACCTCAACAAAAAGCTATTTGCCCGCGGTGAGCTGGTAGCTCTGGAGAACGGATCTCTGGCGGTGGAGGTTAATCACGTGAACCCGACTCTGCCAGGTAACAGGGTACAGCCTGATGTTGAGTAATGATATTTCTTTAATTGCGTTATTGTCGTTTTTCACCTTATTGCCTTTTATTATTGCCGGGGGAACCTGCTTTATTAAGTTCTCCATTGTGCTGGTGATGGTGCGCAATGCCCTCGGGATCCAACAGGTACCTTCGACCTTAACCTTAAATGGTGTAGCGCTTATTTTAAGCGCTTTTGTCATGATGCCGGTGTGTCAGAAAATTTCCGGCTATATAGAAGAAAACCATATCGACTTCAATGACAGCAGTTCGGTAACGCAACTTATGGATCAGGGATTGGGAAGTTACCGGGCGTATCTGGTGAATTATTCCGATCATGACTTAATCCGCTTTTTTAATAAAGTACAGCAGCAAAGAACCGGTGAGCCGGAGCCTGAAGTGGAAGACCATGAATTAACGGACCTGCCGCTCATGACCCTGATGCCAGCCTATGCGCTAAGCGAAATTCAAAGCGCATTTAAAATTGCGTTTTATCTTTACGTCCCGTTTGTGGTCATCGATATGGTGGTTTCCAGCATCCTGCTGGCGTTGGGGATGATGATGATGAGCCCGGTGACCATTTCGATTCCTATTAAGCTCATTCTGTTCGTGTCAATGAACGGTTGGAGTTTGTTAACCAAAGGACTGATCGCCCAGTACGCCGATCTGATGACATCATGAGTAATGTATTATTTATTGGCAATTCCGCGCTGCTCGTTGTGCTGAAGCTAACGGCGGTACCTATCGCCTTTGCTACCATCGTTGGCATTATCGTTGGCCTGTTTCAGACCATCATGCAAATTCAGGAACAAACGCTGCCTTTTGGGTTAAAAATGCTGGCGGTGTTTGCCAGCATTTTTATGCTGATGGAGTGGTTTTCAGCCGAAATGATGAATTTCGCCACTCAGGCTTTTTATATGGCTTTTCGTTAAAACGGAAAATATATGCTGTTTGTGGCGTTCTATCTTAATTTTCAGCACAGCGTGCTGACTTTTGTCATCGTTTACGCGCGGTTGGCAATCGTCTTTTATATGCTTCCGGTACTGGGCGAACGGGTTCTATCAAATCTGATTATTAAAAACACGATTATCTCTCTGACGATTATTGGTCTTTGGCCCTGCTTTGAAACAGTAGTAAGCCCGGAGCAGGGCTGGCTTATTATTATAATTAAAGAATGTATTATCGGGTTAATTTTAGCGTTTACGCTGTGTATGCCTTTCTGGGTAGTCATCGGCCTCGGTGAAATTCTTGATAACCAACGCGGCGCGACCATCAGTGACAGTATCGACCCGGTTAACGGGGTGCAAAGCTCGATATTATCAGGTTTTCTAAACTTTGCTTTCGGTGCTATTTTTTTTGCCAGCGGAGGCATGCGGCTACTTATGGAAGTGATGGTGCAAAGCTATCAAATGCTTCCACGAGGGAGTTCCTTAGAAGGTGTTCACTGGGAACAGGCCGGACACCTGCTGGTGGTATTGATGCAAAACAGCATTCTCCTTGCTGCGCCGGTGATGTTAGTGATGATGATCGCCGAAATGTTGCTCGGCGTGTTTGCGCGTTATTGCCCGCAGCTCAACCCTTTTTCACTGTCTCTAACCATTAAAAGCTTTATCGCCTTCGCAGTTTTCCTTTTCTACGGCTTTCACTCGCTGTCTGAGAAACCGCTGCACATGTTCTCGCTTTCAGGTTTTCAGCAATTCCTTCCCTGAGGAAATATTTCTATGGCAGAAAAAACAGAGCAGCCTACCAGTAAAAAGCGCAGGGACTCGTCTAAAAAGGGCCAGACGTTTAAAAGTAAGGATCTTATTACCACGGTGATACTGCTTGCCGGGATCTTTTACCTGGCCTATGGCATGAGTTTCAGTGACTTCACTCAATTTTACTCCATGACCCTGCTGTACAGCACCCAGATTGGAATAAATGATTTCCTCATGGGCTTAATGCGTATTTTCTTTCTGCTTAGCCTGCCATTTATTGCGCTCTGTGCACTTGTGGGTATGGCCGCAACCTTGCTGCAGACTGGGTTTTCTATCGCAACCGAAGCCATCAAGCTAAATTTCAAAGCGCTAAACCCGGTGGAAGGGGTAAAAAAGATCTTCAGCATGCGCACGGTAAAAGAGCTGGTGAAATCAGTTTGCTATCTCATTGTATTTGCAGTGACCTGCTATAGCCTGATTCACAACGACCTTCGCCAGGCATTAACGCTTTATCGGACCGATATAGCCGGGCTTATTGCTTGTTGGGTTTCGCTGACGCTGAAGGCCGTGCTGGTGTTTATCGGCTGGTCTGTTTTTGTGCTGATTGCAGATTTTATTGTTGAATATTTTCTCCATTTCAAAGATCTCAAAATGGATAAACATGAGGTCAAACAGGAGCGTAAAGAGAGCGACGGCAATCCACAGATTAAAAGTGCCAGACGGCGAGCGCACCAGGAGATACTTTCCGGGGAGGAAATGGCGGCGGTCAGAAATTCCGAGGTAGTGATGGCGAACCCAACGCATATCGCGATGGCGATCTATTTTAACCCGGAAGTGGCATCGCTGCCCTTTATTGCCCTGCGTTGCACCAACATGAAAGCCAAAGCGGCGATTGCCTATGCGGAAAAAATCGGCGTGCCGGTAGTACGCAATATTCCGCTTACCCGCAGGCTGTATCGCACCTACAGCCAGTACAGCTTCATTTCGCTAAATGATGATGTGCTGATTGACGTTATGGACATTCTTATCTGGCTGCGTCAGGTCGAAGCCGCGGGCATGACCCAAATGGCGGTGGCCGACGTGGAGGCCGAATCTACATTACCGGAAAGTCAGCAACCGCCAACGGACCAATCGTAGCAGACACCTGTGCGGTTTTTTTGTATTAACTACCGGGGCACAACAGTATGATGACTATATCTTCTTCACTGTTCGCCTTTGGGTTAATTGGCTGTTTTTAGATGTTAACAAATAATAAGGAAAGAGGCTGCAATGGCTAATAAAAATATGTTGGATTTACTCAGCGACGAAGAAGAATTTAAAAGTGATGAGCAACTCGATGCTTATGCTGAAAGCCTGCTGGATGCCATTCAAAACGGGGCGACGCTTAAGGATGTCTATGCCGTACCTAATGACACCATGCAGGACGTTTATAAGCTGGCTTACGATTTTTATCATCATGGAAAGTTGGACGATGCAGAGTCTTTGTTCCGTTTTCTGTGCATTTATGATTTCTATAACCCTGAATATGCAATGGGTCTTGCGGCGGTCTATCAGCTTAAAAAGAATTATGCCAAAGCTATCGAATTTTATGCACTTGCTTATTCCTTATCTAAAGAAGACTTCAGGCCAATGTTTTATGCCGGTCAATGTAACCTGATGCTGCGACAGAGTGTACAGGCTCGTAAATGCTTCGATATTGTTATTAGCAGGTGTAAAGACGCGTTATTAAGTGAAAAGGCGAAAGCCTACATTTCCGCGCTTAATAAAATAAATAATGACAAGACCGATACTCCTGAAGAGGAGAAACTTAATGAGGAATAATAATGGAGATAATCAGGCAGGTGGCGCGGCCAGTCATTCTGGAGCAAGCGACCCAAGAGCCGGTAGACCAACATCAGGCGGGGATGGAAGCCGGCGATGTTGAGTTAAAAAAACAAACCACACAGGCAAAACGCCTCGGCAATGCGGAGTTAAAGAGTCATCCGCAGCTGAATTCTGTTAAGGGTGCGCTGCAAACCCTGCAGCCCGATCAACTGCTCAAACTGTTGAAATCGACTATCAATACCGTCAACGGGAATACCCCCAGGACGAACTTAGATAACCAGGACATACCTCAGCTTAAATCTCCGGTGAGCCGCGAGCCCGCCACGGCAAAAAGCGGCAGCGAAGCGAAGCTTTCTGCTTCGGCCTGGGCGACGGCATTGCTCGGGAAAGTCATGCAGCTCACGAATGAAACGTCGATGAGTAACCTGCTCGCCCAGCTGCAAGGCATCAACGCCATGATGGATGGTGCCGCGAATGCCTATTCCGAGATGGCAGCCCAGTTAGAGCAGCAGGGGACGCAGTGGGCCAGCGATGCTGATGCGCTTAAAGCTGCGCAACAGCAGGCGGATGCGCTTTCACAGGATGTCGGAAAGGCCCAATCTGCGCTTGATGACGCGCAACGAAAATTAGCGGCGCTTGAGGCCGAAGCCGCTAAACAAGACCCGGTTTCTGAAGAACTGCAGGGCAAAATTGATGCTGCTAAAACGGCGGTGAACGCTGCGCAGGCTAACCTCACCCAGGCCACAACCACCTATAACAACTTTGCTAATAAGACGTTGAATCCTGCAATAGCTGCGGAGAAAAGCTCCCGTTCGGCATTAGATGCGACGCAGGCTAAGTCGCAGAAAATGGTTGATTCGTTCAGCCCGCAACAGCAAAGCACCATTGAACAGCGGCGTAAGGAGGCAGATGCAGAGTCTAAAACCCTGACGTTCCTCATGGCCCTGATGGCGCAGCTGATTAACAAAAGTTCCAGCGACGATCTTCAGGCGTCCGCGGAGCTGAAGCAGAAATTGGCGGAAGCGGCGGCCAAGGATGCGGAGAAAAAGGCCAAGGAATACGAAGAGGAAGTGCGTAAAGCTGAAGAAATGCAGAAGACGATGGGCTGCATTGGCAAGGTTTTGGGCTGGATTGTTACGGCGGTAAGCTTTGCCGCTGCGGCATTCACCGGTGGCGCTTCTTTGGCACTGGCGGCCGTTGGGCTAGCGCTGGCCATTGGTGATGAGATAAGCCAGGCCGTGACCGGCCGTTCGTTTATGGCCGATGCGATGCAGCCGCTGATGGATGCGATCGTGAAACCGCTGATGGAGATGATGGGCAAAATATTCTCAGCCATTCTTCAATCCTTCGGGGTCGATAAAGACACGGCAGATATGGTGGGACAAATCCTCGGCGCGATCGCGGCGGCGGCGGTACTTGTCGCCGGTGTAATGGTGGCGGGTAGCGTGATGAGCAAAGTTTTTGGCACGGTGATGAAAAAGATTGGTGTCGACGTGGCAGAAGAAGCCAGCAAGACGATGGCCAAAAATGTTGCTGTTGAAGTGGAAAAAGAGGTCGTTAAGGACGTCACCAAAAACGTGGTGCGCACCGCGGTGAAGGAAGTTGCGGAAGAGGTAGCGCAAGAAGTGGCTGAAAAAGCCACAAAATCGACCATGCAAAAATTGATGGACAGTGCCATCGGCCAGGTTATTAAGCGGCTAAGCAAAGGTTTTGGCCGTTCATTGGGTGCGGACGAGCTGCAAATGGCCAAGGTGTCTAATTACAGCCAGAAGGCTGTGGTGGGTCTGAGTGTGGTCAATACCTCAAGCCAGGCGGCTGTCGGGATTGTTGCGGCCAGTATGCTGCTGGAAGCGTCGAAGATCAGAGCTGAAATGATGAAGGACGCAGCGCTTCAGGATTTACTTAACGAAATGATGAATCGCGCCATCGATAGCTTTACCCATCGAATGGAATCGGTCAGTGAGATTGTGCGCAATATCTCAACGGTTGCGGAAAACCAGGCGCAGGCCGGTAAATATATTACTAAACAGATGAGTGCAGTTGCCGGATAAACGGCGGGACTATTATTACCCGCAATAATATAAAGGAGTTTTATTAATTATGTCCGATCCAATTATTGGTACTGGTGCGTCAGAACGTTATTTACGCGTGCAGGACGTTCAGACCGAAACAAAAAGTGTTGTTATTCAGGAAGAGAAAAGAAATGTCCTGGACATGTCCGATCTCGCCAAAAAAGAGGGCATGCTGTCGTTGATGATGGAAAAACAGAGTCTGCGTACCGATACGACTCAGGCATCATCTGCGGCACAGAAACGCAAAGGGGGAGATATTGAAACTGATACCCCGGCTAAAACGGTGAAATTATCCGTCGCAGGGGAAGGGGATGCAAATAAAGCAGAGCGCCTGGCAGCCTCCGTGCCTGGCGTATTAACGTCACAGATCAATATTACGCAGCCAAATAATAAATCGGCAGATATCGGTAAAAGTGACAGTCAGTCAACCGTAAGCAACGCTTCGTCTTCCGCTGGTCAAGCTCGTTCGCAGCCCGCTGTTGAAGGCGGTACTGATATCACCGCCGCAGATGCCGCGGGACCACGGTTCATCAACGTTGTGGGTTCCATGAAGCAGCTCGAGGTGAGCAATACCATCACCACCGTAATGCTAAATGCTGAACGAGATGCCAACAAAGCGGCGGCGGCGGCAACAAACCGCAGCGTAGATGCGGCGGCTCGCGCAGGTAATAAAACCATTGAGGCTGCTCGACAGAATCTCAACGGGGCAATCACCTCCGGTGCGCTGGGTATTGCAGGCCAGGGAGCGACGACCGCGACCCAGATGAAGGCGCTAAATAAAGAAGGCTCTTCCATCACCAAGAATCTGAAACCGGCCCGCAACCTTGAGCTTGGCGTTCGCGAGCATCAGACCGCGATTAAGAGTGGCAAAGATAGCATGGTTCATCAGAACAAAAAGCTGTCTGGCGATGTTGAGGCCACCATGACACATCCGCAGGCTGCTGATATGCACGCCAGCTCGCTTAAGCGCGATACCCACAATTCGGTACAGCTTGCGACGCAGAAGAGCCGTGTTACCGCCGAGTACGCTAACCAGGGCATTCGTTCCGGGCAGGGGGCTGTTGAAGGGGCATTTGGCGTATCAGCCGCTGAGAAGCAGAAAGAGGCAGAGCTGGCCCGCGCCGACCGCGATGTTAACAACGAACTGGCCAATACCCAAAGTCAAACGGCCAAGAAGGCCGCAGAGACAAATGCGGCCATCCGGAGTATGACCGACACCATACTCAACGCTAATAACAGCGCGGTATCTTCCATCGCGGAACGTACACGCTAAATCTGAAGAATAAGCAACGTATGCAGGGATACCCGGCATACGTTGCTCAAAAGGAATATCGCCATGCTTAACGTAAATAATGCTCTACCCAACCCCGTTAGTTACTATCCCGCTGATACCAACGCTACCCAGGCTGCGCCGATGGCTGAAACTCACGCAGGTTCAACTTCGGAACTGAACACGAAACTAATAAAAGAGCTTATTGCCCAGTTGGACACCCCTAATAAGGCAGATAAGTTTGATGAAATTAGGGCACTGCTTGGTCAGTATGGTTTGGATACCAGCGGCGAAGATTTTAATAACAGCAAACTGCTTGCCGCATTAGAGCATCTCAAAACGGCCAATGACGGCGCACAACCGTCAGATGACGTTGCAGATATGGTCGCCAATCAGAAACAGCTTGTAAAGAGTAGCGCTCAGGCGTTATCGGATATCCAACGCGAGATCGTTACAAATCGTACTAAGGCGAACTATTCGTTAAGTCAGTTTTCGGCTGAGAAACAAAGAGCGGCGCAGGAACCTGCACCGGAGCCAAAGAGCGGTGATGACGAAATTTCCACCCACACCAGCTATGCCGAGCTGTGGGCCAGAATGGCCCTCGCTATTAAAGAAATCAAAGGCGATTACGTAGATTTCTATGCCGATTTGATGCAGAAGTATACGGAAATGTACGAAGCTTATAATACGCACGTGCAGGGGGCGGCATCCAAAGCCGTTTCCACAGGTGATGACGGTAATAATGTTAAGTTCGATACCACCGTCATGAAAAAAGGGTATGACGACTTCAGGAAAGAAGTTAACGGTATCGACCTGGGCAGTGTAAAAAACTGGGATAAAATGACGCCGGAAGAGCGTAAAAGTATGGAAACCACGCTTGCGCCTGCCTTTAAAGTAAACAATAGCGGTGAAATCGAATTCAACCTCGATCAGTATAGCGCCGCACCTAATTATCCATCAGGTATTAGCGGTGGCAAAGTTTCTACGGCCAGCTACCAGGCGTGGCTTGCCTCCTTTAATGCAGGCGGCAGCGCCCTGCAAAGTAATATGCAGGCTTTTGCCCAACGGTATAGCCAGGCAAACAGCACCTTCGATAATTTGAATAAAGTATTGAGTGGTGCGATCGCGTCCCTTGCGGAAAGTGCAAAAGACGTTCTTAAAGCCTTAGGTTAAAAATTTACTGAGTGGGTTATATGGACGGCATCTACAGGTTCGCATCGCAAGAAAGTTTAAGACAAGATATTTATCTGACTCAGGGAGTAAATGAAACCTATGGTGCATTCGCCTGCCGCGTTTCCGGCTTGCAGGTTAGGTTTGCGGAACCAGACACTTTTTTAAGACGTATGAACAGTGTGTCGTCTAACAGCTCGCAGGGGAGTTTTAAAGACCATTTTGGCTATGCTTCTGCATTAGAAGAACATCATTCATTGCCCGGTGAAGGGGTTTGTGCCGCACAACGTTATTATTTTCATATGCGAGCAGATACCCTAAAACAAGCGTCTTCGCACAATAATGACCGTGCCGATCAAGATTTAATCGAGCAGCCTCAAATACAAAGTCGCTCTCGAGAAACGAGTGATGAGCCAAAAAAAACGGTCATTCAGCGGCTGTTAAATTTCCTAACCCGGTGCTTTATGCCCTGTATCAAAGTCAAAACATAGGACAGTTGAGGAGCTATTATTATGCTTGGATCTATTAATGGTGCAGTCAGACAGGATATTCAATCTATCCATGCCAGAGGCATGGATAGCTCTGCATGCGCGACCGACAGACCCGCTTTTATCAATCTGATTGCAGAAGGTAGAAACGATCCGATAGCCCTATTTAGACAACACCCGCATCAGACCGTTAATGCAAAACAGCTTGTTTTGCATGAGGCGCAAAAAAACCTTCCCGCCGATTTCCTTCAAAAGGATTTAAGCCCAGAAGGAAATAAGATCAGAACGCTTATCGGTGTTATCTATAAGGATGTGCAGGATAGCGGTAATGCAGACGATATAGCCAAACTTGATAAAGTTTGTAAGAAACTTGCCGAAGCTAACGGCAATGAAAATAAAGAGCAGAAGGTAACAAAGGAACTCTCAGGCCTGGTTTCAAAATACAGCGAGGGTGCTTTTGAAAAGGTCATCAACAAGTATATTGAACACTGCATGGAAGCCTGGGAAGATCATCACCAGGCGAGGTCAGTGGATACTCACGACAAGGCCATCTTCAAGCAATGTCTGGATGTTTGCAAATCTACGCTGAAGCACGACGTGGAAGGTCTGACACAGCCCGATCAGCCATGGGAAACGATGGCCCAGAAGCTGAACTTTTTCGTCAATGACTGTGCCGCTATTTCGAAAACGCTGACATTTTATGATGCGGAACCGGTGACCCCTGCACCACAAGGCCCGGAGACGCTGAATCCTAACCCCGACGGTGGTGCAGATAACCAACGAGTATTTATTCCAACCGGGCCAGGGCAGGGCGGCATTACCCTGAATATCACCAGCCAGGGGGGGAGTGTTGGCGATATTACCCATTCAGTTGGTGCGGCGAATACCGCGCCCGCGGACTCTAATTCTGCGATTGTTAAGCACATTCTCGATTCAGGTCTTACCAATATTGAAAAGGTGGGTCTCATTAAAGACCTGTTTAATGCTGGCATTGGAGGCGGGAGCAACTTCCTTGGAAATCTGGCTGGCGTACAGGGCTACAGGCAAGAGCCAGCTGTCGACACTCCGCAGCAAAACGTTGCCAGGCGGGAAATTGAAACCCAGACACCAACGCGTGAATTAAAGAGCATCGCTACTCAAACTGAGGGTGCGACTGAAACGGAAACTGTTAACGATGCGAGCCCTGGTCCTGAGCCCAAAGTTCAGCAACAGCCAACCATTGTGGTTGAACAAAACAGGCTGAAGACGGCGTTCGGCGGCGAGGCGTCCAAAATGCAGCATGCGCAAAATTTGGAAGCGGACAACGTCGATGGCGTCGTGCTGCGCGAGAAAAATGAGCCATCCGGCCGCACTTCTTTATCAAGCGGTGATTTTATTTACACCACCACGCGCAACATCGATCCGTTGAATCGCAGAACTTCAACGCCGAAGCATTTTATACCCCTTGGGCCAGAGACTACACCTGAGCGGGCAAGCGCAAAAGTCGTAACGCTGGCGGATAAGTTTGAAGCTTTGAATCAAAGGGCTCCTTCAGCCTTCGCTCACCTGGATAAAAACGGTGCCGTGGCGTCTGAAGAAGAAAAGGCAAAACTAACAGCGGATCATGACGTTGAGAAGAACTTAACGGATAGCCTGATAAGGCCTGAACCTGAACCCCCACTAAATCCTCAGGTGCGCAGTGACGGTTCGGCGGCTAACAGGGCACCCGCAGGTGTCAAAACTGCCAATCCAGGCATGGATTCAACTGATGGCGGAATGCTTCGCAAGCATGGTGAAGAGGTTAGCCGTAAATCTGCAGCTGATGGTTTCCAGCCAACGCGAATTAATGCTGCCGCCGTAAATATGCCCGGGAATAGGTTTAGCAACGAGTATGTTTACACAACGGTACGCACTGTGAATTCATGGAACAGGGAGCCGAAGCCGGTGAGTTTCGTTCCTAAGGGTTCCCAATCTGACTTAGCCGAACTGGATGCGGTGATTTCGAAGTTAAGGCCAAGAGATCAATCTGAATTCGATGCTCTGGAAAATAAGAGTGTTGAGCAGGACAAAGAAAAACTTCCTTTTCAGGAAAAGTTAGCGGAGTTCATAAGCCGACGCGAGCAATAGGTTATTAACCATGAATGAAACAGTGATTGATAAAACGGTAGCTTCGCTGGTGGCTAATCTCATTTATCAGGTCAACGGCGTTCTACCAGGAAATATTAAACTGGAGGATAGTTTAATTACCGACCTGGCAATGGACTCCGTTGAGCTTATAGACCTCCTGATGCGACTAGAAGAGATAGGTGTAACGATACCGGAGTCCGATATCAGTAGCAGCCTAACCGTTGCGGATATTATCCAGCGCGTGCAGGAAAGTGCATAACGCAGTTCGTTCAATGTCGCCTGAACATGGGGAGTGCGACAGTAAATTAATAAGGAAACTATCTAATGATTACAATGCCGATTCCGCCTGCTGAACTGTACCAGGCGATGGCCAGCGCCAGTGCCAAAGCCGCCACGGCCGCAGGGAATGCCATGAATAGTGTCCAGCAGGGATTTCTTTCTTGCGTGACAAAAGTATACAACTCGCTGGTAGCGATGAAAGATGCGGTCATTGCAGGTTTCCATCGCCTTAGTGAGAGGATGAGTCCCTCGGCTACTGACGCTCCTGCGTCAACATCTCCTGCGTCAACATCTCCTGTGTCAACGCCGCCTGTGGCTACGCTTAATCCTATCTCGGGAGCCGACACGAGGATATTCTGTCAGGAGTTAGTGCGGAAAATGGAAGCTGACCCTGGCTCTATAAATGGTATGTTTCGACAGAGTCCAGCGATCAAACTTAGCGAATTTAATCAGCGTTTGACCGACCAGACTGCATTTCTGGAGGCGATCAAAAGTGATGAAGTTAACAATGTTGAAGCAGGTTTTTTGATTAAGCAATGGATGGGGCAAACGCTGGCGGATAATAAATTTTCTCCTGAAGAGCGCAGGGCGCTGATGGCCAGCAAGGATAATAAAGCCGAAGTGAATAAAATTTTTGAAAGTAAATTTAATTCAGCTGATGCTAACGGCCGGGAGAATAAAGATAAATTTATTTCGCTACTTTCTGTCATGCGTTCATATAAAGAAATATCTTTAGCAAACATCAATATGGAGAGCCGTCAACACGACCCTAGCGTTGTTGGGATTATGGGTATCGCACAAACATTTGATTTGGATGTAAATCTAATGCTTGCCACAACCCCTGCAGAGATTGCGATGCGTAACAAAGAAAAAGATGAGGCATTGACGGCATTTACGGCGCTGTTGGACCATTGCCCTCCGGGCGTGCCGCCGAAACCGGTCTTTATGCGCGCCAACTAATCCCCCCGCTCTGTCAGCATACTCAAGGCCTGCTTAGCAGGCCTTTTAATTAAATATTTCAGCTTGAGAACGGATGGTGTTGTGCAGATTTATTCCTGCGATAATTATTTTATTCTTGGTGTACGTTCATTAATTGAAAAACTTGATATCAGTAATTCCTCCGGAATGATAGTTTTTGATGCGGGCAGCGAGTACGTCTATATTTTCCATGGTGATAAATTACGCCATGCAGATATCAATGATTCATTCAGCGCTCTGGTATATTGCAGCCATGCCTTTTTAAGCAAAAATGCTACTCTCAACGCATATGCCAGTCGCCTTCAAGCGAGTCCTGAAAAGGACTTCGATGACGAGACAATGGCTATTTTGACCCGCAGAGAAGAGATGATAATTAAGGCGTTATACAAAGTCTCTAACCGTAAGCATCTTGCCGAGATGTTTAGCATCAGCGAAAAGACCGTTAGCACGCATACGAGAAGAGGGTTACATAAGCTAGGCGTGAAAAATACCAATACGCTACACCGTATTCTTCAAGCCTGGCAGGCTGTATTACCGGCAATTCTTCCGGACTCGTAATTGTAAAATCCGTCGCATTCATAAAATAATCCACGCCGGGGCGTGGATTATTTTTATATATTATTTCTGCAAGCAATAACTTTTCTTCATGATCATACCATCATTTGATATATATTTGATTTTAAGGTTTTTTATGGATGAAGATATGAGGTTTTCATGGGTGCAATTTAAAGCCCTGCTTTTGATAGTGTTTTAATATTTATTTTTCTTGTGGGGCTATCTTTCCCAAGCATATCATCCAGTTGTGCAATGCATGAATGATATTCTTTCTTGATTTCATTTGGAATGTATCTGAACCCACCTTTAATATAGTCGGAGATTATGTTTTTTTTCACTTCATCGTCAATACATTCTAATGTATCACGCTTAAATACAAGTCCGAAATCTATGGGTTCCACGGTGCCTATTGACGTTTTCAAAAAGTTAGATGGTTTTGCATCACCCATAAAAAATCCATTTTTAAATAGATCGTTGACGCCTGTTAGTGTGTCCTGGAAATTTGGAGTCTTGCCGTTGATGAATGGCATTTCAATACGTTTTTCTACTATAGTGGCTGGTTTTTTAAAACTCTGTATTTTTATATGATATTCATTGCACATATTTGCTTCATGAAAAATTTCATTTACTGTTAAGTTTTTCGTTTTCTTTAGAATAGATTCACCATCTTTATATACAGTTCCTCTTGATCCCTTACCCAATAATTGCTTCTCATCATCAGGAATGTAATTTGTTTTTAATAATTTTTTAGCATTGACTTCCCAGGAGTGAATTTGAGAGTTGATAAATGAATCATCTTTGAAAGATTTAATGGTTTTTATTTCCTTGATTAATTTTGAAACCTCTCTGTAATTTACATTGGTACTGCAAGGGGTACCTCGGATTATAAATTCAGCCTCTCTATTTTTAAATTCATACTGAGTGTTTACTATACTCACTAACTTTTCCAACGACTTGTTAGATAGCGATGTATTGTTTGTTTTTTTATTAATGGCACTTTGTAAATTATCAGAGTGAATATTTATTTTTTCTTTAAAGAAACTAATCATATTAATATCACCTAATCATAGGTTTAGTGAATGGGAAGGATGTTAGCTTCCACCCATGATAATGGTTTTTTCGTAGATTTCTTTCAAAAAAGAGGAATATCAAGTGCGGGCACAGCCGCTATATCAATTACCACTTGATTAAAAAATGTACTCACCTGCATACTCATATTTGATTGCGCTTCTACGAAACTGCCTGAGACGCTATGAAATGAAAAAAATCCACGCAATTGCGTGGATTCTATAGGATTTTGCCGTTGTTATGAGATTCAGTGAAACCTCATGAGACAGCAGATTTTATTTAGACGTTGAACAAGAAGTTCATCACGTCGCCGTCTTTCACAACGTAGTCTTTACCTTCGGCGCGCATTTTGCCGGCTTCTTTCGCGCCTTGCTCGCCTTTGTAGGTAATGAAGTCTTCATAGGCGATGGTCTGCGCGCGGATGAAGCCTTTTTCGAAGTCGGTGTGGATTTTACCCGCGGCCTGTGGGGCGGTAGCACCGACAGGGATGGTCCACGCACGCACTTCTTTCACGCCAGCGGTGAAGTAAGTTTGCAGGTTCAGCAGCTCGTAGCCTGCGCGGATCACGCGGTTCAGGCCAGGCTCTTCCAGACCCAGCTCGGCCATGAACTCGTCACGGTCAGCGTCGTCCAGCTCGGCGATGTCGGATTCTACCGCAGCACACACGGCAACCACGACGGAACCTTCGCCTGCGGCAATTTCGCGAACTTTATCGAGGTACGGGTTATTTTCAAAACCGTCTTCGTTAACGTTGGCGATGTACATGGTTGGCTTCAGGGTCAGGAAGCTCAGGTATTTGATGGCGGCTTTATCTTCTTCGGTCAGGTTCAGCGCGCGCAGCATACCGGCGTTTTCCAGCTGTGGCAGGCATTTTTCCAGCGCGGCCAGCTCGGCTTTAGCGTCTTTGTCGCCGCCTTTGGCCTTCTTCTGCACGCGGTGAATAGCGCGTTCACAGGTATCCAGGTCAGACAGTGCCAGCTCGGTGTTGATAACTTCAATATCGTCAGCCGGATCCACTTTATTATTTACGTGGATGATGTTGTCGTTTTCAAAGCAGCGCACCACGTGGCCGATAGCTTCGGTTTCACGGATGTTGGTCAGGAACTGGTTGCCCAGGCCTTCACCTTTAGACGCGCCTTTTACCAGGCCAGCGATGTCCACGAACTCCATGGTGGTCGGCAGAATACGCTGCGGTTTAACGATTTCGGCCAGCTTGTCCAGACGCGGGTCCGGCATAGGTACAACGCCCGTGTTCGGCTCGATGGTACAGAACGGGAAGTTAGCCGCTTCAATACCCGCTTTGGTCAGCGCGTTGAACAGAGTGGATTTACCAACGTTCGGCAAGCCGACGATACCGCATTTGAATCCCATGGTTTAAATCACCTTAATTGCTTGATAATCAATGAATTTTAACGTTTTCATTGAAAAAATGTAGATAACTTTGCGCATTATACACTTAAACCGCCGTCAGCGGGCGCGGAAATCCTTTCCAGCAGGGCGGAAGAACGGATTATTGTGCTTTAAAGGCGTGCAGACGATTGGTCGCTTTTGTCAGACCTTCTTTCAGCCATACCTCGGTGCAGCGCGCCGCTTCGTCCACGGCATCGTCAATCAGCTTCTGTTCGCTGACCGGCGGTTTACCGAGCACGAAGCCGACAACTTTGTTTTTATCGCCCGGATGACCGATCCCGACGCGTAACCGATGAAAGTTCGGGTTATTACCCAGTTTGCTGATGATATCTTTCAGGCCGTTATGCCCGCCGTGGCCGCCGCCAAGCTTGAATTTCGCGACGCCCGGAGGCAAATCCAGCTCGTCGTGCGCAACCAGAATTTCATCCGGCGCGATGCGGAAGAAGGTGGCCATGGCCGCGACAGCTTTCCCGCTGAGGTTCATAAACGTGGTCGGAACCAGCAGCCGGACGTCTTCACCGCCGAGGTTAATCCGGGCGGTATAGCCAAAAAACTTCGCTTCTTCTTTCAGCGACTGGTTATGGCGCTCGGCCAGTAAATCCACATACCAGGCCCCGGCGTTATGGCGGGTCGCGGCGTATTCAGCGCCTGGGTTAGCCAGGCCGACAATTAATTTGATGCTCACGTTTAAATTCCTGAAAACCGTTCACAGCGGCGTAGTTTACTGCGCGACGGCGGCGTTGACAAAGCGCAATCCC
The DNA here is from genome assembly GCF_000757825.1 of Cedecea neteri. Lineage (GTDB taxonomy): Bacteria > Pseudomonadota > Gammaproteobacteria > Enterobacterales > Enterobacteriaceae > Cedecea > Cedecea selenatireducens. Next base: position 4,780,082 of record NZ_CP009451.1, read on the forward strand.
CGCGCCGACACATTCTTGAATAGTTGACGATCTGAACCATTAGAATTTCAAGTAACTCAGGCGCTTATTTGTAAACTTTTGTAGAGCTTTCGTTCGTAATTGTGATCGCCCACGCACATGCTCTTTAGGGGCATTGTCTATACTTTAGTCACAAGGAAAGGGGATGTTCCCCACCGACCCGTATACTTGCGGAGGTGACATATGAAACGCAGAAACGCTTCGTTACTCGGTAATGTCCTCATGGGATTGGGACTGGTTGTGATGGTGGTCGGCGTGGGCTATTCGGTTCTGAACCAGCTCCCGCAGCTAAATTTGCCTCAATTTTTCGCCCACGGTGCAGTGATGAGCATTTTCGTCGGGGCCGTACTTTGGCTCGCTGGGGCACGTATCGGCGGGCGCGAGCAGGTTTGTGACCGTTACTGGTGGGTTCGCCACTACGACAAGCGCTGCCGCCGGGATGAGCATCATCGCCACAGCTAATATTTAGCAGATTCGAAGAAACGGCTCCTTTTCAGGGGCCGTTTTTTTTATGCTTACCGGGTTGACCCTCACGTAACGTGAGGCTGCAAACTCCCCCTCAGCAGAAGCCAAAAGGAGCAGGACATGTTGTTTAAAGTAGGCGAACTGGCAAAGCGCGCCGGTATCACGGTACGCACGCTACACCATTACGAAGCGATGGGCCTGCTGCTTCCTTCTGCCCGCACCGCCGCCGGTTACCGTTTGTATAACCGGCAGGACATCACCAGGCTGCACCATATTCAGGCGCTAAGCCGAATGGGGATGAGCCTGAACGAGGTGCGCGACTGTCTTGAGCGTCAGGCGCTGTCGCTCCAGGAGATCCTGGATTCGCAGATCTCAATGCTGGACGGCCAGCTGGCGGAAATTGCCGTGCTGCGCCAGCGCCTGGTTACGCTGCGGGAAACCCTTCGCAGCGGCGCAGAACCTGACCTCGAGGAATGGCTTACTACGCTGGAGTTAATGACGATGTACGATCGCTATTTTTCAAAAGAAGAGTTACAGCGCCTGCCTTTTGCGCAGGCTGACAGCCACCGTGACGATGAATGGAAGCAGCTTGTGGGGCAAGTTGCCGCGCTTTGCCAGCAGGGCGTATCGCCTGCCGATGTGCGGGCACAGCGGTTAGCAACGCAGTGGATGGAAATGCTGGAGCGCGACACGGCGGGTGAACCTGACTTTTTGGTTCGACTGAACAAAATGCATCAGGCCGAGCCTGACATGGCCCGGCAGACGGGGATCTCAGCGGAGATGACCGACTACGTGACCCGCGCATTTGGCCACGGCAAGCTGGATATTTACCGGCGTTACCTCAACGAGGAAGAGTTTGCTTTCACCAGCAGCCACTATTTCGACCGCATGCAGGAGTGGCCGCCGCTGGTGGCGGAGGTGCGAAAGGCTAATGCACAGGGCGTGAAAGCTGACTCAGAGCAGGCGCAGCAGCTTGCTCGCCGCTGGCTGGAGCTGTTTCAGTCGTTTGCCGGGACTTCACCGCTGACACAGCAAAAATTCCGTGCCGCAATGGCTCAGGAGCCCGAACTGGTCAAAGGAACCTGGATGACGCCGGAGGTGCTGGCCTGGCTGCAGCAGGCGATTGGCGCTATGTTCCAAGCCGCTGGACTAAGAAATCAACCAGGCTCCTGACCCGCAAAGAGAGATGACGGGCATGAGGATAGAGTAAAATAAACGGTCGTGAGGTGCCGCCGTGCTCCGGCAGCACCTCAATCAGTGAACCGTCGGCCAGGTCCTGTTCCACGTTGAACCTGTAGGTCTGAATCAGGCCCGCGCCGCTTCTGGCAAGCGTCACGCTGCCCAGTACATCTTCTGCGCAGGTGAAGCTGCCGTGGGTGAAAATGTCGGTATTTTTACCGTCGAGGCTGAATGTCCAGGGTACTTTGCGCCCGGTGCTGGGCAATTCAAACTGAATGCACTCGTGCAGCGCCAATTCGTCGAGCGTTTTAGGTATGCCAGTCCGAGCCAGATAGGCCGGTGAAGCAACCGTGATCAGTTCCGCGTCTTCGAGCTTACGGGCAATTAGCGAGGAATCCGCGGGCGAACGTCCGCGAATGGCAATGTCGTAACTTTCGTCGGCAAAATCGATATTACGGTTGCTGATGTGAACCTGAACGGACACGCGCGGGTGGATCTGTCTGAATTCAGGCAGCAGCGGCAGCACGCGATGGTGGGCGTAGGGAGTGGGCAGGCTTATGCGCAGTACGCCCGCAGGTTCACTCTGCGCGCCCGTCACTTCTCGCTCGGCTTCTCTGAGCTGCTGCAGCGCCTGCTGGCACTGGCGAAAGTAACGTTCCCCGCTTTCGGTTAATCTTATCTGCCGGGTGGTGCGCACGAACAGGCGTACGCCTAATCGCTCTTCAAGCCGCGCAATAGAGCGGCTGACCGCCGCGGGCGTGATGCCCATAACATTGGCAGCTGCGCTGAAGCTCAGCTGCTCTGCGGCCTGGCAAAACAGCTCCAGCGTGCCTATCTGCATCTCTTCGAACTGGCGTTTCATGGCGAGGTTTCCCGTTTATCTATTACATGAGGTATCTTGTCATGTTACGGATGGCTAATTTATTGGTCATTATGTCATAAGTATAGTGGGCTCCACACACACTCACACACTGGAGCACATCATGAACTCAACCCCAACCGTTATTGTTACCGGCGCCTCAAGCGGTATTGGCCTGGCTATTGCGCAGGCTTACCTGGCGCGAGGCTACAATGTTGTCGGCAATGGCCGCACCCTGAAGCGCTTAGAGACGGCGGCGGCAAGCCTGGGTAATCCGCAGAATTTTCTGCCGGTGGCCGGGGACATTGCGCTGAAGGCAACCGCAGAAACGCTGTTTAAGCAGGCTATCGCCGCTTTTGGACGTGTCGATATCCTGATTAATAACGCCGGGATCTTTATCCCGAAACCGGCGAGTGAGTACAGCGAGCAGGATATTGACGCGATGATTAACACCAACCTGAAAGGGTTCCTGTTTCCGTCCCAGCTCGCCGCCAGTCATATGAGCAAAAACAAAGCGGGGCATATCGTAAACATTACGGCAAGCGTGGCGATGCAGCCCAACGTCAAGGTGCCTGCTTTATTACCGGTGATGGTGAAGGGGGGGGTAAACCAGGCAACCCGGGCGCTGGCTTTAGAGCTGGCGGCGGATAATGTGCGGGTTAACGCCGTTGCGCCGGGGATTATCGAGACGCCGCTGCATAGCGATTACTCGGGTACGGCAGGTTTTCTCAGCACGCTGTCACCGAGCGGGAAAACCGGCAGCGTGCAGGATGTGGTGAACGCCGTGCTGTATCTGACGGATTCTGAATTTGTCAGCGGGACCGTCATGGCCGTCGACGGCGGCAGCACCGCTGGCGTGTGGTAACAGGAGAACCGCCATGCCTTACGTTAATATTCGCGTTACCCGGGAAGGCGTCAGCGCAGAGCAGAAGCTTGCGCTGATTGAGGGCGTGACCGATCTGCTGGAGCATGTGCTGAATAAAAAGCCTGCCGATACGTTTGTGGTTATCGACGAGGTCGACACCGACAACTGGGGCGTGAACCGTGAAAGCGTGACCAGCAGGCGGCGACGTGAGGCCGCTCAGTAGGCGTGAAACTGGCCGCTAGTCGGCGGCCAGTGCGGCCTGAACGTCAGGGAAGAAGGCCAGGCGGCCAGGTATCGGCCGTACGCCAGCCCGTGCGAGGGTGCGCAGCGGCTGGAATTCAAGGTTCGTCACCCGCAGCTCACAGCCTTCCGGCATTTTCTCTACAAACCGCTGGAAGGCATCCAGACCGCCCGCGTCGAGTACCGGCACCGCAGCCCACTGCAAAATAACCACGCGATGGCCCGGCACCTGCTGGCCTAGCTGAGTGAATAATCCTTCGGCAGCGGCAAAGAACAGCGGCCCGGTTACGCGCAGGGCAAGAACATCTTCAGGCGTATTCACGTTATTGAGCGGTGCGAGGCGGGTCATTCGGGCAATGCGGCGCATAAACAGCAGTGATGCCAGCACAATACCCACGCTGATGGCGATTACCATGTCAAACAGCACGGTCAGCGACATACAAATCAGCATCACGATGATGTCGTCTTTCGGCGCGCGGCGCAGCAGGTTCACGACTTTGTGCGCTTCGCTCATGTTCCACGCCACCATCAATAGTAGGGCGGCCATCGCAGAGAGCGGGAGCCAGGAAAGCAGAGGGGCAAGTGCCAGCAGCGCCAGGATAACCAGCAACGAGTGAATAATGGCGGCCACCGGCGAGGTAGCCCCGGCACGCACGTTAGCGGCAGAGCGGGCAATCGCGGCGGTGGCGGTAATACCGCCGAAGAACGGAGCAATAATATTCCCCAGCCCCTGGCCAACCAGTTCGCTGTTAGCGTTATGTTTTGTGCCGGTCATGCCGTCCAGCACCACCGCGCAGAGCAACGATTCGATGGCGCCCAGCATTGCCATAGAGAATGCCGCAGGGAGCAGGGCGCTCAGCGAGTCCCAGCTCAGCGTAAAGTCCGAATTTGGCATGTTCCACGGCAGCATTAACTGAGGCAACAGCTGGGGGATGCCGTTCCCCTGGCTTCCGTCGGCAAGAACATAATGGAAGCGTGAACCAATGGTCGCCACGTCCCCGCCCAGAGAAGTCACGATAGCCATCACGGCACAGCCCGCCAGCAGCGCAGGCAGATGCCCCGGCAGGCGAATCCCCAGGCGAGGCCAGAAAATCAGCACCGCCAGGGTGACAATGCCAATGGCGGCATCGCCCATATTAACGGTGGGCATCGCCATCGCCAGCGCGGCGACTTTATTCAGGTAGTGCTCCGGCACGTGCTCCAGCGTCAGGCCGAAGAAGTCCTTCACCTGCATGGTGGCGATGGTAATGCCTATCCCGGAGGTAAAGCCCAGCGTTACCGACAGCGGGATGTACTCGATAAGTCGGCCAAAGCGCGCCAGCCCAAACAGGATCAGGAATATGCCGGACATCAGCGTGGCGACCAGCAGCCCCGCCAGCCCAAACTGCTGTGCGACCGGGTAGAGAATCACCACGAAGGCAGCGGTCGGGCCGGAGACGCTGAAGCGCGAACCGCCGCTGAGAGCAATGACAATCCCGGCGACGGCGGCCGTATACAGGCCATATTGCGGCGCGACGCCGCTGCCGATGGCCAGCGCCATTGCCAGAGGGATAGCAATTATCCCCACGGTCACGCCGGCGATAGCATCGCGGCTAAAGCGGGACAGGGTGTACTTTTCGCGCCAGCAGGCGTCAATCAGGGCGCGGAAAGGCATTACGTGAGAAGAAGATACGGTTTTCACTTGTGATTCCATCCGTGAGCGCATCATCTGTCGTTCAGGCAGGTGAAGGAGGCATTGAAAAAGAGTAGTACAAAAACGAAAAAACCCGCCGCAGCGGGTTTTAAAAGCAACGTCGATCAGTGCTCGAACATTGCAGAGATAGATTCTTCGTTGCTGATACGACGAATAGCTTCCGCCAGCATCCCGGACAGGGTCAGGGTACGGACGTTTGGCAGGGCTTTGATTTCGTCAGACAGCGGGATGGTATCGCACACAATCACTTCGTCGATCACCGAGTTGCGCAGGTTGTGAACCGCGTTACCGGAGAAGATTGGGTGAGTAGCGTAGGCGAATACGCGTTTCGCGCCGCGTTCTTTCAGCGCTTCTGCTGCTTTACACAGGGTGCCGCCGGTATCGATCATGTCGTCAACCAGGACGCAGTCACGGCCGGACACGTCACCGATGATGTGCATAACCTGGGAAACGTTAGCGCGTGGGCGACGCTTGTCGATGATAGCCATATCGGTGTCGTTCAGCAGCTTGGCGATAGCACGGGCACGTACCACGCCGCCGATGTCCGGGGAAACCACGATTGGGTTTTCCAGGCCGATTTGCAGCATATCTTCCAGCAGAATTGGACTACCGAAGACGTTATCTACCGGGACGTCAAAGAAGCCCTGGATTTGTTCAGCGTGCAGGTCCACGGTGAGAACACGGTCAACCCCTACGCTTGAGAGGAAGTCAGCGACGACTTTCGCAGTGATTGGCACACGAGCGGAGCGCACGCGGCGGTCCTGACGAGCGTAGCCAAAGTAAGGGATAACAGCGGTGATACGACCTGCAGAAGCGCGGCGCAGGGCATCAACCATAACAACTAGTTCCATCAGGTTGTCGTTCGTTGGGGCACAGGTGGACTGGATGATGAAAATATCACCACCGCGTACATTTTCGTTGATTTGTACGCTTACTTCACCGTCGCTAAAGCGACCGACGGCGGCGTCACCAAGGGAGGTGTACAGGCGGTTGGCAATACGTTGTGCTAGTTCCGGGGTGGCGTTACCAGCAAAAAGCTTCATATCAGGCACGAGAAGAACCTCAGGCATGCGTCCAGTGGCGGATGGTTGCTACCGCATCATGTGCGGGCGGGGTAGCCCCCATCCAGGCGGTGTATTAAAGAGCACGATGCAACGTCTGAAACGAGGTGACGTTGTCACCAATGCCCAGCTTGCCCGGATATGGCCTGATGCAGCGGAGATCTATTAACGCCTCGCGCAACAAACCCATGCAGCCATTCCGGGGCTTGCTCAAGCACCTGCCGGGCGGCCTGCTCGGTGTCAAATTCAGCAAACACACAAGCGCCGGTGCCGGTCAGGCGCGACGGCGCGTATTCTAACAGCCAGGAAAGCGCTGCATCAACCTCGCGAAAACGTTTTCTTGCGATAACCTCACAATCGTTGCCAAATTCACATTTTAGCAACGTCGTAATTGACCTTATCGGTGCTTCGCGCGGCAGCTCAGGATCGCCAAAAATAAGCGGCGTCGGAATGCTGACGCCGGGATGGGCCACCAGGTACCATTTTTCTTCGGGCTCAACCGGCGTGAGAATTTCGCCTACGCCTTCGGCAAAGGCCGCGTGGCCCCTGACAAACACCGGTACGTCGGCGCCAAGGCGAATGCCCAGCGCGGCCAGCTCGTCTTCGCTGCAGCCGGTTTTCCAGAGAGCGTTTAGCGCAACCAGCACCGTTGCAGCGTTGGAGGAACCGCCGCCCAGGCCTCCGCCCATCGGCAGCCGCTTCTCAACACCCAAATCCGCGCCAGCACCAGCGGGCAGCGTGCCTTTCGCCGCGGCGTGCTCAACCAGCAGGCGGGCAGCACGTACAATCAGGTTTTCTTCATCTGGAACGCCGTCAATCGGCGTCACCAGCCGGATCACGCCGTCTTCCCGAGGTTCTATCGTTATCGTGTCGCCGTAGTCGAGAAACTGAAACAGCGTCTGCAGGTTGTGATAGCCATCCGCGCGACGGCCGGTGATATAAAGAAAAAGATTCAGTTTTGCAGGAGAAGGCCAACGAGAGATCATTATTTCACCGCCCAGCTGTCCATTTTCAGCTTGATGCGCTGGTCGCCTTCGCGCAGTTCCATATTGGAAGGCAGAGAAGGCTGGGTTTTGCTGTCGTAGTCGCTGTACACCACTTTCCAGGTTTTGCCGTCCTGGGTGTAGTTCACTTCGCGCAGGCGATACTGGTCGTCCAGCTTATAGTCGGTGGAGTCGCCCGGCAGGCCGAGGATCCACTGGCGCAGGCTGTTAAGCGGAATCGGCATCCCGGTCAGCTTGCCAATCATCTCTTCCGCATCTTTCGCAATGTAGCGCTTGCCGTCGCGGTCGGTCAGTTGGACCTGGTCCGGCTGCGCGTTGAGCTCAAGCTCGGTGCTGCCGAGCGGGTTGGTCAACAGCAGGCGGTAGCGGTCTGGCGCAGTTTGCTGCCAGTTAAAGCGGGCATATACCTTTTGACTATCGGAGAGATAAGCAAAAGCACCGCGCGTTTGATACTGGGTGATTTTTTGCACCTGTTGCTGGTGTTCTAACCACTGCGGCGAGTCAGGGCTCTTGCCCGGGCCGCTCGGTTGGTGGACTGAACAGGCGGCCAGTACCAGGCTGGCAAGGGGCAGAAGGCGCATCAGACGGGCTTTAGGCATCAACATAGCGGCAGCAAATCCTTAAATTCATTTTTGTGGTCAACCGTTCATGCTAGCGGGCGGGCGGCAGGGCGTCTACGGTCAAGTTGTCTTAAATCATAAATCATCCACTTACTCCGCAAGGGTAAGCTCTCTTTTATTGATTCGGCTCATCCTGTATGATGCGACCAGAAATCCTTATCAACATCGGTATTACTCAGACCGCTCCATGACCCTGTTAGCGCTAGGAATTAACCACAAAACGGCTCCAGTATCGCTGCGAGAACGCGTCACGTTTTCGCCGGACACGCTCGACCAGGCGTTGGGCAGCTTGCTGGCACAGCCCATGGTCCAGGGCGGGGTCGTGCTGTCGACCTGCAACAGAACTGAGCTGTACCTGAGCGTTGAACAACAGGAAAACCTGCACGAGCGGCTGGTTCGCTGGCTGTGCGAGTACCACAACCTCAACGAAGAGGAAGTGCGTAAAAGCCTCTACTGGCACCACGACAACGACGCCGTTAGCCATCTGATGCGCGTCGCGAGCGGCCTGGATTCGCTGGTTCTCGGCGAGCCGCAAATTCTCGGCCAGGTGAAAAAAGCTTTTGCCGATTCACAAAAAGGCCATTCGCGCTCCAGCGAGCTGGAACGCATGTTCCAGAAGTCCTTCTCCGTTGCCAAGCGCGTGCGCACCGAAACCGACATCGGCGCCAGCGCCGTTTCCGTCGCGTTTGCCGCCTGTACGCTGGCGCGGCAAATCTTTGAATCTCTTTCCTCGGTTACCGTCCTGCTGGTCGGCGCCGGGGAGACTATCGAACTGGTTGCCCGCCATCTGCGCGAGCATAAAGTTGAGAAGATGATTATCGCCAACCGTACCCGAGAACGCGCCCAGGTGCTGGCCGATGAGGTCGGGGCCGAAGTTATCAGCCTGAGCGATATCGACGAGCGCCTGGCGGATGCCGATATCATCATTAGTTCGACCGCCAGCCCGCTGCCTATTATTGGCAAAGGGATGATGGAGCGAGCGCTTAAAGCGCGTCGTAATCAGCCTATGCTGCTGGTGGACATCGCCGTTCCGCGTGATGTCGAGCCGGAAGTGGGCAAACTTGCGAACGCCTATCTTTACAGCGTGGATGACCTGCAGGCCATTATTCAGAGCAACCTCGCGCAGCGTAAAGCGGCGGCGGTTGAGGCTGAAACCATCGTGGCTCAGGAATGCAGCGAGTTTATGGCCTGGCTGCGCGCGCAAAGCGCCTCCGAGACCATTCGCGAATACCGTAGCCAGGCAGAGCAGGTCAGAGACGACCTCGCTGCCAAAGCGCTGGCCGCCCTGCAGCAGGGTGGCGACGCGGAGTCCGTATTGCAGGATCTGGCCTGGAAACTGACCAATCGCCTGATCCATGCTCCAACCAAATCGCTCACGCAGGCCGCCCGTGACGGGGACGATGAACGCCTGCAAATCTTGCGTAACAGCCTCGGGCTGGATTAGCACACACAACTCTTATTACAAGGTGAACCACCGCCCATGAAGCCTTCTATTGTTGCCAAACTGGAAGCCTTGCAGGAGCGCCATGAAGAAGTTCAGGCCCTGCTTGGCGATGCATCGACCATTGCCGATCAGGACCGCTTTCGCGCTCTGTCTCGTGAATATGCCCAGTTAAGCGATGTATCGCGCTGTTTCCTGCAATGGCGCCAGGTACAGGAAGACATTGAAACCGCAGAAAGCATGCTTAGCGACCCGGAGATGCGCGAAATGGCGCAGGAAGAGCTGGCCGAAGCGAAAGCCAGCAGTGAAGAGCTGGAGCAGCAGCTTCAGGTGCTGCTGCTGCCAAAAGATCCCGATGATGAGCGCAATGCGTTTGTCGAAGTTCGTGCAGGCACAGGTGGGGACGAAGCCGCGCTGTTTGCCGGTGATTTGTTCCGTATGTACAGCCGTTATGCCGAGGCCCGCCGCTGGCGTGTCGAAATTATCAGCGCTAACGAAGGTGAACACGGCGGCTTTAAAGAGGTTATCGCTAAAATCAGCGGTGACGGCGTTTATGGTCGCCTGAAGTTTGAGTCCGGCGGCCATCGCGTGCAGCGCGTGCCGGCCACGGAATCCCAGGGGCGTATTCACACCTCCGCCTGTACCGTGGCGGTGATGCCTGAAATTCCTGAAGCGGAGCTGCCGGATATTAACCCGTCGGATCTGCGTATCGATACCTTCCGCTCCTCGGGCGCGGGCGGTCAGCACGTTAACACCACCGACTCTGCAATCCGTATTACCCACTTGCCTACCGGCATTGTGGTGGAGTGCCAGGACGAACGTTCCCAGCATAAAAACAAAGCGAAAGCGCTTTCTGTACTGGGCGCGCGTATTCGCGCTGCGGAAGTAGCAAAACGCCAGCTGGAAGAGGCGTCTACCCGTCGTAACCTGCTGGGCTCCGGCGACCGTTCTGACCGCAACCGTACCTACAACTTCCCGCAGGGCCGTGTGACCGACCACCGCATCAACCTGACGCTTTACCGTCTGGACGAAGTGATGGAAGGTAAAATCGATGCCCTGATCGAGCCGATTGTCCAGGAGTTCCAGGCCGATCAGCTCGCGGCGCTGTCCGAGCAGGATTAATGGAGTTTCAGCTATGGCTTCGCCAGGCCGTACAGCGCCTGGCGCAGAGCGAAAGCCCAAAGCGGGATGCGGAGATCCTGCTTGGGTTTGTCACAGGCAAAGCCCGCACGTTTATCCTCGCGTTTGGCGAAACAACGCTGACGCCCGTCCAGCAAAGCGAGCTTGAGGCTCTGCTGGTACGGCGCGAGCGCGGTGAACCGGTGGCACATCTTGTGGGCGAGCGCGAGTTCTGGTCGCTGCCGCTGCGCGTCTCCCCGGTTACGCTTATTCCTCGTCCCGATACCGAATGCCTGGTCGAACACGCGTTAACCAGGCTGCCGGATACGCCATGCGCAATATTGGATCTTGGCACCGGTACAGGGGCGATTGCCCTGGCGCTGGCAAGCGAGCGTCCGGACTGCGAGGTAACGGCGCTGGATGTCGTGCCGGAGGCCGTGGCGTTGGCGCAATGGAACGCTGAAAATCTTGGCATAGCCAACGTCAGGGTGCTGCAAAGTCACTGGTTTAACGCCCTCGATGCTCAGCGTTTTGCGCTGATTGTCAGCAATCCGCCGTATATCGACGAAGCCGACCCGCACCTCAGTGAAGGCGACGTTCGCTTTGAGCCGAAAAGCGCGCTGGTGGCAGGCAATCATGGCCTGGCCGATTTAGATACGCTGGTTAACGATTCGCGCCGCTTTCTCGAACCCGGCGGCTGGCTGGTGCTGGAACATGGCTGGAAGCAGGGTGAAAGCGTGCGGCTGCTGCTGCGGGACGCGGGTTTTACCGAGGTTGCAACCTACAAAGATTATGGCGACAACGATCGCCTGACGTCAGGACGCTATCTTTGACTCATTAAGGAACAGACATTTTGGCGACTTATTTCTCACTTAAATATCTGCATATTTTCACCGTCGTAATCTCAATCAGCCTGTTTGTTTTACGCTACTGGTGGCAATATCGCGGGTCTGCGATGTCCGGCAAGCGCTGGGTGCGCATCGTACCTCATGTTAATGATACTCTGCTGTTAGTCAGCGGTTTTGCGCTGGTTGCTCTCACGCATTTCTATCCTTTTACGCCGCAGGGAACGTGGCTGACTGAAAAGCTGTTTGGCGTTATCATCTATATCGCTTTAGGTTTTATCGCGCTGGGTAAACGCCCGCGCAGCCAGCAGGTTCGTTGGTTTGCCTTCCTGCTGGGGCTGGTGGTGCTCTACATCATCATAAAACTCGCCACCACTAAAATACCGATATTGGGGTAAGTATGAAGTCGTTAGCCGATTTCGAATTTAATCAGGCACCGCTCTGCGAAGGCATGATTTTAGTCTCGCAGCTGATCCGGGATGATTTCCCGACCGCAGAAGTTGAAGCGCAGCTTAAGGGGCTGGTCAGCCTGGCAAAAGAAGAAATTTGCCAGGGGACACATCCCGACCTGCAGCTGGAAAAACTGCTGGAACTCTTTTACGGCGAATGGGGTTTTAAGGATTCAGGGGGCGTTTACCGCCTGTCCGATGCCCTGTGGCTGGATAACGTTTTAAAAAGCCGGCAGGGGAGCGCCGTCTCGCTTGGGGCGATACTGCTGTGGATCGCCGGGCAGCTCGATATTCCGCTGATGCCGGTTATCTTCCCGACGCAGCTTATCCTGCGCGCCGACTGGATGGATGGCGAAATGTGGCTCATCAATCCGTTTAACGGCGACACGCTGGACGAGCACACGCTGGAAGTGTGGATCAAGGGCAATATTAACCCTACGGCCGAGCTGTTCGACGAAGATCTTGACGAGTCCGACAATGCGGAAGTTATCCGCAAGCTGCTCGACACGCTCAAGTCTGCGCTGATGGAAGAGCGGCAGATGGAGATGGCGCTGCGCGCCAGCGAAGTGCTGCTGCAGTTCAATCCGGAAGACCCCTACGAGATCCGCGACCGCGGCCTGATTTATGCGCAGCTGGACTGTGAACACGTGGCGCTCAGCGACCTAAGCTACTTTGTTGAGCAGTGCCCGGAAGATCCGATTAGCGAAATGATTAAGGCGCAAATCAACTCGATTGCGCACAAGCAGATTACCCTGCATTAAGTTCACACCTGATAAGGCGAACATATGAAACAAAAAGTGGTTAACATTGGTGATATCAACGTCGCAAACGACCTGCCGTTTGTGCTTTTTGGCGGCATGAACGTGCTTGAGTCCCGTGACCTTGCGATGCGCATCTGCGAGCATTACGTCACCGTGACCCAGAAGTTGGGTATCCCGTACGTGTTCAAAGCCTCTTTTGATAAAGCCAACCGTTCATCCATTCACTCTTACCGTGGCCCGGGCCTGGAAGAGGGAATGAAGATTTTCCAGGAGCTGAAGCAGACCTTCGGCGTGAAAGTCATCACCGACGTTCACGAAGCCAGCCAGGCCCAGCCGGTTGCCGAGGTGGTTGACGTTATTCAGCTGCCTGCATTTCTGGCGCGTCAGACCGATCTGGTTGAAGCGATGGCAAAAACCGGTGCGGTGATCAACGTGAAGAAGCCACAGTTCGTCAGCCCTGGCCAGATGGGCAACATCGTGGATAAGTTCGCGGAAGGCGGCAACGACAAAATTATTCTTTGCGATCGCGGCACGCAGTTCGGCTACGACAACCTGGTGGTCGACATGCTGGGCTTCAGCGTCATGAAGCAGGTTTCTAACGGTGCGCCGGTGATTTTCGACGTGACTCACGCCCTGCAATGCCGCGACCCGTTTGGCGCAGCGTCAAGCGGTCGTCGTGCTCAGGTCACCGAACTGGCTCGCGCCGGGATGGCGACCGGCCTGGCTGGCCTGTTCATTGAAGCGCACCCGGACCCGGACAACGCGCGCTGCGACGGGCCTTCCGCGCTGCCGCTGGCGAAGCTCGAAGCCTTCCTGAGCCAGATTAAAGCGATTGATGACCTGGTGAAGAACTTCGCGCCGCTGGATACCAGCCACTAATTGCTGCAAAAAACAAAACCCGCTGCGGCGGGTTTTTTTATATTTGTTTCCCTCTCTTGAGGAATAGAGGGAAATGAGTGTGTAGTGGCCTCTTGCCCTCACCCCGACCCTCTCCCACGTGGAGAGGGAGTAAACACTAAAGACTGCCTGTAAAGGCAGTCTTGCTGTTTACTTAGGCAAAAATTGTCATCAGATAGGCGGCGAACAGCGCCAGATGCGCGGTGCCGTTAAGCACGTTGGTGCGGCCGGTCGAGAATGAAATCTGGCAAAGCACCAGCGCCGCCAGCATCACCACCATCTGCGGCATGCCCAGCGCAAAGACCAGGTCGTTACCGGTGAACCAGGCAATCAGCGTCACCGCAGGTACCGTTAGCGAGATGGTGGCCAGCACCGAGCCGAAGAACAGGTTCATCGCGCGCTGTACCTGGTTGCTCAATACCGCTCTCAGCGCGCCGAGGCCTTCCGGAGACAGAATCAGCAGGGCGACCAGGAAGCCGGTGAACTGCGCCGGTGCGTTCACGGCGTCCAGCAGGTGCTCAAGCGGGTTAGCGTTCATCTTGGTGACCGCGATAACCGCAATCAGGTGAACGATAAGCCAGACCGTGTGCCATGCGGAGCTGTGCGCCGAAGGCTTGCCGTGATGCGGGTCATCGCCGTCGCCTTCGTCTTCATGCTCGTACACAAACAGGCTCTGGTGCGTTTTCGTTTGAATAAGCAGGAACACGCCGTACATCGCAGCGGAAATCAATGCCACCAGCAGGGACTGGCCCAGTGAGAAGTTGCCGCCCGGCAGCGCCATTGGGAACACCAGCACGATCACCGCCAGCGGGAAGAGGGCAATCAGGTACTGCTTGATGCCAAACAGGTTCATGTACTGCGTGGCAAATTTACGGCCGCCCATCAGCAGGGAGAAGCCAACAAGGCCGCCGGTGACAATCATGATGATGGAATAGAGCGTGTCGCGCATCAGGGTTGGCGCGGCGTCGCCGGTGGCCATTAGCGCGGAAATCAGGCTGACTTCAAGAATCACGACCGACAGGCTCAGAATCAGTGAGCCGTACGGTTCACCCAGACGGTGCGCCAGCACGTCCGCGTGGCGTACAACGCTAAAGGCGCTGCTGAGTATGGCTACCAGAGCCAAAATATTGATGCCGACAACCGCCGGCAGGGACTGGCTTGACCCCCACATCGCCAGTACCGCCAGCGCGAGTACCGGGAAAATGAGAGAACTCTCCTTGTGGCGGGTTTTTACCGCCTCATGTTGTGTTTTTGTCATTCAACTTCTCCATCTCTGCAGGCGATAACCTGTTTTGATCATTATAGTCAGGTTTTTGAACCCGTATAAGTTAGCAAAAAATCGTTACTTTTGCTTAAAATTTACTTATTTTTACGGCATTCTCGCGTAAAAAGTTCTAATGCACTAAAATGGTGAGTATTCTGAATTTAACTCATATAAAACATGTTGATATAAATAATATAAAAGCAAATAAACCTGTGGAATGATGCCTTTTCATCTTCTTTGTTTGCGCCAAAACATCACCCCAGCGGGAAATTCACCTGTGAGTTAAAAGTGGTTGAACAGAGCAATCTCCTTTATCTGAGGATGCTGAACAAAATAACCCTCCATTATGTGCGTCTTATTTATATGATTCCCGGCACCACACGCCAGTCTTGCAAGGAAAAATGACAATTTATCTGTTTTGTGATCGTCATCAAGCTTGCCAGCGCGCGGCGAATTGCTTATGGTCTTGATATGTTGCTCTATTAGTAAGCAAAAGTTGTCAATAAAAGCCGGGAAGGCGCAGCTTGTGTAGTCGCACGGAAGCAAGCAGTGGCGGAGGTGTATCGTGTTAACGCGTGATTTCTTAATGAAAGCGGATTGTAAGACGGCTTTTGGTGCCATTGAGGAATCGTTATTGTGGACCCCTGAGCAGCGCTCGGCTTCTCTTGCCGCGACGCTTGCTTGTCGCCCAGACCAAAGTCCGGTGTGGCTCTTTGGTTACGGTTCATTAATGTGGAACCCGGCTTTTGAATTTGAAGAGTCAGCCCCCGGTATGCTGGTGGGCTGGCATCGTGCATTTTGCCTGAGATTGACGGCGGGGCGAGGGACGGCTTGCCGACCGGGGCGTATGCTCGCGCTGAAAGAGGGTGGAAGAACCACCGGCCTTGCTTATCGGCTGCCGGAAGAGATTCTGGAAGATGAACTGACGCTTGTCTGGAAGCGAGAGATGATAACCGGGTGTTATTTGCCGACCTGGTGCAAGCTCGCACTGGATGACGGCCGCACGGTCAACGCGCTGGTGTTCATCATGGACCCGCGTCATCCGCTTTATGAGGCGGATACCAGGGCAGAAACCATCGCGCCGTTAATCGCTGCCGCGAGCGGCCCGCTGGGCACCAATGCACAGTATCTCTTTTCTCTCGAGCAGGAGATGAAAAAGCACGGTATGCAGGACGATCGTATGTCCGAGCTGGCAAACCAGGTTCGCGCCTGGCTTAGCGGGCATGAGGACGAAAGCGGGCTGCAGCCCGGTTTTGCATAGTCAGAAAATGGCCACCGGAAGGTGGCCTTAGTGTTTTATGCTGGAACGTAGCTGATGGAATGCTCAAGCGACTGAGTATGGCTGTCGATCAGCACTTTCCAGGTGCCGCTGTAGGGGACGGCAATATAGGCAGACTGGCGGTTTTGCAGGCTTAAAACGTCCGCCTCCGAGCCGCCGTGTTTGTCTGAGTCACACATCAAATGGATATGGCAGTTATTCGAACAGCGAACCACCACGGTATCGCCCCCAAAAAGTTTAAGACTGGCTTTTACAACTGGCATTTTTCACTCCACTCCCGCATTAAACATGGCCTGAGGCCCCCAAAGGTGCTGCACCGGTAAGTGATATTGTTCACAAATCACCCGAAGCATCACACCAGAGCGGCGGGCAGCAAATGCTGACGCTGATCAAAAAATGCCGTAACGATTCAACAATAATGACATTGTGCCTGAAACCTTTCAGCTAGCGGGCGTTTCGTTGGCAAACGCCCGTCGGCTCATCATTAAATCCGGAAATGCCCGGCGGTTTCCGCGAGTTCCCCAGCCTGACTTTGTAGCGCCCCGGCGGCGGCCGCAGATTCCACAACCAGCTCGGCATTCTGCTGCACCATGCCGTCGAGGTGGGTCACGGCGTGGTTAATTTCCTGAATGCCTTTCATCTGTTCATCGGTGGAGACGGTTATCTCACGCATGATGACCAGCACGCTCCCGACGCTCTGCTCAATCTCGTCCATGGCTTCTCCGGCCTGACGAACGTATACCGAACCGTCGGCTACGCTGGCGGTAGTGGAGTCGATCAGGCTTTTAATTTCCTTCGCCGCCTGGGCACTGCGGCTGGCAAGATTGCGTACTTCTCCGGCAACGACGGCAAAACCGCGACCCTGCTCGCCGGCCCGGGCGGCCTCAACCGCGGCATTCAGCGCCAGGATGTTGGTCTGGAAGGCGATGCTGTCAATGACGCTGGTGATGTCGCCAATCTTGCCGGAGGCAAGCTCAATGGCCTGCATTGTGGTAATGACTTTTGATACGACTTCGCCCCCGCGTTCGGCCGCTTCGCTGGCGCTGTGGGCCTGGGTGTTCGCCTGGGCGGCCGAAGCCGTAGAGTTTGCGACGGACGCGGTAATTTGCTCTACCGCGCTGGCGGTTTCCCGCAGGCTTGAGGCGGCCTGTTCGGTACGGGTGGAGAGATCCTGGTTACCCGCGGCTATTTCGTTTGCCGCCACCTTAACCGACGCGCTGGAATCTCTGATCTGCTTCATCACCACGCCCAGCTTGTCGCTGAACGCGTTGAAGGCGTGGGCGATTTCCGTGACCTCATCGTGGCCGGTTTCAGGTAAGCGCTGCGACAGATCGTTCGTGCCGTTGCTGATGGCTCGCATCCCATCCCGAATCGTGCCGAGGCGGCTCATCACTTTACCAATCAGAAGATGCACTACCGCGCCAGATATCAGCACCAGCACCAACAGGGCGAGGGCCGAAGCCTTCAGCAGCGAACGCATGCCGGAGGTGGCATCGCCTTCATCCAGAGCGACGACGACATACCAATGTGTGCCGGCAATAGGCGTTGCCATCAGCTGCTTGGTTTGTTCGCCAATCGTGCCGGTGGCGCGATGGCTGACGCCAAGCAACTGAGTTAAATCAGCCTGTTTAACCGCCTCAGAAAAGGGCTTCAGCGTCAACGCGGGATCCTGACCGGCAATCAGCGTGCCGTCGCTATTGATCAACAATCCGCTACTGTTTGGGGTTGGATGAATACTGCGGACGTTAGCGATCACGCTGTCCATGGCGACATCACCGGCGACCACGGCTTTCAGGCTACCATCCTGTTTAATGGGCACGGCGAAGGTCACGACGAGCTTCCCGGTCCCGGCGTCCACGTACGGGGCGGTAACGACCGGAGCATCATCTTTTACGACCTGTTGATACCACGGGCGAACCGTAGGGTCGAAATCGGCCGGAACGCCGGTAGGGTCTGAGAATTTTGCGGTTTTATTGGCATAGCCAACGTAGATGTTGGTGAAGCCTCCGGCTTTTGCCATTTGGCTGAAGACGGGGATCGGGTCTTCGCTCAGCGCGGCGCTTTCCAGGGCGCTAATCATAGACATTTTTCCGCTGACCCAGTCGCTGATGGCAACGGAATGGCTAAGGCTGGTGCTGGTTAAGGTGTCGCTGATGGACTGCTGGTTATCGCGGTTGGTGACGGCGTAGTTAATAAAAGTGTTAAGACATAAGGCGGAGACCAGGCAAACTGCCGTGACTAAAAGAATGCGTGTACGAAGAGATCTAACCATCATTATTATCCTGCTGTGTTGTCCTAAGTAAAATATCGGCAACGTCTGCAGGTAACTTGATGGCGCGGGAGGGGATATAAGCAAATAATATTCCCGCGCCGAAATAATTAGAAGGTGAGGGTCTTATCCGAGGCTAAAGTCCATTCGGCGAGTTCAACCAGCGTGCCGATGGCGACGCCCTCGATGAGCGGCAGTTCGGTGATGCCGCGTCCGTCGGTGCAGGTTTTACAGAGCTTAACGGGCACGCCCTGCGCGGTGAGGATCTCGAGCATCTGCTGGATGTTGTAGCCTTCGGCGGGCTTCTGACCACGCAGGCCGGCGGTCACCGCGTCGGACATCAGGAATAGCTTCACTTCCGGCTGTGGTTCCTGGTCGCGCAGGGCAATGGCCAGCCGCAAACTGTTGAAAAGCGATTCGCTGCCGTAGGCCGCGCTGTTGGCGATAATGACTATCTTCTGCACTTGCTTCTCCTGGGTAATGACGATGAGCGAGGCGTCCAGTGTATCTCCCTGCGCCCTGAGTGGGTATGATTTATGCCCAGAAAAGCCGGATTACTCCTGGAGTCGCGTTCAGGCTATGTATGGGCCGGGTAAAGAGCAAAACCATTATGTTATAATTTACAAATGCGTAGATTTGCCGTTCCGCTTTTGACTTTGTGCTGCCTGCTCCCTCGTCCGGGAGGGGCAATGAGTACCTCAAATAACTTTGTTCAGGCTGCCCAAAACCCTTTCTCTTCCCCTTCAAATGACCTGCCGAACATGGGCCTTGCGCCAGAAACCGATGCCGCCGCGCGTAGAATTGCCGCGATGGCTAAGAAGTTTGGTGAAGACAGTATGGTGGATAACGGACTGGATGCCGGCGAGCAGGCGCAGCTTTTCGCTTTTACCAGCCTGCGGGATTTGTTAACCGACAAAGTCACCGACGAAGCCCAGGCTTTGCTTTCGCCCTGGGGGAAGGCCAGCTTCAATTTGCAGGTCGATCAGCATGGGAGCTGGAAGGGCAGCAGCGGCTCACTTTTCACGCCCTGGCAGGATAACAATCGCTACCTGACCTGGAGCCAGCTCGGGTTTAGCCAGCAGGAGAAGGGCGCGACAGGTAACCTGGGCGTAGGGCAGCGCTGGGTAGCCGGACGCTGGCTATTAGGGTACAACACCTTCTACGACAACCAGCTCACTACCCAACTGCAGCGCGCGGGTTTTGGGGCCGAAGCCTGGGGCGAATACCTGCGGCTTTCGGCCAATTATTATCAACCGCTGAGCGGCTGGCGCGGGCAAACTGAAACGCTCGAGCAGCGCCTGGCCCGGGGCTATGACGTCACGGCGCAGGCCTGGCTACCGTTTTACCGGCATATCAATACCAGCCTGAGCTTCGAACAGTATTTTGGTGACAACGTCACGCTTTTCGACAGCGATACCGGCTACCGAAATCCGCTGGCGGTGACGATGGGCATTAACTACACGCCGGTGCCGCTGATTACGTTAACGGCCCAGCATAAACAGGGGGAAAGCGGCACCGCGCAGGAGAATCTGGGGCTTAAGCTTAACTACCGCTTCGGTGTCCCGCTGCAAAAACAGCTCTCGGCAGATGAGGTGGCAACCACCAGCTCGCTGCGCGGCAGCCGCTACGATAACGTTGAGCGTGAGTCCGTGCCGGTGATGCAGTTCCGCCAGCGCAAAACGCTGTCCGTGTTCCTGGCCACGCCGCCGTGGCAGCCGCAGCCGGGAGAGACGGTATTGCTTAAGCTGCAGGT
This sequence comes from Cedecea neteri, assembly GCF_000757825.1. Lineage (GTDB taxonomy): Bacteria > Pseudomonadota > Gammaproteobacteria > Enterobacterales > Enterobacteriaceae > Cedecea > Cedecea selenatireducens. The sequence goes on from NZ_CP009451.1 coordinate 4,800,163, forward strand.
TAAAGCGACCTATGGAATCAGAAGCCTTTCATGGCAGGGCGATACGAAGGCGCTGAGCCTGACGCCGCCGGCTCAGGCGCGAAGCGCAGACGGCTGGAGCATTATTTTGCCAGCCTGGCAGGAAGGGGCCGCCAACGAATATCACCTTGCGGTCACCCTTGAGGACGAAAAGGGGCTGCGGGTAACCTCGAACGAGATCGTCCTCAAAACTGCCGCACCGCTGCTGATCAACCCGGAAAGCGACAAACGTTATTCTTTGCTGCCGGGCGATTAGGCCAGTTTAGAAAATGCGTTCCTGATGAACCCAAACTGCGGCTTCAACCCGGGATTTGAGCTTCATCTTCTTCAGCAAGTGTTTGACGTGCACCTTCACCGTGCTTTCGGTGATGTCCAGACGTCGGGCAATCATCTTGTTAGGCAACCCCTGGGCAATCAGCTTCAGAATGTCGCGCTCGCGCGGCGTAAGCTGATTCACGTCGCGGTCGGACGTTGAGCGGTTGGCCCGCAGGCTCGCTGCCAGGACGGGCGTTAGCGCTTCGCTGAGCACCATTTCTCCCGCCGCCGCCTGCTGCAAGGCCTTGAGCAGGTCTTCCGGCTCCATATCTTTCAGCAAATAGCCGTCCGCGCCGCGCTTAAGGGCGGTCACTACATCTTCTTCATGGTTAGAAACGCTGAACACCACAATCCGCCCTGAAAGCGCTTTTTCGCGCAGGCAGTCGAGCGTCTCAAGCCCGTTCATGCCCGGCATATTGAGATCGAGCAGGATCAGATCCGGGTCGAGAGATTCGGCAAGCTGCACGCCCTGCTCGCCGCTGCCGGCTTCACCGACCACGGCCAGCTCTGGCGCCATGCTTATCAGCTGCTTAACGCCGGTACGCATCATGGGATGATCGTCTATCAGCAAAATGGTTGCTGCTTCCTGATGGCTCATTCTTCGCTCCTTGTTACGGAAGAAAGCGGTGCTTCGGGGATAAAATTGACGACCACTTCGGTGCCACCGCAGGCGCGGGGGCGAACCTGGCAGTCACCCTGCAAGGTTTGTGCGCGGTCGCGCATGATAATAAGGCCGTAATGATTACTGCGCTCGCCGCTGCCGGAGATCCCCCGGCCGTTGTCCCACACTACCAGACGAACCTGATTCCCCTGGCGGGTGACGTTGATGCCGCAGGCGCTGGCGTCGGCGTGCTTTAAGCTGTTGTTCAACGCCTCGCGGGCAATCTGCACTAAATGGATCGCCTGATGGGAAGGGACGAGGCGCGGCGGGAGCTGGTAATCCAGCGTGACCGGGAAGCCAAGCTTGTCGCTGAACTCCTGGCAACTGGCTTCCAGCGCAGGCCGCAGGCCGGGCTCGGTCAGCTGCAGGCGGAACGTCGTCAGCAGCTCTCGCAGCTGCCGCCAGGAGGTATTCAGCTCGCCGCGAATTTGTTCCAGCAGCGTGCGGCTCTCTTCCGGCAGCGCTTCGCCCTGCATTTGCAGGCAGCTGACCTGCATTTTCATACAGGAGAGTGACTGGGCGATGGAGTCGTGCAGTTCCCTGGCGATGGCGGAGCGCTCCTCCATCAGCACCAGCTGCTGCTGGTGCTCGTACTGGCGCTCCATGGCGAGCGTGGAGGTCAGCTGTTCCATCAGGGTGGCGATAAGCTGCTGCTGGTCTTCGGTCAGTATCTTGCCAAAAGGCAGCTGGGCCAGCACCAGGCCGTAATGAATATGGTTGTCCGTGAGCCGCCATTTCAGCGTTGTGGTTTCCTGCGGCAGCGCCGCACCGGCATCCGGGCAAAGCTGGCAGCCCTGGGCATCGCAGTGCGCATCCGGCTGGAAGGTATATTCCTGGTAATTCTCTTCATCTTCGTACTCATAAACCCGCAGCACGATGCCCAGCAGCGGCGTTAATACCTGTAGCTCGCTCAGCACGGGGGAGATTCGCTGGCACAGCGGGGCCTGAGCGTGGAGGCGGCGATTCGCCTCGTAGAGGAAAGAGAGCATCTGATTTTTTTGCTCAAGACCGGCGGTTTTCTCTCTGACCCGGCGTTCGAGCACGGCGTAGCTCTGGGCCAGCTCGCTGGACATGCTGTTCAGCGCGATCCCTAGCGTGGCCATTTCGTCGCGGCCACGAACGTTCACGCGCCGGGTGAAGTCCCGCTGGCCAATGGCCGTGGCCATCGCCAGCAGCTGACGCCACGGACGGAGTAACCTTTTGCGTAACCAAATCAGGGTAAAGACGATCAATAACCCGAGTAATACCGCCATACCCTGCTGCAGCAAAATAACGTGATGCAGGCGCATCTCCGTTGTGCGGTCAAAGGAGCTGACGAGTTCATCAATGCTGGCCACAAAATGGGCGACGGCGGGTTTTACCTGCTGCGGAGTTTGGGCGGCAATCAGCGCTGGCTCCAGCGTACTTCGCCAGTACTCCTGCAGCTGCCGGAGCCGTGCCTGCTGCCCGTCGCGCTCGGCGGCAAGGTGCAGATCGTTGCTCCACGTGGTTTCCTCCATTTCGCGAAGCAGCACCTTATCCTGCTCCGTCAGCGGAATTGCCGCCAGCAGGCGATAGCTCTGCATGCGCATCGAGCCCGTTTTATTGATCGCGTGGGCATTGCCCGAAATCCCCTGAGCCAGCCAGCCGGCAGCCGCCATTCCCGCCACGCTGATAATCGCCAGCAGCACGACGACCAGCGCCAGCTGATTGACCAGCGAAAGGGGAGAAAGCAGGCGTTTTAGCATTGGCGAACGGGCTCCTGGAGCGGTAAAGGTGACGAGTGGCGTTATTTTCAGTCAACACCTGGAGTATACCCATACCCACTAAGGATTACCCCTAAATTGCCAAAGGGGGCAGAGGGTTGGATTAACCCCGCCGCTGGCTCACTCAGGGATGTGATTAATCACGGTATTTTTACGCCAGAAGATTACTCACAAAGAATGAGGGGGCATTTTTGCGCGCCGGAGAGATAGATTATCCCTTGATTTACATCAACTAATCTCCACGCAGGAACCCTAAGGTTGCGGCATTTACTCACACGAAATGAGGTGTTTATGTCACAGTCTCCCGTTACCGAGAAGTCTTCGGGCGCACTGATTACCGACTGGCGGCCGGAAGATCCGCAGTTCTGGCAGCAAAAGGGCCATCGCATCGCCCGCCGCAACCTGTGGATTTCCGTTCCCAGCCTGCTGCTGGCCTTCTGCGTCTGGATGCTGTTCAGCGCGGTGGCGGTGAATCTGAATAAAGTCGGCTTTGCTTTTACCACCGACCAGCTGTTTATGCTCACGGCGTTACCTTCTGTTTCTGGGGCGCTGCTGCGCGTGCCGTATTCCTTCATGGTGCCGGTGTTTGGTGGTCGTCGCTGGACGGCGTTCAGCACGGGGATTTTGATTATTCCTTGCGTGTGGCTGGGCTTTGCCGTGCAGGACACCAGCACTTCGTTTAACACCTTCATTTGCATCTCGCTGCTGTGCGGCTTTGCCGGGGCGAACTTTGCTTCCAGCATGGCCAACATCAGCTTCTTCTTCCCGAAGGCAAAGCAGGGCGGCGCGCTGGGAATTAACGGCGGGCTGGGCAATATGGGCGTCAGCGTGATGCAGCTGGTGGCCCCGCTGGTCATCTCCCTGTCGATGTTTGCCGTTTTCGGCGGCAAAGGCGTTGAGCAGGGCGACGGCACCATGCTGTTCCTTGAAAATGCCGCGTGGATTTGGGTGCCGTTCCTGGCCGTTTTCACCCTGGCGGCCTGGTTCGGGATGAACGACCTTTCGGCGTCAAAAGCTTCCCTGCGTGAACAGCTGCCGGTGCTTAAGCGTGGGCATCTTTGGGTTCTCGGCCTGCTGTATCTGGCGACCTTTGGCTCGTTTATCGGCTTTTCCGCCGGGTTCGCGATGCTGTCTAAAACCCAATTCCCGGACGTGAACATTCTGCACTTTGCCTTCTTTGGCCCGCTGCTTGGCGCGCTGGCGCGTTCTGCCGGCGGGGCAATTTCTGACCGCCTGGGCGGCACGCGGGTCTCGCTGTATAACTTTATCCTGATGGCGATTTTCAGCGCGCTGCTGTTCACCACGCTGCCGACCAACGGCCAGGGCGGCAACTTTATCGCCTTCTTCGGCGTGTTCCTGATGCTGTTCCTGACGGCCGGGCTGGGCAGCGGCTCCACCTTCCAGATGATCTCGGTGATTTTCCGCAAGCTGACGATGGACAGAGTGAAAGCCGCCGGCGGCAGCGATGAAGTCGCCATGCGCGAGGCCGCGACGGATACTGCCGCAGCGCTGGGCTTTATCTCGGCTATTGGCGCGATTGGCGGATTCTTTATTCCTAAAGCCTTCGGCACGTCCCTGGCGCTCACCGGCTCTCCGGCCGGGGCGATGAAGCTTTTCCTCGTCTTTTATATTGTGTGTGTGGTTATCACCTGGGCCGTCTACGGCCGTAAATCCACACGCTAACGCTTTAACCTTTGGGTTATCCCTTTGCGCGGCTTCGGTCGCGCTTTTTTTTGCCCGCAGCCATTTTAGGGTCGGGAGCTCGTGGTCTACCCCTTAATACCCTAACCGCGCATTTCTATAACCCCTCTCCGGCAAGTACTGCCATTTTCATATTTATATTCAGTAAGTTATGGAAATCTCAGGGATTACACTTTGGGGGTAGATGCCTGGGGCTGCCAGAAAACCACACCAGGAGCAGTTGATCGTCATCAAAAATCCCACCCTTTCTAAGGGTTAACGTTTCGGGCATCAAGCAATGTCGATTTCACCAGAAGAGCCACCAGGCTCCACATCAGGAGTATCCCGATGAGCAAGTTCCTCGACCGGTTTCGTTACTTCAAGCAGAAGGGAGAAACCTTTGCCAATGGACATGGCCAACTACTCGATACCAACCGTGACTGGGAAGAAGGGTATCGCCAGCGTTGGCAGCATGACAAGGTTGTGCGTTCCACCCACGGTGTGAACTGCACCGGTTCCTGCAGCTGGAAGATTTATGTCAAAAGCGGCCTGGTAACCTGGGAAACCCAGCAAACTGACTACCCGCGTACCCGCCCGGATATGCCTAACCACGAGCCTCGCGGCTGCCCGCGCGGCGCAAGCTATTCCTGGTATCTCTACAGCGCCAACCGCCTGAAATACCCGCAGATGCGTAAACGCCTGATCAAGCTGTGGCGTGAAGCGAAAACGCAGCATAACGATCCGGTCGACGCCTGGGCATCTATCATTAACGATCCTGAAAAAGCAAAAAGCTACAAACAGGCCCGTGGGCGCGGAGGATTTGTTCGTTCAAGCTGGGAAGAGGTTAACGAGCTGATTGCTGCCGCGAACGTCTACACCGCAAAAACCTACGGCCCGGACCGCATCACAGGCTTCTCGCCGATCCCTGCTATGTCGATGGTTTCTTACGCCGCGGGCACCCGTTACCTGTCGCTTATCGGCGGCACCTGCATGAGCTTCTACGACTGGTACTGCGACCTGCCGCCTGCGTCTCCGCAGACCTGGGGCGAACAGACTGACGTGCCTGAGTCTGCTGACTGGTACAACGCTGGCTACATCATTGCCTGGGGCTCCAACGTCCCGCAGACGCGTACCCCGGATGCCCACTTCTTCACCGAAGTTCGCTACAAAGGCACCAAGACCGTTGCCGTGACGCCGGACTATGCGGAAATCTCCAAGCTGTGCGACCAGTGGCTGGCGCCGAAGCAGGGGACGGATGCCGCGATGGCGATGGCGATGGGCCACGTCATGCTGCGCGAGTTCCACCTCGACAACCCTAGCCAGTACTTCACCGACTACGTTCGTCGCTACACCGATATGCCGATGCTGGTGACGCTGGAAGAGCGCGATGGATTCTATGCGCCAGCGAATTTGCTGCGTGCGGCAGACCTGGTCGACAGTCTTGGCCAGGAAAATAATCCGCAGTGGAAAACCGTTGCGCTGGCCGACCAGAGCGGTGAGCTGGTTGCGCCAAACGGTTCCATCGGCTTCCGCTGGGGCGAAAAAGGCAAGTGGAACCTCGAGCAGCGCGACGGCAGCACCGGGGAAGAAACCGCGCTGCGCCTGAGCCTGCTGGGCAGCCACGATGAAGTGGCCGAGGTAGGCTTCCCGTACTTTGGCGGTGAAAGCACCGAGCATTTCGACAACGTCAAACTTAAAGACGTGCTGCTGCATAAACTGCCGGTTAAACGCCTGCAGCTGGCGGACGGCTCAAGCGTGCTGGTGGCAACGGTTTACGATCTCACCCTGGCGAACTACGGCCTGGATCGCGGCCTGAACGATGAAAACTGCGCCAGCAGCTACGACGAAATGAAGGCCTACACGCCGGCATGGGCCGAGCAGATTACCGGCGTACCTCGCCAGGATATCGTGCGGATTGCCCGTGAGTTTGCTGATAACGCAGACAAAACCCACGGCCGCTCGATGATTATCGTCGGTGCAGGGGTGAACCACTGGTTCCACATGGATATGGCCTATCGTGGGCTTATCAACATGCTTATCTTCTGCGGCAGCATCGGGCAGAGCGGCGGCGGCTGGGGCCACTACGTTGGTCAGGAAAAGCTGCGCCCGCAGACCGGCTGGATGCCGCTGGCATTCGCCCTCGACTGGCAGCGCCCGCCGCGCCACATGAACAGCACATCCTACTTCTATAACCACTCCAGCCAGTGGCGCTACGAGACGGTCACGGCGGACGAATTCCTGTCGCCGCTGGCGGATAAATCCCGCTATACCGGCCACCTGATTGACTTCAACGTGCGCGCCGAACGTATGGGCTGGCTGCCGTCTGCGCCGCAGCTTGGGACCAATCCGCTGCGCATTGCTGACCGGGCGAAAGAGGCCGGGATGTCGCCGGTAGATTACACCGTCGATCAGCTTAAATCTGGCGGCATTCGTTTTGCGGCAGAGCAGCCGGACTCCGGCTATAACCACCCGCGCAATATGTTTATCTGGCGCTCCAACCTGCTGGGTTCTTCCGGGAAGGGGCATGAGTTCATGCTCAAATACCTGCTGGGCACCGAGCACGGTATTCAGGGCAAAGACCTGGGCCAGGAAGGCGGGCTGATGCCGGAAGAGGTCGAATGGGTCGATAACGGCCTGGACGGCAAGCTGGATCTGGTGGTTACCCTGGACTTCCGCCTGTCGAGCACCTGTTTGTATTCCGACATCGTGCTGCCGACCGCCACCTGGTATGAGAAAGAGGATCTGAATACCTCGGATATGCATCCGTTTATTCACCCGTTCTCCGCCGCCGTAGATCCTTGCTGGGAGTCGAAAAGCGACTGGGAAATCTACAAAGGGATCGCGAAGAAATTCTCAGAAGTTTGCGTCGGCCACCTCGGGAAAGAAACCGATGTTGTGACGCTGCCGATTCAGCATGATTCCGCCGCCGAACTGGCTCAGCCGTACGGCGTCATGGACTGGAAGAAAGGCGAATGCGACCTGATCCCAGGCAAAACCGCGCCGCACATTATTGCCGTTGAGCGCGACTATCCGTCGACGTATGAACGCTTTACCTCCGTGGGACCGCTGCTGGAGAAAATGGGCAACGGCGGGAAAGGCATCAGCTGGAATACCGAGAAAGAAGTCGAGTTCCTGCGCAAGCTCAATTACGTGAAGACCGACGGCCCGGCCAAAGGCCAGCCGATGATCAACACGGCGATTGACGCTGCCGAAATGGTGCTTAGCCTTGCGCCTGAAACCAACGGCCAGGTGGCGGTGAAAGCCTGGGCCGCGCTCGGGGAATTTACCGGCCGCGACCACACGCACCTCGCGCGACCAAAAGAAGAAGAGAAGATTCGCTTCCGCGATATTCAGGTTCAGCCGCGCAAAATCATCTCAAGCCCGACCTGGTCCGGCCTGGAAGATGAGCATGTGTCCTACAACGCCGGGTATACCAACGTTCATGAGCTGATCCCGTGGCGTACCCTGTCCGGCCGCCAGCAGCTGTATCAGGATCACCAGTGGATGCGCGACTTTGGCGAGAGCCTGGTGGTGTACCGCCCGCCAATTGATACCCGTTCCGTGGACGGCATGATGGGCCACAAGTCCAACGGCAACCCGGAAAAAGCGCTTAACTTCCTGACGCCGCACCAGAAGTGGGGCATCCACTCCACCTACAGCGACAACCTGTTGATGCTGACGCTGGGGCGCGGGGGGCCGATCATCTGGCTGTGCGAAGCCGATGCGAAAGAGATAGGTATTGCCGATAACGACTGGGTTGAAGTGTTTAACAAAAACGGCGCGCTGACGGCGCGGGCGGTGGTGAGCCAGCGCGTCCCGGCCGGGATGACCATGATGTACCACGCGCAGGAACGCATCATGAACCTGCCGGGCTCTGAAATTACCGGCCAGCGCGGCGGTATTCATAACTCGGTCACCCGTATCACGCTGAAGCCGACCCATATGATTGGGGGCTACGCGCAGCTGGCTTACAGCTTTAACTATTACGGTACTGTCGGTTCTAACCGCGATGAATTCGTGGTGGTTCGGAAGATGAAAGACATTAACTGGTTAGACGGCGAAGGCAATGACCAGGTACAGGAGAGCGTAAAATGAAAATTCGTTCACAAATTGGCATGGTGCTGAATCTGGATAAATGCATCGGCTGCCATACCTGCTCGGTGACCTGCAAAAACGTCTGGACCAGCCGCGAAGGAACGGAATACGCGTGGTTTAACAACGTGGAAACCAAGCCGGGCCTCGGCTACCCGACTGACTGGGAAAACCAGGAGAAATGGAAGGGCGGCTGGATCCGCAAAATCAACGGCAAGCTGCAGCCTCGCATGGGGAACCGCGCGATGCTGCTGGGTAAAATCTTTGCTAACCCGCATTTACCGGGCATTGATGATTATTACGAGCCGTTCGACTACGACTACCAGAACCTGCACACCGCGCCGGAAGGCAGCAAAGCGCAGCCGGTGGCTCGCCCTCGCTCGCTGATTACCGGCAAGCGAATGAACAAAATCGAAGCGGGCCCGAACTGGGAAGAGCTGCTTGGCGGAGAATTTGAAAAACGCGCGCAGGACCAGAACTTCGTCAACATGCAAAAGGCGATGTACGGCCAGTTCGAAAACACCTTCATGATGTACCTGCCGCGCCTGTGCGAGCACTGCCTGAACCCGGCCTGCGTGGCGACCTGCCCGAGCGGGGCTATCTACAAGCGTGAGGAAGACGGGATTGTCCTGATTGACCAGGATAAATGCCGTGGCTGGCGGATGTGTATCACCGGCTGCCCGTACAAAAAAATCTACTTCAACTGGAAAAGCGGCAAGTCAGAGAAGTGCATCTTCTGCTACCCGCGCATTGAAGCCGGGATGCCAACGGTATGTTCCGAAACCTGCGTAGGGCGTATTCGCTACCTCGGCGTGCTGCTGTATGACGCCGATGCGATTGAGCAGGCGGCAAGCACGGAAAACGAGAAAGACCTGTATCAGCGTCAGCTGGACGTGTTCCTCGATCCGAACGATCCGGCGGTCATTGAGCAGGCGCTGAAAGACGGCATTCCTCAGGGCGTGATCGCGGCTGCGCAGCAGTCTCCGGTTTACAAAATGGCGATGGACTGGAAGCTGGCGCTGCCGCTGCACCCGGAATATCGCACGTTGCCGATGGTCTGGTATGTGCCGCCGCTGTCGCCGATTCAGTCCGCAAGCGATGCTGGCCAGCTGCCGCATACCGGTATTTTGCCTGACGTCGAAAGCCTGCGTATTCCGGTTGAGTACTTAGCCAACCTGCTGACCGCCGGGGACACGGCACCGGTACTGCTGGCGCTGAAACGCATGATGGCGATGCGTCACTACAAACGTGCCGAAACGGTTGAAGGCGTTGTGGATACCCGCGCGCTGGAAGAAGTGGGATTAACCGAAGCTCAGGCTCAGGAGATGTACCGTTACCTGGCTATCGCGAACTACGAAGATCGCTTTGTGGTGCCGACCAGCCACCGCGAGCTTGCGGCAGAGACCTTCCCTGAGCACAGCGGCTGCGGCTTTAGCTTCGGCGACGGCTGCCACGGGAGCGACACTAAATTCAATCTGTTCAACAGCCGCCGGATTGACGCTATCGACGTCTCAAGCAAAACGGAGCCGCACCCATGATTGAATTGCTGATTATCTCCCGCCTGCTGGAGTATCCGGACTCTGCCCTGTGGCAGCATCACCAGGAACTTCATGAAGCCCTTGCGCAGAGCGAAACATTGACGGGCGAGCAGCGTGTCGCCCTGAAAGGATTCATCGATTCGCTGTGCCGCCGTGAGCTGCTGGATGCGCAATCAAGCTACAGCGAACTGTTCGATCGCGGCCGGGCAACGTCGCTGCTGCTGTTCGAACACGTTCACGGTGAATCGCGCGATCGTGGTCAGGCGATGGTTAACCTGATGAACCAGTATCAGCAGGCGGGGCTGGAAATAGACAGCCACGAGCTGCCGGACCATCTGCCGCTGTACCTGGAATATCTGTCCCAGCGCACGCGGGCAGAAGCACAGGGCGGGCTGCAGGACATCGCGCCAATCCTTGCCCTGCTCAGCGCCCGTCTGAAGCAGCGTGAAAGCGACTATGCGCTGCTGTTCGACCTGCTGATTGCCCTTTCTGAAAGCAGCGTCAGCGTGGAGACCGTCCGCCAGCAGATTGCTAATGAAGCACGTGATGACACCCCGCAGGCGCTGGACGCAGTGTGGGAAGAGGAGCAGGTGAAATTTATGGCCGATGACAGCTGTGGAGAGACTGAAATTACCGCGCACCAGCGTCGTTTTGCCGGGGCGGTGGCTCCGCAGTACCTGAATATAGCAGGAGGGAAATAATGCATTTTCTCAACGTCTTCTTCTTTGATATCTATCCGTACCTTTGCGGCGCCGTTTTCCTCATTGGCAGCTGGCTTCGCTATGACTACGGGCAGTACACCTGGCGGGCAGCTTCCAGCCAGATGCTGGATCGCAAAGGCATGAATCTGGCTTCAAACCTGTTTCACCTTGGGATTCTCGGTATTTTTGCCGGGCACTTCCTCGGTATGCTGACGCCGCACTGGATGTACGAGTCGTTTTTACCGCTGGAAATTAAACAGAAAATGGCCATGTTTGCTGGCGGTGCCAGCGGCGTGATGACGCTGGTGGGCGGCCTGCTGCTGCTGAAGCGCCGCCTGTTCAGCCCGCGCATTCGTGCCACCACCACCGGGGCCGATATTCTGATCCTGAGCCTGCTGATGGTCCAGTGCGCGCTGGGTCTGGGCACCATTCCGTTCTCCGCTCAGCATATGGACGGCAGCGAAATGATGAAACTGGTGAACTGGGCGCAGCACGTGGTGACCTTCCGCGGCGGTGCTTCGGAGTACCTGGACGGCGTGGCGTTTATCTTCCGTGTGCACCTGGTGCTGGGAATGACGCTGTTCCTGCTGTTCCCGTTCTCCCGCCTGGTGCATATCTGGAGCGCGCCGGTAGAGTACCTGACGCGCAAATACCAGATTGTTCGCGCCCGCCGCTAGTCCTTCTGCATCATCTTAAGCCCGGTTCATGCCGGGCTTTTTTTACAGAAAACAAATTCGTTTTTTCGAATATGTATATTGACTTTATCGGCCTGAGTTTTACTATGGCGGAGTTCATTCACAGGACTCAATCATGACTGCGTTAACGCCATTACAGCTTTTTAAACACCTTTCTGAAGAGACCCGGCTTTCAATCACCCTGCTGCTTAGGGCGAAAAGCGAGCTTTGCGTCTGTGAGCTGACCGCCGTGCTGGATCAGCCGCAGCCTAAAGTTTCCCGACATCTGGCTATGCTGCGCGAGGGCGGTTTGCTGCAGGACAGAAGAGAGGGGAAATGGATTTACTACCGACTCTCGCCCCATATGCCTGCGTGGGCGGCGGCGGTCATTGAGCAAGCCTGGCAAAGCCAGGGGCATGAAATGCTGGAACGTTTGAAACGCATAGAAGCGAGCGGGTCGATGACGCTTTGTCAGTAAAAAAATTTAACTAAACACATTCGTTTTTTCGCATATGAATTTTGCAATGTTAATGGGGACTGAGTGCATATGTTTTTAGCAGGGGCAATATTTCTTCTCACCATTGTGCTGGTTATCTGGCAGCCGCGCGGGCTGGGAATAGGCTGGAGCGCGATGCTGGGGGCCGGACTGGCGTTAGCCACCGGCGTGGTTCAGGTGGCCGATATTTCCGTCGTGTGGGCGATCGTCTGGAACGCTACCGCGACGTTTATCGCGGTGATTATTATCAGTCTGCTGCTGGACGAGTCGGGCTTTTTTGAATGGGCGGCGCTGCACGTTGCCCGCTGGGGAAAAGGGCATGGGCGGCTGCTGTTTACCTGGATTGTGCTGCTTGGCGCAACCGTGGCGGCGCTGTTTGCGAATGACGGTGCGGCGCTTATTCTGACGCCGATTGTTATCGCCATGCTGCTGGCGCTGGGTTTCAGCCCTGGCGCTACGCTAGCGTTTGTGATGGCCGCGGGTTTTATCGCCGACACCGCAAGCCTGCCGCTTATCGTCTCAAACCTGGTCAACATCGTCTCCGCCGACTTCTTCCAGATTGGGTTCAGCGAATACGCATCGGTGATGGTGCCGGTCAATCTCGCGGCGATAGCGGCGACGCTTGCCATGCTGCATCTGTTTTTCCGCAAAGATATTCCACGGGTCTACGACCTTGGGCTGCTGAAAACGCCGGCCAGCGTCATCAAAGATCCGGCTACGTTTAAGGCGGGTTGGATCGTACTTGTGCTGTTGCTGGTGGGTTTTTTTGCCCTGGAGCCGCTGGGGATCCCGGTCAGCGCGATTGCCGCAGTAGGGGCTCTGATTTTGCTGGCGGTGGCGAAAAAAGGGCATGCGATTAATACCGGTAAGGTTCTGCGCGGAGCGCCCTGGCAGATTGTTGTTTTCTCGCTGGGGATGTACCTGGTGGTTTATGGCCTGCGTAATGCAGGTTTGACGGGGCAGCTTTCCGGCGTCCTGAGCACCCTGGCCGGGCAGGGACTGTGGACGGCGACGCTGGGCACGGGTTTTATCACGGCGTTCCTGTCGTCCGTGATGAACAATATGCCCACGGTGCTGGTCGGGGCCTTATCCATTGAGGGCAGCAGCGCGGGCGGCGTTATCAAAGAGGCGATGATTTACGCCAACGTTATCGGCTGCGATCTTGGCCCTAAAATCACGCCGATCGGCAGTCTGGCTACGCTGCTGTGGCTGCACGTTCTTGCCCGGAAAAAGCTGACTATCGGCTGGGGCTACTACTTCCGCACCGGTATTGTGATGACCATTCCAGTGCTGCTGGTGACGCTGGCCGCGCTTGCCATGCGTCTCTCTTTCTCTCACTGAGCCACCGACGATGAGCAAAATTACCCTTTACCACAATCCTGACTGTGGCACTTCCCGTAACACGTTGGCCATGATCCGCAACAGCGGGACGGAGCCCACGATTATCTATTACCTGGAAACGCCTCCGTCACGCGAGGAACTTGCCGGGCTGCTTGCCGACATGGCGATTAGCGCCCGCGATCTGTTGCGTAAAAATGTTGAGCCTTATGAGAAGTTAGGGCTTGCGGAAGAGAAATTCAGCGACGAGCAGCTGATCGACTTTATGGTGCAGTACCCGCTGTTAATTAACCGGCCGATTGTGGTGACTGAGCGGGGGACGAGACTTTGCCGCCCTTCGGAACGCGTGCTGGATATTCTGCCTGAAGTGCAGCAGGGCGCGTTCAGCAAAGAGGACGGCGAGCAGGTAGTGGATGTGCGCGGCCAGCGGCTGAAACCATAAAACCCGCTTGAAACCGAAAAAGGAAAGGGTAGAATGCCTTCGCAAGGTGATGGCGTTCCACCTTCCCCAACCGCCTCGTTCGGAGGCTGATGACGCCTGGTATGACTCTTTTAATCCAAGAGGCATGTCAGGCTGGTCAACGTTTACCCCCCCGGCTCTGCATGCTTCCCTGACCGTATCGATAAGATAGTTTTGAGGAAAATATGGTTAAACCACTTTTTGCAGTTATTGTTGGTGGCTCGGCAGGGTGCGTTATTCGCTGGCTGCTTGCGTTACGTCTTAACGGCCTTTTTCCTCAGTTGCCTCTCGGCACGCTGACGGTCAACCTGCTGGCCGGGTTGATCATTGGCGGCGCGCTGGCTTTCTTTCTGCGCCAGCCGCAGCTTGATCCCACCTGGAAGCTGCTGATAACCACCGGCCTGTGCGGCGGAATGAGCACCTTCTCAACCTTTTCCGTTGAGCTATTTTCGCTGCTGCAGGGCGGAAATTATGTCTGGGCGATGGCGTCCGTCTTTGCCCACGTGTTTGGCTCGCTTCTGATGACGGCGGTGGGCTTTTTTGTGATAAATGCCGTGATGTAAAAAATACGGACTCAGGCTGCCTGAGTCCGTTCTTCCTTATCAGGTTAGTTCTGGCCGGTTAGCTTCTTCAGCCGTTCAATGCCGACAGGCTCCTCATGCTGAAGCGGCGTAAGGGCGATGCGCCTCGCATGAACGTTTTGGATTTCCTGAATAATCGGCCTTTCCCTTTCGGCCCGGGCCTCGAGCAGCGGCGAAGTAGGCTGCGCGGCGGCAATACTGTTATTAATCACCCATGCCCAGGGTTCAATCTCCGCTCGCCGCAGATCGTCCTGCAGGCTAGCGGCCTCCAGCATCGGCGTGGTTTCCGCCAGCGTGACTATAATCACCTTCGTTTGCTCAGGATCTCGCAGTTGCATCATCGGGGTGAGATATCGCTCTTCGGTGCTGCCCATCTGGCGAACCATCTCTTTGTGATAGTTACCTGAGGCGTCCAGCAGCAAAAGCGTGTGCCCGGTCGGAGCGGTATCCATAATAACGAACCGATCGTTCGCCTCTTTAATGACGCGCGAGAAAGCCTGGAATACCGCAATTTCCTCGGTACACGGGGAGCGAAGGTCCTCTTCTAACACGGCGCGTCCTGCTTCATCGAGATCTTTGCCCTGGTTGTCCATCACAAAGCGGCGATAACGCTCGGTTTCTGCTTTAGGATCGATTCTGCTGACCGTGAGGCCGGGCATCGCATCCGCAAGGGTATAAGAAAGATGCGCGGCCGGATCGGAGGTCGTCAGATGTACGCTGTGCCCCCGGCTTGCCAGCGAGACGGCAAGCGCGGCGGCAAGAGTGGTTTTTCCTACGCCGCCTTTACCCATCGTCATTACCAGGCCTTTCCCGGCGAGGCTTAATTCGTCTACTAAAGTAGACAGCGGAGGCAGGGCGAGATCGTTCGGGAGAACCACCGCGTTAAAACCGGCGATCTTCTCTTCCTCTGGATTCAGTAATGCCCTTAGCGCACCCACCCCAACCAGGTTAAACGACTTCAGCGGCAGCTTAGTTTGTGGCAGAGACATTAGGTTTGCAGGCATTTCGCTCAGGGCTTTTTCTTCTCGCGCCAGAATGCTTTGCGCCAGCGGGTCGTGCTCAGATAATCGAGGCGTGAGAACGCCGTTGATGGCGAGATGCTGGTGCTTTAAGCCCAGGTGATAAAGCTCGTCGTGGGTATGTGAAACTTCTTTTAACGTGGAGGTCTGTGCGCGGGCGACTAACACCAGACGAGTCAAATTTTCATCCGCCAGGGCGGTGACAGCATCTGCATACTGATGCTGCTGTTTTTCAAGGCCCACCAGCGGGCCAAGGTTTGCCGCCGCGTCCGGGTTGGCCTCCAGATAACCGCT
This sequence comes from Cedecea neteri, assembly GCF_000757825.1. GTDB lineage: Bacteria > Pseudomonadota > Gammaproteobacteria > Enterobacterales > Enterobacteriaceae > Cedecea > Cedecea selenatireducens. The sequence goes on from NZ_CP009451.1 coordinate 4,815,775, forward strand.
CCATGCGCCCGGCAGTTCGAGCATGCGGATTGTGTGCCCGGTTGGCGCCGTGTCGAAAACAATGTGCTGGTATTTCTCGCGCAATATTTCGCTGGTCAATAGCGCGGTGAACTCGTCAAAAGCGGCAATTTCGGTCGTGCAGGAGCCTGAAAGCTGCTCTTCTATGCTGCGCACAACCTCTGCCGGCATCTGGTCTCGTACCGGATTAAGGACCCTGTCGCGATAGGCCTGTGCGGCCGCGAGCGGGTCGACTTCCATCGCATCAAGGCCCGGCGCTTGTGCCACGGCAACGATTCGATGTCCGATCTGCTGATTGAACACCTGACCCACGTTTGAAGCCGGATCGGTACTTACCAGCAGCGTGCGTTTGCCGCTGTCGGCAAGCCGGACGGCGGTAGCGCAGGCCAGCGAAGTTTTGCCCACGCCGCCTTTGCCGGTAAAGAAAATAAACTGGGGTATGTCGATTAAGAAAGACATTGGCATGATTTGCTCCTGAAATAAATTATGGCAGACGGGGAATTGTGCAACAGCCGGGCTCCGTGCCGTGCTGCTCCCAGTCCTGAGAAAAAGGAACGTCTGCCCAGCGGGCCAGATCCGCTCGCGCGGGACGCTGGCCTGACATCGCCAGGACGCCATCCACCAGGACAACGGGCAGCGCGTTCGAACCCACGTCATTCAGGATGTTTTTCACGATGGGATTGTTGATAAAACTGGCGGGATTTTTCGCCAGATTATAACGCTGAAGAGCAATTCCGTTTTGCTTCGCCCAGTCGAGGTCGGCGCTCCACTGCAGGTCTGTTTGCTGCACGTTCACGCTGCTGGTCGCGCAGCACCCGGCAGCTTCATAAATTTCAATTCTGGACATGTTGTTTGCCTCAAGAGTAAGCCACAAAGCGTGGTACTGAGGTAAACGAACGAAGAGAGGAAAGGATGCAAAAATTAATGCATTTTTTTATGGCAGCAGACGGGGGAGGTTTCATCCGCTTCAATGCCACACAGCTCGACCAACTTTTCCTTCAGGCTGAGTCTCGCCCGCAGTAGCCTGGATTTAAGCGCGCTAAGCGTCAGGTTCAGTTCATCGGCAATTTCCTGCTGAGGGCGGCGAGAAATATCGCACTGTTCAATCAGCCATGCCGCATCAGCCGGGAGAGCCTGGAGCGTTTCCGGCAGGCATGGTGCTAATAACGACACCGGCTCATCTCCGGTATCTTCGCGAGTGAGCTCTGCGGGAATTTCAACGAACGTTTTTCCCAGACGATGCTCGTCAATCAGCAGATTTCGGGCCGCACGGTAGAGCCAGGAGAGCGGGTAATCCATCTCACAAAATGTTTCTGCGTTTGCCCGTGCTTTTAAAAACAGCTCCTGCAGGAGGTCTGCGGCTTTGTCCGGATCGGCGGTTTTTGCCAGCAGGAAGTGATAAAGCTCTGCCTGATGCTGAAGCCAGAACGGCGTCATGCAGGTGTTGAAGGCTTTTATCGCAGGCATGTTTTTCCCTCTCAATAAAGACGGAAATAGCATAACGCAGTTTGGAACGAGGCTGAAAGCAAACTGGAAGATAGTGCGAATTTGAAGGTCTGGATTTTGTTCTGGAAGATGGTGGCGGGGGAAGGATGATCGCGCGGCGCGCGTTCTCACTGGCGTGAGTCGAACCTTAATCGAAGCTTTTCGTCCTTCCCCGACGGGAATCTGGAAGATTGTGTAAGCTTTTGGCTTTGGATTTGTTCTGAAGATGGTGGCGGGGGAAGGATTCGAACCTTCGAAGTCGATGACGGCAGATTTACAGTCTGCTCCCTTTGGCCGCTCGGGAACCCCGCCAGGGGTAGTGCTTTGAATTGTCAGATGGTGCTGGTGGAAGGATTATTCGTCGCTTCACTTCTCACCCTTCCCGATAAGTGAAAACATTGCTTCATCTCATCGGTATTACCACATCGCTGTGGTGAATAATGGTGGTGGGGGAAGGATTCGAACCTTCGAAGTCGATGACGGCAGATTTACAGTCTGCTCCCTTTGGCCGCTCGGGAACCCCACCACGGGGTAATGCTTTTTACTGGCCTGCTTCGCTGCGGAAGCGGGGCGCATCATATCAAATGAAGCGCCGCTGTAAAGCACTCACTTTAAGAAAATGAATCGTTTGCCGATTTTTTACGCGCAGCGCCTTAAAGCTAACCAATTCATTTTCCGTGTGATTACAGAATGATCGTGCGGTTGCCATAGACGAAGACGCGCTGCGCCAGCACTTCGTACAGGGCTCGGCTCAGCACGTTTTTCTCTACGTCACGCCCGGCACGCATCATGTCGTCGGCGGTGTAGGTGTGATCGACGTGAATCACGTCCTGCATGATGATCGGACCTTCGTCCAAATTATCATTAACGTAATGCGCGGTAGCGCCGATAATCTTCACGCCGCGTTCATAGGCCTGGTGATAGGGACGTGCGCCAATAAATGCCGGCAGGAACGAGTGGTGGATATTGATAATCTGGTTCGGGAAACGGGCGACAAATTCAGGCGTTAGTACCCGCATGTATTTTGCCAGCACCACGTAGTCCGGCTTGTGCGCGTCAATCGCGTCGGCCATTTGCATATCATGTTCTTCGCGGGTCATGCCTTCATGGCTGACTAGCTGGAACGGGATATCAAAACGTTCCACTAAGGTACGTAGCGTTTCGTGGTTGCCGATGACGGCGGCAATTTCTACGTCCAGGCCGCCGTAGGTGGCTTTCATCAGCAGATCGCCAAGGCAGTGGGCCTCTTTGGTGACCAGAATGACAATGCGGCGGCGGCCTGCAGGCGTGAGTTCACGAATCGAACCTTCCGGCAGCGCGCTGTCCAGGTCCGCCATCAGCGTGTTGTCGTTGAAAATGCCTTCAAGCTCGGTACGCATAAAGAAGCGGCCGGTACGATGATCGACAAATTCATTGTTCTGAACGATATTGAGTTCGTGTTTGTAGCAAATATTGGTGATTCGCGCGATGAGACCCTTTTGATCGGGGCAGATTGTGCGGAGAACTTTACGTTGTAATGCCTGCATGAAGAGAGAAATCCTGTTGAACGGTGTTTGCGAAACAATAATGCTGTTATGCAGTGAAGGCTATCACCCGCAGCATTTTTTATATTTTTTACCTGAACCGCAAGGGCAGGGGTCATTACGACCGAACTGCGGGCGGAGGCCGTCGATATAATACCATTGGCCGCTTTCCCTGACGAAACGGGAACGTTCAATGATGGCGCTTTGCTTGCCGTTCTCACGAAAACGAGCAACGAAACTGACGTATCCTTCGTGGGCATCTTTGCCTTCGGCCTCTTCGTATATCGTCAGGCCGAGCCATTCCGTCTCGCCAAAACCGTTGGATATTTCTGAATTTAAGGACGGACGGCGGCAGCTTTCATGCCAGCTCGATACCAGATAGTCGGCATCTTGTTTCACAAAAGCGGTATAACGAGAGCGCATAAGCTGTGATGGGCGTTGCGGATGCTGGCCGGCGCTTAGGTAAGGCTGACAACATAAGCTATACTCCAAACCGCTGCCACAGGGACAAAGTTGCAACATTACATCTCCAGGAAAAAAATAAACGGCGTCAATAACACTACGGCAGCGCTTATGTTAACTGAGCAGTGGCGTTGGCGTCACGGAGTGATTACCGGGGAAGATTGACCGAGGCGTGATGAGACAGGTAAAGATCGGCCTGGCATTAGGGTCGGGTGCTGCAAAAGGATGGGCGCACATTGGCGTTATCAATGCGTTAAAAAAAGCAGGGATCCAGATTGATGTCGTGGCAGGGTGTTCCGTCGGCGCGCTGGTCGGTGCCGCCTATGCCAGCCAGCGGTTGCCGGTAATGGAACGCTGGGTACGATCGTTTAGCTACTGGGACGTTCTGCGTCTGATGGACCTGTCCTGGAGCCGCGGGGGCCTGCTTCGCGGTGAGCGCGTATTCAACAACGTTCGTAAAATCATCCCGGAAACGGCTATTGAAGGCTGCGGCCTGAGATTTGGCGCCGTGGCGACCAACCTCAGCACCGGGCGAGAGCTGTGGTTTACCGACGGCGATTTACATCAGGCTATTCGCGCCTCTTGCAGCATGCCGGGGCTTTTGTCGCCGGTTGCACATAATGGTTACTGGCTGGTGGACGGAGCGATAGTTAATCCTGTGCCGATTTCCCTGACTCGTGCCCTGGGCGCGGATATCGTTATTGCGGTAGATTTGCAGCATGACGCGCACCTGATGCAGCAAGATTTGCTGTCGGTGAACATGACGCCATCGGCCGATGAGCCGTTGGCGCAGGCTACTTCCTGGCGCGGCCGCCTGCGCGAGCGTCTGGGGAAAATGACGCATCGCCGGGCTAACGTGACGCCGACCGCGATGGAAATCATGACGACCTCTATTCAGGTGCTGGAAAATCGTCTTAAGCGCAACCGAATGGCTGGCGATCCTCCTGATATCCTTCTGCAACCGTTTTGCCCGCAAATCTCTACGCTTGACTTTCACCGCGCCTCAGAAGCTATTGCGGCGGGCAGTCTGGCGGTTGAGAAAAAAATGGATGAGCTATTACCTCTGGTTCGTACACATGTTTAAGTTTGTACTTAAACCATTTCTGACAGGCGCTCGTTGCGATACCGTGCCACTATTGAATTATTGCCAGGCAGAGGAAAACGCATGAGTTACCCGCTGGAAGGAAAACAAATCCTCATTGTTGAAGACGAGCCCGTTTTCCGCTCCCTGCTGGACAGTTATCTGACTTCCCTTGGGGCGGGAACGCTGCTTGCCTGGGATGGTAAAGACGCGCTCGAAAAGCTGGGGCAGGCGGTGCCGGACCTTCTGATTTGCGATCTGGCGATGCCGAGAATGAACGGCCTTGAGCTGGTAGAGCACCTGCGTAATGAAGGTAACCAGACGCCCATTTTAGTCATTTCCGCGACAGAAAATATGTCCGATATCGCCCAGGCTTTACGGCTTGGCGTGCAGGACGTTTTGCTGAAACCAATTAAAGATCTTAATCGATTAAAAGAGACGGTGTTGTCCTGTATCTATCCGACGATGTTTAATTCGCGGGTCGAAGAGGAGGAGCGCCTGTTTCAGGACTGGGATGCGCTGGCGCGGGATCCTCAGGCGGCCTCAAAGCTGTTGCAGGAACTTCAGCCGCCGGTGCAGCAGGTTATATCCCGTTGTCGAATAAATTATCGCCAATTAATATCGGTCGATCAGCCAGGCCTGGTGCTCGATATTGCACCACTTTCAGATAATGACCTGGCATTTTATTGTCTCGACGTTACCCGCGCCGGAGATAACGGTGTATTAGCCGCGCTGTTGTTACGAGCGTTATTCAACGGGCTGCTACAGGAACAACTTTCCCATCATGGGCAGCGTTTGCCGGAATTGGGTAATTTACTTAAACAGGTCAATCAGCTATTGCGACAGGCAAACCTGAGCGGGCAATTTCCGCTGATAGTTGGTTATTATCACAGCGGTTTAAAAAACCTCATTCTTGTTTCTGCCGGACTTAACGCCACGTTAAATACCGGCGAGCACCAAATTCAGGTCAGCAACGGCGTTCCGCTGGGGACGCTCGGCAACGCGTACCTCAATCAAATCAGCCAGCGGTGCGAGGCGTGGCAGTGCCAGGTCTGGGGCTCTGGTGGGCGTTTACGGCTGATGTTGTCTGCAGAATAAACAACGGAACAACTGATTACATTTAGCTTTTTTCCTGGCTCTCGGGCGGTGGTAATATCGCGACCAACTTAATCGTATTTGTCTTAAATTAGCCGCTGCCGGGGTAAACGGGGGGCGGTTTTTGTTTTTAAGCTGATATACTCAACCGCGTTTTTAAATTGACGACAAGTGTGAAACTTGAACAGTCCTGGAGGTTTTTTCAATGGCTGCCATTAATTCTAAAGTAACTAAAGCTGTTATCCCGGTTGCGGGATTGGGAACGCGCATGTTGCCGGCAACAAAGGCAATTCCAAAAGAGATGCTGCCGCTGGTTGATAAGCCGCTGATTCAGTATGTCGTTAATGAGTGTATCGCCGCCGGTATTACTGAAATCGTCCTGGTGACCCACTCTTCGAAGAACTCCATCGAAAACCACTTCGATACCAGTTTTGAACTGGAAGCGATGCTTGAGAAGCGCGTTAAGCGTCAGCTTCTGGAAGAAGTTCAGTCTATCTGCCCTCCGCACGTCACCATTATGCAGGTACGTCAGGGTCTGGCGAAAGGCCTGGGCCATGCCGTGATGTGTGCACACCCGGTTGTGGGCGATGAGCCTGTCGCCGTTATCCTGCCGGACGTTATTCTGGACGAATTTGAGTCCGATCTTTCCCAGGACAACCTGGCGGAAATGATTCGCCGCTTCGATGTGACCGGAAACAGCCAAATCATGGTTGAACCTGTTGCCGATGTGACCGCCTACGGCGTGGTTGACTGCCAGGGTGCATCGCTCTCTGCCGGTGACAGCGTGCCGATGGTCGGCATCGTTGAGAAGCCAAAAGCGGACGTTGCGCCGTCAAACCTGGCCGTTGTAGGACGCTATGTGCTGAGCGCGGACATCTGGCCGCTGTTGGCTAAAACCCCTCCAGGCGCAGGTGATGAAATTCAGCTCACCGACTCTATTGCCATGCTGATGGATAAAGAGACCGTTGAGGCTTACCACATGAAGGGCGTGAGCCACGATTGCGGCAACAAGCTGGGCTATATGCAGGCGTTTGTTGAGTACGGTATTCGTCATAAAACGCTGGGTGAAGATTTTAAAACCTGGCTTGAAGCCACCGTTGGCGCGAAGAAATAAGTCAATTCAACGCAGGATGGTAAGATGAAAGTTACCGTATTTGGTATTGGCTACGTTGGCCTGGTCCAGGCCGCCGTGCTCGCGGATGTAGGGCACGATGTCATGTGCATCGACGTAGACGCAAAGAAAGTGGAAAACCTTAAAAAAGGTGAAATCCCTATCTTTGAGCCAGGCCTTGCGCCATTGGTAAAGAAGAATTATGAAGAAGGGCGCCTGCAGTTCAGCACCAACGCTGAAGAAGGCGTTAACCATGGCGAAATGCACTATATTGCCGTGGGGACACCTCCTGATGAAGACGGATCCGCTGACCTGAAATATGTGACTGCCGTTGCGCGCACCATCGCGCAGTATATGGATTCGCATAAAGTCGTTATCGACAAATCAACGGTACCTGTTGGCACGGCGGATAAAGTGCGTGCGGTGATGGAAGAAACCCTCAAATCTCGCGGGCTGGAGATTAACTTTGATGTGGTTTCTAACCCGGAGTTCCTGAAAGAAGGTGCGGCGGTTGCCGACTGTATGCGTCCTGAACGCATCGTCATCGGGACGGATAACGAAGAGGTTGTTGACCTGCTCCGTGAGCTGTATGAGCCGTTTAACCGCAATCACGATCGTATGATTCTGATGGATATCCGCAGCGCAGAGCTGACCAAATATGCGGCCAACTGCATGCTGGCAACCAAAATCAGCTTCATGAACGAAATTGCTAACCTGGCCGAGCGGCTTGGGGCTGACGTTGAAAAAGTGCGCATGGGGATCGGCTCCGACTCCCGTATCGGCTACAGCTTTATCTACCCAGGCTGCGGCTATGGCGGTTCATGCTTCCCTAAAGACGTCCAGGCGCTGATTCGCACCGCTGAGCAGATTGGCTACACGCCACGTATTCTGCAGGCTGTGGAAGAAGTTAACTACGCCCAGAAGCAGAAACTGCCAGAGTTTGTGATTCGCCACTTCGGTGAAGATTTGAAAGGTAAGACCTTCGCACTTTGGGGACTTTCCTTCAAGCCGAACACGGACGATATGCGAGAAGCGTCCAGCCGGGTGCTGATCGAAGCGCTTTGGGAACGTGGGGCCGAAGTACAGGCCTACGATCCTGAAGCGATGGACGAAACGCAGCGCATTTATGGCCACCGCGGCGATTTAAGGCTGATGGGGACCAAAGAGGCTGCCCTACAGGGCGCTGACGCGTTAATTGTCTGTACCGAATGGCAGAGCTTCAAGGCGCCGGATTTCGATCTGATGAAGAAGTCGCTGAAGCAGCCGGTTATCTTTGATGGTCGTAACCTTTATGATCCTGAAAGACTCAACAAGCGCGGTTTTGTCTATTACGCCATCGGTCGCGGTGCATCTATTAATATCGTCTAAATAACCCCCCCTGGTTATTTAAGGTGACCGGCACGGTAGCGCTTTCAGCAAGCCTGTACGCTGCCGGTCACGTTTCCTCTCTGGTATTCTCCCTGACTCCTTAAATCCGCTCAACTGCGTTTCTGCGCGGTATTTTAGCCTGCCTCGAGGTATGTTTTTGCCGGAGACGGCCAGCCGCTGTCTTTAATGCAGCCGGGAACGAATATGTGGCGTTCATTATTTGACCATTGGGCGTGTTGGTCGGTAAACGCAGGGTGATATGGTGATTAAAATGACCCAGGGGTTGTTTACGTCGATATTGGGATGGCGGCGGCAGTAATAAAACGCCTTAGTGGAGTCGATAAGTAAATGCGTCGTGCGTTACTTAAGGGAGGATAAAACGAACATAAGGCAGGCTCAATAATCACCCTGAGTGAGGGTTGTATACCGGATTAACCATTATGCCAGGCGTGGATTCAACTCTTTGCGTAATGTCTCATTTTTTGTTGATAACGCTAATGGAGTATATACATCCAGGAAAAGGATTATCTCAAAGTCAGATAAATCCATTGCAGGGTTAACCCGATGATTAGCGAGCGAAATTAACTGTACTTAAGGACAGGTATTGTATCTAAAATATTTAGTCGATTCGTTAATAAAGAAAAATAAGCTGTTTTATGATTGTTTTGCTGAGGCAAGGGTATGGTGGGACAGAAAAGTGAAGATCGTCAGAAATAAAAAATCCCGCCGGAGCGGGATCTTAATAAGCAGCACTGAGAGGATTACAGCAGGAAGTCTTCCAGCTTCTTACCTTGCTCATCCATTGCTTTCTTGATAACTGCTGGCGTACGACCCTGGCCGGTCCAGGTTTTAGTTTCGCCGTTTTCGTCGATGTACTGGTATTTAGCAGGACGCGCTGCGCGTTTTGCTTTACCTGCAGATTTAACAGCAGCAATGCTGTTCAGCAGTTCATTAGGGTCAATACCGTCAGCAATCAGCATTTCACGGTACTGCTGCAGTTTACGAGTGCGCTCTTCAACTTCAGCGGCTGCCGCGTTTTCTTCTTCACGACGTTCGTTAACTACAACTTCTAATTTTTCCAGCATCTCTTCCAGAGTTTCCAGGGTGCATTCTCTTGCCTGGGCACGAAGAGTACGGATGTTGTTCAGAATTTTAAGTGCTTCGCTCATTGTAGTAATCTCAAACTTATTATTGGGGGGGTGACGTTTGAGCTAATAATAGAGCGTTATATTAAGTTCTGCAATAGCCGTGAATGTAAGGAATTCAAAATTTGCTGATATATATGCGGCGGTTTAAATACCGTTAACTTAATTTCTGGCTCCCAGGGCACGCGAAATGGCACTTTAAGACTCAAATTTTAGACAACAACCCTGGCATCAAAAGGGTTTGTTGCAGGCAGAAAAAGAGAGAAATTTTGCATTAATCATCAAATATCGGGCGATGGTATTAATGTTTATGACCACTGCAGGCTGTTTACAATTTATAATAATTGAGCTGCTAAATAATTTCATGAGAGCGCGTTAAACGTGCGGGAAGGCTTCTGCCGTGGCGGTTCCATATCTTCACGTATACAACTATTACCCGCTGTATAAGCAGGATTTATTAATATATCTGATGCCATTAACCCGGATGTTTAGCAAGGTAATCGGCAATCCACCGACGCCGTACAGTGTGGTACAATCCGCCGAAACATAATTTACACTTTTGATTCAGGCTACAGGTGCAATGGCTCAACTCTATTTTTACTACTCAGCAATGAATGCGGGAAAATCGACCGCGCTGCTTCAATCCTCGTGGAATTACCAGGAAAGAGGGATGCGCACGTTGGTGTATACAGCAGAGATAGATAATCGTTTTGGTGTGGGAAAAGTCAGTTCACGTATTGGGCTGTCGTCTCCTGCAAAGCTTTATAACGCGACAACAGACCTGTATGCCGACATTCGTGCAGAGCAGCAATCTGCGCCCGTGCACTGCGTGCTGGTGGATGAAAGCCAGTTCTTATCTAAAGAACAGGTTTATGCTTTATCTGACGTTGTCGATGAGCTTGATATCCCCGTCTTATGCTACGGCCTGCGTACGGATTTCCGCGGTGAGTTATTCAGCGGCAGCCAGTATCTGCTGGCGCTGTCAGATAAGCTGGTTGAGCTGAAAACGATTTGTTTTTGCGGGCGTAAAGCAAGCATGGTGCTTCGTCTCGATCGGGAAGGGCGTCCTTATAATGAAGGCGAGCAGGTGGTGATCGGCGGCAATGAACGTTACATCTCGGTTTGCCGTAAACATTATAAAGAAGCGTTAATTAAAGGCTCTCTGCAAGAGATGCAGGGCAGTTAATTTAAAAGAGGGGTAACTCCATTGCCCCTGCATTAAGCGTGCTATAGCGGCTTGTACAAAGCGTCCACGCATAAAAAAACCCGCCAGAATGAGGCGGGTTTTGTGTTTTAAGAGCTAATGATTAAGCGGTTTTCTTCGCTTTTATGTCAGCTTTTGCTGCAGGTGCGGCTTCTTTAGCCGCTGCACCTTCTACGAACTCACGGCCGTAGTAGGTATCCAGCAGAATCTGTTTCAGCTCAGAAATCAGCGGATAGCGTGGGTTAGCCCCGGTACACTGGTCATCAAACGCATCTTCAGACAGTTTGTCGACGTGTGCCAGGAAGTCTGCTTCCTGTACGCCCGCTTCGCGGATGGACTTAGGAATACCCAGTTCAGCTTTGATAGAATCCAGCCATGCCAGCAGTTTCTCGATCTTAGCCGCGGTACGGTCACCCGCTGCGGTCAGACCCAGATGGTCAGCGATTTCAGCGTAGCGGCGACGCGCCTGTGGGCGGTCGTACTGGCTGAAAGCAGTCTGCTTGGTTGGGTTGTCATTCGCGTTATAGCGGATAACGTTGGAGATAAGCAGGGCGTTTGCCAGACCGTGAGGAATGTGGAACTGAGAACCCAGCTTGTGCGCCATTGAGTGACACACGCCCAGGAAGGCGTTTGCAAACGCGATGCCGGCGATGGTCGCTGCGTTGTGAACGCGCTCGCGGGCAACCGGATTTTTAGAGCCTTCATTATAGGAAGCTGGCAGGTTTTCTTTCAGCAGTTTCAGCGCTTGCAGAGCCTGGCCGTCAGAGAATTCGCTTGCCAGCACGGAAACGTAAGCTTCCAGCGCGTGGGTCACCGCATCCAGACCGCCGAAGGCGCAGAGCGACTTAGGCATATCCATCACCAGGTTGGCATCAACAATCGCCATATCTGGGGTCAGCGCATAGTCAGCCAGCGGGTATTTCTGGCCGGTAGCATCGTCGGTAACAACCGCAAACGGTGTGACTTCAGAACCGGTACCGGACGTGGTGGTCACCGCAATCATCTTCGCTTTTACGCCCATTTTCGGGAACTTGTAGATACGTTTACGGATGTCCATAAAGCGCAGCGCCAGTTCTTCGAAGTGGGTTTCCGGGTGTTCGTACATCACCCACATGATTTTGGCTGCATCCATCGGGGAGCCGCCGCCCAGCGCGATGATAACGTCTGGTTTGAAGGAGTTTGCCAGCTCTGCGCCTTTGCGAACAACGGTCAGCGTTGGGTCGGCTTCAACCTCAAAGAAGACTTCGGTTTCGACACCAGAGGCTTTCAGCACGGAAGTGATCTGGTCCGCATAGCCGTTGTTGAACAGGAAGCGGTCGGTCACGATCAGCGCACGTTTGTGGCCATCAGTAATCACTTCGTCCAGCGCAATTGGCAGGGAGCCACGGCGGAAGTAGATAGATTTCGGAAGTTTATGCCACAACATGTTCTCAGCTCGCTTAGCAACGGTTTTCTTGTTGATCAGGTGCTTAGGACCCACGTTTTCAGAGATGGAGTTACCACCCCATGAACCACAACCCAGCGTCAGGGAAGGGGCCAGCTTGAAGTTATACAGGTCGCCGATACCCCCCTGAGAAGCCGGGGTGTTAATCAGAATACGTGCGGTCTTCATTTTGTCGCCGAAGAACTTAACGCGCTCAGGCTGGTTGTCCTGGTCAGTGTACAGGCAAGAGGTATGGCCGATGCCGCCCATCTCAACCAGTTTTTCCGCTTTGATGACGGCGTCTTCGAAGTTCTTGGCACGGTACATGGCCAGCGTCGGAGACAGTTTTTCGTGAGCGAAAGGTTCAGACTCGTCGACAACGGACACTTCGCCGATGAGGATTTTGGTGTCTGCTGGTACGGTGAACCCGGCCAGTTCAGCAATTTTGGTGGCTGGCTGACCGACGATAGCAGCGTTCAGCGCGCCATTTTTCAGGATGATGTCCTGCACGGCTTTCAGCTCTTTACCCTGCAGCAGGTAGCCGCCGTGGGTAGCGAAACGTTCACGCACTGCGTTATAAGCAGAGTCAACAACGATGACGGACTGCTCGGAAGCACATATAACGCCGTTATCGAAGGTTTTGGACATCAGAATGGAAGCAACAACACGTTTGATGTCTGCGGTTTCGTCAACCACAACCGGGGTGTTACCGGCGCCAACGCCGATAGCAGGTTTACCGGAGCTGTAAGCTGCTTTAACCATGCCTGGGCCACCGGTCGCCAGGATCATATTGATATCCGGGTGGTGCATCAGGGCGTTAGACAGTTCTACGGAAGGCTGGTCGATCCAACCGATCAGATCTTTTGGTGCACCGGCAGCGATAGCAGCCTGCAGCACGATGTCTGCTGCTTTGTTGGTCGCATCTTTAGCGCGTGGGTGTGGCGAGAAGATGATGGCGTTACGGGTCTTCAGGCTGATCAAAGATTTGAAGATAGCGGTAGACGTTGGGTTAGTGGTTGGCACGATACCGCAGATGATGCCGATAGGTTCAGCGATAGTGATGGTACCGAAGGTATGATCTTCAGACAGCACACCACAGGTTTTCTCATCTTTATAAGCGTTATAGATATATTCGGAAGCGAAGTGGTTTTTAATCACTTTATCTTCGACGATACCCATACCGGATTCGGCGACGGCTAATTTAGCCAGGGGGATTCGAGCGTCGGCAGCGGCCAGGGCGGCAGCACGGAAGATCTTATCGACTTGCTCTTGAGTAAAGTTGGCATATTCACGCTGGGCTTTCTTTACGCGCTCGACGAGGGCGTTCAGTTCCGCGACATTAGTTACAGCCATAATGCTCTCCTGATAATGTTAAACTCTTTTAGTAAATAAGCTGCGCGAGTCGACAGTATAGTCAGCAGCCACAGAATGCGTGTTTAAGACGAAACGGCACCGTACTAAATACCTGGATTCATGCGCTGATTTACTAAAAGAGCCTCATCTGAATAAGCCGTGTTAGTGGAAAACCTGCTCTTCAGATGTGTCCAAGAGTACCCACTTCTGAGTAGCTTTTTCGTGATCCAAATCACAACTATCTCATGCTGACACCATTCAGCAGGCGCTATCCAGGTGGTTGATAAATCTTTAAAAAGTTAGTCACAGCAACGTCGAAACAAAGTACCACAAATTCAACATTCGGGTAACAGTTCGTCATTGCGCTAAAATTACTTGCTGCAGACGTCGATTGCGCAGGGAAATAGCGTAGCGGCGGGGGTGTTTTTCCATTACATTACGCCTGATTTTGCTTTGTTCATTTGCGGAGTTTTGCGTGGCTCAATCCATTTTCGACCTGCCAACCTATATTAAGTTCTTTATCGGGATGTTTGCCCTGGTCAACCCGGTAGGGATTATTCCCGTCTTTATTAGTATGACCAGTTACCAGACTGCGGCGGCGAGAAATAAAACCAACCTCACGGCCAATCTGTCCGTGGCAATTATTCTCTGGACTTCACTCTTTTTGGGTGACGGCATTCTGCAAGTCTTTGGTATCTCTATAGACTCATTCCGTATCGCCGGCGGTATTCTGGTGGTCACTATTGCGATGTCGATGATAAGCGGCAAGCTGGGTGAAGATAAGCAGAATAAGCAAGAAAAGTCTGAGAGCGCCATTCGTGAAAGCGTCGGCGTTGTGCCGCTGGCTTTGCCGCTGATGGCGGGGCCGGGGGCCATCAGTTCGACCATCGTTTGGGGGAGCCGCTACCATAACTGGGGGCATCTGCTGGGCTTCTCTCTCGCCATTGCGCTGTTTGCCTTCAGCTGCTGGTTGCTGTTCCGAATTGCGCCGTGGCTCGTTCGTATGCTGGGGCAAACGGGCATCAACGTGATCACCCGTATCATGGGGCTTTTGCTGATGGCGCTCGGTATCGAATTTATTGTCACCGGAATGAAAGCTATCTTCCCTGGATTGTTAAGTTAATTCCGCTGCCACTTTCAAATGAAAAAGCAGAATCTCTTTTCTGCTTTTTTTCTTTCTGTAGAGAAAAACGCCTCCTCGTCTTGCCCTCATTTTCGCAAAAGCAAATGCGAATCTTTCATAAGAAAATGCTTTGGAAAACCGTACATTAGCGGTTGACCTTGTAACATGTTGTACAGAAAAGTGGCGATCGAAATGATATTTAGCTGCCGTTACGCAATCAGGCTTGCTGCGGGTTTATTGAGATGATATTAGTAATTCATGCCTTCCCGCAGAGGAATGTGCTAAAAAATAATCAATTGTTAATTTTTTGTGAGTGATGAAGCGGGTAAGAGACTGACCTCCCTTCCAGTGCGGTGATATCAGGTTAACTTCATGATTATCAAGATCATGATTGAGTTTTCTCTGGGGCCTGTCACGCATCGCTTTCCCCACATTCTCTCCATAAAGGAGAAATGGTTAACAAATTTGCAAATTGTATTGGCGGGTATGTGACGCTTTTGATACTTTCCGGGCAAAACAATTCGCTGAAAAACGTTTATTTTGCAGATGAGTTTGATTACGCCGCGTCATCATTACCAGCGGAATAAAAAGATTAATGGCCGTCGAACACGCAATCGGCGGTAGTACAGAATCGACGTAATGAGGCCGTCATTAGAGAACGGCCCGAAAATAAAGTCGGTGATAGCGAGAAGTAAAAGCAGTATCCCGTACGGACGCTTAACGCTCCTGCGCTGTAAGGGACCCCTAGGGGAAGAGGCTGGCTTTCGGGCCGGTAATTATAATGAGTGGAGTACCAACACAATGACAAATATCACTAAAAAAAGCCTGATTGCAGCAGGCATTTTAACTGCGCTTATTACCGGCAATGTCGCTATGGCGGCGGACGTCCCGGCCGGTGTGCAATTGGCAGAGAAACAAGATCTGGTTCGTAACAACGGCTCAGAACCACAATCTCTTGATCCGCACAAAATCGAAGGCGTGCCAGAGTCAAACATCAGCCGTGACCTGTTTGAAGGTCTGCTGGTAAGCGACCTGCAGGGCCACCCGTCTCCGGGCGTGGCAGAATCATGGGATAACAAAGACTTTAAAGTCTGGACTTTCCATCTGCGTAAAGACGCCAAATGGTCCAACGGCGACCCTGTGACCGCACAGGACTTCGTATACAGCTGGCAGCGCCTGGCTGACCCGAAAACCGCTTCGCCTTACTCCAGCTATCTGCAGTACGGCCACCTTGCGAATATCGACGATATTATTGGCGGTAAGAAGCCGACCAGCGATCTGGGCGTGAAAGCCATCGATGACCACACTCTGGAAGTCACGCTGAGCGAGCCGGTTCCTTACTTCTATAAGCTGCTGGTTCACCCATCCGTATCTCCAGTGCCGAAAGCCACCGTTGAGAAATTCGGCGACAAGTGGACCCAGCCTGCTAACATCGTGACCAACGGTGCATACAAATTAAAAGATTGGGTGGTGAACGAACGTATCGTTCTGGTGCGTAACACCAACTACTGGAATAACGCCAAAACCGTGATTAACCAGGTCACCTACCTGCCAATCTCTTCTGAAGTAACAGACGTAAACCGCTACCGCAGCGGTGAAATCGACATGACGTACAACAACCTGCCGATTGAGCTGTTCCAGAAACTGAAAAAAGAAATCCCAACTGAAGTTCACGCCGATCCGTACCTGTGCACCTACTACTACGAGATCAACAACCAGAAAGCACCGTTTACCGATCCTCGCGTACGTGCTGCTCTGAAGCTGGGCCTGGATCGTGACATCATCGTGAACAAAGTGAAAAACCAGGGCGATCTGCCTGCTTATGGTTACACCCCACCTTACACCGATGGCGCGAAACTGACCCCGCCAGAGTGGTTCACCTGGTCTCAGGACAAACGTAACGAAGAAGCCAAAAAACTGCTGGCCGAAGCGGGTTACACCAAAGACAAGCCGCTGACCTTCAACCTGCTGTACAACACCTCAGATCTGCACAAGAAGCTGGCTATCGCCGTGGCGTCTATCTGGCAGAAAAACCTGGGTGTGAACGTCAAGCTGGAAAACCAGGAGTGGAAAACCTTCCTGGATACCCGTCATCAGGGTACCTTCGACGTGGCGCGTGCTGGCTGGTGTGCGGACTACAACGAACCGACTTCCTTCCTGAACACCATGCTGTCCGACAGCTCTAACAACACCGCGCACTATAAGAGCCCGGCGTTCGATAAAATCATTGCCGACACCCTGAAAGTGACCGATGAAGCACAGCGTACCGCGCTGTATGAGAAAGCTGAGCAACAGCTTGATAAAGACTCAGCCATCGTGCCGGTTTACTACTACGTTAACGCCCGTCTGGTTAAGCCGTGGGTGGGTGGTTACACCGGTAAAGACCCGATGGATAATGTCTACGTACGTGACTTGTACATTATCAAACATTAATGGCAATTCGTGGGGCAGGGCTCACCGGCTTTTGGCCAGTGGCTAAGTTCTGCCCCATCGTGTCTTATTTACATCGCACTGCAAAGGCACAGGCCAGAAGGTACGGGCAATGTTGAAATTTATTCTACGTCGTTGTCTGGAAGCAATTCCGACACTCTTTATTCTTATAACGATCTCCTTCTTTATGATGCGTCTCGCACCGGGGAGCCCTTTTACCGGCGAACGTACGCTGCCGCCAGAAGTAATGGCGAACATCGAAGCGAAGTATCACCTGAACGATCCGATAACCACCCAATACTTCAGCTATTTAAAACAGCTGGCGCACGGGGATTTTGGCCCGTCATTTAAATACAAAGACTATTCAGTCAATGACCTGGTTGCTTCAAGCTTCCCGGTTTCCGCTAAATTAGGCGCAGCCGCCTTCATCTTTGCCATTGTGCTGGGCGTAACGGCGGGCGTGGTTGCGGCGCTGAATCAAAACACGAAATGGGATTACACGGTAATGGGCTTTGCCATGACGGGGGTGGTCATTCCCAGCTTCGTGGTGGCTCCGTTGCTGGTTCTGGTCTTCGCGATTACCCTCAAATGGCTGCCCGGTGGCGGCTGGAACGGGGGCGCGCCGAAGTACATGATACTGCCGATGATCGCGCTGTCTCTGGCTTACATTGCCAGCATCGCGCGTATTACCCGCGGTTCAATGATTGAAGTCCTGCACTCTAACTTTATCCGCACCGCGCGCGCTAAAGGCCTGCCGATGCGTCGTATTGTGCTGCGTCATGCCCTGAAGCCTGCACTGCTGCCGGTACTGTCGTACCTCGGGCCTGCATTCGTTGGGATCATCACTGGCTCCATGGTTATTGAAACGATTTATGGCTTGCCGGGTATCGGACAGCTGTTTGTTAACGGGGCGCTGAACCGTGACTATTCACTGGTTCTCAGCCTGACCATTCTGGTCGGTGCGCTGACGATTCTGTTCAACGCGGTGGTCGACGTGCTGTATGCCGTCATCGACCCGAAAATCCGTTACTAAGCTGGAGTGGCCATAATGTTGACTAAGAAAAACAGCGAGGCGCTGGAAAACTTCAGTGAAAAACTGGAAGTTGAAGGCCGTAGCCTTTGGCAGGATGCGCGTCGCCGTTTTATCCATAACCGCGCGGCGATCACCAGCCTGTTCGTACTGACGGTGATTGCTTTGTTCGTGGCGTTTGCGCCGGTCCTGTCGCAGTTTAGCTACTTTGATACCGACTGGGGCATGATGTCGGCCGCACCCGATCTGGCGTCCGGGCACTACTTCGGTACTGACTCTTCGGGCCGTGATTTGCTGGTGCGCGTGGCTATCGGGGGGCGTATCTCCCTGATGGTCGGTATTTCTGCTGCGCTGGTTGCGGTAATCGTTGGGACGCTTTACGGCTGCCTGGCCGGTTATCTCGGCGGTAAAATCGACTCCGTCATGATGCGCCTGCTGGAGATCCTGAACTCCTTCCCGTTCATGTTCTTCGTGATTCTGCTGGTGACTTTCTTCGGGCAAAACATCCTGCTTATCTTCGTGGCTATCGGTATGGTGTCCTGGCTGGATATGGCGCGTATCGTGCGCGGCCAGACCCTGAGCCTGAAACGCAAAGAGTTTATCGAAGCGGCTCACGTGGGCGGTGTTTCTACGATTAACATCGTTCTGCGTCACATCGTGCCGAACGTACTGGGCGTGGTGGTGGTTTACGCCTCGCTGCTGGTACCGAGCATGATCCTGTTCGAATCTTTCCTGAGCTTCCTGGGCCTCGGCACGCAGGAGCCTTTGAGCAGCTGGGGCGCATTGCTGAGTGATGGTGCGAACTCCATGGAGGTATCACCGTGGCTGCTGCTGTTCCCGGCAGGCTTCCTGGTGATTACGCTGTTCTGTTTTAACTTTATCGGCGATGGCCTGCGTGATGCCCTCGACCCGAAAGATCGTTAAGGAGTCGCTCCATGAGTACGATTGAAACCTCTCCGGTGGCCGCTCCACTGAGCAAATCTGAGGCATTGCTTGACGTTAAAGATCTGCGCGTGACCTTTGGCACGCCAGACGGTGACGTCACGGCGGTAAACGACCTCAACTTTAGCCTGCGTGCGGGTGAAACCCTCGGTATCGTGGGTGAGTCCGGCTCCGGCAAGTCGCAGACTGCCTTTGCCCTGATGGGCCTGCTGGCGGCCAACGGTCGCATTGGCGGCTCCGCTAAATTCAACGGCAAAGAGATCCTGAACCTGCCGGAATCGCAGCTTAACCGCCTGCGTGCCGAGCAGATCTCGATGATTTTCCAGGATCCAATGACCTCGCTGAACCCGTACATGCGCGTGGGCGAGCAGCTGATGGAAGTGCTGATGCTGCACAAGAAACTCGGTAAAGCGGAAGCGTTTGAAGAGTCTGTGCGGATGCTGGATGCGGTAAAAATGCCGGAAGCGCGTAAGCGTATGCGCATGTTCCCGCATGAATTCTCCGGCGGGATGCGTCAGCGCGTGATGATTGCGATGGCGCTGCTGTGCCGGCCAAAACTGCTGATTGCTGACGAACCTACCACGGCGCTGGACGTTACCGTTCAGGCGCAGATCATGACGCTGCTGAACGAGCTGAAGCGCGAGTTCAACACGGCGATCATTATGATCACCCATGACCTGGGCGTGGTGGCCGGTATCTGCGACAAAGTGCTGGTGATGTATGCCGGGCGTACAATGGAATACGGCAACGCGCGTGACGTGTTCTACAAGCCGGTTCACCCGTACTCCATTGGCCTGCTGAACGCGGTGCCGCGCCTGGATGCGGAAGGTGAGGCTCTGCTCACCATCCCGGGTAACCCACCGAACCTGCTGCGTTTGCCGCAGGGATGTCCGTTCCAGCCTCGCTGCCAGTTTGCGATGGAAGCGTGTAATAGTGCTCCGCCACTGGAGCAGTTTGGTGATGGCCGCCTGCGTGCCTGCTTTAGACCGGTGGAGGAATTAGCATGAGCACCGTTGCAGAAGAGAGAAAAGTTCTGTTAGAAATCGCTGACCTGAAGGTGCACTTTGACATCAAAGACGGTAAGCAATGGTTCTGGCAGCCTTCAAAAACGCTGAAAGCCGTTGATGGCGTTACGCTTCGCCTGTACGAAGGGGAGACCCTCGGCGTGGTGGGCGAGTCCGGCTGTGGCAAGTCGACGTTTGCCCGCGCCATCATTGGCCTGGTGAAAGCGACCGAGGGGCGCGTGGCCTGGCTTGGCAAAGATCTTCTGGGCATGAAGCCGGAAGAGTGGCGCAACGTGCGGAGCGACATTCAGATGATTTTCCAGGATCCTCTGGCCTCGCTGAACCCGCGCATGAACATCGGCGACATTATTGCCGAGCCGCTGCTGACCTATCATCCAAAAATGCCTAAGCAGGAAGTTCGCGACCGCGTGAAGGCTATGATGATGAAAGTGGGTCTGCTGCCAAACCTGGTTAACCGCTACCCGCATGAGTTTTCCGGCGGCCAGTGTCAGCGTATCGGTATTGCGCGGGCGCTGATCCTGGAGCCTAAACTCATTATCTGTGATGAGCCGGTCTCCGCGCTGGACGTTTCCATCCAGGCACAGGTGGTTAACCTGCTGCAGAAGCTGCAGCGTGAAATGGGGCTGTCGCTTATCTTCATCGCCCACGATCTCGCGGTGGTAAAGCACATCTCCGATCGTGTTCTGGTCATGTACCTGGGCCATGCGGTAGAACTCGGCACCTATGACGAGGTTTATCACAACCCGCTGCATCCTTACACCAAAGCGCTGATGTCAGCGGTACCGATTCCCGATCCGGATCTGGAAAAAAATAAAACCATCCAGCTGCTGGAAGGGGAGCTACCGTCGCCAATTAACCCGCCGTCAGGCTGCGTGTTCCGCACCCGCTGCCCGATTGCAGGCCCGGAATGCGCCAAAACGCGTCCGGTACTGGAAGGCAGTTTCCGCCATGCGGTTTCCTGTCTGAAGGTCGACCCGCTATAATCTCGCCAGGGGCCAGCACCGAGCTGGCCCTTTCTTTATGCGAGGATTGCTGTGTCAGGGAACATCTCTTCACTTCGAGCGCTGCTTTACCGCTTTCTGTTTGATCAAAATACCCGTTCCGGGCGCCGGTTTGAGGCGTTTTGCGGCCTGCTGGCGTTGCTCAGCGTTGCCGTTGTATTTACCGAATCAAGCGTAGGGAACGACCCGAGGCTCACGTTCGGCGAATGGCAGCTCTTTATCTGGCTGGAAATCATCTTCACGCTGCTGTTCACCTGCGAATACCTGCTGCGAGTGTTGACCTGGCCTAAACCTGTCCGCTATGTGTTCAGCTTCTGGGGCATTATTGACCTGGCAACCATGCTGCCGCTGTATGTGCTGTGGCTGTGGCCCGAATTTGCTATCCATTACTATTTTGCCTGGCGAGCCATGCGAGCCATTCGCGTGCTGCGCATACTGAAGCTTCTGCGCTATATGCCGGCGCTCAAAAGCCTCTGGCGCAGCCTGCTTAACGCCAGCAACCAGCTGATCCTGTTCTACTCGTTTATTGCCATTGTGATGGTCGCGGCGGGCGCGCTGATGTACGGCATAGAAGGGAAGGCTAACGGCTTTACCAGCCTGGGCGTCGCGGTCTACTGGGCGGTAGTCACGGTGACAACCGTCGGCTACGGCGATATTGTGCCGCATACCGCGCTGGGCCGCTTCGTTGCCTCGCTGCTGATTTTGATTGGTTATTCGGTGATAGCTATCCCTACCGGGATTTTAACGGCTCAAATGTCACAGGATATGCAAAGAAGAAGATCGGTGAGAGAGTGTGTACGGTGTCATCAACAGGATCATGCCGCTAACGCGCACTACTGCAAAACGTGTGGGGAGCATTTACCGCCGAATGAGAAATAATAACGCGGCCAGAAGGCCGCGTGAGGCTGCTGATAAAGTTCATTGCTCTAAAAAAGTCCGAGCCCAGGTCTAACAAAAACAATGAATAATGTTCTCTGGTTTGCCCCAAACAGTCGAAAACCACGTTTTTCGGCTGTTTGTCATCAATCTGACGCGGCCAGAAGGCCGCGTCAGATTATTGCTTCAGTATCACTCACGCCACAGGATGTGGCAAAGCTTGTGGTCTTTCTCGCGGCACAGCAGAACGCGAGCGAAGATATCGTTTAGCTCGCCGCCGTCGGTGTCGGCCAGCCCGATAACCACTTCTGCGAAGAAGTCCGGGTTCAGGTCGAAGTCGACGTGCTCCTGCCAGTCTTCGGCAGGATCAAACAGCTCAGCACCGCCGCGCTCCTCGAACTGCAGATTGAAAAGAATAATGTCGGCAGGGTCGAGGTTATCGCCCGCGAGTTCGAGAAATATGTCGTACGCCTGCTCTAAAGTCTCGTCTTCGGTCAGGCGGTTATTCAGATCCATTTCCATCTCTACATCCACTTATCGAGTGCTGATGCGCCACGTTTTACAGCAACGGACTAAAGAAGTAAAACAGTCGCTCGGTCATACGCTGCCACAGCGGGCGTTTTAGCCATAAATGCGCGTCCAACAGCCGTGAGCGGGAAATATAGTCGTCCTGCACTGCCGCTAAATCACCGGCAAAACCTTCATCATCGATGACCAGCGTAATCTCAAAGTTGAGCCACAGGCTGCGCATATCCAGGTTCACGGTGCCCACCAGGCTTAGCTGGCCGTCAACCAGCACGCTCTTGGTGTGAAGCAGGCCCCCTTCAAACTGATAAATCTTCACACCTGCGGCAAGCAGTTCGGTAAAGAAGGCGCGGCTTGCCCAGCCGACCAGTAGAGAATCGTTTTTACGCGGGACAATAATGCTGACGTCCACGCCTCGCTGAGCCGCGGTGCAAATCGCATGCAGCAAATCATCACTCGGTACGAAGTAAGGGGTAGTCATTATCAGGTATTCGCGCGCCGCGTAGACGGACGTAAGCAACGCCTGATGAATCAAATCCTCCGGGAAGCCAGGGCCTGAGGCAATGGTGTGGATCGTATGACCGCTCGCTTCTTCAAACGGCATGATGTTTTCATCCGGCGGCGGAGGGAGAATGCGTTTGCCGGTCTCTATCTCCCAGTCGCAGGAGTAAACGATGCCCATTGCGGTGGCGACCGGGCCTTCCATACGCGCCATCAGGTCGACCCACTGGCCCACGTTGGCATCCTGCTTGAAGAAACGAGGATCCACCATGTTCATGCTGCCGGTATAGGCAATGTAGTTATCGATCATCACCATTTTGCGGTGCTGGCGCAGGTCCATACGGCGCAGGAAAACACGCATCAGGTTAACTTTTAGCGCCTCGACAACTTCGATGCCCGCGTTGCGCATCATGTTCGCCCACGGGCTACGGAAGAAGGCCACGCTGCCGGCGGAGTCCAGCATCAGCCGGCAGTGAATACCACGACGAGCTGCGGCCATCAGCGACTCTGCTACCTGGTCGGCCATGCCGCCAGGCTGCCAGATATAGAACACCATCTCGATGTTGTGGCGCGCTAGCTGAATATCGCGGATCAGCGCCTGCATGGTGTCATCTGAGCTTGTCAGCAGCTGTAGCTGATTGCCCTTCACGCCGGCGATACCCTGGCGGCGCTCACAGAGCTGGAACAGCGAGCTGGCCACCTCGCTGGTTTCTGAGGCGAAGATATGCTTGCAGTTCTTCAGGTCCTTTAGCCATTTGGCGGTTGAAGGCCACATAGCGCGGGCGCGCTCTGCACGGCGTTTGCCCAGGTGCAGTTCCCCCACCGAAAGATAGGCAATAATCCCGACCAGCGGCAGAATATAGATGATAAGCAGCCAGGCCATTGCGGAAGGTACGGCCCGGCGTTTCATCAATATTCGTAGCGTAACGCCAGCGATAAGCAGCCAGTAGCCGAGAATAACCAGCCAGCTCACCACGGTATAGAAGGTTGTCATGCCTTAAAAATCCTTTTGAAACCGAAGAGTTGAGAGTGTACGCAGAACTTTCATTGCTTAACACTAAAAGTATACGCAAAACGGATGGTTTGCCCGGCAGAAGGTTCTATAATGGCGCGTCTTTTTTGGAAAATTGAGTCATAGAAATGAGGCGTAGCAGAACGGAAGTCGGGCGTTGGCGGATGCAGCGTCAAACGCAAAAACGCAGGGCGCGTTGGCTGGAAAGTCAGTCACGGCGCAATATGCGCATTCATGCCATTCGCAAGTGCCTGGTGAACCAGCAGCGTAATTCATTGCTGTTTGCCATCCACGATCGCTGGGCATAAGCATCGGGCACCGCGTGCGGTGCCCATCAAAAAATTCTTCTCCCCCTTAGAGTAAACCAGGAAATAAGCCTTCCTTTTGGCCGGAAATTATCGTTCCAAACGGCGGAAGTTTGTTTTTAAAATGATCGTGATCATCATCCGGGCAAAAAATAACGTCATAATCCTCGCGATTTTTCTTATATCTCCAGGATGTCTGAATAAGTGATTAGTGATTTAATTAAAAAGGATTTCTCTTACTCCAGGAGAATTAACTTTCTGTTTGTTATTATTGTTGCCGTGCTAATTGTTTTTAGCTCAATAATCTCCTATGTAAGTTATAATCACCAGAAAACCACATTAAATGAAGAGAACGAGGGTTTTGTACACAATATTGCAACGTTCTACCTGGAGCAGCAGCTAAAAACCTTAGAGAATGCGCTATGGCAAAACTCTATTATGCTGAATAACAATTACGTTGAGGCACTGGTCAAGTCTGAAGACGAAGAACTGGAGAAAAAACTCACGACGTCAATCTCAATGCTGCCTGTCGTTTCAGGGTATATTATTGCTACGCGCGATGGCCGCTATAACAGTATCCCCAAATCTTACGTCGACAGTAATTATATTCTAGCGGGGCGAGACTGGTACGAACGCCTTAGTGCGAAAAACTCATTTGTTAACTACTCCCAAATTTATGCTAATGCGATAGATAAATCGCCGGTGGTGACGATTGCCAAACTGCTGCATGACGATAAAGGCGAGCGCTATGGCGTGTTTGCTATGGATCTGAATCTGATCAATATGAGCTACGTGCTGCGCCAGCTTGAGAGCCCGAGTGAAGGGCACTTCTCGATTGTCGATCGCCAGGGGCGAGCCATCCTGGATGCAGACAGCGATGCAATAGGCACCCCGACTGTCCCGCAGGCAGCCATTGAGCGAATGACCAACGGACTTGGTTCATTTCACGACAACGTCACCAGCAAGCGTTATTACTATTATTCTTTCTCTAACCCCGACTGGTTTGTCGTCTTTACCGTTAAGGATAAAGTAATAGATGAGCACACCTTCTACTATGTCTGGGTTATTTGGGTGGCATTCGCCTTCTGCCTGACCATTTATTCATTGTTGTGGGTCTTTATGCGCCATTCGATCAAATCGATGATCGTGGATATCGTTTCGATGATGCGCTTTGGTCGGCTTGAGTTAAAGAATGATGTAGATAAGCAAATTTTAAATGAGATTAATGAAAGCAGTCAGCAAATTAAAAATGCAAAAAGTGCTTCACTAACGGATGGTCTCACCGGCCTGCTTAATCGTCGAAGCTTTGATAATGATATTAATTATTTGTTAACCCGTAAAGCTCCCTTTAGCCTCGGAATTATCGATATTGATAACTTCAAAAAAATAAACGACGGATACGGTCATCTTGTTGGCGACACGGTTTTGAAAGTTATCGCTGATATGGGCATGGGGCTGCTGGACGATTACGCGAAGCTTTATCGTTACGGCGGGGAAGAAATTGCCTTTATTTACTTCTCCGATAATCAGGTTAAAGCCATGGAAATTATGGAGTGCTGGCGTAAACAGGTGGAAAGTAAAACCTGGCGTGAGCAAGGACTGACCGTCACCTTCAGCGGAGGGGTTTGCCCGTGGCGCGGAGAGGGCTACGAGGCGCTTATCGAGAAAGCTGACAGGCTGCTTTATAAGGCAAAATCCAGTGGTAAAAATAAAGTGGTTATCGCGACCAGCTAAGAAAAGCCTGCACTAAG
Organism: Cedecea neteri; assembly: GCF_000757825.1. Classification (GTDB taxonomy): domain Bacteria; phylum Pseudomonadota; class Gammaproteobacteria; order Enterobacterales; family Enterobacteriaceae; genus Cedecea; species Cedecea selenatireducens. Next base: position 4,841,564 of record NZ_CP009451.1, read on the forward strand.
GAGTTGTTACATGGAGAAAAGCGCTGAGTTCATCGTTAATCGCGTGATGAAGAATAACTTCAGCATGGCTTTTGAGTCGTTGCTACAGCCTATTTTCGACACATCAAGTTTTAAGTGTGTCGGAACCGAAATGCTCATCCGGGGCGTGCATCGCCGGGCCCTTGTCGCCCCGGATCTGTTTATTCACCGTCTGGAAGACAACGGCGGCATCGTTTCTTTGGGTGAGCATATTATCGCCACGGCTTTTAGCTACATGAAAGACGTCATCATGCCGCATAACAGCAGCTATTTAATGCACCTTAATCTTTCACCCGTGCAGTTGAATGACGTCGGTTTCGCCGGACGGGTTATTGCCCTCGCAGTGCAGCGCTCTGTGCCCGTGCAGCGCATCGTGTTTGAGATAACGGATAACCATCTTCCGTTAGATGACGCCGGGCGTGAAAATGCCGTTCGCCTTCGCGAGGCTGGCTTCTTGCTGGCGTGGGATGATATTCACAGCGTTGAGCAGCTGCAGGACAGGCTGGCCCAGGTGGATACGAACTTCATTAAGCTCGACCGCTCCTGTTTCAAGGCGACGTGCAGTGAGGAAACGCTGCGTATTGTCAGACGTGCGCAGGAGAGTGAAGTGGATGTTATTGCCGAAGGGGTGGAAACCTTTTCGCAGATGCAAATGCTGTTCAATAACAATGTCAGAATGGCACAAGGCTATCTTTTCTCGCGCCCCCTCGATCGGGACAGTTTTCGCCATAAGCATTTGCTGACGCCGGAAACCTGATTCCCTAGTGAGCCTGCTCACGGCAGGCTCGCTTCACCGCAAATCAGAACACTTTCTTGAAAGGCTTCACTGCAACATGAGCGTACACGCCTGCGGCGACATACGGGTCGGCGTCAGCCCAGGCCTTTGCCTCTTCAAGGGAGGCAAACTCGGCAATCACCGTTGACCCTGTGAAACCTGCCGCGCCAGGGTCGTTGCTGTCGACGGCTGGCATCGGGCCTGCGGTGAGCAAGCGGCCTTCATCGCGCAGCAGCTGGAGACGGGCAAGGTGAGCAGGGCGGACCGACAGACGTTTTTCCAGCGAGTCGGCAATATCTTCAGCATAAATGACGTACAACACGGGCACACTTCCTTCTTGATGTTGGGTTGTAAACCACGGTAAGTGAATGCCGTGCAGACTGCAATTGAAAGATAAACAGGATGTTAAATCCTTGAGATAATTAAGGGAAAAGTGCTTAGTGAGCAGGAAAAAATGCCTCTCAGGACGATGCGTTGTTGAATATGATTGCTATTTGCATTTAAAATTGTCGTCTCTTAAAGATACTGAAACCATTATGACGTCAATGACCCTTGATTTACCTCGCCGCTTTCCGTGGCCGACTCTTCTCTCCGTCGGGATTCATGGTGCCGTTGTGGCCGGGTTGCTCTACACCTCGGTACATCAGGTTATTGAGTCCCCAGCGCCTTCGCAGCCCATCAGCGTCACGATGGTCGCTCCGGCTGACCTTGAGCCTGCGGTTGTTCCGCCCCCGCCACAGCCGGTAGCGGAACCCGAGCCTGAACCTGAGCCAGAACCGATTCCTGAGCCGCCGAAAGAAGCCCCGGTGGTCATCCACAAGCCGGAGCCTAAACCCAAGCCGAAGCCTAAACCGGTGAAAAAAGTCGAGCAGCCGAAGCGTGAAGTTAAGCCGGTTGAAACTCGGGCGGCTTCTCCGTTTGAAAACAACGCTCCGGCACAGCCATCGCCAACCCCGGCGGCAAAACCGGCGCCAGCAGCACCGGCACCGTCGGTGAATACCGGGCCACGTGTGCTCAGCCGCGACAGGCCACAGTACCCGGCGCGTGCCTTTGCGCTGCGTATGGATGGCAACGTACGCGTGAAGTTTGACGTGGATGCTGATGGCCGCGTGAACAACGTGGAGATCCTTTCCGCTCAGCCTGCGAATATGTTCGAACGTGAGGTTAAGCAGGCGATGAAAAAATGGCGCTACGAAAGCGGTAAGCCTGGGCAGGGCATTACCGTCAACATCAAGTTCCGCATTAGCGGCGGTGCAAGCGTGGATTAATCTCCACTCGTTCATCAAAAAGGCTGCACATGAAAATGTGTGGCCTTTTTTCTTTTCTGACTTCTTTTTATTTTATTGTTGATTATTATTCGAACGACTTTTGATTTTTATTAAAAACAGTAATTTAGTTATTCTCATGTCACTTATCCTAAATTTTAAAATAGACTTATCGCAAATTAACTACCAATAATAATAGGATTTTAATTTAAGACTTTTCTTATTTGAGTGTGGGCTGGCATACTTAAATGAAATGAAAAAAAACTTACTTTAACTTTATGCGCCACTACCATAAAGCCGTTCTTTTGTACGCGCTATCTTATTATCCTTTGAGCTATGCCGCACCGCTAACGCCTGCCGACAGGGATACGGTTCTCCAACAGCAGCAGGATTTATTGCTGCAAAATCAGCAGCAGCGTGAAGAGATCCAGCGAAGCCTCAAGCCCCGACTGGCAAGCCCAGCAGCGGGGCCAGAGCAGGGACCCTGTTTTACAATCCGCCAAATCATTATTGATAACGCCACGCTGCTTTCCGTGCGTGACCAGAACAGATTAATCACTCCCTATATTAATCAATGCCTCGGCATGGCGAAGATCAATAATCTTACGCGTGATATTTCTGACTGGTATATCAGCCGCGGATATATTACCAGCCGCGCATTTCTGACCGAGCAGGATTTGTCCGGAGGCACGCTGCATATTGCCGTGCTGGAAGGGAAGCTACAGGCCATTCACATAGAAGGGGCTTCTTCGCGTCAGCTTAAAATGGCTTTTCCTGGGCTTGAAGGAAAAATACTCAACCTGCGCGATATTGAACAGGGCATGGAACAAATTAACCGGCTGCGGGCCACGCCGGTACAAATTGAAATATTGCCTGGCGAGAAAGCGGGTGAGTCGATTGTTAATCTCACCGCAACCCCGGAATTCCCGCTATCGGCCGCGCTGGGATTTGATAATAGCGGGCAAAAAAGTACCGGCACCGGGCAGCTTACCGGCTCGCTGACCGCCAATAACCCGGTAGGGCTGGCCGATAAATGGTTTGTCAGCGGCGGGCGAAGCAGTGACTTTGCCAATGACTACGACGCGCAAAGTTTTCAGGCCGGAGTCAGCGTGCCCTGGGGCTATAGCCTGGTCGATTACAGCTACAGCTGGAGCGACTACCTCACCACCCTCAACAACAAAGGCTATCTGTGGCGTTCCACAGGGAGAGCCGAAACGCATCGCCTGAATCTCTCGCACGTGCTTTACCGAAACGGCGATCTGAAAACCGCCGCCACCATAGGCCTGACTCACCGCCTCAGCCGTAACTACCTCAATGACGCGCCGCTGCTCAGCAGCAGCCGCAAGCTCACCAGCCTGCAGTTCGGCCTTAACCATACGCAGAAAATTGGCGGCGGCGTGGCGACCTTTAACCCGTCATTCAGTCACGGCGTGCCGTGGTTCGGTGCCGAAAACGATAATGACAAACGTGATGATGCGCCAAGAGCCGGGTTCAAAAAATGGAGCCTGAGCGGCAGCTTCCAGCGCCCGCTGACGCAAAAAATCTGGTGGCTAACCAGCGTTTATGGGCAGTGGTCACCGGACCGACTTTACGGCAGTGAACGCTTAACGATAGGCGGTGAAAGCTCCGTTCGCGGCTTTAAAGAGCAATACCTTTCCGGCGACAACGGCGGGTATCTTCGCAACGAGCTGAGCTACTCCTTGTTCAGCCTCCCTTATCTGGGCGAAGTCAGCCTGAACGCAGCAGTGGACGGCGGCTGGCTGCGCAATGACAACGACGATCGGCAGGCCTCCGGGACATTGTGGGGCGCCTCGGGCGGCATCACCGTGGTCGGGCGCTACTACTCCAGCCAGTTCACGGTTGGCTCGCCAATTCACTACCCGGGCGATCTGGCCCCGGATCATCTCGTGATTTATTACCGCCTGGGCCTGGCAATTTAAGGTAAAGATATGGATAAGCACCCCGTTGGATTAGCAAAGCGCCTGTTAAGTTACCTCGTCATGTGCCTGATTGCCGGGCAGCCGGTGTTTCCGGCGGTGGCGGCGACAATTAACCCGGTTACGCCGGGTGCGCAGATGGATCAGGCCGGAAACGGCGTGCCGGTGCTAAACATTGCCACGCCAAACCAGGCGGGGATCTCCCATAACCAGTTCCAGGACTACAACGTCGGCAAAGAGGGGCTGATCCTTAACAACGCCACCGGGCAGTTGACCCAAACCCAGCTTGGCGGGTTTATCCAGAACAACCCGAATCTCAAAGCTGGCCAGGAAGCCACTGGTATTATCAACGAGGTTATCGGTGGTAACCGTTCTCAGCTGCAGGGGTATACCGAAGTGGCTGGGAAAGCGGCCAACGTGATGGTCGCTAACCCTTACGGCATTACCTGTAACGGCTGCGGGTTTATTAATACCCCCAATGCCACCCTGACCACGGGCAAGCCTCAGTTTGATGCGGCCGGGAATCTGCTCGCGCTGGACGTCAGCAAAGGCAGCATCACGGTAGAAGGCCAGGGCCTGGACGCCAGCAAAAGCGACGCGCTGTCGATTATTGCCCGGGCAACGGAGGTTAACGCCGGGATTCATGCCAAAGATCTCAAAGTGACCGTGGGCGCCAACCGCGTTTCATCTGGTGGTGCAGTTACGCCGATAGCCGGAGAAGGATCTGCGCCCGTGGTTGCCGTTGATACCGGTACGCTGGGCGGAATGTATGCCAATCGCATTCACCTTGTTTCCAGCGATAAAGGCGTAGGCGTCAACCTCGGTAATCTTAACGCTCGCCAGGGCGACATTACCCTCGATGCCAACGGCAAGCTGGTGGTCAATAACAGCCTCGCGAGCGGCAACCTTACGGCGCAGGCCGATAGCGTTGTGCTGAGCGGGGAGCACAAAAGCGGGGGCGCAGCGCAGGTCAATAGCCGTTCTGACATCACCTTAGCCAACGGCCAATTAGCCAGCGACCAGAACATCACGCTGAACGGTAATGGGAAGCTGGCGCTGAATAACGGCACGCTGACCGCAGGCAATAACATTCATTTAAATGCCGCAGCAATAAGCTCAGACGCTGCCAGTGAAGCTAACTCTGGCGGTGCGATTCACGCCAGCGCGGCTACACGCATGGACAATGCCGGTAAGCTGACGGCGGGCGGCGACGTTGCGTTATCTGCTGACCAACTGGCAAATAGCGGCCAACTCACCGCCAACGGCGCATTAAGCGTCAAAGCAGGGAATTTTAACAATAGCGGGAACGTGCAGGCGCAGCACAACGTTCAGCTTGAACTCGGCACGTTCAACCATAGCGGCCAGCTGCTGGCTGGCACAGGGCTCACGGTTTCAACCGGGGATGCGTGGATCGACGGCATGCTCAGCAGCGGCGGCGACCAGAACGTCAGCAGTAAAAATGCGCTGAACGTTGGCCGTAATGGTCAGCTTTTGAGTAACGGCAAGCTGGCGCTTCAGGCCGATAGCTTTAGCAATGCCGCCACGGTGAATGGCAGGCAGGATGTCTTGCTAAGCAGCAGGCTGTTTAACGGTCAACAGGGAAGCTTGCTGGCCAGCGGCGGTCATCTTCAGCTGTTTGCACAGGAAATGCAGAGTGCCGGGCAAATTACCTCGCTGGGTGGGCTGACATTCGAGGGCGACCGGTTAAAAACCCTTGCTGGCGGGCAGGTGCAGTCGCAGGGCGACATGTTGCTGCAGGCGAGGGATTCCGCCTTCCTGGCAGGAACGCAGGCCGCCAAAGGCGATCTTACGGTGAGCACTGGCACTTTTACACACGCCGGGAGCACCAGGGGAAACAACGTTTCACTGCGGGCAAAACAGCTTGAAACCAGCGGCAGTCTCCAGGCCGACGGCACAATGTCTCTTAGCGCGGACAACATTGTGCAGCAGGCTGGTGGTGCACTACTGGCTCAAAAGAACCTGCAGCTTAGTGGCAACAGCTTCACCAACCGTGGCTCGCTGGACAGCGATGCCTTAACGCTAGCTATCACCGGGCACATCGCTAACCAGGGCGACGGCAGAATCACCGCCCGCCATGGCCTGACGAGCACATCAGAAACCTTCCATAACGAGGGGCAACTGGCGGCGAGCTCGCTTGATTTGTCTGTCCATAACGACCTGACCAACAACGGTAGCGTACTGGCCGAGAAGAGCCTGAGCGTAACGGCGCCGGTACTCAACAATACCGGGCAGCTCGGGGGCTCATCGCTCACGCTGGATACCACCTCTTTAGATAACAGCGGGCTGCTTCAGGGTGGGCAGATCCTGACGTTAACCGCCGCAGATCTGACTAACCGCAGCGGCGGGAAAGTCATCAGCGGCAGCGGGCTTGAGCTTAGTATTCCGCAGTTAACCAATGCCGGGCTGATTTCGGTAAAACAGGGGCTGGCTATTGAGAGCCTGATGTTAGCCAACAGCGGCAATATCGAATCGCAGGCGATGACGCTGAACGTGGGGCAGCAGTTCGACAACCTGACCGGCGGCGTGCTGCTGGCAGAAAAAACGCTGCATCTTTCCAGCGCTAATGCTAATAACGCCGGCAGTCTTCAGGGCAAAAACCTGACGATCGATGCGGGGCAATGGAATAACAGCGGTCTGGTCACCGCAAACGAGCGCTTAACGGCCAGCGTCAGCGGGGAGCTGAAGAACAGCCCGGATGGGAAAATCATCGTCGGCAAGCCAGACAGCCAGGGCGCGATTGTGGGCGGGCAGTTTGATCTGACGGCTGGGCGCGTCACGAACAAGGGCTGGCTGCAAAGCGGTGGCGGCCTGATCCTCACCGTGCAGGAACTGGCGAACGCTGGCGTGATTTCTGCCGCTCAGGCGGCGGCAATAGAAGGCATGACGCTGGGCAACCAGGGCCGTATTGAAGCGCAGGATCTGCAGCTAAAACTTCGTGAAAAAGTGAATAACTTTACCGGTGCGGTGCTGGTGGCAACGCGCAATCTGCAGCTCACCACGCCTGAGCTGGATAATACCGGCAAGCTGATTGCTGACAGCGCGGTTGTGGACGCACAAAACCTGACTAACACCGGCTTGCTGCAGGGGAATTCAACGCTAACCGCCAGAGGCGATATCTTTAATAACGCAGCTGGCGGGGAAGTACTGGCCGGGGGGACTCTGGCACTCAATGCTCGCCAGATGACTAACTCGGGCAATGTTCAGGCTGACGCTGCGACGCTAAACGCCGGTCAACTCGCCAACGGCGGCAAGCTGCTCGGCTTATCCATCCTCAATCTGACCGCCACAGACAGCGTTTCCAATACCGGCAAAATTCTTGGCAAAGACAAGCTGGCTCTAAGCAGCGGAAGCCTGGAAAACCAGGGTACGCTGGCCGCCGCAGACCTCAGCGTGGAAAGCCAGCGTAACGTGAATAATGGCCTGTTACAGGGCGAAAAATCGCTACGCCTTAACGCCACGTCGCTCAATAACCTCCAGCAAGGAAAAATCATCAGCGGCAGCGGCCTGACGCTGGCTATCCCGGAGCTGAATAACGCCGGGCTGATTTCGGTTGAACAAGGGCTGGTCATTGACGGCGCGAACCTCACCAACAGCGGCAACATTGAAGCCAGCGATACAAACCTGACCGTTGACGCCCTGGCGAACGGCGGACTCATCCAGGGGAATCAGTCTCTTCGCTATCGGGGCAATAAGCTGACGAATACCGATACAGGCCAGCTTTTAAGTGACGGAGACATCGCCGTTAGCGCTTCCAGGCTGGAGACTGCGGGGCGTGTACAAGGCAGAAATATCACGCTGACCGGTGGGGCTCACGGGGGTGAAAATACAGGGCAGATACTCGGCCGCGACGCGCTCAATATCTTGTTCGACGGCGCGTTTAACAACGGCGGTCGGCTTATCAGCCAGAACCAGTTGAACCTGAACGCGGGCCTTCTTGAGAATAGCGGCGTTATCGTGGCCGCTAAGCAGATTCAGCTGGCCGGTGAAAGCTTTAACAACTCCGGGCAAGTTATAGGTGACAACGTCACACTTCATTCCGTTAAGGGGCAAAACGACGGCCTGCTGCAGGGGGATAGCGGCCTGCAGCTCAGCGTTACGCAGTTTGGCAATGGTGCGGCTGGAAAAGTGCTGGCCGGGGGTGGGCTTGATATCAGCGGCATTCAGCTGAGCAACGACGGTGTGCTGCAGGGGCAAAGGCTTACGCTGCAAGGCGGAGATCTCACCAACGCCGGCTCGCTGTCTGGTAAAGATGCGCTTTCAATCAAGACCGATAAATCGGTCACCAACGATGGGCAGCTTCTGAGTCAGGGAGAGCTGCAGCTTTCAACCGGCCAGCTTAATAATAATGGCGTACTTGCCGCGGCAAAGGTGGGCGTTCAGGCCGACACGCTTAACAATACGGGAACGCTGCAGAGCAATAGCGCGCTGGAGCTTCACAGCGCCGCAGCGACAAACAGCGGCACGCTGCTGGCGAAGCAGGCGCTGAATCTCATCGGCACAAGCCTTAACAACAGCGGCACCGTTCAGGGCAACACGCTTTCGATTGCCGCACAAAACGGATTAACCAACCAGGCCACAGGTAAACTGCTGGCAGCCGACACGTTTGACTTCAATGGCGACGCGTTAACCAATAACGGCGTCGTTGCGGCGGATAACGCGCGTCTGGCGGTCAACATCTTCAATAACGGCGGGCTGATTCAGGGCAATAATGGCCTGTCGCTTTCCGGGGCAGAAGCAAAGCGGCCCCAGGCAATGTTTATGCGAAGTTTCGCCGTGGCTCAATCTCCGGCAGTTCGCGTCCTGAATAACCTGAGCGGTGGCAGGCTATTAAGCGGCGGCAAGCTGGACATTGCCGCATCCGATGTCAATAACACGGGATCTGTTCAGTCCCACGAAAATCTGACATTTACCGCTGACAGCCTGAATAACCAGGGCAGGCTTTCTGCCGGGAATTTGACGCTAAATATTGCCCGGCAGCTGAATAACCAAAACGGCGGCGTAGTCGCCGCGAATAATCTCGAGCTAAACAGCCGCCGGATTGATAACCAGGGCGTGCTGCAGGGCGACAATACGTTGGCGCTGAATACTCCGGAGTTCAACAACCTTGCTGGCGGCCAATTAATAACGGGGAGTTCGCTTAGCCTGACGATCCCGCAGATGGTTAACCTTGGCCTCATCTCCGTGAAGGAGGCGTTAACGCTTTCAGGCGCGAGCCTGGACAACCAGGGCACGCTGCAAGGCGGCAGCCTGACGCTGAACTTTACGGGCAGCATTCTCAACCGTAACGCGGCAAAACTCCTGGCAGAGAAAGGCCTTTCTGCGCAAACGGCAGACCTGAAAAACGCTGGCACGCTGCTGGGCGACACCGTTGAGGTTAACGCCAACACGATAAATAACGGCGGATTGCTGCAGGGTAATTCTGCGCTGAAGGTGGGCTCTGACACGTCATCAGCGCTGACGCTGACGAATCAGAAAGACGGGAGAGTGCTAACCGGCGGGCAACTGGCGATTAATGCTGACCAAATTAGCAATGCGGGCGTGATTCAGGGGCAGCAGCTGGGCGTGAAGGCCGCCAGCTGGAACAATAGCGGCAGCGCGCTTGGCATTAACGGACTGACGGCTCAGGTTGATAACCAACTTACTAACGGCGGACAGTTACTAAGCCAGGGCGTAAGCCGGATAACGGCGGGAACGTTAAACAACACCGGAGCACTGTTGGGCGAAGGCAACCTCGATCTTACGCTGGCGTCCGGCCTGGCAAATACCGGGTCGATGACGGCCAACGGTGCGGTGACCGTTACTGCTCCGGTCATGCTAAACCAGGGGCAGATAGTAGCGAAAAATCTCTCCCTCAGCGGTAGTTCGCTCAATAACAGCGGTTATATCAGCGGTGTCGAAGGGCTGGGACTCTCGCTGGGCGGCAACCTGGATGTGCAAACCGGCGGAAAGCTGCTGACCAATGGTTTGCTGGCGGTCGGGGCCAATATCCTTACCAACCTGGGCCGCGTGCAGGGCAATGCAATTACGCTTAACGCTGCGGCGCTGAACAACCAGGGGCGCATTGAAGCTAATTCTGCTGTCAATGGCACGCTGCGCGGCAACCTGGATAACGGGCAAAACGCGGTTCTGCTCAGCCAGGGAACCCTGGATCTAAGTGCGCAGCAGCTAACCAATAACGGGACGATGCAGGGGAATGGCAACACCCGCATCGATCTGCGGGATCGCGGCAGTAACCAGGGGCAGTTGCTGAGCGGCGGCACGCTGACGCTCAATGCGCCTGGTTTTACCAACGGCGGTTGGGTTCAGGGCTTTGCGCTTTGGCTTAACGCTGGCTCGCTGAACAATAGCGGAACGGTGCTGGCGCAACAGCAGGGTACGGTTGGCGGCAGCTATATCCTGAATAACGGGATGTTACAGGGCGCTAATTTAACCGTTAATCCCGGGCAACTGGATAATAACGGTACTGTCTATGCCACGCAGAATTTGGGCATTACGGCCACGCAGGTGAACAGTGCTGCGGCCGCCCGATTGCTGAGTCAGGGCAACATGGGGATTAATGCCGGGAACACCAGCCTGCAGGGGCAGGTTGCGGCGCTGGGCAATCTTTCTCTTAACAGCCAGGGCAGCTATAACCAGCTGACAACGCTGGCGGCAGGCAACACTCTGGCGGTTAGTAGCCAGGGCGATATTAACGTGAATGGCCTGATGCAGGGTCAGGGCGTGCAGCTCTCCGCCGCAGGCACGTTAAACAATAATGGGCAGGTTCGTGCGGGCTATGGTGAAAGCCATCTTAGCGCCGCTCAGCTCAATCTGAACGGCTCAGGCAGCGTGCAGGCGGGCGGCACGCTGCGTCTGACCAGCCAGAACGGCATAAACAACTCGGGCTTTGTCGGCACCGCCGGTGATCTAATTGCCAGCGCGGGCGGCACGCTGCTCAACAGCGCATTGCTCTATGCGGGCAACAACATGAGCCTGTTTGCCAACAGCATCCGCAACTCTCGTGGCGATATCCTCGCGGGCAGCAACCTCTGGATGCAGCGCGACGCGGCGGGCAATGCCAGCGCGGAAGTGGTGAATACCTCAGGAAGTATTGAGACCCAGAACGGCGATATTTCTATTCGCACCGGGCATTTATTGAATGAACGGGATGGTTTCACCTATTCCGAAAGCGTGCAGAATTATCCGGGTAGCGGTGAGTCTTATATAAATATTCGAGCTGGCGATATCGATCCACGTAAGCTGAAGTATAGCTACGGAGAAGTTTGTACTGGTGGCGGAGGAATAAATAACAATGAACACTGTCGTCCCTCTGTTGCTTTGGCACTTAAGTCCCAGGATCAAATTAAAAGACTGTTGAGTGAAAAAACTGTCACTGCTGTAGCTCAGGGAGGGGCAGGACGAATTTCTTCCGGGAGAGATGCTTATCTGGCAGTAAATCAGCTGGAAAATAATGCAAGTAACATTCTTGCCAGAAACAACATGCAGCTGAGCGGCGAGACATTAAATAATCTGTCTGCGGTATCTGGGAAAACCTCTGTTTATCAGGTCTATAACACACCCGTAAATACATCGTGTGTTAAAAACCCGGACACCTGCATGTCAGGATGGTCCAGTATTCCTGAAAACGGCAGCGTTTACAGTGTGACCCGTCATTACTCTGGTGCATCAGAAAAAACACTCTTTAAATACACGCTTCAGCCGGGGGTAATAACTGAAACATCCGGTGGCGATGTCACTTATCGCGCTGTGATTCAGGCTGGTGGCGCAGTCGTCGCTAACTTCAGCAACAATATCAGCAATACTTCTGTCTCAGCCAATACGCCGGGGTATACCCTAGGGAGAAGCGCTCCAGGGCTTAATTTAGCCGGTGGGCCAGGCGTAAACGGCGGTGCTCAGGCGGCCGATCTGAAAACGGGCACGAATAATAATGTGACCGCGCCGCCGGCAACGATTGATATACCCGGCAACGGTGAAAATCCTGGTGGTAACGGTGGATTAGCCGTTGTCGATAATCGTCCGAAGAGCAGCACTGACTATGGTCAGTCCGGCGGCAAGCTGGCGGAGATAAACCAGCAGAATGGTTCAGGCATTGATTTGGCAGGCAATCCGGCGGGCCTGGCTAATGGTGGCATCACCAATATTAACGGTGAGACCGTAGAGCTGACAAAACAGCAATCGGGCGAGCCAGCACGTAATAAGAATGGTGATATTGCTGCCGCGACGGCTCAGGTGATGGCGCTTTCCAGCGGGGGCAAAACGCCGCCGCCTCCGGGATACGATTATCGTCCGATCGAGCTGACGGATATTTCGGCAATTACCTCTCAGCTGACGGCCAACGGATCGCCGATTAAGCTCAGCGATTATCCGCTTCCTTCCAGTAATAACGGCTATTTCGTGGTCAATAAAGATCCGAAAAGTCCTTACCTGATCGTCACGAACCCTAAGCTGGAGGGGCTTGGAAAGCTGGATAACAGCCTGTTCAACGATCTCTATAAGCTGGCAGGCATGGCGGCGCCAAATGCTCCGCAGGAAACGCGTGCCACTTATACCGATACCAACAGGTTCCTGGGGTCGGATTATTTCCTGGCGCGCCTCAATTTACGCCCGGAATACGATTACCGTTTCCTCGGGGATGCGGCTTTTGATACTCGTTATGTCAGCAACCAGATCCTGAACCAGACCGGCAACCGTTACGTTAATGGCGTTGGTTCAGATCTGGAGCAGATGCAGTATCTGATTGACCATGCCGCTCAGGCACGCGACAAGCTGGGGCTAAAACTGGGCGTCAGTCTTTCAGCAGAGCAGGTCGCGGCGCTGGATTCCAGCATCCTGTGGTGGGAAAACGCGGTGATCGACGGGCAAAATGTCCTGGTCCCAAAACTGTATATCTCGCCGAAGGACGTCGTGGTTAATAACGGCAGCATGATCGCCGGAAATCAGACGATCCTTAACGCAGGGAATATCATCAATGACGGCAGCACGCTGCAGGGGAAAACGCTGCTTAGCGCCAGTAGCCAGAATGCCATCAGCAATATTAACGGCGGTGAGATTAATTCAGGCGGCAGCCTGCAGCTCAGCGCGATGGGGGATATCAATAATATTGGCTCCACCATTGCCGGGCAGAAGGTAAGCCTTGAGAGTGTTGGCGGCAACATCATTAACCAGACGCTGACGCACCAGTGGGATACGGGCGGTAAAGCGAGTGGGCGGAACAATCCGGTTCTGGCATTTTCGAATACGGAAGTGGGTCCACTCGCTTCCATCAAGGCTACTGACAGCCTGAGCCTCAGCGCTGGCAAAGATATCCTCAATACCGGCGCTAACCTCAGCGCAGGTGGCGATATGCTGCTTAAGGCGCTGGATAATATTTCTCTTACGGGCAACCAGCTTGATGAGCGCAAGCAGGTCGGTAGTTATTTTGAACAAAACAGCGCCTACAAAGGAAGTTCAATCACTAGCGGCGGAACGCTTAGTCTGCAAGCCGGCCGCGATATTGCTGTTAAAGCTAGCAGTCTGTACGCAGAAGATAATGTGGGGCTGCAGGCCGGTCGGGACGTTAACCTGCAGTCTGCGGAATCAACGCACAGCGACAAATACACCGCGAAGAAAAAGGTCGAAATCAACGAATCCGTGCGTCAGCAAGGTTCTGAGATCGCCAGCGGCGGAAACACCACGATTATTGCCGGGCGCGATGTTAACACCCAGGCCGCGCAGGTCACCGCTCGCGGTGATATTGGCGTGGGTGCAGGGCGCGATATAAACCTCGAAACCGCCACCGACAGCGATTATCACTACGACGAAGAAACCAAAACCAAAAAAGGGTTCCTGAGCAAGAAAACCACCCACACCATCCATGAAACCAGTTCGACTCGCGAAGCCGGGACATTGCTGAGCGGCGATAACGTGACGCTGAAAGCGGGTAACGACCTGCTGGTGAAAGGCTCGTCCGTAGTGGGCGACGGCAATGTGGCGCTTAACGCGGGTAATAACGTTGATATTGTGGCCGCGACGGACACGGATACCTCCTGGCACTTTAAGGAAACCAAAAAGAGCGGCCTGATGGGCACCGGTGGCATCGGCTTTACCATCGGCAGCAGCAAAACGGCCCATGATCTGCGTGAGCAAGGTACCACCCAAAGCCAGAGCATCAGCACCGTGGGCTCAACCGGCGGCAACGTCAGCGTGAATGCCGGTGGAATGGCGCATATTGGCGGCGCTGACCTGGTCGCAGGCAAGGATCTGTCGATATCCGGCGATAGCGTACTCATTGAGCCGGGGCACGATAAACGCACCCGCGATGAGAAGTTTGAGCAGAAGAGCACCGGGCTGACCGTGGCGCTTTCCGGGGCGGTGGGCGACGCGATCAACAATGCGGTAGAAACTGCGCAAGCGACGAAAAATGAAAGCGACGGCAGGCTGGCTGCACTGAAGGCAACGAAAACGGCGCTGGCAGGTGGGCAGGCGTATCTTAACTCTCAGCAGGCTACCGCTTCAGCAGATCCAAACAATGGTGTAGGCGTCAGCATCTCGCTCACGACACAGAAATCCAAATCTGAACAGCATATGGAGTCGGATAAGGTTAACGGCTCGAGCCTGACGGCAGGTAATAACCTTAATATTTCGGCTACTGGTAAAGGAAATAGCACTGAAAGCGGCAATATCCTGATTGGCGGCAGCCAGCTCAAAGCGGGGGGAGACACTTCTCTGGCGGCGAGCAATGATATTGTGTTGAGCGGGGCGGCCAATACGCAGCTAACGACCGGAAAAAACAGCAGCAGCGGCGGTGGCGTAGGCGTCAGCATCGGCGTGGGCAGCGGAAGCGGTGGCATCAGCGTATTTGCCAACGTTAACGCCGCTAATGGTAAAGAAAAGGGCAACGGCACCAACTGGACGGAAACTACGGTCGACAGCGGCGGCACGGTGTCCCTCACCAGCGGCCGCGATGCCATCCTGAACGGTGCCCAGGTCAATGGTAATAAGATCCGTGCCGATATTGGCCGCGATTTGTTGATCAGCAGTCAGCAGGACTCGAATAACTACGACAGCAAGCAAACCAGCGTGGCCGCTGGGGGCAGCTTCACCTTTGGCTCTATGAGCGGCTCGGGGTATATCAGCCTCAGCCAGGACAAGATGAAGAGCACCTATGACTCGGTGCAGGAACAAAGCGGTATTTTTGCCGGCAACGGCGGCTTTGACATTACCGTGGGCAACCATACTCAGCTGAACGGCGCGGTGATCGCCAGCCGGGCTGATGCAGATAAAAACAGTCTCGATACCGGGACACTGGGCTTCGCTGATATCGGCAACCAAGCCGACTATAAAGTCAGTCACAGCGGCATCAGCCTGTCCGGCGGCAGCAACATGTCGGCAGGTTCAATGCTGGCCTCTAACGGCCTCGCAAACGTCGGCACGCTGCTGGCCGGGATGAACGGTAAAGGCCACGCCGAAGGCACCACGCAATCCGCCGTGGCGAATGGTAATATCACGATTCGCGACAAGACGAATCAGCAGCAGGACGTTGCCACGCTGAGCCGCGATACCGAACATGCCAACGGCAGCATCGGGCAGATCTTTAACAAAGAGGAAGAGCAAAAACGCCTGCAGACGGCGCAGCTGGTGAGTGAAATCGGCGGCCAGATGACCAGCGTGGTGTCGACGTATGGCGATATCCAGGCGCTGGACGCGGTGCGTGCGAAAGGCAGCGATTACGCCAAAATGAGTGCGGCAGCGCTGCGTGATACGGAGGCTTATCAAAAAGCCTTCGGTGATTACGGTATCGGCGGTAAATACCAGATGGTGGCGCAGTCGGTGAGCGGGATTCTGGCGGGCGCCGCCGGGGGCGATTTCAATAAAGCCCTCGCGGATGGCCTGAACCCGGTGATGGCGCAGGCTATTAAGGGCGCGACTGAAGGCCACGAATCTGCCAACCTGATGGCGCACGCGGTCTGGGGCGCTCTGGCGGCGCAGCTTTCAGGCGGCAATGCGGCAGCAGGTGCGGCGGGAGCATTCAGCGGTGAGCTGGCGGCCAGGTATATCGCAAGGGAAATGTTCCCCGGTAAAGACCCGGGTAATTTAACCCAGGACCAAAAACAGCTGGTCAGTCTGCTCGGCACCATGGCGGCAGGGATCGCCGGCGGCGTGGTGGGGAATAGCACCGCAGCGGCGACCACGGGCGCTCAGGCCGGGAAGAATGCGGTTGAGAATAATGCGCTGAGCGCTCCGGATGAGAAGCAACGGCAGGATGCGAAATGGTCACTGCCGTACATCAAGGATGCAGGCGAAAAATCAAAAGCTGAAAAACTGGTTACTGAGCTCAATGCAAAAGATAAAGAGTTCGATACCGCACTCGATAAAGCCTGTAAAGAACTGTCTTCAGCAGCCTGTCAGGGTATGCGTCAGGAACTGGCCGCGATGGGCCAGAGCTATGACAAGCAGATGGACGGGCAGTATATCGGCACAATGGGTAGTGTGTACAAAGAGGGCGCGGATAAGATCGCCGGCCAGCAATGGCAGTACGCCACCGCAGATGCAAGAGCCCAACGTGATGCCGATGTTCAGCGTATAGAGCAGAACTGGAACGTTAGCCCGAAACTGGCATCAATAATCTATGATGCAATGACTTATATTCATGCTGGGGCAGCGGTCGGGGGTGCTGCTTATGGAATGACGAAAGCTGGCAGTGTGTTAGATCACCCAAATATTTCAGGAAAAGTATTAGGCGAATACTCTGCGATAAAACCAGGCCCTCTACCTGACGTTAGAGCTGAGACATTTTCAGGCGGGCGCTATAAAGAGGTACTTTTATTTGAAGATACTTTACTTTATAGAGGGGGAACTATTGACACCCCCCTTGGTCAATTTTTTAGTTCTGATAAGCCAGCAGGTATTATTCAAACGCGTATCGATAAAGCTGTTTTACCTGTTTGGCCATCTGGTGATGCATCCCCAATTGAAACATCTTTTGGGTATAAAATACCTGCTGGTACAAAAGTGTATATAGGCGAAACAGGCTCTCAAAGCGGATTTTATATAGGTGGTACAGAGCAAATATATGTGCCAACGCCGTGGAAAATACCAGGGGTTGAAATGATATCTAAGGATTTATTGAAATGACAAACATTGATGAGATTGAGAGCATCCTTGATGAGATGTGTCGTATCTTAAAAGAGTGTAATCTTGAGCGATGGGCTAATATATTATTGGATATAAAAAAAATGGTTCGACATGACACTAAGGAAGCCAGATATTCAATAATGTCTTTGTATGGTGGTATGGGCTCTTTAAATGATCTGGTTTTATTTAAGGATGGCGTCATGCTTGTCGAGGAAAATGATGTTTTCGACGAGCTAAGAAATAGGTTATATCATCTTGGGAAGACATTGTAAGGTATAAAGAGTTCTCATCATCATGAGGAGGGGTTGCTTTTAATTCTCTCATTCGCTTTTAGAGATCTTCCGACATACTGAAAATTTCCCTTGTGGAGAGCGCTATGCGTAAGAGCAGATTCACTGAACGTCAGATTATCGCCGTTCTGAAGTCCGTCGAAGTCGACCGGTTCGTCAAAAAGTCTGCCGCATAACTTTATTCCTTCACAACAGAATAAAACGGCGCTGCCGGGTGTTCCTGCTGTAAAAAACACTTGTTTTAGTTCCATGTACTTTTTGATGGTTCCGGTTTTTCAGCCCTCAGCCGGTATTCCTCCGGCGTCAGGTTATTCAGGGATTCATGGGGACGCTCGCTGTTATATTATTTCAGCCAGCGCTTCGTGATTCCCACTGATTAATTCAATGAGCAGGACAGATAACAATCCAGAATTTGTGTCTGGTAAGTTCGATTGAAGCACGCAATAAATGCGTTCTATTTCGGCTTGCTCGGCTTGATAAATTCGAGCTGCACTCCATGTTTTTCGGTCCATTTTCTGGGGTGCTTATAAGATATTTCACAGGGATAAAAAAGCTGTAATGATGCTCAAGTTTTATCGCGAGAGAAAAATAGACAAAAATCGAATAAATGAGATTATCCCAAATGATAGAATCATAATGGAAATTCAGTGATCCCCCAAGCATGGCTGTTGTTGTTAATAAAGAAATAATTTATGCGGGAGAGTGGATCGCTTATGTATCGCATGATAACGATGATGGCGCATGGCAGTTCCATACTAATCAACCTGAAGTTGTGTTTGAAAAAAATGCTATTTTAGTCAGTCTGAAAAATATTGTTGATCTTGATCCAACAATTACTCTCCTGGCCGATCTCTTGTAAGCACTCGTGGGGAAACTCACATACCACTACCAGCAGATACAATGCCGCCAAAAAGGTAAGCTAGAAATGATTACAAATGATGAACTTCGGGAGTTTGAACAGTCGATATTTACCGGCGTTATTGTGGAGGACGGCTCTTTAGTTTTGCTATTTTCATCAGGTGCCAGAATTACAGTCCAGGCCCGTTTCTGTGTGGAAGAATAGATAATTTAAAGGATGGGCATGGTGAAAATTTATCAACAAGTAACCTTCTTTTCCCTTTGCTTAATCAAATTGTTGAGTCATGTTCAATGCTTGATGGTGAAATATTAAGCCTGTCTTTTAGCAATGAATGTCATATACGTATTATTCCTGAACGCAATGGTTTTGAATCTTATGTGATTACGACTAGTCGGGGTGATTATCCGGTGATCTCTCACTGAGCAATATTCCAATTCAGTTGCCATCCGTTCCTCGACAACGGGGAGAATTATTATTCGAGACAGTATAAAGTCTTAACTAAAAACGCACGCTGGGGAAAAATGTTCTGATGGTAAAAACACATCAGCAAAAACATATTGAAAGGACAGGGAAAATGCCCTCGCGATATCCATGTTCGCGTCGGAGCAAGTTGTTGTTGAGAACAATAATCTGGCAGTCGTCGTGCGTCTTGGTGTCACGGCATGCACTAAGATCGCTACATGCCGTAACATGGTAGTGGAGAAATGACTGGGGGCGTTGCTGGGCATCGGCGTGGCGAAAACGGCGATGGACAATCTCTCAGATGCAGATCGCACAGTGATTCTGGCAGCGGCCATGACGGGTAAAGCCGAAGCAATAGAGCGGCTGACCCCGGAGCAACAGGCGGCGTATAAGGAAATGGTCGAGAGTCAGAAAGGCATTCTGCTTCCGTTGCCGGCGCTTGATCGGCCGCTGGCTGACAGTACGCTGACGAACCCCACCCCGGAGCAGAACAAAGGCACGACGCTGACCACACCGGATCAGCGCGATCGAAACGGCAGCAACCATACCGGGAATACTAGTGGTGTGCCTGATACGGGCGGCAACACCACGGTAACGCCGATTCAGGATGGGCCAGGTAATGATGATCTGATTTATTTATCAACAGGAAAAAATACTGTCAGGTCTAATACAAATGAATCTATTCGATTTATTGACGGTGTAACCGTCAAAGATATAAAGACAGGAGAAAATTTTAGCGGAACAGTGGATTTAAAGCCTACTCTTGACAGGATCCAGAGTAGTGGTTCATATCCACATAAGAACGATGGTTACACATTCCAGAATCGTCCTGATAGAGTTACTGGTAAAACAGGTCCCCCTCCGAAGCAGCCTGGATATTATAAAGAATATGTACATCCAACTCCAGGTATCTCAGGACCTGGCCCCCAACGAATTGTTGTTGGACAACAAGGGAAGGCATATTATACAAATGATCACTATAAGACGTTCATAAAAATCAAATAGGAGTTTAAATGACTGATTGTAATGATGTGTTTAAATTTGTTGATGGTCCGGCATCATATAATACCGGCGAGGTTTTCTTCGCCAGATTAGATCCGTTGATTGCTAGTACTGATGAACTACTAAATTCCATCTATTATTTGCTGTGGTTTCCTGGGTATTTTGGCTTTAACTGGAATGCATTGGAAGATTGTTTGAGTGATTTTTGTTGGATAACCGAGAAAAAAATAATAATAGTTCATGATAGGTTGCCTAATATACCCAGTGATGATTTGAAAGTATATTTGGAGATATTAATGGATGTTGCCATGGATTGGATGGGACATGAGCAACATGTCTTAGAAGTCATATTTCAAGAGAAAGACAGAGAGAATATAAAAAAAATATTGATCTCGTAGTCAATGACTACTCAGATAAAATGGTCTCGGTGGCTTTATAGCATTGGCTGATAGGCTCGGAAGAAACCTTTTTCACCTAAACTTTCATCTTTATTAGAGTAGACGTTATCAAGCATAACGTAGCAGGCGAATCAGCAGCAGGACGTTGCCACGCTGAGCCGCGATACCGAACATGTCAACGGCAGCATCGGGCAGATCTTTAACAAAGAGGAAGAGCAAAAACGCCTGCAGACGGCGCAGCCGGTGGGCGAAATTGGCGGCCAGATGACCAGCGTGGTGTCGACATATGGCGACCTCCAGGCGCTGGACGCGGCACGTGCGAAAGGAGGCGATTACGCCAAAATGAGTGCGGCAGCGCTGCGTGATACGGAGGCTTATCAAAAAGCCCTCGGTGATTACGGCATCGGCGGCAAATATCAGATGGTGGCGCAGTCGGTGAGCGCGATTCTGGCGGGCGCAGCCGGGGGCGATTTCAATAAAGCGCCTCGCGGGCGGCCTGAATCCGGTGATGGCGCAGGCTATTAAGGGAGCGACTGAAGGCCATGAACCTGCCAACCTGATGGCGCACGCGGTCTGGGACGCTCTGGCGGCGCAGCTTTCAGGCGCCAATGCGACGGCAGGTGCGGCGGGCGCATTCAGCGGTGAGCTGGCGGCGAGACATATCGGCGCAGAGATGTTCCCGGATACAAAACTTGGGGATTTGAATCAGGGCCAAAAACAGCTCATTAGCCTGTTAGGCACTATGGCGGCAGGGATCGCCGGCGGCGTGGTGGGGAATAGCACCGCAGCGGCGACCACGGGCGCTCAGGCCGGGAAGAATGCGGTTGAGAATAACTGATGGCAGTACCTATACCTCCCCCGGTGTTACCGGGGGAGGCAGGCGCAGCGGGGGCCGCCTCTGCAGGTGCAGTAGGTTACAATACCCGGGGTAGTGTTGGCCGTGACGGTGAATCTTGGGACGAAGTTGGTGGCGGCTGTGAAGGAACTCGCGAGCAGTGCGCGGTGCGAGATGGAACACGCGATGGAACCCGTGGGCCAGGCCATGTAATGAATGGTGATGGCTCGGAAGAGAACAGCCAGCCAAATGTCGGTAAAGATATTGCTAAGGCAACGGATAAAGAAAAAGCCGAACTTGGTGGAACTGGCTCAGGGACGCCGGGCGGTTGGGGGCCAGAAGATGAGGAAAAAGGGCGTAATGATGTCCAGAATAGTGGAAAACACAAGGATGATCAGATATGGACTGAAACAAGAAAGGATGACTCTGTTTCAAACGCCTACGGCCATTGGGATAAGCATAAAACTGAATTCCCAGAATTTAAAAATTCGAAGCAATACGTTGATGCTACACATGATTTTGTCAGAAACCCTCCAGAAGGAACATTAACGAAAACGCGAACTAATGGAGATACTTTGTACTATGAACCGAAAACAAATACTTTTGCGTCCAAAGATGCTAACGGCGTTCCCAGGACTATGTTTAGGCCTGAAAAAGGGATTGAATACTGGAATAAGCAATGAATAAAAATGAGCTTTACCCTTGTCCTTGCTGTGGCAATCGGACAATAAGTGAACTTGGCAACTATGAAATTTGCTCCATCTGTGGATGGGAAGATGATCCGGTTCAATCATCAGATCCTGACTTCGCGGGGGGCGCAAATACATTAAGTCTTATTGAATCTCGAAAGTGTTTTTTACTTAACTCAAAGTAAGCATGATTAAAAAGCTCTCAGCTCTCAGCTCTCAGCTCTCAGCTCTCAGCTCTCAGCTCTCAGCTCTCAGCTCTCAGCTCTCAGGGATCGGGGAGGCGTCTACGGCATTATACCGCCGGGCCGATTGATACCGGCCAAAACGCGCCTGTTTATTGATTATCTTCTGCAGGAAATGCGGGAAACCAGGTCGGTCGCGTAAGGGGAAAATGAACTGCCCGGCGTAACCGGGCAGGAGAGTTACTAGGCTTGAGGTATGGCGCGAGGTTTGCCCGCTTTATCCACGGCGACGTAGATAAAAATGGCCTCGGTGGCTTTGTAGCGCTGGCCGATAGGCTCGGAAGAGACCTTTTTCACCCACACTTCCACATTGATGGTGATGGACGTTGTGCCGCGCTTAACGCAGCGCGCGTAGCAGCAGACCACGTCGCCCACCGCCACCGGCTTCAGGAAGGTCATCCCGTCCACGCGCACGGTGACAACGCGGCCGTGGGCAATTTCTTTGGCCTGGATGGCACCGCCCATGTCCATTTGAGCCATCAGCCAGCCGCCAAAAATATCGCCGTTGGCGTTAGTATCCGCCGGCATTGCCAGGGTACGCAGGACTAATTCACCTTGCGGTAATTCGTTCGACATTACTTCTCTTCCTGCGGCATATGACGATAGATATACACCCCACTCAGCAGGGTGAATACCAGCGTGAGGGCGGTGAGTCCGAAGACTTTAAAGTTAATCCAGATACTTTCCGGGAGCCAGAACGCCACGTAAATATTCAGCAAACCGCAGGCGATGAAGAACAGCGCCCAGGCGATGTTAAGGCGAAACCAGACCACCGTAGGGAGTGAGATCTCTTTGCCCAGCATGCTCTGAATCAGCAGCTTGTTCATGCCGAACTGCATAAACAGCAGCGCGGCGGCAAACAGCCCGTAAATCAGCGTCACTTTCCACTTAATGAATTCCGCGTTGTGGAAGTAAAGCGTCAGGCCACCAAACACGGCAACCATCACAAAGGTGACCAGCGTGGTTTTTTCCAGCTTGCGGTATTTGATCCAGCTGTAAACCAGCGCGAGGGCGGTGGCGATGATCAGCGCCCAGGTGCCAACAAAAATGTCGTACATTTTGTAGAAAGCAAAGAAGACAATCAGGGGCAGGAAGTCGAGAAACTGCTTCATAATCTGTTCCGTAAAGAGGTGGCTCCTGACTATAACTCGCGGTCAGGAGCCGGGGAAGGTTATTGACGTATCAACATGTACAGGCGGAATAAGTAGATAAGCAGTACGGCCGAAATCAGGTTGCTTATGGTGTTTGCTATCACTGCCCCAACTTCTGGCGACAGTGCGGCAAAGCTTGAGGCCAGCAGCAGTAACGCCGTTTTTGCCGCCAGCCACGCGACGACCGCCGGGGCGACAAGGCGCATGTTTGACCAGACCAAACGCAGGCTGCTGCGCATGGAGCGGAAAATGCCCGTTTTATCCTGCACCAGCATTACCGGAGCGAGGGAAAGCAGGATGGCCAGCAGCACGCCAGGCACCACGACGAGCATAATGCCGATTTGCACCAGCAGCGTGGTCAGGAAGATCAGAATGAACATTTTTGGCAGCACCGGCGCCGAGGCACCAATCGCGCGCAGGGCGCTGACGCGCTGGCCTGCAGAGACGATTTGCATCAGCACCATCATGCTGGCTGCCAGAATGGCGTTGCCAATCAGGCCTGAAAACGTTGAGGCAGCAGACGCTTTCAGTAACACTTGCTGCTGCTCCAGCGACATATTCTGCACCAAATCAAACAACCCAACGCTACCCGCCAGGTTATCTCCCTCACTCAAAATCGCCATTTGTTCTTCGCTGGGCGAGAACGCACGGCCAATAATCACCGAAATTAAGGCGCAAAGTAACGCAATCAGCAATATGGTAATGAACTGATTACGAAGAAAATTTCCCGTGTCACGGTATACCGAACCCGCCGTGATAGACATGCACTCTCCTTGGTGTTGCTAGCGGTTATCAATCTGCGGGCAATTGTACCCTGGATGCAGGCGTCGTGGCACCACAAAGACTTTCTCTAAGCGGTTGAATAGCGTCGATTAGCCTGCAGGTTGTACAGATATGACAGAAATTTACGAAAACTGATAATTCAATAAAATTGATCTGGTTTCGCTTTGTTGTTTTTCATGTCGTCACTAAAAATTAATCCAGATCATTGAATGTTAAATTAGAAGGCAAAGTGTGATCGGTGTTAGATCACTTTGTACTTCTTTCTGAGTATATTCAGCCCGCTGTTAAAAACCATAACAAGGGAAGGGCTATGAAAAAACTCACTCTGGCATTACTGGCGATGGGGTGTCTGTCCGGTGCGGCTTCGGCGCATCAGGCGGGGGAATTCTTTATGCGTGCGGGTACCGCGACGGTTCGACCAACCGCCGGTTCGGACGACGTGCTCAAGATGGGGAGTTTTAAGGTTGATAACAATACCCAACTGGGGCTGACCTTTGACTACATGGTCACCGACAACATCGGTATTGAACTGCTGGCAGCCACGCCGTTCCGCCACAAGGTTGGGCTTGGGCCAACCGGCGACCTGGCGACCGTGCATCAGTTGCCGCCGACGCTGATGGCGCAGTGGTATTTTGGCGATGCGGGTAGCAAAGTGCGTCCTTATGTGGGCGTCGGCGTGAACTACACGACTTTCTTTGATGCAAGCTTCAACGACACCGGCAAAAGCGCGGGTCTGAGCGATCTGAAAGTGAAAGATTCCTGGGGGGCGGCAGGCCAGGTCGGGCTGGATTATATGGTGAATGACGACTGGCTGCTGAACATGTCCGTCTGGTATATGGACATCGACACTACGGTGAAATTTAAAGCCGCGGGTGAGCAGCAAAGTATTAAGACGCGCATTGACCCGTGGGTATTTATGTTCTCCGCAGGTTACCGCTTCTAAGAAAAAAGGCCGGGTCTCCCCGGCCTTTTACCGATCAACCGCGAGTCGCGGCTTTCATATTCTGTACAAAGACCTTCAGTTCGCTGAGCATCACCTCTGGCTGTGCCAGATTCTTCTCAATGATTTTCACCACCGCAGAGCCTGAAATTGCCCCCGCTGCGCCAGCGGAAATCGCATCGCGAACCTGAGAAGGTTCAGAAATACCAAAACCTTGCAGAGGTGGCGCGGCATGATACTCGCCCAGTTTCTCAATCAGATGGTTAAGAGGCAGCTGAGCACGAGTTTCAGTGCCGGTAACCCCTGCGCGGGAAAGCAGGTAAGTATACCCCCGGCCGTGGGACGAAATTTCACGCAGCAGCGCATCGTCGGCGTTTGGCGGACAGATGAAGATAGGCGCTACACCGTGGCGCATGGCGGCGTTACGGAACTCGGCTGACTCTTCAACCGGTACGTCGGCTACCAGTACCGAATCCACGCCCACTTTGGCACACAGCGCGTAAAACTCGTCGATACCGCGGTTAAACACCAGGTTGGCATACATCAGCAGGCCAATCGGGATTTCCGGGTACTTTTGGCGGATCGCGGCGAGCATTTCAAAGCACTGAGTTGGCGTCACGTCAGAGGCGAAGGCACGCAGCGCTGCGCCCTGAATCGTTGGACCATCCGCCAGCGGATCGGAGAACGGAATACCCAGCTCCAGCGCATCCGCCCCGCCTTCAATCAGCGCGTCGATGATTTTCAGCGAAAGCTCCGGGTTCGGGTCGCCCAGCGTCACAAAGGGAACGAATGCGCCTTCCTTGCGGGCCTGCAGCTGTTCAAACAGATGATGATAACGTTCCATTACATTTCCCCTCGTGCTTTCAGAATATCGTGGACGGTGAAGATGTCTTTGTCGCCGCGGCCAGAGAGGTTCACTACCAACAGCTGTTCTTTTTCAGGATTCTCGCGGATCATTTTCAAGGCATGGGCGAGGGCGTGGGAAGACTCCAGCGCAGGAATAATGCCTTCGCTGCGGCACAGCGTTTTAAAGGCGTCCAGCGCTTCGTCATCGGTAATGGACACGTAATCGGCGCGCCCGGTGCTGTTCAGATAAGCGTGCTGTGGCCCAACGGACGGGAAGTCGAGCCCGGCAGAGATAGAGTAAGACTCTTCAATCTGGCCTTCGTCGGTCTGCATCATCGGCGACTTCATGCCGAAGTAAATGCCCACGCGGCCGTGCTTCAACGGCGCACCGTGTTCGCCGGTTTCGATCCCGTGCCCGGCAGGTTCGACGCCAATCAGGCCCACGCTGGTTTCGTCGATAAAGTCGGCAAACATGCCGATGGCGTTGGAGCCGCCGCCCACGCAGGCGATCACCGCGTCAGGCAGGCGGCCTTCTTTCTCCAGAATCTGCGCTTTGGTTTCTTCACCGATCATGCGCTGGAACTCACGGACGATGGTTGGGAACGGGTGCGGGCCGGCGGCAGTGCCGAGCATGTAGTGCGCGGTGTCATAGCTTGCAGACCAGTCGCGCAGCGCCTCGTTACAGGCATCTTTCAGGGTGGATGAACCGCTGTGTACCGGAATCACTTCGGCACCCATCAGGCGCATGCGGAAGACGTTTGGCGACTGGCGCTCAACGTCTTTGGCCCCCATATAGATGCGGCATTTCAGGCCGAGCAGGGCGCTG
Source organism: Cedecea neteri (assembly GCF_000757825.1). GTDB lineage: Bacteria > Pseudomonadota > Gammaproteobacteria > Enterobacterales > Enterobacteriaceae > Cedecea > Cedecea selenatireducens. The sequence goes on from NZ_CP009451.1 coordinate 4,868,016, forward strand.
GCGAGCGCAGAGGCTACGCCGTGCTGACCCGCGCCGGTTTCGGCGATGATCTCGGTTTTACCCATGCGTTTGGCGAGCAGGGCCTGGCCCAGTACCTGGTTAGTTTTGTGCGCGCCGCCGTGCAGCAGATCTTCACGCTTGAGGTACAGCGTAGTGTTGGTGCCTGCCGTCAGGTTACGGCATTTCGTCAGGGCTGTTGGGCGCCCGGCGTAGTTTTTCAGCAGGTCGGTAAACTCGGCCTGGAACTCCGCATCGCTTTGCGCCGCCACGAAAGCTTCTTCAAGCTGGCGCAGGGCAGGCATCAGGATCTGCGGCACATACATGCCGCCAAATTCACCAAAATAAGGGTTCAGTAAAGTCATGGTATCTCTTCCTTAGTAAGCCCGCAGGGTCTGAAAGACCGCAGCCAGCTTGTTAGCATCTTTTATTCCCGGCGCGCTTTCCACGCCGGAGTTGAAATCCAGTCCCGCGCAGCCGGCTTTTGCCGCTTCCACGCAGTTATCCGCTCCGAGGCCGCCCGCCAGAATCACGTTTTCCAGCTTTTGTCCGGCTAACAGTCGCCAGTCAAAGCTTTGCCCGGTGCCGCCCTGGCCGTTATCGAACACGTACTTATCCACGTGTTGTAGATTGCGCTCGGGCAGCGTGTCAGCCACGCTCAATGCTTTCCAGATCTGTGTATTCGCCGGCAGCAGGGCTCGTAGCTCAGTAATGTAATCCTGGTTTTCAGCGCCGTGGAGCTGAACCGCACTGAGCGAGAATTTCTCTGCTTTCGCCACGACTTCCGCTACCGGCGTGTTTCTGAAAACGCCCACGTAGCGAAGCGAGGCGGCGGCAATCACCGCTGCGGCTTTATCATCGGTGACAAAGCGAGGTGAAGCAGGCACGAAGATCAGACCACCGTAAATAGCTCCGGCTTCCTGAGCTGCACGAGCATCTTCGCCACGCGTAAGGCCGCAGACTTTGTTCTCCCCAAACAGCACGCGGCGTACCGCAGCGTTCAGGTCATCTTCACTCATCAGCGCAGAGCCAATCAGGAAGCCGTTCGCGTAGTGGCTAAGCTCGCGAACCTGAGCGTAATTATTGATGCCAGATTCACTGATAACCGTCACGCCGTGGGTCAGGCGCGGCGCCAGCTGCCGGGTGCGATCCAGATCGATGGACAGGTCGCGCAGGTCGCGGTTGTTGATGCCGACGACTTTGGCGCCGAGCGTGATAGCACGCTCCAGCTCTTCTTCGTTGCTCACTTCGGTCAGCACGCCCATATTCAGGCTGTGGGCAACCGCGGCCAGTTGGCGATACTGTTCGTCGTCCAGCACCGAGAGCATCAGCAGGCAAGCATCTGCCTGGTAAAAACGCGCCAGATGAATCTGATAGGCGTCGATAATAAAGTCTTTGCACAGCACCGGCTGGCTGACAATCCCGCTGACGACAGGCAGAAAATCAAAGCTGCCCTGGAAGTATTTCTCGTCGGTCAGCACCGATATCGCAGAAGCATAATGCTTATAAACGCCTGCAATTCGGGCCGGATCGAAATCGTCGCGGATAACCCCTTTAGACGGGGACGCTTTTTTGCACTCAAGAATGAAGACGGTGCGGGCCCCCTGCAGCGCGTGATAGAAGTTGCGCGTGGCTGGCACTATCTCATTCTGGAAGCTCGCCAGCGGCTGCTGCTGTTTGCGGGCTTCGACCCACAGCGCTTTGTCAGCCACGATGCGGTTTAATACGGTCTCCTGCATTGCCTTATCCTCTCCCCGCGAGCGCGGTCACGCGGTCGTATGCCGCACCGCTACGTAATACATCCAGCACTTTCTGTGCGTTAGCTTTCAGGTCTTCATGGCCGTGCAGTCGCATCAGCATGGCCACGTTTGCCGCGACGGCAGACTCGTGCGCTGTCTCACCTTTACCTTGTAGCAGGCGGGTCAGAATGTCACGGTTTTCTTCCGGCGTGCCGCCCGCCAGCGCTTCCTGGTGGTAGGCAGGCAGGTCGAAATCGGCGGCGGTCAGCTGGTAGCTTTTGATTTCGCCGTGGTTCAGTTCGGCAACCAGCGTTGGCGCGTGAAGCGAAACTTCATCCATGCCGCCGCTGTGAACAACTGCCGCGCGTTTGTAGCCGAGGACGCGCAGTGTTTCAGCAATCGGCAGTACCAGCTCAGGGCTGTAAACACCGATCAGCGCCAGCGGCGGGTGTGCCGGGTTAATCAGCGGGCCTAACACGTTGAACAGGGTGCGCGTTTTCAGCTGCTGGCGAACCGGCATCGCGTGGCGGAAACCCGTGTGATACTTAGGCGCAAACAGGAAGCAGACGCCCAGCTCGTCCAGCGCTTTGCGGGAAGCGTCGGCATTCATTTCAAGGTTGATGCCAAATGCTGCCAGCAGGTCGGATGAACCGGACTTGCTGGACACGCTGCGGTTACCGTGTTTGGCGACCTTAAGCCCTACCGCTGCGGCGACAAAGGCGCTGGCGGTGGAGATATTAATGCTGTTGCTGCCGTCGCCGCCGGTACCGACGATGTCGGCAAACTCGTAACTCGGGCTTGGGAACGGCGCGGCGTGTTCGAGCAGGGCGGATGCGGCCCCGGCGATTTCGTTCGGATGTTCACCGCGCACCTTCATGCTGACCAGCGCGGCCGCCAGCTGTTCTGGCTTCAACTCACCGCGAACGATGGCGGAAAACAGCTGGTGGCTCTCTTCGCGGCTCAGGGTTTGTGCCTGATAAAGTTTGTCGAGGATCGGCTGCAGCGTATTGGCCTGCTTCAGCTTGAGCAGCGCCCAGTCGAGCGTCTGCTCAAGCAGGCGAGCCCCGTGGCTGGTCAGGATGGATTCCGGATGGAACTGGAAGCCAACAACCCGGTCAGCTTCATGACGAACCGCCATCACCATGCCCTCGAAATGCGCGTTGATGGTCAGCCCGGCAGGAATATTGCTGCCAACCAGCGAGTGGTAACGCGCCACCGGCAGCGGGTTAGGCAGCCCGGCAAACATCGCTTCGCCGTCGTGGGAAATAGAAGACGCTTTACCGTGCAGGATTTCTCCGGCCTGGCCTACGTAGCCGCCGTAAGCTTCAACGATGGCCTGGTGGCCCAGGCAGATACCGATAATCGGCAGCTTGCCGCGCATGCGGGTCAGCAATTCAGGCATACAGCCCGCTTCGCTTGGCGCTCCTGGGCCAGGTGAAAGCATCAGTACCGGGTTATCCATGGTGGCCAGGCGTTCAATCAAGGTCTGCGCCGGAACATGGTTACGGTAAATCACCACGTTGTGGCCGCTCGCGCGGAGCTGATCTGCCAGGTTATAGGTGAATGAGTCGATATTATCGAGCAGCAGAATGTCAGCCATTAGAAAGTCTCCTTCGCGTGATGCGCTGTAGCAATGGCGCGCAAAACGGCGCGGGCTTTGTTGCGGGTTTCGTCGGCTTCTGACTGCGGGTCTGAATCCAGGACAACGCCGGCCCCAGCCTGAAACAGTGGCGATCCCGTCTTCAACATAGGCAGAGCGGATAACGATGCAGGTGTCGAGGTCGCCGTGGGCGGTGAAATAACCCACCGCGCCACCGTAGCTGCCGCGACGCACGCCTTCGGCACCGGCTATCAGCTGCATGGCACGCACTTTAGGTGCGCCGCTCAGGGTGCCCATATTCATGCAGGCGCGATAGGCGTGCAGCACGTCCAGGTCATGACGCAGCTCGCCAACAACGCGCGACACCAGGTGCATCACGAAGGAGTAGCGGTCGACTTTGGTTAAATCAGCCACGTAGCGGCTGCCCGGCGTACAGATGCGGGCCAGGTCGTTACGCGCCAGGTCAACCAACATCAGGTGTTCAGAGAGTTCTTTGTGATCGGTGCGCATTTCCAGCTCGATGCGGCTGTCTAAATCACGGTCCAGCGAACCGTCCGCGCGGCGACCGCGAGGCCGGGTACCGGCAATCGGGTAGATCTCAATCTGGCGGTTCGTCGCATCGTATTTCAGCGAGCTTTCCGGAGAAGCCCCGAACAGCGTGAAATCGTTATCCTGCATAAAGAACATGTACGGGCTTGGGTTGCTCTTCTTCAGCGTCTGATAGGCGGCCAGCGGCGACGGGCAGGGCAGCGAGAAGCGGCGGGACGGCACCACCTGGAAGATTTCGCCGATGCGAATAGCTTTTTGCATCTGGCGGACAACCGCGCCGAATTCTTCATCGCTCTGGTTAACGTCGCAGCTCATGTGTTCGACTTTCTGTACCGGCAGCTCGGCTGGCTGCTCGCTAATTTGCTGGCGAAGCTGTTCGGTACGTTTTATCAGGCGCTGTTTTTCGCTTTCTGACGGCGTAAAGAGGCTGGCCTGAATGCGGGTCTGCTTTTTCTGGTGATCGATAGTCAATAATGTCTCGGCCAGGTAGAAGCAGTAATCCGGGCAGCGGTTGTCCTGTTTCAGCTGGCGGCAGATCTTCAAAGCCGGCCACCAGGTCATAAGCGAACAGGCCGCCGAAGAACATCGCGTTACGTTTCGTCCAGCAGGCACGCTCACCAGTTCCTGCATGATGCGGAAAGCGTCAAAGACCGACAGCGAACACAGGCGCGCGTCTTCATCTAATAACGAGCTGACGCCGGAAAGCGCAAGATACGGCCATCGGGGAAGTGTTCATTTTCGACCCCAGCCGGTAAGGCTGCGTCCAGCAGCGGCAGTAAAGAGGCGCCGTTCGCTGACAGAGCCTGTAAAGTGACGGTGTCACCCAACGCCGTAATGCGCATGGCGCTGTCTACCAGCAGCAGGCTTTTTAAATCGTTTTGCTGTCGATGTCGGCGGACTCCAGCAGCAGCGTCGCAGGGCGTGCGCCGCACAGCTGGTGGAAAAGGGCCGTTGGGTTTTCACGGTAGGCAGCTTCGCTGCTCAGGAGTTCAAGTGCTGGTTTTTGTGTTTGCATGTCAGTTCTCAATTTTGTTCAAAAAAAAGCCCGCATCGTTGGCGGGCCTGGTATCTGCGCTGTTAAACAGCGTACGCGATCGCACCGCCCGAGTTCAGGGAGTACGCCACCAACCGTGCAGGGAATTCATCGCTTTCATTTCAGATACCTCGTTATGTGAACTTGCGTACTAGTAAACTGGTTCGGGCGTGTGTTGTCAATACTGATTTTTTAAAATAGCCGAATATCGCTATCATAGGCCGCTAAATTTCTGTTTATCCATTCTGGAGCCATTTTGAGCGAGCCCACCCTGGCCACGATCCACGATTTACACAGCCACACTACCGCCTCGGACGGCCTGTTGTCTCCTGAAGCTCTTGTCAGCCGCGCGGTGGATATGCGCGTGACGGTTCTGGCTATTACCGATCACGATACCGTTGCCGGCCTGCCCGCCGCGCGTGCAGAAATCGAACGTCTGAATTTACCGCTACAGTTAATCAGCGGAGTAGAAATATCAACCGTGTGGGAAAACCACGAGATTCATATCGTGGGGCTGGGCGTTGATGAGCAGCATCCGGCGCTGAAGCTGTTTCTTGAGCAGCAGAGTGAACGCCGCAGCCAGCGCGCAGTGATGATTGCCGAGCGTCTGGATAAAGCGGCGTATTCCCGATGCGTTAGAAGGCGCAATGCGGCATGCCAGCGGCGGGGCGATCACCCGCGGTCATTTTGCTCGTTTTCTGGTCGAGCAGGGCAAAGCCAGCAATATGGGCGACGTCTTCAAGAAGTATCTGGCGAAAGGGAAAACCGGATATGTTCCGCCTCAGTGGTGTACAATAGAACAAGCTATTGATGTCATTCATCATTCTGGCGGGCAGGCGGTACTGGCGCATCCAGGGCGCTACGGCCTGACCGCAAAATGGCTAAAACGACTGCTGGCGCACTTTGCCGAACACGGTGGCGATGCCATGGAAGTTGCGCAGTGCCAGCAGGCTCCCAACGAACGAACCCAGCTTGCGAGCTACGCGAAGCAGTTTAATCTGCTGGCGTCGCAGGGATCAGACTTTCATCTGCCCTGCGCCTGGATTGAGCTGGGACGCAAGCTGTGGCTTCCTGCGGGCGTTGAGCCCGTCTGGCAGCACTGGGAGCAGAGCCACATCGCGAAAGAGAGGGCAGTATGAGTCAGTTTTTTTATATCCACCCGGATAACCCGCAGCCGCGCCTGATTAAACCAGGCAGTGGACATTATTCGTAAAGGTGGGGTGATTGTTTACCCTACGGATTCCGGCTATGCGCTGGGCTGTAAGCTGGAAGATAAATCGGCGATGGAGCGCATTTGCCGCATCCGTCAGCTTCCCGATGGCCACAACTTCACCCTGATGTGCCGGGATTTATCTGAGCTGTCGACCTATGCGTTTTGTCGATAACGGTCGCGTTCCGCCTGATTAAAAACAACACGCCTGGGAACCTATACTTTCATCCTCAGGGTACCAAAGAGGTGCCGGCGCCGCCTGCTGGCAGGAAAACGTAAAACCATCGGCCTGCCGCGTGCCGTCAAACCCGATTGCGCTGGCGCTGCTGGAAACGCTGGATGAGCCGATGCTGTCAACTTCGCTGATGCTGCCGGCAATGAGTTTACGAGTCCGACCCTGAAGAGATTAAAGATCGTCTGGAGAAGGTCGTGGATCTGGTCATCCACGGCGGTTATCTGGGCCAGCAGCCCACCACGGTTATCGACCTGACGGAAGATGCGCCAGTGGTGATGCGCGAGGCGTCGGGGACGTTAAACCTTTCCTGTAAGGAGATGGCTATGGCCCGATTTAACATTGATGTTCTGGCTTCTCAGTGCGGCGTGACGCCAGCCAATATTCGCAGCTGGCAGCGTTACGGTTTAATCAAACCGCAGGTGGATGAGAACGGGCACCGTTTTTTCAATTTTACCCACTGTTCACGGGTCGCAGCGATTGTAGGCTGGCTTGAAAAGGGCGCCGCGTTGCCGGATATGCTGGCGCTGCTGAACGGTGAGGAAACCGGCGCTCCTTCCGGCTGGCTTGAGGTTCAGGAAGCCCTGTTGGCGCAGTGCGAGGCGATGCAGCCCACGAAGCTGCGGGGGCTTATCTGGCGCTACGGCCGCGAAGTGCCTCCGGCTATTTTTATTGATGAAATTGTCCGGCCGCTGAGGCTGTGGCTCGACGCCGATGTGCAGCAGGAAATGGCCATGAGCCGCGCTATGCTGGACACCGCCCTGATTGAATACGCCACGTTCGTGCTGGCCAGCGGGCGAAAACGCCCGGCGACAGGCTGTTTATTCTGGCGCTTTCGCTGAAAGATCCCCTTGAGCTGTGGCTGGAAGGGATTCGTTTTGCCAGCGACGGTTTCTTCGTTGAGGTGCTGGATCGTGAAATTCCGTTCCCGGGACCTCAGCCGCATCAGCGCCGATCACATTATGATTTGGACGGATAAAGCGCTGACGAGCAGCCAGCAGGCGCTGTATCAGCGGTGGCTGAGTAGCGGATTACCCGTCTTTCTTGCGGGCAGTGAAGCCGCACAGGCACAAAGAGATGTGGCAACAAGCGCTGACTGTTTACCCGTCGACCGTGCCTCGCTGCTTGCCAGCCTGAATCATTAGTATGAGTAAAACCCGGTAGACGGTTTTAACTCCATTTGCGCTAAAATTCGTGTACTATGTGCGGCCACGAAGCTGCCCTCAGCATTTGACTGCGACCGGGCGGCGGTCCGAATCCGTATTTATACTTCATCAGGCCCATGCCTTTTGATTTCAAAGTATCTGAGACGCCTGTGAAGGCGACACCCGAGGAAGCTCAATGAGCGAAAAGTTACAAAAAGTGCTGGCTCGCGCTGGCCATGGTTCCCGTCGTGAGATTGAAACCATTATCTCTGCTGGTCGCGTAAGCGTTGATGGCAAAATTGCCACGCTGGGCGATCGGGTTGAAATTACCCAGTCGCTTAAAATTCGCATCGATGGTCATTTGATCTCGATTCGTGAGTCTGCGGAACAAATCTGCCGCGTGCTGGCCTATTACAAACCGGAAGGTGAGCTGTGTACCCGCAGCGATCCGGAAGGGCGCCCGACGGTGTTTGATCGTCTGCCGAAGCTGCGCGGTGCTCGCTGGATTGCCGTAGGGCGTCTGGACGTCAACACCTGCGGTTTACTGCTGTTCACTACCGACGGCGAGCTGGCTAACCGCCTGATGCACCCGAGCCGTGAAGTGGAGCGTGAATACTCCGTTCGCGTCTTTGGTCAAATAGATGACGATAAAGTAAAGCAGCTTTCTCGCGGCGTGCAGCTTGAGGATGGCCCTGCGGCATTCAAAACTATCAAGTTCACCGGTGGCGAAGGCATTAACCAGTGGTACAACGTGACCCTGACCGAAGGCCGTAACCGTGAGGTTCGTCGCCTGTGGGAAGCGGTTGGCGTGCAGGTTAGCCGCCTTATTCGCGTTCGTTATGGCGATATCAAACTGCCTAAAGGCTTGCCGCGTGGCGGTTACACTGAGCTCGATCTGGCCCAGACAAACTACCTGCGTACGC